>CAVPFI010000015.1:0-255383 GCA_963703685.1 uncultured Acidobacteriaceae bacterium | reverse complement strand
GGCGAGGACCTGTCCAGCGAAGGTCTTCCACTGTCTCGAAGACGGGCACATCCAGGCGAAGAGTGGCGAGCGTACGAAACAACAGAGCATCGTTCCAGGCGCCGAACAGCGATTCAGAGAGCCGCTGGGCTCTGCGGATCGATGTATGCCATTGTCGCCAGTCTTTCGGGACGAGTTCCAAGTGAGAGTATTGGGACAACACCAGCGCTGCCGCCTTCGCTCCCCATCCGGCCACGCCGGGGAAGCCGTCGGCGCTGTCGCCGACTACGGCCAGATAGTCGGGGATCGATCGCGGCGTCACTCCAAATTTCGCGATGACGCCCGCTTCGTCGCGCACGATGTTCTGCCCGGCGATCCAGCTGTACGACTCGGGTGCCTACGACACACTGACCGAGATCTTTGTCCGGAGTACAAATAATCACTTGGCGGACCTGCGGATCCTGCGCGGCCTTTGCCGCGGCGGAGGCAAGCGCGTCGTCGGCTTCGTAGTAGACCATGGGCCACACCAGCACTCCCATGGCTTCCAGCGCTTCCTCAAGAATTGGGAATTGGGACAGCAATTCCGCAGGCACGCCTTCGGCGGTCTTGTATCTGGGATAAAGGTCGTTGCGAAACGACTCCACGACATGGTCGGTCGCGACTCCGAGATGAGTTGTTCCGCGCTCGAGCATGGAAACGACCGACGTCAGGACACCCCGCACCGCGCCGATTTCCTGTCCGTTCGCATCTTTCGCGGACGGCACAGCGAAGAAGTGCCGGAACAATTCATAAGTGCCGTCGATCAAGTACACATCCATGCAAGCTTGTCTCCTTCCAGAAAGTTCGTATTGTGATTTATGAACCGCGGTCCATCGCACTGAACAAATTGTTCAGCGACTCGGCCAGAGTGGGATGGGCGAAAATACCGTCGCGCAATGCGGTGTAGGGCAACTTCCCCATCATGGCAATCTCAATGGCGGACATAATTTCACCGCCTTCAATGCCGAGGATCGCAGCGCCAAGAATCTGATTACTTTCGCTGTCCACGATCGCCTTCATGAAGCCGCGACTTTCGTCGACTTCAAGGGCGCGTGCGACGCGGGTCATGGGCATCTTGGCCACGCGAATGTCGCGGCCCTGCGCGCGAGCTTGCGCTTCGGTAAGACCGACCCGGCCCAACTGAGGATCGATAAAGAGGGTATAGGGCACCTGACGATCCCTGGTGGAGGCAGTTTTTTTTTCGATGAGGTTGGCGCGGATGATGCGAAAGTCGTCATACGAAATGTGGGTAAACGCGGGACCGCCGTTGATATCGCCCAGCGCGTAGATGCCCTCCGCGGTAGTTTCCAGGCGGTCGTTCACTTGAATGAAGCCATGGTTGTCGGTTTTAATTTTCGCTGCGGCAAGATTCAGCGTGTCCGAATTCGGCACTCGGCCCGTGGCAACGAGCAGATGTGAGCCTACCAGAGTGGTCGAGTCTTGGTTGCACTGCACATCCAATCGGATGTTCTTGCCCGATTCCTCGACGTGAGTTGCTTTCGCATTCAGAAAGACTTCAATCCCGTCCTGGCGCAGAATCTTGGTAACTTCTTCAGCAATATCCTGATCCTCTTCCGAAAGCAGCTGGCTGCCGGATTGAATGATGGTCACTCGACTGCCGAAGCGGCGAAACAGTTGGCCGAATTCGAGTCCAATGTAGCCTCCGCCGAGAATCAGTAAATGATCCGGAAGCAGGTCCAGTTCCATGATGGAGATGTTGTCGAGAAAAGATACTTTGTCTAGCCCATCGAGCTTGGGACGCGAGGCGCGCGTTCCGGCATTGATAAAAATGTATTTCGCTGAAATTGTGCGCTGGCCGCCATCTTGCAAGCGGACCGCGACCGTCTTAGGACCGCTGAAGCTTGCATCGCCGAAGATCAAATCGAGGTTGGGAGTCTTCTCAATCTTCGACTGGCTTCCATTGCGAAAGCTGTCGACAATCTTTCGCTTGCGTTGACGAACTTTCGCCAGGTCGACGCTGATCGGTCCAGTCTGCACTCCATAGTCGGCGGCGCGGCGGGCCAGATATGCGACACGGCCGCTAGCGACCATGGTTTTCGTGGGGGTGCATCCTTCGTTCACGCAGGTACCACCGACATGCTTCCGTTCGATGAGAACGGTACGCATGCCTGCCCCTGCGAGGGCCATGGAGAGCGGTGTACCGGCTTGCCCCGACCCGATGATGAGGGCATCGTATTTCTCCACGGTGTTCATGAGTACACCTCAGATGATTGGCAGCGGGGGATCCAAGGAAAGAGTCTAGTCGCCTGATTCAGAATCGCGAAGCCAGGAACAATCCCAGCCCGATGGCAATCACGTCCTCCGGGATTGCGACCGCGAAATCCGGTACGCGCAAGGCGCGCACCAGTCCGACCCGCGCCTGATAGCCGCCGAATGCTCCAGCAATCCCACCGAGGGCTCCGGCCAGCGCTCCCAGCCAAACTGTCGCGCCGCCCGCCACCGCCAGGCACGCGCCGCTCACTGCGCCGGTGACGAGTCGTGCACAGAGGCCGACCGGAGCGGTACGCGAGGGCGTCTTAGGAAGTTTGTCAGCTACAAGTTCGACCAACGCCAAAATCGAAAAGATGCCTACTGCCCACGCCGATCCCATGAAAGCCAGCGGAGAGCCGTGAAGATTGATCCAGCCGAGATGCGCCGCCCAGGCCACAACCGTGGGCGCTGTGAAAGACCGCAGCCCCGCTACGACTCCGATACTGAATGCAAGGCCCAGGGCGAGTGAAGAATTCATAAGCCCCTCTTTGTTAGCCCCTTTTCGGAGTGGACGCTATCGAGCCTCGGGCCACGCTTTCCGACAAGGGCAGCCGAACCTGGAAGCGCGTGTCTCCGGGTTTGGAAATCACCTGAATGTTGCCGCGATGTTTTTTCACGATGCGTTGGACCGTGTCAAGGCCAAGCCCGGTTCCCTCCCCGACTCCCTTGGTGGTGAAGAATGGTTCAAAAATGTGAGGTTCAACTTCCGGGGAAATTCCCGGGCCATTGTCGCCGATCTCGACCACAACGCAATCGTCCTCGCGAAAGGCTCGTACCCGCAGCACGCCTTTCCCGCCCATCGCGTCGATGGCGTTGTCGATAACGTTGGTCCAGACCTGGTTGAGTTCGCTGCCGAAAGAATTTACAAAGAGCGCAGTCTTCTGATAATTCCGCTGCACCTCCACTCCGCGCTTGAGCTTGTGATTCAAGATGGTCAGCGTGGTCTCGAGGGTTTTTACGATATCGACGTTCTGGATGGGCGACTGATCCATGAAAGTGTATTCCTTGATCGCGCCCACCAGTTCAGAAATTCGGGAAGTGCTGCTCTCAATTTGATTCAACAAGTCGGCGATTTCCAGGGAAGCCGAAATTCGCACCAGCGCCGCGCGCGCGGTAGCCGCGTCAAGATGGGCGAACAGTTGTTCCAGCGCTTCAACTTTGAAGTTCTTGCGGGCGAGGTCGGCCGCAAGCTGCCACAAATCGTTTTGTCCATGGCTGCGAAGCAAGGAATCGAGCCGTTCTTCCAAATCGCTGATGGTGAGCGCGTCCGGAGGCGGGCCGTCCACCTGGACCAGCGAAGCCTCCAACTTCTCAATTTCTGACTTCTGTGCTGGGGTGAGGTCGCGACTTCCCAGGTCATGGCTGGCATCGCGGACCCGTTTTAGAATTTCGCGCAACTGGCTGGCCGCGCGCTTCGCGGCCGAAGAAGGATTGTTGAGTTCATGAGCCAGACCCGCTGACAATTTGCCCAGCGCGGCAAGCCGGTCGCGTTGCTGTTCAAAGCGGGTCGCTTCGCGGATCCGGTCCGACATCAGTCCCACCAGACGCTGGGTGAGTTCCGGCATTTTCTGTATGAGTTCTGGAAATTTCGAGGCGGGAAATCGCAGGGCGCGGCTGTCGGTCTCAGCTCGCCCGCCCACTGTAAACTGCTTCATTCTCGAAAACGGCAATACTCCCGTAACGTCGCCCGGCTCCAGGCTAAAGATGACGGTCTCGCCCGCTAGTTCGCCCCGAGCTTGGAAAATACCCTCAAGAAGCACAAACATGGCATCGGCCGGATCGCCCTGGCGTGAGTAGACCTCACCCGCCTTGAGATGCAGTTCCTGCGACTGGCTGAGGAACCAGGCGAGTTGATCGTCCGGCAAGTCAGCGAATACAGGGACGCGAAGCAGTTCGGATGTTTCGACCATTTAGACCTTGCTCAAATACTGATGAATAAATTGCACTGCCACGGAACCCTCACCAACCCCTGAGGCTACGCGTCTTGACCGAACCGTGCCGCACATCGCCCACCGCAAATATACCCGGCACATTCGTTTCCAGAAGAAAGGGATCGCGATCGGGCGCCCAACCCTTGGGACGTTGTCCACCTTGCATCAGGTCGGGACCGGTTCGAATGAATCCGCGCTCGTCGCGCTCGACTGTGCCCGCCAGCCAGTCCGTCCGCGGAAGCGCGCCAATAAAGATGAACATCGAACTTGCCGGCACGCGTTCGATCTTATCGGTGTCCGAACACAGGACCGAAATTTCTTCCAAGTGGGTTTCGCCGTGAACTTCGGCAACCCCGGCATGGGTCCACAGTTGAATGTTCGGAGTCTCCTTGATCTGATCAATCAAATATTGCGACATGGTGCTGGAGAGCGAATCTCCCCGAACCAGGATGACGACGCGCTCCGCGTATTTGGAAAAATTCATCGCCGCCTGGCCTGCCGAATTCGCGCCACCAACCACGTACACCACCTCGCCCTTGCAGGACAAAGCCTCGGTGGCGCCGCCGCCATAGTAAACGCCGGCGCCTTGCAACCGGTCAATGCCCGGTGCCTCCAGCCGCTTCCATTGCACTCCGGTTGCGATCATCAAAGCGTGGCAGGAAATCTCGCTGCCGTCCGCCACTTTAATAATGCGGTAAGGGCCCTCGGTGCGGACGCCGACGGCCTCCTGGGGAGCGAGGATTTCAACCCCAAAACGCTTGGCTTGCACCACCGCCCGGCGAGCCAGATCGCCCCCGCTGAGACCGGCGGGGAATCCGAGGTAGTTTTCAATCCGCGAACTCATTCCTGCCTGGCCCCCCGGAGCTTCCCGGTCGAGCATTACGGTGTGCAAACCCTCCGACGCGCCATAGACAGCGGCGGCCAGACCGGCTGGTCCTCCGCCGACAATTGCTAAGTCGTAAAAGCTGGTTTCGGCGCGGGTACGCAATCCTACTTTTTGCGCTACTTCTGACGGCACGCCATTGAGAAGCTTCGTTCCATCCGAAAACAAAACAATGGGAAGGTCGGTGGCGTCGGGCCCGAGAGCCTCGAGAAGCCGCTTCGTTTCCGGATCATTGGCCGAACCCTCAACGTCGATCCACTGATACGGAACGTGGCTGCGAGCCAGAAAATCCCTCAGTTCGTAGGATCGCGGAGACCATCGCGTGCCCAATACGCGGATGCCCTGAAACGCCGGACGGTACGAAGCCTGCCAATCGTCGAGCAAGTCGTCGAGCTGAGGATACAGGTGCTCGGTGGGAGGATCCCACGGCTTCATGAAAAAGTAGTCGAGGTTAGCCTGGTTAATGGCGCTGATCGCGGCATTGGTGTCGGCGTAGGCGGTGAGCAGCGCCCGCTTGGCGTCGGGAAATATCTTCCGCGCCTCCTGCAAGAAAACCACGCCATCCATGTGAGGCATACGCTGGTCCGCGAGCAGGAGTGCGACGCCGTCATTGCGAACCTTCAGCCCTTTCAGAAGATCGAGGGCGCCTTCCGGGGAGTCGCTGCTCAGGACGCGATAGCCCGCGCCGTACTGCGAACGCAAATCGCGCTCGATGGCCCGCAACACATCGGGATCGTCGTCCACGGTCAGCAGAATCGGCTTCGCCATGTTCGTTCTTCGGCTTAAAGAGAAAATCAGGGATTCCTGAACAGTCTGATTAGATAACTAAACTCCGATTCGGTCGCATCAAGTGGAGTGTTCTTACGACAGGACGTCGTCCAGTTCGATTTCGTCCACGTAACACCACACCCAGGACTCCCCAGGCTCATTGGAACGGATCAGGGGATGGTGCGTCTTTTTGAAATGTTTGGTGGCATGCTTGTTCTTCGAGGAGTCGCAGCAGCCCACATGTCCGCAGACCAGGCACAGGCGCAAGTGAACCCAGCGGTCGCCGGTTTTAATGCATTCCTCACAGACGTGCGTGCTCGTTTCCTTGATTTTGATCTGATTCAGATGGGTGCATTCGTTCGACATGGGATCCTCCAGGAAAATTCATCTTGAAACCCAGCAAGTGACCTCAGTCATGTAACGAAAGGACACCAGCACTGTCAAGACCGCCGCTCTTCACCCACAATGATGTTGGGGGACATTCATCCGTGTTTCGGCTCGATTATTTGTCTTGCGTGTTAACCGTCGCGTCCACGATTCTGGTGGGCCGGCGACGCTGCGAAGGCTGGGCACTTGCCGGCGTCAATAGTGTAGTGGTGTGCATCATCGGCCTCAGAACCGATCAACTGGGCTTCATTCCCGCCAATATATTTTGCATGGTGATGAGCGCGATCAACCTGCACGCCTGGCGCAAGACAGGTGCCTCTTAACCCGACTACAGAACAGAACAAAGTCCGCGATGCTCGGATTCCCCGCTCGCCGATGCGGCCCAAAAGAATTTAGAGTCTTCTCCCGAGCCGAGCGCTCCTGTTATCATTACCGCTATTGTCGCTGTGTCATCTCGCGATCTGCCCTTCGCCTCCTTGCTTTCGTAGGACTCGACGTTTGAGGATGCAACCATGGGGACTAATCCTACGCTTTCGAAGCGAAACCTAGGAACCACCCTCCTGCAGTATGCCCTCGCAATCACAGCGGTTGTGACCGCGCTTGTGGTTGGCAGCGCACTCCATGCGTGGGCCGGCGAGCAGGTATCCTACGTCCTGCTTCTCCCCGCAATCGCCTTTTCTGCCTGGTACTGCGGCATCGGACCATCCATAGTCGCCATCGGGTTAGCCCTCGCGAACGGGCTCTACGGATTCATTCCTCCCATCCACAACTTTCGCATTCTCACCCCGGCCGAGCTCGTTTCCCTGCTGGCGTTCCTGTTCTCCTCTCTCGTGATCGTTGCCTTGGCCGAATCCCGTCGGCGGCAAAATAAAAAACTGCGCAGGGCGCAGGGAGAACTCGAAACCAGTGTTCAGGAACGAACCGCAGACCTGGACGCTGCGAATCAGAATCTGCGAGAACTTTCCGCACGCCTGCTCCAGTTGCAGGATGAAGAAAGACGCCGCATCGCTCGCGAACTTCACGACAGCGTGGGACAGATGTTGGCCGCTCTAAACATGAATTTGTCCGCCGTCCGCGGCGATATCGAGCGTCTGTCCAAGACGGCCAATGCCCTGGCCGATAGTGAGAGTCTGGTCCATGAAATGACCACGGAAGTTCGCACGATTTCTCATTTGCTGCATCCGCCTTTACTCGATGAAGCCGGCCTCTCGTCTGCCCTTCGCTGGTATGTCGACGGATTCGCTGTCCGCAGCAAAATCCATGTTGATCTGGATCTCCCCGAGGACCTCGGACGCCTGCACCGTGAATCCGAGACCGCTGTTTTTCGCGTCGTACAGGAATGCCTCACCAATATTCATCGCCATTCCGGAAGTCCGGTCGCCCATATCCGCCTTCGTCAGCGCGACCATGAAGTGCTTGTCGAGATCGCGGACAAAGGCAAAGGCATCCCGCCCGAAAAAAGAGAAGAAATGTCTTCCTCGGGCACGCCCGGCGTCGGCATCCGAGGCATGCGGGAAAGACTCCGCCAGCTTGGCGGCACGCTGGAAATCGACTCCAACGCCACCGGCACCCTCATCAGCGTCCGCTTGCCCGTCGCGGAAAGTTCGCAGCCCGCCACTCCCATCGCGGTCACCGACACCTCACCCGCAGCAGCGTAGCGTGACCTCCTAAAGCGCTCTGTCATCCTGCGACCCGCGCTCTTTGCGGGCCGAAGGATCCCTGCAATCCACTCAGGACGCCGGCAGCCATTCACAGGTCGATCCGCACTTTACGCGCCGATGGGCCCCTGTTAGACTTTTAGTTTGTCATTATTAGTTTGTCATTATTAGTTCGACCAGCCCACCGTTCTAATCAGAAGGGAAGTCCGTGCGCGCAGAAACCCGCCATCAACTGAAACAGGATGCCTTCAGCCGTGTAACCTTCGACGCCGCCGAGAAAACTGCCGATTGGACCGTCGCCCACCGCAGCACGCTGATCATTTCCGCAGTCGCCATCGCCATCGTTCTCGCCGCCGTGATTGGCGGATGGTATTACCTGAGCGCGCAAGACGAAAAGGCCAGTTTCGACCTCTCGCAGGCGGTGCGCACCATGGATACTCAACTCCGTCCAGAAGGGAGCCCCGCTCAGCCAGACGTCCCCAGCTTCACTTCGGCCAAGGAACGCGCCCAGACCGCGCAGAAGCAGTTTCAGGCCATCGTCGACAAGTATCCCCACACCCGTACCGCCGATATGGCTCATTACTTCCTCGGTGTGACTGCGGCGAATTTAAATGACAACACCGCCGCCGAGCGCAACTTCAAACTGGTAGCTTCCACCGGCAACCGAGAGGTTGCGGCCGTTGCCAAGTCCGCTCTTGCCTCGCTCTATAGCCAGACCCATCGCCCGAAAGATGCCATTGCGCTTTATCAGGAATTAATCAGCAAGCCCACCGCCTCCGTCGGCAAGGTGACGGCGCAACTGCAGTTGGCCGAACTCTACCAGAACTCCAACCAACCTCTCGAAGCCAAGAGGCTCTACGAGCAGATCAAGAAAGAAAATCCCGGCGCCGAAGCGGGACAACTCGCAACCCAGAAACTGGCGCAGCTGAAGTAGTTTTCCTACCGTCCGAACTGCACCGTGACCCGCGCTCCCGCGGCAACATGCGTGCCCGCAGCAGGAGACTGTTGGCGCGCTAGGCCGCTGCCTACAGCTTCGAGTTGCAGGCCAATGTCCTGTGCGGATTCGACCGCACCGCGCACGGTCTTGCCCACGAACGACGGCACTTCGATTCCGCCCTGTTCGACATCCAGGACCACGGTTCCGGTAGAGGGCAATTTTTCCTTCGCTTGGATCGCAGCGTCTGCAGGTTTCGCGGCAACCTCGTCGCTCCGCGCACCGATGACCGCATTAGACGGAACTGGCTCGCGCATTACCGCTGGCATGACGTTTCCATTACCTGCGGCATTGGCGGGCGTGGGCGCCCGCGCCACACTGGGCTTCGCTGCATCCGAAGAATCGCCGTTTACTTCGGCGGTTTCCAGCGTCTCGCCGGGATGATCCGGAGTTCCTTCTTCCAGGTCCTTGTCTTTCGTCTTTGCCTGCGCCAGCAGCAACTGATGTTGCGGGGCCAGCGGCAGATCATGCGGCACATGCAGATATTCGAGCACCTGCTGCGAAATGCGCCGGAACACTGGCGCAGCGACTTGCCCGCCCTGGTGAAGTCCCACGGCCGAATCCAGAATCACCGCAACCACGATCTGCGGATTGTTGAGGGGAGCGAATCCCGCGAAAGATCCGACATATTTTGTCTTCGAATAGGCCCCCGTCGCGGGATCGACCTTCTGCCCCGTGCCGGTCTTCCCCGCCGACGTGTAGCCTTCGAGAATTGCCTTGCGGCCCGTGCCCTCGAGCACAACTTTCTGCATCATCGCGCGCATCTCGGCGGCGGTGTACGAGGAGATCACCCGATGCGACGCGCCGGGACGAAATGCGACCGTCTGCGGCGTGCCTCGCGGCTGTACAGTTCCAGCAACAATGCGCGGCGCCACCCACACGCCGTCATTGGCAAAGGTCGAGACTAGTCCGGCGAGTTGAATCGGCGAAATGCCAATCTCCTGGCCGATCGAAATGGCGGCAATGGAAACTCTCGACCAGCGGCTCGGAGGCTTAGTCAAGCCGCGAGTCTCGCCGGGAAGTTCAATCCCGGTCCGCTGCCCGAATCCGAAGGCGCGAATGTATTTGTAGTAACGATCTTCGCCCAACCGCAACGCGATTTTGATCGACCCCACATCGCTCGATTCCGCGAGCACTCCCCACACCGGCAACAAGCCGTGCGGCTTCGAGTCGCGAATGCGCATGCCGTTGTAAACAATCGAACCCATCTGGCAATCGAAAATTTCATTCGGGTTCGTGAGTTTTTCTTCAAGCGCCGCGGAGATCGTCACCAACTTGAAGGTCGACCCAGGTTCGTAGACATAACTCACCGCGCGGTTGGTCAGCGCGCCGGGAGTGATCTGCTTGCGCAGATTCGGATTGAAAGTTGGCCGGTTGGCGAGCGCCAGGATTTCTCCCGTGTGCGGATTCTCCACAATCACCGTGCCGGCGATCGCTTTCGTATCTTGAATGGCCTGGTCCAGTTCTTTTTCCGCGACGTACTGAATATTTTTGTCGATGGTTAGAACCAGGTTGTCGCCCGGATCAGGTTGAGTCTCAACGTCAGCGAACCACTGCCGGCGCGCGTCGACCGAGATGAACATTTTTCCCGGGCTTCCGCGAAGTTGATCGTCGAACTCATGCTCGATGCCGCTCTGGCCGGAATCCTCCATGCCCACCGAACCGAGCACCTGCGCCGCAAGATCACGCGCGGGATAGAAGCGCTTCGGTTCCTTCTGGAAATGAATTCCCTGCAGCTTCAGCGAATTGATACGTTGGATGGTTTCGTCCTTGGCCTTGCGCGCCACCCAGCAGAATGTCCTGTGCGCGCGGCAATCCGCGAGCACAACGTTGTAGTCGTCGCCGGTAATTCGGGTTATGAGAGAGACCGCGGTCGGAAGATCCTTAACTTCGGTGGGCACCGCAAACGCAGAATCGACCAGGACCGACATGGCCAGCTCATGACCGGCGCGGTCGTAGATGACTCCGCGCTTGGCGGCCAGCGGGATGGCGCGCTGCTGCTGGTGTCCCGCCTGCTTGATGAATCTGCCGTAACTGAAAACCTGAAGAAAGACGAGCCGGCCACAAATCGCAACGCACCACAGCAGCATCACCGCGCCCAGAAAGTAGAGTCTAGAGTTCTTGCCGAGGCTGGAGTTGTTGGCCATTGAAACTGGTCGTTAGTCGTTGGTCATTCGCCGTTTGTCGTTCCTCGTTCGCCTCCTCCGCCCTGTCATCCTGAGCGGAGCATGTCGATGAGCGAAGCGAATCGGCATGCGGAGTCGAAGGATCCCTTGGAGTTGCACATCACCGGTGCGCCGAAGGGAGTTTCCATCAAGACCGCTGCGTTGCTTTTTGCCGTCAGACAAACATGGCGGCCCACGTACAGACAGGCCGCCGCCGAGATCCAGCCGAGCTTCGCTCAGCCCGTCCGGGTCAAAGACCCGGACCCACACAAACCCTCCCACACAATCTCTGGCCACACAATCTACTGCCCCGGGATCACCATCACCGGAGCGGCGCTCGCCATCACCGGACCTTGACCATCGGCTGAAGTAGCGTCCATGCGGATCACTTGCCCCGGCTCCGGCGGTACCAGCCCGATCCGCCGCGCCAGAACATCAATGCGCTCGGGATCGCGCAGCGACGCATCTTCCAGACGCAACGCGTGATTCATCTCGGTTCTTTCGCTGAGTTCCCGCTTGGCCGATTCAATCTGGTAGCCGTACTCGATTGCCTTGAAGTGCTGCCAGGCATAGGTAAAGACCAATAGAAACAGGCAAGCCAGTGCGGTGCCAAACTGTTTCATCTCGCGGTTGCGGCGCGGATCTTCCACCTTGACCAGACGGGAATTGTCGATCGCCTTGGAGAAGTAGATCTCGGGCGTACCGGTCCAAAACGACCGACGACCTGTCCTTTTCGCGGAATAGGTTTCGGAATAGGTCTCGGGATACGCACTGCGCATTGTTGCCGCTGCTGCTGCCATTATGCCGCCCCCATGAACATGTGGTCTCTGTCTGTCACTGGTATCTGCATGGCGAAGATCGTATGCAGTTCCTGTTCCATAGCGAGTTCGCGCACTTTCTGCTCGGCCCGCTCTACCGTCGTCACCAAATCGCTGATCATTGTTCCTGTGTGCATGTCCCGCTACCTCAAATTGGATTCCTACCACGGAACCCGTGAACCCGGCGTCCGGCTTTCACCTTTCGGCTTCCGGACTCCGGGCTCCCTTTCTACCAGCGGATCTTTGTCCGCCTTAAGTACCAACCTGAATCTTTAGGGCCCGGCACGCCATTACAGCTGTGCCGGGAACTCCGGCAGTTTTTCCGGAGCCAACTCTAAAAGCCGGCTTTCGGCTTCCGCTTTCCGGCTTTCGGCTTCCGCCTACCTGGCCGTTCCGGAAGCCGAGAGCCGGAAGCCGTCTTTAAACTCTTTCCGCCGCTCGCAATTTCGCGCTGCGTGCCCGCGGATTGCGATCGCTTTCTAATTCAGTTGCCGTCACCGGCTTCCTGGTTAGCACTCGAAAGTACTTGTCCTTTATCGCACCCTCGCGGAAGGCATCCTTTACGATGCGATCTTCCAACGAGTGAAAACTGATAACCACCACTCGTCCTCCTGGCTTCAGAATCCGTGGCGCCGCTTCCAGCATTGCCTTCAGATCGTCCAGTTCGCGGTTTACGAAGATTCGAAGAGCTTGAAAAGTTTTGGTCGCCGGATGAATTCGCCGCTGTTCATACTTACTTTGAACCGGATTCATTGGCCGGGCCGCGGCTGATATGACATCCGCAAGATGTGCGGTAGATCGTATCGGCCGCGACCGGCAAATGGCTCTGGCGATTCTCCGCGACCTCCTTTCCTCTCCGAATTCGTAAATCACATCGGCAAGCTGTCGCTCGTCGAGGTGGTTTACCACTTGTTCGGCGCTACGCTCCGACCGCGGGTCCATCCGCATGTCGAGCGGTCCATCCGCCTGAAAACTAAATCCGCGCGCCGCATCGTCCAACTGCAGGCTGCTCACGCCGATATCGGCCAGCAAACCGTCGATGGTCGCTGGTCGTTGACCCTTGGCAACTTCCGCAAATGACCGATGCAGCAACGTAATCGTCGGCCAGTCTGGTCGTTGGTCGTTGGTCGTTAGTCCTTCGCCAACGACCAACGACGAAGGACCAACGACGAGTTTCTCGCCCGCCAGCTTTATCCGAGCAAAGTCCAGCGCTGCAGGATCCTTATCGAGGCCAATCAAATGTCCCGGTGCGCCGAGGCGTTTTGCGATTTCGTAACTGTGTCCGCCCAAGCCCACCGTGGCGTCGATATAGGTCCCACCCCGCCGCACGGCTAAAAAGTCGATCGCTTCTTTTAAAAGAACGGGAACATGATTTGCTGAGCGTCCTCTTCCACCACCATGCCCAACCCCCTGAGGGGTGTCTGTTGATCCCCCGTCCGATCGATGGTCCACTAGATGCCCAATTCGTCGAGCGTCTTCTCATCTTCAGGCGTGAACTTTTCTTCCTCGATCTCCCGCTTGAACAGCTCCAGGTTCCTGACCACGAGATACGTCAAATTCCCCAGAACCGCTACCTCGCCCTTGATCTGCCCGGTCTCGCGCAGCAACTGCGGCAGCAACAACCGTCCCTGCCCGTCCATCTCCACCTGCTGCCCGTAGTAGTTCGTCCGGTCCAGAAACTTTTTCTTCGTAGGATTGAAATTGGAGAGCCCTGCCAGCTTCTGCTCGATCCGCTCCCATTCCTCGAAGGGATACACTTGAGCAACCTTGCCATCCAGACTTGTGATGTAGAATTGCTGACCGTATTTCTCGTCGATCACCCGCTTGAACTCGGCCGGGACCTTGAGCCGTCCTTTTTCGTCGACCCGGGTTGGATGATTGCCGCGAAACATTTTCGGTACCTGTCATCCTGAGGCGACATGCCTTTCGTCGCCCCGCGTCATCCTGGGGCGACGCTTTTTGTCGCCGAAGGATCTCTGCCACCACAACTCCGGAGGTCAAAAACCCGCAAAACTCGTTCAAACTCGGGCGATTCGGGCTGTCTATCGTGCTTATGGGTCGGTTTTCCACCGGCTCCTCGTTTTCAGCTCCAGCGTCCCACGGCCTTAACTCTCTCTACCACTTCGTACCACTTTGTACCACATCTTAGCGCTAAGTCGTTTATTGTCAAGCAGAAACTTGAGGGTCCATCTACCCACTTGGACACTGTTTCGGGAAACTACGAAGGCTTGTGGTTAACCAATCGGGCGACCACAAGGGCTTGCGTTTACGGCTGTGGTTCCTTCGCTATCCTTTCGCTTCGAATTCTCTTGACCTCCGCGATGGGTGCGGATTCTGTTGCGGAAATTAAGGTGTTCAGTGACCGAAGCCAGCGATTGCCCATGGCCAGCTCATCAGATCTTTGGACCTTTGTCGGACATTGTCATCCTGAGAGTCCGCGCTTTCTGCGGACCGAAGGACCCAGGCAATTCGGGCGGAGTTGCTACCGGAGATCGATTGCTGCTGTTTTGGTGTACACTTCGCGCATCTTGTCCCAGGGCCCTGTTCTCAATCCACTTCGAGGAGGTGTCGCATGGCATTCAACAGAGGCAGAATCTGGCTGGGCGGTTTGGCGGGAGGTGTGGTCTGGACGCTGTGGAGCTTCATCATTGGCAAGTTCGTGATTACCGACGCCCGGTACATCGGCGCGCAGAATGCCGGGCACTTTCTGAAGACACCGCGCTATCCCTTTTTTGCAGGCGCCTGGATCTTGACGCTGTTTATTATGGCCATCGCGATCGCCCATCTCTATGCCTGGGCGCGTGCGGGCCTCGGTCCCGGTCCCGGCACCGCGCTGAAAGTTGGATTTCTCGCAGGTTTCTTTGCCGGCTTCCCTGACAACTTCGCCCAAGCCGAATGGTCCGCCGTGGGCCGCGCTCTTCCCCTCGGCTGGATGATCGACATGTGGCTGGGCGCGATCCTGGCCTCGTTAGTCGCAGGATTCCTCTATAAAGAGTGAACGGGCGCGTGCGGAGGGCACGAAATTGAAGCTGTGGATGAAAGCTGTCGCGACCGTTTGCCTGCTGGCGGTTTTCCTTCTACCCGAATCTGCGACTTCCACGCCGCAGGCTGGATCCCCCGCCCATTTCCCTTTCTCTTATGCGCAGTATGGCTGCGCACCGACCGATGCACTCGCGCTCGATTTCTATTTCGCCGCGGAGAAGAGTGAGTGCGGAAAGTACAGCGAGCCCTTCGTTAAGATTTCCATTTGGAAAGACCTTCCGAAGTCGGCTCCGTACTCCGTCGAGGTGCGTGCAACCGAGGTTGGAGCGATTCGTTGTTTAAGTCCGGCGAAATGCGAGGCGGCAACTTCCGGCAGTCTGCGTCTCGACAAGTTCATCGACAACAGCAGTTCCGCGGGCGAATATGAACTCCATTTCAAAGACGGCAGCGTTGAAAAAGGCAGGTTCGACGCCACCTGGTGCCACCTGAAATTTGTTTGCGGTTAGTTGTCACTTCGCTGCCTCCACGAACACAGCCGTGCCATAAGCCAGCACCTCCGTGACCCCCTGCATGACCTCGGTCGCGTCATAGCGCGCGCCCACCACAGCATTCCCGCCTAACTCGGCCGCATGCTGCAGCATTAAATCGAAGGCCTCCGCCCGCGTCTTCTCGCACAAGTTCGTAAGCAGCGTAATATTGCCCCCAACCAGCGTCTGCAAGCCCGCCCCGATGGTTCCGAAGATGGACCGCGAACGCACCACGATGCCGCGCACCACGCCCAACGTCCGCGTCACCCGAAACCCATCAAGCTCAAACTGCGTGGTCACCATATTGTGAGCCACCATCCTGCCAGCGCCGTAGCCAGTAGCCATTGCGGTCGACCTTTCCGTGAGCAAGTAACTATAACGCGAGACGGGAGTGAGAGCGAATATGCGACCTCGGACCTCAGGCGTCGGGCCTCGGACCTCAGGCCAACCGCTGGGCTGCTCCGATGAAGCCAGCTGAAGTCTGAGGTCTCGAAGTCTGAGGTCTGTTTTTTCATTCCAGTTCCGCGGTAATAAAAAATTCCTGCGATGAATTGTCGTACTCGACGCGAAGAACATTCGGCTTACAGCAAACCTGACAGTCTTCGACATAGCTCTGCCGCCGTCCGGCAGACTCGTCCACCGAATGTCGTATTCCATTCTCCACAAGCCGCGCATTGGAAACCGGATTCCAAAGATGGGGAGAGCATACCTCAATGAGCGTAATGGCGATTTAACGACAACTAGGTGTGTGGTTGGCGATTTTGCTTGCACCTGCTGCCTTCTCGGTAAGCCGCGAATGACGCAGGTAGCAGGGAAATCAGTGCCCACCAGCTAGGTGTCGTGTGACTCCAGGCATGGAATTTAATTTTTAGCAGCCCCATGAAGAAACTGAGCGAAAAAATGAACACAAACGCAGCTATCGGGCGCGGGTGTTCTGAAGAGGGCTTCAAGCGTGTCTTTCTTTTTTCATCCCACAATAGGAGTAAAACACAGATCGCTATCCCGCCCCACAGCCAGGGCGAACACAATATGCTTTCGATGAGCGTGTGCATCGTTTTCGTGAAACTGCAGGAAGATCAATCTTTTCACGGTCGCGTGTCGCTGACGACATAACTGTCGTAACCAGGCGATTACGCTCTTTGACCCAACTGGCTCGCGCCAAATCTTCCCTTAAGTTGTTGAGTCTTCGTGTAAGTGATTGAAAAGTCGTTGAAGGGCCTTTACGGCCTTCAGGAGACGCAGTTGTTTCGCGGTCGACTTGTCCCTCGGCTCCCCCACCGATCGTCGAAGCCAGGGCCGTTTCCGGCTCCGGAAAGGGCACCCTACGCACGGGACGCCATCGAGTTTAAGCGTTCGGGTAGAAAGTACCATATTGTACGTACAAATATATACATGTAAGCAGCTAACAATGGCGTGGCTAAAGTCGGGCCTGGAAGTTCTCGGCCAAACGAAAGCTTTCCCAGCATCAAATCCGCGCCGGAGCGCGATTCAACAACGGCAGCGCCTCCGCGCCGCGGCCTTTCGTCCTGGTGCGAACGTAGGCCAGAGCCAGCATCGCCAAAAAAATGATGAGCAGTCCCGCCGACGCGCCGCGGATTGTCATGGCCCGCTTCGGCAGGATTGAGACGCGGCCGTAGACGAATTCGAGGTGTACCCAGTAGACCAGCAGAGACGCCTGGCCAAGCAAAATGAGCGGACTGAATCCCCACGCTCCTGCGCCCCAGCGGCACCAGACGTAGCCCGCGGTCAGAATCACCAGTAACATTCCCACGCGAATCAGAAAAAAACTGGGACTGGTACGCCAGTAATCGTTGACCGCATAGAGTTGGCGCGGCTGGGCCTCCAGCCAGCGGGCGAATTCGATCAGCAGGCTGCCCGCCAGGCCCAGAGAGAAAAATGCTCTCGGTTCCCGCTCGCGCGCCCACGAACTTTGCAGGATGAATCCCACGGCCAATCCGGCGAAGGCGAACCCCGTCCAGGGAAAAACGGGGAACAGTCCGGCTTGCGGAGTTCCCAGGTTGTGGACGCCATCGACGTAGGACTCAAGCGGCCACGGCAACCACGTCGGACGCCAGGTAGTCCACAGCGGCGGCGTCAGCAGGGAAATGAGAAGAGCAGTCCCGGCGGCGGTCAGCACTAAAGCGACGCGCATCCCCGGGCCGCGCCTGTCGCGCGTAATGACCAGAGCCAACCAGCAGACCACTCCCATCAGCATCATCGACATGCCAATCGTGTTGAGAATGTCGACGCGAAGCAGGTCGCTCTTCGGCGCCCATCCCCAGGCGACGAGATACTCTTGCAGGCGAAAGAGTAATCCGAAGCCGAAAATTTCCGCGCCGCGCCAAATGGTGGTGCGGGCGATCTGCGCGGGCGGAAGATTTTTCCGGCGCAACTTTTCCGTGACCAGCGCGAATGACATTCCGGCGAGAAACAAAAACAGCGGAGCGGGAAAGGTTCCACCCAGCTGGGAGTACATAAAAAAACGGCTTTGCCGCGCCGCGGGGCTCAGCCAGGAATCGTAGCAGTGGGTCTGAAACATCAGCAGGCAGGCCAGCCCGCGCATCCAGTCGATGTAAGCGAGGCGAGATTGGGCGGCGTCTGGCGGAGGCATGCGCGGCTAAGATTCGCACCGGCAGTATACGGCAGCAGGCCAGAAATCCGGGATTTTCCAAGCTTGGACGCGGGCCGTGAGGGCCTCAGTTCACCAAACTTTATCTCTAAATTCGAAGCAACTTTCGCCCAAATGCCGGGTTTAAGGCTTGGACTTTCCATCTTTTGTCATCTTTTGTGTCATCTTTTGTCAGCAATACAACCTTCGCGGCAACCGTCTTATCGAATAGGAACATGCCTTATTAAGGTTAAAATATAGCCAGTATCTCCTACTCCCCCGGAGCTTTCATGCGATTGGTGAAGTCAACCGTACCCGCTCTCCTGATCATCCTCAGCGTTTTCTCGACCGTGAGCCATGCCGCCACGCCGGACCGCATTACCGGCGCATTGACCAGCGGCGAGACAGTTACGCTGCGCGGAAATGTCCACCACAAAGCGTTGCCGCAGTACGATCAGGGGCCGGTTGATCCGGCGATGCGCCTGGGGACGATCACCCTGCTCACTGTGCCCACTGCAAGTCAGCAGAAAGCCCTCAATCAACTTCTCGCCCAGCAGCAGGACCCCAAATCGTCCAACTACCACAAATGGCTGACCCCGCAGCAATATGCCGAGCGTTTCGGCCTCAGCCAGAATGATGTGCAGCAGATGGCTGCCTGGCTGAAGTTGCAGGGATTCAGCATGGTTCACGAGGCGCGCGGACGCAACTGGATTTCTTTCAACGGCACCGCCGCGCAAATACAAAGCGCGTTCGGCACTGAAATCCACAGTTATAACGTCAATGGCGAGTTGCATTATGCGAATGCCACTGCGCCGAAGATTCCCGCGGCTATGAGTGGAATCGTCACCGGCATTCGCGGATTGCACGATTTCAAGCCCCGGCCCATGAACGTCCGGCGGAATTCGGTGGCACGGCCGTACTACTACAGTTCCAGTTTTCAGAGCCAGTTTTTGGCACCGGGCGACATCGCAACGATTTATGACATTAGCGCGCTAGGCGTCGACGGGACTGGTCAGAAGCTAGCAGTAATGGGACAGACTGATATTTACTTATCGGATATCACCGACTTCCGGACTGGCTTCGGGCTTACCGCCATCAGTTGCACCACCAACTCCGGCGGAGTCATTACGGCGTGTAACGATCCCCACTTTCAGTATGTATTAGATGGGACCGACCCCGGACTCTCCACGAACGGGGACATCAGTGAGGCCGATCTGGACATTGAATGGTCCGGAGCTACCGCTCCCGGCGCTCAGATCATCTATGTGAATTCGACGGACACCTTCACTTCGTTCTTACTACGCAATCGACAACAATCTCGCGCCGGTGATCAGCTTGAGTTATGGCCTGTGCGAGTTCGAGGATAACTACATTTCTGTTCCGCAGCCGGGACTACCCCGGTCGGATGAACAGGAGCTCATGAAGGCGAACGCTGAGGGAATCACCTTCCTGAATTCCAGCGGCGACAGCGGCGCGGCTGAGTGCGATCCTGATGCTCCTTATGGCACGAATGGCGCGAGCGTCGATCCAAACGGCGCCTCCGCCCAGGGGGGCCTTGCCGTGAGTTATCCCGCGAGCAGCCCGGAAGTCACCGGTGTGGGCGGCACAGCGATCTCCTTGGCCGATTTAAGCAGTAGCACGTTCTGGGGCACAACCAACAGCACGAACGGAGGCTCCGCGACCCAATACGTTCCCGAACTTGCTTGGAATGACGATGCCGAATTTGTGACGTTCTGCCAGCAGCAGGCCTCAGGGAGCAGTGGCTTTGAATTCTGCACTACGGGCTCTGCAAGCCCTCCAAACCCTCCGGCGGTGACCGGCTGGGTTCCCATTACAAACGCCCAGAACGTGCAGAGCGACTTCTCCCTTCAGGGAGGCCAGGGCATTTCTTCCGCCGGCGGGGGAGCAAGCAACTGCGCCGTTCAAAACTCGAACAATTCGGCATGTGTATCCGGCTTCGCCCAGCCCTCCTGGCAGAAGGTAACGATTTCCGGGCAGGCGCCCGCACGATTCACGCCCGATGTCTCTCTGTTGGCGACGCCGAATTTTCCCGGCTATATCTACTGCACTGAGTTGTCGGAATTGGGCGACAGCGGCACGGGCAGCAGTTGCGCCCCCGGGGGCGCCGCGGGTATCACAAATTCGCTCAATTTGAACTCGATCATCGGGGGAACGTCGGTTTCCACTCCGATATTTGCCGGCATCGTAGCCTTGCTCAACCAAAAGCTGGGTTCGACGGGATTGGGAAATATCAACCCCATGCTATATAGCTTGGCGGCGGCTAATTCCACCAACGGCGCTTTCCACTCGGTAACGACCGGCGACGACCAGGTTTACTGCACAGCCGGTACTCCGTCGGTCCAGCCCGCGGCGTCGCGGTGTCCCAGCACTGGCGTGCTTGGTTTCCAAGCCTCCAACGCGGACGCCACTACCGGCTACAACCTCGTCACCGGTCTGGGCTCCGTGGATGCGGGCAAGCTTGCCAACGCCTGGGCTGCGACGACGTCTTCTTCTGACTTTACCCTCGCTTCCACCGCGGCCAGCTTCGCGGTCACTCCTGGCGCCAGCGTGAATGCCACCGTCAACGTAACCTTCAACGACGGCTTTAGCCGGAATCGTCACCTTCACCTGCACGGATCCTGCGCCGGGATCGATCTGCACCATTCCCCCGCAGATCAACGCGGCCGGGCAGGTTAGTTTCAACATCGCGACTACCGCCCCAACCGTCGGATCGCTTCGTCGCTCCGATCAGGGCATGCGAATTTTTTACGCATCGCTGTTGCCGGGATTGCTGGGTCTTGTATTTACAGCCGGATCGCGGCGGCGCTCGCTGCGCGGCATGCGCTTCCTGGGACTGATCGTCGCTCTGGGATTCTCCACGCTGTGGCTGGCCTCGTGCGGCGGCAACGCCAACCGGGCCCCTACGGGAGGAACGACGCCAGGGAGCTACAGCATTACTGTGACAGGCACGTCGGGCACCGCGAGCTCCTCCACCACGTTCCAACTCGTCGTGCAGTAGAGCGTCGTTGCAGCAAGAGTATCGACGCCTTTTTTCCGCAGGTCGTCAAGGCAAAAGCTTTTGATCGCGAAGTTCGCAAAGAAAGAACGCAGAGAACGCAGAGCAAAATTCTAACCGCCTCTTCTCCGCGCTCTCCGCGTCTTCCTCTGCGCTCTCTGCGATTAAAGGCTTCGAGGTGTCTAGCTCCCTACACGCCGCACCTAGAGCCTTCGTTAATTTGTGTGCAGCCTCACTTCGATGGCGGCACGTACTCTTTCGGCTTGGCCGATCCTTCCCCGAAGAAAAACTGATCCAACTGCTTGACGATGACTTCCTGATCCTCGCGCCGCGCCGGATTCAGCCGGTACTCGTTCAGCAGCATCTTGCAATGCTCCGTCCACATGTTCCAGGCTTCCTGCGAGACATTGTCGTAAACTTTTTGTCCCCAAGTCGTTGTCGAACGGAGGCTCGTCCAGCCCCGGCATTTCCTTCTTCAGCTTCACGCAAAAAACAGTGTGCGCCATAATATCCTCAAAATGAATTCAGTCTCGAATCTCCATGCTTTGAATCAGGCCGTCGCGAATTTCGTAGACATGCTGAATCATCCGGTCGTCCAGCAGCTTTCCGGCTTTGTCGTGCGCTACCTGATGGACGTCGACCGCGATCCGGCCATCAGATTCGGGGGTGAACCCCTTCGGCTCGACGTGCGAATCAATCGACTCGAACTGCCGCTTCCAGTAATCGCGCACGGCCGCGGTTCCGAGCATGCGGCCGCCTTCCATCCCGTTCGGCCAATCGACATTGGCATGCATCAGGGCGAGCACGGCCTCAATTTCTCGCCGGTTGAACGCCGCATATGCCTTGCGCAGTAACTCAATCTCGGCCGCCGCCATTTGGACGTCTGCCATAAATGATCCTAAAGATTTATCTTACACGGAGACCGTGCACTGCAGCCCGAATGCTGAAGCAAACCAATCAAGCCGCAAAGCGGCGGAAAAATGCAGCCCACGGCGCAAGCCGTGGGTGACAGTGGAGATACCAAGCCCCAGCGGGGCGAAAGAGAAGCTTTGACACAGTCCGGAAAGACACCTGAAGTGCCGAGTTCACAAAGAGTCTGTTCGCTCCGCGCGCCGCATTCGCCACCACAGCACCGACGCAACTCCCCACACCGCCAACAACGGAATCAAACTCGCCAGCCCGCGCAATCCCAGCAACTGACCAAGATTGAACGCCCCATACTCCCTGTTCGATCCCGCTTCCGCAACCGTCAACATCGACCCGCGGTTGAGCGCAACCTGCCCCGACCAGAATGCCGGCCAAACCGAATGGAATAGCGGACATCGGTCCTGCATGGACAATTGCGATGTCGTCGAAACCGCCATCAGGGCCAGAAACACACTGCCTAGAGCCAAAGCAATCATCACCCGGCGCCACGCCGGCGTGGCCCGTCTCCACGCCACCGGCAGACCCAGGCACAGCAGTGGAATGCTCGCGCCCGCGTATCGCGGCCCGAACGACAGCCCCGCCTTCCACCAGTAGAACGATGCGTTGAACAAAAAGTAATACGACGTGATCGCCGCCGCCACCAGCGCGGCCGCCGAATACACTTTCTCCTTCCACAACCACCAGAGCCCTACGGGGGCGGCCACCAGCACCGGCGATGCAAAGAATAGCCCGCGCGAACATCCAAACAGAACCTTGAGCAGCCGGTCCGGATGCGGATAAGTCAGTCCCAGGTATCCTTGCCGCTGCATAAACGAAAACGAATTTGGGTCGTAGTAGGAATAACTCGGACGAAATGTCCCAAACGCCGCGTGCAGATAGCCCAGCAGAACAACCGCGCAAATCGCAGCCCCCAGGCCCACCCCCGCGATCACGCGCCAGCGCGCCGCACTGCCGCGCTCCCATGCCTGCGACAGCGCGAAAAATGCCAGCATCGCAGAGGCCGGTGCTGCCGGATATTCCGTTACCGTCGCCCATCCCGCCGAGAGCCCCACTGCCAGCCCCCAAAGAAAATCGCGGCGGGCGCTCTCGCTCTCGCGCAGCTTCAGCGCCGAGGCAAACGCGAAAATCAGGCACGCTCCCACCAGAGCATGCGCCCAGAACAAACTCGCGTATGCCCACATCGGCGTGCCAAGCGACATCACCAAAGCTCCAAACGCCGCCCCGCTGCTTCCCCCGGCGAATCGCAAGCCCAGAAAAAACAGGCACACTCCGGCCAGCGCGGCCGGCAACGCGACCGCCCCCGCACTGACCAGGTACGACAACGCCGTCTCGCCCCGCGCCGATTCCGGATCAACTTCTGCCATCCGCAGCACCGGCCGCGCGATCAGCGCAAACGGCAGCGCAAGAAACACCAGCCCGGGCGCCTTATCGGAATAATAGTGTCCCTGAAAGTGCGCCTTATCCTGCGTGTTCTCATGATAGGCATCGATCTGCAAGGTATGGCGCTCGACAATAGCGCGCAGCAAATCGAAGCGGGAGTTCTGATTCCATCCCCCACCTTCATAGAAATAGATGAACGAGAAGAAGATTACGAAGCCCAGCAGGATTGCGGCCTTGCATTGATAATGACAATGAGAACGAGAACGAGAACGAGAATTAGAATGAGAAGGAGATTGCTCTGGAATGGCCCTCATCGAATTTCCGGGCCTTAGGTTTCGAACCGTGATGTTCCCGGTCGCGCCTTTCGCTTCAACCTGCTCACGGCTTTCCCGAGGCCAGAAGATATTCCGCAACCAGCTTTTTCATTTCTTCTTGCGTTGCAGTCGAAGGTTCCGTCGACGCGTTCGACGCCGTCGCCAGTTTACCCTTCACTCCAATGTAGACCCCGTCATAGGTAGTATCGCCCAGATTCTCTACTCGGTGCTTGAATGGAGGATACCATCGCACTTCGCCGGCCTTGGAAAACACTTCGCGCGTTTTCCCGCTCTCATCGGTAAAGCGCAGGTGCGCGTCGGTCAGGCTCACCACCACCCCGCCCGGATGGTCGTGCAACCGCGACTTTTCATGCGGCCCATAGTGAACCGACAGCACCTGCACCCGTTCGTTCTCGAAGTCCAGTTTGTAGTGCTTCGGCTCAACCTTCGTGGGATCCTGCCCTTGACTGCAAGCAGTGGCCAGACACACAAACGTCGCCCATAGTAGCGTCGACCTCATTCCTGCCTCCAGTCCGAGTCGCATGCTTTCTTCTGAAACCTACGCAACTCTACTTCCCGCATAGGAGAGTGTCAACGACGCGGACAGGCGACGCCTCTTAGGACTAAATCATTTCTGCCAACCGTGGCTTCCTGCTCAACCTCCAATATTGAGCTTTTCGGGTTGCAAATCCTTGGAAGGCGCCGGGGGCCCTTTTGCTGCGCTCTTCAAACGCGACTGCATGGTTGATCAAACTATTCACCGCGATGATTTGTGTCTGTGTCCCGATTCTTGCGCAGGATGCCGCGCAATCTGCGCCAGCAACCTCGGGCCACGCCAGATTCGGTGTCACACACTCAGTCATTCCCTTTTCGTACGACGCGAGAATATTGGACCAACTTTGTGCATGAAACGGTCAGCCCGTTGACTCTGGGCGGAGGCACCTTCAACGCCGCGTTTTCCCAGGTGACCAATACCGACCCCAAGTATGGAGTCAACGGCGCCGCATTCGGCAAGCGGTTCGGCGCCTCTATCGCTGACATCGCCAGCCAGAATTTCTTTGGAGATTTCGTCGTGGCGTCGGCCTTCCACGAAGACCCACGCTACTTTCGCAAGGGCGAAGGATACTCGCTGAAGTACCGCGCCGGTTACGCGATCAGCCGCGCGCTGGTGATCCGCAACAACACCGGCCGCAACACTTTCAATTTCGACAACGTGCTGGGCAGCGCGGCCAGCGCCGGCTTCTCCAATCTCTACTACCCCGCCGCCAGCCGCACCGGCAACGCCACCTTGATGCACTTCCTGATTGACGTGGCCGACAACGGCTTCGTGAACCTGGCTCCCGAATTCTGGCCCGACTTCCGCAGGAAGGTGCTCCGGCAAAGACACTGAAGTTTCCTCCTGCAAAGCGGCGATCCTGTTACCCACGTAACCATTCTCATGAAAGGGAAGTATGCCAAAATCTCATGATCGAAGATTATCTTTTCGCTGGTAAACAATCGGGAGGGGAGAGTTCCATGATCCGAAGCATGATCCGAAGCATGACCCGGAGAGGTTTGCTGATCGCGCTGCTCATCGCGACCGGCGCTATGGCGGCGACCGATGTCGCGCCCGCGCCGCGAGACAAGTTTGCCCACGCAAACCAGAATGTTAAAGAACTGCTGCTTCTGCTGGACACCGACAAGAGTGGCAGGATCATCGAAACGCGAATGGATGAGCTTCATGGAAGCGGAATTCAACAAACTGGATAAAGACGGGAACGGAGACACTCGACCCCGAAATAACTGCTGCCTCGAAACTCGCAGTCAGGCAGATACTTCCATCAATAACCCCGGTCAGGGCGGTTGTACTCGGTGGGATCCCACCAGGATGTTGAACCTGGAAACCAACAGATTATGAAAGTTCTACTGCTCCAATCCCGTTGAGCTTTCCAGCCCACAGCGTTACTAACCGCAAGCTGAGCATACTCGCGGGATCGAATCGGATCTTCAACTGCGATTCTCGTGCGTCCAGATTACAGGCGACTGAATTAAAGTCGACAGACACGCCTGGCTCCCAGCCGTCGAACCTGGAACCAACAGATTATGAGTCTGCTGCTCTAACCGGCGCTATAGGCCCGCGAAATTTAATCTAGAATATCTGACGGACCGCTGAAATCGTGTCCGTTCCCGGCGTCATTCCGAAACAAAAACAAATGGCGTCCCCCGAGGGACGCCTTAAATCTCATTCGAAAACCTAAACGCCGGCGGATTTCTGCATCTTGCCGCCCGCCGCTTTGGCCAAATCCTGCAGTCTCGGCACCGACTCGGGATCCGTCACCTTGCGTTCGGGCAGGGAGGCGCCGCTCTTGAACCATTCGACCAGCATCTCCATCGCAAGGTCGGTATTCGGACGAATAAAGATCGTCGCCGCCAGCGTCCCATTGCGCACCCACGTCTGGCCGGTCTTCGGCATGCCATCGCAGCCCGTGATCGGAATCTTCATCCAGCGCGCCCGTTCGCTTTCGGCGATTTCGCTGAACGCTTTTCGCGCTCCCATCGCCATGCTGTCGTCCTGCGCTCCCACCAGGTCGATGCGGCTTTCCTGGGAAGTCCGCAATCGCAACCACGAACTCACCGTGCGGTACGCGCTCTCTTCCGTCCAGTTCGCTCGCATGGTCTTTACCTGAATGTTTGACGGCTTGGTTTTCAGCATGCCCACCGATCGCTCTTTCGCTGCCGAACTGTTTGCCGGTCCCTCGATATACAAAATCGATCCGCCCTTGGGCAACAGCGCCGCAAACTGTTGCCCCTGAATCTTGCCCACCTCTTCGTGATTGGAACTGATGGCGAACACCGGAACCTTAAAACTGCGCCGCAGCTCCAGAATGTAATCGACTTCATGATTCAGCACCACCCACCCGATTCCCGCCGCCGCCGCCGCCCGCGCCACTTGCGGAAACGCCGTACCTCCCGCCGGTTCGAACATGATCGCGTCCGGACGCGCTACGCCGGAATCCTGCACGTAGTGCAACAACTGCTGGCTTTGCGCCAGTGCGTCATTGCTGGCGTGAATAATTTTCACATCTACGCCCAGGCGGCGCGCGGTTCTCTCCGCCGCCGCGGCCTGCTCCTGCTGATAATCGTTATCGTTGTTGGTAAGGGAAACTACAAAGGTGAGTTGTTTCATGAGTGGACCCGGTGGCGATCATAGGTCCTTCGGCCCGCGTCACCAAGGTAACTGGGGTAACGAAGGTAGCCAGAAGGTTCAGAAGAAAGTTGCGGGAGGGATTTGAGCAAGTACGAATTCTATAGCTCAGGCGCCGGCGGCCCGGGTGGCTTTCGCCGCCTCGCCCAGATTCGCCGCTTCGCCCAGAAAGGACTTCAGATTTGTGCCGAGAATATTCCGGCTAGCATCGGAGAGGTCCAGGAAGCGGAAGGGCTGCATCCATCCTTGTGTCGCCCACATGGGGAAAAGCATCTGCGCCTTGCCCCGCATCGTATCTTCGCCAAGGTGAAAAATCAGCTCCACCTCCAGCTTCTCGTCCAACGGTTTTTCCAGATGAATGATTCCACCCGAAATCGAAAGTTGATGGAACGCCGCTCTTACCGAGCGCCGATTCGGCAACCGCACCAGCGCCAGCACCGACCCGCGCAACTTCACGCGAAAGGGACGATGGGAAGTTTTGTTTCCGTCGCCTAACCCAACTCGCACCGTCGCATTGGACTCTTCGGCCATAGGCCAAAGTATGGCAGCGTAGTTGACGTTGGCGAAGTTACCAAAGAACAGCGCCGATTTGGCCCGCCCGCTGACCCCGTAGAGACCCACCTAGCGGCGTCTTGTCATTCAGGAACGGGAGTCGCGAACCTTCCCCTGCGAACCAACTGCGCGCCCTACTTGCGCTTGGTTTTATTGCCCTCGGAGGAAAGATTGTAGGGCCACACTTTCTTACTCGTCGGCAGCGTCGCAACCTCACTATTGACGGATCCCGAAGCGGCAGCCGCACTCTGGGCCCTAGCGTTCCAGTCTTCCGGAGGATCCGCAACCCCCCAAACATTTCCGTGGGTGTAGAGCGCGGCCCCAATCAGAAAATACGCGCCGTCGTTTCCCAGGGGCAAACAGTTTGCCACCCGACCTGTCACGCTGCCTCCCCCGGGCAAATCGCTGATCATGATCGGCGTCTCCATTTGCAGCGCGCGTGAACTCCGAAACCCACATCCCTGCGCGCTCACGACCAGTGCCATGCACTTCTCAGCAAAAGGCCGGGTTCGGTCGAGGCTGGTTACGCTGACCGGAATTTCCACGCGGATCCGCGTACTCCGCCGAGTCGATTTCTGTGTCAGAATTTCCATTGCAGAGGCATCTCGCGGGCCAGACTTTGAAGCATTTCGGGGATGTGTTGCACCTCGACATTGTGCCAGACCCCTGTCGAGCTAGCCCGATGACTAAGGTAACGCAAGCCACACCTAAGGACATCCCTCCCGGTCGTCCAGCCGGGGCGAAGCCCGTCGTTTCGGAAAGAAACGAGAACACAAGTCGAGAAGAACACGCAGAACAGGGAGATGGGAAAGAGCAGAGAAGGAAGAACAGGCCGAAAGAATAAACGCGAAGGGCACGACTTCAGTCTTTGAGCCTGCCCTGAGCGATCGCAGAGCGAGCCGAAGGGTGCCGTATATCCGCAAAACGATTTTCGGCTTCAGCCGCTGGCGTACGCCCTCCCTCCCCAAACTGAAGCGGTTAAGGAGTGACGACGTAGCGCGCGGTCATTCCCTCCGAGTTGTGGAAAGAAATATGGCAGTGAAACAACCATATCCCAGGATCATCCGGCACCATGTCGGCGGTCACCATCTGCATCGGGGCCATGGCGGTGACATCGGTCCGCATTTGATTGATGACCACAGTATTTCCGTGCCAATGCGGCGTGTGAAAGTCAAAGTCATTCATTCCGCTGAAAAGGTACCAGCGGACATGTTCGCCCTTGTGCATGGTGAGCGCGCGCAGCGGCATACTGCCATGCGAAAAGCCGTTTACTGAAAACTTCACGAAGTGAGGGTACACAACGGTCGTGCTGGCGTTGGTAAGAGAGGTTGGAATGGCCCCATCGGTCCCGACCGTTGGCAGGTTACGGTCGACGTACCAGCTATCCTCTTCATGAACCTGTGAAAACCAAACTACAAATTCGCGGTCGACTCCCTTCGGCGAACCGTCCGGCTTCGCCTGCCCGCGCGCGGTGATCAGAATCGGACCCACCAATCCGGTATTCGGATCACGGTATTCGTTAGTGTGGGAGTGATACATCCACATCACGGAGTTGACATCGCCCGACGCGGGGCCGGCCCGCTCCGGCACTTGCCAGGTGTATTCGTGCGTGCCTCCCGGAGGCACCGCATCATCCGCCTTGTCGCTCCCTGAAGTTCCGTCATCATAGGGCGCGCCTTCCGAGTTCTTGTCGTAAAACACGCCATGCGGATGCATGGAATAAGCGTGCTCGCCGTTGTTGCGAAAGACGACCCGAATCGTGTCTCCCACTTCAGCGCGAATGAGCGGTCCCATGAAACCGAGATGCTCCCACTCTGCGGATCGAGGCTTCAAAGTGTGAAATGTATTGTCCGTATATTCGCGGTACAGCGCTTTGACATAAGACGTGGGCACCGGTCTCTCGACCGGCTTCCCGCCCGGACTCGTACCGCCGATGAAGAGACCAACCGCTTTGAAGGGCATCGCGGAGATGCCGTCCATACCTCCGGGCACATAATCCCATGGCACTTCGTCCGCCGCAATATAGTAGGTCCGAACCTTGCCTGTCTGATTCTTGGAAGTGTCTGTTGCCGTGCCAGATTTCCCGGCGGAAATGCCATTAAACAGCAACACTGCCGAGAAACAGAAAAGAGCGCCCCGTTGCAAAGTTCTCACAGGTCACCTCCAGCATGGAATGATTGGAGTGGTTGTGCACAGCCCCCGCGCATTGTACAACGATCGAGACTTGCGTCAAGAGGAACTCTGCTGTGACCTGCATCCTGCCAAGTGAGCGTTCTCCTAAAGGGCAACTTCCTGTAAGATGCGGTGGAACCAGCGGAGGAATGACTTGAGGAACATGATAAAGAAACCAGGATTGTTTGCCGCAGTGATCTGTGTTGCGGCTATGTTGCTTACCCCTGCGCTCGCGCAGGATATGCCGAAAAAAGCGGCGGCGCCAAAGCCGGCTCTGGGTCCCTCGGAGGAAGTGCTGCAGCAGTGGAACGACATTGGACGCAAACTGATCGCGATGGCGGAAGATTTTCCCGACGACAAGTACGATTTCAAGCCCACTCCGGTCATGCACAGCTTTGCCGAGCGGCTGATCCACGCTGCCCACGCCAACGAGTTTTTCATCAATGCACTGCGCGGACAGAAGATGCCCGGCATGGACGATCCCAAACGGGACACGTTCAAAACCAAAGCTGAGGTGGTCGGATTCGTGAAGAAGTCATTCTTGGACGGCGCCGCCGCCATCAAGGCCAAGGCAGACAAAGGCATGTCCGATCAAGTTGTCGATCCCTTCAGTAATCAGCAGACTACGGTCGCCGCCTTCGCCTGCGGATTCATTGAGCATTCCGGCGAAGTTTACGGCCAACTGACGGTCTACTATCGTCTGGCAGGCCTGGTTCCTCCCGAGTCCCGCCCGAAGAAGTAGCGCAGAGGAACACCCGGGGAAATTCGCAAATGATTGTCGGCTTAGCCGCTGAGGCCGTCGCTCACCGCCTCGCATTCATCCGCGCCCGCCTGATCCCCGCACGAATCCCCTTCTCCACCGCTCTCGCGTACCCGTTCCTATCCATGGCCGCCATCGTCGCCGCGGCGATCCCGCCCGGCGTAGCCGCTTCGTGGAGAAGATCATCAAGACTCTCCCCGCTTTCTCTCCAATAAGAAATCGAATCACCCAGCGCATGCGCCGCTGCCGTCAATGCAGTCGCACGACCCAATCCCGCGCGTTCCGCGGCCTTCGCCAGTGTCGCCAGCGCGTGATATCCATGGCTCGGCGAATGCGTGGCGGTAATGGCATCCATCTGACGATCCGGAATTTCCAGCACCGGCCCAACCTGCGCAAACATTCGCCGCACGCGGACGCGTTCAGCCTTGGTAACGCTTCGATCAAAGCTTACCGGCGTCAACCCGCGTCCAATGCGGCACACCGGACTCGGCATGGCACGCGCCCAGTGAATCGGAAGACCGAGCCTCGTCCGCAAATTCCGCAACGGAATGCCCGCCGCGAGACTGATGCAGAGCTTCGGCGGCGCCGCGCCGCAAGCCGCAACTTCGTCCAGCATCTCCCATCACCGACGCCGGACGCACCGCCACGATCAGCATCTCCGCCCGCTCGACCGCCGACTTCAGATCGCGCGCCACTTCCACCCGCGATTCCCGCCGCAGCGCCCGCAGTTTTTCCGCATGGCGGTCGTAAACAACAATCTCGCGGTCATATCCCGGCCAGCCGCAACCCCGCGGCCAACGCCGAAGTAATCCGCCCTCCGCCCAGAAACACGATAGCTTTCATTTTCAATTTGTTGTCGCGCAAGTTAGTCAGCAGTTCCCCCGCCATCGACCACCAGCGCAGCACCAGTCATAAACGACGAGTCGTCCGACGCCAGGAACAACACGGCCTTGGCAATCTCCTCCACCGTTCCCACCCGCCCCAGCGGACGGCTGGCGCATCCCGCAAGGTAGTCCTCCCATTTCAACCCGCGCAGTTTCGCGTCGGCCGGCAGCATCGGAGTCTCCACGTCCCCCGGACAAATGCAATTCACCCGAATGCCCTGCCGGCCGTGATCGATCGCCATGGCCTTGGTCATCAGCACAACGCCGCCTTTCGATGCGCAATACGCCACCGCACGATCGCCGCCCACAATCCCCCATCCCGAACTGTTATTGATGATCACGCCGCTCCCCTGCGCGATCATCACCGGCAGCGCGAATTTCGACATCAGGAACGTGCCTTTCAAGTTGACATCAATCTGCTCATCCCATTCCCGCTCGGAACATTCAATCGCAGTCTGCGCGTAGAAAACTCCCGCATTGTTGAACAGGATGTCGAGCCTGCCGAACGAACGCACCGCCTCATCCACCGTGCGTCGGCAATCGCCCGCCACACTCACGTCTGCGGGGAAGAAAACCGCGTTGCCGCCGCCCTGCTCAATGCTCTCGACAACCGCTGCGCCACGTTTCTCATTCCGTCCCGTAATCGCAACCTCGGCGCCTTCTTGGGCAAACAACAGCGCGGTAGCTTCCCCAATTCCGGAAGTCCCGCCCGTGATGAGAGCAACTTTATCCTTGAGACGCATTCCCGGAAATCTCCTTACCGGCTGGCCAGCCCGCCCGCAGTCTCCCCGCCATCCATCGTGAACACCTGCCCCGTAACATACGCCGCGTCATCCGACGCCAGATACGCAAACAGCCCCGCAATCTCCTCCGGCTTGGCGTGCCGCCGCAACGGAATCTTCGCGTTCACTTCCTCCAGCATCGCGTCCGAATATTCTGCGCGCTGCATCGGCGTCAACACATATCCCGGAGCCACGGCGCACACGCGCACCTTCGGCGCCAGCTCCAGCGCCATCGACCGCGTCAGCTCGATCACTCCCGCCTTGGTCGCGTTGTAGTCCGCGTAATACGGATATCCCATCACCCCATTGGTCGACGCCGTCTGCAGAATCACTCCGCCGCCGCGCTCCGGCGAAAAACGTTCCCACATGTGCCGCGCCGCAGTCTGCGCCACATAAAACACTCCCGTCAGATTCACGGAGATAACCTTCTCCCACTCTTCCGGAGTGATCTCCAGAAACTTGTGCCGAATGCTGATGCCCGCATTGTTGATCAGCACATCGACTCCATCCATCAGCCGGATCGCCTCGCCAAACGCCGCCTCCACCTGCATCAGATCAGTGACGTCGGCAATAATCGCCTCGCCGAGCCCCGGCAACTCGTGCCGAATCTGCTCGCAAGCCTTCTCGTCCCGATCCAGCACGCAAACACGCGACCCCTCCTCCAGAAACCGCGCCGCCGTAGCGGCCCCAATCCCGCTCGCGCCGCCAGTGATCAGGACGCGCTTGTCTTTTAGTCCTCGCATGGAATCTCCTCGCAGCACCGCTAAGTTGTCATCCTGAGCGGAGCACGCCGGCGAGCAACGCGAGCCGACGCGCGCAGTCGAAGGACCCCTATGGCCAAAATCGAACCCCGACGATTCCGGGAGTTCTCGCGATGCACCCGCCCGAAGTCTACCATCCGTCCCCACACGCCTGTGCCTGGGGGTTTTTGACTTACTAGAAAATCTAAGTCATCCAGAATCATGTCAAATATGGCTTAATCCTGCTATACAATATTCCCATGAGGAACACCCGAACGCTTTCCGTCACCCTTCCCCCCGACATGCTGAAGCGTGCCCAATCTATTGCCAAGAAAGAGAGCCGCACCATGAGTGAACTCATTCGCGAGGCTCTTCGCCATTACGAACGACGCTCCTGGTGGGACGACATCAACGCGTACGGCCGCTCTAAAGCCGACCGCCAAGGCATCCGCGAGCAAGACGTAGACCGCCTCGTCCATGAATTGCGCGCTTCCAAACGCGCCGCCAAAAAGTGATCCAATTTCATCAAACCTTGCGCTCTCTCCGGTAGTGGGTCAGTCTGATTTCCACAGGACTTCCCTCGTCCATGACAAAGCGGATGGACAAGGGACCTATCCTGAAAGCACTCGGCGAAAAGATAGGTGCATGACAACTTTCAAAACCATCTGGTTTGTGGTAATGATTCTCGGATTTGCGGTCTGTGGTTGGCTGTGCGTATTTAGGACGGACATGCTGGTGACGTGGGGACGCAAGAACGCGAAAACGAAATTCGCATGGTCTCCGTTCTCAAGCATACCCATGAAGCCTCAGTACCCCACATACGTTCGTTGCGCTGGAATATTCCTTTGGATTTGGGCAATCGCCATCGTTTACGCAGTGGTTGTCCTCCATTTCCGTTAGCCTGTGGAAATCAAACTAACCCACCACAGTCTCTCCCGGACGCGATTTTTCCACAGTCTTCCACAGCCACCCCTGTGACGAACAACCTTTACTGAGAATTTCAAACGTGCCAAGTTGGGACTATGCATCAGCAATTCTCCAGGAACTTCAAAAGCACTTCCGGATTCTCAGTTTCCGATGGCGCTAAGTCCCTTGTTCGCAATATTTTGCCCGCAAGTCCTTATTCCCCAAGATTTTACAGAGATGCAGGGATATCTCCGGCTCCTAACTCCAATGAAGCCAAGATCTTAGCCAACCAACGTCAAAAAAAAATATATCCGGATATGCCACTTCCAACGCCGGACGGGCGAGTCGCCCGTCCCAGAGGGTCTATGGAGCTAGACCGGTTTGCCGCGGAAGAAGTAGACCAGTTCGATGATCAGGATGACGACCACCATCAGTTCCAGGACGAAGGCGCGGCTCTGGTTGAACTGGTCGACCATGAAGCGGTAGAGATCTTCGGCGGTTTGCAGTTTTTCTTTGACCAGGTCTTTGTAGTCGGGCACGCCGACTTTGGAGGCGGCCAGTTTGTACAGGCGCGCGGAGAACATGTCGCTGAGGAACTTGATGGCGTTGTCGGCGCGCTCGGTCAGTTCGTTCACGTCGAGCAGGACGGTGTGCAGCTTCGACGCAGCGCGCGCCGTGCTCCAGCGCGACCACCATCCGGTGCCGCCGGTTTCGAGGAAGTCGTAGACGTTTTCCAGTTCCTTGGTGAGCAGTTCATCGTAGTGGCGGAATTCAAGCAGCTGCGAGTTGGCGTATTGCAGGAGCTGGATGGCGGTTTCGGCGCCGGCGGGATCGTCATAAATGAATGCGGCGTTCCAGCCAATCACCGCCAGATCGTTGGGATAGTAGGAAATTCGCGACTGCAGAATTTCCTGGCGCTCGCCGTCGGAGAGCGTCTGCATCTCGCCGCGCACCACCTGCGAAATCTGATCTCCGTTGGCAGCGAGCAGGGCGTTCGCCGAGGGCGCGCCTTCGATCTCGCGTACGTGGAAGATGAAGTAGTCCTCTTGCAGCCACTCGCCTTTCTTGAGGTCGTAAGGCTTGACCAGTGCGGGAGCGGCGCGTTCCAGGCGCTGTTTTACGACGCGCGTGGCGAGACGCTCGAAGTTGGTGTCGGAAGTCCAGCGGCAGGAAAGTTGGACCAGCTTGTCCCAGTCACCGGAGAACGGCAGCTCGAAGACCAGGCTGACCACGCCGTAGTCGTAATACTTGATCTCGCCTTCGAGGCGCTCGCCGCTTTCGAGCACCAACGGTTCCAGCGTTTCCTCCACGGGGGGACGCTGGTAGCGGACGTATCCCGGAGCCTGATGTTTGAAGCTGGCGTTGGCGGTACGCGCTCCGAAGATGTTGCGCAGCACGTCGAGGCGAATCTCTTCGCAAACGTCGAACTGAATCAGCACAAGGACCGAGCCGTGCAATGGGGCTACGGCCGACAACGCCGTTGCCGGCTGAGCCTTAGCGGAGGGTGCGCGAGCAACCTGATTGTCGACCATGGCGGTACGTTCGCGATCCATAGGAATGCCGTTGCAGATTCTAAATCGAGTCCACTGGAAGAAGCCGGAGACTCTCTCCATTGTCCCAGAAAGCTTCCAATCGGACCATAGGCGAAGGGGAGCGGCGAGCTAAGTGGCTGATAAGTCAGTGACATCTACGGACTCGAGTGAGCAGCAAGGCTACCGCGGCCAACGCCCCCAATCCCAGTCCGGCGCGCTTCATGGAGGAGCGGATATCGGCGTCGCGCTGGGCAACCAGGCGTGACTCCGGGAAAGGGTGGTCAGCAATGCGGGAGGGTTCGAGGGCCATTTGCAGGACTTCGGCGAGGTGAAGGGCGTGACGCCCGGAGCCCTGCGAGATTTGTTCGCGGCAACTGAATCCGTCGGCGATGATGAGCCAGTCCGGCGCAGCTTTGCGCACGGCGGGCAGCAGTTCGAGTTCGCCGATGGCCTGGGAGATTTTGTATTTGTCGTGCTCGAAGCCGAAGGAGCCGGCCATGCCGCAGCATCCCGGAGCAGGAGCCTGGAAGTCGATGCCGATGCGGCGCAGCAGAGATTCTTCGGCGGACATTTTCATGATGGATTTGTGATGGCAGTGTCCGTGCAGAAGGGCTTTGCGCTCGAGGCGCGGGAGCGGACAGTTTCTGGCTTCGAGAAATTCGCTGAGCAGGAAAGTTTGGCGTGCGAGGGCTTGGGCGCGAGCGTCATTCGGAAAAAAGTTGAGCAATTCGTCGCGGAAGACGGCGACGCAGCTGGGCTCCAATCCGATGACTGGAATTCCGGCTTCGATCTCGGGCGAAAACGCGTCGAGGATTTTCAGCAGCAATGCTTGCGCCCGATCGAGCATGCCAAAGTCGTAGAGGGGGCGTCCGCAGCAGAGATTTACTTGGGGGAGGATGACGTGGTATCCGGCGGCTTCGAGAACATTGACGGCGGCTTTGGCGGTTGAGGGCAGGAAGTAATTGTTGAAGGTGTCGGGCCAGAGGATAACTGTGCGGTCGTCAGGGGCTGAAGCCCGATTCTCTTCAAAGCCTTCACGCGGCCCTGAAGGGCCGCTCTTCCACGGGCCAGTTCTGGTTCTCGCGCGCGTGCGGCGGAACCATGATTTGAATGTCTCGGGGGCGAAGGCGGGGATGCTGCGCTCTCGGGGAATTCCCGCGACCAGTTTTGCGATGTCGCGCAGGAACGGAAGTTGCGTGGTCAGATTTGCCAGGCCTGGAGCATTCGACGCGAGGCGCGCCCAGACATCGATGTTGCCGAAGGCGTAGGCGCTACGAGGGCGGATGCGGCCTTCATAATAATGTGAGAGGAATTCGGCTTTGTAGGTTGCGACGTCGACGCTGACGGGGCAGTCGCTCTTGCATCCCTTACATGCGAGGCAGAGGTCGAGCGAACGCTTCACCTCTTCGCTGCGCCAGCCATCGCGAATAATGCCATCTTCTCGGACTGGGCCCTGGGTCATTTCCCAGAGCAGATGAGCGCGGCCGCGGGTGGAGTGTTCTTCCTCGCGCGTGACGCGATAGCTGGGGCACATTACGCCGCCTTCTTCGCGGCGGCATTTGCCGACGCCTACGCAGCGTAGCGCGGCGTACGACAGGCTGCCGTGATCGGCGGGAAACTTGAAATTAGTCTTTGGTTCCCAAGGCGCGTAGTTTGGGCCGAGGCGAAGATTTTCGTCGAGCCTGTATGGCGGCTTCTCAGGCAAACCAATGAGCTTGCCGGGATTCATCTTCCAATCGGGATCCCAGGCGGACTTGAACTGGCGGAATGCCTGCATCAATTCCGGGCCGAACATTTTCGGAAGCAATTCGGCGCGGGCTTGTCCGTCGCCGTGTTCGCCGGAGAGAGAGCCGCCGTAGCCGAGGACGAGATCAGCGGCTTCCTCGACGAACTTGCGGAACTTGGCGATTCCGTCTTTCGATTGCAGATCAAAGTTGAGGCGCGTGTGGACACAGGCGTGGCCGAAGTGTCCGTAGAGCGAGCCTTTGTAGCCAAATGCGGCCATCATTTTGCGCAGGTCGCGAAGATATCCGCCCAGCTTTTCGGGAGCGACCGCGGCGTCTTCCCATCCTTCCCAGTTCAGCGGTTCGCCGGGGACGTGCGAGGTTGCGCCCAGACTGGCTTCGCGAATTTCCCAGATGCGCTTGGCTTGCTGTCCGGAATAAAGGCGGACGATCGGCGGCGTGGCGCTGCGGTTGAGCGCTTCAACCAAACCGCGAGCTTGCGATTCGGCTTCCTGCGTTGTCTGGCCACCGAATTCAACCATGAGCCAGCCGCCGCCTTCGGGGAGCAGAGCGAGACCTTCGGGATTCATCTTCTTCGTGCGGTTGTAGTAGACCAGAAGATCGTCGAAGCCTTCGAGGCCGATGGGTTTGTGCCGCAGAATTTCCGGGATGTGATCGGCGCACTGATAAATGTCGGGATAGGCCACCACGAGGAGCACGCGCTGGGGTGGGCTCTCGACCAGGCGGCACGTGGCTTCGAGGACGGTGGCGCAGGTGCCTTCCGATCCAACGAGGGCTCGCGCGATATGAAAACCATTTTCCGGCAGCAGGTAATTCAGGTTGTAACCGGAGACGCGGCGCGGAATGTTGGGGAATTTCTCGCGGATGAGATCGGCGTACTGATCTGCGATCTGTTTCAGCGAATTGTAGATTTGATTGGCACGGTTCGAGGCGTTGCGGCCCGATACTTCCGGGCCGCCCGGACGGCCGGGGGCGGCCGTCCCCGCGTGGTCCCAAATGAAATTCTGGCCCACTTTCATCCGCACGCCGTCGTAGGTGACGATTTCTAGTTCTTCTATGTTGTCGTCGGTTTTGCCGGCCATTACGGAGTGGACGCCGCAGGAATTGTTGCCGATCATGCCGCCGATGGTGCAGCGGTCGTGGCTGGCGGGATCGGGCGCGAAGGTGAGGTGATGTTTTTCGGCGGCATTGCGGAGGCTGTCGAGCACGACGCCGGGTTGCACGCGAGCAATGCGGCGCGGCGGATCAATCTCGACAATTTTTGCCATGTACTTGGAAAAATCCAGTACGACGGCGACGTTGCAGCACTGGCCGGCGAGCGATGTACCGCCGCCGCGACAGAGCAGAGGCGCTCCGAATTCCCGGCAGATGGAAGTTGCGGCGAGAACGTCGTCGGCATCGCGAGGAAGAACTACGCCGATCGGCACCTGGCGATAGTTCGAGCCATCGGTCGAGTAGAGGGCTCGGCTGCCGTCGTCAAAACGAACGTCGCCGCTTACTTCACTTCTAAGTTTCGAGCCTAGAGCTTCCGCCAGTCCCGAAGCGTCAGTTCGTGAGGACTTCGGGGCCGGCATGGAATCTGCGACTCGCTCTTGCATGGGCCGGAGTTGTTAGTCGGAGGACTTCTTGCTCACGTTGGTGATCTGAAGCTTGGTGCTGTCACCACTCGCCTCGATGTTGATCGTAATCATGTTCTTCTTGTCGTTGGAGACGATGGTGCAGTGGTTCTGCTCGGAGGTTGTGACCATGGCGCCAGGAAATCTGGACTTGTAGAAGGTGCAGACCTTGTCGGGCGCATCGCTGGTTTCGAAGACAGCAGTGACAGTATGCACGCTTCCCATCGAAACCGAGGATGCGCCGTTCCGCTGTACTTCCGCTCCAGGGTAGAGATCGACGCCCAGGTCTTTGGCCGCCAAGTCCGGATCTTTGGAAGTTTCGACCGAACCGAAGGGAGTATCGACCTTCACGTGATCGCCATTCTGAGAGATGCGAGAGCTCCTGGCAATGCGATAGCCGATGATGCCAACGGTGGCAATGCCAAGAATTCCTACGAGGACGATTACGGCGACGACGATCAGAATAACTTTGAGAGCACTACTGCCGCCGGTGGGAGGCGGGGCGGTCGATGGGATGCCGGTAATTGCGGCTCCCGCAGGAACCGCAGCGCCGCATTTGTTGCAAAATTTTGTTCCCGGGTTCAGGGTTGCGCCGCAAGAATTGCAGAATGCCATAAGTCACCTCGTGAGCGCGGTGGGAAGAATCGACGGCGCGAGTATACCGCAGATCGGGAACATAGAGCAGGGATTGCGCCGGCGATCCCATGTCTCGCAAAGGACGCGAGACATGGGGCACCCCTTCCCCTCAGCCTGCTTTACCGGCGGACAGCCGAAGCGGCTGTCGCTACGTGAGTCGATTAGCTCCAGGTGCGGGTGCCGTAGTCGGCCATGGAGAGGACCAGGAGGATGAAGAGGAAGAAGAGCGTGGAAATCACGACCAACTTCAGGAGTTTTTCGTGGGCGCCCTTGATGTGCATGAAGAAGAGAGCGACGAGAAGAGCCTTGATGGTCGCAATGGTCAGGGCGACGGCGGCGTTGAAGCGGCCGAGATCGATGTAGGCGACCTTGTAGGTGATGAAAGTACCTAGCAGCAGCGCGGCCCAGACGCTGAAGTACATCTTTAGCGGCGACTTTGAATGGTCAGAAGTTGAGTGGTCAGACATAAGAAGCCTCGGACATAAATAAACTCACGGATGCCGGTCGATCAGGTAGAGCAAGGGAAACAGGTAGATCCAGACGATGTCTACGAAGTGCCAGTAGAGTCCGCCGATTTCGATGGGCGTGTGATATTCGGGCGTGAAGCGGCCTTTCCACGCCATGTACAAGAGCCAGGCAAAAAGACCGAGGCCGATAATCATGTGGAGCGCGTGCAAGCCGGTCATGATGAAGTAGAGAGCGAAGAAAATTTCGGCGTGGCGCGGATTGGCGTATTGATCGGGATGGCCCGGAATCGGCACGTGATCGAAGCTGAAGGATGCGCCGGGAACGTGGTGCTCCTCGAATTTATCTTTATATTCTTTACCCTTAATGCCCAAGAACACCATACCGAGAAGCATGGTAACGATGAGACTGCCGATCAGAAGCTTGCGGAGCGCTGTTTGCGCGGCCCATACCGCAAGCACTACGGTCAAGCTGCTGCAGATCAGCACAGCGGTGTTGGTAGCGCCGAGGGTGGCGTCGATAGATTTGCTGGCGGCGCCGAAATCGCCGAAATACAGGCGACGATAAATCAAGTAGGCGCAGAACAAGCCGCCGAAGAACATGACTTCGGTGGCCAGAAAGATCCACATGCCGAGGCTGGCGGCGTCGCGCTGTTGCTGCGGTTCGGCGAAGTGGTGCAACAGTTCGGGGTGGTGCTGCTCTTCGTGATGGAGGCCGACGACGGTGCTATCGGACAACTTTGACCTCCTCCTTGTGAGGCGCGTCCAACTCGTCATAGTTGTAGGCTTCCCAGGTGACGATGGGCTCTTCTTCAAAGTTAAAAGTTGTGGGGGGCGACGACGTCATCCATTCCAGGCCGGCGGCATTCCAGGGATTGTCGGGCGCTGGTTTGCCGTAACGCATTGACCACAGGAAGTAGAGCATGGGAAGCAGATAACCGACTCCAAGGACAGTGGCGCCGGCGGTGGAAAGCACGTTGAGGACCTGGAACTCGGGCATGTGACTGTAATCGGCGTAGCGGCGCGGCATGCCAAGGTAGCCGAGAACGAATTGCGGGAAGAAGGTGAGATTAAATCCCAGAAAAACGATCAAGGCGGCGAGCCGCGCCCAGCCTTCGGGATAGAGCCGACCGGAAATTTTCGGCCACCAGAAATGCAGACCTCCCAGATAACCCATGAGCGCACCGCCGACCATGATGTAGTGGAAGTGGGCGATCACGAAATACGTATCGGTGACGTGAACGTCGATGCCCAGCGCGGCCAGGAAGAGGCCGGTGAGGCCGCCCATGGTGAACAGGCCGATGAAGCCGAAGGCGTAGAGCATGGGCGCGTCGTAGTGGATGGAACCTTTGTAAAGAGTGGCGGTCCAGTTGAAAACCTTGACGGCAGAGGGTACGGCGACCGCGTAACTCAGAATGGAGAATACGAGCGCGGCGTAGATGGAAATTCCTGCGACGAACATGTGGTGCGCCCAGACGAGGAATCCGAAGACTGCGATGGCGATTGACGAAAATGCGACGAAGCTATAGCCGAAAATACGCTTGCGCGCGAAGCAAGCGATGACTTCTGAAATCACGCCCATCGACGGGAGAATCATGATGTAGACGGCGGGATGGGAATAGAACCAGAACAAATGCTGAAAAAGCAGCGGATCGCCGCCCAGTTTGGGATCGAAGATGCCGAGATGCAACGTGCGTTCCACGGCGACCAGCAGAAGCGTGATGGCGATGACGGGCGTTCCGAGAATCTGAATGATGCTGGTGGCGTAGTGCGCCCATATGAATAAGGGCAGGCGGGACCAGGTCATGCCGGGCGCGCGCATGCGGTGAATGCTGACTACGAAATTCAGGCCGGTGAGGATGGACGAAAATCCGGCGACGAAGATGGCGAGTCCGGCTTCGACAACTTTGGTATTGCTGTAGGCGGTGCTGAAGGGAGTATAGAAAGTCCAACCGGTGTCGACGCCGCCGGTGAGCATGCAGTGCAGCATCATCAAGCCGCCGATGATGTAGAGATACCAGCTGAGCAGGTTGATGCGCGGGAAGGCTAGATCTTTGGCGCCAATCATCATGGGCACGAGGAAGTTGCCCAGCGTGGCAGGAATCGAGGGGACGAGGAAGAAGAAGACCATCACCATTCCGTGCATGGTGAAGAGTTTGTTGTAAGTATCGGGTTGCACCAAGTCGCTGGCGGGCGTGAGAAGTTCGAGCCGAATGAGCAGAGCGAAGAATCCGCCGATGAAAAAGAAGAAAGTAATCGAGATGAGATAAAGGAGTGCGATGCGTTTGTGGTCAGTGGTGAAGAGCCAGGAGCCGACACCGTACTCCTTGTTGAGATAGTTTTCGCGCTCGACTGGTTGAAGGGTTGTGGTAGCCATACTCATTGCACCTGACTTCCTGGGGCACTCCCTGCAGCTTTGGAATTGTCTTGCGGCGTGGCGGCGGCCGTGCTGGTCGGGGTTGCGACCGGTTGCGACAGCGACTTTACGTAGGCCACCAGCGAGTTCAATTGTTCTTCACTCACGAGTCCTTGAAATGTGGGCATGACGGGTTTGAATCCGCTCACGATCTTCGCGCCGGGATCAAGGATGGATTCGCGAATGTAGTTTTCGTCGGCGGTTACGGTGCGTCCGTCTTCCAGTTGCACGGGCTTGCCGAAAATTCCTTGCAGGTTCGGACCACGGCCCTGCGAGTCGGCGCGATGGCAGGTGACGCAGCCGAGTTCGGCAAAGATTTTTTCGCCGGAGGCGGAGAGCGGGCCGGTAGAGCCGCCGCTCATCCAGGCTTCGAACTGTGCGGGTTCCATGACTACGATGGAGCCGATCATGCCGGAGTGCTGCGTGCCGCAGTATTCCGCGCAGAACAGGTGATACGTGCCCGCTTTCGTGGCGCGGAACCATGCGACCGTGTAACGGCCCGGAAGCACGTCCTGTTTCATGCGGAAGGCGGGAACGAAGAAGCTGTGGATCGCGTCCTGCGAAGTCATGATGAGCTTCACGTCGCGTCCTACAGGGACGTGCAGTTCGTTGATTTCGCGCTGGCCTTCGGCGTGTTCCAGCTTCCACATCCATTGTTTAGCGACGACATACACTTCGGTCGAGTCGCGCGGTGGCGTGCGGCCTTTGAAGTACACCGCCGCTCCCCAGGCGAAGATCGCCATGAACACGAAGAAAGGAATGATCGACCAGGTTAATTCGAGCGGAGTGGAACCTTCGATCTGCTCGGCGAGAACACCGCGACGATGGCGGTAGCGCGCAGCGAAGTAAAGGAGCGCCGTGAAAATCAGCAGCGTCATCAGTCCCGATACGATGAGCAGGAAGATGAACAGGGCATCCACGTTGCCTGCGGCAGTGGAGGCCCGTGCCGGCCATAATGGAAAATTATCGAACATATCTCGCGTGCGTCTGTCTTGCTTGACTCTGTCTCTGTTGACTCTGTGCTGCCTGACCCGGTGTTGGCTGGCTCACGGCTCTTCGCGGCGCGGCTTTCTCCAGGCGGAACAGAATCAATAAGAGAGTCCCCAGCATCAAAATTGTGAGGGCGGCTCCCAGCCGCAGCATGTTGCTGACGACCGCGCCGTATTTTCCCGTCGCAGGATTGTAGTGATAGCAATAGAGCAGAACCTGATCGACGGCGTTGCCGATCTTGCCCTGCGAGGCCTCTACCAAGCCCATGCGCAAATCCTTCGGCGGAAAATCCACACCATAGAAATAGCGCGAGATGCGGCCTTGTGGGGTGAGCACCAGGATCGCGGTGGCATGCGCGTACTGATTGATTTTGGGATCGTACTGATACTGGAAGCCCACGGACTTGGTCAATGCGTTGATCGATTCGGCGGGTCCGGTCAAGAAATGCCAGCCGGAGGCGGCGCCGGGACGGCCGTAGCGCCTGAGGTAGTCTTGTTTCTTGGCGGCGGCGATGGCGGGCGTCTCCTGCGGATTGAAGCTGACCGTGAGCACATCAAACTCGCTGCCGACGTCGAACTTCACCATCTTCATGGCGCCGGTGAGGCCGGACAGAACTTCTCCGCAGAGCATGGTGCAGTTGTAGTAGACCAGGTTCAGAATCAGCGGCTTCTTGCCGAAGTAGTCGCCGAGTTTAACGGGGCGGCCGGTGTCGTCGACGAAAGCGAGATTGGGAGGGACTTGCCCGTCGAGATGTTGCTCGATCCCGACATTCTGCAGATAGGGTGGGCGGATGTTGGACGGGGGAGACATGATGCCTTTGGTCATGCCTTGCCCCCATACGGTCGCCGCGAGCAGAACAAGCGAGAACACACTTCGTGCCACGGCTCTAAGGAGTAAGAGTCCGCGCGAAATCCCTTCGCGATGCCGCTCAGGGCAGGCTCTTCGCTCCGCCTGAAGAGCGGCTCCGCTCAGGATAACGCCTTCGAACTCTTGGTTCTTCGACACGAGCCGCTGCGGTGCCGCCGAATTGTGCTTTTGAACACTCACTTCCTGGTTCCCTTCTTCGGCTGAGCCTTGACAGTGTTCCCGGCCGTTTGATCGGCTCCTTGTGCTTGCGCGCGAACGGGAAGTCCACGTTGGGCAAGCAAGTCCATGGCGCGGTCGATTGGAATGCGGATGGTTCCGGCTTTCTGGTCGACCCAATCGTAGGAGCTCAGCGTCTGTTCCTCGTCCGTTAGGACCTTGTCGAGTTGGCCGCGCTCGTCGATTTCCAGTTGTGGAGCGGGAAAGCTCTGCTTCAGATAATCCTTGTAATCGGCCGAAAGTTGTCGCGTGTCCTTGGGAGCGTTCGTGACCAGCGGGCTGACCGGAGTCTGCTGCGCCTCCGACCGTTTTTCCAGATACGAAAAGATGCCATTCGTCAGGAAGTATATGAATACGCCGGCGACCATCAGGCCCAACATGAAATACAGAACCGGGGCGACGCCGATGTCGCTGCGCTCGTAGCCGCCGTTGCCGGTCTGATTCGCGGGATGGGTTTCCTTGTCCATTCTTATGTGCTATGCGTTTTCCGGGTGATGGTGAGTGGGCTGCAGAACTTCCACGGCGTCCGGATCGTAGGCGGGCAGCAGCGGCAGCGCGCCCAGATTGCGGAAGAAGTAGGCCAGCCAGAAACCGCCGATGGCAACTGGCACTACTATGTCGGCCACCGTCACGGTGAAAGTCTTGGAGAAATTCGGTTCGATGATCCAGAACAGATCCAGATAGCGCATCAGCATCAGCCACGCCGCCAGCCAGACCAGCTTGCGAATGTTGCGTTTGAAGGGGCGGGACAATAAGGTGCCGAACGGGATGACAAAGTGGAAGATGACGATGAACAGGCCGACGTATCCCCAGCCGCCGTTCAGGCGCCGCATATAGTACGTGATTTCTGCGGGCAGGTTGCCCGCCCAGATGATGAGCCACTGGGAGTAGTTGAAGTAAGCCCAGACCATGATGAAGGTGAGCATCCATTTGCCGTGATCGTGGACGAAGTCGGGCTGCAGCATCTCCGACATGGGCTTGTAGTCGAAAAGAATTCGCTCAACTACCACCGCGAAGCACATGGCCGACAGGACTTCGCCAATGAGAACGACCAGGCCGAAGATTGTGGAGATCCAGCTGGGATCGAGCGACATGACCCAGTCGATCGCGGCGAAGGAAATGGTGAAGCCATAAAGAATGAGTCCGGGACCGGCGACAGCCTTGAAGCGGTCTGTGTTGTCGGGAGCGCCGGGGCGGTCAGTTTGCCTCGACCATCTCGACAACAGGAATGAGAGCAGATTCCAGATGGCGAAATAGAAGATTGCGCGAAGGATGAAGCCGCTCGTGGTGAGGTAGGTCTTGGTGATGTTTTCGAGATGCTCGCGGAGATGCTTGTCGGCGATCTGATCGAGAGGCTGCGCCCAGATGTAGAGCTTGCGAATTCCAAGAATGACGGGAATGAAGAGCAGAGCCAGCAGTGGAACGGTTCTCATGGCGGCGCCGAGAATTCGGCGGATGACCATGCCCCACCCGCCGCCCGTGAGATGGCGGATCATGAGGATAGCCATCGAGCCTAGGGCCACTCCCAGCCAGCACATGAAGCCGAGCAGGTAAGCGCGGAAGAATTGTTGCGGTTGCAGGAAGGCGAGGATGAGGGCGACAACCCCGAAGACGATGCCGACGATCAGCGACCGTCGCGCAATGGTCCTTACCACGTGCGGGGCGGTCAGATCGAGATGTTTCACGGGCGCCGCGCTCATTTCTGTTCCTCTTGGTTTGAATTGGTGTCGGGAACTACCGTCGGCAGACTTGCACCGGTACCGGGCGAGCGGAACTTCAGCGGCTCGGACGGAATCTTTTGTCCCGGTGGGACTTCGGCCATGGTCGCATTCTGGCTCAACTGAAGGGCGCGCACGTAGGCCACGATGTCCCAGCGATCTTGCGGGGGAATCTGCGAGGCGTAGTCGGGCATGATGCCGAAGCCTTCGGTGATGACGTCATAGAAATATCCCAGTGGGGCCTTCTGCAGGCGCGCGATGTGGAATGATGGCGGCTGCTTCGAGAATCCGCGTGAGGGGACGAAGCCGTTGCCGTCTCCGATTCGCGAGTGGCAGGGGGCGCAGAAAATGTTGAAGCGCTCGCGGCCGCGTTCGAGAATCTCTTTGGTCACGGGAAAAGGCATCGCGTCTCCGGGATTGTTGCCGGTTTTGCCGGTATAGAAATAAGAGTCCTCGTGCAATTGGCCTCGGGCGACTGTGCCCTCTACCGGCGGACGTTCTGAACGCTGGTCGGAGAAGAAGTCGCTGCGGGAGAGCGGGTTCTGGCGCGGCTGGACGTGCATGTCGATGCGGCAGGCGGAGAGAAAAAAGACCACCGCAAGGAGCCCGAGAGCACACGCAATACGCGCGAGATCCTTCGCTCCGCCTGAAAAACGGCTGCGCTCAGGATGACGCCGGAACAGTGTCGTAGTTTGCCGGAGGGGCGACATGTTAGCTGGGCACCTCCGAGACCGAGCGCGGGTTGAGAGCCTCCAGGAATCTGCGCGTCGCGGTGGGGTCGTACTTCTTGTCGGTAGAGAACACGATCAGGAAGAAGCGATCTTTGGAAGCCAAAACGAATCGCGGCACGTTGAATACGGGATGATAGGGCATGGGCAAGCCGTTTAGGGCGAGCATGCCGAAGACCGCCGAGATTCCCGCGAAGAGAATCGTCATTTCAAACGTGATCACGATGAATGCGGGCCAGGAATGCGGAGGCTTTCCGCCGATATTGAGCGGGTAGGCGACGGCGGACATCCAGTACTGCATGAGGTAGCCGGTTAGGCCGCCGACGATGCCGCCGATCAGCACGACCAGCGGAACTTCGTCACGATGGAAACCGATTTCTTCCGCGAGGCCTTCGACGGGAAACGGACTGTAGGCATCGATCTTTTGATAGCCGGCCTGATGCGTGGCGTGCGCAGCGTCGACCAGTGCCTGGGGCGTGTCGAACTCGGCCATGATGCCGTAGATGGGATCGCGCTTCATAGTATGAACCTCGCCACTGTCGCCATCATTCCTTCACCTCGGCTTCGGGCAGGAGGGTGCGCATTTCGAATATCGAAATTGCGGGCAGCAGGCGCAGGAACAGGAACATGGCGGCCAGGAACATTCCGATGGTGCCGATGTAGGTCATCCAGTCCCAGCGCGTGGGGTAGTACATCCCCCAGGAAGAGGTCAGAAAATCGCGGTGCAGGCTGACGACCACGATGATGAAGCGCTCGAGCCACATGCCGACGAGAATGACGCCGGAGACGAAGAACAGAGCGATGGGACTGGTGCGCAGCTTGCGGATCCAAAGCACCTGCGGAATGAAAATGTTGCAGATCAGCAGCATATAGTAAGGAGCCGCGTAGGGACCGTGCAGTCGGTTCCAGAGCGTGAAAGCGTCGTAGCGATCGCCGCTGTACCAACCCATGAACCCTTCAATGAAGTAGCCATACGCTACGATCAAGCCCGTCGCCAGCATGACCTTGGCGGAATTCTGCAGGTGGCGTTCGGTGATGAAATCTTCCAGGCCGTAAATTTTGCGGATGGGGATAGCGAGCATCAGCACCATGGCGAAGCCGGAGTAGATGGCGCCGGCGACGAAGTAAGGAGGGAAGATGGTGGTGTGCCATCCCGGCACGATTCCTACGGCGAAATCGAAGCTCACGACGGTGTGAACGGAGAGAACCAAGGGCGTCGCTAGACCCGCTAGCAGCAAGTAGGCGGTTTCGTAACGATGCCAGTGGCGAGCCGATCCGCGCCATCCCATCGAGAGCATGCCGTAAACCATTTTCAGCGCGCGGTTGTCGGTGCGGTCGCGCAAGGTGGCCAAATCCGGGATAAGGCCGATAAACCAGAACATCGCGGAAATTGTTGCGTAGGTGGAAACGGCGAACACGTCCCACATGAGCGGGCTGCGGAATTGCGGCCACACTCCCATGGTGCTGGGATATGGAAACAGCCAGTACGCCAGCCAGGGGCGGCCGACGTGGACGGCCGGGAAAATTCCAGCACTGGCGACGGCGAAAAGTGTCATGGCTTCGGCGAAGCGGTTGATCGAATTTCGCCATGACTGGCGCAGCAATAAGAGGATGGCGGAAATTAAAGTTCCGGCGTGGCCGATTCCGATCCACCACACGAAGTTGACGATGGCGAATCCCCAGCCGATGGGGATGGTGACGCCCCAGATGCCGATGCCCTTCAGGAAGAGGTAGCCGAGCGCGTAGAGCAGCATCATGGTGAGCATGAAGGCGATGCCGAAACCGACGAACCATCCGTTGGACGCGGGACGGGTCAGCACGATGGCGCTGATTTTTTCCGTAACCGTGCCGAAGGTGTGGCCGGGCTCGATTACGGGGGCGCGGTCGAGATCGGTCGTCGTTTTGTATTGCTCAGGCATTCTGGTTCGTTACATTCCTCAGGGGCTAAAGCCCTGTCATCAATCGCTCTTTACGGCACGGCTGAAGCTGTGCCCTGATACGAACCCTCATCCTTTTAGCTCCGGATTCGGGTTGCGAACTTCTGCCAGATATGTTGTCCGTGGGCGGGTGTTCAGTTCGCCCAGCAGTGTGTAGTTGCGGGACTGCGCTTTTAACTTTGAAACTTTGCTGTTGGGATCGTTGATGTTGCCGAAGATGATGGCGCCTGCGGGACAGGATTGCTGGCAGGCGGTTTGCAACTCGGTATCGTTGATCTTGCGGTCTTCTTTTTCCGCGTCGATGCGGCGTTCGCTGATGCGCTGCACGCAGTAGGTGCACTTTTCCATGACCCCGCGGCTGCGGACGGTGACGTCGGGATTGCGCATCATCTTGTATTGCGGCGTCTCCCAGTCCTGGAAGAGCAGGAAATTGAAACGGCGCACTTTATACGGACAGTTGTTCGAGCAGTAACGCGTGCCCACGCAGCGGTTGTAGACCATGTCGTTCAGGCCTTCGGTGGTGTGGTTGGTGGCGCCGACGGGGCAGACGACTTCGCAGGGCGCATTCTCGCACTGCATGCAGGGCACGGGCTGGAAGAATGCGCGGGGATTGTCGCGGTCGCCCTGGTAGTAGGTATCAATGCGAATCCAGTGCATGTGGCGGCCGATCTGAGTCTGCTCTTTGCCGACGACGGCGATGTTGTTCTCCGACTGGCAGGCGATCATGCAGTTGTTGCAGCCTACACAGGAGTTCAGATCGATGGTCATGCCCCAGGCGTAGTCTTCTTCTTTATAGGGATACGGCTTGTAGAGCGAGAGTTCGTAGGGCGTCTCTTCTTCTTTTGCGAAGTTGGGCTCTTTGCGATATTCCTCGAGCGCGGTTTCGCGGACCAGCGGACGATGGCCGCCGTCAGGCGTGTCCATCGACTGCATGCCTTGGGTGGAAGCGAGTTTGTAGGTGGCTCCGGTCTTGCGGATTTGCACGCCGGTGGCGATCCAGGGATTGGCGCTGGTTCGCAGCGCGTAGGCGTCGAATCCTTGCGCAGTGCCCACACGGCCGGCACGTTTGCGGCCGTAGCCGAGGAAGATCGTGACTGAATTGTCGGGGTGGCCGGCTTGAATCCAGACGGGGCCAGTGACTTTTTTCCCGTTTAGTTCCAGCTCGACGACGTCTTCAACTTTGATTTGCAGGCGCTCGGCCATCTTGGGGCCGATGAGGACGGCGTTGTCCCAGGTGAGCTTTGTCATCGGCTTGGGGAGTTCCTGGAGCCAGCCGTTGTTGGAGAATTGGCCGTCGTAGATGGTGGGGTCGCGGCGGATGTTGAGCTCGATCTGCTTGTCGTCGGACGCGTTCGGCGCGGAGCCCGTGGCCCCTGACTTTGCGCTCACGGATTTTGGCGTGAACGTCGTGCCTTCGATCCAGCCGTCGTGCAGCGACTTGCGCCAGAATTGCTCGAAGTCGGCGCCCGTGTGCTGCTTCTGCCAGTAGGCGCGCGTGAGATCGTAACCGGTCGCGTCGGCTTGGCCAGAGAGCAGCGCGACGAATTCGATCGCGCTCTTGCCGTTGTAAAGCGGCGCGATCAGCGGCTGGATGATGCTGGCAGTGCCGTCGTAAGCGCGAGCGTCGCCCCAGGCTTCGAGTTCGTGCGTCGCGTTGACGTGCCACTGGCAAAGCTCGGCAGTTTCGTTCTGATAGAGACCGTAGTGCACACGCAGCGGAACCTTGCCGCTCGTCAACGCGTTCGGCGAAGTTGAGGTCGGCGGGCGCATCGTAGGCCGGATTGCCGCCGAGAATGATCAGCAGGTCGACTTTGCCGCCTGCATGTCGGCGACGAGTTCTTTGATCGATTCAGTTTGATTGACCGGGTTGGCGTCGACCGGATCGGTGTAGAAAACGGTCTTGCCGACGTTGCCGAGCTGATTGTTAACGCGTGGGCGAGAGCGTGAACTGCCGGCGGTTGATGATCGCCAACGATAACCACGCTCGCATCCGTGAGTGCTTAAGTCAGCTCCTCGGTAGATCGGATCGCGTCATGCGTGCCCCGTCAGAGTCATTCCCCCGGTCTCGGCTCGAAGCTTGCGTCGAACCCACTCCAGCATCTGTTGCAACCTAACCGGCCACCGATGATCCGCCTTTGCTCCGGTCGAACGTCGGCGTGCTCTCGATCGACGTATAGCCGATTCATGTTGCCATCCGGATTGCGGCGGCTGGCGAAGTCGCGGATGTATTTCACGTTGCCGGGGAATCCGGCGTAGAGGAAGTCGGCGTCGAGGGAGACGATTACGTCGGCTTTCGAGAAATCGTAGCGCGTCTCGACTGGCTGGCCGAAGGCCAGCTTCGCGCCTTCGAGGACGTTGTCGCGATTGACCGGCTCGTAGACGTGCCACTTGGCTTGCGGATAAATCTTCAGGAAGTTGCGCAGTTGATCGGCGAGCGTGGGCGAAGAAATTGTTGGCGTGAGAATGCGGATGCCTGCGCCCTGCAGCGCTTTCTGCGCGCTGAGCGGGCCGCGGATCGCGCTCAGGAACGCTGACCACGAGCGCTGGTCGCCCATCGACACCACGCTCTGCGAGCGGTCGGGATCGTAGAGGCCGAGAATCGAAGCCTGCGTAAAGATGTCGGTTCCGCCGAGCGAGGCCGGATGCTGATCGTTGCCTTCGATCTTGGTGGGGCGTCCGAGATGACTTTCGACTAGAACCGGATTGGCGTATCCGCCCAGGGTGACTGCCGACGCGTAATACATGGGGCGGCCGGGGATTACGTTTTCGGGCTGGCGCACGTAGGGGACGATGGGCTCGAGCGGCAGACGCACGCATCCGGTCATGCCGGCCAGGCCGAGGGACGCGCCCATGACTTTGAGGAAGCCGCGGCGCGAGACGGAGTCGACCCATTCGGAGGCGCCTTTGGGGAATTCGCGGTGCAGGGCTTCCTGGAAGGCGTCGCTGCCGGCGAGTTCTTCGAGGCTGCGCCAGTATTCGGGGCCGGTTTTTTCTTGTTCGGACAAACCGGCGTCGTGCGTCGTGGCCTGATCGATGCGCGCGCGGACCATCTTCAGATCGAGGTTTCAGGTCCAGTTTGCCTTTTTGACTGGGGCAAACATCTTCGCGCTTCGCGCGGCCGTCTTGATGTTCAGTCTTCATTGGTTACACATCACATTATTAGAAAATTGTCATCCTGAGCGGAGCGAGAGTTCGCGAAGCGAAGTCTCGCGCAGTCGAAGAGCATCCCTGTACCCACGGCAGTGCGACATACGTTGCAAAGCATTCTTACGCTGATCGAGTTTTCGGGAGAACTCCCTGAGATGGACGTGCGCTCGCGAGCTTGCAGGGATCCTTCGACTCCGAAATTGCTTCGCTTCGCGAAGCAATTTCTCCGCTCAGGATGACAAGTCTTCATAGTTCAACCTCATCCTCATAGTTCATTCTCAGCGATGACAGGTGCTGCAGTTCGTAATGTCTTGCACGCTGCGTACGTTGTATTTCTTGATCAGAGCTGCGCCTAATTCAGCCTGATCGGTGTAGCTCTTCCCATCCACCACTACCGGCGTTGCCCCGGTCGGCGGCTGGTAGCGCATGTTGAATACCTGGTCGCGCGGGCGCAAATGATTCTGGGCGTTGCGGTGGCAGTTCAGGCACCACTCCATTTGCAACGACTCCTGCTGATACATCAGCGGCATCAAGTCGACGGGGCCGTGGCAGGTGTTGCAGCCGACTCCTTTATTAATGTGAATGCTGTGGTTGAAATAGACGAAGTCGGGGAGTTGGTTCACGCGGGTCCACTGCAGCGATTCCCCCGACTTGTAGCTGGCGCGCACCGGTTCTAAAAGCTGGGCGTTGGTCCAGATCTGCGAGTGGCAATTCATGCACGTTTTGGTCGGAGGAATGCCGGCGAAGCTGGAGGTCTCGACCGAAGTGTGGCAGTAGCGGCAGTCGATGCCGAGTCCGGTAACGTGGTGCTGGTGGCTGAACGGTACGGGCTGCGGCTTGCGTACTCCAGCGTACGTAACGTAGGGCGAACGCTGGATCTCCATCGCCACCCAGGCAAGGGCTGCGATTACAAAGACCGCGCCAAAGATGGTGGCGCGAGACAATGTATTCGTACTGCGATGAAAGATCTGCGACATTCCCTTATGAAATCTGGCTTAAGAGACCCGGCGGATTGTCCGCGATGATGCCCGATAGCTACGTTAGATACAGCGAAAAAGAATAAAGATACGCTGAAAATGAAAAACGTCCCAGTGGTGTTCAGAGCTGTCTGCGAAACCAGAAATTATAAATACTTCGCTGGAGTTTGTCGCGGTTTTTGAGTTTTAGACGAGAAAAAAAATCGACTGCTACATTGCGGAACAAATATGGGTATTGCGAACGCCGTGCGGGATTTACAAAACTTCTCGGAACGATGTCGCTCGCTTCGCTTCGCGGGACGGACGAATGCGTCCGTCCCCACACAAGCACATTAGGTCGGTGCGCTAACGGAGATTCATGACCATGAGTTTGGGTTCGGTCATCTCTTCGATGGCGTAGCGGAGACCTTCGCGGCCTAGACCTGAATCCTTGACGCCGCCGTAGGGCATTTGATCGATGCGGAACGAGGGAACGTCTCCAGCGATTACTCCGCCGACTTCCAGTTCTTCGAAGGCCTGGAAGAGCAACTTCGCGTCGCGGGTGAAGATGCCGGCCTGCAGGCCATACGCGGAGTTGTTGACCTGGCGGAGAGCTTGATCGAAATCCTTGTAGGGCTCAACCGTCACCACGGGGCCGAAAACTTCCTGGCAGTTTACTTTCATCTCGGGCCTGGTGCCGGTGAGGACCGTAGGTTCGACGATGAGATTCTTGCGGCCACCGCCACAGAGCAGGCGCGCGCCGGCCCGTACGGCCTCGTCGATCCAGGTGATGGTGCGGATCGCGTCACTTTCGCGGATGAGCGGGCCAACGTCCGTGGACGGATCGAGCGGATCGCCGAGCTTGAGTTTCTTCACGCCCTCGACCAGAAGATCGGTGAATTTTCCGTAGACCGAGTGCTCGACCAGAATGCGCTGGACCGAAATACAAGTCTGCCCGGCATAGCCGAATCCGCCGTTAACGCACCGGTCTGCCGCATATTCGAGGTCGGCGTCACTGTGGACAATTACGGCCGCGTTGCCTCCCAGCTCGAGGACAACTTTCTTTTTGCCGGCGCGGCGCTTGATGTCCCATCCGACGGGTACGCTGCCGGTGAAGCTGATGAGCTTGATGCGGTCATCGGTCACGAGAAGGCCGGCGTCTTCATTGGAGAGCGGGAGCACGTTGAGTCCGCCATCGGGCCAGCCGGCTTGCTGTACGCACTCGGCGAGAAGCAGCGAGCAGAGCGGCGTTTGGGGCGCGGGCTTCAACACCATGGAGCAACCGGCGGCGATTGCGGGAGCAACTTTGTGGGCGACGAGGTTGATGGGGAAATTAAATGGAGTGATTCCGGCGATGGGGCCGAGCGGAAAGCGGCGCACGATGCCCCAGCGGCCGGCGGTAAATTCCTGCCAGTCGAGAGGAAGAAATTCGCCGGAGATGCGGGTGCTCTCTTCGGCGGCAACGTTGAACGTAAAGATGGCGCGCTCCACTTCGATGCGCGCGGCTTTGATGGGCTTGCCCGCCTCCTGGGCGAGAGTTCGGGAAAATTCTTCTTTGCGCTCAGTGATGGAAGCGGAAATTCGACGGAGAACGCGCTGGCGCTCGAAGGCGGGAAGGCGGCGGGTGGTGCCGAAAGCCTTGACGGCGGCAGCAATTGCGGCCTCGGCATGCTCGTGCCGGCCTTGCACTACCCGGGCAATCACGCTGCCGTCGTAGGGGGCGCGAATTTCGACGACGTCGCCGTCTTCTCGCCACCGTCCATCCAAAAAGAACCCGTGCGTGGCAACCGGAGCGATCGTCATCTCTGGCATGATTTTTTCTGTCCCCGTGAAACTCTGTAACGATTATAGGACGTTTGGATGAACATGATGATGTACAGGTTGAAACAAAATCTTAACCACAGAGGGCTACAGGGGAACACAGCGGAAGCTTTACTTGCCTTTACAATTAGCTCAATTCCGTGATCACCGCACTGACAACTATTTCTGAACTGACGCAGCGCTTGCGGCGGGGGGAAGTGTCTGCCGTCGAGATTACGCAGGAGTGTCTGGGGCGGATTGAGCGGCTGAATCCCGCGCTGAACGCGTTCATCACGATAATGAGTGAGTCTGCCCTGGCGGAGGCGCGCAAGGCGGAGACTGAGATTCTGCGCGGGGAGTGGCGTGGGCCACTGCATGGCGTGCCCGTGGCGCTGAAGGATCTGATCGACACTGCCGGCGTTCGGACGACTGCGGCCAGCGCGCTACTTAAGGACCGCGTTCCTGATAAGGACGCGGAAGTGGTTCGGCGGTTGCGGCAGGCGGGGGCGGTCATCATTGGAAAGAATAATCTGCATGAGTTCGCTTACGGCGGAAGTTCGCTGGTCAGCTACTTTGGCGATGTTCACAATCCGTGGGACGTTGGGCGGATCGCGGGGGGATCGTCGGGAGGGTCGGCGGCCGCGGTCGTCGCGGGGCTTGCTTACGCGGCGATCGGGACGGACACGGCGGGCTCGATTCGCGAGCCTGCGGCGTTGTGCGGTTGCGTCGGGCTGAAGCCGACTTACGGGCGTGTGTCGAGCCGGGGAGTGATTCCTCTTTCGTTGTCGCTCGATCACGTTGGTCCTCTGGCTGCGACGGTGGAAGATGCGGCGATCGTGCTGCAGGCGATTGCGGGATACGACGCGGCAGACGTTACTTCGGCGGATGTTCCTGTGGCAGATTATGCTTCTGCGATGCGCGAAAGTGTGAAGGCACTGCGCGTGGGGGTGCCTCGTGGATACTTTTTCGACGATCTCGATCCGGAAGTGGCTTCGGCGATGGAGCATGCTCTGCGCGGAATCTCGACTCTTGTGGCGGAGATAAAAGAAGTGCAGTTGGACGTGCCCACCGATCGCACGCTGCAGGCGGCCGAGTCGTATGCGTATCACGCGAAGAATGTCGGGAAGAGTCCGGAGCTGTACCAGCCTGAGACCTTACGGCGCATCCGTTCAGGAGAGAAGATCTCTGCAGCCGAGTACATTCAGCGGCGCCGTGAGCTGGAGGAGGCTCGGCGCAGAATCAGCGCGGTCTTTGCCGATGTGGATGTGCTGGTGACGCCGACCATGCCGATGCCGGCTCCCGCAATTGCTGATTTGAAGGCCGATCCCGAGGCGCTGCGTCCGGCGGAACTCAAGTTACTGCGCAACACGCGGCCGTTCAATGTATGGGGACTACCGGCGATTTCCGTGCCTTGTGGATTTACGCAGAGTGGACTGCCCATCGGCCTGCAGATCGCAGGGCCGCACTGGCGAGAGGATTTGGTGTTGCAGTTGGCTCACGCCTACGAGCAGGCAACGGCATGGCACAAGCGAAGACCCGGGGGACACTCATAAAATCTGGCCCAGGTTTCCTAAAAATCATTCACAGCGTAATGCGGCCATGGGATCGACCGATAGCGCCCTGCGCGCGGGAACAAGGCAGGCCACCGCTGCAACGAGAAGCAGCAGAAAAGATACGCCCAACACAATCAGTGGATGATTGGTAGTATTTCCCATCCAGCCGGAGATGACGCGATTCACACCGACTGTCAATACGAGCCCGGCAGCGACGCCGACGCTCACACTTATCCCCGCCGAAGCCATCACGATCTTTAGAACATCAGAGCGCCGCGCGCCCAGAGCCATGCGAATACTGAGTTCGTTGGTGCGCTGCGCCACGGAGTAGGAAACGACGCTGTACAGACCGACCGCGGATAGAACCAGCGCCAAAATCGAAAATCCAGCAAAGAGCGCTGAAATCAGCCGGCCTCGCGCCCATTCCGGCTCTTGCTTGATTATTGTTTCCAGGTCTTCCATGCGGCTGTAAATCTGCTGTTCCGGATTTACCGAGGACAGCTGTTTTCGGACGCTGCGGACAATGGATTCTGGGGCGGCGCGGCTGCGGACAAGAATTTGCGTGCCCGTCCACATCTGAGTGGTGTAAGGGGCAAAGATTGCGGGTTTGACGGGTTTTTCGAGACCGTCGTTCAGCGCGTCGGCAACAACGCCGATCACCTGCATCCAGCCATCGGTGCCGGGAACGGTCAAAGTATGGGGTGGCTCGTTTTTCAGTGTCGGTACTTTAAGGGAATGTCCCACAATGTCGCCGTTCGGATAATAGAGTTTGGCGAAGCTCTGATTTACGAGCGCCAAAAAAGCTCCGTGAGCTACCTCGGAAGAGTTCCAGATGCGTCCCTCCATGAGCGGCATACCCAAAGTGCTAAAGTAACCCTGATCCACGAAATCGATCCTTGCCGTCTGCGCTTGTGGAGATACGGCAGGCTTCCCCAGTAGTTCGAACTGCTGTTCCCAGCCGCTGTTTGGAGGAGTGGCGTTGGTTGAGATTGCAGCAGAGAGGACGTCGGGCAACTGGGCGATGCTGGCGCGTAGCTGCTCGAAATAATTTGCCCGCGCTTCCCATGTTGTCATGGTGTTCTCGTGCAGGGGAATCCCCAAGGAGATGACATTGTGCGGATCGTATCCGAGAGGTATATGCATTAAGCGCACGAATCCATCGACGGCTGAGCCTGCGGCCGTTAACAGAAGAAGAGTCAGCGCAATCTGTCCGGCGATTAGGGCGGCGTGCAGGCGTCGGCCGCGCACACTCCCGGCGGCCCGCTTGGAGCTGGATTGCATGAGCTGATTGATCTCCGGCTTCGCCATCTGCAAGGCAGGAACCAGCCCGAAGAGCACGGCGGTCAGCACCGCCACTGCGGCGCTGAACAGTAGTACCGGCAGGTTGATGCCAATGGCTACATCGGGCGGGAACATGTAGCGCGGCATCCAGGCCACGATCAGAGCCAGAAGCTGGTAGGCAAGCAAAATGCCGAGTCCGGTCCCGGTGAGCGCCAGCAAAAGTGACTCGGCCAGCAACTGCCGCACAATGCGAAGTCCGCTGGCGCCCACCGCGGAGCGCACGGCAAACTCATGCTGCCGTGTCGTGGCGCGAGCCAACAGGAGTATCGAAACGTTGCTGCAGCCAATCGCCAATAGCATAGCGACGGCAGCAAACAGCAGATACAGCGTGCCGCCCATATTTTGCCTGATCTCAAAGGTCAGCGGCCGGATGTCAACCTTGAATTTCTCAGGGAAACTGTGTGGCCGTTCTTCGGCAAGCCGTTCCATCAGCGGTTGCAGTTCAGCATCCGCGGTAGCGAAGCTAACCCCTCGGCGCAGCTTCACCACCACGCCGCCACCCTGTTCGTTGTTAATCTCCTGCGGCAGATATACATCCGCGCCCCAGCCCCAGGTGAAATTTGGAGGGGTGACCCCGACAATGGTGTGACTCTTATGATTCAGCTCCAGAGACTTGCCGATGATGGTGGGGTCCCCATTGAAATGACGCTGCCAGAAACGGTAATGAAGTGTCACGACCGGCTGCGGCTCCTGCCCGTTAAGGGAATCGGAAGGGCCGAGATTGCGGCCGAGCAGAGCCGGGACACCCAGAGTCGGAAACGTGTCTCCTATTCCAAAGAAAGCTACGATATCCTCGGGAACGTCGTGTCCGGTGACCGTCAGCTCGCGCCGGTTCCAGGTAGCGATGCTCTGGAACGCGTGCACTTTTTGCAGATCACGGAACTGCGGCCCCATGAACCAGGCATCGAAAAGGTTCCCCTGTGGACCTCTGATACTTAAGTTGGCGAGCCGATCGATGTCGGTGTAGGGAAAGGGATGGATCAGCACGCCGTAGATCACGCTGAACACGGAGACGGTTGCTCCGATGCCGAGCGCGAGGGAGAGAATCGCAGTCAGTGCGAATCCTGGATTGGTGGCAAGCTGGCGCAACGAATAACGGAAATCCTGAAGGAGGCTTGGCATAATGGCTCCTCGCGATGGAGGACTCATGATCGCATTAAATCGGCGCGAGCGTTTTTCTCGCACCGGCGCTTCGTCGGCGGATTCAGTGTGCTGGAACTGCAAAACCCTGACTCTGGCAAAACTCAGCTCTGGCCTGTCTTTACGCTCATCAACTTTGTTCGCGGCATCTTCAATCGACCGTCCTCACATCCTCCGGGAGCATGAGCGCAAACGTGCAGGTGCGAGTGGTCATGGAACACGAGAGTGTGCCGCGGCGGAAGACTTTTACCGGGGTGTCGTCGGGGAATGTGAGATGGTAGTCGGCAGTGCGGAGGGCTTCGGTATACGACTTCAGCTTCTCATCACCGCTGACAAACTTGACGGCGTCGACTTTCGCGGCTGAACCTCCGCCGCCGCTCAGGAGGATGAAAAAATCGGCGTTACCGGTTTGCGTCGCCTTGCCCAGGTCGATCGTGCTGAGGTGTTGCAGTTCCTCTTTATAGCGGGCGACCGTAGCATCGACCTTAGCGTCACCGCCCGCCAGCGAGGCCAGGCGGCCGCGGGTCTCGGGAGCGGGCCGCAGGCCGTTCATGGACAATGCGTAAGTACGCAGGGCGCGATCTTTGTCGCCGCGCTTTTCGTAAATCTGTCCGAGATGATCGCCGACTTCGGCGTGGTGACCCAGGTCCCAGGAAGCGGCGACATACTTTTCGGCTTTACTGAAATCACCCTCAGCGAAGTGGACCCAACCCAGCGTGTCCCAATACGCTACGAGCGATTTAACCAAATCCAAGTCATTTCGCGAGAGGCGGTCGAGCGAAACGTTGCGCAGTGCAGCGGCGGTGGCTGACACCGCCGATTCGGCATACTGCTGCGCGCGGTCAAGATGCGTGTCTTTCAGGGAAAGCTGATAGGCGATGTTATTCCACACCAGCGGAGTGGCGGCAAGTTCGACGGCATGATCGAATACGGCCAGCGCCTTGTCGTCTTGCGCCAGATTCAGATACGCATTCCCCAGACTCACCTGCAGAGTGGGATCTTCCGGAGTGAGCGACGCCGCCTTCTCCAGTTCCGCGACCGCCAGGTCATATTTGTGCCATTCCTCATACATCTGTCCCAGGTTGGCGTGAGCGAACTTGTCGAGGGGATTGTTTTCCAGTTGCTTGTTAAAAGATTTCACCGCGTTGTCATATTTGCGCTCGCTCCAATAGACGCGGCCGAGATTGTTGTAGGCGAATTCATCGTAGGGATTGACGTCCAGCTGTTTCTCAAAGTCGGCGATTGCCTGATCGTCCTGGCGCATCGCGAAATAGATGAGGCCCAGATTGTTCCAGGCGAACTTGTTTTTCGGATCGACCTCCGTTGCCCGTTTCAAGAGCGCAATCGCTACGGGCAGGTTGCCGCTGTCGGCGGCGGCTCGCGCGCTGTCGACCAGATCCTCGGCTTTCATGTCGGCGGGAGGAACTGGAGTTCCGGCTACCGTGCTCTCCACCGAAAGTTGCTGAGCGAGATCGGCGCTGACGGCGCGGCGGAAGGATTCATAATCGGCGGCGCGCGCGACCGGCAGTTCATCTTGGTGCAGGATCAGTTTGCGGCCTGCGGCGAAAGTGCCTCCGTCCACCTTGTACGTCGCTTCATATTCTGCGTAGTCGCGCTTGAGGGAGAAAGCCAGTGGCAGATGGGCGGTGTACTTTGCGGGTAACTCTAGTTTGATCTGGTAGGAGTACTCCGCTTTCGGGCCGAGTTTCAGCGGTTCGGCGTCGGAGTCCTTGTCACTGTCGTTGCCACCGACTTCGGGCAGATTGAACTGGACCAGCGGCAAGATAATTTCCGTTTTCTTCTTGGACCAGTCAAGGAAGTTCACTTTGGAGACATCGTAGGACATAGTGAATGGTTCTCGCGTGGCCGCTGGATCACTCACCTTTAGATTCGTGATGTCTCCGCCGAGGCCGGCATTGACATTCTCGACTACCCGTTGCCAGTTGGCCTGGGGCACGCGGCGGAATACGGAACGAAGCAGGAGTTCTTCGTCGCCGCGAAATTCGTAGTGCACGTGAGCTTCGAGCTTGCCGATCTCGTTGATTTTCCCGTCGATCTTCGAGAACTCGGTGTCCGGCATAGGGGTGTCGTCAGGCGTCTCTTCGAGATGAGGAGCGACCCCGGACGGCGGATCAACCGGAGGAATGACAAGTGCCTGCTTCTTGCGCAGCGAGTAGGCCAGCAGGCGAAAGGGTGCGACTTCGCTGGTGGTATCCATCCAGACTTCATTTTTGCCCAGGAGTAGCAAGGTGATGACGTGGTCGAACTGCGAGGGCGAGGGTACGTCGGGATCGAGCTTGCGACTCGAATTGATCAGCACCGAGGAGGCGTGCAAGCCTTCAGCCTCCAGCAACGATGCCAGCAGCGTATGCTTGTCCTTGCAGTCGCCATATTGGTCGTGCAGCACGTCGGAAGCTGCGTGCGGCTGGTAGCGGCCTACTCCCAGCGAGAGGCTAACGTAGCGGAAATTCTTCGCGACAAAATCGTAGAGCGCTTCGGTTTTTTCCAGATCGCCGTTCATGCCCTTGGTCAACTCTTGAGCCTTGGCGCGAACTTCGGGCGAGGGCGCGCGCCGGTCCTTTTCGAGGCCAGCGTACCAGCGGCCGACCTGCTCCCAGCTTTCGAAGGTGGTTAACTGAACATCCGGCCGGTCATCGTCGGGACGGTGTTTCTTTTTCTTCTTCTTGTCCCTTGTCTTCGCGGTGTCATCGTCGCGCTCGAGATGTGTACTCGACCAGTGATAGGTACGACGGCCGTTTTCTTCGGTAATCTTCGGATCGAATCCCGGTTTGCACTTGAGCTTCAGAGGATCGGCGGCAGGGACATCGACGTCCACGGTTTCGTCGAGCGAGATGTTGCTTTTGTCGAAGTCGTATTCGGCCCAGAATTGTCCTGCGGCCAGCGGCGTATGAATCACCGTGACCATGTCGTATTCCAGAACCTCGCCGGGACGCAGGCCGGGCACGGTGATGTGCTTCTGGCGGTAATCCGTGTATACGGGAGCTTCGCGTTCGATGGGAGCGCTCAGGTCCTGCACTGCGTCGTCGCCTGCCTTGATCACGCTGCCGTCTTCTTTAAGAACGCGTACGTAGGGAATCTCGACGCGCTCATTGGCCGAGTTGTAACCCTCCTGCAACTGTCCCCACTGCTGCACGCCGGCTTCGCTTTGCACGCGGATGCGGGCTTTGGTCTCTTTTCGCCCGGTGCCATCGGCCTCGAAGCGGTAGTGTGAATGCATCTGCTCGATAACGAAAGATTCTTCCGTATACTTGTTCGCCCCGGGTTTAAGCGCGCCGGCAGCCTTGTCGGCGGCGGTTCCCGAGGGCGCTACATCCTTTTGTTTCGACTGAGTTGGCGCGACGGAGCTCTCGGCTGGGGGCGCGGATCCCGGCGTTTTGCTGGGCTGCTGGGAGTTCGCGCTGGCGGTCAGCAGACATGAAAAGAGAAGGGCTAGGGAAAGATTACGCATAAGTTACGTTCGGAGAAAACCATTGTCATTATCCCATGTCCGGTTAGTCCGCGTGGAAGCACCGCGACGAACCTATGCAGGAACGGGCTCGGGAGAACAAGCCAGAGAGTGAACGGGATCGGGACTCAACGCGGTAGTCGTAGCCCTATCGGGACAATTATTTTGACAGCAATCCTATGCTAAATCACATTTTTTTGACATCCGGTGGGTCAATCCGGGGTAGAATTTTGCTTAGATAGTCCTGCTTCGCCATGATGCGAGGTAGGCGTGACGCATAATGTATTTGCGCCACGATCTTTCCGTCGGAGGTGTTTTGCATGGAAGATCGGGCCCCTGTCGTTTCCGCCAGTAACACCGACCAGTCGTCCACTTCTACATCCAGCGTTCGTCAACATGAAGGCCGTGGCGCGTGGGTGCTCACAGCCTACGGAATCTCCGGCTTGGCGCTGTTCGGGATTCTGGCCTACTTTTTCTCGGACTTCATCTCTCATTAGTCCGGGCCCCGCTATGGCGAACGGGCGCGCGCGCCCGCGGCAGTGTGGAGATGTGTCTCCGCCGCTGCTCGCAACTCTGCTCCCATACAAGTTCGCGTTTCCCAGTCTGACCGGCACCCTGCCGAGGCCGTGGGTTGAACGTGCTACAATGAGCGGCCTTCGGTTGTCGCTTCGGCACCCGGCACTAACCCCACGCTAGGATTGCGAAACACGCGGAGAAATCTGTGGCCAAGACTCCCACATCCAGCCCGACGCCGATTACCTACGCCGATGCCGGGGTGGACATCAGCCGCGCCAATCGCACCAAGCAGCGCATCAAGTATCTGGCCCACAAAACATTTACCCGGGGTGTGTTGAGCGAGATTGGTGGCTTTGGCGGGCTGTTTGCCGTGGACAAGACCAAGTACACCGATCCCGTACTGGTGTCGAGCGTGGACGGGGTTGGCACTAAATTGAAGATCGCATTCGAGATGGATCTGCACTCTACGGTGGGCGCCGACCTGGTAAACCACTGCGTCAATGACATTGCGGTGCAGGGTGCGGCGCCACTATTTTTCATGGACTATCTGGCCACGGGCACGCTGGATCCATCGATCGCGGAGAAAGTGGTGGAAGGCATTGCAGACGCCTGCAAGCACAATGGGTGCGCGCTCATTGGCGGCGAGACTGCCGAGATGCCGGGATTTTATCCCGATGGAGAATACGATCTGGCCGGATTTATTGTCGGCGTGGTCGAGCGCGAAAAGATCATTACCGGGAAGGATGTGCAGATCGGCGACATCATCCTGGGCCTGCCGTCGAACGGCTTGCACACCAATGGATATTCGCTGGCCCGCAAACTGCTGTTCGAAGTGGCGCATTACTCCGCCGACACTTATGTCAACGAGGTCAAGAACAAAGTCGGCAACGAGCTGATGCGGACGCATAAGAGCTATTGGCCGGCGCTGAGAAAATTGATTGACGGGCAGTGCGTGGCGGCGCTGGCGCACATTACCGGCGGCGGCATTACAGAGAATTTGCCGCGAGTGCTGCCACGCGGGACGGCCGCGGTCATTGAGATGGGGACGTGGCCTGTACTTCCGATCTTTGAACATTTGCAGCAACTGGGCAATGTACCGCAGGATGAAATGCTGCGTACGTTCAACATGGGTCTGGGAATGCTGCTGGTGGTTCCATCGGCGAAATTCAAGAAGGCGCAGTCGGTGTTGGAGCGCGTGGGCGAGAAGGCCTATACCATCGGGCGCATCGTCAAGGGCGAGCGCAAGGTCACGTACAGCTAGATTGAATTGTTGATTTTTGATTGTTGATTGTTGGATGAAAGCGGATTTTTCAATCAGCGATCAGCAATCAGCAATCAACAATCAGCAATCAACAATGCCTCATTCTCTCGGCATACTCCTTTCTGGGCGCGGGTCGAACTTCGTCGCCATTGCGGACAGCATTGACGCGGGGCGAATTCCCGGCGCGAACATCGCTATCGTCATCTCCAACAAGGCCGACGCACTCGGGATTGCTGCTGCTCGCCAACGCCGGCTGAATGCCGTGGTCATCTCGTCCAAGGAGCGGCCGCGCGAGGAGCATGACCGCGAGGTCGTCGCCGCGCTGAAGCAGGCTGGAGTCGAACTGGTCTGCCTGGCCGGATATATGCGACTGCTTTCGCCTTGGTTCGTGCAGCAGTTTCCGCGGCGGATTCTAAACATTCATCCATCGCTATTGCCTGCGTTTCCCGGTCTTGAAGCGCAGGAGCAGGCGTTCGCCTATGGAGTGAAGGTCTCAGGCTGCACCGTGCATTTTGTCGACGAAGAACTCGACCACGGGGCGATCGTCGTGCAGCGGGCCATCACAGTGCTCGACAGCGATGACGAACATACCCTGGCGGCGCGGATTTTAGAGCAGGAACACGTTGCGTACACCGAAGCGATCAACATTGTTCTGGGCGGGAAATTCGAAATTGTCGGGCGCAAGTTGATAGGGAAGGTCGCAAAGTAGCGGCCGCCAGTTGGTATTTTCATGTGGGGACAGCCGCCCTCGGCTGTCCGGTCGAGCGAAGCTCGGCTGTGCGGTCACTGTCCCAACACTCGGACTCGGGGTCGCCAAGACGCCTCGCTGCGCTTCGCGGGACAGCCGAAGGCGGCTGTCCCACATAAACCTCAAACCGCCCCCGCGCAAGCGTCCCTTTATAATCGACATGCATGTCGAACTTCGCTCCCGTTGACGAACAACTTACGTACATCAAGAAGGGCTCTGCGGAAATTATTCGCGAGTCCGAACTCCGCGCTAAGCTGGAGAAGTCGCGCGCCTCGGGCAAACCCTTGCGGATCAAGCTCGGCATGGACCCGACTGCCCCAGACCTGCATCTCGGGCATACCGTCGTGCTGCGCAAGCTAAAACACTTTCAGGATCTGGGGCACACCGCCATCTTCATGATCGGCGACTTTACTGGCATGATCGGCGATCCTACTGGCCGTTCCGCTACGCGCCCGCCGCTGACTCGCGAACAGATCGAGCAGAATGCGGAAACCTATAAGGCACAAGTCTTTAAAATCCTAGATCCGCAGAAAACCGTCGTCGATTTCAATCGTCGCTGGTTCGGACAGTTTACAGCGGACGATTTCGTGCGGCTCATGGCCAAGTACACCGTCTCGCAAATACTCGAGCGCGAAGACTTCCACAAGCGCTTTCAGGCGGAAAAACCCATCGCCATGCACGAACTGCTCTATCCGCTGGTGCAAGGCTACGACTCCGTCGCGTTGGAAGCCGACGTGGAACTCGGCGGCACTGACCAGAAATTTAATCTGCTGGTGGGTCGCGAACTTCAGCGCGCTTACGGGCAGGAATCGCAAGTGGTGCTGACCACACCGATTCTCGAAGGCCTGGACGGCGTGCAGAAAATGTCGAAGTCTCTGGGCAACGCAATCGGCATTCACGAGCCGCCGCTGGAGATGTATGGCAAGATCATGAGCATCTCTGACGAAATGATGTGGCGTTATTACGAGCTGCTGACGGATGTCAGTGTAGAGAGAATCGCGGCGATGAAGAAAAATGCGGCCAGCGGAAAGGAACACCCGAAGGCGCTGAAACAGGAACTGGCAATGTCGATTGTGACCGACTTCCATTCGGCAGAAGCAGCGCAGAAGGCGTGGGATGACTGGTCGAAGCAGTCGAAGTTTCAAAAGGATGATCTGCCTCAGGATATCGAGGAGATAGACGTGAATTACGAAGAGGTGCGTTTTGATGTCAACAATCCTGAGGACGTTGCAGTTTCGCCCGATGGCGTCGTAGGATTTCGACCCGCTGGGATTGGACCTGTCCACTTGGGAGTGCGCCTGGATCGTTTGCTTGTAAAGTGCGAATTGGCAGACTCCATCGCAGATGCCGGAAGAAAGCTGAAAGCTGGATCGGTAAAAGTTATAGACCAATCGGTAAGCGGGGTGAAATACATCGAAGCGAAGCCCCACATTCTCGTAACCTTCCAGAATTCAAGCACAAGGCTGCTGCTGAAGGTCGGTAAGAAGGTAAGGGCGGCTCTGCTTAAGCGTTAAGGATAGAGTTCGCGGGGAGATCGGATGGGCTTTGCCACGGACAGCCCGGGCGTATGTCCCCACATAAACCTTTTCTGCTACGCTCTCCCCGCACATGCGGGCCGCTGCCATTCTCGGGCTGGGATCTTCTGCGAAAGATCTGAAACCATTCCAATTCGATAAGAGCATCGACTGGAGCGTGGACACGCCGGCTGCGAGTTCAGAGGCCGACGTGATTCTGCTCTTTGGCGGCGACGGGACGATTCATCGTCATCTCGGTCAGTTAGTCAGGCTCGGTTTGCCAGTGTTGGTCGTGCCCGCGGGGAGTGGGAACGACTTTGCTTGCTCGCTCGGGCTACGGCGCTTCCGCGATTCGCTCGCGGCCTGGCGGAAGTTTTGTAGCGGGGCGGGCAATGCGCGCGATGTGGACCTGGGAATCATTGCCGCTATGGACATCACGGGCGAGTCGCCCGCACCACACACACCTCGATACTTCTGCTGCGTCGCCGGTGTCGGCCTGGACGGCGAGGTTTCGCGGCGCGCGAACCGCCTGCCCCGCTGGGTGCGTGGGCACGGCGGATATCTGCTGAGCCTGGTTCCGACGATTTTTTCTTTCGCGTCCGTGCCCATGAAAATTCTGACGCCCTTGGAAGATGCAGCCGGGGGCAACAATAACGATCACCGCTGGACCACTCGCAGCGCTCAGTCCACGCTGCTGGCCGCTTTCGCGATTACTCCGTCGTATGGTGGGGGTATGAAGATCGCGCCTAACGCCAAAATGGATGACGGCCTGCTTGACATCTGCATCGTCGGGGCGGTCTCCCCTTTCCGGCTGCTTCGGCTATTCCCGAGCGTCTATGGCGGCCGACATCTCAACGTCCGCGAAGTCGAATACTTCCAATCTGCGCGCGTGCGGGTGGAGACTGAACATCCGCTCGATGTTTATGCCGACGGAGAATATGTGTGCCGCACGCCGATTGAAGTTTCCGTGGAGCGGGCTGCGTTAAAGGTGATCACGCTCTAGAAGTTTGCAAAGAGTATTCCTTGAGGTGCCGCAGCGGCTGAAGCCGACACTCGTTTCTGCGGCATTTGCGGCATCGCTGAAGCGATGCCCTGATACAAATCCCAAGGATTAAGCAAACTCCTTGATGAGGCTTCCGCTCCGTGCCAGCGTGCCTTGGCCGTTGCCCAATCCCGCTTAGTGCTAAACTTTCTGCATGGCTGACGGACGCTCGCGCACTCTGCTCTGGGTTCTGATTGGCGGAGGAGCCTTTTTCCTCTTTGTGCTTGCCGTGTTCACGCTGGTTTACCTGACGCTGCATGCGGGCGGTACAGAGGCCGGCATTACCGGTTTCGGGGATCGCATCGGCGTCGTCGATCTCGACGGTGTCATTCTTTCGCCACAGCCTGTAGTCGGCCAACTTAAAAAGTTTGGCGATGATTCCTCGATCAAGGCCATCATTCTGCATGTGAACTCTCCCGGCGGCGGTGTCGCCGCTTCCGAGGAGATTTATCGCGAGGTCAAGCGGATTCGCAGCGAGAAGAAAAAGCGCATCGTGGTTTCCATTGAAACCGTGGGTGCCAGTGGCGCGTACTACGTGGCTTCGGCTTCCGACAAAATTTATGCCGACTCGGGCAGCATCGTCGGGTCTATTGGAGTGATTGCGCAGTGGGTGAATTATGGCGATCTGCTCAAATGGGCCAAGCTCAAAGATGTCGTCATCAAGACCGGCGAATTTAAAGATACCGGGAACCCGGCCCGCGACCTCACGCCCAACGAGCAGGCCTACATGCAGTCGCTGATCGATAACATGTTCGGGCAGTTCGTTAAGGCGGTGAGCGATGGCCGCGGGTTGAAGTTCGACGACGTGAAGTCGATTGCAAATGGCAAGGTGTGGACGGGAGAGCAGGCGGCATCGATGAAGCTGATCGATAGCGTCGGAGACTTTGAGACGGCAATTGCCGACACCGCGAAGTCAGTGGGAATCAAGGGCGAACCGACGCTGGTCCGTCCGGAAAAAGATCGCAAGACGCTGATGGATCTTCTGCTCGGAGACGTTTCCCAATTCCTGCCGGGGCGCGAGAAGATGCTGGAGCAGCAGGTCGGATTTTATTATCTGTGGAAGTAAGTTCCATCTCGGCATGGGCCGCGGTCATCCAGAGTAAACAGTCCCAAAATCGTGACTTGCGCACAACCCCTGAAATTTGAGAAGGTTATGCAGGATACAGCCGCGGAACTCCGGGCATGGGACCGACCGCGCGCCGGCCCTTGTGGAGAATGTTAGGGGTTGAAGCGATTGTTTTGGGATGGTGCTCGGGAAGAGCGAAGAGGGGGCTATGACCAAAGCCGATCTGATTGACGAAGTCTCGCGTTTGGCGGAACTTACGCGCAAAGACAGCGAAGTGATTGTGGAGACGATCTTCGACAGCGTGGTCCGGTCGCTGCGCGCGGGCGACAAGATCGAGATCCGTGGCTTTGGCAGCTTCCGTACTCGACAGCGTAAGCCGCGCGTCGGACGCAATCCAAAGACCGGGGAGCGCGTGGAAGTCCCGGCGAAGAAAATTCCATTCTTCAAGCCCAGCAAAGAACTCAAAGATCTGGTGAATGAAGCCGCAGCCGCAACGCCAACTCCTGCTCCGCCAGCGACTTCTGTGCCTCCCACGTCCTAAGTACTTCACCCTGCCGTCTAACGAAAGTTCGACCGCATCGTCCTATCAATATGCGCCTAAACATTGTTTTTCCGCTGTTGATCCTTGGCACGCTGATCTGCGCCGCACAAACACAAATCCCTGACACTCCTGCAGCACACCAATGTGCGGCGTGGCTGGAGAGTTTTAACCGCGGTGATCGAGAAACTTACAAGGATTTCCTGGAGAAGAATTACCCGTCTGGAGCACAACGCTTGGATCGGGATATGGAATTTCGCCAGATGACTGGCGGATTTGACTTCAGGAAAACGGAAGAATCCACGCCGACAAAATTGGTGGCTCTAGTGCAAGAGCGCCACTCCGACCAATTCGGACGATTGACGCTGGAAGTGGAGACGGCGGAACCCCATCGCATCACCAGCTTGGAATTGCGCGCAATCCCGCGACCCGCCGATTTCGCGTTGCCGCATCTGAGCCAGAATGAACTCGTCACTGCCGCGCGAAAGGAGATAGAAAAGGCGGTTACTTCCGATCAGTTCGCCGGTGCAGCGTTGGTCTTGAAAGACGGAAAGCCAGTTTTGTCGGAGGCCTACGGTTTCGCCGATCGCGAGCACAAGACCCCGAACACGCTTCACACTCGTTTTCGCATTGGGTCCATGAACAAAATGTTCACTGCGGTCGCGACCCTTCAACTGGCGCAAGCAGGCATGCTCGGACTAAACGACCCCATTGGGAAATATCTGACGGATTATCCCAACAAGGATGTTGCTTCCAAAGTGACGATCCATCACTTGCTGACTCACACCGGCGGAACGGGCGACATCTTCGGCCCTGAATTCGAAGCGCACCGGCTGGAGCTGCGCTCGCCGCAAGATTATGTGAAGCTGTACGGCCAGCGGGCGCCGAAGTTCGAGCCGGGTAGTCGCTTTGAGTACAGCAATTACGGTTTTGTTCTGCTCGGCGCGATCATTTCGAGGGTGAGCGGGCAGAGTTATTACGATTACATGCGTGAACATGTGTACGTGCCCGCCAACATGACTTCGACTGGGTCGGACCCTGAGAGCCAAGACGTGCCCGACCGCAGTATTGGATACACCCACATGGACGCGGGCAGTCAGTTGAAGCCGAACACCGACACGCTGCCGTACCGCGGCTCGCCGGCAGGAGGCGGTTATTCAACGGTCGAAGACCTTGCCAGATTCGCCACTGCGGTCGAGCAAAACAAACTGCTGAATGCGCACTACACGGAACTGCTGACAACTGGGAAATCTGGCACGCCGGATAATGGCTACGCCTACGGTTTCGGTGACCGGAAGATAAATGGCACACGATGCTTCGGTCACGGCGGCGGAGCCCCGGGAATGAATGGCGATCTCGAAATCTGTCCGGGAAGTGGATACGTAGTCGCCGTCCTCGCCAATATGGACCCGCCCGCCGCGACCCGCATCTCCGAGTTCATTACTTACCGTCTTCCGGAACGGTAGGGCGTTGGGGAGAATACGAGGAGTGTGGTGGGTTCGAACTACGGCGTAGGTGCGAGATATAGGTTGGCCACTCTAAGCGCGAGCGCCTGGGGATCAACGTCAGCGCGGTTGGCCAGCACGATGATCGTCAACTTATCGTCGGGAAAGCGCTGGATCGTCGTACGGAAGCCGATCGTGTTTCCGTCATGCGACATGCGCTTGTGGCCGTGGTAGGGATCGAGAAACCATCCGAATCCATAGCTCACGGGCTTGCCTTCGGGAAATTTCGCCGGACCGTCCGTGGGCTGGACGGGAATTAATGCCGGCCGCATTTCTTCCTCGCTGAGCAAGGTATGCTCTCGCAGGGCGCGATCCCACTTGACCAGATCATCAAGCGACGAATAAATGCCTCCGTCGCCCAGCACGGCCGAGGTCGGACTCTGATCGGTTTCGCGCCAAGCCCCATCGTCCTTGCTGTGGCCGTAAGCGCGGTGCGGGACTTCGTTTTTGCCTTTCTCGTAGGCCAGCGTGTTTTTCATTTTCAGCGGCGTGAAGATTCGTTCCTGAAGAAATTCGCCGAAGCTCTTGCCTGAAACTTTCTCCACGATCATCGCCAGCACGGCATAGCCCGAGTTGCTGTACTCCCACTTCGATCCCGGAGCGAATTTGCCGCTGGTTTGCTGCTCGAGCAGTTTCAGCACGCCGGCATCGAGAATCTGGGGGACTTTTTCCTCCGGAGTGTTGGGATATTGCTTCATCAGGAGGTCCTCGTAGTCGGGCAATCCGGAGGTGTGGTTGAGCAGATTACGGACTGTGATCGATTTCCCGTATGCGGGAAATTCGGGGAAGAAGTCGGTAAGGTGGTCATCGTAGTGGAGCTTGCCGTCGCACGCCAGCAGCATGATGGCCGCTGCCGTGAACTGCTTGGTAAACGATGCCAGACGGAAATTGGTGTCTGGGTCAATGGGGTGCAGGGTGCGGAGATCGGTGACTCCGTATCCGCGGCGAAACACAAGCCGTCTATTGTGAACGACTAGGACAGCGGCGCCCGGAGCGTCACTGGATTTCAGCGAGGCGAAGATGGCGTCGATCTGGGTGGAAGAGACTTGTGCCAAACCTGTAACGGCGTAAAGAGCCGACGCTAATGCGACTACCAGTCTGGTTTTCAATGCAATTCCTCAGTTATCACTCACGAATACCGGCTACCGCCATCATGCGTCCCGTTTTGCCTTTTTCGGCGCGATAAGAAAACAGTAAATCCGAACGGCAGTTGGTGCAGAGCGGAGACGTTTCGATGCTTTTCGCCGGCATGCCCGCTGCCAGCAGTTGCTGGCGATTGGCTTCAACTAGATTCAGAAAAATGTTCTTTGGCAGGTCGCTGTGGCCGGGGGCGCGGGCGCTCAGAAATAGAAGCGGATACTTTTCGCGCACCGGGTCGGACTCTTTGACCTCGCGAAACAACTTCGCTCCGTAGCTGAACTGCGATTCGAATTTGATGCGAACCTCTTCGCCCACTACATAGCAGCAGCCGTGAATTCCCGGACCAATCGCAGCTTTGAGGTCGCGTGGCCGGGCGCCGAACAAGCGATGCATTTCGCCGACTCCCTTTTCGACGATACGCTGCACCGTGCCACGCCAGCCGGCGTGAAATACGCCGACCACCCGGCGCTTCGCATCCACCAGAATTACCGGCAGACAATCAGCGGCCTGGATCCCAAGCAGCAGGCCGGGAGTGGCGGTGATCATCCCGTCTCCGCTGAGCGGCTCTTTTTGCGTCGAATCCGGTTGCGTCGAATCCGGCGGAATCATGCTGTGCGGCACACGTATCGAATCGACGCGGCGAATGATGTCCGAGTGAATCTGGCGCAGCGTAATGAGCGGCCAAGGTGGCACTTTGCGCGCACCATTGCTTGAAAGAGGATCCTTGCGGCCTTCTCCCCGGAGTTCACGCAGAAACGCGGCGCGGTTGCGTTCCACCGCCGCTCGGGTATCGTCCTTGGTGAAGCCGAGATTGAGATCGCCATTGCCGTAGGCGCGCGAGAATCCTCCCGCGCGCGTGGAAAAACCATGGATCAGCCACGGGAGTTCGCCCAGGTGCTCGGCGCGTAGAATGCAGAGTTTGGATTTGATCGGGGCCCGGATTGGCACACATTCATGTTACCTGAAGGCGCTCGGTGCGGATTGGACACTCCACATTTGCGTCCGGTTTGCCCGGTTCCGCGCGACTCCGTTATAGTTTTATTGTGTTCGCAGATTTCACCGCCGCCGATCGCTGGACCAAGAAGCAAGTGCATTGCGTCTATCAGGCGTTGATCGTCGCCATTGCCACGCGGCACGCCGACGCAGTAGATGTGAAGTTTCTGGTGGATGGCCGCACCGTCTGGGTGGCGCTCCCGCATCCGGCGTGGGTGGAATACAAGAAGCGCACAGGCAAGGCCATCACAGATTCGCTGGCAGTGGAGATTGCTGGGCACTATCTGAAGGCCGCGCTCGAAGCCGGCGAAGGAGTCGGCCGCGAAATGTATTCGTTGACTGTCGAAGAAACGCTGGCTCACCTCGATAAAGCTGTCGCCGAGATGCAGACTCAGCCGGCGTGAAAGTGTGGCGCGGGACACTCTTGTCCGCGGAGTGGCGGCGACATCGGAAACTAAATCACCACCGCTTCTTTATACTCCCCAAACACACGCCGCATCGCGTCAGAAATTTCTCCCACGGTCGCGCGGGCCTCGACCGCAGCCACAATGCTCGGCATGACGTTTGCGCCCGACCGCGCAGCGTCTTCCACGCCCGCCAGCGCCGCCTTCCAGGAACCCGCCTCCCGCTTCGCCCGCAGAGCGCGAACGCGTTCCACCTGCTTCTGTTCTAGTTCCGGATCGATGCGCTGAATTGGGATTGGTTTTTCTTCCTCGACTCCGAACCGGTTCACTCCCACGACGATCGCCCGCTCGTCATCCACCGCCTGCTGATAGTCGTACGCCGCATTCTGAATTTCCTGCTGCACGAAGCCACGCTCAATCGCTTTCAGCATCCCGCCGAGAACTTCGATCTTTCCCAGATATTCCGCCGCGCGTTTTTCGATTTCATTGGTGAGCGACTCCACATAATACGATCCCGCCAGAGGATCGATGGTCTGCGGCGCTCCGGACTCGTAGGCAATTATCTGCTGGGTGCGCAGCGCGATGCGCGCCGCTTGTTCGGTGGGCAGGGCCAGCGCTTCATCATAGGAATTGGTGTGCAGCGACTGTGTTCCGCCCAAGACCGCCGCCATCGCCTGGATCGCCGTGCGGACGATATTATTTTCCGGTTGCTGCGCGGTGAGCGTCGAGCCGGCAGTTTGCGTGTGAAAGCGCAACATCCACGATTTGGGGTTTCTCGCTTTGAAATGTTCGCGCATGATGCGAGCCCACATGCGCCGGGCCGCGCGGAACTTCGCGACCTCTTCCAGAAAGTTGTTGTGCGCGTTGAAGAAAAACGACAGCCGCGGAGCGAACTGGTCGACATCCAATCCGGCCTTGATCGCCGCTTCCACGTAGGCCATTCCGTTGCCCAGGGTGAACGCGACCTCCTGCACGGCGGTCGATCCTGCCTCGCGCATGTGATAGCCGGAAATTGAAATCGTGTTCCAATCGGGTACGTTCTCGTTTGCCCAGGCAAACATATCGGTGATCACCCTCATGGCCTGCTGAGGCGGATAAATATAAGTCCCGCGCGCGATATATTCCTTGAGCACATCGTTCTGCACCGTGCCTGCAAGCTTGCGGATGTCAGCACCCTGGCGCCGCGCAACCGCGACGTACAAGGCCAGCAGGATCGACCCTGTCGCATTGATGGTCATCGATGTGGAGATCTTCGTCAGGTCGATGCCGTCGAACAGGCGCTGCATGTCCTCAATGGAGTCGATTGCGACTCCTACCTTGCCCACTTCGCCCGCGGCCAGGGGATGATCCGAATCCAGCCCAATCTGCGTGGGCAAGTCGAACGCTACCGAAAGCCCGGTGGTCCCATTCGCCAGCAGATACTTGTAGCGTTTGTTCGATTCTTCGGCGTCGCCCATGCCGGCATACTGGCGCATGGTCCAGAGGCGGCCGCGGTACATTGTGGCCTGCACTCCGCGCGTGAAGGGATATTCGCCGGGGTAGCCAACCTCACTTTCGTAGTCGGAGCCTTTGAGATCGGCCGGGGTGTAAACCGGATTCACGGGGATATGAGAGGAGGTTTCAATTTCTGTCGTGTCCGGGCGGATCTTCAGTTTGTCCGTCATTGAAGTTTCGATTTGGAACGGGGTCTGTCTGGAACCCTCGTGCTGGTGTCCAAGAATTACGGACGGTGACTCTTTCTTCTCACCTTCCAGAATGAACTGAGGCCGAACCAGGCAAACGCCAGCGTGAAGCAAACGGCAATCGCGACGCGGCCAGCAGTGGTTTGTCCGCTAGCGTACTGCATAGATTCGCGGACCGCGGCGGCGCCACCGAAAACCGCCATGGCCAGAAATACCGTGCCGGTTACTTCCAGCCACAACTGGTGGGCCGCGCGCCCGAACGATCGGGCTGTGGTGCGGGCCCCGCTCATCACCGCATTGACGGTGCGGCTGCGTCCGGCTTGCTGCCCGGCTACCCGCGCGACCACTCCCAGCTTTCGAATGGCAGAAACCTTGTTCACGGCCTCGATTTTAACAGCCTGCGGGGATACAATGACGCAACCTATTCAGCAACGAACCGTTCCCGCGCCGCAGGCATCTAACGAGCAAGTAGGAGTCATGTCCACGGTCTCAGCCGATCTCGCGCAGCTTAAGTCCGGCATGAAAGCAGTCTGGATGGCCGGCGACTTCGGGCAGATTGCGAATTTCAGCGCCGGCGAAGCGGAGAGCTTTGTCAAGCGGCTCGAAATCAAAGCTGGCACATGTCTTTTGGATGTGGCGTGCGGCACCGGCAACACTGCACTGCCGTCGGCCAAAGCTGGTGCGAAAGTCACCGGCATCGATATCGCCCCCAACTTGTTGGAACAAGGAAGGAAGCGGGCCGTCGCCGAGAAACTGGACATCCGTTTTGAGGAAGGCGATGCGGAAGAACTTCCTTATCCTGATCGCTCGTTCGACGTTGTGCTGAGTATGTTCGGGGCTATGTTTGCCCCACGGCCCGAGCGCGTCGCCTCGGAATTACTTCGCGTCTGCAAGCCCAGGCGGATTGGTCGCGATGGCCAACTGGACCCCGCAAGGCTTCGTGGGCAAAACGTTTCGTGCTACAGCTGAATTGGTGCCACCTCCGCCCGGAGTTCCTCCGCCGGTTCTTTGGGGGGACGAAGCGACAGTACGGGAGAGGTTGGGGCGCGGAACTTCTCAACTCAATTGCATTCGACGGAAAATGCAAATGGCTTTTCCGTTCCCACCCAAGGAAACCTTGGATTTCTTTCGCCGCTACTTCGGACCGACGAAAACTGCTTTTTCGCGATTGGATGCAGAGGGACAAGCAACTCTGGCCGCGCGTCTGGAATCTTTGTGGCTGGAGAACAATACAGCGAAGGATGGCACGACTGCGATTGAAGCGGAATACCTGGAAGTGCTTGCGGTGCGCGTCTGATGCGGGATCGTGATAAGGTGATTTTTGACAGGGGGACACAGTGGATCCACAACTCAAACAACTGATGAAAGAGCTCGGCGACGCCATCAATGAATCTCTTTCCGATTCCGAGCAGATTTCTGAAGTTGTCTCCCGCATTAAGGAAGGTGGTTATGACATCTTCCTGGTCCTTGAAGCCACGATTGGCGTCAGCAAGCAGGGCGAAAAATCGTCCGACAAAACCTCGCTCGTCACCACCCTGTCCACGAATCCTGAGTTCAAGATTAACGACCAAGATCTTAAATTCCTGAAGTCGCTGCGCATCAAGATTGAAGAAGAGAACCGCGACAGCGACCGCCCTGATCCTGATAAAAACAAGTCTTGAATGCGTCGCGAGGGTGGATTCCCAACGGGCCCTTTATTTCGAAGCATTAGCAACCTTCCCGGCCTGTGCTACCATCTACTGTTTTCTTTTCGCATCTGCCGTGCGGAAGGCAAGATTCCGGTGGGTGAGCACCGGAACGGAATCTGAGGGCAGTAATGAAAGATACTCTCGGGGTTCTTTTGGCAGGCGGCGCCGGGGAGCGGCTCTATCCCCTTACTCGCGATCGTGCTAAGCCCGCGGTCACCTTTGGCGGTATCTACCGCATCATCGACATCACGCTTTCCAACTGCCTGAACTCCGACCTGCGTCGCGTCTACATCCTCACTCAATACAAAGCGCTCTCGCTGAACCGGCACATCCGCGAAGGCTGGAACATTCTGGGCCGCGAGGTCGGCGAGTTCGTAGAAGTCCTGCCTCCCATGAAGCGGGTGAGCGATCAGTGGTATCAGGGCACTGCCGACGCGGTTTATCAGAATATTTATTCCATCGGCTCGGAGCAGCCCAAGCACGTTCTCATTCTTTCCGGCGATCACATTTACAAAATGGATTACGGCAAGATGATGAAGCAGCATCAGGATTCGGCCGCCGACATTACGCTGGCGACCATCCAGATCGATCCGGAAGAAACGTACCGCTTTGGGGTGGTCGACGTCGACAAAGACGGCTGCATCAAGGGTTTCGAGGAAAAGCCGAAAACCACCGCGCTGCGCTCACCGATTAATCCGGCCAAAGTCTCAGGCTCGATGGGAATCTATCTCTTCAATGCCGACGTGCTCATTCCTGTACTGCTCAAGGACGCCGAAGATCCGCAGTCCAGCCATGACTTCGGCAAGGACATTCTGCCCCGGATGGTCGACAGCTACCGCGTCTACGCCTACGATTTTGTCGATGAAAACAAGAAGGAAGCCCTCTACTGGCGCGACGTAGGCACGCTTGAAGCCTACTATGAAGCCAACATGGACATCGTCTCGGTCTCGCCCATCTTCAACTTATACGATGAGCAGTGGCCGATCCGCACCCACCAGCGGCAGTATCCACCGGCAAAATTCGTTTTCGCCGAATCCGGACGCACCGGCACCGCCCTCGATTCCATCGTCTCTAATGGATGCATCGTCTCCGGCGGAATCGTCAAGAATTCGATCCTTTCCCCCGATGTGCGCGTCAACTCATACTCCGAAGTGGATGACTGTATTCTGTTCTCGCACGTAAGCGTCGGCCGCCGCTGCCGTATTCGCAAAGCTATCCTCGATCGCGATGTGCACATTCCCGAAGGCACAACCATCGGCTACGACGCCGAGGCGGACCGCCAACGTTATTTCGTCACCGAAAGCGGCATCACCGTGGTTACCCGCGATTATTCGCTATTCGAAAATCCCGTGACCGTGGATTACTTCACCAGCGAGTAGGTAGAGCAGCATTCCGAGTCGTATTGTATAAATGGTCACCGATTAAAACCCACACCTGCTGAGGAGGTCCGAGCATGGTGCCACAAAGTCTGAAGATTGCAATTCGGGTACTGATCAAGAACCCGTTGTTTACCTTGACGGCTGTGGCAACGATGGCCTTGGGACTTGGTGCGATCACCGCGATTTTCAGTGTTACCAACGGCGTGCTGTTGCAGCCCCTTCCTTACAAGGATCCCGATCGTGTCGTGGTCGCCGGGATGGATCTGCGTCAGCGGCATGTTCGTGACCTTCCGTTTTCCAATGCCGACTTTATCGATCTACGGGATGGCACGAAAACCGTTTTCGAGGATCTAGCCGGCGTTTTTACATTCCGGAATGTCACTCCGCTTGAAGACGGTACGCCCGAGCAGACGCGTGTGGCAATCGTTACCACGAATTTCTTCCGCTTGTTGGGCGGCCGAATCCTCTTTGGCCGCGACTTTTACGATGAGGACGGCATTCCACAACCTGCCGCCCCGGCCGGTGCCGCTCAACAGGCGCCACCGAAGCAGCAGTTGCCGTTCATAGCAATTCTCAGCTACGAATATTTTCAGCGACGCTACGGCTCCAATACGGCCATGCTTGGTCACCCTTTGGTGGCAGGCGGTGGCCAACCCAGCCCGGTTATTGTGGGCGTGCTGGCTCCGCGCTTTCGCTTGTACTTCCCGCCGGAATCGAACGAGGAATCTGCACCCGACATCTGGATAGCGAATCGCCTGGGCTATGATGCCGCCAATCGCAACGGGTTCTCCATTCGCCCGGTGGGCAGATTGAAACCAGGTGTATCGGTCGATCAAGCGCAAGCGGCAGCCGATAACGTGGCGACCGAGGCCCGCAAGACCTTCCTCATTGATAGAACCGCCGGCTATTACATCCACCTCGAACCTATGCGACAGCATCTGGTCTCACAAGTCCGGCCCGCCATCCTGGCGCTCATGGGATCGGCAATTTTCCTGCTGCTGATTGCCTGCGCGAACGTGGCTAATCTTTTGCTGGTCAGGGCATCTTTGCGCGAACGTGAACTTGCCGTACGCGCCGCCCTCGGCGCAAATCGGTGGCGCTTGATTATTTCCCTCTTGGCCGAAGCATTTCTGCTGACCGCCGTGAGCACGCTCGTGGGTCTCGGCTTGGCATGGATTGGAATCCAGGAACTGCGTATCCTCGCGCCATCCAATCTGCCTCGCCTCGACGCAATCCGACTCGATTCATTCGTTCTTCTGTTCACCGCCATTACGTGCCTGGCCGCGACCGTGATTTTCGGTATGCTGCCGGCTTGGCGGGCTTCGAAACCGGGAGTTACAGGTCTGTTGCGCGGTAGCAGCCGAAATGCCGGACTTTTAGGCGGAAGCACTTTGCGCAATGCGGTGGTCATGGTGGAAGTCGCTCTGTCCTTCATTCTGCTCGCGGGGGCAGGATTGATGTTTCGCAGCTTCCTCGAACTGCAGCGCGTGGATCCTGGCTTCGACCCGCACCGTATGTTGACCTTTCAAGTTACGGGGAACGATGGAGGCGGAGACTCGCCGGAGAAGCGAGCTGTTTCCATCCGCCAAATCCAGGAGCGCCTGCGGGCTATTCCGGGAGTTGAGGGCGTGACCGCCTCGAGTCCTTTTCCGCTGGCGGGCGGATTCAGTCCAATCCGCTGGGGCACCGGTGAAGCTCTCGCGGACGCCGGCAAATTTCAAGCCACCGATGATGAAATTGTTCTCCCAGGCTACTTTGAAACCATGCGTGTGCGCTTATTGGCCGGCCGCTTTTTTACCGACGCCGACAACCTGCCCGGCCGCAACGTGGTGGTGATTGACGACATTCTTGCGAACAAGGCTTTTCATGGACAACCTGCCGTGGGTAACCGCATTCTGATCCGCCTGCGTACGCCGGAGGCGGAATGGGTCGAAGTCATTGGAGTGGTGGCGCATCAGCATGCCGTGTCCCTAGCAGAAGCAGGACGCGAGCAGGTTTTCTTTACCGATGCGTTCGCAGGGTCTGGCAGAGTCGATTCGTGGGCGCTTCGGACCGGCAACGATCCGACAAATTACGGAAGCGCAGTGCGCGCCGCGATTAAAGACGTGGATTCGCATCTGCTGGTTTCGGAGATGCAGCCGGTGGAAGCTTTGGTCTCGCACGCGCAAGCCGGCACTCGCTTCGCGTTAATTCTGATCAGTGTGTTTGCGATCATCGCGGGGGTGCTTGCAGGCGTGGGACTCTATGGCGTGCTGGCGACTGCGGTGCGGCAACGTACCGCCGAAATCGGTGTGCGGATGGCGTTGGGAGCGGCGCCCGAGCAGATTTTTCACCTCGTGGTCGGGCAGGGGCTGCGGCTTAGCGGAATCGGAATCGCCGCAGGTCTGGTCGGCGCATTTTTGCTCACGCGGCTTATGCGCGCAATGTTAGTCGGCGTTCATCCCACCGATCCTGCGACTTTCGGCGTGGTGGCAATCCTGTTTTTGTTGGTTGCGGCTATGGCATCGTGGCTGCCCGCTCGCCGGGCTGCGGCCTTGGATCCGGCAAAAGCTTTGCGGGAAGAATGAAATCTAGCGGCAAGCCATCCTCGCTTAGGACGCCGAAGTCGACCGTGCCGCCCGCAACTCACGGGGCTGTAATCATATTGCTGTCCAGAGTGACCGCGCCATTCTGTGCCAGCGCCCTGCCTTGCAGATTCACGCCCGTGGTAATCGTGATTGAGGCCAGCGCCAGAATGTTTCCCTTGAAGATAGAGTTCGTCCCCAGGGTCGCTGAGCTGCCAACCTGCCAAAAGATATTCTTAGCCTGAGCCCCGCCGGCCAGAACGACTTGCGTATTTGTTATGGTCGTGAGTGTGGACCCGATCTGGAAGATGAAAACAGCGTTCGCGTTACCCTGGGCGTCGAGAGTGACGTTTCCTCCCGATAGCATGACGGTGGTTGAGGTCTTATACAAGCCAGGGGTCAAGGTCAGGCCGCTCATATCTCCGGGCAGGAGTGCGGCCCCTGTGAGTCCGGCAGCGTAGTTGTACGCGATGCTCAAATCGAGTTGGGCCTGCGCTGCGACCGGATCGGTCAAATGCATGACCGCGGGCGGAGTGAGTGTTCCCGGTGGAAATCCCGTCACGGAAGAGCCTGGGCTCAAGCCCAAATCGCCGCCGCTGATGATGGTCGGGCCGGTGTTGGTAACGGTCGAGGCACCCAGAACTTCGAAATTAGCGGCCGACCCCATCGGTACAGGCGCTTGACACGCCAGCATTGCGGTGGTGAAGCTCCATGCAAAATCACTCGCGAGCGCGTTGCCAAAAAGGTCCTGGACCCCCGTGGTGATCGTAGCAGTGTAAGTTGTCCCCACTGCGAGATTGACGGATGGAGTAAACGTGGCGATCTGTCCCGTTCCGTCCAGGGTCACAGTTCCAGTTACCCCTGGCGCCACAGTAAAGGTCGTATTGTTGATGGTTGCAGACTCCATCGCCTCACTGAAGGTGGCGGTGATTACGGTGTTGGGACACACACCGGCCGCACCACCCGCAGGGGATACGGAAACCACAGTGGGCGGCGGTGGAGGCGCACATGACGTGGTCCCCGTGGTGAAGGTCCATACAAAGTTGCTGGCTAGCGCGTTGCCAAATGGGTCCTTGGCACCAGTGGTAATCGTGGCTGTGTATACCGTGCTCAATGCGAGATTTCCTGATGGAGTGAACGTAAAGATGGTGTTGGATGAATCGTGGGTGACGGTTCCGGTCACGCCGGGAGTGACTGTAAAGGTGGTTGCATTGATGGTTGCAGGATCCATCGCCTGCGGGAAAGTGGCGGCGACTAGTATGTTGGGACATACTCCGGCGGAGCCGTTGGGAGGGGTCACGGAAACAGGCGGGGCCGGCGGTTGGCACGGGTTTGCGCCCGTGGAGAAGGTCCATACAAAATCAGCGGCCAGAGTATTGCCAAACATGTCCTGAGCCGCAGTGGTAACCGTCGCGGTATAAACGGTACTCAGTGCGAGACTGCTGGACGGAGTAAAGATCGCCGTGTCGCTTGCCGCATTGTAGGTAACTTGTCCGGCCACAGGTGAAGAGCCCGGTCCCGTTAGTGTAAAGGTGGTCCCATCGATCGATGAAGGGTTCATGGCCTCGCTGAAGGTGACGGTGACGATCATATTGGGACACACACCGACCGAACCATTGGGCGGGGTGACGGAGAGCACGGTAGGCGGCGGATTGCATCCATTGGCGGCGGTGGTGAAACTCCAAACGAAGTTACTGGCCAGGGCGTTGCCGAACAGATCGCGGACCCCGGTGGTGATGGTGGCGGTGTAGACGGTGCTCACAGCCAGAGGGCTGGAGGGAGTGAAGGTAAAGACGGTGTTGGAGGCATCGTGGGTGATGGTGCCGGTTACGCCAGGAGACACCGTAAAAGTCGCTGAGTTGACGGTGGCAACGTTCATGGCCTCGCTGAAGGTGGCGGTGACGACGGAGTTGGAGCAGACGCCGGTGGAACCGTTGGGCGGAGTGACGGAGAGCACGGTGGGCGGCGGGTTGCATCCGTTGGCGGCGGTGGTGAAACTCCAAACGAAATTGGTGGCCAGGGCGTTGCCGAACAGATCTCTGACGCCGGTGGTGATCGTGGCGGTGTAGACGGTGCTGATGGCCAGAGGACTCGAGGGAGTGAAGGTAAAGATGGTGTTGGAGGCATCGTGGGTGATGGTGCCGGAAACGCCCGGAGCCACCGTAAAGGTTGCGGCATTGATGGTGGCAACGCTCATGGCCTCGCTGAAGGTGGCGGTGACGACGGAGTTGGAACACACCCCGGTGGAACCGTTGGGAGGGCTGACGGAAACCACGACGGGAGCGGGATTGCATCCGTTGGCGGCGGTGGTGAAACTCCAAACGAAATTGGTGGCCAGAGCGTTCCCGAACAGATCTCTGGCGCCGGTGGTGATAGTAGCAGTGTAGACGGTGCTGATGGCCAGAGGACTCGAGGGAGTGAAGGTAAAGACGGTGTTGGAAGCATCGTGGGTGATGGTGCCGGTGACGCCGGGAGCGACGGTAAAAGTTGCTGAGTTGATGGAGGCAACGTTCATGGCCTCGCTGAAGGTGGCGGTGAGGACGGCGTTGGAGCAGACCCCGGTGGAACCGTTGGGCGGAGTGACGGAGAGTACGGTGGGCGGCGGGTTGCAACCGTTGGCGGCGGTGGTGAAACTCCAAACGAAGTTGCTGGCCAGGGAATTGCCGAACAGATCGCGGACGCCGGTGGTGAGAGTGGCGGTGTAGAGCGGTGCTGACGGCCAGAGGGCTCGAGGGAGTGAAGGTAAAGACGGTGTTGGAGGCATCGTGGGTGATGGTGCCGGTAACGCCGGGAGCCACCGTAAAGGTTGCGGCATTGATGGAGGCAACGTTCATGGCCTCGCTGAAGGTGGCGGTGACGACGGCGTTGGAACAGACGCCGGTGGAACCGTTGGGCGGGGTGACGGAGAGCACGGTGGGGGGCGGGTTGCAACCGTTGGCGGCGGTGGTGAAACTCCAAACGAAGTTACTGGCGAGGGCGTTGCCGAACAGATCGCGGACGCCGGTGGTGAGGGTGGCGGAGTAGACGGTCCCGACGGCCAGAGGACTCGAGGGAGTGAAGGTAAAGACGGTGTTGGAAGCATCGTGGGCGATGGTTCCACTTACGCCAGACAGGGTGAAGGTAGCTGAGTTGATGGAGGCAACGTTCATGGCCTCGCTGAAGGTGGCGGTGAGGACGGCGTTGGAACAGACCCCGGTGGAACCGTTGGGCGGAGTGACGGAGAGCACAGTGGGGGGCGCGCTGCAACCGTTGGCGGCGGTGGTGAAACTCCAAACGAAGTTGCTGGCCAGGGAATTGCCGAAAAGATCGCGGACGCCGGTGGTGAGGGTGGCGGAGTAGAGAGTGCCGACGGCGAGAGGGCTGGAGGGAGTGAAGGTAAAGACGGTGTTGGACGCGTCGTGGGTGATGGTGCCGGACACGCCAGACACGGTGAAGGTAGCTGAGTTGATGGAGGCAACGTTCATAGCCTCGCTGAAGGTGGCGGTGACGAGGGAGTTGGAACACACCCCGGTGGAAGCGTTGGGCGGGGTGACGGAGAGCACGGTAGGCGGCGGATTGCAACCGTTGGCGGCGGTGGTGAAACTCCAAACGAAGTTGGTGGCGAGGGCGTTGCCGAACAGATCGCGGACGCCGGTGGTGATCGTGGCAGTGTAGACGGTGCTGACGGCCAGAGGACTGGAGGGAGTGAAGGTAAAGACGGTGTTGGAGGCATCGTGGGTGATGGTGCCGGTGACGCCGGGAGCGACGGTAAAAGTTGCTGAGTTGATGGAGGCAACGTTCATGGCCTCGCTGAAGGTGGCGGTGACGACGGAGTTGGAACAGACGCCGGTGGAAGCGTTGGGCGGAGTGACGGAGAGCACGGTAGGGGGCGGGTTGCATCCGTTGGCGGCGGTGGTGAAACTCCAAACGAAATTGGTGGCCAGGGCATTGCCGAACAGATCGCGGACGCCGGTGGTGATAGTAGCGGTGTAGACGGTGCTCACAGCCAGAGGGCTGGAGGGAGTGAAGGTGAAGACGGTGTTGGAGGCATTGTGGGTGATGGTGCCGGTGACGCCGGGTGCGACGGTGAAGGTAGCTGAGTTGATGGAGGCAACGTTCATGGCCTCGCTGAAGGTGGCGGTGATGACGGAGTTGGAACACACCCCGGTGGAAGCGTTGGGTGGGGTGACGGAGAGCACGGTCGGCGGAGGATTGCATCCGTTGGCGGCGGTAGTGAAACTCCAAACGAAATTAGTGGCCAGGGCGTTGCCGAACAGATCTCTGGCGCCGGTGGTGAGGGTGGCGGAGTAGACGGTGCTCACAGCCAGAGGGCTGGACGGGGTGAAGGTAAAGACGGTGTTGGAAGCGTCGTGGGCGATGGTTCCACTTACGCCAGACAGGGTGAAGGTAGCTGAGTTGATGGAGGCAACGTTCATGGCCTCGCTGAAGGTGGCGGTGATGACGGCGTTGGAACAGACCCCGAGCGCATCCTTTGGCGGAGCGACGGAAATCACGGTAGGTGCGGTCAGGCCCGGGATTCCGTTATGGTCCGGATCGCCGCATCCAACTACGAAAATGAGCGCCAGGAATGCTATGAACCAGAACTTACGCGTGTTCGGTTTACTCACCAGCCTTGCCTTTCCTCGTTACATCGCTCCTACGACAACTTTTAGGAGACTGGGGCAGTGGGTCTATTGAGTGTGCCGCACAACTGACACGAAACCTCCGCGATTGCTCACATCCGACGCACGATTGGGCGGTGTGGATCTCTAAAATGGGAAACCACGGTTGTCCCGGGATTCGTTCTACCTAAGTGGCGATCAACTCTCACTGCTACAATGCCCTGTTTCGGACACGACGTTTGGGAACCTGCGAACTTCAACTCCCCCAATCACGTACTGTCCTATGGGGAGAGTTGAGCGCGAGAAACAACAAGTTCCTCCACTGCGCTATCCCTTCTTAACGGGAGGCGTGCGCCGGTCGGAATGAAAAAGTTTGGAATGAAGGTCTTGTTTCAGGATTGAGCGGGTCGAGCTTTTCCGGGGAGTGCAAGTGGAAGACGTCCAGGTCGTCGCGATGCTGGTCCGGCGCTGTATTGCCGGGGACGCCGCCGCCTGGGAGGAAATTGTGCAGACCTACAACCGCCGCATCTACAACATCTGCTATCGCTTCGCCGGATCGGCCGACGATGCCCAAGACCTTACCCAGGACGTTTTCATCAAGATGTATCGCACTCTTTCGAGCTACGACCACACAAAGGGAGCATTCGTCACCTGGGTTACGACCATCACTCGCAATCTACTGGTCGACCATTTCCGCAAGACCAAGCAGGACCGGGTGACCGACTCCATGGACACCGCTGGGTCAGAGCACGATGACGTCCAGCCGCTCAGTGAGCAAATTCCTGACCAATCGGCTCCCCCGGACGCTCAAGTGCGCAGCCGGGAGGTCGGAGAGACCGTCCATGCCGCTTTGGCCAAGCTTTCCCCTGAGCTTCGGGAGGCAGTGATTCTAAGGGACTTACAAGATATGGACTACCGTGAAATTGCCAGCGTTTTGAAGGTTCCGGAGGGTACCGTGAAATCACGAATAAATAGAGGGCGAGCGGAACTTGCGCGCCTGCTACAACGTACCTATAGGCAGGTGATGTGATGCCAGGCCAAACCAGTAACGGAATGCAGTGTCACGAGTTCGAGCTCCTGCTCGGGGACGTGCTTGACGGCGTCCTGAGCGGGACCGCACTCGACCGCTTCCAGGCCCACGCGGGCGTTTGCAAGCTGTGTGGACCGCTGCTCGCTGAAGCTGAGGCGGGCCGCAACTGGCTGAAAGGTCTCACGGAGGTGGAGCCTCCAGCCAGCCTGGTCAATAACATTCTGGCATCCACAACGGGCATTGACAGCCAACGCTTGCGAGTTACGGCACGCTCGCCCCAACCACGCATTTCCTGGTGGGAGCACGCGCAGGCCTCGCTGTTCGGATCGCTGTTTGAGCCGATTTGGGCGACGGTTCGCCAGCCGCGTTTTGCCATGTCGTTCGGCATGGCATTCTTTGCGTTGTCGGTGGGCTTGACCGTAGCCGGCGTGAAACCCGCCGACCTGCGCCAGATCAGCCTGCGGCCCTCTGCGATCCGGCACACGTATTACGCCACTCAAGCCCGGGTGGTGCACTATTACGAGAATGTGCGGATCGTTTACGAAGTCGAGTCGCGCGTGCGCGAACTCAAGCGCACGGTCGCGCCGGCAGAACCCGGTCGGAAAGAGTCTCGACCGGCGAAACAAAAAGACGACAAGAACGACACAACACAACAGCCCGAGCAGAAGCAGGAACGTAACTACAGCCAGACTGATAACCATCTCATTCTGGCCAGCGCGCCTGTGGGTCCATCTCCATCCTTCTCTCTTTGCGATCTGCCTGTAGTGTCGGTGACCACTGACAGGAGGTTCGTATGAACTGCGCCAACCACAGCGATACCGCTGCGGTGGCCTTCTGCCGCACCTGCGGCAAGCCACTTTGCAACCAATGTACCCGCGATGTTCGCGGCGTGATCTATTGCGAGGCGTGCCTGGCTGCTCGCATGGAAGGCACAGCTTCTGCTGCGGGATTTGTTCCGCCGGCGCAAACCGTGTATCCGCCTGCGGCTTCGTTTGCGGCGGGGCCTCGGCCTGTGATCAGCTCAGGACCGAATCCCGGCATTGCGGGAATCCTCGCTGGAGTCTTTCCCATCGGCGTTGGAGCGGTATATACCGGCCAGTACGCCAAGGGATTGGCGCATCTGGTCATCATGGTGCTGTTGATCCTGGGCGTGAGTTCCGATTTGCCCTGGTACGTGATTACGGTTCTGAGTATCCTGATTGGTTTCTTTTACGTCTACCAGATCATTGACGCGGTTCGCAGCGCCAAGGCGATTCAGGCAGGGCGAACCAGCTCCGGACCCGTTCGGACTCGCCCAAACCTTTGGCGCCGGCGAAAAATTCGAAGGCACCAAGGTTCCTGCCGGAGCCGCTGTTCTCATCGGCTTGGGCGTGCTCTTTCTCTTGCATACTGCCGGGTTGTTTGAATTCGGTCTTGATCGTTTCTGGCCGCTTATCCTGATCTTTCTCGGTGTATGGCTCTTTGCCAAGCAGTGGGGACTGATCGGTGGCACTCGCGTCGGATGCCAGTGCGAACATTGCCGCACCCGCAGGCTCATGGGGCCGGCGATGCTGGTCACGTTGGGCGTGCTCTTTCTACTCGACAGCGTTTCCCGCGTAGGCTTTGGCAGGACCTGGCCTGCCATCCTGCTAGTGATTGGAGTGGTGAAGCTGATGCAAGGCAATGCCTCCAGTAACGGACACATTGGCCCTCTGCCTCCAGCATCATCAGGCTTTCCGCCCAACACTCCGCCGCCTTCCGCTGTGCAGGAGACTACAGTGCAGAGTCCGGAACCGCCTTCTTCTGGCGAGGTGAAAAATGTCTAATCCAATCATGACTCCCGGAGCTCCGCCGGTCATTCCCCCACCGCCGCCGCGACGCCGTTCCCTTGCCGGCCCGTTCGTCCTGATCATTCTCGGGACAATCTTTCTGATGGCCACCATGCGCGTCCTCTCCATCGGCCGCCTGGCGCATTTGTTCGCCAACTACTGGCCTGCGCTACTGATTGTCTGGGGAGTGATCAAACTAGTCGAGCATCAGCGTGCACAACGCGAGGGTTATCGCGCCTCTGGAATTGGTGGAGGAGGAGTTGTTCTGATCGTCATGATCGTAGTCTTCGGACTGATCGCGACCCAGATCGAGCATGTCAACTGGTCCGGTCTGCACGACCAGTTCAACTTCGATGACAGCGACTTCAGCAATATCTTCGGGCAATCGTACAACTTCAACGATCATCTCGAGCAGGACTTCCCGGCGGGAGCCAGCCTCAAAGTCATCGATACCCATGGTGCAGTCAGCGTCCACGCCTCCGACGATAACAAAATCACCGTCGTCGTACGGAAGCGGGTTGGGGCCGACAATCAGAACGACGCCGACAAGTACGACCGAGAAACCAAGCCCACCATTACTACGATTGGCGGACTGGTTACGGTTGACGCCAAGGCCGAAGCCGCCGGAGATCATCCCGTCGAAACCGATCTCGACATTTCCCTGCCGCGCAAAGCGCAGGTTTCCATTACTTCCCGCCGCGGCGATGTGAACGTCTCCGGCCGCGATAGCGGCGTCGATATCTCCGCTCAGCATTCCGACACGACGGTCGACGACGTAAACAGCAACGTCAAGGTAAATCAGGAAAAGGGCTCGGTGAAAATCGAACAGATCACCGGCGACGTGCATGTGCAGGGCCGAGTCAACGAAGTCTCGGTGGCCGACGTAAAGGGCGCGGTACAACTCGACGGCGAATTTCAGGAAAGCATCAAACTTGCCCGCATCTCAAAAACTGTGATCTTCAAGTCGTCGCGCACCGACATGGAGTTCTCGCGCATTGAGGGAGAACTGAATTTGGATGCCGACGAACTTCACGCCGAACAGATCACGGGACCGCTGCACCTGACGACGCGATCGAAGAACATCCGCCTCGAACAGGTCTCAGGCGATGTCCGCCTGCAGGATGATAATGGCGCGGTTGAGGTAGGAATGCGCACGCTGGGTAACGTCCAAATCGACAATCGCAACGGCGACATCCAGTTGAGTCTGCCCGATAAAGTCGGATTCCGCATTGATGCCCACACCCGCGACGGCGAGATTCAATCAGATTTCTCCGAACTGAAGGTGAGCAACGAGGAGCACGAAGCCAAGGCCAGTGGCAGCGTCGGCAACGCGTCGTCCCACATCGTGCTCAACAACGAGCACGACGGCATCGAGATCCGCAAAGCCAGTTCGATGCCTCCCAAACCGCCCGAGCCGCCAAAAGCAGGTAAAGCTCTACCTCCGCCCAAAGAGAAAGTCGAGCCCACCGAGAACTGAGAAAAACTGAGGTTTCAAAGTTTCAAGGCGAAGTCTTTGAAACCTTGAAACTCTGAAACCTTGAAACTTTGGGTCATCCCAGTTTCTTGCTCACCAACTTCTCCACTCGCTCCAGCACTTCATCCTCGCTCAGCGCCGATGAATTGATCACTACCGCGTCCTTCGCGGCCACCAGCGGAGACGCTGCCCGCGTGCGATCGCGCCGATCCCGTTCGCGCAGTTCGGCCGCGACGTTCGCCGCCACGTCGCCCTTGATTTTCTGCTGCGCCATCCGCCGCTGCTCACGCACCACCGGATCGGCATCCAGAAAAATCTTCAAGTCCGCGTCGGGGAAGACTTCAGTTCCAATGTCGCGCCCCTCCATGACCACGCCGCCGCCCGCGCCCATTTCCCGCTGCCGAGCCACCATCAACTCCCGAACCTTGGGATGGACGGACACGCGCGAAGCCCCCTCTGACACATCGCGCTCCCGGATGCGGGACGAAACGTCGCGCCCATCGAGGAGCGTGCGGTTGCCGCCAAGGGTCGGCTCCAGTTGAATACGGGCATTCTGCGCCAGCTTTACCAGCGCTGCTTCATCGTCGAATGAAACATCTTTGTCGATGGCTCTCAGAGCCAGGGCGCGATACATTGCCCCGCTCTCCAGATTTACATACCCCAACTTCCGCGCCAGCCGCGAGGCAATGGTGCTCTTGCCCGCCCCCGCAGGGCCGTCAATGGCGATGGTCAGTTTGCGAGAGCTCCGTTGGTCGGTGCTTTTGTCAGTCATGCGAAGCTACAGATTGTACACGCTGCCCTACGAGATTTAGAGAAGGGAAGGTTCGCAAAGGGAAGGGTTTGTAAACAGCACGGCTTCAGCCGCTGAGGTTTGCTCGTGTGGGACCGGGTCTCCGACCCGGTCATGCGGAGCGAAGCTCCGCGGCTGCTCTCGCCACTTTTGGAATGGTATCTAGGATAAACAAATCGATCCAGCCCGCACCTGTTCCGGTGTCCACCCCATCCCCCGCAGCTTCCGGATGCTCAACGAATCATGCCGCTTCGCCAACCGCACCCCGCTCGAGTCCCGCACCAGATCGCAGTGAAAATAATCTGGAACTGCCGATCCCAACGCCCGCAACAATAAAATTTGCCGTGCTGTCGACTTCAGCAGATCCGCTCCTCGCACCACTTCGGTGATCCCCATAGCTGCATCGTCGACCACGACCGCCAACTGATAAGCCGGCACATCATCACGCCGCCACACAATGAAATCCCCGAAGTCCTTGCCCGCAATCATCCGCTGCGGCCCCAGATGCAAATCCGTGAAGTGAATCTCTTCGCCATCCGGCACGCGAAACCGCCAATTCACTTCGGCAGGCCGGTCGTCGCCCCCGGCACATGTGGCTACAGCCGCCCCGGCTGTACCGCGAGGGCGAAGCCGAGCGGCCCCAGCCACGAGACGGATAGGCCGGCACCTCCCCGGATAAACCGGCTCGTCATCCAACTCATTCGGCGCCCCCGCAGCCTGCGCCACATCCTTCCGCGAACAATTACACGGATAAATCGTTCCTGAATCCCGCAGCGTCCGCCAAGACTCCAGATAAAATCCACGGCGCTCGCTTTGCGTATAAGGACCAACTGGCCCGCCACAGTCAGGCCCCTCCACCCACGCGATTCCCAGCCAACGCAAATCTTCCATCATGGCCTGCACAAACTCCGGCCGGCAGCGCTGCGAATCCAAATCCTCGTTGCGCAGAATCAGCTGCCCTGTATGCTCCGCCGCGCGCCGAGCCGCGGTCCAGAACGTGCGCGCATGCCCCACATGCAGCAGCCCGGTCGGCGAAGGTGCAAGGCGCCCGCGATACGATTTGAGATTGAGACTAGGGGACATAAGGATCGGAGTGGCGCCCTCGAAAAACTCAGGGAAGGCGCTTGCGATAGCCGGCAGCATGCCGGCGCTACTATGAACAGAAAACCTATCGAGCCGCGCTGCGTGGCGCCGGCACCGCCACCACTTTCTCCGGCGTAATCTGCAGCATCGACCGTCCACTCACATGCACAAAACCCAACTCCCGCGCCGCCAGCAGCGCGTTCAGCGCGTCCTTCACCTTCGAGCGCGCGACGAAATTACCAAAGAAAATCTCCAGGTCCGCCTGTTCGATTGCGATCACGCACTCCAGATACTTTGACAGAAGCGCGGTGAGCGCCTCCTGCACCGAGAGTCCCACGCCTTCCTTGACCGCGTCCGGCGCCCAGCGATACAGCACATCCCAAACCGAACCCTCGCTCGCTTTGTAGTCGACGCGCGTAATGCGCAGCTTCGACCACAACTCGCCCAGCGCGCCGTCGAGCGCTGCCAGCGACACGCTTCCGCCCAACACTTCCCGCATCTTCTGCTTCGAGATCGGCCCGTCGCGCGTGATCAATTCAAACGCATCGCAGGCCAGCGCAGAATAAGGAGACCGCGACCCAGCCTTGGGCGCCTGCTTCGGATTGCGCTCGCCCATGAGCGCATAAAAATATGGGAACGCTGACGCCGCCACCAGGAACCCATTGTTCTCGTCGAACAGATTGGCCTCAAACGCAGCCCGTTCCCGCAGCAAGCGCACCATCAACTCGGTAGCCTCGGCCGCCCGCGGATCCTTAAACGCATGCTGCCATCCCGGCAAGCGATCCTCCGATCCAACGAACGCACCAATGAAAGTCGGCACCAGCAGCGCCGGTCGCTTGGGATACATCAGGCAGAATCCAACATTCTCTAGAAAGGTGCGCGCCTGCTCGATCGTCCGGATGGGATTGCCATCGAGCCGCCATTTTTCGCGCCGCAGTTGTTGTAGTTCCTGGTCAGTCATAAAGCGAGCTACGAGCCATGCACTGCGAGCAAGGCAAGGCTCAAAAACTCGAGACTCGCAACCCGCAACTAGATTCTCTTAAACGCTTTCTGAATATCCCTCATAGAGTACCGTAGCACGACGGGGCGGCCATGCGGGCACGCGTAGGGGTGGTCGGTCTTGGCCAACTCGGCCAGCACCCACTCCATCTTGTTCTGCTCCAGCGGCATGTTCACTTTGATGGCGGCATGACACGCGATAGACGCGGCAATGCGGGTCCGGATTTTTTCCAGATTCAGCGACTGCTCCTCGCGGGTGAATTGGTCCAACAGTTCGTGCAGCATTTTCTCCACGGCTGACGCCTCTACTCCTGCGGGCGCGACTTTCACCGCCACGCTGCGCGCGCCAAAGGGCTCGGCCTCAAAGCCGTTGTGCTGCAACTCGCCGGAGATTTCAGCGAATACCGCCTGCTGCGCCGGAGACAGCTCCAACACAATCGGCATCAGCAAACGCTGGCTTTCGACTCTCTGGGCTGCCCGCTGCTTCAATATGCGCTCAAACAACACACGCTCATGGGCTACGTGCTGGTCGACAATCCACAAACCATCTTCGTTGACTGCCAGGATGAACGAGTTTCGAATCTGCCCCAGCGGTTTCAGCGTGCTCAGCGACGCGAGGGTAGGCTCTTCTTCACCGACCTCTAGCGCTGGAGCGCAGCCATTGTCGGGAATTGCCTCCTTTCCGCGGGCCAGGGAAACTGCCGCATTCGCTTCCACCGCAATTCCGCCCTCGAACTGGAATCGCGCGGAAAGCGGCGGAGGCACGGGAGCCTGCAACGCAAATCCGTTCGTCCCCTCTGAAACATGGGATGCTGAGATATGGGGTGCCCCAGAGCCTGCCCTGAGATTGTCGAAGGGTCTCGCCTCATTTGCGAGACCTGGGGTTGCGAGACCTGGGTTTGCAAGATCTGGAAACTCCGCCACAGAAGCCGCGCCCGACACGGGATCCCAAGGCTGCGCCCCTGTGGTCATATCTGGCGTCATCGCCCCCGGCGTCAACGACTGGCTCGCCGTCGCGTGGGCCCGCATCTCCGTCACGAACTGCGGAACCGGGCGCGCCTTCATCAACGCCGCCCGCACCGAGTCGCGAACGAAATCGTGCATCACGCTCTGTTGCCGGAAGCGCACTTCTGTTTTCGAGGGATGCACATTCACATCCACCTCGCCCGCCGGCAACTCCAGAAACAGCAGCACCACGGGATACACAGTTGGCGGAATAATATTCCGGTAAGCCTCGGTCAGCGCGTGCTGCAGCAGCCGGTCGCGAATCGTGCGTCCATTCACGAATACAAAAATTGAATTGCGATTCAGCTTCTGAATCTCCGGCTTCGACACGAACCCGTGAACCCGCATCTCGCCCGGATCTTTTTCTGAAACCTCGCCCTCATCCTCCTCCTTGCGTCGCCACGGCGGAGGCTGCGGCAATCCCACGCGCTCCAGCGCCTGCCTTGACGCCACGGGAATCAACTGGTCCAGCGTTTCCTTTCCGAAGACTTGATACACGCGCTCGCTGTAACCCGCCACCGGAGGCGCCACCAGCATGGCATTCGCAGCCGAGTGCAGCTCGAAATATTTCTCGGGATGCGCCAGGGCATACTGCGTGACCAGCGACGCGATGTGCGACAACTCGGTCGACTCCGCCTTCAGGAATTTCTTGCGCGCCGGAGTATTAAAGAAAAGATCGCGCACCGTAATCGAAGTGCCCAGCGGCAGTCCCGCCTCTTCGACGCGCGCAATCTTGCCGCCATTGATCTCGATCACGGTTCCGGCCGGATCTTCCGAGGCCTGGGTCTCCAGCCGTAGCCGCGACACCGATGCGATCGAGGGCAGCGCCTCCCCGCGAAATCCCAGCGTGGCCACGCTCAGCAGGTCTTCAGCATTCTTGATCTTCGAAGTCGCATGGCGCTCAAAGGCCAGCATGGCATCGTCGCGCACCATGCCGCATCCGTTGTCCGTGATCTGAATCAGCTTCTTCCCCCCCGCCTCCACGCTGATCTTGATGCGGGTTGCCCCGGCGTCGAGCGAATTTTCGAGCATCTCCTTCACCACCGAAGCAGGCCGCTCCACCACCTCGCCCGCGGCGATCTGGTTGGCAACGGTCTCGGAAAGTACGTGGATGCGTCCCATGGGCAGTATTAGTGGTGAGTGGCTAGTGGTCAGTTTCGCAGATGAAGTGGAAAAAACAAAGAAGCGGATGGACGGCCCGCGCCCGCGGGGGCTGCTCGTGCTGGCTCTAATCGGGGCTTCGTCGCACGGGAGGACGTCCCCAAGCGTTCTGCGGGTTACTTCGGTTGTTACCTATGCACCAATATTGATGCAGTGTTCATCAAGCCGTAACATTCCGCTGCTACAACCAGACTATGGATCTGCACGTGTACAACACGCTGATCCTTTCCGACCTGCACCTGGGTGCAGAAACCAGTCACGCGCGCGAAGCCACTCGCGTGCTCAAGCAGAATCGCTTCCGGCGGTTGATTCTGCTGGGCGACATCTTCGCCGATCTTAACTTTGCTCGCCTCACCAAGGATCACTGGAAGTTTCTCGGCTATATTCGCAAGCTCTCAAATCCCAAGCGCAATATCGAGGTGGTCTGGGTCGAGGGCAATCACGATCACGGGTTGACCAACATCATGTCGCACCTGGTCGGAGTTCGTGTTTATCAGCACTACGCGTGGGAATACAGCGGGTTGCGGCACATCGCGATTCACGGGCATCAGTTTGACGGCTTCCAGGTGAACCGGGTTCGGCTCAGCCGGTGGGGCACGTCGCTCTACTTGCGGTTGCAGAAGATGGACCTGAAAGGCAAGCCAATTGCGCGGCTGATTGACCGGGTGAACACGCGCTGGCTGCGAATGTCGCCGAAAGTGGCAGCGGGAGCGCTGGCCTATGCGGCGCAGCACGGCGCAAACCGTATCTTCTGCGGGCATACCCACGAAGCCATTCACGTGCTACAGGACGGAATTGACTACTACAACTCGGGGGGGTGGGTCGATGCGCGGCTCACTTATCTGACCATCGACGAACAGGGGGTCCAAATCCATGACTTCGACCAACATACCAACGGCGAACGAACTGACGATCGTGATTCCGGCGAAGAACGAAGCGAAGCTGATTCCGCGTTTGCTGACGTCGCTGACAAATCAGGACTACTCGAAGATGCCGAGTACGAGAATATTAGTAGCTGATGCGAACTCAACCGATGCAACGCGCGAGATCGTGATGAGCTTCCGCGACCGCCTAAACGTGAGCGTGATTCACGGCGGAATGCCGTCGGTCGGGCGCAATCAGGGCGCGGCCCAGGCCGACACTCCCTACGTGCTGTTTCTGGATGCGGACATCGAACTGGCCGACCGGTCGCTGATCCGGCGCTGCATGGAACTGGCGCGAGGGAAGGATCTGCATTGCGTGACCACGAATATTCTATGCAGTGAAGGCAGCTGGCTCGACAAGGCGTTCTATATGGGCAACGACTTTTTTCAGTATTTGTCGTATCTGCATCGCCCCTTTGCCACCGGAATGTTCATGCTGTTCGACCGCAAGAAATTCTGGCAGCTGGGCGGATTTCACGAGCAGATTTTATTTGCAGAGGACTATCGCCTGAGCCAGCAGGTGGAACGCAAACACTTCGCCATCGTGCGCGGAGGAGTCCGCACCACCAATCGGCGCTTCAAAAAGATGGGGCACCTGCGCGTAGGCTGGCTGTTCCTGTGGACCGCGATGAACTTCTGGAATGAAAAATATTTTCTACGCGACCACAAGTATTGGGTGTCCGAAGCGGACAGTGCGCCACATGTGTAGAAAGACAACTTGAACGCCGGGGATCAACCGTGCGCGTCCCTCAGGGGCCAAAAAGCCCGCATCGTTTTGCGATTCTGTGGCCCCGCTGAAGCCGTGCCGTTCCCAAGACACCTCTGAAATGGATGTGGTGAAGGGTTCCCCTCCCTTCTGCATCTGTGAACCCTAGAATCGAAACACAACGCCCGCCGACAGGCGGAGATTATTCTGAGTAGAGCTAAAGAATTTCGTGCGCAAGTAATCACCTTCAGCGCGCAAGGCGATGGGACCGAAGAGACGATAATCAAGACCTCCTCCCAATGCGTACGCGAACGAAGTATTGGACGGTGAGGGTAAAGTTCCCCCCGTGTGGATGTGCGCCACGCCCACGATCACCTCGCCAAATGGCGTGAACTTGCCGACAGGCACCGAGAGTCGAGGCCCGACCAGGTATTCCTGTTCATGGCCGGTAACATTCACATTAGTAGGACCATTAGGTGTGGCCTCAGTAAAGCTCTGGGAGCCGTAGTGACCGCTGACGTCGCCCACAATGCCAACAAATGGCAGGACCTTCCCCTCGAACGAAGCTTCCCATCCGTGGAGATTGGGATTGCTGATGGTTGTGGTGACCAGACCGGAATTGAACTCCGACGAATTTGTACGTTCGTAGGAAAATCCCACGAATACATTTCCGGACGGGATTTGGGCATTGGCCAAGCCTGCAAAAAGAAATAACGCGACGCCGATGCATGCGGCTTTCAGCATGAGAAAACTCTCCCTTCCTGGCATCCATGAACCCATGCTTAACGCTAAAGTTTTGGATGTGTGGAGAAGAGATTCGGATCACAGCCAATTGGTTGATGCCGAAATAGGACCTTCGAGGTAGTGATCAGAAACGCCAGACAATTCCAGTGGAAGCCCGGTAGTCGTCCTGGTTGGCGCTGGCGTAATTGTCGTGTACATAGTCGCCCTGCACGCGCCAGGAGAACCTTTTGAAGTGAAGTCTGTAATCGACGCCGCCCCCCACATCGATCGCGATTGGGTTATAGATGAAGCCGTCCGAATTGATGTGCCGGATGCCGGCCATGGCGTGGACAAAGGGGCGCCATTTTCCGTAGTTGAAGGAAATACGCGGGCCGCCGAGGAAAATATATTGAGTAACTGGAGTAGAGCCACGCCGATAGTAACCGCTGCCATCGAGCACGATTCCGAGCTTCGGAAAGCGGGTGAAGGGCAAGTCCTCGAAGGAGCCCTCGAAGCCGCGATAGCTCTGCTTGTTGATGACGTCGGTGAGTTGCCCGTAGGAGACACCAGCGTAGACGTTGCCGCTGGGAAGAAGTCCGTTAAATTGTGCCGCCATGGGAATCGAGAACAAAATGAGACCGGCAAACGCCAGCACCGAGGCAGCAGTTTTCGACACGAATTATTCCTCCCCGGCGGCTGCGCCGGCAAAAAAGTGCATTTTAAATCAACGAAATCTGTTAGATGCAGTGTACCGGATGCCCAAGATGTCTCAGGTGCCAAATTTTGTACCGGACCGGTTTTGGGCCGCGGTGAATGAAAATTTACCGGATATTCATGGTGCCAAAACCAACCGAGCCACGTCTATCTATTAGCATGCAACCATTCGACATGAATTGGCAAATGAGCGGGCAGCCGGGATTTGCGGTTGCCTTTGAATACCCCAAGGAGTTGAAGTTGAAACTCAGTCTCGAAACTCGCAATTGTGGCGATGTCATCATCGTGCACTGCCAGGGGCGAATCGTATATCGCGATGAAGCTGCGGCACTGTCGCGCGTGGTCGGCGAGGTGCTGCAACAGGCGCGTAAGCTAGTCCTCGATTTGAGCGGCGTGAGTTCCATGGACAGCGCCGGCATCGGCGAACTGGCCTTGCTGCAGACCTGGGCTCAAGGACAGAACGTAAGTCTGAAGTGCGCCGGACCGAACCCGTTGGTCAGGACGCTGCTCGACCTTACCAATCTGGATTCCGTACTGCAGGTGCATCCGACTGTGGATGAGGCGCTGGCATCGTTCCGCGAAGAGCGGGTCTGCGCCGACTGCTGAGCTGCGTGGAAATTTTCATCAGGGAGCAAAGTTCGCTTCGCTCCTTTTTCTTTTCCAGATTACGGATCGGTAAATCAAAAGATCTAAACCGCAGGTTTCGCTAAGGACTCGCGGAGGCCGCTGAGAAGATCGGACTCGGGCTAGTTTTCACGCTGGAAACGGTAGCGTCCTTTGCGATCGATAGCCATGGCCTCGGCTACTTTCAGAAATGCCCGCGCGGCGTGCGACAGGTTCGCATCTTTACGGTAGATGAGGCGCAGCTTGCGTTTCAGCTGCAATTCGCGCACGCGGATCGCCACCAGTTCGCCTCTGGCTAATTCGTTCTCCACGCTGATTTCGGGAACGAAGGCCACTCCATGCCCCATGCCCACGAATTGTTTGATGGCTTGCAAGGTAGGAAGTTCCAAGTCCATGTGAAGCGGAGTTTTGTGCGTCTTGAATAGTTGCAGAACTTTCTCTCGGTAAGGCGACGAAACAATATGCGCGACAAAGGATTCGGCGCCCAACTGACGGATGCTGACTTGTGGCGCGGAAGACAGCGGATGTTTGGGCGGTACCACGAATACGAGTTCGTCGAGGTACACGACCACCGAATGTAGACTCGCTTCCTGCGGCTCGTAAGATAAGACGCCGAATTCAGCGGCGTAGCGCAGGACGTCGTCGGGAATGTGGCTGCCCAGGGCTCGTTCCACCTTAATCTTGATCATGGGATGGAGGCGGCGGAACTCGGCCAAAACCGGCAACAAATAGAGTACGGTGAATTCGTTGGCGGCGATGACGAGCTTGCCTTTTTGCAACTCGCGAAGTTCAGTCAGAGATTCGGACGCCTCACTGCGTAAATGGATCAGCTTTTCGGCGTATTCGAGTAGGACCTTGCCCGCGTCGGTGAGGACGCCTTCGCGCGAAGAGCGATCGAAGAGAGCTTCGCCTAGCTCATCCTCGAGCTTGCGAATCGTCTGGCTGACTGCCGACTGGGTGCGAAAAAGCTTTTCGGCGGCCCGGGAAAAGCGGTGCTCGCGGGCCACCGCGAGAAAGACTTCGAGTTGAGAAAGCTCCATACCTCAGCCCCTTAATCGACTTCTGCGGATGCATTAGCAAAACTTATTATACAAGGTGCTCTAATGATTACTGAAGAATTATAAGTTTTCCTTCTACCGCCTCCGCCCTTACCATATGAGGATCAGTTTAGTTTTGGGGAGATCCATGACCGTAGAGCGCGCCCGCATCACTATTTTCGACACGACTCTCCGCGACGGGGAGCAATCGCCGGGCTGCAGCATGAATCAGCAAGAAAAGCTACGCCTGGCTCATCAGCTCGACCGTCTGGGGGTGGATGTGATCGAGGCTGGGTTCCCCATCGCCTCCGATGGCGACTTCGAATCGGTCAAGGCGATTGCGTCGGTGCTGCGACGACCTATTATCGCCGGACTGGCACGCGCTTGCCGCCCTGACATTGAGCGCGCATGGGAGGCATTGCGGTACGCGGCGCGCCCGCGGATCCATGTATTTTTGGCGACTTCCGATATTCATTTGAAATACAAGCTGCGCATTACACGCGATGAGTGCGTACAGCAGGCGCGGGAGGCAATCCGCTTCGCCCAATCGCTTTGCGATGATGTGGAATTCTCGCCGGAAGATGCGACGCGCACCGACACGGATTTTCTGTGCCGCGTGCTGGATGCAGTCGTCGAAGCGGGCGCTACCACGCTAAATATCCCTGACACGGTCGGCTATAGCGTGCCGGCGGAGTTTGGCGATCTGATCACGACCATCCGAAAACGCGTACGGGGAATCGAGAGCGTTACTATATCGGCGCACTGCCACAATGATCTGGGCATGGCGGTCGCCAATGCGCTGGCAGCAGTGTCGGCGGGAGCGCGGCAGGTGGAGTGCACGATCAACGGAATCGGCGAGCGGGCGGGAAATGCGTCGCTGGAGGAAATTGTGATGGCGATGCGGGTTCGTCCCGATCGATTCGATTACGAAACCGGCGTGGTCGGCGAACAGATTTTTGCGGCCAGCCAGATGTTGAGCGAGATTACCGGCGTGCCGGTGCAGCCCAACAAGGCGATCATCGGGCGCAATGCCTTTGCCCACGAAGCTGGCATCCACCAGGATGGAATGCTGAAGAATCCGCTGACCTACGAAATTATGACGCCGAAGTCGGTGGGCGTGCCAGATTCGAAGCTGGTGCTGGGAAAGCACTCGGGACGCCACGCTCTTAGCATCCGATGCGAACAGCTGGGATATGAATTCGATCGGCGAGCACTGGACGATATTTACCGCCGCTTTGTCCGCCTCGCGGACAAGATCAAGCATGTGGAAGATCACCACCTGCTGGAACTGATTCGCGACACGCACAAGCCGTCGGGGTCGGCGACGCCTCTCATTGAGCCGATTTCGCAGGCCAAAGCGGCAGCCGTCAATGCGTCGTCTGTAGCGCCTGAGCCGCTACCAGAGGCAGTACCGGAGCCTGCCACGCCGTTCCCCTTGGGGCCGCAGACCGACGCTTTCGGAGTGGCTGTGCCGGTCGGCGATTCCCAGCACGAGCAGACCCAGCAGGAAGACTATCTCTGGGGCGTGTAGGGAAATTGAGTAATTGGATAATTTTGTGATTGAGTAATTTCAAGAACCAGACTCTTCCAGCGACATCGTCCCGCCCACACGATAGAATTACAAGGTCTTCAATTAGCCAATTACCAAATTACCCAATTATCCCCATGCTCCTGAACCTCACCATCCTCCCGGGCGACGGCATTGGTCCGGAAGTCACCGAACAGGCCGTTCTCGTTCTGCAGGCGGTTGCCGACGGCTTCGGCCATCAACTTCAGCTTCAACACAAGCTAATCGGCGGCGCGGCGCTCGCTGCGGTGAACGATCCGCTGCCGGCGGACACTTTACAGGCTTGCCTGGCGTCGTCGGCGGTGCTGCTGGGTGCGGTGGGGAGTCCGGCCTTCGATCACAATCCGGGTCATCTGCGTCCCGAGGCTGGACTTTTGCGCATACGGCACGAGTTGGGCGCCTATGCCAATCTGCGTCCGGCGGTGTTCTTTCCGGCGCTTGAGGATACTTCTCCGCTGCGGCCGGAGATCGTGCGCGGGACCGACATCATGATCGTTCGCGAACTTTTGGGCGGAGCTTATTTCGGACAACCGCGAGGGATTGAAGGAAATCCGGGCTCGCGAGTTGCGGTCAACACCATGCGTTACGGCGAGCAGGAAATCGAGCGCATCGCGCGCGTGGCGTTTGAGTTGGCGATGCAGCGGCGGCGAAAAGTCTTGTCGGTGGACAAGGCCAACGTGCTGGAATGCTCGCGGCTCTGGCGAGAGGTAGTCACGCGAGTGGGCAAGGATTATCCCGAGGTGAAGCTGGGACATCAGTATGTGGATTCGGCAGCCATGCTGCTGGTGCAGCGGCCGGCGGACTTCGATGTGCTGCTTACCGAGAACATGTTTGGGGATATTCTCTCGGATCAGGCTGGCGGCGTTGTTGGCTCGCTGGGGCTGCTGGCTTCGGCGAGCATCGGTGGGCCGGTGGGATTGTATGAACCGGTGCATGGCTCGGCGCCGGACATTGCCGGGAAAGGAATTGCCAATCCGCTGGGAGCGATTCTGTCGGTGGCGATGATGCTGCGCCATTCGTTTCAGCTGGAGAAGGAAGCGTTGTGCGTTGAAAATGCGGTGGGGGCGGTGCTCTCGAAAGGGGCGCGGACCGCGGACTTAGCGGGGAAATCCCATGCGACAATTTCGACAACGGAGATGGGACGGCGGGTAATTGAAGCCGTCAAAGAGACGAGTGTTGCGGTGCGTCGGACGGAGAAGTCGGCGTGAGTGAAATCAATAGCGTCCCGCAAATTCAAGATCGAACTCCACGATGTCATCCTGAGCAACGCGAAGGACCTATGTAATTGAGGCGAGTGCATCGATCCTTCACTTCGCTCAGGATGACAGCCAATTTTAGATTCTGTTTCCGGGACATGACCCTAGACCTAGGGCCTGCGTCGTTCAGGCAGAGTCTTCGCGCTCGGCGCGGCGGGAGTTCGATCCATGTCGTACTTTCCCGTCAGGTCGTACCAGCGGATGCGCAGCATCTCCACAAACATGCGGGAACCGTCGACCAAGGGATGGATGCGGGTTCCGCCGCTGTGTCCCCAGGCGACGGGGATTTCGTCCACTTTGAAATTGAATTTTCGCGCCAGGAAAAGTGTCTCGGGATCGAATCCCCAGCGCTCGATCTTCTGTAGCGGAAAGATCGCTTGCACCGCTGGCTGCTTAAAGGCTTTGAAGCCGCATTGCGTGTCCTTGAATTTCAGGCCGAGCGTGATGCGCAGCATCAGGTTGAAAACTCGGCCGAAGACTTGGCGATGCAGCGGCTGGCGCTGGGTCTGGGTTTCGGCGCGCAGCCAGCGCGAACCGATGGCGATGTCGGCGCCCTCTTCCAGTGCTTGAAAAAGCTTGGGAGCTTCTTCGATGGGCGAGGACAGATCGGCGTCACTGAATAGCACAATTCCGCCGCGGGCGTTGAGCATGCCGTTACGTACGCTATATCCCTTGCCTCGATTGCCGGGATTTTCCAGCAGCCGCAGCGCTGGATCCTTCGCGGCAAATCTCTTAACAATTTCTGCCGTGTTGTCGCGTGATCCGTCGTTGACGATAATGACTTCCGCATCCCAGCCGCGAGTGCGCACATAGGCTAGCACCTTCTCAAGGGTTCCGCCCAGCCGAGCGCCCTCATTGTAGGCCGGAATCACGAAGCTGTAAGTAGGCTCCAAAAGCAGTTCTCAGTTCTCGGTTCTCAGTACTCAGTGCAAAGCGTTGACAGGCCGAGATTCCAGCGCAGAGAAGCGGCATCGTCATTGTACTGGGTCGTTTCAGAATTTCGGAAATCAGAATTCGCCTATGGGAGGCAAAAGAACGAGGCTAACGTCCGAGGTCTGAAGTCTGGGAACTGAGAACCGAGAACCGAGAACTGCCTCACGCTACCAGGCGTTGTTGTTCGAGCATGGAGAAGTATTCGGCTACTAACTCGGCGTCCCACAGGCCACGAGCAGCCTCTTCCCGCATGGTCTGAGCGGCCTGTTCGTGGGTCAAGGGAGCTTTGTAGGAGCGAGCGGTGCGCAGCGCGTCGTAGACATCGACCACCTGAAGGATTCTGGGGAGCACCGGAATCTCGCCCTTCACCAAGCCGTCGGGATAGCCTGAGCCGTCGGAGTGTTCGTGATGGTGGCGAATGATGGGCAGCACCAGCCGGAGCGAATGCAGCGGCTTGCAGATGTTTTCGCCGGTGATGGGATGGAGTTTCATGACCTCCCATTCCGCGGGGGTAAGGTCGCTGCCTTTTTTCAGAATGTCATCGGGTACGGCGACTTTGCCCAGATCGTGGAGATATCCGCCGCGCTTTAGGGCAAGCAGCGAATCTTCGTCCAGGCCGAGATGGCGGCCGAGATGGGCGGCACGCACCGAGAGACGTTCGCAATGGCCTTCGGTATAAGGGTCGCGGCCCTCAACAATCAGCCCCAGCGTGCACAGAACGGAATCGGCAGTTTCCAATTCGTCGGTGAATTCTTTCAGGCGGAGCAGCGATTTCACTCGCGCGATTAGTTCTTCGGCGAGCACCGGCTTGTTCAGGAAGTCGTCGGCGCCGGCTTCGATGCCACGCACTCTGTCGCTGCTGTCGCTGAGGCCGGTGATCAGGACGAAAGGAATCAGACGCGTGTCCGGATTGTCTTTCAATCCGCGACAGAATTCATAGCCTGACTTTCCCGGCATCATCACGTCGGAGAGAATAAGGTCGGGCAATTGGTTGCGGATTTCAGCCTCGGCGTGTTCGGCACTTGAGGCCGTGATCACCTCATATCCCCGCATGGTGAGCAACTGACTCATCAGGCCGGCAATGCTGGGTTGGTCATCGACGACCAGGATTCGCGGCGGACGACGTCGTATTAGAAGATCACCCATATCTTGATAAGAAGTGATTTCACCTTTCGCAGTTGTCCCTACAACCCATGGAGACGGAGTGGTAGAGGCAGGCGGGACGCGCATGACGATGGCTTACCAACAACTTGATTTTACCGTCATTTTCTGGTTTTCGCCGAGCCGAAGCCAGTTTTTTGGAACGCTATCACGCCTGGCGGGATTCCGCTATTCCCACTTTGGCACCTCTATTTTGCGGTTGTGACCGGCATCCTTGCTTTGATCTCCCCGCGTTGCCTACTCTCGCCTTATGCGCATTCGGCAAATCGTCGCCATTTCGTTGCTCGTCTCCGCTGTATTGTTGACGACCGCGGTTGGCGCCGCTACGCGAGTTCATGTCATCACGTTCGGACGCTGGACATCTGTGCAGTGGTTTCCAGGTTCAGGGACGGACAAACCTGTAACCATCAAGATCCGCGCACTCGTTATTGATGGACACGTCAAAGAGTATGCGGTGGGCGCGCCGCATGACGTTACTGAGCGACTGTTCGTGGTGCGACGCGCTTTTCGGATGAATGACAGCCTTCCCGAGGATTCCGCCCCGCGCTGGCAGTGGGAGCGCGGAGGCTGGCTGCTCGTGGATCGCCAGTCCGGCCACGCTTCCCCAATCAACCTTCCGGAGTTCGATGTTTATTATTCCGCCGCCAGTTGGTACCGAGACTACGTCGCCTATTGCGGCGTTGCCGACGATGGAAAGAGGACGTTCGCCGTAGTCGCGCAAATCAGCCGTCGCAAGCCGGTTTTAAAAAAGCCGCTGTCGAACGACGGCGTGCCCGAGAATGCCGCGCCGGACTCGGCCTGCCCGGCTCCGTCGTGGCAGCGGCGTCCGGTGCGGGTTAGTTTTGAACAAGCGGGCGGCGCGAGTCAAACGTTTGCGATTCGCGGGCATGTGGTGGATTTGGTTAACGATGTGGATACGGAGGAGGAGGAAGGATCGAAATAAATTTCAGATTGCCGAGACGCGACTGACGCCATTTGCAATTCAAAGAACTACAACTCAAAACTTTGGAATCTAAAATCTGACTTCTAAATTCTGTTGTTAATCTCCTGCCGTTTCGATCGCCGGCAGCTCTTCCGACACAGTCTTCCCTTTCACCTTCGCGCTGGTCACGAGGATAACGGAGAGCACCACAATCGCGCTGCCCGCCAGGATGAAGCGGTCGACGCGCTCGTGCAGAATCAGCCAGCCCAGAAAAACTGCGACCACCGGATTGATGTACGCGTAAGTCGACACTTTGGACGTGGGGACGTGCTCCAGCAGCCAGATGTAGGCGGTGTAGCCGATCCAAGAACCGCACACCACGAGGTACAGCGTAGCGCTGAGGCCACGCATCGTCCAATGCACTCGGGAGAGGTCGCCGGCGACGAAAGCAAAAATTAAATTGCCGACCCCCGCCGCCACTACTTGCCAACCGGTGGCGCTGAAAACATCCATGCCCGACTGCCAGCGCTTCGATAGCACGGATCCCAAGGCCCAGGAGAAAGAGCCGAAGATCAGGCTGATCGAGGCCCACAATTCCCGGTGTCCAAGCGTTCCGGACTGCAATTGCGGCCACACCAGCACGAACAATCCCACGATGCCGAGAACGAGCCCCGCTTTGCCTCGCCCCGAAATATGATGGTCGCCGAGCAGAAGAGAATCGAGCACCAGAAACCACAGCGGGGTGATGGCGATGATCAATGCAGCCAGGCCCGACGAGACTGCAAGTTCCGCGTACGAGAGCGTGAGGTTGCCGCCCATCAGCAGCAACAGACCAACCACCGCGGACAACGCGATTTGCCGCGGGGAATATAGAATCCTCCGTCCGGTTGCGGCACAAACCGTGAGCATGACGACTCCCGCGATCGAGAAGCGCACCGCACACATGAGAGCCGGAGGAATGGTCTGCACCGCAATGTCGATGGCAAGGTAGGTCGAGCCCCAGAATAAGTACACAAGTCCGAAGGCAAGAATTACCATCCACGAGCGTGGGCGCTGGGCAGAGTGCATTGGCGTGAGAAAAGGGAGACGGATAAAAGATATCAGACGAGTGCGCCTGGTCGGATCCCAAGTCTGAAGGGTCGAGGCGGGAGGCTCTCCCGCTTTCGAATTCCGCTTTTGGCAGTATTAACCCCCATCGGCTGCGCCAGTACAAACATCTTTGTACCTCATGCTAGTCTGAATCACGCACCGCCGATCAGCCGCGTTGCTCTTTGTCGTAGGGCTCCGCTCATCGCGAGCCAGAAAAATGGGACCAATCATCATGAAAGTCAAGACTTCATTCGTAATATTCGTCTTGTTGTTGGCAGCCACGCTCGTCGTCGCCGGACAGTCTTCGGCTCAGGAGCGCCGCGAACGCACCGTTGATGAAGTAAAGGCCGAGGCGGTTCATCGCGCCGAAGTCGGCCAATATCCGCTGATTGGTCTTGATCCCGCGGACGTGAAGGAAGCCTTCGAGAGCATCCACACGGCCGACAAGGACGAATGGGCCGCCAGTTTCATGCGCGTCGCCGATCGTTATTTCAACGAAGCGAAATCGCTGGAGAAGTCGGATTCCACAAAGGCCAACGCTGATTACATCCGCGCCTGGCGGCTTTATTCCTTCGGACGTTGGCCGATTCCCTCATCTCCCGGCAAGCAGCGTTCTTATGAAAAAGCGCTCGAGGCATTTCTCGATCACGCGAAGTTTTTCGATCCGCCGCTGGAAGTAGTGCGCATTCCTTTCGAGGGCAAGGAGATCATCGGATATCTGCGCCTGCCGAAGAATACGAAAGGGCCGGTGCCGCTGGTGATCGCGGTCAACGGTCTCGATAGCCGCAAGGAAGATCTCACCGAAAGCTTTGGTGCGATTCTTCCCTTCGGCATCGGATTCCTCGCTGTGGACGGCCCCGGCACAGGCCAGGCGCCTATCAAGGTCAGCGAAACTTCCGAGCGCATGCTCTCGAAAGTCATCGACTACGCGCAGTCCCGCCCGGAGATCGACAAAAACCGCATCGCGCTGCACGGTGTAAGTTGGGGCGCCTACTGGGCGACCAAGATGGCGATCGTGGAGCGCGGCCGCCTGCGCGGCGCCAGCGCCCAGTCCCCTCCGGTCGATACGTTCTTTCAGAAAGATTTTCTGATGAACCATCTGCTCGGCAATCGCGAATATCTTTTCGACCAAGTGCCTGCGCTCATGAATATTCTCGAAGGCGTTCACTCTCTCGACGAGATGGGCGAGTATCTGCCGAAGATGTCGCTGGTTCGCCAGGGACTGCTGGGCAAACCGATGGCGCCGATGCTGGTGATCGCCGGCGTGCTCGACACGCAGGTTCCCATGGAGGATGAATACCTCCTGCTGAGCAAGGGTGACGTGCCGAAAGACGCGTGGATCAACCCGAAAGGCGGACATCTCGGCAGGCAAGTCGGCGTCTGGCCCGACCCGCGCATCTTCAAAGAAGTAATCATTCCCTGGCTGGTAAAAACCCTGCAGCTGCAAGCAAATTAGAAATAGCGCGCGGCGCACGGCTCATGTGGCGATGGCCGCCTTCGGCCGTCTCGCGAAGGCGAAGCGGAGCGGAACCAACCCGGACGCTATACAACTGGTTCCTTGCCATGTCCCGAAATCGCGATCGCAACGAACATCCTCGGGCAGACGTTTATGATGAGTTCCAGTCAGGAGTGTATGCCCTATGCCTGCAAGAACTGCCCTCGTCACCGGAGCCAACGGTGGCCTCGGAACGCACGTCACGAAAGCCTTGCTGGACGCCGGTTTTGTCGTGTTCGGCCTTGCGCCGAAAATCCGGCAGGCTGACTTCGATCATCCAAACTTCACCGCTCTCCCCGCCACACTCGACAGTCTCGCTGCCGCGAAGAAGGCAGCCGACACCGTCATCGCTCGCTTCGGAAAGATCGACGTTCTGGCTCACGTGGTCGGCGGATTCGCCGGGGGACAGACGGTCGCCGACAGCGACGACGCCACCTTCCAGCGCATGTTCGACATGAATCTGAACAGCGCGTTCCACATGTTGCGCGCCGTCATCCCGCACATGCGCAAAGCGCAAGCCGGACGCATCATCGCCATCGGCAGCCGCGCCGCCGAAGTCCCCGGCCCCACCGTTGGCGCCTACAGCGCGTCGAAGGCGGCCCTGGTATCGCTGATCCGCACCGTCGCGATCGAAAATAAGGATGCGGGCATTACCGCGAACATTATTCTGCCCGGCACCGTCGACACTCCCGTCAACCGCAAGGCCATGCCCGGCGCCGATACTTCCACGTGGGTGCAGCCCGCGTCCATCGCCAGCCTGATCGTGTGGCTCGCCAGCGATGCCGGTAAAGACGTGACTGGAGCGGCTATTCCGGTGTATGGCAGAGGATTGTAAGGACGCGCAAATTTAGAATGTCATCCTGAGCGAAGCGAAGGACCTACGTAACTGGCCGGCAGCGAGGGACCTCCGGCGAACTGCATAGGTCCTTCGCTTCGTTCAGGATGAAAACGGCTTATTTGGGACGTCTATGCGGATTGCTGGAGGGAGACGTAACCCTTTCGTAACCCTACGGGCTGCACAATTTTTGTTGCACTTTAACACTAGTGAAATATCTTCCATGTAGACTCTTAATAAGACAGGAGGCCGCTGCCATGGCGTCAGCCCGCGCTGGGAAGTCGCTACCGCTTCAGGTGGCTGCGATCTGTTATCGCAGGCGCGGCACGGCGATTGAGTTCCTTCTGGTTAATACCAACGGCGGAAATAAGTGGACGTTCCCCAAGGGATCGACCGACCCTCACCTGTCGCACAGCCAGGCCGCCGAGCGTGAAGCCAGCGAAGAGGCTGGTGCCATCGGCACCATAGAACCGCGACACTTCCATCTCTATCTTCACTCCAAAGGAGTGTTCTGGCAGCCCGGAGGCGTACAGGAATTCGTAGTCAAAGCCTTCTTGATGGAAGTTCATCAACTACGTCGCCCCGACGAAGGCAATCGTCGACCCTCGTGGGTGAGTCCTGAAGAAGCCAAGCGCCGCCTGGCCAAGGGCCGCGAAGTGAAATATTCGCGCGAACTTGACGCTGTAATCGATCGCGCACTGGAACGCATCCAGTTCCATCCTGAACTTTCGGGAACCTACTCGGGACCGCGCAATGCCCGCCCCGCCTCCAAAGATCCCATCGCCAACGTCGTCTGGCCGTGATCGAATTGCTCCCTTAATCTGTCATCCTGAGCGAAGTTTTCGTGCGCTAACGCGCAGGAAAACGCAGTCGAAGGATCCCTTTGCACCAAGGGCAACTCTTGGTCAAATCGGCGAGTTTTTGCTTGAATCGCCACTGAGCGTCCTTCGGCGAAGTGCCTCCCTCTGTCATGAAAATTCCCTGCGCGACCAAAGCTGCGCGATGAGGGAAGGGATCCTTCGACTTCGCGTAGCGATTCGCAAATGCGAATCGCTCTGCTTCGCTCAGGAAGACAGAGAATGAAGTCCCAGACGGTTTTATGAGACGATAACTCTAGCCCCATGATTCAGCTTTCCGGCGCCGGAAAACGATTCGGCCACAAACTGCTTTTCGAAAACGTGGACTGGCTGATCACGCCCCGCGATCGCATCGGCCTGGTGGGCGGCAACGGCACCGGCAAATCCACGCTGATGAAGATTCTCGCCGGCATGGACACCTTCGACTACGGCACCCTGACCGTCGCCAAAGGCACGTCCGCCGGCTATCTTCCGCAGGATGGCCTCACGCTCTCCGGACGCAGCGTGTTCGCCGAGTGCATGTCGGTGTTTAACGATCTGCGCGCCATGGAAACTGAGCTGGAATCTCTCACGCACAGCATGGCGGAACTCGACCACACTAGCGCCGAATACGACGCCGTCGCCGACCGCTATCACCGCGTGGAACATGAGTTCCGCACGCGCGACGGATACTCGATTGAGGCCGAGGTCGGGCGAGTGCTGATGGGGTTGGGTTTCACAAAGGAAGACTGGCCGCGGCTGACCGACGAATTCTCCGGTGGATGGCAGATGCGGCTCGCCCTGGCCAAGCTTCTTCTGCAAAAACCTAACCTGCTCCTGCTCGACGAACCCACCAACCATCTCGATCTCGAAGCCCGCAACTGGCTGGAAGAATATCTGCAAAATTATCCACATGCCTTCGTGCTGATTTCGCACGACCGATATTTTCTCGACGTCACGGTCAACAAGATTGCCGAAATCTGGAACAAGCGTTTCTGGTTCTACACCGGCAACTACGACAAGTTCCTCGCCCAGAAGACGCAGCGCAACGAGCAACTGCAGGCCGCCTACCGCAACCAGCGAGACCGCATCGAGCAGCTCGAAGTTTTCATCAACCGCTTTCGCTACCAGGCCACGAAGGCTAAGCAGGTGCAGAGCCGCATCAAGGAACTGGAAAAGATCGAGCGCATCGAAGTTCCGCCGGAGGAAAAGACCATCCATTTTTCTTTTCCGCAGCCCAAGCCCAGCGGCCGCATCGTGGCCGAGTTCGAAGGCGTGGCCAAAAGTTATCCGGGGAAAAACGGCGCCGCCGATAAGGAAGTCTTCCGCAAGGTCAACTTCATGATCGAGCGCGGAGACCGCATCGCGCTGGTCGGCGTCAACGGCGCCGGGAAATCCACGCTGATCAAACTGCTGGCCGGCACCGAGGCTGTGACGCGCGGCGAATATCGCCTTGGCCACAACGTGGAAGCCGACTACTTCGCGCAGGATCAATACAAGGAACTCGACGCCGACGCCCGCATCCTCGACGATCTCGGCGCAGCATCTCCACGCTCCGGCGAAACCGAACTGCGCAGCCTGCTCGGCTGTTTCCTGTTTTCCGAAGACGACGTGTTCAAAACAGATCGGCGTGCTCTCCGGCGGCGAACGCGGACGCTACGCGCTGTTGCGCCTGCTGCTGCACCCGGCCAACTTCCTGCTGCTCGACGAGCCCACCAACCACCTCGATCTGCGCGCCAAAGATGTGCTGCTCGACGCGCTCGTGAAATATACCGGCACGGTAGTCTTCGTCTCGCACGATCGCTATTTCATCGACAAGCTGGCCACGCGCGTCTTCGAAGTCGGCGACGGCAAAGTCGAAGTATTCCCCGGCAACTACGAGGACTATCTCTGGCGCAAACAGGGCGGGCAGCACGTCGCGCCGACGCTGGACGATGTTCCCGGGACGACCGCGAGAAGTTCCGGAACAACCGGCACCCCTGTTCTCGGCTCCGCTGCGAAAAGTGCGAAGCAGGTGGAGTCTGATCCGTCGAACGGGAACGGAACCACAGCCACGGCGGAGGCATCCAAAAAACGCCTGAATCCCATCAAGCGCAAACAAATGGAAGATCGCGTCCATGAATTGGAAGAAGCAATCGGCCGCGCGGAAGGTGCCATTGCCCACTGTGAAGCGGAATTACAGAATTTTGTGAGTGCAGAAGAGAGCCAGCGCCAGTCGCAGGAACTCGACCAGCATAAAGCCAGCCATACCGCGCTAATGAAAGAGTGGGAAGAATTCTCCAAAGAATTGTCGAACCAAAGGTAGCCTTTTTTGACGGTTTCTTTGCGATCTCCGCGTAATCTCAGCGTCCTCAGCGGTAACGTTCTTAAGCCTTTTCACCGCAAAGTTCGCAAAGGGCGCAGAACCGAACTTTCCCCAATGGTGCTCCGCCGCACCCGTACACCATCTTCCGTAATCTCTCCCTCCTACTTACGTGTGTGCGATATTCGGATTGGCCACTAGGCCAGCAACTGCCGAAGGCCACCAAATTTCAAACACCCGCATGACCCAGGTGTCAGGCGCTTTTGTACTTAGCAAGTGACGAGCGCCGCGCGGAGACCCAAGGAAGGTCACATGCTTCAGTCGTCGGACTCGTTCAATCCCAAGGCCGCATCGCCGGCTTCCAACCCCAACGCATACAACCCGATTAAGACCGTCACAGCTCCCGTGGATCAGGCCACCATCGGTCGCACCCTCTACATCAAGGGCGAAGTCAGTGGCTCCGAAGCCCTTTACATCGATGGCCGAATCGAAGGCAAAATCAACATGCCTGAGAGCCGCGTCACCATCGGACGCAATGGCAGGGTGGACGCCAGCATCCAGGCCCGCGAAGTTGTGGTCATGGGCAAGGTAACCGGCAACATCGAGTGCAGCGATCGCGTGGATATCCGCGCCGAAGGTTCGGTACACGGCGACATCTCCACCACGCGCATCAGCGTCGAAGACGGCGCCGCGCTCAAGGGTGGAATTCAGGTCCGCAGCAGCGAGGGAAAACATAAAGACTCGCAGCCGCAGAATCAGTCTAAACCAGCCGAGGCCTCCAAGGCTCACGCTGCCGCCGCCAGCGCATAATTGGCCGAAAGATTTCTCCGACCAAATAAAGGGGCACGCTCGCGCGTGTCCCTTTCACTTCCTGGAATATCGTAGAGACCTTGCTTGCAACACCACGATTCAGGCGTCGCCGGCAAGACGTAGCAAGGTACGTCTCTACGATGATTTTACTTCTTCTCCGCCGGCCGTAAATCCAACGCCGCTGAATTCATGCAATAGCGCAGCCCGGTCGGCGCCGGACCATCCTCAAACACATGTCCCAGATGCGCATCGCACTTAGCGCACCGAACCTCGGTCCGCACCATGCCATACTTCGAATCCCGATGCTCGACTACATTGCTGGCCTCGCCCGGCTTGTAGAAACTCGGCCAGCCCGTCCCGGAATTAAACTTTGTCTGCGACTCGAACAGCGGCGCCCCGCAGCACACGCAGTGATACATCCCCGGCTCTTTCGTGTCCCAATACTTTCCGGTAAAGGCACACTCGGTCCCCGCCTCGCGCGTCACGTGATACTGCTCGTCACTGAGCTGCTTCTTCCACTCATCTTCAGTCTTCGTGACTTTCTCTGCAGTCTTTTCTGCCATAAATTAACTCCATTCTGATGAATGTTCCTACGAGATTAGATGTTTTCGGGTGGCAAAAGTGGCAGATGCTACTTCTCCACCTCCTCGCCTACTTTGCGATACTTGCCTCGGAAAAACAGCAGCGGCTCGCCCTCCCGCACCACCACATCTTCGACCTCGGCAATAAAGATTGTATGGTCTCCGGCATCTTGCGCCGAGCGCAGACGACACTCCAAATATGCCAGTGCTCCTTGCAACTTGGGAGTTCCGTGTTGAGTGCGTTCAAAGCGCGCTCCGGCTTCGACCTCGGCGTTCTCGTGGGTGCGCTCCGTACGCGCGTAATACTCCGAAATCGCCCGCTGATCTTGGCCCAGCACATTGATTCCGAATCGTTTCTTGGCGTGCAGATGGGCGTGCGTCCGCGTAGTGTGATCGACACACACCAGCACCAGCATCGGGTCGAGGGACACCGACGCAAACGCGTTTGCGGTCATGCCGTGCACTTCGCCGTCGAGGTCCACGGTGACGATGGTTACACCCGTGGCGAAGCGCCCCATCGCTCGACGAAAGTCGACAGAATTCAAGGTCATATCGCAGAGACGTTGCTTGCAACGTCTCTCTCGCCATCACACGTACGCCGCCAGCAAGACGCAGCAAGCTACGTCTCTACGGAAGCAATCGCCTACATTACCATGCCCTGCCGTTGTATCATTCGAGTCAAGTGACGCTGACCGCCCTCACGCCCGTAGCTTCGAAGCAGCCTTCTGCATGTGGCTCGGCACTAGCGGAAGTACGCCCTGGCGCCCCCATCGCGCGCGAGGCCGCACTGCGGCTCATCGGCTGCCCTGATGACGATCTTCCCGAACTCCTGGCCGCCGCCCGGGCCGCCAAGGAGCGCTTTAAGCCCGGCGTCATCACCTACTCGCGCAAAGTTTTCCTGCCGCTGACCAATCTCTGCCGCGACTACTGCGGATATTGCACCTTCCGCCGCGATCCTGGCGACCCCGGCGCCCATACCATGACACCGGATGAAGTTCTGGCGGTCGCCCGTGCCGGCGAAAAACTGGGATGCACCGAAGCCCTTTTCTCTCTGGGCGATAAGCCCGAACTGCTGTTTCCCGAGATGCGCGAAGCCCTGCGCCACCTCGGTTACAAGTCCACACTGCACTACCTTGAAGCGATGTGTGACCTCGTGCTGCGCGAGACTACCCTGCTTCCGCATCCGAATCCCGGTTTGCTCAGCGCGGAGTGGATCGCGCGCCTGGCCGCCGTATCGCCAAGCATGGGGCTGATGCTCGAAACCACTAACGCAGCACTGCTAGCCCCTGGCGCGGCTCATGACAATGCTCCCGACAAAGTCCCGGCAAAACGCCTGCGCACCATCGAAGAGGCAGGCAAGCAGAATGTTCCTTTCACCACGGGGTTGCTGATCGGAATCGGCGAGTCTCTCGAAGACCGCGTTGACACGCTGCTCGCGATCCGCGCTTTGCACGAGCGCTATGGCCACATACAGGAAGTGATCGTGCAGAATTTCCGCGTGAAGCCCGCTATCCCGATGGCCGCATGGCCCGAGCCTACCCGCGGCGAGATGCTTCGCACTGTGGCGGTAGCTCGGTTGTTACTCCCTAATGTCAATATTCAGGCTCCGCCCAATCTCTCCGCGCCTTACTATGAGGAGTTAGTGGATGCGGGCATCAACGATTGGGGAGGGATTTCGCCTCTGACCCCAGACTTCATCAATCCCGAAAAGCCCTGGCCGCATCTGGAGCAACTGCGCCTGCGCACCGAAGCCAAGGGATTGGCCTTGCGCCAACGTCTGCCGGTCTATCCGGAATTTATTTCTGCGGTGATCACTAAGCCCGGCCTATTGTCAGAAAAAGTGAGCACCGCGACCGACGTCGACGGTCTTGCCAAAGTAAAGAGGGCGGCATGATCTGCGTCCTCAGCGGGGGCACCGGCGGCGCCAAGTTTATCGACGGACTCCAGCAAGTCATGCCCGCCGACGAGATCACGGTGGTCGTCAATACCGGCGACGACCTGCTCTGGTGGGGCCTGTACGTTTCCCCCGACATTGACTCCATCACATACGTGCTCTCCGGCATGCTCAGCCGCGAACGCGGATGGGGCGTGAAAGGCGACACCTTCCTGTGCCTGCAGGCCATGGGGCAACTCGGCGAGCCGACCTGGTTCCACACCGGCGACCGCGATCTCGCCATGCATCTGCTGCGTTCGCGGCTGCTGGCTGAGGGCAAGACACTCTCCGATGCTACCGCCGTCATCTCCGAAAAACTCGGGGTGAAAGCGCGCGTTCTCCCCATGAGTGATTCGCGCGTCGAAACCCGCATCGATACCCCGGCCGGCGAGTTGAGCTTTGAAGAATATTTCGTCCAGCGCTGGTACCAGGACCCGGTAAACTCGGTGCGCTTTGCCGGAGCCTCCGACGCAGAGCCAGCGCCGGGAGTCATCGACGCCATCGCCTCCGCCGACGCGGTCATTATCGCTCCAAGCAATCCTATTACCAGCATCGGCCCAATTCTGGCGGTGCCCGGCATTCGCGAGGCGCTGCTGCGCTGTCGCGGAAAAGTTGCCGCCATTAGCCCCATCGTCGGCAACGCCCCGGTCGCAGGCCCGGCAGGAATTCTGATGGCCGCTCAGGGACTGCCATGTTCGATCGTCGGCGTCGCACACGCGTACGAGGAATTCATCGACGTTCTGGTCTGCGACAACCGCGACAACCGCGCCGCCGAACTGCTCCGCGCTAACGGTTTGACGGTGCAGTGCACGCAAACCATCATGCGAACCGCGGAAGACAAGGCGGCCCTGGCGCGAGAAGTGCTCTCCTTGGTTTCGACGCCGCGCGCGCAGAATCAGACTCAGGGCCATGGCCACGCTTTTCGACGTTTGGACCATCAGCCGTGATTCTCGTTCCCGTCAAAAATCTTTCTGCTGCAAAGCAGCGGCTGGCGACGGTTCTCGACCAACCGTCCCGCACCGCGCTGGCGCAGGCCATGCTGCATGACGTGTTGGCCGTGCTGCACGGCTGGCGGGATCGTCCGCAAGTTGCGGTCGTGACCAGCGATTCCTATGCGATAAAGTTGGCCGAGGAATATGAATTCGAAATCATCCCGGACCCCGAGAATCCGGGTGAAACGGGAGCTATCGAGATGGCCACTCGCCAGTGCGTCGAGCACGGCATAGAGAGCACGCTGGTGATCCCCGCCGACATTCCGCTGATTCAAGCGCGGGAACTTGAAGAAATACTGAAGCACGCCCCGGAAGAAGGCAGTGTCCTGGTCCCCGCCGCGGACGGACGCGGCACCAACGCCGCCTTCCGCCGTCCTGCCAATCTTTTTCCCGCTCCGCTTCGGGAACGACAGCTTCAAACCCCACCACGCCGCCGCGCAAGCGACAGGCAAGCCCTGCGTTGTGCTAAACCTTCCGGGGATTGCCGTTGACGTAGACAATCCCGATGACCTGCAAGAACTCGCATCTATACCAGGCGAAACCCGCGCCCAGAGACTGGTTCGCGAGTGGCGCGACACGGGCGGGATCGCAACTGAAGAAGTCCGAGGACGATGAATTGATCATTGGAAACACTTCGCTCTTTGCTATTGAGTCAAATATCACCAAGGCGTATGAGCGCTTGAGTTTTCGGGGTTTAGGCTCTTTTGTTATTCATGTTGGCGGGCGCTCATACGGTAGACGCTCTGCCGTTGGCACCTTGCTTACCTGCTCATTCGACGAGGTCGAGCGTCGTATTGCGATGCGTGGCACTCACAACGTATCTTTCGCGGCCGAACCGGAGGCGGGAAAAATAGCCGACGCGTTTCGCGATGCGGTCTACGGCGAAAGACCGAAAGAGAGCTATTTTGATATTCCTCAAGTGCGGTTTGCTGAAATGCTTCATTTGAAGCGGATCGTGTGGGCTCCGGACGGCGACGAGGCCTTCGATGATCGTAGCTACATCCTTCAATTTGACATCCTGGATTCTGTTCGCCTCATCGCTTTTAAATGCGGCCAAGGATTTTTCCACGATCCTGCCACCCTGAGTGATATCTCTCTTCCAGCGGACGACGTTTACGGCCTTCTCCATAAATGGCATGATGCCTTCGAAGCTGAATGGGCCTCTATGCAGAAAGAGGCGGAATGGCGGTTCGGTGGACTAAAGTCCCAAGGAGAAAATCTTTGAACTTGTCACCGAAACAACAACTGTGGTCAAACTAGATCGAGCGTTGCCAGAACAAACCCAGATACGACTCATTCCTGTCCCAATGGCTGACGAGATCCTCCCCGGCGATCGTCTTGCCGACAAACTACTCGCCTCCCTCCGCAAAACCCGCCTTCGCCTCAACCGTGGCGACATCCTGATCATCAAACACAAAGTCGTTTCCAAGGCCGAAGGCCGCCTGGTCGATCTGGCCACCATCCAGCCTTCCGACGAATCCATTGCGTGGGCGAAACAATATGCGCTAGATGCCCGCGTCATCGAACTCGCCCTGCGCGAGAGCCGCGTCGTCATCCGCCGCAAGAATGGCGTCCTCATTACCGAAACGCATCACGGCTTTCTCTGCGCCAATAGCGGCGTCGACGTCTCTAACGTCAACGGAGGGGCTCACGCGCTGCTGCTCCCCGAAAATTCCGATCGCTCCGCCGCCAATTTGAGACGCGCGCTCAAACGGCTCACGGGCATTGTTATCCCCGTAATCATCACCGACAGTTTTGGCCGCCCCTGGCGCGAAGGCTTGACGGAGGTCGCCATCGGCATCGCTGGAATGAAGCCGCTACGCGACGACCGCGGCCGCCGCGACCCGCATGGATACATGCTAAAAGCCAGCGTCGAGGCGGTCGCCGACGAACTGGCGTGCGCCGCGGGACTTGTCTGCGGCAAACTCAATCGCGCTCCGGCCTGCATCGTCCGGGGATTCCGCTACGAGGCGGGAACGGGAAAAGCCAGCGACATGCTCAGGCCCGCATCCACCGATCTATTTCGCTAGAACTTCCGCTACACTGTAGAGACGTTGCTCGCACCGTCTCTTGTCGGGATCGGCAGTCCCGATGTGGTGAGGGAAGACGTAGCAAGCTACGTCTCTACGGAGAGTGTCATGCACGAACTCACGTCTTCGGAACTGGAAGCTTTCCTGTCGCTCGAATGGTCTGACATCGCCCCGCGATTGACTCCTGCGCTGCGGTCTTCTTTAGAAACGGTACTCGAGACACAGAACGGCGCAGACTTATCGCTGGAAGATTCTTACAGGCTGGCCAACTCCGAAGGCGACGATCTGCTCGGGTTGCTGGTGGCCGCGAACCTGCTGCGCGCCGAACTCGCGGGAAACATCGTGACCTACGTGGTGAACCGCAACATCAATTTCACCAACATCTGTTTCGTGGGATGCAAGTTCTGCGCCTTCAGCCGTGGCCCCCGAGAGTCCGACACTTATTTCCTCACCCTCGATCAGATGGCGCAAAAAGCAATCGAAGCCTGGCAACTGGGCGCCACGGAAGTCTGCATCCAGGGCGGGTTGCCGCACGATCTGCCGAAGTTCCATTACCGTGACATTCTTCGCGCCATCAAGAACGCCGTCCCGGGCATGCATATCCATGCCTTCTCGCCGATGGAGATCGTCTATGGCGTCGAACTCACCGGCATGCGGGTGGCCGACTATCTTTCCATGCTCCGCGACAATGGCCTGGGAACGCTGCCCGGCACTGCCGCCGAAATTCTCGACGACGAGATTCGCCACATCCTCTCTGCCAACAAACTTTCTACCGCGCAGTGGGTCGAGGTCATCCGCACGGCGCACCGCTGTGGGATCCGCACGACTTCGACGCTCATGTACGGACACACCGAAACCCCAGCACACTGGGTCCGCCAGATGCGATTGCTGCGCGACATTCAATCCGAAACCGGAGGCTTCACCGAGTTCGTTCCTCTCGGCTTCGTGCATCAAAATACGCTGCTCTTCCATCAGGGCCTGGCGCGCACCGGGCCAACGCTGGCGGAGCATCTAAAAGTTCATGCGCTCGCCCGCCTGCTGCTGGCCGGCTCCATCAACAATATTCAGGTTTCGTGGGTGAAGCTGAACCGCCGACTTTCGCAACTTTGCCTGTACGCGGGGGCCAACGACTACGGCGGCACGCTGATGGAAGAAAATATTTCGCGCGAAGCGGGAGCGACCGCCGGCCAGTACACCAGCCCGGAAGATTTTCAATCGCTCATTCTGGAGATGGGACGTATCCCTGCCGAGCGCAACACTACTTACTCCCGCATCCACATCAAAGCGCCGCTCAACGAGTGCACCGCCGAAGAATCGTTCGAGGCGGAATTCGCGTGAACTCCAGTGTCACGGGCGCGCGCCCGATCGCCATCATCGGCGGCACCGGTCCCGCCGGCATGGGACTCGCCCTGCGCTGGGCGCGCGCGGGAGAAACCATCATCATCGGCTCGCGGGACGAGAGGCGTGCGCACCAGGCCGCCGCGTCCATCCAACAAAGAATTGGAGACGAGGCCAAAATATCTGGCATGGAAAATAGCGCCGCCTGCGCCGCCGCCGACATTCTCATGTTGACGGTGCCCTTTGAAGGCCAAGCGGGGCTTCTGAAGAAACTCAAATCCGCCATCACCGAGGGCAGCATCCTCATTGACGCTACCGTACCGTTGGCCGTTGCTGTGGGCGGACGCGCCTCGCGCACGGTGGGCGTCTGGCAAGGCTCCGCCGCCCAGCAGGCTGCAGAACTCGTTCCCGACGGTGTGAGCGTGGTCGCCGCCTTCCACAATGTTTCCGCCGAGATGCTCGGCACCGACACTCCGCTGGATTGCGACGTCGTAGTTTGCAGCGACGATCCCGATGCCGCGCAGCTCACCCGCGAACTGGCGGCAAAAATTCCCGGCGTCCGCGGCATCGACGGCGGCAAACTCGAAAACGCCCGCATCATCGAGCAAATTACTGCCCTGCTCATCGGCATGAACTTCCGCCACAAAGGCCACGCCGGAATCCGCATCACCGGCCTGCCTCCCAGCGCTTACCGCTGACGGCATTCATTTCCAGGAGCTTTTCTCTTGAGCGAGAACGTCCACCAGAACGACCACCTCGATGCAGCCCTGCAATATCACAGCGGCACCAAGCATTCCTATCAAAGCCTGCGCATGCATCCCCACTCGCTTGACTGGGAGAACAAGCCGCTCTTGTTCAAGATTTATCCCACGCTCGAAGTCACGCGCCTGCCACGCGATTTCCGTGACACGGGCCGGGCCGCGCTTTCCGCGATTGCCGATCCCGGTGTTCCAGCGCAAGAGGAAGCCATTCCAGATCTCGAAACTCTGGCGGAATTGCTCTTCTTCTCCGCCGGCGTCATCCGCAGCAAAAAACATGCGGAGGGAGAAACTTTTTTTCGCGCTGCCGCCTGCACCGGCGCGCTTTACGAAATCGAACTCTACGTCGTCTGCACGGATCTTCCGGGCAGAGCCATGCCCGGCGTAAAAAACCCGCCGGGCCTCGCAGCCGGCGTCTACCATTTCGGCGCCGCGGAATTCGGTCTGCGCCAGCTTCGCTCCGGCGATTTCCGCCAGGCGCTGGTCGAAGCCACCGGCAGCGACCCATCTGTGGCGCCCGCTCCCGTGACCATCATCTGCACCGGCACCTACTGGCGCAATGCATGGAAATATCACTCCCGCACCTACCGCCACTTCGGCTGGGATAATGGCACCATTCTCGCGAACCTTCTTGCCATGTCCGCCGCCTCTAATCTTCCCGCCAAGGTCGTCGCTGGGTTTGTTGACTCTGAAGTAAATTCGTTGCTCGGCCTCGATACCAAGCGTGAAGTCGCATTTTCGCTGATCCCCATCGGCCACACGCAGGCAACGCCGCCCAGTTCGCCCGCAATTGCTCCCCTTGAGTTGCCGATCGTTCCCTACTCCGGCGCGGAAGTCGAATATCCCGCCATGCATAAAATGCACGAAGCGTCCTCGCTGGATTCCGCCGCCGAGGTAGCCGCCTGGCGCGGCCAGACGCCGTCGCGCGAATTGCCCGCGCCAAAGGGAACCACCACAACATCACTACAGCCACTCGACGACTCCCGCATTCCGGCCGATTCCATTGAGCAGGTAATCGCACGCAGAGGCTCTACCCGAAAGTTCACGCGCGATCCGCTCACGCTGCCTCAGCTGTCCACCATGCTCGACCGCGCCACGCGCGGGGTTCCAGCTGACTTCCTCGACCCGCTCGGAAGCTATCTCAATGACCTGTATCTAATCGTGAACAACGTACTGGGCCTTGCCCCTGGAGCCTACGTTTACCGCTGGGAAGAAAAGCAACTTGAACTCCTGAAGCCCGGAGACTTCCGCGACAAAGCCGGCTATCTGGGACTCGAGCAACAGCTTCCCGCCGACGCTGCCGTCGATGTATTTTTCCTCGCGGACTTGAAGAGAATTTTGCAACGCTACGGGAATCGGGGATATCGCGCCGTTCAGCTGGAAGCAGGAATTCTAGGCGGCAAACTGTATCTCGCGGCTTACGCTCAACGCCTCGGCGCCACGGGCCTCACGTTCTATGATGACGACGTAGTCAGCTTCTTCTCTCCCCACGCCCGCGGCAAAAGCGCGATCTTCCTGGTAGCCCTGGGTCGCAGCGCCGCCAAGCTCACGTAGGGACGGGGCTCCTAGTGCTCCGCTACCGGCGCCGTCATCTCCTCCGCGGGCTCTCCGCCGGCCATAGCCTGCGCAATGATCAGCTTCCGTGCTTCGATGCGAATCTTTGGGAGCTGCACGCTAAACCACCACGCTCCCATCACCGAGGCGAGCCCACCGATCGCAACCGTGAGCGGTGCGCCCAAGCGGTCCGACAATGCGCCACCCAGCAGCGCACCAATCGGGGCCATCCCCATGAACATCATTGAATAAACCGCCATGGTGCGCCCGCGCAGCGCGTCGGGTACCATCACCTGAATCAATGTATTCGAGGACGCCATCTGGAGCATGATGAAATACCCCACCGGCAGCAGAAGAAGGACCGACAGCCAGAACGATGTGGAAAACGAAAACAGCATCAGGCTCACACCAAACCCCGCGCAGCATACCGAGATCCAAGTTCCCAGTCCCTTTACCCCCGAGCGGACTGCCAGAGTGAGTGCTCCCAATAGCGCTCCCACGCCCGCTGCGCCCATCAGAATTCCCAGGCGCACTGCTCCCAGATCGTGCGATCCAATCAACGAAGCAAACTCCTGACCGCCGCCGCGCAAGATCTTGTCGGCAAAAATCGGCATCAGCACCACGTAGGGCATGCCCGTCATGCTCACCAGCCCGAGCAGCACCATGAGGGCCCGAATCGGCGCGGTGCGGTTCACGAATTGGAAGCCCTCGAGCATGTGCTCCCACGGCGATGCCTTCACCGACACTCGCGCCGGAGCGTGCACGTTCATCATCATCAATCCGGCAATCACCGCAATGTAGCTGGCTCCATTGACGAAGAAACACCAGCCTTCCCCCAGCCTCGCCACCAGAATGCCCGCTACCGCCGGGCCAATGACGCGCGCCCCGTTGAACATGGAAGAATTCAGGGCGATGGCGTTCATCAAGTCTTCCTTGCCCACCATGTCCACCAGAAACGACTGGCGACCAGGAATATCGAAGGCATTCACCACGCCCAGCAACGCCGCCAGCACGAAGATGTGCCACACCTGCACCGTGTGAGTCAGCGTGAGCGCTGCGAGAACGAACGCCAGCAGCATCGACGCGACTTGGGTCGCAATGACCACGTGCTTACGGTTGCTGCGGTCCGCGACAATTCCGCCGAGCGGAGCTACCAGGAACACGGGAATCTGGCTTGCGAATCCCACCGCGCCCAACTTCAACCCCGAGCCCGTCAACCGGTAGACAAGCCACGACTGGGCCACCGTCTGCATCCAGGTGCCGATCAGGGAGATCAGTTGTCCGCTGAAAAAAAGTTGGAAATTGCGATGCCGCAGCGCCCGCCCCGCCGCCTGCCAACTGACTCTGCGACTCTCAGGCGTAGCTTCCCCTTTGGCAGAATTCTCTTGGATGGAAGTCTTGGGTTCAGCCACGATCGTTTTATTTAGATGACGATGCGCCATCTTGGGAACTACTATATCGCGGGTCAGTTGTCAGCTCTCGCTCAGCTATCAGTTCTGGGTTTTCGACGCTTGCACCGAATTTCGATGCGGATGGACTTTTCATAGCCGGGTTAAATCGTAAACAGCTCCTTCTCCCTTTCTTGCCCCAAATCTGAGCTTTGGAATGAGCTAGCGGGCTAATCGGATCGACGAACTTGGCCCTTCTCTTATTTCCCGCCGTGCGCTAAAGTAGCGCCAGCGCTCTTGGGCTGTTGGGCAAAGGATGGACGCCACTTATGACCACGCCTCCAGTTGGTGTTGAACGCCGCGTCGGGCAGCGGTTTCCCTATCTTCTTCCATTATCTCTCCGCCAACTCGCAGAATCGCTTGAGGGCGTTGGTTTCACTCAGGATCTCAGTTCGCGAGGCGTTTTTTTCTTCACCGACGCTCCACTCACCGAAGGCGCCGAAATTGAAATCACACTCCGGATGCCTTCCGAGATCACTTTAGGCGAGAGCATGCCCGTACGCTGCCGCGCTCGCATCTTACGAGTAATCCGACCTTCCGCTCCATCGACGTCTTCGCGCGCCGACGCTAAGATCGGGGTCGCGGTTCGCCTCGAGGGCTACGAATACCTCCCCGAGTCCCACCCGTCTGCCGCCACTTTCCCCAGGGTCTCAAGTCTTCACTCACACCAGGACCATGAGGAAGACCAACCCGTGGCTCAGCGCTCCGGTCGTCCTGTTTTGAGCTAGCCCTTCTTCCCCCCGAACTCCCTACCGCCAGCCCGCTTCCGCAGTCTTCCGCCATGCCGCAGGAGGTCTTAAAATTATTTTTCTTAGCTCCCAAAAGTGTCTTTTCAACTTCGCAATCCTGGCATACAATCACTGGCAACAAGGGGCGGGACTGTCCCCGGTTTTTCGACGTTGTGCACTTCCTCCCAGACTTTCACCGTGGGTATACGCGGCTTGATGTTCGCGCCGATTGCGTGCGGGAGCGCTTTCGTGCCATTACCTAGGTCACTTGGCGGGAGTAGGTTCTATTTTTAACATGCAGACACCGAGAGAAATCAGCGAGAACCGCGTAATGCATGGTATCGGCGTTGCCCTGCTCACTGGGGACCAGGACCACCTATCCGCCTTGCAAAATCGTCTGGAAGCGACTCGTCTGGGGAAGACTGTCTTCAGCCATGTCGGGTTTCCCGCCGGACCCACTGACGCCATTCTGCGTCAGCTTCAGGATTCTCGCGCCGAAGTTGTTATCGTCGACATTCCCGCGCAAGACCCGCAGCGCGCCATCCATACGATCGAACTGATTCGCTCCACCACTCAGCAGATTGCCATCTTCGCCAACGGCGAAATGACCCGCCCGGTCAACATCGTGGCCAGCATGCGGGCGGGCGCCGGCGAATATCTCGATCACTCCGCTGGTTCTGAGCCGCTGCTCGAAGCGCTCACTCGCTTTAGCTCCTCCCGCACCCGCAGCCTCGGCGGCGCAGGCAAGGCCCGAGTATTTACTTTCCTTGGCGCCAAAGGCGGCGCGGGATGCACCACCGCCGCAGTCAACACCGCCGTGGCGCTGCAACAGTCACATGGAAATGTGGTTCTCGTCGACTTCGCTGCCATTGGTCACGCCGCGCTTCATCTCAACTTGCGGCCCCAATTCGGCGTGCTCGACGCCCTGCAGAATCTCAACCGCCTCGACGTCACTTTGCTTGACGGTCTCATGACCCCGACCAAGGATGGCCTGCATCTGCTGGCCGGACCGCAACAACCGTATCCCACCGAGCCAACTCCTGGTGAACTGGCTCGATTATTCGACCTGCTGGTCAATCACTACCGCTTCGTCATTGTTGACGCCTCCAGCCGTCTCGACGCCACCACGCACCTGCTCTCCGACCTTTCGAACGCCGTGCTCGTGGTGGCGCAAACCGACGTGGTTTCGCTGTGGAGCGCCGGACGCATTCACACCTTCCTCGAAGAAGGCACCGGCCGCGACCGTATGCGCATGGTGCTGAATCGCTATAAGAAAATTCCGGGCTTCAACGAGGCCGATGTCGAACGGGCGACCAACTGTAAAGTTCTTTGGAAGGTTCCCAACGCCTTTCAGGCTGTGTCTCCCGCCATCGACCACGGCACCCCAGTGGTACTGCAGGATGGTCCCGAGATCAGCCGCTCCTATCGCGCTCTGGCCGCAACCCTGGCTGAAGCGTCCTCGCAATCTGACGGAAGCCCCGATCTAATTTACGGCCAGGAGGGCGCACCCAAGAAAGCCCCAGGCCGCCTGAATCTCTCCCCGCTGCGCGCGGGACAATAGTCCCCTGCCGAGTTCCGCAAATCAACCCAGCGTTGCCTCTCTTTGCGACCTTCGCGAATTCCTTTGCGCCCTCAGCGGCTACTGGCTTCGTTCGCGCGGTCCGCAAGTCGCATCGAGTCACTATTTCCGCGCCGGTGCCGCATCCTGGGGAAACATCTTAAACACCACTTGCCGCGCGTGCGAGGTCACTTTTTTGTTCTCGTCGCTGTCGTTCTCCGTCAGCGTTCCCTTCAGTACGAAATAGTTCTCATCCCCAGGATTCTTCCCTTCCCCACGCTCTACCGTCCCCTTGAAGTCAAACGCAACCCCGTGAACAACGTCCGTAGTAAAGCTCAATTTGTTCCCGTCGATTTTCCCTGTCTTGAAAAACTGATCCAGGAACGCCCCCTTGTCGCTTTCCCCCTCGCCGAATCGCGAGACGAATCCGGAAACGTGTCCTGCATCTTCCACCGTCACCTGCACGAATTCCCCGTCCTTCAGAAACGAGTACATCCCCGAATACCGCTGCCCATCCGGAACCTGGGCCGCGGGTGCTGACTTGATTCCCGCCTTGGTATCCCCCGCCTGGGTTTCCGCCTTGGGCGGGTTACTCACTATCACCAGCGCAGCAGCAAAAATTAAATATAGTTTCTTCATCGATACTATCCCCGCTCAATCGTACTCCAGGTCGTCGTTGCGAAGCCTACCCCGGCATCACGGCGGCGTTGTCGCGTCCCGCTTACCCACGCCTTCCTCTGATGGTGCGGCGCGCGCTTACGTACGCTCAAGCCAGCTCCGGCGGATCGCAAACAAACCATTTTTATTCCGGCATCCATTGAGCATTACAACGGGAAGGTTATAACAGAGAACTCATGAATAGGAATAACGGTAGTTCGGCCCTTGCTGATCCATCCCAGCTTTCGCCTGATGAACATAAGAAGATGCTTCGCGTCGTCATCGAAACTCCTAAAGGAAGCCGCAACAAATTTGCTTTCAACCCGGACGAGCGCGTTTTTGAGTTGAAGAAAGTCTTGCCCGCAGGGATGGCATTTCCTTATGACTTTGGCTTTGTTCCGTCTACGGAAGCCGATGATGGCGATCCGGTGGACGTTTTAGTACTGATGGATGAGCCCGCTTTCCCGGGATGTGTACTTGCGTGTCGACCCATCGGAGTAATAGAAGGCGAGCAGGGTAAGAAGAAGGACAAAGAACGCAATGATCGAATCGTGGCAGTCCAAGAGGACGCTCATAGCTGGGCCGACATAAAGACGATTGACGATTTGGGTAGCGAGTTCTGTCGTGAGCTGGAGGAGTTCTTCGTAAACTACCACAGGCTTTCGGGCAAAGAATATCGTGTGCTCGATGTGAAAGGTCCAGCCGCCGCGCGAAAACGCGTGAAATCTAGCCCGAAGTGATCATGAGCACTAAAAGCTAAAAGAGTCCAAAGCGCCCTCACTTACCCTTGGTCGCCTTCCCATCCATTACCGTCGACCATTTGGTTCCATCCGGAGACATTTCGAACGCGAAGTTGTAGGACGTCGGTGAAGTGATCTTCATGGTGAACCGCCCCTTTACTGTCGTGCCGCCCATCTTCTCGTCGCTCGTCCATGTCCAGGTGTCGCCATCCACCGAGCCCTTGGAGTCATCGAATTCTCCCCAACTATTGAACTCGCGGTAGGTGTAAGTCTTGTCGTCGGTGGAATATCCCATCAGAGAAATTCCGGTTCCATTCCCCATCCCGCTTTTGAAATCCGCATGACAGACGACAAAGAAGCCGCCGTCCATCCACTCGCACTTCTCGTTTTCCGTCATCTTCCCGCCCGGACCCATCGGGCTGGGCTTCATGTCGCCATCCAGCGTCCATGTTCCGGCGAACATGTCGAGCTTCTTGAGTTCCGGTCCTGGCTTCGGCATCTCCATTTGCGCCAGAGCCGCCACCGCCAATGCCAGCCATGCCGCGGAGATCATTGCTGTGTTTTTCATCGCATGCCTCGTGATTGGATTGTTGATTGCTGGCGCCCGACTGCTGATTGGAACCAGCCGCGACTGCGGCGGAATAGTAGTCTCAGTCCAAGATCATCGTCAACCACAGTTTTCTCGATTTTCCAATCAACAATCAGCAATCAAAAATCAGCAATCGATAGTCGCTCTACCAGTCTCCCCAATGCGACGCCGTCATCTGCTGAAACTTCATCTTCCACGCGTCTCCCTGCTTCACCCAAACCGTGCTGAAATGCTGATACCGCGGCGGCGGCCCCTGATCCTGCGCTGGAGGGACCCGCAGAACCACATCGTACGTCACAATCGCCACACCATCGGCTGCTACCACTACCTTCATATCGTAGGGCTGCAAATTCAGCCCGCCTTCGGCAAACTGGTCCAGCATGTCCTGCCGGTTATAGAGCTGTCCGTCGAAGGCCACAAAAGAAAAGTCGTCGGTGAGCGTGCTTTTGAAAAATGACACGTCCCCCTTCTTGGCCGCATCCACGAAACTTTTCTCGGCGCTCATTAGCGCCTGTTCCAAAGGAGTCGGCGGCTTGGCCGGCGCATTTGCTTGTCCGATCCCGACACGAGTAAACGCGCAACAAAACAAAGCCATGAAGACTACGAAATCATATTTCATTAAGTCTCTCCCGATGAAAATTTGTCATTCCAAGGAGCGAAGCGACGAGGAATCTGCCGTCCTCTCACCACGAAATCACACTCATTACCCTCGTCGAATCCTTCCCGCCAGTTCTGCCCGCGCCACCGAAACCTGTTCCCCCGTCGCCAGATCCTTCAACGCGAACGCGTCCGCCTTCACTTCATTCTCGCCCACGATGAGAATGTACTTCGCTCCCGCCTTCGTGGCAGCCTCAAACATCTTTTTCAGACGAAATCCCTCATCTCCCAGTTCGACCGCTAAACCTTCGCGCCGTAAATCTCCCGCCAAGCGCAGCGCGTTCCGGTTCATTCCTTCCCCGACCGGAGCGACATAAACATCTACAGTCTGGGCCGCCTCCGCCGCTCGTGTCTGCAGCGCCATCACCAACCGGTCTTCGCCAATCGCAAATCCAATCCCCGGAGCGGGCTGCGGGCTGCCCAATAATTCCGCCAGGCCGTCATACCTTCCGCCGCCTAGAATCGCGTTCTGCGCGCCCAAGGCTCCGTGCGTAAATTCAAAGGCTGTTCGCGTGTAATAATCCAGCCCGCGAACCAGCCGCGGATTCACCTGGAACGCCACTCCCGCCTCTTTCAAGAGGGCCTGCACATTCTGAAAGTGCTCCCGGCTCTCCTCGCCAAGATAATCGCTGATCACCGGCAGCGTTGCGATCACCGGCTGATCCTCCGGCACCTTGCAGTCAAACACGCGCAAAGGATTCGTCACCGCCCGCCGCTGGCAATCCGCGCACATCTGTCCCACGACCGGTTGCAGCGCCTTGCGCAGCGCGTCATTGTAAGCAGCGCGGTCCTTCGCATCTCCAACGGAATTGATGTACAGAGTAAAGTCCGCAATCCCGAGGCGCCGCAGCAAAGTATCCAGCATCTCCAACACTTCCGCATCGCGAATCGGACGCTCGCTTCCCGCCGAAGCCGGACCAATCACCTCCGCCCCAATCTGATAAAACTGCCGGAACCGCCCCTTCTGCGGACGCTCCCGCCGAAACTGCGGCCCAATGTAATAGAGCTTGTTCAGCCCGCGATCCCAAAGTTTGTGCTCGATGTAAGCCCGCACCACCCCAGCGGTGTTCTCGGGACGAAGTGTTAAAGACTGTCCTTTCTCGCTCGCCGCCCGCGACCGATCCTCCCACGTGTACATCTCTTTCGCGACAATATCCGTCTCTTCCCCGACTCCGCGCGCAAACAATTCCGTCGCCTCGAAAATCGGCGTGCGAATTTCCTGGAAGTTGTAAGCGCGAAATACTTCCCTCACCGCTGCTTCCACAAAATTCCACAGCGCCGTCTCCGGCGGCAACAAATCCCGCGTCCCTCGCACCGCTTTGATCATGAGCTTCCAGTCTTCTCAGTTTTTAAGAATTGTCATCCTGAGCGAGGATTGATCTTTGCGCCCCAGCGCAAAGACCAACCGCAGTCGAAGGATCCCTACTATTCACACCGCCCTACAAGCCTATCAGGGCGTTCTCTCAACACTCTGCGACTACACGATGAGAACGCCTTCGCGCATCCGAATGAGCATTTGTCTTAAAAGGGATCTTCGACTCCGCAAGGCGGTTCGCTTTGCTCACCGCCTCGCTCCGCTCAGGATGACAGTCTCGGTTCTAGGCACTCGGCCCTCACTTCTCCCGCAAATACTCATCCTTATATCCAAGATAATTTGTCGCATACCGCATGATCATCTCTTGATCGGCGGCCTCTAGCTTCCTCCGAAACTTCCCCGGAGACCCCATCCACAATGACCTCGGCTCGACCACTGTCTTTTCTGGAATCAGCGTGCCCGCCGCGATAATCGATCCCGCCCCAATTCGCGCGCCGTTCAAAATAATTGAGCCCATCCCAATCAAACACCGATCTTCAATCACGCACCCATGGAGCGTGACCGAATGACCTACCGTCACATACTCGCCCAAATACACGCCCCACTGCTGCTTCATCCCATGCAGCACGCTGTTGTCCTGCACATTCGAGTGGGCCCCAATGCGAATCTCATGCACGTCCCCGCGGACCACCGCATTCATCCACACCGACGCGTGCTCGCCCAGCACCACGTCGCCAATAATCTGCGCCGACTCGTCCACAAAACAAGTCGCCGGAATGGTCGGCCGCACACCTTTATAAGATCGAATCATAATTTCGGAAGGAACTTGAAAATACCACGAGACCGCAGGTCCCAGGAAACCCCATGTGGGGATAGCCGCCCCGGCTGTGCGGGGAGCGCAGCTCGACCAGCTTTGTGACCGATTGCCTCTGTGTCACTCAGGGACCACTGTTGTTGAAGCCTTCCATTCCCACTCCGGGAAACATCCCAAAATAGTTCGTCCCACATCACAGAGCTTTCGCGCCTCACCGTGCTATACAGATCTAGGTTTCTCAATATTCCGCGGAAACATTCCGGCCGCGCTCTCCTGGGTTACACGAGCAGGACGCGCTTTCCCGGCAATTCTCCGCGGAGTTCTCCCGCCTCGCGTCCGGTTAACGCGCGTCGGTCCGTCCTCCGAGCTGATTTCACGATTAACGATTCGTCACTCCCGAGGCGACCTCATGTCTTCGACGCGCATTATTCCGCTTCTAATCCTGTTTCTGATCACTGTGCCCGCGCCCCTCGCGGCCCAGGACGCCACCGGGTCAATTCGCGGCACCGTGTCGGATTCCTCGAGCAGCCGCATCGCTCAAGCTTCAATCGTCGTCGTGAACATCGCAACCGCCGCCCGCTACACCGCCACCAGCGACGCCGAAGGAACTTTCGCCCTCGATCTGCTTCCGCCCGGCGATTACTCCGCCCGCGTCGTGGCCCAGGGCATGTCTCCTGAAGTCACGCCCCAAATGCACGTCGAGATCGGCACCGCCACAAATTTGGAATTCCATCTCATCATCGCCGGCGCACATGAAAATATCACCGTCTCCGCCGCGCCCACCCTGGTCGAAACCCAACCCACGGCCGTATCCACGCTCTTAGACGAGCGCGCCCTCAACGACATGCCCCTGAACGGCCGCCGCTTCTCCGACCTCGCGTTATTTTCCCCCAACGTCACTCAGGACCCGCGCAGCCTGACGTCTTCCACCAATGGCGACCTCTCCTTTGGCGGCATTCGCGGATTCCAGACCACCACGCTGGTCGACGGCGGCGACTACAACAATGCCTTCTTCTCCCAGGCACGCGGACGCTATCGCGCTCCCTTCCAGCTCTCCACCGAAGTCGTGCAGGAGTTCCGCGTCTCCACCAACACATTCGGCGCCGAACAGGGCCGCTCCGCGGGAGCCGTGATCAACGTAGTCACGAAATCCGGCTCCAATCACATGCACGGCACGGCGTTCTACCACTTCCGCGACAGCTCTTTAGGCGCCGCCGACGCGTTCCTGACATTCAAGCCTCACAACCGCCAGCAGCAGTTCGGAGCCACAATCGGCGGCCCGCTCAAGCGCAACAAAGTTTTCTTCTTCGCCGGCTTCGATCAGCATATCTTCCACTCCCCCAATGTAGTCGAGTTCCTGGATGGCACTTCGCAAGTCATCCCCGCCGCCGGCACCGGGCCTTATACCCCGGGAGACTACGAAACCTCCGATCAAGCCTTGGTCTTCGCCGCTGCGGCGCAACTCACCTCGCTCGCTGGAGAATATCCCGCCGCGCAAATCGGCAACACCGCCTACGCCAAGCTCGACATCAATCTCTCGCCCCACCATCAACTCGCGCTGCGAATCAACACAACCCGTTACTGGGGAGCCAACAACGTCTTTCTCGACCCCGCAAGCCCCGTCACCTACGACTCCATCAGTGACAACGGCGAAGAACTGGTGTCCACCGAAACCGCATCGCTTTCCCTGACTTCCAGCCTCACCTCGCGCTGGGTGAGCCATCTGCGCGCCCAGTTCTCGCGCGATCTGCAGCAGTCCTACAGCAACACCGCGAACGTTCTGATTAAGATTCCCAACATTCTCGACGGCATCGGACGTTCCAATCTTCTCCCTCGCCAGACGCGCGAGCATCGGCTCCACCTCGCCCATACGATCAGCCACGATGGCAGCCGCAATGCGTGGAAGTTCGGCGGCGATAGCCTCCTCACCTGGATCTACGATTTTTTTCCCAGCCAGCAAAGCGGCGAATATCTTTTCTATCCCATCAAGGTCGACCCCTTCACCTTCGAGCCAATGGAGGCCGGTCTGCCGCTCAGCCCTCTGCGCGCATATGCCCACGAAGTCCCGCACTACTACCTGCAAAATTTCGGCGGCGCATCGTCCAATCCCAACACCAACGAATATGCCGCCTTCGCCCAGGACACCATTCGCGTCACCGATCACCTGGCCGTGAATCTCGGCGTCCGCTGGGATCTGCAAACCTTCTCAACCGCCGGACTCCTTTCGAATCCCCTGTTCCCGCCGTCCGGCAAAGTCCCCTTCAAGCCCTATAATTTCGCACCACGCGCCGGATTCGCCTACTCCTTCGGGAAAACGCGGCCGCTCGTAGTCCGCGCCGGATACGGTATCTTCTTCGTCCGCATTCCCCAGATTTACAACTCCGTCATCCAGACCAATAACGGCATCACCGACTCGCAAGTCTTCCTCAACAACAGCGACTACTACGGCCACCAGGTTTTCCCCACATATCCCAATGCGCTGGTCAGTTGTCCCCTCACGTTCGTCACGTGCTCGCTACCGTCAGGATTCACCCAAGGCATAACTCATGACCTCTCCGCCTTCGCCTCGAACTTCGTCACCCCGCGCGTGCAACAAGCCAGCTTCACGCTGGAAAAAGAAGTCGTGAGCCACACCACCATTGCTCTGTCAGCACTCACGGTGCACGGCGAGCATCTGATCCGCGCGCTCGACGTAAACCTGCCGCAGCCCACCCCGGTCGCGTACCCTATCTTCGACTCCACTGGCTCCATCTTCCAGGGCGGTTACTATACCGTCGATTCCTTCGCCACCTGGCAGTACACACGATCGCTGACCTGTCCCTTTCCGCCGTGCATCAATCCGCTGGGCCGACCCATCGCGCAACTCGGCGCCATCGACGAATTCCAGAGCGCTGCCTCCAGCTATTACAACGGAGCCACGCTTTCCATCAACCGTCGCGTCTCCCGCGGAACCTATCTGCGCGTCTCCTACACGTACGCCCACGCCATCGACGATGGCCAGGACGCCCTGGTCGCCGGCGAACCGGCCACCGTCCAGAACTCGTACAACCCCAGCGCCGAGCGCGGACCCAGCGTCACCGACCAGCGCCAGCGCCTGGTCGCCGCCATCTCCGCCGAACCTCATCCGTTCCATCGGGCCCAGCCACTTCTAGGACATATCTTCAACGACTGGAAAATTTCCAGCGTGGTCAACTACGGCAGCGGACGCCCCTTCAGCGCCACCGTCGCCGGCGATCCCAACCAGGACGGCAACGACCTCAACGACCGTCTCCCCGGCTACACCCGCAACGCCTTCACCGGTCCCGACTACACCACCACCGACCTCCGACTCACCAAACTCATGCGCCTCGGCGAGCGCTGCAAGCTCAATTTCATCGCCGAATCCTTCAACCTCCTCAACCGCGACAACCAGCGCGTAACCATCACCTCCAACGGCCTGGTCAACAACGCCACAACATTCGTGACCAACTCCGTCGTAGCCAACATCGCCCCTTACCCCGGTTACTACCAACTCCCCACCAATTTCATGAAGCCCACCGCGGCCTACGCGCCCCGGCAGGTCCAATTGTCAATGAAATTTGTGTTCTGAAGTGAATCGAGAGCGGTCTGACTTGTAAGGTCCCCAAATTGTCATCCCGACCAAGGCTCGCCCTGACGAAGGAAGGGCAAGCATAGGGGAGGGCTGTTGGCATGGAAGTTTAATAGCCGTGCGCTTTCAGCGTGACCGCTGGTTCAGCCCGAGGTCATTCGCCGCGCGCGTCCGTTTGAAAACCCGCGCTCCGCCCTGTATAACTTGGGACGGAACTTCTTGCCCGATGCCGCTTCCAACCCGGTCCCTGCGCCCAAGCCCCGCCGCTGGAGCATCGTTGCCGCCGGTCTGCTGCTCGGCGCCCTCGCTCTGGTAGTGATCTACACGAGCCGGTCTGCCTTCTTCAGTCCGCTCGCGCTGGTCGTCGTCGCTGCCATTGGACTAGCGGCTCTCCTGCTGCAATTGCGCTTGAGTAGAGACAAAGAGAGAGATCCGAGCACCTCGGTCCGGGCCCCCCTCTGGCTCAATGTGCTGGGACTCATCTTCGCCATCGCCGCCGTCTTCGCCGACGTCCTTCATCTCAGCGCCAACCTCCTACTGATTGCTGCGCTGGGAGCCGTTCTCTGCTTCGCCGTCAGCGGCGCGACCGTGCTGCACGCGCTTCGCAAGAAGAAAATCTGAATCAGGCTTCCGGATCTGCGCAGCCGGAAGCCTTATCTCTTGAATTCCACCGCCACCGTCGTTTCCACCACGGCCGGTTCGCCGTTCACGCGATAGGGCTCGAATTTCCACCAGCGCAAAGCGTCCATGGCCGCTCGCGCCAGCACTTCCGGACCATTCAGGGCGCGCATGTCCACGACCGATCCATCCCGCCCCACCACAATGTCCAAGGCTACAATTCCTTGCAGGTTCGCCTTGCGAGCCTCTGCAGGGTAAGTTGGCTGGACCCGATGGACGAGCAACTTTTCCATCGCCTCCGGCGGAACCCGCGCCTGTGGCTTTCCAACGGACGCCGTCACCGGACTCTTCAACCCGGATTCCAACTCTTCCCATCCCCGGTTCCAGCGCCACCAGAAGACCGCTGCAGCGAACGCCAGAAAAACCACGACAATCGCCCATCCCAGCCCGAATTGTCTCTTCCTCGGGTGTGACCCCGTGCGGCTCAAGGTTTTCGGGTTTCGTCCCTTCGCATCGACACTCTTTGGAGCCATCGCAAAATTCGGGCTCGCGCCGAGCTTCGTTTCCGTTTTCGTCTCCGCCCCTTTGGCCCATTTCCGGATGGCTGCGCGCTGGTCAGCCGTCATTCCCACAAACTCGAGCCCGCTGCGGAGTTTGTCCTGATACCGGACAATCGCCCGCGTTTGTAACGGAGGCGTGACCAGCGACAGTTGCACCTCAATCGCCACCGCCTCGCCCGGAACCAATTCCTGCGCAAGCATGGCACCAACCCCTCGCTCGCACAGATTCACCGAACGCCCCGGAACTGTGTCCGGAATCCCCGACCGCAACACCGTCACGTCCAGCACCGTCTGCAGCGGAAAACGAGCCTCCCGTCTCCGCGACAACCCGCTCCAACCCCGCGTCTGTGCCTCAGCCGCCATTCAATTGCCTTTTAAGTTGTTATTCCGACCCTGAACGAAGCGAAGCGGGAGGAATCTGCTTTGCGCGTGTGGGTCCGGGTCTCTGACCCGGACGGGCCGAGCGAAGCTCGGCTGGCCCTCCTCACTATCTCCTCAACTCCCCAATCTCACTCCCCTTGGCAAACAATGCGACGCTCGCCATCCCAATAAACAATCCGTGCTCCACCACGCCCGGCATGTCGCTCAACTGCTGAGCCAACCCGTCGGCATCCGGAATCTGGCCAAACCGGCAATCCAGAATGTGATTATTCTCATCGGTCACGTAAGGCTTGCCGTCACCCCCAGTTCTCACCGTCACCTCCGCCCCCAACGCCGCGATTCGCTTCGCTACCAGCGCCTGGGCAAACCGAATCACCTCCACTGGCAGCGGAAACCGTCCCAATACCGGCACCCGTTTCGAAGCGTCCGCCACGATCACCAACTGCTTGGTAGCCGACGCCACAATCTTCTCCCGCAACATGGCTCCGCCCCCGCCTTTGATCAACCGCAATTGCGGATCCACTTCATCCGCCCCATCCACGGTGACATCAATCTCCTGGCATTCGTCCAGCGTAGTCAGCGGGATTCCCAGGCTTTGCGCCAGTTCCTGAGATCGCAACGACGTCGGAATCCCACGAATCCGCAGCCCCTTCTTGACCTTCTCCGCGAGCAGCTTGATGAAGTAAGCCGCCGTCGAGCCCGTCCCCAGCCCGACGACCTGCCCATCCTGAATAAATTGCAAACTAGCCCGCGCCGCCGCCTCTTTTTCCTGATCGTTTTTTCCTTGAACGTTCGTCATTGTTTGTTTTGTGGGCCCGGGTCTTTGACCCGGACGGGCCTAGCAAAGCTCGGCTGCTCTGCGTCGTGTGCACCACTACGACGCAAGTTCCTGCATTTATCCCAAATTTTTCTCCGTATAAATCAAATACCCCGCCAGCACCAGCCCAAACACTACCGTCAGAATCGTAATCAGATCCAGCACGAAGCCGGCGGGCTCAAAGGTCCCCGCCTCCAACTGCACCCGCGTCTTGCGATATCGCACCAGACCCGCCACAACCAGCGCCAACCCGGCAAGAATCGTGAATGATCCCATCCATACCGAAATCCCGGCCGTCCGCACTGTATGCCCCTGCAGCGCCGTTAACTGCCGCATCGCGATTGAAAAGCGCCCAATGGCGAATCCAAACACCACAATCGCTGCACCGGTCCGCACCCACGCCAGAAACGTCCGTTCGTTCGCAAGATGGTCCCGCGCCCGATTAGGATTGGCATTCTCCGCCACGCCATTTTCCGTCACAGATACTCCACCACAGATGTCCTGATGATGACGCCTGCATTATTCCACAGCTTTCCCGATCACAACGGCCGCCCCCGCAAGATTCTTAATCAGTTCGTCGGGCACACCGTGCCGCTCTTTCAGATACTCCGGACTGTTGTACGTGACCGAGACCTTACCCTCCGTGTCCTCCGCCACTAGCGCCTTCAGGGGCAAATCAATCGCCAGGCTCGGCGCCGCCACCATCAGCGGAGTTCCCGCCTTCGGACTCCCAAAGATCACAACCTTCGTCGGCCTCATCTTCAGGCCAACTTTCTCGGCCTCGCCGCTGTGGTCCACTATGGCAAACACCTGCAACCCCTTCGCTGCGAAAGCGGCCTCCAAACGCCGCAGTGTTTCCACGACAGAATAGTGACTTGGGACCTCAGCCAAGCCGTTGTCTCGCGCCATATCATTCCTCCGGTAAATTGCTAAGTTTGAAATACTACCGACCCTGCGGTTGACAGCCCCGCCACATGAGACTAAGCTTGTAGTCGAGGTGGTTTCCACCTTCTCCTCATTTCAGGTTCCCTGAACTAAGTCAGCCCATCTGAAGTTGTCTTTCTTAGCAACCCCAACCCTAGGAGGTTGCCTATGTTTGCACGCAATGTCTCGATTCATCTGAAATCTAATATGTTATCCGATTACACACGGACTTTTGAGAAGGATATCCTTCCCTTGCTTCGCAAGCAGAATGGATTCAAGGACGAAATCACACTCGCTGGTCCCGGCGGCGTGGATGTGTCCGCAATTAGTTTTTGGGATAACAAGAACGATGCCGACACTTACAACACGAATACCTATCCGCAGGTGTTGAAGACGCTGGCAAGATTCATCGAGGGAACGCCCCAGGTTCACACCTTTGACGTTGTCACCTCGACCTTCCAGAAACACGATGTTCCCGTAGCAGCGTAAAGGACACGCTGAGCTGTTTGGTCCGAGGAGGCGGAGTAAACATCCGCCTCCTCGGACCCATACAGGGCACGAATTCGACCGCGCCCAGGAGGTATCCATGCACCTTGCCCTTCAAAACGCCGAGACCATCAGTCGTCTGGTGGAACAAGGCGAATTGCTTTTGAAGACCTTCCATGCTGAGAGCGAGAAAGATCCTGCGGGGGTGGTGACTGAGTTCGCGCGTGGCGAACTGATAGGCTGGCGCAGCACGTTACACACCTTGTATCGGGATTGCGCTGAGGACATCGTTAACCGCGTTATCACCAGGACCCATCTGATCATTCCCAACAGCGAAGTCCCGGTTGGTGCCTCCCATGCCTATTGAGGCCATCCTGCACGAAGTTGAGCAACTGCATCATGTCAGCGAGCGTCTTGCGATACTGGCGGATCAACATCCGCCTGTGTGCGAGGCGATCATGACGATCTCGGGAAGCGTTCATAACACGGCCACGCTTTTGGGAGTGCTGGTAGCGACAAAAATGACAAAACCGATTTGACCACAGATTGACCGGACGCGGGTTCGGCTCACCGTCGGGTAGACTAGGCGGGGAGAAATAATCATGCCAAACGAGCGGCAGCCCGGCATCGCGAGACGCACTCTGGCAATGATTTTTGCGGCCGCCACGATTTTCGCGGGGCACAACGTCTCCGCCCAGACTGACTACCAGCCGTCCCCGGAGAACCTGCAAGCCCGCCGCGAATTCCAGGACATGAAGTTCGGCATGTTCATCCATTGGGGCGTGTACAGCGTTCTCAGCGACGGCGAATGGGTCTTCCACGACCGCAAACTAACCCTCGACGGATACAATCGCCTGCCTTCATTCTTCGATCCCGAGAAATTCGATGCCCCAACCTGGGTCGCCCTTGCGAAGGCTGCGGGCATGAAGTACATCACCATCACGTCCCGCCACCACGACGGCTTCGCCATGTTCGACTCGAAGGTCTCGGACTGGAACATCGTTCAGCGGACGCCCTACAAGAAAGATCCACTGAAGATGCTTGCAGACGAATGCCACCGCCAAGGCATCAAGCTCTTCTTCTACTATTCGCAACTGGATTGGCACAATCCCGACTACTACCCGCGCGGCGCAACCAACTGGCCGAACGGCCGCCCCGACCACGGCGACTGGAATACTTATCTCGACACCTACATGGACGGCCAACTCCGCGAACTACTCACCAACTACGGCCCCATCGGCGGCATCTGGTTCGACGGCATGTGGGATAAGCCTGACGCCGACTGGCATCTAGCCAAAACCTACGCCCTCATCCATCAGTTGCAACCCGCCGCGCTGATTATTCCCAATCATCATCAAACTCCTAAGCCCGGCGAAGATGTCCAAACTTTCGAGCGCGATCTCCCTGGACAAAACACTGCCGGTTTCAACACCAACTACGTCAGCAATCAGCTGCCGCTCGAAAGCTCGGACACACTCAACGGCTCCTGGGGATTCAACATCGGAGACGTCAACTACAAAAGTCCGGCCGATCTGGAACGAAGGCTGGTGCGGGCCGCAGGCAACAATTCCAATCTGTTGCTGAATATCGGCCCGATGCCCAATGGAGTGATCCAGGAAGAATTTGTCACGCGCCTGCACGCCGTGGGCGAATGGCTCTCAAAATACGGCGATTCGATTTACGCCACCCGCGGAGGCCCGATCGCCCCCGGGGATTGGGGAGTGACCACTCAGAAAGAAAACAAAATTTACGTGCACGTGCTGAACTGGAACGCTCCGCTTCTCGCACTTCCGCCCATAAACGAGAAAATATCAGGTGCGCATTCTTTACTTGACGGATCGAAGGTAGAGTTCATCCAAAACTCGGACGGCGTTATCTTGAAAGTCCCACCGTCGAAGGCAGACGAAACCGATCGCGTCATCGTCCTGACCTTGCCCAAATGAAAATGTCGAAGTGAACCGCAGTTATATCCCAACCCACCGACGCTCGCTCGCGCTCTTGGCGATGGCCTCGCACAGCACGAGCTCATCATGTCCAGTCTGAAAGGTTGGGAAGTCTGCCTGCGAGTCTTTGCCCTTCTCGATGTGCGAATAAAAATCCTTAAACAACTGCAGGAACGTGTCGGGATAGCCTTCGGTGTGTCCACCGGGATAGGCAGAATAGCCCCTCGCAGCAGGCATCATCAGCGAAGGGTCCTTCGGCAGTTCCTGATTCGCCTGGTTGCGGTGCCCAATCCAGAGCTGATTGGGAGATTCGGAGTTCCACGCCAGCGAGCCCTCCGAACCATTGACCTCGAACGAGAGAGCCGCCTTGTGTCCGGCGCTGACCTGGGAAACCGTCATCACGCCGCGCAGGTTTGCCTCAAAGCGCAGCAGCACCGAAGCGTAATCGTCGGTTGAAATTTTGACCGGATCGCTCGCAGCGGCCGTCGCAGCCTGAAACGTCTCCACTCGCCCTCGTGGCCGCTGCCGGACCGGAATGGTGGTGGCAAGATCGCCGCAGACTTCCACGACCTTCCGGCCGGTAAGCCACATGGCGAGATCCAGCCAGTGCGTCCCAATGTCGGAGACGGCTCGCAGATCGCCTCCCAGTTCAGTTTCCAACCGCCAATTCCAGTCCGTTGGATAAAGGAGCCAGTCTTGCAGAAAATTGCCATGCACCAACCGCGGCTCGCCAATTGCCCCGCTGGCGACACGGGCGCGCGCCTCCCGGCAAAGCGGATAATAACGGAGGTTGTAGCAAACGCCGCCCACGCGCCCGTGTTCGCGTGCGAGTGTGATTAACGCCGCACTCTCCTGCGTGGTCATCGCCACCGGCTTCTCACACATCACATGCTTGCCGGCGCGCAGCAAAGTCGAGGCTTGCTCGAAATGAAGATAGTTCGGCGTACAAATGTGAACCACGTGAACCGCAGAATCGCCCGCCAATTCGTCGAGCGACCCATAGGCGTGGGGAAGCTTCAGCGCCGATCGCGATTCTTCTGAACGCTCCGGCGAACTCCCCAGCACGCCCGCCACCGGAACGCCCAGCCGCCGAAGAGCATCAATGTGGGCGCGACCCACAAATCCCGCGCCAATGATCGCAGCCTGTAGTTGTGACAAAACGGTATCCCTCCATAAAGCTTCTAGCTACTAGCCGCTAGCTTCCCATCTCACAAATGCTTTCGGGAAGCGCACGGCAGCCGCGCCCGGCTGTTAGACAGAAGCTAGAAGCTAACCGGCTACGGCCCCGCCGTGACCTGCAGTGCCGACGGCGTCTCCATTCGCTCCCGGTAAATCAACTTCTTCGGTGCTACTTCGCCGACGGCGTCCACGTGCACCACATATCCCCCAGGCGGCAACGTCTCGCCAAACGGCAACTCCTTCGCAATGGTCCCCCGCCGAAGTGCAAAATGCTGATACCCGATCGCCGTCGCCCGACCATTCTCCGCTACCGCCAGCACGATAAAGGTTAAATCCATATCGTCCGGCGTCGTGTTCGAAACTTCCGCGCTGCCCTCAATCCGGTTGCCGTTCACCCGCGCCGGCACCTTCCAGTTAAGAGTTAACGCCGAGCGCACGCGAAGCACGAACGCCTTCTGTACTTCCTGTTGCGGCCTGCCATCGGTCACCGAAACCGTGAACTGAAATTCCCCAGAACGCTCCGCCTGCCCGTGAAGCAAGCCGTTGTCCTCCAGTTTCATCCCCGGCGGCAAGCTCCCTTTCTGTAACTTCCAGTGCAACACCGAGATGCCGCCGTGCGCTCGGAATCGCAATTCATACGGGCCGTGCGGATATGCGCCAGGAAGTTCCGAATCATTCTCAATGACTAGACCGGAACTCTGCTCCGGAGCCGCTGGCGCCCCCGCAGTCCCAGTCTGCTGGTCGCCCGAATTGGCTAATCCGAACTGACACGCCGCCATCCCCGCCACGCATGCCAACAGGATGACCAAATCCGCAACCCGCCGTATTCGTTGATTCTTTTCCATGGCCTGAGAAAATCAGCAATGATTTCCTGTCATTCTGAGCGCGTCATCCGTGCAAAGCATCTCGGCAATTTCGCCCGGAATTTGCACGCTTCGTTTCGACAGCGACGCCAACTCATGAAAGTGCTCCCCTAATCTCCCACAATTCTCCGCTCTTCGGCTAAGAATGTTCTGACAGGGCAATCTTGCGCCGCTTCCGCCTCGGTCACCGAAGTTACATTGACTAAAATTTAATATTTCTGAAAAACTGATTATTGGGAATCCCGCTTCCTATCGACTGCATCTGCTTAATGGATTGATGGAACTGCTGCTCAATCTCGCTTGGCTGCTTTTGGCGCTACCCGGGTTCTGGCTGTGGCGCGGCGCTCGCTGTGCTCCGCGTCGCCGCAAGTTTACCGCATTGCAGTGCCTGCTGGCTTTGGGGTGCATGCTGGTCATCCTCTTCCCTGTGGTCTCGGCCACGGACGACCTGCGAGCCATGCGCAACGAGATCGAGGAATCGCCGGCCAGCAAGCGTACCATCCGTCAGGCGAGCAACGACAAGGTTTCGGCATGGAAGTGGCAGAATCCCCCTGCATTGGCCGCGACCACAAGTTCTTTCACTCTAAGCGAACAGGATCATCAGCCGTTGCCCGCCTGTGGATTGTCGGTTCCGGCAACGCCCACTACCGTGGTGGCAGCGCGCGCTCCTCCCGATTCCTTCCGTGGCTAGTCCTCTAATCGCCGATCATTCGCGGCAACAACGGCGACACTTTTACGAAATTCTTAGGCGGAAAAGAGATAGTGTCTGGTCGGCCCGGTCGCCGACTGAACACGACCGCCGAGGCCGAGTCCTTTTTCGCAGTCGGCCGATCGGATCCCGCATGGAGTTCTTGATGCGCTGGAAGTTAATGACGAAGCTAATGACTGTCGGGCTGGTATCGGCGCTCGCCGCCGCGGTGGTTTTGTCTGCCCAGACTGCGCCTCAAGGGACGTCTCAATTAGCGCCTCCAACGGCAGCTCAGGTTTGGAATTGGGACACGGTCAAAGACCATTTCGAGCTCAACAACACCACGCTTATGGCGAGCCGGTTGAATATTGACGAATTGAAGGCCCAGGAAATCACCGCCCACCTCCGTCCCAATCCCGACTTCACCCTTTCGTCCGACGGCACCCAGATTTCCCCGAGCAATGGCGTGTGGAAGCCGTTTGCCGGGACTCTTATCTCTCCCAGCGTCAGTTATTTGTTCGAGCGCCGAAACAAGCGCAATCTGCGTTTCGAGGCTGCCAAGCAAGGCACCGCCATCGGGGTCGCCCAGCAGTTCGATTCGGAACGTACGCTCCTTTTCAATCTGCGAACCGCTTTCGTTGGAGTGCTTCAGGCCAAAGCCGTGCTCCGGCTCGCGCAGGACAATCTCGAATCTTACGACAAGATCCTGAAAGTCAGCCGCGATCGCTTTGAGGCTGGGGACATCGCCCGCATCGACCTCGACCGGCTCGAACTGCAGCGCTTGCAATACGAATCCGATTGGCAGACCGCCCTGGTCAATCTGCGCACCAACAAGATCAATCTACTTGCCCTGCTCGATGATCGCAGGCCGGTCGATAGCTACGACGTCGCTGGCACCTATGACTTTAGCGAGAACATTCTCTCGCTCGACGATTATAGAAAAGAAGCGCTGGATGCGCGTCCTGACCTACGCGCCGCGGTTCTTTCGGTGCAGCAAGCGGAAACTAACTACAAACTGGCCGAAGCCAACGGCTCGACCGATCCCACGATAGCCGCCTGGTTCACACACAACGGCTCGTTCAACAATCCGGACGCGTTGAATACCCTCGGCGTCAGCGTGAGCGTTCCCTTGCGCATCTTCGATCGCAACCAGGGCGAGAAGCTGCGCACAAAAATCGATATCAACCGCAATGAGAAGCTGCGTGACGGCGTTGAGACCCAAGTCTACAGCGACGTGGACTCCGCCTACGCCACCCTTGCCAGCAACATTGAATTTGCTGAAGCCCTACAAGCGCCAATATCTGGAAGAGGCGGTTCGCGTGCGCGACACAGTTTTATTTTCCTACCAGCACGGTGGCGCGGCTTTGTTGGACTTCCTGAATGCTCAAAGCGAATATCGCGCGGTCGAATTGAATTACGTAAATCTGGTCGGTTCTTATCTGACGGCGGCAGCCCAGCTGAATCAGGCGGTCGGGCGCGAGGTAATCCAATGAGAATGAGAGTGAGAAGGAACGTTCTAGCCCGGATTCTGTTGCTGGCTTTGTGCTTGATCCTGACCCTCTGGCTCGCCGCTTGCAATAGCGGGAAGGCAGACCCGAAAGCGGAGGCGCCGCCCAAGCCCGCGGTCGAGCCCGACCTCGACGCCAACAACTTCAAAGTGGACCATGCCGAGCAGTTCCCTCTGGTCAAGGCTGCGGAGTACAAGGCAGTTCCCGCTCTGAACGTGACCGGCGTTGTGCAACCTGACATCTCCCGCGCCGTTCCCGTGGTTTCGCTGGCCGCCGGACGAGTTGTGGAACTCAAAGCCAAGCTGGGCGATGTGGTGAAGAAGGGACAGGTATTGCTCAGGGTCCAAAGCAACGACGTTTCCGGGGCCTACCAAATATATCTAAAGGCGGTAAACGACGAGCGGCTGGCGCATATTCAGCTGGAGCGCGCCCAAATTCTCTATGAAAAAGGTGCGGTTGCCAAGAGCGCGCTCGAACAATCCGAATCCGCCGAACAGGACGCCAAGGCGGATCTGGAACACGCTACTCAAGGCCTGCGAGTTCTGGGCATCGATAAGGACCACCCATCGGAAATCATAAACATCGTCGCCCCAATATCCGGGATCATTTCTGATCAGCAAGTCACCAACGCGTCCGGCGTGCAGGGATTGGGTTCTCCGAATCCCTTTACCATTTCAGACCTTTCCTACGTCTGGATTGTCTGCGACGTTTACGAGAATGATCTCGACGCGGTGCGCGTCGGGGACTTTGCGGACATCCATCTCAACGCCTATCGCAATCAAGTCTTCAAGGGTCGAGTCGACAACATTCTGCCAGTTCTTGATCCCAATCTCCACACGGCCAAGGTGCGTATCGAGGTAAGAAATCCCGGCCTGATCCGTATCGGAATGTTCGTCACCGCCACGTTCTACGGCAAGCAGCCGGAAGCACATTCCGCCGTTCCCGCCAGCGCGATTTTGCATCTGCACGACCGCGACTGGGTCTACGCGCCTCTGGGCAACGGCCATTTCAAGCGTGCGGAAGTGGTCACCGGAAACATGTTGCCCAATAACCTGCAGGAGATTGTTTCCGGCATCAAGCCCGGCGATCAGGTGGTATCGAACGCGCTCGATCTTCAGAACACGGTGGAGCAGTAGTTCAGCAATCAGGGTGAAGGACTGGGTCCAAGACTAAGATGATTCGCCGCGTCGTCGATTTCGCGCTGGGCAATCGCCTCCTGATATTGGGGCTCGCGCTCGTGCTGTTCGTGTGGGGCATTATTTCGTTCCATAACCTGCCGATTGAAGCCTATCCCGACGTGGCTGACAATTACGTCGAAATCATTACGCAGTGGCCCGGAATTTCTGCCGAACAAATCGAGCAGCAGGTCACCATTCCACTGGAAACCGCGATGAACGGGATTCCCGGCGTGGTGCACCTGCGCTCTTTCTCGCTGTTCGGCCTCTCCGACTTAAAACTTGTCTTCGAAGACGGTACTGATAACGCATGGAATCGGGAGCGGGTTCTGGAGCGTCTGAGCCAGGTGACTCTGCCCACCGGCGTTACGCCGCAGATGGGCACCGACTGGAGTCCCGTCGGCCAGATTTATTTCTTCACCCTGCACAGCAGCAATCCCAAGTATGATCCGATGGAACTGAAGTCGCTGGAAGACTGGATCGTCGAAAAGAATCTCAAATCCGTCCCCGACATCGTCGATGTCGCCAGCTTCGGCGGTCCCACACGGGAATACCAGGTTCGCATCGATCCCAACAAGCTTGTTGCCTACGGTTTAAGTCTCGCGCAGGTCGAGCAGCAACTCACCAACAACAACGCAAATGCCGGCGGCAGTTTCATCCAGGAGGGCCTGCAACAGATCAACGTCCGCGAAGTGGGACTGGTCGACACGGTTCACGACATCGAGCAGACCGTTGTTTTTACCAAGAACGGTACCCCGCTCCGCATAAAAGACATTGCCGTCGTTTCGCAGGGCCCAAAGATCAGACTAGGCCAGTTCGCCCGCGCCATTCAGCGCGAAAACGGAAAGATTATCGATAATGACGACGTAGTGTCCGGCATTGCGCTCTTAAGGAAAGGGGCCGCCGCAGACCCGGCTCTCAAAGCACTCCACGAAAAAATTCAGGAGATGAACGATCACATCCTGCCGCCGGGCGTGAAGATCGTTCCTTTCATCGATCGCAGTGACCTCGTCCATTTCACCAGTCACACCGTGCTGCACAACCTGACCGAAGGAATGATTCTGGTCTCGATCATTCTCTTCCTATTCCTTGGCAACGTGCGCGGCGGGCTCATCGTTGCCGCCACAATTCCATTTTCCTTGCTCTTCGCGTCGATCTGCCTTGACTTGAAACAGATTCCCGCGAATCTTCTCTCCCTCGGCGCGCTGGATTTCGGCATGGTGGTCGATGGCGCGGTGGTCATGATTGAAAACATCGTGCGCCACATGGGCTTCGCCAATGGAACGGAAACGGCCACCGAACGGATCGGCGAGGCCTCTCATGAAGTGCAGCGCCCAGTGTTTTATGCCATCGCGATCATCATCACGGCCTATCTGCCTATCTTTACCCTGCAGCGGGTGGAAGGCCGTCTCTTTCAGCCCATGGCCTGGACCGTTGCCTTCGCACTGCTCGGCGCGCTCCTCTTCTCCATCCTGATTGCTCCGGTGCTGGCCAGTTTCGCGTTCGCCAAGGGCGCGAAGGAATGGCATAACCCGGTGATGGTTTTGCTGACGGAGCGTTACCGCGAAGCAGTTCGTTGGGCCATTCGTCATCGCGCCATCACCATTGGGGTATGCCTGCTCGGCGTAGCAGTGGCAAGTTACTTGGGATTCAGCGGCGCAATTGGTTCTGAATTTCTGCCTCATTTGGACGAGGGAGCTCTCTGGGTCCGCGGCACGCTCGCTCCCAGCACCGGCGCAGACGAGGGTATCCGCGTGTCGAACCAGGCCCGGATTGTGCTTTGCTCTTTTCCCGAAGTTCCGCTATGCACCAGCCAGGTGGGCCGACCCGATGACGGAACCGATACGACCGGCTTTTTCAATACTGAATACTTTGTCGATCTGAAACCCAAGGAAGAGTGGCGGCCGGTCTTTCACGAGAACAAAGACGAATTGATCGCCGCCATGCAGCGCGAACTCGACAAGATTCCTGGCGTCCTTTGGGGATTTTCTCAGCCCATCGAAGACAACATGGAAGAGGCGGTCAGCGGCGTCAAGGGCGAACTTGCCACCAAGGTTTACGGCGATGATCTGAAAACTCTTGAAGAGAAAGCGGACCAGGTCGTCGGTATCATGCGCCAAATTAACGGAATCGAAGATCTGGGAGTGTTCCGCGTGCTTGGCCAGCCCAACCTGAACGTAACCGTAGATCGCAATGCGGCTGCACGCTACCAGATCAACGTCGCTGACGTGCAAGATGCGATTCAAACTGCGGTCGGCGGCAACGCCCTCACGCAGGTGCTGCAACAGGAAGCCCGCTACGACCTCGTGTTGCGCTATCTGCCGCAATACCGCGACACCAAGGAGGCGATCGAGAAGATTCGCCTGCTCTCGCCTAGCGGCGAGCGAGTTTCGCTCGCGCAACTCTGCAAAATTCAAGTCGCGGATGGCGCGTCTGAAGTTTATCGGGAAGGTAACGAGCGCTACATTGCGATCAAATACAGCGTACGCGGCCGCGATCTCGGCAGCACGGTCGAAGAAGCCATCAAGAAAGTTAACGAGCAGGTGAAACTGCCCACTGGCTATCACCTGAAGTGGGAGGGCGAATATGCCAGCCAAAAGCGAGCCAACGCCCGCCTGCTCATCGTGCTGCCCATCACCATCATGATCATCTTTATCATTCTTTACACCATGTTCAAATCGTTTAAATGGACGATGCTGATCATGGCCAACATCGCCATTGCCCCTGTCGGCGGCATGCTTGCGCTTCTCTTTACCGGCACGAACTTCAGCGTTTCCTCCGGCGTTGGATTCCTGGCACTCTTCGGCGTGTCGGTACAAACCGGCGTCATCATGCTGGAATACATCAACCAGTTGCGGGTTCGGCGCTTTACGGTCGAGGACGCCGCCGTCGAAGGCGCGGTGCTACGGCTGCGCCCCATTATGATGACCATGCTGGTAGCGACGCTGGGCCTGCTGCCCGCTGCCATGTCGCATGCCATAGGCTCCGACTCGCAACGTCCGTTTGCGATCGTAATCGTCGGCGGCCTGATGGCGGCCCTGGTCATGAGCGTCTTCCTGCTACCCACGCTCTACGTGTGGATCGCCCGCGACACCGACGTCCTGCCCGCAGCGGAACGCGGCTTCTCCGAAGGGGAGCATGTTGATTAGCGTTGCTCGACAGCCTTACGACGGTCGCGCCTTGTTATATCCTTAATTAAGTTCTGCACCAACCCACTCATGTCGGAAGAATCTGATCCGCGGGTAGAGGAGACCCTGACCCGCCACCAACTTGACCTCGATCGTCTGAAGGATGCTCTTAACCTTCTGGGCGTTAGTGCGTGCTCATGGTGCGAGAAGTTCTTTCGCCGCGCCGATCCTGGCGCTCTCTTCGCTGCGGGTGAACCGGTTTGTTACAGCTGCATCCCCCAATGGTGGCCGCAACGCTGCGCGCAACTCGGTGTCAAAGATCGCGAGGAGAAAGATCGCGAAGACGTCGAAGGCAGACTCGTCATCTGGCTCCGCCAGCACCATCGTGCCGAATTGTTTAAAGATCCAGCCAAACTTCCAGACAGTTCGCTGCAGGAAGTCCACATTGTCGCCAAGTGCCTGGAATGCCATGGAACAGGTTTGCTGATGGGTCAGGAACGCTGCCGCTTCTGCGAAGGCCATGGGACGATTTCGGTTATCGTCTTGCGAAAGCAGGGCTAGACCCAACGGCATTGATCGACTTTCGATTTTTGGCAATGAGTGCGAAGCCTGATCAGACCTCGGAAGGACGGTTAAGCTAAAAGCCAAAAGCTAAGAGCCAAAAGCAGATCAAAAACAAAGAGAGTTCCGAGGTGGTGTAGGGTCCATTCGTCTCGGCCAGTAGCTCGCGTTTGACCCTTGCTCGACCTGCTCTCGCAGCTTCCCTTGCGGGGCGCTGCGCGCGATCTTCGCTTGGGCTCCGGGCTCACCGCCAACCGGATAAACCTACCCTACGCCTCGGAACTCTATCCTGCCTTCAACATTTCTTCTTCGTTCTCCTCAACCAGCGCTTTGCTATAGACCCTCGCTCACCCTCCTTCCCAATCTTGCGATCAGGAAAGTGACTCCGCTTGAGCCCCGGACGCCGCACCAACCGGAAAAACTTAAGAAGCTGTCAAAGAACGATCCTGTTGTACTCCTTCTAAATTTTCGTCAATCGAAAATCACGCTCCCGCAACTATCTGTATTTTCAATCGAGTGCAGCCCGTCCACAGGCCGGTGACCGGAAATTGTGCAGCCGTGCAAAAGCGCTCTCGCGCAGAACCCGCGCCGGACGCGGCTTTCGGTGCGATCATGGCTCAAACTCAATAGTTAGATCGCGCGAATGCCTGGTTATCCGCTGTGAATATCCCGCACTTCCCGCGTCTGGCAAGCAGTTTCGAGATTGTGTGCGGAAAGCGACTTCGTCGAAAAGGCCGGCATTCCTGTATCGGGCATTGTCCTTTCTTGAGAACACCAGAGTGTCGTGTGACCAAAATTGATCATCAGTGACACGGGCTCCGTCCCTAGAGTGGGATCTAGTTAGGGCAAATGAGGATCGGAGAATTTACGGACATCATGCGGACCATCAAGCGGCTATTCCTCCTTTGTCTTCTGACTAGCGCTTTGGCGCAAGTCCAGACCGCCGGCACGGTCACTCTTACAGGATCAGTGCAACTGATGGTTGGAGCAAAGCACAGTGTGAGCCTGGCATGGAAGGGCCCACAAGGCCAGTACATTACATTCCGTATCTATCGCTCCACGACGAATGGCGCGGGCTACAAAATGATTCAGTCACTCATTTCCGGCCTCGGCTATATCGATGGGGACGTCACAGCCTCCACCTACTACTACGTTGCCACAGCCTATGATTCCGGCACCAACAGTGAATCAGCCTACAGCAACCAGATCACCGTCAATATACCCAACTGAGAAAGAAAGAAAGAGGACTCTATGAAAGGCACGCTTCCAATACTTGCATCGCTGCTGATGTTCCTCACGATTGCGGCCAGCGCACAAACCGCTCACACGGTCGCGCTCACCTGGACTCAGAGCACATTCTCCGGAGTGACAGGGAACAAGGTATATCGCTCCACCGCCAGTGGCGCGCAAGGCAGCGCCATCTACAGCAGCACGACCCCGATCATCACGTACACCGATAGCGGGCCCCTTACAAATGGCACGACGTATTACTACTGTGTGTCCGCACTAGCGGGCAGCAACAATGAGTCCGCATGCAGCGCACAGGCGATTGCGACGATTCCGTCTCCGCCACCGGCGCCAACGGCCCTCAGCGACACCATCAACTAAGGAGACACTCGTGAAGATACTCGTGAAGATACTCGCAATCGGCATTCTCTTGTCCGGCATGGCAGCGGCACAGTGCACGCAGGCGACCATCGGTACGAACTGCAACAGTCCGATGAGTGTATCCGGCTCAACGGCTGCTCAATCTTCGGTGGGACTCACAGATAATGGAGCCGCTTCCCCAGCACCTACTCCATCCCAATACTGGTTGTCGATTGATCATGGCACCGTTCGACTCTCGGCCAACGGACAGCCCTACGTACTGCCAGGAATGCCAACCAACTATGTGTTGACGGCTCAGGCAGGGGGAGCTTACTCCCAGAACGTGGGGGCTGGCGCGACGGCCTACACTGCTGCGCTCACTCAGATTGATATGACCCTGCCCCAACAGGTACGGCTCATGATTTCGAGTAGCAGCTCATGTCCCCAGTGCAGCGTCCAGGCGCAATACTACAATGGCGCTGCATGGGCCAATTTGACCAATTCGATCATTCCCACAAAATCCGCGATTTTTGTGACTGCATGGACTTCTTTTCCGAGCGGCGCCAACGGCGACTACGCGGTCCGATTGGCAATCAACAATTCAGGCACCGTACAGGCGACCGTCGGATTGCACAGCGCCATGTTGCAATTCAAGTAGTGAAGTTGATACTCAAAAGGACGAGTAAGGGATGTCAATTATTGCAATCAGGCGGTGGTTCTCAAAACCCCTAAACACCGACCTTCTCTGCCGTTAATGGCGTTCGAGGTTCACACATAGAGCGCATGCACCTGCCCGATCCACGCCCGACAACCACATTGAAACCCGATTTACCGCGGACGGCACGGGCAGGTTGATGACCCTGCGCATGACCCTGCCCGACGCTCAAACGCGGGCCGCCATGCTTGCGACAGGCATGGAGCGCGGAATGGAGGCGAGCTATGTTCGGCTGGAAAAAATGTCCTACTGGAAAGCATGATAGGAGTTGCTCACGGGAAACATCTCGCCGGAGCGTGGCGAGCCCTCCCCGAAGGGTCTTTGTCGTAGCTTGATCGTATCGGAAAGTGGAAGACAATCGGGAAAATTGTCATCCGCGAAGCGGCGAAGAATGCAGCCCACGCGCAAGCCGTGGCCGAAGAAGTGAAAAATGGGCAAGCCCTGAAAGGGCGAAAGAAAGCTGCCACAAAGACTCCCAAGGCACACTACGCCCCGGTGGCTTTCCTCTTCGTCGGGGCCGCACCACTCTTCCCTGGAGCCCCCTTCTTGCTCCTCCCGCCTCCCACAATATCCGCAATCGTCGTATGTTCCAAAATCTTCGCCGCCGCGTCCCGCACCGCCAGAAACACCTCATACAGTGCCCGATGATCGCCGCCTTTCGCGATCAACCCCCGCAGCTGTTCCGCATCTCCCATAGGCGCAAGCGGTCCGTCCACCAGCCGGATGATATCGCTTAACGGCAGTTCCGCGGGATCGCGCCGGAGCTGATAGCCGCCCCTCGCGCCCCGAACGCTGTCCACAATACGCGCATTCTTCAGTTCCAGCAGAATCAATTCCAAAAACTTTTCGGGAAGGTCGCTCTCCGCCGCAATGTCCCGAATCTTGATCGCGCCTTGATCGTGTCGGCGCGCGAGCGTCATCATGGCCTGCAGCGCGTAAAGTCCTTTTTGCGAGATCTTCAATGAATCATCCTTCCGCCCTGATTGTGCCCCATTTCCCGTCCGTTGCCTACAGCAACTTGCAAGCAGCAACAGAACGCGGCCGCGCACTCGTCAAAAAAAGGCAGCCTTTAGCTCTCAATGCAGAAGAGATCCCACCGATGAATTGCTTTCAACGCAGAACGCGCAGTCAGGTGGTGGCCACATCGAAAACGCTGTGGCTCGCAACAGACACCGAAGACAAGCAGCTTCCATAAGCTTCGTACATCCCCTGAAAACTGCGATCCCACGAACTTCTCAGAGCCTGCTCCCGCGCCGCCACGCGCATGGCGGAGAGTAACTCGGGCTCCGACATGAACCTGGCCGTATGGGCGGCGAACTCCTGGAAGTCGTGCGCCACAAACCCTGAACTCCCATGGCGCACGGTATATTGCGGCCCGCCGCGATCGGTGACCACCGCCGGAACTCCCGAGGCAAATGCCTCCAGCACCACGAGCCCGAACGTGTCGGTCTCCGACGGAAAAGCCAGCAGGTCGAAATTTGCAAATGTGCGTGCCAGCTCGGGTCCCGTCAACACACCCGTGAACTCCACCTGCCGCATATTTTTCCGCAGCCATGCGCATTCCGCGCCCTCGCCAACCACCACGAAACGGAAATCTCGATGTCCCATATGGAGTAGCGCCTGCTCCAAGCGTGCCAGCGCTCGCACATTTTTTTCCGCCGTAAGCCGCCCCACGTAGCCGATGCGAAACGGACCGTCCTTCCCATCGCGAAGTTGCCGATCGCGCAGTTCCGGTCGGAACACCTCAGTGTCCACGGCATGAGACATCAGATAACAAGGTTTACCCGTGGCCGCTTCCAATACTCGGATCATCTCTTGATTTGGTGCGAATAGCAGCCGCGGAATTTTGTAGAACCGCGCCGAAGCGCGAAAACTCCAGCGCTCAGCGGCGTCGGCAAGTTTCTCACTCACATTCTTCGGCAAGAATGACACCGCCGCGGCCGTCCGCCTGCGCGCATATTGGTGAAGATTAGTCTGCCACGAAGCCGCCAGCGGGATTCCCATCTGGTAAGCGGCATACGCTCCCAGAGTGCCCACATCGCTCGGCCCCGTTATCTGCACCACATCTGGACGGAAGTCTCGCAGCAAGGGTTCTAGTTTTCGATAGTGTCTGAGGAAGAGCAGGTCGTAGCTATGCGCCCGATCGAGAGGAAATTTCACCGGACCGCGCCGCATTTGAATGCGAGTAACCGTCCCCGCCGTCGTGACCTCGTTACGCGGACCCGCGTGCACCATAAAGAAGGGAATCTCATGCCGGCCGGCGAATGCCTCAAACTCACGGCTGGTTTTCGCCACGCCGTCCACTTCATGGTAGACGCAGGGGAAAAACGCGATGCGTGGACTATCTTTCTTCACGAAAGAACCTCAGACGTCAGGAGAGTGCCTCAGATGATACCGCCTCCGTCGCAACCACTTCCGTCGGGATCACCTCAGTCAAAATCTCAGCTGGCATTTCGGAAACGACCCTCGGCCTGAAAATGCCTTCTGCGGCGCGTTGCACTAGCGCACTTTCCAGCAACCTGATGCACGAGAGAATATTCTCCACAAACGCGGGAGGCGCTTTCCAAAGCGTGGAGAGCGGGCGATCAGGACCGCCGTTCGCGTCCGGATGAAAAACTCGATCATCCCAACGTCGGGAGCCCATCGGATATTCCGGGTAGTTGCGTATCACATCAAGCAAAGTCCGCGTCGTGCGGATACCGACCGGCTCGGCATACTGCGGCATCAGCAGCACATGGCTGCGCCCCTCTTGCCGGATTTCGCTGACAAAGTCGGAAAAGGTTTCGGCGCGCGTGAGGTTCAGCACGCCGTTGGCCGCGCACCCATGCCGGTCTCCGCCTGAGACGAGAGGGCGCCGCCATCGCTCCGCCAGTTCCCCAACGAGATTATTTTCCCTGGTGCTGCGTGTAGCGTTAATTTCAAAGGCGTGCAGAAACTGCACTACGTAACTCAAGAATAGATCGAGATCGTCACGTCCCCGTTGCACTCCCACGCACGATTGCGTCCAGAGAGGATGATTGAATACGACCAGCACTTCCGGCAACCGGTGAAGTCCGGCTAGCAGCTCACACAAGCGCCGATCACCCGGCTTTCGTGTATACGCGGCGAGATCGTTCACAATGGTCTGCGCCTGGTCGCTGGGCAGATTGTGTACTCCGAGATGAAAGATGGTCCCCGCGAATGGGACGCTCCATTCCAGCGAGATCGGCGTCTGCGCCGTTTCCGGCAGCGTTCTCAACCATGTGGGAGCTTCGATGTTGTCATGATCCGTGAGCGAGACCAGGGCTCTTAATCCGAGAATATTCTCGATCTGATATCTTTCGGTCTGGTACGCCAATTTCGGCGTCAGCGGCGGAGTCCAATAGGCCCGCGAGAAATCCACCGGGATCCTCGACTTCCGGCATTGCCGCTCCAAAGCCTCATACAGCATCGGGCCCTTGCGGGCCAACTGCGGGATAAGTTGCAGGCTTTCTTTGGAACGGTTGGTATGCCCGTGAAGGGAAACCGCGGCTTGAGTTTCCCGGCCAAAGTCCGGTCCACGCCAGAAGCAAGAGAGTTTTGTTTCGGCCATTCGCAAGTTTTGAATTACGGGTTCCCAATTCTAGCCCAGGACTGCCTCATTAGCGACCATTCTTTCCAGTCCTGTTGACCAATTAGTTAGATGCGTCGCTCGATCGTTTTCAGAGTACATGGCAAAAGAAATAGCCTGGGTCAAATTGGCCACAATGCAATTACCGTCGTAACGGCATCTGGAGGTTCTCTGTGCTATACTTCTCTTGACGCTTTTTCCACGGTTTGCTCGTGACGCGGTGGTCCCACGTTGGATCAGATTCATCTCCGCCTTTCCTGCCCGCCGTTTAATTCCAGCGTTTAACCAAAAAACGTTTAATCAAAAATTGAATGTGAGCGGCATGGAAGCTTCACGTGTGTTCCGATGTAACCAGACGTGTATATCGACAGGCCCCTCCAGAAAGAACAATCTAGAATGACCACATTTTCAGAACTGCCCTTGTCTGCTGCTTTGCAGCAAAAGCTCGCGGCAGCTCAATTCATCACCTTAACGCCGATCCAGGAGCGTGCGATCCAGCCTGCTCTTGAAGGAAAAGATGTAATCGGCACTGCCCAAACCGGCACCGGCAAGACTCTCGCATTTCTCATCCCCGTGATCGAAATGCTCCGGCGCGAACCGGCAGCCCAGGCCAGCGCCCTGGTCCTATTGCCCACGCGTGAGCTCGCGATGCAGGTCCACGAACAATACGAACAGCTGCGCGCTAAGAACATGCCAAAGGCCGCGCTCGTAATCGGCGGCGTATCAGAGAAAGCTCAGATCCAGGGCCTGCGTGCCGGCTCATCGTTGATCATCGCAACGCCCGGTCGCCTGCAGGACCTCACTGATCGCCGATTCGCCGATATTCGCCACATTAAAGTGCTCGTTCTCGACGAAGCCGACCGCATGCTCGACATGGGGTTCCTGCCTGCCATCCGCCGCATTTTAGCGATATTGCCCAAAACCCGCCAGACTCTGTGTTTCTCCGCCACGCTCGAGCAGTCGGTTGCTGGACTGGTTCACGAGTACATGCGCGATCCCGTTCGTGTCGCTTTGGGTTCGGTCCTGAAGCCGGCCGAAAGCGTGGAACTGAAAGCCTACGAAGTACGGCCCGGTGAAAAGCTCGATGTTCTCCGCCAGCTTCTGTACGAAGAAAAAGGACAGACTCTCATCTTCACCCGCACCAAGCGCGGCGCTCAGCGCCTCGCCCAGGAGTTGGCCCGCGACGGCTTCACCGCCACCATGATTCACGGCGACCGCTCGCAGTCGCAACGCAACGGCGCTCTCAGCGGATTTCAGGAAGGCCGCTTCCAGGTGCTAGTTGCAACCGATATCGCGTCCCGCGGCCTGCATTGCGACGACGTCGCCCACGTCATCAACTACGATCTGCCAAAGATGGCGGAAGACTTCATCCACCGCGTGGGCCGCACCGGCCGCGCGGGACTGACCGGCCGCGCCACCACCTTGGCCGCTGGAGTCGAGATTGTAGAACTTCGCAACATCGAGCGCACATTGAAGTTGCGCATCGAACGCATGCAGATGGACCCTTCCGGTGCAGCCCAGCCCAAGCGTTTCGTGCAAAACACCCTGGCTTCGCGCACACTTACCGCATTACCCGGCGAAGTTTTCGTTTAAAACAGTTTGTGTCTAAGTGTGGGAAGCGGAAGTGCATAGGAAAGTGGAAAATAATAGGGAAAGTGGATGCCCCATTTCTCGCTGCACTTTGCGAGAAGTGGGGCTTTTCCCTCGAATCCTGCTACCGGCTGGTCTTTCCGCTGTCGGGCGAAAACGCTTCCCCCGAACCCGGTTCGTCCTCGGATCCGATACGAAATAGCGCCGCCTGTGCCTGGGCGTGTTCCCGCATCTCCTGCATTTCGTCGACGACGACACCTTCCGGCTTATCCTGTTTACGTTGCACCCTGCGCTCTGCCTTCTCGCGCTGTTTTTGTTGCCGCGTCTGCTCTTTCTGGCGTTTATTAAAAGTGGATCGTCCTCGTGGCATTCACAATTCCTCCCTAGTTTTTTTGTCGGCGGTGCCGGCTCGTATCTACGCGTCCGGCTGTTTCCAGGAAACAAGAAAACTACCAGCGTGGTTCGCGCGGCTGGCGTGCATGGCCCTGATAGTCGTCGCGCCCGCGTCCGCCACCACCACCGCTGCCGCCTCCGCCAAAGCGCTTTCCGCCGCCACCACCGCTACCGCCCTTGGGACGGTCGGTCTTGGGCTGCGCCTCATTAATCTTCAACGCCCGTCCGCCTAGTTCCGTGCCGTTCAACGCCGCCACAGCCTTATCGGCCTCGGCCGGATTGGTCATTTCCACGAATCCGAACCCGCGGGCCCGTCCCGTTTCGCGATCAGTCACAATGCTGACTTTTTCCACCGCACCATGAGCCTCGAATACCGTTCGCAATTCGGACTCGGTTGTGCTGTGGGGCAAATTACCTACATAAAGGTTCTTCATTGCATTTCCTCTCTCAAAATTCTTGAAGTTCTGAATTCCGCCGCGTTTATTTTTCAGCATAGGACGGCGGCGCAGAAAGCGGCCACCTGAGCGCTGTTATGTCTAAGGTCCCACCGGCTTCTTGTCAGATCTCGATATCGCCGGCTGGGCTTGGGACCCGGCATTCTTTAGAAGTTCGCGGTTTCGGATGCGACGCGCCAGCTTCTGTTTCCGCACTCGGTTAAATCGCGCTTTGTCGCCGTTCACTCCCGACATTATCGGCTCCTATCATTCGAGCAAGTTGGTGGCCCGGTCGTTCAACCATTTCCTGGGCAGCAGTTAATCGTGATCGAGACTCAACTCTCCGGAACGTATATCCCGGGATTGAAGAGCCCCATTGTGTCCGGTCACAAATGAATTGTCGCGGAACGACCCCTGCTACAGAAAAGACGCCTCCCGATCCCTCAATCGCGAAGGCGCAAATTGACGTGGTCTTCGAGGTTAAGTGCATCCAGTATACGCCGTTTGTTCATTTCTGCGCGACCTGCTGATCCTGTTGGACCGAACTCGAAATGCCCGCGCAGGGACAGCCGGTTTGGCAAGCTCGGCCTTGAGCGAAGCCGGGGCCGAGCGCATCTCAACATCGCGCAAACCGCGTCCTGCAAAGCAAGCTGCACTTCCAGCCCGGCCCTCATCTTGAGTGAGCGATTCCCAGTTTGGGCTTGCCAAATTCTCGCCCCTCGAGTAACATAAAAGAGTACGTTGTCCGAATCGGACGTGAGCAGTTCTCGCCTCAACAGCCAGTAACCTCTCGCAGTACTTCCGAATCTCTCCAGCGTAAATTGAATAAACAAAGGAACACCTAACACCATGGCAGAACAAGGAACAGTAAAGTGGTTTAACGACGCCAAAGGCTACGGCTTTATTAGCCGCCAGTCCGGCGAAGATGTTTTCGTCCATTTCTCTGCGATTCAAGCAGGAGGCTTCCGCAGCCTGCAAGAGGGCCAGACCGTGCAGTTTGACGTGACCAAGGGCCCCAAGGGCTGGCAAGCTGAGAACGTCCAGCCGCTGTAAACCATCCCCTTATTGCAAAAAGGCGATCTCCAACCAGAGATCGCCTTTTTCACGTTTCAGGAACAATTTTCGTAGGTCGTATCTGAACTCGCGGAAGGATCCATGTGGGGACAGCCGCCCTCGGCTGTCCGTCGAGCGAAGCTCGACAGCCGTGAGCCGCGAAGCGGCGCAAGAATGCAGCCCACGGCGCGAGCCGTGGGTCGGTCAGCAGAGAAATGACTCAGCCCCAGAAAGGGGCGAAAGAAAGATCAATGGTGCCATCGAAGGGACTCGAACCCCCACACCCTTGCGAGTACATGGACCTGAACCATGCGCGTCTGCCAATTCCGCCACGATGGCAAGTGGACTTACATTGCAGCGGCGGCCGCAAGGCCGCCGAACCAGGAAGACCTACACCAGTATTCTACAGGCATGACCCGCCGTGTCAAACCAGCTAGAGGCATCGGTAGGAGTGGTTTGATTTCCATGGGGCTAATGAAACCTACGAAATACGACGAGGTAATCTATAGCGGCTGCCCAAAGACAAATAAATACTCCAGCACAGCGAATGTAGACGGGATACCAAGATTTCGTGAGCATGCTCGAAAATGGGTAGCCTCGAAGAAATTTACTTTTGGCGTAGCTTCTCTGTTCTCCGGGATCCGCTCCAGCCTACCCCAGCTTCGCACTCATCGTAATCTTCGCGTTCAGCACCTTCGACACCGGACATCCCTTCTCCGCAGCCTCCGCATATTTCTGAAACGTAGCCGCATCCGCCCCCGGAACTTTCCCCACCACATCGATGTGGCTCGCCGTAATCGTCCATCCCGAATCCAGCTTATCAAGCGAAAGCGTCACCGTGGTCGAAATGCTTTCCGGGGTCAGCTTCGCTTCGCCCAGCTGCGCCGACAGCGCCATCGAGAAACATCCCGCATGCGCCGCCGCGATCAGTTCCTCGGGATTGGTTCCCTGACCGTTCTCAAATCGTGTTGAAAACGAATACTGCGTCTCCTTCAGCACTCCGCTGGGAGCCGAGATCGTCCCCTTTCCATCTTTCAGCCCGCCCTTCCAGACCGCACTTGCCTTGCGTTGCATGATCTTTCTCCTAAATTATGATTTCAAAGCTCGAACTTCATTGTAGACGGAACCTACAAACCTGTCAGAAAGGGAATCTCACAAAAGTTGCCTGGACCAACACGAATACCGAGCTGAAGCGATCCTGACTTAGCTGAAAGCTGACAGCTGAGAGCCGACTCTGGATTCTGAAAAGCGGACAGAAAGCATACCCGGGCGGGCTATCTCTCAAACGGAACCGAGCGGCTGGGTAGTCGCATCATGATGGCGTTCTCTCCTCGCGCAGCGGGCTGCGCAGCCCCTACCTTCACATCTGGATTCTCGCGTTCCGCAAGCTGCCTCTTCACACGATCCATCAGGACTACAAGTTTTTTCGACTCATGGTCTCTCTCGGCCTGCTTGCACATCTTCTGGAAATCCTGCGGAGCGTAGGTAATGCGATTTGTCATCGGGGAATGATCCTTATGCGAGGAGAAGCCTTAGCCTAACCGATTGCTCGCGACTTGCCAACCCCCTAGAAGCCTTAGAAAGCTCTCACAGGATGTCCAGAATTCCGTTCTTGTAAACGCAAGCAATGGGCGATTGCCTACGGGATGCAGGGTAGAGACTAAGCCTTCAGACCTGTGATACATAATACTGCTGCCCCTTTGTCTCCTTAAGCTGGCCTGGTATGGTCTTGCCCGCTCGTCGCGTCAGTGATCGCATCCGGGAACTTTGTGCTGAAGCCGTTGCCACAAAAAGCTCTCACGAAGTAAAGTCGATCCTCGCCGAACTGCAGTTAGCGATTCGTCAGTACACCCAGCGTCTACGAAACCGCGCGGCGGCTGTCCTCTCTGGCTGCCCGGATCTTCCGCCAGAACGGCGCAAGAGTTCCGGCGACCGCAGGCAACGCGTGACTTCTTAACCCTACTTCTTAACCCTCGCGGCCCCTCTCCGATTCCATCGCACCTTCCCTCAGCCATTTACCCCAAAGGTACATGTCCTTTCTTACCGTTGAGCCGCCGCCCAACTTCCGCGAAAATCACTGGAAGCCCGATTCTGCCTTGCTGGAGAGAGCTGTGTTCTGCCGTCAAATCCTGAGCCTTTGTCTTTTCCTCGCGGCTAGCGTTTCGCTGGCGACAGCCCGCGATCTCGCATTAGTCTCCAACAAGGCCAACTCCGTCTCCGCCATTACCGTGCCGGACCTGGTGAAGGTCTCGAAGGGCCAGACCAACCGCTGGCCGGACGGAAAGTCTGTCACCCTCATCATGCGCTCCCCCTCGATCCCGCAAATGAAGGTATTTCTGGAAAAAGTCTATGAACTCCCGGAATCGCAGGTGAAGGAAATCATTGCTTCCGCCAATCACGGGCGCATGGGTCACCCTGCGGTGATGATCGTCGATTCCGATGAAGACCTGGTGAACAAGGTCGCGTCCATCCCCGGCGCCGTTGGAGTCGTGGATGTGTACGCGATTAACAGCAGTGTCGCGGTCGTTAAAGTTGCCGGCAAATTGCCGCTCGAGCCGGGATACTTGCTGCATGGCAATTAGCAGATAAAATCGCGCGGCCACCGTAGGCCGCCCTAATCATGACCACGGCCAAGAAAGCTCAAGCCGCCGCTTCCGCCGACACAGGATCCGGCACCCGTGTGCCCGGTAACGCGCCTGCCGCCCGCGTCGCTTATACCCGCCGCTTCCCCCGCTTCACCATCGACATGCGCTTGCAAGTCAAAATGTTTCAAGCCGGAGAATTCCGTAACTGCTGGGGACGATCCACCGAAATGGGCCAGGATGGAATCGGCGCAACACTGACGGGCAGCCTCGAACCCGGCGAGATCGTCACCCTCGAGATTCCCCTGCCTCTGTCACCCTATCCCATCAAAGTTCGCGCCATCGTCCGCTACCGCCAGGGTCTCCGTTACGGCTTCGAATTCCTCACCCTTAACGACAGCCAGCGCGACACCATCCAGCGCGTCTGCCAATACTTGGCAACCAAAAGTTAGTGTGCGTGTACGGTGGATTGTGTAGGGTTGGATTGTGTGGGTCCGATCTTTGACCCGAACAGGCCGAGCCAAGCTCGGCTGCTCCTGCTGCCGCCGACTCTTCAGCCGCTACTTCCCGACGCTCTCCCGCTGCGCATCCGATAAATCAGATATCCCACAATCCCAATATTAATCGCCAGCACAGCCACCTTAACCCAACTCGGATGCCGGTATATTTCATAAACCTCCACGGGCACCAGGCTGCTCGTGATAATCACGGTAAGCCACTCCCCCCACCGTTTCTCCAGCCACAACCCCGTCCCCTCGGCCAAAAACAACCCCGCATACAGAAAGCTTCCCAACCCCAGCTTTCTGATCTGCTCGGGCCGCAGACGGGCCGCCTTGGCGAGCGCAGCATCCACAAACCGATTCCCGGGATCAAGCTTGAACGCGTCAACCCAGTGTTGGGCGATCACGCCCACATCTCTGTGCAGTAATCGGAATGCTCCCACGCCAAGCGCAATCAGCATTGCGCATTTAAAAAACTTAAATATTGCAATCAACCGCAAAAACCTGTCATGGGACTTTTTCATGAAATATCAGATATGGACAGCCGCCCTCGGCTGCCCTTCGATCGCAGCTTGTCCGCTTGCCGCGAGAAGCGCAAACGGACACACTAGCAGAAGAAATGTGTTCTCCGAATAAGTTTAGTGAGTTTGTTACGGAAGCTGGTTCAAGCCAGAGCGTTCAAGCCCCGACTAACGCCGCCCAGCGGACAGTTGCCCCACGAACGGGACGAACCGCTTCGTCCCCTTTGCGAGCATCATGCGCGCAGGCGAGAGCGCCCGCGCCACACCAGCTACACCGTGACTGCCGCTTGGTAATCCTCGTAGCTGCCTTTGAAGTCGGTGATCTTGTGGTCGCTCTCGAAGTGCCAGATGCGGGTCGCGACTTCGTCAATCAAATCATGATCGTGCGTGACCAGGAAAACCGTCCCCTGATACCGTTGCAACGCAATGTTCAGAGCGTTGATGGACTCCAAGTCCAAGTGGTTCGTGGGTTCGTCCAGCACTAACACGTTCGGCTTCTGCAGCATCAGTTTGCAGAACAGCAGCCGCGCTGCTTCGCCGCCGGAAAGCACGCTGGTTGATTTCGTGGCTTCCTCGCGGGCGAACAACATCTGCCCCAGAATCCCGCGCAACTCCTCGGTAACGGCTGCGCCATCCCACTGATGCAGCCACTCGATCGCGGTCATGCCACCTTCGATCAGGCTGCGATGATCCTGCGCAAAGTAGCCGATCGAGGCCTCGTGTCCCCAGATAACTTTGCCGGAGTCGACGAATGGCCCATCGTACCCGCTAGTCTTGCGCAGTTCAGAATCCGGTGTCGTCGGAGAATTCGCCAACAGCGCATTCAGCAGGGTGGTCTTTCCTGCACCGTTCCGCCCCATGAGTGCGATTCTTTCGCCTCGCGTAATGCTGGCCGTGAAGCTTTTGATCACCTGCTTATCTCCGTAGGCCTTGGAGAGGTGCTCAACTTCCAGAATGTGTTTGCCCGACAGCCGCTTCTGGTCGAACTTGATAAACGGACGCTGGATATTGGACTTGGCGAGTTCGGTAACCTGTAACCGTTCGACTTCTTTGCGCCGGGACTGTACTTGGCTCGACCGCGTACCGGCGGCAAACCGCGCAATGAATTCGTTCAACTGCGAAATCTTCTTTTCGCGCTGCGCATTCTGCGACTCGATCTGCGATCGCACCTGTGTCTTGGCCACGACCATGTCGTCATAGCTGCCGGTGTAAGTGATGATGGTCTCGTAATCGATATCCGCAATGTGCGTGCAGATGCTGTTCAGGAAATGGCGATCGTGCGAAATGGCGATAACCACGCCGTCGTAAACATTCAAGAATCCCTGCAGCCAGTGAATCGAATCCAAGTCCAGGTGGTTCGTAGGCTCGTCCAGCAGCAGCGCTTGTGGATGTCCAAACAAAGCCTGCGCCAGCAGCACGCGCACTTTCTGTCCGCCCTGCAGTTCGCCCATTTTGCGGGCGTGCGCTTCGTCAGGAATGTCGAGCCCCTGCAGCAGAATGGCCGCGTCGCTCTCAGCCGTGTAACCATCCTCTTCGCCGACAATGCCTTCAAGCTCTCCAAGCTTCATGCCGTCGGCGTCGGTGATCTCCGGCTTCTCGTAAATGGCGTCGCGCTCCTGCATGGCAGCCCACAACCGCCTGTTGCCCATGATGACGGTGTCGATCGCGGAATACGCATCGAAAGCAAACTGATCCTGGCTCAGCACTCCGAGCTTGCGCGGACGCACTACCGTCCCCTTTTGCGGCTCCAATTCGCCGCTGAGCAGCTTCATAAACGTGGATTTGCCCGCGCCGTTGGGCCCGGTCAGGCCATAGCGCTTGCCCGGCGTGAACGCCGTCGATACTTCATCGAACAGAATTTTGGCGCCGTAGCGCATGGACACATTGCTGACTGAAAGCATGTTTTCTTTGTAACTTCTTCAGGACCTGCGAGGGAATTCCGCTTAAGACGGTGCGCAGCTGGAGTTAATAGAATACCACGACAAGTGCTTATCTCACGCTTCCCAAGGATTCACGACAGTCGCGGAGCTGTCGGCGAAATGGGTAACATTACGAGTCGCAAGGCTGGCGTGATGCGACAAGACGATGCCGGCGATCATTGTATCCCGCAACGTATCCCGCAACTCTCCTACTCGTCCTTTCTTCTGTCGCAAACCGGTGAGCTCTGCGGCAAATCGAGCGGCCTGCTCATCGAAAGCCACGATTCGGTGGTCGATGCGATCAAGCAGCCGTTCGAAATCTTCCGACAACGAAACTCTCCTCTTTCCGGCCGGCATGACTTGCAATCCCGTCTGGATTTCAAGGATGGTGATGGAGTTCGTCCAGATGGAACTCTGAGGCTGCCGGTCCATCCATGACGCGACCCTGTGATCAGGCGCATCACGCATTAGCGCGGAGAGAACGTTGGTATCAAGAATAATCACACTCAACTATTCGTCTATTCGTCGAACTTTGCCGGGAGCACGGGATACCCACGTAATTCCTCAACTTCGAAATCGTAGCCTTTTCCTTTGAATAGAGCCGCAATTTGCGTCCCCAATCCTATGGCTAGCTTCTCAGTCTCGTTGGCCGCGTTTCGGAGAATGTCACGCACCTCCGCCTCCATGCTGCGGCCGTTGCGCCGGGCGCGGCGCTGCAGTCGCGTTTTCACCCCTTCTTCGAGCTTACGAACTACAATTTGCGCCATAGCCTCACCCTGTGCCTTGAGTGATATCATGATATCACTCGATACCTAGGGGCGCAAGAGCCAAGAAGAAAGAACAAAGAGCAAAGAAGAATGTGCGATCCGGCTTTCGTTTCGTCCGTCAGTTGTGCGGTCCCTGTCCCGCGCTCGCCTGCACCAACTGCTGCACCGGAGCAACCACCATCAGCAGCATATCGGCCTGCCGCCCCTTGGCCTGATCGATCACCGTTATCTGCTGCGCCTTCCACGCATCCGGCGCAGTCTGGCCTTTGTCCAGATAATCGAGCGCCTGCAAACCGGCCGCGCCCAACGCCGACAGATTCTGCGACAAAAGCACCTCTTCCTGCAAAAGAGACGACTGCTCCAGTAGCGGATGCAGCCGGGAATCGTTATCCCGCCAAGTAGTGAGATAACCGCGGATCTGCGCTTCCACCGCTTGGTCCTTATACCCGCTCTGCACGAACCTTTGCACCAGATCGCTGAACTGCAGAGCGGTATCGCTCTCCGGACTCACTACATCAATCATGCGGGTTAAGGGCGCGTGGAAATCGATAGGCCCCTTCTGATCGCTCCAGCGGTCATAGTCCTTAACCGGCTCGACCACGTCGGCGAGAACGCGCAGTGCCTCAACGTCAGTATTTCCAGCCATGCGTTGGAACATCTCCGTGCGCGCGGAATTGTGAGTCAGGCCCAGCCATTGCAGGTCGTAACTCACGGCATTCATCCTCCGGTACATCGAGGCGACGTCCTTTACTTCCTGCGGCGACCACAGCCGCTCGGCGATCACCGCGTTGCGCGGCCAAATGTGCGAATCGATATTTTCCGGAGTCACCCACTCCGCCCACTGGCACGACTCTCCGCCCAGGATGCGGCTCTTCTCTTCTGGTGTCAAAGTTGCCGCGGCATCGGCCATGGGATCGACCGCATAATGCCGCGCTGCCGGCCACATCAGATCGAGGTAGTAACCATATGAGAGCAGGCCCCGGTAGCCCTGTTTCGCGGCCTCGGCCAGAGATTTCTGCCCGCGCCAGGATTGCACCACGATCGTCTTAGGCAAGTCAGGATGCAGGATTTCGTCCCAGCCAACCATGGTCTTATGGTTCTTGGCCACGATCTTTTCCAGTCGCTGGTTGAAGTAGGCCTGCAGATCCTGATTGTTCTTCATGCCGTGAGCTTTGATGAATTCCTGAATCTTCGGATTCGCGTCCCACTGCTTGCCGTCAACCTCGTCACCTCCAATGTGAAAATAAGGATCGGGAAACAGCTTGGCCATTTCCGCTATGAACTTTTCCAGAAACTTGTAAGTCGACTCCCGCGTCGGATCGATGATCGGATCAATCCCTCCGCCTTCCAGCGTGTAGGGCCCAGCGCCGCTGGAGAGTTCGGGATATCCCGCAAACCACGACCGGCTGTGTCCCGGCATATCGAACTCCGGCATCACACGAATGCCGCGATCGCGCGCATAGGAGATGAAATCGCGAATCTCCGCCTGCGTATAAAACATGCCATCGGATCCCATCCCAGTCAGCTTAGGGAACTTCTTGCTCTCGACCCGGAATCCCTGATCATCGGAAAGATGCCAGTGCAGCACGTTCATCTTCACCGCGGCCATGCCATCGATGTTTCGCTTGAGCACGTCGAGTGGAATAAAGTGGCGGCTCACGTCAATGAGCAAGCCGCGCCATGGAAAACGGGGCTGATCTTTGATGGTGACCGCAGGTGCCGCAAATCCAGCAGGAGTGATTTGCACCAACTGCAGAAATGTCTGCAGCCCGTGAAGAATGCCAAGCGTAGTCGGCGCGGTCAGCTTCGCGCCCGAATCGGAGACGGCCAGTTCGTACGATTCATCCTCTCCAAGTGTCTGCACCGCCTGCCGCCCATGGTCAGCGTGAATCTCCAGCGTCGGCGAAGCACCGGTCTTGGGACGGAACGGAATCCCAGTCTGCCGCGAAAGCTGGGCCACAAAGCGCTGAACTTCTTCATCCAGCGACGCATCATGAAAGCCAGTGTTAGTAACTGAGAACGTTTGACTGATCGCTAATTGCCCCGTGCCCGCTTGCATGCTGGCCGGCATTGGCATCAGATTGAGCTGCGGTTGGCTCTGTGCGGCAGCAAAGGACGCGAGCAGAGACACTCCGGTCGCGATGAGCAGGGTTCGCATAATTATGAAGGAGAACGTGAAACTTCCATTGGCGGTACTACCGTCGGCAGTAGACATGAGTCTAACTATACCTGCGCGTTGTAATCCTAAGCGAAGGTTTGGTTCGCGAGAAAGCGCGGTCCACACTGCAGGCGAAGGATCGGGGCTGCAGAGCCCGGTACTTCTGGGCCGCCTGGACGGGGTCAGAGGACCCGTCCCCACCCGAACAAATCGCGGTCCTAGTTTGCCGGGGCAAGGGCTGCCTGCGTAGCAGTCGGCAGTTCGTCGCCGCGAAAGTACTTGGGATTGTCTTTGGAACCGGCTTTGGCGTTAACGGACTTCATTTCGGGCATGGCTTCGTAGGGCTTCGAGTAATCGTTGGCCGCGTTCCAGAACAAGAATCCAATTCCACCTTTATTCCTGGCCGTCTCCACCTGAATTTTTATGTATTCCGGCGAATAGGTCTTGGTGCGCCAGCGGAAGGCTTGCAGCCAGGGGCGGATGACGACTCCGCTGTTCCTATTTCCGTCAGGATGGGTGATGAGTTCGAAGCGGTCCATGGATTCGCCGATGAAGTGGGCGGGCTCGTCGCCGGGGTGGGCGATGTTGTCCATGCCGAAAAAGTGCGAGGGGTAAATCATGGGGCTGAGCACGTCGCAGTAGTGGGCCATGCCGACGATGTCCTGGCCAGTGTGCGAGAGGTCAACTTGGCGCTGCCAGGCCATTACGCCGAAGACGTCGAGCGAGAGCAACACGCCGGTAGGATGGAGTTCGGCGTAGGCTTTCTTAAGAAAGGCGGTAATTACGTCGGAGCGTTGCGGGCCGCGCGGTGCGTGCTTCGCCGCTGGACACGGCCCCTTTTGGAACTGCGGAGCTTGATTGGAGTCGGTTTCGCCTCCGGTCGCGCCCTTGTTCTTATGGTGCCTTGGGACGGGAATCGCGCAGGTTGAATTGTTGCTTACGGCTGCCTGTGTAGCTTCGGTGTCGGGCTGACTCTCTTCCGGTTGACCGGATTGGTAAGCGAAACTCGCGTCTTTTTGGTCGCCTTCGGCGGGGAATCTTACGTAGTCAAATTGGATTTCGTCGGCGCCGAGCTGGGCTACGTGTTTGGCCAGTGCGATGTTATAGTCCTGGACCTTCGGCTGGCTGGGATCCGTCCAGACCAGCTTGCCGTTTTCGCGCCAGGCCTGGTGGTTGCGCCGCGATTGGACTGCGAGTTCAGGGTGCTCTTTGACTAGGCGCTCGTCGCGGAAGATGGCGATTCTGGCGATGGCGTGCATGTTCTGCTGATGCAGGAAGTGAACTAGCTTGGGGACATCGTGGATGTAGACCTGGTGCTGGCCCAGCAGCGGGTGCTCAAAGGGAATGTTGACGCTGCCGTCGGAATCCTTGATGTCGAACACTACCGCGTTGCCGCCGACTTCGCGCCAGTGGCGAATGATGCGAAGTCCGTGGTCACTGGCCGCCATGATGCCAGTCAGGTAAATGGCGCGCACTTCAAAATCTTTCGGGACGGGGATGGTCTTCTCACTTACCGGCGCGGCAAGGATTCCGGGGATAATGATATTTTCGTTGGCTTTCAGGATGTTGGCGGTACGGTCGCCATTGCTGTGGCGGATGGCGTCGGCTAATTGAGAGGATGTTAAGTACGACGTGCGTCCGAGATAGCGGCGTGCGATCGTCGGGATGGCTTCGCCACGCTTCGCGGTGTATATTTCCGTGTCTGGAGCAGCTACGGGAACGGGCTTGGTGGTGACGGGTATCGATGCGCTGACGGAATGGAGTTGCGTGGCCGTGGCGGCGGTGGGCTTCACGGTCTGGGCCTGGGCGCTGAAGTCGGAGGAAGAGCGAGACGCCATCTGCCATGCGGCGGCGGCGAAAAAGAGACAGGAAACTCCGGTGATGATGCGAACCGACGAAAGGCGCAAGCGATCCTCCCAAAACTATATCGGATCGGATAGTAGACGGGGACGATGCGGGTCGCTAGTTACGGGGGGAGTAACACGGTCGGGGTCCCGAGGTTCGGTACTCGGTAAACACTCTTCCGTAGAGACGTGCTTGCTACTTTCCCTTTCCCGCTCTCCGGGCACCCGCACGTGTCTGTTCCTTTCCGCGATGCTGCAAAGTATTTCTCATCGAGTTGCAGGGGTGGTGGATTCCTTTGTTGGGATTTGACGTCAAGCGGCGGTAAGCCTCGGTAGATGCAGGAGTTGCCGATCAAAGGGAATTTGGCTGGGGCGTGGCCAGCGGGTTGCTTAGTCCCTGTGTAACCGGAAGACGGCGACCGGGGAATATTTTTGTCCTTCCAGGGAATGGGCCAAAAAAACGGAATGGGACTACGGGATCCGCGAATAATATAGGCAAGAGCCGAAGAAAACGGCCTCGAAAGGGTAAATGTCCGGAAAGCCGGGCCAGGATTTTATGAGAACGAATCTCGCAACAGTGCTCGATCCGAACCGTCGCAGCAACGATGCTGGAGAGTTTGATGGCGCCCTCCGCCGCCGCATTGTAGGACAGGAACAGGCGGTCGAAAAGGTCGTCGAGATCTACCAGATGTTTCTGGCGGGATTGAACGCGCCCGGGCGTCCGGTGGGGAATCTGCTGTTTCTGGGACCGACGGGATCGGGCAAGACCCGGGTGGTCGAGGCTATGGCCGAGGCCTTGTTTGGAGACGCGCGCGCCTGCATCAAGATTGACTGCGCGGAGTTTCAACATTCGCATGAGATTGCCAAGCTTATCGGTTCGCCTCCGGGATATTTGGGGCACCGCGAGACGCATCCGCTGCTGACGCAGGAAGCGTTGAACCAGTGGTATACCGAGAAGCTAAAGCTTTCGATTCTGCTGTTTGACGAAATCGAGAAGGCGTCGGATTCGTTGTGGCAGCTTTTGCTGGGAATTCTGGATAAGGCGACGCTGACGCTGGGCGACAACCGGCGCGTGGATCTGTCGCAGTGCATCATCATCATGACCTCGAATTTGGGCGCGGGCGAGATGACCACGCTGGTGGATGGCGGATTTGGGTTTGCCCCCAAAGTGGTTGAGGTGGATGAGTCGTTCGATAACAAGATTCAGCGGACGGCGGTCGAAGCGGCGCGGCGGAAGTTTACGCCGGAGTTCATGAACCGGATCGATAAGACGGTGGTGTTTAAGACTCTGCGCGACGAGCATCTGGCGCAGATTCTGGACATCGAACTTGGAATGGTGCAACAGCGCGTGCTCATGGCGGCGGGAACCAATCAGTTCGTGTTCAACTGCACCTCGGCGGTGAAGGAATATCTGCTGAAAGAGGGAACCGATCCGCGGTATGGGGCGCGGCACCTTAAGCGGGCGATCGAACGGAATCTGGTCTTTCCGCTGGCCAATCTGGTGGCGACCGGACAGGTGAAGCTGGGAGATTTTGTTCGTGTGGACATGGCTTCGGAGAACAAGATGATCTTCGTGAAAGAAGCCGAAAACGCCATGGCGCCTGTGTTGCTCGAACGCTACGGGGCTGCGGCGGCGAACCAGCCCAATGCCAGGGCGGCGCGGACGGCTGCCAATAATCGGCGGGACTTTGGGACTAGTCCCTCGGTGGCGGAGAGCAAATAGATTTTCCCTTCTCGCCTGAAACGCATCTCGCGAGTCACTTCACTCGATGGCGCCGGAACCCTTCCGGCACCTTTTTTGACTCTTGCCCGACCTTCCGAGAACTGTGTAGCTCTCGGCGCACGAATGGCAATGCTATCCCCACACCCGAACTGAGACCTTCGCGGCCCGCGTCCTTAGGGAGTCCTGTATTGTTCTCAGGATTTAAGGCCTCGTCTCTACGGGGTTTAACCAGTGGTCCGGAATGGCCGAGGTAGGCGAAAGTAGAAGGGCGCAGGTGATCTGCGCTCTTTTTTTCGCCCATGTCTACCAGCGATTTCGGTTCCCTGACGGTTTTTCTCTTTCTGCTTCTGGCCGCGGCCCGGATCTTAGGGTATGCGTTCACACGCATGCGGCAGCCCAAGGTAATTGGGGAGATTCTCGCCGGAGTGTTGCTGGGACCGTCGCTGCTGGGTCGGTTGGCCCCGACCATGACGGCCGCGATTCTACGGCTGCATGGTTTTTCGCTGGGTCAGGGATCGGTCGTTAGCGCGCAGTATGGGGCGGTGCTGTCGTTTCTGTACAACTTTGGTTTGTTGCTGCTGATGTTTGCCTCCGGCGCAGAAACCAAGGGGTTGTTCAATCGAGAAGACCGGCGGCAGGTCGCGTGGCTGGGTGCTCTGGGAACAGGGATGCCATTTGTCGCGGCACTGTGCGCGGTATGGTTCATTCCTCTTGGCCTGATCGCGGGACCGTCGCGCGCCAGAGTGCCGCTGATGCTGGTGGTCAGCATCGCGGTCGCGGTTACTTCTATTCCCGTAATCTCCAAGATTCTGCATGATCTTCAGATTCTGCACACCCGCTTTGCCCGTCTGGTGCTGGGCGTAGCCGTGATTGAGGACATTGTGTTGTGGGCGGTGTTAGCGGTGGCAACGGCGCTGGCGGCATCGGGAAATGTTCCCAATCGCCTGATCGCGACGCATATCGGGCTCACGCTGGTCTACTTTGGATTTGGATTGTTCGCTGCGCCCAAGCTGCTGGCGAGGTTGACGCGATCGCGGTGGAATGTGCTGGCTGCGACCTCGCCGATCGCATACGTGGTGGTGGTATTGCTGGCCTACTCGGCTCTTGCCTCTCTGTTGGATATCAGCCTGGTATTTGCCGCCTTCCTGGCGGGATACGCGATTGCCGCCGAACGGGAATTGTTGGAGCAAGCCGTGAACACCGTTTCGGAATTTTCGTTTGCGGTATTCATCCCCATCTATTTCGCCGTGGTGGGGTACAAACTGGACTTGAGCCGGACCTTTTCGTTTTCGATGTTAGCTTTTTTTCTGCTTCTTTCCTCGATGGTGAAATTGGCGTCGGCGGGGCTAGGAGCACGGATGGCGGGATTTGGGATCAGAGATTCGGTGAACCTGGCCAGCGCCTTGAACGCGCGGGGTGGTCCGGGGATCGTTCTGGCCAGCGTGGCCTTTGATGCCGGCATTATCAACGCCACGTTTTATACCACGCTGGTGCTCGTCGCCATTCTCACCAGCCAGGCCGCCGGAGCATGGCTCGCTTACATTTTGCGAACTGGACGGCCGTTACTTTCCGGAGAAACCGTGGAATCTAGGTCTCGCGACTATGGGGAAACTCCGGCGGTGAGCCTGCCGATATAGCTAGACGCTTCTACTGGAAGAAAACGGCGGAGGTGGACGCCATTTATCAATTGTGTTATATGATCCGATGATGAGCGACATTGTCCGCTGCCCGTATTGCGTGGAAGGGGGCAACTTCAAAGCTATGATGGGAAGCGCCGAGGGGAAACGGTTCCTTTGTGGGCGCTGCAGCCACGTGACCATGCCAGAGAATCCAAATTATCACTGCACGTGTCTGAACTGCACAGTAACTGATCCGGGCGGTCCGAGTTCTAGTTGATCTTTCGCTTTTCAAGTGCAGCGGGGAAATGGAGGAGGTTGTATTTCGAGATGTTCTCGACCTCATAGATCAGAGCGGTCAGCGCGGACTTAAGTTCCGCGAACGCTAGATCCTGTTCCGCTCCCGTCGTCGCAGCGACAAGCGCGCAAAGTTCTCTTACTCGCTGCTCCAGAGGGGAAGGCACAATATATCCCGGAACATCTAGGATGCAGAAATTTAGCCGCGGGCGTGTACAGCATTAGCCGTAGGTTCTAGACCTTATACCCTAGGGGTTTCGCATCAAAACTTTCCGTTGGAGGGTTGTGGTGACCTGTCTCGGCCACGCGCGAAACTTTGCTCGTATGAGATTTTGTTGAGTTCAAGGAGCGGGACTTGCAACTACAACGGGTTACGCTTAGCCGCTACTTTAGCTGCGCGTTCCGCCACTCGTTTCGCGGTTCCCATTCCAACGGATGAGACTCTGAGATCCAGCGATCATATGTTTGCTACAAATGATAAACAAGAATCCAGGATATCCTCGCGGAAGTTTTACTTGGCCGAGGTTTGGAAATTGGTCTCGGCAGCTCTGGGCAGATGATTGAAACTGTTTATCCCAAATGGTAAACTGTGCGCCGAACTGATTACCGGGGGCGGTAAATCGAGGGTGCTCTTATGTCGCCTGCGGACCGCTTTCGTGTCAGTCTATCGAGTGATCTGAGCGGAGGACGCGACGCCTTAGTTCCAGTCCCTGGAGCTGCAGGAAAGGTGTGCACATCGTAATATATGGCACGATTTGTTATCCTGCAGGCACCGATGGCCCGTCCCCGTCAATTCGTGGCTGCCCCCCTGCCAGCATGGGCGCGGCGAATTCGAGCGCTGCGAGAGAAGATGGGATTGAATCAGTTCGATTTTGGAAAGCAGTTGGACTGCTCGTCGATGGTGATCTCCCGCTGGGAACGGGGGCTGCAGAAGCCGCCGGCCGACTGCCTGATTACGATGGGGAAGATGGCTGGACCGCCTGCCGGATGGTATTTCTGGAAGATGGCGGGTATCTCGCCGGATGACGCCAAACGGATGTTGAGCAAAGCCTGAGAACCCGCCCGCGGAGATCGAGTTCTCGTTCATTTCTTCCCTCCTCAAATTGTGCTCGGCGATTCTTCCGAAGACGAGAATTATCCCTTGCAGACCGCTGGGTAGCTGTATTCGACTTTCTTGGGATGTGTCTAGGATTGAACAGTTTTGCAACTTTGCGACAGCTATCCTGCTTTGGCTCCGACAGGAACGCGATCACGGGTGAATGACGGGAAACCGCTTTCAGGTCCTCACGACTGCTTAACTTTACCCTACACAAGTCCCACGTTCAGGCCGAACCTTCTGGTTCGGCCTTTTTCTTGACCGCCTAACCGAACGCAAGGCAACCGCTCCCATATTGGCCCTCGAAATCCCAGACCGGGATCCGCCGAACTTGCATGACTGATTATGAGCACAAGTGATCAGTCAGGGTACAGGCCGTCGTCCATAATTGGAAGTGGTGACATCCCCACCAGGACGGACTCCGTTGAAGCACATTGCGAGCACAAGTAAAAAGACTGATTTCAATGCCCACACTTTTCTTTCCACGATTGGGAAGGGCAGGGATATGGTGTGTTTTCAAAAGAAGCAGACCATCTTCGCGCAGGGCGATTCTACCGACGGCCTGTTTTTTGTGCAGACAGGAAAGGTGCAGCTGAGCGTTGTATCGGAAGCAGGCAAAGAGGCAACGCTGGCCATTTTGAGCGAAGGCGATTTCTTTGGAGAGGGTGGGCTCGCGGGTCAGCTGATACGTATGTCATCTGCCAGTGCACTGACAGACTGCACCCTTCTGCATGTGGAGAAGAAAGCGATGACGTTGGCCATGAGCCGGGAGCCGAAACTGTCAGCGATGTTTGTCAAATACCTGCTGAAAAGAAACATCCGGTATCAGGACGATCTGGTCGATCAACTTTTCAATTCCAGCGAAAAGCGGCTGGCGCGAGTTCTTCTGTTGATGGCGCAATTTCGGCAACAGAAGGAGTGTCGGAAATGTCGGTCCCACGATTAAGTCAGGAAACTCTGGCGGAAATGGTTGGCACGACACGATCGCGGGTCAGCTTCTTTATGAATCGATTCCGGAAGCTGGGTTTTATCAACTACGACGTGGGCGACAACTTACACGTTCACAGCACACTGCTGAACGTGGTGCTGCAAGATGACAATGAAACCGTGGCTTCGGTATCCATGAAGCCAAGCGCTCGTCCAGCCAGGAGCTTGGAACTGCCTCGAGAACCCGGCGAGCCTGCTGCCAAAGATCGGGCTAAAAGACCGCTGCTGCCCGGCGTCGCCGGACGCCGAAACTGACCGGGCTCCCTCGGCAAACTTCTCGTTCGCTCATCCCAGATCAATAAAACACAAAGCCTGGATACCCCCGCCCTCGACAATCTGGCGGTGCTGCGTCTTAGCGAGCCAGGGATTGAACCCAGGTGGCAAAGGAATGCCACGCGGCTGTCTTTCCGATAGGTATGCGTATCTGTTGGATAAAGATCAGGAAAGTGCCGGCCCAGATCGTGGCGCGATGAACCTTGCGCGTAGACCACAGATCGTAGGTCAACAGAATAAGCAGAAAAATGTAGGAAGTGAGCGTGGCAGTGATGGGATCGCGGTGGTTCCAGATTGGCCAACGGGCGATGGGGGCGATCATCAGTGCGACCGTGCCGACCAAGATGAGGCGTTTGTGGGTTGCGGGACTGGAACGGAAACGGAATGCGAAGAAGATCAGGGTCGCGAAGATCAGCATGTCCGTCAGGGGAATGATGTAGAAGAATTTTGGATCGCTGCCCGGAGGGCCGGAGTTGCGAGCGAGCGAATCTGTGGCGGCCAAGCACGCCGAGGATCACCATCAGACACGCCCACAGGAAACCCGCTACGCCGAGACGCCGATGAATATCCAGGCGGCCGGCGGAGACGAGGGAAGTCTGCGTGACCAGCAGCAGGATCCAGCCGGTGAAGGCGGCTCCATGCAGGTGGATGATGAGACTGGGCAGCGGAGCGCGGAACATTCCGGCGAGATAATAAGTGCGTGCAAAGCCCAGGAAGACGGTGGCCAGCATCAGCAGCGCCATCGAGGAGAAAAAGAGGTGGTCGAAACGACGGCCTGGCACGGGCGTTGCGGGCCTTATGGCAACTTCAGGACCTATCGCGATTGTGGACATAGATATCCGGTGGCTCTCGGTTTTGTGGGAAGATTTCTGGGACCCTGGGGAAGTGGTCAGCATTGTATGCTAAATTGGCGCGAATCGCAGATGTAAGAATCGCATCCCTATAGCGCTCAACCCCGCCCTACGCCGAACTGGACCTGCTCGATCCCGAAAAACGCGCACAGGGTGGGGGCTCGTTTTGGCGCGGCGCACTTCACCTTGGACGCACATCGAATAAAATCAAATCGATGATGCGAACCTGGACGATAGTAGCGGCGTCGTTCCTCACCGCTGTCGTCGGCGTCGGGGCTATTGGGCAGACTACAACCGCAACTCGAACCCAGACCCAAATCCAAACAAAGACCGCGACCGGGCAGACCGGGAGCGAGGCCTGCTCGGGTTGTCACTCGGAAATTTACCAGTCGTATAGCAAGACCGTGATGGCAAAGGCCAGCGGCTTGGCCGCGGATGGACTGATGACCGGGGAATTCAACGACAATACATCGGGCGTGCGCTATCGCGTCTACAAGCAGGACGATCATGTGTGGATGAATTATGAACGGCAGAGCGAGAAATTTCGCGGACAGGACGAGCTCCTGTATTTCATTGGGTCGGGACGAAAAGGGCGAAGCTATTTGTTTTCGGTGCAGGGATTTCTGTTTGAGACTCCAATCAACTGGTATTCGCAGGAGGGACGCTGGGGGATGACACCGGCCTATTTTGAAGCCCGCGAGATTCCACTAAATCTGCCGGCGTTCACGGATTGCATGAATTGTCACAGCAGCGGGCTGCAGCCGCCGCTTCCTGGAACGGAAAATAAGTTTATCGGAGCGCCGTTCTCGCATGCCGGGATCACCTGTCAGCGATGTCACGGAGCCGGCGAGGGGCATGGCGCGGGTAAAGCTCCGATCCTTGAACCGGATATCTCGAACGATTCGTCCAGCTCGAACCCGTCCACGTCGAATTCGTCGGGCGCAAGCTCGGCGAACGCGAGTCCATCAGACTCGAGGACTTCAAATGGTGATTCGGGGGCGGATTCGTCAATCGTAAATCCCGCGAAGTTGCCGGCGGACCGGCGTGACGGAATTTGCATGGAGTGTCACTTCGAGGGGACTGTAGCGGTAAATCAGCCGGGCAAACATCTGTATCAGTTTCAGCCTGGGGAGCCACTTTCGGACTACATCCATTATTTTTTGCTCAGCGGCAATCAGCCGGAGACGGCGCGCGCGCTAAGCCAGGTTGAGGCGCTGTCCCTCAGCGAGTGCAAGCGCAGGTCGGGAGAAAAGATGTGGTGCGGAAGCTGTCATGACCCTCATGCGGAGCCGGCCGCGGAGAAGAAGGCGGCGTATTACCGGGGTAAGTGCTTGAACTGTCATGGTGAGCAGTTTGCGGTGAACCACCATCCTGATAAAGCGGATTGCACGCAATGCCACATGCCGGCATTGCCCAGCAGGGATGTGGCGCACACGGAGAGCACAGATCACCGCATTTTGCGCTATCCCAATACTCTGCCCCTGCCACGTTTGCAAATGCGAGGCACAGAAGGCGCTCCGCTGGTTTCATTCCCCGACAAGGATGCGTCGCTGGCCACCACGCGCGACTTCGCCCTGGCTTGGGAAACCCTGGCGCAGAAAAACGTGGAAGGGGCTGCGCACCGGGCGGAGCAGTATTTGCGGAAGGCGGTGGCGGAGCGGCCGGACGATCCGGTGCTGCTCGCGGCGTTGGGCTTCGTGGAACAGAAACATGGCCGGGAAAAAGAGGCGCGAGAACTGTATGAACGGGCCTTGCAGATCGATCCGCTAGCCAATGAGGCTGCGACAGATTTGGGAATATTGGAGGCGCGATCGGGAAATCTGCGGCGCGCCGTGGAGTTGTGGCAGGGACCTTTTAAGAGAGCGCCGTATCGCAGCGCGATCGGGATGAATTTGGCGATGGCGTTCTGTGCCGCCGGACAGAAGCAAGCGGCGCAGAAGTATGTGCAGCAGGTGCTGGAGTTCAATCCTGATTATTTGAAGGGGAAGCAGTTGCTCGCTCATTTGAAAGAGGAGCCGGGACAGTGTCAGCCGTGAGGACAGATCGGACATCCGCATTAAGGTTAGCGGCGGAGCGGTTTCCATGGATTGGGTTGGGTCTGATGCTTCGATTCCGCGGTGAGGATCACTTCGCGTTCCTCACTGCTTTCGTCACCTTAGGGGTTTGCCTTGCGGTGCTTCTTGGCGAATGCATACGACAGAATCAACACTGCCAGACACGCCAGGCCGCTCCATAGATTCACGAGAGGATACAACCAGGTTTGGATCAGGGCTATCGTTACCATCGCGAAGCCCGCGATGGATCCCCATTTCCCCAGCGGAGAACGCAACGGAAGTGCCGCCAACTCTTCTGGCGAACGGCGGTCACGGAAGCTGATATGAGCGGCGAGGGAGATTAGCCAGGAGAGAATCATGCCGGTGAAGGCGGCTCCGACAATGTAGCGGAAGGCATTCTGCGGAGCCCAAAGCGCCAGCGCCAGGGCGAAGAGGATTCCGAAAGAGGAGAGCAGGACGGCGTATTGTGGAGAGCCTTCATAGTTGAGGCGGCCAAAGCGGGCGGGAGCCCATCCGGTGCGGGCGAGCGAGAAGATCATGCGCGAAGCAACATAGAGCGTGGCATTGGCTCCGGAGAGGGCGGCGCTCAGCACGACGAAGTTCATCACCGCCGAAGCGTGGGGAATTTTCACCGTGCGGAATGTCGTGACGAAGGGGCTTTCGGTAACGCCGGCGTGATTCCAGGGCATCACGCCCAGCAGGATCACGATGGCACCGACGTAAGCGAAAGTAAGAATCAGAAAGGTCAGCCAGACGGCGCGCGGAGTTTCTTTTGGTGAAAGTGATTCTCCGGTGGTGACCGCGACCATTTCGACACCGCCGAAACTGTACACGGCGAACGTCATGGCTACCAGCGGTGACCACAGGCCCTTGGGAAAGAATCCTCCCTGCGCGTTGTATTGCGGAGTGACGCGGCCGCTCAGCAGCAACGCTGCTCCGACCACGATGAATACGACGATTGTGGTGAGTTTGATCATGGAGAGCCAGAACTCCACGCGTCCGTAGGAACCCACGCTGCGCAGATTGATCGCGAGCAGAGCGGCGGCGAAGACGAGGATCCAAACGTAAGAGCGAACCCCTGGAAACCAGGCGGACATGTAGGTGGCGGCGGCGATCATCTCGGCGCCAATGGCGAGAGCGAGTCCTCCCCAATATCCAGCGCGGGCAATGAATCCGGCAAAGGGACTGAGGTAGAGGTCGCCGTAAACGCCGAAGCTGCCAGCCGCGGGGTGTGCGCAGGCAAGTTCGCCGAGAGCCATGGCCACAGTCCAGTTGATGAAGGCTGCAATCAGGAAACTAAGAATAGCGGCCGGCCCCGCGATTTCCATGGCCGCGCCGGAACCGAGCAGCAGTCCCGTGCCGATGGAGCCTCCAACCGCCACCATGGCCATTTGTCCGGCGGAAAGTTGGTGACGGAGGCCTTCTTCGTGCGTGAGCGCTGCCGACGGCATACTGCACGATATCAGGAATGGAAGGTCGCCCAATTGCGGGATATCGATCAGTAACGATCGAGTTTCGTAGAGTTCTACTTAGCCTGTCGCCTTCCTGGAGACTGGCTATTCACGGTTGCCAAAGCGATAGAACATACTCGTGGTCAAGCGCAGATCGTTTTGCCCCTGAATTGCGCCGGCCGAGTCGCCAAACGTCGTGTGCTGATAGTCGCCTTGGACACGGACACCAAGCGACGAGAACAGGGAGTGTTCGACGCCTCCGCCAACTGCGTACGACGGACGAGCCACCCACCCCTGCAGGTAGGACGCTCCATTCACTGGTGCCGCGCTTTCGACGCGGGACGCGCCGACTAATCCCTCAATGAAAATCCCGGCCTTCCTCAACACAGGAGGATAGAACACAGGCCCGCCCAGGAAGCTTAGGACATTGGCGCTGTGTCCCGTATCAAAAACGTTGCCCGTGCGGGCATAAGTGGAGTCCACCTTGAGCGCCCAGTACCGGTCGAACTTCACCAGAGCGCTAGCGTCCACGCCGGTAAGGCCCACTCGTTGTGACGGCAGCGGCATGCTGAAGTACACGTAACCCAGACTCACCTCAAAAGAGGGACCGGTGGCGGTGGCCGCAGCTTCCCGGCTATCGAAGCGAGATTGCGCCAGAAGCGGCGCAACCAACAAGAAAACGCAGGCAAATATTCTTCGCATAATTCTTACTCCAGTGTCTGTCTCGTTCACTGCGTGGCTGCTCACCACAGAGTGAACACGCATGTCATCGGCGATGGTTGGTGGATCCTGTGCTAAGAAACCGTATCGCCGCTTTAGAGCCTACATTTACTTCTCTTTGCTTTCAGGTTACGTTGGTCGTTCGTCGCTTGTGCTTTTGGGGACTGTGGTCGCTTGTCAGGTCCGCGCTGCCCGCAACATCGGATTACCTCACTTTGGTTTCGGGAAGACACCCGGTGAAATAACAGCGACTTAGGTGCGGAACCCAGGGACGATATTCCAGGGACGATCGTGTGCGGAACCCGGTTGTGACCTTCGTAATCGAGCTCCGGCCTTCCCGCATTGCTGCTGGCCGAGGCCGCTCCTAGAATCGGAGCAGGGCTTACTCCGCCTGACTTCGCATGCCTGAAATTACAAGACGACTGGACCGAGCCGAACTGGGGAAACGCGTGGAACGCGCGGAGAAGCTTCTGCAGAAGGGCAAGACCCCGGAGGCTCTGGAAGAGTATCTGCTGGTTCTCCGGGACGATCCGGACAACGATGTAGTCCGCCAATTGTCGGCCGATCTTTGTCTGTCATTGAACCGCAACGCCGACGCGGTGCGCCTGCTGGGCGAGCTGTTTGAACGTCAGGTAGGCGCCGGGGATGCGACTCGGGCCAGCCTGACTTATAAGAAGCTGACGCGGCATGGCAGTCCTACGTGGCAGCAGAAATTCCGCTTTGGCCAACTGCTGGAAGGCTCGAACAAAAAGCTGGCCGTAACCACCTACGAAACCGCGCTATCGGACCTGGGAAAACTTACCAAGAAGAAGGAATCGGTTCAAATTCTGGATCGCATTGTGGCACTGGAGCCAACGCAGGCCAACCTGTTGCGCGTGGCCGAATTGGCGTCGGAACTGGGAAATCGCAAAGCGGCAGCATCGGCATACCAGCGGGTGGCGCAGCTGGCGGCGTCCGAGGGCGGCGATATGGCGCAGTGGTACGAGCGTGCCTATCAGGAAGACGCTTCGGACCAGGATATCGCCTTGGCGTATGCCAAGAGCTTGCTGGCAAAAGGACAGATGGGCGCGGCCATTTTCATTCTTGAACCACAGATGAATGCCGGAGAGGTGACGCCCGCCTTGCGCGAAGCTTATGCCGATGCGCTGGTGGCGGCGGGCCGTTACACCGACGCCGAACCGCTGGTGTGGCAACTGTTTGAGGCGAATCCAGCCCGGGTGCAGCAAGTCATTGGGCTGGTGGGAAGTTTGCTGGACGGCGACCTGCATGACGCCGCGGTTGAGCTGGCGCGGAAGCTGGAACAATTTCAGCGGCGTCGCGGAGAACGCCGGCAGTTCATCGGCATCATGGAGGATTTGACCGCGGCGCACCGGTCGTCGCCGCAAATTCTGGAATTCTTGAGCGAGCTGTACAACGCCGCCAACCGGGAGAACGACTACTGCCAGACATTGCTGAAGTTGTTCGATCTCTATTGCGGTACCAGTGAGTTCGCCAAGGCCGCGGAGTGCCTGGATCGCGCCGCGGACGTGGATCCCTACGAACCCGGACATAGGAAGCGGCTGGAAATGCTGAAGGGAAAGCTGGACGAGCCGCGCTTCAAGTCGCTGGCTGCAAGATTTTCTACGGTCAGCACAGCCGTCGAAGAACCCGTACACGAGCAGGAATCGACTTTGGGCGCTTCCACGCTGCAAGACCTGATGCTGCAGGCGGAAATCCTGGTGCAGTACGGTATGCGCAACAAGGCAGTCGAGCGGTTGCAGAGAATTCAGGAACTGTTTCCGCGAGAGGAAGAACGGAACGAGGATTTGCAGCGGCTCTATATGTCGGCGGGAGTCACGCCGCGCTATGCGGGGTCGGCGCCGCTGCCTCCGTCCGCGGCTGCGATTCCGACGGCATCTGCCCCAGTCGCCACGCCGGCGCCGGATCCCTCCACCGATGTGCGCAGCTTTACCCGCGTAGCGGAAATCTCGCGCAAGTTGTATCACCAGGGCACAGCTCCCGCCGTGTTAAGCACCGCCGTGCGAGAGATCGGAACGCACTGGGAATCGACCCGTTGCATCGCGGCCATGGGCAAGGCGGGCTCGTTTCCCACGGCGCTGGAAGAGTTTTGCGCCGAGGGATTCAAGAAAGCCGGAGCCTCGGCCATCGCCGAACTGATCGCCTGCCTGCATCAGGCGGTGAAGGGTCACGATCCGTTGGCCATTGAGGACGCCCCAAAAGCCGCAGCGTTACAGTCGGCGCGGAAAGTGGTGACCGATATGGGAGCGGCGGCCGTGCTGGCGATTCCCCTCAGCGACGGCGAAGAAATTGTCGGCATGCTGGTGCTGATGCACAACCGGGCCCGCGTCTGGCAGCAGGCCGATATGGTTGTGCTGAAGACTCTGGCGGAGCAGATGGTGATTGCGCTGAACAACGCGGGCTTGCGGCGCCTGGTGAAGAATCTTTCGGTGACGGACGAGAAGTCGGGATTGCTGAAGCGCTCCTCCTACATCGATCTGTTGCTGGCCGAGAGCAAACGTGCAATTCAAAATGCGTCGGCGCTTTCAGTCCTGTTGCTGAAGTTCGGCAAGAGCGGAGCTATGATCAAGGAGCATGGCGAAGCGGCGGTGCAGTCGGTAATAGAAAGAGCTGGGCAGCTGATCTCCGACAACATCCGTTCCAACGATCTGGCGTTCCGCTATGACACCACCACCATCGCGATCCTGCTGGGCGAAACCGCGGAAAAAGAAGCCTTGCTGGCAGTGGAAAAGTTAAGAAAGATTGTCGCCGAAGTGCGTCTCCCGGCAAAAGAGGAAGGCGGAAAGGGCCCGTCCGCCCTGTTCTCCGCGGGCCTGGCCCAAGCGGTGATCCGCACCGAGTACGATCCCGTGGATGTGGTCACAGAAGTCATCAATCGCGCCGAGCACGCCTTGGCGCAAGGCATGGCCCAAGGCCCCGGAAAAGTCGTCGCCCTGGGTCCGGCATTAGCCGCTGGAGCGGTAGCGTAGTTCGCCTGTCGAACCCAAGATTCCCAAGCCTGTTACTGGTCCTTTGCCCGCAACATCACAACTCGAGGCTGCCCCACCCTTCGCGGTTTTTGTTTTCGAAGGGTGCGTACCACGAATGCCTACACGATGTTCTCCCACTCGTCACACCGAACAAGGTTGTGTGTACTGTTTGAAGTCCAACATGCGTTTTAAAACTCTGACATCTTCTTCAGAGCGTGCGCGATACCACGCCTGCTCCGCAGCTGCCTGCTTTACGCCTTCTTGGCTCCCATTTAGAATCGAGGACGGGCCGACGTAGCTCAGTTGGTAGAGCAGCCGATTCGTAATGTAACCGTGCTCCTTCCGCTTCATCAACTTGAGCGTCGGTTGCGTTCACTTCGCGCCCTTTCCGTTTCATACGCTTACAAAATCGCCGGAAACAGTTTCCTGGGAAACGGCCCGTGTCAGGCGGCTGTCCGTATCGCGCAGAGTTCGCCCGTGCTCGAGGGCTCCCTCTTCAATTTTTGACGCCCAGTGTGGGTGTTTGTAACGACGAATAGGCCCTAGGGGAAGCCGTGCCGCTCGAATACTATGGGCACAAATGTGAATGAAACCCGGACATTAGTGTAGGCAAATTGGTAATGGCAGAGTAGAGCCGGTTTCATAAATATCCCAACTAGTTTTCTAAGTTCAGAGGCGGAGCGCCGTGGAGCGCGCATCTGTTGCTAACCCTTGATGTCACTGCCCGTCGAATTTGGAAGGAGAGACCTGCCCAAATGAATTTACGGGACATGGTTTGGCCCGATGCGATGCCTGGGATCCCCAGACCGGTAAAGCACATTTGCGCAATCATTCTCGGTGCGTGTTTAGTCTCTGCGGCAATTACCCCGGAACCTAAGCCTCTCGGGCAACTTGTGGATCTAGGTGGCCACCGGCTTCATGTGAACTGTACCGGGAAAGGCAGTCCCACTGTCGTTGTGGAAAACGGATTGGGGGATTTCTCCTTCGACTGGATCCTGGTGCAATCTCGGGTTTCTCGTTTTACGCGCATCTGCACTTACGATCGGGCTGGATATGCCTGGAGCGACCCAGGCCCCAAACCACGCACATTTTCACAGGTGAATCTCGAACTGCGAGACACACTCTCCAAGCTCGGTGAGCAAGGCCCGTTTGTGCTCGTCGGCCATTCGTACGGCGGGGCGGTAGTAAGGAACTTTGGCACAGCTTATCCGCACGAAGTGGCAGGGATGGTTCTGGTGGATGCCTCCTTCGAGGGTCAGCGCGTCGGCATCGGCGGCAAGGCGATGATGCGTCTGGGCGATGGGGCGAAAGGCAGGAGTATCCCGCCACCGCACGAGGGTATGAACGAATCGGACAAACCGGTCGTGCGGGTGAACACAACACCACAAGCGCAACAGCCCCTCGATCCCATGTACAACGTCCTTCCGCCAGCTGAGCAGAAGTTGCAGCTATGGGCGCAGTCACTAACAAAAATCGAGGATGCCGAAAACAGCCAGCGGGAGTGGTCTGGGGAGTATTTCGCGAAGTGGCTGGCCACGCCGCAGGCAGGCAAATTGGGGACGATTCCGCTGGTTGTACTTACTCGTGCGGAAGGTGGATACAGCGACGGTGTTTACGATATTCCCGCCGCGCAACTGGAGAAGGAGCGCAAAGAGGGCCAAGCGAAGCTCACTCTGCTATCGACCAACAGCAAGCAGGTCATTGTCCACAGCGGTCACAACATGGATCTTGAAGCGCCTGACGATGTAACCGCTGCGATCCGCGAAGTCGTTGAGGCAGTCCGACATCATGGCAAGCTCTAGCATTTCCTCCACCAGAGCTCGGCCGGCGAAGCACTCGCCAATTGCGCTCCGAGTCGAATGCTTTGGCCATCGCTAAACAACCTCCACTTCGGGCCCTTTCAATCAGTTGACGCCTGTGCTTGGAAGCTGCGACCACGCGACATTGATCTTGTCCAGGTTGGTTTTCGCGGTCGCGCTTACGGCCTTGATGTAGCACTCCCTCGTGACGTCGACGGAAGAGTGACGCAAGATCTGCTGGATGTCGATGTCCTGAACCTCGAGCGCGTGTAAGTTCGTCGCCAGGCCACGGCGGAACGAGTGAAAACCGCGCCACACGACGCCGGCTTTGCTGAGCATCGGCTTTACCTGATCGCGATCGAAGTTGCCGGGGTTGATGGGCGTCTGGCCCAGCACGTCGAGCACGCCTTCCGGATGTTCCGCGCGCACGAACGACGCCGGAAACATCCAAGTGCCCTCCGCGACGGCCGACTGTGCCGCTCTCCACGCCTTGAGCGCGGCGCCCAGGGGCGCAATCACCGGCACTGCGGCCTTGGAACTCTCCGTCTTCGGCTCCGTTACGACCATTCGTCCACGCTTATCAAAAGTGACCTCGCGCCGGACGTTCAGAACTCCCGCCTTCTCGTTGTAGTCCTGCCACTGCAATCCAAAAATCTCACCCCGCCGCAGCCCCGCAAAAGCGCCCACAGCACAGATCGTCGAAGCACACGGAGGAAGGAGATTCAGAACTTGCCGCGTCTCGGCGAGGGAGTACGCATAGGTCGCTTCGGCAGCTTTGCCGTGCGGTAGTTTCGTGTCGCGTACGGGATTGTGATCTGTATCACGAAATCCGCGCCGGATGGCCTCGCTGAAGACTTGGGTGAGGAAAGACTTGACTCGGGCCAGTGAGGCCTTCGAGGGATGCTTCGCCGCGGCCAGCGCGTCCAGAGCGGCTTGCACGTGCGGTGTGCGCACCATTCGCGTCCGAATCTGCCCGATTTGCGTGTGCGCCTGAAGCGCGCGCCAGATGCCTTTGTACCCGCGGAAAGTATTCCCGCGCAGATGCCTTTCGGCCTGCGGAAAATAGACGTGGTCGACGAACAGCGCGACGATATCGTTCGGGTCGATGTCTGGCATCGACTCCGAAGAGGGAGCATTAAGCGCCGCCAGGAATTCGTGATAAACCGCAGTCACTGAGGCCTCATCGGGGTGGCGGTCAATACGACCGAGAGTCTTCCACTTGCGGGCGCCTTTCGTGTCGTAATACCGAACGCCCCACAGTTTGCCGCGCCGCAGTTCCAACTTTGGATTGTTAGCCACGTTTAGTCTTCTCCGAGAGCCACAAGTCTACATCTGCTTTGCGGTAGCGGTAGCACTTTCCGAGCTTAATGCTGGGAATGTTTCCCGCTCGGCTCTGGCGCTTCACCCAGCCCACTTTCACACCCAGGTGCGAAGCGAGTTGATCCGCCGTGAGCAGATCCAAACCGCTTGGACGGGAGGGGGAGAAATCGGCGGCGTTGAAGAGCGCGGCAATGTCGGGGGTCATCTTGCAAGAGTAGGAGGTCTGCATAAAGTCCTCAGTTCGAAAAAGCCTCGCGCATCGATTTTTCCTGCTCCAGATCGTCTGCGGTTTTCACTGGTCTCTTCTTTGATATTTCTGCCGGCGTTAGGATCTGCCCTTTCGCCTTGGCTTTTTTCCTGGCTTTGCGCACACGGGCTGTCGTTATGCCCAGTAGCGTTGAGACGCTCTTGAGGCTCTTACCCGCGTTGAGCATCTCAACGATTTCTTTTTCCTCTGAATCCACCAGCATGCGCCACGAGCCACCAACGTATTCACAAGCGAAGTTCTGCAGGCGGCCTGCCGTACCGAACTTTGGTGTAGCTGACACAGGCTTTGAGGCCATCTCCGGGGTCGTGCCCTTCCGGTGGAGTCAACTGCATCACGAGATCGATGTTGTCTTCGGCATCAGTCCTGCCACGCTGGGTGCCGTTCTTGCCGGCGTGATGAACCAAGATTACACAGTAGCCCTTGAACCGCAGCCGCAGCAAAAAGCCGTTGAAAATGCGCCACGCCTCGGAATCGTTTGTATCGAACTTACCGACAGCACTGAGCGTATCCAGAATGATCACGTCAGGTTTGAGCCGGTCGACGCGCTCTTCGAACATCGCCTGTACTGCGGGATCGATCAGTGCCGGAAACGTTTGATCCGGCAACTGTTCTGCGCTCATAAACCAAAGATTTTCAGTGTGGTCACCGATGAACGTCTTGATCCGGTCCTGTAGAAGAATCAGCGGCAGCTCGCCGTCCACGTACAGAACCGTGGCGCCGCCTTCGGAGCGGTAGTCGAGAAACTCGCCGCCTTTCAACAGCAGCTTCGCGAAGCCCATGGCCACAGCAGATTTCCCCACTCCGCGGAACGCAAACAATTCCATTAAGAAACTGGAACGCAGGAGCGGGGTTCCGTCTGCCGTAGAAGCGAGGATGCGTTGGGGAGGTAGTTCTTTGCTCACGAGATCGCGAGCCTTTGAGAACCACTCCGCGTCTTTTTGGGGATCTGCGGGGAGTTTGGGTTTGATGTCGAGAACATCTATGTTCTTAGCTATCCATTCAGCCTTGGCCGCATCGTCCCGAAAGGCTACGAGTCCAATGGGGCCGGGACCAGCAGCATACGGCGGATCTTCCGGAATATCCCACGGCTTGCGGTCCTTCGCGAAAGCGTGAACGACGATGTCCTCGACTTCGCTGGGCGTACGGCCGCCGTCAGCACTGGTGCCGCATTCATCCCAAATCGTTTCGAGAACACGCACGATGCCGTCGTGATTGGTCCCCTCCATCTCCTGCCAACTGTTGTTGAGAAAATTCGCGAACTCGCATATCGTGCTGTGATCCCCATTCAGCTTAAGGTCTTGCTTGCGCGCCGCCTTCAATGCGGTCCAGACTCTTCCTGTGCGTAAGTAGGCGCCTTTCAACACGGCGAGAGCATCTTGATCCGCTTTGCCGGTTGCGCGAGCAGTGGCGGAAGAGGGAGACGGACTTCTTTTCACCCATCCCTTAGCCACTTCCTCCAACATTTCCCGCGTGGCGAGCCCCGAGGCTTCATTCAGGAGTTTCACAGTACGGTGGGGGCGCTCCGATGAATTGTCGCCTTTCCAGTTTTTGTAACCGGGAACACGAAAAGTGCGATTCGCATCCTTCCAACAATCGATGTGGGCGCCCGGGATGTCATATGCGGCCTTGTGCGTCTCTAAGACCTTTTTCACCAGATCTTCACTGGCTGCGTCGTTTGGCAGATCGATCGGAACCTCAAGCTGCCAGCCGTTTCCGGAGTGTTTGACTTGCGGAGTAATACCGCGCTTACGCCAATCGTCGACGAGGTTCTGCACTACCGAGTGAGCTATTCTTAACTCCTCGTCAGAGGCCGCCTGTCCCTTCGGACGTTCGACATCGATGTCATAGGGAATCACCAGTCTGCGGGCTATGCCTTCTTTGCGCACTGCCGCGCTGCGCTTCGGGGGTTGATTCAGGTTCACCGCAACTTCAGGCTTTATGGGATTGACGGGCTTGTAGATGTGGTAGCCCTCACCCATTGAGCCGCTCGGCGTGTTCAGCAAACTTGGTCGGATCGTCGTAGTAGCCGACGAGGACGTCATTCTTACCTGATGGAAGGGGCTTTATAGCGCGGAGTTCGACGGCGGTCATTGGCCGGCCTCTTCCGACTGCAGGTGATCCACATAATCCATCGCCTCAGATCGGCGGGAAAAGCCATCGGCCGCGGTAATGCGGTCGTGGTCCCGCACGCCGTAAAAGCCCCGACTTTCTCGCGCCACGAGCGCGGCCGGCGGTAACTGTTCAGATCGTCCAAGTAGTCGTCATCGATCTCGAATACGAAAAGGGCGCGGGTGGTCATTGGGCCACCTTTTCCGTCGCTTCGAGAATTACGGCCACGCGGGCGAGGGCCGTAGGGGTGAGTGCTTTGAGAACGGCCGTTTGCGAATGCGTCGTGCGCATGTTGACGCTCCTCGTCAGTGCCCTGAGCGCGAGCACATCGCGCACGGCATCACGCACTGAGGCGTCTTCTTGTTCTTTGGTTTGGGTGATCTGATTTTCCACGGATCATGCTCCTCATCGTGTAACTTGTCGCGTACTCACGACCTCACATTTATGCTCCGGGGGACGTAGGGCACTCTGAACTGACGTACACGAAGCGCTGCGGTGTCGCGCAGCGCGCGCAGTTCAGAAGGGGTCTAACAGATTCGGACGCCGGTGTTCCGGTGCCCCAAGCCCGCACCGTCTTGCAGGCCAGGCAGGCCCAGAGCTGATCTTGGTCTTGATTTTCCATATTCATCTCCTTTTTCAACGTTAGCTAGATTCGTGAGCGTCTGCCGGCGATTTGCTGTGTTTCCCTTGTAAGTTAATGACAGCAAAGCAAAAATAAACTTGTAGCGTTGCTAATTGACTGAGCGGTGGTTTCCGGCGTAAGCTTCACACGTCACGAGAAGCGCATGAAGTTCTCAGAAAAACCACCACAACGGAAGAGGAAGCGCTACCCCAACCCGGTCACCGACGACCCCGCCTTCGTCCAATTGCTAAAGGCCATGCACCGAGGCACTCCCTGCGCGGCGGTGTCATTCGATCTCGACGAGGCCGAGAAGTTGAAGATCGCGCATCCCTGGCGCGTAGCAGCGGACGCCCTCCGGAAGATCATTAAGGACGAGAACCTTCCTTACGTCTCCACCAAGTACCAGACGGATAGCGGGGGCTGGGCTGTGCAGGTTTTGAGGAGAGCCGAGAAGCCGGCCACGATGGAAGAGGGAGAGGCAGCAAAAAGCGCCTAGCTGTGCGCGCCGTGCGAGCCCGTGCGCACACCACAAAAACACACGCGCGTGTTCGCGTTTTGTTCGCTTATTGACGGAATAGACCACGCACGCCTCTTAAGTGACGTATACTCAACCGCATAGCGGGAATTTGAAGGGTGTGCTGTGCGAGGCTCGCGCACGGCATAAACGATTGAGTACAATAGGTTTAATTTCGATTTTCGGTGGACGTGCGTGACTCCTATAGCTAACGCACACACGCACACACAACTCACAACCCCATATAACCCCCTCCAAAAGTCGGGGGATTATAGAGGGGAGTCGGTTCGTCTGTCCGAACACCGATTGCATACGCGCACACGACGGCCCCGCGCCACAGACTGCCGTGTTCCCAAGGCGCGCGCAACGTTAACCGGGGTGGCACCGAGAGCACAGATTTAAGTGTGTGACACCGTTGTCGAAGTCAATGAACATGCGGGTTTCGCGAAACTCGCCGCCCGCCTCCTGAGGATAGTCCTCGCGTTCTTCTCGGCCTCCGCAGAATTCAGTAAAGTGGGAAATCGTTGTGCTGTAGAAGGAAGAAGTGGGATAAGTGTCTCAAAATGAAACACTTTCTAGCGCTCGTTCCCTTTTGGCCCCAAGGGTCGGGGGAGAGCGACAAGCCAGCGGAGGTTTCCGGCGGTCCGAAATGCGTCGGCTAACACCGTCGCCGCGCGTTAAGTGATTAGGCAAGTGACAACGGGCAAAGGCCTGTTTTATGCGCCTCTCAACGCCCAAAACGTCACATGACATATTTCGGGCGCGTTTTCAAAAGGGCCGGATTCATCTAGGGCCCAGGCTTGGCTCCAAGCTCGGGGGATTCTTGCTCCCCCTGGGCGTCGCCCCAAACCCGGACGGCTTCGAACTTTGTGGCTCCGTCTGCGCGCGCTGTAGAACAGTGAAATTCAATGGCTTTTTCGCGGAAGGAACCTGCGCCCGTCTGCCACTCAGGCCGCGCGAATTTCGGCACCAAGAGCCCTGTTACAGCCGTGCGCGAGGCGTTAAAAATTCGCGGTCCCGCGGTCGAATTCACCCGCCCAAAGGGGCGGGGATGGATCGCGGTTTCGGCAGTAGCGCCGCGCGGGGCGCAAGTGGTAAATTTCTGCGGCTCTCACTCAATCTAAAGGACTTGCGATTTTGATTGCCAATGGACCAATAATAGTGCAATGATTGGTCCACTCTGATGAGGTGAACCCCGTGGAAAAAGCCTACTGCTATCTCAGAACCTCGGGCGATGACGGACGCGACAAAGCCGGCCTGCCTGTTCAGCGCGAAGCGTGCACCGCGTTTGCCGAAAAGACCGCGCGGTCGATCGCCGCGGAATTCGCGGATGACGGCGTGACGGGCAAACTCCCGATGTATGCCAGGCCCCAGGGCAAGCTGCTCATTGCCGCGCTGCTCGGGGACGGCGTCAAGACGGTTCTCTGTTATGACGCGAAGCGGATCGGCCGAACGCAACCTGCTTACTGGTCCTTTGTCGGCCTCTGCCGCGACAACGCGATCGCAGTCCTCGATGCGACCGGTACGAACCTCTGTGAGTCAGTAATGGGCGGAGTCAACGGAATGCTCGCAGAGATGGATCGCGACGCCACGGTCGCGCGGCTGCAGGCTGGCAAGGTGCACTGGCGCGGCACGAAGCGCGTCGAAGGACGCTGGCCCTATGGTGAGCACCCATCGCGTGAGTACGACGGGGAGCGCGCGATTGTCGCACGCATCCGCGTACTACATGCGAGTGGAGTCAGCAGCCGCGCGATTGCGAAGCTGTTGAATGCGGAAGGCACACGCACGCGCTACGGCTGCGAATTTTACCGATCAACAGTGGAGAACATCCTTCGGCGCGTGCGAGATCCCAAGCCGCTCGAATAGTCCCTCCTCCGTGCTGTGCCGCTGGCTTTGGTACACAAATCGCTTTCGAAGTACTGACCAATCTCGCAATCGCTTTCGAGCACACAATCGCTTTCGAATCACTTTAGGACGGTGGTCACGCGATACTCGCGGGCCGGCAAAGTGGGTGCGACCCTGCGCCCGTCACAATTTCACGCGGGCTCACGCATAGAAGCGGAGTTTGTGGCCGCACAGGGCAGCGCGACGCCAAAGGTTGTTTGGCGTCGTTCTAAGGCGACGGAAACAGTTATTCCACCGCTAAAGCCCGCGCTGCGTAGTTTCGCGAGGCGCGATTATGCCGTTACAGTCGTTCTTTTCTCTTCAGCTTGACGAGTGCTTCCTCATACCGTTTTTCCCGCTCCTCCGTCAGTCCTTCGACATATTCGTATACCACCTGGCGCGACACCCCAAGAATGCGGGCGAGATCCGCGGTGGGCAGGAGCGGATATTTGAGGTACAGTCGTCGGGCATGACTCCACGTTGGGCCCCTGTCGTGCCACGTTTTTCCGTGTTTCCGTGCGCTTTTGTGTTCTATCAATTGTTCGGGCAATGATCCTCCTTCGCCGCGCGCTTGAACGCGCGGACATTCTTTACCGCCATTAGCTGGGCGGTGGCGCGATGGGAGAAACGGCACACTGGTAGTGTGCCGAGCCCCAACGGCGGATGTATGTGACCTCTTCAGTGTCCGTTACACGGACAGACGGGCATGGGCGCGCCCGTTTCGGTCTGGAGGAGAAATACCCCGAGTCTGTCTAGTTTGCCAGTGCTTCTCTGTGGTGTGTCGCACCATCGGGCAAATATCCGGCAACGAGAAAATCAGCAGGGGCGGTATCCTTCGCAAGGGTTGCCCACACTGAATTGCTTTCGAGTAGGTTGTCGATTTTCTCATAGTCGTCGTTTGCGATGTCCATGCCCATTGCGCGACACGCCATGGCGATCTCAGCATAGTGCGATGCCGGTTTGAACGTATCCTCTACTCGCCCGTTAACGATTGTCATTGTCATAAATTCCCCCCTTTTATCATTACCTTACACTTTGTCAACTTATCATCGAACACAGTATTGCTTGTCACCTTACAAATTGTCAAGTAAATATTTGAGCGGAAGAGACTATTTGAAATTAAGCGCGCACGTTTTACATCCTCAAGGTTGGGCGCAGATGGGAAGCACTGAAGGACAGTGCAGAGATCGAAGAGGACTCGTGCGCCGCAGCGTCGCAACCTTCCCCGCTTAACTCCTGGCGCGAATCATCATAGGATTCCCCTCGACCCCCGGCCGGCTCCAGACGACCATGGGGAGGGACAAACCACGCCCACCGGTTTCTATGGCCGATTGTCGTCTCCTTCTGCGGACGACCCCAATAATTAGGAAGGTGACGCTGAACTTCAAAGGTCGTTTTCAAAAACCTGCCCCGGTTCCTTTTGAAAACGGTTTCCAAAAATTTTGGAAAACTTCAATAGTGGTCACGATGGCGGATTCAGTATCAGTTTCTCCCTGTTCCACTGGTCGAAGCACCTTCGAAAGTCCGCTTGCGCCAGCGGATTCAGCGTCATGAGGCCAGCGCACTGGATGCGAAAAACCGCCAGCTGCGCCCTGGTCGCGGCGTCAGTTGGAAACGTGTCGAGAAGCGCCTTCGTCGCCATACACTTTGTCTCGGGCAGCAGCGGCTCCAATGACAACTTCAGGACGAACTCGGCGAGCACCAGGAATGTCATGTTCTGACTCGCGGCCGCCAAAGGTCCGAAAGCGTGGATCATCTGCCGCATCGGGAAGGCATCGACCGAGCCATTCGAAACGCGCAAGGCCGCTACGATCACGCCGCCCGTGAAATGTGTTGCCTGGTAGTTGAAGCCCACCAGCTTTGCGTATGCCTGTTCCGCCAGCGCGCGGTCGATGAGGCCACGATTGACGAGGTGCTCCACGAGGGCTTGGGTCCAGACCCGCTCGACGCCGAGTTCCGACTTGGCAACCTCCGCAAAGACAAAATCATCGGTCCAGAGAATGCTTCCTGGCGCCAATGCAGCAACAGCCGCCTCGACTCCCTCCCATCCGAAGATTTTCTCCAATGTTTTGCGCCGTTCGGGATCGAGCGCGGCAACCTCGGGAACTGACACGACGCTCGTGTTGGTCTCTACGCACCGCATCCATTCTTCGAATGCGGCCTTCTCCCTCTCAGACTGTTCCTCGGTCGTCTGAGTTATGTAGTGCTGGCCGCCTTCGTAGTACATCGTGCCGTGCGGCATCCCGAAGCGCGCCTTGGCGCGCAGCTCCTGCAGTTCCGTGTAGGTCGCCGCCGCAATCACGAAACGGAATCCGCCGCTCGTCAGGACTTGGCGCGTTGTGCCCAGCAGCCGCAAAGTAGTCAGCGCGACGAGGTCAACAACGACTGTACTCTTGGTTCCGAGATTCGCCATCGCACTCGCTAGCAGGTCGGTGGTGAGTGGCGCGCATCGTACGAAATCCGCCTCCGAAATCGCCAGATCAAACAGGGCGTCGCAGGCGCCGTGGCCCAGTTTCTCGCCGTACATATTCAGGGTCACGGCTGTGGATTTGTAGATATCTCGGAGTTTCGAAACGACCTCCGAGCGCGCCTTGATGGTGTCCAGCATAGGCTGGATGTCAGCAGCGGTGAGCCGTTCAGGCGGCGGAACGTGCAGCGTCCTGATGACGGTTTGGTCAGGGAACTTCAATTCCATCTGGTCCCCGATGGCCTGGAACCGACGCGTGTACTTGCTGAGAATCTGCGTGATCTTGCCGACGCGGTTCTTTACCGGGCTCTTCGCCAAAACGAACGATTCGCCGACCTTTTTTCCCAACAGTTCCTTGGCAATCTCACTGGACGCGGGAAGCTCCTCGAACTCGTGGCTGGGCTTGTCTGTGTCCTCGATAACGAACCAGCCGGCACGCGCATCGCTATTCTCGGAGTACTCGACTGCGCTTCCGACCGCAACCTCGTCCATGGCTGCGGGAATGTCCGGTCGAGCGCCCGGCATCAGGCTTGCCAAGTAAGCCTTGTGAGCCTCGATCTCCGAGACGTGTGCTCGCAGCACGCGGTAGGAGTAGTCGACGGCCAGTGTGCTTTGGCACTGCCACTGCAGGACGCGGACCGCCGCTACTGCATACCGCATGGGAAGTTCATCGGGCAGCGGGAGCGTGGCCTCCGAGAGTGGCGTGAGGTCGTTCTGTCCGTAGCGCATTGCGACGCTGGCGAGACGGAGCTTGGCGACTCTATGGGCAGGGTTCGCAGCAATGAACTCCCGCAACCTGATGATGGCCTTCTGGTGGTCGTAGTCTTCGAGGTACTGAGATTCGAACTCGCGGAATTCCCAATCTCTGATGCCACGGTCGTGGAGTGCCTGGCATGTGTCCAGGATGATGTTGTCTTTCCCTAGACGGCCGGCGCAGTCCAACAACAGACGAACGTCAAAGTTTGGGGTGTTCGCATCGAAAAGTTCCTGCAGCAGCGGCAATGCGTCGGAGGGACGCCCTGCTTCCAATAGAATACGCGCGAGGAAATCTGTGGCTGATCGCGTATCTGTCGGTCGGCGTGCCGCGATTGCCTCGTCCAATAGCAGGCCGGTTTGCAGGTGCAGTCCCCGTCTGAGAGACACATAGGCGTTTATCACGGCGACCATCATCGGCGATTCCGCGACCTCGGGTCGAGCGATGTAGTTTGGAACCTCTGCGAAGCGTTCGGCGCGTGCCAAGGCTTTGATCGCTCCGATCGTGAGCGGATCCACCAACTCGCGTGCCAGCTTTGCGATGTTCGCGGTGCTGAATACCTCGAAGGCCCTCTTCACGTCCTGCGTCGTGCCCCGATTCAACAGGGTTTGTCCAAGCATGAAGCTTACGGGGGCCGAGTTCGAGTGCGTGCGCGCCTCTTCCAGCACGCGGATTCCCTCGTCCAGGTTTCCCATGCTGACGAACGTCTCGGCCATGGCCAACCGCCCATTCAAATCCGAGGGGTCCGCGCCGAACGAATCGCGCGCAAAGCGCGCTGCGTCTTCCTTGCGGCCTTGGAGAAGCGCAATGTCGACCTTGAGCGCGAGGGCCTGGGCTTTCACGTACGGAACACCCTCAGCCTCCGCGGCGGAGATCGCGTCATCAGCGACGGACAATGACGTGCCGAGTGTCGCGTCCCTGTCTTCTGCCTTGAGCGGCCTGATCGCGTGATCCTCCATGACGACTCTTGCAAAGTGCGCCTGCGCGAGAAGCAAGTGCGTTTGCGACCACTTCGGCTTATCGGTTACCGCGTACTTGGCATGTTCGATGCCCCGCTCGATTTGGCCGCCTGCCATGGCCTTCCTACACAGCGCGCACGCGATCTCGGCATCTTTCCGCATGTGTCCTGGAGTCGCGTCGAGCAACTCTTCGTAGGTCTTCTCCGGAGGAGCGGACTGAATCCACAGCGAGCGAATGCGCGTGGAGTTGGGGAAACGCGCGACGGCTACAGCGGCTTTCTCGCGGGTCTCTTTTTCTTGAAGGAGCAAATGGTATGCGAGCACCTCGTTACCCACGGCGAGTTCGTCATTGGGTTGGAGTGGCGCTGCGTCGAGGAAATGGCGAGTGCGGTCTCGCTTTCGCCAAGTATCAGACTGGCGGCGCCGAGGTTTGTGAAGATTCGAAAGCGGTGCCAGTCCGAGAGTTCACCGCCCCGGGTTCGTTGGAGTCGATCAAGCAGGTGGACCGCGATCTGAGCCTCGCGAGGCGTGATACGAGTGCGCGCTTCGTCGATCAGAGCGTCGATTTCGCCGGTTGCCGAACGTGAGGTGACCGACTGCGTGAGCGTGACAATTTGATCCAATTTGGCGTTGAAACTCGCCACTTCCTCCGAACGCAAGCCGCCGTAGAACCGCTGTTCGACCTCTGGATACTGTCTGATGAGGTCGGCGATCTTGTCCCAGGTTAACAACTCGACCGTGAAAATCCCGGCCGCCCTGTGTTCTTGATTGATGGTCTGTATCGTTAGCTGCGCTTGGCCGGAGATCTTACCCGTCGTCAGGATGGCGTAGTGATTCAGCTTGGAGGGAAACTTCTTGGCCTTGTCGACCTCGGAACGAATTTCTGCGGGCTCGAGGGACTTCCACTGTTCCTTGAGTTTGCACTGCGCCGCATATTGGGGCCTCTCTCCCAGCCTGTCGAAGATGTCTACGCCGTACTGATGCTCGCCCTTCTTCGCGAACCGCTCGAGCCCCTTGCGCGACCAACGCAGTTTTAGCAACTCGAGGCACAACTCCTCGAAGACGACCTCCGATTCAGGTGGGTTAATGCTGTAGGGATTCATGACGCCCGCAATCCTTACCGAGCCGTGCCAATGAACTGAAGAGTTTACGAACGGCTACGATCCTCCGATTCTGTCATGGTATGGGCCGCAGCGCGAGAGTTTAGGTTAGTACCGAGAAGTCCGGCTTTTAGGAAGTGATTTCCGCACTTGGTATCGGGTCTGGGCGGATTACGTGGGGGAGAAACCCCGAGACCATCTGCACTGAAGAGGGATGAAGGTGTTTTGCAGGACAGCCCCAGCTTTGTAAAATTAGACCGCCACGCCCCTCCAGATGATGCGCTCGATCACGTCATGGATGGTCTGTCGTCCTACGCCAAACTTTTCCGCCAATGACCGGCAAGTGTTGCCGTCGTGCCCGTACAACCTTCGAATCTGACGAACTTGCCTCGCGGTCAGTTTTGCGTTGCCGTTTTTTGTGCCGTAGAAGCATACGACTCTAACTTTTCGAGTTTGGGTTTCCATATCCATCCTCCAATTATATCCTGCAAATACGTACCTATACATATGTACTTCAAACCCGTACGGACAAGAAACACTATAATAGAAGAGTGGGGCAAAGTCTAAGCGGCGCAACATTCGGAGGCTAAATTGGCGGTCAACGATCTTCAGAAACGTGGTTTCCTCGACCAACTTACAGACGCTGCAATGCAGCCTCCTCCGGGTATCCCAGCACCGCTTGCGCCCGCCGTACCGGGCGACGAATCCGCGCCCCCGCTATCCCTCGCGGCGGCACCTGCAACCACGCCTGGCTCAACAGCAAATTTGGAATCTGCAGCGTCTTCGCCCGACACGTTAGCCGCCGGCATAGCAGCGACCAAGCAATCCGCAGAGAACGAGAAAGCAGCGAATCCCAGTTTTCTCAGAAAACTCGGTCGCCTCGCGGGCGGTGCTGTTGGCCTCGAAGATCCCACCAGTTCACCGCAGGCGTCGCTGGGATCGAAGATCGGCGGCCTCATTGGCCGCATCGGCGCGGCCGGAGCCCTGGCCGCGGGGACGCCGGAGCAAAAGGAAATTGCCGAGCAGCAACTTCAGGTTCCCCTGAAGATGGCTCAAGTCACCAACGAAATGCAATATCGCCAGGGCATCTTGGGCGAGAAGGCCAAAGCGGACGCCATCAAACAGCAGCTCGCGGACCAGCAACAGCAGAAAGCTCAAGGCCAGATGCGCTTGAAGCTGATGCTCCCCGACGAAAACAATCCCGGCAGTTATCGCTCAATGACGGAAGATGAAATCCTGTCGGATCCCATCGCTTCACAGAATCGCGATCTCACGATGGCGGCCATTGGATCGAAAAACGCCGCCGCGGCCCTGGCGAGCGCGCGTAGGGACGCCCTCTTGAATCCCAACAACCCCACGCTGGAGTTGAAGCGCCAACAAATCGAGAACACCTACAAACTCGCGCAAGCCCAGCTCGGGATGCGCGTGCACCAACAGCAACGCCAAGATTTTCAGGATCTCCAGAACTACGGCCTTAATGTCACTGGCCAAACTCTTAACGCCGACAACGCCGGGCCGTTCATGGCTACGGACAACCGAGGTAACCCTGTTCCCAACAAGCAGGCTTCGCCGTTCCGACCGACAACGGGCGCTCGCACCAAGGCCGAGCAAGCCTCTGCGATCGTGGACTCCGGCGAACAACTCGTTAGCGACATCAAGGCCCACGCCGACATGATTGGACCGTTGGCCTCGCGCTACAACAACTTAGCGAATTTCATCGGCAACCCCCCTCCGGAATTCAAGGGCCTGGCCGCCGAGCTGGAATCGTGGATCGCACTGCACCCCGCAGCGCATGGCTTCCGCGGCATGAACGCCGTCCAGGAATTCCAGAAGGCCTTCGGACCGATCGCGATGACTCCGGAAGCGCTAATTGCGGGCATTCGCGGTTCGTACAACACCATGGGCGCCTTGCAGAGAGCCGCTCAGCCGCGCACAAACGGGCCTCAGAATTCCGCGACACCGCCACCCAAACAATCATTCGCCAACTGGAAAGCCACACAGGCTCAGGGGGTGAAGTAATGCCGGTCGACCCAACGCAGCTCTCGCAAGACAAAGACTTTCTGGCCGCCGGCCCCGACGACCAGATCAAGTATCTTTCCGCGCAGGATCCCGATTTCGCAAAGGCCTCACGGGACGACCAGATGGGCTATCTCGGGCACGTCACGGGAAAGCCGTTTACTCCGGCACCAAACGCTGGCTTGGCACCGCCCCCGCGGCCGAGGTTTCTGGGCAGCGGACCGACCAAAGAGGGCGGCTCCGCGGGGCAATCTCCACTGATCGCGAAAGCACCCGAAGAATCGGGCCTCGAGACCGGTCCTTTGGTCTCGTACAACCCCGAAGAGAACGACACCTGGAAACATGGCGCGGGCAGTGCGCGCGCACTTGCGCGAGAGATTCACGCCGCCGGCCAGGCCCTCAATCCCATTACCCAAATCCCGGCCATGTTCCATGCGGCCATCGACAAGCCACAGGATTCGCAGCAAGCCGCAGAGGAGTCGGGTGCGGAAGCCGGCGGAGCCATGAGCGGCATGCCTCCAGTGCTATCGCGACTTTTGTACCGCACTGCGGTCAAGCCTGTAGCGAACGCGGTCGAGGACTACTCCAGCGGAAGAGTGACCCCTGAAGCGGCACTCAACGTCGCACCCGAGGCCCTCGGTGGTGCGGGCGGAACGGTGGTGGGCGGCAAGATGTTGGACAGCCTCGTCGGTGCTGCAACCCGTGCGGCAGGAAGCAGCGGTGGACTTCTACCGAAGTCTCCACTCCACGACATCGTGTCCGACACTTACTCGAAAGCGGGCGATCACCTCGCGGCATCTCTGCGTTCCAACACCAAGGTCGACGTGCCCGCGGAAGCGAAGATTGCGGCGCCGGCAATTGAGGAAGGGTTGAATGACAGGGGCATCTCGACGCAGGACTTCAACGGACGCAACGGGCCGCAAGCGCTCCAAAGCGGAATTGATAATGCCATTGATATCCAAGAGGCTCGCGCGAAGTCGGTCATTGACCCGATCCGCAGCGAAAAGGTCGATCCGCACGTCCTGGCAGACAATCCAGAATTAGCTGCGCGGTTCGCCGACAAGGACGGCAATATCCGGAAGGGCCTTACCTATGGCGATCTCGATGCCGAGCGCGTCGCGATGAACAAGGAACTCCGAACCTCGAATTTTTACTCGAAGGCCCCGTCCGCGCAATACGCCGTTGCGGATCCGCTCGCGGCTACGCACGAAGCCGTCAATCAAGCGCGTGATCTTGTGTACGGAAAAGCCGAACAGACCACCGGAGTCAATCTTCGTCCGCTGAAGCAAACCGAAAGCGCCCTGATAAAACTTGGCGATCTGGCGGAGACAACCAAAAACACGCTCGCAGCGAAAGCGGCACAGCAAGCTGTAACGCCTTTCCCAAAAAAGGTGTGGGGCAGTGTGCAAGGGGTACTCTCGGCAAAAGCGAATCCCGTGAACGCATTTTCGATCCCGGAAAAAGCAGGGTTATTTGATCCCACGGGCGAATTCAACGGGAACATGAAGCGGGCCTTCCCGAATCTCCAAGCGACAACCGCCGATCGGACGGTGCCGTTCCCTCGTTACAATCTCAACCTGACGCCCTCCGGCACGATGCCCTCGCCGCTCCAGCAAATACTCAACTTATCTGGCGGAGAAAACATCCCGGGCGAGGATCTCAAGTTGACGCCACCGGGCAACATGCCTCCGGATGTACAGCGTCCACTTTCGTTCATGGAGAACCCCGATCCAAATCAAAGCGGTCCAGTGGCACCGGGCGGCAAGGGCACTGCCCCTCCAGGGCCGCCCAATGCTTTTGACGTGTCTGGCTTACGCTCAAAATTGTCGCCTCGATGGAACACACCACTCCAACAACTCATATTAAAAGGCGGCTGAAGTACCGCAACAAGGAAAGCGAAGTTAATGCCGAATGAAGGTGCCTCTTCGGTACGGATCTGTGGAGTCGTCAACATGCGGCCCTTGAATTTGAGAGGGCGGTTCCGGTGCGGGTCCGAAGAGGAAGTCGCGGAGGAAGGACGGCAGCTTTCGGAAGAGAGACGATCCCACATCGCTCAGAAATGATATCGCACCGAGCCCGATGCAAAGTACGATAAGCAGCGCCAGGAATCCGAAGACGATCAGCATGAAGATGTGCAACATGATGACAGGTTAATCAAAATCAAAGGCCCCGTCGCCAAACGGGGCCAGAAATCAGGTACTGGACATGAATATCATCGCAGAAAATCCAACGCCCGTCAATACATTTCCCACCTACAAGAAGGTAGTTCAATGGATTACAGTGCGCCACCCCGAAGGCGCCATAGCTTCGTATCCCATGTTCCAGGCGGATGAAGGACTCGCTTTGCTCGAGATGCACGAGACTCTTCGGCCGGAAGATGCCGTAATTGCCGTAACTCCCTGCACCGAGCAGTTTCTTGTTATTGAGACCAATGGCGAATTGGACATGGGCACGACGGTTGAAGAGGTTCAATCGTGGGCCGAAGAGTCAAAAGCGCAGACTCACAAGCGCCCCGTGACGCCCTTCGAACTTACCCCCCGAGAACACAAACTTCTGGCGCTTCGTGTGGAGGGGTTTTCTCTTTCGCGGCGAGCACTGGCCTTTAATACGACCGCTCTCCAGATCGCGCGGGAAGATGTAGTCATTGACAAGAAAGTTGATGCCTTGTCTACGCCTGTCACGAACAGGCCTCCATTCGTTACGGAGGACTCCAATGCCTGACGCCAACCGTTCGCCAATTCCGGGCTTCGCTGAGTGGGGTGAAGCCTGGAATAAACCTGGACCAGAAGCATACGAGTCCGCGGGCAGCCGGAACGAGGTAACGCAATGACCCCTCGGCAAGGAGTGGGTTTTCGTTTCTTCGCACGTTTCGGCATAGTGGTCCTCAGCAGAACAACTGGGCCTGTGGAGGCGCGGATTGGAACACGATCTCCACACCGATCCGTATTGCTCAGTTTGTATTTTGCTGAGGGACTAGACTACTTGTCGCCGTCTTTTCTGTCTTTTAAGGAGACCATGAACGAAAAACCGAGTGCCACCATGCCGGGAACGGTTGAAAAAATCATTAAGTCCCTATCGCCGAATGAGCCGGACAGAGCACAGATCAGTGTTGAAGGGGCGGATCATCTGTATCGGGAAATACGCATCGACAACACTCTGACGAATAATAACGGCGATGAGGTAAGTCTCAAACGGGGTGCACACGTGGAAGTCACCGTTGAAGCTGAGACAGAGTCCACAATTCCCCACAAATAACGCGCAGACTAGTCATCGCCAATCTAGATGGATCGCTGACAAAGAAAAGTGATGGCTATGCGCGAAAAGTATGCGGTCGAAGAGGTTGCTAAGTCCATCGATAGAACCACCACGGAGATCGATCAAATTGAGACGGAAGGGTGGTTGAAGTTGGGGTCGTATGACCCGCCCGCAAAACCGTCCCCGGTGGACGCGGTACAAACATCGCCTTGGGGCCGTAGAAACGTCCGAATGGAAGAGGGTGGATGGGTTTTCCTATAAGCGCAGACGCGCCATCTGTTTTTGCGTGATTAACGCGCTTTGCAACAGCCTTTACTTCATGCGAGCTAGAATCGAAAACACAGGTGTTATTTGGGCTATCTTCTTCCCGGTCTTCGTGTTGATCTCTTCCATGCCGCTGTCCCACACCGTTAGAGTCCGACTATGGACTGCAATGCGGTACGTTCGGGGGGTCAAATTCACACACTTCCACGCTCCCATTTCGTAATCTTCGGACCGGCAGCCAATAAGATAGTCGTGGCCCGCTTGGCTCGCTATAACCGCATGGAAATCCGGCAGCGGGCTAGGACAACCGAGTTCTGACGTGGAGCGTGCGCTGCAAGTGGCTTCATCTTGTCCTATGGTCACTCGAAAAGACTGACCGAGATCCAGCGGGTAGACCAACATGCCCCCCGAGTGCAGCATGCACGACACCGGCGCCACGTCGGCCTTGACCGAATAGTAGTAGTCCCTTCCGGGCACGGGTTCCTTAGCCAAATAGGTGGTTTTTGAAAGGCCGGTGGCTATTCGATTTCGCACTGAAGGCGTGAAATCCTCGTTGGTGCTACGGAAGACGCTATAAGTGATGACAGTCTCACAATCAATAGACCTCGGGCCGGTCCAGTTCAAGCGTGTGAGTGTCCCTGACAACGAGTCTAGACTTAAATCATCAACATCTACGGCAGCTTGGCCGAAACACGCCTGGACAAGAACCATCGCGATCGCGGTTGGCAGAAGTCCAAAGTTTTTCATGTCTTCCCCTCGTACGAGAGCAAGGGCCGAGGCTCGCATCCGGTTCTATCTAACGAGCTATAGCCGGAGGCTCTTTTCCCGCCTTTTTTTTGTTTGGTGTCCGGTTATAGCTGGTCGCAAATTTACACTCTAGGCTGAATCGGGGCAAGAACAGCCCAATTGGATTGTGATTCGTATCTTGGTCGTGCGTCTCATCGGCGCCAACGTTGACTGAAAGAGTGATCCGACCACTCTCAGGCATTGACAGGCCGTGCATAGTGGCACATGCTGACCTCTAAGTTGGCACAGCAAGGACGTGGAGGGGAACAATGGTACGGGCAAACACCTACTTGAGCGTCCCGCAATCGCTTGACGCTGCGGTGCACTTACCCGCCTTAGAGGCGCGAGAACGCTTGTCGCGTCGAAGATATCAGTCCCCTACACCGAAGATCCACGGCAACTACTGGACCATTCTGGTCCGCGTAGATGAGTTCGTCGATGGCAAACTCACCCGCCCGCTAAAGCGCGTTCGCTTGGCCCCGGCCGATAAACCCGAGCGCGTGGTTTTGAAATTGCGCGATGAGTACGTCCGTCCGCTGAACACCACCTTCTCCGGTGTGGGCTCCGCCACGAATTTCCGAGAATACGTCCAGGGCACCTATCTGCGCTGTGACGCCGCCGTGCTGGCGAAGTCCACCCTCGAGCGCTACAAGGGCGTCCTGAAGAACTACCTATTGCCGACCTTTGGTGACATGATGCTCCGCGATCTAACGCCCGCTACGGTGCAGGCCTATTTCAGCGGCTTCGCGAAAAGTCCCCTCTCGCGGGAGTCGGTAGACAAAATCCGCGACGTACTAGCCACCGTTCTGCGGCTCGCGGCAGGGAAGTACGCGCTCATCACCGCGAGTCCCATGGAACACGTCGAGTTGCCGCGATCGCGGACGGGGCGAAAAAAGCCCAAACCGCATATCACCCCGGAGCAGTTCGATCGGCTGGTTACGGCCATGCCGGAGCCCTACGCCACCATGGTATACACGGCCATCTACACCGGTCTGCGCGTGAGCGAGCTAATTGGACTGCGCTGGAATGATCTGGGCTACGATTCAATTACCGTGGATGAGCGCTACTGCCGGGGGGATTGGTCGGAACCGAAAAGTGAGGCCTCGAACGCCACGATCGGCGTGGACCGCTCAGTGATTGAGCGCGTATTCCGCATGAAGCTGATGACGGTGGCTGTGCGCGCGGGAACCGGCACTCGCAAATACCGCCTAGTGAAATCCGACGGTCCTGAAGATTTAGTGTTTCAATCGGTGCGTGAAGGCCGTCCGATGCGTGACAATAACATTCTCTGTAGGTTCATCCACCCCGCCGCCGAAAAGCTCGGTATCGGCCTGGTGAACTGGCGGTCGCTACGCACTTCGCGCGCGACGTGGATGATCGAAGCTGGCGCCAACCCCAAAGACGTCCAGGGCCAGATGCGCCACTCCAAGATCCAGACCACCCTTGATGTATACGCCCAGTTCGTCCCGGAGTCCGCGCGCCGCGCTATCGACCAGACCCGGCTCATGGCCGACAAAAGAATTGCGGCGGCTAAGGTGGGGAGAATTCAGTGATCTGCGCGGAAGGAAGCTCGATAACTCCGAGACCATGACGATCCAGAACTAGATAAAAATGGAAATCACGCGGCCGAATAAAGCCCCTTGCTTCGGAGCACGGAAGAGGACGGTGATGGCACTCGCTATGCTGTTCTCCGCCATTCTGTGCGGCTGCAGTGCGGCCAAACAAACCGCAACACAACCATCGCCGCTCGTTGAGAACATCGCAGAAACTTGGACAGTTACCATCGCAAATTCCTCTAGTAACCCAACTGGGTGGACATTCGTGCCGACTTCAGTACGCATGGGGACTATCCCAGTTAATCCCTGCGAGGCAGATTTCGAAACTTACGAGACGCTCCCGATCAGTTTTGAATCGTGCGCCACACTCACGGGGATCCCTTTGCCACAAGGACAGAGCACTTGGTTGCAGACCATTATTATGGGGACGGTAACGGCGGAACTATATCCGGGTGAAGGGGTCTACTATGTTCTGCAGTGGAACGGCCCCAACGGAGGCACTAATGCGGTCTTGGGCGGAAGCGGAACCTTCAACTCCGACGGCAGCGTGACCGGGCAACTCAATTGCCTCTCGATCGATGGCAGTATGACGCCGGCTTGCGCAGCGTGGGACACGACGTTCACCGCAAAATAGGGTGGCCTAAGAGGGCGCGGCGAGAACTTTCGCCAGGTTGATCTTAGTTTTCTGCATCGGCGGATACTCTCGGTTTGAGGAGACGGAAAAATAGCACAGCGTTGTGGCGAATACAAGGCGAAAAGCAGTACAATCCTCCGGCATGGCTCGGCGTCCCGATAAGCGAGAAGCGGAGATGTTGAGCGAAGGAAAATCTCAGAGAGCTTCGTCACAACCTGGCGCACCTGAGCCTGCCAGCCGTTAGGGACTTCTACGAGGTGGCGTACCGCGATTGTCGATTGATCTACAACCAACTTCCTAGCCCTCGCCAAATGCAGACCCTGGTCCAGGTGTGGAAGCAGTTGTGGAAGTGGCGATGATTTGGTGCGAACAATTATGGCCCACCACTGATATGCAGGCCGAATAATCGCGTCAGTCCTTATGACGTGGAAGAAGTGTATGATATGGGGCTTCCCGTGATGGCCAGTCAGCAAATCATCGTACCCGCGCATAAATTGCCGACGTACTCCCGCGCGATTTTCTCTGTTGTTTTTGACAAGGGAAAGGCAGCCAAGCACCGTCTTCCTCTCAGTCATGTGATTACGACGTTGCGCGAACTCGATCTGCTCATACGCGAACTCGGCCAGAAGATTCAAAGAGCCAACGGTGTGAAGAATCCAGACGGGGACTTCGGCATTGAGATACTTGCAAACTCCAGTGGCTTCGCTTTCAGCAAGGGGAGTATCGAATCTCAAGCAGCGCTTACGAAGGACGTGGCGAACGGTATCGCTACAATCACCCATATCATTGGAACCACTAACGCAGTCGAAGCCAAGAAAGGCGCAGTCTCAGTCGATGAGTATGGTGCACCCGTACTCAGGAGACTGGCAAAGATCGCGCCGCTGCAAGAAGAGGACAAGAGCGAACTGCGCCTCCAATTGCTCACGACCAAAGGAATCGTTATCGAAAGTAGTCGGTTCGGTAAGGTTGGAAGAGAGGCAGTCCAGAAACTCACGGCGTCTGAGTTGGAGATTGAATCTCTTACGCTATACGGAAAACTCAAGAGGCTTTGGGATCAAAGTCGAACCGAAGAGGAAGACGATATATGGGGAGAATTGGTTGAGGACAATGGCAACAGATGGAGCATGAAATTCAAGCCCGCCGATCTCAGGAAGGTACAGAGGCTTTTTACGAAGCAGGTCGTCGTGACAGGAGACGCCTATTACTTCAAAGTCAAGTATCCCCGTTTGAATGTGACGGAAATTGACGAAGACAAGCCTCGCAATTATGTGGCTGGCTTCAAGGCTTTTGGAAAGAAATACAAGGACACCCTAGGAGACCGAACACCCGAAGAGATTTTGGCCGATATTCGAGGGTAGCAACTTGCCTCCAATCGTTTACTTTGACACGTCGATATTCATCGAGATGGCTGCTAAGCGCGGCAAGTACAAGCAGCACATTAAAGCGCTCTTGAAAGAGCTAGGGGAGGAGCACGCCAAAATCTATACATCTATCATCACCGTCGAAGAAGTGAGTGTGGCAGCATATCGCCCAGGTGAAGTTGCGAGGGATACCTACGGCGATGTCAAGGCTATCGGCGCGAAGGTATATGGAATCAGCAAAGACGTAGCCTTGACGTGCGCCAAGAATGAAGCTGCTCTGAAGCACATGGCGGATATCGAAGATGCAAAGCGGGACAAGACCAAACCGGAGCCTCTTGACCGTCAGATAGAGCGAGCTTGTGAAAACAGGAGGCGCAGATGGGATTGCTTTCATGTTGCGACGGCGCAAGTTGTCGGTTGCACCGAACTGTACACCACCGATGAAAAGCTTCTTAAACGCCCATCTCAACTCCAAATCAAGACTCTCAGAAGCGTACTGCCTGGAACCTCGATAAGAAAGATTTCAGGGCCAATTTCGGACCAAGCGGGATACATCGAGGTCTAGGGAAAAGCGCGAGTCATCGAAATTAGGTGGCGGCTCGGGAGCGCTTGCTCCGATCTGCCCATAAATCTTCCCATGTGCGGGTGCTACAGACTATCGCGGCGGAAACAGATCATCGAGGAACAGTTCGACAGCGTCTCGGGTGAAGAAGACTGGATTCCGCGCTACAACATCGCACCGACCCAGCCCGTCCCAATCATTCGTCAGCATCCGAAGGAACCACGTCGCGAGATGTCGCTAGTACGCTGGGGGCTGATTCCCCCATGGGCGAAGGATGCTTCTGGTGCTGCGATGATGATTAACGCCAGATCAGAAACGGCAGCGACCAAACCCGCGTTCCGCGATGCATTGGCCGGTCGCAGGTGCCTTGTCCCGGCAGACGGTTTTTACGAATGGCGGCGAGCGGGCAAGGCGAGACAGCCATACTTTTTTGAAATCAATGACGGCGAACTGTTCGCGTTCGCCGGACTGTGGGAACGCTGGAAAGACCCGAGCGGGCAGTGGATCAAGTCGTGTTCGATCCTGACAACAACTCCGAACGCCGTGACCTCAGCAGTTCACGACCGTATGCCAGTTATCCTCGACCGAGCCCGACTACGGTCTGTGGCTCGATCCTGGAATGAAGAATTTGGATGCAGTGACGGAAATGTTGAAGCCCTACGATGCAAAGATGATGCGATCCTATCCGGTCAGCAGCCGTGTCAATCATGTTGCGAATGACGATGAGCGGTGCTCGGCACGGGTCGAACTCGCCGCGCCTCCACAAGCCTCGTTGTTTTGCTGGAGGACGAATATGCCGAAACGCGCGAAGAAACGCGCAGCGCCAAAGACTCCACCACTGGAAATGGCCTAACGCCCAGGCAGTCCTGTATTGCTAGAATTCCCCACCGCCCTGTAAGATTCCTCACACTTGGGGCCGGTGGTGTAACGGAACACGGCGGGCGATTTTGGATTCCCTTTCTTCTCGCCATGCAGATGCAGGTTCGAGTCCTTGCCCGGTCCACCATGCTCGCGGGCTGCCGAAGCGTGTCACTTCTCACAACTGACGGAATGGACCTGTCCAAGCCGCCGCATTTTACCGCAGACTCAGAAACTCTGGTTTCTTCTCCGTGAGCTTCGCGACGTAACACTCTCCGTGAATGGCTTGTCCGTTCTCATCGGCTTTGCTCTCTTCTAGCTTCACGGACTTTTTACAGATCGCACACTCCGGGCTCCACTGAGATTCGGAAAGGGTATGAGCGGGAGAAGGGGACATTCTGCCTCCTGGGAGAGGGCAATGTAGTTCAGCCTACAAAAGAGCTACCCAGCCTGTCTGAGCAATAGCGCTCACTGCGGTGGAAAACTTCACTGCTGTGGAAAACCTTTAAGGCGGGTTTGTCAAAGGCATAATTCCAGTTCCACGTTGTGCTTCTTTGTGGCGCTGTAAATCAAGCCTTGTATCAGTGCGGAGTTTCAGGCCACCCGGAGCGAGTCAGGCACCTGTGACCGCTTCGAAAATCCCGTGTAATGGCTGCGCGAACTCAAAGCCATGACGAAAAACATTGCGGTGTCGCACAACGGCGCGCGTGTTCGCATCGGCCCTTGGAAGTCTAATTTGCAGTTCGACTTCTTGCCCCTCGCGTAATTCGACGGGTAGAATCGCCGACATCCCGGATTCGCTGATGTCGTGACTCCGGCCTGGTAACAATGCACTGTCTGTTCGAACTATGACTTCGACTTCCATTTCAATTCGTTCGTGACGCCGTTTTTCTCTTGCTTCTCCGAGATCGTTCACGGAGCCTCTCTCCTGGATCGAGCAATGATCCTGCAAGGAGCGGGCGACGGGGGAAGGCAAACTCCTTGCAGGACCGGAGCGATACGAAGTGGACACAAATACCATAGCAGCGAGTCTCTACGCTGCACGGACTAGGGTTCGTTTGTTCGCTATTCGTAACAAGCAAGGGTACACTTCCCGGTACGAGCGCGTCAGATTCGGGTATTGGAATTGGTTCGCATATGGAAAAACAGGCAGACGGTATATGGATTATCGGCGCAGATGCTAAAACGGTGTACGCTAACGAACGAATGGCTGAAATTCTCGGAACATCTCCCTCGGAAATGGTCGGCCTTGCGTCATTTGCTTACGTGTATCCACAAGACGTAGACGCAGCTCAACGTTTGTTTGATGCGAAGGTGCGCGGCGACACCAAGCCATTTCATTTCAGGCTGCGCCGAAAGGACGGCTCGGCTATTTGGGTCGATGTGCAAGGAACTCCGATGCACAACGCGGCGGGCGAATTTAAGGGAATTGTGGGTACGTTCAGTGTTTCGAGCTGAACAACGACCGGAGATTTGAATCGTGACGCAAACCCGTATTGCTCGACAACGAGAGGTGTACAAAAGTACGGGGTAGACGGTATTGAGGAGGGCAGCCAATTCACGTTAAAGTCTGTTTATTCTCCGCCAAAAGATGATCCATCATGGCAACGGAAAAGCCCCAATCCGAATTAACACGGCTCCGCACAGAGCAAGAGAAGACTAGGCGAGATGAAGTCTTCGGGGGTCTCACGCCCGCAGAACGAGCAGAGTACAAACGAAAGTCAGAGCGGATTGACAAACTGGAAAGCGAAATTCAGGCGAGCGCAGTCGCTGAAAAGACTTCGCACGTGCGAAGGCAGAGCAGAACCCAGGGTGAGGCTCATCAGCCCTACCGCAAGCGAGAGAAAGATTCGACGGGCCGCTCTACTGATTCGAGAAGCCAGCGGGAGCCGAAAAGAGCGCCCGAAGAAAAAGGCGGCGAGTAAAACTCCTTTTGCTCGGTCGGGACTATAACATCCATGAGCGGTATTACGGAAACATTCAAGATAGCACTGAAGGCTGATGGCCTCTGGGCAGCGATGCGCTGGATCAACGACAGAGTGCCGTACCGCTTCACGGCTATTTTCGCCTTTGATGGCGACATGCTTCGCAACATCTGTTTGATCGACAAGGAAAATCAGAATATTACTAACTGCTCCGATCAGCCGATCGCGGAATCCTATTGCATGTACATACGCCGCTCCCGAGAGCGCTTCAGCGTGGAGGAAGCCTCGCTGGACAGGCGCGTTGCGGATCATCCCAAGCGGCAAAATATTCAGTGCTACTACGGCATTCCACTGTTCGGCTCGAAGGGAGAAATGCTCGGCACTGTGTGTCACTTCGATAGCATGCCGGTTCGTGTGACGGAAGAGGTCGCCACGGTACTGGATGATTTGGCACCCTCGATTGCCGAAGCGGCCTTCAAGCTCATCCCTTACTCTCGTGCTGGGTGACAGAATCACCCATCCTGCTACAATCCCCGCGAGGAGAAACAATGGCAAATTTGGTTAGCGTAGTCCAGTTGTTGAAGAAGGAACACAGTCGATTGACGAAGGAACTTCAGGGTATTAGTGCTGCGCTCGCAGCGTTCGGCAACACATACGGAAAACAGACGGGAACTAGAAGACTCTCGGCGGCAGCACGGGCAAGGATTGGGGCGGCTCAGCGAGCGCGTTGGGCGAAAGTGCGGGCGAGTAAAAGCACAGGCCGAAATGGAACCGCCACCCCGAAGCGGACGATGTCCGCAGCGGCGCGCAAGAGGATCGCAGCCGCTCAACGGGCGAGATGGGCGAAGGTAAGGGCTGCTAAGAAATAACGCCAACCTTCGATTCGAGGGTCTTGTGAAACAAATTCTCGTCTTAGCGTGCGGGGTTTTGGTTGCTTGCGGAGGCGCGAAGCAAACTCCCACGCAAACTACGGCGTCCATGACTGCTACGCGGTGGGGCATAATCGTCAGCGATTCCACTGACGCCAACATCAGTACGGTGACTGCGACATTGGCCTCCGCGCCGTGCGCGAACGGCGTCACGGGACCGGCGTGCTTTGGCGGATCCAATCTCTCAAGCAAAAGTGATGACACTACCCCTGGAACGCCCGAATCACTGCTGATAGGTGTGCCCGTGAATCCCGTACCGATTGGTGGCCCTGACGGATATGCTTTCAACTTTTTGTACGTCTATAGCGCGGTCAGCGGTTCGTGGAACATCGTCGGCACCGGAAAGTTCTACCCAAACGGAAACGTAGCCGGCAATTGGCAGTGCGCCGCTTCAACCCCGGCGTGTTCCGGCCTGAGTGGCACTTTTCAAGGATCGCCGCAGTAGCCTAAATACCGCCAGGAAGTAGATGACCTACGTTTCGTTGTGTCACTAACCCCGTCAAGTTAGTATTATTGCGCGTGAGTATTATGTGTAACTATGACGTGTAAGTTTGACTAAGTGCTCTGGGCCTGTCATATACTTGGTGCCAGAGGGAACCACAGATGACACAAAGACTAGATACGCCCCATGAGCCGGTCATTCCACGAAGCGAGTGCAACGCCGCCTTAAAATTAGCAGAGCACCTGTACGAAAACATCGTATCAAGAGGAGATGCACCAGAAGAGATTGTCGCATGGGCCGTCCGGGTCGCTCAAGATAGTGCGACATTGCGCAGTGAATTGAATCTACATCCCACTGACGAAGACCTCGAAGCGCTGGGTAACGCCATCGTAACCGCGCTTCTACCGACGTTCCACCATGGGAGTTCGCAGGAAGAGGCGGGCGCCGCCCTTCTCAGTTTAATCGCCGTGGGTAGTAAGTATGGATGGACGACTCCGGAAGAGGGACCGGCCCCGAATGGCAAAATGCAAACCTAGTCCAGTTGCGATGAAACGATGGGTGCAAGCTAGACCCCTAGCGGGAAAGATTGAGCGCTATGTCCTTCCCTTGAGGATGCGGGGGAGAATGGACACCCTCAGACCTGCCAAGGATTCTCTAGCCCCGCCGACGCCTCTTCATCAGTCAATCTGCCGAGATAAGCCGCAAGCTTGATCTTGAATTTGACGCGCTCGCGGTCGAGTAGCTGAAGGAGCTTACGACTGACTAAACTCGAGTACTCACTCCCCGGTATCGAGGAAACCTGCGAGAAGTCGACCACGTTCTCGATTCCTCCAAGTGACTCGTGCGCTTCCAAGTAGAAGTAGTCCAAGTATCCGGAATCTTGCGGATTTCGGGGATCTTTATTACCTCTCAAGCTCGCGAGCTTCTGAGCGTCCGCAATGGTCGAAGCCTTCACCGGCGTAATCCTCGCGAACGCGATCATGGGCAATAAGCACTTGCCGTTTCGTAGCTCCAGTTCACAACAGTGTGAAAGCACGGCCCCACGCGAGAGGCGCGTCTTAACCTGCATCGTGAAGCAGTCTTGCTGGGCACGATGCTCCCGAGGTATGGTCACTATCTTCGGATGGGGGATTTGCATCCCGGCGGCGTCAATTCTTCCGAGAACAGCGGCTTCGACGTCGATGATCGGGAAGGGCACTGCGTCAAGGATGTCCCCTTGCCTCAGGCAATTCTTCTCAAGATTGCCGCTGCTCACGTACACGTCCTAGACCTCGTCTGTTTCGTCGACCCCGCGCAGCGCCGAACCGGAAATCTTCATCTGGGTTATCGTATTCAGGAGCCTGACACTGGCTGCATTGAGTGGCGTGCCTTCCAAGCGGAGTTCGTCAGGCGGGGCGGGCTTCGGAAGGAAAACATCGAGGAGCGCTCTGTAGTGCGCGAGTTGCTGCTGTAGCTCGAAGATGGCCCGGTCGTACGCCTGGAGCAGTTGCAGCTTTACTAAGACGTGGTACTCATCCGTCCTCCCGGTCTTGGAGATCGCCACGATCAGAGGCGTTCCTCCGCCCATGGTAGCAGCAGGATCGGCGTACACGGGTGTAGCATAACCGGTCGCTTGTAGAGGAGTAGAGCTCATTGCGCCCTCATGACTTGTTTGTATTCATCTGTAACGTGATCGAGAAAAACCTTTTGAGCCGTGTCGTGGAACCGATCGAGCAGGGTGCCGATCTCAGCGGCCGATTTGACAGTTTCCGTATAGGCGTCGATGTCAAGAATGTATGTTCGAATTGGGCCAGACAACATGGCTGTGCGAACCTGGATCATGTGGTCGCCCACTTGGGCAGACAGTTGCAACGCAAACTGCTGAACGCTGCCGAGCGGAATACGCTCGAACTCCACCAGCGGGTTGACATACTTTGTCATGGACTCAGCCCGTTGCGTCGGCAGCGGGATCTCGTTGACATACCGAAGTCCAATGCGCGTGAGGGATAACACGTCAAAGATGTTGCAGAATTCCGTGCTTCGTTTGAGAACCTCTTCCTTGAAGTCCTCGAAGTCTGCATACGCAGAGAACGCTAAGGCCATGTTCTGAGGCGATACCTTGATGAGCCGAGCCTTCCCTACGTTTTGGAACACGGTGACGTTTAGCGTGGCTCCGCTGGGCAACAGAGCGGACTCGAGACCAACATCGGGATAGTCAGCCACGACGCTCTCCTGAAAGCGCCACATCTCAGCTTGGACCCTCAGACGCGGGGTGAATCGGATTTCAAAATCGACTTCACGGATAGGGTTGGCCGGAAAGACCTCTCCCAGCTCCTTGTTTGTAAACGTTCTTGTGGTAGTTGGCATGATCATTCTAGGGTATGCACAAGTATGTGTGCATTCATGAAAGAAGCAACGCTAGAGTGTCGGGGGACACTAGATAGTATATGCCGAGGTCGGCACGGACAGGCATCTGTTTAACCGAGACGGAGGCTTCGCGTCTTTGGCGAAATTCGGACGATCTTGCCGCCCTGCAGTGGAACTGGCTGCTCCCGGACATGCCAAAAGCAACACTGAAATGAAGGCCGGAATTCGAGTTCCTATTTCTTGACGCGAAACGTTACCCTTTGGTTCGGAGACGCCGCGGAAACGCTCAAAAGATCGGCCGTAGAATCCCGCCGCGAATCATACGCCCGTTCAAGAAGAAGTGTTAGAATTCCGTTCAAGAAAGACCCATCTGACCTGCCGATTTTCTCGGTTGTGGGAAACAGATGGGAAACACTTTTGGCCGCAAGTCGTTGAAAGCCGACGTAGCTCAGTTGGTAGAGCAGCCGATTCGTAATCGGCAGGTCAGCGGTTCAAGTCCGCTCGTCGGCTCCAGTTCTTACCCGGGTTTCCTTACTCTGCGCCCCGCCGCGATGTGCACTCAACAGCAGTTAAAAACCCTACGACGCCTTCTTAGCAAGATGCAGCCGCGAACGGTGCTCTTCTTTCCTCTGTTCGACGGAGAGAACTCGCCGGCCAAGACCCGCCAGTTGTACCAGTTCCTGTTGGATTGCCTGAAGCCGTTCCTGCCTCTGGCCGTGAGCGATATGAGTCTCTGTGTCGTTGTGGCGTTGACGCCGATACTCTTCATTCGATTCTTTGAGCTGAGCGATCTCGTCGCGGAGACGGCCGATCTTTTCGCGAAGCACTGCTAGATGGTCCATGCTTATTAGAATAACGCATCCGACCGATTGAGCGCCTGTACTCCGGAGGCACTACCGAGTCGTCCACGAAGCGCTTTATCCTCCGCCGCATCGTCGTGCATCAGGAATGTACGTGAATCCTTGGTCATAGAATGCGCGTACCATTAGGCATGGGCACAATGTATTCAGCAGTTCCCTTTGATCGCAGGATCGCCAATGCGTTGCTTCGTGACCTCCCTGAGGACGACGATGAAGAAGACGAGGATGAAAAAAAGGACGACGACGACAATGAAGAGGATGAAGAAGAAGGAGACGGCTATTCGGAATGACGACCGCTCTGCAGTGCAAGGGATCTAATCGGCAAGTCAGCGGTTCCACCGCGCTCGTCGAATCCAGCGTTTCACAACATTAAGCTTGCCTGCTGTTTTGGCGCGAGCGGCAAGCCGGCATCCTGCCAGGCTTGGAATCCGCCTTGAAGAGCCCACACGTTCTGGTAACCTTTTTCCCGAAGTTTCCGCGCCAAACTGGCGCTGGAGCCTTCATCGGGTCAAGTGCAGTACGCCACGACAGGTTTGTTCTTGGGAATTCTGGGAAGAATTTCTTCGAGCTTGTCCGGCGTCACACGGATCGCCTTTGGCAGCATCGTGTCCGATGCCGCCCAAGCCTGAGGATTCCGAACGTCGATCACCGTGAAATCTTCTCCGGCTTCCATTCGTCGCTTCAGTTCGTCAACCGTGATTCGCAGAGCGTCAGCCATAGAGAACCTCCTGCAATGAACCCGAATAGTAGATGCGAGACGGCCGATTTGGGCTGTCGAAAGAAGAAATCAGCGCAGGTTCGAACGAGTTCGACCGAGGTTCGACCGATCCTAAGCGGCCTTTTCCACCGGAAGCCCTGCTTGCATCCATCCCTGCTTCCCCTCGGGATAATGCGCAACCTTGGTGTAGCCCATGGCCGCCAATTCACGGGCGGCGTATTCGCTGGCGTGTCAATGCGTGTTACTGCAGTAGGTGACGATCTCAACGTCCTTGTTGGGCAGCAACTGGGGCGCAAGCTCTTTGATTTTGTCAGGCGGAATATTCAAGGCTCCGGGAATATGGGCTTCCCGGTAGCGCTCTGGCGCTAACGTCTCGACCACCTTGACCTTTTCTTTGCGGTCGAGCTTGGCCTTTAGATCTTTCGTAGAAATAGTCGGTTCCATCGGACCTCCTGCGAACTAACCATGCCGAGAGCGGATCACCGGACACATGGCCTTCACGATATCAAAAGCATCACCAAGTATAAACCTCGCCAGCGAAACCCGATCTGGATATCCGCCCCTCAACAGCGACGTGGAATCGCTGTACGCACGAATCATGACATCGGACCGTAGCAGCCAAGTTCGCCATGCGCTTGCGTGCAGTTTGCGATTTGCCCTTGTTTTCATACACTTGCGGCCTGCCACCTTCGTGCCATACATGGCACGGGGGAGCCATTTACCGGGTTGGGGCGCGGCGTTACAGTCGTTCTTGAGCAGCACTTGGGGGAGGGCTGATCAACAGACGCCTCGGGGACTCAAATCGAGTCCGGGGCGTTTTGTTTTGCGCTGAAAATCTTCTTTTCTCTTCGTTCCCCGGTTTGCCACAGCTCTCGCTTTTCAGAATCCTATCTGCGCTCGCTACCAACTCATATTTCGATAGTGATAGATTTGTTTGCGATACTCTTTTGCCATAATCCGTGGAGTGCGAGGAGCAGGTTATGCCGGTTCAGTTTGCTCGTCGAGAATTTCTTGCAGGGATGTTTGCCATGACGGCGGCAAATGCCGCATCGCGATTTGCGGTGAGTGACGCCAACACGCCCTTCCGTATTTCCATCATCAACGATGAAATTTCCCAGGATTTCGGGCACGCCTGCGAGATTGCCTCGCGCGAATTCGGCATGGGATGGATCGAACTGCGCGGCATGTGGAAGAAAAATATTGTCAGCCTCGACGAAAAAGAAGTCGCAGAAGCGCGCCGCATTCTGGAAAAATATCGGCTTAAAGTCACCGACATTGCCAGCCCCCTGTTTAAAGTCGACTGGCCGGGCGCGCCGAAATCGAAGTTCAGCGAGGCCAAGAGTTTCGGCGCGAACTTCACCCTGGAGCAGCAGGACGAAGTTCTGGACCGCGCACTGGAGATGGCGAAATCTTTTCAAACCGATCGCGTCCGCTGCTTCGATTTTTGGCGCCTCGAAGACCAGGCGCCATATCGCGCCGCCATCAATGAGAAACTGCGGGATGCCGCGGCGAAGGCCGCGAAAAAGGGCATCATTTTGATATTGGAAAATGAAATGGCCTGCAACACGGCCACCGGGGCCGAGGCTGCCAAAGTTTTGAGCGCGGTTCAGACTCCATCTCTGATGTTGAATTGGGATCCGGGCAACGCGGCCGCCAGCGGCGAAACTCCTTATCCCGATGGCTACAATCTGCTGCCCAAGGATCGCATTGGTCACTGCCACTGCAAAGACGCCGTTAAGAAAGGAAAGAAATATGACTGGGCGCCGATGGGCGGCGGGATCATCGACTGGGCGGGACAGTTCAAAGCGCTCAGGCGCGATGGCTATCACTATGCCGTAAGCTTGGAGACACATTGGAATGGCGGCGGTTCGCCCGAGGAATCATCGCGCAAAAGTTGGGCTGGAATGAAAAAACTCCTTCAACAGACGGGAGCGATGTAGGGGTCTAGCGACTACTTATATCCTCATCCGGGCCGCCGGCATTCCAACGCGACGAAAAACGTCCCTGTCGTTTGCCTTCGCCGTGGAAAAGCGGCTCTTGAGCGTCGTGAAGTGCGGCCTTCACCCCGCGGTGGGAGAGCGGCCCTTCGGGGCCGCGTCAACTAAACTAGTTCGGGCTTTAGCCCAGGCGTGCTCGAGGAGGGACCTATATGAGCGACCAAACCAGACGCACTTTCTTGAAACACGCTTCGCTGGTAACCGCGGCAGCGCTGGCATATCCAACTTCACGCGTGCTGGGAGCGAACGACCGCATTCGCGTTGGCATGATTGGCGTGGGCGATCGCGGAAATGATTTGCTGGGGCAGATTCTTTCCGTGCACGGCGTCGAGGTAGTGGCGATGGCGGACGTCTACAGCCGCCGTCGCGATCAGGCGAAAAACAGAGTCCCGGGCATTCAGACGGCCGACGATCATCGCCGTCTGCTAGATATGAAGGACATTGATGCCGTCATTGTCGCCAGTCCCCTGCACATTCATGCGCGGCATTTTCTCGACACGCTGGCGGCGGGAAAAGATCTTTATGCGGAGAAGACGATGACCTGGTCGATTCCAGAAGCCGATCAATGTTCAGCAGCGGCAAAAGAATCGAAGCGCGTGGTGCAAATCGGACTCCAATATCAAAGTTCGGGCGCGCTGGTTGACGCTAAGCAATGGATTAAAGACGGATGGATCGGCAAAGTCACGCAGGTGGAATCCTGGATGAGCCGCAACACTCCGCATGGCAAAGGCCAGTGGGTACGGCCGGTTCCGTCCGACTGCAATCCGCAGAATGTGAACTGGGGCGCGTTTCTGAACGGGCGAGCACAGCGTCCGTTCGATGGCTTCCGATTCATCAACTGGCGCTTGTTCTGGGAATTTTCCGGCGGCAATTGCGCCGAGAACATGGTGCACCAGATTGCCTGGATCATGGGCGCGCTCGATTTGCCCCTGCCGTCCTCGGCTTACATGTCGGGCGGCGTGTTCTCGGAAAAGGATGGGCGCGAGGTGCCCGACACGATTGCGGTCACGCTGGATTTTCCCAAGGACGTTGTGGTGACCTGGCAATCTACCTTCAGCAACAAGCATTACGAACTAGGGGACCGCATTCTCGGCAGCGACGGAACCCTCGAACATCATTTCGACGAGGCTCTGCAGTACTGGCCGGAAAAGGCGAACCGGTCCGACGGAGAGTCCACCCGCGGCAAGACACATGACCAGAAGCACATGCAAAATTGGATCGACTGCGTGCGCAGCCGGGGCACTCCCAACGCGCCGCCGGAGATCGGCTACCGCTCGGCCGTTGCCGTGCATATGTCGAACCTGTCCTACAAAAACAAGCGGCGCATCACGCTCGACGAAGCCAAGGGGATGACGCCGGAGTATTCATGATCGGCGCGGTCGATATTGGAGGCACAAAAATCGCGGTCGGCATGGTCGATGACAATGGCAAGGTGCTCTCCAGAATGGAAGCTCCCACCGACCCTAACCGTTACTCCGATGGAATCGAACTGATCGCGCATATGCTGCGCAAGACTGCGCAAAGAGCCGGAGCCGAGCTTAGCGGCATTGGCATCGGATCTACCGGTCCGGTTGATCCCCTGCGCGGAGACTTTGGCGACGTCGATTTCCTTCCGGGATGGCGAGGAAAAAGTCCGGTCAAGGATCTCACGCAGATTTTGAGCGTGAGCGTGGCATTGGAAAATGACGGCGACGCGGCCGCGCTCGCGGAAGCGGGATGGGGCGCCGGTCGAAATCGCTCACGACTAATCTACGTGACCGTCGGCACAGGAATTGGCGGCGGGATCGTGCTCGATGGCAACCTCTATCGTGGTGTCGATGGCGCTCATCCCGAAGTTGGACACCACGTGGTCGATCCCGCAGGCCCGAAATGCTCGTGCGGTTTTCACGGCTGCTGGGAATCGCTGGCTGCCGGTCCAGCCATGGTGGCGTGGTTTGAGGCGCACGCGCCCGCCGGCCATCCGCATCGAGATGGCATCACTGCCAAGAGAATCTGCGAGCTTGCCGAAGAAGGCGATGCAATCGCGCTGCAGGCCGTCGAACATGAGTCTTACTACCTGGGCTTAGGGCTCGCCAATCTGATTAATCTATTCACCCCGGACGCCATCGTGCTGAGCGGCAGCGTTATGAAAAGCGCACCGCTTTTTCTCCATCGCATCCGCGAAGTGATCCGCAGCGGCTGCCGCTTTGTCCCAGCAGAAAAGACGCAGCTCACACTCGCCTCCCTCGGAGAAGACACAAACCTGATCGGCGCCGCCAGAGTCTGGCACTACCGTTTCCCCAAGTAACGCCCTCGGCTAGCGGCGCCACAGAAAGTAGCGCCGCCGTCCCGGCGGCTGTCGTGGCGGCGTACCGCCGCCACTCTCGGCAGCCGCCAAAATGCCGTCCCTTTCCCGGCAGTTTCCCCTGCCACATCGCGCCGCAATCGCATCCGCACCTTCCAGTTCCCCCCACGATCTGTTACTGTTTTCAGTTCCCTTTTTTTTCGGAGTAATGTGAGAGAAAGGACGAGCGCCGCGTGATTGTTGGAGTTCCGAAAGAAAGTTATCCCGGCGAGCGCCGGGTTGCTCTCGTTCCCGTGGTGGTTCCCAACCTCCTCAAGGCCGGACTCGAGGTCATCGTACAAGCCGGAGCCGGCGAGCAGGCTGGTTATCCCGACGCGATCTATGCCGAAAAGGGCGCGAAGATTGTTCCCGATCGCGCCGCCGTATTCGGTGTCGCCGACATCGTGGTACAGGTGCTGTGCTACGGCTCGAACGATGTAACCGGCCAAGCCGACCTCCCGCTCATGCGCCGCGGGCAAGCCATCATTGGATTTCTGCGGCCTCTGGGCTCCGCGGAAGTAATTCAGCAAATCGCACAGGCAGGCGTCACCGCTTTTTCCGTGGAGCTGATGCCACGCACCACGCGTGCGCAGAGCATGGACGCGCTTTCTTCGATGGGCACCATTTGCGGTTACAAAGCCACGCTGCTCGCGGCCGAAACCTCGCCGCGAATTTTTCCCATGATGACCACCGCCGCTGGCACCATCACTCCCGCGCGAGTGTTCGTCATCGGTGCGGGGGTGGCTGGACTGCAAGCCATCTCAACAGCGCGACGGCTGGGCGCCGTGGCCTCCGCCTACGACATGCGCCCTGCCGCGAAAGAGCAAGTGCAGAGCCTGGGCGGACGCTTCGTCGAACTCCCCATCGAAGCGCAAAATGCTCAAGACGCCCGCGGCTACGGCACCGCGCAGGACGAAACCTTTTACGCACGCCAGCGCGAACTGCTGACTCGCGTGGTCGCCGACAGTGACGTCGTGATTACCGCCGCCGTCATTCCCGGAAAAAAATCACCGGTCCTGATCACCGTCGACATGGTGAAAGGCATGGCTCCGGGTTCGGTAATCGTTGACCTCGCCGCCGAACGCGGCGGCAACTGTGAACTGACACGCACCGGAGAAACGGTAGTGGTCGACGGAGTCACGATCATCGGCGCCATCAACCTGGCCACCAGCGTTCCCTACCACGCCAGCCAGATGTACGCCCGCAACGTGACCGCGTTTCTGCTGTACATGGTGAAGGAAGGCAAGCTGCAACTGAACCTGCAGGATGAAATCATTCGCGAGACCATGATCACCAACGGCGGCGAAGTAGTGAACGCCCGTGTCCGTGAATTTTTCAAGATGCCGGCCCTGGCGAGTGTTGGATAGTGGATTGTCTTCCCGATGAGTTGTCATTAATGATGGATTGTCATCCTGAGCGCAGCGAGAGTTCGCAAAGCGAACTCTCGCGCAGTCGAAGGATCCCTGCAATCTTTCGCGCATTCGCTAGGTTGCGGGGAGTTCTGCGATTGCGGGCACGGTTCGATGAGAGTGCCGTTTGACTTTCGAGACTCTGCTGAGTGGTTAGGGATCCTTCGACTTCGTGGGCATTTCGCTTCGCGAAACGCCCACTACGCTCAGGATGACAGGAAAAACTAGGAATTACAAATGAACAATAACCTGATCGACGCGCTTTTCGTTTTCATGCTGGCGGCCTTCATCGGATTCGAAGTCATCCGCCACGTTTCCCCCTTGCTGCATACGCCGCTCATGTCACTGACCAACGCACTGGACGCCATCGCCGTCGTCGGCGCCATCGTTCTCGTCGGCGAGAAAAAAAGCACTTTCGCCTTAGTCCTCGGCGTGATCGCCATCATCGCCGCCACCAGCAATGTGGTCGGCGGATTCCTCATCACCGACCGCATGCTCAGAATGTTCAAAACCAGCCGTCCCAGCAAGCCGCAAGTGACGAAGCCATAAGACACGAAGCCATAATATGACCGAGTTTGCCGGAAGCCAGTACCTCATCGAAATCATCTACCTCGTCGCCAGCGCTCTCTTTATTCTCTCGCTGAAGTGGATGAGTTCGCCCGCCACCGCCCGCCACGGCATCCTGGCCGGCGAGATCGGCATGGTGCTGGCCATCGCCGGCACGCTGCTGCATCACGGCATCGTCGACTACAAATGGATCATCATCGCGCTCGTGCTCGGCTCGCGGCATCGGCATCCCGCTAGGCATGGTGCAGATGACCGCCGTCCCCCAGCGGACCGCCCTCAGCCACGCCTTCGGCGCTCTCTGCGTCACCCTGGTCGGCACCGCCGAGTTCTATCTGCGTTCCCCGGACGTGCCCAAGTTCATGATGTCGGTGCTCTCCATGGAAGTCATTCTCGGAGGCCTGACTTTCACCGGCAGCCTGATGGCCGCGGGAAAGTTGCAGGAAATCCTGCCGCAGCGCCCCATCACCTATAAAGGACAGAACCTCGTCAACCTGCTGTTATTCATCGTCGCCGTCGGAAGCGCGGTTTACTTAGTACTGCATCCCGGAGCGAAAATATTTTTCCCGATCATCGTCGGCGTCTCTCTGATCTTCGGAGTGCTGCTGGTCATCCCCATCGGCGGCGCCGACATGCCGACGGTCATCTCGCTGTTGAACTCCTATGCCGGACTCTCCGCCGCCGCCATGGGATTCGTGCTCGACTCCAAACTTCTCATCATCGCCGGCGCGCTCGACGGATCCTCCGGCCTCATCCTCTCCATCATCATGTCGAAGGCGATGAACCGTTCGTTCACCAACGTGCTCTTCGGAGCCTTCGGCCAGGTGCAGGCGTCCGCCGCTGCCGGCGAAGAAGCGAAGCCGGTGCGCAGCGCCACCGCCGAAGAAGCCGCCGCGATTCTCTCGGCAGCCAACAAGGTGGTCATCGTCCCCGGCTACGGCATGGCCGTGGCGCAGGCGCAGCACAAAGTTCGCGAGCTTTACGACGCGCTCACCAAGAAGGGAGTCGACGTCCGCTTCGCCATCCACCCGGTCGCCGGACGCATGCCCGGCCACATGAACGTCCTGCTCGCCGAAGCCGACATTCCCTACGACCGCCTCATCGAGATGGACGAGATCAACGGCGACTTCCCGCAGACCGACGTGGCCCTGATCATCGGCGCCAACGACGTGACCAATCCCGCCGCCCGCACCGACCAATCCAGCCCCATCTTCGGCATGCCGATCCTCGACGTGGACAAAGCCCACACCGTCATGGTCATCAAGCGCGGCATGAGCCCCGGCTTCGCCGGCATCGACAACCCGCTCTACTATCTCGACCGCACCCTGATGCTCTTCGGCGACGCCAAACAATTCGTCGGCGGCATAGTCCGCGAACTAACCGGCGGCCACTGACGAAGCTGGCCAATCATGAGTTAACCGCCTTTTTCAATTGCGACCTTTTTCGTTTCGGCTGGGAGTCCGGCGCGGGCCGGGGGTTTGCGTTGGGCGGCGCTGGTTTCGGCGGCGTCGACGGTGAGTGCGGCCCAGGTTTGGAGCTCGGTCATCGGCGGGGCGTTGATTTCGACTGGGGGCTCGGGGACGGGTGGCACGGCATTTGGCGGGGCGGGGTAGTTGGGGACTTCGCGGACCATTTCGTCTTCGTGGATATTGAAGCGGACGCGGCGGGCGTTGCGGACGGCGATGTGGAGGGCGCGGAGCAGGAGCTCGGCGCGGCGGAGGTCGATGGAGTTGCGGGCGAGGGCGTTGATGACTTCCATGAGAGAGGACTGAATGGCCTCCTCGCTCTCGATGAGGGCGATCGGGTGAAGGCGGGCGTTGGGCGGGGTGGCTACGCCGCGCACCATGCGCTGGTGGAAGTAGCAGAACTGCTCTCCGCGAAGAGCGGGAGAGCCGCAACGGACTCCGGTGACCTTGATGTGGGTGCAGACTCTGACGCTGGGTTGAACTGGCATATTGGTCCTGTCGGTCGTATTGGGATTTGTCTTCTCGTTATTGGCTGCATTGATCTTGGCAAGATTTGTTCGCTCAACAATTTTTTTGTAGTTGCGAGCTAAGATCTTGGCTTCATAGGAGTTAGGGGCGGAGGATATGACGACGTCCGCGTATAATCTCGGAAACAAAGGGCTTGCGAGTAAAATCTTGCGAACAGAGGACTTAACGCGGGCGGCTCGGGCGGAAGTCTCATCCGTTTCGGAAATCGGGGCTGATTTCTTCTCGTTTTGCAACGTGGGCGCTGGCTGGGGCTGCGCCGTTTTTGCCGCGATGCCGGGGTTCTTGGTGGGGCGCTTGGGCATAGTCCCAATTTGGCAGGTTTGAAATTCTCAGTAAAGGTTGTCCGTCACATGGTTGGGCTGTGGAAGGCTGTGGAAAAAGGGTAGGCGGTGCGAAGGTGCCATGCTACCCGTCCCCGAGCCTCCGGTCGAAGTTTTCCCGGGAGAAACCGGCAAGGTTTCGTGCCGCGTAGTAAAACTTGCAGCCCGCATTCCCACGGACCGCTTCAGCTTTGAAGGAAAAGTTTATTGGTCGGGGAGAGAGGATTTGAACCTCCGACCCCCTGGTCCCGAACCAGGTGCTCTACCAGGCTGAGCCACTCCCCGACTTGTCCCAGAGCGCGGGAGGATTTGCGGCGCTCTTAACAGGACTTACTGAACACCGCAAAATTATAACACCCGGCGACGCGTGCCCGTGAAACCGCTGGAGCGAGCAGTGATTGGTCGCATGCCAAGGGCTTCCGGACATAGTCAGAGTAAACCGACACAGTGCGAGTGTTGTCGGAAGCCTGACATACGGCTACGATAGATTTTCGTTTCGCCGTGAACCTCTATGAAAACCGCGTTCACCGCCAGCCGACTTTACACTCCGGTCGAGGAGATTCAGAATCCACTCCTCGTGGTAGAAGACGGACTGATTTCCGAAGTCTCCTCGCGCTCCGCGAAAGAAGTTCCGGGAAATGCTTCGCTGATCGACTTCGGAGACGCCGTGCTGGCGCCGGGTTTTATCGACATCCATATACACGGCGGCGCGGGACTCGATGTGATGCGCGCGTCCCCTTCCGATCTGCCGCGCCTGGGTAAGTTCTTGATCACCCACGGTGTGACTGGCTACTTTCCGACCACCGTCGCGGCCCCGCTGGATGCGACGTACGCGGCCCTCGGACGATTGGCCGACGCGATCGAAACAGAAGCGGCCAATGGCAGTTCAGTTCAGGCTCGGCCGCTGGGCATTCATCTCGAAGGACCGTTCCTTAGCCATAAGCGGCGCGGAGTGCATCCGCCGGAGTATCTGGTCAATCCAACCGTTGAAATATTCGAGCGTCTCTGGCAGGCCGCGCGCGGGCAAGTGCGCATGTTAACCATTGCGCCGGAAATTCCTGGTGCAATGGAAGTGATCGCCGAGGCGGCACGACGCAACGGTCTGCATCAGCATTGGGCACTCTGACGCGCAGATGCCGACGGCGCAGGATGCGGTGAAAGCCGGAGCGCGGCACGCTACGCATACTTTCAATGCCATGCGGCCGCTGGATCATCGTGATCCCGGAATCATCGGCGAGGTGCTCACCGATGACCGGTTGAGCGCCGACATCATCGTCGATGGAATTCATGTTTCACCGCCGATCGTGAAGCTTTTCCTGCAGATGAAGGGGCACGAACGCTCCGTGCTGATCACCGATGCAATTTCTGCGACCGGCATGCCGGATGGACGCTATCAGCTCGGTCCTATCGAGGTCGATGTGAAAGATGGAAAGTGCACGTCCAATGGCAGCCTGGCAGGAAGCGTGCTCACCATGGATCGAGCTGTGCGCAATGTCACGCAGTTTTCCAACTGGAGCTTGCGGGATGCGGTGCGGGCGGCCACGCTGAATCCTGCAAAAGCCGCGGGCTTGGGGCAGCATGGGCGGCTGGCTTCTGGCGCGGAAGCAACCTTCACAGTGCTGAGTCCGGCTGGGGAGGTGATCAAAACGATCGTTCGCGGGCAAGGTTTCTGAGCGAAGACGCAGCGAGTCTAGCAAGGAAGGAACCTGTTTAGGACAAACGAAGTGAGCAGGCTCTAATTTGGCTTGCGGCGTCTCGACTCTGCCAGATGATGGAGCAGCATGACCTCATCGGCGCGCGAAAGCCGATCGAGGAAAGATCCCCGGGAATTGGGCGCCTCGTCAGTCGCGGTTTTCGCCGCACTGGCCTGCCGCAGTTTATCTCCCAGTTCCGGTTCGTTATTCATCACTTCTGCATAAAACCAGAGGAAATGGCGCATCTGGTCGAGCGCCGATCGCAAGGTTTCGATGGGCTCGGTCTCAGACAGGGAATTCAGCGTTTCCATAAGTTCCGGGTCGCTGGGAGCCTGCATGGCGGCACAGTTGAGCTCCTGCTGAATGGTCCGCAGATCCTCGGTGACGCGCGCGATTCGAAGATGGAGGTCGTTCATGTCGTTGATGGCCATTGTGTTTGCCTGTCAAACATCTCATCCGCAATGCTCAGCGAATAGATGTCCCACGGGCATGCGCCTTTCGTAAGTCTGCGCGTTACTTTGGTCCGGGAAAAGGTCACTCGGCAGAAAGCCTTGATGGACGCGGCTTCCACACCTGATCGGCGCAGTTTAAGCACTTCTTAGAAACAAGCATTCCCAGAATTTAATTTCTACCCGCACGAACTGCGTAGCGACATCCCTCTTTCTCAAGTGAGGCAAAGGCTCTCAGCCTATCCAAGCTCTGACGAAGCCCAGCGCCTCGGGTCGCAATGATCGTCCATGAATTTCCTTTTTTGTGGTAAAACCACGCGATGCCGGAAACGCTCCCGCCAATCGCTCGTCACCGGCAACTCGTCCGCGCCATCGGCCGCTGGAGCCTGACCGCGCTGGTGGTGAATTCCGTGATCGGCAGCGGCGTGTTCGGACTGCCGTCTACCGTCGTTGGCCTACTCGGAAAATTCAGCCCTGTAGCTGTGCTGTTAGCCGGCGCCGGAATGGGAATAATTTTCGGCTGCTTTGCTGAAGTCGCTTCGCGCTTTCAGCAAGCGGGAGGTCCCTACCTCTATGCGCGCGCGGCCTTCGGTCGCGCCGTGGGCATTCAGATGGCATGGATGCTTTTACTCGGCCAGGTGGCTGCACCGGCCGCCAATGCCAATTTATTTGTCATTTATCTTGGCGAATTCTGGCCTCACGTCCGGGACCCTCTGCCGCGCACTGTAATTCTTACCGTTCTGGTCGGCGTTCTCGCCTTCGTCAACGTGCGCGGGGTACGCGCAGGTACGCGGGTCAGCAACGTCTTCACTGCGGCGAAACTCGTGCCGCTGTTTGCCGTCATCGCAATGGGATTATTCGTCTTGCAGGCGCGTCCCGCCGGGATCTCGCCCGTCGTGCCGACTGCAACTAATACCAGTCAGTGGTTGAAAGCCGTGCTATTGCTTGTCTTTGCCTACGGAGGATTCGAAACCGCTCTCGCCCCGATGGGCGAAGCCAGGAGTCCTCGACGCGATGTTCCTTTCGCGTTGTTTACCGCTCTCGTCCTCTGTACCGTGCTTTATGCTCTCATTCAATGGGTGGTAGTCGGCGTTCTTCCAGATGCGATGCGCAGCGACCGTCCGCTGGCTGACGTGGCCCGAGTTGCGATGGGTTCCTTGGGCGCAGCACTGGTCGCGGTGGGTGCGCTGATTTCTTTCTATGGATATCTGAGCGCGAAAATTCTCGCCATGCCGCGAGTGACATTCGCATTGGCCGAGCAAGGTGACTTCCCGAAAGCATTCGCCGCGATTCATCCGCGATTTCAAACGCCCTACGTCTCGATTCTCTTCTTTGCGGCCCTGGTCTGGGGCTTTGCTCTCAGCGGCGAATTCAAGTGGAATGTAACGCTCTCCGCGGTCGCGCGGCTGCTTTACTACGGCGTGTGCTGCGCGGCGCTGCCGGTGCTCCGGCGAAGGCAGCCGGAGAAGGCGGGTTTTCACTTGCCCGCCGGCAATCTGTTCGCCGGCCTCGCAGTCGTGATATGTGCCGCGCTGGTGACGCGCGTAGATTTCGGTCAATCTCTGATCGTGGCGGCTACGATTGCGGTAGGTCTGCTGAATTGGCTGATGGTGCGAAATCGCCAGCCCGATTCAATAAACGAAAATGCGAGCGCGTCTTCACGACCGATGTCGTAGAGACGTTGCTTGCAACGTCTCTGCCTGCAGCGCCGCGAATGGTGGCGAGAAAGACGTAGCAAGCTACGTCTCTACGAAAGGCGACTGCCGCTCCATCGCCAGCAAGGCCTTCTTCCGCTCCATCCCCCAGCGGTAGCCTCCCATGCTGCCATCCTCGCGCACCACGCGATGGCACGGGATTGCAACCGCGACCGGGTTGGTGGCACAAGCGCGGGCAACGGCCCGGCACGCGCTAGGCCGGCCGATTGCCTTCGCCACCTGGCTGTAGGATTTTGTCGCGCCGAATGGAATCGATTGCAAATACGCCCACACGCGGCGCTGAAAGGCTGTGGCGCGAATGTCGAGCGGCAGTGATGATGATGACGAAGAATCCAGGTTCTTGCCGCGCATGTGCCTGAGCAGCGCTCTTACCCACGATTGCAATCCGCCTTCATCGCGCTTACGTGCGGCGAAAGGGAATTCGCGCTTCAGGCCCTCCATCAGTTCGCCGTCGGAGCGAGCAAACTGGATGGAGCAGATGCCGCGTTCGGTCGCTGCGATCAGCATCCGCCCCAGCGGCGAATCAGCACAGGTATAGCGAATAGGCGCAGCAATGGCGCCGCGACGATACTTGTCGGGCGTCATGCCCAGTTGCGAGGCGGTGCGCTCGTAGAGCCGGCTGCTGGAACCATATCCGGCGTCGTACATGGCGCGAGTCACCGAATCTCCGGCTTGCAGATTGCGCTTCAGCAAGCGCAGGCGGCAGGAGTCGGCATACTCGCGCGGCGTGATGCCGAGCACTGCCTTGAAGCGGCGCTGCAGATGAAATGGACTCTGGCGGAATTCCTTACTCAGGCGATGGAGAGTCAACGGTTCATCAAGATGTTGCTCGATGAACCGGCAAATCGCTTTCACTCCGTCGGACTCCGGGTTACCGCTGTAAGACTTGGGGTGGCAGCGCAGACAGGCGCGATATCCCGCGCGTTCCGCCTGTTCGGGCCTAATAAAGAATTGGACATTTTCGCGGCGAGGACGGCGCGCCGGACACGACGGCCGGCAATACACCCCTGTACTTGAGACCGCGAATACGAACTCTCCGTCACGGCCGCCATCGCGCGCCAGCACGGCATTCCAGCGCTGGTCCTCCTCGTGAGCTGTTGCGCCTTCCGAGGTTACGGTTTTGGATTGAGAGGCTGGCATCTGCTCTAAGCTTTCCGTTGTGAGTATGGCATTGGTCGTCATAGTAAGAAAAGCCTACGGCCAAGACTATGAAACGGACTATCCGAATCTTGCGGGCAAACGAAACATTTGTCTTTCCTGACGATGAGCGCAGTTCAGCCGGGCGAGGGATCTCGCGTGGAGCGTGATAGAGGCCTCTACGCCAGAGATCCTTCCCTCCGCCTGAAGAAGGGCTACGGTCAGGATGACGCCCTCAGAATGGAACTGCTGGGACCACAACTGCACCGCGCTAGAATATCTGATAAATTTGCGCCTGCACGCAGGAACGGTTACAGTTCCCGCGTGCTCTTTTCACTCTCACCTATTAAGGATTTCACCTCATGAAGAATAGTCGTTTAGCAATTCCGGCCACTCTCACTTTTTTTATTCTGGCATCCGCCGTCGCGCAGCAGGTATCGAAACATGTACTGACCGGCGACGAACTGAAGAAAGCAGTTCCTACAGAATATTTCTTCCGCGGCCAGAAAGCGCCCGTGCAGGTGCGCAACGCGGTTGGCTTTCAATTGGCGGACGGCAAGATGATGTTAGCGGCGCTGGTGGACGCATCGGGTTACTCCACCGCGATCCAGCAGAAATATCAGGGCTTGCTGATCACCGAAGCGAATCTCGGCATTGGAGGATCCGAGTTGAAGCCGGGCGAATATGGCTTCGGATTTACAGCCGACGGCAAATTTGTCGTGATGGACGTGGCCAACAACGACGTGCTCAGCGTTGCATATGAGGCTTATCCGCAGATGCAACATGCTGTCCCGCTCAAGCTGGATTTAGATGGCAGCGGCTATAAGCTCTACGCGGGCAAGAAGTGGGTAGGGATTAAGGCAGAGTAGGCGGGAACAAGGATTCGGTCGTCGGTCCAGTGGGTGGGGACTATCGATTTGCGTTGCCGCCTAAGCCCTAGTGCGACAACGGCTGGAACGGTCCCAACACCGTCGTCATGCCCGCGCGCTTGCGCAGTTCGGTCAGCAGGGCGTTGGCTGCGTTCTGATAAGTCTTGCCCGGGTCGGAGGCATCGGCCCATACCGCGTCATAAATGATCTGCGCAGCTTCCTTCAAATCCAAATGCAGGGCAGCTTCGAAAATGTCCGCACGCTCCTGCAGGTGTTCATAACAGGCCTGGCAGACTTCAGCGCGGGCTGGATCGTCCCCATGCTGCTCCCCAAACTTGCAGACAGCTTCCGGAGCGTTGGCCGCTTCGGCGTGCGCTGCCAAAAGTTGCGACTTGAATTGGCGAAGAAATTCCTCGCGCTCCTGTTCCACTATGGACGTGTCAGGCATTGGTTCAGCGGCGGCCTGGGCAACCCTGGGCGGCACCTTGGCCACGATTGGCGCAACTCGCTCATTGTGTTTGCAGGTCGGGCAGACATCCAGATCTGCGGAATAGTACAGATGGCATTTCGAGCACGGCAAGCCGTATCCCGAAATCTTGCGAGCGGAGGACGGATCCTTGGGACCTGAGCTCGTCTCTTTTGCTAAAGCCGCATGGGCGGCGTTTCCGCGCGCTTGCTGGGATTGGGTTCCGTTCGTTACCATCATAAATCTCCCGTATGGCCTTGCACTTGTGCTCCGGCACGACAGCCGAGGCGGCTGTCGCTAGGTGAGTCATTAGCGCGAATTCGTATCCTTCATCAGTTTCAAGAGTTCTTCGCGGCGCGCGCGATATAACGGGCGCTCGGGATCCAGGCGCGAAGCCACCTCCAACTCAGACAGCGCTTCTTCGTTGCGATCCATACTCATCAGGCAGGCCGCCAGAGAGAAGTGATTGTCGGCCGAAGCATTCAGGCGAAGCGCTTCGCGGAATTCCCTTTCGGCGGCATGCATTTGTTGCTGCTGAAATAAAACCGTGCCCAGCAGATGATGCGCCGCTTCAGATTCTGGGTCGAGCGAGACCGCTACCTGCAATTCGTGCAAAGCCTCTTCCGGTTTGTTATCGAGCAGCAGGACCTGCCCGAGAATGCGGTGCTCGTTAGCTCCGGTCGGATTCTGCAGAAGCGCCAGGCGCAGTTCGTCCACGGCGCCGTCGTAGTTCTTTTTTGCCATATACGCGCTGGCCAGGCACGCGTGTCCCTGCTGCCACTCAGGATGCTCCTTATAGAGAGCGTGCAGCTCCTCAATGGCCGAGTCGTAGTTCCCTTGATCGCAATATGTGTTGCCCAGATTGTTCCGAATAGAGGGTTCGACGGGGGCGATACGCTTGGCTTCGCGATATTCTGCTGCAGCCTGATTCAGATTCCCCTGTTCGTGCAGTACCAGTCCCAGATTCGAGTGTGCCTCCCAGAACGCCGGTCTCAAGCGGATGGCCCGTTCATAGGCCGCGATAGCTCCGGACTGATTTCGGTCTGCATGCAACGCAATCCCCATGTCGTAATAGGTATCGGCGTTGTCGGGATCGTGAGCCAGCGACTCGAGATAAGCATGCACCGCCGCCCCATACTGACTATTGGAGTAAAGGCCCAGCCCCAGGTATTGATAGGCTTCGGCATTCTTAGGATCGATGCTGAGCGCGGTACGGGCCTCGCCAATGGCGTTCGGGCCGTCGTCCAGGCGATAGAAAAGGTAGGCCAGGGCGCCGTGGTTCTCGGCGAGATCGGGCATGATCCGCGTGGCCTGCGCCAGTTCGTCGTAAGCCGCGTCCCAGTCCTCTTGCTGGCGGAAGATGATCCCGAGAGCAAAGTGCAGTGCAGCATTCTCTCTGTCAGAAGCCATGACGTCGCGGATGTCGGCCTCAGCCTCGCGGAACTGCTGTCGTCGGACTTCCCCAGCAGCTTTCAGCAAGGCTGCCGGGATGGGAGTTCCTATCCTGGCAGAATCGACATTTCCCGAACTCGAGCACGAGAAGTAAATCCTTGCCAGCTCCCACCGACTCGAGTTGCCTGAATTCACCGTGAGTAGGCAGAGTCGCCAATCCCCGTTCGGCGACCAGACGGGCTAGCCGGCTGCTGGAAACTCCGCCAATCAGCCAGGCGGCGATCTGAGTCGTGTCCAGGCTTTGCGATCGGAAGCGTGCGCCATGCCGGCCTTGCTGTCGGCGGATTGGGCGGCTACGGTAGTTGTCAGACTCAGCAGCAGGAATCAGGACAGACTTAACTCTCACCGGGCTCCCCAACGGATAGATTGACTTACTGGTGGCGGATTCGAGGGACGTGATGGCACCCTTCAGAAGCTCCTCCGAAAACATAGCGCGCCGGAGAACCGGCGGGTAAGATCACCGAGGTAACTCGTCGAATTCGCAGAGTGGCGCTGCTCGCCGCTCAAGGGCATGATTGAGATCACATTCGCCCCCGTTTCGCCGTGGGATCGGAGGCCTATGGGCCAAGAGAAAACGGTAGAGGGGCCACGAAGGATGCAAAAGACGACCCTCTGAGTCGGTTGACCTTCCCCGAAGCCGTCCGATAGCGTATGATTGGAAGTTGTAGCAGGCCCCTTGGAGGCTCCGATGTTGGAAGGTCTATTTCAACCGATGCACCTGCTGGTGATCTTCTTTATTGCTTTGCTGGTCTTCGGTCCTAAGAAATTGCCTGAACTCGGCAAAGGTTTAGGCGAGGGGATACGCGCCCTGAAAGACGGTATGAAGGACAATCCCCCGTCGCAGGCTTCGACAGACTCGAGCAAGAAGACGGAAACCAAGAGCTGATCCAGGCCTGATTTAGCCCGTTCGCGGCAGCAATTCGTCCCTCGCGGCCGCCATATCTCTATTTATGTCCAAGGCAACCCCCGTTGCTTTTTCCTTCTCCAATGTCTGCCACTTTGGAGGTTGGAGAACGTGTGTAAATTCGCAAGCCTGCTGTTGATTACCCTTCTTGGACTATCGTCGGCTGTCTTTGCCGACAAGGTTATGCTGAAAAACGGGGATCGACTAACCGGAACGATCGTAAAATCAGACGGCAAAGTGCTTTTACTGCACACCGACGCTGCTGGGGATGTCACCATCAAGTTTGGGGAAATTCAGGAAATCACTAGCGATAAGGACCTGCACATCCTATTGAAGGATGGAAGGACCGTGGTTGGGCCCGTGAGCACCAGCGACGGCAAGCTTGAAATTGCCACAAGGAATGCCGGTACCGTGGAGGCGCCCACCGGCGACGTAAAGCTGATCCGCGATGAAGAGTCTTATCAGAAAGCCGAGCATCCCGGCCTGATGCACGGCTGGAATGGCGGGATCGACTTAGGCTTCTCCGTCGCCCGTGGAAACGCCGAGACCGAAAATCTCGCGCTGGCGTTCAACGCGATCCATCCCACGCTGAACGACAAGCTCACTCTCTACGCCAGTTCCATCAAAACCACGAACAACCTGGCCACCCCCAGCGACGTCGCCAGCATTGAGCAAGGGGGAATCCGTTACGACCGCAACCTTGCCCCGAGGCTGTTCGCCTTCGCGGGTGCGGACTTCATGGCCAATGCTCTGCAGTTCCTCGACTCTGCGCGGAGTGTACGGCGGCGGTTTCGGTTTCCATGCTATACAGTCGGAGACGACACTCTTGAACATCCTGGGTGGCGTCAACTACACGCACGAAACGTATTCGAACGGTCCTCTGATCGTAGGGAGCGTGCCCCCTACCTATGCGTCTTACGGTGTGACCCACAAATTCGTGGCCCTTACTCTGGGCGAGGAATTGAATCACAAGATCGGCAAGGGCACGGTGATCGCGCAGAACATGTATTTCTATCCCGATCTGCAGGACACCAGCCAGTATCGCTGGACCTTCAATCTGGGCACGGTGACCAAGATCAGCAAGTGGTTCGGCTGGCAGAACCAGTTTGGCGACATCTACGTGACTAATCCGCCGACCAGCGCAAAAAAGAACGATCTGATCTTCACCACTGGCCTGAATATCACCTTTACGAACAGCAGCGCGGAATAGGTCGCCGGAGAGCGAAAGGTTGAAGACGGCGGCGTCCATGGGACGCTGCCGTTTTTCTATTTCTTAGGGAGTGCCAACACTCGCGCGGAGATCGCCTGATTCTTCAGCATGCCACCCAGAATCAACGGTCCAAGAGGCGTGGACACGATTCCCCGCCCGTCGGTGCGCACGTCAAATGTGTCAGGTATAACCGTCTCCCACCGGTTTCCATGCAGTTCAAACGCAAACGTTACCGGAGATATCTCCGCGGGCTTGCCGTCATAGCCCAGACCCTTGAAGTTGTGCGGGGTGGTTGTTCCGCCGGAGAACAGAATTCTATGCTCCTTCTCCACTCCGCCAGCCACGATACCGAAGCGTCCCGGCCCGGGATGGGCGGGCAGCTTGCTCCATTCAACCTTGTTCGGATCTTTGCGGTCGATCTTACCTATCCAGCATTCGTCTGATGCCACGTAAGGATCGCCGCCTGCCGTATTTTTCTTAGCTCCATCGACGTAGACGATCGCATCGTCGGCCAACCCTCCGGCATGCCCAAAAACCGGCGTTCCGGGGAGCGGCGTGGCTTGGCTCCAAGTGTTTTTCTCCGCGTCGTACACTTGCACGCTATTGACCGGACCATTCTTCGACCTTCCGCCGACCAGATAAATGTAACGATCGTGATTCATGCCGATCACCGCGCCGTCTACCGGTACGGGGACATCCGCCGCACGGTACCAGCGATGCGCGTCGGGAACATAGGAGTTCACGTCGCCGACCGTGATTTCATTTCCCTGCCCGTCCACCACATATCCGCCGAAAACAAATACTTGCCCCCTGGCGCCGATCCCGGAAGCACCCAACCGCCCGGCAACTCCCGGCACCGCCCGGCCCTCAGTCCACTTCCCCGACGCGAGGCGCAGAATGTACATCTTGTTCGTGATGTCGTCCCAAGTCTTCTTGGGCCCGACCCCCATCACCGAATACACCTCAATCCCGTTTTTCAGCGAAGCGACTGCATTGTTGGACACAGCCGCCGGCATTGGTGGAATCTTCGGTTGATCGGCTGCCAGCAGAAAAAACGAGCAAAGTACCAGAAGAAAGAAGACGGACAGTTTTTTCATCGCTGAGATATTACGTCTTCCAGTGAGAGAACGGCAAAAGCTTAACCGCAAAGATCGCTAGAGACCACGCTAAGATCGCAACGAGCTTCTTGCTCTTCTTCGCGCCCTCTGTGGTCTTTCTCCGCGTCCTCCGCGGTTAAAGGCTTTGAATGAGGCGGAGAAACTGTGAGGGAACCAGATCTACTTAATCAGACCCTGACGTACTCCGTGAATGAAGTCAGTGTATGCCGGAGTCTGCCCGCTGGCCCGCATATGGCTGGCGATCTGTCCGCGATGGTAGGCAGAATGCATAACGACGTGAGTCAACACGTCCACAATCGTGCTCGTCCACTCCTCGCCTTTGCTGTTCTTGTAAGAAATGGACTGCGAAACGTCGCCCGCAGTGATGAGATCGAGAAACTCGAGCCACATTCCGCCCAGCTTGGCCGCTTGCGCCTCACACTGCGCCAAGTCGGGCTCCGGCCACACCGGCACGCTTTGCGGTTGCTGTTTCAGCCGCTCCAGCCAGACCAGTTCCGCGGCCAAAATATGCGACATGAGTTGCAGTGATCGCTGGTTCGCGCCGCCCGCAGAGCGTATTGCATGCAAAACTTCATGGTTCGCCCATTCATCATAAGCGAACTGGCGGCGCAGATAGTCAGCAAGGTTCACAAAACTGCCCTCCGCTGTCTTGCAGCCCACCCAATGTAACTGGTGAGGCTCGCCCAGGCAAGGTTGTAACCATCCGTTCACATTTCAGGACTAGACTGCTCGTTGGAGTTGCGTCCAGAATCCAAGTCGTTATCGACACGCTTATCTCAGCCTCATGCCACGCAAAGCGCCAGCATCCCGCAACAACGAAGTCGAGCAAGCGCAGCCGATTCCTCGCGTCCGTCTCGCACCAGACCCGCACAGGAGGCGAAACCGCGAGCGGACGATCTGGTACAACTCGCTCTGAAAGCCTGCCTCATCGCCCGCGATGCCGCGTTCAACGTTCGCGACCTCTTGTCCAATTCCTCCCGCATGGCTTTCCTGGCGATCAAGGATTGCGAACAGGAACTCGACCGCATCGAGCGCCAGATCGACGAACGGCTGCCTGCCGCGATTACACGCGTCAATGAAGCGCGGGCGCGCCAGCTGCTTTCCAGTCTGAAGTCCACCACCGACCTGGAACGCATCGGCGACCTGGTGATGAGCGTAGCGCTGCGCGCGCAGGCGCGTCCGACCAAGATGGCCGCCTCCGACGTGCGCCAACTAGTGGAGATGTCCGCCAAATTGCGCGACATGCTCGACCTGATTCACACGGGCTTTTCCACGCTTGATCTGGAATGCGCCCGCAGCGTGCTGCAAATGGATAAGGAGATCGACCGCATCTGCCACGCCCTTTTCCAGAAGCACCTCGCGGAAACGGTGGCGCAGGGCGATACCACGGGTTTCGAGGTGCTGCTGATGGCTCAGGCCCTGGAACGCGCCGGAGACCACACCACGAATCTTGCCGAAGACCTCTACAGCCTGATCGAAGGCCGTAGCCTGCGGCATGTTCCGAAGAAAAAAGCCGCCAACTAACTGCTACCGCCTCACACAAATTCATCATTCTTTAACACCCGGTAAACATTCGCGCAACATTCCCGCCATAGAGTTCGGTCAGGGTCTGGATGCCGGAAGTTCCGCGGGCTTCCCGCGTAGTCCCCAGGAAAAATGCACCTCCCCTCGGATTCTTACGAGCGTCCCAGTGCCGCCGATCTCCCTGGCGCGCGCCCGTCACTCATTTTCGTGGTGGAGGACGACGCCGACATCGCCCGCCTCATCGCACATAATCTGCGTGCCACCGGATTCGAGGTGCAGAGCTTCCTCAGCGGGGCCTCAGTCATCTCTGAAGCGCTACGCGAAATGCCGGCCTTGTTTCTCTTGGATGTCATGCTGCCCGGAACCGACGGCTTCGAACTCTGCCGCCATATCCGCGAAACTCCAGCCCTTTCGTCGACTCCCCTCATCTTTCTCACCGCCAAGACCGGCGAAGCGGACCGCGTCAAGGGACTGGAACTCGGCGGCGACGACTACATCACCAAACCCTTTAGCCCGCGCGAACTAGTGGCTCGGATTCGCAGCGTGCTGCGCGGGTTGAACCAGGAATCGGCGACCGTTGAAGTGCTTCGCTTTGGCGACCTCGAAATTGACATCGGTTCCATGACTGTTCAAGTCCAGGGTCGCAATGTCCTCACCACTGTGCGCGAATTCCGCCTGCTGGAATATTTGGCGAACCATCGCGGCCGCGTCCTGACCCGTGATCAACTGCTCGATGCGGTGTGGAAGGAAACTCCCTTCGTCACGCCCCGATCCATCGACGTTTACATCCGCCGCCTTCGCGAAAAAATCGAACGGGACCCCCGCCATCCGCAGTATCTGAAAACCCTCCGCGGCATCGGCTACCGCTTCGAAGTCCCCAGATAACGACGCCACCCCTATTTTCGTGTCATCCTGAGCGAAGTTTTTCGTCCGCGAAAGCGGACGGAAAACGCAGTCGAAGGATGATCCCTACACTTTGAATCGACGTCCGCCGGCTTCAAGGAGTTCTCCCGCAAATCCAGAATCAAGCGACAAGTTTCCCGCTGCGCAACATTCACTCTTTTCATCCCGCGTTCCTTCCGCGTCGTTTATTCTGTCCTACATCCTCCGATGGCCTCGACTCGACGCAAGCCGCTCTGGAAAGCCGATGATCAGCAGGCTCGCCTGGCAGAACTCACTGCGCGTTCGGACGAACCCGCGAAAGATAATCCGCTGCGGCGTGACGTTCGCTCGCTGGGCGCGATCCTCGGTGAAGTGCTGGTCGAGCAGTCCGGTCAAGACTTGTTCGCATCGGTCGAGGAGTTGCGGCGATTACTGATCAAGCATCGCGAGACCGTGCGTCGACGCCCCGAGAAAGCTTCTTCGCCCGCTCTCATGCTTAAAGCCCGGGAGATTGTTTCCGCGATGGACCTGACCCGCGCCCATCAGGTCACGAAAGCCTTCGCCACATATTTCGAACTCACTAATTTAGCCGAGACCAACCACCGCAAGCGCCGCCGCCGCGCAGGAAAACTCGACCGTGAACATCCTCCGCTGCCCGGTTCTTTTCGCGGAACATTAGTTCGCATGAAAGAATCTGGGATTTCGGCGGAAGAGGCAGTCGCTGCGATCGGTCAGATCGCAATCACTCCAGTATTCACTGCACATCCCACCGAGGTCGCACGGCAAACCGTTTTGCTGAAGCGACGTCGCATCGCGCAACAACTGGAACGCCTGGACCGCCTTCCGCTAACCGACGAAGAATCCGAAGACTGCGAGAATAACATCCGCGCAGAAGTCACTTCACTGTGGCAGACCGACGAAGTTCGGCTGGCGAAACCCACGGTCGACGATGAAATTCGCATGGGCCTGCGCTACTTCCGGCTCTCCCTGTTCGAAGCGCTTCCCAAAATTTACGCCGAGATTGTGCAATCTTTTCGCGAGGTCTACAGTCTCGACCTCGACGAAAACGCTTTGCCCACCCTTGTACATTTTGGCTCCTGGATTGGCGGAGACCGCGACGGCAATCCTATGGTTACGCCCGATCACATTCGCGGCGCGCTCGCCACGGCCCGCGCCTTGATCCTTCGTGAATATCTCCACGACGTCGAGTCCCTCAGCGACCGCCTCAGTTCTTCTAGGCGGCAAATCGCTGTGTCGGAAGACTTGCTGGCGCGCCTGCAACACTATGAACGCACCATTGCAGGCGTACACCTGGCTTGGGGTCCCCACAACACGACAGAAAGCTACCGCCGCTTTCTTTCCTACATGTTTCACAAACTCCAGCAAACCCGCGAGGCCGTAAACACTCCCGCGTCCTATCGCGATGCCCGAGAGTTTGAGGACGATCTCCTGCTCGTGCAAAACAGTCTTCAGTCCAACCGCGGACAACGGCTGGCGCAAACCTACGTCGATTCTCTGCTGCGGAAGGTGCGCACCTTCGGCTTCCATCTGCATACGCTAGACATTCGCCAGCACGCCCGAGTGCACGCGAACGCCGTCAAGGAACTCGGACCGAGACTTCAGCCGGAGACTCGCTCGGCCGAGACGGATGAAGTGCTCCAAACTTTCCGCGCCATCGCACAACTGAAAAGCACTTATCCCGCCCATTCGATTCGCCACTACATCATCAGCGGGGCGGAGTCAGAGAATGATGTATTGGCCGTGGTACGCCTCGCGAAAGTGGGGGGCGTTCAAGTTGCGGGTTCGGGCGATGCCGATCACAATGATCCCGGCCTGATGCCCGTTCCTCTTTTCGAATCCATCGAGTCGCTTCGCGCCGCCGGCAACATCATGAGCCGCCTGTGGAGTCATCCCGAGTATCAACCGCTGCTCGATTCATGGGGACGCTGGCAGGAAGTGATGCTTGGGTACTCCGACTCGAACAAAGACGGAGGCATGCTCACCAGCACCTGGGAACTCTACAAAGCTCATCGCGACTTGCATCAAGCGGCCCAGGAACATGGAGTGAAGTTGCGCCTCTTTCATGGCCGCGGCGGAACGGTTGGTCGCGGCGGCGGACCTACGCATGCCGCCATCCTCGCGCAGCCGCCAGCATGTTTTTCCGGCCAAATTCGTATTACCGAGCAAGGCGAAGTTCTCAACTGGAAATACGCCGATCCGGTCCTCGCCGAGTGGAATTTGGAATTGATGATCGCTGCGAGCCTGGAAGCGCTGACGCGCCATCAGGGAAAATACCCTCCGCGCTGGGAAGAAGCCATCGAGGAAATGTCGCAAGCGGCGTACCGCGTCTACTGCAGTGAAATCGCCGACAACCCCGACGTGCTGGAATATTTCGAGCAGGCGACTCCGGTCAATGAACTAGATACGGCCCGGATCGGATCACGCCCTTCGCGCCGTGCGAAAGGCCGGAAACTCGCGGACTTGCGCGCCATCCCCTGGGTCTTTGGCTGGATGCAGAGTCGCCACGCCGTCCCCGCATGGTTCGGCGTCGGCCGCGCGCTGCAGCAATTCGCCAAAAGCGGTCCCGGACATGAGAAACTCCTCCGCCAGATTGCGCGCGGCTTTCCGGTGTTCTCCGAACTCTTGCGCAACGTGGAACTGGGCATGGCCAAGGCGGATCTCGGAATCGCGCGCGATTATTCCGGATTGGTCAAAAACCCGGCGCTTCGCAAGCGCGTATTCTCCATGCTGGAAGAAGAATTCCTGCGCTCGCGTACCATGATTCTCCGCGTAACCGGCCAGCGCGAATTGTTGGGCCGTAACCGCGTGCTGGCTCGCTCCATCCGCCTGCGCAACCCCTACGTCGATCCCATGAGCCTGATTCAGGTGGAACTCTTGCGCCGCAAACAGCAGGGACAGAAGAACTCGGAGCTGGACTATCCCCTTGGTGCCACCATTAACGGAATCGCTGCCGGCCTGCACAACACAGGGTAGAAATGCGATTTCAGATTTTCGATCTCAGATTTTCGATCTCAGATTGAAGATTAAATCGACGTCCAAAGAGTCTTAAATCCGCGATCTGAAATCTGAAATCAGTACTGCCTCGCTCCTATTCCTTTGTCTCTTCCTTGACGGAACTCGCGGGACTTTGATTCGTGCTTCCGCGCTCAGTTTTCTTTGGCGCAACTTTCTTCGCCGCTTCGGCCCGTTTTCGCTCCTGATAACGGCGGTCATGAAACTGTTGATCGGATGCTTGTTTCTTCATCCTCCTATCATGTCACAGAAGGCCGTCAGTTCCACGGCACTAATGCCTCCGTATGTCATGCTGTCTCTAACGACGCCGGTGCGTGTCAAGCGATTTTTGGCAACACTTTTCCGTTGGCGCGAACAACAACGCCATTTCGCTCTGGCGAAAAAGGTCTTGATGTCCAGACCAAGGCCGTGTTCCTTTAATCTCGCAGTGGGACGCAGGGTCCCACCATCCATCTCTTCGGTACGTGCTTGGCGATCTCAGCGATAAAGTTTTTTCGTTTGCAGCTTGACAAAACTCGCCCTCGGGAGCAGAATTTTAAAGGCGAATAAAAAGCGAAATTGCCTCCGCGGCTCCAGTCTAAGAACACCAGCCCCGGCGCTCCCTGAAATCTTCCGAGGATCTTATGTCTTCCGCAGTGGTTTCCACTTCGGCCTTGGGCCGCCCTTTTCTCTTTGATAGCAAAGCAGTTCCCGAAGTGTCTTTGCCAACCGAACCAGCAGAGGACCTCCCATCCTCGTCCCGCCCAACGTGTCCGTCCCAATCTTTCTGCCGAGCTTGCCTCAACCGACCCCAGGCTGGCACACATAACCCCAGCTTCACGGCTCGAGATTCGTCCCGCGCCGGAAATGGTCTCCAGCGGCATCCCCGCCATCGACGCCCTGACCGGCGGTCTGCCCCGAGGTTGCCTCACCGAAATCTGCGGCTCTGCCTCCTCCGGCCGCACCACTTTACTCCTAGCCGCTATGGCCGCCGCCACCCACCGTGGAGAATTCTGTGTCGTGATCGACGCCAGCGACGCCCTCGATCCCCATTTCACAGCAGCAGCCGGCGTGGAACTGGACCGTCTGCTATGGGTGCGTTGCAGCGAGAGTTCCCCACAAAGAGAGCGTTCACCACAGAGGCACAGAGACACAGAGAAAAAATCTTTGAAAGAGCAAATTCAATTACGAAGCAAAAATCAGATAGAACATCGTATTGAACAAGTGCTGCGCGCCACCGATTTACTCCTCGAAAGCGGCGGCTTCGGCCTGATCGTCCTTGACCTCGCTGATTTACCGATCCAATCGGCTCGCCGCATCCCGTTAACCACATGGTTCCGCTTCCGCCGCGCCGTCGAGAACAAGCCCACAATCCTGCTGGCAATCGAGCAGCACCCCATCGCCGGAAGTTGCTCCTCCCTGCTGCTGCAGTTGGAATCGCCAAGAATTCTATCGGCGCAAGCGGAAGGATTAGCCGCGGAGCGGCGAAAGAATGCAGCCCCCGGCACAAGCCGTGGGTCAGCCGTAGAAAATGAGCAAGCCCCGGAAGGGCGAAAGAAAATTTGCATAGGCGGACATCCCCAATCTGCCAACCTTACCCACGTGCAATTACTAACTGGACTGGAAATCACCGCCGAATTAATTATCTCCCGTCTAAACCGTAAACCCGCACACTCCGTCACGTTCACAACCAAAACCGCCTGGGCGGGATGAAATGAAACCAATTACTCAATTACCAAATTCTCCAATTGCTAAATGATTCAATTCCATGCCATTCGCCTGCATCTACGTGCCGAATTTTCCCGTGGCGGCCGCACTCCGCGCCGAACCGGAATTACAGGCGCGCCCCATCGCCATTTTCGAAGGCAAACCTCCACTGGAAAAAATTATCGCGGTCGATGAAAAAGCCGCCGGCATTGTGCCGGGTATGACCAAAGCTCAAGCCGAACTATGCTCCGAGCTCGCGCTCCGTCCACGATCTGCACTGCAGGAATCCGCCGCACACGCCGCTCTGCTCGACTGCGCGCAGTCCTTCTCCCCCTGTGTGGAAGACTCAGCCTGCGACACTGCCCTACTCGATCTTGCGGGCATGGAAACACTTTTCGGATTGCAGCCGGAAATTTCTCGCGCCATCTCCAACCGCGCCGCCACGCTGGGGCTCGCAGCCAACGTTGCCGTAGCTGCCAATCCCGATGCAGCCGTCCTCGCAGCCCGCGGTTTTTCCGGCATCACCGTCATCCCTGCAGGCAAAGAAGCAGAACGATTGGGATCTCTTCCGATGGAAGTATTGTTCGCGAACCGCATTGAGAAAGACTCTTTGGAAGGAAATCAGAAAGTCACCAACGGCCTGCTCGAAACCCTCGCCCGCTGGGGCATACGCAACCTGCGCGCTCTAGCCGCACTGCCGGAAATCGCGTTAAGCGAACGTCTCGGACAAGAAGGCCTGCGTCTGCAGCAGTTGGCGCGCGGCACTGCTTCGCGCACTCTGGTCCCCGTAGAAGCGCCGCAGATATTTGAAGAAGCCGTCGAACTGGAACATGCCGTCGTCCTGCTTGAGCCTCTGGCCTTCCTGCTGAATCGCCTGCTCGAACAGCTCTGCGCTCGCTTGGGTTCGCGCGCCCTGGCCACCCAGGAACTGCGCCTAACGCTGGAGCTGGAAAACTTCTCTGCCCGCAATCAACAATCAAAAATCAACAATCAACAATTTCTCCGCACCCTGCGCCTGCCCCAACCCATGCTCGACGCCAAAGTTTTTCTAAAATTGCTGCAACTGGATTTAAATGCGCATCCTCCCGGCGCGCCCATCGTGAAGCTCCATCTGGCCGCCGAACCGGCACGCCCGCGTTCCGCCCAGGGCGGTCTCTTCCTGCCGCCCTCGCCGGAGCCGGAAAAACTGGAACTCACTCTCGCTCGCATCGCAACTATGGTCGGCGTCAACAATGTAGGAGCCGTGGAGTTGCTAGACACCCATCGCCCCGAAGGATTTCGCATGCGGCGCTTTGTGTCCGAAGCCGCGCAAAAACATGAGCTCTACAAAGTCTCAGACTTTGCAGAAGAAAAATCCGCGGTAACAGCTCTGCGCCGCTTCCGCCCTCCATTGCGCGTGCAAGTGAATTTGGAAAACTCTCAGCCCACACGTGTGACCTGTACAAAGAAGAAAGAAGTCCAGGGCGATGTGCTCTGGAAAGCCGGTCCCTGGCGCTCCTCCGGCGATTGGTGGGAGCGCGAAGCCTGGTCCCGCGACGAGTGGGACCTCGCCCTACGAAACGGAGAAGCCGTCTCTTTCTACCGCCTCGTACACGATTTGCTCGGCGGCGGCTGGTTCGTGGAAGGAACGTATGACTAAAAAATTATGTTTACCACGGAGTCACAGAGACACAGAGAAAATCACGAATAGCTTTGGGTTTCCCTTTGTCTTGTTCTTTCTCTGTGCCTCTGTGTCTCTGTGGTGAATGAGTTTGTCCTACATCGAACTTCATGCCCGCTCTGCTTTCAGCTTCCTCGAAGGCGCGTCCCTGCCCGAGGAATTAATCGGAGTGTGCGCGCATCTCGGCCAGCCAGCAATGGCGCTGCTCGATACCGACGGCATCTACGGCGCCCCCCGCTTTCATCTAGCCGCCAATAAAATTAATCTCAAAGCTCACATCGGCGCGGAAGTCACCTGCGCCCCTCTCCATCCTGTTATCGCCACTCCCCACTCTGTCATCCTGAGCGAAGCAAGTGCTTTACAAAGTGAAGCACTTGCGGAGTCGAAGGATCCCTACCCCCATCAAGTAGCGCAGAGGGTAGGGATTCCTCGCCTCGCTCGGAATGACAAAGGAAACAAAAAAGGGAATGACAAGCGGAATGACAAATCTTTCCGCCTCCCCCTCCTCGTCTCCTCCCGCGCCGGCTATCAAAACCTCTGCCGCCTAATCACCAAAATGAAGTTGCGCGCAAAAAAAGGCGAAGGCGCAGTTTGCGCAGACGAACTCCAGGAGCACGCCCACGGCCTCATCTGCCTCACCGGCGGCGACGAGGGCCCACTGGCCGCAGCCCTACAACAAGGCGGTCTCGACCAAGCTCGCCGCCAAGTCGATCAACTCACCGGAATCTTCGGCCCTAAAAATGTCTATATCGAATTACAGAGACACTTCCAACGCGAAGAAGAATTCCGCAATCGCGCTGCGATCGATATCGCCCATTCCCTGAATCTTCCTCTGCTCGCCACCAATGGTGTCCGCTACGCCATCCCGCAAGGTCGCGAACTTTGTGACGCATTTACCGCCATCCGCAACCATCGCACTCTCTCCACCGCCGGACGCCTGCTTACCCACAACGCCGAACGCTTTCTGAAATCTCCGCAGGAGATGCAGCAGCTTTTCGCCGATCTGCCGGAAGCCATCGCCAACACGTGCGAACTTTCCTCTCGCCTGGAATTCACCCTTAACGATCTCGGATACGAATTCCCGCGCTATCCCGTGCCCGAAGGCGAGACCATGAATTCGTTTCTGCGCGGTCGCGCCTGGGTAGGATTTCGCGAGCGCTACGGCCGCACAGCACCCGACATGCAACTCCGCGCCCGCCGCCAGATTGAAAAAGAACTGGCTCTCATCGAAAAACTCAAACTGGCCGGATATTTCCTGATCGTGTGGGACCTGGTCCGCTACTGCCGCGAGCAAAATATTCTGGTGCAAGGCCGCGGCTCGGCCGCCAACAGCGCCGTCTGCTACTCGCTGGGCATCACGGCGGTCGATGCGGTCAGCATGGAACTGCTCTTCGAGCGCTTTCTTTCCGAAGAGCGCGGCGAGTGGCCCGACATCGATCTCGACCTGCCCAGCGGCGACGAACGCGAAAAAGTTATCCAGTACGTCTACCGGCGTTACGGCGAGCGCGGCGCCGCCATGACCGCCAACGTCATTACTTATCGCAACCGCATGGCCGCGCGCGAAATGGGCAAGGCGCTGGGCTTCGATGCGGAAACTCTGCAGAAAATTTCCGCCGCCGTCGCCACCTGGGAATTCCGCGACGAAAACGACGCCCTCGACCGCCGCTTCCGCGATGCCGGACTCGACCTCAACCATCCTCGCCTGCGCAAATATTACGAGCTATGCATCGCCGTGCAAGACATGCCGCGCCATCTCGGCCAGCATTCTGGCGGCATGGTCATCTGCCAGGGACAACTCGATTCGGTGGTCCCGCTCGAACCCGCTTCCATGCCCGGCCGCGTGGTGGTGCAGTGGGACAAAGAAGATTGTGCCGACATGGGCATCGTCAAAGTCGATCTGCTCGGCCTCGGCATGATGGCCGTACTCAAAGATTCCATCGAGCTCATTCACGACCACTATCGCGAAGAAGTCGACCTGGCGCATCTTCCGCAAGATGATCCGCAGGTCTATTCCGCGCTGCAGCAAGCCGACACCGTGGGATTATTTCAGGTGGAAAGCCGCGCACAAATGGCATCTCTGCCGCGCCTGCTTCCCAAGCGCTTTTACGACATCGTGGTGCAAGTCGCAATCATCCGCCCCGGCCCCATCGTTGGCCAGATGGTGAATCCATTTATTCTTCGACGTCAGAAACGTGAAGAAGTAACGTATCCACATCCGTCGCTCGAACCTGTGCTGAAGCGCACCCTGGGCGTTCCGCTCTTTCAGGAGCAACTGTTGCGCATCGCCATGATCGCCGCCAACTTCTCTGGCGGCGAAGCCGAAGACCTGCGCCGCGCCATGGGCTTCAAACGCTCGCAAGCCCGCATGCGCGAAATCGAAGCCAAACTGCGCGCCGGCATGACGCAAAACGGCATCCCGCCAAAAGCGCAGGAAGAAATCATTCTTTCCATCACTTCCTTCGCGCTCTACGGATTCCCCGAATCGCACGCCGCCAGCTTCGCCCTGCTCGCCTACGCCAGCGCGTATCTGAAATGCCGCTACCTGGCCGCCTTCACCGCCGCCCTGCTCAACAACCAGCCCATGGGATTTTATTCCCCCGCAACGATTGTCAAAGACGCCCAGCGCCACGGATTGAAAGTGTTGCCTGTGGATGTGACGTGTTCGGATTGGAAGTGCACGTTGGAAACAGCTGCCAGTGGCCAGTTGCCAGTTGCCAGTAAGGTCGTTGGTCATTGGTCCCAGCTAAGAGCGGTCGTTGGCCAGAACAGCGTGAATCAAGAACTCATTCGCGAAGAAGTTGTAAGTCAGGAAGGCGCCTTAAATGCAGCCGCGAAGCGGCGACAGAATGCAACCCACGGCGCAAGCCGTGGGTTAACCGCCGAAAATGAAAAAGCCCCGGAGGGGCGAAAGAATATCGCGCTACGCATGGGCCTGCGCTACGTCCGCGGCCTGCGCGAAGACGCCGCCCAAGCCCTACTCCGCGAACGCATGCGCACTCCCTTCGCATCCATCCACGATCTCACCCGCCGCGTTCCCGAACTGCGCAAAGACGAACTCACCACGCTGGCGGAAATCGGCGCGCTGAACTCACTTGCCAGCAGCCAGTTGCCAGGAGTCATTAAAACCCTTGTCATTCCGACCCCCAGCGAATGCGAGGGGCGGAGCAATCTCGAGATCTACACTCGCAAGCATCTCCCAACTCCACTCCACCGCCGCGACGCCCTCTGGCAAGTCGAACGCGCCGTCCGCGCCTCCGGCCCCCTGCTCGAAAACCAGCCCGAGCCCGACGCGCCCTCGCCACTCCAGCCCATGAACCACGAAGAGCGCCTGGTCGCCGACTTCCACGGCACCGGACTCACCGTCGGCCCGCATCCCATGGCCTACCGCCGCGAATGGCTCACTGCCATGGGAATTCGCCGCGCCAGCGAACTGCGCGACATTCCCAGCGGCAAACGTCTCCGCATCGGCGGCTGCGTCATCACCCGCCAGCGTCCGGGAACCGCCAAAGGATTTGTATTTTTAAGTCTGGAAGATGAAACCGGAGTCGCCAACGCCATCGTCACGCCCGACCTGTTTCATCAGAATCGCCTGCTGCTCACCAGCGAGCGCTTCCTCGCCGTGGAAGGCATCCTGCAAAATCAGGACAACGTCATCTCCGTCAAAGCCGAACGCGTGCTGCCCGCTCTTCGTCACCAAAGCCGAAACCCTCTCGCACGACTTCCACTAACCCATCACCACGGAGTCACAGAGGCACAGAGAACGAAAAACTACGGATTTCCCAGCAGCGGTTTCAATCAGCAATCAGAAATCAGCAATCAACAGATTCTTCTCCGTGCCTCCGTGTGAAAATCCGCCTCTACTTCCCCGTATAGCTCACTCTCCAAATCGAGTTCGACCCATCATCACTCACCAGCAGCGACCCATCCCGCGCTACCGTAATCCCCACCGGACGCCCCCACACCTGCCCATCCGGCAGCACGAATCCAGTCAGGAAATCCTCATACTCACCCGTAGCATGCCCCGTCTGATGCAGCGGCACGCGAATCACTTCATAGCCCACCCGCACCGCCTTGTTCCACGATCCATGCTGCGCAGCAAAAATATCTCCGTCATACTCGTTGGGAAATTTGTCGCCCTGATAAAACGTCAGTTCCAGCGACGCGTTGTGCGGCTGCAGCAGCACATCGGGAACAATCGCCTTATCCTTCAACTCCGGATGCTTCCCCTCGTGCCGTGGATCCTGATGCGCCCCCATATACCACCACGGCCAGCCATAGAATCCGCCATCCTCCACGTGCGTAATGTAGTCGGGAACCAGATTATCGCCCAGCGCGTCACGCTCGTTCACCGAACACCACAACTCGCCCGTCTTCGGATTGATCGCAATCCCGCCTCCGGCATTGCGAATCCCATACGCATATACCTTCAGCTGGCAATTCGCCGGATCGCACGCCAGAATGTCGGCGCGATCTTTCTCCGCTGGGTGGGTATCGGTGTCGTCGACGTTCGACGCCGACCCTACTCCCACAAACATTTTCTTGCCATCCGGGGAAAATGCGATGGCGCGCGTCCAGTGGCCACCCCCCGCCGGAAGATCGGCCACATGCTGCGATTCTCCGCTCGCCTTCAAATCTCCATTGTGATACGGGAAGCGAATCACTTCGTTCGTGTTGCCAATGTAGATCCACTGCGGATCCGGCCCCGGCGGATAGAAAGCAATTCCATACGGCCGCTTGAGACCCTCCGCGAAGACTGCCGTCTGCTCCGGCTTCCCGTCAGCAGTCATTCCCCGATACACGCGAATGCGTCCGGGATCGCTCTCCGCCAGAAAGATGTCGCCGTTCGGTGCAGTCTTCAACCATCGCGGATTATCCAGTCCCGACGCGAACATCTCTACCTTGAACCCCGCGGGCGCCACCGGCCACGCATTCTGCGGACGCGCCACCACCTGCGCGCCATTCTGCGCCGAATCGGTCGCATACGGCTTTGGCAGATCCTTCACCGTAATCTTGCGAGTCGTTCCCGGCTTCTCATAGCGAAAATCTGTGAATGGCGCGTTCGGGGCCGCACCCCTCACCTTCGTCCCAGCAACTTCCGGCTGTGGCGCTGACGTTGGCCCGGCTCCTGCCTTGCCAGAATCCTTCGCCTTGCCCGAAGCCATCGCTTCCACATAAGTCACAACCTGCCAGCGCTTCTCTTCCGGCAGCGCCGCCCACGACGGCATGCCGTTATCCTTATCTCCCTTGGTGATGAACCAGAAAATCTCGCCCGCGCTAACTCCATTCAGTTTCCCGTCCACGAGCGAAGGCACGTTGCCCGTACCCTGTCCCATTTTTCCGTGACAAGCCAGACAATTCCGCGCGTAGACCTGTTTCCCGGCATCCACCGCAGCCGGTTGTCCCGCGTACGGATTCTTCATAGCTTTCGCCGACGCCGGCGCATCATGAAAAGGTTGATCGGCCGCCTGCAACACGGCAAAAGGAAGAATGGAAAAAAGAACGGCCGAGACGATTCGTCTTGCACCCAAGCGCATAAGTATCCTCACGGGTCAATTTTCCCATTTAGATTAAACGTTGAGCGCAAAAGATGCGAATCTAATAAAGCTCGCAATTCACCGCGGTCGCGGAAAACACCGCGCCTCTTCCATTGAATGGTTAGCCGGTCTTTATTAGTTTTGAAGCCTCAGTTTTATCCGTTTTGAAGCTTCAGTTTGCGACGGACCATCCCCGCCAAAGAAAGCATCCCGGTGCCAAACAGTATCATCGTGCCAGGTTCCGGAACGGGCGCGTAGCCAATGAATTCCTGCGGCGTGCCGTTCCCCGACTGCGAGCCTGGAATTGGCGTATAGAGCACCAGACCCTTGAACGCACTGTTCGGCGCGGCTGCCGCCAAGGTAAGGTAGTGCTGCTCAATGCTGCCCGCCCCACTCGACCGGAAGAACGAGGAGTTCTGCGCATTCGTCGAGAACAAACCCCAGATCGCAAAGTTGCCCACGTTCACGGCGACAGAGCCGTTCAGGATGCTCTTAAAGATTAGCCCCGCGGCTTTGTAATCTAGAAGTCGGTTGCCGAATAGCCCCTGACCGCTCAGAAGCCCCACCACGTGAGCCTTCCAGGTTTCCCCGATCTTCACTTCATTGTCATAGGTATCACAGATCAGGGGGACCGGAGAGCCACCGTTGATCGAGAAGTTATAGGGGTAGGTGTAGACGCCGCCAGCGCTGTTCCCCCCCACGCTCACCAGTTGCATGTTAACGGTTGAATTAGCAAAAACCGCACTTGTGCACATCGACAGCATGGCCAGAACAGCGAGAAAGATTGTCGCAAAACGAAGTGACCGCATATTTGTCTATTTTCCTCCGTCGGGGCCGGCTGGTTTTTCCGCCGCCCCGATAATTCATTCAAAATCGGCGCATGAACAGAGACATTAACCTCGGACCGCGGCATCTCTAGTAATCTCGCAAGGACCAGTGGAGGAGCCTCTGCCGGCCCATTGCCCCGTTTGAGGGTTGGTGTCGTCCTGCGCCACCTGTCTTTAAAGCATCGCAACGGCCATAGCCAGGGCTTGCGGTATGTATGACTTAGCGCCAATCCAGACGCCCGCAGTGCAATCCATTGCACACCTGAGCAATCATTTTGTCGGCGGGCGCGACGGTGGCACCCCCCTTTTAGTAACACCTGGCGATCGCAGAGGTAACCGTTGTTTGAATGACAAGACAAGAACAAGCAAAGATCAAAGCAACATCGAATCCCTCGCGCAGGTGTAGACGCAAGCATTTTCAGGTGAAGCCACGGGCCCGAATCTGGAGTTAACAAATCTGGTTAGCTGGAGTAGTCAGAAGAGTTGAAACGCGCGAGGTTTGGTAGCGCTAACGGGAATCGAACCCGTGTTTGAAGATTGAGAATCTTCCGTCCTAACCCCTAGACGATAGCGCCACAAAGAACGATCTTAAATTATAACAAAGCATCATTTCTATTCGCCGATTCGTCGCCTTTCGTCTTATCTCATTCTCGGAATTCCGCACAGCCTCATCGCATTTTTTTGTACAAGTTGCTCCCTTCCACAGCCCGGTAAGCGATATAGTAGAGATAACTCCGCAAGTTCACACTAATAGCAACCACGACTTCGCAGGGGCAGCGCCTATGTTGTTCGTTCATCAACCACTCTAATCCATTCCTAAACTTAGGAGTATCTAAGGAGTATCCAATTATGGCTAAACTCAGGTTTCCCAAAAGCACCACCGACGTGAAAGATCCCGTCTCCTCCACCAATGGCAATCCCTCTTTGTCCGACATCCGGGCCGACGCCAGCGTAGGACTGGCGGACGTCCCGCCTGCGAGTGCCGCGCCCGAAAGCAAAAAGGCGGATACCAAGAAGCCCGCAAGAAAGCCGGAAATCGTTAAGACCGAAGCCCGCGCCAATCTCGTTCCCATCAACGTAGAGGACGAAGTCCGCCGACTCGCCTATCTGCTGGCTGAGCGTCGTGGATTTGAACCCGGCCACGAAGCCGAAGACTGGCTGGCCGCCGAGCGCGAGATTCGCCAGCGCTACCGCCAGCAGAGCGCGTAACGTCCGCTCCTTGACGCCGGCCGCGGAGCTCAGCCGCCTGGGCACCCCATAATGGGGTGCCCCATGTCTCGCCGCTTTTGCGAGACATGGGAGAACGTGTGGGATTGACGCGACCGTCTGATCTCGATGGCGACTACCTGCGTGTTCCCTGACCTCGACGTTCACGGCCGCCGTATCCTACAGCTCCGGTTGCCTGCCCTCGCGCTTTCTGAAAAAATACATTAGGGATTTCCCGCATGGCGCAAATCGGTAGTTTCGCCTTGCTCTTCGCATTGGCGTTGAGCCTCTATTCGTTCGGCGTCGGACTTGCCGCGCTCTTTTTTCGCGGCGAGCCCAACTGGGAGCGCCTGGGCGAAACCGCCCGTCGCGCCGGCGTCGTCGTATTCGGAGCCGTTGTTCTCGCCGCCATCGCCCTCGTGGTCTCGGCCTTCCGCGACGACTTCACCATCGCCTACATCTTTCATCACAGCAATCGCGACCTTCCCGTTCCTTACAAGTTCGCCACTTTGTGGTCCGGCCAGGAAGGCTCGTTGCTATTCTGGTCACTGCTGCTCGCCGGATACGGCTTTGTCCTGCGACTGCGCTACAAAACCGATCCACGCCTGTTCGCGTACGCCTCCGTTGTTCTGGCTGGCGTGCAAATATTTTTTCTCGCGCTCGTGAATTTCGCCGCGAATCCCTTTGGCCTTCTCGAAGGCCCGCTGCGCGCCGACGGCAGCGGCCTGAATCCTCTGCTGCAATATCCCGAGATGGTCATCCACCCGCCCATGCTCTACCTGGGCTATGTTGGATTCACCGTCCCCTTCGCCTTCGCCCTCGGCGCGCTCATCATGAAATATCCCGGCGAAAAATGGATTCACATCACCCGCCGCTGGACCATGGTCACCTGGGGATTCCTCACCTGCGGCATCTTCCTGGGCGCACACTGGGCCTACTCCGTGCTCGGCTGGGGCGGCTACTGGGGATGGGATCCCGTCGAAAACGCTTCGCTCATGCCCTGGCTCGTCGGCACCGCGTTCCTGCATTCCGTCATGATGCAGGAAAAGCGCGGCATGCTGAAAGTCTGGAACATGTGGCTGGTCTTTTGCACCTTCTGGCTCGCGATTTGGGGAACGTTCCTCACGCGCAGCGGCATGATCCAGTCCGTCCACGCCTTCGCGCAATCGTCGATCGGACCGTGGTTCGCGTGGTTCCTCGCCATCAGTTTCGCAATCTTCGTCTTTTTCTTTTTCAAGAACAAAGATCACCTGCGCAGTGAACACAAACTCGAGTCTCTGATCTCCCGCGAGTCGAGCTTCCTCTTCAACAACCTTCTCTTCGTGTTGCTCTGCTTCACCGTTGCGTGGGGGACGTGGTTCCCAAAAATTTCTGAATTCGTTCAAGGCAACAAGGTCACCGTAGGCGCGCCGTTTTACAACAGGGTTGCAATCCCCGTTGCGCTGCTGCTCCTGATCCTCACCGCCATCGGCCCATTGCTTGCCTGGCGCAAAACATCGTTCGAGAGCCTGAAGCGCAATTTCATGTGGCCCACCCTCGGCGCGGTCGCCGTGATGGCATTCCTCATGATCACTCCGCGATCCTGGGGATCGCCCTTCGGCCTGCGCCCCTGGCAGGATGTCGCGTACTTCTACTCGCTCATGGCCATCGGACTTTCGATCCTGGTCACGCTCACCATCGCCAGCGAATACTACCGCGGCGGCAAAGTCATCGCTGGGCACACCGGTCAGGGCATGTTCGCGTCGATGGTGCAACTCACGCACCGCAACACGCGCCGTTACGGAGGCTACATCGTCCACTTCGGAGTCGTGGTCGTCATCATCGGATTCGCCGGCTCCGCCTTCAATCAGGATAAAGAGCAGGAAATGGGTTACGGCGACAAAATGACCATCGGCAGCTACACCCTGATCTGTCGCTCCTATACCGATGAAGATTTCCCGAACTACGCTGGCGAGTGGGCCGTCCTCGATGTCTACAAAGGCGGCAAACAAATCGACACTCTGACGCCCGAGCGCCGCTTCTACAAAGCCAGTCGCCAGACCTCAACCATGCCCTTCATCCGCTCGACTCTGAACGAAGATCTCTACCTGGTATACGAAGGCCTGAACCAGGACACAGGCCGTCCAATCCTGAAAGCGCATCTCAATCCCTTGGTGATGTGGATCTGGCTAGGCGTCTGGATCATCTTAGGAGGCACCGTGCTGGCCCTGATCCCGAATGCCCCGGCCCCCGTCCGCGTCCCAACAGCCGTCCCCCTGAAACAAGCCCAAGCGGAACCGGTAGCCACAGGAGATTGATGTCTACTTTCTCGAACGCACCATCGAAGCAGGGTGCCCCACTTCTCGCCACCTTTGCGAGAAGTGGGTATTGCAAACTCATCCAAATGCTCCTGCTTTGTGTCGCCCTCTTCGCCCTCACCGCCGCCGGCGACCCCGCCACGCGATTCAACGAACTCGGCCACCAGATGATGTGCATCTGCGGCTGCGGCCAGATTCTCCTCGAATGCAATCACGTTGGCTGCCCTGACTCCGACGGCATGCGCAACGAACTCATGACGGCCGTCAACCGCGGCGACAGCGACAGCCTGGTCGAACAATCCTTCGTGCAGAAATACGGACCCACGGTTCTCGCTGCCCCCACGACAACCGGCTTCGATCGCACCGCCTGGATCGTCCCCTTCGTCGCATTGGCGCTGGGACTCAGCATCGTGGTCCTGGTGATCCGCGCCTGGAAGAATCGTCCCGCACCCGCGCTCGCCGACGGCCTGCGCACTGTCCGCGGCGCCGAACTTGAACAATTCCGCGACCAGGCGCGCAAGGAGACTGAAATATGACCTTCGAACTGGCCTGCTGCCTTCTCGCCACGGTCGCGGCCCTGTTTTACATCTTCTCTCCCGCCGCCTTCCTCGTCGGACCAGAGAAGACCCGCGCCTCCTACCTGCGCGAGCGCAAAGACGCCGTCTACGAAAATCTCCGCGACCTGAACTTCGAATTTAAAGCCGGCAAAATGCCCGAGACGGATTACCAATCCCTGAGAGCCTCCCTGCAAGACGAAGCCGCCACCCTCCTGGCCGAAATCGCCCGCCTGGAGAGCAAAGCGTTGTCGTCCACAAGAAGAGCGCGCCCGTGAAAGGAACTCACACTTTGCAATGCCCTGTCATCCTGAGCGTAGCGGGAAGCGCGCAAAGCGCACTTCCCGCGAAGTCGAAGGATCCCTTTCCCCTCAACAACGCCTCGCGACCCGAAAGGGAGTTCTCACACCGGGCAGGCAAGACTCGCATAATAAGCGTTCTCGCCCTCACGCTCCTCCTCTCCACCCTCGCCTCCGCCCAAACCCTGACTGGCATCGTCAAAAACTCCACCACCGGCAAGCCCGCCGCAGGCGACGAAGTCGTCCTACTCAGCCTCGGCCAAGGCATGGAAGAAGCCGGCCGCACCAAGACCGACGCCAAAGGCCATTTCAGCTTCAAACTCGAAGCCCAGGGCCCGCATCTGGTCCGCGTGATCCATCAGGAAGTCACCTATCACCGCATGGCTCCTCCCGGAACGACTTCGGTCGCGGTCGAAGTCTACGACGTCGGCAAAAAAGTGGAAGGCATCACCGTAGTCGCCGACATCATGCGCTTCCAGGCCGCTCAAGGCCAGCTTGAGGTCGAGCGCACCTTCGCCGTCACCAACAACTCCAAGCCGCCGCGCACGCAGATGAACGAGCACAACCTGGAGTTCTACGTCCCCGACGGCGCGACCATCACCGAAGCCCAGGCCATGACCGCCGGCGGCCAGCCCGTCAAGTCCGCCCCGGTTCCTGAGGACAATTCCAGGAGCCGTTACGCTTTCCTCTTCCCGCTGCGCCCCGGCGAAACGCGATTCAGCGTCGTCTACACGCTTCCCTATACCGGAAGCGCGAATATCGATCCCAAGACCGTCTATCCTTTGGAACATTTCGTCGCTATCGCGCCCAAATCGATGACGTTCTCCGCCGCGCCTGGAACCAGGTATCAAGTCGCTCCATTCCCCGGTCAGCCCGACGCCAACGTCGAAGTTGCCTCCGGCATGAAGGTGGGCGAACCCATGGCGTTCAAGCTTTCCGGCGAAGGCATGCTGGCGGCGCCGCCGGATGAAGAAGGACAGCAGAGCCAATCCTCATCTTCTGCGCAACCGGAAAGCCGCCCCGGCGGCGGCCTCGGCCCGCCCATCGACGCGCCCCCTCCCACACATAACTATCAATGGTGGATCCTCGGTGGACTTGCCCTCACGCTGAGTGTCGGGGCAATCTTCGTAGCCTCGCGCCAGCAAGCCGCCAACGGCATCGCCCGGTCCAAAGGAAAAGCCCTGCCTTCCTTGGAAGAAGATGAAGACTATCTGGCCGCGGAGCTCCCCACGCCGCGCGAGAGCCGCGCAACCGAATCTCGCCTCAGCGGGTCGCCATCGCAGCGTCGCTCTTCGTCCATGCTGCTCGAAGCCCTGAAAGAGGAACTCTTCGAACTCGAAGTGGAACACAAACAAGGCCTCATCTCGCAGCAGGAATACGAAAGCGCCAAGTCCGCGCTGGACCAAACCCTGCAGCGCGCCCTGAAACGCGAAGCCCAAAAGGCTTAACCAAGGACCGGACCGAAGGGCACGACTTCCGTTCTTGAGCCAGCCCTACGCGACGATAGTGAGCCGAAGCGTCTTAGCTTGCCGGCGTCCTAGCGCCTTCAACCGCTGAGCGTCACGCAGCCACCTGGAACGCTGAAACCCGTAATACAGCAGGACTCACTCTTCAAATAATGAGCTTTTTGAGGTAGTCTTATGCCGCTTCGGAAGGAGACCTCTATGGCACAGAACACTCCGCTCGAGATGGTCCGGCACGCTTCGGGAGTTTCCATTTTGTGGGGAGTTCTACTTATCATCCTCGGCGCGGCGGCTATCGCTTCGCCGTTTCTGGCCGCAGTCGCAGTAAACGCGGCCATCGCCTGGCTGATTGTTTTGGCCGGCGCAGTCCATCTGGTGCTGGCTTTTCGTGCGCACGGAGCCGGGAGCATGGTTTGGAAGCTCCTGGTAGGGATCGCCTATCTGTGCTTCGGCGTATACGTGATCGCGCATCCCGTGCTCGGTGTGGTATCGCTGACGTTGCTGCTGGCATCGCTCTTCGTGATTGAAGGCATCCTCGACGTCGTCCTGTTTGTGAAGATGCGTCCAATCCAAGGATCGACCTGGGTGCTGCTGGACGGAATCGTTTCCCTGTTGCTGGGCGTGATGATCTACATGCAATGGCCGTCGAGTTCCGCCTGGGCAATCGGCACTCTGGTAGGCGTGAGCCTGATCTTCAGCGGCGTTGCAAGGGTGATGATGTCGTGGGCCGTCCGCAAGGGAGCGGACTCGATATCGCCACCGTCGTCGCTGGCAGCTTAGTAGAGTACCTGTCTCGGGATGGCGAGCCGTGGAACAGATTCGACGCTTCGGGAAATTTGTGCCCAGTGAGG
>CAVPFI010000014.1:0-200371 GCA_963703685.1 uncultured Acidobacteriaceae bacterium | reverse complement strand
GGGGATTTGAACCCCCACGCCTTTCGGCGCCACCCCCTCAAGATGGTGTGTCTGCCAGTTCCACCACTTCCGCACTGCAAAAACGGCCTGATAATTGATCGACCCTAATGTTATCACGCAGGCTGCCGGTTTGGCATTCCAGGAGTGGGCAGAACGCAGGAAAAGCTGTCATTCTCAACGAAACGACTTTATTCTTGAGAAGAAGCTGCCAGCGCAGAAGCATCTCGTAATTGGCAGTCGGCGGCAATACCGGAGACCGCGGCGCCGCGTATTACGCGGGCCGAAGCAGCAAAATCGATGCGATACGCTTCGGTCCTTCTCTAAAACGAAAGCCTGGCGCTGACTTGTAGTTCACGTCCCGGCGTCATCGCCATCGTGATCGTTCCGAACTGCGGAGTGTTCACAAAACGGTTCGGTGTGCCCAGGTTAGCCTTATTCAGTGCGTTGAAGGCTTCGGCGCGAAATTGGAGCTTAGCCCTTTCCGTGAGGCTAAAAAAGCGCGCCACAGCGAAGTCCAAGGACTGCAGCGGCGGGCCGTAGACGGAATTGCGACCGACGTCGCCGAACGCAAAGGCCGGGGGTGCGGCAAAAGCGAGGGGATTGAACCACTCTGCGCTGGTGTGCGTACCGGGGCCGAATACAGGTTGACCGGTGACATTGGCCCGGATGGGGTTTTCTCCCAGAACGGTTCCGGAATTCGCGGTGTCGCCAAACACGGAGATCGTAAATGGCATTCCCGATTGAACCTGATAGATGGTGGAGAAATGCCAGTTTTGCGTGACCATTCCTACCCATTGGGTTCGGCGAAACGCAGGAATGTCATAAACGCTGCTCAGCGCGAAGCGATGGCGCACGTCACAGCCAGGTCCCTTTTCGGCATTGAGGTCATTGTTGTTTTGCGGGATCGCCGCTTCGTCCATCGGTGAGCGAAAGTCGGGCGCATTGGTCAGGTTCTTGGCAAAGGTATAGTTCGCCAGGAAACTGAGCCCGTGCGAATACCGGCGGCGCACATTGACGTAGCCCGCGTCGTACCAGCTCTGCGCGGTGTTTTCCAGTAAGTTGATGGTGCTGACCGGAAAAGTTGTGCTCTGGATCACCGCATTCGATGCACTGCTCGGCGTCAGCACGGTATTGGGAACGAAGCTCAGAGTCTTGAACGGACGCCTTGGTCCAATGGGTCCGGGTCCGGGGTGCGCGTTATTGATCAAGTGCGATCGTTGCAAGTGAAAGCCGCGAGAGCCGAGATAGCCGAATTCCAGGGACGTATCCTTCCCCAAGCTCTTTTGCACGGAACCATTCCATTGCTGAACGTACTGCGCCGGCGCGTGCGGATCGAATGCTGTGAAGCTGACAGTCGTCGCCGGCAGTGCTCCCGTGCCCAACACTGGCGTGCCGAAATTCATCCCGCTTGCAAAAAGCGAGGCCGGAGGCGTGAAGTTGTCCGCTTGCTGCGTTTCCGGGAACACGTAGGGTACATTGTGGCGCTGGTTGCACCAGGTGTTCTGATCCACCGGTGTGAAGAAGATGCCGTAGGAAGCATGCAGCACCAGGCCGCTGTTGGGAAAGCTCTTAGCGATTCCGATGCGCGGCGCAAAGTTGTGCCGGTTCGCATACATCAGCCCCCGCGGATACCCCTGGCGGCCGCCGACGAAAACGGAGGGAACGCCACCCTGGAAAATCAGATTTGTGTTGGTATTGTCCTTGTCGTAAAGCGGGTTGGAATATTCATAGCGCACGCCCAGGTTGAGCGTCGTCGTCGGGGCTACCTGCCAGCTATCCTCGATAAACGCATCGCTACCCCAATTGCGTAGATTCATTTGTGGAATGCCCGCCTGGCGCTGCTTCACTGCAGGCAAACTAAGAAGCATGCTCGCAAACCCGGAGCCGCTCCCATCATTGAATCCGAATTCGGTTGTATACCCCGTGGTGTACTGGTAGTAGCCCCGGTTCTGGAAGAATCCCCACATAGGCCAGGTATACCAGTGAAAGTCACCGCCGAATTTGATGCCGTGGCGCCCCCTCTGCCAGGCGTAGGCGTCCCGGAATTCGTACATCGTGTCCCAAGCGTGCATCGGCGTGGCGGCAAAGGTATCTCCGATTCCCGTGTAACCCTGAGGGGCAAACCAGGGAGCGCCCCACGCGCCAGGGCCGCCGTATCCCACGCCCTGGATGCCGAGCGCGCTAACGATGTCATTCACTCCATCGTTTTGCGATGTGCGATCCATCGACAAGCGTGAAATTGCAAACGATCCAGTATTGACCTTGTTGGTGGCGAAGATGTGGTTCCAGGAGATCACAGCCTGCTGTGAACGATTGTCGAAGTTCGCTCCGAATCCGGGAAGGTCTTCCGTCGTAGAAGTGACGCCGCTGCTCGGCGAGAATCCATTCTCCGTGCCGATGCTGTACCTTCCGAAAAGAGTATCGCCGTTCGAGAAGTCGTGATCCACACGAACCGTGCCCTGGTCCTGCACATGCGATTCAGTTCGCACATCGAGGTAATTGTTGGAATCCGCGGCCCCCGGCGTCATCATCATGTTTGGCATCGGCACGTATTTCAAGAGGAAGGCCGTTAGAAGAGGATTGATTCTGCCCGACGGTATCTGATTGTTGGGAAACTGAGAGCGCGTATACGGAAAATTCGCTGGCCCGGTTGGCTTGGTCGGATCATAGCTCGGATTCGCCACCGCCGTCGTTGGGTCGTAGATTTTGTTAGGGCTCATGCTGAAATCGCCTTGGATTTCAGCCGGCGTGGGTACGGTCAGAATCTGCGCATCCGCTTGCGCCAGGCGAAAACCTTCGTAGTTCAGGAAAAAGAACGTCCTTTTCACGATGGGAAGGGGCCCGCCAAATGACGCTCCGAAGTTGTTCTGCACCAGATGATTGTTTCCCATGGAGCCGAAGGTGCTCGCATCCATATCTCCATTGCGAAGAAACTCGTAGACCGTCCCATGGTATTGGTTCGAACCTGAGTGGGTGACAATGTTGATCTGGCCGCCGCCCGCGCCTCCCATGTCCGCGGTGTAGCTGCTGGTTTCCACCTGGAATTCCTTCACCGCGTCGGGCGCAGGGCTCAGGTTTTGCGTGTTGAAAGTCGGATCGGTGTTGGTGGCGCCGTCGAGCAGGAAAAAATTCGCATTCGGGCGGCTGCCACCAATGACGACCGCGGAACGCTGGCCCGGGCGCCAGTAAAGAGGATTCGTCGAACCAGTTTGTGCGCCAAAACCTACATGGGCCCCAGGTACCGTGAGCACCAGATCGATCAGCATGCGTCCGTTGAGCGGCAAGTCACGGATGGACTGAGGCTCAATGACCTCCCCAACGCTGGCATCGGCGGTATGCAGCACTTCACTCGCAGCCGTCACGTCGACTCCCTGCTTGACGGAACCCACACTCAGGCTGATTGCAACCGCTAGTTTCTCCCCGACCTCAAGACGCACCGATTGTTGGGCCGGAGCGAAGCCGGGCGCCTCGGTTGCTAGTTCATAGTCATCGGGCAAGAGCGCTGAGGCATCGAACATGCCCTGTTGATTCGTCAGCACATGGCGGATTGCGCCTGTGCTGGCCGCAGTCAACTGGATCGTGGCCCCCACAACCGGCAGATGATGCGGATCAGTAACCGTCCCCGTAACCGCCGCATAGTTGCTTTGGCCGAAGGCGGACAGCGCGCACCCCAGAACTAGCAGTAGAAAATATTTTTGCATAGACTCGTCTCTCGAAAAAGTGCGCGCGAAGACACTTCCACGAATTCCGGGGAGGTGGGAGGATCGAACTTCCCAGCTGTTCTTGAAACGCCTTCGCACATTATTAGTGACGCATTCTGGGAGAGTCGTCGCGCTGGGTCAATAACGGATTAGTACTAGAAGCCGTGTCCGGTAAAGAAATCCAGCCGTTTCCAATGTTGAATTCGAAATTCCAGTTGACCTCAGACAAAGTTGTTGGGATGGAACGAAAGCGAAGGAATGCTTGGGTCCACATTGCCGGTGTTATAACCGCGAAGATCGCGAAGAAAAGCCGCAGAGAGCGCAAAGAAGAGCGAATGTGAGTTGAGCATGGACTCGATGGGTCATGATCGGCACGACGATCGCTGCAGCATCGGATATATCGCAAGCCCGGTTACGGAACAGCTTCTCCCTGCGCTCTCTGCGGCCGTTCTCTGCGTCCTCAGCGGTTAAAAGCTTTATCTTGCTGGCGGCAAGAAAGCTGACGGCGGTCCTCCGTCAGGCCTTAGGAGACGCGGCCGGCTCTGTAAACGTACCGCACCGGCCTCGCATACCCTGACGGAACTTCTCGCGTTCCTCGGGAGTCATCTTCTCCCAGCGCTCGCGCATGCGATGACGCCAGTACATGCGCCGTCGCGGTCCGCCGCGAAATCCGCCAAACAGAATCTTGCACAGAACGAGAAGACCCACCGCCTGCCAGAAATTAATGACGTGCCATCCGAAGACGGGCGGTACCAGCCAATTCCACAGGCGCATGACCCCAAAGCTAAACACCGCCAAGAACACTACGGCCAGCGGCGCAAACACCAATGCTCTGACGATCCATTTCCTTTTCATCTCTGTTCTCCTCTTGTTCTTTTAACCTTAGTTCGCCTGAAGTTAGTTTTCGTAAATTCGTCGTGAATGGCCTGCAGTCGTTCCCGTAGGTGAAGTACTGCATAGTGCTTGCGCGAAAGCAGCGTGTTTACGCTCGTGCCGGTTTGTGCCGCAAGCTCTTTGAAGCTTTGCCCCATCACCTCATGGGCGATGAATACCTCGCGCTGCTCGTCGGGCAATTCTTCCAGAGCTGCTTCCAGTTCTTCCAGCAACACGCTCCGAGCGTAGGCGGCCTCCGGCCCGGCGTCAGGGGAGGGAAGCAGCTCTTCCAATTGCAGCGTCGATCCATCCTCGGTGATCGTTTGTGGTTCGTTCCTCGATGCTTCCCGCTCTTTCCGGCGAAATAGATCCGTAATCCGATTGCGCGCCACTCGGAATAACCAGGCGGTAACGTGCTCCGCCGGGTTCAGCACGCGATAAGCCTCCACGAGCTCGTAGAAAACATCCTGCAAAATGTCTTCTGCGTCCTCGCGGTCAGCCACTCGTCTGCGGATGAAATTGCGAAGCCGAGTCTGGTCACGATCGATCGCTTCGGCAATACGCTGATCTTGCTTCGCCATCATCCCCGGTTTTCTCAGCGCCTGTTCCATCTACGGTTGTAGACGACTGAGTGAGACAAATATTTTAGGGGAAGCGCATATTTGTTGCGAAAGTAGCGCCGCTGTCCCGGCGGCCGTCCGGTGGGCGTCCCCGCCCGCCGTGCCTAACCGTTCTACAATGCAACAGGGCCGATCCGCATCGGCAGACCGGCCCTGTTTTCCTCAACTTGATGTGCGCTTACTCAGTCGCCCGAAGGCAACAGCATCTCTTCCGGACCCGGATCAATATTGATAGGCATTTGAGGAATTTTCCCGAGAACGGGCTGGAAAAGTCGCATGGGTACCGCGTTCTGAATGCTGTACAGATTTCTTCGATAAACTGTTCCGCTTCGGTGGACCCGGCCAATGCCGTGGTCGACGCCCGCACCGCCGCTGATGACCTGCTGCACCTGGTCAAAATATCCCGTGCCCACAAAGCGCTGATGCTTCACTGCCTCGTATCCGATATTGAGTTTCGCTGCTGAATTCCTTTTCCTGCAGACGCGAATACGCGGTCATTCCCGACGCCTTGTATCCTCGCGCCAGCTCGAACATGCTCAGATTCAGCGCGTGAAAGCCCGCCAGCGTCACGAACTGGAACTTGTATCCCATGCGCGCCAGTTCGGGCTGGAAGCGCGCGATCGTGGCGTCATCCAGATTCTTGCGCCAGTTGAAACTCGGCGAGCAGTTGTAAGCGAGCATCTTTCCCGGGTGCTTGGCATGAATCGCTTCGGCAAAGTGCCGCGCCTCTTCCAGATCCGGATGCGAAGTCTCGCACCAGATCAGGTCGGCATAAGGGCGCGTAAGCGAGACCGCGAGCGATGGCCGACTCGATGCCGCCGCGAATGCGGAAGAAGCCCTCCGCGGTTCGCTCGCCGGTGCAGAACGCGCGGTCCCGTGGATCAATGTCGCTGGTCAGCAAATGCGCGCTGTCGGCGTCGGTGCGAGCCATGATCAGTGTAGGCACGCCCATTACGTCCGCCGCCAGCCGCGCCGCCACCAGTTTTTGAATCGCCTCGGTTGTCGAAACCAGAACCTTGCCGCCCAAGTGTCCGCATTTTTTCGCCGACGAAAGCTGATCTTCGAAGTGAACGCAGGCCGCGCCCGCTTCGATCATTCCCTTCATCAGTTCGAAAGCATTCAGCGTGCCGCCGAATCCCGCCTCGGCGTCGGCGACCAGTGGCGCAAACCAGGTTTGCCCCGGAGCGACTTTGCCCTCCGCGTGATGCACCTGGTCCGCGCGCTGCAGCGCATTGTTGATGCGCCGGCAAAGATTCGGAACGCTGTCCGCCGGATACAAGCTCTGATCGGGATACATCGTGCCCGCGTTGTTGGCATCGGCCGCGACCTGCCATCCGCTCACATAGATCGCCTTCAGCCCCGCCTGCACCTGCTGCACCGCCTGATTGCCGGTCATCGCCCCCAGCGCGTTAATGTACGGGTCCGTCTGCAGTAGTTCCCACAGCCGCTCGGCGCCCATGCGCGCCAGCGTGTGCTCAATGTGAATCGAACCGCGCAAACGCAACACATCTTCGGCAGTGTACGGACGCTCCACGCCCTTCCAGCGCGGATTGGACGCCCAATCCTCGTTCATTGCCGCCTGAGCAAGAGCATATTGCGCGACCCGCTCCTGGTCACTCAGCGGGTGCTCGATCTGGTGTTGGAAGGTTGAGGGTTGCGTGTTGTGTCCGTTTCGGTTGGCCGGCATGTTCGTTCTCCTGAAAACTGATCTCCCGCGTCCGGCTGATTAAACCGGATTAAATTCTCCGTTCACGATCATGGCTTCGCTGATTTCGCGAGCGCGGCGGAAACGTTCCGCCTCTTCCGGAGCTGCATTCGCGGGAAGTCCGGCCAGCAACCGCTCGAGTTCCTCATCGAACAGCCGCGTGATGAACTCCGGCGTATGCTTCACCGTCTGACCCTGCTCATCCTGCACAGCGAACCAGATCGCGATGCAGCACGCGCTGCGCAATCATCAGCCGATAGATGCGGTCCGTGGCCAGATCTTCCATGTATCCATCGAGCAGGCTGGCGCCTCTGCCGCTCAGCACGCCGTGCCGGTAGCGAATCACCGTGCGCACCGCGGCCCGCGTCCCATTCACCGTGCGCGCACCCACGTCCCACCGGCTGCGGCCGCAGGTCGGGATAGCGGCTCGCGTTCTTTGGCCGCGCGTTCAGCTGATTCGGGTAAGGGAACTGCGCCACCGCAATCGCATTCTGATCGGGATGTCCGGTCCACGCCCCATCCATCAGGCAGTCGGCTTCGTTCTTCTTGTCTTTTTCGAGAGCGGCCAGCGCGCGTGCGTTCAACTCCGCATCTTCACGGCTCGGATACAACGCGGTCATCCCGCCAATCGCAAGAATGCCGCGATGGTGGCAAATCTCCGGCATCAGTTCCCGCAGATTCTGAAAAAATGCCACGTTGTGCGGAATTGTGTTGCGATCCGGCAGTACCCAGTCGGGATCGTCGAGATTGAAATGAATCAGGCTCGCCATGTAATCCCAGCGACCGAGATTCAGTCCGATAATGTGGTCGCGCAGGTTGTACGCGAACTCTTCCATCTGAAACGCCAGCGGGTGCGACTCCACCAGCGCCATGCACTTGATGTAGTCATGCGGCAGCCCGCGCCACTGCGCCAGCGCCTGAAACAGATCGCGCCACCACAGAGCCTCTTCCGCCGATTCTGATTTCGGAATGTAGATGCACAGCGGATGCTTCAATTCCGCCGGTTCGATGCCATAAAAGATTCGGGCTACATCGATCAGCGACGCCGAAACCAATTCGCCCGGAATCACCCCGGCCTGGTTCAGGTGCAATCCGCGCGGCCGTGTGAAGATCACCGTGCCATTCTGCTGAATGCTCACGGTCCGGTCGCGCTTCTTGTCGTAATAACTGAGCTCGCCGCGCAGGCAGGCCAGAATGTTGGCCAACGCCTTTTTCATGATGCGACCACTCGTTGACGCAGGAATCTTCCAGATCGAGCATCACGCCCGGAGCGCCCGAGTTCAGCATCTTGACGCAAAGCTCGCCATCGTCGGCCGGACCGGTCATCTGGTTGCGCTGGTCGCGGCACCACTCCGGCAGCGTGATCCGCCATCCGTTACGCACCGTGTCGGATGGAAAGTGATGCCTCGGCTTGTCGCCCTCAAGCGATCTCTGCAGCACGTCGAACTCGCTTCAAAGCCAGTTCCTGCTGACGAGGCGTAAACCTCCGATGCAGCGGCAGTAAGAACTCCATAAAGCCGGCAGGAAGATCGCGTGCGGCATCGAATCCCGCAGGTGTGCTGCTGACCGGGTTAATCAGCGCTTCCGTTTCGGTTGTGGCGAATGCAGAGGGCGTCATATTGGCGAATCCTTCGGTATTTAATGCCGTTGCCAACGTGTTCAATATATCGAACAGCAATTCATAATACTGGCGGATCGTACGATGGCGCCTGGACCGCGGTCAAGCCATTGTTCAATAGGTAGAACATACATTCATTTTGTTGGCCGCCTAAGGTTTTGCTACCATAACGATTTGGCGCCGGCTTCTGAACATGACTTCCAAAGACGAATCTCCTTCGGTCGCGGTTGAGCGGGCGCTAGCCATGCTGGAGGCGGTTGCCCAGGAACCCGAAGGCCTGAGCAACGCCGAGATCAGCCGCAAACTTCAGATTCCAAAGAGTTCCGCCAGCTACATCCTGCGCACGCTCGAAAAGCAGGGTTATCTGAATCGCGATGGCAACAGCGGCAAATACCGCGTCGGGCTGAAGATCCTGAGCCTGAGCCGCGGCGCGCTCAGCGGCATTGACGTTCGCGAAGTCGCGTTGCCCATCATGCGCCATCTGGTGGAAAAGACCAGCCTCACCTGCCACCTGGCGATTCTGGACGGGCCCGAAGCTGTCTACATTGAGAAAGTCGAACCGCCGGGATTCATCCGCATGGACACCTGGGTCGGCCGCCGTATGCGCGTTCATGCCACCAGCGTGGGCAAAGCCCTCGTGGCTTATATTCCGCAAGAGCGTCTGGAAAAGATTGTGGCCGAGCGCGCCATGGAGAAGCGCACTCCCAAAACCATCACGACTTTGCCACGCCTGTTGAAGGAACTGGAAAAAGTGCGCACCCAGGGTTACGCCGTCGACGATGAGGAAAATAATCTGGGAGCCCGATGCGTCGGCGCTCCAGTGTTCAACCAGCAGGGCGCGATCGAAGCCAGCGTGGGCCTGAGCGGAACAATTGGCCAGGTCAACGCTCAAACCATGCCGCGAATTGTGGAAGCATTGAAAGATGCGGCGCGCCACGTCTCCATGCAACTCGGCTATCGCGCTCCGCACCGGCGAGTCGGAGCATAACGCAACCTAGTCGCGCGCGCCATTTGGGATGAGCCGGGACAGTTCCGTCAGAGAATTATTCGTCATCGTTGCCGATGCTGACGAATCTTCCGCCTTGCGCTGGCTGATTTCAACTCAAAAGGTGGAACAACTTTCCTAATACTTCACGATCGCCGCGAACGACTTTGGATCCAGCGACGCTCCACCCACCAGCGCCCCATCAATTTCTTCCTGCGACATCAGGGACGATACATTTTCCGGCTTCACCGATCCCCCATAAAGAATGCGCAGTTTCCCGGCAAACTCTTCGCCGAAAATCTCGGTCGCTTCGCGCCGAATTACCGCATGAGCCTCGGCCGCCAATTCCGGGGTCGCAGTCTTGCCCGTGCCGATTGCCCACACCGGCTCATATGCCACAGTGAGCTTTGCCGCCTTTTTCGCGGATAGCGCATGAAACGCCCGCACGCACTGCCTCCGTAGAACGTCGTCGGTGAGCCCGGCCTCGCGTTCTTCCAGCACTTCGCCCACACAGCAGATCGGGACGAGTCCAGCTTCCAACGCGGCTTTCAGGCGAAGATTCACCGTGTCATCGGTCTCGCCAAAATATTGGCGCCGCTCCGAGTGGCCAATGATCACATGTGTCGCGCCTACCGCCAATAACTGTGCGGCGGACGTTTCTCCAGTGAACGCGCCCTCTTCCTTCCAATGCACATTCTGTCCGCCAATCGCAACATTCGATCCTTTGGCCTCCTCAATCGCCGCCGGCAAGTCCAGGAACGGTGGACAGACCACGATTTCATCCCGAGTATGTCCGGAGACCAGCGGCAAAAAGTTGCGCAAGAAATCGCTCGTCTGAGTCGGAGTCTTATACATCTTCCAGTTGGCGGCCATTACCTTGATTCTCATGAGTGAGCCTTTTCAATTCGGAATGGAGAAGAAGTGTTCAAACGATGAAGGGTTTCGGCAGCGCGCTGGTACGCGCGAACAGTTGAAATATCAAACAGTACGAAGCGGCAAAGCCTCACATGCCTTGCGGTTGCGAGGCTCTCTATGGTTGAAGAGATCGCGATCGGCGCAGCGTCGCTCACTGGGTATCCGTAAGCGCCTGTCGAGATCGCAGGAAATGCCACGGAAGTCAGACCATGCTCGTCTGCCAGGCGCACCGATTCCCGGTGGCAGCTCGCTAGTGTCTCCGCTTCGCCACTTTCACCACCGCGATAAATTGGACCGACCGTGTGAATGACGTGCTTTGCGGCCAGCTGTCCCCCGGTGGCGATCACGGCCTTTCCGGCTGCCAACGTTCCGATCTTGCTCACGATTTGCCGGCACTCAGTGAGGATGGCGGGACCGCCTGCGCGGTGAATTGCACCGTCCACCCCGCCACCGCCCAGAAGGTGTGAATTGGCCGCGTTCACGATCGCGTCGGTAGATTGCTGGGTGATGTCGGCCGGGCCGTAAATTTCAATTGCCTTGCCGCTATCGAGTAGAAGTCGAATGGTGAAATTATTCACAGCGTGACCGGGAAGGTGTCTTCGTGTTCGGGTTTAGCCGCGAGGGCTCCGATGTAGGGTCCGATGTCCGACGCCCGAGATTGACTCTGCTTCTTTCTTCTTTTCAGTGAGCGCCTCGACTCCCGGCAATTTCTTTCCTTCCAGAAATTCCAGCGAAGCGCCGCCCCCGGTAGAGATGTGCGTTATCTTATCGGCCACGTTGGCCGCATGCACCGCCGCCACCGAATCGCCACCGCCCACAATCGAAATAGCGCCCGCGTTTTCGGCTACGGCATGTGCGATCTTGAACGTCCCGCGCGAAAATCCCGGAACCTCGAACACTCCCATGGGGCCGTTCCACACAATAGTCCGCGCCGTAGATATTTCCTCGGAGAACAATTCGATCGTCTTCGGCCCAATATCCAGCGCCATCTTGTCGGCCGGAATGGGCTGACCTTCGCCGATCTGCTGCACCACCGCATTGGCCTCCGGCTTCATTGCCACGACGTGATCGACAGGCAACAGAAATCTCAGATTCCGTTTCTTTGCTTCGGCCAGCAATTGCCCCGCCAGATCAACTTTGTCGGCTTCAACCAGCGACTTGCCAATCTCCTGCCCCTGAGCCTTCAAGAAGGTATAAGCCATGCCTCCGCCGATGATCAGCGAATTCACTTTGTCCATCAGATGGCGAATGACGCCGATCTTGTCGCTTACCTTAGCGCCGCCGAGAATGGCGACGAACGGTTCCTCGGGATGCTCCAGCGCTTTGCCCAAATATTTCAGTTCTTTCTCCATGAGCAAGCCCGCGGCCGATTGCTTTACGAACTTCGTGATCCCCACAGTTGACGCATGCGCCCGATGCGCCGTGCCGAATGCGTCGTTGACGTAGTACTCCGCCAGGTTTGCCAGTTGCCGGGCAAACTTCTCGTCGTTGGCTTCCTCTTCCGCATGGAAGCGGAGGTTCTCCAGCAGCAGCGTCTGACCTTTCTCGAGCTGAGTCGCCACTTCCTCAGCTTCCGGTCCCACGCATTCGGGACAGAATCCGACGTTTTCGCCGCGCGCTAATTCCTTGTCGAGCAGCATTCGTAGCCGCTCCGCCACTGGCTTAAGGCTCAACTTCGGATTCGGCTTGCCTTTCGGCCGTCCCAAGTGTGAAGCCAGGATCAGCCGCGCTCCATGGCGCAACGCGTACTCGATGCTGGGCAAAGTTTCGCGGATGCGAGTGTCATCCATCACGCGCCCGTCTTCCAGCGGCACGTTGAAATCGACGCGCATAAATATACGGTTGCCGTTAAGCGGAAGGTCACGAATGGAAAGCTTGGACATGGCTGGTCGTCCTTCTTACAGGTGAAATTAGAAAGTAGCGCCGGCATCTTGCCGGCTGTCGCGAGGGCGTCTCGCCCTCGCAGGTGGCGCCGAGTCGCCGCCACGACAGCCGCCGGGACGGCGGCGCTACGCAAACCTTACAGGCCCTTGCCGGCGATGTAGTTAATCAGGTCGCGAACGCGGCAGGAGTATCCCCACTCATTGTCGTACCAGGAGATCACCTTGACGCAATTTCCGCCAACCACCAGAGTCATGAGCGAGTCCACAATAGAAGAGCGCGAGTCACCTTTGAAGTCCGACGAAACCAACTCATGCTCCTCATAGCCCAAATATCCCTTCAACGGCCCGGACTCGGATGCTTTCCGCAGCGCCGCATTCACTTCTTCCTTGGTCGTCTTCTTCTCCACCCACGCTACCAGGTCAACCACCGAAACGTTCGGGGTCGGCACGCGCATGGAAAAGCCGTCCAGCTTGCCCGCCAATTCCGGAATCACCAGCTTGAGCGCCTTCGCCGCACCCGTGGAGGTGGGAATCATGTTAATCGCCGCCGCCCGCGCGCGCCGCAGATCCTTGTGCGGGAAGTCGAGAATCACCTGGTCGTTGGTGTAAGAATGAATCGTCGTCATCGTGCCGCTGACGATATGGAACACGTCATTCAACACCTTCGCGACCGGCGCCAGGCAGTTCGTGGTGCACGAAGCATTCGAAATAATATTGTGCTTCGCTCCATCGTATTTCTCGTGGTTCACACCCAGCACCAGCGTGACGTCCTCATTCTTCGCCGGAGCTGAAATGATGACTTTCTTCACCGATCCGCGCATGTGCTTCTTGGCGTCGGCGGCATCGGTGAAGCGGCCGGTCGACTCGATCACGACCTGGACTCCCACGGATTCCCAGGGCAATGCGCCCGGATCTTTTTCTTTGAATACCTTGATCGTCTTGCCGTCGACCGTAATGCTATCGGACCCGGCAGAAACTTCGTTCGGAAGATTGCCCAGAACCGAGTCGTACTTCAGAAGATGCGCCAGCGTCTTGGGGTCCGTCAGATCATTGACCGCAACAAAATCCAGATTTGAATCTTTCAGCGAAGCGCGCAGTACGTTCCGGCCAATCCTCCCAAAGCCATTAATGCCAACCTTAATTGCCATGTTTCCTCCGCAAGATTTTATGAAGGCGTAATCAGATTTGCTTGACGATCGAGTTGTAAACCAATGATGTTAGCAGGGAACTGGAAGCGGCGTAAATGACGAGAATTGGTGGTAGCGCCGGCATCGTGCCGGCTGTCGTGCAGCCGTCTCCGACCGCACACCAATTCGCCATTCCGCAGCAGACCGATCCTCACAAAACTCTCGCCCGGAGTTTTTTACACTGCTATGGCGTCGCGACGGCCGGTTCAATCTTGTGCTTCTTCGCCAGCTTGCGATGAATGTCCGGCCAGAATTCCTTCACCACGATCGTGATCGTGTCATACCCGACCTGCGACCCCCACACATTGGCGGTGTTAAGTAAAGTTCGATCGGAGCCAACAAACTTGTGCGGGTTTGTCGGCGTGCTGATGTACGTGCTGCGCGGGTGGTAGCTGTACGTCGAAATGCTGGCCGACAACGCGCTGCCAACAATCTCTGAGTAGTTAAACTGCGTGCCGCCAGAATCGGTACGCGTCACAAAGATTCGGCTCACCGCATATTCACTCCGGCGCAAAAATCCGCCCTTGCTGGACTGGAAGAAACGAGGGTCCTGATGCAGAATCGAAGGAAGGACGGCGGCGGTCATAAAGTTTTCTATGATCCCGTCAGCCGCAGCAGTTCCGAAGCGTTTTCCGTACGCTTCCCAGCCTTGCCCGTAGCCCGGCTCACTATTGTCCGCCTGGCTGATGGCCGACAGGAAAGCCCACCACGGATACTGCACGGGATCGAAGGTACCTCGTGCCACGACCGCGAATTTCTGCTTGGCAGTCAGCGGTGGAAGCTGCGCGGTATTCTCGATGCTCAAGAAATTCGGCAGCGTATAGAAGAGCCGGTCGTTCGAGGTCCCCGCAACTTTGCCTTGGCCATTTGGGTCCGTACTCTTTTTGTCCTTGTCTTTATCCGTGGGCGTCTGCGCAGGCGCAGCCTGATCCTTGGCAGGCGTCTGGGGCTGTGTTTGCGTCGACGGATCAGGGCTCGCTGGTGGTGTGGCCTGCTGCGCGGCACTCAGCAATGGGAAGAGGCTGGCGAGCGCAAAGCAGGCCATAAGTTTTGCGCGCGGACTGAATAGACAAATAATTCCCCCAAAGGAACAGATGCGCAGTTTTGAATGGCGATTGTTTTTATTCTACCAATCAGGATGCATTCCTCCGTGCTTTCACCCATCTTTTACACGGATTTACAAACCTCAATCCCCCAAATGGAAACAGGCGGCCCAGACAGGGCCGCCTGTTTTGTTCAGTCCAGCCACACCAGCTAGAAGTGGAACCCAAGCTGCGCCGTCATCGTCCGTGGGGTCACGTAGTGTGTGCCACTAAAGGTGGACAGGAAGTTGTAGAGCGCATATTTGTTGGTCAAGTTGATGACCGTCAGCTGCGCGCTCATCCTTGTACTTATCGCCGTGAAACAGATTGTCATGGCCGAAAGAGATGTCGAACAGACTCCGCGGTGCGATTCGCTGCGGATTGTGATCGTCATTCTCGGAATTCGGAGCCGGCACTTTGATCAGGTTGGACCCGAATTGCGACGCCAGGCAGGGGCTGGGCAGAGCTTGCGTCGGAGTCGCGTGTACCCCGTTGCAGGTAAACCCGGCCTGAAACTCCTGGTCAGCCGTTAAGGCCGCGCCTGAAATAGTATTGATCAGATTGATCGCGGGTTGGCCATTTAACGTGGTGGATGCTCCCGCGCAAGTGGCTGTCAGTGGGTTGAAGCAAGGAGTCGCCCCCGCCACCAGCCCGCTGTCATAACGCCAGTTGAAGCCAAACCACGGCCCAGTCTTCCACGGCTGATATTGCAAATGCGTCGTCTGGTTGTACTTTTCGTCGTGGTCGATACGGAAGACTCCCGTCGCCGGAGGAATAATTGGCAGCCCTGCGACCTGCGGCAGGAAGAACCGAGCCGCCACGCTCGACATCACCACCTGCGCCGTGAAACCCCGATAGTTTGGCACGCTCACGCGTAGCGCAAATCCCGGAATCTTGGCATTGTGCCATTCGATCGGGAAGGTAATGGGCGTGCTGCCCACAGTCCCGAAGTCGTAGCCGTTGTGGGTGTACTTCCAAATGTAATCGCCGCTCACCACCAGGTATCGTCCGAACGCCTGTTGCAAGCCAGCGTGGAATTCGTTGCGGTAGCCGGGAGTAATCGGTCCCGTGACACAGGAGACCCCGGGCGGAGGCACCAGCGTGGCGAGAAATGGAATGTTGCAACCAGTGCTGGCGATGATCAGATTCTCGTTGAACGGACTCTCCATGGTTCGGGCGTAAGATACGCGCAGTACCGTGTTGGTCTTCTTGATGTTGTAGGCAGCGCCCAGACGAGGCTCTCCTTGCCGGTCTCGGGAAAGACCGTTGTAAAAATCGCCTCGCACGCCCAGGTTGAAAGACCAGTTTCCTTTCGTGATTGAATCTTGACCATAGAGCGCAAGTTCCTTCACGTCCGTGTGTCCATTGAAATGAAACAGTCCGCCTCTGGCATAAGCCCCACCTCCGCCAGTCAAATCGAAGGGCGCCAGGATTGCGCAAGGCGTACCCGGAATAGGCTGCCCAGTCGGACTGAGGCACGAGGGGGCGATTCCCGCTACCAGCCCTGGATCGACGATTCCGATTCCATCATTCTCATCCAGAAAGGTCTGCTCATAAGTCGCGCCGACTTTTATATTGTGGATCCCCTTCGCGTACGACACATTACTCCGCAGGCCTGTGTTCGTGAGTTTTCGATTCTGAACCACGGTCTGCCCCTGCAGGTCCGGAGAGAAATCGTTAAACGGATCGGCGCTGGGATAGTAGTTGTACTGATCGCGTCGCACGAAGGCGCCTAGAGTAAACACCGTGGCGGAGTTGAGAAGGCGCGTCCAGGTCGGCGCGATGTTGAAGGTTTTGATTTGCGAGACCTGATCGGTCGCGCCAAGCGGCCTGCCAGTCACCGGATCGGTCAGTTGAACGCCGTTGACGTTATGAAATTGCTGGTCGAACGAATTGGGATTCTGAAACCAGGAACGCGAGTATCCGAAATTCACGTGAATCGAATCGGCGTTGAGAGTTGATAGTCGACGCGGTCGAACAGGTTCTCTTCGTTTCCTTTGTCGTGCATCACGGCGAACTCCGGCGGATCGAGAAAACGGCCGCTGTTGAGTCCGTTCGCGGAAATAAAGTTCCCCCACTTTTGCCCGCCGTAACCGAGAGTGAACCCCAGGTTAGATGTGCCAAACGAGCCGTAAGAGGCCGTTACCGACGCCATGAGGCGTGGTCTCGCCCTGGCCCGACTGAGTTGTCACGTTGATGATCAAGCTGGTCTTGCCCCCGTATTCTGCCGGCGGCGCGCCCGCGATCACCTCCAGCGACTGGATTGAATCGATAGGAACCTGGTTGGAGAAAACCTTGCTCTGCTGGTCGGTGATGGGTTGGCCGTCGACAGAAAACGAGTTCTCGGCATGATCGCCAAAACTGTGGAAGAGGCCATTTGAGTCCGCCGCTATCCCCGGAGTCGCCAGCGTGACCAGCGAACTCAACGATGACGAAGGACTCTCCAAGGGAATTTTGTCAAACAAGCTCCTGTCAACGTCCGTGTGGGAGGTTGGGTCGTTCTCGATCAGGTCTCCGCCTTCCGCCGCCACCGTTACCTGTTCGGTCGAACCCAGGACTTGGAGCTTGATGGTAACGCTAACCGGCACGGCCGAACGAGGCTCCACGTCCTGCACGGCTGAGGCGAAGTTGGGCGCGGTAACCGTCAAGTGGTAGTTGTTAAAAGGAACATTTGTAAAGGCGAACTTCCCGGAACCGTCGGTGGTCGTAGAGCGATCGAAGCCGCTCACCGGGTTACGGATTTCGACAGTAGCGTTGGCAACAACCGCGCCCGTAGGATCGACCACACTGCCATTGATGGAACCGGAATTTCCAGCAGACTGCGCCCAGATAGAAGTAGTTAGAAATGTGGCGGCGAGAATGGCGATCAATCGCCATTTAAAAGAAATAGGCATTTACATCCTCCTGAGATGAATGTCGAATAATGAATGACGAATAGGGAATCGACCGGCCCAAAACGCTTGCAGCGTCGAGCCGAAAATTAGAATTGTGGAAATCCCTATACGATCGTAGGAGGACCGCGAATGCCGATCTCAAAAACGTCGAGCCAGGACTTTGCGGCGACTTCTTCTTCTTGCAGTAAATCGACCGTGGCAAAAACCGGTCGCGGCTGATTGGAACTTACCGTGGGGCTGGCGCTGTGCGCCACCACGCAAATCGAGCAGGAAGCAGATTCTGTCGCCGTGGGGTGAATATGAGTCGACTCGGCCGCCGCCGCCCAGAACATCAGCGCCGCGCAAAACCATGCCGACCATCTCGTCCACAAACGCATCGATTACCTGATCCGGCTTTCCTATTTTCGGGTTAGACTCTCAACAGCATATAAGGGTTATCCAATCCAAGGCAATGCCGCACAAGTTACTATAGGAAGAAGTTCATCGTTCACGCTATAAGCTGTCAAGAAATCTTGCTAACACGATCATGTGAGCTCGTCAGACATTGAATCAGTTGCAGTGAAAAGGATTCCCAAAATGCAGCCGCGAAGCGGCGAAAGAATACAGCCCATGGCAGCAAGCCGTGGGTAATCCCGAGTAAAATCTACAAGCCCCGCAGGGGCGAAAGAAACAACACACTATTTATCCGAAATCAACCGCGAGGAAATCATGGCAGAACCAACCTACGAAGAACTGAAAGCCAAACTCTCTCAACTTGAAAAAGAAGTCGAAACCAAGAAACGCAGTGGCGACCTGATCTTCAAAGTCGGCGAAAAAGGCGGCGTCAGCGTCTACGGCCTCGGCCGTTTTCCGGTCACGCTCTACTACGAACAATGGAACCGCCTCCTCGGCGCGGCCAACGAAATCAAATCTTTCATGGAAGAAAACAAGTCCAAGCTAAAGCTCAAAGACCAGGCATGACGGAACACAAATCCTGGCTAAAAGCTGTCCGATGAATGGTCTTAAGGACGAATGGTTTTGGGAAGGGCACGGCTTCAGCCTCCGCGGGAGGCTTGCTCCTCGTCAGAAGCTAGTCACAAATAATTTCCCAAGAACCAGGAGATACGCTGCAATCGCAACGATGCCGTTGACTCGAATTGAGCGATAGCTGGCCGGCCAGGGAAACATCAACAGGCCAAACAGCGGCATCAACTTGTCCGGCCAAATGAGTCCGGCCACCCCCAATGCCAGATTCAATTGCGCAACCAGGTAGAACACCAAATTATCCATGAGTGATTCCAGCGCGAAAGCGTGATTTTATTAGAACCGCAACGTGGAAATTTAAGGAAAATTACGAAAGTCACTGCCCGGAAGTTCACCTTGCGAATGACACGCGCTAACCCCCTCAGATGCCTGATTTTCCCGGGCGGGAACTGACTACTGAACTTCATTCTGTCGTCATCTGCGCACCTTCCCCAAAGTGTTACTCTCTATCGTTAAATGGACCATCACACAGTTGCGGCAATCAGCATTACAGGCACGTGTCTTGATGTCCTGGGCAGTCTCTATCTTGCCTACGACCTGTTGGGTGGACAACATGGTCCATTGCGATTGCTTACTCGCGCGGTAACCTACTCGCTCGTCTTCGGCATCGGTTACGGCATCGGTCTGGGTTTCTTCTTTGGACTGGCTTCTGGCATTGCAACCGGCATCACGCTTTCGATCGAGTTCAATCGAGCAGGTCGCGGCTTGGATCACTACGCTTGGCCCTGGGAAGCACTGTTTTCCGCCATTCGCGGCCTCGGTTTCGCAGCCGGACTCTACAGGATTCTGGGCTCGGGATTCGCCATCGCCTTCGCTATTCTGATCACCATCGGGCAAATATTGGCCTACTCTCGCGGCATGCGTCCCGCCATGGACTACTCATCGGCTCGCCGCCCACGCCTTACGCGGCGCCAGTTTTGGGGAACGGTCGTCCGTACCGTCGGCTACATCGCCACTGCGCTTATTTGCAGTGCCTTTATCCATCACGTGGACCATCCCTGGGCTTTTGCGATTCGCGTAGGCTTGGTCACCGGAATCGTCACCGGCGTCGGGGTTACCGTCAATCCTTACATCGAGTACTACGCCGACAATCTCCCCGAGCGCCGCCTTGGTGTATTCGGCATCGTACTGATCCTTTGCGGCTTCGCGCTGCAATCTCTTCAGTATTGGTTTGCTCTACTGGATGTGCGCCTGGCCTAGGCCGATGTGCGAAACAAGGGTGCAGGGTGCCCGGTTCTCGCCTCTTTTGCGAGACCTTGGATCAGCTGCCACGGTGCCCTACCACCAGAGCAGCTGCCCGCCGCCGCACATTCGTCCCAAACCAAAGGTACCCAACTGAAAACTGAGAACTGCCAACTGAGAACTGCTTTTCCGTCTATAATCAAAACACCGTGCCCAAGTATTCCATCGTAGTCCCGCTCCACAATGAGCAGGAGAATGTCACCGACCTCTATGATCGCTTGAAAGCGGTCATGGAAGCTCACGGCGAAACCTTCGAAATCGTGCTGGTGGACGACGGCTCCAAGGACCACACCTTCGCCATGCTTCGCGAAATCGCTGCCGTCGATAGCCGCGTGACGGTGGTCAAGCTGCGCCGCAACTTCGGCCAGACCGCCGGCTTGGCAGCCGGTTTCGACCATGCCCGCGGCGAGTACATCATTGCCATGGACGGCGATCTGCAGCACGATCCCAACGACATTCCTTTATTCCTGGAAAAAATTGCCGCGGGCTACGACATCGTCAGCGGATGGCGCAAAGTGCGCGTCGACAATTTCTGGATGCGCCGCATCCCCTCACGCATCGCCAACTGGATGATGGCCAAAATCAGCGGCGTCGACATCCACGACTTCGGCACCACGTTCAAAGCCTACCGCCGCGACATTCTCGAGCAGGTTCCGCTCTACGGCGAACTGCATCGCTTCATCCCGGCGCTGGCCTCATGGCACGGGGCGACCATCTGCGAAGTCGCGATCCGCAATGTGAATCGTGAGCGCGGCGTCTCGCATTACGGAATCACGCGCACCTTCCGCGTGTTCTTCGACCTGCTTACCATTCGCTTCCTGCTGCGTTATCTTTCGCGCCCGCTGCATTTCTTCGGCAGCATCGGGATGCTGAGCATCTTCAGCGGCAGCGGCATCGTGCTCTGGCTCGGTGTGGAAAAATTCCTGCGCCACGTCCCAGTGATGGAAGCGCACGGTCCGCTGATGATGGCCGCAATGGGATTCCTGCTCGGCGGATTGAACCTGCTCGCTATCGGCCTGCTCGGTGAAATGCAAGTCCGCCACTACCACGAGCCCAGCCGCCGCGCCCCCTACTCCGTCGACCGCGTACTGCGCGCGCAGAACGAAGAGCACAGCGTTTCGGAATAGCACGGCTCGCGTAGGGACAGCCGCCTCGGCTGTCATTCGAGCGAAGCTCGAATGTTCCTCCCTCCGCCTCTTGGCGATACTTCTTCAGATCCGAGATTTCGTGGAGACGTAGCTTGCTACGTCTCTCTGACCCACGCGCATGCCTGCCAATCTCCAATCGCTCTCGCCATGCTGCTCGATTGGCGAAACGTTATAATAATCGGTTCGCCGCTGTCAGGGGTTTTTCCCGCATGGAGAAAGCCACCCAACACGAATTACAGCTCGCGCGCCGCATGTCGCGCCTGGGCACCGAGACCGCCTTCGAAGTTCTGAACAAAGCGCGTGCCCTCGAGCGCCAGGGCAAGAGCATCATTCATCTGGAAATCGGCGAACCGGATTTCGACACGCCCGCAAACGTGATCGACGCCGGCGTCAACGCCCTGCGCACTGGTTGGACGCACTACGGTCCCTCCGCCGGTTTGCCGGATCTGCGTCAGGCCTTAGCCGAATACGTCAGCCGCACCCGCGGCGTGAAAGTCACGAGCGAGGAGGTAGTCGTCGTTCCCGGCGGTAAGCCAATTATTTTCTTCACTATTCTGTCGTTAATTGATGAAGGAGATGAGGTCATCTATCCCAATCCTGGCTTTCCCATCTACGAGTCGATGATCCACTACGTTGGCGGACGCGCCGTGCCCATCCACCTGCGCGAGGAGCGCGACTTCTCGCTCGATGTCAACGAACTGGCCTCGCTCATCAACGACCGAACCAGACTGATCATTCTGAATTCTCCTGAGAATCCCACCGGCGGCGTTGTGGAGCGCCGCGACATCGAGCAGATCGCGAAGATCGATCGGCGACCGCAACATCATGATTCTGTCGGACGAAATCTACAGCCGCCTGCTCTTCGACGGCGGCCGGCACTTCTCCATCATGTCGGTTCCCGGAATGCAGGAGCGCACCATTCTGCTCGACGGCTTCTCGAAAACCTACGCCATGACCGGATGGCGCATGGGCTACGGCGTGATGCGCCCCGACCTCGCCGCGCACATGACGCGCTTGATGACCAATTCCAATTCCTGCACCGCGAGCTTCACGCAGATCGCGGGGATCGAAGCTATCCGCGGCGATCAGAGTTCCGTGGATCGCATGCGGGACGAATTCCAGCGCCGCCGCGATGTCTTCGTGGCCGGACTGAACAAGATCAAAGGCTTCTCCTGCCGCATGCCCAAAGGCGCGTTCTACGTCTTCCCCAACATCACGCAAACCGGACGTAAGTCGAAACCGCTCGCCGATTCTCTACTGGAGCAGGCAGGAGTCGCCGCGCTTTCCGGTACCGCCTTTGGCGAATTCGGCGAAGGCTACCTGCGCTTCAGCGTCGCTAATTCGCTGGAGAACCTGCAGCAGGCGCTCGACCGCCTCGACCAGTGGACGAAGAAAAATCTATAGTGTGAACCAGCGGCCGAGGGGGACAGAGAATTATCCAGACTCATGAATGTGTGGGAAACCATCGCAGAGGCCGAAGCAGTTTTGCCGGGCCGGGCTGCGCCTGAGCAGGAGGTCGATCAACGCTGGCAAGCCATCATCAAGGTCGCCGAGTTCATCGAACCAGAGCCGGACGCGGTGTGGGTATTTATCCTGCGCTGGGGCTGTCACCAGGATGAGGATCTTCGGGCGGCGGTTGCCACAGTCTTGGTGGAGCACCTGCTGGAGCATCACTTCGCAGATTTCTTTCCGAAAGTAGCGAGAGCGGTGGAAGAAAACGTCTTATTCGAGGACACATTCGCGAGATGCAGTAAATTCGGCCAATCCAATCAGGAAGAAAATGCTGAACTCTTTGATCGTTTGAAGAAGAAAAGCCGAATCCACCGGACATGAGGTCGAGGTGAGTACTCTGCATTTTTATTCGTAGAGTGAAATGCGGGCGAAGAAATGACCGCAGCGAAAAAAACTCGGATCACAAGTGCCAAGGCGAGCCGTCCCCACATGCCCGGCTATGGCTTGCCCACGGGAAGCAAAGGTCTGCTGCCCTGGAGTTGGGCCGAGCAGCGGCTGAAGAAATCGCACAACTACTGGATCACGACCGTCAAGCCCGACGGCTCTCCTCACACCATGGTCGTCTGGGGCCTGTGGCAGGACGGACGCCTGCTCTTCAGCACCGGCAGCAAGTCGCGCAAGGCGCGCAACCTGGAAGGAAACGCGAACTGCGTGCTCTGTACCGAGCACGCGAATGAGGCAGTCATTGTCGAAGGCGTCGCGGAAATTGCCGACATCGCCGCGCGCCGCAAGTTTCTGGCAAAATACAAAGCTAAATATGATTTCGACATGGGGTCGATGAAAGATGACATCCTCTCGCTGAAGGAACCCGTATTTGCTATTCGTCCGCGAGTAGTGTTTGGCCTTTGGGAGAAGCACTTCGTGGGCAAGTCGACTCGCTGGAAATTTCAATAGCGTTGACTTGTGGGGCTACCCGATACCTGTTTCCTTCAAACACTCTCGTTACTTTCGTTACCCCTGTTGCACCCATCCAGCTACTCGGCATCGCTATCTGCCAACCTATAATTTGGTCGAGCCACGCAAGCTAGAAGTTGTTTCGTAAATATCTTTGCGGACGAATCAAGGTGGCGGAACGACTGCAAGCCCCCTTCAAAACGTCAGAACGCCACACAAGAATGGAAAAATCGCGACAGAATCCGAAGCAACAGGGCGCGCCCTGGATCTACAATCCCTGGCTTGACCTGATCGTTGGCTGCGGGGCATGGTCGGCGCCGCTGTTATTGCTGTCGTATTTTTCGCTCGCTTCGAACGCCCGCACCTGGTCGGTTGTCTTCTATGTGCTGGCGCTCTTTTTCAATTATCCGCACTACATGGCCACGATTTACCGCGCCTACCATCGCGCCGGAGACTTTCAGAAATACCGAATCTTCACGGTCCATATCACGGCGCTATTGGTGCTGACACTGCTGTTGTCGCATCTCTGGCTGCGCCTGCTGCCGTGGATCTTCACCATTTATTTGACTTGGAGCCCGTGGCACTACAGCGGGCAGAACTACGGGCTGTTCATGATGTTCGCCCGCCGGGCTGGAGCCGCTCCGGACAAGGCAGGACGCCGGGCTCTGTATGGCGCATTTGTCGTGTCATACCTGATTCTGTTTCTCGGATTCCACACTGGCCCCTCAACCGACCCGCTTTTCCTTTCGCTGGGGATTCCGGCAGTGGTGAGCCGTTGGGAGCAGATCGGGCTGGGCGTGGCGTTCATCGGGCTGTCGGCCTTTGGGCTCACCCGCCTGGCACGCTCCACCGGATGGAGGAAGCTGATCCCGTCACTGACGTTGTTCTCTTCGCAGTTTCTTTGGTTCCTGCTGCCCGCGGCGATTTCACTGATCAAAGGCCTGGAGATTCCGCAGAACCGGTACAGTACGGGCGTGCTGGCCGTGATGCATTCCGCGCAGTATCTCTGGATTACGAGCTACTATGCCCGCCGCGAATCCGCGGGAGAAGCGTCGAACAAGCCACAGCGCACCTGGCAGCCGCTGGCCTATTTCGGTGTGCTGGTTGTCGGTGGCATCGCGTTGTTCGTGCCGGGGCCGTGGGTGGCGAGCCGCGCTTTTCATCATGACTTCACAGCCAGCTTTCTGATCTTCACCGCATTGGTGAATATTCACCACTTCATTCTGGATGGCGCCATCTGGAAGCTGCGCGACGGACGAATCGCATCCCTGCTACTCAATTCGCACGAACGGATCTCCGATGCCGCGGCTGGGGCGGGCGGACGGTTGGCTGTTGCAGGGCGGTGGTTTCTCGGCAGCACGGTTGCAGCCCGTTCGCTGCGCGTGGGTGCAGCCGTATTGTTACTGACTTGGGGAACGGTTGATCAGGCTCGTTTCTATCTTGCGCTGCGTACCGACAACTTGCACGATCTGAAGCGCGCGGCGAGTCTCGATTCATTTGATAGTTCGCTGCAAATGCGGCTGGCGCAAAGAGCGATGGAAGACAACCAGCCACGACAGGCGGAAGCCGCCCTGAGGCGTGCGGTGCAGGCCAATCCGGCCGATCCGGCTGCGCGTCAGGCGCTGTTGCGGCTTCTCATCGATCAAGACCGGTTTGACGACGCCTTCGATCTGACCGAAGCTTCGCTACAGTACACACCGAAGGATGCCAATCTGCTTGTCAACCGGGGATTCCTGGCGTTGCGGCGAGGCTACAACGATCAGGCCGTCGCGAGTTGGGATAAGGCTCTTGCCGTGGATCCGAACCAAACGCGCACGCATTTGTATCTCGCGAACGAACTGGACCGGGAGGGCAAAGCACAAGCTGCGGCGTCACACTACAACGCGTTTCTCCAGGGAATTGCGCGGCAGGGGGCACAAGATCGTCCTGCACCGGACAAGATTATTGCCATCGTGCTGCGCATGGCGGATTGCCAGGCGCGTTCCTCACAGACTGAACTGGCCGTTCAGTCGTACCACCTGGCGGAGAAGCTTGCCGGGCTGACCGGTCAGAGCAAGCTCGAAAGCCTGGCGGATGTGAACGAGGCTGCGCTCCAGGCGAAAGCCGGCAGGTTGGCTCCCGCATTGCAGCTTTACCAGCAGGCGCTGCAGCTGGACAGTTCGAACCGCGACGACAGCGCCAGCGCTGCAGACTGGTTGCTCTACGGCAGTTTTCTCGATGATGCGGGATTTCCCGCACGGCTGGCGTATGCTTGCATCGTGAAATCAGAGAAAATAACGCGATTGCTGCCCAACCCCACGGTTCCGGACTCGCTGTCCACGGCTCGAAGGCAACTGGAAAAACGACTGGGAGCGGACGCCAAGGCGGTTCGCCGCAATCCTGAACCCGTCTTGCGAGAAGCGTTGGCACTTCAGCACTAGAGGCGTCGTCTACCCCTCAAATCCGTTGAGGCATTGACACCGTATTGATCCTGCTAAACAATTAAAGGAATCCCTGCAATTCATTCAAGAGCTTCCTGAGGAGGAAGGGTGTATGGCCGATGAAGGCGATGTACAGATAGAACCACAATCGAATGCCGGCAAGTGGATTCTGATCGTGCTGGCGATTTTAGCGGTAGCGGCGTTCGGATACGCACAGTACGTCACGCATTCGGATGTAGAGAGGTTGACCCAGGACCTCAGCGCGAGCCGAGCCCAGGTCAAAGAGTTGCAGAACCGTATGCAGACTGCGGAAGCGCAGGAAGAAACCCTGGCTCGCCAGGCCGGCATGACCAAGAAGGAACTGGCACAGCGCGCCGCCACATTGCAGGCGGCGCAACTGGCCGCTGTAAGCCGTCTGGAGAATGAACAAAAGGCCCAGATCAACACGGTGAGTCCGGGGAAATCTCTGGCGTGAAGAATGACGTGGGTGGTGTTCGCACCGACGTGGCTGCAACCAAGGCCGATCTGGATGCCACCAAAGCCAAGCTGCAAAGCACGATTGGCGACCTGGGTGTACAAAGTGGCTTGATCGCACACACGCAGGGCGACCTGGACGTGCTGAAGCACAAGGGCGACCGCAACTACTACGAGTTCACGCTCCTGAAGGGCGCCAAGCCGCAGCCGGTATCAACGGTGAGTCTGCAGCTTAGGAAGGCTGACGTCAAGAAAGGCAAGTTCACAGTGAACGTGACCGCGGACGATCGGACGATCGAAAAGAAAGACCGCAACGTCGCCGAACCGATTCAGTTCTACTCCGGGCGCGACCACCTGCTGTTTGAGTTGGTGGTGTGGAGCGTCGACAAAAACAAAGCCACTGGATATTTGAGCACGCCGAAAAACGCTCCCGTGCCCGTCACCGCGAACTGAAGGGCGAGCTGAAGAAACGAACTTAAACAATTATGAGCGGAGCGTTTTTCCCCGGCGGCCACGTTCTGCTGCAGATTGTCGTGCGCACCGGCGTCATCTATCTGCTGGTGCTGATCGGCGTGCGCTTGAGCGGCAAGCGCGAAGTCGGGCAGATGACTCCGTTCGATCTCACGCTGCTGCTCCTCTTGTCGAACTCCGTGCAGAATGCCATGACCGGACCCGACACGTCGCTCTTGGGCGGCGCAGTGGCGGCTGGCACGCTGTTGATTTTGAACTATCTGGTCGCCGATGTTTCGGGCGGAAGTAAGCGATTCCGGCGCCTGATTGAGGGCGAACCTTCTCTGCTGATCCATGATGGCAAGATCATTGAATCGCACATGGCGCGGGAGCATGTCAGCATGGATGAATTGCATCGCGCTTTGCGGGAGCACGGGATCAATAGTTGTGATCAAGTCGCGCTTGCAGTGCTCGAAGTCGACGGGTCGATCAGCTGTTTGAAGTACGATGAGATCAAGCCGGACGCGAGCACGCATCTGGTGCGGCGAAGATTTCTTCAAAAGAAATCGTAGAGACGTTGCTTGCAACGTCTCTCTCACCACCATTCGGAATGGCGCAAACAGAGACGTAGCTTGCTACGTCTCTACGAATCATTCGACTCCCAAAAACTTCACGCAAACTGGCGAAGCAACGTTCAGCACCTGGCCCGTGGGGGTCAGGTGGCCGGTCTTTGCGTCGATGCGGAAGACGACGATGTTGTCTGACTTTTGATTTTCGGCGAAGAGAAACTTTCCGGTGGGGTCGATCTCGAAGCTGCGCGGGATCTTGCCCTGCGTGGGCGTGTATTCAATCGGTGTCAGCGTGCCCTTGCCAGAATCGATTGCGAACACCGTTATCGTGTCGCTGCCACGATTCGATGCGTAGAGGAATTTGCCGGAGGGATGCATCTGGATTTCTGCATCGTCATTCTGACCGGTGAAATCTTTGGGAAGCGCCGAAATCGTTTGCAGGGGTTTGAGCGTTCCGGCCTTTTCATCGTTCGAAAACGCGGTAACTGTCGAGTGCATTTCAGAAATCACGTACGCGAACTTTCCGCTCGGGCTTAACGCGAAGTGACGCGGGCCCGCTCCGGGGTCGAGTTTGACGAAGGGCGGATTGTTGGGCGCAAGCGATCCGGTGGCGCTGTCGAACTTGTAGGTGAGCAATTCGTCGAGGCCCAGATCGTCGACGATGGCAAAGCGATTGTCGGGCGAGAGATCGATGGAGTGGGCGTGAGCTTTTTCCTGGCGCTTGGGATTGGTGCCGTGGCCGGTGTGCTGCACGAAGGCGGAGGCCTCGCCGAGCTTTCCATCCGCGAGTATGGGGAAGACGGCGATGCTCCCGCCGGTGTAGTTCGCCACCAAAACATACTTACCCGTTTTATCGACGGTGATGTAACAGGGATCGGCGCCGCGGGAGGGGACTTCATTCAGGAAGGTAAGCTTTCCAGTCGCACGATCGATGGAGAATGCGCTCACGCCGCCGCTGTTCGGACCTTTGTAGTTGCCAACTTCGTTCACCGCGTAAAGGAATCGGCTGTTGGGATGTAAAGCCATGAAGGATGGATTGGTGGTCTCCGCGGCGAGGCCCAACGGCGTGATCTGATTACTTTCCGCGTCAAAGCGGTAGGCGTAGATGCCTTTGCTCTTGCTGCCGTCTTCGGTGTAGGTGCCTACGTAAAAAATATATTTGCCGTGCGCTCCGGCCGGAGCGGCGGAGACCAGCGTGGAGAGTAGAAGTGCACACAGCAAGGGTGAGGACGCGGATAGGATTCCGGAGATTTTTCATGCTGCTATAGAAACGTATTCGGCGCATTCGCGCAAGCGTGGCGTTTTCATTGTGTCAATATTACGGGCACCGTCTGGTCATAGGGCCAGATGACTACGCTCACGGACTTGCGCTGGTTGAATACGTCGAGGGTTACGGGGAAGGCAACGATGACGGTTCGCGTGGTACTCTCGCCGGGCTGGATTTTAGTTTCCGGCGGGAGAGCGGGCTGCGCGCCCCTTTTCAGCATGGGGAACGCCTGATAGTAGCGATCGAAATCGACGGCGGAAACGGCGTCGGCGGTGGAGTCTTCGCCGCTGGCCGCCTTGAGCTTGCTCTCGATAGTATGGACATAGAAAATCTTTTCGCTGGTGTTGTGGATGGTAACAGTTAGGGCGACCATGGTCGAACCCTGCCCGGGAATCTCCACGGCGGCCACATTGTCCAGAGAGCCGGAGGCTTGCGGTGTGGCTCGCTTCAGGAAGGAAGCGATGAGCACCACGACCAGCACGATGCCAATGGCAATCAGAACGATCTTGGCGGGGGGCAGATTTTTCTTGGCTGTGCCGTACTCTTCGCCAATGTTGATGGTGGGACCTTTGCTCGCAGGGGCAGTGGTAGCGACCGGCGGCGCAGGCTCGGGCGCTGGCGGCGGAGGGACTGGAGTCTGGTCAGGCATAGGCGCTTCTCGCAACGCTGATTCTACTTCAGATGGGCGCTCATGCGTTGCCGCGCCAGCGAGAAGGGAGATGGGATCGTGATACTCGGCGAGAATGGTCTGTCCCGTGAGCTTTGCCATTAAAGCGTCAAAGGCGGCTCTCGAATTTTCGACTTGATTTGTGCCTACCGCGGTACCAACCACGCAGCAACCCAGCACCTCTTTCGGAAAATTCCCGATGTGCCAGCGAATCTCAGTGCGGCCCGGGACGTTGAGCACCTCGGGACAGACGTACCCGAGATGCGGAGACAGGGTCAGCACGACTTGATAGGTTCCCGCTTCGATGCAGGGGTGGCCGGAGTAAAACGGCGTATAGCGCGACGGCTCCAGGTAATAGCATTCCTTGACGCCATCCAGCCAAAATTCTCCGGTGATTGACTCGCTGGTTTCCACCTTGCGAAGTATGTCTACTTTCATTTTCCAACTCGGTGGGCGCGAGAATGGGGGGACGATTCGCGCGCGGTCACTCGAGTTTGGACTCTTGGCGTAGTCTTTCCGGCCGGATATCTCATGTAATTTTTTTTTGGTTCGAATCGATAAAATCCCTGCTTTGTTCGGGTTACGTGCCGAGATATGCCTCACTTGCGTGCAAAATCTTGAGACTAAATGGGTTATGGGTAAAATCTTAAGGAATAAGGACTTAGAGGCGACTCTCTGAGTGTTCCGCAGGGTTGCGGACTTCGATGCGGAATTCGCGCACATGTGTTACAGCTTGCTGCATTCGAAAACCTCAGTAAAGGTTGTTCGTCACAATAAGCGAATTAAAGCTGTGGAAAACTTCAGGCCGTCGTCCGTGGAATCCCACCCTTCAAAGAACGAAGGGTGGGCAGCCGTCCTAGAATCTGAAGACCACTCCACCTGAATAGCGAAGCCCGTTGGCTGCTGCATTGCCGGGCACGTGGACCGACTCGTAATCCAAATCTGCGAAGCGAACTGCTACACGCCTGCTTACGCTTACGTCCAGCCCGCCACCAATTGCCCACGAGAATGCATTGTAATTCCCGATGGAACCCGTCAAGACTCTCGGAAGTGGCCCCGAGCAGGAGGTGGGCAAACGGTGTGACCCTGGGCGATCGCCACGCGAAGACGGGCCCGAACATATAGCTATATCGCGAGAGTCGACGGGTTGCCCGTCGAATTATTTTCGGGACGGTAGGACCCGTAGTGACCGCTGAAATCGGCTGTAGCGCCAAGAAACCTGGTGAAATAGGCGCTGAGGGCCGTGTCCCACCCGTTAAAACTGGTCGTGGGTGCAAGAAAGCCCGTTTCAGCGTTGCAGGGATATTCACCTGATCCCGGCACTCCACAAGGGGCGATGCGTTCCAAAGAATACCCGCCAAACACTTCGAAGCGGGATCTATCCTGAGCTGCCATGGTTAAGCAGAGAGTCAGCATGGCGGAAAACGACAACAGAAGGTTCCGCATTCTTCCTCCGGGTAGTGTCTCGGCGGACGGTCCAACATCCCTGTTGCCAGATGCCTCCGATTGGTGCCGGGATGCCCGATGAGGCACCCCCGGCTTTCTTATCAGCGATCAAGAAAAGCAGGTTCCTCCGCTGCGCCGTCGCTCGCGCTCCGGCTCCGGTCGGAATGACAAAGGTTGTCTTGGCGCTGACATTAACCTCACCCTCCTTGGTCAGTCCAACCGATCCACCGACAAGGTCACCGGCTGTGCTTCATTGCTCTGGCGAATTGATCTGCGAGCAGGGTGTTCAGCACATCATCTTTCGTCAGCCAGGCGCGTCTCGCTTGGAGGACTCCGTAGCGGATTTTTTCCATGTGCGTGGTGTGGTGGGAGTCGGTGTTGATGACGATTTTCACGCCTTGTTGTTTGGCTTGGCGGAGGTGGACGTCGTTCAGGTCGAGGCGGTCGGGGTAGGAATTTAGTTCCATGGCGACTTTGTGTTTTGCGGCGGCGGCCAGGACGGCGTGCATGTCGAATGGGTAGGCGTCGCGGCGGAGTTGGATGCGGCCGGTGGGATGGCCGATGAGCGAGGTGTTGGGATTCGCGATGGCTTTCAGCAGGCGGTCGGTCATCTTGGCGGGTTCCTGATTGAAGACGGAGTGGACGCTGGCGATGACGATGTCCATTTGGGCGAGCACGTCGTCGGAGAGATCGAGATTGCCGTCGGCCAGGATGTCGACTTCGATGCCGGCGAAGATGGTGATGCCTTCGATTTTTTTTCCGGCGTCGCGAATGCGTTGGATGTGGGCGACGGCGCGGGTGTCGTCGAGTCCGTTGGCGAAGGCGAGGTTTTTGGAATGGTCGGTGATGGCCATGTATTGGTAGCCGCGGGCCTTGGCGGCTTCGGCCATTTCTTCGATGGTGTTGCGGCCGTCGGTTTCAACGGTGTGCATGTGGACATCGCCTTGAAGATCTGCTCTGTCGTGATTAGCTGCGGGCAGAGCGTGGTCTCTCGCCAGATCGATTTCGCCGAGATTCTCGCGCATCTCGGGCGGAATGTAGTCGAGGTTGAGCTTGGCGTAAATTTCCTCTTCGGTTCTGCCGGCGACTGGCGTTCCGCCGTCGAGCATGGCCAGGCTGTATTCGTTCAAGGTGTATCCCATCTTGAGGGCGCGCTGGCGGAGGGCGACGTTGTGGGCTTTCGATCCGGTGAAATATTGCATGGCGGCGCCGAACGATTCGGGCGGCAGAAGGCGGACGTCAACCTGCATGCCGCTGCGCAGGTGGAAGCTGATTTTGTTGTCGCCGCTGGCGATGACGTCCATCAGCGGAGGATATTGGGCGACGTAGGCGATGGCTTTCTGGCGTGCTTCCTCGCTCGTGCAGGCCCCGCCGGTGACGAGGATGTCGAGGTCGCCTACGGTTTCGCGGCCGCGGCGCAGCGATCCGGCGGGCGTGATCTTGTCGATGCCGGGATATTTTTCGAGATACGCGGTGAGTTTTTCGGCTTCGAGTTCGGCCGCGTCGATGAGGAATCGGCCGCCGATGCGGCGGTAGTCTTCGATGGCTTTCAGCAGTTTGGTCTCGTGCTTTTCGCCCATGCGGGGCAGTTCGCGAATTTTGCCTTCGCGGGCGAGATTGGCGACGCCATCGATGTCGCAGATTTTGTAGGCGCTCCAGATGAGGGCGATCGTCTTCGGGCCGAGGCCTTGAATCTTCAGCAGCTGCAGCATCGAGGGATGGTACTTATCGAGGAGTTGAGTTTGAATTGAGAGTTTGCCATCTTTGAAAAGCTCCTGCAGGTTTAGCAGCATGCCTTTGCCGATGCCGGGGATGGCGAGGACCTGTTTGGGATCGCGGATGAGTTCTTTTATCGGTTGCGATAAATTCTCGATGGCCTGGGCGGCGTTGCGGTAGGAGCGGATGCGGAAGGAGTCCTGGCCGTCGATTTCGAGCAGGTCGGCGGTTTCGTAGAGAATGTTGGCGATGGCCTTGTTGTCCACGGATTAAAGATAAAACAAGATTGAAGGGCAGGGCCAGAGCAGGGAAGTGCCGGGGTAGGGATCCTTCGACTGCGGGATTTCTCGCTTCGCGCGAAATCCACTTCGCTCAGGATGACAACGCAGCGGTGGCTATCCGATGAGGAGTCTGCGTGAGGACTATGCGGCGATGACAACGCAGAGTGCTGAGAGTGCCGAGGATGACGATACGGCGATAAGAACGCGGGGGATTCGGTCTTCACGCGGCGCACCTGGCGGCGCGGGCGTGTACCGCTCGAGGGGAGAGGCTGTTGGCGATGGCCAGTGCCGCTACGCAGCCTTGGTTACGTTCGCAGCCTGGGGTCCCTTTTGGCCCTCGGTGATTTCGAACTCCACGGGATCGCCTTCCTGCAGGCTCTTGTATCCCTCGGAACTGATCGCGCTGTAGTGCACGAAAACGTCGGGCCCGTCCGCGCGGCCGATGAATCCGTACCCTTTAGCGTTATTGAACCACTTAACGGTTCCTTTCAAACGTTCCACGTTCCCCCCTCTTTCTGCACGTCCTTTGAATGGGGGGTCCCAAGGACATGCATCGCAATAATTTCCGCGAATTAAGATGCAAATTGGGGGTGGAAGGGTAGGCTGTCAAGCGACGAGAGCGTTCAAAAAAGTAAGAAAGACGACCGGCTTCCGCGACTGGGGCCTTAGCGTGGGCGCTGCGCCGCTATCACATTTTCTTCTTCGCCTTGGTAGTGCGCGACATGTGGTCCAGCCATAACACGGAGGAAATGGTTTTGGCGTCTTGGATGGTACCGCCGATGACCATGCGGACGGCTGCGGGAAGGGAGACGAGGCGCTTGTAGATGACTTCATCGTCCTCGGGCTGTGCCTTGCCTCTGCGGAGGCCGGTCGCGAGATAGACCGCCATGGTTTCGGCAACGAAGCCGGGGCTGGCAAAGAACTTCAGAATTCGGCGCCAGTGGCTGGCGGTGTACCCGGTTTCCTCTAGTAATTCGCGCTTGGCGGCGTGGAGTTCGTGTTCGCCGGGATCGATGCGGCCGGCGGGCAGTTCCCAGAGATAGTCAGTGGCGGCGTGGCGGTACTGTCGTTCAAGAAGAATGCGGGGAACCGGAGTCGAGTCGTCCACGGCCAGCACTACGATTGAGCCGGAATGGTGGATGAGATCGCGGCGGGCGCGCACGCCATTGGGTTCCTCGACATGGTCGGTAGTGACCCAGAATACGGGGCCACGATATACGGTTCGGGAGGAGAGGATGCGTTCTTTGTTGCGGCTGCGGCGGGTACGTTTACGGGCAGATTTGGGCATGCAGACAATATAGAACATGGCTTCCGGCTGCCGGCTTTCGGCTTCCGGAAAGAGCGGTGTACCGCGTCCGTTGTGGATTGAAGCAGCTGCCGGCTCTCAAGCTTTTACCTTCTAGCTTCTGCTGTTGGTTAACGAGGACAGGCTGGTGCTGTACGGCAGCCGGGAGGCGGAGGCCGGGAGCCTGACGCCCGTTCTGCTATGCTGCCGGCATGGCTGGCGAGGTACGAGTCGCAATTGTGGGGGCGGGGAATCTTGGGACGGCGCTGGCTGGATCACTGCTGGGGGCGGGTTATGTGGTCGAGGCGGTCATTGCGCGCGCGCGTGGCACCTCACTGAGAAGGGCGCAGAGTTTAGCAAAGCAGGTGAGGGGCCGGGCATTGACGGATGCGTCGGTTGGTCTCGCAGCTTTGCGGGCTGACTTGATTTGGTTCTGCGTGCCGGACGCAGAAATTGCCGCGAGCGGCACGGGTTGCTCGCAGGGAAGGATGGAATGGAAGGGAAGAGTGGCGCTGCATTCCAGCGGGGTGCTTAGCAGCGACGAACTGGCGGTCCTGCGCCGCCGCGGGGCGCGGGTTGCATCGGTGCATCCGCTGATGACGTTTGTGAGGGGCTCGCGACCGTCGCTGGCGGGGGTAGCTTTTGCGCTGGAGGGAGACGCGCCTGCGGTACGCGTAGCGCGACGAGCGATTGAAGATGTGGGCGGGCACTCTTATTCGATCCGAAAGAATGATAAGGCTGCTTATCACGCTTGGGGAACTTTTGCCGCGCCGCTTTTTACCGCGCTTTTGGCTACTACGGAGCAGGTTGCGGCTCTCGCGGGAGTGAATCGGAAAGCGGCTAAGCGGCGAATGATGCCGATCCTGCTGCAGACGCTGGCGAACTATGCCGCGTTCGACGCGGCTGGCGCGTTCAGCGGGCCGATCGTTCGCGGAGATGTGGATACGGTGAAGCGGCATTTGCGAGTGCTGCGGAAAGTACCGGCGGCGCGCAAAGTCTATTCGGCGCTGGCGGGCGCGGCCTTGCAGTACCTGCCGGCCAAACACAAAAGGGAACTCAAGCAGCTTCTCGACTCTGAATCAGAATGATGCGTCTGCGCCTGCCGCAAAAGCGAAGATTGACTTTAGCTTTCCTTGTTGCTCTGGGGACGAGCTACTACTACTTCCACCTCCTTGTGCCTGGCGCCCGGATGGCAGATGCGGCTAACGAAATGGTTGGACTTTATGCTTATGGAGACGATTTTTATCCGCTCTGGCTGACCGGGCGCGAGCTGCTTTTTCGGGGGCGCAATCCTTATACCAAAGAGATGACGCGAGAAATTCAGATCGGCCTTTTTGGACGGCCTATGGATCCGACGCGGCCGGCGGATCCTCCTGCCGATTTCCGCGCTTTCTCTTATCCTCTTTATGCCGATTTGCTGGCGGCGCCCTTGCTACCTCTGGGGTTTAACGCGGTCCGAGTAGTTCTTGGTTTGCTACTGCCTTTGTTGACGGCGATCAGTTTAATGCTGTGGCTTCGCGCCTTTCATTTGCAGGTTTCGGGCAGCACGGTCGCAATCGCAATCATTCTAGTTCTGGTCAGTTATCCCGTACTGGAAGGGTTGTACGCGCAGCAAGCGGGTTTGTTCGTGGGTGCTGCGCTGGCGATCTCGGCGGCCGCACTAGTCCGTGGACGGCTCGTACTCGCCGGGATGCTGCTGGCTTTTGCTTCGGTGAAGCCGCAATTGGTGTGGCTGCTCGCTTTGTGGCTGTTACTGTGGGCGATCAGTGACTGGAAACGCCGCAAGGTTTTTGCGCTGAGCTTCATTCTTACGATGCTATTGCTGTTTCTGCTGAGCCAACTGGTTTTGCCGGGATGGATTATTGGGTGGTGGCGATCCCTGGCAGGCTACTCACGATATACGTTGCCGCCTTTGACGCAACTGGTGCTCGGCAGGCTTCTGGGATCGGTTGTCGGGCTGGCGATGCTGGCACTGGTGAGTTGGATTTGCTGGCGTACGCGCCGCGAGCCAGCTGCCGCTGGTAACTTTTCTTTGGTTGTGAGTTTCGTTCTGGCGGTCACAGTGATCCTCGCCCCCACCAGTGGCGCGGTTTACGATCAGGTGATCTTGCTCCCGGCAATCTTGTGGCTGGGATTTCGACGATCCGAAATCCTGAAGGCAAGCCGTCCGAGGCGTGGGTTAATGCTCGTCGCCGTAGTTGTTTTGTGTTGGCAATGGGTGACGGCCTGCGGGATCGCGCTGGCGTCGATATTTATTCCAACTTGGGTTAGGAATCCTGCAGTCCTCGTTTTGCCGACTCGCATGGCTGCGCCTTTGCCGTTCGTGATTCTAGCCTTGTTGTCGCTGTACATTGTTCGGATTCTACGAGGGCAGGGGGATGAAGGTTCGCGTCCGGCGCAATGTTGAGGGAGGGCAAAAAATCTTTTGACCGCTGAGAACGCGAAGGGAAGACGCAGAGAACGCGGAGAAAGGTTTGTCTTTGCGACCTCGGCGCACGCTTACGTGAAAAGATGTCCCAGCTTTTCTTTCTTGGTCTTTAGATATTCTTCGGCGTGGGGGCTGGGAGTGACTTCGCAGGGGACGCGCTCGACGACCTGAACTCCAGCTCGCTCCAGGGCTTCAACTTTTTCGGGATTATTCGAGAGGAGGCGCACGCGCGTGACACCCAGTGCTTTCAGAATCTCGGCGGGAAGCGCGAAGTCGCGATAGTCGTTCTTGAAGCCGAGGCGTTCGTTGGCCTGGACGGTGTCGAGTCCCGTATCCTGCAACTCGTAGGCTTGCAGCTTGGCCATCAGGCCGATGCCGCGGCCCTCCTGCAATTCATAGATCAGGATGCCGGAGCCTTGCTCGGCAATCATCGAGAGCGACAGCTCTATCTGCTGGCGGCAATCGCAGCGCAAGGAATGAAAGACGTCGCCGGTCAGGCATTGGGAGTGAATGCGCACCAGCGGCGGGGTGGACTTCACGTCGCCGGTCATCAGCGCGACCGCTTCTTCTATGCGGCGATCGCCGTCCCAACCAGCGTGTCCGCGAAAGCCGTAAATGCGGAACTTACCCCAGCGCGTGGGGAAATCGGCGGAGGCAACCTGTTTTATCTCGTTCTTGCTCACTGTTTCAATTATAACGGCTGGCGTGTGATTCGCGTGGCGGCTAACCTCTTGCCTTGAAGGGGAAGATGGCATCCTGCTTGGACATGATGGCTGTGCCGTTGCGTGTTGCCGGGCGAAAGTGCCAGTTCTCCAGCGCTGCCAGACATTTATCGTCAATGTCGGGGCCGAGGCTTTGCAGTACAGTTTTGCGGACGATTTCTCCGCGCTCATCGATTGTGATTTCGATGATCTCATTGCCCGGAGCGGCAGGCAGTTGCCAAGGGTAGATCATGGGATCGGAAGTCGCGACCGGCAAAGCGGGCCGGATCTCGTTGCCAGAGAACGCGCCGTTATTCAATGTTCCGTAAAGCGCACCTGATTGCGCGCCGTGACCCAGCGCGGAAAGCGTTTGGCTGCTGGAATTGTCTTGTTCGTTAGTACGGGCCAGCTGGTTATTCGGCGCTCGCAACTTTGGGGACTTTGATTGCGCTGTCCATGTGAGTTTGTCATGGCTCAAGCGCTGATGACGGTAACGCTGGGTCGCTTCGTCGGAAGAACTCTGATTGCTGTCGTCGGGAGTTTTGCTTGGCCAGTAAAGCCGCGTAACCGACTTGCCGTTTTGGCCACTCGCGATGGAGTTTGCAGTGAGGAGTTGAGGTTCAGGAGTATGCAACAGCCAGGCCAGCAGAATGCCATGGGCGACAAGCGAAACGATCCGAAGCCAGCGTTGCCGCCGTGCGCTCGCGGGATTCAGTTGCGTAAACATCTGGACCATTCCGTGGCCGGCCGACTTTCATGCCTCTAATTGCTAGTTAGACGCAAGTCGAGATATTTCGTCAAGCGAATTCTGGGTTTGGCGGTTACAGTCGCTTGACCTCTGTGCTGGGGCGGGGGCGGGGCGGGGGCGCGGCTGGTTGGTGCCGATTCTGGAACGCTGTTAAAATAGGCGGGCAGTCGATCAATCCTTTGTAGGCAATCCAGCCTCACATGGGGCTATAGCTCAGCTGGGAGAGCGCATCGTTCGCAACGATGAGGTCGTCGGTTCGATCCCGACTAGCTCCACCAAATTTCTCCATCGACTCCAGGAAATCGATTTCAGTCTTTTTTCCCCCTGCATGGAAGAATGCGCCGCCGCCGACTGTCAAGCCAACCTGCGTGGTACGGCAGCCGTCTCGCGGGCGATGCGGATCATCGATATGATTACTAAAACAACCGCTGTCAAGATCAAGGCGACGCGAACGTAATTTCCCATTGCCCACTGTGTCACCACCCGATCATAATATTCAGGCGGTTGGGTCAGTGGAGCGACAAACAGGATGTCGTTCCGGGGATAGTGAAATCGGAATGTGATCACGTCGGTTAAGATCAGAGCAGCCAGCGCTCCCACCAGCTTCCATCTCGTACCAGAATCGGGATTCCAGTTGAACACTATCGCCAGCAGAAGGAAGAGTTGCGTGGCAGGCACGAGCCCTCGAAAAAAATTCCCCGGGTTCGTCGCATGATAGAAGCCGCGTGCATGTTCCAAAGAAGTGGGAGCGCCCATGTAATTCGGAGCGTCCACGACGTTCTGATAAACGCCCGTTCCCAGTAACATTGCTGACAGAACCAACGCAATAGCCACTGATATGAGACGCACGTTCATTCGCGAATTCCTTTCATCCAGAACGTTTTGCGGTCTTGGCCGGCATCGACTATACAGCCAAATCCTCCCTGTGACAGTTTTTCTTGCATTTTCCAAAGCCCAGCGATTTGGGAGCACAGGAAGGCTCACGAATCTCCATTTCACCTCCGCAACCATTCGAATATTTCCACCAATCAAGGACCCGCAAAAACAGGCCCTTTCGCGAGAAGTAAAATTATTTGTACACAAACCATACGCGGGCGTGCTATTGAATTTGGGAGCGTGTTGGGTTGAGGGAGGGAAAATGAAGAGAGAGGTTCGATCCAGCAGGTCCGTAAAAGGCTCGATTACTCGGCGCCAGTTTCTGGGGCAAACTGCCGCGGCGGCGATTGGTTTTACGATCGTTCCGCGACGGGTGTTGGGCGGGGCGGGATATGTTCCGCCTAGCGACAAGGTGAACATCGCTTTCATCGGCGTCGGGGCGCAGGGTCTGCGTGTGATGCTTCATTTCTTGGCGGAACCTGATGTGCAAGGCGTGGCGGTCTGCGACGTCAATAAGAGCGGCGCGAATTATCCGCAGTGGGACACGCATGAGTTTTGTAATTCCGTACGGAAATTGCTGGGGGTCAGTAGCGGATGGGACTGGCTCAGTCCCGATCAGCCGATCCAGTTGACGCATTCTCTCGGCGTGACCAGCGGAGTTGCGGGGCGGGAGCCTGCGCAGAAAATCGTAGACGGGTATTACGGCAGCCAGCAGCGCTCGGGGCAGTATCGCGGCTGTGCGGCTTATGTTGACTTCCGTGAACTGCTGGAAAAGCAGAAAGATCTCGATGCTGTTGTGGTGTGTACTACGGACAACCTGCACGCCGTCGTATCGGCCGCGGCCATGAAGAAAGGCAAACATGTTTTCTGCCAGAAGCCTTTGACGCACACGATTTACGAGGCGCGGCGCATTGCCGAAATTGCTCGCGAGACCGGCGTGGCGACGCAGATTGCGGTAGGGAACCAGGCGTCGGAGTCCACGCGATTGCTGTGTGAATGGATTTGGGACGGCGCGATTGGGCCGGTGCGCGAGGTAATGAACTGGTCGAGCCGTCCGTTCTGGGCTCAAGGTGTGGAGCGGCCCAAGGAAGCCGAAGCCGTGCCCGAAGGTTTGGATTGGAACCTGTGGCTGGGCCCGGCGCCGGAACGGCCGTTCAATCATGCGTACTTGCCCTTTGTGTGGCGCGGGTGGACGGACTTTGGTTGCGGCGCGCTGGGCGATATGGGTTCGTATAGTTTCGATACAATCTTTCGCGTGTTGAAACTCGAGGCGCCGGTGAGTGTGGAGGCCAGCTCCAGCGACCGCTACGAAGAGACCTACCCACTGGCCTCGATTGTGCGCTACAACTTTCCTGCGCGCGGCGAGATGCCGCCGGTGAAATTCACCTGGTATGACGGTGGCCTGAAGCCGCGGCGTCCGGACGAACTGGAGGACAATCGTCCGTTCAAGAACGATAGCGAAGAAGAGGACGAAGGGCTGCTGTTCGTGGGAGATCGCGGCAAAATTCTTTGCACCTTCAATGGCGGCAATCCGAAGATTATTCCTCAAACGAAAATGGACAGCTACAAACAGCCGCCAAAGACGCTGCCCCGGTCGCCTGGCAATGAGCGGGAATGGCTCGACGCTTGCAAGGGAGGGAAAGTGAAGCCCGGCGGGAATTTCGAATTCGAGGGGCTGGTCACCGAAACCTTGCTGCTGGGAAATGTGGTGTCGCGCATGGGGCAAAAACTTACGTGGGATCGCTCCAATTTGAGCGTGAACTCGGAGGTCGCGCAGAAGTACGTCCGCCCGGAACGGCGCAGCGGGTGGGAGCTTTAGCCCGCTACATCTACGAATCATTTTGGGAAGGGCAGGGCTTCGGACGTTGTAGAATCCTCAGCGGCTGAAGCCGTCATTCATCTGAATGATTTACGGCGCGGCTAAAAAGCCGCGCCCTTTCAAAACTCTGTTCGCTCAGGAGGAAGAGGCGTCTATGTCCGCGATTTCGAGAAGACAGTTTGTGAAGAGTGCGTCGACCTATGCTGCCGCTGCGGGGTTTCTTTCCGCAGGTGTCCTTGAGCTTCACGCCAATCCATTGGGCTTGCCCATTGGATGCCAGACATGGCCGGTCAGGGAAATGATTGCCAAGGACTTTCCGGGCACGATCAAGCAACTTGCCGACGCCGGATTCCAGATGGTCGAATTATGTTCGCCCGTTGGTTATGCGGATTCGGGCTTCGCCGGTCTTGCTAAATACAGCGGGACTGAGCTTCGCAAGATTTTGAGCGATGCAGGTGTCGGCTGCATAAGTTCACACTTCGGTATTACCGAACTGCGGGAGAATCAGGAGCGTGCCATTGCGTGGGCGAAGGATGTGGGACTAAGGCAAATGCTGGTGCCCAGCCTCGATGGGCCCAAGAATCCGACGATGGATGACGTGAAGCGGGCGGCTGACGAATACAACAAAATGGGGGAGCGTGCCGCCAAAGCCGGCATCCAGCAGGGGCTTCACAATGAAGACTTCGAGCTCTCAATGGTGGACGGGAAGCGGACCTATGACGTCTTGTTCGGACTCCTCGATCCGAAGCTGGTGAAATTTCAGTTTCAGGTTTCTACGATCAGCCAAGGGTATGACGCGGCCGAATATTTCACGAAGTATCCAGGCCGTTTTATTTCGATGCACGTGCAAGGGTGGTCGGCGGAGACGAAGAAAGTCATGCCAGTGGGTCAAGACAGTCTGGATTGGAAGAAGATCTTTAGCGCGGCAAAAACTGGGGGCATCAAGAATTATTTTGTCGAGATGGATTTGGAAAAGATGAAGGCGAGTGTTCCGTATCTTCGCAAGTTGCAGGTTTGAGGGGCCGGCACGGTACGGCCCTCGCGGCCCGCGGGCTAAAGCCCAGGGATCATTTCCGCGCGCTTTACGCGGCCCTGAAAGGGCCGCTCTTCCACGGTACTTTGCCGCGCTGAAACGGCCGCTCTTCCACGGCTCGCCGCGCGTTCGCGGAGGTCCTCTCCAACTTTTGAAACGGCCTTTTGAAACGGCGCCCACTCCCCAAATCTATTGACAAGAGCTTGATAGCTTCTACTCTGAACGTCCCATCTCTCCCGGAAGGAGAAAAGAAAGGGGGTGAGTGAGCAGCTTGCGTCCCACCTCGCGCAGGAAGCGGCGCGATTCTGCTTCTCCGATGTTGCGGGCGCGCACGGCGAGGAGAAAGCTCAGCACGAACGACGTGACGATATTCAAGATGCCGACGAGAGCTATTCCTGAAAATGCGAGAATCGCATCCTGCCAGTGCAGTTGGCCGTAGAGCCGGGAGGCGTCCAGAGCATAGCCCAGACTGGCGGCTGCAAGGGTGACGTGGCGCACTTCGAGAGGGACGCCGAACAGTTCGAAAATAATGGGCACGGCGCCCAGCAGGAATCCCAGAACAATGTATCCGACTGAGCCGGGGGCGTGGTGCTTCACCCAGTTCGCGAGCGTCTCCGCGCGTCGAGGTCCAAGTTTGGCACGGATGCGCAGGCTGTTGGAGATGGCCGAGCCCATCCTATGGAGCGCGAGATAATTCGCAGTCGCGCCCGTGGCCAGGGACGACAGCCACAGAAAAACTCCAGTGATGATCGCGAAGGGAATCGTCATCGAGGTCAGTGGAAAAAGCATGCGAATGCCGTGTTCGGCCGCAGGCTCCGGCAGAAATGGATGTCCCCGAACAACGTAGTAAAGCCTGTCGATGGCGATGGACGCCGGAACCGCCCCGAGCAGATTGCTGATAGTTACGATGAATTGCGTTTTGGAAATAGCCTGCAGGCTGGCCATGTGATCCTTCGCAGGATCTTCCATGGCGTCAACGAGAGTAGCTGCCGTAACGGCGGGCATTTTGGAAGCCAGCAGGAATCCGCCGGTCTGCATCAGCAAGAAACTGAGAGCATAGTTCAGCGAATGAGCGATGGCCAAGAGTAAAGGCGCATGAATCGCGGCTGCGAGGGAGTATTTGAAGAGCGCAGTGAACGATGTGATGACGCCGGCCAGGACCGCGCCCATGCCCATCACGCCCCATTGCTCAGTATTTTTGGCGATGTAGTGTTTGCCGGCCCGGCCGGTTCTCTCGACGACGCTCCGGGCCAGCCGGCGGGTGGTGGCACTGATCACAGTTCCGATGCGTCGCTGAGAGGCAAAACCATGGACTACGGTGACCGCGAGCTTGCGCGCGTCTGAATCGGGACGCTCGAGGGTGATGACCTGTTGGATGCGTCCCAGGAGAGACCGCAGGAGGCGCACCCGGAAGATGAGATTCGCAGAAGATCCCCGGTCCGCGAGTTGCTGGTTCACCGTCTGCAACTGAGCTTCACAGGCGCTTCGCTGTTCTTCCCAGAGATGGAAGTCTTCGGGATGTCGAACGACATGCTCGACGAGAGAGGGGAGATGAAAGAAGGCGGACTTGGTCATGTCCTCGTCGTCGGCGAACGCGATGAGATCGCGCGACAGCGCAACATTGGTGGCGCGCAACGCCAGAATCTTGCAGGAGGCCAGAATGGAAAAAGTGGACGGCCGAAAAGTATCGGCCCAGGGAGCGACCAGCGCGTCGGGCAAGGTGGCGACCCAGCGCGCGTCGGATTCTTTCAGGTTAAGGGAATCCATGAGCACGTATAGATCGCCTTCTACTTCGTCCACGGGCAAGAAATGCCGGAGCGCCCGGGCGAGCAATTCTCGAACCAGGAAAGCCTCATCGGGCAATCCCGCTTCCGAGATGACGCGAACATAAGAATGGTGCGCCCAGAAATCGCGAAGCGTAGAACGAATGGAGTCGCGGCAAGGATGGCGCTCAATGGCCAACGCCACTTCCGAGAGAGTTTCGGTTCGAAATTGCGGCGGAACATTCAGGATCATCCGCAGAAGGCCATACACACGGGTGGCGCGCTCTCGAGTGGAGAGGGAGTCCAGGTTTGAGAGATTGTCGATTGCAACGGGAATACGCGCGCCCACCTTTCCCCAAGAAAGCGAATACGCCGTACTAGAAGAAGGGTAACAGGTGCCTAAGATGATTATCGGTGAGACACGAAGTCAATTTCGATAGTAAGTGCCGTGGTGAAGCAGAGTGTCAATCCCTTCCACCACGCAGTGGATGTTGCCTTTGTCGCACGCGCCGCGAATTCCTATCCTTTTGGCCTGGTCCGCCAATTGGGGAGACATGTGCAGGGTCAGCATCAGAATGGGAATCTCAGGGGACTGTCGTCTGATTTCTTTTGCGGCATCCAGGCCGTTCATTTCAGGCATCTGGAAATCCAAAATGATTACATCCGGATCGGATTGCTGGGCTTTCTGTATGGCTTCCTTACCGTTAGTCGCCTCACAACAGACCTTCCACGAATCGTGTTGTTCCAGCAGAGTTCGCAGGCAGCGACGCATGAGTTGGCTATCGTCTACGACGAGAATCCGAGCGGACGACGCCTTCCGCGATGCGTCCAAAACAGGCATAGTTCAAAGTACGAGTCGCGATTAGCCATGTCTATACCCCGCATCGCGTAGATTCACGGGGGGTTAAACCGACTCTCAGTGATTCTCTTAGCGATTTCAGGGTAGTTTTGTTTGGCTGGGGCGCTTTGAAGCTAGTGGCCGGTGAAGAACTCCGTCATATCGGGCGCCGTGCCGGCCAGGCCGGGGAAGGTGGTAACGCCAGATGCGGCCAGCGTGAGGCGCAGCGTGCTTTGATGCTGGTAGAGGGTCGTGGACTGGAATCCTTTTTTGGCTGCGGAACTGATGATGAGAGTCGCGACTTGGCCGCCGCCGTGGTTGATATCGGACTGATCTCCTTCATCGAAGGTGATGATCAGCAGGCCGCTGCTTTGAAACGCGGAGTTCGCAATCAGGGGCGCGATGTTGGTTTGCAGCCAGGCGTCGGCTTGGGCAAGCGTGCCATTGTGGGCGTCGTCATTCACGTTGGGCACGATGAAGGAATATTGCGGCAGTGCGCCGTTGGCGAGGTCGGTCGCGAATTGCGTGAAAGGAACGATATTGGCCGCCTGGGAACTGCTGTTTTGCACGTCCGAAAAATACGTGAACGGGTTGTGGTGACGGAGGTAGAGTCCAGAATCGTTAGCCAGGTACCCTGTCGACGGCAGAGACTCAGCATAAGCCTTCCAGCTCTTGCCCGCTTTCACCAGCTGGCGCACCACGTTGTCGTCACTGATCACGCCCGTGAAGGCATCATCGATCGTCTCCATTTGGCCAGTGGTGAGCATTAAATAGTTCGGAATTGAAGGATGCAGGTTCGCAAAATACTGCGTCGCGAGACCGTATTGCGCGGCCAGGCTATTGAAGTATGGCATGGACGAATTGCCGATTACATCGGAATAGCTGTGATTCTCCTCGACGACTAAAACCACATGGCTGAAAGTGGGCTGGCCGGCGGGCGGAGGCGTTTGAACGCTAATGGTCGGGGCACCGCTACCACCACCGCATGCGAGTTGCAATGCGGCGAAGCCAGTGAGGAGGAGAGCTGCGAGGACGGTTTTATGTATGAATACAGCTCGGGCCCTGTCTAACATAAAGGTTAGGATGTCGAGATGCACTCAGATGTTTGCACCGAATCGTTTCCAACAATCGCGCGGGGCAGCTACTTGGGGATTTGCGTCGAATCTTTCGGTTTCGTGAGATCAAGTCCATATTGCGGATGCTGATAAGTACCTGTCATATGAATGGGAACGACCTCACCTTTCTTCTTTTTCTTGAAGATTGGATCAATCGCGTTGAGAAGAACTGCTTTCATTCCAGTTGTGGTCTTGGAAATTTTTGTGTCGACCCGCATCCTGCCATGTAAATCGATCTTTTCGTTGAGAAGGTTGTAGGTGCCATACATGCGCGCCTTGACGCCGGGAACACCAAAGGAAAGGTCGGAGAATTTGGCGATACCGCCTTCCATCAGGACGGCTCCCTTTAGATCAGTGACCACGGTTTCGGCGTCTTCCATTTTTTCGCCTCTTGCCCCCGCGCTCAATTCGTTTACATTTTTCTGGGTCTCCGGTTTCGAGAAGTTTCCCTCGTCGATGCCAAAGGTGCCCTGGAGCTTTACCCGCTGAAGAAAGCGCTCTTTCCCGGGTGGAATCTCCACCTTGGCCTTGAGGGCAATCGCGCCGGACATGGGGGAGCGGGAGGCTTTAACAAACATGCCCAGAATATCTTCGATTCGTCCATGCCGGGATGTGAGATCGAGCAGGGCAGTCTTGCCTTTACGCCCTTGTATGCCTGCGATGCTGCCTTCGGCGATCAGATGGGTTCTGCCGAAATCGGCGTCGACGCGTTTCAGGAATGTGTCGCCGTGAACAGCGTCCACGTAGGCGCTGTATTGGGTCACGAGGTTGATTTTATGGCCGCCCGACTTCACTTCGAAGTCGGGAACGTCAGTGCTGCCGGCAATGTCAATGTGCTTGAGAAGCCCTCCATATTTTCCTTTCGATGCGAGCATTCCCGCGATGCCCTCGAAAACGCTGAGATCTGCCCCTTCGAAAGTGTACTGACCGGAAATTGGAGTTTCTCCAGGATTGCCCTTGATCCATGCGCCGAACTTTCCCCGAGTTGCGATTTCGCCCGGGGGTTCGGGGTTGTGAAATTTCAAGTCGTAAACGATAGGGCGGCTCCATTCAACGTCATGGAGCAGGCCTTGCTGCACTTCGAAGCGTACCGGTTTGTTCGATGGATCGTTGCGGGCGAACTCGACTACCGTTCCGTTCGCGATAATCTCGTCGACTACGAGATTGGAGTGCTGCGTCTTAAAAGTTACATTGTGGCCGAACGGCGGAACGAACACATGTCCCCCTTCGGCCGTGATGCGCGGAACGTGCTTGGAGATAATACCCGAGTAGCTGCCCTGAATGGTCAATTTGTCGATGGTAATGAGGGTCCAGTGGTCCGGACCGTGATGAAATTCGATGCCCTCCAGGATGCAACCCGGCGAAGGAAAATAAGTGCGGCGAGAACTGCGGATAGTGACGGTGCTGTCGCTCGCTTCCACTAGATCCTCCACCACCGCTTTTTCGGTGAATGGCCAAATCCGGTCCCAAGCCAGCGCAAGACCAACCGCCATGCAAATTACGATTGCCGCAAGGATAAGAATAATTGTCTTGCCGCGATGAGAGTGGCGGGGAGATTTGAATGCCGTCTTACCGATACTGGGGGGAGGAGCAGCGGTACTCGTGAGTGCGGACGACATGAATCTTGGACTCCGAAACGCCTGTGAAATGTTGGAAACTGAATTGCCTTGATACTATCGGCCGCTAACCCTTTCTCCTCGAGCGCGATTTCGTTCTGATCGTTCCTCGTCGAGACGCGCTTCGAGAGGTCGCGGCTCGCTTCTTTGCAGTGACTGGACGCCGCTTATTGGTGCGGTCCGGGCGGGCGCTCGCAGGGTTCTTTTCTTGCGGAACAGATTTCGGCTTCGATGCCGAATGTGTTTCTCCGGAGTTTTGTTCCGTCGTGATCTTGTGAGTCAAGTTTGCCAGCGTTCCAGCAGCTCGGCCTAACTTACGCGCCACTGTATTCAGCAAGGGTTCTTGCGCATCCAGTTTTCGAGTCATGGAACCTCCGTGGTTTCCAACCCAACAGATCGTGTTTTCCTGCTACGAACAAAATCCCGGCGCTCGGCCGGGACTCCATGAACTTCCGCAGAACACTCTCCACCGCGCGCAAAACTTGCGGCTTAACTTCACCGAGTTAGTTGCCGCGGCATCGGGGAAGGTTGGAAGGTAAGATGATCTGCGAGCAGGAACGCGATCGGGAGAGTCGATTTGAAAGTCGTGTAAGCGGGGCACGGGATTGATAAGTCGCATCACGCGACCACGGGGGCTGAAGCCCGCTCCGATTTAGCCCGGTTATGCGGCCCTAAAAGGGCCGCTCTTCCACGGCGAAGCGCGCATTTGCGATGTTCCCGGCGCCTTCTTCGAAAAAAGCCGCACAATGTTGAGTTGTGCGGCCCGAGCGAGATGCGTTTCGAGGGTGGAACCAAACGAAAAACAAATCTTGTGTGAGATTGGCTTGCGGGTCGCAGTGGACCCGTTCGCATCTCGTGACTAAGGGCATGTTACGCGTAGATCGAGTGCTGCGGGAATGGCCCTTCGGTGGGGTTACGGCAGTAACCTTCCTGCGCGGTATGCAAACCCTCCCGAGAGTTTTCGGTGTGTCAAGTTCCTCACTACTAACGAAGATAATTGTGCAAATGGCTGCACCGTCTGCTAGCATGTTGCCGTTCAAAACACATATCTCCTTCGTTCTCATGAAGGATTAGTTGCTTGGCAATGGCACTGGAACTGCATCCATGGTGCAGGAAAGTGTCTTCGGTCCACTCTCCCCTCCGGACCAAACTGTCAAAGGCAGGAAAAAGTTGTCGAATGTACCTGAATCGGAAAGCGCCGAGATCATGATCCGGCGCCGTCCCACGCGCCGGCATCGCCGAAATCGTGTGCTTCGGCGTGGGCTGCTGCTGGTGGTGAGCGCCAGCCTGGCTTTCGGATTTGCCTTCATCGCGCTTCAGCATTTGAGTCCGTCGTTGTTCCGATCATCCAAGCGCGGCGGGCAGGACCGCCATGCGATCGACCCCGGCCGCAACCTCCTTTCGTTGACGGAACAGGAGTCCATGCGCCAGATCGAGAACCGCGCTGTCTATCCCTACTCAGTTGTATCCGGGGGAGTGAAGAGTGCGCGCGAATTGAAGTGGATGGCGCAACACGATCGGGTAGTCGCATCGCATTACGCGGGCTTCGATTATGATCACGCTCGCATCGTGCGTCTGCTTTTGACACGCACCGCCTATGTTTCTTACCGCATCGGCGACAAAGTTTATTTTACCCGGCACCGAGTCACGCTGAAACAAGGCGAGACCCTGATCACCGACGGCAAGATCACGGCGCGCACTCGCTGCGGCAATCGCGTGGAAGAAGCTCCGCAGCAAACCACGTCCACGTTAGAACCGCCGGCCGCGGCGTTCGACGAGCCCGCTTTCCCCTCAGGAATAGCTATGTCGAATCCGCCGCTCCCGTTCCAATCCTCGTTGGTCAACCGTTTCGGACCAGCCTTGCCACTGGGGTTGTCCGATCCTTTCGTGAATGGAAGCTGGGTTCCGATTACGCCGCCACCGCTTCCCGGCGTTTGCGGCATCGGAAAGAAACCAACCGGAGGCACTAACACCGGAACAAACGGCAAGGGATACCCATGCAATACCCCTGGCGGAGGCGGGGGAGGGGAAGTCCCTGAGCCCGGCACATGGCTGCTTTTCAGCTCTGGCTTGGCTGCGATGTACTGGAGGATTCGCCAAAACCTTGCGCGTACTTAACCTTTGGCGAACTGCGATCAGGCTCAGCATCTGGAATCCCTTAAGGGCCGAGCCTGCGGTTGTAATACCTACGTAAGTTCCTTCGCCGACCGTCGCTGCTACAATCACGCTAGAACCCGCAAAAGCTATCCCGCGAAAATTTGTGCACATAGTTCATCTCCAGGCTCTGGCGAACTATCGTGAGTCGGCTAATTCTGGCCGGACTCTGTGGAGTCCTGACTTGGCCATCGCTGTGGGCGCAGACTTCCGTTCGTACCGTAAAGGTGCTTGGTGCTCGCGATGCGGTTGAAATTGAAGTGGAAGCCAGCGCTCGGATTGTCCCGCAGACGCAGGTATTGACCGGCCCCGATCGGTTGGTCATCGACTTTCCCAATGCTGTGCCGAGCAATCAGTTGCGCAGCCAATCGGTGGATCGTGGTGAAGTGAAAGATGTGCGCATCGGCCTGTTTCGGGGCAAACCTCCGGTCACGCGGATCGTGCTGGATTTGAAAAGCGCGCAGTCGTATCAGGTTTTTCCGTCGGGACGAACGGTAATCATCAAAGTCTTAGGCGGCGGGGCAGGCGAAACTGCGGCGGGAATTGATAATTCTCCTCGTGAACATTCTTCTGATGAACATTCTGCTTCTGAATCGGCAACGCGCCCCGGCCTGGTGGTTGCGAATTACACGCCGGGATCGGCACAAGCGAGCGCAGAAAGCGCCGCCCAACCGGCGCTCGAGGTTTCCTATCGCGATGGACTGTTGGGGATCAGGGCCAACAAGGCGACGCTGTCGGAAGTTTTGTTCGCGGTGCAGCAGCGCACTGGCGCCGAGATTTCGATTGCCGCCGGAGCCGAACAGGAAAAAGTGGTTACTGATATCGCGCCGGGTCCCGCGCCTGAAGTGCTTGCCAAACTGCTGAATGGTTCCAAGTTCAATTTTCTGATTCTGAGCGCAGCCAACGATCCGCAGCGCTTGGATCGCGTGATCCTCAGCGCGCGCGCCGATGGCGGCGTCATGCCGCTGCCGCCGGTGGAAGCGCAAAATGACAACGCGGATAACGACGATGCTTCATCGCCTCCGCCCGCGCCACCGCAACCGAGCAATCCGCCAGCGCAGCCGCCCGGGCCTCAGCTTGAAATGAAATCGCCGCCGGACAACAACGCCCCACAGCAATAAGCTCGCGCAATCGCTAGAACAATTCAGCGCCTATGGTGGCGTGATCAGGCGGATCGGTACTGGGGAAGTGCCGGTGACGGGACTGTTTGGAAGTGGGTTTCCCTTGCCGCAACCAGCGACATTCAGAACGGTCACGTTCACGTTGCCATTCTGATCGGCTGCGTTGATGAAGACCTGAAGAAAACCTACAAAGGTAACGTCGGTCGTTGTGTTTGAAGTAATGGTTTTAGCCGTATTGTCATAAATCGGCAGAGAGACAATCGAAGGGCTGCTGCTGACTCCGATGCCGCTGAGCCCAGCTTTGCTGCCGAGTGCACTATGAGTGCCCGCCGTGATCTGGTACGGATAGGAGTTCAGTTGGCCGAATGTATTTCCCGCGAGATAGTCCTGGCCGTTCGGGTCGTCCGAATCAGTCAGATTCGATTGTTGAATCAGGCATTTCACGCCATTACTTGTAGCGCCTGACGCTGCTGGATTTCGGCTCAAGTCCGCGACACTACTGCTTGAGCTCTGCACACCACAGCTGTAGTTCTGGGGCGAATCGCAGCCCTCAATCGCCTCCTCGTACGGGTCGCCCAGAGTGCACGAAGGAATGGCGGCGACCGGCGTGCCAACCCGCCCAGGCACATAGAGCAAATTGGGGAGGCCCTCAACATAAGGGCTGCCATTCTGGACGTAATTTGCTTGGGGCTGGGCACGAAGGTTGCAGGAGGACGGGCTAGAGTGGTGGCAGTCGGCGACCAGCCAAAAATTTTCTCCGATCACGCCGTTGTTGCCAGTACCGTCCAACGATATTCCCGGGTGCTGGATAGAACCGTCCGCAGTACTCACGAAGGGCTGACATCCACCAGCACCCGGTTGGCAATAGACCCCCTTGTTAGTAGGGCCTGGGTTTAGGGGGTCCAAGTTGGGGACAATCCACGGCCTCACGCAACGAGGCTGAACTGGAATGATGGTGCCACCTGGCGCAAAGGCTCCCGAATGCGAAGGATTGAACACCTCCGCCGTTGCCGTGGCGCTCACCGTGTTCGCAGCTCGAGACCAAATCCGGGAAAAGAACGTGGGCAGGCTGTTGCGCGTGACTTGCACAGTCACCAGTGGATTGACGCCGAGTTGGTCATCGCCGGTAACGGCCGTGCAATCCGCAACACCGGACCCCGATCCCGAAGAGTATGTGACGCTGACGGTCGGCGAAATGCCGGCGACGCTGTTTTCTTGCGCCGCCGCTTTGGCGGTCAAACTCGCGAGGCTGGTGCCTCCGCCGCAGATTTTAGACCACGAAACAGCATCATTATCGGGACCGGCTGTCCCGGTCACTCCGGAAATTGAGATCACTCTGGCGGCTGCGAGTGCGCCAGCATCGGCGGCTCTTTGCGCTTCCTCGCGTGCCAGGTAAAGGGTAACGACATCGATCGAGAGAGCGGCCATGGCGATGATGGCGACCATGGCCACTGCGACCAGGACCATCGTCATGCCACACTCGCTGTTGCGTGCGGGTTCGGTAAAAGGGGATCTACGAATTGCAGGCGCTTTCATCTCGTTCTCGGTTTCAATTCTCGTTCATAGCTACGGCCGTGGCGCTGATCTCGGTGGGCAGGGCGACGGCGGAGCCCAGGAGGCTGGCCACGCGGCCGAATCTCCAGGGATATGGATATTGAATGCTCACGCAGGTGCCAATGACTGCGGTCTGACCGCCGGGAGCCTGTGAAATGCAGCTCACCGACGGCAGGCTAGCTCCGGTCTGGGGGAAATAGTATCCGCGATTAATAGTCAGGACTAGACCTGGCGTCACGCAACCGTTTCCGTTGGCCGTAAACTTCCATGTCAATCCAGTCGGAGCGCCGGTGGCCGCAATGCCACAATCGTTAATGTTGTTGGTAGCCAGATAGTTCTTGACCGCCTGAAAAGTGTCGCTGACCGAGACCGGTAAGGTATTGCCCAGATCGCTGGCCGGCTCGGCGGCGGCGGCACGGGCGGCATCGCGGGCGATATTGGTAAGCTTCTGTTTGAGCGTGAAGGCTCCGCTGAAGTCGAAGATGCCCACTACGAATACCATCATCAAGGGGAGCGTAACGGCGAACTCCACCAACTGGGCTCCACGGTCGTCACACCAGCGGCGTCCAGCTAACCCCTCGCAAAGCAGGCGACTGACCACCATTACTGGTTCTCCATGCGAGCGTGCGCCGAAGCCTTCAGCCAGATCTGTTGTTTGTTCAGCGAAGTGAAAGGCAGCCAGAACTGGAACGGATATTGAAAGCTGACAGATACGCCGCAGACCCCGCCGGTGCTCGTCGTGAACTGTACCGGACTCTGCACGCAAACGTTTGTCCCACCGCCAATGCTGCCGTCGCATCCCACGCTGGTCCCTCCGCTACAAGCGTTAAGGGCGGGCGCCGGAGAGGGGGATATTGCTTTGGAGAGGTCAAGTTTCGCCGCCGACATTGAGGCTTGTACGGCATTGAATGCATTCTGATTCTGTGAATTCGCGCCGGGAGTGCAGGTGGTGCAATAGGGTGCGGCTCCGGCGCGCGCGCCGTCCTGGGCCGCTCGTGTAATCGTGCCCAAGATGCTGAAGGCCTGCCCGAACCAGAAAATTCCCAGAAGGACCATGAACATCAACGGCAGGACGGCGGCGGCTTCTGCAATCTCGGCTCCGCTGCTGTCGGCGGCAAGCCTTCGGAGAATTGCTCGGAATGAATTCAACATACTAGGACGCCACCACTCCCAGTTTCCAACAAATTCCATACAGCAGTACTGTGAATGCCAGCGCAACTCCATAAGGGACTTTCAGCGAGTCTGGATTATCGAGCGAGACCTGCGTTCCCGGCAGCCGGAAGGTTACCAGAGAAATCAGAATGTGCCCGATGTTGCGGATGGTTTGACGCGTTCGCCTTTTGTAGATCACCAGAACCACCGCCATGATTCCCGCCACAAGAATCGATGCCAGCAACAGATCGACCAACAACCCCGGACCCGTGAACGCCCCTAAAGCTCCCGCGAATTTCCAGTCGCCCGCACCCAGGCTGCGCAGCAGCACGAATGGCAACAACAACGCCAGGCCCAACGCCGCGCCCAGTAGGGAAGCTTTCAGTCCCAGCCAGCCGCTCAAGACCCCATTTGCAATGATCCCCACCAACAGCGCCGGCACGGTCAGCCAATTTGGGATACGCCGCCAGCGCAGGTCGGTCCATCCGGCTGCGCCAGCTAGGACCATGGCGCCTGCCAGAACAGCCGGTTTCAACTGAGTTTAAAGCTGGGCCGGAAAAGGAACCACGATCCCGCGCTTCCCCCATGATGTTGAAAAAGATCCATCTTATGACGTTCAGACTTGTGACTTCCGAAATAGTGCGGGGACGCTGCTCTCCTTTGATGGTAGCCGATCTGCGCGCGAGATCCCTTCGGCTTCGCTCAGGGCAGGCTCTTTCCCCCGCCTGAAAAACGGCTTCGGTCAGGATGACGCCGACCAGGAGATGAAATTTTTCGAGACTCTCAGACTGCACAGCTACCGGGATTCTATCGATTGAACGCTGGAGCCGCATTGTGTTCGGCAACAATTTTTTTCGCGTTCTCCGCGAGTGCCTTCGCCTGCGGCAGCAAGTCCAGCCCTTTGACTACTTCCGGGTCGGACTCGGCGCGAACCTTCATGCCCTCATCCTGGCCGAAGGCGTCGGTGAAAATCTCCGACTTGATGTTCGACTTGATCCAGTCGTTGTTGTCGAGCAGCTCGGCCTGGGTGTACGGAATGTTGGCCTCGTCGAGAGATTTGCGGAACTCCTGCAGAGTCGCGTCGTCGACTTCGAAGCTCTTCGAGGGTTTGTGATTCACCACATAACGCTTGGCGAAGTTGAAGAACGCATAGTGCTGCAGGAGCGTGTCCTCGAAGTGATTGCCCTTCACCGGAGGAATGTTGACGTCAGGCGTGATGCCGCCTCCGCCGTAAACCGTGCGCCCGCTGTCGGTGAGCTTCACCTCGCGATTGGCCGTGTTGGAGCTGTCGGCGCTGTCGCGGTTGTAGTAGTAGTCGTAGAGCGAGATGTTGCTGTAGTCGCGCTGGATCAAGCGTCCGCTCGGAGTGTAGTAATGGGCCGTGGTCAGCGCCAGGCCGGTGTTTTCCGACAGCGGATACACGGTCTGCACCAGACCTTTGCCGAAGGTAACTTCGCCCGCGATCAGGCCGCGGTCGTGATCCTGAATCGCTCCGGAAACAATTTCCGCCGCCGAAGCTGTCTGCCGGTTGACCAGTACGACAATCGGATAATCCTTGCCGCCATTGCCGTGCTGCGCGACGTAACGCTTCTCGGCGGAGGCGCGCCCGTGATGAGACACGATCAGCTGTCCCTTCTTCAGGAATTTGTCGGCGACGCCCACGCCTTCACTGAGCAAACCGCCGGGATTCGAGCGCAGGTCAAGGATCAGCCCCTTGAGATCGCCGAAGGAATCGAGCGCGTCGGAGACTTCATGCTCGGTGGTCTCGTTGAAGCCGTTGACGTGCATGTATCCCACGCCCGGCTTGATCAGGAAATGTACGTCGACGCTGTAGCGCGGAATTTCGTCGCGGATCAGGGTGAACTCCATCGGCTTCTCGACGCCTTCGCGCGAGATGCTGATGTGAACCGTAGTTCCTTTGGGCCCCTTCAACAGATCGGCGACGTCGCCGGTACTCATGTTCTCGGTCGATTTGCCGTCGACGGCAATGATCACGTCCCCGGGATGAATGCCCGCTTTGTAGGCGGGGGTGCCGGTGAAGGGATAGATCACGATGACTTTGTTGTTGCGCGGACCGACGGTCATGCCGACGCCGTAGTACTTGCCGCGCTGGTCTTCGCGCATCAGCGCATAGGATTTGGGATCGAAGAAATTCGAGTGCGGATCGAGCGCGTGAAGCATGCCCGGGATCGCGCCGTTGTAGATGGCTTTGTCCGCATTCACCGGCTCGGCATAGTTGTCTTCAACCAGCGCGTACACGTCGGTGAACTGCTTCAGGCTGTCCTTAACCTCGGAGTCGCCAGTCATCGACGACTGTTGGCCGGAACGCTGGGCAAATAAAATTCCCAGGAAGCCGCAAGCAAGCAAGAAGAAAACTACCAGGAAGAGTGAACGGCGAGAACTACGAGCCATCTTGAATTCCTTCGTAGAGGGCTTACCTCCACCCAGCTACGGTGCTGAATTTAAACAGTATATCACTATATTAGACTGCCCCGGAATGGGATTGTCACCCTTGGTAACCACATTTCAAAGCCGCCTATCAATCAGATGCAACCGCGGGTGGAATAGTTCCCGCGGGTCAAAACAACTCTGAGTCATGCTGGGAGCTGGTACAGGCGCACCGTATTCCCCACTAGAATCGCAAGCACGCTACCGTCCGGCGATAGGTCGAAATCGACTCGCTCCGCAGCAGATCCCAGGTCCAATTGGAATACTCGGGTCCGCGTCGAGCGGTCGTAAACGAGGATCTCCATATGCCCCTTAGGAATCCGGACTTGATGAACGCGTTACGGCGATCCCTCATCGGCTGGCGAAGAAACTCTTGGTAATGCTGAAGTTCCAAAAGCGACGATTCGGAGACCAGAGGGAAGGGAATGGCACGGCATTCCCGCGGAAGTTCGGCCGCGGTCAGAAGATCGCAGACTACAGCGGTGGTCTGCTTGAGCCCGCGCTGCCAGTGCGCTTCGCGGGCATCGCGAAAGATGAGGCTGTCGGGATCGAATCCCACCGCAATCAAAACCGCACGCGCCAGCTTCAGAAATTCTGGCCACCGCGAGGCCACTCCGACCAGAGCAGTGGACGGTGCAGGGAGGTAGCCGGCGAGCGAGGCCGGTACCGACCGGACCTGCAGAGTCAGCAACTCAGTGCCTGCCGGTAGTAGTTTCTGCACCGTCGCCGCGCGGTTCGGAAGCACTACCGGGATGCCGCCTTCGGGCATCTTCGGACAGTCCAGAAGATCGCACGACTCTACCGGAAAGCTTACGGCGCGGGCGATTTCCGCGGCCAGAATTCGCCGCAATTCCTCGTCCGGCTCAATGAGGAGAAAATGATCGGGTGGCTGCAGTTCCAGCCAGTGCCGCAAACGCGTATGCAGCACCGGCAGCGTGACGCCCAGTTGGCGCGCTGAACGGAAGAGTCGCGCAATCATTTGATCCATCGCCAGAGCCGGAGAGGGAGAAACTTCCGGCTTGTTCGCTCGAACATAGACCCCGCTGCCGCGGCGGAACTCGACCCAGCGTTCGCGCTCAAGCTCACGGTACCCGGCGCTCACCGTGTTGGGATGCACCTGAAAGCGCCGCGCCAGGTCGCGCGTGCTGGGCAGCCGCTGTCCGGGTACGAGGTCGTCGCTCAGTATGCCGAGCACGACCTGCGTCACCAGCTGTTCGCGGATCGAAACTTCGCTGCCGCGGGCAAACCAGAATTGCATAGCGGCAACATCTTAACTCGATCCTGTTAAGGCGACTCTGCCTCGCGGACTTCAGCGGCTCTCAGGCAGATCTTGTCATCGCACTGTCTCGCAATCATTGCTGCTTTTCCGGCTCCGGCAGTATGATGAACGGCATGAGCTTTTCCGAGACGATCTTCCTGTTCTTTTTGGCCCTCATCATCTTTGGGCCCAAGAAGTTGCCGGAGATCGCCCGCCAGGTCGGCAAGATGCTCAACGAATTCAAGCGCGCCTCGAACGAGTTCAAGGCGCAGATCGAGCAGGAGATTTCTCATCTGGAGGTCGAGAACCGACAGACGATTCTTCCGCCCAGTCCGACTCCGGAAGGCACCACCAGTCGTACGTTGAATGCGGAACCGCCAGCGACTTTGGCTGCCCCCGCGGATGAACCCATTGCCAACCCTATGGAGTCTCCGGTTGCCACCGAGGCGGTCGCGTCGGACATTCCTGTCAATCCCGTCACGGCTTCCGATGAAGTAACGTCTGCCACCTCGCAGGAATCGCATGTCTGAATTCGCAGCCGCAACGGCTAGCGGCGATGTAGAAAAAGAGCCCATGCCTACCATGGGCTTTCTCGATCACCTCGAGGAGCTGCGCAAACGCCTCGTTTATGCCATTGTCTCGGTGGCAGTGGGTTTTGGCGTTTGCTGGGGATACCATGAACGGATCTATGCGGTCATGCAAAAGCCCATCATGGAGACCCTCAAGGCCAAGGGGTTGTCGGAGAAGCTTGTCTACCTTAATCCCACCGAGCCCTTCAACCTTTACTTGAAGGTTTCGGCTCTTGCGGGACTATTCCTGACATCGCCGTTCGTTCTCTACCAAGTGTGGATGTTCATCTCGCCCGGCCTCTACCGCCGCGAAAAACGTTACGCCGTGCCCTTTATGATTTCGACCATTGCACTCTTCACGTGCGGTGGATACTTCGGCTACAGGATCGTTTATCCCAGGGCGCTCGATTTCCTGATCGATTTCGGACGGCAGTTTCAGCCGATGATTACCATTGGCGAATATACCCAGCTCTTCCTGAGCATCGTTCTCGGGATGGGATTGATTTTCGAGATGCCGATCTTGATTTTTTTTCTGTCGCTGATGGGGATTGTGAGTCCCGCTTTCATGTGGAAGCATTTCCGTTACGCGATTCTGATCATTTTTGTGATCGCGGCAATCGTTACGCCGACTCCCGACATCGTAAACATGTGCATTTTCGCTGCTCCTATGCTGGCGCTGTACGTGTTCAGCATCGGCGTATCGTGGATGGTGCATCCAAAACAGCGGCAAGCGCGGAAAGAGAAGCAGGCGCAATAAATGGGATCGCGATCTTTATGGTGGATTCTGCTGGCGGGTGCTTTGGTGGTGCTGGCGTGTGACCGCGATAAGGATACGGCTCAGGGCCAGACGCCTCCCGCTTCTGCGGTTTCCGCTCCCGCGGACACAGCTGGACCCGCGCTCACCTTTCCACCTGACAGCGGTTCGCCGCCTGCGTTCGACGGCGACCGCGCTATGCAATATGTAAAAGAGATTGTGAGGTTCGGGCCGCGGCCGCTGGGCAGCGCGAATCACAAGAAGGTTGAGGAATACATCGAGGCTCATCTCAAGGGCGATCAGGTCGAGGACGACATCTTCACCGCGGATACGCCGGAAGGAAAGTTTCCGGTGCACAACATCATTGCCAAATATCCCGGCACGAAAGACGGGATCATCGTGGTCGCCAGCCACTACGATACGAACTACCCGCTGCGGAACACGTCCTATGTCGGCGCCAACGACGGTGCATCCTCCAGCGCGCTCTTGCTCGAATTGGCCAATCAGTTGCGCGGCAAACCCCGCGACGGCTACAGCGTCTGGCTGGTTTGGGACGATGCGGAAGAGGCGATGAAGCCAGACGGCTCTGGTGGGCTTCCGGAGGTAATGCCGTTTAAGGACGACAGCCTCTATGGCATCACTCATGTGGCCGAGAAGTGGCAGGCCGACGGAACTCTGAAGAAGATCAAAGCGTTTCTGTTGGCGGACATGATCGGCGACGCCGACCTCAATATCGATCGCGATGTGAATTCCACGCCGTGGCTGGAAAATGTCGTGGGGGAATCGGCCAAGCGCCTGGGATATCAATCGCACTTTTTCGGGCACACCAATGAGGTAGGCGACGATCACATTCCGTTTATGAAGAGAGGCGTGCCCAGCGCCGACCTCATCGATTTCACTTACGGCTACAACAATGTCTTCTGGCACACGCCGCAGGACACGGTCGATAAACTCAGCCCCACGAGTCTGCAAATCGTTGGCAGCGTCATGCTCGAAACCATTCGCATCCTGGACCGGATGGATCCACTGCCGCCGAAGTGATTTTGGCGATGCAAGAGCTTTTAACCGCAGAGATCGCGAAGCGTGGGTCCCGGCGTTCGCCCTGGCGAAGCACGTTCCCGTCGGGTTGAATTCAGAAAGAAATGAGCAATTCTGTGAGGAATATTTGATCTTCGGGGGTCAGATGTTTCTCGAAGCTGGGCTCAGGCGAAGGCTGACTCCAATGTAGGAGCGCCCATCGACATGCCGGACAGGAGGCGGCGATGACAGAACGGGTTTGGCAAAATGGAATGTGCTCATGCGGGTTTTTCATGTGCGAACAATCTCCCTGTCCCGGTCGCGTACGAACATCAATCTACTTGTTAGATCGGCAGTTTTTCGAGATGAAACAAGGGACAAGGATGACCGAAGTAATGAAGCTGGCGTAGGGCACCGAAATCGCGAGATTGATGGCGACCCTCAGCGGCTAAGGCCTTCGTTCATTTTGCACGACTTACGGCGCGGCTAAAAAGCCGCCTTTTCAAGACAACGAGCAAGAAGCGGAGTCGGGATCTACTTGGATTGAACTTCGACGGCTTCTGAGAGATTCATGGGGCGAGCGGGAGAACTGCCGATTTGAATGGTGCGGCCGTGTTTCAGGTACACGGCAATTACGGCGGGCTGGGACCAATCGAGATCCCATCCGTTTTCAATGGCCAGAACCGTGTACGAGCCGGGCACTACATTGAGCAAGCTGAAGGTGCCGTCGAGGTCGCTCTGATCGCGGCGGAAAAGGTCGCGGTTGTTATCCGGATCTTTGGGGACCAGGACGACCATCGCTCCGGCGAAGGGCTTGTCCCCGCGTTTCGCCGTCCCTTCCACGTTTAAGCTCCCGCCCACCAGAGTTAGCGACACTGAGGGTGAGGAGCTCGGGGCTACGGTGATGGTGTGGCCGGAGACTTCAGCGCCCTCGGCGGAAATGCGCAAGACGGAATACGCCTTGAGGGGTCCAAATACGAGCGGCTCATATCGTCCTGCAGGGACTTGCTGGAACTCGGCTTCTCCCTTGTCATTGACTTGTTGACCGCCGACTTGTTGGCCGCGGGCCATCGATCTGTGCGCGGAGCGCAAGCCCACGAAGAGCCGCGGCGGCAGTGCGGTTTCGCCGTTCACTTGCACTGAAACTTTGACGGTGCTCAGAGCTTCGGCGGCGGAGGCGTCGATTTCGGCGCCATCTTTGGCGAGATCGATGCCGTTCATCTGGATCCCTGAACCGGCTCCGTAGAAGTGGACGTTGTAGCGCCCGGCGGGAACCCCGGTAATTTCAACAAGTCCCGGAGACACTGTACGGAAGATATCGCTTTGCACGGGTGTTGAACCATCAAAAGCGGGTTGTTCGAGACGGGGAAAGATGTCCCCCTTGTTGCCGTTGTTGGGCACACGAAAAAGAAGACGCAGAGCGGGAACTGGATTCAAGTGAATTTCGACTTGCAGCCGCTCGCCGCCCCGGATGGGGATGGGCGTGGCACTGTCGGCGTCGGTGACATCAGGGTAGTAAGTTAGTGGATAGGCCACGTCGAGAGATCGATCTAAGCTGGGCCGATCTAGAATTTGGGGCGGAGCCTGTTCCGTTCCGGAGTTGGAAGGCTCGGACATGGGATGCGTGGCGTACCAGGGCTTGGCATAGGCTGACAGAAAATAAGTGCCGGGCATGAGGGAGGCCATCTCAAATGCTCCCTGGTCGTCCGTCTGATCGCCGCGAAACTGGCTGATTTGATCGACGCCGCTAGTGTGATCGTTGTAGTAGAGGGTTACAGTGGCACGGCGGACAGGATCGCCAGCTTCGTCGAGGACTTTGCCGGTAATGATTGCTGCCGGCGCGAGGCGTAGGACGACAGATTCAGTCTCCAGGCCGGCGCCAGTCACAAGCGCGGTCGAAAACTGTTCGTGCTGATCGAAGGAGGCGGAGATGAATCCTCGCCTCTCGCCGTGCAGATCGTACTTGCCGGCGGGCACTCCGGTGAACTCAAACTTTCCGTCTTCCGCGGTGATCAGGGATTCGAATTTCTGCGGAGCTTTCGCGTCCCGCAGCGTGATGCGGGTTCGGGCAAGAGGATGGCCGTCGGTCTTACTGACTACGGTTCCGGCGATTCGGTAGTTGCTCGCGGGAGTTGATGCTTGGGGCTCGTATGCCGTTTGCGCCACGGGTTGGGTGGGCGCGACAAGCAGATGTAGAGACACCACTAATAAAAACAAGAACGGTCGCGCCGGGATTGAGTACTTCGACATGGTCACTCGATGCTGGCAATCAACTGCAATTGCACGCTGGCTTTCTGTCCGCCAGAGAGATGGACAACCTGACCTTTAGATTCATAAGCCCGCATGGCCTCGGCGTCGCGATAGGGAAGATTTGGTTGCTGGTTCGCGAAAGCTAGTATGCGATAGACACCCGGGGGCATCGCGGTCGCGTTGAACTTTCCGTCAGGTGATATCCCGACTTGTCGGAATTGTCCGGGACTGTCCGGTGCCGGAACGCAATAGACCCAGGCCTGCGGCGACTGACGTGTGAAGGTCGATGAACTTGACTCGGTGATTGCCGGCGGGGTAATGCCGGCGACGGTGCCGTCGAGTTCAGCCGTGTCGTCACGCATGGTGATTTCAATCGGCGCGCTCGAACCGGTGTCGACGACCATGGGATCACGCAGCAAATCGACTCCGCCCATAGTGGCGGATGCTACATATCCCCGAGAGGAAGATGCTCGTAACCAGTAGCGTCCCGGCGGGAGATTCTCGAGAACCAGGGAATCATCGTTAGCGCCGGTCGGGGGACGCAGGGAGGCTCCTCGACCGCCGAAGTCGTCCGCAGACTCCGCGTTTATGTTGAGATACTGGCGAGGCCCGTGCACCTGAAAAGAGTGGCCTCCGCTGTTCCAAGTCATTCTGCTATTCGAGTCGGTTGCAGCGAACTGTTCTGTAACATGCACAGGGATTGAGCTATTTGGAATAAGAGTGAGGCCCGGGCCTTCAGCGGGCGCGCCATTGACTGTGAGACTGAGCTGCCCGGAGGCCGAATTCTGGGCAGTCGTGGCCTCGACAAGATATTTTCCGTTCGGCAGCAGTCCTTCGATTCTTTGTTTTTCGGCGTTGTACCCGAGGGCATAACCGGAACCGCTGTGTCCCTGCACGGAGACGATGACATTGAGGTTCGCGTTCGGTCCGGGATTGGCGACGGGGATTTCTACCTCGAAGTAAGGCTGATGAGTGATGGGAATATCTGCCTGGACGGTTTGTCCGGCGGTGAGTTGAACCGCGCTGGCCGCGGAATAGTCGGAGACGCCGGGAAAATAGACGGGGGGGAATCCGTACTGCTGACCGCCCGGACCGGTGATGGCGGGATCGTTATCCCGCAGTTCATTGGTCATCAGCTTGTAGATGCCGGGCTGGAGTTCGGCGAAACGGAATTCGCCGTTGGAGTTGGTACGGACTGAGCCTGCGGGCATCCACTTGGGCATGCCATCCTGCACCTGCCGGGAGAAGATCTGCACTTGGATGCCTGCCGCCGGATCGGTCTCGGAGGAAATGATGCGGCCTTTGATGAGTGCCTCGGGCAAGAGGGGAAGCACGATTTCCGCGTCCGGATTTGCCTCGACAGGAGGTTGACCATTTAGATTATCCAGGAAGCCGGGCTTGCGGGCCATTAGGACTGTGGGACCGAAGATGTAACGTTGACCTCCGTTGGGACGGGATAGGTTTTCGTTGGGGGCTTTGGGTAAATCGAACTCGAAGTGGCCTTCGCCGTCAGTCAGCATTGCGATGTGATTCCCCGGAGTGAAAACTAGGGCACGCGAGATAGGAGCGCCGGTCACGGAGTTGACCACGGTGCCGCGGATGGTGCTCGGTCGGTCGTCCTGGAGGGGCTGCGTTTGCGCCAGGGATGCGCAGGCAGTAGCCAGCAGAACGAAGAGGAGGACTTCAGGACCTTGCCGGATCGCTGATGTGTCGGCTCTTTGTCGTTCTCTTTGCAAGGGCGGTTACTCCTGAGCGGTGGCGCTCTGGTTGGCGGGCACGGTCTGCACTAATTTGACCGCTTTTCGGGTTGGCGTCAACCACAACGGGCTGGGCTGGTGATACGCGCGAGATCCCTCCCTCCGCCTGAAGAGCGGCTATACGGTCGGGATGACGCCTTTAGGAAAATAGTATCCACACTTTGTCCGTGAGTAATCTTGAGACCGCTCGCTGAGTTGTGTACAGTCAAGGCATTATTCTCGCCATGAAATCTACATCATACTGTTTCCAAATTGGATGCACTCTCATCGTGCTCGCATTGGTCTGCGTGCAAGGAATGGCTGAGGCGAAGCACTCGGCGACGCTCAGTCGGCTGGGCGGAGTCGATTCGATCATTGAGCAGGCGATTACCGACGCCAATATTCCTGGGGCTGTGCTGGTGGTCGGGCACGACGGGGCGGTGGTTTATCGCAAGGCTTATGGTAATCGCGCGCTAGAGCCCAAGGCGGAAGCGATGACGGTTGATACGGTCTTCGATCTGGCATCGCTCACCAAAGTGATTGCGACTACGACAGCGATGATGCAACTGTTCGAGCAGGGCAGGGTGCGGATGAACGATCCGGTGGCGAAGTATTTGCCGGAGTTTGCGCAGAACGGCAAAGAGGACATCACGCTGCGGCAGTTGATGACGCACTATTCGGGGATGGCGCCTGACCTGGATTTGACGACGCCGTGGGAAGGGAAGAACACGGCTTACGAGCTGGCATTCGTAGAGCCGCCGGAGACGACACCGGGGTCGGGATTTGTTTACAGCGATATCAACTTCATTACTCTGGGCGCGTTGGTGGAGAAAGTGTCGGGCGAGACGCTGGATGAGTACGCGGCGAAGCATATTTTTGCGCCGCTGAAGATGACGCGGACGCGGTTTGTGCCTCCGGCATCGTGGCGGGCGAAGATTGCGCCGACGCAGTATGACGAGAAGGAACACATGCTGCGGGGAGAGGTGCATGATCCCACGGCGCGGCGGATGGGCGGAGTGGCAGGGCATGCGGGGCTGTTCTCGACGGCGGATGATCTGGCGAAATTTGCGCAGGCGCTGCTGAATGGCGGTAGAGGAATTCTGTCGGCGGACACGGTAGAGAAGATGACGTCGCCGGAGCAGCCTCCGCAGGCGCCGGTGCTGCGCGGGTTTGGGTGGGACATCGATTCTCCGTTTTCCTCGAATCGTGGAGATCTACTGCCGGTGGGATCGTTTGGGCACACAGGGTGGACTGGAACATCGATCTGGATTGATCCCACGACGCAGACTTACATCATTTTGCTGACGAACTCGGTGCATCCGCGGGGGAAGGGAAATGCGGTTGGGCTGCGGTCGAAGGTGGCGACCGAAGTTGCGGCAGCACTGGCTTTGAATCCGTCGGAGAAAGAGGCGATGCGGTGGAAGAGCATTACCGGATACAACGAGGCGATGAGCGCCTCCCGGCGCATGAGCACGCGGAATGGGACGGTGAAGACTGGAATTGATGTGCTGGAGGAGCATGGGTTTGACGTGCTGCAACCAGCGGCGGGCGCTTCCGCGAAGAAGCGAATCGGCGTGGTGACGAATCAGACGGGTATCGACGGCCAGGGTCTGCGGACAATCGATGTGCTGGCCAAGGCGCCCGGAGTTTCGCTAGAGGCGATATTCAGTCCGGAACACGGAGTGACGGGAGCGCTGGACACGACACACGTCGGGAATTCCGTGGACGAGGCGACCGGAGTTCCGCTGTACAGCGTGTATGGCGGAACCGATGCGGCGCGGCGTCCGCCGGTAGACGTGATGAGGAATCTAGATGCGGTGGTGTTCGACATTCAGGATGCGGGCGCGCGCTATTACACCTACGAAACGACGCTGGGATATTTTCTGGAAGGCGCGGCACAGGCGGGGATCGAGTTGATCGTATTGGATCGGCCAGACCCCGCTACGGGATCGTTTGTGCAGGGTCCGGTTTCGGATCCGGGGAAAGAAAATTTCACGGACTACTGGACCGTGCCGGTGCGCCCCGGAATGACGATGGGCGAACTGGCGAAGATGTTTAATGCCGAACGCAACATCAACGCCAAGCTCACGGTAGTGCCGATGGAGGGATGGCAGCGCGGCGACTGGTTCGATTCGACCGGTCTGGTGTGGGTGAATCCGTCGCCGAATTTGCGCAGCGTGTACGAGGCGGCGCTTTATCCGGGAGTGGCTATAATCGAGTTCACGAATGTTTCGGTGGGTCGCGGCACCGACACTCCGTTTGAGTTGCTGGGCGCGCCCTGGATGAAGAGCAAGGAACTGGCGGCTTATTTGAACGCACGCGGGATTGCAGGCGTACGGTTCGTTCCAGTGACGTTTACGCCGACTGCGAGCAATTATTCGGGACAGTTGTGCTCGGGTGTAAACATCATCGTGACGGATCGGAATGGATTCGACGCGCCGGAGTTGGGGATAGAGCTGGCGGCGGCGCTGCGAAAGTTGTATCCGGCGGATTACAAGATCGAGCGGCTGCCTGAATTGCTGATGAATCAGAGCGTGTATGACGCGCTGCTGGCGGGCCAGGATCCGCGGAGGATTGCGCAGGATTGGCAGGAAGGGCTGCAGAAGTTTGTGAAGATGCGGGAGAAATATTTGATTTACAAGTAGGGTGCTCAAGTTTCCGAGCAGCCGAAATCCCATTCGGCTCATCTTAGGTTTAGAGTTATCGCGGCGATGGCTGCATTAACCGTTGGCCCATTGACCGCTGACCCAAATTGACCCATTGACCCAATGACCCATTGACCACCAGCATTTCCCCAGTTCCAGATCCCCTATGCTTACAGCGCATACCAGCCACCGAAACCCGACCGTAGCTTGGTTGGGTCCACTGTTTTCCTTGTGCTTGATCGCGAGCTATGGCGTCGGACAAAACGACGCTTCCGCGAAAGATGCGAAGCACCGCCATCCCGCCCCGGGCACGTCGTTCGTTCGATTTGGCAAGATCGACGAAGGCGTTTACAAGGGGTCGAAGCCAAAAACGAAGGCCGACTTTCGCTACCTGCAGTCAAAAAACATAAAGACCATTATCGACCTGCAGTTCGTTCCGGTGTTGTACCGGATCGAGAAGGAAAAAGGGGAGAAATATGGGATGAGGGTGATTCCTATCACGATCAACGCGTCACCGGTCCCTCCGTCAACGGCGCATGTGCGCCATGCTCTGTGTTTGCTGGCGGACAAACGTCTTCGGCCGATCTATTTTCACTGCGATATCGGCCGCGACAGAACCAGCCTGATCGCAACTTTGTACGAAGTCTACTTTCGAGGTCTGCCTCCCGAAAAGGCCTTGAAAGAAATGAAAGACTTTGGTTTTAAAGATGACTGGACGCTGCGTGGACTAAGAAATTATTTGCAGAAGCATGCGAACTCTGGATTTACCCCGGAAGCCAATTGCGACTGATCTATGTTTATGCCGGGAGGTGTCACCCAAGCTTTGCCAGTCGCGAAAGAACCGGCGCGTTTCCAACCACTGCTCCAAGGGATTCAAGATTTCTAACGTTCGCAATTGTCTTGAGCGCGGCAGCGATGTGTCCTTTATTTAAGAAGTCCAATGCATCGCCAAGCGACACGGCAAAATGAAGCATCACGCTGGAGTCGCGGTAGCAGTCAGCTATGCATGCCGTGCAACCGTCGCGCACCAGTGGAGTATTCGCAAATTCCCAGACCGAGCACATGCGCTCCACCCAGGCATCGCAGCGCCATATATCGAAATTCCAGTCCATGTAAAAACTCTTGTAGCCGCCATAACAGACAAAGTGTTCGTGCTCTCCCAGGAGGTGCCGCTTCATGTCGGCGATCGAGGCGCGAGGATTGTTGACTGGGAATGCATTGCGCAGATCATCCACGGCTTCGAATGCTTGCATGAGTTCAGAATCGGTGAACTTCATCAGGTTGGACTCCGACGACCAGGCGAGGGACGACGATCCCAGGCGGGTGCGTTGCGGATAGGAGAACGCGACCGCCTCGAAGCCGAGTTGTTGGAGGAGCGGCACCAGAGCACGGTAGTCTTCTATCAGCTTGCTCATGGTTACCTGGGCGAGCGCCGTCATACCGAGCTTCGGCATGCGTGAGGTCGCTGGGCGAATGCGCTCGCCTAATCCTTTTAATCCGCGGTTCGTTTCGTGATCCGACATCGAAGGAGCATCGATCGAGACGTACACGGTCTTCAGTCCTGCCGCAGTAAGCTGATCAAGTTTGGAAGAGAGCAACCACCCGTTGGTGATGAGCGCCGGACCCATTGCCTCTGGAGACCGACATGGCAATCATGTCGGACAGGCGTGGATGCAAGAGCGGTTCGCCGCCGAAGAAGCTGACGTAGCGAACCCCTCGATCATGAAGAATCTGCAGGGCAGCGTCGAATTGGTCAGCATCGATCCATCGCAAGTCCTTGCGTTCCACTTTGCCGTTGGCGAAGTTGCAGAAATCGCAAGTGGCGTTGCAGGAATTGGTGACCGCAACATTGCACAACGCGGGACCGCCGCGTCGAATGAGGCGCAGCATGTCCCAAGTTGCAGATCCCATGTTGGTCATGACATAGCTCTCGAATCGCCGGTTGCCACTCGGCGCAGCGAGAGTAGTCCTCTCCGCAGCTTTGTACATACAGGGCTTACCCGATTTAGAGGAATGTAAACGCGAGGTTCAGGTATAATTCCGCCACTCTAGGCGGGAAGCGTTGGATCGGGTTGACCTAGAAAATCAGCGAACACAATCGAAGAGGCGCAAAACGGGCGCGGGGGAAAAACGCGAATGTGATTTCATCCCACGTGTTTTCGCCCGGCGTTGCCTCTTGGGGGCTATGTCAATGACGCGAATCCATCGGCAGGCGAGCAACAGGCTGCAACAGCGGTGTTATCAGGTTGGCGTTCGATTTGTGCAGAGAGCAGAGCGCGGGATTTGGGTGTTCGTAGTGTTGGCGTTCCTGGCGGCGTTGGCGACGGCGCAATCCACGAGCCAGCTCAATGGCAGTGTGTCTGATCCGTCTGGCGCGAGCGTTCCCGACGCGACGATCACTTTGACCGACGCAGCCACGGGACTGCAGCGGAGTACCACCAGCAACCGGGCGGGGCTCTACCAGTTCCTGGATGTGCCGCCGGGCGACTACCGGCTGGAGGCGATGGCCAGTGGTTTTGCGCGCTATTCGGTGTCTGACGTCAAGCTCGTCGTCAAGACGCCGTCCACCATCAACATAAAATTTCAGGTTGCGGGCGTAGCGGAATTGATAACCGTCGAAGGGCAGGCGCCGCTCATCAATCGCACCGACGCGTCGCTCGGCAACACGATCGAAGAAAACCAAATCGCGGAGTTGCCCATTGCCGACCGCAACGTGGTTTATCTCCTGAGCCTGCAGCCTGGAGTAGCGTATCTGGGGGGAGCCGCCGAGGCGAATCAAGCGACGGACACGCGGAGCGGCGCGGTGAATGGCGTGCGCAGCGACCAATCGAACGTCACCCTGGACGGCATAGGGGTCAACGACCAGAATAATGGTTACGCTTTTACCAGTGTCCTGAATACGCCGCCCGACTCGGTGGAGGAATTCCGGGTCACCACCGCCAACTCCAATGCTGATTCCGGCTACTCCAGCGGCGGGCAGGTCGCGCTGGTCACCAAGAGCGGCACCAACGCCTTTCACGGCTCGGTCTACGAGTACAACCGCAACACCATCTTCAGCGCCAATGATCCGTTCTTGAAGAATTCTCAGTTAACCAGTGGCCAATCCAACACAGCGCCGAAGCTCCTGCGCAACGTATTCGGCGCCGCGGTCGGCGGGCCGATCATGAAGAACCGTCTCTTCTTCTTCGCCAACTATGAAGGGCGGCGCGACGCCGAAGGCAGCAGCGCACTGCGGACGGTCCCCAGCCCGACTCTGCGCGCCGGCGATTCTCGCAGTACCTTGTGCCGTGCTCCACGGACTGTCGCCGGGAACAACGTAACCGGTCCTGGAGGAAAGTCAACGGCTACACGGCACCGCAGGGCTACTGGGTGCTGGGGCCTAGCGACATTCAGAAGATGGACCCCTCGGGCATTGGGGACAATCAGGCAGTCGTGAGCCTTCTCAATAAGTATCCCAGGCCAATGAAGGCAACGCCGGCGATGGTTCGAATACTCTGGGGTATCGCTTTTCCCCAAACGTGGACCGCAGCTTCAACACCTACATTACCCGGCTCGATTACCACATCACGTCGAGCGGCTCGGAAACCTTGTTTGCGCGTGGAGAGATGCAAAACTTCAAGGAACCGGGAGTCGAACAATTTCCCGGGGAGCCGGCAGCCACGAACTTACTAGACGACAGCAAGGGTATCACCATTGGACTCACCTCACTCATCACGCCCAGGCTGATCAACGATTTTCACTGGGGCTTCGTCCGCCAGGGACAACAATATGGTGGTACCTCGGTGTATCCGGGCAGTTTTTCTGAATGGGATTGACAGCCTGGTTCCATTCACTCGCCCTACGACTGCTTTTGTGCCGGTCAACCAGTTGAGCGACAATTTGAGCTGGACTCACGGAAATCACACGTTTCAATTCGGTACCGACTTATTTCTGATTCGCAACAACCATCTCAGCTACCTGAATTCGTTCTCGGACGTTCAGACCAATGTGGTCTATCTCAACACGGGGGGAATCGCCAACACCAACAGCCCACTCGATCCGCACAACAACAAAATTCCCGGCACTAACAATTACTATCCGCAGGTGGATAGCAACTTCGGTCCGAACTACGATAACGCGATCGGCATCGTCATGGGCATTTTCTCCGAGGGGGACGGTATTTATAACTACGCGCGCAACGGCACGCGCGCTTCCCCAGGGCCAGGCGATCAACCGCCGTTACGCCATCAATGACTACGAGTTCTTTGGCCAGGACAGCTGGCGAGTCAATCGCCGCTTGACCGTATCGTATGGTCTGCGCTGGGTGCTGGAAGCTCCGCCTTACGAAACCAACGGCTATCAGGTCGCACCCTGCGTAGAGGCGGCCAGCGGCGGCTGCACCAATCAAAACGTCGCCGACTGGTTCAACCAGCAGCGCCCAACTCGCTACGGCTGGTCAGCCGGCCAACAACGCCGGGGAAATTGGTTTCGTCCTGGGTGGGCCCAAGAATCACGGTCCGGGCCTGTGGAACTGGGACCACAAGGATTTTTCGCCGCGCATTGCCGTGGCCTGGGCGCCCGATACGGGCGAGGGTTGGGTCTCGAAGATTCTTGGCAAAAAGGACCAGTTCACGGTCCGCGGTGGCTACAGCATTGTGTACGACCACTTCGGTGTAGCCGTGGTGAACAGCTTTGACCAGAATGGTTCTTTCGGCCTCTCCACGCGCCTCGGAAACTCCGCCGGTTCGGTGACGGCCGCCAACGCCCCCCGCTTTACCTGTCTCATTCCCGGGGCTGCCGGCCAGTCCTGCCTGCCTCCGCCGTGTCCGAGTTTGAACAACGCGGGGTGTTTGTTCGGCCCCCCGCCGGCGGGCGGTTTCCCTACTACCCCAAGCAACACCGCCTTTGCCATCAACTGGGGGCTCGACCAGACGGTGAAGACGCCTTATACGCACATGTTCAATTTCTCGCTGGCGCGCCAGATTACCTCCCGCTCGTCGCTCCAAGTTGCCTATGTGGGCAGTGTCGGTCGGCGGTTGCCGATGCAAGTGGATATGGGCATGCCCACGAACTTGAACGATCCGGCGAGCAACACCAGATATTTCCAGGCGGCTACTATGCTCTCCAAGTCCGCGGCGGCCGGCACAGACGTCAACTCAATCCAGCCGATTCCGTTTTTCGAGAATCTCTTTCCCGCTTGGGCTGGGGCGGCGACGCAGAGCATACTCGCAAACGAAACTGACTCGTCGGGTAACCCGTACCCGCAGACTTGCGCTCCGGGCAACTTACCTGCCAATCCGACTGCCACACAAAACGTCTATCAAATCTGGAACTGCTACCCGCATAACGAAACCCTGACTTTGAAATATCTGGATTTGCCGAACAGCATCAACCAGTTCGGTACCGCACTGCCAAACAGCAAGCTCGGCCCGTATGCTTTCTATCACGACCAGTTCAGTTCGCTGTTCGCGTGGCGCAACATCGGGACTTCTGACTACAACGCGTTGCAGGTGTCCTACAATGCGCGCTGGGGAACCAACCTGCAAGGGCAGTTCAACTACACGTTTTCGAAATCATTCGACGAAGCTTCCGCCGCGGCCCGAATCGGTCCGTATGAAGGAACCGGCGGAACGGGCAACGACTTGAACGGCGGCGGGATTGTCATTAATTCGTGGGATCCGCTGGCGTTGCGCGGGCTGTCCGATTTCAACGCCTACCACCAGATCAATGCCAACCTCGTCTATCAGCTTCCTTTCGGAAAAGGACAGCGGTTTCTCGGGGACGCGGGCCCGCTGGTCAACGAATTGGTGGGCGGCTGGCATGTCTCCGGCATTTTCCGCTTGACAAGCGGTTTCCCGATCACCATCGACAACGGCTTCACCTGGGCCACCAACTGGAACATCGAGGGCGACGCCGAGCCGAACGGTCCGCCTCCAAGGGCATCCAATCCCAAGAACGTCGTCGTGAATGGTGTGAGCGGCCCCGACATCTTCGCCGACCCGACCGCCGCGGAGGCAGCCTACCGTCCAGAGTGGCCGGGCGAATCAGGCGTTCGCAATAGCGTCATCGGCGACGGCATGTTCGATATCGATACCGGAGTAAGCAAGAATATCTCGCTGGGTGAGCAGCGGCGTCTGGAGTTCAGCTGGCAAGCCTTCAACGCCACTAACTCGGTGCGTTACGACGTGCGCGGCGCACAACCCTCGCTGTCCTTCGACCGCGTCGCAGTTCGGCAGATACGTTTCGACGCTAACCACGCCTCGTTTCATGCAGTTCTCATTGCGCTTCGCATTCTGACGGAACTGGCGGCGCCGCGTGAGTTCGTAACCGGCGGATTATAGTGATCGAGCGCCTACCCGAGTTGCTGATGAATGTGAGCGTGTATTGACACGCTGGTGGCGGGGCAGGATCCGCGAGGAATCGCGCAGGATTGGCAGGAGGAGCTGCAGGAGTTTGTGAAGATGCGGGAGAAGTATTTGATTTATAACTAGGGGCGTCGGACGCGGTTGATGGTGTAGTGACGATTTTTCGCCAGTTAGTGTAACGGGGCTTTGGCTCTACTGGCCCAGAGCCGTTTCGGGATGTCGGTTTTCACGGAAAGAGATAAAGTCGGCGTCAATGCCGCCCTTCCACCTCGCTGCTACATTAAAGCAAATGACCAGCGCCATCGCCGTCAGCCATCCAGTTAGTGCATAACCGGCCACAGAGGCCAAAAAGAGCAGCACGTTATACACGGCGTCAGTAGTGCGCTGGAAATTGAAATTGAAATTGAAATGAACCATGGGCGCGACTATGCCGACAGGTAGAGTCAGGTAGGGAGCTTTGCTGAAACAGTATGCAATCCAGAATGACGCTCCGAATATTGCATAAATTGCGGCGACGACTCTGGCAATTGGCGGAATCCTCAAAGCCATGATTTTCATGTCAACACCCCCAGTATACGATGTGCAGAATAGTTTATGTAGTCAGGGCGATAGCGCTTATTAAGGCATTGCAGTCCGATCAAACCTTGATACGATCAGTCCGAACAAAACCGACTGGAGGCCCTGCCAAACATGATCACTCGCCGCAGTTTCCTCATCGCCAGCGGACTTACCGCGCTCGCCTCAACCCGCGTGTTCGGCGCTAACGACACTTTGCGCATCGGAGTCATCGGAGCCGGGCACCGCATGAAGGGTCTGCTCGACTCGGCTGACAAGGTCGCGCCTTATCAGATTGTGGCCGTCAGCGACGTCTACGAGCCCAACCGCGATGCGGTCGTGCAACGCTCCAACGGTGTCGCCACGACTCACCTGGATTATCGTGACGTCTTAGCGAAAGATGTGGACGCGGTGATCATCGCGGCGCCGGACCACTGGCACGTCCGCATGGCGGTCGATGCGCTGGCCGCGGGCAAGGACGTCTATCTGGAAAAGCCGGTCACCCACACCATGGAAGAAGGCGCCACGCTTACGCGCGCGGTTCGTTCCAGCAAACAGATTTTGCAGTGCGGCATGCAGCAGCGCAGTTGGACGCATTTTCGCGATGCCGTCGATCTGATTCAGGCAGGCAGTCTGGGCAAGGTCGTACAGGTGCGAACTTATTGGTGGCAGAACTATCAGAGACACTGGCCGGCGAAACCGATTGACGCCACAGGCGCTCGATTGGAAGCTCTGGCTCGGAGGCGCTCCCGAGCAGCCGTTCAGCGAAGAGAAATTTAATTACTGGCGTTGGTACTGGAATTTTGGCGGCGGCGCGATGACCGACTTATTTACCCATTGGATCGATGTGGTGCACTGGGCCATGAAATCCGATCAGCCGCGCCAGGCGCAGATGCTCGCGGACAAATATATTTTCGATCAGTGGGATTGCCCGGACACCATTCAGGCTGCCTTCCGTTATCCGGGCTTTGATGTGGTGTACGAGGGCATGATGAATTCGTCCATCGACGATGGGGGCATTGAGTTTCGCGGGACGGAAGCGACATTGAAGATCGATCGCGGCGGCTTCACCGTTTATCGCGAAGGCGTTCCGAAGGAGCAGAATCCGGTTCTCAGCGAACACAGCTTCCGCGATGGCACCATTTCGCACATGGAGAATTTCTTCGAGTGCATCAAGACGCGCAAAGAGCCGAACGCGCCGGTAGAAACCGGAGTCGCGGCCGCGCGCGCGGGACATATTGGGAACTGGGCCTACCACCACGGTCAGGCGTGGCAGGCGAAGGCGTAAGTGAGGAGCGCTGCGGATAACTCCCTGGCCGGGAAGGCTCGCATCCTAGCGGCTGAGGCGTGATAATCTCTGTGTCTGAGTAAGTGGGACGTGCGCCGAGGAGGTCTCAGATGCGCGAGCTCTTAATGATACTTCTGGTTTCGGGAATGGCGTTCGGTCAGGCGGCGGATACGGCGAAGCCGGCCAATACTCCGGCGGCGGCAGCGGGGACAGCACAAACAAATTCTGTTCAAGCGGCTGCCGCTCCGGCTGGAGCGACTCCGGCGGAGGCGCAGGATCCGAACGCGGCGGTGATTCCGGCGGGGACGAAGATTCCTCTTTCTCTGGCGCAGGCCATTTCGACCAAGAATGCGCGCGAGGGCGATCCCGTTTATGCGTCGACCACGTTTCCCTTTGTGGTGAACGATCGCATCCTGGTGCCAGCGGGGACTTATATCCAGGGGAAGATTTCTCGCGTGCAGCACGCTGGGCGCTCGAAGCAGCGGGCGGAGCTTTTGCTGCATTTCACTTCAATGATCTATCCCAGCGGATATACGGTGATGCTGCCGGCGTCGGTGCAGAATACGCCGGGGGCCGATGACAACAGCGTGAAGGACAAGGAAGGAACCATCCAGGCTGACAAAGATACTGGGAAGAGGATCGAGGATGCCGCCAAAGGCGCGGCCGTAGGCGGGACCGTGGGAAGCATTGGCGGGCTGGCGGCCGGTGGTGTGAATGGCGCGCGCTACGGTGGTCTCGCTGGACTTGCGGGTGGAGTTGCGTGGGCGCTCTTGAAGCACGGTCCGGATGTGAAGTTGCCGGTGGGGACTTCGATCGAGATGGAAATTCAGCGGCCAATTTCGGTGGATGCAACTCGCATCCAAGTGGCGCGGGCGGCGCGGTAGATTCTAGTTTGTTTGCCCACGGCTTGCCCCCCTTCGACGGACTCAGGGCAAGCTGTGGGCTGCATTCTTACGCCGCTTCGCGGCTGGGAAGAGGCGCCTATATCACTCAAGAAGAATTGTCCTTGCCTGCTAGACTTCGTCCATGCAGCGAGCTGACGTGTCTGCGATGAGTGGAATTCTGCAGCAGCTTTGTCCTCGATGCCGCGCGGGGAAAATCTTTCGCAAATCGGTGTGGCTGTTTCCGGGAATGCATGAACGCTGTCCGGTGTGCGGTTTGAAGTATGAACGCGAGGACGGATACTTCCTGGGAGCGATGTACATCGGCTACGGACTGGGCGTCGGCGCGATTGCAGTGCTGGCGGCGCTAGTGTGGGCGGTGTTGAAGTGGCCTTTGATGAAGAGTGTCGTCGCCGGAATCGTATTGTTTCTGCCCTTGGCCCCAGTGCTGACGTGGATGGCTCGAGTGCTCTGGATCTATATGGATCAGGGGATTGATCCGGACCGCAGTTAAGTTATTTCCGGCTATGGGCTGGCGCATCAAGGCAGGTAACTTTCGTACCCGCGATTTGCGCACGGAGTCCTTCTGACTGCTATACAATCCGCGGTAGGTGTTCTTCGTGGTCCCAGGCGGAGGCGTTTGTGGAATCTCTGAGCTTTGGTTTTGGCACAATCGTCATTATTGTTGTGGCGATATACATTCTTAGTTCCATCAAGATTCTGGCTGAATACGAGCGCGGAGTGATCTTTCGGCTGGGACGGTTGTTGGCCACGGCGAAAGGGCCTGGGGTGACTCTGGTATTCGCGCCGATTGACCGGATCGTGAGGGTTTCGCTGCGACAGGAGGCGCTCGAAGTTCCGCCGCAAGACATTATTACGCGCGATAACGTTACTTTGAAGGTTAATGCCGTTATCTTTCTGCGGGTGATCGACCCGAACAAGGCGGTGGTCGAGGTTTCCAATTACGTGTATCAGACTTCGCAATTCGCGCAGACCACGCTGCGATCGGTTTTGGGCGAGCAGGAGTTGGACGAACTGCTCTCGCATCGGGAAAAAATCAATCTGCGGCTGCAGAGCATTCTCGACCAGCACACTTCGCCTTGGGGCGTGAAAGTCACGAACGTCGAGGTCAAACAGGTGGACATGCCGGAGTCAATGCTGCGCGCCATGGCCAAGCAGGCGGAAGCGGAGCGCGAAAAGCGGTCGAAGATTATTCACGCCGAGGGCGAGTTCTCGGCGGCGCAGCGGTTGGTGGATGCAGCGCATTTGCTGGCGACCGAGCCGGTCAGCGTGCAGTTGCGCTACTTGCAGACTCTCACTGAGATTGGCGTGGAAAAAAATACGACGGTGATTTTCCCCGTGCCGGTGGACTTTTTCTCGGGCCTGCAGAAATTGTTGGGGGGCGGAAACGGGTCGGCACCGGCAAAGACTGCGTAAAAATGTAGTGCGTTCGCTCGCTAGAAAATTCCTGGAGTTTGACTATGGCTTCTACACAAGATACGGAAATCACGCTGGGAACGGGCAAGTTGTTATTCCTGTTCTTCGGGCTGGTCGGAATCTGCGCGCTCTTCTTCGCGGTGGGATATTCGCTGGGACGAAAGTCGGAGCCGGCGATCACCACGGCGAGCGCGGCGGGTTCGCCGCAGATCGTTCCGGGCACAACCAAAGCCAGCAGCGGATCGCCAGCCACGGCGCCTATGACGTTCTATAAGTCGGTGGAACAGAAAGATGCCAATCCTGAGTTGACGCCTGCGGTCGACGCAAAAACGGAGCCGGCAGCGACGGCCCCTGCGGACGCAGCTTCGGCCCCAGCAGGCAGTACCGCGGATCCAGCGACAACCTTGCCGTCGTCGGGATACCTCGTGCAAGTAGCTGCGGTGAGTAAACAGGAAGATGGCGATGCGCTGGTGGACGCGCTCAAGAAGAAGGACTATCCGGCGTTTGTGGCGACGTCCGTGACAGCGGACAAGCTGTTTCATGTGCAGGTGGGACCATTTCCCGATATTAAAGACGCGGAGGCGATGCGCGCGCGGTTGATCGCTGATGGATATAGCCCGATTCTGAAGAAGTAGTGCCGACGCGCGAAAAAGCAGATTCCTCCGCCGCAGGCGTTCGCTCGCGGGTCGGAATGACAAGCCACTATCACTACATTGACACCCATCAATTTCCGCGCTATTCCTAGTCCATCCATGTCTTCCAATGAAGCAACTCTTGATCGCGCGCTCCATGCCATTGCCGATCCAACCCGACGGCGGATTCTGCAGGCTCTCAAACAGGGTGAAGCAGAGGCCAAGGCGGCTGGGCATAAAGCGGGCGCGGTGGAACCTTGCTTGTGCGCGGGCGATATTGAGGAGCGCGTTCGCCTTTCGCAGCCTACTATTTCTCATCACATGGGCATTTTGACGAAGGCTGGGTTGGTGGAGGCGACCAAGAAGGGACAGTGGCGCTGGTACCGGCGCGATGAGAAGGCGATTCGCAGGATGGTGAAGACATTGCGGAGCGGGTTGTAGGAACCCGTTCGACTCGCCGCCCGGCGGCTAAAGCCGTTATTATCTGTGTGCTGCTTACGGCCCGACTGAAGTCGGGCCCTTCCCGTTCGTTTACCCATCCGATGTTAGTCCTGTTTACGCAACTCGTTGGTCTTTCGTTCCCATCAATTTCTAAGGCGTGCCTAGCGCCCACTTTTCCAAATCTCCCGTCGAGCGCAGGACGCCGAGTTGGCTGCGTTCGAGTTCGAAGGTCACGTCCTGAAGGGCGATGAAGCGTTCGCTGGCTTGATAGCGGGCGTCACCGAGATCGCGGAGCGTTGCCGTCCCGGCGTCGATGCGAGTTTGGACCGCCGTTAGACTTTTCTCCGCGATTTCGTATTCCAGTTGGGCCACGTCGCGCGCAGCTTGCATTTGGGCGACGGACCGCTGCAGACGCAAAGTTTCTTCCGTGACCTGGTTGCGGGCCGCTTCCGCTTGTTTCGTCGCTTTCAAGGCCTCGGCATCGGCAGCTTGGGCGCGGGAACGTTGGGATAGGTTGAGCAGCGGAAATCGAATGCTGGCGCCGATGGTTGCGTTGTTCTGTTGGAAGCTGCTGGTCACGCACAGAAACTCGCCAAGCGATGTGGTGCATGGCCGGGACGGAATGTAATAGTTCTGATAGTTGTTGAATTTTGAGAGCAGAGCATATTGCGCGGCGAAATCGACGCTCGGCCACAGAGAGCGATGTTCTCCCTGAGCTCGCAAGTACTGTGCGCGGGCGTGTTCGACGGCGGCTTGCACCGAGGGATTGGACGTGGCGGCATCTTTCGCGGCCTCTTCCGTCGTTGCAGTGGAGCAGGTGGCGCAGGGATGGAGTCGGGGTCGGTTTGAATATTGGTGGGGGAAAGGCCTGTGAGCTTGGAGAGGTGCTCGCGAAGCACGTCGGCTGCGTCTTGTGCCTCGCCGATGCGCTGGCGGACGCGCGCGGCGGCGAGGCGAGCCCTGAGACCTTCCAGTTCGCTGTCGACACCTTCTTTCACGCGATTGGCGACTGCCGCTTGTAATTTATTGGCGTCGGCTTCGGTCTCCTGGAGCCGGGCCAGGCGCTGTTCCCATTTGGCGAGTTCGGCATAGCTGAGGGCCGCGTCTTGAATGATCTGGTTGCGCTGGTCTTTCGTCTTGAACGCAGCGACGGCGGAGTCGGCTTTCGCGGCGCGCTCGTTGGCGCGCAACGCGGGATTGAACAATGCAGATTGAGCGGTGACGTTGAACAGAGCGGGTGCTGATCCTTCCAGCGCAAGAGGAAAGCCGTACGAATAGCCCAAACCTGCTCCGGTGGAAAGTTGAGGGATGTAATTGTTGTGCAGCTCTTGATAGCTGGCGGCGGCGTGCAGCTCGTCGGCCGCAGTAATCGCCGCACCGGTGGCGTGGCTTAGAGCCAGCTCGACGACCCGCTTGAGAGAGACAGGTTCGGCCCGCAGCGAAGCAGGAAGTAGAAGGACTGCCAGAATCCACTTTGCGGCACGCTCACCGCGACAAGAAGTTTTCATTGCGACCCTTTCCGAGCGATCTTTTTTAAACGATCTTTTCTGAACGATCTTTATCTGAGCGAACTTTTTCCGGGCGAATCCAAAAATGATTTCATGAACCATCGGATGCCAACGAGATTTTAAATGTCGGACTGGGCAGAAGCACTACGAAGACGAAAACCGCGACGTCTCCAAAGGCGGGAGACATGCGACCGTCTCAAGGTTCGACTCGTTTCAGGTCTTCCCGAGCGCGGTTAAAGGTGCGCGACAGGGCCAGAGCAGCGCGATATTCTTCGGCGGCGGCGCGGCGGTCTCCTTGCTTTTCCAGCAACTGGCCCAGAAGATCGTGAGCTTTGAAGGCTGGACCCTCCTCTGCGGGAGAGGCGAGATAGCGGTGCAGCAGCCGTATGGCCAGCGAACGATCGCGGTCGGTGTGAAGCAGAAGACTGGCGGCGTCCATGAGCGAATCGGAACGGTCGACTGGGCTGGACTCTACGGTGCGGAGGGCTTGCTCCATCTCGTCCAGCCGTTTTGCATGGGCCAGGAATTGAGCCAGGTGCAGCCAGTTCTGCGCCGTGCCGTGACTGGCTTCAATCGCGGCCCTGTATTCATGCTCGGCGGCAGTGAAATCTTTGTTCTTTCCCGCAATGCGGGCCAGAACCCAGTGCGCCCTCGCGGGATTGAATGCGAACAATGCGTCGGCTTGCGCGCGCGCTTTGTCCTGCCCTCCGCCAACGATGGATGGCGCTTCGAGATAAAACTCGGCCAGATCGGTGCGCGCTTCCCAACTTCTGGGATCGAGTTCGACGGCTCTTTCGAACGAATTGCGAACTCTCTTCGCCAAGCCGGCTGCGGAGAGGAATCCGGCGCGAGCGGCTTTCTCTCCATAAATGCGGCCCAGCCAAAGATGGTAGAGACTTTCTTGAGGATCGAGTTTGATGGCACGTTCGCAGGCGGGAATGCCGCGGTCCCACTCGTCCATCATGAAATAGGCGCGGCACAGCAGATTATAGGATGCGGCGTCGGTGGCGGAGCGGCTGACCTGCTGCTCCAATGTCTGGACGGCTTTGTCGACCTCGCCGGCGGCAAGAAGGTCTTTGGGACTACTGGCCGCGCGCGCCAGCTGCAGGAAAGCGGTGACAACCAGGAGCGAAAGCAAACATCGACCGAGCCGAGGACGCGAATCGAACTGCATTGTGCAGCGCATGCCTTACGGGACTACCTTGACGGCAGCGCCATCGAACAGTGGTTTGGATTCTTCTGCGGGTAAGGCCACGACGTCGCCTGCGGCGAGTCCGGAGGTGATTTCCACGCGAGTTAGATTTTGCAGTGAAAACTCGATTGGCTGGCGCTTCACGTGATGGTCGAAGACTTTGTAGACGTAAGGTTTGCTCTCATCGATGCGCAGAGCGTCGCGTTGCAGGGTCAGAACATTGTGGTGCTCCGCGACCACGATGGTGACGCCAACGTTAATGTTGGGCAGCAGGCGGAGATCGCGATTGTCCACGATGCAAGTGGTCTCGCCGACGTTTCTGGAAACACGAAGTTTCACCGTCGAGGGCACAGTGTTCACCGTACCGGTCCAAACGCGGCCGGGAAGCGCGTCCCAAATGATTTCAACTCTTTGTCCGACCTGGAGACGGCCCACATCGGGCTCGTCGACGAAGGCGCGAACCAGCATTCGGGAAAGATCCGCCTCTTGCAGCAGCAAGTCGCCGGCTTGTACAAACGCTCCCTGCTTCACGGGGAGAGAATAGACCATGCCGTCGAAGGGAGCGCGAACGCTGGATTTGAGCAGAGCGTCTTCGGCGGCATCATAGGCGGCTTGGGCTTCGGCCCCCTGCGCCTGAATGCGCGCCGTTTCAGGTTTGGAATAGCGGTCTTTCTGCTTCTGTTCGGCTAACGTAACGTCGGCTTGAGTGCGTTGCAGCGCATCTTCGGCCTGGTGAACTTCGCCGGGGGATGCTGCGCCCTCCTGCTGCAATCGGCGGAAAGCATCGAGATTGCGCTGTGCGAGATCGCGCGCGCTGCGCGCCTTCACCAGTTGTGAATTCAACGTCAGCACCTCTTCCTGCGTGCCTCCGCTCTGCAAGGCGGATTGGTCGGCTTGCGCCGTTTTGACCTGAGCCTGGGCGCGGGCCGCTTGGGTGCGGATATCGGCGTCGTCGAGTTGCAGCAGGAGTTGGCCCTTGCGAACGTGGTCGCCCTCCTTAACCAGCAGGCGCTTTACCGTGGTCGCGATGGGAGCGTGGGCTTCGAAGTTAAAGTTTTGAATCGGTTCAACCTTGCCGTTAGTAGAGACCACACCGCGGATGGGACCTCGCTCGACAGTCGTAACCCGTACTTTCAGAGGAGTCTGGTGAAGATAGGAATATAGCAGCGCTAAGACCGCCAACAGTGCGAAAGCGGGCCAAATCCACCGCCGGCGGGACGGCGTTTTCGAATTGTTCGTCGATGCCAACCGGTAAGCTTTCAGGGTGCGGCAGGAATAACCGTAAGTAGTAATTTACCATTCCGGAAGCCGCGACCGTATCCGAGGGGATCCCGGCATGGTATCTGATTGGATGCGGGCCCCGCGACTTCGGTGCATCGCTGGCAAACGCTACAATTAACGGCATGAGTAAATCGCCTCGATATACGCCTGACCACGCCGCCGCCGGACTGGACACGAAGTTCCCGGAGATTGAGACCTGGCCCAACCAGTTTCCCGGATACGAGATTGTGGTCGATGATCCGGAGTTTACGTCGGTGTGTCCGAAGACCGGGCTGCCCGATTTTGGCGTGCTTGCCATTCGGTACATGCCGGATAAAAGCTGCCTGGAACTGAAATCGCTGAAGGAGTACTTGCAGTGCTACCGCAACCTGGGAATTTTTCAGGAGAATGTCGTCAACCAGGTTTTGGAGGACGTAGTGAAGTGGGCGAAGCCGGTGTGGGCGGAAGTGAAAGGGGAGTTTCGTCCGCGGGGTGGCATTTCGACGACGATTGTGGCGAAGTGGCCGAGGCCGAAGGGGCAAGAGCAAGCGAAAGGTTTGTAGTTCAGCGGGATGCCGACGCCGCTCGCGGTTGGATATGGTCTATCTCAGCGGCTTGCTCGGGCATGACTCGACCTTACTATCCTGCCGATTCCTATTTGCCAGCCGTGCTATATTCGCTCGACCGTGACTCCGCCGAAGAGCTACCCGAAGATCGCCCTCGCGCTGCTCACCGCGCTGAATTTACTGAACTACATTGACAGGTCTGTGCTGTTCGCGGTGCAGGAACTGCTCAAGGCCGAATTTCACCGCAGCGATGCGGCTTTTGGCGTGCTGACCAGCGTGTTCTTCATTTTCTATATGTGCGCCGCGCCCTTCATGGGACCGCTGTCGATGCGCTTCTCGCGAAAGTCGGTGATCATTGTCGGAGCGGTGATCTGGAGCGCGGCGACTCTTCTAACTGCGGTCACACACGACTTCACGGGATTGGTGATTCGCCACACTCTGGTTGGAATTGGGGAAGCGAGTTTTGTCATTTTGTCCCCGACCTTCGTTGCCGACATGTTTCCGGAGCGACAGCGCGGACGCGTGATGGGCGTGTTTTACCTGGCGATTCCCGTGGGAACAGCGCTGGGATACATTCTCGGCGGGCTCATGGGACCAGTTTACGGATGGCGTGCGCCATTTTACGTAGGAGCTGCGCCTGGTTTTGTGCTCGCACTGCTGTTGCTGTTCATTCCCGAACCTCCGCTAGGGCAGTTCGACCCGCACGAAAAAACACCGGATCGCGATACCTTAAAGGGGTTGGCTAGAAATCCTGCGTTTCTCACGGCAACATTCGGCATGGCAATGATGACCTTTGCCTTGGGCGGACTGCAAGTCTGGATGCCCACTTTTCTGCATCGCGCGCGGGGCTACACGCTTGGACAAGCAGGAATATTTTTCGGATTGAGTATCGGCGCGAATGGTCTGGTTGCGTCGCTGGCGGGAGGCTGGTTGTCGGACTTTCTACTCCGGCGCACTCGAACTGCCCACTATTTAGTTTCAGCGGTTAGCCTTGCTCTGGGGATTCCGGCGATGTGGGTAGCTCTTTACGCCCGGGGAAATCAGATGGTCGCGGGCATCCTGGTGGCAGAGTTCCTGCTGCTGTTGAACACGGGGCCGCTGAACGCGGCCATCATTAACTCGGTGGGCCCGCACATTCGCGCCATGGCGCTGGCCGTCAATATCTTCATTTTTCATCTGCTCGGGGATGTGCCTTCGGCTTCGCTGATCGGCTACATGTCGGATCGTTATTCCTTGCAACTCGCCTTCCTGGGTCCGGTGGTAGCGATTGCACTCTCTTCTGCCATACTGTTTTATGGGATGAAATTTGCGCCGCCGGTCGCGGTCGACGCGCTCCGCAGGAGCGGGGAAGACTTAAGAGTGATTTACTTCCATTGGATTGCGGGGACGATTCTGGCACTCGCCTGGGCTTCCCGCATTGTGGACGCTGCGCTCGGAATGCCCAGCGTGGCCGACGTTTCCCGCCCGGAGTGGGATCGGAATCCGGTTTCGCCTGCGGGGAATCCCCGCGTGTCGATTATTGTTCCTGCCCGCAATGAAGAAGAGACGATTGAGCAGGCGCTGAATACGCTGCTTACGCTCGATTACGACAATCATGAAGTAATCGCGGTCAACGATCGGTCGACGGATTCGACGGGCGAGATTATGGAGAGGATGAGTCAAAGTCCCCGCCCTGTCGCACAAAACGCGACAAGGACGGGGCACCCTAGTCTCCGCGTTGTTCATCATCGCTGAATTGCCTGCGGGCTGGCTGGGAAAAACGCACGCTATGTGGACCGCGGCCAATGTGGCGACCGGCGACTGGTTACTGTTTACCGATGCGGATGTCCTGTTCAAACCAGATTCACTGCGGCGCGCTTTAGCGTACGCTGAGAGTGTTCCCGCGGATCATGTCGTGCTGTTTCCGCGGATGATCATGAAGCGGCCGGGCGAGTACATGATGATCGCGTTTTTCCAGACGATGTTTATGTTCGGGCACCGGCCCTGGAAAGTGGCTGATCCCAGCACCGACGATCACATGGGCGTAGGCGCCTTCAATCTGGTGAGGCGCCGGGTTTATGACGCGGTGGGGACATACGCGGCGCTACGCATGGAAGTGCTCGACGACATGAAGCTGGGGAAGGTCGTGAAGAAGGCCGGCTTCGCGCAGCGCAATGTGTTTGGCGGAGATTTAATTTCGATCCGGTGGGCTAAAGGTGCGATCGGCGTGGTCAATAATTTGACCAAGAATTTTTTTGCGGTGCTGTCGTTTCAATGGTGGCGTACGATGATTTCGGCGTTCGGGCTGGCATTTTTGAACCTCGGACCGTTTCTTGGAATTTTTCTGGCTCACGGCTGGGCGCGAGTGCCCTATGCAGTTGCGCTGGCGTCTATGTTTGCGATTTACGTAGGCATGTCGTGGCGGTCGGCGGTGCCGGCATACTACTTCCTGCTGCATCCGGTAAGCACAGCGATGTTCATCTATACGCTTTTGCGCTCGATGATTCTTACGTTGTGGAATGACGGGATTGAGTGGCGCGGGACAAAGTATCCGCTGGCGGAGTTGCGCAAGGGGATGGTATGACAAGGCAGTTCGCAGTTGCCGGTTGCCAGTTCTCAGCGAAAATCGTAGTCAGATGCAGAGTTGAAGAACCGACAATTATGAACTGAAAATGAAACTGGGAACTTGCCCTCTCAACTGGCGCGCTTGAGCCTTCGACCGAAAACCATTTCTCTCAAGCGCAGCGCGTTCGCGGCGGCATAGCCAGCTTGATCATTATCGAAATACACATAGATAGCCTTGAGTTCTTTTGCCCAGGATTCAATCTGGCGCGCCCATTGCGATAATCGCTCCTCGCTGTAACTTCCCTGATATTTCCCGGTCTCGGGCCCGTGCAACCGCACGTACGTAAAGTCCGCCGTGGTGCAGAGAGGCGAGTGATATCCCGCGAGTTCGTAAATGCAGAATGCGGCATTAAACTCCCGCAGAATCCCGCATACTTCGGAAGTCATCCATGAAAGCTCGCGAAACTCGAAGGCATAACGAACGTGGCGAGGCAGGATTTGAAGAAGTTTTCGCAGACGATCAGGGTTGACTCGCCACTTCGGCGGCAACTGAAACAGCACCGGACCTAGCTTGTTGCCCAGGTGAGCGGCCCTGGGCAGGAGGTTGTCCACCGCGTTTTCCGGATCTTTCAACTTTGTGTTATGCGTAATGAAGCGGCTGGCTTTCACGGCAAATACAAAGTTCTCCGGTGTAGCGTCGCGCCAGCAGTCGAAAGCGGAAACCGGCGGGAGGCGGTAGAAGCTATTATTTAATTCCACCGTATCGAAGTGTTGCGTGAAAAAGTTAAGCATGGCGGACGCAGGCATCTTCTGCGGATAGAAAGGTCCTTTCCAGTGTTTGTAGTGGAATCCGGAGGTGCCGATGCGGATGTCACAGAACATGCCGCGTAATGGATGTTTGGATGGAAGACTAAGTTGCTTTCGCGCTGGGACCCACCCTGGAATGCAGGCTTACTCCGGCGGTTCGGGAGCTTGGACGTCTCCATAGGTGGCGGTCGCGTTCGGCGTGGCCTTGACCTTGGCCGGTTTCTTGGCGGGGCGGAGGTGTCCGGCGCTGTAGTGGCCACGATTCTCGACGTCGTAGTTCTTGGGCAGCGGGGGGATCATGGCGGCGCCTCCGCTGATCTGGCCGATGCGATTGAGGATGATTTCAGGGCGGCCGTCGTAAAGTTTGACGGCTCCGTGGATTTCGATAGTGCGGCCGGCCAGGCGGCGAACGTCGCCTACATCTTTCAATCCGGAAGGGAAGACCACGACTGTGAAGGGGCAGGCCATTTGATCTTCGCAGAAGTCGAGGAAGTGAACTCCTTTCGCTCCCACTTTTATCTTGAGGACTTTTCCCGACACGCACTTGGTTTCGCCCACGTGTTGCCTGGCTTCGTGAATGGGGATGCAGTCGGAGGCGGAGAGCAAAGGCGACGACAGCATCAGCATGACGATCAGTGCGGTTGCCAGCGGGCAGCGTCGCAGAACTGCCAGGCCTTGTCCGGGCGGACAGCCCCTTCGACTTCCCGCGGGGCAGGCTTGGGCGACTCTCCCCACATGTTTCGGGATAGGGTGCCGCGACATGCCTTGATTTTAGAAAGGTCGGGCGAGGAAGTCTGTGACGGGGAGAAATAAATATGCAGGTCGTTCCGGAATGGAATTGAGCAAAGTCCCCACTTCTCGCAAAAGAGGCGAGAAATGGGGCACCCAACTTCACATCACGCCGGAAAATGTGCAGTGCTATTTGAACGACTTCACCGCGGCAGCTTCGTCATCTTTCACGTCGAAGACGGTGTAGAGCTTGGTGATCTGGAGCAGGTCGTTGACTTTTTTGGTGAGATTCAGCAGCTTGAGTTCGCCGCCCTGATTCTTGGTCGTGGTGAAAGCGCTGACCAGTTCGCCGATGCCTGAGCTGTCGATGTAGTTCACGTTCTGCAGGTTGAGAACAATCTTCTTATTTCCCTTGGCCAGGATATCGCGCACCGTGTCGCGAAGAATCACGCTGCCTTCGCCGAGAGTGATGCGGCCGCTGCAATCCACAATCGTAACTCCGTCGACCTGCCGACTGCTTACCTTCATGGTCACTGGGAAGCCTCCTTGGCGCCCGCGGATTTCCCGTGGACGTGCTTAATAAGTTTGAGTTCGGTGCCCGTTTTGGAGGGCCGAATCTCGACCACATCCATAAACGAGCGCATAAGAAAAATTCCGCGCCCGGAAGTTTTGAGCAGATTCTCCGGGGCCAGCGGGTTGGGAATTTTATTCAAGTCCATCCCTGGGCCCTGGTCGCGAATGGTAATGATAAAGTCATTCCCGATGCGCTCAAAGGCAAGCGTAACTTTCTTGTCGGGAGCATAGGCGTTGCCGTGCAACACGGCATTGACCGCGCCCTCGCGCACGGCCATGGAAATCTGCATCACTTCGTCGTCGGGAAAACCAAGCTCGGTGGCAATGATGGTGGCCTTCTCCTCCGCATTGTCGATCGTCTCCAATGAGGAGTCGAGCGTGTACGAGACCCGTTGCTCGGTCATGGCCATGGACGAAGTGTCACAGCGATTATAAGACCTGCACGGTGAATCTGCCTCCCGGGGGCCCGCAGCAGGCGCTCGCCAGAAGCGTTTCCCGGCGAATGCGGTAGTTTGCCTGCCAGACAGGGAAGTTGTCAACGTGAGCTTGGATCGGATAGACGTACCGATTGCTCATCTTGAGAAAGTTTATCCAGTAGCAGGGTTATTCTGACCGCAGCCGTTCTCCAGGCGGAGGAAGAGCCTGCCCTGAGCGAAGCCGAAGGGATCTCGCGAGTGCACCGCGGTTCGCGGCAAGGGCTTATAATCTGGCGTCGTGACTTTGACATCCGCCCCAAACCTCAGAGTGCGGCTGCGAAGAATCTTCCTCGCCATAATTCTTACTGTGATCGGTATGGCGGCCGTGGCGTATGGTCTGGACTATGCTGTTTTTCGGTTGCGCGAGGCGATTCATCGAAATGCGTACGGCTCGGTTACGGTGAATCATTACTACGCGGTGCTGCAGAAAAACGGAAAGACGCAGTTCATTTTCGATCCACCGCAGCCGCAAACATGCGTGAATGCTCTGTTTCCGCATCAGGGATGGCTGCCTTGCTGGTACTTGAGCCGCCATCCAGACCAGCGCACAGATATTTGACGGCTATCTCCTAAGTGTTTTGTTTTTGGGAAGGCACTCGCTTCACCCGCGCCGCCGTGGGGTCACAAACAATTGTGGGACGGGCACGCTCGGCAACCGGCATTGGAGATAGCCAGATTACGATTACCTAAGGCCCGGGGGCATTTGACAGTAAGGTCAGGGTCCCTTTGACACGTTTCCCGCTTTCACTACCTCTCGTATTTTTAAGTCTCCAAGTCTTGGGCTGAAAAATGGAGGGAAGAGTTATGTGCGCTTGGAAAGCGATATTCACGGCAACTCTATTGGCCTCGATGAGCGCAGCCGGCCAGCAAGCAGCGGATTCACCACCCTCCGCACAGCCGAGTAGAACCAGCGAGGTGCAAACCGGGCAACCGTCCCAGCAAGCTGCCGACAACACCGCGCCCGCAGTGGCACAGGCGGCCCCCGTACAGCAACCGGCGGCTGCGCCCGCTCCAACCACTATGGACGACGTAGTGAACCTGTTCCTTGAGCGGGAGCGCGCTCTGATCCAGATGTTATCGAAACGCACTCCCATGGTTGAGACGTACGTGCAGAATCTAACCTCCGATCCACAACTGGGCTCGGCACCCAGCGCGGATCACTATTTCCTCGGCAGGATGGATATGGGCGAAACGGCCGAGTGGAAAGATTATCTGCTCGAGGAAAATTCGCGCACGCCGAACCGCCTGATGGGCGGCTTGCAGAAGCTCTACAAGGTGCAGTATCAGCCCCTGGGCTTCTCGTCGATGGTTTATGCCGACCGCACCGACTTCGACCGGCAGCATTATGATTTTCGCTACGTGCGCCGCGAATTTCTAGGCGAGGTACGCTGCCTGATGTTTGACGTTACTCCGAAGAAGAACGCCGGCAAAGGCCGATTCATGGGTCACATCTGGGTGGAAGATCAGGCTTTCAATATCGTGCGCCTGAACGGAACCTACTCTCCAGTGGCGCGAAATTCCGCTTACTTCCGTATGGACAGCTGGCGCTTAAACCTGATTCCCAACTATTGGGTGCCCTCCTACATTTACAGCGAGGGAGGCGGCTTGGGCGTTCATATGAAGGAATCTTTCAAGGCGCAGACTCGGATCTGGGCCTATGACGTCAAAAAGAGCAGCAAGGACGAAGAATTGACGCAGATCCGAGTGGATAGCGTGACGGACCAGAGTGCGAGTGCGCAAGATGCGTCTCCGCTTCAAGCTGAGCGCTTATGGCAGCAGCAGGCGGAAGACGACGCGGTGGACAGCTTGACCAAGAGTGGAATGCTCGCTCCCGCTGGCGACGTGGACCGGATTCTTCAGACGGTGGTGAATAACCTTGAGGTTACCAACAACCTTGACTTACAGGTACGCACACGCGTTCTGCTCACTGCACCACTGGAAACTTTGAGCGTTGGCAACACCATCGTGATCAGCCGTGGGCTGGTGGACGTTTTACCAGACGAGGCCAGCCTGGCTGCGATGCTGGCGCACGAGTTGGCACATATCGTTCTGGGTCACAACATGGGTGGCAGGTTTGCGTTCAAGGATGAGGCGAACCTGGCTTCAGTGCTCTCGCACGGGCTAGCACACATCGGGTCCCACCACAAGCTGGGTAGTGACTATGAGTTCAACGATGACCCGGCCTACCAGAACATCGCATTCAAACACAGCCCCGAAGAAGAACAGGCGGCCGACAAGGAGGCGATTGAGCTGCTGAAGAACTCGCCTTACGCTCAGAAGCTTGACAATCTCGGCTTATTCCTTAAGGCCTTGCATGTGCGGGCTCCGCAACTGACTGCGCTGCTAACCACGCACCTGGGCAATCCGCTGGCGGAAGGCGGAACGGTGAATCGGCTCTCCGCTTTGGCCAACCAGGGCCCGACGCTGGACAATGCGAAAGTGGATCAGATTGCGGCATTGCCGTTGGGCGGCCGCGTGAAGGTCAATCCCTGGGATGACACGGCGGAAATGTTGAAAGCGGCTCCGGTCGCCATCGCTTCGGCACGTGACAAGATGCCGTTTGAGGTCACGCCATTCTTCCCCCGGTTGACACGCTACGGTTCAGCCGCTCCGACCGCGGCTCTGACCACCGCAACAACCAAACAATAAGAGCGTATTCTCCGCGGACGACCTCGCAACCTTGGGTAGTGGCTACTTTCAAAGTAGCCCACTACCCAAGCCTTGGGACCCTGCGTATTTCCGAATTGCCACGGGCTGGCTGTCGAGCGAACACGCCCATGTTCCATGGCATGTGAAGCACGCGGCATGAACGCGTTGGTCGGCGGTCATGGTACCAGTCCCAGACCAAAGGTCCAGTTCCGCTCGAGTTCGGATCCGGAGACCGTTATGATTGCGTTTGCCGACAGCGAGCTGCTGGCATGCATAGACAAGGGCCCCACAGGCTAGAATGTTGGGTCAATGCGGAATCGAAATCTGAGAGGAACTCATGTTCAAAAAACTTGGTCATCAAGGCTGCGGGCTCGGCGTCTTGTTGGCTTTGAGTTGCGCGACAATGGCGGCCGATTCCGGCCCGTCCGACGCGCGGCTGCAGAAGGCTTATCGTTTCCAGCAGGGTGGCTGGACCTACGTGCATCTGGAAGGCTCGCCATCGAATATCGGCTATCAGCACGGCTATCTGCTCGCGCCGGAAATTGCCGATGCTTTCGCAGCGATCAAGATGTTCGACACGCATCAGACGCAGCGCGATTGGGAATTTTTCCGCACCACCGCCCGCCAAATGCTTTGGCCTCACATCGACGCCGAATATCAGCAGGAGCTGCAGGGCATAGCCGACGGAGTGAAAGCGCACGGCGTCGATCTCGACGTATACGACATTGTCGCGCTCAACGCCTTTGAGGAAGTGCCGGATTACTACGTGCCCTGGCTGAACAAGCAGCAGAAATCGGCGAAGGCGCCGAAGCTCGCGGCTCCGGGAAATTGCAGCGCATTTATTGCCACCGGAAGCATGACCAAAGATCATCAGATTGTGATCGCGCACAATAATTGGACGAGCTACCTGGCAGGCGAGCGTTGGGTCGTGATCTTCGACATCCAGCCGGAACATGGAAATCGGATTCTGATGGACGGCTTCCCGGGAGTGATTACCAGCGACGACGATTTCGGCGTGAACTCCGCCGGCATGATGATCACGGAAACCACCATCACGCAATTTGAAGGCTGGGATCCCAATGGAAAGCCGGAATTCATGCGTTCTCGCAAGGCGCTGCAATATGCCAACAATATTGACGACTATGTGCGAATTATTAAAGAAGGCAACAATGGCGGCTACGCCAATGATTGGCTCATCGGCGACCGCAAAACCGGCGAGATCGGCTATCTGGAGTTGGGGCTGAAAAATACGCCACTTTGGCGTACCAAGGATGGATACTTTGTAAGCTCGAATTCCCCGCGCGATCCGAGGCTTATTCAGGAAGAGACCACTTTTGATCCCAACGATGCTTCGTCCTCGCCCAATGCGCGGCATGTGCGCTGGGAAGAGGAGATGCGACAGAATAAAGGAAAGATCGATGTCAGCATGGCTGAGCAATTTCTTTCCGACCACTTCGACAGCTTCGAGAAGAAGGAGCAAGCAAACGAGCGGGCTCTGTGTGGGCATGTGGATGCCTCACCGCGTGGAATTAAAGAGTGGGGATGGGATGCCTACAATCCCGGCGGCGCGGTGCAGGGAAAGGCGACAGACAGCGCGATGGCGGCGAAGATGACCTTCGTGGCGAGGGCGGGCCATCCCTGCGGTGCAGACTTTCTGGCGGCGGACTTTCTGGAACATCATCCAGAATTTGCCTGGCAAAAACCTTTGCTGCGCGATATGAAGGCGGGCCCGTGGACGGTGTTTGCGGCGGGGCAGAAAGAAGGGCAGTCGAAGGTGGGGCGAGATTAAATGGCGGAAAGGGTAAGATTTGAACCCACGATACCCGTTTAAGGTGTGGCCGCTTTCGGAGCGGCCCGGTCGCCAGAATCGGTAAACCGGATCACAGGCCATCCGAGGTTTGGACGGGAGGCTGAGCCCCGCTCAATTTGGTGAGATGGGCACGGAAATTCGAAGCCAAGAGCTGTCCTGATAAAATAAAACGAAACTGGTGGGCGCGGAGAGATGGCCGAGTGGCTGAAGGCGCGCGCCTCGAAAGCGTGTATACCTTTACGGGTATCGGGGGTTCGAATCCCTCTCTCTCCGCCATTTTTCTTACTAGAGCAACTCCAGGGAGAATAAAACTCGTGTCTCCAGGACCCAAAAAATAAATTTGGGGGATACCCTCGCTCAAGTAACCCATCTCACGCCTTCTCAATCGTCACTTTCTTCAGCACGACATCTTTATTCGGCCGATCCTGCCGATTGCGCGGCGCAGCGACGATCTTTTGCACCACATCCTGGCCCTCGACTACTTCGCCGAAAATGGTGTGCTTGCCGGTGAGCCAGGTCGTCGGCGCCAGCGTGATGAAGAACTGCGAGCCGTTGGTGTTGGGTCCGGCATTGGCCATGGCGAGCTTGCCCGGCTTGTCGAACTTGTGCGGCGAGCCCTTAGTCTCGTCTTCGAATTGATAGCCCGGCCCGCCCGTGCCTGTGCCTTGCGGATCTCCACCCTGAATCATGAAGTCGGGAATCACGCGGTGAAAAATCGTCCCATCGTACAGCCGGTCCTTCGACTTCTTGCGCGTCGAAGGATGCGTCCATTCGCGCTTGCCTTCGGCGAGTTCCACGAAGTTGGCAACGCTTTTGGGCGCTTCTTTTTCAAACAGCCGGCAGACAATGGTTCCTTCGCTGGTTTCAAACGTGGCGTACAGTCCAGGTTGGCGAGTCATGAGTTTCCTTTCAAAGTCGGTGAACTATTTTTTTGATGACGCAATCAAAGTTGTCATCCGGAGCAACGCGAGGGACTTGGGTTCTTGTCCGCACCGTTATTGACCGCCCCAGACAGGAACCCGGATCGCTTCGCTCGGGATGACAGTCTAATTCGGATGCGTTGAAGTTTTCGGTGCCTGCGTCGCAGGTTTTTTCACTGCGCCGCCTGCCCCCGGTTTCGGACTATTCCCCGTGCTGCGCACAATGCTGATGTGAATAATCTTCACCGGACGAAAAGGCTTGTCATTCGTGGGATCAGTAGCCATGTGCGCGATCTGCTTCACCAGCACGACGGTGGCCTCATCGCACTGGCCGAAGATGGTATAGCCGCCATTCAAGTGGGGCGTTGCGACCTCCGTGATGAAAAACTGTGAGCCATTAGTGCCGGGCCCAGAGTTGGCGTAGGCCAGCCGTCCGGGGCGGTCGAACAACAGATCGGGAGATGCCTCGTTCTTAAACTGGTAACCCGGATCGCCCGTGCCGTTCCCGGCGGGATCGCCGCCCTGAATCATGAAACCGGGAATCACGCGATGAAAAATAGTCCCGTCATAGAGCGGTACGCCATGCTTCTTTGCCCCGCTCACCGGATTCTTCCAGTCTTTTGTCCCGCTCGCCAGCCCTATGAAGTTCTCCACACCAACCGGCGCCTTCTCGGGAAACAACGTACAAGTCATTTTGCCCACAGAAGTGTTGATGATCGCAGTCGGTTTGGTCGCGGTATGAACCGGGGCTTTGGCCGCGCCGCTCGACTTGGCAGCTCCGCTCTGCGGAGTCGAACTCGACTGCCCCCACGCGGCCGCCGTCAGTAGCAATAAAATTGAGAATACCCTACGCATGAATGCTCCTCGCAAAATGGAGATGTTGCTGTCAGTTGGGCGCAACGTTGCATTGTACGACAGCGGCCGGCAACTTTCTTGTCTCCGGGGCAAACGGCCCCGCGATATCGGTCTGCGGTACGAAGGTTTGCTATCGTGCTTGCGTTGCCGCTTGCGACTCGCGACTCACGCGTTCAACCTGGCGAAAGACGCGCAGCAGGTTCCCGCCAAGAATTTTGTGAATGTCGCTTGCGGTGTATCCGCGATCCAGGAGCGACTGCGTAATCTTCGGGAGATCGGCAGCCGAGTCGATGCCCTGCGGCGTAGCGCCGCTGACTCCGTCGAAATCGGAGCCCAGGCCAACGTGATCAATCCCCGCAACCTTCGCGATGTGATCGATGTGATCGATCAGCGACTTCAGCGGCGGACGCGGAATCTTGGCCATCCACTCGCGCTCGATGCGGTTGATCTCCACGTAGTTGACCGGCTTGCCCTCGGCTTTCAATTGATCGATATATTTTTGAATGGCGGCAGCCTGGTCTTTGGCCTGCGCCTCCATGGCCTTGCGAAAGTCTGCGTCGTCAAAGCCGCTGTAGAAATTTACTTGAACCACGCCGCCGTTCTTGGCGACGGCACGCAGCATGTCGTCAGTCATGTTGCGCGGAGCGTCGACCAGTGCCCGCGCCGAGGAATGCGACGCGATCACCGGAGCTTTCGTCGTCGCAATGGCATCCCAGAAGGTCTTGTCGGCGACATGGGAAATGTCGACCATCATGCCCAGGCGATTCATTTCGAGTACAACCTGCTTGCCGAAGTCGGTCAGACCGTTGTGATGCTGCACTTTCGGATCGTCAATATCGCCGGAGGAGTCGGCCCATTCGTTGGTATTCGACCAGGAAAGCGTCATGTAGCGCACCCCGAGCCGGTAATAATCGCGCAGCAGGTGTATATCATTTTCGATCGAGTGGCCACCTTCAATTCCCATGAGCGCGGCAAGTTTGCGCTCGCGGTGCGCGCGTTCGATGTCGGCAACCGAGAACGCCATCATGATGCGGTCGGGATGGCGCGCCGCCTGCTCGTAGACGGAATCGATCAGATCGAAAGTGTGGCGGGCGAACTGCCCTTGATTGGTCTCCGGTTCCACCCAGATGGAAAAGAATTCCGCGCCCAGATTTCCGCGGCGCGCCTTGTCGAGACTGATGTGGCCGATGTCTTTGGGATCGGTCGAGCCAATGTCGAAACCTTCGTCCAGAAACCGCTGCGGCGTATCGGCATGGGTGTCGACGATGATGGCGGAGTTGTGAATCTGCCGCGCCCGCGCGCTGATGATGATGTCAGGCCCGGCAGTCGGTTTTTCCGGAGCCTGCGCCGTGGCCAGGGAGGGAATTAGCACGAACACTGCGAAAAGCCTGCTTGTCATATTTGTGGCACGCCTTTGCGACGGCGCTGCTGGGAATTCACGATTGTATAGGCACAGGCGCAAGCTCGACAAAGCCAGTACGGGCGTGATCCTGACCGGGGCCGTTTTTGAGGCGAAGCGAAGAGCCTGCCCTGAGCGAAGTCGAAGGGATCTCGCGCGTAGACGATTACTGGAAACAGAAACTCACACGCGAGATCCCTCGCCCGGCTGAACTGCGCCGTGCTCGGGAGGACGCCTTCATGAGAGGGGATAGGAAAACTCAAACCGCGCGATTGCTGTCCAGCGGAGCGAGCGCCTGCTGCACGCAAATCTCCAGCGGTTGTTCGGTATCGATTACCGTCTTTAGGTGAGTAATCGCCTCAAAGCGCGACTTCACTTCGAGGTAGAGATGATAGTCGCGATTTCCCGCAGGATGGGTGCTGGCAGCATCCCGCGCTAGTCTGCGCCGCGCCGTTTCTTCCGAGCAAACGCATTCGAGAATCCGCCAGGGCTGATGCAGGGAAGCGGCCGCATTTACCACGTCGTCAATTTGATAACGGCGTGAGAACGGGCGGCCATCGAGAAAAACCGGGCGAGCTTGGTTTCGTGACAGGAGATATCCCGCGGTTTCGAGCATAAGTTGCAGGCAGAAATCGTCCTGCTTCGACGAGTATTCGATCTCTTCGGGCAGGAAGATGGCGTGGCGAATTTCGTCTTTGCTTAATACCCGCCCCAAAGTTCGTGTTGCCAGTTCGCGGGCGAGCGTGCTTTTGCCGGTGCCCGGAAGTCCGGCCATCAAGACAATCATAAGAAAGAATCGTAAACGGATTTACTGCGGAAGGTTTTTGAAACTTTGAAACCTTGAAACTCTGGAACCTTGACTGGCTTATCTGGTGCTCGCTCCGAGGGCAATCTCTGTCTCCGGTGTTTCGCGGTCAGGATGCTCCAGGGGAACAATATCCTGGGTATTGCGCCACTCCGAGTAGTGCCCGCTTACCATGATGTGGAAGACCCACTGATGGCGTTCTTCTTCGGGTTCCACCAACCCGAGGGCTTTCATGTAAAAGAGATAGTGCTCCATCCAGCGAATCTGATCTTTGTTCATCCCGCGGCGTTGCAGGTCAACCGTCACGCCGGCGAGATGCGAAGAGGCCGTGTCGCCGTCGGCAGGCGCGGCATTGCGGTTGTGGCGGCGAAGTTTCTTCTGAATCTTGACCGTGCGCACCGCGGAGTTCACCTGAATCTGCTGATGGAAGCGATGGTAATAAGCCTGGCTCAGATCATCGACAAAATCCAGCGTCCATTGGCGGCAATAGCGCCTTGAAGGATCGAGTCTGGGATCAAAGCGCAGCATTTCGCCGGAACGAATCTCCAGCAGGGAACCGTCTGCCTTCAGAGCCTCAAGCTCCGTTTCGTCCTCGATACGCGGCAGGTCCAAGCGATCGATTTCAGCGTTTTGGATGATCAGCGATTCGTGCGACGGCCGGAACATCGGATTCCACAGCAGCCAGCGGAAGTGCCTGTGGCCATGGTGCTGCCGGATGGCGTGCTGCACGGCAAAAGCCGGGCTACACAGTCCCGCGCAGGCCAGGGCCAACAAAAACGCAGTCGCGAATTGAAGTTTAACGGTTCGTTTCACGAAGTGGCTTCCATGTAGGGCGGGCACTCCTGCCCGCCAAGGCCGCTCTCACCAACTGTTGCTGCGCGAGTAGCGGTTATTTTAAGCCCTGCTGTCAAGCGGTCCAACTCGATCCTGCGACCGCGCCATTACCTGCGTACCTAAAACATCCGGCTCACCTGATTACCGCCGTCGTGGTTACCGTGGGTTACCGGCACCCGCTGCGGGTCATGATGACAACCTTCTAATGGCAAATAAGGGGCCATTCCGAGGAGACACGACGGCCAGCTCATGTCTCACGCCAGCTACCACTTGGCGTGATTAGGATGATACTTGGGCGAGTCTGGTTGTGGCATTTCACGGCAACGTGACAAAAATCAGCGCCGCAAGAGGTCACCCAGAGCCTGCTTCATGACTTGGCCGCCCACCTCGGAAATGGACTTTGTCAGCGGAATGTCCTTGGGACAAACCTCCACGCAGTTCTGGGCATAGCCGCATTCCTGTATGCCGCCGTCGCCCATTAGAGCCGCGAGACGCTCGCGTTGCAGCTCCTTGCCGGTGGGATGCGTGTTGAACAGCCGCACCTGCGCGATAGTGGCCGCGCCCACGAAGCCGGTGTCCTCATTGAACTGCGGGCAGGCTTCCATACAACAGCAGCAGGAGATGCAGCGCGAGATGGGATAAGCAACTTCCTGTTCTTCCGGCGAAACGCGCGGCCCGGGGCCAAGATCGTAGGTGCCGTCAATCGGCACCCAGGCCTTCACAGTTTTTAAATTTTCAAAAAGCACACTGCGGTCGGTGGCAAGATCGCGGACGACGGGGAACTTGGAAAAAGGTTCGAGGCGAATGGGCTGTTCGAGATTGTCGACCAGCGCCGAGCACGCCATGCGCGCGCGTCCGTTGATCAGCATGGCGCACGAGCCGCAGACTTCTTCCAGGCAGTTCGAGTCGTAGGTGATCGGCGTGGTCGCCTTGCCCGCGCGGGTGACGGGATTGGCGGCGATCTCCATGAGCGAGGAGATCACGTTCATGCCCGGATGATAACCCAGTTCAAACTCCTCCCAGTATGACTTAGAGGTCGGAGTGTTTTGGCGCTTGATTTTGATGATGACGGATTTGTTAGCCATTAGCTCTTAGCCTTTAGCAATTAGCTTTGTCATCCTGAGCGAAGCGAAGGACCTATGCATTTTGTTGGCGGCGGCAGAGTGCATAGATCCTTCGCTTCGCTCAGGAAGACAACAAAAATCACAGGATGACAAAATAAATATCAGTACTTCCTCGGGCGCGGCTGAATCAGCGACGTATCCACTGGCTCGAATTCAAACCTCGGCTCATCGGCGTCCGGCGCGAAATATGCTTTCGTCGTCTTCAGCCAGTTCTTGTCGTCGCGCTCGGGGAAGTCCGGCTTGTAATGCGCACCGCGCGATTCATCCCTCAAAGCGGCGCCCTGTGCAATCACCCGCGCCAGTTGCAGCATGTTATAAAGCTGGCGCGCAAAAACGATCGTTGTGTTCGCCCACTGCGTGCGATCGCTCAAATTGATCTTGCGATAGCGCTCCAGCATCTCGACCAGCTTCGCGTCGGTCTGTTGCAGATTTTTGTTGTAGCGGATCACCGTGCAATCTTTGGTCATCAGCTCGCCCAGCTCGCGCCACAACTTCACCGGGTTCTCCGTGCCGTCCGCCTTCATCAGCGTCGAATTAATTTCCTCCTGACGCTTCTGCTCGGCCGCAAAACTTCCATTGCCAACAGCTCGCGCCTTGCAGTCCGCGCGCATATTTCACCGCATTCGGCCCGGCAATGCCGCCGCCGTAGATGCACGAGACCAGCGAGTTCGCTCCCAGCCGGTTGGCGCCGTGATATTGATACTCGCACTCCCCCGCCGCGAAGATACCGGGAACATTCGTCGCCTGCTTGAAATCGACCCAGAGGCCGCCCATGGTGTAATGCATGCCGGGAAAGATCTTCATCGGCGTGTCGCGGGGATCGTCGCCCACAAACTTCTCGTAGATTTCGAGAATACCTTCCAGCTTTTTGTCGAGAATTTTGCGGTCGATGTGGGTCAGGTCGAGATAGACCATCGGCTTGCCATCGATGCCGAGGTTGTACTCATACACCACTTTGAAAATCGCGCGCGTGGCCACGTCGCGCGGCACCAGGTTGCCGTACTTCGGATACCACTCTTCCAGAAAATACCAGCGGTCATTCTGTGGAATGGAATTGGGATCGCGCTTGTCGCCGGAAGTCTTCGGCACCCAGACGCGACCGCCTTCGCCGCGCGCCGACTCCGACATCAACCGCAGCTTGTCTTCGCCCGGAATGGAGGTCGGATGCACCTGAATGAATTCGCCGTTGGCGTAGTAGCAACCTTGCTGATACAGCGCCGACTGCGCCGACCCGGTACAAACCACCGAGTTCGTCGACTTGCCAAAAATCGCGCCAATGCCGCCCGTCGCAATAAGGATGGCGTCGGCCGGAAACGTCCGCACCTCCATCGAGCGCAAGTCCATGGCGCAAACGCCGCGGCAGACGCCCTGATCATCGAGCACCGCCGAGAGAAACTCCCAGTGCTCGTACTTCTTCACCTTGCCTTCGGATTCGTAGCGCCGCACTTGCTCGTCGAGCGCGTACAGCAATTGCTGTCCGGTAGTCGCGCCGGCGAACGCAGTGCGGTTGTAGAGAGTGCCGCCAAATCTGCGGAAGTCGAGCAATCCTTCTGGCGTGCGATTGAAAGGAACGCCCATGCGGTCGAGCAGATCGATGATGCCCGGTGCCGCGTCGCACATGTCTTTCACCGGCGGCTGGTTCGCCAGAAAATCCCCGCCGTAAACCGTATCGTCAAAGTGCTTCCAGGTCGAGTCGCCTTCGCCTTTGAGATTTTTCGCGGCGTTAATCCCGCCCTGCGCGCACACTGAGTGCGACCGCTTCACCGGAACAATCGAGAACAGATCAACGCTGGCGCCCATCTCCGCGATCTTGATCACCGCGGCCAGTCCGGCCAGTCCACCGCCCACGACAATAATCTTGGGAGTCGCCATCTTATTGCACCGGCCTTCCGTGAGGTACTGCCGGGTGGTCCTTGATCACAATTGTCATCGTTCCGGTGGGAGGCTCCTGAAAGCGTTCGCGGAAGGTGTACAAGCTCATCAGTCCCACGACGCTGAGCAGCATGAAGAATGCGAGGCAGAGCTTTAGCAGTCGCTGTTGTGCTTTGTCGCCAGAGACAATGCCCCACTTCGCTGCGAACAGCCATATGCCATAGGCGAAGTGCCACGACGCGCAGATCAGCCCGACTATGTAGAACGCGAGCAGCCACGGATTGTGAACTTCGGCCTGCACCTTGGCGAACGATGCAGCCGGATTCTCGTGCAGATCGTTTCCGGTGAATCGCATGGTGTAGGTGTGCCAGACGATGTAGACGAAGGCGATGCCGCCGGTCCAGCGCTGTGCGGTATACATCCAGTTGCCGGTCCAGGGATAAGCAAGCGTGTTTCCGTCTCCGCGAAACCAGATGTAGAAGCCGTAGAGCCCGTGAAACAAAATCGGCAGCCAAATGCCGAACAGCTCCAGGAAAAATACCAGCGGAAGATTGGCGAGAAAGCTGACCTGGCGCGCGTAGGCGTCGGGCCCACTGATCGCGGTGGAGTTGGAAATCAGAATATGCTCGAACAGAAACGCGCCCACGGGGATAATCCCCGAAAGGGAATGCAACCGGCGCAAAACAAACGAATATCCCTGACCAGCGCGCAACGGAGCTACCCCATGCGCGACAGTTCTGGCCACCCTGGGAGCAGGAGAACTGGCTGACGCCACGTAACGCTCCTTATGAGTATGAGTTCAGCTAATTGGTTTAAGAATGACAAAAGAACTTTTTATTATCGGGCGGCGAGAGAAGTGAAGTCAAGGAAGGTAGTACGGAGCGGATACTCCTTTCGACAAACTCAGGGCAGGTTGTGTCCGCTGCTCTTGACTTTGATTTCTCGTAATTTTCATGGAACCCGTTGGCACCACTCCAGAAATTGCCGGAACGCCGCGCCTCGATGACTGTACCGCGCTTTTTCTTCGGCACTGAGTTCGGCAAACGTCTTCTGAATCTGCGGAAAATAAAACAGGGGATCGTATCCAAAGCCGTTTGTGCCGCGCGGGGAATCGAGAATCCGTCCTTCCGCCGTTCCGCGAAACGTAGCCAGAGTCTCTCCGTCGCGCGCGACCGCCAGCACGCACACGAACCGTCCCGCACGCTTCTCTGGAGGAACCTTCCGCAAATCCCGCAAAAGGCGCGCGTTGTTGGCCTCGTCATCCGTATTCTCGTCGGCCAAGTGAGGCTGGTCCGCGGCATAGCGAGCAGAGTGCACTCCCGGCGCGCCATTCAGGGCGTCCACCTCAAGCCCAGAGTCGTCGGCGAGGACGATCTCTCCCGCCGCATGCCGGCTGTATTCCTCCGACTTCTTGCGGGCGTTCTCTTCAAATGTGAGCCCATCTTCCACTACTGGCGGAAGGGAAGCGAAGTTCGAAATGCAGGCAATTTCGATTCCCTTCGGCGCGGCGGCTCCGGCAAAGTCTCGCAGCTTGCCAGGATTCGAAGTGGCGATGAGGATTCGTCGCATAATGTAAGACAACTACCTTAACCACAGGGCGCACGGAGGTGCACTGAGGAAAATCTGGAACCTAGGCTGGTCGCCGCCGTGCCCGCAGATTCCAGACGACGATCGACATCAGAGCTAACAGCGAGATCCATCCGCCCACTACTCGATCCCAGGTGCGGATGAAGATGATCTGCACGTGATTCATTCCGCCTTCCACTGGAACCAGCATCTGCCCTGTCTCTGCGCTCGCCGTCTGTACAACCCGGCCGTTCACTTCCGCCTGCCAGGCCGGATAGTGGAACAAGCGCAGCGCCAATTGGTCGGGCGCGGACATCTCCGCTGTAAACATTTTTGACTCGGCATCCCAGCGCGAGACTCGAATCGCTGCATGCGCCGAGCCGGCGATGGCCACGTTCCGAACGTTTTTATCTTTGTCGTTATTGAGGGCCCCAGGGTCCGCCCCCAGCGGCGTGTACTCGTCGGTCCCCTCGTAACCGACTCGATCTTCCATGTTGTCTTGCATCTCGCGGAAGTCGCCGGCATTGTCCCACCACGGCGGTTGGATGCGGTGCCACGCCATCACGATCACCAGAATCGAAATCGCACACACCGCGCCACGCCACCACCAGCGCCGCATTCCCGCTACAACGAATGCTGATGCAACGAATAGTGAAAAGATCATGCTTAGGCATAGCAGCCAACGCCAGGGAAACTGCATGAATTGCATTTTCGGCAAAACTTTCCACAGCAGCGAAGATACCGGCAACATGAGAACGCTGCAGGCTCCGGCCCAACTGAGCAAAGCTTTCCAAAGTTCGCGCTGGATTTCACGCCACCGCCTGCTCATCCATACTGAGGCGAAAATAACCGTCATCTCAAGAACTGCGACCCAGCTGACGATGCGATTAAATTTGTCATGATCGGCGTCCGCCGTATGAATGAGTAGAAAGTTATCCGCTGGACGCGATCCCTCCGACACGGCCTGTGCGATGTTGATCCAACGTTGTTCGTAAATTGCCGGCAACAAATAGAACGCCGACAACAATGCACCGAACACGACCGCGACGGCTCCCAGAAGGAGCAGGCGCGGCGACCGACGTTGCCAGGCGAAAAACACGAGCAGTAGCGCCAGCGAGTAGTGAATCATGACAGCCGCTGGAGCATTGGTCAGCCACGCCGCAGCCAGGACCAGCGCGAGCAGCATGACTGACCGGCTAAAGACAGCTCGCCGGCCTTCGTCCACCGCCTTCAACACGCATAGCAGCAACAGCGGCACCAGGCAACTCGCTAGCAGCTCTGCAAACGCGCTGCGCCAGTACACGATGATCAGATGGTAAGGATTGGCGGCATAAAGCACCGCGGCAAAAATCGCGTCACGGCGATCGAGCCATCGCCGCGCCAGCACGAACATCGACACGCCCGCCGCCACCAGCGCGATCCATATGTAAACGCCAGGCGCTATGGTCCAAGGAAAAATCGTGCTCAGCAGCGCTCCAAGCGTCCACGATGCCGGCGGATAAAACACAAATCTCGGCTCCCCATAAGCAAAATGCGCCAGAGCCGCCCAGCGTGGATAAACAATGCCCTGTTTCCACTGCGAGAGAACCTCAAGCCACGAATAGAGATGAAACTCCAAATCGTGTCCCGACGGAATCCCAAGAAAGAAGAATGGAATCTCAATGGTGAAAGCAGCGGCCGCGATCGCAAGCAGTGGAGTCCAGAACAGCGAGGGCTCGCGTCCGGACATAGCGAGCCGCTCCCTGAACGGATGCTTCGCCGCGCTGGTCTCTCCCAGATGTTCCTCCGCTCAAACGGGCTACGCACGCAAACCCAGAACCGCTCACAATCTAAACATGGCTGAAATCGTCGTGCAATGGAGTTCGGCTACTCTACTAGCATTCACGTGGAAGGGACAGCGACAGGTTGGGGAATTGGGGATTAGAAAACTAGGGGACTAGAAATTAGACCGAGGCTTCTTCAGGATTGCGCTGTTGCCGAAGTTCGGAGAGGAAGTCGCCCTGCTGCAACGATGCGCCGCGACGCAGAAGTTCAAGCAACGCATCTTCCAACTCTTCGTTGGCCTCTGCCACCAGCTTATCCGCCGATTCAAACTGGTTGAGATCGGCGACCAGCGCTCGCGGAGAGATAATCAATTCCGGGATGGCCGACGGACCTTGGCGCAGGAAGTGAATCAGGTTGGCCACTTGGGCACGCTGCTCGGCCGTGCGGGAAGGGAACTCCACTCCCATGCCGTGGCCGGGATGGGCGACTCGAACCATACCTTCGGTATGAACTTCCAGCGCTTCGGTTTTAAGACAAAGATCAATCAGAGCACGCTCCGGGAAGGGCGCGTTAGTTTCAACGTAGCAGCCGCCCAGGCTCAGGTCGGTGAGCTTGCAGTGCGGCACAGCCTCGCTGGCCTCGGAGCCAAGGATGCTGGCAGCGGCTTGCAGCCAGGTCTTCAGTTTCGCAGAGAAGGGTTCCGCCAAATCCAGGAAACGAACTCCGGTCTGCCCGTTGGAATTGGCCCAGGCGACTTCCCCACGTGCTTCAACTTCGAGTGTGCGATCCGGCAGCTGGAAGTGGAAAGCCAGCAGCGCTGCCCGCTCCAGTGGCTCTGCGGTGAGTACTTCCATGCCAGTTTCGGAAAGATCCAGCAGAATTCCATCGACTTTACGACTATCGGGGAACGTGATCTCTACCGGCGCCTGTACTGGAACCCGGAACGCCCGGCGCCGTTCGCGGCTCAACAGAGCTGCTGCGGGACGCAACCCGGCTTTCGCGGCTTCCTCAGAAAGAGGTTTGTAAAGAACGAAGTGGGCCCCGCCTGTGAGAATGTCGCGAACCTTGGTCGCATCCGCCACCAGGGCAATGCTTAGCGGTTCCGTGCCCAGCTTCTTCGCCCGCTGAAGAACGTCCGCCGCGCTCTCGGGATCGTCAAAATCGACAATGAGCGCGGCAAACTTCTGCTGCTGTATTCGAGTCCGTGTGGTCTCCAGGTCGCTGCAGCGATCCAGCGCAATGCCAAAAGGGGGCAGGACTCTGCCCAGGACCTCAGCCGCGTGATCGTCGGTGGAAACCAGTAATGCCTGAAGAGTCATAAACCGATCGGGTTGCGAACGCCCGCGGGATTAGGGCCAGCGGGGAGCCGTGGGTCGCGCTGCCTTGGACGAAGCCGGGCTGCCTGCACCCGCGCCTGCCTTGGCCGCCATCGCATCCCCAGGGTTCAAAGTCTCGTCCACTTCGGCGAGCACGACGTTATCTTCATCATCGTTCTCCGCCAGCAGTGGCGCTACCTCCCGCAATTTTTCCGCGGCTTGCTGGAGCATCTCAATCTGTTTGCCAAGTTGGGCGTACTTCGCCTGCTTCTGACGCAGGACCTCATGGATGTCTTTCATACAACCCCCTGTTGCCACTTTAAGGACGCCGTCGCGAAGGGGTCAACGGTAATCCCCGCAGGCCTATTACGTGGGTAATGGGGCTGGCCCGAAAAGCACGAGAACGGTGCTCGCCCAGAAGCGGTCCGCGGAACACGGTTGTATTCAGAAGGTTAGCGGAGGACCAAGCAGGACGATTTTCTTTGCGCCCGCTGCGACTTCTTGGCGAGCTCTGCCGTTAGGATCTTTAACGGCAAGTGCGCCAAGAAGAGCCGCGAAATCGCCAGGCTGCGGAGCACTTTCTATCCGATGCCGGGAGGCGCGAATGGATACTTCATCCCGTCAGCGAGGGCAGTTTGGCTGCTGAACCGAGCAAGAAGATAGTACCTACCACAATGCTGTAAGCGGAAGTCGCCAGAGTCAAGGCGCGCAAGGCGTTCGGCTTGGCTAGCGTCGCCGAGAACAATCCCGCCGCGGTGGCGCACATCAATGTATTCATCACAATCAGACCCAGGATGAACATCAGCAGACCCAGCAGCCCCGCTGCGGTTCCACCCAGATTGGCCGCCATCAGAAACAGCAGAATCTGCGTTGGAGTTTCAGCCCCCAGCCCATGAATCACGCCCACCAGAAATGTCGAAGAGGTGCCGTACCCGTTCTTAAAGACCTGCGGAGCTTCCACTCTAGTCCCGCCAAAAATCCGGCTGAGCCGCCAGTAGATCCATAACGCCCCATTAATCAATAAAGTAATGCGAGTTCGAGGACGCGCATGACTGTGAGTCGAAGGCCGGAAGAATGTGCCAAGCACATAAATCCCCAGCACCAGTAAAGTGATTCCCACCAGCCGTTCCGCCCAGCGATCGCTGGCGGCCGGCAGAGACAGACGGAAGAATATCGCCGCCGAGCCCAGCACAGCCACAGTCGCCGCATGTCCTGCGACATAGAGCAAGCCGTAGCGCATGGCGTCGCTCGCTTTGCCCTGCACGCTGCTGATGTCGGTGATAGCCGCGATGTGGTCGTAATCCAGTCCATGCCGAAATCCCAGCACTGCGGCCGACAGCAAGGCAAGTCGTAGATTGACAGGATCGATCAAGAAAATTCCGCGTGGGAAAGTCGCCAGCCGGCCGTGCACGCCGGGCTTAGCTGTAGGCTAGCACATTCCCTTCCTCGGCCAATCTTGCTGCACATGGTAGTATCACTCTCCAATGTGCAATCCATCGATTGCCCGGTACAGCCCTACAGTGGCGAACTGAGCGACCATCTGGCGGACACTAAATTGGGCGAAAAGGACGCCCCTCCCATGCAATACACCGGTGCATCTGACGGCAGTGGGGGCAGCGCAATCGCCTACATTCCAGCCATCGATGGCAAATACTATTTTTATTACGGGTCAGGGTTCGAGATTGACAATTCCCGCCGCGGCTTCGATTGCACGACCTTTGCCGGCGCCGTGCTGGGAATCAGCGGAAACAGTGGGGCCATGAGCGGCAACGGTACCGACTTTGCCGCGTATTTGGTTGCGAAGAGCACGGCTTGCGCCTGTGACCTCGACGACGCAAAGGAGTCGGAGGTACATGACTTCTTCGACGATCATGCAACAGGGTCCTATTTCGCCTGGAGCGGCGGCCACGTCGTGCTTATCCAAGATGCATTCGTGCACGAATTCACTTTCGGAGGTTATAAGCGACCCGCAGTGGCGAACCGCAAATTCGCGGGCTCTTGGAGCCTGCGAAAGATTACGACTCTTTAGCGTGAATTGTTCACATCGGAGCTGGCGTATAGCCGAAGGAAGGCGAAACACGATTACGCATTTGGCGACAGCTCGTGGAAGGTGGGTGCAGATGGCTGGCTTAAGAAAACCTGGTTCAACTTGCGTCTTGACAGCACCGCCGAACGACCCAGGAACAAATTGCCTGGCATGTTCACCCGCGCCCGGTCCCGTTGGCCACGGAAGTAACAATCTAGCTCTTGATCCTGACGATTCTAGTTACCTCAAGTCGGCAGACGCTTCCCGAGAACACGACGATCTTGTTCGAATCCTAATCAACCGCACGATCGACGATTGTTCCTTCATTGAGCAAACCAACCCTAACCCAGCCCTTTTCAGGAAGAAATCCGTCATAGATGTTCTCGTAACGTGCCATAGCCAGATGACCAGCAAGCGCGATGAAGATGTAATGAACACGGTGGTTCGCGACGCTGAATACTACTTCGCCAACCGAGCCAGCGTCGCCGCACGCACGTCGGATATAGGAAAGCGGTATTCATCCTTCTTCTGGACCGAGGCTGCGACATGGTATGACCGGGGCAAAACGGTTACCGGCGCCATGCACGCCCACATCCTCGAAAGTCAGGATCACAAACCGAACTCTCCACCCGGAGGAGCACGCTGGGCTCTTCGTGGGGTGAAAGACGGTAAACTAGACGATCCCAACGAAGATGCGCGGCCGCCTGTTCCTGGCGATATGGAAAGGCCCCGCCATTGCGTGCTCACACCCTGGGACGACGAAAACCCGCCATAAGCTGCGGGCGCGGATCGACTCAGCTTGAGCGGGCGGACGGTGCGGACCGAGTAGTGGGAGGCTTTGGGGCGCGTAGTGTCGACAGAAAACTTCTACCATCCGCGCGATAGCGCAAGCCACTGATCCCGGAGAGTGGTCGGCTGGTATCGATCCCCCGACTTAACCACAATCAGCCCTGATTTGTTAAGGGTCAATACAAGGTACTCCAAGGCGCTTAGGTTTCTGGGTATATGTTGTGAGAAGCAAATCTTTGGGAACCCGGAGGTACGAATCTGCCGAGATCTGGCCGCAAAGCAGCGGTGTGTGAAAGCCCCGGACGGATGTGCGGAGTGAGAGTGGAAAAACACGAAAGAATGGTGCGCCCTGAGAGATTCGAACTCCCGACCTTCTGGTTCGTAGCCAGACGCTCTATCCAACTGAGCTAAGGGCGCAATTTTTTAACTATACCGGACGCGAGGGCAGGAACGGACTGGCGTTCGCTCGTGGCCGCTCGATCCTGTCCGGCTATCTACACTCGGGGCATGAAGGCCAGTCAAGCTGAAAAATCATTGTAGCGTCTCGGCCACGGAGCGGCAAGGCGATGGTCAATGGGTTCTTGGCCAAATCTCCGAAAACTCCGTTTTGAAGTCCAGGTTGGCCCTTGGCTTGCGGCAGTATCCCTGACGTAAATCTTTCCTCAGGGCAGGCAATTCCTACCGTGCTGGAAATAATCCCCCCTTTATTTTGAGGCATTTGCGGGACGGCACACCGTTTGCTTTAGGAAAAGACAGACGAAGTGGCGCGCAACGGGGTGCTTCAGAGAATAACTTCGGCCAGAGGTTTTCTGTGAGCACCCCTTGCTTTTGTCTCCTAGACGCAGTCGAGCCTTCCCCTTAAAATTACCCACGGCCAATCGCCGTGGGTGTCTTATTTTATGGACCAAAATGACCACTCTCTGTGAGTTGTTGGCGTTCGCCCTCGTGGTTAAGTCGTTCTCTGCGTTGACTAGCTCAGGATCACTGGCTCCTGTATGTCCACTCCCGCATTCCGCAGCAACCTTGCCACCATATCTTGTTTTAGGCGCGACGCGTCGAACTCCACTCGTACCGTGCCATCTTTCTCATTGAACTGCACGCGCCGGATGCCATATACCTCACGCATCGCATCAATCGCCCGCATTTCGTTCTCGCTGGGAATTGCGCTGTACCGGAAAACGATGTCCAGATAAGTCATAGGTTCTAAACCTTCGTTATGATGATTCGGAGCTGCCGGCCGATCCCGCCGGATGAATCCACTATAGAGCATCTGCAATCAAACAGGACAGCTTCCCAGCGCGTTGGGGGCAGACATGACGGCTTCAAATCCTACTACTGCGCTCGAGCATGACCCAGTCTGCGGGATGAACGTCAATCCCGCCTCCGCCAGGCATGTCCACGATTATGCCGGGAAGAAGTATTACTTTTGCTGTGCCTCATGCGCAGAAAAATTCAAAGGTCAGCCCCAGACCTATTTGAATCGTCCAGCGCAACTCGCATCGAACCTCATCATGCTGGGAACAGCCACGCCTGCGAAATCTTCGGCATCGGCTCATCTCGCGCACGCGCATTCAATCATCAGCCGATCCGCGCCAAAACCAGCCGGGGCAGAGCCGGCATACGTCTGCCCCATGTGTCCCGAGGTCCGCGAGAGCAAGCCGGGAGCCTGTCCATCCTGCGGCATGGCCCTGGAGCCGAACGTACCATTCGCCACTGCGCGTACCGAGTACACCTGCCCGATGCATCCCGAAATCGTTCGCCCGGCGCCCGGCGCGTGTCCCATCTGCGGCATGGCGCTCGAACCGCGCACGGTGACTGCGGCTGCTGAGGAAAATTCCGAACTGCGCGACATGACCCGCCGATTCTGGATCGGCGTCGCCCTGACCACCCCACTCTTGGCGATTGCCATGGGCAGCATGTTCTGGCCGCATGCGTTCATGCGCGCTCTGAGCGGGCTGCCGCTAAATCTTCCGTGGATAGAGTTCGCCCTGTCCACTCCCGTGGTGCTGTGGTGCGGCCTTCCGTTCTTTCAGCGTTTTTGGACGTCGTTGGTCAACCGCAGCCCCAACATGTTCACGCTGATCGGCCTGGGCACGGGCGTGGCCTACTTCTACAGCGTGATCGCGACCATCGCGCCCCAGATCTTTCCCCAATCGCTGCGCGGCATGGGCGGATATCCCGATGTCTACTTCGAAGCGGCCGCCGCTATCACTACGCTGGTCTTGCTTGGTCAGGTGATGGAACTCCGCGCCCGCAGCCGCACCAGCGCTGCCATTCGAGCACTCCTCGATCTCAGCCCGAAAACTGCGCGCCTTGTCAGCCCTGACGGGACGGAAAAAGATATTTCACTGGAACAGGTGAAGCCGAACGACCACCTGCGCGTGCGTCCCGGAGAAAAAGTTCCCGTCGATGGTGTCGTGCTCGAAGGACGCAGCGCGCTCGATGAGTCGATGATCACCGGCGAATCCATCGCGGTGGAGAAATCTCCTGGCAGTCCGGTGATTGGCGCAACCCTTAACACGACAGGCTCGTTCGTGATGCGTGCGGAGCGTGTCGGGGCTGAAACGCTGCTGGCGCGAATCGTACAACTGGTAGGTCAGGCACAGCGCAGCCGGGCTCCCATTCAGCGCCTTGCCGATCGCGTTGCCGCCTGGTTCGTGCCCGCAGTTGTGGCTGTGGCTGCCGTGACTTTTGTTGCGTGGTTCCTGTTCGGTCCGCAGCCCCGTTTGGCGCACGCGCTGGTAAATGCGGTCGCAGTCTTGATCATTGCCTGTCCCTGTGCCCTAGGCCTCGCCACCCCCATGGCGATCATGGTCGGCACCGGCCGCGGCGCCCATGCCGGGGTTCTAATCAAAAATGCAGAAGCGCTCGAGACTCTGGAAAAAGTCGACACGCTCGTCGTCGATAAAACCGGTACGCTGACCGAAGGGAAGCCGCGTCTTTTCAGTGTTTCGAAAACTCTGGAAGATGATCCGGAACTGTTTCGACTCGCCGCCAGCATCGAGCGCGCCAGCGAGCATCCCCTGGGAGCCGCAATCGTCGAATCGGCAGTCGAGCGCGGCTTGCGGCTCTCCCAGCCAGAGGAATTTCACTCTGTCACCGGAAAAGGAATTCAGGGCGTCATAGACGGACGGAAGATTGCTGTGGGCAATCTTGCCCTGATGGCTGAACTCGGCTTGCTGCAAACCGGCACCGGCTTCAGCTATGGCAATGCGCCCGGCGGCACGCCCATTTTCGTGGCCATTGATGGCAAGTACGTTGGCAATCTCACGGTCGCGGATCGATTAAAACCTTCCACGCCCGCTGCGCTGCACGATCTCAAAGCTTACGGCATTCGAATTGTGATGCTGACTGGCGACAACAAAACCGTCGCCGCCGCAATCGCCCAAAAACTTGGCATCGATCAATTCGAAGCCGAGGTTCTGCCCGAGAAAAAGCTGGAAGTGATCCGCAAACTCCAAGGGCAGGGAAGAGTCGTCGCCATGGCCGGCGACGGCATCAACGACGCCCCCGCGCTCGCTCAAGCCGACGTCGGCATCGCCATGGGCACCGGAACCGACGTTGCCATGGAGAGCGGCGGCATCACGCTGGTCAAAGGCGATCTCTCGGGAATCCTGCGCGCCCGTAAGCTGAGCCAGGCCACCATGCGCAACATCCGCCAAAATCTTTTCTTCGCCTTCATCTACAATGCCATCGGAGTCCCCATCGCCGCCGGCGTGCTCTATCCCGTTCTTCGGCCTGCTGCTCAGCCCCATCTTTGCCGCCGCCGCCATGAGCTTCAGCTCGGTCTCGGTAATCACTAACGCCGTCCGCTTGCGCAACCTGAAGCTGTAAGCGCAGCAACCTACTCCTTCAGATCAACGTGCTGCACATTCTCGATCGCATGACCCAAAAACCGCTCGCCCAGTCGCCGAAACTTCTCCACCGAATCGGTAGCAAAGAACTTCAGCCTTGGAAGCGCACGCCGTTCTTCAGCACCTGCCTTCGCGGGCACCAACTGCCGAAGGCGCGAAGCCACGGCGCGGGCGGTGGACTCCGCCGAATCCACGATGCTCACGTGCCCCGGTGCCACCCGGCGCAGCAGCGGCTTGAGCAACGGATAATGCGTGCAGCCCAGGACCAACGTATCAGCATCGCGAAATCCATCCGCGAACGCCTCGTCTAAATAAATGCGCGCGACCTGCTCCGTAACTGAATGCTCGACCCATCCTTCTTCCACAAGCGGAACCAGGAGAGGACAAGCCTTCTCCCGCGCGCTCAGCCCACGAAGTTCGAGAGCCTTGCGATAAGCGTGGCTGCTGACCGTGGCCTCGGTTCCAATCACCACAACTTTCTGATTCTTGGAGGCGGCGACAGCAGCCTCCGCGCCCGGCTCAATTACGCCTACCACCGGGACGTGAGCGGCAGACCTGATGCGGTCAAACGCCAACGCCGTCGCCGTATTGCAAGCGATGACCAGCATCTGGGCGCCGTGCGATTCGAGATAGTGCGCCGCTTCCACCGCGTAGCGAGCCACGGTTTCAACCGATTTAGAGCCGTAGGGAAGGCGCGCCGTATCGCCAAAGTAGGCATAATCCGCGCTGGGAATGAGTTCAAGTAAAGCTTTAAGTACGGTAAGCCCGCCAAAACCAGAATCGAATACGCCGATGGTAGGACGGCGCGTGGTCAATCCGGCCGCCTCAAAGTAGCGGCGGCACCTTGCCGGCGATCGCGCGGGCGTCTCGCCCTCGCAGTGCTGAAACTACAGTAGCGGCGCACCGGCTCAGCGCTCATTCATCTCGTCCCGAGTGAACTTACGACCTGGGCTCACTGTCTCTCTTACTTCGGAAGTTGGCGTCTCCGCGCAGCATGCTCCCGGCGGAATCGGCGCCCCGTGCGGACAAGTTCTCGGATGACCCAGAAAGGTGCATATCTTGTCCGTCGCTTCCGGCGAAAGAATGTGCTCGAACTTGCAAGCCTGCTGTTCGATCTCCGACTCGCTATCCATCGCCAGACTGTCAGTAAAAAGTCGCTCGGCCAACCGGTGCCGACGGATAATGCTGCCTGCGCGCTCTCGTCCGCGGGGCGTGAGTTCGACAATCAGCGTCCCATCGCCCACCGATGCGGCCACCGGTTTCAGCGCCTCATGGCACGGATTCACGAATGGCTTGTGACCATGCGGATGCGGCGGATGCGGCGCCGACACTACCAGCCCCATTTCGATCAGCTTTTCAATCGCCAGACTGACGGGCAGTGCCCCGTGCACCTCCATGCGCTCGACTTCCGCGATTTCTGCATGCTCCGCCAGCACCCACAACTCTTCCAGCACCTCGTCCAGCTGTTCCTCGTCGGCCATGGAAAAGACTTCCTGCGACGCGATCTTGCCATGATGCAGCTCAATGCGCCGGTCGGCCAGCCGCGCCACCACTGGATCGTGCGTGACCATCACGATGGTGCGTCCCTGCTGATGAAACTCACGCAACAGCCGCAGCACTATTTCTTCATTCACAGCGTCCAGGTTTCCGGTGGGCTCGTCCGCCAGAATAATTCGCGGATCATTAATCAGGGCACGTGCGATGCACACGCGTTGCTGTTCCCCACCCGATAGCTGCGACGGCAGATGATGAGAGCGATCGCCCAGCCCCACACGGGTGAGCGCTTCGACCGCTTCCTTCTCGTCGGTCATGCTGTGAAAGTACTGCGCCAGCATGACATTCTCGACAGCGGTGAGGAAGGGAATCAGATGGAATTGCTGAAAGATGAATCCGATTTTTTCCGCGCGCACGCGGTTCAGTTCAGTAGCAGAGATTCCAGCCACGTTCTGCCCATCGAGCCAGATCTCGCCCGACGAAGGCCGATCGAGGCAGCCAATCAGATTCACCAACGTCGATTTCCCCGATCCTGAGGGCCCCATGATCGAGAGCCACTCTCCAGCAGCTACATGCAGAGAGATGTGGTCGAGAGCGTGAATATCGCTGGCCGCATCTTTGGCCTGCCCGCTCGCCATTTCTTTGGCGGGGTAGAGTTTGGTGACATTTTTGATCTGAATCATTTCACTCTCCCCTCAGAATACTCGCCGGCTGCACCCGGCGCAGCAGCGAGATTGGGAGGATCGCCGACAACAGCGTCACCGCCATGCTACCAGCCAAAACGACCGGCAGCACGCTGAAACGCGGCATCACCGAAGCGTGAAAGTTAACCCGCCCGATCCAGACCGCGATGCCGATGCCGACAACGAATCCGATGAGAGCGCCAGCGGCTCCCAGGACCGCGGCCTCCGCTGCGAAAAATCCACTCAGCATCCGCCCCGACGCGCCCAACGCCTTCATGATGGCGAAATCGCGTCGCCGGTCGAGGACCCACCCCATCAGCGTGGAAAGCACGCACAACGCTGCGGTCAGAATGATCAGCGCCGCCGCGGCCAACAGAGTTGAGCGGGTTTTGCCGAGCACACGCGCTTCGCCCTCCATAATCTGCCGCACCGGCCGAACATCCCCCATAGGTAGCGCCTGCGCTACTTGAGTCATAATGCCAAACACTTCTTCGGGAGAGCCGCTGGCCGCGATTTCAAGCGTCGACGGCTGCACTCCGGACCACGCCACAAAATCGTTCAGTGAAATATAAATGCGGCTGTCCTCTGCCGCTCCCGTCTGCACCGTCCCCGCAGGAATCACATGTAAAGTTCGTCCCTGAAAGCTGAGATCAAACGCCTGATTCTTCGGCGTTACCATCGCCAGCGCGCGTACGCCAATCAACGCTTGCTGCGAAAACGAAGGCCAGTTGCTGACCGACCACCAGCGGTCCAGTTGACGCACGCGTTCAAAATCCGTGCCCGCCACCACAATCGCCTGTCCGTCCTTAGTACGCGCTACGATCAACCCAAAAGGCGCAGCAATTCCGCGTCCCGCCAGAACGGAATCTACGCGAACGAGCGCATCCGGGGGCAGGGAAGCGCCGTCTCTTCCGACGACAATAATGTTTGCGCCATAGTTGCGGAATTCCCGGCGTAGTTTCGACTGCACATCCACGTAGAGATTCAACATTGCCGTAACCACAGCCGCAGCTACCACCATGGCAAACAATGCCGACACCGCACGTCCCCGCCGCAGCACCGCCGCCCGCACCAGCATGCGCAAGAACATCGAAGTATGCGGAGCGTGCGCCCGGGTCGCCGCAATGTCGCGTCCGGAAAAGGACTTCGGCGTGCTCACAATTCCCCTCGCAACGCGAACACTGGGTCCAGCCTGACTGCCCGCCGTATGGCCGCAGCGCTGCCGGCGAAAGTAACAATTACCGCGATCGCCAAAATTACTGGCAGAAGCACCGGTGGAATCGAAATGTCCGAATTGAAGATTGAGTATCCAATCTGATGCGCCAACTTGCCGCCGACCAGAAATCCAGCCAATCCGCCAATCAAAGCCAGCAGCGTCGCCTCCGCGAAAAAGATTGATGCAATGGCCAGCTTTCCCGCGCCCAGAGCCTTCATTAACCCAACCTCGGCCCGGCGTTCAAACATCGTAGTAGCCATCGCTGCCGCCACCGCCAGCGCCGAAGCAAATAGCGCCGCCAAAGTAATCAGGAAAATGAGGCCTTCGATCCGCGCGAGCACCGCACCCTCGTTTTGCGAGACCTGTCGAATCTGTTCGGCGTGCGCGTGCGGAATCGCTTCCGCCAACTGAAACGCAATCGACTGCGGATAAGGCGAGCAATACCACCGGTCGTAGATCGCCCCCGACAAGCTCTTCGGATCGCGTCTGGCGAACGCGTCCTCCGGCTTGGTCAGGGCACTGACGTAAACGCGTCGCACTGCGTCAGGCTTGCCGAGAACCTCTTGCGCGAGAGCAAGCGGAGCGACGATCTCATCGTCTTCCGCTCCCCCGGCAGAAAGAATCCCGCTCACCCGCAGTCGTCGCCCCGCGAGCGTAAGTTCTTCGCCGGATTTCTTGCCCAGAGTGCCTGCCAGCCTTTCCCCAAGCAAGACATTCCGCGACGAGTCATCTGGCCACGCACCAGAAACTTTCCACCACAGATGCGTCGAGCGCACGCCAGTGATGAAGTTGTCCGTCCCGAAAGACATCGGCTTCGCAAAATACGTCCCGAGCAACGTGACGTCCTGCCGCTTGCCACCCTGTTCAACAGTGACGCTCACAGGAAGCATTGGCGCAAAACCTGTGATGTTGTTGTGCCAAAAAATTCCCTTGATCTTAGGCAGATCCGCTTCACTGAGAAATGCCCCGTCGGTCGGAGGCTTGAGGTTGACCCCGCCAATTTCCACGTCCAAGGAATCTTCTTGTGGAGTGACAATGAGGTTGGCGCCAATGGTGCGTAGTTCGCGGTTAATCTTGTCCCCTATGTCGGTGGCCACGCCAATCATCGCCGTCGCCACCGTGACGCCCAACGTGATGGCCGCGCCGGCCAGCAACTTGCGGCGCTTCTGCCGCCGGAACGATTCGTAAACCAGCCGGACGAACATTGTTTATTCTTGTGCGAACATCCGAGAGCCGACCGCGACGTCCGCCTCCTGAATAATGACTGCATCCGCCGTCTGCGTGGCCTTCAGCGGTACCGGATTGCATCCGCCTGGCTTTCCCACCGTTTGCGGGTTGATCGGCGCCTTGCAATTCGAGCAAACCACGCCATTCGGACCCTTGTAAAATCCGACTGATCCGCAGATTTCACAGGCGTCGAACACCGTCGCGACTTTCCCGTCCGGCTTCTGATAGAGCCAGAAACGGATCGCGGTCCCGTTCTCCGTCGCCTGAAAGCGATGCAGATCTCCATCCCCAACTTGAGCCAGTGGAATACTGAGCCGCCCGTTAGTAAACGTCACTTCGGTTGCGGAGGAAAGATTGGCACTCTTGGCGTACACGAATTCTTCCGCGGTGATCAGCGCGATGAAGATGAATGAGAACGTGAGTACGGAGATCATCCACATCCGTTCGCGGCGGGTGCTCCACGCGGCCTTGCGGCGTTCCGCAGCCGAAGCACCTGCGGGCACCGGCTCGCGCCGCTTGGCCTCGAACAGAATCATCGAGGCGGCCAGCGCAGAAATCATCACAAAGAAGAACCAGTCGTTGCTGACAATCGGCCCAATGATCGCCATCTCGCGCTTCGAAGAAGCAATCACTCCACTTTCCGATAGCTCGTGCAGACCGGAGATCACCAGCTGCGCCGCTACCAGGAACAGAATGGCGGTGGTAATACGAAAGAATTTCTGGAGATTAATGCGCACACTCCCTTTGACGAACATCACGCCAAAGGCAATGGCTGCCGCTACGCCGAGCAGCGTCCCCAAAAAACTCATCAGCTCAGTCGAGTTCAAGGAAACAGCAGAAAGAATCAGTACTGTCTCCGCGCCTTCCCGCAGCACCATCAGAAAAATAAAAACAAACAGCCCGAACCATGCGTCATTGCCCGCCAGCAGACCGACCTTGCCCTCGATCTCGCCCTTCATCTTTCGCCCCGTCTTCATCATGAAAATAACCATGGTGACGACGAAGAAGGCGGCCACCAGCATGATCCAGCCTTCAAACACATCTTCGTTCAAATGAGTCCGCGAGATGACCACCGCCACGCCGATGCTGCCAAGAAAAGCCGCAATCAGCGCCGCGTAGACAGTCTTGCGCAGTTCCTGACGCCCGATCTTGGTCAGATAAGCCAGAGTGATGCCGACAATAAGCGCGGCCTCAACCCCTTCGCGGAGCGTAATGATGAAAGCTTGAAGCATAAAATATCGTTCCTACGTTTAATTAAAAGCAGCCGTCGGTAACGGGAAGCCCACGGTTTCACGCCCGTTCCGCTAGCTCCTGCCTATACATCGGAGCTTCAGCCTATGAGGCAGCTCCTCTGCCTATGAACCCTTTTTCCGCGATGTTTCTTCCGTATTTCCGATTTTGAAAATGAATTTCAATTTCAACTTCAAGGATATCCCCGGCCCGCCAAAAGCGTCAATCGGCCGCCTTACAACCGCGTAGGATTGGACTCACACGGGGCATTTCTGCCCCTGAAATGCTCCTGCTGGCATGGAAGCGCTTTATATTATCGGAGGCACTGCAGCCCATTTGTAGTCCTAGCGGCGAGATGATTAAACTAATGCCCCTGCGGCGGTGCCTGATCAATGACCAAAGAAGAGAAAAAGCGCCTTGGTGCTGTCATTCGTGCGACTGAATACCTATTTCTAGAAAACATTGCCCTCAAGTTGGTGCTTGAACACAGGTCGGTCCCAAACTGGCAAAAATTGCTCGAAAGACTTCTCTCGGACAAAGAAATGCTTGCAGGCGTGCACCTGAAATTTCGTGATCTCTACGAGAAGCTTGAGAAATCCGTTGATCCGTCGGAGGCCCTGGAGTTCCTCTTGGGGACGCCGTCCGCACCGAAGAAACCACACTAGATCATGAAAAGCGAGAATGCGGTTTGCAACAGCAATCGTGGCGCGGTTCGCAGCGTGGTTAAATTCCTTCATAACCGCCGCAAGAACGCATTCGCCTCCACCGCCTGCGGAAACAATTTCTCTTCCGCCTGAAACTCTGCCGAATGCACACACCGCCGACTCCCCCGCAGACGTACGGGATGCTTCAAATGCAGCATCTCGTGGTAAACGATGTACTCCAGCACATATGCGGGCACGGCGAAGTGATCGAAGATGCGGCTGATAATGATCGCATTGTGCGCCGGATCATAGTGCCCGAGAATGCGCCGGGTCCTGATCTGGCTCCAGCTCATCCGCGGGCGCGCCATCAGTCCATGGAAGAAACGCGTGTTCAGCTCTTCGAAGACCGTGTCCAGGTCGTAAAAAAACCCTCGGGCCGGGCCTAGCCGTTTGTGTCCGCGAATCTGCCGCACCAGGTGAGCCTTGCGCACAATGTCGTGGCTGGCAACGTACTTCCGGTAGCGCGCCGCCTGCCCGCGATCGATCGGCCGGCGATACATCTTGGCCAGCAAAATATGAGCGATAGCCCGTAGAACCGTATCCGGAGCGCCTTCCAGCAGGTCCGAAAGCCGCACCAGCAGCCGGCCGTCGCGCAGCCGAATCGTGTTGTTGACGTTGGCGAAAGCGAAGAATTCAATCTTAAATTCAGGGATCAAGGCAGACGGCCGTAGTTCTCTGTAGGATTCCTGGAAGATTTCAAGCAGCCCTTCGCGCACGGTGAGCCTAGGTTAGCACGGGACGCGGACCTCCGACGTCAGACCTCGGCCACAGCGTTCGCGTATTTATGGCAGCCCCGAGGTGGTTTTTGGAAAGGGCACGACTTCACTCGCGCAGAAAGTCGCTAATGAGGATGGGCTATTTATCCCCTGAGGAGCGCTGTTCTCGGCCGAAGCCTGAGGTCCAAGGTCTGACGTCGTAATCCTCACTCCGGCTTCCCCCTATTCCTCGCATCAGCATTCGAATTCAGCCTCTTATGCTTGGCCGCGTCTTCCTGATCCGCCAGCAACTTGCGATGATCTTCCGCCGACGTGTCCACGGTCTCCAGCACATTGGTCAAAACAAACTCATACTGATGAGCCTCTTCAGCGGGAACATCCGCGGCAGCTTTCAGCGCACGCAACTTGGCCTGAAACTCCGTGTCGGCCTCGATAATGGTCTTCAACGGCTTGCGAATGTCATCCTTGCGATCGACGTAGGTGTCGATATTGTCGTTCAATTCGTCGTAGAGCAATTGAAAATCATCCAGCAAGTCGTGGGTCTGCCGCGGCCGATCCTTTATTTTTGGATCGCTTCGCATCTGCTCCAGTTTCACCAGCCGCGCCCGCGCGAATTGAACGTAGAGGGTCAGCCGTTGTTTCGGCTCCCAACTGGCATCGCGAACCTGGTCAATCTCCGCTTGCGTAAGTGGTTCGCGGTGGCGCTGCCCCTGCACCGTGCAGCAGCCAGCCACTATCAACGCTATGCAGAAACCAGATCGAAACAAAGAAGCAGTCATTTCGCTCCTTTCGGAAACATGGCGAACAGCAGATCATCGCGCACTCGCTGCAAACGATTGATGGCATCCCGCACCGGCGTTTGATCGTCATGAGGCAGCGTGTGCAGCAGGTCGGTAAGCTTGCGGGTCATGCTGCGAGCCGCAATCTCGGTCTGCTTCTGATATTTACGCGACTGAATCGCATAGTCTCGGGCCAATTCCGAGAAAGCCACCACATCCGTCAACGCGGCCTGGCCCTTTTCGAGCTCATTCGCCGCGTAGAGTTTGTCGGCCTCGCCCAGTTGTTTTTGAGCGATCTGCACACAAAGATGAGGGCGGTCCCCAAGGCTCGCCGAGGCAAGCCGCGCTTTCAGTTCGTCGATTGTAGGTTCGCTGCTGGGAGCGGCAGCGGCCGTCGCCGCCGCAACCATCGCGAACATCGTGATCGTTCCCCACAACCGAAATAAGTTCCGCACCCCAAGCATGGTCCCAGCCCCGCGCGGCGAATTATTTTTTCGGCTCGATGGCAATCAGCCGATGCTTCGCCTGCCACTCCTGATCAGGATACTTCCCATTGGCTGTGTTGAGGAAGAGCCGATAATTGGCTGCCGCCCTCTTCGTATCTTTGAGATGGTCGTAGGCCGAGGCCCGTAGGAAATAGGTGATCGGAATCTCCGGCAAATACTTCAAACGAGCATCGAGCGCCTTGATGGCCAGCGGGTAATCTTTGTTCTCCCCGGCGGCGAAGGCCAGGTCACCGTACGCCGTCCCCAGGTCGGGTTTGATTTTCACCGCCGTCAAGAATTCCTTCTCCGCGTCGGCAAATTTCTTTTGCTCCAGCAGAGTCTTGCCCAGGCTCTGGTGAAGCGCAGCGTCGCCTGGATTCGCAGCCAGCAGTACTCGACACGCCGCCTCCGCCTGATCGTATTTCTTGGCGGAGAGGTAGAGATCGGCCAGATCGCGCTGTAGCGAAATATCAGTCGGAGCCAGCTTCTCCCCGGCTTGCAGTTCGGCGATCGCGTCGCCGTTCTTGCCCTCAGCTGCGAGCACTCGTCCTAGTTGAATGCGTGCCGCGGCCTGGTCGGGACGAGCCCCAACCAGTTTACGCAGTTCCGTCTCAGCTTCGGGAAAACGCCGCCCACGCATGTATATATTGGCCAGTCCAGTCTCCGCATCGGAAGACGACGGATCCAGAGCGAGGGCCTGTTTATATTCGCCCTCCGCATCGTAGAATTTCTCTTGCTTTTCCAGCAGAAGTCCAGCGGCCAAATGAGGTTCCGGATCCCTGGGCTGTAAAGCCGCAGCCTGCCGGTAAGCCTCCAGCGCTTCCTCCGGCTTTGCCGCTTCGAGCACCCGCGCCAAAGAAAGCCACGCCCGCGCCTGGCCCTCAGCGACATGACTTGTAGGTTTGAGTTGCGTCGCCGCCCGGAGAAATTGTTCCGCATCGGCCCGCCTACTCTTGGCCAATTGAAGCCCGAGGTTTAGATTCGCCTCAAAAACATCCGGCTTCGCCGCCACCGATTTCCGATAGGCCGCAATCGACTCGTCTACCTTGCCCAGGCCGTTCTCCGCAAACCCAAGATCGAACCACGCCACATAATTCGCCGGGTCATCGTTCACCACCTTGTGCAGCAGTGGCTCAGCCCCGAGGTAATCCTTTTTCTGAATCAACTCCTCCGCCTTGGTGAGCTCCGGCGGTGGCCCGACTTCCTCGGCAACTTTGGTGTGATGTACAGTTCTGGCCCGTTGCGGTCTTGCGATGATCGCTCGAAGAAGAACTGCCGGAAGACGATGTACCCGCTTGGGATTGCGAACCGTCTGCTGCCAAGGCGAGCTCGGGTTCGCAGCTTCCGCGTCCGCGTATGCGCCGCCACGCACGCCAGGAGCACGGCGAACGCCAGTCTACGACCGCCCATTGGACCGTGATGCGCCATTGCCATTCAGAACATGCGCCAAATATTTTCCCGTGTAAGAACCCGCTAGCTTAGCGATTGCCTCTGGCGGCCCCGCGCCCACCACCTTGCCGCCCCGGCTCCCGCCCTCCGGCCCCAGATCGATCACCCAGTCCGCCGTCTTAATCACTTCAAGATTGTGTTCAATGACGACGATCGATCCTCCCGCCTCAATCAGACGTCGAAAAGCCGCTAGAAGTTTGCTGACGTCGTCAAAATGCAGCCCGGTCGTGGGTTCATCGAAAATGTAAAGCAGCCGCCGCTTCAGCCGCGCCTCGCTTCCCGAGGCTCCTCGGCTTATTTCTCGCGACGCCGGCTGCAAATGCGCCGCCAGCTTCATGCGCTGCGCTTCGCCTCCCGACAGCGTCGTCGCCGATTGCCCCAGCCGCAAATATCCCAGGCCGACTTCTTCCAGCGACCGCAGCTTCTCGGTAATCTTGGGCACCTCGGCAAAAAATTTCAAAGCTTCCTTCAAGGTCAGGTTCAGCACCTCATGAATGTTCTTGCCGCGATAGCGCACTTCCAGCACAGCCGGCTTATACCGCGTGCCTTTGCACTCCTCGCAAATCAGTTCGACGTCGGCCAGAAACTGCATCTCCACCGTGACCGTGCCGTCCCCCTGACAAACCTCGCAGCGCCCCCCGGGAATGTTGAATGAAAAATGCCCCGCGCCAAACCCGCGCTTCTTCGCCTCCGGCAGGGAAGCGAACAGGTCGCGAATCGCGTCGAATGCCTTGATATACGTGACCGGATTCGAGCGCGGCGTGCGCCCAATCGGCGATTGATCGACCAGCACCACTTCCTCAATAAACTGATCGCCCTCCAAACTCTCCCAGCTAGCTGCGGGCCCCGTAGCTCCATTGCCCGACTGTTGCTTCGCCTGCGCGAGAGCGCGATACAGCACTTGATGCAGCAGCGTCGACTTGCCCGATCCTGACACTCCGGTAATCGCCACCAGCATATTGAGAGGAATGCTGATGTCCACGCCTTTCAGATTATTCGCGCGCACGCCGCGAATCCTGATCTGCTGCGCCCCAGGCTTGCGGCGCAGTGCCGGAGCTTGAATCCGCAAATCCTCCGACAAATAGCGCCCGGTCAGCGAAACTGGATTGTGCAGAATCTCGTCATACGTTCCCTCGGCGACCAGCTTGCCGCCGTTCTCGCCGGCCCCGGGACCAAGGTCGAGAATGCGATCCGCCGCACGCATGATGTCAGGATCGTGCTCCACCACTAGAATCGTGTTCCCCAAATCGCGCAGCCCGTGCAAGATATTAATCAGCCGGTGCGTGTCCCGCGGATGCAGCCCAATCGACGGCTCATCCAGCACATACAACGTGCCCACCAGCCGCGATCCCAGCGACGTAGCGAGTTGAATGCGCTGCGCCTCTCCACCCGATAGCGTAGAAGACAGCCGGTCGAGCGTGAGATATTCCAGCCCCACATCATTCAGAAATCGCAGCCGCTCGCGAATCTCCTGGAGTAACTTATCGGCGATCTCGGCCTCCTGCGGACTGAGGGTAACCTGCTCGAAGAATCGCAGCGCCTCTTCTACAGTAAGTCCGCACAAGTCACAGAGATTCTTCCCATTGACCCTGACCTGCCGCGCTTCCAGCCGCAGCCGCGACCCGTTACACTCCGGACACAGCGAATATCCACGATAGCGGCTCAGAAACACCCGTACATGCAGTTTGTATTTCTTGCGCTCCAGGTGCGCAAAGAACCCGCGCACCCCCAAAAACTTTCCTTCGCCGCTGAGCACAAGATTTCTGTGTTTATCTTCCATGTCGGCCCAAGGCACATCCAGAGGGATGCCCGCCTGCTTGGCATAGCGCTTCAGGTCGGTAAACAGTGGACGATATTTCGGCTTCGTCCACGGCTCGATCGCGCCGTCGGCCAGACTCTTGATCTTGTCCGGGATGACGAGATCCAGATCGAAATCGATCGTATTCCCAAACCCCTGGCACCGCGGACACGCCCCATAAGGATTATTAAAAGAAAAAAGCTTCGGCTCGGGTTCCTCATAGCGCAAATTGCAAACCTTGCATTCGAACCTCTGCGCGAATCGAAGTGCACGTGTGGCGCGGGCGCCCTCGCCCGCCGCTGCATCCCCCGGAGTTTCAAAAATAACTTCCCCAGATTCCCGATAAGCAGTCTCAATCGCATCGACAACTCTCGTCCGCGCCTCCGCCGAAACCACCAGCCGATCCACTAGCACGAAAACCGGCTCCGCAAAATCAATATCCAGCAGCGACTCCGGAGTGGAAAATTCGAAAACCTCTTCCCGCTGGTAAAGCCGGTTGAAACCCGCCTTGCGCAGATCAAACAGCCGCGTCTTCAAAGCGTCTGTGAGCGCGGGTGCCCCACCCTTCTCGCGCTTTTCGCGAGAGGATGGGGTTTTTGATGCGCCTTTTCTTCCCCTTGAATCTCCAGAAGTCTTAGCCGCGTCCGGCGACTCCATACGCGTGCGCTGCAGCGGAAACAGGACCTGCAACCGCGTCTCCGGCTCCAGCGCCAGAATCGCGTCCGCAACTTCGTCGACCGTATCCTTCTTCACCTCGCGCCCGCAGTTGGCGCAATACGTCCGTCCCACCCGCGCATATAGCAGCCGCAAGTAGTCATAGATCTCAGTGGCCGTCGCCACCGTCGACCTCGGATTCCGCGTCGTATTCTTTTGCCGTATCGCCACCGCCGGCGCGATCCCATCAATCGTGTCCGCATCCGGCTTCTCAATCCGTTCCAAAAACTGCCGCGCATAGGCGGAGAGCGATTCCACATACCGTCGCTGTCCCTCGGCATAAATCGTGTCAAACGCGAGCGACGACTTGCCGGAGCCAGAAACCCCAGTTACCACCGTCAAGGAATTGTGCGGGACCTCAAAATCAATGTTCTTGAGGTTATGGACGCGGGCGCCGCGTACAACAATGCTTTCGGTAGCAGTAGCGGACGTTTGGTTCAACTCAGCCTGCGTGGATTCAGAAGACATCGGGTAAAGGCAGCAGCTAAACATTGGCCCGAGCGCAAGCGCTCAGAGCGTTCCGCAAAGCCTGCCGAATCTTTCTATTATAAAGCAGAGAATGTGTGGCGCGGGCGCCCCCGCCCGCGACTGTTGCCAGTACCACTGCGAACGAGATTTCAGTTTGGTTTGAAGCTGCCGAACAGCGTCAAGATCGATAGCAGGAAGAAGAATATGCCGAGTACACGAAACATAATGGTCATAATCTTTGTATTGCGTGCGCGCCACTCAGGAGTGGGCGGCGGGTTTATGTTCGGGTGACGCTGGCGCAGGCCCGTAGTCCAGGCATTGTAGCGGAGGGAAAGTGGCGCGGCCCAATAGAGTAAAGCTAGACCTATCACAGCGTAAGACCCGGCCAGAAGCCAATTCGCGCCGCTCATCCTTTCAAACCCCAACCCCATCGTGATACAGATTTCCTAATCGCGCAATTAATCAGAGTTTTCGTCGTTCTCCCGATCCCGTCGTTTCCCGTAGCGAACAGCAAATCCAAATCCCAGCACCATGATGCCAAGCGGCGGCGCCAACATGACAAAAATAGCGCGATTAATGGCCCGCTGCGCTTCCTTCGGCGTGGCCCTCGCATTCGCATTGCACATGGCGCACCCCTGGGCAAACGCGGGAGTAATCCCAAATGCAAGAACCCAAGCCAGCACGACCCAACGAAACTTAGACAACGAATTCATAGGAATGCCGATCCCTGGTCACACTCTATTGTAAGCCTACGCCATTGGGCGGCGGCATCACACGCCCCGCGTCGGGGAAGAAAAAGAAATACATGATGATGAAGCACGCAGTCACCGAGAGCACCAGCATCCAGCGCATCAATGACTTCTCAAACTTGAGATGCATGAAATATCCAATAATCAGCGCCGACTTGATGATCGACAAAATCAGCAGCACCTCGAGCATCCGCACCGGAGCGAACACCTGCCTGTACCCCAGCACGACCTCAATCGCAGTCAGAACCAGCAACGCTCCCCACACCCAGAAGTACTGACCCTTGCTGTCGTCGTGCGCTACTGCGTGCGTTGCTACGTCGTGCATGGCAGAGTCCTCGCTCAGTTTTTCTCAATCCCTAATGTCATCGCTTCCGGGAAGGGCACGGCTTCAACCGTGCCGCCTGCCGTGTACACACTCGCGGCTTTTAAGCCGCTGCGGGAAGCCTTTGCTACGCAATCTTGGTCGACATCAAATACACCAATGGGAAAATAAACATCCACACCAGATCGACAAAGTGCCAATATAGTCCCGAGACTTCCACATCATGCGCATCGTAATCCTTGGGTTTCAGAAACAAAATCACCGCCGCAATCACTAGCCCCAGCCCGAGCGCATGAATTCCATAGTGAAAAACATTATCGGAAGGAATCAGAAAATACCCCGCAATCCAGAGCACGCCCAGAACCGGGAGAAACCATTTGCGAAACGCCACTACTCCCAGATAGATCACGCCAATCGTAACGTGCAGCATGTGCATTGCGGTCAGCCCAAAAAATGTTGCGGGAAACTGCGGCGTATTTTTCGAAACGTCCGCCAGTTCTCCCGCCGTGGCGCTTGCGGGTTTTGGAAACCCCGGAATGGTCAGCCCCTCGCCAATCAGTTTGCTCCACTCCATCCCGTGCAACACGATGAACGCTGTGCCAAACACCATCGTGGCCAGCAGCCAGTACCTGGTCCAGACCCGGTCACTGCGCTGGGCCGCAAACACTGCCATCACCATCGTCAGCGAGCTGGATAGCAGGCAAGCCGTCATGATCGTGGCGTTTGCGATACTCGCCGCATGAAATGGAGTCGGCCACGGCGTATAAAGCCGATTGTAGCTGAAGGCAAAAAGCAGCGCTCCGAAGGTCAGCGAGTCCGAGGCCAGAAACAGCCACATCCCTACCTTCTTCGAATAAGCTCCAAACAGCGGCGCCTCATAAGCTCCGGGCAGCCCGTGTTGAACGGCTCCATGCTCCAGCGTGGCGTTAGCCATTCCTCAAGTTCCCCTTTCGCGTCCCGCTTGTCATCTTGAGGCGGGCGCTCTTTGCCCGCCGAAGGACCTATGCAACTCGCTTGTGCTGGTTACCTATCTCGCAAATCCCAACAACGCGAACACGTAAATCCACAACACCGTCATGAAATGCCAATACCACGCTGTGATGTCGACCACAATCCGCCGCGCCTCCACGGGCTTGTGCAGCATGGAAGCACTGGCCGCCCAAATCAGCGCAATCATCCCTCCACAAAGGTGCACTGCATGCGCGATCGTCAGCAGAAATACAAACGAACTGTTGGGGTTCGTGTCGACAAAAAATCCGCGGGCATGCAGCTCGCCCCAGGCCAACCATTGCCCGACGAGAAAACTGATCCCCAGTGCAACCGTAATCCCCAGCCACGGAAACGACTTCTCGTTCCCCAGCGAAACTCCAGGAATGGATTTTACAGGAGCCAGCGCTGCCTGCAGTGCCGCCCTGCGCCGCGCCAGTTCCATGGTTACACTGCTGACCAATAGAATCGCGGTATTGAGCGCCAGCAGCAACCAGGGCAAATCCACCCGGCCCCAATCGCGCACATAGCTATTCGAGGCCCCGTCAAACGTAGGCAGCCCTTGCCGCACCAGATACGCGCTGGTCAGCGAGACGAACACCATGCAAACAGTAGCAATCCCGCAGATCAGTCCCAGCCGCGCCCGCCGCAGCCGCGCCCCATAATTCGGGACGTCTCCCCCGCCGCGACCGTCATCTCCCCCACCAGCAACTGGCGGCAAAGGCGGCTTGTGGCCGTGCCCAACATGATCAATCGGACTGCTTGGAGTGTAAGTCGCCATACCTACTCAATGTGTCGCAACGCTTGCCGGATCGTTCTGCATCACATAATCCTTTGGCGCGCCCGGCACCCCATACTCATACGGCCCGTGATTCACCACCGGAGTCACGCCGCCAAAATTGTCATGCGGCGGCGGAGTCGCAGTCGTCCACTCCAGCGTAGTGGCTTCCCACGGATTGTCGCTGGCCTTCGGTCCCTTGAACATGCTCCAGAACAGATTGATCACAAAAATAAACTGCGCCCCGATCGTAATGAACGCCGCATAAGTCATGAACTGATGAAGCGGCATCAACTTTTGCAGGTACGCGACTTCCGTATATTGCGAATAGCGGCGCGTCCCGCCCGCCATCCCCAAATAGTGCATCGGCATGAAGATGGCGTAGGTTCCCGCCAAGGTGAGGAAGAAGTGGACCCTTCCCCATCTTTCATTCATCATCCGCCCGAACATTTTCGGGAACCAATAATAAGTTGCCGCGAACATTCCGAAGATCGCCGCCACGCCCATAATCAAGTGAAAGTGCCCGACCACAAAATATGTATCGTGCAACTGGATATCGAGCACCGGCTGAGCGAGGAACGGCCCGCTCAGCCCGCCCGAAACAAACAGCGAAACGAACCCAATCGCATACAACATCGGCGTTTGAAAACGAATGCGCCCTTTATACATCGTCCCCAGCCAATTAAACGTCTTGATGGCCGAAGGCACTCCGATGCACATGGTCAAAATCGAAAACGCAAACGCCGAATAAGGGCTCATCCCGCTCATGAACATGTGATGGCCCCACACCATGAATCCAAAAAATCCGATCGACAGCATCGCGTAGACCATCGCCCTGTAGCCAAAAATCGGCTTGCGTGAAAATGTCGACAGAACCTGCGACGCCACGCCCATGCCCGGCAGAATCGCGATGTAAACCTCAGGATGCCCGAAGAACCAGAACAGATGCTGCCACAACAGGGGCGACCCGCCCTTGTGGCCCATGATCTGTCCGTTCACCACAACCAGTGGCACATAAAAGCTGGTTCCCAGATTGCGATCCATCAACAACAGAATTCCCGCCGAGAGCAACACGCCAAACGCCAGCAGCCCGAGAATCGCGGTAATGAACCACGACCATACTGTCAGCGGCATGCGCATCAGAGTCATGCCCTTGGCCCGCAGGTCCAATGTGGTGGTGATGAAGTTCAGCGCCCCCATCAATGACGCCACACAGAAAATCGCTATGCTCGTGATCCAGAGATCGGCGCCCAATCCTTCGCCGGGTCCCGCCGACGGCAACGCGCTCAGCGGAGCGTATCCCGTCCACCCATGCAGTGGGGCCCCACCGGTCACGAAGAAGGCGGCGAGGATCACAACGAATCCAACAAACGTCGTCCAGAACGACAGCATGTTCAGGACGGGAAACGCCATGTCGGGCGCCCCGATCTGAATCGGCAGGAAATAATTTCCAAATCCGCCCTGCGGCGCCGTCGTCAGCACGAAAAACACCATGATGGTGCCGTGCATGGTCAGCAGACTGAGATACATTTCCGGCTTGATCTCGCCGACAAACGGCAGAACCGCCGCCGGCCAGACGAGGTGAATGCGCATCAGCAGCGACAAAAACATCCCGACAAACACCGCCGTGAGCGCCAGAAAAAAATACTGAAGGCCAATGACTTTGTGATCCAGGCTGAAAATGTATTTCCGAATGAAACCCTGAGGAGCGTGCGCGTGAACCGAAGCCGGGGTCGCCATTTTATTGTTTCTCCGCCTCCCGAGCCGCCAGCCACTTGTCAAAATCTTCCTGGCTGACGACGTGGACCATGCCGTGCATCTTGTAATGCCCAAGCCCGCAAAGCTCGGCGCAGGCAATTTCGTACTCGCCGATTGCGGTAGGTTTGAAGTGCATATGAATATTCAGACCGGGAACCGTGTCCTGCTTGAAGCGCAGTGAGGGCACAAAGAAACTGTGAATCACGTCGACCGCCCGCAGGCTTACGTCCACCTCGCGGTCAACCGGCAGATACATGGTTCCGGTGACCACATCGTCCTTGGCGGCAGGATCCGAAGTATTCAACCCGACCGCGGCCTCGCCGCCGGCCGAGGGATCCATCAGCTTCGGGCTGGTCGCGCCATATTTCCCATCAGGTCCCGGATAGCGAAAGTACCAGGCAAATTGCATCCCGGTCACTTCCACCTGCACCGCGCCCGGTTCAGCGGCATCGAAGCGCTGGCTGGCCCACACGTTACTGCCCATCAGATTCAGTCCGATGAACAGAACTGCTGTGAGCAAAGTCCAAACCACTTCCAGCGTAGTGTTTCCATGAGAATAAGAAGCCGGGGCAGAAGTCGGACCCTCACGGTACCTCCACACGATGTATCCCAGCCCCAATTGCGCCGCAAGGAAAACAATCCCCATGATGATGAAGGTAAGGGCGAACTGGCTGTCGATCCAGTGTGCAGCGGCGGAAGCGCCCACCGGCAGCCACCACGTCTTGGCGACGAAAAAATACGTGCTGGCCAGCGTGATCAGCCAGATCAAAAGCAGTAACGCGAGGCCCATTCCCAGCCCTCCTGAACCTTAAGGACGATACGAAAGAATTTCCCCACGGCCGTTGCCGCGCTCCGCGCAAGCACCAGTCGGCGGCGAGTGTACCACAGCGGCCTGAGGATAATGCAATCGAGCGTTCACGAAAGAACAATCCGTGAACCATTCAATCAACCCCATGCACTGAATGATCCAGCGACTGAAACACATCTCACCCAGACAGCAGATCCGAAAACACAAACTGATCCAGCACTAGGGTGCGCCCCACCGAAATCGCCAGAGCAGAATCGAATATAGGCCCCGCATAAACGAAAGAATGAAACTCTCCGCGTTCGCCGCAAGGATCCACTTCCTCAGGCAGATCGGCAAGCAAAGCTTCGTCGAACTCGCGCCCCACGAACGACCGATCCAATTTCTCTGTATCGACACAGGTCAACTTCGCTCGCGTGCCGCCTGCAATCATCTCCTTCGCCAGAGCGCGGGTCGGCAGCCCCCATAGCGGAAATAACGGTTCCAGCCCCGTATTTTTCATCTGTTTGATCCGGTAGGCGCGCACATCTTCGAGAAACAGATCGCCGAACGCCACGCCCTCAATTCCCTCGGCAATCGCCTTCTCACACGTCTCAGCCATCCGCGATTCATACTCCTCATTGGAGCAAGGCCACGGCAAGAGAACCGCCCAGAGCGGAAGCCCAGCCGCCGCAGCCTGTCGCTCAACCAACTCGCGCCGCACCGCGTGCATGGCCACGCGATCGGCCACTTCATTAAACGTAGTCAGAAGCCCAACCACTTCATACTCGCCCCGCTGGCGCAAGACATGCAGACTCCACGCACTATCTTTCCCGCTGCTCCACGACAATAGAATGCGCTTCATCGCCGAATCCAAAATCGCGTCGTCATCTTTCTCCTGCAGTTCTCGATCCGTGAAAATCCGCGCAAATCCGTGGCCAATGTTCCTATTTCTCCGACCACTCAGGCACCCTTCCTGGCGTCCAAGGAGCTCCCGCAGCCTCCATGTCTTTCTCCAACTTCGCCAGATCAACTTCCACCAGCGTACGCAGTTTGCCAAGCTGCTCTCCAAATTCCGCCGCCGCAATATCGTAAGAATCAATATGCGACTGCGTCGGCTTCGCCAGAGAAAATCGCTCGCCCTCCATGATTGAGTTCACCCGCTCGTTGATCGACGAAGGCACAATCTCGCTCCGCTTGGCGATCTCCACATCTCCACGCAGCGCCCGCCGAATCTCACGCTCCCGCTGTTCAATTCCATCGGCGACGGCATCCAGCTGTTTCTCAACCGCGGGCGTCTCCCGCAAAGCTTCGCGAATGACCTTTAACCGCGTTTCAACTTCCTCCGAAGTATGCAGCGCCCCGGAAACCGCCCGATACAAGCGAGTCACTTTCCGCAGGAACTCTTCCTGCGCCGTGCGATCCGCCGCGCCCATTCCCGCCGCGCCCTCGGTCGCAACTTTGAACGACTGCGGCCCCCCGAGTTCTGTCACCACACCGCCAACTTTGTCGAACATCCGCACAGAATAAGTGCCCGCCAGCACCAGCGGCCCTTGATCCGCGGCGTCGGGAAAGTCTTCTTCGCCGTCCTCGGAGTGTTTCTTCACCTGCGCCGCCGGATATCGCAGATCCCACGCCACCCGCTGAAACCCCGACTCAGTGCTGCCATCCACGCGCCGGATCGCCGCCCCACTCTCGTCATACACCACAAAATAAACTTCCGGCTTTGCCTCCTGCGCCTCCGCGCGCAACTCGTCATTCGTCGGATAGGGAAGCGTCTGATTTTTCTTGGCCGCGTCCTTCTCCGCCTCCTGCCGCCGTTCTTTCTTGGTCTTGATCTTCTCCTTCATGTACGCCGTAAACACCGCCCCATATGGAGGATTATCCGCTGTATAAAACGAGTCCCCCTGAAATCCCTTCTTTGGTCCGCCCAGCGGATGCCGCTCCACATAAAGCAGCGCATCCTTCACCGGAAACAACGCCGCAGCCTGCTCGGTCGATTCCGCCTTCATCTGCCGCAGCGGCGTGATGTCATCCAGCACATAAAATCCCCGCCCAAACGTCGCGATCACCAGATCGCCCTCCCGCGCCTGAATCACCATGTCGCGCACCGCAATCGTCGGCAGCCCGCCCTTCAGTCGCACCCAGTGCTGCCCGCCATCGATCGAAAAGAACGCACCAAACTCCGTCCCCGCAAACAGCAAATTCGGATTCACCGTATCTTCCGCAAACGCCAGCACCGGCCCATTCTCCGGCAGATCGCCCGCAATCGAAGTCCAGGTCTTTCCGGTATCGCTAGATTTCAGCAGATACGGTTTGAAGTCTTCATTCTTATGATTGTCAAACGCCGCGTACACCGTATTCGCGTCGTGATTCGACGCCGCCAGCCGGCTCACATAAGTCATCTCGGGAACGCCCGCAAACTTTTCATACTTCGTCCAACTCGCGCCGCCGTCGCCGGTCACCTGAATCAGCCCATCGTCGGTGCCCACATAAATCAGCCCTTCCTTCTTCGGAGACTCCGCCAGCGCCACAATATTTCCGTAAAACGAAGTCGACTGATTCTTCGCCACCGCATCCGGTCCCCACACTTTTCCCATCACCGGCAGCTTGTTGCGATCGATCTGCCGCGTCAGGTCTCCGCTGATCGCCTTCCACGTATCCCCGCGATCGTCGCTGCGAAACAATTTGTTGGCCGCAAAATAAAGCCGCGTATGCGAATGCGGACTGATGATGATCGGCGAATCCCAATTCCACCGCAGCGGCGGCTCGCCCTTGCCCTCCAGCGGCTGCAAGACCAGTTCCTGCCCCGTCGGCTTGTCATGCCGAACCAGCACCCCATACTGCGACTCGGCATAAATCGTGTTCGGATCGACCGGATCCACCTGCGACCGAAACCCGTCGCCGCCGGTGGTCACAAACCAATCCGAATTCACGATCCCGTTCAGATTGCGCGTCCGCGCCGGCCCGCACCACGAAAAATTATCCTGCGTTCCGCCGCACACGTTATAAAACGGCGCGGCATTGTCCACCGCCACGTCATAAAACTGCACCGTCGGCAGATTCGCCTTGAACTCCCAGCTCTTCGCGTCGTCGAAAGTCTCGTACATCCCGCCATCCGACCCAAACAGCCAGTGCTTGGTATCGTCCGGATCGATCCACATCGCGTGATTGTCTCCATGATGATTCGTCTCGCTCACTTTGTGTAAAGTCTTGCCGCCATCCAGCGACTCGCGCAACGAAACGTTCATCACAAAAATGCGATCCACATTCTTCGGATCGGCCACCACCCGCGCGTAATACATCGCCCCCTGATCGAATTCGTTGCGCCGCTCCCACGTCGCGCCCTTATCGTTCGAGCGAAAAACTCCGCCCTTCCCATCCGCCGCCTCAATCGTTGCGTAAACCACATTCGGATCCGCCGGCGAAACCGCCAGCCCAATCCTCCCCATGTCCACCGTAGGCAATCCCGAATTCAACTTCTTCCATGTAGCTCCCGCGTCCGTCGATTTATAAATCGCGCTCTCCGGCCCGCCATCGATCAACGTGAACACATGCCGCCGCCGCTGATAAGCCGCCGCATACACAATGTCCGGATTCGCCGGATCCAGTTGCACATCGACCACGCCAGTGTTCTCGCTGATGGTCAGCACCGCCTTCCAAGTCTTCCCGCCGTCCACCGCTCTTATAAAGCCCGCGATCCCCGCCCGGTCCCCACAGCGGCCCCTCGGCCGCTACATACACAACCTTCGAATCCCGCGGATCAATCACCACCCGCCCGATGTGCTCCGACTTCTTCAGCCCCAGATTCTGCCAACTCTTGCCGCCATCCTCCGACCGGTAAATTCCGTCGCCATAGCTGACGCTGCGCTGCGAGTTGCTCTCGCCCGTCCCCACCCACACCACGGAAGAATCGTTCGGATCGAGCGCGACCCACCCAATCGAATACGATCCCTCGCCATCGAACACCGGAGTCCAAGTCGTCCCATCATTCACCGTCTTCCAAACCCCGCCCGACGCGACGCCCACGTAATATTCGTTCTTGTTCCTGGGATTCACCGCAATCGACATCACCCGCCCAGAAGCCACCGCCGGCCCAATCAACCGAAACTTCAGCCCCGCGAAAGTGTCGGCCGTCATCCCGCCTTTCTTCTCTTCTTTCTTTCGGCTCCTCTTTCTGCTCTTCTTTCTTTTGATCCTTCTTCGGACTCTTCGCCGCCGCCGGATTTTTCTTGTCCGCGTCCTTATCGGTAGAAACCGGAGCAGCAGTCTGCGCCGCAAGCGAAAGTTGGAACAGCGAAAACGCAACAAGAAAAAGACTGATACGTGATTTCAAGCGAATCTCCAGTCCAAGCCGGCAGTCTCACAGATCGCGCCTGTATAACTCGGCGTTCTCCGCGTCCTCGGCGGTAAAAAGATTTGCAAAACCGATATGTATACAGGATTTGCTCGCAACTTAGAAGCACTTGCCTGTCATTCTGACAGGATGCGATGAAGTGCTCGCACGGGTGATCCCACTTCTCGGCCTCTTCTTGCGAGAAAGCCTGCCCTGAGCGAAGTCGAAGGTGAGGATTTGACCTTGCAACAAGAATCAGAATCAGCGTTAAAATCCTCCTCATGCCCCGAAAGCCCCAACCCCAAGGCCACGACACCCGCTACGTCCAACTGCAGAAGAACTACTGCTTCGCCTGCGGCCAAAACAATCCCGACGGCATGCGCCTCAAGTTCACCCTCGACGAAGCCCGCCAAACCTTCGTCTGCAAATTCCGCCTGAGCAAGCGCTACACCGGCCCGCCCGGCCACTGCCACGGCGGCATCATCGCCACCATCCTCGACGACGCCATGGGCAAGGTAAACAAACTCCACCACGTGATCGCCCTGACCAAAGAAATGACCGTCGAATACCTCAAGCCCGTCCCTCTGCACAAACCGCTGCACGTCGAGGGCAGGGAAGTCAGCGTCCAGGGCCGCATCCACATCAACGCCGCCGAAATCCGCAACGAAAAGAACGAAGTGCTAGCGCGAAGCAAAGGCACCTTCATCGCCATCGACCCCGAAAAAATGTTCGCGAAATTCGTGGAGAGATAACGTCAGCTGTCAGCTATCAGCTCTCAGCTTTCAGCCAAACAAAATGTGGGGACAGCCGCCCCCGGCTGTCCGCCGGGCGCAGTCCGGCAGCTTCTTGCTGGCAGCTGAACACCCACTCAAGGGATATCGCTAATCCCAAACCCACTGTAAAATAACTAAAGCTTCGCTGATAGCTGACAGCTGAGAGCTTCTCAGAAAAGAGTCCACCTATGTCCCAAAACAACGGTAACCCCACCAGCCTCCGCCTCAAAACCGGCCTCGCCGAAATGCTAAAAGGCGGCGTCATCATGGACGTCACCAACGCCGACCAGGCCACCATCGCCGAACGAGCCGGCGCCGTCGCCGTCATGGCGCTCGAACGCGTCCCCGCGCAGATTCGCGCCGAGGGCGGCGTGGCCCGCATGGCCTCGCCCAAAAAGATTCGCGAGATCATGGCGCGCATCTGTCATCCATGCCTGGACGGCTCTGCGTTTTCGGTTTGAAGAACTATGGGATCATTAGAGTTGAAGCCACGGGGTAGCATGTGAAAATTGGGGACAAAGTCAAACTCATCGGCGTGCCGCCGGATGTTCATGATGACGAGGACTTGAAAACTCGTACGTTTTTCGAGAAATGCCTGGGTCAGATTTTCTCCGTTGCTGAATTGAAGACTGTGGAGGGTTTGCCTGAGCAACTGGTCCAACTTGACGTGGGCCACGTCCTCGGGAGAGCTTCTTCCCTTGAAACGATTTGGGTCGAACCAGAATACCTACAACTCATGGAATCCTAGCAAACCAAACAACGTCACTTGGGCGCAATTTGCGGCCACACTGTAAAATAACTAGAGCTTCGCTGATAGCTGACAGCTGAGAGCTGAAAGCTTCTCCAGAAAAGAGTCCACCTATGTCCCAAAACAACGGTAACCCCACCAGCCTCCGCCTCAAAACCGGCCTCGCCGAAATGCTCAAAGGCGGCGTCATCATGGACGTCACCAACGCCGACCAGGCCACCATCGCCGAACGAGCCGGCGCCGTCGCCGTCATGGCGCTCGAACGCGTCCCCGCGCAAATCCGCGCCGAGGGCGGCGTAGCCCGCATGGCCTCGCCCAAAATGATTCGCGAGATCATGGCCGCCGTCTCCATCCCGGTCATGGCCAAGTGCCGCATCGGACATTTTGCCGAAGCCCAAATTCTCCAGGAACTCGGCGTCGACTACATCGACGAATCCGAAGTCCTCACCCCCGCCGACGAAGCCCACCACGTCGACAAGCACGCCTTCAAAGTCCCCTTCGTCTGCGGCGCGCGCAATCTCGGAGAAGCGCTGCGCCGCATCGCCGAAGGCGCAGCCATGATCCGCACCAAGGGCGAAGCCGGCACCGGCGACGTAGTCCACGCCGTCAAGCACATCCGCCAGATCGTGCAGGAGATGAAAATCCTCACCGTCCTCGGCGAAGAAGAACTCTACGCCAAAGCCAAAGAGCACGGCGCGCCCTACGAACTGATCAAGATGGTCGCCAAAGCAGGCAAGCTCCCCGTCCCAAATTTCAGCGCCGGAGGAATCGCCACCCCCGCCGATGCGTCCCTGGTAATGCAGCTAGGCGCCGAAGCCGTCTTCGTCGGCAGCGGCATCTTCATGAAAGACAGCACCACCTTCGCCGACCCGGCAGAAGCCGAGAAGCGCGCCCGAGCCATCGTGAAAGCCGCCACGCACTTCAACGACCCTAAAGTATTACTTGAAGTCAGCGAAGACCTGGTGGGAGCGATGAAAGGCCTGGCGGTCGTCGGGACTGGATGAAGCCCATATGCTGCAAACGCGAGGTTGGTAGACTGCCTCTACTGTATGCCAGACGAGCAAAAGGAGACGGTCAAGGCGGGAACTCTCTCGGCAGGTAAGTCTTTCGACGATTTCTTGATCGCGACGCCTCCCGATGTTGTGGAGGAGATTTCGGACCTCGGGAGGTATTACTCCCCGCAGCGGCGCGATCTCATTTATCTGACGACTCCCGACTTGTTACTGCACTGCGATTCGGAGGAGTGCCAGGGAGTGCGCTTCTTCCGTTGCACAAAGGGCACGAGTGTAAACATCTCATCCAATAATTGGGAATTCGATTTCATTCATTACACGTGCCGGAACTGCCAGAAGAAAAACAAAATATTTTCCATCGCGGTGCGGCGGGGCCAAGACCTTTCCGGTTCTGCAATGAAGCTTGGAGAGATACCGCCGTTCGGGCCGCATACGCCGGCTCGGGTTATTACGCTGATTGGCCCGGACCGGGATCTTTTCCTCCAAGGACGTAGGGCCGAGAACCGCGGCATGGGAATTGGTGCCTTCTCTTACTACCGTCGTGTCGTAGAGAATCAGAAGGGCCGGATTATAGCGGAGATCGCCAGAGTCGCACAGAGATTGGGTACTAAGCCTAATGTTCTCGAAGCATTTAAATTGGCCGAGAAGGAGACGCAGTTCAGCAAGGCCATTGACGAAATTAAGGACGGAATTCCCGACGTCTTGAGGATTGGATCGCATAACCCCCTCACTCTCCTTCACACGGCGCTCAGTGAAGGGTTGCACGAACATACCGACAAGGAGTGCCTCGAGATTGCACAGGAAATCAGGGTAGTGCTCACAGAGTTGGCGGAGCGGCTCTCTCAGGCACTTAAGGAAGAGGCGGAACTGCAGACGGCGGTGTCCAGGTTACTCAGCCGTCACTCGGGGAGAGAACACAGAGATAACCTCCCCAAGTAACTTGACTTCTCGCTTTTCCAGACTAATACTGAAACTGGACAGAGTGCCTGCACCACAGTATTCGTCGATGGCTCCGGATAATCCCGGAGCCATTCGCGTCTTTTCCGCGCCCTCAGAGGTCGCAGACGAAGCCGTCACCTGCGCAACAGTTTCCTGCCTAACGCCCGCGCCATCGTGACCGGATGAGTCGCTAAAGTGCAGAGCTGGCCCAACACACTCTGCGGGTCGTGGAAAACGCCCAGCTGTCCCAATACCGTCGCGCGATCGTAATAGATTTTCTCTCCCGCCAGCCGGTCTTCAGAGTCAAACGTGTACACCCCGCACAGCGGGACTTCGACTCGCCGTCCTGTTGCCGGAAGACCACGCCACTCACCGAGATGCGTACCACGAATCATGACCTCGAGCAGAACGGCATCGTCTGTGACATGCCGGCGTACCACTTGGATTTCTAAGTCAGGCAGCGCCTTCATCAGCTGCTCATAAAACTGGCGGACCCCGACTCCGCCCTCATAGTGTTCGCCCCAAGCCTCATCGTCGTATCGAGCGGTAGTGCCAAAGGTCTGGAGAACGCCTTCCAGGTCATGCGCGTTCTCCAGGCGAACGTGTTGCTCGACCAGGGCGATACGCGCCGCCCGCATGTCTTCTTTGTTTTTATTGATCGGAATCGATGCGCTAGCCACAGACACCTCCCTTGCGGCCACGGAGTATGTAAAGTTGGCGCACAGATATTACCACTGGCAACCGCAGAAATAACATTCGCCAGAGGCCCGCTCCGGCGAATCAAAAGTTCGATAAGATCATCACACTTCTAGCCTGGGCACCAGGCGGAACGGCAGGTAAATTATGAAGATCTCTCGATTGGCTCTGGCTCTATCACTTACATCAGCGGTCGTATCCTGCTGCCTGATATTTTCGAACGTTGCGCTCTCTCGCAACGCCCGCACTCCGCAGCTGGGGGACGCGATCGATCCAGAGAAATCTCCGCTCACAACTCCCGTCCTCATCGAGCTCTTTACCTCCGAAGGCTGCTCCAGCTGTCCTCCCGCCGACATCTTTCTGCAGAAGTTGGATACGGCCCAGCCCATTCCTGGCGCCCAGTTGATTGTCCTGAGCGAACACGTCACGTATTGGGACCAGGATGGCTGGAAAGATCCCAATTCCTCGCCTTCGCTGACCGACCGCCAGAGTTCCTACGAAGGTGCTCTTGGCGAGAAGACTGTTTTCACTCCGCAACTGATCGTGGACGGAACCCAGCAAATGCGCCTGGGCAATCCGCAACAGATCGAGGATCTCCTGAAGAAAGCCGCGGCCACGCCCAAGGTTCCCATTCGCATCGGCGAAGTAACCGTGGACGCCGGAAATCCAACCACGCTTCGAGCTCACCTTGAAACCGACGCCAATTTCGAAAAACACAACGCCGACGTCTACGTGGCCATCGCGCTCGACCACGTAGAATCGCAAGTCCTGCGAGGAGAAAATGGCGGCCGTCATCTGGTGCACGTCGCCGTCGTTCAGGAACTCACCAAGGTAGGAAAATTACAAAAGGGAAAGACCTTCACCCAGGACATCCAGCTGAAACTCAAGCCCGGCACCGACCCAAAGAATGTCAGGCTCGTCGCCCTGTTACAAGAATCCGGCCCCGGTAAAGTACTGGGAGCGGCCGTACGCAAACCCACAAGCTAGGCAGATCTGTCATGCTGAGCGGAGAATGAGACCGCACAGCGGTCGCATTCGGAGTCGAAGCATCCCTTCCGCGATCACGTCAGCGGGCCGAGCGCGTATACTCCTTCACGGATCGAGCTACTCCTTAAAATCGAGCACCCGAAAAAGGAGCAACCCATGCCCGTCAAACAAGGCGACCTCGGCCTTCTAAAACATCCCGCCTCGCTGGAGCTTCTGCAGTCAACAATTCCCGCGCGCCTGGCCTACATCGCAACCGACGGGACGCCCCGAGTCATTCCCATCTGGTTTCACTGGAATGGAAGCGATTTTGTTATGGGGACGCCACCGAAGGCGCCGAAGTTGAAGGCTCTCGCAAAAAATCCCAGGGTTTCGCTGACCATCGACGACAACACTTTCCCGCACAAAGTGTTGTTGATTCGCGGTAACGCACGCCTGGAACCGGTGAATGGAATCGTGCCCGAATACGCCACCGCCGCCGAGCGCTACTTCGGACCCGACCAAGGCAAGGCCTGGGTCGCGCAACTCGGAAAAATGGTCTCGTCGATGGTTCGCGTGACCATCACACCGGACTGGGTCGGCCTGCTGGATTTTCAAACGCGTTTCCCCAGCGCTCTACCTTTGTAGCTTTAGCGTCCTGAAAAAGCTCTATTGGGCATAGCTTCAGGGTTCTTAACGGCTCTGTCATCCCGAACGAAGAAGATCGTCCGCGAAGCGACGATCTTCGCAGTCGAGGGACCTGCTTTTTGGGGCTGCCGGGTGCCCCGTACAAGCTTCGTTGGCGGGGATTTTCTTCGCGTCTCCTAACAACTATCTCGTCCAAAACCCGCATCGTAACTGCCCCAGCCCCTGAGGGCATTCCTCGCGCATGCGCAAGCTCACTCTCATCGTTTTCACTGCCCTAATTTTAGGAACTTCTTTCTCCTTCGCCCAGAAAGTCGAAGCCGGCGTCTTCCTCGACTTTCTCAGCGTCTCCCAAACCAGCACCAACAACTTCGGACTAGGCGCGCGCTTCGGCTATCGCATCCATCGCGACGTTATGTTGGAAGGCGAACTGGCCTACGACTACGGCATCAACTTCGACGAAGCCTACCTCAACATCGCCAACGGAAATATCACCGCAATCGAACGCACTTCGGTCGGCGTGACGCAAGGTTTATTCGGCCCGAAACTTCAGCCCGGCGGAGGCGGATTCCGTCCCTTCGCAACTTTCAAAGCCGGTTTGATGGACTTCCGGCTTAGCCCCAGCCTGCTCCCCTACAGTGACGTAGCCAGCGCCGTCTTCGGCCTTCGCACCTCCAGCCTGAATGCCGCAATCTATCCCGCCGCGGGCATCGAAGCGACTCTCGGTCCCGTAGGTCTGCGCCTCGAAGCCGGCGACGAAATCTATTTCAACCAGGGCGCCCACAACAACCTCCGCATCACGTTTGGCCCAATCCTCAGATTCTAAGTTCGCCAGTACCAGCTCCCTGCGGTGTCGATCACGTGTTGAAAGGGCGCGACTTCCAGTCGCGCCGCAAGGCCAAGAACACAGCAGCGGCTTATCACCCCGGGGAGTCGTCGCTATGCCACATCCGATAAAATCAAATCAGCATGAGAATCGGAGTCCTAGCCCTGCAAGGCGATTTCGACGCCCACCGCCGCCGGCTCCAAGAGCTGGGCGCCGACGTCGTGCTCGTCAAAAAGCCCGAGCAACTCAACGACATCGACGGCCTCGTCATCCCCGGTGGCGAGTCCGGCACATTCCTGAAATTGTTGGGAGATGAAGGTTTCGAGAAGCTAAAGCAATTCGCCCGCCTGAAACCAACATTCGGCACCTGCGCCGGCGCCATCCTGCTGGCCACCGAAATCGAGAATCCTAAGCAAGCCGGCCTGGGCGCACTCAACATTCGCATCCGCCGCAATGCCTACGGACGCCAACTCGACAGCTCCATCCGCGAAGGCCAATTTCTCCAGGAAAAGTTGGGGAGCTCTCCACTGGAAATGGTCTTCATTCGTGCTCCGAAAATTGAGCACATCGGCCCCGGCGTCGAAGTCATCGCCACCGAGGGCAAAGACAACACTCCGGTCGCCGTTCGGCAGGGGATTGCCTTGGCCGCCACCTTCCACCCCGAACTCTCCGACGACACCCGCGTCCACCAAGCCTTCCTCGACCTGGTTCGTGGGGCGGAGACTCCTGTCCGGCGGCCTTGATCTTGTTCCTTGATTGTGCAAATTCCTGTCAAGCCCCCAAATCACCCTCATTTCCCCCAACCCGCACATTCGCAAGCAGAAATAAAGTTATTATTTTTGCCGGTTTACCCTATGTAAGTTGATAAACTAGATACAGGATCAGAGAAACAAAGAAAAGCGCAGCCTCCGGGCCGCGCTTTTCGTGTCTTAGGACAGAACATATTTCAAGAAAAACGGAGCCTTCAGGCGCAGCCCACCAGCTGCGCCTTTTTTGTTATGTGGAAGAAGGGGAAGAAACCGGCCAACAGGGAATCGGCTCGCGAAAAACGCGTCGGGAAGGTCCCCAAACTCCGCGCTATTGGCAGTCCCGACCGCAAGCGTCGCGGAGAAGCCGCCGAGGCGGAATTCATCGCCCGAGCTTCCGGCTTCGATCTCCGTGTCGCCAAACCTTGGGGAGAGAGCGATCCCTACGATGTCCTGGTCGGCTCCGGTCGAACATTTTGGCGCGTCCAGGTGAAATGCGCCAGCGCCTCTCGTCTTGGCCAATACGTAGTCCGCGGCGGCGGCGAGAGCTACAACTACACCAAAGACCACATCGACTTCCTCTCTGCCCACATCGTTCCCGAAAACGTCTGGTACATCGTCCCCATCGAGGCCTTCCTGGGACATTCCATGCTCCACTTCAGCCCTCGCGGCACCGGCAAAGCCAGATACGAAAAATACCGCGAAGCCTGGTGCCTCCTGACCTGCCAGCCCAAAGCCCGCGGCTGGAAAGACATCCCCGCAGTCTGCAGATGTAAAACTCTCCCAGTCCGCTGCGCCGTCTGTCCCAACCACAACGCCTTGTCTTCGAAGTAAGTCTTCGAAGTAAACTAGTTGTCATCCTGAACGAAGTGAAGGACCTCTGCATTTTGACGGCAGCGCCATGATGACGGGTGCCCCATCTTTCGCGGTTCTTTGCGAAAGGTGGGATTCCACAACTCTCAATCCCGTGAGAAGTTGTGTCCTCCAATTCCTTGCGAACTCCACCGCACGGTGAGAGGATGATCGTCCCAAAGAGAACCCCCACATGATCAACGGCGCCCACATCGTCCTCTACACCACGGACGCGGAAGCCGACCGCGCCTTCTTCCGCGACGTCCTCAATTTCCCCTCCGTCGACGCCGGCCACGGCTGGCTGATCTTCGCCCTGCCTCCCGCCGAAGCCGCCTTCCATGATTTAGATAAGCAAAGCTGGGATAAGAAAAGCTCTGGATAAGAAAAGTTGTAGAGCAGAATGACGCCAGGCAAAACTCCCGCCACGAACTCTACCTGATGTGCGACGACCTCGCCGCCACCCTGCGCGACCTCAAATCAAAAAACGTCCCCGTCTCCGCCATAACCGAACAGCGCTGGGGAAGTCTAGCAACCATAACCCTCCCCAGCGGCAGCAAACTGGGCATCTACCAGCCCAAACATCCCAGCCAGAGCAGCCCAAAGCCGTGAGCGGGATCCGGTCCTGCGAGAATTGTCGTGCCAGATCGTCATGCCAAGTTTGCGGGCCGCGGATTCTGTCGGACTCAATTCGCCCGACGTATAATTGCTAAAGGGAGACGACTATGGGCACAGAAATCTCGAACGTTGTCCTGCCGCAGTGCCAATGCGAGGGATGCAGCAGCAAGAGTCATCAACGCCCGGGGCGATGTACGGCCTCGGCCAACGAAGAGGGAACAATTCATTGCACTCCCTGCAGGGAAGCGCGCGCTAACGAATGGGCGCAAACCCTCAGCTCGAGTGGAGAAAACAGCGCTGCCTAGAAAAGCGGAGCCGGCTTCGCAGGTCAAGGCCCTTTCAGCATCGGGGCTGAGTTTGACGAGGGCTTCTCTTAGGGTTCAAAGGTGCCGTCCTCGCGCACATACGAAAGGAACTCTGTCGGAAATTCATTCTTTAGTATCCGCCGAACGATGCACTTCGTGGGCAAGAGCCATTTGCTTACGTTCTGAACATGCAGCAACTCGTCAGCAGACATCGTCAGTTCACCCGATTTTGCGGATAGAGCGTGTGCAATGTTAACTCGCAAGGGTTGCAGCACTTCGCTCACTACGTAGCCGAACCTCTTGCCTCGCACTTCCGGGGGCACCGCCGACTCCAGAGCCATCGCGTCCCACTTCCTTCGAACCGGAAAGATCGCGTCCAACCAGACGCTGATTTCTTCTGGCCTCGTCGGCAGGACTTCGCGATACGTTGACACAGTTTTCCCAGCTTTCCGCGCCTCTTCGGCTAGTCGGGCTCTACGCGAGCGTATGCCCTCGATTATTTTGTACCAACACAAGAACCTATAAACGTTGCTGCTACTCCCTAGCCCTTCCCGGTAGAGGCTTGCGTATCCGCGAAACTCGGCCTCCAGCTCAATGACAGGCGCAACTGCGAACGGGGCTTCCCAATAAGGCGTGACCAAGCTCATTTGCGTTGTACCCGTAATCACCTCGACTGTATCGACTTGGTATATCTCTAAAGGCACATCTAGATGAACCGACCAATTGCTCAGCGAAGATGCTAGAGCTAAGTAGCCGTGTGCTCGCATCTGTCCGGTTCCTTGCTCTAAAGGGTGGGATTCCATCTTCCCCAGAAATCCCCTGCTATTGGGATTTCCACTGAACCTGAACTCGCCATCTTCGGTGCGGCCCATAATTAGTATCTGATCAGCGTCGGGGTTCCCGGGCGGCGCAAATGCGGGCTTTGAAATTGCAAGATGGGAATCTCCGCGCAATCCCGTTGCGAAGGAGAGATTCCCCTCGGGCAGCAAGTTATAGCCAGGCCGCGTCAGGTCGAAGGTTACTTTGTAGTCGCCCTCAGTTCCCTGCAACGGGATCTCGTTTCGCGGGTCGCCATCTTTGAATCTATTGATCACGTGGAGATGTTCCGCTTGAGCTGGCAACCCCATGAAGGTCACGCTCAGGCTCTTAGCTCCGGGCAGGCCGGCGTTCTCGGGCTGCAGGCTGCCTCCAGAAGTACCATGACAGCGCTTGTACTTCTTTCCGCTTCCGCAGGGACAGGGATCATTTCGGCCAATCTTGGACACGTCGTTCCCGCCCTAGGGTGTATTGCTCTCCGACTCAATAGCCTCAGGGTGCGCCATCATTGACATCTTTGCAAGGGCGTCCCCGCCCTTGCAACTTCTCAAATTCCACACGCACAGAAAGCGTCTAGGACAAGGGCACACCCATGATTTCTCTAAGAAGCGTCGCGCTTGGCGCAAAGAAGAACAGCGGTTCCTCGACTTCGCTCGGAATAACAAAACATAAAATCGAAAGTCAAAGTCCCCACCCTATCTCGCCAAAATGCGGCGAGATAAGGATGGGGCACCCGGCCATCCCGATTCCGCCGGTTGTTTGACACCCCGCACCGTACAGCGTAGACTGCCGCGACTTTTAATCCAACAATCTGAAGGAGCCTCGTGAAAACACGTTTCGCATTATGCTGTGCGGTCTTGTTCTTCGGTGCCGCGGCAGTTGCGTTCGCCCAGGATGCCGTCAAAGTCGATCCTGCCCACTACAAAGTCGAGTTTGAGAACACCAAGGTGCGGGTCCTGCGCTTCCACTACGGAGCCGGCGAAAAGTCGGTCATGCACAGCCATCCCGACGCGGTCGCGGTCTTCCTCAACGACGGCAAAGTCAAGTTCACGTTCCCCGATGGCAAGTCGCAGGACGCCGTGGGCAAGGCCGGGACCGCGCAGTTTACGCCCGCTCAGGTTCACCTGCCGGAGAATACGGGCGACTCGGCGATGGACGGCCTTGTCATCGAGTTGAAGGGAAAATAGAGATCCTGGCTAATTGCGCTTCAAACACAAAGGGCGGCTTCGCAGCCGCCCTTCAATCTCATCCTAAGCAGAGCGCCTAGGTTCGCACCTTACAAAATAAGTCTCGCGCCCGCCGCACGCAATGTCTAGGGAATACCACTGTTCAACCAAAACTTTAGGGAGCTGCCGGTGAGACTCGAATCAAAATCCCCACCCTCTCGCAAAAGCGCGAGAAGGGTGGGGCACCCCTACATCCGAGTCGACGGTTTGGCTAGAAGCTAGCAGCTAGTAGCTAGAAGCTCTCCCCGCGCTATACTTTCCCTATATGTCTGGAGTTCCACGGAACATTCCGCCGAAGACTTTCTACCTCGAAACCTTCGGCTGTCAGATGAATGTGCACGACTCCGAAAAGGTTGTCGGCACGCTGGTGCAGGAAGGATATCGGCAGGTGGAGACGGTCGAGCAGGCCGACCTGGTTCTCTACAACACCTGCTCCATCCGCGACAAGGCCGAGCAGAAAGTGTTCAACCGGCTCGCCGATTACAAGAAATACAAAAAGCAAGGCAAGACGTTCGGAGTTCTCGGCTGCGTCGCGCAACAGGAGGGCGAAAAGATTTTCGAGCGCGCGCCCTACGTTTCGCTGGTGTGCGGATCGGCGTCGTACCGCAACCTGCCCAACATGCTGATCCAGATTCAGGCAGGGAAGGAGCGCGTGACTGGCCTCGACGACCGCGAGACGGACGAGTGTTTCGAGACCGAATTCACCGCCCGCACCAATCCCCATCGCGGATACATCACCATCATCGAAGGCTGCGACAAATTCTGCGCCTACTGCGTCGTGCCCTACACGCGCGGCAAAGAGCGCAGCCGGACTTCGGAGTCGGTGCTCGCGGAAGCGCGCCAGATGGCCGATCTCGGCTACACGGAAATTCAACTGCTCGGGCAGAACGTGAATTCCTACAAAGATCCGGAAGGGAAGCCGGGTCGAATAAAAGCTCCAAGAAAACTTTTGCCGAACTGCTGGCCGCCGTAGGAGAAGTTCCCGGCATCCGCCGCGTGCGCTTCACCACCTCGCACCCTCGCGACTTCGGGCGCGACATCGTCCACGCCATCGACGCCGTACCCACGCTCTGCGACCACGTCCACCTACCCGTGCAAAGTGGATCGACCCGCGTCCTCGACGCCATGCAGCGCCTCTACAATCGCGACCAATACTTGGAGCGCATCGCGTGGATGAAATCCGCGAAGCGCGAAATCAGCATCACCACCGATGTGATCGTCGGCTTCCCCGGCGAAACCGAATCCGACTTCGCCGCCACGCTTGATCTACTGGATGAGGTCGGTTACGACGCCGTCTTCGCCTTCAAATATTCGCCAAGGCCAAATACACCGTCCCTCAGCATGGAAGACGCAATCCCCGACGAAGAAAAAGCCCGCCGCCTGGAAGTGCTGATGTCCAAGCAACGCGACATCCAAACCACGAGCTACAAGAAATATATCGGAACAACCTGTGAAGTAATGGTTGAAGCCAAAAACGAAGCCCGCTCCCAATGGATCGGCCGCACCACCCACAACAAAACCCTAAACTTCACAGCCCCGCACGCGCTCCAACCAGGAACCTACGCCCCAGTGAAAGTAACCGCCAGTTTTCCCAACAGCCTCCTAGGCGAATTGGTGATATAAGAGGCAAATATCAGGAGCTCCCCATGGAAGTAGAAATGACAATCCGCGGCCTACTCATGGACCCAGTGTCGAACATGCCGATAGTCGTGTTGAAGGATGTGGGTGGGGATACGGTGTTGCCGATTTGGGTGGGAGTGTATGAGGCGAATGCGATTGCGCTGGAGATGGAGAAGGTCAGCCCGCCGCGGCCGATGACGCATGATTTGATCAAGAACGTGCTGACTGGGCTGGAGACGCAGGTGCACAAAGTTGTCGTCACGGAGCTGCGCGAGGATACGTTTTATGCGGTCATCTGGCTAGAACGCGGAGGCGAGGTGATCAGCATTGATTCGCGGCCGTCGGATGCGCTGGCCCTGGCGCTGCGGGTGGATTGTCCGATCTTCGTGGAGGATGTGGTGCTGAAGACTTCGAAGCTGGCATCGAATGCGACCGACCGCGTGACCAGTGAGGAGTTGCGGAAATATCTCGAAGGGCTGAACGACGACGATTTAGGGAAGTACAAGATGTAGGCGCCGCTCGGCGTGGGCAGCAATTCCACCGGGATCGTCCGATTAGTCTTTTCTTCGTGGTGATGCGGTCTCTATACAATTGACATCATATTGTTCTTGTGGCATCATCGCGTGGACATGCGCACCACCCTAAACCTCGATGATGACGTTCTAGAGATGGTCCGACAGTATTCGGAAGCCCGATCTATGGCTCTGGGAAAAGCCGCTTCGGAACTGGTAAGGAGAGGATTCTCCAGTCCGACTCCGACGCGGATGGTTAACGGAATTGTAGTTTTCGATCTGCCTCCGGACTCGCCAAAAATCACCACCGAGCGAGTAAAAGAGCTTGAATCCGAACTGGAATGACTGCGTATCTCCTGGATGTCAATATTATGCTGGCTCTTTCCTGGCCGGGGCATAAGTCTCACACCAGCGCGCAGAAGTGGTTCGGCCGAAATGCCCCGAAAGGATGGGCTACTTGTCCGATGGTGGAAGCGGGATTCGTCCGCATCCTGTCAAATCCGGCTTTTTCGACCCATGCCGTTTCCGCGACAGAAGCCATAGCCGCTTTGGAAATTAGCACCAAACATCCATCGCACCAATTTTGGCCGGACGACATTTCACTAGTGGATGGATTGGCGAATTTGCAAGACCGAATCAGGGGGCATCAACAGATCACGGATGCGTATTTGCTGGCGCTGGCGATCCAGCACCAGGGGAGGCTAGCAACGCTGGATAAGCGACTGGCGGCGCTTGTCGCGGGAGGGAACAGCATAGAACGCTCTCACCTGGAGCTGATCGAATAGGTCTGGTTGGGGGTTTCTGCGGGCGATTGGCAGATCAAGCTTTGATTGGTTTACATAATACCTGTTATCGGACATTGAATATAGTTCCTGTTCTAACCTAGCGTGAAGCCAGCATTTGCGTTTCAGGCGTCCTTCGTGGCAGGCTATTTTCAGAAGTCCCTTTCAGGACTGTAATCAAGAGGAGCCAACCTTTCCTCCGTGTGTAGCCTCATTGTGTAGTTCAAGAGGCATTCGCCTCCTGTACGTCGCCTTGCTTCGAGAGACCACCAGCCTTAGCTCAGGGTGTATTTCAAGAGGCACCAGAGGGCGCGGACGCCGTCTTTCCAGCTGATTTTTTTTCCTTCCTCGTAGGTGCGCCCCCAGTAGCGGATGCCGACTTCGTAGACTCGCAGGCGGCGCTTGGCGATTTTCACTGTGATTTCGGGTTCGAATCCGAAGCGGTCTTCTTCGATGGGGATGGATTGCAGGATTTCGCGGCGGAAGACTTTGTAGCAGGTTTCCATGTCGGTCATGTTCATGTTGGTCAGCACGTTTGAGATCAGGGTCAGGACGGAGTTTCCGACCGAATGCCAGAAATAGAGGACGCGGTGGGGGCCGGCGCCAAGGAAACGGGATCCGTAGACAACGTCGGCTTTGCCCTCGATCAGAGGCGCGAGCAAGGCGGGATAGTCGGTGGGATCGTATTCGAGGTCGGCGTCCTGAACGATGATGAAGTCGCCGGTGGACTGCTGAATGCCGCGGCGGAGGGCGGCGCCCTTGCCCATATTTTTCGGCTGGAGCAGGACCTGGATTTGGGGATGGCTGGTTTGGAGTTCGGTCAGAATTTCGCGGGAACCGTCGGTTGAGCCGTCGTCGACGCAAATCATTTCAATCTCCAAGGGGACGGCGAGAACGCGGGCAACGGCTTCGCGGACAGTTCCCTGCTCGTTGTAGACGGGCATGACTACGGTAAGTCTCCATGGCTGCGCGGTTGTCACAGTAAGTAGTCGTCACAGTAAAGGGATGGGCGGAATGCGTCAAGAAACTCTGAGAACTGTTGCTGGATTGCCGATGAGCATACTTTGTCGGAAAGTGGTCGCTTCTGACCATACACCTCTAGGAATACCGCGTATCGTCATGGTGTAGGCACGTTTACAGACTCTGAATTGAAGATTGGACGGGCCGCTCCGAATCGCAAACTCGCCATCGTCCAGTCTCGCATCTTCGATAACGACTTATTACACTTTCTGAAGGAAGTAGAAAAATGGCCACTCAGCTATGCCAGAAGTGCCAACAAGCGCACCCTGGTCGCGTCTGCGATTACGACGAAAAAGGCGACTGCCCCGAGACGGTGAGTGCCAATCAATTTGCCCCAGCATTCAAGGAGCCCGCAAAAGAAGAGGAAGATTGAAGTTCACTTTGACATCCAGCGAAATCAGCCCTCTTTGACAACTGCTTGCCGAAAATCGGACGCAGTTTCCAGGCAGTGCGCAGCACCTTGGAGAATCAAAAAGACGCATTGGCACCACTTCCGGTTGTTCTGAAAGTGACGACGGGCGTGGAAGCCAGAACCAGCGTCTTCGAGAATACCCGCCGTGCATTCCCGCGTAGAGATCCGCATCGTTACCAGATGTTCACTTTAGCTCGCTGTTTTCTGACTTCTGAGGAGACCATGAACGAAAAGCCGAGTGCCAGCATACCAGGGACGGTTGACAAAATCATCAAGTCCCGATTACCGCACGAACCAGACAAAGCGCAGATCACCGTAGTCGGGGCGGATCATCTATATCGAGAAATACGTATCGACAATGCGCTGACAAATGAGAACGGCGAGGAGGTAAGCCTCAAACGGGGTGACCACGTAGAAGTCATTGTTGAAGCCGAGGGAAAGTCCACAATTCCCGACGATAGCTGCCGATCAGTCATCGCCAATCTTGATAGATCGCGGCTATGACTCCTGTCATCAATTGTCCAATACCCAAACTGCAGTTCATCGCTAAGACGAACGCGCGCGCGACTCTAGCTCTCTTTGACTTTCTGGGCTAGCTCGCGAAACTCCTTGGCTTGTTTGTGACTCGCTTTCGCTTGTAGTTGTGCGAGCTGTCGCGATTTCTCACTCGGCATGAGCGAAACCAAGGCTTCCAGTTCAGTTGCCGCGTCATGCGCGTGGTCGGCCTGTTTCAACATCAGATGTTCAAATTTCCGGACTGACTCGTCGTGATCCATATACCCTCCTTCCCGCAATGTACACGCAACGGGCCGAGAGAGAGTGAGCACTCTTGCTCAGAAGAACGAGAGGTCCGTTGTTAAGCTGGACCTCACGGGAAAAAAGAACTAGAGCAGGAGATATTCATGCCACTCAAGATGCAGGCTGCGGTTGTCGAGCAATTCGGAAAACCTTTATCGCTTCGGGAATTGGACATTCCCTCTCCCGAAGCAGGCCAAATCCTGGTGAAAACCGAAGCCTGCGGAGTCTGCCACACCGATCTCCATGCCGCCCACGGCGACTGGCCCGTGAAGCCTACCCTTCCGTTCATTCCTGGCCATGAGGCCATCGGTTTGGTTACTTCCGTTGGATTGGGCGTGACAATTGTGAAGGAGGGTGATCGGGTCGGGGTGCCATGGCTCTACTCGGCGTGTGGTCACTGCGAGTACTGCTTGACTGGCTGGGAGACAGTGTGCGCTCAAGCTCAGTTCGGCGGCTACACAGCGAACGGTGGTTTTGCCGAATACATCATCGCCGACCCAAAGTATGTTGCCCATGTGCCCGCGGGTCTTACGCCTACAGAAGCCGCGCCGTTGATCTGCGCTGGGATCACGACCTACAAAGGGATTAAACAAACGGAAGCACGGCCCGGCGAATGGATCGCGGTCTCTGGCGCCGGCGGACTCGGTCACCTGGCCATCCAATATGCGAAGGCCATGGGACTCCTGGTCTGCGCCATCGACATCGACGACGGCAAGCTGGCCCATGCCACTCGCCTTGGCGCCGATTTCGTGATCAATGCCAAGACTGGAGACCCGGCAGCCGCGGTGAAGAAGGCGACTGGAGGCGGAGCTCATGGCGTTCTGATCACGGCGCCATCGCTCATCGCATTCAAGCAAGGCGTCGGCATGACCCGCAAACGTGGTACTTGCGTCCTGGTCGGACTGCCGCCTGGCGAATTTCCAGTTCCACTGTTCGAAGTGGTGGCGAACTGCATCACCATCCGCGGTTCGTTCGTCGGCACGCGCCAGGATATGGCCGAAGCCCTCGCCTTCGCTGCCGGAGGTAAAGTCAAAGCCGATATAGAGCTCCAACCCCTGTCTTCGATCAACCAAATCTTCGAACGCCTTGAACACGGCGATGTCCCGTCACGCGTGGTCCTTGACTTCGCGCCAGCTAAAATGAAGAACCTGCGCTTGGAAGTAGATCAACATTTCGCTACCGCATAGTCGGCGCGAAACCCGTCATCCGCAGTTCTGCCGAAAACCGCGTTCTGGTTCAGGCCTTTTTACGTAGCCAAACCTCCCATGTTGAGCAATTTTGAACAGACGCGAGCCAACTCTGGATGAAATAGTACACCGACCATAACTTGTGATTACGGTTACAAGGCGGGGTGAACCCTCGCGCGCTACGCGAGCGGATTGCTTCGCGAGTGTCATCACGAACAGGACCAGTTGCATATCATGACTAATCGCAAGTGGCGGAGGGGTGTACCAACAAAGAGGGGTGTACCAACAACATCGAGTCTTGCAGTTTATCGATTTCTTCTGTTGACCGTCTTTTTTCTCTGCGCGGTCACCTTTGCTCCCGGTCAGGCTAGTCCGCCAACTCCAGTTAAGACTGTTCAATCCACCAGCGCACCGGCGGTCGCTGCGCCTTCTTCGTCTCCCGAAGTGTCCAAGTACGTGGGAGCCGAGACCTGCAAGACCTGTCACGAGGAAATTTATAACGCTTGGGAGAAAACGCCGCACTGGAAGACCACACTGAACACGAAGGGCGGTCCCTCGAAGCAGGGTTGTGAGGGTTGCCATGGGCCCGGAGCCGACCACGTGGAGGGCGGCGGCGACAAAACCAAAATATTCGTGTTCGAGGGCAAGTCACGGCAGCAGACCAGCGCTCGCTGCCTAAGCTGCCACGGCGAGGCTCACGAACAATCGCACTTCGCCCAATCTGTCCACTCCAGTAACGATATCGGATGTCTCGATTGCCATTCGCCCCATCACGCTAAGGAAAAAGAGTTCCTGCTAGTCAAGGACCAACCCCAGTTGTGTTATGGATGCCACACCTCCGCGAAGGCGGACTTTGCCAAACCTTATCACCACCGCGTCAACGAGGGCCTGGTGCAATGCGTGGACTGCCACAATCCGCATGGAACGGGAACTGTGCGGCAGTTACGAAGCCTGGCGAGTGGTGACTTCATCTGCTACAAATGCCACGTCGACAAGCAAGGTCCGTTCGTCTACGAGCATGTGCCGGTAAAAACCGAAGGTTGCACCAGTTGTCATTCGCCCCACGGTTCCACAAATCCCAAGCTGCTGAACGTCATGCCGGTGAACATGCTCTGTCTGGGGTGCCACACTTTCTCGAGCACGTTGACGGCCGGCGGGCCCATCGGCCCCGCGCACAATCAATCGGCGAAGTATCAGGCCTGCATCATGTGCCACACGCAGATTCACGGCTCCAATTTCAGCAGTGTGTTTTTCAAATAGGAGTATCGATGGAGCTTCAAAGGAGGCGTCGAATCAAGATAGCTCTGGCGGTGCTTTTGTGCGCAATTGCAACATCTGAAACGATGCTCGCCCAAAGTCCCACCGCCAGTCCGACCCCAGCTCCAGTGCCGCCCGCCGAACCTGATGGCATCACTCGGGGCGGTTATCAGATTCACTCCTCGATCGAACTGGGCTACCGGACCAATGACGTGAGCGGCAGCGGCGATATGTACGACACCCTGGTGAATCTGCAGACCGGCCCGCGCATACTTGACCAGACGCTTACGATGCAGTCGGTCGATCATCAAGGCCTGCTGTTCGACGATCTTTACCTCAGCAGTTTTGGATGGGGAGGCGATCCCAACAACGCTTTGCGCCTGCGTGCGGACAAGAGCAAATGGTACAACCTGCAAAGCAGTTTCCGTCGCGATCAGTATTTCTCTGATTATGATTTGTGGGCGAATCCACTGAATCCTCCGCCTCCGCCCGCTCCTGGGGGATCCAGTCCATCGATTCCGATACTGAACTCGCCTCACGAATTTGCTACCACGCGACGCATGAGCGACGTCGATCTCACGCTGCTTCCGCAGTCCCGGGTGAGCTTCCGTTTGGGATATTCGCATAACAACATGACCGGGCCCTCGTATAGCAGCATTCATGAGGGAACGGAAGGTTCGCTCCTGCAGGGCTGGAATACAACCATGAACTCGTACCGCCTGGGAGTGGACTTTAGAATCGCGCCGCGAACCGTCCTCAGCTACGACCAGTTTCTCGATTACTACAAGGGAGACACAGACTATCAACTCAATCCCCTCAATGAGGCACTCCTGCCCACAACGCCTGCCAGTTCCGTTTCGTTGGGCTTGTCCATTGACACGGTGAACAAAGAGCCATGCGCCGTGCCGGCAGGTCAAGGCAGTCTGATCGTCAACGGAACCTTGACCAATGTCACATGCAGCGCGTACTTCAGCTACGCGCGGAACCAGCGGATTCGCACTTCCACGCCGACCGAGCGCATCAGCCTGCGCAGCAATTATTTCCGGAAGTTAGAGGTACTCGGTTCTTACTCTTATAGTTCGGCCAGTTCCAGCACGCCCTTGAACGAGTCTTTCGGCGGGCTGATCACGCGCACCAACACTCTGGCCTTCACTGGCACCGGGACTGCCGCGGCGAACCGCATTTCGGACGTATTTGATCTCGGGGCCACCCTGCACCTGACCAGACATCTGCGCCTGATCGAGAAATTCTATTTCTGGGCATACCGCATTCCGGAGAATGGCAATTTCAACGAAGTCGATAACGATTGCATAAATACAAAAGCGTGTACGCTGCTGACTCCGCTGAGCGCTACCGCGCCGACGATTGTGCCCACCGTGCAATTAGCGTCTTTCAACCAGACGTGGACGAGAAATCAGGCCGAACTGGCCTGGGACGTTTCGAAAAAAGTCGGGGTTCGCGTCGGTTACCGCTATGGCGATAGGCAGTTCAACCACTTCATTGATTATCTTCCCGGAGACGTGGACCATTTCGTGGGCTTAGAAAAAACGGCACTCTTCGGATTCTGGGCTCGACCAACCCATACCTTGCGGTTGAGCTTTGATCTGGAGCACACGAACTACAATGCCGTGTTCGTTCGCCTGTCGCCACGCAAGGAAGCGCGCTACCGCTTCCAGACGACCTACACACCGCGCTCGTGGGCGACATTGGGCGGATCCGTCAATATCCTGCAACGATCCAACGCCGATGCGGAGACCCAGTACGTGGGCCACAACCAAAACTACGGACTGACCGCATCGCTTGCGCCGCGTGAACGCTTCGGAATGGATCTGGCGTACAACTTCAACAGCACGATTCAGAATGCCGTGATCTGCTTCAACGACACGCCGCCAACCGGAGTGATCCTCCCCTTTGTGGCTAACGCCAACAATAATGATTGTGGCGGGAACGATACGGCCAATAATTTGATGGCTAACGCGTACTACACCAACCACACCAATTTCGGCATGGCCGCTGTCCGGTTCAAGCCAGCGAAGCGAGTGATGGCCAATGTGGGCTACAGCATTACCAGTGTTGACGGCAACGTGCCGCAGTTCAACATTCTGCAGCCTCTCGGCACAGTGCAGTACAGGTATCAGCAGCCTTTAGCGAATCTGAGCGTGGATATTGGCCATAAGCTGGCATACAACATGGGCTGGAATTATTATCAGTACGGTGAAGGTTCATTTGTCGGCCCAACCGCGCCACGCTATTTTCACGCCAATTCGCTGACCGAGTCTCTGCGTTACTCGTTCTAATGTTGTATTTTGGAGAGATGCGCGGGCAACCACCGAGACCCGAACTTGAAGGGCGATTCACAGGTATTGGACCGAACAAATTTAGAGGGATAAAATCACAGAGTCGACGGAGTGGAATATATGAAAACAATCAGGGGCCAGGTGTTCGCCACAGTGACCGCCATCGTCGTCGTATTTATTTTCTCGTTGACTGGGCAGGCGCAGAGCGCGTCGGCATCGCTCTATAAATCAAAATGCGCGGCGTGCCACGGGGCGGATGGAACCGGTTCGGCAATGGGGAAGAAAATGGGTGTCAGCGATCTCACCACTGCCGCCGTGCAGGGAATGTCGGACACGGAACTCGCAGACATCATCACGAACGGCAAGAACAAAATGCCCAAGTATGGAACATCCCTGAAGGCGGAGGACATTAAGGGACTGGTGGCCTATATCCGGACATTCAAGAAGTAGTTGGCAATTCAGGGCGGTCTAAAGGGATCGTCGGCGAGGGCGTCGCGCCCCGTACGCGATGTAGCCATGCCTCAAGTGTGAGCAATTTTGCACAGACGCAGGACAACTCCGGATGAAATAGTACACCGTTCATTAGCTTGAACTTGTGATTCCGGTCATATCGCTAGGTGACCCTCGCACGTTAGGTGAAGCGCATTGCTTCGGGAGAGTCGCCACGAACGGTGATACGGGCTTATGTCCGGACTTTGCCGAACAAAAAGTAGTGGTTTCATGGCCGGAGCCTAAGCACGGGAAGTGAGAGATTGGATGCTTGAACGCGCGGGTGACTCAGAAAACACTGCGGCCAATTCTGCCCCGTCTAAATTGTCTCTCGCAAGCCGCCGCTCCTTTCTCGGAGTTTTGCTGGGACTTGGCTCATTTTTTGTCGGGACGCTGCTGTCGGTACCGCTCATTCGGTTTGCTTTGTTTCCTCTCCTGCGCCGCACTACCGAAGTGAAAGAGTCGCCCGTGGGAGCGTTGACTGACTTTTCCTCCTTGACCGCGCCCGTGATGCGCACGCTTCAGATTGAACAAGTGGACGGCTGGCGCAAAGCGGTATCCGAAAAAGCGGTTTATGTGACGAAAGATAGTCAGGGCCAGCTTCTCGTTCTTACTTCAATCTGTCCTCACTTGGGCTGCACAGTGCCGTGGAACAAGGAAAAAAAGCAATTCGTCTGTCCCTGTCACGGCGCCACTTTCGCCGCAGACGGAACGCGGATCAGTGGGCCCTCGCTGCGCGGGATGGACGCGCTGGAGACCTCGATCCAGGATGGGCAGCTGCTGGCTCGATACCAATATTTCCGGCAACTGGTCGCGGACAAGGAAGTCATCGGATGAAAATCCGGGCTGAAAATCCGGGCTGAAAGTCGGGGCTGAAAGTCACTGTCCTGAGAGTCATAGGCTGAAGAGGAAATGCATTCGACACATACCAGCAAAGGTGACGATGCTTCACCGCCCGCGTCCGGATTTTGGGGATGGCTGAACCGCCGCACGGGCGTCGATGACTTGTTGCGGAGCGCTCTCGACGAACCCATTCCCGGCGGCGCGCGCTTCGCTTATGTATTTGGATCAGGACTTCTGTTCATTTTCATTTCGCAAGTGATCACCGGAATATTTCTCGCGCTGTACTACGTTCCCTCCGCCGATCACGCACACACAACGGTCGCTTACATCACAAAAGCAGTTACGGCTGGCTCCTTTCTGCGCAGCCTGCATGCCTATGGTGCCAGCGCGATGGTGGTCGTGTTGTTCTTACACCTGTCGCAAACTTATATCTACGGATCGTACAAAGGCCGGCGCGAGCTTCTCTGGCTCTCCGGATGCGTGCTTTTCGGACTCGTCCTGGCAATGGCGTTCACGGGTTACCTGCTCCCGTGGGACCAGAAAGCTTATTTTGCAACCGCAGTAGGAACGAATGCCGTCAGCGAAATTCCCTGGATTGGGGAGAGCCTTAAGAGACTAATGCGCGGCGGCACCGAGATGGGCACGCTTACTATCTCGCGATTTTTCGTGGCTCACGTTTTCTTTGTTCCCGCGTGCATCTTCGCGCTTGTGGCCGCACATATCTTTCTGTTCCGCAAAGCTGGCGCAGCAGGACCAGTCAGCGAAGATCCTTACCATCCCAAACAGAAAGTGGAACTGTTCTATCCCCGCCAAGTGCTGATGGATCTCTCGCTGACGGCTCTGCTCATTATCGGGCTCGCTTTACTCTGCTTTTTCGTGCCGATGCAACTGGGGCCACCTGCCAATCCAGCGGATGCGCAATACATACCGCGGCCGGAGTGGTATTACCTGCCCATATTTCAGTGGCTGAAATACTGGCATGGGTCGGCTGCGATCGTCGGGGTGCTGGTAATTCCTACTCTTTTAGTCCTGGCTATTCTTGCGATTCCCTTTCTGGATCGCAGCGTCGAACGGCGCCCGTGGAAGCGGCCCGCAGCCATGGGCGGGTACGCGTTCGTGGTCTTCATGCTGCTGGGCTTGGGTCTGCGCAGCCAGTATCTTGATCGGCACGATCCGGGAGTGGCTCAACAGTTGGCGAAGCAGAATGCGGAAGAAGAGGAATATGCCCACAAGCCGTTCGAGCCGGAACTGTCCTCCGCATCCCTGGTTGCGGCGAATGTGACGCTCGCCGATCCGCTGGCCGCGAAAGGCAAGACCATCTTCGAAGGGCAATCCTGCAATGCGTGCCACGGAGACGGCGGGGTGGGCACCGCCGCGGCGGTGGGACTCATCGGCATAGGAAAGAAATTCTCAGCCGATCAGTTGGCCGAAATATTCAAACACCCTACCGCGAAAATGAACGCTGGCGGCATGCCGCCTGTGGATTTACCTCCAGATGATTTAAAGGCGCTGATCGCGTACTTGGAAAGTCTGAAGTAGGCGTGCGCATTCCATCCTTCGCCTGAAATATCTTTACTTGCGCCTTATAAGATCCTCTGCCGGTTGGGTGACCAGCACGAGTTTCGCATGGAACAGAGTGCCGGCTACGCGGGTGGCTATGGCGATGAGTTCCCTTTGGCCGCTGAAGACTTTGACTTGGCGGGCACGGGAGAGGTCGGGGAGATTCACCGTGCGGCCGCTGCGGATGCGGGCGGCCGTTGCTTCGTCGGCGGTTACGGAGGGTAGTTGCGGGAGCAGTTTGCGGGGGTGGATGAAGAAAGCTTCGAGGGCCTCAGGCGTCCCGGTTGCTTCAGCAAGCTGTTCGAGAGTGTGGGCTTCTTCGAGCTTGAATTCTGCGACTGAGGTTCGGCGCAAGGATTCCAAATGCGCGCCACAGGCTAGTTCCCTTCCCATATCGTGAGCGACCGAGCGCATGTAGGTTCCAGAGGCTACGCGGGCACGGAAGCGGGCGCGGTCGGCCTCAACGGCGAGGATTTCGAATTCCTTGATTTCAACTTGTACGGGCTTCAGCACAACTTCCTTTTGCTGTCGGGCCAGCTTGTAGGCAGGAACGCCCTTAATTTTCTTGGCGGAGAATGGGGGCGGAGTCTGTTCGATGATTCCACGGAAGCGCGTGGCCAGGGCTTCCACTTCTTCCGCGCGCAGGCTGACCTGTTGCACCGGCGAGGTGGGCGCGCCTTCGGCGTCGTAGGTATCGGTGGCAAAACCGAACCTTATTGTGCCTTCGTAAACCTTCTCGGATTTGGTGTAGAACTGAGCCAGCCTGGTCAGGGTGCCGGTGACCAGCGGGAGAACGCCGGTGGCCATGGGGTCGAGGGTGCCGAGATGCCCGATCGAGCGTTCGCCGAGGATGCGGCGGGCGCGATTGACCACGTCGTGCGAGGTCAATCCCGCGGGTTTGTCGATGATGAGCACGCCATTCATGGTCTAATTGGGTAATTTGGTAATCGAGTCATTGTGGAATTGGGCAATTGAAAAGCGAAGAAGCATGGTGAGGCTTTCAATTTCCCAATTACGCAATTACAAATTATCTGAATTTCTACCTTAGCGGCCTCCTATGTTTCCGATTCGAGACGATCAACCACGATACAGCACGCCTTACATAAATTGGTTCTTGATTGCCATCAATATTCTCGTTTACCTGTTCCAGGCGTCGCTCGACCCGCGAAGCTATGAGCTGTTCGCCCGCCAGTTTGGAGTGGTGCCGAGCCATCTGTCGGCGTTTCTAGCGGGGTCACCGAAGTATCCGCTCGTAGCCATTGTGGTTCCCTACTTCACCTCGATGTTCCTGCACGCTGGCTGGCTGCATGTGCTGAGCAACATGTGGTACTTGTACATTTTTGGCGACAACATTGAGGACTACCTGGGGCATTTCAACTATCTGGCGTTTTATGTGCTGTGCGGTTTGTTAGCCATGGCGACGCAGGTCGCAGTGTATCCGAACTCGAATCTTCCTACGGTGGGGGCGAGCGGCGCGATCGCGGGGATTCTTGGAGCGTATTTCATTCTGTATCCGCGGGCGCGCGTGTTGACCTGGTTTTTTGTGTTTGTGCTTTATCTTCCCGCGTGGATCGTGCTCGGCGAATTTTTCGTGCTGAACTTTTTTTCCGGCGCGGAAACCCTGTCCAATGCGCGAGTGGGCCGCGATGTGGGTGGAGTTGCGGTTTGGGCCCACGTGGGGGGCTTTGTGGCAGGGCTGGTGATGGTGAAGCTGTTTCCGGAGCGGAGCCGGAGGACACCTTACGCCTACCGGTAAGGCTTGACGCTAAGAATCCCACTTCTCGCGCAAAGGAAGCGCGAGAAATGGGGCACCCAGGCCCGGAACGTGGACCAAGCTGCGGCGTGTATCGCATACTCTACTTCAAATTAAACAGTGCATTCACATGCGCCGTAACCGTCACAGTCTGCGGTGTGAATCCTTCCGTTGGAGCCGGAGGCGCCGCATTCGCCATGCTGGACATGGCACGAGCCATGTGCGGCACGACCATCCTCGGATTCTCGAAAGTATCGACGGAGGCGAAAGAGAGCTCGCCAAGAGTACGGCCACTGGCCCGAGCCAGCGTATCGGCGGAATTGCGCGCCCGTCGGTACGCATCCTCCACCGCCTTGTTCTTGGCGTCATCAATATTTTCGAGCGTATAACTGAGCGTCTGAGTCTCGCTGACGTTGGCGTCGGCCAGTTGCTGGGTGATGGGGGCAACTTTCGAAAAATCCTTGAGCTTCAGCGTTACGTCCGTCGTCACCCGGTATCCGATAACGCGCTGCTTCGGCTTCCACTCGTACACCGGCTGAACGGAAAGAAATCCAATGTTGGCGGCCTTAGGATCGATGCCATTGGCCTGCAACACTTGGCGCACCTGCTCCACGTTTTTCGAGGCGCGCGCGAAGGCGGCCTGCGACGTGTCGTCCTGCACAGAGACGTTGAATTGAATCAAAGCCGTGTCGGGCGCACTCTCGAACTTCCCTTCTGCGCCGACGTAGACGGTATTGGGCTGCGCGCTAACCGTGGGACGATCCTGAGGGAAAGCTGCGATCGCGGCGAGAAGAACAAGGGCGAGAAAAAAGCGTGCGGATTTCATGCCGATCCTCCGGAAGATTCTTCCACGTGGAAGGATATTCCCACGGGCATCGCTACTTGAGGGAACGTCCGGACGCTTCGATCTTGCGGGACAGCCGAAAGCCTGCCCTGAGCGCAGTCGAACGGGCGGCTGTCGCTACGTGATGCGGTTAGCGCGACGGAACTTGCAGGTTGCGATCCAGGCGAATCTCGAGTGCGGTTGCCTTTTCGAGAATCAGGTCATGTCCCGACTCGAAGGCCGACACGGCTCCTTCCGCGGCGCCGGAGCCCGCGGCCGTCGCGGCTGCGCGGTTCCCGCCAGATTTTTTCCCTTCCACCGCTGCCCTTCCGGCTCCGACGACGATGGCTTCGGCAATCTGTTCCTTGGTCATTCCCTGGCGGCCGATTTCACCTTCTTGGCCGATCTGTCTCATGCCGTGTTCACCCGGAACGCCTGTGACCGTGGCGATGAGCGGCACCCATCCCCGGCCGGTTTCGATTTCGTCAAAGCTCAAGATCATGCGCGTGCGGAATCCCGGTATGACCGCGCTGACATGCCCTTTGATCTTCCTCCCCGACTCGATGGTGTGGCCGTCCGCGGTCACCAGAGATTCAGCCAATCGAGCATGAAAAATATTGCCTGCCTTCACCGTCCGAGTGTCGAGCTGGTCGGAAAGCTGGATAAGAGCGATGGTGCCCTGTGGCACGACATTATCCGGGCACCGGCGGAGCATATTGTGTAGCGTCCTGCGCTGGTGGCTGTGCTGGTTCTTGCGCTAAGTCTCTGGGCAAATGACGGGATGCAAAACAGCGCGATGAGAGCGATCAACAAACGGACAATGCGAATGGGCATAGGGGCCTCCCCAAGTCGGTAGTTAGGATGCGAACGCCGGGCAAAGCGTTATCGCGTTGATTCTAAAGTTATCTACGAAGACTGTCGCAAAGCAGTATGGACGCAAACACACTCACTAGTACGCTTCGCAGATGTGAGCACAGATTATCAAACCCGGCGATTGGCAGAAAGTTGTTAGGCTGGCAGTCTTCTAGAGCTAAAAACTTCCTGCCCGGTTTTGCTGCAGATACAAAAGCACGGCCGCGCTGGCACAAGGAGGGAGGCAACGAGTGCAATAGCGACCCACTGACGCAGTCCGGAAGAACTGAATGAGTTCTGGACTGGGTCGGACCTCGGATTCCTTGCCAAACGCGAGCGGGAGGCGCCCGCGCCACAGCGCGTCCTTTGGGCCTAGGTTTGCTTCTTCACGTGCCAGGAGCCGCGAGGCGTCGGTATGTTGGCCCACCATCGAGCCTTGCGGCGGGGTGAATCCGTGGCGCTTCCGACCGTACACCGCCCATGTTTCCAACGAGCTAGAGGCAAGGGTGGTTGTGGGCCAGGTCAAAACGCGGTCGACACCGTTTCAGTTGCATTTCTCGCGGTGTCTCCAACTTTGCCCACAAGTGCAAAAGATTTCAGATCCACTGGTCGGCAGCGCTATGCGCGGTTTGCACTCTGGACGGGCTTTCTGTTCACTGGGCTGTATCTGAGCGCGTCCGACGGAAGGTCATCTTGCCAAGCTATTCCCGCGGCGGACACTCCAAATTCCGAGCATTCCATCGTGCAACTCGAACCGGGACCCGAAGCGAAACCATCGAATTCCGAAAAGTACGACGTCAACCGGATCGGTCAGCGGAACACTGGAAAAGGTGTAAACCTCTACTCTCTGGAGAGGGAAAGAGCGCTCGGGCAGAAGATGGCCGAGACCATTGACCGGCAAACGAAGTTTGTCACGGACCCCAACATCGTCAACTACGTGAGCGGCGTGGCCCAGAAAATTATCCGCAACTCGGACGCTCAGGTCGCATTCACCATCAAGGTGGTCGATTCGACCGAACTCAACACTTTTGCATTGCCGGGCGGTTTTCTTTATGTCGACAAGGGATTGCTGAGCGAGCTGGACAGCGAAGCTGAACTAGCGGGCCTGATCGCGCATGAAGTCGCGCACGTTGCCGCGCGGCACGGGACTCGCTATGCGACCCGGAGAACAGCCTGGAATGTGATTTCGTTTCCGGCCATCTATATGGCTGGACCCGGCGCGATCGGAGCCAGACAGATCGGGCCGCTGGCGTTGAGAAAATTCGCCCGCGATGCAGAACTTGAAGCGGACCTGCTGGGAATGGAATATCAGTATGCGGCGGGCTACGATCCGCGAGCGTTTATCGATGCATTGGAAGGACTCCATAACAAGCAGATTCCGGGGGGAAAGCATGAGGGCCCCTTAGGTCGTCCTCTTCATCAGATCGCGAAGTCGTACGCTTTCTATCCGCCCATGGAAGAGCGCATCGTGAAATTGCAATCGGAGATTTCGAGTGTGCTGCCCTGCCGGGATACGTATGTCACCGACACAAGCGAGTTCCAGGAGATAAAAGGACGACTCCTGGCGGATGAGGTAGTGCTTCGTCGGGATCACGTTGGCCATGGCGAAGGCGGCGAAAACGGCGGGCCGGTACTGCGCAGGCATCCAACAGAGTGGCGGGGGTCCACGTCAATTCCCACCGCGCTCCGAAGCAACGCTAGGTCCGTCGGTTTTAGGCACTCGGCTTCGGGCCGTTACTAAAGTAGAAGCATCCTTCTGTGTCTTCAGGTACTTGTTCGTCACCTCTGGATGAAATCCACTATTGCACAGCACTAATCTGCCGACTGCTCGCCATTTCGGAGGAGTGCAATTCATTTCTGGAGGAACATTTCACAAATGCGCAAATTACTTGCGTTTGCTTTTTTGGTTGGCACGTTTTCGTTATCGGCGTTCGCGCAGGAAACAGGTGTCGCGCCGAAGGCGGAATTCTTCGGGGGCTTTCAATACAGCCGTTACGATGGCGGTTTGAATGCGGAAGGTTGGGACACCGCGGTCACTGGAAATGTTAACCGTTGGTTCGGCGTCGCGGCAGATTTCAGCGGCGGCTACGGTTCGCAGAGCGGCGTCAGCATCCACAACTACACGTACACCTTCGGCCCTGTGGTTTCGTTGCGTCAGAGCCGGACGTTCACCCCGTTCGCGCACTTCCTAGCTGGCGGCAACAGCGCCAGCGTCAGCGGCATCTCGGGTTCGTCCAACGGGTTTGCCATGATGTTCGGTGGAGGGTTAGACATCAACGCGGGCCAGCATTTGGCGATTCGTGGAGCGCAGTTCGATTGGCTTACATTGCACTCGAATGGAGTCACCGACAAGAACAACATGCGAATTGCGACCGGAGTGGTGGTCCGCTACTAACACGCCTGCATTTCTAGAGATCAGGGTTGCATGTTGAGTGCAACCCTGATTTTTTTTTGCCGGGGTTTGTGCAGGAATGCAGGGTCAGGCGGTGGGAGTGCACCCCAAAACCGACCGGACTTAGCCTCTGGCTCCCGTGGAATACGCCACCCTGTAGATCTGGGCGTGAATTTCCTTGCGCAGATCTTCCCAGATATTTTCCGGCATTTCGAGAAACACTTTCACCACATCGGGATCGAACTGCCGGCCCGACCATTTCGCGATTTCTTCACGCGCAGCCTGCAACGACTGCGCCGCGCGGTAGGGGCGATCGGAGGTGATGGCGTCCAGAGTGTCGGCGACGGAGAAGATGCGAGAGCCTAGTGGAATCTTATCGCCCTTCAGTTCGCGGGGATAGCCAGTGCCGTCAAAGCGTTCCTGATGCGAGTAGACAATCTCCGCGGCTTCGGCAAGGAATGGAATCTTCTTGACGATCTGATAGCCGTGGTAGGCGTGCTCTTTCATGATCGTCATTTCATCGGGCTCGAGCTTTCCCGGCTTATTGAGAATCTTGTCAGGAATGGCCATCTTCCCAATGTCATGTAGAAAAGCTCCGCGGGCGATGGTATTGATCTGTTCGCGAGGCAGGCCCATGGCGCGGGCAATGGCGATGGTGAAGGCGGTTACGCGCTTGGAGTGGCCTTCTGTTTCCCGATCTTTCAGGTCCAATGCGTCGCCGAGGGCTTCCAGCGTGATGTCATAGGAGCGTTCCAGGGTGGACATCGCAGCCTGCAGTTGATCCGTACGTGCTTTGACCAGAGATTCCAGGTTGGTCTGATAAGTTCGGTTTTCAACCTTGAGGCGCCGGTTTTCCAGGGCGCGGCTGACGGTATTGAGAAGTTGCTCGCGCTCGAACGGCTTCAGAAGATAGTCGTAGGCTCCGTTGCGAATCGCAGCCAGCGCCACCGAGATATCGTGCACGGCGGTAACCATCACCACCGGCATGTCGGGATACTTTTCCTTGGTGCGTTCCAACAGGCCAATGCCATCGAGGTCCGCCATCATCAGGTCCGAGAGCATCAACTCGAACTCTTCCCCGGAAGTGAGGACGGCGAGCGCTTCCATGCCAGAAGCCGCTTGTTTGCAAGCATATCCGGCAGTACCGAGCATGGAGGCGACGATCTCCCGAATGGGCTCTTCGTCGTCAACTACAAGAATGCGATCTGGCATGAGGGACACACAAAAGTCTATTGGCGATTGTAACCCACCCGGGAGATGCCGAAAGTAATCACTGAGGTCCGGAAACTGCATCGAGATAGGGGCGAAGCGTGATATTCAAAAGCAAGGAAGACGTACGTCCGCAATGCGATGAGCGCATCCCTCTGGTCGATTTGGAATACGGTCGCAGGGTTGGGTCTTACCCAGCCGACAGCGGCAGAATTGGCTTTGCTGATTCTGCTGGGCGCCTCTGTGCTCGCCCTCCGTTCCTTTCGAGAAAACTATTTCAAAGTTTGGGTATTGGGCTGGACCGTTTTTGTCGCCTCGCGACTGGCGGAGCATTGCTTTGCGTCGAAAATACCTGCTCCTTTCGATTTGCTCGCCATGCAGGCCACGTTCGTACTCGCGGTTGGATTACTGGCCGGAGCCGTCCTGCTCTATACACGTAGCCGCGATCTGATCCTTCCTTTGTTGGTGATCACGCCGATGCTGGTCGGCTTTGCCGGAGCCCGCGTCCTCTTGTGGCCGGATTCCCTGCCCTTGCGCATGGCCATAGAAGTCGGCTATCGGATCGTATTGTTGACGGCATCGTTGGCGCTGCTGCGCGCACGCCGTGGCCGCTGGGAACCGGCGGCATGGTTAGTTGCATTGTGTCTCCTGACGCTTCATCTCTCATGGTTGCCCTTCACCGACCGCGTGCCCGCGCCGGCATTCCTGTCAGCTGAAATCGCCCTTGGCGTAAGCATGTTGCTGGTGGTATTCGACGAATCGCGCGCGCGGACAAGACGCCTATTCGCGGTACAGGCGATTACCAACAGCCTGGTCAGCGCTCAACAATACGGAAGCGTCGTGCAATCGGCGATCGAGGAATTGAAGCGTGTGACCGGAGTTCGGGCGGCATGGTTCCGCTTGCTCGAAGGCGAACATCTGATCGCAACCCACGCCGTAGGACTCTCCTCCGAATTCCTGCGCGACGCGGGATTTGCCGCGATCAACGATGAGATTCAAAAACTATTGGCCCAGCCCAGCCCGCAAGTCACAACCCGGGAGGCCGGCCTCGAACCGAAAGAGTGTCTTGAGACCGAGAAGATTCGCCAGTTGGTGATGGTTCCGGTCACGGGCAATAAATCGCCGATTGGATTGTTGCTGCTCGGCGAATCCTGGACCCGGCATTGGACCCGGGACGAACTCGATTTTCTGCAAGGCTGCGGCAAGCAACTTGCGGTCGCAGTGGAAAACTTCCGCCTGCTGGAGCAGAATCTGCGCTCCCAGCGGCAGTGGATCAATACGTTCGATTCCATCCACGACATTATTCTGGCGCATGACGCCGACTTTCGCATCATCAAGGCCAATCAAGTATTGCTCGAACAACTTGGCCAAGCCGCCGCGGATGTACTGGGCAATTCGTGCGATTCAATGTTGCCCCACACTTTGGGCGAATGGACGGGATGCCCTTACTGCGCGCGTGGCGGGGACGAAGAGTTTACCGAGGGCCCTGACCCATGCTTCGGCGGTTACTCGGTGGTTTCCACATCTTCGTACACGGAGCAAGGCAGTCCGCAAAAAGGCACCATGCACGTTGTGCGTGACGTCACCGACCGCCGTTCCGCCGAAGAAAAGTATCGCCTGCTCTTCGAGCAGGTTCAGGAAGGCGTATACGTTGCCAATCCGGCCGGCCGCCTTCTCGACTGCAATGACGCCTTCGTGCATATGCTCGGCTATAGCAACCGCGAAGAGTTGCTGGTTCTGAATTTGGATGCGGAGATTTGCGTTGACCCGAAAGAGCGCGACGCCTTTCGCCGCGAAATTGAAACGCACAATTACGTGCGAAATTTCGAGGTCAGTCTGCGGCGCAAGGATGGCACAATTCTGCTGGCGGTGGAGAGCAGCTTCGCCAAGCGCGACGCGACGGGCAACGTCGAGCGCTACCAGGGGTTCGTCCTCGACATGACCGAGAAGCGCCGCGCCGAAGACGAGATGCGCCGCCGCAACCGGGAGTTGAACGCGCTGAACGCCATGGCCGTGGTGGCCGCACAATCTTTCGACCTGGACGAAATTCTGAATCTGACCCTGCGTCAGGTGGTCACGCTGTTTGGCGCCGAAAGCGGGACAGTCTACCTCTCCGATACTGACGCAACTACCTATCGGCGGCGCGCCGCCTGGGGCCCGCGTAGCCGCGACAAAATGCGCGCAGCGGAAATCTGCCTCACCGACGGCTTCGGTGATCTGGTGATGCGCTCCCGCGCTGAAGTGGTCACAGCTGAATACCTGCCGCACCTGCCGCCCAAAGTGGCGGACTTCTTACGTTCCGATGTCGACCGCACCTGGATTTGGGTTTTGTTCTGGGGCAAGGACAGTCCGGTAGGAATCATGGGTCTGTGCAGCCAGTTAGGGCACGAATATTCCAACAACGACGAAAATCTTCTGGTCGCCATCAGCCGCCAACTGGCGACTACGATCGAAAAAGTTCGTCTCTACGAAGAAACCTGTAGGGCATACGAAGATCTGCGCAAGACTCAGGAGCAACTGCTGCAGAGCGAAAAAATGTCAGCCGTCGGACAGTTGATTGCCGGCGTGGCGCACGAACTCAACAATCCGTTGACGGCAATCCTCGGCTATGCGCAACTTCTGGAAAGCGAGGGATTGAACGCCCGCGCGCAAGACTACGTCAGTAAGCTATTCAAACAGGCGCAGCGGACGCACCGTGTAGTACAGAACCTTCTCTCGTTCGCCCGCCAGCGCAAGCCGGAAAGGACTGAAGTCGACGTCCGCAAAGTGCTTGAGGAAACGCTGGCCTTGCGCGACTACGACCTCAAGATCAACAACATTCGGGTCGAGCTTGAGCTGCCTTCACGACCTGCCCTGGTTGTCGCGGACCCTCACCAACTCGAGCAAGTATTCCTGAATATTATTAACAATTCGGTCGACGCCATTATGGAAACTGGGCGCAGCGGCCAGCTCAGGATTCGTGTTTCATACCTGGGCGGGCACGTTTGCACGCAATTCAGCGATGATGGCGCCGGCATCAAGGATCCCAAGCGCATCTTCGATCCTTTCTACACCACGAAGAGTATTGGCAAAGGCACTGGCCTCGGACTGAGCATCTGCTACGGCATCGTGAAAGAACATGGGGGAGACATCACCGCGAACAATGCGCCCGAAGGCGGTGCGGTCATCGAAGTTCGCTTGCCGGCAGTGGCATCGGGCGCCGAGGAACCGGAAGTCCTCAAGCCTGCGGTGCGCATCCACGAGGGCGCCATCCACGGCCGCGTGTTGCTGATGGAGGAGGAAGAAGCGGTGCTCGAATTTGAGCGCGATGTACTGGCGGGGGCGGGCGCCACGGTTGTGACTGCCAGGAACGGAGAGGAAGTGAAGACTCGGCTGCTCTCCGAACCATTCGACGCACTCATTATGAATGGCAACATGCCAGGACAGTGGAGCACCAAAGAGGCATGCCAGTGGCTCAAAGGAAATTGCCCGGGCATGGAAACTCGCGTCCTGTTCACTTTTTCCAACGGGGTAGATCCAGGCGATGGACGCGCCTTCTTGCAGGAAAACAACATCGCATGCCTGGTAAAGCCTTTCGAAGTGGCGGAACTTATCGCCCAGGCTCGCCGCCTGCTGCAACAGGCGCAAGCAGTAGGAGCGGGAGCGAGTTAGGCTTCCCTGCCCCGATAATTGCCTGGTTTTCCTCTGTCCCTGTTGCGGTAGACTAGCTCTACCGACCCCATGTCCCAATTCGTCCACCTGCACCTGCACACGGACTACTCCCTGCTCGACGGCGCCTGTGATGTCGAAAAACTCTGCCAGCGCGTAAAGGAGATGGGAATGCCGGCCGTGGCCATGACCGACCACGGCAATATTTTTGGCGCAGTCCACTTTGTCAATGCTGCCAAGCAGGCGGGCGTGAAGCCGATCATCGGCTGCGAACTCTACATCTGCAAGAAAGACGATCACCGGGCGGCTCCGGAAGGCGACACCTACAACCATCTGCTGGTGCTTGCAGAAAATGAAGAAGGCTATCGCAATCTGGTCAAGATCACGTCTGAGGCTTCGCTGCACGGCTTCTATTACAAGCCACGCGTCAGCAAGAAGTTTCTTGCCGAGCACTCTCGCGGGCTGATTGGCCTCTCTGGATGCCTGAAAGGCGAAGTCGCGGAACGGCTGATGGAGAACAATTACGATGCCGCCCGCGCGGCCGCCGGAACGTTTGCCGATATTTTCGGTAAAGAGAATTTCTATCTCGAGATTCAGGACCAGGGCCTGGAAATGGAACATCGCATCCATCCCGGTCTTTTCCAGCTGGAAAAAGATCTCGGCCTGCCGCTCGTAGCCACCAACGACAGCCACTACCTTTGCGAAGACGACGCCCACGCGCAGGACGTGATGCTGTGCATCCAGACCGGCAAATCGATTCACGACACGGGCCGCATGAAGTTCGACGGCACGCAGTTCTTCGTCAAGAGCCACGACGAGATGCAGCGCGTGTTCAAGGACTCTCCGCAGGTGCTGACGCGCACGCTCGACATCGCCGAGCGTTGCAGCGTCCGCCTGGAAAAAGTTGCAAATCCGTTTCCGCAGTTCGAAGTTCCGCCGGGCTACACGATCGACAGCTACTTCGTCCACGTGACCCGCGAGGGCTTCGCCCGCCGCCTGGAGACGCTGCGCCCGCTGCATTCGCAAGGAAAGCTGAAGCGCTCCATCGCCGATTACGAGCAGCGCCTGGAACGAGAGCTCGGCATCATTCAGCAGATGCAGTTTCCTGGGTATTTCCTGATTGTCTGGGACTTCATCCGTTACGCGAAGGAGCAAGGGATTCCGGTCGGCCCCGGCCGTGGATCAGCCGCCGGTTCCCTGGTCTCCTATGCGCTGGGCATCACTGACATCGACCCGCTGCAACATGAGTTGCTCTTCGAACGTTTCTTGAATCCGGAGCGCGTGTCCATGCCCGATATCGATATCGATTTCTGCATGAACCGCCGGGGCGAGGTCATCAACTACGTCACGCAGAAATATGGGCGTGACAATGTCGCACAGATCATCACGTTCGGCACCATGGCGGCGAAGGCCGCGATTAAAGACGTGGGCCGCGCCATGGACATTCCCTACGCCGACGTCGACCGCATCGCCAAGATGGTGCCGACACAGCTGAATATCACGCTGGAACAAGCCATTCAGGACTCGGCGCAACTGCGGGAGGCGATCGAAAAAGATGGCCAGATTCGCGAACTGTTCGAGACCGCGAAAAAGCTGGAAGGGATGGTTCGCAATTCAGGTGTGCACGCCGCCGGAGTCGTGATCTCGCCGCGTCCGCTTACCGATCTGGTTCCGCTGCATCGCACCAAGAACGACGAAATCGTGACTGCCTTCGACATGGTCGCCATCGAAAAGATGGGCCTGCTGAAGATGGACTTCCTCGGCCTGACCACGCTCACGATCCTGACGGATGCGCTGAAACTGATCATGCAGACACGGGGCACGCCGCTCACTCTGGAGCAGATTCCGCTGGAAGATGCGGAGACTTACCAGAAAGTTTTTCACAAAGGCTTGACCTCCGGAGTATTCCAGTTTGAATCGCACGGCATGCGCGATGTGCTGCGCAAGTATCAGCCGAATTCCATCGAAGATCTCACGGCTCTGAACGCGCTCTACCGGCCAGGTCCGATCCAGGGCGGCATGATCGACGATTTCGTCGACCGCAAGCATGGCCGCAAAAAAGTCGAGTACGAACTGCCGGAGTTGCAGGAGATTCTGCAAGAGACACTGGGCGTGATCGTGTATCAGGAACAAGTGATGCAGATCGCGAACCGGCTGGCGGGCTACTCCCTGGGTGAAGCGGATTTACTACGCCGAGCGATGGGAAAGAAGAAAGCCGAGGAAATGGCGCAGCAGCGCGAGCGGTTCATCGAAGGCGCCGCGCAGCGAAAATATCCGCCGAAGAAGATCGAAAAGATTTTCGATCTCATGGCTCAGTTCGCCGGATACGGATTCAACAAGTCGCACTCCGCGGCTTATGCCTTGCTCGCCTATCACACGGCGTATCTGAAGACCCACTATCCCGTGGAATTCATGGCGGCTCTGCTAACGTCGGTTACCGGCTCGACTGACGATGTCGTCAAATATATCAACGAATGTCGCGAGATGGGCATCGCGGTCGAAGCACCCGATATCAACGTTTCCGACGCCAACTTCACCCCGCACGGCGACTCGATCCGTTTCGGCCTGGCTGCAGTGAAGAATGTAGGCGGCAATGCCATCGAGTCCATCGTCGCTGCCCGCAAGAAACTCGGCAGCTTCAGAACCATCTTTGAATTCTGCGAGCACGTCGATCTTCGCCTGCTCAACAAACGCGTGCTCGAATCGTTGATCAAGAGCGGTGCCATGGATTCCATGGGACGCCGCGCGCAGTTGATGGCGGTGCTCGACAAAGCGATGGAACAGGCGCAGAAAGCTCAGCGCGATGCGGAATCGGGCCAGCACGGCCTGTTTGGAGTCTTTCAGCAGGAAGACTCGGAAGCGCACAACGACAAGCTGCCCAACACTCCTGACTGGGACGAGCACACTCGCCTCGCTGCCGAGAAAGAGATTCTCGGCTTCTTCATCAGCGGGCATCCCCTGCAAAAATACAAAGACAAGCTCGCCGACCTGCAGGCGCTCAGTATTGAAGAGATTGCCGCGATGACAAGATCCACGGGCAAGGACGAAACCATCGTCACCGCCGGCATCATCAGCAACGTACGCGTGCTCAAATCGAAGCGTGGAGATTTCTACGCCCAGTCCACGCTGGAAGATATGTCCGGCTCCATCGACATGATCGTCTTCCCCGAAGCTTTCAAACGCATTGGCGACAAAGTGAAACTCGAAGTTCCCGTCCTGGTCAAAGCCGGCGTACGCATCGAAGAAGGAAACAATCCCAAGATTACCGCGGCGGAAATCCAGCCGCTGGAAGAAGCCAAGGTTCCGCTCCCTCGTGCCATTCGCATCCGCGTGCCTCTCGAGTCTTCGCTCGAAACCACGGTCGATGATCTGCACGCACTTTTTCTTCAGCGAAAAGGCGAGGCCAAAGTTTTATTTGACGTGGAACGGCAAGGCGATTTCATGGTGGTGATGGAAGCGGAAGGCTATAATGTGATTCCGGACCGCAGCTTCATCGCCCGCGTCGAACAGCTGTGCGGACGTGGCAGCGTCCGCATCATTGCCTAATCAGAGCGTCGCCTGAATTCAAAGATGGCACCCACCGAAAAAGCGCAGCAGGAATTGGAAGAGATTGAACGTCAGGTCGCCGAATTGGAGTCGAACGGCGACGACGATTCGACGCGCCGGCAGATCACGAAGTTGCAGGATCGCATCGAGACGCTCCGACGACAGATGAATGCGCCCCCCACAGCCTGGGAAAAAACCGAACTGGCCCGGCATCCGCAGCGGCCGCAGTCGCTCGATTACATCGAGCGCATATTCACAGATTTCAGCGAACTTCATGGTGACCGCGGTTTTGGCGACGACGCCGCCATTGTCTGCGGTATGGCGCGCTTTCACGGCGATGAAGTGCTGATCGTGGCTACGCAGAAAGGCCGCGATATGAAGCAGCGCGTGCATCGCAACTTTGGCACGCCGCATCCTGAGGGCTATCGCAAAGCAATCCGAGTGATGCAGCTTGCGGAAAAATTCCACCGGCCCGTTTTTACGTTGATCGATACGGACGGCGCCTATCCAGGTATCCATGCGGAAGAGCGCGGGCAGGCTGAGGCCATTGCCTATAATCTCCGCGAGATGGCACGGCTGGAAGTGCCCATTATTGCGACCGTGATTGGCGTGGGCGGCAGCGGCGGGGCCTTGGCGATCGCTGTCGCGGATCGCGTGTTGATGATGGAGAACTCGATTTATTCCGTCATCTCTCCAGAAGGCTGCGCCGCCATCATGTGGCGCGACGCCACCAAAAAAGAACTTGCGGCGGAAGCCATGCGCATCACCGCCACCGACCTGAGTGAGCTGGGATGCATTGACGACATCGTTCCGGAGCCCGAAGGCGGAGCCCATCGCGATCATGAAGCAGCTGCCGCTCTGCTTGATGCCAGCCTGCAGAAACACTACGCCGAGCTCAAGAAGGTCCCACCTGCGGAATTGCTCGTGTCACGATATAACAAGTTTCGCAACATCGCTCAATTCTTCAAGACGGAGTCTTGAGCCCGATATCCCCTCGCGTGTTTTCACAACGGGTTCCTCGGCCTGCACGCGGGCGATTTGACGCCACGGACCGTCCCTCCGCCGGTATAATGGACTGTTTCCTCCTTTGCGATCCACCAATCAGGGGCTAAGACTTCAGCCCGCTAACTGAAGGAAGGTGTTGGGATGGCTACTACGGATGTCACGCCCCGGGAATCCACCGGAGGTGTGGGGCACAAGCGCATCGTCAACGACATGAGCATTCAGGTCGCGACGGTCAATGGTTCGGGCTCACAGAGTTCAAATACGGTTCTGTTACGCAGCATCTTCCAGATGGGCGTCCCGGTTTCCGGCAAGAACATGTTCCCCTCGAACATCGCCGGCCTTCCCACCTGGTACACGATTCGAGCCAACAAGCACGGCTATATCGGCCGCAAAAAAGAAATCGATTTCCTGGTGGCCATGAATCCCGAAACCGCGCAGGAAGATACCATGTCGCTGGCCGCGGGTGCCTCGGTTCTCTACGACGAACCGCTCGCTCTGCACAAACTGCGCGATGATCTGATTTTCTATGCTGTTCCCTACGACAAACTGGTCGCCGCCGTATGCCCGGAAGCCAAGCTCCGCAAACTGGTCAAGAACATGGTTTACGTTGGCGTCGTTGCGAGCTTGCTGACCATCGACATGGCCGAGGTGGAAAAGGCTATTCGCAAGCAGTTCGCAAAAAAAGTAAAAGCGGCCAATCTGAACCTAGCCGCGGCCCAGGCGGGATTCGATTACGCCAAGGCGAACCTGCAAAAGCGCGGCGCCTTCTACATCGAGCGCATGAACGCCACCGCGGGAAAGATCATCATCGACGGTAACTCGGCAGCGGCGCTCGGCTGTATGTTCGCCGGATGTACGGTCGTCACGTGGTATCCCATCACGCCGTCTTCATCGCTGGTTGAAACGATGATCGAGTACATGAAGGAGTACCGCGTCGGCCCAGACGGCAAGGCGACCTTCGCGATCGTGCAAGCCGAAGACGAACTTGCCGCAATCGGCATGGTCATCGGCGCCGGATGGGCAGGCGCACGGAGCATGACCGCGACTGCCGGACCAGGAATTTCGCTGATGTCGGAGTTCGCCGGCCTTGCATACTACGTTGAAGTGCCCGGCGTGATCTGGGACATTCAGCGCGTAGGCCCCTCCACCGGGCTTCCGACGCGCACTTCCCAGGGCGATATTCTTTCCACCGCGTTCCTCTCGCACGGCGACACGAAACACATCATGCTGCTTCCCTGCTCCGTGACTGAGTGCTTCACCATGGCGCCCGAGGCCTTCAATCTGGCCGAACAGTTCCAAACGCTGGTGTTCGTCATGTCGGATCTTGATCTGGGCATGAACAACTGGATGTCCGATCCGTTCGAATATCCGACGACTCCGATCAATCGAGGCAAAGTCCTGAGCAAGGAAGACCTCGACCGCCTCGGCGGATTCGCGCGCTACAAAGATGTGGACGGCGATGGCATCGGCTACCGCACATTGCCTGGAACGATTCATCCCGCAGCGGCGTACTTTGCCCGCGGCAGCGGTCACAACGAGCGGGCGCAATACAGCGAGCGCGCCGACGACTTCGAAAACAACATGGAGCGCCTGAACCGCAAGTTTGAAACCGCACGCTCGTTTGTTCCCCGCCCCGAGATCACTACAGGCAACAACGCCGGGGGTGACAAAATAAAGATCGGAATCATCGGCTACGGGACCTCGCATTGGGGCATCACCGAGAGCCGCGATCAACTGCGCGACGAATACTCGATCGAGACGGATTACCTGCGGCTCCGGGCGTATCCATTCACTCGCGAAGTGCATGAGTTCATCGAGCAGCACGATCGCGTTTACGTCGTCGAGCAGAACCGCGACGCCCAGATGCTGACTCTGCTGCGACTCGATCTTAAGCCCGAACTGACCACGCGCTTGCGCAGCATCGCCCATATCACCGGGCTGCCGCTCGATGCGCGATCCATCACCGACGAGCTGACCAGCATGGAGGGCAAGTAAATGGCAAGCACTCCCACGATTGAACCCGGAGCAGCCGCACCAGGGCCGAAGACCAACCGCATCGGCCTCACCGTGATGGATTACAAAGGGAGCAAGACAACCCTCTGCGCCGGTTGCGGGCACAACGCGATCTCCGAGCGCATCATCGAATCCATGTACGAGATGGGCGTGCAGCCCGAGTTGCTGATCAAGCCCAGCGGCATCGGATGCTCCTCGAAAACTCCCGCTTACTTCATGAGCCGCTCCCACAGCTTCAACGCGGTGCATGGCCGCATGCCCTCCGTCGCGACAGGAGCGATGCTGGCGAACCGCAAGCTGGTCTGCATTGGCGTGAGTGGCGACGGCGACACGGCTTCAATCGGTATCGGGCAATTCGTTCACCTGATGCGCCGTAATTTGCCCATCATTTACATCATCGAAGACAACGGCGTTTACGGCCTGACCAAAGGCCAGTTCTCTGCTACGGCCGACCTCGGCTCCAAGCTCAAAACCGGCGTGGTGAACGATCTTCCGCCAATCGACACCTGCGCCCTGGCCATTCAACTTGGAGCGACCTTGGTCGGCCGCTCGTTTTCCGGTGACAAGCGCCAGTTAGGCGCCATGCTGAAGGCTGCCATCGCTCACAAAGGGACGGTTATGCTCGACGTCGTCTCGCCCTGCGTCACCTTCAACGATCATGAAGGTTCGACCAAGTCGTACAAGTACGTGAAAGAGCATGAAGAAACCTTGCAGGACGTCAGCTTCGTTCCTCACTTCGAGGACATCGCCGTCGAATACGACCCCGGCTCGACGGTCGAAGTTACCATGCACGACGGTTCCCGCCTGCACCTGCGCAAACTGGAAGAAGATTACGACCCCACCGACAAAATTCGCGCCCTCACTCGCCTCACTGCAGCCCACGAAAAAGGCGAAGTCCTTACCGGAGTGTTCTACGTAAATCCCGAGGCCCCGAACTTCATCGACATGCTGAACGTTGTCGACCAGCCCCTGGCCACGCTGCCCGATTCGGTAACTCGTCCGGGCAAGGAAGTGCTCGACGCGGTAATGGAAGAATTGCGCTAGACCGCTCACAGGAAACAAAAAAGGCCCTCTCTCGCGAAAGGGCCATTTTAGTTTGACTCCCCGGCAACCGAGTTACGCAGTTTTGCGTTGCGGTTCGCCGCTATGTTCTGGACTTTGCCCAGGTTCGGGAAAATCGGAGTCTGCATCCTTCAACATTGGATCCTGGTCTCGATGCCCAAGCTGCTCTTGCTGGCCCACATTCCCCGGTTCCTTGTGGTCCTCAGCTTCTGTGGCACCCTTCGCCGTATCTTGATCGGGCGTGCTGTGCGGCATATTCAACCTCGATCTCAAGCCTACGAACACAGCTTAAGGCTGGAACTTTCGGAATAATATAGATATAAAGTAGGAGAAGTCCGCAGGAGAATAGGTATATGAAACGGTGCTTTTCAGTATTAATCCTGGCTCTGATGACCACTGCATTCGCCGTGGCGCTGCCTTCGGACCCTAGCCTGGTCCCTGTGAGGGCAACGCACCAGCGGGCCAACCGTCATCACGCTCATAAAGCCGGCAAGCATCATCATCCTAAGCGGTCCCACCGGCATTCGGTCTAGCGGAGGGTGCTTCGCAGCCGGTTGGCCAAGTCCCTTCCAAACTTACGAATTTCTGCCCGTGGCGGAAACTCCCAGTTTGCGCAGCCGCTCCCGCGCCTGCAACGCTTCCGGAGAGTGCGGATACCGCTGGATCAGGTGCCGCAACTCGCTGACCCCATCATCCTGTTTTCCAAGTTCAATTAAGGCAAAGCCCTTCTTCAACTGCGCGGACGCGGCTTTGTTTCCGGTGGGAAAATTCTGCAATACGGTGTCGTAGCTCTGCGCCGCCTGCTGATAATTTCCCTGACGAAACTGAAGTTCGCCAAGATAGAAATAAGAGTTTCCCGCGAGATCGGTGTTGGGATAGAACTTGATGTAGTCGGAAAACTCCTGTACGGCAAGGTCATTCTTGTTGCCGTTGTAATCGCGCATAAGCATTGTTGTAGAGCACGTCCGGGGGCGGCGCGTCGCTCATGGCTTTCTGCTGAGCTTGCTGTTGAGCCTGCTGAGCGCCCAGACTCTGTTGCGCGGCCTGCATGTCTTCCAGTTGCTTGCTGACTTTAGCGAGACGCGCTTTCAATTCATCCAGAGTGTCGTTAAGTGACTGGATCTGCCCCGAAAGCTGGTCGACCTTGGAGCCTCCTTCATTCTGCTGCTTCTGCAGAGTGGTCTGGAGAGCGTTGAGGGCGTTGGCCACTTTATTGACTGCGTCCGTGTCCTGCTCGACCAGATTCTTCATTACACCCATGCGCTCGTCAAAGCCGCGCTGCATGGCGGTCATCTGCTCCTGCAGTTGCTGTACCTGAGTCTGCAACTGAACCATGTCTTTGTTAGCGGCCCACGCTGGGGCAATCGCCAGACAGAGCACCAGGAGCAAAGCGAAAAACGGGGGAGTGCGATGTAATTTCATAGAATTTCCTGAATACAGCAGTTGTATCGATACCTTGAATTAGATGCTATTTGATTGTCCCACGGGCTGACGATATTCGACACAGAAAGCGAAGGCCCGGAACCGCAAGATTCAATGGGTGGATATCCGTTCCGGCACAGTTCCCGCTTCCGCGCACACGCGTGCACGACTTTAAAGCAAGATGGTAGAGGGGGACGCTTGCGGCGTCCCCCCGGTAAGCTTACTTTTGAAGAACGAGATGGCCGCGGCGATTCTGCTGCCAGCAAGCTTCGTTGCTTTCTGTGCAGAAAGGCTTTTCCTTCCCGTAGCTGATGGTCTTGATCCGGCTGGCGCTAATCCCAGCCCCGGTCAAGGCGGCTTTCACCGCGCTGGCGCGCTGATCGCCCAAAGCCAGGTTATAGTCAGTCGATCCGCGTTCGTCGCAGTGCCCTTCAATCGTGATGTTGATATTCTGATGCTGATTCAGGAACTGCGCGTCCGCCTGCACCGAACTCTGCTGGTCGCCGCGAACGTCCGCCTTGTCGTAATCGAAGTACACATCCTTGATGTTCTGGCTGAACAAGTCTTCGTCCGACACCGATGGAGTCGGCGGTGGTGGCGGCGCCGGCGCCGGAGTTACCGTAAGCCTCGCCGTGGCTTCCTGAGTTCCGCCCGACCCTTTGGCAACCAGGTGATAGGTTGTCGAATCCGTCGGCGAGACGCTTTGCGAGCCGTTCGGCTGCACTGCGCCAATGCCGTCGATCGACACGTCGGTCGCGTTGCTGGTCTGCCATGTCAGAGACGCGGATTGCCCCGCCTGAATGGTGTTGGGATTCACCGAGATCGAAGCGGTTGGCTCCGGCGGCGGCGGTGGTGGAGGCGGCGGTGGCGGAGTCGCTTTTTTCCCGCAAGCGCCCAGCGCGAGCAGCATGCCCAGTGCAACGATCAGCAGAAACCATTTCATACTTTTTTGTTTCACTTTTATTCCTCCCTGCGACCCTAAGGCTTGCCCCCCAAGGGTCAGACGAAGCGTTTTTACTATTTCCAACTCCAATTCGGTTGCGTATTGCGTCCGGTAAAAGTCAGTTGCTGCAGCTTGGTGCCGTCCGCCAGCATGGTCCAAATCTCTTCCTTGCCCGACCGGCTCGACTGAAACACGATATGCCGATCATCCGGCGACCAGGAAGGAAAATCGTTGCGCCCGCCATCGTGCGTCAACTGCACCCACTGCTTGCTGGCAATGTCCATCAGATAAATGTCCGACGATCCCGGTTCGCCCGGCCCGTACTTGCGGATCCACGCCAGGCTTAGAAACTGCCCGTTGGGCGACCAGTTCGGCGATACTGCGTACCCCTGATCCGTCATGCGCTGCTGGTTCGTGCCGTCGGCCTCCATTGTATAAATCTGCGGCAATCCCGTGCGCCCGCTGACGAAGGCAATCTGCGCGTTCGTCTTGCGGTTCCACGATGGCGAAACATCCGGCCCCTTGGCCGTGGTCATGCGATGTAGATTCCCCCCAGAGGCATCGGCTACATAAATTTCTGGCTGGCCCCCGCGCGACGACGAAAACGCCAGCTTCAATCCGTCCGCCGACCAGGCCGGCGACAGATTCGTTGCGCCCAGGTGAGGGAAACTCACTATCCGGTTCAGGTCGAGAGAATACATCATAATCTCCCAGCCGGTTTTCGTCAGGCTGCTGAAAGCGATGCGAGACCCATCCGGCGAAATGCGCGGCGACAACGAGATGGTGCCCAGACGCGTGATCTGGTGCTGGTTCGAGCCATCATAATCCATCGCCCAAATTTCCTTGTGCCCGTTCCGGTCGCTCACAAAATAAATCTGTGTTTCGGCGATGCCGTTGATGCCTCCGCCCAGCCGAAAGATGATTTCGTCGGCAAACTTGTGCGCCATCACCCGCGCCGCTGCGTCACTGGACGTATCGGAGTATTGCTTGCCCAAAATCTGTGGGGATTGGAGATTCTTTATGTCATACAGCCAGCCCTGGACGGTCAACTTTCCACTCGCGACCCCAAGGTTTCCGAAAGCCAGCATGGCTGCATCCGGAGGCGGGGCGTTCCACACCAGATTATTCACTTCTGTCGGTTGGCCGGGAACCTGTAACGGGTAGAAACTCTTCGAAACCAGCTCGACTACCCCGGAGACGTCGAGGTCATTCCACAACGTGTCATTGAAAGTCTTGAGCAGCGCCGCATTCTGCGGATCGGAGGTCGAAGGCTTGAAGTCCGGGACGGCCAGCCGTACTTTGGCCACGCCCAGGCTGGTTCCGGTCTTAACCCAATCTTGCGCGAAAAGTTGTGAAGAAAGAATGCAAGCAATGAAAGCGAGGATAAAGGACAACGCGGGGCCGGGAAAAATGCACGGCCAGCGCCAGAAACTGGACTTGTCGAAATCAGTTCTGTCGCTTTCGTCCATCCGTGTGGGGGTAAAAGGTACTAGGTGAAGCAATATCGTATTCCGACAGGAATTGCTTTGCAAGGCGTTCACTACTCCTCATTCTCATTGTGCCTCCGTTATGCAGCACAAGGTCAGTCATTAGTGCATTTTGTTTGCGCTAACGGTTCACTTCTTGTAATCGAACCAGTACTCGACGGAAATCTTGTTGCCTGGATAATCCGGCGGCAACGGACCAAAAGTATCTATACGCTGCAGCGCGCGCACTGCTGAAATATTCAATGAGGGCACTTCACTGGGTTGTTCGACCTGCACATTCGAAGGATGCCCGTCGCGAGCGATGTCGAATGTGATGTACACCCGTTGCGCGCTCGTGATCCTCGGGTCCACCTCATACTTGAGCCAGTTTTCCGATACTTTCTGCTGAATCACGCGCACGTACCAGGCATACTTCGTCCCGAAATCGCCTCCGCCGCCAGTAACTCCGAATCCGCCCTTGGCCCCGGCTGCGCTGAAAGTTCCGTAAGGCCCGCTGACCGGTCCGCCTTCTCCAAACGCAACCTGATTCGTCTCTTCTTCCGGGGCGGGTAGCGGCTTTTCCTTGGAAGCTGTCTCCTGCTTCTTCTTCGGCTTTATTTTGGTGTTCTTGCCCTGAATCTCAATCGCATCCGGCTCTTTCTCTTCGATCTTGGGTTGCGATTGCGTCACTCCCTTCGATTCGTTGGCCACCACGTTCTTGCTCTGCGAAGGATTCGACGGCAACGGCACCGTGCTCACCAGCGTAGCGCCGATCGCTTCCCCGCCTCCGCCCGCGCCCCATGTGTCGCCGCTCGGTCCTGAGAAAACGGTTGAGTAGATCAACGCCGCGGCCGTGATTCCGAGGTGTAACCCCAGGGACCAGGCCAGCGCCCGGCCCCAGCGGTCATGTTCGAAATAGATCTCAGCGTTTGCTGCCATTTTGCTCTAATGGTTGCGTCACGATGCTGACATTGGTAATTCCCGCCTGCTTCACCGCATCCATGACCGTGGCGAAGGCCCCGAAGGGAACATTTTCGTCCGCCCGCACAAAAATAAACTGGTTGCGCGGATCGCGAATCTTCTGCCGTAATTTAGTTCGGATTTCATTGATATTGATTGCATCGTTGCCCAGAAAGACGCGCTGATCTTTATTGATGGTGATGACGGTCCGCTCTTCCGTGATTTCCTTGACAGTCCGCGTCTTCGGCACACTCACGTCGATCCCTGACTGCAGCACCGGCGCCGTGACCATGAAAATAATTAGCAACACCAGCACCACATCCACCAGCGGAGTGATGTTGATGTCGGCCAGCGCCGTCTGCGTGCGTCCGTTGGAAGCCGTGAATGCCATCAGCGCCTCACCTCGCTCGCAGTCTGCGCCTGAGACTGAGATTGCACCTGCGAATGCTCCACTGCATTCAGAACTTCCAGAGCAAAATCGTCACTGCGCGCGGCTAGCTCGCGAATCGACGCGCCAATCAGGTTATAAGCAATGACCGCCGGAATCGCCGCGGCCAAGCCGGCAGCCGTCGTAATCAGCGCTTCTGAAATGCCCGGCGCCACAGCCCGCAATGTCGCCGCCCCCGCCGTTCCTAACCCGTGAAAGGCATCAATAATGCCCCACACCGTGCCAAACAATCCGACAAAAGGAGTTACCGCGGCGGTAATCGCGAGCCAGGGAAGATTGCGTTCCAGCCGCGTGATTTCTTCCGAGGCTCCAATCTGCATGCCGCGCTGGATCGTCACCAGATTTCGCAACGTGCCGAAGGTCCCGGCCTGCCGCTTATATTCCTCATACCCGCCTTCGAACACACCGACCAGCGGGCTGGGCTTGAATTGCTCCGCCACCGCGGCAATGTCCTGCAATCGCTGAGCCTTGCGAAAGGCGCGCACGAAGCGCCCGCTCTGCGCCCGCGCCCGCCGCAACAAACTCCATTTAGTGAGGATAATGGCCCAGGAGATCAGACTGAAGATGAGCAGCGCAAGCAATACCAGCTTGGCTACGGCACCGGAGTTGGAAATCATGTCGACGATTTCGCCGCCGACGAACAATGCTAGCAAGGGGAAACAATGCATCGATTTTTTGGAGAACGCCTTCTTCGATTATAGATGAAGCCAGTCATGCTCTTCCCGCACGTATCCAATCTGTTAACGCAATTTATTTATCGCGTAGCAGGCGACTCACCGTTCGCTCTTGGATCGCGATTCGTAAACGCAAAGTCGGCGGTCATCGAATCCAAATAGGGCGAATCCAGCGGTGTAAAGTGCAGGGCCTTCACCTGAATGGTCACGTAAAAGCCGTCGACTCGCATAATCCGTTTCGCCCGAATGGGCACTGGACCTGATTGGTTCGGGTTCAACCGCCAAAGATTATTCCCGGCATCCTCGGAAGTCCTCTGTTCGGCCACCAGAATGTTGCCGTAGCTGGTGTGGTGTAAATCCTTGAGCATAACGTTCCAGGCGGTAATTTTGTTGTCACCCTCCGGACCTTCCGGGGAAATTGTCAGCTCGTAACAATCCTCGCCGTGGGAGTCTTTGATCCGCTCGCGATAGGTCGCGTCCTCCGGCGTGAGCTTGGCCTCGAACGCCTCCTCGGTCACGCGCGTCGCATGGTGACGAAAACTTTCCGCATAGATTGTCGGTGAAACACTTTGCGCGAGCGACCCCGACGCCAGCGTTCCCCAGACGAATACTGCAAAGATGAGCCGACTCATGAGCGGTGCAGTGCCTCCACGGTTGGGGTGTCAGGAGAATTCGTAGTTGCGGCAATCATTTTTTGTAACCGGTCGCGGAGCACTACCGAAGCGCGTTGGCTGTTCCCTGCCAGCCGCGCCACGCGTGGCCATAGCCATGGCCGCAACGCGATGAACCAGGCAAAGCGGCCCTGCCGAAATTGTCCGTTGGAATCGATAAAGCGGTCCATCGACGGGAAAATGAAGTCGCATTCGTCAGAAATTACTTTCACCACCGCGAACCTGGCGCCTCGGGCTTCGGCCGCGCGCGCGACCGCTGCAGCCTCCATATCCACGGCCTGCGCGCCGAACGATTGCGCCAGCCTTGCCTTCTGCTGCGGGCTTGCGATCGAGCCGAAGGTGACCAACACGCCTTCACCCTGATCGAGATTGACCCGGCTGCCGTCCCCAACATTGATGACCAGTCGAGGTTGCACGACATCTCCAACTTTTAGCGCGCTTTCAAGCGCCCCGGCAAAACCCACGGAATAAATGAGCCCGGGAGCGTAGCTGGCGATCACAGCCTCCGCCGCTCTCCGCGCAGCCTCCGCACCAATCCCTCCGCAAACCAGCACACAACCCTCGGTCTCAAAGAAACGGAATCGCCGACCCCCGATCTCCTTCTCATTCAAACGCCAATTCTTAACGAGCGGACGCACTTCGCGTTCCAGGGCAGCCACGATGGCGACCCTAAACATATCCGTTGTCCCGGAACCAATCTACCGCCCGCTTCAAGGCTCCTTCAACCGGCACGATCTTCCACCCCAGTTCTCGCTCCGCCTTGCCGGAACTCGCGAACATTTTTTTTCTGCCCATGCGCACCGTATCGACGGTGGCGCGGGGTTCGCGGTGCAACACGCGCCCGGTGATCGCCTCGTCGATCACTCCTGTAGCAAATGCGAACAAGTAAGGCAACTTTATCTTCGGAGAAGGAAGCCCGGTGATCTCCCCGAGTTTATCCAGAATTTGCTTCAGCGTAAGATTCTCCCCGCCCAAAATGTAGCGCTCACCGGGCTTGCCCTTTTCCCAAGCCGCAATGTGCCCCAAGGCGCATTCCCTCACATCGACCAGATTCAATCCAGTTTCAACGTACGCGGGAAATTTGCGCTTCAGAAAATCGACGACGATGCGTCCCGTCGGAGTTGGCTTCACGTCCTGCTCCCCAACAGGCGTGGTCGGATTTACGATCACCACGTCCATTCCGCCACGCCCGGCTTCGAGGGCAACTTGCTCCGCCATGAATTTCGATCGCTTATAGTGGCCGATCATGTCGGCCAGCGAGACTGGGGACTCCTCATCTGCAGGATGTCCGTTAGCAGTGAATCCGACCGTCGCAACGCTGGAGGTATACACGATGCGCCCTACATTGTTCTTACGCGCTGCCTCCAGAATCGCCTGCGTCCCCTCCACATTGGAACGGTACATCTCGGCGGGATCGCGCACCCACAGCCGGTAATCGGCCGCCACATGAAAAACCGTGTCGCAACCTGCCATGGCTCTTTCGAGGGAAGCGGCATCCCGCAAATCGCCCGTGGCGGTCTCAGCCTTGAGTCCTTCCAGATTGCGGAGATTGCTTGTAGAACGCACCAGCAGCCGCAGGTCCGCGCCTTTGTCGCCTAGAACCCGGGCGACGTGCGATCCTAGAAATCCGGTAGCGCCTGTGACGAAAGCGAGCATTCAGCATTCACTTCGACTTGTCAACGTCGGCACGAGGTTCAACGAACCACGTAGCCCCGAACGCATTCTTCCGGGGCCGCTCGCTTCGTGTTGCGGGGCGGACCCTTCGACTACGCTCAGGGCAAGCTGCGTCCGTCCCTACGCGTTTTTCTCCATGATTTTCGCGTAGGTGGTCAGCGCGAGCAGCGGGAAGTAATCGCGGTAGAGGTGGTACATCAAATAAAACACGCGCGGGAAGCCTGTGCCGGTGAAGTACGGCTCATCCCACGACCCATCTTTTCTCTGCGTGCGCAGCAAGTAGGCGATGCCGCGGGCCACCGAGTCGCTGCGAATGTCGTTCGCCGCAAGTAATCCTAAAATCGCCCAGGCAGTCTGCGACGGCGTGCTATCGCCCTGCCCACGCAAATTCGGGTCATCGTAGGAGCCGACCGTTTCGCCCCAGCCGCCGTCGGGGTTCTGCATCATGCGGAGCCACTCCGCGCCCTGCTGCACGCAAGGCTCGTGCAGGTCCATCCCGATCGCGTCCAGTCCGCGCAATACCAGCGCGGTGCCGTAGATGTAGTTCACTCCCCAGCGTCCGAACCAGCTTCCATCCGGCTCCTGCTCGTCGCGAATGAACTGAATCGCCCGTTTCACCGATGGATGATTCTTGTCGTACCCGTAAGTCGCCAGCATTTCAAGGATGCGTCCAGTAATGTCCACGGTCGGCGGATCGAGCATAGCGTTATGATCGGCGAACGGAATATGCTCGAACACCATCTTGTCGTTGTCTTTGTCAAACGACGCCCACCCGCCGTTCTTGCACTGCATCGAAAAAATCCAGTCGATGGCGCGCTGCACCGACTCCCGCTGGTAGCGCCCATTGGGATGCTCCACGCGACTCAGTCCCAGGCAAACCATCGCGCTGTCATCGACATCCGGATAAAACTCGTTGTTAAACTCGAAGTACCATCCGCCCGGCTGCCCCTTCGGATTTTTCACCTTCCAGTCGCCTACAGTGCGCACTTGCTTCTGCAGAATCCAGTCCGCGCACTTGACCATGCGCGGATCGTTCGCCGGCACTCCCGCTTCGCCCAGCGCAAACATCGCGTACGCCGTATCCCACACCGGTGACATGCAGGGCTGCATCCGGAATGTGTTCTTCTTCTTCGATCCCCAACTTCTCAAACTCATCCAGCGCGCGAATCACTTGCGGATCGTCCAGCGAATATCCCAGGCAGCGCAGCGCGATGATCGCATTCATCATCGAGGGATAAATCGCGCCCAGCCCGTCGCTCATCTCGAAACGCTCCAGCATCCACTTCTCGGCGCTCTTCAGGGCGATCGACCGCAGCGGACGCACATGCACGCGTTCGAACCAATGCGTCATGCGATCGAGCACCAGAAAGAAATTACTCCACGAGACCAGCTTCTTCGCCCAATGCAGATGCATGCGTGATTTCTGCATCCCGCCGACAAACAATTCTTCCACGCCCATTTCGCGCGGAATTTTCTTGAACGGCTTTTTGGCGTAGCAAATCGAAAGTGGCACCAGGATGGCGCGCGACCACGAAGAAATTTCGTAGATATTGAACCAGAACCAATTCGGAAACAGCACGATCTCCGGCGGAATCGCCGGAACCGCGTCGTAGTCATACTGCCCGAAGAAACAGAGATAGATCTTGGTAAATGTATTAACTTCGGTGACCCCGCCCATCTCTAGAATCTTTTTGCGGGCGCGCTGCAAGGCCGGATGATCCGCTGTATATCCCGCCAGCTTCAACCCGAAGTAGGCTTTGACCGATGCGCTGATATTTGAAGGCCCGGCGGCATAGATACTCCATCCGCCGTCCTCGTTCTGGTGCTGCAGAATCCAGTTTGCCGCCTTCTGAAAGCGCTCCTGGTTCCCCGTCCCCAGCAGTGTATGCAGCAGAATGTAATCCGACTCCAGCGTAGTATCCGCTTCCAGTTCCCCGCACCAATACCCGTCTTCATGCTGCTGCGAGAAAAGATATTTCCGCGCGGCCGCAACCGCCGCGCCCACGCGAGCGCCCAGTCCCTCAATTTTGCCAAAGCGCAGTTGTGGGTTCGAGCCTAGTGATGCGGAGGTAACCGTCGAGTCGGGGGAGTTTATGTCCATTCAGTTCACCGATAAGGATGCCGACCTATTGCTGACCGCCCTCCATTCGAGTAATCCGCTGCTCGTGAATTTGAGCGATATGCAAAAGACGAGCCGCAGCTTCCGTGATTTCAGTTATCTGTCGGCTATGTTCGTGAATTTGGTGGCTATGTTCCTGAATCTGCACACTGTGTTCGCGGGTAGTTGCGGCCAACATCTCTACTGATTGGGTCAACGCTTCGTGCCGCTGGGTCAACCGATCAAGCCGTTCATCGATCGTCATTGCTTACCTCCCGCAAAGACCGACACAGCAACTAATCCGCCGTTGGCGCTGGCCGGCGCGGCGGCAATCGCCTCTACAATCTCCGGCGGCAACCCGAAGCGCACATTCTCCGGCATCACTTCCAGTTCCTGCAGATTGTCGAATCCCTTGTTCCGCAGGAAGGTCACGGTCTCCTCAACCAGGCATTCCGGCGCCGATGCGCCCGCAGTCAACGCAATCGTCTTTACTCCCTTCAACCACTCCGCTTCGATGTCGTTGCAGCTGTCGATGAGGTGGGCGTTCGTGCCTAGGTTGCGCGCCACTTCCACCAATCGATTGGAATTCGAACTGTTCTCCGAACCCACCACGAGCAGCAAATCGGCTTCCGAAGCCACTTCTTTCACCGCGACTTGCCGATTCTCCGTGGCATAACAGATATCCTGCGCCGCCGGACCCTTGATGTTGGGAAACTTCTTCTTCAGCGCGGCGATAATATCTTTGGTCTCATCCAGACTCAGCGTGGTCTGCGTCAGGTAAGCCACGCGGTTCGGGTCGGGTACGCTAAGCGACTTCACCTGTTCCGGCGATCCCACAACCTGGGTCACCAGCGGAGCCTCGCCCAGCGTTCCAATCACCTCGTCATGATCCTTATGTCCAATCAGAATCAGCGAATACCCTTCCTTGGCAAACTTGACAGCTTCCACATGGACCTTGGTCACCAGCGGACAGGTAGCATCAATCACGCGCAGGCCGCGTTTTGCGCTGTGTTCGCGCACTTCAGGAGAAACTCCGTGCGCGCTGTAAATGATGCGCTCGCCGTTGGGCACTTCGTCCTCGCTGTCGACAAAAATCGCGCCCTTGCCCCGCAGTTCTTCGACCACAAAGCTGTTGTGGACAATCTCCTTGCGCACATAAATCGGCGGCCCAAACGCCTCGAGAGCAATGCGGACCACGTCAATCGCCCGCACCACGCCCGCGCAAAAGCCCCGTGGCTTGAGCAACAGTAAAGTCTTTCCGTCGGTTTTCGCTAGAATTCCAGCCACGATATAAGCCTGCTCCTCAAATTCCTTGCTCCCCGCCCGGTTTTCATACCGGGAGAGCTAAGAATCTGCTCTCGTTCATTCGATGCGACACTGGCCACAAACCCCGTGCCTTAAGGGTACACGATCCCCATTGTGGCGATACTAAGAAACTATCGGAAAGTACCCGGATGGTCAATGTAAGCCACAGAAAGCGCTGGGATTAGCAGCGAACAGGGAAATCTGGACATTGAATGGAAAGAGCCTTCGGGCTCGTTATCTGAGGGGCCCGCTGAATAGCCTTGCTCGCTGTGCCGGGCTTGGGGCTCGTAAGGTTTGCCTCTCGCGCATATGGCCCACTTGTGCCCCCGACTCCCCGGCGCGTGCCATTGCGATCACCGTTCAGCGGACGCAATATATCAGCGTTGTTGCTCAGAACTTTCAGGTCATCGAAAATGCTGGAACCAAAACCAAGATCGACGATAGGAACTTCCCAGGATCGGTTACCCGCGGAGACGCGTCAATCCCGCAAGCTGCTGCTCGCGCTTGTGATCCTGCTGGTTGCGATCACGGGGCTGCTGGTGACAGATCGGCAGTTTTGGTTCGGCTCGGACCAATTGATTCTGGATTCGGATGGAACTGAACCGACGACTGCACCCAACACTGGAGCGGCTCCGAAAGCTGCGAATCACTCACAGTCCGTTCCGGCGTCCACGGCGAAGAAAAATGTTCCTTCGGCAACTTCCACTCAACCCAAGATTGCCGAAACAAAGATTGCCGAAACGACTGCCCAACCAAAAAGTGCAGGCTCGCCCGCGGTTACAACCACCCGTACCGTCCTGCCTCCACTGAATGTGGAAGTTGTTGCCGGAAACGCCCACCACACGATCCATTCCAGCACTTCGAAAATCGAGATTGCAAATGCTGCCCCGAACGTCACAGCAGTGACCGATGCAGCCGGGCGCGAGCGAATCTCAGCTGAGACCGCTCCACAGGCCTCTTATCCGCTGCTGGCGCAGCATATGAACGTGCAAGGCTCGGTGGTGTTGAAAGCGCTCATCGGCACCGACGGCACGATCGAGGATCTTCACGTACTGAGCGGTCCCGCGATTCTGGCCGCGGCCGCACAGCAGGCGGTCCGCGAGTGGCACTTCAAGCCGGTCGTGCAGAATGGTCAGCGCGTCGAAACCATGGCTAAGATCGTCGTCAACTTCAGCATCAAGGTCGCCGACAACTCGGAGAAGACCACGTTGGCCGACAGCCGCTCCGACGGCCTCCTGATCTTTAGCCGTTAGCTTTAGCCGTCAGCCATTCGCGTTAAACATTATCCGTTAGCCTTAATCATCTGCTCCGCGTGCCTGCGCGAAGTCTCCGTCAACTTCGCCCCGCTCAGCATGCGCGCCACTTCTTCCGTGCGCTCTTCTCCCGCGACAGCGCGAACGCTGGTGCGCGTACGTCCCCCGGATTCCTTCTTCTCGATCACGAAATGATGATCGCCGAAGGTAGCAATCTGCGGCAGATGGGTCACGCATAACACCTGATTCGATCGCGCCAGCGACTTCAATTTCTTCCCCACAGCCTCCGCCGCCCGCCCTCCAATCCCGGTATCGATCTCGTCAAACACCAGTGTCTTCTGGTTGCCGCGTTTCTCGCCTTTCTTGCGAGACGTTGCCTCCGGGGTGCCCCATTTCTCGCCGCCTTTGCGAGAAGTGGGACTGCTGGCACCCTCCACGCTAGCCTTTAGTGCCAGCATCACGCGCGAAAGTTCCCCGCCCGATGCAATGTGCTCCAGTTGCCGCAACGGCTCTCCGGGATTCGTCGAGATCATATACAACACCTGATCGATCCCCGATCCGCTCCAGTTCCCTTCCTCATCCGAACTGGTCATCTCGATGCGGAACGCCGACTTCATCGCCAGATCGTTGATCTCGGCTTCCACCAATTTTTCCAGCCTCCGTGCCGCCTCCGCCCGTCGCTTCGACAGCGTCCTCGCCGCTCGCAGATATTCGCCAGCCGCTGTATCTAATTCGCTCCGCAACTGCCGCAGAATCTCATCCTTGTTCTCCACCTCCGACAATTTGCGCGCCACGTCCGCACCGAACTGGATGACCTCATCCAGCGTGGGCCCATATTTGCGCTTCAGCCGATCCAGCAATGCGAGTCTGTCCTCTACCTGCGCCAGATGTTCCGGCGAAGCGTGAATGCCTCCCGCGTAGTCGCGGACGGTCGCGCCCACATCCTCGACGCTGATGCGCGCCGTCTCCAGCACGGCCAACGCCTCTTGAAACTTGGGCTCGTAACGAACCAACTCTTCAACCTGCTTCTGCGCCGCCCGAAGCGACGATGCGGTCGAGCCGTTGCCCTCATACAGCAGATCAAAAGCATTCATCGCCGCGTTGTAAATTTTTTCGGCATTGGCCAGCACGCGCTTTTCCGTCTCCAGCGCTTCGTCCTCTCCGCTCTGCAGCCGCGCGTCTTCGATTTCGCGCTTCTGGAAAATCCAGAGATCCACCAACCGCAAACGGTCCTGCTCACCGCTCTCCAGTTCCTCAATGCGGGTGCGAATTTCCTTCCAGGCCGCGAATCCGGCTTCCACCGCATCCAGTTGGCTATCCGCAAACGCGTCCAGCAACTCCAGCCGAGCCGGCCCGTCAAACGACAAAATAGATTCGTTCTGGGCGTGCACCGTCGCCAGATAAGGCGCCAGCAACCGCAACACAGCGACGGTCGCCGGCTGGTTGTTCACGAACACGCGTCCCTTGCCTCCGGCCGCAATCTCACGCCGCAAAATGAGAGATCCATCGTCCGACTCGTCTAATCCGTTCGCTTCCAGAATTCGAGTGAGCGGCTTTTCCGCCGCACCCTCAATCTCAAAGACCGCAGACACCAAGGCGCGCTCCGCGCCCGCGCGAATCACATCGCTCGACGCCTTGTCGCCCAGCAGCAGCGCCAGCGCATCCACCAGAATCGACTTCCCCGCCCCGGTCTCGCCCGTCAGCAGGTTCAACCCCTGCCCGAACTCCACCACGAGGTTGTCGATGACCGCATAGTTCTCCAGCCGCATTTCAATCAGCACAATCAATCCTGAAAAGCCGAAGTTTTGCGCAGCATAGCATGAAAACCATTTGTCATACTGAGCGTAGTAAGTGGCTCGCGAACGCGAACCACTTACGCAGTTGAAGTATCCCTAATAGTCTTATAAGGCCTCCCGGACGTGGGCCTAACGACATGTACGCCACCGCACACGCGACCGTGAGCGGTTACTATCAGTCCACCCGTCCCCCTCATTTGAAACGAACTCACCCCGACATCATCTAAAATATGTTCATGGCCATCGCCGGACCTTATGCGCTCGAGACAAACGCGCGCCTGATCCCTGCAACCATGCTGGCCGCAGTCTACCGCGGAGTGAATGACATCCGCATGGAGACCGTCCCCGTTCCCAGGATCGGCCGAGGAGAAATGCTGGTCCGCGTCCACTCCTGCGGCGTCTGCGGCACGGACCTCAAGAAGATTTCGACCGGTTCCCACTCCGCTCCTCGTATCTTCGGGCATGAAACCTCGGGCATGGTAGCGGCGCTCGGCGAAGGCGTGGAGAATTATCGACTCGGGGACCGGGTCATGGTCTTCCATCACATTCCCTGCCGCCAATGTTTCTACTGCCGGAACAAAACCTTCGCCCAGTGCGCCACTTATAAGAAAGTCGGCTGCACCGCCGGATTCGAACCTTCCGGCGGCGGCTTCGCGGAATACGTTCGGGTTATGGATTGGATTGTCCAGCATGGCACCGTTCGCGTCCCGGATGGCGTTTCCTTCGAGCAGGCTTGTTTCGTGGAACCAGTGAACACCTGCATGAAGGGGATCGAAGCCCTGCGCTTGCATCCCGGTGAGACTGTTCTGGTCATCGGGCAGGGTCCCATCGGTATCATCCTCAGCGTGCTGGCGACGCGGGCGGGGGCAAGCGTAATTACTTCCGATTTGTATCCGGAGAGGCTTAGAATAGGACTAAGCTTCGGATTAGACCGTACAATTGATGCTTCGCAGGCAAACGTAGTTGAGCGTGTGTGCGGGTTGACGGAGGGGCGTGGCGCCGACGCCGTGATTCTCGCCGTGGGCGGGAACTCTCTGATTCGCACCGCGATGGATGCGGCCCGTCCCGGGGGCCGGGTATTACTGTTTGCGCAAACGCAGCATGGAGAAGCCCTAATCGATCCAGCCGCTATCTGTGTCGATGAGAAGACGTTAGTCGGGTCCTACAGCGCATCGGTCGATTTGCAGGAAGAGTCGGTCCGTTTTGTCATGAACCGTGAGATGGATCTGGAACGGCTGGTCAGTCATCGCTTTCCGCTCGCAGAGAGCCCGCAAGCCCTGGAACTGGCCGCCCATCCGCAACCTTCGTCAATGAAGATCATAATTCAGCCCGGCGGTGTCCTGGACGAGCGAGCAGCTCGGCTCCTGTCAGTGAGGTACGATTGTCAGTGAGCTGCTGTTGACTGGGAGAGCGGCGACTTCAGTGGCCGCGTGAGTGACGAGTCGCGCTTTATAGCGTTTGTTGTGGAAGAGCGCGAGCTTTAGGGCCGCGTTAACGTGTCCGGTATCTCTCGGGCTTTAGCCCCTGAGGCGAGTTGGATCCGCAGAACTCGGAAGGAAATAAGAAGTGAACGGAAAAATGACCGCCGCCGTCTTATACGGCAAAGAAGATCTCAAGATTGAAAAGGTACCCATCCCTCGCGTGGGGGACGGCGAAGTTCTGGTCAAAGTACAAGTAGCTCTGACCTGCGGCACCGATCTCAAGGTATACCAGCGCGGCTATCACGCCCGCATGATCGTTCCTCCCGCTTTGTTCGGCCACGAACTGGCCGGCGTCATCGAGGAAGTCGGCGCCGGCGTCAACGGCTTCAAGAAGGGCATGCGCGTCGTCGCCCTCAACTCCGCACCCTGCCAGATGTGCTTCTACTGCTCCAAGCATCAGGAGAATCTCTGCGAAGACCTGCTCTTCAACAACGGCGCCTATGCCGAATACATTCGCGTGCCTCGCCGCATCGTTGAAGCCAACATGCTGATCATCCCGGCCAACGTCAGCGTAGAAGACGCCGCCATGACCGAACCGTTGGCCTGCGTTCTGCGTGGCTTGCATGAAACCGGCGTCGAGATTGGAGACACGGTCACCATCCTCGGCGGCGGCCCCATCGGCCTGATGTTCGTGCAAGTAGCCCGCGCCATCGGCTGCAACGTGATTTCCGTGGTCAAGCGCGACGGCCAGGTGGAAGCCGCCAAACACATGGGCGCGCATGAAATTATTCAAACCACAAAAGTAGCGAACGTCGTCGACGCCGTCCGCGCACTCTCTCCGCAGAAGCGCGGGTGCGACGTCGTGATCGAAGCCGTAGGCCGTCCCGAGGCCTGGGAGTGGGCCGTGGACATGGTTCGCAAAGGCGGCACCGTGAACTTCTTCGGCGGCTGCGCCAGTGGAACCAAAGTGCAACTCGAGACCAATCGCCTGCACTACTCCGAGATCACTTTGAAAGCGACGTTCCACCACACGCCGGAAACGGTTCGCCGGGCCTTCGGATTGATTGCGGCCAAAAAGATTCGCCCCACCGACTACATCACCGGAGAGGCGCCGTTGTCGCGCCTGCAGCAGGTTCTGCGTCACATGCTGAACCGCGGCGGCGACATCAAAACCGCAATCATCCCCGGCCACTGATTGGCAGAATGTTTGGTAGCGGGACCGTCAAAGTTATTTGTCATCCTGAGCGAAGTAACTGGTTCGCGAACGCGAACCAGTTACGCAGTCGAAGGATCCCTGCAGCACCGATGCTGGCGACAGCGCGAATAGGAAACTTACGACGCTCTCGACTCTAAGCACTGGAATGAATGCTAACCGCCAACCCGTCCTCCACTCTCGGTTGGAGCCGCCTGCCCGCCCACTACGCCATTCCCTCGACCGCTCCCACGCTCGCCGAAGCCCACGAATACTGCGCCCGCCTCGCCCGCACGCACTACGAAAATTTCTCCGTCGCCAGCTGGTTTCTTCCCCGCCGCCTGCGCCAGCATTTCTACAACGTCTACGCCTACTGCCGCATCTCCGACGACTTAGGCGACGAAGTCGGCGACACTGCCGCCTCTCTCGAACTGCTGAACCAATGGCAGCAAGAACTCGACGCCTGCTACGAAGGCAATCCCAGACATCCAGTCTTCGTCGCTCTCGCCGAAACCGTGCGCCAGTTCGACATTCCCAAACACGAATTTTCCGACCTGCTCATCGCCTTTCGCCAGGATCAAACCATCACTCGCTTCGAAACCTTCAACGACCTGCTGGCCTACTGCCGCTACTCCGCCAATCCCGTCGGCCATCTCGTGCTCTATCTCTGCGGATACCGCGACTTCGAGCGTCAATATCTTTCCGACTTCACCTGCACCGCCTTGCAACTCGCCAACTTCTGGCAGGACGTCAGCGTCGACTACGAAAAGGGCCGCATCTATCTTCCGCTCGAAGACCTTCGCCGCTTCAACGTCAGCCAGCGCGAAATCGCCGACAACCAGAACACCCCGGCCTTCTGCGCGATGATGAAGTTTGAAGTCGAACGCGCCCGCGACTGGTTTCGTCAGGGCCTGCCGCTGATCGAAAAGTGAACAGCGAACTGGCCGTCGATCTCGATCTCTTCAGCCGCGGCGGCCAGGAAATCCTGAACGCGATTGAGAAACAGAACTATGCCGTTCTCGGAAATCGTCCCTCCATCTCGAAGTCCCGCAAACTGGCTCTGGTCGCGCGCGCCGCCACTGCGAAACTGCTGGGAAAGTTCGTGGGAAAGGCCGGAGGAAAATCTGGAGTCGAGCGATGAGCGCGGGCACACAGCAGGTTCCGGTTCCCTGGACGCCCGCTCCGCCCCAGCTCGTCATGGCCTATTCCGTCTGCAAGGGCATCACTCGCAGGGCGGCGAAGAACTTCTACTACGCGTTCCTGGTTCTGCCGCGCCGCAAGCGCGAAGCGCTGTGCGCCGTCTACGCCTTCATGCGCCTCTGCGACGACATTGCCGACGATCCCACGCTAAGCTCCGTCCGACCGCCGTCAAAAACTCGACATCTGGCTCGACGCTCTGCACCGCGCCCAGCAAGGCCAGCCCACCGACGACGCCATCCTGCTCGCCCTGACCGATGCCCAGCGCCGCTACTCCATTCCCGCCGGATTGCTCGACGAACTCGCTCACGGCACCGCCATGGATGTTGAACAGGAAGAGTCATCCGCACAAACCACCAGTGTTCCCGGCCTCACCATTCAGTACAACACTTTCGAAGAACTCCGCCTCTACTGCTATCGCGTCGCGTCGGTCGTCGGCCTGGTCTGCATCCACGTCTTCGGATACCGCGATCCCGCCGCGGAAACCCTCGCCGAACATTGCGGCCTGGCCTTCCAGCTCACCAACATCATTCGCGACGTGAAAGAAGACGCGGGCCTGGGCAGGATCTATCTTCCCGGAAGAAGACCTGGCGAAGTTCGATCTCTCCGCATCCGAACTGCTAACCGCGCCGGATCCCGCTCGTTTCCGGCCCATTGCTCGCGCTCGAAGCCGACCGCGCCCGCGAATTTTACGCCGCCGGCGACGCGGTTGATCCCCTACATCTCCGAAGACAGTCAGCCCGCGTTGTGGGTCCTGGTAACCATTTACCGCCGCCTGCTGGAGAAGATCGCGGAAAAACAATACGACGTCTTCTCCGCCAAAGTCTCCCTGAGCACCTGGGAAAAGTTGCGCATCCTCGGAAAAGGTTTCCTCAAGCGCATCACGTGAAGTTTGGTCTGCTACAGTTTTATTGTCATCCCGAGGCAGGCGCTTTTTGCCTGCAGAGGGATCTGGGCGAGCCGCGCGAAGGAGCCTGCCCTGAGCAAGCGAAGCGGGCCGAATGGGTCGCGTTCTTGGTGACGCGATAAACGCGCCTTTGGCTCGCGTCCTTACTAATGCCCTCCTCCACTCAACCCACAGTCGCTATCGCCGGAGGCGGCCTCGCCGGACTCGCTGCCGCCTGCGCCTTATCCGACGCCGGTTTCCGCGTCACCCTGTTCGAGAAGCGTCCCTTCCTCGGCGGACGAGCCTCGTCGTGGGAGCATCCCGGCACCGGCGAAGTCGTCGACAACTGTCAGCACGTGCTCTTCCGTCTATGCACAAATCTGATCGAGTTCTACCATCGCATTGGCGTCGCCAACCAAATTCGCTGGTACGACGAAATGACCTTCATCGAACCTGGCGGCCGCACGTCGGTGATGAAAACTTCCGCGCTTCCTGCGCCGCTGCACACCGCGCCATCCTTCCTGCGCTTCAAATTCCTCAATGCTGCCGATAAGCTCAGCATCGCGCGCGCCTTGCTCCCGCTCACGCTCACCGCGCAACCCGACACCGGACAATCGTTTCAGCATTGGCTCGATCAGCACGGTCAAACCAAACAAGCGGTAGAGCGCTTCTGGCGGCCAATTCTGGTCAGCGCTCTCAGCGAGGAACTCGATCTGATTTCCATTTCCGCCGCCGCGCAGGTCGTGCGCGAGTCCATGAAATCTCCAGCCGCGCGGCAAATGGGAGTGCCCACCGTTCCTCTCACCGACCTCTACAACGCCGCCGGCGACTACATCCGTGCTCGCGGCGGCGTGCTGCACTTTCGCCGTCCGCTCGAAACCTTCGCCGCCGATTCGTCCCAAGTGCGCGTGCGACTAAGAGGACAAGAGGAAAATCAAGAAGGAAATCGCGAAGAAGCGTTCGACTATCTTATCCTCGCCCTTCCGTTCGAGAGTCTCGACCGCATCCTTCCCCAGGCTTCCGAGAGCGCCCCAATCCGCGAAAAACTCAGCCACTTCGAAACCGCCCCCATCACCGGCATCCATCTTTGGTTCGACCGCCAAATCTCCGATCTCGACCACGCCGTCCTCCTCGACCGCACCATCCAATGGATGTTCCACAAGTCCCGTCTGCAGCCCATGCGCACCCAAGCCCCAGCCGCGGAGCGGCGAAAGAATGCAGCCCACGGCGCTAGCCGTGGGTCCGACGACAAATCGGAAGAAGCCTCAGAGGGGCAAAAGAACGCGAACGCAACCTATCAAGAAGACAGGCCGCCCAACGGAAGCTACATCGAACTGGTCGTCAGCTCCTCGAAAACGCTGATCGACAAATCCCGTGCCGAGATCGTCGACCTCGCCCTCGCCGAAGTCCGAGAATTCTTCCCGGCGGCACGCGCAGCCAATCTCATAAAGTCCACCGTGATCAAAGAACTCCACGCCACTTACTCGCCGCGCCCCGGGATCGACGCGCATCGTCCTGCCGCCGCCACCGCATGGCCGCGCGTTTTTCTCGCCGGAGACTGGACCGCCACCGGCTGGCCCGCCACCATGGAAGGCGCCGTCCGCAGCGGATACCTGTCTGCTGAAGCGCTGGCTCGCACCGCCGGCCTGAAAGATTCGCGATTTCTTTCCCCAGACCTGCCCGCGACCGGCCTCATGCGCCTTTTCTCATAACCCGGCAAAACAGGGCTGCCTCTCGGGCACCGCCCGAGCCTTTGCAGGAATAGTTCCACTCTGGATCGCCCAAACACCCCTCTCCCCAATTCCCGGCCCAATTAAACTCCACCGCCGCTTCGCCGATAGAGATGTCATGGAAGCGCGTAGAACCCGACCGAGGACGGCGTGGTGGGCAGAGGTCGAGGTTCCCGGCGAAGGTCACAGCAGAACGCCCAACCGCGCCCCTGAAACCCCTCCGGCTCAATCCGAAGGCGCACGAGAAAGGAAGGCAATGCAATCCAAAGGATTCTTTCCCAATATATGGCGCAAGCAAGACGACACGGATGCGCCCGCCAAACTTGCACCGACGGAGGCTCCTGTGAACAGATCGCTATCTCATCCCGCGGAAGGTCTTACCGGCCCTCAAATCGACCTGCTCTCCTACGAAGACATCTACCGCGCCGCTGGAATTTTGAGCTCGAGCTTCGGATACGGCATCCACAAGGTTGTCGATATGCTGAACAGCGAACGAATCCGCAACTTATCACCCGACATCAAGCACGCCTCGGTGCTCATGGCTCTCGATGCCGCTGGCACCTCGGCGGATGACTTGCTCAAGGACGCAACCCGGCGCCAGAAAGCCCTCGCTTCTTATGAAACCGGCCAGCAAAAACAGTTGGAGCAATTCGAGGCGCGCAAGGCTCAGGAAAATACTCTCATTCAGGCGGAGATGGAACGAGTCAACGCGCACTACGCCGAGCGCATTCAGCGTAACCACGACCAGGTGGAACGAGAGAAAGAGACTTTGCGCAACTGGAAGATGCAGAAGCAATACGAAAATCAGCGGATTTCCGAAGTCATCGAACTGTGCGAAAAGCAAACCCCGGCGAAGAATGCGCTCCCCGCGTCATCCGGCATACCCCTGTCCAGCGAACCGGCAGCCAAGTCCCGCGCGCACCCGAACCCGATCCCCGCACTCTCGATCGGAAGGTGAAATACGCGGGGCAATTTCGTGCTGCCCCTCTCATAAAGAATTTCTTGCCTCGTAGCTCTCTCGTGACCTTCGTCCACGTGTTATCTCAACCGTACAGATCATGTGCTACTAGATCGGGCAGACTCACACCCTCTTGACAATTCGCCTCTCATCTCCTAGAATTAGCACTCGATAGGCGTAACTGCTAACAGCAGTATCAAACCCAACTAAATCATAGGTTTACGCAAATCAATTCAACTACCATAACGTCCCAATCCCTTGAAAGGAGTAACACACATGGCGAAATTCGCACCACTCCATGACCGCATTTTGGTCCGTCGCGTGGAAGAGGCTTCCACCACCCGTGGCGGCATCATCATCCCCGACTCAGCCAAAGACAAGCCGCAGGAAGGCGAAGTCATCTCCACCGGCAAAGGCCGCACCAACGACGAAGGCAAGACCTTCCCTCTGGCCGTCAAAGAAGGCGACCGCATCCTGTTCGGCAAGTATTCCGGCACCGAAATCAAGATTGATGGCGAAGACTTCATCATCATGAAAGAAGAAGAAGTCCTCGGCACCCTCACCGGCGCCGCGACCCCGGCCAAGAAAGAACTAGCCGGCTCGCGCAAGATAACTCTAGCCCCTGGCGTCATCCTGAACGGAGCCGTTCTTCAGGCGAAGTGAAGGATCTGGCGAGGAGCAGTTTCAGGTTTAGCTAGAAGCTAGCAGCTAGAAGCTCCTAGCAAAGAAATCCCGCAGGCAATCCTGCAAACCAATTAGGAGAATAAAGCAATGGCAAAACAAATCGTTCACGGAGAAGAATCCCGACAGGCGATCCTCCGCGGCGTCAACCTTCTGGCCGATGCCGTGAAGGTCACCCTCGGACCCAAAGGTCGCAACGTAGTCATCGAAAAGAAATTCGGTTCGCCGACCATCACCAAAGACGGCGTCACCGTAGCCAAGGAAATCGAACTTCGGGACGGCCTCGAGAACATGGGCGCCCAGATGGTTCGTGAAGTCGCCTCCAAGACGTCCGACGTCGCCGGCGACGGCACCACGACGGCCACAGTCCTTGCCCAGGCGATTTATCGCGAAGGCGTCAAGACCGTTGCCGCCGGCGCCAATCCAATGGCCCTGAAGCGTGGCATCGAGAAAGCCGTCACCATCATCGCCGGCAAACTCGACAAAGAAGGCAACCGCGTCAATGGCGAACTCGACAAGCTGTCGAAGCCCGTCACCGGCGAAATGATTGCCCAGGTCGGCACCATCTCCGCCAACAATGACGAGACCATCGGCAAGATCATTGCCGAGGCCATGAAGAAGGTTGGCAAAGACGGCGTCATCACCGTCGAAGAGTCGAAGACTCTGGAGACTCAGCTCGAAGTCGTCGAAGGCATGCAGTTCGACCGCGGCTACCTCTCGCCGTACTTCGTCACCGATCCCGAGCGCATGGAAGTCGCACTCGAGAACGCCTACATCCTGATCAACGAAAAGAAGATCAGCTCGATGAAGGATCTTCTCCCGCTTGCTCGAGCAGATTGCCAAGTCCGGCAAGCCGCTCCTGATCATCGCGGAAGATGTCGAAGGCGAAGCGCTCGCCACCCTCGTCGTCAACAAACTGCGTGGCACGCTGCAAGTCGCGGCCGTCAAGGCTCCCGGCTTCGGCGATCGCCGCAAGGCCATGCTGCAGGACATCGCGATCCTGACCGGCGGCAAGGCCATCACTGAAGATCTCGGCATTAAGCTCGAGAACGTTCAGATCAGCGACCTCGGCCAGGCCAAGAAGATCACCATCGACAAGGACAACACCACGGTGGTCGAAGGCAAAGGCAAGCACGCTGAAATCGAAGGCCGCGTAAAAGAAATTCGCAGCCAGGTCGAGAAGACCACCAGCGACTACGACCGCGAGAAGTTGCAGGAGCGGTTGGCGAAGCTGGTCGGTGGCGTAGCCGTCATCAAAGTCGGCGCCGCAACCGAAACCGAAATGAAGGAAAAGAAAGCCCGTGTGGAAGACGCGATGCACGCCACCCGCGCAGCCGTGGAAGAAGGCATTGTCCCCGGCGGCGGAGTCGCTCTGGCCCGTTGCGCAGCCTCACTCGAAAAAGTGAAGGCCGAAGGCGACGAGCAGATCGGCATCAACATCGTGAAGCGCGCCATCACCGAGCCCCTGCGCCAGATCGTCGAGAACGCCGGCGAAGAAGGTGCAGTCATCCTCGGCAAGGTGCTCGAATCCAAAGAGACCAACTTCGGATTCAACGCCTTCACCAACGAGTACGAGGACCTGGTCAAAGCAGGCGTGCTCGACCCGACAAAGGTCGTGCGCACCGCCCTGCAGAACGCCGGCTCCATCGCCAGCCTGATGCTCACCACCGAAGCCCTGGTAGCGGAGATTCCCGAAAAGAAGGAAGCTCCCGCCCCCGGCGGCCACGGCGGCGGCGGCATGGGCGACATGTACTAAGAACGTGTAGCGCGGGCGCACTCGCCCGCGAGCTATCAGCCGTCAACTCTCAGCAAGCCCAAAGCCCCGCCGAAGCAACGGCGGGGCTTTTGCTGTACGGGAGGTTTTGTCATGTCGTCGGTTGAGCATCCGCTCGCGCTGAACTCCGAACAGCATCATGCCTTCTCGGAGAGAGTAGCTTGGCACACTGCACTCGTGATAAACGGTGTGCGGACCGAAGGTAAATCGGAGACGGGACAGAAGGTCTCATCAGAGGGTATCGGCGTCGGCTCGGCTTGCTGTTGGAAAGATAAGAGGTTGATTCTCACAGCTAAGCACGTATTGGAAGGGGCCAATCCGACGGACGTTCGCTTTTTCTTGCGACCAGAAGGGCAGATCGACTGGAATACCCGTCCGGCTCAGCCATCGGGTGCGCAGGCCATTGTTTTAGAGATCGAAGACCTCGTCCGATGTCCGTCGGAAGACCTTGCTTGCATTGTTCTAGGACCAAACGAGTCTGGCCAGAATCTGGAATTCGCTGACTTGCCTACAGACTTCGGTGATGTTCCTCCCGACGGCAGCGGCACACTGATTTTCGGTTGCCCCAGCGATAAGAGCCTTCCAATAGCAGAAGGTCAGCAAGCAGATGGGGTTCGCTGGCGGGCCTTGGCGG
>CAVPFI010000013.1:0-706405 GCA_963703685.1 uncultured Acidobacteriaceae bacterium | reverse complement strand
CTGGCGACGCACTATAACGATCTGGACGAGATGACTTCGGGACTGCAGCGCTCCGACCTGGTGATCATTGCGGCGCGGCCTTCCATGGGCAAGACTGCCTTCGTGATGAACATTGCGGAGAATGCGGCCATTGAGGATCAGCAGGTGGTCGGAGTGTTTTCGCTGGAAATGTCACGCGAGGCTCTGCTGATGCGCTTGTTGTGTTCGCAGGCGCGGGTCGATGCGCACAAGATGCGTACCGGATCGCTGTGGCAGGACGACACTAAAAAAGTTGTGCGCGCGATGGAGCAACTGGCGCACGCTCCGATTTTCATCGACGATACTCCCGGGATTACGTTGAGCGAGATGCGGGCGAAGTCGCGGCGGCTGAAGCAGGCGCAGGGCGGCAAACTGGATCTGATCATCGTGGACTACCTGCAGTTGATGTCTGGCGGGGGCAAGCGTTTCGAAAATCGTACGCAGGAAGTCTCGGCAATTTCGCGCGGACTGAAGGCTCTGGCCAAGGAACTTGCCGTGCCGGTGATCGCGCTTTCGCAATTGAGCCGTGCTCCGGAGAGCCGCGGCGGAGATCATCGTCCGCAACTGGCCGACTTGCGCGAGTCAGGATCGATTGAGCAGGATGCCGACTTGGTAATGTTTATCTTCCGGGAAGAAATCTATAAGCAGGACGACCCTGAATTACAGGGCAAGGCCGAGATCATTATTGCCAAACAGCGGAATGGTCCGATCGGAAAAATCAGAATGGCCTTCCTGAAAAATAGCACCAGATTTGAGTCACTTGCCGAGGGGGATAGCGGCGGTGAAGAGTAGTTGCTTGGCCTACAGCAAAGACCCTAGAGTGGCCGCAGTAAGTCCCGCAGGACGTTGTATTTGCGGCCCTCGCAGAAATTGGCAGCCTGCCTGTGGAAAACTTTGTGGAATTGAAAACCATTTTCGAAATTGCTTTCGGCGACGACCGATCGGTCGGTTTCACAAAGAGATATCTGCCGGCTTTAAGAGCATGAACAGTAACCAGTTATGCAATTCATGAATCATTAACATTGTCACGAACTGGACGAAGTCCGTAGGTCTTCGGTTTTGAGATTTGCACATTTTGGAGCTCTGGTACTTTCGATTTTGGGCCGATTTTAGGCATCCTTCCTTCAGTTCTGTTCCCGCTGTTAAGGCAAAGATCTGATCGCAACAATCGGTCTTTTGGTGATGGCGCGAATAGCCCAGCTTGGTCACGAACGGCGGAATTAGTTGCTGCCCCAGCCAACTCGACATTTGCCTTTTCCAGACAGAAATCGGTCGAGCGCGACAGAAATCAGTCGAGCGGTCGCACCCAGATGTTGCGGAAGGTGATGGGTGGGCTGGGGTCGCCGTGGGCCTGGAGTTTGATCGGGGCGCCGTCGAAAGCTTTGTAGAAGGGTGCGCCGACGTAGCGCGTCTCGCCTTTCAGCTCGAAGTGATTCTCGACCAGCACTCCATTGAAAAAGACGGTGACGTAGGCGGGCGACTTCAGGGTGCCGTCGGGGCTGAAGACGGGGGCGGTCCAGGCGATGTCGTAGGTCTGCCATTCGCCGGGCTTGCGGTTGGGATTGGCGAGCGGGATGGACTGTTTGTAAAGACTACCGGCTTGTCCGTTGACGTAGGTCTTGTTGTTGAAGTTGTCGAGGACCTGCAACTCGTAGCCGGCATCGCCGGGGCCGGTGGAGGCGAGAAAGACTCCGCTATTGCCGCGGAGCTGGCCGGAGCCGGTGACGTTCTCGGGGATTCGCCACTCGATGTGGAGTTGATAATTCTTGAAGGTGCGCCTGGTTTCGATATTGCCTGCGGGCTTGTTGACTGTGAGGATGTCGCCGGCGACGGTCCACTTGGCGGGCGCGTCGCGGTCCTGCGCGGAGACCCATTCGTCGAGATTCTTGCCGTCGAATAGGATGATGCCGTCGGAGGGCGCGGCTCCGCAGGTTGCGCCGGGGGTGACGACTTTGGGCTCGGGCTGCCAGACTTCGGTGTCTTCGGGCTTAGGGCCGGGCTTGGTCTCGGGCTGTTGCGCGAGCGCGGCGGCGGCGAGGGTTACGAACAGGAGCAGGGTTGTGGTGAGGTTGCGCATGGTTGGAAAAGGATACACCCGAGGAAGGGAAATGAGGGGGAAGTCGAGAGGTTCTTGACTCGGGGCCATAGTCTATGTAGACTTCCTACTATGGGTATTGATGAACCACGTATTACGGCTCAAACTCTCAAGGTCTTAGCGATCCTGATATCACGTACTCAAGATGAAATATCAGGCGCTGAGATTGCCCGCTCCACCAAACTCGCCTCGGGGACGCTCTATCCGATTCTCTTCCGATTGGAGGAGGCCGGGTGGGTTAAAAGCCACTGGGAAACCGAAGACCCGCACGAACTTGGCAGACCGCGCCGTCGGTTCTACCGAATCACGGGTGTCGGCGCGAGAAAGGCACGAGCAGCAGTCCAAGATGTTGCTGCTTCATTCAAGGAGTTCGCGTGGCGCTGATAGCGAGTATTGGGTTATTTGTTTTGAGCATCCTTGGCGCTGCGTTGTCAGGCATTTTGGCCAAAGAGATAGAAGCGTGGAGTCCTTCAATCATTCGCGGTCTCATCATGCTCGCAGTCGGGCAGTTGCCCGAGAAACTCCGTGAGCGGTTCAGCGAAGAATGGCAGAGCTATGTCAACGATGTCCCCGGTGTGATCGGTAAGGTCATTGAGGCGGCGCGTTTCTTGCTCGCAGCCCGCCGGATGGCGAAGATTGACCGACGCGGCAAAGAGCGTGAAGGCTGGGGGAAGAAGGTAGCCGAACTCGAAGTCCTCCGATCTACGTTAACTCTGGTGATCAGATCGCTCGACTCGGTCTTTGCAATTCTAGATTCCGAGGGTATAGCTGTCCCCAACGCGCTCAAGTCTGATGTAGGCCACCTCAATCAGGTGTTGAGCGAGCTCACAGGGAAGAAAGACAGACTGGCTGAACTCGTTTCAGCCGATCCTCCGACTCTGGTTGCGAAAGCGTTAAACCTGCGAAGGAGGAGGCGTCTGCTTGAAGAAATTGGCATCGAATCACCCGTCGTAATACAAAAAGAAGCCGATGAGATCATGAAGAGGTTGAAGCTGTGGAGACGAAACGCGCGCCGCTATTGAAACCTGCCAGGCTCTACCGCTTCGTTGTCGTGGGATATGATGGGTAGGGGTGAGAACATGGCAGCTCTGGATTGGTCGCAATGCCCGGCGGTGGAAAGCGTTCCCGGCAAAGTCAGCGGCGCGTGGGTGTTTAAGAATACGCGGATGCCGGTCAGTACCGTGTTTGAAAACCTGGAAGCCGGATTGACGGTAGAGGAAGTGATGGAGGAATTCTGCGTCACGCGGGAACAAATCAACGCCGTGTTAAAGTTTGCGGCTAAGAGCTTGGAACCACGAATACCCGCTCCGGTGCGTTCGACTTCCGCCGATGCTCATTCTCTTTGACCACGGTACACCGCGAAGCATTTCCCGTTGGCTTCTCGGTCATACGGTTGTAGAAGCCGTAGCAAGAGGCTGGGATAACCTGGCGAACGGCGAATTGCTGACGGTAGCCGAGGAAGCGGGGTTCGACCTTCTGCTTTCCACGGACAAAAATATCCAGTACCAACAAAACCTGAAAGGCCGGCGAATCGCCATCGTTATACTTGGCAATTCTCAGCGGCCTGCCGTCCACCGCTACATAGACCGCGTGGTTGCCGCCGTGAATGCAGCCAAGCCCGGCAGCTATACGGAAGTCAAAATTCCGTTTGAGTAACACCTGTCCTGAAATTAAAAGCCTTCCTAGTTACTACCCTCTCCCACCTTCAGCACTGCTAAGAAGGCTTCCTGGGGGATGTCGACGCGGCCAATGCGTTTCATGCGCTTTTTGCCCTCTTTCTGCTTCTCCAACAGCTTGCGCTTGCGCGAAATGTCGCCGCCATAACATTTCGCAATAACATTCTTGCGAATGGCGTGTACTGTTTCGCGGGCGATGATTTTGGCGCCGATCGAAGCCTGGATCGCCACCTCGAACATCTGGCGGGGGATCAGCTCTCTCATTTTGGAAACCAGAAGTTTGCCGCGTTCGTAAGCGAAGTCGCGGTGCACGATGATGGAGAGCGCATCGACCGGCTCGCCCGCGACCAGAATGTCGAGCTTGACCATGGGCGATTCCCAGTAATCGGCCAGATGGTAGTCGAGAGAAGCGTAGCCCGCGCGAGACGGATTTGAGGCGGTCGTAAAAATCGAGGACGATTTCGTTCAGCGGTAATTCGTAGTGCAGCATTACGCGCGAGGAACTGACGTACTCGAAGGTTTTCTGCTTGCCCCGCTTTTCTTCGACGAGTTTCAAAATCCCGCCGACGTATTCTTCGTTGGTGAGAATCGTGGCCAGGATTACGGGCTCTTCCACTTTTGCGATTTCGCTGGGGTCGAGCCAGCGCGAAGGATTGTCGATTTCGACCATGGTGCCGTCGGTCTTCGTAATTTTGTAGCGGACGCCGGGAGCGGTAGTGATCAAGTCGAGATTGAATTCGCGCTCCAGGCGCTCCTGAATGATCTCCATGTGAAGCAGGCCCAGAAAGCCGCAGCGGAAGCCGAAGCCGAGCGCGACGGAACTTTCCGGTTCGAAGAAGAAAGAGGAATCGTTGAGCCGCAATTTTTCCAGGGCCTCGCGCAGTTGCGTGTGCTCATGGGCATCGACGGTGTAGAGGCCGGCGAAGACCATGGGCTTGATTTCTTCGAAGCCGGGCAAGGCTTCGAGCGCGGGATTGGCGTCGTGGGTGATGGTGTCGCCGATCTTGGTGTCCGCAACGTTCTTGATATTGGCGATGATGAAGCCGACTTCGCCGGCCACAAGCTGGTCGATCTCAACCGGCTTGGGCGTGAGCACGCCGAGAGTCTCGGCGTCGAAGGTGGTGCCATTCCACCACAAGCGGATCCGGTCGCCCTTGCGCAGCGTGCCTTGAAACACGCGAGTCAACACGACGACGCCGCGGTAAGCGTCGAACCAGGAGTCGAAAACCAGCGCCTGCAGCCGGTTGTCGGGCGAGCCCTTGGGCGGAGGAACACGTTTCACGATGGCTTCAAGAACATCGGGAACGCCCTGACCGGTCTTGGCGCTGATCAGCACGGCGTCGGTTGTGTCGAGGCCGACGGCGCTTTCAATCATTTCTTTCGTGCGCGGAATGTCGGCGCTTTGCAGATCGATCTTGTTGATGACGGGAATAATTTCGAGGCCGTGATTGATGGCGAGATAGGAATTGGCCAGCGTTTGGGCCTCGACTCCCTGCGAGGCGTCGACGACCAGCAGCGCTCCCTCGCACGAGGCCAAAGAGCGCGAGACTTCGTAGGAAAAGTCGACGTGGCCGGGGGTGTCGATTAAATTCAGCTGATAAGTTTGGCCGTCTTGCGCAGTGTAAGCCATGCGGACGGCATGAGCCTTGATGGTTATGCCGCGCTCGCGCTCCAGGTCCATGGAATCGAGCACCTGAGCCTGCATTTCGCGCGCGGTCACCGACCCGGTCAGCTCCAGCAGGCGGTCGGCCAGCGTGGACTTGCCGTGGTCGATATGCGCGATGATCGCGAAATTGCGGATGAAAGCGGCGTCCATGGTGAGGGACTAACCCTTGATTCTAACAGGGGTTTGAACGACTTCCGGTTGCCAGTCGTCAGGCTTCCTTAATCACGACGAATGCCTGTTGCATTAAACTGCAGAGCTGATGCCGGCGAATTGCCTTCTTTACTACATCACTGACCGGACCGCGTTCCCCGGCGACGAATCCTCGCGCCGTCGCCGGCTCGTTGAAAAAATCGCCGAGGCCGCGCGTGCCGGCGTCGACTATATTCAGCTCCGCGAGAAAGACCTGTCCACGCGCGATCTGGAGCTGTTAGCTAAAGAAGCCGTGAGCGCAATCCGACGAGTACGACTTTCGAGTGGTAACTCGCAGCCGGCAACTGCCCTTCTTATCAACTCCCGCACCGATGTCGCCCTAGCGGTTGAAGTCGCTGGTGTCCACCTCCGGTCCGACGATGTCTCTCCTGAAGACGTGAGAACCGCGTGGACCAAGTGTGGGGCGGGCACTCCCTTCGACAAGCTCAGGGCAGGCTCTGCCCGCCCAACCTCACCACAAGCTCCAGTCGTTGCGGTCTCCTGTCACTCCCCGGCAGAGGCGGTCGAGGCCGCAGCCCGAGGCGCAACCTTCACTGTCTTCGGCCCCGTCTTCGAAAAAACGAACGCACAACCCGTGGGACTAGAGCTTCTGCGGGAAGCTTGCTTCGCCAACATCCCGGTTCTCGCCTTGGGAGGAATCACGCTGGAGAATGCCAGTTCCTGCCTCGCAGCCGGAGCTGCGGGCATCGCCGCCATCCGCCTGTTTCAGGACAACGACATCGCCAGAGTCGTGAAACAACTCCGTAGTTAGGTGTCCGCTCCGCCCGTGAGGCGCGGCGCTGATAAACTTTTCTGGAGAGAAACTGCGGCACCGTCATGACGCTCACTCCAGCCCGCGCGGACGCTACGCCCTTGACCGTCGAACCGTCGCTGATCCAGATCCCTGGGGCCTGGTTCCTGATGGGTTCGAACGCCGGGCAGGATTGCGAGCGTCCAATTCATCGCGTCTGGGTCGACGCTTTTCTTCTGGCCGCCACGCAAGTCACCAACGCCGAATACGCGCGTTTTCTCGGCCCATGTGGTGCTGCGGCCCCTCCGTTTTGGCACGACCCAAATTTCAATCATCCTCAACAACCCGTCGCCGGAGTTTCCTGGTTCGAAGCTGCAAAGTATTGCGAATGGCTCAGCGCGCAAACCGGTCGCGATTATCGTTTGCCGACCGAAGCAGAGTGGGAACGTGCCGCGCGTGGCGACTTGGAACAGAAAAATTTCCCGTGGGGAGACGCCCTGCCGCAATCCCTTCCTGACTATGCCACACGCTGGCAAACCGGTCCCGATCCAATTGCACGCTACGCCCCCAATGCATTCGGACTGTATGACATTTGCGACAACGTTCACGAATGGTGCAGCGACTGGTATGACCCGAACTATTACTCAGTTTCGCCCGAGCGCAACCCACGAGGCCCGGGCCAAACCAAACGCAAATCCTCCCGCGGTGGATCATGGCGGCACCAGATTAAAGTAGCTCGCTGTTCCGCCCGTTCCAGCATCCCGCCAGATTTTCAGTACGCCGACTACGGCTTCCGCGTCGCGTGCGTCTTGAAATGAGCGTCGTCGTAGCGCGGCTTTGTAGCGCCGGCGTCCCGCCGGCTGTCGCGAGGGCGTCCTCGTCCTCGCCCTTCAGCCCTTATAATCTGTCGTTCATTTTCTTTCGGAGACCTCTCATGTTCCGCACCGATCTTCTAAAAAACAAGCGGATTCTCATCACTGGCGGAGGCACAGGCCTCGGCAAAGGCATGGCCGAACGGTTTCTCGAACTCGGCGCGGAGGTCTACATCTGCGGCCGCCGCGTAGACGTTCTGACCCAGACTTCGACAGAGCTGTCCGCAAAGGGCACGATTCACTCTGTCCCTTGTGACGTACGAAATCTCGACGCAGTCGAAGCGATGATTGGTTCCATCTGGAACACCGCTCCTCTCGATATCCTCATCAACAACGCCGCCGGCAACTTCATCGCCCGCACCGAAGAACTTTCTCCGCGCGCTTTCGAGTCGGTCATTGGCATCGTGCTCATGGGAACTCTGCACTGCACGATGGCCTGCGGACGCCGCTGGCTCAAAGCTGGGCATCCCGGCACGGTCCTCAGCATCTCCGCAACCTACGCGCCCGTGGGGTCGGCTTACGTCGTTCCTTCCGCCGTTTCCAAAGCCGGCGTCGAAGCCCTCACTCGCAGCCTCGCGGTGGAGTGGGGCAACCGGGGCATTCGGATGAACGCCATCGCGCCCGGTCCGATTCCCACGCAAGGCGCATTCTCGCGCGTGCTGCCGCGCCCCGATCTCGAAACGCTCGCGCTCGACCGGAATCCTCTCCACCGTTTTGGCACGGTCGAAGAACTCGCCAACCTCGCGGCATTTCTGGTGAGCGACGGATCGGGCTACATCAACGGCGAGGTCATCCGCATGGACGGCGGTGAATTTCTGCAAGGCGCCGGCGAATTCAGTAACCTGGGACGGGTCCTGGCGGAAGAAGATTGGCAGGCGATGAAAACCAAAAAGCGCTCGACTCCATAGTTCGGGACGGAAGGATTGAATCACTCGAGCGAACGACCAACGACGAAGGACCAACGACCGCTAGGAGACGTCCTTCCGCGGCATGATAATCGCCTTCATCAACATATTCAGCAGGCTCAGCACGATCGCGCCGATGAACGCCGCCAGAAACCCGTGCACCTGAAATCCCGGCGCCAGCAGCGCCGAAGCAAACTCCAGCATCAGGGCATTGATGACGAACCAGAACAATCCCAGAGTAAGCAGCGTTAGAGGGAACGTAATTATCTTCAGCACGAATCCGATGGTCGCATTGATGAATCCGATCACCAGCGCCGCGATCAGAGCGTTCCTCGGCCCGCTGACGGAGATCCCGGGCACAATCTGAGCCATAATCCATACTGCAACCGCACTTAACACCCAATGCAATAGCAGTCGCAACATTTGTTTCGTTCCTTGCTCTGGCGAAGCGCCAGTCCGATCCGTTCACGAAAACTATACCAGCATTCTGCTTGTCCGGCGGTCATATCTTCGCGAAGAAAATGACGCACTCAAGCCCCAGCGTTCGCTCGCATACGGTACACTCTTCAATCACACCCAGGAGGATTTTCCCATGCCCGAGGCATCGACATTCTCCTCCTCCGGATAAATTAATGGCACTAATCCTCACCGAAGTCGAAGCCCGCGTCCTCGGCTCGCTGATCGAAAAAGACATCACCACGCCCGACTACTATCCGCTCTCGCTCAATGCCCTGGTTAACGCCTGCAATCAGAAAAACAATCGCGACCCGGTAATGAGTCTCGACGAAGAAACCGTCCGCCAGGCGCTCGGCTACGCTGCAGGAAAAACGCATGGCTGGCCCGGCCAGCGGCGCCGACAGCCGCGTCACCAAGTTCGAACACCGCCTGCAGGAGGTCTTCAACTTCGATCGCCGCGAAATCGCAGTCGTCTGCGTGCTTCTGCTCCGTGGGCCGCAGACTCCCGGCGAACTCCGCAGCCGCACCGACCGCATGTACCACTTCGAAGCTCTCGACGACATCGTCTCCACGCTCGATCGTCTCGCCCAGCGCGACCCGCCCCTGGCCCGAGTTCTCCCTCGCCAGCCCGGCACCAAAGAATCCCGCTACATGCACCTTTTCTCCGGCGAACCACCCATCTCGGATGCAACCGGAATCGCAAATGTGGCGCGGGCGCCCTCGCCCGCGAGTGCCGACGCCGACCGATCTAATCTCGCTGGAAGAAGAAGTCGCCCGCCTGCGCCAGGAACTCACCGAAGTCCAGCAGCAACTCGCCGCCTTCCGCAAGCAATTCGAGTGACGGCCCACGCCGCGGGCATCGTGGAACCTTTCTCCCATCCGAAGCGTACAATTATTCAGAGAGGGAAGGAGGTCTCGACCATGTTCGCTTTCCTGCTCTGGTGCATCCTCTTCGTACTCTGCTGGCCGCTGGCTCTCCTGGCCCTGATCGCGTATCCCTTCATCTGGCTGCTCCTGCTGCCGTTTCGCATCGTGGGCGTTGCCGTCCACGGAGTTCTGGAAGTCATCTTCCTGGCGATCACGCTACCGTTCCGATTGCTGGCGGCGCCGTTTCGAGTCTAAGAAGAAAGAGTTTGATGTTCGGGAACAAAATTGTTGGGCGATAGAACTAGTGGGTTGACGCAGGACCCAACCTTCCCATCACCGGCCTTCCAGGTGTAGCCTTTTAGGGAACGCCTGAAGTCGTAGGAGGACCTATGCGTCGCCGCGAATTCCTCATTCGCTCCGCGTCAGGCCTGGGAGCGGCCTGGCTCAGTTCCACGTCGATCCTCAACGCCATCGCAGACCCAGACTCTTCCTGCGAAATTCTCCGCCTCCGATACCGTCACTCTCGGCAGCACCGGCATCAAAACCAGCCGCCTCGCCATGGGCACCGGCACCGTCGGCTCCGGCGGACACTCGCATCAGACCGCGCTCGGCGTCAAAGGCCTCTCCGATCTGCTGCTCAACGGCTACGACCACGGCCTGCGCTTCTTCGACGCTGCGGACTCCTATGGAAGCCATCCCCACGTGGCCGAAGCCCTCAAGCATGTGCAGCGCGACAAAGTCACCGTCCTGACCAAGTCCTGGGCGCGCGATGCCGCCACCATGCGCGCCGATCTCGACCGCTTCCGCCGCGAACTCGGCACCGACTATCTCGACGTCTGCCTGATGCACTGCGTCACCGAAGCCGACTGGACCGACCGCTACAAAGGCGCGATGGATGTCCTCTCCGAAGCCAAACAGAAAGGGAATCATCCGCGCTCACGGCTGCTCCTGCCACAGCATCGAAGCCCTGCGCGCCGCCGCGAAATCTCCGTGGGTGGAAATCGATCTGGCCCGCATTAATCCCGTCGGCGCCTACATGGACGCCGATCCCGCAACCGTCGTCAGCGTTTTGAACGAAATGAAGACCGCCGGAAAAGCCGTGGTAGGCATGAAGATTCTAGGCCAGGGCACGCTGCGCAACCGTCAGGACGAAGGCATCAAGTTTGCGCTCTCGCTGGGATTTCTAGACGCTTTCACCATCGGCGCGGAAAGCAAGCAGGAACAGGAAGACCTGATCCGCCGCATTTCCGCTGCGTAGACGGAAAGAAACACGTAGGGGCGAACGCATTCGTCCGCCTTGATCTGCACATGAACCATCGGCTGCCGAGAAAAGTGCCTCCGAACGAATGCGTCCGGGGCTACGTGGTTCTTGTCAGCCGCCGACACGTTAGCGCCACAACAGGTACTAACTCTCCATCACCTTCAACCCCGGACTCACAATCAGCCGCGCCTCAGTCGCTCGCTGCACATCCTCCGCCGTCAACCCCGGCGCCACTTCCTCCAGCACCAGCCCATCTTTGGTCACGCGGATATACGCCATCTCCGTCGCAATCGTATCCACCACGTTCACACCGGTCAGCGGCAGCGTGCACTTCTTCAGAATCTTCGGCGCACCATCGCGCGTCGTATGCTCCATCGCCACCACCACGCGCCGCGCACTTGCGACCAGGTCCATCGCCCCGCCCATCCCCTTGACCATCTTCCCCGGAATCATCCAGTTCGCCAGACTTCCCGACTCATCCACTTCCATCGCGCCCAGCACGCTCAAATCAATATGTCCGCCGCGAATCATGGCAAACGAATCGGCGCTCGAAAAATACGAAGTCCCCGGCATCTCGCTCACAGTTTCTTTGCCCGCATTGATCAGGTCGGGATCTTCCTGTCCCTTCGAGCGGATACGGCCCAATTCCCAGCATCCCATTCTCCGACTGCAGCGTGACCTCGATGCCCCGAGGCACATGATTCGCGATCAGCGTGGGCATTCCAATGCCCAGGTTCACATAAAACCCATCGCGCAACTCGCGCGCAATCCGCCTCACAATCCGCTCGCGCTTGTCGACATCTTTGCCCGGCTTATTCATGATTCACCAGCCGTCGGCTCGACCCCAGCACCTTTGTCATCCTGAGCGAGGATTTTGCTTCGCGAACGCGAAGCAAAACCACAGTCGAAGGATCCCTGCCCTTTAAACTCACGACTGAAGTTGCGGGGAATTCTCCGCACTAGCCCTTCCGCACCGTTCTCCGCTCAATCCGCCGCTCGTACAACTCCCCCTGAAAAATCCGTTTCACATAAATCGAAGGCGTATGAATCTGATCTCCATCCAGCTCTCCCGCGTCCACCAGATGCTCCACTTCGGCAATCGTAATCTTCGCCGCCGTCGCCATCATGGGATTAAAATTCCGCGCCGTCTTCCGATAAATCAAATTCCCTTCGCGGTCGCCCTTCCACGCCTTCACAAAGGCGAAGTCCGCCTTGAGCCCGCGTTCCATCACGTACGTGCGCCCGTCAAATTCGCGCGTCTCCTTGCCCTCGGCCACCATCGTTCCCACGCCAGTCGGCGTATAGAACGCCGGAATGCCCGCGCCTCCCGCGCGAATGCGCTCGGAAAACGTTCCCTGCGGAACCAGGTCGAGCCGGATTGTCCCCTTCAACACCATCTCTTCCAGCAACCGGTTCTCGCCCACGTAGGATCCGATGTGATGCACAATCTGCCCCGCCGCCAGCAGCAACCCATTGCCCACGCCGTCCACGCCGACGTTGTTGCTGATCGTCCGCAGATTCTTCGTCCCTTTGCGCACCAGCGCGCGAATCAGATTCTCCGGCATCCCGCACAGGCCAAAGCCACCGATCATGATCGTCGCGCCGTCAAACACGTCGCGAATGGCCTCATCCGCATTGGCCACAACTTTATTCATAGCGTCCAGCATTCTAAATGAATTTGACCATCGAGGCACAGAAACACGGAGAGGAACAAGATCGAGATAATGCGTCGGAAGGAATACGACAGGAGATGAAACCAGAGCTCAGCAATTGATTTTTTCGGAGCCTCTGTGTCTCTGTGGTGAATCATTGTTTCTTCACCGGCGTCTTCCGCAACTGCATGCGCCTGCTCAAACTCCTCCGCCAATTGCCGCGTCGCCAAATTTTCCCGGATATGCGCCAGCCGCTGCTCCACTTTCCACAACGCCTTTTCCAGATTCTTCTGGTTGCTGATCGCGATATCCCGCCACATCGAATAGGGACTCGCCGAAATCCGCGTCATCTCCTGCAACGCCCGCCCGCCGGCCGCCAACAGCGGAGCCTCATCTCCAAACTCTTCCACCAGCGCCGCCGCCAGCGCGGTCGAAATCATCTGGGGAACATGGCTGATCCAGGCGCACAGCCGGTCGTGCTCCTCCGCCGGCAGCATCGCAATCCGCGACCCAATCTGATCAATCCATCCGGCAAACTCTGCGAACAATCCTTCATTCAAATTTTGTCCCGGCAGCGGAGACAGGAACCACACCGCCTTCTGAAACAAATCCGCATCCGCATAATCCACTCCGCTCATCTCTTTCCCCGCCATCGGATGCCCCGCCAGAAACCGCTTCCCTGCATTCTTCCCAAAGACTTTTACCGCGCGCTCGACCACCATTGTCTTCGTGCTGCCCACGTCGGTAAGTAGCGCTTTCGCCGGAAGAGAAGGCCCGACGCGTTCGATCAGATCCACAATCGCGAGCACTGGAGTCGCCAGCACCACCACCTGGCTCCCGCGCACAGCGTCGCTAGGATTCGCCGTTCCGTCATCGATCGCGCCCCGCATGCGCGCCCGCTCCAGTGTCCCCTCGCGATCGCATCCCACAATCCGCCCGGCAAATTTCTTCTTTCGAAGCGCGAGCCCCAGCGACCCGCCAATCAAGCCCGTGCCGATGATCGTGATTTGCCGAATCGCCATAAAGAAATATCTCACGACAGAGACACAGAGACGCAGAGAAAACAAAATCCTAGGATGTGCAACTTCGGCTGTGACCGAGGAATGGGAATATCAACTTAGGTCCAGATTTCGCGTTTGCCTTCCTTTGTGTCTCTGTGGCTCTGTAATGAAAAGCACCTAAGCGATCTTCCGTCCCACTGCCGGCGCAATCATCCGCAACTCATCCATCAGCTTCGCAAACTGCTCGGGGAACAATGACTGCGCCCCGTCCGACAACGCCTGATCGGGATTGCAATGCACTTCAATCAGCAGGGCATCCGCTCCCGCCGCCACCGACGCGCGCGCCATCGGCGAAACTTTGTCCCGCCGCCCGGTTCCGTGCGACGGATCCGCCGTCATCGGCAAATGCGACAGCTTGTGAATGATCGGAATCGCCGAAATATCCATGGTGTTGCGGGTATATGTCTCAAATGTTCGAATGCCGCGCTCGCACAGAATCACGTCGTAATTCCCGCCCGACATGATGTATTCCGCCGACAGCAGCAACTCTTCGAACGTGGACGCGATGCCTCGCTTCAGCAGCACCGGCTTGCGCACTTTGCCCAACTCGCGCAGCAGATTGAAGTTCTGCATGTTGCGAGCGCCTACCTGCAGAATGTCCACGTAGGGCAGCATCATCGGAATCTGCGAAATCTCCATGACCTCGCTGATCACCAGCAACTTGAATTTCTCTCCCGCCTCTAGCATTAACTTCAGCGCGTCTTCCCCATGCCCCTGAAACGAATACGGAGAACTCCGCGGCTTGAACGCCCCGCCCCGCAACACTTTCGCGCCCGCCTTCGCCACGGCCTCTGCCGTAGTAAATATCTGCTCGCGCGACTCCACCGAACACGGTCCCGCCATGACTACAATTTCGTTGCCGCCAATGCTGACCCCATTTGCCAGCTTGACGATCGTCCCCTCGGGACGAAAACTTCTGCCCGCCAGCTTGTAAGGCGAACTGATGCGATGGACTTCCTGCACGCCCGGCAACAATTCCACGTTGCGGATGTCGAAATCAATCCCCGACCCCACCGCGCCCAGCACGGTCATCCGCGCCCCAGTCGAGCGGTGCACTTCAAACCCGATCTTCACCAGATGCTCAATCACCTGCTGAATCAGCTGCTCGTCCGCGCCTTCCTGCATCGCCACAATCATAGAAATCTCTTCTTGCTTCTAGCTCTTAGCCTTTAGCTCTTGCCCTGAACTATTCGAGGTGCGCACTAACAAAGCGTTGTCATTCCGAGCGAAGCGAGGAACCTGCTTTCGCTCGCCAGCGGCACGGCTATCGCTCAATCATTCACTTCCGAATCGAATTCAGTCGCCGACTCTGCAGCCTCGGCTTTGGGCACAATTTCTTCCTTCTGAACATTTCGCATGACATCCATAATGCGCTCGTAAATGCGCACCAGATCCCGACCGCTCAGTGGTCCCGGATTCGCTTCCTGCACATTCGCAAAAACGATACGCTCGCGGTCGGGCTCATAAATTGGCAATGAAGTATTACGCTTCAATCGCCCGATCTCGACCGCAGCCCGAGCCCGCTCGCTCAGCAGCTCCACGAGCTTCCGGTCCAGCTCATCGATTTTCTTTCGCCAATCCTCAATGTCCATGAATAACCGCTCTCAGCAGTCAGCTATCAGCTTTCACAATTCCACACAGAACATCCCGTGGGTATCATCAACGCGAATGAGCTGACATCTGTGGGCTGACAGCTGATAGCTCTCTGACAAACTCTCCCACAGCCGCCGCCTCCCGCCCGCGATTTCGCTCGACGGTCTCCACAATCGCGCTGCCCACTACCACGGCATCGGCAAACTCGCCCACTTCCGCAAACTGCTCCGCCGTCGAAATTCCGAATCCCAGCGCGATCGGCAACTTGGTCACGCGCCGCAACCGCCGCACCAGCTTCCGCGCATCGTCCGCCAGTTGCTGCCGCGCTCCCGGTCACTCCGGTTCGCGAAACCGCATACACAAATCCGCGCGACGCCTCCGCAATCCGCTGCAATCGTTCATCCGGACTCGTCGGCGCCGCCAGAAATACCGGAGCCAGATCGTACGCGCGCATCGCCCGCAAATATTCTCCCGCCTCTTCCACCGGCAGATCGGTGACCAGCGCGCCGTCCACTCCCGCAGCCCGCGCCACTTTGCAGAATTTCTCCATCCCCATCCGCAGAATAGGATTGAGATAGGAAAACACAATCAGCCCGGTAGACTGCGCATGTTGCCGCACCTCCGCTGCCAGGGTCAGCACCTGCCCCAGCGATGTCCCATGCTTCAACGCTCGCTCGCTGGCCCGCTGAATCACCGGCCCATCCGCCACCGGATCGCTGAACGGCACCCCCAACTCAATCACATCCGCTCCCGCCTCAATCGCCGCCAGCACGATCTCCCGCGTAGTCGCGAGGTCCGGATCCCCGCAGGTCACATACACGACCAGACCCGGTTTCTTGTAGAAAGTTAGAGGCATAGCAAGAGATTGTTGATTGTTAATTTCTGATTGTTGATTGAACGTTCAAACGGCACGTGGTGAGGTTTTCAATCAATAATCAAAAATCAACAATCATCAATCGATCTTAAGGTTCTCCCGCATGATGCCAATATCCTTATCCCCGCGTCCGGAAACATTCACGATCACAATCTCCGACTTCTTCATCTTGGGCGCGCGCTTCAATACTTCCGCAACCGCATGCGCCGACTCCAGCGCGGGAATAATTCCTTCCGTCCGCGCCAGCAAAGTCGTGGCCTCCAGCGCCTCCGCATCCGACGCCGGCACATACTCCGCGCGTCCCGCATCCCGCAAAGCCGCGTGCTCCGGCCCAATCGACGGATAATCCAGTCCCGCCGAAATCGAATGCGTCAGCGCAATCTGTCCTCCCGAATCCTGCAGCACGTAAGAGTACGTCCCCTGCAACACTCCCGGAGACCCTCCACGAAATCGTGCCGCATGATCGCCCAGCGCCTCGCCGCGGCCGCCGGCCTCGACGCCGATCAGCGGACTTTCTTGTCTTTAAGGAAATCGTAAAAAATTCCGATCGAATTCGATCCTCCGCCCACGCACGCAATAATCGCCGTCGGCAACTTTCCCTCAGCCTTCAGAATTTGCGCCCGCGCCTCGCGCCCAATCACTCGATGAAAATCCCGCACCATCGTCGGATACGGATGCGCTCCGAGCACGCTCCCCAACAAATAATGCGTCGTCCGCACATTCGTGACCCAGTCGCGCATCGCCTCGTTGATCGCATCTTTCAAAGTCCGCGATCCCGATTCCACGCCGCGCACCTCCGCTCCCAGCAGCCGCATGCGGAACACATTCAACTCCTGCCGCCGCATGTCCTCGGTTCCCATGTAGACGACGCACTCAAATCCCAACAGCGCGCACACGGTCGCGGTCGCAACTCCATGCTGCCCCGCGCCAGTCTCCGCGATCACGCGATGCTTCCCCATCCGCTCCACCAGCAAGCCCTGTCCCAGGCAGTTATTAATCTTGTGCGCGCCGGTGTGCAGCAGATCCTCGCGCTTCAAATAAATCTTCGCCCCGCCCAATTTCTCCGTGAGCCGCCGCGCAAAAAACAACGGCGTCGGACGCCCCGCATAAGTTCGCAGCAACTCCTCCAGCCGCGCCTGAAACTTCCGATCGCGCTTCGCCTTCTCATACTCGCGCTCCAGTTCCTCGAGCGCCGCCATCAACGTCTCCGGCACATACCGCCCGCCATAAACCCCAAACCGCCCGGGTTCGTTCAGAGGTGTAGAACCCAGTGGAAGAAGAACGCCGCGCAGAAAAAGCGCGAGGGTGCCCCATCCTAGCCGCGTTCTTTGCGGCTAGAGCCTGCCCTAAGCCCGCCGAAGGGGTGGGGATTTTGACTTTCGTTGTTCTTGGACTTGTAGCCATTCCTAACTCATCTTCCGATCCATCTCCCGCACCGCCCTCACAAACGCCCGCACCTTCTCCGGATCTTTCTTCCCCGGCCGCGCCTCCACTCCGGAAGCCACATCCACTCCCCATGGCTGGAGGACGCCGATCGCCTCACCCACATTCTCGCTGGCGTCAAGTCCGCCCGCAATCAATTACGGGAATCGACTTCCGGCTCAGTCCTCAAACCAGCCCTGCGACACTCGTCCCAATCAAAGCGCTCTCCTGTACCGCCCGGCGTGCCACCCGATCCCGAGTCCAGCAGGATTGCCAGAAGTGCCTTCCTGAAACTCAGCGGAGAGGAAGATACCATCGGCCCACCTATCCCCGCAGAATCGCGATAGGCTAGGCAAGCTCCAAGACATGCCTTCTGCCAATCGAATCATTCTTGGAGTCCTGAACGCGTCGCCATAAATCTGACACTGCGGTTAATCCAGCGCTCCGCATCATCGCACGTTACCTGACGCCGTTCGGTCAACTTCGGTCAACGAACACTCCCACCTTCTCCACATTCGCGGGCAACTTCTCCACAATCTCCCGCGCCGCCTCGACACTAATCCTCCGCGGACTCTTCTCATAAAACACAAACCCCACCGCATCCGCCCCCGCCTCCACCGCGACGAGCGCGTCCTCCAAATTCGTCATCCCGCAAATCTTCACCCAAGTCATAAAACCAGTTGTCAGTTGCCGGTAAATCCGAGTGCCGGGTGCCCCGTGTCTCGCGTCCTTTGCGAGACGTGGGAGTTCCTACCGTCCACTCGGACTCGGTACTCCGCACTCGGCACTCGCATCAATTCCCGCAACGCTCTCCCCGGACGACTCCGCCCGCATCAGCGACTCCCCCACCAGAAACGCGTCATACCCCGCCGCCCGCAACCGCGCCACATCTTCGGCAGAATGAATCCCGCTCTCCGCCACCCGCACCACGTCCGCCGGAAATCTCCTCCGCCAGCCGGAACGCCGTCTCCAGATCCACTTTGAACGTCCGCAGATCGCGCGTATTCACGCCAATCAGATCGCATCCAGCATCCAGAGCCCGCTGCAATTCTTCCCCGTCATGCACTTCGCACAAAACATCCAGCCCGCGCCGCCGCGCTTCGCCTGCAAGCCTACCCAACTCCTCTACCGACAGCGCCGCCACAATCAGCAGCACCGCATCGGCCGCATTCGCTCGGGCTTCCAGCAACTGAAACTCATCCACAATAAAATCTTTTCGCAGACAGGGAATCTTGACCGCCGCAGAAGCCTCCCGCAAATTCCCCAGCGATCCCTGAAAGAATTCCTCATCCGTCAGCACCGACAGCGCCGCTGCTCCCGCCGCTTCCAAGTTCCCGCGCCAACTCCGCCGGACGAAACTCCGCCCGAATCAATCCCTTCGACGGCGACGCCTTCTTCAACTCCGCAATCACGGCCACACCCGTCGCGACTCTTCGACTTCCAGCGCCCGCCGAAACCCGCGCGGCACATGCGAGTTCGGCCTGTCGCTCCAGTTCGCGCAAATCCGCACCGCGCTTGGCCTCCGCCACTCGCGCCCGCGTCGCCGCGACAATCCGCTCAAGAACGGCAGCCATAAAGAATCTCTTGATTATAAGGGACTCGAAGGATTAAGAGTCGCCCCAGGAAGTGGGTGCCCACTCTTCTCGCGTTCTTTGCGAGAGAGTGGGGAATTCGACTCTTGGTGAGGCTGTCCCATCATTGCCGCGCCCCTTGCCGGAAAAGTAGAAATTTGACAACGCGACCCGAGGCAGCGCGGCTTGATCCAAATTCACTTACAAATTTCCCCCAGCTCTTTATACGGTTTCTCCGCCACTGCCGGATACTTGATCTTCTTCGCGTCCATCCACTGCTCCAGCAACGTGCCTCCATACTTTGATCCGGCATCCGGATCCGTCGCATACGCCGGATCGCTTTCGGCCTCCTCCAGCGTCACCAGTTGGAATCCCTTCTTCTGCAGCAGATCCAGCGCGTCCGGCAAGAATCGTGCTGCTGAATGCTCCCAGGTGCAGCAACAGCACATGATTGATGTCGTGCCCGTACACCAGCTTTGCCAGTTCCCGCCCCGCGTCCAAATAAGCCGACGCCGTATTCAAATAACTCGTTCGCAACCAGGCAATCGACTTCGCATCGTTTTTCGCCACGCAACGCGCGTACGCGCTGTTCCACATATAGTCTTCCCAATCCAGCGTGACCTGCGCCACGCGATACTGATGCGCCTGCAAGATAAGCTCGCACCGCGCGCCGCTTCTCCACCGTGTCTCCCTCGCGCAAAAAGGGATAACGCAGCCAATGCCAGTTCGCGTCCTTCGCTGCCACCAACTCCAGCACCGGCTCATCCTCTTCAATCTCGCGCTCAAAGGCCTCCGCCGGATTCGCGTTCAAATCCATGTGCGCATACGTATGATTTCCCACCGGCTCCGCGTCTGCCCACAACTTCAAAGCCGCCGCGGCATCGGCATTCCCTTCCAGCTTTTTGGCATTGACGAAGCCATACGCCGCGGGCACGTGCCGCATCTTCAAGACTGCCAGCGTATTCCCAACAACTTCTACCCGGGACATCCCCGGTGGAAGATCTCCGTTCAACGGCAAATCGTCAAACGTGATTGCAACCTTCTGCGCCAGCAAGGTTTGCGCAAAAGCGAAGAAAGACAAGATCAGCACTGCTTTGCAGCGAAACAGCCGGGGGAGATTTTTCATCGGGAAAGTTTAATTCATCGGAAGCGTCGTGCAACGAACCGGTCCCATCTACAGTTCTTTCTTGTCCACGGTCTGCAATTCTGTGTCGGGAACCGGCCTGCTTCGGTACACGCTGAAATCGCGGACGTCATTCAGCACAAAGGTGGGAACGCCCGTGGCCGACGGAGCTTTCACGCGTGCGAAGTCTGCACCTTGAACATCGCTGAGAACGAACGCCGGCCGCGCATCCTCGTTCGCGTGTTCGATCTTGATGCCATCCATCTCCAGACCGCGAACGTGGCGAATAAAGAATCCCTGCGCGGGCGTCGTCCCAAACATGCTGGGCTCAGGGTAGTCTTTTTCTTTCTCGGCAAGCCTGCGCGTCGCATCCTGTGTGCTCCCTCCGCCTTGATGAAAGATCGTGATGTCGCTCAGCTTCACGTTTTCGATGGGATGCTCCGGAATCCCCGCAAGAATCGAGCAGATGCGCGGCGAAGCAGCAGTCTGACAAGTAATGTTGCTGAGGATCAGGCGGCGCAGCACGCCGACGGAAACATTCGCAGGCCCGCGCATGCGGGCGCCCAACCGCAGAAAAATGGGCGCGCCCACCAAGTCTCTCATCGTAAGGTTACTGATGCTCACGTCTTCGATCACCGCGCCATCGACCGTTTCAATTGCCAGCCCGTCGCATCCATCAAACACACAGTTCGAGATGGCTATGTTCTTGAATCCGCCATTCGACTCGGTGCCAAACTTAATCCGCCCGGTACGCGGCACCTTTTCGTCAGAAGCGAATCGCTTCCATGTAGCGTCGAGCAGCGTCCCCTCTTCGTAGCTGCCGCAAACCAGGCAATTGCTGACGGTGACCATCTCGGTGGCCCGCGCATAGCCCAACGCGAACGAACTCTTCAGACAAATGCCGTCGTCCCACGGCGAGTTGACGCTGCAGTTTGAAATCCGGACATTCCGGCAGCAATCAATGTCCATGCCGTCGCGGTTCGTATCGATCTTCAAATTGTCGATGGTGAGATTGTCGACGCCAGTCGCGAGAATGCCGAAGTGCCCGCCGTGCAGAATGGAAAAATCGCGCAGCAACACATTGCGGCAATTCTTGAGTGCGATAGTTTTGTTCCCCGCGCCAGGCTGCTCTGCTTTGGGTCCGGAGCCCCAACCGCGACTTAAACCCTTTCCCCAAATGAGCCCCGGCCCGCAAATCGAAACGTCTTCCAGCTTTTCACCCCAGATCAAACTGTTATGCCAGTGGTTGTGGCCGAAATCCTGATAACTCTCCCACGGCTGATTCGACTCCGCCGCATCGTAGCCGCCGCTCGCCCCTTCCGCTGGCGAATCAGCCGCTAACAGAGTCGCGCCATGCGCCAGGTAGAGACCAACATGGCTCTTGAGATGAATCGAATAAGAAAGATACTGTCCCGCCGGAAAATGTACGGTGCCGCCTCCCGCTGCGGCCGCCGCATCGATGGCGCGATTTATCGCGGCAGTGTCGAGCGTCTTCCCATCGCCCGCGGCTCCGAACGCTCGTACGTCAAGAACTGGCTTACTCTCCGCGTCGCCGTCGGCCGGCGCGGTTTCCGTCAATCCGATCGCCGAACTACCCACAAATCCCGCACCGGCCACCTTCAAGAATCCACGCCTCGCGATTTCATTAGGTCGCATAAATCCTCGTTGTAAAAACAGAGACTAACTTGGCCCTCCAGATTATTGCGGGTGCCCCACCCTTCTCGCGTACTTTGCGAGAGGTTGGGGATTTTGACTTCATCATTTCATCTCGGGATCCCGTCTGCCGCTACCCGCTTCAAATAAAACTTGAAAAAATCTTCCGCATTCGAGTCCAGACAAACCTGCGCATTCGCCGCGCCCGGTTCTTCTCGTGTGAACCCTTTCTCGTCCACGCGAATGTGCATCATTTGCACCGGACACAAATCAGGACGCAATACAAACGCAATCGTCATGGGGTCAAACAACGTCGGCGTCTCCTGTCCCCACAAGTGATACAGAATTACGAGTTGGTCCGTAACCGGCGTCCCCTGGCTAAATAAAAATGCCCGCTTCACTTCATCCATCTTCAGCTGCGTTGAGTCGAGCGGCATCACAAACAACGGAACGCCCGCCGCAAACAATTTCTGCGCGGAGCCCACATCATTCAAAATATTCCACTCAGGCATCGGAGGAACCGGTGCCGTATACCCCAAGTCCCCATATCCTCGCCGAATCGACCCGCCCATCAGCACCACGCGTTTTAATTTCCGAAACGTCGCCGCGTCCTTATCGATGGCCGCCCCAACGTTCATCAGGGGGCCAATCGCGACCAGTGTGATCTCTCCCGGATATTTCCGAATCTGCTCCAGCAAGAACCCCACCGCGTCTCCGTGCGAAGCCTTCGCAAAGCGCCCGCCCTCCGCATAGCGACGCTGCGACATCGGATTCTTCGTCGCCGTAGCTTTCCCCGCCAGCACCGGAATCTCCGCCCGCCCTACTTCTCCCAGAAATCGGTCGGTCAACCTCGCTCGCGTTTCCGTATCCCCAAACGTCGTCATCACGCCCAGAACTTGCAGCTCCGGACTCTTCACCGCTAACGCCAGCGCAAACGCATCATCCACGTCGTCGCCGATGTCGGTATCGATAATGATTTTCTCCGGCGCGCTTGTTGACACACTTGCCGAAGTGGTCTGCGCCCAGCCGAGAGCCGCCGAAAGGAAAATCGCAAGCCCGAGCGCGCATCTCAAACTCGCTCCAACTCCCCAGCCGCCGACCATCGCACCTCCTCTTTTCCCCGGCGATTACGCCTTCCACTAGCCGACTACGATATCCGAATCTAATCGTTCGCAAAAGCCTAGTGGAAAAAAGCCTCGGGTACCCCACCCTCCTCGCGTCTTTTGCGAGAGGGTGGGAATTTTGACCCCTTCGGTCCGGAATCACGGTCTGTAGTTCTTCGAAAGACGCGGACATCCGCGTGTCATCCCGCCCACAGCGTATCCCGCGCCCCACGCGGTGTTTCAGCGCTCACCGCGCTAACTCCCGCCAAATCAATGCGCGTTCACATGGCGTCTCCCGTGCATTCCCCAGGATGCCGCTCGCCGGCAGGAGGCAACCAATCATGACCCGCATCAACGAAGTTCGCTCGATCGCAAAAACCTGGGGCAATAATGCCAGCACGCTTTTCTTCGCCGCCGTGCTGATCGTCTGCTCCGTAACCGTCGGCTGCTCCAGCGACAAACCGAAACCCGTAACCGCAACGAACCAGATTCCCGTTACACAGCCGGAAAGCCCGCTTCCCGCCATGCCCGCACCGGCGGTGCAAGCCGAGAAAAAGCCGGCTCCGAAGAGAGTCGTTCACAAGAAACCCGCAACCGTCAGCTACACAGACAAAAACTATGGCGTGAGCTTCGAGTATCCGCGCCGCTACGCCATCGAAACCGGCGACGCTGCCACGAGTCTCTTGGCGTCCAATCCTCTGGCCATGAATTTCGTGCAGCCCGGTGGAGTCGCGCTCGCCGCCGTCGAGTTGCCCGAGACCGGCTTTGCCAACACGGATTTCTCGTCCGCATTCTTCAACGTGAGCGTTCACAAGACTCTCACCGCCGATCAGTGCACCGAGTTCGCCGTGCCCCAGCCGAAGGCCACGCCGCAAGCTTCGTCAACAGAGTCCGCATCTCCGACAGCCGCTACTCCGGCCGCAGTTCAGACGACGGCCGAGCCTTCGTCAGATACTCTGACCGCATCAAACTCCAAGCTGATGCTCGGCGACCTGGAGCTCCGCGCTACCGAAGCTGTTACAGGTGAAGGAACTCGGCAGAGCGACTCGAAGTACTTCCACGTTTTCCAAAATGGAGCCTGCTACGAGTTCGCCCTGAACGTGACCACTGTCGCCCCTGATGACGGCATTATGAAGCACGTCGACCGCGACAAAGTCTTCGACCGCCTGGAAAAAATCCTGGCCACGGTGAAGATCAACCCGGTCACGACGTCCGAAGTAACTGCCGAAGTAACTGCCGAAGTCCCCCCAACCTCCGCCGTAACCCCGGCACAGTAAGTGTCACGAGTACCGGGTGCCCCACCCTTCTCGCGTCTTCTGCGAGAGGGTGGGGGGTTGATTTCGTGTGGATGATTTCAGAAAATCTCAAGAATGTTCGGCTTGCCCTAGTGCTCAGTCTTCCCACTCAGCAATTCCAGCGCATGCGGAATCAACTCAGCAACAGCCTCCAGTGATTGCACCGCCCCCGCGGGACTCCCCGGCAGATTGAGAATCAGCGCCCGCCCCCGCACTCCGCACTCTGCCCGGCTGAGCGCCGCGAACGGAGTTTTCTTCATCCCCTCACTCCGCATCCGCTCCGCTACGCCGTGCAGAAGCCGGTCGCACACCGCGAGCGTCGCCTCGGGCGTAACATCGCGCGAAGCAATGCCAGTTCCGCCGGTCGTCACGATGAACCGCACCTCGCACGCCAGCCGAATCAGCAGATTTTTGATTTGAATGGAATCATCCGGAACAACTTCGCGCACTGTCACAGAGAATTGAAGCTGCTGCAGAAGTCTCGCGATCGCCGGCCCCGACACATCCTCGCGTTCCCCGCGGGCGCAGGAATCGCTGACGGTCACCACCGCAGCCGTTAGTCCCGGCGGCTCAGCCATCGAGGAGGACATCTTCCTCTTCTTCCCTTCGGCCTCGCCCGGCGCTGCTCGCAGGTGTAGCCGGAGCGCCCGCAGCCGCCACGGACTCCGCTTCCCCGCCGCCCTCGCGCGCCGACTCGTCCAGCAACCGCAGCCCTTCCATCAACAATCCCTGCGTGTTGAGCTGCGTAGTTTGTTTGTTCGTCTTGCCTTCGAAGTCGAGCTGGAAATTTCCCCCAGTCCAGCGCAGTACTTTGAACACAGCCTCGTCGCCCACCAACGCGCCATAGGTTGCGTGCTTCACCTGACCTTCCGCAAAAAACACCTCGCACTTGTCGCCCTCATTGCTCAGCGAAAGCTGGCAGCTCTTTCGCCCCATTTCCAGCGATTGCATCAGGTCGATCACATTCATCTGCGAAAGACTTCCTTGCACCACTCCATCTTTCGGCGCAGTCTTCGCCATTTTTTCCAGCGCGATCCGGTCAATCGTGCGTTTGATACGGCGCGTAGCATCTTTCAAAAAAAACGGCTTCTCCAGATAGTCGTCAGCCGCATCCTGCGGTGAAAGCCTCTCGGCGATGTCCGCCTTGCTCGCCATGAGCACAGTAGAAAAATTTGCGGTCGCCGGTCGGCTCTTCAATTTCTCGACAAGCTGGCGTCCATCCATGCCCGGCATTTTGTAATCGCAAACCAGTAAATCCGGAACATCGTCCACTGCCTTCAACAGCGCGTCCGCCGCGTCCGCAGCGGTCGTGACCAGCGCGAGTGGAGCCAGCGCCTGCTGCAACATGGCCAGCACCATCGGATTGTCGTCCACCACCAGCAGTTTGACGTTATTCGCCATCTTTGAAGTCGAAACGAAGGTTGAATTTGTTACTTCGCCCGCCGATACTCTCCACTTTTCCCGCCGCTCTTCCGTTCCAACACAATCTCGCGAATCTCAATGCCTTTGTCCGCGCCCTTGCACATGTCATAAACCGTCAGCGCCGATACGCTGACCGCGACCAGCGCCTCCATTTCGACGCCGGTCTCGGCGGTAGTAGCGACTTTGGAGGTAATGGCGACGCCATTTTCGCACACGCGTACCTCGACATCAACGACGGCCAGCGGAAGCGGATGACACATCGGGATCAGTTCTGCCGTGCGTTTGGCGGCCATGATGCCCGCGATGCGCGCTACCTCCAGCGGGTCGCCTTTCGGATTTTTGGGCAGGGCAGCGAGCACTTCAGACCTGATCGCCACAAAGGCGCTGGCCTCGGCCTCGCGCCGGGTTGCGGATTTACCAGAAACATCGACCATCCGGGCGCGCCCCGCGCCGTCATAATGAGAGAGTTTCTTCGGCATGCCGTAGCTCTATCTTACATGGAGCGCCAGTTGGAGACGCCAACGCCAGCTATGACTATCACAGAGATTGTTGATCGTTGATTTCTGATTGTTGATTGAAAGTCAACGGCATCTTGCGTTTGGTTTCAATCAACCATCAGCAATTAATAATTGCTTTTCATAACCGCGACCCATTCCCCGGGTGCAATGCGCTCACGGTCAGCGGGGATAACGATGTAGCAATTTGCGCGAGCGGTTGCGGCAATGTCGCCCGATCCCTGCCAGATGACCAATTCGACTTCCGAATGTTCGAATTCTCCGGAAAGGATCGCGGGAAGAAATCGCTTGAGACCGGTCCTGATGCGGATTTCTTTCTTCAGGCGCGCGTGAAGGAATACCAACTTGCATGAAGACTCGCCCGCTAATGCCTCCAGCACGGGTCGCGCGAACAGTTCGAAGGTGACCATGGTCGATACGGGATTTCCCGGCAGACCGAGAAAGTACGTGGCCGGCTTTTCGCGGGCGGAGCCTGCCCTGAGCTTGTCGAAGGGGGCGCCCGCGCCACACCTGCCGAACACGACAGGGCGCCCCGGCTGAATCTTCGCGCCGGTGAAGAAAAAGTCGGCTTGCAATTCCGCCAGCGCTTGCTCGACCAGATCGTAACGCCCCATGGAAACTCCGCCAGTCATCAGCAACAGGTCCGCCTTTAAGCCTTCTTCAATCAAGTGGCGGAGTCCTTGCAATTCGTCTGGCGCAATGGGCAGCATCACTGGCTCGCCGCCTGCGCGACGAATCTGCGCGGCGAGCGAATAACTATTCGAATTGCGAATTTGAGTGGGGCCAGGCGCAGCGGATACCTCGACAATCTCGTCCCCGGTTGTAAGCACCGCAACTCGCGGTCGCTTGAATACCTGCAAACGAATTTTGCCGACGGATGCGGCTAGAGCAATGCCCGCCTCACTCAGACGCAGGCCGCGATCCAGCAACGGCGCGCCTTCGCGGGCTTCGGCGCCACGGGCGACAATGTTTTCTCCGGGGATCACGCTCCGCGTAACCAAAACTTGGCCCCCATGCTGCGAGGTGTACTCGACCATCACCACCGCGTCCGCACCGGCAGGAACCGGCGCGCCGGTCATGATGGAGGCGGTTTGTCCGCTGCCGATGTTGGCCGGGCTCTTTTCGACTGTCTCGCCCGCTTTGATTTCTCCGATTACTTCCAGCGTAGCGGGAAGTTGGACTAAGTCCGCGGATCGCACGGCATAACCATCGCGAGTGGATCGCGGAAATGGCGGAAGATCCCGGTCCGCTACCACCGGCTCACGAAGGACGCGGCCTGCTGCAGCGAGAAGATCAACAGACTCCGTGCCGCCAGTTGGCATGTTGCTGCGAATCAGCGCGGCTTGCTCCTCGACCACACGGCGGGCGTCTTCAAAGCTTAGGACCGTTGCATTGACGGGGGCGGCGAACATGAAGAGATGATACGACAGGGAAGAGGCGGGGGACCGTAGCGATCGACTGCCGGAAAATACGAGTTGCTTTACCGCGCTAATTCCTGCCCCAGCGCACCCGGATTGCTGGCATAGGACAGCCCGGTTTCGAGATCGATCAGACGCTGCTGCACGAGTTGCGCAATCTCGCCGTCGAAATGCTGCATCCCTTCTGCGCCGCCCGCCTTGATGGCGTCGAGAAGCTTTTTGTTCTCCCGCTCCCCTTTTTCCACGCACTCCCGGGTATGGGCATTTGCTTTGAGAATTTCGAAGGCGGGAACACGACCGCTGCGATCCGATTTCGACATCAGCCGTTGGCAAATGATGTAGCGGAACGACTTGGCGAAACGCTCCCGCACCGATTGCTGCTCGGTCGGCGAGAACGCATTGACCAGGCGCTCCACGGTCTTCGACGCGTCCATGGTATTCAAACTCGAAAACACCAGATGCCCGGTCTCCGCCGCTTCCAGCACGATTTCAATCGTCTCCCGGTCGCGCATATCGCCCACCAGAATCACTTTCGGCGCCTGCCGCATCGCCGAACGCAGAGCGAGCGCAAAACTCGGAGTGTCACTGTGCAGCTCCCGTTGATGGATCGTCGAGCATTTGTGATTGTGCAGAAACTCAATGGGATCTTCGATCGTAATGATGTGGTAGTACTTCTCGCGATTGATGGCGTCCAGCAGCACCGCCAGCGTCGACGATTTGCCTGAGCCAGGAGGGCCCGCGACCAGCACAATCCCATCCTTGAGCTTGGCCACGTCCGACAGCTGCTTTGGCAAACGCAGCGAGGCAAAGTCCGGAATTGCAGTGGGAATGACCCGCATCACCACCGCACAACTGCCGCGCTGAATAAAAATGTTGACCCGGAACCGGGCCAGGCCCGGCAGCCCGAAGGAAATGTCGCAAGCCCCATGCTCGCGGAGAGTCGTGATCGCCTGCTTATTGTCGCCAATCAGGTCGGCCGCAATACGGCGCGTATCGTCCTGCGTAAGGAAGGTGAGCCCCGGCACCTGCACGGGGATCATCTGGTCGTAGACCTGAACTTGCGGCGGGCGTCCGGGCGAAAAAATCAGATCGCTGATCTTTTCTGATGCGCGCAGCATCGCGCCCAGCAGAGCTGGCGTCGCGACTCTGCCGCTTCCAGAGAAACCTTCTAATACGACGGAAATTGGAGCAATGGTTGGTGCTGCCATTCGTCCTCACACTCGAGAATCGCACGCACCACAGAATTGGAGATAGTTCACTATACCGCGTGGCAGGCGGAAGACGAAGGACAGTAAGTGCATAGTCCTTCGTAACGTCGCGGCAATGGTGAGAGGGCGGCTACGGGAAGCCGCCCTCCATCACGACTGCAAGTGCTTGAATCGAAAGATTGGTCGCTTAGGCACACTTCCGCAGGGATCGTTGGCAATACCGGCTGGTTAGGTTACCACGTTGAAATAGGCACGCGTTTCCAAGTGTTGGGGGCGACCGCTATGTAAATGAAGTTGGCGTCCCACGCGATTTGGCCGGTCGTTCCGGTGTCGCTGGACGATGTTGGCGTATGCGGAGCCGCTTCGATAATGACACCTAATTTTGAACGGGCGTTGGCGTTGGTTTGTATCGCGTAGTCGTTGGGGCCGCTGTACGTGCCGTCGATGGCCAACCCGAAGTTGTTTTGGGCGCCGACCTGCGGACGGACGTGGATACCGATTGCATCGAAAACGCTTCCGCCCCCCGTGATCCCGGGCGTCAGCACGTCTACGCCGATGGCGAACTCGGTTGCCCCGGCCCCTTGGTGGAACACCCCGGCCTGCACCCCCTTAACGCTGGAGATGGTTGCGCCAGCCGCTGGACTTGAAATGCCGTCTAGTTGAGCTCCCTGCGGGCCGATTAGGATGTTGCCATACGAGCCGGAATCGAGAACTGCTTCCCCAATGCCGTACAGGCCAACCACTGAGTTTAGGAACGTCGGGTTGTGGCTTAAGGACCACGACGTGAATGCGTAAGCGCCCGGGTCGGTGTTTGTTTGGAAATCGGTGTTGGAATTGTTCAGGACCGTTACAACCCCCGTTTGGGGCGCGACGCTCGGATCCATGTTGGCTTGCGTCGCGTTGCCGAACCTTAGTAAAACCTTGTTGGGCGGACCAGAAGCCGACGGGAAGTTTGGTGAAATAATGTTTCCGAAGTCGTCGGCGCAAACCCACGAACGCGTTTTATCGCTTATTTGGTCATAGGTTGGCGACTCGACACTGGATTTTCCCGGCGGACCTTGGAGTTCCGATTGGCCGTAGCAGGTTAGGGTTACGAACAGAACGACGGCGAGGTTTTTCATCGGATTCATTTTATCGGCATCCCTGATTAGACTGGCGTATTAGATTTACAACCAATTAATCTACTTCTTGGCTGCCTTCTTCTTGCCGTAATTGGTCTCTACAGAAGACCCAATGCTGGCCAGCATCTGCTTGGCGGCGTCCGCATAGGTTCCCGTCGGCTGCAGTTCCAGATACTTCTGGAACGATTCCGCAGTTCCCGGCGGCGCCACCATTTTGTCTCCCTGCAACGTGGCCTTGCCAATCATGTTCACGCCCTTCCAATAGTAGGCGTCGGCGCGGTTCGGATCGGCGGTAATCACCTTATTGAAGGCGGCGAGCGCATCATCCACTTTGCCCGCATTTGTGAGCACCGCACCCTCGTTGAAGTAATACTGCGCGGAACTCGCCGGATCGGCCTGGGCGGCTAATTCGTAAGTCTTCACCGCATCGTCCACTTTGTTGGACTTGGCGTAGGCTTCGGCCAAATTGTTGTAATAAGCGGCCAGATTTTTCGCCGCGTTCGGATCCTTGTCATTGGTGGCCGCCTTCTTAAGATCGATCGCTTTCTGATAGTCCTCGACCGCGGAAGCCAGACGTTTCTGCTTCTCCGCTGGATCTGTCTGCTTGGTTGCCGACAGCCGGTAATAATCTCCCAGCTTGAACCAGAGCAAATCGCGGGTCGCATCCACCTGAGTAGCCTCGTTGAGGGACGCGATGGCGGTATCGAAGTCGCCGGCATCGGCCGCCGTCTTGGCCGCGCTTAGCTTCTCGTTCAAAGATTTGACGGTAGTGGTTTCCTTCGCCGCCTTGGCCTGTTGTTCCTGCATCTGTTTCAACTGCTCCGGAGACAGCCCCTGCCCCTTGGCCGCGTTTTCCATTTCTTTCTTCACGTCCATGTCGAGAGTGTTCTCGTCGAGCTGAACCTTGAATCCTTTGACGTGATCCATCTCCTTCCCGGCCTTCATGTCATCCGCGTTCTTGTAGAGGGTCACCAGGTACGTGCCGGGCGTGAGTCCCAGCGAAAAATATTCTCCCTTCTTGTTGGTCTTGAGAGGATATTTCTGGCCGTTATCCGTGTTCTGCCAGACAACAATCCCGTCGACTATAGGGTTGCCCTGTGCGTCTTTGCATACGCCCTTCACCGTTCCCGAAGCCTGGGCGAAGACTGGAGGCACGCACAGTCCCAGCGCCAGTACTACGAATAAAAGAATTGCCAAATGTTTTTTCATTTTGCCTCCCGGCAACTTCGAATTTTGCTGGCCAATGCTCAACTAGCCAATGCTCGGCTAGCCAACGATCAAGAGTCGATCGACGAATACAGAAATCAAAAGTCACTGCTTCGCAAGATGCGCATCCGCGTACGGGATCGGATCCTGCACCCCCGCCGCCTCGAAGGCGCGCAGCCGCAACACACAACTGTCGCAGATGCCGCAAGCCTGATCCTCGCGACTGTAACACGACCAAGTTAAATCGAAGGGCGCACCCAGTTCAAGGCCAAGGCGCACAATCTCGTTTTTTCTCATCGCGATGAGCGGCGTGACGATTTCAATGTCGCCTTCCTTCGTGCCAGTTTTTACGACCTCGTTAAACGCCTTGTAATACGCCGGACGGCAGTCCGGATAGCCCGAACTGTCAGGCTCGACCGCGCCAATGTATACCTTTTCCGCGCCCAACACCTCGGCCCAACTCACCGCCACGGCCAGGAAATGCGCATTGCGGAAAGGAACGTATGTGACGGGAATGCCGTTGCCGACTTCTTTATTCTCAGGCACGGCGATGGCGTCATCGGTAAGCGCCGAGCCTCCAATGGCACGCAGAGCCTCGTTTCGCACTACCAGCTTGTCGGGAATTCCCAAGCGCTTGCAAATCGCCAGAAACGACTGCTGCTCGCGCTCCTCGGTACGCTGCCCGTAACTGATATGCACCGCGGCTGCATCGTAGTCACGCGCCGCCAGCGCCGCGCAAACGCACGAATCCATCCCCCCGCTCAACAGCACCACAGCCCGCGATTGCTTCGAAGATCCCATCAAGAACGATTTTTGATTGCTGATTTTAGATTTCAGATTGAAATGCAAAGGCCAACGCTTTTCTTAGGTTTTAATCTACAATCTAAAATCAACAATCATCAATTTCCTTAGACCCCCTTCACCGCCGGATCCCAAATGAACTTATGCAGCTGCAGCCCCAGCCGCGCGGGAACGTTGTCGGCGATCATCCACTCCGCCAGTTCCTGCGGATCGAGCAGGCAATGCGAGCTGTCGCGGGCGCCCGTAGCGTCTTTGCGGAATGCCGGCGAAAACAGAACGGCATTCACCCGCCGCGCCAGATTGTGCCGCTGCGTAAACTCGCGGGCAGATTCGTAGTCCGCGCGGCTGCTCAGGACAAACTTAATTTCGTCATGTGCGGCCAGAGATTCGAGATTCTCCATGCAAAACGTGTCGCCCTCGCCCGAGTCCGGACACTTCACGTCCACGATCTTGATCACCCCCGCGGGAACCCGCTCCAGGGGCCGTTCTCCGCTGGTCTCCAGCAGCACTCTGTATCCTTCGTCCAAAAGACGCTGCATCAGCGGCACGACCTCACGCTCCTGCAGCATGGGTTCGCCGCCAGTGATTTCGACCAGGCCGCCGCCAGGACTCAAGCGCGAGACCTCGTCCAGCACCTCTTCCATCGCCATTCGGCGGCCGCCTTGAAAGGTGTACTCGCTGTCGCACCACGAGCATCGCAGATTGCATCCCGTCAGCCGCACGAAGACACACGGCAGCCCCGCATAAGTCGACTCTCCCTGCAGCGACTTGTAGATTTCGGTGATCTGCATGTAGCGCCGCCGTCTCGGCGGCTGTGGTGACGGCTTTAGTTCGAGGTGGAAGAGCGGCCCTTCAGGGCCGCGTAACACGCGAAATCAGAAGCGGCTTTAAGCCGCCGCCACCATTAACTGTCACTCGCTGTACTTGGCCGTGGTCGTATCCGTCTCGAAAACCGTTACGTCTTTCACACGCACCCGCCCATTCGTCACGCTCTTCAGCCTGCTATTCGACTCCTCATAAAAATACTTAGCCAGATTCTCCGCCGACGGATTGATCACCGTAAACGGCTCGATCTCATTGATCATCTGGTGGTCCAGGCGCTCGATCACGTGCCGCATCACTTCGCGCAGATCTTTGAAATCCAGCAGCAGACCAGCCTTGTCCAACTCGGCCCCCGCCAGCGTCACCCGGATCTTATAGTTATGCCCGTGCGGATTCTCGCACTTGCCCTTATAGTTGCGCAGATAGTGCCCCGCCGCAAAAGTGTCTTCCACCGTAACTTCGAACATGATCCCTCAGGGCGGACGGCCGTTGACCAACGACGACCAGCAGGCAAAGCGCTCCGCTAATCACTCTTTATTCTACAGCCGGAGGGCCCACCGGCGGCGAGCTACTTCTCGCATTGTGCCGCTAAACCGCGCTACAATCTCTGCATTCTTTCTCTGCATTTTTGGGCCGTGCCGCCTCATCCCACGGACTTCACTCACGTCGTAAAAGGACAACTCTCATGAATGTCCTGTTGCTCTCGATGCCAGATTCGTTCGAGCACATGCCCTCCCTGGCGATCCGAATGCCCAACGGTGGCCTCACCTCGATTGCCGGCAGTGTGGATGCTCATCACCGCGTGGCGGTTGCTGACCTCATCCTGGTTCAGCGGCGCGTGCGGGAAACCGTCACTCGTCTCGTGCGCGACTTGGACCCCGAGGTTGTCGGCCTCTCCATCATGACGTTCCAGCGCCGTACAGCCGCCGGCATTATGGATCTCGTCCGCTCCCTCAAGCCCGGCGCGAAGATCGTGGTTGGCGGATACGATCCCAGCCTGGCCCCCGAAGCTTACGAAACAATGAGCGTCGACTATCTGATTCGTGGCGAAGGAGAAGTCACTTTCCGCGAATTGCTGCGTGCGATCGAGCGCGGCACCGGGTTTGAAGATATTTCCGGCCTGACCTTTCGTACGGCCAATGGCTCGGTTCACAATCCGGTTCGACCTCCACATCGCTTGGAGAGCGGCGAAATCGGCTTGCCCCGCCGCGATGCGCGCGTGCTCAAAGGCTACACGTTTCTCGGGCGCCAGGTCGACGTGATCGAAACCTCTCGCGGCTGCACTTACGATTGCAGCTTCTGCTCCATCATCGAAATGCGCGGCCGCAATTTCTTCACCTATTCCTTCGATCGCGTGCTGGCGGACATTCGCGACGCCCGCGACCACGGCGCCCGCACCATCTTCCTGGTCGACGATAACATCATGCTCAACGTGCATCGCTTCGAAGCTCTGTGCGAAGCCATCATCGAGGCCGGACTTGACGACATCGACTACTTCGTCCAGGCCATGACTTCGTCCATCGCCAATCACGGCGAAACTCTCGCGCCCCTGATGAAGCGCGCCGGATTTCGCTACGTCTTTCTCGGGATTGAGAACATCCTCGAAGGCGATCTTGAATTTCTGCATGCTTCGGCGAAGAACACGGCTCGCGACAATGGCCGCAGCACAGGCAATGCGACGTTGCAGGCCATTGACTATCTGCATCGCAATAACATGTTCGTGGTAGGTGGACTCATTGTCGGCAATCCCGGCGACACGCGCGAGTCCATCGAAGCCAATCTCGAATTCGCCCGCCGCTACGTTGACTGGCCTTACATCCAGCACCCCACGCCCTATCCCCGGACGCCCATGACCAAGGATTTCCGCGACCAGGGCCTGATCCAGAACGAGCGCGTCGAAGAATACGACGGCACCACTGCCGTAGTGCGTACAAAACACCTGCCCGCCGACGAAGTCGAGTTCCTGCGCTGGAAAGCGGAGCGCTGGATGAAAACTCATCACGTGCCGGCTGTCTTTCGCCACGACCCATGGTTCGTCCTGACTCACAGCCCGAAGATGCTGGCGCACACCTTCCGTGGCAGCACCATCCGCTCCGCCCTGGGCCTGGAAGACGAGCGAAAAGTATTCGAACGATACCGAGCCATCCGCAAAGCCGAACGCCAGTACGTCTGACATTCATGCGGCGACAACTGCCAGCCCGCAGCTCATCGCTGGAAGAATTGGAAACTCATGCCCAGCCGCGAAGCGGCGAAAGAATGCAGCCCACAGCGCAAGGTGTGGGTAACCCATTAGAAAATAATCAAGCCCCGGGAGGGCGAAAGAAAAGCTACGATAAGGCCCGCCGCCGCCGCACTCCGCTTGACTCTCTTCCCCCTCCAACTGTAGCTTGCCTATTCGCGTTCAATCCCAAGGAGCACCCATGCTGCATCGGAAATCCTCGCCCATCTTGCTGCTCATTCTGATCTCGACTGCCTTTTTCGCTCAGAGTCGCCCTGATCCTCCGGACTTCGACGCCAAAGAGCACTACACCAAATACGAATACCGTATCCCCATGCGCGACGGCGTCCACTTATTCACGTCCGTCTACGCGCCGAAAGACAGTTCGCACTCTTATCCATTTCTGATCGACCGCACGCCTTACAGCGTCGGTCCCTACGGCGTCGACCTCTACCGCACGCAATTGGGACCAGCGCCAGAGTTCGACAAGGCCGGGTACATCTTCGTATTCCAGGACGTCCGCGGCCGCTACATGTCCGAGGGACAATTCATCGAAATGCGCCCCCACCTCGACAACAAAAAATCCAAGCAGGACGTCGACGACAGCACCGATCTCTACGACACCATCGACTGGCTGCTCAAGAATGTGCCGAACAACAACGGCAACGCCGGAATCTGGGGAATCTCCTACCCGGGATTTTTCACCTCCGCCAGCATCATCGACTCGCATCCCGCACTGAAAGCCGCCTCGCCCCAGGCTCCTATGACCGACCTCTTCATGGGCGACGACGCCTACCACGGCGGAGCCTTCATGCTGGCCGCGAACTTCGGCTTTTACAGCTCCTTCAAGCCGCAGGAAAATCCGCAGCTTCCTCCCAAAACCTTCGTGCCTTTCGACTGGGGAACCAAAGACGCCTACGAGTTCTATCTAAACGTCGGGCCGCTGTCGAATTTAGGCAAGTATCTGGAAGGCAAGAGCGCGCTATGGGATGACCAGGTTAAACACGACACATACGACGACTACTGGAAGGCTCGCAATCTCGCCCCGCACATGAAGAATATTCATTGCGCCGTGCTGACCGTGGGTGGATGGTTCGACGCCGAGGACCTGCAAGGCCCCTTCAGCACATTTCACGCCATCGACAAAAACAATTCCGGAATCTTCAACGCTCTCGTCATCGGGCCCTGGGTGCACGGCGGTTGGGCCCGCTATGACGGCGAGCACCTGGGACGCGTCGACTTCGCCTCCAATACGGGAGAGTACTACCGCAAGAACATCCTCTTCCCCTTCTTCGAGCAATACCTCAAAGGCAACGGCGACGCCAAACTTCCCAAAGCCTACGTCTTCGAAACCGGAACCAACGTGTGGCGGCAATACCCTGCGTGGCCTCCGAAAGATGTCCAGCCCAAGACTCTGTACTTCCACGCCAACGGCGAACTCTCCTTCGACGCACCGGCCGCGCAATCCCCTGAATTCGACGAATACATAAGCGACCCGGCCAAGCCCGTCCCCTTCGTGAATTATGCCGCCCTGAATGTGCCGCAAGAATACATGCTCTCGGACCAGCGCTTCGCCGACAGCCGCACGGACGTGGAGGTTTATGAAACGCCGGTTCTGCAGGAAGATGTAACCATCGCCGGCCCAATCGCGCCGCGCCTTTTCGTATCAACCAGCGGCACAGATTCCGATTGGGACGTGAAGCTGATCGACGTTTACCCCCCCGACTATCCGGACAGCAAGCAGGACGCCCCCAAGCCGGAAGACCGCGACAAGCCTAGAAAAGACGTGCCCGCGCCCGCCTTCGTCATGGGGGGATATCAGCAACTGGTCCGCGGCGAACCCTTCCGCGGAAAATTCCGCCACAGTTTCGAAAAGCCGGAGCCATTCACGCCCGGAAAAGTGGAAGAAGTCAACTTCACCATGCAGGACATCAACCACACCTTCCGCCGCGGCCACCGCATCATGGTGCAAGTGCAAAGCTCCTGGTTCCCGCTCACCGATCGCAACCCCCAAACCTTCGTCGACATCCCCACGGCCAGGCCCGCCGACTTCGTGAAAGCCACCGAACGCGTCTATCACACGAAAGCAGAACCGTCGGGGATCGTGGTGGGAGTGCTGCCAGGGTCGTCAAGGGGTCAATGACGCCCCTCGGCCGCGCAAAACCGCAGACGTACGCAGACGTAAGACGTTTAGGATGGTAGCCCTTCCCATGCGGGCGTCATCCCGAGCGGAGCCGTTCTTCAGGCGGAGCGAGGGATCTCGCGTGTTCGAATCAGGGGCTTCCCACCCCGAAGAACTCCTCCACCACTCGCATCTCGGTCGTCTTCTTGTAATTCGGCAGGCTCTCGATAAACACGCGCCCGTATTGCTTTTTGAGAATGCGATTATCCAGTAGCACCAGCAGCCCGCGATCATGCAACGACCGAATCAGCCGCCCGAACCCCTGCTTCAACGTGATCACCGCAGCCGGCACCTGATATTGAAAAAAAGCATTTCCGCCATCGGCATCGATCGCCTTCACCCGCGCCGCCACCACCGGATCGCTCGGCACCGCAAACGGCAACCGGTCAATGATCACGCAACTCAACTGCTCGCCCTGCACATCCACGCCCTGCCAGAATGACGACGTGGCAAACAGCACCGCGTTCGGCGTCAGCCGAAACTCCTCCAGCAGCGCGCTCTTCGGCGCGTCTCCTTGCCGCAGAATCGGAAACTCAACTTCGCCCAGCAGCCGCTGATAAATGTCGTTCATCTGCGCATAGCTGGTAAAAAGCACGAACGCCCGCCCCCGCGTGATCTCCAGCAGTCTGCGAATCCGCTCCGCCGCCTTCGCCGTAAATTGCGGCGTGCGCGCATCCGGCAAATCCGGCGGCACATACAGCAGCGCCTGACTCTCATAATCGAAGTGCGACGGCAGCACCGACTCGCGCGCATGCTCCATCCCCAGCCGCTGACGGATATATTCAAACCCGCCGCCCACCGCCAGAGTCGCCGAAGTCAGCACCGCGCACTCCAGCTTCGACCACAAGCACTCGCGCAGAATCGGACCCACATCAATCGGTGTCGCCTGCAGAAAAACATTCTGTCTCCCCCGGCCCGATATCTCGCCAACTTTATTCGACCCGCCCCGCGAACCAAACCGCCCACCCCGCCGCTCAATCCAAAAGACGGTATTGCGGTCCTCCGACTCCATTGCAAACTGGAGCTGCACCTGAATTTCCTGCGCCCGCCGAACGAAGTTGAATATTTCCTCCGGCTTCTGCGCCAAGCCTTCGAGTTCCCCTGCCAGCCGCGTCAGCGCCTGATTCAGCGCCCCGAACTCGTCTCCATTTTCCTCCAGAAATTCCCGGCGATTCTCGAAGGCAAACCGTCCGTCCCCCGCAGGCAGCAACGAAAAGAAGAATTGCGACCGCTCCCGCAAACTTCCCAGCGCTCCGGAAAGCGAAGCCGACATCATCTTGTTGTGCTGCAGCGAATTCTCTACATCCCGCGCCAGCTCGTCCATGCGCAGGTTACTCACCGAGATCCCGAAATAGTTTCCCGCCACATCTTCCAGTTCGTGCGCCTCATCGAAAATCACCGCTCCCACTTCCGGTAGAATCCCAGCATCCGGAGCCCCGTCCGCCTGCAACTTTATGGCGAGATCGGCAAAAAACAGATGATGATTCACGATGATGATGTCGCTCTCCATCGCCTTGCGCCGCATCTCGGTGATGAAGCACCGCTCCCACTCGCTGCACTTCTGCCCAATGCAGGCGTCGGCCCGCGCATCCAGCTTGTGCCACAACAGGCTAGCCTCAGGCAATTCCGCCAATTCGGCGCGATCGCCCGTCCCAGTATTCTTCTCCCACGCAGCGATGGCCCGATACTGCTCAATCTCTTCCATCCCGTTTAGCACCGGCTGGCCGGTGAGATCGTATAGTTTCTTGCGGCACAAATAATTGTTCCGCCCCTTCATGTAACAAACCGAAAGCCGAGGGCCGGAAGCCGGAAGCCCATACAACGCCTGCTCCAGAAACGGCACATCCTTATAAAACAGTTGTTCCTGCAAATTTTTCGTCCCGGTCGAAATGATCACTCGTTTTCCCGACCGAATTACCGGCATCAGGTATGCCAGCGTCTTGCCTGTGCCCGTGCCCGCTTCCACGATCAGATGCCGCTTTTCTTCCAGCGCCTGTTCGACCGCCTGCGCCATCTGCAACTGACCGCGCCGAAATTCATACGCAGGATGCGTGCGCGACAGCACTCCGCCGGGCCCGAAAAATTGATAGAGCGAGGCATCCTTGCCATGGGGCGTAGAGCGCTCGGAAGAAGCCGACGCCGCGGGATGGGAACTTAAATTCACAGGAGCCTCTATAATAGCGAGTTCCGGCCGCATGCATCGGATCGACTCATGTGGGACAGCCGCCCTCGGCTGTCCAGCCGACTCGAAGAGTCGGCGGCGTCTCTACAAATGCAAAACCCTTAGGCCTTGCGGCCCAAGGACAGCCGAGGGCGGCGGTCCCCACATAAAACCAAGACTCACCTTTGACTCAGCCCACTTACAACTCGACCAGCACTCTCGCCACCACCGCCGCCGGCATTCCCACAATCGCCATCGTCGGCCGCCCCAATGTGGGCAAGTCCACACTCTTCAACCGCATCGTAGGTTCGCGCCGCGCCATCGTCGGCGACGAACCCGGCATCACCCGCGACCGCCTCTACGGCGACGCCGAATGGGAAGGCCGTCCCCTGCGCATCGTCGACACCGGCGGCATCATTGCCGACGACAACGATTTCATCCCCGCGGAAATTTTCCGCCAGGCGCGCGTGGCCTTCGACCAATCCGCCGCCATTGTTCATGGTCGTCGACGGACGCACCGAACTCGCCGCCCCTGACTTCGAACTCGTCAGCCTATTGCGCAAAACCGGGCGCCCGCTCTTCCTGGCCGTCAATAAAGTCGACACCATCAAGCAGCAGTCGCTGCCCGACGAATTTCACCGATTAGGAATCCCCAACATTTTTCCAGTTTCCGCCGAGCACGGCCGCGGCGTAGACGATCTCCTGGATGCGATCCTGGAAGTCCTGCCCGCACCGGAACCTACCGATGAAAGTAGCGCCGGCGTCCCGCCGGCTGTCGAGAGGGCGCCCCGCCCTCTCCGCCGAAAGCACTCGAATCCATCCCTATTTACGAAGAACCAAGCCGAGGACGACCAAGCCGAAGACGATGCCAACGACCAGCGACCAACGACCAACGACGGCGCCTCCCACGAAGTAAAAGTCGCCATCATCGGCCACCCCAACGTCGGCAAATCGACGCTGCTGAACTGCCTCACCTCTTCCGACCGGGCGATCGTTTCTCCCATTCCCGGCACGACCCGCGACGCAGTCGACGAAATCATCGAGCACAACGGCCGCACCTTCCGCTTCATCGACACCGCCGGCATCCGCCGCAAAGGCAAGACGCGCCTCATGGCCGAAAAACTTTCCGTCGTGATGGCACGCAAGCATCTCGAAGGCGCCGACATCGCCCTGCTCGTCATCGACGCCACCGAAGGCGTCAGCCAGCTCGACGCCTCCATCGCCGGATACGCCCACGAGAGCGGACGCTCCATCATCATCGTTGTCAATAAATGGGATCTGGTGATTCATCCTGAGAAGACCAGCGGGAAGGAAAATCCTAACCGGCCCACCAAAGCCCAGCGCATGCGCGAGAGCAAGCGCCCCGGCGACCGCGACGCCTACGAGCAGCGTCTAAGATATGAACTAAAATTCCTGAATTACGCCCCCATCGTCTTCGTCTCCGCGCAAAGCGGCAAAGGCACCGAAAAAATCTTCCCGCTACTGGAAGAAGTCGCCACCGAGCGCCGCAAGCGCGTAACCACCTCCCAAATGAACCGCTTCATCGAGCGCGTCGACTTCGAGCGCGCCTCAGTCCCCATGCGCCAGCGCGTAAAAATTCTCTACATGACGCAGGCCTCCGTCGCCCCGCCCACATTCATCCTCTTCACCAATCGCGCCGTAAAGCTCCACTTCTCCTACCAGCGCTTCCTCGAAAACCAAATTCGCGACGCCTTCGGCTTCGTAGGCACCCCAATCTGGATCAAGAACAGAGCGAGAAGCTCGTAGCAAGAATACGTTTATGTGGGGACAGCCGCCCTCGGCTGTCCGCCAGGCGCAGCCTGGCCAGGCGCCATTCAAGCTCTATCCTTTTCACTCAGCCGTTGGTTTCCCGCGCCAGACCTGAGTAAAATGAGGGCGAAACAAATCGGTCAAACCAAATCCGTCGAACTTCGGAGGACGCCATGAAACATACACTCTGTTTCGTTCTTCTTTTCGCCGCAGCCGGGGCTCTCGCCCAGGACAAGAATCCCGTCACATCCGTCGTGAAGGAAATCCTGCCACGCCAGCAAAAGAATCTGGTGGGTGCCGTCGAAGAAATGCCCGCCGAAAAATTCAGCTACAAGCCCACAGACCAGCAGGCTACGTTCGGACATCTGGCCCTGCACATGATCGGCGCGAACAATCACCTCTGTTCCACGATCGGAGACATACCGGAGGTCAAGCCCGCCGTGGCTCTGACGGAATCCGACAGCAAAGACAAACTGGTGACGGCCCTCAAGGCGAGCTTCGATTTCTGCAGCACCGCGCTCGCCAAAATGGACGACTCCAAACTCGCCGACGAAGTCGAGTTATTCGGCGGCCGCAAAGGCCCGCGCGCCTTCGCCCTGTTCGCACTCACCAACAATTGGTCCGACCACTATAGCTCTGCCGCCATGTACTTGCGCCTGAACGGCCTGCTGCCCCCGACCGCGCAGCCGAAGAAAGAAGAGCCGAAGGCCGCAGAGCCAAAAAAATAAGATGCAGTTCTCGCGTCAAAGCGCGGCATCGAATTCCCCGTCGAGACCCGCTGAGAATCAGCAGTGTTGGCACTGCAGCGTCGAAATATTTATGGACGAGCCCGGTGCAGGCAGACAGGTAATTATTTGATCTGCACAAGTTCAGCGGCTGCCGAATTGGGATTTCCCGGCGCAGCATGCTGCGGCCCACGCCACGAATCAAAAATCGAAACCTGATGTACACACGACACGGTGCAGTGCGGCGCGCAAGATTTCTCAGTCAAATATTCCCGCCGCAGATCGTCACGGGTATAAGTCGCCAGCGGCACTCCCGGATATCCACGCTGCTGCGAGCAGTAATGCACCAACCCGTTTTCGCAAATATAGAGATAGCGCCCGCCGGCCCGGCATCTCCAATCGTTAGGCTGCCCTTTCGCGATGTTGTCCTGAAACGCGTTGATCCGCGTGAAACTGCTTTTTTCCAGCGCCTGCATTTCGTGATAGATACGGCGCTCCTCATCACCCAGGGGCTGCAACTGCCCGCTGCCATCGTGAATAATCCCAATGGTCGAGGTAAACCCCAATTCAACCGCGCGCTTGCCGATCACCAGCGCATCCTGTGGATGGTGAATGCCGCCCCCGACCACCGAATTAATATTCACGTGAAAATCAGCATGCTCGGCCAGCAACTGCAATTTCCTGTCCAGAACCTTCAGACTCTTCTTCGACACTTCATCGGGATTCACATTGTCGATTGAAATCTGCAGCCACTCCAGCCCCGCACGGTTCAGCCGCTGAATGCGCTCGGCCACCAGCAGGTATCCATTCGTAATGAGACCAGCGATCATCCCATTAGTCCGAATGCGGCGAATCACGTCATCGAGCTCAGGATGCATCAACGGTTCGCCGCCGGAAATGGTCACCACCGCAGTTCCCAACGACCCCAGCTTATCGATTCGCCAATACATCTCGTCAATCGGCACCGGCTTCGAAAAATCGTCGAACTCATTGCAATACGTGCAAGCCAGGTTGCACCGCCGCATCGGAATGATGTGTGCCAGCAGCGGATGGTCGGTCGACGCGAGCGCCCGAATCGCCATATTGGCGCCCCGCAAGTTGCGGTGCAGGGATTTAGCGCGCCGGCGCAGCTTTGTAAGAACAGATGCCATAAAGGTTCGGTACTCCTATTACAACACAGCCCGTGACCACCCCGGCACACGCCCAACAGCATTTGGTAACTTCGCGATGTTAAACGGTCATCTAGGGACAGCCGCCAAGGCTGTCCGAGAGTCTCATGTGGGGGACAGCCGCCTTAGCCTGGCCCTGAGCGAAGCCGAAGGGCTGTCCAGCCGCGAAGCGGCGAAGGAGTGCAGCCCACGCCGCACGACGAGCAAGCCTCGGAGAGGCCAAAGAAGCGAAGCGGGGCGCTCCCTTCCGCGCTACGCAATCCCACCCAAACGCATTACACTAATAAGTTGCGATCCGCGCAGCGATATCCGCATGCGCGCCAAGTCATCCGAGGAAATGCCATCATGTCTGTAAACAGTTTCAATAGCCGCTCCACTCTCAAAGTCGCCGACAAAGAATACGAAATCTATCGCCTCGACGCCCTCGACAAACAGGGAACCTCCACCACCCACCTCCCCTTTTCCCTGCGCATCCTGCTCGAGAATCTCCTCCGCACCGAAGACGGACGCAACGTCACCAAAGAAGAAATTCGCGCTCTCGCCAGTTGGAACAGCAAATCGAAGCCCGACAAAGAAATTGCCTTTACCCCCAGCCGCGTACTTCTCCAGGATTTCACCGGCGTCCCTTGCGTAGTCGACCTCGCCGCCATGCGCGACGCCATGCAAACCCTCGGCGGCGATCCCGCTCTGATCAATCCTCTACAACCGGTCGAGCTGGTCATCGATCACTCCGTCCAGGTCGACGAATTCGGCACCTCCAACGCTTTCGAACTGAATGCGCTTCTGGAATTTCAGCGCAACAAAGAGCGCTACTCTTTCCTCCGCTGGGGCCAAACCGGTTTTCGCAACCTCGCCATCGTCCCGCCAGATACCGGCATCGTGCATCAGGTGAATCTCGAATATCTCGCGCGCGTCGTATTCGTTCACGAAGCCCCCGGCAAACGCACCGCCTACCCCGACACACTGGTAGGCACAGACAGTCATTCGACAATGATTAACGGGTTGGGGGTGTTGGGATGGGGAGTGGGGGGAATTGAGGCGGAGGCGGCGATGCTGGGTCAGCCGGTGTCCATGCTGATTCCGCTGGTGGTGGGAGTGAAGTTGACGGGGCGGTTGCGCGAAGGGGCGACTGCGACGGATTTTGTTCTTACGGTTACTGAAATGTTGCGCAAGCACGGCGTGGTCGGGAAGTTCGTCGAATATTTCGGCCCCGGACTTCGCGACCTCTCGCTGGCCGATCGCGCCACCATCGCGAACATGAGTCCGGAATATGGAGCGACTTGCGGAATTTTTCCGATTGATAAAGAGACGCTGAAGTATTTGCGGCTCACCGGGCGCAGCGAGGAGCAGATCGCTCTGGTCGAGGCCTACAGTCGCGAGCAGGGATTGTTTCACGACGAGAAGACCGCGGAGGCGGAATACTCTGAGTTGCTTGCCTTGGATCTCGCTACGGTAGAGCCCAGTCTGGCTGGACCGAAGCGGCCGCAGGATCGCGTCGTGCTGTCGCAGGCGGGCGACTCGTTTCAGAAGGCGCTGCCTTCGTTGCTCAAGCCGAAATCCGCTGCAAAGGCTGCAGCGGCTTCCGCAGCTCCCGCTGCGAATAACGCGCGATGGGAGCAGGAAGGCGGAAGTCCTACTGCGATTGGCGTCGAAGATCCCGAAGTTCACGAGCATGTGCCGGCGTCGGTGAAGAATTCGCTGAAGCATGGCAGCGTCGTGATCGCGGCGATCACTTCGTGTACGAATACTTCGAATCCTTCTGTGCTCATTGCCGCAGGACTGCTGGCGAAGAAAGCCGTCGAGAAGGGGCTGCAAGTCCCTCCCTGGGTGAAGACGTCGCTGGCTCCGGGATCGAAAGTGGTGACCGATTATCTGGCGAAGGCCGGATTGATGCCGTATCTGGAGAAGCTCAAATTTCATTTGGTCGGGTACGGATGCACCACCTGCATCGGAAACTCGGGCCCGCTGCCCACCGAAGTTTCGCAGGCGATCGACGAGAACGAACTCGTGGTGGCGTCGGTGCTTTCCGGGAACCGGAACTTTGAGGGACGCATCAACTCAGAGGTTCGCGCCAACTATCTGATGTCGCCGCCGCTGGTCGTGGCGTTCGCGCTGGCGGGGCGCATTGACATCGACTTGCGCAAGGACGCCATCGGCAAGGGCAGAGATGGCCAGCCGGTCTACATGGCCGACATCTGGCCATCGCAGCGCGAGATTGAAGAGACCATGCAGCATTCGATTACCTCCGAGATGTTTTCGAAATCCTACGCCGATGTTTTTCAAGGAGACGAACGCTGGCGCGGCCTGGCTGTTCCCGAGGGCGAAACCTACGCGTGGGAGAAAGACTCGACCTACATCCGGCGCGCTCCTTATTTCGACGACATGTCGGTGAAGCCTTCTCCGGTGCGCGATATCAAGAAAGCTCGCGTGCTCGCCGTTCTGGGTGACAGCGTCACGACTGATCACATTTCGCCGGCCGGGTCGATCAAGAAAGATGGTCCCGCCGGAAAATATTTGCAGGAGCATGGCGTGAAGCCCGCCGATTTCAACTCCTACGGTTCGCGGCGCGGCAATCATGAAGTGATGGTCCGCGGCACCTTCGCCAACGTGCGGCTGCGCAACAAGCTGGTCGCGACCGAAGGCGGATACACGCGGCACCTGCCGACGAACACCGAAATGTCGATCTTCGACGCTTCGGAAAAATATCGCGCCGCCGGAACTCCGCTCATCGTCCTCGCAGGCAAGGAATATGGCTCCGGCTCGTCGCGCGACTGGGCCGCCAAGGGACCGGCCCTGCTGGGCGTGCGCGCCGTAATCGCCGAAAGCTACGAACGCATTCACCGCTCGAACCTGGTGGGCATGGGCGTACTCCCGCTGCAGTTCGCCGCAGGCCAAACCGCCGAATCGCTGAAGCTGACCGGAGAAGAAGTGTTCGAGATCACCGGCATCCGCGACATAGTCGACCACTTCGCCGCCGGTCGCGAAGGAAAAGTGCGCGCCACCCTGAAAGGCAAGCCGGATATCGAGTTCAGCGCCCTGGTGCGGATCGATACGCCGCAGGAAGCGCTGTATTACGCTAATGGCGGGATTCTGCAGTATGTGCTGAGGCAGTTGCTGGCGACGAAGCCGCAGCCGGTGGGAGTCTAAGCGGCAATAGAAAATTTGCTCCCTACAAACGCCCTGTCATCCCGTCCGGAGCCGGAGCGAAAGCGACGCCGGAGTGGAGGGACCTGAGGTTTATCAGTCAGATTAGGCTACCTTCAAAAAGGGAAGACCGAAAGCCCCCCAGATTCCTCCCGAAAAAGCTTCGTCCCGAAAATACGAAAGACGCGACCGGGTGGGCCGCGCCTTTCTGACTCTTTAAAGTCTATATATCCAGAATAGCAAGTTGGATAGGGTAAACCGGCAAAATCTGGAACTTTATATCTGGAATGGTTTCATCGCGTTAAGGGGAATCGTATGATTTCCCCCTCTTGACAAGATTCGGCCGAAACCGGGGTTTCAGGCCAATTGCTTGCCTCCGAGGCGAATCGCCCAGCGATACCGACCGACTATACCGATTTGGGAGGGGCGTCGCCGATGGTTCCATTGGTGGGCGATTCGGGCTTGTCGCCGGCACGCTCCGCACTATGGGGTTCGCTGGCGGATAGGGCCGCCGGGGCGGGAGCGGAGTTGGGCATCGCTTGATCGGGGGACGGTGACTGGCCTGCTGCGGTGAGCGTCGCTGGGGGGATCGATGGCGGAGCTTCGCGGGCGAGAAACTGCTGGACGGTTGCAACCAGAAGCATACTGTCGGCCTTGGAGACGACCCTTCGCACTCCAACTTTTTGCGCCTCGATTTCGACCTGCTGAGACCAATGCATGGTGTGCATCAGGATTGGAGTATTCGGGAGAAAGCTGGAGATTTGGCGAGCTGCCTGGAAACCATCCATGACCGGCATCACCAGATCGAGAATGATGAGATCGGGTTTCAGTTCCTGCGCCCGGGCAACGGCCTCGGCGCCATTGTCGACGTCAATAATCTCCCAAGGCCCGGCGCCCTCCAAGAGGGAGCGCAAGGCATTCTTGACCGACGGACTGTCCTCGGCAATCAGAATTCGGACGGGCATGCGAATCGGCAAGCTGGACGGGTGGCGCCGTAGGTTATGCTTCTCCGCAACAACGTTCGATGTCCTACGAACTTACCATGAATCCCACTTTCCAAAATACAGCAAACTTTGTACACCCTACCGTGCGTCACCGCAACGTTTCAGATATTGAGCGAGCCGTGAGCTGCATCGCGCGGCATCTAATTATGCGTTGACAAATTGTGAATAAACAGTCGGTGCACGCGGAGGAAGCTGTGAGCAAAGCAAATCGAACTGCTGTAGCCAACAGGGACCCTCAACCTTTAAATGCCGGAGAGCGGACGAATCCGGCGGGAAAACCAGTGGCCAATGCCATTCTTCTTTCGATTCCGGACGAAGAATTTCAGGCAATTCGGCCGCATCTGCAGTTTGTCCCCTTGCCGCAGCGGTTGCGGTTGCAAGAGGCGAACCAAAAGCTGGATGACGCTTACTTTTTGAATAATGGTATGGTCTCGCTGGTCTTTACCACGCAAAAGGGAGAAAGCGTTGAAGTGGGAGTGGTTGGGAAGGAAGGCTTTACTCCGATACCGGTGGCAGCGGGAGTCAGAAGGAGTCCGCATCGCGCGGTCATGCAGATCGGCGGAGAAGGCTTCAAGATTAATGTCAGCGAGTTAGCGACGGCGCTGCAAACCAGTCCGGCGCTGCAGAGCTCTCTGAATCGCTATGCGGCGGTTCACGGGATGCAGGTCGCGCAAACGGCGGGATGCAATCGCCTGCACGATATTGAACAACGGCTTTCGCGGTGGTTGCTGCTGGCCCAGGACCGGGTGGGTTCGGGATTGCTGCGCATTACACACGATTTCCTGGCCATGATGCTGGGCACGGACCGGCCCAGCGTGAGCCTGGCGGCAGGCGGGCTGCAAAGAAAACACATCATCGAATACACGCGCGGCTCCGTAAGAATTCTGAACCGCAAGAAGCTGGAAGGCTCCGCCTGCGAGTGCTACGGAATTATCCAGGCGTTTAATGGGGAGTTGGCGTTGCGGCCGTCCTAGAACTCGATGTGGGCGCGGAATGTGGGAACCAGCACCGGCCCGCGGTCGCGGTTGTAGCCGGGATTGACGATGTGCTGCACGCCGGGCGCCAGGTAGATGCCGCGCCAGGCGTGCAGGGTGTAATAGGTTTCCAGGATATTCTCGCGGCCGTAGTTTAGGCGGCCGTCGCCGAGAAGAAATCCCAGGCCGCCCGCCGCGAGATAGTCCTGGTGATCCTTCTTGATGGCATTACTGACGAAGGCGAGGCCGGCGCGGTCCTGTTTGCGATGCCACCAAGTGCCGTTCGCGCCCATTCCTTCAGCGAAAGTTTGATCCACTTCCGTGTAGGCGAAGGATTCGGTTTTGCCGTCATCCCAGCCGAAGCGGGCGAACGCGGTGAGATAGGGCGTGAGATTTTGCTCGGCATTGATGCCGAAGCCGTACTTGCGCGTGATGTGCCAGGGGTGGGCGGTGATGTCGGGAGTCGGGTCCTGCTCGGCGGCCTTGATGATCTGGTCGCGGTAGATGCCCATGTTCGCCGCGTTGGTATAGGCGAGCAGGCGGACCGCGCCGGCTTTTCTCGGAATCACGCCGTGGCGTAGTTCGTATTCGAAATTTTCCGCGTGGGCCTGCCAGGGCTTCCAGACGAGATCGATGCCGTTCGCGACTTTGGGCATGAGAGCTTCGGCGACGCGGAACCCCCAGTTGCGGTCTTCGTAGTCGGCGGTGGCGCCGACGGTGTAACCGCGGGTGTCGGCGGCGTAGTCCCAGGCGCCGTTGTTGTCGATGGTCCAGTTGGTGAACTGGAAGTGGGTGTCGGAACCCACGGAATTCACGTCGAAGAAGTCGGCCATGCTGAATTTGCCGAAGCGGACTTCCAGACGGCGGCGTGGCAGTTCTTCGAAGAGGGAAAAGAAATTGCGTTGGTTTTCGATTTTATCTTTGCTGAGCGCGAAGACTTTGTGAACCATGCAGCGGGCGAGATAGGGGGCCTTGCTCAACAGAGGATTGCGCACGATGTCGAGATCGGTGTTGCCGGCCAAGCCGAGGCCCGTGGTGAGGGCGGCGCCGCCTGCTTCTTCGATATCGACCAGCACCTCGAAGGAGTTGTTGAGGCGCATGCCGGTATACAGCGTCATCAGGCGCGAGGTGGCTTTCTCGTAGCGCGGGTTCAGGCTATGCGGGCCGCTGTAGGGCGCATGAAAGTCAGGGTGGGTTTGAAAAATGAAGTTGGCCTGGCCGGAGAGCCAGAAGCGCGTGTCCTTGAAGTGCGGGAGCATCGATTCCGGGCTCTGATCTGTCGGCGGGTCGGGGGGATCGGGCACGGCAGGGGCGTCGGCTTGCGGCTCGCCTCGCGACGGCTGTGGTGCGGGGGAGCCAGTCTGTTGCGCGAGAGCGGGCGCGGCAAAGAACATGGCGGCCACTAGCGCGGCCGCAAGTGCCACTCTGAAGTTCCTCTGGAAGAAAAGGACTTGCTTTGTGGTCGCGATGCTCACGCCCGTATTGAATAGGAATTTCAATTTCTTGCCTAAGGAAATCAGCGCATGAAGCCAAACACGCGTATTGCTTGATTCCCAGGTTGGTTCCTGGGCCTAGCTGCATATTAACTGTCTTATAGCCAGTGATATTAACTATAGTTAATATCACTACTGGTTCAGTGTCAACTGCGCACTGTGGTAACCCACCGAGCCTACGCAGTGAGGATTAAAGGAATGTTACAGGCAACAACTTCCGCTCTGGGGTCAGCGTCTTTCTGCCGATGCCCATTGCATCCGAAGCTGCCGGTTGCCCTTTTCGTCGGTGACCACGACCCAGCTCATGCGTAGATGCTTTCGTTCCGCATTCCCTTCCCATCCGCGAGTAGAGGCGGTTTTGTAGTGGGAAATGTGCGCGAGCTGAGTCGTCGCCATCGCTGTAGGTTGCGCGAATAGACTCACACAGGCCATCGTAGTGTTCCTCATTTCTTTTGATTTCAATTACCTCATCTGATGTCATATTCATGAGAGAGCCTAAAAAAGTCGAGAAAGGCGTGCGAGAAAATCCCGACATCCTATGCGATGCCTAGTGCGCGTGCCGACCGAACACTCCCGCCAGATCCAACACGTGATACAGCACCAGAAACATCATCAGGATCAGGTAGCCGCGCAGTGCCATCAGCGATAGCTTCACGCTCACCGTCATTGGCATGGTGCCGAGTCCGGAGGATTTCACTTTCTGCTCTGGCACGTCGTCGAGCGGGTGCACCACGACGAACTGATTCTCAGGAACTCCGGTCACGGTACCTGTTCGTAGCAAGGTTAGTACGCTCATGTTGCACCACTCACTTTCTCCCGCTAGGCTGCGGGGAACAGATTGGGCGCGGCTACCTGAGCCGCGAGGATCAGAGAGAGAATGAAGAGGACAATGATGATGGTCCAGTTCACCCAGTTGTTCCAGGGCTGGTTTACGAACTGTTTGCCGAGCATTTCTTTGTCGTTCAGCAGAAGCTGCAGGAAGATAATGGCCGAGGGGAGCATGATCCCGGCCAGCACCTGGACTCCGAGAATGATCAGCTGCAAGGGCGCTCCAGGAATCAGCACAATCGCCGCCGCCAGTCCCACGCAGACGACATACATAAGATAGAAGCCCGGAGCCTTACGGATGGGCATTTCCAGGCTGTGCGGCCAGCCTTTCACTTCACCGTAAGCCCAGGCGCTGGAGAGCGAAATGGCGGTGGTGCCGAGTACCGCGGCATTGATCATCAGTAGGAGAATGGCGCTGCGGACGAATTCTCCGCAGAATATCTGGAGATCGTTCGCCATCTGCGCAGGATCGAAGAAGCTGATTCCGTGCATCCGGGCCGCGTTACCGGCGAGCATCATGCAGCCTGCGACGACGATAGTGAAGACGGCGCCCAGAAACGTATCGAGGCGCGCCCATTTCACGTCGGAGAAGCGCAGGCGCTTGTCGGCGATGCAGCTCTGCTGAAAAAACAGCTGCCACGGTGCGATAGTGGTGCCCACGATGGCGACGACCAGAAAGATCAGGCTGGCACTGAGACCGCCCCGCGGAAATCCCGGAACGATCGTGTTGTGAAGGATTTCGCCAACCGAAGGGCGCACCTTCCAGGCAATGGCCACCCGAGCGAAGTCCAACAAGCAAAGGAAGACCGTGACGCGCTCCCAGCGCCGGTAGCTGCCGCTTAGGATCATAACTGCGAGGACAACAGCAGCCACTGGCACGCCTATGTTTGGAGCTATGTTCAGGTGGCTAAGAGCCAGCGAGATGGCGGCGAACTCGGTCACCAAAGTGAGGAAGTTCACCAGTTGCAGATCGACAAGGGAGAACAGGCCCCACCAGCGGCCGAAGCGCTGATAGATCATTGCGGCGTGTCCCTTGCCCGTTGCGATGCCGAGGCGGACGACCATTTCCTGAATGAAATACGTCACCGGCAACAGGAGCAGCAAAATCCAAAGCAGCCGTGTGCCGTACTGTGCGCCCGCCTGGACGTAAGTGGAGACCGCGCCAGCGTCGTTGTCGGCTTCCATAACGATCAGGCCGGGGCCAAAGACCGTGAGAAAAGTGAGGACACTGTAGAGCCAGCGACTGCGGACCACGCGGCCACGAACCGGCGGCATCGTGGCCTCAACACCTGCGGTTGAAATTGAAAAGACTTCGTTTGCCATCATCCACCTCCCTCCTCGCGAGTGCATTGCGCCGGCGCGCGCAAAAGCAGCAAGGGCGTCGACCTACTTGCCGTTTGCGGCACACTAGGGCGCGCGGAAGAACCTCCAAGCGAGGAATGGATTCGCTTGCAGCGTTTTAGACTAAGTTGTTGGGGGTAGAAGAAGCAGAGGTGAGGCGATAGGGGAGAACTATTTCTATCGGGTCACATCCACTGCTTCTACACGAGCGGGCCGCCGAACATTTCCGGAGGCTCGCCCCCACTGCTAGTATTCATAGGTTCTCGTCCATCCCGGCGGGGGAAGACCTCCGCCTTGAATTTCTTATATCATACCCCCCTAGGGTACCTGTCAAGCGAAAAATGCAGGGGAATGCAAAAATATGAAGGATAAGCTCCCGGAAATTTCCAAAGAAAAACAGAAACTATTTTCACGCATCAAACGATTAGGCGGTCAGATCGGAGCGGTCGAGCGCGCGGTGACCGACGGAGATGAGTGCGCGGACATCCTGATGCTGCTCGCCGCGATCCGCGGCGGAGTGAACAGCCTAATGGCAGAGATCCTGGAGGATCACATCCGGTTACACATCACGCATCCCAACCGCAGTCCGGACACTCCGGAAGAATTGACGGAAGATTTAATCTCTCTGGTGAGAGCCTACTTGAAGTAAGTTGTTGCGTAAACTCACATTAAGCTCGTACGTTTGACAGCATTCCTGTTCAGCCCCTAACCTTAATTTCTCTGGCTTATGAAAGTTCTGGTTTTAGGAGGCGGGGGGCGCGAGCATGCGCTGATTTGGAAGCTGCGGCAGTCGCCGCGGATCTCGCAGCTTTACTGCGCGCCGGGAAACGGAGGCATAGCGGACGAGGCCGAGTGTGTGGCTGCCGACCTGACGAGTCTGGACGCAATTACGCTCCTGGGTGAGCGTTTGCAGCCGGATCTTATCGTCGTTGGGCCGGAGCTGCCGCTGACACTGGGCGTGGTGGATGAGTTTACGCGGCGCGGTTGGCCGGCGTTTGGTCCGACGAAGGCTGCGGCACAACTGGAATCGAGTAAGAGTTTTGCCAAGGAATTTCTGCAGCGACACCGCATTCCAACGGCTGCGTTTGCGATTTGTGATTCGATGGAACAAGTGCGGCGCGCGCTGAGCCATTTTCATGTGCCAGTCGTGGTGAAGGCGGACGGATTGGCGGCGGGTAAGGGCGTGGTCATCGCCAAGAGCAAGGAAGAGGCTGCCAACGTGGCGGCGGAAATGCTCAGCGGGAAAATGCTGGGCGAGGCAGGCACGCGGATTGTGCTGGAGGAGTGTCTGAAGGGAGACGAGTTGTCCTTCCTCGTTTTCAGCGATGGCGAGCGGGTGGTCCCGCTGGTGGCGGCGCAGGATCATAAGCGCGTGGGCGATGGCGATACTGGCCCGAACACCGGTGGGATGGGCGCGTACTCGACGGCGGACATTGTCGATGAGCGGATGCGCGACTGGCTGGTGAATCACATTGCGCGGCCCGTGGTCGCAGGAATGAAAGCTGAGGGCGCGGAATTTAAGGGCGTGCTCTATTGCGGGCTGATGATGACGGCACGAGGGCCGATGGTGCTCGAGTTCAATTGCCGCTTCGGCGATCCCGAGACGCAGCCGATTTTGATGCGGCTGGAAAGCGATCTGATCGAGGCGTTTGAGGCTTCGATTGAAGGGCGCGTGAGTGAAGGCGACTTCAAGTGGTCGCGGGACGCGTCAGTGTGCGTGGTGATGGCGTCGGGAGGATATCCGGGGACGTACGATGTGGGAAAGCGGATTGACGGGCTCGAAGAGGCGGGCGCGGTCGAGGGGGTGAAGGTGTTTCACGCGGGGACTTCCAAGCGAGATGGCGCTTATTACACTTCCGGCGGACGGGTGTTGGGAGTGACGGCGCGGGCACGCAATCTGGACACGGCGGTTGAGCGGGCTTATGAAGCTTGCGGGAAGATTAGTTTTGAGGGGGCGCATTACCGAAAGGATATTGCGGCGCGGGCATTGAAACGGTAGGTCGTGGTGAAAATTCCTTTCGCCGCCAATCGCTGCGTCGGCTTGAAAGGGATCCTTCGACTGCGATTGTGCTCCGCGCTTGCGGAGCACAATCTTCGCTCAGGATGACAACGCTGGGTAATAAGAGGAGCTAATGGGCAAGACGCTGGTTTCGATTGTGATGGGAAGTGATTCGGATCTGGAGATTATGCGCGAATCGGGGAAAGCGCTCGACGAGTTCGGTATCGCCTATGAGATCGACGTGACCTCGGCGCATCGCTCGCCAGACCGCACGGCAGACTTCGCGCGAAAGGCCGCTGGGCGGGGAATTCAGGTGATTATCGCCGGAGCCGGCGGGGCCGCGCATTTGGCGGGAGTGATCGCGGCACATACGACACTGCCGGTGATCGGCGTGCCGATTCCTTCGACATCGCTGCAGGGAATGGATTCGCTCCTGGCGACGGTGCAGATGCCGGCGGGGATCCCGGTGGCGACGGTGGCTATCGGCAAGCCGGGAGCTACCAACGCCGGGATTCTTGCGGCACAAATGATTGCGCTAGGGGATGCTTCTGTCGTGAAGAAACTGGAGGCGCACAAGGAGAAGCTAGCGCGGGGCGTGGAGGAGAAATCGAAGAAGCTCAAGAATTCGATGGCGTAGCGATTTACACGGTTCCGACGTGGAAGGAACAAGCAGATTCCTTGTCGCTTCGCTCCTCGGAATGACAAATTCGACAAGAACCGTACCTACGTGAGTTTCAGGCCTTTTAGATACTCGCGGAAGGGGGCGCCGAGGTCGTTGCGCTTGAGTGCGAATTCTACTGTGGCTTTCAGGAATCCCAGTTTGTCGCCGGTATCGTAGCGGCGGCCTTCGTAGACGTAGGCGTACATTTTTTCCTGCTTCAGCAACATGCGCATGCCGTCGGTGAGTTGCAGCTCGCCGCCGGCGCCGGTCTTCGTTTTGGCCAGGCAATCGAAAATTGCCGGGGTCAGAATGTAGCGGCCGATAATCGCCAGGTTCGACGGGGCTTCCTCGGGCTTCGGTTTTTCGACCATGTTGCGGATTTCGAAGAGGCGGCCGTTGAATCCTTCGGCGGGCTGCGCATCGAAAACGCCATAGGAGGAGATCATCTTTCCTTCAACCACCTGGGCGGCGATCACGGAGCATTGTTTCTGGTCGAAGACATCGACCATCTGCTTGAGGCAGGGGACGGGATTGTCGATCACGTCGTCGGCCAGAAGCACGGCGAACGGCTCGTTGCCGACGAGCTCGCGCGCCATCAGCACGGCGTGGCCCAGGCCGAGCGCTTCTTTCTGGCGGACGTAGGCCACATACATCATGTCGGAGATGTTGCGCACGATCTTCAGCAGGTCGGTCTTGCCGCGCTCCTCCAGCATTTTTTCCAGCTCGTAGCTGACGTCGAAGTGATCTTCGATCGCCTGCTTGCCGCGGCCGGTGATGATGACGATCTGGTCGCAGCCGGACGCCATGGCCTCTTCGACGCCGTATTGGATGATCGGCTTGTCTACCAGCGGAAGCATCTCTTTGGGTTGGGCTTTAGTGGCGGGCAGAAAACGGGTGCCCAAGCCGGCGGCTGGGAATACGGCTTTGCGGACTTTCATGGGCATGGGGCGGTCGTTGGTCGTTCGTCGTCGGCGTTTGTTGTTAGCTCAAATCGGAGCGGGGATAATTGTAACTGGTCGCATTTGCGGATGCGATTCTTGACGTCTTACGGCTGCGTTTTTCCACTCGCGTTTGAACCGACTTCAGATGCCGCTTCGTGGTTCGCCAGTTGCTCTAGAACTGTGCGCAGAGGCGTCGCAGCACTTCGTCCGCGGCGGTCGCCTTGAGAACGAACTTCAGCATGCCGTCGGGAGTGAACTGCGCTCCGCGCTGGGCGGAGACGAAGCGGGCCAGCTGTTCGGGATCGACGGCGGCGTTCTGGCGAAACTTGAAAGTCACGGAGTCGCGCTTGCGCTCGATGGCGTTGACGCCGACCCGCATGCAGAGCAGTTTGAGCGAGGCGTAGTCGAGCAGGTTGCGTACCGGCGGAGGCGGCGGACCGTAGCGGTCTTGCAGCTCCGCCCCAACGTCGCTGAGTTGCGATTCGGTTTCCACGCGGGCCACGCGCTTGTACATCTGCAGGCGCTGGTTTTCTTCCGGAATGTAGTCGGCGTTGATGCGGATGTTGAGTCCGAGGTTGAGCTGCGTCTCAGCCTCGTCCGGCGCGGCTTCGCCCTTCATTTCGCGGACGGCGCGCTCGAGCATTTGCGTGTAGAGCTCGAAGCCGATGGCTTCGATGTGTCCGCTCTGCTCGCCGCCGAGGAGATTGCCCGCGCCACGGAGTTCGAGGTCGAGCGCGGCGATTTTGAATCCTGCCCCGAGATCGGAAAATTCTTTTAAGCGCTGCGAGACGGCGGCGTGCGATTGGCGTGAGCTCGACCTCTTTCGGAATGAGCAGATAGGCGTAGGCGCGTCGGTTCGACCGACCGACGCGTCCGCGCAGCTGGTAGAGCTCGGAGAGGCCGAGGCGGTCGGCACGATTGATCAGAATCGTGTTACACAGCGGGATGTCGAGGCCGTTCTCGATGATGGTCGTCGAAACGAGGATATCGGCTTCGTGATGCATAAATCCCAGCATCACTTTTTCGAGTTCGGTTTCGCCCATCTGCCCGTGGCCGACCATGATGCGCGCTTTCGGAGCCAACTCTTGTAGCTTGGCGGCAATTTCCCAGATGCTATCGACGCGGTTGTGGACGAAATAAACCTGCCCGCCGCGGTCTAATTCTTGCTCAACCGCGGACTGGATTAATTTGTCGTCCCAGCTGGCGACGACCGTCTGAATTGCCATGCGATCTTTGGGCGGCGTTTCGATCACGCTCATGTCGCGCAGGCCGACCAGCGACATGTGCAGCGTGCGCGGGATGGGCGTGGCCGACATGGTGAGGACGTCGACCTGCTTGCGCATTTGTTTGATACGTTCTTTGTGGCGCACGCCGAAGCGCTGTTCTTCGTCGACGATGAGCAGGCCGAGGTCGGCGAACTTGAGATCTTTCGAGAGAATGCGGTGCGTGCCGATGAGGATGTCGATTTTGCCGGTTTCCGCCTTTTGCAGAATTTCTTTCTGCTGCTTTGGGTTGCGGAAGCGGCTGATCATTTCGATGGTCACCGGGAACGGTCCGAAGCGCTGCTTGAAAGTTTCGTAATGCTGGAAGGCCAGGACCGTGGTCGGGGCCAGCACGGCGACCTGCTTGTTGTCGCCGACGGCCTTGAAAGCCGCGCGCATGGCGACTTCCGTCTTACCGTAACCCACGTCGCCGCAGAGCAGGCGGTCCATGGGCTGGGTCGATTCCATATCGCGGGTGACGTCGGCGATGGCCTGGGCCTGGTCTTCGGTTTCGTTGAACTCGAACGCGTCTTCGAACTCGCGAACAAACTCGTTGCCCGCGGGGAACGAATGGCCCACTGCCGTCTTTCTTTCGGCATAGAGTTTCAGGAGTTCGTCGGCCATATCTTTCATGGCCTTGCGAACGCGGGCTTTGGTTTTGGTCCACGCCTGTGTGCCCAGATGACTCAGCGACGGCTTAGCGCCTTCGGAGGAACGGTATTTCTGAATCAGGTCGAGGCGGGTGAGCGGGACGTAAAGCCGTGCGCCTTCGGCGTATTCGAGCAGCATGAACTCGGCGTTGCCCTCGCCCTGATTGATTTCCTTCAGGCCCTGATACTGGCCGATGCCGTGCTCGACGTGGACGACGTAATCGCCGACTTGCAGGTCGCGGAAGTCGGACAGGAATGCAGAAACTTTTGATTTCTGGCGCTGCGGGTGCGAAGCCACGGTGTCGGATTCGTCGAACAAATCGCGCGAGCCGAAGATGGCGAGGTGGGCGTCCGGAAACATCACCCCGTCGGGAACATAAGCTTTGGCTAGCGTTGTGGTATGGACTTCGCCGGCGAAGTAACTGGTCTCGTCGGCGTAGCTTTCCCCGCCGCGCGTGCGGCTTCCCAGACGGAACGAAACGTTGTATTCGGTGAAGATGTCGGCGAGACGTTCGACCTCGCCGGTGTTGGGCACGGAAAACAAAACCTGATTGCCTCCGCCGGTGAGCTTCTTCACTTCTTCCAGCATCGTCGGAACTGCGCCGTGAAAGCGGGGAGTGGGCTGCGTGAGGAAAGTGACGGACGAGTCCGCGTCTTCGCTGCGGGTGATACCGAGATGTTCTATGTCCGCTCCAGTGAGCGATTCAGCTTTCTTCCACCAATCGTCGGGCGGGACATATAAATCCACGGGGCGCACCAGATTGCCGACGCCGCTGCGCTCGTGTGCTTCTTCGACGCGGGTCCAGAAGCGGTCGAACTCGGAGCGAAGGAGATCGGGTTCGTCGAGTATGACGGCTGCGTGGGGAAGCAGGTCGAAGACGGTGCGATCGGCTCCGGCGACGGGTGCGTAAAATTCCCAGCCGGGAAAAACCGTGACTCCGCCGGAGCGCACCGCGGCTTCGACGATTTCTTCCGTTCCCGCAATCCGTTTGCCCGAAAGGCGAGTGTGGATTGCGCCCAACAGATGATCGCTGACCGGGGTTTCGGTGAGCGGCAACAGAAGGGCCTCGTCCAAGGGATTCGACGAACGCTGCGAAGCCGGGTCGAAGCGGCGGATCGACTCCACTTCGTCACCGAAGAATTCGATGCGGACCGGGCGCTCGGCTTCGGGCGAATAAACATCGAGGATGCCGCCGCGTAGCGCGTACTCTCCGGGCATCTCGACGACATCGGCGGCCGTGTAGCCGACGGTATTCAGGTGACTAAGAAGATTATCGACGTCGAAGGATTCGCCGCGGCGCAGAATGCGGGCGAGGTCGGAATAATATTCGGCGGAACGTTGAAGAATCGCCGTGGCTGCGACCGGAGAGACCACAATGGACGCCTTGCCGGTGGCAATCTTCCATAACGCAGTGGCGCGCTCTTCCTGCAGTTCGGGATGGGGAGAAAGATTCTGAAACGGAAGCACGTCGCGAGCCGGCAAGGCGACGATCCCTTCGGGATCGGCCGCGTTGGTGAGTTCGCAGAATCCGCGCAGCACGGGGACGAAGTCTTCGACGGCCCGATTGTCGGAGACTACGACGATGAGCGGGCGGTCGGCGTGCCGGCGCAAAAGCACGAGCAGCAAGGCTTTTGCCGTGGGTGAAAGTCCGGAGAAACGAATGCGCCCCGTGCCCTCCCGCAGGTGGGAGGCTACACGCGTGAAGGCGGGAAGCATTTCTACGTCCGCGAAGAGTTCGCGGACGAAGGGAAGCAGCATGCAGATTAATTTTAACAGGAAGCGGCAGGCGGGCACGGCAGGACGCTAGGCTACTCTAACGGCATGACTGGGCCGGGTGGAGAAGAGAAGGAACCGGCCACCGCCTTGCGGTGTCTGTACATCCAAGGTCCAAATCAGGAGATTGGGTATGAAGTCATTTCTGTTTTTCCGGATTGTTGCGATGGTGGCTTTGCTGACAGCGGCGAGCACGCTCCCCGCCCAGAACGGCGGAGCTGATGGCACGTTGTCTTCGTTCGCAGGAACGTGGAGAGGAATCTGCCAGGACGGCAATCCGTTCGTCATTCTGAGCATTCGAGTTAGCGGGAGGGACTTGGTAGGCGATATAAGTATCGCCAACATGAACGGTGGCAATGGTCAGTGCGCCAAGGTCATCGATGCTCCCAGCCCCGAGCACGCGATGAAGATCGACGCCGCAAAAGTGGAAGGAAACGTTTTTAGTTTCCAGGGCTCGCCGAAGGCGCGATTTGAAATGTCTCTTGTGGACGCTCAAACTGCCAGGCTGAAATTCCTCGGCACACCTGTCGAAGAAACGCCTTGGGAGCTCGTTAAGTCTGCCGATTCGTCCCGCCAACCCTAATTGAGATCGCGCTGAGTGCCTCCCCCCTTTCGCAAAGAACGCGAAAGAGTGGGGCACCCACTTCGGTGGTATGGTAAACCGACGCCTGACTTACGGCGCGTAAACCAGAACGTGGAACGTGTCCGGGATCGTTGCCGTCGCGGATGCGGGTGTTCCTTGGTGGGTTCCGGAGCTTTGCCGAACTCGGCTGTGTCCACGAAGATGCGCTTTGTCTTCGGATCATAGGCCATGGTCTTGGCGCCCAACTCCGTCTTTACTTTGCCAGCCTCGCTGTAGTGGTCAGGCGAGTCCTCGCGGAAGATGTGGACCCAGCCCTCGCGGGTGGAGACGAAGATCAGCCCTGTTTTCGAATCGTAGACATCGGCGTCGGCGCCGTTGCTGATGGGGAAGGACTGGATCACTTTGCCGTCGTCGGCGTTCATCACCACCAGCATTGCCGGTTCGCGGCCGGCGACGAACAGCCGTCGATGTTCGCGGTCCATCGCGATCGGCGCCGGCGCTCCGGCGGGGGCGATCGGGTAATGCGCCTTCACTTTCAAGCCCTGCGAATCAATCGCCAGCACTTCGCTTTTGTCTTCGAGATTGTTGTAGATGGTCCCCTTCCCGTCGGCCACGGCAAATTCCGGCCCGCCGCCCAGATCGACCGTGCCCACAACATTTCCCGTGGAGGGATCGATTGCGGTCGCGTTCTTGCTGTCGCCATTAAAGGTGAAGACGTGCTTCGACGCGGGATCGTAAATGATGCAGTCGGCGTCTGGCGCGGCATTGGCCTCGCCGACCACCTTCAGCGTTTTGAGATCGAATATGATCGCCTTGCCCTGCGCGCCGTCGCTGATGAAGCCGCGCCCGGCTTCCGGGACCACGGCCACACCGTGGCTCTGCTTCAGCCCGGAAATCTTTCCCTCTTCCTTACCGGTGTCCGCGTTCACGACCAGCACTTCGGTCCCGTGTGACAGATACAGTCGCCGCGAGTCGGGATCGAAGGTCATGTAATCGAAATACTCCCGGCCTCCGGGGGCAGCTCCGAATTTATAAGTGTTCGCCAGGTGGTAGCTGATCGTGTCAGCGGCAAAAACCGCCACGCCGGACATCATGACGGCAACTAACATCGCGCCCAGCATCATTGCGCCTAGCATGATGCGCCTGCAAAATATGGATTTCATAAGCTCTCTCTTTCGCTGCGAAATGTGGGAACCCGCGTCGGCCGACGGCTTCACAAATGTTGCACCCGATGCTAGCCATTCAACCTGAATAGAACCTGAAGAGGGAACTGTCGCAGATCAAAGATGAAATGCGGGCCAGTCCAGCTCCCACTGGGCAGTGGAGCAATCCATCCTGCTTATTTTCAATGATCTAGGAATGATTTATAGAAAATCGCCTCCGTCGCCCAAGGCGCGGACATCTCCGATCCCAGATTATGCAACTAATCAATTAGTTGACGTTTCAACTTCCCGCACGTCAAAATCTACAACGGATATCAGGAGGAAGGCCTTGGCCCGTAGTAAGTCCGTGACCCTGACGGAAGCGGAGTTGCGCATTATGAACGTGCTGTGGGATCGGGGGTCGGCGACCGTCCATGAGGTGCTGCAGGCTCTGCCGGACAAGCCGCCTTTGGCTTATAACTCCATCTTGACGATCGTGCGCATTCTGGAAAAAAAGGGCTATGTGAAGCACCTGAAAGACAAGCGGGCGCACCTGTACTTGCCGCAGGTGGACCGGAAGGATGCGACGCGTTTTGAGGTGCGGCATCTGGTCAGCCGGTTCTTTGGCAACTCGCACGAATTGCTGGCCTTGAATGTTCTCGAAGAGACGAGCATTGACGCGGACGAACTTAGCCGCTTGCGGCAATTGCTGGAAAGGAGCAAGTGAATCCCCGATGAGCGCCTTCGTCGACTGGAATGCGATCGCCCAAGCGTCTGCACTTCAAGTCCTGGACTGCCTGGTAGAGGGCACGCTGATCGCAATTTTCGCCGGCTTGGTGTTGGGGGCGCTCCGCCAGAGGAATTCTGGCGCACGATTTGCAGTGTGGTTTTCCGCCCTTATCGCGATTGCGATGGTGCCCCTGGTAGGCGGTTCCTGGTGGTTGCATGGGGCTGGCGCTACGGCGGGGACCGTGAGCCAAACGGCAATCACGCTGCCCAGTTTCTGGGCTCTTTACTTGTTCGTAGCGTGGGCGGCGATCGCGGGATGGCTTCTGACCGGCGTCGCCCGGGGGCTGTGGCATCTGCACGTTCTACGCCAGAGTTGCAGGCCGGTGGATGCGGCGAGGTTAGATCCTCTTGTACAGGAGACGCTCGAGCGTAACCAATCGTCACGGTCCGCAACCCTTTGCACGTCGGATCTGGTGCGAGTACCGACTGCCATTGGTTTTACGAAACCGATGATCGCCATTCCTGCCTGGGTGATGAACGAACTTTCTGCGGACGAATTGAACCAGATTCTTCTGCATGAACTGGCGCATCTGCGCCGGTGGGACGACTGGACAAACCTGGCTCAGAAGCTGGTGAAGGCTCTGTTCTTCTTTCATCCTGCGGTGTGGTGGATCGAAAAGAGAGTCTCGTTGGAACGGGAGATGGCATGCGACGACGCGGTGATCGCGGAGACTGCAAGTCCGCGGGCCTATGCGGAATGCCTGGCGCGTCTGGCTGAACGGACCTTGATTCAACGCAGCATGGCGTTGGCGCAAGCGGCATTGGGACGAATCCGTCAGACCTCGCTGCGAGTAGCTCAGATTTTGGACGCGAAGCGGGACCCTGGCGCGGGCCGGGCCTGGAAGCCCGCTGTTTCGCTGGTGGCCGGGTTCGCGATTGTTTGCATGCTTGGTATCTCAAGAGAGCCCAAGCTGATTGCGTTTAGCGATAACGGGCCAACTTATGTGGCTAGATCGACTGTGGCTAGATCGACGTGGCTAGATCGACGACCAGTATCGACGGAAGTCCCGATACTGGGAGTGGGCATCTTTCCAAGGCCGCATTACACGGCGAACCCGTTCGCGTCGTGCGGGCGAGTTTGCAGGTACGCGCGGCTCGTGGCAATTCGAAAATTTATCAGCAGACAACTTTAGCTGCGTCTCCAGCCCCAAGACGAAAAGCGGTTCGTCTCGCTCGCCAGGCGAATATTCGGCTGACTGGTGCGAATGCAATCCCCGTCGCTTACACTGAGACGTTTTTTGTGGTGGTTGAGGGCAACGGGATCGGTGCAGACGAGCCCATTTATCAGATCCATTGGTGGCGTGTGATGGTTTTCCATCCTGTCATTGACGACAGCAAGGTCCCCCGGAAGGAAATTTAACACCGGATGTACGACGAAGAGGCAGAATTTTGGTTCGAAGAACTAATGAATTAGTTGTACAACTCTCGAAAGGACGTAACTCTAATGAATGCAGGAACGTGGAAAGACAGAACTAAGACTTGGACGCGGCGGCTGGCGGTTCCGATGATTGCACTGGCCCTGGCCGCTTCGTTCGTAACCTATGAATGTGTGAAGCCGGCTGCGGCGAGCGCGGCCATTGCCGCGCCGTCCGCCGCACCACTGGATGTAGACAGTGTGAGCGCACTGCTGGCGCTCGACAAGGCCATGGAAACGTTGGCGGCCCGGGTCACTCCGGCCGTCGTCAACGTCACTGTGACGTCGAAAAACCGAGCCGAGGCCTCTGGCAAAGAAATGCCGGAAGACATGCAACAGTTTTTCGGCCAGGGTGGCCCGTTTGGTCAGTTTTTTGGACCGCACATGCGGCAGGGGCAGCCTCAGATCGAGCACGGGATGGGCAGTGGCGTGGTGATCTCTCCTGACGGATACATCGTCACTAACAACCACGTGGTCGATGGAGCGGTGGACATCCGCGTGACCACCAGCAATCGCCGGGTTATGAAGGCGAAACTGATCGGAACCGATCCGCTGACGGATTTGGCGGTGCTGAAGGTGAATGCTACGGATCTGGCAAGCGCTCCGTGGGGCGACTCGAAGGAGGTCCGGCCCGGACAGACGGTGCTGGCCTTCGGCAACCCGTATGGATTCCGATTCACCGTCACACGCGGAATCGTGAGCGCAGTGAACCGGGCGAATCCCGATGCCACCAATCCCAGCAAGCCGGGGGAATTCATTCAGACGGATGCGGCGATTAATCCTGGCAACTCGGGCGGACCGCTGGTCGATGCCCGTGGCGAAGTGGTTGGCATCAATACTTTTCTGGTCTCGCCTTCGGGAACTTTCTCGGGGATGGGATTTGCGATTCCAAGCCAGATCGTCAGGCCGACGGTGGAAACCTTGATCCGCGACGGCAAAGTCAGCCACGGACACATCGGAATTGGAATAGCGGACGTAACGCCGGAGAACGCGAAGTTCTTCGACAATTCCACGACGGGGGGAGTGGTCACGCAAGTCGAACCGGATTCGCCGGGAGCAAAAGCCGGTCTGCAGGTTGGCGATGTGATCACTGAGATCGACGGCCAGAAAGTGAACGACGCCGGCGAACTGCAGGTGGCGGTCGCACAGAAGCAGCCTGGTACTAAGATCATGCTCAAGGTTCTACGGGACGGCAAGACGATGAGTCTTCCGGTCACATTGGAAGCCCTGGGCAAGCACTCGGCGGAAGGCGGCGATAAGTCAGGCGAAGGTGAAGGCAAAATGCACTGGGGCATCGGCCTCGGCAATCTTACGCCTGAATTGCGAGATCAGATTCAGGCGCCGCGCGATCTGCACGGAGCCGTGATCGAGCAAGTACAACCGGGAAGCTCTGCCGACAATGCCGGGTTACAGCAGGGAGACATTATCCTGGAAGTCAACCGCCACAAAGTCCAGAGTGCGAGTGACGTGCAGCAAGCCCTGTCGAGCGTGAAAAAGGGAGATGATGCACTACTGCTGGTTTGGTCGAACGGCGGCAGTACGTTCCGGGTGCTGCATTCTCCTGAAGGCGCTTAATCCGTCCAGCAGTCCCTTCAGTTGGCGCCGCACTTCTTTCAAAATTCGGATGAAGTGCGGCGCATTATTTTGTGCAGAGGGACAATAAAGCCGAAGTTCTCGCTCTGGACATCGCTTTGCCCGTGACGTCCTATAAAATAAGTCGGTGAAGTCTTGCATGAGATTCTGTTTGACACTGGCCGGTCTTGCTTTCAGCGCGGCCGTCGGAGCCGCTCAAACTCCGTCTCCTGCCACCAGCCTGATCGAAAACGCTGTCTACCAGAAAAACTGCGCGAAGTGTCATGGGAAAACCGCCGAAGGACGGCATTTCGCAGGACCGTCGCTTGTCTCGGAAAAGACCACCGGCGCTTCTGCCGACGAATTGCGCGACATAATCACAAACGGCAGACCCCGCATGCCGAAGTTCGTCAATAAACTTACACCGGAAGAAATCAATACACTCGTCGAGGAAAGCAAAGCCCGGAAGAAGGATTGAATTACGGTCCGTTGGTCGCACCAGCGCTCACCGCTCCGAGGTTGAAGGCGAGTCGGGCCAGAGGGTGCTAGTGGTGCTTGAAATATTGCACCGCTTTTTCATGAGCCTGGGCGGCGCGCCTGGAGGTGAAGGTCCCAAGATTTCGCCGTTTTCCGGTCTTAGGATTCTTTTTCCGCGAGTACAGACGATATTCGCCCGTTTTGAGTTTTCGAATCATGTTTTCTCCTGCTAATCGGAATTCTTAACTTTGCTTCAGCGATTCCTCCTCCGGGTGCGGCTGGCCTTCACAGCGGCGCTGTGACCCTCCTTTTTCAAGGCCTCATTAGTTGCCCGAGATCGCGCGGCGGAAGGCTTGCGACGCGAGTGGCTCTGGCCCTTCTCGTAATCACGGTTGGCTTGTTTGGTCGTTTGCTTCGGGGCCTTTCCATTGCTCGGAGGCTGCAGCTTCACACCAGCGCGCCGGGCTTTGGAGAGGCCGATCGCGATGGCCTGTTTGGCGGAAGCCGCACCGTGCTTGCCTTCTCGCACATGATGCATCTCCTCCCGGACGAACTCTCCGGCCTGGGTGCTGGGCGATTTTCCCTCGCGGGCATCTTGGCGGGCGCGTTCAAGCGTTTCTTTTTCTGGCATAGGCACCTCCTCTTTTTAGCTTAATGGGGTGCTACGCCGGGAGGCATCGAAGAATTTATGTAATCGCGACGACCGGTTAGTGTAGGCGATTTCGCACGATCGCGACCAGAACAAAACGGTAGTCTATTTTCCGGGCAGCCCCAGTTGTTCGATATGCATGAGCATGTCGGCGGCATCGGAATAAATTCGAAATGCGCCGGCTCGTTCCAGTTCTTCCTGCCCGTAGCCTCCTGACAGGAAACCGACGCCCAAGGCACTCTTGCGCACGGCGGCGAGCAAGTCCCAGACGCTGTCGCCCACCACGATGCAGTTGCTGATGGCGATCCGAAGACGATTCGCGGCTGCGACGAAGACATCGGGCGAGGGCTTGGCCTTCTCCACGTCGTCTCCGGTCACGACTGGAGTGCCGGCAGGAATGTGGAGTCGCTTCAATACCAGCGCCGTAGGCTCTCGACCGCCCGTGGTGGCAATCGCTATGCGAATTTTATGCCGGGAAAGATGCTTCAGGAGTTGATCCGCTCCGGGCAGCGGCACTAAATCAGGAATGGCCCGGCGGAAACGCGCGCCATGTTTGTGTTCGAGCTGATCGATGTTGATTCTGCGAGGCTTGTCGGGGGTTTCCCGCAGCAACTCATGAATCATGGATTTTCCACTCATTCCGACGCGGCGATGAATCTTCCACCTCGGAATCACAATTCCGGCGGCAAGCAAAACCTCTGACCATGCGTTTACGTGCTGATAATTGCTGTCAATCAGGGTGCCGTCCAGGTCAAACAAGACGGCTGGTAATTCGGGGTTTGAGGGCCTGGCGGACGAAAACGTATCGCGCGGCGGTTGCTTTTTCCGCATAGTCAGGCTGTCGGCTCGCTATTTGTGGAAACCTCGGCGTTGGTTGCCGGTGATTGTGGAAAGGTTGTGGCGCAAACCGCGAACGGTCGTATGTCTTTTGCGAACAACAGCATTCGCCGAATCGGCCATCTGATAGAAGACATCATTACTGTATTTTGAGCCGGATCTTGTCGGGTGAAAGGGAAACTTTTGTTTAAGGGAGTCAAGCGCATGAGGATTGCCCAGGTCGCGCCACTTTATGAAAGCGTTCCTCCTCGCCTATACGGAGGAACGGAACGAGTCGTGTCATGGCTCACGGAACAACTGATCTCAGTCGGACACGACGTGACCTTGTTTGCCAGCGGCGACTCGGTGACCAATGCCAAACTGATTCCGGCTTGCAAACAGGCGCTTCGGCTCGATCCGGATTGTATCGATCCACTGGCACATCATGTCTCGATGGTGGAGCGTGTTTTCAATCAAGCCGACGAATTCGACCTCATTCACTTTCACATCGATTATCTCCATTTCTCGCTGAGCCGGCGGGTGCACGTTCCATGCGTAACCACCCTTCATGGCAGACAGGATTTGCCCGATCTGGTCCCGCTCTACAAGGAATTCGCGGAAGTCCCTCTGGTCTCGATCTCCGACGCTCAGCGGCATCCTCTACCGTGGGTGAACTGGGTGGCAACCGTCCACCATGGTCTGCCCGCTGATTCGCTGTCGCTGAATAAGAAGGGTGGAGATTACCTGGCGTTTCTGGGACGAGTCTCACCTGAAAAAGGGGTTGATCGCGCCATCGAAATTGCGATTCGCTCGGGAATGAAGTTGAAAGTTGCAGCGAAAGTCGATCGTGGGGATCGCGACTATTTTGAAAGAAAAATCAAGCCTTTGCTCGACAATCCTTTCATCGAGTTTATTGATGAGATTGGAGCTTCCGAAAAGCAGGAATTTCTGGGTAATGCTGCGGCGCTTTTGTTCCCGATCGAGTGGCCCGAACCATTCGGGTTGGTAATGATCGAGGCCATGGCATGTGGAACACCGGTGATTGCGCACCCGTTCGGCTCTGTTCCCGAGATTATTCGAGATGGCGTCGCAGGATTTCAGGTTCGCGACGTGGACGAAGCGGTGAGCGCGGTAAACCGACTCGGCGAAATCGACCGGCGCGAGTGCCGCCGCCATTTCGAACTCAACTTCACCGATAAGCGGATGGCAGGCGACTATGTGAAGATCTACAATCGGTTGATTCAACCGAAATCGGCCTCAATTACGGTCGAAGAGGGAGCACTGAATTGGATGGCAGTGGAATCGCCCACCCCCAGTACTACATAGCGACTACCTCGTCGCCTGCAGATGATCGAGCCCGCGTACTCAAGTATGGCAGAATGTTTTTTGTTTTCGACCGCTTGGGCGATGTGCAGACGTCCGGCTTGGGCGAGGAGGGCTTGTTCTATGACGGCATGCGTCATCTTTCGGCGTTGTCGTTGAATCTATGGAACGCCCGGCCACTGTTATTGAGTTCCACCGTCGCCACCAATAATTTTCTTTTCACGGCGGATCTTGCCAACCTCGACGTGTTCAGCGAGGGGGCAATGGTGATTCATCGCGGCACGCTGCATCTGGTTCGTACCAGATTTCTGTGGCGTGATTCCTGTTTCGAGAAACTTCTGTTCGTCAATCACGGTATGGAAAATCTGGAGGTTCCGGTTCGCATCGGATTCGATGCAGACTTTACGGATATCTTTGAAGTTCGCGGTATGGCCAGAGAACGGAGGGGGCAGCGACTCGAAGAACAGATCAATGGCAATTCGGTGATTCTGTCCTACAAAGGGCTCGACCGGGTTATCCGCCAGACTTGTATTCGATCGGATGCTAATGCCGTGAGAACATCGGAATCGGGGCTGGAATTCGAACTTGCCCTACGTCCCAAGGAGAGAGTCACCGTTCAGCTTGAAATCTGCTGCAGCGCCGATGCCGGCGAGAAATCCATCGGATACACCGAGGCGCTGTCTTCGGCCCGCTTCGAACTTGGGGAAATGTCGCGCGCGTTTCCCCAGATTACCAGTTCAAACTCACGCTTTAGTGACTGGATGGCGCGCTCCGTCTCCGACCTGGAGATGATGATCGCGGGCAACCCAGAGCACAATTATCCGTACGCGGGAGTTCCGTGGTTCAGCACGGTCTTTGGCAGGGATGGAATCATCACCGCGCTTCAGACCTTATGGCTGAACCCGAGCATCGCCAAGGGAGTACTCGATTATCTAGCGGCGTCGCAAGCGGATGAGATTGATTCCGTAGCTGACTCGGAACCCGGCAAGATTTTGCACGAAATGCGCGCGGAGTGAAATGGCGAGGCTGGGAGAAGTACCGTTTGGGCGGTACTACGGAAGCGTGGACGCCACGCCTCTATTCATCATGCTGGCCGGCGCGTACTTCGATCGTACGGCGGATCGTCCCTTTCTGGAAAAATTGTGGCCGAACATACAACGGGCGCTGCGATGGATTGACGAATTCGGCGACATGGACGGCGACGGCTTTGTCGAGTACGCCCGGCATTCGAGCAACGGATTGGTACAGCAAGGGTGGAAGGATTCCAACGATTCCGTATTTCACTCGGACGGCAAAATCGCGGAACCACCCATCGCTCTGTGCGAGGTGCAGGGCTACGTCTATGCGGCAAAACTTGCGGCGGCCCGGCTGGCCCGCGTGCTCGGCGATGTGAACGGGTGCTGCGAGCTTGAAATCCAAGCGGAATCTCTGCGTACGCATTTTGAAGAGCAATTCTGGTGTGAGGATCTGGGCACCTACGCCCTAGCGCTCGACGGGCGCAAGCGTCCCTGCCGGGTTCGCGCGTCCAACGCCGGGCACTGCCTTTACACCGGCATTGCTGCGCCGGAACGAGCTCGCCGTGTAGCCGAGACACTTATGGGTGCCGACTCTTTCACGGGATGGGGAATTCGGACGCTTGCCGCTGCGGAGGCCCGCTACAATCCTCTCTCCTATCACAATGGCTCCATTTGGCCGCACGACAATTCCATCATCGCCAATGGCCTGGCGAAGTATGGATCCAAGAAGATGGCGGGACAGGTGCTGCTGGCGTTGCTGGACTTGAGCAGCGAGGTCGAATTGCGCCGGCTGCCGGAACTGTTCTGCGGCCTGAAGCGGCGCCCAACGGAGGGGCCTACTCTTTATCCCGTTGCTTGTTCGCCGCAATCCTGGGCCGCCGCAGCCCCTTTCTTGATTCTGGAAGGCTGTCTCGGAATCTCGGTACAAGCGGATCGCGGACGCATCGTCTTCGACCGGCCTTTTCTCCCCGAGGGCATTCCTCAACTGTCAATTCGAGGGCTCCGATGCGGTAAGGTGGCAGCCGATTTGCTGCTGGAGAGGCGAAACGACTCCGTGCTGGTTCACCTCGAAAACAAGCAGGAGAGCATTGAGATTGTGACCATCGTCTCGTGAAGGGCCGTTCTAAAGGCTTTCGGGTATTTCCCCGCCGTCAGTAGAAGCACTAACGTGGGTCTGTGAACCTCGGCGGCATGAAGCGGGCCTTTTCATGCACGTACCGTGATCTGGTGCGGCATCACACGTTCCAGGTGTCGGCGGCTCTCTCCTATTATCTTGTGCTTTCTGTTTTTCCCTGTCTTATTTTTCTCTCCGCGATCGTGGGATTCGTTTCTCTTCCAGATTTGTTTAATCATGTTTTATTGCTGATGGGCCGTCTACTTCCCCCGGACACCATGAAACTGGTGTACTCAGTTCTAGGCGATGTGTTGGCCTCGCATCGCGGAACGTGGCTTTCGTTCGGAATGTTGGGATTGGTGTGGACGGCATCCGCGGCCTTCGACTCCCTGATTGAGGCTCTGGACATAGCGTACGACGTTACGGATGACCGGCCGTTCTGGAAGACGCGGCTGCTGGCTATCGCTCTCGCTGCAATTATTGGATCCCTTTTATTAGCGTCGCTGGGCGTGATGGTGGTGGGGCCGCGGTTTGGGGAGTGGCTGGCGAGGAGGGTTGAACTGTCGGCTGTGTTCGTTGCAGCGTGGCCCGTCCTGCGCTGGATACTCGCGATTTGCTTTACCATCCTCGCGGTTGAGGTACTGTACTATCTTGCTCCGAACGTGAAACAGCGCTTCGGCGCGACGCTGCCCGGCGCCGTTTTGTCGGTATTGGTATGGAACGGGTTTTCTTTCTTGCTCGGCTACTATTTTCGCCATTGGGCCAATCTCAACCGCACGTACGGGACACTGGGCGGCTTCATCGCCTTCATGACCTGGCTCTACTGGACTTCGTTCGTCTTACTCGTGGGCGCGGAACTCAATGCTGAATTGGCCAAAGAGAGTAAGAAAGGTTGCGTGCCGCCGAAAAGCATAATCTCCGAGGATAGGGAACGGATTACACGCCCAGAATCACTCGATCGCGCGGCTTAGCTGGCTTCGTGCTCTAACGTCAAGTATTTCACCTCTAGAACCGGGTGTGATATCGACCGTCCACCGAAACTCCGCCGAGCTGATCGCGGGCCATGCTCACTGACCAGCGCTTGTTGAGCTGATATTCTCCCTGCACCATTTCGCTTCCCGGTTGGGAAACATCGGTCGAGAAGGTGAATAGCAGATTTTTGGTGACCCGCTGCTGGATTGCCACGCGGGCGGAAGGATTTTGGTTATTGCCGCCAATCGTAGGATCGATTTGCAAGCTTGAGATTCCCGCGAGCTTCTGCACGCTGCTGCTCAGTTCACTGGCAGCTTGAGAAGCGATCATGGAGTCGGTGCTCTGGCTGGAGGCAGCCGACTCCTGGGTAGTTTTGCCGCGAGCGACCAGATTAATGATGTCAGCCGTGGCCAGCGGAGGATCCGAAACATAAGAGGTGGTGAGCTTGTCGAGCGGCCCTCGCATGGTGAGGGTGAGATTGTATTGCTCCACAGTAGTACCCACTGAAACGTTCAGCACGGGATGAGTTTCGTTGGGATCGTCGAACGTGATCACTCCTTTTTGGAGTTGGTAACGCACGTTCCGATAAAACAATTCGCCCGAAGTCAGGGTCGTGCGGCCGGTAATCACTGGATTTGCCGCCGTTCCTGCCACCTGCAGCGCGGCGCTCCCCGCGACACTGATCTGCGAACTGGTCGCGTTCAAATCCGACTGCGACTGCACCCCAATGGCAGAGTTTGATGGTATCGGCGAATCCCGGCTGGGCCGGTGCGCTTCCCGTGCTGAACTGATCGCCAAAGCTCGCCAGATCGAAATCTGGCGTGAACGACAGGCTGTCGATCAGCACGCGCCCGTTCAATGTGGAAGCCTGAGTTGTACCGCTGAAGGCAAGATTGGCAGTGAGCAGCGATCGCAAACCCTGGGGATAGCGGAGACGAACTGATTGTCCCTGGAGCGCGAGATTGAATTGCACAGCAGGCCTGTAGGTGATCGAGCCGCCGACAGAGACCTGGCCGCCTCCGACCTGAGCGGTCATCTTTGATACCTGGACACGGTCGTTGGCGATATCCAGTGTGCCATTTAACTTCTCGACGCTAACTGGAGCGTCGGCCGACGTCACAAATATGTTCTTGAGTTCTAATTGCCCGGCGATCGTTGGGCTGGCGGCCGAACCGGTGGCGCGCACATCCAAGGCTAACGTACCGGAACTCGTGACATCTGGTGCGACGATTTTAAGGATCCGCATATCGACCGACCCGTTTGCGGACAGTGAGGGAGAAGCGGTGCCGCCGATCGGCAGCCGGCCTTGCAGGTGAAGCGATGTGCCCGTGCCTCGAATCTCGGCGGGTTGCAGCGTCACTACCGAATTAGCATAGTCGGCGCGGATGGGGCTGGCGATGCCGATCTGCAGCGATTGATAGCTCGCGTTCAGGACCGGAATCGAGAGATGCGCCTCGACTTGGGATTTGTCCTTGAGGGGTCCCTTCAGCGTGGCATGCAACTCGGTCTGGCCTTTAAATCCTTGCGGAGCAGTCGGTGCGTAAGTCGCGAGCAAAACGTCCAAAGGAACTGTATTTGTATCGATAGCAGCTTCGGTGTAATAGTTGCCGGAGAGGGCGACGCGGCCGTGCGCATGAACCGAGGCTTCCGACACTTTGGAATTCAGATTGAGATCGGCGTAATGATTAGCGACCGCAAGTTCTGCTTCTAACCCAGAGATGGAGTTCTGCCGGACGTGGAGTTGAGGCAACTGAACAACCGCGGTGAGTTGCGGATCGTCGAGCGTTCCGTCGCCGTTCACCGAGGCGGTGACAGTTCCGGTAAGGCCGAGATCTTTTGCTTTGACGGTCTGAAGTTTTTCGAGCACGACCGACGGCGCATTGAGGCGGATCTTGTATGCCTTGGTTTTTGGGGTGTAGGAGAGGTCGGCGTCAATGGCTCCGGCCGCGACCGCCAGATTTAACGTCGAGACAATGGAGCCGTTGGCCGCGTTGAATTTTGCGGCAAAGTTTTGAATTGGCTCGTTGTAAGCGTTCGCGTTGCTGATTTGCGCGGAGCCAGAGCCGACGGGATTGAGTTGCGAACCGCTCAGAGAGACCTTTGCTGAGAAGTCACCTGAAATCGGATAGTGCTGATTGGCCACACGCTGGAGATCGGCAATCCGAATTTTCTGTACGTCAAGATGCGCCTCGATACGATTCGTATCTTCGTAGGACCAATTCCGTAATCCGACGCTGGCGCTGAAACTTGCCTGCCCCTGTTGGGCATTGACGAGGGATCCGCTCTGCACGGTGAGTTCTGAGGGAGTCGCGCGCATCTGCATTTTGGCGGTCGACCACTGGCTGCCTTCGACCTGCAAATTCTGCGCATTCAGCTGTGCGGCCACCGTGGGCTTTTTCATTGAACCGCTCACAACCGCGTTGAGTGTTGCGGAACCCGAGACCGCAGGGACTTGCGTCTGGGGCGAACGGAGGGAAGAAGCCAGAGCGGCGACCTGATGAAGATCGTTCGTCGCAACCTGAATCTGCAAGCTGGAATTGTCACTGATAGTTCCTTGCGCGTTCAGTGTCGCCGAGGGAATCCGCAAGGTCGTGTCGCGCAGCGAGATGGTTTGAGCAGCTCCGTCGTAGCTCACGTGGATCGCACCGTTGACCGGAACCCGGCTTTCCGAGGGGTTTGATTTACTGCTGGCGAGAGCCTGAACCGTCAAGTCCGAATGCGCGCGCAGGTTAGCCAAGCTGCCTTTCCACGTTGCCTCCGCCTTTCCGCCCAGCGTCCCGGAAAGAGTGGCGCCGTTGACGCCCTGGGTTCGCAGCGCCTGCTGCAATGCTTTTAAGGAGATGTTGTGCAGTGCGGCCTGAACCTGCGCATCTGGCGTGGCATCCACGTGCTTGATCTGGGCATTCGCTGTGATGCGGCCGCCCAGGGAATCCAGCGCGAGATTTTTTACTTCCAGGTTCCCGCCAGCTAATTGATATGTTCCTTGTAGCTTGCGCAACTCGACGCGATTGCCCGAGGCGGCCGCCGAAAGCACTTCACTCGCAAGCTGCCCGTTGATGGAGATGTTTCGAAGAAGCGGCTGGGTTCCGACCGACTGATAGTGCAACTGGCCGGTCAGCGAAACATCCCCTGCCGGCGCGGCCTGCGGCGACATCGCGGCGAAGTCTTGTGTATGAATTTGGATATGGTAGTCGCCGTCAGCAATCGGATTCGAATAGTTGGAAACGCCGGCGCGGATCTCTATGGCAGAAGACCCAAGTTTGAGCGTAGCTGATTCCAGGTTGAAGCGGTCGGGCGAGGCATTGAATTTCAATTGCAGATTGTGGGGAAGAGGGGCGTACTGAGCATATTTTACGTGCCCGTTGTCGTACGAAACCGCGCCCTCGTAGCGCTTGGCGAGGGAATCGAAACGGATGTCGGTCCCCAGGTCATACAGGTCGGCGTCGAGTGGAGTCTTGCGGTCGTTATAGTTGACCTCGCCGTTCGTTAGTTGAACGTGTTCCACCGCAAGATCGAAGACGCTGGTGTGGCTGCTGCTTTGAGCCTGCGGGCGGAGCGGTCGGAAGATTATTCTTGCCCTCGCGGCTAACTTGTAAATGAATAACGGGATGAACGATGAGAAGTTCACGCAAGGCGACCTGATGATGCAATGCCGATAAGATCTTTATGCGAACGGTGAGCTCGTCCGCGTGCAGGAGCGGAGGCTGATCTGGGCTTTCCGTGCCGCGCACAGTGATGTCGTAAAGATGCGCGGTTAGCGTCGACAGATTGAAATCCAGTCCGCCAATCTGAGTTCTGCCGCCGGTAGCGAGGTTGGCTTGCTCTACGATCTTGCCCAGCGCAAATCTTTGAAAGCTGTTGCTGCGCAGGTAAAAATATCCAGCGACCACGGCGACAAGAAGCAGCGCCAGCAGTACGGCCAATGTCCAACCGATCTTCCGTTTCCAGCGTTTCCAATTCATGACTCTCCCTAAAAGGCCTGCCCAATGGTGATGTAATACTGCAGCGGATTGATTCCCGGAACCGGGTTCAGATTGCGTCCAATATCAAAGCGAACCGGACCGATGGGAGTGGCGTAACGCAAACCGAATCCCACGGTGTTGCTGTAGTTGTTGACGAAATTATTGAAGTTGATCGCGCTATATACATTGCCTCCGTCGTAGAAGACAACGCCGCCCAGCGCTTTGGTAATTCCCAGCGGAAAGCGCGCCTCTGAGTTCAGGATGAAGAGTTGCCGCCCACCCACCGGGACAGTCACATCCACGCATCCCGACTGGCCTTTGAGCACGTTGCAGAATGGAACCAGCCGTTGCGGTCCCGCTTCATCAATGGGAAACCCGCGCAGAGAAGTGCCACCACCGGTGAAGAACATTTGACTCGTGGGCACGAAGCTCCCTGAAAACGGCGTTGCCAGTCCGAGCCGAATGCTGTTCGCGAATACGAGCGAGTGGACAGGCAGGTAGTAGGCGTATTGACCGAAGAGTTTGGCGAAGTTTGCACTCGATCCGAATGCTGTAGGCGTAATTCCCACATTGACGGTCGAGAAAGATCCGCGATGCGCGTCCAACGGTTTGTCGCGCGTATCGCGGATCAATGTAGCCGACCACGTCGATAGCTGCACATGCCGATCGCGATCAAGCACAAGCTCGGGGACGAGCAAATGAGACAGTGTCGTCCTATTGAAGTCATAGCGGAGCTGTAGCCGGATATTCTCTTTACGGCTGATCAGGCGCTCCACCTGAAAGGAAAGATCGCCCAGCCCGGCCGTGAAAAGCGGATTCTCGCTGTTGCGTTCCACAGAAAAGCTGGTGAGTGACTGCCATTGGGAACCGATGAAGTGGGGCTGAGAATAGGTGGTCAATGCTCTTTGGTCGAGGCGCGACAAAAGGATGGACGCACTCGCCGTCTCTCCCAGCCCTCGAATATTGCGGCGGGTGAATTCGACCGAACCCCGCGGACTGGCAAACGTCGACTGGCTGGGCGCGATCTGATTGCCGCCCAACCCGATGGTCCCGCCCCCTCCCGGCAAGGCGACGGTCCCGGTGGGTATGTTTCCGCCGCGGTGGGACACCTCGAATCCGAATCCATAGGTAATCTCGTTGCGCTTTGCTTCGTGCACCTTTACCAGCGCCATTTCGTCGGTCTGGTCGGTGATGGGCTTGCGCGGACCGACGCTGGACCAATCGAAGATGCCCAAATCGTACAGCCGGCTCTCCGCCGCCAGCAGCTGATCCCGCCGCATTGGCGTTTCAGGAGGAATCTGCGCTGTCTTCTTGATGAGCGAGAGTCGTGTCTGTTTCTGGCCGAGATAAGCCACTTCGCTGATTCGCACCAGCTGGTTTTCGGTGATCACATACGCGATATTGACGCGGTGGGTATCGCCCGGGTTCTGCTGCACGATCGTTTTCACTTCAGCGTTGAGATATCCGCGGTTCAGATAGTTCGCGGAAATACGATTTCGATCTTCCGCCAGCTTTCGCGGCGAAAAGGGCACTCCAGCCCGGAGTTGGAATCCTTTGGGCGCGGTGAGTTGCGCTGAGGCGAGGTTCTGATTTCCTGAGACTCGCACGTCCTCGACCATCGTCTGAGTACCTTCCTCGATGTCAAAGGCAACATCGATTTTCGGTTCGCGGTCGATGATCTGCGGCTTCACTTTGATTTCTTCATAGCCATGGTCGCGGTACAGCGCCTGTATGTTGTCGGCGCTTTGTTTCAGCAATTTCTGGCTGACGCTTCCGTGCGTCCAGATATGCGATTTCTTCACCGTGACCTGGTCCATCAATTCTTTCGCAGACAGTTCGTAGTTCCCGCGAAAGAAAATACGATTCACCTTGTGCTTCTTGCCGCGATCGATTTTGTAGACAATCGAAATTCGGTCTGGCCCTTTCTGAAAGTCCGTAGTCACCGCAGCGTCGTAGAAGCCCTTCTTCTGGAAGTAGTCGGTCAGGTTACGCTGCCCTTCTTCAACCAAATCCCGATCGATGGTTCCTTCCGAATAAATTGGGATCAGCTTCTTCATCTGCCGTCCCGGCGAGAAATGGAATGGCCGTGAGCCGGGCGCCGACCGTGCGGACAGTGACCACCGGTCCGACTTTCACCGTGAAGGAAACATCGACTCGATTGGTTTCGGCGTCGTATTGCGGCGGATTTTCGTGAACGCTGCTGGCTAACCTGTTTTGCCTGGTCAGGGTTCTCTTCATCAGCGTCGTGGCTTCGCTGATTCGTTCTGGAGTATAAGGTTTTCCGCGTTTCAGCAGGCCGCCGGAGAGCCGTGCGCGCAACGACCTCGCTGAGTGCAGCAACTGGGCACTTTCGGGCTTGTCAGGTCCCTGGACCTCGACGGAGGAGATCCGAGCCTGCTTCCCCATCTCAACCGCGAAAGTCACGCTGACCAGTTGATGGTCATCGTCAATCTTGGGTTCGACATGAACCTTCGCCTGGAAATAGCCATTTTTGTGTAAAAAGTCCGTGAGCGCGGTTTCAGCGATGGGAATTCGAGACGGATCATAGGGATCTTCATCCGGAAGGTTTACGATCTGCAAAAGCCGGGTGTAGGCGAAGTACTTTCCGACGCCGGGAAAGTCCACGACGCCAAGATAGTAGGCTGGTTCCAACAGAAAGTTAACCCGTAGCCCTGCCACTTCGGGCTCGACGCTGACATCGACGCGGGGGAAACCACCCGCCTGCTTCAACGCCTGAGCGGTAGCTTCAATGGTTGCTTCCGAGTACGGTGTACCTGCCTTCTGGGCGACAAACGGGAGCAGCGGTTTCAGGTCGCGGTGAGGATTCGCGATCAGCGAAATAGCGCTTACATTCTGACCGTTGTATGCAGCCTGTGGGCCGCGCCGGCGCGAGTTGCGCAAACAGGGTTGCGCTCCACAACAAGAACCCGAGACTGAAAAAGCGCATACGTAACCGCCAACCGCATCTGAGATCGTAATCAGACAAGGCGCTCCCAAGCTGCGGAGATGTGATGCCATTGATTCGAAGGTAGTTGTCGCGAAGTGACGGTGTGGCTGTGGAGAAAGGCAGAGTGGAGCGCCGCTACTTGCGGAAGATATGAGCGGCGTCAAACACAACGCCGGTGCGTTCTAGTAACCTGGCGTGCGTTCACTCTGCCGGAGCGTAATATCCAGTCTTGGCACGCACCCGCAAGAACGCCAATTTCTTGGGCAATCTCAGCTTTACTTGAATCTTGTGCCATTTCCCATCGCGTGGCATCTGCTCCGGACGGTACCCGAGCACGTACTGCGTCCGCAGCGCGCGTCCGATATGACGAGCAACCGCCGGTAATTCCACCGTATTCTCCAAGGTGAAGGCTTGCCCGCCGGTAGGCTCGGCAAGTTCCGACAATAAGGCCGGCCCGCGCCTTTCTTCCAGAGTGGGAACGTAGCGGTCAAAAGTTCCAATGGCATAGATCATGACATCCGATTCTTTTGCCGCCGCTCGTACTTCCTTCTCCATATAGATACTGTGATTGTCTCCTCCGTCCGAGATAACCAGCAGAGCCTTCTTTGTGTACCTCGCCTGCTTCATCTTGTGCAAACCCATGTAGATGGCGTCGAGCAGGGCCGTCCGACCCTTAGGTTGCGTGAAGAGGAGTTCCTTCTCCAAATCCTCGGGGGCTGTCGTGAAATCCGACACCAGATGAGGTTGGTCGGAGAATGCGACCATGAAGAACTCATCCTGAGGATTTGCTTCTTCACAAAATTGGGTAACGGCTTCCCGGACGCGACCCATTTTTTCGCGCATACTGCCACTGGTATCGAGAATAATGCCAATCGAAACCGGAACGTCTTCGCTGGAGAAATGACGGATTTCTTGCGGCTTCTTGCCCTCAAAGAGCTGGAAGTTCTCGGCCTGAAGGCCAGTCACCAGGCGCTGCATCGGATCCATCACGCTGACGGGAACCAGCACTAATTTCACGTCGGTCTTGACCACATGAAGGATGGCTCCGTTCACCAGCTTGTTGGAGGCGACTGCATTCGCCATTGCCGGAGACACTTGCCTGGAAACCACGTGAACATCGTTCACGCTGGTCTGGGCAAGTGCTGATGTCCCTAGCAGACTGAGAAGAAACACAAGAGCGGCAATGACTTTCAAACCGGCGACTGCTTCCCGTAGGATCGGCATCTTTCACCGCCTGGCAAGCCAGCTTTCACCCCGGCAAGGCTTGCACGCGCGCCTCCTTCTTTCTTAGGCCAAGTGCTTCGATGGAGCCATCATTTTGAATCTGTAGAGCCTGCCCAGACTTTCCTGCACAGCGCCACACAGTTTCCTTTACGACTCTCCCGCGGAATCCCTAGGCCCTCTCGATGGCTCACAGTCTCCAAGTGCCCGCGCTGCAATTGACTACCTACCCCAAGTCTGGAAACCGCATCAAAACAACAAATCTGTTGTGAGAAGGTCGCACATCTGGGTAATCGGCTGGGCGGACGGAAACATGAATTGGAGGACTGAATGACGCGACGCGGCATATCGAGGCGCAAAGTTCGTTACGCTGTGGTTGGTTTGGGACACATCGCGCAGGTCGCTGTTCTCCCCGCATTTAGGAACGCTGCCAATTCGGAACTGTTCGCTCTTGTTTCCGGGGACTCGGACAAACTCGAAAAAGTCGGCAAGAAGTATGCTCTGGAACACCTCTACTCCTATGAGGATTACAGCCGAGCCTTATCCAACGTGGACGCGGTGTATCTAGCTCTGCCCAATCATTTGCACAGGGAATACGCAGTCCGCGCCGCGGCGGCCGGGGTTCACGTGCTTTGCGAGAAACCGATGGCGGTGACATCCCAGGATTGCCAGGCCATGATTGAAGCCGCGAGGCAAAACCACGTGAAACTGATGATTGCCTATCGTCTTCACCTGGAAGCTGGAAACCTGGAAGCAATTCGGCTGGCAAGAAGCGGGAAGCTGGGGGAGCTACGTTTTTTTGCTTCGGAGTTTTCTCAACAAGTGGCTGAGGGGAACGTTCGAGTAACAGAACCCATTGCGCGCGGCGGTGGTCCGGTCTACGACATGGGGGTCTACTGCATTAATGCTTCCCGATATTTATTTGGTTCGGAACCGACAGAGCTTTTTGCTGTAACTGCGAACCACGGGGATAAGAGATTCCAGCGTGTCGAAGAAATGACATCGGTGGTAATGCGGTTTCCCGGAGAACGCATTGCCACTTTTACCTGTAGCTTTGGCGCCGCCGATATCGCCCGTTACTCACTGATTGGAACCAAGGGTGTACTGCGTTCCGATCCGGCCTACGAGTACGCCATGGCCATCAAACAACAGGTAACCCGCGACGAAAAAACGAAGGCCAGGACCTTTCCCAAACGTGATCAATTCGCTGCCGAGCTGGTCTACTTCTCGGATTGCATACTCAAGAATAAGGAACCAGAACCTTCCGGGCTCGAAGGTTTAGCCGACGTAAAAATCGTGGAGGCAATTTACGAATCGGCTCGAACTCGAAGAGTCGTTCGCGTCCCAGAGCTTCCCGGTAAAAAGCGTCCCGCCATAAGCCAGGAGATTCACCGGCCAGCTCACGGGAAGCCAGAGGTCATTCATGCCAAGCCGCCGTCTCGCGACGCAGCGTAGTTCCGAGTTAAGTTAATCCAAAAACGGCGGGGTTCTGCCTGAGTAATTCAAGCCGCAACTCAAACAAAAAAGCCCAGCCATATTGGCCGGGCCGTTGGATCCAGTGTGCGTGAAACTATTTGGACATGCTGCCATTCTGGCAGGTCTTGGCAACGTGTTTTACAGAGCTGACTTCAAGTGTTTGTGAGCTGCTGCTCGCGCCTGCCGTACCGGTAGCGGTTCCTCCGGCGTTCGATGATGCCGCGCTCGACGTGCCGGTAATCTTTACTTCGTGGCCCACGTGCTCGCTCAGCTTCGCCGTGTCTCCGGTCAGCTGATAGGACGTGCCGTCCTTAGCAGTCAGCGTGTAGCTGCCGCTGGAGCCGCTCAAGCAGCCTTCAACGGTATTTGCTCCGCTCGCGGTCGCTGAACCCGTTTGACCCGAGCTTGAAGCTGTCGGGCTGGCTGGGCTGGAATTTGAGTTTGTAGAGTCCTGCGCCACGGCCCAACACGCGCCGAGCAACAGTACCGAAACGAGCAATAATACTTTTCGCATATGCAATCCTCCAAAGTGAGCTTTGTTGTCGTATTAGCATAGCCCTCAGATTGGAATGCACACCATTCCTTGAGCGCGATCAATTCGACACAAGGAATTGTGCCTCTTCGAGTCCTTAGTACCAATACAGCACTTCCCTGATATCGCTAAGTGTTTTCCCGATAGTGAAGTGGCGACGGTACAGAGGTTGCAGGAATACCTCCATCTCGCCGACCAGCGAGGACAGTACTGCAATATTCGAGCGACAGCAATCGCCGATGAGGCGATCGCCCTGGGTAGAACCTTGATTTTGCCCCAGGGCTTAGCCTCATCCTCGCGCGAATACCCAGATTTCGCTCAGCAGGAAATTCGCCAGCGAGCATAGAGCAATCGCAAGCGCATTGGCGACAAGATAGTTCATATGGGCTTGGCCGAACATGAGTTTCATAAGCGCCAGGTTGCCGAGGATGGAGACGGCTCCGTTGCTTAGATTGAAGCGCAGCAGCCGGTGAAGGCAGCGACGATCGGCTCGATCCAACTTTGTTCGATCAGCCCAGGTGAACTGTTCGTGCCAGACGAAGTTGTGGACGACGGCGGTCTCGACTGCGATTGCGGTTGCCGCAAGATAGTTGAAGTGAGCCACGTCTTTCAGCAGGAAGAGTGCGGTGAACTGCACTGCGATCCCGATTCCGCCGACCAAGTTAAATTTGCACCATCGCAGCAGAGTGGCAGGTGCCTGACTGTTATCGGGCGAAGAAGACGGAAGGGTCACTGCGGGATTCTCTCTTCGCGATAGAGGCGAGTGGTGTTCTGCACAGTGAAGACGACGGCCATTGACGCCATGCCTGCTAGGCCGATGGCGCCGCCTACGTCGAACAAGCGGTAGGATTCTCCGAAGAGATGGACGACGGGCTTCCAGAACAGAGCCAGGTTTCCAATCGCCAGCAGGATGCGCAATTCGGTTGGGCCGAAGCGCCAGAACGAGATGCGAAATTCGCCCAAGGCGTGCGTGGCCAGATAGGACTGGATGGAGAGCACGAGAAAGGCGACCAGCAGACCGATGGCGATCCAGGGATGCATGTATCCAGAGAGGGCAAGGCCGCCCATCAGGGCGATGGCGCCAAAGCTATCGACCATATGGTCGACGTAGAAGCCATAGCGCGGACGCTGGCGCTGGCGCACGCGGGCGAGTGTTCCGTCGAGCGAGTCGCCCAGCCAATTGAGAGCGAGGCAGACGACTGCGCCGAGGAGCGCGAAGCGATTGCGGGACGCGAGAGCGTAACAGGCTCCTGCGGCAATCTGCGCAACAAAGCCGAGTATCGTGAGATGGTCCGGACCGATACGATGCGGGATGCGCTGCGGCGAGCCACAGGAGCGCGCGTTTTTCTTCCGCTGCCAGCCAGCTTTCCTGAACGCGTACCGTGTCCGAAACGATCGGGCGCAGCGCGTGTTCGGCAACAGGCGCGGGTTTACCTGCTCACTGGATTCAGCCGTCGACTGAAACCCAGTCTGGAAACCGGTGTGGGCATCAATCGCTTGAGTGCTACGACTCTCCATAAACCGCCTCCTCATTTTTGTTTCTGATCGCTAGGGCTCACTTTGCACGGGGAAGGGTTCGGCGACAATGCACCAGTGGTCATCTACCACTCATACGGAGGTCAACGGGGAAGTCCTTTGCCGGGAGACGCTTACGAGGCCCCCTCATTCCTAAAGTAACTTGTGCCCGCATCGCTGGATGTGCTCAGATGGGGCCCATGCCCACCCTTGAATGTGTCGAACCGCAGCCGGCGCTTGCGCCCCGCGCCATCGCTAAGAGTCCGGTTGTGAGCTGGTTTTTCTTCTTCTTCTTTGTTTCAGGACTTTGCAGTGTGCTGTATGAGTTGGTTTGGCTGCGCCTGTCCATGGCGCAGTTCGGCGTCACGACCGCCATGGTGTCGATTGTTCTCTCCGTATTTATGGCTGGACTGGGCCTGGGCTCGTGGGCAAGCGGGAAATGGCTGCGCGCGGCCGCGCCGGACGTTTTCGCGGTCCGGTTCCCCGCGCTTCGCCTTTACGCAGTCCTGGAACTGCTGATCGGCATATCAGCGGTGGTTGTTCCTCACGAACTTTCGTGGGGGCGGCGCATTCTGGAAGGTCTCGGCGTCAGTTCTTCGTGGGCCTACTACAGTATTGCCGGTCTGTGGGTTGGACTCACTCTGATTCCATGGTGTGCGCTGATGGGCGCAACCATTCCGGTTGCGATGCGCGCGATTGGGCAGACCTTACCGCGCGAGGCGGCCCGTTCGTTCAGTTATCTCTACATGGCGAATGTGATGGGAGCGGTGGCTGGAACGATTGCGCCGTTAGCCCTGATCGAACTACTCGGCTTTCGAGGAACGCTGAGTGTGGGCACCATCGGCAACTGCCTGATCGCTCTGGCGGCGTTGCTGCTGTCGCGCAAAGCTCCAGCAGACGCGGCAGCTCACTTCATTCCACCGTTGGCCGAGCCGGCGAGGAGTGAAGGCTCTCGCGACTGGCTTCTACCGATTCTCTTCCTCACTGGCCTTACCAGCATGGGGATGGAAGTTGTCTGGGTGCGCCAGTTCACGCCTTACCTGGGCACAGTAGTCTACGCTTTCGCTTCGATCCTCGCGAGTCTACCTTACGGCTACTTTTGTCGGCTCCCGCGTCTACCGAAGGTGGAGCGCGCAGATGGTCCGACATCAAGGCCAAGAGAGCCCTGCATTATGGACGCTACTGGGGCTTTCCGCGCTCTTTCCGCTGGTTACGTCGAGCCCCAGCATCGTTCTGGGCGATGTGCCCAGGATGGTGGTAGGCATTGCGCCTTTCACCGGACTGCTGGGCTTTCTCACTCCAATGCTGGTGGACCGTCGCGCCGGCGGGGATCCCGCCAAGGCGGGAACTGCGTACGCGGTTAATATCCTGGGGTGCATTTTCGGCCCGCTGCTGGCGGGATTTGGTCTATTGCCGTATTTGAGCGAACGCTGGGCCCTGGTTGTGCTGGCGTTACCGTGGCTGGTCGTGGGCCTGCGGCCGCTGAGGCGTGGTTCCCAGGCAACTTCGGGCGCACGTGAGGCAGCTTATGCTCTCCTTCCGCTGGCGGGACTGCTGATTTTCGTCGGCAAGGGCTACGATGAGAAATATCCGCAGAGGCAAGTGCTGCGTGACCCGACAGCCACGGTCATCGCCACCGGCAGCGGCATGGAAAGACAACTGCTCGTCAACGGATATGGCATGACGACCCTGACTCCGATGACCAAGATGATGGCACATCTGCCGATGGCGTTCCTTGATCGGCCGCCGCATGACGCGCTCGACATCTGCTTCGGCATGGGAACGACATTCCGCTCGCTGCTAACCTGGAAAATCAACACGACGGCGGTTGAACTCGTGCCCAGCGTGCCGAAACTCTTTGGCTACTTTCACAGCAACGCCCCCGAGCTTCTGCAATCGCCGCTGGCGCATGTCGTGATCGATGACGGCCGCCGCTATCTGGAGCGCAGCACACAGCAATTCGATCTGATCACGATTGACCCTCCTCCACCACTCGAAGCTGCGGGATCAAGCATGCTTTATTCGGAAGAGTTCTATGCCGCGGCGCGCAAGCGGTTGCGCCCGGGCGGCATTCTGGCGCAGTGGCTGCCCAACGGCGACAATGAGGACCTGGCCGCCGTCGCCCGCTCTCTCCACAACTCGTTCCCTTACGTCCGTGTCTTCCGGTGGGGGAACCGATGGGGCTTCCACTTCCTGGCGAGCGAACAGCCTCTTGCCAACTTGACCGCGGAGCAACTCCAGCGCAAACTGCCGGCGGAGGCCGCGGTGGATTTCGTAGAATGGGATCTCCCGTCGAAAGACAGTAAAGCGGTGGTTGCAGCGTTCCAAGGCCTGCTGCGCAGCGAGATCCCGATCGAGGTCCTGATCGGGCAGTCTCCTACTACGCCTGCTTTAAGCGACGACCGGCCAATCAATGAATACTACATGCTGCGGTTGTGGCGCCGCGGGGGTAGCATGTTCAGCCAATGACGCGTTTTGCTGTGTCGACTTCAAGCGAATTGAGCCCCTCCAACACGGCGTACGCAGCTCTTCTGTAGCCCATACAATCTATTCGCATTCGTCTCAGAGGTGCTGTCGCGACACCGCTCCGGCTCGAAGGTTCGCGGATCCGACCTTTTGCCTCTGCAGAACATCTAACGAGTCAGGTGCTGTCTGGATGGTTCGATCATTTCTTATCGAAGGGGCCAATGTCCTCGCGGCATCCATGCCTTCGACCGAAAGACGGCTCCGCGCAGGATGAGCCATAGCGGGACCGCACTTAACTTCCGCACCTGAGAGCAACTGGACCGATCAACGTAACTTTGGCACCGCTGTTAAGCTTATTCGTTGCGCGCTCAGGCAATGTTTTTGAAAGGAACGATTATGAACACCTGCAGGTCTATTGCGAACACCGTATTGATTTTGACGATATGCGCAAGTGCAGTTCCAAGGATTTCGGCGCAGCAGGCCGCCGCGGCCGGCGGGGTTCCGACGCACATGGTGGTGACCGTCGAGCCCCACCGCGGTTCCGACGTGCCAACCGTCAACCGCGAAGATGTCATGGTGTATGAAGGAAAGGATCGCGACCGCGTGACCGAATGGATTCCTGCGCAGGGAGAACATGCAGCTCTTGAGTTTTTCATTCTGCTCGATGACGGATCCGATAGCAGTCTGGGGCAACAATTGCAGGATCTTCGGAAGTTCATCGAGGGGCAGCCTGGTTCCACCAAGATTGGGATTGCCTACATGCAGAATGGCATCGCCAAGGTGGAACAGAATCTGACGAGCGATCATGCGCAAGCGGCTAAGGCGTTGCGGCTGCCCATGGGAGCCGGCGGGGCCAATGGCAGCCCGTATTTTTCTTTGAGCGATTTGATTAATCGCTGGCCGGAAAGCAAGGCTCGGCGAGAGGTGTTGATGATATCGGATGGAATCGACCGGTATTACGGTACCGGCGACATGTCGGATCCATATCTGGACGAAGCCATCGGGAGCGCGCAGCGTGCTGGCATCCTGGTATCCGCGATTTACAGCCCTGGGGTTGGCCATTTCGGTCATAGCTATTGGCAGACCTATTGGGGACAGCTTTATCTTGCGCAGGTTGCGGACCGGACCGGAGGCGAATCGTATTACATCGGGTTCAACGGGCCGCCAGTATCTGTTGCTCCCTATCTGGAGGATCTGACGCGCCGGTTGAGCCATCAGTATCTGCTGACATTTCTTGCAAAGCCGCCCAAGAAGGCTGGATTGCAACCGGTAAAGCTCAAGACCGAAGTATCGAATGTGGATCTGGTCTCCGCGGACAGGGCTTACGTTTCGCCGGCGCCAGAGCAGTGACAGGTGATTCACTCCAGGAGCAAGGTCTAAAGGCGGCGGACAGGAGTGTCCGCCCACACTGTCTCACCCTTTGAGATTCCGATAAGATTGAACCTTCCGATCGGATCTGAATGACGAAACTTCTGCGCTTTTTCCTGCCATCGCATCAGCACACGGCATTCTCGGCGACGTTGCTGCTGATTTCGGCGGTCATGCTTTCGCGCGTAATCGGATACGCGCGCGATGCATACATTGCCTGGGCGTACGGGGCGGGTGGGCCCACGGACGCTTACGTCGCTGCCTTCACGCTGCCGGATTTTCTGAACTACATTGTGGCCGGGGGCGCGGCGTCGATCACATTCATTTCGATCTACACGCGATTTCTGGCGGAGAAACGGGACGCGGATGCGCAGAAGACATTTTCCATCATCATCACAGTAATGACGGCGGTGTTGATCGTGGGGACGATCGTGACCGAGATTTTCGCGCCCCAGTTTGTGCGCTGGTTCGTGAAAGGATTTTCGCCGGACCAGATCGAGCTGTGCATTCACCTGACTCGGATTCTGCTGCCGGCACAAATTTTCTTTTATGTGGGCGGAGTGGTATCGGCCGTACTGCTCTCGCATCGGTTGTTTTTATTTCCGGCATTTGGACCGTTGATTTACAACCTGTTCATCATTCTCGGTGGAGTGCTGGGCGGGCAGGCATTTCGGGATCGCTTCGCTGGCGTACGGTGCTCTGATCGGGAGCATTGCAGGACCATTTCTGGCCAGCGTGATCGGAGCGGCGCGAATCGGAACCGGGTACAAACCGTCGTTCGATGTGACGAATCCGGCGTTTCGCGAATGGGTGAAGCTATCGGTGCCGCTGATGCTGGGCGTGTCGCTGGTCACGGCGGACGACTGGATTCTGCGGCACTACGCCTCGAACGGCGTGGGCGACATTACGCGACTCACATTTGCCAAGCGATTGTTCGCGGTGCCAATTGCGGTGCTGGGGCAGGCGACCGGGACAGGCATCGCTGCCATTTTTTGCGCGGCTGTTCAATGAGAAGAAGCTGAAAGAATTCGCCGTCACGGTGAATGACTCGGTATACCGCGTGGCGGCGGCTTCATTGCTGGCCAGCGGATGGATGATGGTGGCGGCGCTTCCACTGATCGATCTGGTGTACCGGCGGGGAAAGTTTATTTTTGCCGACGCGCAGACCAGCGCGGTTTATTTTTTCTGGTTCTCCCTTTCGCTCGCGTTGTGGTCGGCCCAGGGACTTTATGCCCGCGCGTTTTACGCCGCCGGGGACACGCTGACTCCGATGGTCGCCGTCACTGTTATTACTGCGGTGTCGCTACCGGTCTATTCGATTTTGTTTCATAGATTCGGAGTGGTAGGGCTGGCGTGGGCATCGGACATTGGGATCGGCATGAATCTGCTGGCGCTGGCATGCCTGCTGCATTACCGGAAACTGGTGCCGCTGAGTGAGATGCGTTGGAAAGAATTGGGAAAGGCGGCGCTGACGGCGGGGGTCGCGGGTGGGATCAGCTTTGAAGTGGCGAAGGCCGCTCCGTTGGCGGCTTCCGGGTATGGCAGCCGTGTGGCAGACCTCACGCAACTAGCCTTGGTCTCGGTTACCTGGGCGGCGGCGGCGGCTGTCGGTTTGTGGCTGCTTCGCTCAGAGTTGCCGGGAGACTTGCAGCGCCGAAGGGGAGCGGTTTATCCGGAAGTGGCGCAGGCTGAAAGCAAGGAAATTTTGGGGGCGGGCACACAGCCTTAAGGGAAGGCAGTCGTCGGCTGTGGGTGACTGGGACTTGGGCCCTGCACCCTGGGCTATACTCTTCTGCGGAGTGCAACATGACCACCGCGGTAAGGTCTTTCCATGCAAACTTTCGTCGAAGGTCTTCGGCAGCTAATCGGAGTTCGCCTTCGGCCCAACCGAACCAGCGCGGCAAGATCTGTTGGGAGACACCCGTAAGCGCTGACTCGCTCGTTCCTTATTTACCTGGGCCCGGCAGGGTGTCGGGAAATTCAGCTCACCTTAATACCGAATACGGGAAGGCTATGGAACGCTGATCTCGATGCGCGAGCGCACACATCTGACCGCCCTGATCGCGATTTGCCTCTTGGTGGATGAAGCATGCACGAAGGAGCCGCCCGCACCGGTAAGCACGATCGCAAAGTCAGAACACGCGTCGGCGTCGAATCTGGTTGCGCTCTCGCCTGTGGGCACAACTCAAACTGTTCTACAGAAAACGTTCAACCTGAAGGGCTCGGCCACATTTCCTTTCGAAATTCCCGCTCATGCTGTCCAGCCCCATCTCCACGGAATCTTCCAGTCGTTCGCCAGCCACGTGCATGGCGAATCCGACGATACCGCGAATATCGACCTCCTCATCCTGAATCAGGAGCAACAAGCCGATTCTGCCAGCAGCCGCGGCAGCGAGGCTTTGTTCTCAGTAGAAGCATCGCACAGCCAGGCAGTCAACTTCGATCTTCCCCCTTCATTCAATCAGCCAGTCAAGTACTACCTGGTTTTCCGCAACTCCGGGGGCGGCAAGGCCGGCAAAGTCGTGGAAGCAAGCTTCCGCGTAGATTTTTAGCGTCTGAAGAGTGCTGCTACACTAAACGGGTTGCCTCCGCGCAAGAAATCACCGGAACAAATCCCGCCAGCGGCACCTTCGGATGGCAAAGTCTCGAACGGCAAAGCCGCGGCCAGCGGCCCGTCTGGGCCTGCGTCCGCTCACGGCCGCATTTACCTCATCGACACCATGTCGTTCATCTTCCGCGCCTACCACGCAATGGCGCGCCAACGTCCCATGTCGACCAAGACCGGGTTGCCGACGGCTGCGATTTACGTGTTCGTGAACATGCTGCGCAAGCTGCGTGATGACTTCTCTCCCGAATATCTGGCCGCGGTGTTCGATGTTGCCGGGCCAACGTTTCGCGATGAGCAGGCGGATGCGGTGACCAGCATCAAGAAGTTCGACATCAAGACGCAGACCTTCACCGAGGTGGAATACAAGGGATACAAAGCCAACCGCGTTGCCATGCCCGAAGACCTGGCGCAGCAGGTTCCCTACATTCGACGGGCGCTGGAGGCGTATCGGATTCCGATTCTTGAAGTGGTGCGATTCGAGGCCGATGATGTCATTGGTACGCTGGCGCGCAAGGCGGCCGAGGCATCGCATCCCGTATATGTCGTTTCCAGTGACAAGGACATGATGCAACTGGTCAACGACAAAGTACAGATTCTGAATCCGCCGAAGGACAATCTGATTTGCGATGCCGCGAAGGTGGAAGAAATTCTGGGTGTGCCTCCGGAGCGCGTGGTGGACGTGATGGCGCTGCGGGGAGACAACATCGACAACATTCCGGGAGCGCCGGGCATCGGCGATAAAGGTTCCGTCGAGATCATCAAGCGATTCGGAACGGTCGAACAGGCGCTGGAACGCGCGGCGGAAGTCGAGAGGAAGACTTACCGCGAGTCGTTGCTGAACAATCGCGACACGATTCTTTTCAGCAAGAGCATGGCGACTATCGATACCCATGTTCCGATTGAGCTGGATGTGGAATCGATGCGCGCCGGCAATCCTAACGTTGACGACCTGCGCGCGCTCTTCGCCGAATTGGAGTTTACTTCGTTGCTCAAGGAACTGCTGCCATTGATTGAGGTAAGCGGGACTCGCTACACGGAGGCAAAGTCGGCTGCGGATGTCGAGAGCGTGCTCAATGCATTGCCCGCCGGAGGCGCGATCGCTGTTGCCGTAGAACACAAAGAAGCGGCGGTGACACTTGAGGAAGCAGAGGAAAAAGTCGAGGAGCCGCCGGAGGCTCAGCTCTCTTTCATGGAAAGTGGCATGGAGGGAGCGATGGGCGGAGGCCTGGACGGATCAATGGGAATCTTGGGAGAGCCAATGATGGGTTCGATCCCGATCGCCAGTGCCCGGCGGGTGGCCATCTCCGCTGCGGCAGGATCGGCAACGATTGTCACGCTGGACTCTGGCGCCGCGGCTGAGAAACTGCGATCCGTGCTGACAGACGCGGCCCTGCCTAAAGTTCTGCACGACTACAAAGCAGGAATCCACGCCATGGACGTGCTTGGGATTTCGTTAGCCGGCGTGCGCCACGATCCTATGCTGTATTCCTATCTGCTCGATCCGACTTACTCGTCGCACCGGCTGGCGGACGTAGCTTTGCGGCGTTTCAACCTGAAGCTGACCGAAGAGCTTGCCGAGTCTGCGGACATCACCGGACGGCTGGCGGGCGCGCTGCGCAGCGAAGTGGAACAGGCCGGGCTGGACCAGCTTTACGAAGAAATCGATCTGCCGCTGGTGCCGGTGCTGGCGCGCATGGAACAGGCAGGAGTAAAAATTGACACGGCTGCACTCTCGCAGATGTCGACTGAATTGGAGCGAGAGATCGCGGGCAAGGCAAAAGAGATTTACGAAGTAGCGGGCATGGAATTCAACGTTGGCTCGCCGAAGCAACTCGGCGACGTTCTGTTCAACCGCCTGAATCTGCCCAAGCCTGTGAAATATGGCAAGGGGCGCACCATTTCGACTGCTGTGGATGTACTCGAAGAACTAGCCGAGAATCATCCTATTGCGCGCATGGTGCTCGACTATCGCCAGCTTACCAAGCTCAAGTCCACATACGTGGATGCATTACCGGTACTTATTCATCCAGCGAGCGGGCGCCTGCACACGACGTTTGGGCAGACGGGAACCGCGACGGGGCGGCTGTCTTCGGCCAATCCGAACCTGCAGAATATTCCCATTCGCAGCGAACTGGGGCGTGGAATTCGAGCGGCGTTCATTGCGGAGCCCGGCCATCTGTTGCTGACCGCCGATTATTCGCAGATTGAACTACGCTTGCTGGCGCATTTTTCCCACGATGCCCTGCTGGTCGAGGCCTACCGCCGCGGCGATGATGTCCACACGTTGACGGCTTCGCAAGTATTCGGCGTGCCGCCGCTAATGGTGACGTCCGACCATCGGCGGCAGGCCAAAGTCGTGAACTTCGGTATCGTGTATGGCCTCTCGGCTTTTGGACTTTCGCAGAACCTTGGCATCGAGCCCGGCGAAGCCAAGCAATTTATTGCCGCCTATTTTGAAAAGTACAGCGGCGTGCGCGCTTTCATCGACAAGACTTTGGAAGAAGCGCGGCGCAACATGAAAGTGAAAACGCTTTTTGGGCGCGTGCGTCCGATTCCCGACATCAACAGCAAAAACGCCAACCAGCGCGGATTCGCCGAACGAACTGCGGTCAACACGCCGCTGCAAGGGACGGCGGCCGACCTGATCAAGATTGCAATGATCTGCATCGACACGGCTCTACGCGAACGGGGCCTGAAATCCAGAATGACGCTGCAGGTTCATGACGAACTGGTATTTGAAGTTCCCGAGCACGAAGTAGAGACTATGCAACTGTTGGTTCGGGAGCACATGGAGAAAGTCCATGAACTGGCGGTGCCGCTCCAAGTGGAGATGGGCGTTGGGCCGAACTGGCGAGATCTCGAATAGCGATGTCCTACCAACTGTCATCCTGAGGCACGCGCAGCTTGCGGGCCGAAGAGCCTCTGCACCGCATTGACAGCGTTGCTGCGTCGCTCAGGAAGACAAGATGCGTATTACCCGAGACTCTGATGTAGAATTACTGTGTGAACCCCTCTGCTGGATGCCGGTGGTTGCTGTAAATGGCCAGCGAATCGGTGGAATTCCTTCCTCGTCGGGACGTGGCTCAGCCTGGTAGAGCACTCGCTTGGGGTGCGAGGGGTCGGCAGTTCAAATCTGCCCGTCCCGACCAATTCAATTTCTCGGAGTTCCCTTTCACGGCGGTTGCCTTAGTCGATCGGGTTAAGCCTGTATCGCGATTGGGAGAACCCTGATCAGCATTTCCTCAGAACTCAGCCGCCGGGATCGTTGCTCTCGTCTCATGCGGTCGCGACCTATGGCAGCGGCGATCCATGCACTAAGGCGATTTACACAGGGTTCTCTGAACAAAGAACCGAACTGGCGACGCAAACAAAAATGGCGGTGCCGGTATTTTGGGACTCGGCTACGGCTGAGGTACGGCCTGAGCTTTCTGAGGTTCGCTTAGCCGCTTGAGGTAGGGAAAGAACGGGGATACGCCCAACGGCATCTTCTCCGCGAGCGACAGCGGGCGCACCGGTTGGCGCTTTAGCATTTCGATCCGGTCCGACCAGGGATCGATGGCGATTCTCGAACCCAATGGCAAAGCAGCGGTTTGATCCAGCCGATCCGTTTGCAGATGCTTGGGAATTTGGGCAAGCGCCTGCATTTGGATCAGGTGACTGCTCCCAAAGTCGTTGCTGAAACGTCCGTGAACCAGGTTGGGCAATTGCGCCGCGCGGGCTTCGACGGCTTCCAGGAAGAGTCCGACATTCGCTAGTTGGGCCTTATATGGCGACTTCGAAAACAACTCAAGGCCCTTCTTGTCGGCGTCGGCTTCCTGTGCGGGATCGAAATGGAAATTAAAGTGGGCATAAATGTCCAGATCCGAGAACGGCACGGTGTGGCCCGATAAGAGTCCATCGCCGACGGAGTGATGCAAAACGATGTGGGCCAGTTCGTGCGCCAACACGGCGGCAAGAGTGGCCTCATCCGGTAGCACGTCGAGAAGCCCGCGGCTCAGAACGATGGTTCGGCCTATGACGAACGATTCCAAGGGTGTTGTAAGCAATACGCGGCAACGAACTGCAGGCAGGTCGAGATCGTTGGTGACCAACAGATTGTTGGCAACGGTCTGCAAGACCCGGTCGACCTCGCCGTCTGGGGCCATCAGTCCGGCGACTTGCAAACGCTCCACCACATTGTCCTCCGGCGTATATGCTTCTTCGCCCAACGTGTTCGCCGGACTGAGGTCCTGGGAGGCTTCGTGCCGCTTGGGATCGATCCATACCGGCGTGTCGGTCAGCGGTTTGGCGTACTCCCGGTGATCGCCTGCGTGTTGCAGGTCATACCCCCAAATGCGGGTTTGAGCCTTAAACCAGAGATCGTGGTTCGCGGGATCCTGCGAAGTGGACTCCTGGGTGTAAATGTATGCAGGCATCCACATGATGCCCAAAACGTTGAGCCGCCAACTGTCGAAGTGAAATGCGCGCTTCGATAATGATTTTGAGGTGTAGGCTCCCGTAAAGCGCACAATATTGAAGTATTGATCCTCGATCCAGATGCGGCCGACAAAGCCGCGATTCTCCGAATTCTCGCGAGGCTTCACGTCGACCACGCCGCAGCGCACTTCTCCAAGAACCTCCCAGCGGACAAACTCGAAGGTGTAGTTCCGGCGGTCGAAGTGATCGAGGTCTGGGAACACCGCCTGCGCGAAACCGGATGCCGCGAAAGGTTGAGGATTCTTGAGCAATCTCTTTTCCCAATTCTGCTTCTCGTGCTCCGGATCTGCAAAGGCTAAAGTGGCCGGAGCATTGCCGGTCAGGTCCAGCCGGCTTAAGAAATAGTCATCGCCTTTCGGGGACCGTCCTGGATCTTCCTGAATATAGGTTTCGACGATTGGCTTGAAGTTGCGCATCAAAACAGCCAAGCGGCGTTCCTGGCGGATGGCGGAGTCGACAAGGAGATCAGACACGACACTACGCGCAGGAACAGTGGGCGCCAACTGGTCTGGAACTGGAGATGGGGCTGAGGGAGGGGCGTTCTGACCTGCGAGGAGTCCCACGGCCAGAACCTGGAATAGTGTCTGGCGCAGCCAGGAAAATATTCTTCGCGCGAGCATGCAGTGACCATTCTAAATGCTCAAGGCGGTCGAAAATCGCTGCCAGGGCCGATTTCAGCTCTCAGCTGCTAGCTTTCAGCTACCGATCCGCGCATTTGTGCCGGTTCGCCGCTTCCATCTCCTCTGCGATTGCGAGCATCTTCGTGACGCTGTTCCAATTGCGGGCGGTGCCTGTCGTCTTTAGAAGCTTTGCTACTGACGACCACGGCAACTTGGACTTGCCGGCGCCGTCGGGGAAGTAAATGTAGAGTTCGCGGCCTTTCAGATGCAATTCTTCCGGGTGGGACTTCAAGCTGAGCAGTGTGGCGTGGGCCTGGGGTCCCGGTTCGGCGGCAAGGAAGGTGACGAGAATTTTGCCGGGCTCCAGATCGCGGCGGTTGGCGAATGGGCTGGTGGCGATGGTCTTTCTCAGTTCACTGGTGGTACGCAGGATGACTTCGGGACGACAGCCGAACTCGCGCTCGATTGCATTCTGGATTTTCTTTGCCAGCGCGGGGGACATCTTCTCTTTCGATCGGAAAATGACGTTACCACTCTGGACGTGGGTACGCGAGTCTTCGAATTTCAGGGATTCGTAGAGCGCACGCAAGGCCGTCATATTGATTTTGTTGTGCCCGCCAACGTTAACGCCGCGGAGCATGGAGATCAGTACTGGCATGATGGAGGCAGTATAGCGTCCGAACGCCGGGAGCCCTTAGGCCTCGTGACCAGGCGGACATCGCTTGCGGGCCAATTGCCGGGCAACCATGCCCTACCGAGTAAGTGGAACCAAGAGAATCACTTTGACTTGGACGCCAGAGACCGGGAGAATCAGTAAAAGACCGGACCGTGTCCTTAGTCAAGCGCTGCCGTTTCATTTGAATGATTTTTTCAGAGTGATCTTTTCAGGTGGATCTTTCAGGTTGATGTTTCCAGGTCGTAACGCTCACGACTGAGGGCCCCGAGCCCAGGGAGAAGTGCTATGTCGGGACAAGTCATTTTGTATTTCGAGGATCAGGCAGATGCATTGCGTTTCGCCCTGGCCGCGGGTTCGGTGATGGCCGGAGAAGGCGCAAAGTTTACCAGCGATCTGGTGCAGGAAACAGCGCGCGTTACCCGCATCCGGCTGGATGCCGTGAATGCAGGCAACTCGAAGAAGGCGAATGCTGCGCGCGTGGCGTGAAAGTGGAGGTTCCAGGCTGGCTCGCGTCAGCATTGCCTGCCCGACAGCCGAGGCGGCTGTCTCTACGTGAGCGCTTTTACGCCGTCCCCGCATTGGTGAAAGCTTCGAGTGCGTCGGACAGTGTGGGAAACATCAGGAATATCTGCTCCACCCGGGTAATCTCGAAGACATTGAGCACGCGTTTGTTCACACCGGTCAGTGCCATCCGACGCCCGGCCTTGGCGCAGGAAGTGCACGCGCTGACCAGCGAACCCAGTCCCGAAGAATCTACATAAGCGACACCGCTGAAGTCCAGAATCATGGTGGGAGCGTCTTCGCGGCGCACCGCGTTCATAAAGGAAGAGACGTTCTCCATGGTTAGCGGCCCATGGAGGCTCAGCACTCCGCGGTCCAGGCGCTCGATCTCCAGCGGTTCCGATGTCATGGCGGAGCGATTCTAGGCTAGATCGGAAACAGGTTCAAGTTGACCTGCACCACGGGGGAACGGACGTGAGTCGACAGCGTCCGATCTGCCTCCGATGGCATCCCAGCCGCGATTCTATGTCAGAGACTATCCCGTGCGGCGAGTCGACAACAGGCTCAGAATTTCCCTCAAGCCCTGACGGATGTTCTGAATCTCGGGCGCCGATTGGGTTGGGAACGGGATCGCGGTCTGCGTCTTGTCCGACTTGGTTTCCGCGCGCAGTTGCTGGCGCGCGCCGGAGATGGTGAACCCCTGTTCGTAAAGCAGTTGCTTGATGCGCAGAACGCTTTGGACGTCGCGCTTGCGGTACATGCGCTGTCCCGTGCTGCTCTTGACCGGCTTCAGTTGCGGAAATTCGGACTCCCAGAAACGTAGAACGTAAGCCGGCAGGTGACACAGCGTGGCTACTTCACCGATACGAAAATAGAGTTTGTCGGGGATGAGGATTTCATCCGCCTTGTGCTTCGCCGAGCTTTTTTTTCGGGACGCCATTTTCTCGATCGCAGGGCAAAAGCCGCGTGGTCTGCCTATTGTGCCACAGGGTGCGGCGGGGGCATCGAAGAATTTCGTGTTCGGGAGTTCAGGGACAGGTCAACTGGGCCGTACCGAACACCTTTAGCTGCGGTCCCTGATCGGGATTCACCATGACGGACGATTGCGTCCCGGCAAGGATGGTCGCCGTTCCCACAAAGCCAGAATTGCACTGAGCCACGCCGTTCTGGTCTACCGAGGCGCCTGGATTGATGTTGCCCAGGCATGCGCCGGCGCTGGTGCCGACGCACCATTGGACATCTTTGCTCGTGAGCTTGGATGGAGATGGCGGCTGGCTAACGTCCCCGTGGCCGCAAACGGAACCTGGGCGCCAGGAAAACTTTGAGCGTCGGCCGAGGGGGGATTTAGACTTACACTCTGGAGTTGGCGGCTGCTGCCGCATCCTGACAACACTAACGCGGCGAACACTACACGAGGCGCAAGGGACAACGTCGCAGAACGTGTCATAAGCCCTCACTTCGAACTGCATGTTAACTCGGATGAGGCATGAGGAAAGCCGGGTTGCCGCGCGCAGCTAATTGCGCGCCAGACTTCTCGTGATAGGCGCGAAAAGGAAAAGCCTCTTAAGAGGTGCTTCTCTCAAGAGGCCAGTGAAATACGTGGCGTATGCGAGGTATCGTCTCGCCGACGGTTAATGTTTCTTCTTTTTTGCCTTCTTCTTGGTTGCCATGAAGGTTCCTCCGTGAACGATTTTCCCTTGCAAAGTTTCTTGACCGTGGGCCCTTGTTCTTGAAAGACCACCCTACTTGTGGTAGAGCGAGGTCCTATATCACAAGATATTGCGGCAGTATTAATAAAGTGTCAACACAATTCTTGCAGTGTTCCGCAGATTTCCGAGAACTGTCAGTAGTCATTCGTCGTTTGCCAATGCCTCATACCAAAGAATAGTCACGCTTCGCGAACGACCAACGACTAGTAGTACACTGCGCTGCATGCCGCGCGATCCCATCGATTTGGAAATCTTCAAGAACCTGTATCACTCCATCGCGGAGGAGATGGGAGCGGCGCTGCGGCGTACCGCATTTTCTCCCAACATCAAGGAACGGCGCGATTACTCCTGCGCGGTGTTCGATGGCACGGGTGAGGTAATTGCGATGGGCGATCACATGCCGGTGCATCTTGGATCGATGCCGATGTCGGTGCGGGCTGCGATTGATGCGGGCGCGATGGAACCGGGGGATGTGGTGATGCTGAACGATCCCTTTCGCGGGGGGACGCATTTGCCAGACATTACGCTGGTCGCGCCCGTGTTATGTGGAAACGCGCGACGTCGCGGTTGGCAAGGCCGGCAGCAAGAAACGACTGCACTCCACTGGCTTTCGCGGGCAAGAGTGCCCGCGCCACACTAAGCCCGATTTCTATGTGGCTTCGCGGGCGCATCATGCGGATGTGGGCGGGGCTTATCCGGGATCGATGGGGCTCTGTCGTGAGATCTACCAGGAAGGTGTGCGCATTCCTCCGGTGAAATTGATGCGGCGGAGTGAAATGAATCGCGGTGAAATAATAAAGACGTGCTCGCCATGGTGCTGAACAACGTACGTACGCCGGAGGAACGCGAAGGTGACCTGGGAGCGCAGATTGCGGCCTGCCACACGGGTGCCGAGCGACTGCGCGAGAGTATGTTCGCGTTATGGCGTTGAGCGAACCCGGCGGGCGGCTGCTGATCTGCTGGATTATTCCGAGGAACTGATGCGCGCGTTTTTGCTGCGCGTGCCGGTGGGAACATATTGCGCGGAGGATTTTCTGGATGGGGATGGGATCAGCGACCGGCCAATCAAAATTGCGGTTGCGATTACGGTTGACCCGGCTGACGATGGCGCTCGCGGGCGGGGGCGCCCGCGCCACATGGTGACGGTCGATTTCACGGGGAGCGATCCGCAGGTTGAGGGGAGCGTGAATGCTGTGGCGGCGATTACATACTCGGCATGCTTCTACGTATTTCGCTGCCTGCTGGCGGAGGATGTTCCGGCCGCAGCAGGATTGATGCGGCCGATTCAGGTCATCGCGCCCGAAGGCACCATCGTGAACGCGCGGCCGCCTGCGGCCGTTGCCGGAGGGAATGTCGAGACCTCGCAGCGCATCGTCGATGTGCTGCTGCGGGCGCTGTCGCAGGCCATCCCAGATCGCATTCCAGCCGCAGCCTCCGGGACAATGAACAATTTGACGATCGGCGGCTTGCGTGGGGAGAACGATCCGCGCACCGGCCAGCCCTTCACTTACTACGAGACGATCGCGGGCGGGATGGGCGCCCGCCCCGGCAAGTCTGGGGTTTCCGGTGTGCACACGCACATGACAAATTCGCTGAACACACCCGCGGAGGCGCTGGAGTATGCGTATCCTTTACGCGTGCGCCGCTATTCGCTTCGCGCGGGAAGCGGTGGCGAAGGAAAATTTCGCGGCGGCGACGGAATTGTTCGCGAGATTGAAGTGCTCAGCGACTGCGAAGTGACCCTCTTGGCCGACCGCCGCACGCGCGGGCCGTGGGGACTGTCCGGAGGAGCGGATGGGGCGCCGGGGAAGACTTCCATCATGCGCCGCGATGGTTCGGTTGAATCGATGCCGGCGAAGTTCAGTACTCGTCTGCGCGAGGGCGAACGGATTACGATTGAAGCGCCGGGCGGCGGAGGCTGGGGTCAGGCATAGTGGAGGAGGCAGAAAACAATGGCGACCGATCTCGCCGCTCATTATCTCGATGAAGCGCGCCGCCAGATGCGCGGATACAAACGCATGGGCGAGGGCGCGATGGCGCAGCTTGGTGACGATGACTTTTTTCTATCGCTCGATCCGGAGTCGAACTCCGTCGCGATACTAGTGAAGCATCTGGCGGGGAATATGCGTTCGCGCTTCACCGACTTCCTTACCAGCGATGGAGAAAAGCCAGACCGCTTTCGCGATCGCGAGTTTGAGGTGAGTGGCGCAAGCACTCGCGAGGATGTTATGGCGTGGTGGGAAGAAGGTTGGGCTTGCGTGCTGGGAGCAATTGAGGCGCTTAAGCCTGAGGATGTGACGCGCTCGGTCACAATTCGCGGAGAGCCGCACACCGTGCTGCAGGCGATCAACAGGCAGCTTGCGCACTACGCGGCACATGTCGGTCAGGTTGTCTTTCTGGCCAAGCATCTACGGTCGAGTGAGTGGAAGACGCTGACTATTCCGAGGGGGAAGTCAGAAGAATTCAAGAAAGTCGCGCCGAAGTCGAGGTCTTGAGCTTTTGGGTTCGCCGCAACTGCCTCGCGCCGCGGCAGGACAGCCGAGGCGGCTGTCTCTGCGTGGACCGCTATGCTGCCGGCCACCTTCATGACAGACTAATGTTTGTCCGCACCTCCATTTTTCGGCTCAGTGGGCGCCGCCTTGGGCCAAACGGGAGCCACTAGCTCAGTCCGCCATATCGGACCTCCCAAGTAAGCGATGCTTTCCGATTTAACGAATGTTGGCGACTCTCCGCCCTCAATCCAAATGTGGGCGTCGGGGGGCTGCTTTCCCAGCAACGGCGCCACCAGTCCGGCGATTCCGCCGATCTCAATTTTGAGGACGAAGTGCAAGGCTTCGCGAGCGGCTCCGGCAAGGGTGAAAGGATCTTTCCCTGGGTTGCTGATCGCCAGCTTCACCAGGCGGGGCTTGGGTGTCGGCACTACCATCGATACTTCCAGGGGCGGCGGATTGGGTCCGAGATTCTTCAGCAGGATCAGAACCAGGCCGTTGGCGAGATCCGGCGGGAGCTTAAGACGCTCGCTCTCTGTCTTCTCTTTACCATCGTCGCCGGTGTAATTGACAGTGACCTGTCCGCTAGCGGGCGCAATCGTAATTTCGGTTGGGTGCGGAAACGCCGGGCCCTTCTGCACCAGGTGATAGCTGACGAGCCGGAAGTAGGTGCGCTGCGAGAAAATGGTAGTTTCCTCTGATCGTGAACCGTCTTTGAAGCGGAGTGTCAGGCGGCTCGTGATCCGATTGCCATGCGGGACCTGAGTGAGATCGCCTTCTGCAATTTGAGTACCGTCGAGCGTGCTGAGCACGAGAAAGCCATGGAGCAAGCCCTCTTTGTAACGGACCGCCACCGGAGCCGCCGATGCGGACGCGCCGAACAAAATACAAGCGCAGAGGAGAAGGATCGCAAACGAACGAGCACGCACAGATTCTAACCTCCCGCGGAATAGGCCGGTCCTTCGATGCTGTTATCCATTCTACGGTTTTCGCGGTTGCTGCCAGTCCAATATATGGCGCGGCAGATATAGACGCGCACCGAAGTAAACGGACGCGGTGCTAAAATCATATGTTTTGTGCTTTATTCATTTTTGGGTTCGATCCTGTACTTAATAGGTGGCATCATGGCTTCAACAATGCTGGCGGTAGTCAAGCCAGAAGCCGCTCCGGGCGCGGAGATTCGGCAGGTCAAGATTCCGGCTTTCGGGCGCACCGACGTGCTGGTGAAGGTGAAAGTCGCGTCGATCTGCGGCACCGACCTGCACATTTATAACTGGGACCGCTGGGCGCAGAATCGCATTCATCCGCCGCTGATTCCGGGACATGAGTTCTGCGGGGAAGTGGCGGCCTTCGGCGAGGAAGTCACCAGCGTCAAGGAAGGCGACTTCGTTTCCGCCGAAATGCACGTGGCCTGCGGCAAGTGCCTGCAGTGCCGCACCGGCGAAGCGCACATTTGCCAGAACGTGAAAATCATTGGCGTGGACGCCGACGGCGCCTTCGCCGAGTACGTCGTGATTCCGGAGTCGAACATCTGGAAACTCGATCCCGCGATTCCGCAGGAGTATGCGTCCATTCTCGACCCGCTGGGGAATGCGGTGCACACCGTGCTTGCCGGAGAGATCGCGGCCAAGAGCGTGGCCATCACGGGCTGCGGACCGATTGGGCTGTTTGCCATTGCCGTCGCCAAGGCCGTGGGCGCGACTTCGGTGTTCGCCATTGAAGTTAACGAACATCGTGCGCGGATCGCGCGTGAGATGAAGGCCGATTATGTACTGAATCCGGCGAAAGAAAATGTGCACTCAATTGTGATGGAGAAGACTGGGGGACTGGGCGTCGACGTAGTGCTGGAAATGGCGGGGCATCCGGACTCGATTCGCACCGCTTTTGACATCGTGCGTCGCGGCGGAAGAATTTCGTTGCTCGGCTTAACTTCGAAGCCGATCTCGCTGAACTTTTCCGAGGACATCATTTTCAAGGGTATTACGGTGCAAGGCATCAACGGCCGTCGCATGTACCAGACTTGGTACCAGATGACCGCGCTGCTCAAGAGCGGCAAACTCAATCTGCATCCCGTGATCACAGATCGCATCCCCATGAAAGATTTCTCCAAAGCAATGGAGAGGCTGAAAACGGGCGAGGCGAGCAAGATTCTGGTGTACCCCAACGGCGTGCGCTAAGCGTGGCGCGGGCGCCCTCACCCGCGACTTTTCTCAGCAGAACGAACCTGACGGCATCAGGGTTGCAGACGAAAGAAATATGAGTCTCGACGCATTCGTCCGTTGCACCTGCATTCGGGATGGGCGGGCGAAGCCACATCCGCTTCCGGGAAGATTCATGTGGGACGAGGCGGGATCACCTTCGCTGTCGGGCGATCCTTCGGAAGAAGAATGGGAGGCGCACGACCGCTGGGTTCAGGAATCCTGCGAGCATGAGGGCTATCTGGTCTCCGAGAGTCTGGGCAACATTACACGAGCACAACATCTGCGGGAATTCTTGCGGGGCCTGCAGGGAAACCCCGGACCCAAGTTCCCCATTTTGCTGAAGAAGGTCGTATATGACGGCACGCATACCGGCGACTGGCTTCCCGTCAAACAATCCGCGGCTCTGTTGCGGGAAGTGGATCTCGTACTCGGCTCCAGTGACATTCTCACTCAGGGCGAAAAGGAATTCTTCGACAGCATGAAGCGCCTGTGCGAGGCCAGTATCGCGACCGCCAACCCAATTATGTTTTAAAGGCAAAGACCTTGTTGCCACGGATTTGAACGGATCCACACGGATAACCTAATCCGGGCTCACTTTTTTAGGACCGTGTGTGGGGACTCTTGCGTTCGTCCGCTGTGCGGGGATTAGACTTAAGCTTCGCCTAATCCGTGTTGATCCGTGGCAAGGCTTCTTATGACTATTTCAACCCGCACCAATCCTCTTTTCTATCTCACCGGGCAGCTCAACGAAATCAAGGCCAAGGGCACGTACTTCAAGCTACGCGTGCTTGAGGATGAGCAGGCAGCGGTCTGCACGTTCGATGGGAAGAAAGTCATCAACCTGGCGTCGAACAATTACCTGGGGTTAACGACGCACCCGAAGCTGCGCGAGGCCGCGCTGGAGGCGACGCGCGAATATGGTGTAGGGTCGGGCGCGGTCCGTACGATTGCCGGAACCATGAAGATTCACATGGAACTCGAGGAGAAGATCGCGCGCTTCAAGAACGCGGAGGCGTGCGTGGTCTTTCAGTCGGGCTTTGCGGCGAATGCGGGGACGGTGTCAGCCGTCCTGGGCAAGGAAGATTTCATCGTCTCCGACGCTCTAAACCATGCGTCAATCATTGACGGCGCACGGCTGTCGAAGGCGAAGATTCTGGTGTTCCGCCACAAGGACATGGCGCACGCGGAAGAACAGTTAGCCAGTATTAAGAACGAACCTGGCAAGAAGCTGTTAATCACTGACGGAGTCTTCTCGATGGACGGGGACATTGGCCCGCTGCCCGCGCTCTGCGACTTGGCGGAAAAATACGGGGCCATTATGATGGTCGACGATGCGCACGCCTCCGGCGTACTCGGCCGCAACGGACGCGGCACTATCGATCACCTTGGCATGCACGGACGCGTAGATATCCAAGTAGGAACGTTGTCGAAAGCAATCGGCGCGCTCGGCGGATATGTTTGTGGCACGCGTGATCTCATTGATTTTCTCTATCATCGGGCGCGGCCATTCCTGTTTTCGACCTCACATCCGCCATCGGTGGCGGCCACGTGTATCGCGGCCTTCGATGTTTTGGAAACCGAGCCTGAGCGCATAGAAAAACTTTGGGAGAACACGCGCTTCTGGAAAAAAGAACTCGGCCTGTTGGGCTTCGACATCGGCGGACGCGCCACGCCGGCGAGCGAAACTCCGATTACTCCGATCATCATCGGCGATGGCAAGCTGACCATGGACTTCTCGCGCGAACTCTTCAAAGAAGGCGTGCTCGGGACGGGCATCGCGTTCCCCACGGTACCGGAGGGCAAAGCGCGCATCCGCACCATCATGACGGCGACGCACACGAAAGAGGAGTTGGAGCGGGCCCTGGAGGTGCTAAAGGGCGTGGGAAAACGCATGGGCATTCTAGGGAATTGACAAACGACCAAGCCGAGCTTCGCTCGACCGGACAGCCGAGGGCGGCTATCCCCACATAAGCGAGGCACGCTCAATCCGTACGGTAGACAATCTTTCCGCCAACGATCGTCGCCACAACTTTCCCGGTAAACTGCCAGCCATCAAACGGAGTGTTGTGCGAGAGCGAGCGCGACTTCGCGGCTTCGAAGCTCCAACGCTTTTTGGGATCGAAGATGGTCACATCGGCGTGGCTCCCACGAACTAGCGATCCGCGGCCAGGGAGGTCGAAGACTCGGGCCGGGCCAGCGGTGAAGAGTTCGACGATGCGCGTCAGAGGAATTCTGTGCTCGCGATGAAGTTTCGTGATCGCCAGCGCCAGCGCTGTTTCCAGGCCGGTGATACCGAAGGACGCCCGCTCGAATTCGACTTGCTTTTCGTGGGCCGCGTGCGGAGCGTGATCGGTAGCGATGGCATCGACGGTGCCGTCGGAGAGCGCGACCAGAATGGATTCGCGGTCGGCTGCAGAGCGCAGCGGCGGATTCATCTTGAAGTTGGTGTCGTATTCGCCGACGTTCTCGTCAATCAGAGTGAAGTGGTGCGGCGTGACTTCGCAGGTGACGCGGGCCTTCGCGCGTTTGCCGCGGCGCACGGATTTGAGCGCGTCGGCCGTGGAAAGATGCGCCACGTGCAGGCGGGACTCCCGAATCTGCTGAGCGAGTGTGACATCTCGATCCACGATGGCGGCCTCGGCAGCGGCGGGCATGGCGCGCAAGCCCAGGCGGAAACTGGTAGGGCCGGCGTGCATCGAGCAGTTTTCGGTCAGGCGCGTGTCTTCCGCGTGCTGCACCACGGGAAGATTCAGTTCCGCGCCGAGACGCAGCGCCATGCGCATGACGTCATCGTCGAGAATCGGTTTGCCGTCGTCGGTAACGCCGACGGCTCCAGCGCGTTGCAGGGCGGCGAAGTCGGTGAGAGTGCCTCCCTTGCTGCCGCGCGTGGCGGCGGCGATCGGAAAAACGTTGACCACCGCTGCGCGCTCGGGATCGCGCAGCCACGCGACCCATTCCGCTGTGTCGACCACCGGCGCCGTGTTGGGCATGGTGCACACCGCAGTGAACCCTCCGGCTGCTGCGGCGGCGGTACCGCTGGCGATGGTCTCTTTGTAGCTTTGGCCAGGCTCACGCAGGTGCACATGCAGGTCGATGAAGCCGGGCGCAACGATGAGGTCACGCGCGTCGATCTTTTCGTCAGCGCTGCCGCGAGTTTTGTTAGGCAGAGCGACCTCAGCGACGCGGCCATCACGCAGGAGGATATCCATCGGCGCGTTGATCTTCGCCGCGGGATCGATCAAGTGGCCGCCTTTGATCAGCAGCGACGCACTCTCGCGTTTTCGGCTCTTAGCAGTCAGCATTCGGCACTCGGCATTCAGTCCGCATCTCTCTGAAAGTCGATACGCGACGCAAAATTCGTGTCGATCCGTGAAAATCCGTGGCTCATTTCGCCTTTCCTAATGCCCGCGCCAAGATTGCCATACGCGTGGGCACTCCATTGTGGACTTCGTCGACGATTACAGACTGCGGGCCATCGGCAACGTCTGCCGTTAACTCCAGGCCGCGGATAATCGGGCCGGGATGCATCACGATGGCGTCGCGCCTCGCCAGTTTCAGGCGCGCCGTCGTCATCTGGTAGCGCGCAATGTAGTCCTGCAAGCGAATTTTCTGGCCGGCAAGACGCTCTTTCTGTACGCGCAGCAGCATGATCACATCGGTGCCGCGCAGGGCGTCTTCGATATGGCGGGTGATGCGCAGCCCCGGGGCCAGCGTGGCAGCGACGTCGGGCACGAACTCGGGAGGACCGCACAGCGTCAGCTTCACTCCAAACTTGGTCAGCAGATGACAAGCGCTGCGCGCCACGCGGCTGTGCAGGATGTCGCCAATAATCGTGGCTTGCAAGCCCTTGAGTGACTTCTTGTGTTTCAGAATCGTGAACGTATCGAGTAGCGCTTGCGAAGGATGCTCATGCATGCCGTCGCCCGCGTTGATGATGGGAATGTCGAGATGCTGCGCCATCAGGTGCGGCGCGCCGGCCGAGGGATGGCGCATCACGATGCAATCCGCGCCCACGGCGCGCAGTGTGTATCCGGTGTCGAGCAGCGATTCTCCTTTTTCGATGCTCGATCCGGAGGATTGCACGAGAGTGGTCATGGCGCCTAGCGATTTCGCGGCGAACTCGAACGAAGAGCGGGTGCGGGTGGACGCTTCGTAAAATAAAAGCACAACGCGCTTGCCGCGCAGCAGCGGACGTGCCTTCAGCGGATTCATGCGGCGGGCCAGCTTGAGCAGGCCCAGGATTTCCTTCGCGTCGAGGTGTTCGATCCCCAGCAGCGAACCGCGTGCGGGCGTGTTCATTGGAAAAAGGGCAAACGGTGCATCATACGTGGCGTGTGCACGCCGCTGCAAGAGCCGTAAGCTGAGGCGAGATGCCGGCGCTACACATCAGGATTTTTCGCGGCGGCCGAGTATGGTCGCGCCCAAAGCTCCGCCAAGACCTCCCAGTATGATCGAGGCAAGGAACGCGAACAGCAGACCCGCTAACATCAGGAACTCAAGTCCACCTTGTGTTTTGAGGCGTTCGAAAACGCCCTGCACTTGGGGATCGCTGGTTTGTGAGGCTGCCTGCTGGATTTTGAGAATCAGTTCGTTGCGGAGGTCCGGGACTTTGTGTAGAAAGATCACGATCAAGGCTTCCAGCACAGACGACATAGCGAACCAAAGCAATCCCCCAAGCGCGCCAAGAGCCGCGCCGGCAGCCGCTTTAATTGGGATTCCGCGGCGTCGCTGCCGATAAAAGACCACGGCGAGGAATCCGACGCTGAACATGGCCACGAATGGGTTCAGTCCCATCGACATCAGCAGCGAGGCGACCAATGCTGCCAAGGCGCACGGCCGGAACGCTTCAGCCCACTGCATGGGGAGAGCAAGGACGGGCACGATCTGGGCCGATGGGAAGGCTGCTGTGTCTTGAGATGGGCCGACGGCAGCGAAGATTGGGGAAGGCGCCGGCTCAGCGAGTACCACCCGAATCTGCGGGGCCGAGCAATGCGGACAAAAGGGTACTCCCTCTTCCACGACTTGCCCGCACTTGTAGCAAGGCTGTTCCATGAGAATCCAACAAGGACGCGTCTGAAAGGTAACGCACGGGTAAGCGTCGAGGCAAGGACGCGAATCTCAATGGGTTTGAATGTCGATGCGCTGCGGGTCCGTGAGCTAGATATCGCCGCGCTTGCCGCGACTGTACAGATAGACAATGGCGAACTTAGATCCTTTGCCCGCATCGCCTGGTTCGATGGCTACGACGTGCTGGTTATCCTCAGTGCCCACTTTCAGTTCGGTGACTGGTCCCGAATTCTCGTCACATTTCAATTCCTTGCTATCCTTAGAATCTTTGCTGTCTTTGGGGCTCTTGTCATCGTCATGCACTGAGACATCGCCGCCATGCTTTTGAGAATGGCACTCCAAAACCTTGCCGTACTTCTTCAGCTTGTCGCGGTAGAAGTCGACAATCTTGGCGGGAGCATCATCGGAGGTATATTGGGCGACCACCAGCTTAATACCAAAGCCCTCCGTCAGAACGCTCAGATTGGCCGGACTCCTGTTTTCATCATCTGATTTGAGGCGCGCGCCCGGATAGAGCGGCAGGCCCGCTTTGCGCGCGTCAGCGTCGCTGCCAACGTGCAGGTCGCCGACGGTGCTTTGGATGTCGAAATTCTTATTCCGATTGTCGGAATCCTGCGCCATGAGGGGCAGCGTCAGGCCGAGAGTGAACGCTAGTGCCATTGTCAGATGACGAAACATTGTGTTCCTCCTGAAAAGTAAGCGGAGAATTTAGATTTCCGCATCTTTGCCGTGGGTGCGTACATATACCAGCGAGAAGCTTGAGCCTTTACCTTCGGGCTCCACGGCGACAATGTGCTGGTTTTCTTTCGTGCCGACTTTCAGCTCGATGTTGCTGCCACTCGTTCCCTCGCAGGTCAGTTCATGTGAGCTGTGATCAGAGCGCTTCATGTCGGTATTCACATCAAGGTGGCTGGTATGGCATTCGAGCACGTGGCCGTACTTTTGCAGTTGGTCCTTGTAATAAGCAACCAGCTTGGCGGGAGAATCGTTGGACTCATACTCCAGCGCCACAACCTTAACCCCGAAGCCGAAGCCGGAGATGTTTACGTTGGCGCTCTTATCTTCGCCGTCGGAATCTTTTTGCTTCAGACGCGCTCCGGGATAGACCGCGAGGCCCACATCCGCCACGTTTGCGCCTTTGCTCACATGAATGCCGCCAACCGGCGTGTCGATATCGACCTGTTTGTCTTCGCCGTTCTGTTCTTTCTTCACGTTCACGCTGCAAGCGGGCAGCAGCAGAGCGATAACCGCCGCGAGCCCTAAAGCGAACGTACTCACAATTTGCGATTTAGTTCTGCGCATGCGGAGAACCTCCTTTAGCGACTTGCGCTGGGCGCTCAAGACCGGCGCCGCGCTGGGCAATATTTGGGATCGTCACGGGTAAATGTCCGCGAATCGGAATCTCCCCGAAAAGCGCTTTGATTACGCCCACTTCCGAGACCGTCGCGTTGGAGAATGTACACATGTAATTCTCAATCTTAGGGAAATCACTGGCAAGATAAGGGTTTCCCATGGCAACGACGACAGTCTTGGCCGCCGCATGCTCGAGCAACTGCTGCAGCAGAGTGCCGGTCGCATCGGTCATTCCTACTGAGTTTCCGATCTTACCTGCTGTCGGAACCACGTAAACTGCAGCGACCACAGTTTGCGCTTCGTCGACTGCTTTCAGAACTTCTTCGGTCATGCCTGCGGCGATTCTAGGATCCACATAAATCACGTGCGTGTCCGGGATGCGGACGCGGAACTCGCGGCCGAAGGCGCGACCGGAATCCGTTCGAACATCATCGGAAAATAGCACGGCCACGACCTGGTTATGGGTCTCCTCTCTGGTCATATACGGAAGGCCGGCCTGGGCAGTTCCCTTTGATTTCAGGGGTAGCATTTTGCCGTTTTCGCGCACCAGCGTGATGGCCGAGTTGGCCACCTGTTGACCAAAAGCAATGTTTTCTGGCTTGCCAACGGCGGTTGCAAGCGCATTGAGATCAACGGTGCGCGATTTGTTGAGACCCAACTCTCCCTTTAGTTTCAGAATCTTGAGGACAGAACGGTCGAGACGTTGCATGGAAATCTCGCCCGATCGCACCGCCTTGAGCATGGACTCGTAGGAGGCGCCCAGGTCGGGCGGAATGATCAGCAGATCATTGCCGGCCTTGAAGGCTTCGACGGCTTCGCGGCCAATGTCGTTGGCAAAAAGATGGGTCAGGCCCGCCATATCGAGAGCATCGGTCACAATGAGGCCCTTAAACTCGAACTCTTGTTGCAGCAAGCCGGAAACGATAGACGGCGAAATAGTGGCGACGTGATTCGGATCGGAATCGAGCGCAGGTACTGTGACGTGCGCCACCATCACGGAGTCTACGCCGGCAGCGATGGCTTGGCGGAATGGTGGGAACTCGATCGAATCCAGATGAGCGCGGTCGCCGTTTACGCTGGCGACTCCGAGATGCGAGTCGGTAGCAGTGTCGCCGTGCCCGGGGAAGTGTTTCACCGTGGTCAGCATTCCAGCCTCGTGCGCGCCTTTGATGTAGGCCGTTACCAGATCGCCGACCTGCTTGGGATCCTCTCCGAAAGAGCGGGTGTTGATAATGGGATTGGCAGGATTCGAGTTCACGTCTGCGTCCGGGAAGAAATTCCAGTGAACGCCGATGGCACGGGCTTCATGGCCAGTGATGAGTCCGAAAGTCTCGGCGTCTTCGATGTTGCCATCGGCGCCGAAGGCCATGGCGTGAGGAAAGACAGTAGCGCCCAGCAAGCGGTTGGAGAGGCCGCGTTCAAAGTCCGCCGCGAACAGCAATGGCAACTTGGACTCCCGCTGCAGGCGATTGAGCAATTCGGCAACTTCGTAGGGCTCGGTCCGCAGAAGGAATGGACCATCGACGTGCACCGACATGGTGAACGAGCCGACGTGATATTTCTTCATCGCGTCGAGCCATTGCAGGTATTCGGGACTCTCCACATTGAGGAAGCTGGCGCGGCACCAGATCATAAAGACCTGGCCGATTTTTTCTTCCACAGAAAGATGGCGGAGCGTCCTCTCGGCCCACTTGTCGCCGCGAGTGTTGTTGAATGGAGCGGGCCGTACCTGTTTGTCTTTGGCGAACGCGGACAGGGACACTGATAGAGCAAGAACGGTAGCAAATAAGATTCGCAGCATGCAGGAACGATAGCAGAAGAGCCGGTCCTGAGTATGTGGGGACAGTGGCGCCCGGCGTCCATCGGGCCGAAGAACTTGATACTTCCCGTCTTTAAACACTGTCGGCAAGAGAGCGTCGCGACCCAAGTCGAGCTCGCTCCACGGACAGCCGAGGGCGGCTGTCCCCACGTCAACGATTAGCGGCCACGGTTCGAAGAGCTTCCTCTTGAATCGCTGGATCGTCGCCGAATCCTTTGAACCATTGCACATCCGGCTCCCGTCGAAACCACGTTATCTGCCGCTTCGCGTAGTTGCGATGAGCCTGCTGCGCCGCTTGGACTGCCTGCTCCCGGGTCAATTCTCCCCCAAGGAACTGGACGGCCTGTTTATACCCGAGCGATGTTAGTGCCCGCGCGGTTGCGCCATATTTCTGAATCAAGCGCTCGGTCTCGTCGATCAGTCCGTTTTCGAACATCCGCCGAGCACGCTGGTTGATACGATCGTAGAGCGCAGCGCGGTCCGAGTCGAGTCCGAGCCGCAAAATGCGGAAGCCGCGCAGTGGGTCGCGCCCCTGCTGCCAGAGTTCGGACATTTTCCGTCGTGACGCCAGGCAGACCTCAATGGCCCGGATCAGTTTGGGGATATCGTTGGAGTGAACTTTTTCGGCGGCGGCGCGGTCAAGACGCAGGAGAATTCGGTGGAGATGATCGGAGCTGTGGTTCGCGGCACTTTCGCGCAAACGTTCGCGCAATTCTTCCGAGCGTTGTGGACCGGGGAAGAGTCCTTCGAGTAGCGCGCGCAAGTATAGTCCTGTACCTCCGACGACGATGGGCAGGTGATAGCGCAGACTGATTTCTCTGAGTACTTGACGCGCCTGGCGAGCATATTCACCGGCGGTAATGTACTGGGTGGGATCGACAACATCGAAAAGATGGTGAGGCGCTCGCTGCCTGTCAGCCGCGCTGGGCTTGGCGGTACCAATCTCAAACTCCCGCACCATCGCGAGCGAATCGCAGTTGATGATTTCGCCTTCAAACTTCTCCGCCAGCACTAGAGACAATGTGGTCTTTCCGCTGGCGGTGGGGCCCAGGATCACCACCAGCAGCGGCTGGTGTGGGGTAATGTCGCTGTGTTCTGAACCCACGTTCAGCGCAGGCTCCAGTGAATGTGATGCCAGTAGCGAACCAGTGTGAGGACCAGCAGGAGGGCCGCAATGAGCAGCAGTCCGGTCGCTTCCGATGCATAGACGGCGTGGCGGCGCTGTTTGTGCGCGTCGCGCTGGGCCTCAGGGGACGGCACGCGGATCTCCGGCGTAGGCACGCGGATATTGTAGCGCTGGGGGAACGAATTCCGACTGCGGCCGTGGGCGGCCCGACCGAGACAGCCGAGGCGGCCGTCTCTACAGGACCAGCTTGAGTGCTAAACTACGGCGTCCATGGCGGTGCCGCAAAACAAATCGAAAGTCGCGCGGTTCGGAGTGTTTGAGCTCGACCTCAGCGCGGGTGAACTGCGTAAGAGCGGCGTAAGGCTGCGTCTGCAGGAGCAGCCGTTCCAGGTACTGGCTTTGCTACTGGAACGGGCCGGAGAAGTAGTAACGCGCGAGGAGTTGCAGCAGAAGCTTTGGCCCTCCGACACCTTCGTCGACTTCGACCACAGCCTGAACACGGCCATCAACAAGGTGCGCGAGGCGCTGGGAGATTCCGCTTCCAGTCCGCGCTATGTAGAAACCCTGGCGCGGCGAGGATACCGGTTCATCGCGCCTGTTCAAGAAATGATTCCAAGCGGGGCATCGCCAGAAGCACGGCCAGTCAACAGCAACGGCGGGCCGGTCCCTGTTCTCCGCCCGGTCACGGCGTCAGCCCCCTCCACGGCGCAGCTGGCACTGCATCCAGAACTGGAAGTCCCGATCCCGCGTCGAGCGATTACTCGTGGACTCTTCGGCTTGATTCAGCTTATGTATTTGATCTTCTATCTCACGGCGCTGTTTCGCCTGCATGATGTCCAGGCCGTAGCGGACTCCTTTCTTCCCTTATGGGGTGCGTCTGCCCTTGCTGGAACTGTGATGGTCACCGCCGGGGTCGGGATTCCACTGCGCCTGTACCTGATGTCCGCGGTGGGATTTGACTACCAGCGCCTGGGCGCCAAATTTCGTCAAATATTCCCGTTCGTGTTGGCGCTGGACCAGTTGTGGGCAGTCGCTCCGTTTCTGCTGATCCAGGAGATCGGTTTGGGCGCGGCTTTCGCGGCAAGTGCAGCGCTGTTGTATTTGCCGTTTTCGGAGCGAACGCTGATTCGCATGGCGTATATCGCACCACACACGCAGTAGGCAAGTATTTCGATGGAACTGAACTCACCGATCATCCGTAACCACGTCTAAGCAGCTGGGCGAGGATTTGTCCGGAGCTTGCCAGAGGTTTCTGTCCAGCGGAGGATTCTATGAAACTGAATGCGATGCAGCGGCTGTCGTTTGCGGTTGTCATGTCCATAGTCTTCGGTGTACTGCCCGCCCACGCCGACGAATGGTCGAAGACTTACCACCTCACCGGAAAGCCCGAACTGCGGATCGAAACGTCCGACGCCAACATTCGCGTCACGACCTGGGATCAGAATACGATTGAGGCCAAAGTCATCACTTCGCGCTACAAGATCGGCGAAGGCGGCATTCGCGTCGAGGAGCATCAGACTGGCGACTCGGTCGAAATTGATGTGCACTACCCGCACCACAACTTCAACATCGAATGGGGCAACCATAAAGTGGATGTCATTATCCAGATGCCGCGGGAGGGCCGCGTGAATTTACGAACTGGAGACGGCAAGATCGATATCGCGGGATTGAAAGGCGAAATGGACCTGCACACCGGAGACGGCTCCGAGAATCTCGAGGGGGTAGACGGCAAGCTCCACGCCACGACCGGCGACGGACACATCACCGCTCATGGCCGCTTCGACGAGCTCGAACTAAAAACCGGCGATGGCCACGTCGAAGTCCGTGCTGCGGGCGGATCTTCACTGTCCACGGGCTGGCGACTGGAGACCGGCGACGGCAATGTTTCCCTCGAAGTCCCAGCCGAACTCGCCGCCGACGTGGACCTGCACACCAGCGACGGCCACATCGACCTCGACATGCCCGTTACGACCGAGGGCAAGATTCGGCAGAATGAAGTCCACGGAAAGATGAACGGAGGCGGCAGTCTGCTCACAATCCGCACGGGAGATGGATCGATTCATTTGCGGAAAGGCTAGACCGGCTGTCCCACCTCAGGCGTTTGACAATTCGGCTTGACGCTCGGGCTTATACTTTTGGGTCCAGTAATTTTAATTTCATCCCAACGAGGGTTCTAAATGGCAATTGTGCGCATGAGTTTGGCTGCACTTGCGATCGTGTGTTTCCTCTCCCTAGCCCACGCGCAGCAGCCCGCCATCGAAAAGGCTGAGCCGGCGCTCGACGTCACTTCTATGGACCGCAGCGTCGATCCCTGTGTCGATTTCTTTGCCTATTCCTGCGGAGGATGGATCAAGAGAAATCCGATCCCCCCCGATCAGTCCTCGTGGGACACATATTCCAAAATGCAGGATGAAAATCTCGGCCGCTTGCGTGGAATTCTCGAAGCTGCGGCGTCGCTTGATCCGAAGCGCAACGCCGTCGATCAGAAAATTGGCGACTATTACGCTTCGTGCACGGACGAGAAGGCGATTGATGCCAGGGGAGCGGAGCCGCTCAAGCCGGCCCTGGAACGAATCGCAAAAATTAATTCCAAGCCGGAAATTGCCGACGTGGCCGCTGCCATGATTGACGACAACGTCCTCTTCCGCTTTGAATCGATTCAGGACTTCCGCGACGCGAATCAAGTCATCGCTAATGCCGATCAGGGTGGACTTGGTCTTCCGGATCGGGACTACTACACCAAGGACGACGCTAAGTCGGTCGAGCTGCGAAAGCAATACCTGGCGCACGTACAAAAAATGCTTGAGCTTCTCGGCGACACGCCCGAGACCGCGGCAGTCGAAGCGCAAACCGTGATGCGCATCGAGACTGCCTTGGCCAAGGGTTCGATGACGCGAGTGGAACGGCGCGACCCCAAGGCTCTGGACCATAAAATGACCAGGACTGAGCTGGAGGCCATCTCTCCCGATTTCTTGTGGCGAGCATATCTTGCTCACGTCGGAATGCCTTCGCTGTCTTCGTTGAATGTGACTTCTCCCAACTTCTTCAAGACGATGAACGAGGAACTCGACAAGGAGAGTCTGGCTGATTGGAAGACCTACCTGCGCTGGCACCTGGTGCATGCCGATGCTCCCTACCTGTCCGCGCCGTTTCTGAACGAAAATTTCGCTTTTTACGGAAAGACTCTGCGCGGGCAACAAGAACTTCAACCGCGCTGGAAACGGTGCACCCGCGCCGTCGATGGCGACCTTGGCGAAGCCTTGGGCCAGGCATACGTCGATAAATATTTCAGTGCCGACGCGAAGCAGAAAGCGCTGAAGATCGTGAAGGAGATTCAGGCGGCAATGGAGCAGGACATAGACGGTTTGACCTGGATGTCGCCCACAACCAAGCAGCAGGCGCTGGCCAAATTGCACGGCATGGCCAACAAGATCGGGTATCCAGACAAGTGGCGCGACTACAGCAGACTTGAGATCGTGCGCGGAGATGAGTTGGGGAACGTTGAGCGCGCGCGCAAGTTCGAATTCGACCGCCAGTTAGCCAAGATAGGCAAGCCCGTGGATCGTGGCGAATGGGATATGACGCCGCCGACGGTGAACGCCTATTACAATCCGCAGATGAACGACATCAACTTTCCTGCAGGTGTGCTGCAGCCTCCGGCATTCGATCCTAACTCTGACGCTGCGCCCAACTACGGCGACACCGGCGGCACGGTTGGCCACGAACTCACACATGGCTTCGACGATGAAGGCCGGCAGTTCGACGCCCAAGGAAATTTGCGAGACTGGTGGACTCCGGAAGACGGAAAAGAATTTGTGAAGCGTGCCAGTTGCATCTCCGATCAATATTCGACCTACACGATCATCGATGACATCAAAATCAACGGCAAGCTGACGCTGGGCGAAGATGTCGCCGATCTGGGCGGACTGATTCTGGCGTACATGGCGTGGAAAGATGACACCAAAGGTCAGACTCTGGATCCAATCGATGGCCTCACGCCCGAGCAGCGCTTCTTCGTTGGCTACGGTCAAAGCTGGTGCGGCCAGAGCCGAGATGAGACCAAGCGGCTGCGTGCCACCGTCGATCCGCACTCTCCCGAAAAATATCGCACCAACGGCGTGGTCTCAAACATGCCGCAATTCCAGGGGGCGTTCCACTGCAAGGCCGGCTCACCCATGGTGAATCAGAATCGCTGCAGCGTGTGGTAGGACGGCGTGGCTGCGCTGCAGCCCTTTACACATCAAGCCCGATGGAGCGCATCAGGGCAAGGCCATTACTCTTGGTGACGATGCCTTCTCGCAACTTGTAGTCGAAGATCATTCGGCCGTTTTCAAGCTCATCCTGAAAATGGACATTGTGCAGGCGGCGCTCGCCGGTACCGCCAATGTCGGTCAATGCCAAGTCGTGGGTGCTCACCAGTCCGATCGCGCCACGATTCAGCAGCGCGCGCACAATCCCCTCCGCGCCGATGCGGCGATCTTTCGAGTTTGTGCCCTGCAATAGTTCGTCCAATAGAAACAGTAGGGGCGGATCTGCTGCTGCGAAATCGAAAATCTGCCGTAGCCGCTTGATCTCGGCATAGAAACGGGAACTGCCTTCCTGGAGCGAGTCGTTGATGCGAATGCTGGCGCCTACGTGCAGCGGCGTGAGCCGCAAGCGGCGGACGCGGACCGGCGCTCCCGCCATCGCCAGCACAACGTTCATTCCGACGGCGCGCAGCAAGGTACTCTTCCCCGACATATTGGAACCGCTGACCAGCAGCACCCCTGCCTCCCCACAAATACTCACATGGTTGCGAACGCAGGTTGCTGCTGGTACGAGCGGATGCCCTAGCTCTTCTGCGTCGAAGGATGCTGGACCATCGGTAAAATCTGGAAACGGATCAAAAGGATGCTCGAAACTGTAAGTTGCCAACGAAAGAAGAGCTTCCATCTGTCCGATGGCATGCACCCACGATCGCAAGGCACTGCCGTGAACCTTCCGCCAGCGTTCCGCCGCAAAGGCTACTTGCACGAAGTACATGAGTGGAGCGTCAATTATTCGTACAAAGATGTTGTGGCGCGAGTTGATCCGGTTTACTAAAGTTCTGAGACGTGCGATCGCTTGCGAACTGGGGAAGCCTCCGGACATCAGCTCGCTCTGCAGCGCGTGCAGTAATGGGGCCTGGAACTTGTGCGCCTCCACTCGCGCCAGCACACCCGAAAGAAGGTCCAGATCGCGAAATGCGTTCTCTGTTCCGTGCAACGCTTCCTCGATGGGCTTCTTTAGCCAATAGCTCAGCGCCGCTTCGATCACCACGATCAGAATCAGCGGAGTTGCCGTTCCCCACACGGCCCACACCAACGCGGCCGCAATAGCCAGAGCCGCCAGGAGTGGCGATAGGCTTCGGATCCATGACGGTTTCATAAGGGCCGGCGATTGCGCCCACTTCAGCAGCGCTTCGGGATGCACGCCCACGCCAACATCTTCGCCAATCACTGCCAGGTCCTCGCGCAGATCGAGTTGATCGCGCAGTTCACTCAGCGCGCCATGGCGCTCCTGGATCTGCGGTACCGTTGCGGGAGCAAGTAGCCACTGCGCCAACGCGTCTTCCCCCATGCGCGTGCGAGCGGTCGAAAGAAGTTGGAATAAGCTGCCTTTGCCATACAGGTCCAGATCGGCGGCGTAGACGTGATGAGGATCGTTGAAGCGCTCGCCCCTTTCGCCAACCCCGGCCCAACGATCTTCGACGCGCGCCAGCCCTTGTTCGTAAAAGCCGACGGCACGCTGCGCCAAATCGCGGGCCCGAAGAACGCGGGAATGATAGTCCGCGGTAACCACGAACGCAGCGACGGGGGCGGCCAGCCACCAGGGCGAGAAGCGATGTCCTCGGAATGAGGCCCATGCCATGATGGCCGCAAGGATAGCCAAAGCCAGCGCCACATTTCCTAGGCGTATGTGAATCTTCTCGTGATGGGCAACTCGCGACTGGCGAGCATCTCGGCGTTGAACGTATTCTTGGGAGGGCAGCACTCGCTCAAAATGTAGCAGGTCGATTCCGTGCGAGGAAGGCCGCGCGCTAGTTGAGGTATTCGAAGCGCCGAATAGAATCGCCGCCTCGACACAGGGCGAGCTGAGGCCTTCATGCCGACACGACGGCTACTGCAGATCGGCTTTATCGGGGTTGTAGTAAAAGCGGAACCGCAGAGCAAGATAGGGTCCCGTGAATTCGCTGGGCAGCGGCGGAAATGGATTGGAAGCGGTAATGCTGCCCCAGGCGGGGCGGTCGAGGGCAACATCGCCCGAAGTGGCGATCAGACGCATATCCGCAACCTTGCCGTCTTTCGTGATCGCAAACTCAATCGCGAGTTTCCCTTTCTTCATTTCGGCCGATTCCGGAATCAGGTGGTACCAGTTCTCCTTGACGTCCTGCAAAATGCGTTGCAAGTACGGGCCGAAATCCACGCCTTGGGTATCGCTCAGAATATCGAGCGCGCCCAACTGACGGCCGTGAACTCCTGTGCCCAAACCGAAATCCCCTTCCTGCCCCCCACCGCCGGCGCGGTTGGCTGCCGCCCCTTGCGCGGCCTGTTGAATCGCTTCTCCCGGAGTCATGCCATTCGCGTACTTGCTGAATGAATTGTTGGGACGAGCGGGCATTTGTAGCTGCGCCTGCTGATCGCTCTGAAACTGCGGACGAGGCTGTGGCTGTCCCTGCTGCGGCTGTGTGGTTGACGGCTGGTTCTGCGCCATGGCTGGCGGGGCTGGTTGCGCCGTGCGCGGCCCGGTCATTCCCGGTGCGCCCGGAGGAGGCGTCGCCAGAATCTTCCGTAATTCTTTGGGATCAAGCTCGGGATGACGCGAGGTTGCAATGCGGTCCTTATCCGACGCGATGTTTGTGTTTGGCCTGTGCGTGGGCTTCTGCAAGTCCGGCGGCAGCGCCAGGAACGTGAGATTCTTGTCTTGGGTCGTCATCGGCACCACTACCGCAGTATGCCATCCCAGCGTCTTCTCGATCAGGTTGAAGTTCCACAGCACAATCGTGAGAACCAGGTGCACGATGATGGAAATCCAGATGGCTTCGCGCCAGCGCGAGCGCTCAAGATCGTCCTGCAACTGGATGAGCAGGTGGGGCTCAGGCGCTTCGCGATCACGAAAAGCGGTTTCCCAATTTTGCGTGTCGTAAAGGCCGAGCTGTTCCGGCTGAGGCTTTTCGGGCGGGGCCACCGGATCCTGGAATGGAATTTGAGTGATCGGCATGCGCTGGGCTTGACTGCAAAAGCTTAACTGGAAAAGCTTAGCTGTATCCGCCAGTCATTAGACACTGGATACACTCGCGACGTTGCATCCCGATCCTCTTAGGAAGTAATGCAATCTCGCGCGATCCTCTACAACCAAGTTCCTTCTATTTTCGCATCTTTCGCGCGCTTCTGCCCACCACAAATCAGCCATGACTTTGCCGTGTAAACATATGTAAATCAGAGTTTTGAGACATCACCAAGAAATGTCTTTTGCGGACCTTCCGGCATCCCCGAGTTTTACCGAGCGAAGTCGACAAGATTGTCGTCGACGGAGGCTCTATGCAGTGAAACCTTCGGGCGAAATGAATATTTCTGACTGTCCGATCATGGACAGTTCATTCCTCATCCGGACAATCCTCGCCTCCTAGCAGGCCCCACGCGCAGTTCCATTCTGTTCCGTTTCAATCACTTGGAGCTGGAACCTGAATGGCGCGGAACTTGCCAACTACTCTCTGCGATGGATATCGCTCGTCCCGAGTTCAAATTACAGAAGCGTAAGCGGCAGATCGCGGTGTCGGCCGTAGCCAGTCGTGGCGATCGCCGCTGTGACAATCGCGGTGTATCGGCTGCGGCCGGCGGCGCCTACAGTCGAGCGTGGCACGGTGTGGCCCGACACCGTGAAGCGAGGTTCAATGCTGCGCCAGGTGCGCGGCGTGGGCTCGCTCGTTCCCTCGCAGGAAGCGGTTCTGCAGATTCCCGCGGAAACCGAGGCCACGGTAGTGCGGATTCGCATGCTTCCGGGTTCGCTGGTCAAAGCGGACACGCGTCATCCTGGAGATGAGCAATCCGCAAGTTGAACAGGCTGCGATTGACGCCGATCTTCAGTTGAAAGCGGCGGAGGCCGAATACCAGAGCCAGCGCATGACGCTCGAAAGCTCTCTGATGAACCAGAAGGCGGGCGCTGCCACGGTGCAGGCCGACTATGCGCAGGCGCAACGGCAGGCAGCAGACAGATAAGGCGCTCTACGATCTCGGCGTGATCTCGGGCCTCGCCTACAAGGCTTCCAAAGGCAAGTCCGACGAACTGACCACCCGCAACGGTCTGGAAGGCCAAAGGCTGACGAGCACCCAAAAAGCCATCGATTCGCAACTTGCCGAGCAGCAGGCCAAAGTCGAGCAGATGCGCGTTTTGGCCGAGTTAAAGAAGAAACAACTGAACGCCCTGAAAGTTCGTGCCGGGATCGACGGCGTGCTGGTGGAGTTGCCGCTGCACGTGGGAGAGCACGTTTCACCGGGCGCGATGCTGGCCAAGGTTGTGCAGCCCAATCACCTGATGGCCGAACTGAAAGTGGCGGAAACGCAGGCGCGCGATGTGCAAATCGGCGAACCGGCCTCGGTCGACACCCATAACGGTGTTATTTCCGGCGAAGTAATGCGAGTTGATCCCGGCCGTACAAAACGGAACGGTCACTGTCGACGTCAAACTAACAGGCGAACTGCCCAAGGGCGCCCGGCCGGATCTGAGTGTGGACGGCACGGTCGACCTGGAGCGGCTGGACAATGTTTTGTATGTGGGACGGCCAGCCTTCGGGCAGGAGAACAGCACGATCAGTCTTTTCAAAGTTGGTCCCGACGGACACGAAGCAACCAGGGTTCCGGTGAAAGTCGGGCGGGCATCGGTGAATTCGATCCAGATTGTGGACGGACTGCATGAAGGCGACACGGTCATTCTTTCCGACATGTCTCGCTGGGACAACACAGACCGCATTCGACTCCAAGACTAACAAGGTCCAGAGTTAAGACTGAGACTTCAGAAATCGAGGGACAACATCCATGACAGAAGCGAACCTGCCGTCTGATCCAGATTGCAGATATGACCAAGGTTTTCTATACCGAAGAGATTGAGACGCATGCGCTCTCGGGCGTGCACCTTTCCATAGCCAAGGGCGAGTACGTCGCCATGTCGGGTCCTTCCGGCTGCGGAAAGTCGACGCTGCTTTCGATCATCGGATTGCTCGACACGCCCACCGCCGGACGCTACCAACTCAATAACAAGCCCGTCGAGAATCTTGACTTCGCCGAGCGAGCCCGCATCCGCAACCAGGAAATCGGTTTCATCTTTCAAAGTTTCAACCTGATTGGCGATCTCACGGTTTATGAGAACGTCGAGTTGCCTTTGACCTACCGGCAAAGAATGCCTTCAGCCGACCGCAAGAAGCGAGTCATGGAAGCGCTGGAGCGCGTGGGAATGGCGCACCGTCTGCGGCATTATCCATCGCAACTCTCCGGCGGACAGCAACAGCGCGTGGCAGTCGCTCGCGCGTTGGCAGGGAAACCGTCGATCCTGCTCGCGGACGAGCCCACCGGAAATCTGGATTCGCGCAACGGCGAAGCCGTGATGGAGCTCTTGTCGGACTTGCATCGCGAGGGGGCCACCATTTGTATGGTGACGCACGATCCACGTTTCGCCAAACACGCGCAACGAGAAGTCCATCTGTTCGACGGTAAAGTCGTCGCCGAAGAAGAACTGCATAAGCTTATGCAGGAATCGCAAGCGTGAATGGCTTGATCCAAAACGTCCGCTACGCGCTGCGGCGGCTGCGCAAGAGTCCTGTATTCGCGTTGGTCGCGATTACTTCGCTGGCCCTGGGGATCGGCGCAAATACCGCAATTTTTCAACTCCTGGATGCAGTTCGGCTGCGAAGCCTTCCGATTCCTTATCCCAAAGAACTGGCCGAAGTCCGCATCATCGGCGGCAACCAGGGGTTCGGCATCACTAATGCCGCGTATGCGCAACTCACCCGGCCGATATGGCGCGAGCTGCAGGAACACCACCAGCCATTTTCGAGCATTGGCGCGTGGAGCACGCAAGAGCAGCGAGTGGGACAGGGGAGCGATTCCCATCCGGTTCAAGCGTTGGAGGTCAGCGGCGAATTCTTCGCCATGCTCGGAATTCAGCCATGGCGGGGAAGGCTCCTTGTGCCGGAGGACGAAACCTCCAAGTGCACGATTTCTCGAGTCCTGGTGAGTTACCCCTACTGGCAAAGCCAAATGGGCGGACGCGAACTGACGGGAAATGAGACGTTGATCGTTGATGGGAACTCCGCCGAAGTGATTGGCGTAACCGCGCCAGGATTCTTTGGTATGGCAGTGGGCGAGAGCTTCGACATCGCTTTTCCTTTTTGCCGTGAGAAGGAAACGCGGCGTGAGATGTTCGATATTTCGGTCATGGGACGCCTGAAACCCGGCTGGAGTCTACAGCGCGCATCGGCGGAGTTAGGCGCGATCAGCGCCGGCATCTTCGAGGCGACAGTGCCTTCCGGTTACAGTGCGCAGGCCATTCAGCCTTACAAGAATTACAAACTTGCGGCGTATCCGGCTGGTGGAGGAGTGAGCCACCTGCGCGAGCAGTACGACTCGTCACTGTGGCTGCTGCTGGGGATCACCGGCCTCGTGCTGCTGATTGCGTGCGCCAATCTAGCCAATCTCATGCTGGCACAAGCCAGCACACGGCAACGTGAGGTTGCCGTTCGTTTGGCGTTAGGGGAGTCGCGGGGCGGTCTGCTTCGGCAGTCTTTGGCGGAAAGCGCCTTGCTCGCCTTGATCGGTACGGGACTTGGAATTGTACTGGCGCAGCTGCTAAGCCGTGTTCTGGTTTGGTCGCTTTCCAGCGCTGACAACCCGATCACGTTACCGACAGATACCGATTGGCGCGTCCTCATTTTTGCCGCTTCGGCCGCTGCCATCACGTGTGCGGTCTTTGGTGTGGCGCCCGCTCTGCGCTCCAGCCGGGCGGAACCCCTTTCGGCGATGAAGAGTGGCGGACGCGGAATGACCTCAAGTCGCCAGCGTTATTCCCTGCAGAGCCTGATGGTAGTCACGCAGATCTCAGTTTCCCTGGTCTTACTAGTGGGAGCTCTGTTGTTCGTGCGCAGCTTTCGCAAGCTGATGGTCGTCGATTCGGGCATGCGCGAGAGCGGAATTACGGTCACCTGGCTCGGTTTCTTCCAGTCTCACCTGCCGCCCGAGCGATACGAAGAATTCAAGAGAGAACTTCTGGACGATGTGAGTTCAGTACCCGGAGTGCTGGATGCCGCCACCACGACGAACGTGCCGTTGCTCGGTGGGAGTTGGACACACGGTATCCGAATCGGCGCAGCGGAGGGACCTTCGAAATTTACCTGGGTGAGCCCCGGATATTTCAAAACCATGGGGATTCCAGTCCTGAGGGGGCGCGGCTTTAGCCAAAATGATACGGTAACGGCGCCACGAGTCGCAGTGGTTAACCAGACCTTCGTCAGCCGGTTCCTGGCGGGCGCCGATCCCATTGGGCAGACGTTACGTACCAGCCCGGAGCCAGACTATCCGTCAACCGTGTACGAGATAGTCGGAGTGATCGCCGACACTAAATATGCTTGCCTGCCCTGCGGCACTCCGCCGATGACCTTCGCGCCAGCATCGCAGTATCCGGCGCAGGGTCCATGGACAGCGATGATGATCCATTCCAATGAACCGCCATCCCAAATAATGGCGGCTGTCCAACGCCGGATCGCCGGGAAACATCCCGAGATCGTGGTTCAGTCCATCGACTTTCAGAGGCGGATCCGCGACAGCTTTGTGCGGGAACGGATGCTGGCGATTTTGTCGGGATTCTTCGGCGTGCTGGCGGCTCTGCTAGCGATGGTCGGGCTTTACGGCGTGATCGCGTATGTAGTCGCGCAGCGGCGGAACGAAATCGGAGTACGCATGGCGCTGGGTGCTGGCCGTGGACAAGTCGTTGTCCTGGTAATGCGCGAGGCCGCTCGTCTTCTTGCAGTTGGGATTTTGATGGGCGCCGCATTGGCTCTGCTTGCCGGGCGCAGTGCTGGTTCGCTGCTTTTTGAGTTGAAGCCCTATGACCCCGCCAGCCTGCTGGCCGCGATCGTTTTGCTGACGGGCGTTGCTCTTCTCGCCAGTTTCCTTCCGGCGCGGCGTGCAGCCAAGGTCGATCCAATGGTTGCGTTGCGCTACGAGTAGGAGGATAGGAACCGTGAACGGCTTGATGCAGGATATTCGCTACGCGCTGCGCCAGTTGCGCAAGAGCCCCGGCTTCGCCACTGTCACGGTAGTCACGCTGGCGCTCGGCATTGGCGCGAACACGGCGATCTTCTCCGTCGTGAACGGAGTATTGCTGAACCCTTTACCGTTCCACAATGCCAGCCGCCTCGTCTCCATGTTCGAGGCGACGCCGAACTTTTTCAAAGGCTCGATTTCTTACCCCAACTTTCTTGATTGGCAGCGCGACAATCGTTCCTTTGAGGCAATGGCCGCATACCGCCATACAGATGGCAGCATCACGGGCGTGGAGCAGCCGGAGAATGTGCAGGCAGAACGCGTTTCTGCAAACTTCTTTCCGATTCTCGGGGTGAAGCCAATCCTGGGACGCAATTTCACTTCCGAAGAAGACCGGCGCGGCGCCAGCCCCACGGCCCTGATCTCGGAAGGGTTGTGGAAGCGGAAGTTCGGCTCGGACCGGAACGTGATTGGCCAACGGCTCATCGTGGCGGGGCAGCCGCGCACGATCATTGGCGTCATTCCAGCTTCGTTTCGGCTGCATATCTTCAACTTCAGAACCGCCGACGTGTACGAGCCTATCGGTGAGGACCCCGACTCGACCTTCTACCTGCGGGATTCATACCGGGGCATGGACGCTGTTGGCTTGTTGAAGCCTGGCGTCACGCTTGCGCAAGGGCGTGACGATATGAAGCGCGTGAATGCCGGTCTGGCTGAGGCCTATCCCAACGTTGACGGCAATATCAAGGCGAACATCATCCCTTTGAAAGACAATATCGTTGGTGACATGCGGTCAGCGCTACTGGTGCTGCTGGGGGCAGTGGGATTCGTTTTACTGATTGCCTGCGTGAATGTCGCCAATCTGCTGCTTGCCCGGTCAACTGCGCGGCAGCGCGAGTTCTCGGTTCGCGCCGCGCTCGGTGCGGGGCAGATACGGATTCTGCGCCAGTTACTTACCGAAAGCGTTCTGCTCTCGGCGCTGGGCGGCATGTTCGGGCTCATTCTCGCGAAGTGGGGAACGACTGCGGCCCTGGTGGCTGTCCCGGAAACCGTCCCGCGTGCCGAGGAAATCGGGCTCGATTTTCCGGTGCTGCTCTTCACCATCTTTGTTTCGGTCCTTACCGGAATCATGTTTGGCTTGCTGCCTGCCATAAGGATGTCACGGACCGACATTAGCGGAAGACTCAACGACAGCGGACGCGCCATCTCCGGCTACCGTTCGCGCATGCAGTCTGTACTGGTGATGGGCGAAATGGCCATGGCGCTGGTGCTGCTGGTGGGCGCCGGACTGATGTGCCGCACTTTGGTGCAATTGTGGGAAGTCGATCCTGGGTTCGATCCGCACAATGTGACGTATTTCGAAGTGACGCCACCGCCCTCTTTAGTCAATCAACCTCCGGATGCGATCCGCGCGGCACTTCGGCAAATCAGTGCCACCCTCCACGGTGTGCCAGGAGTTGAGGCTGTGTCCTTGCATGACGGCTCGGTACCCATGGGAAGCGACAATGAGCGGGGGTTTTTACTCGAAGGGCAAGAGCCGCCCACGCAGGGAAATAAGAATCTTCAGCAGACTTTCGAGTACACAGTAGAACCCGAGTATCTGAAAACCATGCGCATTCCCCTCCTTGGGGGCCGCTTCCTAAGCGACGAGGACAATGAGAACTCGGCGCGCGTAGTGGTGATTGACGGGAGCTTCGCGCAACAATATTTCGCCGGCCAGGACCCCATCGGCAAGCGCATCCATATTTTTGAATTCGGCAGCGAGTCCAGCCAACGCATTCTTATACCGCAAGTAATTGTCGGTGTCGTTGGGCATGTGAACCAGTGGGGACTTGCAGAAGACGCCAGTCATCCGCTGCAAGCCCAGATGTACCGGCCAATCATGCAAAACGGGGCCGTCTACACGAAGGGTCTCGCTCAGGGATTCAATGTATTTGTTCGCTCCAAAACGCCGCTCACCCCCGAAGCTTTTTTCGAGTCGATTCGCCAGAAACTCCTGGCTAGCAACCGGGACATGATCGTTTACGACAACGAATCCGAGGAGAAAGTGGTGGCGGACTCCATTGCCAGCCAGCGTTTCTCTCTCATCCTGCTGGGCGCATTCGCTGGGCTGGCTCTTTTGCTGGCCGGAATTGGAATTTATGGCGTGCTGTCGTACCTGGTCGGGCAGCGTACACGGGAGATCGGCGTGCGCATGGCTCTTGGAGCGCAGCGCCTTGATGTACTGCGCATGGTCCTGAGAGATGGCGCGCGCATGACGATGGTGGGAGCAGCCATCGGCCTGGTGGCGGCGCTGGCCCTGACGCGATTAATGGCGAGCATGCTGTTCGGCGTACGCCCGACCGATCCCGTCACATTCGCTGCCGTGGCCTTGCTTCTCTGCGGCATCGCGCTGTTCGCGTGCTACATCCCGGCGCGGCGCGCAGCCAGGGTCGATCCCATGGTGGCGCTGCGCTACGAATAGAAGGAGACGAATCATGAATAGTCTTCTGCAGGATCTTCGCTACGCCGTGCGCCAGCTTCGTAAGAGCCCTGGATTCGCCGCGGTCGCGGTGATTACGCTCGCCCTGGGCATTGGCGCGAACACCTCAATTTTCAGCGTGGTGAATGGCGCGCTGCTGCGGCCGCTGCCGTTCAAGGATCCGGATCGTTTGGTTCGCGTCTGGCACGTCCCGCCTCCGAAGAGCTTCCCGGGAATGACGACATTCGCCGTCTCTGCGGCGAACTATCTGGACTGGGAACGCCAGAACCACGTTTTTGACGGAATGGCGATTTACAGCTTCCACGGGTTCACTCTGACCGACAGCGACAAACCGGAGCAGGTCGACGCATGCTCCGCGACATCCGGTTTCTTTTCGACTTTAGGTGTGCAGCCCATGCTGGGCCGCGTATTTCTTCCCGAAGAAGATCAGCCCGGCCACTCCGACGTCGTGGTGCTCAGCCATCGCTTCTGGCAGGAGCATTTCGGGTCGAATCCCGGCATTGTAGGCCACGACATTAAGATGGATGGCCGCAGCATTCTTGTCGCCGGTGTTATGCCAGCAAGCTTCCAGTTTCCGGAGTTCGCGCAGATGTGGACGCCGATGGCCTGGACCGACCAGGAAAAAGCCGTCAGAGGAGAACATCACTCGGTCGTGGTCGCGCGTCTCAAGCCAGGCGTCGATTTGAAACAGGCACAGGCCGAGATGAACACGATTTCCAGCCGCCTGGAACAGCAGTATCCGGAGGACGACAAAGGATGGGGAGCGATCGTGGTACCGCTGCACGATGACATGGTCAGCGATGTGCGGCCGGCGCTGCTAGTGCTGCTGGGCGCGGTAGGTTTCGTTCTTCTGATCGCGAGCGTCAATGTAGCTAACCTTGGGTTGGCGAGAACCTTCAGCCGCCAGAAGGAAATCGCAATTCGAACTGCGCTGGGTGCCACGTCAGTCCGCGTGCTTCGTCAAGTCCTCACCGAGTCGGTGCTCATCGCCCTTGTCGGAGGAGCGCTTGGACTCACGTTCGCTGACGCTGGAATCCGTCTCATCATGGCCTTCCTCGCGGACAAGCTTCCGCGCTCAATCGAAGTCGGACTGGATCCCAGGGTCCTGGCATTCACGGCCGTCATTTCCATCGCTGCCGGAATTCTGGCGGGAGTTCTTCCGGCGCTGCGGTTGACTCGGGGTAACGTGAATCAGTCGTTGAAACAAGGATTGGGGCGGACCGACTCTGATTCAAGCGGGCAGCGCACGCGCAGCGTTCTCGTCGTATCGGAAGTTGCCCTTTCACTCATCCTGCTAGTGGGTGCCGGACTGATGATCCGCAGTTTTCAAATGTTGCATGGCGTGAATCCCGGATTTGATTCGCGCAATGTCTTAACTATGACCGCAATGGTTTCCCGCGCGAAATTTCCGGTGCCAGCCCAGCAGATCGCCTTCTTTGAGCAGGTGCTGCAACGTGTGCGAACGTTGCCCGGAGTCGAAGCCGCGGGGGTGGGGGACGACATTCCTCTGGACAATCAAGGTTCGCATCAACCTGTTGCCATCGAAGGCCGCCCCACTCTGCCAATGTCCGAGCAACCGGAGGTCGACGTGCGCCTCATTACCCCGGGCTACATGAGCGCGCTGCATATTCCAATCTTGCGGGGCCGCGACGTCAGCGACACGGATCTTGCGGGAAGGCCGGGAGTAATTCTGGTCAGCGAATCCATGGCTCGGCAGTTTTGGCCGGGCGAAGACGCCCTTGGCAAGCGGCTAACCCTGACTTTTTACCCCGGCGTCGTCCGCGAAGTAGTGGGAATTGTGGGAGACGTAAAGCTCGACGGCCTCGATCAGACACGTCCAAGCACGGCTCTCTACTTCCCATTGGATCAGGTTTCCGTGCCTGCAAATGGTGGATGGAGTTCTTTTCCGATGAGCCTGGTGGTGCGCTCCTCCTCTAGTTCTACCGGGCTAGTGTCCGCGGTGTCGAATGCTGTACACGAAGTCGACCGCGAGATGCCATTGCGCGACATCCAGAAGATGGACGATCTGGTTGCGAATTCTTTGTCGCAGCAACGGTTCAACATGCTGCTGCTGGGCGCATTCGCCGCGCTTGCCCTGTTGTTGGCTGCCGTGGGCATTTACAGCGTTCTGTCTTACAGCGTGAAACGGAGCGTCCGGGAAATCGGAATCCGCCTCGCGTTGGGTGCCCGCGTCGGCGATGTGTTGCGTATGGTTGTTTTGGAGGGCATGAAGCCAACTTTGCTGGGAGTCGGAATTGGAGTTTCTGGAGCACTCGCACTAGGGCGCATTTTGTCGGGGCTCATTTACGGGGTTAAATCGACCGATCCAATCACTTTCGTAGCCGTGGCGGGACTGCTGACATTGATTGCCTTGGTGGCTAGCACGATCCCGGCGTACCGCGCGACCAAAGTCGATCCCATGGTGGCGCTGCGTTACGAATAGGAAGGCTAATATGAACGGATTCTTCCAGGATCTTCGTTATGCAGCACGGCAGTTGCGCAAGAGTCCAGGTTTCACGGCTGTGGCCGTGGCTACTCTGGCGCTTGGCATCGGCGCAAACACGGCCATTTTCACTGTGGTGAACGGTCTTCTGCTGAAGATGCTGCCGGTGCGAGAGCCGCAACAGTTAGTCGTGGTCGGTGATCCGGCACACGTCGGCTCCCGGTCGAACGGAACTCCACGGACGGATGTTTTCTCTTATCCGCTGTACAAGGAATTTCGCGACCGCAACTCGGTTTTTACCGGCATATGCGCCGCGGCAAGCGACCACCACATTGAAGTCGACGCTGGCCAAGGTGAAGCTCCGGACGAAAAAATTACCGGACGCATGGTCAGCGGAAACTATTTCAGCGTGCTCGGTCTAGAACCAGCGGCGGGACGTTTGTTCTCCGACGCTGACGACACGGCTGAAGGAGCCAATCCAGTCGTCATACTGGGCTATGAATATTGGCAGCGTAAGTTCGCACTGGCTCCCGCGATCATCGGAAAGGATATTCGGTTGAATGGGTTTCCTTTCACCATCATCGGAGTAGCGCCGGCTGGATTCGACGGAGATATCGTGGGCGAGCGGATGGCTTTGTTTGTTCCCCTGAGCATGCAACCGCAAATCATACGGGGACGCCACTGGCGCAATTCGGGAAACAATTCCTGGCTGTCGCTCATTGGGCGCTTGAAATCGAACATCAGTCCCGCTCAGGCGGAAGCCAATCTGAATATCGTGTTTCAGCAGGTGTTGAAAGGAGATTACGGAGCCGCGCTTTCCTCCGATGACCGGAGTTCCATTCACGATGCTCACATCGCCGTGGTTGCCGGCGGCGGCGGGATCTCCGGAATGCGCGCCGACTACCGGATTCCACTGCTTCTGCTGATGGGCATTGTGGGTCTGGTGCTGCTGATTGCGTGTGTTAATGTCGCCAATCTGCTGCTTGCCAGAGCCTCAAGCCGTAACCGCGAAATTGCACTCCGGTTGGCTATTGGCGCCAATCAGCGGCGGCTATTGCAACAACTCTTGACTGAGAGCTTGCTCCTGGGGCTGCTGGGCGGAATCATCGGTTCTCTGCTGGCGATTTGGGGAGTAAGGCTGCTGGTCCAACTCTTCGGCTCCGACACGAGTCTTCCGCTCTCGCCCGACTGGCGCGTGCTTGGCTTCACGATCGTAATTTCTCTGCTGACCGGAATCGTCTTCGGATTGGTGCCTGCATTACAAACATTGAAAGTGCGAGTTACTCCCGCCTTGAAAAACGCGACGCGTACCGCGACGGAACCGGGCTCCCGATTCACCTGGGGCAAGGGATTGATCGTAGGACAAGTGGCGCTCTCGTTATTGGTGCTGTTTGCTGCCGGCCTGCTGGTGCGCAGCCTGCAAAAATTGATGGCGCAGAATTTTGGCTATGAGCGCGATCACCTGGTGATCGCGCGGCTTGATCCTACCGGGGCCGGCTACAGTAAGGAAAACATGAAGCTGCTGGCCCAGCAACTGGTCGCACGGCTGGCGAGCGCGCCTGGGGTGCGCGCTGTCACGTATTCGACCAATGGACTGTTCGGTGGGAGCGAATCGGCCGATGCGATCATCGTTCCGGGCTTCAGCGCGGGCGCTCCCCGCGATCGACTGGCGCTGGAAGACTATGTCGGACCGAACTACTTCGGGGCGGTGGGCATTCCCATTCTCGCCGGGCGTGGGATTCAGGCGCAGGACACGGTTACATCGACGCGCGTTGCCGTCATAAACGAAGCGATGGTCAAGCACTTCTTTCCCGGACAGAACCCGATCGGCCGCCAGTTCAGGATCGACGACCCGGATTGGATAGACAAACCGTTTACGATCGTGGGCATCTCTCACGATGCCAAAGACCATGGCAGCGGTATTCGCGAAGCAGTCCGGCCACGGTTCTATCAGGCTTTTCAGCAGACGCCCGACCCGGACCAAATCATGCTTGAGGCTCAAGTCAGCGGAGCACCGTCCGGCGCCGTGACGAACGTGTTAGGCCAAATCAAAGCTACCGATCCGCGTCTGCCCATCTCATTCATCGAGACACTCGACACGCTGGTCGCCGACAGCGCGGGCAACCAGATCGCGCTAGCCAAGCTCTCTACGTTCTTCGCCGGGCTGGCGTTGCTTCTCGCATGCGTGGGGCTTTACGGAGTGATCTCGTACACCGTGGCCAACCGTACGCGTGAAATCGGCGTGCGCATGGCGCTCGGGGCGCGGCGTGGCGATGTGATGCAATTGGTACTCCGCGAAGGCATGATGCTGGTGGCAATCGGCCTTCTGGTAGGAATTCCCCTGGCGCTGGCCAGCACTCGCCTCCTGCACAGCTTCCTATTTGGATTGAACAGTACAGATCCGCTGTCTTTGATCGCCGTTATTTTGCTGCTGGGGATTGTTGCGGCCGTCGCGGGGTTCATCCCCGCACGGCGCGCAGCCAGAATCGATCCCATGGTGGCGCTGCGCTACGAGTAAGAACGACTTTGCTGCATCGGGGAGTGAAGATGATCCAACTGAAAAATATCGAACGCAGTTACAAAGCCGGGTCCGGCCAAACCTGGGTGCTTCGCCGTGTCAATCTCGAGATTCGGGAAGGGGAATTCATCACCATCATGGGCCCATCGGGCGCGGGCAAGTCTTCGTTATTAAATGTGCTGGCATTGCTCGACGACGCATGGCAAGGCGAGTACTGGTTTCGCGAAGAGGCCATTCATCAAATGAAGCGCAAACAGCGCGCCGAACTGGCGAAGCGAAACATCGGAATGGTATTTCAGAGCTACCACCTGCTGGATGACCTGACGGTCGAGGAAAACATCGACCTTCCGCTTTCCTATAAAGACATTCCGCGCCGCGAGCGGCAGAGTCTGGTCGCCGACACTCTCGATCGCTTTCAGATCGTCGCCAAGAAAGATTTGTATCCCAGCCAGCTTTCGGGAGGACAACAACAGCTGGTGGGAATCGCACGCGCCGTCATTCATAAACCACCTCTCCTGTTGGCTGACGAGCCGACAGGCAATCTTCACTCAGCTCAGGCCAGGGAGATTATGGAACTTTTTCGCGGATTGAACGAACAAGGAACGACCATCGTGCAAGTCACTCACTCCGAGACGAATGCCAGTTACGGAAACCGCACCATTCAGCTGCGGGATGGATGGTTGGTCGGAGACACCGCAAATCCCACGCTCACGCAGCCGGCGGAGGTGAGCGCATCGTGAGCTCATTCGCTTTCGGATTCGTGAAACGGGCAATCCTGCTTCTTGGTGTGTGCGTGACGCTCATTGCCATGCTCGCCGCGCAAAGCGCAGGTCCGCAAACTTCCAGCGGAATAACCGAGGCCGCACCCCAGGCGGCAGCTCCTCTTCAATATGAAATGCCGAAGTCGCACAACCCGCTCAACGCCTATGAGGGTGAGCAGGTTCCGGAGCCGGTGTTAGCGAATTCGCCGCGTCTCGACCAGCTTATCCGGGAGGGGCAACTCTACCTCTCCCTGAAAGACGCAATCGACCTCGCGCTCGAGAACAATCTGGACCTCGCCATAGCCCGCTACAACCTTCCGATTGCGAACACTGACATCCTTCGCACCCAAGCCGGAGGATTTTTTCGCGGCGTTAATACCGGAGTCGTACAGGGAACTCCGGGCGGAGGCATCGGAGGATTCGGCACAGGCGCCCCCGGCGCAGGTGCGGGCGGTACGACTGGCGGCGCCGGCGGCGCCGGAGCAGGCGCTTCAGGCTTGGTGCAATCTACACTCGGCACTGGAACCGCTGTGTCGTCTTACGATCCGTTTCTCAGTCTCAATGGCGGCGAGGAGCACCAAACCTCTCCCGTTGCCAACCGGCAGATTTATGGAGTGCCCTCCCTGCAGCTGAATACCGGCCAATTCAGCGCTTTTTTCACGCAAGCCTTTGCCACGGGAACAAGCATCAGTTTCTCTTTCAACGACTCCCGGCAAACCACCAACAGTCCGTACTTCAACCTCTCCCCAACACTCAGTTCCACGTTTCGTTTTCAATTTCAACAAGAGTTGCTTGCCGGCTTCGGCTTCGGTCCGAACCTTCGCTATTTGCGAATCGCGCAGAACAATAAGAAAATTTCCGATATCGCATTCAAAGATCAGGTGATTGCCACGGTCACCCAAATCGAAAACATTTATTGGGACTTGGTCAGCGCCTATGAGCAGACACAAGTCAATGAGCAATCATTTGCCTTCGCGCAACAGACCCTCGACAATACGAAAAAACAGCTGCAGTTGGAAAGCGTTCCCGCCATGGACGTGATGCGCGCCGAGGCGGAAGTGTCGAAGCGCGATCAGGATTTGACCGTAGCCCGCACCAGTCTTCAGCTTCAAGAAACGCTGATGAAGAATGCAGTCACCAAGAGCCTGGACGATCCCGTCCTTGAAGCCATGAAGGTGATTCCTACTGACCGGATGCAGACAGTCGAAATGCAGGCGAGCGCGCCGATCGCTGACCTGATCTCCGCCGCCCTGCACAGCCGCCCCGAACTCGCGGAGTCTGACATCGACCTGGTAAACCGGCAAATCAGCCGCCGCGCAGCCCGCAATGCCTTATTGCCTGCCCTCTCTTTAGTGGGCTTTTACGGAGGTTCAGGTTTGGGTGGGCCGCTGAATCCTGCATACAGCCTCGGGCAGAACGTTTCGACTGTCCCGGTCGACTTTGCCGGCGCCATGCAAAACGCTTTCAACAACTCTTCGCCAGATTACTATCTGGGACTGAACCTGAACATCCCTATAAGAAATCGAGTCGCCAAGGCGGACCAGTACCGGTCTGAACTGGAGTATCGCCAATCTGAGTTGCGCCTGGAACAGCTGAAAAAGCAGGTTCGCATCGAAGTTCGCAACGCGCAGTACGCCCTGGACCAGACCGGCGCCCGGGTGCAAGCAGCGCGCAAGGCAAGAGATTTGGCGCAGCGCAGCTTCGATATCACAAAAAAGGAACAGGAACTGGGCTCAGGCTCGAGCTACCAAACCCTCTCGGCTCATCACGATCTTTCGCTGGCGGAATTGGATTTGGTCAGCGCGCAGACCGCCTACGAAAAGGCGAAAGTTGAACTGGACCGCACCACCGGCGCAACCTTAGAACATAATGGCATACTGTTGCAGGACGCAATCACTGGCGTAGTGCCTCGCCAGTCGCCGTAAATCCGTATGCCGACTTCGGCCAAATCGGGAGAGCTGGAAATATTCACTCTAAAGCACGATTCTGGTGCGCCTGCTCGAGTGCTGGCCGCCGACGACCAGGAACACATCCTTGAGGCCTTGGAGTTACTCCTGCGTCCGCAGGGTTACAAGGTGGATAAGGTCCGTTCGCCAGCTCTCGTGCGCGAAGCCCTGAGCAGTACTTCTTACGACGCGGTATTGATCGACCTGAACTACACGCGGGACACTACTTCCGGACAGGAAGGCCTTGATCTCCTCTCGCAAATCGTGTCCCTTGACGCGACCATTCCGGTGATCGTGATGACCGCGTGGGCGAATGTCGAACTGGCGGTCGAGGCCATGCGGCGCGGGGCGCGGGATTTCGTGCAGAAGCCCTGGGAAAACGAACGGCTGCTCTCCATCCTTCGCACCCAGGTTGAATTGCATCGCGCCTTGCAGCGCGCAGCGCGGCTGGAGGCGGAAAACCGGTTGCTCCGCGCCGAAGGCCGCCCAGAGTTTATTGCCACAGCGCCGGCCATGCAACCTGTCCTCGAAACTCTTGCGCGCGTAGGCCCGTCCGACGCGAATGTGCTGATCACGGGTGAGCATGGAACGGGGAAAGAAATCGTGGCGCAGACCTTGCACGCGCTGTCGGCGCGGGCAGCCCGCCCGTTGGTGGCAGTGAACACGGGGGCAATCCCCGATGGCGTTTTTGAGAGCGAACTATTCGGCCACGTGAAGGGCGCTTTTACGGATGCGCGTACCGATCGCATCGGGCGTTTCGAACTGGCGGACGGGGGCACGATTTTTCTCGACGAGATCGGAAACGTTCCTCTTCGCCAGCAGGCAAAACTGTTACGCGTTCTGGAATCCGGCGAAATCGAGCGCGTCGGGTCGTCGCGCTCCCGTCGCGTCAACGTCCGCGTTCTCTCGGCCACGAATAGCGATCTTTCGGCGGCCTGCGCTTCCGGACAATTCCGTGAAGACCTGCTGTTTCGTTTGAACACCGTCGAGATCCATTTACCCGCGTTGCGCGAGCGCCGTGAAGATATTCCCGCTCTTGCGGCGCATTTTCTCGCTCGTTACTCCGCCCGCTACCGGCGCCAGGTCCAGGGCTTTGATTCCGCTGCCGTTCAGACTTTGATGCAGTACCCATGGCCCGGCAACGTGAGGGAACTGGATCATACCATCGAACGTGCGGTCCTGATGTGCCGCACTGACGAAATCCAGCCGGCAGATTTGGCACTCAGTTCGCAGCGCACACAAACTCAAGGCTTGGAAGACCTCAGTCTTGAAGCTGTGGAAGCCATGCTGGTCCGAAAAGCTCTTCAGCGTTACCAGGGCAATGTTAGCCAGGCTGCCGAGGCTCTGGGTTTGAGCCGTGGCGCGCTGTACCGGCGGATGGAGAAGTATGGCCTCTAGCTCGCCGCCGAGACCCGCCCCTCGGCCGCGGAAACGAGTTCGACTCCTTTATGAACATCGAATAAATCTCTACTGCTTTCTGGTTGCGCTTCCCGGCCTTCTCGTAAGTATTGTGCTGGTCTGGACGCAGCCCTGGTCCGTCGAATCGCGACTGGCGCTGATTGCACTTGAACTCTTTGCATGGTGGTTATTGGCCTTGGCGCTGCAAGAGCAGACCACGAGGCCGCTACAGACTCTTTCTAACGTAATCGGTGCCTTGCGCGAGGAAGACTATTCGTTTCGCGCTCGTAATGCCGTCGCTGAGGATGCGCTCGGAGAACTCTCTCTGGAAGTAAACTCTCTGGCCGACATGCTGTCGGATGAGAAGATTCGCGCCATTGAAGCGACAGCCTTGCTGCAGCGCGTGGTCGACGAGATTGACGCGCCTCTGTTTGCCTTCGATCCCGCCTCAATCTTACGTCTGGTCAATCCCGCGGGAGAACACCTGTTACGGCAGGCGAAGGCGCGTATGCTGGGCCGCAGTGCTTCCGACCTGAGCCTGCAGAAATGTCTCGCCGCGGAGAATGAAAGCCTGGTAGAACTCGACCTCAAGGACTCGCAGGCCCGCTGGCTGCTGCGCCGCAGTTCGTTTCGTCAGAATGGCGTGCCGCACACGCTGGTGGTTCTGTCAGATGTAAGCCGCGCCTTACGCGAAGAAGAGCGAAGGGCGTGGCAAAGGCTGATTCGCGTCCTGGGACATGAACTCAGCAACTCGCTGGCGCCGATTAAATCCATTGCTGGAAGTCTCAATTCCAGGGTTTCCTCAACAGCCATGGACGCCGATGTACGCAACGACCTGCAGCATGGCCTGGAAATTATTGAGGCGCGTTCTGCGTCCTTGCATCGCTTTCTGGAGGCCTATCGCCGGCTGGCGCAAATGCCCGCCCCGGTTCTCCGGGATGTCGAACTAGCCAAGCTGGTGGCCAGAGTCGCGAGTCTCGAAACCCGAATTAAGGTGTGCGTGCAACCGGGGCCGGACGTTGTGTTCACTGCCGACCCCGATCAGCTTGAGCAAATGCTCATCAACCTTGTTCGCAACGCCACGGATGCCGTGCTCGAACTTTCTCCTGCCCCGGTGCAGACAAACCCTTTCATTTCCACGCCGGCGTCGGACTCGTGTTCGCGCCTGGATGGAGATCGAAAGGTTGAGGTGCGATGGTACATCGATGAAGCCGATGTGAATTTGCTGATCGAAGACAATGGGCCGGGCCTTATGAATCCGGGGAACGTCTTCACTCCGTTCTATACGACCAAGCCTAGCGGCAGCGGAGTTGGACTGGTTCTCTCACGTCAAATCGTGGAGGCGCATGACGGAAGGATCGAAATCGCCAACCGCACCGGCGCTCGCGGCTGCCTGGTTAGAGTCGTTTTGCCGCGCGCCCCACATCAACAACGCTGATAGCTCTAACAGTTGTTTGCCCTAGGATTCTTCCTCATCCCGGGAAACACCATCGGATTTTGTGCTGCCGCTGCACCGCCGGAATTAATTCACCTTCGCGCAAATCCGGAGACCGCGAATAAACCTTATTTTCGGCAACCGCATCCTACGTTGCCTCGACTAGGGAGGATTCCAATGGCGGAAGCGCGAAGTTTTTTCCTGCGCCCACTGCTTCAAGACATCGGCTGAAGTCAAGGATGGCGCGGCCTAAGCCGTAGTTAACATACGGACTCCATCCGTAGTTATTGTTTGGCCTATTGGGAATCAATGAAGGTCGTCTCCACAACATCGAAGCTGTCTTCCGATAAGAAAGATAGTCCTGAGAAGCTGGCGGTCGTCACAACCTCCTTGAATACGATTGCGGAACTCCGGGAAGCCGCCAGCGACTGCAAGGCCTGCGATCTCTATAAAATGGCGACGCAGGCGGTTTTTGGAGAGGGTCCTGCAAAGTCCCAAATTATGTTTGTCGGCGAGCAGCCCGGAGATCAGGAAGATCGGGCAGGTCATCCCTTTGTTGGACCCGCGGGAAGGCTGCTCGATCAGGCGCTGGAAGCAGTTGGGATCGAGCACTCGAAAGTGTACCTGACCAACGTAGTGAAACATTTCAAGTGGGAGGCTGCCGCCCGCGGAAAGAAGCGCATTCACAAGAAGCCTCGCTACTCGGAGATTCACGCCTGCCATCCCTGGCTTGACGCCGAACTGCGAGTGGTGAAGCCGCGAATTCTGGTGTGCCTGGGTTCCACTGCCGCACAGTCGCTCTTGGGCCGAACCTTTAGCGTGACCCGCCAGCGCGGACAACTGATCGACTCCCCGCTCGCCCCGTTCGTAATGGCCACAGTACATCCGTCATCTATTCTGCGCGCGCCCGACTCCGACGCGCGCCAACTGCAGATGCAGGCATTCATCAATGATCTTAGAATTGTGAGTAAACTGGCTAAGAAGGCGAAAGCGGCTTAGACCTGCAGTCATCCCAGTTGTGTTCCTGTTCCATGGCACGACAGTTTTCTCCGACGTAAGACTCTTGTATGTCTGGTCAAAAGGGCAAATTCGCTGAACAGGATCGCTCTGACGTGATCGTAATTGGCGCCGGCGCCGCTGGGCTGGTTGCATCTGGGGAACTTGCAGCAGAAGGTCTGGCCGTCATTATTTTAGAGGCCCGCGACCGGGTCGGCGGGCGAATCTACACGCTCAAGGACCTGGGCCAACAATTTCCAATTGAGTTGGGAGCTGAGTTCATTCATGGGCGTCCTCCGCAGATTATGGATGCACTCCGGCACAGCAAGATCCCGGTCAGCGAGGTCAACGGCGATAATTGGTGCTTCCAGGACGGTCGGCTCTCGTCCTGCGACTTTTTCTCGGAGGTCAACGAGATTTTGCAGCGAATGAACGATGACGGGCCAGATGAGTCCTTCGCGAGCTTTCTGCGGCGCTGCTGCGCCGACGCGTCCCCGAACGTCAAGAAACATGCCCTTAGCTACGTGGCCGGTTTTAACGCCGCTGACCCTGCGCAGGTCAGCGTTCACTGGCTGGCTCGCCAAATGAGAGCAGAGGAAAAGATCGAGGGCGACCGTGCATTCCGAGCCCGCAGTGGTTATCAGGCTTTGCTGGAACTACTCCAACAACGAGTAGCGAAGGCGGGTGTCAGCATCCGCACCAATACGGTTGTGCGTCGTGTTGCCTGGGCTCCAGGCAAGGCTTCGATTGATGCCGTTTGCGGCGAACGTGCAGTTTCTCTCAACGCCAGCCGTGTGCTCGTGACCGTCCCGCTTGGCGTACTGCAGGCGCAGCCGGTCCAACGGGGCGCGATCGATTTCTCTCCGTCGCTCCCGAAGGACAAATTAGACTCGATTGCTGGAATGGAAATGGGAAAAGTGCTCCGCGTCGTTCTTCATTTCCGCGAGCGCCTCTGGGATCACCTCCACGCCAAGGGCAACCCGAAGAAGAAATTGGATCGTATGAGTTTCCTCTTTTCGCAAGATAAGTGGTTCCCCACCTGGTGGACCGCGATGCCCGATCAATTCCCCATCATCACCGGATGGGCGCCCTGGCGATCTGCCGAAAGACTCGACTCGGATAGCGTGCCAGTTGTAAATCGCGCTTTAAAAACCCTTGGTGGGCTGTTGGGAGTACCAGAACCCGAAATGGAGCGTTCGCTGGAAATAGCGTATTTCCATGACTGGCAGGTCGATCCATTTTCTCGAGGTGCGTACAGCTACGTGAAAGCCGGAGCCGCAGATTCGCCAGAAATATTAAGCCGTCCCGTGAAAGACACGCTATTTTTCGCCGGAGAGGCGGCGGACGTTACCGGAAATAACGGTACCGTGCATGGCGCCATCGCGAGCGCCCGTCGCGCGGTTGCAGAGATCACCAAGACAGGCAGAGCCTCGGCCGCAGACTAGCTTTCGGTTACAGCAGATTCAGCGCGGATCGATTCTCACGCTCCACTTGTTTGATCATGCATTCCGCCGGCTTTTTGTCAGGACGCCAGCGCAAAAATTTCGTACCATGCCGAAAACGCCCGCCGGTGAAATGATCGAACTGCACTTCAACCACAAGTCTTGGGCCAAGTGGCTGCCACTCCGTTGAGCGCTTGTTGCTCCATCGGCTGGGCCCTCCCGGAGCCTTGCCTGTGAATCCCGGGGGCTTGATTAGCTTTTTCAGTTTCCGCGTAAGGCTGGGCCGCGCTTTCGCGCTGATGGAAGACGTAAACCCCACGTGATCAAGCTCGCCGGCTTTGTTGTAGAGTCCCAAGAGCAGCGATCCGACCAGCGGCTCTTTCTCTAGATAACGAAAGCCACCCACCACACAGTCCGCGGTTCGCAGCTTCTTGATCTTCTCCATGCCGTTGCGCTTCCCGCTCTGATAGGGAAGATCGCGCCGCTTCGCCACTACGCCATCGACCGCCGTTCCCATGTGAAACCATTTCCGCGCGGTCGCGATGTCCAGAGTGAACGGAGAGAGACGCACCGTAGCGTCGTCTTTCAGATATTTCGACGCGAAGCGATCCAGCTTCTGCCGCCGTTTTTCTAATGTGAGATCAATTAGCGACTCCCCTTTCGCCCCTGCCAGCAAATCGAAAATGATGAATATACAGGGGGTCTCCCGGCTCAGCTTTTCCACTCGTGTCGCAGAGGGGTGAATCCTCATCAACAATTGATCGAACGAAAGATCGCCGTTCACGGGTATCACAATCTCGCCGTCCAGAACGAATTTCGCAGCCCCTAGACGACTCAAGGCCGCGACTAATTCAGGAAAATATCGCGTCAGCGGTTTGCCCGATTTAGACTCCAGATCAACTCGTTTACCGTCGCGAAAAGCCAGGCAGCGAAATCCATCCCACTTGGGCTCATACTGCCACTGCGGCCCGACCGGAAGACTCGCGGCCGGTGCAGCCTCCATCGGCGCATACGTTTTGGCAAGGGGCAACGTCAAACTAGTCATTGGATGGAACGACAAAGATGGCAGTTGCTTTCAAATCTTTGCGCCCAACCCTCCCTGGCGTGCTGGAGTCTAAGAGTTAGAAGTTTCATATTGATTCCGCCGGCAATTCCCATCCCGCTTCGATTCGACGACCGGAAGCATCGAAATCATCGGCGTATATATTGCGCCGGATCCCGGCGCAACCAGCGAGCACTCAAAGCAAGGCATCTTCCCTTTTTCAATTGCCGAATTCTTCGACAAGTGAATCACCATGGGCAGCGGGCAAGCCCCCCTCAAGAAATATAACGAACACCTGCGCGATCTGATCGTGAATGGCCGCGCCAAACCCAGCAAAATCATCAGCCACCGGATTCAGATCGAGCAGGCTCCCGAGGCCTACGATAAATTCGATCGCCGAATTGATGGTTACACAAAAGTGGTGATTCGTTTCGGCAAGGAAAAGGCAGCTTAGATCACTTCGGGAATTTTTTAATGAGACCGGCGGAGTGGCCTTTCGCTGGTCTCCTCTTTTCGAGAGCCCATCCGTGGATTTAAGGAACAACGAACAGTGTGGAATCCAAACGCCAACCTCTCAAACGGTTGGTGCACTCTAAGTCCCAGGGAGGTCAATCATGGCACAACGAAAATCTTCTGGAAGTCGAAAATACGGCAAGGCGGCGGGCAAAAGCGTGAAGAGGGCGATGCATCGAAAGAAGAAGGGCACGCTGAAATCAGGACCCGGCGGAAAAGGCGGAACCGTGAAAAGCCGGAAGCAGGCGATTGCCATCGGTCTGTCGGAAGCCCGCAAAAAAGGTGCAAAAGTTCCTCGCAAGAACGCGGCGTGATCCGGGAACTTGCCGAAACACTGATTGCGTAGGGCCGTTTTGTCCGGCGGGGAACTTAACAATGAGCGGCCCTCCGGTTACGACGGACAGATGCTGATCAGTGGCAAAGGCCGATTCGAAGAATGGCGGCGGCAACGGCAATATGGACGCCGCCCTCTCCGCTTGCTAATCTCGGATACCTTCTCCCTGGCTCAAGTGCTCGCGGCGCTCGGATTTCACGAGAGTTCCAGTGCACCCCACCGTCGATTGCGAAGTGAAATTCGAGGCTAAGAAGGACCAGCCCACTGCCGGGCCTGCGGCGTCCTCAGGCGCTTGGGCGCCAATTCATATGCGCGGAAGGCACTAATGGGCGGCTCATGCCGGTCAACTTTATTTTTAGTGCGATTGAAGTCGTTTTGGCAGGCCGTTTGTCAGGGGTCGAAACGTGCGCTGATCACCGTACTGCGTGATTTAAATCACTACGTTGCGGGTGTGCGGCGGCAGAGCCGAATGTTACGGGAGTGTTGCAATCATTCTGTAAGTCACGGAGCAGTCCTCCGCATCAAAACAGTCTAGACTGTCTTAGCAGAAGAAAACAGAAGGAAGAAGGAGGATCTCCCAATGACCGCCTCTTCAATTGTCGGAGAACGTCACGCGACGGGCACAACCGAAGCCTCCGCCCCTCTTACGCCGGAAGAATTGCGGAAGATTCATGCTTACTGGCGGGCATGCAATTATCTTTCGGCCGGAATGCTCTACCTCCGCGAGAATCCGCTTCTGCGCGAACCGCTGAAACCGGAGCACATCAAGAATCGGCTGCTTGGCCATTGGGGTTCAGATCCCGGGCAATCCTTGATTTGGGTGCATCTCAACCGCCTCATAAAGAAATATGACCTGAATATGATGTACATCTCCGGTCCGGGCCACGGCGCACCGGCCACCCTCTCGAACTGCTATCTCGAGGGTTACTACTCCGAGATTTATCCGGACAAGAGTCGCGACGAAGCTGGCTTGCTGAAGTTCTTCCGGCAATTCTCATTTCCTGGAGGCATCGGCTCGCACTGCACCCCGGAGACGCCGGGTTCCATTCACGAAGGCGGCGAGCTGGGCTATTCTATCTCGCATGCTTACGGAGCGGCATTCGACAATCCCGATCTGATCGTCACCGTCGCCATCGGGGACGGCGAGGCCGAGACCGGCCCGCTTGCGACTTCCTGGCACTCGAACAAATTCCTGAATCCGATTCGCGATGGCGCCGTGTTGCCGGTGCTGCATCTCAACGGTTACAAGATCGCGAATCCCACGATCCTGGCGCGCATTCCACACGAAGAGCTGGAATCCCTGTTAATCGGATACGGCCATAAACCGTATTTCGTCGAAGGAGACGATCCCGACGCTATGCATCAGAAAATGGCCGCCACTCTGGAGCAATGCATTCTCGAGATGCGTTTCCTGCAACAACATGCCCGCGCGACCGGCGATGCCACGCGTCCGCGCTGGCCCATGATCGTGCTACGTTCTCCCAAAGGATGGACAGGACCGAAAGAGATTGACGGCCACAAGGTGGAAGGCTCATGGCGGGCGCACCAGGTTCCCATTCTCGACGCCGCCACCAACAAGCAGAGTTTGCGCATGGTAGAAAACTGGTTGCGCAGCTACAAACCCGAAGACCTGTTCGATTCCAATGGAACCTTGATGCCAGAACTGCAGGACCTTGCTCCCTCTGGAGACCGCCGTATCTCCGCCAACCCCCATGCCAACGGCGGACTGCTGCGCAAGGAACTCGACCTGCCCGACTTTCGTGGGTACGAGGTCAAGATAAAAACTCCCGGCGCCACCTACGTTTCACCCACCGATGTCCTCGGGCATTTTCTCGCCGAGGTGATGCGCCGTAACATGAATTCGTTCCGGGTCTTCGGCCCAGACGAAACCGCTTCCAATAAACTCACCGCAATCTATGCCGCTTCGAAAAAGACCTGGCTCGCCGAATACAAGCCGGAAGATGCCGACGGCGGCGAACTCGACGTCGCCGGTCGCGTGATGGAGATGCTGAGCGAGCATACACTCGAAGGCTGGTTTGAAGGCTACGTCCTCACTGGCCGTCACGGCTTGTTCTCCAGCTACGAAGCGTTTATCCACATCATCGATTCCATGTTTAACCAGCACGCCAAATGGCTGGAGAAATCGAAAATGGAGCTCTCCTGGCGCGCCCCTATTCCCTCGATCAACATCCTCATTACATCTCTGGTCTGGCGGCAGGATCACAACGGCTTCACCCATCAGGATCCCGGATTTCTCGACGTGGTCACTAACAAAAGTCCAGCAGTAGTGCGGATTTATCTACCGCCCGACGCGAATTGTTTGCTGAGTGTAGCCGACCACTGCCTCCGTTCGCGCGACTATGTGAATGTGATTGTGGCCGACAAGCAGGAGCATCTCCAGTATTTATCGATCGAGGACGCGGTAAAGCACTGCACCAAGGGAATCGGCATCTGGGACTGGGCATCCACTGACAACGGCGACGTTCCTGACGTAGTGATGGCTTGCGCCGGCGACATCGCCACCATGGAATCCCTGGCCGCGGTCGCAATTCTGAAGGAACACTTTCACGATTTGAAAATTCGCTTTGTGAATGTCGTCGATCTTTTCCGGCTCATGCCGGAAAGCGAACATCCGCACGGGCTTTCCGATCGCGATTTCGATTCCTTGTTTACCGATGACAAGCCCGTCATCTTCAACTTCCATTCCTACGCCTCGCTCATTCACAAGCTCAGTTACCGGCGCAAGAATCACGACAACATCCACGTGCGCGGGTACAAAGAGAAAGGAAACATTAATACTCCTCTGGAACTGGCCATTCTGAATCAGATCGACCGCTTCGATCTGGCCATCGATGTCATCGATCGCGTACCGCGCCTGCGCTCCATTGGCGCTCACGTCAAAGAATCGCTGAAGGGCCAAATCATTGAGAGCGTGCACTACGCGCACGCAGAAGGCATCGATAAAGAAGAAATTCGAAACTGGAAGTGGCCGGGATAGGAATGGCGAAAGAATCAGCTCAGAAAGAATCAACTGAGAAAGAGTTAACTGAGAAAGACGGTCCCATCCTTGTCCTTAACAGCGGCTCGTCTTCGCTGAAGTTCGGAATCTACCGGCGGGGTGCGACTGACGGGGTTAACGACGAAGAGCCGCTGCTGACCGGAAGTGCCGACGACATTGGACGAAACAATGGCGCGCTACACATTCGGGCCGCGGACGGAAGTTCGCTTCTGCAGTGTAACCGGATTCACGAATCCCAGAGCGACGCACTGGGCGCTCTTGCGAGTGCAATCCGCGAACATATCAACACGCAACCAGTCGCCGTCGGTCACCGGGTGGTGCATGGTGGTCCTAAACTGTGCGAACATCAAATCATCACGCCGCAGGTCTTGGAACAGCTCCGTGCGGCCACGCACTTTGCGCCGCTGCACATCCCGCAGGCTCTATCTCTAATCTCTGCAGCACAAGGTATTTTTCCCTTGGCCACACACTATGCCTGCTTCGACGACGCTTTCCACCAGACGATTCCGGAAGTCGCCTCGCACTTCGCATTGCCGCAACGCTACCTCGAAGCGGGGATCCGCCGTTACGGCTTTCACGGCCTCTCGTACGAGTCTCTGGTGCATCATTTCGGCGCAAAGCTTCCCGAGCGAGCCATCTTCGCGCATCTGGGCAACGGCTCGAGTCTTTGTGCGGTGCGAAATGGAAAGTCCATCGACACCACGATGGGCCTGACTCCCACCGGCGGTATTCTCATGGGAACCAGGTCTGGCGACCTCGATCCCGGCATCATCGTATATCTTCTGCGAAATGAAAAGCTCGACGCCGACAGTCTCGAAGACCTGCTCAATCATCAGTGCGGCCTCTTCGCGCTCTCCTCCGGCGAGAGTGACGTTAAAGCACTGACGCAGCGCGCCGATGGCAATGACGCAAAAGCGTGCTTCGCTCTGGACGTCTTCGCCGTGTCGGTGCGAAAAGCAATCGGAGCATACACGGCCTTGTTAGGCGGCGTCGACCTTTTAGTCTTCACCGGCGGCATCGGAGAGCACAGCGCCCGCATCCGATCCGCGGCAACTAGCGGCCTTGAAATTATTGGCCTCGCCGCAGATAAAATTCAGGTTGTCCCAGCTGAAGAAGAGCAACAGATCGCGCGCCACTGTCGCGCGATGATGACCCCCACCTGCCCTGAATCCTAGAGAGTCTTGCAAGAAGTGTTGCAGGAACATCGCCCCCTTTTGTGGAAAACGCTTGCGTCGTTGGGATCACCCCGCAGGTTCCGGCACCAACGATGTTGGAGGGGATGCTGGCGGCGGCAGGGGAGGATATAGCATCAGGCTTAACGGCCGATACCGCGCGGCGAAAAAGTAAATCGCATAGGCTGGGAAGAACACTATGGCTGGCACCGCAATCAGCGATGTCAGGAAAAGAAAAATCGCCAGCAAAACGCATCCCACCACGATAGCGACGGTAATCGTAAAAACATTCCATGTCATGCCTGCGGACTTCCCGGTGATCACGGCAATGATTCCCAAGCCCAGAGCCGGAATGGCAACGATCAAACCAAGAATCAGCGATGCGATACCGATCACGATTCCCGCGCCGATGGCCAAAACGATCTTCATTCCAACGTAAGCGGCGTAGCCAGTTTGTTCGGCTTGGATCATGGGCCACAATCGCCGCCAGCCTTCGACCGCGCCAATATTCTCCAACGCCATTTGCGGTACAACAAAATCCTTAGTCAGCACGTGAACCACAGCCACGATCAAAAAGAAAAGGAATACCAGGAAGAACACCACGATTCCGCCAAGCACGAGCGGCAGGACATGCTCACGAGGGGAGTTGAACCATCCCATTGCCAGAGCAAAAGCAGCGGGGATTCCCAACAGCACCGCCATTGCTGCAAGAGTCGCCAGCATCAATCCCAGCTGCCACAAGAAATATTTCCATGCCGGGCCTTGCCTGCGGCTCCAACCCTGGCGGATATGACATTCTTTCGCCAGCACACTGTCGAACAGAATGAACCGCATCACGCTGCTGACATACAACATCACAATGAAAAAAACAAAACCGGCCACCAAGAGAACGGCTATGAGGCCGCCCAGAATCGCGGGATCGATTTTCGGCCAGTCCTGTTGCAAGAAATGGCGCGAAGGACCAGTCTGACGCGGAAAGCTCGTAGGAAAATTGAAGCTTCCGCCTGAGCCCGTCTCTCCGGCCAGCAAGCCGACGACGGCCAGTCGAATCCACTGCCCGAAGCGGAACGGCTGCAGGAGTTGCCGTTTGGTGTGCTGGAATGCGAGTGTGATTGTATCTACAGCGGAGATGGGCAAGATTCACCTCGGCAATGCTTCAGGAGCAAGGTACTGCGAAGGGGAGCAGCGGGGCAAATTAATTCTTTAGCCGAGCCTGCGAGGTAGGTTCCAGCAAACTAAACGCAACCGGTCAGCCGCGCTCTGCTTGGCTGGACAGCCGAAGCGGCTGTCACTACGTTGCGCTCATTCATATCGAAGGGCTTCCACGGGATCGAGTTTCGACGCCCGCAGGGCCGGGACCAAGCCGCTGATGACGCCTACGATCAGCAACACGGCTGTGGAAAGGACCACGGTCATCATGGAGATGCGGAGATGAATGTCGCCCTGGCCCGAATCGTCCTCAAACAACGGTCCCATCATGGGCAGCGTGCCGACGGACCATGCGATGAGATAGGACAGTAGCACGCCAAGGGCGCCGCCAATCGGCATGATGAGGAGAGTTTCCGCCAGAAATTGCAGTTCGATATGCCGCTTGCGCGTCCCCAGGAGCGTCGCAGGCCGATCTCGCGAATGCGCTCGTCTACCGAAACCAGCATGATATTCATGACGCCGACGGCCTCCGATCCCTAGCGTCAAAGTTCCAATGAAGGTCAGTAGCACCTGCAAGCCGATCGTCAGCGTATTGATGACCGGACGAAATTCATCGCGGCCGAACATCTGGAAGGCCTTAGGGTCGGTAGGCGAGAAGGTCTGGCGCGTGGCCACCGCGGCCAGCACGTGCGCCATCGCTTTCTTTTCAAACTGCGGAGCGACGGCCTCAAATACCTTCACCGCGGCATAGCGCGTGTTCCACAAATCGCCGGCAGTGGAATATGGAATCCACGACGATTCGTCATCGCTGGGAAAATAATGTTGAGCTGAATCTTCCGGGGGACCCCGGATCCCCGTGAAGCGTACGCCGGAGACTTCTAACCCATTTGCTACCAAGGTTTTTGCAAGCGGCGCTAGGATAACTCTAATGTCTTCAATATTTTAGAAGATTTATGGGGAGGCGAGATAGTAAACTTCAGCGAAATGGGAAGCAAAAGAAAAAGCCACGGCCATCCGCGGCTTTGTTCTGAACTTGGGAAAATCGAATTTCGAAGCTTCGAGCTACTTGGAATGCTTGTCTTTGTAGATGGTCTTGCTCACGCGGTTCTGTCTCTGGTTGAGGTTCTTCTGCTCAGCCTTGGTCAGATGTCCGTTGTGCGCGGCCATGTCTTTCTTTTCGGTCTTCTGAATGTTCGCTTCGCGTTTTTCGATACGCGAAGTCTGTCCCGGCGTGAGCGTGCCGTTCTTCACGCCATTGGCGATTCGGTTCTGCTGGTTCGTCTCGCGGCCATTGACTTGGTTGACGCGCGGATGACCTGGATCGACTTGTCCCGGACCAGCTTGAGGTTGTGCAGCAGCGGCCCCAACAAACATCAGACCACCCGCTGCCAGAACTACGAGCGACTTCGTGATTGTATTGATCATGTGTGAGGAAACCCCCGCATCGAAGCTTAGTTTTGCTCCATTGCCGCGGGCTAGTTACGAAGGTCCGACAGACTATTGGCGAACGGCGGAAGGGAAATGAAAGTAACGGTTACCGACATTCGTCCTTCGTTCTACAAGGCGAAATTGAATGCGGCGCCGGGGCCTATACGCCTGAGCCCTGGCTGCTCGCGAAACTGACTTCCACCAGCTTGCGATCTTCTTCGGAGACTTTGAACATCTCCCGTCGCTTCAGACTCATGAAGCTGGCCACGAATACGTCGGGGATTTGTGCGATGCGTGTGTTGTAGGTGTTGACGTCGTCGTTGAAAAATTCGCGCCGGTCGGCGATCCGCTCTTCGAGTTCGCTGATGCGGTTCTGCAGCTTGAGGAAGTTCGCGTTGGCCTTAAGCTGCGGATAATTTTCGGCCACGGCAAACAGCCCGCGCAGCGCGCTCGCCATCTGCAGGTCGGCCACAGCTTTCTGTCCGATGCTGCCCGCGTTCCCCGACGCCGCTCGCGCCTGCGTCACCGCGAGCAGCGTCTGCTGCTCGTGCTGCATGTATCCCTTGACGGTCTCGACCAGATTCGGGATTTCGTCGTGACGCTGTTTGAGCAGCACGTCGATGTTGGCCCAAGCGCGATCGTTCTCATTGCGCAACCGCACCAGTCCGTTAAACAGGATGATGATGTAAATAAGCGCACCGGCCACGAAAAGAAAGAACGCAAGCCCCGTGATTACGCTGCTGCCCATCGGTTTCCTCCGAGCCTAGAACAATCCAAAGTGAACCAGCAGACCCGCCGTGCAAGCAAGAGCCAACGCAGCTCCGCCGAAAATCATCAGCAGCGCCCGCTTCTGCAGATCGTGATGAATCTGCACATCGCTCTTGGTGGAAATCAAAAATGTAGGCTCGTTGTGTCCCTTGCCAATCAGGCAGCGGTCCTCACCCTCAGCCGAATTCTCCGCGCAGGTCCCGTCAATCAGATATTCCTGCCCAGGAGTGACCACGTATTCGCGCAGGCGGAAGCGCCCTTCAGCGGCTTGGGCCGAAGGCATCAACCCGGAAAGAACGCCACTGTCGTTCGCCGCTTCCGCCAGGTGCAAACGATCGAGCATCATTTGCCGCTTCTGTTCCTTCTCCGGATCGCTGAAAGGACCGGACGCATTCGCCAATTTCTCCAGCGCTTCCAATCGGTGCTTTCCCGCCCTGCGCCGCGATGGGACGCCGGCAAACAACGCCCGAAGTGCATCTTGTTTCGCTTGTATCTGCGGATTATCGATCGGAGCCGCTTTTTCAAATCGCTTGTCGATCCACTGCCCAACTCGATCCGTCATGCTATGCATGCGCGCGTAACTCACATACTTGAGCAGATCAGCATCGTTTGCATTCGTTCCGGAAGGCGCATGCGAACTAACTTCGCGCGTGGTCACCAGCGGCAGATCGTACTCGGCCGCGTGAGCGTCGATCAGAACCTTGCCTGTATCGTCGGCCAGATGGAAGCGGTAGCCGTCCATGTCCACACAGCAGCGCACCCATGTCTTGCTCTTGCCCCTCGACTTCCATTCGTCGATTTCGACCTTATAAAAGCAGCATTGAGTTTTGCTCAGCGGACTGGACAGAAGCTCTCCACTCTCGGCCTTGCCGCGGATGTGAACGAAGCCCATCGGAACGCTACGGATGGGAATGCGTGGAGTATCGTCGAGGACTCTGTATTCGCGCATCACGCGGAAACCTTTGAAAAAGGTCCAGAGCCCAATACCACAGCCGAGAAGAAGTCCGCCGGTAGGATCGGAATGGCCGCGCATATGCCGGGTAAAGGTTCGGCAAATGCTACTGCAAGAAAGGCCGATGCGCAAATGAGTTTAGCGATCCACGACGCCCAAGGAAATGGGCAGTTTGACGCTCGGCTTCCCCCTTCGGCTGCGCTCAGGGCAGGCTTTCGCGGGACGGACGAATGCGTCCGTCCCTACGTGAGCTGTCCCTACGTGAGCATGTTAGTCTTTGCTGGGCTTTTTTGGAGTCAGATCACAGGCGTGGCGGACTTCGTCAACGTTGAGGCCTGCGGGCGAGAACTCGGCAATCTGCCGTCCGCTGCGGGTTGGGAGTTCGATCTTAAACACCTGCGCTCCGATGAGGCCGCGAGTAGTGCCTTTGTCCATGGAGAGGAAGTGGCCGCGCTCCCAGTTCCAGCCGTGATAGCCGTGATAGTCATCGATGCGGACCATCACTTCCAGTTGAGGCTGACCCCAGAAGCCAGGGCGATTGGGAGGAGGCAGACGGACTCCGGGATTGAAGTCGGCTAGCTTGAGTTTGCCATTCTCGCAAAACAGATCGACTCGTGGCGGATAGTTTGGATCTTCGCGAAAGTAATTGTCGGCGACAAGTTCGAAGCGGACTTTCTTGGCCCCGGTCATCTTGTCTTCCGATTGATACTCCATCCACTTGCCGCCGGCGCTGACGCCGTCCTTTTCATCCTGATAAGGACTCATGGCGCCGCCCTGGCCAAATGCGGCGGCGGCGCACCACATCGCCGCGCAGACAAAAAGAGCCTTCACGGCGACGAGTTTACGGTCGGGTGTACGAGACGAATGCAGTTCGTTCACAGTTTCCTCCAGACAGCTATCCCTAATTATGTTGAACCCGAACGCCCCGAAAAGTTGCATGAAAAGGTTCGGCCTGCGAGCTTACTGGGTCTTGACTTTCAAATCGACGTAAACCTGGGAGCGGTCGTCGAACTGGCTGACTGATTTGGTATCACTCTTGTGACCGTTATATTGAGCGTAGACTTCGTAGTCGACAGCCGTCGAGAGCGCGGGAAAGCGGTAGGTTCCGTCGGGGCCGACGATATAGGTCTTCACCGCGCGCGTGCGCGTGTTGGTCACGTAGACGACGGCATCGGGAAGAGGGTTGTCCTGCGGATCGAGCACCTTGCCAAACAGCAGGCGTCCGACGGCCTTGTCTTTCTTGTCCGGCGTGGCATTCGCCACCGCGCTCAATGTCACAAGCAGTGCGCAAGCCACAATCCCAGCCCTCATCTTTGTCAGTCTCGGCGTCGTCAGTCGCAGCCTCAGTCTCAGCGATTGTTTGCGATTCATGCTGCGGCTATTGTCTCACGGCATCCGTTAGTGGGCGAGATGCAATCCGGTGTCTTCGCGTTCATCGTTGTAAATATGAACGGTGACTTGCTGGACCAGGTGAACCGGTTTGCCGTCGGCGGACTTGAAACCCTTGAGATCGGTCCAGAGGATGTAATCGGATTCGCCGGCGGGAACGCGCTGGGCGAATTCGCCCATGTGGTCAGAATAGACTTGCCACTTCGCTTTCTTGGCGTTATCGCTGGCGCGGCGGATTTTCACGGTGACGCCGTACACGGGACGGTCATCAGGACCCCACACCGTGCCGGCGATGACGGCGTAGGGCTTGGCTTTGTCTTTGTCTCTGTCCTTTGATTTCGGGGCGGCGATGAGCCCATTCCGAGAACTGAAAGTGGGCATGAGAAATAGAACTACAAGAAAACCCAGAAGAATAAGACGTGCACGACGCGGGCCCGAGGGGAATCTAAGAGAAGTCACCGTCTTCACTCTCCTCGGCGTCGTCGTCTTCTTCTTCGTAACCTGCTTCGACGGCTTTCAATTCAAGCGGACTGGTGGTGACGACTTCGAAATCCGTGCCACACTCGGGGCATGAAATGACTTCCCCCTCGTCGACCTCTTCCTCGTCGACGTCCAAATTGGTTTCGCATTCGGGACAAAGAACCATAAAGCCTCCGTCGCCTATTAGAGCATCCTGATAATATTTAGATTCTCCCCGGCTGTTGGTCAAGGGGAAGGGGCCGGAGATGGGACATTTTTCTTTCCCCTCGGGAATCGCCCTCCGGCAGCGGGATTCAACTGGACGAGGAAAGCTGGCATGCTGCGTTTCCGTAAAGTCGTCTACCGTACAGTAACGCTCGCTGCGCTTCTCCCATTTGGGATGAGTTGGACGACAGTGTACTGCGCGGCGCAATCTGACAAGTCGGAGCCCGCCTTCGTTGCCGATCCGCAGATCGCGGCGGTTTTGCGTGAAATTTCCGCGCAACGCATTCAGGCGAATATCGAGAAGCTGGTCAGCTTTGGTACGCGGTCGACGATCTCGGCACAGGATTCGGAGTCGATTGCCGCGGGGCGTGGCATTGGTGCGGCGCGCGAATGGATCAAGTCGGAGTTTGAGCGCTATTCGAAAGACTGCGGCGGATGCCTTGAAGTAAAGACCGACAGCTTTACGGAACAGCCGATGGAGCGGATTCCGAAGGCAACGGACATCACCAATGTTTATGCGGTTCTGAAAGGTGCGGACGCGGCCAATGCGAAGCGCATGGTGCTGGTGACCGGGCATTACGACTCGCGCAATAGCGACAATTCGAACGTGAAAGACGATGCGCCTGGCGCGAATGACGATGGCAGCGGAACCGCCGTGAGCCTGGAATGCGCGCGCGTTTTGAGCAAGATGAAGTTCCCGGCGACTATTGTTTTTCTCACCGTCGCGGGGGAGGAACAAGGGCTTAACGGCAGCAAACATTTCGCCAAGATGGCGAAAGATCAGGGCTGGGGCCTGGAAGCGGTTCTCAATAACGACATTGTCGGCGGCGACAAGAGCGCGGAACAGGATCATTCCGTGGTGCGTGTGTTCTCCGAAGGAGTGCCAGCGGCGGCGACGGAGCAGGACCTCCGGCGCATTCGTGGATTGGGCGGGGAAAGTGATTCTGGATCGCGGGAGCTGGCGCGGTATGTTGCAGATGTCGGACGAGCTTATGACGCGGGCGTGAAGCCGATGCTCGTTTTCCGGCTGGATCGTTTTCTGCGCGGCGGCGATCACTATTCGTTTAATCAGCAGGGATTCGCGGCGGTTCGCTTCACGGAATTTCGCGAGGACTTTCATCATCAGCATCAGAATGTGCGTACGGAAAACGGCGTCGAATACGGCGATTTGCTGAAATTTGTCGACTACGACTATGTCGCGCACGTGGCCCGGTTGAATGCGGCGACGCTGGCCTCGTTGGCCGCGGCACCGGCGCCCCCGGCGAACGTGCACGTACTGACCAAGGATTTGGAGAATGACACCACGCTGACGTGGAATGCTTCACCGGGCGGAGGGACGGAATATGAAGTCGTATGGCGGTCGACTACCAGCCCTGCATGGGAGCACGCACAAAAAGTTGACGGCGCCACCCGCGCCACACTGAAGCTTTCGAAGGATAATGTCATCTTCGCGGTGCGGGCGGTCGACAAGGCTGGGCATCAGGGCCTGCCGGTCGTGCCGACTCCGGAGCGCTGAACGGCTGGTGATCGCGAAGTCCCCATGTCTCGCAAAAGACGCGAGACATGGGGCACCCGCATCCGAGTAGAATTGAGCGAGAGGTAAAGCTTTTGCGGCGAACCGGCGAACCAATGACGTTGAGCTTGCCCCCGTTTACTCGGGCCGTGACGTGGCTCTTGGGCATCAACACGGGCATTTTTTTGCTCATGGAGTTGTTGGGCTTGGCACGGCTGCCGCTCGTGGGATACATCATCGACTACTGCGCACTGACGCCTTCTCTGGTCATCGGTCACGGGTTTGTCTGGCAACTTGTGACCTACAGCGTACTCCATGCGGGTTTTCTGCATTGGTTCGGCAACATGCTGGGGCTATGGATGTTTGGCTCCGCGATCGAGAGCGCATGGGGAACGCGGCGCCTGGTGGAACTTTACGTTATTGGCGTCGTGGGCGCGGCATTAACTACGGTTGCACTTTCCTACGCGCACGTGCTGGGCAACCCGAACCAGCCGACGCTGGGCGCTTCGGGCGGAGTTTTTGCGATCCTCATCGCTTTTGGCATGTTGTTTGGGGACAACGAAATCATGATGATTCCGTTTCCCTTTCTCATTAAGGCCAAATATTTTATCGGAATCCTGATCGTGATCACGCTGGCGCTGGCTATGGGTGGCGGAGGAAACGTGGCTTATGTGGCGCACCTGGGTGGATTGTTGTTTGGCTGGTTGTACGCGCGGCGGGGACCGAGGGCGGCGCTGGTGAATGTAGGATTCGCGGAGCGCTACTACGGCATGCGCAATTCCTACTATCGCTGGAAGCGGCGGCGGGCGGCGAAGAAATTTGAAGTCTATATGTCGAAGCACGATCGGCAGGTCCATTTCGACGAGCAGGGGAATTACATTCCGCCGGATGACGATACACACAAGGGGAACGGGGGATCGAAGTCGGGGTGGGTGAATTGATATCTGACTTGTCCTCCTGAGGCGGGCGCTCTCTGCCCGACGAAGGATATATGCAACTTGCTGGGGATTGCGCAGGTCCTTCGCGCAAAGAACGCGCTCAGGATGACAAGCCCAGGAAATGAGTGAACTCAGATACCACTCTCCGCGGTAGCTCCTCCTGCCTGGCCTTCCCTTTGAATCCCAGATCGTGACCGGCCCCTTCCACCACTACCAACTTCGTCTTCGCTTGAATCATCTTTAGAGCGCGCTCCATTTCCGCGATTGTGGCGAAGGGGTCGCGGGTGCCTTGAATGAACAGGGTCGGCGTCCGCAGGTCGGGCAGGTGCTGGGTGCGCTGCTGCTCGGGCTTGCGCGGGGGATGAAGAGGATAGGAAAGCAGCAGCAGGGCGGTCACTAGATCCGGCTGCTCGGCGCAGAGCATGCTGGATTGGCGTCCGCCGTAGGAGTGGCCTCCAAGGAAAAGGCGGCCGGAAACCATCTTTTTGAGGGCAGCGAGGGCATTCTTCAAACCGGCGCGGTCGCGGGCGGCGTCGGCGGGGCCGGGTGGCCCGAAGGATCGGGATTGGCGATAGGGAAGATCGCAGCGCAGCAAGGTGAAACCATTGGCGCTGAAAGTTTCTGCGAGTGCGACGAGAAGCGGGGCTGTGGCGCTGGAGCCTGCGCCGTGGGACAGGACTAAGCCGTCGCCGTTGGGACTTTCGGGAAGATGGAGGAAGCCGCGTACTTTGGGATCGACGGTTGTATCGGAAAATTCGCGGATGGGCATGAACGCATTTTAGAGCAGTTTCTGACTCGGCCAACCTATGCCGGACAGCCGAGGCGGCTGTCGCTACGTGAGTCCCTTCACTTCCAACGGCACTTCCGAGAGGGTCTCGTAGACTTTCACGATTTGAATTTCATTTCCCAGGCGGGCCCAGCAGCGCAGCATGTCGGGATCCTCTTGGGCGGCGCTGCGCGCGGTTTCCGACTTCCAGTGGCGCAGTAGAACGTAGTGCGATTCGCGATCGCGGTAGAGCTGATCGCGTCCATAATTTTTAGCGGCTACGATGGAACCGAGTTCGCGAAGGGTGGCAAGCGAGTCCGCTTCCATGCCGGGTATCGGCTCCCATATGGCCACCGAGAGTATCTCTTGCGGCATACCGGGGGATTATAGCTTTTTGCGGTTAAGCGGAGCTCAATTTCTCGGCTGGCGGCGCTCTATCCCCAGGCGTCATCGGCATCATTTGGATTTCGACTTTTTAGAGTGAGGCTTCCGCGAATGAACAATCCGCTCTGCCTCTTTGTCGGTGACGACATGCAGACGCATGAGGTTGGTGGAACCAGAAGACTGGCGCGTGCCGGCGACGACTCCCAGCACGTCCCCGGGCTTCAGCAGGCCGCGGCGGACCAGATCCTGCTCGGCCATCGTCACCATTTGCTCCGCGGACCGCGCCTGGCGGCAGCGCACCGGATGCACTCCCCAATACAGATTCATGCGTTGCACCACGGGCTCGATGTGAGTGAAGGCAAAGATGGCGGCCTTGGGACGGTATTTCGAAATCATGCGGGCGGTGTTGCCGGTTTCGGTGAAGACCGCAATCGCGCCCATCGGTAAATCTTCCGCGGAATGAGCGATCGACTCGCAGATGGTTTCAGCCACGGAGAGGCCGCGATGTTCGCGTCGGCGAATTTGGACGAAGTCGCCCATATTGCATTCCGCTTCGACAACAATGCGCGACATGATGGAGACGGATTCGCGGGGATATTGGCCGCTGGCGGTTTCGGCGGAGAGCATGACGGCATCGGTGCCGTCGAGGATGGCATTGGCCACATCGCTGACCTCGGCCCGCGTGGGACGAGGATTTTCGATCATCGACTCCAGCATTTGGGTCGCCGTGATCACGGGTTTGCGCCATGCCGAGGCCCGCCGGATAACATTTTTCTGAATGACCGGAACTTTTTCCGGCGCCATTTCGACGCCAAGATCGCCACGGGCGACCATGACTCCGTCGGCGGCTTCGAGAATCTCTTCCAGGTGATCGACGGCTTGCGGCTTTTCCAGCTTTGCGATGACCGGAACGTCGCTGTGGTGCGCGGCGATAATTTGTTTGACCATGTTGACGTCGGCGGCGGTACGGACAAAGGAAATCGCGACGGCATCGACACCGTGGCTCAGCCCGAATTCGAGGTCTCTGCGATCTTTCTCCGTCAGCGCGGGAATTGAGAGTGCGATGCCGGGAAGATTGATGCCCTTGTGCTCGCCCAGCATGCCTCCGTTGAGAACGTCGCAGAGCACGTCTTTGCCGCGGATTCCGCGGACACGCAGTTCGATCAAGCCGTCGCTGAGCAGGATGCGGGCTCCAGGAGTAAGTTCGCGGGCAAGATCGCGAAATGTGGTGGAGATGCGCGTGGCCGTGCCGGGAACATCTTGCGGCGTGATGGTGACGACTGAGCCGGTCTTCAACAGGACAGGCTCATGGCGCTCTAACATTCCGGTGCGGATTTTCGGGCCTTGCAGGTCCTGGAGGATACAGAGGGTGCGTCCCTCGCGCTCGGCGGCGCGGCGCAGGCGTTGGATATTGAGGGCGTGATCTTCGTGAGTGCCGTGAGAAAAATTGAGGCGGGCAATGTCCATGCCGAGGCGGAGCAGGTCGCGCATGGCTGCTTCGGTGTTGCAGGCGGGACCGATGGTGCAAATGATTTTCGCGCGGCGGACGCTATTGCGGGGAATCTCTTTCAATACTTCTCTCATCGAATGAATGATTGTAGAGACAGTGGTTTGCTACGTCTCTCGCTGTCAGCATTTCGAACGATGGTGAGAGAGACTTTGCGAGCAACGTCTCTACAGTCGACCTTTGGGGCCATTGATCGCGGTGAGCTCTTTTCCCAGCATGGCTCGAGGGAACAGCAAGGCGTTGAATTCCGCGCCTACCAGGACGACCAGCGAGATCAGATACATCCACACCAGCAGGGCCATCGCGACGCCGAGCGATCCGTAAATGGTGGCGAAGTCGCCGAAGTGCTGCAGGTAGGCGCGAAACAAAACCGTCGTCGAGAACCAGAGGATGGTGGCAAGCAAGGCGCCCGGCATCACGCTGTGCCAGGGCTGGGTGCGCGGGACCGCGTGATGGTAGATCAAGGCAATCACGGCAATGCTGGTGAGGGTGGCGATGAGCCAGCGAATCGCGCCCCAGAGCAGCAACACGTAGATACTGAAATCGGGATCGATATAAGACAGAAGGCGAGTCTCGAATTTGCTGCCCACGGCTACTAAGAGTGTGGCGAAGGTCATAGGGATCAGGGCGAAGACAACCAGGAGGAAGGCGATCAGGCGTTCTTGTATCAAGCCCCAGGTTTTTGGCAGTTCGTAGCAGCGGCGGAAGCCGTCCATCCAGGAAATCATGACGCCGGATGCAGTCCATAGCGTAATGACGGAGGTCGTTGTTAACAGGCCGACCGGGTGTTGCGCAGCTCCCTTCAGATAGGTCAGCGCGGTGTTTCCGCCTGCCGGCAGTATGCTACCCAGGGCGTAAGTAATTTCCCGCAAATAGGGTGCGCCCTTCCGCCAGTTTGCCAACCCGGACCCGATAATCAACAGGACGGGAAAGAAGGTGAGAATCGAGGAATAGGCCGCTGCTTTGGAAGTAGCAAAGGCGTCGTGAACGAAGGCGCGCCAGAAGGCGAGCCGTAGAAATCGGAAGAAGCGCAGCATCGGCGTCTCTAGCTTAGGGCCGGGAGGCACTTTGCGCAAAGAAGGAAGTTGGCCGAGTTCCTGGGCAGGCAATCGTTGGGGGTTGGCGTGCATCGGTATTAGAACCAATGTAGAAGCAAGTTCGGGGGCGAAGTTGGTTCGCCCCCGATTCTTACCTCAGTTTTGATTACTCGGCCGCGGGGAGCTCCGCGGGCAGATCGTCGGTCTCGCCCTCGTGGCGCATCATTTCGAGAGCGCGCTCGGCTTCTTCGTATGCAGCCGAGACTTCCGCCTGTACTTTGGCCGCGGCCTCTTCCATTTCTGGCGAGAGGCGCACGTTGCGGTAGTACTCCATGCCGGTGCCGGCAGGGATGAGACGTCCGACAATGACGTTCTCTTTCAGGCCGCGCAGGTGGTCCACCTTGCCGTTGATGCTGGCTTCGGTGAGCACGCGTGTGGTCTCCTGGAACGACGCTGCCGAGATGAACGAGTCGGTAGAAAGCGAGGCTTTCGTGATGCCCAGAAGCAGAGGCCGCCCAGTGGCCGGCTTGCCCCCCTGCGCAATCACGCGCTCGTTCTCTTCACGGAAAGCGAACTTGTCGGTCTGCTCTTCGAGCAGGAACCGCGTATCGCCCACGTCCTCGACCTTCACCCAGCGCATCATCTGGCGGACAATCACTTCGATGTGCTTGTCCGAGATGTTGACGCCCTGCAGGCGATAGACTTCCTGGATTTCGTTGACCAGGTAAGACTGCAGTTCTTTTTCGCCGAGCACGGCCAGGATGTCGTGCGGGTTGAGCGGGCCGTCCATCAGCGGTTCGCCCGCCTTGACGCGCTCGCCTTCCTGCACGTTGATGTGAACGCCGCGCGGAACCGAGTATTCCTTTTCGGTGCCGTTGTCGGCGACCACATAGATTTTGCGCTGGCCTTTCGAGACCTCGCCGAATTTCACCGTGCCATCGATTTCGCTGATGACCGCGGTCTCATGCGGCTTGCGGGCTTCGAACAACTCGACCACGCGCGGCAGACCACCGGTGATGTCCTTCGTTTTCGTAGTCTCGCGCGGGATCTTCGCCAGCACGTCGCCCGGCGTGACCGTCTCGCCGTCCTGAATCATCAGGTGAGCGCGCGAAGGCATGAGGTAGCGCTTGCTCGCCTTGCCTTTGATGACAATGGCGGGCTGGCGCTTCTCGTCCGGCGAATCGCCGACCACGTGCCGCGACAGGCCGGTGACTTCGTCGACTTCTTCATGGAGAGTCACACCTTCTTGCAAGTCCTTGAACTGGACCGTGCCACCGATTTCCGTCAGGATAGCGAAGGTGTAAGGATCCCACTCGACCATCACCTGGCCGAGCGTGACCGGATCGCCTTCGTTGACCTTCAGCTTGGCGCCGTACACGACCGAGTAACGCTCGCGCTCGCGATTCTTTTCGTCGACGACCGCGATCGAGCCCTGCCGGTTCATGACGACAAGATCGCCCGACTTCGACTTGACGGTCTGCAATCCGATGAAGCGCACGTTGCCGTTGTTCTTGGCATCGAGCCGCGACTGCTCGGAAACTCGCGACGCCGTACCACCGATGTGGAAGGTACGCATGGTGAGCTGGGTTCCCGGTTCGCCGATGGACTGCGCCGCGATGACGCCGGTGGCTTCGCCGAGTTCGACGAGACGTCCGGAAGCCAGGTTGCGGCCGTAGCACATGACGCAGACTCCGCGTTTCGATTCGCAGGTCAGCACCGAACGGATTTTCACCCGCTCGATCCCGGCCGCTTGAATCGCCACTGACAGGTCTTCGGTGATCTCGTTGTTGATATCGACGATCACGTTGCCGTCATAGTCTTTGATTTTCTCGAGCGATACGCGGCCGATGATGCGGTCACGCAGCGCTTCGATGATCTCGCCGGCTTCCACAATGCCTTGCACGTAGATGCCGTCGACCGTGCCGCAATCGTACTCGCTGATGATTACGTCCTGCGCCACGTCGACCAGGCGGCGAGTCAGGTAGCCTGAATCCGCCGTCTTGAGCGCCGTGTCGGCCAATCCCTTGCGGGCGCCGTGGGTCGAGACGAAGTATTCCAGCACCGTCAACCCCTCACGGAAATTCGCCGTGATGGGCGACTCGATGATTTCGCCGGAAGGCTTAGCCATCAATCCGCGCATGCCGGAGAGCTGGCGGATCTGCTGTTTCGATCCGCGAGCGCCGGAGTCGGCCATGACGTAAATCGGATTGAGTTCGCCTTCCTTGTCGCGGCGCTGCATTTCACCGAACATTTCGTCGGCCACTTTTTCCGTGATCGCTGACCAGATTTCGATGACCTTGTTGTAGCGCTCTCCGTTGGTGATGGCTCCGTCGAGGTACTGCTGCTGAACTGCCACAACCTGCTTCTCGGCGTCTTTGACCAGGACCTTCTTGCTGTCCGGTATGACCATGTCGTCGATGCCGATCGACAGACCTGCCTTGGTCGCGAACTTGAAACCCAGGGTCTTGACTTCGTCGAGCATCTTGACCGTGGTTTCGAGTCCGAAGCGCAGGTAGCCGTAGTTGACCAGAGCGCCAATGCCTTTTTTCTTGAGCAAGCCATTGATGTAGGGCATGCCCTCCGGCAGTTGATCGTTCAGAATCGCGCGGCCTACGGTCGTGTTGATGAAGGCGCGCTCGACCTGTACCGGCTCGGTGTGGATGATGTCCTGATCGTCGTAGGCGGTGGTCAGGTCGATCAATTCGCCCGAGTAACGCAAGCGGATCGGGCTGAGCGTTTCCACCGCACCGGCGTCGAGAGCCATCAGCACTTCTTCAATGTTGGCAAAGGCGCGGCCTTCACCTTTGGCCCCGGGCTTGCCCTTGGTCAGGTAGTAGAGTCCGAGCACCATGTCCTGCGTGGGCACGGTGATGGGCTGGCCTGAAGCGGGCGAAAGAATGTTGTGCGAGGCCAGCATCAGCACGCTGGCTTCGACCTGCGCTTCCGGAGACAGCGGAATGTGAACCGCCATCTGGTCGCCGTCGAAATCGGCGTTGAACGCCGTGCAGACCAGCGGGTGAATCTTGATGGCCTTGCCTTCCACCAGCACCGGCTCGAAAGCCTGAATGCCGAGGCGGTGGAGCGTGGGAGCGCGGTTCAGCAGCACCGGGTGGTCCTTGATGACTTCTTCAAGAATGTCCCAGACGATCGGTTCCTGCTGCTCGACCATCTCTTTGGCTTGCTTGATGGTGGTGACGTTGCCGGTCTGTTCGAGCCGGTGATAGATGAACGGCTTGAACAGTTCCAGCGCCATCTTCTTGGGCAGACCGCACTGGTGCAGCTTGAGTTCGGGGCCGACCACGATGACGGAACGTCCGGAATAGTCCACGCGCTTGCCGAGCAGGTTCTGGCGGAAGCGTCCCTGCTTGCCTTTCAGCGTGTCGGATAGCGACTTCAGCGGACGGTTGTTGGCGCCACGCAGCACGCGGCCACGGCGTCCGTTATCGAACAGGGCGTCGACAGCTTCCTGCAGCATGCGCTTTTCGTTGCGCACGATGACTTCGGGAGCGTGCAGGTCCATCAGCTTCTTCAACCGGTTGTTGCGGTTGATGACGCGGCGATACAGATCGTTCAAGTCAGATGTTGCAAACCGCCCGCCATCCAGTGGAACCAGCGGACGCAGCTCCGGCGGAATGACCGGGATCACGTCGAGGATCATCCAGTGCGGTTTGTTGCCGCTCTTGCGGAAGGCCTCGACCACTTTCAGGCGCTTGGCGTACTTGAGCCGCTTCTGCAGCGAGCTCTCGTTCTTCATCTTCTCGCGCAGTTCGACGGAAAGCCCGTCGGTGTCGACGCGCTTGAGCAGTTCCTTGATCGCCTCAGCGCCCATCATGGCCTTGAATCCGGCGGGACGGTACTGCTGGTCGAGTTCGCGGAACTTGGCTTCGTCTTTGATGACTTCGCGCTCTTTCACCGGAGCGTCGCCAGGTTCGACCACGACATAGGCTTCGAAATAGAGCACGGACTCAAGATCACGCAGAGAAATATCGAGCAGGTGGCCGATGCGGCTGGGCAGTCCCTTAAAGAACCACACGTGCGAGCAGGGCGAAGCCAGCTCAATGTGGCCCAGGCGCTCGCGGCGAACTTTGGACAGCGTGACTTCCACGCCGCACTTGTCGCAGATCACGCCGCGGTGCTTCATGCGCTTGTACTTGCCGCACAAACACTCCCAGTCCGTTACCGGGCCAAAAATGCGCGCGCAGAACAGGCCGTCACGCTCCGGCTTGAAGGTTCGGTAGTTGATGGTCTCGGGCTTGGTGACTTCGCCGTGCGACCAGCTCCGGATTTTTTCCGGAGAGGCCAGACTGATGCGAATGGCATCGAAGTCCGCGATCACATTTGCCATTTCGAATGGGCTCGAACGAAACAAGGTGTTCCTCCGCTTTCCTCGGCCGTTACGCCGCCGCTTGCGGCTCTTGAAGGGTCGCTAGTCGTTGGTCGTTAGCCGCTAGCGAAATTTCTGACCCGCGAATCCAAGAGCAAGATTTACAGGTCTTGTTTTTCAAAAGTCTTGAAGTCTGCCGCTGGCCGCCAACGACTAACGGCCAGCGACCAACGACTGAGTTCTTAGTCTGCCGCCGCGCTGGCCGTGGGCTTCTTCTCGCCTGCCTTGATCAACTCCACATCCAGGCAGAGCGACTGCAGCTCGCGGATCAGCACGTTGAACGATTCCGGTACGCCGGGCTCCATGGCGGCTTCGCCCTTGACGATGGCCTCGTAAATCTTGGTGCGGCCGTACACGTCGTCGGACTTCGCCGTCAGCAGCTCCTGCAGGATGAACGCCGCGCCGTAGGCTTCCAGCGCCCAGACTTCCATTTCTCCGAAACGCTGTCCGCCGAACTGCGCCTTGCCGCCCAGCGGCTGCTGGGTGATGAGCGAGTACGGACCGATGGAACGCGCGTGAATCTTGTCGTCCACCAGGTGCGACAGCTTCAGCATGTAGATGTAACCGACGGTGACCGGCTGTTCGAACTTCTCTCCCGTCATGCCGTCGTGAAGAGTCGTCTTGCCCGAAGTCGGCAGACCGGCGTGTTCGAGCAGCGCCTTGATCTCGCCTTCCTTCGATCCGTCGAATACCGGCGATCCCATGAACACGCCCTTGGTCAGGGTCGGAGCCACGGATTCCAGTTCTTCGTCGCTCATGTCGGAGATGATGTCAGCCAGCTGCGAGTCTTTGAACAGCGCCTTCAACTCGCGGCGGATGGCTTCAGTCCGCGTATTTTCTTTCAGCAATTGCGTGATCTTCTCGCCCAGAACAAAGCCAGCCCATCCCAGATGCGTTTCGAGAATCTGGCCGACATTCATACGAGACGGCACGCCGAGCGGGTTGAGCACGATTTCCACGGGCTGCCCGTCTTCGAGGTACGGCATGTCCTCTTCCGGCAGAATGCGGGCAATCACGCCCTTGTTGCCGTGACGACCGGCCATCTTGTCACCCACACTCAGCTTGCGTTTCATGGCGATGTAGACCTTGACCAGCTTGATCACGCCCGGCGGCAGTTCGTCGCCCTTGGTGAGTTTTTCTTTCTTCTCGTTGACGATCTTCTTGAGCACGTCGATCTGGCGAGACGTCATTTCTTCGATCTCGTCGATCTGCTCATTCACCCGCGGGTCCTTGTCGGCATACTTGATGCGCTTCAAGTTGCGGGTCGAGATGCGCTCGATCTCGTCACGATTGAGCACATTGCCCTTGACCAGCAGGCGCTTGTTCGTGCGCTCGTCGTGCAGGTCGGCCTGGACTTCCTTGCCGCCCAGGATGTTTTCCAGGCGCTTCAGGCGCTCGTCGGTCAGAATTCGGATTTCGTCCGAAAGGTTCTTTTCCAACTTCGCGATCTGCGTGGCTTCGATGGACTTCGCGCGCTCGTCCTTTTCCTGGCCCTTGCGCGAGAAGATTTTCACGTCAACGATCACGCCCTCGATGCCCGGCGGGCAGTAGAGGGAGGCGTCGCGCACGTCGCCGGCCTTTTCACCGAAGATCGCGCGCAGCAGTTTTTCTTCCGGCGTCAGCTGAGTTTCGCCCTTGGGCGTAACCTTGCCGACGAGGATGTCGCCCTGCTTGATGCTGGCGCCGATGCGAATCACGCCCGCTTCATCCAGATTGCGCAGCATGGACTCGCTGACGTTTGGAATGTCGCGCGTGACTTCTTCCGGACCGAGTTTCGTATCGCGGGCTTCGATCTCGTACTCCTCGATGTGCAGCGAGGTGTAGTAATCCTCTTTCACCATCTTTTCGGAGACCAGAATCGCGTCCTCGAAGTTGTAGCCGCGCCACGGCATGAAGGCGACCAGGACGTTTCGTCCCAGCGCCAGCTCGCCGTGATCGGTGCAGGGACCGTCAGCAATGATCTGGCCTTTCAGTACGCGCTCGCCCTTCTTCACCACCGGCTTCTGGTTGATGCAGGTGTTCTGGTTGGAGCGCTTGAACTTGGTGAGCTGATAAATGTCGCTGCCCACTTCACGCGACAGCTGCGTGGGATGGTGCTCGCCCTCGACACGCACAATGATGCGCTCGGAGTCGACCGAATCGATGATGCCGTTGCGGCGGGCTAGAACTACGGCGCCAGAATCGCGGGCGGTGACGCCTTCCATTCCGGTACCGACGATCGGCGCTTGCGCGCGTAGCAGAGGCACAGACTGGCGTTGCATGTTGGCGCCCATCAGAGCGCGGTTCGCGTCGTCGTGCTCGAGGAACGGAACCAGCGACGCGGCGACGGAGACGAGTTGCTTGGGGCTGACGTCGACGTAGTCCACTTCCTCGCGGCTGACCAGCACGAAGTTGCCGGCCTTGCGGGCGTTGACCAGTTCGGCGACGATGCGGCCCTTGTCGTCGAGTTCCACGTTGGCCTGCGCGATGGTGTGGCGATCTTCTTCCCATGCGGACAGATAGAACGAGAACGGCTCGATCGTCGCCGGCTTCTTGCGCTTCTCTTTCAACTCGGCGTTGATCTTCTCGATCTCGTGCTTCTCCATGTGATCGCCGACTTTGTGATCGCTGTCGCCGACGTTGACCACGGTGACGTAGTCGATCACGCGTCCGCCCTTGATCTTGCGATAGGGCGACTCGATGAAGCCGTAGTCGTTGATGCGGGCGTAGCAGCTCAACGACGAAATCAGGCCGATGTTCGGACCTTCCGGCGTTTCAATCGGGCAGATGCGGCCGTAGTGCGTGGGGTGAACGTCGCGGACTTCGAATCCGGCGCGTTCACGCGACAAACCGCCCGGCCCAAGGGCCGAGAGACGCCGCTTGTGCGTGATCTCGGAGAGCGGGTTGGTCTGATCCATGAACTGCGAGAGCTGCGACGATCCGAAGAATTCGCGGATCGCAGCCATCACCGGCTTCGCGTTGACCAGGTCGTGCGGCATGGCCGTCGACATTTCCTGGTACACGGACATTTTTTCTTTGATCGCCCGTTCCATGCGGACCAGGCCGATGCGGAACTGGTTCTCCATCAACTCGCCGACCGCGCGCACGCGGCGGTTGCCGAGGTGATCGATGTCGTCGACCGCGCCAATGCTCTTGCGCAGCTTCAGCAGGTACGCGATGGTGGCGTAGAAATCGTCGGGATCGAGCGTGCGCTTGTCGAGGCTGGTCGCGTCCTGGTTCTCGTGCAGCTTGATGTTGAACTTCAAGCGGCCCACGCGCGAGAAGTCATACTTGCGCGGATCGAAGAACATGCCGTGGAACAGCGCCGTCGCCGTGTCGAGCGTCGGCGGATCGCCGGGACGCAGCTTGCGGTAGATCTCGATCAGCGCTTCCTGCGGCGTCTTCACCGCATCGCGCTTCAGGGTCTGGCTGATCACCGTGCCCACGTCGTCGCGCTCGGGGAAGAACAGGCTCATTTCGACCACGCCGGAATCGAGAATCTTCGAAACCTTGTCGGCCGTCAGCTCGGAGTTGGCTTCGAGCATGACTTCGCCGGTGGTGGTGTCGACGATGTCGCCGGCCGTCCACGCGCCTTCGAGGTCGGTGATGTCGACTTCGATTTCGGTGATCTTCGCCTTCTGAATATCTTTCAGAATCTGGGCGTTGATCTTGCGGCCGGAGTGCGCGATTTCGTCGCCCGACTTGTTCTTGATGCTGTGGGCGAGCTTCATGCCGAGCAGATTCGTCGGCTTCTCGCTGGCCGGATCGAGCGTCCAGTAGAGTTTCTTGTCGCGGACCACGAGGCGGTCCGTGGTGTAGAACGCTCGCAGAATGTCTTCGCCGGAACGCAGGCCGAGGGCGCGCAGGAAGATCGTGCCCAGGAATTTGCGCTTGCGGTCGATGCGGACGTAGAGCACGTTCTTCTGGTCGTACTCGAATTCAACCCACGATCCGCGGTAGGGAATAATCTTTCCCAGGAAGTAGGTGCGGTTGTTGGCGGTCTCGAAGAACACGCCGGGCGAACGGTGCAACTGGCTGACGATCACGCGCTCGGTGCCGTTGATAATGAACGTTCCGTTCTGCGTCATCAGCGGAACGTCGCCGAAGAAGACTTCCTGCTCTTTAATGTCGCGGATGGAACGGTTGCCGGTCTCGGCGTCCTTATCGAAAATGGTCAGACGCATGGTGACTTTGAGCGGCGCGGAGTAAGTCATGCCGCGCTCTTCGCACTCGGCCACGTCATACTTCAGTTGCAGTCCGACCGGGTCGCCGCACTTGTTGCAGAAGTCGGGCGTGTTCGCGTTGTAGGTGCCGCACTTGCCGCACAGCACTTCGCCGGGATGAAACGGATCGGTAATGACCGTGGATCCGCAATTCTTGCAAGTGGTGCGGAGGTGGTGCAGGCCTTTCAGGTGGCCGCACTTGCACTCCCAGTTACCAATGGCGTAATCCACAAACTCAAGTTGTGATACGTTGCGAAAGTCGGTGATCGGAAACACGGACTGAAACACCGCCTGCAAGCCGCCGTCTTCGCGCTCGCTGGGCAGTTTGTCCATCTGCAGGAAGCGGTCGTAGGAACGCTTCTGAACCTCGATCAGGTTCGGGATCTGGATGGTGGCCGGAATTTTGGAAAAATCGAATCGTTTACGGAAGGCATTTTTCATCGTCAGAAACTCCCAATCTCACGCGCGACCGAAGGCCACGCTCAAACCGCGGAATGTGGGCGCTTACCGCGCCGCGGGACTTACGTTGTTGTGTAGAACAACCTGGAACCTAAAAGACAAACTTAAAAGACAAACTTGAAAAACAAGGGGGCGCCTGCAGGGACAGTCGTTCCCGCAGACGCCAACCAAGGCGTTTCGCCCTTTTGATTTGAATTCTTTCGCGCCAGTTCCTCGGCCTGTTTTCCGCCCCGCCTGCCCGCGGAGCAGCTTGCCTAAACTTCCCTCGCGAGTCGTGCCCGCGCCTGAGTGAACCTAAGGGAAGCGACGTTAGTTTAGATGCTAACATCGCCGCCCAAGGTTCACAAGTAGAGAACGTACAAAAATAACGATATTGCACCGTCGGCGGTGCGTTTCGGGAACGTGTGGAGCGGGCGTTCGTGCCCGCTGGCCTTATCGATGCTGCCGGCAAGCGGACAAGAGTGTCCGCTCCACACGAGCCCTTATTTCACTTCGACAACCGCGCCCGCGTCGGTGAACTTCTTCTTGATGGTCTCCGCCTCTTCCTTGGAGACGCCCTCTTTCACGTTCTTGGGGGCTCCATCCACCAGTTCCTTGGCTTCTTTCAAGGCCCAGGCTGGTGACTTCGCGGACGGCCTTGATCACGTTGATCTTGTTGGCGCCCACTTCTTTCAGGACGACGGTGAATTCGGTCTTCTCTTCCGCCGGAGCCGCACCCGCCGCCGCGCCGCCACCGCCAGCCATCATGACCGGGGCCGCTGCCGCCGCCGACACGCCCAGACGCGCCTCCAGCTTCTTTACGAGCTCCGCCGCGTCCAGCAGCGACAACCCTACGATTGATTCTTCCAACTGCGCTAGATCTGCCATGTTATTTCTCCAGTAATTTAGTCTCTTCGTAGAGACGTAGCTTGCCGAAATAAGCCTGCTACGTCTCGATTTTCGCTATCCGCAAGCCACGGTTTCCAGTGCGGCAGGTTCGACTCCCCAGCGCCAGACAACGCTTGAAACGAACCGCGCAGCCCCCGACTTGCTGATAACCAAACTCGTCTTATCGCGCGCCGTCAAAATCACGCTCGCGATGCTCGCCGGACGGACGAAGGCGTCCGTCCCCGCACGAGCAGTTATGCTTCTTTGAACTTCTTCTGCTGCACGCCCTGATCGACCACCACCGCCAGGTTGCGGCCCACCGCGTTCATCACGGTGACCAGCCGCTGCGCCGGCGCGTTGATCAGGAACAGGAGCTTCGAGTAGAGCTCTTCCTTCGACGGCATGGTGGCCAGCGCCTCGATCTCTTTGATCGTGACCACGCGGCCTTCGACGACGCCGACCTTGAATGTGAACTCCGGCGCGTCCTTGGCATACTTGGTCAGCGCCTTGGCCATGGCGACCGGATCGCCGGTGGTGTAGGCGATCGAAGTCACGCCAGCCAGATCCTTCAGTGCGCCTTCGACCTTGGTGCCCTTCGCGGCTCGCTCGGCCAGCGTATTCTTGACGACCTGATACTTCGCCCCCGCGCCGCGCAGAGCCTTGCGCAGCTCATAGTCCTGGGCCACCGTCATCTTGGTGTAAGTCGTCACGACGATGTTGGAAACATTCTTCAGGTCTTTGCTTAGCTTCTCGACCTGTTCTGTCTTCTTCGCCTTAGTAACCGCCATGATTCAATTCCTCGCAGTGATCTCGTGTAGGGACGGACGCATTCGTCCGTCCAGGCGTTTCAGCGCCGGGTTAAGCCTTCGCCGCCGCCTCGATGGGGGCGACGTCCAACAAAATCCCCGGCCCCATCGTTGAACTCAAAGTGCAGCCCTTGATGTACTTGCCCTTGGCCACTGACGGCTTGGCCTTGATCACGCTCGTGATCAGCACCGTCGCGTTCTCAATCAACTTGTCGGGCGAAAACGAAATCTTCCCCACCGGGCAGTGCACCAGCGCCGTCTTGTCTGTGCGGAATTCCACCTTGCCAGCCTTCACTTCCTGCACCGCCTTGGCTACGTCGAACGTGACCGTGCCCGTCTTCGGATTCGGCATCAGGCCTTTGGGACCGAGAATTTTGCCCAGGCGTCCAACGGATTTCATCACGTCAGGGGTGGCGATGAGCGCGTCAAAGTCAGTCCAGTTTTCCTTGGTGATCTTCTCGACCATATCTTCGCCGCCCGCGAAATCCGCGCCGGCCGCTTCCGCTTCTTTGATCTTGTCGCCACTCGCAATGACCAGAACTTTTTTCGACTTGCCCAGGCCATGCGGCAGAACGACCGTGCCGCGCACCATCTGGTCGGCATGCTTGGGGTCGACCCCCAGGCGCAGCGTGAGCTCGACGGTCTCGTCAAACTTTGCGAATTTGACTTTCTGTAGGAGCGGAACTGCATCCTGCAGAACATAGGGGCGCTTTTCGACTGCTGCGTGCGCCTTAGCGATATTTTTTCCTTCTTTTTTCATTTCTTTTCCTTGTCTCCCACCACTCAGCGTTGCTTCGAAGAGCCGTGGTGCATTTGACAATTTGGTAATTGGGAAATTGCGTAATCGGGCAATTTGAAATCCCTCTCGCAGATTTTCAATTACACAATTACTAAATTTCCCGATTACTCAATCCCTTCTACCCCACTACTTCGATGCCCATCGATCTCGCCGTTCCGCGGACGCTCTTGATTGCGGTCTCGACCGAGGCGGCGTTCAGGTCGGGCATTTTCTGTTTCGCGATGTCTTCAACCTGCTTGGCGGTGACTTTGCCGACCTTATCTTTATTCGGGGTGCCCGATCCCTTGGCGATTCCCGCCGCGCGCTTCAACAGAATCGACGCCGGAGGAGTCTTGGTGATGAAGGTGAAGGAGCGGTCGTTGTATACCGAGACCACGACCGGAATGATCAGCCCTTCCATTTCCTTCTGATTCGTCCTGGCATTGAACTGCTTGCAGAACTCCATGATGTTGATCTGCGCCTGGCCGAGCGCCGGGCCCACTGGAGGCGCCGGAGTCGCCTTGCCGGCGGCGATCTGCAACTTCACGTAACCTGTAACTTTTTTTGCCATGACTTCGTTTGGCTCCTAGCTCCCAGCTTCTAGCCAGGGCGTCGATTTCTCCATTGTCATCCTGAGATTGCCATCCTGAGGCGACATCTTTTCGTCGCCGACGGATCAAGGATCTCTGCAATCTCTTGCGCTACGCTACCTTCTCCACTTGATTGAACTCGAGCTCCACCGGAGTGGAGCGGCCAAAAATTGTGACCATCACTTTGAGGGTCTCGCGATCTTCGTTCACTTCGTCGACGATGCCGGTGAAGCTGGCGAACGGTCCCTCGCTGATGCGGACCGATTCGTTCTTCTCGAATTTGACTTTGAGCTTCGGCTTTTCGCGGCTGTCGGCAACTTTGTAGACGATGTGCTGCACTTCTTCTTCGGAGAGCGGCGTGGGTTGCTGGCCGGTACCCACGAATCCGGTAACGCGCGGCGTGGATTTCACCACATGCCAGACGTGATCGTCCATATCCATTTCAACCAGCACGTAGCCGGGATAGAACATGCGCTCGGAGGTATATTTCTTGCCGCCGCGCACTTCGGTGACCGATTCGGTCGGGATCAGCACTTTGCCGATCTTGTCCTGCAGCCCGAAGGCCGCGACCCGCGATTCCAGAGACTCTTTCACCTTGCGCTCAAACCCGGAGTAGGAGTGGATGATGTACCACTTCATGTTCGGGTTGCGGGGCGGCTCGCCGCTTGTAGCAATGCCATCCGCTGCGGCGGTCTGCGGTTCGCCTACCGTGCTTGCTGCCGCTTCGTTTTTTTCTTGGTCCTGCATATAAGGTGCTTCTTCCCGGCCAGCCGATTTGTTTTGCTAAATAGAGCTTGTCTTAAATCTCTCAATGAGTCTTGAAGAAATTAAATAAAGCCGTCACGCCGTGCTGGATAATGAAGTCAATCACGAAAAAGTAGAGCGCAAAAATGGCAACGGTAATCACAACAACTGTGGTTGTGGCGCGAACTTCCTTCCACGACGGTGCCGTCACTTTGCGCATTTCGGAACGCACGTCGTTATAGAACGTCCGGGTACGCTCCGGCCAAGCCTTCATCCGATCTCCAAAGCTGCCACCGGCTGCTGCAATTGAATTTGCCATTTTCTTCGTCTCGACCGCCATCACCGCTCCTGGTTTCTACTTGCTTCTCTACTCTCCAAAAAATCTGGCAGGGGCGGAGGGATTCGAACCCCCAAGTTCGGTTTTGGAGACCGACAGTTTAACCGTTGAGCTTACGCCCCTAAAACCATTGTTGATTGTTGATTTCGGGATTGTTGATTTGTCAATCAGCAATCAAAAATCATCATTCAACAATTATTTCACTTCTTTGTGCGGCGTATGCTTGCGGCAACGGCGGCAGAATTTCTTGAGCTCCAGCCGCTCCGTCATCGTCTTGCGGTTCTTGGTCTTCGAATAATTCCGCTCTTTGCAATCACCGCATTGCATCGTAATGATTTCTCTGGGCATAGCTCACTCCAAACTCAGCTGCCAGCTATCAGCCGTCAGCTCTCAGTAAACCCTTGTCATCCTGAGCGAGACGCTTTTTGTCTCGCGAAAGGACCTGTACGCGCGGCGCGAACGCTCGCGCGTTCGGCGCGCTTGCTTACTGCACAATCTCCGCGATCGTGCCGGCGCCTACGGTATGTCCGCCTTCACGGATGGCGAATCGCAAGCCCTTTTCCATGGCCACCGGCGTGATCAGTTCGATCACCAGGCTCACGTTGTCTCCCGGCATCACCATCTCCGTGCCCGCCGGAAGTTCCGCTACGCCCGTCACGTCCGTCGTGCGCAGATAAAACTGCGGACGATAGCCCTTGAAGAACGGCGTATGCCTCCCACCTTCTTCTTTGGTCAGGATGTAGACTTCGGCTTTGAACTTGGTGTGCGGCGTGATCGATCCACCTTTGGCCAGCACCATGCCGCGCTCCACGTCTTCTTTCGCAATGCTGCGCAGCAGCAGGCCGGCATTGTCGCCCGCCATGCCTTCGTCCAATTGCTTCTTGAACATTTCGACGCCGGTCACGACCGTCTTGCGGGTCTCGCGGAAGCCGACGATTTCCACTTCCTCGCCAACCTTCACCTTTCCGCGCTCGATGCGGCCGGTCACCACCGTGCCGCGTCCCTGAATCGAAAAAATGTCTTCGATCGGCATCAGGAACGGCTTGTCCAACTCGCGCGCCGGCTGCGGAACGCTCTTGTCCACCGCCTCCATCAGCGCGTCAATCTGCTTCTCCCACTTGGCTTCGCCATTCAGCGCGCCCAAGGCCGACAGGCGCACGACCGGAACATCGTCGCCGGGAAACTTGTAGCTCTTCAGCAACTCGCGCACTTCCAGTTCAACCAGATCGAGCAGCTCGGGATCATCCACCGCGTCGCATTTATTCAAAGCCACAACGATGTAAGGCACGCCGACTTGGCGCGCCAAAAGCACATGCTCGCGCGTCTGCGGCATCGGACCATCCGTCGCCGCGACCACCAGAATCGCGCCATCCATCTGCGCCGCGCCGGTGATCATGTTCTTGATGTAGTCGGCATGGCCCGGGCAGTCGACGTGCGCGTAGTGCCGATTCGCCGTCTCGTATTCGACGTGCGCCGTGGCAATCGTGATCCCGCGCGCTTTTTCTTCCGGCGCGTTATCAATCGAGTCAAAAGACCGGAACGTGTTCTTCGGATTATGCTTCGACAAAACCTTAGTGATGGCCGCCGTCAACGTGGTCTTGCCATGGTCGATGTGACCAATCGTCCCCACGTTGCAGTGCGGCTTGTTACGATCAAATTTCTCTTTCGCCATTTCCTTTTCCTTTGTAGCGCCGGCGTCCCGCCGGCTGTCGTGCGGGCGTCCCGTCCGCGCACTCTTCTAGAATCCCACTTTCGATGAGATCCCAAACTTGCGTTGCCGCGGGCTCCGCCCGCAATCGGGCCGGCGAGACGCCGGCGCTACTTAGTAATACTGATACAGCTTCCTAAACTTATGCCGCAGCGCGACGTCGACGCCCTCTAGCTTCGAGAGATAGAACTCACGCATCTGCGCCTGGTCGGAAACTGGCAGCGACTCATACAACTGCCGTGCGTTCAGCCCCGCCTCTCCGACCGACTCCAGCATCTTCTGCGCCAGGATCGCGTCGAAATCCCGAACGCGAATTCCTTTGCGGTCCAGTTGCTTCAGAAAGCGCTCGGCCTTTTCCGGCAAGAACGCCTGTTCGACGGCGGCTTGCAGCTTGGCAAATTCCTGCCGCTTTTCGATTTTGATAGCAGCCTGCTCGAAGCTCCTCATCGCACCTGACAAAAGATCCCTCGCAAACTGCGCTCGGGATTTCGGCCGCGGGCTCGCCCCTTCGACTCGGCTCAGGGTCACGCCCGCAAAACGCCTCAATCTGGAGCGGGAGACGGGAATCGAACCCGCGACCAACAGCTTGGAAGGCTGTGACTCTACCACTGAGTTACTCCCGCCCTGCTCCTGCTCGTAGAGATGCAGCTTGCTGCGTCTTTCTCGTCACCCGAGACGTAGCAAGCTACGTCTCTACAGCATTCCGTGGAGCCGATGACCAGGATTGAACTGGTGACCTCTCCCTTACCAAGGGAGTGCTCTACCAACTGAGCTACATCGGCCCTGAAACCCACCCGTCAGCCATCAGCCAAACCTAGTCTGCATCTTTGTCGGCGTGCAGCACGTCGTTGCGGCGCAACACCGACTTCACGGCGAACAGCGCCAGGATCACCAGCGTTCCCGCCCGAAATTTCGGGTCGGTGATCGTGGCCCACGTCAGCGCTCCCAGCACTACGTAACAAACCAACGCAATGGACAATCTGTTCACAATCAGCGCTTCACGTGAATCCAAATCTAAATGGTGCACAGGGAAGGATTCGAACCTTCGTACCTCGCTAGGAGGGACAGATTTACAGTCTGTTGGCTTTAACCACTCACCCACCTGTGCAAAATTCTCGGGCGATGCGGCTGTCGCGCCATCGGCAGACCACTCACGCAAGGCCGCCGGAGAGCATCACACTAACCTGCAGGCCAAACGCAGCACACGTCACGCTTCACTCGCAAAACAGGGAAACCAAGGCTCACGCAAGACACCGCGAAGAACGCTGATCACTGCACGCCGGAAAAGTACCGAATGGAGTGCGTTGGAAAAACCTGTTGCGCCGCTACCGAGTCCGCCGTCTGCCGGAACTGCATCTCTTCATTCTCTGGAGCTGGCGAAGGGATTTGAACCCCTGACCCTCTGATTACAAATCAGATGCTCTACCGACTGAGCTACGCCAGCAATTCTGGGGAAAGGCGCGCCTTGCGCAAACTTATCCCTCTGATCCCTGCCAGATGTCCGGGACAATTATTTAAGGTATCACAAGGGCAAGTTGAGGCGCAACAATGAGTCAGTCCCACACGAGTATCTGGAACCCGATGGGGACTAGAAATCCATGATCGCGCAAGAAATCTCGTCGGACAGATCACGTCTGAGTACGGGATTTCCACGAAATTCCTCCTGAAAACCGCTTCCCATAGACGTTCGAGTGGTGTATCCTCTTGCCTAGACATTCGAGTGGAGGGGACATGGGCGGTCGTACGCCGGTAAATTCTGAGATGGTGCAGGGCACGCTGGACATGCTCATCCTGCGGACGCTGATCACCGGTCCGGCACATGGCCACACCATCGCGCACGTGATCGAGCATATGTCGGAAAACGTGCTGGAGGTGGAGCAGGGATCGCTCTATCCCGGGCTGCACCGGCTCGAGCACCGCGGATGGGTGACTTCCTATTGGGGAACTAGCGAGAATAACCGCAAAGCTAAGTTTTACAAGCTGACGGCTGCGGGCAGGAAGCAGCTCACTGCCGAGACCGACCGTTGGCGGATGGTCGTGGCCGCGATCGGCCGCGTTTTGGGCGAGAGCCATTAGCGCGGCCCCTCAGGGGGCTAAAGCCCCGCATTGACAAGCAGAGCCTATCGCAGCGCTGAAAGCGCTGCGCCACCCCCAACCCCCCCAATGAAGTTTACGGGAGGAGACCGTGAATCTCAGACGATTTTTTAGACGATCTGCCGAAGACTCCGAATTGTCGGCGGAACTCGAATCCCATCTCGCCCACGAAATTGACGACAATCTGGCCCGCGGCATGAGTGTGGAAGAAGCCAGGCGGCAGGCTTACGTGAAGCTGGGCAATCCGCTGCGCATTCGCGACCGAGTCTGGGAGACGAATCGCATCGCCTGGCTGGAAGACACGTGGCGCGATTTGCGCTATGCGTCGCGCACTCTAGCGAAGGCTCCGAGTTTTACCCTGGTGGCGCTGCTGGTGATGGCACTCGGCATTGGCGCCAACACTGCGATCTACAGTTTCCTCGACTCGCTCCTGCTGCGGTCGCTGCCGGTTTCCGATCCAGCCTCGCTGGTGATTTTGAACTGGCACGCCAAGGCGACGCAGCGGGACACGGTCATGCAGAGTATGAGCGGATATGTGGGGGACGATCCGCGTCTGGGATCAGTGGGCGGCATCTTTCCTTATCCGGCCTTCGACATCTTTCAGAAAAACGCATTGCCAGCAACAAACGCAATTTTTTCCGACGTGTTCGCCTACTGCCACACGCGCGAAGTCCGCAACGCGAGTGTGAATATCAACGGTCAGGCCGAGAGCGCGAAAGGAGAATTTGCTTCTGGAGATTACTTTCACGGGCTGCAGGTTCCGCCTGCCGCCGGTAGGCTGATTCTGCCCGACGATGACCGCGTGGGAGCAGTTCCGGTAGTCGTGGCGAGCCATGCCTTTGCCGAGAAACATTTTGGCTCCGCGGCCAACGCGGTCGGACAATCGATTCTCATCAACAACGTGGCGTTTACGGTCGCGGGAGTCGTGCCCACCGAATTCTTCGGTGTTGATCCGGAACTCGTTGCCGATTTCTACGTTCCGCTACACACTAATCTTCTACTGGGAGCAGGCGATCCATTCGCATTCTCCCCGGCGGACTATCTCGACGAAAATTACTACTGGCTGCAAGTAATGGCACGTCTGCGGCCGGGTGTGACCAGGGCGCAGGCCGAGGCGCAGCTGGCGCCGCAATTTCTACAGTGGGTTTCAACGACTGCGCGGAACGATGTCCAGCGGGCCAACCTGCCGGCGCTTAATCTCAAAGAAGGCGCGGGCGGGCTCGATACGCTGCGCCGCCGGTTCTCAAAGCCGCTCTACATATTGATGACGCTGGTCGGGCTGATTCTGGCCATTGCCTGCTCCAACGTGGCCAATCTGCTGTTGGTTCGCGCAGCCTCGCGCAGGCGGGAAATCGCACTGCGCTTGACCGAAGGCGCCAGCCGGATGCGCGTGATTCGCCAACTCCTGACGGAGAGCATTCTTCTTGCGTGTCTCGGAGGAGCTCTGGGCCTGCTGGTTGCGATTTGGGGAATCCGCTTTCTGACCATGCTGCTGCATACCTCAAACCTTGGCACTTCTCAGGCCGAATTGAACTGGCATGTGGCCTGCTTCACCGGCGCGCTGTCTCTGCTAACGGGCGTGCTCTTTGGTCTGGTGCCCGCATTGCAATCCACCAAGCTGGACCTGGTTTCAGCTCTGAAGGAGACGCGCTGGCAGCAGCCTCGTCCGCGCCATTCTTCTTCTGGCTCGGCATGGAGCCTTGCTGGCTTTTGGGCGAGCATCAGCTTGAGTCGAGTTCTGGTGACGGGGCAGATCGCTATTTCGCTTCTGATTCTGGTCGCCGCCGGGCTTTTCGTGCGTACGCTCTCCAATCTCGAATCAGTCAATCTCGGATTCAATCGCCAGAACCTGCTTCTTTTCGCGTTGAATGGCCGACAGTCGGGGCATCGCGACGGGGAAATCAATGACTTCTACAATGATCTGCGAGAGCGGTTTGCCGCTATCCCCGGCGTCGCGAGCGCCGGGCTCGCCAGTGGTTCGCTGATCGGTGGCGAAGACCAGATGCCGATCGGTCTGCCGGGCGCGCCGCCGGACATCAACAACCGCTACTTGACCGTCGGCGCGCGATTCCTGACCACGATGCAGATTCCGATTCTTGCCGGCCGCGACATCGACGAGCACGACCGTACCACGTCGCAGCCGGTTGCCGTCGTCAACGAACAGTTCGCCAAGATCAACTTCCCAGGCGCAAATCCGCTCGGGCGCCATATCATTTTGTGGAAGGGAATCAATGGGGCCATCGCGCGCGACATGGAAATCGTTGGCGTGGCGAAGAATGCGAGTTACGGCAACTTGAAGCGCCAGATTCCGCCGGTCATCTACCTGCCGTTTAATCAGGGATTTCCTCTTCCCAACGAGATGATGTTTGCAGTGCGTACGGCGGGCGACCCGCTGGCCTTCGTCAATACGGTTCGCCAGATCGTTCATCAAGCCGATGCACGTTTGCCGGTTTCGCAAGTGCGCACGCAGCAGGCACAAATCGACAATCAGGTACGTCAGGAGAAGATACTCGCCGAACTGTGTTCCGCTTTTGCGGTGCTGGCGCTGACCATTGCCTGCGTGGGCCTCTACGGCACGATCTCCTATACCGTGGCCCGCCGCACGGGCGAGATCGGGATTCGCATCGCGCTGGGGGCGCAACGCCGCCCGGTGCTTTGGATGGTGCTCCGCGAAGTCCTGGTGCTGGCGGCGGTCGGACTGGCGATCAGTGTGCCGGTTGCCTTGGGAACGTCGAGGTTTGTCGAATCTTTTCTGTTCGGCATGAAGCCCAACGATCCCCTCGCGCTGGGTTTTGCGGTAATGATCTTGCTGTTGGCGGCCCTGTTGGCGGGGACCGTACCGGCGAGGCGGGCGGCTCAGATCGACCCCATGACAGCCCTGCGGCATGAATGACTGGTGTCCAGGGGTGCTATCATTTCATCCCTGACCGCATTTCATGCGAATTAGACGCGCCTTCCCCATTGCTCTAGCGCTGGTGATTGTGGCTGCGGCGGTGACCCTTGCCGTCCAGCTGCGAAAACACGCTCCGCCGGAAGCGGCGCGCCTTCTGCCCGGCGCCGATGCTTTCGTTTATGGCAACTTTGTGCTGGGCACGCAAGGCGAATGGCGGAAAGCTATCTGCTGCCGGTGGCGCACGACCCGGAGTACGAACGCTTTATTCAGGAAACTGGCTTTGACTTTGAGCGCGATCTGAATGCGGCGGCTTTCGCCATCCACTACCCACAGAACTGGCCCGGCGGGGGGACGGGAGGCGCGGCGGCTGAGCCCCGTTTTTCCGAAGTCTTCACCGGAAAGTTTGATGCGAGCAAGTGCCTCGCCTACCTGAAGCGGACCGCGCAGTCGGTCGAAAACTATAACTCGATCGACATTTTTACCATTCCACTCTACGGACGGTCGTTCCGCATCGCGATTCTGGGAGTGGACATTGTCGCGGCCTCCAATCACGACGATCCTGCCGTGATCCGCGGCATAGTGGACCGTTCGCGACGGCTGGCGTCGCCGTTTGGAGGGCCGGCACTTCTGCGAAAGTATTACAAGCGGGTGCAACTGGCGAGCCCGTTCTGGATGGTGGCGCGGGTTGAGCCCTTGGCGCGGCAATCCGCAGCTTGGGCGACGATTTTCCCCAAGCCCGCCGATTTGGTGGTTTCCGCCAGCTACAGTCCGCTGCATCTTCCGCTGCGCGTGGACGCGTTACATCTGCGGGCGGAAGCGTGGGCGGGCAGTGACGAGGACGCCCGTGAGATTGCCGACAAGGCGAATGTATTTCTGGCGATGTTTCGCAGCGCCGAAGTGTCGGTCGGAGCGCCAGGCACCGACGCCGATGTAAAAGCTCTTTTTGACAGCCTGCAGGTGCGCCAGGAAGGCAACCATGCCATCCTCGCTGCGATACTCCCGGGTCCGGTTCTGCGCAAGCTCAGCGAGTCTCCGGAACAGACCGCGTCCCCGGGGGTGCCGGCGGCGGCGGAACGACCTCACGTTCCACGCTGAAAGCGCACGCAACTTTGCGCGGAAGTCTTCGCAACTTCTGCAACTAAAGCCGGCTCCGAGCGTCTTATCCAGTGAAGCAGCCTCCAGCAGCTACAATAAGAGTTCGATGCATAGCCTTCCGCTTCCCATTGCCGCGTTCTTTGCAGGATTGATTTCTTTCCTCTCGCCATGCGTACTTCCCCTGGTGCCGGGATACGTTTCCCTGATCTCGGGCGTGGGCGTGGAGGAATTGAAATCGCGACAAAGCCAGCTCATGCGACGAGTTATGGTGAACTCAGTCGGGTTCATCCTAGGCTTCAGCGTGGTATTTGTAACCTTGGGCGCGATCTCGACGGAGATTGGGCAGATGGCGGCGCGCTACAAACACACGCTCTCGATCGTGGCTGGCGTGGTTATCATTATTTTCGGACTGCATCTGACCGGAATTTTCAAGATCAAAGCGCTCTATACCGATGCCCGGCTACACAGCGTGAAAGGAAGCAGCACGCCGATTGGCGCGTTCGTCATTGGCTTCGCCTTCGCCTTCGGCTGGACACCGTGCCTGGGGCCGATCTTGACCGCGATCCTGACTCTGGCCGGTGAGCAGGACACGGTGGTGAAGGGAATCCTTCTGCTGGCGGTCTATTCGCTGGGACTGGCGGTGCCGTTCTTGTTGACATCCCTGCTGATGGAGCGTTTTCTGAAGTTTTATAGCCGCTTTCGATCTAAGATGCATATTCTCGAAGTGGCCAGCGGAGGGTTGCTCATCGCGCTGGGTGTGTTGCTTGTAATCGGCCGCTTTACGCTAATCTCGAGCTGGCTGTCGTTCCTGAATCGTTTTGCTTTGTAGTTGGAGGATCTGCTTTATGTCGGACGTTGAAAAATCGGACGGACCGCCATCAGAACAACCTGAGCGGTGTCCAAATTGCGGCGCGCCAGTCGAAACTGGTCGCGATGGAGCCTTGGGCGCGGCGACATGCGAAGTCTGCGGCGCTAGTCTTTCGCCGTCGCTCGTCGATGGCGGGGTGTCCGCAACTCCGGGAGGCGGAGGAAAGCGGAATCCGCTGGCTTTGGTAATCGTCGCCGTGGTTGCCGCCGGAATGCTTTATTTCGGCTTTCACATGGCCCGGCGCTCCGGACCAGCGCCTCCGCCCATCACCAAGTCCGGACCTGCGCCTGATTTCACGCTTCAGTCGCTCGACGGCAACAGCATGCGCTTGTCGGACCTGCGCGGCAAAGCTGTTCTGCTGAATTTTTGGGCCACCTGGTGCAGTCCTTGCAAGATTGAGATGCCGTGGTTTATCGAATTGCAGAAGCAGTACGGAGCCCAGGGTCTGCAGATTGTCGGCGTAGCCATGGACGATTCCAGCAAGGAAGACATCGCCAAGTTCGCCAAAGATATGGGAGTGAACTATCCCGTGCTGCTCGGCAAGGAAGAAGTGGGCGACGCCTACGGCGGCGTTCCCGCGTTGCCCGAGACTTTTTTCATCGGCCGCGACGGAAAAATTGTGGACAAAATTATCGGCTTGAAAGGCAAAGCTGAGATCGAGGACTCCATCAAGAAGGCGCTGAATACACAAGCGCAGAATTCGCCGGCGACTTCTGCATCTCTATCTCTGCAGCCTCAGAAGTGACAATAGGATGGCGCCCCGAATGCTCTACTATGGGCGGTACAGAAATGATCTTGCGAGGGCACAAGTCGACAATGATTGGTCTGCTGGCGCTGTGCCTGGGTATAGCGGCAGCGCAATCCGTGAAGGCGCCTTCGGTCTCGATCGCTCCCATTCCTTTGGTCACCGCGCCGCGCGCCGCGCAGACGATGGTGGACTTGAATTTCCGCGTGGCCTCGGGATTTCACATCAATTCCAACACGCCGAAGTCCGAGTTTCTAATCCCGACCAATCTGAGGATGGACCTGCCCACCGACATTATTCTGGGCAAGATTCAATACCCCGCGGGCAAGGATCTGGCTTTTCCTTTTTCACCGGACGAGAAGTTGAATGTATATAGCGGAGATTTCACCATCGCGGTAGCCGTCCACCCGCTGCACGCGGTGGTGCCGGGAAAATATGTGATGCACGGCGTCCTGCGCTACCAAGCCTGCGATAATGCCCAGTGCTTCCCGCCCAAGACTTTGCCCGTAAGTTTCAATGTGAGAGTCGTGAAGGAACCGCCAGGCCACACGAAGAATCCCGCACAGAGCCCGCACGTGCATAACTAGCTGTCAGCTTTCGAACAATACTGTCGTGGTCCTCTTTTCATAATAGGTTTCGTAACGTTGGCAGCCGGCATTTTAATCGGCGCGCGTCGCGCTGGCGAGCGCGAGAATCGCTCCGGCAAACAGCAGCGTGTCCGCAAAGTAGTTGATTCCCTCAACTTTGACCGTGGTGGTTGGGTCGGACAGCGACGCGATCAGGATCGGCCCATAGATGAACAATACCAGCAGCACAATCCAGGTCCCGAGATAAGTTGCCGCCATCCGCGTCTTCTTCGCCAGCAGAATGGCGATCCCGGCAACGAGAAGAATTGCGCCCGTCAGATAGCTAATGAGCACGCGCCCGGGAATCCACGTGGGCATGAGTTTTTCGAGCGGGACTCCGGGAACGTTCACTGGGTGCAGAAAATGCTCAACGCCATAAAATATGGCGGCGATCGCGATCAACACGCGGCCCACGGTAATGAGCTTGCTTCCGACCTGCCCGCGGCCTTGCTCGCGACCTTTCTCGCGCAGTGCGCTTCCCGCAAGCATCGCGCTTCCCGCTAAGATCCAGCCTCCGCCCCCGAACGAGCTTTCGCGGAAGACAAAAGTCAATGGAAACCGGTCCTTGGGGTGGGCAAGAACTCCCGGGATGATCAACATCGCCACAAAAAGAAACATCGCGATCCCGAACAGCAGGCCAGACCAGCGCACCTGAATTTTTGCGGCAATGCTCAAAGACGCGGCCAGCAGCGCAAAGCCGAAGAAATACGTCCAAAACAAACGCCATGGCATATACGAAGGCACGATGGGCATGATGGACTTTGCGTCCGAGAGATGCAGGGCGCCGAAGACCGCCAGGGGGACAGCGAAACACAAATTGCTCAAGGCTACGATCTTGTCGAGGCCGCGGGCCCGCGCGATGTCGCTCTTCGCAGCCCAGAGCGCAATCAGGAGAACCAGGACGCCGGCGCTGCACATCGAGGCCGGGGTGCGAGAGATCTCGAAAAATGCGGCGAGAATTGTTGAGTGCATGTGCATGCCAACGTAGGTCGGTGCTCAATTCGGGGCAATTTTCCCTGGGGCAGGACAGCGCTTCAACTTCTAAGATTGAAGAGGAGATGTAATTGGTAGCATATCCGGCTGTCAAGCTCGAAAGGACAGGTTATGTCAACCCGGGCGCAAAGCATTCCCAGTTCTGTAGCAGGTCCCGACCGGGGGACTCGCCAAGTAACATAGATCTCTGATTCGTACATCTTCATAATCGTGTTGAGCTTGACAGGCTCATGGCCCCGAGTTGAATTCGCGCTCGGGGCTTTGCTTTTGGGGGCATCTCAGCTCGCGTCCGGCAACACCGCCGCCTGTCATGCTGAGCGGAGAAGTTAGGATCGCGATGCGATCCTAACTGCGGAGTCGAAGCATCCCTATAGCCTACGGACGCGTGGTTCCGCGCGTTTTCCAGAATCGATATGACGACATGCGAGACGCCGGCATTTTCATGAGGGCAGGGATGCTTCGACTGCGGACGACCTTCGCTTCGCGAATGCCGTTCCTCGCTCAGCATGACAAAAGTTAGTGACCCTTTAGGTCTTCCCACCTTGCTTCTTCTCCACCTTCGCCCAAGTGTCTTTCAACGCAATCGTGCGGTTGAACACCGGCTTGTCCGGCTTTGAGTCGGAATCGACGCAGAAATATCCCAGCCGTTCGAATTGATAGCGATTCCCTGCAATAGCATTCGCCAGTGACGGTTCCAGCTTCGCGTCGGTGATGATCTCCAGTGAGTTCGGATTCAGATTGTCGAGGACGTCTTTGCCTTCCTCCACGTCGCTGGGATCTTCTTTCAAGAATAAGTCCTCGTAAATGCGTACCTCGGCGTCGACTGCACTCGCGGCCGCGACCCAGTGGATGGTCGCTTTCACCTTGCGGCCATCCGGAGCATTGCCGCCGCGAGTCGCCGGATCGTAAGTACAGTGAACTTCGACGACCTCGCCCTTATCGTTCTTCACGACGCCGGTGCATGTCACAAAGTAGCCATAGCGCAGGCGAACCTCGCGGCCCCGCGACAGGCGGTAATACTTCGGCGGGGGAACTTCGCGGAAGTCATCCTGCTCAATGTAGAGCACGCGCGAGAACGGGACTTTGCGCGAGCCGGCGCTTCTCGTCTTCGGGATTGTTGACCGCCTCCATCTCCTCAACTTGGTTCTCTGGATAATTGTCGATCACGACTTTCAGCGGGCGCAGCACCGCCATCACGCGCGGTGCGCGCTTGTTCAAATCTTCGCGCACAAAATGTTCGAGCATGGCCAGCTCGATCGAGCCGGTGGTCTTCGACACTCCGATCGACGCGATGAAATTTCGAATCGCCTCTGGCGTATAGCCGCGGCGGCGGATGCCGCTTAACGTGGGCATGCGCGGATCGTCCCATCCGCTGACGCGGCCCTCCTGCACCAGCTGTAGCAACTTGCGCTTGCTCAACAGCGTGTGTGTCAGGTTGAGGCGGTCGAATTCGATTTGCTGCGACGGAAAAATTCCCAGCTGCTGAATGAACCAGTTGTAGAGCGGGCGGTGATCTTCAAACTCCAGCGTACACAAGGAGTGGGTCACGCGTTCGAGCGAATCCGACTGTCCGTGCGCGAAGTCGTACATCGGGTAGATGCACCACTTGTTCCCGGTGCGGTGATGTTCGGCATGCAGAATGCGATACATGACGGGATCGCGCATGTTCAGATTGGGCGAGGCCATGTCGATCTTTGCCCGCAGTACACGGGAGCCGTCGGGAAACTCTCCGGCCTTCATGCGCTGAAATAAATCCAGGTTTTCTTCCGCCGAGCGGTTGCGGTACGGGCTGTCCTTGCCTGGCTCGGTGAGCGTGCCCCGATGCTTGCGAATTTCCTCGGCCGAGAGGTCGTCGACGTAGGCCTTGCCATCCTTCACCAGCTTCACTGCCCATTCATAGAGCTGATCGAAATAATCCGAAGCGTAAAAGAGTCCGTCCCAGTGGAAGCCGAGCCACTTCACGTCGGCCTGAATGGATTCGACGTATTCGGTTTCTTCTTTCTCGGGATTGGTATCGTCGAAACGGAGATTCGTATGTCCGCCGAATTCGTCGGCGAGTCCAAAGTCGAGGCAGATCGCCTTGGCGTGCCCGATGTGCAGATATCCGTTGGGCTCGGGAGGAAAGCGCGTCTGCACCCGACCGCCAAATTTATTTGTCTTCAGATCGTCGAGAATGATGTCGCGGATAAAGTTAGAAGGCCGAGACTCCGGGACGGCGTTTTCGCCGGCCTTTTCAGCCTCGGTATCAGACGTTTTCATAGCTCTGATCTTACCGCAAAGAACGACGAGTCAGACTCCGGCGGACACGACCTGCCCTGGAGCGCCGGCGATCTCTCGTTGCTCCAGTTGTCGGCGGTAATGGACATGCCTCCAGCGGGTCATTTCCACCAGCGGTTTCCACACCGGATTCACCAGGTCGTGCTTGATCAGCAGGTGCCAGAAGCGGTTGGAGCGTTTGTACAAGTACGACATTGCCAGATAGAGCGGGATGGCCTGGGAGTCCTCGGGCCGGCGGCGCCAGATCGATGCGTGTGAGAACAGACGCTGATAGATCCAGGCATATCCCTGCTCGAGTTCTTGCGGCGTCATGTGCTTCGGCTGAAAGACGGCGTGGCCGGTGTCGTATAGGCTCCAGTCGCGATGCAGGAGTCTTCCTTCCGCTTCCATCTGACGAAACAGGGGTGTAGCTGGATAGGGCGTGAGGATGTGAAAGGTAGCACACTCCAGGCGATTTTCTTCGATCCATTCCGCGGTGCGGGCGAAAACGTCCTTGCGATCGTGATCGAAACCGAGAACGAACGATCCGTTCACCTGGATGCCGTAGTCGTCCAGAATGCGCACACGACGCGCATAGTCGCTGGTCTTTGGCGCCTTCTTGTGCGAGTCGGCGAGGTTGTCGTCGGAGAGCGATTCGAAGCCGATGAAGACGCCGGTGCATCCCGCCAACGCCATGTTGCGGATTAGGCTGGGATCGTCGGTGACGTCGATGGTGACGGCGGCGCTCCAGATTTTGTTGAGCGGACGCAGTGCGGCGCACAGCGAGTGCAGATAATCGCGGCGCGAACCCAGATTGTTGTCGATGAACACGGCGTAGGGTTGGTCATCTGCTTCGAACTCATCGACCACCTGCTGAGGATCGCGCATGCGGTACGGCATGCGCAGGCCGTCGGTGGCGAGATAACAAAAACCGCAACGATTGTGACATCCGCGGGTGGCGATCAGACTGGTGGTCGTAAGAAAACTGCGTCGCGGAAGGAGGGATCGCCATGGCGAAGGGTCATCGCAATAATCATTCTCGTAGGTGGCGACGTAGCGCGTCTGCAGATTATTGCTCTCGATGTCACGTAGGATGCGCGGCCAGAGTTGCACCCCATCGCCGAGTGCGAGCGCATCTGCGTGCGGCGCGCATTCTTCGGGACAGGAGAGAACATGCAGCCCGCCGAAAATTATTTTCGCGCCCCGAGCGCGATACCAGTCCGCCAATTCATAAGCGCGCCGCGCAAAAGTCAGATGGACGGTGATGCCAACCACCTGCGGCATGGGACGAAAAGGAGGCCGGCCATCGAGCAGGTTCTCGTCCCAATAGTCGACGCGCCAATGGTTCGGCGTGGTGGCGGCAAAACTGGTCAGGGCGAGCGTAGGAGTAAGCACGTGCTTGCCGAAGCTGGCGTTCGCGTCCTTGGGATAGAAGGGATTGATCAGCAGCGCGTAATGCGGTTCGATCGATCCGCCGGTTTCATTGGCATCAAGAACGGGCGCAGTAGTCATTTCGCGTGGAATCCAGCGCTTTCGGACAGGTCGAAGGAACGGATCGTCCGGTGCGATCATGAGGATACTTTATATTACAAAGTACTTCATGTCAAGAGAGTTGTCATTCGCGAAATTTGGCGGGAATTCTTGATTGAGAATGATTACAAGCCTTGAAAACTAAGGGACGGGACTCGGAAGACTTCAATGGATCAAGTTACGTAAAGGAATTAAGGGCCGGAAGGATAACCCTCCGGCCCCATCCCGCACTCAGACCAGGTCGAAACGATCGAGGTTCATCACCTTGTTCCACGCAGCCACGAAGTCCTTCACAAACTTCTCCTTCGAGTCAGCGCACGCATAGACTTCCGCGAGAGCACGGAGCTGCGAATGCGAACCGAAGATCAGGTCTACGCGGGTAGCGGTCCACCTAACCTGGTTCGTCGTCCGGTCGCGTCCTTCGTACACGCCTTCGGAAACGCCTTCGACTGTATTAGACGGCTGCCATTGGGTATGCATGTCGAGCAGGTTGACGAAGAAATCGTTGGTCAGCATCTCGGGCCGCTTGGTGAAGACGCCGTGTTTCGACTTCCCGGCATTTGCACCCAACACGCGCAGGCCACCGACGAGAACCGTCATCTCAGGAGCAGTCAGCTTCAACAATTGTGCTCGATCCACCAGCATCTCCTCAGCCGAGAGGCGCTGCTTGCCGCGGCGATAGTTGCGGAATCCATCGGCTTTCGGTTCGAGCGGCGCGAAGGACTCGACGTCTGTTTGCTCTTGCGACGCGTCCATGCGCCCCGGCTTGAATGGGATTTTCACGTCGTGCCCGGCAGCCTTCGCGGCTTTCTCGATCGCCGCATCACCGCCGAGAACGATCAAGTCAGCAAGCGAGACCTTCTTTCCTTTACTGCCGTTCGTCTGGGCGCTGTTGAACTCTTTTTGAAGGGCTTCGAGCTTCTGCAGCACCTTCGGCAGTTCAGCCGACTGGTTGATTTCCCAGTCCTTTTGCGGCGCGAGGCGAATGCGCGCGCCGTTCGCTCCGCCGCGCTTGTCCGAGCCGCGGAACGTCGACGCCGACGCCCAAGCCGTCGAGACCAGTTGGGAAACGGACAACCCTGACGCGAGTATTTTCGCCTTCAGCGCTGCGATGTCCTGGTCCCCGATCAGCGGATGATCCACTGCGGGGATGGGGTCTTGCCACAGCAGGGGTTCCTTGGGAACGAGCGGACCGAGATAACGTACGATCGGGCCCATGTCACGGTGCGTGAGCTTGAACCACGCCCGCGCAAACGCGTCTGCAAACTGATCTGGATGCTCGAAGAAGCGCCGCGAGATCTTTTCGTAAGCGGGATCGAACCGCAAGGCCAAGTCGGTGGTCAACATAGTTGGCGCGTGACGTTTGGAAGGATCATGCGCATCCGGAACCGTACCGTTGCCTGCACCATTTTTCGGTGTCCACTGATGCGCGCCGGCCGGGCTCTTGGTCAGTTCCCATTCGTAGCTGAAGAGGTTGGTGAAGAAGTTGTTGCTCCACTTGGTCGGTGATGTGGTCCAGGTTACTTCCAATCCGCTGCCAATGGTGTCAGCACCAAAGCCTTTGCCAAATTTATTCTTCCACCCGAGGCCCTGATCCTCGATGTCGGCACCTTCTGGTTCGTTGCCCACATATTGAGCGGGAACGGCAGCGCCGTGGGTCTTGCCGAAGGTGTGACCGCCGGCAATGAGCGCAACGGTCTCCTCATCATTCATCGCCATGCGGGCGAAGGTCTCCCGGATATCTCGTGCCGCGGCAATCGGATCTGGCTTGCCGTTCGGCCCTTCCGGGTTCACATAGATCAGGCCCATTTGCACGGCCGCGAGCGGATTCTGAAGATCACGGTCGCCACTGTAGCGCTCGTCCGCCAGCCACGTGCCCTCAGGTCCCCAGAAAATTTCCTCCTCGGGCTCCCACACGTCCGCGCGCCCGCCGCCAAAACCGAACGTCTTGAAGCCCATCGATTCCAATGCGACGTTGCCGGCGAGAATCATGAGGTCGGCCCAGGAGATTTTCCGGCCATACTTCTGCTTGATCGGCCAGAGGAGCCGGCGTGCCTTGTCCAGGTTCACGTTGTCCGGCCAGCTATTGAGCGGCGCGAAGCGCTGCTGCCCGGCTCCGGCACCGCCGCGGCCGTCGCCAATGCGGTACGTGCCGGCGCTGTGCCACGCCATACGAATGAACAGCGGCCCATAGTGGCCAAAGTCGGCCGGCCACCACTCCTGCGAATCCGTCATCAAGGCATGCAGGTCCTTGATCACGGCATTCAGGTCGAGCGTCTTGAACTCTGCCGCGTAGTTGAACTCCTTGCCCATCGGATCGGACTTTGGAGAATGTTGGTGCAGGACCCTCAGGTTCACCTGACTCGGCCACCAATCAACATTCGTATTGGATTTGCGAGCGCCGTGCGCTACTGGGCACTTCGCTTCCGGCGTGGTGCTTTTGTCTTTAGCTTCCGGGGAAACGCTCCCCGATGAAGTCGCGAGTGTATTTTCCATATATTTATTTTCCTTTGAATTAATCAAAAAGTGCGACGAACTCTTCGCACCTTTGGTCCTGAAATGCTGCATCACGTGCTGGTGGCTACTCCAGCGAGAGCGACCAGAACATCAGTCATAAGAACTCCAAAGTTACGCACAGCCTTGAGACTACTTGTTGGCGCAGCGCCGACAAAGGCCAAAGACCTCGACCAGAGGTTGCGTCAAGTCAAAGCCATCCGGAAGCTGCCGCGATAAACGTTTGAAATCGATGAACTCGCCTTCGATGTCCTGCACCGACTTGCAGCGCGAACACACCAGGTGATGATGAGGTTCGAGATTGCCATCCACGAGCAGGGTCGAGGCATGGGGCGAGACTTCTCGCAGCAGACCGCGCTCCACGAAAAGCCTTAGATTGTTGTAAACCGTGGCTAACGAGATGGAAGGAATCTTCCGCTGAACCGCGGCATAGATCTTTTCCGGGGAATGGTGACCATGGGTGGCTACGACCGCTTCGTAGACAACCCGGCGCTGATGCGTGGCGGCCAAGCCGCACTTCCATGCCAGCTCGCGAAACTGCTCGTGGGTGAGATGCATTGTGTGAGACTACTGATTATCGAACAAGAATTATTATAAAACAGAAGTACGTGTTTCAACAGCTCCGTGAAGAAGAAATTCCCGCGAACAGAAGTACACCCCAAAACGTTATAGATTCACCAGGACCAGTGTGGATTACAAAAATTAGGAAAAATCGCGGGTTGCCTTCTACGCTATCTTCCGAATCGCCTGGTCGATGCGCGCCAGTGTAGTTTCCCGTCCCAGCACTTCGAGAGTCTCAAACAGGGGCGGGGCCTTTTTCCGGCCGCAGACGGCGACGCGGATCGGCTGAAACATCTGTCCCGCCTTGATGCCCAACTCCTGAGCGGATGCTCGGAGGGTTTGATCGAGCGGGTCGTGTTTGAATTCGATATTCGCCAGCGCTTCCTTCGCGCACTGCAAAACTTTCAATGCCATGGCCGCGTCACCTTTTTGGGGAATCAGTTCGGCAGGATCGTATGGCGGTAGCGGATCGACAAAGAAAAAGTCGGCGGCGGTCAACACGTCGCGCAGCAGCTTAATGCGTTCCCGAACGAGCGGCGTGATGCGGAGCATTTTTTCCGGACTGACGTTAAAACCGGCTTCGCGCACGATCGGGAGCAGGCGCTGGCACAGGTCTTCGATGGGCAGGCTACGAATATCCTCGGCGTTGAGCCAGAGAGCCTTGGGGTCAAAAGTGTCTTCGGGGACGGCGTTGGCGGGCAAGAGTGCCCGCCCCACATCACCCGACTCCTTGAAGTTCACCACCGCGTTCGCACGATTGATGCCCTCGAGCGAGAAGGCGTCGACGAGTTCTCGCACGCTCATCAGCTCGCGGTCGTTCTTCGGCGACCAGCCCAGCAGGCACAGGAAGTTGATGAATGCTTCGGGCAGGAACCCTGCGTCGCGGTATGTAGTCACGCTCACGACCGGGCCGTGGCGGCGCTTCGACAGCTTCGTTCCGTCGGGTGCGACCAGTAGCGGAAGATGCGCGAACTGCGGGGGCGTGAAGCCGGCGGCTTCGAAGATCAACACGTGCTTGTAGGTGTTCGAGAGATGGTCCTGGCCGCGGATGACGTGGCTAATCCGCAGATTGGCGTCGTCGGCGCACGAGGCCAGGTGATAGGTCGGCATGCCATCGGAGCGTAATAGGGCGAAGTCCTCGATGTCGCCCGCGGCTTTCGCCTGCTCGCCATAAACGGCGTCGTTGAAACGCACGACCTGTCCGCTCTCGCGCGGCACGCGAAAGCGTAACGCAAACGGTTCTCGCGCCGCGGCGCGACGATCGCTCTCTTCCCGTGACAGTTCCCGCATCCCGGGATTGAATAACCACGTCCCTTGAGCCCCTGATCTCTCGCTATCCCCGGTGTGAGCCGGCGTGAAGTCGCGATAGGCAAGGCCTTTCTGAAAGATGGCCTCCGCCATTTGGCGGTGCAGTTCTCCGCGCTCGGACTGCTTGTATTCTTCATCCCAACTCAGGCCGAGCCATTTCAGGCCCTCAAAAATGGAATTGACCGACGCATCGGTATTGCGTTCCACGTCGGTATCGTCGAGACGCAGAATCATTGTCCCGCCTTTCCGACGGGCGTACAGCCAGTTAAAAATAAAAGTGCGGGCACTCCCAACATGAAGGAATCCGGTGGGCGAGGGCGCAAAACGCACTCGGGGCTTGCCTTGCGAGGGTGAATTCAAAACTTCGGGCATAGAGATCGCGATTACGAAGACTTTGGTATGCGGCGCCGCATCTCCCGAGAGAGTATTGCTAGTGCTGTAACGGTTTATTGTTCAACCTTCGATGGTACGGGCAAGTAAAAAAGGCCGTCAAGCGCAGCGCCATACAATTTGGACGCAACCCTTTGATTTCAAAAGATATCGAATGGGTGGGACTGTACTTAAATCTTATTGTGTTCCCGGGCGCGATGTGAAAACATTAACAGACTGTTTCCCCCCTAAACTGAGCCAGAGGGTTTGGCCAGAGGTGTCTTCAGCGACCCTATGAACAGTGTTGTCATCACGACGGTTTTAATTCCGGGTTTTGTCTCGGTCCTGCTGTTTCTGGTATTCACTTATCTCCACGAGCAGAGCCGCCAGGCTTACTTCCGCGCGTGGCAACTCGCTTGGGCGGCGTATTCGCTGCACTACATCCTCGATACCTTTCCTAAGTCTTCCCTGGCATTTTTTGTCAGCGAGCTATTTCTGGTCGCGATGGCGCTGTGTATTTTCGTTTCGACGCGGCTGATGCGCGGCTCCTATCGTTTCCAATGGTATGACGCTGCGGTGGGAACGGTCGGGGTCGCGCTCGCTTGCCTTACGCTGCGGGGGCACATTGTCAACGGCGTGTTTCGTCCGGACGTACAACCGGCGGTACGACTGGGTTTAGGCTTGGCCTCGGTGTTGCTGTACTGTTCGGCCGTTTTCTACCTGAACAGCCATCGCCGCAAATCACTCGCCTTCTGGGTGCTCGCTGTTTCTCTAGCCTTCTGGGCGGTGCTAATGGGCGTGGGCCAGTTACAGAATCCTTGGACGGAAATTTTCGGCAATGCCAGCCGTTTGTTCGGTCCGGTTCCTCAGATGCTCCTGGGCATTGCCATGGTGATGGTGCTGTTTGAAAACCAGCGCAACGCTGTGCAGGAAAATACGCTGGCTCTTTCGACTCTCGGTGTTGACCCGCGCCGTCTGCTCTTTGCGGAAGACCTGGTGCCCAGTATGCAAGCCGCGCTGGAGCGCTTGCGCAGCGCATTGCCGATGGAACGCGCAGCCATATTCGTCACCGAACGCTGGCGTGGTCTGTTGCCTTCGGTGCAACACGGTTTTGAACCGGGATTCTTAGCTGCTCTGGAAAGTAGCGGTGCTGGAGATTACATCTGCGAACTGGCGTACCGGCGCAACGGAGTCTTCACCGTGCAGCACGTGGCCGAGATGACAGAACCGTTCCCTGTGTCGTCGGTGGGAACGTTCGCGGAATTGAAGAGGATCCTTGCCGAAGCGGGAGTTCGCAACCTGACCGCGGTCAGTCTGCAGACTCGAGAGCACAATTTCGGGGTGATCCTATTCCCCCACGCCGAGCGCCGCGCGTTCGGTTCATCCGGACCTCGCCTCATGGTGGGACTTGCCTTGCAATTGGGACTGACGCTGGAAAACTACGTGGTCAGTCACGATGCCCATCGGCGCACGAAAGAGTACGAACTGTTAACCGAGATCGGAAAGGCGATCAGTTCACGCCTCGACCAGGACGAGATTCTTCGCACCATCCAAGTCGAACTGGGACAGATTTTCGATACCAGTCACTTCTATATCGCGTTCCAGGACGGAGAAGACCTTCGCTTCGAGCTTGAGGTCAGAGATAATCGCGTCCTGCCTAAACGCACTCGTGAATTGAGAAATGCTTTCAGCGAATATGTGATTCGCACCGGCGAACCGCTGCTCATCCGCTCCGATCTGGAGACAGCACGGCAGAATCTGGGGATAGGTTACATTCCGGGGCGTCCTGCTAAATGCCTCGTCGCCGTCCCAATCTTTATGGGCAAGAAAGTGGCCGGAGTCATGGTGGCGATGAATCCCGACCGCGAATTCGTCTTCGAGCAGCGCGACCTCGACGTGCTGGCCACGGCCGCGGGACAGGTTTCGGTCGCCGTAGAGAATGCCCGCTTATTTGCCGACGAGCAGCGTCGCTCCCGCCAACTCGCGTTTCTCAACAACGTTTCCCGCACCGCCATCTCCAGCGACGATCCGGTGCACATGCTGGCCCAGATCGTCACGGAAATTCAAAAAAATTTCAGCTTCGATCACATTGGAATCGGATTGCTCGACTATGGCACCAAAGAAATCGAGATCAAAGCCGAAGCAGGAGCGACGGCGCATGCTGTGGGCAGGCGCATTCCTCTGGGCGCCGGCATTCTTGGTCGTGTGGCGCGCACCGGTGAACGCGCGATGGTACAGCACGCATTGCCCGGCAATCTAACCGGCATTCTTCCTGATTCTCGCGCTATCCTTTGCATTCCGATCAACTACGGCGAATCGCTGCTGGGCGTGCTGAACATTGAAAGCCGCAACGAGAATGCGTTTTCGCCGCAGGATGTTCTGATTCTCAACACGCTAGCCGACTTGCTCGCCACTGCGCTGCATAATGCGTTTGTCTTCCAAAAGCTGCAGCAGCAATCCATCACTGATGGCCTGACGGGAATCAAGACTCGGCGCTTCTTCTGGGAAGCCTTGTCGGCGGAGTGGAAGCGCGCATCGCGCTCCGGACGGCCGTTCTCCGTCGTACTCATCGACCTCGACAAATTCAAAGAGGTCAACGACACCATGGGCCACTTCGAGGGCGATCTCGTGCTGGCTCGCGTGGGCCGGCTGCTCGAGCAAAAGTCCCGGACGTCGAATGTGGTCGCCCGCTATGGCGGCGACGAGTTCATCGTCCTGATGCCGGAGACTGGCGCGGAACAGGCCCAGGTGCTGGCTGAGCGCCTGCGGCAGTGGCTGGCCGGCGATCCCATGCTGGCCGAACACCAGATTACCGGCAGCTTCGGAGTTGCCAGTTTCCCCATGCACGGATTCTCCATTGAAGACATCATCCGAGTGGCCGACGCAGGCATGTACGTCTCCAAGCGCTCCGGCGGAAATTCCGTCTCGACGGCGCAGGAATACGTCGAGGGTCAGGACTTTGCCCGGCAGCGCCAGCAAATTTCGGCGTATATCGAAGGTTTCCTGCAACGCGAACAAACTGGCCCCGAGCATCTGGAGGAGTTAACTTCGACTCTCTATAAACTTTGCGGCGGGGATAACGATTGCAACGTACCAGTGCTGAAGGAAGCGATCGAATCGCTAAGCCGAGCTGCCGAATCGCGCGAGTTGCAAACCGCCGGCCACGGCGATCTGGTCGCGCGCTATACGGAAGTGATTGCGCGGGCTCTCGGCCTTTCCTCCGAGGAAACGGCAGATCTGGTTTACGCCGCCCGGGTTCACGACGTCGGGAAGATCTTCATTTCCGAGCGCATTCTCAATAAAGCCGGCCCCCTGAGCGACGATGAATTTCTTCGGGTAAAAATGCATGCCCACGTGGGTGCGGAGATTGTTGGCACCATCCCGAACAGCCACCTGATGCGCGAGGCCGTCGAACACCACCACCAACGCTTTGACGGCAGCGGCTATCCCGACGGCCTGCGGGGCGAAGAGATTCCATTATGGGCGCGAATCATCGGCCTGACCGACGCTTACGCCAACATGGTCACCGAGCAGTTGTTCTCCGCCGCCCGGACGCCCGAACAAGCACTCGACGAACTGTCTAAGATGAGCGGAACGCGCTTCGACGGTATGCTGGTACGCCTGCTTCTGCGCGGGCTGAAGTCGGAGCGCATGTCGTCGGGCACCGGAGACTGACTCTTTAACTTGCAACAGCAGACGAGAACCTCGAAACTAGTCTGCTATGTCCATCCCTCTTTCTCTTTCTGGTAAAGTCGCTCTCATTTCCGGCGGTTCGCGCGGCATTGGCGCAGCTACGGTGCGTATGTTCGCCGCTGCTGGGGCCAAGGTAGCCTTCAGCTACCTCAACGCCCGCTCGCAGGCAGAAGCGCTAGCCAAAGAATGTGGGGCAGCTGTGTGCCATCCGATCGCGTCTGATTTGAAAAACCTTGAAGCGGCTCGTGCACTGGTCGCGGAAACCGTGCGGCATTTTGGTCAACTCAATATTCTCGTCGCCAATCACGGCGTCTGGCCGCCCGAAGACGTGGCTATCGAGCGCATGTCCGACGAGCAATGGCGCTCCACGATGTCTATTAATCTCGACGGAGTGTTCGGCCTGGTCAAATATGCAGTAGCGCAGATGAAAGCGCAGCCGCGCAAAACCTCTGCAGCAGGACACATTGTGCTGATCAGTTCCACCAGCGGCCAGCGCGGCGAAGCGTTCCACTGCGACTATTCCGCGACCAAGGGCGCGCTGATCAGCATGACCAAAGGGCTGTCGACTGAACTGGCTTCTGCGGGCATTTACGTAAACTCCGTTGCGCCTGGCTGGGTAGACACAGAGATGAGCGCGGCCGCGCTCGAAGATCCGAAAAGCGGCGAAGAGATTCGCAATACCATTCCTTTGGGACGCGTGGGCAGGCCGGAGGAGATTGCCGCTCCGATCCTGTTCTTGTGCACCGAGCACGCCAGTTTCATCACGGGAGAGGTTTTCAACGTGAACGGTGGCGCGGTCCTCACGGGATAGAAAAAGCTCTCCAACCCGCGCTAGTCAGCTTGCTTTCTACCCCTTTCCTGCATCCAAGAACGCGAGGAGCTTCACTGGCGCAGGCAGAATGCCCACTCGAAACGCTACAATTCCTATTGCGCGTGGTTCATCCCTCAACTGAAATGAAACGGTTTCTGCAGATCCTGGTTTTGGTGTGTTCGGTCGGCTGCCACGCTTTGGGACAAGCCCAAAGCACGGAGCCTCAGTCGTCGAGTCCTGCGCCACCGCAACCCACACCAGCGCCCCCCATTTCGCCAGACCAAGAAAATGCTCGCAAGGCCAGGGCCATCATCGATCAGGGAATTCAGGCACTGGGCGGAGAGACTTACCTCACCATTCGCGACCGCGAGCAACAAGGACGCGGCTATAGCTTCCACCACGGCCGCCCTAATGGAAGTGGCGGAGTGTTCTGGAGTTTCACCGAGTTTCCCGACAAAGAGCGGATTGAGATCACTAAGGAGCGCGACATCGCCGAACTCTACGTCGGCAACAAGGCATGGGAGATTACTTATAAAGGCCCGCGTCCGATTGAGCAAAAAGATCTCGACGAATACGTGCGCCGACGCCGCTTCTCGCTCGACACCGTGCTTCGAACCTGGGTCAACGATCCCAGTGTCGTGCTTCTATTCGAAGGCTTTGCCGTGGCCGCGCAACATCCCGCGCAGCAGGTCACGCTGATCAATGCACAGGATGAGAGCGTTACCCTTTATTTCGATAACGACACCCACTTGCCGGTCAAAAAATCGTTCTCCTGGCGCGATCCTGTCGATCGCCAGAAAAATCTGGAAGAAGAAGTTTACGAAAACTACCGCCAGGTTGCCGGTGTAATGGCGCCCTACAACCTGACTCGCTATTTCAACGGAGATATGGCCAGTCAGCGCTTCCTCAACTCGGTCACCATTAATCAGGGACTCGACGAAGCCATGTTCGACCCTCACTCCGGCTACAACCCCAACAAGCCGGCCAAGCAAAACAGTAAACGCTAAGATTGACGATCTATTGATCCCTAAGTTTCCCGAACATTTTCAAAGTCGGGGGTCCTAAGCTCGATAACACATACTTTCGATTAGGGTTAGCTGACTTTTCTTAAGCTTTTCCCATTTAGGAACAGTTTGCACATCGCCACGCACTGTGGCTAATTTGCCACAGCCAGTTTTCGAGGAGATGAGCGTAGTCTAGTTCATTCATTCAACGCAAACTTGTTCCTTCTTGACCCCCGAGCAAACAATACGCTCTGCGGTGGAGTGCAGTGGCATCGGCCTGCACAGTGGCGCTCCCGTCTCGATGCGCATCTTGCCTGCGCCGTCCGGCACGGGAATTGTTTTTCGCCGTACCGATCTGGACGGCTTCGAAATCGAGGCGATCAGCCGCAATGTAGCCCGCGTAAGTTATGCCACCAGCCTTATGAAGAAGGGCGTGCTCATTTCCACCACCGAGCACGTGCTCTCCGCTTTTATCGGCATGGGCATTGATAATGCTATCGTCGAACTCGACAACCTTGAATTGCCCATTCTCGACGGCAGCGCGCGCCCATTCGTCGAGATGATTCAGAAGGCGGGCACGCGCAAACAGCGCCGGGCCAGAAAGTATTTGAGGATTCGGCGTGAGCTCGAGATGCGTGAGGGAAACAAGTTCATCGCGGTTTATCCCGCTGAAACTTATTCCGTTTCGTACTCGATCAATTTTCCACATCCCCTCATTGGGAAAGAAACTTTCCAGGTCGAACTCAGCAACGGCAGTTACCTGCGCCATATTGCCGCCGCGCGCACCTTTGGTTCGCGGCAGGACGAGCAAGCCATGCGCAACATGGGCCTGATTCGCGGCGCTTCCAACGAGAATTGCATCGTGCTTACCCGCGACGGTATCGAAAATGGGCCGCTCCGCTTTCCGGACGAATTCGTACGCCACAAAGTACTGGATCTGGTGGGCGATCTGGCACTGCTGGGAAAACAGATTCTCGGGAATGTGGTTGCGGACCGCGCCGGGCACGCGATGCATACGGCGCTGGTCTCGCGCATCCTGCGCGATAAGACGCTTTGTGAGGAAGTGACTTTCCCCAGCGACGACCGGGCGAACGCGTCAGCCCACAGCGCCGAAGCGGTGGCAGGATCATCTTTGTAATAGCGAGGTGTCTATCAAATTTGGAATTCCACTTGTCATTCCGACCGAAGCCGGAGCGCTAGCGACGGCGTAGTGGAGGAACCTGCTTTCTCTGCGTGCCAGGCGAAGAGCATTAGTCTGCCGGTTCGCACGGCGCCCCAACCGAATCGCGCCCATCGCGCGGTCGCTCTCGCAACAATCGCTCCAGTTCGGCCCGCGTCTGATCAATCAACGCCGCAGCAAATCGGCGCGCGGATTCCTGCCGTTCCTTTGATAGTTCCTTTACTCGCATGTTCAGCAGAGGAATGTCGTCCTCGAACCAGCGCAGAGTTTTTCGCACTTTGGCAATGCGGAAGTCTTGGCTCATCATCCTGTCTCTCCCAATTACACAAGAAGTGATCTTCCAGCTTGCCACGCATGCGAGCACGCGCAAGTCCAAAGAGAGGTACCTCTCTGGGTGTGGTCGGCGCGGTGGGCGAGGACGCCCCCAGACAGCCGCCGGGACGGCGACAGGCGAGCGCTAGTTGGTGCCTTCTTCCGCGGCTGCCATTCGCTCTTTGGCTCCGGGAAATTCCTGTTCCATTTGATGGTCCAGCCACTGTTCTAGTTGTTCCTGTAAGTCCTTCGCAACATTTCGAAATCGAAATCCGGCGAGCCCTTTGACGTCGACCCAGGCGACCTCAGCTTCCACTTCGAGATGTACGTTCTTGCCGGGCAAAGAGAACTTCAGCCGTGGCGCAGAGCCCTTTGGGGAGTGCTTCCCGCAACATCAGCGCAATGCCACCCTCACTGATATTGGTGCTAGTGGCATTCAGAGTCTTTCCTTCGAGTACGACTTTGACTAGCATCTTCACCGGCTGGCGGAAGTAACGGCGGCGCTCCTTTACCATGAAATTCAACGCCGCATGAAAGCAGCGCGACGCGTTCAGAGCGCTGATCGGTTTTTGCAAAACAAAGCTGGCGCCCATACCGAAGGCTTCCTGTGTGGTCGTTCTTTTTCCGTTCAGAATGGCAAAGGTAACGGAATTCTTGTTGCTTGGAGTAGTCCTCAAACCTTGCAGCACGGCCAGTCCGCCGTTTAAGTCGTCGCAATCCACGATCACGGCATCGAACTTGTCGGAGATCAGGATCTTGGCGCCAGCCCGCGCTTCGTGGCAGATTTCCACTTCAATCGATAATTTTTCGAGCGTCGGCCGGATCACGCGCAACACTTCCGGGTCCTTGCTCAGAAGAAGCGAGTCCAACGTCATACCGCGATTTTAGAGGTGGCGGGAGATGAGCGATAGTAACCAAGGTCATGCTCCCTCCGTCCAGAATGGGACTGTTACGAAATCCGAACACGCGAATTGTGCTTCGCAATTTTGCAGAGTACAACTGAGCAGCAGTGACCGCAATGCTCGACATCGTCTATCTTTCGCTCGGATCCAATCTGGGAGATCGCGAGGCCCATCTGCGCGATGCGATTGCCCGGCTTCAAGCTGAGGGTCGTGTCGTGTCAATTTCTTCGTTCTACGAGACTGAGCCTGTCGAGTTCACTGACCAGGCATGGTTTTTGAACTGCGCGGTGGCTCTCGAAACCAGGGACACTCCGGAGGAACTGATGGCGGCCATCCTCAACATCGAGCGTGAAATGGGCCGTCAACGCATCCAGAGAAAAGGCCCGCGCATCATCGACATCGATATCCTTCTCTTCTCCGACCGGATCATCGACACGAAAGAGTTGACCGTTCCTCATCCGGCGATGCACCAGCGACGCTTCGTGCTTCAACCATTGGCCGAAATCGCGCCGGATATACAGCACCCGGTGTTGAAGAGGACCGTTCGCGAACTCCTCGACGCTCTGCCCGCTGGAGAAACGGTTTGCCTCTTCCGCGAGAGCGCCTACGACGGCACTACGGCAGAATGATCCGGCTCCCCGCTTCCTGGGGCGCGAGCACGGCCGCTTCCTCCGCGGGGAACTGAGCAAACAAAAATTCCACAAAGGCCCGAGACTTCGGACGGCCCGACGTTCGCCCGTGCGCCAATCGCACCAGGAAGACCAGGGCTTTGAGCACATCGGAATCCCGGAGCGTCGAGTAGCCGGCATGTTTCTGCTCCGCTTCGCGGTACTCCTTCACCATGTTCTCGACCTCGGCGGCGGCCCTGCGCTGCGATTCGCTGGCCAGGGGCTGCTCGTAGTGCAAACCTGAGTTCACCAGCCGCTCGTAGCTTTTCGACAAGACCGTCAGCGCGGCAATCAGATCCTGATCGTGCAGGTTGCGGTCGGCGCGCGCGGCCTTGGCCAAGGCAAAGGTCAGACCCATGAGCAGATGTTCCTTCTCATACATGAACTGATCGGGAACCTCGACCTGCAGAAACAACGTCCCTGGATCGATCTGGTCCGAGGAGCGCGGTTTCTCGTGCTCGCGCGCCTGCTGCAGATACGGACAATCGCTCGGGCAATCCAGTGTCACTTCACGCTGCTCGCCGCAGCACTGCGGGCAAATGCGCCCGTGAACTGCAGGGCAAAAGCGTTTCTCTTTGCGAACTTCACAGATGGCACAACTCAATCGCGGCTCTCCCGTCTGCATTATGGCATTCGGCCGGGCGATTCCACCATGGGGCGATGACACCGGGCGAGCAATTTCAGATTGCAGATTCTAGATTTCAGATTTTGATCAAATTCGCAACAACAACGCACATCTTTCCGAATCCGCAATCCAAAATCTACAATCTCAAATCTTCCATTTACCACGCTGGTACGCATAACAGGCCTACTCCGTGATCCCCACGTACGAGAAACCCTGTAAAAATGCCGTGTTCCGCGTTTGTAAATTACAAAACCCTCGTAAAATAAGGTGTTTTCCACAGCCCAAAGGGTATAAGATAGGCCCCGCTAGTATTAAACTGAATTACTGTCGAGGAGAAAAAACACAATGGCATCAGGTTTGACAAAGACACAGCTCATTCGGCATCTCGCCGAAAAAACCGAGCTTCCCAACAAAACCGCAGCGGCATTCCTGGAACAGCTGGCTGATACCGCTATCAAAGAAACCAAGAAGAACGGCATCTTCGTTGTGCCCGGCCTGGGCCGTCTGGTGAAGGCGCACCGGAAGGCTCGCGTGGGACGCAACCCGCAGACCGGCGAACCCATCCAGATCAAGGCTAAAACCGTCGTGAAGTTCCGCGTCGCCAAGGCCGCGAAAGACGCGATCGCCCCCAAGAAGTAGTTTCGGTTCTTATGTGAATCGAGGCCGGCCGAGCGCCGGCCTTTGATTTTGTATCGAAACAGGTTTCAACGTTTCAATCAGCGTTTCAAAGTACAACACAGCGCAAGAGGAGTTTTAGGTCTGAACTTTGAAACCTTGTAACATTGAAACCTTGAGACCTGCTCCTACCCTCAACTGGATTGTCATCGGAATCGGCGATATCGCTACCCGCCGTGTCATCCCTGCGATCCAAGCCGAGCCCCGAAGTCGTCTCTACGGCCTCGTGACTCGCGATCCCGTAAAAGCGGCTTCCTACAATGTGCGCGTCTGGGAAACGCTGGACCTTGCTCTCGCCGATCCCGAAGTTCACGCGGTCTATGTAGGGACGCCCGTCTTTCTTCACGCGCCTCAAACAATCCAGTCTCTTTGTGCCGCTAAACATGTGCTCTGCGAAAAGCCAATGGCTATGAACGAGGCCGAGGCCCGGAGGATGGTGCAGGCAGCAGATGAAACGGGGAAGGTGTTTGGAGTTGCTTACTACCGCCGCACCTACCCCAAAGTACAGCGAGCGAAACAACTGCTCGACGACGGCGCGATCGGAACGCCGGTCGTGGCCGAGCTCACTTCTCACGGTTGGTTTGACGGACAAGGCAGCCGCAGCTGGCTGGTCGATCCCGCCAAGGCTGGAGGCGGACCGCTCTTCGACATCGCTTCGCATCGCATCGACGTTCTGAATTTTCTTTTCGGACAGCCACTGCGAGTCACCGCGCAGCTCTCCAATGTCGTGCATCGTTATGCTGTGGAAGACAACGCCACCGTGATGATTGAGTACCCAGGCGGGGTTCGCGGGATTGTCGACGTTCGCTGGCATTCCAGGGTGAACCGCGACGAATGCCGCATCCGCGGAACCGACGGCGAGATGGAATTGTCGCCGCTGAATGGGCCTGACCTCGTATATCCCGGAGCGCATGAAAAGCTGCCGCCCCATCCCAACCTGCACTATCCCATGCTGGAAAACTTTGTCGATGCGGTCGAAGGCAAAGCCCCATTACTCGCCAGCGGAGCCTCGTCGTTCTGGACAGACTGGGTAACCGAAAAAGCACGCCGCACTTCATAGCGCCGGCATCCTGCCGGCTGTCGCGAGGGCGACTCGCCCTCGCTGTAAGCGGTTGCCGAAGTCCCCTGCTACGGTGGCGAATCAATGTGGGGACAGCCAGGGCGACGGCTGTGCTGGAATATAGCGCTGCCGCTATTTCGCATAGTCGTTCTTCATCACCTCGCCGCCCTTCATCACAAATTTCACATGCTCGAGAGTAGAGACATCCTTGATCGGATCGCCATCGACCGCGATAATGTCCGCCCACGCTCCCGGCTGCAGGCTGCCAACCTTGCCTGACCATCCCAGCAAATCCGCCGCATTCACCGTCGCCGCCTGAATCGCCTGCAGCGGCGTCAGTCCCAGCTTCACCATGACCGCGAATTCATGAGCATTCAGACCGTGCGGATACACCGCGGCATCCGTGCCGAAAGCAACTTTCACCCCGCTGGCAAATGCGTGTGCAATGTTCTTGCGAGCCGCGGGAATCACATCCTGCGCCTTCGCCAGCAGCGGCGGAGGCAAGTGAGTCAATCCCGCATTTTCGATCATCCAGTCGCCCAGATAGAGCGTCGGCACAAGATATGTACCGTGCTCTTTCATGGCTGCTAAACCGGCGTCATCAATATAAGAGCCATGCTCAATGGAATCGACTCCCGCCTCCGCGGCCCAGCGGATTCCCTGCGCTCCGTGCGCGTGCGCGGCCACTTTGCGTCCTAGGCGATGCGCGTCGGTCACGATCGCCTTCATCTCCTCCAACGTGTATTGCGAGGCCTGTGGATTGTCCCCCAGCGACAACACTCCGCCCGTTGCGCAAACCTTGATGAGATCCGCGCCATACTTGATGTTTTCGCGGACCTTGTGTTGCACCTCGGCAATGCCGTCGGCCACGCCATCGCTCACGGCGTGATATTCGGAAGGCAGCATGTTGTTATCGCAATGTCCGCCCGTGATGCTCAGTGGTGGCCCGCTGACCAGCAGCCGAGGGCCGGGCACGTCGTCCGCGTTGATTGCGTCGCGCAAAGCGACGTCGGTAAATCCGCGAGCCCCGACATTGCGCGCCGTGGTGAATCCGGCCAACAACGTGACCCGCGCGTTCTTGGCTCCGATGAGCGCCTCTCGCGGCACCGAAATCGCCAGGCGGTCATAGCCGAACTTGGGTTCCATGGTCAGATGAGTGTGGGCGTCAATCAGTCCCGGCAGCAACGTGGCATTCGGCAGTTCTATGCGCACCGCATCTGCTGGAACCTTAGCCTCCGCAGCGGCTCCGGAACTGATGACCTTTCCGTCCTCGATGACCACTATCTGGTCAGCCAGCAACTTGCCCGTCCTCACATCGAGCAGACGCCCCGCATGCACCGCGACGTGGCGCGAGGTCTGCGCAAACCCCTGGATTCCCAAACAAGAGAATGCAACCACGGCCAGAATCCTCCAAGTCTTCTTCGTCATGAAATTCTCTCCCTTTTAATCGACACTGCGACTAACTGCGACTTACCCGCCATCGCCATCCATCCAAACCCCACATCTGCCCAGCGTCAGCGGCGAAGAAGATGACTAGCAGCAGAATCAATGGCAAAGTATCTAACCTAGCACCGAAATAGCGCCACAATGGCGCTCCGTGGCCGGGTTCCCACCAGGCAGCGAGAGTCAGATTGATCAAAAACAGGATGCCCAGAACGGAAGCGGGCCGCACCCAAAACCCGATCAGTAGAGAGACGCCAACCAAGAGTTCTATGATCCCGACCAGATAACCGAACAATACCGCGTGCGGCAAAACCACTGTAGACAAGAGCGGACGATAAAAACTAAGGGCGCTGTTGGCAATGTAATCGTGCAGATAAGTCTGAAACCCGCCGTGGGCAAAACCCGGCCCTGCAACTTTGTATTCTCCGAACAGCAGAAAGAATACGGACGTGGCAATACGCACTCCAGCGATCGGGCGGGACAAGGACGAAGAGGTTTCCATCAGCGGGTCGTGGCCGGCGTAATGTTCCTAGCCCCCCGGCCCATCATTGGAAACATACTGCTCGAGCGACTCCAGTTCGCGGCTCAGGTCGTCCACACGCCACTCCAACAGGTTTCGGATAGAGAGAACCCCCAGCAGTCTGCCATTATCATCGGCCACCGGCAGATGGCGAAAATGCCGTTCCAGCATGATGCTCAGGGCCTCCCCCGCGCCAGTGCCTCGCGTAGCCATCTCGACCGGCGTGGTCATTAAGTCGCGGACGGATGTCGTCCTTGGGTCCACATGGCTGAGCGACATTTTTCTTAGCACGTCCCTTTCGGTAAAAATCCCCGCGACTCGAAACTCGCTGTCGACCACCGCAACCGCTCCCACATGATGGTCCAGCATCTGATGAATGGCGTCGGCTACGGTGGCTTCCAGACTCACCGCGGCAATCTCCCGATCACAAAGGTCCAGCACACTCATAAATACCTCCTTCGGCCGGTCCCCCTCGGCTGATTCCCACCACAAGATGGGATTGTGGCATTATGCTCACGCCAGCCCGGATGTCAAGAAAATTGAAACGAAAAGCGTCTTTGGTCTACAAACCGGAATCGGCGCCCGAGTTATCTTTTCTCCCCACCCGACGCTTTGGGCTCCTCTCGTTTAAAAACCTGCCCATCCTTCATCACGAACTGTACGCTCTCCATCGTCTTGATGTCGCGCAACGGATCCCCGCTGACCGCGACAATATCGGCAAATGCGCCGGGAGCCACGACGCCGATCTTGCCCTCCATCTCGAGCATCACGGCCGCCCGCGAAGTAGCCGCCTGAATCGCATCCATTGGCGGCATGCCGAACTCCACCATGCGCGAAAATTCCTGCGCGATGGGCTGGGTCCAAGGGATTCCGCCCATGTCGGTGCCGAAGACGATCTTCACCCCTGACTTCAGCGCCTTCTTGAACGACACTTCATGCACCGACGCCCGCAAGCGGTCGCGTTGTCCCACCGCCGTATCCGCCGCGGCCCAGTCGGTGTAGTAAACGCTCAGCGTCGGCACGTACCAGGTGCCCTGCTTCAGCATCTGCGCGATCGCGGCATCGTCCAGATCCAGCCCGTGCTCAATGGAATCGCACCCACCGTCCAGCGCCCGGTGCAGTCCGATGCCGCTATAGGCGTGACACGCAACCTTCTTACCCCAGCCGTGGGCTTCGTCGACAATCGCTCGCAGCTCTTCAACCGTGAGCGTCGGCTGTGAGACCAGCTCTCCGTTCTTTCCCACCCACGAGCGATGCGTCATGTAGACCTTGATCCAATCGGCGCCGTGGTCGAGCTGTTCGCGTGCCGCCTTGCGCGCTTCCACCGGCCCATCCACGATCTGCACGCCCTTCGGCACCTCCAACTCAGGCGCGTATCCTTCCAACGGGTATCCCCCAGTGGTCGAGATGGCGCGGGTCACCACCAGCAGCCGCGGACCGGGAATGTAGCCGCCCTCAATCGCCTGCTTGATGCCGACATCGCCGTAGCCTGCACCTTCGGTTTCCACGTCGCGCAGCGTGGTAAAGCCCTGCTCCAGCGCCCGCCGTGCGGCCACCGTCGCTCGCGCCGCGCGCATCGCCAATGGCGCGTTCAGAATGTTGGCGTCGTAGCCTCCCTGCGCGGGATCTTCTCCCTGCAGAAAAATGTGGGTGTGCGAATCGATCAACCCGGGAAGCACGGTTTCCTTCGTAAGATCGATCAGCGTCGCATCGGTAGGAATCTTCGCATTCGCCGCGTCGGACACGCTTTCGATCCGATTGCCGCGAATGACGATTACCTGATCGCGCCGCGGCTTATCGGACTTGCCATCGATCAATGTGCCGGCACGAATGACGGTGACAGGTTGCGTCGTGCCGCTTTGGCCGTACGCTACGTTCGCCAACAGAAGCGAACAAATGACTACACAGCGCAACAAAATCTTCATGAATTTCCCCCGGCGCAGAATTGTACGACGAAGCAACGCCTAGGGGAGGTGCGATAGTCTCAGTCCCACAAACCTAGAGAAATTCTGCGAGGGATAAGCGTTGGGTCGGTCTAAGGGAGGTTGCGCATATCAGAGCGCCCGATCCTGAGTGAGCCGGGAGGAGCGAGACCAGTCGCGCCTCCCGGCATACTTCAGGATAGTTTCAGTCCTCGGGACTCTTAGTCTTTATGGTTCCCGTCATGATGGTTTTTGTCCTTGTTATCGTCAGAATGGCTGCCCTTGCCGCCATCTCCGTTGTCATTGTTGTCATTGGAGCAGCACTTATGGATCTCGATGTGCCCACCTTTAATCTCACCCGAGGCGCTGTAGCCGGTTGAAAAGCGGATAGCGAACGTAGCTGGAGCCGACTCGTTGTCGCTCACATCCAATTGATACGTACCATCCTGTCCGTTAATTTCGGCGAGGCCTTGAATGCGCCGCGAGTTTGGTCCCCGCTCAAGATATGCGGTGACGCTCGTGCTCTTCATCCTGAGGTCAATGCCGTGGTCATGGTAAACGACTTCTCCACGCAGCGTGCGGTCCTGGTCTTTGTCGTTTTCGTCGTGGTCCTTGCCGCACTTGCATCCAGCTTCAAAACCAAACGTCGCTTTGCCACCGGATGGCCCGGCGATGAAGCCGCCGCCGGTCGTGAAGTCTTTGCACTGCTGGCCGCCGCCACCACTGCCGGAAGCCGCAACTGTGATGGCATTGCTATCGAGTGTCACAGCGCCATTCAGGGCGAATACACGGCCGGTCACGCTGGTACCAGTGGTGACCGTGTCGCTGGTGAGCGCGAGAATGCTTCCTGCAAAAACGGTGTCCGTCCCTAGAGTGGCCGAGCTGCCGACCTGCCAGAAAACATTTCCTGCAGCCGCTCCATTGTCCAGAACCACAGAGGAATTGCTCGCTGTCGTTAGCGTGCTACCGATCTGGAAAACGTAGACGCCGCTGCCGTCGAGCGTGAGGGTTCCGGTTAACTGCGCCGATGTAGCAGGAAAGCAGTAGACGCCAGGCGAGAGCGTGACCGCGCCGGGACTGGTGCCTAGAATCATTCCGGTCAAGTTAGTTCCGCAGGGTTCCGCTACCAGGTCAGCGTACGCAACCTGTGCCGCACCCTGTGCCGCGCCAGCGAGAGAGCCCGCGCCGGTATAGATCGTCCCGTTCACTGTTCCTGGGCCGCCGGTGCAAGGGGCTGGGAATCCAGTACAGGAAGTGCCTGGACTCACACCCAAGTCTCCAGTGATGATCGAGGGGCCTGTATTCGTTACCGTTGAGGCTCCTAAGACGGCAAAGCTCTGCGCGGCACCAAGTGGCGGGGCGGTCTGCGCCCACGCCAGGGTGCCCAGGCTTAGCAGGTAAATAATCAGGAAAACCTTTTTCATTACGTATCCTCCAAGATTGTCTTTGTATTAGGTGAGTTGTCAGGTGAGCGGCATTGCCGCCAGGGGCCCGTTTCTTGGCATGTACCGGATCCATGCAAGCCCGGGTGCATAAAAACTCTGGCAGGCATCGGTTTGAGCGGATGTGCAAAAGAGAACACTTTGGACGAATTAAGCGGTCTGTGACCGAAATGGTTCGGGCAACTGGAAATTGTTCCAAATCGGGCGAAGAAGTGCGGAATCGTTCATCCTTAATTCCAGTGCCCAAAAACAGTGTGCTTGCGCCCGCGACGCGGTTCCACGAAGTGAAGGGAACAACAATGAGGATGTCGGCGACGTTACGTATGAGGCAACATGAAGCCAAAGGGGAAGCCGAAAGAACTTTGAAATGTTCTGAGAACGAAGGGCGACTTCCTCACACTCGCGTACTTACGCTTCAACCACCGCATCCGCTTCAATCTCAACCAAAATTTCCGGTGAGATCAGTGCACTCACCTGCACCATCGAAGTAGCGGGGCGTATATCGCGAAAATATTCTCCATGCGCCTTGCCGACTTTTTCCCACTGCGCAATGTTCGTCACGTACATCCGAGTGCGCACCACATCTTTCATGCTCGCGCCCGCCTTCTTGAGTGCGCTCTCGATGTTCTTCAGTGTTTGCACCGCCTGCGCGTACACGTCTCCCACGCCGACGATCTTGCCCTCCGGACCAGTCGCGGTTGTCCCAGAAACGTGGATGTAGGAACCCACTTTCACCGCACGAGAGTAACCTACGATAGGTTCCCAGGCAGTCCCGCTCGCAACATTCTGACGTTTCAAATTTTGATGACTCATGTGGTTCCTCCTGTGCGGCCTCATTCTACAAGGCTGAACGCCCAATGTACGTGCGCGAATTGGCAGCCGTTTTCTCCGAGTGCCAACAAATACAGCAAAATCCGCGGATTCCTCATTTACGAAACCGCCCTCTTCTAACGAATACCATGCACAACTTATTCGTCTTCCATCCGCTTCTAACGAATTAGAAAAACGAATCACGGCGATAAACAAAAGTCACTTGCGCCGTGGTATCGAAGTAAGGTATCAACTGACGCAGGTAGCTGAAACTGCGCGTGGAAAGCGGAGTTCAGGGGGCCCAAAATGATTCCGGAATCGCATCCGTTGCAGGAGTTGTTTCAGGATCTTGTGGGGCGTCACTATGCCGAGGAAATAGGCATTCGCGATCCTCAAATCGTCGCCTACGTATCTCATTTGCTGGCGGAATTCTGTGAAGCCGATCAACTCTACAAAGTGCATGACGCGGTCGATCGGCCTCTGGCCGACGTCGGCGAGATGCTGCTGGAATCCGATCCAGTCTATGGTCCTGCATCTTCGTTTGACCGCGAGCGCCAGGTGCGCAAACATATCGGCGACTACACGCTCTTTTTCGCCGGCATGTTCCCCGAAAGCATCAATCATTTTCGGCTGCGCCGCCAGCGCCTGGAAAATTTCGTCGAGTGGGTAAAAGCTGGCAAGGAAAGCTATTACATCGTTTCCAAGTTCGAGCACTTCGAATACGCCAAGGTCGCGCCCCTGTTTGCCACTCTCTCCAGGAACTTCGAGGGATGCGTCTACGGACTGAACATGGTGAAGAACGATCTGCAGGAGATGCAGCATCCGATCTTTCGACGCGATAAGGCTCGCCGCACCGACGAACGGATCATGTAGCATTGGCCAGTATTGCGGGAGATGAGACCGCTTCGCATCGAAAAGCGACGTCTCAAATACGCAGATCGGCTGCACTGCTCATACGATAAAAGCTCAACGCCGCACTGCCCTGCGCCAAATGACGGAATCGGCGCAAGTGCCCAAATTCCTCGCCGGGGTCAAACTTTTTTTCGTGCTCGGCAATCACCACTGACATCGCCCAGACCAGCGATGAATCCGCTAATGCCCTCAGTGTTTTGGCGTAAGCATCCTGCATCCGATATGGGGGATCGACGAACACGACGTCGGCCGCCACATGTTGCCGCTCCATGCGCCAGAATGCCCGCGGCAACTCATCCTGGAGAATTTTGAAGCCACTGGCAATGCCCAGGCTTTGCAAGTTGGCGCGGATCGCATCCGCCGCCGGCGCGGAATGCTCCACGAAATACACTTCCTTGGCTCCGCGGCTCAGGGCCTCGATTCCGATCGCTCCCGTTCCCGCGAACAGATCGAGCCAGGTACTACCCTCGAGCGCGGCCGGATTGCCCGCTGTCAGCACGTTAAACAGCGTCTCCCGCAGCCGGTCCGAGGTGGGACGCACGTCCATCCCGCGCAACGAACGCAGAGGACGGCTTCGATATTTTCCCGAAATCACTCGCATGCCTCTGTACTCTTGGATGCCGCAATCAATATATCTATGCATGTAGAATAAAAGTAGCAGAGGCCTATGCGAAGCTGGTCCATCCCGGTTGGGCGCCTGTTCGGCGTGGATGTGCGCATCCACTTCACGTTTCTTGTCTTGCCCATGTTCATCTTCTGGACGGAGTACGCCGTCCACCAGAGTTCGGCCAATGGGCCTCGCGACCTGGCGCTGTCCGGCATCATTCTCGCTTGCGTGAGCGCCCACGAGTGCGGTCACATGTTCGCCGCCCGGCGCGTCGGTATGATCCCAAAAGCACTGATCCTGCTGCCGCTGACCGGGGTCGCGCTCTATGACGAATCGCGTGTCGAGAAGACGCAGCCTCCCGCATTGCTCTGGAAGCGCGATATTCGCCTTGCTCTGATCGGACCGCTGGGGAGCCTCGCCCTGGCCTGCCTCACGGCCGCGGTAGTGACGGCCACCGGTCACGGGGGAGAGCTTTGGCAATGGCCGTTTCTCCAATCGGCAAAGTTGCTGAAAAGCGTGGTATGGGCGAATCTCTATCTCGCAATTTTCAATCTCATGCCGGCGTATCCGCTCGACGGTGGGCGCGTCCTGCGAGCTTTCTTGTCTCGCACTCTGGATGCTTCCGCCGCCACGCGGCGCGCGGTGTCGATCAGCAACGCCATCGCCATGGTCCTGATGCTCGCCGGCCTGTTCAGCGATAGCTGGCTTACCATGGTCGGTGTCATCGTTTTCTCCGCCGCCCAACTCGAAGAGCGTGCGCTCGTATTCCAGTCGGTGCTCGACAACGTGCGCCTCGAAGAAGTCATGCTCACTGACTTCGCCACCTTATCTCCAGCAGATACCTTGGAAGATGCTCTGGAAAAAGCGGTTCACTCACTGCAAGATGATTTCCCCGTGGTTCGGGGTAGCGACATGGTTGGCGTGATTTCGAAGCAGCGCATTCTCGATGCTCTCCGAGCCGAAGGAAACGGCTACGTCCAGGCCGTGATGAACAAAATCTTCGAGGTCTCTCTGCGCCAGGAATCACTCAGCTCCGCCTTCCGCAAACTCACCGCCCGCAATTCCAGCATCATCCCGGTCGTCGAAGACCAGCGTCTGATCGGAATCGTCACACTTCAGAACCTGATGCACTCCATGGCCCTGCTCGCCGAAAGCCGCAAACTCCGCCGCGACGAAGCGGAATCGTAACACGTAGCACAGCCATTTCGGCTGTCCGGCCCGGGCGAAGCCCAGCCGCCAGCTTATTCTTTCGAATTGGTCTCACTCGGCCTTCAATTCCGCCCTTGTAAATACTTTCAGCATCTGTTCCTCTGACGGTGGTCGCAGAATGTTGCGTGCCGCAAAATCCTCAGCCTGGGGATACTTCGTCTTCCGAATGCGCTCCGCAGCTTGCGCGAGATCGAAGGCAGTACGCCGAAGCTCCACATCTGGTCCCAGCAAAAGCCAGTCGGCCCCCGGCGATCCGAACGGCATCCCCACGCTGCCCGCATTCACAACTCGGATCGTGCCTGCCATGCGATCAAACTGCATATGAGTGTGACCGCAGACAACCACCTCTGAACGCACTCCTGCAAAGACAGGCAAGAGCCGCTCTTCCGCCGTCAGCCGGGTGAAGATGTCCGTATCGTTTCGCGGCGTAGCGTGGCAGAACAGCACCTCGCCCAGCCCGGGAATCTCGATGCGAAACGTCGCCGGCCAGCTTTCGATTACGCGCACATGTTCGGGACTAAGCTGTTGCGCCGTCCAGCGAATAGCCTCTCGAGCCTGTTCTGGAAGCCGGCTGCTCTCGACTCCTGCCAACTCGGCAAGCACTGCAGCCTCTCCATTGCCTCGGATAAATTGAATTGGAGTCTTGATATCCAACAAGCGGTCGAGCGCTCCAACCGGCGTCGGCCCCGGCAGCACGTCGCCCCCGACCACAATCAGGTGTACGCCAGCTGCACCAATCTCCTGAAGCACTGCCTCCAGCGCGGGGAGATTTCCATGGATGTCGTAGATCGCCGCGACTCGCATCACGCGCCTTTGCCGAGATTAAAGGAAACAGCCGGCCGCCTCAGAACAGCTGCACCGCCTTCGCCTCGTGCACCGCCGGAATCGTCCGCAACTTCGCCAGAACTTTCTCCGGCACGCGTCCATCCACGTGAACCACCGCGATCGCCTCGCGGGGCTGGTCCGGCTCTTTCTGGACTTCGACTTTCTCCACCCCCCGTCGTCCCAGTGAGAAATTAGCGATGTTGATCGATTCCTCTCCCAGAATCGTCCCCACTTTACCAATCACGCCCGGCACATCGCGGTTCCGCAGATAAATCAGACTGCGCTCCAGCGGCGCTTCCACGTCAATGCCATCCACCTGCAACAACCGCGGCGCGTCCCCGTGCAGCACCGCGCCCTTCACCATGTGCTCTTCGGTCGAAGTCTTCAGAAAAATCGATAGCACGCTTCCCGCGCCTCCGGTCGAAGCTTTCGCCTTGTGCGATTCAAGGACCCGCAACCCGCGTTCCTCGGCGATTGTAGCCGCGTTCACCAGATTCGCTTTTTCCTCCAGCGCCTGGTTCAGAATGCCCTTGATCGCCGCGTTGCGAATGAGTTCTGTCTTCCATTCCGCGATGTGCCCGCTATAGCGAATCGAAATTTCTTCGATGCTTCCTGCCGAAACCTGCGCCAGGAATCCTCCCATGCGCTCCGCCAGCACAATGTAGGGCTGCATCGTCTCATACTCTTCGGCCGACACCGATGGCACATTCACCGCGTTCTGAATCACTCCATGCTTCAGATATTCCTTCACCTGTTGCGCAATTTGCACGCCCACCGCTTCCTGCGCCTCGACCGTCGAACCGCCTACATGCGGCGTGAGCAGGACATTTTCTAGCGCCAGCAGTGGCGAATCCTTCGGCGGCTCCTCGGCAAACACATCGATTGCCGCCGCCGCAATGTGTTTCGCCTTGAGAGCCTGGGCCAGATCCGCCTCGTTCACCAATTCGCCACGGGCGCAATTCACCAGCCGTACGCCCTTCTTCATTTTCCCGATCGACGCCGCATTAATCATCCCCGTGGTCTGCGGCGTCAGCCCCACGTGCAGCGTGATGTAGTCTGCCGCTGCGTACAGTTCATCGAGCCCAGCGACCCGAATTCCCTGCTCCTTCGCCACCGCTACCGAGACAAACGGATCGTGCCCCACCAACTCCATGCCAAAGGCCCGCGCCCGACGGGCTACCTCCATGCCTACCCTCCCCAGCCCAATAATCCCCAGCGTCTTCGCCCTCAGTTCGGTCCCTTGCAGAGACTTCTTCTCCCATTTGCCCGCGTGCATCAGCGAGTCGGCAAGGCATAAATGTCGAGCCATCGACAGCATCATTCCCAGCGTTTGTTCAGCGACCGCGACCGCGTTGGCCCCCGGCGTGTTCATCACTGCGATACCTTTGTGGGTCGCCGCTTCCAGATCGATGTTGTCAACCCCTACTCCGGCTCGCCCAATGACGCGCAGCTTTTTCGCGTGCTCCAGAAGCTTGGCATCGGCTTGCACCGCCGAGCGGACGATCAACGCATCCGCGGACTCCAGCTCTTTTTCCAGCTTGCCATCCAGTTGATCGGCGGTAAGGACGGTCCACCCCGGCTCTTGCAGTTGCGCCACGGCCGAGGCCGAGATTTTTTCCGCTACGATAATTTTCACGAATGACTTTCCTTTGAAGTGTGTTTAGAAAGCGGTGAGAATGAGGGCCAAGGTCTCGAACCGACCTCCCCACCTGGAAACGAAGGTGGCCTCTGCGTTCAGGCGCCGACCAGTTGTCGCTTCCCGGTTTGCGCGCGGGCATAGACTTCCTGCGCTGCCCGCACCGCCGCGCCATATTCCACGTTGCGTCCGGTGACCGTTGCCAGCACGTGCTCCAGCGCGCCAAGGATTCCGATGGTGTCGAGATAGTCGTAGTACCCAATGTGCGCGACGCGAAACAGTTGGCCTTTCATCTCACCCTGCCCATTGGCCAAGACCGCGTCAAATGCTTCACGGAACTCTTTCACAATCTTGCCGGAATCGATTCCATCCGGCGCGCAGATCGCGGTCAGCGCGGCTGCCGGCGAAGACGCATATAGCCTCAGTCCCAGAGCTTTCGCTCCCGCCCGCGTCATCTCCGCGCAAAGCTCAGCGTTGTTGACCAACTCTTCTCGTCCCTTGGCGAGGTCTCCTTTGCCCATCCCGCGCACAAATTCCAGCGCCGCTCCCAGCGCTGCGAACAGAGAGGTTGCCGGAGTATAGGCCGACTCGCCCTTGGCCGCCGACTTGCGCTCCTTGCGCAGATCAAAGTAATAGCGCGGCGAGGTCGTCGTATCCATCCGCTTCCACGCCCGTTCGCTGACCGCGCAATAGGCCAGCCCTGGAGGAATCATCAGCGCCTTCTGCGATCCGCCAATAATCACATCCACGCCCCATCCATCGACATTCAGATGCGTCGTTCCCAGCCCCGTGATCGCATCCACCACCAGTAGCGTGTCATCTCCTGACGCCCCGCCCTGCGCCCGCACAATCTTCGCGATGCCTTCTACGTCATGTCGCGCTCCGGTCGAACTTTCCGTCGCCTGCACGAATACGGCGCGGACATCAGACGTCACTCGCGACCGAATCTCGTCCAGCGAAAACGTTTTACCGTAGGGAACACTCAGCACGTCCACATTGCATCCAAACGCCTTGGCCAGCCCCGTCCAACGCTCGCCAAATTTCCCCGCCGTCAGCACCAGCACCTTGTCGCCCGGCGACGTCAGATTCGATACCGACGCCTCCATCACGCCCGTGCCCGAGCAAGCCAGCACCAGCACATCGTTCTTCGTCCCAATGAATTCCTTCATGTCGGCCAGCACCCGCTGAAACAACGCGCGGAATTCGGCCGTGCGATGATGCGCCGTGAACGAAGCCATGGCCGTCTGCGCCGCCGGCAGCAGCGGCGTCGGCCCGGGAGTAAAAAGGCGGTTCTTATGCAACATAGGAGTTATGTCCTGAGCACCTAAGAATGAAGTCCTTCAATAGTTTATCGGATGCGGGCGTGTTTTTGGGCACGCGCTTCCGCCCGCTTATGGCGGGGGCAGGCGGACGCGCACAACAACTTGGATTCAGGACCGGGCGGATTTTGAGGCGAGAATTTCGGGCTTGGCAACATCTGGCGCTTTGGCGAACAACTCCTTCGCCTTCGCGAAAAGCGCCTTCGCGATTTCTCCGTTGAGATGCGCATTCCGTCCATTTTCGTCCGCGAACGTATCGAAGATGCCATACTTTCCTGGCCCCATCTTGATCGCGTACCAGCTGATCGTCCCCTGCTCGCGCTCCGCCAGCGGTTGCGCTGCTTTCAGAAACTCTTCCACTTCTTTCTCTTTACCAGGCTTAGCTTCGAGTTGTGCCCAGATTGCAAGTTTTCCCATGATGGATTCCTCCTCCGCATCAGATGCGCGAGAGACCGGTTTAGTAGCGAGTCTGATCAAAGAATCCCGAACTGACTAAGGGGGATGAGGGTGCCTCACCCTAGCTGCGTTCTTTGCGGCTAGAGTGGGGATTTTGACTTTGTCTTTGGATGTCGCCACATCCGAAGTCCAGAGGCAGACATCCAACGTCTATAATCCCCTCATGAGCCTCACCGAACAAATACAGAAAGACATCGTTACCGCCATGAAAGCAAAAGACGAAGCGCGCCTCTCCGCCCTGCGCATGGTTAAGAGCGCCTTGCACCATCGCCAGGTCGAGAAGATGTCCCCGCTCGACGAAAAAGAATCCCAGGCCGTTCTGGCCACGCTGATCAAGCAGCGCAAGGAATCCGTCGAGCAGTTCACCAAAGGCGGACGCCAGGAAATGGCCGACAAAGAAGCCGCCGAAATCGTCCTGATCGAATCCTACCTCCCCAAAGCCGCCGGCGAAGCGGAAGTAGTCGCCGGCGTAAAAGCCGCCGTCGCCGAGATGGGCTCGCCCACCATGAAAGAAATGGGCACAGTCATGAAGAACGCCATGGCAAGATTCAACGCCGCCGGCATGCGCGTGGACGGCAAGATGGTCAGCGAAATCGTGAAGAAAGAATTAGCCGGAAAGTAGGAGTGCCCACGTAGGGACAGCCGCCTCGGCTGTCCGCCAAGCGCAGCGGAGCCACTCACTTCCCCCTCTGCAACTCCCGATACGCCTCGCTCTTCGACACCCCACGCTCCTTCGCCACTTTCTTCAGCGCCGCCTTCTCGTCCACTCTTTCTTCCGCCATAATCTGTTCCACCCGCTGACGGACCGAAGGACGGGCGAGAGCGCCCGTCGCCACACGAGCTTCACCTTCCTCTGCCTTCCCAATCAACAGCGTGATCTCGCCTTTCACCGCCTCGCGCGCCTTCAAGCTCTCCAGCACTTCTCCCGCACTCCCGCGCAGGAACTCTTCGTGCAGCTTGGTCACCTCGCGCGCGATTACCACATGGCGCGCGTCTCCCAGAACCTCGACAACGTCAGCGAGACTTTCGACAATCCGATGCGGCGCCTCATAAAAAACCAGCGTCCGCGGAGAGCTCTTGATCGCCTCCAGCGCCGCCCGCCGCTCCCCGCGCTTCGCCGGAAGAAATCCGCTGAAGCGAAACGAATCCGTCGGGAGCCCGCTCGCCACCAGCGCCGCCAGAAATGCCGACGCCCCCGGAATCGGCACCACCGGCACACGATGCCGAATCGCCAGCGCAATCAGCCGATACCCAGGATCAGAAATTCCGGGCATGCCCGCATCGGTCACCAGCGCGACGCACGCCCCCTCCTGCATCTCTTTCACCAGCTCCGCCGACTTCGTCATCTCATTGTGCTCGTGATAGCTGGTGGTACGCGTCGCGATCGCATAATGATTGAGCAGTTTCTGCGTCTGCCGCGTATCCTCGCAAGCAATCACGTCCACTTCTTTCAACACGCGTATCGCCCGCAGCGTAATGTCCTCCAGATTCCCGATCGGCGTCCCCACCAGATAAAGCGCGGGCCCCGAGACGCGCGATATTTTTCTCGAGGCGGAGGTCTGGTCCGAATCGTGGCTGAAGTCACCCATGCGCGGAGTCTATCACCGTCACGACCACCATTTCGGTGGCTGCTTCGAAACGATTCGCTGAGAAAGTGTCGGAAAAAGGCTGGTCAGCACGAGAACTAGAGCGACAGCCAGAATTGACGCAATCGCTGCGCCCCCCTAAAATCAGTATGAAACTGAGTTGTCCCTCACAACCGTCTCATACTCATGCCTCTTTACGAATACGAATGCAAGAAGTGCGGCCACCGCTTCGAAAAAATCCAGAAGTTCTCTGACAAGATGGTCAAGAAATGCCCCGTCTGCGGCGGACAGGTCGAGCAGATGATCTCCGCTCCCGCCGTCCAGTTCAAGGGCTCGGGCTGGTACGTCACCGACTACGCCAAGAAATCTTCGTCCCAGGGAGCCTCCGGCGGCGGAGATTCCTCCTCGAAAGAGAAAGACAAGAAGGACGAAAAATCCAAGTCGGATGGCTCTTCGAAAGATTCCTCGTCGAAAGAGACCTCCAAAGAAAGCTCATCGAAGGAATCTTCCTCCAAGGAGAGCTCGTCGAGGGAGAGCTCGTCGAAGGAAAGTTCTTCCAAAGAAAGCCCGCGCAAAGGTTCAGGCAGACATAAATAGTCGGGCCAGGCGGGAGCCGCAATTGTTTTGCTTAACTGGCAACTGGACGCCCGGCAACTGCCAACTGAATCACTTCAACTCCCGCTCAAAGTGATCCACGATCATCGTGAACAGATGCACTCGCGCATCTTTCCCCGCGATGCTGTGCGTCTTGTTGGGATAAGTCATCAGCCGGAACTGTTTTCCCGCCTTGATCAGAGCGTCAATCATTTGAATGCTGTTCTGGAAATGCACGTTGTCGTCGCTGGTGCCGTGAACCAGCAGCAGCGCCCCATGCAGCTTGTCAGCGTCCCGCGTCACATCCGACTCTTCGTACCCGGCCTTGTCGTCCTTCAGCAGCCCCATGTATCGCTCGGTGTAAATTGAGTCATAGTTCACCTGATTGGTCACTGGAGCCACAGCCACGCCCGCGCGAAAGCGATCCGAATGAGTCATTGCGTACAGCGTCATCGATCCACCATTCGACCATCCCCAGATCGCCAGGCGATCTTTGTCGAGCTGCGGATACTGCGCCAACAGCTGATCCAAAGCGGTCAGCTGATCCTTTAATTCAATAGCGCCAAACTCATGCCGGATCGCGGTCTGGAATTTGCGATCTCGGCCCGGCGTTCCGCGATTGTCCACCGCAAAAATCGCGAAGCCCTTGCGCGACAAAATCTCGTCGAACGGATCGGGCGCTCCCTTTCTCACCATCTGCGCCGCCGGTCCCCCGTAGATATTTACGATCAGCGGAATCTTGCCGCTGGCCGGCGCATCCGGAGGTAACAACAACCGCCCATACAGTGTTGTCCCATCGTCCGCCTTGAATTCCAGATATTTCGGCGCGCGCAACCCATATCCGGCGATAGCGTCCCGCGCCTTCCATACCGGTTTGCAGCTTCCGCTCACGGCGCAGAGCGAAATCGTCGTCACCGTCTGCGGACCAAAATAGGTGTGGGTATAGTGCTTTCCATCGTCGCTGAAATTTGCGAAATGCATTCCCTCTTCCGCAGTCAGCGCCTTGAATCCCGACCCGTCCAGTTGCATGGAAAAAATGTGCAACTGCCGCGGATCATCTTTATTCGCCAGGAAAAACACCGTGCCTGCGGCTTCGTCCACGCCCTCAATTCCCATCACTTCGAAGTCGCCCTTAGTCAGTTGCCGCTCCAGCTTGGCCTCTGCCGCCATCGGATTCTGCTTGTCAAAACTGTACAGATAAAGATGCATGTTTCCATCGCGCCAGCTCGGCCACAGAAACTGCCCACTGGATTTCAGAAAGCGAACTTCCACATGCTCGAAGTCGATCCACGCTCCAGGTGTAGTTTCGGTCAGCACAATCCGCGACTTGCCTGATTTCGCGTCCACGAAATAGAGGTCCATCTTGTCTTCGGTGCGATTCAGCACCTCCGCCCAAATCACGCCATCACGCACCCACCCAAATCTTGGAACATATGAGTCTGTGTCACTCGTCAGCGAAATCCAGCGCACTTTGCCCTTGTCGGCGTCCACCACGCCCAGTCTCACCACCGGATTCGGATCGCCCACCTTGGGATACTTTTCGTTCTCTACGTTGGGATGCGTCGGCAGCCAGTCCGTGATGGGATAGGTCGGCACCTTGGTTTCATCCATGTGCAGGAACACAATGTCCTTGCTGTCGGGCGACCAGAAATAATTGCTCCGCACCGCCAGTTCTTCCGCATACACCCAGTCAATATCACCATTAAACAAATTCTCGCCTGTGTCCTTCGTCAACTGCTTTTCGTCCTTGCCGTCGACCGGACGAACATACAAATTGTGCTTGCGCACATAAGCCACATGCCCGCCGTCAGGCGAAAACTTGGGATCCCCGCTGGGCTCGGACGCCGAAGTAAACTGCACCGCTGTTTCCGACCTCAGGTCATAAAGCCAGAGCTGCCCCTGCGAATCAAAAATCAAGTGTTTCGAATCAGGCGCCCACAAATACGCCGCCACGTGATAACGCGTCCGTCGCTCCTTTTCCCGTTCGTTCTTCACTTTATTCACGTCCGGGTCCAGCGATGCCAACTTCGCTGCGCTTACCAACAGGGTCTTATCGCCCGTGGTCGTGTCTACGTTCCACAACTCACCGTTCTCTCCCTTTTCGTCACGCTGCACAAATGTGAGCCTGGTTCCGTCGGGACTCCACTCCATGGTCTCGGGCGCGCGCCCCGTCAACCCTCCCGGCTGATACATGGCTTCAATAGTGAGAGGCTTAGTCGGCGCAGTCTGAGCCCCCGCGGGCGCGGAAGCAGTTACGCACAACACAAAAATAAACGCGAGCAGGGCACAGCAAGAGATGAAAGAAATCCGTCGTCTCACGAATCGATCCTCACAGGCATGAAGTAACAGCGCACACGCGAATCAATGAGTGTACACCGGTCAAGCCCGGCGCTACCGTCAGGATTTGTATTGTGTGGGTCGGCTCTCAGACCCAGACAAGTCGAGCGAAAGCTCGATGGCCTAGCGGAGCCGTGCACCGACTCCGCTCTCGCGCCTCATCGCTTTGCTTTGGCAGGTTCTTTCTCACCCACCCGCTTGCTGACCTCGAACCGCATCTTGCCGGCTTTCTTGTCGGCATCGACGATTACGTGATCGCCGTGGAGAACCTCGCCGTCAAGAATCTTCAGCGCCAGCGGATCCTGTATGAGCTTTTGGATTGCCCGCTTCAAAGGACGCGCCCCGAAGTTCGGATCGTACCCCTGCGTGAATAGAAGATCCTTGGCCGCATCCGTCAACTCCAGCGAAATCTTGCGATCGGCGAGCAGGCGGCGAACGTCCTCCAGGCGCAGCTCGACGATCCGCACCAGCTGCTCCTTGCCCAGCGGACGGAAAACAATGATGTCGTCGACGCGGTTCAGGAACTCCGGCTTGAAGTGCGTACGCAGCAAGTTCTGCACCTGCTCGCTGGCCTTCTCAAATTCTTCCGGCGTGCGCACATTGTCGGCCTGCAAATAACTGGACCCAATATTCGACGTCATGATGATGATCGTGTTTTTGAAATCGACGACGCGGCCTTTGCCATCGGTCAAGCGGCCGTCGTCCATCATCTGCAGCAATACGTTGAAGACGTCGGGATGCGCTTTCTCAATCTCGTCGAAGAGTACGACCGCATACGGACGCCGGCGCACCTGCTCAGTAAGCTGTCCACCTTCTTCGTAGCCGACGTAGCCCGGAGGCGCGCCGATCAAACGCGCAACCGAATGCTTCTCCATGTATTCAGACATGTCAATGCGCAACAGCGCATGTTCATCGTCGAACAGAAATTCAGCCAGAGCACGCGCCAGTTCGGTTTTGCCGACACCGGTTGGTCCAAGAAAAATAAACGAACCGATGGGTCGTTTGGGATCGCTGAGTCCGGCGCGGGAACGGCGAATGGCATTGGCCACGCGCTCCAACGCGGGATCCTGGCCGACGACGCGCTGGCGCAGACGGTCTTCCATCGTGACCAGCTTCTTCACTTCGCCCTCGAGCATCTTCGAAACCGGAATTCCGGTCCACTTGGAGACGATGCGCGCCACGTCCTCTTCGTCGACTTCTTCCTTGAGCATGCGCTTCCCGCCCTGGCTCTCCATCTGCTTGCTGAGTTTGGCCAGTTCGTCTTCGGCCTGGCGAATCAGGCTGTAGCGAATTTCGGCCACGCGTTGCAGGTTGCCCTTGCGTTCTTCCGCCTGCTCTTCGACCTTCAGCTTTTCGATCTTTTCTTTCAGAGCACGAACCCGCGCGATCAGATCTTTTTCTTTTTTCCAGTTGGCCTTCAGCGTGTTCGATTTTTCACGAATTTCCGCGAGTTCTTTTTCGATGACCGCCAGACGCTCGCGAGAGTTCGCGTCGTCTTCCTTCTTGAGCGCCTGCTTCTCGATCTCCAGCTGCATGGCTTTGCGTTCCAGCTGATCGATGTCAGTGGGCAACGAATCGATCTGGATGCGCAGCGAAGCGGCCGCTTCGTCAATCAGGTCGATAGCCTTGTCTGGCAAGAAACGGTCCGTGATGTAACGGTGCGAAAGCGTAGCCGCGGCAACGATGGCCGAGTCTTTGATGCGCACGCCGTGATGCACTTCGTACTTTTCCTTCAGGCCGCGAAGAATCGAAATCGTGTCCTCGACGTTGGGCTCGCCGACAAAGACAATCTGAAAACGGCGCTCAAGCGCGGCATCTTTTTCGATGTACTTGCGGTATTCGTTCAGCGTGGTCGCGCCGATAGCACGCAGTTCACCACGAGCCAGCGCGGGCTTCAGCATGTTGGACGCGTCGATGGCGCCTTCAGCTGCTCCGGCGCCGACCAGCGTGTGTAGTTCGTCGATGAAAAGGATGATTTGCCCCTGCGAGTCTTCAATTTCCTTGAGCACGGCTTTGAGCCGGTCTTCGAACTCCCCGCGATATTTCGCGCCAGCCAACATCGCTCCGAGGTCGAGCGCAACCACGCGCTTGTTCTTCAGAACCTCGGGCACGTCTCCCGAGATGATTCTCTGTGCCAGACCTTCCACAATGGCGGTTTTGCCGACGCCGGGCTCGCCAATGAGCACGGGATTATTTTTGGTGCGCCGCGAGAGAACCTGAACCACGCGCCGGATTTCTTCGTCGCGTCCAATAACAGGATCGAGCTTGCCGCGCCTCGCCTGTTCGGTAAGGTCACGCGCGTAACGCTCCAGCGCTTGATATTTGGCTTCGGGATTCTGGTCGATAACTTTTTGTGAGCCGCGAACAACAGTAAGCGCTTTCAGAATTGCATCATAGGTCGCCCCGTGGCGGGCCAGGATTTGCTGCGCGTTATCGCGCTTCAGGTGCGTGATGGCCAGCAACAGATGTTCGGTGGAAACGTATTCGTCCTTGAAGTTGGAGGCTTCTTTGAACGCCTGGTCGAGCAACTTGTTGACTTCATTCGAAAGCGTGGCCTGCGCCGCGCTTCCGGAAACCCTGGGCAGCTTTTCCAGTTCGCGATAAACATCGCTAAGCACGGCTTGCGGCCCAATACCGATCTTTTCCAGTACCGGCGGAACAATGCCTTCCTTGTCTTCCAGCAGCGCCGCGAGCAAATGCAGGGGTTGTAGTTCGGGATTGCCGTGTTCGGAGGCGAGTTCGTTCGCGCGCTGGACCGCTTCCTGCGCTTTGACCGTGAATTTGTCCCAACGGATCGGCATGGTAATTCTCTCTACTTTCTTTTGTCATTCTGAGCGAAGCGAAGAATCTCTGCACGTGCTGGAGGCGAGAGACCGCATCAGCTTCCTTAGGGATAACTATCAATTTGCAAAAACAAACGGGAGGCGGACATTTCTTCCGTCTCCCGCAAGAGCGATCGAGCTACGCTCGATGAACGGGTACCGCACAAGATTGTCGGACTGAACTTACGCGGCCTTGCTGGGCCCTTTGCTGTCCATGGTCTTGGCTTCGATGGACTTCTCTTTTCCTGCGTTGACCCCGCCGACGTTCACTTTGATCTGCTTGGGCTTGGCTTCGGCCTTTTTGGGCAGATCGATCTTTAATACGCCTTTGTCGTAGTTCGCCGAAACGCTCTCAGTGTCCACGCTGTTGGGCAGGGTGAAGGTGCGGGTAAAGCTGCCGTACTGGCGCTCCACACGGCGATAGTTCTCTTCCTTTTCTTCCTTCTCGATTTTACGCTCGCCGTGTACAGTCAGCGTGTTGTTCTCCACACGGATGTCGATGTCTTTTTCGTCGATTCCTGGCACCTCGATCTTCAACGTGACTTTGTGCTCGTCTTCGTAGACGTCGACAGCGGGGGCAAAGCTCGATGTGGTCAAGGACTCGTCTCGTCCCTCTCCGGCATACGATTCGCGGAACAGACGGTTCATGCGGTCCTGCAGGGTGGAAAACTCACGGAACGGTTCCCAACGGGTTAATACGGTCATGGCTAAAAACCTCCTTCAAAGATTGGTAATTTCAGAATTTGTTCGAGACCGGCCTGCGAATAAGGGCTCGTGGCGGCCAGTCACTTCATTTGACGCTCAAATTAGCGTAAAAGAAGCATAAAAGTTGAGTGTGTTATTGTCAAGCTATCTTTAAGCTTTATTTGCATTAACTTACCATGGCAATCACGCACTTTAAATAGGCTGTTTCCCGTATATTCAACAGAACCGGGTGGTCCTTTGCCTGTCCTCGGATTTCGATCAGACGCAGGGTCCGGTGAGCATCGAGAGCCGCGTCCGCAAGCATTTCGAGGAAGTTGGACTGACTTACGTGATAAGAGCAGGAACAAGTCACCAGGACCCCGCCCGGCCGAAGCATCTTCAGGGCACGGAGATTGAGTTCCTTATACCCGCGCAGGGCGGCATCCAGATCCTTCTTGCTCTTGGCGAAGGCGGGCGGGTCGAGAATGATAGTGTCGTAGCGGCGATCGGCAGAGGAGTAGTCCTTGAGCAGGTCGAAGGCGTTGCCTTCGATCCATTCGATTTCGCAATGATTCAGCGCGGCGTTTTGCTCGGCGATTTCGAGCGCGGGACGCGAGCTGTCCACTCCGGTGACCTGAGCGCAGCGTGTCGCAAGATGAAGCGCGAAGCCCCCCTGATAGCAAAAGACGTCGAGCGCCTCTCCTTTGCCATATTGCGCGGCGGCCGCATAGTTCTCGCGCTGGTCGAGAAAGGCTCCGGTCTTCTGGCCCTCCAGTGCGTCGTAGTGAAACTTGATCGAATTCATGGTGAAGGTAGTAGAGGACTTCTCACCTTGCAGCAAGCCGGATGCACGAGCCGGAAGGCTTTCGAGTTCCCGCACGCGCGGGTCGACACGCTCGACGATGGAAGCTGGGTGCAGGCGCTCCGTCAGTTCCGCCAGAATCGCCTGCCGCACGGGATTGGTGTCCATCGCCTGGGTCAAGATTTGCAGGGAAAGAACGTCGCCATAACGGTCGACGATCAGGCCGGGAAGGAAATCGGCTTCGCTGAAGACCAAACGATAGGCTTCGGTGTCGTGGACTAGAGGTTCGCGGTAGGCAATGGCATCCGCGATACGCTGGCCAAGCAGCGGCAGAAAATCCGCCACCCGCTCGGACGAGATCAGGCGAACGGCGATCTGCGAGGAACTGGAGTAGAGGGCCGTACCGAGGGACTTGCCGCGATGGTCGGTAACAGAGACCAGCGAGCCGGGAAGAACAGAGTCGGCCGAAACGATGTCGGAGCGATAGACCCAGACGTGGCCCTCTTTCAGGCGACTGGCGCCTCGGGGTGAGACCTTAACTGTCGGAAGCGTTGAGGGGATGGGCTCCTTCGGCATGCAGCCATCTTAAACGGACGAGAATCATCGACGCTTTCGGCGCCAACTCACGTAGAGCCAGCCGCCTCGGCTGTCTTAGCTGGCAGCCTGTTCGGTGGAGGCAGCCGGGACGTGCTGCTTGGAATGCGAGCCGGTGGTGCCTTCGTGACGTGCCAAGTCCAGATCGAATCGCAGCGAGTCCAAGGCGACCATGGGAAGCTCGGTGCCGAAGGCGTCGAGCTCGTTTTCTGTCCAGCCGCCGTTCAGGCGCATGGCGTCGGTAATGTCTTCGGGGAACGCCTGGCGATAATCGCCTTCGCGGATCAGGATGTCCCCGATCAGGCGCCCGGTATGCACGTCATAGACGCGCCGGCTGGCTTGGCCGTGGGAGTTGGTCAAACACAGGAACACTTCGCCAATGCCGCCGAATTCCGAGCGGTAGTACCACGCTTGCGAAGCGTCAATCTTAGGATGGTGGCGTTTGGGTCGGGTGGTCGAGGGCTTCTGATCGGCCAGTTCGTCGGCGGGATTGAAATAAAGAATGCGCTGGCAGGAGTCGCAAACAATGGTCTGCTGGCCGGAACGAACTTCGTTGTAAGTCTGCGGCCGCAGCATGACGCGGCAGGCCATACATTTCTGATCGCGAACTTCGGAGATACCGCTGCCGCGAAACTTTGACACCCGCTCGTAATGACGAAGCAAATCGTCATTGACGCCGGTGCGGATCTGATCGCGTTTGGCACGCCACTCGACCAAGAGCTTTTCGTCTTCGGCAGTACGCTTTCGGGCTTCTTCTTTTTCTTTTTCGATCTCGGCGGTTTCCGCCTTCAGTTCAACCTGCGCGGCCTTCACTTCCTTATCCCGCGCGTCGGCGTTGACCATCAACTCGAGAATCTTGTCTTCGTTCGCGGCAATTTCTTTTTCGGCGAACTGGATCTCGTGCAGCAGCGCCTTGTACTGATCGTTGGTCTTGACGTCGAGAGACTGGTCGCGATATTTGGAAATTTTGCCGCGGAGATCTGAGATGGCGGTTTCGTACTTCCGGCGGGAGGCTTCGTCGGTCTTGACCGCAGCCTGAGCCTTTTCCAGTTGCGCCTTGGTCCCTGCCAGTTTCTGCTCGATGACTGCCACGCGCTTGGGAAATTCGGCCACCTCATCCTGCAGACGGCGGATTTCCTTGTCTGTGTCTTGCAGTTTCAGCAGATTCTCTATGTCGGGAAGCATTGAGTCTGTCTTGATTCTAGCACGTGGTCGGACACGATTTACGGGCTCGCAACGCGTTAATTCGTTGCCGGTTCCTACACGTTCCGTTACTAAGGATGGCACCGAAGACGGCATCTGATCCGCTGGCTTCACTTCGATTTGAAGCTTTCAACCACAGCGGCTGATTGAGCAAGATAGAACGCTGCCGCAGCCCGCAGAGCAATCTGCAGTCCGTACCACAGCAAGGGCAGCCCTGGCTCCGCTGCCGAAATCTTCGGCACGAGCCACCCAATTCCGACCGTGATCACCGCCATCGCGGTCAGCCGCGCCCAATTGTGTAACCGAAACAGCCCCCATCCGATGGCCGCCCAACCCGTTCCCATAAGCAGCGCCATGTAAGGTCCCGCCAGTTCGAGTCCATACATGAGCTGCGACCCGATCATTAGCGAGATCGCATTGGGCGCGAGAAGCTTTACGACACCGATCGTCCACAAGTAGATCCCCGCCAGAAGAAAGAGGATCGAAATGGCAGTCACGATTGCCGGCCGTTGCATACTAAAGAACCAAAGCTAACCTGAAACACAAAGATCACAAAGTGTCCCAGAATACTACCCTGTGGTCCTCAGTGTCCTCTGTGGTGAAAAGACTGCGTTGCAATGTGGCACACTAACGTTTATGCACCAGCTCACTCTTGGAAACTTTGAACTCAGCATTTTTTCTGATGGAACCTATCCCCTGGATGGTGGCGCGTTTTTTGGTGTCGTGCCCAAGGTGATGTGGTCCCGCAAAGTCACCACCGACGACAAGAATTACGTCACCGCCGGACTCAACTCGCTGCTGATTCGCACCGGCAAACAGACCGTGCTGGTCGAGACCGGCATGGGCAACAAACTCTCCGATCGCATGGTCAAGTTTTTCGGGCAGCCGGCGAAGTTGCTGCATAATCTTGCGGCGGCCGGTATCGCGCCCGATGACATCGACATCGTCATCAATACGCATCTGCATTTTGATCATTGCGGATGGAACACGGTGCGCGACACGAACCGCAAAATTGTCCCGACATTTCCACGCGCCACATACTACGCGCCCGAAGGCGAATGGCAGTATGCACGCCATCCCAGCGAACGCGACGCCATCAGCTTCATCCCGGAGAACTACAACCCACTGGTCGAGAGCGGGCAGATGACCCTCCTCAAGGGCGGCGAAGAAATTGTCCCGGGAATTTCGGTAAAGACGTTTCCCGGGCACACGGCGCACATGCAGGCGGTGATAATCCGCGGAAATGTTGGGAAAGGCACAGAGGGGAAGGGCACGAACCACGCGGCCAGGGACGGGAACCACACGGACGGCAAGGGCACGAACGGGAAGGGCACGGCCTCAGACTTGCCGTCAGGAGCGCGAGACGAACGGGCTTTAGCCCCTGAGGGCACGACCGCCTGCTATATCTCCGATCTCATTCCCACGACCGCCCATATCGACCTCACCTGGGGCATGAGCTTCGACCTTTATCCGCTGCAGACCATCGAGAGCAAGAAGCAATACTACGCGCAGTCGATCCCGGAAAAATGGCTGACGGTTTTCACTCATGATCCCAAGGCACCTTGGGCATATGTGGAGAGGGATGAGGCGGGGAAGATGGTGGCGCGGGAGGTGTGAGAGATCTGGTCCCGCCATCAAATGGCTTCAGACTTCGCGGGCAAGAGTGCCCACGCCACACAATCGTGCTTCGAAGAAGTCTTCCACGCGTTCCAGGATTTCTGGTGCGCTTTTCGACTCGTAGATTGCCTTCCGCAATCCTGCGCCGCCCGGGACGCCGTGGGTGAACCAGCTTGCGAACTGCTTCATTTTGCCGACCGCGTCGGGGAGTTCTTCTTCGATCAGCATCTGAAAGTAAGTACGGATCATTTGGTAGCGGTCGCTCTCGCCGGGTTCGTCATAAAGCTGTCCCACATAGCCCGAGACGCATTCGTCCGGGGCGGCCGAAGGCCGTTCGCGCTGTGGTCCATCGAGTCCTTTGTGAGCTTCGAAAACAGTCGAGCTGCGCTCGACCGGGCGGACGAGGGCGTCCGTCCCTACGTAGGCGCAATACTGTCCGATCTGCCGGAAGATCCACGGATTCGATGGCGCGGTGCGCCCGATCATTACCGCGTCGCATCCCGTTTGTGTCACCATGGCGCAGGCATCTTCCGGACTGCGAATATCGCCGTTGCCGATGACCGGAATCTTTACGGCATCTTTGATCGCGGCGATCCACTCCCAACGGGCGTTGCCGCTGTAGCCCATCTCGCGGGTGCGGGCGTGCAGCGCCACTGCCGCCAGACCGCAACTCTCCGCCATGCGGGCCAGTTCTACGCAGACAATTTCTTCGTCGTTCCATCCGGCGCGGAATTTTACGGTAAAAGGAATTCTCACGGCGGCGCGGACCGCCTCGAAAATCTTGCCGATGGCCGGGAGATCCCGAAGCAAGCCGGACCCTCCGTTGCACTTGACGACTTTTTTAGCCGGGCATCCCAGGTTGAGGTCCACTAGATCGAAGCCCAGGCCCTCGACCATGCGGGCGGCCTCGGCCATTACTCGCGGATCGCTGCCGAAAAGCTGCGCAGAAATCGGATGCTCGTCTTCGTAAAAGTGGAGATAGCGCTTAGCCTTCTGGTCCTTCATGCGAAGCACACCGTCGGCCGAAGTGAACTCGGTCATAATCAGACCGCATCCGCCGAGGTTGCGGATAAAGCGGCGGAAAACAGTGTCCGTGACTCCGGCCATGGGGGCTAGGACCGTCGCGGGAGAAATCGTGACGGTGCCGATGTTAAGGCTTGCGGGGACTGGCTTCAGTGGCACTGCCTGGCGGACAAAGCCTGCCCTGAGCTTGTCGAAGGAAGTGCCCGCCCCACACGAGTTGTCCCAGAATTTCTTCACCGTCTTATTCTACCTGCCCCGCAAAGCAAAGCCCCCGCCGAAGCGAGGGCTGAGTTTCGCGATCGATCCGTGCGAATCCGTGTAAATCCTGGCGAATGTTACTTCGCCGGAGTGACGGGGGTGGCGGCGTCCTTTTTCGCGTACTTGCGGCGGAAGCGTTCCACGCGGCCAGCGGTATCCATCAGTTTCTGCTTGCCGGTGAAAAATGGATGGCAGTTCGAGCAGATTTCTACACTGATGTCGCCCTTATGCGCAGAGCGGGTCACAAATGCGTTGCCACACGCGCAATGCACGCGCACTTCGTTATATGCGGGATGAATGGCTGGTTTCATAGGGATCCTATCTCGAATCGAATCATTAGATTCTACCGGACAGGACCCGGATTCAGCAACGGTAGAGGCTCCTGGGCGTCCGCTGTCAGACCTCAGCAAGGCAAATGGAATCATTACTTTCGAGCTGAAAGCTAAGAGCTGATAGCTGACAGCTTCCCTCAGAATCTGAACAGATAGCTGACCTTCACGAAAAACTGGCGGCTGTCATTCAGGTAGCCCCTTGGCGTTTGGACCACGCCGATGTTTTGCCGCAGGTTTAGGTTCTGCAGGTCGCTGTTGTAGCCCACATAGATGGCGGTGCCGGGGTGCACTAAATAAGTAATGAGGAAGTCGGCGTTGAATTCTCTCTGTGTAGGGAGAAACGTATAGGGCGATTGCACGCCGGGCGTGCTGGGAGGCAGTGGTGTCCCGGCCAGCAGCGCGTTGTATTGCAGGATCACGCGTGCCGAAAGTTGGGGCGTAAATTGCCAGTTCCACTTACTGCGGAGAATGTGATCGTTAAAAATTCCGCGGCCCGCTCCGGGGAATTGCGGCTGCTCGAAAAGAAAAGCGCTGTTCGTGGCCCGCAGGCGCTCGAACAAATAGGTATTTTCGATCTTCAGCGGCGTCATGGGCCGGAGCGTCAGACTGGCATTGGCCGTATCTTCACGCGCCAGGAAGGGTCGATTGTAGGGCGTGGGCACTTCGGGGGGAACTTCGGGTTGCGCTACAAAATTCACCCCGTCGCCCCAGTAATATCCGGCGGCGAGCGTGGCTTGTTTGAAGTATCCGGTCTGGATGGTGGCGCCGCTGGTGTGCTGGTGATAATCCAGATTGCCCGGGTTCGGCGCAGAACAAAACACAGAAAATCCCAGAAAGCAGGAATCCCGCGGACGGAGGCGCTCCCGCGTTTCTTCATAAGGCCGCAAGAAGATCACGGTCTGGCCGCGTCCCACAATCGCGACGTAGGGAGCGTAATCTGTATCGAGCCGCAAGCCGGTGTGATCAAAGTCGTAGCGAACGTTGAGCGAGGGCCCCCAACTCAAAATCCAGCCTCTCTTGGGACGAAAGCGGTAACGCGCCTCCTGCGTGGTCTCCCGAATGTCCACGCGATTGATGAATCCAGGAACCGTGACGAACCCCGGAGTGATGTCCCGGTAAATTCCGTCGTACGCGAAATGCAGCCCTTCGCGGTGCAACTCCAATTTCTCGGCCGGACCCGCGTAGTAGTTGCCATGACCAAGGTTTCCCGAACTGAAAGGATAGAGGTTGGCCTCGCAGGTCAGGCTCAGGTTGCTGGAACTGGCGACGGCTTGGCCCTCCAGCGTCCAGTTAGGATTCAATTTCAGATGAGTGTCGACGCCGCCCAGGCGGTTGAACTCGCCGGTTGTCGGACACTCCCAGTCAGTGTAGAGAACGCCCACGCTGGACTGCCGGAAAATGTCGCGGCTTGCGCGCGCGATGGTGAAGTAGGAACGCATGCCGGAAAACTGGCTATAGTCGGGCACCGCCAGGCCGGGGCTGCGATCGTCTGCTGCCAGCAGCCCCACGGAGTAAGGTCCATCTTTTCCCGTAAGGCGTATTCCGGCCGACGGATCGGCGATGCTGCGGGTGAACATCAGGTCCATCGGAGTGCGGAAGAAGTCTTCGTTCTCCAGAAAGAAGGGACGCTTTTCGGGAAAATAAACGGCGTAGCGCTGGTTGACGACGATCTGCGGATCTTCGGACTCGACCTGGCTGAAGTCCGGGTTCGCGGTCATGTCCACCACAAAGTGGTCGCGAATGACGAACTTCGCATCCATCCCCGGTTGGCCTCGTACGTCGGCATGCTGGAAATAGGGATTGCCCGGATCGCGCGTGTCCAGCGCACGGTATCCGCGCATCAGCCCATAGGGAATCAGTTCGACGTTGTGGCTGGGTGAAATTCCTTCCAGCCCATACAGAGTCGCGGCCTGGCCGAGCCGGCCCTGCATCCTGCGAGAAATGTGTGGCCAGAAAGAGTCCTCATTCTTGCGGCGGATGCCACGATAGAGAATGACTCCCCAAATCTGCCTGTCGGTCGAGGGAAAGCGCAGGCTCTTAAAAGGGATGGCGAGCCAAACCACATAGCCCCGGCTGGTCACTTTGCCGCGCGAGTTCCACACCGTATCAAACGAGGTGTCGAAATTTCCGTTCACCTCGTCGCGCGAGGCCTCGGTCCAAATCGCGTCCCATTGCACCCCGAGCGGCGTTGTCTGAAAGGCGTAGGCACGGCGAAGATCGTGAAACGTATCCAGGATGATCTCCACCTGATCGTCGTCGTAGACATCCTCACGCCGCGACATACGAGCGCGAATTTTCCTGGGATCATCGAAGCACACAAAAACTACGTACAGATTTTTCTGGTCATAGCCCAGGTAGGCATCCGTCGGTTCCGAAACGCTCTGCCCGTCATAAGGAGTGCGCTGCGTAAAGCCGCTGACCTTCGCCATTTGCTGAGCGGTTTCGCCCTGCGGCTTCATGCTGAGGAATTCCTCCAATGCCGGCGGACGCTGCAAACGAGGAATCGTAAGTGAGGGCGCAGCCAGAGCGGCTCTCGGCGCGGGTCGCACGTCCGAATTCCTAATCGGCGGTTCCGGCAACTGTTCCGAGGGAGAGGGATATTGAGGTGAAGGCACCGGTTTTTGGTCAGATACAGCAGAATTCGTCTGTTGCGGAGGCGGCGCAGGATTTTGCGGCGGGGACTGCGGATTCTGAGAAGTGGGGGTTGACTGAGGAGATGTAGAACCTTGAGTCGTGTTTGCTGGATCCTGAAAACGTAAAGAGCGCAGCGGAAAAGGAGAGGCTTGCAGTTCAATCGCAGACAGGAAAAAAGCTAGAACGAGTGGTATCGGCGCGAAAAAATGGCCCCGCTGATGTAGGACTCGAGACAGACGCAAAAATCCCCCGCTCCACCCCGCCCCCTACGGAGTGAATTGAGCAAGATACACCATGCGCGCTACAAACAATACAGCAAAATGATGTTTTGAGCTTTGCCGAACAAGATAGAACATCAAGAAAATATGGGAACGAGATAGTAACAGCAGAATGTGGGAAGGGAAAGAATGTGGGGACCGCCGCCCTCGGCCGCCCGCCGAGCAAAGCTCGGCAGTTTCCATAACGCTGAAGCCTAAAACAACGAACTCTGCCTTCGACTCGGCGTAATCTTGAAATACTCATACGCCATCTGCGTGGCCACCCGGCCGCGCGGAGTGCGGTTCAAAAATCCAATCTGCATCAGGAAGGGCTCATAGATCTCTTCAATAGCGTCCGGCTCCTCAGCCAGCACCGCGGCCAGCGTATTCACGCCCACCGGCCCTCCTTGATATTTCTCGATGATCGTCAGCAGTAGCCGCCGGTCCACTTCATCGAATCCGTACTGATCGACTTCCAGCATCTCAAGCGCGGCCTTGGCGGTGGACTCGTCAATCTTTCCGGCGCCGCGCACTTGGGCATAGTCGCGCACCCGTCGCAACAGCCGGTTCGCAATTCTGGGTGTCCCCCGTGACCGGCCGGCAATTTCCTTCGCGCCCGCATCGTCGACCTCAACCCCGAGAATCTCGGCCGAGCGCTCCACAATCACCTGCAGATCCGCGGGCGTATAAAACTCCAGTCGCAGCACGATACCGAAACGCGCTCGCAACGGCGCCGAAATCAATCCTGCCCGCGTCGTCGCGCCCACGAAAGTAAACGGCTTCACCTCCAGCGTGTGCGTGCGCGCCGACGGACCCTGCCCAATAATGATGTCGAGCTTGTAATCTTCCAGTGCCGAATAGAGCAGTTCTTCCAGCACCGGCTGCAGGCGATGGATTTCATCGATGAACAGCACCTGCTTGTCCTGCATGTTGGTGATAATCGCAGTCAGATCGCCTTTGATCTGCAACAAAGGCGCCGCCGTCGGCTGAAAATGCACTCCCAGTTCGTTGGCAATAATGTTGGCCAGCGTCGTCTTGCCCAGCCCCGGCGGCCCGTAGAGCAGCACATGGTCCATGGCCTCGCCGCGCGACCGCGCGGCTTCGATGGCCACCGCCAGATTCTCTTTCACTTTTTTCTGTCCGATGAACTCGGCCAGCCGCTGCGGCCGCAGCTTCAGCTCAAACGAAGAATCGTCCTCCACCGGCGCCGCCGACACCAGGCGTTCCCGTGTTATCGAGATTGTTGAGGTTGAGATTGTTTTTCGCGGTAGCCACTCGCCGGATGTTACCACGAACCCTGTGGGGAACAGCTCTGTAGGGGCAGCCGCCTCGGCTGTCCAGTCGAGCGAAGCTCGACGGTGATCATTTCTCGAAAATCGATGTTCTCCTACTTCGGATACCACTCCAGCAAGCCGCACCTCAATCCCAGTACCTTCCAACGCCTTCTGAAATACGCTGAGATCCGAGCCGCGATAGTGGTAAGGAATCACAATCTTCGGATGAAATGCCTTCACCGCATCGGCAGCCTCTTCCGGCGGCATGGTGTAAGGCAGATTCATGCACACGAACGCCACGTCGATATTCTTAAGCGCCCGCATCTCGGGAACGCCTTCTGTGTCGGCAGAGAAATAAAAACGCTTGCCGCCATAAGTGAGGATGTAACCGTTGTCGCGTCCCTTGGGATGAAAAAGTTGTCCCGCGGCAGGACCGCGCTTCAGGTTGTACGCCGGCACCGCCTCAATGGTCCAACCCTGCCAGTTTTTCGTTTCACCGTTAGCTATGGGCTTGGCGCCGGTAACGGTCTGCACGACCGACGATGGCGCCAGAATCTCCGTGTCCGCCTTGCTGATTTGCCTGATCGAATCAGGATCCATGTGGTCGCCGTGAATGTGGCTGATCAGAATCAGGTCTGCTTTGGGCAGTCCGTCGAGCTTCGCCGGCTTCGCCGGATCAACATAGATCGTCTTGCCTCCGGCCTCGATCAAGGTGCTGGCATGATAGAGCGGCGTGATCTTCACTAGCCCAGCTGCAGTGGAAAAGGTTTGGGGCTCGGCGGCCTCAACATGCGACAGCACCGTCAGTGCGAAAAGGAAAGTCAGAACGGCGCAGATAAACAAGATTCTCTTCATCCTTGAATCTCCCTCGACCTTCACATTCTCGTTGTCATTCTGAGCGTAGCATGATCGTCCGAAGGACGACCATGCGTAGTCGAAGAATCCCTACCGCTTATCCGCTCCTCAGCCCCCGCGACTCATTCTCCGGGAGCGGCCACTCTACTCTTCCTCTTCCTTCACCTCGCCCCGCGCCGCCTTGGCCTTCTCGATAATCTTTTCCTGCAACTGTCCCGGCACCACGTCGTAGTGATGCATTTCCATGTTGAAGCTGCCGCGCCCCTGCGTCATCGACGTCAGTTCCACGCCGTAAGTCAGCATCTCCGACATGGGCACTTCCGCTTTCACCACCGTGTTGCCGCCCTTGTTGTCCATGCCCTGGATGCGGCCGCGGCGGCTGTTCAGATCGCCCATGATCGAGCCGGCGAAGTCGTCGGGCACCGTGATTTCGACCGCCATGATGGGCTCCAGCAGAGTCGGCTTCGCCACTTCCATCGCCTTCTTGAATGCGATGCGCCCCGCCATCTGGAACGACAGATCGTTCGAATCCACATCGTGATACGACCCGTCATAGAGCACGACGCGAAAATCCACGACCGGGAATCCCGCGAGATATCCGCGCGCGGCCGCGTCGCGGATTCCCTTTTCCACCGGCGGAATATAGTTTTTCGGAATCGCGCCGCCGAAAATATCGTTGACAAACTCGAACTCGCCGCCGCGCGGCAGCGGTTCCATCCTGATTTTGCAATCGCCGTATTGACCGTGTCCGCCCGTCTGTTTCTTGTGGCGTCCCTGCACGTCGGCCTTGCCGCGAATCGTCTCGCGATACGGCACCTTGGGCGCCTTCAGAACGACTTCGGTGTGATAGCGCTTCTTCAGCTTCGAAACGATGACTTCGATGTGCTGCTGTCCCGTGCCCGCAATGAGAAATTCCTTGGTCTGCGGATCGCGAAAGAAACGCAGCATCCCGTCTTCTTCCATCAGTTTGTGGATGCCCGGTCCCAGCTTGTCCTCATCGGCGCGGCTCTTCGGTTCGATGGCAAATGTGATCGCCGGCTCCGGCAGTTTCACCCGCGGATACTGAATCGGCGCCGACTTGTCGCCCAGCGTATCGCCGGTCAGCGTGTCTTTTAATTTGGCCACCGCGCCAATATCGCCGGCATGCAGTTCCGGCACAGGAATCGCCGTCTTTCCCTGCATGGTCTGAATGTGCGCGAATTTTTCCTGACCGCTCGCGGCTGAAGTTTTGCAGAGTCAGCATCGTTCTTCAACACACCGGAAAAAACTTTGAAGTATGAAATTCGTCCCGCAAACGCGTCCGACACCGTGCGGAACACATACAGCGACACCGGCTCTTCATCCGACTCATGCCGCTTCGGAGCGTCGCCGTTTCCCGCAGCTTCTCCCTGCACCCATTCGTGCTCCGACGGCGCGGGAGTGTAATCGACAATGAAATCCATGATCCGGTCCGCGCCAATGTTGCCCAGCCCGGAACTGAAAATGACCGGAAAAATCTTGTCTTCGCGGATCGCATTGTGCAGCGCCGGGATCAGGTCCTCTTCGCCCAGCGTTCCCGCCTCGAAGAACTTCTCCATCAACTTGTCGTCGCCCTCGGCCACCAGCTCCACCAGCATCTCGTGCGCTTCCTGCACCTGCGCCCGCATGCCGGCGGGAATCTCCGTCTCTTTCCCTTTGCCATTTCCGCCCAGTTCGTAGGTGTAGGCCTTCATGCGCACCAGATCGACCACGCCGCTCAAACTCTTCTCGCTGCCGATCGGCAGCTCGATCGGAATCACGTCGCGCCCAAAGGCGTTGGTCAGCGATTCCAGCACGCGCTCGGCGTTAGCGCGGTCGCGGTCCATGCGGTTCACCACGATCAGCCGCGGCGTCTTGTACTCCTCGCAGTAATTCCACACGCGCTGGGTGACGACTTCCACGCCGGCCACGCCGTCCACGACCACGATCGCCGCATCCACCACCGGCAGCGCCATCTTGGCCTCGTGGACGAACATGCTGAATCCTGGCGTGTCGAGAATATTGATCTTGCGTCGTCCCCCACTCGACCACGGCGAGACCGGTCGAAATCGACATCTTGCGCGCGATTTCTTCCTCGTCGTGGTCCGTCGTGGCCGAGCCGTCGTCGACCCGTCCCAGCCGCGGGGTCGCGCCCGCCGTGTACAACATGGCCGACACCAGCGAGGTTTTGCCCGCGTGCCCGTGCCCCACCATCGCGACATTCCTGATGTTTGCTCCCGAATAGACTTTCAAGTTGGGCTCCTTCGGCAGGCGCGTGTAGAAAACAGGAAACGGCCCATGAAGAAGATTAAGGACAGAACAGGCCAACCCAGCATCCCTGCCAAAACTATGGATGCTACCACGCGGCAACCGGCAGCCTCAATACGGGCTCAGACCGATGTGGCGCGGGCGCCCCCGCCCGCGTTCCCCGTAGAGGGTGACGCCTCAACGGTGTATGATCTCGACCATGCTAGGCGGACGAACCAGCGAGCAATGGATCGCCCAATACTCCAGCAGTCACCAGCACCCGGCTAACCGCCTCTGCCATACCTTGGGCATCCCTGCGATTCTGATCTCGGTTGTAATTTTCCTCGCCACCTTCTTCTTCCATCGCCTATGGCTCTACGCGCTAGGGCTATTCGTGATCGGATGGATCCTCCAGTTCATTGGCCACGCCTTTGAAGGCAAGCCCCCCGAATTCTTCAGCGACTGGCGCTTTCTCTTCGTCGGCGTGCGCTGGTGGTGGGCAAAGATCAACGGCAAAGCATGATGTGGGGCCGGCGCTCTCGCCCGCCGAGTGCCCCCGGATTTCCGGGTCCGGGTGCCCCATTTCTCGCCTCTTTTGCGAGAAGTGGGGATTTCGGAGCCCGGGACCCTGCCTTGCACCCGTTCGCGATTCTGTTCTATGCTGACCTCCGCCTCTGCTTCTGCTTCACGAAAAGCATGCAGCGGCTGATCGCCAGATTTCTGCTGTTGTTCGCGCTAGTCGGAACCTTCGTTCCGCTCGCGTTAGCGGTCACTCGCTACGCCACCGCACGCCTGCTGTATTCGTAAGGCAGCCCACCAATGTCACGGCTCGTTCACAGAATCTGACCAGCGCGCAGTCCGCAGCACGTCCTGCTGCAATCACGACTGCTGCCGCGCCATGACTACATCTCAATCAGCCCATCCGAAACCCCGCTTAGTTTCCGCTTTCGTGCCAGATGTGGAAGCGCACGTCGTCGAATTACTCCCCGAAATTCCATCCACGAAACTTCTCGCCTCGCAATCGTCCCGCGCCCCTCCACAAATCTCCATCGCCTGAGAGTTTATGTGGGGACAGCAGCCTGCCCTGAGCGAAGCCGAAGGGGCTGTCCGGCCGGGCAAGCCCGGCTCGCCCTCTGCACTAGCCCAACCATCCTAGGAGATGTCATGCGCCTCCGCTTTTCGCTGTTGCTGTCATTGTTTTTCTGCGCCTTCACAGCATTCGCCGCCACCGTCGGCTCCGTACGCGGCGTCATTCACGATCCCCAGCACCGCCCCGTGCAGAACGCCATGGTCATGCTCAAGGCAAAGTCCTCCGACTGGTCGGCCACCGCAACTTCCAACGCGAATGGTGAGTTCGCTTTCAACGCCGTCCCGCTCGGCGAATACACAGTCACGGTCGCCGCCGTGGGATTTCAGCAGGGACAGCAAGACGTAGCCGTCCTGTCCAGCACCGAGCCCGTACTCCATTTCGCCCTCAATGTCGCCGGAGCCAAAGAGAGCATCAACGTCTCCGGCGCGCCCGAAGCGGCTCCCACGGATTCCTCAACCCCCACCACGGTCGTCGATCGCATTGAGATCGCCAGCACCCCCGGCGCAGATCGCTCCAACAGTTTGGCCATGATCACCGACTTCGTGCCCGGAACCTACATCACCCACGACCAGCTTCACATGCGCGGAGGACATCAAACCAGTTGGCTGGTCGACGGCGTCCCCGTGCCCAACACTAATATCGCGTCGAATCTCGGACCGCAGTTCGATCCCAAAGACATCGACTATCTCGAAGTCAGCCGCGGCGGTTACGGCGCAGAATTCGGCGACCGCACCTATGGCGTCTTCAATGTGGTGCCGCGAACTGGATTCGAGCGCAACCGTGAAGCCGAACTGGTTTTGAGCGCCGGCAACTTCTATCAGTCCAACGACCAGTTCAGCCTCGGCAGCCACACCGAGCGCTTCGCCTACTATGCCAGCGTCAACGGCAACCGCAGCAACCTCGGTATTCAAACTCCCGTCCCGCAAGTTGCGCACGATGCCGAGAACGGCTATGGCGGCTTCGGTACCCTCATTTTCAACGTCGATCCTTCGAATCAGCTTCGCCTTGTGACTTCCGCGCGCCGCGATTATTACCAGATTCCCTACGATCCCGTTCCCAACGACATTGAGAATGGACTAGTGAATGGCCAGTTGACCGGGCAATATCCCAGCCTCAACCTTCGTGACCACGAACACGAGGCCGACGCGCTGGCAAACTTTTCCTGGGTACACACTTTCAATTCGCGAATGTTGCTGACCGTCTCGCCGTTCTATCACTACAACCGCGCGAATTATGACAGCGCGCTCACCGATCCCGTCGTCACGACTCAGCATCGCGGCTCTACCTACGCCGGCGGTCAGGTGAGCTTCAGCGCGAATACGGCGAAGAACGATCTACAGGTGGGTCTCTACACCTTCTATCAGCAAAACAACGAACTTCTCGGAGTGATTTTCAATGATGGCAGCGGCAATCCGCCGTTCAGCAATGTGCAAAATCCCGCGGGCAGCCTGGCGGCGTTTTTCCTCGACGACAAATTCAAACCGGTCTCGTGGCTGACGCTCTCCGCCGGCCTTCGCCCCACCTACTTTTCCGGCGGAGTCACCGAAAATTCCATCAGCCCACGCTTCGGCATCGCCCTTAATGTACCGCGCCTAAACTGGACCTTCCGCGCCTCCTATGGCCATTACTATCAGGCGCCGCCGCTGGTCACCGCGTCGGGCCCGCTACTGCAGTTCGCGAACAGCAATAATCTGGCATTCATCGCGCTCCACGGCGAGCGCGACGAAGAAGAAGAGTTCGGCGTGAACATACCCTGGCATGGCTGGATTCTCGATGCCGACATGTTTCGCACCAATGCTTCGAACTTTTTCGATCACAACAATATCGGCGAATCGAATCTCTTTTTTCCACTCACCATTCAACGGGCCATCGTGCGCGGATGGGAGCTGACCCTACGCTCGCCCCGCATCGCCCATCGCGCCCAGCTTCATCTCGCATATTCCAACCAGGTGGCATGGGCCGGCGGATTCATCAACGGCGGTCTGACCGATTTTTCCTATCTTCCGTGGGGGCCGCTCGATCATGACCAGCGCAACACGCTGAACGTGGGAGGCAATCTAACGTTGCCTTGGCGCGCCTACGCTTCCACGAATGTTTACTACGGCTCCGGTTTCACCAACGCATTTCCAGGCCAGCCGTATCCCGGAGACTACTTGCCTCAGCACACCACGTTCGACGTAACTTTAGGAAAGAATTTCGGCGAGCGCTTCTCTGCCTCCGTCAACGCCATGAATCTCGCCAACCGCCGCGTGGAACTCGACAACAGCGTCACTTTCGGCGGATTCCATTGGAACAATCCCCGCGAAATCTACATCGAACTTCGCTACCGCTTCCACTACTAAGAAGAACCACGTAGGGACAGTCGCCTCGGCTGTCCCACCAGCGCAAAGCGGCCGCCCCGATGTTTCAGCAACCGCGAGCCCCCGAATCATCCCCGCCCCTGCTTTTCCCTTACCAACTCTTCCACATCGCCAATTTTTTCTCCCAGCAGATTCAGCTTCCGCGCCAACCCCTGAATCTCGGCTTCGGCTCTCCGGTTGACGTCATAATCCAGTTCGCCCCGCAGACGGTCCTTCGTATCCTGCCGGTTCTGACTCATCATAATGACGGGAGCCTGCACTGCGGCCAGCATCGACAGGAACAGATTGAGCAAGATAAACGGGTAGGGATCCCATGCCTTCTTTCCCAGCATGGAGTCAAGAGTCACGTAGGCCACCAGAGCGAAGCCGAACGACAGGATAAATGTCCACGATCCGCCAAAGCCGGCCACCCGATCTGCAATCCGCTCACCGAAAGTTGCGTCCTTGTCAATCATCTCATTGGGATGACGATTCGCCCGCAGCCGGACCAGCTGTTGTGAGCTATGGAACTGCCGCCCCAGCACCCGCAGCATATCCATACCCGCCATCGGCTTGCGCTGTAACAATACGGCAATATCCTCCTGATCCACCTCAATGCACACCGCTTCGTCGATCGCCACCGCCTCGGTCTGATGCGGAGTCTGTTCCAGCATCGAAGCGAAGCCGAAAAACTCCCCGTGCGAGGGTTCATCGACTACAACTTCCTGATGCTCCTGGTCGACGGTCGTCACTCGCACACGCCCCGACACCACTACATACGCCTGACCGCTGGTGTCGCCGATTTTGTAGATCCGCTGCCGTGGAGCGAAGGTTTTTACTTGCACCTGTCCCGCCAGCACCGCTGTTTCTTCGTCATCGAGCAATGCGAAAAGCGGAACATGTTTCAGTACTTCAGGGTCGCATGCCATGGAATTCCTCGCCGTGTGGAGTGTGGAGCTTGGATCGTCTCGATCGCCCTGTGGATTTTACAGAAGGCGAATCTATAAAACGGATTTTACAAAAACATGACCGCATCCCCCCTGCTATGGCACGCACTCCGCCTCCGCGTTAAAGTAAGTACAACGTGAACAACCCTACTCGCCGACTTCTTCCCATCGCTCTCGTCGTATCGTGCGCACTATTCTCTTCTTCATGCCATCGCTCCCCAGCCTCGGCCGCGAAACGCTACGCCTTCACCGGCCGCATCGTCACGATTGATCTTCATGATCAGACTGCCGTTATCGACGGCGACAACATCCCCGGCTTCATGGACCCCATGGCAATGACTTACCGCATCAAGCCGCCGAGTATGTTGAGCCAACTCTCTCCCGGCGACTCCATCTCCGCCGTACTCGTTGTCATCCAGCACCAGGGCACTGACGGTAATGCTGAACCCGACTCGTGGCTCGAAAACATTAAGATCACTGGCCATGCCGCTCCGGCACATGCCGCAGCCGTAAACTCTTTCCACATTCCCGAGCCCGGCGATGACGTTCCCGATTTTTCCTTCACCAACCAAAGCGGCAAACGCATCTCGCTGAAGCACTATCGCGGGAAAGTTCTCTTCCTCACTTTCATTTACACTCGCTGTCCCTTTCCCGACTTCTGCCCGCGCGTCACCAGTAACTTTGCGGAACTCTACAAACAACTCGACGCCGACCGGGCTCTGTACGGCGCTCATCTGTTGAGTATCAGCTTCGATCCCGGACATGACACGCCGAAGGTTCTTCGGGACTACGGCTACTCGGTGGCGCACACGCACGAGCCCGCGCTCTTCAAGCGCTGGGAATTTGCTGTTCCTCCCGCCAGCGACTTGCCGAAAATTGCCGATTTCTTCGCCCTAACCATCAAACCTGAAGGCGGATTGATTACGCACACTTTGAGCACGGCGGTGATCGGTCCCGGCGGCAAGATTGTGAAGTGGTATCACGGCAGCGACTGGCAGACAGCTGATTTAATAAAAGACGCGACCGATGCGCTGCCTGGAAAAAGTTGACGTTGGACAGAAACACGCGACAGGGTCTTTCTCAGCGTCCTCCGCGTTCACTTCGCGACCTCTGCGATGAAGAGTTTTTTTTCGCTGCACAAATACTCAGAGTCGCAGAGCGCGCCTCGTAAGACCGTATCTACCGAAGAGGGACTATGAAATATCTGCTGCTGATTCTCGCGGTCCTGGGTGTGATCGTTTCCTCGCTCGCGCTGCGCGAGCACTACCGCATGTATGGCGATGCTCCCTGCAGCATCAACGAGCGCTGGGACTGCGGCGTGGTCAATCACAGCCCCTACGCCATGCTCGCCGGAATTCCCGTGGCAGCCATCGGCATCGCCGGATACATTCTGATGGCCGCCCTGGCGTTGCTTCGTTCCTACCGCCTGTTGCTCGTTCCCACCTTCGCCGGCCTCGCCTTCTCCCTACACCTGGCGAATATCGAAGCTCATGTCCTCGGCGTCTGGTGCATCTACTGCGTCATTTCGCTGGGAATCATTTCTCTGATGTCCCTTCTCACCTTGGGAACTGTTGTCGCCCAGTTCGTCAGAAAACCCTCGCTCGCCTGAACGAGGCTTGATCGAATGCGGAAAAGTTCGACCGCGCCGGAATAAAGAGGGCATCCGCCACTAAAGATAAAGATTAAAGATGAAGATTTATATGGGGACAGCCGCCATCGGCTGTCCGCGGAGCGAAGCTCCGCGCTTTTGATTCTGGTGCTACAGCTCGGGCGTTTACTTTCCTCTTCTTCTCTTCGCCCCGATCGTCCGATTAATGTCCGTAGAAAATTCAATGAAGAAATTCAGCAGCGCACCATACCCGGCCTGCCCCAGCATGGCCCGCCCGCCCTCGGCGAATCCATTCCGCGGATGCGGCTTCCACGCCGTCGAAAGCAATCCCCCGCCGAACGATCCGCCATACAACGCCCATTGTGGACGCAGTTCCTGCTCCGTCTCATTGTAAGTAAGAAAGTTGCGCATAATCGCATGCCGCGTCCGGGGCCAGAATCCTGTACAGCGGCATTGATCGTAGCGCGGTTCATATTTCAACGCCACATTTCCCAGGTACGCCAGCGTGTTGGCCGCAATGAACTGTCCCTCGCGCGACGCGAACCGCTCCACATATCCATCCCACCCGTCGTCCCACTGCGACGGCACTCCTCGTGCCTGATCGATGCCCGCGGCGAACATGCGTTTCATATACGCACCCGGTGTCGTGAGCGTCTGTTCCAGGTAGATCTCGCGCCGCTGTTTCAAGCTCAGCGGAATCATGGTCTTGCCTTCCTCCACATACACCCCGGTCAGCCATCCACTCTCCCAATCGCGCGCCTTCAGCAGCGCGGCCTCTCCCAGATTTTTCGTGGCTACGGCAGCCTGCACGGTCTTTTCCGCAGCCATCTGCGCCGGGTTCGAACCCTCATCCTTCTTCTCTTCTTTAGGAGCTTGTTCCTGCGGAACCTGTTCTTGCGGAGATTGCTGCTGGGGAGTTTGCTCCGGCGGATTTGCCTGGGGCGTCTGTTCCGGTTGCGTATTTGCTGGTGGAGGCGAGGCCGGCTGCTTGGGTTCATCCTGCGCCAGCGCGCCTCCGCAGGCGATTGTCAGAGAACTCAGCAGCAGAATGATTCGGCAGGGTCCGCTCCACCCATAACGCGCCATCCCCAAGAGCCGTCACCCTTCCGCGCCTGCGCGGCCTTCTGAAAATTATTCAAAATTGTTGCTAGCTCTACGCCGACTCACTGAATTCCTTTCGATGCAGTCTCTGAAGAACTCGATGCACTCTCTCTACAACCGCGTTGCCGCTCAGCGACAATTCTCGACACTTACTAATGCCAACTTGGGACTCCCTACCCTCTCTCGAACGCGTGCTTCTTCTCCAACTCCTCCACCGCCTCACGCCGAACGCTCTCGAATCTTTCGGCCTGCCCGAGAAGCCCTTGTGTCGCCTCCGCCCACTCCCCTTCGATCCGCAGCAACCCCTGCGCCGCCACCAATCGTGCCGCAATCTCCACTAAGTGCCCCGGAGTCGTCTGCAGATACTGCGCCTCCGCCGGATCGCCAATCCAAACCCGCTTGCCCCCAACGCTGGGTGACTCACTTCTCGCCTCTTTTGCGAGAAGCGGGGGGTTTGCCAACGTAGTCTGCCAATACACCTTGCGCTCGACAAACTCCGCCATCACATCGTCCGTCGCCTTGCCAAATACCCACTGCTGGCGCTTGAAATCATAGTGGCGGCTGGAAAACGGCACCGGCAACAATTTTCCCGACTTCACGAATTCGATCTGCCGCCGGTCCACTTCCTTGCGCAAAGCGTTGATGACGGGAGCCTCCGCATCCTCCGGTTCCAGGGACGGCATCACCTCGCGCACCGTCTGCGAAAGATTTACTGCCACCGGCGCATGCAATCCCTCCGAACCTTCCAGCCGAATGTCTCCATGCAGCACCCAGAAATCCGCCCCCGACGTCGACGGATGAAACGGCCACTGCAGCCGAATTGTGAGCGGCAACCCTCTCAGCGTCACCCAAATTTTCTTCTCGGCGTCCGCCTGCACTCCGTCCCCGCCCCCCACGTCTTCCTGCACCCTCGTCATAACCCGTGTCCTCTATCTCACAATTCCTCTGTGTACCTCTGTGCCCTCTGTGGTTAAAGACTTTCTATATTAAGGCAATGGAATTTTAGCGGCCCCGCCCTAGTCCCCATCCAGCGTCGCCCTCACCTTCATCGCCAGATCGGCTTTGGTAAAAGGCTTCTGCAGCAACTTCACGCCCGGCTCCAGCACCTTGTGCTGCACGACCATGTCGTCGGTATAGCCGGTCATATACACGATCCTGGTCTGCGGACGTTTGCTCAAAATCTTTTCCGCCAGCTGCCGCCCGCTCATCCCCGGCATAATGACATCGGTCAACAGCAAATCAATGGGCGCCGAAAAACTGTCCGCTGTCTGAATCGCCTGCTCGGCGCTCGATGCGTCCAGCACCTTGTAGCCGTATCCTTCCAGAAAAATGCGGGTCAGCTCGCGCAAATCCGGCTCGTCTTCCGCGATCAGAATCGTCTCCGTCCCTCCGCCCGCTTTCCCGCTCGCGACCGACTCGGCGCGCTTACTGGCATTGCCCTCCGCTGCCGGAAAATAAATGTGGAACGTCGTTCCCTGGCCGACCTCACTCTTCACCTGGATACCGCCTCCGCTCTGCTTCACAATTCCATAGACCGTCGCCAACCCCAGCCCCGTTCCCTTTCCCATCGGTTTCGTAGTAAAAAATGGCTCGAAGATGTGGGACATCGTCCTCGCATCCATGCCATGCCCCGAATCCACCACCCTCAGCATGACGTACCGTCCGGCAGCGAGTTCCAGGTCGCGCGCCATCTCCGCATTGACTTCGAGGTTTGAGGTTTCCATCCTCAGCTTGCCCCCTTGCGGCATGGCATCTCTCGCGTTGACCGCCAGGTTCATCAGCACCTGTTCCATCTGCCCCGGATCTACCTTCACCGCAAGCAGCGACGGATGCAGACTTGCGATCAACTCAATATCCTCGCCAATCACCCGCGACAACATTTTCTGCACGTCCGCCACGGCCTCGTTCATATCCAGAACTTTGGGCTGCAGCACCTGCTTCCGGCTGAAAGCCAGCAACTGCTGCGTGAGCGACGCCGCCCGGTCAGCCGCCCGTCGAATCTGCTCCAGTCCGTTGCGCGCTCGCTCATCTCCCGCGGAGGCCGCCAGCAGCAACTCACCGTGCCCCATGATGACGCTCAAAATATTGTTGAAGTCATGGGCCACGCCTCCCGCCAGCCGCCCGATCGCCTCCAGTTGTTGCGCGTTCCTGAGCTGCTCTTCCAGATGCACCCGCTCCGTCACATCGCGCGTGATGCCCCAGGTGCGCACCCAATGTCCGTCCACCACCACTCCGCTCATGGTGTTGCGAAAGATCTTTTTCTGACCTTGAGAGTCCATCTCATACGACTCCTGGTCCGTCGTCTGATATCCCTCCCGAATAAATTTCTCCATGAACTGCCTCGTCCCGGGATCGTTCAGGATCAAAAAGTCGGCGAGCGGCTTGCCAATCAGTTCTTGCGCCGAAGCGCGACCATACATTTTTGCCAGCGCATCGTTGCATTCCGCCAGATAACCGTTCTCCCTGCCCCGCACCAACTGCTCAGCGATCGGCAAATGGCATGGAACCGGCGGATTGTACTCCATGCGAAAAATTCCCTCCGAGCTCTGCTCCACAAAAGTCCGGTAGCGCTCCTCGCTCTCGCGGTAATTTTCTTCACTGCGCCGCAGCGCCTTCTCGGCCCGTTTCCGCTCGGTGATATCAATCAACACGCCGCGAGTCAGTCGCCGTCCGCTTTGCGGATCGCGAACAATCACGGCCTCGTCGCGCAACCATACTTCACTCCCATCCTGCCTGCGCATGCGGTATTCGACCTGAAACGGACGATTTTCTTCCCAACTATCCTCGAGCAGCGCGACTGCGTGATCCTCCGGGTTCAAATGATTCCACCAGAAGCAGGGATCGGAAAGGCAATCCTCCGGCCAGTAGCCCAGAATCGTATTCACTTGCGGGCTTAAATAAAGAAAGCGGCCCTGTACGCCCGCCTCCGCCACGTAAGAAATCGCCGGAACCTGCTCCACCAGCTGCCGATACTTTGACTCGGCCTCCAGAAGCGCCGCCGTCGCCCTCTTTCCTTCCTCCTGCGAGTGAATTGCCGTGACGCCATATGCCAGGTTGTTGGCCATCTCGGTGAGCAGCTCCACCTCGGAACTTTCAAAAGAACCCGCCTGCTCCGAATAAATAGCCAGCGCGCCGAAAGGTGAGCCGGCGACTCGCAGCGGCAAGGCAATCGTAGCCGCATATCCGCGCTGCAATGCGGCTTCGCGCCACGGCGCGAATATTGGATCATGCGCCGTATCCGCGACCACGCGAATTAGGTTCTCCCGAATTGCCGTCCCCACCGGCCCCTGGCCCGCCGGGGTATCCGACCACTTCAGCGCGATTGTCTCCAGGTATCCATCGACCGACCCGGCGTGCGCCATCGGCCTCACGGTCTTCTCTTCGTCCTGCTCCGCATAGGCGATGAACGCCATTCGATATCCGCCCAGCTGAACAATCATGTCGCAAATCTGCTGCAATAACTCCTGCTCGCTTCCCGCCTGCGCCAGCGCCCGATTGCACGCACTTAGCGCCCGTAACGCCCGGTTCAGCCGGCGCAGCTCTTTCGTAATGGCACCCTCGCTGGCCCCGGCCTCATCGGACGCAAGGTCAGAAGAGGGGATGTCAAAAAGGGATTGGCTCGATGCGGAAGCCGAAGAGGTGGAGGAAGAGGAAAAAGATAAAGATAAAGATGAGGAGCAATCCGACGAATGCGGCGCCCCGGAGGTTTGGGAAGCGGAGTCGGCCACCGCTGACTCGTCAACCTGAGACTTTTCCTGCGTCATCGAAACCTGGGACTGCGGAACCTGGGACTTCGGAACTTGGGACTTCGAATCTTGGGACTGCCGAACATAAGACTGCGCTCCAGCATTTTCACCGTGGATTGCAGTAGTGTACAGGTTCCCGCCGTAACCCCCGCCCGAAAACTACGCTTTGTTCTGCCACCCGAAATCCGGGCTTATGGCTGTAGTCAGCCTCTGTGGACCTCTGTGTCCTCTGTGGTTAAGATCTTGCTCCCCCCATAGCCACAACTCAAGACAATGGAGGACAAAAATCACCCTGCCTTCTTCCGCATCTTCACTCCCATGCGCAACAATTTCCGCACTGTGCCCGTAGGTAGCTGCTTCATCTGGTCATGCAGCTCCGTCACCGCCTCGAAGAACCCGGCCATCGCCTCCAGCCGCTCCCGCGTATAGTCCGCCCCTGCTTCTTTCGGATCCAGATCGGCCAGGCAGCGCCGCAACATCTCCCGCGTCGGATCGATCTCCCGCCGCTTTCTCTGTTCAATTACCAGCCGAAACATCTCCCAAACATCCTTCATCGATTCATAATGTTCCCGCCGGTCCCCCAGCACATGCACCGCGCGGACGATCCCCCAGGTTTCCAGCTCCCGGATCGACGTACTCACATTCGACCGCGCCACGCTCAGCGTCTCCGCAATCTCCTCCGCCGGCAACGCCTTCGGCGACAAATAAAGCAGCGCATGAATCTGCGCCACCGTCCGATTAATCCCCCACCGCGTCCCCATCTCGCCCCAGTGAAGAATGTACTGCTTCTGCACCCCAGTAAGTTCAGCCATATCGTTTATTTCAGTACAAACTGAATCTACAGAATGTTCGCCGGGCCTGTCAAGTAAGTAAGTATGTGACGCGGACACTCCTGTCCGCCCAATGCAAAAAGCACCGAAAGGTCGGGAAAAATCGGAATCACGTAGCGATAGCCGCCTCGGCTGCCCGGCTGTTGCAGACGACAAAACTATCCGCAACTCAGTTGTTCTGCGCCGTCCGGTGAATCTTCCTCAGCCGCTCATCCAATTGATCTGCGTCGTCCTTGCGCCCCAACTGCCGCAGCGCATTGGCCTCGTTCGTCAGAGACGTTGCCAGATTCGGACTGCTTTCCCCGTACTGTTTCTCCATGAGGCCCGTCGCCCGGTGCCAGCAAGGCTGCGACTTCCCGGGCCTTCCCTGATGATCATACAAATCACACAGCCCCCATAAGGGAATCAGCACGCCGGGAGAATCTTCCCCATTCGCCACCTCAATCGCCTTCACCCCCCGCAGCAGAAACGGCTCCGCCCTGTCCCATTGTTGTCGAGACTCGTAAAGCCCCGCTAGCGCCCTCAGACTCTCCACCGTCTGCCCGCTATTTTCGCCAAAGGCTTTCAAGTTGACATCGAGCGCTCGCGTAAAGTAACTCTCGGCGGCCGCAAAATTATCCGTCATTGCTGCAATCTGCCCCAAATTACGCAATGGATCGACGGTTCGCGGAGACGCCGGACCAAAGGTTTTCTCGATCACCGCCAGCTGCCGATGAAACAATACTTCCGCATCGCTGAAGTTATGCCTCATGCCATAGACACCCCCCAGCCGTCCCAGCGCCAAAATCAGATTGTCGTCGCCCGGCGGCAACTGCTCCGCCAAACCCACCGCTTCCTTGTAAAACTTCTCCGCGTCGTCTACCCGTCTTTCCTTCACCGCCTGGTCGCCGCTTTGCATCGCCGCCTGCTCTTTTTCTAAAGTCCCGCCTGCGGTAACCAGCATGCCCACTCGCTTCTCGAGTTCCGCAGCCTCGGCCGACTTACCCGCAGCCTTCATCGACGCCACATAATCGCCGAAGCGCAGTTGCGCAGCGTGGTATTGCTTTTGCGCGTCGGGCCCTTCCCGATACACTTCGCCCGCCTGAACCTTGCTCTTGCGGCTGGATTCGTTCAGCACTGCTTTCTTGTCTTGCTCCAGCGCCCCCACCCAGTCGCCCTTCTTCTCCAAAGCCAACCCCAGCTCCAAAATTACCTCCGACTGCTTCGGATCGAGCGCGACTGCCTCCTTAAACTCCGCAATCGCCAGGTCGTTCTGTCCCGAAGCTTGCAAGGCCTGTCCATACTGTTCGTGGATTTGCCACGAACTCGGCGACAGCACTTCCGCCCGCTTCAGTTCCGCCAACGCTCCCGCAACATTTTTCTTGGCCAGTAAAATTCTTCCTACATCTTGATGCGTACCGCCTTCGTCGGGTCCTAGCTTCTCGGCTACCCGGAACTGCTCCAGGGCCGCGTCGTAGTTTTTCTCGTTCTCGCGCATCTTCCCTAGTTCTGTGTGAGGCTTCGGATCCGATGGATCTAGCTCCTCCGCCTTCCGGTATTCGGCCTCAGCACCCGCAACGTCTCCCGTCCAAGCCAACCCTTTCGCTAGACAGACGTGACACATTTCGAAATTCGGGAAGATATTCTCCAGATCCCGCAACTCCACAATCGCGTCTCGCGGCGACTGCGACATGAGAGCCGAGGCCAAATTCTGCCGCGTCATCGGATCATTCGGATTCAGCCGCTTGGCCTCACGGAACTCAATGATCGCCTCGCCAATCTTACCCAGCCTTTCTTTGTAGAGGACTCCCAGGTTGCTGTGCGCGTCTGCGAAGTTGGGATCCAGCGCAATGGCCTTCTTATATTCTCGGATGGCGTCGTCATACAGGCCTCTGTGATCGAGCAGAAGGCCTAAGTCATAGCGCACCGCCGCATAATCTGGCTTAATACGCAGCGCTTCTTTGTATTCCGAGATCGCGGCGTCAAACTTTTGCTCGCTCTCCAACACCAGCCCCGCATTCTTGTGGGCCTCAGCATCGTCAGGATTCGCGGCGAGCGCCGCCTTGGCCTCACTTAGAGCATCGTCGAGATCTGAAAGTTGGTAGAGAACGAAACTAACCTTGGTGTGGACCTCCGGGAAATTCGCATCCTCTCGCAGCACCTCGCCATACACAGACGCAGCCTGCCTGAATTCTTGTTGTTGGCGCAGCAATTCTCCCATCACAAACCCGGTCTCCGGGCCCGCGAAGCTCGCTTTCAAAGCCTTGCTCAGCTCGGTCGCCGCTTCGTAATAATGTTTCTCTTTGATCAGGACCCCGGCGTTGCCCAGTTGCTGCAGCAGATCTTTATCGGGCTTCCCGTTCTCCGCCGACACCTTCGCTGCTTTCACCGCCGCTAGCACCGTAGCGTCGGCACCCACCCTTTTCAGTTGGACCACAAACTCGTCGTCCGCATGAAAGTCCGGATGAAAGTTCAGTCCCCGCACAGCAATGTCATGGGCGACATTCGCCTGCAACGCCCCTCCGGCTTCGAGTGCCAGCACTTCGCTAGCTCGCAACGGCTTCTTAGCACTCTGTGCAACAGCGCCCGCGCAGAGCACGAGAGCTGTGAAAACTGTGAAAGAAGATAAAGAAGATGAGGACAAAGAAGAGAAAGACCAGCGCACAGCAGAATTCGGCACGAGTGCCCTCCGGAGAACTATGTCGAATCCTAAATTTAGCCGTCCCCGATTACTTGTTACCGACGTACGCTGGCCCTTCGCGGGAGCAATCCGGAGGGCGGCCCACTCAAGCCCGATTTGGGCTTGAGCGGGGCAGTTCGAAGACACGGGGAGTAAACTCGGCGCCAGAGCGGGACGTTCCCCAACTTAAACAGGTGAGAGCGTCCTGATGACTTAAAAACCAGGTATGAACACGAACGAATAGGCTAATTAAACGGCGAGGCCGAAGGGTCGCTCAGCGCAATCAGCTTCCCCGGCGGATATTCGGCAGAGGAGAGCGGCGTGTCCGGGTCGGGATTCACAATCGTCAGCACCTTGCCGCTACGAATCCCCCGGATAGTCAGAGACTGGCTCTCCACTGAGACCACACGATACTTCTCGTCAAAAATTGCCCCTTTAGTGGTCTTCATGATTGGATTGGATGCCGAATTCCAATACGGCGACTCCTAGGTTTTCTCCGCTTAGTCCTGTGCGATTCTAAACCCCTGAGCAGGCCCGTGCCGCACCGTTTTCCAAACCTTTAGTACCGTTCTACAATTTGGATCTCTTGCTATGAACCCAGCCCGCATCGCGGAGTTGCTTGAACCCTTTCTTCGTACCCCCCTTGCCAGCTCAGAAACTTCCGGTTCCTCGGACACTAATCATTCCGAAGCTCCGGTATCTTCCTCCGCGCCGGCGAGATCCCAACCTGCCCACCCTGAGCCTGCTCCAAGCGAGCGGCCTGTGCTGTCTCCCACCCAACTGCAACATATATCGACGTACATCGATATACTTCTCCGCTGGAACGCTCGCGTCAACCTCACCGCCATCCGCGACCCCGAAGAAATTGTCACTCGCCACTTCGGCGAAAGCCTATTCGCCGCCTCCCACCTGTTTCCCCACGATGCTCATGTGGGGACAGGCGCCTTAGCCCGCCCTGAGCCAAGCCGAGGGGGCTGTCCGCCCGCGCATAGCGCGACCGCTCCCACCCTCGCCGACATCGGCTCCGGCGCCGGATTCCCCGGCCTCCCCATCAAGCTCTGGGCTCCCCAGATCGCACTAACTCTTATCGAGTCCAACCACAAGAAGGCCGCCTTCCTGCGCGAAGTCACCCGCGCCCTTACATTGACGGACGTGAATATACAAACGGCCCGCGCCGAAACCCTGATCGGCTCCATCTACGATGTAGTCACCCTCCGTGCCGTCGAACGTTTCGAATCGGTGCTCGTAACCGCAGCGGCCTTGGTGGCGCCAGCCGGCCGCCTAGCCCTGCTTATCGGCACATCCCAACACCAGAAAGCCCGTTCAAGCCTGCCCGCCTTCAATTGGTCCGAGCCAGTTCCCATCCCTCACTCCCGCGTCCGAGTTTTGTTAATTGGGAATCAGCCTAGTAACAAGTGGACCACCGATGGCAAACAATCAGCCTATACAAATGGCTTGGGTGCAGGTAAGGAGTCATGTTAAGGCCAAAGTGGGACGATCCCCAAGTCTGAGGCGTAGTCCGGCCTCGTTTAATCTCTTCACCAGCGAGTTTTCCACAGTGTTCCTGCAGGAACACTTCGACATTTATTGCCAAAACACCAGTTCCCCCTTCGGGGAAGAAGATAAAGAAGAACACTCACGTACAGTGCACACTCTTTTTAAGTGTTCCTGCAGGAACACTTCCGACCATACTTCTATTATGCCGAACATTCTTGGAATAAAGGCTGAAACTGACCTCTGCGCGTTAGGCGGGAATGTAAATTATGGAACAAAGATTCCTACAGGAACCTTATTGCCGCTCGCACAGATCGATAAGTGTTCCTGCCGGAACACTGGACCGGTTTTGCACATGATTCGTTATCTTGCACAGCAGATGGTCATTGCTTTTGAAATGCGAAGCGGACTATGCTGCTGGGTAGCTCTGCTTCTCCTTACAATCCAATGGGACGCGTTATCGCTGTTGCCAACCAGAAGGGCGGCGTGGGTAAGACTACGACCGCCATCAATCTAGCCGCGTCCTTTGCGGCTGCCGAAGTGAACACGCTGCTGGTCGATTGCGATCCGCAATCGAATGCCACCAGCGGCCTTGGGTTCGCGAAGGATCCTGACCGCATCAACTCCTACCATCTCCTGATGGGCGAGGCCTCGGCTGAGGAGGCGCTGCTCACGACTGAACTGGAACAGCTGTGGCTGATTCCTGCGCACAAGAACCTGATCGGCGCCAACCTGGAACTGGTGGACGCTGAGGGGCGCGAGTTTCGCATGCGCGCAGGCGCTGGCGCCTCTGCGGGATCGGTTTCAGTTCGTCGTGCTGGACTGTCCGCCGGCGCTGGATCTGCTGACGCTGAACTGCCTGGTCGCGGCCGACGCGGTGCTGATTCCGATGCAGGGGGAATACTTTGCGCTTGAGGGCGTGAGCGAGTTGCTCGACACGATCGAGCGGATCCGCGTGGAGCTGAACCCTGAGTTGGGGATTGAGGGCGTGGTGCTGACCATGTTTGATGACCGCACCAACCTGGCGCAGCAGGTGATGACTGAGCTGAAGAATTATTTTGGAGAGAAGCTCTGCCGCACCACCATACCGCGGAACATACGGCTGGCGGAGGCGCCGAGCCATGGGAAGGCGGCGCTGGTGTACGATCCGCGGTCGAAGGGGGCGGAGAGTTATATACGGCTGGCGAAGGAGATTATTGAGCGGCAGCCTGCCAGCGAGCTGTCAGCCGTCAGCTCTCAGCCTTCAGCGCAAGACCTAACCACAGAGGGCACTGAGACGCACGGAGGAGAGGCGGTCGAGGAGATTTCGGCGGACGGCGGACGAGATGGATAAGACGGCGTGAAGCGTACATTGATGGTCATCGATATATTAGATTGATGGACATCGATATTCATGCAGTCGGGGAAGTGCAGGGATCCTTCGGCGCCAAAGGACGGCGCCTCAGGATGACAAGTTTCGGATGACAGGTTGGGGAGACAATTTTGGAGAGGAAAACTGAATGACATACCAGTGCGGCGGGGAATGTTGCGGGGCGGGCGGGCGACAAAGAGAAGGTGGAGAAGCGGCGGGCTTTGGGGCGGGGGTTGGCGTCGCTGTTGCCGGGGCCGCGGGTGGTGGCTCCTGGTCAGAGCAGTGGAGGCTGACGGCAAACAGCAGATTCCCTTCGACTCTGCTTCGCCTGGAGGCTCTGCTGCGCTCAGGGCAGGCGCTCACTTCGTTCGGAATGACAATGCTCTCGGTGAGGCGATTCGCGGGACGATTCGGGCTGAGGTCGAGGAGGCTGGTGGAGGAACTCGCGGGCGGGGGCCCCTTCGACTGTCGCTCAGGGCAGGTCCGCGCCACACGAACTTGCCGAGCTGCGCTCGGCTGTCCCACGGGGACGGGCCACTCCTTCGTCTGAGGAGACCATTACCATTTATGCGCAGGCGGAGTCGCGGATGCCGGGGAATCTTGTGGTCAATCTGGCGATTGCGGACATTGATAAGAATCCGTTTCAGACGCGGTATGTGGAGGATGACGACAAGCTGGAGGAGTTGTCGGATTCGATCAAGGCGAATGGAGTGGTGCAGCCGATCATGGTGCGTCCGGGGGAAGAAGAGGGGCGCTACATATTAGTTCTGGGTGAACGGCGGTTGCATGCGTCGAAGAAGGCGGGGAAGACGCACATTCCGGCGCTGGTGCGGCGGGTTTCATTGCAGCAGGCGGCGGAGATGACGATCATCGAGAACCTGCAACGCGAGGACTTGAGTGCGCTCGAACAGGCGGAAGCGTTTCGAGTTTTGAGCAAGGAATTTTCGCTGACGCAGGCGCAGATTGGGGAGCGGGTGGGGCTGTCGCGGGAGTCGGTATCGAATTATATGCGGCTGCTGAAGCTGCCGTTGCTGGTGATGGAGCAACTGGCGCACAAGCAGATTGGATTTTCGGAGGCCAAGGAGTTGCTGAAGCTGGAGGATCCGGAGCTGATCCAGAAGACGGCTGACTACATCGTGAAGAAGCACATGACGCTGGACCAGGTGGAGACGCTGGTGATGCGGATGACAGGGCTGCTTGATCCGGTGCCGGGAATGCCGGGGATGGCGGTCGATCGGAAGAAGAGCGGGGCGCGGTGGGTGGATCCGAATGTGCGGGCCGCGCAGCTGGATTTGGAACGGATGCTGGGGGTGCGGGTGCGGATCCGCGACCGGAAGGGGAAGGGGAAGATTGTGATTGAGTATCACACGGTGGATGATTATGAGCGGGTGGTGGAGATGTTGAGGGGGAAGAAATAGCTGTCCGCTATCAGCTATCAGCTATCAGCTGTCAGTTTGTGGGGCAGCCGGGGGACCGCCTTTTTCGCTAGTGGGTATCAAGATTGTTATCGTGGAGTGTAGGGAACGGTTTTCGGGATGCCGTAGTTGCAATCGTTCCGATTTGGTTCGCCAGTGGAACATAATTTGTGCGTCAAAGCGCTGGTGTTTATTCCCGAGGTTCCCCCACTGCGATTCACCCGTCGCCACGGAGTCTGTGTCGCAGCTCTTCTTTCGCCCCTTCGGGGCTCGGCCATTTTCAACTTGTCCACCCACGGCTTGCGCCGTGGGCTGTATTCTGTCGTCGCTTCGCGGCTGGAGCAGATCGTGCTTAGGTTTTTTCCAAACGCGGTCAGGTTATGACGCAGACTCCCACGAGACGGTTTTAGTAGGACGCAAGCGGCCGATCCGGAGGACCGTAGGCGGTGAGGACGACTTGCTCGATCATACGGTGCTCAGTTCGGTGGCGGAGCAGATGATGGACGGCGGGGAGGTTTTCGTCGAGGGTCGCGCTTCGCGTGTGACACGGACGGGATCGCAGCGGCTTCGGACTACGCGGTTTCTGATGGGAGGAAAGGAATATCAGGCGATTGAGCAGAATCCGGAGAAGCCGAGCCAGTGGGGCAAGTTGGCGCGAGAGGGACATCGGGTGGTGCAGTTTCGCGATTTGTTGACGCAGAGGTATGTGGCGGTTGCGGTGGATGGGAAGGTCAGGGAGTATACGGGATAGGTGGAAATCCAGTAATGGAAATCCATTCGCGAGGAACCACTTCCCGCCATTGGACTCATAGCCGAGTCAGTGAGTGAATCGGGGATTTTTCGCCAACAATCCCGTTTCGGGATCAGCTTTCTGCCTATCGGAGCGGGCTCGCTCTTGATATTTTCAGCTTCCAAGTACCAGCGCTCCTTACAAAGACATCAGTGACGGCCTGCCGGTCAAGTTGACCGGGATTCGCTCTCGGCGCATATTCCTTCTCGTACATGGCAACTGCGGTATCACCCAGTGCGTAAATGTGCATGTCTTCCACTTGTGCGATATAGGCAGGAGCCTGCCCCTGAGACTTGCGAACCCCCTCTACAAGCTTGGCTTTTGTCAAATCCGGACCGGCTGGCAGGTTGAGGCAATCATCGGCAAGAATCTTTTCGAAAACAACCGGGTCGCTATTCATCTCGCCTTTCAGCATTTCCGCCTCAAGTTGCCGAATCTGCTGTTCGTCCTTTTGTAATACTTCGCTCGCGGACGCTGAGACTGCTGACTTTTGCGAAAACGCGGCTGTGGCCATCGTCAGGAATGTGGCTGCCACTAACACGAGGTTCCGCATAAGATTGCCTCCTTGCATCTCTAAAGTTTGCCAACTCCAGCAGGGTGGCCTGCTACCGCAGAACGCTGTGCCTCAACAATCCTTGCAGAAATTCTGTATATGAAAATGTGCGTTAGTGTTGAAATCAGGGATTTAACATTAACTGAGACGAGGGCCTGCCTGGCCCAAAGACTGGGATAGATTCCGGTTTGTCGACACGGCAGGTAACCTGCACGGTTGGACTGCTGCTCTTGCTGGATCACTCAAAGCGATAACGGAGAGCCTCTGCTACGGCTTTATACCCAATTCGCCGGTAAATGGAATTGGATGTAGGGTTGCCCAAGTCAGTGTAGAGAATGCAACGAAGCCCGTGGCCGCGAAGATGTTTCGACAACGCATGAACGCAGGCCGTGGCGTAGCCGTGCTTTCGCTTCTCGGGTGGCGTATAGACCCCAGACAAACGAACTACGTCTTGCGCCGGTTCACGGCTAACAGCCATAGAAGCTGTCTCTTCTTTTTGATCCCACAACCAGATCTGTCTGGCAGCCAACGCCCGGTCAACGCGAAGCTCGGTGTCGTTTGCAGACTCCCCAATTTCATCCTGAAACGCACGGGTCCAGAGAGTCATCAAACTGCGATCTCTCGGATCTGCCTGCCGTAAATTACCTTCGGTAGGGGGAACTTCCCCCGGGCCCAAGAATTCGTAGAGACGCGTTCCCTGGAAGGGTACGGCGGCCGACTTACATCGTTCACTCCATTGCCCAGCGAAGCTGGCTGCCGTCGCCGCGTCCCCATTGACACCGGGTAGAGTCACTCCGGCTTCCGCAATTGCATCCACTAGTACCGTCACCGCTCGCGGTCCCATGGGTGTCAGGGTCGCTGGATATTCTAGAGGCGACTGAACGACCACGCCGACGGCTTCCTCTCCGTGCAGGGCGATCCAATACCGACCTGGATCGCTCTGAGCGACGCGGGAGTGCAGAATCGACAGAATCAGATTATGCAGAACTGGTTCCGACGAAAGGAACTTGTCAGCTTTCGCTATGACAAATGCGGGATCTTCACTAAACAGCACCTTGAGTTTCATGCGGGAGGTTTATCGGATCGAAGCATCGGCAGAATGTCTGTACCTGTACCGCGAGGCGTTACATCCCACCGCCTCCATCGCTTTCGTTGAATTGGCAACTAGCGGCCGGGAACGACGTCGATTTGAACTTTTGGGTCGGCGGCGGGGATGTACGTCGTCGGGAGTCCAAGTTCACGACGCACGATATTGCAACCTTGGGCCAGGGCACTCGCTTTGTAAAAAGCGATCTCGCGATTGCAGCCCTGGCGTCCGAAGCCGCAGTCGTTCGAGATAATCAACTTTTCCGCCGGAATATATTTCAGCGCCTTGCGGATCTCCGCCGCCACGTCTTCAGGGCGGTCGGCTTGGAGCGCGCGGTGACTCACGGCGCCGACGCAGATTTTTTTCTTGAGATCGTGCTTAAACGGTTCGAACAGGTTAAGGTCCGCCTGGTTGCGGTCTTTCATCTCCAGAGTCCAGACGTCGCCACGGCAGCGCTCCAGGTAGATTTCGATGGAGTTCGCATAGCTGGTGTTCTCCATCACCCGCTGCATATTGGGATTTCCCCAACAGGTGTGTATCCATAATTCCACGTCGTCCAGCCCTTGTACTTCGCGATTGAAGGCTTCAATCATGAACTTCACTTCTTCGTGGTCCTTGCCATAAGTGTTGGCCATGAAATGGAAGGTGGGCTCCTCGATCTGGATGCACCTGCAACCCGCATCGCGGAGCAACAACAACTCTTTGTTCATGGCTTCGGCCATGTCCCAGATTACTTGCCGCTTGTCTTTGTATTTGGGGGTGTGGATGTCCAGAAAGAGGGCCATCACTTGCGAGCAGCAGGTTCCGAACTTGAGGGGCTTGCGCGTCTTTGCCTGCGCGATGCGCCACACTTTGGGGTAGTCGAGGGGACGATGTTCAATTTTGTCGACGACGTGCGGCCAACGCCAGCCGGTGTAGATTTCATTCAGCAGCGTGCCCGGCGGATAGTGAAGCCACGGCGCTGTGGTTTCCTCGGGTTGGAGGTAATCTCCTTCGAAGCCGGCCCAGCGCTGCAGGGGATAGTGGTGCCAGGCGCGTCCGGCGAGATCTTCGTCTACGTGGAAGTCGCCGTGGGAAACGAATATCGAGGCCGGCGCGCTCCTGGTCGCTGATCACCACTGCCAAGGCATCCTGAAATTTCTCGCGGAAGCGAATGTCCAGCATGCAGGTATCGAGGGGACGACCCCACATGCTAACGTCATACCAACGTGGACGCGGAAAAGAGCCGGTGGTTGTGCTCGGAAGAATTAAATTTGCAGTCGCAATGAACATGGGTTCCTCCGAATAAACGGGCAGATACCCCGAAGCGTTGGGGAGCGGCAGGCTCCTCCGTGATGGCGCAGATCATATTATCGTATTCAATTGCCCGAACACTCCCGTGAGAATGCCACTTTCTTCCGCTGGCATTGGCGACGTTTGCTATCAACGTCACATCGAGTGCAGGGAGCGTTGCCACTACTCCGTGAGACTTGGCTCGTCCAGAGTCAAATGACTGATTTAGATTTCTCAAAGCGCGGGGCTGTTTTCGCGGTTGCCCCGGAGCAAAATGTCAACGGATGGAAGGCCGGGTTCTTTCGCCGCTTTGGGGGCTAGGCTTGGGGCAAATCAGATGGCGGGATGACAGGTTTTAAGAGAGCGGCGGCGGCCATTGTGCGGAGGGATTCGATGTGGGCTTTCAGGGCGGTGTGGAGTTCGGCAGTGGCGGCCGCGAAGTCGTCCCCATCGGCCGCAATAGCGCGGGCGCACAGAGCCCTGATGAGTTCCTCTGAAGACATCGCCAGTTGGTAGCTTGTCAAACACTGCGATAGGAAGGCTATAGGGGGAATTGTGTAGGACTAATTACTGGAGTTTTACGGTACGTTTGCGATTCGGCTTCGGGTGGCGAAGTGCGGGCGCTAGAAGGTACGAGCTTTTTCTTTCGCCCCTTTCGGGGCTTGCCGATTTCTTGCGCGGTTCACCCACGGCTTGCGCCGGCTTGGGGGCTTGCATTTGCGGGTTTCGGTTATTCGTTCTTGCCATGGCGTTGGAGAATGGCGGCAATGCGGTCGTTCCCTGGGGAAGCAGGCTTTTGTTGGGACAGCCAGGCCAGCGTGGCGGCTTCGATTTTCGCGCCGGCTTTCAGAAGAGTCTCGATTACTGGAAAATAGTCGATGCGGCCATCGGCGTGGAGGGCGGACCAGAGGGCTTGTCCCAGGGCGGTGGCGCCGTAGGAATTTTTGGCTTCGAGGGGGGCACCGCGGTCGAGGAGCAGGCTGATGGTGTCCAGGTGGCCGCCTATCACTGCCCAGTGCAGGGCGGTTTGGCCGGTATCGGCCTGGGTTTCGAGGGGGACGCCGGATTGGAGGAGAAAGTCGGCTACGGCGTTTTGACCGTACTCGCAGGACCAGAGGAGAGCGCGTTCCGTTTGCGCTTTTGTCGCGGACGGCTTCGGATCGCGGTTCTCATTGTTATTTTCATCAAAGAAACTTTTGACTACGTCGAGGCGGCCCAGGCCGGCGGCGGATTCGAGCTTCAATTCTGCGCCGCGCCGGGCCAGAAATTCGGCGGCGTGGAGGCGGCCGTTGGCGAGGCAAGCGGTGAGGATTCCTCCGGCGGGTTGGTTCGGGAGATCAACCTTTGCTCCATGATCGAGCAGCAGTTGCATCAGGGCGTCTTGCACGCCGGCGCGCTCGGGATGGAGGCTGGTAGCGACCAGGTCGAGCGTTGTCGATCCGCCGTAGATGTCCGCCGAGGCGTTGACATCAGCGCCGGATTGGAGAAGAAGTTGGGCTATCGGCACGATGTTGCTTCGGAGTTTTCTGGCGGTAGCCTTCGACGCCGTTGGCGGAGATGTAGTGCAGCAGCGTGGCGTGATGGCGGCGCGTGGAATGGGCGCGAATCAAGCCGGAATTTTGCTGCAGCAATTCGTTCTAGTGTGGCGAGGTCGCCGGTGACGATGGCGTCGGCTGCGAGTTCGAAGTGGTTGATCGGGGAATTGGCGCGGGCGGTGGCTTCGAGATGGCTCGCCAAGCTGGGGCCAGCTCTCGAATCCATGGGCGCGGGCGATGATGAATTGGGCCGCGGCGAGAGTGCAGGTCTCGGATAATTTTTCGCGGGCGAATTTTTCGAGCTGATCGGTCCAGTGGTCGATGCGGACGGGGAGTTGCGGAGTGATGTCGAGGTCGGACAGACGGACAAGAGAATCGATCCAGCCGGCGGCCCAGTCGCGAATGGCGGCGGGGTCGGAGGAGTGGCAGGCTTTGACTAAATCCTTGGCGCGTTTTTTGTAATGCTCAAGATTGGGGCGCGGCGGGAGGGGGAGTGCGTCGTGGGGATTGGGAAACATGCGAAGCTCCTTTCACGGCTGCCTGGAGTCCGCACGAAGTCAGGCTGAAAGAAGATTCGTGGTGCGAAATTGTGGTGCAGGTGGGCACGGCCCTTTCCGCGGACTGGAGGCGCCCTTCGCGCTCGGCAGTAAGGATAGGGGGCGGAGGATGGGCCGTCAACTGTTGTGGGAGAATTTCTTTTCGGTATAGTTGTGACGGTGGGAGTGGAGGGGTCCTTCGACTGCGTGGCTGCGGCGCTTTGCGCCTCAGCCACTTCGCTCAGGATGACAATCTTTTGGAGCGCAATTGATCCGCACTTATTTTAATTCGCACTTTTGGGGAGAATTATGAATCAGAAACTTATGCGACATGTACAGGTGGGCGGGTTGGTGGTGGGATCGGTGATTGGGCTGACGGGGGCGGATACGGGGACATTGCCGGCGCCGCCGGTGGCGAAGAAAGTTCCGCATGTCACCGAAGTGAACGGGCACAAGATGGCGGACGATTATTTCTGGCTGCGGGACAAGCCGAATCCGGAGGTGCGGGCGTATCTGGAGCAGGAGAACGCTTATACGGATGCGGTGATGAAGCCGACCGAGGAATTTCAGAAGAAGTTGTACGACGAGATGCTGGGAAGGATCAAGGAGACGGACGTCGAGGTGCCTTATCGCGAGGGAGATTATTTTTATTACACGCGGACGGAGGCGGGGAAGCAGTATCCGATTCGCTGCCGGCGGAAAGGCGGGATGGACGCGGCGGAAGAAGTGGTGCTGGATGTGAATGAAATGGCGAAGGGGCTGGCATTCATGACCGTGAGTGAATATTCCGTGAGTCCGGATGGGAGTTTGCTGGCTTACTCGTATGACAATACGGGATTCCGGCAATTCACGCTGGCGGTGAAGGATTTGCGGACGGGGAAGATTTTGGTCGATCACGCGAAGAGAGTGGGGTCCGTTGTGTGGGCGAACGATAACAAAACGATTTTTTATACGCAGGAAGATGCGGTGTCGAAGCGGCAGTACCGGTTGTATCGGCATGCCGTGGGGACGGCGGGCGAAGATGCGCTGGTATATGAGGAGAAGGATGAACGGTTTGAGGTTGATGCGGTCAAGTCGCGGAGCGAGGCCTACATCTTTTTGATTTCAGGCAGTCATACCACCAGCGAGGCGCGGTACATTCCGGCGGATCAGCCGATGGCGGAGTTTACAGTGATGGAGCCGCGCAAGCAGGATGTGCAGTACTATCCCGAGCATAATGGGGAATTTTTCTATATTCGAGTAAACGACACCGGACGGAATTTTCGGCTGGTGAAAACGCCAGTGGGGGATGCTTCGAGCAAGTACTGGAAGGAAGTGGTGGCGCATGATCCCAACGTCATGCTGAATCATGTCGAGATGTTTAAGAACTTTTATGTGTTGGTGGAGCGGGAGCATGGGCTACCACAGCTTCAGGTCACGGACTTGCGGAATGGCGCGTCGCATCGCATTGAGTTTCCCGAACCGGCTTATGCGAGCCGGCCTTATGTGAACCGGGTGTATGACACTGCGGAGTTTCGGTATGGGTATGAATCGCCGATTACGCCGGCGTCGGTGTTTGCGTATGACATGGAGAAAGGGACGTCGACGCTCTTAAAGCAAAAGGAAGTGCCGGGAGGATACGACCCGACGAAGTATGTGGTGGAGCAGATTTATGCGCCGGCGGCAGATGGAGTGAGGGTTCCGATTTCGGTGGTGCGCCGGAAGGATGCGAGGTTAGACGGGAAAGAGGCGCTGTATTTGTATGGGTACGGGTCGTATGGGGTCTCGATCGACTCGGGGTTCAATCCCAATCATTTCAGCCTGGTGGATCGGGGAGTGACGGTGGCGGTGGCGCACATCCGCGGCGGGGGCGAGATGGGAAAAACCTGGCACGATGCGGGGCGGATGATGAATAAGAAGACTACGTTTAGCGATTTTATTTCTTGCGCGGAGTATCTCGTCGGACACGGATATGGATCGAAGGCGCGGCTGGTGATCGAGGGGCGAAGCGCGGGCGGGTTGTTGATGGGAGCGGTTTTGAATATGCGTCCAGATTTGTTCAAGGCGGCGCTGGTGGGAGTTCCGTTTGTGGATGTGATGAACACCATGCTGGATGAATCGCTGCCGCTGACGGTGGGGGAGTTTGAGGAGTGGGGGAATCCAAAGCAGAAGGCGGCATTTGATTACATGATTACCTATTCGCCTTATGACAATGTGGAGGCGAAGAATTATCCGGATATGTTGGTGAAGACTTCGTTCAATGACAGCCAGGTGATGTATTGGGAGCCGGCGAAATATGTGGCGAAGATGCGGGCGACGCGGACGGATCATAATACTTTGATCTTGAAGACGAATCTGAGTCCGGCGGGACATGGCGGGGCGTCGGGGAGATACGACCGGCTGCATGAGGCGGCGTTTGATTATGCTTATATTTTGCGGGAGATGGGGATTGAGGAGTGAGACGTTTGCTTTTGAGGAAGCGGTCCGGCCGCGAGAGAATTCTCTTTCGTCACGGTTGTACCCACGGCTTGCGCCGTGGGCTGCATTCGTTCGCCGCTTCGCGGCTTTGCGCCGGTAAAGGGCGATCTCAGCTGAGGTACACGGCGTTGTAGTTTCCCGCTTCTCGCAAAGGATGCGAGGAACGGGGCACCGCGGCTTTTGGGGGCAAGGCGGTCCTCGCTGCGCCCAGCGGGTCGAGCTTCGCTCGACTGGACAGCCGAGGCGGCTGTCCCTACATCAGCCTGCTGACAACCAAACTTGCTTCTTAGATCAGGCCGGCGCGGACGCGGCGGAGGAAGTCTTCGGCATCGGCTTTGGCTTGGGCTAGGACTTTGGGCTGATTGCGGTATTCGAGCGCGATTTCCTGCAGAAATAGTTCAACGGCGTCTTTGGGTTTGAAGCCTTGCGTGATCAGTTTGCGGAGGCGCGGGGTGAAGCTGTCGGCGTCGTCGGCAGAGCCGAGGCGCGCGAGGTGATCGGCGCATTTATGATCCCGGAATTTACCCGCTGCCAGGCGGTCGAACGCGGTCCTGGCTTCGGGATCGGTGAGCAGCGTGGGAAGCGGGGAATTCCATTCGCAGTGGGAGCAGGTCCATCCATGGAAGGAGTGGTTGGAGGTCCAGATTAATTCTCTGGCGGTTCTTTGTTGTAGGGTGCGACTGTCTGTGGTGCGATCCATGAGCGGTTCCCGTCCCCGCACTTCTTAGGCCCATGGGGAAATCCTGTGGGAATAGTACTCCAGAAATGGACGGATAGGAGTGTATCGAGAACGGTTCGCGCGGGGCCAGCAAGTCAAAGGCAGCGAGCAGGAGTGCCCGCTCCACATGCTGCTCGGCTTGAGATCCTTCGCGAAGAACGCTCAGGATGACCGCTGCGGGCTCAGACGCCCGCAAAACGCGGTCACTTGGCAAAGAAGTAGTCGAAGGATTTTACGGCGGTGAATTCGTCGTCTTTGATGTCGAAGACGGTGTAGAGCTTGGTGACGTGGAGGACGTCGTGAACTTTTTGGGTGAGGTTGAGGAGCTTGAGTTCGCCTCCAGCGTTGCGGACGGTGGTGAAGCAGGCGACGAGTTCTCCGACGCCGGAGCTGTCAATGTAGTCGACATCGGCGAGGTTGAGGATGATTTTCTTTTTGCCCTGCGCGACGAGTTCGTGGACAGCGGTGCGGAGAGTGCCGATCTCAGGGCCGAGGATGATGCGGCCGTGGATGTCGAGGATGGTGACGTGGGAGACTTCGCGAGTGTCGATTGTCAGGGACATGATCGGTATACGACGGGAATGTTAGTTCGGGTGCAGGGGCAAGTCAATGGAAGTCCCATGTTGGCCCAGGCCGGGATGCCGCAGGCCGAAACCTAGGTCCCTCGCTTTGCTCGGGATGACAATTGTGGATTGCTATTCGGACTGGCAGTCTCGGATGTCTTGAATGGCGGAGGTGATGATGGGGGTTGGGTATTGGGGGTGACGGAATTCTAGATGCATGCCGCGGCCTACATATTGAAGCTTGAGCATGGAGCCTCCCCAGGTAGAGCCGGCGATGGCGACCTGGACAGGTTGCGGGCAGAATTCAGGATGGCCGGACAGAAGGGCTTCGCTGCCGCCCAGCAGCACAGCCGTATAGCAATGATTCAGGGTCTGGATTTGGAGGATGGTGGACGGAGGAAGATCGCCCAGGTAGACGCCACCTTCGATTTCCGACTGGATGATGCTGCGGTTTACTTCGTCGGCCAAGTTGGGGTGGGCGCTAAACATGGCGTTATTTGAAGACAAGGGTATCGGGTTTCGGGTAGCCGGACAAGAGTCCATTGGGGCGGCGCGGGTGCATGGGCTTTAGAGGAGGGGAAAGTGGTGGAGGTTGCAGAAAATTGCGGCGGGGAAGGCCAGCCGTTTTGCGCTCGGCGGACAGCCTCCTCGGCTTCGCCCAAGGCAGGCTTGGGGCCTGACCCACATTACCACTGGGCTGCCTCCACACATTTCTGGGCATTAAAGCCTGATAAAATAGAAGAACAGCGAGGTTTCCGATATTCATGCCTGTTCCTGTGTCACAAATGTGGACCGTGGCTAGCTATGTGCTGCGGCAGAAGCTCGCGGGGCGGAAGCAGTATCCGCTGGTCCTGATGCTGGAGCCGCTGTTCCGATGCAATCTGGCGTGCGCGGGGTGCGGGAAGATCCAGTATCCGGCGCACATTTTGAAGAAGGATCTGACGCCGGAGGAGTGTTTCCGGGCGGTAGAGGAGTGCGGTGCGCCGATGGTGTCGATCCCTGGCGGAGAACCGCTGATGCATCCCCAGATCGGGGAGATCATTGAGGGGCTGGTGGCGCGCAAGAAATACATCTATCTCTGCACCAACGCGTTGCTGCTGAAAGAGAAGATTGATCTCTTCAAGCCAAGCAAGTACTTGACCTTCAGTGTGCATCTGGACGGGCAGCGGGAAGAGCATGATTTGGCTGTTTGCCGCGAAGGCGGGTACGACATTGCGGTCGATGCGGTGAAAGAGGCTTTGCGGCGCGGGTTCCGCGTTACGACGAATACGACTTTGTTTGACGGGGCCAATCCGAAGTCAGTGCGCGCGTTCTTTGACGAGATGATGGATCTGGGAGTGGAGGGCATGATGCTCTCGCCTGGATACTCGTATGACAAGGCGCCGGATCAAAAACATTTTTTGGGAAGGGCGCGCACGCGGCGGATGTTCCGGGCGATTCTGTCGAACCGGAAGAAGAGCTGGCAGTTTAATTTGTCCCCGCTGTTTCTGGAATTTCTGATGGGGAAGCGGACGTATCCTTGCACGCCTTGGGGAATGCCGACTTACAACATTTTTGGCTGGCAGAAGCCTTGCTATCTGCTGCAGGACGGATATGCGGAGACGTTCGCCGAGTTGCTGGCTACGACCGAGTGGGGCAACTATGGAACGGAGTCGGGGAATCCGGCTTGCGCGAATTGCATGGTTCACAGCGGGTATGAAGCGTCGGCCGTGAATGCAACGTTTAGTTCGCTGGGCGGATTTCTGGCTACGGTGAAGGGGACGTTGTTTTCGCGGTATCGGGATGACGAGGCGTTGCGGTTGTTGGACGAGCCGTCGGCGGCGGTGCATCCGCTGGTGCAGATTGCGGCGCCGGAGTCGCTGCATGAGACGCGGGCGTAGGGCTCCGTAGAGGGTAGGGATTCTTCGACTGCTCGGCAGCGCGCTTCGCTTGCCGTCACTTTGCTCAGGATGACAATTCCTTTTTAATTCCACGAGAAAAATCATGACAGGTAAAGAGAGCGGGCATATCGACCATGCTGTGGCGGGAGCTGCGCCGCCGCATGCGGATGCGGTGAATCCGGATGCGCTGGAGGTTGCGCCGGGGACGGCGCATGAGCGGCTGGAGGGGTGGATTCCGGACCTGGCGGGCGAGGAGGAGTTGCGGGCGGCGCTGGAGAAGGCGTTTGATTATCGCGGGGATGTGACCATCACGCGCAAGGATGGGTCGAAGATCGAAGGATATTTGTTTGACCGGCGGACTGGGGCGTCGTTGAAAGAGTCGTTTGTCCGGCTTTATCCGAAGAATTCGAACGAGAAGATTTCGGTTTCTTATGCAGAGATTGGGGCGCTGGCATTTTCCGGGCGCGATACGGCGGCGGGCAAGAGTTGGGAAGCCTGGATGAAGAAGTATGCGGAGAAGAAGGCGCGCGGGGAGAAGGATTTGAGTTTGCATCCGGAGGCGCTGGAGTAAAGGTGGCTGCGGTGATGTGAGTTTCAGGCGTCCCTGACGGGACGCTTTTTCTCTTTGCTTCGACTTACCCCGCCAGTGGAACTGGCGGGCTATTTTCGGACGCGCCTCCGGCGCTGAAGATCGGGCTATTTCCCGATGGGACCGAACATCAGGCCGTCGATCAGTTCTTCTGCTTCATCTTCCGTGCCGGCGATTATTGTGATGGAGATTGCATAACCGTGAGACAACATGGCTAGCGTGGATTGATGCAGGACGCGGGAGCCGACATCTTTGTGAAAGTCTCCGCGAACCAGCGTCTTCGTGCCGACGGCGATCTCGTAAGGATCTTCGTCCACGCTTAGTCCCTGAGCCTTTGCGACTTCGGTGAGCGGTCCGAAATATTGCGCGGCATCTTTTAGTCCAGGGTAGTTGGCTACGCTCTCGGCGGCGATGAGGATGGAGGAGTTCACATCTTCGGCGCGCGCGTCGGGCGGGCGGGAGAAGGCTGCCAGAAGGACTTTGGCGCCGGTGCTGGACGCTGCCGGGGTGGGCGACGGCGCCGAGCCGGGCTTGTCTTTTCCGTCCTCTTCTTCCCCTCGGTCGTTCATCTCGTCGGTGCGCAGCACCCAGCCTTGGGGAATTTTGCAGGAGAGGGCGAGGGTCTTGTTCCGATAGACGCCATTGGTTACGACGCCTGCATCGAGAGCGGAGACGGTAGAAGCGGCGGCGGGTTTTCGGAGATGCTTCGCGGAATTAGAGGAAGACGAAGGCGACGCAGTTTGCGCGGGGGCAGTGATAGAGAACCCCAGGACGACTACTATTGCGCGAAAAAACCGCCGCAATTCCATACAGCCATATTAAGGGATCGGGCCTCGCCGAGTGCGAGCGGAAGCGATCAAGCGTTCAGGCTGCCCTGCCCATCACGGGTTGAGTGCAGTGTGAACAGCGGCGCGCCTCGATGGGAATTTCGCTGAGGCACTCGGGACACTTTTTCGTCGTCGGATCAGGAGGCGTCTCGCCGCGGTTCATGCGCGCGACCAGTGCATTCACCGGCAAGACCACAAAAAAATAAACGGCGACGGCGACCAGGAGAAAAGAAACGCAGGCATTGACGAAATCGCCGACCGGAAAATGGGTGTCGCGAATGGTGAATCCGAGATAGGAAAAGTCTGGCTTGCCGACCACCGCGGCGATGAGGGGCGTCAGCAGGTCTTTCGTAAGCGCCGTGATCACGCCACCGAAGGCCGCGCCGATAACGACGCCTACGGCCATGTCGACAACATTTCCGCGCAGAATGAACTTTTTGAAGCCGCTTAGCATGACGGTGGCGCCTCCGAAGTGGAAGTGCTCGGTAATGTAAGGCAGGGGCGGCGGGAGGTCAAGAGGGGCTGCAATGGATTGAAAAGCCTGCGGGGACGGTTGGCGAGATTCCTTCAGCGGCTAAAGCCGGAGTTCTTTGAATCATGGTGGCACGACTGAAGCCGTGCCCTTCCCTTCTGTGGTGATGAACTGGGCTCAGTTGCTGCTGCTCAAATTCTCATGGGCATGACGATGTAGCGGTACTTGTAGTCGTCGCCTTCGGCGGGGCGGAACTGGCCGGCGGATTGGGCGTCTTTCAGCTCCAGACGCACTTCGCTGGTGCCAGCGGCTTTCAGGAAATCGACCAGATATTGGGCGTTGAAGCCGATGGTCAGCGGGTCGCCGGTGTAGGGGGCTTCGATGGAATCTTCGGATTCGCCGGCTTCGGTGGACGAGGCGGAAAGTTTGAGTTCGCCTTTTTCCAGGCGCAGTCGGACGGCACGAGAACGCTCGTCGGCGAACTGGGCTACGCGGAGGATGGCGGAATTTAGTTCGTCGGAGTTCAACGGGACGATCTTGCTATTGTCCTTGGGGAGGACGGCTTCGAAGTTGGGGAACTGTCCGGTGAGTTGGCGCGAGGTTAAGAGGCGGCCGCCGATGCGGAAAAAGAGTGTGGAGTCGTCTTTAGCGAACTCGATGGTCTCGGCGTCGGCGGAATCGAGCAGAGACTTAAGCTCGTCCATCGCTTTTTTCGGGACCAGAGTTTTTAGTTCGCCGGAGACGCCCTCGAATTTCTCGCCGGCGCGCTCGCAGTGTGCCAGCCGGTGTCCATCGGTGGCGACCATGGTGATGGACTCGGGCTTGAGCAGCATGAGAGCGCCATTGAGCGTGTAGCGTGATTCTTCATTTGAGATCGCGAACCCAGTACGTGCGATCAGGCCGCGTAGAACCTGGGCGGGAATCGTTACTGCGCCTGAGGTCGGAAATGCGGGTAGGCTGGGGAAATTTGACTTCGCCATGCCAACCATCTTTGTGTTCGAGCGGCCGCAGCGAATGCTGACCCAATGATTTTCGAGTAGCTTGATGGTGATGTCGGCGTCGGGCAACAGTTTCACGTAGTCGTGAAGCTTACGGGCGGGAATGGTGCAGGAGCCTTCTTTTTTTACTTTGGCGCTGCACGAGGTGCGGAGGCTGAGGTCGAGGTCGGTGGCGGTGAGCGACAGGCGGTCGCCAGCGGCCTCGAATAAATAGTTGGAAAGGATTGGAATTGTCGTCTTGCGTTCGACCACACCTTGCGTGGCGGTCAATTCCCGCAGCAACTCGAACTTGCTGACCGTGATCTCCATCGTCCCCGTCCCCGCTGCAACGGCGGCTTCCACCGGCATAAGTCCGTCTCCTGATGCTCGGGGGCTAAAGCCCCAAATCATTTTTCGCGCTTTGCGGCGCGGCTGAAGCCGTGCCCTTTCACAAACCTTTGCCCGCTTCGCGGCACGACTCAACGGCAAAAGCCGTCCAACCAAATTTCTTCCGATCTTCGAAAGCGGTTGAGGTCCTGTCCTGCATCACTCAGTTGCGATACTGCGTTCCTGCTACTTTTATTACTACCTTATATCAAATACAAAACCTATAAAACCAGCAGTAACAGAAGGGGCTGCGGAGAAGTGGAAAAACGGGACAACCCGCCTGTTGTCACCGGGTTTCCAGCATACCCTTGATGTTAGAAATCGGTCCCGAACGTTGCGGAGGCGGCAGCGTAATTCAGCAGCCCGCCCGATTTCTTTCCTGTCTTACACAAGTTCCGCACCGCATTCACAGTCCGCGTAAAGGAAGACTGGACTGGTTGGTGGAAAACTCTGTTACGCACGCGAATCATCCGCCTAATTGCTCGGTCAGTTTATTGATCAGCCTGTTTAAATCTTTGTCGTTCTTGCGAAGTTCTTCAATCTTCTCGACCGAGTGGAGCACAGTCGTGTGGTGCTTGCCGCCGAACTGGCGGCCGATTTCCGGAAGCGAGGCTTCGGTCATATGCTTTGCCAAGTACATCGCAACCTGGCGCGGGTAGACGATGGCGCGCGAATTATTCTTGGCCTTGATCTCCACCAGGCGCAAGCCGAATTGCTCGGCAACCATTTTCTGAATTGATTCGATGGTGACTTTGCGAGCCTGAGAGTCGATAAAATTCTTTAGCACCTGTTGCGCGTAGGGGAGCGTGATCTCGGCGCCGATGAGAGACGAGTGCGCGACGAGGCGGATGAGAGCGCCTTCGAGTTCGCGCACGTTCGAGCGAATGTTCGAGGCTACGTAGAGGGCAACATCCGTGGGCAGAGTTACTTTTTCCTGCTCGGCTTTCTTCTGCAGGATGGCAACTTTTGTTTCGAGATCGGGCGGTTGGATGTCGGCGATCAATCCCCACTCGAAGCGGCTGCGCAGGCGGTCTTCGATTTCGGCCAGTTCTTTAGGCGAGCGGTCGCTAGCGATTACGATCTGCTTCATGGACTCGTGCAGCGCGTTGAAGGTGTGAAAGAACTCTTCCTGAGTGCGCTCTTTCCCGGTGAGGAACTGGATGTCGTCGATGAGGAGCACGTCAACGGTGCGGAAGCGGTCGCGGAAGCTGCTCATTTTGTCGTAGCGCAGCGAGTTGATCATGTCGTTGGTGAACTTTTCGCTGGATACGTAAGAGATCGCGGTCTGCGGCAGGCGGCGCTTGATTTCGTGACCGATGGCCTGCATGAGGTGAGTCTTGCCCATGCCGACGCCGCCGTAGAGGAAGAGCGGGTTGTAAGCCTTGGAAGGACGCTCGGCGACGGCCTGGCAGGCAGCGTGGGCAAACTGATTGCCGCTGCCGATGACGAAGGCGTCAAAAGTGTAGCGAGGATTCAGTTGCGCGGCGCCATCCCAGTCGAAGCGCGACTGCGATGGATTGGAGGCTGCGACAGTAAGGCCGCCGTCGTGACGAACCGGCGTTGCGGCTGGATCATCTTCTTGAGTTACGAATTTTACGTCGCTGAAGCCGAGGCCCAGATTGTCGATGGCTTCCTGGATGAGGTCGGCGTACTTGTCGCCGGCGTGGCGGAACTCGACGGTAGGAACGCGAACGAAGAGAATGCCTCCGCTGGAGTGGCTGTAGCGGGTGGGCTTAAGCCAGGTGTCGTAGGAATGGCGATTGATTTTCTTTTCCAGCGCATCCAGGATGCGCGCCCACGGGTTGGGGGAGAGAGTTGTGCTGGGAACTGACATATATGAAATATTTCACCGAGGCGCCCTGGCGGCTGGTGAGAGAGCGCCTGTTCAAAACCACCGTTTTACGACGTAGCTGGAAACATCTAAGTTTACTGCGGAAAGCGCCCGATTTACCGTGCGCGGAGCCAAAAGCAAAAAGAATTTTGAAGCAGGATCAGTCCGGCATAGTAGCACAAAACTTTTTGTTGCGTAAAAAAGTTCAGCAGGAATTTTTTCGCGAATGATTATTCAGAACCCGATTGCATGGTGCTGTCAAGTAGCGCGATGGTAACTGCCGCGGAGTAGGTGCAGTGGTTTGCGTATGTGAAATAGATTGCGTCGAGAGATCATGTTGGTGCCGACGGAAAGCAGGTTTCTCGAATCACCGTCGCGTTCGCTCCGGCTCCCTCGAAATGACAAGCGTTTCTTAAGGGGTCTCAGCGGAGGGGTGGTAGCGGAGTTTGGCGGTAATGGCGAGCGTGATTTATACTTACGGTTTGCCCTAACACTGACGAAGGAATCAGGAGCGAGCTACTTTGCCCAAGCGTACATTCCAACCCAACCGGCGCAAGCGATCGAAAGTACACGGATTTCGCACGCGCATGAAGACCCAGGGCGGCAAGAAAGTTCTTTCCCGCCGGCGCGCCAAGGGGCGCAAGCGGGTCTCGGTAAAACCAGGTTTCCGCGAATAATGTTTCCGCGAGTAATCCAGCGGCGCGAACGAAACCCGCGCCCACCCGTTGTTGTGCCAGTCCTAGCGCGATGAGCCGGTCGCGATAGTCACGTTGCGAGTGACGTGGAATAGCGATCTGGAAATTTAGAGTCAACGTGACTGCCAGTGCGTCTAGAGAATCGAAGCGAGATGTCGAGCCACGATCCGGCCACGGCTCATTTCCCCGCAGCGCGCGGCTTTTGCGGCACGCCGATTTCGAGCGTGTGTATAAGTTGGGGCGGCGGCATTTTTCGGCGTCCATGACCGTGTTTTATTGGCAGCGGCCGGAGGCCGCAGACGAAGCGGCGGGAGTTAATTCCTCTGTGGCCTCAGGGCTTCGCATTGGATTCACGGTGGGACGCGCGCTTGGCGGAGCGGTGCAGCGAAACCGGATGAAGCGGCGTTTGCGCGAAGCCGTGCGGCTTACGCGTCCGGCCAAAGGAGTGAATGCGGACGTGGTGATCAATCCGAAGAAGTCGGTGCTGACGGCTGATTTCGCGGAAGTGGTGAACGAAGTTAGCAAGGCATTCGTAGTTATAAAAGAGAAGCTTGCGGGCAAGGCTAGGGTCGGTAAACAAAGGCCGATAAAACAAGGGTTCGATAAAACAAAGGTTCGATAAAACAAGTAGGGATCCTTCGACTGCGTTGCCGGCCGCTTCGCGGACGACAACTTCGCTCAGGATGACAGGATATGAGGAAAGTCCCCAAACTGATTATGCTGCTCGTACTGCGAGGCTATAAGTGGGCGATCTCGCCGATGTCGTTGCCGGCATGCCGGTACGTTCCCAGTTGCTCGGAATATGCGATCGAGGCGGTGGAACGGTATGGCGCGCTGCGGGGCGGGTTGATAGGTTTGTGGCGGCTGATGCGGTGTTGTCCGTTTGCGCACGGCGGATACGATCCCGTGGTGAAACCAAGCGTCGGCGAAGGGCGCCCGGCAGAGACCTAGATCCCTCGCTTTGCTCGGGATGACAAAGTTTCGGAAGCCAATCGAGACGACAAAGTTCAGGAAACCGAGTTCAGGAAAGAGTTCAGGTTCAACGCGTGATGCGACGCGATTTAAGGGAACGGTAACTTTGCCAGACATTCAAAATCCACAGCACGAACCGGGCAGCGAGAAACGGCTGATGCTGGTATTCCTGCTGACGTTTATCGTGATGCTGGCATTCCAGCCGTTGCTTAAGAAATATTTTCCGCAGCCGGTCACGCCGCAACAACAGAGCCAGGCCGCGCAGCCGCGGAATGCAGCGGCCACCTCAGCCTCGACGGTTGCCCCGAGCGTAACTTCTGCCAGTCAATCCAGCGCATCGTCTGGAGTTAGCAAACAGGCAGCGAATGAAACCGAGACTGTTGTCGAGAATGATCTCTACCGGATCACGTTCACCAATCGCGGGGCGCAGGCGAAATCATGGATTCTGAAAAAGTTCAACAATGATGCGCAGAATGGGCCGCTCGACATAGTCAATCCGGCCGCGGCCGCGCAGTATGGCTATCCGCTTTCTTTGTGGACTTACGACGAGGGACTGCGCAGCAAGCTCAATTCGGCGCGGTACGTCGCTTCGCGCGAAGGCAATCAGACCGCTCCCGCAACAATTACGTTCGAATACTCGGACCAGGACCTGACGGTCCGCAAGACTTTCAGTTTCGACAATACATACATCGTCAAGCTTGAGACCAGTGCGATGTACAAAGGCAGCCCGGTGGCGGCAATCCCCGCCTGGCCTTCGGGATTCGGCGACCAGATTACGCCGGCGTTCTGGGCTGCGGGCGCGATTGATTACCAGTTCAATAAAAACATTGAGCGCGTCCCCATAAAAAAGATCAGTGGCGGCGGGACGATTCCGGGGCCCTTCCATTGGGCCGGCCCTACGGACCAGTATTTCGCGGCTGTGTTCATCCCTGACGATCCGGCCACTGCGTCGCTGGTGACGCTGCGCAATTCTTTGTCAGTCCCCCAGAAGCCCGACTCGAAAGAGATGACAACCGTCGACGTGGTGGGTGCGGCCGTGGGCAACCTTCACGGTCCAACCTCGGAACGCGTCTTTGTTGGCCCCAAAGAGCTGGAAGTTCTGGAGAAGGTTCCGGTGCCGGGGGTATCGGGCGCCGACAACGATCTCAATGGCCTGGTGGATTTCGGTTTCTTTGGGATCATCGCCAAGCCGCTGTTTCTGTGGCTCAAGTGGACGTATAGCCACGTGGTTCCAAACTGGGGATGGGCCATCGTCCTGCAGACGCTGATCATTAGTCTGGCGCTGCTGCCGCTGCGCGTTACGCAAATGAAATCGATGCTGAAGATGCAGCGCGTCGCGCCGCAGATCAAGGCAATTCAGGAGAAGTATAAGAAGTACAGCCTGCGGGATCCGCGCAAGGCTCCGATGAATGAGGAGATCAGCGCACTCTATAAAAAGGAAGGCGTGAATCCGGCGGGCGGATGTCTGCCGATGCTGATCCAGATTCCATTTCTGTGGGCGTATTACAAGATGCTGGCGGTGGCGCTGGACCTGCGGCATGCGCACTGGCTTTGGATCCATGATCTGTCGGCGGCCGATCCTATTTTTTTGTTGCCCATCTTCATGGTGGTCAGCATGCTGGTTACGCAGAAGATGACGCCGCAGCCAGGGGTTGATCCGGCGCAACAGAAAATGATGACGATCATGATGCCGCTGATGATGGGGTTCATCTTCTTCCGGCTGCCGGCCGGTTTGAATCTTTATTATGCGGAATCGAACCTGATTCAGATTGCGCAACAAGCGGTGATGAATCGAACCGCATTGGGACGCGAAATGCGGGAGATGCTGGCCAAGCGGGCGCGGAAGAAGGAAAAGTGAAGCTACTAGCTGCTGGCTTCTAGCTTGCAGCCGGCACGGTGGTGGAGCAAGCAAGGCCCGCTTCTCGCAGAGGACGCGAGAAACGGGGCACCCAACAGAGATTTAAGCCAGAGGCTAGTAGCTAGAAGCCAGGAGCTATTCGCGTGTCCATTCCCGACAAAGTTGCTGCCGCAAAAAAGATTAATGAATTTCTGCAGGCCGTGGTGACGCACGGCGGACTACGGTTGAAGTACCGCATCATTGTGGATCCGCCGCTGCCGGAGAACCGCGACTGGGAGAAGCCCGAGATTCTGGTGGATTTTTCCGGGCCGGACTCGGCGCTGCTGCTCGACCGCGGCGGGGAGTTGCTGCGGGCGTTGGAGCTGCTGGCTTTGGAGATGCTGCGGCTGCCTTCCGGCGAGCATGAGAAGATTTCGTTCGACTGCCAGAATCATCGTTCGCTGCGCATCCAGGAATTGCGCACGGCCGCGACCGTTGCCGCCGACAAGGTGCGAAAGACGGGAACGCCGTATCAGTTCAGTCCGATGTCGTCGCGGGAGCGGCGCATTGTTCATCTTGCGTTGCGCGATGAGGCCGATCTGCGGACCGAGAGCGAGGGCGAAGGTATGCGTCGGTGTTTGGTGGTGTATCCCAAGGACTATAAGGTGGCGGGCAAAGTGGCGCCGCGAACGCTGCCGTGATTTCCCACTTCGAATACGTTCGCGGGGCACGCAAGGAGTGCGCGCAGGCGTTTGAATGAGGTCGTGGGAGGGCGCGTTCCACTATTACTCATCAGGTACGACCACCGGGGCTGAAGCCCGAACACTTTCGCCCATTACGCGGCCCTGAAAGGGCCGCTCTTCCACGGTCTGCGGCGCCTTCATGTACGGTGGTGCAGGCCTTCTGTACGGTGGTGCAGGCCTTCAGGCACAAGCCCTGATAGCTTCTGCGACGACATCAACGACGCTAACAGGTCTATTCGCACAATCTTTTCCACTTTGAGCCTTCGTATCGCGAAAAATGCACGCGCAAGACGGTATGTGTCGCCTTTAGTCCACCTGTTGATTATTAAGATTCGTGATAGGACGGGTTCGAGAGGCAATGACATCGTGAGGCTGAAGCAGATCGTCGATTCCGGAGCGGCGCGGCTCAAAAGCCGCGCGCCCTTTCAGAACTACGCAAGGCCGGATTCTTTCCGTAATCCCGAAGACGATGCCCTTCCCAAACCATTTATCGCAGCGTCTAGCGGCCGGCCGCTGCGGCGGCGGCGCGCATGATGCCGGCGATATTCATAGCGTCGATGTGGTTCAGTACCGACTCCAGGCTGGCGCCGGTGTCGGTGCAGGCGTCCACGTAGGGATGGCGGCTTCCGTCGGCGTGCATGACCAGGACTTTGGTCTCGGTGCTTACCTTTTTGACCATGTAGGGAAGATGGTGGCGGTCGTTGCGGGTGAGAGTCGCACCCAGTACGACCAAGTCAAAAGAGTTCTTCCGGATGGCTTCGTCCACAGCTTTGCGGCCTGCGGCCTGTTGTACGGTGTGACCGGCCTTTTCCATGGTCGCGGACTGCGCTTTCAACACGTCCTCGTCGCCTTCACCATACAGAATTCTTAATTTTGATTTCGCCATTGATTATCCTCGGTTCGATTGCCCTCGTCCTCGCTTGGTACCTGACGCACCGGTACCTACAAGCAACGGTAGCAACTGCCCAGACCTCGGGAAACGTCACCGAAGACGCATGCCGAACGGCACTATCCAGGGTGGAGGCGTGCTGCCGATACCTAAATTGCTTCCCCTAAACCGTCTCTGGCGCTACACTTCTGCGCGGAGGGCTTTCCGATCATGGCGGCGACACTCGTCTGGAGAGCTGTACTCATATCGTTATTGTTTACCCCCTTGTGGACGCCATGCCTCGCGGCGCAATCGGGAGGCGCTCCCACTTCCACGACCACCTGCAATCTGGACGACGGACGACAGGTTTACGTTCGCTACAACGCCGTTTCCGCGAAGCAAGAGCGGCCTGCGAACGGCAAACCCTGGGCTCCGGGAGGAGCGCCCATGACTCTATTCACCGAGGCGCAACTTTCTCTGGCCAGCTCGATGATTCCTATTGGGGCGTACTCTGTTTATGCCATTCCAGCGAAAGGAAACTGGACGCTGGTGGTGAATAAGAATGTGACGGCGGGTGCGGCCTACGATCAGAAGCAAGATATTGCGCGCGCGCCGATGGAGACGGCGCAGGTGGATGAGCCTTCGCAAACGCTCGAAGTTGCGTTTGCTCACGTCGGCGCGCGCTGCACGTTGCGAATCTATATGGGAAAGACTGCTGCGTTCGCGGACTTCACTGCCAAGTGAAAAGAAGCGAAGAGCAAACACTCAGTTATGTAAAAGAAATTTTTTCCGCGTTTACTGTCCTGCGGGAGTGTCCTTGATGATGTGTTTTTCGATATCGGGTTCAGGCGTAATTGAAGTACTCGGCTTCGATTCGCGGGCACCCAGCCCAACCACCATCGCCATATCTTTCGGGTAGACCACGTCGCGGCCGCGCGCCAGGAAGTGGTAGTAGATGGAACTTGCTGCTCCGTAAGCGCCAAATCCAGTGGCAACCACTCGCGAGCGCGCCAGGGCGCCGACGATCATGCCGACGAAGCGGAAGCCGGAGGCTCCATTGGCTGCGCCTCCGCCCAAGTCGCCGCCACCCCCGCCACTATGCAAATCATGGTCACCGTCTGGATGCGCGGACGCTGCCGCCAGCATGACTTGAATGCCTGTGGTCAAGTAGCGAGTGCGCGGGGTGGTCACTTGAGCTCCGCCTTCGGCATCGAGTTTTAGGTGTTCGCCTTTGGACACGGCAACGCCTTCGAGGCTGGTTACGACTTTCTGTTCGAGGCCGTTGGGCGGCGCTACTTCGTGAAAGAGGATTCGCAATTGTCCATTGCGGGCCAGGCGCCGCGCGGGTTGCACCTGCATGACCGAACCTCGAATGACGCTGCCCTCGGGCAAGATCAGATGATCGGAGGCGACTAAAGGCTCGGTGATCAGGGCCTCGACTGCGTCTCCTTTTCTGGAAGTCGAGGAATTCAGCGGGGTCAGCAGCCGGGCGTGTACCACGCTTCCCGAAGGAGGCGGAGCGCCGACGCTGGTCAGGGCTTCGGGCTTAACGGATTCGGTGCCAAAATCCAGAGGTTGCTGCAAGTCGGCATTGAAGCTGGTGCCCTCGTCAATATATTGGGGATGTACGGGAAGCTGCGCGATGGCGAGGCGTTTCAGCTTATGCATTTTTCCCGGTGCGTGAATCTGCTTCTGCAGGTCAGCCCATTGCTGCCGGATTTGCTGCCGAGTGGCGCTGATTTTTTTCCCCGCCGCTTCCTGGACCTTATTGGTCTTGGCCGCCTTTTCGTTAGCCGGAACGAAGCTCAGGACGCCGTTTGGGGCTGGAGAGGCTACGGTGTGCATGGGCACGCGGCGACCGTCGGAGAGTACGAGTTCATCGAACTGAACGTGGACCGCGCGTACGGGTGAGAAATTCGCGTCCATCGCTTGTAGAGTCCGAATCTTCTTGGGCACGGCGTCAATCGCTGACACTCTTCCGTTCACCGGAGTGCCCACGGGGACGAGCAATTTGTCGAAGGCGTAGACCGGCTCCGTGGTCTTGCCGTGGATGGGCTGGCCGACTTCGCGAATGCGTACTTCGGAATCGAGCGCGACTTTAATGGGAGTGCCGGAAGGCACGCTCATGGGCACGTTGACGGGAAGGGCTTCGACGCTTGGAACAGCGGCATCCTGTTTTTCCGGCACGCCTTTTTCCTGCCCGGCGTCTTGTCCTGCGGGGGGGCGGACTTTCAGGGTCTGGCCCAGCGCCCAATTTGTGGTGAAAAGCAGGATTCCTGCTGCGCAACCTGCTCGCCTCAATGAACCTCGACGCATTGCATGCTCCTCGATGGGTAACAAATTGTGTGTTCGTACCTCTGAAAGCGGCTTAAATAAAAGCGTCTGTCCTCTGACACAATGATGAGACGGAATGGCTGGACGGAAAAGAAATCCCTAAGTTACAGATTATGAGTTCACCGAACGAGTAATGGTTGTAAGGGGCGAAGCGGATTCGACGAGACCCGCGAGAAAGCTCTGTCAGAATTGTAGTGGGGCCTGCCGTCGGAGGCAAGGCGGGCGGAAGTTTTTCTTGCTTTTTCCCTGCACAGGGTTCTGCGACAATTTCCACATGCGCTGCCTGCCGTTGCTGGTTCGGGTTGTGGGAATGGTGAGCAAAACTGCGCGTGTTGCGTCAATTCGCTAGAATCTTTGCCTCATGAGAACTACGTTCACGGCCAAATTGCAGAAGAGTCCGAAGAAGGGCGGATGGACTTATGTGGTCTGGCCTGAGTCCGTCAAATTCTTTGGAACTCGCGGACTGGTTAAAGTCAAGGGCAGTATCGACGGTCGTCCATTCCGAAGTTCATTCATGGCGATGGGTGGTGGGACACATATGTTGCCGATAAGAGCGGAAATCAGGCGAATCATCGATAAGGAAGTGGGCGAGACCGTCAGTGTTCGGTTGGATGAGCGACTAAAGTAGGAGTTGGTAGGAGAACGTTGCCAAATTGACGATCTCCGGTGATGCTACGCGGAAGCTCTTCTGGGCCAAACTGCTATGCCCACAGGTATCAGGATCAGCTTGATGAGCCAGTCACCCGAATGTATGGCCGCGAGTTGCCACGGGACGTTCTGCCAGAGAATGGAACCGGTTAGCAAGATGACGGGAAAACCGACCCATAGCCACAGGCCCAATCCCACAGCCTTTTTCCAGTCTGCGACATTAAGGCGGAGCACGAGATGTGCAATCACGAAGGCTAGGACGAAGGTACGAAGAAGTTCAAAGAGAGCCTTCACCGGGCTTGGATGAGCACTCGCGGTAGCTCCACTTAACTCGAGAAATTGCGGTCCAAGCAGGAGGGGGCTATACCAAATCGAGCTTGCGACAAACGCGACCAGGGTGACAACTGCGAGCGCAACGAAACTTACGCGCTTCGTCTCCATTTGTAGCGATAATACAGTGAGGATCAAACCGACGGCACCGTTTTTTTCTCCACTCAACACTTCGCTGCTCGTGTTCTGAAGGACGTGCAATCCAGAGGCAATTTGTAGGAACCTGAAAAATCGGGATCACGGTAACGATTGCTATTTCAAACTGCCCACTTCCTGGCTTTTTTTCTTGCTTTTTCCCTGCAGAGGGTTTCTGCGACAATTTCCCCATGCGCTGCCTGCCGCTGGTGGTTCTCGTGGTCGTTCCCTCGCTAGGGCATTCTTTTCTAGGGCAATCTGCTCTGAGCCAATCCGGGCCGCGAGTTCAGATTTCTCATACGACCGAAAGCTTGCGGGGAGTGAATGCGGTGTCACGAAAAGTGGCCTGGGCGAGCGGCGCGCATGGGACTTATCTGCGAACGGTGGACGGCGGGCTGACCTGGACTCCGGCGCAAGTGCCGGATGCGGGCACGCTTGATTTTCGGGCGGTGGTCGCGTTCTCGGCCGATGAAGCGTTTTTGATGTCGGCGGGGCCGGGGGAGCAGTCCCGGATTTACCACACCGGCGACGGTGGGCGAAGTTGGCAGCTGCAGTTCACGAATAAAAATCCGAAGGGATTTTTTGATTCCATGGTGTTCTGGGACGCGAAGCATGGAGTCGTGCTCGGCGATCCGATTGCGGACGAGTCCGGGAAGCTGAAGTTCGAAGTTCTTCTGACTGACGATGGGCAGAACTGGCAGGCCATTCGGTCTGCGGGATTACCGGATGCGAGGGAAGGAGAGGGAGCCTTCGCGGCGTCGAACACATGCATTGCGATTGCTCCATCGGCCTCGGATTCCAATATCTGGTTCGCGACCGGGGGCAAGGGGGCGCGCGTGTTTCACTCCGGGGATCGTGGACGAAGCTGGGAGGTTTTCGACACTCCCATGGTCCACGGGCCGGATTCGGCGGGAATCTTTTCGATTGCATTCCGCGACTCGACGCATGGCGTAATTGCCGGCGGGGACTATAAGCATCCCAGGGAAGACGGGCCTAATTTGGCGTTTACCGAAGATGGAGGGAAAACCTGGACGCTGTCGGCGCTGCATCCGCTCGCTTACTTTTCCGCTGTGGCTTATGACCGCAGAGTGAATGCATCGGCGATGCGTAAGGCGTAAGGTGAGCGAAGACAAAGAGGCGGGTGAAGCCGATTCCCGCGGAACGAATCTTTATTGTCGGGCAGGACTTCGTATTCGACTTGCGACCGCCCAATAACCCGCGGCGCATCGGGGGAAAGACGAAGCTGGGGATTCGATTCAATGCGGTGAGCGGCTATCCCGAGGGCGGAGCGCTAGTCGTGGGACCGAAGGGGGCGATAGCGTCCATTCCGTAGCGTTGTGGCTGGAGCAGGGACAGGCTGCCAAGCTTTGCTCAGCCCGTCCGGGTCATAGACCCGGACCCACACCAACCCGACCCAAAGCCGCAGCCCACATCAGCCCAAGTCACACCGGCGTGGTTACCAAAGGGCTATCTCTTCCTGTCCTTTTCATTCAAGGGCGTATCGACGAAGATTACTGAGAAGATTAGTCAATTCTTAATCTCCCCCAGATCGAGAACACTGTGAAAAACCTGTCTCTGGCCATTCTTGTTTGTGGCGCGATGAGTGTGGCTTCCGCGCAAACCCAAACCTCCGTATCCGCGACCGCTGCAATTCCCGCGGCTGCGAGCACCGTCTCGCGAACCACCAAGGCAGTTCATTACCGCCTGCAAGGCGGGACCACCAAGGTGGATTTTGAGGGGACTGATCTGCTGCGGCGCGCTTCGGGCGAGGCCAAGGTTGAAGGCAAGAAGACAAACTTCGAGATCGATGCCAAGTTCCAGGGCCTGGAAGATGCCACGAAATTCGGACTGGAATTCCTCACGTATGTCGCGTGGGCGGTTTCGCCGCAGGGACGTCCGGTTAATCTTGGCGAACTTACGCTTGACCATAACGGCAGCGCGCACGTGAAAGCCTACACCGACTTGCAAACGTTTGGAATGATCGTGACTGCAGAGCCCTATTTCGCGGTGACGCAGCCTGGAAATATGGTCGTCATGGAAAGCGCTTCGGTAAGCGGCGGCGGCGAGAACATTGACGCCAGGTACGAACTGGTGACGCGCGGGACATATTCATCGACCAACACGCACATTCAGGATGCGATTTTCGGCATCGACAATAAGACTCCGCTGGAACTGTTTGAGGCGCGGAACGCTGTGCGCATCGCGCGGATTGCCGCCGGCGACAAGTATGCAAGTTCGATTTTGCCGAAGGCCAACCAGCAACTGCTGCATGCCGAGGAACTCTACCGGCAGAAACAAAAGAAGGAAGCAGTCGGAGTTGCCGCCAAAGAAGCCACCGAGACGGCGGAGGAAGCGCGGCTGATGGCGGTGAAGCAGAAGGCTGAAGATGATGCTCAGGCCGCAGCTGCGGCGCGCGAAGCCAAAGCGCGGGCCGATGCGGAAGCCGAAGCCAAGCGACGCGCAGATGCGGAAGCGGCCCGTGCCCAGGCGGAACAGGCTCGCGCGCAAGCCGAACAAGCTCGTCTGCAGGCCGAACAAGCTCGCGCCCAGGCAGAACAGGCTAAAGCTGAAGCCGAGCGCATGAAGCAGGAAGCGATGGCCGCTGCGCAGGAAGCCTCGCGCCAGAAAGACGCGGCGGAGAAGGCGAAATCGGAAGCTGTGGCGCAGCAACAAGTTTTGTCGGCTGAAACGGACAAGGCTCGCGCCGCCGCTGCCCAGTCGGAAAATCTGCGGCAGCAAGCAGAAAAGGAAAAACAGGAATTGCGGGCCCGGCTTCTGCAACAACTCAATTCGATTCTGGCAACGCGCGACTCCGCTCGGGGGCTGATCGCGAATATGTCTGACGTGCTGTTCCGGAGTGGAAGTTTTGAGCTGCTTGCGGGCGCGCGCGAACGGTTGGCCAAGGTTTCCGGCATCGTGCTGGCTTATCCCAGCCTGCATGTTGCTGTGGAGGGACACACCGATAGCGTCGGAGGCGACGAATATAACCAGGAATTGTCGGAGCATCGGGCCCAGTCGGTGCGCGATTACTTTGTGCAGCAGGGGATTCCGGCCGGCGCGATTGAATTTCGCGGTTTTGGCAAGAGCGAACCGATTGCCTCGAACGACACGGCGGAAGGCCGTCAGCAGAACCGGCGCGTGGAACTCGTGCTTTCGGGCGACGCGATTGGTAGCGCCGGCGACGCGGCTTCGCCAACAGCTACTGCGCAGAATAAGTAAAGGCGGTTTCGCCTCCACATAGCACGGGTCTCGCGCGGGCCTGGCGTGATTTCACGCGAGATCCCTCTCTTCGCCTGAAAAGCGGCCCCGCTCGGGATGACGCCCGTCTATCTCTGGACATTTCACCTTGTTGTTTTTATCCTCGCATTTTTGATCGTTGCTCCGCGCCTTTTCGGCCACGGCGTTAAACTGAGTGTTCGCCATAGCCGGAGGAGCGGATGACTAAAGATCATGAACAGTCCTTGCGACATCATCTTCTCGAACTGCTTGGGGGTGGGGGAGCCCACGCGAAATTTGAAGACGTTGTCAAAGATTTGCCGGTGAAGTTGCGTGGCGCGAGGCCGGCGAAGTTTCCGCATTCTCCATGGATGCTGCTGGAACATTTGCGGCTGGCGCAGTGGGACATCCTTGAGTTCAGTCGCAATGCGAAGCACGTTTCTCCGGATTGGCCGTCAGGATATTGGCCGAAGGCGGAAGGTCCGCCGAATGCCGCGGCCTGGAACAAAAGCATCCAGCAGTTTCGCCGGGACCGGAAGGCTTTGCAGAAGCTGGTGGCGAATCCGAAGACGGATTTGTTTGCGCGGATTCCGTGGGGCGATGGGCAGACGATATTGCGGGAAGCGCTGCTGGTGGCGGATCACAACGCGTATCATCTGGCGCAATTCGTGGATGTGCGGCGGATGTTAGGGGCCTGGAAGGGCTAGGCGATTCTGCAGGAACCAGCGGTTACATCGCGATTGGTAATCGTGAGGCCGGAAGATTCCGTGCCTCCGTGTTTGCTTGGCGAGGACGAACGTCAGGGCGCTTGCGAAAAACCACCTTGACGCCTTCGCGCCAGCGCTCGTCAATGCCCACGAACTCCCATTCGATCTCGGGAGAGATATAGCGCAGCAAGACGTCGGTTGCGGGATGAACGTGCAAGGCGGGCGCAACCAGATACAGCAGCGGCTTTTCGGTCGATAACTCGCGATCGGGGAAATATCCGAAGCGGTGAAATTCTCCGCGGGTGTGATGCCACGCCACTCTTGACCAGTAATCCAAACCCTGCAGCGGCAGGTGAATATCTTCGTCAGCTTTGAGTTCTACGACTGCGAGGCGGCCCTCGCGGGTGGTGGTCAAGACGTCGAGCATGGCACGGTCGGACGCGGAGAATGCAGGAACCTGCGAATAGAGCGAGCGCGCCTCGAGCCGTTCGTCGATTACGCTGACGTCGGCGACCACCAGCGATTCCAACCAGCGCTCGGGGCGCAGCCGGAAGAGTGGATGCTGGCGAAGGCCGTAAGGATGGCGAGTGTCGCGAATCGCAGTCAGTAATTGCTGGAAGAATGAAAAGTTGTGGTCTTCGAGTACCCGCTCTTCTGCGCCCACTCCGAAGACGATTTCCTGCCTGCTGCGGAATGTTGTCGCTTCGGCGCCCATGCGGGCTCGAGCGAACTCCAGGCCGCGCCAGCGGAAGGCAAGCTCTGCGGCGGAGAGGACGGCGACCTCGCAGTTGGGCAGGATGGTTTGGATTCTGGCGATCGACTCCGCGAACCGTTCCCGCGCGCCAGTCTCGTTGGTGGCGTGCACCAGGCGTGTGGCGACGTTGCCGCGGTCGGTGCAGTCGATTTCCACCAGCGCATCGTGGCGCTCGTCGAGTTCAAACAAACTCCATTTGGCGGCCGCCGGATTCACGTTGGCCATGCGTTCGCGGCTCAGGGCGGAGCAGCCGTGGGGAACAAACAAGTGGAGGCCCTCGACGAGAAACTTTCCCGCTGAGGAATGGCGGCACGCTTCCAGCCAGAGGATGCCGAAGGTCAGGGCCGCGTCAATAGAGGCCTGAGTTTCCGAGGCATTGACTCCCAGAACGGCGAATGCGGACTGGCCTTTGCGCAGAAGTCCCCGGGCGTAGATTGGGCCGAAAGATTTCTCCAGATCGATGGCGGTAGTCAGACGGGTGACGGCAAAGCCGGGAAAGTGGCGATCGAGGGCCCGGCGCAACTTCTGTTCGTAGCTGGTGCGCGCCGCTTTCTTTGCGGACGGCGAGCGCCGGTCGCGCTCCCGGCAAATTTCCAGCCGGGTTGGACGAGACTGTCCCAGGCGCTGCACGGCCAGCTTCAAGATACCGTTCTTGACTTCGGCATCGAGCACGCGGCGCACGGTATTGCGTTCGGGCGACCACAGGTGGAGGAGGCATTTGTTGTAGTCGCCGGAAATCGAATACCTGGCCTGGCCCAGATCGAAGGCGACGGCGCCGTCCTCGAGGACCACGGCGCCGGAGGCGTCGCTGAGAAATTCCTGCACGGTGCGGGTAAGGAGGTCGGGGGTCACGAGAGGAATTGTCCACATTGGGCCAGGGCGGCGTCTGTGACGAGTGACCATCATTGTGGGCGACGCTTGTGGAAGAGTGGGGCCTGAGGGACCGGATCGGTTCAGTATGGGATAATAGGATCAAGGGTAGGGCCCGTCTCCGAGTCTTCGTTAAACTCGCCGGCATCTAATTTACGTGGGTAATCACGTGATAAAAAGAGGTTAGATAAGCAGAGCTTGAGTAAACAAACTTTGGATAAGCAAACTTTCGATAAGCAACGTTTTTTCTTCGATCACTACGGGTTAACCGAGAGCGATTTCGAACGGTATCTGTCGGCCGCACTTTCGGCTGGCGGCGACTATGCTGACCTCTACTTCGAATATCTTTCGTCGACATCGTTGATGGTGGATGAGTCGATGGTCAAGTCGGCGTCGCAGGGCATCTCCGCAGGATGCGGAGTGCGAGTGGTTTCGGGCGAACGGACTGGGTACGCCTATACCGATGATCTTTCTTCGGGGCGCATTCTGCATGCGGCACGAACCGCGGCCTTGATTGCAAGCGCTCCGGCGAAAGCCACGGTTGCGGGCTTTCAGAAGGCGGCGGCGCGCAGTTTGTATCCGGTGACGCTGCCTTCGGTAGACGCGGAGATCAGCGCCAAGGTTGAGCTGGTGATGCGGGCTGACAAAGCAGCGCGGGCATATGATCCACGAATTCAGGAAGTGCGGGCGAGCTACGCGGACGAATTGCGAAACATTCTGGTCGTGGGGTCGGACGGAACTTTTGCGGAGGATTCGCAGCCGCTGGCTCGGATGAATGTGTCGTGCATTGCGAAGACGGAAGGAAACTCTGCGCGAGGTACCTCGGGCGGCGGGGGACGAGTCGCGTTGGATTTCTTTTTTGGGGAGAAGACTCCGGAATTTTTTGCCAAGGAATCAGCGCGGCAGGCGATTTTGCAGCTTGACGCCCGCGAGGCTCCGGCGGGTGAAATGGAAGTTGTCTTGGGGCCGGGATGGCCGGGAGTGCTGCTGCACGAGGCCGTCGGACATGGACTGGAAGCCGACTTCAACCGCAAGAAAACCTCTGCGTTCGCCGGGCTAGTGGGCAAGCGAGTGGCAAGCGAGAAGTGTACTGTGGTCGACAACGGGACGATGCCGTGGCGGCGCGGATCGCTGAACGTCGACGACGAAGGCGAGCCTACGCAGGAAACCGTGCTCATCGAAAATGGAATTCTGAAGGGATATTTGAGCGACAAGCTTTCATCGCGGCTGATGGGAATTTCCGATACCGGCAACGGGCGGCGAGAAAGCTACGAACACATTCCAATGCCGCGCATGACCAACACCTACATGCTGGCGGGTCAGGATCATCCGGAGGATATTATTCGCTCGGTGAAGCGCGGGATTTACGCCGTGAATTTCGGCGGCGGGCAGGTGGATATCACCAATGGGAAGTTCGTGTTCTCGGCCTCCGAAGCATACATGATTGAGGACGGGCAGATCACGGCGCCGATCAAGGGCGCGACGCTGATCGGCAACGGTCCCGATGTGCTGACGCGAGTTTCGATGGTGGGCAACGACCTGAAACTCGATGAAGGCGTGGGAACCTGCGGTAAGGATGGGCAGGCTGTGCCGGTCGGCGTGGGGATTCCGACGCTGAAGATCGATCGGCTCACGGTCGGCGGGACTGCCAGGAAAGATCCCGGCGGGTTCATGCAATAGGCTTTTCACCACGGAGACACCGAGTCACGGAGAAAAGCAATAAGTATTGAAACTCCAAAGGCCTTTCTCGCGGCTCGGTTTTCTCCGTGTCTCTGTTACTCCGTGGTAAAGAATCTTATGTCTTCTACTCAAGTCGAAACCCGAAATCCGAAAGTCGAAACTGACCTGCGCGAGATCGCACAGGATATCGTGCGGCGCGCAATGGCGGGCGGGGCAACTGCGGCCGAATGCGTGGTCCGCGAAGGCGACGAATTTTCCACGCTGGTTCGGCTCGGGCAAGTTGAGACGCTGAAGGAATCGGGCTCGAAGTCCATCGGAGTGCGTGTGTTCTTTGGGCAGCGCGCGGCCAGCACATACTCCAGTGATTTCTCTCGCGCGGGTCTCGATCGCATGGTGAAGTCCGCGCTGGAATTGGCAAAGATTACGTCCGAGGATCCGTTCGGCGGAATTCCCGAGGCCTCGCAACTCGGCTCGCTCCCTGGCAACCTCGATCTTTATCACGAAGACGTTTATTCGCTGCCGGGACCGGATCGCATCGACTACGCGCGGCGAGCGGAAAAGGCGGCGCTGGATTTTGATGCGCGCATCAAGAACTCGGAAGGCGGATCGTTTGACGCCGCGACCGGTCACAAGGTTCTGGCCAATTCGCATGGATTTGTCGGCGAGTACCGCCGGTCTTACTGTTCCGTCGCAGCGGTCCCGATCGCGCAGACCGAAGCTGGCGCGATGCAGCGCGATTACTGGTACTCGGTAGCCCGGACGCTGAAGAAGTTGGATGCGCCGGAGAAGGTGGGCAAGATTGCCGCGGAACGCACGCTGCGCCGGCTGGGAGCGCGCAAGGCGAAGACCGCGCAAGTGCCGATTGTTTTCGACCCAATGGTTTCGACTTCGATTCTGGAGCACATTTTCGAAGGAGTGAATGGAGACTCGGTCTACCGGGGCGCGTCTTTTCTTGCGGGCAAACTGGGGCAGAAAATTGCCGGCGACAACGTCAACATCATCGACGACGGAACCATCGCCGGCGGCTTCGGAACGAGTCCCTTCGATGGCGAAGGCGTTCCGACGCGTCGCACCGTGGTGATCGAGAACGGTGCGCTGAAATCGTATCTGCTCAACACCTATACTGCGAAAAAGCTCGGCCTAAAAACTACGGGCAACGCTTCGCGCGGACTAGCGGGAACGCCGGGCATCGGGCCGGGAAATTATTTTCTGCAACCTGGAGCGAAGACGCCGAAAGAACTGATCTCGGGAATTAAAGAAGGACTCTACGTCACAGAGTTTCTTGGGCAGGGCGTGAACCTGGTGACCGGCGACTACTCGCGCGGGGCGTCGGGGATGTGGATTTCGGGCGGAGAGTTCGCGTATCCAGTGGAAGAAATCACGGTAGCGGGGAATCTGAAGGAATTATTTTTCAACATTTCCGAAATTGCCAATGATTTGGAGTTCCGCGGTTCAGTGGCGGCACCGACGATTCGCGTCGACGGCCTCACTGTCGGCGGCGAGTAGGGAAGGTTCAAGAATTCCTGGCAGGATGAAATTCGCCAAAATTGTTTTCTCGATTGCCGGCATCTGGGGCGTTCTTGTGCTGGCGCCTCTCTATTTTATGTTCGATATGATCGGACGCCAGGATCCACCGGCCATCACGCATCCCGGCTTTTACTATGGATTCATCGCCGTGGGATTGGCGTGGCAGATTGCATTTTTCGTCATCGCGCGGAATCCAGCGCGCTTCCGGCTAATGATGATCCCTGCCATGATAGAGAAATTCGGATACGGCGCTTCCCTGCTGGCGCTCTATCTGCAGCACCGGCTGCATTCTTCAGACCTGGTGTTTGCCGGCGCCGATGTGGTGCTGGGAGTGTTATTCCTCGCCGCTTTCTTCCGAGTCGCAACGTAATTTAAAGAGAGACTCGTATCAGGGCATGCCTTCAGGCGTGCCGCAAGAGCGGGAGAGACGGGCTGGCTTTAGCCGCTGTGCCGTGAGCGGCAAGCCAAGCGGCTGAAGCCGTACAGAGTTGTCGCGTTTGGCGGCATCGCTGAAGCGATGCCCTGATACGGACCCTCTCCCAAACTGCACCACTACGAGCTTCGACCGATAATCGACAATCAAAAAACAACGGCCTACAATTCCTCTCATGGGTAGCTTGGGACAACCAACTCCGGTCGCTGAAGAACGCGACTCCAGCCGTTTAATTATTGCCATCGCCGTGGCTGTCGTGATTGCGGGCGCGCTAGGCGCAGCATTTCTGCTGCGCCAGCCAGAGAAGACGGCGAAGACCGCCTCGCCCTACATTGCCAGCGTGAAGCTCTCCGATTTCAAAATGAGCGCGGCGGAGAATTTTATTGGCGCCACGGTCAGTTATATCGATGGAAGCGTAACGAATACTGGCGACAAGACGGTAACTCACGCTGTGGCGGAAGTCACATTCAAGGACGACATAGGGCAGGTCGCCCAGCGCGAGGAATTGCCGCTGCGCGTGCTCAAGACGACTGGACCTTATCCCGACGCGGTGGACCTGAGCGTGTCCCCGCTGGCGCCCGGGCAGACGGAACATTTCCGGCTGACGTTTGACAGCATCTCGGCGCAATGGAACCGGCAGTATCCTGACATGCGAGTCACGGATGTTTCCGTAAAATAGTTGCTCCTGCCTGCTCGTTCCGGTTCCGCATACAATGAATCCATGCCAGAGTTAAAACCGTTTCGGCTGACGGAGTCCGTCAAAGCCGCGGGTTGAGCGTCTAAGCTGAGTCCGGCGGCGCTGGACACGGTGCTTGGGAAATTAGCCCGGCAACACGACCCGAACGTTCTGGTCGGCTTCGATCATGCCGACGACGCCGGAGTGTATCAGATCGCGCCCGATCAGGCACTGGTGCAGACCGTGGATTTCTTCACGCCGATCGTTGACGATCCTTACATCTTCGGACAGATCGCGGCGACGAATGCGTTGAGCGATGTGTACGCCATGGGCGGGAAGCCGCTGACCGCGCTGGCTCTGGTGTGTTTTCCGGAGAAGGCAGACCTGGAAATTCTGGAGCGCATTCTCGCCGGCGGATTGTCGAAGATGATCGAGGCGGAATGCACCGTCATTGGCGGGCACAGCATTCGCGACGAAGAAACCAAGTTCGGATATTCCGTTACTGGTACGGTGCATCCGAAGAAAGTTTTTGCGAATGCCGGAGCTAGGCCGGGAGACTCGCTGCTTTTCACCAAGGGGATCGGGACCGGAGTGATCTCGACCGCGATCAAGAAAGGGAAAGCCGAAGCGCCGTGGATTGATGCCGCCGTGCGGTCGATGACTACGGTGAACAAGCGGGCTGCCGAGGTAATCACAGGCGGCGATTTTCGCGTGAACGCGATGACTGACGTGACTGGATTCGGTCTGATTGGACATGCGCGCGAGATGGTGCTGGCGTCGGATGTGTCGCTGCGAATTTCTGCCTCAAAAATCCCATTCATAGAAGGAGCGCTGGAATGTGTGCGCGCGGGATACGTTCCTGCGGGACTGAAAAACAATCGGGAGTTTGCGGAGTGCCTGGTGGAGTACGACGACGGAGTGCCCGAAGATGTGCGGACCTTGTTGTTCGATCCGCAGACCGCGGGGGGATTGCTGATTTCCACGCCGGACGAGAACATTGCTCGACGAAGCTCTTACGATGCGGGAATCGCGGCGGTGGACGATCGGCGAGGTTTCGACGAACGCAAAACCCGGATTCGGGTGTCCGCTAGCAGCGAGGGCGAGCGCCTCGCGGGCCGGGGCGATGCCCGCGCCACACAAACTTCAACGCACCCGTCGACGACTTCCAGGCATCTACTAAACTGTCCGCTTCGTACTCATAAAAGGCAGGAGTCATTATGCAAATACGCGAACTTGGTCGCAGCGGTTTGAAAGTCTCGGCACTCGGATTGGGGTGCATGGGAATGTCGGAATTTTACGGGGGTCGGAAGACGACGAATCGATCGCCACGATTCATCGTGCGCTGGAATTGGGAATCACGTTTCTCGACACGGCGGATGTGTACGGGCCGCACACGAATGAAGAATTGGTTGGACGGGCCATCAAGGGCAAGCGCGACAAGATTGTGCTGGCCACGAAGTTTGGAATTGTGCGCGATCCCGAGCAATCCCAATGCGCGTGGGGTCAACGGCAAGGCCGACTATGTTCGAAGCGGTCGTGCGAGGCCAGCTTGCGGCGGCTGGGAGTGGAGACTATCGATCTGTATTACCAGCACCGCGTCGATCCCAACACGCCGATTGAAGAAACTGTCGGCGCGATGGCGGAGTTGGTGAAGGCAGGCAAGGTGCGATATCTCGGGCTCTCCGAGGCCTCGGCGCAGACCCTACGGCGAGCGGTGAAGGTGCATCCCATCACGGCGCTGCAGACGGAATATTCTTTGTGGACGCGCGATCCGGAGCAGGAAATTCTAGCCACATGTCGCGAACTCGGGATTGGCTTCGTAGCTTACAGTCCGCTGGGGCGTGGGTTTTTGACCGGGCAGTTCCGGCGGTTCGAGGATTTGCCGGCGGACGATTATCGGCGGAACAGCCCGCGCTTTCAGGGAGAAAATTTCCAGAAGAATCTGGATCTGGTGCGGCGCGTGGAAGAAATCGCTCGTGAAAAAAGATGTAAGCCATCGCAACTCGCGCTCGCGTGGGTGCTCGCGCAAGGCAATGACATTGTACCGATCCCGGGAACGAAGCGGCGGAAATATCTGGAGGAGAATGTAGGCGCGCTTCAGGTGAAGCTGACAAAGGAAGATTTGCGGCGGATTGATGAAGTATTTCCGCCGGCGGCCGCGGCGGGGGAGCGGTATCCCGAGCACGTGATGGCGCTGGTCGAGAGATAGGCCTCCCAGAGCTAGGTGCGGGGTGTCCCGGAGGGACGTTTGAAAATAGCCCGGCGTTTCAGAGGCTGTTACGAAACTCACCACTGCAAACTCTCACTAAGCAGGGATGCCGATGCTTCAGCGGTTTTCCGCCACCGAGACGATTTGGTCTGGCACGCTCAGGCCGTTGCCAGCTGGGCCGTCAACCTTCGTCCCCCGAGCACCTTCACCATCCGTTTCAGGTTGTAGGCCATCGTGCCCAGACTCATCTCGGTCCGCGCTCCGTACAAGCCTCGCAGCAGGAAGCGCGGATGTCCGAAGATGCAGTACTTCAGCGTGGCGAAGGGATGTTCCACGATGCAGCGCCGCAGTCGCATCGCTTCCGACGTGGCGCGTTCCTGCATCCGCCGCAGTGCGTCCTCGTGCAGATGACGGCGGACGCTCCGTCGATCCGAGTTGGTACAGCGCGCTTTCAGAGGACACCCGCCACAGACTTCCTTGCTCCCCATGTACACGATTCTTCTCCGGTCTTTCTGCACCTGGTGCCGGGTGAGCGTCTGTTGCGCGGGACAGCAAAAGCTGTCGGTCTTCTCGTCATAATGAAACGCGCTCCGCTCAAACAAGGTGCCGTCGCCTTGATTGTTCACCGTGCGCGGCACCGGAACATGCGGCAGGATGCCGCGTTGCTCGCAGGCCTCGGCCTGCTCGCCGTTGGCATAACCGGCATCGGCCACGACGTGCAGCGTCGGCGGATCGCCCAGCGCGTGCTGGGCCGCTTCCGCCGTCGGTTGCAGGCTGCGTTGGTCGTTGGCTTCGGTCGTGACCTGCTGGGCCACGATCAAGTCATGTTTCCCGTCGACCGCGGTTTGCACGTTATAGGCCGGCACCTTGCGGTCGTTGGCACGCAGCAAGCCCACCTCCGGTTCCGGATGATTCTTTAACCTCTCCAGCGCCGCCGCCACCGCGCTCGGGTCGATGACGATGTCCTCGTGCTCGTCGGCCTGCGCCATCTGTTCCAGGTAACGCCGTACCGCATCCCGTTCGCGCACGCTGCGCGCGCTGCTGGCCGCCTGAAACTTCGATCCGTCGATCGCGACCCATTCCCCGCTCACCAGCCCCACCGTGCGCGCAAAACTCACCAACTCCGCCCCCGCCTCCGTCACCGCTTCGCCATGTATCCGCCGGAACTCGGCGATGCTCTTGTGATCGGGCGTGAGCCGGTTTAACAACCACATCACTTCCACGTTGCGCCGGCACTCCGCCTCCAACCGTCGCGACGAGCGGATCTGATGCAGATATCCGTACAGATAAAGCTTCAGCAAGGCTCGCGGATCGTACCCAGGGCGTCCGGTCTCGGCCGGCTCCGCGCGTACAAACCCTAAAGACTCCATCTCCAGCCGACCCACAAACGATTCGATCACCCGACACACGTGATCTTCCGGAATGAAGTCGTCCAGCACCACGGGAAACAACGTCCCCTGACTGCGATGCTCTCCCTCAATAAAGCCCATGAGAAACGCCCTCGCTCTTTCAGCGCATCTTCTCACTGTTTCTCTCACTCGCCTATAGTTTCGTAACACCCTCTTCAACGCCGGGTAACACGATAAGAAGCAACGTCGTCCCGGAGGGACGCTTGAACGGCAGAATTTCCGTTCAGATGAATCCTCTCGAGGGCATGATCCGCCGAAATCTTGTCAATAGGCAGAAACTACACGATCGGGCTTAACTCCATGAAAGCAGTCACAATATAAAGTCGCCAACCCTTGCCGGTTTACCCCTTCCAATTTGATATTCTAAAAGTATAGAGACAATTCATGGTCCAAGAGGCGCGATCCACAGGTCGCGCCTTTTTTATTGGGCAAAGTGCGGCCAAACCAGCTCGCATAGCGGCGGATGCATTCATCCGCTCGCAAGACGAGGACGAGCGCAGCAAGCGAGAGCGAAAGCACCGGGGGCACGGGAATGAGCAAAGGGAAAAGAGTCAGAACGTCACAGCGGCGTTGCGCTTCTGGGTGGCGTATATACTTGCAGGTTCCGAAAGGCGAAGGCCTTATGAAGTCGTTCCTCTGCCACTTTGCACTTCGCCACCGTGCAGCCCTCTTGCTGCTTGGGGCAGTCTCGATCAGTCTTGCTTCTGCTTGTCACAAAACTGACGCCGACGTTACGGCAATTCTTCGAGCGGCGGGCAACGGCGATTTGGCGAAAGCCCGGCTGTTGCTCAACCATAATCCGCACCTAGCACTCAGTAAGAATAGGGATGGCTTCACCGCTCTCCATTACGCTGCGTCTTACGACCACTTGGAAATCGCAGAGTTGCTACTAGCCAAGAATGCCGACGTGAATGCAAAGACCGGCAATGGCGACACTCCGCTGCACTATGCCGCGTCGTATGGCCACAAGAACATTGCGGAACTGCTACTGTCGAATAAAGCCAACGTAGATATCCGGGACGGAATCGGACGCACTCCTTTGTATGACGCTGCTGCGAACGGTCGAATCGAAGAAGTCGGGATGCTTCTGGCCGCCAAGGCCAATGTGGACGCGGGAACTCTCCGGGGTTTTACAGCACTGAGCGCGGCAGCCTCTTCCGGTCATGAAGATGTCGTCCGGCTGCTGATCGACAACGGGGCCAACGTTAACGCCGCAGACTTCGACGGTGGCACGCCCTTGCATTGGGCCCGGATAAGGGGATACGACCACGTCGAAGCCTTATTGCGCCAACACGGTGGCTTAGAACTACCGCGTGCGAAGGCGGAGTGGCCCTACCCTTGACCTTCGTAGTACGACGGCACCTGCTGGTCGAAATGACGTGATCAAGAGGTTTACACTCGAAACCACATCACTGCGTGTGACGGCGATAGTCCACCAACCGTAGTGCACCTTCGCCGGCTGAAGCCTGCCTCCGCCACGCTCGCCTCACTACTGGATCAGCGTGCCTCCATTGCCGCCATTCGGCTCTGCATCCGGGGCGATGACTACGGCTGCGGCTACGCGGTCGCCGGGCTCCATGTTCAAGCAGGCGGACGCCTTGGGCGTTGCGGCCGGATTCGCGGATGGTGGTCGAGTCCATGCGGATGATTTTGCCGTAGTGGCTGATCAGCATGACTTCGGAGGTTTCGTCGACTTGAGCGATGGCAACGACTTTGCCGACGCGCTCGGTGGTCTTCACGTTGATCACGCCTTTGCCGCCGCGGTTGGTCAAGCGGTATTCGTCGGCGGGAGTGCGTTTGCCGTAGCCGTTTTCGGTGACGGAGAGGATTAGGGTGCCCTTCACCGTCACGTCGACGACTTCGGGTTCACCCGCGGCGGGCGCTGGTGCGCCCGAGGCCGTCCCCACATGGTCCGCGGCAGTCGCTGGAGTTTCGGCTCCCGGCTTTGTGGTAGTCGCCATGCCTACCACGTAGTCGTTCGTGTCGAGGTCGATGCCCCAGACGCCGTAGGCGGCGCGGCCCATGGGGCGGACGTGGCTTTCGTCGAAGCGCACGGCCATGCCTTCGTGCGAGGCCAGGAAGACGATCTGATTGCCGTCGGTGATGCGGGCGGCGACCAGTTCGTCGCCGTCTTCGATGGCGATGGCGTTGATGCCGTTAGAGCGCACGTGCATGAACTCGCGCAACGCGGATTTCTTGACCAGGCCTTTGCGCGTGGCGAAGAACACGTACTTATTTTCTTCTTCGAGATTGCGCACGGCGAGCATCGTCTTGACGGTCTCGCCGGGCTGCAGGCCGATCAGGTTGCCGATGTGCTTGCCTTTGCCCGCGGCGCTGACATCGGGAATTTCGTAAACCTTCAGCCAGTAGACGCGGCCCTTGTTGGTGAAGATCAGAATGTAGGCGTGCGTCGAGGCGATGAAAAGATGCTCGACGAAATCCTCGTCGCGCGTCTTCATGCCGGTGCGGCCCGTGCCTCCACGGCGCTGCATGCGATAGGTGGAAATCGGCGTCCGCTTCATGTAGCCGGAGTGGCTGGCGGTGACGGCAACCTGCTCGTCGGCGATGAGATCTTCGAGGACGATCTCTGCGGCTTCGTCTTCGATGCGGGTGCGGCGGTCGTCTCCGTATAACTTCTTCACTTCTTCCAGCTCTTTAATGATGACGTTACGCAGCTTCTTTTCCGAGCCGAGAATGGATTCGTATTCCGCGATGTTGCCGCGAACATCCTTCAGCTCGTTAGCGATTTCGTCGATGGAGAGCTTGGTCAGGCGATGCAACTGCAGTTCGAGGATGGCGTCGGCCTGCCGAGTGGTGAAAGGCTTTTCGGCATCGAGTTTGGGGGCGCGGCCGGTAGTGTTGACATCGATCTTCTTGCCGCCGAAGTAGAGCACCAAATTCTCGCGGGCATCGGCGCGATTGGCGCTACCGCGAATGATGGTGATCACGTTGTCGAGATGATCGAGCGCGGTGAGATAGCCTTCGAGGATGTGCTCGCGGTCTTTGGCCTTCTGCAGCAGGTAGGCCGTACGCCGGCGGACCACGTCGACGCGGTGCTCGATGAAATATTTGATGGTCTGGATCAGGCCCATTTCGCGGGGCTGTCCGTTCACCACCGCCAGCAGGATCATCGAGAAACTCTCCTGCATCTGCGTGTGCTTGAAGAGCTGATTCAGCACAATTTGCGGTTCGGCACTGCGCTTGAGTTCAACCACGATGCGCATGCCGTCGCGATCGCTCTCGTCGCGCACGTCGGAGATGTCTTCGATGTCCTTGTCGTTGACCAGTTGCGCGATGCGTTTGATCAGTACCGACTTGTTTACCTGATACGGAATTTCGGTGACGATGATGGCCTGACGATCTTTGTTGAAAGTCTCGATCGCAGCGGTGGCTCGCATCATGAAGCGGCCGCGGCCGGTGCGGTAAGCCTCGAAAATTCCGGAACGGCCGTGAATGATGCCGGCGGTGGGGAAATCCGGGCCCTGGACGAACTTAAGAAGTTCGGCCAGCTGCGCGGTGGGATTGTTCACCAGCGTGATGGTTGCGTCGACGATCTCGGTGAGATTGTGCGGCGGAATTTTTGTGGCCATGCCGACGGCGATGCCGTCAGAGCCGTTGATCAGAAGATTCGGAATACGCGCGGGAAGAACGTCGGGCTCGACTTCGCTGCCATCGTAGTTGTCGTGAAAATCGACGGTCTCTTTGTCGAGGTCTTCGAGCAGCGCGGTGGACACCTGAGCGAGCTTGGCCTCGGTGTAACGATCGGCGGCTGGCGGGTCTCCGTCGACGGAGCCAAAGTTGCCTTGGCCAAAAATCAGCGGGTAGCGCATGCTCCAGTTTTGCGCCAGTCGTACGAGAGCGTCGTACACGGCAAGGTTGCCATGGGGATGGTACTTGCCCATGACTTCGCCGACGATGCGGGCGCACTTGCGCGTGGCCCGGTTCGGCTGCAGCCCCATCTGCTGCATTGTAAAGAGTATGCGGCGATGGACCGGCTTCAGTCCGTCGCGCACGTCGGGCAGGGCGCGGCCGATGATCACCGACATGGAGTAGTCGAGATACGACCGCTTCATCTCCTCTTCAATGTTGACGGGTTGAATGTTCAACGCGCCGGGGCCGTCGCCGCCGGGAGGAGGAGTGAGAGGAAGTTCTGGGTTTTGATCGTCTGGCATGCTTTTAAGCTTCTAGCCTCTAGCTCCTAGCTTCTAGCCACACTATAAGCAGTTTGCAGCGAGGGATTTGCGCTCGCTAAAATCCTGTAACTGCTTGTATCTACAGGGCGTTATTCGTCTGGGAGCTGTGTTTATTATATCATGCAAAACGAGCGCTAGTGGCCTTCTTTTCATCGATGACAGCGCGATTGTTGTATAAATGAGAACGGCCATTTCTCAAACTCTTAGCGCAGACCGTCGTCTTCGTAGTGTACAGCTCTGAAGGCTTAATTCCTTGGGTCGGCTCTCAAATCACTCTTGCAGACTGTGGAGCTTCGTCTTGGCAGCAATCTGCCTGACACTTGCGGCCGCTCACGGAGCTCCAGCGCACGATGCGCCCCAGGAACCTGGGGCTGGAAAAACCGCGCAAGGCCATTATCTGAACACGCAACCTGGCGTGGAGTATGTTGGCGACCAGGTTTGCGGGTCGTGCCACTCCGCTGAATACAAAAATTTCAAACAAACTGCGATGGGTAGATCGGCTTCGATTCCCTCTCAGGACGATCTGCAGTCTTTGGCAAAGCCCGTTACTTTCTCCAGCAGTACCCTCGACCGCACCTATAGCGTTTACAGCCGCAACGGCAAAATGTACCACGAGGAATCGCAGCGCGACGCCAAGGGCCAGCTGGTTTTTTCCGAGACCCATGAAGTCGCCTATGTAGTGGGTGCCGGCGAGGTTGGTAAGAGCTATCTGGTCGGCAATGGCGATGCCTTATTCGTATCGCCGATTTCTTTCTACATGCGCATTAATGGATGGGATCTTTCTCCGGGATATGAAGCGTCCACCTTCCGGGACTTTACGCGCCCGGTTCTCGAATTATGCGTGGACTGCCATACTGGACAACCGAGCTTCGTTGCGGATCGACCGAACCACTTTCAGCAACCTGCCTTTCGATTTCTGAGCATTGGCTGTGAGCGTTGTCATGGCCCCGGCGCGACCCATGTCATGGAACGCAAGGAGGGCGCTCCCCCTGAGAGTCCGATCGACTACTCCATTGTTAACCCCGCGACCATGCCCGCGGAAATCCGTGACGATGTCTGCGCGCAATGCCACTTCCTGGGCGACGCCCGGGTCCTGCGGCCGGGGAAAAATAGTCTCGACTTCCGGCCTGGAACGCCGCTGGACAAAGTGGTGGCCATTTTTTCCGTTCCTGCAAAAGTCAAGGGAGACCGCTTCACCGCTCTGGATCAATTTGAACAGCTGAGACTGAGCCGGTGTGCGATCGCAAGCAAAGGACGCCTGGGTTGCATCACCTGCCATGATCCGCACGTGCAATTGAGCGGGGTGGAGGCGGCATTGGACTTCCGCCAGCGATGCCTCACTTGCCATAAGGTCGAGTCCTGCCGGGCGCCGCTTGCACATAGACAATCCACTTCTCCGCCCGACAGTTGCGTGACGTGCCACATGCCAAAACAGCAGTTGCAGAATATCAGCCACGCGTCTGCAACAGATCACCGGATTCTTCGTGATCCTTCGGAGAATCTCCAGGCCCGCGATCAGGTTTTGGCAGCGCCCTCGGACGAGCTTGTTTACGATCCCAGGCCACTTGGCTTTGAAGATGCAAAACCGGATTTGCGAAGTCTGGCTCTTGCGTATCCTCAAGTGGCGGGAAAGTATCCGGTACTCAGGCAAAAAGGCCTGGCAGCGCTGCAACAAGCTGCGCGGGAGCTTCGGGACGACGCAGAGGTTCAAGGGACTTATGGGCAAATTCTGGCCGTCACGCAACCGAGCGAGGGAGCGCGCGCAGCCGAGGCTTTGCAAAGAGCCATCGACCTCGGTTCTAAATCTCCGGAGGTTCGAAGTAAGTTGGCAGATCTTCGACTGCGGCAGGGACAAGTTACGGCAGCAATCGAGCTATATAAACAATCGATCCAAATCGAGCCATTTTATAGGCCGGCTTACCTCGACCTCGCGCGAGCCTATCTCATGTTGGAGGATCTCGATAAGGCTTATGAAACTCTCGACCACCTTTTGAAAATAGACCCTGGAAACGATGCCGCCCGTCAGGGATGGCTCAAGCTGGCGCCGTCTCCCGACGAGCATCCTTAGAGTTAACGCCGTGAATCGTCCCCCGTTCTAGGGGCCGACGATTACTTCATTGGGGGCTGAGGGAAGCTGGAATCTTACGCCCTGAGACTGATTGGACGTGACGGTCTCTGGGAGATTCAAAGACGAGAGCTCAATCTTTCTGTTCCACAATCCGGTGGTGAAATAGTCGGAATGTGCGTAGAGGATGCCGTCAGCGATCGTATAGTCGGATACTTGTTCGCGGTGGCCGTCGCGAAACACCAGCATCGCCGAGGGGATTTCTTTTGCAGAAACGGCGTGAGCCGGATTACCCGACGACGGTTCCGGTTGACCCGACGTATTCGGCAAGGGATCGATCGTCTTCACTTCCGTCCCGATTTCTGTCCCGATCGGTGTCCGCGATGTTTCCTCGCCCTTCACCCGAACATAGCGGTCTCCCTGCAGTTCGATCATCAGAGGCTCGTTTGGAGATGAAGAACGCTCTGGCACGGTTGCCGCCGCCGGAGGAGCCTGCAAAATAATCACTGGAGGCTGGGAGGCGACGGGATATCCCGTCGTGGAAAGATAGTCGGAGTAGAAAGGATCGGAGAAGCCGAGCGGATAAAAGAAAGAGCGGGCATGACCGCCTGGGTTGTGACTTCCAGCGAAATGCGGAGAGGAAGAGACCATGCGCTGCGCGTGTATGCAAGGTGTGGCGGCAAGAAGCGCGATTAAAAGTAGCCTGCGCATAGTTAGTTCCCCTGCGAAGTCGCCGGGAGTTGAAACGTGACGCCGCGATCTTCATTCTGCTGGCGCGTGGCTTCCAGATCGAGATCGGCAAGGGCAATTTTGCGAGCGTGTCCGGGCGTCAGATCAAAGAGAGTCTGGCCGACGATGGCGTAATTTCCGACTTCCAGCTTGTGTCGATCCTTGAATACGAGGACGGTTGGTTGCTGAGGAGGGTCGGAATCGGCAACGGAGACATCCGCAGCCTGAGCCGAGTGAGGTGCGGGAACGTCTCTCACTGGAGGGACATAGGAATCGGCGCCGTAACCGCGGCGGTCGAAGATGGTGGGACCGCCCTGATAGTTATCATCCGCGCTGTCGTCAGCGTCATTATCATTATCCGTTGCGCCCATGTCGACGGCATACGGAACAGGGACGGCGTAGATAAAGGAAAGGCCATCGTCGGGACGATGATGGCGGTGAGGGCGGCGGTTGTCGTCGCGCGGCGCGTTTGACGTCGACAGAGGGGCGCGAGAGTTCGGAACGTGGGCATTGGGGCCGATTGAAGTTACGCCGGTAGGGGGATTGACCGCGCGTCCGACCAAGGGAGGAGAAATCGCCGACGTGGGCGTACCGTTCAGCTGTGCGTGCGCGCTTACGATAAAAGCCAACAGAAGCAGGCTGAGGAATGCGATCGAGGCCGGAATCGAACGCCGCACTGAGACATGATACTCCAACGAGAAAGACATGGCGCACCCGCACTTGTTTAGATGCAGCCGGGGCTTGGCGGATGCCCATAACTCCAGGGACGAAATTCGCGCGGGCTGTATTTCGTTGAAAGTGCGCAGGTCAACTTTTGTGAAGGGTGCGGACTATAATTCTGCTGATTTGAGATTTTTCCAGCAGATGACGTTTCCTGTATGAAATCTGCAATCCGCTTTGCGTTGCTGGCGCTGGTGCTGGTTATCGTGGCGATGGTGTCGGCGCTTACGGCGATGCGCTTTGCCATTCACGGGCAGGAGGTTGCAGTACCTCCGGTGGTGGGACTGGCTCCGGCGGAAGCGGAGAGGAAGGTGGCGGCGCTCGGCTTGCAAATCTCGATTGAGCGGCAGTATTACAGTCCGCAAATTCCAGAGGGAAAAATCATGTCACAACTGCCATTGCCGGGAACCAAGGTTCGGCGCGGGTGGCAATTGAGAGTGGCGCAGAGTCTGGGGCCGACGCGAGTTACGATTCCGGATGTGACCGGGGAGAGTGAGCACGCGGCAGAGTTAAACATCCGGCGGCGCGGACTGGATGTCGCTTCCATGGCGACGGTACAGACGCTCGGGATCCCGGCGGATCAGGTGCTGGCGCAGAGTCCGACGGCGAATGCCACACAGGTAGTCGCCCCGAAAATCAGCTTGCTGGTGACGACGGCGGCGGAGCCTCAGGCGTTTGTGATGCCAAGCTTTGTGGGACAGGCGCTGGGAAACGCGAGCCGGATCCTGCAGGACGCGGGATTCCGGTTGGGGAACGTTAGTGTGGCAGAGCCGGCGAGCCTGCCTCCCGGCGATGCTGGGAATCCGAATGCTCCGGGAGCCCCACCGGCGAATGCAGTTCCTGCTGTTCCTCCACCCCAGGTTGCGCCTCCAGCGCAGGTGTCTCCCGCGAGCATCATCGTATCTCAGGTGCCTGCGCCCGGGCAGAAAGTGTTAGCCGGAACAACGGTTAATTTTGAAGTGCGGTAGAAAAGTTGCCACGGATACACGCGGATTTGCACTGATAAAACTCAACACTTTTCAAACGCGTTCTAGAATTGCGGCGAAGAAGCCGTCGCAAGGATGGATGCCCGGGATCGTGCGAAGATACGGTCCGCGGGTGAGCGAGGCTGTTTCGGGCCAGGTTAGCTCACCTGTTGCCTTCAGACGATCGAGTTCGGATTGGCAGTCGAGCAGGCTAAAGGAATGATCTTTCGACAAGATTTGCTCGACGACATTTTCGTTTTCCTCTTTTTCCAAAGAACAAGTTGAGTAGATGAGGCGTCCCCCAGGAGCGACCTGGCCCAGGGCCGAGCGAAGGATCGCTGTCTGGCGCTCGTGTAACTCCGCGAGATCGCCGAGCGTGAGCCGCCATTTAATTTCTGGATTGCGGGCGAGCGTTCCGGTCCCGGAGCAGGGGACGTCGGCGAGTACACGGTCGAACGGCACGGCCAGCGGAAGATGCTGCGCGTCGGCGGCCACGATTTGGATTGCGTGATTCATGCGGCTGTAAAAGTTTTTGGAGCAGGCGCGCGCGATGCGTGTGAAGTTCGAGGGCGGTGATTACGGCTTCGCGATTATGGTCTGACAGAGCCAGGGTCTTGCCTCCGGGAGCGGCGCAGCAGTCGAGAATGCGGGATCCGTGGCCTACGAGGGCGGCGACGAGTTGCGAGGCTTCGTCCTGGATGACGATGTGGCCGGTGCGGTAAGCCTGAGTCTTTGTAATGTCTCCGGCTTGGACGATGCGTGCGGATGCGAGAAGGCTTCCGGGACGAGCGTAATTCCTTCCTGCTTCAGTTGCTCTTCCGCAGTGGCCGTGCGCAAGCGGATTGCGGTCTTAGGAACTGACTGATTGTGTTGGCAGATTTGGCGGGCCGCGGTGAGTCCGTATTCGCGGGCCCAGCGTTCCACCAGCCATAGCGGGTGCGCGAGAGCACTTGCCAGTGCTTCGGGAGAAGACTCTTCGTCTGTGGCGGGCATATCCGGTTTTCGTGATGCTTTCGAGAGCTTGCGCAGCACGGCATTCACGAAAGGTGCGGCTGAGTGTTTGCGAGCGCGTTTCACCAGTTCGACACTTTCGTAGAGAGCTGCGCGCTGCGGGACTCGATCGAGCCAGAGGAACTGATAAACAGCCAGCCGCAAGGCAATGAGAATTTCGATGTCGAGTTTGGACAGTGGCTGCGAGGACGCTGTGGCAATCTCGGCGTCGAGGCGCGAGCGCCAGCGGAGGACGCCCATGACCAGTTCTGTCGCCAGTGCGTGATCGGGAGTGGAGAGGCGTTCGTAGGCCGAAGAGTGAAGAAGGTCTGAGGCGTAAGAGGATTCGCGTTCGACGCGCAGGAGAATGTCGAAGGCGGCGGCGCGGGCGGGGGAGACGGGCATTCGTTCCTGATTGTAGGCTTCGCCGAAAAGAAAGAGGCTCAACCACAGAGGGCACGGAGGAGCACAGAGTTAACCCACCTTTTCGCCTGTGCGGGGATGGTAGCCGCGGACAAAGTCTGCGGCGGAGGAGCGCTTCTTCCCTTCCAATTGAATCTCCAGCAACTCCAAGGATGAGTTATGGCCGCAGCCGACCAGGAGTTGGTCGGATTGGATATGCAATTCGGCGGGAGGCAGTGCAACCGGGGCAGGTCGTGCTTTCAAAATCTGCAGGTTCTTGCCGCGGAATTTTGTGTAGGCTCCAGGCCAGGGCTGAAAGCCGCGGATGCGGTTGAAGATGTCGGCGGCGGAGCGGGAAAAGTCTACGAGGCCGTCTTCTTTTTTTAGAATCGGGGCGAGGCTGGCTTGTGGAGTTGTCCTGCGGGCGGGGACGGAGGTTTCCGCTCTGCAGGCTGCGAAGAGTCTCGACCACGAGATCGGCTCCGATGAGGGCGAGACGTGGGCTTAACGTTTCGGCAGTGTCTTCCGGGGCGATGGCGAGCTCTCGCTGCAGGAGGATATCGCCGGTGTCGAGGCCGGCGTCGATGCGCATCGTCGTGACGCCGGTTACGGTTTCGCCGTTCGCGATGGCCCACTGGATTGGTGCGGCGCCGCGGTATTTCGGGAGCAGTGACGCGTGCAGGTTGATGTTGCCGAGTGGGGGAAGATCGAGCATCCATGGCGGAATGATGCGGCCGTAGCCGACGATTATGATGGCGTCGGGATTAAGGGCGGTGAGTTGAGCGCGGAATTCGTCGTTGGTTTTAATGCGCTCGGGCTGGGTGATGCGTAGATTCAGTTTCAGCGCTGATTCTTTGACCGGAGATGCAACGAGTTCGAGGCCGCGACCCTTCGGACGGTCGGGCTGAGTCACAACGAGATGAATGCGGAATCCGGCGCCGACCAACTTCTCGAGCGTGGGGACAGCGAAGCGGGGTGTTCCGCAGAAAACGAGATTGAGAGACATAGATAATTGGGTAATTGCGTAATTTGGTAATTGGATAATTGAACTGCCCATCAACAATTGGAATTAAAGTTCCCAATTACAAAATTACTCAATCACTCAATCTCTACCATTCTCCCGCCTTTATCAGCTTGCGGATCTTGCGCTTCATCAGGTCGCGCTTCAGGGCACTGATGTGGCTGATGTAGAGTTTGCCGTTCAGGTGATCGGTCTCGTGCAGGAAAGCGCGGGCCAGCAATTCTTCACCGGTTTTTTCGAAGACCTTGCCGTGAACGTCCTGGGCGCGGATCGTGACGTTGCTGGGACGAGTAACATTTTCGCGGAAATCGGGGATGCTGAGGCATCCTTCACTTTGGGTGTGGCGGCCTTCGGTGTGAATGATTTCGGGATTAATGAGGACGAGTTTGGCCTCGGGATCCTCTTTGAATGTGACGTCGACGACCGCAATGCGGCGGGCAATGCCGATTTGCGGAGCGGCCAGAGCCGACTCCGTGGGCGGCGTACATCGATTCGAACATGTCTGTCGACGAGCTTCTGCAACTCTTCGTCGAAGACGGTAACCTTGTCGGAAGGCTTCTCGAGAACTGGATTGCCGAATTTAACGATGGGATAAATCATCAATAGTTTTTCAATTGCTGGCAGTAGCCTTGGAAATTTCTTAAGGTTTCGGTCATGGAATCACCGCCGAATTTTTCCAGAGCGGCGCGGGCGAGAGTTAGGGACACCATGGCCTCCGCCGCGACTCCGGCGGCCGGCACCACGCAAACATCGGAGCGTTCATAGGCAGCCTTGACGGGCTCGCGGGTAGAAAAGTCAACCGACTGCAGCGGACGGCGCAGCGTAGAAATTGGTTTCAAATAGCCCCGGACGCGAATTTCCTGACCATTGGAGACGCCGCCTTCAATGCCTCCAGCGTTGTTGCGGGTGCGGGAAAAAGCGGTGTAACCGGAAGTTGCGGTGTAGCCGATTTCGTCGTGCACGGCCGAACCGGGAGCAAACGCGGCTGCGACGCCCGCGCCGATCTCGACGGCTTTGACTGCTTGCAGCGACATAACCGCGGCTGCGAGCATGGCGTCGAGCCGTTCGTCCCACTGCGCGTAGGTGCCGAGGCCAGGAGGAACCTGGTGGGCCACGACTTCGAACACTCCGCCGAGCGAATCTCCCGTCTTGAGAACCTTGTCCACTTCATTCTTCATGCGCTGTTCGGCTTCGGAGTCGGCGCAATTGAGGAGCACATCTTCGCGGGAGTGGAGAGCACGAATTTTGTCCCACGGAACTTCATCCGGAAGCGAAACGCTGCCGGTGGTGACGACGTGACTGAGAACTTCGATGCCCAGTTCGCGCAGGAAAAGTTTGGCGATGGCGCCAATGGCAACGCGGGCCGCCGATTCGCGCGCAGAGGCGCGCTCCAGCACGTAGCGGGCTTCGGGGAAGTTGTACTTTAAGGCTCCGGCCAGATCGGCGTGCCCGGGCCGGGGAGAGGCAACTCGTTTGTGTTTCGCAGGATCGCCCTCACCGATCGGCAAGGATTCCTGCCAATTTTTCCAATCTCTGTTTTCAAGTTGAACTGAGATGGGCGAGCCGATGGTCATGCCTTGGCGCACGCCGGAAAGAATGTGGGCGGAGTCGCGTTCAATTTTCATGCGGCCGCCGCGACCGTAGCCCTGTTGGCGGCGCCAGAGTTCACGGTCGAGAAAAGTCTGATCGATTTTCAATCCGGCGGGCATGCCGGAAAGAAAGGCGACGAGGGCTTCGCCGTGGGACTCTCCCGCTGTGAAGTAGCGCAGCATAAATTTTCGATTGTACCTGATGAGAGGCGCGATTCGAGATTGATGGCATGCCTCCGTGTAATGCAGCTCGGTACGGTAAACGACGATCAGAAACTGCATTTTCAGCGCGAATCGGAGGCCAGAGCGGTTACAATAAAGCACACCCTTTTTCAATCCGGGTTCGAACCGAGCCCGAACTGCGCCGCATCGCAAGTTTCTCTGGCCGAGAGTCCAAGGAGTTGCCGGTGTGTCCTTACACGGATATTGCACGCGCCGAAATTTTCGGCGATAGAGAAATTCATTGTCTTCTGGCGCATGACCATGTCTTGTTGCGCCAGGGTTTGCGGCGTTTGCTGGAAGATGAACCGGATATTGAAGTGGTAGCCGAGGCGGGGAATGCCGCCGAGGCGCTGCAGAAGGTATTCGAGCACCGCCCTGACGTGGTGATCACAGATCCACATATATTCGAGTGCGCACTCGATCAAACCGAGCGGTTGATATTGCATGAGTCTCCACGGAGCAAGGTGTTGTTCCTGGCGACGCACCATGAGAGTGAGGATCGGCGGGAAAGCGGGACGCGATGTGCGGTAAGGCAGACCTCCGCGGAAGAATTGGTGGAGATGGTGAGGAGGACGCATGCGGGCCAGGAAACTGCAGTGCGAGAAATGCCGGAAAGACGCTTCGGGGAATGGCTGCCGCAGGAATTGCATCCGCGAAAGCGCATTCTAACGGCGCGAGAACGCGAAGTATTGAAGTTGCTCGCTGAAGGCAGGACAGTGCGCTCCGCCGCCGTGATTTTGGGACTGAGCGTGAAGACCGTGGATGCACACAAGTTTAATTTGATGCGAAAGCTGGGAATTCATAACAAAGCGGAGCTCGTAATGTGGGCGATTCAGAAGAAAGTTGTGAAGGTACCGGCAAATTTCTGAGGAGTCGCCGCACGCGCATCAAAGAACATGCCGAGACGTGCCGAAGTCAAGCCATCTCATTCTTTCGGTCCTTTTGGGTTCGTTCATTTTCCATGCTCCACCCACGGCTTGCGCCCTTCGACAGGCTCAGGGAAAGCTGTGGGCTGCATTCTTTCGCCGCTTCGCGGCTGCAGTTGGCGAAGATTTTTCCGACCTGAATTGACATTTAAACTTGAATCTCTAGTTTGGAATGGCAGCGGCTGCGAGTTCGCTGAGGCTTGAGACTATTAGATCGGGCTTGGCTTCGGCGGCTTTGACGGCGCCCACGCCGGGGCGGGCCGAGGGACGATTCACCCACACGGTGGCGAGGCCGAGAGACTGGGCGGGAACGACATCGTGATAGACGCTCTGGGCTACGTGCAACACGCGATGTGCCGGAGTTTTGATTCGCCTGAGGGCGAGTTCGAACAGTTTCAGCGAGGGTTTGTAGGCTTGGGCTTGTTGCGCCGTGACGACTTCGTCGAAGTCGACGCCGAGTTGAGGACGCGTGCGGGCGAAGAGATCGTCGTCCACGTTGGAGAAAATCGCCAGGCGAAAGCGAGTCTTGAGTTGGCGAAGAGCGGAGACCGTGTCTGGCCAAGGCTTCCACGCAGGAAGAGATTCGGGCAGAGAACGTACTTCTTCAGGGCTGGGCGTGAAGCGAAGCTTCTTGCCGAACTGGCGGACCACTGACTCCAAGACTTCACGATAGGGACGAAATGCGCCCTGTTCGGAACGCTGCTCAAAATTTCCGTAGAGCTTGAGGATTGCGGCATCGTCGATCTCTTTTCCATGGGAGGAGAGAATGCGATGAAGCGCCGAAAGAATTCCGGTTTCCCAATCGATCAGAGTGCCGTAGCAATCGAAGGTGAGGATTTCGAAGCGGGCAAAGTCAAGCATCGGGCGCGATTCTCGAAGCGGCAGGGCTGAAGTAGCAGTGAAAAAACTTTTTGGCGAGGTTGCTACCCTCAGCGGCTAAAAAGCCGTCATTCATTTGCACGATTTGCGGCGCGGCTGCAAGCCGCGCCCTTTCAAAACAATATAAAGCGGACTCTTTCCCGCCGCTAAAGCCCCCCAAAAGTATTTAGGGAGAGCCTCCAGCGTTGGAGGGCCGTTTTAACCTTACTGCCTTATTTCGAGCGAATGCAACAACTCGAAGCTGACGACGGACTCGGCGGGCAGGACGATGTCTTTGTTTCCCGTGAAGGCTGAACCACCAGCGCCAGCGCCGCCGCCAGCAGCCAAACCGATGGCAGCGCCTTTGCCTCCGCCAGCCAGGCCGCCGATGATGCCGCCGAGCGCTGCGCCGCCGCCGGTCATCACTGCGGTACGCTTGCCTTTGCCCTTCGCAGAGAAAGTCTGTACAGCGGCTCGAACCGGAAGCTCAGAACCGTTCAAGTTGATCGAGTCGAGGCGCACTTGAAGCTCAGCGCCACCGGCGAACCGGCCCAAAGGTTTGGCATCAACGATGGTGCCGCTGACTCGCGTACCGCGGGGAATTGCCACTGCGTCCCCGATCACAACGTCCTTGGCCACAGTGCCGGTGAAAGTCTCGCCGTTTTGGCTCAACTTAGACCCAATGGCAGAGCCCAGCCTGACGGTGACAGTGGTTCGGGCGGGCACCACGAGCGGCTCTCGCGGGGCCGGTTGGGGCGCTGCTGACTGCGTTCCGCTATTGTCGCTCGAGTTTTGAGTATTCGTATTGCCTGCGTCGCTGTCGGTGGAAGGTTTGCGGCTGCATCCGAACACCGCGAACGCGAGATAGAGAGTAAGGATGGAGAGAAGGCAGCGTGAGCGCATGGAGACCCTCGTTATTTTGCAACATGTTAGTTGCGAATGTTTCGATGGTTGTTGTCGCCAATCTACCGGAATCTGGCAGCCGGGGCAACCATCGACTATGTGGACTGAACCAACAGTGCTCGCACGGGGCCGCGAGCGACGCGTCTCTGCATGACTTCACACCACTCAGACGTGGGATTCGGTTGACTACTTTACTGCTGAGTCTCTATGCCGGGCAAGGTCGGAGTTGGATCGGAGGATTCGTCGAGTTCGGTATCGGATGTTTCAACGGGGTCTTCCGCGGGCGAAACTTTTTTGGGCGCGAGAAATTTCTCGGTATTCAGAAGCGGCCGACCGAGAGAGGCGTTGTAGCTGGTCCAGGGGCTGTCGAAACCGGATTCGCGCTCGAATTGGGCGCGCATGGCTTCCATCTTGGAATCGAGGTCGTCCAGGTAATGCAGCATGAGTGCTTCCGGGAACATCGGAAGCTTGGGGGAACCGAAGTCGTACTGGCCGTGGTGGCTGATGATCAGGTGCTCGATCAGTATCTTGAGCTCGTCGGGGAATCCAGGTTGGAGAGCGAGCTTAGCCTGCAACATTTCCAGCTCGATGATCATGTGGCCCAGCAACTGGCCTTTGGTGGTGTAGGAGAATGAGCGATTGTAGGTGAGTTCGTGAATCTTGCCGATGTCGTGCAGAAATGCGCCGGTGAGGAGAAGGTCGCGATTGATCTGAGGGTAGTTGCTGCACATCAAGTCGCAGGAACGAAACAAAGAGACGACGTGATCGAGCAGGCCTCCAATGTACGCGTGATGCAGAGTTTTCGCCGCGGGAGCATTGCGGTAAGCCGCGGCGATTTCAGGGTCGGCCATGAAGGCCTGGACCAGCGACTTGAGATGTGGATTCTGAAACGAGGAAATGAAAGTCGTCAGAGTTTGCCAGAGTTCGTCCACATTCTTGGTGGTTTTGGGAAGGTAGTCGGCGAAGTCAATCTCGGATTCACCCAGCTTGCGCAGCTTGTGAACAGTAAGCTGAAAGCGGTTCTTGTACTTATTGATGAGGCCCTTGATCTTGAGGAAGTCATCCTGCTCGAAGGCTTCGAGAACCTCTTCAACGTTGTCCCACATCTTGGCTTCGAGCTGGCCGCTGCGATCGCCGAGAGTGAGAGCGAGGTAAGGCTCGCCGCTTTTTTTGGGCTTGATCTGCTTGCCAACGACGACAAAAGTCGAGGTGATGACCTTGTTCTCTTGCCGCGAGCAATCACAGATGTAAAAGTCTTTCATCGGTTGTCTGAGTATAAAGGACGCGGCGCGAGCGAGGGATTAGAGGATGCCCAACTTCTTATGCCTCTTTTTTCCGAGTTTTTTGGCGTCGGATTCCTTGGCAGCGGCGGTTTCAACAGGTAAAGTCTGGTTTGCGCTTTTACCGGAATCAATGTATCCGTCTGCGTATTTGATGTACGCGTCTTCGCGCAGTTTTGTGAGGTAGGCGCGGAGAGCGGGCTGCAACTTCTCGTAGTAGATGGCGCCCTGAATTTTGTCGAGGACGTCCTTCATGGGAGGAATGCCGGCCTGCTGGTGATCGATCACCTTCAGGATGACGAAGCCCTGCTTGGTGCGAATCACGTCGGTGAGGTCGCCTGCCTTCATGGCGAATGTCTTGTCTTCGAGCTCCTTGGCAAGCTGTCCGCGTTTGAACATGCCAAGTGCCCCGCCGTCGTTGGCAGAGGGACCGTCGGAAGATTTTTTTGCCGTGTCTTCAAAGCTCGCGCCAGCGCGAATTTGCTTGAGCAGATCATCGGCCTTGGCTTCGGCTGCGCTGAGAGCTGCGGCATCGGCAGCCTGCTTGGCGGCTTCATCTAGCGGGGGGGCGACTGGGGGTTGAGCTGCGGCTGAACCCGCCGCGGTCGGGTCCGGCGCGGGAGTGATGGAAGGCGTGCCAGGTTTCGGAGCAACGAGAATTTCGCTGAGGCGGATGTACTCCGGCTGTTCCATCTCGCTCTTGTGCTCGTCGTAGAACTTCTGTTCCTCGCCTTTGCTCATCGGGAGCTTGCCGCCCACTTCCTCGCTGATGACCTTCTGAGTAATGATCTGGTTGCGCATGTTCTGCTTGAAGTCTTCCCAGGAGACGCCTTGCTTGGTGGCCTCCTTTTCCAGGGCTTCGAGGGAATCGAGCTTCATGTCCTTGCGCATCTGATCAAGTTTCTTAATCAGCTCAGTGTCGCCGGTAATGCCCAGGTCTTTACCCTTGTCGAGCAGGAGTTGCTGGTCGATGAGATCGCGCAGAACGTCTTTTTCGCGTTCCGCGTAAGCTTTGTCTGGATCTTTGGAGTCCTGCTGCTTGACTTCATCCTTGAGTTGATCCTTGCTGCGCTCAAACTCCGAACGCGTGATGATCTGGTTGTTTACGCGGGCGATGATCTCTTCCACGACTTGTCCGGACGCAAGTACGGGCAGACATGCCAAAGCAGTAAGAATCAGGCAAAGTTTCTTCATAGAATTTGATGGGCCGCCACGCTTCCTGGGCTTTCGGGCAAAAAGGTGGTTTGGGGCCAATTGCAGATATTTTACTCCTTTGGAGGCAAAGCCCGGGAGACCTTATCTCGACTTGAGGCTCTGGCAGGTGGCGGAGGTGGCTGGAGAGAGCATCAGGCGCTCCGCACCAGGGCGAGTGCCGTTTGGTCGTCGCCCTGGATGGATTCATTACTGAAGGCGCCGACAGAGCTCAGGATGAAGGCGCAAAGCGCCTCCGCGCCGCCAGCCGGGGCGGTTTGAAACAGCTGTTTGAGGCGTTCCAGGCCGAATTCTTCTGTGGACTGGCCGGGGCGGCCCTCGCACTCGATCACCCCCCGGGAAACCAGCAGCAGAGCAGCACTTTTTGGCACGCCTATAGTTGGCGCCTCCGCCGTCACGTGGGAAAAGAGTCCAAGGGGTAGTCCGGTCGAACCGAGCTCGGCGATGCCGCTTTGGTCGCGCAGAAGTGCAGGGGTATGTCCAGCATTGGTGTAGCAAAGAGTGCCAACCTTCTCGTGATAGCACGCGATGAAGGCGGGACAGGGATGCACTCCACTAGAGGTCTCGATGAGGCCGCGATTGATCCGACGACTGAGTTCCGTCATGGCCTCGGATTCGTTGATGTCAGGTTGCGAGAAAAGTTCAGCTCCGGCGTTGCGGAAGATTTCCTGTGCGGCCGCGAGGATGACGCGGTTATCCTCGCGCCGTCCAGCTAGGTCGAGGAGGCCGAATAGAACACGTTCGGGGCCGACGCGGAGGGAGTCATAGAAATCTCCGGCGACGCGTTTGCCCAGGAAGTCGGCTGCCAGGGCTCCTCCTGCAATCGTGGGAAATGCAGCGGGGATGGACTCTATTGTGGTTGCAGGTTCCGGGACGCTGGAGCGAAACAGAGAGTGCATGAAGGCGTGGTCCAAAGGCGAAGCTAGCACAGGGCTGGAAGCGGGGCAAATCAGCGGGAGCACTTAGGTGCTTACTCGCCGTACTTATCGGCGAGGTATCTGGCTAAGTCGGTCTCAAATTGACCGTAGTCGGAGTGGAGGATGGCGCGCAAGGCGGCTTCCGTCGAACTGCCCTGGCTGAGGCTCTGCAGGATGCGCTGGATATCGCTCATGCCATAGGAATCGTTAATGTAGGAGACCGCCGCCAGCGATTCGGCGTAGGCCACAAAAGCCTCGGCACCGGAGAAACGCTGGAAGCTGCCTTCCAGAGCATTCAAGGGGATATTGCGTTGTGCTTTAAAGAGCAGAGCCAGTTGGTGTCCTTCGCCGGCGAGGCTTCTGGGCTCGAGGAACTGGGCAATGCCTTCATGCAGCCAGGGGGGGCAGCGGCCTCCGGAAAGCTTCGTAATAAACGAGTGAGCCAGCTCATGCTTCAGAACATGCGCCAACTCCGGTGTCACGGAACTGAGGCCGCTGACCGGAATGCGCAGCTTGCCGTCGTTGATCGCTCCGGACCAGGTGGGGGCGTTCGTGACATCAAAGAAAGCCTGCTCGGTATAGAGAGTGACAAGGATGTTGTCGCGCGGCGGATTGCCCAGATCGCGAGCCAGGTCGTCATAGTCGGATTCCAGTGCGGCGAGGATTTGTGCACGGAAGACTTCGGAGGTCTGCTTGCCTTCATAATGCAGAGTGAAATGACTGCTTTCACCCTGAGCGAAGTCGGACTCGACACTCTGTTCGCGCTGGGCTTTGGCCAGGAACTGCTCAACCTTGGCGTCAGGGCGCAACTGGAGAGAACGCTTCCAAGAGGTAATGGCTTCCCGGGTATGATCGGAGGCGAACTGAGCGTAGCCTAGCATCGTGTAGGCATCAGCCGAACTGGATGCAGCTCGAACGGCTCGCTGGGCATACGGCAGAGCCTGGGACGCGTTGCCGGTGCGCACCAGCAATGCGGCGTAATAGACGAGGATGGTGGAATTCTCCGGCTGGAAGCGGAGAGCGTTCTCGAAATACTGCTGGGAGCGCGCGATATTGCCGTGCTCGAACTCAAATTTACCGGCGATGAAATCGGCTGTTGCGCTTAACTCCGGGTCGCCTTTGCGTTCCAGAGCGGCGAGTACGTCCGGATTCACCTTGCCTTCCTTGATGATCTTGGTAACCAGATCAATCTCATTGGCAAGGCTGTCGGCGGGTAAAAAGGATGGAAGGTCGCCGATCTTGGCAGATCCCGATGCCGCAGGAGCAGGTATTCCTCCGGCGTCCACGTGATCTACCGCGGATTTGAGGATTGCGTAGGAGTCGTCGCCGATGTCGTATTCGTAATGAGTGCCGTTTTCGCGGACATGATCGGCCACGATAGTGCGGCCGTTCTTCAGGTGAATGGTGTCAGCCAATGCGCTGGCGAGACCGAGCCAACCCGCAAGAGCGAGCCCTATAAAGCGGGACGTGACACGCAGACGCATTCAGGCGCATTCTAGCAACGGAGGACGGGCAACCCTACGTGACCAAGGTACTAGTAAAGATACGAGGCTTGGGTGTAGGGGCGGCAATCTGGCTTGCCGTTTGCGTATGGCCGACGGCTGGCTCGGCGGCCGAAAATCCCCCCGAAAAACCGGCCGAGGCGCTCTATCTGCAACTCGGACAAGTGGGCCTCGACCCCGCTCGCGTGTATCAGGTGAGGGGAGCGTCTCTGGAAAGGTCGGCGGTCCACATCACCTTGGAAGACGGCACGATCGCCTTCACAGAGGACATCATGGGCCGCATCACGGGAGCGTTTTTCGAGGGCGACGGCGAGGTGCTGCTGACGCCTCCGAACGAAGTCGAACGACGATCGATGAGCCTGTTTACCGGAATGGCAATTCTGGAAGAACACTTTGCCACCGCCTATTTTCGTTTCAACGATGATGCCGAGCGCGAGCTGCGCCCTGATTTGCGGGCCGCGGAAAACAAGCAGGAGTTCGTTCAGCGCTGGGGGGCGGCGGCGCGGAATCTGGCCAATGGAGATGCCACGCGGCTGCTGATGACCTTCAGCCGAATGCTGCCGGCGGAAGGCAATACAAATTCTGCGGAGCAAGGGGGGGTGTCGCCAGAGAACGCGGCTGATCGCTTCCTTCATGCCCGGCTACAGGGAACCAAGCTCGGGATCTTCGACGTGTACTTTGATTCCGGCGCGGCGGAACAGATTCAAGTAGGGCAGGCAAAATCGGCAGAGAACGGAGATCTGTATTACGACGTATGGACATCATTCTCGCCCAGCGATGCTTGGACTTCCAAAGCGAGCCGCGAGCCGGCGTCTAATGAGGGGAAAACACGCGAAGGCCGAATCGAAATCCGGCGCTACAAGATCACGACCGAGGTACAGCCTCCTAAACAAATTCATGCACGTGCCAGCATGCAGTTGGAGGTCCTGGAAGGCGGGCCACGGATGTTGTTGTTTGAGTTGTCGAGATTCTTGCAGGTGGAAAGCGTCAAGCTTGACGGCCAGCCGGTGGAGTTCATTCACAATCCGGCGGTAGAAGGAACGCAACTTTCGCGGCGGGGGAATGACCTTTTGGCGGTGATACTTCCTCAGTCGGCGAGATCCGGTCAGAAAATAGAGCTGGAATTTGTCTATGGCGGCGAGGTTCTGGCGGAGGCGGGCAGCGGATTGCTTTATGTGGGTGCGCGCGGCACCTGGTATCCGAATCGTGGGATGGCCATGGCGAACTTCGATCTGGAGTTCCACTACCCGCCCGGATGGACGCTGGTGGCGACTGGGAAACCGATGGCGACTTCGGCCGGCGAGACTGCCCCCGTGGCCGCTGGTCTGCAGGCTTCACGCTGGGTCTCGGAACGCCCGATTCCCTTGGCGGGATTCAACCTCGGCAAGTACAAGGTGGCTACCGTACGGGCGGGAAATGTCCCAGTGGAAACCTACGCTACAGGCGGAGTGGAGCGAGGTTTCCCCAGTCCGAGGATTGAGGTGATCGAGCCGACTCCAACCGATCCGGCACGGAGGGGACGGCAGTTGGTGGTGCCGAGCCGTCCTTCCCCGGCGCGGAATGAAGTGACGGTTGGCGGGGCTGCGGCGCGGGCGATCGAATATTATGCCAACCGCTTTGGGCCCTATCCATATAGTCATCTGGCACTGACCCAGATGCCAGGGCGCGACAGCCAGGGCTGGCCGGGGCTGGTTTTTCTTTCGTCGTACGCCTTCCTCAATCAGGAGCAACGCGAGCAATTGCATTATGAGCCGTACCGAATCCTCCTTCAGGAAGCGATACCTGCGCACGAGACGGCGCATCAATGGTGGGGAGACCTGGTGACCTGGAACAGCTATCGTGATCAGTGGTTTTCCGAAGGGCTGGCCAATTACTGCGCGTTGATGATGCTACAAGAGAAGGATCCCAGCGGCTTTCGCCTAGTGATGGAGAAGTACCGGCTAAATTTAGTTGCGAAGAACAAAGATGGAATGTCTCCCATGGAGGCAGGTCCGGTCACTCTGGGAGTCCGCCTCCTGTCGTCGCGCTTTCCCGAAGGATATGAAGAGATTCTCTATGGCAGGAGTACGTGGCTGTTTCACATGCTGCGGACGATGTTGAAAGATACGCAAGAAGGACGGAAGGGACAAAGCACAGGCAGCAGGGATGAGTCCTTCATTCGTGCGCTGAGAAGAGTGCGGGAGCGTTACCAGGGCAGATCTATCAGCACCGCGGAACTGTTGGACATTTTCGCGGAAGATCTTCCGCCCGCACTGCGGTATGAAGGCAAGAGTTCACTGGACTGGTTTTTGAACGGTTGGATTAATGGCACGTCGTTGCCCAAGCTGGAACTCAGAGGAGTAAAGTTCACGCCGAAAGGCGCGGCCTCGGTGGTGAGCGGAACCATCCTGCAGAAAGACGCACCACAAGATCTGGTGACATCGGTTCCGGTTTATGCCGTGATTGCGGGGAAACAGCAGGTGCTGCTGGGCCGAGTATTTGCCGATGGCGAGGAAACTTCATTTCATTTATCGGCTCCGGCCGGGGCGCATAGAATCGTGCTCGATCCCAATGGAACGGTTCTCACCAGTCCGAAATAGTTTGTTGTTGGCCGCACGCGACCATTCGTTGATGGATTTACGAGACTTTGCCGTCGATAAAATGCCGCTCAAGCACGCTTGCGATAATGCGTAGCCCGTAGGATGTGCGCCGGTATTTCCAAAAGCGGGACCACTCGAGAGAGGACGCCTAGTTCAGCGCAGGCCCGGGGCATACCGTAGACGGTACAACTGGCCTCGTCTTGACCAATCGTAAGGCCGCCCTGGCGCCGGATTGCCCTCATTCCTTCCGCGCCATCGCAGCCCATCCCGGTCATGATGACCCCCAAGGCCCGGTTCCTGAAAGCTTCGGCCACAGACTTCATCAGGACATCGACTGAGGGTATATGCAGACACCCATCCGAAGGAGTGTCGAGCCGAAGGAGTGCCGAGACAGAGGATGGTTCGGGCGTCGGAAGGCCGTTCCACGGTCATGTGCCTGCCAGCAGGAGCAATATAGACCACTCCCGACAGGAGGAGTTCGCCGTGAGTTGCTTCCTGCACTGTGAGGGAGCATAGAGTATTCAGTCGTTGTGCAAAGGGTCCGCTAAAACCGGGGGGCATGTGTTGCACGATGAGCATTGGCACGGAAAAATCCGCTGGGAAAAGAGGCAGAATTTCCTGCAGAGCTTGGGGCCCTCCAGTTGAAGTTCCCAGGGCGACGATCGCAGGCGGAATGGTAGAAACCGAGTCGAATGCCTCCACGAGGGATCGGGGAAGTTTTCTGGAAAGAAAATCGCTTATACGCGAAGTGCGTGATTGTGCAGCCGCTCGAATTTTGGCTATGAGTTCTTGCCGAACGTGAGCTATGTCGAGCGAAGGGGACGACAAATGTTTGGGCACACAATCGAAAGCCCCGCTGGCGAGCGCATTCAGAGTTTGCTCCGCGCCTTCTCCCCTCTCTGCATTGACCATGATTACGGGACGGGGAAACCGGTCCATGATGCAACGCAAAGTTTCCAGCCCGTTGAGTCCGGGCATTTCGTCGTCGAGTATGACGACGTCAGGATCGAACGAGGCGACTTTCTCAAGCCCTTCAGATCCGCTGCAGGCGGTTGCAACCACCTCGAATCCGGCTTCGGAGCCGATCATGCGAGAGAGAGCCGTGCGCATGAAAGCGCTGTCATCGACGACCAGTACGCGAACAGCGTTGACATTGTCGCGGCCGCATTCACGTCCCCTTTTTAGCCTCAAGTGCATTGGTCCTTTGCATACGCAGTGCCTCCCGGCAATTGCACTAACCGGAAGTTCGCTATTTACTCCGTAAAGCGACTCGGAGTGGCCCAGGAAGAGATATCCGTGCGGCATGAGGTTGTTGAAGAAGTGCTGGATCACCCGCCCTTTGGAGGCCACATCGAAGTAGATCAACACGTTGCAACAGAAGACTGCGTCCACGCTCCTCATGAAGGTCATGCGGGCGTCGTCAAAAAGATTCAGGCGGCTGAACGTTACCAGATTGCGGACCGAAGGCTGGACCTGCAGGAGCCCCGCGGCCGGAGCGAAATATTTCTGGCGGTAATAAGGGGTCAGATTTCGGGTGCTATAGCTGCCATAGATCGCATTCCTGGCGTGCGCCAGAGAACCTTCATTCAGGTCCGTGGCCAGGATTTCGATGTTCCAATCCCTGAGACGGCCCTGGCTTTCTTCGAGCATCAGCATGCTGAGCGTGTAGGCCTCTTCGCCAGTGGAACAACCTGCACTCCAGATGCGAATCCGCCGTAGCGGGTATTTGGATTTTGCTTCTAAGATTTTGGGAATGACGATCTGGCGCAAGGCGTCAAGCTGGGGCTGGCTGCGAAAAAAACAGGTTTCGCCAATCGTGATTTCGTTCAACAGCGCCACTAACTCGGTCTGCCGCGTGGGCTGGTTCGTGAGACGCTCGAAATACTCGCTCAGGGTTGGCGTTTTCAGCTCTCGCATGCGCCGGCCGCAGCGATCAAGGAGCGAGACTAGCTTGTTGTCCGGGTGGAAAATCCCGGCTACTTGATAAATGACATCCCGGATGCGGACAAGTTCCGGGTCGGAAGATCTGTCTAAAACGAGAGCAGGTTGCACGGCGACGGTTGTCATGCCAAAACCCTTCGGGTCGCGATTGTGGAGGATAGGCCGAACTCCACAGTTGCCGTCATGTACTAACCAGTTCATCGGCGAAAGAACGAGAGGCTTTAGGAGTTTCAGGAAGAGGAAGGCGTCAGCAATGTTCGGTTCGAAGGTTCACATACAAAAAGGTCTACGTTGGAAGCAGATGTCGGTTCTGGCAATCGAACTAGGAACGTCCCTTCGAGCGCCAAGATGACTACGCTGTCGGCCCGGTGATCATGTGCTCGAGAATGGCCCCAGCCACCTGCACAGGGCCGGGACAATAGAGCCCGCGCTCAATGATCTGCCGCAGGGCCTGGACACGTTCCTGACGGACCTCCGGAAGTTGCGCCGCCTGCGCCGCCAGTGCCCGCACTTGAGCACGGACCCCGGAAAGCTCAGCTTGATCCTCGCTTGCGAATGCGTCGCTGGCAGAAGCTCTGTGGGCGCCAGTAATCCTTTCCGGACTGCTGACCTCGGTTTCCTGGAATGGTTGCGGGCACTCATTGAGATCGATCCTCATAGTTTCCTCGTCTGGAATTCTCCGCTCAATACAAGTATCGGCCGCGCATTAAAAAACTTTAATTCTGGCGCCCCAAACCGTGTTCCGATTTGTCCTCGGCGACTTTCATCTTGTTCTATCGGCAAGGTTGCAGAAACTTTAGCCCTTTTGCTAGTCGTTCCCTCCGTCCTTGACTCCCCTCGTGGCTTGGTTTTGGGACGACGACCGGATCTTGGCCGCAGTGCAAAAGCTTCCTCCGGCAAGTCTTTGGCCGCGGCCCGAAAGCTCACGAAGTTGTTGCCTGCAAACAGCGACAACCTCTCGACCTTGGCGCCTTCTCTCAGTTCGACATAAGTGTGCACGACTCCCAATCATCCTTAGTTTGTGGGCGTGGGGCTTGATGAGCGATTTCCCGGAGAGATGAGGATTTGAAGTACGCCGCCAACAGATCCGCCAGACGATCGAGTCCAGCAAGTTCGAGCGGACTCTGGGATTCCGGCGGGCCCGAAGCCCTGCCTGGTATGGGATGCTTCAGCCCTTGGATGCGCTATCGATCCGCCCCTCCGTCGCAGGGCCAGCCCATCGGCATCGGCTTCTTCCTAATGGAAAACTTCGGGTCTCAGGCACCAGCGCCGGTGGAGGCGGCGCGGGTCCTGTTGCCTGTCAATCTCATCATTTCGTCCAATCGCGATCGCAGTCGGACCACCGCCAGCGAGTGAATCTGGGATACGCGAGATTCCCCGATGCCGAGGACCACTCCCACCTCTTTCATGGTGAGCTCTTCGGAGTAATAAAGTGCCAATACCTGCTGTTCCTTATCCGGCAGCTCGGCTACGACACGGGCCAGAAGCTGTTTCATCTCCGAGCGCTGACAGCGAAAAAATGGCGTGTCCTCCGGTGCACTCGGAAGGTAATCGCATAAGTCTTCTTCCTTTCCGTCCCATGGCGACTCCATGCGGAGGCTGCCGACTTCCAGACTGTCCAGTTCGCCCAGCAAGTGCTGCAATTCCTGTAATGTCATCCCCATTTCCGCCGCTACCTCGTTCTCAGTAGGAGCGCGGCTCAACTCCATGCTGAGCTTGCGATGGGCCTCTTCGACCTTGCGCGCCTTGCGCCGCAATTCGCGCGGTCCCCAATCCATTTCGCGGAGGCTGTCGAGGATGGCGCCGCGGATGCGGAACTTCGCATAAGAGCCGAACTGCACGTGTTTGGAGCTGTCAAATTTGTTGAGTGCGTCGATCAGGCCGATCACTCCCGCGTGCACCAGATCTTCGAGCGGCACGTGGCGGGGCAGCCGCTCGTGGATGCGGCGCGCCAGGTAGCGAACCTGGGGCAACTGCTCGAGCAGAATGCGGTCCCGCTCTTCTTTTTCCTGCCGAGTGGTGTAGACTCGCGCTGTATTCTTGCTCATAGCCTCGTCACTTTTCGTCGAAGTTCCGAATTCGTAGCTTGTATTCGCGGCGTCGCCGATATCCAGACCAACGCCGGCGTTAGTCCGCTCAAATCCATGAGGCAAGCCCTCGCGCAGGACGCGGGCTCGCGATCAAGGCACCGCCGAGTTGAGTAGAGACCGGCGTCGTGGGCATGCGCTCATTTCGAATCTCCAGAACAGCACGGTTGATCGGCCAAGGTGAAGTGCGGCAACGCGGAGACGAGGGGCAGGCGGACGATGCAACTCTGCATTGTTCCCTCACGCGTATAGTTCCATTCCCCACCGGCCCGTTCGAATCCAGCCTGGGCGATCAGCAGTGCCAGTTCCTGTCGCGAAAAGGGCGAATGCTGGGGCGGAGGGCCTTGTTTCCAGGAGACAACGAGTCGCAGTTGTTCTGGTTCAGGCGCAACCACAATCTGCAGATCGCTCCCGGTTTGAGTTAAAGCCAAAGCCGATTCGAGCAGGCGAAAGACTAGCGTCGCCATAGAGCGCCGATCGGCTTTTACCGAAAGCGGGATGGAGCTTACCAGCACAAGGCGGACGCCCAGGGCGGCGGCGACCGGACGAAGGTCGTCGACGGTGTCGCGCAACACCTCATCGAACTTGAACGTTTCTTCTGCTTCTGCATTCGGCTGGGCGTCAGTCAATTCGCGGATGGCCTCAACTAAAACTCGCATGCGCTCAGTAAGGTCCAGGCCCTCCCGTAAGGTGCGCACGTATTCTTCCGGGCGCCGACGGCACGTCACGGCCAGCTCCAACGAACACTGCAACCCGGTCAACGGCTGGTTGAGGGCATGAAGCAGATGCGCCAGCGGAGTGCGACTCTTGGTCAGGGCTCCGGTTGAGCCCTGCGACGCGACCTGAGAAGCAGCGGCGCTCATATCCGTATCCCAGATGGCTGCAAGTCGGGCGGTCCGCTCAATTCGTATCCCACGCCGCGGACCGTGTGAATCAACTTCGCGCTGTGGCCGTCATCGATCTTGCGGCGCAAATAGTTGATATAAACATCAACCACGTTGGTGGTAGTGTCGAAGGTAAGATTCCAGACGTGCTCAATAATCATCGAGCGAGTAACCCGGCGTCCGGCATTGAGCAACAAGTATTCCAGCAGGGAAAACTCTTTCGTGGTCAGATCGATCCGGCTGCCGGCGCGTTCGACCATCCGTTGCACCCGATCGAGCTTGAGGTCGCCCGCGATCAGCACAGACTCCGAAGGCAGGTGGCTGCGCCGCACCAGCGCCCGAATGCGGGCGGAAAGTTCGCTGAAGGAAAATGGCTTGGCCAGGTAATCGTCGGCGCCCGTATCCAGGCACTGTACGCGGTCTTCCACTCGCGTACGCTGGGTCAACACCAGCACGGGCAGACTGGGCTTCTTCGCGCGCAAGTGGCGCAGCACGCTGACTCCGTCCAGCTTCGGCAGATTCAAATCGAGAATGACAACGTCATATTCGAACTGAGTGGCCGCAGTCCGAGCCTGCTCGCCATCCGGAAAAACGTCCACCGTATAGTGTTCGCCTTCGAGACCCTGGCGAACAAACCTGGAGAGCGCTTCATCATCGTCCGCAACAAGAATTCGCATAACCTAAACCGTCCTTAGTCCAATAAAGCGAGTCTAGTTAGAAATCGCTCAACTGCAGCCAAAACTAAGGCCATCCAAAGGTCTGTAGGTGCAGGATTGGCGTTTAGTTTCAAAAGGGAACGTTGCAAATAAATCCGCGCGCATTGAGTTTCATACTGGTACGAACCTCAAAGGCCAATTCCTTCGCTCCCGCTCACACGAGATAATTCCGAAGGGAGTTTTTCCGACTGGAGTCGTGCCTTGCGGATGTGGAGCAGAGCAATACTGAAATCTCTCGCGGTGCCCGGCGGAGTTCTGCTCTTAGGCGTTGCGCTGCTCTTGTATTCCGGTTGGTTGACGCTGGCTCTTCCTGCACTCAGCTTTCTGTACTATTGCGCGCTGATCGGAGGAATGCTGCTGGCTTGGCGGTTCCATTCCAGTCGCAGCTTCTTCGCCTTGCTGGTGTTATTTCTGGCCCAGGGGGCAATTGCTCTTTTTGGTGAAGGGCGCGTGTCGCCCGGAACGCCGGTATGGGTGGCCTTAGAAGCGGTTGCCGTGCTGGTGCCGCTGGATTTCGTTCTCATTGCGCTGATGCAGGAGCGCGGATTCTCTATTTCTGCCTCAGCCCCCGTCGGACTGATACTGTTCGTAGAATTCGTGATCGTAGCTGCGCTCTGCCGCGCGGCGGAGGGGTTGCCATCGACTCCTGCGCATGTTCATCACCTGTCCGCTCCAGTCTCTTTGCCGAGCTATGCGCTGGCCGTGTTCGCCGCCGCCGCAATATTCTTGCTGGCGCGGTTCTTGTTCACCCACAAGCCGATCGACAATGCCTTGCTGTGGTCCCTGTCCGCCTTTTTCCTGTCGCTGCGCTTCACCGGGATGACGCGCGTTTCGACCGTCTACTCAGCCACCGCAGCCTGCATTCTGGCCGCCTCGATCGTTGAGAACTCCTACCTTCTTGCCTATCACGATGAACTCACCACGCTGCCCTCGCGGCGTGCCTTTAACGAGGCGCTTCTCCGGCTGCAGGCCCCTTATTCGATCGCGGTCGTGGATATCGATCACTTCAAGCGCTTCAATGACACTTACGGCCACGATACCGGCGACCAGGTCCTACGATTGGTTGCTGCGGGCTTGGCGCGGGTGACCGGCGGGGGACAAGCCTACCGTTGCGGCGGCGAGGAGTTCAACCTTCTCTTTGCGGGAAAAACTACCGCCCAGGTCGTGGATCATCTGGAACAGTTGCGTGCGAAAATCGAGTCTTCAGAGTTTCACACGCGAAGCGCCGATCGGCGCCAGGTTCCTCGCGGTTCAGATCGCCGCAGCCAGCAAACTCGCGGCCGTACGCGCAAGGGCGATGCGATCCGACAACTCGCGCACGAATCAGATCCATCCGCGCTTTCCGTCACGGTCAGCATCGGTGTCGCGACCTCTACCAAGGAAGGTTCCGATCCTGAGGATGTCCTGCAAGCGGCCGACAAGGCGCTATACCGCGCCAAAGCTAACGGACGGAATCGGGTGGAGACGGCAACCTCCCCTCGTCGACGCGCTCGCATCAAGGCTGCCGGAATTGCTTGAAGGCTCGAACGGAGCGGCGCCGGATCGCAGTTGCGCGTGGATAAAATTCGCGCGAATCCAGCCCCAGGAAATCATTCAAGTCGATTCACATTTCGTGAAACGTGCGGCCCGGACCGTCAACTGATTTAGACGGGAAGTGTGACGATCCGGTTCCGTACGTTTTCGCAAGCACCGCAGGCCGTGCGGTCAGCCGGCGGTCGAAGGTGGGATGGGGTGCTTCCGGCCACTGCCCCCGCAGGCAGGACACTTCGAACGGATAAAGGCTATGCCCTCGGATTTACCGTTCAAGTCCACGGGCTTCGCAACATATCCAGTACCGCCGCAACTCGGGCAGTCTTCCGGAGCCACTCCTCTCCCTCCTCAGGATTGAGGCCATTGTGACCGAACCGAGAGCGAAATTCGCCGCAGATTGTTTTGCGTTACGAATCACGAACAAGAAGTCCGGCTTTTCCTCGTTGGAAGTTGCGAAACTAAGTGGGCACTCCAGCAGAAGCCGAACAAAATGAGAGCGCCGAATTCCACCAATTCGAAGCCAATATCCCAGTTCCAAAGCCGTGCTAAACTAGAAACCCGCCGGAGAGGTGGCAGAGTGGCCGAATGCGGCGGTTTGCTAAACCGTTGTACGGGCTAACACCTGTACCGAGGGTTCGAATCCCTCCCTCTCCGCCAGCTTCCTTCGCATCCGGTTAGACCCTGCTTTGTTCAGCTTCGGCCAGGAAAATAATTGCTCTGGCCATTCTGTTGCGCTGGCGCTGATGTGGCTGATTGTCCGATCAGCGACGAGTCTAGTAATCCCCTAGGAATTCACCACGGGGCAGCGCGCCCAGTGTCCGGTCGAGATTTCGACCAGCGGCGGAAAATCGCACGCGCACTGGGGAATGCGGAATTCGCAACGCGGCTCGAATCCGCAGCCCCGGGGCATCGCTTGCGGCGCGGGGACAATGCCTTCAATCGTCTGTAACGGACGCGCCCGGTTAGTTTTGAGGTCGGGCACGGCGCGGAGCAGGCCGCGCGTGTAGGGATGGGCAGGCGACTGGAAGATGTGTCGCTTCTCGCCGATTTCCACCAGGCTGCCGGCGTACATCACGGCGACCCGATCGGCGACCTGTGAGACCACCGCCAGGTCGTGGGAAATGAAAAGCATCGTCAGTCCGAACTTGATCCGCAGCTGAGCGAGCAGCTCGAGAATCTGCGCCTGAATGGTGACGTCGAGCGCCGTGGTCGGTTCGTCGGCAATCAGTAGCTGCGGGCGGTTCACGATGGCCATGGCGATCATGATGCGCTGCCGCATCCCGCCGGAGAGCTGGTGAGGATAGTCGCGGGCGCGCCGCGCGGCATCCGGGATGGCGACGTCGTTCATGGCATCCACGGCGCGCTGCCAGGCTTCATTTTTGGAAATGGACTGATGCGCGACGACTGCTTCGGCGATCTGATCTCCAACGCGCATCACCGGATTCAGCGCAGTCATGGGTTCCTGAAAAATCATAGCGATGCGGGAGCCGCGCAGCTGGCGCATGGCATTGTCATCAAGAGACGGCAAACTCCGCGGCGCTTCGGAGTTTGCTGAGAAAAAGATTTCGCCGGAGACTTTGGCCTGTGCAGGGAGCAGGCGCATGATGGCGAGGGACGTGATCGATTTGCCCGAGCCGGATTCGCCGACCAGCCCGAGGACTTCGCCGGGGGCAATTGAAAAACTAAGATCGCGGACGGCGGAAAGGGTTTGAGTTTGTGTGGGGACAGCCGCCCTCGGCTGTCCCGCTGCCCGGAGGGCAGCGTGGTTTCTCTGTCCAGGGAATTCGACGTTCAAGTGGCGGATGTCGAGCAGAGGCTCCACGTTTTCATGGTAGCAGCGCCGAGGAAAACCGTCGCCCTGCGGACAACGAACGGCCGAGGGCGGCTGTCCCCACACATTCATTTCGTTTCCACATAACCTTGTTTAGTTACTGGCCCAAGATTAGCGGGAGGCCGTTTTTGTTGTTGCCGATCACTACGACTTTGGAGTTGGGACTCTTGGCCAGGTTTTCGGTTGCCTCGATTCCTTTCCATTCAAGTAATGATGGCGTAATGCCCTGGGCGACGATCTGCTGGAAGTCGCGAACTCCGGCGGCTTCGATACGCTTGCGCTGGGCTTCCTGGGTTTCTTTTTGCAGACGGAAATTCATGGCCAGCGACTCCTGCTCGGCCTGTTGCTTCGCTTCGATGGCAGCCTTGAGCGTGGCGGGCAGCTGAATGTCGCGCAGAAGAACATTTTCGACGGTCAAGCCGCGCTGATTAAGCTGGGTGGTGACCTGATCGTAAATCTGTTTGGCCACCATTTCGCGTTCGCCGGTGTAGAGAGCATTTGCCGTGTGGGAGGCCGTCGCTTCACGAATGGCGGATCGCAGCGTAGGCTCGACCACGACATTTTCATAATCGGCGCCAATCTTCTGAAAAACTTCGGCGGCGCGGTCCGGGTTCAGATGATAGATGAGCGACGTGTCCAGGCTCATCATCAGGCCTTCGCTGGAAGGCACGCTGGCCGATTCCTTCAGCGTCTGCGTCTGAATGGAAAGCTCATTATTGGTTTTCAGCGGATTAATGAGATGAATGCCCTCGCCGAGGGTTTCGCCAGACACTTTGCCGAATAGACTGAGCACGCCCACGTGGCCTGTCCCCACCTTCGTGACCGCGCTGAACAAGCAGGATCACGAGCAGGAATGCGGCGATCCCCAGGCCAATCAGGCGAATCAAGCCGCCGCCGTGACCACCGCCTCCATCGATAATTCTGCTGCGAGTTGGATCGAAAATCGCCATCAAAGTTCTCCCTGTTGTTCGAAGAGATTCTAAGTGGAGGCAGCGAGGGAAATAAGTGACTTCCGTGGCACGGGACGGGCCTAGCGGTGTTAGGTGTCTGGTCTTGGGAACAGGACTTGTAGTCGATAGACAAATTCGTTCGGTGCCTAAGATCCAAGACTATCGACCTGCTCCCCTGAATCTTGCCGCACGCCTTCGGCATCTCTTACAGTAGGTCCATGAATAAAATTCATATTCCTACACCTTTGCGGCAGTATGTCGGCAAACAAGCCTCGGTGGAAGTGCCGGGGACGACGGTCGGCGAAGCGATGAGCGCGCTAGTGGCGCAGCATCCCGATCTGCGGAAGCATCTTTACACCGAGGACGGTAAACTGCGCGCATTCGTCAACCTCTACGTCAACGACGAAGATATCCGCTACCTGCACAAAGAAGCGACCGCGCTCAAGGAAGGTGATAACATTTCCATCGTGCCTTCTATCGCCGGAGGCGCTGGAACTGTACCGCGTAGAAACTTCCCTGGAAGACGTACGCCGCCCTCGAGACGTACTACGATTTGTCGTCCCGAGCGAAGCGAGAGATCCAGGTTTCTGCCTGTAATCCCCGGCTAAGTGGTCGCGCAAACAGGAACCCAGGTCCCTCGCTTCGCTCGGGATGACAATCTGTTTTGATTCGCAGCTCGGCAATTGAATTTCATAAGAACTTATGGCCACCATCACCGAGATTCCCGTAACGCTGAACAAGGACGAAATCCTGCGCTACTCGCGCCATCTGATCATGCCCGAAGTCGGCATGGCGGGGCAGCAGAAGCTGAAAGCGGCGCGCGTGCTGTGCATTGGCACAGGCGGACTGGGATCGCCGCTGGCGTTGTATTTGGCGGCCGCGGGCGTGGGCACGTTGGGTCTGGTCGACTTCGATGTGGTGGATTACACCAATCTACAGCGGCAAATTATTCATTCCACCGCCGACGTGGGGCGCAAGAAGCTCGACTCCGCGGCGGACAAATTAAAAGGAATCAATCCGTTTCTGAATCTGCGGACTTTCGACACGCGGCTGAGCAGTGCCAACGCCATGGAACTGTTTCGCGACTTCGACATCATCGCCGACGGCACCGACAACTTTCCCACGCGTTATCTGGTGAACGATGCGTGCGTGCTCTCCGGCAAGCCGAATGTTTACGGGTCGATCTTCCGCTTTGAGGGGCAAGCGAGCGTATTCGCCACGGAAGAGGGCCCGTGCTATCGCTGCCTGTATCCCGAGCCGCCACCGCCAGGACTGGTTCCTTCGTGCGCGGAGGGCGGTGTCCTCGGCATTCTTCCTGGCTTGGTAGGCGTGATGCAGGCCACCGAAGTCATCAAATTAATTTTGGGCATCGGCGATCCTCTGATCGGGCGCTTGCTGCTGATTGACGCGCTAGGCATGAAGTTCCGCGAACTCAAGTTGCGCAAGAATCCGGACTGCCCGGTGTGCGGCACCCATCCCACAGTCACGAAGCTGATAGACTACAACGAATTTTGCGGCATTCGCGGGGAGGAAAAACCGGTGGCTAGTGGCCTTCCAGAAATTCAGGTAGAAGAATTGAAGCGGCGTTTGGACAAGAAAGACGATCTCTTCGTGCTCGATGTACGCGAGCCGCATGAATATCAGATCTGCAACATCGGTGGATACTTGATTCCGCTGAACGATCTGCCGAATCGCGTGAGCGAACTCGATTCCAGCCGCGAAATCGTAGTTCACTGCAAGATGGGTGGGCGCAGCGCCAAGGCAGTCGCATTCCTGCAGCAGGCGGGATTCACGAAAGTGCACAACCTGGCCGGAGGGATTACGGCGTGGTCCGATCGTGTAGATCCGAAGGTGCCGAAGTACTAAGATGGCGTCATTCGTGATAGAAAGAGGGAGCGCCCTGTGCTCCCTCTTTTATTGTCTTTCGATAGAGGCTTTACTTACTCGACCCCGCCTGCATACCGTCGCTTGATTCACCAATCTCCAAGGCGAACTTCTTGCCTTCGAAACGGGCGCCGGCGAGGGTGCTGGTTCCATCGCCGTTCATCTTCAGAATGGCTGCGTTGTTCTGGGATGGAAAATTCAGATCCACGACTTTCGCCGGCACTTTGGCGATCACCTTCTTGCCTTGCTGGATGCTGACTTCTACGTTGGGACCGCTGCCGTCCCACGCCAGTTTGTAGTCGCCGGGTTTCAGCTTGGCTCCGTTGATGGTGGTGGGACTCTGCAAGGTCAAGTCGGCCTTTGTCGCTGCGAATGCGCCGGAGGTCAGCAGCAAAGCCAACCCCATTACGATTACTAGACGATTGGAAATTGTCGCGAACTTCATAGCTGCTCCTTATTTTCTTTCCCGAAGTCACGTCGGGAAACGGTTGGGGCGGCCCGGTTCACGACCAGCGCGCGAAAAATATTTGTATTTCCGCGCGAATCGCCTACAATGCTGCCGTTGGGTTGTGCAGACAAGTCACCAGCTTGCTCTGCCGCGATGGGGGTTTTCTCACCTGGGCCGCCAAACCGAGTGTGAGAGAATCCCCTGACCCCGCAAAGTGTCGGAATCAATTCTGGCCGCCGTTACCTCTGTGCCGGCCTCTTATCACCTTGAGAGATTACGCATCGTCCCTGTCGAAGTTCCGTCTGGGATTGCGATCTCGTCGTATTCCTTGGACGATGCGCGCATCTTTCCGATAGCAAAAAACGCAGCAAATTCATTTTCGCGAAGCGAACATCAGGCGATTGTTTTGTGGGATGACTCAACAGAACAACAGAACTCCAGTTCGTGTGGCGCGAGCACCCTTGCCCGCGAAAGGTGTGCAGAGGATGACAGGCCGGGTCTTAACGAATTCCAAATCCAAGTTTCAGATCCAGGCGGCAGCCCCAACTCGCTAGATTGTTGGATGTGTTTAGATTTCGCGGGCAGGAGTGCCTGCATGAAGCCTTCCACACAGACTCTGCCACACGAATCAGTCTGCGTCGCCGTGCTGACGCTCGGTCGACCAAATCTTTGCCTGATCTTTTTCGAATGGATAAACATGCACCATCCAGTTGAAGATCACGGGATGAAAAGTCCCGCCAGCCGCGTCGCAAGCTTCCTGCGTGGTGATGGAACCTCGCAATCCGAATTCTGCATGCGGCGCCAGCATTTCTTTACGCCGGTCGGACGGAGGGGCGCAGAAGTTCACATGTTCGTGCCACTGCGCTACGCTGAGCGGGATGCGCTGGTCAAGCTGATCTTCCGTGAACCGCTTGGGCGCCGTATACATCACGCCGATCAGCTTGTAATCGTCGCCGTGCTTTTCGTAGAGCAGGGATGTGGGATGCTCGGGATTGAAACGGAAAGCCGCTTCCATGGCATATCCGTAGTTCGTGAAGTGATACATCTTCTGTGGAAGCTCCGGATGAAAAATCTTATAACCGTCGGCCATAGCGGTGCGATAGTCCGTATATTTTTCTGAGGCCTTGCGCGCCTCTTCCGCTACCTGCTGCGCATGTGCCGCGTCGCCGGGCTTGAGCTGCCGCAAACTCGTCATCTTCATGTGCGGGCCCATGTCCATGTGTCCTTCCATGGAGTTCATGACGTGAGCGCTGGCGTCGCTGTCGGCTTCTTTCTCGCCGTCTTTGTCTGCACCCATCGGCATGTCTTTCATTCGCATCTTCGACATGTCGTGACCCGACATGCCTGGCATATTCATGTCCGGCATCGATTGCGCATTACTAGGCTGCACACCAGTCGACGGAGCGGTCGCCGTTTGTCCCCAAGCGACGCTGCACGTCAAGATAAGAATGACGACCACGATTCCGTTTCGCATAAACAAGCCCCACCGATCTCAGTTGTTATTAACCCTGCCGCAGGCCGGATGTTTCTGCCAGATATTTTTGTTACCTGCGATTACAGAGGTAATCGTTTGTGCGTAGTCGTAGCGCCGGCATCTTGCCGGCTGTCGCGAGGGCGTCTCGCCCTGCCGCCGGGACGGCGGCGCTACATTTCCCCCCATTGGCTGTGCATTTTCTGATACACCTAACTTGCTTGACGCTCGAATCCGCCATCTTCCTCTTTTTCGCCGGAGCGCTCGGCGGAGCGCTGAATGCCGTCGCGGGAGGCGGAAGCTTTATCGCCTTTCCAGCCCTTTTGTTTACCGGCGTACCGCCGATTCCCGCCAATGCCACCAACACGATCGCTCTGTGGAGCGCAGCCGCGGCTAGCGGCGGCGCTTATCGCAAACAGCTGGACGTTCCACGTCGCGTGATGATTCCGTTGCTGGCCGCAAGCTTGGTCGGAGGACTGGCCGGAGCGTTCTTACTATTGAAGACGCCGGCCCATACCTTCATGCGAGTACTGCCCTGGCTCACTCTGGGAGCGACTCTGCTTTTTGCTTTCGGGAAAAAACTTGCCGGCGGCCGTAGGTCGGTGATCGAGCACAAGGCCTCGACAGCGGCGCTCACCGGAACAACCCTATTTCAACTATGCGTCGCCGTGTACGGCGGTTACTTCGGCGGTGGCATGGGCATTGTGATGCTTGCCATGCTGGCCGCGCTGGGCATGACGGATATTCACTCCATGAACGCGCTGAAGAGCGTTCTCGGTTTTGTGATCAACGGAGTCGCGGTAGTGACTTTCATTGTGGCTGGCGCGGTCTATTGGAAGCATGGGAGTGTAATGATCGCGGGCGCGATTGTGGGCGGTTACGTGGGCGCGCATTACGCTCTTAAAATGCCGCAATCGTGGATTCGGAGATTCGTTGTGTTGGTAGGTGCGGGTATGACTGTGTATTTCTTCTGGAAGTCGTATTGAAGAGCAAAGTCGCCACGGATGTCACGGATCGCACGGATCAAAATCCAAAGAATTTTTATGATCCGTGAAAATCCGTACGAATCCGTGGCCAAAGTTGTTTCTACTGAAGCGGCGCCGAGACGTGTTCGTGGACGATGAGCCACCTTCCACCTTCGTTTTCAAAGATCACCGTCCAGCGGAGATTCCCCATCTCGACTTTTCCAGCCGTGGTCGTCATTTCGTCTTTCAGGGTCGCCGTGGCCCACACTAAATCTCCGTGCGGATGAATGCTGACGTCGTCGTTGAGGGTGAACCTGGCGCTCTTGTAACCGGCGAGCACGGTTTTTACGCCCTTCTCATATTCGCTCCAACTCTCGTACTTCAGCGGAGCGATATCGAAGAAAGTGTTAGGTCCCGTGGCATAGTACTTCGCGGTATTGGCCGGGTCCAGGGTCGACCACCCATCCCAGATCTTCTGCAGATACGCTTTGTCGGGAGCGGGACCGGCAGCCTTCGTCATGGGGGACTTCTTCACTTGCGCGAAGCCGGACAGGGTGAGAGCGAGCAGGCCCAGGGAAACGGTGAGAAAGCGCTTCATGGTTGGGTTCCTCCGAGGAATCGGCGGAATTCTCGCACAGGAGCCCGGAAAACAACAAACTCGACGGTGTGACTCTAGTTTTCACGTTCTCCGATTGACTATGGCGAAGACCTTCATTTGTGCCATCATTGGCCCAAATGGAACTAAAGTGGAGTCCTCTACGATTGGGCTTGTTTGGAGCGGCTGTGATTGTGGGCAGCATCGGCTGGGCTGCCGCATGGTGGAATATCAATTACTCTAATCCCTATCCCCTGTCAGATGGCCCCTCTCTACCCACTTGGCCCGGCTTGGTTTTTCTCTGCGGTTTAGCACTGGTTCTAAGTGCGCTAGTGTGGGCATTGGCGTGCCGGGTCATGCGCAAGACATCAGGCTCGCGCTCCAACTAGTGGCTTCCCGCCTTTGCGTTTGACCGATTTCCACAGCACACGCTAAAATGATTGAGTTTGCCTGTACTCGCCGACCCGTTCTGGGGACGCCTGCCTTGGCTGCGATAGCGCTGAGGGAAAACAAAGCAAGCACAGGAAATCGGCAAGCCCCTTGGATGCGCCCGTGTGCGTCCGGGGTTTCGTTGGAAATGCCGTTTGAAAGACCCGTTTTCACCAGTTCCAGTTGCGGGCTGAATTTCAAGACATTTGACGGAGGCAGACGTATGTACGCGGTTATCCGCGCCGGTGGAAAGCAGTACCGGGTGGCGCCCGGAGATGTAATTCGAGTGGAGAAAATGGCCACGGGCACCGACGGTCAGCTGGAGTTCCCCGTGGTGGCGGTTTCCGGCGAAGAGGGCAAAGTAGGCCTGCAATCGGATGCGCGCGTGGTCGGCGAAATTGTGGAAGAAGGCCGCGGCGCGAAAATCCTAGTATTCCATTACAAGCGCAAGAAGCAGTATAAGAAACTGCGCGGACACCGACAGGCCTATACAGCGGTGCGCATCTCTGAGATCGCTTTTGACGGACAGAGCTTCAAGGCTCCCGAATTGCCCAAGAAAGAAGCGAAGCCGAAGAAGGTGAAAGCGCACGAAGAGCACGAGTTGCATGAACACGCGGCGCACGAGCACGCAGCGCCCGCGCACGCCAAGGCCAAGAAACACGCCAAGAAAAAGGCTGCGCCAAAGAAGGCCGCGAAGAAGTCGCATCCGAAGAAGAAGTAAGAGTGGACGGGCGAGTCGCCCGTCCCCACACACATTTACTGACGATCGAGAATTGAGAACTGTCTTATGGCACATAAAAAAGGGCAAGGCACTTCACGAAACGGCCGTGATTCGAACGCGCAGCGGCTTGGATTTAAAGCATTCGGCGGGCAGGTCGTGCCCGGCGGCACTATCATCGTGCGGCAGCGGGGCACACGCGTGAAGCCGGGACTGAACGTTGGCCGCGGCAAAGACGACACGCTCTTCGCTAAGATCACTGGCCGCATCAAATTCCTGAACAAGGGACAAATGGGCAAGTTCGTAATGGTCGAACCCATGGAAATCGAGTAGTGTCTCGTTTTCGAAACGGTCCGCGGGGCGGGAGCGCCCGCGTCAAAAGCCTCGCCTTCGGGACGAGGCTTTTTTGTTGGTACGCGCAACCAGACGCCAGAATTTCACAAATGTTTATCGATGAGGCCAAAATTCGAGTCAAGGCCGGGGACGGGGGCAACGGCTGCATGGCCTTCCGGCGGGAAAAGTTTGTCCCGCGCGGCGGTCCGTCTGGCGGCGACGGTGGCAAGGGTGGCGACATCGTCATGGAATCCAGCGAGCGCCATAACACGCTCGTGCACTTCCGTTTCAATCCCGAGCACAAAGCCGAACGCGGGCGCCACGGCGAAGGTTCGAACAAAACTGGACGCGACGGTGGCGACGTAGTTTTGAAAGTTCCGGTCGGGACCATCGTGTTCGACGACGAAACCGGCGACAAGATTTTCGAGTTTACGCAGGCGGACCAAACGTTCGTGATCGCCCGCGGCGGGCGCGGCGGGCGCGGAAACGCTCGCTTTGCCACGTCAGTGCATCAAGCCCCGCGCGAACATGAGGCGGGCCGTCCCGGCGAAGAACATACCTACCGGCTTGAACTGAAGCTACTCGCCGACGTGGGACTTGTGGGATATCCCAACGTGGGCAAGTCCACGCTGATCTCCCGCATTTCCTCGGCGCGGCCCAAGATCGCCGATTATCCCTTCACCACGCTCGAGCCTAACTTAGGCGTGGTTGCCGTGGGCGACGCGAAGCATGAAGTGAGCTTTGTGGTCGCGGATATTCCTGGCTTGATCGAAGGTGCGCACACGGGGGCTGGACTCGGAACGCAGTTCTTGCGGCACATCGAACGGACCCGCCTGCTCGTGCATCTGGTCGACGTTTCCGACGCCAGCGGACGTCCGGATGTGACCAAAGACGTCGAAGTGATTCTCGGTGAACTCGGCAGTTTTGGGGCGCATGTCGACGAGAAGCCGATGATCATGGCGGCGTCGAAGATCGATGCTGTCAACAAAGACAAACTTGCTGATCTGAAACGCTATTGCAAGAGACATAAGTTGAAGCTCTACGAAATCTCCGCGGTCACGGGCAAGGGGATCGAGGAATTGAAATACGCGATGGCGGCCGCAGTCGAAGAACTGCGGGAGAAAGGACTTGCAGCAGGCGTTGGAGCAAACGTCCTAACCGCAAAGATCGCTGAGGACTCGAAGCGCAAGATACGGCAGCTCAGCGGCGCTTCAATCTTCGCTCACGCTCTTGGCAGGGGACCGTGCTGGAAGTGATACTGCAGAATGCGGGCGGCTAGGGCGGGGCTCACCGTCTCTCCATGGCTCTGCACCGTGCGCACGACTTCTCCGCGGCATACCACTTCCGTGGACGACAGTCCGGCGATTTCCGCCGGCAGCACGAGATTGATTTCCAGTTGCGCGGCTGGCTGCAATAACTCATCCGCTTCGAAAAGCATACCTGATCGGCTGATGTTCTCGGTTGTGCCCTCATGCCATTCGTTCTCGCCCAGGCGGCGGTAGCGCAACGGCAATTGAATATAGAATCTTTGCGCCCGCGCAGGGGAAACCTCTCTGGCTCGCGAGGTGTGGGCTGCTTCAGCGGATTGCGTAGACATGGCGACCTCCGGGAGAGTTGGAGTAGAGTCGAGCACTTCGCGCACAATACTTTTCAGGTCGCGAAGGTTAAAGGGCTTCTGGAGAAGGCGCACGCCGTCATCCAGCACGCCATCGTGTCCAATCATGTTTTCGGTGTAGCCGGACATATAAAGAACCTTCACGTTGGGGCGAATCTCGCAAATGCGCTGCGCGAGCTCGCGTCCGTTCATGCCGGGCATAATCACGTCGGTGAGAAGCAGGTGAATTACTTTGTCATGCGCCACCGCGATCTGCATAGCGACGGCGCCATCGGCTGCCTCGATCACCTTGTAGCCCTGCTTTTCCAGATATTGGCGGGCCAGGTAGCGCAGATTGGCCTCGTCTTCGACCAGCAGAATCGTTTCCGTGCCTGGTTCGACCTTGCGATATTCGACCGGGGCGGCGACTTGCGCGGCCGCTTGCCCGGTTGAGGCAACGCGAGGCAAGTAAATCTTGAACGTCGTTCCTTTGCCGACCTCACTGTGCACCCAGATATATCCGCCGCTTTGCTTGATGATGCCGTAGACCGTCGACAAACCAAGTCCGGTTCCTTTTGTTCCCTTCGTAGTAAAGAAGGGTTCGAAGATGTGCGACTGAGTTTCGTTGTCCATGCCATCGCCGGTATCGCTGAGGGCTACCATCACATAATCGCCAGCAGGCAGTGGGGCGTGAACGCGGGCGTAGTCCTCATCGAGCGTGACGTTTGAGGTCTCGATCGTCAGCTTTCCTCCCGAAGGCATGGCGTCGCGGGCATTGACAGCTAGGTTCATGATGACCTGCTCGATCTGCCCGGCGTCGGCTCGTACCGGCCACAAGCTCGGGCCGGGAACCATCACCAAGTCGATGTCCTCGCCTATCATCCGGGTCAGCATTTTGATGTTCTCTGTCGCCACGTCATTCAAGTTGACGATCCGGGGCGCCAGCATCTGCTTGCGGCTGAAGGCCAGCAATTGCCGCGTCAACGACGAGGCGCGCTCGGCAGCACTGGCGATCTCCTGCGCTGGACCGCGCAGATGCGGCTCAGCTCCCAGCCGCTCGAGGAGAAATTCCGAGTAACCTGAAATCACCATCAGCAGATTATTGAAATCATGCGCGATGCCACCTGCGAGACGCCCCACCGCCTCCATCTTTTGAGACTGACGCAACTGTTGCTCCAGCACACGCCGTTCCGTGACGTCCTCGGCAAACAGCTCAAACACCACCCCGCCTTCCGGGCCACTGCTGACCGAGCGGCCGGAGATGCGAACCAGAGTCGTGGTCGCGTCCTTGCGTTTCCATTCCGCTGTCAGCCCCTTGAAGGGCTCCGCGGAACGAAGAAAATCGGCCAGCTCGAACCACTGGTCATTCTCGGCATATAAGCCAAAAATGTGTTGCCCAATCAACTGATCCGCTGAAGTGTGTCCCAGCAGCTGAAGGAATGCAGGATTCGCGTCGAGAATCTTTCCGGTGGAATCGCAGCGGCAGATGCCGTAGGGTGCGTTCGTGACCAGCGAGCGGAAATTCAGCTCGGAGCGGCGCAAATTGTCCTGCGCTGCGCGCAAGGCCGCGTTGAGCCAGCAAATCAACATGGCCACAAAAAAGAACAGCGAAAGGCGGATGATGGCCGTACGCGACTCTGTCACGCTATGCGGCCCCGTGAGCGAGTAGTAAGCGCTGACGGTAAGGGCGAAAGCTGTGGCGACTACTCCGGGCTTCCAACCTCCGTACCACGCGCTCACCATCACCGCCACGCCAAACAGGGCGAGGCGGCTTTCGGATACATCCGCAAGCATGATGGTGGGAATCAGCGCCAGGGCCGTACTCAGCACGGCGACCCCATACCGAATAATGGGCGCACGTGCCGGTGCAATGCGGAGTAGGGGGAGGGTTACTCGCATGGCCTAATCCTAGTTCCATAATGGGAAACACGATAGTTACAGGAGTTCATCTGGAGGTCCGAGAATGGCCGGGTCCCGGACTGGCCCGTAAGTCAATGAAAAAGATGGCCAGTTGGCCAATGCCAGCACGATTCAGCTTGCATCCCAGGGCGGGAATCTGGACACTAGGCGGGACTGACCACACTCCATGAACACAGGACTCTTTGGCGGGACCTTCGACCCGATTCATCGCGGACATCTCGCCCTGGCGCAAGCGGCGCTGGACCATTACAAACTGAACCGAATTTATTTTGTCCCTGCGAACATTCCGCCTCACAAACAGCGCCAGCCGCTTTCGCCTTTCATGCACCGTTTTGCCATGCTGGCTCTCGCCACGGCACAGCACAAAGCCTTTGTGCCCTCTTTGCTGGAAGCTCCTGTAGAGGGTCTGGGGTCAAGTAAAGACAAGCGCGAAAAGCCGAACTACACGATCGACACCATCCGGCGGCTGAAGCAGTCGTTCAAAGCCAGCGACAGACTCTTCCTCCTGATCGGCATGGACGCTTTTGCCGACATCGCCAAATGGCATCAGTCCGAAGCGCTGTTCCGCGAATGCGAGTTCGTCGTAGCCAACCGTCCGGGATATTCGTTGGCCGACGTGGCCAACGCCTTGCCCGAAAGCCTGCGCCCGCGGCCGGAAGTGACGAAGCCGTTTCAGAAGCAAGCCGCAACCGGCGATCTGGTTCTGAAAGGAGCGACCATCCACCTGCTCGGAGATCTGCATCAACCCGCCTCAGCGAGCGCGATCCGGCAGGCTGCAGCAGCCGGAAAGTCTCTGGCCCGCTTCGTGGATGCGCCGGTCGCGCAATACATCAAGAAGATGGAGTTGTATAAATCGTCGTAGGTCATTGGTCGTTCGTCGTTGGTCGTTGGCCAAAACACATCGTTTCGCATGATTTTCGTTTGCGTCCTCCGCAGGCCTCAAGCGACTGTCAGTTACAATGGGATCAAGCCAACGACCAACGACCAACGACGAACGACCAACTTCCGAATGAAGAAGAACGCACTCAAACAACAAATCACTGCCGCCATCCAAGCCTGCCTGGAAAAAAAGGCCGAAGAACTCAGCATCCTGGAAATGGAAAAAGGTTCGGGAGCCTTCACCGACTACTTCGTTCTCTGCAGCGGAACGAATCCGCGGCAGGTCCAGGCCATTGCCGACGAAGTCGAACTGCGGCTGAAAGCCGCGGACTTGCGCCCGGCGCATGTCGAGGGATACAAACAGGCGGAGTGGGTGCTGCTCGACTATGTCGACTTCGTAGTGCACGTTTTCTCCGAGAAGGCGCGCAAGTTCTATGATCTGGAGCGCCTATGGAAGACCGCGAAGCGCCTGGAGCCCGGTGACTTGAAGACCGTCCCCAGAAAACGAAAGCTAGAGAGCAAACCAGTCGCAGCGAAAGCGAAGAAGAAAAAAACAGCCTAGCAGCCCCTCGTGAAGATCAAGATTGCGTGGATCGGCAAAACGAAAGAACCGGCGATTCGGGCCCTGACCGATGAATATCTCAAACGAATTTCACGTTACGTGCTGGCAGAAGGCGTCCCGGTACGCGACGAAGCGGCCTTGCTCGAAATGTCCGGCCGGTCAGCCACTACAAAAGTCGCCCCGAAGTCCACGCTGGTCCTGATGGATTCGCGCGGCAAGGAATTCACCTCCGAGCAGTTCGCCAAGTTCATGGGAGACTATCAGGACCGCAATCCTCTGCCGCTAATCTTCGCCACTGGCGGCGCGGACGGCTTCAGCGACGCCGCGCGAGCCGCCGCGCAACATACGATCTCGCTCGGAAAGATGACCCTGGCGCATGAATTGGCGCGCGTAGTCCTCCTGGAGCAGATCTATCGCGCGTTCACGATTCTGAAAGGGCACCCGTATCACTCGGGACATTAGGTCGCGGGTACTCTGTCGTCGGCGTGGTAGTTTGCGTTATCGCCTGATAGCAATATCTGTGCGCGCCAATAACCAGCAACCCCAAAACGGCTCAAGCGGTTTGGGATAAATCGTTCGCTCCCCTACTTCAGAAGTTTCCCTGACGCAAGGCAGCTTTCTGGGTTGCCTCCCGAGATGCTGCGGATCGGAAACTCGGTTGTTCCGAAATACGGCTTCTCTTCGAGGGGTCCGAATGCTCCGGTCGCACAGAAAGTGCGGAGGTTTGCATTCGGATCGAGCGGGACGGCCAGAATGTTCAGCTTTCCAAAGGGCTTCGAAGTGTCCTCGCAGTGGGCCGAGAACCTATATTGTCCCGCGCCGCTGAGCAAGGCAGGGTCGACAAGCTTAACGTGATTGGGCGACGGCCATTCCAGTTTTGTCAAAACCTGAGGGTCACAGGCGAACCCTTCCTGCGAATGGTGCACCGCGTATATGGATTCTGCCAATGCAAACTTTCTGAGGCTAATGACTGCTCTCATCTCCAGGTCGGAAATCTGCGTCGGCAGTGACTTTTGCCCTCTGTAACTGGTCTGAGGAACAACGATGGTGTTTAGCCCGACGAGAAACAGAATGGTTAGCTCGACTCTTTTCATAAATTGCCCTCGACGTAATATCGCGTAGCAATTCATCAAGTATTCGCTTTGCGCCTTCCGACTCACACGTTACGGCAGTGCATGTCCCTATGGTTTTTGTTGAAACATCCCCCATGGCACTCATCGATGTTGAGCGAGATCATTTCTTCGGCGCGTTTCCGGTCGCGCCCACCAGCACCTTCAAAATCTCCCCCGCAAGGTCCCCGGCACTAACGCCTTCCATGTTTGCGAGCACAACAACTCCGTCCCTCTGCGTAGGGGCGAGCACAAAGGCCGTACTGGTCCCCTGCTGGCCGCCGGTATGGCCCACGGTTGCGACCCCGTCCTCGTCGCCTGCGCCCCATCCCAGGCCGTAATTATCCTTCGAACCATCCGACGGCTTCAGCGGAGTCCACATCAAATCGCGCGTAGCCCGCTTGAGCAGCTTGTCGTTCAAAATCGCCACCTCGAAGCGTGCCATGTCTTCCGCCGACGACAGCCACCCGCCGCCGGGAATCTTGTAGCTGGAATCGAGGAAGTCGGCGTTCTGCACCGCGCCCGATTCCGTTTTCTGATAGAAGCGCGTGCGATACGGAATGATGGCAAAGCGATCGTCGACCTGCGTCTGGTCCATGCGGGCGGGAGCGAAAATGTTCTGCCGCATGAAGTCCACATACTTCGCGCCCGACGCTCCTTCGATCACGCACCCCACCAGCGTATAACCCTGGGTCGAATAGTGAAACTGCTTGCCGGGTTCCGACAACAACGCGTCGTTTTTGAAAAAATCCAGCCCGGCCTGGATCGGGTTGTCGAAGTGCTTGGTATTCCCGACTTCCAGATCATCCTGCGAACCCGACTTATAGTGCCGAATACCGGCCAGATGCCCCATCACCTGGCGCGTGGTAATCGGCCACGGCTTCTGCGGAAAAGCCGGACAGTATTTCTGCACGGGCGCGTCGAGGTCTAGTCTTCCTCGCTCCCACAGCAGCATTGCCGCCGTAGCCGTTAGTGACTTGGAAATCGAAGCCAGCCGGAAAAGCGTATGTTCACTGGCCGGCGCATTGTTTTCCGCGTCCGCCAGGCCAAAGCCGCTGCCCCATTCGTACTCGCCGTTCTCGACCACCGCGACCGAAACTCCCGGAACATGGGTCGAAGCCATGAACTTAGAAACGGCATTCTCGATCTGACTCCGCTTTTCCGGCGAGAGTTTGTTTTCCTGGGCCTGCGAAGCGCAGAGGGAAAATGCGCAGAGAAGTGAGCAGAGAAGAACGGCTGCAACCAGCGATCTCAAAATGCCCGATCGCCGCGAGAACTTTTCATCCAAAGTCATGAGTTGGCTCCTGACAAAGTTCTCCATTGTAGGCGAGCCTCGGCTTCACCGCAGGGGATACATAAATCCTTCGCGTTGCTCAGGAGGACAGAGTGGATTTACGCCATGAACTTGCGGAATGCAGCGGTCTACTGAGTCACCGTCGCCTGGTAGCTCACTGCCAGCCAGTGCCCGGTGCGGTGCACCCAGACTCGGGTGTAGCGATACGGACCGCTGAAGTCTTCCCCGAGCTGGTGACCCTTGACGTCGGCCCGGGCCGTGACCACGGCCATGTCGCCGTAGACGCGCACGACCATATCGCTCACATTGATGGTGTCATAGCGAAGCTGGCCGCTTTTGCGCGCCGACAGTGTGTCCTGCTTCGTCGTCACCTGGCCGAGAGGCGTGATCGCGACGTAATCCTCAGCCAGGGTTCGCTGGGAAAATTCGGCATCGCGGCGAAGGCTGGCTTCCCGGGCCTGTCGTTCCATATCCACGATCTCTTTGACCACCGCCTGGTCGGTGGCATCGATGGAGGACCGGGGATGAACCGCCACATGCTGTGCCGCAAATGCCGGCAGGGCACAAAGCAGCCCAAACAATAACACTGCATACTTGTTGATCACCATGAGACCTCCGCAGTTTTGCGAGGGAACAGAGATCCGCCTGACCGAGCTACGCAACTTTGGATGCCGAAGTTCCGTGGAAAAACTTCCCCAACCGCGACATTTCTGTAGACCCTGTAACCCGAGAGTACTCGCACCTCACGCTGGAAATTCTTCCCTACAATTAAAGACGGAGCACCGGCCTAGATTATTTCCATTTATTTGATATTGAACCAACGCCAACTTCTTCCGCGCGTCCGGCTCGCTCAACCGGCTACCGGTTCCAGCGCAAATCAGAGCAACTGCAGTTCCACGTAGCGTGCCGCCCAAATCCTTGACAAGACGGCGAACCGTCCTCAGCCGCCGACCTTTTTTTGTCCAATCCGAAACTCAACTGTCCAGTATCGGACACGGCTCTTCCTGCCTCTTCCCGATAGAATAGGAAGAAGGCCGGCGTACGGAGGAGACTTCGCTTCTAGTAGAATCAAACCTCCGACCAAGCATGGCCGATATTCGTCGTGGTCTGATCATCGTGAACACCGGTCCGGGCAAGGGCAAGACCACGGCAGCCATGGGCACCGCGCTGCGAGCTGTTGGCCAGGGGATGCGGGTTCTGATGCTGCAGTTCCTGAAGGGCTCGTGGCACTACGGCGAGCTCGACGCCGTGCAAGCCTTCGGCGACAAATTCGTCATGAAGCAGATGGGCCGAGGCTTCGTGAAGGTAGGCGCGGAAAAACCCGATCCCGAAGATGTACGCATGGTCGAAGAAGCTTGGGCCGAGGCCGACCGCGCGATTCAATCGGGGGAATGGGACTTGGTCATTCTCGACGAAATCAACTATGCCATCAGCTATGGCATGCTCGATCCGGCGAAGGTGGTCGAGAGCCTGAAGAAAAAGCCGGAAATGGTCCACGTCATCTTGACGGGAAGAAATGCGCACCCCACAATTGTCGAAGCCGCCGACACGGTCACGGAGATGCGCCAGGTGAAGCATGCCTACGAAAAAGGCGTGATGGCGCAAAGAGGCATCGAGTACTAGTTCTCAGTTCTCAGTTCCTGGTTCTCAGTAAGAGCGTCAATCGCTTATGCGGAAACCGAGAACTGAGAACTGAGAACCGAGAACTTTTTTATGGCTTGGTTCAAACGCGAATCCGGCGAGCTGGACACTTCGGGCGAGAAAAAAGTTCGCACCGAAGGGTTGTGGGTGAAGTGTGAGGGCTGCCGCCAGATCATCTGGAAGAAAGATCTGGAAGAGAACATGAACGTCTGTCCCAAGTGCGACAAGCACTTTCGGATCGACGCCCGGACCCGCCTGGCTCAGTTGCTCGACGACAATCAGTACCAGACCTTCGACGGGAACATTTCATCCACAGACCCGCTGAAGTTCGTCGACTTGAAACCCTATTCCTCGCGGTTGAAACAGGCGCAGAAGGATACGGGCTTGAAAGACGCCATCATCAACGCTCAGGGAAAGTTGCTGGGGCGGCCCGTGGTCGCGAGCGTCATGGAGTATGCCTTCATCGGCGGCAGCATGGGCGCGGTGGTGGGCGAGTCAATCACGCGTGCCGTTGAGCGCGCGGCCGATGCGCGCATTCCCCTGATTATTGTGTCGGCCTCCGGCGGCGCCCGGATGATGGAAGGCGTGATCAGCCTGATGCAACTGGCGAAGGTTTCCGCGGCGCTGGCCCGGCTGGATAAGGCCAAGGTTCCTTTCATCTCGCTGCTTACGGATCCCACGACAGGAGGCGTCACCGCCTCGTTCGCCATGCTGGGTGATTTGAATATCGCCGAACCCGGAGCTCTCATCGGATTCGCCGGCCCCCGCGTGATCGAACAAACCATCCGCCAGAAACTGCCCGCCGGATTCCAGCGCAGCGAGTTCCTCCTCGAGCACGGCATGTTGGACGCAGTGGTTCCCCGCAAACAGCTCAAGCCCTACATCGCGAGGGCGCTGGAGTTTATGGGGGCAGCTGCTAGCTCCTAGCTGCTAGCTTCTAGCCAAACCTAAGTCTCGGTACCCTGCACTCTCGGAAGTGATCGAAGACTGCTGCAAGCCTGAACCGAAATCAATTTGATAGTCTGAAATCAGCAAAAACTCCTAGCGTATGAGGGAAAGCTAGAAGCTAGCAGCTAGGAGCTAGAAGCTGATTCCCCATGTCCTACGACTCCGCAGTGGCGAGCATGTTCGCGCTTGGGCACGAGTTGGCCCATACGCCATCGAACAAATTCGATCTGGCGCACATGCGGGTTCTGCTCAAGGGCATGGATCATCCCGAGCGAGCGTTCCCCGCCGTGTTGATCGCAGGGACGAATGGCAAAGGCTCCACGGCGGCGACCCTGGCGTCGATCTTGCGAGCCTCCGGGTTAAAAACGGGCCTGTACACCTCGCCGCATCTCATACGAATTAACGAACGCATCCGAGTGAACGGAGAACAAATCAGCGACGACGATTTCGCCCGGCTGCATGGCGAAGTCGATCGCGTGGCTGATCGACTGGTCGTGCAGGGAGATTTGCCATGGCATCCCAGCTTCTTCGAAATGATGACTGCCATCGCCTTTGCCCACTTCGCGCGTGAAGGGCGTGGAGATTGCAGTGCTCGAAGTCGGCATGGGTGGCAGGTTGGATGCGACCAACGTAGTCGAACCGTTGGTCAGCGTGATTGCCGACATCTCGCTCGATCATCAGAAGTTCCTTGGAAATACAGTCGGCGAAATTGCGCGCGAGAAGGTTGGAATCATCCGCCCCGGCGGTGTGGTGGTGACCCTGCCCCAGCAGCCTGAGGCCAACGACGTAATCGGCAACACGATTCTTGAGTTAGGTGCGCGAGGGGTGAGTGCGGTGCCGTATGTTCCGCCCGTTTCGCCGGGGAGTGGTGAATACCTGGTAGCCCGTGCAAGTAAAGTTGGCGGCCATTCCGAAAAGCCTTTAACCGCAGAGAACGCTGAGGAATACGCAGAGAGCGCCGGGAACAGTGCCCGACCCGTCTATCGCTATCCGCTGCAGGTCATGGGGAAACAGATTCTGGTCGAGTCGCCCTTGGTAGGACGGCACCAGTTGCGAAATCTGGCGTTGGCCGTCGCGGCTGCGGACGAGCTGGCTAAGCTCGGTTTTATGGGAATTTCACCCGAATCGATTGAACGTGGAATCCGCGAAACGCGCTGGCCCGGACGCTTTCAAGTACTGCCTGCCCGGGACGGTTGGCCGGAAACTGTCCTCGACGTGGCGCACAATCCGGCAGGAGCGTGGGCCCTCCGCGCCACGCTTTCGGAGAACTACGACAACCGCCGCCTGATTTTCGTTTTCGGCGCCATGCGCGATAAGGCAATCTCAGAGATGACGGAAATCCTGTTCCCCCTGGCGGACCGGGTGATCGCCACTCGCCCGGACAATCCAAGATCGGCATCTCCGGAAGAGATTCAACAGGCGGGAAGCCGCACAGGGTCTGAGATTGAGGCTGTTGCCGAGATTGCTGCGGCTCTTGACCGAGCCCGCGCCGCCGCGGGAACGGACGCCGTCGTTGTAGTGACAGGTTCGATCTATCTGGTCGGCGAAGCGATGGCCCTGCTGGGAGTGCGAGTCTGAGACGGATTCGCGGCGATGTACATACGGATCCGTATGACAAACGTTCCTGCAGGAACACTGTGGAAATCTCTGGCTCGCAGCGTATCGGTAACCAGTCGACCCGCCACATAGCCAAGGGAACTGTCGCAACGCGAGTCGTTTCGCCTAGAATGGAAATGTGCAGGAATTGAAATCATCGGTAGATCGGGTCGAAAATGGCGGGGGCGCCAGCGCAGGCAGCGGTACTCCGGCGGACCTTTCGATCGCTTCCTTCCGCCCAAGTCCTCATGCCATTCCAGGGTTAGAGCACGGCTGGCTGAGCCGGTTGCGCTCGTACTTTGTCTACGATCCTCTCATCTGGTTCTACACCATCGTCATGGGACTGCTGGCCCTGCCAGGTGGTCTCTTCGACCGCAGTGGGCGGCGGTTGCACTGGTTCTCCACCGCATGGTCGTGGCTGATCATGAAGACGATCTCCTCGCCCGTGACCGTGACAGGTCTCGATAGAATCGACACCTCAAAGCCGCATGTCTATGCGGTCAATCACGGATCGGCGCTCGATATTCCTTTGCTCTACGCGAACCTGCCGTTTCAGTTTCGCATTGCCTTCAAGAAAGAACTGCTGTCCTATCCCGTGGTGGGCTGGCAACTCAAACGGTCGGGACAAGTGTGTATCGATCAGCAAAATCCGTCCCATTCGGTCAGCAGTATCCGAGCCGCGTTAAAGGGTCTGAAGGCCGGCCTGCCGCTGGTAATTTTTCCCGAGGGCGGACGCACGCCAGACGGCGAAATCAAGCCATTTCTTTCCGGAGCATTTTTTCTTGCCATCAAGGCACAAGTGGACGTAGTTCCCGTGGCGCTAGTCGGAACCTACGAACTGCTGCCGATGAACACCTATCACATCAAGAGCCGTCCTCTGGAAATGCGAGTGGGCGAGCCCATCTCAACCGTCGGGCTAAAGGGACACGACCTGCAGGCACTTTCGGCGCGAGTGCAAAAGGCCGTAGAAGACTTGTACTACCGGCCATTGTAGAGACGTTGCTTGCAATGTGTGTTACCTCCGCGCCCGGCGAGACCTTGCAAGCAACGTCTCTTACAGTTGGGCGAAGCAGATTCAAGCAGCTTTCTTTTCATCGCAAAGCTGTTGATAGTGATCCCGGCCGCGCTGGTAGCCGCGGACGAACGCTTCTTCCACGTCCACGCCGGGATTCTCCCGCTGAACATCTTCCAGGGCGGCATTCATCTCTCCCGACACCTGGTCAAATTCCATGCAGCGCGTTCTGGCATGCAGCGCCGACTCGAAGCCGAGACGATAGAACTTTTCATCGTCCGCAAACTTCTTGCCAGATTGTGAATAGTGGCTCTCCTCTGCGCTGCGAAGGCCGACCCACCACTGTTCGCGGGCCGCATCCACCGATTCCGCTCCCTCTTTCTTCATGATTTCACGCAGGCGCTCTGCCGAACCATCGTTTTCTGCCAGCGCAACCACGACACTGCGGCCTTTGCGCAGAGCGTCTTCGTAAACGAAGATCTCATCTTCGGGAAGCCCCTCAATGGTCGACTTCTCCATCTTGTCGCCCACCGCCGCTCCAACCGTGGCGCCAGCCGCGCCCGCGATTGCCGCTCCCAGCAGGCCGATCGCCGTGATCGGGCCTACTCCGGGAATCAAGGCGATCAGCAGCGAGCCTCCCGTAATTCCGACGCCACCGCCCAGCAGCGCGCCAATGGCTTTTCCCATGCCCGGTTGCTCGGTTGTGTCCGCGGGCACGGACGTCATTTCTTTGTCGAGATGATCCACGCTGCCCGGAGTCAGGAGCGTGATTTTGTAAGAAGGGATGCCCGCCTTGGATGCATCCTGTACGGCGCGCTCGGCAGCAGTTCGAGTCGCAAATACTCCACTGATCGTTTCCATAAGTCGCCTCGTCAGCCTGATTTAACTAGCCTCGTTTAACCGCGAACGAGTATAGATCACTGCCTGGAGTTGCGCGGGACATACGCACAAGAAAGCCGTCGATGGGATGCGAGAAGCCGCGCGCAGGGCTACCTGGAAAATCGGCAGATTTCTATTTTTCATCGCCCCGTAACCTTTCTCGACGGCGCGGGGTTACCCTTATGCAGGTCGAACATGCAGGGTTAACTTCCGGAGAACTCGTTGAAGGCTCTGAAGAAAGAAGCGGACGAGCGGCTTCTGATCGAAGCTGCGCAGCACGATCCCGCCTGCTTCGCCGAGCTCTACGAAATCAACTTCGAGCGTGTGTATGCGTATGTTGTGAGGCGGGTGGGAAACCGTACCGAAAGCGAAGACCTGACTTCGGAAGTATTTCATCAGGCGCTGGCCAACGTGAAACGGTTTGAGTGGCGCGGGATTCCATTCGCCGCCTGGCTGTTCCGCATAGCGGCCAACCTGATTTCGGACCGCTGGCAGCGCTCCGGGCGGGAAGTCCCCGACGATTCCGGACAGATCGAGTCGGCACAAGTAAGTCCGGTAGAGATCGAGCAGGTGGAGCGTCGAGCCACGTTATTCCGCCTGGTGGACAAGTTGCCGGCGGAACAACGGCGCGTGGTTGTGCTGCGCTTTGTCGAACAGAAAAGCATCAAGGAAGTGGCGCGGGATATCCGCAAGTCGGAAGGCGCAGTGAAGCAGCTACAGTTTCGCGCGCTCAGCAGTCTGCGGGCGCGCATGGAGGGTGCCGATGCCTAAGCGCTCTCTGAACCCGGGATCGGGCGATAGGAAGAAGATCGAGCAGTTGAGCAAGGCCCTCGATGCGATGCTGGCCCGCACCGATGGCAAGCCGGGCAAAGTACCGTCCGAGATTGAGCCCCTTGTGCGCATCGCGGCTGAATTGCGCAATCTGCCGCGCGAGCGTTTCAAGGCACGATTGAAATCTGAACTTGAAGGGAGTAATCGCATGTCCACCTTAGTTGAGCCCACCGTTGCCGAGCCAGCAGCAGCCGTTCGTGTGACTGCATCACCAAGGTTAGCGTTCCGAGATCCTGCCAAAGCGATTGAGTTCTACAAGCAAGCTTTGGGAGCGAAAGAAATATTCCGTTTCGAGGTTGGAGGGAGTATCCCACATGCCGAACTGATGATCGGCGATTCCGCCATCGATGTGACCGGCGAATGGCCCGAGGGAGGCCGCTTCAGCGCCGAAACGCTGGGGAACTCCCCCATTTCGATTTCCCTCCAGGTCCCGGATGTAGATGCATTTGCGGAGCACGCCGTGGCCGCCGGCATGAAGCTGGTGCGTGAGCCCAAAGACCAGTTCTACGGGCACCGCGATGCGACGCTCGAGGATCCGTTTGGCTATTCATGGGGCGTGTTCACCGTGAAAGAGGAGATGTCGGTCGAGGAGATGCACCGGCGCATGAAGGGGATACACGAAGGGCCCCAAGGCGGGAAGATCCCTGAGTCAGACAAAGGAGTGAATCCGATACCCCGCGGCTTCCGTATGGTGACCCCGTATCTGGTCGCCGCGGACGGTCTGGCGCTGCTGGAGTTCGCCAAGCAGGGTCTGGGCGCGGAAGAAATCATGCGGGCTGTGATGCCTACGGGCGTGCACGCTGAGGTGCGCATCGGGGATAGCACGCTGATGATGGGCGGGGGCATCGCCGGGAAGAAATTTTCGGGCACGCTGCAGCCGAGTGCGCTGCACATTTACGTCGAAGACGCGGATGCCGTCACTCAAAAGGCGGTTGCGGCTGGCGCAACACTCATCGACGAGCCGCGTGATCAGGAGTACGGGGAGCGTTCCAGTACGGTGCGGGACAAGGCGGGCAACTATTGGTACATTGCCACTGCCAAGGGAAAGACCCACGTCCCCGAAGGGCTGTTCAGTGTGAATCCGTATCTGCATCCGCGGCGTGCCGAACCGCTGATCGGCTTCCTGAAGCGCGCTTTCGGGGCGCAGGAAGTGGCGAAGTATGCCTCACCCGACGGAGTGGTGCATCACGCCGTGGTTCGCGTTGGCGATTCGGTGCTGGAGATGGGCGAGGCCCACGGCAAGTACGACACCATGGAGGCGATGTTCTACCTCTACGTGCCGGATATGGAGGGAGTCTATCGTCAAGCGCTGGCAGCGGGTGCGACTTCATTCCAGGAGCCCACGGACCAGCCCTACGGCGACCGCAATGCCGGGGTGAAGGATGCTTTTGGAAATAAGTGGTACATCGCGACCCACATAAAGGATGTGGCTCATTAGAAAATTAGCCCGGGTGAACGGAAGGTATCGCGTCACCAAACCCGTGTGGAGCGGGCACTCTTGCCGACGAGTTCTTAGGCGCCGTCCCCAAAGCGGGCAAGAGTGCCCGCTCCACACACGAGCTTGGGTTTCGGCGCTTTAGGCTGCCGATACGGCAGCCTTGGCGGGTTCGACGTAGCTGAGCACAGCCTGCTTCAATTGCGAATCCACTTCGTCGGCGATGGTAATCACGTCTCGCAGCACTTTGCTGAAGTCCACTTTGTCGAGATTGTTTTGCAGAGTGTTAAAAATGCTGACCTGCAAGATTCGCGATTCCTCTACCACCATTGCGGCAGTGTAACCTTGGCGACGGCGGAGGTCTCCGTGTTGGCGTGCTGGGAGGGAGATTTCTGCCTTTTCAGCTTGCGGAAGGCGCAAGCGGTGAATCAGGTCAGTGATGAGACCGGGAAGATGACCGGTACGATCCACAAAGCTCAATGGGATACAAGTCAGTTCTTTATCATGCTCCACCAGTCCCATCCAGTCGCGAATGGTCACATCGAGGTTGGCCTCTAGTATCGCGGCTACGCTTTGTGTGGGTACCGGCCTGTGGGGAGCGGGGTTGGCGAGTTTCCGATGGATAATTTCCCGGAGCGTGGACATTTCAATTGGTTTCACCAGCACTTCGTCGGCTTGCAGGCGGATTGCCGACAGCGCCTCGTCGATCTCCGGGTAGCCGCTGAGCACCAACGTTATTGCCTTAGGGTGGGTGTGTCGCATAGCGCTGACGACGGTAAATCCATCGCCGGCCAGCGGCATGTGCAGATCGGAAAGAAGTGCGTCAAAATGTTCACTAGCGATGCGGCTAAGCGCTTCGCGCACGCCAGAGACGGCGACGACGTCGAAGCCATCCCGTTCCAGTGTGGCTTGTAGCATCTCACGGACGGCGTGGTCGTCCTCGGCTAGCAGGATTCTAGGCATTCTCGAAGTTCTTTCTTCCTCGTAAATTTGCGCTTTTGGGTCTTCTTGCAAGGATAGACGGCGTCTAAATTCTGTCTGTTCAAAAGTGCACACGCAAAACTTCTTGTTCCAATTTGGTAAAACTTTTTGTTCCAATTTCGTAACAAAGATACCCACGGTATCGTTTTCTGTCGCTGGGGTGCACTATATTTGACATTGGGGTTCCCCCATGCGGGGCGTTGCATGTCGACTGGCAAGGCCTGGACATTTGATCCGAAGGCATTCCTCACTCAAATCGGACTCGGAAGAACAATCCTGCGATTTTCGAATCACAAAGCAATCTTTAAACAAGGAGATCAGTGACGCCGTTTTTTACATTCAGAATTGAATACAACGATGGCTTTGGAAGTTCACAGTTCGCTACTCAACATCGTCCTTCACGATTAATCCGTCCCCCGGCGGTTTGACCCTCCCTCATCCCTCCAATAAACTTAAGGATTCAGGACACCCCGCAGGCCCCAATATTATGGCTGACAGCATTCATGTAAAGCTTCCCGACGGGAGCGTCAAAGAAGTTCCCAAAGGTACGACTGCGCTTGATATTGCGAAGTCCATCAGCCCGCGGCTGGCGGATGCGGCGCTGGCGGCGAAAACCAACGGCAACCTCATCGATCTGACTCGTCCGCTGGAAAAAGATACCGACTTGCGCCTGCTGACCGATAAAGATCCCGAGGCGCTTGAGGTCTACCGGCACTCGTCGGCGCATCTACTGGCGGCAGCAGTGCTGGAGCTTTTCCCGGAGACCAAACTCGGACACGGCCCTGCAACCGAGACCGGTTTTTTCTACGACTTCTACCGTCCCACTCCGTTTACGCCCGAGGATCTGGAAAAGATCGAAAAGAAAATGCAGGAACTGGTGCAGCAGAATGTGCCCTACGCGCGAGAGTTTCTGCCTCGCGATCAGGGGCTGGCCGAGTTCAAAAAAGAAGGCGACTTCATGAAGTGCCATTTCATCGAGCAATTCACCAAGCCCGATGAAAAGATTTCCATTTACCGCACGGGAAAGTTTACGGATTTCTGCCGCGGGCCGCACATCCCGTCGACTGGAAAGATCAAGGCATTCAAGCTGTTCAATATCGCCGGCGCTTATTGGCTGGGGGACGAAAAGAATCCGCAGCTGCAGCGCATTTACGGGACTTCGTTTTTCTCCAAGAAAGACCTCGACGATTATTTAAAGCAGCAGGAAGAGGCTAAGAAGCGGGATCATCGCGTACTTGGCAAACAGTTGGATTTGTTTTCGATTCAGGAACTGGCCGGGCCGGGACTGATTTTCTGGCATGCCAAGGGCGGCATCATCCGCAAAGAGATGGAAGACTGGATGCGCGAGCAGTACATCAAACGCGGATACGCGCTGGTGTATACGCCGCACGTGGCCCGCCGGCAGTTATTTTTTACCTCGGGGCACGAGGGTTATTACTCGCAGAACATGTTCGACGCCATGGAGCTCGACGACGCCGAATATCGGCTGAAGCCGATGAACTGTCCCGGCCATATTCTGATTTACCGGGATTCGCTGAAGTCCTATCGCGATTTGCCGGTGCGGCTGGGCGAACTCGGCACTGTCTACCGCTACGAGCGTTCGGGCGTGATGCACGGACTGTTGCGCGTGCGCGGGTTTACTCAGGACGACGCGCATATTTTCTGCACGCCGGAGCAGATCGAGAGTGAGATTGCCAGCTGCCTTGAATTCGCTTTCGATGTGCTGAAGGATTTTGGCTTCGATAAATTCCAAACTGAGCTCTCGACCTGGAATCCCGCCGACCGCAAGAATTTCGTCGGCAGCGAAGAGCAATGGATCCGAGCAACCCAGTCGCTCGAAAAAGTGTTGAAAGAGCGAGGGGTTGAATACAAGACGATTCCCGGCGAGGCCGCGTTCTATGGTCCGAAGATCGATATCAAGCTGGTAGACGCGATCGGGCGGCTGTGGCAGCTCTCGACCGTGCAGTTCGACTTTAATCTGCCGCAGCGCTTCGGACTGGAGTATGTGGCCGAGGACGGCTCGCGCAAACAGCCGGTCATGGTGCATCGCGCGCTCTACGGATCGATTGAGCGCTTCTTCGGCGTGCTGATCGAGCACTACGCGGGAGCGTTTCCGGTATGGCTGTCGCCGGTGCAGGTGGCGATGATCCCGATCAGCGAGCGCCATGCGGAGTACGCCAATAAAGTCGCGGACCAACTGAAGGCGATTGGCGTGCGCGTCGAAGTCGATGCGCGCAACGAAAAGATGAATGCGAAGATTCGCGAGCACGCCATGCAGAAGGTTCCGTTCCTACTCGTAGTCGGGGATAAGGAGGCCGAAGCCGGCAAGGTGAATGTGCGGTCGCGTGGAAAAGAAAAGACGGAAGACATGGCGGCGGCGGAGTTTGTGGAGAAGATTCGTAAGCTGATCGCGGAGAAGAGCGCGGGCGTTTAGGTTTATGTGGGGACAGCCGCCCTCGGCTATTCGGCGAGCGCCAACTCGCCGTGCCTTTTAAAACTGCGGAACAACTGTGTGCTTGACGGAACCCCTGCGGCGCTTCGCTCCGCTGGACAGCCGAGGCGGCTGTCCGAGTGGTGCGGTACCATGTTGCCGTGCACTCACTGGCGGAGCGCGTGCTCCCTCTCATTCGGCGGCAAGAGCTGCTGAAGGCTGGAGATCGTGTCGGCGTAGCTGTCTCGGGTGGGATTGATTCGGTCGCGCTGTTGCGGTTGCTGTTGGAGTTGCGGCACGAACTCGGCATTGTCCTCTCGGTGGTTCATTTCAATCACAAGCTGCGCGGGGCTGAATCTGGCGCCGATCAGCAATTCGTGGCGAGCCTGGCTGGCGAGTACGATTTGGAATTTCACGTGGATAATGACGACGTCGCGCAGCGTGCGACGGAAGAACACATCAGCGTGGAAACGGCTGCGCGGGAGTTGCGGTACGGATTTTTCCGCTATCTGCTTGGTGAGGAGGCGCCAGCGGGACCTCAGGGGCTAAAGCCCGGTCCTCTTGTCACGCCTAACGGCACGGCTGAAGCTGTGCCCTTCTACGAACCGCCTTCGCTTCGCTCTGCGTCTCAGGGCCTTCAGCAGCCGACGAGTATACATCTGACCAAAATCCTGACGGGCCACACGCTGGACGATCAGGCAGAGACGGTGTTGATGCGGATGATTCGCGGCGCGGGCTTGCGGGGGCTGGGCGGCATTCATCCGCGGATTCCGGTTGAAGATGACGACGGAGAGATCTGCGGGGAAATCATTCGGCCTCTGCTCGGCATCCGCCGCCGCGAACTGGAGCAGTATCTCAAAGACATCGGTCAATCCTGGCGCGAAGATTCGACCAACGCCGATGAACACTTTACTCGCAACCGCGTTCGCAAGCTGGTCCTCCCGCTGCTGGAGCAAGAGTTCAATCCCGCCGTGGCGGAGAATCTTGCTGAGCTAGCGGAGATTGCTCGCGGAGAAGAAGACTATTGGGAGAATGAAATCTCAGGATGGCTGGGGACTACGGTGCAGTGGTCGCAGCCGGACTGGGCCCACGCAGTATCCCGCGAAACGAGTCTGGTGCAGATCGCGCCGCTCGGCAACCAAGCGTCGGACTCTGCCAAGGAGTCTGAGCTACGCGCGAGAATCGACAATGCGCCGTGGCTCGTCATGAACGCGTCGGTGAGCCGGATGTGGTTTCTCGGCGAGCCCCTGGCCGTCCAACGCAGGCTGGTGAAGTCGATTGGAGAGCATTCCCGCATTCCCTTGGAATTCAAACATGTGGAAGAAATCCTGCGCTTGGCGGCCGAAGAGAACGCATCTCGCAAGGAGCTGTCGCTGCCCATGGGCTGGAAGCTGCGGCGCGAGTCAGAGGAGTTGATGTTCGTAACCCCCGATCTGCGGGAACCTGTGAAACCATCAGACTACGAGTATGAACTCCCTATTCCCGGGCGAGTGATTGTTTACGAAGCAGGCTCCGCCCTGGAAGCGCGACTCGTCCCGGTGGGCAGCGAGGCGGGGTATAATCCTGATCAGCTCTTGGATGCGAAGTCTCTGCCTGGACCGTTAAGGGTGAGGAACTGGCGTCCAGGAGACCGATTTCGGCCCGCTCATACGAAGTCCCCCAAGAAGATCAAGGAACTGCTGCAGGAACGTCATGCAGCGCAGGCGGAGCGCACGGCTTGGCCGGTAGTCGTCAGCGGAGATGAAATCGTTTGGGTGCGAGGGTTTCCGACCTCGGCCAGGCTGCGGACGAAGCCGGGGCGAGGGGCGATCCTGATCGTGGACGAGCCTTTGCCAAACCCGCCAGCGACAGAAGATTGACCGGCGAAGATTGACCAGCAAGGTGCCGGGGAGGCACGCTAATTTCATGAGCGCTGCGCGAGTCGAGCCCCTTCGCACGGTCATCACCGCCGAGCAGATTCAGAAGCGAGTCAAGGAACTGGGCCGTCAAATCTCCGACGACTATAAGGGACAGACGGTCCAGATGTTGGCCGTCCTGGAAAATGCTTTCATGTTTCTGGCTGACCTGGTGCGGGCGCTCGATGTGCCGGTCGTTTGCCAGTTCATCAAGCCGAAGTACAGCCGGACTCAGGGCGGTTCCGCCAGCGAAGTCATGGAGATTTTTTTCAGCCACGAGCCCGACATTCGGGGCCAGCACATCCTCCTCGTGGAAGGCCTGGTGCATTCCGGCGTGACCAGCGAGTTTCTGATGGGCGACCTGCGGTCCCGCGGGGCCGCTTCGGTAAAACTGGTGACACTGGCCGACCGCCAGTCGGCGCGCCGCGTGCCGTTGCAACCGGATTATTTCGGTTTTCTGGTCGATGAGACTTTTCTCGTGGGCTACGGCTTGGGAGCGGTCGAGCAGACCAACCGCAATCTGCCCTACCTGGCGGCGGCAAATCCCAGGGGGCCAATCACTTAAGTCTCACTTCTATCACCGCGCCTTTTTCCCGCGGAAAAGGTAGAATAAAAGGATCATAAAGGTTTCGACAATCGAAAGTCGCCAAAAGGCATCTAATCGCTGTAGGAGCTTCGGCGTAGGCCTAAGTAGCCCGCCCGTGGCGTCCTGAGGAGTTTTCTAGGTGAATTCAACTGTAAAAACCGTATTGTTCTGGTTGCTGATCGGGATATCCGCTTTGCTACTTTGGGAAGTGGTCAAGGGAGCGCGCGATGGCCAGAAAGACGCAGAGCTGAATGTCAGCCAGTTCATGACTGATGTGGAGCAGAACAACATTCGCGAGCTGACGGTCAACGGCATGGAAGTGCGCGGCAAGCACCGCGACGGTTCTGCGTTCCACACCACCGCGCCGGGCAACTACTTCACCCCCGAAGTGCTCAAGGGGCTCCACGACAAGGGTGTCAACGTCAACTTCCGCGACATCAACAGCGGAAGCCTGCCGTTGCAACTGCTGGGCACCTGGGCTCCGCTGATCCTGCTGGGCGCGCTGTGGTTCTTCATGATCCGGCAGATGCAGACAGGCGGAAATAAGGCACTATCGTTCGGCAAGAGCCGGGCGCGGCTGCTCTCCATGCAGCAGAAGAAAGTCACGTTCAAAGACGTGGCGGGCGTGGAAGAGGCCAAGGAAGAGCTGCGCGAGATTATCGAGTTCCTGCGCGAGGCGCAGAAGTTCCAGAAGCTGGGCGGACGCATTCCCAAGGGCGTGTTGCTGGTCGGGCCTCCGGGAACGGGTAAGACGCTGTTGGCCCGCGCGGTTGCGGGCGAAGCCAATGTTCCATTCTTTTCGATTTCAGGCTCGGACTTTGTAGAGATGTTTGTCGGCGTTGGCGCCAGCCGCGTGCGCGATCTGTTCGAGCAGGGTAAGAAGAATGCTCCCTGCATTATCTTCATCGACGAAATCGATGCGGTAGGGCGTCATCGCGGCGCCGGCCTGGGCGGTGGACACGACGAACGCGAACAGACTTTGAATCAATTGCTGGTCGAGATGGACGGCTTCGAATCGAACGAAGGCGTCATTCTGATGGCTGCGACCAACCGTCCTGACGTGCTGGATCCCGCGTTGCTGCGGCCCGGGCGTTTTGACCGGCGCGTGGTAGTGAGTCGTCCAGATGTGCGCGGACGCGAAGAAATTCTGCGCGTGCACACTCGCAAAATTCCTCTGGCGGAAGATGTCGATCTCTCCGTGCTGGCTCGCGGCACTCCGGGCTTCTCCGGCGCCGATCTGGCCAACATGGTCAACGAAGCTGCGCTGGCGGCAGCGCGGCAGAATCGCAAAGCGGTTCTGCATTACGACTTCGAACTGGCCAAGGACAAAGTCCTGATGGGCGTGGAGCGGAAGTCGCTGCTGCTCACCGACGAGGAAAAGAAGAATACGGCTTACCACGAGGCGGGACACGCGCTCGTGGCCGCGAAGATGCCGAATTCCGATCCTCTGCACAAGGTCACGATCATTCCTCGCGGCATGGCGCTGGGCGTCACCATGCAGTTGCCTATCGATGACCGCCACAACTACTACAAGAACTATCTGGAAACCGAGATCGCCATCCTGATGGGCGGGCGCATCGCGGAAGAGCTGTTCCTGAACTGTATGAGCACGGGCGCGGGCAACGACATTGAGCGGGCCACGGAAATGGCGCGCAAGATGGTCTGCGAGTGGGGCATGAGCGATCTCGGTCCGATGACCTTTGGCAAGAAGGAAGAGCAGATCTTCCTGGGCCGCGAGATTGCCCAGCACCGTGATTACAGCGAGGACACCGCGATCAAGATTGACCAGGAAGTTCGCAAGCTGGTTAACAAGGGCTACACCACGGCCAAGCAGCTTCTGTCGGAAAATCGCGATGTGCTGGAGAGGATTGCCCGGGCGCTGATCGAGCGCGAAGTGCTCGACGCGAACGAGATCAAGATGCTCGTCGAGGGCCAGGAACTGCCGCCGGTTCAGCCTCCGCCTTCCTCCAAGGACGATGGAGTGCAGCACGTCATCAAGCCGGAACTGCAGCCGGGACGCGCCAAAGGCGGCGAACGGCCAGCTACAGCATAAGAATCTTTTGCTGTTTAGGGTTGGGGCGGCCTCGCGGCCGCCCTTTAATTTTGTGGGTAAGCTCGTGTGGAGCGGGCACTCTTGGCCGCTGGTTTTGCCGCTGCAGGTAAGCGGCAGGAGTGCCCGGCTTCACACATGCCTGCGATGACCCCGAGGCCGTCGCTTCCAACTTGGGAAACAAGGCCTGTTACTCACTCGATTCAGCGCCTTTGCTGGGGCTCAAAATGGAGCGATTTGTGGTATAATTTCAATAGTCTTGAGTCGACCCTAAGTATTAGGAATTTCAATAACTTGAAGTCCTTGGAGAGTACGTTGAAAAGGGCTTGAGTCGAGACCGATTTTCCAGCCGAAACTCAGAGATTCGCAGTCCAGTTTTAATAGAGATAATCGGCACATTTTCGCGGAGCGGAATGGCCACTAAAGAGATCACTTCCATCGCTGAAACCAAAACAAAAAACGGGATCGTAACTCCGATCACTTCCCCGAACGGCGGAGGCAACGGCAGCAACAGCGACTACAACGCCGACTCCATCAAAGTGTTGGGCGGCATGGAAGCGGTTCGCAAACGTCCCGCGATGTACATCGGATCGACGGGCGAACTCGGGTCTGCATCACCTGGTTTACGAAGTGGTGGACAATTCCGTCGACGAAGCTCTTGCCGGTTTCGCCACCAAGATTGAAGTCACGATTCATCTCGACAACTCGATCACGGTCATCGACGACGGGCGCGGCATTCCGGTCGACGACATGGTGATCGACGGCGAGAAAGTTTCCGCGGCGCAGGTGGTGATGACCACGCTGCACGCCGGCGGAAAATTTGATTCGTCGACCTACAAAGTTTCCGGCGGACTGCACGGCGTAGGTGTCTCCTGCGTGAACGCACTGAGCGAAGACCTGGAGCTGGAGATCTGGCGCGACGGCGCCACCTGGCAGCAGAACTATTCCAAGGGCGATCCCACCAACAAGCTGCACAAGACCGGTGTCGCCAAAGTGAAGACAGGGACCAGAGTTCACTTCCTGCCGGACCGCTCAATTTTTACCGAGACTCAATACAACTACGACACGCTGGCACAGCGCCTGCGCGAACTTGCATTTCTCAACAAGGGATTGCTGATCACGCTGACCGACGAGCGGAATACAGATTCGAAGACCGGCGAGGCCAAGCACACTGACTTCAAATACAACGGCGGCATCGCGGAGTTCATCAAGCATCTCAACCGCGGCAAGCAAGTGCTGCACGACAAGCCGATCTACATGGAGGACGACCGCAACGGCGTGCACATGGAGATTGGACTGCAGTATAACGACGCCTATTCCGAATCGGTGTTCAGCTTCGCCAACAACATCAACACTGTGGACGGCGGCACGCACCTTTCTGGATTCCGCACCGCGTTGACTCGCACCATCAACTACGCGGGGCAGCAGATGGGTTTGTTTAAAGACGTCAAAGAAAATCTGACCGGTGACGACGTGCGCGAAGGCCTGGTCGCGGTGATCAGCGTGAAGCTGCCGCAGCCGCAGTTCGAAGGCCAGACCAAGGGCAAACTGAACTCCGACATCGCCGGCACGGTCACGCAGTTCGTCAACGAACGACTCGGGCGCGTTCTTCGAACAGAACTCGACCGTAGGACGAAAGATCATCAACAAGGCAGTCGATGCCGCGCGCGCCCGCGAGGCCGCCCGCAAAGCTCGCGATTTGACCCGCCGCAAAGGTGCTCTTGATTCCGGTGGCTTGCCCGGAAAGCTGGCGGACTGTTCGGAGCGCGATCCGAACCGCTGCGAACTGTTTCTCGTCGAAGGCGAGTCCGCCGGCGGGACCGCAAAACAGGGCCGCGACCGCCGATTCCAGGCGATTCTTCCTCTGAAGGGCAAGATCTTGAACGTGGAGAAAGCGCGCTACGACAAGATGCTGGCGCACGAGGAAATTCGTGCCATGATCACCGCGCTCGGCACCGGTATCTCCAAGGAAGATTTCGATCCCACTAAAGTGCGTTACGGCAAGATTATTCTCATGACCGACGCCGACGTGGACGGCAGCCACATCCGTACGTTGCTCTTGACGTTCTTCTTCCGCCACATGCAGGAACTGATCAAGCGCGGGAACGTGTATATCGCGCAGCCGCCGCTGTTCTCGCTGAAAAAAGGCAAGTCGCAGCAGTACATCAAGGACGAACGCGAATTCGTGAAAGTGATGGTGAAACGCGCGGCCGATGGGCTGAGCGTGCGTTACGGCGAGGGCGCCGCCAAAATCGAAGGCAAAGATCTGGCTCGCTTCATGACCGTGCTCGATGAGTATCTCGGATTCTTCGAAAAGCTGGACAAGCGCGTGCGCAACGAACGCGTGACCGAACTTGTTCCCAAGTTCGATCTGGCCAAGCGTGCTGATTTCGAAGGCGACAAGAAAACTCCGCCCAAGAAAATCGAGCGCCTGGAAAAAGAACTGAAGAAACTACAAAAAGAAGAGGGTTTCAAGAGCGTGGAGGCGCGCTTCGACGAAGAGCACAACCTGTGGGAGGTGGCCTTCGTCAACAAGCATGGCGCCGAACACGTCATCAATTGGGTGCTCGCGTCCAGCGCGGAATGCCGGCAGCTGATCTCGAAGTACAAGCAGATCGAACCTTACATGGAGCCGCCATTCGTGGTCGAGACGCTAGCCAAGGCCGCGCCCGCAAGCAGCAATGGAGAAGGTGTCGAGGACGAAGATGCATCTGCCGACGGAGACAAGACCGAGAAGAAAACGGCGAAGTCTGCCAAGCGCAAGACCGAAATCGAAGTAGTCGAAAAGACTAACGTCCGCGAGCTTCGCGATTATGTCATCAACGAAGGCCGCAAAGACTTCACCATTCAGCGCTACAAAGGTCTGGGCGAAATGACCGCGCCGCAGTTGTGGGAGACGACCATGGATCCCGAGCGGCGCACACTCTTGTCGGTGAAACTGGAAGACATCGCCGAGTGCGAGACCATCTTCACCACGCTGATGGGCGAGGACGTGGAAGCGCGCCGTAAGTTCATCGAAGAAAACGCGCTGGATGTGAAGAACCTGGATATCTAAAGCTTCTTGCCACGGATCTTCACGGATAAGAGACTGGGCGGCCTTCTTGGTCGCCTATCTTTTTGCTCATGTACCGGGCGAAGGATCTCTGCATGAATGAGACCATCGCAAACTTGCTTCGGCGTCACACACTCCCGGGAAGTTTGCTGACTTCGTCTTCCGCCTTCTCCCCTCGAAATACGCGCGAGATGCCGCGCACGATGCGGCGCATGGGCAATTCGCCTTTGGCGTCGGCGAAAAAGATCTCGCCATTTCGCGTCCCGCGATAGTACCAACGCTTGAGCAAGGCCATATGTTCCATGGTCTCCAGAGCGCTTGTTGCGTTCGGAGGCGGGAATGAATCCAGCCCCTCCTGCACCCGCGACTCCATCGATTGCGACTTCGCGTGCTCCGCAGACTGAATGCTAAACGCAATCGGCCCGCAGATGCTTCCCGCTTCGATTCGAAAGAACGCGACCGAGCCTGCGAGATGACTCCGCTGAATCATCAGCGCGGAGAATCGGTCGAGGCGACGCACAATCTCCGGAAGCTGGCTGGCGACGGGCTTAAGCTTTTCCACGCGCACGTGAATCGCGGCCGCGTCTTCGAATGCGAGCCTGGCCGACGCCGCTTCGCGCTCCGCCGAAAATTCGCGGAGGAGCGAGTCTCCTCCAGAATCGAAATAGCTCTGCACGCGATTCGCTTCGGTGGCATATTCCTCATCGCTGCAGCCCTTGAAACATGGCGCCAGACACATTTTCATCTCGGAATAAATGCATCCGGGGAATTGCGGGTCGGGATGCAGGTCATCAACGCAGCGCCGCATCTTGAAGAAGTCGAGCGAATCATTCATGAACTTCTCGGCCACAACCCGGGAAGCAAACGGCCCATAGTAGACCGAACGCCCGCCAAGCCGGCCAATCCGTGTCGTGATGGAGGCCCGCGGATATTCGTTTTCGAGATGCAGCTTCACAAACGGCGCGAATCGGAAGCGTAGCCGTTGCTGATAAGTTTTCGGGAAAGTGGCGCGCAGGACACTGTAAAGCAGGAAGCCAGATTCAAAGTCAGATCCGGTGGGAGCGTACTCGATGACGCGCACGCGATCGCGCAGGTTCAGCTTCCTGGTGCGCTCTTCCACGGGCCCGAGCAGCCGCTGCAGCCGCCGCCGAAGATTCGCTGTTTTGGTGACGTACGGCTCGGCCTTGCGCATCCGCTCCGCGCAGCAGAAATACAGCCGGCGCTGCGGGAACTGCGGAGAAGACTTCCGCATCTCGCTCCGGCGTGAATTCCAGGCGCTCAGTCAGCACAGAATGATTGTAAGCAAGTCTTCGCCGTGCGGGTGTCTCTATGCTGAGTCCTATCTGAAATTGGCGCTGCGGAATTTCTGGCGGAAGTCCGTGCCTTCCAGCGTGACGATACGGCACATCTCATGCAGTCTAGACCGCATACGCTCGCCAATTCGATCCCCGAGCGTTTCCCCGCGACTTGCAGCCGTCGCCGGTGAGATGGAACCAGCAGCCCCCGCCGCGGGCTGATCGTCGAAATTCGTAGTGATGATCGTGGTACGGTTGTCGTTATAGCGTGTGTTCAAAATTAGGCTAACCGTGTCCCACACCCACTCCGTCGGTTTCACCGCTCCCAGTTCATCGAGCACCAGCACGTCGGTTTCGAATACTGGACGAAGCACGTCGAGCTCCGTGGTTTGCACGGTCGAGTTATAAGAATTCTGGATTTCTTTCAGCAGTTCGCGATAGTCATAAAACAGGCACGGGATGCCTCGATTAATAATCAGTTCCTTGATGATCCCAACCGCCAAGTGAGTCTTGCCAGTCCCGATCTTGCCAATGATCAGCAGGCCTTTATCGCCGCGAGGATCGCATTTTTTCGCGAAGCCTGTCGCGATAAAGTGTGCCTCCTCCAGCGAGGGATTTGCGCCCGGGAAATCGGTATCGTAATTCGAGAGTTCACAATGCTCGTAGCGGCGCGGAATGCGGGCTGCGGTCAGCAGCGATTTTCCCCGTGCGCGTAGCTGGCAGTCGCAGCGCGTGACCCGCCGATCATTGGTGCTGCCACCTGCAGCCGCGGTTTTCCATCCGGTACCGTCGCAAAGCTGGCAAATTTCTGCTGGGGCCTTAATCACCTGACGACTCCTCGGTCAACAATACAAAACACATAGCCCCGGACGTAGTCGTCCGGAGGGCTCGCTTCGCGGGACGGACCCTTCGGCTTCGCTGAGGGCAAGCTGCGTCCGCCCTACGTGAGCGTCTCTTTGGACTTTGCACCAGGGAACGTCTTCGGCGCAAGCCGGAAACCTTGTCTACCTGTGTACAACCTGTGAACCGCGGCTGTAGCCTGTGGAGGGCGTAGGAAAACCGTCCCAACCAGGCTGAAAAGCCGCCCGGGTAGGCCCAATTCGGGCCTAAGGGGTGCAAAACAGGCTTCCGGCGCGGATTTTCACAGTTGACTTTCGCCGCAGACGGAGGACAATACGAGGCGTCAGGTTTCCCAACTCAGTTATGGCCAGTAATTCCCGCCCGTCTGGGCTGGACGAGCTAGGCTGGGCATGAAAAGAGACCTGCGAGGAGAATCTCATGAATAAGGCCGATCTAGTTGACAAGATCTCAGGCGCGTGTGAAATCAGTAAAGCGCAGGCCACGACTGCCATTGATACCGCCGTGGACAGCATTACATCTGCCCTCCGCAAAGGAGATCGGGTGGCTTTGATAGGATTCGGCACCTTCTCGGTGTCGCAGAGAAAAGCGCGCAACGGGCGCAACCCGCAAACCGGCGCAACTATCAAAATCGCAGCCCGCAAAGTCGCGAAGTTCAGCCCCGGCGCCGAACTGAAGAAGGCTGTAAACAAGAAGTAGTCCAAACGCAAGATCGCAAAAACGGCAGGGGGTCGGCCCTGCCGTTTTTTGCTGCCAGCAAGAGTCAACCGAAATATCGAGGAGTCGCGCCGATGCGTCGTTTCCTTCCCTCAAGAATACTGACACTGCTTGCGCTGCTGACCGTTCTGGCGGCGCAAGCAAACCCCCGGTTGCCGTTCGGCTCGTGGGAACGCTTCTCGAAGATTCCTGTGATTGCTCCGCGCGGCAATAGCTGGGAGTCGGCAGGAACCTTCAACCCAGCCGTGATAATGCGCGGCGACAAGATCGTGATGCTCTACCGTGCCCAAGACAAACAAGGCACGTCGCGCCTCGGATACGCCGAGAGCTCCGACGGAATCCACTTCGCGCGTCGTGACGAACCGGTTCTAAGCCCCGCAGAGGACTACGAGAAAGACGGCGGCGTCGAAGATCCGCGCCTGGTCCAATTCGGCGACACCTACTATCTAACCTACACTGGCTACAACAAAAAAGACGCACAGCTTTGTCTCGCAATTTCAAAAGATCTAATTCATTGGGACCGCAAAGGCGTCATCGTTCCAGCCAACCAAGGCAATTGGAACGTGAAGTGGACGAAATCCGGCGCCATCGTCCCGGAAAAAATCGGCGGAAAATACTGGATGTACTTCCTGGGCACGACTCCCGACAACAAGGACCAGGCCGGCCTGGCATTCTCTACCGATCTGCTTCATTGGACGGAGGCCACGCAAGTTCCAGCATTGCCGGTCAGGCCCGGCCGCTTCGATTCGCGTGTAGCCGAACCGGGCCCGACGCCAATCGTCAGGCCCGACGGAATCGTATTGATCTACAACGGCGCGGATGACAAGCTGGTATATCGGACTGGCATCGCGATCTTCGACCGCAACGATCCCCGTAAGCTGCTCTGGCGAAGTGATGAGCCGATATTCTCTCCCGAGAAAGACTGGGAGAAAGTTGGACAGGTGCCCAACGTGGTTTTCGTGGAAGGCATGGTGCAACAGGGAAAACGATATCTCTTCTATTATGGAGGCGCCGACAAGTACGTGGGTGTGGCCGAAGCCTCCCTCACCCGTTAACCTTAGCTTGACCCCAGATAACCCGCACCCTAACATCGACTGGGCCCATGCGAGTTTCCTCCTTTCTTGCGATCAGTCCCGGTTGCCGAACTCTGGCCTTTGGAACCGTCCTGATTGTTGCTCTCAACTTGTTCGCGCAGCAAGCCAAGCCGTCCCCGCCTCCACCCGCCCCCATCGCGACCTTCACCGACATCGCCGAGAAAGCTGGCCTGACCGCCCAGAACATTTTCGGCGGAGTCGACACCAAGAAATACATCATCGAAACCACCGGGACCGGCGTTGCCATCTTCGACTACGACAACGATGGTTGGCCCGACATCTTTCTGGTAAATGGCACTAAGCTCGAAGGATTTCCCGCGGGCCAAGGCCCCAGCAATCGTCTATATCGCAACAATCACGACGGCACCTTCACCGACGTGACCGCCAAATCCGGACTGACCTCAACTGGCTGGGGCCAGGGCGTTTGCGTCGGTGACTACGACAACGACGGATGGGAAGATCTTTACATCACCTACTATGGCAAGAACCGTCTCTACCACAACGATCACGGAGTCTTCACCGAAGTCGCCGAGAAGGCCGGTGTGACCGGATCAGGCAAGGCGTGGGGCACGGGATGCGCGTTCGTCGACTATGACCGCGATGGCCGCCTCGATCTCGTGGTTGCGAATTATGTAGATTTCGATCTGGCGACCGCGCCGGCGCCCGGAGAGCGCGCCACGTGCATCTGGAAGGGCGTTCCAGTCATGTGCGGCCCACGCGGTCTGCCTGGAGCAAAGAACATTCTCTACCACAACCGTGGTGATGGCACGTTTGAAGATGTGACCACGAGAGCCCACATCGATCGCACCGATGGCCACTACGCCTTCAGCGTCTCCACGATCGACTTCGATGAAGACGGATGGCCGGACATTTTCATCGCCTGCGACAGTACGCCCAGCATTCTCTATCGCAACAATCACGACGGAACGTTCACCGACGTAGCCGTCACAGCCGGCGCGGCCTTCAATGAAGACGGGCGCGAACAAGCGGGTATGGGTTCGACTGTCGCCGACTATAACGGCGACGGCCACCTCGACATATTCAAAACCAATTTTTCCGATGACACGTCAACTCTTTACAAGAACAATGGCGACGGCACTTTCACCGACGCCACCACCGCCGCAGGCCTTGGCCTCTACACACAGTATCTTGGCTGGGGAACCATGTTCTTCGACGTGGACAATGACGGCTGGCCTGACCTGATTCTGGTGAACGGCCACGTGTATCCGGAAGTCGACAGCCAGCACCTGGGCAGCAGCTACAAAGAACCCAGGATTCTTTATCACAACAATGGCGATGGTACGTTCAGCGACATTTCTGCCTCTGCAGGCTCGGGTATCACGACCGCCGCTTCTTCGCGCGGAGTCTCCGTCGGCGACCTTTGGAACGACGGCAAGATTTCCATTGTCGTCAGCAACATGAACGCTGAACCCAGCCTGCTCGTGAATCAGATTCGCAATGCGAATCATTGGATCGCCATTCGTACTGTAGGCACGAAATCCAATCGCGACGGCATCGGAGCTCGAGTGCGGGTGAAAACAGCGTCGCGCATTCTGGTGGACGAAGTCCGCAGCGGTTCCAGTTACATCTCAAATAGCGATATGCGCATTCACATAGGCTTGGGCTCGGCGGCGAAAATCGAATGGGTTGAAATCCGTTGGCCGAGCGGCCTGACCGAGCGGTACACGAACCTTCCAGTGGATCAAATACACACTCTCAAAGAAGGCTCGGGCGCTTCCGTAGAAGCGGAGACCAAAAAGCCGCAGTAGCGCTATTTGCCGCCGCTTGGATTTTTCGGAAATTGCATGGTGCGGATGATTCCTTCGCCTTCCTTGACGTAGATCACCTGGTTCACTTTGACATCTTTCAGCGTATCGACCTGTCCGCTGGGCCAGCGGACCTCAAGCACGTCTACTTTCTCGGCTTTCCCGAGCCCGAAGTGAACTCGCAGATCATTCTGCGAGAAATACCCGCCGCCGCTACGGACTTCATCAATCTGTTGATGCGCCTTAGTTTCACCCGGAGGATGCGTCACGCACATGAGTCGCGCGCCAATTCCGCTGCGATTCGATTTCGTTCCGATCGTACGGATCTTGATCCAATTGTTGTCAAGTTTCAAATCGCAACGCAGCAGCTGCGGATAATCGTTCACCGTGTTCACCACCACGTCGATGTCGCCGTCGTTATCGTAGTCGCCAAAGGCCGCACCCCGCGACGGGCTCGGCTCCGAGATTCCCGGCCCGGCCTGAAACGAAATGTCGGCGAAATGTCCATTGTGCAGGTTCCGATAAAGCAGCTTCCGCTGCGCATAACCAGCTTCAGTCTTCAGTTGCTCGACTTCAGGATAAACATGTCCGTTGCAGATCAGAATGTCTGCCCAGCCATCGTTGTCCATGTCGAAGAAGCCGCAGCCCCATCCCAGATATTGCGTGTGCGCGCCGAGTCCCGCGGTGAACGTTGCATCTTCAAAATTCGCGCCGCCCTGATTGTGATAGAGCGAAGGCGTGTCGCCGGCGAAGTTGGTTTTCACGATATCGAGATTGCCATCCAGATCATAATCCGCAGCGGAGATTCCCATGCCCGCCTGCGGCTTGCCATCAGGACTGAGCGCGCACCCCGCCTCAACGGCGATGTCCTGGAACTTCCCGTTCTTCTTGTTCTGATAGAGCGCACTGGCAGTGGAATCGTTGGCGACGTATATATCCGGCCAGCCATCATTGTCGAAATCCGCAGTGAGCACGCCTAGACCATACGTGCCATTCGCATTCAGAATCCCCGACGCTTCGGAAACGTCGGTGAAGGTTCCGTCGCCATTGTTGTGGTAAAGAATGTTCTTGCCGCCCTGCAGTCCCGGCGGTCCGCACGCGACCATCACGCTCTTGTAAAGACACGGGCCAGATTCAGGCACCGGCGCCGTTGCCAGATTGAGATCGATGTAATTGGCGACGAACAGATCGAGCCGCCCATCACGATCGTAATCGACGAAGGCGCAACCGGTGTTCCAGCGCGTGCCTTTGCCCGCCACGCCAGCCTTCTGGCTGACGTCCGTGAAGGTGCCGTCGCCGTTGTTGTGATACAGAACATTCTTGCCGAAGTATGTGACGAATAGATCGTCCCATCCGTCGTTGTCGTAGTCGCCGACGCAAACGCCCTGTCCCCAGCCCGAATGCGCGACTCCGGCCTTCGCAGTCACATCGGTGAAAGTTCCATCGCGATTATTGCGAAAGAGATGCGACGTCGGTTCAGTGCCGGCAGGGAAGCCTTCGAGCCGCGTGCCGTTCACCATAAAAATGTCGAGCCATCCATCGTTGTCGAAATCGTAGAAAGCAACGCCGCAGCCCGTGGTCTCGAGCAGATACTTGTTCTTGTGCTCGCCGCCGAAAATAGTTTTCGCATTCAGCCCGGCTTCGCGTCCGATGTTGACGAAGTTCACTCCAGGATCGCTACTTTGCTGGGGCGCTTCTGCCGGCGTATTCTTCTGCGGCGCCCGAAACCCGCGTGGACGAGCCATCGCCAGCACGCTTTCCAGCGAAAGCACCAGTGCGGAACGGCTGAGAGATTTCAGAAAAACCCGGCGTGAAGAAAACAAGAGGTCGCTACCTGGCGCACTCGGCTCGTGCTAAAATTCGCCCCTACTTCTTATATCAGGGTACCGCGACTTTGCAAGCTCTGCCGGCCCAAATCCCCGTTCGCCGCTTCGCATCCCGCGTTGCGTACCGCATTTGCATTTGGCTTTGCTTAGCGTATGCGAGCGCCTCGTTTGCGCAGAAGTCCGCGCAGGCTCGGGAGGCGACGCGGGAGTTATCGCGTACGATTCGCACATGGGAATTCCTTCCGATTGTTGGTACTCGCGCGGGACTGTTCGGCAACGAAGCGGGACGATTCGAGGCCTGGGTCTATCCGCTGAAGATTTTTCGTGACTTCCATCTTACCTTCCACGTCGGCGATCGCGCGCTTTCTGCGGAGAGTCTGGCGCGCACGCTCACGGTTCGTCCGGAGTCCGCATCGATTCTCTATGTCGGCGACTCCTTTCGTGTGCGCGAAACCCTCTGCGTCCCGGTGAACGAGGCGGGAGTGGTCATTCTTCTCGACGTCGAGACCGAGGAACCATTGGAAGTAGAAGCCGCTTTCATCGGGGATTTCCAGTTGGAGTGGCCCGCGGCGCTCGGCGGAACGTTTGTGACCTGGGATGCGAAAGAACGGGCTGTCGTCTTCGGCGAAGAGGCGCGCAAATATGCTGCTTTAATTGGATCGCCAACCGCTACAGATGCTCACCTTTCCTATCAAACGAACTATTCCGTTTCTGACCAGAATTCCGTGCGCTTAGGGGTGACGCAAAAAGGAAAAGAGACCAAGCTGCTGGTGATCGCCGCTTCGGTCGCAGGCCGCGCCGACGCCGAGAAAACTTACCAGCACCTCTTGACTTCGTTCCCAGACACAGTGCGCGAGTCGGCGGATTACTATCGCTCTTACCTCGATAAAACAGTAAGCCTTGAACTCCCAGACGCTGCTCTTCAGCAGGCCTACGATTGGGCGCGCATCAGCACAATTCAGGGTCTCGTGAACAATCCGTATCTAGGAACTGGGCTGGTTGCGGGATATCGGACTTCCGGCGTAGGGCAACGTCCGGGCTTCGCATGGTTCTTCGGACGAGATTCGATGTGGACCTCGTTTGCCCTGAACGCCGAGGGAGATTACTCCACAACTCGCACCGCGCTCGATTTCATCAGCACATATCAGCGGGAAGATGGCAAGGTTCCGCATGAGATTTCGCAGAGTGCAAGTTTGGTGCCGTGGTTCAAGGATTATCCCTACGCTTATGTTTCCGCTGACGCGACACCGCTGTTCATCATCGCGATGAGTGATTATGCGGTCCAGAGTGGCGACGTGGCGTTCGCACGCGACAAGTGGGACAACATTTGGCGCGCCTATCAATTCCTGCATTCAACCTATGATGCGCAAGGCTTCGCGCAGAACGCCGGTGTCGGACACGGCTGGGTCGAAGGCGGGCCGCTGCTTCCGGTGAAGAACGAGTATTACCAGGCTGGGCTCGCGGTGGAAGCTTTACGCGCGCTCTCGAATCTGGCGCGACTTGTCGGCAAGGACGATATCAGCAGGAAACTTGCAGCGGAGTTCGCGCAGAGCGAACCAGCGCTCGATCAAGCTTTCTGGTCTCCCGAAATGAAGGCGTATGCATTTGCCTTAAAGCCCGACAACCAGCGCGCGGAAGAGGCCAGCGTGCTCACGACGGTTCCTATGTGGTTTGGCCTGTCCGACGCTAATCATGCAGACCAGACCATCACGCAACTTGCGGCTGCCGATCACGAGACGGACTGGGGTATGCGAATCATTTCGCAGCAGTCCAAAGTTTACGATGGCTCTGGCTATCATTACGGTTCGGTCTGGCCGCTGTTTACGGGATGGGCTTCCGTAGCCGAATATCGCTACCATCGGTCCTTTCCCGCCTACTTCAATCTGCGGGCCAATGCGCTGCTTGGCGCTGACGGAGCACTCGGCCACTTCACGGAAGTTCTATCAGGAGACTACTATCAGTCATTCGCGACCAGTTCGCCACATCAGATCTGGTCCGCAGCCATGGTGGTCAGCCCACTCCTGCGGGGCATGTTTGGGCTGCAGGCCGACGTGGAAAAACATCAGATCACGCTGGCTCCGCATGTTCCCGCGGACTGGACATCCTTTGCGATTCGCAACGTACACGTCGCAGAAGTCGGAGTGAATTTTCGGTATCGCAAAACGTCCGACATCGTGGAACTGGATACCGAACGAAGTGGAAACGGTGATTGCTCGGTCGAATTCTTTCCCGCATTCAGTCTGCGCACACAAGTGGTCAGCGTCCAGATGAACGGACGGTCTTTGCCTTTCAAGATTCTTCCGAACAGCAACGATCAGCATTTGTCTGTGCGGTTTCCAGTTAACGGCGGACCGAATCATCTGGTGATTCGCGTAAAGAACGATTTTGGTTTGGCGTTGGCGAACGAATTGCCGGCTCTGGGAAGCGCGAGTCGCGGACTGCGAGTTCTCTCCGAATCCTGGAATGCATCCAGGACCGAGTTCACCCTGGAACTATCGGGACGGGCGGGAAGCCACTACGAATTGAGCGTATGGAATCCCAGCCAAATCGCATCCGTGGAAGGAGCCATTCTCAGCAAGCTCGGAAAGTTGGAGATTGAGATGCCTCAAGGAGCGGCGGATTCTTATGTGCAGGAAAAACTCGTAGTTCACTTCGCGCGTCCTTGAAGGATTTTCGGGCGCTTCGAACGAGTTTACGTCCGCAAGCGCGACGCAGAGCTCTGGCAATCGGATATAGAATACAGACGGCGGCAAGATGCACGAACTGTCGATTGCGATGGGCATTGTGGATGCTGCGTTGGACGAGTCGCAGCGGCGCTGAGTGCAAGTGAATTTTCTCTCGCAGCAACTGGTGGAAACAGAGCGGTCGCTCACATTTAGTAGGCGATCTATCGCACGAGACGTAGTAAGCTACGTCTCTGCGACAACCTCTCGCCGTGAATCAGCTGAAACAATGACCTGCGCGGCGCGCGGCGGTGCTAGCTCCTTAGAGGCCACGCTGAATTTTTTTTCACTTCCGACAAGAAACGCTTACTATTTTTACGTTTGTAACCTTCAAATGTCCATGCTCGTTATTGCTTTTAGCGGCGCCCGTATCCTGCGCCACATCCTTCGCGTCTTCTTTCATGTTGTGCATCATCGCGTGAGAAACAACGCCGGTCAAAGTCACGGTATGACCAACGTGCTTTCCGAGGTTGACTCGGCTGCTCTTGACGTCCCACATACTCCCGTCGTCTCCGTTGAGCACAAAGGCGTCTGCGCTGTTTCCTTTCGATAGACAACCTGTAACGTCCCTGATGTCGCTCTTCGATTTGGCGATTGCGGACGTGCTGAGAACAATCAAGACTATGCCGAGCAAAATCCAGTTAGGTGATTTCATTTTTCCTCCCGCTTCCATGAAGTGAAAGGGCCCCATTTCATTGGAAGTAGATCAGAGTGGCTGTGGGGTTGAAATACCAAAAATACTGTACGGGACGAGGCTAGTTCCCTCAAAGACGTTCATGGGTCAATGAGGGAATCAGCGATTTTGCAAAAGACAGTATTAAACCTTACGCTCAAACCAAGCACTCAGACTGGCCTTGACAGAACACGAACATCCAATGTTCTGGATCAGACCGCCCGGCAGTCCTCGGGGTACGTTGCGTAAGGTAGAAATTCTTAGCCGCGGGACTTTGGCATCTGACTTGCCCACTGTTTTAGTCCGAAGCACAACTCACGGAGGCTTCTCATGGCGCATTTCGAACGGATTCGTGATGTAATTTCCGGGCCGTTTAGTCCCGAGATCATGCGGCAGCGCACGGTGGCGGGGTGGCAGTTGGTATCGCTGGAGTGGCGGCGCGAACTGCCGGAGTCGGAAGCTCCGTCCCCGGGCGCATTTGCCGAGGATATTCCTTACGGATTGCGGATCTCGGACGACTGCCAGCGCCTCGAAATCGATCCCACCGAGAACGCTGTGCTTATGCTGATGATGGAGCTGCTGGTGCAGGACTTTCCTTATTCGAGCATAGTCAGCGACCTGAATGAAAAGGGCTTCCGGATGCGGGATGGCAGGCCGTGGAATCGGGTGGCGCTGTTCAACATGACGCCGCGCCTGATTGAAGTTGGGCCGCGAATGTTCTCCACCGAGGAGTGGACCCGGGTGCGACAGAGGTTTTCCCGGACAAAAGCGGAAGAAGCTTCATAGTCTTGTCGGCTTGATTGCCGTGCATTTCTCATTCTGACATGTTCGCTGAGATGTTCGATTCCGGCCACCCGTTTTCGAATTTGGACACTCTTGTGAGTGTCTCACCCCGGATCGTTATTCATTTTCAAAGAGTTGAACTGAATACGGTTGGCGGCGGGTTTGCGCTCGATCAAACGCACGAGTTTGCTTCAAAGGGGTAGTCAATGCAGATCCTTGGTCGCGACTTTCGATACGCTCTGCGGCAGTTGCGCAGGTCGCCGGGCTTCACGTTTACGGCAGTTCTGACGCTGGCGCTGGGGATGGGGGTGAATACCTCGATCTTTACGGTGTTCAATCAAGTCTTGCTGCGGACTATGCCGGTGCGGGCGCCGGGTGAGTTGGTGCTGCTGAAGGAGCACTCGCGCTATGAGACCGGCACTTTGAACTCGTGGGGCGGGGATCCGGAGATGTATTTTGCGTATCCGGCGTATCAAGCGTTGCGCGATGGTGGGACGGCGCTTGAAAGTTTGGCAGTATCCGCCGTTTCCTCGGCCAATATCGTCACCGCCAAGGATGCCGACAAAGTGAAGATGCAACTGGTGAGTGGAAACTATTTCACGCTGCTTGGAGTTCAGCCTGTGCTGGGTCGTTTGTTGACGCCCTCGGATGACGTCTATCACGAAGGCAGGGCAGTTGCGGTGCTGAGCGAGAACTACTGGCACGCGCACTTTGGCGGCGATCCTTCGATTCTCAATCAGGAGATTCAAGTCAATGGTTCGGCGTTCACGATTGTGGGTGTTGTCCGGCATGAGGGATTGATGGATAGCGAACCGTCGGCAATATTTCTGCCGGTCACGATGGTCGGGGCCGTGACCCCGGAAAAAGCGGATGTGCAGAGCGACCAGCTCAATCGCTGGCTCAATGTGATTGGGCGGCTATCGCCAGGCTCGTCCCGTGCACTGGCCGAAGCGCAGTTAAATACAGTCTGGTGGAACTGGCGGCGAGATGTGCTCAAAATACGAGATCACAACATTCGTGACAAAAAAGGCTGGCTCGAAACGCATCTTGCGGTGACGGAGGGTGGGCGCGGAATGCCCCTCCTTGAAGAGAGGCTGGGGCGGCCGATCAAGATTCTGGAAGGGATGGCATTGCTCGTTCTGCTCATTGCCTGCGGCAACGTGACGAACCTGTTGCTGGCGAAAGCGGTGCGCAAACACTCGGAGCTTGCGGTGCGGGGAGCGCTGGGCGCCAGCCGGAGCCAGATTTTTCAACAGGTGCTGGCAGAGGGTCTTTTGTTGGGCTTGTTGGGCGCGGCTTCTGGTCTATTTTTGGGGTGGGTCAGCCTGAGGCTCCTGCTGAGAATGGTGCCTGCGACGAATTCGCTGCACGATGTTCTTGCAGTGCAGCTTGATTGGCGGGTGATTGTTTTATGCGCGGTTGCAGGCGGGTTGACGAGCTTGATCTTCACCGTAGCCCCGGCGATTTTGAGTATGCGTACCGATCTGATTGAGGGTCTGCGCAGCGAAAGCCGCACTGTGATTGGCGGGAGTGGAAGGCTGCGAAACTTTCTAGTGGCGGGAGAGATTGCTCTGAGTCTCGTGCTGCTTACCGGTGCCACAGCTTTCAGTTGGAATTTGTATCAACTGGGGAACGCGAATCTTGGATTTGCCACGGACCACATGGTCACGTTCGGCGTAGATGCGTCCCCCGGTAAGTCGGGGGCACAAGTGAGAAATGAGTACGCGAGCATGGTAGATGCAATTCGGCGTCAGCCAGGAGTTTACAGTGTGGCGTATGCCGCCGATGGTCTGATCACTGGCGACACGATGGGAGACAACATCACGGTGACGGGCTACAGTAATGCGAACGAGGAGGCAGACTCCAGACCAGGACTGGGTCACTCCCGGTTTCTTCTCCACAATAAAAGTTCCGCTGCTGGCGGGGCGGGAATTTTCCGAACAAGATACGGCGACGTCACAAAGAGTCGCGATCGTCGACGACGCTTTTGTTCAACATTACTATGGTGGCGACGTCGAAACGGCACTGCACGGGTCGTTCGTTATCGGTCGGCGCGATCCAGGGAAACCGGATATCCAGATTGTGGGCGTCATTCCTACCATTCGCGCAACCAGCGTTACGAGCGTGCCGGGAGTGCCGTTCCTCTATCTGCCGTACGACCAGAGCTACAGCGCGGACGGATCCGACCGGCGACACCATTCGGCGATCTTCTACATCAGCACGACTGGTGACCCGCTGCAATTGGTAAGCACCGTGCGTTCCGCTGGTTCGCGAGATTGACCGCAATCTTCCGATCACCGGGCTCGGAACCATCGAGGAGCACATCCATGGGACGATTTTCGAACAGCAGATGGTCAGCACGCTCTCGATTGTGATGGGAGGACTCGCGCTGGTGCTGGCGGCGATTGGCCTCTATAGTCTGCTCGCGTTTATCGTGACCCAGAGAACGCATGAGATCGGAATCCGCATGGCGCTGGGGGCGCACCGTCATCACGTTTTCGGGCTGGTCGCGAAACGGGTGGGATGGCTTTTGCTCGGCGGGCTAGGGGCGGGATCAGCGGCGGGGTGGGTCGGGGCTGCGGATTTTGGCGAGCCGCGACGCGAGTCTGGCGCATCCGCCGGTGATGGCTGTTTGGCGTGACGGGCACGGTGTTAATGGGGATGATGCTTTTGGCCGCGGCGCTTCCGGCGCGGCGGGCTGCTTCGATTGATCCGATGCAGGCGCTGCGGTCGGAGTGAGGGCTGGGGTGAAGGTGCGAGGTCTCGGCGCGTTATGGTGCGCGGGCGAGGACGCCCCTGCGTCAAGCTCAGGGCAGGCTCCCGCCGCAACCGGCAGGATGCCGGCTCTCCCTGTGAAACTGTCGAGCTAGAGAAACGATTTTGTAGAGTAGCAATCCGATGCGCGCGAAGAAAAATTGCGTAAAAGCGCACGCGGGCGATGCTATGATGACCGCGTTCCCAGATCACTTCGGAAGGCGGATTCAGGACTCATGGCGATCGCGGCCCCAAACACTTCGACTGCTACTACAGCCACGGCACCTGGTACGGGGCAAAGCTACGGCGCTGCGCTGGCTACAGTGACCACGCTTTTCTTCATGTGGGGATTCCTTACCTGCCTGAATGACATTCTCGTTCCCCATCTGAAATCGATTTTTGACCTGACTTACGCGCGGGTCATGCTGATTCAGTTTGCGTTCTTTGGCGCCTATTTCATTTTTTCTATTCCCTCCGCGAAGATTATCGATTGGATCGGCTACCAGCGGTCGATGGTGGTGGGGCTGCTTACGATGGGGCTGGGCGCGTTTCTGTTCGTGCCTGCGGCCAGCGTTCCATCGTATCCGTTATTTCTGGGCGCGCTCATCGTTCTAGCGGCCGGAATCACTTGCCTGCAGGTTGCGGCGAATCCATACGTGACGGTGCTGGGGAGGCCGGAGACGGCTTCGAGCCGGCTGAATCTGACGCAAGCGTTCAATTCGCTGGGCACGTTCCTGGCGCCATTCTTCGGCGGGCTTCTGATCCTAAGCGCGGCCCCTAAGACTATGGCTGATATTCGAGCTATGGCGCCCGACGCTCTGCAGGCTTATCGCTTGCATGAGGCGGCGACGGTGAAGATGCCTTATGTTGGTTTGGGCATTACGCTCGTGCTGCTGGCGGTCGCCATCGGCAGTTTCAAGTTGCCGAAGATTGAGCACGCGCAGCACAAAGTGGGCGAGAAGGTAAACGACTCGATCTGGAGACACCCAAATCTTATCTTCGGAGCGATTGCGATCTTCGTGTATGTTGGCGGCGAGGTTGCGATCGGCAGCTTTCTGGTGAACTACTTCACTCAGCCCGAGATTGGGGGGCTGACGGACAAAGTTGCAGCCAGCTTTGTCGCTTTCTACTGGGGGGGCGCGATGGTGGGCCGGTTCATCGGTTCCGCAATTCTGCAAAAGATAAGCACGAGAGGACTACTGGGAGTGTGCGCCGTGTGCGCCGCCGGATTGGTCGCGATCTCGATGCTGACCACGGGACATTTTGCGATGTACAGCATTATCCTGGTCGGCTTTTTCAATTCGATCATGTTCCCAAGCATTTTCACTTTGGGAGTCGCGGAACTTGGACCGCTCACCGGAGACGGGTCCGGAATCATGATTATGGCGATCGTGGGCGGGGCTATTATCCCGGTAGCGCAAGGCGCGATTGCCGACCGCATTGGCATTCATCACGCATTTTTCCTGCCGGTTATCTGTTACCTGTACATTCTGTTCTTTGCGTTAAGCGGGTCGCGACCGAACAGCCAGCGTTATGCGAAGGCATAGTAGTGTTTGAGGGTGAGATCATTGCCGAAGTCGGAAAAATCGGAACCACAGAGGACACAGAGTTTCACCGAGGAAGCGACTAAACAATTTAACCGATCATGGGGCAAATCAAGACAGCCAGCCAAAAGCCAGGCGTGATCACGCTGAAGGCGGTCGCCCAGCACATAGGGCTGACTCCGGGGACGGTGTCCGCGGTGCTGAACGATTCGCCATCCGCCCGTTCTATCCCGCAAGAGACGAAGAACCGAATCCACGCGGCGGCCAAGGAACTGAACTACCGGCCCAATTTTTTTGCCCGCACTCTGCGCAACAAGCGCACCTACACGATCGGGGTGATCGCGGAAGAGATTGGCGACTCTTACAGCTCGCCGATCATCAGCGGCATTGAACAGTATCTAAGACAGCGGGATTATTTTTTCCTGACGGTGGCGCATCGGCACGATCCCTTGCTGCTGAATCGGTACTCGCAAATGCTCTCGGAGCGGGGGGTCGAGGGCATCATCACCGTGGATACGACCGTGCAGGAGGCGCCGATGTTGCCCACGATTGCCATTGCCGGCCACAAAAAGCTGAAAGGCGTCACCAATATTATTCTGGATCACAGACGAGCGGCGGTTTTGGCCCTAAATCATTTGAAAAATCTATCCCACGAGCGGGTGGCTTTTATGAAGGGGAACCCGCTGAGTTCAGATGCGAACGATCGATGGGACGCGATCTGCGAAGTGGCGACAGAAATTGGAATGAAGATCGATCCGGAGTTGACCGTGCAGATCGACACGGACGACCCGACGCCGATGCTGGGTTACCCGTTTGCCAAACAACTGCTGGCACGCGGGAAGCCGTTTACGGCGCTGTTCGCCTACAACGACATGTCGGCGATTGGCGCGATTCGAGCTCTAGGGGAACAAGGGCTGCGGGTCCCCCAGGACGTTTCGGTGATCGGGTTCGATGACATTCCGGGCGCTGCCTTTTACACGCCGAGTCTGACGACGGTGCGACAGCCATTGAACCGAATGGGAGAAGTAGCGGCACGGAGTTTATTGGAACGAATTGAGGGAAAGAAAGAGTATCCTTCCGAAATCGCAATCGAGCCTGAGCTGGTGGTTCGGGAATCCACGGCGAAGGCGCCCGCTTCGTCCTAACAACGCTTCAGATATAGTTACCGCATTGCGTGCCAGCCCATTCATGTCCCCCTCTGACCCACCCAACGCCCCATTCTCCAATAATCCAGTCTCCGCCCAAGCGCTGACATTCGCCGCTTATGCAGCGTTCGTGCCGATTGGAATCGCAACCGTGCTTCTTGGTCCCATGCTGCCGACGCTGTCGGCGCGCTGGTCGCTGAACTATTCGCAGGCAGGCGCTCTGTTTACGATCCAGTATCTGGCTTCGACTGTGGCCGTGGCGCTTTCTGGCGCGATGGTATCGCGCTGGGGATTTCGCTTCGCGATGAAAGCTGGACTCTTGCTGATGAGTGCGGGGGTGGCCCTGTTGCTGGCCGGTCCGAAGATCATGGGAATGTTGTGCATCGCGGCGTCGGGATTCGGCATGGGACTGGCGGTTCCGGCGGCCAACCTGCTCGTGGCGGAAGTGAATCCTGTCCGGCGCAGCGCGCGGCTCAATCTTCTCAATTTCTGTTGGAGCACGGGTTCAGTGGCTTGCCCTTTTCTGGTGGCAGCGGCGGCGAGGAGCCATAGGCTTCCGCTTTTCCTGGCGTCCGTGGCCGGTTTCGCACTTCTGGTGGCGATAGGGATCGCAGCTATGCCCTCGTATATTGTCGAACCATATGTGGCGAAAGATGCTGGTCAAGGCAAGGCTCCGGCAATTCATTGGAAAAATGGCGTGCTGCTCATCCTAGCGGTTCTGTTCTTTTTGTATGTCGGGGTCGAGAACGGTTTCGGGGGATGGATCGCATCCTATGCGAAGAGCCTGGGAAGCCTGACGCCCGCTCTGTCGGTCATGACTCCTTCGTTTTTTTACTCCGCTCTGATGCTGGGAAGATGGCTGGCGCCTCTGCTGTTGCGAATGACTGACGAGATTCGACTGGTGCAGGTGGGATTACTGGTAGCTTGCGCGGGTATGGCTGGCCTGATTTTGTCGCACGGCCTGTTGGGGGTAGTGGTGAGCGCGAGCCTCGCGGGACTGGGGCTTTCTTACGTCTATCCGATTACGATTTCGGTCTTGTCGCGGGAATTTGGGCCGGCATCATCGCGGGTTGGGTCGTTGATGTTCACGATGTCGAACCTGGGCGGTGGGCTGATGCCGTGGATGATCGGGGTTTCGTCGACTCACTTTGGCACCCTTAAGGCGGGATTGGCGGTGCCACTCGTCGGATGCGCGGCCATGTATGGTCTGTATCGGCGGGAGTGGAGGGCTGCGCGAGAGGAAGCGGTTTAGAGTCGAGTCAGTCTATCGAGCTTCGCTGGATGGACAGCCGGGGGCGGCTGTCTCCACATGGGTATTGCGGGCATCAATAACCCTGAGCGTCACCCTCATTCACGATTTCTTTCGCACACCGTACAATAGAGAATCCCCTGCCGGCTACGACTCGTGCCGGGGTGCAGCAGGTTTAGGTACTGGATCCGACGGAGGCTAGCGAAAGAGCTTGGACCGATACGACGACTTAGTAGAGGAAAAGGAGCAAGACGTGCCATTGAGCGAAGTCGGGAACGTCCTGACATTAGAAGAGATCGCAAATCTTGCGGCAGACGGCGGACAGCCGGCGGAAACGCTGATGAACGTGGTCGCGCTCATCGCCAAGAGATTTCGAACCGACGTGTGCTCGGCATACTTGCTGGAACCGGATCGCGCCAACCTGGTGTTGGCTGCCACCGTGGGACTTCGCAAAGAATGTATTGGCAGTCTGCGCATGGAGGTCCATGAGGGACTCACTGGCCTGGTGGCGGAACTGGTGAGGCCGGTGGCGGTGGAACAAGTGAAACAACATCCCCGATTCAAGTATTTCCGGGATGCGGGCGAGGACGCTTACCAGTCGTTCCTGGGCGTTCCGTTGATCGATCGCGGAGTTCTGCAGGGCGTTCTTGTAGTACAGACCGTAGAAGCCCGCGTTTTTAGCGGGGACGAGATTCGGATGCTGACCGAGGCAGCTACGCAGGTCGCTCCGATCGTAAGTGAAGCGCGAACTCTGGATCGGTTCATCGCTCCGCTGCAGGAGCGGCTGTGGACGCTGGCGCGCAATTTGTGGTGGAGCTGGGATCACAATTCCTCGAGTCTGTTTCTCGATCTCGATCCGGCGCGTTGGAGCGAACTCAACCACAATCCAGTTGCGCTGCTGGGAGAAATTCCTCTCGCCAAGCTGGAAACCCGTGCGGCGGAACTCATGCTGCATAGCCGGGTGAACTACGCCTATCGCCGCATGCTGGAATATCTGGAAGCGGACCGGACTTGGGGCGCGCAGCGCGCAGGCGTGTTGCGGCCGCACCCGGTGGCTTATTTTTCGGCTGAATTTGGCCTGCACGAGTCTTTGCCGGTCTATTCCGGGGGCCTCGGAGTGCTGGCAGGCGATCACATCAAGAGCGCGTCGGATTTGGATATTCCTCTGGTGGGGATTGGTTTGTTCTATGGCCAGGGATATTTTCGGCAGCGGCTCGATCTGGGCGGATGGCAACGGGAAGAATATCTCAAGACCGACGTCAATCAAATGCCGATGGAAGTGGCGATCGGAAAAGACGGACGCCCGGTGGTCGTGGAAATCGAAACACGCAGTGGCCGGATTTGTGCAAAGGTCTGGCGCGTGAAGGTGGGACGCCGCGACTTATTGCTGCTCGATTCCGACGTGGAAGGGAATGCTCCCGAGGATCGCCAGCTTACGTCGCGCCTGTACGGCGGGGATCTGCGGATCCGCATTCGCCAGGAATTGCTGTTGGGCGTGGGCGGGTTGCGGGCGCTGAAGGCTCTTGGGATTTCTCCTGGCGTTCTGCACCTGAATGAAGGCCACAGCGGATTTGCCGTGCTGGAAGCGGTTCGAATGCGGATGGAAGAGGAAGGGATCTCGTTCGAGGCAGCGGTTCCGCGCATTTCGCGCGAAGTAGTATTCACCACGCACACTCCAGTGCCGGCGGGACACGACCGCTTTGAAGCGGGCTTGGTCGAGGAACATATTGGGCCGCTTCGCGAAGCGCTGGGACTCTCTCAGGACAGCCTGCTGGGACTGGGTCGCGAGAATCCCAATAATGCGGAGGAACTCTTTTGCATGACGGTACTGGCGCTGCGCCTCTCGCGGCGCGCCAACGCCGTTTCCGGCCTGCATGCGGAAGTGTCGCGCGCCATGTGGACGAAATTATTCCGCAACAAACTGGAGGATGACGTTCCTATTGGACACATCACCAACGGAGTGCACGTTCCGTCGTGGCTGGCTCCGGAGATGTTTCGCCTCTACGATCGTCATCTGGGTACGAACTGGAACCAGCACGGCAGCGAGGCCAAGATCTGGCTAGGCATCGAGAACGTGGACGACGGCGAACTGTGGGAGACGCACCTGAATCTGAAGTCACAGCTCATTGAGTTCGTGCGGCGGCGAGCGGTCGATCAAGCGGCGCGCCGCGGAGAATCGCGAGAAGTGCTGCAACGCCTGGAGCGAGTGCTCAGCCCAGATGCTCTCACCATCGGATTTGCCCGCCGTTTCGCCACTTATAAAAGGGCCAATCTGATCCTGACGGACATAGAGCGTTTGGCTTCGATGGTGAACGATCCGAATCGCCCGGTGCAATTTGTGTTTGCCGGCAAAGCGCATCCGCTGGACGAACCCGGCAAGCGAGTGTTGCAGCAGATCGCTGAGTTGATGCGGGATCCGAAGTTCCGCGACAAATTTGTGTTTGTGGAAGACTACGACATAAATGTGGGGCGGCACTTTGTGCAGGGCGTCGATGTGTGGCTCAACAATCCGCGGCGGCCGCTGGAGGCGTCGGGCACCAGCGGACAGAAAGTTGTGCTGAACGGGGGGCTGAATCTTTCCATTCTGGATGGATGGTGGGCCGAGGCCTTCGACGGCATGAATGGCTTCTCGATCGGCACCGGCAGGACGCATTCCAACCCTAGCGTTCACGATACCCGCGACGGGGAAGACCTGATGCGGGCACTCCGCGATGAAGTGATTCCACTCTATTACCAGCGTGATCGCGACGGTCTTCCGCGCGGCTGGATTAAGCGCATGAAGAGGACGATCCGAACCCTGGGTTGGCGCTTCAATGCCGACCGCATGGTGATGGATTACACGCTGAAGTGCTATGTTCCCGCAGCCGGGGGAACTTCCAGCGATATGAGGGCGAGTTCGTAGGTCTTGATTCTTAAGCGCGGCGAATGACGGGACGTTCGCTCGCAAGGCCGTTGTAAGCTTTCACAATAGCTATGTCTTGCCGAGACTCGCGCATTCCTGTTCGGTCTATAATCGGCAGTTTGTCCGGTGATCCGTGCGCATACTGCTGCTGAGCGACATTCACGCCAATCTCGAAGCTCTCGAAGCTAGCCTCGCTGCCGTTCCATCATTCGACGCAGTCGTGAATCTAGGAGACATCGTTGGCTACGGCGCGAGTCCGAATGAGGTGACGGCGCGTTCTCGGGATTTGGGAGAAATCTTCGTGCGTGGCAATCACGACAAGGCAGTCACCGGATTGTTGGACCTCGACGACTTCAATCCCATGGCTGCTTCCGCGGCTATTTGGACTCGAAACGAATTAACCTCTCAGAATCTGGACTGGCTACGCCGTTTGCCGCAGGGTCCTGTTTCCCTGCCGGATTTTCCGCGGGTGCAGCTGGTCCATGGCTCTCCGCAGGATGAGGATGAATATGTGGTTTCGCTGGGGGACGCGCTTGCGCCGCTGGTGACCCTGGCCATTCCGCTAACTTTTTTTGGACACACGCATCTGCAAGGTGGATTCTTCGTCAACGACTCGTCCGCGGATGGCTTCCGTCCGGAATACCGAACGGTCGGCCAGGCGGAATCGGTGGCGCTGCATCTGAAGCCGGATGCGCGATATCTGATCAATCCCGGCTCTGTCGGCCAGCCTCGCGACGGCGACTGGCGAGCCGCTTTCGCGCTGTTCGACACCGACGCGCAGGTCGTGCACTTTCATCGCACGCCCTATAATCTGAAAGACGCGCAGGATCGCATCTTTGCCGCAAACCTGCCGCCGCGCCTGGCCACGCGACTCGCCGCCGGGCGCTGACGAGTTCGTGTGGGGACGGCTGCCCTCGGCCGTCCGTCGAGCGAAGCTCGATAGCCCTGGTTGTACACTCGAAGAATGACCCCCTCCCGCAGTGCCGGAACCAAACCGCTCTTCGAAGCTCGCGAGAATCCTCCTGAACGCTATTTGATTGCTCACAGTGACGGCGGTGCGCGCGGCAATCCTGGTCCTGCCGGTTACGGTGTAGTCATCCAAGATGAAAGCGGACGGAAAGTGGCCGCTCTGAGTGAATATCTCGGTCACCAGACCAACAACTTTGCCGAGTATCAAGGACTGATCGCCGCTCTGGAATATGCGCTGCAGCACGGCCCCAAGGCGCTCAAAGTGATCAGCGATTCCGAACTGCTGGTGCGGCAGATTAAGGGCATTTATAAGGTGAAGAACGCGACGCTGCAGGACTTGCACGGTCGCGCCAAGGAATTGATCGCGCAACTCGGCTGGTTCTCGATCGGCCACGCGATGCGAGAGCATAATCAGGAAGCCGACCGCCTGGCGAATGAAGCCATGGATAAGGGCACGCGGCGAGGCAGTGCACGTGTGGGCACGGGCGACTCGCCCGTGCGGGCAGCGGTCCAGTCCCAACCGGAATTCGAAGGGATCGTGCGCAACGGCAAGGTGGAAATTTCGAATGGGACGCTTCCGGAAGGTAGCCGAGTGCAAGTACGGGTCAAGAAGTGAGCGACGTTTGGCTAACAGCTAGAAGCAGTTTTATTCCGCCGCCGAAGTATGGTCGTGCACGATCCTCCAGCCTTCGGGAAATTTGTGAAACACGAGGGTGAACAGACCGTGCGGAGTCTTGCCATCGGGCATGGTCAAATGCCATTCGCCGCGAACGAATGCCGCCTCGGGCCCGAGTATCGCTGTGCGCAAACCGGAGAACTCCAGCTTCCCCATTTCGCGCCCCGGACTGTTGTACGTCGAGCGGTAGCGATCCAGCGTGGCTTGCCAGCCGCTGGTTTCTTTGGCGCCGGAAAAAAAGGTTAGCTCCGGAGAATTCCAGTAGCCCGCCAAGAAGCCGTTAAGGTCGTGACGGTTCCAGGCGTCCTGTTGAGCATGCAGGACGCGCTCGACGGCGGCCTTGTTGTCTTCAGGCGCCGCCTCTGGCGTGGGGCCTAATGCGACAGCAAGGACCGCTAGCAACGCTAGGACGAGCAGGGTGAAGAGAATTCTTTTCTTGGTCATAATCTTCTTTCCTAGAGACGTTGCTTGCAACGTCTCTCTGCCGGCGGCGAGACGTTAGCAAGCTACGTCTCTATGGATGCTTCATTCATCATCAGCTAGTGCGCTTCTTCCGTGGCTGGGGCCGCGTCTGGCGTATCTAGTTTTTGAGCGGCCGTGCGCGGCGCTAGAGGCGGCGCTTGAAAGTCTCCCGGATCCTTGCCCGCCATTGCCACTGTCATGAAATTCATCCAGATGGGCAGGGCCGCGTGCGCTCCCGTTTCTTTGGCGCCCAGAGATTTCTTTTCATCGTAGCCGACCCAGACCCCACAAGTCATGGCCGGAGAGAATCCCATAAACCAGGCGTCAGTGAAATCATTAGTGGTCCCGGTCTTGCCCGCTACGGGGAAAGGCAGCTTGGCAGCGGCGATTCCCGTACCGTGCAGTACCACTTCGCGCAGCATCGAAGTCATAATGCGGGCCGTGCGCTCGCTGATCACGTCTTTTACTTCGGGAAAATCTTCTTCCAGCACGCGTCCTTCGTAATCGGTCACGCGCGTGATGTACCGCGGCAGGACACGCACGCCGTCGTTGGGAAAAACACTGTAGGCCGAGGTTTGCTCCATCAATGTAATTTCGGCAGCTCCGAGCGCCACCGGCAAGTATGGCGGCAGCTTGGCGGTGATGCCGAAACGCTCGGCGTAGTCGATGACGCTCTTGATGCCAACTTTGTTCGCCAGCTTCAGTGCCGGGATGTTGCGAGACTGCGCCAACGCGCGCCTCAGAGTAATAATGCCTTCAAATTTCTCGTCGTAGTTATGCGGAGAATACGGGCCGGAAGGAGTTTCAAAGCTGACCGGCTCATCGAGAATGGTGTCGTCGGGACTGGCGCCTTGGTCGATCAGCGTTGTGTAAACATAGGGCTTGAACGAGGAGCCGACCTGGCGCATGGCCTGCGTGGCGCGATCGAACTTCGACTCGTTGAAATCGCGCCCGCCCACCATTGCCTTGATTCCGCCGCTGGCGTTGTCGATGGCGAGCAGCGAGCCCTGGGCTCCCGAATCCTGCTCCAGGCTGACGCGGGCGGCGCCGTTCGTGCCGAGAGTGAGAATCCTTACATAGCAGATGTCTCCGGTTTTGAGAATGTACGCCAGCTTCTGACCGGTCCAGGCAACGTCGCTTTGTCCAAGAGCTGCGGTATATCTGCCGAACTTAAGCGTCGCAATGCCAGTGCCCACGGAGGTGACCAGGGCGTGGATGTATCCGTTCACCTCAGGTTCGTCGTCCCAGTCGGGATGAGAATATTTACCGAGAACCAGCCCGTTGGCCACAACGTTTTCAAGATGACCCTGCCACCCGTGACGCCTCTCATAGGCCGCCAGACCGTCCAGCACGGCCTGGTTCGCGGCTCGCTGCAGATCTACATCAAGCGTGGTATACACCTTCAGACCGCCTTCGTGAACTTGGTCGGCACCGTACTTGTTCTCAAGATAGCGGCGAATTTCCTCCACAAAATATGGAGCCAGCGAATTCGGATCGTGGGCCAGATGCAGCACCAGAGGCGCGGATCGCGCGTCTGCAGCCTGCGTGGCCGTGATCTTGCCGTCTTCGAGCATGGCATTGATCACCAGATTGCGCCGCTTTTGAGCGCGATCGGGATGGTTGATCGGCGAATATACCGTCGGCCCTTTCGGCAATCCCGCCAGCAGAGTCGCTTCTTCCAGAGTCAGCTGCTTTGCCGGCTTGCTGAAATAAAACTCTGACGCGGCCTCAAATCCGAACGTACCGTGACCGAGAGAAATCTGATTTGCATACAGCGTGAAGATTTGCGCCTTGGTGAAGCGGCGCTCAATCTGGATGGCGAGCATGGCCTCCTGCACCTTGCGCTGCCACCTTCGGTCGGGCGACAAAAAAAGATTGCGGGCCAGCTGCATGGTAAGAGTGGACGCTCCCTGGACTTTGCCGCCCGATGCGATGTCGCGATAGGCAGCCCCCATGATGCGAAAAAAGTTGATTCCGGAGTGCCGGTAAAAATCTTTGTCTTCAATCGAGATCAATGCGTCCCGCAGGATGGGAGGAAAATCGTCGTAGCTCGCGACCACGCGTCGTTGCAGCGCGAAGGATCCGATCACTCGCCCGCGATCGTCGTAGAGTTCGGTGATGGAACTGGGCCGATAGGCTTCCAAGGCGTCGACCTGAGGAAGGTCGGTAGTGTAAACCAGCAGCAGGCCTGCGGTCGCTCCTACCAGGATTGCAACCAGCACGAGCAGACCGAAGAGCACGCGGCCCACCAGCCTTCGCCCGCCGATTTCTACCGGTGGAAGAGTTTCGTAAAGAGATTTCATCAGGAGACGGAGTCAGGATAGCACTTCGAGGTCTCTCGCCTAGTGAACGGTTGAGGACACAAAGAAAATCGCGCGCCGAGTTGGCGCGCGACTAGCAACAAGAAGCAGATTCCTCGGTTGCCGTCGCTTTTGCTCCGGCTGTCCTCGGAATGACAGAACAGTGAATGGGTCGGCTTCGCTTTCGCTCGGGCTTCGGAATGATCGGATAAATTTAGCTGGCCCGGCTTTTCAGCACTTCCACGGCTTTGTTCAACTGATCATCCACCGTCTTTTTAGGCGCGGCTTCCTGATCAGTAGTGGGCGTTGAATCTTCGTCGTCTGGACCCACAGAGTCGTCCGCGGCATCCGCCACCAGGACGTTGGGCGTGATCGCCGAGTCTTGAATGGCTTTCCCGCTGGGCGAGTAATACTTCGCGATGGAGATGATCAACGCGCCGCCATCCGGCAGGTCGATCGTCTTCTGCACCGAGCCGTCGCCGAAGGTTTTGTCGCCGACCACGTCGCCGCGCGCGTTCTCCAGAACCGCGGCCGCCACAATCTCAGCCGCGCCCGAAGTCCCCCGGTTTACCAGAACTGCGACCGGAAGGCTGGTGATCGCCTTCGCTGGATCAGCATTAAACGCCTCTCGCGGAAATTTTTGTCCCTGCAAGTAAGTGATGGTGCCGTGATTCAAGAAAAGATTTGCCGCTGAAACACCCTCATTCTCGTCACCTTCAGCGCAGTTCCGCAGATCGAGCAGAATTTTCTTCGCTCCTGACTTCTCGAGCGACTTGATTTTGGAAGCGATCTCCTGAGTCTTGCCCTTGGTGAGGGCTTCCACTTTCACGTAGCCGATGCCGTCGTCCATCATCTTGTCGGCCACCGCAGGAATGCTTACCATATCGCGCGTAATGACAACTTTCTGAGGCTCCGCCTTGCGGGCGCGGACTACTGCAACATTCAAAGTAGACCCCGGCGTGCCGGCAAGCATGCTGCGAATTTCGGGCAGCGACATTTCCCGCGTGCTTTGTCCCTCAATCGATTCGAAGATGTCCGTCTGCTCTATCCCTGCCTTTTCCGCGGGAGATCCGGGCAGGACGGCGACTACGGCTGCGTAGCCAAAGCGCTTCGAGATCACCGCGCCGATTCCGGCTCTGCCTTCGATCTTGTGTGCCTTGTACGCCTTGTAGGAGTCCGCTGACATGTAGCTGGAGTTGGAATCGAGAGACTCGAGAAGTCCGTGCAGCGCGCCGTCCGTCACCTTGGGGATATTCGGCTCTTCCACGTACTCACTGCGCACGCGCGAAAGCACTTCACTGTAAACCTGCAGTTGACGGTAAGAGCCATCGTTCGAGGAAGCGTGCACGCCCCCCAACGAACCCACAACCACGAAGAGTAGTACGGCAAAGGAGGTGACGAGAATCGCTGCTTTGGTTTTCATGGACATCAGTTTGATCTTCTTCCGGAAGGAGTTACTTCCCTGAGAAACTCTCCCAATTATATCTCTCTAGATGCAGTTTGGAACGCCTCGGCTGCTTGTTTTGAGCCTCCCCGGTGACGCCGGCCAATTCGACCCACGACGAGCTTCTTCGAAGAAGTCGCGTATTGGGTTCTGAGGCTGTAGACGGTCGTGGCGACTTTAACAAAACAAACCACTTACTTTCACTGCCCCGGTTTGAAGCTGATCGTCAGCAGGGTCTGGACCGAAACCGCTCTCCCATTCATGGAGTAGGGTTTGAACTTCCACTGCCTCACGCCGTCGATCGCGACTTTGGCAAATACCAGCGATCCCTGCAGGAACTTTGCGTCTTGCACGGTACCGTCGCGGGCAATCAGAACCTGCAGGATTACCGTCCCATGCTGTCCTCCGGCGTTGGCGGGATAGGCCAGGGCGGGCTGTTCGGTCAGCAGCGCACGCTCGGCAGCTTCGGGAACGGCAACTGGTTCAATCGAATTCATGGCAGCCTCCGGAGGCTTGTTACCGCTCGCCTCGGGGGTCATGGAGGAGATTTGTGACTTCAAACTCGAGGGCACATGGCCAGAGGAAGAAGGCTCATGCGGCGGCTTCTGCGCCGGCGCGAGTTGCGCCGGAAGGGAAGGTGCCGAGGATGTAATCGGAGCCGGCACCGGTAAATCAGGATGCACTGGTGTCACAAGGGCAGGAGTGGCCAGAGATGCGGGTGCTCCGCCGCCACTGGCTGGCCTTCCTGTCTCGGGCATTGATGGAGAAGGCTGGTTGTCCGGGATCTGCACCGCTGGAGCGGACGTCTGATCGCTCGGCGTTGCGCCGGTTGCGTCGGGCGGTCCCGCCGGCTGCACCGGATTGGTCGCGTCGTTGATCGGCTTCTTGGCGGTAGGATCTATCACTGGCACCACCTGAATCTGCGAAGGATCGGTCGTGGCATCCGGAATATTCTCCTCGACCGGTAACTTGTATTCATCGCCAGCGCGGCCAAAGTTTTCGTGAGCAACCGGCGCCTGGACTGGAGTGACTGGCTGCGGGTTTAGCCAGCCATGCATCGCCTGCTGTCCGCGCGCCCAAACCCCACGCATCTTAGAATGCCAGGGCGCTTGCGGAGCCGCCAGAATCGCGCAGCCGGCCAGGACAAGGGCACCGACGATTGCACCTTTCAACCTTGACTTGGGACGCGGAACCTCATCCAAGCCATTCTTCTCGCCCGCCATGTAAGCGAAGAGTTCCGCTTCTTTCTTTCGCTCGTCGTTTTTTCGTTCTTCCTTCCTAGACTCCAGAGTGTCTTTACGGTCCCGCTTGCGTTCGGAAGTGTAAGGCGCTGCCGCGTCGCTCGACTTCGACGGAGCAGCTTTCGATGCAGTCGAGGTCATTTGGGCGTAGCCGAGTAAATCGCTCTCCGCTGAAGGCGAAGGAGCCTGCTCGACGGCTTGTCTCGTCGTAGTGTTTCCCAATCGCGTTTTCAAATACCATTCCAGACCTTTGGGGCCATCGGGTGGAAGGGGTGAAGCTGGCGCGGCGGGAGAGGAGAAGGGCTTTTCTTCTGTTACCGGCACACGGACCGGTCCCGATTCTATTGGTGAAACGATAGGCTCGAGGGCCGTGACAAATTCAGGCGCATGCGACTTGGCGGCGAATTGCCCGATCGGAAGCGAAGTGGAAGACTCTGGAAAATTTTCCGCCCGGTGCGACGTTTCATCTGCCTGGAGCGCGCCACCTGCAGAGCCCGCCGACGCCCCGGCTGCCGCGGCGGTCGCAGATGCTTGCTTGGCGCGAAGCAAGTCACGGGCGGTGGTCAAAGTATCTTTGACTTGGTTGACCAGAAGCGGCTTTCGCAAAATGGAATTCGCACCCGCCTGCAGCGCTTTGGGAACGCTGCCATCGTCGCTCACAATCGCCAGAGTAAGTGGCCGTTCGGCGGCTTTGCGTTCACGAGCTTTCGTCAGCAGCACTGCAGCTTCGGGCTGCATATCCCAATCGATGATGACGATTTGAAAATTCTGATGGGTTACTTTTTCAGCTGCGGCTCCCGCTTCGGAGCAGTACTCTCCCTCCAAACCGAGACCGGCCAATACCTGGCGAATAGGCTCAGCCGTTCCCTCATCCGAGGAAAACAACAGGCAACGAAGGGCCATGCTCTTCCAGACTAGGGTGAGCCGGTAACTGGGGCAAGATTACCGAGGGGGACGGAAGGCGTCTGAATGAGTTACCGGGAGTACATGTACTGCCGTGTGCGACCTCAGCTAAAATGCTCGGTCCCTTGGAGGGGCCAAGCGCGTGCAGACGGCAGACGTCGTCATTATTGGCGGTGGGATTGTCGGGTCGAGCGTTGCATATCATCTGACCTTGGCGGGCTGCCGCAACGTTCTAGTCCTGGAACGAGAGTCTGCGCAAGGCAAGGGATCGACCGGCAAGAGTATGGGCGGCGTACGCGCCCAGTTCTCCACTCCCGTCAACATTCAGATGTCGCTGTATTCGATTCCCTTCTATGCCAGCTTCGAGGAGCGGCTTGGCTATCCTTGCGATTACCGTCCGCAGGGATACCTTTTCTGCGCGACGAATGAAAAACACTGGCCTATCTACGCACGAATTACGAAAAGCAAGTGGCCATGGGCTTGAAGAATGTGCAGTTAATCGACGGCGGTGAAATCCGCCATGGGTTCCCACAACTGCGCGGCGACGACATTGTTGGCGGAAGTTTCTGTTCGACCGATGGCTTTGTCGATCCTTACAGCTGCATGAATGGCCTGATGAGCTGGGCGGCGGATCAAGGAGCGAGATTGCAGAAGAACTCCATAGTCACCGGCTTGGTGCGGGATGATCGCGGGATTGCCGGTGTGGAAACCAGTACCGGTTCATTTGCAACCCGCGCGGTGGTGAATTGTGCCGGGGCCTGGGCGGCCGGTGTCGCAGCCATGGCGGGCGTTAACCTTCCCCTCGAACCCTTGCGCCGCATGCTGGTGCCGAGTGAGCCGTTCGAGCAATTTCCGCACACTGCGCCGATGATCATCGACATGTCCAACGGATTTCACTTCCGTCCGGAGGGCCGTGGCTTTCTGCTGGCGTGGAACGATCCCGAGGAGACGACGGGCTTCAAAACCGAATTCGACCCTGCATTTATCGAGAAGATCTTGACTCGCGCCGCGGATCGCGTGCCTTGCTTCGCCAACCTGCCAGTCAATCCGAAACGGGCCTGGGCCGGGCTTTACGAGATGACGCCCGATCACCACCCAATTCTCGGAGAGGCGCCGCGAGTTCCAGGGTTCTTTCTGGCCAACGGATTTAGCGGACACGGGGTGATGCACGCCCCAGCGACGGGTAAGGTTTTGAGCGATTTGATTCTCAACGGGAAGACGGAATTGATTGATGCGTCTTTGTTGAATTTGGATCGCTTTTCCGAAGGTCGCCTGATCCACGAGACGGCGCTGCTCTAACGAATCACGTAGCCCCGGACGCAATCGTCTGGCGGCGTTAAAAGGAGCGAAGGCCTCCTGCCTCCCTTCTATAACAGATTCACCTCCCCGCCCGAGCGGACGAACGCCCACTGTGATCGAGGCGATCACACTCAGAACGTCATCGCTCTGCATATTCAATTTCAATTGGCCCGACCTTCGACTCTTTCCTGAAAACGCGGGCCTTGCGCGAGTAAATGATTCTCAGCTTGCGAGAAGAAACCCATTCAGCCTGTGCAACAAATCGTGTGGCACCGTGGTCGTCGTCTGCAATAAAGGCGTTCGCGCTTTCGTTGGGAAGCTGTCTGGAATCGATGAGAACACTCACTTGCAGATTGCTACCCGTAGTCGCTCCGCAGTTTCTGTCAAAACTCACGTATTTCCACGCACCATCAGGCGCGAGATGTTCCGCCGGAGGGCCGCCTCTATGGAACCATTGCGACGCAGACCGCACTGATTCTCAAGGGCGCGCACATTTTGCGAACTCACGACGTGAAGGCGGCAGTAGAAGCAGCCCGCGTAGCGGATGCGATTCTGCAGGCGCGCTAAGCTCAAGCTTTATTCGACTGAAAAGTAGCGCCGGGGATCCTGCCGGCAGTAGCGGAGGCGTCCCGCCCGCGCTGGCGAGACTAAAACAAAGCTGGCATTCCATTTTGCTGCTTCGTCGCTACTATTTTCGAAGCTATTTTCGAAATGCGGGACCGCCAACGAACGGGGTTTCTGCAACCTCTGATGCTTTCCGGTAATCCAAAATTCGCGACGTCAAGGTATGTGTGCCCACCAGTCGCACATCCGCGACAGCTTCCATGCTTTTCTGCACCCAGGTTCCCTCAAGATCGGTAAATGCGAGCGTGATGTGAACTTTCTTTAGCCACCAGGACGGCGTTTTCTCGACGTCTCCCTGAATCTGGCGAATCAGGAATGAACGCTTGTCCACCCATACTTGTCCAGAGATCAGATCCTTGTCCGTTCGCTTCGGTTTTAATCCCAAGACGTAACAGGATTGCCCATCCAGCATCGCTTCGCCAACGTAGCTGAAGGTGTAGTTCTCCCGGCTGATGGCGCTGCGTTCTTTATTATTATTCTTCGATGTAACTTCGACCTCATGATCGAGCACGCTGCGCACAAGTTGCTGTCCGCGGCTGCTGCCCGAGTACCTTTCAATTCTGTAGCCCTCGGAGGCGGGCGGCTTGAAATTAACTTCCGCTACGACCTGGGAATCGGTTTTCGAATCTTTGGCGCCGGACAGGCGATACTCGCGGATAATCTGATAGGAGACTTGTGGACGAGCCGTCGCTTGCGCCTTTTCCGTCGACTGAAGGATCACGTCGAGCGGCAATGCTGTTGGGGATGCAACCTTCTGAGCAACTCCGCTGGAAGCGAGCAGGGCGACTAACGCTCCATTGATTACCCACTGGTTACCGACGCCCACGTTGCGCTCCTCGCGAACCCGCCAACTTAAGATGCTTGAAGCACGTGCTGGGCCAAAATAAAATGCTGTGAAAAGAAGGATTTCGCGCGAGTGCCGCAGAGGACAGTGAAAAATCGGTGTTGGGTCGAGGACATTCTGCCTACGCGAAATCCGGTAAGAGACGCGGCTTTAGACCGTAGAGTCCGCGCGTGCAATCTGAAACCGAATGAGATGCGGTTCAAACGCTACGCCGGCGTTTGGCCGAGGTTTCTGAAAGGCGTGTCTCGTCGACGCCGGTATAGGCGTTATAGGAGATAATTTCGTTATCACAAACTAGAGCGAAGCGTATGTGGATTTATAAGGCTGTGAGACTGGCTGTGCTCCTTGTCGCCCTACCGATGATCTCGCAGAACACCCTGCCAAGCAGCGTGAGTGGTATTGTTACAGCCGGAGACACTGGAAAGCCAGTGGAAGGCGCTTTCGTCGTCGTCCATGATTTCCAGCAACTAGACCAGGCTTATGTCTCTTCGAAATGGGAAAGTAACACAGCGGTGGATGGAAGTTTTTCATTTGTCGTGCAAATGGGATGCTACGACATCCTTGTCTCGGCGAACGCTCGGTTTCTTCCTTTCGCGCAGCGAGTCTGTATTCGAGCTGACGGACCTCCGGTCCTAAAGATCAAGCTCAAAGCGGATCCACATCCAATGTTGCGGCAGGATTGATCGTCTTCCGTGTTTTGGAAAAAAACAATCGCGCAATTGGCGTAAACAGGCGACACAACGATGACTGCGAACGGCTACTGAAAGTAGCCAATACCTAGAACGCTTTGCCGGAATCCAGCAGAATCGTCACCGGCCCGTCATTCATCAGTTCCACCTGCATCATTTCCTGGAAGCGACCGGTTTCGCAGCGCAAGCCCTGCGGCCCGAATGCGCTCGACGAAAAACTCATAAAGCCGCCGGGCTTGTTCTGGCGGGCCGCGGCGTCGAAGGACGGGCGCTTGCCGCGGCGCACGTCTCCATACAGTGTGAACTGCGAGACCGCGAGCACACTGCCGCCTAGATCTGGCACGCTGCGATTCATCTTTCCGTCGGAGTCTTCGAAAATCCTCAGGCCGAGAATCTTTTCGGCCAGATAACTCGCATCCGTCTCGGTGTCCTCATGGCCCACGCCCAGCAGGACTAACAATCCCGTACCGATCTCGCCGGCAATTTCTTCGCCGACGGTGACTCTGGCCCGGCTTACGCGCTGGACGACCGCACGCATGGGATTCCTCCACCACTTTTCTTGGGGCTGCTTTACAAAAGCTTAACCGCAAAGGACGCAGGGGGCTCGCAGAGTTCGCCGAGAAGAGCCCGTGTCTATCCATTACTTGGACATCGTTTGACCCCGGTAACGGGCAGCCTTTAGGATTCAAGAGTGCAATCCCAAGTCAACCGAGGCTTTGCCGGAAGTGGCCGAGCCCTTCCTTTACACTAATTCACCGTGACAATTACACTACACACTCGCCTTTTTTCGTACCGCAGTGCGTTAGAACTGGCAGACTTTGGAGAGCCAAAAGCCCGCGCGAGCAGAATTTATGAGCTGCTAATGCGCAACAGTAGGACCCGAATTCAAATCTAATTGTGGCAAGCGAGGAAAACATGGCAGCCGTGGACGAGAAGGTAAAGCAGATTATCGTGGAGCAGTTGGGAGTGGATGAGGGCGAAGTCACCTCCAGCGCGTCGTTCGTCGACGACCTGGGCGCGGACTCGCTGGACACCGTCGAACTGGTCATGGCTTTCGAAGAGGCCTTCGACATCGAGATCCCCGACGAGGACGCGGAGAAGATTCGAACCGTGCAGGACGCGGTGGATTACATCGGCAAGCACGCGAAAGCGGGGAAATAGTTGGGACGCAGGGTCGTAGTAACAGGCCTGGGCTTGATCTGTGGCGTAGGCAATACCACCGACGTGGTATGGAAGGCCCTGCTTGCCGGTAAGAGCGGCGTGGGGCGCATCACCAGCTTCGACCCTACTGCCTTCGCCTGCCAGATCGCCGCCGAGGTCAAAAACTTCGATCCACTGAATTTCATCGAAAAGAAAGAAGTCAAGAAGATGGGTCGCTTCATCCATGTGGCTATCGCGGCCGCCGATGAAGCCATGAAGATGTCGGAACTGAAGATCACCCGGGAGAACGACGAGCGCGTCGGCGTTCACATCGGGTCGGGAATCGGAGGGTTCGACATCATAGAACGCGAACATACCGCGCTGATGGAAGGCGGCCCGCGCAAGATATCTCCCTTCTTCATTCCAGCCGCCATTATCAATCTTGCGGCCGGGCAGGTTTCCATGCGTTACGGCGCGAAGGGGCCGAACGAGGCGACGGCCACGGCCTGCACCACTAGCGCACACTCCATCGGCGATTCCTACCGCATTATTCAGCACAACGATGCGGATGTAATGATTGCGGGCGGCGCCGAGGCCGCGATCACTCCCATGGGCGTAGGCGGATTCGCCGCCATGCGCGCGCTCTCCACCCGCAACGACGCACCCGAGAAGGCCAGCCGTCCCTGGGATCGCGACCGTGACGGCTTCGTGATCGGCGAAGGCGCCGGCATTCTGATCATGGAAGAGTTGGAGCACGCCCGTAAAAGGGGTGCTCCCATTCTCGCGGAGATCTCAGGATATGGCATGAGCGGCGATGCCTATCACATGACTCAGCCTGCCCCCGAGCACGAGGGCGGCTTCCGCGTCATGCGCAATGCGGTGCGGGATGCAGGCGTTACGCCCGACGTGGTCGGATACGTCAATGCCCACGGCACATCTACGCCGATCGGCGATACGCTTGAAGCCCATGCCATCCGCAACTTTTTTGGCGATCGCAAGATCGCGGTGAGTTCCACAAAGTCGATGACCGGGCATCTCCTTGGCGGAGCCGGCGGACTCGAAGCGGGCATTACCGTGCTTGCTTTACGCGATCAGATTCTGCCTCCGACAATAAACCTGGAGAATCCCGACCCCGATACCGTCGGCATGGATTTGGTTCCCAACCAGGCGCGCAAGGCGGAACTCGAATATGCTATGTCGAACTCGTTCGGCTTCGGCGGGACCAATGGCGCGCTGCTTGTTCCGCCGCTGGAAGGAGTAGTGGCATCGGACTTCGGACCTTAGACCTCAGACGTCAGACCTCGGACCTAAACTCTAGACCTGGCCAATTCCGCCGAAGAAATCGAGGGCGTGAAGTCACGCTGATGGCTGAGGTCCGCGGTGTGACGCCCGATGTCGGCCCTTCCAAGTTCTTCATTTCACAAACCTTCTCCCTCGTAATGTCCCGTCTCCCGCGCTCTCAGAAAAAGTAACGCGACTTTGGTACTTCGCGGGTTGGTCCTTTGTGCCTTTCCCATAATGGGTCGCGCCTCCACAATGGTTTTGAAAAGTGGAGTGTTCCCCGACTATGCACAAAGCTTTCGCCACTACCTTTGCCCTACCCCCCACCGTACGCAAGTCAGCTGCCCGCACCGCGCTCGTCGGCTTGAACGAGTCGTCCACAACACTGCTGGCGGAGTGTTTCCGCCAATTCAATATTGAGACCGTGGTCATGTCTTCCGACGCTGCCGATCGCCTGCACAAGGAAAAGTTCGAAGCTTGCGTCCTGGGATTGGGCGATGGCGCGGACGCGGTTATGGAAGCGGCCCGCAGCTCCCCTTCGAACAGCCGCTGCGTGATCTATGGATTGGGCGGCAACGCGCAGGAATGCATGCGCTACTCAAAGTACGGCATCAACGCCATATTTAACGAACCGCTGGAACGGCCCGCGGCATTGAAATTGGTCCGCGCCACGCGCATGCTCGTACTGCATGAATTCCGGCGCTATGTGCGTATTCCGGTGATGACCGAGGTCTCTCTCGTAGGAGACGGCCGCCGCATCAGCGCCAGCAGCATCGAGATAAGCACCGGAGGCATGTCCCTCAAAAGCGCCGAAGACTTTTCGATCGGAACCAACGTTGAGATCTCTTTTTCCTTGATGACCTTGCCGCGGGTTAACGTTCGCGGCGCGGTGAGCTGGCGAAAACCCAAGTCGCTCGGCGTGCGCTTCGACGCCACCGACGATCGTCGTCAGAAAATCAAAATCTGGATCAATTCTTACCTGGAAAACTAGCCGTAATGGGGACAATAAAAGCCTTTAATCCCAGAGGGCGCAAAGAACAACGAGAAGTATAACTTGTTCTCTTCTCGGCGTTCTCGGCGCCCGGTCTCCACGTTCTCGGCGGTTAAAATCTTTTGAACCTAAATCGCAATCCTTCCCGCGCCCCGTCCCGCTAAAATGGTTCGTGCCTGAATCCAGCACTCGCATCGCGGCCGCGCCGGCGCTACCCGCCATCGATCGCCACCGCTATACCCTTCGACAGCGCATCGTCTTACGCGTCATCATCTGGCTGGGGTACAGGATCATTCGGCTGATCGGGCCCACGTTGCGAGTCGCTGTCTCCTACGAGGACGGTTCGCAGAAGACGCTGGACCAGCGCCCGCTGATCGCCTCGTTCTGGCATTCCTGCATGATTCCCGCTACCTATATCTTCCGCAACATGGGGATTCGGGTAATGAGCAGCAACAGTTATGACGGCGAGTACATGGGCCGAATCGTCCACAAATTCGGCTTCGTTGCAGTGAAGGGATCGAGCAGCCGCAACGCCGTGCGGGCTTTGCTCGGCCTGCGACGCGCGCTCGAAGAGGGCTGGACGGTGGCATTTACTCTGGATGGCCCGCGCGGTCCGCGGCACAAAGTAAAGCCCGGCCCGGTAGCGCTGGCGCGATCATCTGGCTTGTCTTTGACCATGTTCCATGCGGCGGTTGATCGGGCGTGGGTGCTGAACACCTGGGACCGCTTGATGATCCCGATGCCTTTCTCGCGGGTGCTGGTCCGAGTCGGCAAACTAATCCCGGTGCCCGAGGACGCCAGCGACGAGGATATCGAACGCTATACCGGGGAACTGCAGGCTGCGCTCGACCGAGTATGTGAATTCGCGGAGGCAAACGTGAAGCGGGTGGGAACTCGTGAATTTCCTTACTACAAGCGGGGATGAGAGGAAAAACCTTTACCAGAGAGGGCTCCGAGGCTGACAGAGGAAGGACTGCAGCAGCCTTCAACACTTCGAGCCTTACTCCGATCCTCAGTGCCCTCTGTGGTTAACGATCTTAATTGTTGATGAAGAACGAGCATCTACAACGAGCGATCGACGACCCGCCAAAAATCAACAATCAGAACAATCAGCAATTGCGTTACTCCAGCGTCGACCCCAGCTGCTGATATTTATATTTCTTTCCGTCCCAATAGAGCACGGAAGACGTCTGCTCTCCCTCGCCCGTTTCTTCCATGTAAATTCCAAGGATGGTCCTCTTCTTTTGGGCAAGCCTTTTCACGGTAAGGGTTTTGAAGGGCAGATTGATGAGAAGGAACTTGGCCTTGGGTTTTTCGGCGCGCCACGCGTCTTTTTCGGCGCCGTGAATAATGAGCAATGCGATGCCGCGCCGCTCGGGCTCATCGGTCGCAAAAGTGGAGGTGACCTTGACGTCGCTGTATCCCAGGAAAGTATCGTAAGGATCGGCGACGACGAAACTGTATTCATCTTTGTCGGCCATCGGGTTTTTGCATTTGGCGGCTACTACCAGGTCGTCAATTCCGTCGTCGTCAAGATCGGCGACAAACTGCGGCGGTCCCGCCAGCAGCGAGCAATTATCACCGAACTGTTGGTGGATAAATTCGTCGGTCACCGCAGGCGACGGAGACTTGGCATGAGCCGGCGGCGGCGGTTCCTGCTTTTGCGCGGACGCGGCTACGGTAAGCAAAAGAGCGAGAGTGGGGAAAAGCAAGAATTTACTGGACGCCATGTTTTTACTCTAGTCCGGTTTTCGGCGCGAGGGTAGAGACAGAGTAGTGACGGAGGTAACGGCTAACTCTCGAAGTGCTGCCAGCCTCGGGGCTTGAGTTCGTGGACTTTGCTGGACCGAGTGCGGAGGAAAATCTTCGGCTCCCGGGTGATGTGGCCGATCTCGGTTAGGGCGACGCCGGCAATTTGGGCCGGAATCCGCTTGCCCGCCGGGACTGTGAAAAGGAGTTCGTAGTCCTCGCCCCCGTGCAGTGCGAGTTCAAGATCCACTTCGCGAACGGGCTTGCCGACTCTGGCGCGGGGAATGAGGGCGGCGTCGAGCTCGGCACCCACGCCGCTTTCTTCACAGAGGTGCGCCAGGTCGGTGGAGAGTCCGTCGCTAGTGTCAATCATGGCAGAAGCCAGTCCCCTTTCCCGCAGAACGCGTCCGAGCTCGATTCGGGGCTCGGGGTAAAAGTGGCGGGGATAGTCTCGGGGATTCAGCTTTTTCTTAGGACTACTTCTCATTTTCACGACTGCGGCTACGGAGCCTCCAAGTGCTCCACTAACGAAAATACGCTGGCCAGGCCTCGCTCCCGCACGCAGCACGGACTTTCCTTTAGGTGCGGTGCCCACCACGACAATGTCGGCGAGGATACCGTTAGGGGACTCGGCGGTATCCCCTCCGGCGAGGGTGACTCCGAATTTTTCCGCGAGATTGATCAGGCCCTGGGCGAATCGTTCCACCCAGGATTGGGGCAAGTCTTGAGGCAGTGCCAAAGATAGAAAGGCCGCAACCGGCTCGCCACCCATTGCGGCGATGTCGCTCAGCCCCCGAGTCAGGCAACGATGGCCCACGGATTCAGGCGGATGCCAGACGCGCCGGAAGTGGATTTCTTCCAAGCTAAAGTCGGTCGTGACCAGCGATTCTTGCCCCGGCCGCAGCCGCAGAATGGCGCAGTCATCTCCGATTCCGGTGAAGACCGTAGCGCTTGAGGGGCGGACACTCCTGTCCGCCTGCCTTTGCCTGTTAGGTCTCGCCATGCGGCGAATCCGAGCAATCAACGCTTTTTCAGGAAGCGGCACGCCGCAAACACTATACCGCCGACGAAGGAGTAGCGGCGCCGGCGTTTCCCTCCCTGCTAAGCCGAATCGGCGGCGGGCATCCCGCCTGCCGCCTCGCCTGGCAGCTCTGTTTCCGTTCCCCAACACGATGGATGCCAAACAACTCGACCGTAGTACTCCACAGGTAATCTGTCCCGTCATCAAGCCGGTTACCCATCTTCGGTAACTGAGAGCGGCCTTATGTGTCGTTGACAGGGGGGGCCCGGTTTGTTACCGTTAACCAGTCATTCATAAACCTTTGGCCAAGCTAAGTTCTGCAAACAGTGTGAATTGCAGACAAGCGCGAATTTAAGGCTTAGGTCCCAGTTCAGGTAGGTATAGGGCGCGAGAGCTATCCATTCCCAAGATGGGAGCGTAGCCCGAAAAAAGTCAGGTGTTCCGAACAGGCCGTCTGCAACTAAGAAACGAGGCCTGAAGTGTCCGGACCTGATGCTGCAAACCTGCTGTACAGGCTTTAAAGGAGCGACTTGCAAAAACGCTTTTACATCCTTTTCGTGGCTCGCGGGGACGACGGCCAACTACGCAAGATCTCCATCCCCGTGCACTACCTCTACGTATTCGTAGTAGGGGCCGCGATCGGCTTTCTCAGCCTGACCGGCATTGCGAGTTCCTATACCCGCATGCTGCTGAAGGTTTCGCGCTATAACCAACTGCGGACGGAAAAAGATCAGCTGAAGGACAACTACTCCCGCCTGGAGCAGGTGGCCAAAGAGCGGGATGTGCAAGTGGCATCGCTCGGTTCCATCGCCGGGGAAGTCTCCGCCCTTTACGGGTTGAAAGCCCAGCCTACGCTGGTAACAGCGACTGCCGAACAGATTCAGGACGCGGATATTAGCTCTTCGCTCGATCAGTTGCATGCTTTGCGCACTTCTGCGCTGACCGGGGCAACCATGGTTGGACTGACGATGGGCCTGACGCGCAATGCCACGACTGCGGACTGGTTCAAGGCAAACTCTGCTCCCAATCTCTGGCCGGTAGAAGGCCAGGTGACGGCAAGTTTTGGCGAGCGGATTGATCCCTTCAACGGTGAAGGCGCCTTCCACAGCGGTGTGGATATTGGCAGCAGCTATGGCGCCCAGGTTCTAGCCCCGGCCGACGGCGTCGTGACCCGCAGCGAGCTCATGGGCGGCTACGGCAAAGCCATCATGATCGATCACGGCAACGGCATCAGCACGCGCTACGGCCACCTTTCCGGCTATGCCGTGACTGCTGGGCAGGCGGTGCATCGCGGTGACGTGATCGGATACGTGGGCACCAGCGGACGCTCGACGGGCCCTCATCTTCACTATGAAGTCCGCATTAACGATACGCCGGTAAATCCTTACAAGTATCTCCGCATTACGGTCGCGCACAATGGCGGCTTCACTTCCGGAAGCTAGAAGTCCTCTCAGCCCCCATTTGAACCGTACTTTGGCCCATAGTTCCGCTTTGGCCTGGACGGTTACCGGCACATTACCGGGGTAATGGATTCGAGCAAACAGAGTGCGGAATCCCGGCGTCAACGGCGCTAACATGTAGGAACCCCCTCCCAATTCCGTCGCCGAACTGAAGCTGCAGTCAGGACTACATGGAGAATGCGGAGTTAAAGCGGTTTGGCCGGTACGAGATCGTGGCTGAATTAGGCCGCGGTGCCATGGGTGTCGTGTACAAGGCCCGCGACCCGCAGATCGATCGCCTGGTCGCGGTGAAGACGGTTTCCATGTGGGGGCAAGATCGGGAAGAGGAAACCGACTTCCGCATGCGGTTCCTGAATGAGGCGCAGGCGGCCGGACGGCTGCACCACGCAGGAATTGTTTCAATCTTCGACGTCGGCGAAAACCCCGAAAATCAAGACCAGTACATCGTGCTGGAATACGTTGCTGGCGAGTCCCTGAATCGCATGCTCGCGCGCGAAAAGAAACTGCCGCTGGCGAAAGCCCTGAAATTTGCGGAAGAGATTGCCGAAGCGCTGGACTACGCTCATGCCCAGGGTGTGATTCATCGCGACATCAAGCCCGGAAACATCCTTGTAACCGAGGATGGCCACGCCAAAATTGCGGACTTCGGTATCGCCAAGCTCAATCTGGCGCACTTCACCGTGCCGGGACGGGTGATGGGAACCCCCGCCTATATGGCGCCGGAGCAACTCAGCGGAGAAGGCGTGGATGGTCGCTCGGATCTTTTCTCCCTGGGCGTGATTCTGTATGCCATGGTCACGGGGCATTCTCCCTTTCAGGGCAATAGTGCCACCACTGTGTGTTTCAAAGTGGCGAATCGTGAGCCCGTGGCAGCGAGCGCCTTTGACCTGAACTTGCCCCCCGAACTCGATGAAGTAATCTCCCGTGCGATGGCGAAGGATCCGCAACAGCGCTACCAAAGCGGCGCGGAGTTCGCCGAGGATTTGCGCCAACTACAACAGATATTCGAAGCGGGGTCGACCACCACTTCCGTACGGGCGGCAATGTTGACTGCACCCAAAACGACGAGCTCGCGCATCGGTACTACGGGACTGCGGAGCCCAGTCTCGCGTTCGGCTGCCGATGTCGACCGGGAAGAGTTGTTGGTCCTGCGGGCATTTCGCAAGGCGCCAATCCGGAATGTGATATTAGGCGCGGCAGCGCTGGTCCTTCTGCTTATCGCCGGGGTCCAGTCGAACTTACTGGTGATTTCTCCCAAACTGGGAGTAGGTGCGCTCAACCCGTCTGCCACCCCCGCTCGGCCTACCACTACGGAAAACAAACGGCCAAGTTCTGCTCGAGCCAATGAGATGTCCCGCTCCTCGGAAACCTTAGGCACTCCGTCGCGGCCAACTTTGGCCAGAGCCGGAAGGCACAAAACTCAAACTTCTCTTTCGTTTTCCCCTCGGCCCGCCGCAGAGCAGACCGTAGTGCCGGTTTCCAATCTCGACGTGGCAGTGCAGCACCAGTTCAAAGATGCCACTCTTTTTGTCTGGGTCGATGATCAGCTTGCTTTGAAACGCCCGTTACACGGCGGTGCTCAGAAACGGATGGTCGTGTTCAACGGAATACGTGGCGTGGACTCCGAGACCCTCAGAATTCCCGCAGGAAAACACGTGCTTCGCTTGCGCGCGTTATCGTCCGACGAGACGATTGATCTTTCCAAAACAGTTTCGGCCGAATTCATCGGCGGCGGCGAGAAATCTCTCCAGGTCACCTTCGACAAACACAACACGGCCATGCATCTCATTTGGCAGTAGGCTTACTGCCGCAATCCCATCCAGTTTTCCGAGACGACCAGGGAATTTCCAGGATTCTGCGGATCGTACTTCACCGAAGTAGGAAGTCCGAGACGGCAGGAGTGCAGGTTGATCCAGTGCCGCAGGTACGTAACGTCCTGTGAACATTCGTAGGACACTCCAGCTACATCGTAGTGGTAGATCAACATGATGGCGGCGTGATGCTTGTTGGCCGCGGCCAGCTCCTGCACATCAATCACCGTGCCGTCAGTGATGCGGCCTGTGCTCTCCAGCCATGTTCTGCGTTCGCGCTCGAGTTCGTCGGGCGTTTTTGGCTTGCGGCGCAGAAGCGCATACGCCGCGAGCAGCGCGGCGCAGCCTATCATTAGCCCATAAATTCGAAGTGAATCCATACGAGGAGGACGGAACGAACGACGTGTCGACCGCTCTCCTATCAGCATAAGCCGAAAGCGAAAGACGTGGAAGTGATTGGCAGGTTACCGAGGTGCCAAAGCTTTAAGAATGCGGTATCGGTAGCAGACCGCCGTGAAACGATCTGGCGTTTTCTTGCTTCGCGTCCTTCGCGGCAGTCCTTGCGAACTCTGCGGTCAAAATCTTTGTTCCCGGCTTGTTCTACAATCAGCCGGCGCAATTCTCTGTGAGGACGAAGCGGAGTGCGAATGAAATTTTCAGCGGTCTTTATCGGAACCTTGATGGCACTCGCAATAGCGACAGGCGCAACGCCGTCGTCCGCAGGAAAAAGCCCCGGCAAGAAGAAGAGTCAGGATTGGCCGGTTTATGGCGGAACTCCGGAGAATAATCATTTCTCCAGCCTCGGACAAATCAACCGCAAGAACGTGAAGCGCTTGCGAGTCGCTTGGACCTTTGACACAGAAGAATCCGGCGGCCTGCAAACCAGCCCGATCGTAGTCGAAGGAGTCCTCTACGGTCTGACTCCTTCGCAAAAAGTGTTCGCCCTGAACGCTGCCACGGGGAAATTATTGTGGAAGTTTGACTCCGGAATTCGTGGCACCCAACCGGATCGAGGATTGGCTTACTGGTCCGACGCAAACGGCAGCAGGATTCTGGTCGGGGTCATGAACTTCGTCTATGCGCTCGATGCCGCGACCGGCAACGTGATTTCGAGTTTCGGTAACGGTGGTCGCATCGATCTGCGCGAGAATTTGGATCGCGACCCGCGCGTCACAGTCCATTTATATGACCAGCCCCGCGGTGATCTACAAAGACTTGATGATCGTTGGCGGCCGCGAATCCGAAACTTTGCCGGCATCCTACGGCGACGTGCGGGCCTATGACGTGCGTAGCGGGAAATTGCGCTGGTCGTTTCATACCATTCCGCGTCCCGGAGAGTTTGGCTACGAGACCTGGCCGAAAGACGCGTGGAAGACCAGCGGCGCGGCCAATAACTGGGCCGGGATGACCGTAGACGTGGAGCGCGGAATTGTCTATGTGCCGACAGGTTCGGCTGCATTCGATTTCTACGGAGCCGATCGCGTCGGGGATGACCTGTTTGCCGATTGCTTTGATCGCGCTGAATGCCGAGACCGGCGAACGCATCTGGCATTTTCAGGGAGTGAGGCACGATCTCTGGGACCGCGATTTTCCCGCGCCGCCGGTGCTTTTGACCGTGGAGCGCGAAGGAAAAAGGGTCGACGCGGTAGCGCAAACCTCCAAGCAAGGCTTCGTTTTTCTGTTCGACCGCGCGAACGGGAAGCCGCTATTTCCCATCAAATGCCGAAACTATCCGCCCAGCGATGTGCCCGGAGAAGCCGCCGCGCCCCAACAATGCCTGCCCACGAAACCTGCGCCATTTGCGCGGCAACTGTTGACAGAGAGTCTGCTGAGCGAGCGCACTCCGGAAGTGCACGAGTGGGCACTGCAGAAGTTCCGTACCTTTCGCAGCGAGGGACAGTTTGTTCCCTTCAGCGTGGGAAAAGACACAGTAGTATTTCCCGGTTTCGATGGCGGAGCGGAGTGGGGCGGGGCTGCGGCCGATCCGGATACCGGAATTCTCTACGTCAACGCTAACGACATAGCGTGGACCGGCGCACTGGCGGAGAATACGCCGTCAGAAAATGCCGAGAACACATCCAAAGCCCTGTACACGAGCCAGTGCGCAGTTTGCCACGGAGAACACATGGCAGGCTCGCCTCCAGCGACGCCTTCGTTAGTAGGCATCACGAATCGCAAGTCAGCAGCCGAGATCAGCGCCACGATTCGCAACGGCAAGGGGCGGATGCCCGGCTTCTCCAATTTGTCCGATGATCAGATCTCTGGCCTGCTTTCCTACCTAACGAATCCCGGTGACAAGGAAAACGTAAGGGAAAACGACAGAAAGGAACTAGAGACGCCCCCGCAAGCGGAAGCTGCCGCGATGAAATATCACTTTACCGGCTACCGCAAATTTCTCGATCCCGATGGATATCCCGCAGTCGCGCCGCCCTGGGGAGCCTTGAGCGCCATCAATCTCAACACTGGCGAGTACGTCTGGAAGATTCCACTGGGAGAATATCCGGAACTGGCAGCCCAGGGACAGAAAAATACAGGGACAGAAAACTATGGTGGCCCGGTGGTAACCGCCGGCGGCCTGGTTTTCATCGGTGCCACGAATTTCGACAAGAAGGTTCGCGCGTTCGACAAGACCACCGGAGCACTCCTGTGGGAGACTACCCTTCCTTTTGCGGGGAATGCCACCCCAGTCACATATCAGGTGAAGGGGAAACAATTTGTGGTAATCGCGGCCGGAGGGGGAAAGGATCTGAAGTCTAAATCCGGCGGCGTTTATGTCGCGTTCGCGCTCAAAAAATAATGCTACTTGCTTTGGCTGCAAACGCTCTTGCTGACCATGGCGACGAACCCGCCCTCAGGATTCTTGCCGAACTGGTCGTCATGAGCGGCTTTTTTACTGACTACGAAGCGTCCGCCGCGGTCACGGGAATAAAACCACTCGGTCGTAGGGGCGGCGGTGCCATTGCCGCAGTTAAAGCGCACGCGCGCACGCATTTCGACGAAAGGTCCGCCTTGCGGCAGCTTTGCCGGCTCCTTGTATTCCACGCGCACCAGGGCGAGCCGCTGATTGTTCTTTAGGATGCGGACGGAACTCACCGATACTTTATCGCCGGCTTCGGTCTGGCCGATGGTCCGCCAGTCCCCGGCTGCGAAGACGACCAAGCTCACCACGAGCACGGGTGCTAGGACGACGACGGCAAGAACGATAAGGGCTTTTTTCAACGCTGAGGATTCCGCAATCGGAAATTGCAACGAGAAACTCTCGTCGAAAAGAGCAGTTCTGTCAACCGCTTGGAAACTACTCGGGTCCGCCGCTTGAGCGTCCGTGGTATGTTATGAACGCGGTCGGATGGCTGATTCTATGGAAATCCTTCATTCCACGACGGTTGCATCGCCGGTAGGCCCTTTATTCCTGGCTGCTTCCGGCTCCGGACTGGTGGCGCTGGAATTCGACACGCGTCTCCCCGGCCAGCTAACGGTTCGTCCCAACCCGCGCAATCTGCGGGAAGAGAGCGATTTCAGGAAGAGCCGCGCATTTCGTTTCGAGGAATCCACAACGGCGATGCAGTCTTACGCGCAGCAGCTCGACGAATATTTTTCAGGCGAGCGCCGCGAATTCAATTTCGCCCTGGATCTACGCGGCACCGATTTTCAGCGCGCTTGCTGGCGAGCTCTGGCGGCCATCCCCTACGGGGAAACGCGCAGCTATGCCGACATCGCGCGTGCCGTGGGAAGGCCGCGAGGTTTTCGCGCCGTCGGCATGGCAAACAATCGCAATCCGGTTGCGATCGTCGTGCCCTGCCATCGCGTAATCGCATCGGACGGAACCCTGTGCGGCTACGGCGGTGGCCTCGACGTGAAGCGGAAGTTGCTGGAGCTGGAGGGAGCGCTCACGGGAACACTGGCCGCATAGGAATTGCTGATTGTTGATTGTCGATCAAAAGCTTACGGTCCCGCACGGTGCTCTGAGGGAACTGCTGAGCACTGTGGCGAATAGAAAAGGCTCGCTCTCGGACCTAAAACTCCGACATCTGACGTTCCCATCTCAGCCCGAGGCAAAGCGTTAAACCGCAGAGGGCGCCAAGCGAGCGCCGAGAACGCAAAGAAAACAAGTTTTCTCTGCGAGCCCTCGCGCCATCTCAGCGTTCTCGGCGGTTAAAGGGCTTGACCTTCCGGCAGAACTAAACCGCAAAATGAGGACACCGAAGGGGATCTTCAATCAACAATCAAAATCGACAATCGCAGTTCGACAATCGCATCCTCACGATGACTTCAAACCAATCCTCCGCGCTGCGCAAGGCGGGCCTCTTCTATCTCGTCTTCGTGATGTTTTCCTACACGACGGGCGGGCCCTTCGGACTTGAGGACATGGTCACGACCTCGGGTCCGGGGATGACGCTGATCTATCTGTTGGTGCTGCCCCTCTTCTGGTGTATCCCGGTGTCGCTGGTTTCAGCGGAGCTGACCACCGCCATGCCTGTGGCGGGCGGCTTCTACCGCTGGACGCGCGCGGCCTTCGGCGACTTCTGGGGATTTCTAGCCGGCTGGTGGAACTGGTCCGCATCGTTTCTTCTAGGCGGCGCCTATGCGGTGCTGTTCACGGACTACCTCGTCTACTACTTTCCCAAGATGAGTTGGTGGGAGCACTACCTCGTATCGGTGGCGCTGATCGCCGTGTTGACATGGATCAACGTGCGCGGCATTCAGATGGTCGGTAAGGTCGCGACCGCGCTGGAGATTTTTATTTTTCTCCCGGTCCTCACCATGATCGTCCTCGGGTTCCTCCACTGGCATCACAATCCGTTCACGCCCTGGGTGCCTCCGCATCAGTCGACTTTCAAGATCTTCGGCGTCGGACTGGCGCTGGGATTGTGGCTGTACTCGGGATACGAACAACTCTCCACCGTCGCCGAGGAGGTGGAAAATCCGCAACGGGCGTATCCCCGCGCGCTCGCGCTGGTGGTGCCGCTTTCGATGGCAGGGTATTTTCTGCCGGCACTTGCCGGCCTCGCGTCGGCGGGTCACTGGGCGCAATGGCATACAGGCTTCTTCTCAAACGCCGCGAGCATAATCGGCGGGACATTCAGAGGAAGACCGTGGCTGGGCACGTGGATGACACTGGCAGCGATGGTGGCCAACATCGCACTGCTGAATAGCACGATCCTGACAACCACCCGAATGCCCTTCGCCATGGCGGCGGATGGGTATTTGCCGAAAGCACTTACGCGACAGCACTCTCGCTACGGAACACCATGGCTGGCGATCGTAGTGTCGGCGGCAATCTATGCGCTGCTCGCCTGGCAGAGCCTGGCCCAACTGATCTCGGTATATATCTGGCTGCGATCGGCGACGACGGTGTTGACAGTGCTCTCGGCGTGGAGGCTCAGGCGCACGCAACCGGAAGTGAAGCGGTCATTCACAATACCGGGCGGACGGGCGGGATTGATGTATGTAGTCTGTGCGCCGGTGCTGATGGCCGTGGTGGCACTTCTGGGCAGCGATCGCTTCGGTCTGATCGGTGGCGCAATTGCGATTGTCGCGGGGCCCGTGACTTATGGCATCGTCAGACGTAATGCCAAACTTGTTTAATACTTCCTGCTAGATATACAATAAGAAATGTATATCTGAGGAGGCCTATGCAGGTTTCGAAGTGGGGAAACAGCCTGGCAATTCGTTTGCCCGCCGCCGTCGTCGAGGCGCTTGAACTGAAGGAAGGCGACAGAATCGAGATTCGAATCGCCGGCGGCCGGGTCTTCGAAGTGAGCCGCGATCAGAGCCGGCAACGGGCCCTTAATCGTCTGCGAAAGCTGCGGCGTCCTTTCCCCCCCGGGTTCGTCTTCGACCGCGAGGAAGCGAATGAGCGCTAGGGCGTTTCTCGACACGAACATCTTTGTTTACGCCATCGTCCAGGATGATCCGCGCACCTACGACGCGGAGGAATTGATTACTGAAGGCGGAACGGTCAGCGTGCAGGTCTTGAATGAGTTTGCGGCAGTGGCACGGAGAAAGACCGACTTGACTTGGGGCGAAGTTCAGCTCGCCTTAGAGAGCATCCAGATTCTCTGTCCCGACCCGCTCCCGATTACGCTCGATACTCACCAGGAGGCATTAGCGATCGCGGAAAGATATGGCTATAGAATTTGTGATGCTCTGATCGTTGCTTCTGCCCTGGAAGCGAAATGCGCGATCTTGTACTCGGAGGATATGCAGGACGGTCAGGTTGTTGATCATCGGCTCACGATCAGGAACCCGTTTCGATGCTTTGCTTCCAGATCGAGCGCTTTGACTTCACCGCTCGTGGAGGTGGTTAGGCCACGCGGGTGAGGGCGCCCGCGCCACACGATCCTAGCTCACCCAATCCAAAAACTTGTACCACGCCCCCGCAAATGGCAAGAACCAAGGCTTGCCGTTGTATAAGCCAAGCGGCGCGCCTGGAAACGGAACCCCGACAAACGGATTCTCCGGTTTGTCGCCGGCCATGAGTTCGGCAATCTTTAGGCCCTGATAAGTCGCCATGGCAACGCCGTGTCCGGCATAACCAACAGCATAGTACATGCCGTCAAGCTGCCCGGCGTGGGGCATGATGTCGAAAGCGAAGTCGAGCGTGCCGCCCCAGACATAATCAATCTTGGCGTCGCTGAGCTGGGGATAAACCTCGATCATGCCGCGGCGCAGAATGTCGGCGCTGCGGCGAATCGTCTGCTTGTTCTCCGGGAAGAATGCGGCGCGGCCGCCGAACAACATTCGGCGATCGGGAGTGAGCCGGTAATAGTACAAATAGTTTTTCGAGTCGTAGATCATACGGTTGCGCGGGCTGAGTTCGCGGGCCAGCACTTCGGGCAGTACTTCCGTAGTGATAATGAACGACCCGATGGGGATGAGCTTCTTTTGCAGGACGGGCGTGGCCTTGCCTGTGTATCCGCTGGTGCCGACAAAAACTTCGTGCGCCCAAAGCGTGCCGCGCGAGCTCGAAATCTTCCATCCCGCTTCGCTCTGGCGCGGTTCGCGCTCGACGGTGAGAACACGAATATGCTCGAAGATCTGTGCTCCGGCCTTCATCGCGGCGCGAGCAAGTCCGCCAACGTAACGCGCGGGATTGCACCCCGCGCTGACTTCGTCGACCATGGCTCCGTAATAAATCTTCGAACCGATTTCGGAACTCAATTCGGTTTTCTGAACCACCCGCAGAGTATGGTTGAACTCGCGGGCGATCACTTCGGCCTGGCGAGCGTAGTCGTCGAAATGCTTCTGCTTGCAGGCGACTTCGAGATGTCCGCAGCGTGAAAAGTCGCAGTCAATGGCTTCTTCGCGGACGATCTCTTCCACGCAGTCGATGGACGCGAGCGAGGCGGCGTACATGCGCTGCGTCCGTTCCCGCCCGTACATGGAGATAAGTTTGTTGACGCCAAGTTTCATCCCGGTCAGAACCATCCCGCCATTGCGCGAACTGGCGCCCCATCCGATGGTTTCGCCTTCCAATACTGCCACTTTCGCGCCCCGCTGGGCGAGAGTGCGGGCGGCGGACAGGCCTGTAAACCCCGCCCCGATTACGGCTACATCAATCATTTCGGGCAATGGTCGCGTGGCATCGGTAGTTGGCACTTCGGTGGTTGTCAGCCAATAGTTTTGCTCGAGCATGCGTGGGAGGTTCGGGGAACGGCAATTATATCCACCCGGACAATTGGACACGTAGGAGCGGGACGCATTGGTAACCAGTGGGTAATCAACGGAACCTTAGTCGCGTCGGTCGCGCTGTTCTCCTCGACCGGAGTTGCGCAGAAGGCAGCATCCCCGGAAACGTTACCGCTCGACGCGATTATCCAGTCAACAGAAAAAGCTCAAGCGATGGCTCGCCCGCAAGTTTCTTATCAAATTATCCGCGAGTATCGGGCGCGGAAGATTCGAAAGCTGATTCCCAAGTCGTGGCAGAAGTTAATTTCAAGCCGCGCTTCCGAAGCGCTACAGAATTGAAAGGTACTCGGGCAGCAGCCGCGGACAGCAACTTGTACGCAGCGTCTTGGACCATGAGGTTGAGGTAACATTCAAGAACAACAAAGACCGCAGCGCCATCAGCAGAGATAATTACACTTTCAACTACGTCGGCGAGGCGTCGCTCGACGGGCAAAGCTGTAACGTCCTGGGATTAAACCGAGGCGCACGGACAAGGATCTGATCTCCGGACAAGTGTGGGTCGATAAGCATTCATTCATGATTCGACAGATTCAAGGAGACGTCGAAAAAACGCCCTCGTGGTGGCTGAAAAAAGTTCGTATCACGCTCGCATTTACCGATCTCGAAGGGACCTGGGTGCAGAAGAGCATGGAAGCTGTCGCGGACGTACGACTTGTTGGAACACATACCTTGACGTCTCGCATTCCGGATTACCGGAAAGCAGCAGAGGTTGCAGGAACCCCGTTCGCTGGCGGTCCTGCGTTTCGAAAACAATAGCGACAACCGAAGACGGTTGCTGCATTTGATTTAGTTCCCGCACCGCGCGGGCGGGACGCCCCCGCCACAGCCGGCAGGATGCCGGTTACTTTTATTCTTATCAGAACCGTGAGTTCAGCGCGCCTGCAGAATCGCATCGGCTACGCGGGCTGCTTCTACTGACGCCTTCACGTCGTGAGTGCGCAAAATGTGCGCGCCCTTGAGAATCAGTGCGGTCTGCGTCGCAATCGTTCCATAGAGGCGGCCCTCCGGCGGAACATCTTTTCCGTCTTCTTTTTTGCCCAGAGTCCGGCCAATAAAAGATTTTCGCGACGTGCCCGCCAGCAGGGGAAAACCCGCCGCCTGCATTTCATCGAAGCGCGCCAGTAAGGGATAGTTCTCGTCAAAGCTCTTACCGAATCCGAAGCCGGGATCGAGTACGATGCGCTCCCGCCGCACTCCCGCGATGACCGCTTTTTCAGCCCACTCCTTGAGTTCCCGCTTCACGAGCAGCACGATGTCTACCGGCGGGGGCAGAGTTCGCCACTCTTCGGGACGCCCGCGCATGTGCATCAAAACCGCTCCGCATTTGAGCTCGGCGATGGTCTTTGCTATGCGGGCGTCCCAGCGAAACCCGCTGACGTCGTTGACGATCTCGGCTCCAGCCTCCACGGCCGCGCGGGCTACGTCCGCCTTGTAGGTATCAACCGAGAGCACCGCGGTGGGACGCTTTTTCTTTAACTCCGTGATCACCGGAAGCACGCGGCTGAGTTCTTCCTCCGCACTGACCGTTAGCGGGCTCACGGCCGCGCGGGCTACGGGCCCCTTCAGGGCCGAAGGCAGACTTTTTTTTGTCTCACTCGGTTTAGTTTCAGCTGATCTGGGAGCGCCGGCATCCACACGCGCTCCCGGACGCGTGGACTCGCCGCCAATGTCGATGATGTCGGCCCCTTCGTCCAGCAATTGCTCGGCGTGCTCGATGGCCTTGTCACGGTCCAGAAACTGGCCGCCGTCGGAAAACGAATCAGGAGTCACGTTGACGACGCCCATGATCAGCGTGCGCTTGCCCAGTTCGAGCGAGCGCGCTCCCAGATTCCATTGAAAAACAGGTCTCATGCGGCACGATTCTAAATCAAGTGTGTGGGCAGGACTCGCCGCGCTCGCCAGCGCCGGATTAAAGCAGGCAGAAGTTTGCTCTATCATTGGTAAGGTGGTCGCGGCTCCCGCAAATGGGATAAACAGCCAGAGGATATTTGAGGCAATTGGAAGAAAATCTTTGATGATGCGCCTTGATCAGGTCCACGTGAAGGTCGTCCTCGGAACACTCAGTATCCTCCTGGTGTTCGCTGTCTCCACCGCTTGCGACATCGAGCGACGCAAGTCAGATGCCGAACTTGGGCTCACTCCGCAGCAGTCCGCCGGGCGCAAAATCTACGACTCGAAATGTGATCGCTGCCACGAGCCGTATTCCACTCGCGGCAAGAAAGGCCCCGGCCTCAAGGGGATGTTCCAGCATAAATATTTATCTCTGAGCGGGCTCCCCGCGAATGACGAGCGCGTCACCGACATCATCCGCCTGGGTCGCAACGAAATGCCCGGCAACAGCCAGACGCTGAGTTCACAGGACATTCAGGATCTGCTCGCGTACCTGCATACTTTGTAGCCGACTCGCGCATGTGTTTTCATGGGATAATCCGGAAATGAAAGGCACGGCAAAATCAGAGCTTTTTCGCGAACTGCCGTCGGTAGACGAGTTAGTTCGCGTGCCGAATATAGCTGTGCTCACGGCCAGCGAAGGAACTGCCGCGGTTACCGACGCGGCCCGCGCTGTCCTCGCGCGTTTGCGCGAAGAAGTCGCGTCAGGGTTGCTGGACGAGCCCGCGTTGCGTCTTGCGCTGGATGGAGTGAGCGATGCCGTTGAGAACCATCTCCGTCAGGCACTCGGACATTCGTTGCGCCCCGTGATCAATGCTACCGGCGTCATTCTGCACACCAATCTTGGCCGCGCTCCGCTCGCCGAGGCCGCACTGGCGCACATCAGCGAAACTGCCGGACGGTTCTCAAATCTCGAGTTCGATATTGAGGCTGGCGTCCGCGGCAAACGCGACGTCCACGTCGATCGCCTCTTTCGTAGTTTGTTGGGTGAGAGCACGGCTCACGTAGGTACGGCCGCCTCGGCTGTACCGCTGAGGCGAAGCCCAGCGGAACCGCCCCGCTCTATCTCGACCATCGTCGTAAACAACAATGCCGCCGCCGTCCTGCTGGCACTCAACACGCTGGCCGAAGGCGCCGAGGTCATCGTCTCTCGTGGCGAACTGGTAGAAATCGGCGGCTCATTTCGTATCCCGGACGTCATGGCGAAATCCGGCGCTACGCTTCGGGAAGTGGGCACGACCAATCGCACTCGCGTTGGCGACTACGAAAAAGCAATTACCGAGCGGACGCGGCTCCTGCTGCGCGTGCATAGATCGAATTTTGAGATCACCGGCTTCACTGAGCAGGCATCCACCGCCGAATTAGTCACGCTCGCGCACGAGCGGTCCATTCCACTTATGGAAGACCTGGGTAGCGGTGCGCTCGTCGACTTGCAGAATTTCGGCATCAGCGGCGAACCCAGCGTGCTCGACAGCCTGCGCGCCGGCGTCGACATCGTGACCTACAGCGGCGACAAACTGTTAGGCGGCCCGCAAGCAGGACTGCTCAGCGGGCGTGCCGATCTAATTGCCCGCATGCGCGCAAACTCACTGTTCCGTGCTCTGCGCGTCGACAAGCTGACTTACGCGGCACTGGAGGCCACGCTGCTTGCCTACGTAAAGCGCGACCACGACGCCATTCCCACATTGAAGATGATGCGCCTGACGAAGGAGGAAATCGGAAAGCGGGCCGAAGCGCTGGCGGCACGGACCCGATCACCAAAACTCCACATCGAAGTCATATCCGGTGAATCGGTCATCGGCGGTGGCGCCGCACCTTCGGCGGTTCTGCCGACCCGTCTACTGGCCCTGAGTTTCGACGGCCTCAGCGCTGACGAGTTAGCCGCCCAACTACGAGCGTCCGATCCCCCCATTATTGCCCGAGTCGAGCACGGACGAGTGCTGCTCGATTTGCGCACGGTATTCTCCGAGCAGGATGAAATGCTGGGAAACGTGTTGGCGTCCCTTGGAAAGTGAGATATCCCCACTGTGCAGAAACTAACGTGCATTATTGTTCTAGTCACAGCAACTGTCATCGGCGTGCTGGCGCAGGAGGTTGAGATTGACGCTCGACCCGATTTGCAGATTGATCGCGAGCACACTCAGTGGGTTCAGCAGGTGATGCGCTCGCTTTCGATCATCAAGCCTGGGCTGAAACGCAAAGACCTGCTACAGATCGTTACCGAAGATGGAGGTCTGTCAACTCGCTCGCAAGGTCGATATGTCTACAAGCATTGCCCGTATATCAAAGTCGATGTCCAGTTTTCTTCAGTCAACGAGGGGACGGACCAAAGCCCCGATGACAAGATTGTCAAAGTATCCCGGCCTTATTTGGAGTACCCGATTTCTGATTAGACTTGCGGTGGGCGGAATCTTCTCATAAGTTTATTTTCGCGTTGGCCGTCCTCTTCACCATCGGACACTCCACCCGCCCACTCGATGAGCTGATCAGTGCCTTGCGGGCACACCAAGTTCAGACTCTCGTCGATATCCGCGCGTTTCCGATGTCCCGGCGCCTGCCGCAATTCAACCGTGATTCGCTGGAGCAAAGCATGGCTGCGGCGGGAGTTCGCTATCTATCGATGACGGCGCTCGGCGGTTACCGCAAGAAGATTCTCGAAGAATCCCCCAACATTGCGCTGCGCAACCAGAGTTTCCGCAATTATGCCGACTACATGCTCACGCCGGAATTCGCGCACGCGATGTCCGAATTGCTGGCGCTCGCCGAAAATTCGCGCAGCGCGTACATGTGCGCCGAGCGTGTCTATTTCCGTTGCCACCGCATGCTGGTCTCAGACTGGCTGGTCGCGCACGGCCACGAAGTTTTTCATATTGACGATGCTGCTCCCGTCAAACCGCATAAGCTGATGGCAGAAGCCCGCATCATCGATGGACGGTTGATCTACCGTGGAGATCGTTTCCTATAAGGACGCTGCTGTAACATCAGCAAAAGGAATCCCGAACATGATCGTAGGCACGGGTATCGACATCGCCGAAGTTCCTCGTATCCGCCAGTCCATCGAGCGCTTCGGGCAGCGTTTCCTGCAGCGCATCTACACCGCAGGCGAGATGCGCTATTGCGATTCCAAGGCGAATCGCTTCGAGCGTTATGCGGCGCGCTTCGCGGCCAAGGAAGCCGCCATGAAAGCTCTGGGAACAGGATGGAATCATGGAGTACGCTGGCGCGATTGCGAAGTGTCCCGAATGCCCGGAGGCCGTCCAACAATGGCGTTCCACGGTAAGGCGGGAGAATTCGCGGCGAGGCTCGGAGTGAAGAATGTGGCCCTGTCGATTACGCACACCGCCGAGCAGGCGATGGCGCAGGTAATTCTCGAAAGTTAGTGCGCCTCCACTCCTCCCGCCAATACGCCGAGTACCATCTGCTAGACTGTCGCCTCCGATCTCCGACCCTATGCCCGTGAGCACTGCAACTCCTCTTTCAACACCATCCAAAACCGAGGTCCCCGAAAAGACGCTGTTGCTCGCGCTGGCGCTGACCAGTTTTGCAGCCCTGCTGCTGGAGTTGGCGCTCACCCGGCTGTTCTCTGTAGTCCTCTTTTATCATTTCGCCTTTCTCGCGATTTCGATTGCTCTACTCGGTCTGGGCGCAGGCGGCGTGTGCGCATACCTGCTTAAGACCAGGCTCGCGGGGACCGATACGCGTTCGCTGGGAGCGCGGTTGTGCATGATGAATTCAGTTATTGTGTTCCTCGTGCTGGAAATCGTCCTGCATGTGCCGGTCGCGCTGCAGGTTTCCTGGGGAAACTTCGCACGGCTCACAGCGCTTTACCTAGCGGCCGCAGTTCCATTCTTCCTCACCGGACTTCTGTTTGCAGTCGTATTCGCGCGCGAGACTCGCCGCATCCCCCGGCTCTACGGCGCCGATCTTTGCGGCGGCGCGCTGGCCTGCCTGGCAGTCGTGCCGTTGCTGAATTGGGTGGGTGGGCCGAACGTAGTTCTGGTCGCGGGAGCTACCATGGCCGCCGCCGCGACGATCTGGGCGGAGCATCGTTCAATGCGCAGAAACGCGGCTCTGCTGACGCTGGCGCTCTTGGCCCTGATCGGCGCGAATTACTCGGGGCGTCTGATCGACGTGGTCTACGCAAAAGGCGTTTTCCGCGACCCCTCACAGGTGGAGTTTGCGCGTTGGAATGCGCTGTCGCGGGTCGAAGTCGACCGTCAAGGCCAAGCCAAAGTAGTGGTCATCGACGCCGACGCAAATACCTACATCATGAATGCGGACCTGGCGCGCTGGCACAATACGGAGTGGGAACACGACTTGATGTCCGCTCCTCCTGCACTGGCCAACGTCTTGCGTCCGCACGGTGAATTCGCAATCATCGGCCCCGGGGGCGGCGTCGATGTCCTGCGCGCCATTGCCAACGGCAGTCCCAGCGTGACCGGGATCGAGATCAATCCCATCATCGCCACCACCATCATGCGCGAGCGTTACGCCGATTACTCGCAGCATCTTTATCAGCGGCCGGATGTGCATTTACATGTCACCGACGGCCGGTCGTTTCTGCGTTCCACTCCGCAACAGTTCGACGTGGTGCAGATGACGCTGGTTGACACCTGGGCATCGACTGCCGCCGGGGCGTTCGCGCTCAGCGAAAATAATCTGTATACCGTCGAGGCGTTCCGCGAATATTTCAACCATCTCAAGCCAGATGGGATGATCGCCATTACGCGCTGGGAATTCCGCCATCCGCGCGAAGCGCTGCGCGTCGTCGCGGTAGCCATGGAAGCGCTGCATCGCATGGGGGTAGCGAATCCCGCGCGCAATTTTATTGTCGCTTCGGAAGGATCGCTCGACGAAGATGGCAAGCCGGTGGTCGTGCTGGCCAAGAAGACTCCTTTCACGCCCGCGGAGGAAGATGCGGTGGCCAGGCACTTGGACAAATATCCGGACCTGGAGTCGCTGTATCTGCCTTCGGATCATGGCGAGGGTCCGTTTTCCGACCTGATCGGCAGCAACGATCCTTACGGGTTCGCGCGCAGCTACGCGTACAACACGGCGCCGGTCACGGACAATGCGCCGTTTTTTTTCTTCACGCTCAAGCCGGCCCAGATTCTCGGGGAGAACGGTTTGCGCGGTGGTATCGATTGGAAGGTAAATCTCGGCGTTCTGGTACTTTTTCTGGTGTTGGTGATTTCCGTGGTCGCGGTGCTGGCATTTCTGGTTCTGCCTCTCGCATTGAGAAGTCGAAGTGGGAAAGGCCGCCACTCGCCATTCCCCTTGCTTTATTTCGTGGCCGTCGGGTTGGGATACATCCTGGTGGAGATTGCTTTTATTCAGCGCTTTGTGTTGTTCCTCGGACATCCCACCTATGCCTTGACTGTCGTAATCTTCCTGATGATGCTTTCGAGCGGTGCGGGAAGCCTGCTTTCGAGACTGTGGCTACCACGCCCGGATTTATGTTGGGTACCGCTCGTGCTCGTAGTTGCGGCGATCGTCGCCGACGTTTTTTTCCTGCCCAGCCGTTTGGCGGCGCTGGTGGGGATGGGCTTCGGATACCGTCTGCTGGTGAGCGGTGTTCTTCTCATCCCGTTGGGATTCTTTATGGGGATGCCGTTCCCCACGGGCCTGCGAGCGCTCGCCTCCCTCCCCGCTACGGAATTTCGAGAAGGGGAAGGTGCTTCAGACAATGCGGTCGAATGGGCTTGGGCGATGAACGCGGCGGCCAGCGTGCTCGGATCGGTATTGGCTATGGTCATCGCTATCCAGTTCGGATTGACCGTGACCTTGGCCTGCGGAGCGGCCGCATATCTGCTTGCACTCTTGCTGATGCCGGCACTACGGACGAAAGCTGCCTAGACCGCAAGGAAGTTTTTGTTATCATTCCAGCGAGGGGCAGGTCGCGATCCCGAGCTGTTCGCGCGATCCGTCGTACGCAATCCACAAAACAGGCATCATGAGGATTTCATTTGCCTAGCCAGAAGCAGCTCAAGTGGTCGCAACTGCGCGTTGGGATCACCGTCATCGTTGCGACTCTGACGCTGGCTTTTCTGCTATTCCTGATGTCCGGAAGTTCTGGACTGTTCACTCGCCGCATTACGCTGCACTCCTATTTCGATAACGCGCAAGGATTGCGCAAAGGCGCTCCGGTGCGGCTCAGTGGCGTCGATATTGGCAATGTATCCAAGATCCTGATCGTTCCGGATAAAGACAGGCAGCAGACTCCAGTCGAAGTCGTGATGAAGCTCAGCACGAAATACAGTTACGCCATCCGCCGCGACTCGGTAACCTCGCTGGAAACCGCGGGAGTTTTGGGAGAAACATACCTCGATATCGACAGCCTGCAGGCTCTAGGTCCCCCGGCGCAGGACGGAGATACGCTGCCTACCCAGGTGCATCCCGACTTCAATCAGGTAGTGCGCGCCAGCCAGAGCACCCTCGAAAACATGGACGCTCTTCTAAAGCGGGCTGACCGCATTTTGGCCTTCGCCGAAAGTGGCAAAGGATCGCTGGGTAAACTAATCTACGATCCCACCCTCTACAACCGCCTGTCTTCCACGATTGCGGAATTCCAACAGATTGTGCAACAAGTGGGCAGTGGCGAGGGCAGCTTAGGACGGCTGATCAGCCGCAACGACGCCTACGAAAAATTCATCGCCACCCTCGACAAAATGAATGGTGTGATTGACGATCTCCAGCAGGGTAAAGGAACGGCCGGAAAGTTCCTGAAAGATCCGACGCTCTACAACAACGCCAACGACACCATCGCCAACGTAAAAAAACTGACCGAAGACATCAATGCCGGTAAGGGCACGCTCGGCAAGCTCACCAAGGATGAGGAACTCGCCAAGAAGCTGGATAACACCATCAGCAAACTCTCGGAGTTGACCACCGAACTGGAAGCGGGCCAAGGCACAGCCGGCAAGCTCTTCAAGGACGATACTCTTTACAACCACGCCAGCGAGTTAATGGTCGAAAGCCGCAACTTGATCAAGAGTATTCGCGAGAACCCGAAGAAATATCTGAGCATTAAGCTGCACATTTTCTGAAGAATGTGCCTGCGCACGCCTTAACGTCCCTTGATCGCATGCGCACGGCAAGTCCTTTTCTAGTGCTCTCCGAGCCCGAACACCGAGCCCAGCATCAGGATGACGAGCACGCCCAGCGAGATCCATCCGTACTTCCAGTCTTTTTCCCGAAAGAACAAGAAACAGGCGACGATCACTCGAACCACTGGCGTCGCAAGCATGAGCAGAACGCCGACGCGCTCAATCTCGAGAGGAATGTTTCCGCGGACAAAAAGTCCATCGATCAGCCCGGCCAGCATCACGAAGAAGCAACTGAAAGCGCCGATGCGAAGCACCATAGCGACGGCATGGTCGAAGGCCGGCTCTCGCACCTGGCTCATAGCCACCCCTGAAGCAAATGGATAATCAGGTGCCCGGCAAGATAGAACATAACTCCGACCAGCAAATAGACTACGACCTTTGTGTTGATGCGTGGAGCCATGCGCGCCCCCAGAAGCGAGCCCACGAACACGCCCACAGCCAGCGGGGCAGCGACTTGCACCAAGATGTCGCCGCGCCGGTAGTAGACGATAGCGCTGGCTGCGGCAGTTACGCCAATCATGAAGTTCGACGTGGCGGTCGCCACCATCAGCGGCACTTTCATGAAAATGTACATGACCGGGACTTTGATCGGGCCGCCGCCGATTCCCAGCAATCCCGAGAGCGCTCCTGCTACCAGCGACGCCGCGAGTCCCAGCGGATACCGCTTGGGTTCGTAGGGTGGGATCGATACCTCGGTGGCGGTATGAGGTGATTCGTCGCCTACCGATTCGCCTTTGCTTCCCTTTGTCAGGATCGTGATCGCGCTGTACAGCAAAAAACCGGCGAACAACCCTTCCAGAGCATTGCGGTTGAAGTAACCCACAAGATAGGCCATGACTGCCGCGCCCAGAGCCGTTGCCAGTTCGAGCGTCATACCCAGGCGAATGTCGGTGGTGTGCCTCTGCAAGTGCACGGATGAACTCGCCGCCGAAGTAGTAATCACGGCGACCAGGCTCGTCCCAATAGCTTGGCGAATCGGAATACCGAAGTGGAGCGCCAGAAGGGGCGTCAGCAGCACGCCGCCACCAATTCCTGTCAGCGCGCCCAGCAAGCCAGCCAGAAATCCCAAGATCACCAGGAGGGCGGTCACCATGGCAGGAGCGGCCTCCTGATGGCAACCTGTTCCATCGGGATACTAACGCTGCTAGTTGGAATGTTTTGGAGGGGGATTTTGGCGGGGAGGCTTGGCCCCGGCAAGCTACGACACCGCCCGCGGCTGCGCGGCAGCATCGGCATGCTCATGCGCGTGGTAACTCGACCGTACCAGCGGTCCGGACTCGACGTGCCGGAAACCGAAGCGCAGCGCTTGTTCCCGCAAATAGGTGAACTCTTCGGGCTCGTAGAAGCGTGCAATCGGAAGATGATCTTTCGACGGCCGCAAATACTGCCCCACGGTAAGTATGTCGACGCCTCGCATGCCAAGATCGCGGAACACTTCTATCAATTCTTCCGACGACTCGCCCAGGCCAACCATCACGCCGCTCTTGGTCACCATGCCGGGAGAGAATTTCTTTGCGCTCTCCAGCAATGTCAGGGACCGCTCGTAACGCGCTCCCGATCGCACTGTTCGATACAGCCGAGGTACAGTCTCCGTATTATGGTTGAGCACGTCCGGCGTGGCATCGAGTACGATGCGCAACGATTCTTCGAGACCTTGAAAATCAGGGATAAGAACTTCGACGCGGCAGTCGGAAGTGAGTTCACGAATCTCGCGGATGGTCTCGGCGAAAATTCTGGCGCTGCCGATGTTGTCGTCGTCACGGTTCACGCTGGTCACGACCGCATGCTTCAGTCCCAGAGTAGCGACCGCCTCAGCTACACGGCGCGGTTCGTCCCAGTCGATCGGCTGCGGACGTCCCTTAGGCACGGCGCAGAAACCACAGCGCCGTGTGCAGATATCTCCGAGCAACATAAAAGTCGCTGTCTTATGGTTCCAGCATTCCCCGATATTTGGACACTGCGCCGACTCGCAAACTGTGTGCAGCCCCAAACCGCGAGCCAGTCTCTTCAGATTGTGGAAGTTCTCGCCTACGGGAGCTGTGACCCGCAGCCATGGGGGTTTGGGCATGCGCAACGGAGCGCCAAGCTCGATCTGAATCAGTTGGGAAGGGCCTGCCATCGGTTCGATTCTATCAGTTCGTGCGTTCTGCAACCGGGGAGGACACGTCTGTAATGAAGGCGAATTCCGGCCGCCAAACGTCCCGCAATTGTGCCGCTTCAGCCAGCAGTACCGCGTTTCGTGAATGATCCAGGCTAAACGATGCCATTGGACAACCCCAGCCGACGGCCTTTCAAGATCGGAAAATCCGTGATATATCAATTGCTCGAATAACCGCGAGACTTCCACGGTGCATCGCCGCGCGGGCAAAACTGCGACGTGCCAACAGGACCTTATTGCAAGGGGTTAAATATGCGAATTTGCCGATGGTCGGCGTTGTTGGTCGTCATTTGCTGCAGTCTGTGCAGCCAGTTGCCAGCCTCCACCGGACCCGATGACCGTGCGCTCACTGATCCCAAGTCGGTGGTCTCGTTATCAAACTCATCCGCCCGGCCTGCGCCCATCGACGATCTTTACTACACAAAAAGCGTATTTGGCGCCGCCTGGTCACCTGACGGGCAGCAGATTGTGTTCACCAGTGACATGGCAGGCCGCTCCAATCTGTGGAAGGTGAACGCTTCCGGCGGATGGCCGATTCAATTGACACAATCCGACGATCGACAGTACAACGCTGCCTGGTCCCCAGATGGCAAATGGATCGTCTACCAGCAGGATCACGCCGGCGATGAACTCTGGGATCTCTACGCAGTGCCGAGCAACGGCGGCGAGATCGTGAATCTGACAAACACGCAAGCGATTCGCGAGGAGAATCCGCACTGGTCAAACGACGGCCGCACTATTGCTCTCTCCTATAAGCCGAAAGATGGCTCCCAATATGACATTGCTCTGCTCGACTGGAGCACACGCAAAGTTCGGCTACTGACCCATGAACAGCAACCTGGTTACTCCTGGCAGGTGGTGACCTGGAGCACCGACGACACGACCATCTACGCCGGCCGCGTCAATCCTCCCTTCACCGACGCAGACATCTACCGCATCGATGTGGCAAGCGGAAAGATAGAGAATCTCACCGCCCATCAAGGGACGATTCGCTATCTCGGCTCATCGCTTTCGCCCGACGACAAAACGCTGTTGCTCAGTTCCGATGCCCACGGCGGTTACATGAACGTTGCCCTGCTCGACATCGCCACCAGGAAAATCACTTCGGTCACCGACTTGAAATGGGAAACCTTCGCCGGGAGTTTTTCTCCTGACGGCAAGCGTTTCAGCTATGTCATCAATGAGGACGGGGTGATCGATCCATACGTCGTCGATCGCTCCACCAGCCATGCGGAAAAGGTGGATCTGCCACACGGCCTGAATGTGGTTCAGGGCAATCCCAACGAGTTCGCGCCGCAGAGCGACCGCGTGATCGTTTCCCACGAAGCTTCCAATCAGCCCAGCGACATTTGGATCTACAATCTCCGCACCCGCCATGCCGACCAGCTGACTTTTACAGCGATTGCCAGCCTGCGGGCGACGCCCCTTCCGCCATCACAGATTGTCCACTATAAAAGCTTCGACGGAAAAATCATCACAGCCTTGCTCTGGGTGCCGTTCAATCTGAAGCGCGACGGCAGCAATCCCGCGATTGTAATGCCGCACGGCGGACCCACCGGCCAGATGACCGACTACTGGAACACAGATGTGGCGGCGCTGGTCTCGCGCGGATACCTCTGCATCGCTCCTAACCCGCGCGGCTCCACGGGGTATGGTCTGGATTTCCAAAAGGCTAACTTTCAGGACTTAGGCGGCGGCGACCTCAAAGACGAGATTACTGGCGTAGACTTCCTCAAAGCGACGGGTTACGTCGATCCCAGGAAAATCGGCGTCTATGGCGGCTCTTACGGGGGCTTCATGACGCTGATGGCCATCGGCAAGACGCCCGATGTCTGGGCGGCGGCGGTAGACGAGTACGGGATCATCAACTGGTCCACTATGCTGAAGAGCTCCGATCCCTCGTTGAACGAGTACCTGAAGGCGCTTCTGGGAGATCCTGAACAAAACCGCAAGGTCTATGAGGAGGACTCGCCGATCACTTACATTCGCAGGGAGAAGGCGCCGTTACTCGTGCTGCAGGGCGACAATGATCCGCGCGTTCCGAAGGAAGAGGCGCAACAGGTTGTCGATATCCTTAAGAAAGAAGGCCGGGTTGTGGATGTCCACTATTACCCAAATGAAGGTCACGGGTTCGTGAAACGCGAGAACCAGATTGACGCCATCCGCCGCACGATCGCCTGGTTCGATCAATATCTCATGGGAAAGACCTCGGGACCCCAGAACCAACCGGCTCAGTGAACGAGCCGCTTGCACACAAGCGTCAGCAGCATGTCCGGGAGAAGATCGCTTTATTCCGGTAACCCGACCCGACGCACTAGTTGTTGAAAACGAGCATCGTGGCGAAGGGGCTCGAACCTTCGACCCGGCACTTTGAGATAGGTAAGTTCCGGGTCGCGCTCCTCATAAGCCTTTTCCAGCCATGCGAAAGCCTCGTTCAAATCACCCAAGGCGCCGTAGAGAATCCCGATTGAGCCGGACGGTACAAGGCCCCGCCCGTTCAGTTCTTTCAGTTTCGCGAGTATCCGGCGCGCCTCCTCTCGGTTGCCTGCTGCGGCATAGGCGAAGCCAAGGTCCAACATAATGTCGTGATCGTCGGTTCCGGAGAGTTGGAGCGCCTGTTGAAACTCCTGAATCGCCTCGCTGTGCTTTCCCTTATTCAAGTATGCCCACCCGAGGGTCTGGTGGGCTGGCGCGAAATGGGGATTCATTTCCAAGGTTTCCTGCAATTGCTTCAGAGCCTCGTCGACCCGGCCCGCTACCAGCAACCTGCCCGCGAGTGCATTGTTGACCGGCAAAGACAGCGGATCGAGGTCCCGGGCACGCTTAGCCTCGGCAATTCCCTCATCAAATCGTCCTACGTACATCAGATAACCGCCATACCAGTGGTGAGCCCGGGCATCTCCTGGGTTGAGTTCGAGGGCGCGCTTGTATTCGCGCTCGGCCGTCGCCCAATCCCACTCATGAGTCTCGGCGATGAATGCCAGAGATGCGTGAGGTTCGCCAAGTGTGTCGTCCAGCTGGATGGCTTTCAGCGCCGCTGTCTTGGCTTGCGACAGCGCATCTTTCGACGGAACCCGACCGCGAAACCCGAGCAGCGCGTACGCGTCAGCCAAACCGCAATAAGCTAAGGCGTAGCTCGGGTCTCTGGCAATCGCCTGTTGAAAGTAGCCGACACTTCTGTTCAGCGAGTCTTCGGTTCGCTGGTTGAAGTAGTAGCGACCCTTCAAGTAGCTCTCGTGGACTTGAGGATCGACCGTGCGCACTCCTGCCAGTCCCACCCGCTCCCGGGGTGTGAGCCTGATGTTGATTTGTTGGGCGATGGTCCGCGCCACCTCTTCCTGCACGGTGAGAATGCTTCGATATTCTTGCTGGTATTCTTCTGCCCAAATGTGCTCGTCCGTCGCCCCGCGAATCAGTTGGACGGTGACGCGAACCTGGCTGCCTTCGCGTATAACAGAGCCTTCGACAATGGCATCGACGTGCAGCCTTTTAGCGATCTCCGGCACGGACACGTGTGTGTCTTTAAAACCCATGACCGACGTACGGGAAATTACGCGCAGATCATGGGTCCTGGAGAGTCGTCCGATGAGAGCCTCGGTCATGCCGTCGGCAAGATATTCCTGTGTCGGATCTCCCGATAGGTTTTTCAGGGGCAGCACCGCCAGGGACTTGATCGCGGCCGGCGTCGTGCTGCTGGCGCCGCCACGATGCAGCATCAAATGCGACAGCGACAGTGACCAGCGCAAGAGCGGCTATCCCAGCCAGCAGCATTCGCCAGCGGACGGAAACAGTTTTCTTGTCCGCAACCGGCACGGCAGGCGTTTGAACCGGCAATGGAAGTGGCTGCACCGCTGGGCTGGAATCCCCATTGCCACAGATCACTGGGGCGGCAAAGCGATATCCTTTCCCGACCACGGTTTCTATAAACCGCGGCTTCTCCGGGTCGTCCCGTAATGCCGTGCGGACCTTCCGGATCGCGGTGTTAATGCTGTGATCCACATCAAGGAAGACGTTCTTGCCCCAAAGGCACCCTGCGATCTCCTCGCGGGATACCAATTCTCCCGGCCGCTGGACCAGGAAGATGAGCAACTCCATGGGGAGTTTTTCCAGGCGCAAAAGATCCCGTCCCCGTTGCAGCCGGTAGGTAGATCGATCGAGCGTGTAATCGCCGAATTGGAATTCTTGGGCCGTAAATCCCCACAGAGGCCTGACATTGCGTCGCCGCAATAATGCCCCATGATCCGCCAGGAAGCAACTGCTTCAGCAACTTATCGGTTCAGGTAATCTTTACCCCTTCTTCATAGAACCTGCATTGCATCGTCCGTCGCCGCTGAGCGATAAGCGGGGCGGTGGTAAATCAGAGTTGGAGGCGTTCGTATGAAGAGTAGACATTTCTGGAAGGTGGCCCATGTCGGAGTTCTCGTGCTGGCGCTAGGCATCAGCGCACTGGCCCAAACACCGAAACACATGAGATTTCGTGGTCTGTTCAGGGACTATACGCCGGCAAACAACCCCACAACCGTCGCTGGGCCGTGGGAGGTCGGCGGCGAGTGGTCTCTGGAGTTGAAGGGAGAGTCCGATAAGGTGGAGTTCTCGGCGGCTTTGACCATGGTCCACTCCGACCTTGGGGTAACAGGTGGAGACTTGAACACTCCCAAGGCGCGAAACGCGCATACCCACCACGTGACTCTGGTCGACGGCACAGTGGAACCACTCACCAATGGTTTTCGAGTGACGGGTGCGGCGATAATTACCGGGAACGGAGTCTTCCCTCCGCCCTTTGGCGGATCCTCTAGCGTTCAAATCGACATCACAGGGGGAAATGGTGTCACCTACTCGAATATCCAGATGACCTTCTCAGGGGATGCGCCTGCACATTTCGGAGCACAACCGATCAACGGGGTAGTTCGAAGCGCCAGAGAAGTTAGAGAATTCGAGCGGCATGAGCGCAGGTGAGTGGCGGCGGCAAGCGCCATCCTTCTCCTCTTCATCACCCGACCTCTACCAGCCCATACGTGTGCTGCCAGCGGGCTCGCATGTGGACCAGGGCGCGGCTGATCTCTGCGGCGGAGATTTCGGCGTTCGGCCCGGCGATTACGGCCGCCGCTTCGCGCTTCGCAGCCTCCAGCAACTTGGCGTCGCGAATAAGATTGGCGACGCGAAAGCTGGGCAGCCCAGCCTGGCGCGTCCCGAAGAATTCGCCGGGACCGCGCAGTTCCAAGTCTAGTTCAGCGATCTTGAAGCCGTCGTTGGTTTTCACCATGGCGTCAAGCCGCCGCTGTGCGTCTTCGCTCACTTTCACTCCCGTCATCAGAATGCAATACGATTGGGCGCCGCCGCGGCCGATGCGCCCGCGCAATTGGTGGAGCTGCGCCAGGCCAAAGCGTTCCGCATGTTCGATGACCATCATTGTGGCATTGGGAACATCCACGCCCACTTCGATGACCGTGGTCGCGACCAGAATCTGCAATTCTCCTCGCTGAAACATGCGCATGACCTGTTCTTTCAGTTCAGCGTCGAGTCGGCCGTGAAGAAGTCCTACCTTCAAGTCGGCAAAAATCTTGCCGCTGAGTTCGCGATACATCTTGATCGCCGCCTTGAGCTCGCTCTCTTCATTCTCGGCAATCACGGGATAGACCACGTAAGCCTGGTGTCCGGCAGCAATCTGCTTGCGAACGAACTCCCAGACCTTCGGCGACTGGTCGTCCCCCACACAGTGGGTCGCAATCGGCGTGCGCCCCGGCGGCAGTTCGTCGAGCACGCTGAGATCGAGATCACCGTAGAGCGTAAGCGCCAGCGTACGAGGAATCGGAGTAGCCGTCATTACAAGAACGTCCGGCTCGGCGGGCGGAGAGCTTGTGCGGGGACCAAGGCCTGTGTGGGGATCGGGAGTTGTGTGGGGACGGGCGCCTTCGCCCGTCCGGCCAAGCGCAGCGCGGCCATCGTCCTCGGAACTCTTCCGCATCAGCTTCAGCCGCTGCAATACTCCAAACCGATGCTGCTCGTCAACGATCACCAGCCCCAGCTTCGAGAACTCCACTTTCTCTTCCAGCAGCGCATGCGTCCCGATCACAAGCTGCGCATTCCCCTGCGCAATATGGCGACGCACCTCGCGCTTGCGGTCGGATTCCAGCGACCCGGTCAGCAGAACGATGCGATAACCTGCATTCTCCAGAATCCGCCTCGCGGAAAAATAATGCTGCTGCGCAAGTATTTCGGTTGGAGCCATCAGCGCCGCCTGGCATCCGTTCTCAATCGCGATGATGGCCGCCTCGAAGCCCACAATCGTTTTGCCCGAGCCCACATCGCCCTGCAACAGACGCCGCATGGGATAAGGCTTCTCCATGTCTGCAGCAATTTCTTTCAGCACCTTTTTCTGTGCCGGGGTAGGATGAAACGGCAGAATCTTCTTGATCGCCGCCCTCACTCGCTCGTCCAGCCGGAAAGCAATTCCCGTCTGCATCTTCTGTTGGCGGCGCTTCAGCTCCAAACCGAGTTCCACGAAAAACAGTTCGTCGAAAATCATTCGGATATGCGCCGGGGTCCGGGACGACTGCAAGTTCTCAAAACTTTCACCCGGCTCTGGCCAGTGCACGTTCCACAGCGCGGCTCGCGGAGAAATGAGCCCCAGATGATCGCGCACCGCGGCGGGAATCGGGTCGGGCAGATCGGGCGTCAAATTATCCAGCGCCGTTCGGATCGCGCGCCGAAACCAGCGCGGAGTAAGCCGCCCGATCGCTTCATAAATGGGAACGATGCGGCCGATTTCCAACGACTCCGCCACTTTCTTTTCTGCGCCGTTCTCGCCCGCGCTGCCAGACTCCCCCAGAATTTCGAACTGAGGCTGCACGATTTGCAGTTCCCGGTTGCGCTGATCCTCCTCGATTTTGCCATACAGCGCAATCATCTGCCCGGGCTTGAACTTGTCCTGCAAATAAGTCGCGTTAAACCAGAGACAGCGCAGGCGTGCCCGTCCTTGCCCTACCGTGAGCTGGAAAATGGGCATGCTCCGCGTGCGAAACAGTCCGGAATTACGTACTTCTCCAACTACCGTGGCCATCTCACCGGCGCGCAGTTCGGAAATCCCGCGCGGATTTAGACGGTCTTCATAGCGAAAAGGCAGATAATGAAGCAAGTCGCCGACGGTATGAATTCCCTGGCTGGCAAGAACTTCGCCGATCCGCGGACCAACGCCCTTCACGTATTGAACCGGGGTGGAAAGTTCAAGCATGCTATTTTCGTGGGCGCGAAAGAAAATAAAGAACGAAAGAATGTTAGCAGGAGCGGACACCTGCCCGCTTGCGCCGCGTACGTCTGGCGAGAACAATCGCTCGCTGAGAATCCGCTCCGATTGAAACTCCCGGGAGAGCCGCGGTGTCTAAACCAACGGTGCTGGTGAATTTTCTTCAAGCCTTGCTGGCGATCCTATTGGGCAATCTGGCGTACTTCGTCCTCTTGCCTTGGTTGCCGGCAGTGGCGCGGCACCGTCCCTTCCACCTGGACTTGGGCACGCTTCTGGATTTCTTTTTTTGCGTGGTGGCCTACGGAGTGATCCGCACTGCCAGAAACTGGCGATAGCCGGGCCGACGCCCGGGCTCCTTCCGTTTCAAAACCGGTTACTTTCGGAACCTTGGTAACCGCTAGCCTGGTTCGTACAATCTGTTTCACCATGCCGAAACTCGCGGTCTTGTTTGACGCGGGCCAGGCCGTGCTCTCCACCTTCGATTTGGACGAGGTGCTGCAGCGAATCCTGGCGATCGCGCGCGACTATTTTCATTTGCAGAACGTGGCCATCCTGCTGCTCGATAAGGAGGCTAGGCAGTTGTACGTTCGTTCGCAGATCGGCTGGGACCCGGGCAAAGACGCGATTTGTTTGGGATGCCACGAAGGCCTCACGGGAGCTTCGGTATTAAAAAAGCACCCGGTCTATGCTCCCGACGTAAGCCAGGACACGCGCTACGTGTGCGCCGCACAATCTACGCGCTCCGAGCTGGCCATTCCGCTCATGGTGCGCGACGAAGTTGTGGGAGTGCTCGACTGTCAGAGCGAGCGCCTCGATCACTTCGACCATGAAACCATCGAGCTGCTGACTTTATTTTCCACGCAGGCCTCCATCGCACTTCAGAATGCGCGTTTGTACTCGCTGGAGCGGCAGCGAGCGCGGCAACTGGAGGCGATCAATGCCATCGCGCAGCAAAGCACCGCCGTCATGGAATTGGAGGAACTTCTGATCCGCGTCTGTTCAGTGATCCAGAAGGCCTTTCAGGTTTCTCACGTATCGCTTCTGCTGCGGGAAGAAAACGATCTAGTAATGCGGGCGCATCAAGGGACGCTAACCCCCTGCACTCCCGCCGCCGGTCGTTTTCCGGTCAGCCAGGAGCCTTGGTCGCGTGTGATCGCAAGCAGTGGCACCCTCATCGAGAAAGATCTGACCGCTGCTCCTGAAGCCTTGAGGCTTTTTAAGGAGTCTGCCTCGCGAATGAGCATTCCGCTGATTTCATTCGGCCAGACTCTTGGGATACTCTCGCTGCACAGTTCGCAGCCCAATGCGTTCCGCGAGAGCGAACTGCAGTCTCTCGAATCGGTCGCCGACATTTGCGCCAATTCCATTCAGAATGCGCACTATGTCGAGCGCGTTAAGCAGCTGGCTTACCTGGATGGCCTGACGGGCATTTTCAATCGGCGCTTCTTCGAGTTGCGCATCATGGAAGAACTCGAGCGTGCCCGCCGCTATGGAACCGGGATGGCCGTTGTCATGGCGGACATCGATCAGTTCAAGCGCTTGAACGATGAGTTCGGACACCTGCTGGGAGACGAGGTTCTGCGGCAGGTTTCTTCGCTCTTCCACCAGCAATTGCGCAAGATTGATGTCGTATGCCGCTATGGTGGAGAAGAATTCGCGATCCTGCTGACGCAGATCACTACGCCACAGGCCGTCGCCATCGCCGAAAAGTTGCGCCGCCTGGTGGAGAGCTTTCAGTTCCCGGGAGTCCCGCGAACCATCACCATCAGCGCCGGTGTCGCGGCGTTTCCGACTCATGGCAAGACTCGGGATGAAATGGTTCGGGCGGCTGACAGTGGGCTCTATGCCGCGAAGCAGGCGGGGCGGAATCGCATCTGCCTTGCCCGTAATGCGCTCAGCACTTCAAACGGCCAGTAAGCACGAATCGTCCCCGCCTTTAAATATCGAACTCGTGCCCGAGCCGCTCCTGGCGCAACAGATTCAACTGCAGCTTTAGTTTTTCTTGGTCCCTCTTGAGTTGTCGCTGTTGAAGCCGGGATTGGTTCTTAAGTCTCTCGGCCTGATGGCGTAATTTAGTTTGCTGCCCGCAGAGGTCTGAGCGAAGTTCCGAGCGGAGTTTCGTCCGAAGCTCCGTGGCCGATGTGCTGAGGTCTTCGGCGGCCAATTCCATCTGAGGCTGTAATTCGGCGACTTCCTGCGTCAACTCGCTCAGGTCGACGGCAGACTCTGCGTCGATCAAAGGACCCTGAAGGCTTTCTTCTTCGAGCAGTACGCCAGATTCCTTCTTGTCGGGCAGAGACAGATTCAAGTTCTGCTCTTTCTTATCGCGGACCACACCTACGCTGATGGCCGCCCCATCGCGCGACTTCACCGCATGCATGAAATCCCCGGTGTCATGCACCGGCTGGTCATTGACCTTTACGATTATGTCTCCGGCGTGGAAGCCGGCCTTTTCCGCGCGGCTGCCTTTCTCCACGGAGCGCACCAGGACGCCATTTCCATTCTTCACCCCGAAGAACTCTCCCAGCTGCGGAGTAATGTTCTCCACCGTCAGGCCACTGCGCGCCGAGGACGTGACCATCACCATGTTGATCGATGGAATATCAATGTCCGGAATGTGAATGTCAGGAACATGAACATGGAAGTTGTTCATGTTATGGCCCGTCATGGCAAATTCTTTTCCCTTGTCGGCCAGTTGCACTTTCACGCTCACGGGCTGCCCGTCACGGCTCAAACCGAAAGTCACGACTCGGCCCGGCGGCATCTCGTGAATCATCCGCCGCAACTGCGCCCCACTTTCGATCGCGGTTCCGTTCATCGTCAGGATGACGTCGTGCTCCTTGATGCCCGCCTTGCCTGCCGGAGCATCCTGATCGACCATCGTCACCTCGACGCCCTTCTCCTCTTTCAGTTTCAGAGCGCTCAGGCGCTCGGTGGTCACATCCGAAATGTCGACACCGAGGTAGGAACTCGTGCCGCTCTCTTCGCTGGAGAACACATGGTCCGAGTCGTAGGCTTTGTACGGCTGCACCGGATCCACAGACCCGTTCTGCGCGGCCTGCGAAAAGCCGAGAAGCAACGGCAACAACACGATGCTGGATGCAACGTATCTGCGCATGGTTCACTTCCCTCCTCTAAGCATTGTCATCCGAGCAATGCGGACTAGTTTACTCGGGTGAGAGCCGATCCTCTTCGCTCGGATGACAATCCGATGCTGCTTCAGAGCTTCAATGGCTCCCGCGCCTAATGCAAATATCCCCGCTCGAAGTGTGTACCTTCAGCGTGGGACCTCCGCCGTTCAGCTTGCCTTCGGCCGTCAGCGTCTTCGGCCCCCACTTGTCGCCTTCGCTGCCAATGTGGATATCCGGAAAATCCGAGGTGATGTGATGCCCGTTGCCCATATCCACGCTGGCGCGCACGTTGATGGCTACATCGGTGGCAATATACACCGTGATGTCGCCCGCACCCGTCTCCAGATCGGAATCGTTACGCTCGCTGCCCGTGTTCACCAGCTTCACTGTGATCCCGCCCGCCCCTGTTTCCGCGCGGGCCGAGGGCACCCCGAGAAGCTCAATGCCGCCGCCGCCGGTCTCCGCGTGCACATGCCCCTTGGCCGATGTCAGGTGGATGCTGCCGCCGCCGGTTTCAATGTCCGCGGGACCGCCCACATCGCTCAAATCTACGCTGCCGCCGCCAGTCGAAACCTTCACCTTCCCGTTGCATTGCCGCACTTGCACACTGCCGCCGCCGGTCTCAATGGTCGCGCCTTGCGCTCCGGCCTGGATCTCGACGCTGCCGCCTCCGGTTTCTGCCACGACCTTGCCGTTGGCATGCCGAACCTCGATGGAACCTCCGCCCGTGTGCAGGCCAAGGTCGCCGCTCACGGTGCCGACATCGATCGACCCGCCTCCGGTTTCGGCGCTCGCTCCTCCGCCAATGTCATCCAGCTTCATGGTGCCGCCGCCGCTCTCCGCCTCCACACGGCCCGCGATTCCCGAAGCGTCCACGTTCCCGCCTTCAGTTTCGAGCTTGAGCAGCGCCATCTCGCGCGGAACCATCACCGAAAATTCGCCGGAGAAGTGGCGCGGACGTCTTCCCCCCTGCCAATCTCCGACGATCCAGGCGGTATCGCCCTTCACATATGCAGTGACTTTATACTGCTCGAACTGCCGGCGGGCATCCTGCTCGGAAGAATTGCCGAAATGAGTATGAACCACATAATTGATGCCCTGGCTGCTGCCCGCCACGTACCACAACCGAGCCCATGTCAACCTTGACTCTTAAGTTCTTGACCGCTGCCAGCGAGCCTGTGATCTCCTGAGCCCCAGGATCCGCCTTCGCGGGATACATGTGTTTCCTGCGCCCAGGTCCTTGGAACAAAGACCAGCGGCGCAAGCAAAGCCAGCACACCGGCCAGCCCAATGATTTGTAACGCACGTTTCAAGATATTCTCCTCATTTCTTCTAGTAGCGCCGCCGTCCCGGCGGCTGTCGCGGGGGCGTCTCGCTCACGCACCCGCCGGCAGGATGCCAGCGCTACTTCCCTAATCAATCTCCGGCAACTGCGCCAGCATGGTCCGAGCCTGCGACTTGATGTATGGCTCTGATCCTTCGCCGCCAGCGCCATCAGCACGCCGCGCACGCTGCCATCCGCCTTCACCGGCTCAATCAGCCGCAGCGCTTCAATGCGCACTCCGGAATTTCCATCGTTCACCAGCGCACGCAACACGGCGTCGCGCACATTGGTATCGTTCTTCACGTAATTGCCCAGCGCGTCCAGCGACTTCAACCGCACTCCCGGATTCGTATCATTCTGCAGCGCATACATCAGCGCTTCGCGCACCTGCATGTCGCCGGACCTCTGCGCCAGCAGGTCGACCGAGTCCACTCGCACGCCGGTGTTGTAGTTGTTGCGGGCCGCATAGAGCAACAACTGCTGAATCTTCTCGTCGTTCAGCGATCCCTGCGCTTCCTGGGTCGCCACGGTGTTGTACTTGATGCTGATCTGATTTGTCCCCGGCTGCTGCACGATGGAACTGATGCCGGTTATCGAAGCCTCGGTGGGAACAGCGGTCGGATTCGCAGAATTTGGAACAGCGGTTGTAGTGGTGGGCCGTGGTGCCGTAGAGCTTGTAGGTGGTTGTAACTCCGCCGGCAAAACCAAGAATCAAAATCGCAGATGCCAGCGCCGGCGAGAACCGTACTTGCCGCAGCCAGATCGCCGGATCGAACGCCAGCCGGCTCCAGACGCTGCCTTGCTTGGCCGTCTCCAGCGCTTCCTGCAATCGCATGCGCGAAGCCGCAACCAGGTTGGGCGTGGGATCGCTCGCGCGATCCTGCGCCAGCAGCGCGTGAAACTCCTGCTCCGCCTTCAGTTCGGCTGCGCAGTCAGCGCAGCGGGCCACGTGCTGCTCCAGTTCGTGACGGGCGTCATCCGCCAACTCGCCATAAACCTGAAGCACGATATTCTCTCTCACCCATTCACATTTCATCGTTCCACCTTCATCGTCTATGAATCACGTAGGGATAGCCGCCTCGGCTGTCCCGGCCAGGGCGAAGCCCGGCCGCCCTACTCGGTACTCACCCTCATCTCATATCCGCCAGCGCCCCCCGCAATTTCTGGGTCGCGCGAAACAAAGTATTCTTCGCCGTCTCTTCCGTAGTCTGCAAAATCTCTCCCACAGTTCTCAGCTTCAGCCCGTGATAATGCTTCAACTCAAACACCATGCGCTCGCGCGGCGTCAGCTTCTCCAGCGCTCCCGCGATGCGCGCCCCTAACTGCCGGCGCAACAAATCGCGCTCCGGATTCGCTCCCGCCCTCACATCCGGAACCTGGTCGAGCAGATCGTACTCGCCGCCGTCGGCATCCTTCGCCACCGGCGCGTCTTCTTTGCGCACGTTCCGTTTCCGCAAATGATCGAGGCAAAGATTGGTCACGATCCGGTAAATCCAGGTATAGAAGGAACACTCGAACCGGAAACTTCCAATGTTCTTGTAAGCCTTGAGGAAGGCGTCCTGATAAACGTCCTGAGCGTCTTGCTCGGTTCCGGTGAGATGGAGGGCGAGCCGCAACACCGCCTGATCGTAATGACGAACCAGTTCCTCGAAGGCGGCGCGGCTTCCGCGCTGCGCCTCCCGGATCAACATCGTGTCATCTATGCGGCGTTCTTGCCCAGCCATGCGGCCCCGCGCGGGGAGTTGGTTAACGCTGACTGTTTCCTCTCTCAGCTCTCTCTCTCGAGTGGGCCCCGTCGCAAACCGCAAGTGGTACTGCCAGTACACCTGCCGGCATGTGTTGTCGTGTCCTCTACGCCCAGTATGTGCCGTATCCGGGCTTGCACAGGAATAGACGGGTCGTCAGCCAAACCGTGAGCAGAAATTATAGGCTGGAAGGGGAATTCTTGGGGAGCTAGGTGCCTCAGGGACAAAGATTTAGGGGGAAACAGAACAACGGAGCACAAGGCTTGTCACCGGTTTGGCACGGAAAGTGCCCTGATTCTTATGCAAAACAAACGTAGAGACATTGCTTGCAACGTCTCTCCTACCAGGGAGGAAGTCGCAAGCAACGTTTCTACTCACGAGCGAAGAATTACTCCGCGACCGCTTCCTTCTCGATGACCACCTTCAAGTGCGCAGTCACGTCCTTGTGCAGCTTGACCGGGACGCTGAACTCGCCCACGGTCTTCAGCGGCTCGTGCAGCTGGATCTTGCGGCGATCCACGTTGAAGCCCTTCTTGGTCAGCGCGTCGGCGATGTCGCTCGACGTGACCGAGCCAAAGAGCTGATCGTGCTCGCCCGAGCGCCGCTGGAACGACACCGAGACTCCCGTCAAGCTGCTTGGACAGTTCCTCGGCCTGCGTCTTCTCCTTGGCGGAGCGCCGCACCGAAGCGGCCTTCATCTGCACGATGACGGCCTTGTTGCCTTCATTGGCCTGAATGGCCAGCTTGCGCGGCAGCAGATAATTCCGTCCATATCCTTCCGCGACCTTCACCACATCGCCGCGGGAACCCAGTTTCGCGACGTCTTCTTTGAGAATGACTTCCATGAGCAACTCCGATTCTGTTTATTCTGATCTCTCAAATCTTGTCATCCCGAGCAACGCGAGGGACCTGGGTTTCTTTTCGCCGCGAGCACAAACCCAGATTCCTCGCTTCGCTCGGAATGTCAAACGTGTTATAGGTGAAGATCCGTGCAAATCCGTTGCAAAAGCTCTTACGATGCCCGCCCAGCAAACGGCAGCAGCGCAATATTCCGCGCCTTCTTGATGGCCGCCGACAGCCGGTGCTGGTGCGGCGCGCACACGCCGGTCAACCGCCGCGGCACGATCTTGCCGCTCTCAGCCACGAACTGCCCCAGCATGCGGTAATCCTTGTAATTGATGTCTTCAATTTTCTCGACGCAGAACTTGCACACTTTCTTGCGCCGGAAAAACTTGCGCCCGCCCCCGCCTTCGCGTGGAGGCCCGCCAGGCCCACGTCCGCCCCCACCGCCAAACCGCGGCCGGTCGCCACCCGGTCGATCTCCACCCGGCCGGTCTCCACTCGGACGGTCTCCACTCGGACGGTCTCCACTCGGACGGTCTCCGCTGGAACGCGGCCTCTCACTGGGCGCCGATTGCTCTGCTGCTTTCGTCTCTTCAGCCATAGTTCTCCTATTTGTTGGGTCGCGCTTCCCGCGCCATCTAATACTTTGTCATTCCGAGCGAAGCGAGGAATCTGCTTTTGCCCGACGTATTCACGAATGCCGCCAGGACCGCCTGGCCGCTTTACGCCGTCGCCGGAGTTTCCGCCGAAGGCACAGCCGGTTCCGCCGCTGCCGGCTGGACCGCCGGCTGCGCGCTCACCTTCTTCTTCGAGTCGCGCAACTGCTTGATCTTGTCCAGCCGCTTCTGTTCCTCATCGGTACGCACCGTAAGGAATTTAATGACCGGTTCGGACACGCGCAGGCGGCGCTCCAGTTCGTGAATCACCGCGCCTCCGCCCTCCACGACCATCAAAATGTAGATCCCTTCGTGGAACCGCCGCACTGTGTACGCCAGGCGCCGTTTACCCATCTTGTCGACGCGCTGCACCGTGCCGCCCGAGGCCGGCACCACCGACTGCAAAGTGGAAATCAGCTTGTCCAGATCCTCATCCGTCATATCCGGCCGAACGATGAACATCAGTTCATAAGTACGATTCATTCTCTTCTCCAAATCTTTGGCCACAAACCTGGCCACGGATCTCACGGATTGCCACGGAGAAACCAGTTCTCAAGGTTTTGATCCGTGAGAATCCGCGCAAATCCGTGGCTAATCTTTCCCGTTTTCTTCCTGCCCCGGCTCTTTGCGGTTGAAGCGATTCATCGCCGCTGCCGGACCTTCTTTCAAAATCACCTTCACTGCCTCTTCGACGGTGTCCAAAATTCCGTCCACAACCTGCAACTCTGCTTTGCGCAGCGGCGCCAGCAGATAACTCTGCCCATCGCTCACCTTGTGATCCGGCGCAACGCCAATCCGAATCCGCAGAAAATCCTGCGTGCCCAGCGCTCCGATGATCGACTCGATGCCGTTGTGCCCCGCCGAGCTGCGCCGCGTATGAATCCGCAGCGTGCCCAGCGGAAAATCCAGTTCGTCCTGAATCACAATCAGGTCCGCCTCCGGCTTCGCCTCGTACTCCTGCACTAACTCCCGCACCGAAAGCCCGCTCAAGTTCATGAACGTCTCCGGCTTAGCCAAAAGCACTGGCTGATCCGCAATGACTGCCCGCGCCGTCAAAGCCCGGCACTGCCGGTTTCTGACATCCACGCCCAGGCTCGCAGCGATTCGATCAATCGCCAAAAAACCCAGGTTATGTGGCGTGAACTGATACTCGATACCGGGATTGCCCAGCCCAACAATCAGTTTCACGCGGATTGGTTCGGGTGGGGACGGGCGCCCTCGCCCGTCCGGCCGAGCAAAGCTCGGCAGTTCTCACCACGAAGCTATTTCTTCTCCTTCTTCTCGGCCTTCTCCGCCTTCTCAGGCTTGCCCGCCGGAGCCTCGGCACCCTCTTCCTCAGTCTCCTGCTTACCCTTCTTGATAACCTCGGGCTCGACCGGAGCTCCCGCTTCAGCCGCAACCGCTTCAGGCGTGGCCACCACTTCTTCCTTCACCGAGGTTACGTGCGCCACCGGCTGGTTCTCGTCAGTAATAAATTTGATCTTGTCCGAGTGCGGCAACTCCGAAACGCGCAGCACCTTGCCAAAAGTCAGCTGGCTGACGTCGGCATCGATGTGGCTGGGAATATCTCCCGGCAGGCACTCTACTTCGACCTCGCGCAGCATCTGCTCCATGATGCCGCCCTCTTGCTTCACCCCGGCCGATTCACCGACCAGAATGATCGGCACGCTGACCTTCAGCGCCTTGTCCAGAGCAATGCGCTTGAGGTCAATGTGCAGCAGCTTGCCTTTGATGGGCTCGTACTGCCAGTCGACGATCATGGCCTTGCTGCGCTCGCCGCCGCTGAGGGCCAGATCAAAAATCGTGTTGTGGCCGGTCTCCGAGTTCAGAATCCGAAGAACGTGCCGCGGATCCACGCTAATGGAAAGCGAATCCTTGCCCGCCCCATAAACCACGGCCGGAATCTTCCCGCCGCGGCGCACCGCGCGAGCGTCGTTCTTAGTGCCAGCTTCTCGTGATTCCGCTTCGAGTGTGTTCTGTTCCAATGCAGTTGCCATAAAGTTTCAATTCCTCTAAGAAAGAAAGATTGTCATCCTGAGGGCCGCATTTTGCGCCCGAAGGACCTGAGCGCGCCGCGCGAACAATCTCGCGCTTTTTGCGAGATTGCGAAAACGCGGGTTTGGCGCGCCTCCCTATTGACTACGTAAACAACTTGCTGACCGAAGTCTCTTCATGATTGGCCTGAATCGCCCGGCCAATCAAACCCGCAATCGAGAGGACGCTGATCTTTCCTCCCTTTTCAGTTCGTGCCGCATTCGCCTCGACCGTCAGCGGAATCGTGTTCGTCACCACCACTTCCTTAATGACCGAGTTCCTGATGTTCTCCACAGCCGGCCCCGAGAGCACCGCATGCGAAGCGCACGCGTAAACCGAAGTCGCTCCGTTCGCTATTAAAGCCTCCGCTGTCTTAACCAGCGTTCCAGCCGTGTCGATCAAATCATCGATGATCAAGCACGTACGGCCATCAACGTCGCCGATCACATGCATCACCTCCGCCACGTTGGCTTCCACGCGGCGTTTGTCAACGATGGCCAGGGCCGCGTCCACTTTCTTCGCGAAAAACCGTGCCCGCTCCACGCCACCGGCATCCGGTGAAACCACGGTCAAATTCGGCAGCGCCAGCTTGCGGAAGTGATCCACCAGCACCGGTGAAGCGAACAAATGATCCACCGGAATATTGAAAAAGCCCTGCAATTGCGGCGTATGCAAATCCACGATCAGCGCGCGATGCGCCCCCGCGGTGGTCAGCAGATCGGCCACCAGCTTCGAGGAAATCGGGCTGCGGGGCTTGTCCTTGCGGTCCTGCCTCGCGTATCCAAAATACGGCACTACCGCCGTGATGCGCCGCGCCGAAGCCCGTTTCAGCGCATCGATCATCAACAGCAACTCCATCAGGTGCTCATCCACCGGACGGCATGTGGGCTGCAGCACGAACACGTCGGCGCCGCGTACATTCTCCTGAATCTGGACGTAGCACTCGCCGTCCCGGAAACGAATCACCTGTGCCTGCCCGCGCTGCATGCCAAGAAAGTTGCAGACCTCATCGGCCAAGGGCTCGTTCGCCGTGCCGCTGAAGATCTTAAACTTCTCGTCGACGCGCGGACGCTGCTTCCGCTCGCCCTTTTCGTCAGTCGCAGGCGGACTCTTCTTCTCAACAGCCTTGTCAGTCGGCGTCACTAAAGTAGCCATAGTGTTTCAGCCTTTAGCTGTTAGCTCTTAGCCTTTAGCCAAACCACACCTTCAGCCCGCCACGCTAAGAGCTAAAGGCTAACAGCTAAAAGCTGTTTTCTGGCTGGGCCGCTAGGATTCGAACCTAGACAAAGTGCTCCAAAGGCACTTGACCTACCATTAGTCGACGGCCCAGTAAATTGTTGATCGCCCAATTGGAACTGCCCAATTGCTGATTGTTGATTGAACCCAAAATAGCGTGCACCTAGATTCTCAATCAACAATCAAAAATCAACAATCAAAATTTCTCGGGGCCACCACGGACCATGTGGGGACGCGCCTTCGCCCGTCCAGCGAACCCGAGGGCGAGCGCCCAGAGGCACAGATCCCGGCCGCGTCAACCCCTACGCGCCACAATCCGCCGCCAGTAAGCCCGCCGCGGCAATGTCAGGGTCGCCTGAGCCATCCAGCCCTGCTCCCGGAGTCTAGCCGTAGCCGTCAAAGCCGCCTCCCGCGAGGCAAACAGCCCATACAGTGTCGAACCGGAGCCCGACAACGACGCATATTTCGCGCCCGCACGCAAAAGCGCACGCTTTCCATCACTCAGCTCGGGATATTCAGGAAAGACGACTCGTTCAAAGTCGTTCTCAATCCCGGTCCGGACAAGCGCGAGAAGGTAATTCTCGGCCCGGCCCCCTCTTGCCAGGAAATCAGAAGGAGCACCGGAGTAAGGTTCACTCAGCCACGCCGACAACCCGCGACCAAGCTCATTCATTCTATCGGAGGCCCCCGAAGTCGTCAATTTGCCCGCCGAAGATTGTGCGAGCTTTGCCTGTGTGGGGCCGGATCTTTGATCCGGCCGGGCCGAGCGAAGCTCGGTCGGTTCGGCTTTTGTGGGAACAGCCACCTCCGGCTGTCCGGCCGGGCGCAGTCCGGCCTGGTTTTGACTTGAAACAGCAAGAGAACTATTCTCGCGGGCGAGAACCTCCGCGCCACACAGTCCAACTGCACACAACCGATCCCACGCCGCAAACGCCTTCGGAGTCGAAACCCCCAGCTCCGGAGTCACTACCACACACGGCACCGCTGGCAGGTCCTCGAGCGGATACACTTGTTCCCCGCGCCCCACGCCTAGTACGGTTCCGCCAACCAGAAACAGCGGCAAGTCCGAACCAACCTCCGCCGCAATTCGCAACTTCTCCGCCGCAGTCAGATTCTTGCGCAGCGCATTCTCCAGCCCGAGTAGACAAGCCACAGCATTCGAAGAAGCTCCTCCCATCCCTCCCTGCACTGGCAGCCGCTTCTCGATCTCAATGACAACTCGCCCCCTCGCGTGCAAAGCCCGCATTGCCTTCTCAACCATCCGGAAACAAGTATTCGATTCATCCTTCGGCACGCGCGGGTCGGCACAATGAATCTCGATTCCGCTTCCGCGGCTCAGGCTCACACGAATCACATCGTGCAAACCGATCGTCTGGTAGACGGTCAGCAGCTCGTGGAACCCGTCTCCCCGCGCGGCCCCAATGCGCAGCCCAAGATTGATCTTCGCGAACGATCGCATCGTGACAGTCATGAACGAATGATTGTAAATTCCAGAGCTCGATTTGTACGATTAGTTCCCGATCAGACCGCCGTTCTCCTGGAGGTGCTCTATACCGAGCAGCTCCGCTGCCCGGTCCAACACTTCGGTAATCTCGACCAAGCTCGAAAGTAAGAGCATTGTTAATCTGATTTCAATTGCAAGACCGCTCGGTTCCCGGGCCGCCCTCTCCGTTTGAAGTGCAAGGCAAGACCTGCTAACAGAGTGCACGATGTGAGCCTGTGGAAGCGGGGCAAGTTGCACGTCCAAATCTCATGCTCGGGTGAAAGAACCGGCCACATCGCCGAATCGCCACGAGCTTCAAGGGGACGAGTATGCGCCGGGTTGTTGTGCAGTACTTCTTGTTGTTTTTCTTTCTTGCCGCCTCTTCCGCGGTCTTTTGCCAGAGCGACTACAGAGTCATCACCGTCAGGGATGGTGGAACGATCGCAGGCACTGTAAAGTGGTCCGGCACCGTTCCGCATACCCTCGATTTTCCTGTCACGAAAGATCCGCAGATTTGCGATCCCGACTCCAAAAAGACTGTCGACATGGAACGGTTAGTCGTCGGGCCGCAGGGCGGGATCGCGAATACGGTCGTTTATCTCAAGAACATTTCCAGCGGAAAGCCCATGGACCTGCCGGAGCAGCGGCGCCATCTTGACCAGAAACACTGCCGCTACATTCCACACATTCTTCTGGTTCCAGAAAACGGCAGCCTCAGCATGATGAGCTCCGACGCCACCTTGCACACCATTCACATGGACGGCGCGGCCACCTTCAACTTGCCCTTTCCCTTCGTCGACCGGCCCACCACGCGCACCATGTCTACACCAGGACTCGTCCACCTGCGCTGCAACGGAGGCCACGTCTGGATGAATGCCGAGATGATGGTGGTCCCGCATCCCTACTACGCCGTGACCGACGAGAGCGGACGCTTCGAGTTCACCAACGTTCCACCAGGAACGTATCAGATCGTGGCGTGGCATGAAGGCTGGGGCCTGGCGGGCAAAGAGCAGGCATTCGATGTTCTGACCGAACACAGCGTGCAACGCCCCATCTTCACTGAAGCAAAGACGTGGGAAAAGTCAGTGACCGTGAGCGGGAATCAAGTGAGCACGGTCAATTTTGTCATCTCCAACAAGTAAACCTGACCTCGTCAGAGCATATAAAAGAGTGATGAAGAGGGTGGGGATTTTGATTTTGTTTCTATATCCCTGGAGATTCATACGAATCCGTGGCAAAAGAGTTGGTTATGTGCGGCGCTTGTAGAGGACGGCGAATTCGAATCCCATGTTGGGCGGGAATAACTCCGCCACTTTGCGGAGGCGCTCGGCTAGCGCCGAGGGCGCCAGCAGCGGATAGTCGCGCTCCCGCAGATCGTAATAATCAACATCAAGATAGAGCGACAGCAAGTAGATGGAAATTGTGTCGGAGAAGGTCGCGTCGAGATATTCGTTCTTAAAGCGCTCTTTATCCGGACCATCCGCGGTCGCCACCTTGCGCGCTTCCCAGGCGTCGAGCGAAGTTTCGCCGCGAACTCCCGCTTCCACCTGACTCCATGCCAACTCGCTGAACTCCCGCGATACTCCGGCGCGCTCGACCAGGGCGTGTCCTACGTTGATATAAAACTCGAAGGCGACGGAAAATTTGTCGTCCATCAATCGCGTCGAGATGAAGACACACTGCGAGTCGCCAAGGTTCAAATTGCGATGGCAAACGGCGTTGTCGCTGAGCGCCACGTCGTAGCGGTCGGCGATGACCGTTTCTTCTCCCTGACTCACGGTCAGTGGAACGAAGTAGTAGGCCTTGCGTTCGAGCGCCGCCGCGACTCTGGTTGGGACAGCTGCAACCATGCGCTCCAGGTCGAACGAGTTGACCGCGACCTCGCCGGCAACGGCGTAGCAGATTCCGTTCGGCGCCTGGGAAACGGGCGTGAGCCGAACGACTTCGGCAGGACTGCGCGTAATGGCTGGAGCCACCTGCGACATGCTGCCCTATTCTACACACAGCAGTCCGGTAGAATGTACGATGAGATTTATGCTGCCTGCACGTGCAGTCCGTCCGCCGCGCTGGTATGGCATTGTGGTGCGCGTTCTTCTGGTGACCTTTATTGGAACGTTGCTATGTTTTGCGATCAGTTTGCTGCTTGCCATCCTGGGGGTCGTGATCGTTTCCGCGGTGCGAGGCGGGCATCCGGACATGCGGATCGCCTACCGAGTGATTGCGCTGCCCATGGCGCTCGTGGCGGGAGCCATTGTTTTCGTGCTCGCGCTGTTGATGGAAGTCCGCCATTACCGGCAGGGCAAAACCCTTTCCGCGATCGAGAGGCTGGGTTAACAAGCTGGGTTAAACAAGAGAAGCCACGCTCCGCGCCTGCACAGCCGAGGGCGCTGCGCCCACATATTCCGTTCGGTAGAATCTAGATCATGCCACCTCGCATTGCGATTCCGATGCCGCACTCGCTTGATCCTGAATATGCGGAGCGGGCCATTTCGCAGTATGAGCGGGCAGTCGCGCTGGCCGGAGGGGAGGCGGTTCGGCTTCGGCTCGATCAGGCTCCGTCGGAAATTAAGAAAGTGGTCGAAGGGTGCGATGGTGTGCTCTTGCCGGGCAGCAAAGCCGACGTGGATCCGGCGAGGTTCCGTGCGGCCAGATCGCTGCATACCGCGACCGCTGATCCGCGGCGCGATGCCGTGGATGATCTATTGCTGGAGGACGCCTACCGGTTGCGCAAGCCGGTGCTGGGAATTTGCTATGGGTTGCAAAGTCTGAACGTTTATAGGGCCGGGTCGCTCATCCAGCATATTCCGGATTTTCTACCGCAGGAAACGCGGGCGAAGGTGAATCACGAGGCGGGAGGGAAAGTCGCGGTCGCGCATGCGGTCCAGATCGAGGCAGGTTCCCGATTGGCGGAAATTATAGGCGATGAGGCCGGAGGTCAGGGGGCGGAGGTCGGACGTGCGGTGGTGCTGCCCGTGAATTCTTCTCATCATCAATCTGCGGACAGGATTGGGGAAGGCCTGCGCATTGTGGCGCGCTGTCCCGACGACGGCATCGTCGAAGGATTGGAAGGAACCGCTGCCGATCATTTTGTGGTGGCGGTGCAGTGGCACCCTGAGCGGTCGTTGGATCAGGATCCGGCTTCGCGCGCGATTTTTCGGGCATTTATTGATGCGGCCTGCGGTGGCGGCTAGGGTAACTGGCAGAAACCAAATTGCCGCCCGATTATCTTTTCTTCGGTTTTTTCTTCTTGTTCGGCGCTTTCTTTGTCTGACGCAGAGCTTTTTCCAGCAGCACTACTACGTGGGCGATGGCGGCGTTGTCCAGGTTGAGTCCCTCGGGGGTTTTTGCTTTCAGGCCCACGTTATTGGGCTGGAGGCTTAGCAACTCCGCTACGCGCGAGCGGATTGCGGCGGCGTGTTGACCGATCTTGGGCGCGGCCAGAATCAGGCTGGCGTCGATGTTGGCTACGTTGTAGCCCGCGCTGCGCACGCGCTTCAGAGCTTCATGCAGGAAGAGGGCGGAATCCGCTCCTTTCCATTTGGGATCCGACGGAGGGAACAGCACACCAATATCCGGCGCTGCGATCGCTCCCAAAAGCGCATCGGTGATGGCGTGAAGCAAGACATCGCCGTCGGAGTGGCCGCCGAGGCCTTTATCGTGGGGCAGAGTAATGCCACCGATTCTTAACGGAATCGCCGGGCGAAATTCGTGCGAATCGAAGCCGTAGCCGATGCGGGTATTAGGTCGTGAGTCTTTGTTGGTCGGCATCAGAGGTTACACGTCGGCATAGTATTGGCCGATTTTTCTGCCTCGGAACCACGCTGGCACGGGAACTTCTCTTACAGCAGTCACGCCTGACTCTTCCAGAGCCATAGCCAGTGCCGCCAGATAAGTCGATTCTAGAAATCCGTGACCGAGTTCGTTGTAGACATCGTAAAACACACCGATGATCTTATCGGTTAATTCGGAATGCTCCAGGCCATGTGGCGGAGAATCCATCACCAACGAGCCTACGCCGCCGAAGGGTTTATCCGTGTGGATCTGTGAAAATCCGTGGCTCATTTCCTTAAATAGAACTCGGCCAGTTCCATGTCGGCGGGGGTCGTGATCTTTATATTTCTCGGCGAGCCCATGACAACGGCGACTTCGTGGCCGGAACGTTCCGCCAGCGAGGCTTCGTCAGTGCCGGTGAATCCGTCGGCGGCAGCCTCGTCGAAGGCTTTCTTGATGACGCTGTAGCGAAATCCTTGCGGCGTCTGGGCCAGCACAATGCCGGCGCGGGGAATCGTCGACTTCACGATGGCTCCTTCGGCGGTGCGTTCGACCTGCTTGACGGTATCGACGGCGGGCAGGCCGGCGATGGCGGCCCCATATTTCTTGGCGGCTTCAATGACTTCGTCGATGATCTCAGCGGTGACCAGGGGACGCACGGCGTCATGTACGAGAATGATGTCATCGGGGGCGGCCGAAACGGCATTGAGTGCCTGCTCGACGGACTGCTGGCGGTGCTCGCCGCCGGCAACCAGTTCTACTTTTTTCCTCTTGAGGGTATCGCTGGCTTCTTTGGTGAGACTTTCACGGAATCCTTCGATTTCATTTTCGCGGAGGGCAATCCAGATTTCGCTGATCGCGTCGACGGCGGCAAATTTGCGCACCGTGTGAATCAGGATGGGCGTACCCGCCAGTTCGGTGAACTGTTTGGAGGGATGCGACTTCTTGGTCTTCGCGTCGAGGGCGCTGGGCATGGGTGCCATGCGGGTTCCGAGGCCGGCAGCGGGGATGATGACGATCACCTTCATGGCGGGGTGTAAGTATACGAGGCGGCTATCGCAGAGTTCAAATCATTCACCCCCGAGCGCGCTGAGCGCGCCGAGGTCGCGAAAAAATCAACTCTGGGAAACTTCGGAGAATTTCTCCGCCGATTCACTTTGTTTTCGGCGGCTCCCACAACTCGATGCGGTTTCCCTCCGGATCCATGATCCAGGCGAAGCGGCCGTAATCGTAATCTTCGCGGTGCGGATCGACTTCGACTCCGGCCTTCTTCAGCTCTTCCAGCAACGCATCGAGACTGTCGACGCGATAGTTGACCATGAAGCCACCGGGGACGTGTGTCGAGCTAAGATGCCCCCGGTTTCGTCTCTAAAGTACTGGGCACAGAAAGGCTCGTCTGGCCGGGTCCGGACACCGGCACCGGCGGAGGCGCCACGGGCACGGCTTGCCGCGAATATGCGGCCCGTTCGTCCCACTTGCCGAAAATCATTTTTCCTGCCGTGGTTTGCAGCACTGAGGTAACTGAAACGTCGATCGTCTTCCCGATCATCTTTCTCGCGTTATCGACAACCACCATGGTTCCATCATCCAGATAGGCGACGCCCTGGTTATATTCTTTGCCTTCTTTGAGGATGAAGACGCGCATGGTCTCGCCGGGAAGCACGATCGGCTTCAGCGAGTTGGCCAGTTCGTTGATGTTCAGTACTTCGACTCCCTGAAGCTGTGCCACTTTGTTCAGGTTGAAGTCATTAGTGATGATCTTGCCTTCGTAGACCTTGGCCAGTTCGATCAGCTTCAGATCGACTTCGCGGACGGCGGGGAAGTCGTCTTCCACGATCTGAATCTGCAGGTTGGCGACTTTCTGCAGGCGCTGCAGGATGTCGAGACCGCGGCGGCCGCGGTTGCGCTTGAGCGAGTCGGCGGAATCGGCCACGAGTTGCAGTTCACGCAGCACGAACTGCGGCGTCACGATGACGCCGTCGAGGAAGCCGGTCTCGGCAATGTCGGCAATGCGGCCGTCGATGATGACGCTGGTGTCGAGAATCTTGTAGCTTTTCTTGCCCGTCTTTTCGCCGCCGAAGACCCCCCCCAGCGCCGCCAGGTTCAGCAGATCGCCCTTGTTGGCGCCGACGATCAGACCAACGTAGGCCATCAGCAGCATAACCAGAATCTGCAGGAAGCTCTGAGTTTGTCCCGAGGGAACGCTGCTGCGGATGACCAGAGCGAACAGGTAAGCGCCACAGATGCCGAGGAAGCTCCCGATGGCGGCGCCGATCAGCCGCTTGAGGCTCACGGTGCGCAGCTTCCACTCGAACAGGACAATGGCCGCGCCAATCAATGCACCCACGCCCGCGTCAATGTTGCGGGTCTGTCCGAAGGGCTCAATGACGAAGCAGGTGATCGCTACAACTACTACAAAAAGAAGACGTACAACAATGAGATCCACGGTAAACCTCCCCGCGGATGCGCTTGCCCATATGCCCATACGACTAGGCGATGCACCGCGTGCCAGTTCCTCATCGCCCCGGACGGGAATCGGCCGTTCCTTTCGCATGCGGAGCGCGCATGAATTAGGGGATGAATGTACGCCCCGTCCCGGCCGTTAGGGCACAGCCAGGGTTCAGTAAGCCAACGCCAAGAGTATATACCTGCCGGTGAAGTCAAGGAGTAGTAACTGCTGACGTGCGGCTTGTGCCAAACGTTTAGGTCCTGATGGCCTATCCCACGACGTACAGCGAACACCTGAGAACGGCAGCGAGGCCGTACGGCATCTGACATTAGCGAGCTGCTGGATGAAGTCGCTCCCCAGGCCCGTAGGGCCCTTAACAACTTCTTGGAGGATGTGATGCGAGCTTTGAGATTTCTGAGTTTAGGAATTCTCGCGACTTTGATCGCGAGTTCTGCGGTTCTTTACGCACAGGACGAAAAACCACAGGAAGACAAACCGAAGCAGGAAGAGCCCAAGCAGCAGGACGAAGCCAGGCCTGCAGCTAAACAGGACGAAGCCAAGCCTGCGGCCAAACAAGATGAAGCCAGGCCTGCAGCCAAACAGGATGAAATGAAAGCCCCACAGCAGGATGAAGCGAAGCCTGCGCGGCCTGACCAGCAGGAACAAAAGCAAGACGACAAGCAGCCTCGTGAAGAAGCGCGACCCGCTCAGCAAGAACCCGCTCGCCAGGAGCCTGCACGGCAAGAAGCGGCCCGCCCCGGCGATCATGCTCGCCCGGAAGGTAACGGCGGCCGCATTCCAGACGACCGTTTCCGCGCCCAGTTCGGACGAGAGCATCACTTTGCCATGCCCCGTCCAGAAGTAGTGAGCGGGCGGCCGCAATTCCAATACGGCGGCTACACGTTTGTGCTCGTCGATGCCTGGCCACCGGCCTGGGCTTACAGCGACGATTGCTACGTTGACTACGTCGATGGTGAATATTTCCTGTTTGACTTGCGACATCCCGGAATGCGACTCGCTCTGACAGTAGTGATGTAGCACGAGTTGGGTACGTCTTGGGTCTTAGGAACTTGGTCTTCGGCTAACTGGCTGAGTAGAATCATACCTAAGACCCGAGCCCCGTCACGCGCTACTGAACGGTAGAATCCTCCTCCCTGCTAGACTTTCCTCATGAAAGCGTTAGTGCTCCCCAAGCTGTCCGGACCCGAGGCGCTCGCCGTTCAGGAGGTTCCCGACCCGGAGATAAAAGCCGGGCAGACGCTGGTTCGCGTCAGCGTCGGAGGGTTAAACTTCGCCGACTTCATGACGACTAGGGGCGGATATCCGGGGACTCCGGCGCCGCCGCTGGTGGTGGGACGCGAGTTCGCCGGAGTCGAAGAGAGCGGCGGACGGCGCGTGATGGGATACGCGCAGTGGGGCGCTTTCGCGGAGAAGATTGCGGCATTCCCCAACATGATGTGGACCGTCCCCGATCAGTGGACGAACGAACAGGCGGCCGCATTTCCCGTGAACTACTTCACGGCGTACCTGGGATATTGGCAGGCGGGAATGACACAACCTGCCGCCGGTGGGAAGAAGCATCGCGTGCTGATTCATGCCGTTGCTGGAGGCGTGGGAACGGCGGCGGTGCAGATCGGACGCTTACTAGGCGTGGATATGTACGGCACTTCGTCGTCCGACGAGAAACTTGCACGCGTGAAAGAACTTGGCCTGCAGCACGCGATCAACTACAAGCGGCACGATTATGAAGAGACGGTCAAGAATCTCACCCACGGCGAAGGCGTGGATGCCGTTTTCGAAATGCTGGGCGGAGAGCATACCGCGAAGAGCCTGCGCTGCCTGCGAGATTTTGGACGAGTAATTCAGTACGGGACCGCAACCGGCAAACAGCCACAAATCGATCTGCGCGCCATGTACGCAAAGTCGGCCAGCGTACAAGGGCTGTGGCTGAGCTATCTGTCACAGAAGCACGAAATCATGGAACCGGCGTGGCAGCAGCTTTCGGCATGGATTGGGCAGGGTAAGCTGACTCCGCAGGTTGGCCACGTGTTTCCGCTGGAGCGGGCGGTAGAAGCTTACAAGCTCCTGCAGGATGGCAAGAATTATGGGAAAGTTGTGCTCAAGATTGCTTGAGAACTCGATCGCAGCGCGGCCGGTGAAATCAACAGACTGATATGTTCTAGGCGGCGTTTTCTTTCCTTCCCGGAGGCACGTCATCGGGACGGCCGTACTCTTCGTGAGTATGAACGGGCCGTTCCGGATGATCGGCGGCATCTTCCACCCCTTCCACAGCCGCCGCTTCGAGTGCCTGTTCGGTTTCGGCCAACTCTTCGACCGACTCGTCGCTGGCATCTTCAATCGGGGAAAGGGTCTGCGTATCTCCGCTCTGGCCTGCGCTAGTTTCGCCCACTTGTCCCGGGTCCGTACCAAGCTCGTCTAACTGTGCCTCGAGGTCGCTTTTCAGCTCCGGGGCGCGTTCATCTTTTTTATAATCAGACCCGTAATTCGACCCTGCACGATCGGCGCTCATGGATTCTCCCATTTACCTGAAGCGTTATACCTTCCGGGCCCACCCAGCGATCATCGGGTTTTCACTGTATTCCTACCAGCCAGAGCCGAAGCGTCCGTCGGGACCTGCATTGCACGAGTGCGCTCCCATTTGTTAACAGATTGTTAACAACTATTTCCGTCGCATTAACCTCCTAAGTGAGGAAAAAAGACTCGTGGCGAAATCGAAGAAGAAAAATCCGTCGGATCCAACCCGCTTAAATCCCTTTGACAAACAGAATCCCGGCGTCGTGATTGCTGTCATTGAAACGCCTGGCGGCAGCCGGAATAAATTCAAGTACGACGAGAGATTCGGATTCTACGCTCTTTCCGGCGTGCTCCCGGAAGGCATGGTGTTTCCGCATGCATTCGGTTTCGTGCCCAGGACGAGGGCAGCGGATGGCGATCCCGAAGACATTCTTATCATCATGGACGAACCTACGTTCACGGGATGCGTCGTCCCCTGCCGATTAATCGGAGTGATGGAAGCGGAGCAGACCGAAAAGGGAAAAACCGAGCGCAACGACCGGCTGATTGCCGTCGCCGACCACAGCCGGGATTACTCCGAAGTGAAGGGCCTTAACGATCTGAACAGTAATATGCTCAAAGAAATCGAGCAGTTCTTCGTCACCTACAACAAAGAAAGAGGCAAGAAGTTCAAGGTTCTTCGCATGCGGGGACCGGGGCAGGCTCTGAAAATGATCAAGAAAAATCTTCTATAGGAGTTAGGCCCCTGGGCGCTTTAGAGAAGTAAAACGTTGCTCTGACGGCTGCGTCGCATGAAAGTGATTCTCATTCGGTTCTTGATCGGTGGAGTTGCGGTTTCCGTTTTTGCAATGCTAGGCGACCTCTTCAAACCAAAAAGCTTCGCTGGGCTCTTCGGAGCGGCTCCGTCCGTCGCACTGGCTACTTTGGGGCTCACGGTTGCCAGTGACGGCAAGCACTATGCAGCCACTGAAGCAAATTCCATGGTCGCCGCTGCCGTGGCATTTTTCGCCTATTCTTCCTGCGTGAGTTGGATGCTGATGCATGGCAAAGTCAGCGCTCTCTGGGTGACCATTTTCTCCCTGCCAGTTTGGGCCCTGCTGGCGTTCGGAATTTGGTACGTGTGGATAGGGTAGCAACCCCATGCGAATCCAGATTGACCCTTCCGCCCTGGGAAAAACTCGCTGGTACGAGTTCGCAGTGCGTTTTCTTTTTGGTGGATTGATCACAGCGGTCGCGGGAATCATCGCCAAGAAATTCGGCCCGGGTGTCGGCGGCCTTTTCCTGGCGTTCCCCGCAATCTTTCCCGCGAGTGCAACCCTCATCGAGAAGCACGAAAAGCAAAAAAAAGAACGCGCCGGACTTCATGGTTCCACCCGCGGAAGAAAGGCAGCCAGTGTGGACGCAGCCGGTGCCGCGATCGGTAGCCTCGCCCTGCTGGTCTTCGCCTTGCTAGTCAAGCGATTCTTGCCCGACCACAGTGCCTGGCTCGTCCTGACCGGTTCCACGGGAATTTGGCTGGCCGTTTCTTTACTGCTGTGGCATATCCGAAAACGAATGTAGCGCAAGCGTAACCCTGCAATACCGCCACGCGCCCGATAATCTTTCGCCTGGAGAGACTCGTCGCCTGAGAGCACCGGGCTGTCGATTATGCCTCCATCACCTCGTCGGTGGTGACCTGGAAGTTAATCAACCGTGCCCTTCCGAAGGACGTTGTAATCGCACAGTCCGTCGCGTCGCGGCCGGTTGCCATTAACACGCGTCCAATGCGGCGAATGTTGTGTCTGGCATCGAAGGTCCACCAGCGGTTCCCCAGGTAAACTTCAAACCACGCGCTGAAGTCCATCGGGCTTGGAGCCACGACCACTCCAATGTCGCCCAGGTATCCCGTGGCATAGCGTGCGGGAATGTTGAGGGCGCGACAGAAGGTGATGGCCAGATGCTGAAAGTCTCTGCAGACCCCGACTCGCTCGGTGTACACTCCCAGCGCCGTCCGAATTGGATTGGCAAACTCGTATCCGAAAGTAATTTTGTTGTGCACCCAGTCGCACACCGCTTGAACGCGGCCCCACCCACGGGGAGCGTTCCAAAAGAGTTCCGCCGCGGTGTTCGACAAAAGATCAACTTCACAATAGCGGCTGCTTACGAGGTAGGGTAAGACATCCGTGGGCAGTTGATGGATGGGAATCTCAGCCGCATCCGGATCCTCGAGGTCGGGTTTGCCTGAGTCTTCAATGAGCGTGGAATTCTGGAATCGAATCTTGCCCGCTGGGGCCAACAGGCGGCAACTGTGATTGCCAAAGCTGTCTTCATAGTTCTCCACCTGAACCAGCGGATCGGTGTGTAGCTCGTCAAGTTCGCGCAGGTCCTTTTTTCGAGACGGGTGCACGTTCAACAGAGTCACGATAGGTACCTCACCGACCGTCTCGAATTGAATGTCGTAGCCCAGGCGAATCAGCATAAAAGTGCGGGTTTCCTTGTGCCAGCGGGGTGCCGGCGCAGTTGAGATGCAGAAACTATCACGTTCATCGGGTTTCGTGCACATTTTTTCTTGCTGCCCCGAATCGCAAATTCGGCGGGAGCAATCGGTGTATGATGCGGTAGCTTCACCGCAGAGGATAAATTGACATATTGTTTGGGAATCGCTACCAGAGAAGGTCTGGTGTTGGCTTCGGACTCAAGGACCAATGCAGGCTTCGATCAGGTCAACGTATGCCGCAAGATGTATCGCTTCGTTCAGCCGGGAGAGAGAGTTTTTGTAATTTTGACCAGCGGCAGCCTCTCCATCAGCCAATCGGTGATCACTTTGCTGGGAGATGATTTTGATTCGGGACGAGGGCTGGCTCAGGCCAATTCGCTTTACGACGCCGCTCGCATCGTGGGCGACTGCGTCCGCAAGATCTCCGACATTGACCGGGCTTCTCTGGAGCGGGATTCCTTTAGCTTCAACGTGCACTTGCTGCTAGGGGGGCAGGTTCGGGGCCAGGAGCCTAACCTGTACTTGATCTATCCCCAGGGAAATCCTCTGGCGGCCACTGAAGACTCCCTTTATTTGCAACTGGGCGAGTGCAAATACGGTCGACCCATCCTCGATCGCGGCATCCAATCCACCACCTCTCTTGAGGTAGCGGCCAAATATGCGCTTCTCTCCCTCGATGCAACCATGCGCTCCAACGTGACCGTTGGCCCACCCTTCGATCTGTTGTTGTACAAGAAAGATAGCCTGGAAATCACCCGTTACCGCCGGGTTTCAGCCGGGGACAGGGACTTAAACTTGATCCACTCCAGCTGGGAGCAATCGCTTCGGCGGGCCGTGGAACAGTTGCCTGACATTGAATTCCAGTCTTCCGGCAGCGAAAACTCGGCCCAAAGCATCAGAGAAGTCGCCCGATCCAGGGTGTAGGCGCTCCGAGCAGCTTCTTCAATGACGCGAATCGGTTTTCCCGATCACCGATTCGCCGCCGGTACGCTATTCTGGCGGGGAAAACGGCGCCGCAATCATGATTACAGAAACGGATATGTCCGATCGTAGCGGCGCGAAAGTGCTTCCCCGCTACGAACTCAATGGCGCCTACGACGAGATGTTCAGCGCTCCGGACCATCCCCGAAAACAATATCGTCCGCTGCACAACTTACTTCTGAATCTGGGGCGGGACGAGTTACGGCGCAGCAAAAACGAGGCTGACCAATCCTTCTTTAACCAGGGCATCACTTTCACCGTTTATGGGAACGATAAAGGGACGGAGCGGATTTTTCCCCACGATCTGCTGCCCCGGATCATCACCGCGGCGGAATGGGAAAAAATTGAGCGCGGACTCACGCAACGGATCACTGCGCTGAATCTCTTCCTTAAAGATGTCTACCACGAGGGCAAAATCATTGAAGACGGCGTCGTACCCGGCAGCATCGTCTACACCTGCAAACACTACCGCCGGGAAATGCGCGGCGTCAAAGTTCCTAACGACGTGTATATCACGGTGGTCGGCACCGACTTGATACGCAACCCAGACGGGAACTTTGTGGTCCTGGAGGACAATCTGCGCGTCCCCAGCGGGGTTTCGTACATGCTCACCAGCCGCCGGGTAATGAAGCAGATATTCCCCGGACTGTTTCAAAAGTGCCGCGTGCGGCCCATTGAGCAATACAGCCAGGTGCTGCTCTCGACGTTGCGGTCTCTCGCCCCCGAGGGCCGTTCGGAGCCGACCGTGGTTTTACTGACGCCCGGCTCCTACAACTCAGCTTACTTTGAGCATACCTACCTGGCTCGCCAGATGGGTATTGAACTCGTCGAGGGACGCGATTTAGTAGTGCACGACAATATCGTCTACATGCGAACCACCTTCGGCCTACAGCGTGTGGATGTGATCTATCGTCGAATTGACGACGATTATCTTGATCCCCTGGTTTTTGAAAATGGTTCGGCCCTGGGTGCGGTGGGTCTTTTTAACGCCTATCGCGCTGGAAATGTAGCTTTCGCAAATGCGCTCGGCACCGGAGTCGCTGACGATAAAGCGATCTACGCCTTCGTGCCAAAAATCATTCGCTACTATCTCGATCAGGATCCGATTCTGGAGGGCGTGGAAACGTTTTTGATGTCCGATCCAGGACAACGTGACCACGTCTGCCAAAAGCTCGATGAGTATGTGGTGAAAGCGGTGGGCGAGTCAGGGGGCTACGGAATGCTGATCGGTCCGCATAGCACCGAACAAGAACGCTCCGAGTTTCGGCAAAAGATTTATGCCCAGCCGCGAAACTATATTGCGCAACCCACCATCAATCTCTCCACCGCGCCCTGTTTTGTTGACGGCATCATCGAGCCCCGTCACGTCGATCTCCGCCCTTATATTCTCTACGGCGAAAAAATCACTATCGTCCCCGGTGGCCTGACCCGAGTGGCCTTGCGAAAGGGCTCACTGGTGGTGAATTCGTCTCAAGGCGGAGGTTCGAAAGATACATGGGTCTTGCAGAGTTGAGTGTTGCAAGAATTGGGTATAGGACATCATGCTTTCTCGCGTTGCCGACAGTCTGTACTGGATGAGCCGCTATTTTGAGCGGGCGGACAATGCCTCGCGTGTGCTCAAGGCGACCTACGGTCTGATTTTGAATCCCGCCAAGTTTTCCACGGAAGAGCGATGGTTCCGCGCCGTGTCTTCGTTAGCTCCTGGTGCGGCTGCTAACAATGTCGACCTACAACGGATTCTGTTTTCGTTGGTAGCGGATCCGGAAGGATCTTTTTCGATCGTGAAATGCATCAGCGGAGCTCGCGAAAACGCTCGACAAGTTCGCGAAGAAATCAGCTCGGAGATGTGGGAACATCTCAATCGCCTTTTCCACGACGTGACTGGGTCCGAACTGCAACCGGACGATGACGCCGGGGCCATGCGAGTGGTGACCCTGGTTCGCGAAGGCTCTTACAGGTTTAATGGAATTACCGCAGCGACCATGAACCACGACGAGGCCTGGCACTTTATCCAGCTGGGGAAGTATATGGAGAGGGCCTGCAATCTCTGCGTGCTGCTGGACGCTTATTTTGTCGTCGGCAAGCATGCTGACGATCTGGATTGGGTGGGGCTGTTAAGCAGTTGTGCCGCTTTCGAAGCTTATTGCAAGGCCTGCACCGCTGAACTCAAACCGGAACGAATCGCGAATTTCCTCCTGCTGAAGCCTGAGTTCCCGTATTCGGTCCGGTATTCCATGGATCGCATGCACGATGCTTTGACTGCGATCGGCAATCTTTCCTTGAGCCGCCGCACCGAAAACGTAGAACGGTTAGTCGGGCGCATGCGATCGATGGTTACCTATGTACAGATCGGCGAAATTATTGCCGGATTGCACAAATACCTTGCGACCATCATTGAGCAATGCCGCGAACTGCATGCGGCTGTTCACGAGCTCTACATCGAATATCCGATTGAAGTGGCTTTCCAAAACTGAATGTTCTACGCCATTCGCCATTTTACGCGCTACCGCTACAGCCGCTCCGTCTGGCAGAGCATGATGGAGGTGCGCATGCACCCCAGGAGCGAGGGTAATCAGCGCTGTTTTGTTTTTCAGCTGTCAGTCAATCCACGGGCCCGGATCTTTGGCTACACCGATTCCTACGGCAATCTTGTCCACCACTTCGACCTGCCTTCCCGTCACGGCCAGCTCACCATCATCTCCGACGCCCTGGTAAATATCGATGCCCAGCCCGCGATTCCAGAAGTCCAGGACTACGATGGGTGGCAAGAACTGGAGGAACTCATCGAAAAAAAAGACTACTGGGACATGTTGATGCCGAGTCATTTTGCGCGTTCCTCGCCAGAGCTTGAACAGCTGGCAGTGGAGATCGGAGCGACCGAACGGAAGGGACGAAGTCCCCTGGCATTCCTCCAGGACATTGCATCTGGGGTGAATCGCAGTTTCAGCTACGTAAAGAAAAGTACTGCAGTCAATTCGCCGATCGAGGATGCGCTTCGCTCGAGGCAGGGCGTGTGTCAGGATTTTGCTCACATCATGATTGCCCTCGTGAGAAACGCCAGAATTCCCTGTCGCTATGTCAGCGGCTACCTTTACCACAGCAGTGAAACCGCGCATCCCGCGTCGGACGGCGCGACCCACGCATGGGTGGAAGCTCTGCTCCCAGGCATTGGCTGGGTAGGTTTCGATCCCACCATCGATCGACTGGCAAGCGAGAAGCACATTCGCACCGCAATCGGCCGCGATTATGCCGACGTCCCCCCTACCATGGGCATGATGAAGGGAAAAGCGGATACTCAGCTGCAGGTTCGAGTGCGAGTGACGCCGTCGCAAGCCGTGCTTCCCCCCGACGAGGAGTTTGCGGCCGATGAAGAATGGTCCCAATTTCTCGACGAAACCCAACAATCTCAGTTGGCCGAGGCCCAGCAACAGCAGTGAAAGCAATCCGCAGTTATGTCGCGTGCAAGCAGGTGCCGCGCGAGATCTGCACCAGATAATCCGTTTGCCAGTGCAACGACGGTACCTGTTACACGACAGCTGGACGATCGGTCGGCAGCTGCAGATACTGTTTTGCATTTCGGTAGCAGATGTCTTGAATGAGCCTTCCCAGGAGGGCGTCGTCATCGGGCAATTCGCCGCGCGTTACGTCTTGTCCGATGATGTCGCAAAGGACGCGCCGGAAATACTCGTGACGCGGATAGGACATGAACGACCGCGAGTCCGTCACCATGCCGATGAAACGCGACAGCAGTCCAGTGTTCGAGAGAGCGTCGATCTGCGCCGTGATCCCCTGCTTCTGGTCCAGGAACCACCAGGCGCTGCCATATTGAATCTTCCCTGGAGTTTTCTCCGTCCTGAAAGGATCCGATTAGCGTCGCCAACTGAAACGTGTCCCTCGGGTTGACGTTGTATACGATCATCCGCGGCAGGGCATTTTCCTGGGAGAGCAGGTCGAGATAAGCGGCGAGATGAGCGCCCTGGGGAAAATCGCCGATTGTGTCGTAGCCCGCATCGGCTCCAACCGTGCGGCGGGCGAGAGTATTCACGTTGCGCTGCGCGCCCAGGTGCAGTTGCTTGGTCCAGCCTTTCTCGGCGTCGAGCCGGCCGAAGAAAAGCATCATGAAGGAAGCGAACTGCGTGCGCTCCTCCGCGGTTATGGACTGAGCCTTCGCGCGCTTTCGCGAAGATCGCCGCAGCGGCCCGCTCGGAACACGGGGTCGCGTAGCAATGATCCAGTCCATGGTCGGAGAGACGGCAACCCAGGGAGTGAAAGGAATCGTGCCGGCTCTGTAACGCCTGCAGAAAAGTTTCCAGATTTCGTACTTCAACATTTGCGACCTTCGAAAGCTTTTCCACCCAAGGCTGGAACTCGGCGTCGCCGATGGCAAGAGCTTTGTCCGGCCGGAAGGCGGGAAAGACTCGCGTCGGCAGATTCGAATTTGCTAGCGCCTGATGATGTCGGAGATCATCTGTGGGGTCGTCCGTAGTGCACACCACCTCGACGTGAAACTTTTGCAGAATGGCCTGCGCGGTCAGTCCGCCGGTCAGCGTTGCATTCGCGCGCTCCCAGATTTTCGGAGCGGACTTCTCATCGAGCAATTCGGCAATGCCAAAGTAGCGTTGCAACTCGAGGTGCGTCCAGTGGTAGAGGGGATTGCGCAGCGTGTAGGGAACAGTTCGCGCCCACGCCAGGAATTTCTCGTAGGGAGGGGCATTTCCCGTAATATATTTTTCCGGGATCCCATTCGCCCGCATGGCCCGCCATTTGTAGTGATCTCCCTCCAGCCAGATTTCAAAGAGATTCGCGAAATCGCCGATTTTCAGAAATGTCTTGGGGAGACAGATGACAGTGGTAATCGAGGATCGGCTGCGGCGCGGCAAACTCATGATAGAGACGGCGTGCCGCATCGTTCGACAGTAGGAAGTCTTCGGTGAGGAAGCCGGGCGTTGTTCTTGTCAGTGTTGTCGTCGTCATCGTCGTGGCCATCGGCGGATGCTCGTGCGAGCCGTCCGCGGTCCGCGAACTACGATTCAGCGATTCCAGGGATTCGAGCCCAAAAATCATATCAGGAAACCCTTGACGGACACCCCCAGGGCCATGTGTAGTGATGCACGTGCGCTGCGCGCGAGAGGATCCCGCGTCCGGCCAAAAGAGATCCGTATGCTGCTCAAAGTATTCAAAGATAAAGTCTCGTTGGGACGCGCCGCTGCGGAGCAGGCCGCGACCGCGATTCGCCGCGCGATTGCGGAGCACGGTCATGCCCGGATCGTCGCCGCCACTGCCGCGTCGCAACTTCAGTTCCTCGATGCCCTGACGAAGGCGCCGGACATCGAGTGGCCAAAGGTTGAGGCCTTTCACCTCGACGAGTACATTGGCCTGCCGGCGACTCATCCCGGCAGTTTTCGCAAGATGCTGATGGAACAGTTAGTGAGCAAGACTGGAATCGTCCACTATCACTTGCTCGAGGGCGACGCCGCCGACCCTGCCGCGGTGGCTCGCGAAGTCGGCAAGCAGCTGGCGTCAGCGCCCATCGACATTGCATTTCTCGGCATCGGGGAAAACGGGCACATCGCCTTCAACGATCCGCCCGCCGACTTTACCGCTGAAGATCCTTATCTCATCGTGAACCTCGACGAAGCCTCTCGCCGGCAGCAAGTAGGCGAGGCCTGGTTTGCCGACATTTCGCAGGTGCCGCAGCGCGCTATCTCGATGTCGCCACGCCAGATTCTCAAGGCCAAGGAGATACTCGTGATTGTTCCCGATCAGCGCAAGGCGCAGGCGGTGAAGGCATGCCTTGGAGGGAGCGATCACTCCGATGGTGCCGGCATCGATTCTGCGCACGCATTCCAATGCGACCCTTTATCTGGACACGAACTCGGCCTCTCTGCTGAGTCCAGGCTTGCGGGACACGCTGCGTGCAGAATCGCAGGTCGTGAGTTCTTAAACCTCTGCACACATCCGCCCGAATGGCGACTGTACGCACGATTCCGTCGTTGCGCTGGTGGATTGGCGGTCTGCTGTTCGCTTCCACGGTCATCAACTACATCGATCGCCAGACGCTTTCTCTTCTCGCTCCTTATCTCAAACTCGAATATCACTGGACCAATTCCGACTACGCCAATATCGCCATCGCGTTCCGCGTCGCGTATTCGATTGGGCAGACGGGCTTCGGCAGGCTTATGGATCGCATTGGCACGCGGCGTGGCCTGACGCTCACGGTGATCTGGTATTCGGTGATCTCGATGCTCACGTCGCTGGCCTCCGGGTTCTACAGCTTTGCCACGTTTCGCTTTCTGCTGGGCGCAGGCGAGTCGGCCAACTGGCCCGCTGCTGCCAAAGCAGTCTCGGAATGGTTTCCCAAACGTGAGCGCGCCCTAGCGACCGCACTTTTCGATAGCGGTTCCTCGATTGGAGGCGCGGTTGCGCCGTTTATTGTCTTATGGATTTATTTTCGCTGGGGATGGCGCCCGGCATTCATGGTCCCCGGCGCGCTGGGCTTTCTCTGGCTGATTGCGTGGCGATGGCTGTACTACCCGCCGGAGCAGCACAGCCGAATCAGCCAAGCTGAACTTGAAATGATTCTCGCGGACAAGCGTGAGGCGAATGCGCCGCAACAGGGGCTGCCAGAAGTGGCACGACAAGTGGCGCGAGAAGTGCCGCTAGAACTGCCGCTAGAACCGCCGCAAAAAGACAAGCCCCGGCCGCGGTGGCGGGATCTGTTGCGGCTTCCGCAGACTTGGGGCACCATCATCGCCAAGACATTCACCGATCCCGTCTTTTTCTTTATCACCGAGTGGTTTCCCATCTACCTGGTCGCGAAAGGGATTGAGCTCAAAAGCGGCTTGATCGCTGTGTGGATCCCGTTCATCGCGGCCGATCTGGGAAGTTTTTTCGCGGGAGGCGTCTCGGGTTATCTGATCAAACGCGGATGGTCGCTGGGCGCAGCGCGCAAAGCGCCAATTATTTACGGCGGAATTGGCATGACCCTGCTGATCCCGACTATTTTTACGACCAACCTGTACGTGATCGCTTTCCTGTTCGCGGTCGTCACGTTTACCTACGCCGGATTCACGACCATGGCGAACGTTTTGCCTTCGGACCTGTTTGGCAGCGAGTCGGTGGCTTCGGTCAGCGGGCTTAGCGGGACGGGCGCGGGAATCGGAACGATCGTTGCGTTTAAACTGATTGGTTATTTTTCCGACGCTCGCCAGGCTACCGGCACACATTCGTTCGATCCCATCGTGATTCTGGCGGGGCTGGTTCCCTTGATTGGAATGATTCTGGTGTTGTTGCTGGTGCGGAACACCGAGGCCACGAATCAGGGATTGGTGCGCCGAATCTGATGCTTTGGGTACACTCGATGAAGTTGGCCGTAGAGACGTAGCTTGCTACGTCTGCTTTGCCGCTGCCCGAGACGTTGCAAGCAACGTCTCTAGGGAATCGTTGAGGAGATCTCTGTGAAGATCACGGATGCTAAGGTATTCGTTACCTGTCCCGGACGAAACTTTGTTACGTTGAAAATTTCCACCGACGAGGGCGTTTCCGGGCTTGGGGATGCAACTCTTAACGGCCGCGAGTTGGCCGTCGCGTCTTACTTAACCGACCACCTCGTTCCCTGCCTCATTGGACGCGACCCGTTCCAGACCGAGGACGTTTGGCAATACCTTTATCGCGGCGCTTACTGGCGTCGCGGCCCCGTGACCATGACGGCAATCGCTGCGGTGGATATGGCTCTGTGGGACATCAAGGGCAAAGCTTTGAAGACGCCTGTTTATAACCTGCTCGGCGGGCAAAGCAGAACTGGAGTGCTGGTGTATGGGCACGCGAATGGGCGCGACATTGCCGAGACCTCAGACGAAGTCGCGAAGTATAAAGAGATGGGTTATCTTGCGGTGCGCGCGCAGTCCGGCATACCAGGTCTGCCTTCCACTTACGGAGTTGCCCGCGACAAGCTGTTCTACGAGCCGGCGGAAAAAGGCTTGCCGCCCGAAAATGTCTGGTCAACGGAAAAATATCTCTTGCACGTACCCAAGCTGTTCGAGGCTTTGCGCCTGAAGTTTGGAGACGATCTTCATCTGCTCCACGACGTTCACCACCGGCTGACTCCGATCGAAGCGGCGCGGCTGGGGAAGAGTCTGGAGCCGTATCACCTGTTCTGGCTGGAAGATGCGGTCGCGGCGGAATTGCAGGAGGGCTTCCGCATCATTCGCCGGCACACGACCACGCCGCTCGCAGTCGGCGAGGTCTTCAATTCCATTTGGGATGCACACATTCTGATTCAGGAACAGCTGATCGACTACCTCCGCATGACGGTGGTGCACGGCGGAGGCTTGACGCATCTCAAGAAGATCGCCGCGCTGGCTGAGATTTATCATGTGCGGACCGGCTGCCACGGAGCGACGGACCTGTCTCCGGTGGCGATGGCGGCGGCTTTGCATTTTGATATTTCGGTGAACAATTTCGGAATCCAGGAATATATGCGTCACACGCGCGAGACCGATGAAGTCTTTCCGCATTCGTACTCGTTTAACAACGGCTACCTGCATCCCGGCGACGCGCCGGGACTGGGCGTTGACTACGACGAGAAGTTGGCGGAGAAATTTCCGTACGAGCGGGCCTACCTGCCGGTGAATCGGAAACTCGACGGCACGATGTTCAACTGGTAGCCGGCGGTGTCGGCTATTTCGCAAGAAGACTCGAGGAAATATGGGCTACAAGAAGTTAGATCTTGACGGTAAGGTGGCAGTGGTTGTCGGGGGCAGTTCGGGAATTGGGAAGACGATTGCGCTCGGTCTCGCGCAGGCTGGCGCGAATGTGGTTCCGAGTGCGCGGCGAATCGAACTGGTGAATGCGCTGGCGGATGAGATCGAATCTCTCGGCCGCCGTTCGTTGCGCGTGACCTGCGATGTGGCGGATCGTGAATCCCTGGAGCAGCTGCTGAAAGCGTCGGTGCAAGCTTTCGGCAAGGTCGATATTGTGGTCAGCGCGGCGGGTATTACCAAACGCGCTCCGACGCTGGATTTTTCCGAGGCCGACTGGAATCGCATCATGGATACCAATCTGACCGGCACGCTGCGGACTTGCCAGGTATTCGGGCGCCACATGATCGAGCGCCGCTACGGGCGCATCATCAACATCGCGTCCATGGGGTCGTTTCTTGGACTGTTTGAAGTGGCAGCGTACTCGGCGAGCAAATCGGGCCTGGCGTCGCTGACCAAGTCCCTGGCGATCGAATGGGCCCGCCATGGGATATGCGTCAACGCGCTCGCCCCGGGATACTTCCGCACGCCGCTCACTGAAAAACTTCTGGTGGGAACGGGCCGCGGGAACGAGATACTGATGCGCACTCCCATGAACCGTTTTGGCGAACTCGAAGAATTGGTGGGAGCGGCGGTTTTCCTGGCCTCAGACGCCGCCAGCTTCGTTACAGGGACGATCCTGCCAGTGGACGGTGGCGTCCTGGCGAGCGCCGTGAATCAGTAATTGCCAAAAGTACGATTATGTACGTACATTCCTATCTTGCATATTTATAGGTATCAATAGCCTCGGATCCAACCTGCATTTCTGTGCCCCTGGGCATTTATGTAGGATGCCCTTTCCTGAGCCGGAAACGGCCCTGGCATCGACAATCGTTGCCGGGAACAAGGCAACCTTCAACCTCGCGAAATCGCACGCCTACGAGCTTCCTGTGACGTTCTACGAATTCTCAATCACTTACACGAAGGCTCAACGACTTACAAGCAGGGCGCTCTGAAGCCTCAAATCTTCAGCTAACATTATCCCGCTTTCTTGTCGCGAAGGGCGGTGCGAGCGGAAGCGACGGCATTCACCAATTCCCGGGCAGCCGAAGTGATTTTGTCGAGATTGCCCGCCCGCAAGGCTGCAGGGTCCACGAGATCTGCTCCAACCCCGAGCGCAAAGGCGCCGGCAGCGATGAACTCCGCCGCGTTCGCCGCGTTGACGCCTCCGGTTGGAATCAACGAGGCTTTGGGGAACGGAGCCTTGAGCGAGCGCAAATATTTCGCTCCGCCCACATTGCCACACGGGAAGATCTTGACCAGCCGCGCCCCGAGGTCGTGAGCATTCATCAATTCGGTGGGCGTCAAAGCTCCCGGGATCGCCAATTTTTCAGAGACCTTCGCGACCGCGAGCACCGAGGCCGATAGGCCGGGACTCACGAGGAACTCGGCGCCTGCGCGAAGGCACGACTCGGCCTGCTCGGCAGTGGTAACCGTACCAGCTCCGATCAGAACCCTGTTGCCGTATTGCTTCGCGACCTCTCGGATAACCGACACTGCATTGGGAACGGTCATAGTGATTTCGACAACCGGAATGCCGCCGGCGCAGATTGCTTCCACGGCGCGTGTTGCCTCGTCGACTGAGGCTGCACGGACGACGGGAACAATTCCAATTTCTTCGATTCGGTGAATTACGTCATCAATGGTCATGGGTTTGGTCAACTTATGTATGCGTTCCTAAACGACTCACGTAGGGACGGACGCATTCGTCCGTCCCCGAGCGAAGCGAGCGCCCCGAACGAATGCCTCCGGGCTACGCGCTTTATCGCTCGATGCGAGCGGTTCTCGATTTCATCGCCTGCTGAACTTCTGCCAACGTCGCCATAGTCGTATCCCCGGGCGTCGTCATGGCGAGTGCGCCGTGTGCTGCGCCGCATTCGACCGACCATTGCGGGTCTTTCCCGGACAGAAATCCATAGATCAATCCGGAAGCGAAGGAATCGCCTCCGCCGACGCGATCATAGATTTCCAGGTTTTCGCGCACCGGCGCCTCATAAAAATTGCCGTCGCAATAACAGAGCGCGCCCCAATCGTTCACGGTGGCGGTCTTGGCGTGGCGAAGCGTCGTGGCAATCACGGAAAGAGTTGGATATTCTTTCACCACGGTGTCGATCATTTTTTTGAACCCGGAGGTCTCCAGTTTAGCGTGATCTTCATCGAGACCGGAGACGGGAAAGCCCAGCGCGGCGGTGAAATCCTCTTCGTTCCCCAGCATCACGTCGACCAGTGGCGCGAGACGGCGGTTCACTGCTTCAGCTTTCGCTTTTCCGCCAATCGACTTCCAAAGCGAGGCACGGTAATTCAGGTCGTAGGAAATTACCGTTCCGGCTCGCTTGGCCGCTTCCATAGCTTCCTGGGCGACCAGCGGCGTGGTCTCCGAAAGCGCGCAGAAGATTCCGCCGGTGTGAAACCAGCGGGCTCCGTCCTTGGAAAAAATTTGATCCCAGTCGATCTCGCCGGGTTTGAGTTGCGAAATCGCGGTGTGCCCGCGATCCGAACATCCGAGCGCGGCGCGCACTGCCGAAGCCGCGCTCGGTGAAATTCAATCCATTGCGCACGGTGCGGCCGACTCCGTCATAGGGCGCCCAGCGGACGTATTTCTGGCTGACGCCGCCTTGCAGCATCAGGTCTTCGACCAGCCGTCCGATGGGATTGTCGGCCAGGGCGGTGACGATCGCGGTGTCCATGCCAAAGCAGCGCTTGAGCCCGCGCGCAACGTTGTATTCGCCGCCACCTTCCCAAGCCCGAAAGTGACGCGTAGTGGAAATGCGCTCGTCGCCGGGATCGAGGCGCAACATGACTTCGCCCAGACTCACCAGGTCCCACAGACATTCGCGTTTTGCCTTAATGTTCAGTTTTGGCATCGTTTCTCGGCTAAACCATCGGAGTTGAATATGATACAGGGCGTGGCCGATGCTGCACGGGGATTCCGCGTTCAAAATAAAATCGGTGGGATTGTAATAATCCAGCTTCCCTGCCGTCTTTAGTTGTGAAAAGCAGCAACTGGAGGCGTACCCTGCAAAGCGCACTGGCTGAGGAACGGGTAATCGCAATTCCGGGCGAATTCGATCGGATTTTTCGGGCGTACCACGGCCTGGTGTTCCGCACGGCGTACCGCATCACGGGCAACGCCGCGGATGCCGAGGACGTGTCGCAGACAGTGTTTCTTCGTCTGTTCCGCCGTACGGCGGAGGCCGATGTTCTCGAAAATCTCGAGAATGAAGAGAGTTACCTGCGCCGGGCGGCGATCAATGCGGCCCTGGATGTGATTCGATCGCGACAAAGCGATCGCACGGTGGAACTCCCGGACCTGCCGGCTGAGCCGGCACATGACGATCCCCGCGAACTGCGGCAGGCGTTGGGACTAGCGCTGGCGCAACTCAAGCCGCAGCCAGCGGAAATTTTTGCATTGCGCTTCCTTGAGGGATTCAGCAATCCGCAGATTGCGCGGATGCTCGGCATTTCACGAGTGTTGGTGGCGGTTATCGTCCATCGCACTCGGCAACAGCTTCGCAAGCAACTGGGAGCATATCGATCCACGTAATTATCGGCGTGATTCAGGAGACAGGCCATGACGAATGAGAAGTTCGACCGTTTGTTGTCAGGAATTCGAAGGGAACAGGTGGACGACCGGGTTGTCGCCCAGGCCGGCGAGCGCGTGTGGAAATCGATTGCCGGTACGCCTTCGACCGCCGATTTCAGAACGCAGACGCTTCGAACCTGCGATGATTTTCAGGCGCTGATCCCCGGATATCTGGAGAAAGATCTGGCGCCGGCGCGGGTCTTGCTGTTGGAAGATCACGTACACGCCTGTGTTGCTTGCCGTCACGCTGTGGAGCGCGCCCGGGATGGCGAGCAGCAGACGGTATGGCGGCTGGAAACCAAGCGGCCGACTTCGTCCGCATGGCGACTGGGCGATCGGCGCGGCTGCGGTTTTCGCCGTGGCGATTGTGGGCTTGACGTTTAGTAACGGGCTGCTTCCCGGGCAGCATGTGGTTCGCGCCGCGGTTCAGACCGTGGACGGCTCGCTCTACACGGGATCCGGCGCGGGCATGCGGTTGATTCCGGCGGGATATGAGATCAGAAACGGAGACGAGATTCGTACCGCGAAAGGCTCGAGGGCGGTGGTGCGGCTGCTCGACGGTTCTTTAGTTGAAATGGGCGGAACGCTCCGATCTTTCGGTATCGCGGGCATGGAAGGGCACGACCATTCAACTGGATGGCGGACAAGTCATCGTTCAGGCAGCCAAGCAGCGTTCGGGGCGGCTGTATGTCGCGACGGACGATGGGCTGGTCTCGGTAAAAGGCACGATCTTTTCCGTGAATCACGGAACCAAGGGCTCGCGCGTGGCGGTGATTGAAGGCGTGGTGCGGACCGAGTTTTGGAGAAACCACAACCGACCTGACGCGCCGGGGCACGAGGCGACCTCCAGCGCCAGTGTGGCGAAGGTTCCCATCCAGAACGAGATCGCGTGGAGCAAGAACTCTGCGAAGTATCTTGCCTTGCTGGGAGACTTCGCGGTGCTGCAGAAACAGTTTGCCGCGATTCCGGGGCCGGGATTGCGCTACAGCTCCGAGCTCCTTCCGTATGTCCCCGATCACACCGTGATCTATGCGGCGATTCCTAATCTTGCGAACACGTCTGAGCGAGGCCAGCCGGATCTTCCAGGATCGGCTGCAGCAAAGTCCGGAGCTGCGCGAACTGGTGGAAGCAACAGCAAAAAGGAAACGGACCGAAGCTGGAAGATGTGCTGAATCAGGTGAAGACGTTCAGCAGCTATCTGGGCGACGAGATTGTGTTTGCAGTCGGCAAGAACGGAACAGAACTTATACAGCTCCGGTCGTGCTGGCGAAAGTGCGCAGGGCGGGCTGGAGACGTTTCTGCAATCCGCGAATCGCAAGCTGGGCTCGAATTCGTCGCAAACTGCCTTGCAGATGGTTCGCGATCCATGGGCGGTTACGCCAGCGGCAAACCGGCCGCTGCTGGTTTACTTGAGCAACGATCTGTTGATTGCCAGCCCGGATTTGGCAGAGTTGCAGCGGGCCGCGACGCACGCGCAGCAGGGCAGCAGCAGTCAATTTGCCGGAACGCCGTTCTATCAGCAGATTGCTCGGTCTTACCAGCAAGGGGCGGAGTGGCTTTTTTCCGCGGACATGGAACAAATTGTCGCGCAGAACGTACAAGTGGGTAGCAACAGTCACGGCCTGCCTCCCGGGATAGGGGACGTGCGATACCTGACGATGGAACACCGGGAAGTTGGCGGCAAGACGGAAAGCCATGCCGACTTGACGTTCGCTTCGGAGCGGCAAGGCGTGGCGTCGTGGCTGGCGGCGCCGGCGTCCATGGGATCGCTGGAATTCGTTTCCCCCGACGCCAGCATGGTGACGTCGGCGGTGATCAAGAATCCGAGAAGCATCATGGAAGAAATTTTCAAGATGATCGGAAGCGGCGACGCGAACTTCACCGAGCACCTGGCGGAGTTCGAGGCGAAGACCGGCGTGAATGTGCTGAACGACATGGCTGCTCCCCTGGGCGGCGAAGTCACGATGGCGTTCGACGGACCGATGATCCCAACACCGCGGTGGAAGCTGATTGTCGAAGTGTACGATCCGACGACGCTGCAGGCGACGATGGCGAAACTGGTCGACAGTTTCAATCGAGAAGGCGAATACGCAAGGGCACTCGTTGCAGTTGACGCAGCGGCAGGTCGGTTCCCGGACCTACTATGTGATCACCAGTACGGACAAGCTGAATTCCGAAATTGACTACACGTTTGTCGACAACTACCTGATCGCCGCGCCGGATATGGGCACGTTGTCGCAGGCCATTCAATCTCGCGAGGCGGGATACACGCTGGCGCATTCGTCGGGCTTTCAGGCGTTGTTGCCGAACGATGGGTACACGAATTTTTCGGCGATCTTCTATCACAACCTCGGGCCAGTGGTAGGTCCGCTCGCCGCGCAAGCGAAAGCCAGCGGTGCTCTGACTGCCCGGCAGAAACAGTCGATCGACGCGCTCACGGCAAATTCCGCGCCGGGCCTGATCTATGCTTATGGAGAAACGGACCGCATCGTGGTTGCGACGAACACCGGGTTCATGGGATTTGATCTGGGCACTCTATTGACGATGGGTAATAATGGCCCGTTTCTGCCGCAGATGTTTCTGGGCGGGGCTGTGACACATTCGGCACCGCAAACTCAGTGAGCACAACCATACAACCCGGAGCGGCAAGCGGCGAGAAAGAGCAAACGCCGCCTGCTGTTCCGTTGCCGCCGCTGGTCGAGTTGCAGGGTCTTTCGGTTCGGTTTGGCAACCGGGAGATCCTGCGCGATCTGACGGCATCATTGCGCGGGCGGTCGATTGGCCTGCTGGGTCCGAACGGCGCGGGCAAATCCACGCTGATCAATACCCTCCTCGGTTTTTACAAAGCTTCTTCCGGTTCGGCGAAGGTGTTTGGGTACGACGTTGCAACCGAAGTCAGAAAGATTCGCGGGCTGGTCGGCTACATGCCCGAGAATGACGCTTTCATCTCGAAGATGAGCGCGGTGTCGTTCGTGCAGATGATGGGGGAACTTTCGGGCTTGCCAGCGGACATGGCGCTGGAGCGGGCGCACGAAGCGCTGTTTTATGTAGGCCTGGCGGAGGCACGTTACCGCCCGTTGGGGACGTATTCGCTGGGCATGAAACAGCTGGCGAAGCTGGCGCAGGCCATCGTTCACGGACCGAAACTTTTGATCCTCGACGAGCCGACCAATGGGCTGGATCCCTCGGCGCGGCAGCGCATGATTCGCATGATCCGGAGATTCGGGACGGCAAGGAGATGCGGATTGTGCTGTGCTCGCACCTGCTGCGCGATGTTGAAGATACCTGCGACGAGGTTCTGATTCTGAAACAGGGGCGAATCGCTCATTACTCGAATCTGGACGAAGAGCGGCGCGCGAACAAAAGATTTCTCGAGCTGGAGACCTACGGGGTAAATGGTGCGAACGGCGATTTCACGGAAGCGATCGAGAAGCTCGGCTGCGAGTGCGCCGTGGCTGCGAACCGCATGAAGATGATTCTGGCGGATGGGGTTGAGACGCGAGACATTTTCCGTCTTGCGGCGGAGCGCCAGGTACGCATCCGGCGGATGAACTTCCGGCGCGACTCGCTGGAAGATATTTTCCTGAAGGCGATGGAAAGCTGATACGGAAAGCTGGACGGCACCACTGAGGAGTGCGGATGGCGATTTACAGGCGCAACTACAAGCCTTATGCGGGGACGCTGACTCAGACGTGGTCGCGTTGTTTTGTTCTTTTCCGTTACTCGCGCCGGAACCTCTTTCGCTCGAAGTTTCTGACGGGAGCGTTTGTGGTCTGCTTTTTTTATCCGTTGGTGTGCCTGCTGCTGATCTATCTCGTTCATACTGCGACCTTTCTGGAGCAGATCGGTGTTCGCAACCAGATCCTCGCGATCGACAATGAGTTTTTCTTCCACTTCATGGCTGTGCAGGGAGTGCTTGCGTTTCTGTTGACGGCGTTCGTTGGGCCCGGATTGATTTCACCCGATCTCGCCAATGGCGCGCTGCCATTGTATTTCTGCCGTCCGTTTTCACGGGCCGAGTACGTGCTGGGAAAGTCATCTGTGCTGGCCATTCTGCTTTCGCAAATCACATGGATTCCGGGTTTGATTCTGTTCGGGATGCAAGCCAGTCTGGCGGGGCCGGCCTGGACCTGGAGTCACCTTTGGATCGCGGGCAGCCTGGTGCTTTCTTCCGTGATCTGGATTGCAATTCTGTCGCTGCTCGCGATGGCTCTGTCGGCTTGGGTGAAGTGGCGGATTGTCGCCGGGGCTTTGCTACTGGCAGTAATGTTCTTCGGGGCCGGCTTTGCGCAAGCGGTCAACGCCGTGTTGCAGACTGAATCAGGCAATTTCTTTAACGTCGCGTATCTGATGACGACAGTTTGGAATGCTTTGTTTCGAGTGGATACCGTGCATCCGATTCCGGTCGTGCAGGCGTGGATCGCTCTGCTCGTCTACTGTGCCATTTGCCTGGGGCTGCTGATGCGCAAGGTGCGCGCCTATGAGGTGGTCCGGTGACTGAGCATAAGGTGAACGACCGCATTGTCTTCGAGGATGTTTCGAAGTTTTATGGCGAAATCCTGGGTGTGAACAGGGTGAATCTTTCGATTCCGCCGGGAATCACGAGCCTTGTCGGGCCGAACGGCTCCGGCAAGACCACGCTGATGAATCTGATGACTGGGCTGGTGAAGCCCACGCGCGGGCGGATTCAGGTGCTCGACTACAAGATTGACGATCCAGAAAATCTCTTCAGGGTTCTGGGCTATTCGACGCAATTCGACGCGTTTCCGAAAGGGCTCACGGGATTTCAGTTTGTCTATTCCTATCTGCGGCTCTCGGGCCGGGATTCCGAGAGTGCCGAGCGGTTGGCGTGGCGAGCCATTGAGCGCGTGAACCTGGTGGAAGCGGCCAAACGAAAGGTTGCGGGTTATAGCAAAGGGATGCGGCAGCGAATCCGGCTGGCGCAGGCGCTGTCGCATGATCCGAAAGTGCTGGTGCTCGATGAGCCGCTGAACGGGTTGGATCCGCTGGCCCGGTCGGAGATGATTGCGCTGTTTCGTTCGACGGCGGCGGCAGGTTGTTATGTGATTATTTCCAGCCACATCCTGCACGAGGTCGATGTAATTTCCGATCAGGTTATTTTGTTGAGCAACGGGTACGTCGTGGCGGAGGGACAGATTCAGAATGTCCGCAGCGAGATTCAGGAGCATCCCACGCAGATTTTGATTCGCTGCAGCCGGCCGCGCGAACTGGCCGCAAAAATGTTTGAGTATGGGCACACGATTGAAGTTTCTATCCACAAGGACGAGCGCGGGTTGCTTCTGAAAACGCGAGATGCCGACCGCTTCTATCTGGCGCTGAACGAGCTGGCGTTGAGTGGGATCGAGATCGAATCGATCGCGCCCGCGGATGACGATGTGCTTTCCGTTTACGAATATTTGATCGGAAATGAAGAGGTGGTCCGGTGAAGCCAATCATCAAGCGAATCTGGTGGGAACAGATCAAAGCGGTGGTTCGGCTGGAAATGAAGAAGACTTTTTTCGCAAAGCGCGGGCTTTGGATTTATGTGGTGGCCGCTTTGCCGGTTGTTCTTTTCATCGCATTCGCTATTGCGACTTCCGAACGGCAGGACCGGAGGGCGAGCATTGCCCACCAGAGCGAGAAGCCTCTGGCTTATCAGGATCTGCTAGCTGTAAAGCCCGGCATGACAAATCAAGAGGTCATTGCAATTCTGGGGAAACCTCCAATCACTTTCCAATGGACGGAAAATCGGCCGCCGGAGACGGAGAAGGCCCCAAGCATTGAGGTTCTGCATGAGAACTATCACTATTCTGACGGGCAGAACGATCTATATCTAGACTTCGCGGGCGGCAAAGTCGAGAGCATCAATATTCGTCAGGGCAATAACATGGGCCAGGATTCGGTGATGTTTGCCGGGGTGTTCCAGTTCTTTTTTCTGCGGCTGGCTGTTTTTTTTGGATGCCTGGGAATCTTCATGAACCTGTTTCGCGGGGAAATCCTCGACCGCAGCCTGCACTTTTATTTTCTTGCGCCGATCCGACGCGAGGTGCTGATGGCGGGCAAATTTCTTGCGGGCCTGCTGGCGACATGCACCATATTTGTGACCAGCGAAATTCTGCAAACTGTTGCCTTTCTTTGGCACTTTTCTCCCAGCGCGCGGGATCTTTACCTGTATCACAACCACGGCCTGGAACACGCCTTCGTTTATTTGGGAGTGACTGCACTTGCCTGCATCGGTTATGGCGCGTTTTTTCTGGTGGCGGGAATGCTCTTCCGGAACCCGATCATCCCGGCGGCGGCAATATTGATCTGGGAAGGTATCAACCCATTCCTGCCGGCGGTGCTCAAGCAGTTCAGCGTCATCTACTATTTGAAATCGCTATGCCCTGTGGATTTTCCCACTCCGCCGGGGACGCCGCCTCTGATGGCGCTGTTGATTTCCAACTCCGATCCCGTCGCTGCTCCAGTCGCCGTGCTGGGCGTGCTAGCGGTCGCGCTGGTTGCTCTCTATGTATCGGGCATTCAGGTGCGGCGGATGGAGATTAACTACACCACGGAATAATTCTGCGTTCAAAGAAAAAAGTCCCGGCAACTCGCCGGGACTTTTAAACTTTCTGTTAAATCAGCTAGGAAGCGCGACGCTGTCCGATGTTGTCGTCTTCTTCGTTCTGGCCCTGTCCGCCGCCCTTTTTCTGCTGATTCTGCTGACCGGACTGTTGGCCGCCCTGCTGGCTCTGACCGGTTTGGCCGCCCTTTTGGCCGTATTGACCAGACTGTCCACTCTGTTGTCCAGACTGTCCACTCTGACCACCCTGCTGTTTGTTTTTCTCCATATCGTCTGCCATGAATATAGTCCTCCCTTTATATGCGCGTCTCGGCGCATGAGTTAAATCCACTGCTTTCATTTAGTTGCTGTGACATATCCAGAGGTTGGGGTTAAAACAATGGGAAAAAACAAACGTAGGCCCAGGAAACAGGCAAAAAAACCTTCAATCACGGAGTCGTCGTCTGTTCGATCGAAGGCGTTTCCGTTGGAACGAAAGCCTTTAACTTGGCGACCTCATCCTGCGTTTTCTGCCATGCCGCGGATTTTTTCTTGGTCGCGTTGGGCGCGTTCGGATCACTGTAGAAGGTCAGGATGTTTTGTCGCAGTTCAGGGGTTACATGGTCGAAGTTGTGCTGCGCCAACTGATCCAGCAGATGGGCGTAGGCGTTGTCGGTGAGAACGTACTCGCCGGCGTGCGTCATTTTTCCCGTGTCAAAGTCGGTGTTGGCAAGCTGAAGTTTGTCGGTGCCAACTTCAGCGAGAAGAACTTTGTAGTTATCGAGCGTGTGGTTGACGCTGGCGATGTAGAGATCTTCTGTTTTGTGTGTGGGAATCTTAAAGTCAAGCGCCTTGAACGGGCCAACCTTGGGAACGAACTTTAAGAAAAAAGCCAGAACCCTGGTGCCGAAACCCGGACGCCGGTATCCTTTGCCCCACTCCTTCTGGTAGTTAGCCCGAGACAGGTAGTAGCGAAATTTTCTGGAATTGAAGTTTGGGGTCTCGGCCACCAGCTCTTTTTCCCGTGCCAACAGGGCAACCCGCGTCATTTCCGGAATGATGGTGCTGATGGCGCGCCGGAAGGTGCCGATAGCCAAGTCTTCCTTTGGAATCACATCGGTGAGCGCAACGCCGTAGGTATCCTGAAAGGCGCGTTCCAACACGGGCTTCGAGACTTCAAATCCGATGAAGTCGTGGTAGCGGTCCGAGGTGTAGCGGTTTTTGGCCACTTGGGTGACGTCGAAGCCGAATTCCGTGCGGATGTGAGCTTTTGGGTTATCGGCATAGGTCACTTCGTTCCCATACTTTTTTCGTAGTTTTGGAAACTCGAGTCCCACGGCCTGATTGATGGTGGGATGTCCCTGATTGTCAGCCGAGTAGTGCGCCAGCGCGCCCAGAGCGAAAGCAAATTCATTCAGGTCGGAAGATTCGTCGATCAAGTTGACGATGAAGTCACCGCTGCGCACGTAATGAGTGAGGTCGCTGAAATACTTGCTGCCGAAGGGATAGTAGCCCATGTCCTGTATCAGGGAGCCGCCGTAGGCGAAGGCATGGGCTTTTTTCAGATCGTCCGCGGTGGCACCGGGAAATCGCTTGGTAAGCAGCGGCTGAATGTCATCCTTCCACAGAAGATCGACGACCTCTTCGTGCGTCAGAACGGAATAGGCGCCGCAGATTTGGGTTAGGACCAGCAGCAGCCCAAAGGCAAGCATCGTGCGACAAAGGTCGAGAAGTCGTGTCATTCAGCTCCGTCGACCTTGTTCATTTGCTGGACATGGTCGTCTGCCGCTTATGTCTATGCCACTCGTTGTATACCCGCGAGGGTGGGAATCTGTCCAGCCCTGCTTAGTTGCTAATTTTACGTCGCTAATCTTAGTTGCTAATCACAGTCCAAGGTTGGCCTAAAAGCATGGCGGGAAATGACTTCCGCATCACCATGTAGGTCGTGGCTACAGATATATTTCTGATCCATTACAAGATGAGCGGTAACGACAGGTTGGACACTCGCAGCTACGCTAATAGTCGTCTGGTGAGGTCGAATCGATATTGGTTTCAAGAGGAGAATGAAAAATGAGCATCTGGACAATCTTGTTCGTCATTTTGCTGATTGCGTGGATCACGGGTTTCAGCGTATTTCACGTCGCTGGCGGACTGATCCATCTGTTATTGATTTTCGCGGTGATCTCTTTGATTTTGCATTTTGTCATGGGACGAAGAACGGTCTGAACGGCGCGGGCCCAAGCTAATCATCGGTTGCGGGGATTCTTCTACGAAGGGATCCCCGCAATGATATTTAGAGTCGCGATAGAAATTTGCTCGCTGAGGGTAAACTGCGTCGCGACCGTCAATATCAAGAGGCTTTTTCTGGCTCCATCGTCGAGACGGCCGCCGCCGGAAGAGGAATTTTCGCCGACACGAATGTTCCGCTGTTATCCGATTGAATATTCAAGTCGCCGCCGAACTGCCTCAGCCGCTCGCGCATGCCGCGAAAACCAACTCCCGTCCGGCCCGAGCTTAACTCCAGTTGTTTCTCCAGAGGGATGCCTTTGCCCGCGTCTTTGATCTCCACTACCACATCGTGGTTGTCCTGACGAATGGTTATCGTCGCCGTGTCGCTCCCAGAGTGACGATGAATGTTGGTCAGACATTCCTGGACAAGCCGGAAAATAGTGATTTCCATCTGATCGGAGAGCCGACGGAACTCGGCCGGAATCTCCATCTCAACCTTGATTTTGCTTCGTTCCGAAAAGCCGTCCACATACCAGCGAAGAGCCGATGCCAGGCCGGCGGCGTCAAGCAGGGGTGGGTGCAACAAATGAGAGATGGTGCGAATCTCTTTGCCGATTTGTTGGAGGATGGTGGCATTTTCAGACAACGCGTTAGCGGCGGCTCGATCCAGTTTGTGGGCCTGCGATTGCAGAGTGGCAACATTCATGCTTAAGGCCGCCAGCAACTGGCCGACACTATCGTGTAATTCGCGGGCGATCTGCTTGCGTTCTTCATCTCGGAGTTGTTGCAATTGGCCGGAGAGTTCCCTCAGATTTTCGTTCGCCGCACTCAGTTCGGCGGTTCGTTCCTGCACCCTGTGTTCCAGTTCTGCTTGCGTGCGTCGTAATTGTTCTTCGGCCCACCGGCTTCTGGCCAGCGAGCGGCGGTGCGCTTCTCCAAGGGCAACAATAAAACCGGAGAAGACCGCGAAGCCGAGAATTCCCGAAATTCCCGCTTTCGGGTTTGCAAGTTGAAAAGACCCCGCCGGGGGCAGAAACCAGTACCAGACTCCGATTAGGTCCAGAAGAATTGCAACGATGGCGGGGCCAAGACCGCAATACCACGCCGACAGAACCACCGCAGCCCATGCGGTGTGAAAAGGGTTTTCCCATCCGAGAGCTGGAGCCAGGAGTTGGCGAATGAGGAGAGCAGCGAGGGCGGCCAGGATGGCCGCGCCGTACCGGCGGACATTATATTGGCGGGCATTGCCGGCCGCTGAAATTGGGTTCATCTCCATTCCAGTCCTATCGTGTCCAGCTAGTCATTCCGGTTAGCGTCAAGCATAAGCTTTTTATCAAGAACTGGCAGGAATAGTCAGTTCGTTTAACGAACCAAAATGCATACGCAACAAATCCCCATATATACTAACACTACAGAATTATCATATTCGTATTACAGCCGTATAATTGATTGACAAATATTATTGCCATTGATATGTTCTAGTCAAGGAGGTTAATGAAGATGACCAGAACGGGAAAATTGAACCGCCCCGCTGCTGCCAAATATCGGCAGGTTCAACTCTCTAGTCTGAGGAAAGGGCGGCGCGGCAAGCACCATGATCTGGTGGAAGGGATCTTGCAAGAACTGGATGCAGTGCCGGTTGGTTCAGCGCTGGAAATTCCACTGGAAGGGGTCGATATTGGATTGGCGAACGTTCGATCGGCTGTTCATCGCGGCGCCGCCGCAAAGGGACTTGAGATAGAGACGCTCGCGGACCAAAAGAATTTCTACGTTTTTAAGAGGATGAGTGGCTGATTGGCTGCGTGAGCCTCAGCTCGCAGCCTTGCCCTGCAAAGATCCGGTCTGATCGTTCTCGTCCTGATCGATATCGTCATTTTCTGCAACCGTCTTCGATTCGACCGGCGATTCGCCTAACGATTTGCCCGACAACTCGGCGGGGCCGGGGGCAGATAGTCGCCGCACCTGCAACAGGCCCTCTGCCAGGGTGGTAGCGACCGCATTGACGCAACTTGATGCAAGTCGTTCTTGGGCCTTCAGAACTCCGCCCTCAAACTCCCACAGCCCCATCACGATCACCAGCTCCGGGAACCTGGCGCGCAGCCGCTTGCACAGCGAGCGCGCTTGCCCCACCGCAAAAGGCGGAAGAGCAGACAGGAACGCGATTCGGAAACCCCCTCTTTCTACTTGACCCAGCATGTCGTCCACGGTTCCGATGGCCAGATAAGTCGCACCGTAGCCAGCTTGCCGGAGTATCTGAGATAACATCATGCCGACCAGTTCGTCGGCTTCATCCCGTGCCGGCACGCAAATGATGTCCGTGCCCCGGCGAGTATTCGTGTCCTGGCGCAAGGTGCGATCTTCTAAATCGTCGATGATCTCTCTTGTGCTTTGGGATATAAATGCGCTGGTTCGTTCCTCAATGGCGCCGGTATGGCGATCTTCTTCCGCCAAGCGCAGTGCCGGGATCAGAACCGTTTCATACAAGCTTTCCAGAGATTTCTCTTGCAGTTGCGCCTCGGCGATGTTTCTGGCTTCGTCCTGATCCATGGCCAACAGACGCTGATAGAAGTGCTCCTGTGGAGTGAGGACTGGTTCGTCGCCCAGTAGGATTTCAAGGAAACTCAACTGCGGAACATAGCGCCCGGCAAGCATCAAGCAGACGGTCAGCGGAGTCGAGAGGATCAGGCCGACAGGCCCCCACAGCATGGACCAGAACACAGCCGCAAGCAGAATGGCGAGGGATGACATTCCGGTGTGCGTGCCATAGAGCCATGGCTCAACGACGTTCGCGATGATCAGATCGAGAACCAAATAAAGAGCGACAATGAGCAGCGCATGCGTCCATCCGGGAAAGACTGCGAGAGCCATAGCGACAGGGAAAGCCGTCGCGATTAGAGTCCCAATGTATGGCACAAGACGGAGCAAGGCTGCCAGAAGTCCCCACAGCAACGCGTGGGGCAATCGCATTATGTATAGACCAAGACCAAACAGAACTCCGTAACCGGCATTCACCAGGAACTGCAGCAGAAGGTATCGGCTGAGCCGCTGACTGGCATCGTCGAGCGCCTGGGTCATGACCGTTAGCTGTCCTTGTCCTCCCAGGCGGATGAGGCGATTGCGCAGGTCCTCTCTTTTTATCAGGATGAACGCGGTAAAGATAACGACGATGGCGGCGGTTTCCGCCGGACCCGCGAGAGGTCCGAGGAGAGCGCGGAGATCCTGAACAAGATTCGAGGGAGGTGCGGTGACCTGAACGGGAACGGGGTGAGTGGGACGCGGAGTGCCGTTCGCATCGTTCGGCGCATGGGAAGCGGCCTGCCCTGGAACCGCGGCTAGTTCTTTGTTTAGCTCTCGCACGGTGGCAGTTGCCTGGCCCAGCGCGCCGCTGGCCGGAGGGCGGAGTGAACGTAGGGTTTGTTCAAGATTAATTTTGTAGTCGCGAATGTGGCCTGTGATATCCAGCAGCTGGCCCGCGACCTCCCATGCCGTGCCCGCGGTCAATGCGAAGCAAAAAATCAATACCACGACGACGGCCGGAACGCGGCCGAATCGAGCTCTTTCCAGAAGGCCCACCAACGGTGTGAGTAAGAAGCTGAGAACCAGGGCTAAGGCCAAAGGAACGAATATCTGGCGGCCAAAGTATAGCGAAGCGACCGTGAGGGCGAGCGCAATGAGGATCGACGATTTGGAGGAAGTGGTTGAGTTCGAGGAGCGGACCAATGCCGGACCTCCGGTACAATCAGTTCAATTCCGACCGCTTTCGCAACTCTCTCCGTGGGGCGGAATAATCGCATCCAGGGCTCGACATGACCTCCTACTAGGCCTTGCCGGCGCACTGTGAGTGCTCACACCCGCACGCAATTTCCGTTGTGTCCTTAGCGGCTTCACAATAGGGGCTGCAATACTTACTATTGGCTGCGGCCATGCAACTGCAACCCTTGTGCGCACATTTTTCTCGCTTACGGTTTTCCATGTTCTCTCCTAACTGCGCTCACGCCATCCCGAACAATGACGGAATGGAGTGAATCCAGATTGACTGTGCTGATTAACTGACTTTGTTTCTGTCCTCTCGTTTTTCCTCTTTGGCAATTGTTTCGAGCAAAGTTTTCATTTCTTCGGCATGCTCTTCTTCTTTCGCGAGAATACTTTCCATCAAGCGGCGGCTCGTGGGATCGTTGTCCGAGAGATATCGAATAATCTCAGAGTAGGACTCCACGGCGATGCGTTCGGCAACCAGATCCTCTTTGATCATGTCGATGAGGCTCTCGCCTTCCACGTACTCTGAGTGGCTGCGGGTCAGTAGTCCCTCTGGATTGAAGTTCGGCTCACCGTCCAGTTGCGTAATTCTTTCGGCGATCAGGTCCGCATGCTCCTGTTCCTCGGCGGCGTGTTCGAGGAACTCCTCGGCGACGGCTTGCGAGTGGATCCCCTTGGCCATGTAGTGGTGACGTTTGTAGCGCAGGACGCAAACGATCTCCGTCGCCAGGGCCTCATTGAGTACGCGCAGTACGATCTTGCGGTCGCCTTTGTAGCCTTCGGTGACTGCGCCGTTCTCAATATGCTGGCGGGCGCGCCGGCGGATCTCACTAATATCGGTCAGGAATGAATTCTTGTCTTTACTCAGGTTGCTTTCAGCTTTCATGGATTCGTCCTTTCGATCATCTTTCTTCCCCAGTTTCTTCCCCAGCATACGGCTTCCAACACGCAATCGGGGCGCCGGGCAACAGTCGCTGAGGAACTGCTGCCGGCAACCCCGAGTTTGAAACAATTCGCTGGCGTCCTAGACTGCACGAGGCAGCCGTACGTTGCCCGACTTATCATCGGAGCCGGCTTCACCGGTCGACGAAATATCCTGAGCTCCCGTGCGCTTGAGAATTTCCTTCGCGCGCTTGGTCCACTCTGAGTTGTCCGAGTGAACGGAAAGCAGGATGCCGCCGTCTTTTACGCGGCCTTCATAGCGTTTGGCCTCGTATTCGGGAATGCCCATGCCGATGAGGGCTCCGGTAATCCCGCCCACAGCGCCGCCGACTCCGGCTCCAGCCAGTGCGGCCATGATAGGACCCGCGGCAATAAACGGACCCAGGCCAGGAATGGCGATGGCGCCAATTCCGAGCAGCCATCCCATGGCGCCGCCGAGCACCACTCCGGTGCCGGCGCCGGTTGTGGCACCCTCAGGGGCCTTCGTATTCTTTTCGTGAGCGAACTCCTTTGTTCCTGCGCCCTCAGGGAACAGCGCGGAAATGTCTTCGTTCCTGAAGCCCGCTGAACGTAGGGCATCCACGCCGTTTTCAACGCTTTCGTACGATGGATAAATGCCGAACACTGCCGTATTTTTTCCTGCCATGATGATTTCTCCTTGAAATAGTTTTGGAATTTAGCTTTTCGGTTTGACCGTCAATTCGCTTGTCACTTTGCCCTTACCAGCAACTTCCCGGGCTTTCGCTTCGACGGCGCGCTTCTCTTCTTCCGAGCGGACCGGCCCTTTCAACGTAACCTGGCCATTTTGGGCGATCACTTTCACATTATGAGCATACGTGGACAGGTCCTTATCGGCCTCGATCGCCTTCCGAACCTGCTGGGTAAGGTCGCGGTCGGAAAGATTGTTCTGCTGCTGATCGGCCGTGGGTTCGTTGGGATTCCGGTCCCGCTGATTCATTTTTGTGTTATCGGACGCGGGAGCACTCTGACCCGCGGAATCTTGCGCGAGGGCTAGAGTTCCGCAACTAAGGAGTAACAAAACTATAAACAGACAACCGGACTTTCGCTGCATTTCACATCTCCATGACTTGTAGATTTTCATTCGACTTTCATGCGATATCGAGCATAGAGAGGCGTTGGTTACTTCGGGTATCAGGTCTGGCATGCAGTTCATTTATGGAATGCCTGTACTCTGATTGGCGTCACGCGTGTAAACGGATGCAAGCAAAAACCCTTCGTCGTGCATGCTAACGAAAGAAGGTTCATGCTCAGTCTCCAGCCTGGGACTCGGCTAGGCTCGGGGCCGCCGGGTTTTCAGCGGCAGTGGGGGAGATTGAACCTCGAAAACTCTCTCTGTATTTTCCCCGCATTGAGTACCAACGGATGCGGAGGATTTCCCCTACCATGCGCGAACCATCGGCAATCGGCTGAATTCTGGTTCGATTATCATGCGCCCACGACACGGGTATTTCAGCCACCTTGAAACCTGCCTGACGCGCAAGGAATAAAATCTCTGGATCAAAGCCCCATTGTTCGATCCTCTGGTTCGAGAAGACCGCTCTTGCGGCATTTCGCCGGAAAGCCTTAAACCCACACTGGGTATCCTTGAAATCCAACCTAAGCACCATTCGCACCAGCAGATTAAAGGCTCGCCCTAGTACCTGCCGTGCCGGAGACTGGCGCTGGGTCTGCGATGCGCTGTGGAGCCAGCGCGACCCAATCGCAATGTCGGCGCCTGCCCCCAGAGCCTGGAGAAGCTTCGGCGCTTCTTCGATTGGCGATGACAAGTCCGCGTCGGTGAATAGAATGATTCTCCCTCGCGCTTGCATAACGCCTTTCCGAACGCAATAGCCCTTGCCGCGGTTGGCGGCGTTCCGGATGAGACGGACAATGCCGGGGTTCTGAGCATAGCCCCGGACAATATCGACCGTACGATCCTGCGAAGCGCCATCCACCACGATGACCTCGGCGCGCCAATTCTCGCGTTGGATAAAATCCAGAATTCGATCCAAGGTGGGACCTAACCGCTCCTGCTCGTTGTAAGCGGGAATGATGATGCTGATCTCGCAAGAAATATCCAAACCCAACCCCCTGTGTTAGCAAGCCCTTCTACGCTGGAGCCCCAGCGGAGGCCTGCTTTCGCTGGCAAGCGACTTGCTTTAGAGATTGAAGCTTCTCAAGGGGTTGCGCTGGAAAGCAGGAGGGAAATTCCGCTCCAGGAGACCACGAGAACGGAAATGTACGGTAGCGGCTACAGGAAATACCTTAGGGAAGATCCACCAGCCATCGTGATACGAATATCTGGTAAGCGGGGGTCGGGGTGCCTTGGGGAGGCGCCTAAGATCCGCTGCGGGACGTTTCGCACTCCTCCAACTAAATGTGACAGTCGTCGCTGAAGTTTATGTCGATGAAAAGTTTCGATTCGGTTGAAACCGATTGCGGGGAAACCCTTGATTTGAAGTACTCCTTTTCTTGGGAGAAACAATGAAAAGAGCTGCGCTCAACGAAACTGCGCCCAATAGTACTGGGACGCTTCCGCCCACTATGGCGAAGAATAACGGCGGGAAGTCTAACAACGGAAAACCGAAAGATCCGGATGGGTCCCTGGACCTAACCGTCATACTGACGAGCCTGCAGAGCATGCGCGACGGCGACTTTGCCGTGCGGCTTCCGGGCACGTGGGTCGGTCTGGCGGGAAAGGTGGCGGACACGTTTAATGAGATTGTCGCTGCTAACCAGCACATGGCCCAGGAACTGAAGCGGGTCGGCCATGTGGTCGGCAAGCAGGGCAAGACTCGCGAACGGACGCGATTCCACGAATCCAGAGGCGCCTGGGGCGAGATGGAAGTTTCCGTGAACACCCTGGTGGAAGACCTGCTCCGTCCCACGGCTGAGGTCACGCGCGCTATTGCCGCGGTTGCCCAAGGCGACCTGACGCAGACTGTAAGGCTCGACGTGGATGGTCGACCTCTCGAAGGCGAGTTCCTGCGGTCCGCGAACCTCGTCAACACCATGATTCAGCAGCTCGGCGTGTTCACCGCCGAGGTGACGCGCGTGGCCCGCGAAGTCGGAACCGAAGGCAAATTAGGCGGGCAGGCGCAAGTGCCGGACGTGGCCGGTACCTGGAAGGATTTAACCGATAACGTAAACCTCATGGCCAGCAACCTTACCGGCCAGGTGCGTAACATCGCGGAAGTCGCTACCGCTGTGGCTAGCGGCGATTTGTCCCGCAAGATTACGGTCGATGTGCGCGGCGAGATTCTCCAGTTGAAAGAAGCCATCAACACGATGGTGGACCAGTTGCGATCGTTCGCATCCGAAGTGACTCGCGTGGCTCGCGAAGTCGGTACAGACGGCAAACTCGGCGGACAGGCGGTAGTTCCCGGTGTGGCAGGAACCTGGAAAGATCTTACCGACTCCGTGAACGCCATGGCCGGCAACCTGACGGCCCAAGTACGTAACATCGCCGAGGTCACGACGGCTGTGGCCCGCGGCGATCTCTCCCGCAAAATCACGGTCGACGTAAAAGGTGAAATTCTCGAACTGAAAGACACCATCAACACGATGGTGGACCAGCTGAACGCGTTCGCAGGTGAAGTAACTCGTGTGGCTCGCGAAGTAGGAACGGAAGGAAAGCTCGGCGGCCAGGCGCAGGTGCCCGGCGTCGGCGGCACGTGGAAAGATCTGACGGACAACGTGAACTTCATGGCCAGCAACCTGACTGGCCAGGTGCGAAACATTGCGGAAGTTGCAACCGCCATCGCAAGTGGCGACTTGTCCCGCAAAATCACGGTGGACGTGCGCGGCGAAATCTTACAGCTGAAAGAAACCCTCAATACGATGGTCGATCAGCTGAATCGCTTCGCCGGCGAAGTAACCCGTGTGGCCCGCGAAGTGGGTACGGAAGGACGGTTGGGTGGACAGGCCAATGTCCCCGGGGTCGCAGGAACGTGGAAAGATCTTACGGACTCTGTGAACTCAATGGCCGGCAACCTGACTGGCCAAGTTCGAAACATCGCGGAAGTAACGACGGCTGTGGCCCGCGGCGATTTGTCGCGCAAGATCACGGTCGACGTGAAAGGCGAAATTCTCGAACTCAAGAACACCATCAACACGATGGTGGATCAACTCAACGCGTTCGCCGGTGAAGTAACGCGTGTGGCTCGCGAAGTTGGTACGGAAGGAAAACTGGGCGGGCAGGCGCAGGTGCCGGGCGTCGCCGGTACTTGGAAAGATCTAACTGATAACGTCAACTTCATGGCCAGCAACCTCACCGGCCAGGTTCGTAACATCGCTGAAGTGGCAACGGCCGTGGCTCGCGGCGATTTGTCGCGCAAGATCACGGTCGATGTGAAAGGCGAAATTCTCGAACTCAAAGACACTCTCAACACGATGGTGGACCAGTTGCGGTCATTCGCGTCAGAAGTTACGCGCGTGGCCCGAGAAGTGGGAACCGACGGCAAACTGGGCGGACAAGCTTTGGTGCCCGGCGTCGGAGGAACGTGGAAAGATCTCACCGACTCGGTCAACTCCATGGCCAGCAACCTTACCGGGCAGGTGCGAAATATTGCCGAAGTTTCAACGGCAATCGCCAGCGGCGACTTATCCAAGAAAATCACGGTGAACGTAAGCGGCGAAATTCTGCTGCTCAAAGAAACCATCAACACCATGGTGGATCAGCTCAACGCATTCGCGGGCGAAGTCACGCGCGTGGCTCGCGAAGTCGGTACCGAAGGAAGACTGGGCGGGCAGGCAAACGTCCCCGGCGTCGCCGGTACGTGGAAGGATCTTACTGACTCTGTGAACTCGATGGCCGGCAACCTTACCGGCCAGGTCCGAAACATCGCCGAAGTGACCACGGCCGTGGCCCGCGGCGATTTGTCGCGCAAAATCACGGTCGACGTGAAGGGCGAAATTCTCGAACTGAAGAACACCATCAATACGATGGTGGATCAGCTCAACGCGTTCGCCGGAGAAGTGACGCGTGTGGCCCGCGAAGTAGGAACTGACGGAAAACTGGGCGGTCAGGCGCAGGTGCCGGGCGTGGCTGGAACCTGGAAGGATCTCACCGACAACGTCAACTTCATGGCCAGCAACCTTACCGGCCAGGTGCGTAACATTGCTGAAGTGGCGACGGCCATCGCGAACGGCGATCTTTCGAAGAAGATCACCGTAGACGTACGCGGCGAAATCTTGCAGCTCAAAGAGACGCTGAACACGATGGTCGAGCAGTTGCGCTCGTTCGCCGCCGAAGTGACCCGCGTGGCCCGCGAAGTGGGTTCCGAAGGCCGACTGGGCGGACAAGCCAACGTGCCCGGCGTTGCCGGAACGTGGAAAGATCTCACAGATTCCGTGAACGCCATGGCCGGCAACTTAACCGGTCAGGTGCGAAACATTGCCGAAGTAACGACGGCTGTGGCCCGCGGCGACTTGTCGCGCAAGATCACGGTCGACGTGAAAGGTGAAATTCTCGAGCTGAAGAACACCATCAATACGATGGTGGATCAGCTCAACGCCTTCGCCGCCGAAGTGACCCGCGTGGCCCGCGAAGTCGGGACCGACGGCAAGCTCGGCGGTCAGGCGCAGGTACCAGGCGTCGCCGGAACGTGGAAGGATCTTACCGACAACGTCAACGTCATGGCCGTGAACCTTACCGAGCAGGTGCGCGGTATCGTGAAGGTCGTGACCGCTGTTGCCAACGGAGACCTCACACAAAAACTAACCGTGAACGCCAAGGGCGAAGTCGCCGCTCTGGCCGAAACCATCAACAATATGACCGGCACGCTAGCGACCTTTGCGGATCAGGTCACCACGGTGGCCCGCGAAGTGGGCGTGGAAGGCCGGCTGGGCGGCCAGGCGAACGTGCCAGGTGCGTCGGGCACCTGGAAGGACCTTACCGGCAACGTCAACCTTCTCGCCGATAACTTGACCAACCAGGTGCGAGCCATCGCGGAAGTTGCGACGGCCGTGACCAAAGGCGATTTGACGCGGTCGATTCAAGTCGAGGCGAGCGGCGAAGTGGCGGAGTTGAAAGACAATCTCAACACGATGATTGACAATCTTCGCCTTACGACCGATCGAAACACCGAACAGGACTGGCTCAAGACCAACCTGGCGCGCTTTACCGGGATGTTGCAAGGCCAGCGCGACCTGACTACCGTGGGCCGGATGTTGCTCTCCGAACTCGCACCGCTTGTGAACGCGCAGCAAGGTGTGATTTACCAGATGGAAACCGAAGAGTCGGCGAGCATGACGCTGCTGTCGGCATTTGCCGACGATGGCGAGAGCGGGCACCTGCGCCGGATACGACTCGGCGAGGGGCTTGTGGGACAGGTGGCAGCGGAAAAGCGTCGCATGTTAATTTCAGACCTGCCGGACCATACCATTTCCATCCGATCCGGTTTATTTGAGTCGGTTCCGCGCAATGTCATCGTCTTGCCGGTACTCTTCGAAGACCGGGTCAAGGCCGTAATCGAACTGGCATCGCTGAATGCATTCACTGCGTCGCACCTGGCATTCCTCGAACAACTGACGGCCAGCATCGGCATCGTGCTCAACAGTATCGAAGCGACGATGCAGACCGAAGGCCTGCTCAAACAATCGCAGCAACTGGCAGCTGAACTGCAAACGCAGCAAAAAGAGCTGCAGCAGACCAACGAGCAGTTGGCGCAAAAAGCGCAACAGCTTGCCGAACAGAACGTCGAAGTGGAACGCAAGAATCAGGAAATCGAGCAAGCGCGGCGTGCTGTGGAAGAGAAGGCCAAAGAACTCGCGCTCACCTCTAAATACAAGTCAGAATTCCTGGCCAACATGTCGCATGAGTTGCGGACGCCCCTGAACAGTATCCTGGTTCTGGGCCAGCAACTCAGCGAAAACCCCGATCAAAACCTGACGCCCAAGCAGGTCGAGTTCGCGCGTACTATTCACGGCGCGGGCACCGACTTGCTGAATCTGATCAGCGACATTCTCGATCTCTCTAAGATCGAGTCGGGCACGGTATCGGTCGAGGCGGAGGAAGTCTTCTTCGCCAACCTGCTGGAAATGGTGGCTCGGCCCTTCCGCCACGAAGCGGAGAACCGGAAGCTTGGGTTCGAGGTTCAGTCCGATCCACACCTGACGCGCAGCCTGGTTACCGACTCCAAGCGTCTACAACAAGTGCTGAAGAACTTGCTGTCGAACGCGTTCAAGTTCACCGAGCACGGTTCGGTGCGCCTGGCCGTATCGGTCGCCGACAAAGGATGGAGCCGAGAGCATCCAATTCTCAACGGGGCGGCTTCGGTCGTCGCCTTCGAGGTCACCGATTCCGGCATCGGAATCGCACTGGACAAACAGCGCATCATCTTCGAGGCCTTCCAACAGGCAGATGCCAGCACCAGCCGTAAGTACGGAGGCACGGGATTGGGCCTGGCGATCAGCCGCGAACTTGCCAGCCTGCTGGGCGGCGAAATTCAGCTTCGCAGCACCCCCGGCCAGGGCAGCACGTTCACACTTTATCTGCCTCTAACGTACGTGGGGCCGACTTCGGCAAGAGTGACGCATGCGGATGGCAAGACCTCATCGTCTGCTTTGCCGCTTCAACTGTCGAGTATTATTGTGTCGGAACACCCGGTCGAACAGATTGCCGACGACCGCAACAACCTGCAGCCAGACGACGCGGTACTGCTGATCGTGGAAGACGATCCGCACTATGCGCGTATGCTTTGTGATTTGTCGCGGGATAAGGGATTTAAAGTGCTGGTCGCGTTGCGCGGCACGGAAGCGCTCGCGCTGGCTCGGGAATTCCATCCCACGGCGGTTTCTTTGGACGTGTTCCTCCCCGATATGCTGGGTTGGACGGTGCTCAACCATTTGAAACAGGATCCAGCTACGCGACACATCCCGGTGCAAATGCTGACGCTGGACGAGGATCGGCATCATGGCCTGGCCCGTGGCGCATTCGCTTTCGTGACCAAGCCGACGAGCCCCGAGGAGCTGCAATCGGCGCTGTCGCGCATCAAGGACTATGCATCTCCGCGCCGCAAGCGGCTGTTGATCGTCGAAGATAATCCGGCGGAACAATTGAGCATCCGCGAACTGCTGGGTTATGACGACATTGATGTTACGGTTGCGGATACGGGTGCTGACGCTCTGGAGAGGGTGAGCAAAGAGTCGTTTGATTGCGTTGTACTCGACTTGCGGCTGCCCGACATGACCGGCTTCGACATACTGGAGCGCATGCGCGACATTCCGGCGGCCATTGACTTGCCGGTTGTCGTCTTCACCGGGAAGGAATTGTCGCCAGAGGAAGACGCGCGTCTGCACACGCTGGCTCGCAGCGTGGTAGTGAAGGGCGTGGAATCTCCGGAACGATTGCTCGATGAGACCGCACTCTTCCTGCATCGGGTGGTGGCGGACCTTCCTCAAGAAAAACAAAAGATGCTGGATCGGCTGCACCGCTCCGACGAGGCTCTGATCGGTAAGAAAGTGCTGGTGGTTGACGACGACATGCGCAACATCTTCGCTTTGAGCAGCGTGCTGGAGCGCCGTGGCATGGCGGTGTTGACTGCTGGAACCGGACGCGAAGCCATCTCCATGCTGGAGTCAACTCCAGATGTGGCGATCGTTTTGATGGACATCATGATGCCGGAGATGGATGGATACGCTACCATGCAGGTCATCCGACAGAATCCGTCGTTCCGGCGATTGCCAATCATTGCACTGACTGCGAAAGCTATGAAGGGAGATCGCGAAAAGTGTCTGGAAGCGGGCGCCTCGGAATACCTGGCGAAGCCAGTTAACACCGAGCAACTGCTCTCGGCGCTGCGTATGTGGCTGCACAGGTAAGTACAGTTCGAGCATCGGATCACGATGAAGTGCGGCGGAAAGAGTATGGCGCGTTGAGAGAATGATGAGCGTCCACGAAGAAGTAAACATCCTGATGGTCGACGACCAGGCAGGCAAGCTGCTCACCTATGAAGCCATTCTGGCCGACCTGGGGGAGAACCTCATCAAGGCGACGTCCGCCAAAGAAGCCCTTGAAAAGTTGCTGAAGACCGATGTCGCCGTCGTATTGATGGATGTAAGCATGCCGGAGGTCGATGGCTTTGAACTCGCTGAGATCATCCGCCAGCATCCACGTTTTCAGAAGACAGCCATCATCTTCGTTTCCGCCGTCCATCTGACTGACCTGGACCGTCTCAAGGGATATCAGCAGGGCGCTGTAGATTATCTTTCTGTCCCGATTGTGCCGGAAGTTTTGCGGGCGAAGGTGAGAGTATTCGCGGAGCTTCACCGAAAAAAGCTTCAACTGGAGCGGTTGAACAACGAACTCGAAGTGCGTGTCGCCGATCGAACCCTGGAATTGGAACAGAAGGCGCTGGCACTGCAGAAACTCAACAGCGACCTTGCTCAGAAGAACCAGGAACTCGACGCCATCGTGCAAACGGCCCCCGATACTATTTTCAGCCGTCGAGCGGACGGTACAAGGGACTACATCAGCGGCAGATTTTATGAATACACGGGCGCTGCACCGCATTCCGCCCTTGGATTGGGTTGGCTGGAGTATGTGCATCCGGATGACAAGGAACGCAGTTTGGCGCAGTGGAGCCGTAGCGTGCAATCCGGTCAACCTTACGAGTCCGAATACCGTATTCGAGGCGTTGATGGGCAATATCGCTGGTTCCGCGCTCGTGCGGTCCCCCTTCGCGATCCGGGGGGAAGCATCGTAAAGTGGTATGGAACCTCCTCTGACATCCATGACAGCAAAGTTCTGGAACAATCCATTCGTGACAGTGCGATTGAATTGGAAAAGATGGTCGATCTCAGGACGACCGAACTCAGACGGCTGTCCAGTCGGCTGATGACCATGCAAGACGAGGAGCGTCGCCGAATTGCTCGTGAGATTCATGACGGCCTGGGACAGGAGTTAGCCGCGGCCAAAATGATTCTTGATGGAATTCTCATTAAGGATTCATCGCCCCGGATGCGGCAGGCGTCTACTGACGCCAGCCAGTTGGTGGATCGCGCCATCCAGCAGGTTCGGACCATTTCCCATCTTCTGCACCCTCCTTTATTGGATGAGGTTGGATTGGTATCCGCGCTCCGCTGGTACCTCGAGGGACTATCAGAACGCAGCGGAATCGACATTCACCTCCAAGTCGATCCGCCCGATCTCAGCCGGCTCAAGCCGGAACTGGAAACGGCGATCTTTCGCATTATTCAGGAAGCCTTGACTAACATGTTCCGGCATTCCGGGGCGCGGAACGGATCTATCTGCGTGGCAGAAAACAACGGGCGCATCATGGTTACGGTCCGCGATGACGGCAAGGGGATTGAGGACGAGGTCGTTCAACTGCGGCCAGACAGCGTGGGAGTTGGGATTGGCGGAATGAGGCAGCGTGTCAGCGAACTCGGGGGAAGTCTGCGGTTGGCCAATGCCAATCCCGGCACCATCGTCGAGGTGGTCATTCCTTCCCAGAGACAGGACAAGCGGGTGCCGGTTCCGGTCTGATATACCTGGACGTGAGCGTTCGTTGATCCGCTCAAGCGGCCTTGCGATCAATCACCCTGCGATCTTTAACTCTAACTCTACGATCTTCAATTTTCTCCTCGCCCACCTTCTGTTCTACAGCCTTGATTTCCACCTGTTCGTGCTTAATGTCGAGACGCAGACGGTTGTAAATGCTCATGTACTGATTCGCGATCCAGACAAGAGCAAAAAATGCGACAAGGTATCCGCGCCAATCCTGGTAGAGCAATTTGTAGCGCACGAGGTACAACACGCCTGCCGCGACGTAGTGGCTGAAGCAATACTCGCAGGTAAATAAGTAGAAGAATTTTCGAAGAAACAGCGACCGGGACTCGATACATTCTTTTTGGCAATACTGCCGGGGCTCGCGAAAGACTTCCTCGTGGGTAACGGTCCAGGCTAAACAGGCGACCGGAATTCCCAATATTAGAAGCCACGCGACTTGCAATCCTAGTCCCATGATGTTGGGTTTGATGCGCATTCAGACGCAATTGTTGATCGCAGTACTGTCGCTCCAGTCGTCGAACATGGCACACGGAGAGACAAGCCGGGCTGCGCATAACCACGGCGTAAACGATCGAAACCTCGGCAGTACATGCTTTCACCGATGCCGCGATCGACTCTTCGTTCGTATTCTCAGGCTCGTAGGATGTTGGCGGCCATGTCCTGAGGTAAACAGGAGTGACTGCACACGGTGGCCCTCGTAGGGACTTTGCAGTTTAACCGACTTGGAAGCCATCCCCGGCCGCCACATCCGCTTACCTGATCACCCCTACGGTTTCACTCTTCGCTACGAATTTCCGCGAAACTCTAAGGACTCCAGTCGATTGCTCATTTCCCAGAGCGACTGGAAGATGCTTCTGCAGATGAACTCATTCGCAAAAGCGCGCCGATGCACGGCGGACCCGTGGGAGATGGTTCGCCGGTAGGCGTCAATAAAGGAGATCTATGAAATTGCGAGAGATAAAAATCGCTTCTGTTGTGTTGGTAGCTATCGCAATCGCTGCGATGTTGGCATGCTCCGATCGTTCAAAGGCGCCCGACGTTTCAAGCGACATTCGCCACGCTTTGGACCAAGCTGGTCTGAACGATGTGAGTGTGAGTCAAGACCGAGACAAAGGACTCGTAACCCTGTCGGGAAAAGTGAGAACCGACGACGATAAGGCGCGAGCGGAATCGATTGCACGATCCATTGCAGGTTCGCAGGTGGTATCGAACGAGATCGGCGTCCGTCCGCATGGAGACGAGGGCACCGCGAGAAAAGTCGATTCCGACCTCGATTCGGGCATCGATAAGAACCTGGACGCGATGTTGGTGCAACATCGGCTGAAGAAAGACGTGAGATACGACGTAAACAATGGCGTAGTCACACTCAAGGGAAACGTTAACTCCCGAGATCAGCGCGCGTCAGTCCAAAGGCTGGCGGAACAGGTGCCTAATGTAAAGCAAGTGGTGAATGAAATTGAGGTCAAACACGAGAGGGCTACTTCATCAAAGTAGTCTTCCTGAGTTCCACGCATACCGCCAGGGCCCGTCTTCTTCTGCAATCATTCGGAGCGGGCCATTTGATCTTTGCGGGGCACAGGAGTTCGTTGACTAACGCCGGTTTGAATGAGCGATTTAAAGGATCGAACAGAGAATGGCGAAGAATTCGAATTCCGCGCGACCCCGGAGACCATTGTTCTCTCCCAATAACATCCGCTTCGCTTCTCTCGTCTTAGTTGTCGCGATGATTATTTCCCTCGGAGCAGTGGCATATTTCACGGAGCGGGGAATTGTACTCAGGCGCGATTGGGTGATTCACACCTATCAAGTGCGTTCGGAACTGAACGACTTGCAATTGGAAATCATGCGCGCCCACGCGGATGAAACGGCCAATCTCTTGATACCGGCGCAAGGAGAACAGCTGTACTCACAGAAGCAGGCTGAATTGGCGCGGCACACCACGGACATCCTGCGCACACTGACTCGCGACAACCCGCGCCAGCAAGAGCGCCTGGCGCAACTATCGCCTCTTTTGGAACAGGACATTTCCTTAATGGAGAACCGGCGAAGAACTGCTGGCCTTCGCACTTACGTTTCGCCGCCTGAGCGGATGCGCCAGGAAGAAATCGACGATCATGAGCGACAAATCGATGTCATCTTAAAAGGTATGCAAGATGAAGAGCAAGAATTGCTCCAGCAAAGACTTAAAGACTGGGACTACTTGTTCAAGCGAAATGTGCTCATGCTTGGATTAGCCTTTGCAATTGTAGCCATCATGCTGGCTTACAACTTCCGACTCCTCATTGGCGAGGTCGCGCGTACCAAAGCTACAGAAAAGCGGGTGCGCGCCAATGCGGATTCCTATCGATTGATGAGCGCCAGGATTCTCGAGTTACAAGATTCCGAACGTCGCCGAATCGCCCGCGAACTCCACGACAGTGTGGGGCAGTTTCTCGCCGGACTCAAGATCAACCTCAGTCAGATGGAAAGCGCAAGTAGGAGCGATGCGCCCAAACTGATCAGCGAAACGCTTGCCCTGACCGACTACGCGATCCAGGAGGTACGAACCATCTCCCACCTCCTGCATCCCCCGCTTCTCGAAGAGTTGGGATTTTTGTCGGCAGCGCGCTGGTATGTGGATGAATATGGAAAACGCAGCCAGGTGAAAGTATCCCTGCAGATCGATGAACCAATCGAGCGCCTCCCCAGAGACGTCGAGATAGCTTTATTTCGTGTTCTGCAGGAAACCTTGACCAACGTGTATCGTCACGCTGCGGCCAGAGCTGTTAATGTTCGAATCATGTGTAGCGACGGGCACGTACACTTGACCGTGTCGGATGATGGGAGAGGAATCCCCGAGGATGTTCTGGCCAAGTTTCGTGGCGGAGCCGCTCCCGGCATTGGTCTCGCGGGCATGAGAGAGCGGCTCGCGGAATTCGGGGGTCAAATCAATGTGGAATCATCCAGCGCGGGATCAGTGGTAGAGGCAATAATCCCGACTGGCGCACCGGAGAAGAGCGAAACCTCTGCTCGTGCGGTTCGGGCAAGTTGAGACGTTCTGCTAGCGCGAAATCTCGATCGTCACATACTGGCTCGCAGAGCCAATCGCGGCTCTTTAACGCGATTCCTTAAATGGATGCGAAAATACGAGCTCTGTAAAGAGGTTAGTTCTATGCGCATCCTGCTAATCGGCGGCAATGGCTTCATCGGCCGGTTCGTCGTGACCGCACTGAAGCAGCTAGGACACGTGCTGGCGGTGTTTCACCGCGGTACGACGACCGCGCCCAGCGGCGTAGACGAGATTCAAGGCGACCGTAACCAACTCAACGCCAGTGCTGATGAACTGAAACGCCTTGCTCCCGATGTGGTAATTGACCTGATCATCAGTTCGGGTGGGCAGGCGGAAGAGCTAATGAATGTTTTTCGGGGCGCGACGCGACGCGTGCTCATGTTGAGCAGCATTGACGTGTACCGCGCGATCGGCATCTCGCACGGCACCGAAAGTGGGCCGTTGCAGGAGGTGCCTCTTACGGAAGAGTCGGAGCTTCGACGCGGCCTGCACCCCTATTCGCCAGAGAGCTTGCAGGTCCTGCGCAAGATTTTCCCCTGGGTGACGGACGATTACGACAAGATTCCAGCGGAGCGCATCGTCATGAACGACCGTGAACTTCCCGGCACGGTGCTCCGGCTGCCGATGGTGTATGGACCTGGCGATCCGCTGCATCGTTTTTATCCCGTGGTGAAGCGCATCGCCGACGGACGGGGCCACATCATTTTTCCCGAAACGCTGGCCGCCTGGCACTCCCCCCGAGGCTATGTGGAGAACGTGGCCGCAGCCATTGCGCTGGCAGCCACGGACGATCGCGCGGCGCGACGGATCTATAACGTGTGCGAGGAGCCATCATTCAGTGAACTGGAATGGGCGCGGAAAATCGCCGGCCAGATGCAGTGGAAAGGAAAGTTCGTTGTCCTGCCCGTGGATCGCACGCCGCGCCATTTACTGAAGCCGGGGAATGTCGCGCAAAATTGGACTGCGAGTTCCGCGCGTATCCGTCGCGAACTGGGGTATAAAGAGCCGATCGCTATGGAAGAAGCGATCTGCCGGACCACCCGGTGGGAGCAGGTGAATTCGCCAGATCCTGCATTCCTTCCGCAGTTCGATTATGCGGCCGAGGATGCGGCCATAGCTGGCCAACACGACTGAACCTAATTCGCCAGGGACCTGACTGTCTTAATCCGTTCAGGTCATTATCCGTTCAGGTCATTTCGTTCAGTTCAAGGATCTCCGGCCTCGCCTTCCCAGATGAGCTATCAAAGAAATGAGGAACAGCACTAGAAAAACAACGAACAGCAGTTTTGCGATGCCGGCTGCCGCAATCGCGACGCCAGTAAAGCCGAAAATCCCGGCGATTAATGCCACCAGGAGGAATACGAGCGCCCAGTAAAGCATGGTTCTTCTCCTCGGAGTTGAAGTCGGTCGCCTCGATCTTGGTGGCGGAATCTTTCTCGCGATATCCGAATGAGCCTGTATTGGGGAAGCGCCGTTCCTGTAGCACGGGGAAGTGCGGAAGGAGCAGGTGCCGATCCGTCCCAGAGGATCGGCACCCGCTTGGGGGGCGTTGTGTCGAGTAGAGATTGCAGACTATTTTGCTGATCCAAAACCCACAATACAGTTAACCCTGTATGACAAAGGGAGAAAAACCTCATCGGCTTCCTAAGGAACGGGCTGGGCGGCATTTCTCAGGGCGTTTCTCAGGAAAGATATCATCTTGTTTACTGCCTCCGCTGGATAGGACGCTCCCTCCGCAACGATTAACTTATGTGCTCGTACAACAAAAAGTAGGTGCTCGTGTGGAGCACAGAAATGGAAGACGAACAAAATGAGACGAACTTCTTCAGCACTGCCCGGATGTCTCCTGGTCCTAAGCATTTGCTTCAGCTTAATAGGCGTGAGTGCAGCCGCCGACAAAGATCAATCGGACATCGCCAAACGCATTGATGAATCCGCCAAGGTTTTGAACGAGGTTATGGCAACTCCCGATAAGGCGATTCCAGACAAAGTCATGAACAAGGCAAAGTGCATTGCCGTTGTCCCGTCGATGGTAAAGATCGCCATCGGATTCGGCGGTAATCACGGCAAGGGCGTCGCCACCTGCCGCACAGAATCCGGTTGGAGCGCCCCCGCCCCGATCACCATCACCGGTGGAAGCTGGGGTTTGCAACTTGGCGGCCAAGCCATTGACCTCGTCATGATCGTGACTAACGACCAGGGAATGCAGCACTTGCTTTCCAGCAAGTTCAAGCTCGGTGCTGATGCATCCGCCGCCGCAGGTCCGGTAGGCCGCGACGCAGCCGCCGACACTGACATCAAGATGAATGCTGAAGTACTGACTTACTCTCGGGCACGCGGACTTTTCGCCGGAATCGACTTGAGTGGCTCCGCAATCTCGCAGGATAAAGACGAGACTCGAGTGCTATACGGAAAGTTCGTGCCTTTCTCCGAAATTCTGAGCGGGAAAGTTCGCCCTACCGCTATCAGCGAACCATTCCTGGCAGCGGTCCGGAAGTACTCGGGCGAAAGTAGAGAATCCAGCAAGAACGAATCTGTAGTGCCGGTGAACTAACGACAGATGCGCAGGAGAGATACGAAACTCTATTCGGAGGAGGCTACACATGTACACCATTCTTCTCGTGCTGCTGATTTTGATGTTGCTGGGCGCGCTGCCCACGTGGCCGTACAGTCGGGCGTGGGGCTACTACCCGAGCGGAGGATTGGGACTGATCGTTGTAATCGTCCTAGTACTGCTGCTCGCCGGACGGCTGTGAAATGCCATGTCGTCGATCTTTGCCGGTCACGGAATCTGTGGCTTGCCCAAATGGTGGGAACAAGTTTTATCCCACCATTTGTTTTTCAAACTTAACTTTCGGATCCAAATGAATCCTTTGTAGCTCGCAATTCGATTATGACGTTTCGTAAACAAAAGTCGCCTCTTTCGTTAATGCTGGAACCTCTCCGCCAGACAAACCCAGCATTGTTCTCCGCATCTATTTGCAAGATCAAAGTCGTTTCGTCTTTACGAGGTTAGCGCCATGTCGAGTCATCAAAATTCTGCCTTTAGTGGGGAGTCTGCCCTGAATCTGATTCCAGCACCGCTGTCTAGAAACAATTATGGTCCGCGCACGACGCGGCCATATTCCAAGCCAAGCGTCCGGAGCCAGGCGCCTGACGAAATCTGGGGTCAATATAACAACTATCGTGCCAATGGCGTTGTGGTGTCCGCCATTGTTCACATTGCATTGATTGGCCTGCTGGTGAGTGGCGTATTTTTTGCGCCTCAAGTTGTCCAGCGTGTTACCGAGAGGCAGCATGTCACGTTGATCGCTCCCTCACTGGATATTCCGGTGATGACGCCTGCGAAGACAATTGTCAGCGGCGGAGGCGGCGGTGGCGATCACGATCGTATTCCTGCTCCCAAGGGCCGTCTGCCAAAGGCTGCGTTACAGCAGATTACGCCGCCGGCCATCGTCATGCGAAATCCACAGCCCAAACTTGCGGTGGAACCCACGGTCGTGGTGCCTCCACAGGTTCACGTAGCGGAAAATAAAATGCTGAATTTGGGAACGCCGAGCGCCGCGGCCGTGATGCCTGGTGCCCCGCCGTCGAACGGGACAGGTTCGGGCGGCGGCATTGGATCTGGCTCCGGAGGCGGAGTTGGCGTGGGCCACGGACCTGGTGTGGGCGCCGGAAGCGGCGGCGGCATCGGAGGCGGCGTTTACAAAGTTGGCGGAGGCATCTCGGCGCCCCAAGCCATTTCCGCTCCCGATCCCGACTATACAGAAGAAGCTCGGAGAGCTAAGAAGCAAGGCACTTGCGTTCTCTGGTTAATCGTCGACGCAGCCGGACACCCGCGCGATATTAAGGTAGTTCGCGGCTTGGGTCTGGGGTTGGACGCAAAGGCGCTGGAAGCCGTGCGCCAATGGCGCTTTCAGCCTGCCCTTAAAGACGGCAAGCCTGTCGATGTGCAGATCAGCGTGGAAGTCGAATTCCACCTTTACTAAAGTAGGACTGTCAATCAGTAGTTTGCCCTACGGACTGAGAGTAGCCCCGAGATCCGCGCCCAGCGCGGATCTTCTTTTTTGCCAGCTCCCACTACAGCCTTACAGCGTATTCGGCAGGCGTTTACATATGTGACCCGATAGAAGGTTGTCTGTCCTTTTTCTAATCTGTCAATGCTCGTGAGGTTACCGCGGGCGAATTTTTCCGGTACCTGAAAGAAAAAGGAGACCAACGTGGCAACTTGTGCGATTTCTGCGACAGAAGCAAATGTCATCCCCACGACCGGCGTCAAAGGCCGCGATGATTCCCAGATTAATCTGGTAAAGCGCGCGCAAGCAGGCGATGAACAAGCCTTTGCAACATTGTTCCAGCAGCACAAGAATCGAGTTTATTCCGTGTGCTTGCTCATGACAAAGGATGTCGCTGAAGCAGAGGACCTAACTCAAGAGGCTTTTCTGCAGGTCTTCCGCACGGTCAGTTCGTTTCGTGGAGACGCCGCGTTCTCAACTTGGCTCTATCGCGTGGCTGTCAATACGGTGCTAATGAAGCTTCGCCGGCGCAAGTCTCCGCCTACGGTGTCGCTGGACGAGCCGGTCAATCCCGAGTCTCCGTCTTTGCATCGCGACTTCGGCAAAAGCGATCCTGACCTTTCCGGTGTCGTCGATCGCATCGCGTTGCGCCGCGCGCTCCAGGAGCTTCCTGAGGGCTGCAGAACCATTTTTGCCTTGCACGAGGTGGAAGGATACCAACACCACGAAATCGCTCAGCTGCTCGACTGCTCGATCGGCAATTCGAAGTCGCAGCTCCACAAAGCGAAACTGAAAATGCGCGCTCTGCTGTTTCCCAAGACTAAGATTCGCCGTCGCTCGGCGAAGAACACGGGAACGCTGAGCCTAGCCAGGTAATCGCTCGGTAAAACTCCGGGAGACCGGCGTTTCGGCACACGGAAACGCCGCCTTCATCGGGATCCCGTCTCGCCGCCAGAATGAGCAAGTGATAATCAGAGGGCAGACAATGCTAAACCATCGTCCTGTGCTTGTTATGGAGATGCCAGAGCAAGTTAATTCAAGCGAAGCTTCGGTTTTTTTGCAGGAGTTGGAACCGCTCCTCGAGTCTCCCAGTCCGCGGATCATACTTGATTGTTCCGCAGTGCGTCACATTGATGGTGCGGGCGTAGCCATGATGCTGCATTGTCTGGAAAAGGCGATGAAACGCGACGGAGATTTGAGGTTAGCGGCTTTGTCGGTGGAATCAGACGCCGTGGCGGAACTGAGAGAATTTGAAGCATTTACGACCTGCGATGAGGCCGTGAGCAGTTTCAATAACTTCCCGGCCGAATTGCTATGTGACTCGTCCTACGCCAATGACTTTAGGAACCAGGGTACTCTTAAAAAGGCGAGCTAACCCCTCAGAAACACGTACACATATTCCGTCTGCATTCGACACGGTGCGCCCGAGAATACGACTTGTGACAGCCTGCTTGTGAAAGAAACAAATAATTTAGATGGAGAATCTACCAGCGCAAGAGGCGGGACCGTGCTGTTTCCGAGATGCCGTTTACGCGGTTTCAGAGGCGGTAGCGGGGTAGTTGGTAGGGAGGGGCTGAGGGGCGGGGGAAATTTTAGGTGGAGTGGAGTAAGCGAGGCCGAGGGCGTGCTGGAAACCGTTCAGGGGGAGTTGGTGGAAGCTGGAAACTGCGTCGGCGATATTGTCGAAAGATTCGAACAGACGGTGGACGCCGGTGAGTTCCAAGGTGGCAGCGGCGCGAGCGGGAAGGGCGGCGAGCTTGACGTCACCGTTGCGCTTCATGGCCTCTTCCAGGCAGCGCAGCATCACATGGATGCCCGCGCTATCGAGGTGTTGCAACTGCGAACAATCGAGCACCATGCGCGGCCGGTCGGAATTTAAACAAGATTCCAGTTCGCGAAAAAATGCGCGACCTTGTGCCACGCTGAGTTTTTCCGGCAACTGCTTTACCGTTACGGGTCTCGCCACCGTCGTCATAATTTCCCAAGTCCCCAAAATGCTTTTTTTGACTTTACGCGGGACGAATGGTTTCCCGTCCCTGTAGAGAATGTAGAGCGGGAGGGACAGGGCGGTGTATCCGGGCCAACCTGTAGAGCGGAAAAGGCTTTTCAGTAGACGGGGCTGGAGGGAGCGCTGTGCCGCAGAGAGGGATGCAGGGCGCGATGGGAGCAGCCTTGCAGCAGCAGAAGAAATTAACGCAAAAATAGACCAGAAACATGCCGTCATCATGAGAGAGAAAAGCGATGCTGATGGGACGCGAGTAGTCCCAATGCGGGTTGTATAGGCCCACGGCTACGCGACCCGCAGCGATTCCCGGCTTCCGCGACGGTCCGCCGTCACGGCGGCGGAGTTCAGCTGCGAAGCATACTGGGAAGCGTAATGCACTTCGCTGATGATGGACAGCGGACGCTGACGCACTTCGTCATACACCCGTCCCAGGTATTCGCCGAGCACGCCCAGGCACAGCAGCAGCAGGCTGCCCATCATAAAAATCGCGGACGCCAGGCCAAAGCCCAGCGGCTTCAGCGGACTGCTTGACAGCAGCGCGCAGATCGCCATCACCACCGCGGCAAACACGGCCAGTCCCGACAACGCGAAGCTCATCCGCAGCGGTTTGTAGCTGAAACTGGTAATCGCATCCATCGCGTACTTGATCCGGCTGAGGAAGGTGAGTTTGCCTTCGCCGCCCAGGCGATCCTGGCGATCGTAGAGCACCACGCCGGTCTTGTAGCCGACCCAGGCGCGCAGTCCCGGTAAGTAGCGATTGCCTTCGCGCAAGGCGTTCATCGAGTCCACCGCGCGCCGGTCGAGCAGGCCAAAAATGCCGGCGTTCAAGGGAATCGGATAATCCGAGAGCGCGCCCAGCACGCGATAGAACAGCGGAAACAACAGGGCCAGAACCTTGCGCCCTTCCTGCCGGCTGCGGCGCACCGCCGTGACTACTTCAGCGCCACCGCGCCACGCGGCAATTAATTCCGGCACCACGTCCGGAGGATCCTGGAAGTCGCCATCCATCAGCACCACGGCATCGCCCGCCGCGGTTTGCAAACCTGCCGTGATCGCGCCCATGTGTCCCCAGTTGCGCGACAGATCCACCACCACCACGTGCGGATCTTCTGTCTGAAGTTCCTTCAACAATTGCAGAGACGAATCCCGCGAGCCGTCGTTCACGTAGACTACTTCCCAGTCCTCGCCCGTGTCCTGCATGGCCCCGGCCAGAGCGGCGTGAAACGCGGTCAGTATCTCCTCTTCGTTATAAATCGGAACTACGACGGAAATCATGGAAGCTTCTCCTTGGATTCGACCCAAACCGATTCCACCAAAAAAGATGGTCACGAAAACAGCGCCACCTCTTTGTTGCACGGCGCGGCTGGACTGTTGTGCCGCACTTTCTTGTGATGCTGATTAGATACCTTGAGATGCGAGTTGAGCACGCGATGCGGGATCGATCTACAGCTTTGTACTGAGTCAGCGCGTTATCTCCATGCAGACTTATGCTTATGCAGGCCTACGCATGAGACAAGCACATCATCCTCATCATCTTAACTGCGGCTCGGCAACGATTGTTTCGCTGAACTAATCCTTGCAATGGATTTTTTGAGTTGGACTCGCTGACCTCCTCTGCGCCAAAGTAGTGGTACCTCTTCTGCAGCGTCGCAGACGGCCCTCCAAACGTTTGTAGTTTGGTTTCCCCACGAATGGGTTTCCCGTTGTGCGATTGACTTCGTCGTAGAGTTGACTTCGTCGTAGAAAGACGAGCGCCAGCCAGTGAAAAGGTTTGCGAATCCTGAATCAGCAGGACGAGGAGGAGCATTGTCGGACAAACAAGCTGCGGTTAGCCTGCGCACCGTCGCCGAACGAGTCGGACTCGCTGTATGCTCGGTTTCGGCAATTCTCAACAACACGCCTGCGTCCATGGCGATCCCGCAGCGCACAAAAGATCGAGTCTTTCGCGCGGCCGGGCAGTTGAATTACCGTCCAAATCTGTGGGCGCGATCTCTGCGAACCAAGCGGACGCGCCTCGTTGCTGCGATCACGTCCGACATAGGCCGCGCTCCTGTGGCCCGCGTGCTCGCGGGCGTGCAAAAGCTGTTGCATCGCAGAGGGTACTTGCTCGCTCTCGGAACTTTTGATTGCACTTCCGAATGGCACAACATTTCTGTTGCGCTTCAGCAGCGAGGAATTGAAGGTGTGGTTGCAATTGATTTAATTCTGCCGCCGGACTTGGCCGTACCTGTGGCTAGTGTCGACCTCAACTTCATGACTCTGCTGGAACCGCTTTCCGAAACCACGCAGGCTTGGCTGTCGGAATTGGGCGAATCCGCTGGGGAAACGGTGCTGCGGCAGATTGAAAAGAAAACTATTTCTCGCAGAACGGTCGTCGTTCCTAAACTTCCGCTTAACTACTTCTCTGTGGGCAACGCAGATCTGGAAGGCGCGGTGACGACTCGGGAGGGCGCTACTTAACGTGCCGTCCCGCGAGCCTTTGCTTCCTCCAGGATTCGGAACAGGAGCAGCCAGCGCTTGACATTGGTAGTCATCAGGAAGTTTTCTTTGACGTGTTCTCGCCCACTGGCTCCGATGCGCTTCGCAAAATCCGGATGAGTCAGCAGGTACCGAATCTGAAAGGCGCAGCCCTCTACCGAGTGAACGAGAACTCCCGTGAGTTGGTGAATGATCTGGTTGGGTATACCTCCCACGGCGCCGGCAATCGTCGGCTTCCCCTTCCATAATGCCTCGGTCACGGTAAGGCCGAAGCCCTCTTTAAGGGACTTCTGCACGACGATAGTGGAAGCGCGCTGGATGGCGTTGATTTCGAATGCGCACCAGGGCGGCAGATCCAGAATAATGATGTCGGGATCGTTTCCCGCGGCTTCCTTCACTTCCTGAAGCACGACCGCCCCTTCGGGATCATCTGACGCTCCGCCTCCCGCCAAGACCAGTTGGCAATCCACGTATTTCTTGGCGAGCTTGTAGGCGTGCACCACGCCGACAGGATCTTTTAACCGATCGAATCGGGACACCTGAGTGACGATGGGGCGGGAGCGGTCGATGCCGAAGTCATCGCATACCTTCTGCACCACCGAGTCTGGCAATTCCTTATTCTTCTCGGAAAGCGGATCGATGCACGGATAAAATAAGATATTGCGGAATGGGGAGCTGGCGCGCAAAAGACTGCGACGAAAAAATTGCGGCATCGTACTGCTCCACAAATGGCCGCAGAAATTCCCACACGCGCGCATCGGGATTGGATAAATCGATGTGGCACCGCCACACCCAACTTGCGGGCGTTTTGTCTCGCGAACGAATCAGGCCGACCGGTTGTGGGTCGTGGATCACCACCATCTCTTCTTCAAACTGCAGACGTTCCCGGTTCTGCTCGTTGTACATCAGAAAAATTTCTTGGGCAGACTTTGTCAGTTCATAAGTGCTGCCGTGCAGCGCATTGTGAAAGGCCTTGGTAACTTCGAAAAAGTCGTTGCCGCCGGTGATGACATCCCAGTGAGTGGGGACTTCCAGCTCCGAGAGCAAGGGCACCAGACGATTCAGCATCTCAGCCACGCCACCACCAACCGCGGTGGAATTGACCATCTTGATCGACTTGCCCTTCAGATCGCGAGCCAGAAATCGCAGAGCATCCACCTGCGCCTGGCCAATAATGTCGCGATAATCATCCAGACGAGGAGACGGAGCTGGAGGCGGAGGAGTGAGCACGCTGGCAGGAAGCGGCCTGGTCTTGGCGCGACCAGGTTCTGCGGGAATTGCGTGAGGCGCGACGATCCCTCCTCTGTTTTCGGCAACTTGGGCTTCGGTCGGCGAGCCGGTGGCGGAGTCTGCAATGGTGGCGCGCTGTTCTTCTGTTTTCATCTTTCGCTGTCCTAGTCCAAAGCTAGTTCAAAGCTTGTTCAACGATGGTCGCAATCTGGTGGCGTACGCCTTCCATGGTGTTGGTATAAATGTCGATGCGCTCAATCGATTCAGCCGCCTGAGTAAGGCCGACTTCCTGCTCCAGCCAATTCGAAAAGTCATTGGACATCTGGTGCAAACGCAGGCGGGCCTCAATAAAATGATGGTGAATCGAGTGCAGGCTGACGTGCCGCAGGCCGTCAACAAATCCGGGAAGTGTGTCGGGTGCGAACTGCGTTGGCAGCACCACAATGGAGGCCGCGCAAAAATAAAACGGTTCGTGGGCCGGCTTTGTGCCTGACTGAGGATGTTGCTGCAGAAATTCGTTAACGATTCCAACCATTCTCCGGCGCAACCCTTCGATGTCAGTGAACTCTCTGACATCCACACTGGCCAGTTGTTCGGCCAGGACCGGCTCGTTGCAGGCTGACAGGCACCAGTGCGCAAAGTCGTTCGAAAATCCCTGGCGGATGAAGTGATGTTCCTGGAGCGTTCGAAAAGTGTGCTGGAAGATGGAATCGTCGGGACAAGTTTGCAAGGCTTGCCACAGCTCAGAGACGTTGGTGGCCTTCTGCCTTCCTATTCGCAGGAGGTTTTCTGACGTGTTGAAGTAAAACGGTTTATTCGGTTTGCGCACGGGATGCTCGTCTGCCCTAGCCATTGTGTCTAAATAGGTAGCAGTCCGGAGCAGTTGGGTTGTCTTATTTGCGGCTTCCGAGACAAAAAGTTCTGCCACTGCTTACGAGATGGATGTCTACTTCCCCTATCCCACGGTGGTGCCCGCCTGGAATTTTTTTTCTCCACCTACTGCAGCATCCAGGCGCACTTCACAAAGCTCTGCAATCAGACTTCCGGCCCATCGGTACACATTGTGTTCGCGCACTGTCTTGCGCATTCGCTGCATGCGCATCTGCTTTTCTTCGGGTAGCATTTCGAGGGCTGCCCGGATCGCCTCCGCGGTCTGGTCGATATCGTAAGGATTTATCTGTAGAGCGTCTCGCAACTCGCGGGCCGCGCCAGTGAAGCAACTGAGGATCAGAACTCCGCGTTCGTCGTTTCTGACGGCGACGAATTCCTTCGCCACCAGGTTCATGCCATCGTGCAGTGAGGTCACCAGACACAAATCGGCGGCGCGGTAATAGAGCTGAATTTCCTGGTGACTGTGCCGCCGGTTCAGCAGAACAATGGGCTTCCATTGACTCGCCTGAAACCGCCAGTTGATGCGGTCGGCTTCCGCCTCCACTTCCGCCTGCAAGTCGTGGTAACGCTTGATGTGGGTGCGGCTGGGCGCGCCGATCTGAACGAAAGTAAAGACGCCCTGGTAACTCGGATACTTTTCCAGAAAGCGCTCTATCGCCAGAAATCGTTCCAAAATGCCCTTCGTATAATCCAGCCGGTCGACGCCTACGCCCATGAGCGCGGCCTCTACCCCCAGAGCCTTCAGCAGGGCCGCCCGTTCTTCGTAGGCGGATTCACGGGAGGGATTTGGGGACACGTCGGCAAATTCCACACTGATTGGGAACGGGCGCACGGCGGTACGATGGTCCAGGCGCTGCACCGAGAAATGTTCCCAATCGATGCGCGATTCGACGATCCGGTCGACGGTTTGCAAAAAATTAGTGCAGTGTGCCTGAATGTGGAATCCGATCAGGTCGGCGCCCAGCAGTCCATCCACCAGTTCGCGCTGCCAGGGGCAGATCCCGAAAGCCTCCGGATTCGGCCACGGAATGTGCCAAAAAATAGCGACGCGAGCGTCAGGCCGGCTTTGTTTGATCATTCGTGCTAAGAGGGCAAAGTGATAGTCCTGCACCAACACGATCGGCCGGCTGACGTTTTTCATTTCCTCCAGCAGCGCGTCGGCAAACTTGCGGTTGACATCCTGATAATGCTTCCAGTCGCCGGCCCGGAATAAGGGGCGGGTGTGGGCAATGTGGCAAAGCGGCCACAGCCCTTCATTGGCAAACCCGTAGTAATAACCTTGCTCCTCTTCTTTGGTCAGCCAGACGCGCCGCAGGACATATCGCGGATCATCGGGCGGGACGAGCAAGCGATCGTGAGCGTCCACGGTCTCCAGGTCGGCGTCGCCAGAACCATGCGCTACCCACGTGCCGTCGCACGCGCGCAGCACCGGCTCCATGGCGGTAACCAGGCCGCTTGCCGGCACGTTGACTTCTATCGATTTGCCGCGCCGCACGTGGATGTAGGGCTCGCGGTTCGAGACCACAAACAGCCTGCCATCTTCCAATCGGGCGCGAACGTGCACCGCCAACCGATCGGCCGTCCACGTGGACTCTCCCGTTTCACGCAACCGCGCTTCCAACTCGGCGGCCGAGCGGGCCACGTTCAAGCTCTCGGCAAAGGTCGCCACTTCCCGTGCCAGCGGGCGAAACATCTCCAGGTCCGGGACCTTGATTCGCACTATGCCGCGCCCCGTTCGCAGAGCTTTCATCCAATTGGCGGTACGGGCGATCGGACCCGTGATGCTCCAACGCACAATCAGCACTGTGATCAGAACGATCAGAAAAACATGCGCCAACGCGCTCAGAAAGGTCTCGCGCCAGATGCGGAGGCTTTCTTGCTTGATGTAGCCGGAGTCGTGAACAATTGCCAAACTGCCAATGAGTTCATCTCCGCTGTGCAAGGGTAAGGCATAGATATGAATCGAAGCGCTCCCCATACGCAGAAAAGCATTCGTGTCATGATTTTGCTGGAGGGCTTGCAGTACGATCGGAGGCGCACTCGCCATCAGCGGCTGAAGGTTGGTGGTTACAGCAATAGGGTGGCCTTGCGGATCGTAGACTGCCAGCCCTGCCAGGTGTTCGCGGTTAGCGAACTGCTGCACGGTGCGCTGCAGCGTATGTTGCGCGTCGCGGTCGAGATCGCGTTCGACGTTCCTTGCGAGACTTTCACCCAATACCTCGGCGCGACGCTGCAAGTCTCTTCGCAGGCTGCGGTTCAGCATGAACACCTGATAGTAGGAAGAGCACAGCGATACCAGCGTGACGCCGAGAATGAGCGAGACGATCAGTCGAGCGCTTAGCAATCGCATCTGACACGTCCTCCGAAACCCGCCAGTCGGCGGGTAGTCTCACCTCAACAAACATCGGGAGGAAAGACTCTGCTCGTAAGCATTCCGACTAACTGACCGGGACAAGGCCTTCAGAAATTCTGTCGCACGGCCTCGAAGGCCGCGTCATGAGGGCACTGGGTTTGTTGGGTTATTTGAGCCGTCGCTTCGAGAAACGCAACCACCTGCGTCCGTCGCTTCGTCAGCCCAGCAAGTAGCCCCTATCTGAGGACAGGAACATCAAAAGGGTTGCACAATGCTTGCCAAAACTTAAGCGCTTGATTTTCAGGCGATTGGCGCGAGCGCTCGACGACAATCGCAATGTAATTCTTTCCCACGGAAACACGATCTGGCAAACGGAGGCGAAACCGAATAACCATCAACTCCACAACAAGGTCATCAGGGAATCGGCCGGCAAGTTAACATCGGCGGCATTATTTCCCAGCTTTAGCGTTGCCGTTCTCGCGGGGCCCGAGTTGGTCACGATCAGCACTTTCTGCCCATCGGGATTCTCGAAGGCAACCTGCTCCACGCCCTCCAGTCTGGCAAGTGGAGTCGAATCTCTTCGCTCCTCGCCGCACGTTGCGTGAGAAATGCGCAAAGGCCCAATACTGGCCGCTGCGCGTGATTGCCTTTGATTTGCGAATGGATCGTGACCATTCCGCCGCAGGGAAACGGCCCGATGTTGGGCCGGCCTTTTTCGTCAAGCGCCAGGTTCCATCCACTGATAGCCTGGCACCAGTGACGAATTGCCTGCGTAAACGTCTTCCCCCAATTTGCCCAGTCGGTCGCATAGTCGGGAGCCGTGTAGTCGGGGCCGCCTTCCGTCCAGTACAGTTGCGCATCGGGATGCGCTTCGTGCACTTTGTCCATCATCTCCGGCGTTCCGACGTAACCGTGAAATGCAACCGCGCTGCAATATTTGCGAAGTCCCTCGTCGTCGAGTTCGCAGATGGCCCGGCCCCATAGATTGTAATTGTGGTCGAGGATCCAGATCTTCGTGGAAAGACCACTCTGCTGAAGCAGCGGTCCCAGGTAGTTCTTGACGAATCCGATTTCGTATTCCTGCGGAAACAGGCACGCCGGCATTCTGCCATCCTGATCGGTATCCACTTCGTTCTGCACCGTGACTGCCTGCACCGGCACGCCGGCCGCGGCATACGCCTGCAGAAACTTTACAAAATACTGTGCGTAGGGACCGAAATAGCGCTGGCGAATCGAGCCGCCCAGCATCGATCCCCCCACCTTCATCCAGCCCGGAGGACTCCACGGCGACGAGAACAGAAACAAGTCTGGATTCGCCTTCCGCGCCAGCCGCAGCATCGGCAGAACATAAGGCTCGTCGTGCGCGATCGAAAATCTCTTCATCTCAGGATCGGGCTCGCCCTCGTCGTAGCTGAAAACCTCGGTGGAATAGTCGCTGGATCCGATGCAGGTGCGGCAAACGTTGAGCCCCATTTCCGAGGGATGAAACAGTTCATGAAACAACTCGTCGCGAGCCGGAGCCGGAAGCTGGTTGAACGTGTAACAGGCGGCGTCGGTGAACGCCGCGCCGAACCCGAGCATTTCCTGAAACTTCTTGCTGGGATCCAGCACAATCGCATTTTCCGCCGTCGCACCGGCGGTTCGCCAGGTCAAACTTTCCGCCGCAGCGTAGCGCAGCTTGCCGCTGGTCACCCGAACCGTGATGTCTCCCGCGGGCGGCGCTGCTACCGAAGATGTCAAGGCGGACGCCAAATTGGCAGTCGCGGTCGCGGTCAAGCCTGCCGCAGATAATTTCAAGAAGCTTCGCCGGGTCCGGGCGTTTGACATGGGTTCTCCTGGCGCGAATCGCGCCGTTGTGAGTATAGTGCGTGAGTATAGTTCGAACGCTCCACAATTTCACGGGGGTATCTATATCAATGCAATCCAGAGTTGGGCATGCTGCCTTGTTCGTGACGGTTCTGTTTGTTGGCGCAGGTGTGCTGGCCGTAAGCGCGGCCGCGCAGACTCCGCCGGGCACCGCCCCCGCATGGAAGCTGGTCTGGAGCGATGAGTTCAACGGTCCGAACGGCTCCCCTGTCGATTCGTCGAAATGGGTAACAGAGACAGGCGGAGGGGGCTTCGGCAACAATGAGCTTGAGTATTACACCAGCCGTCTCGAAAACGCTTCGCAGCAGAATGGCAATCTGGTGATTAAGGTCGTTCAGGAGAAATACACCGGCTCGGACGGTGTCACCAGAAACTACACCTCCGCACGCTTGAAGACTCAGGGCAAGTTTTCGCAGGCCTACGGACGCTTCGAAGCGCGCATCAAGATTCCTCGCGGACAGGGAATCTGGCCCGCCTTCTGGATGCTGGGCAACGACATCGACAAACCCGGCTGGCCCGCCTGCGGCGAGATCGACATCATGGAAAATATTGGCAAGGAGCCGGCGCTGGTTCACGGCACTATTCACGGGCCCGGATATTCAGGCGGCAAAGGTATCGGCTCACCCTACGCACTTCCCGACGATCAAAGCTTTGCCGACAACTTTCACATTTTCGCTGTCGAATGGGAACCGGAAGCCATCCGTTTCTACGTAGACGACTATCTTTACGCCACCCGCACTCCCGCCGATCTTCCCAAGGGGACGAAGTGGGTTTATGACCATCCTTTCTTCCTGTTGCTCAACGTAGCGGTGGGAGGCTATTGGCCGGGAAACCCCGACTCATCCACTGTTTTCCCGCAAACCATGCTGGTGGATTACGTGCGGGTCTATTCCCGCGCAAGTTCGCAGACTTCGAACTCCGCGCAGCAGTGACGCGGATTGTCTTTTGCATGAGGTTTTCCCGTTCTGCAATGTTGACTCATGCCTCATCCGCTCGGATAAAATCGGAGACTCATTATCCGCAGAGGGGGAGTCACGCATGAGCAAGGTACGAGTTCTGGCAGGCACGCGCAAGGGCGCATTCATTCTTACTGCAGACGGCAAACGCCAAAATTGGGAAGTTAGCGGCCCGCACTTTGCCGGGTGGGAGCTGTATCACCTCAAGGGTTCGCCAGCCGATCCTAATCGCATCTACGCTTCGCAGACCAGCGGCTGGTTTGGGCAAATCATTCAACGCTCCGACGACGGCGGCAAGACCTGGCATCAGCCCGGGACGCCTCCTGGCCAGGAACCTGCTCCCGGCCCGCCCAAAGCCGTGAGCAACAAATTTGTCTACGACACATCCCCCGAGACCGGCGCGCCTCTGACGACACACCAGTTCTATGACGGCACGCAGCATCCCTGGGAGTTCAAGCGCGTCTGGCATCTGGAGCCGTCGCTCACCGATCCCGACACCGTGTACGCCGGAGTCGAAGACGCCGCTCTTTTCCGCTCCACCGACGGCGGCGAGAACTGGAAAGAACTCCCCGGCCTGCGCGGTCACGGCACCGGCCCCAAGTGGCAGCCCGGCGCCGGAGGCATGTGCCTGCACACCATCATTCTCGATTCCAGCAATCCCGATCGAATTTATATCGCGATCTCCGCTGCCGGCGCTTTCCGCACCGACGACGGCGGCAAGACCTGGAAGCCCATCAACAAAGGCCTCTACTCGAAATACATTCCGAATCCAACCGCCGAGATCGGCCACTGCGTGCACCACGTCGCCATGAACCCATCTCGTCCCGGAGTGCTTTTCATGCAGAAACATTGGGACGTGATGCGCTCTGACAATGCCGGAGATCAATGGACGAAGATCAGCGGAAATCTGCCGACGGACTTCGGCTTCGTCATCGACATTCATTCGCATGAGCCAGAGACGATTTACGTCGTCCCCATCAAGAGCGACGGCGAGCACTACGTTCACGAAGGCAAGCTGCGCGTCTTCCGCAGCCGCACCGGCGGCAACGAATGGGAAGCGCTGACTAAAGGCTTGCCGCAGAAAGATTGCTACGTCAACGTCCTGCGCGACGCCATGGCTGTGGATACACTCGACAAATGCGGCATCTATTTCGGCACCACGGGCGGCCAGGTCTATTGCTCCGCGGATGCTGGAGACAGCTGGAATCCGATCGTCCGCGACTTGCCGGCAGTCCTGTCGGTAGAAGTTCAGACACTCGCGTGAGCGAGAAGAAAGAAGGGACAGAGAAAACGCCGGGTGCCCCACCCTTCTCGCGGTTTTGCGAGAGAGCCTGCCCTGAGCTTGTCGAAGGGGTGGGGATTTCGACTCTACACTGTCAGGGCGTCAGTTGGGCCAAGTCAACAGGAGAAAAATGAAAATAATCGTGACCGCAGTTGCGTGCTTATTGTCGCTGACAAGTATCGCAACAGCGCAGGAAAACAGGCGGAACAATCAACCTCAACCGCGTCCATTCTCGAAGCGAAAGTGCGGAAGGTTTGGGAAGACTTCAAAACTAAAAACAAGGCGTCCCTTGGAGCCGCACTCGCCGACGACTTCCGCTTATTTGAAGAGGGCACAAGCGGATTCGGCGACAAGAAGACCGACCTCGCCACGGTAGACGAATTAGAGCTCATCAGTTACACGCTTAAGGATTTCACCGTGAAGTCGCTCGGCCCCCGCGCCGCGCTGGTCACCTATGTGGCGCATTATGAAAGTAAATCCGGCGGCCAGATCGCAAAGGCAGACAGTGTCTTCGGCGAAGTCTGGACTCGCGAGGGCAATGACTGGAAGGCGCTCTACCTCCAGGAAACCTACATGCAAGGAACGACGGTGAAGTGAACGGTTGGCGAGGCTATGCGGCCGCAATAATCCCCGGCGTCCCATCGGAATGAATGCCATGATTCGAGTCGAATTACCTCAACATCTTCGAACGCTGGCGCACGTGGATCGGGAAGTGACCCTGGAAATAAAGGGTCCGGTCACCCAGCGCTCGGTCCTCGACACACTCGAGGCCCGCTATCCCATGCTGCGCGGCACCATCCGCGACCACGGCACACAACAGCGGCGCGCCTTCTTGCGTTTCTTTGCCTGCGAGGAAGATCTGTCCCACGAATCGCCGGACTCTCCGCTGCCCGACGCGGTTGCGTCAGGTAAGGAGCCTTTCCTGATTATCGGAGCCATTGCTGGCGGTTAGCCGCAATTCAGGCTTGTGGAGCTGCACTAAGCAGTCGGATTAAAGCTGACGGTAGAAGCAGCGGGATAAGGGAATCCGCTACGTTCGGCCCGTTCCCCATGCCGTAGAATCAACTCTTGCTCCTCACAATCGAAAAGCTAATCTACGGCGGCGACGGCTTGGCGCGCCTGCCTGCCGGTCTTCCCACCGCCGATCCTTCCACCGCCGATCCTCGCAAAGATCAGGATAAAAATAACGACAAAGATGAAGCCAGCCCGCGCGGCAAGGCCGTGTTCCTCCCCTTTGTCCTGGCTGGAGAAAGAATTGAAGCGTCCCTCGTCGAAGAGAAGCCGGGATTCGCGCGAGCGATGGTCGACGCCGTCATCGAGCCCTCCGCGCAGCGCGTCCAGCCCGCGTGCCGTTATTTTGGGCGTTGTGGCGGGTGCCACTATCAGCATGCCAGTTACGAGCACCAGCTCCAAATCAAGAAAGAGATTTTGTGCGAGACCCTGCGCCGTACAGCCAAGCTGGACTTGCCGTTCGACATCGATGTACACGCTTCGCCACCGTGGAACTATCGCAACCGTTCGCGCCTGCAGGTGAGAGTCACTCCCAAATTCGCCGCGGGATATTTCAAGCTTGCTTCACACGAACTGCTCGCCATCGAAGAATGTCCCATCAGTTCACCGCTGATCAATCGCGGCATCGCCGCACTCTGGCAGAGCGGACGCACCGGAAGAGTTCCCGAAGGGGTAAGGGAAATCGAATTCTTCGCCAACGGCGACGACACTGAATTGCTGGTTGACGTCCGCTGCGCAGGCGCCGCTCGCCGAGCCGCAGTGCGTGAATGGGCGGAAGAATTTCACGCTGTCATGCACGAGATAGAGGGCGTCGTAGCCTTCCGCGAAGCCAATCCCGGCGACCGGAAAGCTAGGGCGCAGGAAATTCTGGTTGCTGTCGGCAACCCGCATTTGACCTATCAAACCCAGAGGGCGGCGTACCGCGTCAGCGCCGGCTCTTTTTTTCAGACCAACCGTCATCTCACCGATAAACTGGTGGAGCTCGTCACAAAAGGACAATTCGGCCAACTCGCTCTCGACCTGTACGCCGGCGCAGGATTGTTTTCCACAGCCTTGGCCTGTGATTTTCGTCACATAGTTTCTGTAGAGATGTCACAGACTTCCTCAACCGATCTCTCCTACAATCGGTCCTCGAATGGCGAGGTGGTGCGCGCCACAGCGGAGCAGTACTTGGGTCGTGCAGAGAATCCGAGGCGAGGAGGGAAGGACGCAATCATCCCTGGTAACCCGAATAAGCCCGATCTGGTAGTCGTCGACCCGCCTCGCAGCGGCCTCGGAGAACGTGTGGGGCGACAGTTGGCAGGCTTGGGCGCGCCACGCGTTATCTACGTGTCCTGCGATCCGGCAACGCTGGCGCGCGATCTGGTAACTCTGCTCGCCGCCGGTTATCGCGTCGAGCAAGCGCACCTGGTGGATTTGTTTCCCCAGACCTACCACTTGGAAAGCATTGTGCACCTGGTTCGGTGATTGGCGAACTGACGCGCCGTAGCGCCGGCATCTTGCCGGCTGTCCCGAGGGCGCCTCGCCCTCGGTACCGGTAGCCTATGAACGGAATTTCCACTCCGGCCAGACCTCCCGCCTTGCACTTCAAGGCAAGCCGCCAGCCCATGCTGTGGGCCGCGGTCGCCTATTCTCTAGGCGTGATCGCCGGTGTCTACCTGTGGCGGCCTACCCTGTGGTGGATTGTGGCCGCAACCGCGTTTGTGGCAGCAGCGCTATATTTCGCGCGGCGGCGATCGGGTCTGGGCTGGGCGCTCGCGTTGGGAGCCGTCTTTCTCGCAGGAGCCCTGCACGTTCAGGCGCACGTAGCATCGACTCGCCTCGATACCAATATCCAGCCCTATGCGAACCGCCAGGAATTACAAATTATCGCGCACGTCACGCGCGATGGCGGCTTCCAGGAAGGGGGCTTCAACGAAATCCGGCAGACAATTGACGTCGAAACCGAAGAAGTCCAAGCCGCAGCACCAGACGGCGAAGCCATCCATTCCGGCATCCGCCTCAGCATTTATAGTCCGCGTTCGAAGGGCGCAGCTCCCGAAGCACACTCCGAGGCCAGTCCACCGTTTTCCGCCACGATGCCGGTCGTTCACTATGGCGACCGCATCCGCTTTTCCGCCAAGCTCACGCTGCCGCGCAATTTTCGCAATCCGGGGGCATTCGACTATCGGGGCTATCTTGCCGATCGCAACATCGCCGCCTTGGGCTCAACCAAGACAGAGAACGTCGAACGGCTTCCCGGCTTTGTCGGCAGCCGAATCGCATTCTGGCGCAGCCGCTTGCACAGGGGCGTCATCGCGAAAGTGCATAAACTGTGGCCTCCGCGCGAAGCCGCCCTGATTGACGCGATGGTCATCGGCGAAGAGGGTTTCATCGATCGCGACACCCGCGCCGATTTTCAGCGCTCCGGCACGTATCATGTCCTGGTCGTTTCTGGGATGAATGTCAGCATCCTGGCCTTCGTTGTGTTCTGGACCCTGCACCGCCTGCGCTTGGGAGACATTCCAGCGACATTGCTGACGGTTGGTTTCTGCGTCACCTATGCCTTCACCACCGAAGTTGGTGCCCCCGTCTGGCGGGCCACATTCATGTGCGCCATTTATCTGGGCACTCGCCTTCTCTATCGCGATCGTGCCATGGTGAACGCGCTGGGCGCGGCCGCTTTGGGATTGCTGGTCTTCGACCCGAGCCAGCTGTTTACCGCCAGCTTTCAAATGACCTTTGTCTGCGTGCTCATCGTGGCCGCTATCGGGATCCCGATCCTCCAGCGCACCTCGCAACTCCAAAAGCAGGCATTGTCCAATTGGGACTCCGCCAACTACGCCGCACTCCTGCCGCCGCGAGTCGCACAGTTCCGCGTCGACCTGCAATTCATCGCTGCGCGCCTCGCGCGTTTCGTGAGACTAAAGTGGGCGCGCCGGCTGGTCCGCACCACGGCAGCATTCTTCCTGGCTGTATTTGAATTGCTCTTCATCTCCGCAGTGATGCAGATGGGACTGGCCCTGCCCATGGCGTATTATTTCCATCGCGCCACGACGATCGGATTGCCCTCCAACCTCATCGTGGTTCCGTTGACGCAACTCATGATGCCCGCAGCCGTGACGGCACTGGCCCTAGGATACATTTCGCCGTGGCTGGCCAAAGTTCCAGTGATCCTTACCACATTCGCTCTCGAGGGCATCACCGGCACCGTCCGCGGGCTGGGTACTCTCAGAATGGCTGACCTGCGCGTTGCCCTGCCTTCCGTGTTTGTAATGATGCTTGCCGCAACGGCACTTGTCTTGGCAATGTGGGCGGCTCGCCGCCGCCCAGCCCTCGCCATTAGCGGACTTGCGGCCATTCTTGTAGCCGCTTTCGTTCTCGCATTCATCCCAGCGATCCCGCGAACGCATCCCGGCGTCTTGGAGGTGACTTCCATCGACGTAGGCGAAGGCGATTCCACGCTACTGGTCACGCCGCAAGGCCGCACCTTACTCATCGATGCAGGAGGTCCCATCGGTCCCGGCGGATCGCAGCTCGATTTCGGCGAAGACGTCGTCTCTCCTTATCTTTGGACGCGCGGCCTCTCGCGCCTCGACGCCGTCGCCATCACCCACGGCCACTCCGACCACATCGGTGGCATGATCGCCGTGCTGAAAAATTTCAGGCCGAAGGAATTGTGGGTCGGCCTACTGCCGCCAAGCGAGGCCCTTCAGAACGTCATCACCACGGCGGAAGGGCTCGGGGTCAAAGTCGTGCGCCATTGGGAAGGCGACGAGTTCGAACTGGGGGGCGCGACGATCCGAGTATTGTTCCCGCCACGCGACTGGCCGGTCGGCCCAAAGCCACAAAACAATGACTCGATGGTATTACGCGTAAGTTACGGCGATTCGTCAGTTCTGCTGGAGGGAGATGCGGAAAGACAGGTGGAACGCCGTATCGCTGCTATCCATCATCCCAGCGCGAATCTAATCAAAGTCGGCCACCACGGTAGCGCCAACGCGACCACACCCGAACTAGTCGCTTCAGCCAAGCCCAAGTTCGCCATCATTTCAGTAGGATCAGGCAATCCTTTCGGCCTGCCGCGAAGCGAAGTTCTCGGACGCCTGGCAGACGCGGGAACCCGAGTCTACCGTACCGATCTCCACGGAGGGGTTACTTTCTATCTGGACGGCCACTCGGTTACGCCTTCTGTGGCGGCTCTTCACTAGTCGAATCAACAATCGAAATCTCGGCTGTGTCGTCTTCTCCCGGCGACGATCGCCGTCCTTCCGCAATGACGCGTCGGGCTTCTTCCGCATCCTCTTCCCTCACCAGCAGAATCATCCCGCCGAGCCCTGGAAAAGCGTCCTGCACCAGCGACGCCGAAGTCAGATCGCTCTCAATACCCGCCGAATCGAGCAACCCCTTCACTACCAACGCCTCCGGTTCCTGCTCCGTCTCAAACACCTTCACCAGTTTCTCGTTAGGATCAGGACGCGCGTGTGCATTGCCAGGTTCAAACATTTACATCTCCAATTCTGGACCCGGACCGAGTCGAATCCGTGTACCAAAGTGATTTTACTCTCCGTTCGAGCCCGCCTCGTCGCGCAGGAATCGGCGTCTAGGGTGGATGCGCCTTCATACTTCCAGGGTTGCGGACTGCGTCCTGTCCCGAGGCTGGGGTGTCCCATTTCTCGCCTCCTTTGCGAGAAATGGGACTTGCGCCCAATCCCCCCGACACCTTTGTGTTATTGCTTTCCCACGTATCTGCGGCAGAATGGCCTTAACCCGTCGCGCAACGCTGAAGCGCGTAGAGTCATCCAAACTTGTGGGACGAGCAAAGGGGATACCATGGACATTCATCACCAGGGACGACAGGAAACAAATTTTCCAATAGCAGAGCAGGATGCTCTGCGCGAGCGCGAAGAGGAAGCCAGAAAAATCCGTCGCCTGCAAGTGATGATCAGCATGGTCATGTCCGTGATCGGCCAGGACCCGAACCTCACCGTAGAAGAAGCCTCAGAACTCGCCGCCGGAGCCAAGCGCGCCGCCTTAGCCATGTTCCCCGACAAAGAACTCGCCTACGATCTGCTCTACAAACCCCGCCTGCAACGGCTGATGAAGGAACGTTTCCGGCTGCAGTAGCGCATTCTTGATTGTTGATTTCTGATTGTTGATTTTCGAACGGTTGCGTAGGTGCTGGGTTTTCAATCAACAATCAAGAATCATCAATTAACAATTCCTATTCATCCACCACCGAATTCCGCAAAGTCCCTACCCCCTCCACGTTAACTTCCACCACATCCCCCGCCACCAACGGTCCCACACCCGCAGGCGTCCCCGTAGGAATCAAGTCCCCAGGAAACAAAGTCATGGCCTGCGCAATATGCCGGATCACGACATCCAATGCAAAGATAAAATCCCGCGTGTTCCCCTGCTGCCGCACCTCGCCGTTGACACGGGTTTCCACGCCAATTCCACCCCAGGGATCGATCTCATCCGTCACCACTGGCCCCACCGGACAAAATGTGTCAAAGCCCTTCGCCCGAGTCCATTGCCCATCTTTATTCTGCAGATCACGCGCCGTAACGTCATTCACACACGTGTAGCCGAGAATGTATTGCCGGATGTCCGCATCCGCCGCTGGCTGATAGCACGTCTTGCCGATCACCACTCCCAACTCTCCCTCATGATCAACCCGCTGCGAAATCTTCGGACGCCGCACTGTCCCCCCCGGCGGCAGCAGCGCCGACGTGGCTTTCAGAAAAATCAGCGGCTCCTGCGGCACATCGTGCCCGAGTTCCGCGGCGTGCTCGCGATAATTGCGCCCCACACACACGATCTTCGACGGCCGCACCGGAGGCAACAGAGCGGCTTCCTCCAGCGGAATCGCCTCAATCCGCCGCGTGCGCAGACTCTCCATGTCCCCGTCGGCCTCTTCGGCAGGAGTTAGCAACACGCGGACAATCGAAGCATGCCCCCCCACGGACTCAACCAGCCCGTATTGCACCTGCCCATTGAATTGAAATCGGCAATATTTCATCGTCATCTATCTAAACATATCCGTGCTAATTGGGGCGCGGAGAAGGGAAATATTTTCTTGCCCCATTGTCGATGGCGGCGTTGGATTGCGATTACCCGACGACCTGGAGACAACCTCGGAACTCGGCGACTACTATCTGCTGCCCGCGCCGATCTCCTATGACGTCTCCGGCGCTGGTCGAAAGCGGCCACCAATTACCGCCGCGCGCTGGATCTCGCGGGCAGCGACCCCGCTCGCAAGTTTCTATCCCGTCGCTTCGCCGAGATGGAATCAAGGGCCTGATAGACTCGGTACTTATCCCCTTGCGGCACTGTATCGGTTCCCACAAGTTAGAAAAGCCGAGGCAGGCCTCGAAAGACGTGCTATATTTGCTGCCCAAAGATGCTCGGGATGTGCCGTATCCCGCCAGACCTCTGACGTGCCGCCCTTAGCACATTAGACGATCTAAGTCGCATCTTGCAGGAGCAATTCTGTGCGGTCTGCGCCTCGTCACTCATCGTGTAAGGCTATTAAGCTTCGACTCGCATGGGCGTCCTCCTTGTGGCTTTTTGGCCAGATCTTTGCCGCCGCCCAAATACCTTACATGAATGCAGGTCCGGATTCCGGCTTCGCGCAAATGGACTTTGCGCAGATGTATCTCGACCAGATCAACCGGCGCGCCAACAAGACTGAACAGCAACGCAAGCAAGATAAAGAGTTGATAGATTCCGGTGTCGTATCCGCGCTCGATCTGGAAGCCCCCAATAAAGCCGTGGTGGAGTTCAACGGCGCCACCGCCCTGATGAAAACGCAACACTCGAAAGAGGCGATCAGGCACCTGCAAAGGGCGATCGATGCCTATCCCAAGTTCGTTGCAGCTCACATTGCCCTTGGCCTTGCGTATCTCGACCAGGAAGACAGGTCCCACGCCACCGGCGAGTTTGAAACAGCAGCGAAGCTGGACGCAAGGTTTCCGGGCTCGTTTCTGAATCTCGGTATGATCGCATTGTCGATGAACGATTTCGAAACCGCGCGGCCAGAACTGGAAAAAGCGGCTTCCCTGCGTCCCCGGGACGCCAAGATTCTCTGCGCCCTGGCCTACGCGCGAAACGGAACCCATCAGTACCAGCAAGCTCTCGAAACGGCCAAACTGGTTCACACTCTCAATCACAAAGGAATGGCGAACGTGCATTACGTCGCCGCGTCGGCCGCGATGTCTCTGAAGGATTTCGATGCCGTGGAGCGCGAGCTGAATTTTTTCATCAGCGAAGACCCAACCAATGCGTTCGCTCCAGTGGCTCGCCAGAATCTGGCAGCTCTTGCGCATAACAGGGCTGTTCGGGGGGCGGGCCCTCCCTCACAAACTACTCTCGTTGCGTCACTACGCACACAGACCTTCCCCAACAGCGAACGCCTGAAATCGCAGGTAAGCGCAGTGGGGAACGAATCTGACTCCGGGACTTGCGAAGCCTGCGGCACGCTGGCCGAAAGCAATCCGATCGCGGAAGGCGGCGGTAACGTTGCGCTGACGCTGCCAAGTATTCCATCTCCGGCCGCCGCCTGGACCATTCGCACCAACGTAGATCAGGTCACTCTATTCTTCACAGTCACCAGCCATGGGCATACGGTCAACGATTTAAATCAGTCTAATATACGCATCCTGGATGACAATAAGCCGCCGGAAAGAGTGGAGCAATTTGCCCCTCAGTCGAAGCTTCCCCTGCGATTGGCGCTGCTCGTCGATACCAGCGGTTCTGTAGTCGACCGGTTCTCGTTCGAAAAGCGCGCTGCCACAAAATTCGTGGAAAAAATGCTGAGCGGCGCCTCCGATCTCGGTTTCATCGCTGGTTTTTCCGAAGACACTATCGTCACTCAAGATTTCAGTGGAGACCCAGCCGAACTGGGAAAGGGAATTGAGAAACTCGCAAACGGCGGAGGAACCGCGCTCTTCGACGCGGTGTCGCTCGCCTGTCGAAAGCTGGCAGCGTATCCGGAGAGCGAGCGTGTGGCGAGAGTTCTGGTGATTCTCAGCGACGGTGAAGACAACTCCAGCCACACCAGCCTGAAGCAGAGTATCCAGATCGCTGAGCGGACCGGCGTAGCGATTTACACCGTCAGCACACGCGAAGATCGCGGCGATAAAACGGATGCCGATCGCGTGTTAGAGCTATTGGCGGAGCGCACCGGCGGCGAAGCAATGTTTCCCGGTGACATCCTGACTTTGGGCAAGTCTTTCGACAAGCTGCACGACTTGATTCGCAGCCGCTACTTCATCGCTTATACGCCCGCCGATTTTCAACCCAACGGAAACTTCCGCGCCATCACGGTCGTCGCCGAGAAAGACGGCAAACGCATGCAGGTGCGGGCCCGCAAGGGCTACCACACGCGTCTGGCGGCTACCCCGAACTGATAAGAACGGTTCCCTGAAGCATCTCGGGAAGGCGTTTTCCTCCTCACGGCACCAATTCGCTGGCCTCCTCCGACCGGCTGCTTTCATTCCCGCGAACATCCACTGCCGAGACGGAATAGAAATAACGTCGCCCCGGCATGAGGCTCGCATCCCGGTAGGCAGGCGTTTTCACCGGCTCCGCATTCAGCTTTACCGCGGCCTCTCCCTCTTCGTGGCGATAAACGTTGTAACCCTCGAGATCGATATCCGCAACCGGAGCCCATACCAGATCGATAAACACCTTCTGTCCCGGACCCGAAGAAACGGCCTGCAACCCGGAAGGAACAGCGGGCGGGAAAACATCATTCGCGAAAACTTTTATCTCGGGCGTATCGTCACCCTCGATTTGTAGCTGCGGCATTCCATCCTGAGAGATCACCGTAACCGTCTCGGCGCGATATTCGTACGTCTTCTGCCACTCAATGCTGGAATCCGTAAGACTGTAACTGCGTTCGTTCCCTGCGGGCACTTCACCCGCAAGAATTCGCGCCGCGCTATTCTCCAGCCGCCGATAAACGCGATAGACGTGGTGAGCCGGTGCCGCGGAACCGGCTGCGGGAGCCTCGCCCGTCCAACTCAGCAGGACCCCCTGAGCCGTGACTCGTGCAGAAAAGTCCTGCGGCGGCGGAAGAGTGCGAGCCAGCGGAACCCGCACCTGATTCGAAAGCCCAGCCCCGCGACCCTCCGCATTCAGCACTTCGACGGCATAAGTCGCAAACGCAGACGGATTGTCGCTCTGTAGTTGCCCAGGAAGAGAGTCGACATACGATCTCGAAATTTTCTGTCTCGAAGACCGAACTGTAGGGGAGCTTGGCTGCGTAGCGACCTCGCCAACGGGAATACCACACTGCGCCAACTCCCTTGCGAGCGCGCGGCAAACCCGCGTTGGACCCACACTTCGAATCGTCCGCCGATCAGTGGTGACACTTGGAGCAGTCCAAGTGAGAGTCACGCGATCGCCCTTGCGCGCAGCCCGCAAATCCAAAGGCGGCTTCGGCAATTCCAACGACGGAGGCTGCGGCGGCCCAACCGTCGCGCACGCCGTGCACATCAACGGCACACCCACAGCCAGTAAAAACTTCGGCGTAGCGCGTCTCATACGCAAGAAGACAGACTAACAGACCCTTCCGCGGCAACCTTGTGTGAAGGGGATGAGTTGAGGCTTAGACCTGAAGAATACTCGAGGCGCAGGTAAATCTTGGAAGCGCACGGGGTTGCTAGTTTGGGGAAGACGGCAGGGTTTCGAGGCATTGGGAAGGGCACAGCTTAGTCGAGCCCGTCCCGGGTTTCGTTTCGGGGCGAGGTCCGTGATTTGCGCCCTTCGGAAAGCGGGGAGGGATGGGGCACGCTGTGTGTTCGTCGTGCCTGGGATGTCAAGCGTCCTGGGCCACCCGCTTCCGTAACATCGGCAGCGCCAACCCTCAGCGGCTTAAAGCCCGCTACTGTTTGGGACGCTGACAGCACGACTGAAGCCTGCCCTTCCCAAAGCCATTTACAAGATAGCTTCTAGCCTGTCGTCGCGCCTGTCAGCGCGTCATTCAATACATCTTCAACTTGCGCGCGCAGCCACTGGTTTGGGCCGTGGTGGCCGCGGAGGCAGAGCTTTAGGTAATTGTCGGTTAGGGCTTCGGTGAAGGTGGGCGCTTCCTCGGCTTGATTGGCGAATTCCGTGGTACTGGCTTCGCGGGCGGGGGCGCCCGCGCCACATAAGCTTAGGGTGATGGCTTCCAGTTCCTTGCCGACGAAGGTGCGCATGAATGCTAGTTTTTTTTCGGCTGCTAATTCGCGCAGGATTTTGTTGCGTTCGCGGGCGACTGGTGCCGCGACTTGATTTGGCATCGACGCGGCTGGTGTTCCTGGGCGCGCGGAATAAGTGAAGACGTGGAGGTAGGTGAAGGGGAGGGCTTCGATCAGGCAGCGGGTGGCCTCGAATTCGGCCGTGGTTTCGCCGGGGAATCCCACCATGACGTCGGCGCCGATGGCGGCGGTGGGAATGGTGGCGCGAATTTTTTCGATCTTCTCGCGATAGTGCCAGGGACGATATTTGCGATGCATACGGCGCAGCACGGCGTCGCTGCCGGATTGCAGCGGGACGTGGGCGTGCTTAGCTATGCGGGGTGAGGATGCGACCAGGGAGATTAGTTCGTCGGTCCAGTCCATGGGCTCCACGGAGGAGATGCGGAGTTTTTCGAGAGTGGTGTTGGAGAGGATGGCGCGGATGAGGGTGGGCAGTCGTTGGTCGTTGGTCTTTGGTCGGTGGCCAGACATACCGAGAACTGATCGCTGAGAGCTGACGTCGAGATCGCGTCCCCAGCGGCCGAGATTAATTCCGCTGATGACTACTTCGCGGTAGCCGGAATTTACCAGGGCGTTTACTTCGGCGAGAATTTGATCGATGGGAAGGGAGCGGCTGTGGCCGCGGACGAAGGGGATTACGCAGAAGGAGCAGCGGTTGTCGCAGCCGTCCTGGACTTTGAGGTTGGGGCGGGTGCGGGCATTCGCGGCTTCGAATACCGGGGCGGCTAGGAGTTCGGTGTGAGCGAAGATGTCGGAGACGAAGATCGGGTTTCCGGCTTCGGGCTTTCGCCTTCCGGGCTGAGTGAGAGTTGTGAGCGGAATAAAACCGACTGCCTGAGGGATTAGGGCCGCTTCGCCTTTGGCGGGGCTCGAAGAGTCTGTGCGCACATTTGTCTTTCGCCCCGATGGGGCTGGCGTGTTTTCCGATTCTTCCCACGGCTTGCGCCCCTTCGACAGGCTCAGGGCAAGCTGTGCGCTGCATTCTGTCGCCGCTTCGCCGCTTTTAGATTTGAGAGCGGAAGTGGAGAACCGGGCGACGATGTCTGCGAGCTGGTGTTTGTGGGAGTTGCCGACTACCAGGCTTACGCCGGGGAGCGCGGCGATTTCGTTCGGGGCGCGTTGGGCATAGCAGCCCGTCACTACAATTTGCGCTTCAGGATTCTGGCGGCGGACGCGGCGGATGGCGGCGCGGGCGTCTCGATCGGCGGCGGCTGTGACGGTGCAGGTGTTCAAGACCACGACTGAGGCTTGCGCGGGCGCGTTTGCGCGGGAGAGGCCGCGCTGCTCGAACTGGCGTTCGAGGGCGGCGCCGTCGGCTTGCGTGGCGCGGCAGCCGAAGTTTTCTACGTAGTAGGTGGACACCTGGTTATGTTATCGCAAGGAAGCGGGTTCCGAGGCAGCAGTCCATGGAAACCCCACTTCTCGCAAAGGCGGCGAGAAGTGGGCACCCGACAGTCGTTTCAGACACCAAGCCAAAGTCAAAGGCCGCGGGCGGGGGCGCCCGGCCACACTTGCTACGCTGTGGCTGCGGTTCTGCGGGATTGGAAACATTCTCGGCAGAAGACGGGGCGGCCTTGCGTGGGGCGGAAGGGGACGGTGGTTTGTTTTCCGCATCCCGAGCAGGTGGCCTGAGTCTCGACCTTGGTGTAGCGGTAGGCTTGTCCGGGAGCGGGGGGCGCGCCGAGGACAGAGACCCGCTTGGTCTTGCAGGCTTTGCAACGTTTGGGTTCGTTCTTGAATTGTTTGTCGTGAAAGAAAAGCTGTTCCCCGGCAGTGAAAATGAAATCACTTCCACAGTCGATACATTTCAGCACCTTGTCCTGAAATTCCATTGAGGATGGCTCCCTTCAGCCCTTTTCCGCGTGTCCACCCGCGGGGAAAGAACTGCGGTGGTACCGCGAAAAAACAGGTCGTGAAAAACTCCCCCTGTACAGCCCCTTGGACTCGGCCCGCCACGCACCCAGGTGGGGCGTGGATACAGACTATCGTGCTTCTATGCCGGAAGAATGATGAGTATGAAATCCCTGCTGCAGCTCGAGAAGGTGGGGGCCAGATCGAGCAGAGCCGCCCCGGGAAGGAGCGGCCCTTTCCTGCGATACCTGCCTGCGTTAATCCTGTTCCTTGCGCGTTTTCTTGCGAGCACGCTTGCGAGCTAGAGCGGCCTTCACACGCTTTTTCTCGCCGGGCTTCAGGTAAAAGGAGTGGCGCTTGACCTCCTTGATAATGTCTTCCTGTTGCACCTTGCGCTTGAAGCGGCGCAGAGCGTTCTCGAGGGATTCACCCTCTTGAAGTCTTACTTCTGCCAAACTGACACACCCCCAAACCCGTCCGGTTGGACCGAATAGTTATTACAAGGAATTGGGGGCAAGTCAAGGGGAAGAGCGGAAATTTTGGGGAGTTTGCTTCCGAAAGGCGGAAGTTGGGTCATTTTGAGACGCGGGGGCGTGTCAGGAAACAGCAGGTCTCTCCGCTTCGGTCTAGATGACAAGGGTTTTCTTGGGGGATCGAGAGCTGCGTAAGAATACTTGAAGTCAAATCCACTGAAGTCAAAATCCCCACCCTGTCGCTAAGAGCGCGACAAGGGTGGGCACCCGGGCGCACGATATCACGTTACGGCATTGCGTCGAGGATCCTACGCTGGACAAGTTGGGTTGCGGTGGGTTACACGTGGGGGTCGAGGGGGAACCATGGCTAGATATGAAATTCAGAGTACGCGAGGTGCGCCGCCGCGGGGGGCTTATTCGCAGGGATGGCGGGCGGGAGATTTCATTTTTGTCACTGGCACTGGGCCGAGCGATCCGGTGAGTGGCGAACTGGTGGGAGACACGATTGAGCGGCAGACGGAACAGACCATTGACAACATGCTGGCCATTCTGGAAGCAGATGGGGCGTCGCTGAGCGATGTGGTGAAAGTTACGGTGCATCTTAGCGACACCGCGCTTTTCGCGCGGTATAACGTGGTGTATGTGCGGAGGTTTGCGAAGCCTTATCCCGTGCGGACTACGGTGGGGAGCGATTTGGGGCATTCGCCGGGGATGCTGGTGGAAATGGATTGCGTGGCGTATGTGGCGGGAAAAAAATCGAAGACCGCAAATAGGAAGCGATAACGGGGGGACGCTTCATTTGCGTGGGAGATCCCTCCCTTCGCCTGAAGTGCGGCTCCGGTCGGGATGACGCCATCCTTAAATGTCATTTAATTATCATCTCTCCACTTTAGCTTCATCTGCCGCGTGGAGACGAGGATTCGAGTTGCGAATGAAGCAGTGGGGCTTCGCGGCCGCGGGCTGAGACGGGTTCTGCCGATTGGATGATGCCGGTGCGCACGAGCAGCGCGTCGTTGAAATTGTTTACTGTAGGACAGATGTGGCGAGGGACGAGATAGAGCGGGTCGCCGATTTGCGGTGCACGTGCACCTTCTCTTACTGCCATGGGCAGATGCTCCTCGCTGGGGGGAAGCGGCGTGAGTTCGGGATGGCCGAGGACGAGGCAGGTGGGGATGCCGGCGTCGGCGGAAACGGTTTTGTGGCCGGCGTCGCAGGTGACGATGCCGGGGTGCGGGTGGCTTACTACGCGGGTCAATACCAGGGCCGCGGGGCGGTATCCGTATTTGGCGGGGAGTTGGTGCAGGCTGCTTGCGTCGCAATAAACGACGGTGCCGGGTGAGACGCGATGGATAAAGTTGCGGTGGCGAAAGCCTTCATAGCTCACGGAGCAGGGGAAGGTGGGCGTCCCTGCGGTGATGATTTCCAGCGCGGGCATGGCAGAGCGCTCGAGTTCGCTGGCGATTTTCAGTAAATGGTCATATCCGCGATGGGCCGCGTGCGTGCGTTCAGGCTCGACGAGGCTTCCGTATTGGCCGTCGTAGTAATGGAGGCCGCGGAATTCGAGGCCGGCTGTAATTATGGCTTGCGCCACGGCGATAATTTTTGGAGTGTCGCTCTGGTCGATGCCAGTGCGGTTCATGCCGGTGTTAATGTCGAGAAAAATCCCTACGCGGCTTGTGCGCCACTGCTGAAGCTGCTCTTCACTTTCTACGAGAACGGAAATGCGGACATTGGGGAACTGCTGCGCTATTTCCTGCGCCCGGCGGGCGTTGGCCCCCATTGAGGGATAGGCAAGAAGCACGTCGGTTGCGCCGCTGCGGCAGGCTGTCAGCAGTTCTAGCGTGGTGGCGCATTTAAAATTTTGCACGCCGCGATCGAGGAGCATTTTAAGGGTATAGCTTAGCTTGGCGGTTTTGATGTGGGCGCGCCATCGGTTGGGGTCGCTGGAGAGCAAGGCCAGAGTGCGGTCGATGTTGTTGGCGATTTCTTCGGGATAGAGGAGTAATGCTGGGGTTAGGACGTCTTCGATTGCCGAGACGGCGTAGCGCTGGTGCCAGGACAGTTCGGGCAGCATGGATTTCTGCGCGGCCATTACGGATTTGATGATAACGCGTCGGTGTGTGCGCCGCCAAAGAGATCGAGCTTCGCTCGAGGGACAGCCGAGGGCGGCTGTCCCCACATGTGCGTACGGATATGTTGCGCGCGAGATCCCGCCCTTCGCCTGAAGTGCGGCTCCGCTCGGGATGACGGCTTTCCGGTTGCGCGGTCAACATGATTGACGAAGTATTTCAGTGGGGGTAGGCTCACGAAACCTTATCGTGCGGAGGTGCCATCTGGCAGAGCGCAATGAGCGAGCGGATCTGGTGCGCGGGTTGGGGTTGTGGTCGGCGACTGCGATCGTGATCGGGGACACGATTGGGACCGGAGTTTTTCTGGTTACCAGCGATATGGCGCGAGCGGTGGGGTCCGCGACGCTAGTTTTTGTGGCTTGGATTGCCGGCGGGCTGATCGTGCTGTGCGGGGCGTTTTGTTATGCGGAGTTGGGGGCGGCGTTCCCGAAGGCGGGCGGGCCTTACGTTTATCTGAGCCGGGGACTCGGGCCGCTATGGGGATTTTTGTTTGGGTGGATGAGTTCATTTCTGGAGCGGCCGGTGGCCATGGCGACGCTGGCTGCGGGGTTTCTGCGGTTCGCGGGATTTCTGTTTCCAGTTGTAGGCGCGCCGTTGTTTCGAGGACGTCTGGGAAGTTATGAGTTCGTGTTTACGGCCGCTCAACCGCTGGCGGCGATGGTGGTGTTGGTTGTAACCGCGATTAATTATTTGAGCGTGCGGATGGGCGGAGCGATTCAGGTGTTGCTGACGTGTTTGAAGATGGGAACGATTTTAGGGATTGTGATCGCGGGGATTCTATTTGGGGGCAAGCATGTGGTTGAAACTGCGCCTGTGATTGCGCCACTCGGGTGGACAACGATTGGAGCGGTGCTAACTGGGTTGGTTCCGGCGATGTGGGCGTACAACGGGTTCAATGATCTGGGGGACTTGGGCGAAGAGATTGTGAATCCGCAGAAAAATATTCCCGTCGCAATTATTTTGGGGCTGCTTACGGTGGGTGGATTGTATTTGTTGGCGAATGTGGTTTACTTCCACACTTTGCCGTTTGCGGAGATCGCTGCTTCGCAGCATGTGGCGTCGGATGTGGTGCAGTCGTTTGCGGGGGCGCGCGGGGCGGCGTGGCTTACGGTGGCGATGGCGGTTTCGGCGTTGGGAGCGCTGCATGTAGTGGTCATGACAGGGGCGCGGATTCCGTTTGCGATGGCGCGGGATGGAGTGTTCTTTTCGTTCGCGAAGCGGATTCAGCCGTCGTTTCATACGCCGAGCGGGGCGTTGATTTTTCTGGGATGCGTGGCGGCGCTGCTGGCGCTGACGGGGACGTTTGAAGAGCTTTATTCGCTGTTTGTTTTTGCGGTTTGGATTTTTTTCGCGTTGACGGCGATTGCGGTACTTCGTTTGCGTCGCACGGAACCGGAACTTTTGAGGCCTTATCGCGCCTGGGGGTATCCGTGGACTCCGCTGATTTTCTTTTTTGCGGCCGTGGCTCTGACCATTAACCTGTGGATGGTTCGGCCGGTGAGGTCGTCGTTGGGGCTGCTGGTGATTGCGGCGGGGGTGCCGTTTTTTTATCGGTGGCGTCGGGCAGGTTGACGATTCCAGGGTGCGCCTCCTCTTTCTTGCGGTAACTTCGGGAAAGTCGAAAAAGTCAAAATCCCCAGCCTGTCTCTGCAAGAAACGCAGAGACAAGGCTGGGGCACCCGCAGCCTTTGAGGGGCAGGGATTCTTCGACTGCGCGAGCTCGTTCGAGCTCGCTTCGCTCAGAATGACAGGGGTTTGAGTGTCCGCTCTATGCGGAAACAGCAGTCGCTCCACCTCACTCGCTACGAGCTTTGGGAGGGCGGAATGCGGGCGGCGCCGGCCAGCCACTCGGCTTGGCGGGGATCTCCATTATTCACTGCGTAGAGGACAAGTTCGACGCGGGTCGAGACGCCCAGTTTTTCGAATACGCGAAAAAGATATTTCTTGATGGTGTGCTCGCTGAGGTTGAGTTCGCGGGCAATCTGCCGGTTGCTGAGGCCTTCCGCGACCAGGGCCACGACTTGTTGCTCACGCGGGGTGAGGAGGCTACCCCCGACCGAATTCAGCACGCGCAGCGAGGGCACTTCGGAGATGAGGTCCATCAGATAGTTGAGTTGTTCCGTGTTCGCCCAAATTTGTCCGGCGGCCACGCGGAGCAGACACTTGCACAGCATGCGAAGGTCGGCCTCGGTGATGGAAAAGATGCCGCGGGCGCCGGAACGGAACGCGCTGACCACGAGTTCGCGATCGCAGCGATCGACCAGGATAAGCTTCGGGATTTCGGGATGGGAAAAATGAAAGCGGCGCAGGGTCGCCATGGTTTCGGGCGCTCCGGCTGTCTGGTTCGACGAAAGGACCGCGATCCGCGGAACTTTTGAAGAAATGGCTTGAAGGATGGAGACAGTATCCATTTCACAAGTGTTGATATGAAATTCGGCGTGGCGACGCAGGGCGCTGTGCAGCAACTGAGCCTGCATACGGCTGGAGTCGGCGATGAGGACATCGATGGTGTCGGAGGGATGGCGGGACGTCAGATTGGTCAAATAGTCTCCTTAAAACATCAAAGAGAAACGGTGCGGCGATTCTAGGGAGAAGCAAATGGAGTCCACAAGGACATGGGTCACAAAATGTGGGTGCCACTCTCAAAACGGGAATTGCGATTTCCGTACGCCGAAAATCGTGTGACCCATTGAATTAGTGTGGAACGTCGGCCTGGCAATCTCCGGTGAGACTGTCGGACGCGGAAGAGCGAACGAAGCGTCCTGGCGGCCATTTCCGTCAGTCAGGCGGCCGATGAAATGGGCTCCCGGTTGGGGAAATTCTCCAGGCTTTTGGCTCTACCCTGTGACATCACAAACATGCAAGTCTACTTTTGTAGGTACTCCTATCAGAGACGCACCCACCCTACCCTTTCCGCGCGCGCCAGAGGAATAAATCTCTACAAGTCCTTGAGTTGATACGACGATTACTGCGGCCGGGCGTTTTTCCCAAAAGTGGAGAGCATTCCACTTTCGTGGACGGAACTTCCTATGTCTTGCCGCGACGGCGCAGTGAGCTTAAGTTGCGCAGTGAGGCACGAGAACGAGAGGCGTTCAAGAAAAGATATGGCGCGAGAACAAATGAAGCGCCTTTTCACTTTCTTCCGATTCACTGCAATCGGGGTGCTGATTCTGCAGAGTTGTTCGGCCGTTCTCGCGCAGAGTGAGAAGAACGACCTGGGCGGAGACAAAAGTACTTTCCGAGCCGGCTTAACCGGAGCAGGAGCGGGGAGCAGCGAAAACGGCCGAAAAAACTGGAATAGCGGATGGCCAGGGAAACCTCTTACTCGGAGGGCAGCGCCATCCGCTGTACCGGTTACAACCGAGCGACGTGGTGGAGATCGATTTCGTCGTCGCGCCTGAGTTTAACCAAACCCTCTCAATCCAGCCGGATGGTTACGTCATGTTGAGAGATGCCGGCATGGTGGAAGCGCAAGGCCTCAGTATGGCGGAGTTCAGCGCAGCGGTGCAGAAGGCGTACCGGGGATATCTGCACGATCCGCAGGTGTCGGTGGTGCTGAAGGATTTTGAGCGGCCGTACTTCATTGTGGGCGGAGAGGTCGGAAAGCCCGGCAAGTACGAATTGCGCTCGGACACGACGGTGGCTGAGGCGGTAGAGATTGCTGGGGGACTGACGCAGCAGTCGAAGCATTCCCAGGTGGTTCTGTTTCGGCGGGTGAATGACGATCTGATGGAAACACGTCTGCTCAATCTGAAAAAGATGCTGAAAGATCGCAGCCTGAAGGAGGATGCACATCTTCGGCCCGGGGATTTGATTTTTGTCCCGCAAAACTCGATTTCAAAAATCGCGCGCTTTGTGAGCAAGCCTTCCGCCAGCATGTACCTGAACTCGACTCAGTTTTAGAAATGGGTTTTGCTCCATGTCAGACGAAGACGCAATTCGGGTGCGACAAGCGCAACCAGCGCCGACCCTTCGAGAGTTGGCCATGGTGCTGTTCCGCCGGCGACGGAGCTTTCTTTGGGTCTCGGGTTTAGTGTTGGCGGCTGCGGTTCTGTATGCGTTTGCAGGGACAAGGTATGAGGCCAAGATGAAAGTGTTAGTGCGACGTGGACGCGCAAATGCTCCGGTGACTGCGGAGGAGAATGCTCCGCTGGACCTGACGCGAATGGTGATCACGGAAGAGGAATTGAATTCCGAAGTGGAGTTGCTGCGGGATGATGAGGTGTTACGCAGGGTTGTGTTGGAGACTGGGATTGGCGGGCGGGACTGGTTTCATTTTCTGCGGATGGGCGAGGGAAATGCAGAGCGCGTGGAGCGGGCGGCGCGCCGGTTGGCCACGAAGCTGGAAGTGGAGCCAGTGAAGAAAACGAACCTGATTGCCATCAGCTATGCGGCGGACGATCCGCAGACCGCGGCCAAGGTATTGCAGTCCGTGGAGAAAGCGTACCTGGAAAAGCATATGGAAGTGCATCGCCCTACCGGCGAGTATCGTTTCTTCGAGCGGCAGATGGGGGAATCGCGGCGGCAATTGGAAGACTCGAAGCGGAGGTTGCTGGCTTTTATGGAGAGACAGGGTGCGGTAGTGGCGGCCGAGCAGCGCGACTTGGCGCTGCAAAAACTGAGCGACGTAGATGCCAGCTATCGCCAGACGAGAGTCGATCTGGTGGAGACGCAAGAGCGGGCGTGGGCACTGGAGAGCCAGTTGGAGAAGTTACCGGAGCGGACAACGACGCAGGTTCGCAGGGCAGATAACGCGGAACTGCTGAAGGCTTTGAAGTCGAGTCTGCTGGATCTGCAATTAAAGCGGACGGGGTTGCTGACGAAGTTCGAGCCGAGCCATCGTCTGGTGCAGGAAGTCGAGCAGCAGATTGCGCAGGCCGAGGCGATGATCGCGGCTGAAAATGCGTTGCCATTGAAGGACGAAACGACCGACAAGGATGCGCAGTACGAATGGGCGAAGTCCGAATTGCAAAAGGCGAAAGTGCAACTGAAGGCACTGCAGGCCAGGGATGGTGCAAGCCGTGTGCAACTGGGCGCGTACCAGGCGATGGCGCAGCGACTGGGTGAGGACGCGATCACCCAGGACGATTTGCTCAGCTCACAGAAAGCCGCCCAGGACAACTATCTTCTTTATGTGAAGAAGCAGGAAGAAGCGCGCATCGATGATGCGCTGGACGAGGGAGGCATTGTCAACGTGGCGATTGCCGAAAATCCGGTGGCTCCGGCTTTGCCGTTGTGGTCTGCATGGACTGTGCTGGCGATTGGGTTGGCGGCGGCGGGCGTGGCCGGCACGGGCGCTGCGTTTACCGTGGACTATCTGGATACCGGCTTCCGCACACCGGACGATGTGCTGGCATATCTGAACGCGCCAGTGTTGGCATCCCTGCCGCGAAGGCCATTGGGAAGGCTTCCAGCATGAGGGAAGCGCTCATGAGTTCCGGGCTTTTTGTCGCGCGGACGGCGGAGCGGGAACACGTGCGCCGAGAGGATAAGAATTTAAAGCAAGTGGAAGGATGGGTTCCGGAAGACTTCGCCCGGGAGCAAATCCAAGGACTGGTACGCCAAGTGTTTTTTTCGAGTGCCGAGCGACCTGTACGGCAGGTTGTATTCAGCGCGGCTGAGGCGGAGACGGACGTGCAGAATCTCTGCTGGCAAGTCGGTGAAGCATTGTCCCTGGAGACCTCGGGCGACATCGCACTTGTGGGAGAGTATCCGCAGGTTTCGCGGGACCCGGGGACTCGCGCGCGGGAAGTGGCGAATCCTGTTGACGAAAGTAGCCGAGGGCTGCGGCAGGCTGCAACGCGAGTCGGAGCCAATCTTTGGATAGTGCCGCCGGCGGGAAACGCGAAGCAGCAAGTTACTTGCGCCTGTTTGCACGCGTACCAGGCGGCAATCCGCTCGCAATTTGAATACTCGATCGTAGTGGGACTGCCGGTTGCAGAGTCGAACGCTGCTATGGCGATGGCGCAATTTGCGGACGGGATCGTTCTGGTGTTGTCGGCGCATCACACGCGGCGAATCACGGCACACAAGATAAAAGAGAAACTGGAGGCGGCTCAGGCGCGCCTCTTGGGAACGGTGTTGAGCGACCGCGCTTTTCCCATTCCAGAGCGGATTTATCGGAGATTGTAAGGTACGGACGACCTAGATTCAGGGTCACAGGGAATGGGTCAGATGTGTCTTCTGGTTTTCTTAATTCAAGGCAGGAACAACTCCAGGTCGTGGACTGGGCCCGGCTGATTCCCGGAGGAAATCCGGAGTTTCGTGCCGGAGAAAAGAAGCCGGCTCGGTCGGTCAGGCCGTTCGCCTCTGGAGAAGTATCAGAAATCACTACTGTTGGGCACGCGGCGGAAGACGCAGGTAGCGTCCTCATTTCGCCGAGAAAAGCTTTTAACCGCGAAATGCGCGAAGAATTCGCAGAGGTCGCGAAGAAAACAAAATCGAGATTGGGACTCTACCAAGACGCACGCACGTTATTTTTATTTTTGCCGGGCCTGCTGCAGAGCCGCATATCTGCTAGAGGATTGCGCTCCGTGGCGGCCGACTTCGGATTGATCGCGCTGAATTGGTTGTTGATTGGGGCGCTCCAAGTGCCGCTGCGAGGGTTATTTCCTGGCGTAGGCGTCTTCGGATATGCGGCGGGAGCCCCAGCTCATCTGCTGGGTATTGCTCTGCTTCAGGCTTCGCTGATTACTCTGCTCGGCTATGCCGAAGGACTCCACGTTGAAGACGGCGATCGCCGGGGACAGGCCCGCGTTCTAGGCAAATCCGTTTTGTGGGCGACTATTCTGCTGTGCTTTGCCTACGCGTTGCAGGGAGCTCCGTGGGCGACAAGCGGGTTGTTCTGCGGAGCCGGCCTGTTGCACTTTGGCACGCTTTGGGCGTGGCGGAGGCAGAGCGCGAGCCAGGACCATAAGGAGCGCGCGTCGGGCGAGGTGCGCAACGTTCTAATTGTGGGAGCGGGGAGCGTGGGGCGGAGCATAGCTTCGCATTTGGAAGGCCATCCCGGGGGACGAGCGGTATGCGGTTTTCTGGATAACGATAGACCGCTGAGCGACAAAGTGATTGGGCGAGTGCACGACCTGGCTCGCCTGGCGCGGATGGGATTTGTCGATGAGGTAATCCTGGCGGCGCCGCACGATCGAGGCCTGATACGACAGGTGCTTCGCGAAGCGCGTCGGTTATGCCTGGACGTGGAGATTGTCCCGGATTTGTTCGGATGCAAGCCGGCGGGGGTGGAAGTCGTCCAGATCGGAGACTTGCGGATGATCTGCCTGCACGCGGAGCGCCTGCCTGTGGGTGGCTTGGCCCTAAAACGGGTGGTGGACGTGGTGGGAGCCGGGCTCGCGCTTATGCTGCTTGCGCCCGCGCTGGCGGTGATCGCGGGATTGATAAAGCTGCAATCGCCGGGGCCGGCGTTCTATTGCGCACGGCGGGCGGGACGGAAGGGGCGACTGTTCCGCTGCTACAAATTTCGCACCATGGTGAGTAATGCGGATGCGTTGAAAGACCAACTTCGGCAGAGCAATCAGAGGTCGGGACCATTCTTCAAGATGGCGGATGATCCGAGAATTACGCGCCTGGGACGTTTTCTGCGGCGTTACAGCCTGGATGAACTCCCGCAGCTGGGGAACGTGCTGAAAGGGAACATGAGTTTAGTGGGGCCTCGGCCGCATCCCATGGACGATGTTGCCGCTTACGAAATCGAGCATCTGGCAAGGCTTGACGTGACGCCCGGAATGACGGGGCTGTGGCAGGTTTCGGCACGCCGCGATCCGTCATTTCAACGCGGCATGGAGCTGGATCGGGAGTACATCCGGACCTGGAGCATGAAATCGGATCTGCGAATTCTGCTGAGAACTTTCTGGGTCGTGGCGAGGGGGAGCGGGGACTGATGGATTCGATTGCGCTAAGCCGGGAACGGCCGGGGATCGCAGGCGATTTCCTCGTTTGGGCATTGAGGGGCATTTTGCGTCCCATGCAGGCGTTGATGACGGCGCCTTCGCTGTTATTTCTGGCCGCGCTCACCGCGATGCTGCTGCGGCATCCGGATGTCACGTTCTATGAGATTGACCGCGTGGCGTTCGCGCTTCTGCTGATAGGAGTCGTGGGGCGGGCAATAATTCTGCGGCAGCGGCTGTTCGTGGTGGAGCGGGCGACGTGGCCGATGATGGGGCTGACCGGGCTGGCGCTTGCTAGCGTAATTCGACAGCCGTTCGACCACGAGACCTGGAGCCTGCTGGCGTCCAAGTTCATCGTTCCTTTCGTGCTTTTTCATTTGGCGGGGCTGGTGTTCACGGAGGAGAGAAAGTTTCGACAGTTCGAGGTGTTCGCATTGATAGTGCTGGGCTATCTGACCTTGACCGCCATCGCCTTCCTGTCGGGTGCGCACTCGTTGATCTTTCCCCGATTCATTCTGGATGAAAGCCTGGGATTTCACGCTGATCGGGCGCGAGGGCCGCTGCTGCAGGCGGTGGCTAATGGCGTGTCATTGAACATGCTTGGATTGCTGGCTCTGCATGCCTACCAGCGAGGAAGCGTGCGCGGTGTAAAGATTGCGGTTTTGCTGGGGTCGGTGCCGATTGCGATCATGGCTACCATGACGCGAGCGGTCTGGTTGTCATTTGCCGGAACCGTCATCGTGCTGATTTTTCTTTCGGATAGCCGAGTCTTGCGACGCGCCTGCATGGGACTGGTTTTGATCGCGGCGGCGGGGCTGGCGGTGGTCTTAAGTTCGCATGACCTGCGCGCCTCGTTAAGTGATCGGCTGGAAGAACGCGGTCCGCTGGCGTATCGCGCGGCTGTTTACGCCGGTGGCTGGGACATGTTTTTGGGGCGTCCGCTGACCGGATGGGGCTTTCACCAGATGCCGGCGGAATTGCCCCGCCATGTCAGCGGGTACGAGGAAATCGTTCTGTATCCGCACAACACCTACCTCGAAGTACTGGTGGAGTTTGGGGTGGTGGGGCTGGCGCTCTATCTGTGGCTGATGTGGGAGTTGTGGCGGCTGGGACGAGGCGCGATGCCGGCTGGAGAGGAAGTCAGTTTTCTCGATTTGCAATTTCACCGCACGTGGCCGATTCTGCTCGCGGTTTATTGGGTGAACGCGGCGATGGTGGTAATGAGTTACCAATTCGTGAATGCCTTGTTGTTTACGATGGCCGGCATGCTGGCCGCGCAGCGGCGGAGAGCGGAGGCTTGTCGGTAATGCAGACCGTCGCCTATCTCGCCAATCAGTTTCCCTCCGCGGTCGAACCTTATGTGGGCGAAGAGATCGCGGAGTTGCGGGGGCGGGGAGTTTGCGTGATTGCGGGTAGCGTGCGGATGCCGGCGGCGAACGAAGTTTCGGCGGCCAATTGCGCGCCCGAGATCGTGTTGCAGCCGCTGCGAAGAATCATTCTGCTGCGAGCGATCTGGCTCTGTGTGCGGCGGTGGAAACGGATCTCGCCGCTGATCGCGCGGGTCGTTTTCCGCGGCGCTGAAAGACCGCTGAACCGGATGAAAGCGCTGGTGCACACCGGGCTTGGAGCCTGCTACGCGGTGCTACTGGAAGGACGAGAGGTGGAGCACATCCATGTTCATCATGGATATTTTGGATCGTGGATCGCCATGGTGGCGGCTCGTCTGCTAGGTGTGGGATTCAGTATGACGCTCCATGGATCCGACCTGCTGCTGCATGGAACTTATCTTGACGTGAAACTTCAGAGCTGCGCGTTTTGCCTGACTGTCTCGGAATATAACCGCGCTTACATTCTGCAGCGTCATCCCACGGTGGATGCAGAGAAAGTAATCGTATCGCGGCTTGGGGTGGAAGTGTCTCAGCCGACTGTGCTTCCGGCTCCGAAACCGAATAGGAAGGGTGTCCCGTTCACGCTCCTGGCGATTGGGCGTCTGCATGTGGTGAAGGATCACGCATTTCTTATTCGGGCTTGCGCGCAACTTCAGCGAGCGCGGGGTGTCCTTCGAGTGTTTGATTGCAGGCTCCGGGGGCGAGTGGCACAACCTTCAATCACTCATTCGAGAGTTTGGACTTGAAGACCGAGTCACTCTGCTAGGGCATGTAGCGCACTGGAACCTGGGTTCGTGGTATGACCGGGCCGACGTGGTTGTACTTACGAGCCGGAGCGAAGGGATTCCGCTGGTGCTGATGGAGGCCATGGCGCGAGGCAAGATTGTGCTGGCGCCCGATATCACGGGAATTCCTGAACTCGTAATCACCGGCAAGACGGGCTTTCTGTACGAAGCCGGATCGCTCGATAAGTTTGTGGCTCGACTGCTTTTCATCCGTTCGCTGATGCAGGCGCCGGACGATCCTCATCTCGTCCTTACATTTCTTCGTCGGCCGCACAACTGGATCGTGTAGGGCTTGCGGCTCACGCGCATATTCTTCACAACTTCAACCGCAGGAAGAATCTGCAATTATTCGGCGATTTGTTTCTGCGGCGGATCGCCTGGCAAGCAGAAAGCGTTCGTCATGAGAATTTTATACTGCAACAAATATAACTATCCCTTCAGCGGGACCGAAGTCTACCTTTTCGAACTCATGCAATTGATGCGCGAGCGGGGCCATGAGGTGGCGCTATTTTCCATGGCCGATCCGCGCGGAGAGCCGACTCCCTTCGATCAGCACTTCGTGCCGCACATCGACTTCAAGGCCAGGTCGCGGTGGTGGAACAAGCCGGGGCAGGTGGGACAGGCAATTTATTCGGCGGACGCGCGCAGGCGAATCCGCGCGATGATCGAGGAGTTCCGGCCAGATGTGGCGCATGTACGCAATATCTACCATCATTTGTCGCCGTCGATTTTGTGGGAGTTGAAAGCGCAGAACGTTCCCGTGGTGTATCACCTGAATGATTTCAAGCTGCTATGTCCGAGCTACAACCTGGTGTCGCAGGGGGAGACATGTGAGGCGTGCAAAGGGGGCGAGTTTTGGCATGCGATCGAGAAACGTTGTTATCCGGGCACTGGAGCGCTGGTGGCTTTGACCGCGGAGGCTTATGCACAGCGTTGGCTGGGCACATACGAGAAGTGCGTGGACCTGTTCCTGGCGCCCAGCCGGTTCGTGCGCGACAAGTTCGTGGACCATGGGTGGGACGGCGGAAAGTTTGCAGTGTTGGCGCATTTTCAGAAGGCTCACACATTGCGGAAGCTGGATGCGAAAGACGATAGGCCAGTGCTGTACTTCGGGAGGCTGTCGGCGGAGAAGGGTATCGCGGATTTGCTGCGAGCCATGCAAAAACTTCCGCAGCTGCGGTTGATGCTGGCAGGCGAGGGACCCCAGCGCGGAGAGTTGCAGGAATTGGCAAATTCGCTCGGTTTGTCCAACGTTGGGTTTTTAGGACATGTAGGCGGAGAAGAACGGGATTCGCTGATCGCCAAGTCGTGCTTCACCGTCCTGCCTTCCCACGCTTACGAGACTTTGGGAAAGACCATCCTTGAGTCCTATGCGGAGGGACGTGCGGTGGTGGCGTCGGATTTGGGTTCGAGGCGGGAGCTGGTTCAGCACGGTGAAACCGGAGTTCTATACCGTACGGGCGACGTGGACGAACTCGCCGGCGTCATTCAATCTCTCGCTTCAAAGCCGGAGTGGGCGGAGAAGATGGGACACGCGGGGTGGGAGATGGTGCGGCAGCGCCACACGCCTGAGGGACACTATCAGAAACTGCTGAGTCTATATGAATGCCTTGTCGCACAGAAAAAGACGCGCACCCCGACGCGACCAGAAACCTTGGAAGAGGGGCCATCGCAACTATCGCGGCAAACGTCCTCAGGAGGGAAACAGACTCCAATCACTCCCGAACACCGAGTTGCGCTGCGGGTTGCCTTTATCGGCGGGCGAGGGGTGATTTCGAAGTATAGCGGGATTGAAACCTATTACGAGGAAGTTGGAAAACGGCTGGCGGAGATGGGGCACGAAGTTACGGTGTATTGCCGCAATTACTTCACCCCGGCGGTGGCGGCATACAGCGGCCTGCGATTGGTGCGACTGCCGACGATCCGGTCAAAGCATTTGGAAACCCTGGTGCACACCCTACTGAGCACGATCCACGCCATGACCCAGCGGTATGACGTAGTTCATTATCATGCATTGGGGCCGGCGCTGTTTTCGTTTGTTCCACGATTGCTCAGAAAAAAGACAGCCGTCACCGTGCAGGGGCTGGATTGGCAGCGCAAGAAATGGGGTCGTCTTGCATCTGCAGTGCTGCGACTGGGAGAAAGAGCGTCGGGGTATCTTCCCAATGCAACGATGGTAGTTTCGCAGACTCTGCAACGACGCTACCGCGACGTTCATGGGATCGAAGCGTTTTATGTGGCGAATGGTGCGGTGCTGCGGGAACGCAGCGAGCCCAGGAAGATTCTGGAGTGGGGACTCGATCCGGGGAACTACGTTCTGTTTCTGGGAAGATTGTCGCCGGAGAAAGGTTGCCATTTGCTTGTCGAAGCTTTTGAGAACGTTGAGACGGACGTGAAGCTGGTGATGGCCGGGGCATCGAGTTACTCCAACCAGTACATCCGGGATTTGCAGACGCATGCCAGCGAGCGCATTCGGATTCTCGACTGCACGTCGGGCGAGACTCTGGACGAACTTCTCACCAATGCCATGTTATTTGTGCTGCCATCGGATTTGGAAGGGTTGTCGCTGGCGTTGTTGGATGCCATGGGAGCAGGGCTCTGCGTGCTGGCCAGCGACATTCCAGAGAATCGCGAATTAGTGGACGGAGCGGGATTTACTTTCCAACGCGGGAGTGCAACCGATCTGGCAGACCGATTGCGTTTTCTGATTGCGAATCCCGCGGTGCGCGAAGCCGCGGGCAGGACGGCAAGGAGGCGAGTCGAGGAACAGTATCAGTGGCAGAAGATTACCGGGGATATTGAAAAAACATACTTTCAGCTGATGAGATGGGAGTTGCCGCATGCGCCCGGCAAGAAGCCCACCGCGAGGGTTGTGGCAGCAGATGAGCGCATGGGCTCGGAACGGAAAGCAGGGTAGTTGCCGGCCGCAGACAAAAGAAATATCGAAGTTTGACCGAGAGGACGGGGCGAACCCCGTCCTTTTTTATTACAATCATGTTCTTGTCTTCCAGGGCAGAGGTGCGGGGACCGCCCTGAAGCAAGTCAGAATACGAATGCGAAATACCATTCTTGTCACCGGCGGAGCAGGCTTCATCGGATCCAATTTTATTCTGCAGCAGATGCGGGACGAATCTGTCTCGATCGTAAATCTGGACAAACTGACGTATGCGGGGAACCTGCATAATCTGGAGAGCATCGCAGCGGGTCCTCGATATGAGTTCGTTCACGGCGATATCGGCGATCGAGGTCTTGTCGGTCGACTTCTGGAAAAGCACCAGCCGAACGCGATCGCGCACTTTGCCGCGGAGAGTCATGTAGACCGCTCCATCCGAGGGCCGGAAGATTTCATTCGCACCAATGTTGACGGAACCTTCGCTTTGCTGGAAGAGATCCGAGCCTATTGGAGCGCGCTTTCAGGCGAGACGCGAAAACACTTTCGGTTCCTGCACGTTTCTACCGATGAAGTGTACGGTTCGCTCGGGCCGGACGATCCGCCGTTTTGCGAAACTACACCGTACGCTCCCAACAGTCCGTACGCGGCGTCGAAAGCCGCATCGGATCATCTGGTGCGCGCTTATCACCACACTTACGGGTTGCCGACACTCACGACGAATTGCTCGAATAACTACGGGCCCTATCAGTTTCCCGAGAAACTGATTCCGTTGATGATTGTGAACGCGCGTGATGGCAAGCCGCTGCCGGTTTATGGAGATGGAAAGAACGTCCGCGACTGGCTTTATGTGGAAGATCACTGCGAGGCGATCGCAACCGTGCTGCGCGCCGGTCGGTCTGGAGAGACATACAACATCGGCGGCTGGAATGAGATGCCGAACATTGAGATCGTGAAAACCATCTGCGATCTAGTGGATGAGATGGCGCCGCCGGGGCCAACCTCTCGACGGGAGCTAATTACTTTTGTGAAGGACCGGGCGGGACACGATCGCCGTTACGCGATGGACGCGCGCAAGATCGAACGCGAGCTGGGATGGAAGCCGAAAGCGACATTTGAAAGCGGTATTCGCAATACGGTTCGCTGGTATCTTGAACATGAGGCGTGGCTGCGAGACGTGACCAGCGGAAGCTATCGGCAGTGGGTGGCTACGCACTATTCCAGTTAGTCGCGCAGAAGTCGATACGATGCGATTTGCGGTTGGCGATTCGCAATCGCAATCGCCATAGAAAAGACCGATCAAATCATGACCGAAAGCACGCGATATAAAGGGATCATTCTGGCGGGAGGGTCGGGTACGCGTCTGTATCCGGTGACGCAGGCGATGGGAAAGAGTTTGCTTCCCGTCTATAACAAACCCATGATTTATTACCCGCTCTGCACCCTCATGTTGGCGGGAATCCGCGACATTCTAGTGATTTCGACTCCCGAAGATGTACCCAAGTTTCAGACCGTTCTGCGGGACGGCAGCCAGTACGGCATTCGTCTGCAATATCTGGTGCAAAACAAACCGGAGGGAATTGCGCAGGCTTTTTTGTTGGGAGAAAAATTCCTGGATGGCGATCCCTGCGCGCTGATTCTAGGGGACAATATTTTTTATGGCCATGATCTGGCGAAAGATCTGCGAGAGGCGACGAGCAAAGTGGAGGGCGCTCGAGTTTTCGCGTATCCGGTGCATGACCCGGAGCGCTACGGAGTGGTGGAGTTCGATGCCAAGGGGCGCGCGTTGAGCATTGAGGAAAAGCCGAAGCAGCCAAAGTCGCGATATGCCGTTACCGGACTCTATTTCTACGATCACCGCGTGGTGGAGATTGCGAAGGGGCTGAAACCGAGTGCGCGTGGCGAGCTTGAGATCACAGATGTGAACCGAGAGTACCTGAAAAACGGGCGGCTGGAAGTTGTGGTGATGGGGCGGGGCATGGCGTGGCTGGATACGGGCACGCATGAATCGTTGATGGATGCGGCGCTCTACATTCAGGCAATCGAAAAACGGCAGGGGTTGATGGTGGCGTGTCCGGAAGAGATCGCGTACCGCTCAGGCTATATTACGGCGGTAGAAGTTGAAAAGATTGGAAGCGCCATGAAGAACAGCAGCTACGGCGCGTATCTTCTCCAGCTTTTGCGAGAGAAGGTATTCTGAGGTGACTGCGATTCCGCAGGCTCGAAAGGTGATGAGCGCGATCCATAAAATTTCGACTTCTCTGCCGGGTGTCGTCATTCTGGAGCCGCGCGTGTTTGCCGACGAGCGTGGATTTTTTCTGGAGAGCTACAACGAGAAGGCCTTTGCAGAACTGGGGATTGAGGAACGTTTCGTTCAGGACAACCATTCCAGTTCGCGACGGAACGTCTTGCGCGGCCTGCATTATCAGATCAGACATGCTCAGGGAAAATTGGTGCGCGCGGTGGAGGGAGAGATTCTCGATGTCGCGGTAGACGTGCGCCGGAGTTCTCCGACGTTCGGCGGATGGGAGGCGGTGCGCTTGTCGGGCGAGAACAAACGCATGCTGTGGATTCCGGCGGGCTTCGCACACGGGTTCCGGGTGATTTCGGAAAAGGCGCAGGTCTTGTACAAGGCGACCGATTATTATTCTCCGGAACACGAACGCACTGTGGCATGGAATGACCCGAATTTGAAGATCGACTGGGAACTCGAAGGCGAACCAATCGTCTCCGCGAAAGACCAGCGCGGCGTTGCTCTTCGCGATGCCGAGACGTTCGAATAGACGCAGACTACTAAGATGAAAGCGATGATTCTTGGCGCCTCGGGGCTTTTGGGTGAGGAACTCATGCGTGAATGGACCTCTGATCAGGTTATCGGACTTTCCTCTCGCGACGTCGACATTCGCGGTGCGGATAACGTGCAGAAGTTGGTGGAGACGAGCCGGCCGGATTGGATTGTATTGGCCGCCGCTTATACCAACGTGGATGATTGCGAGAGTCATCCCGATCTTGCGTTTGCGGTGAACCGCGACGGGGCGATGAATGTGGCTCAGGCCGCGAAGCGGAATGGGGCGAAGCTTTTGTTTCTGAGTTCCGACTACGTGTTCAATGGAAAGAAGACGTCGCCGTACGAAACCGGAGATGCACGCAATCCGCAGAGTGTTTACGGGCGTTCCAAGGCGGAAGCGGAAGTTCAATTGATCGAAGTGCTGCCGGACTGCTGCATCGCGAGAACGTCGTGGCTGTTCGGAACGGGTGGAAAATGCTTTCCGGACACGATTCTGAAACTGGCGGCGACCCGGCCGGTCTTGGACGTGGTGAACGACCAGCGCGGATGCCCAACGTACGCCGTCGACCTGGCGAGGGCGATCATCGAATTGTGCCGCAAGCATGCCCATGGAATCGTGCATACGACAAACTCTGGAGATTGTTCGTGGTTTGAGTTTGCTCGCGAGATCATCAAGGGCGCTGGACTTGGCACCGAAGTGCGACCGGTCAGCAGTCAGCAGATGGCGCGTCCGGCGCCCCGTCCGGCGTACTCCGTGCTATCGGCGAAGAGCTTGCAGCAGTATGGAATTGCCATGCCCACCTGGCAGGACGCATTAGATAGATATTTGCGGGAACGCAAGAACTAAGCCTTCGCCACCGTTGCTTCCTCCGAGGCGACGCTGCTACGATGCCGCGGGGTGTGTCATTGAAATCCATCCTGAATTTCATCGGCGGGCAGTTCGTACGGGGGAAGCAGGAGTTCCCCGATGTGAACCCAACGGACGGTAGCGTAATCGCGCAGGTCACCGAAGCGGATCACGGTCTTGTCGATGACGCGGTGCGAGCCGCACGTAAAGCCTTGCGAGGCGAGTGGGGCCGGCTTATCGATTCCCGCACGCGCGGCTCGGCTGCATAAAGTGGCCGACGCAATCGAAGCGCGTTTCGATTGCTTCGTTGCGGCCGAGGTTGCGGACACCGGCAAGCCCATTGCGCTGGCTTCGAAGTTAGATGTTCCGCGCGCGGCAGCGAATTTTCGCGCGTTCGCCGACCTGATCAAGACGGCTGGTCTGGAATCCTTCCAGACGGAAACTCAAGACGGCAAGAGTGCACTGAACTATGCCATCCGCAAGCCTCTCGGAGTTGTCGGCATCATCACTCCGTGGAATCTTCCACTCTTATTACTCACATGGAAACTGGCCCCGGCCCTGGCTTGCGGCAACACCGTGGTCGTGAAACCTTCCGAGGAAACTCCCGCGACTGCCACCTTGCTTGCCGAGGCGATGAAGGAAGCTGGAATTCCTGATGGTGTTTACAATGTCGTCCATGGCTTCGGCCCGAACTCGGCGGGGGAGTTTCTTACGCAACATAATGATGTGAACGCAGTCACTTTCACCGGCGAATCGAAGACCGGCGCGGCAATCATGAAGACGGTAGCGGCATCGGTGAAGCCGGTTTCTTTCGAACTTGGCGGCAAGAATGCGGCGATCGTGTTCGCAGATTGCGACTTCGAGGACGCGGTCAACGGGATCAGTGAGGCGGTATTCCTGAACACAGGGCAGGTTTGTCTGTGCACCGAACGGGTTTACGTTGAGCGCACGATTCTTGCGCGGTTCGTCGAAGCGCTTAAGCGGAAGGCTGAGAGCCTGCGCATTGGGTCACCCTTAGAGAGGACCACAGATCTGGGGCCGCTGATTTCCGCTCAGCATCGCGAGAAAGTACTGTCTTATTATCGGCTGGCACGCGAAGAAGGTGCGACGGTAGTGACCGGAGGCGGCGTTCCTGAATTCGGCGATGCTCTCGACCACGGCTTTTATGTGCAACCGACGATCTATACTGGATTGCCGGAATCGGCGCGCTGCGTGAAGGAGGAAATTTTCGGGCCCGTATGCCATATCGCTGCTTTCGACACGGAAGAACAAGCGGTCGGGCTGGCGAACGATACGCAGTATGGGCTAGCGGCGTCGATCTGGACGACGAACTTGAAGCGCGGCCACCTCGTAGCGCAGCAGATGAATGCCGGCATCACGTGGGTGAATTGCTGGTTCCTGCGAGACTTGCGAACGCCCTTTGGAGGGGTGGGACTCTCAGGAATCGGACGTGAAGGCGGCATGCATTCCTTGAATTTCTATTCGGAGCTGAACAATATTTGTATTCGGTTGTGATGCCCCACCGCAGCGGCATCAGAGCATCATGAAGAAAGTCGAAAGCAAAATTGTTGAGGGCAAAGCGAAGCCGCGCGGCAAGTATCCGCATGTCAAGCGCGCAGGCGACTTCCTCTTCGTGTCCGGAACGAGTTCCCGCCGTGCCGATAACACAGTTGCCGGCGCGGAAGTCGACGGGGCAGGAACGACGCGCCTGGATATTCGAGAGCAGACGAAAGCTGTCATCGAGAACGTGCGCGACATTCTTGGAACCGTGGGTGCACAACTTGAAGATGTAGTCGAGGTGACAACCTACCTGGTAAACATGAACGATTTCGCGGGCTACAACGCGGTTTACGGTCAATACTTCGGCAACGATGGGCCCGCGCGCACGACTGTCGCCGTGCACCAATTGCCGCATCCGCAGCTGCTTATTGAAATCCGGGCGATAGCCTACAAGCCGGACGAACAGGAGTCCTAAATGCCGTCCATCAAAGACCTCAAAGCGTTCAACTTTCAGGCTTGGATCGAAGAGAACAAGGAAAAGTTCAAACCACCCGTGGGGAACGCGCAGGTGTGGGAGGACGGCGAAATGATGGTGACCGTGGTCGGAGGTCCCAACCAACGGCGCGATTATCACGACGATCCGACGGAAGAGTTTTTCTACCAGATGAAAGGCAACATCATCATCCGCATCATGGAGACTCCCGGCAAGCCGCCAATCGAAATTCCAATTCAAGAAGGCGAAATTTTTCTTCTGCCGAAACACATGCGGCATTCCCCGCAGCGGCGGGCGGGGAGCATTGGAGTGGTCGTCGAGATGCCGCGGCCAGAAGGCGTGGTGGATGGGTTCGAATGGTATTGCCAGAATTGCCATCAGTTGCTGCATCGTGCCGAAGTGAAGTTGAAGAGTATCGTGCGCGATCTGCCTCCCTTGTTTGATCAGTTTTACAGCAACGAAAATCTGCGCAGGTGCAAACACTGTGGTACGGTTCATCCCGGCAAACACTAATTCGGCAACAGTAACAATGCCAGTCATCGACATCCACAATCATTTCTTCCCGCGCGACTGGCCGGATCTGGCCGCGCGCTATGGCACTCCGAACTGGCCGTGGATCAAGCACACGGAGCCGGGGAAGGCGGAAATCATGGTGGGCGACCGATTCTTCCGGCAGATTTGTTCCGCGTGCTGGGACGCTAACGCTCGGCTCAGCGAAATGGATCGGGACGGCGTCGAGATGCAGGTGCTTTCGGCTACGCCGGTGCTGTTCGCATACGAGCGTCCGGCCGAGCATACGCTGGATTGTGCGCGTCTGTTCAACGATGCGGCGCTGGAACTGTGCGCGCAGGGCAAGGGCAGGCTGAAATCATTGTGCCAGGTTCCTCTTCAGGATATCGACGCGTCGTGTAAAGAATTGAGCCGATGCGTTCGCGCCGGCCATCTCGGCGTGCAGATCGGTAATCACGTTGGAGAGAAAAATCTTGATGATCCTGGTATTGTAACGTTCCTGCATCACTGCGCGGATGAGGGGGCGGCGGTGCTGGTTCATCCTTGGGACATGCTGGCGCCGCAGCGCATGCCGAAGTACATGATGCCCTGGACTGTGGGTATGCCGGCGGAGACGCATCTTGGTATTGTCGCGATGATTCTGGGTGGCGCGTTCGACAAGTTACCGACGAAGCTGCGTCTCTGCTTCGCACATGGCGGAGGAAGTTTCGCGTTTCTGTTGGGGCGTCTGGAAAATGCATGGCAGCATCATCCGGCGGCGCACGGGGTTTGCGAGTTGCCGCCCAGTCGCTACTTGAATCGCTTCTATGTGGATTCGGCGGTTTTTGACGAGCGCGCTCTGCAGTTTCTTGTGGGAACGTTGGGGCCGGCGCGCGTGATGTTGGGTTCCGATTATCCGTTTCCTCTGGGCGAGCATCGTGTAGGTTCGTTAATTCGATCGAGTAATTTGAAAGATGATGTGAAAGCGCTCTTGCTGGGCGGGAATGCGGTTTCGTTTCTTGGTCTGGAACAACAAAGCGCCACCCATGCAGCGGACGTGAGCGCTTCAAAGGACGGATCGCCGATCGTGCCGCACGGCGAGCAGCTTACCTACAGCTCATATCTCAAAGTTCCGGAACTGCTGCGACTCCAACATCCACAGTCGTCGCCGCAACATCACGATGAGTTGCTGTTCATCATCGTGCATCAGACATACGAGTTGTGGTTCCGGGAATTGCTGCACGATCTGGATGCGGTAGTCGCGAACCTGCGGGCAGCGGGGACGAATCCAAAGTCGCGCGACGAAGTGTATGAAGCGGCACGGCTGCTGCGACGCTGCACAGAAATTACGCGAGTGCTGGTGGAGCAGTTCACGATCCTGGAGACCATGCTGCCCACGCACTTTCTGGCGTTCCGTGGCAAGCTGGAGCCAGCCAGCGGATTTCAGTCGGAACAGTTTCGCGAGCTGGAATTCCTCTGCGGCCTGAAGGACGAGAAGATGTTGCGCTATCACCGGCCCACTCCGGAAGCCCATGCTCTGCTGGAGCGAAGGCTGCGCGAGCCTTCTCTGCACGACGTATTCTTTGATGCGTTGCGGGCGATGGGCAAGTTGCAGGTCGATAACGACTCAACCGAGCGCGAGCGATTCGACGCACGGGCGCGAGCGATTCTCGCGCTCTACCGGGACGAACGCAGCCATCGCGATTGGATCGATGTATGCGAACGACTCACGGAGTTTGACGAACTGATGGTGAGCTGGAGGCTTCGGCACATTCAACTGGTGGAGCGGGTGATTGGCGCGCGCATGGGAACCGGCGGAAGCGCGGGCTCGTCTTACTTGAAGCACACGCTGGACAAAAAGTTCTTTCCGGAATTATGGGAAGCGCGAACGCTATTAACGGAATAAGCCGTACTGGTTTCCCCACGGATCTCAGTCGCCTACGCTAGAGCATGACTCATAACGCCGAAACTATTTCCCTAATTGGCGCGGGACTCACTGGCCCGCTGCTGGCGCTGGGATTGATGAAGCGCGGTTTCCGCGTTGAGATCTATGAAAGACGGCCGGACATGCGGCAAGTTCGAATCAGCGCAGGCCGGTCGATCAATCTGGCTTTGTCCACACGCGGCATCTACGCGCTCTCCGAAGCCGGTCTATGGGATGAGATGCGGGCGATCGTCATCCCGATGAAGGGACGGATGATGCATTCCGCCGCATCCGCGCTCACATTTCAGCCCTATGGAAAGGATGAAGCGGAAGTCATCCATTCCATTTCCCGCGCCGAATTGAATATTGCGCTGATGAATGCGGCCGAACGGCAGGGCGCAAAGATTCACTTTCAACAACGGTGCACCGGGATCGACCTTAAGACGGGCAGTTTGCAATTCAAAGATGAGCAGAAGGGCGAGGAGCGAACGATCGAGTCGGGCGTTGTTATTGGTTGTGATGGGTCGGCGTCGGCGATTCGCAGTGAAATGCTGAAACTAAGCCGGTTCAACTTCTCGCAGCAATATCTGGACTACGGCTACAAGGAACTCACAATTCCGGCGGGCCCAGACGGAAAACATGCTCTGGAGACGAATGCTCTTCACATCTGGCCGCGCGGCAACCACATGCTGATTGCGCTGCCCAACGTGGATGGAACATTTGCCTGCATTCTGTTTCTGCCGTTCGAGGGGTTGGACAGCTTTGCCCAATTGACCACGCCGTCCGCAGTGATGGAGTTTTGTCAGTCGCGGTTTCCCGATGCGATTCCGCTTATGCCAAACCTGACTGACATTTTTTTTGCCAATCCCACCGGATCGATGGTCACGATCAAATGCTCGCCGTGGCATGTGGAAGGGCGGGTGCTTTTGATCGGCGATTCGGCGCATGCGATCGTTCCTTTTTTCGGGCAGGGCATCAATTGTGGGTTTGAAGACTGCACCCTTCTGTTGTCGCTGATCGACCGGTACGGAGCTGACTGGGACCGTGTTTTCACAGCGTTCGAAGAGTCGCGAAAAATCAACACCGATGCCATTGCCGACCTGGCGGTCGAGAATTTTGTGGAGATGCGGGATCGTGTGGCGGACCCGCGATTCTTGTTTCGCAAGAAGGTAGAGTTGGCACTGGAAGCAAAGTACCCAGGGTTGTTTGTTCCGAAGTATGCCATGGTCACATTTCATCGAATTCCGTATGCGACGGCCCTGGAGCGCGGTCAGGTTCAGGATCTGATGCTGACGGAACTCTGTGACCGGATCGAACGCATCGAAGACCTAGACTGGAACCATGCCGACAAGTTAATCCGCAGCCAACTCACGCCCCTGGAGATGGTTTCGTGACCGTTCCGCAGTTTCAGATGGGCGAGGAGTTTGCCGCTGCCATGGATGCCCGCGATCCTCTGGCGCACTTCCGGAATCGCTTCTTCATTCCAAAAACAAAAACTGGGGATGACTGCATTTATTTGTGCGGGCACTCGCTCGGGCTGCAACCGAAAACTGCGAGTGCATATATTGAGCAGGAACTGCGCGACTGGGCGAAACTCGGCGTGGAAGGGCACTTCCACGCAAGCCATCCATGGATGCCCTATCACCGGTTGCTGACGCAGCAGACCGCGGCACTGGTCGGGGCGCATCCAGCGGAAGTGGTAGTGATGAACTCACTGACGGTGAACCTGCACTTGATGATGGCGTCGTTCTATCGGCCCACGGCTGAGCGGCACAAGATTCTGGTCGAAGGCGGAGCTTTCCCCTCGGATCAGTATGCGGCGAAATCACAAATTCATTTCCATGGTTTTAATCCGGATTCCTCGCTGCTCGAACTCACGCCTCGCAACGGCGAGACTTGCATGCGTGATGAAGATATCGAAGCGCTGATCGAACGCGAAGGGGACTCGATTGCGCTGATCCTCATCGGGGGAGTGAACTATGTCACGGGACAAGCGTTCGACACGGCGGAAATTACAAAGGCGGGGCGGCGCAAGGGATGCGTAGTGGGATTTGATTTGGCTCATGCTGTGGGAAACATACCGCTGCAGCTTCACGACTGGGGGCCGGACTTCGCGGTCTGGTGTAATTACAAATATTTGAATGGTGGTCCGGGATGCGTGGGAGGATGTTTTGTCCATGAGCGGCATGCGTGCGCGTGGCAATTGCCGCGCCTGGCAGGATGGTGGGGACACGACGAGGCGACGCGGTTTGAGATGCGACCGGACTTTCGTCCGATGGCGGGAGCGGAGGGCTGGCAACTGAGCAATCCGCCGATTTTGGAGCTCGCCGCCTTGCGGGCCTCGCTGGAGATTTTTTGCGAGGCTGGCCTGGAACGGTTGCGGTCTAAAAGACTGTCACTTACGGGGTATATGCAATTCTTGCTCGACCAACAAGATGCATCCAAGTTTTCTCTCATCACGCCGCGCGAAGAGAATCGAAGAGGCGCCCAGCTGTCGATCCGTTTGCCACACGGTGGCCGCAAACTGTGCGATCAGCTGGCTACGGCGGGAGTGATTGGGGACTGGCGAGAGCCGGACACCTTTCGGGTTGCGGCAGTGCCTTTGTACACCTCGTATCAGGACGTTTACCGATTCGTGCAGCACTTTACTGCCGCACTCGCGTAAATACTCACCTCTTTCCGTGATTTTCCAGTTACCTCGGTAATAAAAGCATGCGTTGTCGGGATCATACAATCTGCACTGTGGGGAAAACTCCGCTTCAGTACGCCCGCAGGTGGACGGCCTTGGTGTGCGCCGTGGTCTGCGTGCATGTTTTGCTATCGCTTCTGGTTCCGCGCGGATTTGCTCTCACGGCTTTTGGTGACATTCTTCAAAATATTATTCTTGTTTGTGCCACGTTGGCCGTTCTTGCCAACGTGCGGAAGAGCTCCGCGAAGGCGCGCCTGTTCTGGGCGCTTTTGGGCCTGGGTTTTGTAACGTGGCTGGCTTCCCAACTCATGTGGACTTACCTTGAAGTAGTTGTGCGGCATGAGGCGCCCAATCCATTTGTCGGGGACGTAATCCTTTTTCTGCACATTGTTCCCATGATGGCCGCAGTAGCAGTCCAACCGCATGTTAAACACGATAATCGCTCGCAGCGAGTCGGAACGCTTGACTTCGCCCTGCTGATTACATGGTGGCTCTTCCTCTATCTCTTCGTCGTGATTCCCTGGCAGTATGTATATCCCAGCGAGCTGGTATATGGCAGAAGTTTTGACCTGCTCTACGTGGCTGAAGAACTGGTGCTGGCGACCGGCTTGATGTTGGTATGGCGTAGAAGTCGCGGAGCCTGGCGAACCCTTTACTTCAATCTATTCGTCGCAACGTTGCTGTATTGTGTGGCGTCACTGATGGCTAGCGAGGCGATTGACCTGCATCTCTATTTCACGGGAAGTTTGTTCGATGTGCCGCTGGTAGCGGGGATGGTCTGGTTTGTGCGCTTTGGGTTCTTGCCGCGCGAAATCATGGCGCAAAATTCGTTCGAGGAAGTTCCCAGCCAGGGTTATGAAATTTGGAAAGCGCGTCTGGCTATGGTGGCGGTGTTCATGACGCCGTTGATGATGGCATGGGCGCAATTCGGCGGTGACGCGCCGCAGAGCGTTCGCAACTATCGGCTGCTGCTAACGGTAGGTGTCATGCTCGTAATGGGCGCACTAGTGTTTGTGAGGCAACATTTATTGGATCAGGAGTTACTCAGCCTCCTGCGATTATCGAGGCAAAACCTGGATGAGATGTGCCGCCTGAAGGATGAACTGGAAAATAAAGAACATTCGCTGCGCTGGCATAGTCTGGAATTGCAGCGCAAGAATTTGGAGCTGCAGGAAATCTCATTTACCGACGTGCTGACAGGAGTATGGAACCGGCGCTATCTCGAAGAAATCCTGACGGCCGAGGCCGGGCAGGTCCTGCGAAATTACCAACGCGCGCGTGGCGGGGACGTCCGCAAGATGGATCATCGCGATCTCGTATTCATCATGGTCGATATGGACTTTTTCAAGGAAGTAAATGACCGGCATGGACATCCCGCCGGAGACCGCCTGCTGCAGCTCGTCGCGCAAAGGCTCTCGACGGTCGTTCGCAAGTCCGATGTACTGGTGCGATGGGGCGGAGAAGAATTTCTGATCATGAGCCGTTCGGCCGATCCTTCGGGGATTCCCGCATTCTGCAGCCGAATTTTGGAAGTGATGGCATCCGAGCCCTTCGATCTTGGCCAGGAAATCCTGGTGAAAAAGACTTGCTCAGTAGGATGGGCCGCGTATCCCTGGAGTCGCGGCGCTTTCGAGGCGATCTGCGCCGAGGAATCCATTGCGTTGGCGGACGCGGCTCTGTACCGAGCCAAGGCTCTGGGGAGAAATCAGGGCGTGGGGATCGTGGCGACGGCCGCCGCGGGGAAAAATTCTGAGGCCATTAATCTAGTGACAATACGAGAGGGAAGTCCTCCGCTCGCATGTACGATAAGAACCGAGTGCCCTAGTCGAGAGACTCTTTCGCAAGGCTATTGTGAGACTCCGGAGCCGGTCAAGAAGTCCAGCCTCTAAATCTTCAGTTGTATGTTGGAGCTCTCCTCACGAGCTTGACCTGCGGGAGCGCGTTGACTACATTGAGTAGCCGGGTTCACTCTCGCTGGGACATAACGAATAATGAATGCAAAAACTCCTTCGCGCAAGACGGGCGGCCTTCGCCAGAAGGCACAACTGATGTCCGCATCTGAAATTGAGCGCACGCTGGTGCGACTGGCTTACGAAATCGTGGAGAAAAATAGCGGCGTCGACGGCCTGGGTTTGGTGGGCATTCGCCGCCGTGGAGTTCCCATCGCCGAACGGCTGGGCAAGATCATTACGCGAATTGAGAGCGCGAAAGTGCCGGTGGGGACTTTGGATATTACTTTTTACCGCGACGATCTTTCGACACTCGGGCCGAAGCCGGTGGTGCAGGAAAAGGAGATTGGATTTGAGATTGAGGACAAAAACATTGTGCTGGTCGATGACGTTCTCTTCACGGGACGTACGACGCGGGCTGCCCTCGACGCGCTTTTTTCGCACGGCCGGCCGCGGCGGGTGCAACTATGCGTGCTGATCGATCGCGGTCATCGCGAAATCCCCGTCGAAGCGACGTTCGTGGGCCGCAATGTGCAGACCACCGTGAATGAAGTGATTGAGGTGAAGCTGACGGAGATCGACGACGCGGAGAAGGTTCTGCTGATGGAAAAATAACGCAGTACAAAAAGTAAGAGTAAAGAACCAAGGACGGTGGAGTCGACCCACCGTCCTTTGTATGTTGGAAGCTTAAAATGCTTAAGCGATCCGAGTGCAGACCGACTTGGTTTGTGTATAGAGGTTGAGGACGTCGTGTCCCATCTCGCGCCCCCACCCCGATTGTTTGTAGCCGCCGAAGGGCATGGCTGCGTCGAAAATGTTGTAGCAGTTGATCCAGACAGTGCCAGCGCGAAGTTGCTCCGCCATGCGATGTGCCTTGCCGATGTCGCGCGTCCAGACGGCAGCGGCCAGGCCATAGTCGCTGTCATTGGCGCGAGGAATGATTTCTTCCGGGTCGGTAAACGGCATGGCCGTCACGACTGGGCCAAAAATTTCTTCCTGCACGACTTTCATGTTTTCCCGAGTGTTCACCAGTACCGTGGGTTCAACGAAGTATCCACGGTCGCCCGCCTTGTGGCCGCCGGCGACAGCCTTCGCTCCTTCGGAGAATCCAGATTCCAGGTATCCGCAAACACGATTTAATTGTTCTTCTGAGACCAGGGGACCCATCTGCGTATCGGGATCAAGACCGGAGCCCACCTTGATTTTTCGGGCATGCTCCGCGACTCCTTCCACCACTTGATCGTAAACCGATTTCTCGACGTACAACCGCGAACCCGCGCAGCAGCACTGGCCATGGTTGAAAAAGATCGCGCTGGCGGAGCCGGGGATGGCGGTCTCGAGATCTGCGTCTTTGAAGACGACGTTCGGAGATTTGCCACCCAGTTCGAGAGAAACTTTCTTGAGATTTCCGGTGGCCGCGTGGACGATCAGCTTACCGACTTCGGTGGATCCGGTGAAGGCGATCTTGTCTACGTCGGGATGAGCGGCCAGCGCCGCCCCCGCCGTTTCGCCGTAACCGGGGACAATGTTGACGACACCTTCGGGGAAGCCGGCCTCCATGATGAGTTCGCCGAGACGCAGCGCGGATAGCGGGGTTTGCTCGGCGGGCTTCAACACAACTGTGCAGCCCGTAGCCAAAGCGGGCCCAAGTTTCCACGCCGCCATGAGCAGCGGGAAATTCCACGGAATAATTTGACCGACAACCCCGACCGGCTCTCGCAGTGTATACGCGAGATACTTTGCGCCGGGAGTGTACGGAACCGAAAGAGGAATGGTGTTGCCCTCGATCTTGGTCGCCCATCCTGCCATATAGCGGAAAAGATCCACTGCGAGCGGAACGTCGGCGGCCTTGGCGATGCTAAGAGGCTTGCCATTGTCGAGGCTCTCGATGTAGCCAAACTCCTCGGTGTGCTGCTCTAACAGATCGGCGAGTTTCCAGACCAGACGACCTCGTTCGGATGCACTCATCCGGCGCCATGGACCGTTGTCGAAGGCCCTGCGAGCCGCCTTTACAGCTTGATTGATGTCTTCGCGATCGCCTTCCGCGACCTGAGCCAAAGCTTCGCCGGTGGCGGGATTGTAGGTGGGGAAAGTTTTTCCGGAAGCGGCATTGACCCACTTGCCGTTGATCAACATCTTCCGTGGTTTGTCGATGAACTCCGCGACTTGCGGATGAATTTGAGGGGAAACTGCGATACCCATAGGTCCTCCTTGATCAAACCGAAACGTGCAAGAAAGAAAGAAGCGGCGAAGCGGACCGAGGTATGCTAGCGCTGGGCTGGGACAAATGCAAATGGGACAAATGCAAATGTTCAAATGCAAATGGCGATCGGTCGCAGAACCGGCTATTCGCCATACGGAACCCAGATATTTTTCACCTGAGTGGCGTGCTCCAGGAACCAGCGGCCTTCCGCCTGCTTGGGATTGAACCAGTCGATCACGCGACCTTCGTTGGTCCACACCTGTTTCAAGTTTCCAGTCGACATCGCTTTTGCGGCGGCCACGGTAGATTCGTCTCCATAACACCAAAGGCTGTCGACGTCATCATGCTCGGCAAGTGTCTTGAGCAGCTGCGAAGCGTAGCCTGTGACGATATTAATCGCGCCGCCGGGCAGATCACTGGTGTCGAAAAGCTGGTAGAGGTCGCCGGTGATCAGCGGATATCTCTCCGACGGAACGGCAATCACCGTGTTGCCGACTGCGAGCAGCGGCATCACCAGTGACAAGAAGCCCAGCAACGGCGCCTCCGTGGGACAGATCACGCCAACAGTTCCAATCGGCTCGTTCATCGCGATTGCGATATTGCGGAACGGCGGATTGTGCACGGCGCCATCGAATTTATCGGCCCATGCGGCATACGAAAAGATGCGCTCGATGCCAAGTTCGACTTCCGCCGCGGCTTGTTTCTCTCCGACGGCCGCGGCGAGTCGTTGGCCGATTTCACCGCTGCGTTGCGCGAGATTCTCCGCGCAGTAATACAGAACCTGGGCACGATTGTGCGCCGTAGCCTTTGCCCAGGCTTCGGCCTTGCGCGCCGCTTCCACGGCATTGCGAATGTCTTTACGATTGCCCAGTGGAGCTTCGCCTAACAGGTGGCCATCCGGCGAGTGCACTTCCATGCTGTAACCGGAATCGGGACGCGCCTGCTTGCCGCCGATGTAGAGCTTTACGGTGCGGTCGATGGCAGGCTTGCTGGCATCGGGCTTCTCTTCTGTTTGTCCAGCTATCTGTCCGGCGAGTTGCGCTGCGGAAGGAGAGTTCGCAGCTGGCAGTGCCGGAGCGTGCTTGAACCAAGTGGGCTCCATGTATTCGAGCAGGCCTTCTCTGCCGCCTTCGCGGCCGTATCCGCTCTCGCGGTATCCGCCAAAGCCGCAGGCCGCGTCGAACAAATTTGTGCAATTCACCCATACCACGCCGGCCTTGAGTTGCGCGGCCACATGCAGCGCCACGTTGATGTTCTCGCTCCAAACGCACGACGCCAGGCCATAGACCGTATTGTTGGCCAACTCGACAGCTTCCTTCGGAGTGCGGAACGTCATCGCTGCAAGGACGGGGCCGAAGATTTCCTGCTGCGCGACAATCGAAGTTGGGTGCACATTGCTCAGAAGAGTCGGCGGGAAATAGAACCCGCGTGAGGGCAACACAACTTGCGGTTGCCAGCAGGTTGCTCCTTCCGCGACCCCTTGCGCCACCATGCGCTCGATGCGGTCCAGTTGCACGCGCGCGACGATGGCGCCAATGTCGATCGCTTTATCGAGCGGAGCACCGATGCGGAGAGTACTCATGCGATCGCGAATCTTCGACATCAACGGCTCCGCGATGCTCTCCTGCATCAACAGACGCGAACCCGCGCAGCACACCTGTCCCTGATTGAACCAGATTCCATCGACCAGACCTTCGACCGCGCTATCGAGGTCCGCATCTTCGAAGATGATGAATGGAGATTTTCCGCCGAGTTCAAGCGAGAGGCGCTTGTGGCTTCCGGCAGTGGCGCTGCGAATGGCGCGTCCAACTTCCGTCGATCCCGTGAACGCAATCTTATCGACATCAGGGTGCTTCACTAGTGCCTCGCCCGTCGAACCGTCCCCAGTCACGATGTTGACGACTCCGCCGGGCAATTCCGCCTCCTGACAAAGTTCCGCGAACACCAGCGCTGTAAGAGGAGTAAACTCGGCAGGTTTCAGCACTACCGTGTTTCCCGTCGCCAGCGCCGGCGCTATTTTCCACGCCAGCATGAGAAGCGGAAAATTCCACGGAATAATCTGCCCCACCACGCCGCAAGGTTCATGCTCGGGAAATTCTTTGTCGAGCAACTGCGCCCAACCGGCGTGATAGTAGAAATGCCGCGCGACGAGCGGAATGTCGATGTCACGGCTCTCCCGGATGGGCTTGCCGTTGTCCATGGTTTCGAGAACCGCGAGCAGCCGGGAATGTTTCTGCACGAGTCGCGCGAGGGCGTAAAGATAGCGCGCCCGCGCGTGCGGAGTTAGCGCTCTCCATTTCGGGAAAGCGGCGCGCGCAGCCCGCACGGCTGCGTCGATGTCCCCCCCACCGCCTTGACCAATGGCCGCCAACTTTTCACCATTCGAGGGATCGAATGTGTCGAAATATTCTCTGGCGGCGGGTGACTGCCACGCTCCGCCTACGAAGAGTCCAAAGCGCCGTCCGTGGCGCTCTAACCACGCTTCCGCTTCTTTCGGATCTTCGGGTGCCGGCCCGTACTCCATCGCAGCGAATTTTTCGGCAATGCTCATCGACTCATTTGCTCCGTTGAGATCCCTTACACTTTCGCCTACGCAATTGGATGACGATACTCAGCCGAGTAGCGACCGGTCGCGTAATGCTCCAATTGCCGCTCGATGTCTCCCAGCAGTCCGCTGGCGCCGAAGCGGAACATCTCCGCACGCATCCATGACGAGCCGAGTTCTTCCTTTATCATGGCCAGCCAGTCGATGGACTGCTTCGCCGTACGGATCCCTCCCGCCGGTTTGAATCCGACGGCCATTCCAGTTTGCTGCGCGTATTCGCGTATGGCGCGAACCATTACCAGGCTCACCGGTAGCGTGGCGTTCGTCGGTTCCTTGCCGGTCGAAGTCTTGATGAAGTCCGCGCCTGCCATCATGGCGACGAAGCTGGCGCGCGCCACATTGCGCAGCGTCAGCAGATCGCCCGTACCCAGAATGACTTTCATATGAGCCGCACCACAGGCCTGCTTAAACGTCGCGACCTCATCGTAGAGGGCCTGCCAGCGCCCGCCGAAAACATGAGCACGAGTGATTACAACGTCGATTTCATGAGCTCCCGCTTCCACCGATCGGCGAATTTCCGCGACGCGCTCGGCGAGCGGCGACAGCCCTGCGGGAAATCCGGTGGACACGGCCGCAACGTGAACTCCGCTTCCCTCCAGTGCAGTCAGCGCAGTTTCAATGAAGGTGTGATACACGCATACAGCGCCCACCTTAATGCCCAATTCCTCGATTCCAAGTTTCTGTACGAGATCCTGCTGAAGTGGTTGTCGCGCCTTCGCGCACAAGCGCCGCACGCGTTCGTCAGTGTCATCGCCAGAGAGAGTCGTAAGGTCCATGCATGAGATCGCACGCAATAGCCACGCGGCCTGCCATTCTTTCTTCACCGTGCGGCGGGCCACCTGTGTCTGGACTCGGCGTTCCACAGCGCTGGTATTTACGCGAACCTCCTGCAGCCAATTCAGGTCGAGAGGAATACCGATGTTGGGAAGGAGCGCACGTCCGGCGAGCGTGGCAACCGCGTTCGAGGCGTGAGGCTCTGGAGACGTGATTGCGTTCTCAGACTTGCGTGCGAGGTTGGGATAGTCGCGATCGACGGACATGGCAATTGTGCCTGGTATGGTTTCCATAAGAACTAGGCCCGTGAGAATTGCAAGCCGGAGGCCCTACGCTCCAACGGATTCTTGAATTGCAATTGTACGGCAGGCCATCCTACAAGGCGAATTCGATTGTCCCCCAGTTGTTCTCATTTCGAGCTTGGCGAAAATACCCGGATTCTCAGCGAGGGTTTACAATGACGCACGATTCGGCGACTGCGGCCAGTTCTCCACTGCACTCCCCGTAAACGTTTTGATTGTATCTATGCTCAAGAAGGCACTGTCCGCCAGTGTGCGGAAAAAGCTGGAGCAAGCGGCTGTCGAAGTGATGAAGAATGCGCACGCTCCTTACTCGAAGTTCCATGTAGGCGCGGCGGTACTGCTTACTAACGGCAAAATCTTTTCCGGCTGCAATGTAGAGAACGCTTCCTATGGAATGACCAACTGCGCCGAGCGAACCGCAATTTTCTCCGCGGTCGCGCAGTTAGGCCCGAAAATTGAAATCCGGGCTGTTGCCGTTGCCAACGATCACGGGGTCGCGTGTTCGCCTTGCGGAGCCTGCCGCCAGGTGATTTACGAATTCGGTCCTGACGCTACCATTTTTTTTCAAGGTGCTACCGGCCCAAAGCAGGCGCACATCACCGAACTTCTGCCGGAAGGATTCCGCTTACAGTGAGTCAGAGGACCGCTCCGCCGCAAACGTTTCGTGCAATTGATGTGATTCGCAAAAAGCGAGATGGCGTTGAGTTATCGCGGCACGAGATTGAAGGCTTGATAACTGCATATACTGAGGGGAAAATTCCCGACTATCAAGTGTCGGCGTGGCTGATGGCGGTGGTGCTGAAGGGGATGACGCGGCCAGAGACGGCCGCGCTCACCGACGCGATGCTGCACTCGGGCGAGGTGCTGGATCTTTCCTCGCTGCCGGCCACGAAAGTCGACAAGCACTCGACCGGCGGGGTCGGCGACAAAACTTCTCTGGTCCTGGCTCCGCTGGCTGCCGCGGCCGGAATTACGGTTCCCATGATCAGCGGACGCGGACTCGGCCACACCGGCGGAACGCTCGACAAGTTGGAAGCTATCCCCGGATTCAACGTGAATCTTTCCGTGGCGGAGTTCCGCCACGTGCTCGAAAAATGTGGCTGCGCCATGATTGGGCAAACCGCAGAAATTGCCCCCGCGGATCGCAAGCTGTACGCGCTCCGCGATGTTACCGGCACGGTGGAAAGTCCGTATTTAATTTGCGCCTCCATCATGAGCAAAAAGCTGGCGGAAGGCATAGACGCTCTGGTTCTCGACGTGAAGACCGGCTCTGGCGCGTTCATGAAGAGCGAGAAAGACGCCGCCTTCCTCGCCGAGTTGATGGTTGAGACCGGAGAGCGGATGGGCAAGAAAGTAGTCGCGCTCATCACCGACATGGATCAGCCCTTGGGAAACAAGATCGGTAACGCGCTGGAGGTGGTCGAGGTTGTGGAAGTCTTGCGTGGCGGCGGGCCCGACGATTTGCGGGAGCTCTGCCTGGAGTTGGCAGGATGGATGTTGCATTGCGCCGACGTTTCGAAAACGGTTGCAGAAGGAAAGCAGCAAAGCGCAAAACTGATTTCTTCGGGCAAGGCTCTGGAGAAATTCCGGGAGATGGTGGAGTTGCAGGGCGGTGATGCGCGGGTCCTCGACGATGCCAACAGGCTTCCCCGGGCGCAGCACACCTCGCAGGTTTCAAGCGCTAAGGCCGGATATGTGGCCTCAATGCAGTGTGAACAGATTGGCACCGCGTGCGTGATTCTGGGCGGAGGCCGCGAGCGCAAGGAAGATTCCGTGGATCCAGCCGTCGGAATTGTTCTGCACAAGAAAGTTGGAGATCGAGTTTCCGCCGGCGAGCCGCTAGCAACGATTCACTACAACGCTGAGTCGAACGCAGTGCGGGCTCGGCAGTTAATTGAGGCGAGTTGCGAAATAACGAACGCTGCGCCATTGACGAAAAGGCCGCTCATCCACCGAGTCATCGGGAAATCCTCGGAGAAAAACTGAATGGGACGATTCACGGGAATTCTTGGCCTGTTGACCATGCTCGGCTTCGCTTACATCTTCTCCACGAATCGCCGTGCCATTCGTCTGAAAACCGTCGCGTGGGGCCTGGGCCTGCAGTTCGTGTTCGCGATTTTCGTATTGAGGATTGACGCGGGGCGGATTGTATTTCAGAAAGCCGGAGACGCCGTCACCAAGCTGTTGGGTTACGCCTACGCGGGTTCTCACTTCGTCTTTGGCGACCTGGCCAAGCCGGGATCGCAACTCGGATACTTCGCCTTTGGAGTGTTGCCGACCGTTATCTTCATCGCCGCTTTCTTCGCGGTGCTCTATCACTTCGGCATCATGCAAATCATTATCAAACTTTTTGCCTGGGTCATGACCCGCGTGATGGGAGCGAGCGGCGCTGAATCGTTAAATGTGGCGGCCAGCATTTTTATGGGACAAACGGAAGCGCCGCTGACGATCCGCCCCTTTCTGCCGGACCTGACGCGTTCAGAACTGATGACGGTGATGACCAGCGGCATGGCCCACGTTTCCGGCGGAATTATGGCGGCCTATATATCTTTCGGTATTGACCCAAAACATCTGCTCAGCGCGGTGATCATGACAGCGCCGGGAACTTTGCTGATGGCGAAGATGCTGGTGCCGGAAACCGAGCAGGCACGAACTGCCGGACGAGTCGTCATGAGTGCCGACGAAGAGAAGGCGGAAAAGGAAGAGAATCTGCTCGGCGCAATTTCCCGCGGGACGACCGACGGATTACACCTGGCGCTCAACATTGCCGCGATGTTGATTTCGTTTCTCGCGCTGATCGCACTCGTCAACGGAATCTTCGGCGGCATCCACAATCATTTCGGCTGGTTTCCACAGAGCCTGGAGCAGATTTTCGGAGTCATCTTCGCGCCGATAGCCTGGGTCATCGGCATTCCTAAACATGATTGCCTGATCGTGGGCAACCTCTTGGGCACGCGCATGGTCTTGAATGAATTGGTCGCATTTTCCATGCTGGGAGGACAGAAAGCAGCGCTCGATCCGCGCTCGGTAACGATTGCAACATTTGCTCTTTGCGGTTTCGCGAATCTCAGTTCGATCGGAATTCAGATCGGCGGCATCGGCGCGCTCGCCCCCAACAAACGAGGCGAACTGGCCCGGCTTGGCGTGCGCGCAATGCTCGCAGGAACTATGGCTAATCTGATGTCGGCCTCAATCGCCGGCATGCTGCTTTAGATTGCCTCGGAAATAAATTAGGGTTCGCGCTCATCCGTTGGCCCGCGCGACCAACAGAATTGCCAGCCCGTAGAAAACAAACATCAGCGCAAGATAAACCTTGGCGCGAGTTCCCGAGCCCGCAAATTCCTTCCACGCCAACACTCCCCACAACGCCGCAACCATTGGAGCCGATTGGCCGATGGCATAGGAAATGGCAACTCCCGTGAAACTTGCCGCCACCAGATTGAAAACCATACCAGTGCCCCAGATGACTCCGCCGGCCAAGCCGAGCAAGTGGCCTGATGGCGGTCCGCTGAAGAAGCCACTGAAATTGACCGGCTCGCCGACGTAGCGGCTTCTTCATGAAATAAATGTTCCAGATAAAACAGGAGAGCAGGGCGCCCAGCGTAAGAAAGACCGCAACGCTGTAGGGCCCAAGTGTAGTGCCGGTCTTGGTGACGTGCGTCATCGAGCGAGTTACGAATGGCGCCCACAGGCCCATCAACACTCCTGAAACGACGCAGGTGACGATGCTCTTGCGCGATACAGAGCGACCGGCGCTTGATAAACTTCCATAAGCCTTGCCGTCGAGGATCACAGCCACCAGCGCGCACCCAACCCCGATCGCCAGGAACATCGCATTTCCCTTGGGCTGAAGCGCATAGCTCAACACCACCCCGACGACCAGCGCAATTCCAATCGACACCGGGAAGGCGACCGCCAGCCCCGCCATGTCGATGGCCGCCACCAGCAACAAGTTCGCCAGATTGAAAATTGCTCCTCCTACCAGAGTTGAGGCAATGTTTGAAGTGTCCGCGGCTTGAACGTTATTCACGAAACTGCTGGAGTCGTGGCCGCTGCTCCCCATGGTGAAAGCGAGGATAAGAGAAATCAGAAAGATGCCGATGGCGTAATCCCAATAAAAAAGTTCGAAACGATAATTCTTGACGCCCTTATAAGTGTTGGCCCATGACCCCCAGCAGATGGCGCTGGTGATCATCATTAACAGCGCTATCGTCAGACTCGGCGGCGTATACATCGTGGTCTCCCCTGGAAAGTTTGTAACTGTACTCTTCTTCGCTGCGAGTCACAAGTCGGACTCGCAGGTCAACGATCGTCGCCTGAGCGAAGTCGCGACGGTCTGCTATGCTACGCCCGTGGCTCGAACGTTTCTCATTGATACTGACACGGCTTCGGATGACGCCGTCGCGCTCATCATGGCTTTACGCGCCCCGGATGTGCGCGTGGCTGCGATCACGGTCGTTGCCGGAAACGTGAACGTGGAGCAGGCGACGCGCAACGCTCTATATACGGTCGAACTGTGCGGCGCAAGAGTCCCGGTCTATTCGGGCGCGGAAAAGCCTCTCCTACGCACTTACGAGAACGCGACATGGTTTCACGGGCGCGACGGGCTTGGAGATCACAACTATCCCGCGCCGCGCCAATCTGCGCAAAAACTACATGCGGTCGATGCCATCCTCGAAACCATTGAGGCCAACCCTGGGCTCGTGCTGGTCACGCTGGGTCCGCTGACGAACATTGCCCTGGCTCTTTCGAAGAAGCCAGGGATCGCGGCAAACGTTAGCCGCTGCGTGGTGATGGGCGGAGCGCCGTGTTGCGAAGGCAACGTCACTCCGGCTGCAGAATACAACATTTGGGTCGATCCCGAAGCGGCGCGCATCGTCATGCGCAGCGGTCTTCCCATAGAACTCATCGGATGGCAACTCAGCCGCGGAGACGCCGTGCTCGGCGAAGGTGACATCGAGCACATTGAGGCCTTCAATACAAAGCTCGCTCACTTTGCCATCGAGTGCAACAGTCACGCGCGCGAAGCGTACAAAATTCAAACCGGAGAGGATGGAATCTGCCTGCCCGACCCGGTGGCGATGTGTCTCGCCTTGGACTCAACGGTCGGGACTGAGTGGAGCGAGCACTATGTCGACGTGGAAACTCAGAGCGAACTAACTCGCGGGATGACGGTAGTCGATCGGCTGAATGTCGCGGCAGATGAGCGCAACCAGGCTGTGTGGGCGGCTGCGCTCGAAGGACGGAAATCTAATGTGTGCTGGAGCATCGATAACCGGCGATGGAAAGAAGCGCTCTACGTGGCCCTGCGTTAGAAGAGTTCAGCCGTTCACTTGCGCATACGTTGAACGGCGTAAGAATTCTCCCTGGCCCGCACGCCCCAGGAACTTGTCTCCTTCTACCACAACTTTGCCTCGTGAAAGAACGAGGTCGGGCATCCCTGTGACTTGAATACCTTCGAACATCGAATAATCGACGCGCATGTGGTGAGTCTTCGCGCTGATCGTGTGCTTGCGCTTGGGATCGAAAATCACCAGATCGGCATCACTGCCAACGGCGATCGTTCCCTTGCGCGGATACAGCCCAAATAGCTTCGCCGGGGTAGTCGATGTCAGTTCCACGAACCGGTTCGCGTTGAACCGTCCTCCGCTCACACCGCCCGAGTAGATCAAACTCATGCGATGCTCCACACCCGGGCCGCCGTTGGGAATCTTCGTGAAATCGTCGCGTCCAAGTTCTTTTTGTTCCTTGAAACAAAATGGGCAATGGTCTGTAGAAACAACCTGCAAGTGATCCTGCTTGAGTCCATTCCACAACTTTTCTTGATTCCACTTCTCACGCAACGGCGGAGTGAAAACGTACTTCGCTGCTTCAAAACCGGGAGCATCCATGTTATCGAGCGAAAGATATAAGTATTGCGGACAAGTCTCGGCGTATACCGGAAGCCCCCGATCCCGCGCCTCGCGGACTTTTTCCAGCGCGTCGTTGCAACTCAGATGCACGATGTAGATCGGCGCGCCTGCCATTTCGGCCAGCGCAATGGCGCGGCTTACGGCCTCTGCCTCCGCGGTCGTAGGACGCGTGAGGGCGTGATATTTCGGCGCCCGTTTCCCCTCGGCCAGGGCTTGCTGCACGATCACGTCTATCGCGCTGCCGTTTTCCGCGTGCATGCAAACCAGGCCGCCGTTTTTCGAAGTAGTCTGCAGGGCTTTGAAGATGCTGCCATCGTCGAGCATGAACACACCCGGATACGCCATGAAAAGTTTGAAGCTGGTCACGCCTTCATGGACGAGATCGTTCATCTCCGAAAGTTGTCCGCCAGACACGTCGGTCACGATGCAGTGGAATGCGTAATCGCACACGGCTTTGCTCGATGCCTTGCTCATCCAAGTGTCGAAAGCCTGCCGCAAGGACTGGCCTTTGTATTGAATCGCGAAATCGATCAGCGTGGTTGTGCCGCCGAATGCCGCAGCTCGAGTGCCGGTCTCAAAATCGTCCGCGCTGGTCGTTCCCCCGAAGGGCATGTCGAGGTGAGTGTGCACATCGATTCCGCCCGGCAGGACAAGTTTGCCCGATGCGTCCAGAATCTTCGTCGCGTTCTGCCTTGGAAGATCGGTGCCAATGGCGGTAATCTTGCCATTCGCGATGCCTACGTCAGCGGTATACGTATCCGTTGCTGTCACCACGGAACCGTTGTGAATGATTGTGTCGAAACCCATAGAAATCCTCCGTCGGTATAGCCGCATCCCGCCCGAGAAGCGAAAAAGAATTCTATGCTACACTGCCGCACTTTACTTGTTCGCGATACTTGTTCACAACACTAGTTCGGATCAGTTGTTCAAAATCAGTTGCTCATAGATTTCTTCGCGAAAGGGATCGGCCATGCAATTCGGCATCGCACTAAAACCTGACATCTCCATCGAACGGATCGTAAGCCTTACACGCCAGGCGGAGAGCGCCGGATTCGAATATGGCTGGATTTTCGACTCTCACGTTTTGTGGAAAGAGCCCTATCCTCTGCTGACACTGATGGCGACCAACACCCAACGCATGCGCTTGGGCACGTGCGTGACGAATCCCGCGACTCGCGACCTCACTGTGACGGCCAGCTTGTTCGCAACTCTCAACCTCATTTCCGGTGGACGCATGGAACTCGGCATCGGCCGCGGCGACAGTTCCCGGCGCGTAATGGGGAAGAAGCCCGTCAGTTGGTCGCAGTTGGAAGCTGCCGTCGCGGAGTTCCGCGATCTCACGTCCGGCAAAGAAGTGCAGCATGACGGTCAGCCCACGCGTCTCGCTTGGGCAAAAGATTCTCCGCGAGTGTGGATTGCAGGCTACGGACCCAAGGTTCTGCACATGGCCGGGCGGGTAGCCGACGGAATCATTCTGCAATTCGCCGATCCCGCGTTAATCGACTGGTGCATGGGCTTCGTGAAAGAAGGGGCTCGCGCCGCGGGACGAGATGTGAGCAAGATCGAAGTGATGGCCGCCGCGCCGGTATGGGTTTCGAATGATTTGAAGGTTGCTCGTGAGCGAGTGCGATGGTTCCCGGCGTTGGTCTCGAACCATGTGATGGACTTGATCCGGCAGTATAAGCCGGAAGATCTGCCTCCGGCCTTAACTTCGTTTGTGCAGGATCGCGGCAACTACGATTATCAGCATCATTGCGAAGTCGAAAGCGACAATGCCGATTTTGTTTCCGATGAAGTCGTGGACCGCTTCTGCCTGATCGGTCCGGCTGAGGCTCATCGCAAAAAGTTGCGCGAACTCGCAGATGTAGGCGTCACCCAGTTCAACATCTATCTGATGTGCGGGGATGAAGAGCAGACGCTCGACATATATGAGCGCGACGTGCTGCCGGAGTTTCTGAGAACAAGAAAGAATTAGCCGGATTAAGCCGCTTCCTGCGGAGCGAGCGCCGCCTGACGCTGAAACTTCATCAGCGCGTAATAGGCCACAAAAGAAACTGCGAAGCCGACAAACCACGAATAGTCATACAGCGCGCGCACCGACGGAATCGCCAGCCCGGCGAGTGCGGTGCCTGCTCCCAGCGCCAGCGCAATCACGGCGCGCCAGTTGAATCCGCGCGAATATTCGTAGAGCCCGCCGCGAAGATATAAGTCGTCCACTTGCAAGACTCGCCGCCGGATGACGAAGTAATCGCAGATCATGATTCCTGCCACGGGTCCGAGAAACGCCGCGTATCCGCCCAGCCAGCCGAGAATAAATGTTCTGTAGTTGGAGAGCAGCTTCCACGGCATGAGCGCGATCCCCATGAAACAGGTGATGACTCCTCCGGTGCGGAAACTGATTCCGCGAGGCCACAGATTCGAGAAATCATTCGCCGGCGAAACCACATTCGCCCCGATGTTGACGTTGAGTGTAGCCAGCAGAATCGCCACCAGCGAGATCACAACGGCCACGGGCGAGTGAAAACGGCTGAGCAGTTGTACCGGATCCCAGATGGCTGTTCCGTAGATCACCACCGTGGCTGATGTCACCACGATTCCGACGAAAGAGTACAGCGTCATGGTCGTGGGCAAGGCCAAAGCCTGACCTATTACCTGCTCCCGCTGGTTTCGCGCGAAACGCGTGAAGTCCGGAATGTTCAACGAAACCGTGGCCCAGAAACCGACCGTACCATTTAGCGCGGGGATCAGAAACTTCAGGAACTCGGGAAACGTTTGAAACCGCGAAGGCACGGAGAACATAGGGCCGAAGCCACCCGCCGCATGGTAGGCCCAACCCAGCAGAAGCAATCCGACGCCGAGCAAAATCGGCGCGCTGATGCCTTGCAGAACGCGGATGTACTCGATTCCTTTAAGCACGACCGCAAGATTGATCAGCCAGAAAAGAAAGAAGCAAATGGCGGTTCCGTAGGGGAAGTCTTTCCAGCCGGGAACGAGCGTCGCCAGCAAGGTGCTGATGGCTTCGCCGCCGATCCACGCCTGAATGCCGAACCATCCGCAAGCGACCAGGGCGCGCAACACCGCGGCAATGTTCGCTCCCAACACTCCGAACGAGGCGCGCGCCAGAACCGGAAACGGGACTCCATATTTCGCGCCGGGATGCGAATTCAACAGCATCGGCGCCAACACAATCACGTTGCCAATAAAAATAGTCGCGACCGCCTGCTTCCAGTTCATCCCTCCCTGAATCAAACTTGCAGCCAGCATGTAGGTAAGAATGTTCACCGACATCGAAATCCACAGAGCGGCGAAATTGTATGTGCCCCACGTTCGGCGCTCGGCGGTGGCCGGCGCGAGATCTTCGTTATACAGAGGGCTGGATTCGATTCGAGAGCGCAACTGCGGCGTGGTCGTCATCGGAGTGGCAGGTCGCATTAGTCGGCGGCTGCGGAGCTTCCATGCGATGTCCCGCTCTGCGTCGTTAGCGGGCCGTAGCTATCTGGTCTGCGGTCGCGGAAAAACTGCCAAACTTTGCGGACTTCCGCGATCATGTCGAGGTCGAGATCCGCGACCACGACCTCGTCTTTATCGCGACTGGCTTGAGCAATGATCTTGCCCCGCGGATTGCAAAAATAACTCTTGCCGTAGAATTCGCCAATGCTCCATGGCTTCTCCGTTCCAACTCGATTGATCGCGCCCACAAAATAGCCGTTGGCGACGGCGTGGGCAGGCTGCTCCAATTCCCACAAATATTCCGAGAGCCCGGCAACAGTCGCGGAAGGATTGAACACGATCTCCGCCCCATTTAGTCCGAGGATGCGAGCGCCTTCCGGAAAATGGCGGTCGTAACAGATGTACACACCCACGCGACCATATTTTGTTTCAAACACGGGATAGCCGAGATCGCCCGGAGTGAAATAAAACTTTTCCCAGAATCCAGGATGGCAGTGCGGGATGTGATGCTTGCGATATTTGCCCAGATATCGTCCGTCGGCGTCGATAACGGCCGCGGTATTGAAATAGACTCCCGGCATCTGCTCTTCGTATACCGGAACCACCATCACCATGCGGTGCTTGGCCGCAACTTTTTGCATCAGACGCGTGGTCGGTCCGTCGGGCACACGTTCAGTCAGTTCGTACCACCGCGCGTTCTGCTCCGCACAAAAATAGGGTCCATAGAAAAGCTCCTGCAGGCAAAGAATCTGTGCCTTCTTGCGCGCGGCCTGCTCGATCAGTTTCAGGTGCTTGTCGATCATCGCCTTTCGGATCTGCGCAAGCGGGCGCTCCGTCGAGAGCGCGTTGCTGGCTTGAATCAAGGCACAGCGGACATTGCGGGGCATGAGACCTCCCAAAGCTAAGTGTCGAGGAACGAAACTATAGCAGAAACGGCACCTGCGTTATCACCCACCATTCGTGAGGTTTCGCACGCGTTTGACACATTCTGCGGGGGCTAAATAGACTCGGCGTTCCGCAACCTTCCGGAGAAATGGCGAAAGTATGGCAAAGCGTCCGCGAATTGCAGTGGTTGGCAGTGCCAACATTGACCTGACAACTTTTACCAACCAGTTCCCGAAGCCGGGCGAAACGATCTTTGGTCAGAGATTCGATCTGGGTTTCGGAGGCAAGGGCGCGAATCAGGCCGTAGCGGCGCGCCTTTGTGGCGCCGATGTTTTTATGGTCGCCCGTGTGGGCAGTGATCTGTTCGGTCCCGCCACGATTGAAAACTTCAGAAAGCAGGGAATCGATGTCACTCATGTGAAGCAAATCGACGGACTCTCCAGCGGTGTCGCGCCGATCTTCGTGGAGCCCAACGGGCAGAACCGAATTCTGGTAGTCAAGGGAGCGAACGACGCGCTGAAGCCGGCCGACGTCGATGCCGCCGCCGAGATGTTGAAGGCCGTCGATTGCATCGTGCTGCAATTTGAGATCCCACTGGAGACGGTTTACTACACAATACAATTTGCGCGCCGCCACGGAATGCGCTGCATTCTCAATCCCGCTCCCGCGCAACCGGTCGACCTGAAAGCGCTGCAAGATCTCGACTACTTCGTTCCCAACGAGAGTGAAGCCGAGTCCATCACGCGGCAGTCTGTGAAAAACGTGGAAGATGCCAGGAAGTGCGCCGAAAAGTTAGTGGCGGGCGGCATTCGCCGCGTAATCATCACCTTGGGCGCGAATGGATCTTTTCTCGCCGGCACTGATGGCAGCGAGCACATGCCTCCCTACGCTGTGAACAGCGTCGACAGCAGCGGCGCCGGGGACGCCTTTATCGGAAGCTTTGCCGTGTTTCTTGCCGAGGGTGCTCCAGAAAAGGAGGCCGTGCGGCGCGCTAATCTCTACGCCGCGTTATCCACAACCGGTGTCGGAACGCAGAAATCTTTTTACGATCGCGCGCGCTTTGAGGCCGAGCTGGCTGCAAGAATCTAAGCCAGTTGCCTCGTCCCGCTTCGGGATAGATTTTTCGGATGAGACGATGCTAAAGAATGACCTCGAAGACCCCTTTTGCGATTCGAAAATTCTTGACTTAAAGGTAAGCTGCAATTTATAAGCGCTGTCTGCGGTCCCAGCGCCCTAACTTCCTCAGCCGGAGGTGCGGGGTCTTTTCTTCCACACTACCACCACCGAAAGGGGTTCGAATGTCGACCCAAAAGACGCGCCTCGCCGTGTATCTCGGTTCGTTGCTCTGTCTGTGCAGCCCGTTCCTGCATAGCCAGGCCACGGGTAGCTTCTCAGGCACGGTCTCCGATAACTCTGGCGCAGTCGTATCCGGCGCCAAGGTCACCGTCACCGCCCAAGCCACGAACATTTCTCGCGACGCCGTCAGTGACGATACCGGACACTTTCTCGTTCCCTCGCTCGGCGTTGCCGATTACACGGTTCGAGTAGAAGCGCCGGGCTTTAAGTCTGCTGAAGCAAAAGATGTTCGATTACAGATCGATGAACACCGCGAACTCGATTTCAAACTGGTGCCCGCGTCGGTAAGCACGAGCGTCGAGGTAAACGCGACCGAAGTCGCCGTACAGACTACGAATCCGACTTTAGGGCAAGTGATCACTTCCGAGCAGGTGGCCGAGCTCCCGCTCAACGGCCGCGATTTCGTGCAGTTAGCCACGCTGACCCCCGGAGTAACGCAGGAGACCAACCCAGCCAGCTTCTTCAATGGAGGCCCCAGCAGCGAAGTCTCTGCCCGCGGCACTTATTCGCTGTCAGTAGGTGGATCGCGTGCCCAGAGCACGGACTGGCTTCTCGACGGAAACGACAACAACGAGCTGACCGGGGGCGGCATTGCGATTCTGCCGTCAATCGATGCCATCCAGGAATTCAAAGTTCTCACTTATAACTACTCCGCCGAATACGGTACGCGCGCGGGTCCAACGGTCTTGGTCACCACGAAATCAGGTACGAACCAGCTCCACGGATCGCTGTTTGAATTCTTTCGCAACACGAAATTGGACGCAAGCAGCTACTCCTTCGGCTTGACGAGGCCGAAGGAGCAGTTCAACTTGAACCAGTTCGGCGGCGCACTGGGCGGCGCAATCAAAAAGGACAAGACCTTCTTCTTCCTCGACTATCAGGCGAAGAGGCAGCGGCACGGCATCCCGTTCACGGGATTGATTCCTACGCCGGCGATGGTCAGCGGGGACTACCGCTCGGGTCCCTTTGGCACTGGAATGGCGCTACTCAACAACCCGTACGCAAATGCCGCCTTGGGTGATCCCGCCAATTTCCAATGTGTCCCCGGAACCGAGAACCTTACGACGCCGACACCAGAGCCGGTCAATGGGCACGGTGGCCAAGCTGTCGGCACCGCCTGCAACTACGTTCCTCCAGGGCTGATCGACCCGACGGGTCAGAAGTTACTCCAGCTTTATCCTCGTAGCAACCCGAGCAACCAGGTCAACGAGCAGCTCGGCTACAACTACACGAATGTGCCCGTAAGAAGACTTAACGAAGGGGAGTTCGATATCCGGCTGGACCACAATTTCTCCAGTAAAGATTCCGTTTTTGCGCGATTTAGCTACGATCAGGCCGTATCATTTGTTCCGGGCGGTTCGCCCGGCTTCGCCGAACAAGCCGCGTTCGCCAGCACTCAGAACATCACGAACCACGGACGAAACGTAGCGGTGTCGGAGACGCACCTTTTTTCCGATAGAACCATTAACCAATTCAGTGTCGGATTTAACCGGATATTCAATCACATTTTGTCTTTCGGCACTGGCACCTGCGAAGCCGCCAAAATAGGCATTCAAGGCGCCGACTTGGGGAAGCAATGCGACAGCATTACCGGATACCCCGCAAGTCTAAATCAATCAGCTAAAGACTGTGTGGGTTGCGGTTTGAGTTCGACTCAGTTAACTGGTTATTGGTCGGTGGGTGATCGCGGATTTTCACCCTTCCAGGGTGGCACCAACGTTTTCTCCGTTTCGGATTCGCTGGAGATGATTCGCGGCAAGCACAACGTCCGCGCCGGCGTGGGGATTCGCGCCAACCAGATGAACGTGCTGACCAATGGCTTTGGTGACGGATACTTCCTGATCTTCGGCAGCTATACCGGCGATGCTACGGCAGACGTGCTTCTCGGACAGATCGGTGGCGCCATTCATGACCAGACATTTCTGGGAGCGACGACCGGCCGCCGCTGGAAGATGTTTCGCCCCTTCGTGCAGGACGACTGGCGCGTCACCAACAACTTGACCTTGAATTTAGGGCTTGCCTGGTCGCTGACCACGCCTATTACCGAGGCCGAAGGTCGTCAGGCAAACTTCAATTTCAATACCGGGCAGTACCTGGTGGCGGGCCCGCTCAGCGGTTGTACCGGTTGCATACGCTCGGACGGGAACGTGGGCGTCCAATTCGACAAGACAGCGTTCGAACCGCGCATTGGTTTGGCATGGAAGCCCTGGGGAAGCTCGAATACCGCGATTCGCGCCGGTTATGCGATCTTCCACGATTCGGCTTGGAGTCAGGGAGCGCAGGGAACCTGGCAAAATCCGCCCTACTATGCCGAAGTCGACAATTTCCCCTTTTCACCTTGCCCGTTTGGCAATGCCACATCGGCGACTCCGCAAAATTGCGGACTTCAGCTCGGTTTCCTACAGTCCAACCTGCAGCCGATCTTAGCGCCCCCTCCGCCGGCCAGCTTCACGGGCACCATTCAGTCGCAGAACCTCAACTTCAAACAAGGTATGGTGCAACAGTTCAATCTCAATATTGAGCATCAGCTGCCGGGTCAGGTCGTGTTGACCGCTGGATACGCGGGATCCCGCAGCACTCACATTTTGGTAGACGGCTTGAATGAAAATCTGACCAATCCCGAGGCGTGCTTCCCGCAGATTCTCAACTCCAGCAACCAGCCCATCGCAAATCCGGTTTACAATCCCAACTACCATTTTGGATGCGGAACCGGCGACACAATATACCCGAACGCTCCCTACGGTCCCTTCACGACCGTGGCCAACAACAATGACGTGGGTCGGGCCCGCTACGATTCGCTCCAGGTCAAGGCGGAGAAGAGCGCCCGCAATGGCCTGTATGCCCTGTTGAGCTATACCTATTCACGCACCTTCGATTCCGGATTTCCGGACGGACTCGGCACATTGCCCGGCGCTATGTATTGGCCGCTGCCGGGGAACAAGACGGCCGATTGGGGGCTCTCCGCGCTCAACCTGAATAATCAATTCACAGCCAGCGTTTTGTATGACCTGCCCTTTGGAAAAGGTAAACATTTCGGCAGCAACTGGAATGGAGCGGCCACTGCCGTTCTTGGAAATTGGAAAGTAAACTTAATCGAAAAAGCTATTTCGGGATTTCCTCTGTTCGTCGTCACTAGCAACAACCAGTCGGGCGTGAACTTCATGTGGAACGGAAACGTGCTCAACCGCCCCAATGAAGTCGGAGACCCAAACCGTGGCGGTCCGGAAGCCGGGAGTACGAATTGTCCCGCTCAAGTTCATACTTTGGAGCACTGGTTTAACCCCTGCGCGTTCGCAGCGCCCCTGCCGGGAGAACTGGGGATCGCACCCCGCGCCCCAGTGTATGGCCCGCGGTTTGTGAACACCGACTTCTCGGCGATCAAGGATTTTCCCTTGGGCTTTCGTGAGGGCATGAACCTGCAATTCCGAGCCGAGTTCTTTAACCTCTTCAATCATCCGCACTTCTTTTTGCCCGGCAGCAGCGCCAGCTCCATGCAAGACTTTGCCAGCTCCTCCAGCTTTGGAGTGGTTAACGCAACGTTAAACGATCCTCGATTCATTCAGTTCGCGCTGAAGTTAATCTTCTAGGAACCTGAATCAGGGAAAGAAATAAAGAAATAAGTCAGACTGAAGTAAAGTCAACTCAGTCTGGCTTTCGTTTTTGGACATTCGGTGCCGCTCCAACTCGAAGTCATCAGACCGTAAGCTACCGATTATTGGCACCGAACTTGCGAACGGCATACAATATTCCCTTGCGAGCTTTTCCCCATATGTCTCCCACCCCAGACGACCTGACCGCCGTAAAAGATGACATGGTGGCATTCATCGAAGGTCACGGCATGCGCCGCTTCCACGGCTACGTGGATTACGACGAAGTGCAATGCGTGATGTGGGAGACGGGCGGCAATCCGGATGGCTGGAAAGATTTCGTGGAACTGGCCAAGGCCTCGGCCGCTCCTTTTCTTACCATGCACTCCTGGACGCTGGAGCGCACCGAACTGGATGACATGGTGCAGCGCCTCACCAACTCCGAGTTCACCGATGGTGACGATGTCGAAGACGCCCGCTGGCTGCGAGCCCACGTCGGCCGCGTGGGATTTCTGCAGTTGGGTTGGGCGTATCAGGGATCGATGTTTCTGTGCGAGGTCGGCACTGAGTGGTACGAGCGCTACCAGCATCTGCTCGAAGTCTCCGACGAATTCGGCGGCCTCACCCTGGACGAGCCCGATCAGGACGAAGAAAACTAACAGATGTGTAATAGATGGGAAGGCACGGCTTCAGCCTGCCGATAATGTTCACAACAAAAAAATTGTCATCCCGAGCAACGCGAGGGATCTAGGTGTCTGCCAGGGCCACCATCGCTCAAGGCCTCGCAACTAACGGGAAGGGCACGGCTTCAGCCGTGCCGCTCAGGGCTGCAAAGGAAACGGGCTTTAGCCTCTGAGGCCTTGAAGGCGGCACGAAGTCAGGTGGCTGGATGCGCTCTGCAACACTGCTTCAGTAGTAGACTGCTTCATCACACATGCAATGGATTGAAAAGGCAACGGACCACGATCAGGTCACACTTTTGATCGCGGCATTGCGCTCCGACCCTGCCCTTCCGGGTGTCGCCCACGCAGCCGATATCCTCGCGCCATTATTAGTCCGCCGCGGCATCACCGATCCCGATTCAGCGAGGAACTTCCTCTCTCCCTCCCTCTCTCATCTGCACGCACCAGAGCGCATGACCGGCCTGCGCGCGGCCGTCGATCGTATCGACGCGGCCATCGAGCGCAAAGAGCCCATTCTGATTTACGGCGACTACGACGTCGACGGCACCATGGCCGTTATCATCCTCAAGACTGCGATCGAACTCTGCGGAGGCGCGGCCGACTTTCACGTCCCGCACCGCATTCGCGAAGGCTATGACATGCGCGACGACGTGATCGAGCGTGCCGCCGCCTCTGGCATTCGCCTGATCGTCAGCGTCGACATGGGCATCCGCGCCTTCGCCCCCGCCGAAACCGCGCAACGCCTTGGTGTCGATCTGATCGTGACCGACCACCACCTTCCCGGTCCTGATGGCGTGCCACGGGCGCTAGCAGTGCTGAATCCCAATCAGAACGGTTGCGAATATCCCTACAAGCAGTTGTGTGGAGCGGGCGTGGCTTTCAAGCTGGCGCAAGGATTGATGCAGCGACGCTTGGATGCAAACGTTCAGAACAAACTGCAGATGTCGTTTATGAAGGTCGTGGCGATTGCCACCATTGCCGACGCCGTTCCGTTGACCGGAGAAAATCGCGTCTTCGCTTCGTTAGGCCTGGACGCGCTCCGCAAGGCCGTGAATCCGGGACTGAAGGCGCTGCTGGAAGTCGCCCAGATCTCCACCAAACGACCGCCCACATCCGGCGAAGTAGGCTTCCGCATCGCCCCGCGCATCAACGCCGCCGGCCGCATGGACGTGGCTCGCGACGTGATCGAACTCTTCAGCGTGAAGAACACATCTCGCGCCCGCGAACTCGCCGCCAAGCTTGATCATCTCAATACCGACCGTCAGGAGGAAGAACGGAAAATCCTGCGCGCGGTGGAAGAGCGTTTCACCGGCGATCCCGCGCTGTGCGATTCCTACTGCATCGTGATCGATGGCGAAGGCTGGCACCGCGGCGTGATCGGCATCACCGCGACGCGGATCGTCGAGCGCTACAACCGCCCGACGGTAGTGATTTCGCGCGACGGAGAGGAGGCCTTCGGTTCCGGCCGCTCTATTCGTGCGTTCCATTTACTCGAGGCGATCGAATCGTGCAGCCCTCTTTTTTCGCGCTACGGCGGCCACTCCCACGCTTGCGGCTTCGCCATACCCTCCGCCAACATCGCCGATCTGCGGAGCCAGTTGGATACATTTGCCCGCGCCCGCCTCACGCCCGCGGATTTTGATCCGAGTCTCGATCTCGATGCCGCCCTGGATCTCGCCGACGTCACACCCGAACTTTTTCAGACGCTTCAACTGCTGGAACCTTACGGAATGGGAAATCCCGAACCAATATTCGCGGCACGCGGCGTACAGTTAACCGCGCCCCCGCGAATTCTGAAAGATAAGCACGTCAAGCTGAAGCTCAGGGCGGGCGCAATCGGAAACAATGCGGCATCCTGTGAAGTCGAGGAACTCTCCGCAGCCGCAATTCTGGCGACTCCGCGCTGCCATCCCGACGGTGCCACCATCCGGCGCAGCGAAAGAGCCGCAGCGGTCGCCGAAGGCTACGCGGGCGCCGTTCGGCTGGGAACTGACAACCGAGAACTGAGAACTAAAATTACCTTCGACGCACTAGGCTGGCACATGGCCGAACGCATGCAGCAGACCCCGCTCCTGGCAGGCGACACCATCGACGTCGCCTTCACCATCGGTAACAACGATCATCCCGAATACGGCGGCCTCGAACTGTCTCTGCGAGATTTCAAGTCGACTCCGCGCTGAGAGACTCCAGAGCATATCCTGAAGAATGGTCATTCTGCCAATGACAAACGATTGACGCGCGACTGGCGTGAAAGATCGTCACCACAAATGGTAATGTCCGTCGCGCCGCGCCATCTCCACGCTGACGCCGAACAGCGTCTGCCAATCGCTCAACCTGCAGGATTTCCTCTTTAGGTCCGTCCGCGACCACTCGTCCGCGGTTCATCAGCACCACACGCTGAATCTCCGGCACGATGTCCGCCAGTTCATGGGTCACAAGAATGATCGCCGTTCCAGAGCTCGCCAGGGTCCGCATGGTCTGTCGCAAACTCTGCTGCGCCGAAAGATCGAGAGAATTGCACGGCTCATCGAACAGCAACGCGCCCGGCTTATGCACCAGGGCACGCGCGATGATCACGCGTCGAGCCTCGCCTGACGACATCTCACAAACCGGACGCTCCGCGAGATGCTCAATTTCCAACGCCGCCAATGCAGAGTCGGCCAATTCGCGCTGTTTGGCATCGACGGTGTGATTGGAAAAAATGCCGGTGCTGCTGAAAAAGCCCGACAGCACAACGTCCCGTCCAGAAGCGTCTCCGGTGCAAGAAAGCATCAGGTCATTCGAGACGATCCCCAGCCGAGCCCGCAGCGCGAATACATCCCAACTCTCTTCTCCCAGAATGGAGATCGACGAATCCGGCCGCGCCACCGGATAACACTCGCGCGCAATAGTCTTGATCAATGTAGATTTGCCGCAGCCGTTGGGGCCGAGGATGGCAACGTGCTCGTCCGCGCCAATGCGAAGGCTAAAGTCGTCAAGCGCGATCTTCTGCCCCCGCATCACCCGCAGGTTTTGAAAGTCCAGCAGAGGCGGCTTTAAGTCGACGTTCAGTTCCATTACACCCAAGTGTAGATGAGGTCCAAGCGGCCTAAAACTGAGAACTGAGAACTGCGAACTGGATTTGGCATTACACTGAAACCAGATGCCGCTCCAAGTCTACCGTCTGCGCAGACTGCTGGCTGCGACCGCCGTGCTGCTCACGCTGGTCGTCGCCGGGATGTACTTCTACGCGCGATCCCGTGCGACCAACGTGCTGAAGCAAATCCCGGGCAAGATCGGATACGACATAAAGCAAACCGCCAGCGGCTTCCAATTTTCCAAGTCCGACGGCAAGCGCACGCTTTTCACCGTCCAGGCCAGCAACGTCAAACAATTCAAGCTCGACGGCAATGCCGAGTTGCACAACGTCAGCATCGTGCTCTACGGCCGGGATTCTTCCCGCTTCGACCAGATCTATGGCGACGATTTTGCCTTCAACCAAAAAACCGGAGACGTTATCGCCAAGGGCGACGTGCAGATCGATCTCGTGGCCAACCCCGCGGGCCTGGCCAGTCCCGATCAAACCACGCCGAAAGAACTCAAGAACCCCATCCACCTGAAGACTCACGATCTGGTCTTCAACAAAGACAGCGGAAACGCTATGACCGCGGCCCGCGTCGAGTTTCAAACCCCGCAAGCCACCGGCTGGGCCGTGGGCGTGAAGTATGCGGGCAAGAGCAACACGCTAACCTTGTCTTCGCAGATTCATTTGGTGCTGACCGGTCCGCACGCCGCCGTCATTAAGGCGGAGCGCGGCACCATCACCAACGATCCGCGCCAGATCATCCTCGACCATCCTCGCCTCAGTCGCATCGATGGAACTGTGCAGTCCGATCGCGCAGTGTTCTATCTTGGCCGGGAGAATCAGGTGGAACGAGTTCTGGCCACGGGAAACGTGACCACCGAGACGCGGACGCAGGATGCGAAGCGCCTGGCCGTAGCCGCCAACCGGAATTCCGCGGTAGCGGATCAACCGCTGCCCTCGGAGATGCGCAGTCGCGCCGATCAGGCTGAGTTTCTTCTCGAGGGGAAGCAAAACTTGCTTCGCACGGCAATCATGACCGGCAATGTCCACGTCGAGCAAACCGGGCCTCAGCCCATGCTCGGTGAAGCTGGTCGCGTGATCTTCGACTTTGCCGGCCAGAACGAATTGCAGAAAGTGCATGCCCTTGATGCAGTGCGCCTGATCCAGAATGCGGTGGCTGAAAACAGGCCCGTGGCCCAAGGCATAGCCGCAGGTCCTCAGGATTTCGACCTTGCTGCATCCGCGATCGACTTCACGGTGGCGCAAGGGCACATTCTGGAACACGCCGTCACTTCCGGCGCCGCGCAGATCACAATCGTTCAGGCTGGACAGGCGCAAGCAGAGCAAGCGCAAGCGAATCAAGCCAATCCGGCATCGCAGCGTACTGTTGTTACGGCGGGCACGTTTCAGGCCCAGTTCGCCTCTTCCGACGGACGAAACCACCTCGCCAGCATTCACGGCTCGCCCAACGCCCGGATCGTCAACTCGACTCCCGGACAACCCGACCGCGTAAGCACGAGCGAATCCGTGGACGCCTCTTTTCTTCCCCAAGGCGGAATCGACTCCATCATTCAGCAAGGCAACGTAGCTTATACGGACGGCCAGCAGCCTGAAAAGCGCATGCAAGCCTGGGCCGGCTCCGCGCGCTACACTCCTGCCGATCAAATGCTAGTTCTCAGCGGCAACCCGCGCGTGGCCAATGGCGGCATGGCGACGACCGCTAAAACCATCCGCATCAACCGCGGCACTGGCGACGCTCTCGCCCAAGGCGACGTCAAGAGCACGTACAGTGAACTTAAAGAGCAACCTGACGGGGCCCTGCTCGCGTCTGCCTCGCCGATTCATGTCACAGCTCAGAGTATGACCGCGAACAACAATCCCGGCATCGCTCTCTACACCGGAAACGCCCGCCTCTGGCAGGACGCCAACATTATTGAAGCGCCCACCATCCAGTTCGACCGCGACCGCCGGTTCGTCACCGCTCAAGGACAGCCAACTCATCCCGTGCAAACAATTCTGGTTCCGGCCAAAAAGGCTGGAGCAGAAACGGCAGCTTCGGCCAAAAAATCCCTCGAAAAACGATCCAAAGACTCTTCCCTTGCTGGGTCAAGCCCGATTTCCATCACCGCGGCCAAATTGACTTACGCCGATTCCGAACGGCGAGTGCACTACGAAGGGGGAGTGAGTGCCCAAAGCTCCTCCTTTACTGCTTCAGCCCAAACCGTGGACGCCTATCTCTTGTCGCGCACTCAAACCTCGAATAATCAATCCTTTGCCGGCCCAGGGCAGCTCGACCGGATGGTCGCTCAAGGCAATGTTGTGGTCCAGCAGCCCCAGCGGCGTGCTCAGGGCCAAAAGCTCATCTACACCGCAGCCGACGACAAGTTCGTCCTCACCGGCGGACCGCCCAGCATTTTTGATGCCGAACACGGCAAGATTACCGGGGTTTCGTTGACTTTCTTCAGACGCGATGATAGGGTGCTCGTAGAAGGCGAAGCAAGTACTCCTGTGGTAACTCAGACGCGAGTGGCCCGGTAAAAAAGACAAATGGCAAGATAAATGCGTACCCTGGCCACCGAAGAAATTGGCAAATCGTACCGTGGCCGCCGCGTTGTAAATGGGGTCAGCCTGCGGGTCGACCAGGGCGAAGTGGTTGGATTGCTTGGCCCGAACGGCGCCGGCAAGACCACCACTTTTTACGCCATCGTTGGTCTGATCCCTCCAGATACCGGCCGCGTATTGTACGACGGTCAGGACATCACCGACGTTCCCATGTATCTTCGGGCGCGTCAGTATGGCATCAGTTATCTCCCTCAAGAAGCTTCGGTCTTTCGCAAATTAACGGTAGAAGAGAACATCCTCGCGGTCTTAGAGGCGCAGCCCATGTCCTGGCATGAGCGCCGCGAGAAGATGGAAAAGTTTATTGATGAATTAGGACTCGAGCACATCCGCCAAAACCGCGGGTATGCTCTTTCCGGTGGGGAGCGCCGGCGCGTGGAAATTGCCCGCTGCCTGTGCATCAATCCCACGTTTATTTTGCTGGACGAACCGTTCTCCGGAATCGATCCTATCGCCGTGCTGGATTTACAGAAAATAATCAGCAGCCTGCGCGCCAGCGGCATCGGAGTACTGATCACGGATCACAACGTCCGCGAAACACTTTCGGTGACCGACCGGGCCTACATCATCGACGACGGCAGAATTTTCCGTCACGGTCAGCCCGAGCAGTTAGCCAGCGATCCCGAAGTGAGACGGGTTTACTTAGGCGAAAGTTTCTCGCTGGTGTGAAACGAAAATATTTCTCGCTGGTGTGAAGTGCTTCGCTGGTGTGAAGTGAAAATATTAGTTTTGTCATTCCGAACCGGCGCTTTTTGCCGGTGAGGAATCTGCTGTCGGCGTGCAGCGCAGATTCCTCCGCTCCTCGCGTTCGCTCAGGGGTCGGAATGACAACGAGTGGGAAAAGGAATCGGCCGAACCCAGCTTGAAACTTTGAAACCTTGAAACTTTGAAACTTTGAAACATGGTCCTCCTACAGCACAAACTCAGCGTGAAACTCTCCCAGCGCCAGATCCTCACCCCTGGCCTGGTGCAGATGGTCTCCGTCCTCGCGCTCAACAAACTTGAGCTCAAGGACATGATCAACGCCGAGATGGTCGAGAACCCCGTTCTCGAGGAGCTGGAAGAGTCCGTTCCGCTGCTCGACGAAGTCGGCAAAAAAGAAGAAGATCGTGAGCGCGCCGCTGTCGCCAGCAACGAAGAAAATCCCATCACCGCCGTCGAAAAGAAAGATCCCTTCGAAGAGATCGATTTCGGTTCCTTCTTCCAGGACTATCTCGATCCCGGCTATCGTACTCACGGCGAGATGGAGGATATCGAACGCCCGTCGTTCGAGAATTTTCTTTCCAAGCCGACGAATCTCACCGATCACCTCGCCTGGCAGTTGGGCGCGCTCAGCCTGCGCCGTAGAGTGCGCGAAGCCGCTGACCTGATCATCGGCAATTTGAACGAAGACGGATACCTGATCGCCAGTGACAATGAGTTGCTCGGCATTGCGCCTCCAGCGCCGCCGGAAGCCGACGCTCAAACTGCAAAAAAGATCGTGAATGAGGCGCAAGCTTTGGGCCTGGCGGAGGTATCTGCGGAGACGGGCCAGGAAGCGGAAGATTCCTCCCTCGGAGCAATTTCCCATGCTGCAGAAGTTGAGAATGACGCAGATCTCAACTCCAATGAGTCTGCCTACACCGAGAGCGCTTCGTCCCCTCCCGAGCCGCGCTCGGAAGCTTCTTTCTCTTCTCACTCAGCCGATTCCGCCGCCGCATTCGCCCCCGCGCGACAGGCCGCCCCACAGGCCGCCCCAATCTTCAAGCCAGGATTCAGCGCCGCCGATTTGCAGGAGGCTCTGGAAGTCGTACGCCAACTCGATCCACCCGGCGTGGCTTGCCGCGACTTGCGGGATTGCCTGCTCCACCAACTCCGCTACCACCAGGCGCAGCTCGCGCTGCACAAGAACGGTAACGGCACCGAACAAGTTCTAAAGGACGCCACGGCAGTCGTCGACCAGCACCTGCGCGCCGTGCAGAACAGGCAACACAAAGAAATTGCCAAAGCCATCGGCCGTCCCATCGAAGCGGTGCAAGCCGCGCTCGACTACATTCGCACCCTCGATCCGCGTCCGGGTCTGCGCTACAACAAAGTGCAGGCGCGCCTGATCGAGCCCGACGTCGCTTTCGTCAAGCACGGCGACGAGTGGCTGGTCATCATGAACGACGAAGACCTGCCCCAGCTTCGCCTCAATCCCGCCTACAAGAAGCTGGCCACCCGCGACGGCACCAACGAAAAAACCACCCGCGATTACGTGAAAGAGCGTTACAAGAGCGCCATCCAGCTGATCAAGAACATCGAGCAGCGCAAGCAGACCATCACCAAAGTTTGCTATTGCATCGTCGCCCGCCAGCAGGATTTCCTCGAACGAGGCATCGATCAACTAAAGCCCATGATGATCAAGGAGGTGGCCGAAGAAATCGGCGTGCATCCTTCCACAGTAAGCCGTGCCGTGGCCAACAAATACGCCCATACACCGCAGGGCGTATTCGAGCTGCGATACTTCTTCAGCGAGAGCGTTCAGGGCCCCGAGGGCGGCGGAACTTCGCTGCTCATCCTCAAACGCCGCGTCAAAAAATTGATCGAAGAAGAAGATCCCAGCCGCCCGTTGACCGACGAGCAGATCACCCGCATCCTGCAATCGCAAGGCATCCAGGTGACCCGCCGCACCGTAGCCAAGTACCGCGAAGACATGCGCATCCCCAGCACGCACCAACGCCGGGTAAAAAAATAGCGCAGGGTCAAAAAATAACGAGTAGCCGGCGTCTCGCCGGCCGTCGCGTGGGCGTCACGCCCCCGCTGTATGCAGTGCCCAATTGACTCGATAGCACGAATTCCTAGGAGGGGCGCTTCATGAACGTGGAATACACCGGCAGACACTACGTAATCACCCCCATCATCCGCAAAGAAGTCGAAACTGGCCTGACAAAAATTCGCAAAATTCTAGGCGACCGCTTTGAAACCAAGGTGATTCTCGCCGTCGAAAAGCACCGCCACAAAGCCGAAATCACCATCAGCCCGCGCAATGGCCCGCTCGTCGGCCTGGCTCAAGCCAAGGACATGTCCATTGCCGTCAACGAAGCTCTCGACCACCTCGAAAAACAAGCCGTCAAATATAAAACGCGCTGGCAATCGAAAAAGCGCTCCGCCCGCAAGAGCGAGGAAATTAAAAAGTGGAACGGCCACGCGACCAGCAATGATGAAACCAATACTCAGCCCGTAATCGGCCTGACGGAGAAAACCGCCATCCCCGTCATGGTGCACCGATATCCGGCCGTGGCCAAAACCACTGAAGTCCATCTGGTCCGCTCCGAAGAAGCCGTCGCCATGCGCCCCATGACCCTCGAAGAAGCCATCAAGGAGGCCCACTTCCGCGACCGCGACGTCTTCGTTTTCCGCGACCCCAAAGGCAAAGTCATGATCCTGCACCGCACTCGCGACGGCAAAATGGAACTCATCGAAGCCCCGTAGGACAGGCCTTCGAGCGTCTACCTTTCGAGCGTCTACCGAATGTCCCTGTCATCCTGAGCGAAGCGGCCGATTCTCGAAGAGAATCAGCCGCGCAGTCGAAGGATCCCTTTCACATCAGCGAGCGCCCCGAGGCCCAAAGAGAAGTTTCCACCACACCAGCGCAAGCGTGGAAAAGCGGCGCTTCAGCGCCGCGTAAGCGTCCGAAATCGTGTGGCCTTCAAGCTTCTACCGATCCGTGCGTCATCCGAAGACCGACAGCGCCTTTGCGGTATCATGTGTTCGCTCACAACATGCCGCAATCCTGGTCACGTTTGCCAGCCATTGTCGCCTTCTTCGCAATAACCCCCGTCTGTGCCATTGCCCGACGACAATGCCATCACTGGAACATCATGCCAGGCCTGGTACGGGTTTGGCTTCCCGCGGGCAGAAGCGTTCTCACCGTGCACATTCTTACCGCAGGGAACATGAATCTCGCGTATTTCGACTTTAAGCCGTCTCAGTAGCAAAGGTTTTCGCGATCTTGCGAGATCTCTTTCCCAGATTCGGCTACAGTACTGAACGCATCAATTGTTTTTCTTGCCGAATTCGCTGCCGACAAGTGTATGATCCTCCCGCCGTCTCAATCCAACAAAATTCAGGAGATATTATGAAGAAGCTCTATGGGCTCGCTGTATTCCTGTTGTTGCTCACGCCCGCTCTGCTGGCGCAGGAACACTACACCGAAGGTCCCGTCTGGCGTATCCAGTTGATTCGCGTCAAGCCCACGCAAATGGATGCCTATCTCACCAGTCTCCGCCAGTCCACCAAGCCCGTGATCGAAGAAGAGAAGCGTCAGGGCATGATCATGGATTACAAAGTCTTCCTCAAAGAGACCAAGAATAAGCCGGAAGATTGGGACATCTGCGTAGCGGTCGAATACAAGAACTACGCCGCCATGGATGGTCTCGCCGCAAAGGGCGAAGCCGTCCGCGACAAGATCATGGGCGGCAAACAGGCCGCGCAGCAGCTCGGAGAAAAACGTGCTGAGATCAGAGAAATTATCAGTTCAGAATTGATGCAAGAGATTTTCCTGAAATAGTGCGCGTGCCCCCAGAGGCGCAGCCGTAGAGACGTAGCTTGCTACGTCTCTGCGTGCAGCGCTACGATGTCCCGATCAACACTCCGGTGATGAAGACCAGCGCCCCACCCAGCCCCACCTGCAACGCGGCGGAGACCCACGGAGTGTCCATGTAGCGCCTGCGAACCCAGGTGATCACCGCCAGCTCCGCCACCACCACGGCTCCCGCCGCCCAAAGGGCGACCCGGAAGTCGCGCAGCAGAAACGGCAGCGTATGCCCAATGCCTCCCAGACCCGTCATCGCCCCGCAGATCACGCCTCGCACCCATGGGTGGCCGCGTCCAGTCAAACTACCGTCGTCCGAGAGCGCCTCCGCGAATCCCATGCTGATGCCCGCGCCCGCCGAAGCCGCCAATCCAACCAGAAATGCCTCGTGACTATTCTTGGTAGCAAAAGCGGCCGCAAACACCGGAGCCAGCGTCGACACCGACCCATCCATCAGTCCCGCCAGTCCCGGCTGCACAATCTGCAACACGAACAAACGCCGCTGCGCGACCTCTTCGTCGGCCTTCACATTGTCCGGCAGTTTCTGTTTATCAAGTTCCTGGGCGCGTTCTTCGTGTTCGCGTTCTTCGTAGGCCAGGTCATCCAGCAGTTGCCGGATGCTCGCATCCTGCGTGCGTGCCGCCGCCTTTTCGTAGAACCGGCGAGTCTCCACCTCCATGGTGCTCGCCTCTTTCCGCACCGCTTCGATGCGCAGTGGTCGCACCAGCCACAAAGCCGGCCGGTCGACAAAGCCGCGCACATCCTGGCGGCGAATCAACGGTATGTGCTCGCCGAACTTCTTCTGGAAGAGCTCAAGCAAGCGGCGCCGGTGTCCAGACTCTTCCTCGCGCATCCCGTCAAACATCGAAGCGGTTGCGGGATAGTCCGGCCGCAACCCCTCGGCAAAGTCGGCGTACACGCGTTCGTCTTCTTCTTCCAGACCAATGGCCAGGGCAAGTACTTCGCGTTCCGTAAGCTCTTCGAATTTTTTCATGAAGCCATAGCTTACCTGCCTGCGCAGTCAGCAGACAATCTTGATTTCTGATTTTTATCGGCCATCGCCGCCACATACTCGAGGCTGCATTATCGCAGTTGGTAATCTTGAAGCGAGGCGAAGACCTCGTCTAAGTGCTACTATCCAGTTCATGAAGGCCCGCAGGTCTCCTGGCCAGAAACCGAAAAAATCGAAGGACAAAGGGAAAAAGGTGCCCCGCAGCCCGCAACATTCGCCGGAACTGGTCATCATCACCGGCATGAGCGGTTCGGGCAAGGCCTCGATGTTGAAAGCTTTCGAGGATCTAGGTTACTACTCTGTCGATAACCTGCCGGTCCAACTCATCCCGCAATTTGCCGACTTGGCCGTGCAGTCCACTGAGATTCGCCGCACTGCGTTGGTCGTCGACGTACGCGAAGGTTCCAGGCTGGAAGATCTTCCCAGAATCTTGAAGTCGGTCAGGCGCATCATTCCGACCAAAGTAGTCTTTCTGGAAGCGTCCGACTCAGTCCTGATGCGTCGTTTCAGCGAAACCCGCCGGCCCCATCCTCTGGGCACAGATTCCCCCGTACAATCGGCGCTGAAGGCCGAGCGTCGTCATCTGAGCGCCATTCGCGCGGTCGCCGATCTCGTCATCGACACGTCCAAGTTCAATGTGCATGAGCTTCGCGCTCACATCACCCAGCGTTTCAAACAGCAGTCCTCGGAAAAAAGCATTCTGGTCTCCTGCGTGAGTTTCGGCTTCCGTCACGGTGTTCCCGAGGACGCCGACTTGCTCTTTGACGTGCGCTTCCTGCCCAACCCCCACTTCGTGCCGGAGTTCCGTCCGCTGACAGGGCGCGATCCGCGTCTTGCCAAGTACATTCGTTCGTTTCCGCAAAGCCGCGAGTTCATCTCCCGCATCTCCGATCTGCTGGTCTACCTGCTGCCGCATTACGTCCATGAAGGCAAAAGCTATTTGACCATCGCCTTCGGCTGCACCGGCGGACAGCACCGTTCCGTCATGATCGCTGAGGAGGTGGGCAAACATCTCCGCAGAGCTGGATATCGAATGAAAGTCGTGCATCGCGACATCCCAAAATAGGGGAGCAATGAGAGTTCAGCCCGCGGCGAAGGCGGTTCCTAACTAAGCCCCCCAAGACCTGAAACGCCGTTGTCCTGGTGCGCGACTCAAGTAAAATGGGGCCTTGCATTCCATGCCTATTCGACCGGCGGCCACCGCTTTCACCTTGCATCCCGCGGGAGCCCCATGCGGCAACTGACGCGGCTGATCCGGTATGCGCTTCCATACTGGTGGCAGATCCTGTCTTCCGTGTTGCTCATGGCCGCCGTGGGTGGGCTCGACGCTTTCAAATACCTCCTGGTCCGGCCAGTCTTTGATCGCGTGCTGAATCCCGCGACCGGCTCCCAGAACATTCGGTTGTTTGTCATTCCAGGCACGGATCATCCCGTATATCTGCAGCAGTTTGTTCCTTCGCATTTCACGAACGCCTGGACCATCGTGGCTTTCGCCTTGGTGGCGTCCACAATTCTGAAAGGCATCTGCGACTATTCCGGGACCTACCTTGTAAATCACGCCGGCTTCGGCATGATCACCGACCTGCGCGATGATCTTTACACCGCCCTGCTCCGCCGCTCCGCCGCATTTTTTTCGAAGCACACCACCGGCACGTTACTTTCCACCATCATCAACGACATCGAGCGGGTGCAGTACGCCATGTCGACCGTCCTGTCGGAACTACTGCAGCAGTTCTTTACTTTTGTTTCCGTCGCGATTGTAGTGGTAATTCTGGGTGGGAATCTTGCCTGGGTATTGCTCTTGTTCGTCCCGGTGATTGTCTTTTCGTCGCGCAAGATCGGCTCCCGCGTTCGCCATACCACCCGCCACGGCCAGGACAAGCTGGCGGAAATTCAGAATATCCTGCACGAAACCATCACCGGCAATCGCATTGTGAAGGCCTTTAACATGGAGGACTGGGAGATTTCCCGGTTCCGCAACGCGGCCCGCCGCCTTTTCCGCGCCAATCTTCGTTCGGTGGCGGCTACCGCGATCAGTTCTCCCCTGATGGATCTGTTTGGGGTAGTCGGCATCGCTCTTCTGATTCTGATTGGCCGTGATCGAATCGCGCACAATCAAATGACGCCCGGTGTTTTCGTGGCATTCATCACCGCCGTCTTCAGCCTGTACAATCCAGTCCGCAAGTTTGCACTGTTTTATAACAACTTTCAGCAGGCTCTCGGCGCTTCCTCGGAAATCTTCAAGTTCATGGATCTGGAAGACGACGTCCGCGAGAAACCGGGCGCGAAGGTTTTGCCTAAATTTTCCGACAACGTTCGCTTCGAGCGGGTCAGCTTCGCCTATGCCAACGAAGGGGAAGAACCACACGAAGTACTACATGACATCAATCTGGAAGTCATGCAAGGGGAAGTGTTGGCCGTGGTCGGCTCCAGCGGCGCCGGCAAGAGCACGCTGGTCCATCTGATTCCCCGCTTCTTCGATGTGACCGGCGGGCGCCTACTGATCGACGGCAACGACGTGCGCGAAGTCACTCTTGCCTCGCTACGGGCGCAAGTTGGCATCGTAACGCAGGAGACCGTGCTGTTTAATGATACGGTGCGCAACAATATCGCCTACGGCCAGCCGAACGTGGCGCAGAAACAAGTCGAGGCCGCGGCTCGCGCAGCGTTAGCGCACGATTTCATTGTGGGCCTCCCCGCAGGTTACGATACTGTGATCGGAGAGCGCGGCGTGCGCCTTTCCGGCGGCGAGCGTCAGCGATTGGCGATCGCCCGGGCGTTGCTGAAAGACGCCCCCGTCTTGATTCTGGATGAGGCCACATCGGCGCTGGACAGCGAGTCAGAAGCCCTGGTGCAGTCAGCACTGCACAATTTAATGAGCGGCCGCACCGTGTTCGTGATCGCACATCGGCTTTCGACCGTGCGCCGCGCGGATCGAATCGTTGTGCTTGAAAACGGTACGATCGCCGACATCGGCCGCCACGAGGAATTGATGAAAAAGTTAGGCACGTACCGGCGGCTCTACGAATTACAATTCGCCCACGCAGATTCGCCCAATGCAGTAGCGGGAACTTGAGAACATGGAGCCTATGCCGATACGCTCAATGACAGGTTTTGCGCAAGTCAGAGGTGAAATCCAGCGTCCCGATGGCGATGGCCCCTCTGGCCGCCCCCGCCTGGATGCGTCGACGGGCCGGCTCGCCTTTTCTTTGTCGTTGAAATCGGTCAACCACCGTTTTCTAGATCTGCATTTTCGCCTTCCTTCGGGAACCGACGCTCTGGAAATGCAACTGCGGCGCCTGCTGAAGGAGCGGATGGCTCGTGGCCACGTGGAAGTTTCTTTGAGTCTGGAGCGCACGAGCAGCGAGACGTTTTCGCTCAACCGCCAAATCGTCGGCGGCTATATCGCCGCATTCCGCTCCGCCGCCGCGGAATTTTCTCTGGCAGCGGAACCTGACCTCAATGCCGTGCTGCGAATTCCGGGCGCGCTCGACTCAGCCCACGAGAACGCTGACGGCGATATTGAAGCCGCGGTCATGGCAAAAGTCAGCGAAGCTCTGGATCGCCTCAATCAGATGCGGGAGGAAGAGGGCCGCGGCATTGCCCGCGAATTGCGCGAGCGTATGATCCACCTGGTCGAGGCAGGGAAGAGTGTGCAGCAGCACCGTCGCGGCGTGCTGCAGAACTACAGCGACCGCCTCCAGTCCCGGCTTCAGGAGTTGCTGGGCGCGACCGTGGACAAAGAACGCGTGCTACAGGAGGCCGCGCTGCTGGTCGATCGCAGCGATATCCAGGAAGAAATCGTGCGCCTGGAAAATCACGTGCAACATTTTCTTGGACTGCTCGAAAAAGGTGGAGAAATCGGCAAGAAACTCGACTTCCTGCTGCAGGAAATGAACCGCGAGGCCAACACGCTGCTCTCGAAGACTTCGGGGCTGGCCGGCGAAGCGTTGAAAATTACTGAGGCGGGCCTGGCCATGAAATCGGAAATTGAAAAATCGCGCGAGCAGGTGCAAAACCTGGAATGAGCGCAACCTACAGGCCTCTCATCTGTATTATTTCCGCGCCGTCCGGCTCCGGCAAATCAACCCTGGTCAACGAATTGCTGAAGCTGGTCCCCGGCCTCGATTTCTCCATCTCCTACACCACGCGTCCCTCCCGGGGCAGCGAGCAAAACGGAAAACAGTATTACTTCGTTTCCCGTAAAGAATTTGAGCAGATGATTCGCAACGATGAATTCCTGGAACACGCCAACGTTTTCGGAAATTACTACGGGACGGCACGCCGGTTTCTGCGCGAGGCCGGGGAAAAGGGGCACGATCTTTTGCTCGACATCGACGTGCAGGGAGCCGAGCAGATGAAGCGAAAGCTGCCGGAAGCGGTCAGCATTTTTGTGTTGCCTCCGGACCGCAAGACGCTGGAGCGGCGTCTGCGCAAGCGCAGCGAAGACGCGGAAGAGGTGATCGCTCGCCGTTTGATCACGGCCACACGTGAAATTGGAAACTACAATAAGTACGACTATATTTTGATCAATGACGATCTGGAGGAATCAATCGAGAACCTGCAGGCAATTGTTCTGGCCGAGCGCCTGCAGCGAGCCGGGCATCCTCTTTCCGTGAACGAACGAAAGACTGTGGAATTGGCGAACCGTCATCGCCTGGCAAATGTTCGCGAGCGCATCAAGCCCATCCTCGGCTCCTTTGGTAACCCTCCCCCTCCAGCACATCCTTAGGTTTCGCGGTATCATTTCAGTGACGCCCAAATGGCATTGTAGGGCGTCTATAGAATCGAACGGGAAAGCCTGAGAGTTGGCCGTGTTCTTTGGAACGCATTGTTCGAAACACAATGTTCGACGCTCGGCAGTGGTTAAACTTCGAACCTGTTTTTGAGGGAGAGTCCCAATGAAGTTGATCGAAGGCTTTGACAGCAACTACCGCTACATCCTGGTGGCAGCGCGGCGGGCGCGGCAACTCCAATCGGGTGCCCCGCCCGTGGTCGATACAAATTCCCGCAAGCCTTGCCGCATCGCGCAGGATGAAATTCGCGCGGGCAAAGTGAAGTGGGAAATTCCAGAGACCCGAACCGCTGCCGAGCAGGCGGAAGACGCGCTCGACAAGGCGCTCGGCCAGGACTAAGGAAATTGTTGATTTCTTGACTGTTTGATGGTTGATTGCGAAGCCGCAGGTCGGGGATCAATGGTTTTGAATCAACAATCAAAAATCAACAATCAAAAATTCATGAAGATTGCGCTCGGCGTCACCGGGGGAATCGCAGCCTACAAGGCGGCGGAAATTGTTCGCCTGCTGCAGGATCGCGGCATTCGCGTGCAAGTAGTCATGACGCGGGCTGCTCAGGAGTTCATCCGTCCCCTCACTTTCGCCGCTCTTTCCGGTGACAAGGTTATTACCGGCATGTTCACGTCCGGTGAACAACAGCACGGTTCCGAGCCGAACATTGTCGAGCCCAACATTGCCGAACCCAACATTGATTCCGCGATCGAGCACATTGCGGTCGCGCAATCCATCGATGCGCTTCTGGTTGCGCCGGCGACGGCCGACGTCCTCGCTCACTTCGCGCAGGGAATTGCCACCGATTTTCTGACTACGCTTTATCTTGCTACAACAGCCCCTGTTGTAGTGGCTCCCGCCATGAACGTAAACATGTGGAACCACGAAGCCACCCAGGCGAATCTGCAAATTCTGCGGCGGCGGGGCGTGAAGATTGTGGAGCCGGACGCGGGCTACCTGGCGTGCGGAATGACTGGCCCGGGCCGGCTGGCAGAAAATGAAACCATCGTTGCCGCGGTAATGGAAGCGCTGGGCGCGTCCCAGGATTTCAACGGCGAAACCGTGCTGATCACCGCCGGTCCCACGCGGGAAAAAATCGATCCCGTACGCTATCTCACTAACCGTTCGAGCGGACGCATGGGCTATGCTCTCGCCGAAGCCGCTCTCCGACGCGGCGCACGCGTACTCCTAATCAGTGGGCCAACATCGCTCACAACCCCCGACGCCGCCGAGGTCACTCGAGTCGAGTCTGCGGAAGAAATGCGCGACGCGATACTCAAACTGCTTCCTCTAGCCAGCATCGTAATTAAAACCGCCGCCGTTTCTGACTATCGCCCAAAAGCCCCATTGGCGCAGAAGATCAAGCGCAAGGGCGGGATGACTCTCGAACTCGAAGCCACCCCCGACATTCTGAAGGAATTGTCGCTCAAAAAGACTGCGCAAATTCTTATTGGCTTTGCCGCCGAGACGGAAAACGTTCTGGAGAATGCGCGCCAGAAATTAGTATCGAAGAATCTCGATGCCATCGTAGTCAACGATGTTTCGCGCGAGGGCTTGGGGTTCGACTCCGACCGCAATGCGGTCACCATCATTACGCGCGATGAAGTTGTAGAGGTTCCCGAGACCACGAAGTGGGAAGTCGCCCAGCGTGTCCTGGATCAGGTCGTGCGCCTGCGCCAGCACCGCAAATCGCCAGTAAAAGCCTGAAATTGTCATCCTGAGCGAAGTCAGTCCGTCGCGAAGCGAGGACTGGCGCAGTCGAAGGATCCCTGCCTCACCGCAGGTCCAGTCCCGTGCCACGCTATAATAACGGCATCCATGCCATCTGTTCTTGACCCTGATCTGCGGCGCGCTCTCGCCGAACGCGTTCGCTACTGTCACGAGATGGGCATTTACGATTTTTACCGGCGCGAATCGCGAGCTCCCCACTCGAGCACCACCGCTGCCGGACTTGACGATGGAGCTTTGTCTTTCGAATCCCAGAAATTGCGAGAGGAAATGCCCGCTAGAAAACACGCCTCAGTTGCAAAGCCCGCAGACATTCTGCCTGTACTGACTTCTTACTCAGAGCAGGGTGTGGCTGACCCCGTGGCCGCACTCAAACTCATTCGCGAAGATCTCGGCGAATGCACCCGCTGCAAATTGCACCAGCAGGGACGGAAACAGATCGTCTTCGGTGTTGGAAATCCGCGCGCCGACTTAATGTTCGTGGGCGAAGGTCCCGGCGCCGACGAAGACACACAGGGCGAACCGTTCGTTGGTCGCGCCGGCCAGTTGCTCAACAACATGATCAAAGCCATGGGCATTCGGCGCGAAGATGTCTACATTGCAAATATCGTGAAATGCCGTCCCCCGGGAAATCGCACGCCGGAGCGCGACGAGTGCGAAACCTGCTCGCCGTTTTTGATGCGGCAGATCGCCGTGATCAAGCCGAAGGTCGTAGTCGCGCTCGGTGCGGTCGCAGCAAAAAATCTGCTGGCTATCAACGCACCCATGTCCGAGCTTCGCGGCCGCTTTTATGATTTCGTGCCGTCGGGTGCGAATAGCGATCCTTCCTGGCAGGGAACGAAGCTCGCGGTGACATACCATCCCGCGTTTCTTCTGCGTGATCCTCGCCAGAAAGGCGAAGCCTGGAAAGATTTGCAGATGGTCATGAAGTACCTGGGACTCGAGCCTCCTAAGAAAGATGCCTAATTCAAACGAAATTGTCATGCTGAGCGCAGTCGATCGTTTGCGAAGCGAATGATTGACGAAGTCGAAGCATCCCTGCCAGCGAAAACGTTCCAGGCCCACGCTCCTCGGCCCGTGTGATTTATCCTCTCAACGATGCCCGAATTCTGTGACGTCGCCGTCCCGGTCCCGCTCGACATGGTTTTCACCTACCGTGTTCCGGCGGACGCCGCGCCAGTCGTTGGCGGGCGCGTGCTGGTGCCCTTCCGCCAACAGCGCATGACAGGCATCGTCGTTGAACTGCACGACCGCAAACCGTCCGTCACGATTAAGAACATTCACGTGCCGCTGGACGCAACTCCCGTGCTCGATGAGCAGCTGCTGCATCTCGGTCGTTGGATTTCCGATTACTATCTCGCCCCGCTCGGCGAAGTCTTCCGCACCATGCTGCCTCTGAACGCCGAATTCAAACGCGCGATCGGTTATCGCCTCACGGAGCAAGGCCAGATGGCGCTGCATCAGGCGGGATTGTCCGGATCGTCCGCCCGTTCGCGCCACACCCCGGAAGAACAAGCGGCAGAATTCCGCGTCCTCGACTATATTGCCGGATTCATTTCTGAAAACGATTTTTGCCGGAAGAGTGAGGTTGGGCGGGCCGAAAGCCGAGTTGAAAAGGACGATATCGGTTCTGGGAAGGGCACGGCTTTAGCCGTGCCGTCAAACCCTGCCGTAGACGGGGCTTTAGGCCCTGAGGGCGCAACGCTCGTGCGCGAAGAGACGCTTCGTTCCGCCACGCGAGTCTCAAAATCAATCCTTGCCGGAATGGTCCGCAAGAAATGGCTGGCTCGCGAAGATGTATCCTCCCCGCGCGACGCCGCGCGCACTATAAAGATCGCACTGCTGAAATCCGCCGAAGGCAAACTGAACGTCAACCAACAGGCGCTGGTCGACACACTTGCCGCCTCCGGAGGAAAAGTTCCGGTTAGCACGCTGCAATCGCTCGACGTTCCGCGAACCACGCTCGCCACACTAGTTCGGCGCACACTCGTCGAAATTCTGGAGGAACCGGCGGACTTCACCGTCTCGCGCTCCAAGCCGCGGCCCGCACTCTTTGACTTCGATCTAAACCTCGCGCAGCAATCCGCACTCAAGCAAGTAAAGGATCGTGTGACGTCGCGCGAATTCTCCGGCATGCTGCTGCACGGCATTACCGGATCTGGCAAAACTGCGGTGTATCTGGCCGCCATGCGCGCCGTGCTCGAAGCTGGGCGCTCCGCCATCCTGCTCGTACCTGAAATTGGTCTGACCCCTGCGGTCGCTGCCGACCTGCATCAGATCTTCGGCGACGAAGTTGCCATCCTTCACTCCGCTCTCTCCGAACGTGAACGCGCCGAGCAGTGGCACCGCATCAAGCGCGGCGACGCGCGCATGGTCGTGGGAACTCGCTCAGCGGTCTTTGCGCCGGTCAGCGATCTCGCGCTGATCATCGTCGACGAAGAGCACGACTCCTCATACAAGCAGGAAGAAACGCCGCGCTATCACGCCCGTGACATCGCTGTCGTGCGCGCCAAGATGGGCAGTGCCGTCGTCGTGCTGGGCTCGGCCACGCCCTCGCTGGAATCCTATTTCAATGCGAAGAAAAATAAATACGCGCTGGTCGAACTTCCCGATCGCGTACAGAGCCGGCCGCTGCCCGAAGTCGAAATCATCGACATGCGCCAGGAGTTCCAGGAAACCGGCCAGGAGCAGGTCATCTCGCGCAAGCTCGCGGCCGAGATCAAAGAACGCCTTGAGCGCAAAGAGCAGGTCATGGTCCTGCTCAACCGCCGCGGATATTCGCCGGTCGTCCTCTGCCGCGCTTGCGGTAAGAAACTCGAATGCCAGAACTGTGCCATCGCGCTCACCCATCACAAGCGCGAACACAAAATGGTATGCCACTATTGCGGCTACACCGCCCCTGTGCCGAAAGCCTGCGTGCACTGCGGCAGCGAGTACGTTTATTTTCTCGGGACCGGGTCAGAGAAGCTGGAAGAGTTGCTCCACGGCATGTTCCCGCAGGCGCGCATTGCCCGTCTCGACCGCGACACCGTGCGCAGCCATCAGGATTTCGAGCGGGCCTTGAATGCATTGAATGAAGGCGAACTCGACCTCCTGGTCGGCACGCAGATGATTGCCAAAGGCCACGACATTCACGGCGTGACGCTGGTAGGCGTAGTCGGAGCCGATGCCGCGCTCGGCCTTCCCGACTTTCGCGCTGCCGAACGCACGTTTCAACTCCTGACCCAGGTCGCCGGACGTGCCGGACGTGGCCAAACTCCCGGCAAAGTTGTTCTACAAACTTATTTCCAGGATCACTACGCCGTACAGTATGCCGCCCGTCATGACTTCATCGGCTTCTACGAGAAAGAGTTGCAATTCCGCAGCTGGATGCACTACCCGCCTTATTCCGCGCTGGCCAACGTCCTGGTGCGCAGCGATAAACTCGACGACGCTCTGCAATGGTCTGGCATTTTAGGCAAATGGCTCGATGGCACACGCCACGAAGACGTTCGCGTCCTTGGCCCCGCGCCCGCCCCTATCACGCGCCTGAAGCGCGACTATCGCTACCACTTCGTGCTCAAGTCCCCCAGTCGAGAAAAACTCAACACGACCCTGCGGGCAATGCTCGCGCACGCCGCGCAAAAGAAGATTCCCCGCACGCAGGTAATCGTGGACGTCGACGCCCTTTGGTTAATGTGAAGGGAAAACAGTTTTCAGCGCCGAAGGGACATGTGAAGTCCGCCGCCCCGCTGTTCGGCGCAGCGAAGCTCCGCCGTTCACGGGGTGAGTTATCGCTCTACCTCATCTGAGACGGCGAAATCGTGAAAGTCAGCACCAGCATTGCCAGGGCCAGCAAGGCTAGAAACCAGCGATTGACGGGAAGGATAGGGTATTCGGGAGCCTGTCGCTGTCGGTAGGTCAATAGATTCATCACAACCAGCAGACCTGCCCACACCCACCATCCTACGTACCGATATCCCAAGTAAACGAGTACGATCACCGTAATCCACGAAACCACGCGATGCACTCGCGGTGCTAGTGCATACACGATGTGTCCGCCATCCAACTGGCCGCTCGGCAGCAGATTCAGCGCTGTCGCCAACATTCCCACCCATGCCGCCACTGCCGTCGGATGCAGATAGATTCGAGTCAGCGGCAACACTGCAACAGCATTCTTCGGAGCAACCATCCGCAGCAGGTAATGAACAACGTGAAAGATCTCCGGGAACCCTAACTGCAGATCAGAAAGACCCATGCCCGGAGCAAGCGGTTTCGAAAGTGTCAGCGCCACCGCCAGCGTGGCCACGGCGACGACAAATCCCGCGATCGGCCCCGCAATGCCGATGTCGAACAATGCGGCGCGCGAGCGAATTGGGGCCTTAATGCGGATCACCGCTCCCAAGGTCCCAATCAACGTCGGCGCCGGAATAAAAAAAGGAAGCGTCGCGCGCACTCGGTAATATCGGCAAAACAAGTAGTGCCCCATCTCGTGCGCCAGCAAAATGAATAACAGCGTGGCTGAAAAAGGAATACCCAGCAGCAGACGCGAAGGATGTGCCGCCACCCAGCTCAATGGGAAAAACGGAATCCATTCATCGCCCGCCACGAACGGCGGCAAGTTATGCAGAAAGCCGAACTCCATCCGCGCTCCCACTACCAGCGTGGTGAAACAGGTCGCGACCAGCAATAACGCGTGTAGCCAGTATCGCTCCCGCGCTCGCCGTCTTAGTGGGCGCCGCAGCGGACGATAGTATTCGATCGTGGAAGTAGGAATCGGGGAGTTGAGTTCCGACATGTTTCTTCGGGAGCCCGAATGGGGCCCTGCTTTGATGCTACTACGAGCGGAGAAAATGCGGGAAGCAGGAGAGCGGAACCATCGTGTGGTTCACGAAGTCAAGATGCGGGGGAAAAAATGAAGTGGAAAGCAAATTGTCGAGGAGACAGCCGCCCCCGGCTGTCTCTCCAGCGCAGATCAAGGCCTCTGTTCGGCTCGAAACAAATCTCGAAAAGAAATCACCGAGACCTTGTCAGTCGATCGACTGCAACTCTTTCCCCGGCTTAAAGCGCACGGCCCTTCCTGGCGGAATCGAAACTTCGGCACCGGTGCGCGGATTGCGCCCGATTCCGGTTTTACGCGGACGCACGTTGAACACTCCAAATCCTCGCAGTTCAATGCGATTGCCGCCGGCCAGCGCCTTCTTCATGCTCTCGAAAACAGTTTCCACGGCCAGCTCAGCCTTGGTCTTGGTGATGCCGGTCTTGGCCACCACTTCGTTGATGATGTCGAGCTTGATCACAGGCGGCTCCCGCGTGCAGGGTCAAAGTGGTCCTTCAAGTGATTGATGCTAAGGGAGATAAGTAAGATTGTCAACGGGAGCATCTAGCCCGTAAACTGGCAGCCACCCGCAAGCCTATTTGCCATCCTGCGCTGCGACCCGATACAAATACTTGACCTTGGCGTTTTGGCCGAACGCGAATCATCGAGGGGACATATGTTCAGCACCCTGCCCGCACCCATCCTGCTCGACATTGCAATTCTCTTTACTGCTTTGTCGTGGGGACTTGGCTTCTATGTTGCGGATCGAAGGGCGCACATATTCGCGTCGCTCGCAATCGGTTGTTTTGTGTGCTTGCTGGGATACAGCGTAGCGAGTTTAGGTGCGCCCGTGTGGGTTGTCACAGCTGCTCCAGTGCCTTTGGATCTGCTGCTACTCTGGTACGTCCTGAGGCAGCCGCGAAAAATGGTCATCGCTTACCCAACAATCTGGCTCATCTACATCGTCATGCACGTCGTGCTCAGTACATTTTTTCGCTACGACTCTCTGATTCCTGCATGGAAGCTACATTCCTGAATGAAGTGCAGGCTGAAATACAAGCGCCAGTCTACGTGATGCGCAAGTATGTCGTATACGGCTGATCCTCAATCGCCGTAAACGGCATCATCTTCATCACGCCGTTGCCAATATCGACGTGCCATACTTCCGGAACCATCTTCTTCACTGCCAGCAATTGCGCCCGCGTGATCTTGGGCTGTGAATCCGTGACGGCAAACAGCACGACCGGCCCCACCAGCAGCGCTACCGTATCCGCGTGTTGCGGATCAACCGCCTCCAGCCTCGCCTTCAGCGGAAGCTCCAGATCCACCCGGTCCCCCGTCTTCCACTGCCGCTGTACTCGCGCGAACGTCCCAGCCTGCGCCGTCTCGCGTTTGCCATTGACCGCAACCGACGCTCCCTCGGCCCAGACCGGAATCCGCAAATTCACCGCAAACTCCGCCGGCTGTGACGCCTTCACCTCAAACTGCACGTGCTCATCGTAGGGATATTCTGTCCTCTGCGTCATGACAATTTGCGCCCCGCCCTGGGTCCAGCGTAGTGTCGACGGGATATAGAGATTCACGTACACCCCCCGTGGATCTCGGAAGTACGTGTTAATCCGATAATCCGCCGCTACTTGCGGCATCGTACCCGAGCAGCACGGCCACCCGTGCGGCGAATAAACCTTGCTCCCCTTGAAGTTGTAATCTGAATAATAAAACGTCCGCCCGTCGCGTTCGAGCGGCTTAGCTCCCAGAATGGTGTTGTACATCACGCGCTCCATGCTGTCACCATAACGCGAATCGCGCGTAACCCGCAGCAGGTAGCGAGTGAGCTTGAAGTGCGCATAAGAACCGCAGGGCGTCTCGAAACCGCTATGCGTCTTCGTAAGGCTGTCGTACACATCGGGGCTCCCGGTGGCGCGCAGCGTCTCATCCGGTCCCCAGCCTCCGGTCACAAAACTCTGTGCCGCGAGCATGTCGAATCCGTTCTTCGCCGCTCGCAAATGCTTTTCGCTTCCCACCGTCAGATAAGCCTGCATCGCGGAACAAAGTGAATTCACGTGGCTGTAGGCATGCCGCCCGGCCAGATCATTTTGTCCAGCCGCCAGCCGATCGAAAAACACGTCATTCAAATACTGCACTCCCAGCGCCCGATACCGCTCTCCCGCCCCGTACTGGTACGCCAGAAAAAGATTCTCCGGCATGGTGTACGACTCATCCCAGGTCCACGATTCATCTTTTCCCGGCCGCCAACTCTGGCCATGCTCAATGGCGTGCGCCGGCAAATGCGGCAGCGCCGTGTCGGTAGTTTTTTGCAGAATCGCGAAAGCGTCCGGGTCGCCAACATACTTGTGCGAATCGATCAGCCCGCATACCAGCTTGTCGTAACAATAAGCAGGGAAGCGGTTGTTCTCGTAAAACTGCCCATCAATGGCCTGCGCGTAAAGTCGGTTCAAGCGCAGCACTTTGTCGCGTGCCGCCTGCGATCCGGTGATCGCATACGTCCGCGCCAGCGCCGACACCCACTGCCCAAACGTAGCCGAGGGCGCGAATCCCGCGTCAAAGGTGTGCCAGTCGTAGTTGGGTTCGTACCGGTACCATCCACCCAAATCCTCGCCCGGAGCGGGCTGTCCGATCATCTGCCGAAACGGTTTGAGCAAACCGTCCTCGCTCAGGTCCATCAGTACCGCATGTGTCTGTTGCAGCTGTCGTTCGTGGAGGGCGCTGTTCAGCGTGACATCGCCGTAGCTGAATTCTTCAAGGCTTGCAGATTGTTTTGGATCGGATGCCCTTGAACTGTCGATGGCCAGAGCGGACTTCCGCAAGCCGGGAATTGCACTGGCGGCGGACGCCAGCGTGACCGACTTCAGGAACTTTCTGCGGGAAATTCTACGTGAGGGAGTCATTCTTCCTCCCAATCTTCAGGTTTGTGGCGGGGCGCAGCTATCGGTTGCCTCATTTCTCGCGCTTTATTTGCGCGAGAATAGACGTTTTACCGCTGGTTCTCCCCTTCTTTAAACATGTACTTGATCGCGGGCTTGTAGATCATCAGATTGGGCTCGCCACCCTCGCGGTTTACCTTGATGCAGTTCCGGTCGTACCATTCGATGATTCCGCGCACTTCCTCACCGTCGCGCAGAACAATCACCATCGGCGTCCGCGTCTGCATCTGTTTCTGGTAATAGAAATTCTCCGCGTTGGTCTGCTCCGGAGGCGCCAGCTTTTTTCCCGCGCCGCCTGCCATTCCACGATCCCCTCGGTCTCCTCGATCCATGCGTTCTCCGCGATCCTGCCGCCCCGGTCGCTCACGTCGTTCCCCTACCATCGGACCGGTATTGTGATTGTTATGATTCTCGATCCGGGGCAGAGTCGGACGAATCAGCTTCCGGTTGGCGAAGTTTTCCTTCTCGGAAACTCCGGCTGGGACAGGATCCATTATCTCTTTCATCGTGGCAGACCTCAGATACACTCATTCACGCAAACCGCCGCACTATGGGACCTTCTGAATGTATTTGACAGGCGTGAAATTTTACTTACCGTACCATAGGAAACCGCCCCTGACAATCCTTCCTTGGTGTTACCAGCAACAGTGTGCCAAATCTTGCATCCCCCGGAATAACGATCCCTCCAGCTATTTCGTTTTCGACAGATCGGTCCCGCGCCGTTCCCTCCCGCTCCAGGTGACTATCGCTACCAGGCTGGCCACGAGAAGCACCGTCCAGGCCAGCACTGGCGCAAATACTCCGCCGTAGTATTGTTCGGCAACCCTCGCCTGTTTCACCCCGTTCCACGACGAGAAGAGATTTCCCAGTTGATAGGCAAAACCTGGAAACGTTCCCCGCACCGCCGGCGGCGAAAGTTCATTCAAGTGCGCCGGAATCACTCCCCACGCGCCCTGCACCATGAATTGCATCAGAAACCCGCCGAGCGCCAGCATAGGGACGGTGCGCGAATACGCCCACAGCGGTATCACAGGGATCGAGAGCAATGCAGCGATCACGATCGCCTTTCGGCGTCCGATCTTCTCCGACCACGTTCCGAAAGCAATTCCTCCCAGCCAGCGCGCCAACATTGGCGACGATGGCAATCAATCCCACCGTCTGCGGAGTGAAGCTATGGTCCTTCTGGAGAAATGTCGGATACAGATCCTGACTGCCATGGCTGAACGAATTGAAGGCAAACATCAGCACAACTAGAAAAGCGAATGTCCCGAGATACGTCAGGATGCCCTTGCCTAATCTAGTCTCCGCCTTTCTTGATACCTGCCCTTGCACCCAGGCTGGCGATTCGTCCACCTTCGTGCGAATGTAGATCACCAGAAACGCCGGCAGCGCCCCAATCACAAACATCCCGCGCCAGCCCACGAAGTGAAAAGCCGTGCCGTAGGCCAGAGCCGCCATTAGATAACCCACCGCGTAGCCTTCCTGCAGCAGGCCCGAAAAAAATCCGCGTCCCTCCGCCGGCAGCGTCTCGAATGCCAGCGCCGCCCCCACGCCCCACTCTCCTCCCATCGCCACGCCGAACAGGGCCCGCGTGATCAGGAACACTTTCAATGAAGGCGCGAACGCCGACGACAATTCAAAGACCGAGTACAGAATGATATCGAGCATCAACGTCGGGCGTCGTCCAAACCGGTCCGCCATCAGACCAAAAAGAAATGCGCCCACCGGACGAAAAACCAGCGTAACGAAAACCGCTTCCAGCACCGCCGAAACCCTGGCCTGGAACTGCGTCGCGATCGCGCTCACACAAAAAGTCAGAATGAAAAAATCAAACGCATCCAGCGACCACCCCAGAAAGCAAGCGATAAACGTATTCCGCTGCCCCGGAGTCAAACGACGAAAGTGCCCAAAGAATTCCATGATTTGATTTGATTTGGTTTGGTTCTTCCTCTGTGGAACTCCGTGTCCTCTGTGGTTAGTGTTTTTGTTCCCGTCGCAAAGTCCGGCGGATGCTAGCATATGTTTTCAATCAACAATCAACAATCCTCTTCCCATGTCCGAACTCGACTCTCCCCAGCGCCAGTCGCCCGATTCGCTCATGCTCACCGGCTTCTGGTATCGCGCTCTACCCGCCGATCGCGTCCATCGCAATCGCCTGCACAAGGCGACGCTGCTGGAGATTCCGCTCGTGATCGGCCGAGACCGCGTAGGCCAGCCCTTCGCCCTGCGCGACGCCTGCCCCCATCGCGGCATGCCGCTCAACTGCGGCCGATTCGACGGAGAGAATCTCGAGTGCGGATATCACGGCTGGCAGTTCGACGTCCACAACGGCCAGTGCCAACTGATCCCTTCGCTCACCGCCGATCAAAATCTCAAAGTCGATCGCATCTACGCCGGCAGCTACCCCTGCGAAGAGCAAGACAGCTTTATCTGGGTCTTCATCCCCGACCCTGGCCCACCAGGCGCCGGATTCACCCCGCCTGTTGAACCTCCCGAAACGGCTCCGCAGATCGAAAAATTCACCTCGAAATACAAACTCGCTTATCTGCAAGCCGAAATGCCGGTCAGCATCGATCACGGCATCATCGGCCTCATGGACCCCGCGCACGGTCCGTTCGTTCACCAGGCCTGGTGGTGGCGCAGCCGGCACAGCATTCACGAGAAAAAGAAAAACTTCGAGCCGATTCCCAACGGCTTTCGCATGAGCGCGCACACGCCAAGCTCGAACTCTGCGCCGTACAAGTTATTGCGCCTCTACGCCGATGCCGATTCCATCACCACCACCATCGATTTCGTCCTGCCCAACCTCCGCACCGAAACCATTCGCGCTGGCAAATACTGGTTCTCCAGCCTCACGACGGTTACGCCAATCTCTCGTAACCATTGCCGCATCGACGTAGTCGCCGCCTGGAATCTATTTCGCTGGGTCCCATTCGTCTCCACATTGCTGAAATTCGTCTTCGCAAGATTCGTCGAGCAAGACCGCCGCACCATGGAACTGCAAGCCGAAGGCCTGAAACACAACCCACACTTGATGCTGATCGACGACGCCGACCGCCCCGCCAAATGGTACTTCCAACTGAAAGCCGCCCACCTCGAAGCCAAACGCACTGGCATGGAGATGAAGCACCCAATGTCAGGTCCGGTCACATTAAAGTGGAGGAGCTGAAGCCCCGCAGCGAAGTGTGGCGCGGGCGCTCCCGCCCGCGCAGCCGCGAAGCGGCGAAAGAATGCAGCCCACGGCGTAAGCCGTGGGACGAGCGTGGAAGAATCCAAGCTAGCCCCGAAGGGGCGAAAGAAAAGATATACGGCGTCTCTCACCCGCCATGGTCAATTTCCGACCAGCCAATCCAGCGCCTCTTCCCGCGATTTAAAGATAGGCAGATCCCGCTGCGAAAAGCTCTTAAAGTGTTCGTAGAAGACCTGCGGCAGACTCTCCGTCCCAATCCACGCAGCCCGTTTCACATACGGCCGATCCAGCACCAGAACCTCTTGCGCCCGCCGAGCCACACGCTTGTCGATTTCCGCCCCCGCAAAGTCCGCCAGGATGAGCACCGATCCCCGCGGTTGCCGAGCCACAGTCGCCCGAATCATGTCGAGCAACAAAAGGGCTTCCTCTGCACTGCACTGGCTGAAATCAAGTTGCAAAATTGCCTGACCTTTATGTTGCACAAAGCGCAGCCGCTCGTCGAGCAGTTCGCCGGACGTCACGCGAGCAGCCCCTCCACCACCCCATAAGCCCCGTCCAGCGCCGCATCCAGCGCAGAAGCATCTTTGCCGCCTGCTTCCGCCAAATCGGGACGCCCTCCGCCCTTGCCGCCAACTTTTTGCGCGACCGGCCCGATGACTTTGCCGGCCTGCACGCGCCCGGTCAGATCCTTGGTCACGCCGACGATCAGCGCAACATTCCCATTCGTCGCCGATCCCAGAATCACCACCCCCGACCCAATCTTGTCGCGCAACTGATCGACCAGCGTCCGCAACTGCGCCCGCTCCAGATTGTCCACCCGATGCGCCAGCACTTTCACGCCTTTCACGTCCTTCACTCGATCGCCGACGTTCGCCGTACCAATCGATGCCGACGCCGACTTCATCCGCACCTGATCCAATTCCCGCGTCAGCCGCTTGATCTCCGCATCCTTCTTCTCGAATTCAAGTTTCAAAGCCTCCGCCGGAGAAAACTCAGTCGCACTGTCGGAAATTAATTCGGACGAGGGTGCCCCATCCTTGCGCGTCTTTTGCGCAAGAGCCTGCCCTGAGCGTGGCGAAGGGGTGGGAGAAACGAACGCCGACACAACGTTCTCAAGTTGATGATCCCGACGAAAATGCCGCAACGATCCCTCGCCAGTAATCGCCTCCACCCGCCTCACGCCCGACGACACACTGCCTTCCTTCAGAATCTTAATCAGCCCAATCTCGCCCGTAGCCGCCGTATGCGTCCCCCCGCAAAGCTCCGTAGAAAAATCGCCGATCTTGACCACGCGCACCTTGTCCCCATACTTCTCCCCAAACAGCGCCATCGCGTGATACTCATTCACCGCCACGTCAATCGGCACATCAACAATGGTCTCCACCTTCTGATTGCGCAGCAATTCCTTGTTGATCAAGTCCTCAATGTCCTGCAACTCCTCATCTTCAACACCGGTAAAATGCGAAAAATCAAACCGCAAATGATCCGGCGCCACCAGCGACCCCGCCTGCTTCACATGCTTCCCCAAAACTTCCCGCAATCCGGCATGCAGCAAATGCGTAGCCGTATGATTCCGCATAGTCGCCTGCCGGACGTCAGTGTTCACCACAGCGTCAACCTTATCCCCGACGCGAAGTGGGGATTTCACCACCACCTGATGCACTCTTACTCCCTGAACGGGGTAATAGCATCCCGTCACCTCGGCGATGACAGTATTGTGATCATCAGAATAAAACCATCCCCGATCCCCAACCTGCCCGCCCGCCTCAGCATAAAACGGCGTGTGATCCAGAATGACCTCGCCAGACTCGCCAGCCTTCAGTTCCCGCACTCCTTGCCCGTCATGAATGATGGCCAGCACCTCGCACCCATCCGACCGCGTCTGCCGATACCCTTCAAACTCCGACTTCGGAAGCTGCTGATAAGCCGGATTCGCCGTCTGCTTCGCCGCGCCCTTCCATGAAGCGCGCGCGCGCGTCTTTTGCTCCTCCATCGCGCGATCAAAACCGGCTTGATCAAACGCAATGCCCTGGTCGCGTGCGGCATCCTGCATGAAGTCGAGCGGCATGCCGAATGTGTCGTAGAGTCTGAACGCGTGCCAGCCGCTGTACGTGAGCCCCTGGGCGGCCCACTCTATATGCGTCTCAACATCTTCAGCGCTTATCTGAAACTCCTCAGCGGCGTTCTCAGCTCCAGCAACTTTCTTCGCGAGTTCGTACCTCTGCCTCGCTTCGAATAGGTCCTGCTCAAGCTTCTGGAGGCCCACATCCATCGTGTGTGCGAAACGTGTTTCCTCGACCTGCACCGCCTTGGAAACTCGATCCATTGTCTCGTTTAATTCTGGATACGCATCCTGCATCAGATCGCGAACCGCAAAAACCATCTCATATAAAAAGGGCTTCGTCTGCCCCAGCAAACGCCCATGCGTAATTGCCCGCCGGATAATCTTCCGCAGCACGTACCCACGGCCATCATTCGCCGGCAAAACCCCATCGGAAATCAAGAACGTCGCGGCTCGTGAATGATCCGCAATCACTCGCAGAGAAGCCGCTGACTTCGTGTGCGCTTCTTTGTTCAGTTCTTTATTCAGCGACGTTCCAGTTAACTCGGCCGCCTTCTTAATCAGCGGCGTAAACAAATCCGTCTCATAATTCGAAATCACACCCTGCAACACCGCCGCCGTTCGCTCCAGCCCCATCCCCGTATCAATCGATGGCTTCGGCAATGGCGTCAGCTTGCCCGAGGCATCGCGGTCAAACTGCATGAACACCAGATTCCAAATCTCCACATACCGCCCGCAGTCGCAGGGAAACGCACAATCCGCATGTCCCTGATCCGACGCTGCCGGACCCATGTCGTAATAAATTTCGCTGCACGGCCCGCAGGGCCCGGTGTCGCCCATCTGCCAGAAATTGTCTTTCAGCCCCATCTCGAAGATGCGATCTTTCGGCACGCCCTGCGCCGCCCACAGATCGTACGCTTCGGCATCGCGCTGCATGCCGCCTTCGCCATTGAAGACGCTCACGTACAACTTGCTCTTGTCGATCCCAAACCACTCCGGCGAAGTAATCAGCTCCCACGCGTAAGCAATCGCATCTTTCTTGAAGTAGTCGCCAAAAGAAAAATTCCCCAGCATCTCGAAAAACGTGTGATGCCGGTTGGTGAACCCAACATTCTCCAAATCGTTATGCTTCCCGCCAGCCCGCACGCACTTCTGCGACGAGGTCGCCCGCGAGTAATCGCGCTTCTCCAGCCCCAGAAAAACGTCCTTGAACTGATTCATCCCCGCATTGGTGAACAGCAGCGTAGGATCGTTCGCCGGCACCAGCGACGACGAATGCACCTCCTTGTGCCCCTTGTGCACAAAGAAGTCCAGAAATTTGCGGCGGATTTGCAGAACCGGTCAGCATGAAGATGTAATTCTAAATGAACGCCGTTCTTCGGCATCCGCTCATTCTTGGACATCGACCGCCTTTTGTTCAACAACGAGGGCCATGTCCTCAACTGAGCGGCGTTTCGCCGTCACAGTGATGGTGGTTTCGTCTCTTGGTCTTTCGGCGGGTCGGAGTTAAAGCGAGCGCAGTTAACCGCTTTCGCCTTCCAGAGCGCTAAGCGTTTCATCATCCACATCCCACTTCTTCAGAATCGTGAAGATGGTCTTCATTCCGAATCCAGCCCGCGCAAGTTGCCGGAAGATACGCGCGGTCTGCTTCTGATCCTTCGGTTTTGCCAGACGTTTCTTGCGCAGAAATTCTCGCGCCTGCTTCTCGTCGCTCACGCCCTCATACGCCGCTTCTACGGCCTTCTCGATTACGGACCCATGTACGCCCCGCGTCTTCAACTCCGTGATCACACGCATCCGCCCAAGTTTTTGATTGTCGCGCCGCAGCGAAGAGTAGTATGCCGCGTATTGCGAGTCGTTCAGATATCCCTGATCCTTCAGCCGCCGGATCACCAGCTCGACAAGCGTCTGCCCATATTCCGACTCGGCTTCCTCGATTCGCGCCCGCATCAACCGTTTCAACTCGGCCACAGTCCGCATGCGCCGGCCCAGCGCCCCCACGGCGTACTCATACAGTTCATCTTCGGAATAAGTCCGACGCTTGGGACGCTGAAATGCCATGTCGGTAACGATAGCGCATTCAGCAGTCAGTTCCCAGTTCTCAGTGTTTCAGGCTCCTCACCGAGTGCCTCCCCTGTGCCCCTCGGTGACCTCTGTGGTAAAAGAATTGCTCGCCCAAGAAAAAAGGCGCGCCCGGAAGCGCGCCAAACGTAGGAACCTTGCAACCTTGAAACCCTGAAACCTTGACTTTGCTCTATTTCCCCCCAAACCCCGCCGACTGCATCGACTGCCGCGAAATATCCGCCGTCGACGCAATGCCCGCCATGCGCAGCTTGAAGTCATCAGCGTTGGAAGCATTCTCCAGCGCGGTTTCGTAATTCACCAGCCCCGCCTGGAACAAATCCCACAGCGACTGGTCAAACGTCTGCATCCCATATTGCGACGTGCCCGCCGCAATCGCGTCGCGAATGGACCGCGTCTTTTCCGGAACCAGCACGCATTCGCGAATGTAAGCCGTATTGATCATCACTTCGACCGCCGGCACGCGCCCTTCGGAATCGCAGCGGCGTACCAACCGCTGGCTCACAATGGCACGCAGAACTGCCGCAAGCTGCATGCGAATTTGTTTCTGCTCTGGCGGCGGAAAAATCGAAATCACACGGTTAATAGTTTCCACCGCGTCCAGTGTGTGCAGAGTCGAGAACACCATGTGGCCGGTTTCGGCCGCGTGCAGCGCCGTCGAAATCGTTTCCAAGTCTCGCATTTCGCCTACCAGAATTACGTCCGGATCCTGACGCAAAGATGCGCGCAATGCCGCGCCAAACCCCGGCGTATCCACCCCAATCTCGCGCTGATTGACGTACCCCTTCTTATCGCGATGCAGAAATTCGATCGGATCTTCAATCGTAATAATGTGTTCCGCGCGCGACGAGTTCACCCGATCCACCATCGCCGCCAGCGTCGTCGATTTACCGGAACCGGTAACCCCCGTCACCAGCACCAGCCCGCGCGGCATGTCGCAGATCTGCTCCACGACTTTAGGCAGGAACAGTTCGTCAAGCGCTCGAATTTTCGTTGGAATGACGCGCAGCACCAGTCCCACGTTGCCGCGCTGCTGGAAAATGTTCACACGGAAGCGTCCCAGGCCGGCCACGCCGTACGCCATATCGATTTCCGTAGTCTCTTTGAACTTTTGTTTCTGCCGCGCCGACATCATACTGAACGCCATGTTCAGCATGTCCTCGGCGCTGATGCGGGGCTGTTCGGTCAACGGCACCAACTCACCGTCAACCCGCAGATGAGGATAGTTCCCCACCTTCAAATGCAAGTCGCTGGCTCGCCGTTCCGTAGCAATCCGAAGCAGATCATCAATATTCATGCGGGCTCTTTTCCTGGGAACGTTGCGTGACGTCCTGTAAACATGATCCCTCGAATCGTCACCTTCCCCAAGATGACCTAGGTAATGGCCTGCCGGGCTGCCGGCGATCGCGTTACGGAGGTAGAAAGTGGAAGAGCGCGGCCGTTTAGGGCCGCGAAAAGCTCCCTGAATTTCGGCGGGCCTCAAGCAAGCCCTGCCCGACGGTCGCAAGTGACTCGGTTTCGAATGAATCGCCTACGAGGCCCGAAGCCGGAAGCCGGAAGCCGGAAGCCCGACGCCCGACGCCAGGAACTGATCACCGGCAACTGTCTTTAATCCGTTCGCAACGCCTTCATGGGATCGATCCTCGCCGCCCGCCGCGCCGGCAGGTACGAAGCAAACAACGCCGTAACGAACAAAATCACGCCCACCGACAAGATCACCGAAAAATCCATCGCTCCCACCCCATACAAAGTAGTTCGCATGGTCCGCCCAACCATCGCCGATCCTGCAAGCCCTATTACAAGTCCAATCCCCGCGAGCATCGACGCCTCCTTCAAAATGAGCCAGATCACATTCACCCGGCTCGCTCCCAGGGCCAGCCGCAGCCCAATCTCATTGGTTCGCTGCGCGACCGCAAACGCCATCAGCCCATAGATTCCAACCGCCGCCAGCAGCAACGCAACCACCGCGAAGCTGGCAAATAGAACCATCGTGTATCGGTCCTCGCCGAGCGACTCCTCCTTCACTTGATCGAGAGTGCGCGGCCGCGCCAGAGCAATCTGCGAGTCGACCGTATGCACCGCCGCCGCAATCGTCTTGCTCATCGCGGCCGGATCTTCCGCAGTGCGCACCCCAATCGTCACACTGGGAGCTAACGACTGGGTATAGGGGACGTCAATCTCGGGATCGTCGTCGCGAAAATCCCCGTACCGGACATTGTGGATGATACCGACGATCTGCCATTCCACCGCTGGACCTAGTTTCGGCAATCCGGGAATGATCTCTTCGATGGACAGGCGCTGCTGCAATGGGTCCAGTCCCTTGAGGTAACGTTTGGCAAATTCCTCGTTGACGATCGCCACCTTCACGCTCGACGCCGTGTCCTGGTCATTAAATGAGCGCCCCTGGAGCACCTGGATGCCGAAGGTCTTGAAATAGTCGGGCGAGATCGATTGAAAACCCGCACCTGGCCGCTGCGATGGGTCCGCATACGTCGGCCCGCCCACCAAGGTGAACGGCATGCCGTCGCTGTGATAGCGCAGCGGCATCCCTGTGACGGTAGCGGCAGATGATACTCCCGGCACACCCCGCAGCACGCCCAACATCTGTTGGTTGTAACTATTCATTTCCTCGGGATTCTTGAATCGCCCCTGCGGATGATTCAGCCCGAATACCAGCACATGATCGGTGCGCACTCCCAAATCGACCCGCGTCAAATTCCAAAAGCTGTGCATGGCAAGCCCCGCGCCCGCCAACAGCGACAACGCCAGCGCGAATTCCGCCGTGATGAGCCCGCGTCGCAGTTTGTGGCTGCCCGCGCCCGTCCCCGTGCGCCCACCTTCTTTCAGCGATTCTCCGGGATCGACTCGCGAGGCATACCACGCCGGCGCGCATCCGAACAGCAATCCGGCTAACGTCGTCGCCGCGAGCGCAACGACGAGAACATGAATGTCGAGCTGAAAATTCGCTTCCGACGGCAAAATCCCCTCGGGCACAATGCTCAAAATCACGCGCAGCAATCCCACTCCGAGCCCTATCCCGAGTCCGCCCCCGATCAAGGCAAGCACGACGCTCTCCGTAAGAAACTGAGCAAAAATTTGCCGGCGATTGGCGCCCACCGAACTTCGAATCGCAATTTCTCTCAGCCGTGCGGCTCCCTTCGCCAACAGCAGATTCGCAATATTCACGCACGCAATCACCAGCACAAAGCCCACCGCCCCCAGAAGCAGCCACAAATTGCGAATGCGTTCACGAGGAAGAAAATCGTTCTGTAGCTGCTCAACCGAAGCGCCCCAACCTTTGTTAGTGGTGGGATACGTGGCTGCGATGTGAGCCGTAACCGCCTCCATGTCAGCCTGTGCCTGTTGCCGCGTCACCCCCGGTTTCATTCGTCCCATCGCCAACAACCAGTGGTAATCGTGATTGATCTGCTCCGGCCGGAACGCCAGCGGAGCCGCCAGTTCAAAATCAAATCGGTCTCCTATCCCCGGCGCGAACACTCCGACCACCGTATACGGTTCGCCATTAATGCGCATAGCCTCGCCGACAATGCCACGATTCGCTCCCAGCCGGTTCCACAATTTGTAAGTCAAAATGACATCATGATCCTTGCCGGGCACGCCTTCTTCGGCAAGAAAGTCCCGCCCCATCAGGAACGGCATCCCCTGCATACTGAACCATCCCGGCGTAGCGCGCATGCCGTCGAGCTGTTCCGGCTGCTCCTGCGTCGCGAGATTAAAACTGGCTCCATTCCAGGCCGCGAGCTGCTGAAACGACTTGTTCTGTTCCTTCCAATCGAGAAAGTCGCCGGCCGACATCGGGTTTCGGCCCCCGTTGATCTTCGACCAAACCATCACCAGCTGTTCGGGATGAGGATAAGGCAGCGGCGCCAGCAACACCGCATAAACCACCGTATAGATGGCCGTCGTAGCCCCAATGCCCAGCATCAGCGTGGCAATCACTGCCGCCGTCAGCCCCGGATTTTTCCGCAACATCCGCCAGCTATAACGAAGATTCCCCATTAGTCTGCGCATGTGCACCTCACCCGGCGATCAACAAAACAACAAAACATTATGTAGAGACGTAGCTTGCTACGTCTCGCCGTCACCTCAACTCTCGCGTCTGGCCAATGCCGAATACACTTCACCATCCGGCACTGACTACACTCTCGCTGCCAATTGACCCCCGCCAGTCGCGATGAAAAGACGCGATTTAGGAGATCGCATTTCCTCTGATCGACCGGTCGCCTGTCCGAAAGCGAAACCTCGTGTCCGTTCTCGAACACTTCTCAAAGATAAATTTCTAAATGGAGCGCAGGAGTTCGACTGGATCCGCGGAAGCCGCACGCGCCGCGGGCACTGCCGATGCCAGCAAAGCCATCGCGGTCATAAGCAGCACGCCGGCCAAGTAGATCAGCGGATCGGTAGCGCTGACCTCAAACAGGAACGAACTCACCAGGCGAGACACCGCCACCGAGCCAACCACGCCGATCCCGCATCCGATCAGTGCCAGCTTCGCGCTTGAGATAAGCACAAGCCGCGCAATGTTCCCACGCTGCGCGCCCACCGCCATGCGGACAGCAATCTCCTGCGCGCGCAGCGACACCGAAAAAGCTACTACCGCATAAATCCCGGTGATAGCCAGCACCAGCGCGCCCACGGCAAATGCAGCGATCAGATCGGTATTGAAGCGCCGCGGCGCTTCCACGTTCGAGATCACCTCATCCATGGGCTGCACCTGCTGCAAAGCCAACAGCGGATCGATCTCCGCAATCGTCGCGCGCAACGTTTGAATCATCTGCTCCGGCGGCAAAGCGGAACGCAGCGTAACGAATCCACCGTCGGGGCTGGTGAGGTTTACAGAAGCGTCGGTGCCATACAGAGTCGCGGGCTGTTCCGCCGGAAAATACCACTGATCGCCGCCAGGCTCATCGGGCGAGCCCAGCTTCGTATCGGCAACCACGCCCACCACGGTCGCCCACGGATAGCCCTTCTGCGGGTTGCCGACATGAATACGTTTGCCCACCGCTTGCTGTCCCGGCCACGAGTGCTTCGCCATGGACTCATTCACAATCACCACCAGCGGCGCATTCGAGCGGTCGTCCGTCGTGAAGTACCGGCCGTCGATCAGCGGAATGCTCATCGCGCGGAAGTAGTCGCCATACGTAACCGAGAACATCGCGAATTGCAGCTTCCAATTCTCGGCGGGCACGCCTTCAATCGTGTACGCAGTTCCCCCATAAGCTCCGGACGCCGGAAGAACATTCGTGATGCCAACCGCGACCATTCCCGGCTTGCCGGACAGTCGATCAATCACCGCACGATGGAAGGCATCGACAGAAGAATGTGTGGAATATTGTTCGAGCGGCAGCTGAAAGCCCGCGACCAGCACGTGATCCGGACGAAAGCCCGGATCGACGGCCCGCATCTTCTGAAAACTGCGCAGAAACGCGCCCGCCACCGTGAGCAGCACCAACGCGATTGCTATCTCCGACACAACGAGTGCCGAGCGCAACCAGCTATGGCTCGCTGAACCGCTCCCCGTTCTCACTCCCTCTTTCAGGTTCTCCGTCAAATTCGTCCGCAACGCCGCGAAGGCAGGCGCAAGACTGCAAAGAGCGCCCGTGGCCAAAGCGAGAACAAACGCAAACATCTGCGACGGTCGCGTCCATGGAGATCGCGTCCACTCGCGGCATCGACTCCGGCAGTAAATGCAAAGCCGTTCGAATCACGATCGCCGCAAATCCCAGACCAACCAATCCACCAGCCAGGCTCAGCAGCAGTCCTTCAAAAACCGATTCGCGGATAATCACGCTCGAACGTGCGCCCAGAGCCAGCCGAACCGCATATTCGCGCCGCCTCCGAATGGCCCGCACCAACAACAAGCCCGCGACATTCACGCAGGCAATCAGCAGCACGATGGAAACTGCCAGAAACAAAGTGCGCAGCAGCGGCCGCACCTCGCCCACTGCAACTTCGCGCAGCAGTTTGACGTCGCCCTGAATGTGAATCGCGGACATATGCGCCGGAAAATTCCGCATGACCTCCCGAGCCACGCGGTCCGCATCCTGTGCTGCCTGCGAGAGGCTGATCCCGTCCTTCAAACGGGCGACCATGCGATACCCCCAAAACCCCGCATACTCCTCCGACAACTCGCCGGCCGTCAGACTCATCGGCACCCAAATCTGCGTCTGATCCAGTTGCCCATCCGCCGGAGGAAATTCAAAACTCCGAGGCATCACCCCAATGATCGAATAAGCCCTTCGATCAAGAACGATCGAGCTCCCCAGGACCTGAGAATCGCGGTGATACCGGTTCGTCCACAGCGCATAACTGATCACGGCCAGCGGGCTCATGCGCGTCCTCTTCTTGCGGCGTAAAAACACGGCCCAGCATGGGGCGAACTCCGAGCGTTGGAAAAACCCCGGCAGTCATCCGTGCGCCGTCGACTTCCTCGGGAGTCGCGCTGCCGGAAAGCTCATAAGCTGGCGCCAATGTAGCCTCCCATCGACGAGAACGCGCCCGCCGCCTTCGAATAGATCCCAATCTCTCGTGCAGTGACCGGCGTGTTCGGTCCACCCCCAATGTGATCTCCCACAAGAACCAGTCGGTCAGGATCCTGGAACGGCAGCGGCCGCAAAAGAATGCCCTCCACCAGCGAGAACATCGCAGTAGTCGCACCAATCCCAAGAGCCAGCGTAAAGACAACAGTCAGGCTAACGCCCGCCGCTTTCGTCAACCGGCGAAATGCCAACCGCAATTCCCGCGCGAGTGCGAACATGCATCCTCCTGACTCCAAACCGGCAAGAGTCTTTGAGATCCGAAAAGCTAACTATAGTGGAAGAGTGACCCCTGAATCCGTGTAAAGTGCCGTGGAAGAGCGGCCCTTTCAGGGCCGCGAAAAGGGGCTAGAATGATGCGGGGCTTTTAGCCCCGTCCGTGTTGTCAGGGTCCCGCAGTTGCCTTGAAATGGGCCTGCTTGTAGCCCGCGGATCGCAAGACGCGCATTGCACATTCTAAACGTGCGCGCTCGTCGCTCGCGCCATGCTCTTGGCCCCGGCGCCTTCCCCCTGCCACTTCCGCGCCAGCCCTTCCAATTGCGCCAGCACCTTCTCAATATCTTTCATGCGGTCGGTAATGCCATAGGTCACCGCCGGCGGAATAGTCGGTTGGTAGTGTCGATAGACGAATCCCTTTTCTTCCAGCATCCGCAGTCTCTCGGTCAGCACGCGCGACGAAATGCCAGCCACATTCTTTCGCAGGACTCCAAAGCGCATGGGTCCGTTCGTGCTCAGGGACCACAGAATATGCAGTGTCCAGGGCCGCGTCAGCAATTCCAGCAGTCCACCAATCGCGCAAGGAGAAGGAGTTTGGGCAAAACGTCTCATAGTCTTAGCCTGTTACTAGGTTACTCAAAAGTGCCTGCTTTGAAAAGAGCCTGTAGTTATTTATTGTAACCAACATCGAATTCGCACCATCCAAAGAAACTGATTTGGGAGGATCTCATGAAATTGCTCCGCGTCGATTCCAGCGCACGCCGCAACTCAGTTTCCCGGCAACTTACCGGCCGTTTCGCCGAAACCTGGCAACACGAACATCCGGACGGAACGGTCATCGAGCGCGATTTGGCCACCACCGCTCTTCCGCACATTAGCGATGAATGGGTGCAGGCGATCCACACCAGTCCTGAAAACTTGACCGCCGAACAGAAACAGCTTCTCCAGCTTTCCGACACTCTGGTCGAAGAGTTGGTGCAAGCCGACACCATAGTGATCGGTGCTCCCATGTACAACTTCGCCATTCCCGCGCCCCTGAAAGCCTGGATCGATCAGGTGGTCCGCGTCGGGAAGACGGTTCTGTTCACTTCCACCGGCCCGCAAGGAATTCTAAAAGGAAAGAAGGTCTACGTCGTGACCTCCCGCGGCGGCGCGTACCGCCTCGGAACCCCCACCGAGCGCTTCGATTATCAAGAGCCTTATCTCCGCCACATCCTCGCCTTCATCGGTCTGACCGACGTGACGTTCATTCACGTGGAAAACCAGAAGCCTGGCGAGCAGGCCGAAATCGCTAAAGGCGCCGCCATCGCCCAAATCCAGGAACTCGCGAGTGAGGGTGCGCTTTCCGCCGTCCAATCATGGTGATGTCGCCTTGAAAGCGCCGAGTGCCCGCTTGCTTTGAAAGGGCGCGGCTTTTAGCCACGCCGTCCAGGGTCACACGATTTCGGGAAGGGCACGGCTTCAGAGGTTGCGGGAGAAATCTGCTTTTGCATTGTTTTGAAAGGGCGGTGGCTTCCAGCCGCGCCGTAAGTGCTGCAAAATGAATGACGGCTTTAGCCGCTGAGGTCAACACTTTCGTCGTTCTTTTAAGGAGAAAACCTATGGCAAGTGCTGCCGCATTACCTTCTCGCTCTCTGACCCAAACCCCCGCCATCGCGGCGCCGATTGTGCTGCTCGGCCGCCTGTTCTTCGTGCTGATTTTCCTGATGGCGGGCCCAAATCACTTTGCCAGTCAGACCATCGCCTATGCCGCATCGCAAGGTGTGCCGCTGGCTTCGATCGCGGTGCCGTTCTCCGGACTGCTCGCGATTGTGGGTGGACTCTCGATTCTGCTCGGCTACCGCGCCCGGATCGGCGCCTGGCTCATCGTGCTCTTCTTGCTCGGGGTCACTCCCCTGATGCATAAGTTCTGGGGCGTGTCCGATCCCATGATGCACCAGATGCAGATGATCATGTTCATGAAGAACGTGTCCATGCTGGGCGGCGCGCTTCTGATCACGCAGTTCGGCTCCGGCCCGTTGAGCCTCGACAACCGCCGGAAATAGCGGATGGTAACGTTGACTTAGTCTACAGACTTAGTCTACCATCGCTGTATGGAAGTCAATATCCACGAGGCCAAGACCCATCTCTCTCGCCTGCTACAGCGGGTTGCCGCGGGAGAGGAAGTCACCATCGCGCGAGCCGGTGTGCCGGTGGCCCGGCTCGTCGCGGTTAAGCCTAAGCCCAACAAGGTCCGCCCTTTGGGAATGGACCGGGGCCGCATTTGGATCGCTGACGACTTCGATGCGCCGCTGCCCGACGACGTACTCAAAGCCTTCTACGGCGGTAAATTGCCCCCACTTGAGAAAGCTCGCCGGCGGAAGCGGAGATGAAGTACCTGCTGGACACGATGGTGTGGTTGTGGAGCGTTGGGCCGACTGACAAGATCAACCAGGCCGGGCTTGACGTCCTGGCCAATGGAGAAGCTGAAGTCTACTTCTCGGCCGCGAGCGCTTGGGAAGTCGCAATCAAGACGCAGTTGGGAAAATTCACACTCACCGAGCCGCCTGGGAGTTACGTCCCCAAACGGCTGGCTGCCCAGGGCATTCGTTCGCTTCCGATCACACAGAACCACACCCTCAAGGTGTATGACCTTTCCTCTCATCATCGCGATCCCTTCGACCGACTGTTAATTGCGCAGGCCATCGTCGAAGACATGACCATCTTGACCGCGGATCGCGCCTTCGCCAAATATCCCGTCGAAGTTCTGTGGTGCGGAAAATAAAAGAAGCGGAAAATAGGAGCTGAAGAAGATAAAAGCCGCCCGCAGGGGCGGCTTGAGTGATTGGACTGACAAACTACGCTGCGGTCTCCACCGCTTCCGGCACGGCCGGCTGGAACGGCTCGTCGTAGCTGCCGCCATAAATCGACGGGCACTTCGATCCCATCGGCCGCAGATACGTCGCCAGTTCGCCGCGATGATGGACGCTGTGGTTGTTGAGGAAGCCGAGATACAGCACGGCCGGCAGGTTGAAAACGCCAAAGAACTCAATCGGCGTCAGCAGTTGCTCCGCCGACATGGCCGCCACTTTCGCCACGCCGCGCTGCACATGCTCGTCGTACCAGGCCACCACGTCGGCCGACGTCTGCGGCTTATGCTCCGGCGTTTCCATGTTAAATTTCAGGGCGGCAATTCCATCCAGGAATTGAACGTCGGTGTTCGCAAGGTGCCACGCCAGCTCTTTTGCGGTGCGGGCATTGGGATCGGGCTTGTAACTCGAAGCCGCATCGGGCACGGCTGCAATTACTTTCTTGGTGATTTCCGCTTCACGCGTGATGCCATCCAGCATCATGGCGCGATAGCCAAGAACAAATTCCGGGGTCAGACCTTGCTGGGACATTGTTTCCTCCTAAGGCCCGGAATTATACGCCGACCGGCTGCTTGCTGCCCGCCTTGCTTCTGACCGGGACCGGCGTCAGCCAGCGGTGGCGGTCAGTCTTCTCTCCGCGCACGATCGCGTAAAACTCTTTCTGCAGCGCCTTGGTAATGGGCCCAATGCTGCCCTTGCCTACCTTAATCTTGTCGACCGAGCGAATCGCCGTGATCTCCGCCGCCGTTCCGGTGAAGAACACTTCATCGGCGATGTAGAGCATCTCCCGCGGAATCATCTGCTCGACGACCGAAATGTTCAAGTCGCGGGCAATCTGCAGCACCGAGTCGCGCGTGATCCCCGGCAGCACCGAATTCCCCAGCGGCGCCGTGATCAGCTTATCGCGATGCACCAGAAACAGATTCTCCCCCGAACCCTCGCTGACGAATCCCGACTGGCATCGAGCGCGATGCCTTCCGCATATCCGTTGACGATCGCCTCCATCTTGATCAGCTGCGAGTTCATGTAGTTCGCGCCGGCCTTGGCCATGGCGGGCAGAGTGTTGGGCGCCAGCCGCGTCCACGACGAGACGCAAACGTCGCACCCGTCAACCTCGCCACCCAGATATTTTCCCCACGGATAATTAATGATGTAAACCTCGGTCGGCGAATTAAACGGATTCACCCCCGCCTCGCCATACCCGCGCAGAACGATCGGACGTACATAGCAAGGCCAAGTCCCATTGTGCGCGACCGTGTCGAGCATCCCCTTGACCAGTTGCTCCCGCGTGAAGTCCACATCAATGCGATAGACCTTCGCCGAATCCAGCAGCCGCTGCATGTGTTCGTCGGCCCGAAAAATCGCCGGCCCGCTGGGCAGTTCGTAACAGCGAATGCCTTCAAACACAGAAGACCCGTAGTGGATGACATGCGACATCACGTGAATGGTCGCGTCGTCCCAGTTAATCAGCTTCCCGTTATGCCAGATCTTCTCGGTCTTCTGAATCGCCATGCCAACTCCTTAAGAATTACGTCACTCCGCCATCAATTATATCCCGAGCCCTCACCCGGCTTTCGGCTTCCGGCTTCCGGATATGTCTATCAGATCAGTTGGACAGCCGGCGTGCCCATGTCTCGCAAAAGAAGCGAGACATGGGCACCCCAGTTCATCTGGCCGCACGCTTTTGATTTCCGCACTTGCTAGCCTCCTTTTTGGGCTGCTGCGTTTTTCTTTTCGGGCGGGAGTCCGGCGCGGGCTGGGGGTTTGCGTTGGGTGGGATCGACGACATTCGCGGCGCTGTGAGGTGCGGGGGCAGTTTCAATGGCCTGCGACCGTTACCGTTGCTTCGGGTACGGCGTGAGCAGGCTGCGCCGGTGGGGCGGGATAGTCTGGGATTTCCCGGACCATTTCGGTTCCCTGGTTGAAGCGAACGCGGCGGGCATTTTTGACGGCGATGTGAAGAGCGCGGAGGATCAGCGCGGCGCGTTGGAAGTCGATGGTGTTGCGGGCCAAGGCATTGATGACTTCCATCAGCGAGGCCTGAATGGCCTCCTCATTTTCGATGAGGGCTATGGGATGGAGCCGGGCGTTAGGTGGAACTCGAACGCCACGCATCATGCGCTGATGAAAGTAGCAGAATCGCTCTCCGCGAAGAGAGGGAGAGCCGCAACGGACTCCGGTGACTTTGATGTGGGTGCAGGCTTTGACATCGGGATAGCTTGGCATATTGGTCCTGTGGGTCGTTTCGAATTTGGTGGCGTTAACAATTTTTTGGTAGTTGCGAGCTAAGATCTTGGCTTCATAGGAGTTAGGGGCGGAGGAGATGACGACGTCCGCGTATAATCTTGGAAACAAAGGGCTTGCGAGTAAAATCTTGCGAACAGAGGACTTAACGCGGGCGGCTCGGGCGGAAAACTCGTCCTTTTCGGAAATCGGGGCTGATTTCTTCTCGTTTTGCGGCGTGGGGGCTGGCTGGGGCTGCGCCGTTTTTGCCGCGATGCCGAGGTTTTTGGTGGGGCGCTTGGGCATAGCCCCAATTTGGCATGTTTGAAATCCTCAGTAAAGGTTGTCCGTCACATAGTTGGGCTGTGGAAGGCTGTGGAAAAAGGGTTGGTTCAAGCTTTGCGCTGGGGTTAGCCAGCTCCTGTGATCTAGTCCTCAGCGACGTGAGTTTCTTCCGCTAGAGCAGTCTGTTCAGAATCGCGCGGTCGTAGGCTGAAATCGCTTGCGTGAGGATGGAAGCCTTCCAATCCGAAACCCACCTGATGACGCGCGGCGCTTTTGCTAGCCTGAGAAGCCGGGCCGTTAGCAGGGCTCTCATATCGACATAGAGGATTTTAGCCACTGAGTCGTATCGAGCCTTCAACCGGCCTTTATAGCGAAGGGGTACGTCGGTGTAGGTTCGAATGCGCTCAATCAGTTTCACCACGTCCGCCAGGTGATTGCGCAGCAGCCTGCTGGCGGACCGCCGAATTCCTGCGAATTCTTTCTCGCCGTAGCTTGCGTAGACCACTGCTGCGGCTCGGAGCAGCGGGGCGGAGACGACCGCTTTCTCGTCATCGAAACATTTCTTTAGAATTGGAAGCGATCTCCCATCCCCGAACCTCAGTATGAGTAGCGGTGCAAGTGCCTTGCATTCCGCCGCTCCGGCGATCGTGCTTTTCCCGGCTAGAAATTCGGTCGCTAGCTGTCGAATTCTGCGCGCCTCGAATTTGTTGGGTTCAAGTCTCAATAACCCTTCAGTGAGGGCTACATCTACGTCAGGATGAATCTGTTCCTCCTTATTCATCACAGCGTTCGCCCAATTTATGTATTCAAGAATGCTTCCGGAGCACCGGATGTAGTCGCAGACTCGGTCTGCTAGTCCCGGATCGGTCAGCACGTCCTGGAGAGCGCGCCGACGAAGAAACCGCAACCGCGCGAACCCCGCTAGGAGATAAAGGCGACGTAACACTTTGTCGAATTCTCCCGTACCATCGTGTGGCTGAGCTCTAGCCCATATCTGTCTCAGTTGCTTCGAGAGATGAACTCTCTGCTTTCTCGTCTTCGCTTTCTTTGCGGCATCTTCTGCTTTGTCGAGCATTTCATTAAGGTCGAGATGAAAATGTCGGCGGGCCTCGGACAGAGTGAGAATGCGGGATTTCTTTGAATTGGGTGAAAGGTGAAGCCTAGCAAGTGATCCGCCGACTGATGAAAGGACTTTCAGGCCGGCCGCTTTTGAAGAAACTCCCAGATTCTGGTCGTCCATCCAGCGAACGTAGTTGTCCTCGCCAACACGTGTGACCATCGCGTCGTCGTGGCTAAATAGAGTTAGGTGGGCCAGCGTGCGGGAGCAGTCGAACTCATCGACAGGAAGACTGATTCCATGGGAACTGCCATAGTCCTGCCTAATCGAGAGGCGTTCTAGTAAGAAGAAAAGCAAGCCTATCATGCGTGGGGCGACAGGGAGCCCTCGGATCGCCTCCTCTACATGTGAGTGAAGCAAGCTATCAAAGAAGTTCGTGATATCGGTTACTACAAGATACGGGTGCGTTGCCTGAAGAAGGAGGTACTTCCGGTACTGCGCGAATCTCAACCAGTTGAAGAAGCTGCGTTGGCTCGTCATTCGGTACTGGGTGGCCCAATTTATTTGCTGGACCGCCTGCTGTTGGGCAGCCCGCTGTGCGTGGTGTAAGCGTTCTCGCTTGAAGTACACGTGCTTGTGTTCCCTCTTTAGAGCTTTGCGATATATCTCATCGACTATTGTTCGGTAGAGAACGAGGTCAGGAATTGCAGGTTGGGTCATCGTCCTGCTGAAGCCGTTGGATTTGCCGATGGTGAACCGAAAAGGTGCTGCCGGTTCGTACCTACCGCGGGAGATCTGAAGGAGAAGCGTTCGAATCCATTTGTCAGGATCAACGTCGTAATCGACGAAGTCGATCACGTCCCGCATGGTCGCATTTCTGAGGTCTGCACGGACTATTTTCCATGTGCCCCATAGAGACGTTTTGCTGATGCCCTTTATTGCTGCCATTGTCCCGTTACGCCAAAAATAAAAACAGGGGCCATGGCGTGGCTTCGCCATGACCCCCTCATAGTCGGGGTTCTTTGTACACCTGTTGGGGAGGGAATGCCAGAGGGTTTTGTGGAGGGGTGCGGATTAGGCGCCGTGAGAACTCCCTGCGATGGGAGAGTGTGGGATGGAGGGCAGGGATCCTTCGACTGCGTATGCCGAACCGCTTCGCGGATCGGCATACTTCGCTCAGGATGACAAGGCAGAAACGATGGCTCAGGATGACAAGGCAGAAACGATGGCTCAGGATGACAGAGCAGAAACGATGACGACGCAGCAGCAAAGCAGAAACGATTACGACGCCGCCGAAGCCAACCCCACTCAACGCAAGCCTCCAGCCCGCGCCGGACTCCCAGCCGAAAGGGAAAAGGTCGCAATCCGAAAAGGCAGTTGAGACAAACGCCTGCGAGAAAGGATCACCGAGTTTGCGAAATTTGTGATCGGGAAGTTGAGCGGGTGGGCGGGTTACAATGTCTAGTTCCTGCATTCGTTGCGATAGGAATTTATGACATCCCTTCAGGAATTCAGATGCGAAATCTGCGGAACCATCACCAGCAACCCTCTTCACTGGTTTGTGATTCAATGCCACGATGCGGAGCTCACGGTTTTCAAGTGGAATTTAGAGACGGCAAACGCCGCCGGCGCCCGGCACTTTTGCGGAGAAGCCCACGCTGAGGTCTACATTAGCCGGTGGTTCGACTCGGCATGTTCGCCGCCGAGACCGGACTTTATCAAGTCCGGGTCGGCAAAGTAGTGGGCCGATCGATGGAGCGCGTTCGAATGATGGAGCGCGTTCGAAGGTTTGGCGCCACAGGGTGGAGGAGGAGCGCGGATGATACTGACTCTGATTGCCGCTGGCGTGGCCCTTGCGCTGCTGGCTTTGCCGGTTGTGCTGTGGAGGAAACGCAAAAAGGATCAACGCGAGATCGAGCAGCACAGCATTACGGTGGAGGATCTCCACGCGCTGCTGGCGTCAAGCCGGGAAGTCTCTCTTTTCGATGTTCGCCAGCCGCTGGACTTGTTGGCCTACCCGGAGATTATTCCGGGCGCACGGAGGATTGCGCCGAACGAAGTGCTGGCGGATCCGTCGTTGATCCCGCATGAGCGAGAAGCCATCGTGTACTGTACTTGCCCCGGTGAAAAGACCAGCCGAGCGGTTTTGCATCGGGCGCTGGCTGCGCATTTCTTGCGGATTAAGTTCCTCACTGGTGGACTGGCCGCGTGGAAAGCGAAAGGCTATCCGGTCGAGCCCTACCGGGAAGTCTTTCACCTGTACACGCCGAGTTTGGCTAAACAGTCCTGAGGGAAATCACTCTGAGCGGGGCAACGAAGTCGCCGCAAGCGGTTGATCGTTGTGCCGTCGATCTTTGTGCGGTCGATCTTTGTGCCGTCGATCGTAGCCGGCGCGAATTTCTTATCCGTTTCTGTCAGGGCGCTGGAGCAACGCTGATTCCGGCGAGCTTGTGGGGTCTAGCAGTCTTCGGCTGACGGATTCTTCGCATCGCGCAGTGCTCCCGTCTCTCGCCGAATTCCATCTGAAACCGCACTATCGAAGCGATCGGCCGCTCGATGCCACACTGCGCAAGGTGCAGACGGGCCTCGACGATTTCATCACGGAAAAATATGCCGACCAAATTGCGGCGATGCTTGCGGAGTGGAGCGCCAGCCTGTTGCGGTCTGCGCGGGAAACCCAAGCGATCGCCAAAGTTTTGACAGCCGATTTCACCGGAGCGTCGCTCAAGGCCACGGAGTCACGAGTCGTACGATCGAGTCCGGCGCTTCAAGTGCGGCAAAATAAGTTCGCCAACGATGCCACTCTTGGCCGCGACGAGTTTCTTCGAGAGTGGCAGTCCACCTTCAGCGCGTTGTCGAGATTGGTGACTGCCGAATTCCAGATCACGGGGATCGACGCAGGCGGTTCTACGGCCTCTGCCTCTCAACTTCCTGGACGATTGCGGACTCGCATTCGCTATGAAATTGTGGGGACCGGCGCTGATTTTTACCGGGAACAGCGGGTCGGCAGTTGGGATTTAGTGTGGGAGCCGTCGTCTTCGGGCGAGTTTCGCATCCGCAGCTGGCGAGCGCTCGACGAAACGCAAGCCCGGTCCAGCTTCCCCAGTTTATGTCGACATCACCTCCGCCGCGCTCGGCAGCAACTCTTCGTACTCGGCCCAGATGCTGCATGGGACGGACTACTGGCGCACGGTGCTCGATGGCGCGTGCGGCATCGACGTCTACGGACACAACGGGGTGTCGGTAGCCGACATCGACAACGACGGCTTCGACGATCTTTACGTTTGCCAGCCTGCCGGCCTGCCCAATCGTCTCTATCGCAATCGCGGCGATGGGACGTTCGAAGACATTACCGAATTGTCGGGCCTGGGGATTCTGGAAAATACGGCGTGCGCTCTGTTCGCCGACTTCAGCAATCGCGGCCGCCAGGATGCGATCGTGGTGCGCGCCAACGGGCCGGTGCTTTTTCTGAACGAAGGCGGCGGCAAGTTTCGCCAGAAGCCGGACGCGTTCCAGTTTGCGAATCCGCCACAGGGAACGTTCACCGGCGCTGCTGCGGCTGACTATGACCGCGACGGGTGGCTCGACGTCTACTTCTGCCTGTACGCGTATTACCAGGGCACCGGGCAATACAAATATCCGTCTCCGTATCACGACGCGGAGAATGGCCCGCCCAACTTTCTGATGCGCAACAACGGCGACGGCACTTTCCGCGACGTGACCGCGGCGTCGGGCCTGAATCAGAACAACACGCGCTACAGCTTTTGCTGCGGATGGAGTGACTACAATCGCGACGGCTGGCCCGACCTTTACGTGGTGAATGATTTTGGACGAAAGAATCTTTACCGTAATAATGGCGACGGAACGTTCACAGACCAGGCTGCGCCTGCGGGAGTCGAAGATATTGGCGCGGGGATGAGTGTCTCGTGGCTCGACTACGACAACGACGGGGTGGAGGATCTCTACGTCGGAAATATGTGGACCGCGGCGGGTGAACGTATCTCGACGCAGGAAATGTTCAAGAAGAATCGTCCAGGAGAAGTCCGTTCACTCTATCAAAAACACGCGATGGGAAATTCGCTGCTTCATAATCGCGGCGCGGCTTTCCAGGATGCAACGAATACCTCGGGCGTCGGAATGGGCCGCTGGGCCTGGTCGAGCGACGCGTTCGATTTCGATCACGACGGCTTCCCCGATCTTTATATTGCCAACGGAATGGTCTCTGGTCCTTCGCGCATCGACGCTGCGCAGGAAGATCTCAATAGTTTCTTCTGGCGGCAGGTCGTTGCTTCTTCCCCCGATGATGGGCGTGCCTCTCACGAATACGAGCAGGGGTGGAACGCGATCAACGAACTCATACGTTCCGACGGAACCTGGAGCGGTTACGAACGAAATGTTTTCTACGCCAACAACCGCGATGGGAGCTTTTCCGACGTTTCCGGCGTGGTTGGGCTGGATTTCGTGGAAGATGGCAGGGCGTTCGCCTTGGGCGATTTCGATCACGATGGCCGAGTGGAAGTATTTCTGAAGAATCGCAATGCTCCGCAGTTGCGGCTTCTGAAGAACATAATGGAGGATCTGCCGCCATCGATTGCGTTTCGTCTGCAAGGCACGAAGAGCAATCGCGATGCGATTGGCGCCTCGGTCACGATTGAAAGCGGCGCTGGACGCCAGACGCGCATGCTTCAGGCCGGATCAGGTTTCCTTTCTCAACACAGCAAGGATATTTTCTTCGGCCTCGGGGAGATAAAAGGTCCGGTGCGGGCATCGATTCGCTGGCCCAGCGGTACCGTCCAGCAACTTCACGATCTGCCGGTCAATCATAGAATTTGGGTGGAAGAAGGGGCCGAGCCTTCGCAGTTCGAGCCCTTCAAAAGGGACGCGAAAAAGCGCGTTGCTGTGTCTGCGGAAAGGATACAGGAAGCCGATATCCTCCCGTCCACGGTTGAAACCTGGCTCCTGGCGCCGGTTGCCGCGCCGGATTTCTCACTTCCCGATCTCTCGGGACAGGTTCGAACGGGCCAGGTTCGGACGCTCTCCGCCCTGCGCGGCAAACCGACGCTCCTGAGCTTCTGGACGACCAAGTCACCGGATTCTCGGGAAGAGTTGGCCGTACTCCGTAAATTTCACAGCGATTGGGCGAAGAAAGGTTTGCAGCTGATTGCGGTGAATGTCGATGATCCTGCCGATGACCAGGTTCGTGCCTTCGCGAAGGAAATTTCTTTTCCAATTCTGCGCGGATCGGATGATGTAGCCGCAATCTACAACATTCTCTATCGCCAACTGTTCGATCGCCATCGCGACCTCAGCCTTCCAACCTCTTTCCTGATCGACGGCGACGGGCAGATCGTCAAGGTTTACCAAGGCCCCATCATTCACGAGCACCTGGAACAGGATTTCCAGAGCATTCCGCGAAACGACGCCGAGCGACTGGCGCGGGCCCTCCCTTTTCCGAGCGCAAAATACCAACTGGAAGTCGGGCGCAACTATCTTTCCTACGGTGCTTTGTTTTTTCAGCGCGGATATCTCGATCAGGCCGAAGTTTCCTTCCAGCAGGCGTTGGGCGACGATCCGTCCAGCGCCGAAGCTCTCTACGGCATCGGAAGCGTCTACCTGAATCAAAATAAGAACGCGGCCGCGCGCGAATCCTTTGAACGCGCCGTGAAACTTCCAAGCTAATTATCCCGACACTCTTCCCGATGCCTGGAATAACCTCGGCGTGATTGCCACGCGCGAAGGCCGGATGGACGATTCGGTTCAGTGCTTTCAAAAAGCGTTAGTGCTAAACCCGCATCATCTGCTGTCGCTCGACAATCTAGGCAATGCTTACCGCTTGCAAAAGCGTTGGGACGAAGCTCGCCAAGTGCTGGAACGCGCGCTCGAAGTCGCGCCGCAAGATCCTGAGGCGAACTATAGTCTGGGAATGGTTTGCGCACAGACCGACGACACGACGAAGGCCTACGAATATTTGCAGCGTGCACTGAAGGCTCGTCCGGTTTACCCTGAGGCCCTGAATAATCTCGGCGTGCTTTATCTCGCCACTCAGCGGCGCGACCAGGCCGTGGAAAGTTTTGAAAATTGCATTCGCGTGGCTCCTGCGTTCGATCAGGCGTATCTGAATTTAGCCCGTATCTATGTGCTGGAAGGCGCGCGGGACCGGGCTCGGGACGTTTTGCTCGATCTGCTCAAGCAGCACCCAGACCATGCGCAAGCCAAACAGATGCTCGAGCAATTGCAACCCTAAGATTCCCTAACTCGGCTTAAGGCTTCGGTGTCGGAGCGGTCAGCAAATCGACGAGCATTTTGTAAAACCGTTCCGTATTCAAATCAACCTGTATTTCGACCGGCGGCCCCGCGCTCTTTGGCTTGGCCTGCTCCGACCAACTCAAAGTATTTCCATAATCGGCGCCGCGGCTGAGATCGACATCCAGGTAACGTGTTTCTTTCGCGGTGATCAGAGTCGGATCGAGCCATGCCACCGCGGCGAGTTCATCCCACAAATAATTGTATTGGCCGTACAGATGCGAATATGTTCCGACATAACGAGCCGCGGGCGTATTGCCCGCCTTTACCCGGTTGAGCAAATCCTGAGTGAGCCGGGTCTTCAGAGAAATGTCGACTGTAGTACAGACAATTTTCTTCCAGGGGGCTCGCAGCACGATGCGCGCCGCTTCCGGATCAAACCAAAGATTGAACTCGTGCCTCGGAGTATTCACAAACTCAGGATCATCGGTCTTGGGATTCAGGCTCGCACCCATGAACACGAGCTCCTTGGCCAGGCCCGCAAATTCAGGATCAATGGAGATGGCGAGGGCCAGGTTGGTCATCGGGCCGCCTTCGTAAATCGTAACCTCGTGAGGATACTTGCGGACGATCCGCAGCAAAAAATGGGCAGCGTCTTCCTGCGACGGCCTGGTAGTCGGCATGCCTTCCGGCATTTCGCCCAACTGATCTGGCGGATGGTAGCGTTGCGGAGTCCAGGCGCCCAGCCACGGTATGGAGCCGTACTGCTGCTCCCAAAGTTCCGTTTCCTCTTTGCGCCGCACCAGCGGAAGCGCGGCTCCGGCGACGACCGGAATGTCAGTGCGTCCGATAATCTCGAGCGTGCGCAGAGTGTGTGCTACTTCTTCTTTGAGCCAGGCATCGCCGGTGACGACGGTTATGCCAAGCACTTCGGTTTGCGGCGACTGGATGAGTGACAGGATGGCTTGTTGGTCGGAGCCGCCGGGACCGGCGGCGTCCTGATCGATGATGATCTTGCGCTTCCCGGAGGATTGCTGGCTCCAGGCCGGAAGACATGTCAGCAACAGTATTGCGACCGCTATTCTCCACAGCCGAAGTTTCACTTGCAGCCCCTTGGTGTACCTTAAAAATTTGTAGAATATTGCAGACGGCGTCGCCAGGTTCGTCACAAGACATTGCATTCTATTTTGTGACGGGTGAAATCCGCCAGCGCTTTCTTTCCGCTCTTCAAAGAGAAGGTAGTGTCTAATTTCGCCGAGAAAAGCTTTTAACCGCTAAGTGCGCGAAGAATTCGCAGAGGTTGCGAAGAAAACAAAATCGAGATTAGGACTCTACACCAGAGAGAAGAATCGTTTGCGAACCGCCGGTGCTGGCAGATAAGATGCCGGAATTAGGCGTCCACAAACTCGCGATAAACACTAAGGATCATTTCTCGTTCTGTACGGCAGCGCCAATCTTTATGGGCCTCCGCGTGATGGCACAGCAAGTCGGAGTCGTACGGGCGAAAGGATGCGGCTTTGCCCTGCTGGTTCTCCTCTTCCTGACGTCGCTTTCGCTGCGTCTGCATTCTCAAGAAACAGAAAAGCCGGCGTCACTCCGCGGCACGGTCCGCGACTCGCAAGGAAAAACTGTTGCCGGCGCAACCGTTCGCCTGCAGCGCAAGGACTCTCAAGCCCAAATGGTTCATACGGATTCGCGGGGGAATTACAATTTTCCTGCCATCGGCGGCGGAGTTTATGTGCTGCGAGCCGAGATGGCTGGATACGGCGATACGGAAATACCGTCACTCTTCTTAGCCCCGCAAGAAGCCAAGAATCTCGACCTTGTACTGCTGCCGGCAAAATATTCGACGAGTTCGCAATCGGCATCGACGCAAGCGCCTAAATTTTTTGACGAGCCGCAATTCTCGGTTGCTGGAGTAACCGATACCACCAAGTCTCGGCGGTCACGGTTCCGACACGATTGTGCGCGCCCGGGAATCGCTCGCCAAGGAAACGGTTTCGCTCGGCAAAGTGCCTTCGCCGCCAGGTGCTGGCCCCGAGAGCGAAAAATCCTTGCGCGAGAGCGTGGAACGCGCCCCACGCAGCTTTGAGGCGAATCATCTTCTGGGCAAAGTTCCTGGACGAGAACGGAAAAGCGCGCGACGCGATTCCCTACCTGGAGCGAGCCGGGGACCTCAAGCCCAGTGACTACGAAAGCTCCTACGACCTGGCGCTCGCTTACGCGCACGCCGGCAATTACGAGCGGGCGCGCGACCTGGCCACGGCATTGGCCATGCATCACGACACGGCCGAACTCGACCATCTGCTTGGCGATGCGCAGGAGAAATTGGGCAATCCCCTGGACGCCGTGCGCGAGTACCAGCGCGCCGCGGATTTGGATCCGCGCGAGCCGTATCTTTTTGATTGGGGATCCGAACTTCTGCTTCACCACGCTCCCGAACCCGCCGTGCAGGTCTTCACCGAAGGCAACCGCAGGTTCCCCAATTCTGTCCGCATGCTGATCGGACTGGGTGTAGCGTTGTTCTCTCTGGGCTCCTACGATCAGGCGGTTCAGCGAATCTGCGAAGCCTCCGACCTGGATCCTGACGATTCGATTCCCTACATGTTTTTGGGAAAGATGCAAAGCGCGGAGGCCACACCGTCGGAAACAATTATTGAGAAAATGCGCCGCTTTGTCGGACAGGAACCCGACAATGCCGAGGCGAACTACTTCTACGCGATGGGCCTTTGGAAGTTGCGGGCGGAGTCGCAGGATCCGGGCCGCATCGCGCAGATCGAATCCTTGCTGAACCATGCGATCCGTCTCGATTCGAGGTTCGCTGCCGCCTACCTCCAACTGGGGATACTCCATTCCGTCGAGAAGGAGTATCGGAGAGCGATTTTAGAATTCCAGCAGGCCATTCAGGCGGATCCGAAGATGGAAGAGGCGCACTACCGCCTGGCTCAGGTGTATCGGCAGGTTGGAGATTCGGCCAAGGCCGAAGCGGAGCTCCAGCGTTGCGATCAGATCGCCGGAGAATCGGCGCAGGAAGCGGAACGCCAGCGCCACGAGATCCGGCAGTTTGTGTATATTCTGCGCGATCCGGCTCCGGCTCAAGTCCCGTAGCCGGACTGTAACTGTTTGAGTCGGCAAGTCGCTGAGAACGCGCCAGCGTGTATAATCCCCGCCCCGTGGATCTTTGGTAGCAAAGTCATTGGTAGCAAAGTCATTTCCAAAATTCGAACCGGCGCGAGGAAGCATGTCCGAGATTAGAGAAGATAATTCTGCCAGCCGCGTTGCCACGTACTTTGTATTTATCTTTCTCGTCGCTGCGATCGTTGAGACGCTGCTGGCCAGCTTAGGCAAGTAGGAGCGCGCCAGCGGTTGGATTTTTCGCAGGTGCGCTTAGTGCGGGAAAGAAAACACATGCTGATTTTTATTCGCCATCGGCCCTGATCCCTGCGGACCGACGCTCCGCTCCGGCTGCCGCTGTGTTACACTTTTTGATTCGTACTTTTGATTTGTACTAACGAACGGTTGCACGCAGGACGTCCAATCCACTCATGCTTCTGTCGAAAGAATATGTGGGCTATCTGGCCCGCGAAGTCACCAAGAAACTGATTGCTGGCAAGTTCATCGAGACCGCGGCGGTTCCCGCGGTGACCGAGCGTGTGAATGCCGCTTTGGTCGACGAACTTTCGCTGGAGGACCGCATCAACGACGAGGTGCGTGTCATCCTGGAAGCCTACTCCGACGAAATGCGCAACTCTGGCGCCAACTACCAGGAAATGTTCCGCAAGGTGAAGACCGAACTGGTGCGCAAGTACAAGGCGGTGCTGTGAGACTCAGCCGCGACAAGGTCAACGTGCTGGCGCGCGCCGTTTCCGAGGTGCTCAAGCAGATGGACGAGGTGGAGTTCATCGAAGACCCTAACACCATCCGCCAGGAGACTCGCAAGATTCTCGAAGAGCTGCTCAATCAGGAAGCCAGAATCGACGTCGCCGCCCGCCAGAAAATCGAGAGCCAGAAACGCACGATCCTCGAAGGCTCGCAAGAGTGGGACATTCTCTACCGAAAGTACTACAACGAGGAAGTCAAAAAGCTCGGCATGTAAGAATCGTAGTAGATTGCGAACCTGACAGTTCAAATGATTTTCAGTGACCCTGGGCGGACTCTTTCGTCTGAACACGGACATCGGACGCCTCACCTTGCCACGCTTCTCCTTTTTGATTCCCGCTCTTCCCCTTGCCGAGTCTGCACGTGATGCAGAGCTTGCAGGGGTTCTCGGCTTCGCTCAGAATGACAACCGACGAGCTTTGTGAATTTTCGGCAGAGCCGTCGCGAAACTAAATTCACAGGAGGCTTTGCCTTGATTCCACGCACTCTTGCTCTTGTGCTGCTGTGTGGTTCGGCTCTGGCGCAGACCGTCGTGCACTACACCACTACCAATGCCAATGTGAAATATCTTTTTGCCACAGCGGAGCCGGTTTTGCGGTTGAAGTCGGGGGACATACTGGATACGAATACGCTGGATTGTTTTGGCAATGGGCTGAAGAAGCCGGGCGATACGCTGAGCATGGCGACGGGGGACAATCCGCTGGCGGGGCCGTTTTATGTGGAGGGCGCGGAGCCGGGGGACACGCTGGCGGTGAAGATTCTCGATTTGCAAGTTGACGGAGACACAGGCGTGGGCGCGTTCTCGCCGGGATTCGGGTCAATCAATTCGTCGCACTACACGCCGATGCTGGAGTCATCGCCGCTGCCGGAGCGGGTGTGGTTTTATCACATCGATCACGCCGCGAACACGGCAACGTTCAAGGCGATGGATTCGGATTTCTCGGTGAAGATTCCGATGCATCCGTTCTTTGGATGCATCGGCGTGGCTCCGGCCAATGGCGAGGCGCGGAGTTCGATCGTGCCGGCGGAGTTTGGCGGGAACATGGATTCTCCCGAAGCCAGTGTTGGCAATACCGTTTACTTTCCGGTGAATGTGAAGGGAGGGCTCTTCTACATTGGCGACGGACATGCGGCGATGGGCGACGGAGAAGCCGCGGGGTCGGCGATTGAGGTACCGCTGAAGGCGCGGGTGCAATTAAGCGTAATCAAAGGACGAAAGATTGAATGGCCGCAGTTCGAGAACGAGGACGCCATCATGACCGTGGGAGCGTATCGTCCGCTGGAGGACGCGGCGCGCATCGCATTGACCGAACTGGTGCACTGGATTCACAAGGACTATGGGTTGTCAGAGTTGGATGCTTACGAGCTGCTATCGAAGGTGGCGAAGATTCATTTGAACGAGATGGTGGATCCGAATTATGTGGTGGTGGCGTCGGTGGAGAAGAAGTATTTGCCCGCGAAGAAGAAGCCGTAATCAAAGTCGAAGAGAGTTTCCGAAACTTAGAGTCAAAATCCCACCCTCTCGCAAAATGCGCGAGAAGGGTGGGGCACCCTCTTTTTTAAGCTATCCCTTTACGATTTTTTTGGACGCGGGATCCCACACTGCTACTGATTTGTTGAAGTAGGCGAAGTTGGCCAGGTGGCAGCCGATGGCGGCGTGGTTGCCGAAGACTTCGTTCTCGACGACCGGCTTGCGGGTGCGGACGGCGTTGTAGAAGTTGGCCTGGTGGTCGACGGTGTCGCTGTATCCGGGAGGATTGGAGTAGGACTCGCCTTCATTGTCGACATTCCACGCCAGAGGCTTGGGTTCCGGATGGTCTTCGTGCCACTTCTCCAGATACTGGTCACGGAGTTCCTTGGGCCAACCGAAAATCGAATAGCCTTCGGGCTCGGGATGCGTGTCTTGCGGTGTGTAGGTCAGGGTTGAATCTTTGATGATCATCGTGCCCTTGGTGCCGTAGAAGCCGATGAACTCGCCGCCGTCGTTGTTCAGATTGCAGCGCAGAGTGACGCGGAAGTTGGGATAGTCGTAGAGAGTCTCGATCAGGTCGGGGAACTCGCGGCCATCTTTGAAGTGGTAGAGGCCTCCGCTGGATTGCGCGCGCTGCGCAGGCTCTTTGGTGCCGGTAATGAAGTGGATTCCAGAAATCAGGTGGACGAACAGATCACCGCCCAGGCCTTCGCCGTAGTCGGTGTAGCAGCGCCAGCGGAAGAAGCGTTTGGGATCGTAGGGGACCTTGGGAGCATTGCCGAGGAAGGCGTTCCAGTCGATGGTTTTTTCGCTGGCGTCGGGTGGAATGGGATAGACCCAGGCGCCGCTGGGAGAATTGCGGTCCCAGTAGGCGTTGATGGAGAAGACTTCGCCGAGTTTGCCGGAATCGTAAATCTCTTTGGCTTTGGCATAGAGGACAGAACTCACGCGCTGGCTGCCGACGGCGACCATGCGATTGTGTTTGTGCGCGGCTTCGACCATGGAGAATCCGTCTTCGACGGTGTGCGACATCGGCTTCTCGCAGTAGACGTCTTTGCCGGCGGCGCAGGCGTCCTCGAAGATGTGGCGATGCTGGTGGTCCATGGTGGCGATGAGGACGGAGTCGACGTCTTTGCGATCGAGGATGGAGCGATAGTCGCGGGTGGCGGGGACGCTGGGATTTTTTACGGCTTCCTGCGCGGCGATGTGGCGGCTGTCATACAAGTCGCACACAGCGACGCACTGGATGCCGGGCACGTCGAGCGAAGCCTTGAGGTGTTCGCATCCGCGAATACCGGTGCCGATGGAGGCGAAGCGCACGGTGTCGCTGGGAGCTACAGGACGAGGCGTGGCGGAAAGTATGCGGGGTTGCAGAACGTTTTTCGCGACTGTAGTGGCGGCGATGGCGCCGGTGCCGACGTGGATGAATTGACGACGAGTCAGGGGATTCTTAGCCATGAGATTCCGTCCTCACAAATGCTGCAGTGAATTTCCGCAGAGGCATTCTGCCGGTGCGGAGTTATGCGGAGGAATTATTGCACAGGCGAGGGGAAGTTAGTAAAACGATTTTCTAAAGGACACGTGGAGTCAATAGGGGAAAGGAGGTAACCTCAAACCAACTTTTCCGCTCCGGGCGTATTCATGCTACAAGCGGCTCGCCATCGCGCGAGTCCCAGCGCTTCATGCAATTGAAAATACGCGGGTTGCATGGAAGACAATATATTGCTGCTCGTGCGGTTTCCCGCCAACAAGAAGCGGCGATATTGTCATCTGAACGGTGGGCCCATAAGTGGTACGCGCCACGCTTCGTCCGACAAAATTTATCGGAGGTCCTACCATGAAGAGAATTTTACAGATGATGGCGCTGCTATCGGCGCTACTAGTGTTACCGGCGGTTTGTCAGTCCGGGCGACTTTCGCCCGATGACCAGAAAGACTTCGACAAAGCTTACACAAAATGGGTGAACGACACCCGCAAGAACGATCGGGATGATATCGCCAAAGACGTCCGTAAGATGCAGGAGATCATGGCGCGCGGCGGCATTCCAGCGAATGTTCCCTACGATCGGATTGCCAGCACGGGCAATGCGTATCCTGCGCGTTCTTATGCGAGACAACTTCCGGCGGACGACCAGAAAGAGTTCGACAAGGCTTACACAAAGTGGGTGAACGATACGCGCAAGAACGATCGCGAAGATATCGGCAAGGATGTTCGCAAGATGCAAGAGATCATGGCCCGGAATAACATTCCGGTCGATGTGCCTTTTGATCAGGTAGCCAGCACGGGGTACGCGGCTCCGGGCGGATACGAGGAACGCAGAGAAGATCGGCGATATGCGCCGACTAGCGCGTACGGCCGGCTCTCAGCCGAGGACCAGCACGATTTCGACCGCTACTACTCGCAATGGGTCGATGACAACCGGCGCAACGACAGGCCGGAAGCGGCTCGCGACGCCGACCACCTGCAGGACATCATGGCGCGTAACCACATTCCATCGACCGTTCCTTTTGACGAGTTGGCTACGCGTGCTGGATATCCGGGAAGACGCATCAGGTGGGGTACGGCGAGACCAGGCTGACTCCGGACGATCAGCGGGAGTTCGACAAGGCATATTCGAAGTGGGTGGACGATAGCCGCAAGAACGACCGCGACGATCTGGAACGAGACACTCGGAGGATGCAGGACATCATGGCGCATTACAACATTCCATCCAACGTGCCTTACGATCAGATTGCTTCGCACGATCTTGGGCCGCGGTACTGATCGGGAAGCAGAAATGCGGGGAGCACGCCTGGGCGTGCTCCTTTTTTTCAGTTCGGGCCATGAGAGAAATGGGGCATTCCCGATTCATGGTCCGACTGTCACACGGCGGCGATTCCCTATTGCCTTGCGGACGCCGGAAGGCTTCTTGGCTGGTTCTCAGTCTCGAATCTTCTCCATCGTACGTGTGACCACGACGTATGAGTCCGTGTCCACTGCGATGAACCTCTCCTTGCTGACGACCACAATGGACTCATTGACTGGGATCCCTAAACTGGTAGCTAGGCTTAGAGTGCCGGTACAATCGGAGTTCACCGCATACGTTCCCGCGACATTCGCTTGCACGGCCAAACCGTCAATGTTCAACGTGACTCTGCCAGTAAGGTTTCCCGCCCCGTCTAAATTATCGATGCCCGCCTCCGCGAACGGAAATGGGGGAGCGGGGAAGTTTGGAAGCTGGCTAACGACTGTGCCTTGCGCCTGCACGGAGTAAGCGCCTTTCAGCGTACTTACTGAGCAGGTGTCGATCGAATCCTCAGCGTGAGCGACTGGTGCGGTCGCAGCAAGGAGAGTGAGGGCCGCTATGGCAGCCAAAGGAAACAACGTCGTCATTCTTCGTTTCATAATGTCCTCCTTCTTTTTTGTTGATTGCGCGTGCATTTGTCTCAGGCACGTCGATCCAGTTCGGCTCGCAGTTTTGCTCTATGCAAGTGAAAGATCAAGAACCGCTCCGGTGGTTTGTTGGTGCCTTCGCAAGTTGCTGATCCGGCTGCCCAAAGCAACACTGGTTCCTCATTACCCGCGATATTGTGTGGTAAACTGCCGCTCGCTTCTTGGGGAGAGTGGATGGAGCTACCCCCGAACCAACCGCGCGTTCTTAGATTCGGCGTCTTTGAGGTGGACCTCGAAGCACGTGAGCTGCGCAAGTCTGGTATGCGGCAGAAACTCGCGGGCCACCCGTTCGAAGTGCTGCAGTTTTTATTAGAACGCTCTCAGCAGATCGTTACTCGTGAGGAATTACAGCAACGCGTTTGGCCGAGGAATACGTTTATTGATTACGATCTCGCGCTCAAAAAAGCAATCAACCGCATCCGTGAAGTCTTAGGCGACTCTGCCGAGAGTCCCCGGTTCATCGAGACGATTCCCCGCCGTGGGTACCGGTTCATAGCCCCATTTAACGAGCGTGGAGCTGCTATAGGTACGACTTCTATCCCTACCACGGCAGTTTCGGGGGACTCGATTGCGGTGCTTCCGTTTACCAGCATGAGTACCGATCCACAGGACGAATTATTCGCGGACGGGATGACCGAAGAGATCATCAATGCACTCGCACAGATCAATCACCTTCATGTCGTGGCGCGCACTTCTGCCTTTTCGTTCAAGGCCAAGTACATCGACGTTCGCGATATAGGAAGACAGTTGAACGTACGCACGGCCCTCTTGGGAAGCATTCGCAGAGCCGGTAACCGACTGCGCATTACAATACAGCTCGTCGATGTAAGGGATGGATGCCATCTCTGGTCTGAACGGTACGACCGAGAACTAAACGACATTTTCGCGCTTCAGGACGAGATTGCCCGCTCGATTGCGAGTCGATTGAAGGTGACTGTTGAAATTAAATCACAGGAACCTCTGGTCAAGCCAGGAACAAAGAACCTGGAGGCTTACTCGCTCTACGTCAAAGGCCGAGCGCTTCTATATCGCCGGGGTGTAAAGGTTTCGCTTGCGCTAGAGTGTTTCAAGCAAGCGGTGGCGATTGATTCCGAATACGCTCTCGCCTGGGCTGGTATTGCGGACGCCTACACGTTGCTCGGTTTCTACGGTTTCATGCATCCGGAGATAAGCAGGCCGAAATGGCAGGAAGCCGCTCGCCGTGCTCTTGCGGCAGATCCGTTGCTGGCAGAAGCACATAATGCCTTAGCTTTCGGCAGCTTGATGTATGAGCGGGACAAGTCACTGGCCGAACGCGAATTTCTTTGTGCTCTTGAGTTGAATCCCTTATATGTCCAAGCGCGCGACTGGTACGCCTGCTTTTACCTTCAGCTCGCCGTGGGAAGGTTGGACGAGGGCGTTGTACACGGAGAACTTGCCGTCGAGTCAGATCCGCTTTCCTGCTATGCCAATAGCATTCTCGGTCTCCTTTACGGTGGTGTCCGCAGATTTTCCGATGCCGTGCAGAGTTCGGAGCGTGCAGTGGAACTAGATTCCGACTCGTTCCTGCCCCGCTGGGCCCTCCAGGTGGTTCTCCTTTACAGCGGTCGGTTGGAGGAAGCTGCTGCAGCCGGGCAGGCAGCGTTGGCCATATCTGGACGTCATCCATGGGCACTGGCGGTTCTGACAGTGACTCTCGCTGAGTGGGACAAGTTCGGGGAAGCGGAAGCGGTTTATGCAGAGTTGGTGGCACGGGCTCGTCGAGAATACGTTTTACCGGGTGCACTGGCGCTATCTGCGGGTGCGGTCGGACGGCACGATGAAGCGATGCGCTACGCACGTGAAGCCGTGACAATACGGGACCCATTCCGCGCGGGCTTATCATCCTACTGGCCCACCAGCGTACGTTTGCGGTCGGATTCCAAGATCGACCGGATGCTGAAGGAAGAAGGAATCGACTGAATGGACAGCGGCGACTACATCAATGACGGGGAGTAACGTCTCAAATGTTGAAATATCGCCTGTTTGCGACAGTTGAGACTGCGACAGTAGCGAACTCACTTCGGTTTTTCCCGGATTCCTTCTTGACTCACTCAGCCTCACGAGAGCACAATTTTGGTATTTCGTCGCTCCGTCAAGAGCTAAGAACAGTTTCCAACCGCTGGAAACCGAAAGCAAAATACCTTTCCCCAACGCTATTCGAGCGTGAGGCGAACGAACTCAGTCGGGCAGCCACTATCAACGGACAACTACGCGCGTTGTTTATTAGGCAACGAAAATCCACAACTACTCGAAAGGAGGATATCAATGCCCCAAACAAGTGTTACAGAGCAAGGCAGCAAGCAGGCAGCTGACAAGAATGCAATTCGTCCGTTTCCCCATGTGAATTTTCCGGACGCGGAACTTGCCGAATTGCGCAGGCGCATCAATGCAACCAGGTGGCCTGAACGGGAAACGGTCACGGATGCAACGCAAGGCGTGCAGCTCGCGACGACTCAGGCGGTCGCGCGCTATTGGGCGACAGAGTACGACTGGCGCAAGGTTGAAGCAAGATTGAACGCCTTGCCGCAGTTCATCACCGAGATCGATGGGCTCGACATTCACTTCATCCACGTCCGTTCGAAACATGAAAATGCGTTGCCGCTGATCGTCACGCACGGATGGCCGGGCTCGATCATCGAGCAAATGAAGATTATCGAACCGCTGACCAATCCCACGGCACATGGCGCGAGCGCATCGGACGCGTTCCATCTGGTGATTCCGTCAATGCCGGGATACGGCTTTTCAGGGAAGCCGACCGCCACAGGCTGGGACCCCGCGCACATCGCGCGAGCATGGGTCGCGCTCATGAAGCGCCTTGGCTACACAAAATTTGTGGCGCAAGGCGGCGATTGGGGTGCGGTCATCACCGAACAAATGGGTGTGCAGGCGGCTCCGGAATTGCTCGGCATTCACACCAATATGCCTGGCGCGGTTCCGGCCGACATTGACAAGGCGGCATTCACCGGTGCGCCAATGCCCGTCGGTCTCTCACCCGAAGAGAAACTCGCGTTCGAGCGGCTGACATTCGTCTACAGCAAAGGCATCGCCTACGGCTACCAGATGGGGTTGCGCCCACAGACGTTGTACGGAATTGCGGACTCCCCCGTCGGCCTGGCCGCCTATTTTCTGGATCACGATGCGTGGAGCTACGCGATGATCTCACGCGTCTTTTCCGGAGAAGCTGCCGGCCTCACCCGGGACGATGTCCTCGACAACATCACGATCACCTGGTTGACGAACACGGCGCTTTCTGGCGCTCGTCTCTATTGGGAGTATTGGGGCAAAGGAGGGTACTTCAACGTGAGGGGCGTTTCCATCCCGGTTGCCGTAAGCGCCTTTCCGGACGAGATCGATCTGTGCCCGCGCAGTTGGGCGGAACGGGCGTATCCCAAGCTTATCCACTACAACAAGCTCGACAAAGGCGGACACTTTGCGGCCTGGGAACAGCCACAACTCTTTTCAGAAGAGGTGCGCGCGGGTTTCCGATCATTGCGGTCAAGCAAAGTAGCAAAAGCAGCATAGTCGCGCATTAGCACTCAATCTGGTGCGGAGTGGATGTACTCCGCACTTTTCTTTTTTGCTCTTCCCGAGGTTTGGGCACAGCTCTCGCTTGTTGGCGTAACATCGCCATTACACTCGTGGACGCTTTGGGTGGCCGCCTGGCTTGAGAGCTGGTAATCAGCACTAGGAAGACAATGAAAGGAAGCTACGAGTCGCAAGGTGCGAGAGAGGCTGGAAAAAATTGAAAGGGCCGTGACATTGGTTATGCTCTAGCCGCTCGCTCCTGCGAGGGAGCTTACAGCGTGGAGGCATGTACCGTCACGACCCCTTGATGCGATCACTGCTTTCGCAGTTCCAAACCCCAACTTCTCCTCGCAGAGCCGTCGGTTTTTTCAGGTCTGGCCGCTCGGGTGAGTCGCCCCACCCTTGCCGATCACTCAGTCTACTTCGGACTGGCTCATTTTATTGTGCCTGCCCTTTCGACCGTCGACGGGAACCACCTTAACAGAGATTCAAAAAACGTCAACGCAAACTTTTGGTGCAAGCACGATTGGCAGAGCTGTGAATAATCAGAAATGCAAACGGCTGTAAGGGAGAGCCTTACCTGCAGCTACGGGAGATTCGTCCCACTTTTGCACATAAAAATACACAACCCTAAGGTAACTGGAAAATAATGAGAAGGAATCAAATAATCGTCTTGACGCCGAAAGGGGATTAGCGCATCTTGCAAACAGAAGCAGAAATCGCAGCGATGCCCGAATTAGTGGCCTACGTGGACGGGGGTTGCCTGGGGAATCCGGGGCCCTCGGGCATTGGAGTGGTCATCAGCGGCTGCGCCGAGGGTCCGGTGCGCATCGCCAAGTGGATTGGCAACCAGGACAATAATGTCGCCGAGTATGCGGCGCTGATGGAGGCTTTGCAGTACGCCCTCTCGCTAAAAGCCCAGAAGCTGCATGTGTATTCGGATTCGCAAGTAGTAGTGCGGCAGATGACCGGGCAATATACCTGCCGTAGTCCGCGGCTCTATTCTTTGCATTGGACGTGCCGGAAGCTTGCGCAAGCGCTGAAGTTTTCCATCTCCCACGTGCCGCGGGAAAATAACGCCGAGGCGAATGGGCTGGCGCAAGCGGCGTTGCGGCGGCGGATAGTGTAGGGACGTAGCTTGCAACGTCTTGCTGGCAGCGTTCCCAATGATGGCGAGAGAGACTTTGCGAGCAACGTCTCTACGGATGGATTTTCCCTGGTCCAGCACTTTTCCCGCACTTTCGGCTTAGTACCTCTGCGCGGGGAAATTCTTGACACCTTCCGTGCTCCGAGCGAGACTCCAAGTACTACATCCTTCTAGTTTTGTGAGTTTGAGGCGGGCGCGCGGCTCCGGCCCGCGACTTCTAAGCTCGTCCGGCTTTAAGGATGTAGCAGGGTCATGGAATCTTCTTCTAGTCGCGTGCACGCGCCGGCGGCAACGGCATCCCCTGCTGCAGCCAATCTTCCTTCCAATGGGCATTTTCCGGCAGGGAATGCAGTATATTCGCTGGCCGATATGGCGCGGCGCGACCTGGACGCTACGCTGCAGTTGCTGGCCGACCGGGCGCAATACATTACGGGCGCCAGCGGAGCGGCCATTGCCCTGAAGCGAGATGGCAAGAAGGACATGTTATGCCGCGCCAGCACAGGATCGAACGCGCCGGAATTGGGAGCCCTGCTGTCCGCGGAATTCGGACTCTCAGGCGAGAGTGTGCGTACGCGCCAGCCCTTGCGCTGTGACGATGCCGAGCGCGATGTGCGGGTGAATCGCGAAGTGTGTCGCCAACTCGGGATTGCCTCGGTGGTGGTGATGCCGGTGGTGAATGACGATGAGGTGCTGGGCGTCTTCGAACTCTTTTCGGGCGAGGTAAACGCCTTCGGCGAGCGCGATCTGTCGGCGGTACAGCGGCTGAGCGTGATGGTGGAAACCGCGGTCCGGCTGGCCGAGGCGGCGGAGAATCTGCCGGGACGGCTGCGGGCGGGCGAGGTCTCCGCGCCGACTGAGGTGGAGCAAGATAAGGTCACGCTGGCCGGAGAGGTCCTGGAAGAGTTGGTGCTGGAAGGTCCCACTCTGGGGGAAGTGATTGCGGAAGAAGTGATTTTGGAGGATGCCGTTCTCCAAGTGCCAGAGCCGGTCCCAGAGACTGTGGCTGAAGTTGTGGTCGGAAATGTTGAAGGCGCAAAGCCCGAAGCGCCGACATTGGAAACTCCAACTAGTGCGGCAATCTCAAGTCAGGCTCTGTCGCAGAAGGCGGTGGGGGACGAAGCGGCGGTTGCCGGCGGGATAGTGGCGGCGGTGCCTGAACTAGCGAACGATGCCGCCGCCGAGTCTGCCAGCCTATCGGTTTCAACGACAGTGGTTGCATCTCAAGATGTTGTTGCCGCAGAGTCGCGGGCTGCTTCCCCGCAGGCAGATGCCCTGCCAGCGCCATCGGTTGAAACCGTACCCTCCACGAGGCAATTGTTCTGGTCGGCTGCGCTGAATCCTGCGGGCGACGGAGCGAGGCTCGAAGAGGACGACCAGAGCCGCATCCCACCTATGTTGCGGAGCTTGTGTAAGTGTCAGGCTTGCGGCTTTCCGGTTTCCGCCGGTCGGCTGCTCTGCGTGGAGTGCGAGGAGAAGAAGTGGCGGGGGCAATTAAGGGTGCCGCGGTCCGGCGACCCCCGCCAAATTCCGACACCGGCTGCTGCGGCGCCGAAAGCGGCGCTGGCGTTCGCGGCGGCTGCCCAATCCGCTGCGGGGAGGGCTCCGATACGGACCGCGAACCCTTCGGGACAGACCATGGTGTCCGAGCCATCGGCACAGACTTTGGAAGTTCCATCACGTGATTTCGTCTTGAGCGCGGGGCTGGAACCTTCGCAATCGTGGCTCGCTGCGAACAAATACGTGCTTGGAGTCCTTCTGGTCGTGGCCATCGCAGTTGCAGCGTTCGCCCTTCTACGCTAGAGCGGCCGGCCCAGGGTCCGCATGGGCCGGCTCCCTGAAACCCTTGACAACACAGGCAGGTCTGGTAAAGTGCCAGAAAGCTTTGCAAACTCCGTCCCCATTGGTAGGTGCTATGACCATGAAGAATGTCTATGAAGTACTGCGTCAGAAAGAGATGGAACTGACTCGGCTGGAGAGGGAAGTGGAGGCCCTGCGGCTGGTCGCTCCGCTGCTTTCCGAGGAAAAAGAGAGCGCATTGGACATGGGGAAGCCAGCCTTGGCCACCGCTGTGAACGGACCGCAGGCGACGGCTCCGCGCATTCCGGTTCCGTCGGCGGCGTCGATTCCCGCGCCGCAACCGGTGCGCGCAGCCGGGTGGGAAGATACGTCCAAACGCTGGCCGTAGGCGGATTGGAAAGCTGGCGCCGATCTCACGCCTTCGGCGTGACGCTTGAGTTTTTGCAGCCCGGGATGCGTCCCGGGCTGTTGTGTTTTTGAAGATCTTTTCTTGCAGCAAAATCCAGCAAGAGTAAAATGGTGGGCCTTACACGCATCCTGGGAGTGCAGTCGATTTGAAACGAAAACTGCGTGACGTTAACTATCCTGGCGAGGAGGGCCTATGCCTGGATTCTGTGTGAGTTGTGGGGCGCCGATGGCTGGCGCATTCTGTAATAAGTGCGGTGCGCGAGCGGTAGCGCCCAGCTTATCTGCTGCGCAGTCGGCTATGCCCGGTCCCACGCCTACTCCGGTTGTTCCACACGTTGTTGCGTCCACATCCCAAACCTCGGGTCAGCTTACTGGTACGGCGGCGAAGGGTTCGGGGCTGGGGAAAGTGCTGGCAATTGTAGGCGGAATTTTTTTGCTTCTGTTTGTCATTGGCGTTGGGTCGGCTATTTACGGCGCGTACTGGGTGAAACACAAAGTCACGGCGTACAGCTCCGCGGTGACGGGAAGATCGAGCGAGCCGTATTAAAGTGTTGGAGAAAGGCGACACCTGCCGCCTGCTTTCGACTGCCGAGTTACAGCAGGTGCTGGGAGTGACGGTGGAAAAGAGCGCGGAGATCATGGAAGACTCGGCCCCCGGTTGCGCGTACTACACCAATCCCCAGGCATTCGCGCAGTTGCAGCACATGGCGGCGGAACAGGCGCGGCGGCAGACCGAAGAAGTGAACCGGCGGCCGGGGCCTAAGGACGACAATCTGGGGGCGCTGCTCAAGGATACGAACCAGATGGAAGGCATCGTCAAAACGCTGGCGCTCACGCAGCCGGTGGAGGATGGGCGGGTGTTTGCTTTCACGGTGCAGCGCGGTGCGACACCGGAGAGTTGGTCGGGAGCGCGCCTGGTGCAGTCGGCTGTGCCTGGGTTTGAAGAAGTGTCCGGAATCGGCGACCACGCCATGATTGGGGCGTTCGGGCATGCCTTCTATTTAATGAAGGGCGATGCGATGATCTACATGGAGACGACCTGGGTACCAGACGCTCGTTCGCGCGGAGCAGAAATTGGCAAGAAGATCATTGGAAATCTTTAGAGGCATTTGCTTTTCGTCTTACGCTCCACAATTTCTCCCAGGGCGGCCAGCAGGCGGTCGACTTCTTCCATCGTGTTGTAGTGCACCAGGCCGATGCGCAGGAAGCCGCCGGATTTTTCGACGTCGAGATGCTCGGTCAGGTTCAGGGCGTAGTAGTTGCCGTCCCAGGTGAAGATGCCGCGATCGCCGAGTTGGGTGGCGAGTTCGAGCGGGGAGTGATTGGGGATTCTGATGGCCAGGGTCGCGCAGCGTTCATTGAAGCGCGCGGGGTCGGTGATGCCGTAGATTTTGAGGCCGGGAATTTCCTTCAGCCCGGCCATTATTCTTTTCAGCAAGGCGCGCTCGTGTTCGTGGATGGCTTCGTAGGCGGCTTGCGATGGCGGCGCGGCGGGTCGTGGTGGCTTCCGGTCGAGCTTCGCTCGACGGACGGGCGGGGCGCCCGACTCCACGTGTTCCGTCCCCACATGTTCCGTGATGGCGGCCGAGGTCGGCTAGATATTCCACGCAGGCGGCGATGCCGGCGATGCATTCGTGGTTGAGCGTGCCCCACTCCCAGCAATTGGGAATTGCGTTGGTGTTCGGGACGAACCTTATAAGGGCGCAGGCGCTTGAGGTGCTCGCGCTTGCCGAAGAGCACGCCCATGTGCGGGCCGAAAAATTTGTAAGTCGAGCACACCAGGAAATCGCAATCGAGCGCGGCTACGTCGATCAGGCCGTGCGGGCCGTAGTGCACGGCGTCGATGTAGGCGAGGGCGCCGGCGGCGTGTGCGAGGCGGACGATTTCCTTCACGGGATTGATGGTGCCCACGGCGTTGGAGGCGTATCCGGCCGCGACCAGCTTTGTGTTGGAATTTATTTTCGACGCGAGGTCGGCCATGTCGAGGGTGCAGTCTTCGTCGTGGATCTCGGCCCAGCGGACGGTCAAGCCTTGGTCTTCGGCCATTTGCAGCCAGGGAGAGACGTTGGCGTCGTGGTCGAGGCGCGTGACGACGATTTCGTCGCCGGGTCTTAGATCACGGCCGATGGCGCGGGACATTGCGTAGGTCAGCGTCGTCATGTTGGGGCCGAAGACGACTTCGTCGGCGCCGCAGTGCAGGAAGTCGGCCATGGCGCTGCGGGCCTCGGCGATCATGGCGTCGGTGCGGCGGCTGGTGGCGTAGGCTCCGCCAGTGTTGGCGTTGTCGCGACGCAGATAGTTGGCGATGGCGTCGATTACGCGCTGCGGGACTTGCGTTCCGCCGGGGCCGTCGAGGAAGGCGGCGGGGTGTCCGTTGACGGTTTGGGCGAGCGAGGGGAACTGGGAGCGGACGTAGGTGAGGTCGAGGGCGGGAGTAACCGTTTGTTCAGTTGTCGGCATGGTGGTCCTGTCTATTTTCTTGAACTCGCTTGGCCTCAAAATAGATATTGCAGACTGAAAATACGATCGTGTTCGAGTCTTTCACAAGCACGCTGTCTCCGGGGATTTCGATCGTTGCCCCAGTTATCTTGGCGGGCTCGTCCTGAATTGATATTTCTGTTGCTTGCTTGGCGAGGAATTCCCAGCCGATGAAAGCTGACCTGTGAACCGCTGGAGCTGGGAGACGAATTTTCATCGTGGAACTGATCGGCAGTCACCGTCCTTTCCTCGGCGATGAGGATTACTCGTGGCGATGCCTTTCCAACGGAAGACTTTGTCGGAACTACTCGATCTGAGTCCCGATGATTTTCTTCGCGTCTTCCTCTCCGCCAGCATGAGATCGTTCCGGTGGGTAGCTCCCGCTTGACGATCCATTTACCCCAGATTGTGCGGGGAATATTCTGCGCAAGACATCCCGAGGTAATAAGCAGAACTTCGGCTGCCAATCGAATCGCGTTTTTGGTTTGACTAAGTTTCATAATAGATATCAGGAGAGCGAAGGCACCTCAGGGGCTAAAGCCCGAATCGTTTGCGGAGCCTATGGCACGGCTGAAGCCGTGCCCTTCCCGATTCTAGTCTTGCGACGCAGATTATTCGCTTACAGCTCGCACAAAATCCGCCAGCATGCCGTAGGCGGTCGCGTACAGGCCGGGATTTTCTTCGGTGATCGCTAGGCCGGGGAAGATGTCGGTTTCGAAATAGATGTAGGACGAGGTACCGGAAATCTTGGCCATCGGAGAGGTGGCCAGGACTTTTTCGGGCGCGACGCTCGCCTTTACGCTGCTACCTGTCGCGCTGCGCTCGGCAGACTAGTTTGAAGGGCCAGCCGTCGCGCTTGGCGTTGCGCAGCGCTTGGGGAGTCAAGTCGCGGATGCCTTCGCGGGCGATTTCTTCCAGGCGAATCGGTACGTCCATCAGGACCGTGATCAGCGCGGCGGTTTTTACGGCGGCGTCCCAGCCGTCGATGTCGTGGGTGGCGTCGGTTTCGGCGACGCCGAGGGCTTGCGCTTTTTTCAGGGCTTCGTCGAAGCTGAGGCCTTGCTCCATTTCGCTGAGGATCACGTTGGTGGTCGAGTTGAGGATTCCGTGGAAGCCCTTCAACTGAATCGTGGGCATCTGGTCGAACAGAGAGAAGATGGGGACGCCGTCCATGACCGTGGATTCGAAGAGGAAGCGTTTGCCTTGCTTCGCGGCCAGATCGCGCAGTTCGCGGTAGGCGTGGACGATGGGGCCTTTGTTGGCGGTGATGGCGTGGGCTCCGTGCTCGAGGGCGGCGCGGATGTGGTCGACGGCGGGCTGGCCGGTTTGCACGTCGAGAGAGGTGGCTTCGAAGAGGACGTCGGCGCGGGCCGCGGCTAGCCATTCGCGGACGTTTTGGGCGGTGGTGTTCACATTGACCGTCGAATCGGACCGCGAATTTTCGCGAGCGGGGGCGCCCGCGCCCCATAGGGCGGCTTCGTCCAGACCGTCGGGATCGGCAATCCATCCCAGGCGGCGCGAGGCGATGCCGGTGATGCGGTAAGTGATTCCGTGGCGGTCGCGGAGTTCGGCTTGGCGATCGGCGAGCAGGCGGACGAGTGTTCGGTTCACGTTACCGAAGCCGAGGAAGCAGAGGTTGAAGACAGGTTTCAAAGTTTCAGGGTTTCAAAGTTTCAAGAAAACTACCACACGATCATCCAGAACTTCGCACCTTTGAAACTCTGAAACCTTGGAACTCTGAAACCTTGCCGTCTAGCCCATCACTGTGGTGTGCTCGGGTTTGATTTTGTAGAGCACGCGGACTTCGCCTGGCTTCCCGTAGGGATATTTGTCCACGCCCAGATATTTTTTCGCCAGCTTGTTGATGCTTTCGTCGGCGCCGTCTTCGGTGATCTCGATGACGCGACCGCGAATCTCGATATAACGGTAGGGATTTTCGGGATCGATGATGGCGAGCGAGACGCGCGGGTCGCGGCGGACATTGCGGTCCTTCTGGCGTCCTCTGGCGGAGTTGAAGATGACGTGCTCGCCGTCAAAGTCAACCCATACCGGCGTGACTTGCGGGCGGCCGTCGGGCATTAACGTCCCCAGACTGGCAAAGGCCCGCTTCTGAAAGAGATCTTTGTATTTTTCGGGGATAGCTTGCGACATGAATGCCTCCGGAATTTTGATTCCAACATTATAGAACGATGCCGCCGAGGAAGAGTGCACGGGCGGTTTGCGAAGCATTGAGCTGTTGTTAGAATGCTCAGCTTGGCCGGCGTTACGTGCGCCAGCGGAGGAATGGAGTTTAATATTTCGATGACAGGAACTGGACTTATGACGGCATGGTTGCGCAAGTTTTTTGACGTGCGTCGGAGAACGATTGCTTTCTCAATGGCTCTTCTCCTGATTCTTGCGGAAGCCACGAGTTTCCCACTTCTCGCAAAGTCGGCGAGAAGTGGGGCACCCGTGGCGAGTGAAGCGGCGCGGAAGTATCCGCCGACCATTGTGTTTATGACGGACTTTGGCGTGCTGGATGACTCTGTCGCGATCTGCCGCGGCGTGATGTACGGCATCATGCCCGAGGTGCGGATCGTCGATCTGACGCACCAGGTGACGCCGTTTTCGATTCTCGATGGTGCGCGCTTTCTGTATGGAGCGACGCCATACTATCCTGCAGGCACCGTTTTTGTGGTGGTAGTGGACCCGACTGTGGGAAGCACGCGCAAGGCGATCGTGGCGCGATCGAAGCGTGGGCAATATTTTGTGCTGCCGGATAACGGGTTGCTGACGCTAGTGGAACAGCGCGATGGGATCGAAAGTGTTCGCGAGATTACGAATCCGGAGTGGATGATCGGGAGCAAGCTGTCATCGACATTTCATGGGCGCGATATTTTTTCTCCGGTGGGAGCGCACATGGCGCGCGGCGATGACTGGACCAAAGTCGGTCCGGAGATGGCGGCGAAGGATTTGGTGCGGCTGGAGTTGAAGGCAGCCACGCTCGACGAGCGCGGACTGAATGCCACGGTGATTGCGACGGACGGGCCGTTTCGGCAACCTGGTTACGAATGTGGACGCGGACGACTTCCTGAAGCTTGGATATCAGCGCGGGCAGGTGGTTCCGGTCACCGTCGGCGGTCGCGAGATGAAAATGAGATTCGTGAAGACGTTTAGCGATGTGCCGCTGAATGAGCCGCTGCTGTACATCGACTCGCGCGGACATCTGGGGTTGGCGGTGAATCAGAATAGTTTCGCGGCGGTGTATGGGATCAGGCCGCCGGCGGAGCTGGTTATCCCGCGGGCGGGGAAGTGAAGGACGCAGTCGAAGCATCCCTTCAATCCAAACGGCCTCGCCGTTTCGTCGACGATAGAAAGATTCTCGCCAGCTATAGGGATGCTTCGACTGCGAGAGGCCTTCGCTTCGCGAAGGACTCTCTTCGCTCAGCATGACAGTTCTGCAGGGGGATTATTCAGGTTCAATCTCATTTATTCTTGGCAGAATTGCACGCAGCAGGGACTCGAAAATCGTTTTGACGCGTTCGCCGGTTTCCATTACTTCTGCGTGGGAGAGCGGTTGGTCCAGGATTCCGGCGGCCATATTGGTTACGCAGGAGATTGCCAGGACTTTCATATCCATGTGGCGGGCCGCGATCACTTCGGCGACTGTCGACATTCCGACCAGGTCTGCGCCAATTCTTCGGAGGTACTCGATTTCTGCCGGTGTTTCGTAGCTGGGACCAAGTAAGGCCGCGTAGACGCCTTCGTGTAGCGGAATGTTTAGCTTTGCGGCTTCCTCGCGCGCGATCGCGCGATAGTCACGGGCGTAGGCCTGCGTCATGTCGGGGAAGCGGAGGCCGAAGCGATCGTCGTTGGCGCCGACCAGAGGATTCGTGCCCTGCAGATTGATGTGGTCGCGGATCAGGACCAGTGCGCCTTGCGAGTAGCTGAGGTTGATTCCGCCGGCGGCGTTGGTGAGAATTACGGCGCGAATCCCCATGCGTCCGAAGACGCGGATGGGGAACGTGACTTCCTGCGCCGAATATCCTTCATAAAGATGCGCGCGGCCTTGCATGGCGGCGACTGGAATATGGCCCGCGTTGCCGAGGACCATTTGTCCGGCGTGTCCGATGGCGGTCGAGCGCGGGAAGGAGGGAATGTCGGCGTAGGGAATTCGGGTTGCGCCGGTGAGTGAATCGGCGAAGGCGCCCAGGCCGGAGCCGAGAACGAGGCCAATCATGGGGCGCAAGGGAGTGCGGGCGAGAATCAGTTTTGCGGCGGAGTCGGCGAGTGCGAATTGGTCGGTCATGTTGTACGAGATTCGTGCGAATGTGGAAAGAGAATCCCTCAGCGGCTGAAGGCGAAAATCACGTGGCGCTTATCGGCCCGGCTAAAGCCATGCCTTTCCCGAATCGTGTCTTTTTGCGGAGTATGTTATTGGCAAACAGTCTACAGATCGCCGTCGGACAAACAGCGGCCGTGGCCGTTGCGTTCCAGCCAATCATACAGAAAAGTTTGATAGAGATAAGAGGCGACAATTTCTTCGCCGAGTTCGTGAGTTTCAGTACAAATGAAGGGCAGGCGCAGACCGGCGAGCACGGCGATGAGCGACTGCGTTATGCGGTTCGGATTGGCGGCGCGATAGGGGTATTCGGATTTGATTTCGGTCAAAGACGCCGTGATGACGAGTAAGCTGTGGGGACGATCGCTCATGCGGCGCAGACGGTTGATGAAGACCGAACGGTTCGAGGTGAAGGAACAGATCAGGTCGGCGAGATCTTTGCGCTCCACGACGCAGGAGTTCTCCATGCCGCTGACGGAATAGTCGCCGAGCGGGAGGGCGCGTTCTTCGATGTCGGCGAACCATCCGCGAAAGCGGCGGAAGGAGAGCGGATTTTGCTCGCGAGTGTCGATGATGGCGACGGGCAGGGGCGTGCGGAGTTGCGTGCCTCCGCGCTCGGCCAGCACCGGGAGTGGGGGATGCGGGACTGGCGTGGATTGCATGGTCCAGGCGAGTGGCGTCGGGATTAGGGTTCGCTTGCGGGACATTCTTCTACAAGAGTGGCGCCGGCATCTCGGCGCCGGCAGTGTGGGCGAGGACGCCCCCACGACAGCCGCCGGGACGGCGGCGCTACTTTACCTCGCTTCTCAAAATTTCTTTTCGAAGTTTGTGAACTCGCTTTCCAGCCGCCATTGTTCCCGCGCCCGCTCGTTCTTGGCTAGAAACTCGGTGCAAGCGTGCGACGGTTTACCCGAAATATCCGACGCGCATGCGGCGACGGGGCGGAACATGCCTTTTGTTTCAACCCACAAGCTTTGCCCGGGCAGGAAGCTGTGTTCGAGGCTTTGCCGCGTCATACGCTTCAGTTCAGTGTACGGCAAATGATATGTCGCGACGGCGCGCAGATATTCGTGCGTCATGTCGGAGCGGGCCACGCCTTCGTCATCGGTGGAGATCGCTATCGGGACGCCGTACTTCATATAGACGGGCAGCGGATGGTCGTCGCCGCTGACGCCGAGTATCTGATCGTTCGAAGTTAAATTAATTTCGACCAGCACGTTGCGCGCAGCCATCTCCTTCATCAGGGCAATGGGATCCTTCTCCAGCATCACGTCAACGCCGTGGCCGATGCGCTCGGCGTGGCCGCGCTCGACCGACGCGCGAATGTGGAAGGCAAGATCCTCGGGCTTCACGAGTCCCATCGCAAGTTCGCCGGCATGCAGGCTGATGTGGACTTTGGGATAGACGCCATGCAGGTAATCGAGCATGGCCATGTGTTCGTTGAAATCGTGAATGGGAACGTACCAGTCTTCCGGCATGACGAGATTCAATCCCACAAAACGCGGGTCGGACGATGCAAGTTCGAAGCCGAGCAGGATCTGCGCGAAAACGGCTGCCTGCGGCAGGCCGCGCAGCACCTGATAGAGATAGCGCACGGTGACGCCGCATCCGGGTTCGGCGTCGGGCGTTGCGCATTTCAGTTCAGTGCGGGCGCGGGCGTCGGCTTCCGCCAGAGTCTTGCTCGTGGCGGCGGTGATTTCTTTCAGGCCGCCGTCGAGAAGTTTGGCGCGCATCTTGGCAAAATCGCTGTCCCATCCCAGGCGCATACCGAGCTCAGCGGCGGCGCGGCCATCGGCAGTGTGCATGAACTCGATGTATTGAATGTGCTCGCGGGCGGCACGGTTGATCACCGAGGCGACGGCTTCCGCGGCGTGATTATTCGAGGCAGGCAAGAACTTGTCGAAAGTGGCGAAGAAATGATCGTGACCCGATTCGTCGCCGGGTCGCCAGTTGCGCATGGACCATGCGTCGATGATCTGGTTATAGAGAATGTGGTCGTCATAGGCGCAGCGGATAGCGGGCTTGGGCGTATAATGCTCGCAGGAATCGCAGGGGGCGCCTAGCAGGCGCGAGGTCGTGCGGTCGACGCAGAAATTGTCGGCCGCGGCGAAATCGATGAGATCTTCCGCGTAGATTGCGCCGTCAAGGTGATTGTGCAGGTCGCCGCCCTTCGGCATGTCGTGCAAAAAAGCCAGCAGCAGGGAAGGCTGGCTGCGGATGGAATCGAGATAGTGTGTCGTCCTTTGTTCAGCGGTTTGCGCTGCAGCGAGAGTACCAAGAAGCGCGACAGTCAGATAACGATGGACGGCCAGCCACAACTTCAGCCCCACGAGTACGCCTCCAAGAAATCAGGAAAGGCATTGTAATTGGTACTTCAGTGCGCGCGTCAATTCAAGCTTTCAACAAGTCAGCAAAACCGCAGTCCGCCTAGTCAGAGGGCGCTACTGCTAGCTACTCTGCTACATTATTTTGGTATGCCGCCGGTTCTCAGCAAGGCCACTCGCAACTTTGCCAGCGACAACAATGCCGGGGTGCATCCGGAAGTTCTGGACGCGATCGCGCGCGCCAATCAGGGACACGTGGTTGCTTACGGCGACGATCCGTTCACGCGGTCGGCGATCGCGAAATTCGAAGAGCATTTCGGGGAGGGGATCGACGTCTTCTTCACTTTCAACGGAACGGGCGCGAACGTACTGGGATTGCAGTCTTTGAACCGGTCTTACCATGCGGTGCTGTGCAGCGAATTCGCGCATATTTATACGGATGAATGCGGCGCGCCGGAAAAACATACGGGATGCAAGCTGATTCCGCTGCCGCATCAGGACGGCAAGATCACGCTGGAGTCGGTGCGCCACGCTTACCACGGCATCGGCGATCAGCATCACGTGCAGGCCCGCGTTATTTCCATCACGCAGTCGACGGAGATGGGAACGGTTTATCAGCCGGAAGAGATTCAGGCGCTGGCCCAGTTTGCGCACGAGCACGAAATGTTTTTGCACATGGACGGGGCGCGGATTGCCAACGCCGCGGCTTCGCTCGGCCAAACTCTGCGCCAGGCTACGCGCGACCTGGGCGTAGATGTGCTTTCCTTCGGCGGCACGAAGAATGGAATCATGGGCGGGGAAGCGGTTGTGTTCTTTAATTCGAAGCCAAGCAATCGCGGGCTCAGTACCGATTTTCTCTACCTGCGCAAACAGGGGATGCAACTGGCGTCGAAGATGCGCTTCATCGCCGCGCAGTTCGAAGCGCTGCTCAGCAATGGATTGTGGCAGCGCAGCGCCGAGCACGCCAACCGCATGGCGCGGCTGCTGGAGGCGGAACTGCGGCGGATTCCGCAGGTAAAGATTGTCTGGAAAGTAGAAGCCAATGGCGTCTTCGCGCAAATTCCGCGCGCGTCAATTCAGAAAATTAAAGATCGTTACTTTTTTTATGATTGGATCGAAGAGGAGTGCATCGTGCGCTGGATGTGCTCGTTCGACACCACGGAAGAAGATGTGAAGGAGTTTGCGAAAGTGGTGGCGGAGGCGGTGAAGGGATGACGCGGAGGACCGTGTCTAGTACCCCAATTCGGGACCCCCGCCGCAGCGTCGGCGCTCTTGCTTTTTGAGCCGCCTTTTACTACATTGACCAATCGCAGCCGCAGTGTGCGTCTCCGCCCGCTCGGTCCCAGGAGTTAGCATGATCCGGAAGGTTCTTGTTGTCGGCGCGGTGGCGCTTGTGGCGCCGGCCCTGCTGACCGTGTCAGGTTGCGGACGCGGCCAAAGACTGGAGTCCATTAGTCTCCAGCCGACCTCGGTCACGTTCCTGTCTCCCGGTACTAACATTACTTTCCAACTGAAGGCCTACGGCACCTACATACATCCACCCGAGACGAAGGACATCACAAGTCAGGTTACGTGGCAATCCCTCTCCACTGACCTGGTTCTGGTCAGTCCCGCGGGTATCGTCAGCACGTCTCAGAGTGGGCGCTGTGGGATTACTGACGTCACTGCAACTGCTTCGGGAGGAGGGGCCAGCGGCAATGTGGTCGTTGGAACTGCGACCATGACGGTGGCGGACACTACGAACCCAGTTTGTCCGCAATAGAAGGCGTTTCGGGGCGGAAGTCAGTCGCCTTCGTCAAGCAGCTTGCCCAACGTTGGCTTGTGCTTCTCCGGTTTCTTCTTTTTCTCCAAGACGATCTGACCAGCAGGTGGAGCGCCGACGCGCTCGCGGGCTAATTCCTTTACTGCGGTCACGGCGCGAAAGCGCTTTGTTTTTTTCTTTTTGACCATGCCAAAGTTTTCGTTCAGGGCGGCCCTAGACGAGTGTAATGGAAGCCGGAGTTGCAGACGAGGTTTGGGCGCTGGAAGAATTGGTCGGAGTGCTGGCAGCACGTGAGGCTGAGGCAGCGTGAAAATCCTGTGGATCGTGTGTGTGTGCCTCTCAATTGGGGAAGCTCTCGCGCAATCGAGCGAGAGAGAGCCTGCCGCGATTGTCGAGATTGGAGCGGCCGCTTCCCAGAGCGTCACAGGCGATGGCGCGAGTTTCGGTCCGACCGTCGCGGTAGAGGTTACGCCAATCAAGAACCGTCTGGAACTTGAGGCGGGCGTTACGGCGCTCTTCAAACGGCACTCGACGGAATGGAGCGCTGACCTTCTCTTCAAAAAGCCGTGGACGCTGTCGAAGAAAGCGGAGTTTATGGTTGGCATCGGGCCGGAGTGGATTCATTCGAGACAATACAGCATGACGACAAATTCATTCGCGGGGGAAGTGGCGGCGGACTTTATGTACTGGCCCTCCTCTGGAAAGCATAAATTCGGCTGGTATGTTGAACCGGGTTACGAATACAGCTTTGGGCGAGGGCATGAGCAATCCCTTGGCGTGACCGGGGGCCTGTTGATCGCAATTCCGTGAGAAACTCAAAACAGCCCACTCCCGCATCGCGCACTTCGTCGGATGTGCAATAATTCATAGTTGGTTGGGAGCGCGACGCTTCCGACTCTGCCTATGGAAGAGCGTGATTTTTTTGACGAGAAGCAGGAGAAGAAACTGGCTTCGCTGAATTGTCCCCACTGCCATCAGGCGGCGGAATACGAAGTGACCTGGGTAGTGCGCACCAAGAAACGACAGCTTGCCGGCCGCGCCGACGAGCGCGACCGCGCGCGCTTCGCCAAAGCGCGGTCTTATATGCTGCGCAAAGACGATTTGATGGCGTGCAAGAACATGCGCTGCCGGAAGCGGTTTGAGATCTCCGGCGTGCAGTCCGTCGTGTTCACTGAGTAGGCCCGTTCCTCAGAGGCTGAAACGGCATTCCCGGGCGCGCTTTGCGCCATGCCTGTGGCTGTGCCCTTCCCAAAACCAGTCGCATGGCTAAGGCCATGTGATCGAACCGATTTCCCCGGCGCCATCGCCTCATTTATACTTACAGGTTTTGCCGTGGCCTCTCGAAGGTCACAGGCACAAGGAGTCGTCTTTTGAAGATTCTGGTCTGCATGAAGCAGGTGCCGCAGAAAGATGCGCCGCTCAAGCTGAACGAAAGTGGGACGTGGATCCGGGAAGATGTGTCCTACGAAGTAAACGAGCCGGACGCCTACGCTCTCGAAGAGGCACTGCGCCAGAGGGAAAAACACAAAGGCGAGGTGGTGGTGATCACCAGCGGGCCGCCGCGCGCGCAGCAGGTGCTGCGGGAGGCGCTGGCCAAGGGCGCGGATCGCGCCATTCATCTCGAAGACCCGAAGTTCGTTGGCCTGGATGCGTTCAACACCGCCAAGGCTTTCGCGGCAGCGATCAAAGACGAATCGTTCGATTTAATTTTCACCGGACTTCAGTCGGACGATTATGGGTACGCGCAGACGGGAGTGATTCTGGCAGAGTTGCTGGGACTGCCGCACGCGACCATCATCATGCAGATCGAGAAGACCGAGGGCGGCATTCGCGTGAAGCGCGAGCTCGAAGCCGGATATTTCCAGTTTGTCGATATGCCGACGCCCGCGGTGCTGACCATTCAGTCAGGCATCAATAAGCTGCGCTACGCCACGTTGATTGGCATCAAGCAGGCGAAGAATAAGCCGCTGCGAAAAGTGGCGCTGGCCGAGGTGCAGTCGGCGATTGGAGAAAATCTGCAGAAGATTGAACGGCTGTACGTGCCGCAGAAGACGAAGAAGACGGAACACATCGAAGGTTCGCCGGGGGAGATTGCGAAGAAGCTGGTGGATAAACTGCGGAATGAACTAAGGGTGTTGTGAGTGATGTGTGGGTTCGGGTCTTCGACCCGGACGGGCCGAGCGAAGCTCAGCGGACAGCCGAGCGGCTGTCTCTATGTGAGCCCTGCGGAACTGAGAAATTGTTATGGTGAATACGATCCTAGTCGTTGTCGAACAACGCCAAGGCAAACTGAATCGCGTTTCCTGGGAAACTATTGCTGCTGGTCAGGCCATTGCCAATGCAACCGGCTGGCCGCTTGAGGCTGCAGTTGTAGCAAGCGGAGCTTCGACGATCGCCGCCGAAGTGGCGACGAAAAAAGTCGCCAAAGTGTACGCGGTTGAATCGCCGAAACTGGAGCCTTACACGCCTGACGCTTTTGCCGCGGCGTTGAAGCAATTGCTCACGACGAAACAGCCGAAGCTGGTGTTGATGCCGCACACGTATCAGGTCCGAGACTTTGTGCCGCAGCTTGCGACCGCGATGGGGCGCACGGTGATCAGCGACTGCGTGGGGTTTAAGGACGAGAACGGCAAGCCGGTATTTACACGGCAGATGTTTCAGGGCAAGTTGGCGGCAGATGTCAGCTTCACCAGCGACGCTCCGTGGTTCGCCACGTTTCAGAACGGCGCGTTCCGCGGTGATAAGGCTGAAGCCGGAACGAGCGCGGCGCCCGTCGAGACCGTGAGCGTTGAGATCTCTGACAGCGCCATTCGCACTAAGCCGCAGGAAGTTTTCAAGGAAGCCAAGCAGGCGGTCGACCTCACACAAGCCGAAATCATTGTGGCTGTAGGCCGTGGAATTAAAGAGCAGAAGAATATCGAGATCGCCAAGCAATTGGCGGACGCTCTCGGAGGAGAACTGGCGGCGTCGCGTCCGATTTGCGATTCAGGCTGGCTACCGATGGACCGCCAGATCGGGTCGTCGGGACAAACGGTTGCGCCGAAGCTATATCTGGCTCTGGGTATCAGCGGTGCGATTCAGCATCTTGTCGGCATGAAGGGCTCGCGAGCAATCATCGCGGTGAATAAAGATTCAGAGGCGCCAATTTTCGAGATTGCGGATTATGCGATTGTGGGGAACTTGTTCGATATCGTGCCGCCGTTGATTGAGGAAGTGAAGAAGGTGAAAGCGGGAGGCTAAATCGGCCACGGATTCACACGGATTTTCACGGAAAAATCCCTTCGGTCTTATCCGTGGTGATCCGCGCACAGATCCGTGGCAGGCCTTTTCTTATGCTTGTATTCCGAAAGCCGATCGAAGGCATTGAACGCCCGCAGATGCCGGCCGATGTGGTGATTGTTGGCGGCGGGCCTGCGGGCATGGCGTGCGCCCTGCGTCTGGCACAGCTCGTTGACGCGCATAACGCCGCTCATCCTGACTCTCAACTTAGCAAAGAAAATATTTACGTTCTCGAAAAGGCCCGCGAGATTGGGCAGCACTGCCTCTCCGGTGCGCTGCTGGACCCGCGGTCGATGCGCGAATTACTTCCTGGATTTGAAAAAGATGCGCCGCTGGACGCGGAGGTTACGACAGAAGCGATTTACTTCCTCACCGAGAAAAGCAAGTTCAAGTTGCCGGTTACGCCGCCGTTCTTGCGCGACCATGGCAATTACGTGATCTCGCTGAACCGGTTTGTGAAGTGGATGGGCAGCAAGGTGGAAGAGACTGGGATCACGATCTTCACCGGATTCGCCGGCTCCGAACTTCTCTTTGCTCAGAATGGCAATGGAGATCGCGTCACGGGCGTACGCACGGACGACAAGGGAGTCGACAGGGAAGGTCATCGGAAATCCAACTTCGAGCCTGGGTATGATCTGCAGGCGAAGGTCGTCATCCTTGCGGAAGGGCCGCGCGGGTCTTTAACTAAACAACTTATTGAGAAATTCGATCTCGTGAAGAACACCAATCCCCAAACCTACGGTGTGGGCATAAAAGAACTCTGGGAAGTTCCCGCCGGGCGGATCGCGGCGGGTGAGGTGATTTACACGATGGGCTGGCCGCTCACCACGAAAGAGTATGGCGGCTCCTGGATTTACGGTTCGAAGGACAACGTTGTGTCTCTCGGCTTCGTCACTGGGCTGGATTATGCCGATCCGCGGCTCGACCCGCAACGGGTGTTGCAGGAGTTCAAGCGGCATCCCTTCGTCGCGAAGCTGCTCGAAGGCGGGAAGATGATCCGCTACGGCGCCAAGTCGATGCCTTACGGCGGATGGTGGGCAATTCCGCCGGTGGCCGGGGATGGATGGATGATCCTGGGCGATTCCGCTGGCTTTCTGAATTCGGCGCGGCTCAAGGGAATTCATCTCGCGATCAAGAGCGGGATGCTGGCGGCCGAGACCGCGTTTGACGCGCTTGTCAAAGATGATTCGTCTGCGGCAGCGCTGGGAGCTTTTCAGAGGAAGGTCGAATCCAGCTGGATCAAAGAAGAATTGTGGAAGGTGCGCAACCTGCATCAGGGATTCGCGCACGGAATGTACGCCGGAATGTTTCACACCGGATTGCAAATGATCACCGGAGGGCGCGGCCTGCGCAACCGGTATCCCGCGAAAGCCGGCTACGAGCATATGCGCAAGGTGTCCGAGCTGCCCGCCGACGGAGGCGCCGAAGCCCACCTGCTTGGCCCCGCCAAGGGCGACGGCAAACTCACGTTCGACAAACTTACCGATCTTTATCACTCCGGCACCAAGCATGAAGAAGATCAGCCCTCGCACCTCGTCATTCACGACACGAACATCTGCAACACGCGTTGCGTGAAGGAATTCGGCAGCCCATGCCTGAATTTCTGTCCCGCGAACGTCTACGAAATGGTAGATGACGCGAGCCAGCCGAACGGCAAGCGCATCAGCTTGAACCCATCGAATTGCGTCCACTGCAAAACGTGTGACATCGCCGACCCATACCAGATCATTACGTGGGTTCCGCCAGAAGGCGGTGGCGGGCCGAATTATGACGGGATGTGAGCTGTGATGCTAATGTGGGGCCAGGCCATGTGGGGACGGCCACGCCCGCAAGAAACTTGTTTGCCACCGATTCACGCGGATAGAACGGGTCTAAATATCAAAGTTTTTTGTGATGAGCATGAATCTCAAACAAAAAGGCAGGATTGTCCCAATTTTATTTGCAGCATTGCAATGCGCGTCAGCGTTCTGCCAGCAGCCCGCTCCTTCCATTCCCTCCACCGGCTTCCGCGGGCTAGATCAATACAGGGCTTCGCGGCTCGCAATATACACCGACGATTTCGGAGAGTTGAAACGTTATCGCGATGCCGATGCAGCGCTCGGCTCGCCCGCGTCCGGCGAGAACCGTGTTGTGTTCATTGGCGACTCCATCACGGATTACTGGAAGTTGGCGGACTATTTTCCGGGCAAGCCTTACATCAATCGCGGCATCGACGGGCAGAGCACTTCCCAGATGCTGGTGCGCTTTCGCCAGGACGTGATTGACTTGCACCCCAGCCTCTTAGTGGTCCTGGCTGGAACCAACGACGTAGCCGGGGTCACCGGGCCGATGCGCAACGAGAACATCGAGGCCAACTACGCATCCATGGCTGAATCGGCGCGACTGCACCATATTCGCGTGGTCTTTTCGTCTTTGCTTCCGGTGAATAATTATGCGGAGGATGCGAAGGAGTCGTTTGCCCTGCGTCCGCGTGAACGAATCCTGGCGCTGAACGCCTGGATTAAGGATTACTGCACAAAGAACGGACTCGTGTATCTTGACTACTTCTCGGCGGTGGTCGACGACAAAGGTATGCTCAAGCGCGATCTGTCCGATGATGGTCTGCATCCCAACGCGTCCGGATACAGAGTCATGGCGCCGCTCGCGGAGAAGGCGATTGCGAGAAAACCGTGATGAGTCGTCGAACCACAATTTTAGGGACAACCACATGAGATCATCTCGTAACTTCCGTAGTCTTACAATCATCTTCGTTCTTGGCGTTTCCGCCTTGGCCCAGCAGCCAGCGCAGGTTCCCGCGATTCCGCCCACAGGATTCCCCGGACTCGATCAATATCGCGCCTCGCGCATTGCAATGTTCACTGACGACTTCGGCCAGCTGGCGCGCTACCGTGACGCCAACGCCGCGCTCAAGCCACCTGTGCCCGGCGAAAATCGCGTCGTCTTTTTCGGCGATTCGATTACCGACATCTGGCACCTCGACGAATATTTTCCCGGCAAGCCGTACGTCAATCGCGGCATCGGCGGCCAAACCACGCCGCAGATGCTGGTACGCTTTCGTCAGGATGTGATTGATCTGCAACCGAGGGTCGTCATCATTCTCGCCGGGACCAATGACATTGCGGGAAATACCGGACCGATACGGTTGGAGGACATCGAGGCTAACTATGCCTCCCTCGCACAACTTGCGCGCGCCAACAATATTAAGGTGATCTACTCTTCAGTGCTGCCAGTGCACAACTACACCGAAAGGTCGAAGGATTTTTTTGCGCAGCGATCGCCGGAGAAAATTCTCGCGCTCAATCGCTGGCTGAAGGATTACTGCGCGACTGCGTCGACCGGCTGTGTTTATCTGGACTATTTCACCGCCCTAGTCGACGACAAGGGACTTCTGAAGAAAGATCTTGCCGATGATGGCCTGCACCCGAACGCAGCAGGGTACAAGATCATGGCTCCACTGGCCGAGGAGGCGATTGAGAAAGCACTGGGCGGATCGGGCGTCCGTTAGATTTTCCTCGGAGCGACTACGATTGAAACAGGAATGAAACGTTGAATCGTTTTTGTCGTTCGTAAAGTCCTATAATGTGAGAGTCAGGTTTCCGACCGCCTTGGCCCTTAGGTATACCCGGGCTGTGGCGGCGAGGGAACGGTTTTCTTTGCGTCCTTTGCGTTTTTTAGTCTTTGCGGACTCTGCGATTAAAAGCTTTTGACCGCGGAGATCGCAGAGGATTTGCAAAGTTCGCAGAGAAAGTTGTCCCGAGGGTGTCGGTGGGAACGCCGGCGCCTCCCGCGTTCAAACGAGCGCATTGGAAAGGAGACAGCCGCCGGATGGTCCCGCCTGTCTGTTTTCCGAGAATGGCTTTGGCTCTTGGCTTTTGGCTCAAGGCTGAGATGGAGCGTCCGTTGAATTTCTTGAGCTAAGAGCCAAAAGCTAAGAGCCAAAAACTTGCCCCTCCACGACAAATTCGGGCGCGCCATCACCGACCTGCGGATTTCCATCACAGACCGCTGCAACTACAAGTGTGTCTACTGTCGCACGGGAAACGAAGGAGCGCTTTACGGCGACCTGCCATTCGACGACTATCTGCGGATGGCGCGGGTGCTGGTGGGCATGGGGATTACGAAAGTTCGTCTCACGGGGGGCGAGCCGTTGTTACGCAAGAGCGTCGTCGATTTCGTCCGCGAGCTGGCGAAATTGCGCCCTCAGGGGCTAAAGCCCGCATCACTTCCTCGCTCTAACGGCACGGCTAAAGCCGTGCTCTTCCCAAACCCAACTGTCGGACTGAGTCCCTTTTCAAGGGCAAGGATCGAGCATCAGAGCGAGAGCGACCTATCCGAGCCGCTCGACATTGCGCTTACCACTAACGGGCACATGCTGGCAGAACTGGCGCAGCCGCTGAAGGACGCGGGCCTCACGCGGGTTACGGTTTCTATGGACGCAGTCGATCCCGAGCGCTTCGCGCGCATCACGCGCGTTCCCAATGGATACGATCACGTGCTGGCGGGCATTCGTGCGGCGCGGCGGGCCGGGCTCTGGCCGCTGAAAGTGAACTGCGTGTTGATGCGCGGATTCAACGAAGACCAGATCATTCCCTTCGGCATGTTCGCGCGCGAAGAAGGTGTTACGGTGCGCTTTATCGAATTCATGCCGCTGGAGGAAGGGCGAACCTGGGCGCCGTCCACGGTTGTGACGCTCGACGAAATTCTGGCGCGCATGGCGGAGTACCGGCCGCTGGTTGAGATCCCACATGCCCGGTCGGAAACGGCTCGGCGCTACCGCTTTGAAGATGGTATTGGGGAGATCGGCATCATCGCTCCCGTATCGCATCCCTTTTGCGGACACTGCAGCCGCATCCGCATTACCAGCGACGGCAAAATTCGCACCTGTCTGTTTTCAGTATGGGATCATGATCTGCACGCGCAGATGCGGCGCGGCGCGAGCGATGATGAATTGGCCGAATTCATTCGGAGCGTCGTGGCAAAGAAAGAAGAGCGGCACCACATTGGCGAAGCGGACTTCGTACCGGCGTCGAGGACCATGGTGCATATCGGGGGATAGGTTATCCACGCGGAGATCGCAGAGACATAGCTTGCTACGTCTTTTTTCTTCGTGGCGAGAAGACGTTGCAAGCAACGTCTCTACGGCGGGATTTGTGAGCTGGAGTCGCACATTATCGGTGTCGATTGCATTTGTATGTGTTGTCTTGCTCTTGTGCATGGCCAGGATACCTCCCCTACCTACCTTGGCTTTGATCGCAACGATTACCCGGGCGATGCCAATCTCAAGACTCTTCACCAGACTTTTGCTTACACCGGGTACTGGTTGAACAATCCTCCGGGCAGCATCGTCCAACAGCTGGGCCGGTCACCGCGCCGCCGTCGAGTCCGCAGGATTCGGATTTCTTGTGCTGTTCAACGGGCGGCTCTACGCCCACCTGAAAACCGTGGCGAACGCTACTCGCCTCGGGCGATCGGACGCGCGGGTTGCCGCTGCGGCTGCGCGGCGCGAGGGATTTCCGCGCGCGATCATTATTTTTCTCGATCAGGAGCAAGGCGGACGCATGCTGCCCGAGCAGAAGGCTTACATTTACGCCTGGATCGACGGCATCAGCGCCGCGGGATTTCCGCGCTGGTATCTACTGTTCGGGCATTCGCTGCGACCGATGATGGCAACGTGGTCACAGCCGAAGACATTCGCCAGAACGCCGGAGACGCGCGCGATCGTCTATTGGGCTATCAACGATGCCTGCCCGCCCGCGCCGGGATGCGCGTTTCCGCAGCATCCCCCGAGCCCCGCCGAGAGCGGAGTGCGATTCGCCGAAGTCTGGCAGTTCGCGCAATCGCCACAGCGCAAAGACGTAGCCGCCCGCTGCACAAATTACAGCCGCGACGGAAACTGCTATGCTCCGGGAGCGAGCTTGCATGAAATGTCCGTCGATGTGAACTCGGCAACTTCAGCTGATCCGTCACACGGACGAACGCGGTAGATCGCGGTCTGCTTCACAAACATTTACCATTCCTTGATGAGATTACACAGTAAACGTGTGTCTCGCGCGTCTGTATATTGACAAACGCTTTGACCCGCAACACAGGGTCAGTCATAAAGTGAGTCGCCAGGAGGTAACCATAATGTGCCGCTTCAGAATCGCCGTGCTTTGTCTTACGCTCGCAATGCTGCAAGTTCCGCTTTCAGTGGCTCAGAAGCCGGCGGTCGCGCCGGCGGCGCCTATCCCGCCACAGATTCTTGCTGCAAAGAAAGTTTTCATCGCCAATGCCGGCGGCGATGAAATGGCGCCGGACGACCCGGTCTTCAGTGGAGGATCCGATCGCGCCTACAACCAGTTTTATGCGGCCATAAAGACCTGGGATCGATTCAATATCGTAGGCTCCCCTGCTGACGCGGATCTTCTGCTGGAAGTACGGCAGGAGGTTCAAACGGTTGCGCTTGGCGGCAAAGCTGGCCGTTCCGCCACGCCGCTGTTTCGATTAGAGATTCGCGACCCGAAAACCGACGCGATCCTGTGGGGCTTCCACGTTCATTCCGAGTTTGGTCTGGGTCAGGGGAACAGCGACCGGAATTTCGATCAGGCAGTGAATCGACTCGTGATCGATTTGCGCATGCTGGTGACTCCGCCGGAACCGAGCGTGCAGTAAAATAGATCCATGTCGGACCGCACGTTCACTCTCGAGGAAGCCAAGTCTCTGTTGCCGGTGCTCGAGTCGCTGCTGCGCACTGCGATCTCCAGCAAAAAGCTGATGGAAGAAGTCGAGGCGGAGCAACAAGCACTCGCACACAGGATTTTTCTCAACGGGGGCACGTTTCTTGACGTGGTCCCGCTGGCGCGGCGCAAAGCGGAGCGCATGAAGGCGGAGCAGCGCGCCAAAGATGCGCTGGCCGAGATCGACTCCATTGGCGTGCAAGTGAAAGATATCGACATCGGCCTGCTCGATTTTCCCTGCGAAGTCGAAGGCCAGATCATTCTGCTGTGCTGGAAGCTGGGAGAGAAATCGATCACCCACTGGCACGGCACGCAGGAAGGATTCGCGGGGCGCAAGCCCATCGACGAGCGGATCGCGCGCGGGAAGAAGATTAATTAGCTGTCAGCTGTCAGCTGTCAGCTTCAGCTATCAGCTTTCAGCCCTTAGTGCCTCGGGTGCCAGCGGAATCCGGCCCAATTATCTTCAGTCTGCGGCGAGCAGCACCGCTCCTTCCAAATCGCTCATTCCAAATAATTTCTGCAGTGAGCAACATACTCCAAAGTCCAGTGTTTACACCCGAGGAACGTAACTAAGGCAATCGCCAATTTTTGCGTCACAATGGCGTTGGCTGAGGTTGAGCCGGTACTGGTTACAAAAATCCGGGGGTTCGGGCCATGACAAGGAATAAGGGCGCAATTCGGTGGCTGTTATTGGCAATCGTCGTTTTGACTTTTTCTGCCGCATCGTTTCCACAGATCGCGGTTGGGATCTCGGTTCGCGTCGGGCCACCTCCACTGCCGGTTTACGCGCAGCCCATCTGCCCGGGGCCGGGTTATTTTTGGACGCCCGGCTATTGGGCCTGGAACGATGATGAGGGCTACTACTGGGTGCCGGGCACCTGGGTCGTGGCGCCCGTGGGCATGCTCTGGACTCCCGGCTATTGGGGTTGGGGCGGGGGATTCTACGCGTGGCATGCGGGATACTGGGGACCTCACGTCGGCTTCTATGGCGGAATCAATTACGGATTCGGCTACACCGGCGTGGGATTTTTCGGAGGGGAGTGGCGCGGACGAGAGTTCTTCTATAACCGCTCCGTCACCAATGTCAGCGTAACCAGCGTGACTCGCGTCTATAACCGAACCGTCATTGTGAACAACACGAGGAACGTGAGCTACAACGGCGGAGCCGGTGGGGTGGAAGCGCGTCCGACGCACCAGGAGGAGATGGCCGCGCATGAGCAGCATGTCGCTCCGTTGGCGGCGCAGAGCCAGCATGAGCGGCTGGCGAGCCAGAATCGCCAGAATTTTGCATCCCAGAACCATGGACGTCCAGCCATTGCAGCCACTGCCAGGGCTGGCGATTTCAGCGGCCGTTCCGCGGTTCCGGCTAGGGCCGCGGGCGGGGAATATCACGCGCCCGCTATGTCGCCGAGAGAGGCGCGGGTAAGTTCGACGCGCGGAGGTGCGACAGCAGGGAACGGAGCAAGGTCGAACGAGGGATTCCGGCCATTCACGCCGCCAGCTAAGAATGGCGGGTCGGCTGGAAACAGCACGCGCGGGAACGCGAGCCGTTCAAGCGAAACACGTCCGCAGAACGGCTCGAGCATGGCACATTCGACGTCGCAGCCGAGGGAGAGTGCGCCCAGGCAGAATTCCTCTCGGCCAAGCGCGCCTAGGCCCAACGCCCCCAGGCCAAATGCACCAAGGAATCAGAGCGCCCCGAAAGACGAGCACCATAAAGGGCGGTAGGACATAAATGCGGTAGAACATATAGATTAAGTTTAGGTCCGGCGGGTGGTTGGGCCTGGCCGGACAGCCGAGGGCGGCTGTCCCCACATGTTATGCGGCCGGACTTTTTTTGCAAGGAAGGTTGAGCTCATCGTTCTAAGTTCTGAACGGGAGGACTGCGCCTCTCAAGCAGCGGTTGCTTCCGCGCCCTGCAGTTTGGGCACCGGAGTGTGTCCCCAGGGCGAAATTTTCTCTGCTACAATTTTTGCAGAGCAACCGCATCAATTAAAGCTTAGAAAGTGAGCAGGCGCGCCAAGGAGCCTCAATCAGAATGTCATCCACGAAGCACAAACTCCGCCTGCTCTGCGCCTTTGCCGCGCTTGCGACTCTCGCCCTGGCGATAAGCTGCCGGGGATTTTTCGTGAACCCCACGCTGACTTCGATCGCCATTTCCCCGACGGCGCCACAAGTGGAACAAGGCAAGACTTTGCAACTGCAGGCTTTCGGGACGTACGACGACGGCAGCCGCAATCAGATCCGAAGCGGGGTTTCGTGGTCGAGTGATACATCGAGTGTGGCGTCAATCGATCCCAACACCGGTATCTTGACCGGCGTGACAACGGGCACCTCCACCATTACGGCTAGCTCACAGGCTTTGAGTTCGACGGCGACAGCCACGGTATTTATTGTGATCGATTCGATTACAATCAGCCCGACTTCGGCCAGCGTTACGGCTGGAGGTACTCAGAACTTCAAGGTGAGTGCCGCGTCGAATGGGGGCACACTTGACCTCACCAGCTCAGCCACTCTGACCGCCGAGCAGAACGGAACGGCAGTCACAACCGTCACCTGCTCGTACAACAGCAGCCTTCTCGCGCAGGTCTGCACCACCACGGCAGGCAACACCGGCGTCTTCCAGATCGTTGCCTCTTACTCGGGCTCGACCCTGACGGCCACAGCCACGCTGACGGTTAACTAGAATTGAGTATTAATTAAGGGTCCCCATTTCTCGCGTCGTTTGCGAGAAGTGGGGCTTTTGACTTCTGGCATCTGTTTCTTCCTTCCAATGACGCACCAGTCGTAACGTTGTTCCCCACTTCAGAGAGCCTTATGATTTGATGGGTACTCACGACAAACTCTCATGTCTGACATTCGCTGCATTGGCATTGCCACAGGAGGCGGGGACGCTCCCGGCCTCAACGCCGTAATTCGCGCGGCCACGAAGGCCGCTATCCTTGAACACAACTGGAAGGTGATCGGCATTCCCGATGGCTTCGACGGCCTCATCTGGCCGGAGAAGTCTTTTGAGCTCACACTCGACAAGGTGAGTGGAATTTTGCCGCGCGGCGGAACGATTCTCGGCACTACCAATCGCGGCAATCCGTTCAAGTACAAAAAGAAAGACAACCAGCGGGATGTTGTGACCGACATTTCCGATCAGGTCATCGCCAATGCGAAGAAGCTCGGCATCGACGCAATCATCACCATCGGCGGCGACGGCTCGCAGACCATTGGCCACGAACTTTTTCACAAAGGCATGAAGATCGTAGGCGTTCCCAAGACCATCGACAATGATCTCTCTGCCACCGAACTCACATTCGGGTTCGATACGGCCCTGCACACAGTGACGGATGCCATCGACAAGATTCACACCACCGGCGCATCGCATCACCGGGTGATGGTGGTGGAAGTCATGGGCCGCGATTGCGGCTGGATCGCGCTGGCGGGCGGCATTGCCGGCGGCGCGCATGTCATTTTAATTCCTGAAATTCCGTTCACCATCAAGGGAGTGTGCGAATTTATCGCGAAGCGCGAGCTGGCAGGCAGGGACTTCACCATCGTGGTGGTGGCGGAAGGAGTGAAAACGCCTCCCGAGCTGAAAGAGAACCGGCGCGCCAGTCCCGTCGGCAATCTGATCGGCAATGCCATCGCCAAGGGATCGAACAAAGAGGTGCGGGTGAGCGTGCTGGGACACATCCAGCGCGGAGGATCGCCTTCGCCCTTCGACCGGGTGCTGGCGACGCGGTTCGGCGTGTCGGCGGTCGAGTTAATTGCTAAAGGCGAATTTGGAAAGATGGTCGCTCTGCGCGCGAGTTCGATCGTCGCGGTCGACATGGCTCACGCCATTGGCCGGCTGAAGTCGGTCCGGCCCGACGGAGAGCTAGTGCACACGGCTCGCGCGATTGGCATTGGTTTCGGAGATTAAAGCAGTCGTATCGTAGAGACGTAGCTCGTTACGTCTCTGCTTGCGGCGTTTCGAACGATGGTGAGAGAGACGTTCCCAGCAACGTCTCTACGGTGAGTCAATCAGCAATCAGAAACCTTCTGCCTACTCCTTCATCATCGTGTCGATAGTCAGGTAGAGCTGGCTGTTGTCCTTGACTTCCACGTAGGGCTTGCTGGGATTGCGGCTGCTTACGATGTAGACCGTGGGCGTGTGATCGAGCTTGATGGCCTTTCCCAAGTCGCGGTCGGCGTTGACCAGCGCGGCGAGTTTCCCGCCGGGATCGATGACGAAGGGCAAGTCAACTTTATGCGCGGTCGCGAATTTTTCCGCATAGGACCGCAAGTTCTGCGGGTCGACTTCAAGCTGATTCTCGAAAATATAGTCGCGAAATTCGTTGCCCAGAGCCTTGGAATGCGTGTCGAAATAACGCGCCATCACGGCCGCCTGGTAGGACCAGTTGTGCATGGGAAGCGGGAAGTCATGCCGCACCACCGGGATCTTATAAGTCTTCGAGGCCTGCTCGACCAGCGGCGCGGTCCGTCGGCACATGGGACACTGCAAATCCTCGAAGACAATGATAGCGACCTGCGCCCCTTTGGGCGGACGCAGCACCGAATCCACGGTATCTTGCGCCCAACCAAAAGCCGCAAGCGCGATCATGAATACAACGGAAAAAATAACGAAACGATTATGGATTGTTTTGTTCATGAGTGTGTGAGTGCTGTCCTAGAATCTATTCAAGTGATTAGACGCAGAAAATCTCAACCGGGCTACCTGCGTCCTATGCCCTTTCGATTCGAAAGTCCAAGTCTATGGTAACTGAGGTGAGATCACTGTGTCTTGGCCGGCAACTTATCTGCGCGGCCGGTCCCTGAAACGTAAACCTACTGTAGACCTATGTGCGGGGAGTCCGAGTCATGACGCGTTATAGTAGAAAGTTCCTTTCCTCCTTCTTGTAGAACTCAACCTTGAGAGTGCTGGGCTCATCTCGCGCAGGCTGGCTGGTTCCCGTGGCGATGGCGGCTCTTCTGTCGCTTGCCGGCTGCAGTCGCGGACGTCACCGCGTGCTTGAGGTGGCCTACGTGTCGGCGCCGCAGGCGGCGCTGCGCGACCAGGTTGCTGCCATCTACAACCGCGTCGGCAACGTGAAAAATGGGGAGCGCGTCGAGGTTCTGGAGCATGAGAAGCGCTTCTCGCGCGTACGCACCTCGAATGGAATCGAGGGCTGGATCGAGCAACGATTTCTGGTTGATCAGAAGACCTTCGACGCTCTGCAGAAACTCACGGAAGATAATAAAAGCGATCCCGTGCAGGCTCCCGGAGTGCTGCGGAACGACACCAATTTGCACGTGACTCCGGGCCGCGATACGGAACATCTGTACCAGCTGGCGTCCGGAGCCAAGGTCGCGATCCTGAAGCGGGCTACGGCTGAAAAGCAGCCAACCGCGGCGCCTGCGCCTAAATTGTCAAAAAGACCCGGGCAAACTCCGGTCGGGCCCGCGCTAGAGGACTGGTGGCTGGTGCGCGACAATCAGGGTCGCGTAGGCTGGGTGCTGGCGCGAATGGTGGATGTAGACGTCCCGCTCGATATTGCGCAATATGCCGAAGGCCAGCGCTTCGTCGCTTTTTTCGTCCTGGACGAGGTACCGGACAACGACAAAGGAGCACAGAAACAGGTCGCGCAATATCTCTGCGTGCTGACCGAACCTCATGATGGTCTGCCCTACGACTTCGATCAGGTCCGCGTTTTCACCTGGAACACGCGAAAGCATCGCTATGAGACCGCATACCGCGAGCACGGCCTTGACGGAATCCTGCCCGTGACGATCACGAAAGAAAATTTCGACAAAGAAGGAACTCTCCCAGTGTTCATCCTGCGAGTCAAAGACGAAGCTGGAAACGTCAGCGAGCGAAATTACAAACTGAATACTCCCATCGTGAGAAGAGTGCTCGCGCCGGGAGAAGTGAGCCCGAGAGTTTCAAGCAAGCGTTCGCGGCATTGACATAACACGGAAGACATCACACAGACACACGACACATAAAACAAACGCATAAAACACAAAGCGAAAAACAAAACACTCGACACAAGTCTAAGAAAACCCTCCACTAAAGCGATTTATCTCACACGTCAATCGAAATAAATATTCCAAGTGTCATAGCTTCGGCTCGCTGCGGTTACGCGTTTCTGTATTTCTACGCTGGCGATCCTGACGCACTGTCTGAAAACAAACCGCTTATTCACTTTGTGTTTTGGCCCGTTGTTTGCTCCTGCACATTGTTCTATGTCGTCCTTCAACTAAGGCAAGCCTCCGCTCCCTGCGGCTCTTAAATGGCATTCGGTTGACAAGTTCGGCTCCAAATATTCCTTGCGGGCAATCACTTTTAGTTTTGAGGAGGAAAGAGATATGCGACAGGATTTGAACACTCTCAAAATGTTGGTTCTGATTGCAGGGCTGTTGGCCTTGGTAGCAACCTTGTTATGTGTTCCCCCAGCCTTCGCTGACAATGTTTACGCAAGTATTCGGGGAGTCGTTACCGACCCCAGCGGTGCAGCAGTGCCAAATGCCACAGTCACGGCGACCAATACCGATACCGGTATCGTGACCAGGACGACGACATCCGCAGACGGCATCTATGTTTTTCCGCAGCTGGCCATTGGCACTTACAAGGTGAGCGCGACCGTGCAAGGCTTCAAGAGTTTCCAGACAAGCCAGTTCGTGCTTACGGTGAACCAGGTATACAACTTGCCCATCAAATTTGATTTAGGTGTGACATCGGAGACGGTCGAAGTACGCGCCGACACCGCGCAGGTGGAAACGACCAACATCCAGCTTCAGACTCTGGTCGATGAGAAGAAGATTGTTGATCTGCCTCTGATCAACCGGAACTGGACCGCGCTCGAGCAATTGACGCCGGGCGTAGTGGCGGCCTCGGACCGGTTCGGAACGTATTCCGCGAACGGCAGCCAGTCTAACCAAAGCAGCTATTTGATCAATGGTATCGACTCCAACGATCTGCCATTGAACACGACGGCATTCATTCCCAGCCCGGACGCTCTGCAGGAATTTAACATCATCACCAACACCATCAATCCGGAATATGGGCGCAACTCAGGCGCGGTAGTGAATGCCGTGGTCAAGAGCGGAACCAACCAGTTTCATGGCGATGCATTCGAGTTCTACCGCGACACATTCCTCAATACGAGGAATTGGTTGACAGGCACTGTACCAGTGTTCCATCAAAATGTTTTCGGAGGGGTGATTGGAGGACCGATCTGGAAAGACCATACCTTCGTGTTCTTCTCGTTCCAAGGCCGCAAGAATCGGGAGCCTCAGCCGGGAGCGAACAGCCTATCGCCGGTGTTCAGTAACGCGCAGCGCGGCGGTGCTTTCGCAGATTTGGCAACTTCAAAGGGAACGTCTCCATTTCCATTGACCGGCGATAACGGGACGGTGTATCCCGCCGGCACACCCTACTCAACGATTTTTTCGGGGGACACGATTCCGACTGCCGACTTTAACCCGATAGCGTCGAAGATTTTGAATACCTACATCCCGGCTCCGAACGCTGGAGGCAACGAGTTCGTCTTCAACCCACTCGAGACGCATACCGGGGACTACCAGGAAATCCTGCGCATCGATCACACCTTTACTGCGAGAGATTCCATCTGGGGTTCGATGTTTCTTGAGACCGATCCCTCGAGCGACGCCCTGCCGCTTCCGCTGGGGGCGCCAGCGACTACGTTCCCCGGTCTTGGTGAAATTGCGCAACGTCACTACAAACAGTTCATCGCCGACTGGACGCATACGATTAACGCCTCCACTCTCAACGAATTCCGGGTCGGCTATACGCGCTTCAATTTTGTCACGGACCAGCCCGCCCAGCCGATTGCTCCTTCATCGCTCGGCTTCAATATCAATTCCCAGATCACTTCTGGCCAGAGCCTGCCCCTGCTAAACATTTTGGGGACGTATCAATTCCAGGTTGGATTCACCACAAATGGGCCGCAGCCCCGCAAAGATCAAACTTACGAGATCACCGACAACTTTTCGAAAGTGATCGGCAAGCATGCGGTTAAAGCTGGCATAGACTTGCGGCGCTTTGACGTGTGGAACCCGTTTGCAGGCAACAATAACGGCACTTTCACCTTTAACGCGAAGGGGGCTTACACCACAGGAGATGCGGGAGCTGACTTCCTGCTGGGAATCCCGGACAATTTCTCCCAAGGTTCAGGAGGACTGATCATTGGCCGGGCGTATGAGTACTATGCTTACGTGCAGGACCAGTGGAAGGTAAAATCCAACCTGACGGTGACGTTGGGCACCGGGTGGCAGGTAGATACACCTCTCCACAGCCAGCAGTTCGGGGGCAAGGACGTCACGTGCTTCCGTCCGGGGCAGCAATCGACCACATTTCCTAACGCCGTGACGGGCATGCTCTATCCTGGCGATCGCGGCTGCGACAACACTGGTGGTCAGAAGGTTCCATACACGCATTTTGGGCCCAGGGTTGGGTTTGCCTGGTCACCGGAGGCCGGCCGTTTGAGCGGCAACGGTGGCAAGCTTTCCATTCGAGGAGGGTGGGGTTTCTACTACAACCGGGCCGAGGAAGAAGGTATTCTCCAGAACTTAGGCACGCCTCCATTTTCCATCACTTCGCATGGTGTTCAGGACGTGAGTGCCACGCTTAGCCCGAGCTTTGCCAATCCGTACGCCGATGTTGCCGGTGGCGGCACAAAGCCGAATCCATTCCCCTTCGTGCCCCCGACAGGTGGCTCCGCGCCAGCCGCCGATTGGACCAGCTTCGAGCCCTTGTCGCTGAACGTGTTCAGTCCCAACTACACCACGCCAGAGGCAATGAACTACAACTTGACCGTGCAGCGGGCATTTTCTGGTAGCACCGTATTCAGCATCGGTTATGTTGGGTCGCTAGGTCGACATTTGTTCAGGGCCATTGAAGGTAACCCAATTACTCTCGCGGGCCAGCAAGCCTGCCTTGCGGATCCGACATGCAATCCCGCCACGGGCACAGGTTTTCTTTTTCAACATCAGCTGTATCCCACTCACTCACTCTATGACGGAAGCGTTTTCGGATCAGTGGGAACGCAATCCACCGATGGGAACTCAACCTATAACGCCCTGCAAGTCAGCGTGAATAAGAGCCTTTCCCACGGTCTGGGCATGCTGGCCAACTTTACGTGGAGTCACGCCATCGACGACGGATCTGGATTCGAAGATAGCGGTTTCCAGGTCCGTGCGGTGAATCCTTATCCACAGTTCGCCTATTTGAACAAGGCTGACTCATCCTATGACGCGAGAAAGCGCTTTGTGGCCGGGTTTACCTACCAGACTCCAAGTCTGCATAGAAATGCGGCGCTGAATATGCTGGCTGGAGGCTGGGAATTGAGCGGCATTGCCACTTTCCAGACTGGATTTCCGGTCGACATCTCGGATTCCGGCTTCACGTCGGCGACCTGCGACGTCTTTGTGTACTACGATTGCTGGGATGCGCCGCAGCAGATTGCTCCTCTCAAGACAGGCAATCCGCGAACGAATAGTTACGTTAACGCCTCTGGCGCAGTTGTCAGCCACGTCTTGTTCAATGGGCCCGCGACGTTTGCACCGGCGGTTCCCACGCTTGGGGGTCCGGCTTTGTTCGGTGTGCGCCGTAACAGCTTTCACGGACCCGGCATTAACAACTGGGACATGGCGCTGGAGAAGAACATCTTCTTCCGTCCCGGAAACGAAAGGCAGTACCTGCAGTTGAGGCTTGAAGGTTTTAATGTCTTCAATCACACGCAGTTCTGCAATACTGCAGGCCCGTTCCCTTGCGTCAATGACGATGTGCAATCAGCCAGCTTCGGGCAAGTGAGAAGTGTGAACCCAAGCAGGCTGGTACAGCTAGGGGCGAAGTTCTACTTCTAGTTCGATGGCTCGCGCATTGTTGATTGGGGCTCGAAAGAGCCCCTGATTTTTTGCTCGGCGATTGATGCGCGGCTTTCGCTACACTGTTTCATTTCCTCCAGTAGATATCTTCCGATGAATCACTTCACGAAGATCACCCCCTGGACTTCAAGGGGATGGGAAACCGGTCCCCTAATTCGTTAGGAGAATTTGTCCTCATGATCCGTGACAAGCACTAGAGGGAGACCTCGGCCTCGAAGTTTCGGTTCTGAGACGCATCTTTCCTGCGACCTTTATTCCAAATACCATACATATTAAGATCAATCCCTACCAATTTAAAGATTGTTCAATGAAACATCCATTCTAACTTGATGAAAACAAATTGTTTGTTTCCGGTTATGTTTGGATCGTCAGTTGCACTAAGTGTTTGTTCGAATGCTGAGGCTTGTTTTGTTAAGACTCAAGAGCGACCCGCACAAGACGGGTAAAGGTCGGCAGTAGCAGATTGTTGAAGCGTCGGCGCTTACGGGATTCAAAGGGTCTCAAGCATTTTACAAATCCATCGGATCGCGCAGTCTTCCCCGGGAAACCGGCCAAAGCGCTTGGATCCGATTCTGAGCTACGAAAATTCAAGGAGGCAGGAAATGCCGAAGATCCCGGGCTGCACTCCACGCGCTGGGAAACCGATCCCTTAATTCGTTAGGAGAATTGTGCCCATGATCGTGGCAAGCCGCAGCGGAAGACATTGGCCTCGAAGTTTGCGGTTCTGAAACGCATCGTCATCTCGAGACGTATATTCCAAATACCATACACATTCTGACGACCCTCTACCAATTTAGGGATTGTTAAATCAAACGTCGATACTAACTCGATGAAAACAAATTGTTTGTTTCCAGTTGTGTTTGGATCGTCAGTTGCACTAAGTGTTTGTTCACAATGCTAAGGCTCGTTGGTTAAGACTCTAAAACGACCCGCACAAGACGGGTATAGGTCGGCAGTAACAGATTGTTGAAGCGTCGGCGCTTACGGGATTCAAGGGGTCTCAAGCATTTTACAAATCCATCGGATCGCGCAGTTTTCCCCCGGGACACCGGCCACAGCGCTTGGATCCGATTCTGAGTACGAAATTCAAGGAGGCAGGAAATGCGTTCTGGACGTTTTCCTATTGTTCTAGCTTTGTTGTTTACGCTGTCCCTGGCGACCGCCCCAATGTTTGGCCAATCGCTGACTACGGGCAATATCACAGGCACGGTCTTCGATCCCAGTCACGCGGTAGTGCCCGGTGCACCGGTTACATTGAAGGGACTCGACACGGGCTCCACGGCGTCCACGACGACCAACTCCAACGGCGGCTACAGCTTCAGTCTGCTGAAACCAGGGCGCTATGAGATTACGGTGAAGCAAGCCGGTTTTGCCGAAGTGCAGCAAACCGTGCAAGTCGAGGTGGGCCAGACTTCGAATGCAGAGATCGACCTCTCGGTTGCAAAAGGCACCGAGACGGTCGAGGTTTCCGGGACGGCGCCGCTCATTAACACCGAGCCGAGCAACAACACCGCCTTCACGCAGGAAGAAGTCGCGCAGCTGCCGAGCGCGGGCGGCGACATCACCAACATCGCCGACACGGCTCCTGGCGTCGTGGTCAACTGGAATGGGCGGGTACGGCAACTTCACCGCCAACGGTATGCCGGCTACCTCGAACCTGTTCACGGTCAACGGCGAAAACGACATGGACCCGTATTTCAACATTAACAACTCGGGCGCGTCGAACCTTACGCTGGGGCAGAATGAAATCGCCGAAGCGACCGTCATTACGAATCCCTACGGCGGCCAGTACGGACAGCTTGCGGGCGCGCAGGTCACGTATGTGACCAAGTCGGGAACCAACGCGTTCCACGGCAACGCGCATGTACTGGTGGAACGGACGGCTGGTGAATGCTAACGACTGGATGAATATTCAGGGCGAACAAGCGGCTGGCACCAAAACATCCCGGCCCTTCTCGAATGCCAACCAGTGGGCGACCTCGTTTGGAGGACCCATTCTCAAGAACAGAACCTTCTTCTTCGTAGACTACGAAGGCATGCGCTTTCTGCTCCCGAACCAGGACCTGATAACCGCTCCGACGCCGGGATTTGTCAGCGCGGTTCTGGCCAACGTTCCTTCTGCCGAGCTGCCTGCTTTTCAGACGTTCATGGGCCTGTACACGAAGGCTCCCGGCTACGGTAGCGCCCAAGCGAACCCCCTCGCGGCGGGCGATTCTTGTTCCACTCTCACTCTAGCGGTGCAGGTGGCCAACTTCACGCCCGGCGTTACTCCCTGCTCGCAGTCTTATACGGCTACTCCGACTGCGCTGGCCTGGGAATACATCCTCGGAGTACGCGTGGATCAGAAGTTGGGAAATAACGATAATATCTTTGGCCGTTACAAACTAGATCACGGATTGCAGCCGACGCATATAGACCCGTTCAACGCCGCGTTCGATGCCAATTCTTTACAGCCGGCATGGGATGCGCAGGCATCGGAAACACACGTTTTTGGCCCTACAAAGACCAATTCATTCTCCGCGACGCTGAGCCATTACGTAGCTCAGTTCACGGCGCCGAATGCGGCCGGTTTGTTCAATTACGAAGAAGCATTCGCCGAGGACTCGGGCATCTACAATTTCACCAGTCCTAACAGCGGCGCAGCTTCCTTTCCGCAGGGCCGGAACATCACTCAGTACCAGTTCATCGATGATTTTTCCTGGACGCATGGGAACCACACGTTTAAATTCGGCGAGAACTTCCGCCGCTACGACGTGAGTGACCACAACTTCTTTATCAACTCGCCGATCGTTTATTGGGGCTATTTGACCAACTATTTGCAGTCGTTTGTGGATGGCGTAGCGTACCAATACCGCAAGAACTTCAACCAATCCAGCGACGTACCTGTGGCTCTGTGGGGTATGGGCGCGTATGGACAGGACGAGTGGAAAGTGACCAACCGCCTGAAACTGACGCTGGCACTGCGGGTGGAGCGCAACTCGAATCCGGTTTGCCAGACGAACTGCTTTGCCAATCTGACCGGAGCATTTGCAACCACGGCGTCCGCAAGAGCTGGTTACACGGGCTCCAAAGATGTTCCGTACAGCTCTGACATCAAGTATGGCCAGCACCAGGCGTATCCGGGAGTGGACACGATTAACTTGTCTCCGCGCCTCGGCTTCAGCTGGGATCCCCGGGGCAACGGCAAAACCGTACTCAGTGGCGGGTTCGGTCAGTTCTATGACAATCCGGCCGCCCAGTTGGTAGATAACCTGCTCGGAAACCCTCCGTCCTCGGTTTCACTAAGAATCAGAAGCGCTGACAACTCCTCCGGTGTTCTGCCTTTCGATCCGAACGGGGCGCCGCTTACCTGGCAGCAGTCAGCCAGCGCATTCAAAATCACAGACAGCTTTAACCAAATCGGAAAGGCGCTGCCGACGGGGGTGCATTTTAACGCCCCGTCGATCGGCGCGATCGTGGGCACCATACACTCTCCCGAGTGGCAGGAATGGAATTTTTCGGTGCAGCAGGAGTTGAACCGCAGTACTGTGCTTCTCGTTAATTACGTTGGAAACCATGGAGCCCGTATTATGTACTCCAATGCGTGGCCCAACGCCTACGATGGGACGGGTGGATTCTACAGTGGGACCGTGCAGCCGAAATCAGCGACTGCAGCCAACTACGGAACGGTCACCCAATATCAATCTGGAGCAGTCTCCAACTACAATGGTCTGACCTTCAGTTTGAGAAAACAGTTCACCAAATGGGTGTCGGCCCACGTCAACTACACCTGGTCGCATAACCTCGATGAAACTTCCAACGGTGGCCTTGCCCAGTATGGCTTCGAGGGCAACAACACCATTCTTGGCCAGATCTATCCCAGCAACCTGCGTACAGATAACTATGGCAACTCCGATTACGACATTCGTCACCTGCTGAACGGTGACTTTGTGTTCAATCCTGAGTTCCATCACACCGGCGCCTTGAGGTGGTTGACGAATGGCTGGCAGTTCTCTGGCAAGGCCTTCTGGCGCACCGGACTGCCTTACACCCTGTCCGACGGCAATCTTGCCGGAACCGTTGTCGATGGCGGAGATACCATTCCCGCTACGGTTATCGGCAACGCGCAACCTAGTGGCTGCGGCGAATCGAATGCCAGCTTCGACGGATTGGGCAGACCGGGTTGTCTGAGCCCTGCCGGCGTGCTGGATGTTAACGCCGCCAGTGTCAGTGCGATTACCTTTTCAACGCAGCGCCGCAATCAATATCGGGGGCCGCGCTACTTTGACATGGACCTGAACCTGTTCAAGAACTTCAAGGTCGGAGAGCGGTTCAACTTCGCAATTGGCGCGCAGGCTTTCAACGCGTTTAACCACCCGAACTTCGCTCTCCCCAACGCGAATTACTTGAGCAGCTGCCCCCCGGCGCCGGCTGTATGTACGACCCCTACGCCTGATCCGACCTACGGAACGATCACGACCATGCAGGGGACTCCAACCAGCCCGTACGGCAATTTCCTGGGCTTTGACTCATCTCCGCGCGTCATGCAACTTAGCGCGAAGATCGTGTTCTAGCCAGGGGCAAAAACTCTGAGGCCGGCCGCGAGGCCGGCCTTATGTTTTTTTTCGTTACTCCTGCGGTCTTCCGAGTCACAAACAAAATCCGGACTTGGCCATCTGATCTATAATTTAGGCATCTTAGCAGTTTGAGGTGCAACATGAGGTTGTGTGCTGCAGTGTCCGTAAATGTTTTGTTCGCTGCTGCCTTGAACTTTGGTCAGGCTACATCGAGCTTTGGTCAGGCTACATCAACGCCGGCGCAGGCTTCGCCCGCCGCCGTCGGACACGGGGCCTTTCCCGTCAAGGTCACAAAGACGCTCGATTCCAGCAAGCTCAAAGAGGACAATTCAATCGAGGTGGAGACGGCCGGCAGCTTTAAGTTGCCCGATGGAACGCTCGTGCCGAAGGGTTCAAAGCTGATTGGCCACGTCACTGTGGCAAAAGCGCGTTCGAAGGGAGATTCGGATTCTGAACTTACCCTGGTCTTCGACAAGCTGAACATTCTGGGTGGAAAACAACTTGCGCTGAGGGGAATGGTGCGAGCGATCTTTCCACCCGGTGAAGAGGCTGCAGGCCCGAATATGTCAACCATGGGTACCTCGGCTGGCGGAAGCGCGGGTGGTGCGGCTCTGGGCGCTGCTAGCCAGGCCGGCGGTGTCGGCATAACGGATACACACAATGACACACCAAAGCCACAGGCCGTGGCGGATGTGAAGGCTACAGGAGTGCAGGGCATGCACGACCTGCAATTGGAAAATGGAGTTATCACATCGAAAGGGAAGAATGTGAAACTCGACGGTGGAGTCCGCATGATTGTACAGGCCGACATCCTGGGATAGGTCCGAGCGGGTTCCAGTTCACGAAGGCTCAAGTGGGGCGGCTTAAGTCGCGCCATTTTTCTTTCCCCGCAAACCTGCCCGCAGCTTACTTCCCGAAAATCACCGTGCTGGAAAAGTGCGAACTTGCCGCCATGTAAAACAGCAGCGGAACCGAAAGAAAAAAGTTTGTGCGCGAGGCGAGGAACGCCTGGCGCGCCAGCGTGGCTGCGTTCGCAGGAGGAGTGCCAGCCAGCGTTCCGCGGATGATTTTCTTATTGTTGGGCCAGATGATGCCCCAGACGTTGAACAGCATCACAATGCCGAAGCCGCCGCCGACGCCGATCGAAATGACGTGGATGTCGTCCCCGCCCACGGGCGTGTAGTGCACAAACACCCAACCCGCGGCGTAAACCAACACCGCAGTAATAACGCCCAAGATGATTCCGCTCGAAGGCATTTTCTTGATCACGAGAAAAAGAACGAACCAGACGGCGATCCAGAGCAGCAGGAAAAAACCGATGGTAGCGCCCGCGTTGCCGCCCTGGCGCTGGGCGTCCGGAGCGACGTAGAACTGCGACCAATACCAGAATCCTATAAAAACCGTGACCAGCGCGCTCCAGCGGAACCAATTCAGGGCAGGCAAGGTTAGATTCTGAAAGATCTTTGGCTTCATGCCGGCATCCACCTGCTTCATGAACGGTACGTTGACCAGGTTGAAAAAATAGAGCAGGCCAACCCATAGAATTCCTGCGATGAAATGAAACCACCGCAGGATAAGCTGCGTGGCTTCCTTACCAGTAATCGTGGGCATGACTGCTGCTGCCACTTCAACGAAATGGTGCATTCGATTCCTCCGCCACCTTAGAAGTGCACATTGTAAAGGCCCCGAATGTCCTGCGACGCCGGGCCATTCGGCGAAAAACCGTCTGGTTGTGATTGAACGACAAAAGGCGCCGGCGAACTGCAGAATGCCGTTTTTCGATGTCGCTGAGTCGAGGAAAGTCTGCACTTTGCCAGAGTTGCTGTCAAGCCGGAGTCGTCATCGCGGCAACTTCCAGTTGAAAAGCGGCCAGGTTCGCCGTATGGTACTCACATCCGCTGGCGGGGCGTGATCCTTCACAGTCAGGACGCCCTGTCCGCGAGTTGTCCCCCCGTGTTCCTGTGGCAGCGGGAAGGCTTCCGGGAACATGCTGTTGCTTTGAGCTTGCTCATGGGCGAAGTCGTGGGCGGCTAGTTGGCGGTTCGCAGTCTATACATCAAGGAGATCGGCTATGGACAGCAATAAGCCGGCGCAGAACATTCAGGATTCCTTCCTAAACACGGCGCGTAAGGAGAGGCTCAGCATTACGATTTATTTGCTGAGCGGAGTAAAGTTAACGGGCCGCATCCGCTCTTTCGACAAGTACTCCGTAGTGTTGGAGGCGAACGGTCAGGAGCAACTCATCTTCAAGCACGCCATTTCCACCGTGGTAATGGGCAGAGTGGCGGCGACGCATGTCGCACACGTTCCGCATCCAGATAAGGCAGTGGGCGCGGGATCGGCGCCAGGGCCGGTGGCGGCACCCAGCGCCTCGGGCACTGAAGGATAGGGACAAGGATAAGGACAAGGCGTTTTCAGTTTGGTACGTTCTCACACCAAGAAATCCCGCGGCACGGCGCGTACCGTCAGACGTGTGCCTCTGGGAACCGAAATCCTGCGCGAAGAACCGGAGCGTGAGCGTGCGTTCCTGGTCGGGATCGACGTCCGCACGCGCGGGCGCAGTGGCGCGAAGGGAAAGGTCACGGCGCAGGCCGCCGTTGCGCGGGAAGCGGCCGCGATGCAGCCGCAGGCTGGGGCTGCATCAAAGTCGAACGGCAAGCCCCGTATTCCGGAGTTCGATGCGGATGAGTCGATTGCCGAACTGCGCACGTTGGCCGAGAGTGCTGGAGCCGAAGTAGTTGGCGAGATGCTGCAGCGTCGCGACCGGCCCGATCCAGCAACTTTAATTGGCGCCGGCAAGCTCGAGGAAATTGCGGGCGCGGCCGCTTCAGCGAATGCCAACGTCCTTCTGTTCGATCACGATCTCAGTCCTTCACAGCAGCGCAATATTGAAAAAATTATTCAGCGGCGCGTGATCGACCGCACGCAGTTGATCCTCGATATTTTTGCGCGGCACGCGCGCACCCGAGAAGGCCAGCTGCAGGTCGAGCTGGCGCAGCTGCAGTACATGATGCCGCGGCTAGCGGGCCATGGCGTGGAGATGTCGCAGCTCGGCGGCGGCATCGGCACCCGCGGTCCCGGTGAAACAAAGCTGGAAACCGACCGCCGAAAGGTCGCGCGGCGCGTGCGGCACGTGGAGCAACAGCTGGAAAACGTTCGCCGCATTCGCCGCCAGCAGAGGCAGCGGCGGGAGTCGGCTCCGGTGGCGACGGTAGCGCTGGTGGGATATACGAACGCGGGGAAGTCGACGCTGTTCAATGCGCTAACCCAGGCCAAAGTGCTGGAATCTGCGCGCATGTTTGCGACGCTCGATCCTACGATTCGCGGAGTCGAACTGCCTTCGAAACGCAAAATCTTGATGTCGGACACCGTGGGATTCATCCGCAACCTGCCGCATACACTGGTCTCGGCGTTTCGCGCCACGCTGGAGGAAGTGCAGCGGGCATCCCTGATTCTGCACGTCTCCGATGCCAGCAACCGCCTCTCGGCCGAGCAGGACGCGCAGGTGGAAATCGTCCTGAAAGAACTGGAGGCGGAGAAGAAGCCGCGCCTGCGGGTGATGAACAAGATCGATCTGCTCGATGAGGAAGTCGCGAAGTCGCTACAGACCGACGCGTCCCGCGAGGACTCGAACACGGTCTACGTTTCCGCCACTGAGGGCACTGGATTGGATCGCCTGCTGGACCGCATCGACGCGATGATCGAGGAAGACCCCGTCAGCCGCGTGCATCTACGCGTGCCGCAGAAAGAAGGGAAGATGCTGGCGATGCTCGAAGATAAAGCGCGAATTTATTCGCGAGCTTATAAGGATGGGGCGGTGGAATTAGAAGTGGAGGCGCCGGCATCGGTGGTGCGAAGGGTTAGGGAGTGGGTGACAACTAAGAATTAAAATGGGCCGGCAACCAAGAAGCGGTGACATTCCTTGGCTAGCGGCCCACTCGATCCTGAATTGGATCGGAGGTGATAGTTCAATGCTATGCCTCTTTTGGCTGAAGTCAAGAGCTATGTGCAGAAATTTGCGACGGGGGCGGCGGGCAACACCTTAATCGTATAAACGACGTATTTTCATACAAATGCGCGGCGCATTGTTACATCCGTATCTTTTTGATACCCGAACGGCGAAGAGATACTTGCCGCCCAAATGCAATCTTCTTCGCGTTGACATAAGCTCCTTCCGACGTTAGACTTAACAGTTTTCATAGCCCTCATTTTTCCGGTCTACATCAGCAGCACATGGACGAGACCCTTCGACAACTAGGCGAATTACTGCTCGGATCGGTGCCGACGGTGATTCTGCTGGCGCTGCTCTACGCGCTCTACACCTCAATCGTGCACAAGCCATTGCAGCGCGTGCTGGCCGAGCGGCGCAGCAAGACGGAAGGAGCGGTGGAGAAATCGCGAGCCGACATCGCAGCGGCCGAGGCGCGCACGGCCGAGTATGAACAAAAATTACGGGAAGCTCGCGCCGCCGTGTTTCGCGCGCAGGAAGCGCGGCGGCAGAGTGTGCTCCAGGCCCGGACCAATGCGCTGAATGAGGCGCGCCGCAAGGCGCAGGTCCAGGTGCAGGCCGCTAAGAAGGACATCGAGAACGATCGGGCTGCAGCGGAGAAGGGTTTGCCGGCCGATGCCGCTGCTCTGGCCCAGGAAATCATGCGGCGGGTGCTGCAACCAGCGGGAGCGGCTCGTTGACAGTCTCAACCAAGATAGTCTCAACCAAGTTTGCGACAAGAACCGTCCGAAGGTTTTTTTTTGTAGTACTGATGGTGAGCTGCCTGAGCTTGAGTCCGCTTCGCGCGCAGGAGCAGCCCGCTAACCCAGAGCAGAAGCAATCCACTTCTCCCGAGGGAAAAAGGCCGCCGAGTAAGGATTCGAAGCAGCAAAGTTATGGCCCGGGCCGGCAATTGGCGCATGAGAGCAACGAAGCCGCCGGCGAAGGCGCAGATGAGATGGCCGAGTTCAAGCAGTCGGCTTCGGTGCGAGCGATTGCCCGACTCACGGGACTGAATCTGCAGCAGTCTTACTGGCTGAGCGTGGTTCTAAACTTTGTGGTCATAGCGGCGGTGATTGTCTGGGCTGGACGCAAATATTTGCCGGGAATGTTTCGCGAGCGCAGCGCTGCCATTCAGAAGGCGATGCAGGAGGCGCAGATTGCCAGCGAAGAGGCGCGGCGCCGGCTCGCCGAGATCGAGTCGCGACTCATGAAGCTGGATGGCGAAATTGGCATGATGCGCGATGCCGCCGAAAAAGAAGGCTTGGCGGAAGAGGCCCGCATTCAAGCCGCGGCTGAAGAAGATGCGCGCAAGATTGTGGCCTCGGCAGAGCAAGAAATTGCCGCAGCGGTGAAGGCCGCGCGGCGCCAACTCACTGCTTATGCGGCCGACCTTGCAGTAGGACTGGCGCGGAAGCAGATTCACGTCGATGCCGCCACCGATCAGGCTCTGGTGCGGGATTTTGCCGGACAGTTGGGTGTAGCGGACGATTCGGGAAAGGGCAGGAACTAAGTGGCTTCCGTCGCCAGCACATATGCCCGGGCCTTCGCGGACGTAGTTCTCAGCGCCCACCTCGATGCAAGTCGAGCTGTAGGTGGGCTGCAAGAGATCGCGAGGCTGCTGGCCGAAAGCGCCGATTTGCGGCGAGTTTGGGAGAATCCGGCGGTGCCCGCCGAGCAAAAACGAAATCTGCTGGATGCGATTGTGCAGCGCGACGGCATCGATAGACAAGTAAGAAACCTGGTGGCCGTGCTGATCGATCACCGGCGCGTTCAGTTTTTGCCGAGGATTGTCGAACAAGTGGAAAAGGAACTCGACGCGCGCCTGGGATTTGCCGAAGCACAAATTTTCAGCGCCCGCGAATTGGGTGATGCGGAGAAGCGAGTGCTGGAAACGCAGGTCGAGAAAACCACCGGCAAGAAAGTCCGGGCACGCTATGCACTGGACTCGTCATTGCTGGGCGGCGCCGTGATCCGCGTCGGCAGCACCATCTACGACGGTTCCGTGAAAGGCCAGTTGGAGAGAATTCGGGAAGCTATTACTTCTTAGCTCCTGGCTGTTGGCTCTTGGCTTGAAGCCAGCGAGGGGCTCGGATCATAGGTGCTATGGGCAGAAACTCCTTGGCGCGCCGTTGATGGCGGAAAAGTACAAGGGATCCTTCGACGCGCATCGACCGTCACTTCGTGACGTTCAATGCTTGCTCAGGATGACAGAGTTACCGGATAGAAAGATTGCAGAGTGGGCTGTAGCTAAGAGCTAACAGCTAAAGGCTAAAAGCTGATCTTATGGCACAAATCAAAGCAGACGAAATCACGAAACTGATCCGCGAGCAGATCGAGAACTATGAAAGCCAGATCTCCGTGGACGAGACCGGCACCGTCATCACTCTGGGCGACGGCATCGCACGCGTCTATGGGCTGGATAAGGTCATGGCCGGCGAACTGCTTACTTTCCCCCACGGCGTGGCCGGCATCGCCATGAACCTGGAAGAAGATCAGGTCGGCGTCGTACTGCTCGGCGAGTACACGGAGATCAAGGAAGGCGACGAAGTGAAGCGCACCGGGCGCATCATGAGCGTGCCCGTGGGCGACGGCATGATCGGGCGCGTGGTGAACTCCCTCGGCGAACCCATCGACGATAAGGGACCGATTGTCAGCGATAAGTTCATTGCGCTGGAGCGCATCGCTCCAGGCGTGATCGACCGGCAACCGGTGCGAGAGCCGATGGCCACCGGGCTGAAGGCGATCGACAGCATGATTCCGATCGGCCGCGGCCAGCGCGAACTCATCATTGGCGATCGCCAGACCGGCAAGACCGCAGTCGCGCTCGATACCATCATCAACAGCAAGGGCAATGACCTGATCTGCATTTACAACGCGATCGGGCAGAAGCGTTCATCGATTGCGCAGGTGGTAAAGATTCTCGAAGACGCCGGGGCGATGGAGTACACGATTGTCGTAGCGGCATCGGCATCAGAACCTGCCCCCATGCAGTACATCTCGCCTTACGCGGCCTGTGCCATGGGCGAGTTCTTTCGCGACTCCAAACGGCATGCGCTGGTTATCTATGACGATCTGTCGAAACATGCGGCTTCGTATCGCGAGATTTCGTTGCTGCTGCGGCGTCCGCCTGGACGCGAGGCTTATCCTGGAGATGTTTTTTATCTTCACTCCCGCTTGCTGGAGCGCGCTTCCAAGCTGAGCGATAAGATGGGTGGCGGCTCGTTGACCGCTCTGCCGATTATCGAAACGCAGGCGGGCGACGTTTCGGCCTACATTCCTACGAACGTGATTTCAATTACCGACGGGCAGATTTATCTGGAGACAGATTTGTTCAACCAAGGTGTGCGCCCTGCGGTGAACGTAGGTCTGTCAGTAAGCCGCGTGGGTGGCAGCGCGCAGATCAAAGCCATGCGGCAGGTGGCGGGCACGTTAAAACTGGAGTTGGCGCAGTATCGCGAACTGGCAGCATTCGCGGCCTTCGGCAGCGATCTCGACAAGGCCACGCAGTCCCAGTTGAATCGCGGACAACGGTTGGTGGAACTGCTGAAACAGAACCAATTTTCGCCACTGCCGTTCTCCAAACAGATTCTCATCATCATGGCGGGCACAGGCGGCTTCCTCGACGATCTTCCGGTAGCACAAGTACGCGAGTTCGAGGCGGAGCTTTACAAGTACGTGGATTCGACGAATCCGGGCCTGCTACGCGCGATCATGGAGAAAAAGATTCTCGATGACGCGCTGAAGGGCCAGTTGCAGAATGTAATCAAGGAAGCGAAGCAGCAGTTTGTGTCGGAGAGGGAAGCGACGCAGAAAGAAGCGATGGCTAAGTAGCGAGGGCTGTGGTGGGGGAGATCCTTCGCTCCGCCTGAAGAACGGCTACGCTCAGGATGACAACGTTGATTTTGGCCAACGACCACGACCGACGACCAGCGACTGATGGCAAACATTCTCGACATTCGGCGGCGGATTCGCAGCGTGATCAACACGCGGCAAATCACCAAGGCCATGAAGGTGGTCTCCGCCGCGAAGTTGCGCCGGGCACAGGAACGCGCGCTGGCGGCGCGTCCCTACGCGCAGATGTTGACGAATGTACTGAAGTCCCTGGTGGTGCGGACCGAGATTTACGATCCCGAAACCGGGGAGCCGAAGCATCCTCTGCTGGCGCAGCGGCCAGAAAAGAACATCCTGCTGATCGTTGTGACCGGGGACAAAGGCTTGGCGGGCGCGTTCAACGCGAACATTACCAAAGCGGCCTTCCGGTTCCTTGAGTCCAAGGAAGGGAAGAATATTGATGTCGAAGCGATTGGCCGCAAGGGGCGCGACTTTTTGCGTCGACGATATCCGGCGGCCAAAGTGCAGACGCGAAGCCTGGCGGATCTCAACGAATCACTCGACGCGGAGTCGGAAGCGGCGGAGCGCGCCGGAGAGACTCAGATCACGGGCGAACACGTCGGCATTCTCGGCAAGGTGGCGTTCGCGCAGGCCCGAGCCCTATCCGAGAACGTAATTGCCCGCTATACGCGGGAAGAGATCGACGCGGTCTACATTGTATTCAACGAATTCAAGTCAGTGATCGCGCAGCGGCTCGTCGTGGAGCAGATTCTTCCCATCGAACAGATCGGCGAACCGGCGGTGCGGCTGGCCGAGGAGATGTCGGAAGAGGATAAAAAGAAGGCGAAGGAAGCGGCGATAAGCGCAGGCGTAGGCATGCGCGGCCCAGACCGGCAGGTAGAGGAAGCTACATCACAGTTTGGCACGGCCCAGGTGGACTACATCTATGAACAGCCGCCAGAAGAGTTGTTCCGCGCGTTGTTGCCGAAGTATGTGAGCATCCAGATTTTTCGAGCGCTTATGGAATCGGTGGCGGCAGAGCATGCCGCCCGCATGACGGCGATGGATTCAGCGACCAACAACGCGACCGACATGATCGATTCGCTGACGTTGGCCATGAACCGCGCACGGCAGGCGAAGATCACGAAAGAGATTATTGAAATCGTCAGCGGCGCGGCGGCAATGTGAGAAGAAGCTTCTAGCTTCTAGCAACTAGCTTCTAGCAAAACAGATTTCGCATTCAGAATTTTAGCGAGACCGATCGCAAGAAGTTTTCGCCGCGGCTTTTGATTCAAGCTAGGAGCTAGCAGCTAATAGCTAGAAGCTAATTTATGCCTGAAAACGTAGGACATGTTATTCAAATCGCGGGTCCGGCCGTGGACGTGCAATTTCCCGAAGGGAAGCTGCCGCCGATTTATGAGGCTGTCAAAGTTGTGAGCGACGGCTTCACCGTGCCGAGCCCGATCAGCGTGATTCTCGAAGTGCAACAGCATCTGGGCGAAGGCCGCGTGCGCTGCATCGCCATGCAACCCACCGACGGTATGGTGCGCGGCATGAAAGCTATCGACCAGGGCGGGCCGATCTCCGTGCCGGTGGGCCGCGGTACGCTGGGCCGCGTAATGAACGTAATCGGCGAACCGGTCGATCAGCTTGGCCCCATCGAATACAAAGAGAGGATGCCGATTCACCGCCTCGCGCCTGCCTTCGACGAGCAGGCGACCAGCGCGGAAATGTTCGAGACCGGAGTGAAGGTCATCGACCTGATCCAGCCGTTTTTGAAGGGCGGCAAGATCGGATTGTTCGGCGGCGCCGGAGTGGGCAAGACCGTCGTCATCATGGAACTGATCAACAACGTCGCCAAGAATCACGGCGGATTTTCCGTGTTTGCCGGTGTCGGCGAACGCACCCGCGAAGGCAACGATCTGTGGCTGGAAATGACGGAGTCGGGCGTCATCAAGCCCGGCGATCCGGCGCACTCCAAAGCTGCGCTGATCTATGGCCAGATGACGGAGCCTCCTGGCGCGCGTCTGCGCGTGGCTCTGACGGGACTGACCGTCGCGGAATATTTCCGCGATGCCGAAGGCGCGGACACTCTGCTCTTCATCGACAACATTTTCCGTTTCACGCAGGCCGGCTCGGAAGTCTCGGCGCTGCTGGGCCGCATGCCCAGCGCAGTGGGCTACCAGCCCAACCTGGCAACGGAAATGGGCGAACTGCAAGAGCGCATCACTTCGACGAAAAAGGGGTCGGTCACGTCGGTGCAGGCGATTTACGTTCCCGCTGACGACTTAACGGACCCGGCGCCTGCTACCACCTTCGCTCACCTCGACGCCACCACGGTGCTTTCGCGCGCGTTGACGGAAATCGGAATTTATCCTGCCGTCGATCCGCTGGCTTCAACGTCGCGCATTCTCGATCCACGCATTGTTGGACAGGAACACTACGACGTGGCACAGACGGTGAAGCGCACTTTGCAGACGTACAAAGATCTGCAGGACATCATCGCGATTCTCGGCATCGACGAGTTGACCGAAGATCAGAAACTGAGTGTGGCTCGAGCCCGTAAGATTCAGCGCTTCTTGTCGCAGCCGTTCCACGTGGCCGAGCAGTTCACCGGCGCGGCGGGACGTTACGTGAAGATCGCCGACACAGTAAAAGGCTTCAAAGCGATTGTAGAAGGCAAGTACGACGACATTCCCGAGCAGGCGTTCTACATGAAGGGGCCGATCGAAGAAGTGCTGGAAGCGGCAGAGAAAATGAAGGCAACAGCGTAAAGGCGGCTTTCGGCTTCGGGCTTCCGGCTTCAGCCGCCGGAAGCCGAGAGCCGGACGCCGGAAGCCGTTTGAAATGGCAGACACATTCAAACTCGAGATCGTCACGCCGGAAAAGAAAGTCGTGGACACGGCGGCCGAGGAAGTCCAGATTCCCGGAAAGAACGGGTATCTGGGCGTCCTGCCGGGGCATGCGCCACTGATTACAGAATTAGCAGTGGGCCAGATCAGTTACTGCGAAAATTCTCAGGAGTCGCGGCTAGCAGTGGCCTGGGGATTTGCGGAAGTATTGCCCGATAAGGTGACGATTCTGGCGGAGACAGCGGAACGTCCATCCGAAATCGACGTAGAGCGTGCCCGCAAAGCCAAAGAGCGTGCCGAGCAAAAGTTAACCAGCGGCGATACAACGGTCGATGTAGAACGCGCTTTGGATGCTCTGCATCGCGCCGAAACCCGGTTGGAAGTGGCCGAAAAGAAATAGCAAATACCAAAAGATGGTGCGGTCGGGCCACCTTGTACAATTGTGCCGTTTGCTCATCGGAGGAGCCGGCGCCATGAAATTTCGTTCGGTCTTTTTAGTTTTCGCTCTTTCTGCCCTAGGAATTGCGCAGCAACCTAAGCCTGCGCAGTCTCAAGCGCCGCCAAGGCCGCCCTCGCTCGACACTCCTGTAGTGCATTCCGACAACAGTGTGACCTTCCGCTTCCTGGCTCCCAACGCGCAGGAGGTGAAACTCGCGCGCGAAGGCGCCGAGCCGGTGGCCATGCAGAAAGACGACAAGGGCGTCTGGACCGTGAACACTGCGCCGTTGCCGCCGGACTATTACGGATACTCGATCATCGTCGACGGCATCCGGTCGATCGATCCTTTCAACCACCTGCTGAAGCCGAATTTACTCTCAACCGAAAATATGGTTCACGTGCCGGGCCCTCCGTCGCTGCCTTGGGAAACGAACGATGTCCCGCGGGGCGAGATCCACCATCATTTCTATGTCTCCAGCGTGGCGGCCGATCAGCGGGACTTCTATGTTTATACGCCGCCCGGTTATGATCCTGCGGCAAAAACGACGTATCCCGTGCTCTACCTGCTGCACGGCTACAGCGACGATGCCAGCGGATGGACGGCGGTTGGGCGCGCTAATGTGATTCTCGATAACCTGATCGCGCAGGGCAAAGCCAAACCTATGATCGTTGTGATGCCGCTGGGATACGGCACCATGGAAATCATCACCCTGGGATGGGGCGCGTGGGGCCATACCGACGTGCGCGACAAGAATTTCTCCCGGTTCCGCGAGGCGCTGCTGACAGAAGTGATGCCGAAAGTTGAGAGCGAATATCGGGTAATGACCGACCGGAATTCGCGGGCGATCGCAGGACTCTCGATGGGCGGATCGGAATCGCTTTTGACGGGGCTGAACAGTCTCGACAAGTTTGCCTGGATTGGCGCCTTCAGTTCCGGGGGGATGCCCGACGAATTTCAAACCGATTTTCCCGCGCTAGACGCGAAGGCCAACCAACAGATCCGCTTGCTGTGGATTGCGTGCGGTACCGAGGACCACCTGATCACGGTGAATCGCAACTTACGAGAATGGCTGAAATCAAAAGGCGTGCAGCACGTTGATATCGAGACGCCGGGGATGCACACGTGGATGGTGTGGCGGCGGAATCTGGCGGAGTTTGCGCCGTTGTTATTCCGGTAATATCTTGTCTCCGTGTTGGCTGGCGTTCTGCGACAGTAGCCACGCGAGATACGTTGCTTGCAACGTCTTGCCGGCGGCAGAGAAGCTGCAGACAGAGACGTAGCAAGCTACGTCTCTACGCATGAATGTGGCCAAGGCTACGGCACATTGGCGTGATCCCTTTCCGCAGGCACGTAGTTCACCGCAGCGGTACGCTCCAGTTTGTCCCAGGCGAATCTTCGGCCTTCCAATGCCCGCTTCAAGGTCTTGAAGAGCACGATCGAGAACAACTGACGGTAGGCGAAGCGCTGCAGCCAGACCTGGCTCAACAGCCAGGCGTCTTCTTTGTCATCGGGGCTGCGGCGTTCCAATGCGAAGGCAATCGCCGACGCGATAAAGTCAATCACCAGGAACGCAAAGAAGAAGAGTACCAATTTATGGAAGCTGTCGGCGTCCGTGGAATCTGGGTGGAAATGTTTCTGAATCAAATACCAGAGCGTGCCGACGGCGAACATGATGTCGATGAGCGGTGAAACCAGCGGCAACAGAATCTGGAAGATCACGATGTTGGGCAGCGCCACCCATCCTAATGCGCCCTTGCGCGCGAACACTCCGCGGTGTTTGTACACCGCCTGCAGGATGCCGAAGGACCAGCGAAAACGCTGGCGCATCAAGGCGTTCGCGTTGGTGGGAGCTTCGGTATAAGCCAATGCCATGTCTTCATATTCGACGCGATATCCACGGCGCAGTAAAGCCATTGTAAGATCGGCATCTTCGGCGACCGTGTCGATGTGATATCCGCCGGCCTCGCGTACCGCCGACACTCGCCAAGCGCCGATCGCTCCCGGCACCACGCTCACCGCGCCGAGAACATCGAGCGCGCGGCGCTCGAAGTTCTGGCTGGTTATGTATTCGAGAGCCTGCCAGCGCGTCCACAGGTTTACCCGATTGCCCACCTTGGCATTGCCCGCGATGGCGCCGACTTTGGGATTGATGAAGTGCGGCACCAGGCGTGCGATTGCATCTTGAGCGATGATGGTGTCGGCGTCGATCCCCACGAAAAGTTCCGCGTCTCCGATGTGCTCGATACCATAGTTGAGGGCTTCGGCTTTGCCTGAGTTCCGCTTGGTGAGAATTAGAACTTCACCCGAGGCAGCTTCGGCGGCGAAGGCTTTGCGGGCGACTTCGAGCGTCCGGTCCTTGGAGCCGTCGTCAATCACAATCACGCGCAGATTCGGATAGTTCGAGTTAAGCGCCGCCCGCACGGTGCGCTCAATGACTTTCTCTTCGTTGTAAGCCGGAATCAGCACCGCAACTTTCGGCCTGTAGACCGCGACTTCCGCGGGCTTGCCGAAAATCTTTTCGTGCACGCGGTCATACACGGCGGCCGCGCCGATAAAGATAAGGCGCCCGGTCATGAGCAGGTCGCCCACCAAGAAAATCCAGGTAATGAAGACAATCCCGGCGTCGAATAGCCAAAAGCCAAACCGGTCCAGGCGAGCGGCCCAAAGTTCGCCGGCGGGCAATGGAGCCATCACGTCGGCGCGGGTTTTGCCCAGCAGTTCGTAAACCGGAGCAATCTCGTATCCTCGCGCCCGAATTCCGTCAATGATCATGGGCAGGGCGCGAACCGTCTCGCTGCGATCTCCTCCGCCGTCGTGCAGCAGCACGATGTTGCCGCAACGCAGATTTTCCTGGCGGCACGGCGGCAGGTGCGCCAGCACATACGATGAAATTTTTTCGGCGGAAGGACTCCCACTCCAGTCATCGGGATCGATCCGATTGCCCACCGTGATGTAGCCCATATCCTGCGAAATCTCGAGGGGGCGTACCTGGTCGGCAGTGTCGGGCTCCTCATCAATCGCATACGGCGGCCGCATCAGCGTGGCGCGGATTCCCACCAGACTGCCGAAGAGGCGCTCGGTTAGATTCAACTCTACCTTCATATGGGCCGTGGAGATGCTGCTGACGTCGGGATGCGTGAAGGTATGGTTCCCGATGGTATTGCCTTCCCTATAAATCCGTTTCGCGATGCTGGAGAACTTGTCGGTCTGAATGCCGATCAGAAAAAAAGTCGCCGTCGCGTGCTTCTGTTTGAGCACGTCGAGAATCTTTGGAGTCCAATCGGGGTCGGGGCCGTCGTCAAAGGTCAGCGCCACTTTATTCGGACTATAGCCATAGCGTCCGACCCGATAGGGCTCGGGCAGATTCTGGAATACCTCGTCAGTAATGAGGTGGCTGTCGGTGTCGATGGTCAGGTCTCGAGTTCCATGGGCCGGTTTCTCTTCAATGCGTAAAATCTCGCCCTGTCCCTCCATGTCCACATCAGCTCCGGGCGGTACATCCTTTAATTTATCGGCCGCCCCGGCGTCCCCCGGCATGTCCCATACTCGCCACAGCGTGCGGTCTTCGCTCCCCAGTCGCCATAGGGCGAATGTCCGGATTCCCAATGACTGTGCGGATCGCATGTGATTGAGTGCCGTGACCCCGTCGAGGAACCAGACATCGTGCCGCAAACCCTTTTCATCGAGGTAACTGAAGTGCGGGTTCATCGCGTCGTCGTCAAAATTAATGTCTTGTTCGGAATCACGCGCGTCTAACCATGCCTCTTGAACGCTCCGGCTGGCATCGTGGACATCGGCCGGCAGGCTGCCTTTCTTCGGTTTTAGAACCCAGTCGTAGCCATAATTGGCAATCGCACAAATGATTTTTTCCTGAGGAATGACGCTCCTGGCAAAAGTCAGGTTCTTGACAAACCAGTCCTGCGAGGCCACTGGGCCGGAAGCGGCGCCGGGAAAATGCTCATCGTAGTTCATGAGCACGACGCCGTCGGCCGCCGCGGCCACCGCTGGATAATCGTATTCGCCATTATGCGGTGGCACTGCAACATAAAGCTTCATTCCGCGGGCGTGTAAATCGCCGGACAATTCTTTCAACAGAGCGAGATAGCCGGGCTGGCCGCTGGCAGGAAAGGACTCAAAATCGATCGTCAATCCCCGGTAGCGGCCGGACGAAAGAAACTGCGCCGCTTGACGGCGGAAAAGAGCTCGCGCGTCCGGATTATTCAAAAAACCGGCAACATCGCCCAGCCAGTCCTTGCCGTCGAAATTATTCACCATGGGGAAGACTTCCATGCTCGGGTCTTCCGCTTTTAGAAATGGCATCACGCGGTCGTCGACTGGAAGGACCGCACCGCCTTCCACGACATCGAAATACTTGTTCGTCTGATCGTCGATGCCCTGGAGCCGTCCATCCTCGGTGAGAACGTGCAGCCAATCGGGATACAGAATGTCAATCTGGTGAGCGTACGATCGCAGTGACGAGAAGCTGGCCGGGTCCCACGGTACATAGAAAGCCGCGCGAATTCCTTCTTCCTGATTGAGCTTGACTTGCGACGCAGCCAGTTTGGTCTTGCGGTGAGAACGCGCCGCCAGTCTCTTTTGGCGGTCTCGCGCTTTTTCCTTTTCACTTTCCTTCAGGGCTTTGAAAGCACGCTTCTGCGGGGAGAACAGGAGTTCCGGCAAAGGCTCATCCCGCAGGGCCGTATAGACGAAGAAAATAATCAATGCGGAAACGAAAACGGCTGTAACGTCGACCAGGCGCCGCAGGCGTTTCCACCGGGCGCGTCGGGGATCATAAAAGACTGGCTCAGCCATGGAGAACGATGTTCATCGTATGCCGCGGACGGCAGACGGTCAATTCTAGACGAGACAGGGTGAGATTTACTCGCTAGATCATAAGATGCGTTTTCCCGCCTCCGGGATGACCGCAAACGCGCTATGATGCGCAGCGTGCTGGATCTGGGGCGGGAACTCTTACAAAAAAGGTCGCGGTTCTTTGTTGGGGCAAGTCTGGCGGCGCTGGGTTTGCGCCTGCTGTTGGTTGCCTATTTTCCGGCGGTAGTCGACGATTCCCGCTTTTACGCCGACATCGCGACGAACTGGCTGCGCCATGGCGTCTATGGCATAACCAACTCCGGCGTCATCACTCCGACGTTCGCGCGCCTCCCAGGCTATCCGGCGTTTCTCGCGGCAGTCTTCGCACTCTTTGGAGTTGGCAATTTTCGCGCAGTCCTGCTGGTGCAGGTGCTGTTCGACTTGGCCACGTGCTTCCTGATCGCTGACCTCGCGCGACGGCTTTTCTCCTGGCGAGCGGCACAGGCCGCATTTCTTCTGGCTGCCCTCTGTCCTTTTCTGGCAAATTACGCGGCGGCTGCCCTAACCGAGACCCTCGAGGTTTTCTTCACCGCACTCGCTCTGGACTTGACCTTTTGCGGACTTGGCATCGGCAAGAGCGGCGCGCCCCAAAGCTTCCCGGTCCTGATCTGGGTGGGCTGCGGACTCTCAGTCGCGGGAGCCATCCTGCTGCGGCCCGACGGAGGCATAGTACTGGCAGCGATCGGCGGCTATCTGTTCTGGCTGCTTGCGCGCAGTTTGCGGAAAGCAGGGGGATCGGCTTCCGCTCCGCACTTTGATCCGCGAACCATCATTTGGGCGGGACTTCTCGTCGCTTTCGGAGCAATCGCCCCCCTGATCCCGTGGACTGTAAGAAATCTTCACACCATGCACCGCTTCCAGCCGCTCGCCCCGCGTTATGCCACCGACTCCGACGACGTAGCCATGAACGGCTTCAACCGCTGGGTCAAGACCTGGATCGAAGATTACGTTTCGGTGCAGGAGATTTACTGGAGCGTTCCCGGAGCCGAGGTTGACATCACGAAGTTGCCGCTTCGCGCCTTCGATTCTCCTCAGCAGCGGGAACAAACCAGCGCAATCCTAGCCGATTACGACCGCGACCACGACATGACCCCGGAACTCGATGCCCGCTTCGCCGCCCTGGCCGCGGAGCGCGTTCATGCGTCACCGTTCCGATATTACGTATGGCTTCCGGCCATGCGCATCGCGGATATGTGGCTGCGCCCGCGCACCGAACTGTTTCCCTCGGACCCCCGCTGGTGGGAGTTCAACGACGACCACCGCTGGCTCGCCGTCAGCCTCGGGTTTGGCCTGGTGAACCTGGTGTACGTCGTCATGGCACTCGCCGGATGGTTCCGCGCCCGCGAATTTTTCGGCATCGGCCTATTCGTTTTATTTCTACTGCTGCGCTCCGCATTTCTCGGAAGCCTGGAAAATCCCGAACCCCGCTACACGCTGGAATGCTATCCCGTGGTCATAGTTCTTGCTTCCGCGCTCTTCCAGCGGCGTGCATAAACATAAACATCCAAAATTTGGAAGCCTTGTACGTAATCTGGTGTATTCAAACGTTTCACGCGAGACAACAAATTTTACAAATTCAACTTGAATGTTTCGATGTCTACGTAGCACAATACCGCCCCATCAGTTCCCCAGGGCCTCCATTTCGATCTCAAAGTTTCCTGGGCAAGACAATCAGACTTCGACGCCCATTTGGGCGAAGGGAGCTTTCTATGCGTTCCGACTCGCGTGTAGCGATCGCATTCCTCGTGGTCCTCGTTGCGCTGCAAACGTTGGTTTTGGCCCAGACAGGCACCACCTCGCTCCGTGGAACCGTCGCCGACTCCAGCGGAGCGGCCATCGCCGGAGCGAAAGCCACGCTCAGCAGCACCGAGCGTGGTATCGAGCATACGACGACGACCGGAGCCAGCGGGGAATATGAGTTCCTCCAACTACAACCGGGGAATTATCAGCTGACCGTAGAAATGTCTGGCTTCCGCAAACAGGAGCACAAGAATATTTCCTTGCTCGTCGATACTCCGGCATCTATCAACGTAAAACTGGACGTGGGATCACAGACAGAAGTTATCGAAGTCACGGCTGAGGGCGCGACCATTAATACGACCGACGCATCGATCGGAAACGCCTTTGATCAGCGCCAGGTAAGAGAGCTTCCCCTGGAAGGGCGGAACGTCCCTGATCTGCTGTCGCTGCAGGCGGGAGTTACTTACATCGGGAACCGGGAAACTCCTAACGAGCTCAATGTGGACACGCGCGGCGGGGCTGTCAACGGCGCCCATAGCGATCAAAGCAACATCACTCTGGATGGCGTTGATGTCAACGATCAGGTGAATGGCTATGCCTTCACGTCGGTCCTGCCGGTCACGTTGGATTCAATGCAGGAGTTTCGCGTGACCACAGCCAACTATGGCGCCGATGCTGGACGTTCTTCCGGGGCCCAGGTGTCCCTGATTACCAAGAGCGGCACCAATAAGTTTCACGGATCGCTCTACGAGTACCTGCGGAACACTTACACTAGCGCGAACGACTACTTCGTGAAATCGGCGGAGGTGCAGAGCGGCTCGCCAAACATACCTCCCAAGCTCATTCGCAACATTTTCGGGGGCTCTTTGGGTGGGCCGTTTGTGAGAGATCGTTTTTATTTCTTTGTGAACTATGAAGCGGCCCGCCAGCGGGAGGCAGCGAGCGATCTGCGGATCGTGCCAAGCGATGCGCTGCGCGCGGGTTTTGTTACCTACCAGTGCGCGACTCCGAGTCAGTGTCCGGGAGGGTCAGTGGCCGGCGATCCAGCCCAGCTGCCGCCTGGTTACTTCGCCGTCTCGCCCACGCAACTCGCCTCCATGGACCCAAACCATGTGGGTGCGGATCCAGTGATGCTGAGTTATTTTAAGAGCTTTCCCCATGCAAATGATTTTTCGCAGGGGGACGGGTTCAATTTTCTTGGCTACCGTTTTAGTGGTGCCATTCCCACCAACCGCAACTGGTACATTGCGCGACTTGATTACAAGCTAAACAGCACCGGGACCCACAGCCTCTTTTGGCGTGGCGCCCTGCGGAATGACAATCACTCGGATGCACCTTACCTTCCCGGCGCGCCTCCCTTGTCCAGTATGCTGGACTTCAGCAAGGGGTACACGCTAGGTTACACGGCCACGCTAAGACCGACCCTGCTTAACAACTTCCACTACGGCTACACACGTCAAAGTTGGGGACTGCCCGGCAACAACGACAGCACCCCGGCGATCTTCTTTCGCGGACTCAACGATAACAGCACGCCGAATAACTCCAGCGAGGCGATCACTCGCGGCGAGGACTTCCGGTCAATCGTGAATAACATCGTCGACGATATATCCTGGTCGAAAGGAAAGCACACGCTCCAGTTTGGCACCAACGTTCGGTTCATCCGAAGTCCGCGGAATAACTTCATCAACTCATTTCCTTCGGGTGTGACTAACGTTTCCGCGCTCGATACGGCAGGATTCGCCAACACCAGCAGTCCCTTCGATCCTGGTAACAATAGCCTTCCCGCAGTCGACCCCGGCTTCAACAATCAGTACGACTACCCGGCGATCGCGCTCCTAGGAATGGTTACGCAGTACAACGCCACCTTCAATTTCCAAAAAAACGGAACGGCGTTACCTTTGGGCTCCCCGGTGAGCCGGCATTGGGGTGAAGATGAATACGAGTTTTACGTTCAAGATTCTTATCGGATGAAACCGAATCTGACGGTGAACGTGGGTCTACGCTATTCCCTGTTTTCGCCGCCGTGGGAGACGACTGGCACCGAAGTAGCGCCGACGTTCAGCATGGGGAAGTGGTTTAAGCAGCGGGCCCAAGATATGCTGAACGGAATCGGTTCGAACCAGGATCCGACAGTGACCTTCGCTCTGGCTGGAGCGGCCAACGGGAAGCCAGGATATTACAACTGGGACTACCACAACTTTGCGCCTCGCCTATCTTTTGCCTACACCCCACGGCCTGATGGTGGATGGCTAAAAAGCCTGGTTGGCGAAGGTGACAAGACGGTCATACGGGCTGGGTTTGGAATCGTGTATGACCACATCGGGCCCGGTCTGCTATCCAGCTTCGACCAGAACGGGTCGTTTGGTCTGTCTACCCAGCTGACGAATTCCGTGCTTCCTTCGGCAGCAACCGCCCCACGGCTGACCAGCCTGACCAGTGTGCCAACCACATTGTTTGATGGCACGACGCCCTTCGCCCCCGCAACTCCGGCGGGAGGTTTTCCCTACACCCCTCCGCCATCTGGCTCGGGTTTGGGCATCTATTGGGGATTGGATGACCAGATTAAGACCCCTTACTCTTATGCGCTCGATTTTTCGGTCGCCCGCGAGTTGAGGCACGGCCTGAGCTTGGAGGTCTCTTACGTAGGGCACCTGTCACACCGTCTTCTGGCCCAGGAGGACTTAGCGATGCCGCTCGACCTTGTCGACAAGAAATCGGGAATCGCCTACCTCGCGGCGGCAAATCAATTCTCGCGTTTGGCGGCGGCGGGCACGCCCACTTCTTCGATAACGCCTGCTTTGGTGGGTCCAACTGCCGCCTACTGGCAGAACATGATGACTCCTCTGAAGGCCGGCGACCAATATAACCTCTCCTGCACGGGAAACGTCAACCCCAACATAAATTCCACCAACCCGGCGGCGTTTACTACCGACCCACTGATGGCAGCCTACGATCTTTTTAGCTGCTTCCAGGCGAACGAGACAACTGCCTTGTCAGCGCTGGATTATGCTGGTTCCGACTTTAACGCGTCTGGTACCGGCGGAATCGCCGGTATGCTGACCGGCGGAAGCGGTTGCGGTTACGCAAACTGCCCAGCGAATTATTACCCAAGCGTCCTGGGGCAGAATGCATACTTCAACAGCCAGTTCCACTCCTTATACGCTTGGCGATCAATAGCCAACGCCAACTACAACGCGCTGCAAGTCAGCCTGCGGAAGATGATGGGACATGGGGTGCAATTCGACGTCAACTACGCCTACTCCAAGTCGATTGATCTTTCCTCCAGCGCCGAAAGGGTCGGCCCGTGGAGCGGACTGGCGCAAGGCAGTAACATTATCAACTCGTGGGTCCCCAACCAGCTACGCGGGGTCTCGGACTTTGACACGACGCACCAATTCAATACGAATTTCATCTTCGAAATGCCATTTGGCAGGGGTAAGGCTTTTGCCAAGGGCATCAACGGCGTTGGCAACGCGATCGTCGGAGGCTGGCAACTTTCCGGCTTGGCTCGCTGGACGAGCGGATTCCCAGTGAGTATCAACAACGGAAGCACCTGGCCCACGAACTGGCAATTGGAGGGCGACGCCACGCAGATCGGTCCGGTACATACCGGTGTCACAAAGCAGAGCGGTACGTTTGCCGTGCCTAATCTATTCCCGGATCCGCTTGGACCTACCGGAATTGGTGCCTTTCGGCACGACTACCCAGGTGAGGCTGGAACGCGCAACCCTATCCGTGGTCCTGGTTTTGCGGGTTTGGACGCGGCACTCAGTAAGAGTTGGAAAATGCCATACGCCGAATCGCACCTCCTGAAATTCCGCTGGGAGGTGTTCAATGTGCTGAATCACACGGAGTTCGACGTCGGCACAATCACCAACGGCATTGACCAGTCAGGTTCGTTCGGGGCTTTCAGCGGAGTTCTCACTAACCCACGCGTGATGCAGTTCGCAATGCGGTATGAGTTCTAGCTCAGCGGCGAATAGGTTCCGCGAAGCACTGCTTTTGTGGGACGCAGAGATGCGTCCCTGTCTTTTTCCGGACCCTTTGTGTGACTTGCCTTTCGTCCTGAGAGTATAGACCTGCGGACGAACCGCACCGATTTTGAAGGTTGACTCCGAGCCGCGACCAAGCGCGCATCGGAGACTGGTTAGCCGCAGCAGTAACTACCCCAGCGGCGAGTCGCTCATGCGGAAGCGCGTGCGGACGTGTTCGGAAATCAGTTCGATCGCGGGACGGTTCTGCACCGGGTCGACTTGCGCCAGATACTTCATGGCTTCGACCAGCAAGCGTTGCCCGTCCACGTAACGAGGGTCGGAGGTGCGCTCCCGGCGCTTGTTGCCTAGCTTGGGAGGGACTGTAATCGTAAAAACCTTGGCCATGAATGAACCCAACTGAAGGTGAGGGCCAGTATAGCCCCCGAAGTGCAATTCTTAGCACACCTTCTTCTTCTTTAAATTCAATGACTTAACCTTTGGGTGAAAGCGTTTGCGTCTTGCTCGTGGTCTTTAGTTTGAATACCTCATCGGAAATCTTTTTTTCGTTGAGCTGAATGTCAGAGTATTTGGTCAGCCGGTAATCCTCTTGCGGCGAGATGAATTTCTGCTGCACCGAAATTCCCTTGTCGAGATCGATCCAAAGAAAAATTTTATTGTAAGTATTGCGAACCTTTTCGGACTTGGGGATGAGTTGCAACTGTGCCGTTGCGACGCCGTTCACCGTCTGCGGGCCAACATAGGTCACGTCAAATGCCTTTACCAGATCCTGCCCGCTGCCGCCGAAGCCGAGCACGACGTAACTTTCCAGATCGGCGCGGCTCTTTCCCAGGTCGTAAACCGTCACCTGGTCCGGCTTGGGTTGATACATCGAAATCTTGCCGCCACTGTAGAGCACATATTTCGGCTCGGCTTTTAGGTGTTTGAGATCGGGTCCGGCCATTTTGACGTCGGCCATCATTTCGATGTCTTTGCCGTTGCGCCGGAAATAGATGGTGCCGGTTTGAATCTCGTCGATTTCGTCGATCACTTTTTCGTAACTGTCCCACTCAAATTCGGCCTGCGCGTTGTGAAAGCTGGCGGCGGCCGCGTCCATTTTTTTCAGGACTGCGTCCAGGTCCCCGGAGTCGGCGGGCTTTGCCTGCGGCGCCGAACTGAATGCCGAGCAGCATGCAGCAGGCGGCAATGTTGAGGATGAGAGGAGAGCCGAATCATTCGAGGATTCGTTTCGAATCGCTATCTTTTCGAATCGTCATTCGCCCCGTCGCTTACTCTCGCTGGGCCAGAACTTTGTAGCTCTGAACTTTGCCTTTGCCGTCAGAAACCGTCTCGTAACTCACGATCGAGACCGCCCCGAAATTGGTTCGATGATGCGCAGCAACTGATCGCGGACCGAACTGTCATCCCCCGGCGAAACCGCGCTGGCCGCGACCTGGTAGACGAGGCGGCCCTCGGCATCCGCCGTGACGACCACTTCAGTCGGATGCGGATTCCGCGCGATGGGTTTGTCATTGAAGTTGATCACGCGCGGCGAGAACAAAATAAAAATCAGAATCAGCGTGACCATGATGTCGTAGTGCAACGTGCCACGCTCGTACTGCCACAGAATGTATCCGCGAATTGTTCGCCAGATGGCGTTCATGGGCAGGGGCGCGCTGGGCGCGGTGCTGGTGAGTTCCGCTCTCTGCAAGTCTACTAGCTCCTGGCTCCTGGCTCCTAGCTGTCTTAGCGGTCTTCGCCGTCCGGCTGCCGGCTTCCGGAAGCCGGCGAGCGGAACCCGGCTTCCTCCGATTTACTTAGAAGCTTTTCTTCGTAATCCGCTCCGCCCCGATATAAGGCTGCAGCGCTTCGGGAATCAGTACACTGCCGTCGGCCTGCTGATAGTTCTCTACAATCGCAACCCAGGTGCGCCCCACGGCCAGACCGCTGCCGTTCAGCGTGTGCACGAATTCGGTCTTGTTCTTGCCTTCGGGACGATAGCGAATGTTGGCTCGCCGCGCCTGATACGATTCGAAATTCGAGCACGACGAAATCTCGCGGTACAGTTGCTGCCCCGGCAGCCAGACCTCGATGTCGTAGGTCTTCGCCGAAGCTGCTCCCATATCGCCAGTGCACAGCGCCATCGTCCGGTAATGCAGGCCCAGTTTCTGCAGTACTTCTTCGGCATCGCGGGTAAGTTTTTCGTGTTCCTCGTAGGAATTTTCCGGCCGCGTAAACTTCACCAGCTCCACTTTCTGAAACTGATGCTGCCGGATGATGCCGCGCACATCTTTCCCGTACGATCCCGCCTCGCTGCGAAAGCACGGCGTATAGGCCGTGAGCGAGATCGGCAGCCGCGCCTGGTCGAGCACTTCGTCGCGATAAAGATTCGTAACCGGAACTTCCGCGGTGGGAATCAGCCAAAGATCTTTGTCGCCATGCGGCACGCGGAAAGAATCGGCGGCAAACTTCGGCAGTTGCCCGGTGCCATACATCGAATCGGAATTCACCAGGTACGGAGGCAGAACCTCGGTGTATCCGTGTTGGCGCGTGTGCAGATCGAGCATGAAGTTCATCAGCGCCCGCTCCAGCTTCGCGCCCAGATCCCAATAAACGGCGAAGCGCGCCCCGGTCAGCTTCACCGCGCGTTCCAGATCGAGAATGCCGAGTTCGGCGCCGAGGTCCCAATGAGCCTTGGGAGTGAAGTCAAACTTCGGCGGCGTGCCCCAGCGGCGGACTTCGACATTCTGCTCGGCGCTGTGCCCGATGGGCACGCTCGCGTGCGGCAGGTTGGGAATGCCCGCGAGAATGTCGCGCAGACGAGCATCGAGATCGGCAGCGGTTTTTTCCAGCGCCTGAATCTTCTCTCGCAGATTCTTCGTCTGCGCCATCGCCGCGCTGGCATCCTGCCCGCTCTTCTTTAACTTGGCGATTTCTTCCGACGCCTTGTTGCGCTGAGCCTTGCTGGTCTCGGCCTCAGTGATGGCCTGCCGCCGCTGGGTGTCGACTTCGCGAAAGTCCCTGAGCACCGCAGCCGGATCCATGCCGCGCTGGCGCAGCTTTTCTTCCACCAAAGGCAGGTTTTCGCGAACAAAATTCAGATCAAGCATGGATGAACTAATGTATAGGAAAAGCGCCAGCGGAATGCACGTCCGGGGCGTCAATCAGACTGGACACCACTTCAAGGGCGTCATCCTGAACGGCGCCGTTCTTCAGGCGAAGTGAAGAGCCTGCCCTGAGCGAAGTCGAAGGGATCTCGCGCTGACCTGCGACCGCCCCACGCGAGATCCCTCGCCCGGCTGAACTGCGCCGGGCTTCGGGATGACGCCTTCAAAGAGAGAGAGCGCGCGCGAAAGAGACGAGCGCCCTTTGGCGGATTCCTGCCGACTGTGTAAACTACCTTCGCGATGAGATCGTCCCCCAGATGTGCCGCCATTCTCTCGTTTCTGCTGACCTGGCTGACAATTATTGTCGGCGCGTCCGTCAACTGCTTCGCCTCCGCCTACGACGGCCATCCCAAGCTGGTTGTGGTGATTGTGATCGACCAGTTTCGCGGCGATTATCTGGAACGTTATCGCACCCAGTTCGGCGACGGCGGCTTCCGCCTGTTCCTCGATCATGGCGCCTACTTCTCCGAACTGTAACTACAACTACGCCAACACCCGCACCGCTCCCGGACACGCCACGCTGTTTACCGGCGCCTACAGCAACGGCCACGGCATCGCCGCCAACGAATGGTGGGACCAGAAGAAGAAGCACATGGTCACTTCCGTCGAAGACGACGCCACAAAACTGGTGGGCGTCGCTGGAGACAAGACCGGCGCCTCGCCGCACAACCTTCTGGCCGACACGCTGGGAGATGAACTCAAGCTGGCGACGCAAGGCAAGGCCCGCGTCTTCGGAGTTTCATTGAAAGACCGCGCCTGCCGTTCTCCCCGCCGGCTTCGCTGGAGATGCCGCCTATTGGATTGATCCGGCAACCGGCGCATGGGTAACATCCACGTACTATCGCGACGATCTGCCGAAGTGGGTTCAGGATTTCAACTCCAATCGACCGGCGAAATATTGGGATCGCGAATGGAAGGACGCGCAGGGAACCGTTCTCCGCTCGACCGCGTCATCGCAAAAGTAAAGACGGCGCCGAAGCCGGCTTTTATGAAGTCATCGGCCCGACCGCGCTTCGCCAACGAATACGAATTCGAATTCGCCAAGGAGTTGATGCAGCACGAGAATGTAGGCCGCGGTCCGGCCACGGATCTGCTTTCGATCAGCCTCTCGCCCAACGACATTCTTGGCCACCAGGTCGGGCCCGATTCTCCCGAAATGCATCAGATGGCGCTCGATCTCGATCGCGAACTGGCCGACTTCATCAGCTTTCTCGGACATCAGATCGGGCTGGCCAACGTGTGGATCGCGCTCTCGGCCGACCACGGTGTTTCCTCGCTGCCCGATGCCGTGAAGAAGTTGCACATTCCGGCGGCGAATCTCGAAGCTGCGAAACTCGAAGCGCAAATCAATACCGCAATCACAGCAAAGTTTTCTGCCGGCCATCCCGCCGCGTACGTGAAGCTGGACTACCCGCTGGCCTGGCTCGATGAAGATGCTTTCGCGGCCGCGCACGTGCGCGAACACGATGCCGAAGTGGCGGTCGGCGAGGCCATGAAGCAAGCGGGACTGCGCGATTACTACACGAAGTCGCAACTGGCGGCGGGCGAAGCTCCCAACACCGCGCTGGGACGAAAATATCTGAACAGTTATTCCCCGGAAGGAAGTTGGTTCGTGATGGGAGTTCCCGATATCTACACCGTCGGCGCCAGCAAAGGCACCGACCACGCCTCGCCCTACAATTACGACACGCACGTGCCGCTGGCGTTTTACGGTCTGCCGTTCCAGCCGGGAACGTATCGCACGAACACCGAACCGGTCGATCTGGCAGCCACGCTGGCGTCGCTGCTCGGAATCAATGCTCCCACTCATTCTGTCGGTCGCGTGCTGACCGAAGCCCTCGCGCCCTCACACTCCGCGTGCGATGGGAGAAGGCCAGCCATGAGCGCCGCCGCAATCCTCGATCCTCAGCTCCCGATCTCAGCGTGAACTTCGCCGGCATTCACCTCAAGAATCCAGTCATCGCGGCCAGCGGTACCTTCGGCTACGGAGTCGAATTCGAAGATGTAGTCCATCTCGGCAAGCTGGGCGGCTTTGTGGTGAAGGGATTGTCGAAGGAGCCGATGATCGGCAATCCTCCGCCGCGTTTGTGGGAGACCGCCGCGGGCATGCTGAATGCCATCGGCCTGCAAAACATCGGAGCGCAGGCCTTTCTCGAAGAAAAGTTGCCGCACCTGCGCAACATCAAGAACACCGTCGTGATGGCGAATGTCTTCGGCTACACCCGCGAAGACTACGAGCGCACCATCGAGATCCTCAACCAGGGCGAGGGAATCGCCGCCTATGAGTTGAACGTTTCCTGCCCCAACACCGAGCAGGGAGGGTTGCAGTTTGGCACCGATCCGCGCTCGCTGGATGAAATCGTGACCACCGCCAAGCGCGTGGCGCGGCGGCCGCTGATCGTCAAGCTTTCGCCCAACGTGACCAGCATCGCGCAAATGGCCTACGTGGCGCAGGAGGCGGGCGCGGACGCGCTCTCGGTGATCAACACATTCGTAGCCATGGCCATCGATCCCGAAACGCGCAAGCCGCGCATCGCCAACGTCACCGCCGGACTCTCCGGCCCGGCGATCAAGCCCATCGCCGTGCGCATGGTCTATGACGCCGCGCACGCCGTGAAAATTCCCGTGATCGGCATGGGCGGAATCTCCACCGCCGCCGACGTTGTCGAATTCATGCTGGCCGGCGCCACCGCGGTGCAGATCGGCACGGCCAGCTATTGGGATCCCTGCGCGACCGAGAAAATCGTGGATGAGTTGGAAGAATGGTGCACGCGAACACCATGTGGCCAGGCTCGCCGATCTCACCGGCGGAATGCTGCTGGAATAATCTCGTCGTAGAGACGTAGCTTGCTACGTCTCGCTTGCCACGTCTCACGCTGCCGGCACGCTACCGGCCCTGCGCGTACCAGATCGAACCGGGAGACTTGTAGTTGCGCCCCTCGCCCCACACCGCGTGAGTCAGTGCCCTCGCTGTCGATCGCGAGGCTGAAGTAATCTCCGAAAGGGAAACGGAAGCCGTCCGGCAGAATGTAGTCATAGCCGCGCACCGGCCCGGAAAGCTGGCGTCTCGGCGCTCCAGGTAGCGCCGCCGTTGGTGGAACTGCGATAGTAGGTATTCCACAGCGGACGATTCGGGTGGCCCGCTTCGATTGCTCTCGCATCCATCCACGCGACGCGCACATCGCCCGCCGCGCCCGCAACCAGCGCCGGAAAAGAATGCTCGACGCCGGGCGCGGCATGCGACACATTCGACCGCTCCGACCAGCTCGCTCCTGCGGTGGTCGAAGACGAAAAATAAATGCGCTCCGGTCCGCCATTCGCCGCGCCCGGCGTTCCACAGGGCGTAGAGCGCTCCCGCAGCGTCCGAGGCCAGCGCGATCTGCGGGCCCAGATAACCGGTTTCGCAACTCTGCGCGTCACAGTCTGGAGGCGCGCTGGAAACATCCAGCAGCAACGTGCTCCAGGTGCGACCGCCATCGGCCGAGCGGCTCACGAAAACGCTGACCGGCCGCGTCGGCATTTCGTGGCGAGCGTAGGCTGTCCAGCCGAAATAAACGTTGCCCGCCGGATCAATCGTGGCTCCGCCCGCCAGTGACGATCCCGGCCCCGCGTTGGGATTCACCTGCACCGCGGCGAAAGTCTGCCCGGCGTCATGCGACGCCGCGACAAAGAATTTCTCTTCATGGTTGAAGCCGACGTAAACGTCCGTTCCGCGCACCGTCAAGACCGGCTTGTCGGCGTCTTCCTGGCCACGCTCCGCCCACGAAAACGACCAGGTTCGTCCGAAGTCGAGCGAACGGGCGACAATAATGTCGCGCTTATTATTCTGCATCCACGATGCGTACACCGTCTGCCGGTCCACGGGATCGACCACGATCTGCGGATCAAACTGGCCGGTCGGGAAAGGGAAGCAGTGCGCGCGATGGCTGCCACGACAGTCCATTATCATTGCTGATGAGCAGGGCGATGCGTCGGGGCCGTACAGGTCGTGACAATCGGGAACCGCGCCATACTGCGGATAAAGAACGTAAACGTGCCCGTGACCGTCGGCGGCGATCGCAGGCTCCCATTGATCGCCAGTCTGGTACCCGAGGCGTATCTGCGGCGCGAATCCAGAAACGGCCAGCGCTGCTCCGGTTAGAGTCAAAACCAACAGAACCAGCAGCGCGCATTTCAGCACAGTTCTAGGCCCGGTTTGGAAGTGGCTGGTCGAAAAAAACACGGAACTGAACCCCTGGCCCTGAAGAACCCTTTCCGGACTTTATCGTGATTCCGGAGGAGCGTCAATTCCCCAAGGGTAATGTGGCCGATTTTACAGCCTGTGACTTTTCTGGCATTTGTTCATCCAATAAGGGACAATACAAAGCGAACGAACTCGCAAGCGTAGGGAGCAATCGCAATGGAAAAAGCCACATTCGCAGCAGGATGTTTTTGGGGAGTCGAAGCCACCTTCCGGCAGATGCCGGGAGTCACCTCAACCCGGGTCGGCTATACCGGCGGCCAGACCGAGAATCCGACCTATAAAGAAGTCTGCACCGACCGCACCGGCCACGCCGAAGCCGTGGAAGTCGAATTCGATCCCGCCAAAGTCCGCTATGCCGACCTGCTGAAAGTTTTCTGGGAGAACCACGATCCCACGCAGGTGAACCGCCAGGGCCCGGACTGGGGCTCGCAGTACCGCTCCGCGATTTTCTTTCATTCGCCCGAGCAGCAAGCGCAAGCCCAGGCCTCGAAAGAATGCGCTGGAGAAAGCCCACCGCTACTCGAAGCCCATCGCGACCCAGATCGTTCCAGCCGTGACGTTTTATCCGGCAGAAGACTACCACCAGCAGTATCTGGAAAAGCGCGGCCTGGCGAGCTGCCACATCACCATCGTAGAGACGTTGCTTGCAACGTCTTCTCGCCGCAACGATCACGCCGCCGTCAGCAGCATCGGCGCGCCCTTCGTGATCACCAGCGTATGCTCATAATGCGCCGAAGGCCGGTGATCGGCCGTGACGATCGTCCACTTATCCGGCGCGACGAATGTCCTGCCGGAGCCCGCCGCAATAATCGGTTCGACCGTAATCACCAAGCCTTCGGTGAGAATTTGATTCGCTCCCGGATCGGGATAGTTCGGCACGCGGGGTTCTTCATGGATGGTCCTGCCAATGCCGTGCCCGGCCAGCTCGCGAATCACCGAGAATCCGCTGCGCCGCACTTCGCGCTCCACGGCGCGTCCAATCTCCCAAACTCGGAACCCGGCTCGCGCCACCAGCATCGCCTTGGCGAAGGCACGCTCCGCGCAGGCAACCAGCTTCCGACGCTCCTCGGTCACTTCGCCCACCGGAACGGTCACAGCCGCATCCGCCATGAATCCATCTTTTTCGACGGTGACATCGAGCTTGACCAGATCGCCGGCCTGCAGCGCGCGTTTGCCGGGAATGCCGTGGACCGCCTCCTCGTTGAGACTGATGCAACTCACTCCGGGAAATCCATAGACCAGCGCTGGCGCGGACTGCGCTCCATGCTGCCGCATCACGCCCGCCCCCACTTCGTCGAGCTCGGCCGTGGTAATTCCCGGGCGCACTTCGTCCTTCATGGCGTCCAGCATGAGGCGCACCACCGCGCCGGCGGCGCGCATCCCCGCTAGTTCCTCCGGCTCATTAATGGACATGCATCACCTCATATCCATTCTATTGCTTGTTCAGAAAATCAGGTGCGTGCGGCAAAATCAGGCGTGCCGAGGTGGCTTCGGCCGGAAGAACAACAGCAAAACGAATCCGCCCAAATAGTAGGGCACGCTGGCCTGCATCGGACTGGCGCGAAAGCGCAGAACCAGGCCGAACAAAGCCAGCGCCTCGCACAAGGCGTAGGTCGCAATGAATCCCGTTCTCCAGTGGTTCAGGCTGAGGCTGTCCTCGGGGTTCGTCGCCAGGCTCTCCGCCGCCCGCAATACCAGGGTTCGCCGCACCACCAGGATTGTTCCAACAATCGCCACGCTCAAAGTGGCAAATAAGTAACTGAGGGCCGCGTCCACGCCCCGCGGAGCCGGGCCCACAACTTGTCCCGCAATCCCGTACAGCACAATGCTGGCCAGCATTGCCCACTGCACCACTCGCAGTGTCTGGAGCGCCTTGAGCATGAAAGGGTAGTCTCTCCGACGGAAGGAATTGGAGCGATTCTACGGCGGAAATCGACTCAAGAAAATGTTTTTCTTGGGCTTAGTGGTAACCATGGTTTGACCGTCCCGGCCGCATTCGCAGAAATATCTGGAACGAAACCGGACGATCGCCGTAAGCCGCGTCCAGGACGGCCGGCTTGGAATAAACCGTCACATCAGCGCCCAGCTCCCAGCTGCCATGCGCGGTCGTGAATCAGATCGCGCACGCCGCCAAACGTATACGCCCCGATCCGGTAAGCCGGATGCACCGGCGCCTGCGGAAATAGTTCGTCCTTATCGACCAGTTCCAGCCGCGAGAACGCGTAGTTGCGCTCGCGGAAATTCAGCGTCGACTCCAGCAGATAGCTATTCAAAGTCGTGTCGGTCGCGATCTTGTGCACTCGGCCCCAGATCAACGTGGTGGCCCAGTTCCCCGCCGCCAGCGGCCGGTTGTATTCCACCGATGCCGTCTGCCGCCACTGGCTGCCCGGCTCCAGAGCTTCGGGATGCTCCAGCCGCCCAATGCTGTATTCGCGCTGTCCAATTGGCAGTAGGCGCAACGATGGCCCGCCCCGACCAGGAATCGAGCGCCGCCAGCTGGATGCTCCATCGTTCCTCGTTCGGCTCGCGTCCGTTGAAGGCGGAAGCTTCCAGCTTGACGCGGTCGATCACGAATCCCGTAGTCACCACCCCGAAGCTGGTGTGCGTCGAATCCTGCAAATGGTGGGCCAGCGGGGCCAGTGGCAGCTCCGCCGCCGAAGCGCGATGGATATACGTCACCGGGCCCAGTGCGGGCTCCGCCGACGGCCCGCCGTAAAATTCCCACGCCACTTTTTTCATTAGCG
>CAVPFI010000012.1:0-529983 GCA_963703685.1 uncultured Acidobacteriaceae bacterium | reverse complement strand
CCAGTAGATGTCGAGATCCACCGCATTGAATCCACCCAGGCCAAAATGCAGGCGGGAATCGCTGCACGAGTAAAAGCTGGACTGGCTAAGCACGGCTTGGGCCTGAGCCTTACCCCCATAATGGGCCACAACGCGCGCTCCGATCGCGCTGCGGTTTGACTTGACCCCCTCAAGTTTGACCTTGATCCAGTTCTGTTTCTGCTTCATGTCATTTCGCAACAGCGACGGCGGTTCATTCAGATTGACGATCAGAATGTCGATGTCTCCGTCGTTATCGAAATCACCGAATGCGCAACCGCGGCTGCAGTGTGCGTCGGTCACGCCTGGGCCAGCCTCTTGCCCCAATTCTTCGAAAGTGCGGTTGCCGAGATTTCGATACACTGCTCGCGGTGATTTGTTTGGGTATTGAGGGAATTTGCGTTCCACTTCCGGGTAGACGTTCCCAGTGGTCACAAAAAGGTCGGGATAACCGTCGTTGTCTAAATCTACGATCCCGGCGCCCCAACACACGTAGCGGGTGTCCACCGCGACTCGCGAGGAGCGCGTCACGTCATCGAAATTTCCTGTGCCGTCGTTGTGATAAAGGCCGTTGGCATCTTCGGCAAAGTGAGTCTTGAAAAGATCGAGATGACCGTCCAGATCGTAGTCTCCAACGCCCACGCCCATTCCCGCCTGCTCCATTCCGTCGTCGCTCAGCGCCACGCCGCGGAGCACACCTTCCTCGCGAAACGTTCCATCATGGTTGTTCATGAACAGCAAACTCGGCGTGGAATCGCAGGCGACAAAAATGTCGGTCCAGCCATCCTCATCGAGATCCGCGGCCACTACTGTCATTCCATAACACGCGGCCGCCTTCGCGATCCCCGCCTGCTCGCTCACGTCCGTGAATGTACCGTCGCCGTTGTTCCGATACAGCGAATGCCTTCCCGTGGGCAATCCACGCGGCCCACATTCAACCGGGACACCTTTCCAGTTGCAATTCACGTTCTCCCCGGGCACGGGCGCATGCTCGAAAGAGAAACGCACATAGTTTGACACGAAGAGATCAAGGTGCCCATCTCGGTTATAGTCAAGAAAACTACACCCCGCTCCCCAGCGGGGTTGATCGTTCCAAAGGCAAGCGGTCTTGGTCACGTCGGTAAACGTTCCATCACCGTTGTTACGGTAGAGCCGATTTTGTCCGAAATAAGTACAGAAGATGTCCTCAAATCCATCGTTGTTGTAGTCGCCAATGCAGACGCCGGAAGCCCAGCCCACTGCCTTCAATCCGGCCTTCTCCGTCACATCGGTAAAGGTTCCATCGCGGTTATTCTTGTAAAGACGATTCGTCGCACCGGGAGGATCTCCGTTCAGGCGCGTACCGGATAACACGAAGATATCAATCCAGCCGTCGTTGTCATAGTCGAGGAAAGCGCATCCGCAACCGGTGGCCTCAAGGATGTATTTCTTGCTTTCGACCCCGCCATACACCATCGGCGCTTGCAACCCCGCGCTTGCTGCAACATCAACAAAGTGTGCGTAGAAAGGGCGCCCCGAGGGGGCCGGTCGCACCACCGGTTTGACGGTGTGAGCGGCTACTCCCTGGGCCAGAAGCCGGGGCGCGGTCGCCAAGACCGACGAACCAAAGACCCAAGAACAAAGAGAAAGTCGCACAAAGTCGCGCCGGTTAACGGTCAAGGCTGTGGGGTCTCCTAGCCGATCCAAACAGAATACTAAAAATCACGTTATTCGATAGTTCTGATGGCGTCCGTGGGCATACCGCCGCTCCAGTGTGTGGGCGAGCAAAGCAATTCCATGGTTGCATTAAGGACAAATAAAAGGTTAGAGGAAATAATGCCTTGCCGTGACAGAGAACTGATCTGGGGCAGTTCGGCGGACGTTTTACTAGGAATCCTAGAGGAGAACGGAGGCAAGCTCTGCACCCTCCTGAAACCACTACTCCTCTACAACTTCGCTTCTTTCGGCTCCTTGCAATCCTGAATGTTTCTGCACCGAGGCTTAGGCGAACATCGGCGCTGGTCACAGAGTGGTCACAAAACTGGGGCCACTCTGCAAAGTTAGTTGTTGAAAAATGATGGGGATAAGCGAGTAGTACGCAGCCCTGAAAAGGCTGGGGTCGGGAGTGCTCAATCCCCCGGGCAGATCGAGTCTCTAGTGAGTATCACCAGATCCAATCATTTGGTGGTACTGATCCACAGCGTCATTCCATGCTTGGAGGTCGGCATCGGTCAGGAACCGCAAATTCTGTTCGCTAACAATCCGGCCCGTTTTGTTCATCGCGCACACCAGTGCGGGGTTCATCACAGACTCTCCGGCTGCCTGCACGAGGGCTCTCCAAGTCTCGTCCTGTGACTCAATGCTGAGAAATTCGGGGACCGCGGACTCTGGATTAAAGAAGAGCGGATCTTCTGGTCCTGGTTCGCGCCCGAACTTTTCCCGGAACAACCTTTTTTGTTCTGTAATCGCTTCAGCAGCTGTGTCATCAATGAGAATGGTTTTTTGGGCCTGTGCTTCTGATGCGCGCTTGGCACGCGATTTCCACTGTCTCGGTCTTCTAGGCACGATTGGTAACCTCCGATGAGTTTACCGGGCCGACACCCAGAGTGCATTCGGCTGGTGCCGGGTAGTTCTGCCACCAACAGAGCGGCTTGTTTCGCGGTACGGGTTACGGTACGTAGATCTTTCGGCTTGTACGGACTAGCAAGGACTTAGGTGGCCGCCCGCCTCTTGCAAGTCGTTGGATTTGCTTATCGTGGTTGTTCTTTCACGGCGATGCCCCAGACAAAAAATCAGTTGGGAATCGGGTCCGATCCGGATCCAATAAGCTGGTCGAAGACCTCCTTTGAGTTCCCTTAAAGGAATAGGGCACGGGCTATCAGTACCGTTAATTTCCAATAAGTTACATCGGCCAGCGACTCTGTCACGGCAGCACCCTAAGCCCTCACTCTCCTGCACCTCGGAATTCCTCGTGGTTTGACTGAAACCGGCACAGAGCGACGGAGTAATCAATGAACAATGCCCGAGAACCTGCGCCTGGAGCCGGGTTTCAGATGGAAGTGATCTAAAATTTTGTTAGCTCTTCAGGAACTTTACACAACTGTCCGGGTTCCAAGCTCATAACCACTCGTCGTTTTGCACACAAATGGCAGGACGAGTTCCTGGTTTCATCGAACTCTTGGGCGGGGGTTGGAGCAGTGTTTCCCAACGTCGAAGTACGCCACTTGCACGCAGTCATTGCCTTGGGCGAAGAGCTGAACTTCACCAAGGCCGCCCTCAGATTGAACCTGACCCAATCTGCGCTCAGCAGACAGATCACTGAGATCGAAAAACAGCTTAGATTTCGCCTGTTCACTCGTGATAATCGGCGGGTAGTCCGTGTGGAACTGACCGACGCTGGGCGAGTCTTCGTCGAAGAAGCTCGTTCGTCGATCTCGCACATGGAGCGGGCATTTCATCTCTCTCGCGCCGCCCATGACGGAGCAGACAACGTTTTGACAATTGGACACTCGCACGAAGCCGATCAAGCCTGGATCTCGGACATTCTTGCGGTTCGCCTCCCCCTTTATCCCAAGCTAGCTATTCGACTGCTAAGTCAGTTCTCAATCGAGTTGGTCCGTAGTGTTCTAGCAGGCGAACTAAATCTCGCCCTGGTGACAGCGCCGCCGAAGGACTCTCAGATCGAGGCTTCACCATTCGCTTTGACGCCGCTCTATGCGGTTCTTCCGGAAGGCCACGCGGCCGCTGAAAAGGAGCAATTCGTGCTTCAAGACTTGGCAAACGATGAATGGATTCTGTTCACGCGCCGAGTTCACCCCATAGTTCACGACGCAATCATGGACGCGGCTCGACGTGAGGGAATCGCTCCGAAACGCGGGCACGACATCATTACGCCGCAAGAAGCGATTCACCTAGTATCTGAGCACGTCGGGGTGGCCATTCTCACGAAACCTGCGGCCCTTGGCTTTCGCGCCGAGGGTGTAGTTGTAAGGCCGCTTTCTGATGCCTCATTGTGTTTCCAAACGTGTGTGATTATGAGAAAAGACGACGATTCTCGATTGACGAACGAATTCGTGCGGTCCTTCCTCCGCAGATATGCAGATCAGCGGCGTCCACCGAAGCCAATCGGATCGCCCGTGTCCGCCCGAGTAGTCGCCATGAAAAAGGCAAATCCGCCGACTCGCGGTTGATCACGACAATCCGAGTTCAGCCCGCCGAGACGACCTCGATTAGACATCCAGCGATTGTTGTGATTTCAGTTAGGGATTACTCGCGACATGGAGGGAAGAAGCCTGCATTGGTGGTCTCAATCGCCGACCCGAAAGACCCGCACAAAGCGGCTCTGCGAGTGGTTGTTTTCAGCCATCTATTCCCGTTGAGAATGGATGTCGGCTGAGAATTCATTGGACAATCGAAACGGCCGGAATCAAGTTGGTAAACAACGCAGCGGTGGTTGGAGTCATGCCATGTCTGAATTCGCTCGAAAACCAGCCGAGTCCTCGCACGCCCTCCACACGGTTTCCGGCCCTTCGGCTGGGCCGGCGATTGAACTAGCTCGCGAGAAGCACTACTCGATCATCGAGATCGCCGAGCTCTGGGCACTCAGTGAGAAGACCGTTCGCAAAATATTTGAAAGGGAACCAGGCGTGATTCACTGGAGCACAGAAGAAACGTTGCACAAGCGCGGATACCGGACGCTCCGAGTGCCTGAGACGGTCCTTCACCGCGTTCATCGAAAGCTACGCAGAGCTAGCTAGAGATCAACTACCCGGCAGAAGACGGGAGCAATCCCCATCAGGCACTTTTCGCACGCTTCGGCGATTTGCGTTTTCCCGTTTGGTTGCCCGCCTCAAGTACAGTCCAAGACTTTCGGACGTTGACCGCAAGCTGCTCCTGCCGCGCCTTGACCCATGGCGCGTAGTGCTTCTCTGTGATCTTCACGCTCTTATGACCAAGCAACATTGAGACCTGTTCCAGCGGGACTCCGGCAAGCAGCATCTCGACCGCGAATGTGTCCCGAAACATGTGCGGATGGCAGCGCTTGGACGATCCGTCGTCGCTGCGCAAGTCTGCGATTTTGAAGAGACGTCGGAAACTCCGCTGCCAATTGCCAACTACCGACTTCGGTGAGCCGTTGCCAGACCAGAAGAAATATCGCGGATTGGGACTGGGGCCTGGCGGAATATTTCTCAATGCCTCCGCCACATCCGGAGGCAGCGGAACGTAAACAGGACTGCCGGTTTTGGCACGATACAGAAACAATTCGCCATGTTCATTTAGCCGGCGCCGTTCCAGGGTGACGGCGTCCCTGATCGCCAGTCCACTCCAGCGCATGAGCAACGTCAGAATCCGCAGCCGTGTTGCTTGGTTCCGGCATTCCACCCAGCCTTTGGGCTGATAGATGTAAGTTGCGTCCATGATCTTGTCGAACTCGGGCGCAGGGAAGTAATCCGTCGGAGGACCATCTGCTCTGATTCGACCCAGCAGAACAGCGGGATTGGACTTGATCCAGCCGAGTCGCAGGCAGTAGTAAAAGAAGCCGATCAACCGCTCCTGTTTCTTTTTCTTCGCGAGAGGGCCATCGGTCCAAGTATCACGAAAGCCTTCCAGGTCGGCAGTCGTGATCTCAGTGATGTGTATGAATCCGTAGGAAGTGGCCCATGCGAGGAACTGCTTCTCGAAGATCGTTGTCAGCTTATCGAGAGTCGAGTCGGCCAGATTCTCATTGCGCTTGCTGTTCAGAAAACGTGACACGGCCTCTTTGACCGTTACGAGAGCAGGCTTCGGCCGGGAGGCCTCTTCAAGTCCTTGCTGCTTCGCCTCATATTCCTCTTCGAGCTTGCGTTTGAAATCCTCAGCCTTTTCCCAACTGCGGGTTTTGGCACTGCGGCGGATGAAGGGACCGTCTGATCCGAGTAGGCCATTAATCCACTTGGGGCAGCGGCAGCGCTTGTAGTTGAGGTCGTTGGAGGGGCAGGGAGGATAGTGTCGGGAGTAAACGGACAGCATGGAATCGGCCTCGTTGCCGCATCCATTGTACGTTTATTGTACGATTCTTTCTACTATTTTATAACTACCTTATTATCAATAGTTTATAGTGGTGGAGGCGGCGGGAGTCGAACCCGCGTCCGAAAATGTTACTGGTCAAGAGAACTACATGCTTAGTCGAGTTCATGCCCCAGGCATTACCCTGGGACGTTCGCGGGCGGCGCTCAGAACCGACAAGAAACGCATCCCGCTAGCCTGAGATCTTAGCCTTCCGTCCCAGACGTAGACGGAAAGAGCAGCCCGCTGTGTGACGTCCTTCGGAGGCCCACGGGCGAAGCCTCCTCGAACGGCTGCCTAAACTAGTTAGGCTGCGTATGCCATCTGTTGATTGGCAATTATCATTTTGCCCACGATTACGGGTGTGTGCACCCCGGCATGCCTCTTGGCCGCAAGCATCTCCGTCGAAGCCGTGACGCCCCCACTGGTGGGATGGCCATTCAAAGAACCGACAAAACAGACTCTGAGAGTCACTTCCAGACTAGGTGCATCGCCCGGGGAAGTCAAACCCCGAACGTACCCAAGGCTAAACACTACAGGGATTAGATGCGTTGTACGCCGGTTAGGCTCCCAAGCCAAGGATTCGCCACTTTTGCCCGATCATGACTGCGCCTGGGACGTAGATAGGTTCAAAGGCGATTAACGCACGGGATTTGCCCACGCTACGCCCAGCGAATGCAGGATCAACGTGTCTCCGGTCGTCATCTTTGAAGCATCTACAACGATCTGATAGGCATAAGGCGCGCCGGGATCTCGAGAAGCACACCACGCCTGATGTGTAAACGTGCCTTCGCAGAGCGCGCACGCGAATTGGGTTTTCGACTGTTTGCTGCTGTAAACGGAGTTGGCATTGCTCATTGCTTTTGTCCTTTAAGCTGAGTATGTATCCGGACCAAGCACGACAAAGATTGGATGATCGGTGCTGACCCCGCGCTACAGCTTGCAGTGCGAAACTCCTGTGGATACTCGGAAAAATTGCGCGACTTGAGTGGGTTGGCCGTACTTTGTGCAGTAAACACGGGAGGCTGATCGTCCTGGTTTCGATCAATTACGAAATCACAAGTAAGGTGCGACACCTTAGTTATCTTGCCGCTTTCCCTTGCCTCGGTCATGCTCGGGAAGGTGCGATAAATCCAACAGTCGCGGGATCGGACTCGCTAGGCAGCGCCCCGCCTTCCCGCCGAAACTCACACAGCAACAAACGGCGCCCTTATCTCGGTCCGGGGCGCTGAGACATTAAGTTCTCCCTCAGAGGTTCGAAAGGATCCAGCGTGGAAACCGCGGCGCAGAAAGCTCCGATACCTGTAGCGGCTGCAGCCAAGCCAGTTCCGACCCCGGCCCTGTTGCTGGCCATGCTTGGCGTCTCCGGCAAGGTGAGCGACCTCATCCTGTCACCCGGCAGCTTTCCTATGGTGGAATTCTCCGGCAAGTTAACTCCGGTCAAAATCTCTGGAATGCCGCCCTTGACTCCGGAGGACACTCGCCGGATCTCTTACGAACTGATCGAGGGCAACAAACAGGCAGTGGACGCATTGCAGACTCTGGGATCGTGTGACATTTCGTATCGTGTGCCGGGCCGCTGCCGATTTCGGGTCAACATATTTCAGCAGCGCGGAAGCCACGCTATCGTAATGCGCGTAATCCCTCAGGCCATTCCCACCCTGGGCGAGCTGAACCTGCCCCCGCAACTGGCCGAAATTGCCGACCTGCAAAATGGAATCGTCCTGGTAACCGGACCGACGGGATCTGGAAAATCCTCCACTTTGGCCGCCGTGCTGGATCGGATTAACGAGACCCATGCGTATCACATTTTGACGATTGAGGATCCCATCGAGTTCATGCACCGGCACAAACGCTCCATCGTTCATCAACGCGAACTGCACAGTGACACTCCCAGCTTCGCGCTCGCTTTGCGAGCCGCATTAAGACAGGCTCCCAAAGTCATTCTCGTAGGAGAAATGCGAGACAAAGACACCATTGAAATCGCGCTGGAAGCTGCGGAAACTGGCCATCTGGTTCTGTCTACTCTCCATACCATTGATGCCTCCAAGACGGTTGAGCGAATCATTGGAGCCTTTCCCATGGGAGAGCAACAAATCATTCGCAACCGCTTGGCGAAGAGCTTCCGAGCCATCGTTTCCCAGCGTCTCATTCCCCGGAAGGACGGAAATGGACGCGTGGCGATCATAGAAATTTTGAAATCAACCCTTCGAACCCGTGAGTATATAGAAAAGGGCGAGCAGGATGGCAAGACTCTGCTTGAAGCCATGACCGACGGGGACACGGAGGGAATGCAACACTTCGACGGCGAGATCGAAAAACTCATTCGCTCGGGTCTCATCGACACCAGTACTGGCCTGGCCTATGCCACGAATCCCGGCAACCTTAGGCTCCTGTTGAGTGATATGCCCAGCACGGACACGGAAAAAGTAGTGCCTTAGTTGGTCGGCTGCTGCGGCGCTTCGAATCATGCGCAAAGTTTTCATCTGCTCTGCTCTATTGCCGTCCGCGCATCGCTTCCAACTTCGCCTTCACCTCCGGCCATTCGTTTTCCAGGATGCTGAAATAGACCGTATCCCGCACCCGTCCGCTCCAAGTGATCAGATGGCGGCGCAGTGTGCCTTCTTCTTTCGCACCGATGCGCAGAATCGCGTTGCGCGACTTCTGGTTCAACGAATCCGTTTTGAGTTCCACCCGCATGCAGTTCCACACTTCAAACGCGTGCCGCAGCATCAAATATTTCGCCTCGGTGTTAACCCCAGTCCGCTGCCACGCGGGTGCGATCCAAGTCGACCCGATCTCGACTCGCCGGTTCATGCGGTCAATGTTCATGAAGCGCGTGCTCCCGATGGTGCGCCCGGACTTCCGCTCCACCGTGGCAAACACGATGGATTCCCCGCGCTCCTGTTCCTCGAACGCCTTGTCAATCAATCGCTCGAAGTCCTGGGAGCGTCTTCATGGAGTAGGGAATCCAGCGGAAGATGTCCTCGAGATCGTTTTGCGCAAGCTCCCAGAAAAGATGCGCGTGCTCGCGCCGCAGCGGTTCGAGACGAACCACAGAACCTTCCAACGTGACCGGCAATACAATATTCAGAGGGGCAGCGACAAAACTCATGCTTTCCTTTCGCAGCGCGGCTTTCGAATCATGGTCGCATAATGGCGTGCTCCGGATTAGACGGTAACCCTCGTTATGGTCGTCACTATGGCCGTCATCCCCGGCGGAGCTTCAGGCGAAGCGAGGAGCCTGCCCTGAGCCAAGCCAAAGGGATCTCGCGCCACGTACCACTATCACCCTTATTATCTTGCATCTCGTGGCCCTTTCAGGCATCTCTACTAAGACGCGGGATTCTGTCCACAGTAGACCGGCGTTGACTTGCGATGACTTCACCCGTCCAACCATCGGCCATGCGACCCGCGACCCAGCAGTGTTGTCAGGAGAACCTTCAGTGAAGGCACACTGTCTTCCATTCTCCCAGATCCCGCACACCACACGCCTTTTCGCCGACTTTCTCGCATACGTTCCGAACGTACAGCCCTTCTATCCCCGCTCGCCTCATTTCGAGGAATGGCTGAAAGAAGAAGCCCAAAAGATTTCCTACGACTCGGCTCGCCGCGAGCGCGTCACCGCGATCCTGGAGCGCCAGAACAAATCCTGGAATGCCTCCCCGCAAACCCTGGCCAATCTCGATCGCCTACGCAAGGGGGCGGCCGCCGTCGTCACCGGACAACAGGTTGGCCTTTTTGGCGGACCCATGTTCGCCATCTATAAGGCGTTCACCGCAGTCAAACTTGCGGAAGAAGCAACCGCGGCTGGAATCGATACAGTGCCGGTTTTCTGGCTTGCAACTTACGATCACGATCTGGCCGAGGTGAATCACATTTCCATCCCCGGTCCGGATGGCGGTTTGCAGGTGCTCACCACTCCCAGCCACGATGTCCCGGGATCTCCCGTCGGCGCCGTGCGGCTTGGGGACGAAATACTTCCTCTAGTCGAGCAAGCGGCGAAGCTGCTGGGCGATTCCGAAGCAACCCGGTTTCTGCGCGAGTCCTACCGGCCCGGTAAGTTTCTGGGTACCGCTTTCGCTCGTCTCTACGCAAACGTCTTCGCCGAGTGGGGGGTGATAGTGCTCGATGCTTCGGACGCGGAACTCGATCGCGTCGCCGAGCCCATGTTTCGTGCCGCCATTGAGCGTGCCGATGAACTCGCCGCCACGCTGCTGGCGCGCGGCGAGGCTTTGGAAGCAGCCGGCTATCACCAGCAAGTGAAGGTCACTCCGTCGTCGGTGTTGCTTTTCACTTTACGGCACGGAGCGCGTACCCCGATTCACCGCCGCGGCGATGGACCCGCCGCGGAATTCGTAATCGGTACTGACCCGGCGGCAGAAAAGCTCTCCCCGGCCGAACTGATTGCCCGCATTGCGTCGACCCCCGAACAGTTCAGCCCGAACGTCCTGCTGCGTCCGGTCATTCAAGATTATCTGCTGCCCACGCTTGCCTACACAGGCGGCGCTGCAGAGGCCGCCTATTTCGCGCAGGCCGGGGCCGTTTATGAGGCACTTCTCGGCCGCGTCACGCCCATTGTCCCGCGCTTCTCCGCCACCCTCGTCGAACCGAAGGTTCAGCGACTGCTCGAGCGTCACGGCGTCAATGTGCCAGACGTGTTCGGCGGTCCCGATGCATTGCGCCGTCAACTTGCAGAGCGTCAATTGCCCGATGACCTGCAGGCCGCCTTCGACGCAGCAAGAAAATCTCTGGATTCACACCTGTCCAACATTAAAGAAAAGCTAGTGAAACTCGACCGCACGCTAGTCGATGCCGCCGACACCTCACGCTCGAAAATTGAACACCAACTCGAACGTCTGCACTCCCAGGCCGCACGGGCGGAGGCCCTGAAAAGCGAACTCGTAACGCGCCACGCCGAAACTCTGAGTCAGGCGCTTTATCCCGATAAAGGGCTGCAAGAACGCGGCATCGCCGGCATTTACTTCCTTGCCCGCTACGGCCCCGAATTCCTGCATCAACTGCACGACGCCATCCAGACCGATTGCCACGACCACCAGATTCTGGAGCTCTAAACTAGCACCGTGATAAGTAGCGCCGCCGTTCCGGCGGCTGTAGCGGGGGCGCCCCGGCCCGCGCACGCGACACTCTACCTACTCTCGCTCGTTGCCAGATAAGTTCCCAGCCCAATCATGATCGCACCCGTCGCGGTTCTCTGCCGCCGCCGGAAAGTTGCTGACGACCGAATCCGCTCCCCCAGCGGACCGGCAAGTGCGATCACAATCAAGTCCGCGGTCGTATTCATCACTACTGAGATCGTACCCAGTGCCATGAACTGCAGAAAAACGTGTCCACCCGCGCGGTTCACAAACTGTGGAATGAAGGATAGAAAAAATAGGGCAGTCTTGGGATTGAGCACCTCGGTCGCCACGCCCTGCCAAAGAGGATTTCGCGCGGGTTTGACCGCCGAGGAGAGGTTCTGCGGAACCAAATCCTCCGCGCTCGACTTCTCTTTCCCGTTCCGCGCGTCAAGAATCATCCGCACTCCCAGAAAGCACAGGTAAGCCGCGCCAACATATTTCACGATAGAGAAAGCGAGCGCCGATTTCGCCAGAACAACCGATACGCCCAGCGCCGCCGCGAATACATGGCCCATGCCTCCGAGAAATGTGCCCAACGCTGACAGAACGCCCTCGCGTTTGCCGCCAGCCAGACTGCGCGCTAGGACATACAGCATTCCAGGCCCAGGCGCGATCGCCAGCAGTGCGGCGGCTGTCAGAAAAAGAAAAAAGCGCGTCGAATCGAACATAATTACCTCCGCCGTTCCTGATATCACCTATGCTTCGAGCCACTTTTCCAGCGCGACAAGCGATTCCACACGCGGAAACTCCCGCTCGCGATACGCTCCCGCCACGTCGAACAATACTGCCTGCATCCCCGCTTGCCGCGCGCCCACATAGTCGACGGAATACACATCGCCGACATAAAGGCTATCGGCCGCGTCCGCTTTCATTTCGCGCAGCGCCGCCTCGAAAATTGCGGGATGCGGCTTTTCATGGCCGACATGTCCAGAGTCGGTGATGCTCTGAAAGCAATCCACAATCCCGCAGCGCCGCAGAACGGCGTCAATCCTGCCGTCGGCATTGGAGATCACGGCAATCGCGTACTGCTTTCGAAGCCGTTCCAGCGCCTCGCGCGTTCCCGGCAGAATCTGATCCCAGTTAGCCGATTTCTGCGTATTTTCGACCAGAGTATTCCGTAAGCCATCGTCCAATGCGTTCAGCTCTTGCAGCAGATACGTGTGAAAGGTCCACCAAAAGTTCTGGTCAACTTTGCCCTCCATAAGTCCCTGATCAAATTCATGCTTGGTGCGACGCTCCAGCGCCTGCCAGGCCTCGAGCGTTGGATGGCGATCCTCCGGCAACGGCGCCAGCATGCGCGCGCGATTGGGAAACAACAGCGTGTTCCCCACGTCGAAGAAAATGAACCGGCACTCTGCCATGCATCCATCTTAACCAAACATGTTCTTTCGGGCCGTGTTCTCGAACAGGAAAAAGATATAATATCCAATCTCGCCCTTGAGGGGCTGCCGCGGGTCTTTCAGACCGCTCCATTTCACCGAATGGCGATTGCTGGCGCAGTGTCGATGATCGCGAGCTTCACCCAAACTACACGGGCCGCAATTGCGCTCTATTCTGCTGCACGGCTCTATAGTGGCGTATTCTTCGGCGTAGCCGTCACCCTGTTTTATCGCGGATCGCGGCAGGATGTTTACAATATTCTCTGGGCAGTCGTGTTCGGCTTTGCCACCCTCAACATTCTCAGCCTGGCCGCCCGGCGTCTCGAACCGACCCGACGCGGTCTGAGTTTCGGCGAACTGATGGCCGTGATGGTGGTCCTCTTGTCCGTCTTCCTGCTGGGCTGGGAAATGCTGACCCTCTTCCACGTATTTCCCATTAAACTCAAGAGCTGAAACCAGAAGACCAGCTAAAGTTTTCCACAGTGTTCCTGCAGGAACGTTTGTACGTACGGAAGAGTACTTACAATTGCATGTGTAGGCGGCAATGGGTAGCGGGCGGCAAGAAGTGCCCCGGACATCCTCGCCCGCAGGGCGCCTGCTAAGCTCCCATCGTCGTGGGGGCAGTTTTGCGGTATGATTCGCTCAAATGGCGAAGAACTCCTCCAATTTCGAAGTGACGTGCCCGTGTTGCAGTGCGGTGCTCAAAATTGACACTGAGACCCGCGCGGTCATTGCTCACACGGCGGCCGTGAAGCCGAAGATGTTCAACGACATGGAAGCGGCGGCCAAGTCCATGCGGGAGCAGGACAGCCGCCGGGAATCGATCTTCCAGCAATCGGTCGAAGCTCAGCGGAATGCCTCCGACCTGCTCGAGAAGAAATTCCAGGAGGCGGTGAGAAAAGCGAAAGAAAGTCCCGACACCGGCAAGCCGATTCGGGATTTCGATCTCGACTGATCTCCCCGCGCATGAACTTCCCGCGCCTGAACACGCGCCCGCTTCTGCTTGGTCATCGCGGTGCCCGCGCCCAGAAGTCGATTCCGGAAAATACCCTGGCTTCGTTCGACCAGGCTTTGGCCGACGGCTGCGACGGCTTCGAATTCGACGTGCGCCTCTCGGCCGACGGAAAACCTGTCGTGTGCCACGATCCGCAAACCGGCGGCATCGAGATCGCGCGCGCCTCGGCTGAGCAATTGTCGGCGCTGCCGCAGTTGCAGGACGTACTTGCCCGCTACCAGGATCGCGCCTTTCTCGACATTGAACTGAAAGTTTCCGGACTGGAAAAAATCACCGCAGCCTTGCTGCAAAAGCACTCACCCCACCGCGGATTTGTGGTGTCATCATTTCTGCCGGAAGTCCTATATGCAGTCCGTGCTGAAGACCCCGAGATACCACTTGGTCTGATTTGCGAAACGGAAGCTGAACTTCGGCGCTGGAGGGAACTTTCGATCGAATATGTGATCCCACACTATAGGCTTGTTGACGGGGCTCTGCTCCGCCAGCTCAAAGATGCCCGCAGGAAAATTCTGGTATGGACTGTCAACGCTCCCGCAGATATGCATCGCCTGGCAGAGTCCAGCGTCGACGGCATTATCTCTGACGACACCAGCCTCGTCTCCCGCACGCTAGCTACCTGAGAGTTACAACTGCTCAAGGCGTGATTTAGTTCATGGTATTTACGCTCCCTGCAGCTTGAGGTCGTGGATGCTTCCGAACTGCTGCCTGCGCGCTCACCCTCGCTTAGAGAAATCCGACCCCGGCACCCTTGACTGGAACGATGCTCGGGCCCATACTAGGGCGCTGAATTAGGCAGGATCCCCCCGGTGTTCCCAATCTAGAAGGAAGCGCTCGCTTTCGGAGGTGTCTATGTGGGCTGCCAGCGACCTGGCTGAATGGTGGGACCAACAACACAAAGTATCGGAGAAGGCACTGGAACAGTTCGTCGATGATAACCCCGGTCTGTTTGGAGTGATCGTCGCGACCGCGGTATCGACTGCGATGCAAGTCGGCGCAGGCACTGTGGACGTATTGCGCTTCGGCGAGGGCATGGCCGAGGGAGGATTAAAGGGCTTTGGAAAGGACGCTCTGCGCGCGCTATCGATCGCGGGAACGCTGGGAAAAGGCGCAAAGCTGGTGCAGTCTTTTGCGGGAGCTCGGGCGGCACGTTTGATTCAAAACACGCCCGGGCCGATCTGCGGTTGGGTTTCAATTACCAAAGCCCTTCGCCAAACTGGCAACAAAATGTACGTGGCGGTTGCAGACCTTCTCGCTGAAGACGCAATGGCGCCCGAAATACCGACGTTAGGCGGGTCTTCCATGGTTCAAAGAGTCGCCAAGTTGCGGGAACTGGGTGCCAAAGTCGTGGACTCACTCAAGGTTCCAGGTGAAGTGGATGAATTGCGGAGCGTGGTGCCGCGTGACGGAAGTGTTGTGATGTTTGGTGTCAAGTGGCAAAAGGCCGGAAAAAATGTTGCACACGCTCTGTATGCGTTCTATGACCACCTGGGACGATTCCGCATTGCGGATCGTAGCGGGGCGGTCGTCAGTTCATTGCAGGAACTCGAGCAGCTCAAACCTGGATATGGCGCCATAGGATCGGCCGTGCCGCAATCAGTTGCTCTGCTCAAGAATGTCTTTATGAAGTTCGTCGGTCCGAAGGGGTTGGCGACACTGGCAATGGAGGTTCACGCAGTCATGCATGCCGACGCTGAGACTGTCGCACAGGCTTTCGAAGTCAGGACGCAGTCTGCTTCAAATTTCTTCCCTCGGGGGATCAAACTGGTTGGCCCCGAGAAGTCGACGGCATGTCACACGGTCGTCTCCGGGGATTCGCTATCCAAGCTCGCGAAGAGACTCTATGGAAACTGGCGGAAGTGGCCTGTAATTTACGAGGGGAATCGCAAAATCATAGGCGACAATCCGAATCTGATTCTGGTAGGACAAAAATTGTGGATTCCGGAGTTGCCTGCGGTGTCGGTTCGGAAGAAGGCCGTCCATGCCTCCTGACAGAGCGCGAGTTTCAGTCTTGTCCATTCAAAAGAGGTTCCTTGTTGCTCCTACGGCGCCCCGGCCGCGGCCGCCTTGCCTGATAGCATGGCAGCCTTCGCACCCTTGATCCCGGCCTGAATGTGCTGCTCCCAATCGAGATGCGGAATCGGAGATGCTGCGGCAGCCTGGTAGAGAGCCAGCGCATCCTGCGGGCGGTTCAGGCGCTTCAGGCAAAGCCGTGCCCCGCTGAGTTGAGCGGTCAGCGCCTGCCGGTCGGCGGGATAAGCTTGGGCGAGGTGCTGATACTCTGTGAAGGCGCGTTCGAAATCCTGCAGTTCTTCGGCACCCTTGCACAGTTCGAGCCAGGTTGTAGCGGGCAGCTTGCTCCCGCCGGAATCGACAAACTCCGAATAATCCTGAAATGCCGCTTCGATCTCGTGCGCCCGCAGGTGCAGCGCGCAAGTCTTGGCTGTGGCCTCAAGATAGTCTTTTGTATTATTTTGCCGCGTATGAACCTGCCGCAGCAGATTCCAGGCGTCGAGCGAGTTCGGCTTTGCCGTAACGTAATTCGACAGAATGATCAGAGCTTCTCCCAGTTGTCCGTGTTCCATCATGCCGCTGGCCTGTTCGAGTTCCGGATCGTTGGTCCAGCCGACCTTTTCCTCGATCGCCCGATTCGCCTTTTGCTCCAGACCGGAATGCTGGATTGCCACCCCTGCCAGCGCTCCGAACAGAAATCCGCCAACGTGAGCCCAGTGCGCCACTCCGCCGGCCGAGCCAGACAGCGATCCGTAGAAGATTTCGACGAACAGCCACAGAGGCAGCAACCAATAAGCTGCGGCTTTGAAGCGATAGAGCTTAAACATGAACAGCCATGCCATCTCAATCTTCATCTTGGGGAAGCGCACCAGGAACGCTCCCATTAGCGCCGCCACCGCGCCCGACGCGCCCAACGTGGGGGTGATGCTCCCCGGATTTGACCACGCCCAAAATTGCAGCGCGGCCGCACCGGCGATCAGGTAGAAGACCGAATACAACCAACGCCCCCAAACGTCCTCCAGCACAAATCCCGCCAGCCATAGAAACCACATATTTCCGATCAAGTGCAGCCATCCGCCGTGCAGGAAATTTGCCGTCAGGTAGCTGATGGGGCGCGGCTGCGCGGGTATGAATGCGTACTGCTCAATAATCGAGGACGACGACAGCTTCACCCATTGCGCGTTCAGCGAGTCCATCTCCTCCTGCAGATTCGATGGATTCTCGGTCATTCGGAGCTTGGCGTCGTAAGTGTCAATCACGTCGTGATTCGGATTCTGTACCTGCTTCCACTGCTCGGGATGGCTCTGCTTGAATGCGTCGACCAGATGCTGCGACGCCGCTTCCATCTTCAATTCGGGATGCAGCGCCGCCAGAATCAGGATGTGAGTTTTCACCTCGCCCAGTTGCGGCGCCTCATCGTCCATCGCCGACAGAGTAAAGAGAAAGACCGCGACATTGATGGCGATTAATGCGAGCGTGACCACGGGCCAGCGCCGGGCCGTCATGTTCTCGTGCTTGATGGGAATCAACATCGACCTGCGCCCCTGTTACCGCCCAATCCCGAGACCCCGCGCCAGTGTAGGTTCGCTGCACGACGATTCAAAGAGCACGCAAGACCTTGAACTGATCTTTAGTAACCAGTACGTTATTTCGCGGCGTCATCCTGACCGGAGCCGTTTTTCAGGCGAAGGGAAGAGCCTGCCCTGAGCGAAGTCGAAGGGATCTTGCGCGCATCCGATTGGGGCGATGCACGCGAGATCCCTCGCCCGGCTGAAGAACGCCGGCCTTCGGATGACACCGTCAAATGGAGACGAAAAGTCGAATACGCCGCTTGCGATATACTTCCCAAACCCTAGCTCTCCCAAATCGAGGTCTGTTCCGCATGCCCGTTGGGGTTCGCACTCAGGATCTGCGCAAGGTCTACAACTCGGCGCCGCCGCTAGGCGCCGCCGGAGGTTTTATTGCGCGTACCGATGCCAAGGGGGGCAAGCAGCCCAGGGTTCAAATCCCGGCTCTTGACGGGCTTTCGCTGGAGGTTCTTCCGGGAGAAATCTTCGGCCTTCTCGGTCCCAATGGCGCGGGCAAATCTACCACCGTTGGAGTGCTAACCACTCGCGTGCGTCCCACCTCCGGCCAAGCCTGGATCGGGGAGCACGACGTGTGGAAGGAACAGGCTCAAGTTAAGCGCCTGATCGGAGTTGTGCCGCAGCGTCCTAACCTGGATTTCTCTTTGACGGCCCGCGAGATTCTGATTTTTCATGCGGCCTACTTCGGAATCGGATCGAAGGAGAGAAACGAACGTGCCGACACGTTGCTGGAAAAGTTCAAGCTCACTGAGCGCGGCAGCCAGATGGTGCGCGGCTTTTCCGGCGGCATGATGCAGCGGCTTTCCATTGCGCGCGCCATGATGCACGATCCGCAAGTTTTGTTTCTCGATGAACCCAGCGCCGGTCTCGATCCTCAAACCCGGATTCTGCTGTGGGAGATCATTCGCGAGTATCATCAAGCAGGAAAAACCGTACTGCTGACCACCCATAACATGGAAGAAGCCGACGCGTTGTGCCAACGCCTGGCGATCGTGGATCACGGCCATGTGATTGCCGTGGGTACACCCGCAGAGTTGAAGGCATCCATTCCCGGGGGATTCGTGCTGCGTCTTCGCTTCGGAAATCAGACGGCGGACCTTCTTCAGCGATTGCAGTCGCTGGCGGGAGTCCGCGAGGTGCGGGCCACGGACGGCACAGGGGTTGATGTCTATGCGGACCGCGGAGGTTCGCTCATTCCCGAGATCGCAACTGTCGCTGCGACCTCCGGCGCCGAATTGTCAGACGTTCACATCCTCGAACCGAGCCTGGAAAATCTCTTCCTGCACCACACCGGAAGGAGCCTGCGCGATTGAACTGGAAAACTTTTTTCGCCATGCTGGCACGTGACGCTCACGTAGCGCGGCGCAATGCGATCCAACTCCTGATGCAGACTTTCCTGCAGCCGCTGTTGTTCGTCTTCATTTTCGGTAAGGTGATGGTGGGCAGCGGCTATATGCCCGAGACGTACAAGAGCCTTCTGCTTCCCGGCATCATCGCGATCAGCATGGTCTTCACCGGAATTTGGGCGGTGGCAATGCCGCTCATTGCCGAATTTCAATGGACCCGCGAGATTGAAGACCGCCTGCTCGCCCCCATTGACGTTGCCTGGATTGCCATCGAGAAAGTCATCGCCGGAATGCTGCAAGCGATCGTAGCCGGGTTGGTCGTTTTGCCTTTAGCATGGCTCGTGCTCGGGCGCGGCGTTCAAATCAGCATTGGGACTCCGTTGACCTTCGCCGCGATCATTCTGTTGGTCGCCGGGTTTTCCGCTTGTGGAGGCTTGGCGCTGGGATGCAGCATCGATCAGCAGCACATCGGGTTGATGTTCAGCATGGTCATGACGCCCATGATTTTTTTCGGATGCACATACTATCCCTGGAGCGCGCTCAATACTTTTCCGATCTTGCAGAAAATTGTGCTCGTCAATCCGCTGGTTTATGCCAGCGAAGGCTTGCGGGCCGCGTTGGTTCCGCAGTTCCCGCACCTATCAATGACTGCCGTGCTGATTGCGCTGCTTTTCTTTGACGTGCTTCTACTGGTCGTAGGATTGCGGCAGTTCGAGAAGAAATCGGTAACCTAGTCGGCAGCAGCTTCCAGCGCCGACGTGCTGCGGGACGGCTTCTTCAGAAACGCGGTGCGCTCCGTCTCAAACGCTTCCAGATTCGATCCCAGATCCTGCTCCTTCCAGCCCAGCACGGCGCCAATGCGCAGCGCGGCCTCGCGGCTGCAGGATTCGGACCAGCACGCTCCCAACGCCACAGGAATTCGGCGCAGTAGCACATCGGCCAAAGTGACGGCAAATTCTTTTCGGTAAGCCTCCACCACTTCGGCTACGATATGCGAGCTATGTGGGCAGATCGGCGCTCGCAGTTCCGCGCTCACCAGCGCCATTCGGGCAATGTCCATGGCGCGTGGACCGTGCCACTCCATCATGCCGCGTGCGGTTTCCTCGCTCACTGACCCGGCTCGGGCCACGTTCGTTACTTCCTGGTCCAGCATGGGATCGAGCGAACTGCCTGATCCCATGGCGATCATGGAAGGTTCCGGGACGGCGATGCCGATCTTTCTCGCACATTCCCGCGCCAGCGAAGCTGCGGTAGTTAATTTGCCGCCAATCACGGAGATCAGCCGCGCCGCGCCCTCCGGCGTGTGGTCATGCAGAAAATGCCGCCGCGTGACCGCCGAAGCCTTGTTGCCGGGAGAATTCGGCAGAGGCCGCACTCCGGCAAACGCATACTTGATTTCGTGCGCTGAAAGTTTTGCCTTGGGAAATAGCTTCGACACAGTGCGCAACAGGTATTCGATTTCCTCGTTGGAGGGCGCGGTCCTTCCTGGGTCGCCGGTGTCCGATACCTCGGTGGTGCCGACCAGTACCTGCTCGTTCCAGGGCAAGACAAAAACCGGACGTCCATCCGCCGCCTCGGTGTAGAGCGCCGCGCTGGGTGCGCCCGAGAATCGCGGCAGAACAATGTGTGAACCTCGCACGCCGCCCAGCATGGGCTTGCTGGTGCGAACGGCAGACCGCTGGCAAATTCGGTCGGCCCACGGACCGGTACAGTTGAAAATCCATCCGGCATCCACGCGCTCGTCTTTTCCCGTGATGCGATCGCGCAACAGCACACCGCGAGCCCGGCCCTGGGCCACGTCCACGGCCAGCACTTCAGAGTGATTGCGGACCACGGCGCCGGCCTCGGCCGCTTCCAGCATCCACTCGGCTACCAGGCGCTCGGGAAACTCGCACTGCGCATCTTCGTAATTGAAGATCGACCACTGATGACCCGCGTCAAGCGCGCGCTCCACCCGCTTTAGTTCCATCTCGCTCAACGCGCTAGATCTTTTTCCGGCGAACCTCTGATAAAGCCACAGCCCGGCCCGCACTTTCATAGCGCTGCGCTGACTTTGCTCATTGAGCAGAAACAAAAACTGCACCGGATGAACCAGATGCGAACGTTCGCGCAACAGCCGCTCCCGCTCGCGAACCGACTCGCGCACTAGCCCCAACTCCCCGTGTTCCAGGTAGCGCAGGCCGCCGTGAATGATGCGCGTCGACCGGCTGGTGACGCCCGAAGCAAAGTCGTTTTGCTCGACCAGCAGCGTGCGTTTTCCGGCGCGGGCGCACTCGCGCGCTACGGCCACGCCATTAATGCCGCCGCCGATGACTACCACGTGGAAGTGCTGCCCATCCACGGACGGTCGAGGTTTAACGCTTAAACTCATGGATTCAGGTTAGACCGAGAGTGCCAGACCCGAGAGTGCCGGAATTTCTTGCGGAATCTTAGCGCCCCAAAGACACTCCCACTTGTTCAGATTCTGCACCCAAATGACAAGAAGATGAAGGTCACGATGGTCCACGGGACTCGCGGACGAATCCAACCAGACCTTCAGAAAGATGATGCCCAAAGTAACCTGCGACGCACGCGCCCATAAGGGGATTTCACCCGGCCCAGGCGTTAATTCTACGACTCAAGCGATGTATGGCCCAAGCCGGGTGAATCGAAATGGCTGGCTTCACGAGATAGCCGCGCCAGCCGCTAGCTATGCGCTCTTACGGAGCGGCTGCGATTCTCCGCGCCCTTGGCCAAACAGACGAATCATCTCGCGGTTGAAGGCTGGGATGTCGTCCGGCTTGCGGCTGGTGACCAGACCTTGGTCGGCAACAACTTCCTTGTCCACCCAGTTCGCGCCGGCATTCTTAAGATCAGTCTTCAGCGACGGCCAGGAAGTCATCGTGCGCCCGCGGGCCGCGCCCGCTTCGATCAGTGTCCACGGCCCGTGACAGATTGCCGCTACAGGCTTGCCGGAGTCCGTGAAGTTTTTCACAAATTCCACTGCCTTCGGATTCATGCGCAACTGATCGGGATTCATCACCCCACCCGGCAGCAGCAGCGCGTCGAATTCATCCGCCTTCGCGGAATCGAGCGCAACATCCACGGAGACTTCATTGCCCCACTCCTTGTGATTCCAGCCCTTCACTTTTTTGCCGGCAGGAGAAACCACCTGTGTTTTCGCGCCCGCTTCGTCCAGCGCTTTTCGGGGTTCCAGCAACTCCGATTGCTCGAAACCGTCAGTTACAAGAATCGCCACTTTTTTTCCTTGAAGAGTACCAGTCGTCATTTGATTTTCTCCTTTAATGAATGTGGGCTTGAATCAATGCCCGTTTACGAAATGAGCGGAAGAGTATTAGGGGTAGGATGCCACTCGATCGGCCGCGGTTGGCGAGGAGAAGACTTAGGAAACTTTTTACCACAGAGTCACAGAGATACAGAGAACGCCAACCACAATCCAAACTTAAGATTCTTAGAACCTCTCTGTGACTCTGTGTCTCTGTGGTGAAAAGCCTTACTGCATGAAACCGCCGCGCGGTCTCGCCGTCCGTTGCCTCCCACCTCCGTCGTCATTTACATTGGACTTCGCATGTCCACCACCGGAGAACGTTTCGAGCGCGCCGTCGCCATCATGGAGCGCCTGCGCGCCCCCGGCGGCTGCCCATGGGACCGCGAACAGACTTTCGATTCCATCAAGCCCTACACTCTCGAAGAAACTTACGAAGTCCTGGAAGCCATCGACAATCGCGACTGGCCCGAACTCGCCGGCGAACTCGGCGACCTGCTTCTGCAAGTGCTTTTCTACGCCGAAATGGCAAAGGAGCAGTCTTCCTTTTCCATTGACGACGTACTCGATCGCCTCTCCGCCAAGCTCATCAATCGCCATCCCCACGTGTTCGGAGATGTGAAGGCCGATACTTCCGCCGAAGTCAAGCGCAACTGGGAAGCGTTAAAAGTCGAAGAAAGAAAAAAGCGAGCCGCGGAAGAGAATTCGGCTGAGTCGAAAAACGAAAAGCACTCTATCCTTTCCGGAGTGTCGTCCGCGATGCCGGCCCTGCTCGAAGCCTACAAACTAAGTTCTCGCGCCGCGCAGGCCGGGTTCGACTGGCCCAATGTCGACGGCCTGTTCGAAAAGTTGAAGGAAGAGACCACCGAACTTCGCGAGCAGCTCAACCAATTTCCGCCGCCCGGTCCGCAGCCTCAGGGCCGGGGCATTGCGGGATCAGGAAGAAGTCCCGTCTCCGCAGTTCTTCAAGCGCGACTTGAAGAAGAAGTCGGCGATCTGTTTTTCGTTCTGGTGAACATCGGCCGCTACCTCTCGCTCGATCCCGAATCCGCGCTGCGCAAAACCAACCGCAAATTCAAGCGACGCTTCCAGTGGATGGAAGCCCGCCTCCAAGAATCCGGCCGCTCCCCGGATCAGACCTCGATGGAAGAGCTGGAAGCTTTGTGGCAGCAGGCAAAGCGCGAGGAAAGCAAGAGCAAAAATCAAAGCGAGGATCGGAGAACCGATCAGACAAGGGATCAACGAAAGGATGCTTAACCCTTCCCCAAGGCGTCATCCCGAAGCCCCGCGTTTTCGCCGGCGGGGCGAGGGATCTCGCGCGAGTCATGGTTGTTCTGCCAGGAGCGAGCCGCTGCTCGCGAGATCCCTGGCTCGGCTGAAAATCGCCGCGCTTCGGGATGACGCCTTCTTTAGAGGCCCAAGCATTGAGCAGCAAGTGCAACGCGAGGGAGGGGCAGCGTGACCGCCGACTCCATCGCCCTCCGCCGATGTCACAGCATCGAAGAGTTCCGCGCCTGTGTCGCCTTGCAAAAAGAAGTCTGGAATTTCAGCGACGCGGAACTTGTTCCCTTGCGCATGTTCGTCGTGGCCGACAAAGTCGGCGGGCAGGTGATGGGCGCCTTCGACGGCAATGTCATGGTCGGATTCGCGCTCTCCGTTCCCGGCACACGCACCGGCCATGTCTATCTGCACTCGCACATGCTGGCCGTGCGTAAAGACCATCGCAATGGCGGACTCGGCCGCCGCCTGAAGCTGATGCAACGCGAAGACGCGCTGGCTCGCGGTATCGAACTAATCGAGTGGACCTTCGATCCCCTCGAAATCAAGAACGCCTATCTCAATATCGAAAGGCTCGGCGCCATTGCCCGCCGCTATAACATCAATCAATACGGGATTACGTCGTCGCCGTTGCAGGGAGGCCTGCCCAGCGACCGCCTCATCGCCGAATGGTGGCTGAAATCGAAGCGCGTGGAAACCTTGTTGGCCACGGGGAAAATCCCGCCGGTTGTCGGCAAGTCCAGCGTCCAAGTACCTGCGCAGATCTACGATTGGAAAGCCGCGCCCGAAACCCGCGGTAAGGCCCAGCAAGTGCAGGAACGCAATCGCGAGCAGTTTCTGCAAGCGTTCTCTCAAGGACTAGCCGTGTTAGGGTATGAGCGCGACACCGAAGGCAACGGCAAATTCCTCCTCAGACACTGGGACGAAAAATGGTCCTATGCCTCAGAGGAATGATGTTGCAGTTTCGCCAAAGCGATTCACCACAGAGACACAGAGACACAGAGAAAACCAAGAAAATAAATCTTGATCTAAAGCTCGTGGTCTAGGCTCTTGAGTTCAGAAGTTGTTCTCTCTGTGTCTCTGTGACTCTGTGGTGAAATGCTGTTCTTGCCCATGAAAATTGAAGCCATCACCCTCCGCGAAATTCACATGCCGCTCGTCCACTTCTTCGAGACGAGCTTTGGCCGTACCTATAGCCGTCGCATTCTGCTGGTCACTGTCCATGCCGAAGGCGTCGATGGCTGGGGGGAATGCGTTGCCGGAGAAGACCCCTTCTACAGCAGCGAATGGATCGAAAGCGCCTGGCCGACGATGACGCAGTATCTAATCCCCGCGCTTCTGGGGAAATTCGTCGAATCGGCCCGCGATTGCTCGTCGCTGTTCGCCAAAATACGCGGCCATCGCATGGCTAAGGCGGCAATTGAAAACGCTCTTTGGGATGCGGAAGCCGTCCAAAAACGCCAGCCATTGTGGAAACTGCTGGGCGGCACGCACCGTGAAATTCCCTGCGGCGTTTCCATCGGTATCCAGGATTCGGTCGAGCAACTGCTGGAAAAAATCCAGATCGAATTGGCCGCCGGATATCGCCGCATCAAAGTCAAAGTCAAGCCTGGCTGGGACGTGAACGTGCTCGAAAAGATTCGTTCGCGTTGGGCGGACATCACGCTGAGCTGCGATGCGAATTCCGCTTACACACTCGATCAGTTCGAACACCTGCGAAAGTTCGATCAGTTCAATCTTCTGATGATCGAGCAGCCCCTATGGAACGACGACATTTACTACCACGCGCGCCTGCAGAGAGAGCTGCGCACTGCGATCTGCCTGGATGAGTCGATCGTTAACGCGCGCAGCGCCGCCTTCGCCGTCGAAACCGGCGCCTGCCGAATCATTAATATCAAAGTCGGGCGCGTTGGCGGGTTTTCCGAAGCTCTGAAAATCCACGACGTCTGCGCGGCGCAAAAGATTCCGGTTTGGTGCGGCGGAATGCTCGAAACCGGCATCGGACGCGCCCACAATATTGCTCTTTCAACCAAGGAAAACTTTAGCCTGCCCGGCGACGTCTCCGCTTCCAAACGTTACTGGAAAGAGGACATCATTGACCCGGAAGTGGAAGTATCCTCACAGGGAATGATCGCTATCAGCGACCACTCGGGAACCGGTTATCGCGTCAAACCGGATTTAATCGAAAAGCTGACGGTGAGAAAAGAAACGATGCGGGCGGGAGTTCCAGCTTAACTGCTTTGAGCCTTGTTATCTTGATTCTTTTTGGCTCTCGGCAGTTTCCGCAGAGTGGTTGTTGTGCGCCAGCTTTTCCTCTTCCGCCTTCAAGATGTCTACGCCCTGGGCGAAGGTAAGCTTCTCAGGCATCCGCTGAAAGTCGCTCAACACTTCGTCCGACACAATACTGAGCCCCTTGAACATCAGGATCTTGCCCGTCATGTTCAAATTCATCGCGGTGATGCCCCAGGCTCCATCGCCCAAGCCCAGGTCGGCTTGCTGCACGCGAAAGTGGCCGCCCTTGTTGAGATGTCCGAGAATGCCCCACCCGAATGTGACTTCCTCAAACAGCGTGCCATCGATGCGCGCCAGCCGCCGAGTTTTCGTGTCGATGAGTAACTCCCCTTCCATCCCCCGCAGAACCTGTTCCACGTGAGTCGGCGGGTTGTAGGCCGGATTGGGCTTGAACTTCAACCTCACTAACTCATCCCCAGATTTGCCGAGCGACGCCGCGCTGTTCTCCCTGCCGGCGTATTCGTAGCAAAAAGCGTCGGGCAATGCTTTCACGATGCGTAGACTGCGATCTTCGTCTTCCTTTTCGCGCGCCTCTTTTTTGCGAAGCTGATCCGGATTGTTTACCAGCGAGGCCAGACGGTCGAATTCCGCTTTCTGCTGCTCCGGCGTCAGCGGCTGATCGTTGATGGCAATCAGCATGCCCGCCAGGGCCTGGTTGGTCTCCAGATACACGTGAGTCTGCGAACCCTTCGGAGTCTGTCGGCGCAGACGGAACATGTGGTGGAGTTCCGGATGGTTCGATGCCGCGACCTCATTCGCCACTGTAACCCGCACCAGTTCCGCGGGAGGCATCTCGGTCGTCGTCGACTCTTGGGCCGCCACCGCGATTGTTAGGACGGTCAACGCCATCATCCCGAGCGTGCAACTGGTCCTTCGCATTGGCTCCGCTAAAATCATCTCGCTAATTAGTGTAGCAATCCTCGCACCGGGTTGCAGGATGTATTCAACATGTCATTAAGCTTGTCTTTTGTTGTATTACCGAAGTACCGCGCTTGCCGCGTGCTCTATGAGTTGGGTATAGTCGAGAGAAGCGACGCGGCCATCCTGGTACATGTTTCCCGGTAGAGCAGCATTCCCGCTTCCTTAAGGAGAACAATCATGAGTGCTCCGTTGTCGGCAGATTTGGCGCAGATCGGCAAGTCCGTCGTGATTAAAGGCGATTTGTCGGGCAGCGAAGACCTTTACGTTGATGGTCAGGTCGAAGGTAGCATCTCTCTGAAAAACAACAGTTTGACCGTCGGTCCCCACGGCCAGATTAAGGCTTCGGTTGAAGCCAAAGGCGTGGTCGTGCAGGGCAAGCTCGAGGGCAACGTGCAGGCTAGCGATCGTGTCGAATTGCGCAAGTCTGCCGTCGTTACTGGAGACATTTCCACGCAGAGGATTTCCATCGAGGAAGGCGCATACCTGAAAGGCAAGATCGACATTCAGGGCAGGGCGGAGAAAGCGGCAGGAAAGTAACTTTTGTTCGCCTCGGCAATGAGTTAAAGTGTTGGTTGTAGAATTGATTCAAAGTCTTGGGGTCCCAGTCGTCGGTCAAGGCGGCTTGTCGGTCCGAATGGCATCAGTCACTCATAATTTCATGAAGCTCTTTCGCGGCTCTTCGGGCGGGACAGAGGCGACCACGCCACAGGCCGCCCCAAAACTCGTCCGCCGCTCCAGCAGTCTCGGCGAACTGTCTCGGCTGTGGGAAGCCGATGCGCCGCTGTGCGTGCTCGATCTCGGTTCTACCTCAGCCGCTAACATCCGCTTCTTCACTGAGCGCAGTCACAAGATTTATAGCGAAGATCTTCTCGTTGCTTCCACCGATCCGAACCTGGCCACAAAAGATGAGCAGGGAAATCGAATCCTCGACAGCCGGCGATTTCTGGCCGACAACCTGGTCTATCCCGCGGCCCATTTCGACGCCGTGCTGTGCTGGAACTTGCCGGATTATCTGGATGAAAGCTTAGTGCGGCCAGTCATGGGACGCGTCTGGTCGGTGCTGAAGCCCGGCGGAATGATGCTGGCGTTTTTCCATACTAAGGATGCGGGTCCGGATTCGCCCTGCTATCGCTTCCACATCGTAGGAAAAGATACGCTCGAAATGCAGCCCATCGTGCTGCGTCGCGAAACCCGCCGCGGATCCGCCGGAGCAAGCCACAACTCGATTAACGACGGCTTTCGCCTGCAGCGTGTGTTCAACAACCGCCACATCGAAACCCTCTTCCGCGACTTCGCCTCCATCAAGTTCTTTCTCGCCCGCGACAATGTGCGGGAAGTGCTGGTCGTGCGCTAGGACTTCTCCCTCAACCGTGCTCACCGCAAATGTCATCCCGCTACGCTCAGGATGACAGGTGTCACCCAGACCGCGCGTTACCTTGGCAGTCGTCGGTTTTCCACGCAATCACGCCCATGCGAAAGAGAAAGTGGCGCGAGATCTCGACGCGCGGCGCAGGTTTCGCAGCCGAGGCAAGTATCCGCCGCATTTCCTCTGGAACGTAGGCGCGACGCACCGACGCCAGTCCGTCCAGCCGCGACACATAACTTCGCATCAACGGAAAGCCCGCGTAGACCAGCGCCAAATGCATGGGATGGCGGACGAGGTCATTGATCAACACGGCGCAGCGGGTCACGCGTAGCGCCTCGGCGGCAAAGCATGCCAGGTCGGCGGGTTCCAGGTGATGCGCGAACAGGCTGCAGCTCACCAGGTCGAAACTGCAATCTGGAAAGGGAAGCGCGAGCGCATCGGATACTACAGCGCGATTTCCACGCAGCAAGTGAGTGCGCACGCGATCGAGGTCAGTCACGTCGAGCGTAATTCCCCTGCGAGCCAGTTGCCGACCAGCAGCCTTGGATACCTCGTCCAAAACCTGCAGCCACTTCCAGCACCGAAAAACTCTTCTTGCCGGTTGCGGACGCCACATGCTCGATCATGGCACGCGTCGTGGCGACTCCGCCGAACCATCGGTTGATGCGGCACAGATCGCGAAGAGAAGCTTCTGCTTCAACCGGAGGGCAAGCGTCCGAATCTAGAATTTCCGCTTGGCTGATTCGCTGCATGGTCTGTGTATCACGAGGATACGTAGTGACAGCCGAGGCGGCTGTCTCTACACAACCTTCCTCACACTTCGGCCAGTTCTTCTTCCAGCAACTGCTTGTTATACAGGTCGCAGTAGTAGCCATTCAAGGCCAGTAGTTCGTCGTGAGTGCCGAGCTCGACGATGCGTCCGCCATGAAGCACGGCAATGCGGTCGGCATTGCGAACAGTGGAGACGCGGTGCGAAATAAAGATGGTCGTGCGGCCGCGCATCACGTCCCGCAGGTGGTTGAGGATCTTGTCTTCGGTATGGGTGTCGACGCTGGATAGCGCGTCGTCGAGAATCAGAATCTTGGGATTGCGAATCAGTGCGCGCGCGATTGCGGTGCGCTGCTTCTGGCCACCGGAGAGCGTGATGCCGCGCTCTCCCACCATCGTGTCGTAGCCCTCGGGAAAGCTTTCGATATCGGCGGCGATGTTCGCAGCGACGGCTGCGTCGTGAATCTCCTGATCGGTGGCTGAGTCTACGCCCAAGGCGATGTTCTCGCGGATGCGGTCGCTGAACAGGAATGTTTCCTGGGGCACGAATCCAATATTCTTGCGCAGCGATGCAACCAGATATTCGCGAATCGGTCGTCCGTCGATCAGCACCGTTCCCGGTTCCGCGTCGAAAATGCGCGGGATCAGGCTGACCAGGGTTGTTTTTCCCGATCCTGTCGGGCCGACAATCGCCAGGCTGCTGCCTGCGGGCACGCGCAGGTTTACGTCGTGTAGAACTTGCTTACCTTCGTAGCTGAAGTTGAGTCTGCGGAACTCGATCTCGCCGGCGATCTCGAGATCTTGGGCGCCTGCGGCATCCTGGATCTCGGGCTGCTCGTGCATGATTTCGTTGATCCGGATCAACGACGCCGTCCCGCGCTGGAACAGATTGATGACCCAGCCCAGAGCGATAATCGGCCACGTAAGCTGCATCATGTAGGTGCTGAACGCGACGAATTGTCCAACGCTCATCGAACCGGAAAGCGACAGCGTTGTCGTGATCGCAGGAAGCGAAATTCCGGGATGCGAGACTCCGAGATTTGAAACCAAAGTCACGTGCGAGAGTCCGTGGATGACTTCGCGTCCGCCGAGCCACAGCACGAGCACCACGGCGCAGCCCAGCATGAGCTCGAGCGTGGGCCAGAGCATGCCCATGAGGCGCACCAGGCGCAGGCTGCGGCGGATGTATTCCTGATTCTCGGCCTCGAACAAGCGAATCTCGGCATCTTCCTGCACGTAGGCGCGGATCAGGCGCGCGCCGGAGAAATTCTCCTGGGCGCGTGCGGAAATGTCGGAGAACATGGCCTGAATTCTTTCGAAGCGGTCGTGAATCCGCCGGCCGAAAGTCTGGATCACGACGCTTACCGCAGGCAGCGGTAGAAACGTGTAAAGCGTGAGCCAGGGACTGATGGAAATCATGAACGCCAGCGCGCCTGCCGTGTAGACGATGGTATTCGCCGAATACATGATGGCGGGGCCGAGCAGCGCGCGGACCGCGTTGAGGTCGTTGGTAGCGCGGGCCATAATGTCGCCGGTGCGGTGGCGCTGATAGTAGGAGTAGGAAAGGATTTCCAGGCGCGCGAACAGATCGTTGCGCAGATCGAATTCGATGTCGCGCGAAACACCGATCACGATCCAGCGGGTAAGGAACTGAAAGATGCCCTTGGTGACGGCAATGGCAAGCAACAACGCAGCGTAGACGAAGAGCTTGTGCCTGGTTACGCCTTCGTGGAGATCGTCCGCAGCTTTGCCCAGCACTAGCGGAAACAGAATCCAAATGCCGTTGGTGAGCAAGACGCACAGCGTGCCCGCAGCGTAACCCCAGCGGTAGCGCTTTAGATACGGCAGCAGCGGGCGCAAACTCTTAAGCAGCATGCAAATCCAGTCAATGAAATTCTAGCAGGCGTGATTCACGTTTCTGGGGACGCAGGTTTTGCGAGAGCCGGATCATTCCAGCCGTCCTTTACTCTCCGTGTGGAAATCTAACCGAAAAAAGATTGGCCGGCGACGATGGACTCACGGTTTTCGAGCCACGTCGAATTAAGGAAAAGTTTTCGTGTCAAATCCCCCGGTCTGTTTTGTCAGGGATGCCCCCGGTCTCTACCCCCTTCGAGGGTATCCCCTCCCCCCCGTGAATCTTAGGAATCACTGGGTTAGCACGAAATTCCTCGCAAAATCCGGATGGCAAAGAAGTTAGATATCAAAATCCGTGAAACAAAGGATTTAGAGGCGCGGATGGGTTGGTTTCAACCAGACTGTTGCGACCTGGGGCATGATGGCGCGAATGAAATCCTCAGTCAAGGTTGGGCGTCACATGCGGGGCTGTGGAAAACTTGTGATCGGTCCACTGGCCACTCCATCGGGCGCTGCGGCTTTCTTAGTTATGAGTGAAACAGGGATCCTCCGGAGTCCGCTGCTAAAATGCGGCGCATGGACGTCAACCCCACGCGGGACGTAACTGAGTCCAACCCGTCAACGTTGCGCGAAGCAACCCAGCCGGACCTGTTGACGATCGTTGCCATCGCGGTCGTTGCCACGGTGATTGCGGATTTCATCCACGAAGGCGTTGGTCACGGAGGCATGTGTGCGGCCGCGGGCGGGCAAGCTCTGGCGCTTTCTACGGTGCACTTTGAATGTAGCGCGGACACTCGTCTGGTGGCCGCGGGCGGGACGCTCGCCAATCTGATCTTCGGAGCGCTGTTCTGGGTCGCCGCACGCGCAGTCAGGCAGACCGCATGCTGGCGCTACTTCTTCTGGCTGCTGATGACCTTTAACCTGTTCGATGCAGGCGGGTATTTTCTGTTTTCCGGTATCGGCAACTTCGGCGACTGGGCTGCGGTGGTAGCGGGATGGCAGCCGGCATGGGCGTGGCGCGTCGGCTTGATTGCGCTGGGATTGGTGACCTACTTCCTACTGTTTGTGCCCCTATGCTTGCGCGAGTTGCGTCCGTTTTTGGGCAGAGATGCAGAGATTCGTGTGCGGCGCGCGCGCCAGCTCACACTCGTACCTTATCTCACGGCCGGCATCCTCTCCTGCATTGCGGGCGCGCTGAATCCCGTGGGGCCGCTACTGATTCTGGTCTCGGCTGCGGCTGCGTCATTTGGCGGGAAATCCGGACTGGCGTGGATGTGGACGCTGCTCCGCGGCCCGCGCATCCCCAGCAGCGAACTGCAGATGCCGGAAATCGAACGCAGCCGGGGATGGATGGTCGCCGCTATGATTCTGGCGATAGTGTTCATCGCTGGACTGGGACCCGGCGTGAAGTTTCATTCGCGCTAGAGGTTTAAGACACTCGACGGCCGGAAACCTGCTCATTCCGCATTGGCGTTGAGAATTGGCGGGGCAAGGACAATGAGTGTAACGGCGATTTTGCAATAGTAGGCAAATCAAGTCCGCCGGGTATTATCCTTATTTCGATTATGGAAGCCAAAGGTTTGACTCCGATATTGAACGTGTCCGACATCGCCGGCACGGTCGCGTGGTTTGAGAAGTGGGGATGGAAGAAATTGTGGGACTGGGGAACGCCTCCGACGTTTGGCGCGGTGGGATCGGGTAAGGAAGCTTGCATCTTTCTTTGCCAGGGGGCGCAAGGCGGCCGTGGCCGCGGCGCCAACACCACCACGTTTCAGCAGCAGGGAGACGAAGAGGGCGACAAGGGCGTCTGGATGTCGGTCTGGGTGGACGACGTGGACGAGATGCACAAGCATTGCGTCGCCGCCGGGCTGGAGGTCACATTTCCGCCCACCGATATGCCGTGGAACGTCCGCGAGATGCACCTTCGCCATCCGGATGGCCACGTGTTCCGGGTCAGCCGCGGATTCGAGCCCAAGAAGTAAAAGCCAGAACTGTCAATGCGTGCTATGGCGATTTTTCACTCAGTACGGTTTAGCCGCCAGGTGCGAGCCGCTGTAAAGTAAGTTAATGACCGTTACCTTCACATTTAGGGATGTCCGCAATTTGGTCTTTCTTCTCGCGGTTCTCACTGTTCTGGGTTCTGCAGCGGATGAGCCGGCGCCGAAGCCATTCAGCCGGGCTGAAGCGACCCTGATCATAGCCGACGCGCGCAAGATTGTGACGCCCAATGGTGTCGAGCGCCTGGACAAGGTTCGGATCGGCGGGATAGAGCAGTGGGTCTCGATACGAGGAGCGGACAAGCGCAACCCGGTGCTGCTGCTGATTCACGGCGGACCTGGTTATGTCTCCATGCCCATGAGCTGGTGGTTCACCCGTGGATGGGAAGAATACTTCACGGTCGTGCAATGGGACCAGCGGGGAGCGGGAAAAACGTATTTGATCAATGACCCAGCAACGATTGGCCCGACTATGACGCTTGAGCGCATGGTTGCTGATGCTCAAGAGATGACGGCATGGATTCGCAAGGAACTGGGCAAGCAAAAGATCTTCGTGATGGGCCATTCCTGGGGCAGTTATCTGGGTCTGGAATTAGCCAAGCTCCATCCGAGATCGTTGTACGCATACATTGGAGTGGGCCAAGTGACCGACGGACCGGAGAGCGAACGCCGCGGTTGGGCGTTCGCCATCGATGCCGCCCGCCAAGCGGGAAACACAGAGGCTGTGCAGCAACTCGAATCGATTGCCCCTTACTTTGCGCCTGGTCACCCAGCCCCTCTCAAAAACATCTACACGCAGCGCAAGTGGGTGGATTTCTACGGCGGCGTTATGGCCCACCGGCGGAGTAACTCCAGTGAGAGCGATGTGGCCTTACTGTCGCCCGACTACACGGACTATGAGATACGTCATATGTGGGACGGCAACGATTTTTCCGAGTCTTACCTACTCGCGAAGCTTCTCAGCCTCGATCTCACGGACATTAGAGAACTGAAATGCCCACTGATCATCTTCGCTGGACACTACGACTTCGACGTCAACGCGCAGGTTGCGACCGAATGGTTTAAGAAAGTGAAAGCGCCATCGAAGCATCTTGTTTGGTTTGAGAACTCGGCGCATCTGCCGATGACGGAGGAACCAGGAAAATTCTTGATGTCTCTAGTACGCTATGCCCGGCCACTCGCAGAGAGAGCCGACGATTCACCTCCTGTCAAGCCCTGACCAAGACAAGAGATTTCGGTTACTCAAAATCCAGAAGTGAAGGGCAACCGGAGGCTAATGTCAACTGACGCTATCAGCCATTCCACTCAGAACCCCCGGTCCCAAGCGTGCGGGGGTTCTCTAGCGGGCTTCTCTGTCGTTTTCTGTTTTGCCGCAGCCCAAGCGAGATAAGACGCCACGCGCGCCTTATCTCGTCCCTCGTTTAAACCGGATCGCGCTCTAGTGGCGCCCGCCGCCATGTCCACCTGCATGGCTACCACCCCGAAATCCGGGAAGGGCGTGTTCACGCGCCCCGTCATGGCCAGGGTTGCCTACGTTGCCTCGCCCATCCCGCGCCTCGTTTGCGTGGAAGTGGTTAAAGCGCTCCGCCCCGCGCTCCGGCAGCGGTCCAGCGTAACCGTGATGAGGATCAAAGCGGCTGTCGACATGGCCATAAAAGCCGTGAGGGCCGTGAAACCAGGGGCCGGCTCCAAGAAACACCCCGCCAACAAACCAATCGGGTCCATAGTAGCCGTACGGAGCACAGTCATAGGGCGCATAGTCGAAGTATCCGTAAGGACACACGGGAGCCGGCCCGATGTTTACGCCGACGGCAACCTGGGCCGGCGCCACGGGTGTACCGCATAAGAGAGCAGTTGCGAGAGCTGCGAAAGCAAGCGCATTGACTTTGAACATGATTTCTCCTTCATTCGTTCAGAGTTTCGATTCGTTCAGAGTTTCAACCGGGACAACTTGAGGGCCAGCATAATACCTGAGGGCCAGCATAATACCTAAGGATCAATAACGGCAAGGTCGGCCTATGGGAAGTAATCGCGACCTGCTCCCGGTTGAGCAATTCCGGAGTGACTGCTGTTAACACTTTACACTCCTTGAGGATTGGCCAGCAGGCGTCAATGAGTTCTGTGGTGATTTAATGTCAACTACGTTCTCCACCTCGGTTTGTAGTGTTCCCATCGAAGTTTCTTCGCCAAGGGCCTGTCAACGTACCCAGAGAAATAGAAAGTGAGAACTCGGCTGGTTAGTGTTTAGTTTTGCTCAGACTAAAGCCGGGATCTCACCCTATCATGTTTGCATAGGTACCTTTGATGCCCTAGCAGGCTGCGGAAAAACTCTTCCGCGATGCGGATACGATCCTCTGCGGCTAAAGCCGGCATTTTTGCACGACTTACGCGTGGCTAAAAAGCCGCGCCCTTTCAAAACAACGCAAGAGTGGACTTTTTCCGCAAGGTCCTACGTGTCCGACAGGAGGTTCTATGTTAGGTATGGGTGTGTTGGGAACAATTATTGTCATTCTGGTGATTGTTTGGCTGGTGCGTCGCGTATGAAGCAGGTTTCGCATTTGAAGCGCTTTGCCTATCAGGAGCATAGCGTATGAAGAGATGGACATCCAGGTTCTTAGCGCTAGGCCTTGCACCGTTATGGCTATTAGCAGTTCACCAGATGTCTGGACAGAACACTGCTCATTCACCAGCGATCCAGGAGCAGGCGAGTTCATCGGATGCACTCGATACCATCACGCTTCCGGAAGGTACGGTCATTTCCGTTCGCATCGCCGATAAAATAAATTCCAGTCACAATCAAGCGGGAGACATCTTCATCGGTACCGTCGATCCCTCCGTTTTCGTGGACAGCCGTGTCGTGATCCCGCGGGGAACTGAGGCTCATCTACGGATGGTGGAAGACAAGAAAGGCGGCCGTTTTCATGGAAATGCAGAAGTGGAAGTGGAGTTGATCAGTTTAGTAATCGATGGAAAGAAAATCGACGCCGATAGTGATGTGATGAGGAAGAAGGAAGGAGCGCTTTCCGCCAAATCCACGGCCGTAATAAAACCGGGAGCGGTCGGAGCCGCGGAAGTGGCGGTATCTGTCAATCCTATTGGCGCGGTTGCGCTGGGAGGGATCGCTGTTTTGAAGGCGGCAAAAGTGGAGATGAAGCCGGGTAGCCGAATTGCCTTCACCTTGGCTTCTCCGTTGACCCTCGATTGCCCTACGGCAGCCAGTTTGCCGCCGACTGAAAGAAGTTCTCGATAGAGACCGTGAGCGAGCACGTGTTGTTTCCGTTTCACACAGAGCACTTCTGCACAGTCAATACCAGTCCGCGAAATGTAGCATTCAATCAGGGAACAAGAGTTGGACTATCGAAGACGAACAGTGTCAGAAGATTGGCGGAAGGTATGCGGCAGTGAAGCTCAGATTTTTACTGTTTCTCTGAGCGGAGCCAACATTTTATCTACGCCGATCCAGAGTCCAGCGTGGTGCTCATAGCGCTGTTCTGTTCCGCCCGCATCCCGCCGGCATCAGCAGCCACGCCGAGCAGGGATGAGCGCTCTTGCTCAGACCCGCTTTGAAGTCCTTCGTAACCTTGGGAAACGGCGTAAACGAGACTTCGTTATGGCCCCGTGAATCAGCTGTCGCTGCTCGTTGGTGAGCTCTGCTTCAGGAACACCGAATTGCATGTTTTTTGTCCGAAGGAGCTGTCATGAACGATGCCGAGACCAGGCGGATGCTAAGAATGCTACAAACCGTGGAGTGCTTGTTTTCTGAGAATATAGCTTTGAAATCCGTGCTGCGTTCGCATCGCGTGCCAACCCCCGTGTGGCAGAAGGAATGCGATAAGCTGATGAACGATCCGGAACATTCATCGCATGTAAAATTTCGACACCTCTACGAGGAAATCGAGAACACCCGCGATCAGTCCAAGGCATTGGCGGCACTTTTGCAAGTCCTTCCCAAGCCCAGGAAACAGTGGAACTAGCGATAGGAATTCCGGCAGCGTCTTTAGGCGACAAAGGCGGTTCAGGCTGTGAACTGGGCTGTTCCGGTTGAGCAGGATTCTCGCAGGCCACTGCGACTGGCGGAGCTTCTCCCCACCTGTCAGTTTTGCAGACTGTGATTCGCTGGCGGCTGTTTTGCAATAACGGGTAGGCGACGGGTGGGATCGAGTTGATTCAGTTCCGTCACAAGAGTAGAAAAATTCTCTATGTCCCGTTCGATTGCAATCAGATCGCACAGCTCTTCAAATCGCCGCATTGGATCGGTATTCATCACGGCTGCTTAGGTGCGACAGCCCTTGGGAGCGTTGCTACAGGGAAACCTTGAGTGAGCGGTCAATTTTCTCGGGCAAACCGCTCCCAATCGCCTGAGCAACTCACAGTCACACTTCAAGCCAATTGCTGTATCGGCTATTTCAATTACAACCGGGTCAATGATGGGATCAGAGGCCTATTTCCCGAGAGGGCTGGGGTGCACTGAATTAACCGGGGCGAGCTTGGGCTGAGATTGATCGGCAGAATCGAGTTCCGGCCGCCAAGGGAGCAGGTCGCGGCCGAAGGCGGCGAAGCTGACGGCGGCGACGATCGCGGTCCAGGCGGCGAAGAAGAGCCATGCGGCGTTGGAGAGAAACCAATCACTGAAGGTCATGAGGGTCGATCCATTATTCCCGTGCTGTATCTATTATTCCCGTGCTGTATCTATCGGTCGGTATCGGTATTCCGTTGCCGGCGCGAGGTGGGCCAGAGAGGCCTCGCGCCGGGCTGCTTCCGCGCTATTGCTCCGAGGGAGGCGCAGTTTGATTCATGTGGCTCTGCATGCGGGCTTCGTGCTCGGCTAACATCTGCTTGGCCTTGGCCTGCTGGTCCGGGGTCAGAAGTTGGAATAGCTGGTTGTGAACTTTGGTTTGCGCCACGGTGAGTTGGGCTTCGATCTGTGCTTTCTGTGTCGCAAGTTTTTGGACCTGGCCATCGTCGTAGGCGCCCATTACAAATTGACGCAACTGCTGATCGATCTGGTGAGACTGCTGCATGAGCGGCTTCATGGAGGTGTGGGCGTTTTCCATGATGGACTTCATCTGGGTGTGCTGGGCGTCGGTCAGATTGAGTTGCTTGGCGAAGAAGGCCATGCCGCGGCCTCCGCCTTCCATGCCGAATCCGTGGCCGTGCATCGGAGGCGGCGGAGTGTCAGCTGCGGTTTGTGACTTGGCGATGGCGCTGCCGAGCAGAACTGCCAAGGTGGCGACCAGCAAACGAAAACGAAATGATTTCATATGTAACTCCTGAACATGCCCGGGACGGCCCGGAGCGTTGCGTACAGAGATAGGAACACGGGTCGCGGGGAAAAGGCGGTAAAGAGTCGGTCAACCGGAGTAAAGTTTTGTCAAGTGGGATAAGAGCTGGGTTGTTTTGACGCTGAGATCAAAATCCCCACCCTAGCCGCAAAAAGCGCGGCTAGGATGGACAGCCGGCAAGATGCCGGCGCTACGCGATCACGGTTTGACAATTCTTTACTGCGAACTTTCCTTTGCGGGTGCACAATTAGGGCTGCTATGGAAAGAATTCTGGTGATCGACGACGATGTGGAACTGTGCCATTTGGTGGACGAATATCTGCGGGCAGAGGGATTTACGGTGGAGTGCGTGCATGACGGCGAAAGCGGGCTGAAGAAGGCTACCGCGGGAGACTATTTGCTGGCGGTGCTCGATGTGATGTTGCCGGGGATCAATGGATTTGAGGTGCTGCGCAGAATTCGCGCAACTTCGCGGCTGCCGGTGTTGTTGTTGACGGCGCGGGGCGAGGATGTGGATCGCATCGTGGGCCTGGAGATTGGGGCGGACGATTATCTTCCGAAGCCATTTAATCCGCGGGAATTGGTGGCGCGGATTCGGGCGGTGTTGCGGCGGACGCGGGGGGATGGCAGCGGGTCGGCGGCGGCGCCGGAGATGGTCAGCGTGGGCGACGTGGAATTGGATCCGGCGACGCGGACGGTGCGGCTCGAAGGGAAGCCGGTGGATCTGACGTCGGTGGAATTCAATTTGCTGGAGGTGCTTTTGCGCGAGGCGGGGCGGGTAGTGCCGCGCGAGAGATTGGTGAATGCGGTGCTGAGTCGCAAGTTTTCGCCCTTTGACCGCAGCATCGATATGCACGTCAGCAAAGTGCGCAAGAAATTGGGGGATACGGAGAGCGACGAGCACATCAAGACGGTGCGAGGAGTGGGATATATTTTTGCGCGTCCGAGAGAGAAGTCGAAGGTGTAGAGTTAACGTGTCGAATATGAAGAGTCTGTTTCTACGAATTTTTTTGTCGTTCTGGATGGCGCAGGCATTGTTCGTGGTGCTGGCGATCCTGGTGACGCTGGCGTTTCGGCCGCGCGGTTCGTCGTGGGAGCCTCTGCGTACGACGTCGCTGAACGAGGCGGTCAGCAGCTTACGAAGCGGGTGGACCGCAGCAGGTTCGGGAATATCTGGAAAACTTACAGGCGACGCAGCATGTCCGCGCCTTCCTTTTCAACGAGCAGGGCGAGGAGGTTTCGCACCGGGGCGCGCCGGACTGGGCAATGCGCGTGCTGGGCAGCGGGTCTCCTTCTCCGCGGGACGGATTTATTATTCCGGCTCCCAAGGTGTTGAAGGAATCGCGGGCATCGTCGGATGGATTGCATCGCTTCACGCTGGTCATGGGACTTCCTCCGGGGCCGCGTGTGTTTCTGGGGCCGAGGGGAATGCCGATTCCGGGATTGATTATCGGAGTGATTACTTCCGGATTGGTGTGCTATCTGCTGGCGTGGTATTTGACGCAGCCGATTGTGCGGCTGCGGGCGGCAACGCGGCAACTGGCGGCGGGCGATCTGACGGCGCGCAGCGGCGTCTCCCGCAGGCAAGCGGCGGGACGAAGTCGCAGGGTTGGTACGCGACTTTGACGCCATGGCGGAACGGTTGGAGATGCTGGTGAAGGCGCAATCGCGTTTGCTCAATGACATTTCGCATGAGCTGCGTTCGCCGCTGGCGCGATTGAATGTTGCGCTGGGATTGGCGCGTCAGCGTGCGGGAGTGGAAAGCGCCGACATGTTGGATCGGATTGAACTGGAGGCCAGCCGCTTGAACGAGTTGATCGGCAGGATTCTGACTTTGGCCCGGCTCGAAGATGGAGAGCAGCGCGTGCCGCAGACGCCGGTGCCGCTGGGCGAGTTGGTGGCCAGCGTGGCCGAGGATGCGGAGTTCGAGGCGCAGGAGCGGCATTGCCACGTGCATACGACGATCCCTGCCGGGGACTGGGGCGTGCGGGGAAATGATTCGCTGTTGCACAGCGCGGTGGAGAATGTAGTGCGCAATGCGATTCGCTATACGCAGGAAGGGACGTCGGTTGAGATCGAACTGACGAGTGAAAAACGAGCCGGCGGTGCCGAGGCTGTGCTTCGAGTTAGCGATTCGGGGCCGGGAGTTCCTGAGGACGCTTTGGGAAAGTTGTTCCAGCCGTTTTATCGACTGGATGATGCACGGGGACGGCTCACGGGGGGCGTGGGGTTGGGCCTGGCGATTACCGAGCGTGCCGTTCGCTTCCACGGCGGGAAAGTTTCGGCGTCTAATCGCGCCGGAGGGCGGGTTGATGGTGGAGATTCGGCTGCCACTGAGCGCGGGGACGGTACGGACCAAAGAAATCGTTGAGGCAGTTCCGTTGGGGCGCGAAGCGTAGGGCGGGACTTTCGGGCGTCGGACCTCAGACCTCAGGCTTCCGAACCTGACAAACGGCTGTAGGGCTCATTTTTTCTCCCAAGCTCGTGGTTCGGTGTTAGAACTCGAGACCCAGATCCTCATCGCTCAAAGACTGGAATACCTTTCGCCTACGGCGACTACCTCCTTGATTGAATGATCATCTAGCGCAGGTCGTATGCTGAACGCCCTCGTCGGATCGATCAGGCCCATGCTCGACAAATCGGCAGCGTGAGTCGTGAGTAAGAAAAGCCAACGTTTCGGGTCTGAGGTCTGACGCCTGACGCCGGTCTCTCGTATACTTGGAAGTGCTGGGAAAGCGGGGCAACTCCGTGGCGTTCCCAGGGTTCCAATAGCGTTTGTGGGGGTTTGCTCTTCCCGAACTTTCCTGATACACAAATGGGTTGAGATTTTCCCGCTTTTTCCAGACTGCAAGACCCGGCCGGCGCGTGCCGCGGGTGTGCGTACCCTTCAACCTCACGCAAGCATGGAGATCAACAAGAGAATGTCGAAACGATTCGGGTGGCTGCTCGGGGGAGTGGTTCTGCTTACGATTGGACTGCTGGTGGCGTGCGGGAGCAACTATGACCCGTCGTCCAATGGGCTGGTGCTGGTGGGCAGCCAGGGATCGGCGCTGATTGAGACCTTCAGCTTTAATCTGTTCAACGGACACCTGTCGGAGATTGCCAACACGCCAAATGATACGTCGAACCAGACTTGCGTGTTGAAAGGTATACCGACGTCGATCGTGGTGAATCCGGCGGGAACATTCGCCTACGTGATCTTGAATTCGAATACTTCGTGTCCGGGCAGCACGACCGGTATCTTAGCATTGAAGGTCGATTCAGCCGGGAACACGACGCCGGTGGGAAGTCCGGTTCCGTTTAATCCGGAAAACGTCCTGATTTTAGGAACGAACACCCAAGTCAGTCCGCCCCCGCCCGTAGTCCCCGGCCCGATGGTAATGGACTCGTCGGGGAAATTTCTCTTCGTCGCGGATCGGGCGACAACGGCCCCGGACCCCACGAAACCTCCGCCACCTCCGGGCAGTCCTCCCAATCCGCCTCTCTATGTGCCGGGTGCGGTTTCGGTGTTTGCCATTGGGAGTGGTGGAAGCGTAACGGAAGTTGCGGGTTCGCCCTTCTTTACTACGGGCACTACGTTTCCTGCGACCACTGTCTCTCAAGCGAGTCTAGACATTGTCAGCGTGGCACCGACGCCCACAGTCTTTCCGGCAATTGGAGTGAATGGAGTACAGAACTCAGTATGTTCAACACCAGGGCTCCCTCCGCCAACGAGCGAGTATCTCTATGCGGTCGATGGTTTAGGGAACCAGGTGTTTGAATTCCAGGTGGATACCTCGTCGGGAGCTTTGACGAACCCACCGAACCAATCGCACCCGCCTTCTGTACTCACCGATCAGACGCCGGCCGGGGTCGCGGTGGATCCTTGTGATCGATTCGTTTACGTCAGCGACAGCCTAACGAACAAAGTCAGCGCTTACACCATTTGCAATGGTTACGCGACCCAATCTTCATCCAACTGCCCGCAGACCCCTCTACCTCCGGACGGCAGCCTGGTGCAGGTTGCGGGTTCGCCGTTTAGCCTGACGGGGAGTTCGAATAGTCCGGGGCCGCTGCTGGTCGATCCCTTTGGCAATAATGTCTACGTGCTGGGGACGCTCTCAAATACCGTTTCGCAGCTGAAAATCAGCCCCGTTTCGGGGACCCTGGCGGCATTGAGTCCGCCGACCGTGGCTACAGGGTTGGGGCCGGCGTCAATGGCGATTCGCGCGGACGATAACTGGCTTTTCGTGTCGAACTTCGGCACTGCCACCGCCGGAGGCACCTCGGTGTCGCAATATTCGATTACGCCAGCCACGGGACTGCTGTCGGCCGGGCCAGCGTTCCAAACAGATAACTATCCTTGGGGCGTGGCGGTGAAATAGCAGACGTCAGACCTCGGACGCTCGACTTTCAAACGTTGCGGTAAGTGTTAAGGTCCGCCTTTGGACTGGCGATAAGTGCATTCGCCCGCCAAACTGAAGTGCGACAGTCTGAGGTCCGACGTCTGAGGTCTGCTTCCTGCTACGTTGGCACTTTCAGAATTAAATAGCCGCCGACCAGGACGAAGATTAGGTCTGGGGACCAGGCTGCCAGGGCCGGAGGGAGCTGGCTGAGATTGCCCATCGCTTCGAACAGCCGGGACACGACCGTGTAGAACACGGCGATTCCGACGGCGACGGCGACCCCGGTGATCGCTCCTTTTTTTCCGGTCGAAAGCGAGAAGGGAATGGCGAGCACGGCCATGATCAACGTGATGAGCGGATACGAGAGCTTCTTGTTTAATTGCACTCGCAAGCGCACTACGTCGAATCCGCTCTGCTGCAGGTCGCGGATGTAGCGGCGCAACTCTTCATAGTTCATCTCGGTGTACTGCTTCACTTCCTTCTTGAAATATGAAGGCGTCTCCTTCAGATCAGGAAAGGTGGAGACGTCGAAAGTGTGGTAGCCGTTAGGGGCGATGGCGGCGCCGCGCAGGGAACGCTGCCATCCTTGTTCGTAGATCCAGCGGTTCAGATTTTCGGCCCAGTGAGCGCGCTCGGCGTGGATGCGGCGCGTGATGGAGAATGTGGCGGGATCGAGTTGGAAGACGGTGAGATTGCCGAACTGATCGCGATCGGGATCGAAAACCTGGTAGTAGTAAATGTCATTGTTCTGACCGAAAATCCAACTGCGGTCGGGGCGTAAGTAAGTTTGCGGAGGCTTGCCCTTGATCTGGTTGTGCAGCGCCTCCTGGCGCTGGTTGGTGCGGGGCAGGTAGAACTGGTCGGCGAAAAATAGTCCTACCGCTAAAACCGCGGCGGCCATGACTACCGGCAGGACGATGCGGTAAATGCTGGTTCCGGTGGCCTTGATCGCGGTAATTTCGTTGGACCGTTGCATCAGGCCAAAGGTGACCAGCACGGCTAGCAACATAACCAGCGGAGCCACGTTATAGAGAAGATAAGGTGCGACGTTCAGCAGGTATTCCGCGACTACAGTGGCTGGAACCTGGTTGCGCAGGATATCTCCCAGCAACTCGAACAGCGTGAAAACGATGACCAGCACCAGGAATGTGGAAAGAATGAGTCCGAGGTATACAAAGAAGTCGCGCAACACGTAATCATCGATCAGCGTCGGAAAGCTGGCGCTAAAAACGCGGCGGCGGGTGGAAGCGCGTTCGAATGCATTTTCGCGGCGGACGCGAGGACTCGGGAATTGAGCGCCGGAGGGATCTCGCTTCCAGAAAGCGCGGAACGAAGCCAGTTCAAAGGGGCGCTTCTCGGCGCGCGACAACAGAAAAACCGCGAAGGCGAAAAAGATGATGTCTGCCAGCCATGCCCCAAACCAAGGCGTAACCCTGCCCTGGCGCGCCAGCGAAACGCCGATCAGTGAAATCACGTAATAGGTGAATACCAGCAGGATGGTCAGCACGAATCCCCCGGACTTGCCGCTTTTTTTCGACGACAGACCCAACGGGATTCCGACCAGCGCCAGCACGAGGCAGGCGGTGGGAAGCGCCAAGCGCTTGTGGAACGCAATGAGATACCAGCGGGCAGAAACCGGATCGACGCGGCTGGCCTTCTGCCAAAGCGCCGAAGTGCTCATCACGTCCGCTGGCAGCGAATCGTCGGGTTTATTTTCGGTAGAAGGTAGGTCGAGTGGAATGTCGGTCTGCTGGAAGGTAGAGATATTGTAATGGCTGACGTCTTTGGGATCGGTTTCATGCTCTGAACCGTCGATCAAATGCAAGTGCAGACGATCCTGACCTTCGCTGACTACGATTCCTTCCCTGGCGAGAGTAATTTTGGGATTGGAGGCGTCGCTAAGATCGGCCATGAACAAGCCCTTCCACACGGCCGCGCCCTGGGCGCTCTTCACGTCCTGCACGTAGAGAACTTTTCTGGGGAATCCCTCGTAGAAAACTCGAGGCTGGATTTCGAAGGAGACTTGCGAGCCCTTGAGGCGGTCTTCCAGATGGCCGAGCGCGGCCTGGGCGCGGGGAGCGATGTAGAGGCCGTTAAAGAGTGCCAGAAGCCACGCGGCAGCGACAAAAATCGAGAGCGCGCGCAGAAAACTCCAGACGCCCATGCCGCTCGCGCGCATGGCAGTGATCTCGCTGTCGGCGGCGAGACGGCTCAGTCCGATCAGGATGCCGAGCAGGACGCTCATGGGCAGCGTGTAAGTGAGGGCAACCGGGACGGTGAAGAAGAAAATTTCGGCGACGCTGGGCAGGGGCGCGCTGGCGCGGACGACCAGTTCGAGAATTCGTCCCAGATCGCGAGTGAACAGAACGAAGGTGAAGATGCCCGCGCCGATCAGCGCGTGCGCAGTCACTTCGCGTAGGATGTAGCGGGTTAGAATCCGCATGAGAGACGCGCTTAAAGCGAGGATAGCACGATGCGTACGTTGGGCGCAGAGGCGGCGTTGATCGAGCTACTGGAGAGACGAGACGTAGCAAGCTACGTCTCTACGCTCGGCTGGAACCGGGGCAGGCTAGGGTGCGTATCGGTAGAACCCGTGTGATCGAGGAGATGGAATGACTTCGGAGCAGAGTCTGGAGCAGATCGACCGGCGCTCGCGGCCTGATACGTTTGCGCTGCTAGGGATTGCGGCGGTTGTGGCTCTGGTGCACTTGTTCACGAACGGGCGCTACGGATTTCATCGCGACGAGTTGCAGGTTCTGAGCGATGCACGGCACCTCGATTGGGGATTCGTGCCTTATCCGCCGTTGACGCCGTTTGTGGAGCGGATCGGTCTTTCCATCTTCGGACTGTCAATGGTGGGATTGCGGATGTTTTCCGTGACTTCGCAGGCGCTTGCCGTTGTCTTCACCGGCTTGATGGCGCGGGAACTGGGCGGAGGACGACTCGCGCAGGTTTCGGCCGCTGCTGCGATTGCGCTTTCTCCGCTGCCGTTGTTCGAAGGGACGGAATTCCAATACTCGACTTTTGATTACCTGTGGTGGGTCCTGATTGCCTATTTCGTGATTCGGCTGCTGAAGACGGAGAATCCACGATGGTGGCTGGCAATCGGCGCGACCATCGGTGTTGGATTTCAGACGAAGTACACCATGGGATTTTATCTGTGTGGGATTCTAGGTGGAGTCCTACTTGCGCGAGCCCGGCGTGATCTGCTAACTCCCTGGTTCTGGAGCGGGATGGCGCTGGGACTGCTAATTTGCCTGCCGAATGTGCTTTGGCAGGTAAAGCATGGATTCATCTCGCTGCATTTTCTGCAGCACATTCATAAACGCGACGTAGGCGAGGGGCGGGCCGATGGATTTCTGAGCCAGCAATTCTGGATCTGCACGAATCTTTTCTCGGCGCCGTTGTGGATCGCCGGCTTACTGGGCTACTTGCGCGAGCGACGATATCGCATGTTGGCATGGATGTATTTGATCCCGCTGACCCTATTCCTGTTGGGAAAGGGTCGAGGATATTACCTGGCAGGGGCGTATCCGATGCTGATGGCGATGGGCGGGGTCGTGGCGGAGCGCTGGATCGCATCGCTGTCGAAGTTGCCTCGGCGCGCCGTCGAAGTAGTGTTCTTCACCTTGCTCGTGGCATCCGGTCTCGACATGAGTGCGGTTGTTATTCCGTGGACGTCTGGCGGGGCGCTGATGAATTTCGCTCTCAAGAATAATGGCGATCTGCGGGAGGAAATTGGCTGGGACGACCTGGTGAAAACAGTAGCAGGCATTCGCGACTCGTTGCCGGCAGAGCAGCGGGACGATGTGGGAGTGATGGTGAGGAACTACGGAGAGCAGGGAGCGATCGAGATTCTGGGTCCGGCTTATCAGCTCCCGCCGCCGATCAGCGGGACGAACTCGGCATGGCTGCGCGGGTATCCGGTTCCCCCGCCATCGACGCTGATCGTACTGGGGACATCTCGCGAAGATGCGGAACGGATGTATACGTCGTGCCGCCTGGCCGGGCACAACACAAATATTCTAGGCGTCCACAATGAAGAGAGTGAGGATCATCCGGATATTTTCGTGTGCGGCGGCCCACGGCTGCCTTGGCCGGAATTTTGGAAGGAATACCAAGGATTTGGGTAAAGATGGATTGGATTTGAGTCTTCCAGTTTGGTTCGCGCCATCTCCTGGGTGCGGCAGTCACAGCGATCCCGGCGATCGTAGACGGATTTGCCGCTTCGCCCGGCTGTCCGGCGGAGCGAAGCTCCTTAGTCACAAGGGCCAAACTGGTAAATCGCCGCACCGAGTCGAAGACTACAAGCCCTGAACCGATGGCGTCGGGTGAATCAGGAACCTCACTCCCGTCTGGGCTGCTTCCGCCGGTCATCTCGGGTAAACTAACCCCGACTCCTTCCTCCCAGCAAAATGATTAACGGCAAGCGCATTGCGGTCGTCATGCCCGCTTACAACGCGGAGAAGACCCTCCAGGTCACGGTGGGAGAACTTCCCGACCTGGTGGACATCCGCATTCTGGTGGACGATCACAGCTCCGATCAAACCGTCGATCTTGCCCGGCGCTTTGGCTTGTACGTCTTCCAGCACGACCGAAACTACGGCTACGGCCGCAATCAGCAAACCTGCTACCGCGAGGCCCTGGCCGCGGGCGCCGACGTCGTAATCATGCTTCACCCCGACTATCAGTACACGCCGCTGCTGATCACCGCCATGGCGAGCATGATCGCTTACGATGTTTATGACGTCGTGTTGGGATCGCGCATCATCGGCGGCCGCGCTCTGCTCGGCGGCATGCCGGTCTACAAATACGTTGCCAACCGGCTGCTTACCGCCTTCGAGAATCTTTTTCTCGGCGTAAAGCTTTCCGAGTACCACACCGGATACCGCGCCTTCAGCCGCAAAGTGCTCACCGACTTGCCCCTGCTGGAAAATTCCGACGACTTCGTGTTCGACAATCAGATGCTGGCCCAGTGCGTGCACTTCGGCTTCCGCATCGGTGAAGTTTCCTGCCCCACAAAGTATTTCGAAGAGGCCTCGTCCATCAACTTTCGCCGCAGCGTGAAATATGGTTTCGGTGTCTTGGGAACAACCTTGCAGTTCGCGCTGCAGAGATTCGGCCTGGCTCATCTGCCACGCTTCAGCGAACAAGGCCGCAAACTGGAACCGGGCCGCGAACCTTACTACACCGCCCACTCGGAAACCATGCGCGGCGCCTAGCCGTCTGAGAAATGTCACCAGAAGAATTGTGGAAGAGCGGCCCTTTGGGGCCGCGTAGAGCGCCTGAAATGAGACTGGCTTTAGCCCCAGCGCGGTTCTTGGGCCCTTCTTTTCAATGTTAGAACTTTGAATGTCCCAACCTTCGCAAAATTCGTCTACATCCTCCCTCGAGAATTCATCCGTAGCGAATCTCGCCCTGCTCGCCGCGCTCACCGTGTTCGCCCTGCTGATCATGGGCTATCACCCGGGTCTCGAGGACGACGCGTTTTACCTCGCGGCCATCAAACGAAATCTAAACCCGGCTCTGTTTCCGCACGACGCGGAATTCTTCCGCCTGCAGTTCCAAGCTACCATCTTCGACAAGCTCGTCGCATTCTCCGTTCGCCTTACCCATTTGCCACTAGCATGGACTGTCTTGCTGTGGCAGGTGGCCGCGATCTTTCTGCTTCTCCACGGTTGCTGGCGGATCAGCCGCCGCTGCTTCGCACAGCCTGCCGCGCAATGGGCCTGCTGTGACCACCGTCGCCGTCTTGCTGACGCTGCCCCTGCCCGGAATCGCCATATCGCTCGCCGATCAATATCTTCATCCCCGCACGTTGGCGACGGCAGCGATTCTCGCCGCCATCGTCGCGGTCCTCGACCGGCGGCTCTGGTTGGCGGGAGGACTGCTCGCCGTTGCCTTTGCCATTCACGCTATCATGGCCGGCTTCGGAATTTCTTTTTGCGCCTTTCTGTTTTGGAACCAGCGGGTTCCGCTGGATCGACGCTCGTCCGTCCCTTTGGCCGTAGCGATGGTCCTTCCGTTGGGATGGATTTTTGAACCCGCCTCCGATGCCTGGCGTCAGGCCGCTGCCACTCGCGGCTTTTATTATCCGGCGCGCTGGCATTGGTATGAATGGCTAGGGCTGATCGCTCCTCTGATTCTCTTGTGTAGCTATTGGATGTTCCTGAAACGCGGCGAACGATCTGGAAGCGAGGGCAAAGCGCTGCGGTCATTGGTGTGCAGTCTTCTTTATTACGGCCTTTTTCAAACCGCCGCCGGGCTCCTGATCATGCTTCCTCCTAGCCTTGAGCGCCTGCGGCCGTTTGAGCCCATGCGCTACCTGCACTTGCTCTACCTGTTGTTCTTCCTGGTCGCCGGCGGCCTGATGGGTCGCTATGTACTTGACCGTCGCGTCTATCGCTGGCTGCTATTGTTTCTTCCGCTGAGTGCGGGCATGTTCTATGCCCAGCGCCAAATGTATCCCGCATCCGCACATCTGGAGTTGCCTGGCATCGCGCCGCAAAACGCCTGGCTGCAAGCCTTCGCCTGGATTCGGCAAAATACTCCAGTCGATAGCCTGTTCGCGCTCGATCCCCACTACATGAGATTGCCCGGCGAGGACTATCACGGATTCCGCGCCCTCGCCGAACGAAGTGCACTCGCCGATTACGAAAAAGATGGCGGCATGGCCGCCCGCGTTCCGCGCCTGGCTCCGCGCTGGCTGAAGGAAGTGAATGCGCAAAGCGGCTGGCAAAATTTTCAAGCCGCAGACTTCCAGCGCCTGAAGCAGGACTTCGGCGTGACATGGGTGATCCTCTTCGCACAAGACGAACCTCGCGACACAATGACCTGCCCATATCGAAACGGTCCGCTTCAAGTGTGCCGTCTATACTGAGAAAGCGGCGCCCGAAAAAGTAACGGCGCAGGCGCAGAGAGAAGAGCAGCGCCGCGAAAGAAGTAGCGCGCGTCCTCGCCCGCTTGCCGCGCCCCAAATTCATGCCCACAGAATCCCGTGCTCCGACCCGTTTTCCACCGTACGTTCTAATGGTTCTTGTCGCCCTGGCAGTTCGCCTCGCGGTCATCCCCTTCCTCTATCACGACTGGATGGATCCCTTCGTCCTCGAGCATTGGGCCTTCGGCCGGATCGCGAGTTCCATCGCCTTCGGACACGGCTTCGGAAGTCCTTTCGCCGACACCGGATTGTCCGCACTCTTGCCACCCGTGTACTCGTACCTGCTCGCTGGCATCTTTAAAGTCTTCGGAATCGAAACCAAAGCCTCCGTGCTCGCGGCTCTTTCGTTGAACAGTTTATTTTCCGCATTGACCTGCGTGCCGGTTTTTCTTCTGGCGCGGCAAGCTTTCGGGCAGCGCGTGGCCAAGTGGGCGGGATGGGGGTGGGCTTTCTCTCCTTACGGCGTTTACTACGGAGCCGACTGGGCATGGTCCACTTGCCTGGTCGCGCTCGAACTGTGTTGGCTGTTTCTGTTTGCCTGGCGACTGGAAAATTCTTCGCGCAAGCGCGACTGGGCTGTTGTTCGGCGTGCTCTGCGGTATCTCCGCGCTCACCGAACCGGTCGTGATGGCCGTCCTACCGCTGCTCGGCATTTGGACTCTGTACAGGCGCTACCGGCTCGCCCGGCCATGGAAGACTCAGATGATCGCCGTAGCTTTTGCCGGACTCGTGACGCTCTCTCCCTGGCTGGTGCGGAACTACATGCTCTTCCACCGGTTTATTCCTGTGCGCAGCGGGTACGGTCTCGAACTCTACATCGGCAACAACGGTTACTCCGGAGCACTGGGTGAACCGCGCGCTTCATCCCAACCACAGCGACGCGGAACTTTCTGAATATGAACGCGCCGGCGAAATGGCGTACATGGACCACAAACTTCAGCAAGCGAAAGATTACATCCGCAGCCATCCCAGCTGGTTCGTCTGGATGACGTTTCGCCGTGTCGTCTATATGTGGACAGGCTACTGGAGCTTCGACCGCGCGTATCTCAAAGAGGAGCCGCTCGATCCTCCCAACATTTTTGTGAATACGACCATGACGATTCTGGGTCTCTGGGGACTGCGGCGGGTCTGGCAGCGCGATGCCGCGCTGGGTGTGCGTTTTGCCATCGTGCTTCTGTTTTTCCCGCTTACTTACTATATCTCGCATCCCGAAACTTATTACTTCCGGCCGGTCGATCCGCTTATCGTCGTTCTTGCAGCGGTAGCGGTGGCGGGAGGATCGAGGGAACTCACTCCATTGCAGCGTCTTGAGAGCGGGGTTTAACATCTAACTGGCAATGGCGAACGCGACCTCTTTAGCCGTCTCAACTCAGCGCCGGTTCACAATTGGGTTCAACGAGACCCTCAACTTTGCCTACGACGCTTTCTGCAGCAACAAACTTCAATTCACGCTCACCGCTCTGGCCATGGCGGTGGGCACGGCCTCGGTGATTCTGGTGGCCACGATCGGGCTGACCGGAAAGCAGTACATCCTGCGCCAGCTGCAATCCATCGGCACCAACATGATCTACGCGGACTACCAGGGCGGCGCGCAGCGCATCGACTCCACGCCCGATCCCATGACGGTGGAAGATGTGCAGGCGGTGCGCGAGCAGGTTCCCGAGCGTGGTGGCCGCTTCGCCCACCGTGGCGTTGGGAGACCGCATCAGCATTGGCGGGGAAAACAAAGCGACATTCTTGTTCTCGGCGTGGATCCTGACTATACGCGGGTGCGCAATCTCAAAGCTCTCGGCCGGCCGGTTTTTCGATTCCGAAGATTCTTCCGGCCGCAACAAAGTTGGCGTGATCACCGAGAAGCTGGCGCAGAAACTTTTTGGCTCCAACCAGGCGGCGATCGGCCAGATCATCAAGCTGAGCGGCGGTCTTCCGTTTACGATCGTGGGCGTGTTCAAGGAGAGCGTGGACACCTTCGGGCAGTCGGACATTCAGGAAGAGACCATGCTGATCCCCTACACGGTCAGCCGCTTCTTCACGCCTACGGCCGCGGTATATCAGATTTATTTTTCCGTGGCCACTCCGCTGGACGTAATTCCCGCGACTGCCGCAATTAAAAGAGTGTTGCAATCGCGGCATCGTTCCGAGTCCGTTTACAGCGTGCAGAACCTGACTCAACTTCTCACCGTGGCGGGACGCATTGCCGACGCCCTTACCCTGATCCTGATGCTGGTCGCTTTCGTGACGCTGCTGGTGAGCGGGATCGGCATCATGAACATCATGCTGGCGACGGTGACGTCGCGTATCCGCGAGATTGGAATTCGCAAAGCCATCGGTGCCACCAACCGCGAAATCCGTTTCCAGTTTCTGGCGGAAGCCATTCTGATTTCGTTCTTCGGAGGCATCGCCGGCATCGTGGTCGGCCTCGCCATTCCCTACTCGGTGCGTTTTCTTACCGACTTCCGCATGCCGGTCTCAGGCTTGTCGGCCATCATCGCGATCATCGTGTCGTCGATTGTCGGAATCATCTTCGGCACCGTTCCCGCTACCCGCGCTTCGCAGCTCGATCCGGTGGAAAGTTTGCGCTACGAGTAAGCCGGTTGGCTCGCCGTCCTTGCGGGATATCGGTATCAATTTTTTTGTACCCTTCTGAATAAAATATTTGTTTTGTTAGGTATGCGGGTTGGTGATATCGACCCTTGCTCGCAAAATCTTGAGATGAAAGGAGTTGGAGGCAAAATCTTGAGATGAAAGAAGTTAGCGCGGCTGTTCATAGCCGGAATTGATTTGCCGTCGGTTCCTAGGAGGATCTTGCGCACGATTCAAGTCTGCGCTTTCTGCATCCTCAGTAAAGGTTGTTCGTCACACGATTGAGGATTATTTCTGTGGAAGCCTGTGGAAAAAGGAGGGCGGATGGTCAACTTTTAATCTCGTGGGCGTCACCGAACACTGGGTGCCCCGTCCCTCCGACTGCGCTCAGGGCAGGCTTCGGGGATGCTGGCGCAAGTTTCTTGATCACGCCGCGGTATATCACAAATCAAGTAGCACCGGCAGCATCGCCTCCCAACCCTTGCAAAGTACGCAAGGATGGGGTCGTGTGACCAATCCCATTTGCGCAGGCAGTCCCGACTCCCGCCCTTCGCAAAGGGCGCGAAGGACGGGGCACCCACTTTGTTGGCGATGCCAAAGCCTGGGCCACCCGCCCTGCTATCGTCCGTGAAATGATTGGAATTTGCTTGTGGGTGCGGGACAATATCCAACAAGCGGGTGGGCGATTTCATCAATCGCCCACCTATGGTATACCAACTACTGCGTAACCGTATTTTGTTGAAGAGTGACTTGGGTCTGCGCTAACAGCTGACCGTTCACAGATGCTCCCGTTTTCAGGTTGATGGATGTTTGAGACAAAATAACACCATTGAACTGAGCATTTGCCTGAATGGTTACATCTCCGAAGGACTGCCAGAATATATTCTTAGCTTGTGCGCCGCCGCTTAAGACTACCTTCGTTGCGCTGGCCTGATTTAAGGTTTGAGCTATCTGAAATATCCAGACATCATTCGGACCGCCAGAAAGTGTCACGTCCGTTGATATGCTTACACCAGTACCCCATTTGTAAAGCCCCGGAGCGATAGTTAGCCCTCCGATCTCACCAGCTCCCAGGTTGGTGGCTGTTGGAAGTGTACGTCCTGCCGCGTTGGTGTATGCAGTCATCATGTCTTTGACGGCGGCCGTCAGTAAAGTAGCGTTAGTTATCCGGCACGGTAGTGGGCCTGCTGCGTCGACAGAGTAACTCTTACCGGTTATCTCCGCGCAGGTCAGGTTGATAGCTGCTCCTGTGATCGGGCTTGCCCCTACATCTCCCGTAATTACGGATGATGGAACATCCGTTACTCCCGACTTGGTTAGGACAGCAAAGGAAGACGCTGACTTAAGGTCTACCGGCGCAGGACCTTTTCCGTTAGGGTTTGAGGGATGGGTTGAGGTTGAGGTTGAGATTCCGCCGCAGGCGACCATAGCTACAAGTAACAACACAACTAGTATTTTGTTCATTTATCAATCTCCTAGTGTAGTTCATGGCGAGTTTATTCCTACTTACAAGCGTCCCCACCATTCAAAGGCGTTGTGACAAGACTGGCAAGTACCGTAACTAAGGTATTTGTAACCTGCTTATCGCAACCCTCATATTGTTCCCTTTGATCTAGATCGAACCTAGATCGAATCGACGAGAAACTCTAGACTCGCTGATTTCCTTCGGCACTGCTGTGCAGAAGTGCTCACTAGCTCCGCGGCGTGCAGCTTTTAACTCACGACAGGGTCAAATGTGATCAGCGTTCCGAAACGGGAAGGTCGAGACTGACAACTCATCATGGTTCCGCGACAACATAGGAAAACTAAGAGGAATAACATCACATGGTGTGACTTAGGTGTTAGAGAACCTGAAGGGGAGAAGCAATGCTCACTCGATTTGACTGGTGCACTTTAACTAGTGCACTTGTGTGGCCCTTAGCATCGGCGGGCGGGTGGCCCAGCCTTCCATGTTTCCGTTCCCGTTCCGGGACTGTGGGTGTTCCGCTCTTGCGTTCTTTGCAAGGGCGGTACGATGCTGCCGGTACCACGGGTTTGTCATGCCCAGCGGACTGCATCGCAGTTACGGAGCTCATCACCTGCACTTTATCACCTGCTCCTGCTGCCGGCGATTACCTTTTATGAGCACCGCGCGCAGTCGCGACCGCTTTCTCTCGACTCTGGAACAGATGCGCGCGCTACCGGTTCGTGGTTGTGGGGTATGTCGTTATGAAAACCGGGGACAGACGGAACGTTCCCCAGTCTTTCGACGAGTGGGGATTGGTAAACGTTCGGCTGTCTCCAGTCTCCCCGGAAACAGAAAATGGATTAGCTGTCGATTTTCGGTCTCCCGAACGACTATTTGATAACAGAGCGATGAGCTGCGGCTCTCTTAGTCACAGGAAGCAAGGCAGTGGTGCAGTGTGGCTTACGCATGAGGCCGGTTAAGCTGGAGATCCTTCGCTACGCCTGAAAAACGGCTATGCTCAGGATGACAAAGTCGTGTAAAGGCCAAACTCCACCACTACCGCAAACAAGGAGGAATGGCATCGCAAACCCGGTAAAGCGCGGACCGGGCAAAGCTGGGCCATCCGGCTCTGAAATTGTCATCGTCATGCGTTACGTGAGTGGCTCTTAGCCCGGAAGCGGGCTAATCTTGCTGGTCTACCCCATCAGCGGTACTCTTGCGGAATGCGACCCCTTCGGTATTCCATCAACGTCACATTGGACGGGTGCTGCGATCATCGTGCAATTTCCCCGGACGAAGACTTGCATCGTCACGCGGTCGAGAACCTCGACCGGGCCGACGCCCTCCTCTTTGGCCGGGTGACTTACGAAATGATGGAGGCAGTGTTTCGGCCGCCGGCGCGGACGGGAGCGAGGCCTGCTTGGATGGAACCCTTCGCCCGGACGATCGACGCGGCAAAGAAGTACGTTGTCTCGAGCACCCTGGACCGGGTCGATTGGAATGCGGAGCTCGTGCGCGGGGATCTGGGGAAGGCCATTCAGCAGCTCAAGCGCGAGTCGGGTAAGGGGCTGCTGGTGGGAGGCGTGAAGCTCCCGCTGGCGTTGGCGGAGCTGGGATTGATCGATGAGTACGAGTTCGTGGTGCAGCCCCGGCTGGTGGGCCACGGGCCGACGTTGTTCGCGGGGCTATCGAAGCGTGTCGACTTGAGGCTCGTGAGCCGGCTGGAGTTCGGCTCGGGGGCGGTGGCGATGCGGTATGAGCCGAGAAGGTAGCCCTGGGGCTGGCTAAGCCCGAGTCGGACGGCCGCATCATGGAGCAACTCGGATTAGGCCTTCCAAATTTTTGACCAGCCTGACCATCGCCAGCGCATCCTTGTGACAGTAGTCGAGCAGGTCTCGCCTGACTCGGGCGGGGGTCGGAGATACCGGAGCAGGTTTGTTGATCACGTCGCGGTAAACCACAAATCAAGTAGTACCGGCAGCATCGCCTCGACCCCTGTATCAGATTCAACGATCACGGGTGGCTCACTCGTGCTGCAGTTATTCTCACACTCCTGACCATAGTAGCTTCCATAATAGTCAATCATAGTGATCAGAATAGCTCACTAATCCTGTGCATAATAGCTCACAGCCCAAATCCAAAATGGGAATGTACTTCCAGAACTATAGACCTCCGTGTGATCGGTGTCCTTGTACTTAACCCCCACTTAGATTAGTTTGCGAAAAGAGTCAGGCATTAGTTGAGCCGAGAGGAAAACAAATGACGGTTATTTCTAAGTACAAGAATCACAATATCTGCGTCATAACATTCTTACTGCTTATGATCGGGGCTGGATGCAGCGATCCGGACAAGCAGACCGGCACAACTTCAGGCGTGACCGCACCCACGGTAGTTTCTGAGTCTCCCACGGCGGGCGCGGCGGCTACGTGCCCCAACACGATTGTGACTGCGACCTTCAGCGAGGCGATGAATCCCGTCACGATTGATGGGTCGACTTTTACCGTGACCGCAGGGGGGGGCGCCGTGGCAGGACAGGTTACTTACGACGCAGCCGACGATACCGCGATTTTTACGCCGGCGAATAGTTTGGCGGTAAGCACTGCGTACACGGCGACGATTACTACCGGCGCTCATGATATGTACGGAAACGCGCTGGCCGCGAATTTTGTGTGGACATTCACTACCGGCGCCGTGGTGTGTGTGGCACCGGCTCCGCCGGTGTCTGTGAGTCCGCCCAATGGTTCTTCGGGGATATGTCCTAATACCGTCATCGCTGCCACCTTCCCCCAGGCCATGGATCCGACGACGATCACGACTGCGACGTTTACAGTAACGCCGGGCGTGACTGGAACTGTGACGCACGACGTAACCAACAAGATTTTCACGTTTACGCCGTCCGCCAGTCTGGGGCTGAGCAAACTCTATACGGCCACGATCACGACCGGCGCGAAGGATCCGTCGGGCAATGCGCTGGCGGCTAATTATGTATGGACCTTCACTACCGCAGCGGCGGCGTGTGCGGCGGCACCGCCACCCACGGTGATTTCGGTCACTCCTCCCAACGGTGCAGTGGGAGTGTGCCCCAACATCGTGGTCACGGCTACGTTCAGTGAAGCCATGAATCCGGCAACCATTAATACAACGACCTTCACCGTAGCTGGTGTTACTGGCACGGTGACTCTCGATGGCACTGGGAAAATTGCAGCGTTCACCCCGTCCGCCAGTCTGGCGCTGAACACAACCTATACCGCCACCATCACCACCGGGGCGCAGGATGCGACCGGCAATGCGCTGGCCGCGAACTATGTGTGGAGTTTCACCACGGCCACGCAGGCATGTCAGACGGCGGTACCGTTGGGATCGGCTGCGAATTTTGTAATTCTGGCCGGCTCCACCGTCACCAATACCGGCCCGACCATCATTACCGGTGGAGATGTAGGACTAAGTCCGGGAAGCGCAGTCACAGGGTTTCCTCCGGGAACGCTGGTTTCTCCGGCGGTGATGCACGTCACCGATCCCACGGCGGCGCAGGCCGAACTGGATCTGACGACCGCTTACAACTATGCGGCGGGATTGCCCAATGCCGCGGTTCTGCCCGGAGACATGAGCGGACTCACCTTTACTCCTGGCCTCTACAAGACCTCGAGTACGGTCATGCTCTCGGCAGGAAACGTCACACTGGATGCGCAGGGCAATGCCAACGCGGTTTTCATCTTCCAGGTAGGGTCGACGCTTACGACCTTGGGAAGCACGCAGGTGATTCTGGCCGGCGGCGCTCAGGCGAAGAACGTGTTCTGGCAGGTGACTAGCTCGGCCACACTGGGCACCAACTCGATATTCGAGGGAACCATAATTGCGCTTCAGGCGATCACGCTCGATACGGGGGCAACCCTTACGGGCAGAGCTTTGGCGCGCAATTCCGCAGTCACTTTGGACAGCAATTCCGTTACAGCTCCCTGAGCTCAGCGGCTCTCGAGTAGTGGACCAGCTCGTCGCTGGTCCGCTACCGGGTTGGGCTGAAAGTGGGAGTGTGGTCATCAAGTTCGGAGGAGCATTTCGCATGTCATCTCTTGTAAAGCGTCATTCTGGTGTTTTGGCAATATTGCCGGCAACGATTGCTGTCCTATTTATCTTCAGCAGCTGGGCGGCAGCGCAAGATCCACCCGCCCCCAAGTGGGAGGTGTACGGCGGATATTCCTTCCTTTATCCAAACTCCTACTTGCATGCCATGCTTCCGGGAGGAGTGCTGCCGGTGGGCAGCCCGCTGGAATCGAATCCATGGGGGTTGGGTGGAAGTCTTACCTATGACTTCCGGCGGTGGTTCGGCCTGACGCTCGATGGCAGCATGGATTTTCACAGCGGCGAGACTGGATTGGCGATGCGGATTGACGACACCGCTTTTTCAAATCTTTCTTTCGGGCCAAAGTTTACCTACCGTACAACTCATGTCGCTCCATTTCTTGAGGCGCTGGTGGGCGATCACCGGCTTGCGCCGGACGCCTTTCACGACATCAACAAATTAGGTTTCATGTTCGGCGGCGGCCTTGATTTCAAGGTGAGCAAGCATCTGGCTTTGCGCCTGCCCAGAGTTGATTATGTAATGTCGAGTTATCGCTATGGGCCTTCGGCCACGACGCGCAGCACCGATCTTCGGGGCATCCGGGCGCAGGCTGGCATTGTGTTTACCTGGGGCGGGGAACATACAGTTACGCCGCCTCGGGCCGCCTGCTCGGTGCAGCCGGGCAACGTCTTTGCGGGCGAGCCGGTAAGCGCGACTGCGGTAGGGTCGAATTTCGATCCGCAACGTAGCGTCGCCTATAGCTGGAGCGGTTCGGGAGTAAGGACCGGCGAAACCGGCAGCTCGACGCGAATTGCTACCGACGGCCTGCGATCCGGTTCCTACGAAGTCACTGCCAGCTTGAGTGATGGCACCCCGGAGGGCGTTGCCTCCTGCACGGCCAGGTTTACCGTAAAAGAAGCGAGTCCGCCCGTGATTTCTTGCGCGTCCGATCCGTCGAACCTGCTAATGGGAGGAACATCAACCATTACTGCTGTAGCGAGCAGTCCGGACGGCCGCAGGCTGTCCTATAGCTATAGCACCAGCGCAGGAAGTATTAGCGGCCAGACTTCCACCGCTGCACTGGATACCGCAGGCGCGCAAGCCGGGACCATCACTGTAACCTGCAACGTGGCTGACGACCGTCAGCAGCCGCTCACCGCTTCTTCTTTCACCGTGCTGAATCTGCAAACGCCACCGCCTCCGCCGATTGACATTGTCGCAATCGAAAAGAGGCTTGCCCTGCACAGCGTTTATTTTGCCACCGCCAAGCCCCGGGTTGAAAATCCCGAGGCCGGGCTACTGGGCAGCCAGGAGAAAACTCTGACGGCTCTGGCCAGTGATTTCCTGCTTTATCTTCAAGTCAAACCGGACGCCCGGCTGACCCTGGAGGGCCATGCGGACCCGCGTGGATCCGTACAATACAACCAGGCGCTATCGCAACGGCGTGTGGACCGGGTAAAGGGCTTCCTGAGCGACCTTGGCGTTCCCGCGGCGAACATCCAGACCGAGGGGTTCGGCAAACAGGAGAACCTGACCGACAAGCAGGTCAAAGCCGCTGTTGAACGGAATCCGGAATTGAGCTCGGAGGATCGGCAGAAGATTCTCGATCATATGAGAACGATTATTCTGGCCAGCAACCGCCGTGTGGATATCACGCTCAGCAACTGGGGGCAGGCGTCGCAAAACTCGGTGCGTGAATTCCCCTTCAACGCTGCGGATTCTCTGACCCTTATCCAGGAGGAAGGTACCAGGAAGGTGACCGATCCGGCCGCCATCAGAAAGGCAAAGTATAAATCTCGGCCGTAAATCAAACCGAGAAGGCTGGCTGAGACCACTCTCGCGCAAAGGCCAGCCAGCCTTCCAGGTTTACCTTTTCAAACGGCTGCAACCTGCCTTGGCTTCGACGATCTGGCCCGCCAGCGCAAGCAATCGTCCAATCTGCTCGCCTCGGCTGACTACTATGGCGAGAACCAGCAGATGGACTCCGGTGGAACAATCTGACTCCGGCGGGAACCCGAATCCTCAAAACACGGCCGTTGCGTGTTCGATCTGCTCTCCCCCAAAGGCTTCCTCAATGTCGAACTTGGTTCGGGCGACGGCGAAGCGCACTACGTCGCGGGTTTTCTCTCGCAGTGATTTCTCAGGTGTGCTTCCGATCGCCGGCAGGCGAGGGAGTGTTAGTCCGCTTCGTGGCTACTGGTGTGGATTTGGCGAAGACCGGCGGCGTCGAGGGCTTGAAAAACAACAAAGCCGGGCTGGTTGGCCCGGCTTTCGCAGTTGAAACTGGTTCGTCCGATCTTGTTTCGAATGGCCGATCCAGATGTCGAAAATTGCTTAACTCAGTCACGTCGCGGCCCACGCCGCGTGAAACCTTACATCACCATCGCTAGGTTCTCTAGCTCATGCATGAGAACGGGCATTGCGCATCCGGCCATTTCGACGCGGCCGGCAGCGTCGAGCGCTGCTTTGGGCGATACTCCATAGCCACGGCCCATCAGAAAAACCTGGAGCAGTTCGGCCGCCTCGTAGGAGTCGATCATGCCGCCCTGAAGCAGATCGTTCCTGAGCGCCGCTAGCTCGGTCATGGTGAATCTGTCTTTGTCGTTGAGCGGCTTGTCGTTCTGATCTTCTTCCCGTTCGTCATGGCCGTCATCACCTCCGACTCCGACCTTCACTACTTGGCTACTTAGACTCATCGGCACTTGTGGAAGTTGCATGCAATTCTTTTGCCGTAGTTATGCTGTTTTTCCTGTAGTGTCCTACAAAGCGCTGGCTAAAGGATTTAACCCGTGTAGATGCCGAAAGTTGCGGGCGAGTCGTCGGGGCATGTCCTGTGCCCAATGGATTCTTCGCACCCGTTGGTACCCACAAGTAATCTCAAGACTGACACTAAGTGTCGTTTTTGGGACGGGTTCTGGTCACCGTAAACCAAAACAGTCCGTTTTTTCACCGCACGCTGGGTTCCGGAATAAGGTTGAAAATAGGACGTGGCAATGCTGTCCTGCGAAGGGGAGAACCAGAACGGGAAAACCAAGAGTTCGAAGACTCGATCCCGGCCGGCATGAAAATCTTGAGGAAGTTTCTTTTTGCGCTTCTGATAATCGTCGTGGTTGGGACTGCCTGCGGCCTTCTCTTGATCCGCCGCGGCTTCCGGGCTAGTACGATGCCTTCCGCATGGGAGTCCGTGTTGGCACGGACCATGAGAGACCTTGCTGTTCCCGCTCGCGAGCGGAATGCGAAAAACCCGATGGCGGCGACTTCCGATACTCTCCAGCAAGGGCGGGAAGCCTTTCTTATTCACTGCGCGGCATGTCATGGAATCGACGGAGGCGGCAAAACACAAATGGGGCTGAATCTCTATCCCAGGGTGCCCGATCTGCACGCGCCTGCAACCCAGAATCTCAGCGATGGCGAGATTCACTACATCATTGAAAACGGTGTGCAGCTCACCGGCATGCCCGCCTGGGGCAATCCGCATGCGGAATCGTCGGGCGACAGTTGGAAACTGGTGCAGTTTATTCGAAGCCTTCGGCCGCTCAGCAACTCGGAACTAGCGCAACAAGTGAGCACCGGCGGGTCGGCAAGTTACGTCGGCTCACAAGCCTGCGAGAAGTGCCATGCGGAGATCTACACTCACTGGAAAAAGACACCGATGGCCAATGTGGTGCGCGATCCACGGACCCACCCCGACGCCATCATTCCCGACCTCCGAACCAACAATGTAGCGAGGTTCTCCGCGGATCAGGTTGCTTTCGTCTACGGCAGCATTTGGAAGCAGCGCTATTTCACTAAGATCGGCGACGATTATTTTCCCCTGCCCGTGCAGTGGGTGGTGGGCAATCACACGTGGCGTCCTTATATGGTCCCGGCAAAGGGCGGTGATTGGTGGGGAGCAGTGTATCCGCCGGACAACATGAAGCGGCCAACCGGCCCTCTGTGCGATGGCTGCCATTCCGTGGATTACAACATTCAGACCAAGCAGGTCGCGGAATGGAACGTGGGATGTGAGCGCTGTCATGGGCCGGGAAGCGAGCATGTGGGGCATCCCACTCACGGCAACATTCTCAATCCGGCGCAGATGGACACAGTGGCAGCCACGGATACCTGCATCTCATGCCATTCCCAGGGACAGCCCTTAGCCAACCCGATCCAGGGAAAATATTATGACTGGCCGGTTGGCTACCGCGTCGGTCTAAAACTGCAGGACTACTGGAAACTTGAGGACTGCACGCTGGGTCAAACTACCTTTTATTATTTCCCGGACTGCACCGCGCACAAGAACCGCATGCAAGGCAACGACTTTGCGCAGAGCGTCATGTACCAGCACGGCATTACCTGTGCTTCCTGCCATGATGCGCACGGCACAGCAAACTACGCCCAATTAAGAAAGCCTGCAAATCAGATATGCCTCGATTGTCACGGACCTACGTCGCCGAACGGGCCGCACACGGCCACGCTCGCGGAACATACTCACCACAAAGAGGGAAGCGCCGGAAGCGAGTGCGTTGCCTGCCATATGCCGGCCCTAGAAACCGAAGGGCGTTCCAGGCGCGTTTGTGCACGCGCATACCTTCCGGTTCATCCCGCCGTCTGCGACGGACAAGTATGGGATTCCGAGTCCTTGTACTTCCTGTCATACGGGTAAATCGACGACTTGGGCGGAAGAGGCGATGAGCCATTGGCCCGAGCGCTCGCCGTGGCGGAGGTAGGGAAAATCAAAAATCAAAAATTCTGTTACGGCTCGACCGTTGCCTCATCGATCAACATAATAGGGATATCGTCCTTTACCGCATAGACGCGGTGGCAATGCGGGCACTTCAGAGTTTCAGGGTTTTGCCGGTATTCGAGCGCCTGCTTGCAGGCGGGACAGACCAGAATTTCGAGTAGTTCTTTGGAAAGCATAACTTCGGCATTGTACGACATGGCATGTGACAGGACGCAACGTCATTCACTACGGAGACACGGAGACACGGAGAAATTCGAGAATCATGGTTTTCTCCGTGTCTCCGTGTCTCTGTGGTGAAATGGTTTTCGAAGTCTCGTGCGCGCTCGGCGGGCTTGGCAGTGTAAGATTTTAGAGCCGAAGCTGGGTCGAGGGAAGCCTAACTCATGCCTGCCATCATTCTCGACGGAAGCAAAATCGCGCAAGAAATTCGCAGCGAGGTCGCCGCGGAAGTGAAGACCATGGTGGCTGCCGGGGTGCGACCGGGGCTGGCCGTCCTCCTTGTCGGACATAATCCAGCCTCAGAGATTTATGTGCGCGGCAAAGTCAAGGCTTGCGAAGAAGTGGGAATCTACAGCGAGAAGCTCACTCCCCCAGAGTCTGCGGCGACTGGCGAACTGCTGGAGCTGGTCGAAGATCTTAATCGTCGCGACGATGTAGATGGCATCCTGGTGCAGTTGCCGCTGCCCGACCACGTCGATGCGAAGGAGGTTCTGATGGCGGTCGATCCGGCGAAGGACGTTGACGGATTCCATCCTGTCAACGTCGGATTCTTGTCTACCCAGCGTCCTGGGCTGGTTCCATGCACGCCGGCGGGAGTGATGGAGATTCTGAAGCGCAGCAACATTGCCGTCGCGGGACGCGAAGCCGTAGTCGTGGGACGCAGCGACATTGTAGGCAAGCCCACCGCTATGCTGCTGCTGAATGCCAATGCAACGGTGACCGTCTGCCACTCGAAAACGCATGACTTGCCGGGCGTGTGTCGGCGGGCCGACATTCTGGTGGCGGCCATAGGACGCGCTGGAATGATTACCCGGGATTTCGTGAAGCCGGGCGCGACCGTGATTGACGTGGGGATGAATACGGTCACTGATGGCGCGGAGTTTCAGCGATTTTTTGCCGGCAATGCGAAGCGAGAAGAGGGGTTCCGCAAGAAGGGATCTACGCTGATGGGCGACGTGCATCCTGAAGTCGCGGAGATTGCCGGAGCTCTCACCCCTGTGCCCGGTGGAGTCGGCCCGCTCACTATTGCCATGCTAATGTTCAATACGGTGAAGGCGGCGAAAATGCGGCGGGAAAGCCGGGTGCGGGAGTTCTCGCGCATCTAACGATTGCAAATGCAATTCCACCACAGAGACACCCTTCGACGTCGCTCAGGGCAAGCTCCGTCACAGAGAAACCCTTATTTTTTCTTTCTTTGTTTCTCTCTGTGCCTATGTGTCTCTGTGGTGAAGGTTCCTACCGCGGAGTTGGCATGCTGAAAGTTGGACTCACCGGGGGGATCGCTGCCGGCAAGTCGGTAGTGGGCGAGATGTTCGTGGCGTTGGGCGCGCATCTGGTGCAAGCGGATCGCATTGCGCATTCGCTGATGCAGCCCGGCGAGGCGGTTTATAACGAGGTAGTGCGACACTTCGGCCGCGAGATTCTCAAGCGCGATGGCAGCGTGAATCGCGCCAAGTTGGCGGAGGCCGCGTTTGGCCGGGCCACGGCCGCGCAAGGCGAGAGCGTCCCGCAATCCCGCATTGAGGAGCTCAACCGTATCGTGCATCCCGTGGTGATTCGCAGTCAGGATGCGTGGATGCAGGAGATGGGCCGGCAGGACCCGCACGCGGTGGCCATCGTCGAGGCGGCGCTGATTCTCGAGGCTGGCGCGGGCGGGCATTTTGATCGCCTGATCGTTGTGACTTGTAATGAGGAACAGCGCGCAGTCCGTTTCGCCGCCCGGCAAAGGATTGACCTCGAGTCTGCGCGCAAAGAAGTCGAACGCCGCATGGCGGCGCAACTGGCGGATGAAGAGAAGATCAAGGCCGCGGACTACGTGATCGACAACTCGGGGTCGCTGGAGCGAACGCGTGAGCAAGTGCGGAGGGTCTGGAGAGAAATACGGGCCGAAGCGGGGAGTCAATGACACGGCCGTTTGTACCGATGTAACTTCCTCCCATAGATCAGGGGCGCCCGAGATCCCTTCGACTCCGCTCAGGGCAGGCTCTTCGCTCCGCCTGAAGAACGGCTTCGCTCAGGATGAGGCCAACGAATTTTAGGAACGTCGGGCAGCGTGCTTCGAGGCGGGGCATTGTTTAGAATCAATTCAGGGACCTTTCTTCTTCCCGATAACGTACATATCTTGGGATGGTTCTAAATTATGAGAGTCATGCGGCCTTTGATTTTCGCGCTGGCGCTGGCGGGGGCGTTCTTCTATTTCACGACCTGGCGGTCGAATTCGCTGGCGGGGGGACTGCATCCGTCGAACTGGCTGAGCCATCCGGAGCAGGTTGAGATTACCGAGGCGGCGCCGAATGATTCGCTCGACGGCGAAGAGCAGAACAACATTTCCGTCTACAAGAGAAATATTCCATCGGTGGTGAACGTCACGTCGCGCGCCATGGCGTTTGATTTTTTCTACGGGCTGGTGCCGCAGGAGGGGCAAGGGTCGGGATTCGTGATCGACAAAGACGGGCACATTCTTACCAACTATCACGTGATCGCCGACGCGCGGCAGGTAGAAGTCACGATGCACAACCGCAAAAAGTATAAAGCGACGGTGGTGGGCACCGATCCGCCACACGATCTGGCGGTGATCCAGATCAAAGCGCCGGATCTGGTTCCGGCTGTCCTTGGCGATTCGCGTAATCTGCAGGTGGGGCAGAAAGTGTATGCCATCGGCAATCCGTTTGGCTTGGCAGGAACCATGACGCGCGGAATTGTGAGTTCCATCCGGCCGGTTCGCGAGCCGAACGGCGCGATGATCGATGAAGCGATTCAGACGGACGCGGCGATCAATCCCGGCAACTCCGGCGGACCCCTGATGAACTGGCGCGGAGAAGTCATTGGCATCAATACCATGATTCTTTCCAGTGTGGGGCAGAACGCGGGCATCGGTTTTGCCATTCCCATCAATACCGCGAAGGCGGTGCTCAACGATCTGATGACGCTGGGGCGGGTGCGGCGTCCTGCGTTGGGAGTAGCCACGATTCCGATCAGCCCCGAACTGGCGGATGAGATGGGGTTGCCAGTCGACTACGGCTTGCTAATTACCCAGGTGACTCCGGGAGGTTCCGCCGACCAGGCCGGTCTGCGCGCCGGGACCGAGCGCGCTTACCTGGGGAACACGGCCATCACGCTGGGTGGCGATCTGATTGTGGCAATCGACGATCAGAAAGTGGAAGACCAGCAGGATCTCTCGCAGATGATGAACAACCATCGCGCCGGTGACAGAGTCAAGATTACGATCTACCGCAACAAGAAAAAAATGGACGTCAGCGTATCGCTCGGCGAGGCGCGGCAGCAGGTGTAAAGAAAACAGCTGTCAGCTCTCAGCTCTCAGCTTTCAGTTAAGGCCCTGATCGAGGGACAATTGAAGAGCAATGCAGCGGAATTTGTTACTTATCATTACGGGTTCGATGGGCGCGGGCAAAACCAGCGTTCTGGGCGAAGCGTCGGACATCCTGGCACTGCAAAACATTGCCCACGCCGCGCTCGACCTCGATGCATTTGGACTTGCACATTTGTCCTCCGGCGCGAGCAACGATGTTGTGATGTACCGCAATCTTCACTGTGTCTGCAAAAACTACGCTGCCCTCGGAATACGTCGATTCCTGGTGGCGCGCGCGATTGAGCACCGTGCCGCATTGGAATGTTGCCGCAAGGCCGTTTCCGCTAGGATCACGATCGTTTGTCGCCTCACTGCGAACATTGGAACGATGCGGCAGCGCGTTAAGACGCGCGAGTTGGGAGTTTTGCAGGAGCAATTTGTCGCTCAAGTCGCAGAGTTGAACTCCATTCTGGATCGTGTGCGACTGGAGGATTTCAGCGTTACCACCGACGATCGTTCGGTGACTCAGATTGCTCACGAAATGCTGCTGAATGCAGGATGGATTTCCAAGTAACTCCGCGCGATTCGGGCTCTTTCATCTTTTCCTTCCCCTATTCCGCGGGGCCGATGCCAACTGCGGCGTAGAGGTCTCCGCTGTTGTAGAGAGTGCCATTTTTCATCACGAGGCGACAGCGGCGGATGTCGCTGATGTGCTCCGCTGGATTGCCATCCACCAAGAGAAAGTCCGCGCGTTTACCTTCGGCAATGGAGCCTAATTCCTTTTCCTGTTTCAAGAGCCGGGCCGCGTTCCAGGTAGCAATCTGTAGCGACTTGGCAGGTGGGATGCCGGCCTGGACTTCGAGTTCCAACTCTCGATGCAACATGATTCCGGCGGTGCCGTCGGTACCGGCGAGAATCGGGATGCCGGCATCGTACATGCGCCTGGTCATAGCCAGCATGGCGCGATAGGAATCTTTGTAGAGTTGGTCGTTCTCGGCGGTGACGGGAAGGCCGCCGCTGTACGCGCTGCGTTGAACTTGCGCAGGCAGGCGTTTCAGAACCGGCACCAAATCCGGCGAAGCCTGCCCTGGACGCCCGGTGAACATTCCCTCAAATGTTCCCAGCGTTACGTCCACGGTGGTGTGGTGATTGAGTAGAAGCTGGATGAAATCATTCACCGGCTTGGATTGCAGGTCGAGCTTCGCGGCATTGGCGCCGACAGCGGTAAAGCGTTCCGGCGTTCGCGTGTCTTTCACCCGCGACGCGAAAAAATTCAGGAAGATGAAATTGATGTGCTGAATTTCGTCGGCGCCGTCGTCGACGAACTGCGACGCGGTGATGCCGTTGGGAATGTGGCCGCTGACGCGCAGTCCGCGAGCGTGAGCGATTTTCACGATACCGGGCACGAAGTCAGGATTGAGCGAGCTGTAGAGTTTGATCTGAACGTAGCCGAGATCGGCGTAACGGTTGACGGCGGCCTCGGCTTCGGCGGCAGTGTCGGCATAGAGTCCCGTGGGCGCCTGAAAAGGACCGTGGCCGTCGATGAATCCGGCTTTCCAGACACGCGGACCGATAGCCGTGCCGTTCTGCCACTGATCCTGAAGATGCTGGAGTTGATCGATGTCGTTTCCCATGTCGCGGACGCTAGTCACGCCGCTGGCGATGTTCAGGATGCCGTCCAGGGCCTGGGCATGCACATGCATATCAAACAGGCCGGGAAGAAGAGTCTTGCCGGTTCCATCGATACGTTCGGCATCTCCGGGCAGGTGCACGGAACCTGCCGGACCGACTGTCAGGAACCGGTCGCCGGACACGACAACTGTTTGATCCTCGCGCATGATCGCCTGCTCGGAATCGAACAGGCGGACGTGTTCAATAGCTAATGGATGTGACGGATGCTTTGCCAAATCCTTGGCCAGACGCGCATAGCGCTGGTCGCGCATTTTGATGTCGATGGCATAGAGCTGGTCGTTGGTTTTTTCCCAGCCTTCCCGGAGAAACGCAAACCATGTGCCGGGGATTGCGAAAAAATGCTGCTCGTCATCAAGCCAGAGGGTCTGCGGTTCGAATGAGAGTCCAGTAATCGCGAAATCCGTCACATGTAGTTTCTGTCCGTGATCTTCGAGAGTGAGGTCGGTCAGGCGCTCGAGCCGAGCTTCGCCCGCGGGAAACAGGGGGACGGGCGTCCCGTGGGCTTTCTCGAGGGTCGCAACCAGGAATGCAAGCTCCGCGGCCGGGCCGTTATTGCTGACATAAAATCCGCCGGCGGGTGCGTGGCCGTCTTCGGCCGTGCTTTTCCAGTGGGCGACGCCTTCCTTGACTTCGAAATGCTCGTCGACGGGAGCTTTCAGGTAGTCAATGCCGGTTTCATCCACGCGCCGCGGGAGTCCGTTGGAGTCGAGAACATAGACGGCCGAAACCTTGGGCCCGCGGCCGCGGTCGTTGAACTCGAACGCGCTCTCGACACGGCCGTCGGCAAGGTAGGTGTCGATCTCACTTCCGGCGACCCTGCCATTGGAAGTAATCGTATAGCGCAGAGTTTGTGGCGCGGGCGCGGCTACTGCGGTCGGGTGCCAGATGGAGATCAGCAAGGACAGGAGAGCAAGCCGGAATCTGAACATGGGGTGGTATTTTCCCACCGGGCGCGAGGATCGGGAAGCATTTATTTGGAGCGGGGCGGCGTGGGGCGATTCGGCTTCGCTCGGCTACGCGGTCGCGCGACAGCCGAGGCGGCTGTCACTACGTGAGTACGCTACATTACGCGCCGATAATTCGCTTGAACTGAGGCGTCGGGCCGGGTAATCTATCGGCCTGCCTATGACTGCCGTCCTTTAATCTGCACGCTGTGACGTTGAGCGAGAGGCGAGTGGAAGTGTGCGCGCTCTGGCTCGGTCCGTCCACCTTCTCAAAACCAGAAAGGATTATTTCCCATGCAATTCGTGGACAAGGCATTCGCTCGCCGTCTCGAGTCGGTCGAGGAGATGCCGCAGGTTTTATACGCGCGGACATTTCAGAAGACGCGGCCCGAGATTGGGGCCGCTGAGGAAGAAATTTGCGGCGGGCACATGATCTTCGCGGGCCTGGGTTCGCCGATCGGACGAGCGACTGGGGCGGGGCTCGACCGTCCGTTTACCGCTGAGGATCTGAATCGCGTGGAGCAGTTCTATCGTGCGCATGAGGCTCCGTCGCAAGTGGATTTGTGTCCCCTGCACGAACCGGCAGTATTTGAGTTGTTCAGGGAGCGCGGGTATGCGATTGCGGAGTTGAACAATGTTCTTTACCGGAAGCTGGATGCGGAGGAGAAATTTCCTCCGGCTCCGCCGGGATGCGAGATTCGTCGCAGCCGGCTTGAGGAGGCCGATGCTGCCGGTGCCATCGTGGAGAGCGCATTCTTTCCTGGCGGTGCGCCTGAGGCGTTTCGAGGACTGATCGCGCCGTTCTATCAGATGGAGGGGGCGCTGCCGTTCGTAGCGAGCATTGACGGACGGTTGGTGGCATGTGGTACCGGGCTGGTTATTCCGGGGCACAGAGTCTTTGCCCTATGCGGGGCGGGCACACTGGCTGAGTTTCGCGGCCGCGGTCTGCAGGCCGCGCTGCTGCGCGCCCGCATGGAGGCTGCCGTCGAGGCCGGATGTGAATATGCCGCGGTGGTTACGCAGGGTGGAACTACTTCGCAGCGCAACGCAGAGCGGTTGGGCTTTCGCGTGGCGTATAGCAAGGTGACGGTGATCAGGGAATGGGACACGTGAGCGTGGCGCGCCGGCACGCGATGCAAACCGCATATTCGCCGCCACGCGGGCGAGGGCGCCCGCACCGCATGGGCGGACAGGCGAGGCGCCTGTTGCTACGCGATGGTTTTGGGTTCCAGGCCGTACGCAGCTGCCCAGGAATCGTAGGTCTGTTGCGTGGCAGGCCACTGGAAGCAGAGGCCGTAGCCGTCAGGATCATGGAACCAGAGCTGCTTCATCCCGTACGGCGCAATCTTCGGTTCTTTTACCTCGAGTCCATGCGCGAGCAGATGTTGGTAAGCGGCGTCCAGATCTTCGCAGCCGAAGAACAGGCAAGTGTCGTCGTGCGCGGCCACGCGTTGGGATTCTGGAGAGGCGGGACGGCGGTCCGATTCGTAGGCAGTATTGAGCATCACCTCCGCGCCATTCAGCCTCAGCAGAGCCCAGTTGCAGTTGTCTCCTGGCTGGGATGTCGCGGAAACTGTGAACCCCAAGACATCGCGGTAGAAATGAATCGCGGTCGGCATGTCGAAGACTTGCAGTAGAGGAGCAACACCGTGAATGTCCATGGGCGTGAGCTTCCTCCTTGCTGCGCGAGAATATATCAGAACTCCGAAATCCCGACGAGCGGCTCCAGCCCGAATGACGCCCTTTACAGCGGACACGATCGACAATCAAAATTGATTGCTATTCCAGCCCAAGTGATTTGACTCGGCTTGCCGCCGTCGGCTAGCCTCAGAGTTCGCGCTTGAATGCTGTTTGCAACCTGAATGCGATCTCCACGAACAGTATTATTTTTTATAATAGTGGCGCTGCTGGCGGCGGGCGCCATCGTTCCCGCCACCGCATCTACACATCCTGTTCACGCCGCGCACGCCATGGTAGTGAGCGTGCACGAACTGGCGTCTCACGTGGGCGTGGAAATCATGCAGGGCGGCGGGAACGCGGTGGACGCCGCGGTGGCTACAGGATTCGCGCTGGCCGTGGTTCATCCCGCGGCGGGAAACATTGGCGGCGGCGGGTTCATGCTTATCCGCATGGCCGATGGCAAGGCGCACTTTCTCGACTACCGCGAAATGGCGCCTGCGGCGGCGACGCGCGATATGTATCTGGACGCGCAGGGCAACTTGATTCCAGGCGCCAGCGAAATTGGATACAAGGCGATTGGGGTGCCCGGATCGGTTGCGGGCATGGTTTATGCCGAGCGGAAATACGGCAAACTGACGCTCAAGCAAGTGATGGCACCGGCGATTCAACTGGCAAGCTCGGGATACGCTCTGACGTGGGAAGAAGCTGCCGATATGCACGACCGGCATCTGGCCGAGTTCCCCGAATCGCGTCGGGTCTTTCAGCGCAACGGCGACTACTACAAGCCGGGAGAGATTTTCCGCCAGCCCGATCTGGCACGGACACTGGAACGCATTTCCGAAAAGCCAGATGATTTTTACCACGGCTCACTCGCGCGGGAACTAGCGGCAGCGATGCAGAAGGGTGGCGGGTCTGATTACGGCCGACGATCTGGCGCACTATGAGGTGAAAGAGCGCGAGCCGGTGCGCGGAACATATCGCGGATATGAGGTGATCAGCGCTCCGCCACCATCTTCGGGCGGTGCGGTGCTGATTGAAATCCTTAACATTTTGGAAGGTTACGATCTGGGTAAGATGGGCGATCGGTCGGCGCAATCGATGCACTACACGATTGAGGCCTTCCGGCGGGCCTTTTTTGATCGCGCCGAGTTTATGGGCGATCCCGACTTCGCGAAAATTCCGGTGGCACAGCTTATCGACAAACGATATGCGGCGGCCTGGGAAGAGACAATCGATCCCGCGCACGCGACCGCAAGCAAAGACTTGAAGCGGCCGGCGATCTTCAGTGAACTGGAACAATATGCCTCCGGGCATTCGCCGGCGATGGCGCCGCACGAGTCGAATCATACGACGCACTATTCAGTGATGGACGCGGATGGAAACGCGGTCGCAGTCACCACTACTATTAATGACTGGTTCGGATCGCGCGTTACGGCTGACGGCCTGGGCTTCTTGCTTAACGATGAGATGGACGATTTCTCTTCTAAGCCGGGTGTGCCCAACAGCGATGGCCTGATTCAGAGCAGCACCAACGCGATTGGGCCGGGAAAGCGGCCGCTGTCGTCGATGACTCCGACGATTGTGGTGCGCGATGGCAAGACGGTCATGGTACTGGGTTCACCCGGGAGTTCGAAGATCATCACGACCGTGGCCAATGTTTTAATGGGTGTCGTCGATTACGGCATGAATATTCAGGAGGCGGTGAACGCGCCTCGCTTTCACAATCAATGGCTGCCCGACGTGGTCAATGTGGAACAATGGTTTTCGCCCGACACTATCGGCATGCTGCAGCGCATGGGATACAGCGTCGAGGTCGGACTCCACTACGGGACGCATGTTGCCCCTTACTGGAGCGATGCGGAGTGCATCGAGGTCGATGCCAAGACCGGCGAACGGCTGGGCGCCAGCGATGTGCGGAATGGCGGCAAGGCAGTGGGATACTGAAAGGCAATTTGAGATGTAGCGCCGGCATCCTGCCGGCCGTCGCGGGGCAGCTTGCCCGCGCAGCCGCAGGCTGGGCAGCCGCCGGGACGGCAGCGCTACTTTAAGAGACACATATGCAGAGAGCGGTTTCTACCTATCTGTTCGTAAAAGAGCGGCTGCATCCCGGCATCTTGGACGGGCTGGCGCGCGCCGGCGTGCAGGCGGTCGAAATTTTCGCCGCGCGCCAGCACATCGACTATGCCAACCGCAAGGCGCACGTCAAGGAAATTGCCGAGTGGTTCAAGGGCAGCGGGATTCCGCTTGAACTCGGTTCATTCGCCTCTGTACTCGGACTACGAGTGGGGCCGGGCCGGCGCTCCGCCGGTCAACGTAGCCTCCATTGACCGCGCTGCACGAATCGAGGCGATGGATGAGATCAAACGGGCGCTCGAAATTGCCGAGCAGATCCCGTTCCGCTTTCTGGTGCAGCATCTGGGGACGCCGAATGAAAGTTTCAGCGACAAGAAGTTCGAGGCGGCAATGACCTCCATCGAACACTTACGTGCATTTGCCAAGCCGCTGGGTGTGCGCATTCTGTTAGAGAACATCCCCAACGAACTCTCCACGCCCGATCGGCTGGTGGAAATGATCAAGGGCGCACACTTTGACGATGTGGGCGTCTGTTTCGATTTTGGACACGCGCACATGGATGGTTCGGTTCGGGGGGGGTTTGAAATTTTGCGGAATCACATTCGCTCGACCCACGTTCACGACAACGCGAAGGACAAAGATTCCCATCTGTGGCCGGGGCAGGGGACCATCGACTGGAAAGAAGCCATGGAACTGCTGCGATCCGCTCCGCAAACTCCGCCCCTGCTCCTGGAACTCGCGGAAGACGAAAAAGTGAACGCACTGGAGAAGCTGGGGCCAGCGTTTGAACAACTCGAAGAATTGGGTAATTGAGGAATTTTGTAATTGGGTAATTTAAGAACCACTGCGAACTCAGCAGGCGTTCAATTACACGATTACCAAATTCCCCAATTGCAAAATCAGTTTATGTCCTCACCTGTTACTACCATTGCAGAAATCGGCAAGCACGAAGGCCAGTCCGTCACCATCCGTGGCTGGCTGTACAACCTGCGCGAGAGTGGGAAGCTGTTGTTCCCCCAGTTTCGCGACGGCTCGGGAATCATTCAAGGCGTGGTGCCGAAGAACGCGGTCCCGCCGGAAGTGTTCGATGCGATCAAGACTCTGACGCAGGAGTCGAGCGTGATCGTTGAAGGCAAGGTTCGCGCCGACAAGCGCGCCCACGGCGGGTACGAACTCGATGTCGCCAATGTCCAGGTCGTGCAGCGCGTACCCGAGTCTTCGCCGTACCCGATAACTCCCAAGGAACATGGCACAGACTTCCTGATGGAGCACCGTCATCTGTGGGTGCGTTCGCAGCGGCAGGCGGCGATTCTGCGCGTGCGAGCGGAAATCATCAAGGCGGCGCGCGATTTCTTTGACGAACGCGGCTTCACACTGACCGATCCGCCCATCATTACTCCGGCGGCGTGCGAAGGCACGAGCACGCTGTTTCCTGTCGATTATTTTGACGAGCAGGCGTTCCTCACTCAATCGGGCCAGCTCTATGTGGAAGCGACCGCAATGGCGCTGGGCAAGGTTTATTCGTTCGGTCCAACATTTCGCGCGGAGAAATCGAAGACGCGTCGTCATCTCACCGAGTTCTGGATGGTCGAACCCGAAGTCGCTTACGCCGAACTCGACGACGTGATGGAGTTGGCCGAGGGGCTGATTAGTTTCATCGTGAAGCGTTGCCTGGAAAAACGCGCGAGTCGATCTGCAGACCATCGGCCGCGACATTTCGAAACTGGAAAAGATCGAGGCGCCGTTTCCGCGAATCAGTTACGACGACGCGGTCAAGAATCTGCAGGAAGGACACGCCAAGGGCGCGCTGGAATCGAAGTTTGAATGGGGCGGCGACCTGGGCTCGCCGGATGAAACCTACCTCTCGGCGCAGTTCGACAAGCCGGTTATGGTGCATCGATACCCGGCGAAAGTAAAAGCGTTTTACATGGAACCCGACCCGCAGCGGCCGGAACTGGCCTTGTGTGTCGATGTGCTTGCGCCCGAAGGTTACGGAGAAATTATCGGCGGCTCGCAGCGCATGGCGTCTTACGACCTATTGCTGCAGCGCATTCACGAACACAATTTGCCGGAGGAAGCATTCAAGTGGTATCTCGACCTGCGCAAGTTCGGCAGCGTGCCGCATGGAGGTTTCGGTATGGGCATTGAACGCGCGGTGGCCTGGATATGCGGCCTGGAACACGTGCGCGAGACGATCCCGTTTCCCAGGATGCTGTACCGGCTGTATCCATAGAGCTTTTTCACCGCCGTGTGCGCCGAGATCGCCGAGAATGGAAGAAAAGACAGACTCGATTCGATTACGCGGCGGATCATCGGCGCGGCCTCATAACCATCTATGACGACGACAGCACCCTCCGCAAGCCTCACTCCCAGAAAGATTCGGGTCATCGGCGTGCCGCTCGATCTGGGCCAGTCGCGGCGCGGGGTTGACATGGGGCCTTCCGCGGTTCGCGTAGCCGGACTTGAGGCGCGCCTCGAGGCGCTCGGGCATGAGGTGGAAGACGGCGGCAACGTGGCCGTTGCCATTCCTGAGCAAAAGAAGGAAGGCGACACGCACGCGAAATATTTGAAAGAGATTACGGCCACTTGCACGAAGCACGCGGAGTTGGTGGTCAAGACGCTTGAGGCCGGAAAAGTTCCACTGGCGTTGGGCGGAGATCATTCGATGGCAGCCGGCACGGTTTCGGGCGTTGCCGAATTCTACCGTCGCCAGAATCACCATGTCGGCTTGATCTGGATCGACGCGCATACCGACATCAACACGCCCGAATCGTCTCCCAGCGGCAACGTGCATGGCATGCCCCTGGCTGCGCTGATGGGTCTGTGGCCGTCGGACCTGGCGAATATCTTCGATTTTTCTCCCAAGGTAAAGCCGCAGAACTGCGTGCTGGTGGGCGTGCGCGACATCGACGCGGTGGAGAAGGAAAATGTGCTGCGTGCCGGCATCGGCGTCTTTACCATGCGCGACATTGATGAGCGCGGCATGCGCACGGTGATGGAAGAAGCCCTGCGCATGGCTGCGCGCGGCACCTCCGGCTATCACATATCGCTCGACATGGACTGGGTTGATCCGGAAGACGCGCCGGGCGTAGGCACTCCGGTGCGCGGCGGCGCGACCTATCGTGAGGCGCACCTCGCCATGGAGATCATTGCCGATCACGGACGCATGCTCAGTTTCGAGATTGTCGAAGTGAATCCCGTGATCGATGAACACAATAAGACGGCCGATCTGGCGGTGGAACTGGCGCTGTCGGCGTTTGGGAAGAAAATTCTGTAACCTGCGCAGGCGAACGCATTCACCGCGCATTAAAGTTTAGGGGAGTCCGCTATTTAACCGATTGGTCGATCCATTCCAGATAGGCGGCGCTGCCGTCTTCAACGCTGATCGAGATGCACTCTGGGAGTTCGTAGGAGTGTAATTCTCGAATGGCGTCGCGCACCGCCGGAAATATGTTTTCTGTCGTTTTAATGAGCAGGAGCCATTCGCGGGCTGACTCCAGTTTTCCCTGCCAGCGGTAGATCGATTCAATCTGTGGGACGATGTTCACGCAGGCGGCGAGACGCTGCTCCACAAGGTGGCGGGCGATCTTGCGGGCTTCGTCTTCCGAGCCGGCGGTGCACAGGACGATTCGTTTGTCAGTCATATAGAATCACACGTCGGCCGCCGGCGCCGCTAGGGTCGCCGGTCGCGGCAATTATTCGTGGCATCGAGGATTCTTTCATGCTAACGCAAATCAAGTTTGGCACATCGGGTTGGCGGGCGGTCATGGCTGAAGAATTCACGTTTGCCAACGTCCGGCGCGCCGTGGGCGGCATCGCGCGCTACGTCGCTTCACAGAAGGCGCACGGCGCGCGAGTGATAGTGGGACGCGATCCGCGATTTCTGGGCGAGACTTTCTGCGCGATGGCGGCGGAAATTCTGGCGGCACATGGAATCACGCCGCTGGTGGTTGCAGAGCCAGCTCCCACGCCGGCATTTGCCCACGCCGTAGCTCACAACAAGGCGGATGGTGTTATCAACTTCACCGCTTCGCACAATCCGCCGGAATACAACGGAATCAAATTTTCCACTCCCGATGGCTGCCCGGCCTTGCCCGAAGTGACGAAAAAAATCGAAGCCGAAATTGTCGCGGGCGATAACTCCGATTCCGCCAAGAGCCGCCCCGCTGCCCCGGCGGAACTAACCTCTGCGCAATATGGAACGCTCGATCCCAAGCCGTCCTACCTGAAACGTCTGGGCGAAATCATTGATCTCGGCGCGATTCGCAAAGCGAACCTGCGCGTAGTCTTCGATCCCATGTGGGGTGCGGCTCGCGGCTACTCTGACGAACTGCTGCGCAGCGCCGGAGTGCAGGTTGCCACGGTGCACGACTATCGCGACGTTCTGTTCGGGGGACACGCCCCGGAACCCGACGATCATTTGCTGGAAGATCTGCGAAAAAAGATGCGCGAGACTGGAGCCCACATTGGTATTGCGACCGACGGCGACGCCGACCGCTTCGGCATTGTGGATTCCGACGGCACGTTTCTGCAGCCGAATTACGTGATCGCGCTGCTCTTCGATTATCTCGTCGAAAGCCGGGGCTGGAAGAACGGCGTGGCCAAGTCGGTCGCCACCACGAATCTGGTCAATGCCCTGGCGGAGTTTCACGGCGTCGAACTGCACGAGACGCCCGTGGGCTTCAAGTACATTGGCGAACTGATCATGCAGGACAAGATCGCTATTGGCGGCGAAGAGAGCGCTGGGCTCTCGATTCGGCATCATGTGCCGGAGAAGGATGGCGTGCTGGCCGGACTTCTATGCTGCGAAGCCGTCGCGAAAAGAGGCAAGTCCCTGGGCGAACAATTGAAGGCGGTATGTAACCAAGTTGGTTCCTACTATCCGCAGCGCGAGAACTTCCGCTTGACGCCCGAGGTCAAGGCGAAGTTCACTGAGAAGCTGCGTTCCGATCCGCGGGATTTCAACGGCCGCGAAGTCAGCCAAGTCGTTCGCACGGACGGATTGAAATTGGTGTTCGGCGACGGATCCTGGGTTTGCTACCGGTTATCCGGGACCGAACCGGTGGTGCGCGTCTACACGGAAGCGCGCAGCGAGAAGGGGCTCGAGGCACTGAGCGCGGCCGCGAAGCATTGGATTTTTGAGTGAAGCGTTCTGGGAAAGTTCTTGAAGCGAAGAGTTTATGGTGAAAGCCTGGTCCAGAATCGCCCGCTTCGCGCATCCTGAGGACGGTCTGCGCGCCGTGGTCGATCGCGCGCCGCAGGCGGAAGCATTTGCCGCTACCTGGATTGAGCGTATTCGTCCAGGAGCGAATCGCGTTTATGCTCTGCGGCGCCGCATTGCGACCATCGCTGTAACCCTGCTGACCGCGTCGCTATTTGTTCATGTCATGTTTGGCGCGAATGGAATGGTCGTCTACAAGCAGAAGCGTGCGGAGTACGTTGCGTTGCGCAAGAAGATCGTGCAGGTGCAGCAGGAGAACGACCGTTATACCCAGCAGATCCAGGGACTGAAGAGCGATCAGAAATCCATTGAAAAAGAGGCGCGTGAACAACTGGGTTATGCCAAGCCGGGAGAGTATGTCTACGTTCCTCCGGTTGCGGCTAAACCGGCGCCACCCGCAATGCATTCTGCGAAGAAGTAGCCTGTCTGCTTTCCTGTGTGCAACTTTCAATAAGCGTTTTGACAACGGGCTGACAATCCCGCAGCGCCTCTGTGGTATATTTCCGTTGCTTCATTTCACAACTGAGCGAGGATCGGCTGCTCCCAAAAGGGACGGCACAATCTTGATGCACTGTGGTTGTGGCGGCTTGGGGCCGCAATCTGAATTTCAAAAGGAGAAAAATCGGCCATGAGAAAAGTGTTCGTGCTATGTCTTGCAATATGTTTTGTGTTCGCCCTGACAGCAATGGCGTTTGACGATATGGGAAAGAGCGCCACGGTCAAAGGTTGGGTGAGCGACGACAAGTGCGGCGCCAAGGGCGCCAACGATAAGGCTGAGGCATGCACGAAAAAGTGCCTGGCCGCGGGCGCGAAGATGGTGATCGTCACCGACAAGGACCAGAAGATCCTGATGGTCGACAATCCCGATGCGCTCAAGGGACATGAGGGACATCACATCTCTGCGAGCGGGACGGTGAAGGGCGACTCGATTCATGTGGACAGCATGAAGATGTTGTGAGCTAGAACATAGAACAAAGTAACTTTGAGGGCGGCTTGCGAGCCGCCCTTTTTATTTTGCGAAGTAAATCAAAACGCGGGCGAGAGCGCCCGCGCCACACGAACTATCTCACTACGCCTTCCAGGGGGGAGCTGGCTGTTGCATACAACTTCTTTGGCATGCGGCCGGAGAGATAGGCTTGGCGTCCCGCTAGCACCGCGTGGTGCATGGCTTCGGCCATCAGCACGGGATCCTGGGCGTTGGCGATGCCGGTGTTCATCAGGACTGCGTCCGCGCCGAGTTCCATCGCGATCGCGGCATCCGAGGCGGTGCCCACTCCTGCATCTACGATCAGCGGTACGCCGGTAATCATTTCGCGGAGAATGCGGATGTGGGCCTGGTTCTGGATTCCCATGCCGCTGCCGATGGGAGCGCCCAGCGGCATGATGGTAGCGGCTCCCGCGTCGATTAGACGCTTGGCGAAAACAATGTCGTCGGACGTGTAGGGAAGGACGGTGAATCCTTCTTTCACCAGCACGCGCGTGGCTTCGAGCGTCGCCTGTACGTCGGGATAAAGTGTGGCCTGATCGCCGATCACTTCGAGCTTGACCCAATCGGAGAGGCCGACTTCGCGGCCCAGGCGCGCGGCGCGGATGGCTTCGTCAGCCGTGTAGCATCCGGCGGTGTTGGGCAGCAGGAAATATTTCTTGGCGTCGATGTAGTCGAGCAGCGATTCCTTGCTGCGATCGAGATTCACGCGGCGCACGGCGACCGTGACCATTTCTGCGCCGCTGGCCTCGAGAGCGCGTGCCGTTTCCTGGAAGGATTTGTATTTGCCTGTGCCGACGATGAGGCGAGAGCGGAAGGAGCGTCCGGCGATGACTGAGTGAGTCCGACATGGTTCTATTGTAGCGCTGCTGTGCCGACGGCTGGGCGCGGCGGTCGCGGTGCGCTCGACGGACAGCCGAGGGCGGCTGTCCCCACATGAAGTGCTTGAGGGACAGCGGCGGCTATCTCTACGTGAGTTGTTTCTACGGAACGGCCGTCGCTTCCGCCTGCGCATATAGGTCGTCAATCTGGCGGCGGTAGCGCTCTTCGATGACCTTGCGTTTCAGTTTCATGGTTGGGGTCAGGGCGCCATTGTCGGGGGTGAATTCGTCGGCCACAAGCATTACCCGCTTCAGTTTTTCGAAGCGCGCCAGATTTCCGTTCACAGCCTCGACGATTCCTTCGTAGAGCGCCTGCACCTTTGGATGTGCGACCAGTTCCGCGCGCGAAGCAAACGTAATGTTGTTTTCGCGGGCCCATTCTTCCAGCGCAACGAAATTCGGAGACACAATGACCGCGGGAAATTTGCGCCGGTCGCCGAGGATGGCGGCGATGCCCACTAAAGGATTGAGTTTGAGCGAATTCTCAATCGGCTGCGGCGCAATAAATTTTCCGCCTGAAGTTTTGATCAGGTCTTTCTTGCGATCGGTGACTGAAAGATATCCATCGCCGTCGATGTTGCCAATGTCGCCGGTCTTGAACCAGCCGTCGACCAGCGCCGCTTTTGTTTCTTCCGGCCGGTTCCAGTAGCCTTTGAACACCGACGGGCCGCGCACCAGGATTTCTCCGTCTTCGGCGATGCGAACTTCGAGATTCGGCAGAATCTTGCCGACTGTGCCAATGCGGTGATTGACGGGTGTGTTCACCGCGATTACGGGCGACGTTTCAGTGAGCCCATAGCCTTCATGAATGCGGATGCCGACCGTAGCGTACCATTCGGCGAGTTCGCGCCCCAGCGGCGCGCCGCCGGAGATAAAAGTTTCGACTCGCCCGCCCATGCCTTGCCGGATTTTCGAGAAAACAAGTTTGTTTGCCAGCTTCCAACGGCGTGAGGTGGGAGTCTTTCCGGCGAGAATCTCAGGCTTGTGCTGTTGCCCCACCGAGAGAGCCCAATCGAAGATGGCACGCTTAGGGAAACCCTTGGCCTTCTGCTCGGCCTGCGCGTAGATTTTTTCGTAAACTCGCGGCACAGCAACGAAAGTGGATGGCTGTACTTCTAATAGGCTCGCGGCCAATCGGTCCAAAAATGGGCAATAGGCCAGGGTCACGCCGTGATACAACATGGCGAAATCCACGTGACGCGCGGTGATGTGGCAGAGCGGCAGGAACGAGATGCTGATCAGGCCGGGCCGCATGTCGAATCCGAGCAGCGAGCACGAGATGTTGGACGCGAGGTTGCCGTGCGTCAGCATCGCTCCTTTGGAAGTGCCGGTCGTTCCTGAGGTGTAGACGATCGTGGCCAGATCATTCGGGCCGATCGATCGCGCCAGAGCTTCAATCTCGGCGTCCAGGCGCTCCGGTCCTTGTGATGTGATCTGTTTCATGGCCACGCATTTGGACGCGGACGAGGTGAGATCGCCGGCGAACTCCAACAGATCCATGACCACAATTGTTTCAATTTGCGTCTGGGGCAGGACCGACAGGATCTTGCGCAGTTGCTGCTCGGACGACAAAAAAATCATCCGGCAACCTGCGTCGCGCAGCGCGAATGCGGTCTGTTCCGCGGTGAGCGTGGTATAGAGCGGCACCGTCACCGCGCCGAGCAACAGGCTGGCCATGTCGGCCATTGGCCACTCCGGCCGATTTTCGCTGAGGAGGGCAATGCGATCCCCGGTTCGAATTCCCCAGGAATGCAGCGCGCGCGCGGTCCTGGCCACGCCTTGGCCAAACTCGCGAGACGTGACCGGGATCCACTTCCCGGCGTCGCGGTACAGCATCATGCGGTCCAGATTGCGTTCGATCGCTGCGAAGAATATGTCGTTCAGAGTAGCAATGCTCATTGCGTCTTTCGGGTCCCGACGGCAGAGCCTGTGCTTGCATGTGCAACCGGCTCCGAAAAGAACTGTACTGTTTTGCCAGTGGTTTGGGCAATGCGTCCCGTGACATTGTTAGGTACTTCTCGGTGTACCATACAAGCGACGTGGATATGCGGTGTTATTACTCTGGTGGGAGGATTCAAGAATGGAAAGGACGAGCTTAACGCTGTTGTTGGCCGGGTTGCTTCTGGCAACGACCGCCGCACCAACGGTCGCGCAGACTAAGAAGGAGGATTCGAGCATGCCCAAGGTGGGCGATATGGCTCCGGACTTCACTCTGAAACACTTTGACGGCAACGACCTCAAAGACGTGAAGTTGAGCGACTACCGTGGCAAGAAGAACGTCGTGCTGGCGTTCTATATCTTCGCCTTTACCGGTGGTTGAACGCAGCAAATGAAAAACTTCCAGCAGAATCTGAAAGCGCTGGAAGCAGCCGACACCCAGGTCCTGGGTGTGAGCATGGATAGTGCCTTCGCCAACAAAGCCTTCGCCGACCAAATTGGAGTTACGTTCCCGCTTCTCAGCGATTGGGGCGGAAAAGTAACCCACGAGTACGGCATCTACAAAGACCAATACCAGGCGGCCCGCCGCGTGAACTTCCTGATCGGCAAAGATGGAAAGATCATGGAAGAGCAGGTGGACAAAGACGCCATCGATCCCAAAAAGATCGTGGATGCGTGCCAGCGTCCCAAGCTAAGAAACTAACTCTGCGGCACAGCCCTCGAGAGACGTAGCTTGCTACGTCTCTGCTTGCGGCATTCCCAATGATGGCGAGAGAGACGTTGCAAGCAACGTCTCTACGGCAAGTTCCATCGTGACAAAGCCCGCAACAAAGTCCGCCCCGACAAGTACTTCCGTACCCGGGAAACTTAACCATTCTATTGTGTTAACAGGGATGTCGGTAAGATCACGGCATACGGATTCAGTTCCGTCGGGGCGAAACTATGAACACACGGAAGTTGTGGGCCTGGATAGTGCTATTGGCGAGCTTTGCATTCGTATTGCAACTCTCGACCTCTGCAAGAGCGCAGGATGACGGGCAGGATCAGAATCAAGTTCAAAATCAAGAACCGAATCAAGATCAGGATCAAGATCAAACTCAGGATCCTCCGGGCCGCGTAGCCCGGCTGAACTTCTCCGAAGGCTCCATCTCGTTTCGTCCGGCGGGCGAAGACGACTGGGTTGCCGGAGTCCCCAACCGTCCCATGGTCAGCGGCGACGATCTCTGGGCGGATGAAGATTCCCGTGCCGAAGTTCACGTGGGTTCGGCGGCAATCCGACTGGGCGCAAAGACCGGAATCACATTCCTCACGCTCGACGACCACACCACGCAGATCCGCCTGGCGGAGGGATCGCTGATCGTGCGCGTGCGTCACGTCGACGACGATGACAACTACGAAATCGATACGCCGAACATCGCCTTCAGCCTGTTGCAGCCCGGCGAATATCGCGTGGACGTGAGCGAGGATGGCAGTCAGTCCGTCACGACCGTGTGGCACGGTCGCGGCCGAGTCACGGGCGGCGGCTTCAACTACACGGTGATCGCGAATCAGTCGGCGACATTTACCGGCAGCGATCATCTGGATTACGAAGTTGCCCAACTTCCCGAACGCGATGATCTCGATACCTGGGCCTTTGAGCGCGACGACCGCGAAGATCGCGCCGATTCGGCGAACTATGTTTCCCGCGAGATGACCGGCTATGAAGATCTCGACGAATATGGCGACTGGAGTTACGTGGCCGGCTACGGTCCGTGCTGGCGGCCGCGCGCCGTCGCCTTCGGATGGGCGCCTTACCGCTTCGGTCACTGGACATTTGTTGGCCCGTGGGGTTGGACCTGGGTCGAAGATGAGCCCTGGGGATTCGCTCCCTTCCACTACGGTCGCTGGGCGTTTGTAGGCGCCGGGTGGTTCTGGGTTCCGGGACCGGTAGTGGTTCGGCCCGTATGGGCGCCGGCCCTGGTGGCATTTCGTGGGCGGCGGGCCGGGCTTCCGCTTCTCCGCCGGCGTTGGCGTGGGTTGGTTCCCGCTGGCTCCGGGAGAAGTCTATCTGCCCGGATATCGCGTGAGCCGCGCCTACGTGAACAATGTGAACGTCACCAACACTACGGTGACGGTCACGAAAGTGACGAACGTCTATAACACGGTGATCGTGAACCGAGGCACGGTCAATCGGGTGACATATGTGAATCAGCGCGTGAACAATGGGGTGACGGTGGTGTCTCGCGATGCATTTGTGAATGCGCGCCCGGTTGCGCAGAACGTGATGCGAGTTGATTCCAGGGAATTGGCAGCGGCTCCAGTCAGTCACGTAGTTGCAGCCGAACCCATCCGCGCCAGCGTAGTTGGCGCTGGACGGGCAGTTTCCGTCAGGCCTCCGGCAGCGGTCATTAGTCGTCCGGTAGTTGCGGTCAGGACGCCACCGCCGCTTCCGCGTCCCATCGAGCAGCGACAAGCGCAGGCAGGCGGACGATTGAATCAGCAGGCCTTGGTTCGTCCCATGGGCGCTGCGCAGTCCGCTCCGGTGAATGCCGCCGGCCGGTCCGCTTCAACCGCAACGCCAACCAAAGACGGCTTCAGGCCGTTCACTCAACCCAACAACGGCATCAATCAGGTTCGGCCGATGCCGAACGTACAGCCGCGAGTCTACGAGCAGCAGGGAACTCCGCAGCCGGAGAATCGGGGCACACAACAGCCGCAGTACCGAGGTACACAACAGCCGGAGAACCGGAACACGCAGCCGGCCAACCAGCCTACCCCGGCAGCGACGCATCCGCTGGTCCGGCCCGCTCCACCCGTGCAGGAACGCAGCCCGCAACAAGAGCAGCAGCAGGAGCAAAAGTTTAATCAATGGCACCAAGAGCGTCCTGCATCTCCGCCCCCGCAGCAGCAGCGGGAGCCATCGCACTCTTCGCCGTCGAAACAGGAGAGCCCGAAGAAAGGCCATTGACGCTGACGGCCGTGCGTGCGATGTGATAGGTTCGCATGAGATGCGCTTGCGGATCAGACAATTAACGACGGCAACGCCGGGAGAATTGCAACCTCTCCCGGCGTAGTCTTTTTTGTGCGCGACATTGTTTGTTCGCCGAACGTAAGCGAAGACCGAAGCCGAATGACGGAAGTCCTATGACCGAAGCCAAGCGTCCCGCGATTAATTGGATGGATGTCCTGTGGCTGGTGCTGCTTGCCGCCCTCGCTGTCCTGCCGCCGGTGCGGGAGTATCACAAACAATTCATCTTGCTTGGCTTCGGCGTTCTCCAATTGACCGAAGCCTGGCTGATTGGCCGAGTCCCCCAACGCGCGCCCGCTTACATTGTCGTACTGAAGATTGCCCTGGCCACTCTGTTGTTGGATCACACGGGCAGCGAAACCCCCATCAACAGCAACTACTATCCGATCTATTTTTTGCCCGTGGTCACAGCCGCGGAATATTTCGGGCCTTGGGCGACATTGTTCTGGACTTCGCTGGCCTCCGCCGCCTACTGCTCCTATCTTTACCCGGCGTTGCAGGAGTTCGAGATTAGCGCAGAAGACTACGGGCTGCTTGCCATTCGCATCGTCTTCTTCTTTCTCGCAGGCATGGTGGTTAATCGCTTCGTGATCGAGAGCCGGCGCCAGACGCAGCGCTATCAGGAACTGGCCGGGACCCTCGCCGAGACCAACCGCCGCCTGGAGCAGGCGCAGGCCGAGGCGCGCCGCTCCGAACGACTGGCCGCGCTGGGCCAGCTTTCCGCAGGACTCGCTCATGAGATCCGTAATCCGCTGGGCGTGATCAAGGGCTCGGCGGAGATGCTCACGCAGAAGCTCGGCGACTCCAATCCGCTGGCGACGGAACTCGCGGGATACATCTCGACCGAAACCAACCGCCTGAGCGCGCTGGTCACGCGCTTCCTGGATTTCGCGCGGCCCCTGCACGCCGATCTCACGCCGCAAAACGTCACCACCGTTCTCGACCGCGCCTTGAATGACGTTGCGCAGTTCTGGAAGGGAGCGCCAGTTCGGGTGGAAAGAGAGTATGAGGCTGATCTGCCGCTGGTGCCGCTCGATGAAAGTCTGTGCGAACAGGCATTCGTTAATATCGTGCAGAACGCCTATGATGCCATGGGCTCCAGCGGCGGCATGGTGCGTGTCCAGGTCAGGCAATCGCGAGCCCAGGGCCGCGACGGCCGCAGCCTCGACGGCGTCGAAGTGCGCATTGCAGACAGCGGACCCGGCATCCCGCCGGAATTGCGGGAACAAATTTTCAATCCGTTCGTCACCACAAAGAAAAGCGGCGTCGGACTGGGACTGTCGATCGTTTCGAAAATAATTGACGGGCATCACGGCAGGATCCGCATCGAACCGCCTGCCAATCCCGCGGGCGACGGTGATCGAGATTTGAGTGCGGCGGGTGCATCCGGCCCCGGCGCCCAGTTCGTAATATTTTTCCCTGCCGCCAGCGACAAGACCGCGGTGGGAGAGACTGCTCATCTGGTGATCTCGTGAGACTCGCAGACTCGAGGAAGACGCGCGCATGCCGGCAATTCTGATCGTCGAGGACGAAGCCAAAATGCGCCGCTTGCTCGAACTGAATCTCGGCGACGACGGATTCACCACGTTCTCGGCCGAAGACGCGGAAACCGGCCTCAAGCTGCTGCGCGAAAATCCCATCGACCTCATCCTGACCGATCTCAAACTTCCAGGCATGAACGGCCTGGAATTTCTGCAAACCGTCAAGCGCCAGAACGCGGCTCTGCCAGTCGTCGTAATGACTGCTTTCGGCAGCGTCGAAACCGCGGTCGATGCCATGAAAGCCGGCGCCAGCGACTACGTCCTGAAACCGTTTTCACTGACCGAGATGCGGATCGTGATCCACAAAGAATTGGATGTCCGCAATCTGCGCGAAGAAAACCGATCTTTACGCGAGGCGCTGGGCAAGCGTTATTCGCATCCGAACATTGTTGCGCGCAGCCCGAAAATGCAGGAAGTTCTGGCCACCGTGGAGCGCGTCGCGCCCACAAACTCCACCGTACTTCTGGGTGGCGAAAGCGGCGTGGGAAAAGACTTGATCGCGCGCGCCATCCACGAAAAATCGCGCCGAGCCTCAGGTCCGTTTCTCAAAATCAATAGCACCGCCATTCCTGAGAACTTGCTGGAGAGCGAATTGTTCGGCTTCGAAAAAGGGGCCTTCACCGGCGCCGTTGCCAGCAAACCGGGCAAGTTCGAACTGGCCGACAAAGGAACGCTCTTCCTCGACGAGATCGGCGACGTGCCGCCGGTCACGCAGGTGAAATTGTTGCGCGTGCTGCAGGAACGCGAGTTTGAACGCCTCGGCGGAACGCGCACGGTGAAGGTCGACGTGCGTCTGATCGCAGCCACTAACAAGGATCTGCGGCAGGCGCTCGAGCAGGGCACATTTCGCGAGGATCTTTACTATCGCTTGAATGTCGTGCCCATCGACATCGCGCCACTGCGCGAGCGCAAGGAGGACGTCCCCGATCTGGTGAACCTGTTTATCTCGCGTTTCACCGGAGAATCCGGCAAACCCGTCGAAGGCATTACGCCCGAGGCCATGCAGATTCTGGTGAACTATCACTGGCCGGGAAATGTCCGCGAGTTGCAGAATATTGTCGAACGCGCCTGCGCGCTGGCGAAAGGAAACGTACTTAACCCGTCCGACATCCACCTGGATATTCGTCCCGCAAAAAGCACAAACAGCCCCGGCGGATTCCTTCCCGACGGCATGACACTCGAGCAGTGGGAAGATGAGATGGTGCAGGAAGCCCTGCGCCGCGCCAACGGCAACAAGAGCCAGGCGGCGCGACTGCTAGGGTTGTCGCGCAATGCGCTTCGCTATCGGCTGTCGAAAATCGGAATTAGCGACGAGGCGGAGAAAGAAACGTAGTCTGAAGTTCAGTAAGTTGTCATTCCGAGCAAAGCGAGGAATCTGTTCTCCTGGCGGGCGCAACAGCGGATTCCTCGCGCCAAAAATAAGGCGCTCGGAATGACAAGGTGTGACAAGGTCGAAGGGCACGATGGTAAGAGAGAGACTTGCTCTGCGCGGCGATTTCGCCTCCGCCGATGTGATTTACTAGTCTGCCATGATCTTTCTTTGTGTTCTGCGAGCGACGCTGATCGGCCTTCTGTTGTCCGCCATTGCGGTCTCCGCTCAAACCCTCGCCGACCGCCTGGGATACCCTTCTGGCACCAAGCTCATCATTGTTCACGCGGATGACCTGGGCGAAACTCATGCCGTCGACGCCGCGGCCATAAAAGCGCTGGAGGGGGGCACGATCAATTCTGCCAGCCTCATGGTGCCCTGCCCTTGGTTTCCGGAGATGGCGGACTATGCCAAATCCCATCCCGACGTCGATTTTGGACTGCACCTCACTTTGACTGCCGAGCGAGTCTATTACCGCTGGAGCCCGGTCGCGCCCGCCGACAAGGTGCCGAGCCTGGTGGATGAAAACGGATACTTCCATCACGATTGGGAACCGAATGAACACATCATTGCAAAGAAAATCAATACCGAGGAAGTCGAGATCGAACTTCGTGCGCAGATCGAACGCGCGCTGGCCATGGGCGTTCGTCCCACACATCTCGATTCGCATCAGTATCGGCTGATCATGAGCGGTAAAGAATTGTTCGATGTGCTGCTGCGAGTGGCGCACGACTACAAATTGCCGGTGTTCGTAAATCGTGATTGGTTTGCTGACCATCCATATTTGCAGACGAGCCTCGGTCCCAACGATATTGTGCTGGACCACACAGTCACAATTGAACCGGAAGTTCCTCCCGAAAAATGGGCGGATTTCTATATGACGGCGCTCAAGAGTCTGAAACCAGGCGTAACGGAGTTCGTCATTCACCCAGGCTTCGACGACGAAGAATTGCGGGCCGCCACGCGCGAGCGTTCCACCTGGGGCGCGGCCTGGCGGCAACGCGACTACGATTTCTTCACTAGCGATCAATTCCGCCAGGTTCTAGCTCAACAGAATATCAAGCTGATCACGTGGCGAGAACTGGCCCGCGCCGCCGCAAAGCATAATTGATCCGGCGATGGGCTATACATTTGCCTGCGTGGTCATGATTCTGGTCGTGGTTGCGCTGGTGGCTTGCTACGTCCCGGCTCGCCGTGCGACCAAAGTGGACCCCATGACTGCTCTGCGCTATGAATAGTGAAGGATCTAACTTGGTCTAAGGAACGACCGAAACGTCTCACTGCTTCCAAAAACTCATTTTCATCTTTCCAAATACTGTAGGAATTGATTGTCGGATTGCCCAAATACCTGAAAAACAAGAGGCGTGCTATGGCTGGACAAATGCTTACCGAATGAAAAGTGTGGTCTTTTACTTCCGGCCGGCCCTGTTCGATTTAGCGATTTCCCTGCCAGACCAGCCGAGTTCGGCTAGCCACATTTCCACTGGAGATTCCCAATGTCAAAAACGGCTGTGAGCCGCTTGCTGTTATCTATCTCGATTTTCCTGCTGTTCGTGGGAGGTTCGGGGTTTGCTCAGTCCAACGCGAAGCTCTGGGGCACGGTAACCGATTCCTCTGGGGCGGTCGTAGCCGGAGCGGACGTGGTCGTGCGGGACCAGGCAACGGGGGTGGAATACAACGCAAGAACGAACGACGCCGGGGCGTACGAAGTCCCCTCCTTGCAGATTGGCACCTATCAAGTTCAGGTGCGAAACAAGGGAATGCAGACGGAAATCGTAACCGGAGTTGTGTTGGACGTGGGGCAAACCGTGCGTCAGGATTTTCGCCTCAACGTGGGGCAGACCACCACCGAGGTTACTGTCTCAGCCGAGGCTCCCGTGATCGACAGCAGTACGATCGAACTGGGACAGGTCGTGGACCAGAAGACGACGCAGGAAATCCCGCTGAATGGCCGCCACTTCGTAGACTTAAGCCTCTTGACGCCCGGGACGGTTACTCCGCCGGCAAATGGATTTCTTACCGCGCCACTTCGAGGGCAGGGTTCGTTCGCTTTTAATACGGCCGGACAGCGCGAAGACACCATCAACTTCATGATCAATGGGGTGAATCTCAACGATATCGTACAGAACCAGATTACGTTCCAGCCCTCGATCAACACGGTGTCGGAATTCAAAGTCGATAATTCAACTTACAGCGCGCAATATGGCCGGAACTCGGGTTCTATTGTAAACATTGCCACCCGCTCGGGGACCAACGAATATCATGGCGAAGTTTTCGAGTGGCTTCGCAACGAGAAGCTGGACGCCAAGAATTATTTCTCTCTTACCAAAGCGCCCTTCAAACGGAATAACTTTGGGGCGGCGTTCGGCGGTCCCATTAAGAAAGATAAGGCGCATTTCTTCCTGAGTTACGAAGGACTGCGTCAGCGACAAGGCATCACAACCGATAGCCTGGTGCTGACGGCCGCACAGCAGGCGCAAGTGGCGGCCACCGGTGACGCGACCATCAAGCAGTTGGCCGCCTTCATTCCCGCGGCCAATGACTCGACGGGAAGCTTCTTTATCAGCTCAGCAACCGCCCCGGTAAACATTGACCAAGGGACGGCCGATGTCGATGTTTCGTTGGGCGCCAAAGATCGGCTTCACGGATATATCGCCATACAAGAGGATCTGCGCCAGGAGCCCACGCTGCAAGGGAATACTCTTCCGGGGTGGGGCGATACGCGGAAATCGCGGCGCCAAATCGGAACGGTGAATGAGGATCATGCGTTTTCCTCAAACCTGGCCAACACGATTCGGCTGGGCTACAACCGGATCCACATAACGTTTCAGCCCAATCGACTGCTTAACTCGGCAACCTACGGCATCGACAGCGGAGTCGATGCGTCCATAGGACTGGCGCAGATCGACGTGGGTGGTTTCGCCCTGGATTTCGGCGGTCCGTCGGGTTTTCCGCAGGGACGAGGCGATACGACAGCTGCGCTCAGCGACACATTGAACTATCTGCACGGGCGGCATTCCTGGGCGATGGGCGGGGAAATCCGGCGAGCGTACAACAATAATTTCTCGCTGGATACTTCTATCTTCCGATTCGCCAGCACGGCAGCTTTTGTTTCCGACTCGGCCACATCATTCACTTATGTAGGCACGAGCGCGAATCGAATCCTCTATCCAGCGTATGGGGCGTTCGTCGAGGATACTTTCAAATGGCGGCCAAATTTCACCCTACAGCTGGGCCTGCGCTACGATTGGAATTCGGATCCGACGGAGGCGAGTAATAGGTTCGTCGTCTTCAGTCCTGCGACTGTGACTCTGAACCAGATCGGGTCGCCGGGTTTCGGGCAGCCCTTCCCGACCAGCAATAAAAACTTTCAGCCCCGTTTGGGTTTTGTTTGGGACCCGTTGCGAAAGGGCAAGACGATCATTCGGTCTGGCTATGCGATTCTCACGGACCAGCCTGTGACCGGCATTGTCACTGGACTGAATTCCAATCCTCCGTTCTCGACGCCCCTGACCTCCACCGCTACGGGTCTCTCGTTGACCAACGCTGCTACCCTGGCCGGACCTTCGGGACTGGCGCCCACCACAATCAACCCAAACTTCAAGGATCCATATGTGCAGTCTTGGAACCTGAACGTCGAGCAGCAGATCACGTCCACCCTGGGACTCACCCTTGCCTACGTTGGCTCCAAGGGCACGCACTTGAGAATCGCCCGCAATCTGAACCAACTTGAGTTGGTAGGTGGCAGTCTGGTGCGGCCGTTTCCCGCTCTCGCGGCCTCCAGTCCATTTCGCCCGGGCGCGAAACTGGGAAACATCACCGATGTGGATAGCGCGGCGAACTCAAGCTACAACGGCCTTTGGTTGACGGTCAACAAGCATCTTTCCCGCGGACTGCAGTTCCTGGGCTCATACACGTTCTCCAAGTCGATTGACGACAATTCCCTCAATAGTCAGGGAGTCATTCTTCAGAACAGCCTGAACGTGAACAACAATCGTGGTCTGTCGGACTTCGACGTCCGGCATCGCTTCGTCGTCAGCGGATTCTACGAGCTGCCGTTCCACAAGAACCGACTGGTCGAGGGCTGGCAACTCGGACTGGTCAACCAGATGCAGACTGGCAACCCGCTGAATGTCATCACCTCGGTAGCTGGCTTTACCGGGACGACCGGCTTGGGAGCTCTCAGGCCCGATATTGCAGGACCGGTATCGGCGACGGGCCGGCCGGCTCAGTGGTTCAGCAATCCGTCGGCGTTTCAGTTCCCCTGCACGGGTTTTCTGGCCAACGGAAGCTCCAATCCGGCGACCTGCCATTTTGGCGATTTGGGGCGCAATGCCGTGACGGGTCCGGGTTTCATGAATACGGACTTCTCCGCGGTCAAGAACACGAAGCTTACGGAACGGATCAACCTGCAGTTCCGAGCGGAAATGTTCGATCTCTTCAACCACGCGGACTTTGGGAATCCGAATCTTACGATTCCAACTCCCACCGCAACAAACCCGAATCCAGCGAGCAGCTTCGGAAGGATCACCTCGACACGTTTTCCGACCGGCGACTTCGGCTCTTCCCGTCAGATTCAGTTCGCCTTGAAGCTGCAGTTCTGAACAACAAGAGCAGTTCGGATTCGATGAGGGATCGAAACTATTTCGGTCCCTCAATTGTTCCCGTCGCACTTTTCTCCTCATTCTCTCCTTGACAGCTTAGGAGAGTCTGCGTTATTCTCCTAATTAGGTTAGGAGGGCCAGTGACGGATCAAGCCCAACTTCTTCCCGGCACGCTCGATCTTCTCATCCTGAGGGCGGTCGCTCTCGGCCCACTGCATGGATATGGCATCCTTCTTCGCATTGGGCAGATTTCCGGCAATGCTCTGCTGATCGAACAGGGCGCGCTTTATCCCGGCCTGTTTCGCCTCGTCCGCCAGGGACTGCTCAAGGCGAGCTGGGGCACCTCGGACAACAATCGCCGCGCCAAGTTCTACGAACTCACCGCCGCGGGCCGCAAACGTCTGCGGGAAGAGACCGCCAACTGGAATCGTCTGGTGGCTGCCATCACTTCCGCGCTGTCTGTGCAACCGGAGGAAGTATGAATCTCCTCGCTTCGCTTCGCTTCCGCATCGCCACTCTCTTCCAGCGTTCCCAGATGAACGCCGAGATCGAGGAGGAACTCCGTTCCCACATCCAGCACCGCGCCGATGACCTTGAACGTTCCGGCCTGACTCGTGCAGAGGCGGAGCGCCGCGCACACATCGAGTTCGGCGGCAGGGAGAAGGCGAGAGAAGAAGTCCACGAAGCGCTCGGCGGCAATTTTGTTGACACTTTTGTGCAGGATGTGCGCCTCAGCCTTCGCGTGTTGCGTAAATCTCCTAGTTTCACCATCGTCGCAGTTTTGACGCTGGCGCTGGCCATTGGCGCAAACGCCGTGGTCTTCGCCATATTGGACGCGCTCATTCTGCGTCCCGCTGAACGTGCCGCACGCCGGAAGCCTCTGGGCCATCGAGCGCGGAAGCAGCAAAGCTATCAATCATTCCTATCCCGACTATCTCGATCTGCGCGATCGCAACCGCAGCTTTGAGGATCTGGCCGCCTATAACGTCACCGGGGTGGGGCTGGATACGGGCAACAATCCATCCAGCGCCTGGATCCTGGAAACGACCGGAAACTACTTCGACGCATTAGGCGTTCAGCCGTATCTGGGCCGTTTCTTTCACGCCTCCGATGAGCATGGCCCGAACAGCGCTCCTTACATCGTTCTCACCCACGCGTTTTGGCACACCCATTTTCAGGACGATCGCGGCGTCGTGGGCCGGGTAGTTCAGTTGAACAAACATCCTTTTACCATCCTCGGAGTAGCGCCACCCGAGTTCCGCGGGACGTTGACGTTTCTCTTTCCCGATTTCTGGGTTCCGTTGGTGAACCAGGAGCAGGTAGAGGGTGCAAATGTCCTGAACGATCGCTCAAACCGCGGCATTTTGATGGTGTTGGGACATCTGAAAGCGGGAATAACCCAGGCACAGGCGATTTCTGACCTCAACTCGGTTGGCGCTTATCTGGAAAAGAGCTATCCCAAAGACGATGGCAACATGACGTTTGCCCTGACGCGTCCCGGCCTGGCCGGCGACTGGCTGGGCGGTCCCATGCGCGGATTCCTGACAGGATTGATGTTGCTGGCGGGGCTGATACTACTGGCCGCATGCGCAAACCTGGGCAGCCTGTTTGCCGCGCGCGCCGCCGACCGCTCCCGGGAAGTTGCCTTGCGGCTTGCGCTGGGGTCGAAGCGCACCCGCATTTTGCGAACATTATTTACCGAAGCGTTGGTGATTTCACTCCTTGGAGGCGCGGTTGGATTATGGGGCAGCGTCGCGCTGTTACGCGAACTGAGACTGTGGCAACCACTTCCCACCGCCCCCATCAGCTTGCCCGTAAACCCGGACGCAAATGTTTATCTGGTCGCCTTACTGTTGGCTCTAGTAAGCGGATTTCTGTTTGGAGCCGTCCCGGTGAGGCAGGTACTCCGCACCAATCCCTATGAGGTCGTCAAATTGGGGTCATCCGGAAGGATCGGTCGACGGATCACTGTCCGCGATGTCTTGCTGGTGGTGCAGATTGCGATCTGCGCCGTGCTGGTCACTTCGTCGATGGTCGCTGTCCGCGGTCTGATGCGCTCGCTGCACAGCAATTTCGGTTTTGAACCCACGAATGCAACGTTGTTAGAAACATCTCTAAGCATGTCCGGCTACAGCGGCGACAACGTACCCATCATGCAAAAGCGCATGATCGACGCATTGGAAACCATCCCCGGCGTAAAGTCTGTCGGATCGATCGATCGGCTGCCGCTGTATTACGGCGCTAACGGCTCGAATGTTTTTAGCGACAAAGCGGCCGACCTGAGGCCGGCGAATGCGGCGGCTGAAGCGGTGCTGTACAACGTTTCTCCCGAATACTTCGATGCGGCCCAGACAACCTTGTTGGCGGGCAGAAGTTTCTCCTGGCACGACGACAAGAACTTTCCCCGCGTAGCCGTAGTCAATCGAGAGTTTGCGCGCAAGCTCTTTGGCTCCGTATCCAATGCATTAGCCGGTTATTACAAGATGCCGGATGGAACCCGCTTACAAGTGGTAGGCATTGTCGAAGATGGAAAATACGGAAGCCTCGCCGAAGATCCGCAGCCGGCAATGTTTTTACCCGTGCTGCAATCGCCCTCGAGCCAGACCACGCTGGTCGTACGCTCGAACCGCGATCCGCAGCAACTGGTAGCCGCCATCCGCAGCAAAGTGACTGAACTGGATGCGGGCCTGCCCTTCACCATCCGAACCTGGACCCAGGAACTGGAATCAGCTCTGTTTCCTTCCCGCATGGCGACACTGGCTCTGGGGGTGCTGGGCCTGATGGGAGCGATGCTGTCGATCACTGGCATCTTCGGCATGGCCGCGTACTCGGTCAGCAAGCGGCTTGCGCGAGTTGGGAATTCGCATCGCGCTCGGCGGCGCAGCGCAAGGAAGTGTTGCAGGCGGCGTTAGGACGGGCATTCAAATTGCTGGCTTTCGGTTCTGTGGGAGGCTTGATTCTCGGGATTCTCGCCAGTCGAGTGCTGGCTTCCATCGTCTATCAGGCCACCCCGCGCGATCCGATAGTGTTGGCCGGTGTTGTTCTGGTCATGTCGTTGCTGGGTCTCGTGGCTACCTGGATTCCAGCGCGCCGCGCACTGTCGATCAATCCCATGATATTGCTGCGCGACGAATGAAACGGATTTTCGAAAGTTTCAGCCTACTCAATTCCATCTCAACTGGGACCACGCTTTGTTTCCTGTTAAAGCTCCGAAATTTGGGTAGTGGTGCCGTTTTGCGTCCACATAGATTTGCCATGATTTACGGCTTTGCTCCAATGACAATCGCTAGGCGCTGTGGGCTATTTGGTGGCAAGGTAGGAACTGGCCGAGTTGAAAGATTACTTTCAATGAGGAAAAGGGCAATAACCTCTGCTTCGACTTTGCGGTCATCACCTACTCTCAGAAGTACACCCTTGAAATACTGGTCCATACGAATCGTTCTGTTTGCCTGTGTGATCGGAATTCCAGCACCTACAATGGCGTCATTAATATCACTCGCCAGGTCTGCTGCCTCTTGGCCTCCAGGACCAGTCCATTCCAGTTCTATCATTGTCGGAGCGAATGGCTTCAACAATGACTTGAGCTTCTCTTTTTGTTCTGCAGTAAGTCGTCGCCCCGCAATACTGGCCTCGAGTTTTAGTCGCTCTATCCGCTCCGATTCGGCAGCTTTATTGGCTTCCGCCGCCTCCTGTTCAGCACGCGCCGCACGTTCGTTCGCTTTGGCTATTTCTAATTGGAATCCTTCTGCATTCTTTCGCGCAACCTCGGCAGCGTTCAATGCTTGCGCTGCACGCTCATTCTCTTGGCTTGCCTCTTGTTCCGTTTTGGCTGCACGCTCATACGCACCAGCAGATCGTTCAATCGCGAATGCGGCTTCTTTTCGGGCGTCGCTCAATAGGATGTCATTGAACGTTTGGAGAGTGCCGTCAGCCCTAGAGACCAATCCCTCAGTCGCGAATTCCCCTATGACTCCCAAGATAATTAAGAACCACCCCAGCGCCGTCAGTACCTTCATCCAATTGGGAGTGTGGCGTTCCCTCCGATCCAGTGAAAGCGCGAGCCAATATTCGAGCTCCCTTGATCTGCGCGTGAATATGCCGATCATGTCGTGGACGACTTCCGGCCCTTCCAGGCCAAGCCAACGGCAACAAGCACAGTGCAAAACAAAAGCCACGCAAAGTACGAGTCTCTAAAATTTTGCAAATCTGCCCTGATCGACAGATCAAGGGCTTGGACAACGCGCACAATCTCCGGTGATCCAGGCGACAAGTACATAGGTCAGGACGTCGACAGCGATGAGAGAGTTCGGCCGAAATGTCAGACATTCACAATATCAGCCGATCAAGTGTGACACGTACCTTGCCTTCGGCAGTTAAGGCTTTCAGAGCGGTGGGGGAGGGGGATGCCCCAAAATGGTACAGACCGGAGGGATTCCTGAGACTGTGATCGATATGCGAAGGCAGAGGGTGCCACATCCTTGCGTCGCAAGGGTGGGCAAGATGAAGCTGCGTAGCGCTCTTTAATTCGCCTCGACATCATCGGCACTTGGCGAACATCGTCGCCCACGCCGCGAGCCACCTCAGGGCCAGCGCTGCGCCCCATGCAGCACCCGGACAATCTCCACCACTTCGTCCTTCACTCGATACACAGCAACGTAAGGAAGAGGCGAAAACACCAAATCACGGGTACCCTTGGTTCTTCCGGGACGTCCTTGCTTTGGGAACAATGCCAGCGATGCCACGCCTTCGTAGATTTCGTGCGCCACGCGCTCGGCTGCTGAGAGATTCTGCCTGCGGACGTACTCGACAATCGCCACGAAATCGGCTGCCGCTTCAGGAGACCAGCGAACCGTCATCAGGGTCGGAGGATGCGCTCGATTTGCCGGGCAACTTCTTCATGCGACACAAACTTGCCGCTGTCCAGGGAGTCCATGCCTTTTTGCACTTCCCGCTTGAACCACTCGTCATGGTCGAGATAGTCCGCGACCAATTCCTGCACGAGTTGGTTCGCGGCCTTGCCCGCCTCGGAAGCGATCCTTGCGAGCCTTGCCTCAAGTTCGGGAGCTAGAGAGATTTCCATAGCGTTATTGTAGGCGGGAAAGCCCCAGTCTCCAATCGCAATTACACAGCTCCTGTTAGTTTTCCACAGCGTCCCATGTGACGCCCAACCTTGACTGAGGATTTCAATCGGGAAATGATGGACATCGCCGCAACGGCTGGCCGACACCAAACCACGCGGCCCTAAGTTCTTTGTTTCACGGATTTTGATCTCTAACTTCTTTGCCATCCGGATTTTGCGGGGAATTTCGTGCTAACCCCATGATTCGTAAGATTCACGGGGGGGAGGGGGATACCCTAGAATGCTACAGACCGGGGCGGACTCCTGACACTGTGATCGAATTGCGAGGGAACAAGGAATGTAAATGTAAAAGTACAGCAATGCCTCATCAAAGCAGTTCTCACACCCCAACTGGTCGAAAACCACCACCCATGGCTGAGGTCGGCCAAGTTCATTGGATTCAGTAGTTCCGCTTTTCAATAGACCTTGCTGCGTGACTGAAAACAAACGAGTTCCAGAATCCTGCTTCCACACGCCTTTGGCATGGCACTTGCCTCTTCATTGTGGGCAAGAGGCATTCCTATATGCAAGCATTGATCTCGCACGCGCATTGATATCGCAAGGTTCGGTAGGCAGAAGGTGGTTATGAAAAACAGATTTATAACAAGTTTCGCGGTCTTAGCGTTAGCGCTCTCGGGAGCGCTGTCGGTCAGCGCATTGGCGCAGACGACCGACGAAGGCCCCGCGCCTTCCGATCAGCCCAGTGCGCCAATGGAAATTGGTCAAGCGCCGGGACCGGATGCGCAGCCGAATTATTCCCAGCCGAGCAACGGTCAGATGGGATATCCGCAACCCGGTGACGCGCCGCAGGCTGACGCGGACTCGAATGATGGCCAGCCCAGTGACGCGCAGCCCACCGAGGCGCAGCCCGGTGGACCGAGCGGAGAAGCTCCAGCGCAGACGGATCAAGGCGTAGCCCGCATCAGCCTGATTCATGCCGACGTTTCCACGCAGCGCGGCGACTCAGGAGATTGGTCCGCCGCCACATTGAATCAGCCGGTAATGACTGGCGACAAAGTTTCCACCGGCGATAACGCCAGGACGGAACTGCAGCTGGACTTTGCCAACACGCTTCGCCTGGGCCCGAATTCCCAAGTCAACATCGCGGAACTAAGCAAGAGAAACATTCGACTTCAGTTGGCCCAGGGCGTTGCGACTTTCAGCATTTCGAAAGACACCGAGTCCGAGCCCGAGATTGATACGCCGAACGTCTCCATCCATCCCGCCCACCACGATGGCATTTTCCGCGTTGAAGTGCGGCCCGATGGCGACACCGTCGTGATCGTACGCCAGGGCGAAGCGCAGATCGCTACTCCGCAGGGCAGTACGGAAATTCACGAGGGAGAAGAAGCGACGGTGCGCGGCGATTCCGAATCCGCGCAGTACAAGATTTCTTCAGCTCCGGATCGCGACGATTGGGATCGCTGGAACAGCGACCGCGATCACATGATCCAGAACGCGAACTCCTGGCATCACACCAATCGCTATTACACGGGCGCGCAGGATCTCGACGCCTACGGCCGCTGGCAGAACGTGCCCGACTACGGCGATGTTTGGGTTCCCAACGAGCCCGATGGCTGGGTTCCGTATCGCAACGGCAACTGGACCTACGAGCCCTACTATGGCTGGACGTGGGTTGGCTATGAGCCTTGGGGATGGGCGCCGTATCACTATGGCCGCTGGTTTCCCTACGGCGGCGCCTGGGCGTGGTGGCCGGGGCCGGTTTATGCCGGCGGTTTCTACCGTCCATTCTGGTCGCCTGCCTATGTTTCGTTCTTTGGCTGGGGCGGAGGCTTTGGCTTCGGAGTTGGTTTTGGCGGTTGGGGCGGCTTCGGCTGGCTTCCGATCGGGCCCTGCGACTTTTTCCATCCGTGGTGGGGCGGATACGGCGGACGCTTCGGCGTAGTTGGCTTCCGTGGCGGCTATAACGGATTTAATCGCTACGGCGGATTCGCGCCCCTGCATAACGGAATGCGGTACTCGAACATTGCGAACCTGCATGACAACCACGTGGGCCGCGCTCTTTCGACCGTGAATGCAGGTCGCTTCGGCGCGGGCCGAGTGACGGCGGTTGGGGCGAGCCGCGAGCAGTTGAGCGGAGCGCGCATGATGGCGGGCAACCTGCCGGTGGTCCCTTCGCGCGCCAGTTTGTCGGCGAGCGGCCGCGCGGCAGCGCCATCCACGGTTCGCAACACGGGTGCGCAGCACTTCGTCGGTTCGGCGCGCAACAACATGGCGCGTCCAGCGTCGTTCCAGCAGCAGACCGCAAGTCTGCGGCAGTCGATGGCGCAGAACCATGTGGGTGCGATTCCTGCGGGCGGGCGCGCGAACGCCGGCGGTTCCGCTGGCTTCCGCGGTGCGAATGCTTCCAGCTCAATGCAGAAGCCTAGCGCGGGTACAGTGGGTGGAAGGGAGATGAACAACTCGGCCAACCGCGGTTTCTCGAATCAGGGTGTGTCGAATCAGAGTGGGGGCAATCGTTCGTTCTCTCCGTCCAACAACACCAGCTCGCAACGAAGTAACGTCGGCTCCGGAGTGTCGCAGCGCGGCACGATGCAGTCTCCAGCCGGCAACGGCGGCGGATACCGGCCGTTCACGCCGCCTTCGTCGTCCTCGCGGTCGTCGTCCTCCTTTGGCAGCCAGGCATCGCGCGGCGGATCTTATAACGGCGGATCGTATAACGGATCGAGCGCGGCAGCGGCTCGCGGCAACAGCAGCGGCAGTTACTGGAATCGGACCGCGCCGAGTTCGAACTCGAGTTCGATGGGCGCGCGCGGCAACAGTTCGTACGGCGGCAGCTACGGGAGTGGATCATCCTCGCGTCCGCAGTTAGACATGCGGCAGCCGATTGCGCGGTCGCCCTCCGGAGGTTATGGCGGCTACGGCGGATATTCGCGTGGGGCAAATCCGGCATACGGTGGCTACGGCGGCTCTCGCGGTGCTCCAAGCTATAGCAGCCCAGCCTACGGCGGACCGCGCGGCGGGGCTCCCAGCTACGGCGGATCGCGTGGCGCACCGAGCTACGGCGGTGGCCGCGCGCCTAGCGGAGGCGGCGGACACTATTCAGCGCCCAGTGGTGGACACTACTCCGGAGGCGGACATTCGTCCGGCGGAGGCGGCGGGCACTCCGGTGGTGGCGGCGGCCATTCTAGCGGAGGCGGCGGCCACTCCGGCGGCGGAGGACATAGCGGAGGTCATCGCTAAGGTCATCTCTAAAAAGCTTGGAGACGCAAGTCTCTGAGGGAAGCAGCAACTTGATGTACTCAAAGTTGTTGTAAATGAAGCGAAGAACAGAGGCGGGAAGGGCGTGCTGACCGGCACGCCCTCTCTGTTGATAAGGTTTCAAGGTTTCAGAGTTTCAAGGTTTCAAGGATCTAAGAATTTTGAGCGTTGAAACCCTGAAACTTCGAAACCTTGAAACTTTGAAAATCACGGTCTGGCGTAGGCAGGGCTGTCGGGTTCGGGACGGTCGTAATCGCGGCCGTATTTGTTTTTGTGAGCGAGTGTGAGGTCGGTCTCGACCAGCGTGAAAGTTCCCAGTGATGTGACACCGGGAGTTACAGTGATTTCCCGGCTGAGGGCGCGAAGATCCTCGGGCGGGACCGAAGCGTGAAACACTTGCACTTCGTAGCGGCCGGGCGGGACATTCGGAATGCTGAGATCGCCGTGGGAATCGGAAATCGCGTAGTAAGGCGTTGCCAAGGCGACGACTACGGCGCTCATTTCAGCATGAATGTTGCAGAAGATGAAAGAGACACCGGGCTTGTCGAATTGAACGAAGCGTGTGGTTCCACCCTCATAAAGCCCAAGATCGAAGCGCTTCCCCTCAAACAGCGAGAACACGTTGTGAAAAAATGGATCGCGATTGGGAAACTCCACTTTGCCGCCGACCGGGATTACCAGCAGCGAAGGATGGAACATTTTATTCTTCTGCGCCAATTGCGGGATTTCTGACGCTTTTTGTCGAGGTGGCTCGACCATCGCTCCCACCGGAGTCAACCACACCACTGCTTTCGCAGCATTCCTGAGCGGACGACCATTCTGAGTCAGTTCTATGCGCGCCTTCAGCGCCGTCTCCTGTGCCGCTGCGCAGACTGTTGCCGCCAGCAGGAGAACGAACATTCGAGAGTGGGCTGAACGGATCTTCAAAACAAAATCCCCAACGAAAGATTGACCTGATTGGTCGCGCTGCTATTGCTAAAGACGGGGAAGGTGCGCAATCGTCTGAACTCGGCTGCGAGGATGAGGTCGGAGCGAGGACGAAATATAACGTTCCCAAGCTCCCCGCGGTTGCGGCCCAGAATTCGCCCGAAGTTATTCTGATCGGTGGCGAAGCCGCGCGCATCCCCCGCAAAAGCATTGTCTTCGGCGAATACGCCGTTGAACTCAATCTTCGGGGTCGCCTGGAATTTGAGTTGGGTCCAGCCGCCTGCAGCATCGAGACTGCGGATCGGAGTGAAGGGAAACTTAGGATCGCCGCCGTACAGGATGGAGGTTCCGATGGCGCCCCCCAGTCCGCCAATGCCGCGACCGCGATAAAACTCACCCGAGAGATTCAAACGCGAAACAATGGGGATCTGCCAATCCGCCATGCCTGCCCAGGCGTCGATGTACCGGTCCCAACGCCAGTTCTGGCGGCCATAGTAGCCGGCGACGCCGAAGCTGAGGGGATGCCCCTGTACCGGACGCGACCATGCCGTGCGGAGGGCGTAGGCAGGCTGCCCGGACAATTCACCAGCTTGGGCCGAACGATAGAACGAATTGGAAGGAAATTCCCAATCCAGGTTATCGAGAATTCCGGCCTGCACGGTTACGGTTTGCTGGTCGGAGATGGAGAAGCGGTGCTCGATGCGAAGTTGCGGCGTCCAGCCCCAGAGATTTCCAGCAAAGGCGAACGCCGGCGTGGCCAGCGACGCGAATGAGGTGGGCGAGAGCGGTGAAATGAACAGAGAATCCTGGCCTGCGACCACCGAGGAGTGTTCCCAATCGAAGCGCAGTTCGCCGGTTTGCAGGCGGACGATTCCAAAGTCCACGCCGTTGCCGGTTGCGGGGAATCCTCCGGCGAAATCGAGTTGAATATCGGCTGATGTGCGCGCTCCGGCAACCGTCGGACCGAAAATTTCGAAGCCGATTTCCGACTGGCGCAGGGTGGCGCCCGCAGTGGAATGGGGCGAGCCCAAGGGGACCGGTTCGGCGTAGGTGGGGGAGTCCAGATTGTCGGAGCGGCCAGCATTGCGGAAGGCGTTCATCAGCACGATGCCATGAAGGCGGGCGCGATACTTAGAAGCGGTTTCAACTTTGGTCTGATATTGTTCGTCGATCTTCGAGCCGATGAGTGAGGTAGATTCCTCCAGCTTTTGAACTCGTTCTTCGAGCGAGGTTGAGCTTTCAGCACGGGAGCTTTGAGCAAGGGATGAGCTGGCGGTATCAGACGCGGTGTGCGTTTCCTGCTGGGGTGAAGTGGAAGGCCCGACTGCAGCCGCAGACTGGTTAGCCGAGGGCGTAGCGGGCGGTTGCAGCAGGGCCCGGGTGTCTTGCAAGTCCTGGCGCAACTGGCGCATCTCGGCACGGGACTCGGCATTTTCCGCGCGCATCTCTTCCATCAGGCTTCGCAGTTGACGCAGCTGATCTTGCAGGTCACGAACGGCCTCTGCGCTCTCAGTAGTCGCGGCCGTCGGCGACGCGTCCTGCGCGCGACTGTGCGCCGGCAATAAAACGAAAGCGGCGACCGCCAGAGCAGTCCCGCGAATCGCAAAAGTCAAAAGGCTCTTCACACGCTCCTCCTACGGCTTCCCGGCTGGCAGGCACTTGTGAAGAGATCGCTGTGCCTACGAGCCGGGATGCGAAATCGAATTCTGGCTGGCATCCTCCCGCTGTGCGGGCACAAGAGCTGGCAGCTCCACGGAGTGATCATCGGGACGATGGTAGGAGTCCGGAGCGCGCCCTGGCAGCAAGATCCGGAAAACGGTTTTTTGCTGGATCTCGCGCCGGAATTCATCTCGGACCTCGCCCTGGCCCTCTCCTTCGACGGAGCGTTCCACGACAATTTCGCCACCGTGATCTTGAACAATCTTCTGCACGACGGCCAGGCCCAATCCGGTGCCGTTCTCCTTGCCATAGCTTACGAAGGGATGGAATAGACGGCCACGGATGGACTCGGCGATACCGGGGCCGTTATCGGCGACAGAAATGGTGATGGAACCCGCCGTCTCAGCGGCGGCCGTGATCTCAACGGAGCCGCCCACCGGGGGAGCGGCTTCGCAAGCGTTCAAGAGCAGGTTGTACAAAGCACGTTCCAGCTTGCGTGAATCAAACCATCCGGTAAGTTGCGGGCTGCAGATCACGTGAATGGAGCGGACGTGATGCCGCGGATGAAGGCGGACGGCCTGTACCGAGCGCTGAATACTCTCCGAGACGTTGGCGTAGCCGGGAGTCAGCGATTCGCGGGTGCGGGCGAATTCGAGCAGGGAATCGATGAGATCCGTCATCAGGTTCACGCCGGATCGAACTTCCTGATAAAGCTCTTCGCGTTGAACGGGCGTGAGGTGGCTATCGCAAAGGAATTCGGAGTTGGCCATGATGGCCGCGAGGGAGTGACGCAGATCGTGCGAAATGGAGCTGGCCATGCGTCCGATGGTGGCCAGTTGCTCGGACTCCAGCAGGTCGCGCTGGGTCTTTAGCAGGCTGGCCCGCATGCGGTCGAAAGCCCGAGTCAGTTCTGCGACTTCGTCTCCACCGCGCGGATCCAGGGGATGATGGAAGTCCCCGCCTTCCAGAGCGCGAACCCCAGCGACCAGGCTGCCGAGGGGCCGCGTGAATGTGTGCGAGAGGAAGAACACTAAGGCGCTTCCGACCAGGATCGCGGCAACCCCGAGCAGCAGGAGATAACGATTCAGCTGATCAAGAAACTTCGTGGCCCGATCATAGGAACCCAGGACGTTCAGGCGAACCGGTGTGAGACGAGAGCCCGAAAGGACGAGGGAGGTAGCGAGGAAGCGTTCGCTGCCAATCTCGATGTCCCGTGGATCGTCGTGGACGGAGCCGGCGATTAAATTTTGAATATTGCCGCTTTGCGCTTGCGCGCGGGACAAGGTGGTGCCTACGATTTCCTTGCCGCAAGAGAAAGCCACCTCGCTGCCGGCGACCTTGCTGACTTCCGCGGCCAGGCGGTTGTTGATTTCGTACCCGATCACCAGGAACCCGAGAAGAGTTCCATCGGTGCGAGTGCCGCGAAAGATGGGTTGGACGAAAGTCTGGTAGAGGTGATGCTCGCCCAGCCACCAGTGGCTGGATTCTCCTCGATCTTCATCGAGAGATTGCTGGAAATATTTTTCCGCGGCCTCGCGAGTGAGTCCGGGGGTCTTGGTATGCAGGGCCACGACTCGGCCGCGATGATCGACCAGGACAAAAAGATCGCTGGCGGCAATCCGTGAAATATCCTGAGACGCATCCTGGATGGTTACGGGATCGGGACTGCCCATGATCGCGCGCGTGATAGGAAGATCAGCCAACAGGGCCACGTCGTTGGTCAGCATGGTCTCGCGCTCGTGCCGGAAATCCTGGAAGGCGGCGACGGAATTGCGCAGATTGACCGCGATGCTTTGCCGCACGTTGCGCCGAATGCTGCGCTGCACCAGAAGCAGGCTGATGGTAGTGAGCCCCGCAGTGATCAGCAGCATCGAGAGTAGAAAACGCGTACGCAGACGCAAGCGCGGGAGACGGGCGCCGGCAGATTCCGTCGGAGAAAAATGAGACGCGGGTTCGGAAGACGGGTTCACGAGGGTTAGCGAACGAACTTGTATCCCATGCCATGTACGGTGCGGAAGTGTACGGGGCTCGACGGGTCCTTCTCCAGTTTCTGGCGAAGTTTAAGTATATGGTTGTCGACGGTCCGGGTCGAAGGATAGTTTTGATATCCCCAGACTTCGTTCAGCAGTTCGTCGCGGCTGATGACGCGGTCCGCATTCTGCACCAGAAACTGGAAAGTCTTGAATTCCTGCGCGGTCAAAACCACCACGTTGCCGTCGCGCTTGATTTCCATTTTCTTGAAGTCGGCGGTGATGCCATCGAAACTCACCAACTGGACCTCGGGTGTGCGCGCGTTGTGGCGAAGCGCGGCACGGACGCGCGCCAGCAGTTCTCGAGGACTAAAGGGCTTGGTCACGTAATCGTCAGCGCCCAACTCGAGCAACAAGACTTTGTCGGAAACGTCGCTGGCCGCGCTCAGGACCACGATCGGCAGCGAAGGAGACAGTGCCTTGATCTCTTTGCACACGTCCCTGCCCGAGAGCTTGGGAAGCCGCAAATCAAGAACCACGGCCGCGGGCGTGGAATTCTGGAAACTCTCGATCGCGGATTTGCCGTCGGACTGGGTTTCCACGCTATAGCCCTCGGTCTCGAACAGACGCCGAAGGGCTTTTTGAACGGCCGGGTCGTCTTCCACGACGAGGATGCGGCCGGCGGGCTTGGTTGGAGTGAGCGGAGTTACTGCTCTGGCGGTACTGAGCGGCGTAGCAAGGTTCCCCATAAATAGTTTGTCCTGTGTGCGGGAACTTCCGGATTCCCCAAAGAGCACCGGAAGTGGGTCGACTTCTGAAGCTTACAATGTTTGACGGGGGAAGAGGCTTAATGTAGGGCGTTTTTGACATTTTTTTTACAATTTCAAATTCGTGTCAAAAAGGCCGTGGAAGCAGACTTGCACGGTGTGCACGCTCTGCCAATTCAGTAAGCTTGACTCGCGATCGATTTGAAATCCTCATGTCGTAAAATTGAGTCCTTGCCCGGTCAATCGGAATTAGACGATCTTGTGGTGGTGCTGGTGCGCCCGCGCAATCCTCTCAACATTGGGGCTGCGGCTCGCGCCATGAGCAATTTCGGCGCGCATCGGTTGCGGCTGGTGAATGCCTACGCGGCGGGATTTCGCGAGGCTCGTTCCGCCGTGGGCGCCTCTGACTTGCTTCAACAGGCAGAGGAGTATAAGACGGTTGCGGAGGCTGTGGCGGACTGCGCTCTAGTGGTGGGAACGACGGCGGTGCGCAATCGGGTGCTGCAGCAGCCAGTGCGCCGGCTTGACGAGGATTCCGGCACGACGATTCGCAAACAACTTCAGAGCGACCGAGTTGCGCTCTTATTTGGCTCGGAAAAAATCGGGCTTACCAATCGGGACTTCAGCCACTGTCACTGGTTGCTGAACGTTCCCACCAGCCAGCAGAACATCTCGATGAATCTGGGACAGGCGGTGGCGGTCTGTCTCTACGAAGTGGCGCGGAACACGCCGGAGAGGAGCAGGCCGCTTCCGCCAGTCGCTGAAGATGCGAAGCCCGCGACGGCGGGCGCGGTCGAGCAGATTACGGAAGCGTTGCTGGAGGCGCTGCGGATCAGCGGCTACGTGAAACCGGGGACGGAAGCCATGTTCGAGAGGAAAGCGCGCTGGCTCGTCCTGCGTTTCAGGCTGGAGGGGTACGATGCGAAGCTGCTTCTCGGTATGGTGAGGCAGATTGTGTGGAAGTTGCGGCAGAGGGATAAGAGCTAGGTTCGCGTTTTCCGAGACACTCGGAAAGAAGCAAAGACCAGAAGCCTGAATCGCAGAGGTCGCGGCGGCAAGGTAGGCGCAGAGGGCGCGGAGAAATGCAACTTCAAGTTGCAAGCTCTTAATTTAACGATTCAAGCGTTCGGCGGAAGCCTGGGTTCCACTTCGCTTGAGGCGAAATTGGATGAGCCAGGTGCTGGCCGTGGGTTGTGGCGAAAATTCCCAGCGTTGCGCAGCTTTCAGAGCGTGTCCGGCGAAGTATGGGCTGGGCCCGGCATTCTTTAGTGTCGCCGCTGTAACTTTGCCTGACGGATCTGCGTCCACTCGCACCGTGATTTTGATTGTGCCCGTGATCGTGTTGCGCGAGTTCCGGGAAATGTCGGGGAGAACCTGGTGGACGACGTCGCCTTGCGATGCGAGAGCTCCCGGAGCCGGGCTCCGTTCGCGAACCGCCGGATTGGGCTTCGGCGCGTCTGCGGTTTGCGGACGAGTTGGAGGCGCAGACTGCTCGCTCACAGGTGCGGCGGGCGTGGGTCCACTCTTCCCGGAAGATCCGCCGCGAGAAAAGAAAACGACCAGAGCAACCAGCAGCGCAATCATGAGCACGGCGGCAGCGATGGGGCCGCGTTTTATAGGAGCGCGGAGTGGCGGAACGGGCGGAGGCGCGGCGGGGACCGAGCGTCCGGCGGGCTGCAATCGCGCCTGGATCTCGGCAATCGAGCAGCGCCGCTTCGGGTCGAGATGGAGACATTCGCGCGCAATGCCGCGAAACGGCTGGGGAACCGTCTCAGGCAAATCGGGATCGTTCAGCGAACGCTCCTCGGCGAAAGACACATTCTGCGTGAGCGCGGCGACAAGAGTAACGCCCACGGACCATATGTCGCCCGCGGGAGAGACAATTCCGGCAGCGGTTTCGGGAGCGTCATAGGCGTCACGCCGCCTGCGCTCAGAATTCACTTCTGTAAAAGGAATGATCTGATCCGCAGAAAGTTTCAACTGCTCGCCGATGGCCAGCACGTTCGAGGGCTTGATGCGCCCGTGCACAAATCCTTTCCCGTGCAGATAAGAAAGCGCGTCCAGAACCGGGGGGAGCAGATCGGTGACCTCGGCAGGCGCCAGGGGCCGCTGCGGAAGAATCTGCGATAAGTCTTCCTCTGCGTATTCCATAACGACATAAAGCAGGGGCGTTTTGTCGAGCCGCCAACGCCCGGCTTCGTAGATGCGTATTAAGTGAGGGTGAGAAAGTTGGGCAGCGGCGCGCCAGCGGGAGAGTTGAGCCTCAACTGCAGCGCCCTCAGCCGCGATCAACTTGAGGGCCGCCTTTGAGGAAGGCTGACCCGGCCGCTCCGTGAGAAAGACCGCGCTGTGGTCAGAACCGCCCAGCCACTGCCGAAGCGGAAATTTTCCGTCGACTGTGCGGCCCGCCCACGTTTTCCAGAGCCCAGGATTGCTCATGCATTGCTACCCGCGAACGAACATTCTATGCCATCGGCGAAAATTGGGTAAACGCACGGAGGTTGGGTGCGGGCGGGAGCTTTGGCGCGAGAGCGTGGCCAGTGACAGTGCTAGTGATCAGTGGCCAGTGATTGCCGCCAAAGTATTAGACTCTCCGACCACTAGCCACTGAGCACTGACTACTGCCAGTTCACCTGCTCTTATAGCTGAAAGTCACTTTCGTTTCCTCGTCGAGCACCAGCGGGCGAACGAAGCTGAAGGATGTGCCGGTACGCGGCACATCGATGGCTACTGGCAAAACACCCGCTACTCGGCGCTGTAGGTTCAGGACGTTGGCGGAGGCGGTATTCTGCGGACTTGCTGGTCCTGGAGCCAACAGCGTCAACTGGTTGAGGGGGCCTCCTACGGTGCCATGGAATGTCGACGCCCCAGTTTGAAACTGCGCCGCTTGTGCCGTCACCTCAACGGTCTCGGAAGCGGTCGCCACGCTGATTGGGAAGGAATACATGGACGGCTGGTTGGCGTTGTAGTTGAGGTTGAATATGCTGGTTCTAAATCCCGGCATCTCCGTTTTGGCTTTGAAGTTTCCCGAAGGCATCCCGGGGATGACCCACCAGCCCTGCGAGTCGGTTTGCGCTGTCCTGGCTGCTCCGTTATCGGAGGTGACGGTCACGCGCGCGTTAGGAACGACGGCGCCGCTTGGGTCGACGACATAACCGCCCATTTGGCTGGGAGGGGCGGCCGCTCTCTCGTTGTTGGACGCTTCCGAGCCGCGGTCTCTTTGCGCATTGATCGCATCCTCTTCGCGGAAGGGCTGAGGCACGAGATTGGCTGCGATCACGTCGCCGCCGAAGTCTTTCACTTTGTACTGCTCGGGCAGGAAAACTTCCCAGCTCAGCAGGCTGATGGGAATGTCCATGCTTGGAAGGCTGAGATCGGCGCCGCCTTTTTTTGCGAAAGGAGCTCCGGCATGGATGAACACAAACGACACCGTGTACGAGCCGGTGGGACGAAATCCGGGACGCAGCAGAGGGACGCGGTTTCCATCGGGGCCTTGCACCGGCTTCACGAGCTCGCCGCCCACGTCGGCCGAAAGAATGGTGGCGCCGGCGGGCAGCGCGACTTTCAAGAACGGCTGCGCTTGATTTTTGAGGACCAGCTTTACTTCGGTAAGCGACTTTCCCTCCGACGTGACCAGCGTGGTGACCACTGCGCTCTCGGCCTCGGCTGCGAGCACGCTGCCGTCGGGGAATCGTACCCATTGCAGGGCCAGAGATGGGCGTTTCGCTGGCCTGCTTGTGATAGCGGAAGGCCGCTTGCGGCGGGAAATGCGCCAGCGATCGCAGATAGGGATTCGCTTCTTTCACATCCATGCGCTTGAGGTCTCCGCCTTCGGTCGCGGTCAATTCCATGGTGCCCACGCCCTCGATCAGCACTTCTCCGGTTTCACGTTGTGCTCCCTTAAAAGTGAGAAACGGCGCATCGGCGGTGCCGCCGGAAATCGAGCGCTCCATCGATATCAGGAACTGATGGCTGCGCTGAGCGGGCGCATTTACTTTCAGAGTCAAGACTCCGGACTGAGTCTCCGTGGAATCGAGGGTCGCGCCGGTCACTCCGGTGACTTCGTAGCCTGCAGGCAGTTCGACCTGGAATTGGGCAGGCTCGCCCTGCACGACCATAACATCCGCGAGCACGGCCATGCGCATCTCTGCCTCGCTCACCGAAATAAGCGTCTTTGCGTCGGAGAGAAATCGCACTTCGCGCGGGACGGTTGGAGTCACGCTTTCGCGCGTTGCCCACCAGAGGGTCGCGGGCTGTCCGGGAACCAGCGTGGCTTCAATCGCGGTGTGTCCGTTTTCCGATTTGCGGCTGGTGATGATGCCGGGGCTGAGGTTGGCGAAAGTGTGATCTCCGGGAATCGTCATAACGAGTTGCACACTACCGGCGGCCGGAACGGGCAAGGTGAAGGAAGCCCGGCCGGCTTCGATCCGCAGCGGCAGCCCGGTGTCGAGGGCGACAGAAAATTCCCCCGGGCCGGGGAGAAGAGCCATGTGCGTGCCATTCTCCTGGAGCAAGGGAAGGCCCTTGCCGTTCTGGTGAGCGTCGAGAACCGTCATTCCTGTGGTCAGCGGAACTTTGCTGATGCCCTTGCGAAAAACTTCTCCCTCGAGTTGCACTGTTCCCCGCACACCTTCATTCTCGATGTGCAACTTCATTTCGGCGTGTTTGATGGAGTAGGGAAGCGGCGCGATGTCGGGCCGCTTGGGCGTTTTCGCCGCGAGAGCCACCAGCCGGTTGTATTCGTCGAGCGTCAGCGTGACATTGCCGGGATCTGGCAGGGGCAGCGTCGATTTTTCTTCCGCCAGAGCCACGCAGCAAAGCAGAAACACCACAAGTATGTTTTTCATCGCGCGCCTCCCTTTTTGTTTTTGTCGTGCTGAAAGTTGAACTCGGCCGTGGGGAACTGATTCTCGCTGGTGAGTTCGGAGACCAAGAATATCGACGGGCCAAACGCCAGAAACGGAACGTTGATCGGCAGAATGCCGGTTACTTTTCCGGCTAGAGACTTCGCTTTGAACGTGTCGAGGAGCGCTTGTGTGGCATCTTTCTTCTCCTGAACTTCGCCGGCTTGCGCTTTGGCGAGAGTCTCCAACTGTTCGGTGTGTCTAAAGGTGAATGTTCCCGCGCTCCCAACGTCTGTTGGCCGTGCGCTCGGCGGTTCCAGCGCGGCGGAAACTGGATTCTGATATTCCTGCGTGTGGAATGTTCCCGGCTCGGCCGAAACCTTGAAGAGCGGTGGGTAGTAGAGGAGCAGCCCGGTTCGGGAAATGGGAAGGTCCAACGCAGGCAACATTACTTTCTCGCGGCCTTTGTCGTTCCACGCGGTCGCCTTGGTGAGATAGAGAATCTCGACGGCGAACGCGGGCGCATCGTCTCCGCCTCGGGATTTTTCCAGCGGCAGGAGCAAGCTGCCATCGGGCGATTGGCCGGGACGAATCGGCCTCCCTGCCAGCGAGACACTCCATACCGTTGCTCCCGCCGGCAGTGTAACCTTCACGAAGTTGCGCTGATTGTTTCGAACCGCGTACCGCGCCTGGACCAACTCTTTCCCGTCGGCACTCATTAGAACTTGATAGCGGGCCTCTTCGATGTTTGCCATCAAAACGGCCTGCTGGTCGTAGCGCGCGACGTTCACACTCAACGAGCGCGTGGCGCCGGATTGTCCCGACCGGGGACGAAAGGCGACCAGCGCCGGCGACTGGCGATTCGCGACCATTTCGCCGAGATCGGTGGCATCGGCGTCCTCGAGCCCCTGGACCTTCTGGTCTTTGATTTCGCCGGCTCCCAGAATTTCGACCGCGACTCCACCGGTGTCGCGTTCCGTGTTCAGAAGCCGCAGGAGCGGGATGTCGATGATGCCGTCGCGTGGAAGCCGAGTTTCGCCGGTGATGACAAAGCGCGCACTGTGCTCGACTGGTTCGAGGAAGGTCACGTCGAGTTCGCCGTTTTTCATCTCCCAGTCAGCCACCATCGCGCCGGAAACCTGATTAATCGTTACTTTTTCTGGCAGCAGGATTCGAACTTCGCGGGCCGCGCCCTGCACGATCTCGAAGTTCGCTTCGGCATAAATGGAGGTCGAGTCTTCCGCCAGGCTGGTGAGTTGGGTCAGCGAACCGCGCAGCCGCAGCGGCAGTTCAACGTGATGATCTTCCGTCTTCTTACGCCAGGTGAAGGTGAGAGCCTCATTTCCGCGTGCGTAGGCCAGCCATTTGGTTTCGCCGGAGGTCTCCGATTTTTCGGATAGCAAACCTCCGCTGACTTTTAAATCGACCCCCGGCTGCGGAAGCACGATCGCAGCTCGCGTCACGCCGGATTCCGTGGAAGGCAGGGAAATGCTTTCGTCGCCCGCAGAGGATGTAACTGGGACATCGACATCCAGCACTAGTTCGAAGCGCCCAGCGTGCGAGAGCAAGGCCGAGAGGTGGGTCCCGCCTTTGGCCGGCGCGCCTGGCACCAGCGATACCTGTCTGCCGTCGAGCCGGGCTTCGCGGACTAGCAAGGCCCGCGGGCACGGGCACACGCACCCAGCCGTCTTTCAAAACGTCTACGGTGAGGCTGGCGCGTCCGGCAGCCAGATCGCCGGTTACGTGGAGGTCGTAGTCCACGCGGGTCAGCGTTGCGTCCAGCGGCGGCGGTTCGGGATCGTGCTCGACGGGATACGCTTTGGCCCGCAGCACGCGATATTCGTCCACGGGAATCACGACCCATCCGGCGATGTGGGAAGGCTCGATCGGCTTCTCCTGGGCGTGGGCTGCCACTCCCCAGCAGAGGGAAGCGGCTGCGAGGCAGGGGAAAAATTGTCTCAGAACGAACTGTCTGAGTTGCGAAACCGCGGCGTGAATTGAATTTGTCATACTTTAAACCTCTCGGTTCAAGCCTTATTGGAACTACTCAGGGGGATGCGTGTGTATCTCCGGGGGATGTTCAGGGGGAGTTTCCATGCAGAGTAAGAATGCGGGAGGAGCCGGAAATTGCAGGCAGATTTTGGTAATGGTTACTGGGCAGCAAGCCTGAGGGCGCGTCTGACGGGTCGTCTGCTGTACCATAGCGAGTCAAATCAAGTAGCGCGGGCATTGTGATCGCTGGGGCGAGAAAGTGCCGCGTGTCGCGGTGGCGGCGAGACGCCGCCACGACGGCCGCCGGGACGGCGGCGCTAGGGTGTGTCGGAGGGCGATTGGCTTTCAGTACGGAAAAATCGAGGCAGGTTTACGAGCGCACGCTGGGCGTGCTGATTGAGGCCAGCAGTTCGTCGTCGCGAGGGCCGGCGAATTTCGGCAAGTATCCCATCTTCATGGAGCGCGGGCGGGGCTCGCGTATCTACGATGTCGACGGCAACGAATACATCGATTGGATGATGGCCTTTGGTGCGCTGCCACTCGGGCACGCGCACCCGGGGATCGTGGAGGCAATTACGGAGGCAGCTGCCACCGGAGCACACTTTGCGACCGCAACGCCGGTGGAACTGGAAGTGGCGGAAATGTTGAAGCGCATGGTTCCGAACGCCGAGCGTGTGCGCTTTGCGAATACCGGCACGGAAGCGATGATGGCGGCAATTCGCCTGGCGCGCGGCGTGACGGGACGGCCGAAGATCTTGAAATTCGAAGGCCATTACCACGGATGGCACGATGATCTTCTAGTGAGCTCAAACGTCATGCCTCCGAGTGCGCTGGGATTGCGCAGCGATCCGGTGAAAATCCCCGACAGTTCGGGACTGAATCGAAGCGCGCTCGACGACACGATCGTTGTGCCGTGGAACGATCTGCAGGCGCTGCAGCGTGCGGTTGAAAATCATCCGGGGCAGATTGCGGCGATCATCACGGAGGGCATCATGGCCAACATGGGCGTGATTCCGCCAGCGGAAGGATATCTGCAGGCCTTGCAAGCAACTCGCACGAGCCAACGGCATTCTTTTTATTCTGGACGAGACTGTGACCGGATTTCGCATCGCTCCCGGAGGCTGCCAGGAATATTACAAACTGTCTCCGGACCTTGTGACCTTCGGCAAAGCGCTGGGCTGCGGACTTGCCGGTGGCTGCCTTAGTGGGCCGCGCTGAGGTGATGGACGCGTTGCAGTGGGGAGGCGTGCTGCACTATGGCACGCACAACGGCTCGCGCATTGGAATGCATGCGGCGAGGGCCAACCTGCGTGTACTGACACGCGACAATAACGCTTCATTCCGCCATACCTGGCGGATTGCTGAGCGGCTCTGCACGGGATATCGGGAGTTGTTCACGAGGAAAGGGATTGCGGTCGTCGTGCAGAATGTGGGTCCGATGTTTCAATTGATGTTTACCGATCAGCCTGCGATCCGCGACTACCGCGAATTCTGTCAGTTCGTAGATCGTGCCGCGTTTCAGAAGTTTGTGCTGTCGCTGTTTCCGTTTGGCGTGTATGCGTCGCCATCGGCGGCGCTGCATTCGATTGTTACGCTCGCTCACTCTGATGAGGATGTGGATCGAACGCTGGAAGCGGCGGGGAAGGCGCTGGAAAGCACGGCCCGTGATTAGGGGCCCGTTACAGAACTGCTCAGCGCTTCGCTGATACATCGCGCAATGAAGGTTGCACTAAAGAGTATCGAAAATCGCGCCGGCCAGCTTCTATCGCTGGAGGGCAAGGTTGCGATGGTCAGCGGAGCCGCTTCGGGGATTGGGCGCGGCATCTCAATTCGGTTGGCGGAGATGGGTGCATTCGTCGCGCTGCTCGACATCGACGACATCAAGGGACGCGCGAGCGCTGCCGAGATCGAAGCGCAGGCAGGCTCGGCAGTTTTTCTGAACTGCGACGTCCGCAGTGCCGCTGAATGCCAGCGCGCGGTTACGACTGTCATCAAGCAATCGGGCAAGATCGACATTCTGTGCAACTGCGCGGGCATCGCCATTCGCAAAGACATTGTCGAGCTCACCGAGGACGAATGGGACCGCGTTCTCGATGTGACGCTGAAGGGAATTTATCTGCTGTCGCGCGGAGTTGTGCCGCACATGATCCGCAATGGGGGAGGTAGCATTGTGAACATCGGTTCGGGATGGTCGCTCAAGGGAGGGCCGCGCGCAGCCTCTTACTGCGCGGCCAAAGGCGGGGCCGTCAACCTCACGCGCGCTATGGCCATCGATCACGGTAAGAATAATATTCGTGTGAACTGTGTTTGTCCTGGAGATGTGGATACTCCCATGCTGCATAGTGAGTGCACGCAGCTTGGGGAGGATATGCAGACGTTCTTGCGGGAAGCGGCGAATCGTCCGCTGGGGCGCGTTGGCACGGTGGACGATGTTGCGAATGCTGTTTTGTTTCTGGTGAGTCCGATGGCGGAGTGGATCACCGGCGCGGTTTTAGTGGTCGACGGCGGGGGACTCGCGTAAGGGCTGTCCCTTGGCGGTTGGCGACAACTGAAGGTCATCCCGAGCAACGCGAGGGACCTGGGTTTTGCCTGCTGGCGGCAATCTCGCTCGCGCAACCAGGAACGCAGGTCCCTCGCTTCACTCGGGATGACAATCTGTTGAGTGTCTTCTTAAACCTGCTCAATCGAGGAACTAGCGGTTGCGCCGCTGCCGTGCTGCCTCGTATAGCACGATGCTTCCGGCGACGCCCGCATTCAACGACTCGACCTGCGGTGTGTGCGGTATTGCGATGAGCTCATCGGCTTGCGCCAGCACTGCGCGGGGCAGGCCTGAGCCTTCGTTGCCGATGAAAACTGCCGAGGGGCCAGTGAGATTCGCCTGATCGAGCGGAGTGCCTTTGTGCGAAGACGTCGCAATCAGACGCACGCTTTTCCCGCGTAGCATCGCCGAAGTATCTTCGAGGCCGCCTGCGGCTTTCGCCATGACAACCGGGAGGCGGAAGATCGATCCCGCAGAGGCGCGGATCACTTTTGAATTAAACGGACTGACCGTGCCTTCGCCGAGTATGACTCCCGCGCTGCCAAAGGCTTCGGCCGAACGCAAGATCGTCCCCAGGTTGCCGGGATCCTGCAGCCCCGCGAGAACGATGATCGGGCCCACCTGCAGGCGCTCCAAGATGTCCGCCAGAGAAAAATCTTTCAGTCGAACCAGCGCTGCCACTCCTTGCGGCGTTTCGCTGGGAACGGCATCGTCGAAGAGCCTGTCGGGAAGCAGAAGCGTGTCGACATTGGCGCCGATCTGCGGCAAGAGCCGCTCCGCCAGGTTCTGGGCCGATTCTTTGAAAAAGACGGCGCGAAAACGCAGCCCGCTGCGTGTGGCCTCTTCCACAATTCGCAGGCCTTCAATGGCGCAACTGCCGTCTTCTGTTCGTTCGGCGTGCGCGAATGCCTGGCGCAGCTCCTTCACCAAGGCGTTATGGCGGCCTTCAACGCGGCGTAGCCGCTGCTGGGGCGCGGATTCTGAGGCTCGGGTCATGTCCGGGACTCATGATACGCTGCACCTTCCTGTTGCGGCGTTTTGCCGTATTATGATAGGTTTCGCGGTCTAAATAAATCGAGTCTGTAGCAGAAGAGAAGGGAACGCCTGTGCGCGTCGAGATCGTAAGAATTAACAGCGAGACTCCTGAAATGTCGCTAGTCAAATATGCCGCCGATCAAATCCGTTCCGGCGAGGTGCTGGGCATGCCCACCGACACGTTTTACGGGCTGGCGGCCGATCCGTTTAACCTGCGCGCTGTCGAGCGCGTTTACGATATCAAGACTCGCTCGCGTCACAAGCCGCTTTCGCTGCTGATCGAGAGCACCGACCAGGCGGAAGAACTGGCCAAGCCGCTGCCCGAAGAGTTCTACGCGCTGGCGCGAAAATTCTGGCCGGGGCCGCTGACCATCATCGTGAAGGCGGGATCGCGCTTGCCTCTGAAAGTCACTGCCAATACCGGCAACGTCGCCCTGCGTGTGCCCAACGCCAAGATTCCGCTGGCCGTGGTCACGGCCGCGGCCATCCCTATCACTGCTACTTCCGCGAATCTCAGCGGGGCTTCGGAATGTACCAGCGCGCAGCAGGTGCGCGACCAGCTCAAGGGCCGCCTTAACATTATCGTCGATGGCGGCGAGTCTCCACGGGATATCGCATCTACCATCGTCGATTTGAGCGATGACGTCGCGCGCTGGCGCATCATTCGCGAAGGCGCGATTCCCGCCGACGATATTTCCAGCTTCTTCGCGCAAGGATGAACGTCCAGGATGAACGCTGAAGAATGATTGAGGAAGGCGCCAACCGGCATTCGCACCCTCGCTGGTGGCTTCGTCTGTTGCTTGTGGCCGCGGTTGTCGCCGCATGTTTTTTGGCGATCACGGCAGTTCAAGTGGCGCACACGGCGTCTCTCGAGGAAATCCATCCGGCGGATGCGATTGTGGTCTTCGGCGCGGCCGAATATTCGGGGAGGCCGTCCCCGGTGCTGCGGGCGCGACTCGATCGCGCGCTTGACCTGTTTCACCGCGGCGTGGCGCCCGTGATCATTACGACCGGTGGGGCCGCCGCCGATCCCAGTTTCAGCGAAGGCGGAGTGGGTCGCGATTATCTGATGCGACACGGCGTCCCCGAGCGCAGCCTGATCGCCGAGACCCAGGGTCGCGATACTTCGCAGTCGGCGACGCGCGTCGCCGTGATCATGCGAGCCAACGGGCTGCGCAGTTGCATCGCGGTCAGCGACGCTTACCATGTCTTTCGCATCCGTAAACTGCTGGAGCATGAAGGGATTGGCCCGGTCTACGTAGCGCCGCGCTCAGACTCGCAGCCGCATAGTGTGTGGCAACGCGCGCTCGCAGTGCTTCGCGAGTCGACGAGCTATTTGCTTTGGCGGGTGGGAATCACCTGAGAGCCGCTGCCGGCAAAATTAGAAACTGTCGATGCCGTTGGTGGTGCGCACTTTGAACCAGGCGTAGTGGAGGCTGTCTTTCATGAGGCCGTTGCGGACCTTCATGAAGGCATGCTGAATGCGAACCTCGAGGTTGGTGTTTTTGGTCATCTGAATCTGATCGTTTCGTGCGCCTCGCTGCTCCGCCATCTGCCGGTTCTGGCATTGTTGGTAGTCCTGACCTTGCTGGCACAGATCATATCCGTTGCTGAAGTTGGCATCGCGAAGAACCTTCATGTCGAGGTTCTCCTTGATGGCGGCGGCCAGCATTTCGTCGTACCGGTCATACCAGATGTGGACTGCATCCTCGGTCTGACCCGGAGTGTGCGTCGTTTTATAAGTAGTGATTGCGGCGACAACCTCGTCGGCGTTTTCCGCGCCGTCCATTTTCAGACGCGGTAAGGGGCCGGCGCTGGCTTCCATGTCTTCGTCAGTGATGACCTTTTTGGCGTGCGCCGCTTTTTGTGCTTTGGTGTCACGCGCGGCCGCGGCCAGAGGACTGCTCGTATCCGCAGATTGAGCCAAAGTCAGGGCTGAGGACACGAGAATCGCCCCGGACAGCAGATAGCGCAACGTTGAAAGACAGGATCGCATTCCTCGACTAGGCTATCGGGCTGGCCGGCAACGGAAAAGATGACCTTAGTTTTGCGCTCTCCCGAACGGAAGTGCCCTTTACCAACCCTCACGCTCGCGCAGACTTGTGATGTGGCTCACGTGGTGGCGTCCGTGCCAGGCATAGAGGGCAAGCGTCTTCTCCAGGGTCATCGGCCCCAGTTCGGGATGGCGGAATGCGCGCTTCCACTGTTCCGCCTTCATGGACCGTAGCAGGCGCATCCAGCGATCGTGCAGAGATTCGAGCAGCGTCAAGGAGACCTCGGGCGGTGTTGCCTTCGTGTCCGCCAGTTCAGCCCAGCGGTCTTCCGCATATGGCTTGATAGTGGGCTCGTTTTCGGTGAGCGCCAATTTGAACCGCACATAAGCATTCAGATGGCTGTCGGGCACATGATGCACGACCTGGCGCACGGTCCATCCACCGGGACGGTAAGGCGTGTCGAGTTGAGGCTCGGATAGGTTCTTAACCGCGACGCGCAACTTTGCCGGAGTCTGAGCGATGTCATCAAGGGAAGTACGCTTCTGGTCTTCGGTAAGCGGTCCTTCATAGGTGAACTTGCCAATGGGATAGCGCAGATCGGACACTCTGTCCTCCGTTATTCTCACTACTGGGAAATTCTACTCGAGACGTGATCGTTAGGCTGGAGGGATTGCAACGCACAGGGTCCAGCTTCTAGCCCGTTTTCACGTCGGCTTCTCTGAATCAACCGGGACTGATCGACTTTGACAATTGTCATATAAGCACCTATCATTATAAATGGATATACGCTTATATGACTAAAAATGCCGTGACCGAACCCGAAACTACCCGTCTGACCATTACCTGGTCCAAAGAGGCCGATCATGCCTTACGTACTTTTCTCGGTTCCCAGGGCATGAAGAAGGGTGACCTCTCGAAATTCATCGAGGAAGCTGTCCGCTGGCGCATCTTTCATCAGACGGTCCATGAAGCCCGCGCTGCTTTCGCCGACGTTTCCCCGGACGAACTGCAAAAGATGATTGACAGCTCCGTGGAAGAGGTCCGGGCAAAACACTACCGGAAGCGTGCTCAGCGGCCCTGATGCGCCTTATCCTCGACACTAACATCCTGATCTCTGCGCTTCTGTCCCCTCAAGGCGCGCCCGGCAAGCTGCTGGATGCCTGGGAGCGGAAGAAGTTCACGCTGGTCGCTTGCGAGGCACTAGTAGGGGAGTTCCGCGAAGTTGCCGGTCGGCCATTTTTCCGGACGAGACTTCGCGACAGCACGGCCGAGTTGCTCGCTGCGGGCCTTCGCGACTTCTCTTTGTTTTGCCGGGACCTGCCCTCCGGCCCCTCGGCGCCGTACTTCGCGCGGGACCCAAAGGACAGTTATCTGCTGGCGTTGGCTGAAGTCAGCCATGCCGAGTTCCTCGTGACGGGCGATAAGCAACTTCTCGTTCTCAGACATCACAAGTCGACCCGGATCGTAACTCCCGCCGCGATGATCGAAGAGCTGAAGACACAGGGTAGCGAGTAAGACGAGGTTACTTCAGGGGCTGTCTCCGGTACTCCAGAACCCACGCAGTTAACTACAACCCATAGCGCTCATCTGTATCCAACCCCATTCCCTCCGGCTGCGAATTTCGATTCTCCATGCCTCCATTTTGGTGCATCCAAGGAGGGTTCTAGGCTAAACTCTCCGTGCCGTTGAGTTTAGCTACTTCGGTTCCTGAACCTGGCCATACGCTTCAGGCTCGGGAACACCCCGCGGGGGAACTATGCCATCGTCGGTCTGGTCTGGTCACTTAACCTTCGGACTTATCTCCATGCCGGTGCGTCTGTTTTCGGGCGCGCGCAGTAGCGGCATTTCCTTCAACATGCTGCATCGTCCCGACAAGCAACGGGTGAAGCAGCAATATATTTGTCCACTGGAAAATGTCGTGGTCGATCGCAGCGAGATCGTCAAGGGCTACGAGTTTCGCAAGGACGAATATATCGTCATTGAGCCGGAGGAAATCAAGAAGATCGAGCCGCAGACCGCCAAGACGATGGAGATCCTCGAATTCGTGAAGTCGACCGAGGTGGATCCGGTTTATTTCGAATCGTCGTATTACATGATGCCGGAAGAGGCTGGCCGACGGCCGTATGCGCTGCTGACCAAGGCTCTGGAAGAGAGCGAGTACGTCGCCATTGCCAAGATCACCATGCACAATCGCGAGTACACCGTGTTCCTTCGCCCGCACGAAGGCGGACTGATGCTGCACACCATGTATTACGCCGAGGAAGTTCGGAAGGTGGAGGGCTTCGGCGCTCCCGACGTGGAATTGAAGGAAGCGGAAGTGAAAGTGGCGCACCAGTTGATCGAGGCGCTGGCGGACGAGTGGGATCCGGAAAAGTATAAAGACAGTTTCCAGGAAAACTTGAAGAAGCTGATCGAAGTTAAGCTCGAAGGCGGAGAAGTTGCTGCCGTCGAGAAACCGAAGAAACTGGCACCCGTTGTGGACCTGATGGCAGCATTAAAACAGAGCCTGGCGCAGATGGAAGGGAAGAAGAAGCCGGCGGCGACCATCAAGGCCGAGCCGGCAGCAGCAGCGAAATCGCGACGCGGGCGAGGGTAGCGCGGCTTCCGGCCCGCAGCGTTCTCCTCGCGAGATCCCTTCGACTTCGCTCAGGGCAGGCTCTTCACTGCGCCTGAAAAGCGCTCCTTTCAGGATGGCTCCCCAAGATCGGTAGTGTCTCATCATCCAACTTGCCACACGCTCCGGGCATCAGAGGATGTAGCTGAAAGCTGACGGCTGAGAGCTGACAGCCTTCCCTAGCGCGGATGACGCGCAATCGTTACAATATTCGATTCTGTTGCAATCCTTCGACCAGAACTTTCTTCTTCGGGGTGCCGATGAGTTTCCGACGTGTGGGCTGGCTGGCGGCGATCGCGCTGGCGACTTGGCTCGAACTTTCCTGCGGTCAGGTCTATCGCCCCGTGGTTATTCCCATCAGCATCACCCCGCCCAACACGGCGAACTTCCACGCCGTATTTGGCATCAGCGTCAATGTGCCCTTTAACCAAGGCACAGCGCTGCAGATCGACGTAGCAGGAGACAGCAACATCGGCGAAGCCAACGTGGGCGTGAATCCCACTCACGCAGCCGTCCTGCCGAACAACTCACGCGTCTTCGTGGCCAGCGCAGGAAGTATGTTCAAGGGAGACTCCGACGTCGTGACCGCATTCTTTCCGGCGGGCGATAGCACGAGCGCGACCGGACTGGGGACGACCACAACGTTTACCTACCCGAATGTCGGCCCTATCAATCCCACCACCAACCAGCCCTTTACGTGCTCTTACCTTCCGGATTTTGTCGCAACTTCGCAAAACACCGCGGTGTACGTGGCCAATTACGGAGTTGAAAACGATCCCAATTGCAATTTCAACACCACGGACTCTGTCGCGCAGCTCAATGCCTCGCAGAGCACGATCAACAACATTGCGTATCTTCCGGGGGGTGCACATCCGGTTGCGATGGTGGAAACGCTGGATGGACAGAATCTTTACGTGCTCAATCAGGGCAGCAACACGGTTAGCAATCTTTCCCCTCAGGACTTATCGACCCAGGCGACGATTCCAGTGGGCAACACTCCAGCGTGGGCAGCGATGCGGCCAGACAGCCGGCGCCTGTATGTTGTGACTCAGGGAGACGGACAGCTCTATACGATTCGCACCGACACCAATGCGGTGATTCCGGGATCTCCGCAGCTGGTGGGAGGGGCGGGCGCCAACTTCGTGCTTTACGACAAGAATCTGAATCGGCTGTATGTGACTAATCCCAATGCCGGGGCCGTGTATGTTTTCGACGCGACCACCGACCCGCCGACGCCGATGACGCCGATCGGCAGCGCGACAGGGGCGATCAGCGTGCCCGCCCCGCCTGTTCCGGCGAACACACCGCCGTGCAGCAGTGGCACCTGTTCCTACAGCTCGGTGATGCCCGTGTCCGTGGCGGCCTTGCCCGACGGCACGCGGTTCTACGTGGCGAGCTATGTCACCGCCACTGGATCGTCGTGTCCTGACCCGAACGTCGCCGCCGCCGGATGCGTAATTCCGCAAGTGACGGTTTTCGATGCCCTCACTTTGACAGTTAAAAGCACGGTGTTCCCCCTGCTGCCGCCGATGACGAGTCCGGCAGCGCAAGTGCAACCCTTCGCCGTGGCGCCGATTGCATTCTGCGCGCCCGTCGTCCCTTACACTCCGGCCTCGGCGCGATTCCGCATGTCAGCGGTGGCCGCGACCGACAGCAGCCATGTTTACGCTAGCATCTGCGATGGCGGTTCGGTCGCGATTGTGCAGACTGCGACGAATACGATTGCCACCGGGGTGAATGCTCCGGATACGCTGGTGACCGACTTGCCCGCTCCGTTCAGCGCGACACCCGTATCGAGCGGCGAACCTCCGCCGCAGAGTCCGGTTTTTCTGCTGACGGGACAGTAGAAGAACAATTGCTGATTGATGATTTTTGATTGTTGATTGAAAACCAGCACGTAGCCCCGAACGGATTCGGCCGGGGCCTGAGTAATTTCCCTAGACCTTGGCGGGGACTTCCTCTTTTTCCTTTACCGCATCTCTGGCAGCGTAGTGCGAATCGACGTATTCGTCGAGGATTCCGATGAACTCGGGGACGATGCGATCGCCTTTGAGTGTCGTGAAGAGGCGTCCGTCGACGTAGACCGGGGCCTTGGGCTCTTCGAAGGTGCCCGGCAGCGAGATGCCGATGTTGGCGTGCTTCGATTCGCCGGGGCCGTTAACCACGCAGCCCATCACGGCGAGTTTCATTTCTTCCACGCCGATGTAGCGGCCTTTCCAGGAGGGCATCTGCTCGCGCAGATAAGTCTGAATCTGCTCGGCCATCTCCTGGAAGAAGGTGCTGGTGGTGCGGCCACAACCCGGGCAGGCCGTGACTTGCGGCGTGAAACTGCGGATGCCCATCGATTGCAGAATCTGCTGGGCAACGCGGACTTCTTCCGTGCGGTCGCCGTTCGGCGCCGGAGTGAGCGAAACGCGAATGGTGTCGCCGATGCCTTCCTGAAGAACGACTCCCATGGCGGCGCTCGACGCGACGACACCCTTGGCGCCCATGCCAGCTTCGGTGAGTCCAAGATGCAGTGGATATTCACAGCGCGCGGCCAACGCCCGATAGACGTCGATCAGATCCTGGACGCCGCTCACTTTCGCGCTGAGAATGATCTGATCCGGGCGCAGGCCGAACTGCTCCGCCAGTTTCGCTGAATTCAGCGCGCTTACTACCATCGCTTCCATGGTTACTTCGCGGGCGTCTTTCGGTTCGTCGAGGCGGGAATTTTCGTCCATCATCCGAGTGAGCAGCACCTGGTCGAGCGATCCCCAGTTCACGCCGATGCGTACCGGCTTCTGATACTTCACCGCCACTTCGATCATGGTGCGGAAATTGGAGTCGCCCGTACGTCCGATGCTGGCATTGCCGGGATTGATGCGATACTTCGCCAAATCGCGCGCGCATTCTGGATACTTGGTCAGCAGAACGTGGCCGTTGTAGTGAAAGTCGCCGATGATGGGGACACGAATGCCTTGCTTATCGAGTTGCTCCACGATATGGGGCACGGCTGCGGCAGCCTCGTCATTGTTCACGGTGACGCGAACCAGTTCCGAGCCGGCGCGGGCCAGAGCTGCCACCTGCTGGACCGTCGAAAGGATGTCGGCCGTATCGGTATTGGTCATGGACTGCACCACAATCGGTGCATCGGAGCCTACGCGCACACCGCCGACGACGGCCGTAACGGTCTTTCTGCGTTGAATGTTGGCCATATGGGAAGTTCTATTTTATCACGCGGATACACGGGCTTGGCTCACGGAAATCTGTTTCTAGCCAAAGAGTTCGCTGTGCGATCCCAAACGAATCAGCTGCAATACTTCGGCATCCGGTTTGCGGGAGATCAACAACAAATCGGGCCTGAGATGGCATTCGCGGTGGTCCTTCCAGTCCCCTCCCAGTACATGGTCGCGGTACTTTTCGGAAAGAGGAGCGTCATCGACTAAGAGAGACACTACATCAGAGACCAGGGAATCCAAGTCGCGCCGGTACTGCCCCTTTTTCTCGCGCTTGAAGTCTCGCCGGAAAGCATTAGTCCGCTCAATCCTCCGCATTCAGGTCGGCCATCAATTCGGAGACATTCTTGAACGATGACAGTCCACCAGCGCGTGCTTCCTTCATTGCTGCCACCGTAAGGGCATTGGGGACTTTAAGATCAAAAGGCAAGGCTTTTTCCGCGGCTACGCGGGTCAGCAAGACTCTGACCGCGTCCGAGACGGAAAGCCCCATGGCCGAAAGCGCTTTCGCAGCTTGCGTCTTTATACGCTTGTCAATCCTGATATGAACCATCTCGGTCGCTGGCATCGGGATCCTCGTGAGATACATTGTATCTCAAAGAGATTATTCGAGTCAAAAGCGCAAAAATTCGACTGTCCGGATTCCCTAACGCATTGCAGTCTCTCAGCTGCTGTGAAATGATTAGATTTACCATTCCATAGAGTATTCAGGAACCACACTCCCACCTCTGGCCGAAAGAAGAGCTGTAACGCGCCGCTTCAACTTTCTCAATGAAGCTTGTCCGAATTGGAGGTTTTTCATGAGTCCCGATCACCGCACCAAGGCAACGCGCAGTCGGAAAAAACCAGTCCAGAACGGCCCTGCTGCGCCGGCATGGCCCAGCTATAAGGGAACCTCGCAGTTCGTAGGAACCAGTCCGAGCGGCCGTGTGACCGTTTATGTAGACCCCGTCGCTCGGCCAGCAAGGCTCGCAGAATGCGCAGGATCTGCTCAACGATGCCGATCGCGTCGTCACCGCCAATGACGGAATCTTCGGCACGACCGGAGGGCCGGTCAGCGTCATTGTTTTCGCGCTGGGCAACGCGACCGACGGTACCGGGGGCGCCGATCACATGGGCTGCGATTACGTCAACGGGGCGGCCATCGAGGTGGACGCTTCATTCGGCAACTCAGCCCGCGTCTCCGCGTTGTTTGAAGCCGAGCTTAGCGAGTGCTCAATGAATGGAAATCTTTGCGGCGAGAGCACGGGCGAAGCCCTGTCGCGTTGGTGCGCAACAGTCGTCAGCAACAATGCTCTGTCGGATTTTGCCACCGCGCCGCAGTGGGCCCAAGATGGCGAGCCAGACTTCGTCAACAAGACTGACCCAACCGACCAGAATGCAGATAGCACTGGATGTGGGATGGCGTTTTTGTCATGGCTGATGAGCCAAGGCCACAGCCTCGACAAGATCGCTCCAGCGATGGTGGCATTGGGCGACTCCGGAACGTTGGCCCAGCTTTACGCCAAGCTGACGTCCGATGCGGCTTCCAATGCGTGGCCGAAATTCAAGAGTGCGATCCAGGCGCTGCCTAACGGCGTTACCAGCGACAATCCCTTCGGTGCGCCTCAATCCGCGCAAATAGCGGGTGAGCGTGCCGCCAAGCCTCCGTCAGGAGCGGTGAAGGCAGGCGCTCCAACGTCGGTTTGCCCGCCTAAGTCCAAGCGACTGCTGCCGCCAAACAAACCCTTAGGCCGCTCCACCCATTCGGCATGAATGAAAAAGCCGACGGCTGAGTACCAGCCGTCGGCTCGCTTGAACTTGAAGCCGCGAAAATCCTTCCTAAGGCAGCCGGTCGGCCAGCCCCGGAATCGTCTTCATCAAATCGTTGTAGATGACCATCACCGCGAATAGCACAAGGAATACGAAAGCGGCCTGATAGACGCGCTCTTTAATGTTCATGCTGATATCGCGGCGCATGAGACCTTCGATCAGCAGGAACAGGATTACGCCGCCATCGAGGATGGGGATGGGCAGCAGGTTGAAGATGCCGAGATTCAGGCTGATGGCAGCGGTCAGGCCCATTAACGGAGTCCAGCCCTTGCGGCGAGCCGCTTCGCCCGCTGCTTGGCCAATCCGAATGGGGCCTTCAATCGAGCGCATGGAAATCTTGCGCTGTGCCATTTTCTTGACCAGCTCGAGGATCAGCAGCGCGTTCTGCCGGTTCTCGTGGAGCGACAAACGCAGCGCTTCGGCGAAGGGGAGAGTCTTCACCTTCATTTGCATGCTGCCGATGCCGATGCGGTACCACTTGTCGGTAAGAACGGGTTGAACGGTGAAAGTCTTCTGCTCGCCCTTACGCAGTACCGTAATCGCGATGGGCTTATCTTTCGTGACTTTCAGGCTTTCGATCATGGCGGCCAGGGCCGGTACCGGCTGGCCATCCAAACTCAGAATCTGATCGCCTTCTTTCAATCCAGCTTTTTCGGCCGGCATCCCCTCCACCAAGTCGACAATGGTGACCACGCCTTCTTTTGGCGCCCAGCCCGCATACCCGATTTGATCGACACCCATGGCCTCAGGAGTTACGGTTTTTTCCAGCGTTTGTCCGTTGCGGTCGATGGTGACATCGAGAGGTTGCCCGGGACTTAGCCATTCCTTCAATTCGACTTGCTGCCAGGTAGGATTCTGCACCTCATCGATGCGCGTAATGCGGTCGCCAATCTGGAACCCGGCCTTGGCGGCGGCTGTATCCTTCAGCACCCATCCGATCACCGGCGCGTCGTCGTACACCGCCGGATATTCGTAGTGCACCATGTAAACGGTGGTGAGTAGAACGATCGCCAGCAGGATATTCATGGTCGGCCCGGCAATCGCGATCAGAAAGCGGTGCCAGCGGGGATGATTCATGAATTCGCGCGGATCGTCGGAGCGCTCGTCCATGGGATTCTCGCCGCTCATCTTCACGTAGCCGCCGAGCGGGATGGCGTTGATGCGATAGTCGGTGTCGCCTTTGCGGAAGCCGACCAGGCGCTTGCCGAACCCAATGGCAAACTGCTCCACCCTTACACCCAGCCACTTGGCCACGATATAGTGGCCAAACTCATGGATCAGGATCATGAAGCCAAGGACAGCAACCACCGCTATGAGCGAAGTAAGAAAGTCAGACATAATCGAGATACGCACTCCCCAGCTGATTAGATTCCAAAACTACGCGAAAGATGTTGCCCGGGGCCGGTCAATTTTCTTTTCCCGCGCGACCCGTTCGTGGGCATATCGGCGGGCTTCCTGATCGGCTTGAAGCACGTTGGCGATCGACTCCAGGCCCGCGGAATTCGTCTCCGCCAGCACATCTTCGATAATCCTGGGAATATCGCTGAAGCCGATGCTGCCTTCCAGAAACGCCGCTACGGCGACTTCATCTGCTGCGTTGAGAGCGACGGTTTTTGTGCCGCCAGCCTCGGCCGCCTCATAGGCGAGACGAAGACAGGGAAATTTTTTCAGGTCCGGAGGGCTGAAGTCGAGATGACGCAGGTCACTCATCGCAAAACGCATATCCGACTGTATCCGCTCAGGATATGTTAAGGCATAAAGAATCGGAAGCCGCATATCGGTCACCGAGAATTGAGCAAGTATGCTGCCATCCACAAACTCCACCATGGAGTGAATTGTGGATTGGGGATGGACAATTACTTCCACCTTTGCCGGCGCCAGCTGAAATAATCTGCAGGCCTCAATGACCTCGAACCCTTTGTTCATCAGGGTTGCGGAGTCGATGGTGATTCGTCGCCCCATCTTCCAAGTGGGATGGTTCAAGGCCTGCTCGACGGTGATCGAGGCAAAGTCGTCGGCGGGCGTATTGAGAAACGGTCCGCCTGAGGCGGTCAGCCAGATACGCTCAACTTCCTCCAGTCGGCCGCCGCGCAGGCATTGATGGACGGCATTGTGCTCACTGTCGATGGGAAGCAGCGGTTTGCCTTGCCGGCGAGCTTCCTCCGTGATCAACTCTCCGGCCGCGACCAGACATTCTTTATTCGCCAACCCCACAATCTTCCCTGCCCGGACGGCTTCGTAAGTCGCCTCCAACCCAGCTACCCCGACAATGGCGCTGACTACAAAATCCACTTCCGGATGGGTCGCAACCTGCACCGTTCCGGCAGCGCCATGCACAACTTCGACTCCTCGCAATTCCACATTCTTCAGACGCGAGCGCAGAGTGTCCGCCCCGGCCTCGGACGCCATGGAAATCAATCGTGGCCGCCAACGAGATGCTTGCTCAAATGCAGCGTCGCAGTTAGACCCGGCGGCCAACGTCACAATCTGAAAGCGCTCAGGGTAGGACTCGGCAACGCTCAGCGTGCTGCGCCCAATCGAGCCTGTCGATCCCAGGATGGCGATGCGTTTCATGATATTTGCCGAAGTTATCTATTTGCCGGCTGCTGCAACAGCGTAATGATCAATCCAATCGCGTTGCTCAGTCGTTTCTGGAACGGGCAGGCCACGCGCTGCCGAAACTGCCTCTACGGCGGCTCCTGGACTCATTCCTTTTTTCACCAGAAGACAGGCCGCTACTAATCCGCTCCGCCCGATTCCCTGGCGGCAATGGACGAGAACGTTTTTGCCATTTGAAAGAGTGCGGCTGATCCTCTCCAATTCTTCCGCCAACTCCGCTTCGGACCGTGGAACCTGCCGATCTGGAATAGGAAACGACCTGAATTCCATCCTTTGCCCTCCGACTTCGCCCCCCTCATCGCCCAGATCCAGATCTCTTTCCTCGTCGGCTGTAAGAAGAGAAAGCACGGCATCTATGCCAGCCTCCCTCCATTTGGCGATATCATCCTTCAACCAGTCGCCACCGCGCGGACGAGCGGACATGGCCAGTTTCCCCGGCCACGACTCGCGAAGCCAATAGAGTTCTTTTCGCATCGCTAATCTTTAATTGTCATCCTCCACGACATCCTTCACCACGACCTCCCTAGCCAGGTTGTCAACATCCACGCCCCGTTGGCGAAGAATGTGGATACGATGATGTCCATCCAGTATAGTTCCTTCCGGTCGAGTTTTCAGACAGCCCTCTCGACCGGGTAATAACGATGCCAGCAGGGTTTCCGTCGAAAGCCGCTCCAGCTTTTCTAGCTTGGCTGCATTGAGTGAATGATCGAGATGGAGCGGTCGCAGCGGGGGGTACTGAGGCGGGTCCATTATGACGTTAAGTGAACGCTACTGCATTACGCGCCAAGCCGTATAGAACCATAATACAGGAGCGGCAAAGAGCAGGGCATCGATGCGGTCGAGCATGCCGCCGTGGCCGGGTAAGATCGCCCCGGAATCTTTTACACCCGCGCCACGCTTGATCAGCGACTCCACCAGGTCGCCCAGTTGCGCCGCCACATTCAAGGCAATCGTTAATAGAATTATCGGCCCCACGGCAGGCTGCTCCAGTCCGAATAGACCGTCGCGGCGCTCGATCAGACCGACACGCAGCAGGGCAGAGCTTATTGGGAGAGCGTAATGAAACAGCAGCCATCCCACGCCCACGCTAGCCGCCAGCGATGCCGCCGCACCTTCCCAGGTTTTCTTCGGGCTGATGCACGGCGCCATCAAATGCCGTCCGACTGACTTGCCCACGAAGTAGGCGAAGATGTCCCCCGCCCAAACCACCAGCAGCAAATACAGCAGGTAAAACGCGCCCGCCCACTGCTGGCGAAGCTGCACCAGCATCCCCATCGGCAGCGCAATATAAGTGAAGGCGAACACCGAGGCCGCCGCCGCCGGATATCCAGTACGCAATTCGGCCCGGCGCATTGCAATGGTCAATGCCAGAAACGGCGCGATGGCAGCGGCGAATCCCAGGCAATACACAAAGATCGCGGTGGAAAGCAGCGGCTTCTCGTTCCCGACATTGAATGCGAGCAGAAGAAAAAAGATGCCGACGAAGATGTACGTTGGCAGGCGCAGCGGTTGCACGCCGTAAGATTCCGTCAGCTTTAAGAATTCATGAATGGTAATCAGCGCCACGGCCGCCGCGATGACCGCTACCACCGGCACCGGCGCTCGGAGAATGAGAGCCAGCACAATCGGAATCAGAACGACTGCGGTCGCGATGCGTTTGAGCAAGGGAGATTGGTCGGCCGTGCGCTTACGATCTTGCACCAACCGAAGCATTTAACCACAGAGGACACAGAGAATCACAGAGGAGTGTGCTTTCCCCTGTGTTTCTCTGTGTTCTCTGTGGTTAAGATTTTCGTCCGGCTGCTTCCAGCTGTGCGCGGCCGTCGCCGTGATTCAGGCCGCCGTAGCGTCGCTCGCGCTTCTGGTACTCTGCAATGCCTTCGAGCAGATGGAGCCCGCGGAAATCCGGCCATAGGGTCGGGGTTACATAGATTTCGGCGTATGCGAGTTGCCACAGCAGAAAATTGCTGAGGCGCATCTCACCCGAGGTTCGCACTACCAGGTCGGGATCGGGAAGATGCCGCGTATACAGATGCCGGGCCACCGTATCCTCATCGATATGCAAATGATCGACGCCGCCATTCTGCGAAGCCGCGTTCAAAATCGATCGAAAGGCATCCACCAGTTCGCTGCGCGCGCTGTAGTTCAGCGCCAGCGTGAGCACCATGCCTGAGTTTCGCGCCGTCGCCTCACGCGCCCAGGCCATGCGCTCCTGAACATCTTCCGGTAGTTCGTGCTGCCGGCCGATATATTCGAGGCGAATATTGTTCTTGTTCAGCGTGGGCACTTCCGCTTTCAGATAGCGGCTCAACAGCCCCATCAAAAAGCCCACTTCATTCTGCGGACGCTTCTTCCAGTTCTCTTCGGAAAATGCGTAGAGCGTGAGCGCAGGGATGCCGATGCGGGCCGCCGTCTCCACGGTCGAACGCACCGCCGTCACCCCCGCACGATGTCCGGCCGCTCGTGGCATGTGCCGCCGTTTGGCCCAGCGCCCATTGCCGTCCATGATGATCGCGATGTGTTTAGGGAGCCGGTTTGGATCTAAGCGCCGGTAGACTTCGGTTTCCTTGCGGTCCAGTCCCGTGAGTACTTTGTCGTGCAAAGTGATCCCTCGACATGAGGCTAACACAGGTAATAGGCCTTGGCAATGAGGCTGATCTCGAAGCGCCCAAAGCGGGGTTTATTACTTTACCAGGGGCGAATTGGCATCCGCGGCCTTGGTCTCGTCGGCGTGAATCTTGCCATCATCTTCCGCATAAAACGAACGATGTTGGGCGTCCATGTTCTTGGGAGTCATGGTGAGGACAAAACTGTCCTTCTTCCCTTTGAAACCTACCGTATAGTCGCCGCGGTCCGGGTTGACCATGCGCTTCTGAAACGTTCCCCAATGCACCAGCTCTGGCAGAGAGGTGGCGTAGTGTCCGTTTTTCTTGTCGAAGAGGCGCTGGGCTCGCAGTACGACTCGCATATAACCCAAGGCCAAATTTTCAGAATCGGAACGGGCCGGGTCGCCGCGGTACTTGGGCTGGTAGGTCTGAGGCGAAGGTTGTGTCTGGGAAGGCGGGGCGTCTTGCTCCGCAAACGTTAGCGGAACAAATAGCGGGCACATCGCAATTACGCATAGGCCAAGAATGTAGAACACTCGCGATGGTTTCGTCGGGCGCGGGCGTAATCGGGAGGATGAAAGCCGGGACCAGAGCAGGAACGAACGACGTTCAGCGTGATGATTCAATGCCAAATCGAGACTCAAGCTCATTTTCCCATGTTACTCCCGTAATTTCACTTCAGTCATGTTCTCTTTGCTTCCTGCCGATTTATTACTATTCTGAATCAACGAATCTAGCCCTACAGGGAAAACCATGAAAGCAGCCGTAGCCAGAAAACCAGTTATCCGAATCGCGGTGGTGGAAAGCGACCCGTTGCGGTTTGTTGGGTTCCGCGCATTGTTCGATTCTGAGCCGGAGTTCGAACTCATCTCGGCTGGACTGCCGGAGATTGGTACATTGCCAGCCATTGATCTCATCCTACTGGGCAACCGTTCCGGGCAAAACCTGTTTGATGTAATGGCAAGTCTGAAGGCCACAAGGCCCGATTTGCGGATCATCGTAACCGGTTCCGGAATTGACGAGGAAACCATTCTGAAGGCGATTGCGTCCGGGGCCAAAGGCTATGTCGACGAGGCCGCTACGCCTGCGGAGTTCGCGCAGGCCATTCGCATCGTGAATCAGGGATCGGTCTGGGCTCCGCGCAAAGTATTGTCCATGTTCATTGAGCGCGTGTCTTCGGCTCCAGGGCGCATTTTCCCGGCGGGCCGAGTCAGCTTTACCGACCGCGAGAAGGAAGTGCTGGAGATGCTGGTGGCCGGCCGCTCCAACAAAGAAATTGGCGGTCAGCTGGGAATCGAAGAGCGCACGGTGAAGGCCCACGTGGCGAAATTGATGCGCAAGGTGGGAGTGCAGAACCGCATCGCCTTGTCGGTGCATGCTATTACGCATTCGCTGGTTACCGCGAAATAGGCCGACTTCTAGCTGCTGGCTTTTAGCTTCTAGATTGGAAACGGTTAAGGATTCTTGCTTGGCGAAGTGCGGTAGCAACAGCGTTACTTGGGAACACTTACCTTCGTAATCTTGTGGGGCTTTCGTGCGTGCCCCATACTCGGTTTACCTACCACAGAACCTGGGAGACGGGGTTGAGAGTGGCGATTAGGGTCACTACTTTCAACCCCGCATTTTTTTTGTTCGCTTCGATCCCTCCTCAGCTGAACCTCCTGGCTTCCGCAAACCACTAGCTCCGCGTTCGCCCTTAGGAGCCAAACTTCATTTACAATCAAGCCACCAGTTGACAGTCAAATCCCTGTGATGAGGCATGATGAAAAATCTTGTTCTGCTGACCCTGTTTGCGTCCTTTTGTAGCGTAGCTTTTGCGGCCGACAATCAGCCCAGAGAATCAAAGGCTGGCGATCGGGTGCAGGCGGCCGCGGACGTGCTCAATGAAATACAGGGCGCCCCCGACTCCGGCATTCCACGGGAGATTCTCGGCAAAGCCGAGTGCGTGGCCGTGGTTCCGTCGATGTTGAAAGGCGGATTCATTGTAGGGGCGAAGTATGGCCGCGGGCTGGCCAGTTGCCGCACCACGAAGGGTTGGAGTGCCCCGGCATTTTTTATCACCGAGGGCGGCAGCGTCGGTTTTCAGATCGGCGGACAGGCGGTGGATCTGGTCATGCTGATTATGAACAACGATGGCATGCAGCATCTGCTGTCGAGCAAGTTTGCTTTGGGGGCCGATGCCTCGGTGGCTGCGGGCCCGGTTGGCCGTCACGCCGAAGGCAATACGGATTGGAAGATGCGTGCCCAGGTATTGACTTATTCGCGCGCCCGCGGAATTTTTGCCGGCGTGAGTCTCAATGGCGCAGTCCTGAAGCAGGACAAGGACAGCACGCGCGAGTTCTACGGACACATGGTGACTTTCAAAGCGGCATTAACTGGAGAGGTTGATCCCCCGCCCGCGGCCAATCCCTTCCTGACTACCCTGGCAAACTGGGCACAAGAGGCGGCGAAGTAAGATTCTTCGTTTCTCAAGGTAAGATCGGTCGTTCTCTAAGATCGCTCCCTTCTTTGGTGACGAGTCCCATGTGCCGCCGGGCAACCATGGTTGGCGGTAATCGGCGTCATGCTTCCTCTGATGCGGCGGAAACTCGAATACGCGGCAGCCTGGCCGTTCATCAAGATTCTGGGCTTGATGCCGCGCCCGCTTTCCCGCGCTTTCGCCATTGGCCTTGCCCAAGTTGTTTATCTCCTGCACTTCCGTTTGCGCCAGGTCGGGATGCGCAATCTCGAGATGGTGTTTTCAGAAAAAAGTGTGGCCGAGCGCCGGCGCATTTTGCGAGGTGTTTTCACTTCGCTGGGCCGGCAACTCGCCGAACTCTGCCAGTTTCCCAAATACACGCCGGAGAATATCGACGAAGTCGTGGTATACGACGGCGTTGGAGAATTATGAGCGCGCCTACGCCCAAAAAAAGGGAGTCCTGTTTCTGACGGCGCATTTTGGCGGGTGGGAGCTCTCCGCTTTTGCCCACTCCCTGCATGGACACTGGCTGCACATCGTCATGCGCCCCATGGACAATCAGTATCTCGACCGGCTGCTGCAGCAGTATCGCACCATGCACGGCAACAAGACCGTCGCCAAGGACGATTTCGTTCGTGGCTTATTGGCGGCAATGAGGGCTGGAGAAACCGTCGGCATTCTGATGGATACGAACATGACGCCGCCACAGGGAATCTTCGTGGATTTCTTCGGCATTCCGGCCTGCACCGCGAGTGGATTAGCGCGCATCGCTCTGCGTACCAACGCGGCTGTGGTTCCGGGATTCACGATTTGGGACCCTGCGCTGAATAAGTACCGGCTGCGATTCGATCCGGCGCTGGAATTGATTCGCACCGGCGACCTGGAAGCCGACATCGCTGCGAACACGCAGGTGTTCACCAAGGTGATTGAGGATTACGTGCGGACGTATCCCGACCAGTGGCTGTGGGTGCATCGCCGGTGGAAGACGCGCCCGGAAGGGCAGCCTCCACTGTATTGAAACGGTTGAATTACCTTAAACCCCAGTAAGAAGGGATAGCGGACCAAGCCGTTGCACCACACTTCGGTAACGTGCGCACGAGACACTCTCGTGTCATTGTGTGTACAGTGACCAAATATCACCAATCCGGAGATGTGGGCTGGGACCGCGGACGCGAAGCCTATCTTGACTTGCCGCAGAAGCCCGTATACGCGCCCGTGTCCAAGCCCACCCGCAAGACCAAGGATCAGGGGGGGCCTCTCCTCAGCATTTCCACCGAAGAGCGCTTCGGAAGCTTGATCGCCGCGGGCGGGATAATTTGGGGAGTCTATGTGGCGACCCAAAACTTCGCGGGTGTCTGGAGCTTCGATCTTGTTCGCCAGGGACCGGTGGAAGTTGCCGCGCTGGGAATTCTCATCTGGCTGCACGCCAAGTGGCGCCGCTCCACGAAGGTAAGCTGACCCACAACCGACTGATGTAGGTCTTGCCCTCGGCGTAGCTAGCTCCCGCAACATGTACTATCCTGCAGGAAAGTCGCCCACAGTTTGAATTCTGTTATGGCTCGAATTCTCCACAGCTTTGCCATGCTGCAAGATGCTCCTTCCGGTAAAATCGAATCTTCACTATGGAAACCTTTGAACAGATCGCAGAACGCGAACGCCAGTTTTTGCTCCAGACTTATAACCGATATCCCGTTGTGCTTACCCGCGGCAAGGGCGTGTTTCTCTATGACATCGACGACAAGCGCTATCTGGATTTTGTTTCCGGGCTCGGAGTCAATGCCCTGGGTCATGCCCACCCCCGAATCGTGAAGGCGATTCGCGAGCAAGCGGCGAAGCTGGTGCACGTTTCCAATCTTTACTACCACGAATACCAGGGATTGCTGGCGGAGAAGTTATGCGCGCTTTCGGGATTGAACCGGGCATTTTTCTCCAACAGCGGAACCGAGGCGATCGAAGGCTCCATCAAGCTGGCCCGGCTGGCGGGACATCGCGCCGGCGGTGAAGGGAAGAGCCGGCTGGTGGCGCTGGAAGGGTCCTATCACGGCCGCACCTTCGGAGCGTTGTCACTGACAGGACAGGCCAAACACCGCCAGGGATTCGAGCCGCTGCTCGAAGACGTGACGTTCGTCAGGCAAAACGATCTGGAAGGGCTCCGCGCTGCCGTGAACGACAACACCTGCGCCATTGTGCTCGAGCCAATTTTCGGCGAGGGCGGCATTTATGAATGTTCTGTGGAGTTTCTGCGGGAATGTCGCGCGCTCGCCGACCGTCACCGTGTAGCCCTTATCTTCGACGAGATTCAATGCGGCCTGGGGCGGACGGGAACGATTTTTGCGTTCCAGAGTTTCGGCGTCACCCCGGACATTGTGGCGATTGCCAAACCCATCGCTGCGGGACTCCCGCTGGGCGCATTCATCGCGAAGGAAGAATTTGCGAATGCAATATCGCCCGGACAGCATGGCACGACTTTTGGCGGAGGCCCGCTGGCCTGCCGCATCGCGCTAGAGTTCCTGGCGATCGTGCAGGAAGAGAACTTGTTGGAGAACGTCAGCAAAGTCGGAGACTATTTGCAGCAGGAGTTAAAGCAGTTGGTGGAGAAGCGCGCGGCGGCGACAGGAGTGCGGGGCCGCGGCTTTATCCAGGGAATTCAGCTGGAAATTCCTGCGCGTCCCATCGTGGATGCGGCGCTGGCTGAGGGGGTATTGTTCAACAGCACCCAGGACACAGTGGTCCGCTTCCTGCCTCCATTCCTGATGGAAGAGAAGCACATCGACAAGGGCATCCGCGTCTTGAAGAAACTGTTGGGAAAAAAAAGAAAGGCAGCTTGACAGTTTTGCCATGCAGCAAGGCATAGTCAGTGCACATGGTTTTAGTGCACAAAGAATGCCGTACCAGCGACGATGATCCCCACGACTCCCAGGAACAACCCTAAGTACCAGAAGAATCCTTCGTCCCGAGAGCAGCGTGATCGAAGTGATCACCAACCCCACTTCCAGGAAAACTTCAGCCAGATCAAATCTGTCGGCCCGATTTCTCTCGTGGCCGACCTCCGCTTCCATCTCGTTGGCTTTTTCCTCGATCCCTTTTTGTTCGTCTTTGTAGCGCGCCGCTTCCCCGGAATATTTCTCGCGCAACTTAGCCAGAGCGGCAGCGTCCGTGGTCGCTTCCACCGAAGTCAGATCGATGAAGAGCTCGTCCGTGTGCCGCCGAATGTTCTTAGCCTGGTAAAAAGCCCACTGATCCGACGACTTCGCCTGGAGCACAACCTCTTCGGTGTGAGCGCGATGTCCGAGTAAAGTCACCACGGCCACGAGCACGGCGAGCACCGCCATGGTCACCGAGATCGGCGCCAGGCTGGGATCGTGCTTGGCATGCTCTGCGTTTTCCTGCAGTTCGTTCAGTTCTTCCGACATCGCCTCACTCTCCCATCACTTTGACGATGACCCTTTTATCACGCTGTCCGTCGAACTCCGCATAGAAAATCCGCTGCCACGTCCCCAGATCCAGTTTGCCCGCGGTAATAGGCACGATGACTTCATGATGGATCAGCAACGCCTTCAGATGAGAGTCGCCATTGTCCTCACCTGTCTCATGATGTTTGTAGCCCTTGCGAAACGGCGCCAGATGCTCCAGCCACTGGTCGATGTCTTCGATCAGACCGCTTTCGTTGTCGTTGACATATACGCCCGCAGTGATGTGCATGGCCGAAACTAGTACCATGCCTTCCTTCACTCCGCTCCTGCCGACGATCTGCTCCACCTGCGGAGTGATATGTACGTAGGCCCGATGCGTCTTGGTGTGAAACTTCAGGTATTCCGTAAGCGTCTTCATTCTCAACTTCTCGTGCAAGTATGATCTCGAATCCTACCGTAGGGCTTCCGCCACCTTACCACTCGCAATGAGCGCCGCGATGCGCGCGAAATCGCCGTACATTACCCGGTCTTTTTCCATCGTCGGGACACACCGAGCGGATCGCCGCATGCGCCGCCTGCCCGCGCTTCGACGTCTTTCAGCGGAGCCAGAAAGTCCAGCGCCTGGGCCACTGCCATGGCCTCGATCGCCAGCACGTTCCGTGTGTTGTCCACAACGCGCTTCAGCTTGATCGCGGCCGTCATGCCCATGGAGACGTAGTCTTCTTTATTGCCTGAGGTCGTGATCGAGTCGACGGACGCGGGATGCGCCAACACTTTGTTCTCGCTGACCAGCGCCGCCGCTACGACTTGCGGCATCATGAAGCCGGAATTCAGGCCGGCGCCCGGAGCAAGAAAGGGCGGCAAGCCTTCGCTCAGCGCGGGATTCACCAGCCGTTCGATCCGCCGCTCGCTGATGCCGGCCAGCGCGCTCAATGCAATGGCCAGAAAATCCAAAGCAAACGCCAGCGGCTCGCCGTGAAAGTTTCCGCCAGAGATCACATCACCTTCGGCGTTCCTGGCGTCGGTGAGGAAGACCAGGGATTGTCGACCGCGGAGTTCGCCTCCGTTTCAAACACCTGGCGGCAATGGGCCAGCGTGTCGCGCACCGCGCCGTGAACTTGCGGGATGCAGCGCAACGAGTAGGCATCCTGCACGCGGCCGCAGTCGCGATGCGACTCGCGGATCTGACTGCCTTCCAGCATGCGCCGCAGGTTGGCGGCGGTCTTCATTTGTCCAGCATGCGGACGCGCCTTGTGAATGCGCTCGTCAAAAGCCGCGTCGGTTCCTTTGAGCGCGTCGCAACATAGTCCGCCCAGCACGTCGGCGGTATCGACCAGCGTTTCGGCCTGCCAGCAGCGACAGAGTGCCCTACCGCCAACATCGCCTGCGTCCCATTGATCAGCGAGATGGTTTCCTTGGCCTCAAGCACCAGCGGCTTGATCTGTGCGCGCTTCAAAGCCTCGGCACTTGGAACGCGGATGCTTCGTTCGTCGACGCACTCGCCTTCGCCGATCAACGCCAAAGCCAGATGCGCCAGCGGAGCCAGGTCGCCGCTCGCGCCGACACTCCCCTGCGATGGCACCACCGGAGTAACGCCGCGGTTGAGCATCTCGCAGAGCGTGTCGATGACGATGGCCCGCACGCCGGAATGTCCCTTCGCCAGCGAGTTTGCCCGCAACAACATCATGGCGCGGGTTTCCGCGACCGACAGCGGTTCGCCCACGCCGACTGCGTGCGAGCGCACCAGATTGACCTGCAGTTCGCGAATCTGTTCGCCCGCGATGCGAACGTCGCTCAGTTGGCCAACCCCGGTCGTGATGGCGTAGGCGACTTTGTTGCTGGCGACAATGTCGTCGACTACTGCGCGGGCTTGGTTGACGATGTGCCGCGCGTCCGGGGAAAGCAGAGCAGCTCGGCGCGTTTCCATACTCGCGACTTCGCGCACCGCCTCCAGAGTAAGATCGTTTCCGTTGATGTGCAGTGCGTTCAAGGAAGCCTTTCCCGCATCGATATCGAATCTCTATCATTCGCCAGCATTGTCATTCCGAGAGGATGAATCCCCGCGAGGAACCTGCTTTCTGCCGGCGCCAGCAAACAGCAGATTCCTCTCCGGCTGCCGCCCGTTCGGAATGACAAAGCATCTTTTACTTTGCCATTGCCTCGCGAAACGCTGTCAGATATTTCTCCGGCAATGCCGCCACTTTCATCTTCGAATCGGTGACGATGTGCGTGGTCTCGCCCTCCGCCAGCAGCGCCCGGTTATCCGCGCGCACCAGTTCGTAACTGAATACGACGACCGACTCGCGCACCTTCTTCAACCGCGTCCGCACCACGACTTCCTCGTCGTAATAAATCGGAGCACGGTAGCGGCACTTCACGTCGGCTACGGCGATGAATCGTCCGTCGTCGCGCTCCATGTCGCGATAAGAAAAGCCCATCTCCCGCATCAATTCCACGCGGCCCACCTCGAACCAGATCAGGTGGTTCGAGTGGTAGACGACCCCCATCTGGTCGGTCTCGGCGTAGCGCACACGCAACCGGGTTTCATGGAATGCGTGCTGGACCGTGGGACCTCATTTGCCTGTCCACACCGGTTTGCGTTTCTCCAGGAATGACGAAATGCCTTCGCGGAAGTCCGCGGTTGTTCGAATCGCCGCGTTCTCGCGCACCGCCGACTCAATCTGAGTGTCAAGTTCCGCGCGAGCATGATCGGTGAGCAACTGTTTAGTCGCGCGCAACGATGCCGAACTATTTTCCATCAACAGCGCGGCCAGTTCGCGAGCTCGTGACATCAGATTCTCCGCGGGCACGATTTCACTAACCAGCCCCATGCGCGCCGCCTCCTCCGCGTCGAAAATCCTTCCGGTCAGCAGAAGATCTCGAGCCTGCTTTTCGCCGACCTGTCGCAATAGAAATGTCGAAACAATCGCGGGCACAAAGCCGATGCGCACTTCCGTATAGCCAAACTTAGCGTCTGGAACCGCCAGCGTGAAGTCACACAACAGCGCCAATCCAGTTCCGCCCGCGATGGCCGGCCCATTCACAGCGGCAATCGTCACCTTGGGGAACTCATACAACGAGCGGAACAACTGGACCATCGTCTGCGAGTCCTGCAGATTCTGCTCGGGCGAACGGCCCAGCAGCGACTTCAGATTGTCCAAATCCATCCCGGAACAAAAAGCCTTGCCCGCTCCAGTCACGATCAAAACGATCGCTTCTGACTTCGAAACCTCGTCCAGCGCACGCAGCAAATCATCAATCAGTTCGAAGCTGATTGCGTTGCGCTTCTCGGGACGGTTCAGCGTGATCGTGGCCACGCCGCCGTCGTACGCGAGTTGTATCGTCGTTGTAGTTCATAACCTGCAACCCGCCACGGATTTCACGGATTCCCACGGATCAAGAAACAATCCGGTTGGTTCTATCCGCGAAATCCGTGCAAGATCCGTGCCGCATTAGTCTGCGGCGTGGGAACTGGAAAACCTTGCAGCGATTCCTGCTGTCGCCTTCAACAAAGAATCCAATGGTTTCAATTGTGGCAGCGCCGCCCCGCGCTGAGTCAGTGATTCAATCACTCTCTCAGTCGGGATGTTACCCACCAGAGCGTCCTGCGCAAAAGGACATCCGCCCAGCCCGCCCAGCGCGGAGTCAAACCGTCGACAACCAGCGTCGTAGGCTGCCAGAATTTTTTCCGCCGCCTGATCGGGACGGCTATGCAAATGGACGCCAATTTCGAGGTAATCGTACTTCGCCATTACCGCGCCCACCACTTCGCTGATCTGCTGCGCGCTAGCCATGCCCACAGTGTCCGCCAACGAGATCATCCGCAGATTATCCACTTCCATCAACGAAATCGCCTCGATCACTTCTTCTGGATTCCACAGGTCTCCATAGGGATTCCCGAACGCCATCGAGATATAAACCACGACATCGAGACCCGCATCGTCGGCCTTGTTCTGAATCTTTTCCAGTTCTTCGAGCGCCTCTTCGGGCGACTGGTTCTGATTCTTGCGCAGAAACGTTTCCGAAATCGAGTAAGGAAATCCCAGCGTGGATACCGCCTTCGTGTCAATCGCCCGCTGCGCACCCTTTTCGTTGACGACGATGCCGATAATTTCCACGTCATCCGGCGGAGCGAGTTCTTTCAACACTTCTTCCGAGTCCGCCATCTGCGGAACAGTCTTCGGAGAAACGAACGACACAGCATCGATATGTTTAAACCCCACGCTGATCAGCGCCTTTAGGTAGTCAGCTTTCAACTCGGCAGGAATCAATCCCTGCAGCCCTTGCCAGGCATCGCGTGGACACTCGATCAGTTTGACAGGATCAGGCAGATCATTCACCACGGAGACACGGAGGCACAGAGAAAATCAAAGAACTTTCCGTACGACTCCTCCCCTTATCAGTGTTGAGACATTGAAATTAAGAATCAGGCCAACTCGTATGCCCGTCATCTTCAAGTAGGTTAGGAGTTGAGCTTCGTGGACTGGAAGAATGTGCTCGAGACATTTAATTTCTAGAATCACCTTGTTCTCGATGGTGAGGTCGAGCCGGTATCCGCAATCGAGCTTGACGCCCTTATACTCAACCGGCAAAGGTCGCTGTCGTTCGAAGCAAATTCCGCGAAGATGAAACTCATGGCAGAGGCATTCCTCGTACGCAGATTCAAGAAGACCCGGACCCAATCCTCGGTGGACTTCGATTGCAGCACCGATGATACGTTCAGTCAGTTCTTCATGAAGAAGTTTGCTCCGTGCCTCCGTGTCTCCGTGGTGAATCATGTCTGTAAGACTCCCACCTTGAACTCCGCCACGTCCGGATTCAGCGCCGCCGCTTCGAGCGCTTGCGTGATCGCATCCCGGGTTTCGATGGGATCGATGATCTTGTCGATCCACAACCGCGCCGCGCCGTACCGCGGATCGGTCTGCTCGTCGTAGGTGCGCTTCACCGACTCGTATAGCTCCTTGCGCTCCTCCGCACTCAGTTTCTTGCCGCCGCGTTCCAGTTGCTTGACTTTAATCTCGACCAGCGTACTCGCAGCCGAATCTCCGCTCATCACCGCGTAGCGCGCCGTTGGCCAGGCAAACACAAAGCGCGGATCGTAAGCCTTCCCGCACATCGCGTAATGACCCGCGCCGAACGATCCCCCGACAATCACCGTAATCTTCGGCACCACGGAATTCGAAACCGCGTTCACCATCTTCGCCCCTGCTTTGATGATGCCGCTCCACTCCGCGTCGCGCCCCACCATGAATCCATTCACGTCGTGCAAGAAGATCAGCGGGATCAGGTTCTGATTGCAATCCATGATGAAGCGCGCAGCTTTCTCGGCGGACTCCGTATAGATCACGCCTCCGAACTCGACGCGCTTGTGGCCTTCATGATCGGTCTGCTGCGCGTGCAGTTTCTGATTGGCCACGATTCCCACCGCGAAGCCGCCAATGCGGGCGTATCCGCAGATCAGAGTTTTTCCGTACTCCGGCTTGTACTCGTCAAAGCGGCTGCCATCGAGCACGCGCGCCAGAATTTCCTTCATGTCATAAGGCCGCGCCGGCGACGAATCGTAGATTCCGTAGATTTCTTCCGCAGCCAGTTCCGGCTCAACCGGTTTCTTACGGTCCCAGGGAGAAAGCCGCCGGTATCCCCACTTCTCCACGATCGAGCGAATGCGCGCGATGCAAGCCTCGTCGTCGGGCTCGCGGAAGTCGACCGTGCCGCTGATGGCCGAATGCATGGCCGCTCCGCCCAATTCCTCCGACGAAACTTTCTGCCCGATTGCGGCCTGCACGAGTGCCGGCCCAGCGAGAAATAATCCGCTGCCGTCGGTCATCAGCACGTGATCGCACATGACCGGCAGATAGCCGCCGCCCGCTACGCACATGCCCATAATCGCCGCAATCTGCGGAATGCCCTTCGCCGACATTACTGCGTTGTTGCGAAATACACGCCCGAAATCGTCGGTATCAGGAAACACATCTTCCTGCAGCGGCAAAAACACGCCGGCGGAATCGACCAGGTAGATCGTCGGAATGCGGTTCTCGAGGGCGATGTTCTGCGCCCGTATGACCTTCTTTGCAGTCATCGGAAAAAAGGCGCCCGCCTTTACGGTGGCGTCATTGGCGATGATCATGACCATCCGGCTCTCGATGCGCGCCATCCCGGTGATCACGCCCGCAGCCGGTGCGCCGCCCCACTCTTCGTACATCCCGTGCGCGGTGTAAAGGCCCAATTCGAAAAACGTTTCGGGATCGGCTAGAAGCGCAATGCGCTCGCGTGCCGTCAATCGCCCCTTGGCATGCTGGCTCTCAATGGCCTTGATGCCTCCACCCTCGCAAATCTTTTCCCCTTCATTGCGGACCTGCGACATCAGGTCCGCCAGAAAACGCATGTTGGCTTCATAGCGCGCGGAAGTGGGATCGAGTTTCGTGCTCAGCACGTTTGCCGGCGGCGATGAGCTCGCATTAACAGTTTCGCTACGGTCAGCCATGGGTCAGAAAGCAAGATGCGGACTGTTTACGGTATACCACGCAGGCGGAACCGCGCAATGCAGCCGCCCCGGTCTACTGTTTTCCCGCTGTCAATCGGATGTTCTATCGAGGCGGAGTTCCGTTGTGAGTTGCGCTGGCGCGCCGCAACGCTTCGGCTACCGATACTGTCGCAATCGCGTCCACCAGCCCTTGTAATGCCCGACGACCTACGCCCCTACGTAACGCGATGCTCTCAGCCTGCTCTGACGATAGTCAACTACGAGCATTACCAAACCTGATTCGTCGCCTCGGTTTCGCCAAGGAGAAATTCTGTGTTCAAGAGGAGAGTCAGGACTCGCATCCATTGCGCATTACTTGCGGTTCTGTTAGTTCCCGCAACTATTTGGGCGCAGAACGCCGGCTCCGGCGATCCGGAAACCATTTCGCAACTGGTCGAGCAGATCAAGCAGTTGCAGCAGCAAGACCGCGACCTGCAGGAGCGGATTAAGATTCTGGAGGGCAGGCAACTTCAGACCCCGTCTGTAACCGAGCCTGATCTCGCGCCGACGGCCACACCTCCGCAGACTGCGGAACCATCCGCCCCGGCATCGGGCCCGGCGCCAACATTCGATTGGCACGACGTCCACGGCATGCAGTGGCGCGGCTTTGGCGAGGTGAACTATAAGGTCCTCGATCAGCGGCGTCCGGAGCTGGGAACCGATGGCTTCGTGCCCGGTTCGGCAGGCAATTTCTACACCGGCGATTTCGATCTCTTTCTATCTGCCAAACTGACCGACAAAGCTAGTGTTCTTGCCGAGATCGCCTTTGGCGAGTTCGATCATCAGACCTTCAACGTGGACCTGGAGCGTTTCCTTCTGCATTACGAGTTCAACGACTACTTGAAGTTATCGGTGGGCCGGTATCAGACCGGCATTGGCTACTACAACACAGCTTTTCGCAGCGCCAAGTTCCTGTTAACCACCGCCGATCGGCCCCTGATCATGCAGTTCGCCGATGAGGGTGGTCTGCTGCCTACGCAGGCCGTCGGCGTTTCGATTACGGGCCTTGTCCCTTCAGGCAAGTTGGGATTGAACTATCTTTTTGAGTACGGCTCCAGCGATACCGTAAGGCCCAATATCGATGGCTCGGGCCAGCTGGATGACGAGAACAACGGAAACCATATAAACGTCGGTTTCTTTGTCCGCCCTGACGTTCTCCCTGGCTTACAAATCGGCGGCTCGTTCTATCACGATAAGATCGGCGACTCCACCCAACCATCCTCCGCCAGGATTGGCCAGACCATCGTCAACGGCCACGTAGTCTATGTGGCGCATGGCTTCGAGATCCTCAACGAAGGCTTCCTCATACGTCACGCGCTGGCAAACGGCGTTACATTCAATATGCCGGCATTTTATTCCCAGTTTTCCAAACGCGTGGGCCGCATTCGTCCGTTCTTTCGTTACCAGTACGTGAATGCGAACAAGGCAAGCACTATTTTCGATGATGTTGATTTGCGCTACGGCCCATCTTTCGGCGCCCGTTATGACTTCAACGAAAGCATCGCTTTTAAGGCCCAGCTGGACCATACCGTACGCGAGTATCAGCCCGACCTGAATGGCCTGCAGCTGCAAGTGGCTTTCGCATTCTGAGGCACGGAACATGAAGACTTCCCGGCCAATCCTATTGCTCAGCAGTTTGCTCGTAGGGATACTCATCCAGACATCGCTCGCCCAGAACCAGGATGTTGCGGTGGTGGTAAATCCGAAGAATCCGGTGAGCAACTTGAGCAGGTCCGAATTGCGCCAGATCTTTGCCGGGGAAAAGCGAACCTGGCCAGGAGGACTCCCTATCAAGATCATTACCCGGGTTCCAGGTTCATACGAACACGTGGTTTTATTGAGGATCTTGAGGATGAATGAAAGCGAGTACAAGCAGTATTGGATCGCGCAAGTATTTCACGGAGAGGCCCAAGCAGAGCCGGCCGCTCTGTTTTCCAACGGCATGCAAAAAGAAGCGATTGGTGCGTTCCCAGGCGGCATCGCCCTGGTGGACCTGGTGGACGTCAAGCTCGGAATGAAAGTGGTTAAGGTGGACGGCCATTTGCCCGGCGAGCCCGGTTACCCGGTACACTGAGCTCAAATTGGTCGCCCTCAGGCTATGGGCTTCTTTCCACCCACTCCGCCAGCCGGCACCCGTCTTCCTCGAGCAGAAACATTCCTACGCCAAAACATTCGCCGACGATACGGTGCGACTCAGGATCGCGGGCGGCGCGTGTGATCCACTGCTGTCCCACGCGATACTGTGCCGAGGTAAACCACTTCTGCGGTAGAACTTCCACGAGTCCGGCCTGGGGATAGAAAACGAAGAGTGCAAACGCCGGATCGTCGTTCGACATTGCTTTGTAGCTCGTCGGGACGATCAACTCGTCAACTGTGGCGAGCTCTGCGGGTGCTTCGATCTTGTGCATGCCGGGGCCTAAGGTGAGCGGCGCCTCGAAGTCCGCCACCGGAGCCGTCGCCGAATAAATGCGGTCGGACGATGGTTTGAACCAGCCCGCCACCTCCGCCAGATCAAAGGATCTCAATTGGTCCGGATCGAAGCAGGTCAGGCGAATGTTACGGCCCTCGGGACACCAGATGCCGACGAAATGCGGCGGCACCAGGAATGGGCGGCAATACGTGTTGAGTGCGAGGCGAGCTTTGTCCGGTTCCTGCTCAAGGCCGAGAGTAACCAGGTGAGCGATCGGCCCCTGATCGCCATGGTGACTCCACACGAAACGCGGCCCGGCCGATGATTGGAAAGCGGGAAAAGTTTTCCAATACCAGGGCGCGGGGCCTACAGTTTTCGCGACGATCTCCCGGGCGCGGGAGGCGTTGATTTCAGACATTAACCCGCCGGCACGCCGGCCCCCTTTACGTGGGTGCGAATGAACTGAACAATGTCATCCATCGCGGTGCCAGGCTGGAAAATCGCCGCCACGCCAATCTTCTTTAGCCCTTCAATATCCTGGTTCGGGATGATGCCGCCCACTACTACGATCACATCGTCCATCTTGTTCTGCTTGAGCAGGTCCATCACTCGGGGCACGATGGCGTTGTGCGCGCCGGAAAGAATCGAGAGGCCGATTACCTGCACATCTTCCTGCAGAGCCGCCGTGACGATCATTTCCGGCGTCTGCCGCAAGCCGGTATAGATCACTTCCATGCCCGCATCGCGCAGCGCACGGGCAATCACCTTCGCCCCGCGATCATGCCCGTCAAGTCCGGGCTTCGCCACCAGCACGCGGATTTTGCTATCAACCATCGCAATCCATTTAACCACAGAGCGGCGAGTCGGCGTTTGTCATATCGTTTTGATATCCAAACTGCGCCACATGTACCAGCAAGCGACGCTGCGGTACGGGGCCCAGGCTTTCGCGATCTTTTCCATATCTTTCGGCTTGGGAAGTTTGCGTTTCTTGTAGTGTTTGCGCATGGCGACCTGCACGCCATAATCGCCGGTGGGCAACACATTCGGACGGCGCAAGGAAAACATCAGAAACATGTGGGCGGTCCACACGCCAATGCCCTTTACCTGGGTGAGGTGCTGGATGACTTCTTCGTCCGTCAAGTCAGGCAGTCGCGTGAAGTCGAGCAGTCCGGCCGCGGTCTTGGCGGCCAGATCTTTCAGGTACGCGGACTTCTGCTTCGAAAGCCCGACGCTGCGCAGTTGCGTATCGCTCAGTTTAAGAATGCCTTCGGGAGTGAGCGGCTCTCCCGCAAGCGCCGCGAAGCGATTGAAAATGGTTACTGCCGCTTTCCCGTTCAGCTGCTGGTAGACAATCGCTTCGGCCAGGCTGCAAAACTCGGGCACCCCATACTCCATGCGGCAGGGCCCCACGCGCTCAATGATGGCGCGCAGCACTGGGTCGGACTTTTTAAGATGGTTCACAGCCTTTCGCATGATCTATACATTTACCACAAAGATCCTGGAGAGGCGAATAAAAAACGAACCGAAATCGGGTCTACGTTACTGCGATCTTTTCACCGCAATGCCGGTCACCTCAAATCGGCCGCCGCGCAGCAAGGTGGCAGCGCCTACGAAGGCACGCGCCGGATAGTCGCCGTGGAAGTAGGTTTTATAGACGGTGTTGAAGGTGTCGTAGAGCTTCAGGTCGGTGCAGAAAACCTGAATCGATACCACATCGTCCATGGTCAATCCGGCGGACTCGACCGTCTGCTTGATCCCGTCCATCGCGATTCGAGCTTCGTCCTCGGCACCGGCGGGGGGCATGCCGGTCTTTGCGTCCAAGCCAATGTGGCCCGCGATATAGAGCGTGTTGCCTACGAGCACGCCATCGCTGAACGGCAGCGCCTTGATATCGGCAGCTCGCGGATTTACGATGAACTTCCGGTCTGCGGCACTAGCCGCAACACAACACACTAGAAACAACACTCCCACCACGACGCGCAATTTCATGATTGTTCTCCTGACGATGTTTCTCCCTTGCTACTTCCAAGGCGGTCTCCGATTTTACACGGAACCTGGAGACGGCGGCACTCGCCGGAGGGCGCGCGGTGGGGATATACTCGTGCATTTTTTCTGTATCGGTTCGGTAAAATATTTGTTTTCTTCGAGTTGCGGGGAATTGATATGGGGTTGGCGGGCAAAATATTGGAACAAAAGAGCTTACGGGCAAAATCTTGCGGAATAAGGAGTTAGCACTGCAAGTTTGCGGGTGGCGGCCCAGCACTGACGGATTTCCGGTCGATTGCGAGAAAGATGGTGTGAGCACCTCTCCACTATGGGCTCTCTGTATCCTCGGTCAAGGTTGTTCGTCACATGGAAGTGAAATTCTTCTGTGGAGAGCTGTGGAAAACGCCTCCCGACGTGGACCGAGAAGTGGAGAGGAACTAGTTCCCAGCATGGCTCGACGAGGCATATCAAGACCGTATAATTGTTTCTTCAAACATCCGCATCGGAGCGAGCATGAATCTTGGAGCCCCAATTGGACGCATGTGGAGATCGACGCCAGCGACTATCCGGAATCTCTATCACCATATGCCGATGCCGCTAAGGCGATTGATCAATCGTGCTGTTTTCGAAGATCAGCCGGAGATCGTTGAGGTGCAAACAGGCCTTTTGCGAGGGTCCAAGCTCCGGTTATCCCCAAGGAGCGAGAGCGGGTATTACCTAGGCACGCATGAGCCGGATCTTCAGGAGAGCTTGCCACGATTCATTAAGCCTGGGATGACTGTTTTCGATATTGGCGCCAACATTGGGTTCTTCGCAGTAGGGGCAGCCAATCTTGTCGGCCGGACGGGTAAGGTGGTGGCATTTGAGCCTAATCCAGCGGTTGTTGCGCGGTTAACAGACAATGTCGAATTGAATGGGTTGGCCGATCGCGTGAAGATTGAGCAGAGTGCGGTGGGCGACTTCGACGGTACGGCGGAATTCTGTTTTGCTCTGACACACCTTCAGGGCCGCTTTTCCGACTTGCCCTACGTGCCGGCGGGGGCAGAGTCTACCACGGTCCCGTGTCGAATGATTGATTCGTACGTAGCCTCAACCGAACTTGTGCCGGATATTATCATCTTGGACGTGGAGCATGCCGAGGGTCGTGCGCTTCGAGGAATGCAATCGGTGCTTCGGCGTTATCAGCCCCTGTTTTTTATTGAAATGCACGGGCCTGAGGCTATTCGTGAGGCGTATGGCGAGATCGAAAATGCGGATTACCGGTTATTCAAATTACCCGGGATGGATCGAGTGAAGGAGATGAATGAAATTGGGCTCTTGTCGCACTTGCTGGCGATTCCGTCTTCGAAGGTAAAACTCGTCCCGGAGAATGTGGCATAGCTCTAATTCACGACCTGCAGAATCGCTTGCGCAGTTCTTCTCCAATCGAATTTCTGAGCCTGCAACAGCCCTCGCCGGATGAGGTCGGCCCGCGTGTCCGAGTTTTTCACAATACTTCTGATGGCGGCAGCAATTCCCTCCACATCGCGTGGGTCCACATATAAGCAAGCCTCCCCGCAGACTTCCGGGAGGCTGGCTTGGCGCGTGGTGATGACGGGGCAACCGCAGGCCATTGCTTCTAGTGGCGGCCAACCGAATCCCTCGTGCAGGGAAGGGAATACGAGCATGGCGGCGAGGCTGTACAGGGACATGAGTTGGTCGTCGTCCGCGCCGCGAATGTGGACGAAGCGGTTGGCGATGCCCAACTGCTGGATGAGTTCCCGGTTCGGCGCGCCGCAATCGCCGACCTTGACCAGGACGAGTTTAGGGTCGTCGACTGCGGCGACGGCGCGCAGCAAGGTGGCGAAGTTCTTGTACCAGTTGTCGTTGCCAACGTGCAGAACGATTGTCTTACCGCCGAGACCATAACTGCCACGAACCTGTTGCAGGCGGGTCTCATCCTCGACGCGTTTCCACTTCCTTGCCAAACCGTTGTGGATGGCAAATACTTTCTCAGACGGGATGAAGGGACAATACTTCAGCAAATCTTTTTTTGTGTGTTCAGAGATAGCAACGACGGCGCGAGCGCGCCGCATGAGCCGGAGGTTCAGTTTATAGCGCAGGCGGTACGTGCCTGCCCAGCCTCGATAAATAAGAGGGTGAAGATCGTGGCAGATCACCACCGTACGCTCGGGCGGGAGCGCAAGGAGCAGGAAAGAGTAACCCTCGGTAGCGACGATGTTGTAGTCGGCGCGAGTCTGTCGAGCGACGTATAAGTATTTGAGATAACGTTCGTATAAAGTTCCCTTCAGCCCGGGGGACTTACGGAGGCGGACAACTTCGGCTTGGATGCCGGGAGGGACGTTCGCGGCCAGTTCCCGCGCGTAGCGATCGATACTGGCGTTGCCGTCGATGCCGGGGAATACTGCGAGTCTCATGGGTTGGAAGACATCGTTTCAGTGGGAAAGAACCGATCTGTAGAGATCGATGTAGGTGGCGACGGTGTTTTCGATGCTGAACTGACGACCGCGTTGCACGGCGGCTTGGGAGAGTTGTTGGCGGCGGTGGGGGGAACTTATCAGGTTGCGGACTTCACCGGCGAAGGTCGCGGGATCGCCGGGCGGTACCAGGATGCCAGCATCGCCGACCACCTGTGCGAGTCCCGGAACGTTGCTGGCGACCACGGGCTTGCCCGCCGTCAAGGCCTCGGCGGCGGCGATGCCGAAACCCTCATAAGCCGCGGGATGCACGTAGATGTCCGCCATCTTCAGGAGTTCCGCGACGTCCTTGCGGCGGCCCAAGAAGTGAACCCGGGAAGTGAGGCCGAGGGTTTTCGCTTGGGCTTCGAGTTGTGCACGCAGGCTGCCGTCGCCGGCAAGTACCAGGTCGGCAGCGGGTATTTGCGCCAGCGCGCGCAGCAGGTTGGCATGATCTTTTTGCGGCTCCAGGCGTGCGACATACAGGAGGACGCAGTTGCCATTGTTGATTCCCACGAACGAACGAGATACCGGAATGGCCCGCTCAAAGGCCTGGACGTCAATTCCGTTGGGAATGACAGTGATTTTGTTACTCACCCCGGGAACCCAAGCCGTGAGACTGGCAGCGATCCCTTCGCTGGCGCAGGCGATGGCGGCGTAGCGGCTGTACATCCAGGTCTCCAGCGGGTGCAGCCACATTTTTTTTCTGCGGTTATGCGTGTTTTGCTCCGACAGCACGAACGGGACGTTGCTCACCGCCAGTACGGCCGCCAGAGGAGCGAACAGTTGCGCTGGGAAAAGATAGGTTTGAATTACATCAAATTTGTGAATGTGGCGACTGAGGGAGAGAACGTGCGCGGGGGAATAGATTCCTCCGGGAGCCGTGGGTAGGAAAGCAATGTTCCGCTCGCGTAATTCGCGCTCAAAAGGACTATCGAGCTCCTTCAGGACCGCGACAGAAACGTCCAGTCCGGCGGAACGCATTCGGGGGACCATGTCTTTAACCAGGGCCTCTGCACCGGCCTGGATGAGACTGTCAATGACATGTAGAACCCGCAATCCTAGCCTCCGGACGTTCTGACGAAAATTTTAAACCGAAATAAGGTGTCGAAATGTTTTTGACGGGATAACAGCATGTTACCCTAGTCCAAGCTTTCTACTCCGCTAAACGCAATGAGCTCTTAGCACCAAGAATTTCCAATAGGGTAAATGCTCAATTCCTTCCGAACTTCGCGAGCAGCGGAGAGTGGTCCGTGGCGGCTTTCGCCACGGCTTAGTTCAGTCGTGAACCTCGCCGGAGTTCTGTTGTTGGTTTCTGCGCCATTCTGGCTGTTCGAACTGTTCGGGGTCTATGAGGAGCAATTTCCGATTTCCTTGTTTGCCGCGGCCTCGACGGTTGCGCTGATTGTGGGTTTTGACCTCATCCTGATTTTACTCTGCACGCAAAGGCATCCGGCGTTGCGGCGCTTGATGGCAGTAGGTTTGTTGGCCAAGATGGCGGCTGCCGGACTGTACGTCACCATGGTGGTGCGAGTGTATGGCTATGCCGCCGATATGACCCATTACTACTTCGCGGCGCAAAGCATGGCGACCAGCTACGGGCAAACGGGGGTTCTGACGGTTCCGAGTCCCCTGTGGGGTACGGATTTTCCTCCGTTTCTGGCGCAGTGCATTTTTGTGGTAACCGGGATCTCGCTGCCGGTGGCGATGGTGATTTTTGCCTCGATGTCGTTTTGGGGAGCGTACTTTATTTATCGGGCCTTCTGCCTGGGGTTTCCCGACGCGACTCGATTCGACATTCTGGCCACGTTAGCGTTTCTGCTGCCGAGTTGTGTTTTCTGGACGGCGAGTATCGGCAAGGATGCAGTCGTGATGCTGGGCGCCGGCATAGCGACTTACGGGTTCGCGCGGGTGCACCACCGCGTGGGGCTTCAAGGCTACCTGCTTTTGGTGACAGGGCTGGGGGTCACTATGACGGTGCGGCCGCACATGGCCGGCATCCTGGCGATTGCGTTCATCTTTCCTTATTTGTTGGGCGCGAACCGGACAGGGATGAGCGGGCTGGCGTTGAAGGTGCTGGGTATTCCGGCCCTGGTGGCCCTGACCTGGGTTTTCGTGTCGCGAGCGCAGACTTATGTTGAAATGAAGGATTTCTCCGAGAGCAAGTCGACCGTCATGCAGGTGGCGCGAAACAACTCTGGCCTGGGCGCTTCAACTTATGGCGGTTCGCTCGCCGCGCGGATGGTGCTGGCGCCATTTCTTCTGATTCGGCCATTCCCGTTCGAAGTGCATAATTTTCAGGCGGCGTTTGCGTCGCTTGAAGGACTGGGGCTGTTCGTGATGTTCGTGCGGCGGAGAAAAGCGCTGTATGGGACGCTGGCGCGGATCAGATCGAATACGTTTGCCATGTTCCTGGCGTTGTACACGATCGAGTTTACGATCATCTATGCGGCAGCTACGACCAATTTTGGATTGTTGAACCGGCAGCGGGTGATGTTGATGCCGTTTACGTTGATGCTCTTTCTGGGTGACTCACGGTGGGATTCACAGGCGGCGCCGCTGCCGGTTCAGGTTCTCAGGTTGAGGCGCAGATCGCTGGTGGTGCGGAGTGGAGGCGGCGTAGAGTCGCCCACGGCGGGGGACTGATCGTGATTTATATCTCGGACTCTGGAGAAGTGTCCTGAAATGTTTGGCTTGGCTGGATTTGTCGAGGCGCGGGACGGTGGCGAAGGGGCGGAGTTGCAAGCTCTACCAAGTTGGATGGCCGGTGTAATGGAGCGCGCACAGCGGCGATTCGAACCGATCGAGGTCGGAGCGTAACCTTGCCTGTCGATGGAACAACTCCGGGCACCTTCATCATCTCCCTTGATTTTGAACTGTACTGGGGTGTGCGCGATGTTAAGACGGTGGAGCAATATCGCGAGAACCTGATTGGGGTGCGCCGCGCGGTGCCAGCGATGCTGGCGACCTTCGCGGAATACGATATTCATGCAACCTGGGCCACGGTGGGATTTCTTTTCTTCAGTCGTCGAAGTGAGCTGCTGCGTGCTTTGCCGGCGGAGTTGCCCCAGTACGATAATCCCCATCTTTCGCCTTATCCGGATCTGGCATCCATCGGCCAGGATGAGAACGACGACCCATTCCATTTTGCCCGCAGCCTGCTGGAGCAGGTCCGGTCAAGTCCGGCGCAGGAGATTGGCACTCATACTTTCTCCCATTATTACTGCCTGGAGCCGACTCAGAGTGTTGCGGCATTTCGCGCTGACTTGCAGGCGGCGATAGCGGCGGCGTCGGATTTCGGGGTTGTGCTGAAGTCCATCGTATTTCCGCGAAACCAGTACGACGAGGAGCACCTACGAATTTGCGGTGAAATGGGTCTGAAGGCATTTCGCGGAAATCCGAAATCGTGGATATATCGTCCGCGAATTTTGAGCGATGAAACGCGCTGGGTACGGGCGGCGCGATTGCTTGATTCTTATTGCAATCTCTCGTCGCACAATTGCTACTCACCGATGCCAAGTAAGGGCGATGTGCCGATCAACCTGCCCGGCAGCCGTTTTCTTCGTCCCTCTAGTGCGAAGCTATTCGCGGCGCAGGCATTGCAGGAGCGGCGCATCAAGAATGACCTGACTTACGCGGCACAGCAAGGCCTGGCGTATCACCTGTGGTGGCATCCGCATAATTTCGGCGTGCGACTGGAGGAGAATATCGGAATGCTGCGGCGCATTCTCGGACATTTCCAGGGTCTACGCGAAAGTTACGGTATGCAGAGCAAGAATATGGCGGAGAGTACACTCAATTCCGAGGATCATGCTGTCATCCAAGAAGATCGTTTTGCTCGGCAGGGAAGATAGCCAAACGGCGATACTCTACAACGCGCTGTGCGGCGACTTTCCCCTTGCGGCGGTGGTTGTCGAGGAAGGGGAATCGCGCCTGAAATTCGTGAAGCGGAGAGCACAAAGACTAGGGCTCGGCAAAGCTCTGGGCCAAATGGCATTTCGGCTTGCGGTCGTTCCCTGGTTGAAGCTGACGTCGCGGCACAGAGTGGAGGAGATCCTCCGGCAGTCTGCACTCGATGCGTCGCCAATGCCAGTGGCAAAATTAACGAAAGTCACGTCGGTAAATTCAGACGAGTGCATTCGAGTTCTGCAGGAATTAAAGCCTAGCGTGATCGTGGTGAGTGGCACGCGGATTATCGCCGCTCGAGTATTGAATTGTGTTCGTGCAGTCTTCATCAATATGCACGCCGGGATTACTCCGATGTATCGAGGAGTTCACGGCGGATATTGGGCATTGGTGGAAAATAATAGAGAGGCTTGTGGGATCACGGTGCATGAGGTCGACACGGGTGTGGATACGGGCCGAATCCTTGGCCAGGCTCGGATCACTCCGAATGGCAAGGACAACATTGCCACCTATGCTTTTCTCCAATTGGCTGCGGGCCTGCCTCTGCTGAAAAAAGCCATTCGCGACGCCTGCGACGGAGAGTTGCGGCCTGTCGCCTCGCCGGTCGGAGCATCGCGGCTGTGGACCCATCCCACTTTGGCGCAATACGTCTACCATCGCGTGAAGTCGGGGGTGAAATAGAATGGGGCTAAGAATCGCTCAGGTAGCGACCTCCGACGTAACGGTACGGGTGGTGTTGCTGGATCAGATCAAAGCGCTTGAGGCGGACGGCCACCAGGTGGTTGCGGTGTGTGCCCCGGGTCCATGGGTCGAGAGCGTACGCAGCGCGGGCGTGACGGTGCATACGGTTCCGATGGAGCGCGAGATTACGCCGTTTCGCGATGTCCGTTCGACGGCAGCTTTGGCGCGTTGTTTCCGCCAGCACAAATTCGACGTGGTGCACACGCACACTCCTAAGGCAGGCCTCATCGGACCGATTGCGGCGCGGCTGGCGGGCATTCCGCATGTCATACACACGGCTTTTGGATTGTTGTTCCACGACCGTATGCCGCGATTGCGTCAGGCGATCTTCTGGGTTCCGGAAAAGATTACGGCGACAGTTTGTGATCGTGTCTTGTCGCAGAGCCGTGAAGACATGGAACGGGCGGTGAGCAGTCGGCTTTGTTCTCGGAAGAAAATTGCATACCTCGGGAACGGAATCGATGTGGAGCATTTTGCGCCGCAGGGGATCTACGACCGCACAGAGACACTCAGAGAAGTTGGTTTGCAGGCGAGTGACTTTGTTGTGGGCTGCGTGGGGCGGCTGGTAAGAGAAAAGGGATTTATGGAATTGTTCGCGGCTGCGGAAATTTTGACCGCACGCCGTCCGCGGATCAAGTTTGTGGTGATTGGGCCGCGGGAGCCGGACCAACGCGACGCCATGGATGCCGGCTACATGGACGATTTGCAGCGCCGCGGCGTCGTGCGCTTCGTCAACTGGAGTGACGATATGAAGTCGTGGTATGCGGCGATGGATATTTTTGTGCTGCCCTCGTACCGGGAAGGAATTCCGGGCGCATGCATGGAGGCCGCGGCGATGATGCGTCCGGTGGTGGCCAGTGACATTCGAGGCTGCCGCGAAGTAGTGCTCGACGGCGATACCGGGCTGCTGGTCCCACCTCGGAATGTGCCGCGACTGGTAGCAGCGATCGAGCGGCTTTATGCAGATCGTAAACTGGGGGCACAGATGGGCGAGCGCGCCCGGCAGCATATCGTGCAAAACTTTAACCACAAAGATGTGTGCAGCCGGCTTTGCGAGTTTTATGCCCAGCTCGGCGGTGCGGAGAATACGGCTTCGACTCGTGAAGAACCTGCTTACCATCGATCTTGAGGACTGGCACCAGTTGGCGTATCGGCGGCTGACGGGCGAGACGCCCGCGCCGCTGAACCATGTTTTCCGGCAAATGGACCTGTTGCTGGAATTGCTGGAGCGGCATCAGGTGCATGCGACTTTTTTTACGTTAGGGAGTCTGGCGGAGCGTTGTCCGGAACTGCCGCGCAGAGTGGCATCCATGGGGCATGAGATCGCTTCCCACGGGTACGCGCACCTAATTGTTCACCGGTTGACGCGGAAACAGTTTGAGGAAGATGCACGACGCAGCAAGCAGGTGCTCGAAGACATTACCGGGCAACCGGTTCGCGGGTACGGGCCGCGGAGTTTTCGATTCGCGCGGATTCGCTGTGGGCGTTGGAGGTTCTTGCCGAGCTTGGATTTGAGTATGATTCCAGCATCTTTCCCATCCATCACCGGCGGTACGGAATTCCTGGGTTCTTTCCGCTGGCGGCGGAGTACCGGCTGGCCAACAATCTTTGCATCAAGGAGATTCCGTTGGCCACTCTGTCGTGGGGGAAGATGCGACTGCCGGTGGCGGGCGGCGGAAGTTTCAGGGTGCTGCCGCAATGGATTCTTTCCCGCGCGGTGCAGAGGCTGAACGATTCGGGAAAACCCCTGGTGACTTATTTTCATCCCTACGAATTCGATTCGAAGCGGCTCGATGTGTTCGTCTCCGGCAGGCCCGAGCATTTGCGGCATCGCTTGCGCGGACGGCAATGGAATTTTCATCAGAACCTTGGGCGTCATACAATGACTCCCAAGCTGGCGAGTCTCTTGCAGCAATATTCGTTTACTACGATTGCCGATTATCTTCAGGAGGAACCGGTTCTTGAGCGTAAAAACCTATTTTGAACGGACGGCGGACAATTTCGATGCGTTATACGAAAACCGCCGCAACTGGAGCTATCGCTTCAATCAGATCTTTCGCAAAGCACTCTTCCAGCGAATCGAGAAGACCACGAAGGCCTTCGAGGGGATGGAGGACTTCACGGTTCTCGATGTCGGCTGCGGTTCGGGCAGGAACAGCGCGCTGTTTGCGGAACAGGGCGCCCGCCGCGTGGTTGGAATTGATTTCTCGTCCCCAATGCTAGAGCTGGCTCGGGAATATACTCGTGCGAACAACGTCGCCGACCGGTGCGAATTCATCCAGGCGGATTTCCTGGAGTATTCGTTTCACGAGACGTTCGACGTTGTGGTGGCATTGGGAGTCTTTGACTACGTCGCGGATCCGGTGCGTGTGCTCAAGAGAATGAATGAGCTCGCCAACCAGAAAGTGGTGGCAAGCTTTCCGGGAGTCTCCCCCGTTCGTGCGCCCCTGCGCAAAATGCGCTATGCGTTGAGGGGCTGCCCGGTGTACTTCTATACCAGCGCGAGGTTGCGGCAGATCTGCCATGACGCGGGACTTGCAAACTTCCGCATCGAAAAGTTGGCGTCTTCCGGTTACATGCTGGTGGGGAATACACGTGCCTCCGACAAACGAGCGGTTGGGATTGCCTGAAACGGACAGCTTGCGCGGCCTGAAGCGCGCGCTGGATGTCATCGTGTCGGCCATTAGCTTGTTGCTGCTGTCACCGCTTCTCCTCATTGTGGCTGTGCTTGTGTGGCTGGAGGGCCCTCCAGTCTTCTTTCGTCAACAGCGGCCTGGCTACAAGGGCGTCCCGTTTGTTGCGTTGAAATTTCGCAGCATGACCGACAAACGCGACGAGCACGGCCGGCTTCTGCCCGATGAGGCGCGCATCACGCGGCTGGGAGCTCTTCTGCGACGATCGAGCCTGGATGAGCTGCCGCAGTTCTGGAACGTGCTTCGCGGAGACATGAGCCTGGTCGGACCTCGGCCGCTGCTCATGCAATATCTTGACCGCTATTCGACGGAGCAATCGCGCCGGCACCTGGTACCGCCTGGAATCACTGGCTGGGCGCAGGTGAACGGGCGCAACGACCTCACCTGGGGAAAAAGATTAGCGCTCGATGTTTGGTACGTGGACCACTGGAGTTTCTGGCTGGACCTGCGCATCCTCGGGATCACCGTATGGAAAGTACTAAAGGGGGAGGGGATTGCCGCGGAGGGGTCAGCTACCATGCCCGAGTTCACGGGCAAGTGAGGCTGATTCCTCGAATGAACGAGCGCGAGTGCGTTAGTCGAGTTTGTTAGATCCGCTGCGGTGCGGATTTCCGGTTCTGATAATCGATCCGTCCGGGACGTCTTTCATGATGTGGGAGCCGTTGGAAATCATGACGTTGCTTCCGATGCGCACTCCCAGGTAGACAGTAACACCCATTCCTACCAGTGTGTTTTCGCCGACTTCGACGCCGCCCGCGAGGATTGCGCCCGGAGACAGGTGAGTGTGCGAAGCGATGACGCAATCGTGCGAGACAACGGTTCCACTATTAATGATTGTGTTGTCGCCGAGTTTTGCCGCTGAGCCGACTACTGCGCCGGCAAAGATCTGGTTCCCGACTCCCATCACCACTGAAGGCTCGACCGCGGCGCGCGGATGAATCAGATTCGGAATTTTGAAACCTGCCGCCACCAGCCGGTCATAAAGTGTCGCCCGAGCGCGATGATTCTGCACGCTGCCAATTCCCAGTACGGCATGGGCAACGGCGTCGGCTCTTAGCTGCGACAACAGCGAAGAGTTACCCAGCACAGGTACCCCGAGAACTTCCGCGCCCGCGGGGCTGTCGTCAAGTGCAGCGACGGGGAAGAATTCTCCGGACAAACGCATCAGGTCAATCAGCACGCGGGCATGGCCGCTGGCTCCGTACACTATGACCGGCGCCGCGGCTCCGGGTGGGACCCGCAAGGGCTCGCGCTTCTGGGCGTCGACTGGGGGAGGCGTCGATCGGGTTTGCAGCAGTCGCTCCACATCCGATTCCTTGATAATTCCGGTCAGGCCCAGGCTGGATAAGTCCAAGCCGCGGCGCTCGGCCAGTTCCTGCGCTTTGCGGGTGACACGGAATGGGGGCTCGTCACTCGACGCAGACTCGGTAAGGGTAATTGGTTCATCGGGAGAGTTCGTAAGGACGCACAGCAAGGCATTGACCCGAGCTCGCTGGCCTTTGTCAACACGCAGGTTGCGAACATAGCCTGAGATCGGCGCTTCTACGTCCACCGCGGCTTTGGTGGACTCCACGACAAAGAGGACGTCGCCGCTACGAACTTGGGCGCCTTCCTGTACGCGAACATCGACAATAGCGACCTCATCCTCATTGGCGTTCAGGAGGGGTACGCGCAATACCTGCATTCTTAGAACCTCACTTGCGGCATGGAGACTTTAATGTAATGGAAAGCGGCGACGGTTGGAACTTTAACGTGTCACAATGCGACGGGTGTGGGCGCACACACGCAGGACTGCCTGATCGATATCTTCCAGTTGCGGCAAGATCGCCGTTTCTAAAGTACTGGTGTTGGCGATCGGAATATCTTTCGCGGCCACGCGGAGAGGCGGCGCTTGGAGCAGTTCAAATGCCTGAGCGCTCACGGCAGCGATCAGTTCGGCTCCCCAGCCTGCGGTTTGGGTGCCTTCCTCACAAACCACAAGCTTGCCGGTGCGCTTCAAAGATTCAAGAATGGGTTCCAGATCGAGTGGGCTCAGGCTCGACGGAACAACCAGTTCGCAAAATATTTCCTCGCGCATCAGCAGTTGCTCGGCAGCGGTTTCGGCCAACTCGGCCATTCCACCGTAGGCCACGAGGGTTACGTCGGCACGACGAGAAAGAGTCGAACGACAGAGTGACCGTGGGATACCTGGCGGCCGTGGTCCGTGCATGGAAATCTCCCAGCGGCCATCCGACCGGGCTTCCCGCACGGGACGAGCATACATGGCTTTGTTTTCGATGAAGAGGACGGGATCATCATCTTCGATCACCGCGCGACGCAGCAGCGTCCCAGGTTCGTGGAAAGGGCTGGGAGCAACCACTGCCATCCGGGTGCGCCGATGAAGTGCTTCTCGAGCGTCTGACTGTGGGTTGGCCCGTAGCCTCGCCGTCCGCCCATCGGGGTGCGGATCACCAGGGGCACTCGCACCTTGTCGTTGTACATCCAGCGATATTTACCGATGTGGTTGATGAATTGGTCGGCCGCGAGCATGAGGAAATCGCCGAACATGATTTCGACTACAGGACGCAGACCACGAATGGCCATGCCGGCGGCGAGGGCGGTGAATCCAGCTTCGCTCAGCGGCGTGGTCAGAACTCGGTCAGGGAATTTGGTGGAGAGACCCTTGGTCACTTTGAAGGCGCCGCCGTAGGGGTCGAGCAAATCTTCGCCCACAACCACGACGCGCGGGTCTTCGCTCGAGCATTTTGTGCAAGGCCGCGTTGAGCGAATTGAGAACGTTGGTTGCCATTACGTTTACGGTGCGGTTCTATGACTTTCTGCCGCGCTGAAGTTCGCCGCCGCGGCTCCGACGCCGAGCGTCGATGGACTTGGAAACGGCTGCTGTCGTGCCCAGGTGACAGCTTGCTCCACTTTTGTATGGGCTGCCTGATCGAGGCTCTCGGCGACTTCTTGATTCAGGCGGGATCGCAACTTAGGGAGCGGCTCGTTCTGGCGGTAGTGTTCGATCTCGTCCTCCGGGCGCATGTCGTCACTCTTGGAATGGTGGCAGAGGCGATAAGTTTGGATAACTTCGAGGTGGGGCCGCTGTTCCTTTCGAACTTTTTTAATGATCGGATCGAAATAGTCGTAGAGCTCTTCGCATCGGTAGAATCGATTTCGCCGCTCTCGATGCCAAACGCCTGCCCTCTTGCGAGCATGCTTCCCGCCAGTTGTTTCTCAACCGGAGTGCTCTGGGACCAGCGATTGTTCTCGATCACGAACAAGATTGGCGCGCTCCACAGCGAGGCCAGGTTGAATGCCTCGTAGACTAAGCCTTCGCCCAGCGTGCCATCTCCCATGAAGACGGTTGCGATAGCGCCGGTGTGCAGCATCTTTTCTGCCAGGGCCATGCCGGTAGCGGTCGGAACAATTCCGCCCTGCACCCCGTTGGAATAGAAATTTTCGTAACAGATGTGCGGCTGCCACCGCGTCCGCCGACGACCGGTGGCGCGGCCCATTAGTTCGGCCATTAGCCGATCCGCCTTCCGGTTCGGGCCAAAAAATGACCGGACAACGATGGCTGGCTGAAAATGATGTCCCGCTTTTCCAGGTGATTGATGATGCCGACGGCCTTGGCTTGCGGCCGATGTAGCAGTGGGTCATCGAAGAGTTCGTCGTCGGCGAATAATCCCAAAATTCGCTCTTCAAATCACCGGATTAGAACCATCCGGGCGTAGATGCGCTCACGCATCGAGTGAGACCCGGCTATTTCATTATTCCTGTCTCTCGCTGTTGGCAAAGGAGACTGTCTCTCCGCGCACACCTCCTCGGCGTCGATAGATATATTTCAAATCCTGGGCGGCCACAAAACCGCCGCACTGCCTGGCAAGATCTTACTGGCAGCTACTTTGAAATTTGTTTGTGCGTTCCGAAGTTCTGTTCAAATACTACTCAACTGGCTCATCGCAGTGGATTCTGCTATTTTGAGCAAGAGTTCTCTATGACGACAGTGAGCGATTTAGGGCAAGCCCTCGCTATCAGCGGCGGGGCGCCAGTGCGCACCGAAGTCTTTCCACCCGTGGCCAGCCTTTGAAGAGGAGGAAATCGAGGCGGCGGCTGCGGTTTTGCGTTCGGGGAGGGTGAACTACTGGACGGGCGACGAAGGACGGGCTTTCGAGCGTGAGTTTGGCGAGTTCACGGGATGCAAGTACGCGATTGCGCTGGCGAACGGTACGGTGGCCCTGGAACTGGCGCTGTATTGCCTGGGCGTCGGTGCGGGAGATGAAGTGATCGTTCCCAGCAGGACGTTTATCGCGTCCGCGAGCTGTGCGGTCATGCGGGGCGCGACCCCGGTTGTGGCCGACATTGACCGGGACAGCAGCAATCTCACGGCCGAGACGATCGAGAGCGTGATCACGCCGCGAACCAAAGCCATTGTCGCGGTGCACCTCGCGGGATGGCCTTGCGACATGGATTCAATTCTGCAATTGGCTCGCAGCCGCGGGATTTTTGTGATTGAAGACTGCGCGCAGGCTCACGGGGCAAGCTATCGCGGTCGGCCCATTGGTTCGTTTGGAGACATGGCTGCTTTTTCTTTCTGCCAGGACAAGAATATGACGACTGGCGGCGAAGGCGGGATGCTGCTGACCAATGATCGCCGGCTATGGGAATTGGGATGGAGCTTCAAGGATCACGGCAAGAGTTTCGAGGCGGTGTATGAGCGCAGTCATGCCCCGGGATATCGATTTCTGCACGAGTCTTTCGGAACGAATTGGAGACTTACTGAGGCGCAGTCGGCGATGGGGCGCGTGTTGTTGAGGAAACTGCCGGGAATGGTCGAAAAGCGGCGGCGGAATGCGGCGTATTTGAGCAGGGAATTTGCCAGGGTTCCAGCTTTACGGGTCGTGATGCCTGGCGAGGATGTTTTTCATTCTTACTATAAGTATGACGTTTACGTACGTCCGGAGCGTTTGCGCGAGGGCTGGGATCGGAACCGGATCCAGGAAGCCATTTCCGCCGAGGGTGTTCCGTGTATGTCGGGCACATGCAGCGAGATCTATCTGGAAAAGGCTTTTCCGGAATCGATGCGGCCGCCTCACCGGCTGCCGGTGGCACGGGAGCTTGGCGAAACCAGTCTGATGTTCAAGGTCCATCCGACACTGACGGAGCGAGACTTGGCCGACACGTGCATGGCGGTATCGAAGGTGATGCAGATTGCCTCGCGCGATTGAGGCACCCTAAGGTGCCTTCGATTTGGAAGTGCCCTGCCGTTAGAAGGGAATCCGATAGATCGCGATGCTTGAAGCAATTCCAACCAACGTGCTGGCAGTCAGCGCGGTTTTGATCGCGCTGTTGGGAATAAACAGGATGTCTTCGTCACGAACGGGAACATCGTGAATCTGGCCGCGTAGAAGTTTCCTCAAATCTATTTGCTGCTCTTGAAAGCCGCTGTCAGTTTTGCGAAGTAGCCTGGTTTTTCCCGCGGAAGCCACGTGGGTTGTTCCTCCGGCAACGGCTACGACCTGCAAGACGGTAATTCCTCCAGTGGAGTTCAGCACGTATCCACCAGGACGAGTTACCTCCCCTAGTACGTAGACGATTCCTGCTCTCGGAACTATAACGGTGTCGCCCGGCTGAAGGTCGATATTACTGGCGGCCATCTCAATCGGATTTTTCGACAGAAAAACCGTGGTTACGTTTGTTTGGCCACGGTGGCTGATGATGACTTTCGTGGCTGCTCTGTCGGTCGGGCCGCCGGCAGCCTGCAGCACGTCGAATAATCGGTGCGGGCCAAGAGCGGAGTAGGAGCCGGGTTTGGCGACTTCTCCGGCCACCGAAATTCCGCCGCTGCCGTATTCCTTGACGTAGACCGATACTTGCGGATCGTTCACGACGCTTTTCTCACGCAACTGCGCTTCTATTGCCGCTTCTGCCTCGCTGTTGCTGAGGCCGGCGATGCGAACGTAGCCGACCAGCGGGATCGATATATTTCCGCTGGCGCTCACCCGCATATGGCCGGAAAGATCGGGCGCGCCGTAGACAGTAATCTCGAGGTCGTCACCGGGTCCGATTACCAGCGGCGTCGACGGGGCGGCCGGGGTGATGGCGTTTTGCAGTGAGTTGTCGTTTTCCCGTGGAGCGGCGCTTGGAGCGATGGGCTCGGCGACTATGGAGGGTTTTGTCGCGGTGTCATCTGTATGGCTAGGAGTTTGCGGAATGCTGTTCTGTGCGGAAGCTAGGTGCAGCGAGCCCAGGATGACGAGAAAAATTATCGAGCTAAAGAGGCGGAGGAAGGGAAGTTGAATAGACTTCATCGTTGCGTCGATTCTAAAGGGGTGCGCCGCTTGGATACAACTCGAATCCATGCCGGCGATGACTTTCAGGTTGCCTTCCGGCTGCGTCATCAGCGATTCACAACGGCCTTCGCGACGATCTGGATTTGATCATCGGTCATCTCGGGATACAAGGGGAGAGAGAGGACTTCATCCGCGGCTTTCTCAGATTGGGGGAGAGATCCTCGCCCGTATCCAAGATTGGCGTAGGCAGGTTGGAGATGTGCCGGAACCGCATAGTGAATACCCGTCTGGATGCCTTTCTTCTGCAGGGAGTCTTGCAGAAGGTCGCGACGCTTCGATCGCAGAGTGTAGAGGTGGAAGACGTGACGGGCCCAAGCCATGGCGGCGGGGCGCTCGACCGTCGAGCCTTCCAGCAGTTGGTTGTACTTTTCTGCGATGGCGCGGCGAGCCTCAATCCAGGACTCGAGGTGGCGCAGTTTGACCCGCAGGATCGCGCCCTGGAAAGCCTCCATCCGATAATTAAATCCGTGCAGCGCGTGATGATACTTGCGGTCCTGGCCCCAGTCGCGCAGCATGCGAATCTTGCGGGCATAGTCGGAGTTGCTGGTCGTAACCGCGCCGCCCTCGCCGTAGGCTCCCAGATTTTTGCCGGGATAAAAACTGAAGCAGGCGATATCCCCGATGCTGCCTACGGGGCGGTCGTTGTATTTTGCTCCATGCGCCTGGGCGGCATCTTCGATCACGATGAGGCCGTGGCGTCGCGCTATTTCGGTGATGGGGTCCATGTCGGCGGGTTGGCCGTAGAGATGCACCGGGAGAATCGCTTTAGTGCGGGGAGTAATCGCCGCTTCAACCGCAGCAGGATCCATGGTGAAGGATCGGGGATCGATATCGACCAGGACGGGCCGCGCTCCGGTGTAGACAACAGCCGCAACACTGGCCACGAAGGTAAATGGGACGGTAATGACTTCGTCGCCGGCAGTGACTCCCGCAGCTAGCAAGGCTAAATGAAGGGCGCTGGTTCCGGAGTTCAGGGCAATGCATTCCGACGTGCCGCAATAGGCGGCGAATTCCTGTTCGAACCCTGCTACTTCGGGGCCGAGGATGAATTGGCCACTGTCCAGGACAGTGGCTAGAGCTGCATCGATCTCGGGCTTGATGCTCCGGTATTGTTTTTTTAAATCGAGCGATGGGACTTTAATCTCTGTCATGAATATCTGAAAATTGCATTCTTGCGGCGGTCGACTCCGATTGCACATGATTATTACAGAGTAGTGCCCGTGCGTGTGCTGCCGCGCGAATGGAGGATGTCTGCAGCTGAAAGGCTACAGGCTCAGAACTTGTCATGAAGAGGCTATAATTCGACAGTCTATGACTGACCCAGTTTGGGAGCAATCTGTGTATGGTGGCGGGACATTCGTGCGCTGCCCCTACGATCAGATCGCGACGTTCATATTTCGCAATCTGCCCCAGAAACCACGCCGCGACATCCGCATTTTGGAGGTAGGTTGCGGCCCCGGCAACAATCTCTGGTTCCTAAATCAAGAAGGCTTTTCCTGTTCTGGATTTGACGCGGTTTCGATGGCGGTTGACTATGCCGAGATCCGTTGCGGAAGCGCCGTCGACCTGAAGGTAGCGGAGTTTCCAGAAATCCCGTTCGAAGGGCCGTTTGATTTTGTCGTAGAACGTGCCGCGCTCTCTTACGTTCCTTACGACGTTGCGAAGAAAACCATCGTTAATATTTATCGGATTCTTGAGCCTGGCGGAAAATTTCTGTTCACACCCTATGCGGAGCAGCGTGAAACGTTGGGATACTGCTGCTATTACACGCAACCCATGATCGAAGGATTGCTTGAAGATTGGAAGATTCTTCAGTTGGAGCACGTGCGGACCTACGACGTTGTCAGGTCGACGATCACCACGGCCGAGTGGCGGGTGTGGGCGCAAAAGCCCACCGGTTCGGGAATTGGCCACGCATGCAATCTGTAATATCGTGCATAATCACCCCGTACACTGAGCTACAAACGATAGCCAATGGTCATGAATCGAGGCCTGGAATCACGAGCATGATGCGCAGAGTCTTGCATAGAAATGGTAAGGCCTTAGGACGAGGTTGGGGAAACTTGAGCTAAGCCCTTTGTTTTCTTGTACTCTGAGTTGGAGATTAGATTGCTCCTAACTGAGCAGGGACGGGTATGTACTCTCGGTCTCAGAATCGGTCCTAACTCTAACTTTCGAACACGGGGATCTCAAATGCGCACATCGTCGAGGCTCTTGGCTGCGTTGCCTGTACTCTTTTTCGTGCTTACGGGCGCCCAGAATCTGTTTGCAAACTCTGTAACGTTTGATTTTTCGTTTAGTGGAACAGGCATTTCGAGCAGTGGCACTTTTGCGGCTACTTTAGTGTCGGGGGACGAATATCTCGTGACCTCGATATCCGGAATGCAAAACGGCTTCACGATGACCCTTCTGCCCCCGGGCGCGTACGCTGGTAATGATAACGAGGTATTCTCTTCGGGCCCATTTCTGGACGGGTCCGGTCTTGGCTTCGTTCTCTCCAATGGGACAGCAGATTACAATATTTATTACGATTCGAGCACGGGCACCTATCTCGAATGTAACAGCGCCGCGGGTCCCTGCGGCAGAGGCGACGGCACAGTCCTGACAAACTTTACGTTGACGGAAGTCCCCGAGCCCGGCTCGATGATGTTAATGGGCTCTGGCTTGATTGGTTTAGCTGGCATGGTGCGCCGCAAGCTGCTCGCCAGGTAGAGATCCTCAAAGGCCCGTGCGTTGACGCGCGCGGGCTTCCCCTATCCTTCCCTGCAGGCACAATACTCTTGAGGCACCGTCGCGATCGTGACCGACGATGGTGGCACACGCCTGTTGCGGGGCGAAGCGTGCCGCCTGACTCCTTCGGGTCAGACCTTTCCCGACGTCTGAAGACCTAACTTCCTGCCGTTCGCATTAATCCCAGCGCAGTTCGTGGGAAGCCGATAAGCTATCATGCTTGCAAGGGCGGCATATCCTACGCGGACGGGTAGGGATGCGAGAATGCGCGGGCTCCGCAAAAACGGGGAGCCGAAGCTCCCCAGAGTGAAGCGACAGAGGCGTTCCCTTAAGTAGACTCCAGTAGGGAGGAAAGAGTTGTCCCTGCGGCGAGAAAGTTTCTGAGATGGCGGCAGGCCAGAAGACTTCGGCGGGCTCCGCCGCAACGTTTAGCGACGCGGCTGAGGAATGCTGGATGGATTTCGATGGCGCCCGCATGCGGTATTTGCGCGCAGGCTCTGGACCGCCGCTGATTTTGCTGCACGGCTTGCTGGCCTATTCGTTTTCCTGGCGATTCACCCTGGAGTCGCTGGCTCCGTATGCAACCGTGTACGCGCCAGACTTGCTGGGAGCTGGTTTCTCAGACCGGCCGCGCGATATCGATCATTCCATGCGAGCCACCGCGAAGAGCATTTTGAGGTTTGTTGAAAAGCTGGGACTTTCGTCATTCGACCTCCTGGGAACTTCGCGAGGCGGGGCTGTGGCGATGGCTGTGGCGGCGGAGTGTATGGATACCGGTTGCAAGGCGAGGTTGCGGCGGTTGGTACTGGTGTGTCCGGTCAATCCGTACTCTGCGCAGGGCAGATGGCGGGCGTCTTTCTTCGGTACCCGCTTGGGTGCGAGGCTGTTCCGTTGGGGGATCGCCTGCATGCCGTTTCTGTTTCCCTATTTCCACGCGCGCCTATATGCCGAGCGCGAGAGCATTCCGCCCGGAAGCCTGGAAGGCTACAAAGCGCCTCTGGCGAATGCCGGATTCTACGACCATGCCCTCAGCATAGTGCGGACGTGGACGGCCGATCTGCGAGAACTGCAGGCGCTATTGCCAAAGCTGGCATCGATTCCCACACTTCTGATCTGGGGAAGCAACGATCCGGCGGTGTACGTTTCATCCTTAGAGCCGTTGGCGCGGCATTTTGCCAATGTCCAAACGGTTGTGTTTCCTGGAGTCGGACACCTGCCTTATGAAGAGTGTCCGGAAGAGTTCAACCGGGAACTCATCAACTTTCTGACCCGCCCGGAAGATTCCGCCTAGGGTTACTTACGGTTAAACTCTGACTCGACAGCTGAAAGCCTGCCCTGAGCGGAGTCGAAGGGCGGCTATCGCTACGTGAGCGTCATGACCCACTCCATTCTCGATCTGTTGCGGAATGCCGTGGTGCATTACGGATATTGGGCCGTGGGCGCCGCGCTTCTGGCGGAGAATGCCGGGGTGCCGGTGCCGGGCGAAACGGTTTTGTTACTGGCTTGTTTCCTAGCCTACTCCGAGCACGATCTGCGACTCCGCTGGATCGTTTTGGTGGGAACAATCGCGGCGACACTGGGCGACAATCTAGGTTTTGCTGTTGGTTACTACGGCGGGCGGCCGCTGCTGGTGCGCTATCAGGCGCTTTTCAGAATCCAGCACGGCACGCTGGAGCGCGGAGAGAAATTGTTTGCGCGTTATGGGGCAGTCACCATCTTCTTTGCTCGTTTTGTGTTCGGCATGCGCATCATCGCCGGGCCCATGGCGGGAGTCCTGAGGATGCCGTGGCGGAAGTTCATGGTCTTCAACTTTCTGGGCGCAGCACTGTGGGTGACGGTGATCTCCGCCGCGGGCTATTTGTTCGGGCAGCACTGGGAAGGACTGGCACGCGAAGTAAAGCGGTTTGATATTGCGCTCGCGATTTTGCTGCTGGTCGCGGCGGCGATGCGATGGTGGAGCATCCGTCGCCAGCAGAGTCGGGCATCCGAAGAGTAACCGTTTGCATGTAAACAGCGTGTAATGTGCAGCTATACTGTGCGCGTGCGCGTATTGCTGGCTCCTCTAGCAGTGTGACTAATTGTTGTTGCAGTCGAAATTACACCGGTTGCGTCCGAGCCGGAATTCGGACGAGGAGGAACACTTGAAAAAGATCGGGTTGTTGACTCTGCTTATCCTCGCTAACACTTCTGTTCGCGCTGGCCTTCACGGCGTCGGCAGCCGGACCCAAAGCGCCGGCGGCGCCGGTTCCAGCAGCGGCTGCGATTCCGGCCACCCCGGCGGCAGCCACGCCAGAGCCCCATCCCCACATCACTGAGGCGCTGGAAGCGATGCGGAATGCCAAGCATCATCTGGAGACCGCGGAGCATGATTTCCACGGCCATCGCGTCAAGGCCATTGAACATTTGAATCAGGCGATTCACGAAGCTGAGATCTGCGAGCAGGAGAGGTAATTCAGAGGTAATTCCAAGAGATACGCGAAAGAATGCAAGGCAGCGTCGCATGACGCTGCCTTTTTTATTTCCAGGCCGACGTGCTGCGGACCCTTGAGAAGTTTATTTGCGACCGAAGGTGTAGCCGATGGATCCACCGACGCGGAGCACGTTGTCGGAGTGGAATTCGGCGTTGTTCACGATGTGGTAGAGGTGAGCTTCGGGGCGGACGAAGAAGTGTTTCCACACCCTGTAGCGGAGGTCGGCGCCAACATCAAAGAGAAGATGATTCGCGTCAAGGTGGGTGGTGCAACCTACGGAGAAATTGCAACTGCCGGAGGGACTATAAAAGAGAACCCGCTCGCCGCCCACACCGGCCATGAAATCAGCGTCCATTCGGTTGCGCAGGTGCGGCGCGAATACCGCGTTGACATCATAAAAGATTGGACGATATCCCTGGAAGCTGTTGTAGATTTCCTGCTTATAGCTGGTGGCGAGTTCGGCGCTGTAACCGTAGTGGTTCTTGAATATTCGGTCGAAACTGAAGCTGGGATACAACCCGCCCTTCTCCGGAGGAGGCAAGAAAGCTTCAGAAGCGTTGGGGTTCTTGGTGGACAAAAGAATGCTATCACCAACGGCAACGTCAACCTGCTGGGCGCAGGCGAGAGTGGTGCAGGCGAGGGTGGTAAAGAGAAGAAGGAGCGCACACGCGGACGGGATAAACACGAACTTTCTCAAATACAGCCCCCCTTTTCAGTTCGTTCGAGCTTCTGGGATGTGGCCGCCAGATTCGTGGTGCGTCTTGGGACAGCCGCGAATGGCCGGGCCGGTAGAAAAGAGTGGCGGTCGGAACGGCTGCCCCGGAAACCACGTCACGACCGCCCGCGAAGTCACCTGTCTATTGCGGGCCGCCGATGGTATACCCGATCGAGGCTCCTACCCGGATAATGTTGTCGGAGCTGAAGTCGCCCGTGTTGTTGAAGACTCTGTAGTATCGCACTTCCGGGCGGACGAAAGCGTTCCCTTTGACGTAATAACGCAGACCCGCTCCTAAGTCGACCAGAAAATGGTTGGAGCTCTGGTAGCAGGCGCCAAAGTACACGCAACCACTTGTCGGTACGTAGCCGTAGAAACGAGTAGTCTGCCAGCCAATGCCGGCCATCAGGTCCGCGCCAACTTTCTTGCTCAAGCGCGGCTGGTACACACCGTTAAAGTCGAAAAGAATGGGGCGAAAGGGTTGGCCGCCGGAACCACCATAAGCTCCTTGGGTAGCTTTCCACGCGGCGTCAAAACCGAAGCCCATCCGCTTGTGGAAAATCACATCGGCGCCCAGATTGATATACAAGCCTCCATCTTCGGGGCACGTGAAAACGCCGGAAGTGGATGAGCCGCACGAAGGAGCGCTCGGGGACACGATTGTTCCGAATCCGAGCATGGCATCTCCCTGTTGGGCTGAAGCCAGGTTAGGCAGGACGAAAAATGCCAAGAGGAAGACGGTCGCAACGAAGGCAAACTTTCTCAAGAGGAACCTCCCGTGATGATCGTTGATGGGCGGTAAGATGCGACCGCCAAACCATTTGGATGCAAGCGCATGAGTGACCTCTCATCTTAATTGAAGAGCGCCAAAATTCAAACGCCCAGGCCTGCGCCGACGACACCGAACTTCGCGGAGAGGAAACAGCAGAGTGTAACCCTGAGGGTTCGAGAAAGTTGCGCGTGCGGTCAACAAAAAACGCTCAGGGCGAATTATGGGAGCCGCGAATTATGGGCGCTTGGACACGCCTCTCCCTCCGCCGCGGAGCACATGGTCAATGGCGATAGGGCCTCCGCCAAGAAAAATCAGGCCGAAGGCGAGGGCGGCGGTGGCGAGGGCGAATTCATATCCGGGGTGATCGGGAGTTCCGATGAGTCCATTGTGCAAGTGCACTCTCCAGATGGCGACAAACAGGTCGATGAAAACGACGAACGCCGCCGCCCGAGTGAAAAATCCCACCAGGATCAGTAAGCCGCCGAAAAACTCAGTCAACGCCGAAATCCAGGTTGGCAGGCCGAGATTTGCCGCCATTTGCGTATGGTGGTGCAGGCCGCCAAACACTTCGTGATAGCCGTGTGCGACCATGATGGCGCCCAAGGCCAGGCGCATTGCAAGAAGCGCAAGCGGTTGCGAGCGATCAAGATAGCGCAATGTTTTCCTCCCTGCCGAGGAACTACATTATCGCAATCAGGCGCTACGAGGAAGACGGAATGCGAGAAAACGATTGCGCCTCCGGTCCGGTTTTGGTAACGTTGCTGCGCCGCAGGATGCCAGTTGGACATCTTCGATGTGCCTGAAGCGGCCTCTTGCCGGTCTTCTCTCTTTACTCTTGGGCCCCAGAAAAGCGACTGTGTCTCGTCCGCATAAATGGCTTGCAGGTTGCTGCTTGGCGGTCGAAGGAGATCTTTGAATCCAGGAGGCGCGATGAATTTCACGAGGAATAGAAGCGCATTGCGGAAGTATGTTTGGTTAGCGCCCATGATGCTGGCTGTGAGCACGGCTTTCGCGCAGCATAAGCCAAACGCGCCGGCCCCCGCGCCACACGCGACTGCTCCCGCGCATGTCTCGGCACCCACTCATTCGGGTGGGACGATGCAGCACACCACTGTGCAACATACGAATGCGCAGCATACGACGACGCCGAGCCATACAACTTCGACCACGGCGCACGGAACTACCGGCAGCACGCGAGGAAACGGAACCGCTGGCCACACCAGCACAATCGCAGGCCACGGGACGACATCTTCGGGACACGGAGCGACTGCTGCGCGTGGAAGAGCCACAGCCGGGCACGGGACCACGACCACCGCGCACTCGAACATCAGCCATATGGGTCCGGGCAGACAGGTTTCGCTCAAAGGTGGAGGATCGGCGCACATCCGGCCGAACGGGCAAATCCGCTCCATCAACCGCAACGGCATGCAGATTCAGCACAATCTGCACGGAGGCCGCACGATTGTGGCGAACCATAACGGGGCGCGCGTGGTTACGATGGGAAGACATGGCGGCTACGTGCAGCGGTCCTACGTCACGCGCGGCGGGCACAGCTATTATTCGCGCACGTATTACTACCATGGCGCCTACCGGACTGGAATATACCGCGGATACTACTGGGGCGGACGTCCGTATTACGGATACTATCCCGCGTTTTACTATCACCCTGGGTATTACGGCTGGGCTTATAACCCGTGGCCAGCCCCTGTTTACTACGGATGGGGTTGGGGTGGAGCACCGTGGTACGGATATTACGGCGGCTATTTCGCGCCGTACCCGGTGTATCCCTCAGCGGCGTTCTGGCTGACCGACTATCTGATTGCAGCGAATCTGCAGGCTGCTTATGCGGCCCAGGTTGAGATCAATGGCAGCCTGGGTCCGCCCGCTTCAGATCAGTTGCTGGCAAGCATGGGACCGGTTCCGGCGGCCACCAATTCGAATGCAGTGGCGCTCAGTCCTGAAGTGAAGCGCGCCATTGAGGAAGAAGTGAAAGCGCAGCTGGCCGCCGAGCAATCGCAGGCCGGAAAGGCGGGCTCTTCCGCAGGGCAGCAGACCAATGCACCGGGTAATAGCAACGAAGTTCCCCCAGCGCTTGAGCCGGCGCGGCGGACATTCGTGGTGGCAAATGATCTCAGCGTCGTGGCGGACGGTACGGAGTGTGCGTTGACTGCGGGCGATGTGCTCACGCGGCTCACGGATACGCCCGACGCCGACAATAATGTAAACGTCAGCGTTTCGGCCAGTAAGAAGACTGACTGTGCCGCGGGCAAGCAAGTTGCGGTCTCCGTCGATGACCTGCAGGAGATGCAGAACCACTTCCGCGAACAACTGGCGAGCGGCATGGGGGAATTGGCTAAAAAGCAGGGGAAGGATGGTCTGCCAAAAGCTCCGGATACCGGTACGGTTGCGGGAGACGTTCCAGAGCCGCCGCCAGACAAAACCGCGGCCAAGACTCTTGAGGATCAGGAAAAAGCTGCCGACCAGACCGAGTCGGAAGTTAAACAAGAGGCGAACTCATCCGGCGGCTCGTAGTAAGTCCCTCGGCCGATAGGGAAGCTTTTGCCAATTTAACACGGGACGTCGCGCAACGGGTAACGCTCCGCATTCTTGCCATCGGGCAGGAACGCTGATAACCGATATAAGGCTGGGGCCGTTCTTCCCAGGGTTGGACCACAAGGAGAATTCGAGTCATGGGACAGAAATTAGAGAGGGTGATTCCGGCGATCATCGCCGTCGTTTGCGCCACTGTTTTCTCTTCATCGCACGCCGACGCGCAAGGTGCGCCAGTTTCTCTGCAGGAGCAACTCGCCGCGCAGTACAAGGTGGTGAAAATGGGTTCGGACAGCGGCGGCCCTTCGGTGGTCGAGCCGGGCACTCTGCTGGCCATTCAGAAGGGTGGAATTCTCGGCGTGCCCTATTCCGACACCAGCATTCTTTCGACTAAATATGAGAGCGGAACCGTGCATTCTCCGAGCACGCTGATGTCGAAAGGAATCGGTTTCGGAATGAAAAAATTTGGAAAGGAGCAAACCACGCACCTTTTCCAGGTGGGAGACAAGGTCTATCCGTCCAAAATCGAGGTCGACGTTAATAAAGACGATGTTGCGATGACCATCGTGGCTTGCGACACCTGCAATAAGACGGATCCACCGTCCTACAACAAAGCCAAGGTCGTCTTCCACTTTTCCAAAGGAGCCCTGGCGAAGGCAAGCGCAGGTGAGATAGAAGACACCATCGGACAGCTGCTCTCTATCAGCGACGACTCCCAACAGGAGCAGGGTGGCCAGGTGGCGCAAGGTCAGGGACAGGATCAGCAGGCCGCGCCACAGCAACAGGCCGAACCCCAGACGATTGAGAAGGGGCAGACGACCGATCAAGTCCAAGCCGCGCTCGGCAAACCGGATAAAATCGTCAATCTCGGGCCCAAGCAGCTCTATATCTACAAAGATCTGAAGGTGACATTTGTGAACGGCAAAGTCGCGGATGTCCAGTAGGGCATGGCTTTACGCTGGGAACTTGCCATCGATCTGGAAATGTCCCGAGCACTCAAGTGCCACTAAGGAGAATTCGATGTGTCAGGCCCGGCAATTCGTTTTGGTTACTGTCGCAATTGCAATCCTTCTTGCGGGGTCGATTGCCAATGCGCAAGGGCCGGTAACTCTGCAAGAACAACTTGCCGCTCAGTACAAGTTGGTGAAAATGGGATCGGATTCTGGTGGAGTTGCCGTAGTCGAACCGGGCACTCTGCTGGCAGTTCAAAAGGGTGGAGTTCTCAGCGTTCCCTGGAAGGCGATGGCGTTATGTCCGGCGAGATTTCAGGACAACAACCTGCATCCTTCCGCCGGAATGTGCGCCGCCATGGTGAAGTCTGTCTCCAGGTATTTTCAAAAGGGAGACAAGGTTTACCCCACAAAGATAGAAGTCAATTCGGATAAGGCGAAGATATCCTTCACGGTCGTGGCCTGCGACGCGTGCAACGGAGTGAATCCGCCAAGTTCGATGAAGGGTGAAGTCGTGTTCCAGTTTGCGAAGGGTTATCTGGAGAAAGCGAACGTCGGAGAAGTGGAAGACACGATCGGTCAGGTATTTTCCATTGCCGGCGAGGAGCAACAGGGCCAAGGCGATCAGCAACAGCAGGGAAGTCAACAACAAGCCGCGCAGCCGGAACAACAACAGGCGGAGCCGCAGACGATTCAATTGGGAATGACGACCGATCAGGTGCAGGCGGCCTTGGGCAAACCGGAGAAGATCGTCAATCTCGGGCCGAAGCAGCTCTATGTATATAAGGATCTGAAAGTAACGTTCGTAAACGGAAAAGTTTCCGACGTGCAGTAACTCGTTTCGATTTGGAGCTTCGCGCGACTAACCCTTGCCAATGCCATTAGTTGAGCGAGCGACATAGTACCTCCGTACCGTGCCTAGTACTTCAGTTACCGGTGCTCACATGACCGGACATGTCCCTCCCTTCAACCCCTGCTAATTGTATTTTAAAGTCATCTGACCACAATATATAGAATTCTTTCCGACGAGCTCTTTCCTCAGTTCCAAAAAACAGGCCTAAAACCCTAAGAAACACGGAGATTCACTTCGAGGTGGGGTTTTTAGGGGTTGAGATATGCTCGGAACACCGCAAGGCCCCGGACAGGCAGTTGTGGGCGCGGCAGCAGCGAGGCGAAACCCGCGAGCCAACGAAAGGGAAGCGGGATGGACGCGGTGGAAAAGGCGAAAGCAAGTATGGCCGATTCGCGAGAAGTGATGAACATTCGCCAGGCGTCGCAATATCTGGGCGTGAGCCCGGATACGCTTTACAAGTACGTAGGCGAGCAAAAGATTCCGGCGTTCAAGCTGGGCAATCGCTGGCGCTTCAAGAAATCGCGGCTCGACCAGTGGATGGAAGAGAAGTCGAGCGAGATGGAACCGCAGGCGAAACGGAAACCGAAGGCAGCGACGAAAGCCGCCGGACAGAGTTAGGTACACGGGGTTCGGTAAGAACGAGTCGAGTAAAACAAGACGCGGGCGAGGGCGCCTGCGCCACACAAAGGTGGGCACATGTTTGGAATGGGATCGAAGTCGATTGTTGGCCTGGATGTGGGCTCTTCAAGTATTAAGGCGGTTGAGCTCAAGAAAAAGGGTGGGCAGATTGAAGTCGCGCACCTCGGGCTGGAGCCACTGTCTTCCGACATTGTGGTCGATTCGATGATCGTGGACTCGGGCACGGTTTCGAGCGCGATTTCGAAGCTGTTCCTCGACAACCAGATCAAGACCAAGGCCGTAGCCACCGCGGTGAGCGGGCACTCGGTCATCGTCAAGAAGATCTCGCTGCCTTCGATGAGCGATCAGGAACTAGCCGAGACCATTGAGAAGGAAGCGGCGCAGCACATTCCCTTCGATCTGGCCGATGTGAGTCTTGACTACCAGATTCTCTCCGACGAGGTGGGCAGTCCGCAGATGGACGTCCTGCTGGTTGCAGTCAAGAAGGACAAGATTCTGAACTACACCAACGTACTCTCGATGTCGGGCCGCACGCCCGCTATTGTGGACATCGACGCGTTGGCTCTGCAGAACTGCTACGAGTACAACTATCAGCCGGCGCCGGGCCAAGTTGTCGCACTTTTGAATCTGGGCGCCAGCGTGATGAACATCAACATTGTGAAAGGTACGACGCCTCTGTTCCCGCGCGACGTCAGCGTGGGCGGCCATCAGTACACCGACTCGCTGCAGAAAGAGTTGGACCTGAGCTTCGAAGATGCGGAATCGCTAAAGCTGGGGAACAAGGTGGGCACGGTAAGCGAGGACGCGAAGCAGCCGATCCTGCAGCAGGTCACCGAGATCATCGTGCTGGAAATTCAGAAGACTTTCGATTTCTTCCGGGCCAGCGCGGCCGGCGAGCACATTGAGAAAATTTACCTGGCGGGTGGTTCGTCGAAAGTGCCGGGCCTGGTAGAAGCCTTGCGGCAGGAGTTTTCCATGCCGGTGGAGTTGTTGAATCCGTTCCAGCGGGTCACGCCGCCGGTGGATGGACACGGGGCGGAACTGGTGGAGCAAAATGCCGGCCAGATGGCAGTGGCAGTGGGCTTGGCCCTGAGGAGCTTTGACTCTCTATGATCAAAATCAACCTGCTCGAAAATTCCAAGGGCAAAAACAAGCGCGGCGGTGGCGGCGGTGCGTCGATGCCCACGATGGAAATGGGCGATATGGGTTCGCCCAAGCTGAAGATTCTGGTGGTGCTGGTGATCGCCGGATTGTTCAACCTGGGTTACTGGTACCGGCTCGATCATCAGGCGAAGGCCATTGCGGCGCACATGAAAGTGGCGGAGCAGAAGAACCGCGAACTGGCCGACGTGAAGGCCCGCTATCTCGAACGGCAGACGCAGGCTGACAACTATAAGCGGCGCGTGGATGTGATCGACGGGCTGCGCTCGAACCAGACCGGTCCGGTCAATTTGCTTGCCATGCTGGGAGAGACCGTCAATAACACTGAAGCGGTGTGGCTTAGCAAGATGGACGATCAGGGACCGAATGTGAGTCTGGAAGGCACTGCGCTGAGCGCAGACGCGGTCGCCAATCTGATCGCGAACCTGCAAAAAACCGGCTTCTTCAGGACTGTCGAGATCAAGGAAACCTTTCAGGACGAGACCATCAAGGATATGCAGGCGTTCCAGTTCACGCTGACTTGCGAGAAGGGAAAGTCGTAAAGGCGGACCTATGGCGATGAATTTCAGTGAAATGTCGGGCATCAAGCAGTGGGCCACGGTGATGGTAGGGGGAGCGATCGTAACAGCGGCTCTGTACTTCACCATGTTCAAGAGCCAGGACGAGAGCAATGCGACCGCGCAACACGCCCTCGATGAGAAGATTCGGGAAAACAACGAACTCGAGTCCTACCGGCCCAAGTTGAAGCAGATGGAACAGCAACTGGCCGAGCTCAAACAGCAACTGGAAATCGAGCAGCGCATTGTTCCCGATGAAAAGCAGGTGGGTGGTTTCATCGAGATGCTGGACAGCGAGGCCCAGAAGGCAGGGGTGGAACTGCGGCGCTATACGGCCAAGGACACGAGATCGCAGCAGTACTACACGGAAGTGCCCTTCGATATGGAACTCGATGGACCATACTATTCGGCGGTGAATTTCTTTGACCGTGTGAGCAAGCTGGAGCGGATTGTCAACGTCAGCGGACTGCTGGTGGCGACGACCAAGACTCCCAGCGCGGCCAAAGCCAAGCACACCTATCAGTACGCGCCCAACGAGAGCATAGTTGCGACTTTCACGGCGACCACATACTTCAGTCACGACTTACAACCTTCAGCGGCAGGCGCCGGGACGAAACCGGGAACGCCGGCGGCGAAGTAGGGATGGCTATGAAGCTGACGACAGGCATTCTGGCAATGGCAATGATGGTGGGCGGGTCTGCGGCCACGAAGGCGGCGGCACAGAACCCGGACGCCATCGACAACGCTCGCAGCGCCGCGAAGTCGCTGCAGCAGAAGCAGGCCAACGATAACAACGCGGCTCTGAACGCAACGGGCGTGCCGGCGAAAGCCAAGCCTGCGCCCGGGGCTCCAGCGCCGGCGGTGAAGCCCGCGGCGATTCCGTCTTCCCAGCCGGCTCCGGCGGCGAAGCCGGATTCCGCGGCTAAGCCAGTCCACGCTTCGGCGCCGCGCAACCAGCTGCAGCGAGTGAACGTGGTTCCGGGAACGGACAGTGTCCGGATCGAAATCAGTTCCACCCAGCCGGTTACCCCAAGGCTGAGCAAGTTGAATTCGCCCGACCGGGTTCTGGTGGAACTGCCAGAGACGGTCATTGCCAGTTCGCAGAGCAAGATTCCGGTGGGCAGCGCTGGAGTGAAAGGTGTACGCATCGGCATGGACGGCAAGACTCCGCCGACGACCAGCGTCGTGATCGACCTGGAGAAGCCGTTGGCCTATGAGTTGACTCCGGGATCCGCCGGCAAAGTAATTCTGACTCTGCACTCGGAAGGCGCAGCGCCCAGCGTGGCGAAAAATAATTCGGCTCCGTCAGTAAAGGCTTCCAGCCCGGCGCCGGCACCTAAAGCTGCCGTAGCGACGGCGCAGCCCATGACAGCAGCCAAATCGGCCGCACCGCCGAAGGTCGCCGTAATAAATATGGCTGCTCCGAAAGCGACAGCCCAGAAAGAAACGGCCCAGACTTCCAAGCCGGATCCGAAACAGCTAGCCAAGACTGCGCCAGCGACCAAGATACCGGCGCCTGCAAATAGCGCAGCTATAACGCCACCTGCAACCAAGACTGGCTCAACTACGATCGCCGCGTCGACCGCTAAGGCCTCGACGATCAAAGCGTCTCCGGCCGTAAGTGCGCCGGCGCCTGCAACGGCCAAGAGCGAGGCTGGTACCAAGCAGCCGAAGCCTGAAGAGAAGAAGTGGGCGATGACCGGCAAACGCGATCCGTTTTTCAGCCCGGTAGTGCAGCAGAATGGCTCGGGCTGTTCTACCGGCAAAAAGTGCCTGGAGATTGGCGCGATCAATCTGCGCGGTGTGGTGAAGTCTGACAGTGGCTTTATCGCGGTGGTGACCAACAGTCTGAACAAGGCTTATTTTCTGCGGGAGAACGATCCCGTGTTCAACGGATATGTGGTGAAGATTACCGGCGACTCGGTAGTCTTCCAGGAAACACTTCAGGACAAGCTGGGTAAGTCCTTCACGCGGGAAGTGGTGAAGAGAATCTTCACGCCAGCAGTCTAGGCAAGACGGCGCAACTGGAAACGGGAGCGCCGAAATCAAGTTCTTAAGAAGGACACGCGGGTCTGGCCCGCGGGTTGGGGAGAGCCGAAATGCGCAAGCAACAAGTGACAGTGACAATGACAATGTTCGTATCGTTGCTGATGTTGGGGGCGGCCGCGGCCGCACAAACACCGAGCCAGCTCGATCGAGTCAACGTAGTCCGAGGTACGGACGATATCCGCGTCGAGATGAGCTCCAAGGGCACTCTCGCGCCGAAGCTCACTACACTGGACTCACCCGCTCGCGTGGTGGTGGATCTGCCGGAGACCGTAATGGCGACCCGACAGACCCGCATCGCGGTGGGCGCGGCAGGGGTCAAGAGCGTGCGGATTGGCATGGACGGCCAGGCGCATCCGACCACGCGCATCGTCGTCGACCTCGATCAGGCTTGCGCCTACGAGTTGACGCCGGGCGCGTCCGGGAAGCTGGTCCTGACCTTGCACGGGAACGCTGTGGCCAAGACCACTCCTGAGGCGAAGACGCCCTCGACGACTACCGTCGCCAAGGATTCACCTAAGCCTTCCGACTTTGTTTTTGTCGAGCCTTCTTATCAGGCGAAGAGCCAAGTTTCGGCTTCGACCGAGGTGAAAAAGGACGAAGCAGCGGATGAGCCCACGGTTCGGGCCCAGGAAGCCGCGGCGCGATTCTCGGACAAGACCGCAGCGGAACTTCTTCCAGTGAGCGCTCACGCGGCCCAGGCTCAGAACTCAACGAACACGATTACTCCTTCAGTCAATCTGGCGGCGGAGCAGAAGGCTCAGGCCGGACAGCAACCTGCTGCAACCGGGCCGAAGTATACGGGGGAACCGATTTCGGTGAACCTGAAAGATGTCGACCTGAAAGACTTCTTCCGGCTCATTCACGAAATCAGCGGGCTCAACGTAGTGCTCGATCCGAACGTGCATGGCACCCTGACCGTGGTGCTCGATGATGTGCCGTGGGATCAGGCACTCGACATCGTGCTCAAGAATAACGACCTGGCCCGGGAGCTCGAAGGCAACGTCCTGCGCATTGCCACGGTCGAAACATTGAAGCATGAAGCCGACTCCCGACGTGCCCAGATCGAATCCGAAGCGCTGGCCGTGGACAAAGTATCCGTAACTCGCTTCCTGAGCTATGCCAAGGCGAAGGACGTGATCATCACGGTAAAGAAGTTTCTCTCGCAGCGCGGCGATGTGGTGGCCGACGATCGCACCAACGCCGTCATCATCAACGATATTCCGAAGGTGCTTCCCACCATCGACCGCCTGCTAACGCAGCTCGACCGCAAGACGCAGGAAGTCGAAATCGAAGCTCGCGTGGTGGCTGCTACCCGGTCGTTTGCCCGCGACATCGGTACTCAGCTCGGCTTTGGCTGGGGCAACGGACACAGCGCGATCGGGGGAGCCCAGGCTGTTGGTTCGTCGCCTACCACGGTCAACGGACTTACACCCGGTTACGTTACCGTGCCGGGAACAGGCACCGGCACCACGGGATCCTCGATTCCCTTGTTCTCTAACCTGGGATCGACCGCGCCGACGAGCGGTTTAAGCTTCGTAAACGCCAGCAACAACATACGAATTGATGCAATCCTGTCATTGGCTGAATCGCGCGGCCTGCTGAAAGTACTCTCCCGTCCGCGGGTCGTAACCCAGAACAACATTGTAGCGATGGTAAAACAGGGCGTGCGCGTTCCCATCGTGACGCAGGCGCAGTTGGGTGGTCCTCCGACTGTGACCTACGTTGACGCTTTCCTGCGGTTGACGGTGACTCCGCAGATCACTTCTGAAAACACCATCTTCCTGAGCGTTGACGTGGAGAACACCACGCCGAACTTTGGCCAGGAAGTGCAGGGCAACCCGGAACTGATCACGCAACAGGCTACCACGCAAGTTCTGGTAACCGATGGCGGCACGGTGGTGATCGGCGGTGTGATCCAGACGCAGAACTCGATCAACATCGATCAGGTGCCCGTGCTCGGTAATATTCCAATCCTCGGTAACCTGTTCAAGCACACACACGTTACTACGTCTAATCAGGAACTTATTTTCTTCATCACGCCGCGAATCATTCAGACATAGTAGCGTCCGACCTAGCAGCGAGTCGAAGATTGAAGCCGCCGGCCTGAAGAACCTGTCAGGCCGGCGGTTTTGCGCTTGGCGGAAGTATCGAGTGTCTAATATCGCGCACCGGGAATCTACTCGGAAGTCGATGCGCGGCACTCGCTACTTCTTGCTAAACTCACCGCAATGGATTTCCGCGCGCGCCAGCAGAAATTGCGAGAGCATCTGGCACGCCAGCAGAGATTGCGGGAGCATCTTGCCACCAGCCGCTGCGATGCACTCCTCGTCAGCCATCTTCCCAACATCCGTTACCTCTGCGGCTTTACCGGGAGTGCCGGCTTGCTTCTGGTGGAAGAAGCCGGAAGTGTTTTTTTTACGGACGTTCGCTATGACACCCAAGCCCACGAAGAAGTGAAGGCAGCAAAGATTGTGATCGCGCGCAAAGGATTGTTAGCCGCTATGGGGGAGTGGCTGAGCGGCCGGCGCAAGCGGTCTGGGGGACGGACTCTCGGCATTGAGGCTGAGCACTTCACGGTTGCCGAAAAGAAGCGCCTGACCGAGCTGTGCCATTCCGGCATAAGGTTAAAGGATGCGCCTTCTTTCGTGGAGCGGGCGCGCATGATCAAAGACGCGGAGGAGTTGAATCGAATTCGCGCGGCTGTGGCGCTAGGGGCAAGCCTGTTTGACCGGGCGCTGGAGGTGTTGCGGCCGGGGATAAAAGAGACGGAGGTCGCCGGCGAGATGGAGTATGCGGCGCGACGACACGGCGCGCAGGAGATGTCGTTTCCTACCATCATTGCTTCGGGAGCGCGGTCTGCACTGCCGCACGGCCGCGCCTCGGACCAGCCGATTGCCCCGGGCGGATTCGTAGTGTGCGATTTCGGTGTTATACTCGCAGGTTATTGTTCGGACCAGACCCGGACTGTGTGGGTCGGGTCCGCTGCAAAAGAAGCACGGCGGGTTTACGAGGCCGTGCGGGAAAGTCAGCAGGCTGCGATTGACGCCGTCCAACCGGGCATCGCTGTCAGTGTGGTCGATGAAGCGGCTCGTAAGGTTTTGCGCAAGGCCGGGTTAGGACGTTATTTTACTCATTCCACCGGGCACGGCGTGGGACTCGAAATTCACGAAGCTCCGAGAGTGGCCGCCCGGCAGCGGGAGATTCTTCAGCCTGGGATGGTCATCACGATCGAGCCGGGAGTATACTTCCCCGGCAAATGGGGCGTGAGGATCGAGGACATGGTAGTGGTCAGGGCCGGGGGGTGTGAAGTGTTGACTCCGACGAGCAAGGATTTCCTGGCAGTTTAGTCTTCTTTAGCGTTTAACTTTCAGCCGGGCAGGAATCGACGCCCGGCTTCTTCGCGTACTGTCATTCAGTTGCGTGGTTGGTTCGCGGGTTCGGTTCGCAGTAAAACGGCGAAGGGTTCCCACCCTACACGAATGAATCAAAAAGAGCTAAAAGAACTAATCGAGTTCTTAATCGAGAAGGATATCGCCGAGTTTGAACTGGAGCGGGGCGATGTGAAGGTCCGGATCAAGCGGGCCGGCGAGCATACCGTAGTTCATTCTCACGGTGAGCCGCGTTTCTATGCAGTGCCTCCGGCGCCGGGGGCTGCGCCTGAATTGGGGGCCGTGCCCGTAGTGGTCGCCGCGCCGGCCGCGCCTGCGGCACCAGCAGCCCCCGCTCCCGAAGAAGGGCTTCATTCGGTTAAGTCCCCGATCGTCGGAACGTTTTATGAAGCGCCTTCGCCGGGCGCTCCTCCGTTTGTGAAAGCTGGAGACAGCGTCGAAGTTGGGCAGGTCCTGTGCATCGTCGAAGCTATGAAACTGCTCAACGAGATTGAGTCGGACGTTGCCGGGGAGATCGTCAAGAAGCTGGCGGTGAACGGCCAGCCAATTGAATACGGCCAGGAATTATTCGTGATAAGGCCGAAGAAATGAATCTTTGTATCAGGGCATGCCTTCAGGCGTGCCGACGAAGATAGTGATTCTGATCGGCTTTAGCCGCTGTGCTCTGCAGCCAGTCCAGCGGCTAAAGCCGATTCCGTTAAGTTTCAACCGTACGGCATCGCTGAAGCGATACCCTGATACGAACCATTCAAGACTGATTCATGTTCAAGAAAATTCTGATTGCCAATCGCGGGGAGATCGCACTGCGCGTGATCTGCGCGTGCAAGGAACTGGGCATTCGTACGGTCGCAATTTATAGCGAGGCTGACCGCAACTCGTTGCCCGTTCGTTTCGCGGATGAGGCTATCTGCATAGGTCCGCCACAACTCGCGCTCAGCTACTTGAACATTCCCGCGGTCATCAGCGCAGCCGAAATCGCCAATGTGGAAGCGGTGCATCCCGGCTACGGATTGCTGGCGGAGAACGCCAACTTCGCTGAAGTGTGCGAGACCAGCGGAATCAAGTTCATTGGCCCGCGACCCGAAGTTACCCGCCTGATGGGCGAGAAAGAAAAAGCTCGCGCCGCGATGAAACAGGCAGGAGTGCCGATTCTGCCCGGATCGGACGGCATCATCGCTTCCGACGGCGAGGCGGTCGAGTGGGCGCGGCAGGTCGGCTTTCCGGTGATTGTAAAAGCCTCGGCCGGGGGCGGCGGACGTGGCATGCGCATTGTCCGCAACGAAGAAGAACTGCCCGGGCTGTTCAAAGCCGCGCAGGCGGAGGCGGCGGGCGCGTTCGGCAACGGCGATCTTTACATGGAGAAGTACGTCGAGCATCCCCGGCACATCGAGTTTCAGGTGCTGGCCGATGAGCACGGCAACGTGGTGAGCCTGGGCGAGCGCGAATGCTCCATCCAGCGCCGGCACCAGAAGTTGCTGGAAGAATCCCCGTCCACGCAAGTCACTCCTGAATTGCGCGACCAGATCGGGGCGGTTCTATGCAAGTCGCTGGCGGCGATCGGCTACAGCAATGCGGGCACCATTGAGTTTCTGATGGACCGGGATCGACGGCTTCATTTCATCGAGATGAACACGCGCATTCAGGTTGAACATCCGGTGACAGAGATGGTCACGGACGTTGACCTGGTGAAAAGCCAGATCATGATCGCGGCCGGGGCGCATATGCGGGACGTGCTGCAGGGGCCGATTATCCATCGCGGACACGCGATCGAATGCCGCATCAATGCCGAGCATCCCGAGAAGTTCACGCCGTCGGCAGGGAAGATTACAGCGTTCCATCCCCCCGGAGGAACTGGAGTGCGCGTGGACACTGCGGCGTACGCTGAAGGCGTGATTCCGCCATACTATGATTCTCTGATTGCCAAGCTGATCGTCCGCGGCAAAGACCGTAGCGAAGCCGTTTCGCGCATGGCGCGGGCTCTGGAGATGTTTATCGTGGAGGGCGTGTACACCACGATTCCGTTGCACCGGAAAATTCTGGCGGATGAAGATTTCAGGGCGGGGAAGATCGATACCGGGTTCATTGAGCGGTTCCTGAAGAAGAACGGGAAGACGTAAGGGCGGACGCATTCGTCTGCCCCGTGGAGCAAAGCGACGCGTTTACGAGCGGCGGAAGAGTTTCATCGGAAGCATTTTCCTGAAAGCCTCCGGACGAATGCGTCCTAGGCTACGTGATTTGTGGCACGGCCAGCAGTTTTTTCGTCCAATGATTCTCCTTCCGCGCCTGTACGCCATTGTTGATTCATCGGCTCACGAATCGACTCAGGACCTGCTCGGGTTCGCTGCTGCTTTGACCGTTGGCGGATGTACGCTGCTGCAGTATCGCAACAAGGGCGGGAGTGCGCGCCTGATGTTGGAGCAGGCGACCGAGTTGCGTAGGCTTTCGCGGGCAAGAGTGCCCGCGCCACACCTGGGGCTGATCATGAATGACCGTGCGGACTTGTGCGTGGCCGCTGATTTCGACGGAGTGCATGTCGGGCAGGAGGATCTGTCTCCTGAGTCCGTGAGGAAAATCATCGGGCCGGACCGCTGGCTCGGAGTATCGACACATAATCGGGAGCAACTGCGCGAGGCGGACCTGACTTCGGCCGATTATCTTGCGATCGGGCCTGTATTCGCAACCTCCAGTAAGGACAAGCCGGATCCCGTGGTGGGCCTCGAAGGTGTGCGGCGGGCGCGACAACTGACGAGCAAACCGCTCGTCGCGATCGGGGGTATTACTCGGGCGAATGCAGCCTCGGTTATCGAGGCTGGGGCCGATTCTGTTGCGGTGATATCCGATTTGATACGGGAGCCGCGCAAATCAGCAGAGGAATTTTTCCGCGTCTTGAGGTAAAGTCATCAGCAATTGAAAGGGTCGTTAGTCCTTGGTCGTCGGTCGTTGGCTAGAACAAACGGTCCACATGACGTTTGCGGGGCTGAAACAGCGACCTACTGCTAAAGACCAAAGACGAACGACGAACGACCAACGACCAACGACCGAACGACCAACGACCAACGACACTTCTCTAGTGTAGGAGGGATTCCTGAGTACAACTTCGACGCAACCGCCAGCCGCCAGCGACTGGGAAATTCACAGTCATCAAGACCAGGAACTGGTCAAAGGATTGGGGTTGACCAGCGCCACCATGCTGGTCATAGGGTCGATGATCGGCTCGGGTATCTTTATAGTTTCGGCGGAGATTGCCCGCGAAGTCGATTCGCCCGCGCTGCTGATGGGCGCCTGGGCAGTCGCAGGATTCCTGACCATCGTGGGAGCGCTGAGCTACGGCGAACTGGCGGCGATGATGCCGCGGGCTGGCGGGCAATACGTTTATCTGCGGGAAGCGCTGGGACCGCTTTGGGGATTTCTCTACGGCTGGACTCTGTTTCTGGTGATTCAGACCGGAACCATTGCCGCTGTCGGCGTGGCCTTCGGAAAATTCCTGGGAGTTTTCTATCCGTCGATTTCTTCTTCCCACTGGTTTCTGCATATATGGAAAGTCCCGCCAATACGTGTGGGGCCGATGGTTCTGGGGAATATGGATGTCGGCATTAACACGCAGAACCTGGTCGCCATCCTGCTCGTGGTCTTCCTTTCGGTAGTGAATATCTTTGGGTTAAAGACGGGAGCATTTATCCAGAATATTTTTACCGCGGCGAAAGTTTCCGCGCTGCTGGGATTGGCATTATTTGGGCTGGCGCTGGGGCGAAATGCGCAGGCGATGGCGGCGAACTTCAGCGAACACTTCTGGCGGAATGCGGGACTGGGTGCGCAGCACGCGGTGCAGGTAGGAGTGGGCGGGCCGATGGTGATGGTGGGCACTCTGACAATTCTGGCGGTGGCGCAAGTGGGCTCGCTATTCTCAGCCGACGCCTGGAACAATGTGACGTTCACGGCTGGTGAAGTAAAGAATCCCAGCCGCAACTTGCCGCTGTCCCTGGCGCTGGGCACGGGCGTTGTGATCTCGCTCTACATTGCCTGCAACTTCATTTATTTGATGGCGCTGCCGCTGGACGGAGTGCCGGGCGCAGCGACGGTTCTGGGACGCGGAATCAAGTATGCCGCCGAAGACCGGGTTGGAACCGCGGTGATGACGCAAATGTTTGGCGCGGTCGGCGGACTCTTGATGGCGGCGGCCATTCTGATTTCCAGCTTCGGCTGCAATAACGGGCTTATTCTTTCGGGGGCGCGGGTTTACTACGCCATGGCGAAAGATGGGTTGTTCTTCCGCAATGTTGCCAAGCTGCATCCTACCTACAAGACTCCGGCAGTTTCGCTGATGGTGCAGATGGTTTGGACGTGCGTGCTCTGTATTTCGGGTGGCTACAACGACTTGCTGAGCTATGTAATTTTCGCGGCGCTGTTGTTCTATATGCTGACGATTGTGGGGTTGTTCGTGTTGCGGCGGACGCGTCCGGATGCTCCCAGACCCTACCGCGCCGTAGGTTATCCCGTGTTGCCGGCGATTTATATTGTGATCGCTGGCTTCATCGATATCGTACTATTACGCTACAAACCGCAGTTCACGTGGCCGGGACTGATTGTGGTGCTGTTGGGGATTCCGGTTTATTATGCGTGGTCGAGGAGGTCGCAACATGGCAACCCAAGTGAGTCCGCCTAAAAGCCAAGGAGACACCAAACGGATGGCAAATCTGTTCGCAAAGAAAGACCTTCCGCACACTGATGAAAGAAGCAGTTGAGATTGAGGGCGAACAAAGTCTGCGGCGCGCCCTCGGGCCGCTCAACTTGCTAACCCTTGGCATTGGCGCAATTATCGGTGCGGGCATTTTTGTGATCACCGGTCAGGCGGCAGCGCAGTTTGCTGGACCCGCCATCGTGATCTCGTTCGTTCTGGCCGGCGTCGCCTGCGCCTTCGCAGGCCTGTGTTACGCAGAGTTTGCGTCGATGATTCCGATAGCGGGCAGCGCTTATACGTATTCCTACGCCACACTGGGGGAATTGGTCGCATGGATCATCGGCTGGGATCTGATTCTGGAATATGCCTTTGGTGCAGCCACAGTCGCGGTGGCGTCTGGAGCGGATTTTCCACCTGCGGGCGTTCCTGCCACGATCTCGGTCTGAATATGCCGGCCTTTCCCACCTCTGATTTCACGGTCTTCCGGTATGCCCGTGCACCTGAAGTACTCGACTATGTCGGCTTCTATCGTCATTGTGGTGCATCACCACGATTTCTGGTAATCGGCATCAAGGAATCGGCGAACTTCACCACCGCCATCGTGATCATGAAAGTAGCCGTGGTTTGTATGTGTCAACGCCCTCCGCGGCTGCGTTTTTAGGTGTTCGCATTCATGGATAGCCGAACGACTGGCACCCATTCATCCCCCCTGGACAGACCGGCATCCACGCGCCATGGGGACGACTTCGGATGGTCAGGCATTCTGCGCGGTGCAGGCGTTGTGTTTTTCGCTTACATCGGCTTTGACGCGGTTTCAACCGCGGCTCAGGAGGCCAGGAATCCGAAGAAGGACATGCCGCTGGGCATTCTGGGCTCGCTTGTCATTTGCACCGTGCTCTACATTCTGGTCTCCGGGCTGCTTACCCACATCGTTCCTTACGGCCAGCTGAATGTCCCTGATCCGGTAGTTGTCGGGATCCGGGTCACTGGTCAGCAGTGGGCCACGTTTCTGGTAGAGATTGGCGCACTCGGCGGTTTGGCCACGGTGATGCTCGTGATGCTGCTCGGGCAGTCCCGCGTCTTCTATTCGATGTCGCGCGATGGCTTGCTCTGGCCTTGGGCCGGCAAAATTCATCATCGCTTTCGCACGCCTTATCTCAGTTCGATTGTTGTTGGTATTTTCGTTGCGATTCTTGCAACTGTGATTCCGCTTAATGTGCTGGACGAGATGACGAGCGTGGGCACGCTTCTCGCCTTTGTACTTGTCAGCGCGGGCGTGTGGGTGATGCGCCGAACCCATCCTGAGATTAACCGCCCGTTCAAGACCCCGATGGTGCCGCTGGTTCCGATCCTCTCGATTCTTTTTTCCGGGGCGCTCATCGTTTTTCTATCTCCGGCGACGCAAATCCGGCTGGTCGTTTGGTTGATAATCGGCCTCGCGATCTACTTCACCTATGGGCGGAAGCACAGCAAGGTGCAGGCCCAGGTGGCGAACGGAACCTTGCCACCACGGTAAGAAATTTGCAGGTGTTTCTTCTGATCGCTTGGCTCTCCGCACTGCGCGGAGGGCCATTTTGTTTTATAGTTCAGTCGTATTCATCGTTTGTTCTGAGTTTGTCCTGATTCCTGTTATCGGCTAGCGACTCGCGATAAAAGTTTGCCCTTTATGAGAATCGTTACTGCGGCAGAAATGCGCACCATCGACCGCGCCACTAGCGAGCGCTTCGGGGTCCCTTCACTCACGCTGATGGAGAATGCCGGGTCGGCCGTGGCGCAGCATGTATTGTCGCATTACGGCGATGCGCAGAAAATTGTGGTCTTTTGTGGCAAGGGCAACAATGGTGGTGACGGATTCGTGGCGGCGCGACATCTTCATCAGGCAGGGAAGGCGGTCCAGGTCATTCTGCTGGCCGATCGCGTGGACTTGCGGGGCGATGCTGCGGCGATGTTTGAGAAGCTGCCGATATCGCCGATTGTCGTACACTCCAGCGAAGATTTGAACGGCGAACAGGTAAGGCTCGCTCTTCCTGCGGATCTATATATCGACGCGATTCTCGGTACCGGCTTTAAGCCGCCCGTTAGTGGCCTGTATGCCGAGGCCATCGCGTTTCTGAATGCAGGTAAATTGCCGGTAGTTGCTGTCGACATTCCTTCGGGTGCGGACGCTGATGCGGTGGGTCCGCAGCAAGGAACTATTGCAGGCGCGGATTCGATCGTTACTTTCACCGCCCCGCGCCCGGCGCACGTTTTCAGTTCGCTCACTGCCGGACCCGTTTGTGTTGCCGAGATTGGCTCGCCGCCGGAGGCGATTATTTCGTCGCTGCAATTGAACGTGATTACTGCTCGCGATTTTGAACCGTTGATTGGGCCACGTCCAGCGGACTCGAACAAAGGTAGCTACGGGCACGTGCTGGTGGTTGGAGGATCGCGAGGCAAGGCAGGTTCGGTGGCGATGGCGGGAATGGCTGCCCTGCGAAGCGGGGCAGGGCTGGCCACAGTGGCGACAGCGGAATCTGTCCTGCCAACGGTTGCCGGTTTCCATCCTGAGCTGATGACTGAGCCTTTGGCAGAAACTGTCGAGGGCACGATTGCAAGGATGTCGATCGAGCGGATTGAAACGCTGATCAAAGGGAAGAGCGTGCTCGCGATTGGACCAGGAATTTCGCAATTCTCCGAGACGTCTGAGCTGGTACGAACCCTGGCAGCCAAAGAGAATGTTCCTATCGTTCTCGACGCCGACGGGCTGAATGCGTTCGCGGGCCGGACGAATGAATTAAACGGCAAGGGCCGTCTGCTGGTGATTACGCCGCATCCCGGCGAAATGGCGCGACTCGTCGGATGCTCCATCGCGGACGTGCAGAAAGATCGGTTGGGCGTTGCGCGCAAGTTCGCACGCGAGCATGAGCTGATCGTCGTGCTCAAGGGCAACCGAACTTTGGTGGTTCAGCCGGACGGCGAAGGCTGGGTCAATACGACGGGGAATCCCGGAATGTCCACCGGCGGCACGGGCGACATTCTGACCGGCATGGTTGCGGGGATGATCGCACAACATCGGAAGGATGCGATGCTAGCGGTTTGTGCAGCTGTGCATCTGCACGGGCTTGCCGGCGACGTGATGCTCGAAAGTGTTGGCGAGCATTCGATGGTGGCGACGGATTTGCTGCGAGGACTGCCGGAATCTTTTCGGCGGGCGCAACGAACCGCCCGAGAAAAGCTTGTTTGCTGGTAGCGCTCTTCTACGGCTGAAATGCGACCACTTGTACTCTTGTCATCCTGAGCGAAGTCCGGCCTGCGTGAACGCAGGCCGAACGCAGTCGAAGGATCCCTATCGCCTGAAATGCATTGTGAAGGTGCAGACGGCGTCACGGGTTCATCGAGCACGAAGATTCCGTTGCTCAGCGGGTGCCTTGTCCCTGTAGCGATCCTTCGACTCCGCGAACGCTTCGCTTCGCGAAGTGGTCGCTCCGCTCAGGATGACAATTTGGTTTAGTTCATCTCGTGGCAGGCAATCGCACTGTTTTTCCGTCCGCTGCGGAACGGCGTGCTGCGTCGAGGATCTCGGTCACGGTCACATTCGTCTCCAGGGAAGACAAGGCGTCCGGCTTGGCTCCGTCGACGATCACTGCCCGCACATACGAGAGCTCATTATCGTACGGTGGCGCTACTGGCTTAGCGGCAAGCTGTTCCTCCTGGCTCTGGTTTCCGCCGCGCCGCACGCGAAGGTCATCTCTTTTTACTGTAATGACATAACCTGTCTGCCCGTAGACTTCCATGTCCTTGCGATCGAAGGGCCAGTTCCACGAAGCCTGAATGATGGCCTGCGCTTTCGGATACGTCAGAATGATGGTCGCATCGTCATCGACTCGCGAATAGACTTCCGGCTTGAGTTGTTGCGTCACGGCGGTGACGGTTTGCGGGCGTTGGCCGTCCATCAGCCAAGTCATCAGGTCGGCGCCGTAGCATCCGAAGTCGAATAGAGCGCCTCCGCCATTCAGTTTGGGATCGGTCAGCCAGGCGAGGAATTCTGGCTCGACGCCAATTTCTTTTGGGCCATAATGCCCGTCGTGAACCACAACTTTCCGAACGGCCCCCAGCGCTCCTTCATGCACCAGGTCGAAGGCGGCGTGATTGCTGCGATACCACGACGTCTCGTAGTTGACCAGCACCTGAATCTTGCCGGCGTGGGCGGCCTTCTCCATGGCCAGCGCGTCCTCGAGACTGACTGCGAGCGGCTTCTCCATCATGACGGGAACGCCGCGCCGGGCGCAGATCTCCACGACCCGGCGGTGATCGTACGTGTTGGTATAGACAAGCACAGCCTGGGGATGAACTTTCTGCAGCATTTCATCCAGATCAGCGAACAGGATGGATCGGTCAAAGCCATATCGTGCGGCGGCTTGTGATCGCAGACCTGCATCTGGCTCCGCGACTCCCACAATTTCAATCTCAGGACTGTGCCGCGACTGGTCGAGAAATCCGTGCACGTGTCCGTGCACCAGACCAACAATGCCGACGCGCAATGGAGGTTGAGCAGGCGAAGCCGAGAACGCAGATTGGGCGATCAATAACGAGAATAGAATCGCGGACACAATTCGGATCATGGCATTGCCCTCCTGGGAATCCAGCGATACATAGTAAATCGGACACTGCCCATAGGGGTCTCAGAATCTCGCACTCAATGGCAAAGTTTGTCGCTGAATTTGGTCCAATGGGACATTAATCAACTGGTTAATGCCAGCCAACTCCTTCATTGAGCACGGCATTGATGTGTCCACTTGCCGCTCCCCGCGCGGAATCCGGACGAGGGGCTTCGGTAATCTATTACTCCGTACCCGCTAGTGCGATAGTTCAGATGGCATATGACCCACTTCCCCCAACCGCACCCTTCGCGGCGCGCGGCCCGGGTCCAGCTAGGAAATTCGGTCCTGGCTGCGATCCGTCTCGAAGACGGCCGACGCACCAAAGCCAAACTCCAAACTATTTCCGTGACCGGCGGCTTGCTGCAAATGTCCCATTCGCTGGGACAAGGCGACTTCGTCGAAGTTGCTTTTCAGACGCAAGCCGGACCTGTGCACGGCATGGCCGAGGTTCTTACCCCGACGCGGAAAATGGAAGATAGTGTCCTGCAGCCCTTCCGCTTCGTCGCGCTTGAAGACGACGATCATCGCCGCTTGCGCACCTCCCTCGACCACGTCGTGGATCGGAATCAGCTTGGCATGAAATCGACTGCCTTCCTGACGTATTGATTGGAAGCTCCAGCGATGGCTTTCGGCCGCTATCAGGGAAGAGCACTCTCGTTATACTGGACGGGTGGGCGTTCAGACCAAAACGAAAGCCGGGTTGCAGGAAATCATCACGCACTCTGCAGAGGAAACATCCGCCTTCGGGCGGACCCTGTCTGAGTTGCTTACGCCGCCCAAGCTTGTGCTGTTGCGTGGGGATCTTGGCGCAGGCAAGACCACGCTAGTAAAGGGAATCGCGGCGGCATTTGAAGCGGCTGCGGAGGAAGACGTCACCAGTCCTACCTTCACCCTGGTGCACGAATATCGCGGTCCGCGGGCCAATCTCTACCACATCGATCTCTATCGCGTGGATACTCCGCGCGAATTAGAAACGCTTGCGCTGGATGACCTGCGCTCCGAGAACAGCGTTCTGCTGATCGAGTGGGGTGAGAAGTTTGCGCGGCTGCAGCGCGAACGAGATGTGGAAATTGCTTTGGAGCGGCAAAGCGAGAATGAAAGGAGGATCAGAATTACGAGCTAGGCCATGAGAACCATCCGTTTATTCCTCACAATCTGTCTGGTCTCTGCTCTGTTCGCCCAGCAGCCAGAGTGGTGCAAGGGCCTACCCCGTCCCGCCTACAGCAAGTTGGAGCGGGTTCCAACTACGGATCGCTGGTTTGAGGTTTACAGGATTCGTCCTGATGTCTTTGCCATTTACGAACCTCATCAACTGGAAGAAGTGATTTCCTATCTGATCGTGGGAGCGGATCGAGCGCTGCTGTTCGACACCGGCATGGGCATCAGCAATATTCAGGCAGTGGTAGCGGGCCTGACCAAACTTCCGGTGAGCGTTCTCAACTCGCATACTCACAACGATCATGTCGGCGACAACTGGCGGTTCAGCGACGTCTACGGCATGGATACCGAATTTACTCGTAACAACACGCGTGGGTCGAAAGAGGATGCGCAGGCGGAACTAGCCCCGGATGAAATCTGCGGATCATTGCCCGCAGGGTTCGACGCGAAGGCATACGCAACCAAGCCCTTCCACATTACTCACTGGGTGCACGACGGCGACCAGATTGATCTGGGCGGTCGCGTCTTGAAGGTAATCGGCACTCCCGGCCACACGCCAGATTCCATCGCGTTACTGGACGAGAAAAACGGTCTTTTGTTCACCGGAGATACGTTCTACGCGGGACCAATCTATTTGTACCGGCCGGAGACTGATCTGGATGCCTACCTGGCATCGGTGAAGAAGCTGGCTGCACTCGCACCCCATCTTCAACTATTGTTACCGGCGCACAACGTGCCAGTTGCCAGCCCATCCATGATGTCGAAGGTGGTCCGTGCCATGCAGCAGGTCCGAGGTGGCGAAGTGAAACCGATTGCCAAAGACGGGAAGCACGAATATATATTCGAGGGTTTCTCGTTCCTCATGCGCTGACGAAGGCATTTAATCTTGCGGAAGTCCCGGGCGAGAAAGACTAGTGGCGGGGAAACGTTGCTGCAGCAGAAAGAAGAAAATTCCCCCGCGGGCAGGACACTGGAGTGCTCCATTCGCGCACCATCGACAAGAGAATAGCCGCGGCGAAGCAAGCGAAAATCAGGCGCTGGTTCAGCATCGTTCTATTATCCCCCGAAGATCGTCGAAGCGGGGTGAAATTGAAAACCGAGCACTGCTTTCAAAATCCCATGATGTTATATCCGCAGTCCACGTAGATCACTTCGCCGGTGATGCCGCTGCTGGCGTCGGAGGCGAGGAAGACACCGGTTGATCCTACTTCACTGACTTCTACGTTGCGTCCCAGCGGCGCACGCTCGGCGTGAGCTTTGTGCATGTCGCCGAAGCCGGCGATGCCGCGCGCGGCGAGAGTCTTGATCGGGCCGGCGGAAATTGCGTTCACGCGAATCTTTTTCTTCCCTAATTCGTAAGCCAAATACCGCACGGAGCATTCGAGCCCCGCCTTGGCAACCGCCATTACGTTGTAGCGAGGAACAACTTTTTCCGATGCGTAATAGGTCATGGTTAGGATCGAGCCGCCATCTTCCATCAACGGCGCCGCAGCTCGCGCCACAGCCACTAATGAGTACACGCTCACATCCAGCGCGACTCGAAAGCCTTCGCGCGTAGTGTTGACGAAGTCTCCCTTCAGTTCGTCAGCAGGAGCGTAGGCGACGGAGTGCACTAGGGCGTGGAGCTTGCCGCGGCGCTCTTTCAGCGTGGCAAAGAGACGTTCGATCTCGTCGTCCTTGGAGACGTCGCACATGTAGGCTTCGGCGCCGGGCAACGACAGGATGAGGTCTTTGGCTTCCTGCTCCAGGCGCTCGTTCTGGTAGGTAATGGCTAGCTTCATGCCGGCGGCGTGCAATCCCTGGGCAATGGACCAGGCGATCGAGCGCTTGTTGGCGACTCCAAAGACGACGCCATTACGGCCGTGCAAGTCAAAGGACATAGTTGCTCCTACGAATGGGAAAGAATAACAGCCGGGGGCAATTTACCACAGAGTCACAGAGACACAGAGAAAGCTAGATGTTCAAAAAACAGAGCGTTAATGGTTTTTCTCTGTGACTCTGTGTCTCTGTGGTGAATTGATTTCATTTCGCCAGGCTGGCTTCCTCTACCGGGGGCGCGGCTCCTACGGGCCAACTCGCGGCCAGGAACGCCAAGCCATATACGCAAGCCAGGATTGCGAACGCTGCCACCAGGCTCACTTTGTGCGCGACCGCGCCCACGCTGAGTGCGAGCACGATCTGCAGGAGCGTTGCCGCAAAGTTGTAGGTGTTCTGCACGCGTCCCATTAAATGTTTCGGGACCATCTCCATCAGGCTGGTATTCATAGCCACGCCGCCCACGCCCCGCGCGGATCCCATGACAAAGTATGCCGCTATGGCCAGAAACAGAAAACCAGCGACCGGGGCGCAGATCATCGCAACCGAAAGCAACGCCATCGAAAACGCGACGGCTCGCCGCCCACCCAGGCTGGCAATCGTTTGCGGCGTGTAGAACACACTGATGAAAGCTCCCGTGCCCCATCCGGCGCTTAGCCAGCCGTAGCCCACCGGTCCCGCATGAAAGACGCGCTCGCTTAACGATGGAGTGACCACTCCTCCGGTCATCATGGCGCCCAGAAACAAAGCCCAACTGATGCCCAGCATGACGGCGGCGCGATGATCGCGCAGAAAGTGCAGCCCTTCGCGCATGTCGCGGCAGAAGCGCTGCAACGCATTTTCTGCGGCGAGCAAATCTTCGCGTAATTCCTGCGGGCGCAGTACGACATGTCGACCTTTGCGCACGGCGAAGTAGCAGAGGAATGAGACTACATAAGTCGAAACATCGATCAGCAGCACGCCGCCCAGACCGATGTGATTGTAAGTAAAGCCAACGACGGAGCCGGCAATGAGCCATCCCGCCTGCACTCCCGCCATCAAAAACGTATTCGAGTGAACAAAGCGATCTTCGGGCGTCAGTTCCTGAATGAGCGCAGTGATCGTTGGCCAGAACATCCAGAAACCAGCGGCCACCATCGTGTTCATTAGGTAGAGTTGCCACACCTGCACACGATGTTGGAACGCGAGGATGGCGACGGTGACGATGATCACCGCGCGCACCGCGTCCAACCACATGACCAGTTTCCTGCGGTCTTCCCGGTCAATAATGACGCCGGTGAAGGGAAGCATGAGCATGGCGGGAATCGTTTGCAATACGACGAGCGTTCCCAGAGCCTGTTCGGAGTGCGTAGCCTGCAAAATGTACCAGGCTACCGCAGCCGAGTTCATCCCGCTGCCTAACATCGAAATCAAGTTGGCCGCGAAAACGAAACGCAACGGCCGCTGGCTGAGGATGGCACGCATCTTTACTACTTTAGCCGAAGTCGAGAGCGGCTGGAATTCACCACGGAGGCACTGAGCCACAGAGCAAAGAGGCCCTTGCGCACAGCTGCATTCGGCGCTACGATTCGCCTGCTCGAAGTTCGGGTGTCTTTAATTTGCTGCGTATCCCGGAGGCAGTTATGAGACGCTGCAACGGTTTGTTGACGCTGGTTGTTGTGCTCCTCGCTTTCGCGGTTTCTGTCCCTCACGCAAGTGCCCAAGTCGATCGCATTGTAATTGCGGCTGGTACGGATGAAGATCATGCCCTGCAAGACATCACAAATGAGCAGGACCCTCAGAAGAAACTCGCCATGTACGGAGACTTCGTACAGAAGTTTTCGTCGAACCCGGCCGCTGTAGCTTATGGGAACTGGCAGATCTCGCAAGCCTACCAGGCGAGTGGCGACATTCCGAAAGCGCTCGATTATGGAGATAAGGCGCTGGCTGGATCGCCGCACAATCTCGATATCCTGGTATCGCAGGCGAGCCTGGCGCAGCAGGCCAAGAACAACACCAAGCTGATGGATTATGCGGCGAGAGGCGGCGAGGTTTGTTCGTCGGTCGCTAAACAGGCCAAGCCGGATGGCATGAGCGATGAGGACTTCACCCGCAAAGTGAACGAGGAGAAATCCGGCGTGCAAAACAGCTGCGATTTTCTGGAGACCTCCGGCTTCAACGCGATTACCAGCGAAACCGACCCGAAGAGCCGCATGGCCGACATCGAGAAGTTCACTGTTGCCTTTCCCGACTCGAAGTTTCAAGAGAATGTCTCGAACTACGCCATGTACACCCTGGGTCCGGACCAGCTGAACGACAAAGCACGCCTGGTTTCCTTCGGAGAGAAAGTCTTGGCCTCGAATCCCAAGTCACTCGCGGCGCTGCTGCTGCTGGCCAATTTCTACGGTGACGACGCCAAGCCAGGCAGTGCGGCCAAAGCGATCGCCTATTCGCAAAAAGTTATTGAGGTAGCGAAAGCCGACGCTCCCGACGCCGACAAATCGCGGAAAATTTCGGCGGGAGTTGCCCACAACACGATCGGATGGGCGTACTTGAAGCAGGAGAAAACTGCCGCTTCCATCAGCGAACTCAAAATCGCCGCAGGCCTGCTCAAAGGGCAGGACGATCAGCAGTATGCGCGGGCATTGTATGGTCTGGGCTTCGCTTATGGAAAATTGAACAAGCTTACCGAAGCACGCGAAGTGCTGACCGAAGCGGTAAAAATTCCGGGACCTCTGCAGCCAATGTCGCAGGATTTGCTGGCGAAAGTAAACAGCGCACGGGCAAAGGGGAAGTGACCCGGGTTGATCCCAGGAAAATCTTTAACAACAGAGGGCAGAGGGTTTCACAGAGTAATTCCTCTGTGTCTCTCTGTGTCCGTTAAGATTTGTCTTGGTTATTTAGCTGGCTTGACCAATTCCTCGGACAGCACCTGCGCCTTCCACGCCAGCGTGCGAGCGCGATCGAGATCGCCATCTCCAACCGCAGCCTTCGATTGCTCCATAAACTGTCGAATTTGATTGACCATGTTCTGCTGATCGGAACTGAGCGGGCGACCGGCAATCTTTTTCAGGTTCGCTTCGGTCGTCACCAACATTTGGTTGCCAGTGTCTTTTTGGGGAGAGGCACTGGCGGCGCCTCCCGCCAATTGAATGGCGGGCTCGGCGGTCCCGCCTTGCCGAACAATGACTTTCGAAGGCGGACAGTCTTTGGAACCGGCGGTTCCAGTTCCGGCGCTGGGGTTCGCAGCGCTTGATGAAAGAGAACTCTGACCAGCGGGCGCAAGAGCGCTGCAATTCCGCGCACGTACTTTTTTCCTGGGCCGCCGCCGCTTTTTTGGCGAATGTGGATTTTGTCCGGAAGAAGGGCTGGCAGCGACGCTGGGCGGTGGCGGAACTGTATTCGAGGGAGGCTGTGCCGGCGCAGTTGTTCCCTGATCTTGTTTCCCTTCAGCCTGAATAGAGTTATTCCAAGATGTTGGTGTGTCCCCAGGCCTATCCGCCAACAGCGACACTGTCGGCACTATGCAGAAAATACTGACGAGAAATCTTTCTGCCAGATTCATACGGAGAGCTCAAGCAATTCATCGCCAGCCAACAAGATTTTACCCTTTGAGCGCGCGACGCCGCTAGCGGTATCGAGATTCGTCCTCTTGGCAGGTTAGTCATAACCTGACGTTTACAAATCAATCTCCGCATTGTCCATCTGCGCGTCAGGGGCAAACTCAGGACCGGCCTCCAGCGCCGTACCTGCAGGAATATGAAAGCGGAAAACGGTCCCCGTCTCCTCGTTGGATTCGAAGTCCACCGAACCGTAGTGCCATTGCAGAATCTGATAGGTCTGTGCCAGGCCGATGCCGCTGCCATCTTTTTTCGTAGTGAAATAGAGTTCAAAAATCTTGTCGTGCACGTCTTGCGGAATTCCGGCGCCCTCATCCCGAATTTCGGCAACCATAGTATTGTTTTCGCGTCGAGCGGAAATGGTGAGCACCCCTCCTTGCGGCATGGCCTGAATTCCGTTGATTACCACGTTGAGCAGGGCCTGCTTCATGAGATCGATGTCAACCTTGATCGGCAACCGCTGCTCCGGCATGTGGCGAACGATGGTGACACCGTGCTGTTCCGCATCCGGAGCGGCGAGTTGTGCCACATCCTCCATCAGGCGGCGTAAGTCTATTTCCTCCAGGCGAAGATCGCGCGGCCGGGTGAAATCGACGAGCGTTTGCACCACGCGATCCAAACGGCGGATTTCCGTATCGATAATATCCATGTGACGCCGCGTATCCGGCTCCTGCTGCGACAGTTTGTTGCGCAGCAGTTGCAGGTGGAGCACGATCGCATTGATGGGATTCTTCACTTCGTGGGCTACTCCGCGAGTAAGGCGTCCGCTGGCAGAGAGCCGTCGCGACATTTCAATTTCGTCGCCAATGCGGCGAACCGACTCCGGATCACGCATGATCAGAAGAGCGCCGATCTGCGAAGTTCTCTCCTGCACAAAGTCGAGCGAGACCTGCACGCGTTTTCCTCCCACCGCCTCAAACTCCCGTTGCGACAGGGGGCGCCGGCGCTCAAATGCCTCGAGCAACGCAGCCCCGAGAGGAGAATCCTGATCAAAGACCTCATGAACCGTGTGCCCAAGGAGTTCCACCCGGGGGCGCCCCAGAAAGCTTTCAACCGGGGCGCTCACTAGGACCACGCGCGAATCGCGCGCGAACAGCATTAAGCCATCTTGCAGCTTGGACATGAGTTGATCGACATTGTCCTTAAGAGCCGAGAAAATTTCTCTGCTGTCGCGAATCTGTCGACCTAGGTTCGCGATTTTCAGGGAAACCAAACCATACTCGTCGCGCCGCGATTCGTCCCCGTAAAGTGCCTCGGCATCACCGGCGCTCACACTATCGAGGTTGCGGCTGATTTTCTTTAGCGGGCCCAAGGCAAGATTAGAGATTCCCGCAGCCAGAAACAACGACACAAAGATAAGCGTCACCGAAATATAAGCTGCCCTCATCAGCCGGGTCTGCACTTCGCTTTTCAGAAAAACAGTCTGCACGCCGATGCGAATCGTGCCAAAGGGCTCACCATTCAATTCCAATGGATAAGTTACGTCATAAACCTCGGCGGGGCTGAAGACCAAACGAATTTGATCTTGGAAACGAGCTTTTACCACTCGCTGGAAGTCAGGACGTGGTGGAATGATCTTGCCCACCATGCCGGCATTGGTGTGGAGCAACGCCCTGCCATTTACGTCCACAATGGATACGTCCCAGATAAACCTCCAATCGCCGGGATCGGACTGGAGCAGGTTGTTGAGGGCGACGTCGGTTTGTACGTAATCCGCCAGCGCGCGACGCACCGCGGCGGAGTTACTGGTGTCGATGGATGTACTGTTGAAGTCGGGCACAGCGTTGGATGCGGCGTAAGCCAACTGATGAGTCAGGCTGGTTGCAGTCTCGTTGGCGTTGGCAATCCGCAGCCGCAGAATTTGCGAGATGTACAAAATCGAGAAGGCGGTAACCATGACCGTCACCATGAGAGTGATGACTAACACGATGATGGTCTTTCGTCGCAGCATGAAGAGAAAGATGAAGTGGCTCGATCAACAGCGATTGCGAAGACGCCTTAGCCACTGGGTACTTCCTCCTTCCCGGAAACGGCCTCCGCGGCGGCGTTGCCGTACTCCTTCAACTTATTATGAAGAGTTTTCAGGCTGATGCCGAGAATTTCCGCGGCCCGCGTTTTGTTATTGCTGGTAGCTTCCAGGGTCTTCAGAATTAACATTTTCTCGGCTTCTTCCACAGTCGTCCCCACGCCCAGGCGAACGGCGTCGGGATCGTTGGCTGCAGTTCGCAGCGGTGCCTGTCCGAATCCCGGGGGCAAATGCTTGGTCTCGATTACGCCGGCATCGCATACGATAACTGCCCGCTCGATGGTGTTGCGCAACTCGCGCACGTTGCCGGGCCATGAATATTGATTGAACTGATTCAATACCGCTTCGCTCACGGCTGCGACTTTTCGAGAATGCTTCGCGCCCATCTCGGCCAGCAACAGCTCTACCAGGCTGGCAATGTCTTCTTTATGCTCTCGCAACGGAGGCATGTGGATGTTGAAAACGTTGAGGCGATAATAAAGATCGCTGCGCAACTCCCCCCGGGATACGGCCTCGTCTGGAATTTTATTCGTGGCCGCGAGCACCCGCACATCCACAGAGGTTTCGACCTTACTGCCGAGTCGCCGCAGTTTGTGGTCTTCCAGAACGCGCAGCAGTTTGGCTTGTGTTCCGATCGGCATTTCGCCAATTTCATCCAACAGCAGCGTTCCGCCTTCCGCCAGTTCGAAGCAACCGTTGCGGCGTTCCATCGCCCCAGTGAATGCGCCTTTTTCGTGGCCGAAGATTTCGCTCTCCATCAGAGTCTCCGGGATCGCGGCGCAGTTGACGGCAACGAAAGGCCGGTCTTTCCGCGGACTGAGTTCATGAATGGTCCGCGCCACCAGTTCTTTTCCCGTGCCGCTGGCGCCGGTAATCAGCACCGAGGCAGTGCTGGGAGCGACCATCTCGATGAGCCGGAAGATCTCCTGCATCTTGCGCGAGGCGCCGTTCAGACGACCTAGAGATCCCGCGTCCCGCAGCCGACGCCGTGTGGCCTCGAGTTCTGCGCGGGTTCCCAGAAGGGCTGAGGCATTCCCCAGAATCGTCCGCAGGCGGTTGGTGTCGATCGGTTTGGTGATGTAGTCGTAAGCTCCCATGCGCATCGCCTGCACCGCGCTGTCGATTGTTCCCTGAGCAGTTACCAGAATGACGGCGATGGTCGTTGCTTGCTCAGCGAGGCGCCCCAGCAGTTCGATTCCGCCCATGCGGGGCATTTTCAGGTCGGTAATTACAATTGACGGGGACCATTGGGTGGCCTTCTCCAACCCCTCCGCGCCATCCCGAGCCGTCTCCACGCGAAATCCCCACGTAGACACCAGTTCCGCCAACCCAGATCGCTCGTTCTCTTCGTCCTCTACGATCAATATTTTTTCGTGGCTCATTTTTTCGTGCTCGTCTTGCTCTCTCGACGAAGGCGAAGGTCCAATCGTCTACTGACCTCTTAAATCCGACCGAATTCCAACAATACGCGGCCAGCTTCCCACCGGGCAAGGTCTGGATACGCATGGGTCGACCGATTCAACTTTCTCAGCGAGAATTTCATTTTGAGACAAAACGGCCATGCCAGGTTGCCTAACTGAGCGACACTTCAAGTCTATGCTTTCGCTTTAAACAACAGTGCGATAGAATTCCGAGTTCTTGAGGAAAGCTTTATCTTCCAACGCTCTGTCTATGTTTGTATTCCTCATCGGCGTGTCGTCGCCACAATCACTGGAAGTCGAGCAATTTCGGAGGATTTCATGATACTTAACAGCCGCACACGTGGTTGTAGCCCTGTAGTCTGTCTGTCAGCTCTGATTGTAGCGGTTTTGCTTTCGGCTTCTGCGTTCGCGCAGAGTGATGCCAATCCCAGGTGGGACGCGTTTATTGGCTATCAGTATCAGCAAGCTGACGGTGACAACCTTCCAGCTGCGGGCAGCAATCCGAACAGTCCTTCAGTGTTTGTCTTTCCTGACATGTCCAAGGGCATCGGCGGCGCTCTGACTTTCAATTTTGATCGACATTGGGGTCTGGAGACCGACTTTGGATACAACTGGGCCCAGGGAGGAGCTTCCGTATTTACGGCTTCTGCTGGACCACGCTTTATCGTTCGCAGCGACTCATTCGCCTTCTTTATCCACGCTCTCCCCGGCTACAACCGAATCACTTACGACTCTGGCGTTGTCACGCACGATGGCATTGGTGCAGTTCTAGGCGGTGGCATGGATATTCCGTTTTCGAAGAAGGTTTCCTGGCGATTGTTCCAAGTTGACTACGTCTGGGGGCGGCACAACTTTGCGAACCTCGCTGGACCGGAATTCCCATCTTTGCGGCGTCCTACCTTCGAAGGCGCGAGACTGCGCACCGGGATTGTTTTCAATTTTGGCGGCGCGGAGACCGTGCCTCCCGACTGCTGCCTGTTCCGTTCAGCCCACCGAGGTGCTAGTCGGTGAGCCGATCACGGCGACAGTTACGCCCAGCAATTTCAACCCCAAGCACACGGTGACTTACAGCTGGAACGCTAATGGCGGGCAGGCCACAGGTACGGGAACCACGGCCACCATCGACACCACCAATGTAGCGCCGGGTTCCTATACAGTCACAGCGCATGTGACTGATCCGAGGGCAAAGAGCAACAATGTAGCAAGTTGTTCGGCGAACTATACGGTGAAGCCGTTGCCGCCGAAGAATCCTCCGACCATGTCATTGACGGCCAGTCCAACAAGCGTTCCCCCTGGCGGGACCGTAACTGTGACCGCCTCCTGCACCAGCCCGGATGGCGTTCCCATTTCCGTTTCCAAGTGGGCGACGACGGGCGGAAATCTTTCAGGGAGTGGGAATTCAGCAACCCTAAGCACCGCTGGCGCAGCTCCGGGTACGATAACAGTGACGGCGGCGTGCAGCGACACGCGCGGCCTGGAAAGCCAAGCCCAAACCGGGGTAACGATAGAGAATCCGCCGCCTTCCAAGAGTCCTTCGATCGAGGTTCTGGAAGCCCGGCTGGCTCTGCATAGTATTTATTACCCAACCGCTCAGCCTGCGACCGACAGGCCGGGCGCTGGTCTCGTGCCCAGTCAACAGAGGACTTTGCAGGCGTTGGCAACGGACTTCAAGGCGTATCTCCAGTCCAAGCCAGACGCTCATCTCGTTCTCGAAGGCCATGCCGATATTCGGGGTACGGACGAGTACAACCAGAGGCTCACAGAACGTCGCGTGGCCAGTGTTAAAGCCTATCTGGTTGCGCAAAACATTCCGGAAGCCAACATCGAGACCGTGGCCTATGGCAAGCAGCGCAATTTGACCACGGACGAAGTAAAGGATTCGATCGTGAAGAATCCGGATCTGACTCCTGAAGAGCGTCGTCGAGCTCTGCTGAGAATCGGCGTCATCAAGCTGGCCAGCAATCGCCGCGTCGATGTCACCCTGAAAACGGAAGGCCAAACCGAAACTTCGGTCCGGCAATTCCCCTTCAATGCCGCCGATGCGATGAGTTTGATCGGCGGTCGAGAGAGTGAAAGAAAGAAAACCACCAGGCCTGTACCGCGGAAGAGGCCAGTGAGGAAACCGGCACCGAAACCATAGCGACGACCTGCTAGTAAAATATGACGAAATCAACCGGAGGGCGACTTGCCGCTCTCCGGTTATTTCTGGCCCGCCCGCTTGACATATGAAGGCCACCCCTGAGTGTGTGAACAAGCTCTACGAGAGGAAGAATCTACATGGAGTAGGTGACAGTCGCAATCCAAGTCGTTGATTTGACGAGCCTGAATCTGGTATTCGGCTTGCCACTTGCTTGTCAAAGAAGCACGGGCGAGGATCATTCGAATGAGGCGGTTTCCGGCCACCCGAAGTCTGACGATTGGAACAATTTTGCTGGCGCTGTTCGGCGCGGTGGGCTGTGCGCCCCCCGACGGGTTGCCGAGTGCCGATGGTACCTCTCAGCCGGAGCAGCATAAGGTGCCTTTTCATAACGCTGACGGAAAAGCATCCTCCCCCAATTCGGTACTGACTCAAGACAATCGCCCGACCCCTGAAACGGATCTTCCTTTCCAAGAGGCTCAAAGTCTTCCGGTTGGTACGCTGCTCACGGTTCGAACGAAAAATCCAATATCTGCCGAAAACCCCGACGCAAATGGGACTTTCGAAGCCATGGTCGACCAGCCGGTGGTCGTCGACGGCAATCAACTGGTTCCCCTCGGCGCGATGGTCTCAGGACGCGTGGAGTCCGCACGGGCCTCTAATCTCAGGCGCAGCATTGGCTATGTCCGCTTGACTCTCGAGTCGATCCACCTTGACGGGGCAAATGTGCCGGTGCAAACGTCCAGCCTTTTCGTCGGGGGTCGGGCTGGCCTAACCCCAGCTCCGCAAAGCCAAGTGGTTCGCCTCGAACGAGGACGCCGCCTGGTCTTTCGTCTGACCGAGCCAGTGGATGTGTCCGCTGGCCAGCGCCCCCCGGCAGACCATTAACCCCGCCTCAGACCCAATCCGGCCTATTTCGCCAGAGTTTTCCACAGAAAAAAATCCCGCTTTAGTGACATCTGCCCTTCGCAGGGGCTCGCCTGTTTTTCTATAGTGGCTCGAAATGGGATATGTGTTGGACTGCACGGCCGCGAATTCCCATTTTAGGAAAACCAAGGTCTCAGGCGACGGAATAACAAGTTCCTTCCGGGAATTATTCCGCGCAAAGTGGATATATGAGCGCTGCCGCAGAATTCCCGTGGACACCGCGAGGTACGAAAACCGAACCGTGGCCGCTTTTCGATTGCGCGCCGTTCGGTCTGGCGCAATGCCAGCGCCAGGGGAACATCATCGCGCTCAACCCCGCGCTGGAGAAAATGCTTGGTGGCTCTTTGCGGATCGCGCCCTCCCTTTGCTTTTCAGATCTTGTTCCGCCCCCAAAACGTGCCGAGGCTCAGCGACTCTTGCGCGAACTATGCGAGCAACACCTCGTCAGTTTTCAGATTGATTCTCAGGTGATGGGGGCCAATGGCGAGTCGCTGCGCTGGACCGCCTGGCTCGTACCCGGGGCCAACGGCCATCCCGACTATGTTCTGGCGCTTGCCGCCGAATCTCCTCACCAGCGCGAGACCGATCAGCGTTTGCAACAAGTCGAAAAACTAGAAACCCTGGGCCGCCTGGCGGGAGGCGTGGCTCATGACTTCAACAATTTATTGACTGGAGTTCTGTTGTATTGCGATTTGCTGATGGCGACTCCGGATCTCAGTGAGCGAGCGCTCAAATATGCGGAAGAAATTCGCAACGCCGGCATTCAAGCCACCGGCCTGGTGCGGCAGTTGCTCACCGTGGCCCGGCCGAAGAATTCCGAGCCCCGCCTGTTTTCCCTGAACGAAGTCGTGCAAGGCATGCGCAATCTGTTGGGTCGCCTCATCGGAGAGAACATCGATCTGCAATTCCATCTGGACGCCAATTTAGGTTTGGTCAAGATGGATCCGACGCAAGCTCAACAGATTCTGCTGAACCTGGTGCTGAATGCGCGCGACGCACTGCCTACCGGAGGAAAAATCACCGTTGAAACCAGCAATTGCGAAATCCAGGTGCTCACGCCATCGGATTTTGGAGCGAGCGCTCCACGCGCGATACCCTGCGCTCTTTTTATGGTGGCTGACAACGGCATCGGCATGGATGCCGCCACGCGGAATCATTTGTTCGAAGCTTTTTTCACCACGAAGGCGGGAACCGGCACAGGTCTCGGATTGGCGACGGTGCATGACATCGTCACCAGCAGCGGCGGTTTGATCCACGTCGAAAGCGCGCCGACCCGCGGCGCGCGCCTATCCATCCTGTTGCCGCTGGTTCCGGCAGCGGTCTTGAATTCCCAGAAGTTGCCCGATTTTCGATCCGAAAAGTTTCAGACAGCGCCCATAACCGAAGAATAAAGAAGAGGAACGAACCTATGACGTCACCAGCCTTTAGTCCGATGCATGCCGTACCGCAGTCTCAACCCGCCAATTTTCTTAACCTTCTGATCGTTGACGATGAAAGATCGATCCGCGAGGCTTGCCGTGAAATCGCGCAGTCGCTGGGATTTGCCGCCTGTGCGGCCGATTCCGCCGAGCAAGCCTACCGGCATCTGGACAGCCAGGCGTTCGACGCCGTACTCCTCGATCTGCGCCTGCCCGGCGTCGGCGGTCTGGAGGCGTTGCGCCGCATCAGGGAACGCCGTCCTGAGGCGGTCATCATCGTCGTGACCGGCTACGGCACCGTGCAGTCAGCCGTGCAGGCCATGAAAAATGGCGCCTACGACTACGTGACTAAACCGTTCAGCGTCGACGAACTGAAGATGCTGCTGGAGCGCGTGGTCAGCCATTTGAAGCTGAAGTCCGAAAACCGCCTTCTACGCGAGAAAGTGAAATCCAAACAAGGATTCGGCGGCATTGTCGGCCGTGCTCCTGAAATGGAGAAGCTCTATCGCATCATTGCCAAGGCCGCCAACAGCGTTCACCCGGTGCTGATCCTGGGCGAAAGCGGCACCGGCAAGGAGATGGTGGCACGCTCTATTCACTATTCCGGTCCATTCCGCGACAAACCCTTCATTCCGGTGGACTGCGGATCGCTCGTGCCCACCCTGATTGAGAGTGAACTGTTCGGTTATGTGAAAGGCGCCTTCACTGGCGCCAGCCAATCCAAAGACGGATTGTTGGCCATGGCCGAAGGTGGGACTGTGTTTCTCGATGAAGTGGGAGAACTCCCTGTCGATCTGCAGGCAAAAATGCTGCGTGCCATCCAGGAGAAGGAGATCCGTCCCGTAGGCAGCACGCGTCGCGTGCCCATCAATGTTCGCATTCTAGCTGCCACCAACCGCGACCTGGAACAAGGCGTTTCCCAAGGCGTGTTCCGCCGCGATCTTTATTTCCGTCTCAACGTCCTCAGCTTGCGGATTCCCGCGCTGCGCGAGCGCCGGCAAGATGTTCCTCTGTTGATCGCCTATTTTCTGGAACGCCTGATGCGAACTTCCGGGCAGGAAAAAATGCTCAGCGACGACGCCCTTAAGGCCATGCTGGCTTATGACTGGCCTGGCAACGTTCGCGAGCTGGAAAACTGCCTCGAACGGACTTATGCCTTCACCAGCGGTCCGCTGATCCACACGACAGATCTGCCTCGCGAGGTTGCTAATCTGCCCGTGCTCGAAGCCTCCAGCATCGATGGAACTTCAACCATCAGCGGACGCGGGAAGATCATTCCCATAGCAGAACTCGAAAAGCTAACGATCTTGAGCGCCATCACGGAACTCCATGGCGACAAACTGCAAGCGGCGCGCCTGTTGGGCATTGGGAAAACCACGCTCTACCGCAAGCTCAAGGACTACGCAGCGCAGGGGTATTCAGCTTGAGAGTCAAACCGGACGTTCCAATTCTGCACTGTCAGCCAACTCGGGAGTACCGGGATGGGAACTGGCTTTGACGCGACATCGCTAAATGTCATGTTTTCAGCAAACAGCAATGTGGCGGCGGACGTGCTATGAAGACAACATGATTCTACTGATCACGTCTTCAGCTAACGGCCCCCAGTGCGCCGAATCTCTGCGCCACGCCACCGGCCTGGAAACGCACTGGGGCCAGACTTTGCAGGAGGCCGCCACTCGCCTCCGCGAACAAACCTATTCCGCTGCCGTGATCGACCAGTTCCTGCTCGAAACCGACCCCGCCGAAAGTGAGCAGATGCTCGAACATCTCGGCACCGCTTTCCCCGTCTATCTCAATTTCGCGGTCACAGGAATGGATCGTCTGGTGCGCGAAGTGCGCTCGGCTCTTCATCGCCGCAAGCGAGAAGAGGGAGCGGCGCGTCGGGCGGTTGAGGATCAAATGCGCAGCGAGATGCGGGAGACTCTAACCGCCATGCTCCTTTCCTGTGAATTAGCAATGTCCGTCCCTGACGTTCCCCACCCAGCGGTGGAAAAAATTCGTGTCATCGACAATCTTGCGCGCGAACTCCGGCTTCGTCTGGAGGTAGCCTGAACCAGCATCTTCTCTCGTAGTGTTTTTGCGTTATTGTGTCGTCCCCGCGGTTTCGTTAACGTTCCGCTGCTCGTTCATTCTGTGGACTTGGGGTCCTCGAAAATCCAAGCGTGCATCTCGCGCAGCACGTGGCATACGTTTGCCTATTCGTGCCTTCGCGATGCAGAAGGAATCTAAGCGTGCGGCAGCGAATTGTTTTCGCGTCAATGTCTCGTCCTCTCCTGACTCTTCTGGCTTTTCTGTTCGCGGCAGCTCTCGGTTTCGCCCAGGAACTTGGCACCGGCGTAATCAGCGGAGAAATCTCGGACACACAAAGCGCTGTGGTGCGCAAGGCTCAGGTCATCGCAGTCAATAAAAGTACGGGACTCGAACGCAAGACTGTGACCAACGCTTCCGGCTTCTTTGCTATCAACAATCTTGCGCCCGGGACGTATGAATTGCGTGTAATGGCCGAAGGCTTCTCCGACCATGTTTCCCAAGTACAGCTCGAAGTCGGGCAGCAAGCCAGCCTAACGGTTCACCTCGGGGTTCAGAAGCAGCAAGCGGTCATTACGATTGATGACCGCGACTCTCTACCACTGATCGATACCGCTTCGTCGGTGGTTGACGGGGTGATCGATTCCCAGCAGATTGACAATCTCCCGCTCAATGGCCGCAACTTCCTCGAACTCGCGCTCCTGACTCCCGGCAATACCATCGCTCCAAATTTCGATCCGACGAAACAGGGGACGGTCATCATCTCGTCCGCCGGTCAGTTGGGGCGCGGTGGCAACGTCAGCATTGACGGCATGGACGACAATGACGACGTGGTGGGCGGCATGCTGCTCAACGTACCCGAGGATGCGGTTCAGGAATTCGATGTCGCCACCAACCGCTTCTCCGCCGAACTGGGACGCTCCGGTTCCGCCGTGGTCAACGTCGTGACCAAGTCCGGCACGAACAGCCTGCACGGCTCAGCCTCGATCTACGCTCGCGACAAGTCCTTGCAAGCGGCGACTCCGGTTTTCAATCCAACCGACCTCGGTCTTTCGGCTCCGGCAGGCCAGTCGCCCCAGTTCCGCCGGGAACAATACTCCGGCACGCTGGGCGGTCCAATCGTCCGTAATAAGGCGTGGTGGTTCGGAGCCTTCGAATACCGTGACGAACTCGGGGGTGTCTTAGTCGGCGCCCGCGACGTAGCCACGCAGACCATTAACACCAGCTTTGCCTCCGAGCCGCTGACTGATCCCATGGGGACTCTGCGTGCTGATTGGAAAGTTTCCGGCAAGGACACACTGAGCCTTCACTACTCCATCGAGCGGCTGGGCGCCACCGGGTCAGCCAGCTTTTTGTCGGGTCAGCCCATTGGTTCGGCTTCGGAGCGCCAGGATCTCAACAACCACTTCCAGACATTTCAGGGCTCATGGACCCGGGTGCTGAGTCCGACGCTGCTTAACCGAGCCAGCTACAGCTTCAACAATTTCATCAACGCCACCGTACCGGTCACTACCTCGCCGGAACTGGACTTCCCCAGCATTGCCGACGGTTCTTCCTATCGCGTGCCGCAGCAGACTCGCCAGAAGCGTTCGCAGTTCGATGACAACTTCGACTGGATTCGTGGCACGCACAATATGCACTGGGGCGCAGAATTCCAACGCATCGGCGCAGATTTCAATCTGGGCGTGTTCCAGTCCGGAGTAGTCGAGTTTGTTCAGGATTTCGCCAACCAGGACCGCAATGGGGACGGAGTAATCAACGATCAGGATCTACTGTTCGCCGTCGCCATTCGCAGCGGAATTCCGGCGACGCCGCTCGTCATTCCCAACGCGGACAATAACCATGTCGCTGGCTATTTCCAGGACGATTGGCGGGTTCATCCACAGTTCACTCTGAACCTGGGTCTGCGCTATGAAATTGACTCAGACGTGAACGATGTGGGTCACTACAGTCAGATCAATCCGATCCTGCTGCCTTTTTTGCACGGCTCCCGCCACAAGGCTGCGAACAATTGGGGACCGCGCGTCGGTTTCAATTGGGCCAGTAAGAGCGCCCAGTTCAGTGTCCATGGCGGCTACGGCATCTACTACGACCGGGTGACGCTCGAAATCGACTCGCTCGAGCGCGGGCTCGATGGCCGCGCTCTGCCCATCAACGTGACCTTGGGCAGCGCCAACTTCCTCGACAACAACGGAAACTTCATTCCCGGCCTGACTCCTACCTATCCCAATTCGACGTTCAATGGTCCGATTATTCCGGGCGCAGGCGGAGCCGCGGAGGGCATCAACCTTATCGACAACAACATGCGCAACCCCATGGTGCAGCAATTCAACCTGGGAGTTGAATATTCATTCGCGAAGGATTGGGTCCTGAAGGTCGATGGCATCCATGATCTAGGCACTCATTTCATTATCGGTGTGCCTCTGGGCTCCGTCTTCAATCCCGCTTCCGGCGGGCCCGAGACCGTGACCGACCTGCAGTCCTCCGTGAATACACACTATGACGCGCTCTGGCTTACGCTCGATCATCGCTTCGCACAGCATTTCCAATTGCACAGCGCGTATACGTTTTCAAAAGCGTTGAACTATGCGAACTACGATCAGATTCCGTTTGGCTACCCGCCGGTCGATCCCACCAACTTGCACCGCGAATACGGCCCTGCGCCCAACGATCAGCGCCATCGTCTGGTGGTGCAAGGGACGGCGGAACTTCCTTTCCACTTCCGCTTCTCGCCGCTTTGGACCTACGCTTCCGGCGTCCCCATGGACATTCTTCTCGGCGATGGCAGCGGCAATCGCGTTCCCGAACTTGGCCGCAACGCCGGGGGGCGCCAGTTCCGCACTGGGAGCGAGCTCAACGCTTTCCTTACTCAACTCAATGCCGCAGGCGCGGTGAATGGCGGCCTGGGGTCGCCCTTTCCCATGGTTTCTAACGGCGCTCGCTTCGATGACACCTTCAATTCGTTCGATTTGCGACTGTCTCGCGAGTTTCATCTCGGGGAACGGTTTACCTTGCAGGGTATCGGCGAGGTTTTCAACTTGTTCAATAAAACCAATATTCTTGGATCCAGCAACGCCAATTACTCCGGCTACTTCAATGTTCTCGTCCCCGACCAGAGCAATGCGAATTTATCCTCGGCTTTCGGCAGACCCACCAGTACCGCAGGCGGCGTCTTTGGCTCCGGGGGACCACGTGCGTTCCAACTGGCTGCAAGGCTCGTCTTTTAATCGTCACACCTAATCGTCACGACGAACACCGGCACTCGGGCTGCCCACGCCAGCGCCAGGCGGCCCGAAGCGGAATCGCGAGTGCCGTGCTTGTGCAAGTTTTTGCATGAACCACAATAAAATTCCTTTCAACTATGCCGTCCATTGGCACTAAAATGGGCGCTGACTGCGGAATCCCCGTCTCTTGCGGCATCCCGCACCATTTTCCGGAGGTTAAGTGCACGTCCTCGTCACCACCGACTCGCTCTCGGGCTCGTGGAGCTACACACGCGAACTTGTCACCGGTCTGGTCACGCGCGGAGTGCGAGTCACCCTGGTCAGCTTCGGCGAGATTCCGCTCCCCGACCAGACTTCATGGATGGATCACCTGCACGGCCTCGACTATCGGCCGACGGCGTTTCATCTCGAGTGGATGCAGGAAGCGGAGCAGGATCTGCCGGAATCGTCCGCGTTCCTGGCCGCGCTAGTGCGCGAACTGCGCCCCGATGTTCTACACCTCAACCAGTTTTGTTATGGAAACCTGGCAGCAGACGTGCCGCGGGTGGTGATGGCGCACGGCGATCTGATCACCAGGACCCATGCCGTACACAATCGCGCCCCTCGGCCTGAAGGTTCGTTGTCGTGGTATCGCAACACGGTTCTCAACGGCTTGGCTGGCGCGGATGCAGTCGTCGCGCCTTCCACCTGGATGCTCGACCGCATTTCCGCTTGTTACCGGCGACCGCATCGAGCGGAAGTGATCTATCCCGGACGTAATCCCATTTTTTTCAATCCCTATCTGAATAAAGACGATTGCGTGCTGGCCGTCGGCCGTCTCATCGACGCCGGCAAGCAGGTCTTTCTCCTTACCCAACATTCGCATTCTGTCCCCGTTTGCATTGTAGGCGCCGAACAGACGGTGCCCATGCCCCGCATTCCTATCCGTGCCGACGTGAAGGTTGACACCGAGCAAACGTCCGTAGCGATTCGTGGCGCCCAGACCGAAGCGCAACTCCGCGCACTCTATAGCCGGGCCTCGATCTACGCCGCCACCGCCCGTTATGAACCCCTGGGCATGGCCGTTCTCGAAGCTGCGTTTTCTCGATGCGCCATCGTAGCCAATGACATTCCAAGCTTCCGCGAGATTTGGCAAGACGCGGCGCTTTACTTCCGCACCAACGATGCCGCCAGTCTCGCAGACAACATCCGCCAACTCAATGCCGATCGTTCCATGCGCCGCGCTTACGCCGAGTTGGCCTACACCCGCGCCCGCGAGCGCTTTACCACCAAGCGCATGATCGACGAGTACCTGCAGCTCTACCGTAGTTTGGTATCAGTCAAGTCCATCGCCGCTTGACAATGTTCCAGCTGCGTTTGGTGCCGGTGAGAACTTAATGATATCTTTTAGCCTTACTAGAAACCCGTAAGGTTGGAGGATAAATTCGTGGCTCAAGTAAAAATAACAGTCAGACCCAATGGCCCCTACCGCGTGGAGGCTCCTGAAGGCTCGATCGAACTGGTCGACGCCAACGGCACCCAGTATGATCTAACCGGCAAACCTGCATTTTCACTCTGCCGCTGTGGCGGTTCGATCAACAAGCCCTTCTGCGACGGAACCCACAGCCGCATCGGATTTCAAGGCGCAGAGTTGGCCGTGAAAAAGGCCGACCCCGGCTCTTCTTCGTAAAAAGTTTCCTGTTTTGAAAGGGCGCGACTTTTAGCCGCGCCGCAACTCGTGGAACGAATGACGGCTTTAGCCGCTGAGGAATCGTGCGTTACGATCGGGACCGCGAACTGGGGATGCATCGCAAGATCACGCGCCGGGACTTCCTCAACGGCGTGGCGATGACAGCAGGCACGGCCATGATGCCGTGGGATCTCTTCGCCGCCCAATCCTCCAGTCTGGAGAAGTCTCCGAACTACTATCCTCCCGCACTCACCGGAATGCGCGGCAGTCATGCCGGTTCGTTCGAGACCGCCCACAGCTTGCGCGACGGCACATTCTGGGACTCAGCGGGCAAACCCGAAGACACCGGCGAAATTTACGATCTGATCATCGTCGGCGGCGGCATCAGCGGCCTTTCTGCCGCTCACTTCTACCGCAAGGCAACCGGCGGCAAGGCCCGCATCCTCGTCCTCGACAACCACGACGACTTCGGGGGCCACGCCAAGCGCAACGAGTTCCGCGTGAACAACGCTTTCCGGCTAGGCTTCGGAGGAACATTCTCCATCGAAAGCCCGGCTCCTTACAGCACGATTGCAAAGGGCGTGATTGAGGAATTGGGCATCGATGTTCCGTCATACTCTAAGCATTTCAACAAGAATTTATATCCCTCGGTGGGTTTGCGCTCGAGGATTTTTTTCGATAAAGAAACGTTTGGCGTAGACAAGTTGGTGATTAATCCTGGCCTCCGTGGTGGCAGCGAGAGCGAAGATGAGGCGGCCGAATCGCCGCAGTTGCTAAAGCAATTTCTCGCGGAAGCGCCGCTCGCCGATCAGGCCAAGCGTGACCTGCAGCGCCTATCCCAGGAACCGAAAGACTATTTCCCCGAACTGACTTCGGATCAAAAAAAGGCGAAGCTGGCGCGCATGAGTTATGCCACCTACCTGAGAGATATCGCGGGCGTTCACGAAGACATCATCAAGATGCAGCAAGCACTTCCGCACCCGCTCTTCGGCGTAGGCATCGATGCAGTATCGGCGCAGGACGCCTGGGGACTCGGCTATCCCGGCCTCAAAGGCCTGAACCTCAATTCAACCCCGGGCAAGGGCATGAACCGCGACTGCATTCCGAATGAAGAAGCGGAAAAATACTTCTTCCACTTTCCCGACGGCAATGCCAGCATCGCGCGCCTGCTGGTCCGGCAACTGATTCCGAATGCCATTCCAGGCAACTCCTGGTCCGATGTCGTCCTGGCGAAAGCGAACTATGCCAAGCTCGATGACCCCACTTCTCCCGTGCACATTCGCCTGAACAGCACGGCCGTTCGCGTAAAGCACATGGGAGACCCTGCCAGTGCGACCGAAGTGGAGGTCACCTACGCTCGTGACGGCAAGGTCTACACGGCGAGGGCAAAGAACTCGATCCTGGCATGCTGGCACGTCGTGATCCCATACATCTGCGAAGAACTTCCCGACAAACAAAAAGAAGCGCTAGCCTCTGCGCAAAAAGTTCCGCTGCTCTACACCAACGTTGCTCTTCGCAACTGGACATCGTTCCAGAAACTTGGCGCCAGTTCGGTGTATGCGCCGGGAATGTACCACACCGGGTTGAACCTCGACTTACCCGTAAGCATTGGCGGATACGAATTCCCCCGCAAGCCGGAGGAACCGATCGTCGTCCACATGATGAAGGCCGCGTGCCGACCCGGACACCCCGCGCGCGAGCAGCACAGCCTAGGCCGCATGGAACTCTACACCACGACGTTCGAAACCATGGAGCGCAAGATTCGCGATCAGTTGGCGCGCACGCTGGGACCAGGCGGCTTCGATCCCGCCCGCGACATCGCGGCCATCACAGTCAATCGCTGGCCTCACGGCTACGCCTACGAATACAACTCCTTGTTCGATTCGTTCTGGCTGGAAGGCGGCGAAACTCCCTGCGAAATCGCGCGCAAGCCCTATGGCCGAATCGCCATCGCCAACGCCGACGCCGGCGCCTACGCCTATACAGATGAAGCCATCAATCAGGCTTGGCGCGCCGTTGGGGAAATCATCAAGGGCTGACAGGCTGTTCCAGGAAGTTTCGCGGCGCGAATTGAGCGTCCCGGAATTGCCGCTTGTCTCAGCGGCCTCGGCGAACTCTCAGCGCCCTCAGCGGTTAAAGGCTTTCGTCGGGCACTCGTACCAACTCGTTAGCGGCCGTCCTTCTGTCCACCGATCAGTTGTTCGGCCTTGCTTCGCGCCTCTTGCGCCTGAGATGTCATCCCTTTGGCCTGGTACGCATCGGCCAAGGCATTTTCTAACTCCGCATCATCGCCGCTCTCGTCCTTCTCCTTCGAATAAGAGTCGATCGCGTCGTCGTACTGCTTCAATTCCGCCTGGGAGATGCCCATCCGGTAATAGACGCCTCTAGTTTTCGGCTTGAGACGCAGCGCATTCTTGTATTCCTCGATCGCGCCCGCATGATTTCCCTGATCCGCAAGCGCGACTCCCAGGCCAGCGTGAGCCCCGACATGGTTCGGGTCCTGTGCGATCACATGCGTAAATTGCTCCTGTGCTTCTTTGGGCTGCTCATGATCGAGATAGGCGGCTCCCAAATCCATGCGCGCTCTTATGTTCTGAGGCTGCAAATCCAGAACTCGCTTCAGCTCACCTTCTCCTTCGGGGAATTGCCCGTTAGTGAAATAGGCGTGTGCAAGTGCATAATGGGCCGACGCATCCTGCGGACTCTGCTTCACTTTCTTTTGCAGCTCGCCAACCATCCGATCCACATTTTCTCTCGCGTCCACTCCCGACCGTCGGAAGTGCATCCCGGAGCCGCGCCAGCGGTGTATCCCCAGCGCAGCGCTGCCCACGATCAAGACCATGAACAGAAGAACGCTCGCGCGACGACGCAGATTATCCGGTTGCGGAGCCACGCGGGCGATCAACGCGCCGAGGATCAGTCCGCTAACTAATCCGCCCCCGTGTGCGGCATTGTCGATACCGGAAACCATAGTTCCAAAGAGAACGTTAAAGCCGACGAAGAAGAGAAGACTTCGCAGCGTCCCCTGGATCGCAACTCGGGGCACGGAGAATTCACCAAGATAGAACGACGCAATCAGCGCTCCCGCCAGGCCAAAGATCGCGCCCGATGCTCCCACGCTCAAGGTTCCCGGATTCCATCCCACGCTCGCCAAGCCTGCGGCAACGCCGGTGATGAGATAGATCGCAGCGTATGTCCAGCGCCCGTAGAGCGATTCACACAGAGCTCCCAGGTCCCACAAGCACCACATGTTGAAAGCAATGTGCATCAGCCCACCATGAAGAAACATGTAGGTGAACAGCCGCCACCATTGGCCCGACAATGTGAACGGCCCGAAGTTGGCGCCGAAACGCACCATCACTTCACCGTTGAAGTCCATGATCGAGCCGGAGGCGAGCGCCATCGCGAGAAAGACGGCGATGTTGGCGCCGAACAATACATGAGTGAGAGTTATGCTGGATTCGCGTTGCACCCACGGCGCGGCGATGACCGGCTGCCTCGCGTCGTCGGCGAGCTCTCCGCGCTGCGCCGCCTCATGCTGCACGCACCATTGGCAAATCTTCTTCCCAAACGTTAGCGGAGGAAGCTGCCGCCCACATCGAATGCAGTTCGCCATAGGATCAATAAAAGATTATCAGCCCTGAGGCGCGTCGGACGAGACGGGAGGAGTGAAAAAGCAAAAGCCCCGCTTTTGAGCAGGGCTCTTTTCGGACTCTCGGTGCCCGGAATCCGGGCACGCTTGCCAAGCATCTTTAGGCTAGCCCGCGGAGATGGAGAAGTCAATATATTGAAGCCGAGTCGCCGAGCGGGTCTCGATCAATGAATGGTCTTGGTCTTCCGCGACATGTAGTCCATCAGCAGATACTGCCCCAGCGTATAGGGCGTGGTGAAGTAGGCCTTCCCGCGGCACATCTCGGTGACTTTCTGCACGAACTGCACCAACCCGTAATCCGACGCCAGCATGAACGTGTTGATCAGCACGCCGGCGCGTTTGCACTTCGAAACTTCTTCCAGCGTCTGGCTCACCACCAGCGGATCGAGGCCGAACGCGTTCTTGTAAATGCGCCCATCTTCGAGCGTCAGCGCCGACGGCTTGCCGTCGGTGATCATCACAATCTGCTTCATGTCTTTTCGCTGCCGCTGCAAGATTCTCTGCGCCAGCCGCAAGCCCTCGCGCGTGTTGGTGTAGTAAGGCCCGACCTTTACCCGCGCCAGTTGCGACAACGGAATCTCCTCCGCCGAATCGTGGAAGAGCACCAGCGAAAGCGAGTCCCCCGGATACTGCGTGCGGATCAAATGCGACAGCGCCATCGCAACTTTTTTCGCCGGAGTGAAGCGGTCTTCACCGTAGAGAATCATCGAATGCGAGCAGTCCAGCATCAGCACCGTGGCGCACGACGACTGGTACTCACACTGATGCACCTGCAAATCGGAATATTCGATGTTGAGCGGCAGAGAAAGCCCTTCGCGCTGGATCGCGCTCGACAGCGTGGCAGTAATGTCGAGATTGAGCGTATCGCCGAATTCGTAAGTCTTCGCCGACCCGCTGGTCTCGATGCCTGTGGCCAGATCGCGCGTATCGTGCCGTCCAAAGCTCGACTTACCCAGCGAGCCAAGCAGATTGCGCAGCGACTTGAAGCCCAAAAAATCGAGACTCTTGTCGGTAATTTCAAACTTTGCCTGCTGCGCTTCGCCCTTCTGCCCGCCCACGCTCGACTGCCGCGAAGGGTCATGAGGTTCGTCGATCGAAATATAATCTTCCTGCTGCATCCGCTCGATGAGCTTCTCGATCAACTCGTCGAGCTGTCCTTCCATCTGCATCTGCTCAATCTGCTCCCGCAGATTCTCGTCGAACATTTCGCCATTGAGCAATGCCTGTTCAATAGCCCGCTTCAGTTCGTCGAGCGTCTGCTCGCCTTCAGGCAACTCGTACCACATCGACTCCTGAAACCCGCTCTGCAGCAGGTAGTCCGACAGCGCGCCGAGCAAGTCCTCCATGCTCATCTCGCCCGCGGGGTCGGGCACGTATTTGGAATAGCGAATGCGTTTCATAAGTAGTTATGAGCTTCTGAGCTCTGAGCTTCGAGCTACGAGCAGAGCAAGCATTTGGTCTGGTACTCGCAGCTCAGAAGCTCGTAGCTCGATAGCTCATAGCTAGTTAAACTGCCTTCTCTGCCGATACGGCCGTTCATCCGGCTCGAACGACTTCTCACGCGCGGGTTCCGGCTTCTTCTCTCCCGCCTTGAACACGCGTTCCTCGCTGCGCCCGATGCGCTTGTGCGCGTGCAGTCCTTCGAGGATGAACTCCGCCGCCGACACTTGCTGCTCGGGACTTTCCTTCTGCGAAACACCCAGCGGGCCAAGCTTGTCGACCAATCCCTGAATCCCTTTCAACTTCTCCAGCGCTTCCACGGCCGGGCACCGAATCCGACAACTGAATCTCGCCGCCCAAATCGAACCACTGCACAATCTGCTGCACGTTCGCCCCGGTGTAGTACTCGTCATACGTCTTGGCGATTGCCGCGCGGATCAACTCCCGCCCCACATAGTCCGCGCCCTTCATCTCGCCTTCGTATTCCAGTTCGAGCTTGCCGGTAATCGCCGGCAGCGCCGCGTACACGTCGCTGATGCGCGGCACGACCACTTTCTCGTCATTGCGAATGGCGCGCCTCTCAGCGTTCGACACCACGTTTTCCATCGCCGAAATCGGCAGCCGCTGGCTCACGCCCGAGCGCTTGTCGATCTTCTTGTCTTCACGGGCTGCGAAGGCCACGCGCTCGATCACCTCCTGCACATAATTCGGCAGGTGCAGGGGATGCCCGTTGCGCCGCGTCCACGCTTCCTGCGCGGTGATCGCAATTCCTTCCTCCACAGTCGCCGGATAGTGCGTGCGAATCTCCGACCCGATGCGGTCTTTCAGCGGCGTAATAATCTTCCCGCGCGCCGTGTAGTCTTCCGGATTCGCGCTGAACACCAGCGCCACATCCAGCGGCAGCCGAATGGGATAACCCTTAATCTGCACGTCGCCTTCCTGCATGATGTTGAACAGACCCACCTGAATTTTTCCGGCCAAGTCAGGCAATTCGTTGATGGCGAAAATTCCGCGATTGGCGCGAGGCAGCAAGCCGTAATGCACCGTCAATTCGCTCGACAGTTCGTGACCGCCGCGAGCCGCCTTGATGGGATCGATGTCCCCAATCAAGTCGGCAATGGTTACGTCGGGCGTCGCCAGCTTCTCCACGTAACGATCATCGGGAGAGAGATAAGCGATTGGAGAGTCTTCCCCCAGCCGCGCCATTTCCTCGCGGCAACGCCGGCAGATCGGAGCGTAAGGGTTATCGTGAACTTCACATCCGGCAAGATACGGCATGTGAGGATCGAGCAGCGTCGTCAACGCGCGCAGGATGCGGCTCTTCGCCTGGCCGCGCAATCCGAGCAGAATAAAATTATGCCGTGAAAGAATCGCGTTGATGATTTGCGGTACGACCGTGTCGTCGTAGCCAACGATCCCGGGGAACACTGGAGCGTCACCATTGGTTCGCAGTCGGCTCGTCAGATTCTCGCGCAATTCATCCTTGACCCGGCGCGTGCGCAAACGCTCTTCGGAAAAGATGCTGCGGCGCAGTTCACCCAGTGTGCGCGGAAGACTACTCATGAAAGGAACCCCCACAAACAAACTTTTCAAGATTATACGCGCTGCGGCCACGCAGCGTTGCGCAGGGTACAGGCGAGATTCCCATTGTGGTCGATGCATGCGTGAGAGCATATGCTTTGCGAACTCTGCGCCTCCTCTGCGTGCTCAGCGGTTAAAGTCTTTGACCGCAAAGTCCGCAGAGAAATTCCGCTGAGGACGCAAGACCCGCGACCGTTGCAGGCTCCCCAATTACGGTCCACTCGCCGCACGTTCACTGCGCGTGCCCGTTGCCTCCAGCCTTCTCACGAGCCTTGGCCGCACGACGAAGCTTCGGAACTATGCTTTCCAGATATGCTGCCACTGCCAGGATGCGCTGGTTCTCCGACCGCATCGCCAGCAGCTTCTGTTTGAAATCGAGATCAAGAGGAAGAGAGCCCGCAAGATAAAAAGAAAGTGTGCTTCGGTCGGCTGCCGATAGATCCTGCACCGCGCCTGCCAGCGACAGAATCTCCAAATGAACTTGAATCGCGCGCGCCCTCTCGTCCTCGGTCGGCGTCCCGGGTTCGTCCGGGACAAGCAATACTTCTGCCTGCAGAAAAGAACGCTGCCGGTTCAGTTCCAGCACCTCGAAGCGCTCCTTTCCCTCCGCGATCAGATCGAGACGCCCGTCGGGATACTCCTTCGTAACGCTGACAATCTCTGCGGTGCATCCAATTTCGGCGATGCCGTCGTTCACCGCGCGTATCACGCCGAAGGACGCGTTGTTTGCCCGGCACTCGCCCATCATTTCTTTGTATCGCGGCTCAAAAATATGCAAGGGCAACGGAGCGCCGGGGAGCAGAACAACGTCGAGCGGAAACAAGGGTAGAAGTGCCACGAAGTTTCCAATTGGAACGCGCGGAACGGAGCGGGCTCTTCGATTGTACGACACGGCTTGCAGGCACAGTTCGCCGGATCTGTTTCGCGCAATAAGCGTCGTCCACCATTGACTGTGGCGGCACGGGCGCTGCTTCAATCTTGACTTGCCGCGTCGCCGAGAATAGAACCCGAGCATGGAACTCGCTGGGAAAGTCGTGGTGGTAACGGGTGCTTCAATGGGAATCGGCGAGGCCATCGCCAAAATGTTCGCGCAGCAAGAAGCGAACGTGGTCCTGCTATCGCGCGATGCGGGACGAGCCGAGGCCGCCCGCGCGCGCATCGGTTACGCGGACCGCACCATCGCCCTTTCCTGTGACGTACGGCACTCCGAGGAGATCGATCGGGTTCTGGCCTTGACTCTGCATCATTTCAAGCGCGTCGATGTTTGGATCAACAACGCCGGCCACGGACTGCTCGATTCCGTGGCGGAGGTGGACGTGTCGGCCTGCCACGAACTGTTCGAGACCAATTTTTTCGGGGCGCTGTCGGCGATGCAGGCGGTCATCCCGGTGATGCGACAGCAGGGCGGCGGAACGATCATCAACATTTCCAGTGTCGCCGGCCATATCCCGCTGCCGTTTCATGCTGCGTACAGCGCAACCAAGTTCGCTCTGAACGCGATCGGCAAGGCCGCCGGAGTCGAACTGAAGAAAGATAATATTCGCGTGCTGACCGTTTGTCCCGGCTATGTGCGAACGGCTTTCGGCGAAAATGCGGTTCGAGGAACCGAACAAAAAAAAGTGCGTCCCGGTTCGATTCGGGGCATAAGCGCCGAACGCGTGGCCCGCGCCACCCTGCGCGGATACTTAAAGCAAAAGCGGGAAGTCATCGTTCCGTGGACGATGCACGTGCCCGTGAAGCTCTATCAACTGTTTCCGGCCTTAGTAGAGCGAGCGATGGGCAGGATGGCAAAATGACGTGGCATGCAGAGTGATCGCTCACGCCAGCTCGGTCAGCATCGCCTCCATCTCCGATTGTGCATGTAGGTTTCCGGTGCGCCGCGCCGAGGCAATGCCGTCCTGCAACATCTTCTTTGCCTCTTCGACTCTCTCCGCCCGCACCAGGGTTTGCGCTGCCATGAAATATCCCGCGGTGTATTCCGGATGGCTCTCGAGCAGAATCGAAAACTCGGCCAGAGCCCGGTCGAAATCGCCCCGCTTGGAATACTCCATGGCGAGCCCGTAGCGCGCGAAGGCGTCTTTTGGATTTTCCGTCAGAATTTCGTTGAGTGTGGCGATGCGGTCCATAGTTGTCGAAGAGGGAGTTTCTAAAAAGATTCGAACGGCCCCTGCTGACGAGATTACTACAACCGCCGCAGCGTGGCGCACTACCTGTTCGAAAGAAGGCCTACGACCTGACGGAACTGGCCAGACCTGCTTCAACTGATTACAATTGCCACTCCCAACGGTTCCAAAGTTCGAGATGACCCAATGGCTTGCCCCTACTTCATGCCCGTGGCGAAACTGGAGAATGGCAACTGGCCGCATCCGGCCAGGCTTCCTCTCGGTATGGGATGGAGCGGCCACTGCACGGCTGCAGGACACGAAGGCGAAACTCCGGCGCAAAATGTCCTGGAAGCATTCTGCAACCTTGGCTACGCCAGTGGCTGTGGCTGGGCGCCGGCGGAACGTCTGTGGGATGCGGTGCGATTCGCGGTTTCCGCTCCGCAGGGTCGGAACCGTGCGGAAGACGGCGCGGACGGCTTCCCCCGCGTACTTCTTCTTCGCTACGTTTGTGAACGAAATCACAGGCCCGTCGCACATGGCGATCTTGAATTTGAATTGTCCCAGGCGACCTGGCTGCGTCGGCACGACGATACGCGGATCCAGAAGATGGCCGAGTGTTTTCTGGAGTCGTATTTAAACAAGAAACCTTGAGCATCGAATCCCGAACAACCAACACCTGAGCAAGAAGGGAAACCAACACCATCATGACAGACGCTACGCTGACGCCCCGCCCGGTCCGGGATTCGCAATCCGAAATGGCGGAAATCGTACTGCCGAATGACGCCAATCCTCTTGCCGCCCTGCTCGGCGGACGGCTGATGCACTGGATCGATCTGGCCGGGGCCATGGCCGCGCACCGCCACTCCCGCAACTATGTCGTGACCGCATCCGTCGATCACATTGATTTCCTGGTTCCGGTGCGAGTCGGCGACCTCGCCATTCTCCGCTCCTCGGTCAATCGCGTCTTCCATACTTCCATGGAGGTGGGAGTGAAAGTTTTCGTGGAAAACTACATTGCCGATACGGCCCATCACGTCGCGTCCGCGTACCTGACATTTGTGGCCGTCGATGGAGCGGGCAAGCACCTCAAGGTGGCACCCGTAATTCCCGAGACGGACGAGCAGCAGCGCCGCTATGACGACGCCGGGAGACGCCGCGAGAACCGGCGGTCTGAAATGGATCGGCGGCGCAAGGCGCGTTGAAGTTCGCGGTGAAAACCTCGTGCTGCGCGGAAGGGTGGTTTGTTTTTTTTTGATATGCCGCCGCCAAAGTCTTTGCTTTCTTCCAGTTACGGCGAAGAGATAGGCTTCGATCGGCGTAAAATCTTGAGCCGCTGAGACTTGTACGTAAAATATTGCGGAATAAGAGTTAGCTGCGGATTGCAGCCGGGCGTTGTGGTCTTTCCGTCGAGGGTGCTTGCGCGCATGTACCGATTCTGCGCTTTACATTTTCCTCAGTAAAGGTTGTCCGTCACATAACGCAGATTTTGTCTGTGGAAAAGATTAGAAGGAAAGGTCTGCGAGAGTGTGCCGAGAGCGAGCGGCCCCGTCTGGATCTTGGCGGCAATCTACGCGGCACTCCGTCCTTCAACAAGACTGAAAATGTAGTCAGGCAGCTTCGCCAGGGAGATCCTTCCCTCCGCCTGAAGAACGGCTCCGGTCAGGATGACGCCTGGAAACAGAGGATCTCGGATGTCGCTACTGCGGGAGCCAGACGACGAAAGTTACCTCGTCATTATCGTAGTTCCCGGTGATTTCCCAACATCCGGTTGTAGGAAAGTTGATGCCGGCGACAATAAAGGAATCGTTGTCCGTCCAACTGCCGCTGGTTGGCTCCTCGACCGGAAGTGGCGGGGCAGGAGAGTCTATTCGCCTGCCGGTGATCTTCAGTCTTGAAGCTTCAGTGTGCGGGTCATATCCCTGTCGCCAAAACATAAGCTTCTGCCCGAATGTCGGATCGCCGAGTGTGGAGTGGCCCAATCTGCCCCAGGTTCCGGTTATTGGAAGTTGAGTCCAAAGCCGGTCGGTCCCGAACCAAAAGCTACTCTTGGAATGCTTTGCCGGATACGGCGAGGGCGGCACAAAGGGCTGATCGGATGGCTTCGTAGCCGGGCAGGTTTCAGGCACGGACGGTGTATTCGATCGGTGTTGACTCAGGCAAACTTGCGAGAGCAAGAGCAGGCACAACAGAGAGAGAGGTCGTGGCAACATAGAGCCTCCCGGGACTTGTACATTTTACTACGGGTGACTTAACAGTCGGCCATGGATTTTCACGGATCTGAGACTCCGTGAAAATCCGTGTGATGGTTGCGAGGACTAATCCCGCCCGGCTCGGCGTCGTGGGATCTTTTTTAAGTGCGGCATCGTGCCTCCCAGGGACGCCAGCCTCCGAGCGCTTTCCCGCTCGAGGAGAGCGTTGAGCGCTATGCGAAGTAGCGCCGTTTTTTCCGACACACCGGTGATCTCCTCGGCAATGCGTACGAGATCATCATCAAGTACAACCGTGGTTCTCATGGAAGCTCCATACACGGATTATGGCATCAAATGATGCTTATGTTTGAGAACGCCTTGCCGTTCCAGTTCGCTGCTGTGCTGATAGCGATCCTTCGACTCCGAAACTGTTCCGCTTTGCGGAACAGTTTCTGCGCTCAGGATGACAGCGGTGAATGATAGGGCTCAGGATGACAGCGCGGGAAGGAGAGGGCTCAGGATGACAGCGCCGGGAATAACATCGCTCCCGACGACGGGGCGACGGTTGCCGGTCGTGAACGCTGCCACGTTCGGAGCTGACCGGTAAGTCACGGCTGTATAATCAACGTTAAGGGTGTGCATTATCTTAATCTAGCAATTATTGTCTGGAGTGTGATTCTTTGAACGCACATATGCCGCATCAGCACGGAGGTCCAGCGCCGCAGGGGCCGCAGCCGCTGCCGGGGGTGGACGCCATCATCGCCGTCGGATCGGGAAAGGGCGGCGTGGGCAAGACCACGCTGTCGGTAAATTTGGCTGTGGCTCTAGTCAAGATGGGGCACAAAGTCGGGCTGCTTGACGCGGACGTGTACGGTCCGAACGTGCCCCTCATGCTGGGGGTCAACGCGCAGCCGCGGATGGTGGGCGAGAATCGCATTGAGCCGCTACAAGCTTTTGGCCTGAAAGTGATTTCGGTTGGGTTTCTCAATCCCGGCGACAAGCCGGTCATCTGGCGCGGGCCCATGCTGCACCAGATCATCCGCCAGTTTCTGGGTTTGGTGGAGTGGGGCCAGCTCGACTATCTGATCGTCGATCTGCCGCCGGGGACCGGAGACATTGCGCTGTCGCTGGTGCAGACCGTGCCGCTGACGGGCGCGGTGGTGGTTTCGACTCCTTCTGACGTTTCGCTGCAGGACGCGCGCAAAGCCATCGAAATGTTTCGCCAGATGAAAGTGGACATCGTGGGCGTGGTCGAAAACATGAGCTATTTCACTTGCCCGCATTGCCAGCATGAGGTGGATATCTTCTCGCGCGGCGGCGCGGAGAAAATGGCGGAGCGATTTGACGTTTCGTTTCTCGGCGCCATCGCACTGGACCCGGAAGTACGTAAGTCGGGAGATGGGGGCACGCCGGTGGTGCTGGAAGGCGAGAACTCGCCGCACGCCAAGTCAATCTACGAATTCGCGCGGAATGTCGTGAAGCGCACGGACGAAATCAAGGCAAACGCGCCAGCCAGCGTAATTCAGATCCAATAAAAGCTTTAACCACAGAGGACACAGAGTCTCACAGAGTAATTCCTCTGGGGCTCTCTGTGCCCTCTGTGGTTAATTTCTTTTTGAATCGCGCCAGGCTCCAGATTGGCGGCGACTCGCGTTCTTTCAGAATCAACTCCGCCATCATTTCCCGATCACCGGGCCGTGTTTGAAGCCGTGGCCGGAGCCGCCGCCGATGATCCACACATCCTCCATCGTCGGATGGCGGTCGATGATGAAGTGGCTGTCGGGAGTCTGCTCGTACTGGCAGACGCGCGTCTCCACCAATGGGGCACCTTTCAGGGCAGGGAAGCGAAAGCCGAGATATTCGCGAATGTCTTTCAGAGTCTTGCGAGTAATCACGCGCTCTCCGTCCGTGGGATCGAAGGCCGCGCCGCGCGTGTCGTCGGCGATCTTGAACCCGCGGCGGTCGCTGCCGGGAATTCCGTAACGAAAGCGTCCGTAATGATCGGCCCATACGGGCAGATGACGGTCGCTGAAACGATCATCTCCCGCAGGCGTGCCAAAGAAAAAGACATCTTGCTTGGTAGGCTGCACCAAAACGCCGACAGCTCGCGGGAATAACTTCCCTAGCCATGCCCCGCAGGAGAATACGTAGCAGTCAGCTTTGAGCTGGGAGCCATCCGACAGCGCAAGTTTGCTCAGCGGCGCGCTCTCCAATCCCTCGCTCAGCACGGCAAGCTGCTGGTACTTGCCACCGGCCGCGGCGAAAGCCTCGACGACCGCGTGGCAACTGGCGCGTGCATCCAGATATCCGCATTCCGGCTCGAAGATCCCCCACCGGATACCTTCAAAATTAACTTGCGGCCAGCGCTTCTTCATCTGCGCTGCCGACAATTCCTGAAACCTGATATTCGCCGCGCGCAGCATTTTAACGGACCCGGTTTCGAACGCATCGCCCTCATGCTCATTGCGCCCGGAAGCCATCCACAGCACGCCCGTACGATGCAGAAACTGACGCTTCCAGTTCCGCTCGTACTTTTGCCACAGCTGGAGAGCGCGGGCGGACAACTCCGTGTATGGCTGGTCGGGGCCGTAGGTGCCGCGCATGACTCGAGTCTCCCCGCCGGAAGATGCGCGGGAATTTCCCGGACCCCAGGCGTCGAGCAGCGTGACCCGTGCTCCGCGCTCCAGAAGATGCAGGGCCGTCCAACCGCCGAAGGCCCCGGCGCCTATCACTGCGATGTGAGGCTTGGATCTCATTAATGTCGGACCATCATAAGCTTTACTCAGAAGAGCTTTTAACCGCTGAGATCGCGGAGAAAAGCCGCCGAGGACGCAGAGAGAGACTATACCGATTCCCCTTCGCGAGCTCTGCGGCGTTTCTTTGCGGTTTCAGCGGTTAAAGGCCTTAGCCCTGAACCCTTCTGAGTCTTGACAGCCCCCGACCGCCTTCCTAGAATCCGGACAGAGGCCGCACCTTTGGTCCAAAAGCCAACCTTCTGCATCTAAAGATAGTTAGGTAGAATGAATCGGAAGCAGTTTCTCCCCTCGGCCTCCGCCGGTCGGACTGAAACAACTGACAGAACTGTCTATGCCCGCTGACCCAAATATCGGGAATCGCGAACGCGAAATTCTGACCGCCATCGTGGAGACTTTCATCACCACGGGTGAGCCGGTGGGTTCGCGCACGCTCGCGCGCTCTAACCGCGAAGGCCTCAGCCCGGCGTCGATTCGCAACGTGATGGCCGATCTCTCCGACGCCGGCTTCCTAGAACAGCCGCACGCCTCCGCTGGGCGCGTACCTACGACCGAGGCCTATCGCTATTACGTTGAGCAGATATCGGGCACCGCCCGTTTGGCGCCGCAGGAAGAGACCATGATCTCGGATTCGCTCGCCGGCATCACCGACGTGCAGGAGTTCATGGAGCGGACCTCGCACGTGTTGTCGCTGATTTCGAGGAACGTTGGCGTGACGGTGGCGACAAGCGGTCCGAAAAACGCGCTGGAGCATGTCTATTTTTCGCGTCTGGGCGATCAAAAAGTATTGGCTGTGCTTGTGACCCGTTCCGGCCTGGTGCGCGATCGCGTGTTGCGTCTCGATCTATCGCAGTCTGAACTGGACCTTGCCGCCCGCTACATCAACGAGAATTTCCGCGGCTGGACTATGGAATCGATGCGCACCGAACTCGCCCGCCGTTTGGAGCAGGAGCGCAGCGAGTATGACCGCCTGATGCATTCGATCGAGCAGCTCTATAAGCAGGGCGCGCTGGCCGCCGAGCAGGGCTCGCAAGTGGTATTTGTCGAAGGCGCGTCGAATCTGATCGCGGGCGATCATGACCGGCAGCGTTTGCAGGAGATGCTCAAGACGCTGGAGGAAAAAGAAAAAGTTGTCCAGTTGCTTGGTGCCTATCTTGACGTGAAGCAGGAGGCGGTCCGGGTGGTCATCGGTCTCGATCAGGCTTTGCCGTCGATGCAGAATTTCGTGTTGATTGGGGCTCCCGCGCACGCTGGCAACGAAGTCATGGGTTCGCTCGCCGTGATAGGCCCCACGCGCATGGATTATCAGCACACGATCACGGCGGTGTCGTACATCGCGCGCTTATTCGACAAAATCCTGAATGAATCGGACTAATGTTTGAAGAATCGCACTAACGTTTGAATGAATCGGACTAGCGTTATAACGAAAGACAGGCTGTTATGAAGAAAGCAAACGGAAAATCGCAATCGGAAATGGCCGGACTCGATCTGGAACACGAACTTCCTCCCGCCGACGGCGATGAGAACCCCGCAGACATCGCTTCCAGTGGGACAGCGGCCGGGGAATCCTCCGGTATGGCAGCAGAAGTTCAACAACTGAAGGCCGAGCGCGACTCTTTGCTGGACCGGCTGGCGCGGGCGCAGGCTGAATTCGAAAACGCCCGGCGCCGCGCTGCCAAAGAGCAGCAGGACTTTCGGGACTACGCGGCCGCCGACGCGATCAAGTCTCTGCTCCCGGTCATTGACAGCTTCGAGCGCGCTCTGCAGGTTAAGTCCGAGGCCGGTGACTTCCGGAGTGGCGTCGAACTCATCTACAAGCAGTTCCAGGATGTCCTGGCAAAGCTGGGGGTGCGTGCCATTCCTGCCAAGGGGGAACCATTCGATCCGCATGTTCATGAGGCGATCGAAATGGTGGAAACTTCCGACGCGCCCGACCATGAAGTCATTGAGGAGTTGCAGCGCGGCTACAAACTTAAAGATCGTTTGCTGCGTCCCGCGATGGTGAAGGTCGCAAAGAATCCCTGAAATCGAGTTTTTGCTGGCGTCGAGAGAAACCCAGGTCCCTCGCTGCGCTCGGGATGACACACCGTAATGAAGATGACACACCGTAATGAAAACGACGCAACGGTTATGACAAACCAGAAATTATTATTGGAGGAAGGTTGACTCTGACCACGAACGCAAAACGCGACTATTACGAAGTGCTGGGGGTGACTCGAACGGTCACGGAGGCCGAGCTCAAGAGCGCCTATCGTAAGCTGGCGCTGCAGTTTCATCCCGACCGTAATCCTAATAATCCCGACGCGGAAGAAAAATTTAAGGAGGTCAGCGAAGCTTACGCGGTGCTTGCCGACGGCGACAAGCGCGCCGTCTATGACCGCTATGGCCATGCTGGACTCGGGGGCGGCGCCGGTCAGGCCGGGGGCTTCGATCCGACTGTATTCCAGGACTTCAGCGACATCTTCGGAGAATTCTTTGGATTCGGCGACATGTTTGGGGGCGGCGCTGGCGGCGGACGCCGTCGCAGCCGGGTGCAGCGGGGCGCCGATCTCCGCGAAGATCTGACTCTGGAGTTCGAGCAAGCTTTCTTCGGCACGGAGTCGCAAGTTACGGTTCGCCGTCACGAAGCTTGCGAAGACTGCCGCGGCTCCGGTTCGGCGCCGGGAAAGAGCGCCACGACTTGCCGATCCTGTAACGGACGCGGTCAAGTTCGCTATCAGCAGGGATTTTTCAGCATCGCCCGCACCTGCCCCGCGTGCCAGGGGACGGGCAGCGTCATCACCGATCCTTGTGCAAAGTGCAAAGGCGAAGGCCGCATCCTGCGGCAGCGCACCGTGGACGCCAAAGTTCCCGCGGGTGTGGAAGATGGAACCCGCATTCGCTTTTCCGGCGCAGGGGAAGTAGGCGCTTTCGGCGGTCCTGCGGGAGATTTGTACGTAGTGCTGCACGTCAAAGAGCATCCCTTCTTCGCGCGTGAAGGCAATGACCTGCACTGCGTTGTCCCGATCTCGGTGGCGCAAGCCGCCATAGGGGCGGAGATACGAGTGCCCACCATGGACGGCGAACACACCCTAAAGATTCCCGATGGTACGCAACCCGGGTCAACCTTCCGCATCCGCAATAAAGGCGTGCCCGTATTGAACGGACACGGCAAGGGCGACCTGTACGTCGAAGTTCGGGTGCAGGTCCCGACCAAGCTGAACAAGCGCCAGAAAGAGTTGCTGCAAGAACTTGATGCCCTCGGGAAAGTCGACAACCAGCCCATGCTTCGCTCGCTGCTCGGCAAGGTGAAAGATATGTTCGGCTAGCTCGCCGGCTGAATTGGTAGCGGTTTAGAGGGAGGGAAGCTCTCAGCGGCTGAAGGCGTCATTGATTTTGACTTGCGGCGCCAAGCCGCGCCGTTTCAAAACTCGCGCTTGGCATTGAGTTGCAATTCTTCAGATCATGACTCGTCGCCGATGGATTGCCGATGAAGTCTCGGACAACCATGCCGCCATCGCCGGCGCCCACGCCGATCATCTAATCCGAGTTCTCCGCGCCCGCGTTGGCCAGGAATTTGATGTTGCCACCGGCACCATCGTCCGCCGCGGCCGAATCCTGAGTATCCACAACGACCGAGTCGAATTTGAACTAGGCGAAGAGGTCTCTGCGTCACCGGCGCTCAACCTCACGCTTCTGCTTGCCATCTTCAAATTCGATCGCATGGAGTGGGCGATTGAGAAATGCACCGAGCTGGGAGTCTCGCGAATTGTGCCCATCATCGCCCGGCGCAGCGACGCGCATCTGGCTTCCGCCGCGGCAAAACGCGCCGAACGATGGCGCAGAATCGCGCTTCAGGCAGCGGAGCAATCACGCCGCACAATTCCGCCCCAGATTGCTGATCCAATCAAACTGCCGGATGCGGTGACTCTAACCGCCTCGTTGCGAATTGTGTTGGCAGAATCCGAACAGGAAACCCTGCTGCGCGACGTCCTCACTTCGCATCCCTACGGAGAGATCCTTCTCGCGACAGGTCCCGAAGGTGGTTGGACAGAAGAGGAATTAGAGCTCTTCCAAAAGGCAGGCTGGATCTCGGCGTCGTTAGGCGCCACGGTCCTACGCGCCGAGACCGCCGCCATCGCCGCTGCTGCGATCACAATCTCGCAACTCAGCTAAGCAGCGCCGCCGTCCCGGCCGCTGTCCGGCAGACGTCCTCCCGCCGCGTAGTTAGCACGTAAAGACGTTCATTTTTGAGCCTCTTCTCTTGAGTTGAACAATCAGGGTTCGTCGAGCTAATAGGTCTCTTCCGTCCGGCAAGTGATATCCTGCTCGCAATGCCGTCTCCGAAGTCGAACTCCCGCTCCGTTCCATTTACTCCAGACGATCGCCAGCGCGAAGCCATCGAGCACGTACACGGGCCGATGTTGGTGGTCGCGGGCGCCGGCACCGGCAAGACTTCCGTTCTCACTCATCGCATCGAGCGACTGGTCCGCGATGGCCACGCCTACCCTCACGAAATTCTCGCTCTCACCTACACCAAGAATGCGGCCAACGAAATGCGCGACCGCGTTGGCAAGCTGATGGGCGGAAAAAAAGTGAATGCAGCCACCTTCCACGATTACTGTCTCGATCTGCTCAAGCGCGTGCACAAAGAGTTTGGCGTTCTCGACGAGAAAGATCTCTGGATTTATCTTCGCCGCCGCATTCGCGAGCTGCATCTGGAACACTACGTCCGCGCCGCCAATGTTGCCCAGTTCTTGAACGACCTGCTGGAATTTGTCAGCCGATGCCACGACGAACTGGTCACGCCCGAGAAATACGCACAGTACGTCGAACGCCTGGAGCGCAAAGAAGTCCCGATCCCGCGCGTCGTGAAATCCAAGAACGCTCTCGATGACGACGAAGTTCTTTGCCGCTGCCGCGAGATTGCCCGCGTGTTCACCACCATGGAGCGCTGGCTCGCCGAAGAAAATCTTGGCACGTTCAGCCACATGATCAGCCGAGCGCACGCTCTGCTGCACAGCGACGAAAATGTTCTGACCGAGGCCCGTGCTCGCGCCCGCTTTATCCTCGCCGACGAATTTCAAGACGCCAACTTCGCCCAGATTCAGATTCTCGCCCGGCTCGCCGGAGCCGAGGGCAATATCTTCGTCGTGGGAGATCCCGACCAGTCCATTTATCGCTTTCGTGGGGCCTCCAGTGCTGCGTTTGAGCTTTTTGATCGTCACTTTCCCCAAGCCAAACGTGTAGTCCTCGAAAAGAATCGCAGGTCGACCACGCCCATCCTCCGCAGCGCCTTTGCCCTGATCGACAAGAATCCTCCGGTCTTCTCGAGACAGCTGAACGCGGCATCCGCCTATAGGCGCGTCCCTCTCCAATCCGCGCGCGAGGAGGAAGCGGCAGGAGCAGGAGCACAGCTGCTGAGCGCGAAGGTGTCAGTCGTGGTTCTGACCACAAGAGATACAGAGGGTCCGGACGTGGTCGGCTTCATCCGCGACGCCCAAAGAAGATCCAGGTGCAAATGGTCCGACTTCGGCGTCCTCTACCGCTCTCACTACCAACGCGACGACGTGGTCCACGAATTGGCCGAGGCTGGCATTCCTTTCGTCATTGAGAGCATGGATATTTCCGATACTCCCGAAGCTCGCGATTTGTTTGCTTGCCTCAACGCAATCGTATCCTCCGGCGACGACGTGAGTCTGTTTCGCGTTGCGGCGCTCCCGCGGTTTCAGGTGAATCCCGAGGAGTTGCGCCAGGTGATGCGATCCATTGCCCGCGACAATCGGGAAGGCCAGGTCGTTCCCCTTTCTGCCGCGCTCGACAGGGTCGATGGGGGAGCCGATGTTCTCGCTGCTGTGCAGGGTACTCGCGAAGAAATCCGCCGTCGGGAAGCGAAAGCTCGCGCAGCCCTCGACATCATCGTTAAGCAGTTTGCGCTTGATGCCTCATCGCCCATTCTTCAGGCCGCGCTGCATTTCGTAAGCGAGTGGGAAAAGAAGAAAGTCAACAAGACGACGGAATTGGAGGAACTGGTGGACTATCTCGCACTCTTCCGCGAGGCGGGCGGAGTGATCCCACTGGAAGCGCAAGAGAGCGAGAATGCCGTCCGCCTCATGACCGTGCACGGCGCCAAGGGACTGGAATTTCCTCACGTGTTCATTCTCCGCGCCAACGCCAACTCGTTCCCCTGTTCGTACCGGGAAACTCTGGTCGCCTTCCCCAGAGAATTGCGCGACCCCGATTCGGTCACCGAGGCCGACGACCAGACTCTTCACAAAGAGGAAGAGCGTCGTCTGTTTTACGTTGCTATGACCCGGGCCCGCGACTCGCTGCACATCTATTCCAAGCAGGGCAAGGGCAAGCTCAACAAGAATCCCGACGGCTACATGCGGGAATTGATCGAGGACAAAAGCCTTGGCCCATGGCTGACTGCGATCCCTGCCCGTGGCACACAGACCAGCCTCGACATCTTTGCTGCGGCCGAAGCGTCCCTGGCCTATCCCGCGGAGTCCCAAACGAATGTCTGGTTCGAACTTCCGGTGCTCGCCGGTTTGCATACCCGCCTCAGCGCGTCCGCCGTCGACACCTACGAGCGTTGCGGAGTGCAGTTCAAGCTCGAGCGAGACTGGCGATTGGCGGTGCGCCCGGCGGCGGCGATGCAATATGGCGCCGCCATCCATCGAACCTTGAAAACCTATTTCGATTCCGTAAACCTTGGGCGTGCCAAAAGCGACGAGGAACTTATCGAACTATTCCGCCTCGATCTGGCGGCGGCCAAGATTCAGGAAACCTACCAGCATGAGCTGTATGAGAAGCAGGGCGTCGCGCAACTGCGCGAGTTCCTCGCGACGGCCCGAACTGTTCCTTCGGCGCAAGTGCTGCACACCGAACAGTCCTTTGAGATTCGCGTTGGCCCGACCACGGTCGTTGGACGCATCGATCGCATCGACCGTCGGCCCGACGGCAGCGTGGCCATCATCGACTACAAAACGGGCAAGGCCCGCGATCAGGAAAATGCCGACGAGAGCCTGCAGTTGTCCCTCTACGGCATCGCCGCCAAAGAGAAGTGGGGATACACGGTCGGATCGTTGATTTTTTACAATCTGGAAGAGAACGTTGCGGTCACCACGACACGCAACGAGGCGCAACTACTGGGCGCTCGCAGTCGCGTGGAAGCCGCCGCCCAGGGAATCGCAGACGGAAAGTTCGTGGCGAGAACGGGAATGCACTGCAATTTTTGCGCATATCGCAGTCTATGCCCCGAGAAGGAGAAGCGGATTCCGCATCGAGTGGAGAGTATTGCCGGACGGCCGAATTAACGGAGGTTCTGGAACTATTCGACCGCCAACAAAAACTTAGGGGACGCTCTTGAGCGTCCCCTTTTTACTTTGTACGAACTTTCTTAATGCTTCTTTTTCTTCTTTGCCTTTTTCTTGGTTGCCATTGTTCCTATTCTCCCTTCCATTTTTCATGGAAAACATTGCAGTGATCTTTTACTGCAACTAGTTGATGTATAGAGTTAAAGAAAAATGAAGTCAAGAAAAAAATGACGACCGAACTTCGCAAGTCGTGGCACCAAAGTCACGACGAGCGAGATTTCGGAAGCAAAAGTCAAGAAGTATTTCGAATGCGTCATCGAGTCGTGCTGGATTTTCCTTCCGCCAGCAATTCGCGAGACATATTGCGCTCGCAAGGCCAAGACAAGAATTGCGATCTGTTGGTTCAACGCCGCGATGCGCTCGGGAACACTGTGCCGCGACGTATTCTCCCGCTCCTGCATCTATAATAAAAATTGCGAAATCTTCGCGGGAGCTTGATTCATGGCCTCTTTTGACGATGTTGTTATCATCTCCGGCTGCCGCACTGCGGTGGGAAAATTTCAAGGCAGCCTCTCCGATTTCAGCGCCCCACAACTGGGCGCCATCGTGGTGCGCGAAGCGGTGAAGCGCGCCGGCATCGCTCCTGCAGAGATCGACGAGTGCATCATGGGCAACGTCGTCTCCGCCGGTCTCGGTCAGAATCCTGCGCGTCAAGCGGCCATCTTCGGCGGACTCTCCCCCGCGACAGGTGCCATGACAATCAACAAGGTCTGCGGCTCGGGATTGAAATCCGTCGCGCTCGCCGCGCAAGCGATTCAGACGGGAAACAGTTCCGATCGTCGTCGCAGGTGGAATGGAGTCGATGACGAATGCTCCGTATCTCCTGCCGCAAGCGCGCAAGGGATACCGTCTCGGCAACGCGCAGATTGTCGACTCGATGGTGCACGACGGCCTGTGGGACATTTACAACGACTACCACATGGGCATCACGGGCGAGAACGTCGCAGAGAAATACGGTATCACGCGCGAGGAACAGGATCAGTTTGCGCTGAACTCTCACCGCAAAGCGTTGTCTGCGATCAAAGAATGTCGCGTCAAGTCGCAGATCGTTCCGGTCGAGATTCCAGCGAAAAAAAAGGGTATCGCTCCCACGATTTTCGACAAAGACGAGAGTCCGCGCGAAGACACTACCATCGAAGTGCTGCGTTCCCTGAAGCCCGCGTTCAAGAAAGATGGCACCGTCACCGCCGGCAATGCCCCGGGAGTGAATGACGGTGCGGCCGCTCTCGTCGTCACCAGCGCGAAGCGCGCCAGTGAACTTGGCGCGAAGCCGATGGTCCGCATCGTGGCCCAGGCGACCAGCGGGGTCGAACCGAAATGGGTGATGATGGCTCCCGTGGGCGCGGTCCGCGCAATTTGGGAGAAGACGGGCTGGAAAAATGAAGACGTCGATCTCTACGAGCTCAATGAAGCCTTCTCGGTGCAGGCGCTCGGCGTGATGCGCGAATTGAATCTGAATCCCGAGAAGGTCAACGTAAACGGCGGAGCTGTGGCCATCGGCCACCCGATTGGCGCCAGTGGCGCACGTGTTCTAGTCACGCTGATCTATGAAATGATTCGCCGCGATGTGAGACGTGGCATTGCCGCTCTCTGTTTAGGCGGAGGGAACGCCGTAGCCATGGCAGTAGAACGGTGAACGACAACCGCCTCGGATGACGTGATGCTTGCGGATTGCGACAAGCCGCCTCACCCCGCCGTCGACATCGGCAACGTCACTGTGAACACCGCGCCGCCATCCGGTGCATTGGCCGCTTCCACGGTGCCATTGTGTTCCTTCATTACCGACTTGCAGATGCTCAGCCCCAACCCCGTGCCGCGCCCGGGCCGCTTTGTCGTATAGAACGGATCGAAGATGCTGGCCAAGGTCTCTTTCGGAATGCCGGGACCGTCGTCGTGGAAACTGACCCATACCGAATCGTCGGCTCGCCCCAAACGAATTCGCAGCGTCCCTTTATCCCGCACCTCGCGGATCGCATGCTCCGCATTCAGAATCAGATTCAGAAAGACCTGCATCAACTGGTGCGGATCTCCCAATGCGTAAGGCACACTGGGTTCTTTCAAAAAGTCGACCGTGATGTTGTTCTTGCGCAGGGAGTAAGCATGCAGGTTCAAGGTTCGCTCAACCACTTCCACCAGGTTGATCCGGCTCTTGCCCGGAGCGGGTGGGCGAGAAAAGTAAGTCAGGTTCTGCACGATCTCCGCGGCGCGCCGCGCCTGCTGCTGCAACATGGCAAGTTGCTTGCGGGAAGTTTCGTTAGTCTCGGTATCCTGCAAAAGTTCGCTCACACCCATGATGCTGGTCAAAGGATTATTCAGTTCGTGGGCTACACCGCCAATCATCGCGCCCATAGCCGCCAGCCGTTCGCTCTGGACAATCTGCTGCTCCAGCTTTCGTTCGACCGTGATATCGCGCACCGAAATAATCACTCCACTGATCTTTCCCTCGGCGTCCACCAATTGGCTGCCTGCCGCGCGCATCGTCCGCCAGCTTCCATCCCGGTGCCGTGCTCCATATTCCGCGGAGGCAAACGCCTGGTTGCCGGAAACGACGGCGTGGTACAGCGTAGCCATCTCCGGCGAATGGTCTTCCATGCCAGAAATCTTTTTCCCCAACATTTCTTCCGGCTCGTAACCGAGAAGATCGCGTGCCCGTGAACTGACGAAGGTGTAACGTTCCTCAAGGTCCACCACCAGGATCAGATCGGGGAAACTCTCCAGCAGCCGGCTGTGGAACTCCTCCTGCTGTGCCAGTTGCCGCTCCATCTTCCGTTTTTCGGTGATGTCCACCAGCGTTCCCTGATAGCGAATAATGTTCCCCGAGGTGTCCCAGACCGCGCGTGAGGAATCCAGAAAAATTGCCGCCGTCCCGTCTTTGCGCCGGAGTTTAATCTCGCGGGTGCGCACCCCGCCGCGGTCATCCAGTGCCCGGCCCAGGACCGGTTGCCCGGGATCGAAATTCAATGCGGCTGGCTCCGCTGTCAGAAGGTCCCTTTTTTCGGTATATCCGAGCATGTTCACCAGGGCCGGATTGGCGTCCAGCAAAAGTCCCTCAGGCGTGCTGAAGTAAACTCCTTCCTGCAACGTCTCAAACAATTCCGTGAAGCGCAGTTCCTTTTCGCGCTGCTCGGTCACGTCGCGTCCAAGCATGCTCACGCCCACGACTTCATCGCCTTTGACGATCCCGTTCAGCACACATTCAAAATAAAGAGTCCGCGAACGGTTCTTCAATCGGACCGGCACCGTCCCGGCCCAACGCTTCTTCTCCAGAAAGAGTCCCAGGCTTCGTTCCACATCGGCCTGAGTTGGTTCCTCGACGAAATCGTAGATTTTGCGTCCCACCAGTTCGGAATAAGTGGTCCCGGTAATCTCGGTGATGCGTTTGTTCACCGTTCGCAGAGTGCCATCGAGCGACACCGCGCACGCCGGGTCATCAAACGAATCGATCAACTCTTTAAAGTTGCGCTGCGAACGCAGGATGACCTGGCTGAGCTGGTCGAGTTGTTCTTCCGAAGGCGCTGCGCCCACGTGCTCCTGCAACCCGTGCAGCAGCCCTTTGAGTTCGCTGACCTGGCGCCGCCGTCCATATGCGTACACTGTGAACAGGACCGACAGAATCAGAACGCCGATCGGAATAGCGCGAAGTTGAAAGGGGATATTCTCCAGCCGTTCCCACAGCAGTCCCGAAAGCGCGACGGCCAGCACCAGCATGAATCCCAGCGCCCAGCGCCATAATTGCGATTCTTCGCGCTCCAGGTTGTCGGGGCCGCGAGACGTACGGGACGGGTTCGGTCGGTCCAAGCTCATGAGGAAGCTACAGGTCTTAGCTCTTAGCGCAATTCTAATTCTATACGTGACCCTCGAAACCGCCGTGTTAGACACTTTGGTACCGTGAGCATGACGGGCGACCTCGTTGGACCTTCCTCCGAGCGAGAGAACTAGGTTTATGGTCTGCGTTAAACCGTCGGGGATGGGCAAGGCTTCAGTCGTGCCATAGCGCTGGAAGGAAAAGGTCAAGCGCCAACGCGTGCTTTTCGACCAGTTTTCCACAGTCGAACGTGACATCCGTCACAGCCAGCACGACGTCCCAAGCCCTAAAGTAGCTGACTGGCATATCAGGAGTTCGTGTGCCCCTAACCCGGGTGCCCCATTTCTCGTGTGTTTGCGAGAAAGCCTGCCCTGAGCGAAGTCGGAGGGCGGGGATTTTCCGCATTCATCGTATGCTCTATAAAACTCTCAGCGCCGCCGTCTACGGCATCGACGCCAACATCATTCAGGTGGAGGTGGACTGCTCGGGCATCAAGTGCGATCAGGACCACTTCCACACCGTAGGCCTGCCCGACGCCGCTGTCCGGGAAAGCCGCGACCGCGTCCGTGCCGCGCTCAAAAACTGCGGCTACGACATTCCGCCGACACACATCACCATCAATCTCGCCCCCGCCGACATCAAAAAAGAAGGCTCCGGATTCGACCTGCCCATGGCGCTCGGCATCGTCGGAGCTTACGGCGGCCTCACCAAAAAAGACATTTCCGATTGCCTCTTCGTCGGCGAACTATCTCTCGACGGAGGCGTTCGCGGCGTTCGCGGCGCTCTGCCGATTGCGATTGAAGCTCGCGGAAAGAAAATCGCGCGCATGGTCGTGCCAGAAGCCAATGCCAAGGAAGCCGCCATGGTCTCCGGCTTGGATGTTTACCCCGTCCGCTCGCTGCTGGATGTGATTCACTTCGTGAACTCCGGCAACGGCATCGTGCCGATCAAAGCCGACGGCGACTCGCTGCTGCGCGAATCGCAACAATTCTTCGTCGATTTCAAAGATGTCCGCGGCCAGCAGACCGCCAAGCGCGCCATCGAGATCGCCTGCGCCGGGGGCCACAATATTCTTATGATCGGCCCGCCAGGCTCCGGCAAGACCATGCTCGCCAAACGTATGCCCACAATTCTGCCGCCCTTCACCTTCGAAGAGGCTCTCGAAACAACAAAGATTCACAGCGTCGCGGGAGTGCTGGACCAAGGCAACGGGCTGGTCGGCACTCGTCCTTATCGGTCGCCGCATCACACCATTTCCGACGCCGGCCTGATCGGCGGCGGGGTCATCCCGCGCCCCGGTGAGGTTTCGCTCGCGCACAACGGCTTGCTCTTTCTCGACGAACTCCCCGAATTCCCCCGCAACGTGCTGGAAGTCCTCCGCCAGCCGCTCGAAGACGGTACCGTCAGCATCGCCCGCGCCTCCATGTCGCTAACCTTCCCAGCCCGCTTCATGCTGGCCGCTGCCATGAACCCCTGCCCCTGCGGCTTTCACAACGACCGCACCCGCGACTGCCAGTGCACCACGCCGATGATCCAGCGCTACGTCTCAAAAATTTCCGGCCCGCTCATGGACCGCATCGACATCCACATCGACGTCCCAGCCGTGAACTACAAAGAAATGCGCAGCACCCACGAACCCGAGAACTCAGCCACGATTCGCGAGCGTGTCATCCGCGCCCGCCAGAAACAACTGCAACGCTTCTCCACCTCCCGCGAAAAACTCTACTGCAACGCCCAGATGTCCTCCCGCCACATCCGTACCCACTGCGAACTCTCCGCCGACTGCGAGCGCCTGCTGGAACGCGCCATGACCCAGCAAGGCCTGAGTGCCCGCGCCCACGACCGCATCCTGAAAGTAGCCCGCACCGTCGCCGACCTCGAAGACTCTGCGAATCTTGAGCCCAAACATATTGCCGAAGCGATCCAGTACCGGAGCCTCGATCGGACGTATTGGGCGTAGCTATGATTTTCGCGTTACGGAGTGACTAGATATGCGAAATAGCACCGTAATTGCGCAGTGCCTAGTTAATTCTGGCATGTTGCCTGTGAAAACGCCACGGTTTCGCCAACAACGCTGCTGCTTACAAAAGAAAAGCGCCGGAAGAGCTCCGGCGCTATAGGTGATCCTTCCGAAGATTCCTCAGTAGCTCATTGATCCCTTGCTCGAAGCAAGATCCTTCGATGTCATGTCGAAGGTGAGCAGGAAACCATTCGTGCCCTTGAACTCGAAGGCGTTCGGCCCTTCCCGATAGGTTTCAAGCTCATTCGGCATCATCACGAAGCCGTCATTGCGAGGCGTTCCCCAATATTTGACATTCTTGAGTACCGCAGGTTCGTCGGTCATGCCCTGAAAACGCTTCAGTTTTACTTCGGCCGTCTTGCCTCCGTTCAGCGTTGCATGAGCCTGATCCTTGTCAAAAGTCCAGGTGTCGATGTCGCCCTCGGCGGTCTGGAACGATTTCCACTTCACCGGAAACACGTGCCCCAGAATGTCCCCCAGACCCTGGCGTTGTTCTGCCGTCGTGCCTTTGTCGAATACAACTAAAGCCCGCTCCATCTGACCCTGGGAGAAGTCTCCGCCCAGATCGCCGGTGATCCAGAACTTGGCGCCGGCAAGGTTAGTAGATCCGTAGTGGCCCTGGTTGACCTTGTAAGCATTATTGAATTTGCAGAAGTGTTCAGTTTTGCCACCCTCGTGATGAGCCGCCGGGTGCGCGTTGAAATAGCACATGCAGAAGTGTGGACAGCTGCAAGCCTCGATCGCAGTAGCGTTGATGGCCCAGTCCGCCGCCGGTGAAGCAGTGTGGCCGGCGGACACCCCAAGTAAGGCAATCACAAACAGCAATGGCACTCTATGCATCAGAGATACCTCCTTTTGGTGCGGGATTATCCGCCCAAAAAAAGGCTTTGGCAAGGCAAAACGAGGTGGTTTGACCACCGAACCGCGCGGCGGGAATCAGAATCCTTCCTGCCCTGAGCTTGGCGAAGGGGCGGCTGCCCCCCATTAGAACCTTATCGGCATTCAGTCGTAGCGCAGGGCTTCGATGGGATCGACCTTGGCCGCGCGACGAGCGGGAAAGTAGCAAGCCAGCAGAGCCACAAGGATAAGCAAGAACGCGACGCCGGCAAATGTAACCGGATCGGTCGGACTCAATCCAAACAGAAACGAGCGCAGCGTCCGGGTCAGCGCAAACGCGCCGCCAATTCCAACCACCACCCCAATCAGCGCGGTCGCCAATCCCTGCCGCAACACAAGCCTGAGGACATTTCCGGGAGTCGCACCCAGGGCTATCCTTGTGCCCAACTCTCCCGTGCGTCGCGACACCGAATAAGCCATCACGCCATATAAACCCGCAACGGCCAGCAGCAACGCGGTGCCGGCGAACGCTCCCAATAGCAGCAAATTGAATCGCCGCGCCTTGAGAGAAAGCCTTGATATTTCCGTCAGGGTGCCGAACACGGGTGGCACCTTCGGGTCGAGCGCGCGCACAATGCTACGCGCGGATGAAATCACTGCCGACGGGTCAATGGCCGTTCGCATGACCGCGTTGAAACGATAAGTCGCTTCCGGCCGCTGCCGGAAGTTGACATACACGATTGGACCAGACGGCTTTTCCAGGCTGTACTCGCGCACGTCCCCGACCACTCCGACAATCGTCAGCGGACGAAGATCGCCATCCATATTTCCGAATTCGATCGTGTGCCCAATCGGATCATCTCCAGGCCACTTTTCCCGCGCCAGCGACTCGCTCACGACCGCAACATGCGGCGCATCCATGGTGTCGCGATCATCGAATAATCGGCCGCGCAGCAGCGGAATTCCCAGCGCGCGAAAATAGCCCTCGCTCGCTGGACAATAGTCTGCGTGACCGGTGCGCGCCGTGTTATGAAACCACTGTTCAAAATCCTCCATCGATCGCGGCGGCTGGTCACCGGGCGCCATCATGACATAGGTCCCATCGGCGAGCCCCTCGGTGAGGGGCAAGCTTCCCGCGCCACCTACTTCCTGCACACCAGGAATCTGTCGCAACTGCGTCAGCAGTTCACCGAGGAATCGAGCGCGTTCCCTACGCGCTCGTTCGCCCGCGGCGAACGAAGAGGAAAACGCGCTGGTGGCATCGCCCGCGAAGGTCAGCGCCAGGTTCATGGTCACGATATTCTCCGTACGGAAGCCTGGATCCACCGAGAGCACGTGCAGCAAACTGCGACCGAGTAATCCTGCTCCCGTGAGCAGCACAAGTGTGATCGCCAGCTGCCCCGCGATAATGGCGCGGCCCACGCGCTGACTTCGACGCGAACCAGTCTGCGAACGTCCCTGTTCTCCCAGCGCTTGTTGCACATCCCCCGAAGTCGCCCGTAGTACGCTGAAGAGTCCCAGTCCAACCGCTACCAAAAAAGAGACTCCCAACGCAAATAGCAATACCGGCAGGTGGATCGCTGTGCCCTCCAGCAGTGGCAGCTCGGGTGGAGCTAAGTGAACCAGTGCAATCACGCCCCACCGCGCCACTAGCACGCCAAGCACTCCGCCCGCGAGCGACAGCAGAAGCGACTCGGTCAGAAACTGCCGCGCCAATCGCGCTCTTCCTGCTCCAATGGCGGCGCGGATCGCCAACTCCTTCTCTCGCGTCGAAGCCTGCGCCAGCAGCAGATTCGCGACATTGGCGCACGCAATCAGCAGCAGAAACCCCACTGCTCCCATCAGAATCAACAAGCCTGCGCGAACATTGCCGGTCATCGCTTCCTGCAACCGCGCTACTGCCACATCGGTCATGTCCACGTCTTGTCCGAACTGTTGCTTGATCTGGCGAGCGATCACGAGCAGCTCAGCGTGCGCCTGCTCGGGCTCAATGCCATCTCGCAAGCGGCCAATCACCTGCCAGTTGTGCGCACTGCGACTCGGCAACCGCTCCCAGAGTTCTCGCGGGACCCATATCTCCGCCTGGTCGGGAAATCGAAATCCCGCAGGCAGCACTCCGATCACCGACACAGCCTGATTCAGAATCGTGAGCTTGACCGCCGACAGGTCGGTCGCGCTGCCCAGATGCTGCCGCCAATATTCGTAACTCACCAAGGCAACCGGCGCAGCGCCGAAGCGATGATTTTCCGGCAGAAAGCTGCGCCCCAACACCGGCTGAACCCGCATTAACGGAAAGAAATCCTGGGAGACAGAAGCGACCATGGTTCGCGTCGGTTCGGTCGCTCCCGATATCGACTCAACGCCACTTCCATATTCCGCCAACCCCTGCAATGAATCTCCCTGCGACCGGATATCCTCAAAGTTAGGATCGGTAAAATTCATCCGGTGGCCGCGATCGCTCAGCTCCCAAAGCTGAACAATCTGGTCCGGCTTGTCATAGGGCAGCGGCCGAAGCAGCACTCCATAAACCACGCCAAAGATCGCGGTTGTCGCCCCGATGCCAAGCGCCAAGGTGAAGACGGTGACAAACGTAAACCCAGGGTTCTTCCTCAACATCCGCAGCGCGTAGCGCAAATCCTGAACCATCGTCTCCATAGCTTTACTCCCGCATCCCGTCGGATAGATTCATCCTGAGCGCAAGCCGTTTTTCAGGCTGAGCGAAGTGCTGCCCTAAGCGAAGTCAAAGGGATCTCGCGCACAGGCCGTTACCGGGCCTTTGGCAGAGCTGCGAGGCAGAGATCCATACGTCTTCATTGCATATCTCATACCAGATTCGTCAGCCGTAACGCGTTGATGGCAAAAGAAGATGTTTCGCAGTTCTGTCTAACTCCGTCCGCACGCGGACGTGGCTGACCGGAATCGGACAGCAGAATTGGACAGAAAGACAGCCGCTTCCTGGCTGGGTTGGCTGCCGGCTTGACAAAAGGACGTAAAGCCTTCGGATAGAATGTCTTGGCCATAGTTTCCTGCCGCGAGGATTTCTCCGGATGGTATTGGCAGCCAGGTTACAAATAATTACTTGACCGCATCCCTGCTTGCAGATACATTAGCCAGTTCCCGCGACACTTAGGAATTTGCTGGGGCAAGTTTCATTCTTGAACCGAAAAGGTAACCCCGCAAAATCAAGCATCTTCGGTATCCCGTCGCGCATCTATTCAAAAAGTGAGTTTTTACGCTAACTCCTTTACAACCTAATAGGAATCAGTGACTTATAGCGCACTCGGCGTTGCGGGTCACCCTCCTCGGCAAAGGACGAATGCGGAAGGCCACCATCATAAAGTAAGGAGATAGAAAGCTCATGCGCTCTGATCGTGTCTTTGATGCTTTACAGACCCTACGCAACCGGTATATGCTTTGTCAGCTTGCCTCCAAGGCCACGCGGAAGTTCCACCGGCCCAGCACCAGAATCCAGGAAACCATGAACGGCGTTTTGGACCGGATCGCTGACTCGGAGCGGCAAGAAATTTTGTCGGAACCAGAGAATTTTGCTGAGGCACAACGGCGGGCTGCTTAACCCAGCCCCGCCTTCCTGCCTGGTATATTTGCGTCTTCCCTGCGTCCCCTCTCCTTTTTAAAAAATCTCCCGCTGACACTAACGAATACGTTCTAGTGCGCGGGTTCAGGTGAATCCATGACCATTGCTGAACTGAAAGAAAAGAACATAACCGAGCTGACCAAGATCGCAAGGACCTTGGATCTGCCCGGCGCCAGCGGTATGCGCAAGCAGGACCTCATCTTCAAAATCCTGCAGGCGCAGAGCGAAAAAGAAGGCCACATTTTCGCCGAAGGCGTGCTCGAAATCCTGCCCGACGGCTACGGCTTCCTGCGCTCGCCCGACTACAATTACCTTCCCGGGCCGGACGACATCTACGTCTCGCCCTCGCAAATCCGCAAGTTTGACCTCAAGACCGGCGACACCATCAGCGGCCAGGTGCGTCCTCCCCACGAAGGCGAAAAATATTTCGCGCTGGTGAAGATCGAAGCCGTCAACTTTGAATCTCCCGACGAGGCCCGCAACAAGATTCTGTTCGATAACCTGACGCCGCTTTATCCGCAGGAGCGTCTCAAGCTTGAGACCACGCGTGAAAACGCCAGCGCCCGCGTCATGGACTTGCTGACGCCGCTCGGCAAGGGACAGCGCGGCCTGATCGTTTCTCCGCCGCGCGCCGGCAAGACCATGCTGCTGCAGAATGTCGCGAATTCGATTACAACAAATCATCCGGAAGTTGTTTTGATGGTGCTGCTGATCGATGAGCGCCCCGAAGAAGTCACCGACATGCAGCGGTCGGTTAAAGGCGAGGTGATTTCCTCGACCTTCGACGAGCCCGCGGCCCGTCACGTTCAGGTCGCCGAAATGGTGATCGAAAAAGCTAAGAGATTGGTCGAGCACAAGCGTGACGTGGTGATCCTGCTCGATTCCATCACCCGTCTCGCCAGAGCCTACAACACGATCGTTCCGCCTTCCGGCAAAGTACTCTCCGGCGGCGTGGACTCTAACGCTCTGCAGCGGCCGAAACGTTTCTTCGGCTCGGCCCGCAACATCGAAGAGGGCGGCTCGCTGACCATCATCGCCACGGCCCTGATCGATACCGGTTCTCGCATGGACGACGTCATCTTCGAAGAATTTAAGGGCACGGGCAATTCGGAAATCATCCTCGAACGCAAGTTGGTCGATAAGCGCGTCTTCCCAGCCATCGACATTCAGCGTTCGGGCACGCGTAAGGAAGAATTGCTCATCCCGAAGGAAGATCTTTCGCGAATCTGGGTTCTGCGCAAAGTGCTGAACCCGCTCTCACCGGTTGAAGCTATGGAGTTGCTGATTGATAAGTTGAGCAAGACCAAGGCGAACGGCGAGTTCTTGTCGAACATGAGCGCTCTCTGATCCTTGGACGAACTCAAAATAGAAAAGCCGGAGCCTCAAGCTCTGGCTTTTCAATTACCTCAGTGTTCCTCTGTGCCCTCTGTGGTTAATGCGCTTCTTCTTCTTTTCTTGGAGCGCACTATAGTTCTCTTTTCGAATTGCCCCGACGTATAATTTTCCCCGAGTGCGAGTCTAATTCTCTGCGAGGTTCCCGTGCGGTTCACACTCGTCGTATGGATTTTCTCCATTTGGCTATTCGCCCTTCCCGGCTTTGCGCAGAGGGCAAACCCCGCCCCGTCACCCCTGTCTCCCAAGACAGAGCCCATGACGGATGAAGAACAGGCGCGCGCCCGCATCACCAACGAGATGGCGAAGAAAGCCGCCAAAGACCGTGTCGCCGCGCTCAAAAATGACACCGACAAGTTGCTGCGGTTGTCGGTCGAACTGAAGCAGTCCGTGGATAAGTCGGACGAAAATGTCCTCTCAGTCGACGTGATCAAGAAAGCGGAAGAGATTGAGAAGCTTGCCCGCAGCGTGAAAGATAAAATGAAAGGCCCGAATTAGAAAGCCTCGGTTGTAGACGACGGTCCACCTTCGCGAGAACTTCTTGTACTTCCGAATTCCAGACCGCTTTGCGTCGATCCCAAACAATCCGGTCAATGAGTGGAATGGGGATTTTTCGCCAATCATGGTTGATCGCGGCTTCTGTCTCATGTGTCCGAGGCGACCCTGCCAGCAGCTGTAACATGTTCGGGTAATGAGGAAGGTCATGTTCTATTACTTCCGGGCTGTTGCTCTTGCTCTTCTGGTTTCGACCCCCGTTGTGGCGCAGACTAAGGTGATCGCCTGCTCGATAGGACCGAGGCAAGGTGCAGATTGTTTCATTGGAAAGTGGAAGCTCGACACTGAAAAATCGTATGTGGATAGCTCATACGTTCCGCCATGGCCAAAGTTTCATGCGGGCCTGAAACTGAAGCGAGGAAGCGCCACGTTTAGGCATGAGGGGAAGGACGGCTATACATTCGAGGTTATCGCTGAGTTCAATGATGGCACCTGGCAGATGGCAGGTCCGGCCACATTCGACTCTGCCTACAAGGGAGCATGGGGCGATAAAAAAGCAGTCTTCACTTCAAAGCGGGTAGGCGACCATGGCTTCAAGATCTTAATCGCTAATGAACAAACGCTGACAGTCACAGAAGTACTCCTTTTCAACGTTTCCTCAGACGACACAACACTTGTGCTTACTGATTTTCGACCTGGTGAAAAAAATCCATTTCTGACGATGGTCTTCAACAAACGGTAGCCATGTTGTGGTTCATGGCTGAACCACGATAACTGTCGTTACCGATAAGTGTCGCTATCAGGCGATTACGCTCATTGTGGGGCTTTGAGTGTAATGGGGATGTTTCAACAACAACCGCTTGAATATAAGACGTTCGTGAGAGTGGCTTGAGCTTGCAGCGAGTCTCACAACATGGGCCAGTGGATCACTGAATCGTTCTTCAATGGAGAATTGCAGGTCGCGATGAAGAAAAGCTATGATTGATGAGCGAGGCTGCCCCATGAAATCCCCTCGGGTCTTGATCGCTCTCTCTGTTCTTCTACTCGCTGTTGGTTGGGTTATCTGGGATCGTGTCCACACGTTCTCTCCCACTGCAGAAACCACGTTCTCTGCCACTCCGGAAACGGAGAGCGCGTTCCTTAAGAACTACACTCCCACGAACGTAATGAACCGGTTCAACGAAGGGCAGGGCGAGTTAGCGCCTTTTCTCGGTCGGAGAGAGCCGCTGCCAAATGGCGTGGTGGACGTCCACACTTCGATAGAAAGTAGCCGAGAAGTGGTTCCCCAAAGAGCCGGGCCTGATCAATTTGGGCGATTTATCATCGAAATCAAACGTGAAACTTTTCTGAGCCATTCGTGAAATCTACGTGGGTTGGCAGTTAACTGTCGCAAACAGGCGATAACATTCGTTGATACGTCGATTTCCCTTCTCATCATTTCCGGTGCGGATGTCCGCCCGTTGAGGACGGTTGCCCAGCCCTCGCGCACGTCGCGCTTCTTCTCACCGAAACTCCTCCTCTCGGCGAGTGTTTCTATCAGTAGCCGCGAATAGCGGTCGGAGGACAAAATATATGAAACGCGCGATTGCTGGATTTCTCTTGTTGATCGGAATGGCTGGGGCGCCTGCATTTGCTTTCGACGGCGAGCGGGGTCAGCGCCGAGATATGCGAAACGATGAGGTCAAAATCGCGCAGGATCGCCATGAGTATCGCCGCGATCTTGAGCGCGATCACTACGTTGCTGCGCGAAACGAAAACCGCGAACTGCGCCGCGACTACCGTGACGTGAATCGCGATCGCCGCGAGCTCAATTGGGGTCGTCACTAAGGATAAGAGGCAGTTACAGAATTAGTACGCGCGATTGAACCCCTGACTCTGAAAACCACACGGAGTTAGGGGTTTTCTCGACCAAATCCAGAACGGAACGTGCGCATCCGCGCCGGGATCCTTGCGCCCTATCTTCATTACTCCGCACCCGCCCTGATCCGCATGCCGTAGAACGAACGGTATACGAATGTAAATGACACCGCGAAGAACGCCAGCGCCAGCACTCGAGTCAGAGTCGTACCGTTTTCGCTCGCCAGTTTCACCGCCAGTTCGACCGCCAGCAACCCAAACAGCGTGGTGAACTTGATGACCGGATTCAGCGCCACCGACGACGTGTCCTTAAACGGATCGCCCACCGTATCGCCAATCACCGTGGCATCGTGCAGCGGCGTGCCCTTCTGCTTCATCTCGACTTCCACAATCTTTTTTGCGTTGTCCCAGGCGGCGCCGGCGTTGGCCATGAAGATGGCTTGATAGAGGCCGAAGATCGCAATCGAAATCAGATAACCGACGAAGAAGAACGGATCGACGAAGGCGAATGCCAGCGTCCCGAAGAAAACAGCGATGAAGATGTTCAACATACCCTTCTGCGCATATTTCGTGCAGATCTCCACGACCTTTTTGCTGTCGGCGACCGAAGCCTTCACCACGCCCTCGAGTTTGATGTTGGCCTTGATGAACTCTACTGCCCGATACGCGCCTGTAGTGACGGCCTGCGTGGAAGCGCCGGTGAACCAGTAAATCATCGCACCGCCGGTGATCAATCCCAGGAAGAACGGTGCGTAGAGCAGCGACAGTCTTTGCACGTTGGCCGTCAGGCCATTGGTCAAGGCCATGATGATCGAAAATATCATGGTGGTTGCACCCACTACGGCAGTGCCAATCAGCACCGGCTTCGCAGTCGCTTTGAATGTGTTTCCCGCTCCGTCGTTGGCTTCCAGCAGATGTTTGGCGCGCTCGAAATCGACGTTCATGTTGAAATCTTTCTTGATCTCAGCGTCAACGTTCGGCACCTGCTCGATCAGCGAGAGTTCATAAACCGATTGGGCATTGTCGGTAACAGGTCCGTATGAATCGACAGCAATCGTTACCGGTCCCATCCCCAAAAATCCAAAAGCCACGAGGCCGAAAGCAAATACCGCGGGCGCCAGCATGGTATCGGCTTCCAGACCCATTGAACTCAGACCCATGGTGCTCATGTAGTAGCCCAGAGCCATCAGCACCATCATCGCGAGCCCCAGATAGTAGCCGGAGAAATTCCCCGCCACGAATCCTGACAGGATGCCCAGCGACGCCCCACCTTCCTCCGCCGATTTGACGACTTCCTTCACGTGCCGCGAGTCCACCGAAGTGAACACTTTCACCAGTTCCGGAATAACGGCGCCCGCCAGCGTGCCGCAGGAAATGATGGTTGCCAGCTTCCACCACTGGGAGCTGTCGTTCCCGAGCACTGGGATGGTGAAGTAGGAAACCAGAAAGGTCAGGCCGATGGAGACAATCGAAGTAATCCACACCAGCGAGGTGAGCGGAGCTTCGAAATTCATCTCCGCCGCATTGCCATACTTGGCTTTGGCGATGGCGCCATTCAGGAAATACGAGAGCGCACTCGCCACCAGCATGATGACGCGCATCACGAAGATCCACACCAGCAACTGCACCTGCACCGTGGGATTCTTCACGCCGAGCAAAATAAAAGTGATCAGCGCGACGCCGGTCACCCCGTAAGTTTCAAAGCCGTCGGCCGACGGTCCCACCGAGTCGCCGGCATTGTCTCCCGTGCAATCGGCAATCACGCCGGGATTGCGCGCGTCGTCTTCTTTGATTTTGAAAACGATCTTCATCAAGTCGGAGCCGATGTCGGCGATCTTGGTGAAGATGCCTCCAGCGATACGCAGTGCGGCCGCGCCCAGTGACTCGCCGATGGCGAAGCCGATGAAGCACGGTCCGGCATAGTCGCCGGGAATGAACAGCAGAATGAAGAGCATGATCAGCAGCTCCACGCTGATCAGCATCATGCCAATGCTCATGCCCGCCTCAAGCGGAATCTGGTACACCGGATACGGCTTGCCTGGCAGGGAAGCGAACGCCGTCCGCGAATTAGCGAAGGTGTTGACGCGGATGCCAAACCAGGCCACACCGTAGCTGCCCGCGATCCCCACCAGGCTAAACCCGAGAATAATAGGAAGCGTCAGCCCTACCGACTTTCCCGGCACCGGCGACAGCCATCCGAAATAAGCCGCAATAATGACCGCGATAAAAGCCCACAACAGCAGAATGAACTTACCCTGCGTCACCAGATATGTTTTGCAAGTCTCGTAGATGAGTTCAGAAATCTCGCGCATGCTGCGATGCACCGGCAGATTCTTCAGCCGCACAAAGATGGTCATGCCAAAGGCGAGCCCGAACAGGCAGAACAGGATTCCGATCAGCAGCAGTTTGTGGCCATCAATAGAGCCGTTGAAGAAGCTGACCTGTGAAAGGTCCGGCAGCTTCAGAGCCGCTTCGCCACCCACGGATTCGCCCGCAGGTTGAGCAAGGGACGTGGCGGCGCTCACGGTGAGCAGCGCGGCGACAGCAGAAAGCTTCATGCTCACGCGGCGTATGAAAAACGCAGCAGTGGCGAGCCAGGTGCGCATAAATGAAGTCCTCCGAAATAACGGTTTAGGATTACAAACGTGTTTAGGCACAGCCTTCCGAAAGCAACCTGGAAACTCGGAAGGCGGGCGCGAACGCTCGCATATTCGAGCTTCAATAAATTGTTTCCGGAATTCCGAACACGCTTCCACCGCAAGACCTGAAGGAGTGCTGAGCTTGGCCGCGTCGGATTTTGCGCCGGGTCAAACCCGAAGAGTGGACAAGAGAAGTAAGAGCCTATCCTGTCCTCCCCGCGCAAAACAGCCGTTTATAGCACGTTGGTTAGGCAGGGTCAAACCCACCGATGGGGGATGCGAACTGCTTTTATCTGCAGGGGTTAAAGTATCGTTTTTCTAGAGCTTTGCCGGACTTTCTCCAGCAGTCACGCACTCCCTAGACTGAGTTTCCGGCAGGCTTAGGTTGCAAGAGCGAAGCCGGTACAAAACAGAACCCCCGGGTTCGGCTTGTCGCCTCCGGCAGGCTCCGGCTCGGGAGGCGAGCCGTAGAAAGCTCCGCCGGCCAAAATTGTGTCAATGGCCTGTACCAAATTATGCGCCGCTTGCGATTTCAGAACGTACCCTTGCGCTCCCGCCTGGCGGACCTCCGTTTCCAGCCTCCCGAAATGATGCGTGGTGAAAATCAAGAAAGGAATATTAAGTCCCATCTTTCGCATTCGGGAAGATGCTTCGAGTCCACTCATGCGCGGCATGGTGATGTCGAGAATTACGATATCCGGCTTCAGTTCCTGGACTAACCGGATCGCTTGCTCGCCGTCCGTGGCCTCTCCGCAGATTTCCCACTCAGGGCGGGACTTTGCAAGAAGAGACTTCAGGCCTTCACGCAAGACTTCGTGGTCGTCAACGATTAGTATTCGCGCGGTCATCGCGAGGTTCTTTCTAGATATGTAGTCCAGACTGCAATCTGATTACATCGGGGAGATGCCGTAGCGGCTGATGGCAGATCTCAAATAGGCACTGTAGCCCGCACTCGCGTTCCGCTATCACTGGAAGAAATGTCGAGCGAGCCTCCGAGTTGGCGCAAGCGTTCACTCATTCCGCGTAAGCCGACACCCAACGATCCCATCCAATCCTGAGTGCCTTGTTCGAGTATGGCGACAGGTAGCCCTTTTCCTTGATCGGTGACCTGCAGGGTGACCCCATTATCCGTTTGGGAAATCTCGACGTCTGCGGTCTTGCTGCCAGAATGCCTTTGGGCGTTGGTCAAGCTTTCTTGGAGGACTCTGAACAACACTAATTCAGCGTCGCGAGATAGCCTCTCGAAACCGACCGGAACGTGGAAAGTAGTGTCGATTCCGCTTCGCTTCGAAAAGCCTTCCAGGTACCAGGGAATGGCGGACTTAAGACCCATCTCTTCGAGCATCGGAGGATACAAGAGATAGGAAATCGTCCGAACCTCTTTCACGCACTCTTCAACCAGATTTGCGCATTGCGCGGTTTCCTCGGTGGTGGGCGGCGACGAACTCATCGCGTCGAGCTTCATCTTCAGCACGGAAAGATATTGACCCAAGCTGTCGTGAATCTCGCGCCCGATTTGGCGGCGTTCTTCATCCTGCGTGCGCAGCAAATGAAGCGACAGATCCCGAAGCGACTTTTCAGATTCACGCAACTTCTGTCTGGACTCTTCCAGAGATTTTTGTGCCAGCATCCGTTCGGTGATGTCGCGCGTGACCTTGCTGAATCCCAGCAGACTACCCGCGCTGTCTCTGACTGCGGTGATAATCACATTGGCCCAGAATCTCGAACCCGTCTTTACGAATGCGCCAGCCTTCGTCTTCAAATCGGCCTTCCTTCGTAGCTACGTCCAATTCCCATGCTGGTTTACCGGCACGAATATCTTCCTCGGGATAGAAGCGGGAGAAGTGCTGGCCGATGATCTCCGACGCTTTGTAGCCTTTGATGCGTTCCGCTCCAGTATTCCAGGTGCTGACGCATCCCTCGGGGTCCAACATGAAAATCGCGTAATCCTGCACAGCGTCGATAAACAAACGCGAGCGTTCCTCGCTACGACGCAGAGCTATTTCGGTCCGCCGGCGTTCTGTGAGGTCCCGCGTGACCTTTCCGAAACCGACTAGACTGCCACTGGCATCTCTGATGGCTGTAATGGTGACGTTCGCCCAGAATCTCGAGCCATCCTTACGGATTCGCCAGCCCTCATCCTCCACGCGCCCTTCTCTTTCGGCAACGTCCAGAAGTCTCTGAGGCTTACCGGCGCGGACATCTTCTTTCGAATAGAAGGTGGAAAAGTGTTGACCAATAATTTCCGATGCTTTGTATCCTTTAATTCGTTCGACGCCGGCGTTCCAGCTGGCGATCCGGCCGCCGGGATCCAGCATGAAAATGGCATAGTCCTGGACGCTTTCTACGAACAACCGGAACGGCTCCTCACGTTCGTGCCATTCAATGTTGGGCAAAACGAAACCCTCCCGCTGCAAATTGGCGATACTCCTGTAACTTTCCGATGTAATTGTGCTAGGAGAACCATCCAGAACCACGCTGGAGTGCTCCGCACAAATCTTCATCAGCGAGTCGTCCATCTCTTGCCGGGAAAATCCTTGCATCGGATAAGCGCAGTGAAGAGAAAACGAATATGTTTTGGCTAATTCATTCCACAGCTTTTCGAGCTGTATTGCAGCGTCACATTTTCCTTCGGCCCACAACAGGGCCACCATTTCTCCAAAAGCCACTACCCGGCGGTTTTCGTCACGGGAAGCGGCCGCCGCCTGCGCGATGACCTGCCCTATCGTGCGCGCGAACAGCGCGCGGTCGGGTAGCCCATCTACCATAAATTTGGCCAAAACCTCGCTCGCTTCCAAAGCGATATATCTGTTTTCCGCTTTGGCCTTAGCGAGATCAATCCCCTGGCCTGTCAGTTTATGGGCAAGGCCGTCGATGTGACCAGAAGTTGCGATGATGATCGCGGAACTTCCCCGCGTGAGAGCTTTACCGATGTGGCTCTTCAATTCATGCAGCAATGCGCCGTCATCGCCGTAGAACTGTACGGTGTGGAAGTGCTCATGTGGAAGGGAACTCGAAATTCCACTAACGCTCACTTGATTCTCCTGAGAGTATAAACCGCTAGTAATTCTTAACCGGCACTCCGACACACAAATTCAGATTGATGATGCCGCCAGAAGCAGTCGCCTTCAAATACAGGAAACATTGTAGTCGCTTTAGGCGGCGGCTGTTCTCATGGGCCGGACAGTCCTGGGCCGGACAGTCCGGATTTCTTTCTAGTTGTTTTCCGGGAACGATTTAGTACGATGGCGTACCTACTTGAATCACCTTGAAACTAATGGCGGAGAATGAATTGCTTCTGTTGCATACGCTGCATTCCACTGCGGACTACCCGGCATGTGGTCCAATTTGGACTTCGTCATCTTCTTCTTCGCAATCCTCGCATAATGGCGCTTGCACGAGGCGCTCAAGTCCGGGTCGCAGCGCGCATGGAACGTGTAAGTGCCAATGGCGAGGCCCAGCCCCGTTCCGACCCACATATCCGACGCCCAATGATCCCGGGCCAGAAATCGGGTGAGCGTAACCGTAAAGGCCGCCGAATAGTTCAGCACTCTGACCCACGGCTGCGAGTACTCATGAGCCACCACCGTGGCCATCGCCCAGGTAAACATGGCGTGTCCGCCGGGAAAGGATGTGTTGATCATGGAATGGCGCAGAAAGTCTCCATGCCCGTTGCCCTCTCCGGGACGCTGTCGTGCGGCAATGAACTGCATCGGCGTGTAAACCAGGAACGTATTGACCAGAGTTTCCAGTTCTATTTCGCCGGTTTCCCGCGCGTGCGGATGATCACCCTTAATTCCATACAACCAGACTCCACCCAGTGTGGCGGCCAGGCCTCCAATCGCGATGTTGGAGCTGTCCTGATAAAACTGGTAATGACCACCGGGTAGGTTGTTTTCGATACGATGGTCAGTCACAAAAAAAACTGCCGCACCTCCAAGCAGGATGGCATCGTACTTGATATGTGACGGGTCGAAGGGTGCGAAATAAATTCCCTTCTGATCTTCCAGTATTCTCTTCACCGACCGGCGAACCAGGCCAGCTTGCTGTGTATTCTGAGTCGCTCCAGATTCCGCGTCGTCGTCGAAAGTTCCCACTGGAAGTGTCGAGACATCGAAATTCGGCATGGCATCCAGGGTGACCTGCGGTTCGGACGCGAATGGCCCCTCCGGCCCGAACGCCGTTGTCTCGTGAAGTGCGCTCTGGGCAAAGGCGGTGGCGGAAAACACGACTGCGGCGCAGGATGCCAGAAATATTCTGCAAATCGGCTTCAAAGGGTCGTGCAAAGCGTATCTCCCAAGCGCCTGGTTTCGACGCAAATGCGCGCCGCTTAGGATGCAATCTCGGCTAAAGAGTGAACTGAATTTTTGTAGTTTTGCGAAGCACGTAACAAATTGCGAACGCGCCAACCTTCCAAATCCCGCACTGCATCTGACTTTCGCGATTGGCTCTCCGCCTTCTGGCTGCCGGCTTCGCCAGCATCTTTCAGTTCCAGTCGCAGTGAGGCGGTGCAATCAGTGTGTATATGGTGGCGTCCCTGCTCCTTTTCTCACCCGCATCACGACTCTTCCCGGCTTCACGTAAAACGCCCGTTTCACGCTCCCATTAGCTTTCACCAACCTCGCAGGCAGATTTGCCGCAGATACACTCGAACCAGGCTTCCCGCCATCCGGTATCGACACGGGGGATAATGGCAGCGACCGCCGAGACTGGCTTTCCTGTGGAGGATCGTGCATACTCGAACTTTGGCCGATATCTTGCTGTAAACGAGGGCTGTTAGCCCAGACCGTTTGCGCCAAACTCAGTGATTTAAATCTGCATCCAATAAAGTAACGATCCATCCCAAGGCAACCTGTAACCTCGGCTGGAGTCCGCACTGGAGGTTCATAGTGAGCTTGAAATTATTCAGAACTATTTTTAGCGGCGCTGCGGTCGGCGCACTCGCATTTGCCGTCGGCGTGGGCACGTTGCAAGCGGTTCCCGTGCCCCAGCAGCAAGAGCCAGCTCCGCCACCGCAACAGGATCAGGCGAATCAGCCGCAGCCTAATCAGCCCCAGTATGATCAACAAGATCAGGGGCAGCCGGAGGACCAAGGGGCGCCGCCAGATGAGGCTCCTCCCGGCCCGCCACGTGCGCACGCTGCGACTTTGAGTCCCGAGCAGTTGCAGCAGTTGGTTGCTCCCATTGCGTTGTATCCCGACGCTCTGCTGGCGCAGATTCTTGCCGCCTCGGCCTATCCGACACAGATTGTCGAAGCGGAGCGGTTCCTGCAACAGAATCCTAATCTCAAAGGCAAGGAGTTAGGCGACGCTGTCGACAAGCAGGATTGGGATCCGAGCGTGAAGGCTCTGACGCAGTTTCCCACCGTGCTGGCGAACCTGGACAAAGATCTTTCCTGGACCTCGGAACTGGGCGACGCCAATTACAACCAGCAAGCTGACGTGATGGCGGCAGTTCAGGAAATGCGCCGCAAAGCGGAAGCGGCCGGCCACTTGAAATCGACGCCGCAGCAGACGGTGACCAACCAGGGTCCGCAGGTGGTCATTCAGCCGGCGAATCCAGAGGTGGTATACGTTCCGGAATACAATCCCGACCTGATTTACGGATATCCCGTCGGAGTATGGCCCGGCTTTTACCCGTGGTGGGGTGTTGGAGGCCCATATCTTTCTTTCGGCGTCGGCTTCGGCATTGGCCCCTTTTTCGGATATGGCTGGGGATGGCATGGGTGGGGATTCGATTGGTACCACCGCGGCCTGCTGTATGGCGGCCGGCCGTATGGATTCCGCAGTCGCGCCTTCTATGACCGCAACGCCTATTTCCGCGGCAATTATCGAGGCTACGCACCTTACGGTCGCGGCGATCGCTTCGCCCGCGGTTATAGCGCTCCCGGTCGCGCCGGTGGCTATCGGGCTCCCGCAGGTAGAGGCTACTCGGGAACGCGCTCGGGTGCGTTTGGTGGATACAGCCGCGGCGGCGAAGCGCGCGGCTATTCCTCTCGCGGAAGATCCAGCTATGGTGGCGGCGGCGTGCACGGCGGTGGTGCCGCTCACGGCGGCGGTGGCCACGGTGGCGGAGGCCGGCACTAACCCTGTACTTGCCAACAGAACTTACTTCGCAAGTTAGTTCGTATTCTGAACGCGCCCCGGAAAGGATAGGAAGGTATGATGCTCGAAGCACGGAATTCCAAACAGTCCCTCGGGCCCATTCGATTCGTGGCTGCGGTTGGTGCACTCGCTGCCATGGGATTTTGTTCGACCTTGATGGCAGGCCAATCTGCGCCACAAAAGTCCGCTTCGCACGAACCAGAAGCCAACGCACAAGAGTCCGCGCACCGTAAGTCAAGTGAAGTCCAGCCGGGACAACAAAAATTCTCTTCCGCCTCCGACGCCGCGCACGCCTTGGTGGAAGCCATCCAAAAGAATGATCAGCCGGCCTTGCTCAAGATTCTTGGACCGAACGCCAAGGACATTATCTCTTCCGGCGACGACGCCGAAGATAAGAACGACAGAAGTCGATTCGTGCAGAAATACCGCCGCATGCATCGTCTGGTGACCGAACCTGACGGCACTACGACACTCTACATCGGCGCGGAAAACTGGCCTACTCCCATTCCGCTGGTGCACAAGGGCGAGTCGTGGTATTTCGATACGGCCGCTGGAAAAGAGGAAATTCTTTATCGCCGGATTGGCAAAAACGAACTCTCCGCCATTCAGGTTTGCCGGGAACTGGTGGACGCGCAAAAAGAATATTACGCGCAGCCCCACGACGGCGACAAAAACGAATACGCACAAAAGTTCTACAGCGATCCCGGCAAGCATAACGGCCTTTACTGGCAAGCCTCCTCCGGCGAGCCAGGCAGCCCGATCGGACCGCTCGTGGCCGCGGCCGCGAAAGAAGGCTATGGCAACGCGGCCGAGCAGGAGCGCCAGCCCTTTCAGGGATATTATTTTCAGATCCTGACGGGCGAAGGAAGAAAGGGCCACGACAAAAGCTACATCGTCGATGGAAAGATGACGCGCGGCTTCGCGTTCGTCGCCTATCCCGCCGAGTACCGCTCCTCGGGAGTGATGACTTTCGTCGTGAATCAAGACGGAATCGTCTACGAAAAAGATCTTGGCCCGCGCACCGCCGAAATCGTGAAGACCCTGAATCACTACGACCGTGACGGGAGTTGGCGCAAGGCGGACTAGCTTTTCAGGATCTGACAGAGGACGGCAATGCCCGTGATTCGAGCATGTAAAGTGTGTGGCCGAAAGAACCGCGTTGCTGCGGTTCATCTTGCCGATACCGGCCGCTGCGGCGCGTGCAAATCTGCGCTGCCTCCCGTGGACGAGCCGTTGGAAGTCGACGCCGAGCAGTTCAACGAGATTGTCCAAAATGCCCGAGTTCCGGTGCTGGCGGATTTCTGGGCGGCCTGGTGCGGTCCTTGCCGGGTGGCGGCCCCTGAAGTCGCGAAGGTCGCTGCCGAGATGGCTGGACGCAGTGTTGTCGTGAAGGTTGACACGGAGCGTTATCCGGAAGTGGCTGCTCGCTTCAATGTGCGCGGGATCCCGAATTTTGTCGTCTTCTCCAATGGCCGCGCCGTGATGCAGCAAGCCGGCGTTGTCGATCACCAACAGATGGAGAGTTGGCTGACCTCTGCCGCCGCGCAGTCCGTGGCCTGAGTGGTAGCTGCGTCACTTCCGACTTGCCATCGCCTCACGCAACCTCTTCTCGGCGTCGGGCTTCCAGTAAGCGCATTCCAGGCGGATAAAGACTGAGGTATAGGGAATCGTCAGGTTCGTTTTCAGCACCAGAATGTGGAAGGTCTTGCCCGCTTCATCCAGCTTGGAGATGATTTCTTCGTGCGGCAGCGATTGCGCTTCCGTCTTGCCCACAAGATTGGTCAGCGCCTCGCGATAAGCTGTGACTCCCGCAGCGTCACTTTCAGGTACCGCCTTCAGCTCCGCATCGGTGAAGATGACTGGCCGAACATGCTTCGCTTTGGCGAGCTGGTCAAGGACCGTCTTCACCACCTCGAGTTGATCGGCGTTGGTATTGATCGTTTCGATGCCGGCGCTGGTTTGCAATGGGTAAGCGGAGTCCACCACCGCGATCCAATTCCGATGCCCGAGCAATGGCAGCTCCTCTTGCAGGCGGACGCGCCAGTCGTTATTGTTGCGCCGTTATCGTTGCGCCCGGGGTTGGCGGCTGATGCGCTCGTTGGCGCAAGGGCGAGAACGGGTAGCAGACACAAGGCAGCGACGGCCAGAACTCTTTGAGCTGTGCCGATCACGGGGCGTTCCAATAAATTTACGCTTTGCATGCGTCTCTCCGGGATTCCCGCCGGGGCCAATCCAATCTTAGGCCAATCAATCTGGTCAATCAATCTACCCGGACCATGACCGCAACGTCGAGCTTGGAATAGTACTTCTTCACGTCCTTCGCCCCATACTTCTCGCGAAATTTCTCGACGACGGACTTTACCACGGTTGGATTGGTCACGGGAGTAGCTCGGAATTCTGCTTCTGCGCCGCGCGCATCGATCCAAATCGACGGGTTGTGCAGCACGTTCTTGTACCACTGCGTGTCCGAGCCCTGCACGGGCAGCAGGTAGAGCGTTTCTTTTTTTGATTTATCTTTTTTCGATTTATCCTCTTTCGATTTTTCCTCTTCGAACACGAACCAGACGGGGACGGAGATTTTCTTCCCGGACTTCCTCCCGATCACGGTGATCTTGATCTCGCGATAGCGGGCGAGTCGCTCTTTCAGGGTTTCATTTGATGTTGGCACGGCGTGCCTCCTCTTGCTGTGTGGAGCGGACACTCCTGTCCGCTGCCCGTGCATAGATAAATGTAAGGTTGGGATACTTCATATCACACATTTTTTTGATATCGATCCGGTAAAATATCTGTTTTCTTGGAGTTGCGGCGAATCGATATGGGCTCTGGGCTGCAAAATCTTGGAACGAAAGGGCTTACGGGCAAAATATTGCGGAAGAAGGAGTTAGCGGCGGTTTGGAGATGGCGGGTGGCCATGATTCCGATCGATTGGGTTGGAGAGGCTCTGCGCACGGTTCCAGTATGGGCTTTCCACATCCTCGGTCAAGGTTGTTCGTCACAAGGGGCAGGAATTTTTCTGTGGAAGGCTGTGGAAAAGCCTCGACGGAACGGAAGATGCAGGAATCCCTTCGACTGCGCTCAGGGCAGGCTTTTCGACTGCGCGTGCCGACTCGCTTCGCTCGGCGGCATGCTTCGCTCAAGATGACAATGGGGCGGCAATTGAGGTCGGAGAAGGTGGCCTCGGACAGGATAGAATAGTCTTTACTTTAGATATTTACATTGTGTAAATACACCCTATGCGCTATAGTTGGGATACAGACAAGAACCGCCGTAACCTGGAGTTACATGGCATCGCGTTTGAGGATGCGGCGCGGATTTTCGAAGGGCCTACGGTCGAACGAGTGGATGATCGCTTTGATTATGGCGAACGGCGCGTGTATGCCATCGGGTTGGTGAACGGCCTGGAGATTACGGTGATCTATACAGATCGCGAGCGAGAAGATAGGCGCATCATCTCAGCGTGGCGTTCGGAGCCGCATGAACGACGATACTACTGGAAGAACATCGAGGGCGAAGGCGATTGAAGGCTAACGGATCAAGGGTTAACGAATCAAAGATTAAGGCAGCAAAGACGAAGCGCTCAAACCCGAAGCGTGGCACGGGCACCGATTGGGGCAAGCTGCGCCAGATGAGTGCGGCCCGCATTCGCAAAGGGATTGCGGCCGACCCCGACGCGCACGCTACGGACGCAGAATTCTGGAAGAGCGCCGAGGTCGTGATGCCGACGCCAAAAGAAATTGTGACCATGCGGCTGGACGCCGACCTGCTCCGCTGGTTCCGCCAACAACGCGGCTACCAGACCCGCATCAACGCCATCCTGCGCGCGTATATGCAGGCGCACGAGGCGGTTTGAAAGGACGGGCTCTCCCGTTAAAAATCGGGAATGTCCGTGTATCCCCCGGTTTTGTCCTTACAAAAATGAAGGGTGAGCCCCACCGTCCGTTTTTCGGTCTTGCAGGGGTTGCGCTTCCAGTATAGGATGGTTGCGCTGGCGCCATCGCGCGCACAGCGAGTCAAAATCAAGCCGCACCGCCGGCATTGCAGAAAGGGTGTCCCATGGGTAAGTCTGTGCACCGCATTCGCGCATTCGAAATGCGCAAGGTTTCCCATCCTGTTTTCTCTACCATCGATAAGTATTGGCTAACGGTAGCTGCGAAGGATTTTCCTTCGGGGCTTGGTACCTCCGCCAACGCACGCGATCCCGTCGGCCTCAATCGGCGCGTCTACAAGGACGTTAGAAGCAGCCTCGACGGCGAAAGTGCCACGCCTGGCACGTTCGATTTAATGAACAAGGGCATAACGATCCTTGCACGGTCCGTGAAGATGGTAGATAAAGAAAAAGGCCTGATCGACCTCATTATCGATGACGACGAGGGCGGAATCGTTGATGGAGCACACACCGCCCAAATCATCTCCGAGGCGAACGAGGAACGTACGACACCGGAAGAACAGTACGTTGAAGTCTATGTTCGAACGGGTGTTGTCAGCGATCTGATTAGCGACATCGCCCGCGGCCTTAACACGGGGATTCAGGTGGCTCCTCAGTCAATTTACAACATCGCCGGCGTCTTTGACTGGCTAAAGGAGGAGATCAGCGGAGAGGCTTACGCTAACCGAATTTCTTGGCGGGAAAGCGATGACGAGGATTACGACGTTCGCGATTTGATCGCCGTCCTTGAAGTATTTAACATTTTTGATTTTCCGAATGATGTAAACGTCGTTAAGCATCCTATCGCTGCATATGAAAAATGGAGCGTGCCGCTCAAGAAATTTGCGGACGACTACGAAGAGAACAAGAACAGACTAGAAAATAGCAAATATTACCGGCTACGGAACCTGCTTAAAGATGGACTCGCCCTCTACGACCACATCCGACATGACTTTCGCGGGATGCACAACGAGGCCGGCGGCAGCGCGGGCAAGATGAACATTATAGAAGAGGCGTCGGAGCGGCGCGGAACGTTTGATTTTCCCTTTGCGGGCCTAAAAGGCGATAAGTATCGGCTGACAAAGGGAGCAACCTTTCCGATCCTGGGAGCTTTTCGCACATATGTTAAAGAAAACTCTAAGACAGGAGAAGCGCAGTGGCGTGGCGGTTTTGAGAAGATTATTCAGGTTTCGGGAAGAGGTTGGGCCGAACCTCGTGGAGGAAACCTTTCAGTTGACACGCGAAGGCGTACGCAATCCCGACGCGATTGGCAAGAACCGCAAACATTGGGCGAGTCTGCACATGAGGTTACAAGTACGCTTACTGCAGGAGAGACTGCAGGAGCAACAGGAGAAATCTCCGGCACGAAGACACAGATAAAAAATTAAGAGGGGACGATTCCCGCGCTTCGAAATCCGAAGCGCGGGAATCTCAACATAGCCAAACTGTAGCACGAGTGAAAAAAGAGAGCGCTCCCTCAGCGGCTAAAGCCGTCGATCATTTGACTACGCTTACGGCACGACTGAAGTCGTGCCCTTCCACAAACCTGCGCTTCGCGCGTGAAATGGGCTGCGGCTCTCAACTCAGCGAGCCAAGACCAACGGCCAACGACGAACGGCCAACGACTAGACGACCAACGACCAACGACTACACCTATTCCTTCACCCCCAACTGCCAAAACAAGAACGAATAAACATCCGTAAATTCCTCGATCTGCTTGGTCACTGGCTTGCCCGCGCCATGGCCCGCTTTGCTTTCGATTCGTAATAAGATCGGGCGCGTGTGGCTCGTGCCATTCTTTGCTTCGGACTGCATCACCGCGGCCATTTTTTTCGCGTGCATGGGGTCGACTCGGGTGTCGGTGTCGGCGGTCATGAATAAGATTGCGGGATATTCCGTGCCTGGTTTCACGTGGTGATAGGGGGAGTAGGCGTAGAGCCACTTGAACTGCTCGGCGTTTTCGGAGGTGCCGTATTCGGGGATCCACAATTTGGCGATCTGGAAATCCTGGTAGTGGATCATGTCGAGCAGCGGGACCTGGCAGATGACGGCGCGGAACAGGTCGGGGCGCTGGGTGATCATGGCGCCCATGAGCAGGCCTCCGTTGGAGCCGCCCTGGATGGCGAGGTGATTTTTGTCGGTATATTTTTCGGCGATCAGGTGCTCGGCGGCGGCGATCATATCGTCGAAGACATTCTGTTTTTTGTCGAGCATGCCGGCGCGGTGCCAGTCTTCGCCGAACTCGGCGCCGCCGCGCAGGTTGGCGACGGCGTAGATGCCGCCGTGCTCCATCCAGAGATAGGCGGTGCGGCTGAAGGTGGGCGTGAGGCTGACGTTGAAGCCTCCGTAGGCGGTGAGCAGCGTGGGATTCTTGCCGTTTTTCTGCATGCCTTTTTTGTGCACGACGAACATGGGGACGCGGGTGCCGTCTTTGGACTTGAACCATTCCTGATTGACTTCGTAGGCGGCGGGATCGATCGAGGGGGCGTCGACTTTGGTCCAGAGCGAAGTGGAACCGTCTTTCAGGTCGTAGCGGTAGATGGACGGGGCGAACGTAAAAGACTGGAAGCCGTAGAAAAGTTCGTCGCGATCCCAGCGGCCGCCCGATCCGAAGATGCTGCCGATGGCGGGAAGCGTGAGGTCGTTGAGCTTCTTGCCGTCGAGATCGAAAAGCTTGAGCTGCGAGCTGGCATTCTGTTCGTACTGCGCGAAGAGTTTGCCGCCGAAGACGGCGGTGCCTTGCAGCACGGCGTCGGATTGCGGGATCAGTTCCTTCCAGGCCTCGCGATCGTAGTTGCCGGCGTCGGCGACGAAGACGCGGTAGCGCGGGGCGTCTTCGTTCGTGGTGATGAAGAGTTTGTCGTTGTAGACTTCGCCGCTGTAGAGAAAATTCTTTCCCGTGGTGATGCGCGGTGGGCGGCGTGCCGGCTTTCACGTCCATCAGAAAGAGTTCGGACTTGGTCCAGCCCTGCGAGACGTTGATCAGCAGCCAGAGGCCGTCGTTGGAGAGACTCACGCTGGGCCAGTCTTCGGGGTCGCGGCCCTGGCCGAAAATTAGCTGGTCGGTGTCTTCGGGATGCTCCTCGGGATCGCCGGCAGAGTTCGTGATAGAAGACGTGGCGGTTGTACATCTCCTGGCCGTCGGGGACGTCGCCTTTTTTCGGATAGCGCGTGTAGTAGAAGCCGGAGTTGTCGAGCTTCCAGGCGACTGACGCGGCGCGCGTGCGCTCGATGGTGTCGGGAAGGATGTCTGCCGGTTTTGGTTTCGATGATGTGCAGCGTGCTCATCTCCGAGCCGCTGGGCGAAGTGCCGTAGGCGACGTACTTGCCGTTTTCGCTGGGATAGTACCAGTCGAGCGCGATGGTGCCGTCGGCGGCAAGTTGATTGGCGTCGACCAGCACGCGGTCGGGCCCGTTCAGACTGTCGCGCACATAAAGGACGGGCTGGTTCTGCATGCCCTCGCGTTTCGTGTAGAAATAATGGCGGCCGGCGATCATGGGCGGCGTGACGTTGCCGATCGAGAGCAGATCAGTCAGACGTTTGTGGATCGCTTCGCGTCCGGCCAGCCGGTCGAGGATGCCGCGGGTGTAAGCCATCTCCTGCTCGACCCACTTCTGCGTCTCCGGACTTTTCCCGTCCTCGAGCCAGCGATAGTTGTCGAGAACTTTGGTGCCGTGATACATGTCGATGACCGGCTTCTGCGCAGCCACAGGCGGCGCGGACGGAGTAGACGTTTTGGAATCATCGCCCGCGAAGACCGCGGCAGCGAGAAAAACAATGAAAGAGAGAGCAGAGAACAGTCGCAAGCCTCCGGACATGAGCACCTCGAACAAGGGGAAGAAATGCATAGCGAAGAAAAGCTAGCGTACCAGAAACGGGCACATGTTTTTTGGGTTGGGTTCGAGTAGGAAACTACCTGGGGCCTTGTTCGCTTGCGGCAAAAAGAATTTAACCGCCAAGAACGTAGAGCAATCGCAGAGTTCGCCGAGAACGGTCGCAAACCGGGGCATCGTTTGCGGTTTTCAGGATCGGGGCGGGATGCTATGATGATGCTGATAATTCAAAAAGGCTGAGCCATCAGCGCCCGGCCCCCAACACTCCTCAGTAGCTCAATGGCAGAGCATTCGGCTGTTAACCGAAGGGTTGTAGGTTCGAGTCCTACCTGAGGAGCCATTCTTCTCTACATTTGCGTTTTCCGATTCCATTGTTCTGCTGCTTTGGGTTGGACTGAATTCCTGCAAAAGCTCAAGAGGAACACGCGCAAAGGCACTACGCTTTGTTCGCGGAGGCTGTGTCTATTAGCTCTTGCACACACCACGAATCGTTCTAGAATAGTGACAAGATGGAATCAGGTTGGCCATGACGGACGACGCGATCACGATTTCGGCTGGGCCGCGGTTTCGGGCGGCGATGATTTTGGCGATCATTGCGGATGCGCTGCAGATTGCCATTTTTCCTTTATTTGTTGGAGGGGCGATGTCGCCGGCCGAGGACGTACTGGACTTCGGGGTGGGAGCGTTGATGGTGCATCTGCTGGGCTGGCACTGGGAATTCTTGCCGTCATTTTTTGCCAAGCTGGTGCCGGGAGTGGATTTGGTTCCTTTCTGGACCATGGCCGTCGCCAACGTCTATCGCAAGTCGAAGCGGATTGCGGTGAACGCGGAGGAGGATCGTCAAGCGCGCGCGGCGTTGGATGAGCCTCGGCATTTGTGAATGGTTGGGTTCTGATAGAGCTTTCCTGGTGAGGCGGGCTCAGGGCTAAAGCCCGCATCATTTGGGAGTCCAAGCGGCACGGCTGAAGCCGCGCCCTTCCCAAAAGCATTCTGTAGATAGCTAGCATTTTTTGGCGCGTGGCTGGCATTCCTGCTAGGGCCGGCGTCCGCCCTGATTTGTTACAATCCTTTCGCCATGACGACTCTGGATGCGGTTTTGATTCCTGCGAACACGGTTGCCAGCGCTAAGGGGGATGGTCCCGCCGTAGACGTGAGTGGGGCGGCCAATCGCGTGTTTCTGGTGACGCTTGCCATCACCAAAATCATTGAGCAGGAATCGCTCGACATCAGCATTTACGGTTCACCGGATGGTGCGACGTGGGGCGCGAAGTCGCTGGGCGCGTTTCCGCAGGAATTTTATCGTGGAGAGTGGCCGCTGTTGCTCGACCTCACCGCGCATCCCGACGTGAAATTTGTGCGCGCGCATTGGGAAATGGCGCGTTGGGGGCGTGGGACGGAGACGCCGATGTTTGAGTTTGGTGTGGCGTTGAAGGAAGTGCCGGCGGAGATTTTGAGAGAGGTTAGCGCTGCGGCGCGGACGGCTTAGGGAGTAGTAGATTTCAGATTGTTGATTTCAGATTGCAGAATGAAAACAGTCCCAGTTCCCATTCGTTCAATCTGCAATCTAAAATCCGCAATCTAAAATCGTTATCTGTAGTTTCCCATCCTTTATATTGATCTCAGAATGAAAAATGAGTCGAAGGTGTTGGTGCGTCCGGCGCGCAACGTGCGCGGCAGTGTGCGGCTGCCGGGCGACAAATCGATTTCTCATCGTTACGCCATGCTGGCAGGGATCGCCGATGGAGTGTCGCGGCTGGAGAATTATTCTACCGGCGCGGACTGTGCCAGCACGCTGGGTTGCATGCGGTCGCTAGGCGTGGAGTGGGAGCGCAAGGACAAGGACAAAGACAAAGACAGCGTGGAGAACGTTATCGAAGTGAAGGGACGCGGGTTGGCGCTGGCCGCGCCCGCTGCCGTGCTCGACTGCGGGAACTCGGGGTCTACGATGCGCATGTTGAGCGGGATTGTGGCGGGGCAGAAATTTAGCAGTGAGATGGTGGGCGACGAGTCGCTATCGAAGCGGCCGATGGAGCGCGTGATCAGGCCGCTTTCCGCCATGGGCGCGAAGATTGCATCGCAAGCGGGGAAGCCGCCGTTGCACGTCACGGGAGCCGGACTGAAAGCTATCGACTACAAAATGCCGGTGGCCAGCGCGCAGGTTAAATCTTGTTTGCTGTTTGCGGGATTATTCGCGGAGGGTGAGACGCGGATCGAAGAAACGGTGCGCACGCGCGATCACGGCGAATTGGCGCTGCGCGCGTTTGGGGTGGAACTCGACCGGAAGAGCATTGGGCAGGGAAGTGAAGTACGTATTCGAGGGGGGCAGCGGTTGCGAGGCATCGAAGCCCACATTCCGGGCGACCTTTCGAGCGCGGCATTTTTTCTGTGCGCGGCTGCGTTGTTTCCCGGCTCACAGTTGATTATTCCGAATCTGCTGATGAATCCGACGCGGGCGCGACTGCTCGACGTTCTGATGCACCTGGGAGTGCACATTTCAGTGACGCAACTCGAGGAGATGCACGGCGAAATGGTGGGAACACTGCAGGTCGCAGGCGGCGCGCTGAAGGGGTTGACAATCGCCGGCGCAGATTCGGCCGCTCTGATTGATGAAATCCCTGTGCTGGCCGCGATCGCTCCCTATACGGAGCAGGGAATTGAGGTGCGGGACGCCAGGGAGCTGCGGGTGAAGGAATCGGATCGCATTGCAGCCGTGAGCACCAATTTGCGCCTCATGGGAGCGCAGGTGGAAGAGCGGGAAGACGGGCTGATAATTCCCGGAGGACAGAGTCTTCACGGCGCGGAACTCGACTCGTTCGGCGATCACCGGATTGCGATGGCGTTTGCGGTCGCGGCGTTGCGGGCGCGCGGCGAGACTATGATTCGCGGAGCGGAGTCGGCGGCCATTTCTTATCCGGCATTTTTTCAAGCGATGGAAGAAGTGACGGAACGATAGTCTCCTCGTTTTCTTCGCGGACTTTGCGTCTCCTGCGGGCTTCACGATAAAAGCTTTTAACCGCAAAGATCGCGAAGGAATCGCGGAGTTCGCTAAGAAAATCAAAGGGATGAGTGGTTCTGGGTGGTATGGATTCCGAAGTAACTTTCGGGCTATTACTGCGGTGACCTGTTTTCTCTTTTCTGTCCATAGAAAAATACGCAAGAGCGAGAGACTGTCTAGCCTCGGCTCAACTCGTGAAGTTCACTATGTTTTAGGAGGCGTGAAATGCGTTCTACGATGATGCTGTGCGCCGTGCTGGGATTGGTTTCGGCGGCGTATGCCAGAGAACCCAAGCCTTATCAATCCGGAAAAATTTTGCAGATGGATTCGGTGCAGTGCGGCGTGGCGGAGAAAGATGCGAAGAGCTTTGCCGGCGAAATGCTGGGCACCGATTCCGGCAACAAGAAGACCCAGGAACTTCTTTGTCAGGAATATGTTCTGCAGGGCCAGCGAGTGATTTACCGCATCCGTCCGCGGGACGAGAAGCATCCTGTGCTCCTGCCGGTGGGCGAGCAGGCGCAGTTCCGTTTGCAGAAAGATAAAATGTTGCTGCGGGTAGAAGATCTGGACAGCAAAGAGCGCGAATACATCGTGGTCTCGATGACTCCGCGCTCCGACAGCAGCACGGCCGATGCGACGCCGGCGCGCGCGAATCATCTGCAATAACGTCTACAATAATGGATTGCAAAGTGGCGCGGAGCCGCGACCCGCGCCGCTTTTGGCTAGGGGAGATCATTTCGTATAGGCCATCGGGTTTTCACCGGGCGTCTACAGTATTTTCCACGACGGTGTACTTGATGGCCCATCCCGTCCCTTCCAACCCTCTCCGCGAAGAATCGCATCCATAGCAGTACCTGCCGCTCTGCCTTCCGCTCGTTCTCCGCCGTTCAAGGGAGAGGTGTGCTAGGGCACAAAAATCACAGAGGAGTCTACCAATGAAACGTTGTCTCGGTCTTCTTATCGCGTCGTTATTCCTGTCCGTTCCGATGGTGATGGCGCAGAATTCGGACCATGTCGAAGTGGGAGTTTTTGTCGACTATTTCCGGCTCAGCAACAACGCCGCGCCAGTCAGCAACTTTTTTGGGGTCGGTGGGCGCGCCGCCTTCAATATGAACTCCAGCGTCCAGTTGGAAGCCGAGATGGCTTATGACTTCAAGCGGAACTACACCAGCACGTTCTCGAACGGCATCAGCACCACTACCGTGAACTCCAACTTCCGAACGCTGCACGGATTCTTCGGGCCGAAGCTGCAGACTGGGTCGGGAGCGTTTCGAATATTCGTGACCGGCAAAGTTGGGTTCGACAACTTCAGCATCAACAATCAAAATGCGCAATCCGGTTTCGTCAATACGGTCGGACTGACCAATGGTGCGACCTATTTCGCGGTCTATCCGGGAGGTGGAGTTGAAGCTTTTGCGGGGCCGATTGGGCTGCGCGCTGAAATTGGCGACGACATTTATTTCAATGGCGGGGCGCACAACAATGTGCGGATTACTTTTGGTCCGCAGTTGCGCTTCTAGGTGAGAACCACGGTTGGTGAGAACAGACCGGCGGTCGTTTTGCGGCCGCCGGTTATCATACTTGCTTTTTCTATTAACAAAAAACAAATGGAGCTTCTGAGTTTGTACAGCGCTGCGGCCCGATACACCGGGACCGCTGACAGCCGAGGGCGGCTGTCTCCACATTTGTTTCGTTAGTATCAGCAACTGTCAAACCCTTATCAGGCGGGCTTATGCGCGGCCCGTTCCTGTGATAAAGTATTGCCCACCGCAAGGGGCTGGCCTTCCGGGCCGGCCGAGGCCGCTTAGGTTCCCTGTCTGAAGGAGTTCCCATGACCACTCTTCGCGATTTACTGAAAGACCGCAAGCTCTATTCTGTTGAGAACACTCGCACTGTGCTCGATGCTGCGCGATTCATGATGGAGCACAACATTGGCGCGCTGCCGGTCATGCGCAACGGACAGCTGGCGGGCATTCTTTCGGAGCGCGACATCATGAACCGGGTGGTCGCTGTGGGACGAACTCCGGGCACTACGGCCGTGGCCGAGGTGATGACCGCGAACCCGCGCGCCGTCTCCGCCGACGAGAGTGTCGAGGAATGCCTGTTTATCATGAAGGAGTTTGGCTTCCGCCATCTGCCCATTGTCGACGGCAAAGAGTTAAAGGGACTGGTTTCGCTGCGCGATATTCTCATGCACCAGGCTGCGGAAATGGAGCGGCAGGCGCGGAAGGCAGTGTCGTAACGGCGGCTTCAGGCTTTCGCAGTCGGGCTTCCGGAAGACGAGAACTGGAAGCCTGAAGCCCATCCCATGCAGGGCGCGACGAAATTCGCTGCCTAGTTCGTCGGCGAGGTTACGGTCAGGCTGATCGTGGGGTTCGCGCTGTTGGTGGAAGTGATATTGCTTGAGGCCACGCCATCGGCGTCGACGCCCACGACGGTGAGCGTGTAGGTATTGTTGGGCGTCACTCCGTTCGGAGTGGTGGTGGTGGTGGTGCTGTTGCCGCACGCGGGCATCAGGAACAGCGCGCCAGTCATCACGAAGAGAGCCAGCAAGCTCCACGCTCTCGTCTTCCTGGATCGTTTTCCCCCGGCTACAGCTCCCAGACCCAGCAATGCCAGCATGGGGAAAGGCATCCACAGAGCGGAGTAGAAGTGGCGCGGAGGTACCACGGCACCGGTGCCAATAATTGGACCGAAGGTGTTGACCGTCACGGTCGAAGTAACGGCGGTTCCATTCACGGGCGGGCTGGGCGGATTGAACGAGCATATCGGGGGGAGGGTTACCAGCGGAGTAATCGAACCGCAGGCCAAGGTGATGCCTTTAATCGTCTCTCCTCCGACCTGCCGGATAGGGCTGGAGTAGCCGTTGATCGGATTGATGATGATGGTTCCCTGGGCTCCGCTGCCGGCTGGGACGCTGTTCGGCACTACCGGACTTAGTACCGTAATTGTGAACTGAGGCGTCACCGCAAGCACGGTCAGGCTCTGCGGCGTCGTAGTGTGCGTAGTGGAAGGTCCGGTGCCGGTGATGGTGATGGTATAACCCACCGTGGTCGTCTCGCCCGTGGTTGTGACCGTGGCCGTTGCCCCGGCCGGCGGAGTCACGGTCGTCGGACTCACCGCACAGGCTGGCGTAGAGGTCGTGGTTTGTGTGGAGGAGACCTGGCAGGTCAGAGCGACCGTGCCGGTGAAGCCATTGATTGCCCCTATCGTAACGTTGGAAGAAGATGTGCCCCCTGGAGCTACCGCATCCGGGGAGAATGGTGCCGCCTGCAGGGTGAAGTCGGCCTGGGCAGAGGCAGGCGACAGCAGCATGAGAAATGCCGTCAGCGTCCACAGCACCGAAACCGCGGCTTGAGCGGCCCGAACTTTCAACTTAGCTTTAGAGGCCTTGGACCGCGACGCCTGGCATTGCGAGGCCTGGGAGAGCGACGACTTGAATTGGTACGACTCAGAGTTCAACATGAGCAGGTTCAAGTTGCTTCGATTCCTGGGATAAGCCAAAGGGTGCCCGGCGCTACACTTCCAGCGCCAATGCGGGATGGACAGCCGTGGCGTTCCGCCGAGCGTTCCCTCCGATGCGAGACTCCGCGTTTCATTTTATCGCAGAGATTGCGCCGCACAGTTGCTCGGAACATTCCCACGGAATCTTCCATACTACCATTACGGCGAGATGGGTCAGTGTAGGACAGCCGGGGCCGGCTGTCCCGACATAGGCTCCTGGCTATAGCGGCATTAGGGGCTAGTTAACCGTGAGCGTGAGCGCCGGTGAGCCCGTGACAACAGTTGTGCCGCTGGTGCCGGCGACGGTGATAGTGTAAGTGCCGGCGGGTGTGCCGGGATTGCCGGTAGTTTTAGTGCCGCTACTACCGCCGCAGGCTGGCATCAGAAGCAGACCGCTGAGCATGATTCCAAGCATCAGGAAGCCCAAGAATTTTCTGCGGCGTGAGCCGGCAGATCCCAGTCCTGCGCCGAGAAGCGTGATTCCGCCGATCGGCATCAACATCGCATAAAAGATTCCTGAGGATCTGCGGTCTGAGGGGCGTTCCAGCAGCGCGCTCGCGGCCGTTGTGGACACCGTGAGTGTTGCAGTCGCTGTGCTGTTGGCTGGTGGAGTTACCGAACTGCCGGGATTGCTGAACGAACAGGTTGGCCCTTCGGCGACTACCGGTGCGACGGTGCAGGCAAGAGCGACCGCCGAGTTGAAGCCGTTTGCTGAAGTCACGGTGATGGTTGCTGTCGCTGAAACTCCGGGGCTTCCGGAGGTTGCAGAGAGGGCCCCATTGGTAACCGCAAAGTTCCCGCCGCTCAGCGAGTACTTCGCTACGAATGCGTCGCCGGTGCCACCAGTTGCCGACTGTTCGGCTGCTACGGTGGGGAAATCTGACGAGGCGGTGCTGCCGGTTACGTAAATGTTGGTGCCTGCGCCGTCGACAGCTATCCCGGCGAGCGACCCGCCACCGCCAGATGTGGACGTGTTTTCGTTAAGTTTCCCGCCGAGATAGGTGGAAAAGACAAGTGCTGAGCCGCCAGTATTGATCTCAGAGACGAAAGCGTCGTTGTCCCCGTTGTTCTGCGCTTGGGTGGGGCTTGTAGTCGGAAAGTTTGTAGATCCCGTGACTCCGGTTACATACGCATTTTTGTTACTGTCCACTGCGATGGCCAAGCCAGAGTCATCGCCTTTCCCGCCCAGATAAGTGGAATAGATCAATTTCGCACCAGCGGGGTTCAACTCCGTTACAAATGCATCCGATGGAAGAACGCCCCCGCCGAACGTGGGTTGCAATGGAGACTGTAGAGGGAACTTTAAGGACGAAGTAACCCCAGTCACATACGCGTCACCCGCGCTGTCAACAGCAATTCCCGAACCTTCGTCGTTCAATTCACCGCCCAGGAATGTGGAATATACGAAGCCACTACCGGAAGGATTAATCACGGACACAAAGGCGTCGTACAACCCGCCGTTGCAAGTTCCGTCGGTTCCGCACGAAGTCTGGAAGGCGGTCGTTGGTGGGAAGATCGGGAAGGTCTTGTTTTTGGTGCCGCCGGTTACATATGCATTGCCGCTGCTATCGATCGCGACGGCGGCTGCGAAGTCACCGGTGCCGCCGCCTAGGTAGGTGGAATAGGCCAGCGCATTGCCGCTTCCGTTCAATTTGGTCACGAAGCCGTTGGTCGATGTACCTGCAATCGCCGACTGGATAGGGTTCAGCCTGGGAAAGTCGGTCGAGGTTGTTGCGCCCACCACATAAGCGTTTGCTGCACTATCAAGAGCGAGGCCGTTGGCCACATCGGTCCCGGTGCCGCCCAGGAAAGTGCTGTACATCAACGCCGATCCAGTCGAGTTGAGTTCGAGCACGAAGGCATTCGAGGCTCCTTTAAGGGTGCTCTGGTATGCACCCTGGGTCGGGAAATCAGAAGATTTTGTGCCGCCTGCCACGAATATATTGCCGGACGCATCCACCGCAATACCATTTCCGCTATCGTCGCCGCTACCGCCGATATAAGGTCGAGTAGACCAGGGATCCCGTTGAAGACAGCTTGCTGACAAATACATCAAAGCCCCCTTTATTAGTTCCGTAAAGAGCGCTTTTGGTGGGGAAGTCCGTCGATTTTGTCTGACCGGTCACATAGGCGTTGCCGCTGCCGTCAACCGCGATGGCGTAGCCGTCGTCTTCAGCTGTGCCGCCCAAGTAGGTGGCGTAGCTTACCGAGGGATCAATCACCAGTTCGCGACTGCGATCGTAGTTGCCGATTTCAAAGCTCACCTGATTGTGGGCCTGCAGGACGAAACGCGCGTCGACTGGCTGGCGGGCTCCATCTTTCTGTTGATAAGCGACTGGTTTGTGCAGCAGCACATTCCCTGCAGAAGAGGCGAGGATTAGATTCCCGGAATTGTCGGTCGCGATAGTGTGCGCGCCGGCGACGGCGAGCCGGATGTCGGCAGGAATGGAACCGGGGGCAACGATGAAATCGAACTCCAGTTGCTTCTGCACGCCGTAAAAGGCCATGTTGATGCCGGGATAGACCTCCCGGTAGGAAATGCGCTCATATTGCTCTACATTCGTGTGCCACTGGCTGGGATCGTTCCCGAGGAAGTAATTGCTGCGGCCGGGCAGTTTATTGCCCGCGATGATCTGCGATTGCGGATTTCCGCCCACAGGTGCATGTGAATGGCGGCGGTCCGATGGTTACCTGGTAATGTCTTCGTTGCGGACGTCGATGCTGGTTGGTTGGTTCTGGCGAGGCCGGCCAGGCGCGTTCCTCGTAAGGCTGCGGCCTGGGATGAAGAATTTAATGCGAAGACTGTGTCGGTGGCAGTGAGGAATACCGTGTATCCATTGCCCCGCGCCATGTACTTAGACCTGAGGATCGGTTTGGCCCTGGTTCGCTTCAAAAGCCAGCGGCAAAGTCATTAGGCTGGCGCGAACTCTGCTGGCGCGAACCTTACTGGCGCTAACCTCACTGGGGTTAACCTCGGCATTCTGCTCCGCGATGAGGGCCGGGGACACCCGAGGAACTGCGGCAGGGAGCCGGATGCCCGTTGTCTTGCTGGGAGTGCGACCTCCCGCGACTGCGAGGCCCATGATAGCTAACAGGGCTAGGGCAGCGCTCCAGCGAGCAGGCACGAACCTTCTTGGATGAGATGGCTTAGACACGAGGATCCTCCTGTGATGAAACCTGAAAACATGGCGAGAACGGACTGGGCCTCAGGACAAACCAACCCAGGAGCACGTCCCTTCGTCCCCGCAGTTGCAAAGTGCAAGTCTGTGGCTTTGGCGAGAGTATGGTTGGTTCAACAGGGCTTGTCAATCTTCATAGATAGCAATTCAGGTACCACAGACCCAACGACCGGTATCGGCAGACCATTTAACCGGCGCGATGAATGGCGATGCTCTCAGCCCTTGGTAGAGAATGACTTTGGGCTTAAACCTTACGGTAACGTGACCTATCCCCAACCGCATGGGGATGCGCAACCGTGTGGGCAGCGTGGGAAACTAGTTTCCTCTCTCGAGCTTCGAGGGCAGGGCCGCGGAAATCCAGACCCAGACTGCACAAAAAGCCATGCCGCAGGCATGGCTTTTCGATCCTGGCTCTGGTTTTAGAACCCATGGTTCCACCCTACTGTGGAGGCTTCTTCTTGAACAATCCCGTGAGGTTGTTGACGGGATTCTGCCCGCCGGGAATGCTTTTGCCACTGAGAGCGCCCTTCAGCAAGCCGCTGGCCATGCCCTTCACGTCAGGCATGAACTTCGGATCGGAGGTCGTTCCCGAGACAACGATGGGAATAGCGCCCATTCCGCCGACGTTCGCATTCAATTTGAACGCGAGTTCGTTGGACGGGCTAACTGTTCCAGCACCGGTAACCACACCGATGGAAGGGACCGTCAGGTTGATCTTGTCGGCGCGCGTGCCGTCGGGAGCGACGCGGACATCGGAGCTGAAATTCTGAATCGTCGTATCGTTGCCGGTGGCGGCGCTTTTGCCCGATAGGGACGAAATAGCGGAGAGTTTCGAGCCCAGGTTAAAGTTGGCCAGCGTCGTATTTTGCATGCGGACGGTCCCGGTCGTCACCAATTTATCGACCGGACCAACGATGGCCATTTCAGTGTTGAGATCTCCGCCCTTCAGTTGCGACTTTGGCGGCAACACCACGCCCAGCGCCGGAAGTATAGTCTCCAGATCGTCGACGGGCATGCCCTGGCCGATGACTTTCAAATTGACGGAAGTGACCGAGCCGTGGGCGTCGTAGGTGCCGGTGAGGTGGGCAACCGCCTTACCCGTGGAAATATCGCATTGCGTGATGGTGCCGGTTTGCTTGGCCAGATCGAAGTTCACCGTGTAATTGACTTGCACCGGTTTGCCCGCTGGCGATCCCTTCTTCACCACCTGCAAGTTGGTGGCTCTCAACGTGCCACTGGTCTTGGCTTCATGCCCGTCGGAGGTGACGGTTCCGTCGAAATCCGCGATGCCGGAAATTCCGGCGGCGGGATCGATGAATCCTGACTCGGCCAGGTTCATCTTTTGCACGACAACCTTCGCTTGGAGCGGAGTTTTGGCGGCGTCGTTGGGGTCGATGGGTCCGGCTTTGCCGTCGATTTTCAGAGTTCCATCGCCCGGCAGGCGTGCCGTTAATTTAAAGGGAAAGGAAGTGGTAAAGGAAAAGTTGGACATCTCAATCACGACTTTATCGTAGACACGAGGCTTCTCCGCCGAGCCCGCACGCGACACAGTGAGACGCCCGTTATTCACGTTCAGCTTTGCCACCGATAAACTCGCATTGCTCGACGAACTTGAGGTTGCGGGCGCCGCACTATTCGAAGGAGCGGGCGCCGCAGGTTGCGAATTCGGAGCGCTCGTCGAACCGGGCTTCGCAGCCGACGTATTATTTGCGCCCAGACTTGAGTAATTCCACTTCTCACCGTTCTGCGACCGCACCAGGCTGATTTCCGGATCATTCAAAGTCATTTCGGTTACGTTCAGGGACTTGGAAAAAATCAGTGGAATCAGTTCCACGCCGACCTTGAGGGACTTGGCCTGCACGAACGGGGTTTTGCTGAAGGCGGGATCGTCGGCGATGGAAATGTCGTCGGCGGCTACGCTGCCGGAGAGCAGCGACAGCGATAAGTTACCGACCTTCACTGGTCTTCCCAGCGTGGCGCTAAGGTCCGACTCAATTTTCGGGCGGAAGCTGTTGGCGTCGATGAAGAAGGGAATGGCGATGGCGATCACAATGAGTACAGCGACGATGATGCCTACAATTTTCAGGGCTCGTTTCATGGTTCGTACCTCCTGCCAGTAGGGCAAAGTGCGGTCAAGTTTGCGGCGGAACGGCGAATGCCGAGTGTGTCACCATCACTGGGGGTCCTGCAGTAACTCGGGAGACGGGACCGTGCCGTTCTCCATCTGCTTCTCCCGTGCGGCGCGGCGTTGGTTGTCGATATTCACGGCTGCTTCCAGTTCCTTCTTGGCTTCTTGCTTGCGGCCCATGTGGAGCAGCAGTTGCCCGCGCACGTAATGAATGTCGGTGCGGGCGGGATCGAGTTTGACGGCGGCGTTGATCTCGACCAATGCCGGAGCGTATTTTTCCTGTCGCTGATAAGTTTTCGCCAGGCCCAGGCGTGAGTTCACCAGCCGCGGATCGCGGCGCAGTGCCTCGCGGTAACTGGTCTCTGCGTTCTTGTCGTCTTGCATGCGCCAATATACGTCTCCCAGTTCGTCGTAATCGAGCGCGAGATCGGGCTCGACGGCGGCGTCTTTGCAGGAATTCATCGCGTGCCCGCGGAAAATCCTGTTTCTTCAGGTAGGTCAGCCCGAGGTTGAAATGGACAAAAGGAAGCTTGGGATCAGCCTCGGCCGCCGCCTGAAATTCCGCCAGTGCGGCATCGTACTGCTCGAGGTTCAGATGATACTTGCCAATGAAAAGGCGGTATTCGGGTGAACCATCGCCGAGTTGGATGAGTTGTTGGGTGGCGCGGTTGTCGAGTTCTTTGCGTCCGGCGCGGTGGGCCGCGTTAGACAGCACGTACAAATACGGTAATTGGGCGGATTCCTGCGTCCAGAGCGGTTCGAGCGTTGTGGCCGCGTCGGCCCAGCGCTCGGCAAAAAAGTAGCAAAGACCCAGCAGATAGCGCGGTTGCAGAGCATCGGGCTGATCGCGCACCACCGACTCGAAGGGAGGCGTGGCTTTGAGAAATTCATTTTGCCGGTAGTAGGCGAGGCCGATATTCAGGCGGATGCCTGGGACATCTGGCAGCAAGCGCCTGGCTGTCTGCAGAGTTTCCAGGGCCTTGGTCCATTGCTTCCGCCGCATATAGACCACGCCGAGATTGGCATATGCTCCTCCAGCTTGCGGGTTGAGTTTAAGAACCTGGCGGAAAGCGCGCTCCGCATCGTCCAGCCGGCCTTGAGTGAGCGCATCCTGGCCTCGCTGAAAAAGCCTCGCGGGATCGGCGGCTGGCCCATCAGCCGATGAGGCCGCAGGGGAAGAGGCAGTTTGCAGTGACGGAATAGGCATCGCCATTCCCGCCGACAGAAGTAAAACGAAAGCGAGTGATGCGATTGGTGCGCTTGACACTGGTAGGACTCTCTGCTGTAGTGTCCGCCAGAGTGCGCCACAGTTCAAGCGGCCGATACTAACGATATGCGCCGAGCGCGAATTGCTCGTGTGGGGACAGCCGCCCCCGGCTGTCCGGTCGAGCGAAGCTCGACTCGTTTTCGTATCGACGTGGGACATTCGGTCCTGTGGCCCGATGGACAGCCGAGAGCGGCTGTCACCACATAAACATTCCGGCGCGAGGTTGAGATGGTGACCATCCGTGACGTGGCCAAGGAAAGCGGGTTTTCCTCGACCACGGTGTCGATCGTGCTCAACAATGCGCCACTAGCCCGCTACATTCCCGCGGTCACCAAGAAGCGCATTGAGCGCGCGGCGCAGAAGCTCGGATACCGTCCCAACCAGTTCGCCCGCTCTTTGCGCAGCAAGCGCAGCCACACGGTCGGCGTCATGGTCTTCGACATGACCGACCCGTTCTGCACGTTGATTCTGCGCGGCATTGAAAACACTCTCTACCAGTCGTCGTATCTTCCCATTCTGACCGATGTGCACAATGAGCGCGGCCGCTTCGAGCGCTATCTGGAAATGCTGCTCGATCGCCGCATCGAAGCTCTGATCGTCGTGGCCAACTGGCTTTTCCTCGATATCAATCTGCTGGGCGATCTGGAAAAGAACAGCATCCCCACCGCGATGATCGGCTGCGAACTGAAGACCGATTCCATCAGTTCGGTCATCGTCGACAACGAGGTGGGCGGCCACATGGCGCTCGAACACTTGCACTCGCTCGGCCATCGCAAAATCGCCATCATCCGCGGCCCGAAGGCGCTCACCGATAGCTCGCCACGCTGGCGCGGCATTCGCAACTGTGCGAAAGAATGCGGACTGGAACTCGACGCCCGGCTGACCGTGGATCTTCCCGAATCGCGCGATCCGATTTCCAGCTTCGAATCGGGCCACAAGCTGACCGAAGAGTTGATCCGGCAAAAGCGTCCCTTTACTGCGGTGCTGGCCTTCGACGACATGAGCGCCTTCGGCGCGATTCGGGCGTTGAACAAAGCCGGCGTGCGCGTGCCCGACCAATGTTCGGTGATCGGCTTCGATGATGTGGCCACGTCGGCGCTGTACACGCCGTCGCTCACCACCGTGCGCCAGCCCATGGAAGCGATGGGAGCGTCTGCCGTGGGAATCGTGCTGGATGGCATCAACGCGGTGCTGGAAAAGCGTGAAATCACCGCCAGCCATCGCAAGGTGGCGCCGGAGTTGGTGGCGCGCGAGTCGACGAGGAGCCTTGTAGACCCTGACACGGATGTCACCGCTAGCGGACTTGTAAAAGGTTGCTGGTGGGGATTCGAAGCTCGCTTTTTTCTTGACAGAAGCTGTCTCATAAAAGCACTATTCATACGTTTTAATAGCCTGTCTTGGGTCTCAATCCATCGGGTCGACGGTGTCCGGCAAAAAATGAAGCCTCGAGCCTGCGGGCTCGGAAAAGTACGGAAAACCGACTGAACCAGCGGCGGGCAAAGCCCGCGCCAAACCGGGGGTGGCGTACCATGAAATCTCATCGCTTATTTTTGCACGTTGTGTTGCTAGCGGTAACGTTCTGCGGAGCCGCCTGGGCTCAAACCGGATCGATTACCGGTACGGTCAAGGATCCTTCAGGTGCAGCAATTTCCGGTGCGACCGTCGTCGTTACCAGTCCAGACCGCGGAATTAATCGGCAGACCACTACGAATGCTGCGGGCGAATACAACGAGTCTGCCTTGTCCCCCGGCTCGTACGACGTTATTGTTGCCGCGGCTGGCTTCAAGAAATATGAGGCGAAAAGCGTGAAGCTCGATGTGGCGGAGAAGGCACGCGTCGACGTCGCCCTCGAAGTAGGTTCCATCAGCACCGAGGTTATCGTCCAAGGTGAGAACGTGGCACAGGTGGAGACTCAGTCTTCCGAACTCGCCGGCACGGTGACCGGAAAAGAAATTACCCAGCTCGAACTCAATGGTCGAAACTTTACGTCTTTGGTGACGCTAGTTCCAGGTGTGAGCAACCAGACCGGACAGGATGAGCCTTCCGTCGGCATTAACGGCAGCGTGTCATTCAGTATGAACGGTGGCCGCACCGAGTACAACGCCTGGGAACTGGATGGCGGCGACAACATGGACAACGGAAGTAACGGGACGTTGAATGTGTACCCCAGCATTGACGCCATCTCTGAATTCAAGGTGCTCACCTCGAACTACGGCGCCCAATATGGCCGCAACGGTTCCGGCACGGTTGAGGTTGAGACCAAGGGAGGAACGAAGGCTTTCCATGGCGATGCCTACGAATTCGTGCGCAACGATATCTTCAACGCGCAAAATTATTTCAACAGCGTCGGTGCGGGAGGCAGCGGCGTGGTTCCCCCTTACAAGAAGAACGATTTCGGCTACACTCTCGGCGGTCCGGTGTACATCCCCGGGGTTTATAACAAGGACAAGCAGAAAACCTTTTTTTTCTGGTCCCAGGAATGGCGGCGTGAGCGTGTCCCTGCTACATTCAACGTCGCGGTACCGTACAGCGCCGAGCGCACCGGCAACTTCAACGATGTCTGTCCCGGACCCGATTGCCCGCATGACCCTAATACCGGTCTACCGTTCGCGAACAACCAAGTTCCCGTGGATCCGGTGGGTGCAGCCCTGCTTCCTTTGATTCCCGTGGCCACCGCGGACGTACCGGGCTCGGCGATTTTCAACTCCAATTCCGCCCAACCCACAACCTGGCGCGAGGAGCTTGTCCGCGTAGACCACAACATTAACTTGCACAACCGCGTTACCTTCCGTTACATCCATGATTCGTGGTTCACGGTTGAGCCAACCACTATCTGGACGGGCTCGGCCTTTCCCACGGTGCAAACTGCGTTTAACGGGCCGGGGATCAGCATGGTGGCTCGCCTGACTAGCACCATTTCTCCCACCCTGCTCAACGAGTTCGTGGCCAGCTATACCACGGACCACATTTCCTTTAAGTCGCAAGGCGCGTACGCGCGTCCATCTGGCTTGGCCATGGGTTCCATCTTCAACAATGGCTTTGGCGGCAAGTTACCCGCCATCAACATCGGAGCGGGAGCTGCATACGGAGGGGGATTCTACGAGGATCCTGACGGAGTTTGGCCTGAGGGCCCCTATAACTCCAATCCAACTTACACATATCGGGACAATCTCACCAAGATTGTGGGACGTCACAACCTGCAATTTGGCGCCTATTTCGTGGCTGGGCAAAAAAATGAATTGAGCAGCGTGCAAGTAAATGGTTCGCTCAATTTCGATCCTTCCTCGCCGATCAGCACGGGCAATGCTTTCGCAGACCTCCTGATGGGGAACATCGCCAGTTATACGCAGGGCAGCAACCAATTGAAGTTTTACAATCGTTACAAAATTCTCGAGCCCTATTTCCAGGACGACTGGCGCGTTACCGACCGCCTCACTCTCAACCTAGGGTTACGAGTAAGCCTGGAAGGCACTTACCGCGATCGATATCATCATGCTTACAACTGGGATCCTGCGGTCTACAACGCTGGTATAGCAAATGCTGCACAGGTTGACGGAGATGGATCCATCACAGGAACTCAGGGCGCCCTGGTCCCCGGAGTGGGCAACCCGCTGCTTGGTCTTGTGGTGTGCGGCGCTGCAGGAGGCGCTGTTTCCATAGCAGGATTCCCGGATGCGGCCGTGGGTGGAACCTCTAACCCTGGCTGCGTGAAAGGACACCTGTTCAATCCCGCTCCCCGCATCGGCTTTGCGTGGGATCCTCGCGGCAATGGCAAAACCGCCATCCGTGGGGGCTATGGTCTTTTCTTCGAGCATGCTAACGGAAACGAAGCCAACACGGAGGGCATGGAAGGACAGACCTCGCCGCTGTTGCAGAGCGCGACGCAGAATAACATCGTCGGTTATGCCAATATTGGCGGCGGAGCGTTAGCTCCGACGTTCCCGTTTAGCTTTTACTCCATTCCTACCCAAGTTGTATGGCCGTACATGCAGCAGTGGCATCTCGATGTTCAGCATGAATTGCCAGGTCGTTCGGTGCTGACCGTTTCTTATGTTGGCAGCAAAGGTACGAAGCTGGGACGGCAGCGTGACTCGAACCAACTGTTTCCTACTCCGGCCTCGCAAAATCCGTACCTCCCTGGGCAGCCGATCACTGCTGCCGACTGTGGCACTCTCACGAACGTAGGCCTTCCGAATGTGACTGGAGTGGTCAACGGACAGACGATTACTGGTCGGACCGCGATCAACCTGCAGACAGCTTGCGGCAACGATGCCAACCCGTATCGTCCCTACCAGGGCATCTCCACAATCACCCGTCTCGAGAACAAGGCATCTTCCAATTACAATGCGCTGCAGGTTGCACTGCGGAGAACCGTGGGTGCCCTGAGCCTTTCGGTGGCTTACACCTACAGCCACAGCATCGACGATTCCTCAGATCGTTATGACGGGACCTTCGTCAACTCCTACAACCCGGCGATGAGCCGGGCGAGTTCCAATTTTGACGAACGCCACATGCTGAATGTCGGCTACGTCTACGATCTCCCGTTCTTTAGGAAGACTGGGCTTACTCACTCTATCCTAGGGGGTTGGCAGTATTCCGGTATCGCAACCTTTGCGACCGGAACGCCGTTGACGGTAACCAACGGTACGACTTACGGCGACAATGCCGGGGTCGGCAACGCCGTCGGCACCGGTTCGTATCCGGACGTGATTGGCAATCCCAGCTCCGGTATCCCGCCAGCAAGCCAGGTGAACTCCGGGAGTTACTCCAAATTCTTCTACAACCCGGCCGCGTTCGCTTTGCCTACCGGGCTTACTTTTGGAGATGCCGGAAGGAACTTCCTGCGCAACCCTGGGCGGGTTAACTTCGACATGGCACTCTTCAAGCACTTTGCTATTAAGGAGAGCATGGCGTTCGAGTTTCGCGCCGAAGCCTTCAATATCTTCAACCATCCCGAGTGGAGCGGATATTCCGGCTCGATGAGTTGCACTGGCGGACCGAATAATTCCGCGGGCGATCCTAGTTGCTTGTTGCCGTCGTCCCAAGGTGGCGCGGGCGCCAACCTCTTTGAGGTCAACTCGGCGCACTTGGCACGCATTCTCCAGCTGGGAGCGAAATTCATCTTCTAGCGCCAATCGGACAGAAACAAAAAACCGGCCTCTAAAGAGGCCGGTTGTTTTTGCCATGCTCACGTAAAAACCGCCGCCCATTCGCTGCGCTCAGAGCAGGTTCTCGATTTCCGGGGGGCGAAGCCGCGCGGATCCAGGGCTACAAGCGCGAGGGGATTACTACCCCACCTGCACCGTTTGCCGCGCTCCCACCGCCTCCAGAGCGTTCTCCAAATCCTCAATCAGATCTTCCGCACTTTCAATTCCTACCGAGAGCCGGATCATCTGCTCGGTCACGCCGATTTTCTGGCGTTCCTCTGCGGCTACCATCAGGTGCGAGGTGAGCACTGGGATCGACACCAGGGATTCAACTCCGCCCAAGCTGGGCGCGAGAGTGAACAGATGTAAGGATTCGGTCAGGCGGCGGGCATCGTCGCCGGTGCCTTCTACTTCGAAGGTCACCATGCCGCCGCCGCCAGCCATCTGCGAGCGGGCCACCGCGTACTGTGGATGGCTCTTCAGGAAGGGATAGTGCACGCTGCGCACTTTCGCGTGGCTGGCGAGGAACTGCGCGACCTGCAATGCGTTCTGGTTTTGCTGCTGTACCCGAACCGCCAGCGTCTTCATCCCGCGCAGTAGCATCCAGGCGGCGTGGGGGTCCACGCAGTTTCCGATTGTGGTTCGCGTCGATAGGATTTTTGCGATGAGCTCGGCGTGTCCGGCGATGACTCCGCAGATGAGATCGGAATGGCCGCTCAGGTACTTCGTCCCAGAGTGCATGATCAAGTCGATGCCGAACTCCGCCGGATGTTGATTGATGGGCGTGCCGAAGGTGCTGTCGATCATGGTGAGCAGGCCAGCTTGTTTTGCGAGAGCCGAAGTCTTTTTCAAATCGACGACGCGCAAGGTCGGATTAGTCGGGGACTCCAGATAGAGCAGCTTTGTACTCGGCCGGATCGCACGCGCATGCTGTTCGTAGTCGGTAGTGTCGACGAACGTAGTCTCAATGCCCAGCCTGGGAAGCCACTGCGACAAGAACTTGTGCGTTCCGCCATAGACCTCGCGCTGAGCCACGATGTGGTCGCCGGCCTTGAGCAGCGCCATGATCGTCGTCGTAATCGCGCCCATGCCGGAAGAGAAGGTGAGGGCCGCGTCCACGCCTTCCAATTCCGCCACGGTTTTTTCCGCAGCGGTGTTTGTGGGATTGCCGTAGCGTGTGTAATAACTGTCGGACCCGGTAACGCGAAGCTGTTCTTCGTTGTCCGTCACTTCGAAGGTCGACGTCTGGTAAATCGGCGTGGCCAGTGGGCCATTCTTTCTCTTCAGATCGGCCGCGCCGCGTGTGGCCTGGGTTTCCGGATGCTCAAACCTGCGCTTCATGGGCACCTCACTGTCCTTCAGAGTAATTCGGCCGCACCAGTTGCGGCAAGCACTCCAGGCGATTGCTCCATTTATAATTCGACGTTCATGGATATGGGTCTGAAAAATCGGGTAGCTCTGGTTGCGGCGTCCAGTCAGGGGCTCGGCCTTGCGACCGCCGAAGCCTTCGCCGCCGAGGGTTGCCGCGTGGCGATGTGCGCGCGCAACCGGCAGACGCTCCAGGCAGCGGCCGACAAAATCAGAAAGCAGGATGGCGGGGAAGTTCTCGCCGAGGCTTTTGATGTTGCGGACGCGGAGGCCGTTCGCCGCTTCGTAGCGGCCGTTGCCAGCAAATTTGGCAGCGTGGACATTTGCGTGACCAACGCCGGTGGCCCTCCCGCCAAGGAATTCCTGGCGGCCACGCTCGACGACTGGCAGCGCGCCATCGAGTTGAATTTCCTGAGCACGGTTTATTTCGCGCGTGAAGTAATCCCCCACATGCAACAGAAGCAATGGGGCCGATTCATTACGATCACTTCGATCACTACTAAGCAGCCGGTCGCCGATCTCGTGCTTTCGAACGCTGTGCGCGCCGCAGTCGTGGGATTGGTAAAGAGTCTCGCCAACGAGTTTGGCAAAGACGGAATCCTGGTCAACAACGTCGGACCCGGTTTTACCGCAACGGATCGTCTGAAAGAATTGGCGAAAGCTCGCTCAGCGGTTTCGGGAAAAAGCGAGCGGGAGATTTTCGATGCCTGGGCCGCTGAGGCTCCGCTCAAGCGCTTAGGCGAGCCTCGCGAACTAGCCGACACCGTCGTGTGGCTGGCATCGGAGCGCGCGTCGTACGTGACTGGCCAGACCGTGCTGGTCGACGGCGGCATGTATAAGGGACTATAGGAACTGAGGTATGCCAGCCACTGTCTTGGGCCGGTCTTAGCGCTTTCCGAAGAAGGAATTTAACCGCGAAGAGCGCTAAGGAGTCGCGGAGCGCGCAGAGCAAATCCTGCGTCAAAGGCCAGAGATGCTTAAAATGTGGCTGGAAACTTTTCGACAAGATTAATTTCGGCGTCGATTGTTTCCCTTACAATCAAGAGAAAAAACCAACATGGCGAAAAAGAAGCTGAAGACTAAACCAAGGACCAAGGCCCTCACGGGCGCAAAGGCAAGAAACACTGTGTCCCGCGCTCGCGCCAAACGGGCCGTCACCAAACACGCTGCGGGCACCGCGGCCCTGCAATACATTCCCTGGCACACCATCCCGCTCGAAGAGCTCAACCCTCTGCTGCAGCGGCAATTCGTTGTCGGGCAGGAAATCATGGTCGCCCGCGTGCTGCTGAAAAAAGGCTGCATCGTCCCCGAGCACAGCCATCACAACGAACAACTGACCTACATCCTCGACGGCGCGCTCAAATTCTGGATTGACGGCAAAGAGATCATCGTGCACTCAGGTGAAGTGCTCTGTATTCCGGCCCACATGCCGCATAAAGCTGAGGCTATGGAAGACACCGTCGACCTTGATGTGTTCACTCCTCCGCGCGCCGATTGGATCAACAAGACCGATCAATATCTGCGGGAAGAGAAGTAAATCGACGGATGCCAAGTGTTCCCACGTCTGCGGATGGTGTCCATCAAGCGGCGTTCCGCTTCCGCTGCATTGCTTGCGGTGAAGTGAGCGACGAGGCTAGTCAGAATTTCCGCTGTCCGCAATGTCAAGACCTGCTCGAAATCACCTATCCTCATTGGAAAGAGAACGGGTTCGAAGCGCAGAGCCTGAGATCCCTCTGGCGCCAGCGCCGTCTTTCGCTGTTGGCGGTCGATCTAAGCGGGGTTTGGCGCTTTCGCGAGCTGCTGCCAGCGCTCGCCAGCGACGAGAGAGCCATCACCCTGCGTGAGGGGAACACGCCACTGTATGAACTTCCGCAATGCGCGCGCATTACCGGTGTGCCGCGCCTGTACGCCAAACATCAGGGATTGAATCCTACAGGTTCGTTCAAAGACGCCGGCATGACGGTGGCCGCAACTTTCGCGCGCCTGGCGGGATTTCGCTGGGTGGCCTGCGCCTCCACGGGCAACACTTCTGCGTCGATGGCAGCCTACGCGGCGCGAGGTGGCCTGCGCAGCCTGGTGCTGGTTCCAGAGGGCAAGGTTTCCTGGAGCAAGCTTTCCCAGGCGCTCGACTACGGCGCCGTCACCTGCCAATTGCGCACCGACTTCGACGGCTGCCTGCGGCTGCTGCAGGAACTCGTTCTGCGGGCGCCGGTCTACCAGTTGAATTCGATCAATCCTTTTCGAATCGAAGGCCAGAAGACGCTCGCGCTCGAACTGCTGGAGCAGTTCGATTGGGAGCCGCCCGACCACATCATCGTTCCCGGCGGGAACCTGGGAAACAGCTCCGCGATCGGCAAGGCGCTGGTTGAAGCGCGCGACCTAGGCCTGATTTCGCGCTTGCCGAAGCTGTCCATTATTCAGGCCGAAGGCGCCAATGCTCTGGTGCGCACCCTCCGCGAAGCTGGCGGCAAACGACTGATCAGTGTGCAGGCGGAGACCCGCGCCACGGCGGTCCGCATCGGCAATCCTGCCTCGTGGAAGAAGGCGGTTCACGTTCTCGAGTCCACTGGCGGAGCCTGCGAACAGGTAACGGAGATTGAAATCGCGCGGGCCAAGGCGGAGATCGGCGCCGAAGGCATTGGCTGCGAACCTGCGTCCGCGGTTACGCTGGCTGGACTCAAAAAGCTGGTCAAGCAGGGCTTTGTAAAACCGGATGAAACCGTGGTCCTGGTCTTGACGGGAAACTTGCTGAAAGATCCCGACTTCACTATTGGATTCCATCGCGGCGACTTATTCCAAGGCACTCCCGATGAGGGTGCGAGCGCCGCCCTGAACTGGTTGCGCCGTCCGCCCGTGGTTCTAGATGCTACGCTGGATGCGGTAATGAGAACCTTGGAGCAGGGGGAAAAGTTTTCTTAGCGCCACCGTCCCTTCGACTTCGCTCAGGGCGGGGCTCGGGCAGCGATTTCGCCGCCAGCGCGCGTGGGCGTGACGCCCCCGCGACAGCCGGCAGGATGCCGGCGCTACACGCTACAGGTGAAAGACGGAAGATGTCCTCCAAAGGCGCCAACACGAGACGCTCCCGGCTACGCTTGGCTCTGCCGGCCACTTCGGCTAATCTTGGGCCGGCTTTCGATGCTGCCGCGCTGGCGCTGGATTTCTATATTAGGCTCGACACCCGTCCGGCCGACGACTTCTCCATCGCCGCCACCGGGCGCGATCGTGAAATCTGTGGAAAGCTGCAGGATCACCTCATCCTGAATACATACTGCGAGGTGCTGGAATCGGTCGACCGGCCCGCCACTCCGCTCTCTCTCAAAATCGCGAATGACATTCCCATTGGCAAAGGCTGTGGCTCCTCAGCCGCCGCTCGCCTGGCGGGCATTGCCCTGGCGGTACATTTTGGCCGTCTGCGTTGGACTGACGCCCAAATCGTGGGCGAAGCCTCCCGCCGCGAGCATCATCCCGACAACGCCTCCGCCTGCTGGATGGGTGGCCTGACTGTCTCCCGTATGTCTGGGGATGCGGAAACCCAGGTGGCTGGCATTCGGCCGAGAGGCAAGTGGCCATTGCTGCTCGCCGTGCCTGAGCAGAGTTTGTCGACCGAGGATGCCCGGCGGGTCCTGCCGGCACAATATTCCCGCGCCGATGCGGTCACGAATGTGCAAAATTCCATGTTGTTGCTTGCGGCGTTCACCCAAGGACGTCCCGACCTTCTTCCCGCGGCTCTGGAAGATCGCCTTCACCAGCCGTATCGCGCGGCGCTTTGTCCGCTGCTGCCCAGTCTGCAGGCACTCACAGGAAGGGACGGCGTCCTTGGCGCGGCCCTGAGCGGGGCTGGCCCGTCGGTATTGCTCTTCCTCGATCCCTGCGTCTCTTTGCAGAAAACGCGCGCACGGGTCGCCGCTCACCTCTCGCGAAGCGGCCTCGCCGCGGAACTACTTTCCACCTCAATCAGCCTGCGCGGAGCGCGTTCTTGGTTAGCGAAATCCTGAAGGCGACCCTTCGAGCGGAAATACGGATCACTCCTACAGAAAGAACCGTATTTACCGGCGTTTTTTTCGTCGATAGATTTGAAATTCCCGCCTTGCGAAACAAAAGTGTGAAAACAGTGTTTTTACGATTGGCAGATTCCATGAGGATCCCCAGCAGCCCTTTGCGCGGACATTACGGGATTTGCAGGCAGAGTCATGCTAGAAGGGGCATGCAGCCGGGAATGCAGAAGCTGAGTGTGTCGAAGATGAAGGCGAAAACGCGTCAAGTGCGAGTGGCAGTCAGGCGCTTATCCGGAAACGAACAAGTCCGCAGAGAGATTCAAAGCTTCTTGTATGCTCTGAAGTCCTATCCCGGCCGTTTTGCCAGGGATCCACGCATCACTTTCGCGGAACACCATGGCGGCCTGGTCCGTGCTGCCAGTACAGCCGTCCGCCGCCGCGTGTAGTGGCGGCTCCCCTCAACGGCTGGCCGGCGGCACAATCCCGTTCATCCGCAGATATTCGACCATTTGACCGTAATGATCGAAGCCATGCGACGCCACGCTGGTAGCCAGCCCAAGCCGCGTTACCGATCCTTCTCCGAAAGGGCTCCTCACGGTTTGCACTACATTCTTCTCATTGATGGTGGCGAAGGCCTTATGAACGTACTCAAAGGATTCTTTCAGGAACTTGAGGATGTCGGCCTTGCCCGTGACTGATGTCGGTCCTTCTTCGTCGCCGATGTCGACCGGCGGTTTCTGCTCCAAAAGCGCAGCGCCCAGTTCGTAATTCACCGCAGCCACATGCTTGATCTGTTGCGCAAAAGTGCGTACGCCCTTGAACTCGCCATTGGTGGGAGCGAATCCGAACTTGTCCTCCGGCATCGCCTCCGCCGCCGGAACGAATTCGTGCTCAAGATTGAGTACCGTATGGTCCAAAACTTCAGTGACGGATCGATGTTCCTCTTTCGGCTTGCTGGCCTGCGCCACAGCCGCAATCGTGAGCACCAGCAATCCGCACAATATGATTCCTATTCTATTTCTCATGATCCCCCTAGTCTTCTCTGCCTCTACAATCGCCCGAGCTATCTTACTGCATAGTGTTACCGAGATGAAAAATGCTATTGCTCCGCATGCGGCCTCTGCGTTCTCCGTGCCCTCTGTGTTAAGCCTTCGCTGCCAGCCGCACGCCAAACGGCCACTCCCCATCCTTCCAGGCGCGGATCATATAGATGAGGACACCGGTCAGCAAAATAAGGGCCGCGTACCGTACTTCCTTCTGCCAATTCACGCGATTAAACAGGATGAACAAAAATCCCGCGCTCGCCAGCAGCGCCGGCAGCGGGTAAAGCCACATGCGAAACGGCCGCGGCAGGTCAGGCCGCCGGATCCGCAACACGATTGATCCGATCGCCTGTACCAGGAATTGCAGGATCAGGCGAATCACCACCAGAGCCGCGATCGCATCCTTCAACCGCAGAAAGCAAAACGCTGCCGCTACCACTCCGAGCGCCAGCAGAGAAATGTAAGGAAACCGGTAGACCGGATGCACGCGGGCAAACGCTCGAAAGTAGTTGCCGTCTTTCGCCGCCGCATAGGGTACCCGCGAATACCCCAGCATCAGCGAAAAGACCGAAGCAAAGGCCGTCAGGATTACAAGCCCGGTTACCAGCCGCGCCGCCCAGGCTCCATATACCCTCTGCATGAACAACGAGACAACGTACAACCCATTATTGTTTTGTCCAGCCTGCACCATTTCCCGCCAGGGCACCACGGCCATGATGCACAAGTTCATCATTAGATATAGACAGGCCACGATCAGAATGGAAAGCAGCAGGGCGCGCGGAATATTCTTTCCCGGATCCTTGATCTCGTCCCCCAGAAAGCAGACGTTGTAGTAGCCCCAGTAATCATATGTAGCGACGAGCATCGCTCCGCCCAGCCCCGTGAAGAATTGGTGGGACAATGTGAAGGCAGCCGGCGGAAAATCAAACGCTAGCGCGGCATTGAAATGTGTGAGCCCCGTGAAGATGATCCAACCGATGGTTCCCATCACTCCAAACCACAATATTTTTGTGAGCCGCCCGATCACCGTGATACGCCGGTAAAGCAACAGGACCGTAAAGAAGCAGATTGCCACCGCGACCGATGTGCCTGGGGTTACGATCCAACTGGCCTGGAGCGGGCCCGCCCACGGTATATGCAGCACTGCATCGTGATGCGCATAAACCGTCTCCAGTCCCGGCCAGTAGTAAGCCGCGTATCCCGCCAGCCCGATGCACCCCGTTGCAATGGATAGTGGTGCGGAGAATGAAACCTGCCAGATAAACAGAAACGAAATCAGCCGTCCCCATTTCTGCGGTCCATAAATTTCGCGGAGGTAGCGATACGATCCGCCTGAGGCCGGCAGTGCCGCGCCCAATTCGGCGGACACCAGACCGTCGCAGACGGCGAGAAAGGCTCCCAGAACCCATCCCAGCAGGGCTTGCGGTCCGCCCATCGCGCTCAACACCAACGGCATGGTGATGAACGGGCCCACACCGATCATATCGATCATGTTGAGCGCAGTCGCGGTCCCCAGCCCCATCCCGCGGATGAGCCCCGGAGAACTCCCGCCGGATTGCGAGGAAGAATCCATTTCGTAGAGACGTTGCTCGCAACGTCTTTTCACCACGAAGAGAAAGACATAGCAAGCTACGTCTCTACAATTACTTGTTATGCCCCGCACTCAACAAATTCACGTACAGCCGCACCGCCCCCGGAATGCCCGCGGGCAGCTGCCGGAAGAATGCGTAGCCCGTGTAGATGTAAGTTCCCTTGCCGTACTTCGCCCGCAGCAGCCCGCCCTTTTGCGCATCTTCTCCCGGGTCGTGACAGGAGAGCAGCGGAGCGAATTGCTCATCCCACTTGTCCATGAAGTACAGTCCGCGCTCCTGCACCCACCCGTCGAAATCGTGCGCCGTGATCGTGTTGGGATAATGGAAGACCGAATCGTCTGGCGCCAGAATTTCCACCGGGGATTCCTCCACCGAAACCCGCGCCCGGCTTAGCTCTGCCGGGTAGGGGGTGAATTTGCCGGCGTTGAAGTCGGCGACGCCGGCGTTATACTGCACCACCAACGTTCCGCCCGCGGAAACGAAATCGAGCAGCTTCTTGTTGTTCGCCGCGACATCTTTCTGTGTGTCATAGGCGCGGATTCCCAGCACGATCGTTCCGTATTTGCTCAGATCCTCAGTCGCCAATTTCTCCGCCGGAATCACCGTGACATCCATCCCCACCTGCTTCAGCACCGTAGGAATGTCATCGCCCGCGCCCATGATGTAACCAATCTTGAGATCATGCGGAACCTGCACGTCGACAATACTCACGCGCTGCCGCGCCGGCTGGTAGTAATAGAAACTGCCCAGATCTTCACGTGTGACCAGCGTGTATCCCTCGGCGTATTTCTCGCCCTCCGATTCAAGCACGGCGCGCACCGTCGTCCGCCCTTCCTGCAATCCGGTGGTGAAAACCTTGAACTGAAAATCCTGTTTCTCTCCACGCTTTTTCAAATCCACCGCAAATTGCTCCGGCTCCGAGCGCCATCCCAGCCGGCAACTCCAGACGCAGTATGCCGTGGACCTCGCGCGTGAGATTGCTGGTTACGCCCACTGTAACGTTTGAAGTTGACCCGTTATGCGTCGAGATTATCTGCGTTGCCGGCTCCAGCATCACCGAAAATACCGGCACAATCGCCAGCGGACGTTTCTCGGTTTTTCCTGCCTCATTCATAAACGGAGTGGCCACAACCGACGTAATCCCAGTCCTGGTTTTCGCCGCGGCGCCTTCGCTCACCGAATATTGCACCCGCGCCCGCAGCGCCGGAGGCGGGAAGGGAAGCGTCGCATATTTCTCGTCATCAATGTGATTGACGCTCTCCCTGTCAGGATCATCCCGATGCCAATAGGGCCGTGTATACGCCGCATTCTTCGGCACCCGCAGCCGGAAATCCGCGTGCACATCTTTTCCCGCATTGACCGTCAATGGTTTCGTCTTTCCCTCGACAGTGGTCCACCCCGATGGAACTTCCAGCTTGATGTCGTCGATCCCCAGCGTCTGCTTCGATCCGTTGTGCAGAGTCACTGCAACCAGGAACTCCTGACCGGGCGAAACCGTGGTCAGTGCGTCTGCTTCTTTCAGAACGCGAACATCGCGTCCGCCATCGGACGTGACATCCGCCGTCATACTCACGCCGAGTGCCAGATTTAACGCGGTTTCCGCCTGCTGCCGCTTCTCCGCGATCCGCGTAAGCACATCGACTTTCGCGGCCGCGCTCAAAGCGCTTGCGCGCAGTTCGCTACTTGCGCGATTCAACTCTGCCACAATTTTCATCAAAGGCGCCTCAGCCGAATTGTCAGTTTCTTTCGCGGCCTCCGTTGCTTCGACTACATGTTTTGCGATCTCGGTCAACTCCGTTGGCAGACGCGGAACTTTCTTTTCTTCCGTTCCCAGTTGCGCCGCCAACTCCGGCCAGGTCGTATCAATCCCGTCGAAGAAACTCTTCTCGTGCCCGTTCTTGTCCAACGCGGAAGGCACCACTGAATCCACGAGCCGATAAAACGTGAACCGGTCCCCTGGATCGACTGTCCCGTTGGCCGCGCCCTGGGACATCTGGTGCCGCAAGCCTTGCATCGCGAACTGAATATACGACATGCCCAGCTCCGCGTTGCGCTCGCCCGTGTTCAACTTCAAAGTCCAGTCCGCATCTGGACATGTCATTGCCCCGAACCCGCAAACGTTTCCGATGTACAACTTCTTCGCCTGCCACGGCTGCAGTCCCTGCGCAATCTGCTCCGGAAAGCGCTTCGGATCAGCCGCCGCGCGAAACGCTTCCTTCGCCAGAATGGCCGAAGCCTGATGATGCCCGTGTCCATCCCTCGACGTTCCGGAAAAGCGAGCCACCAGGACATCCGGACGAAACGTTCGAATGACCCGCACCATGTCGCCCAACGCCACATCGTGCCCGCCCCACTTCGCAAACGTCTCCTCCGCGCTCTTCGAAAATCCGAAATCGGCCACGCGCGAAAATCGTTCCTGCACGCCGTAGTATTGGTCCGACGCCAGTAGTTCCTCGGCTCTCAGCACGCCCAGGACGTCCGATAAATTGCTGCCGATTTTGTTCTGTCCGCCCTCGCCGCGATTCAGCGTCATCAGTAGCGTGCTCACGCCGCGCCCGCGCGATTCTAGCGTAAGCATCCCGCCATCTTCATCATCCGGATGAGCCACCACCTGCATCAGCCGCGCGGTAGTCCCGAGCCGCAGGAGTTCCAGCCGTAATCCCGCCGCGCCCTGATCCTGCGGCAATTCCGCAGGAACGCCCTGATACAGCAGTCCGGGAGGATTGGCCAGAACGTTTAGGTTCGGGAGCGGATCGTTCGCGGGGGAACTTGATGTTGCAGCCTTCGCTGCCGGCGCGCCCGGCCTCGTCGCGACCGGACTCTGCGCGCTGGTGGCGAGAGAAAAAACTGCGAGGAAACAAACGAACTTCATACCAGGAAAATGCAGGGCGTAAAAAACAGAAGACGCGCGGCGCCGAGTGGGCCGCTGCAGGCAGACAGGTCCGGGATATCTCACGTTACAAGGATGGGGCCAAATGCCACTTTGACGCAAATTGTTTCCGTCGAATCCAGCTGGAGAACGCCTCAGCGGTGACGAGAACGGGGATCGCTATGGAGACTCGAATCAAGATTGGAATCTGATTCGAATCAGATTCGAATTAGGATTCGTATCAGGGTATGCCTTCAGGCATACCGCCAAAGCAGCATCGTCCAGACTCGCCTTCAGGCGCTGTGGCTGTTCCGCACGTCGGCAGCACGTGCAGCGGCTAAAGCCGAGTACGATCTGGCCGCACTGCCGGCATCGCTAAAGCGATGCCCTGATACGAATCGTAAGTCTATCAGCGGTCGGTCTGGTCAGCGCGGCCGGAAGCCGAAGAGCGGAAGCCAGAAGCCGCCTTACACGTCACACAAATCCGCAGCCTTCCGCAGCGACTCCAGCGGATCTGCCGGTGGGCACAAATTCATGCGCCACATAGCCGCGGAAGCCGGCCTCGGCGATCGCCCGCATCACTCCGTCCCACTGAACCTCCTGCGTCTCGTCCAGTTCGTGGCGACCCGGCACGCCCCCGGTGTGGAAATGTCCAATCCACTGCAGATTCTGCCGGATCGTATCGATCAGGTCACCCTCCATAATCTGCATGTGGTAAATGTCATAAAGCAGCTTGACGTTTGGCGAGTTCACTTCCCGCAACACGCCTACGCCCCACGCCGTGTGGTCGCACATATAATCCGGATGATTCACTTTGCTATTGAGCAGTTCTAAACAGATCGTCACGCCATGATCTTCCGCGAACTTTTTGACGCGATTCAACCCCGCGACAGTATTTCGCGCGCCCTCCTCATCCGACATGCCACCCCGGTTCCCAGAAAATGTAATCACGTTGGGAACTCCGGCCTTCGCCGCCCGCGGTATGTTCGTGCGAAATGCCTGTTCGATGGCGGCGTGATTCTCCACGCGATTCAGAGCCTTGCCGATCTCTCCTCCTCCGGCATATCCCATGGTGCAGACAAGGCCGTAGCGCCGCGGGATTTCATATTCGTCCGGCTGCAGTAGGTCCACTCCCCGCAGTCCGATGTTCGCTGCGTACTCCGCCAGTTGTTCGACAGGAATGTGTGGGTAGCACCATTGACAAACGGACTGATGAATGCGTCCCTTTGCGCACCGTAGCGGACGTGACAACATTTGAGGCAAGCGACGGAATCGCGATGGCGCCGATCGCCGCAGCCGAAGATTGAAGTAACGATCGGCGCGTAAAGTTCCGCATGGGGTGCGAGTTCCTCAGGGCAAAAGCCTGCATCATCTGCGATACTGATCGGCACGGCTGAAGAGACTGCGGAAAAACTCTTTCCGCGAGGTTAGTCACGACCCTCAGCGGCTAAAAAGCCGTCATTCATTGGGCGACTTGCGGCGCGGATAGAAAGCCGCGCCCTTTCAAAACAAGCGCAAAATCGGACTTTTCCCTCAAACTTTGAAGCCGTGCCCTTCCCAGAACCGTTCGCGCACGAGTTGAAAGGCGTGCCCGTCCCACAAACGATCGATAGGATAGGTTCTGAGGCTGAGAGCTAGAAGCTAGAAGCTAGAAGCTTTCTCCCCCTACCGCCCTTCTTTCAGCACTGCCTGGCAATTGCCCGCCGAAGTCAACACCTCATTGAACGCCGTTTCTTTTCGCAAGTCCTTCAGCAGCGGATCATCCAGCAACGCCGAGTAGGCGCAATAGTTTTGCTGCACCGCGGCCTTCAGCAGTCGCAACGCCGGTTCCTTCTGTCCGCAGGCCGCCATCAATGCGCCCACGTGGTACCACGCCTCAGCATCCGGTTCCATCATCACTGACGCTTCGTTTTCGCGGACAATTTTCGCCAGGTCGGCGGGACGTTGCGCCGCCGTGCATGCGTCCATTAGATCGCGGTGATAAATGGACGCTTTCGACATGTTTTTTGCGCTGGCGTGCGCCTCGGCTACATTGCCTTCTGCCAGATAAACATATGGAGTCACCCACGCCGCCCACTCCGAGCCCGCATCCAGATGGACAAAGTCCATGGCCCGGTCGGTCTTGCCCATCTCGAGGAACGACCACGCACAAGAACGGAAAGCGAAATTGCCGGGATCGAGCGAGCGGGCCGCGTTGCACTCCTGCGTCGATTGGTCCAGCATTCCCGCATATCGCAGCACGTAGCTGAGAGCGAAGTGGGCGTCGGCGCTCTGCGGACGACGCCGCACCAAATCCGTCGCCGCATCGTAAGCTCGCCCCAGTTCGCCGCGTTCCACGCGGTTCGTAATCAAGCTGCTCGCCGCCATCACCCGGTTGGGATCGAGCGACACCGCTCGCTCATACGCAGCGTTCGAGCGCTGGAATTTTTCTTCCCCGCCGCCGCCAAACAAAGAGTCGAAATAATATCTTTGTCCCAACGCTTCCCAGGCCGGCGCGTAACTCGGGTCGATGCCCACCGCCCACTCCAGCATCTTGATCGCTTCTTTGTTCGGAGCCGCATCGTGTGGCACGGCGATGCTGCGCAAATACAAGTCATACGCTTCCTGATTTTTTGGCCGCGATGCCGCCGATTCGGTCGCGCCCGCCGCGCCTCCCAGAACCTGCAACAACCCGTGCTGCACCTGAGAACTCAGTTGCTGCTGCAGTCCGATTAAGTCCTCCGCCTTGGCGGTGACCGTGGTCTGCCACAGCAGGCGGTCGGTAGGGACATCGATCGCCTCCAGCGTGACGGTCAACTGGTTTCCCTGTTTGATGAAGTGTCCCTGCAGCAGCCGCCCAACCCGCAACTCTTGTCCAACCTTTTTGGGCTCCAGATCCAGCGCCACATATCTTCGCGTCGCCGAAGAAGGCCGCACCTCGAGCGTGCGCGAGTAGGTCAACACGCTCGTCAACTCATCCGCCAGGGCGAAGCGCAAATAGTCGATGCTGTAATCCCCATTCAGATTCTGCAACGGCAGCACTGCGATCGCGCTGCGCTGCTCAGCGCTCGCCACCTCGCGATGCTTGAACCACCAGGCGCCCACCGCGGCCAGCACCGTAACCAGCAGCGCTGCCATTGCTATTACCGCGTACGTCTGAAAGCGTGAATTCCGGCTGAAAGTTTTTGACGCCGCCCGCAGTACCGACGAATTACTGCCGACCTTGATCGTTCCCGACTCGGCTTCGCGTTTCAGTTGCGCCAGATCAGATCGAATCTCGGCCGCGCTCTGGTAGCGGTGGATGCGGTCCTTCTCCATCGCCTTGCCAATGATTCCCTGCAATTCGATCGGAATCTTCGGATTCAAATCGTGTGGTGGCGTGGGCTTCTGATGGAGCACCGCATCGAGCGTCATCAACGAATTGCTTCCCGAGAATGGTTTCTTCCCCGTGGCCATCTCATAGAGCACCACCCCAAAGGAAAACAGATCGCTGCGGGCGTCCACCGTTTCGCTGCGCGCCTGTTCGGGAGACATATACACAGCCGTCCCGGGAATGATTCCCACCGCCGTTAAAGATTGATCCACATCTTCCGAGCCTGGGGCTTGTACGAGTTTCGCCAGCCCGAAGTCCAGGACCTTGGCCTGCCCGGTTGGGGTTAGAACGATGTTCGCGGGCTTGATGTCGCGATGCACGATCCCCTTGGTGTGCGACGCCACCAGCGCGTCCGCCACTTGGACTCCTACGTCCAGCACTTCCTCCAGCTTCATCGGCTGCCCGGCGATGTGCTGCTTGAGACTTTCCCCTTCGAGCTTCTCCATCACGATGAAGGGATGCCCGTGGTTGTCCTCAATGCCGTGGATCGTGCAGATGTTAGGATGGTTCAGCTGGGATGCGGCCCGTGCCTCGCGCGTGAAACGCTCCAGCGATTTGGGGTCGCCAGCCAGATTTTCAGGAATAAATTTGAGCGCGACATGCCGCCCCAGGCTCAGATCCTCCGCCTCGTAGACCACGCCCATACCGCCGCCGCCCAGCTTTCCAAGGATGCGGTAATGGGATACCTGCTGGCCAATCATGAAAGTTTTGGACCTTGCTCGGCGGTAATGTTAGGCCCCATGTCGAGTCCGGTCAACTCCGTGATTTCCCTAAGGCCTACGGATGAGAGTATTTGCGGGAACCTTGTCTCCCTGGAGGGCGCTGCGCCGCAGCCCTGCGGCGCAGCGCGCCCGTTGAGAGGGCATCGCCATGTGGCAATCGAGTCTCCATGTGCGTCCAGTCGTGCCAATTTTCCCAAACATGCCCTCACATACGTCCCTCTGTGAGATGCCACTCATCCAAGCGACGTCTGACCCGAGTAAAATAAGGAGGACGAGATTATGCGATAGCGCTTCGCATAAGGAGAATTCATGAACGCCGCTGCTCACCCCAAGGCCTGGCCAGAATCTTTGCAGGACTCGCAACAAGCCACCCGTCGGCGTGCCGAGGAAATTTACATCCGCAGCGGAAAAATTCCTGGCCGGGATTTGGACAACTGGGCTCAGGCCGAACAGGAACTCCTGCGAGAATCCGCGCAGCGAACGCGCAAGACCGCCATTGTGCTTCGGGTGGGCGGGACCGAGTACATCGGCGAATACAACGCCGAATCTTGCGGTGGCTACCGTCCCGGCGAGTTCGGCCGCGGCGCATTTGTTCCAGTCCGCTTCCATGGCGATAAGATGTTTGTTAAACGTGCCAACGGGAAGGTTCTGGAGACCACAATCGTCAAAATCCGCTAGACTGCTCGCGATTCGCGCGGCAATGCCCTGCCCGCGTGCTCGACTTGATATATTGCAGAGATGCTGAATCTGCTTCTTCAGAATCCCAGGCGGCGAGGGGGAGGGACTTTTCTCTCGACGCTTCAGCATCTGGGAGCACTGGGACTTTTCTTCCTCGCGATTCTCGACAGTTCGCCCATTCCGACGTTTGGCGGTCTCGACATTTTCACAGCCCTTCTCGCTGCCAGCCACCGCAACCCATGGTACGAATACGCGGCCACGGCAACCGCTGGATCGGTCGTCGGCGCCTACATCACATTCCGGCTCGCACGCAAAGCAGGATCGGCCTACCTGGACAGGAAATTCAAGAAAGGCACGGTATCCAAGTTTCTGAAGTTGTTTAAAAAATGGGGCACTGGAACTCTGGCGGCTTCTACGGCCATTCCTATTCCCACGCCGACGAGCATGTTTTTCGCAGCCGCAGGCGCCTCCGATTTTCCTCTGCCCAAGTTTCTGATCGTTGTCGGCCTGTGCCGCACCGCCCGCTATTCCGCCATCGCCTTCGTTGCCAGCCACTATGGACGCCGCTTCATCCGCGTACTCCGGCACCCCCTGGAACATTGGGGCTGGCTAGCGCTTGCAATCGCAATCACTGCCAGTTTGATCGCAGCCGGCATTCTGATTGGCCGCCGCCTGGACACGACCCCCGCTGCCGACCCGACCGCTACCGGATCGTGAGGTCGCCGATGCAAAAAACCCGCGCTTGCCGGCTGCTTTAAGCAAAACTACTCCAGGAAAAACGCCGCCGAAGCCCCAACCCATTCCATATTCTTATTCTGATCTACGCCCATCATCAGTCCGCGCCCCATGCGGATGATGGTCAGCACCGGCGTCAATTTGTCCAGCCAGACATACATCACCCGCACCTCCGCCTTTGTGCTGCCAAATGGAGTCTCGATCACGGGCTCAAAGTGTATTCGCTCCTGCAAAATGTAATACGGACGCCGCTCCGCCGGAATTGCCGCGATATCTTCCTTCGTCGGAGCAATTACCACTCCCAGCCCGGCAAATGAATACAGCGGCTTCAGCGCATAGTTCTCCAGATCCGAGGGAATTTCTTGCAGCTGATCCAGAAACCATGTCTTCGGCACCGATGCATGTTTCAAATAGGGAATCGAAAACTTGCTGATCCGAAAATACCAGTTGGGATGCCCCGCCCACTCCACATCGAGATCGTCGCGCCAGTCAAAATTCAGCTTGACCTTCTTGCGCTCAAGCTCATCCACAATCGTCCGGTTATAAATCCGCCGGATCGGAATGTGTTTCCCGTCGCGCTCATAATAAAGGCGCGATCCATCTTTCTTGATATCCACAATATCGACGGTCGGAACCCCAAGCATTTTCTCGGTCAGCAAAAAATCTGGCAACGTCTTTTGCTGCTGTGGATGAATCTCCATCAGAATTACATTCTCTGAATCATGGTTACCGACAATTGCGCGGCGCAAAAGTTCACGATAAGAATCTCTCTCCAGCCCACTCAAAAAGTATTTCAACCGCCCGGAAGCCGGAAGCCGAAAGCCGGAAGCTGCGAGCCCATACCCCTCGATATACGCCTCCGCCAGCGGCCCTTGATACGCATACAGGGAAGGGAAGGCCTGCAACTCCACGAGTTTCGGCTGCAACTCTCCGCGTGAATCGCGCGCCAACCCAAAATCCACCTGCACAAACATGGGATGCGATGGTTCGTTGGGAACTTTAAACTCGGTGGGAACCGCTTCGTCCGACTTCGCTCGATACGCAGGATTGTCGACCAACTGCCGGATCAATTCCTGACCATCCGCCGCCATCCGATCAATCAGCGGCTTGGGGAAGAAACAAGGCGTCTCCGAAATCCGAAACTGCACATGGGCCCCGCAAATATCCTCCACCCGGCGCAAAAGCGCCCGATATTTGTCCGCAGTAAATTTCTCGTTGAATTGCTGACGCAAGGAAGGAATCATGATTTTGCCGAATATTCTACCGCCCGTCGTCCGGATCGCCTTGTCATCCTAGCGTAGAAAAGCGCTCACAAAGTGAGCGCTTTTCAAAGTCGAACGATCTCTACCTCTCTCCACCACGTAAGCCGCCGCTACGCCTCAACCAAAAACTTCCCCTCCCGCATAATCTGCTCGTCGTCCACCCAAATATTAAACTTCCGTCCCACCACATCAATATGCGTAGTCGAATCCCACTCCGCCCCGGTGTGCGCCCCATAAGGATTCCCAAACGCAATATGCACTCCAGGATACTTCTCGTCCTGCAAAATCTGCCCAATCACATCTTTCAAATCAATATTCGTCCCAATGGCAAACTCGCCCACCCGATCGCTGTTTTCATCGGTATGCGTATACTTCCAGAAATCATTCTCCAGTTCGCGATTCTCCGAATGCGCCTCGGTCAGCCGGTTCCCCTTCATCCGCACCGTCAGCGGATTCTCCTGCAAGTTGCCAAACTTCCCGCACAAATAATCGCCCACCACGCCGTCGATCACAAACGTTCCATTTACCTCACCCGGCGTCGTAAAAATCTCACCGCCCGGCAAATTCCCCCATTTCTCCGGCGACTGATAATCCCACTCGTCTTCAACCACTTGTAATTCGGATTCAACTCCGCCGTCAGATCGGTTCCCGCCGCAGTCTTCGCGCGAATCTTCGAAGCCTTGCGCACCATCTCGATAACCTTCTGACTGAGCCGGTCCACTCGCTGAAAATCCGCCCGCATCCCCTCCAGCATGATCTGCCGGTTAATGTTCACCATGTGCGCGTGGCGAATCTTCTTCCGGTTCACAACGTCCGTCATCTGAATTCGCGACCGCAGTTCATGCGTCTGCGCCTGCACCGCAAAAATCGAAACCTGGCTGTTCTCCAGATCCTCCACAATCTCGCGCGGCAAATCCTTCAGCGGACGCTCCGCCAACTCCTCCAGCACCCACGCATGGTAAGGAGCGCCCACCTTCTCGAGTTCATGCACAATCGAAGCCGCAATCTCGATCGTAGCCTCGTCGGTAATCACGCAAACCTGTTCGTGAGCCTGCACGCGCAAACAAACGTTAACCGCGTTGAAAGCCCCCGGCGTATATTCCGGATCAAAAGGAATGTCGAGGGTGCCCCGCCCTTGTCGGTCTTGCCCGGTCTCTCTGAGCTTGCGACAGGGTGGGGATTTTGACCTTGACTTTCTCCACAGGAATACTCATTACCCGACTCTTCGAACGGCATCCGGCTCTTCTTCCAGCCCCGCTTCCGTCTCCTCAATAATGTAATCGACCACTTTCTTCAAATCTCCAGTCTCCTGAAAGACGCGCAGCTGCCGGTCCGCCCCGCTGCCATTCTTCAAGATCTCGTGGATATAATTCAGTTCCTCACGCGATCCCAATTCATCCACAACGTCATCGACGAACTCCAGATACTCATGCACCAGATCGCGCGTCGGCACTTCCGTCTGTTTGCCAAAATCGATCAGGTTGCCGTTAAGCCCGTAGCGCGCCGCCCGCCACTTGTTCTCCATGATCAAGGCCCGCCGGTACAGGCGAAATCCCTGGTTCGCTGTATACAGCTTATACAGCTTCGCCACCGTAGCCTGAATCAAAGCGGCGAGTGCGATGGTCTCGTCGGCCCGCATCGGAATGTCGCACACCCGAAACTCAATCGTGTCAAAAAACGGATGCGGCCGGATGTCCCACCATATCTTCTTCGCGTTATCGATGCAGTTGGTCTTGATCAGCAGCTTGATGAAGTTTTCGTACTCGCCCCAACTGGGAAAATAATCCGGAATATTCGTTCGCGGAAATTTGTCGAACACTTTGCAGCGATAGGACTTCAGCCCGGTATTCATCCCCAGCCAAAAAGGCGAATTCGTCGACAGCGCCAGCAGGTGCGGCAGAAAGTACCGCGCATGATTCATCATGTGAATCGCCGTCTCGCGATCCTCAAGCCCGATGTGCACGTGCAGCCCAAAAATCAGGTTGGCCCGCGCCACCAGCTGCAAATCCTCAACAATATGCTTGTAGCGCTCGTCGGGATAAATCTCCTGATCCCGCCAATCCCCAAACGGATGCGTTGCCGCCGCCGCCAGCCGCAATCCATTTTCCTTGGCCAGCCGCACCATGTCGCGCCGCAGTTTTTTGACCTCAACCTTCGCGTCCTTAATGCTCTTGCAGACCCGCGTTCCCACTTCCACCACCGACTGATGCATCTCCGCCTTCACCCGCTCCTGGAGAATCATCCTCCCCTTCTCCAGAATTTCGGCATGAATATGCGACCGCAGATCCCGCGTCTCCGGATCCACCGTCTGATATTCCTCTTCAATCCCGATAGTGAAAGTAGGCTGCATATATCTTGTTATGTCTTGTCATTCCGAGCGAAGCGAGGAATCTGCTGTTCGCCGACAGCGCCTTAAAGCCGGGTGCCCCACCTCTCGCTTCCTTTGCGAGAAGTGGGAGAAACCGAACCCCAACAGTATAACAATGAGCAAAATCCGACCCTCGATCAATCCCACTCCTGATTCTCCTTAACCCGGGCCTTTACAATCTTCTTCACCAGCGCATCCGGCAGCGGTTTATCCGAGGGAAACTGAATCGTCCCCTTGGAAGTCCGGTAGCCACGCAGCTCCTTCTCGAACCGGTCGAGCACTCCCGACCCCGTCGGAAACAAACTGCAGTGATTCTTAAACGCCGCATACCCCACCAACATTCCGTTGTACTTGAACATGGGCATCCCGTAGCTGATTACCTCAGCAGTCTCCTCGGGCACCACAGAGCGAATCACCGCGCGAATATGTTTCAAAGTGCTGCAAGCCGGCTCCGGTACGCCAGCCAGATATTCATCCACGGTCTTCGCAACTTTGCCTCGCATCGCCGAATCTCCATTCGGGATTTTTATTCTGTGATCAGTACGCCTGATGTCGGACGAACCAAAACAGCCAGAGCGATAGGCAAAATAGAAAAAGCATAAGCAGGCTCATGCAGATGGAAAGTACTGAGAACGCGCTGCGTAGTCCTCGACCATGCGAGAACGCACGAAACAGGAGCGCCATCGCGCCTACCTCGCAGATTAAGATCGCGGCGAGCCCAGCGTCCGCATATGACTCCACCAATCCACCCGCTATAGCCCCAACCCCAGTGGCTTTGCTGTTCCCGATGCCTACGAATATGTTGCGCAAGCCGATTATCATTGGAACCCACGGCACCCAGGCTAGCGCGACGCCCCAGAAGAATCGCTTTTGCTTTACATCGCTTTCCATCATTTCGGCCCCTTTCCCCGCTTGCGCTCCGCCACCCAAGCGGGCTCGCCTTTTCGCTCTGGTTTAGAAGGCGTTCCCGCCAAATACTCCGCCCACCGCATCTCCTTCACTGGACCCTCCCCGCTCAGCGCCATCTTCACCGCCATCTCCGCCACCGCATTCACAATCCAGTCAAAATTTTCCTGCCCCACCGACGTGATCTCCGCATCCGGCGCCGGATTCAGAAAATCAATCGCATACGGAACGCCGGCCTCCACCGCGAATTCCACAGTGTTCAAGTCATACCCCAACGCCCGGCACAGCGACAGAGCATCCTTCTCCATCCGCTCCCGCAACGCCTCCGACGACGGCGCCGGATTCCCCTTCACATAGCGCTCATGATGCGGCGCCCGCGGATCGTACTTCATGATGTGCACCTTCTCCTGCCCCACCACGTAACACCGGTAATACTCATCGAACTCCACGCCATGCTGCAGGGTCATGCACAGATCGCCCGTCTGGTTGTAGTGATGAAAGAATTCTTCCGGTGAATGCACCTTGTACACATGCTTCCAACCGCCTCCGGAATAAGGCTTCAAGAAAGCGGGGAAGCCGACGTAATCAAACAATTCCTGCCAGTTGAGAGGGAAGATGAGATTCCGCATCGACTGATCCGTCGTTCCCTCGGGATGCTTGTTATGCGGCAGAATGATCGTCGGAGGAATCGCCACGCCCATCTTGTATGCCAGCGCGTAATTAAAGAACTTGTCGTCCGCCGTCCACCAGAACGGATTGTTTACCACAATCGTCCCGTGGAGTGACGCATTCTTCAAATACGCGCGATAGAACTGAATATCCTGCGAAATCCGGTCAATGATCACCGCATACCTCTTCGGCTCATCCATCCGAATCCCGCCAATCTTCACAAACTCCGCCTCGACGCCCTCAACCTTCATCGAGTTAATCTTCTCGACCAATGCCGGCGGAAACGTATTCTCCATCCCAAACAAAATTCCAATCTTCTTCACGACAAGATCTCCATTCTTAAATCGTCATCCACTAGCCTCGTCATCCTGGGCGAAGTAAATGCTGCGCAAAGCGAAGCACTTACACAGTCGAAGGATCCCTACTTCCTGAATGCCCCGCCGCAGGGGCTAAAGTCCAATTCTTTGTAGCGTTGACGGCACGGCTAAAGCCGTGCCCTTCCACAAACCCGTGCCTCCCACAACCGTGCCTTTCACAAACGCGCCAACGACCAACGACCAAGGACCAACGACGGCACTTAAAAATACTTCCCCGCCATCCTCACCCACAGCGGCCAATCATGTTTCGAATTATCTCCCCAAACGTCCAGCCAGTGCGGAATCGCCTTCGCATTCAGAATCGCCGAAAACTTAATGTTGGCATCCAGACAAATATCCCAATCCGCCGACCCGAGCACAATCTTCATCTGCCGGTAGCGGCTCAAAAACCAGTCATCCGATATATTCGGAATGTAGTCCGGAGGATTGTTGAAGTAACAATCATTATCGTAATAGCCATCCAGAAACTGATGAATATCGAACGCCCCGCTCATGCTTACGCAATGCGTCACCACATCCGGATGCTTCAACGCAAAATTCACCGCATGATACCCACCAAAACTGCACCCTGTCACCGCCAGCCGAGGCGTCTGATTCTTCCACCGGATGAACGGCAGAAACTCATGCAGAATGTATCGCTCATACTGCAAGTGCCGCAGCACCCGCACCCGGGGATGCACGCCCTTGTTGTACCAGCTCTCCCCGTCCACGCTGTCCGGACAAAAGACCTGCAACTCGCCGCTCTCGATCTTTTCCGCCAACGCTCCAATCATCCCTCGATCTTCATACTCGAAAAACCGTCCCTGCGAAGTAGGAAATACCGCCAGCGGCGTCCCCGCATACCCAAACACTAGCGCCTCCATGTCGCGATGCAGTTCCTGGCTATAGGCTTTGTGATACTCGCGATTCATCGGAAGAGTAGGAGGTGGTGTCTTAATCGTCGCCTAGGGACGTTGCCCGCAAGGTCTCTTTCTTAGCCGAGTATCTTACCCGATGAAGAGCTGAAACCCTAGGCGAGACCAATGGGTTCAGGAGGCCGATTCAGACTCGAACGGCAAATCGGCCTTGTAAGGCGAGGATTGGAGGCGTGCCCTTCGCATCTATCCTGAGTTTGGAGTGGCGCGGCGGCCGGAGGAGAAAAACGCGGGGATACAACGCAACACGGTGGCTAAACGCAGCAAAGGGTAAAAAGCGAATAACGAATCGGGGAGGCGAACTGTCTGCCACTCGCGGGGGCCGGAGGCGAGCGCGAAACGCGCTGCGCTACGTATTCCGTCCCATCGGCTGTCGGCAAGGTGAACAAGCGTTGACCAGCGTTCCGGCGTTGGTTGGAGCGCGGGTTTGTCTTCTATATCTCTATCTTTATCTTCGTCCTGGAACAGTTTTTTTGCCATACCGGCGGCCGTGGCTTGCACAACAGCGTCGTTGCTAATTGCGTCCGAGAATTCGGCAGGGATCTGGACGTGCATAATGGCCTCGGCGAGTGCCAGGGCGAGCAAAAGCATTCGTTCGGTACGGGCTTCGCGGGCTCTCAACTTCAGTACGCGCCAGTCGAAGCCCCGGTTGTCCATTTTGTCGCGGTGGAGGTTCTGGCGGAGGCTCTCGGCGAAATCTGCCAGCCAACTCAATCGCTCCCATAGATGCTTGCCGCCGTGTACGGCGAGGAGCAATGCGGTGTCCTCGGCAGAAAATGTGGGAATGGACTTTTGTCCGAGGGTTACCGTGCGTCGTCGATCCCAAAGGTCATTGAAGCGAAAGCGGTGCGCGAGATGGGGCGCGGTGATTTGCCAGTGCAAGTCCACCAGAAGGTTGCCGTCAGAAGTGGAGAACTCGCATTCGCAGTCAGAACGCAGGCGGGCTTCCTGCTGTTTGCGGCTGTATCGAAATGCGGATTGATATCCCAGTTGCACGAGCACTTCGCGCGCCGCCGGAAAGGTGGCGCGATCGATCAGGATATCGAGATCTGACATCTCGCGCAATTTGATATCGCCATAGAGTAATACGGCCAAGACAGGGCCTTTGTAGGCGAGGGCGCGGATTCCGGCGGTCTGCAGGGCGTCCAAGATTTTCAGTAGGGCGGCCGACAGAAAAAGGTTACGCACGCCGGCCTCTAAGAGCTTGAGGCGCGGTTCGGGGCGGGCAGAAACGGCCAGCGGAAAGTTGCGGTGCAGGTGAGAGTACAGCAGAGGCGCCAGGCCGTGGTGCTGAGCGTGCCGGGCCAGCAGGTCCCAGTCAAGGCCGGCCGCGATTGCGGCGCCCGCCTTCTCGAGTTGCGACGGAGTCAGGACCTTGCGAGCGCAAATCAGCAAGAGGCGGTGCTCATTCGTCCACTCTTCGGGAATAAGTTTCATGCGTATCAGTCTTAAGGTCAGCAACGGTTCTGAGAAAAGGAAGTCCAAGGACGCCGGAGAGCCCGATTCGAAGGCCTTTCCGGCGCCCGGGATATGGTACAGTAGCGGGCGGTTTGAAAGATACAATGACCTTGATGAACGCAGAGATTTCCATGCAGACGATTGTGGTTGCGGTTTCCGACCAGGTTTCTTGCCGGCTGGACGAGGAGACGGTGCTGCTTGAACTGAGAAATGGCAACTATTACGGTTTGAATAGTATGGGAACGGTGATCTGGGAAATGATTCAGAAGCCTAAGAGCGTTGAAGCGGTATGTTCGGCCATTCAGGAGCAATACAGCGTTGACTCGAAGACATGCAGTCGCGATGTGCTGCGGGTGATTGAGGAATTACACGGGGCGGGATTGGTGGAGTTTCGACGGGGTGCTTGAGGCGAGGATGATAGGGTCAGTCTTGCGGTGTTTCGTTTTGGGTTCGATGCATTGCGGTTCGAGCACATATCGTTTGAACAATAGTCCGGCGGTCTTTATTTCAGTATTTCAGTCTTCGTTATTTGAGTCTTTATTTCAGTCTTCGGTTCGGTTTTCATTTTGCCATCCGACATCCGCTATTTGCGGTTGACGTTCCTGCCAAACAGAATGTTTCTTTTGAGCCAGTCATGAGCGGAATCGCAGGCATCGTGAATACGGACGGTGCTCCGGTTTCCAGGGATTTGCTGGGCCGCATGGCTGCATTTCTCCGGTTTCGCGGGCCGGATGCGCAAGAGGTTTGGTGCGATTTCGAAGTTGGCTTCGCTCATGCGCTGCTCGATACTTCGGGCGGCACCTCGCTCGACACCTCGCTCGACACCCAGGCCGGCGGCGTGGCGGATAAACAGCCTTGCAGTGTCGACGGCAGAGTCTGGATTGTTGCCGACGCGCGGATTGACGCGCAGACGGAATTGAGGGAAGAGTTGCGTCCTTCAGGAATTACGGTCCGCGACCGCGCTTCCGATGCTGAATTGATCTTGCTCGCGTACCAGGCCTGGGGCAAGGATTGCGTGCAGCACCTGATTGGCGATTTCGCTTTCGCCATTTGGGATGGGCGCTGCAAGGAGTTGTTTTGCGCCCGCGACCACTTCGGGGTCAAGCCTTTCTATTATGCAAATCTGCCGAAATCTTTTGTTTTCAGCAACACACTGAACTGTTTGCGCCTCCATCCAGAAGTATCGTCCCGTTTAAACGATTTGGCGATCAGCGACTATCTGCTATTTGGCGGCAACCAGGATTCGCGCACCACGAGTTTCGAGCAGATCCAGAGATTACCGCCGGGACATCTCTTATTGTGCTCTGAAGGCAAGTTTCATATCTCCAGGTATTGGAACCTTCAGCAGAAGGCGGAACTTCACTACAAAAAAAGTGAGGACTACGTCGAGAATTTTCGAAGTCTTCTGGAAATGGCGGTTCGGGACCGGCTGCCTAATGCTCCTGTCGAGGTTTTCATGAGTGGCGGTTTGGATTCGAGTACCGTAGCTGCCACTGCCCGTAGGCTGCTAGCGAACGATGACCAATCGCGTCTGCAGGCCCATTCCGTCGTGTATGACCGCCTGGTCCCGGACCAAGAGCGGCGGTTCGCCAGGAAGGTGGCTGATTTTTGCGGCATACCCATCCACTTTCTGGTCGCGGACGACTATGAGCTTTTCGAGCATTGGCAAAACGGCAATGCGGGTCCGGCGGAGCCTTACGATCAGCCACTGCGCGCGATCGATTGCGATCTCTACACGAAAATTGCGGTTCAATCGCGAGTTGCGTTGACGGGAGAGGGAGGCGATCCCGGTCTGGTAGGATCTCCCGACGCGATTGTAAGACTCCTGAGGACAGGGAAGTTGTGGGATCTCGCCGCAGGGTATTTGCGGTGCGCTCTGTGGCAGCGGTCTATGCCGAAAGCTGGCTTGCGAACGTTGATTCGAGAACGCACGATTCGAGGACGCACTAACCGTGCCGAGGAATTCACCGTGCCCGAGTGGATCAACCCGGAGCTAGCCTTGAAACATGATTTAGCCCACCGCTGGACTGAAGTGGAACGTGAGGTTGTACCGATTAAGCACCACCGCCCTAAGGCCTACAAGAGCTTGACACATGTCTGGTGGGCCAATTACTTCGAGCTTCATGACGCGGGAAATTCCCCCCGGCCGGTAGAGACAAGACATCCTCTGCTCGACATTCGACTGGTAAATTTTCTGCTTAGCTTACCGACGCTGCCATGGTGTATTGGCAAGCAGCTTATGCGCGAGGCGATGGCAGGATTTCTGCCGCCGCAAGTGCTTAGACGGCCAAAAACAGCATTAGCCGGCGATCCGGTGGCCGAATTGCTAAAGCGGCCGCAATCGGGTTGGATCGATTCCTTCCAGCCTATGCCGGAACTGCTCCATTATGTGACTCGTTCGCGGGTCCCCGCGATGGCGGGAAGGCAAAATCTATCTCTAGATGTGTGGACTAATTTAAGACCCCTGAACCTAGACCACTGGTTGCAAACTCAGAGCGGAACGGGGTATAAAGGCTGAGTTAAACGACGGCGGAGGTTAGTCTCTTCATGGAGCAGGTGTCCCGGAAAAAGCTATACGTGCCAGCCAAACTGGTGCGCTACGGCGATCTGGTTGAAGTGACGCGGGCGAATCCGACAGCCTCGGGCAAGAATGACCACGCCCATGGGCCTTCCAAAACCTAGATTGCTGAATGCTCATGGGCGAATCCTACATCCCCACCCACCTGTTTCGTTTGCTGGCAGTTGCCCAAAACCGCGTTAGACCGGCCATCCTGCAGTTTCGAGTGCGCTGACTTGGCATAGGCGACGGAGTCACATTGAGGAAGCAGTCTGCGGAGCGGGAAAGGGAAAGTTCTTCACAGAGGGATTGGTTCATTGGAGACACACGGAGCCGGGACTGCAGGTTGCGAATGCTGCCACGGTGGGGTATAAAAGGTCAAGTATAAGGCGGAGGTAGTTTTTCCATGGAGCAGCCAGCGAAGAAAAAAGTATACGAAGCCCCTAAGCTCGTGCGTTACGGTGATCTGGTTGAAGTGACGCGGTCGATTGCCGGTAAGACGGGGACTGACAATGCTTTCAAGGGTGCGAAAACTGCCTAGAGGTGCTGCGTTTTTTCATGGGCCAATCCGACTCCTTACCTTCGAAACCAACCTATTCCGTTTGCGGCCTACACGTTCGATCTGACAGATATATTCCCGATCTTATCCCTGCGGAATTCGGCAGCGCTGATGTTGAAATAACGTTTCAGAAACATCCCGACTCCTCCCGATTCGAAGGACAAACGCTGCGATACTCAAGCCGAAACGCGGCTCTCGACGGCGAGCCGACAGTTCGGTTGTGGGAGATCGCCTCGCCAGTGTTGCTTTATGAGTTGGTCTATGGCGACGGCACCGCGTTTGTGATCGACGGAGCGGGGTCGAGGGTGTGGGCTACCTGGGCTAGTGAATCGACTTTCGAAGATACGCTTACCTACTTATTAGGACCGGTGCTGGGATTCCTCCTGCGTTTGCGCGGTGTAACCTGTCTCCATGCCAGTGCAATCGCAATCGACGGCGTTGCCATTGCATTGGCCGGTACTGCCGGAGCCGGAAAATCTACCGCAGCTGCGCAATTTGCTTCCATGGGTTATCCCGTTCTTTCCGATGACATCGCCACCCTGGAAGAGGCAGGCACTTCGTTTCGGTTCAGCCCTCGCCTGCCCGGCTGCGGCTGTGGCCCGCGTCGGTGGAGCATTTGTATGGCAGTCCGGATGCATTGCCCCGGCTGACTGCATCGTGGGAAAAGCGGTATCTGGATTTGCAAGCCGGAGACCGGTGTCTTCAGTCTACCCCGCTGCCACTCGCTGCCATTTACGTTCTGCGCAACCCAGCAGGCCCAGCCAAGGAGATAGAGGAAATTGTCGGGTCAGAAGCAATGATGCAGCTGCTTGCCAATGTCTATGTGAACTATCTTCTGGACGACAGCTTTCGTGAAAGAGACTTTGTCAGAATTGCAAAGGTCGTGACCACGATTCCCGTGCGCACGGTCAACCTTCGGCACAACTTCGCGGCTCTGGAGCAGATATGCCGTTCGATCGTGAATGACTTTTCTCAGGCCAGGAACATCAAAGGCCGAGTCCGAGACGACTGGGCCGCCCCCTGCCTCGTTCGTTCCTTGTCTAGATTGACGGATCGAGAATGTACAACATTCTTAGCTATGGCAGCATGGTGTCCGACTCGGTCCGTATGAACGCGTATGCGGATGCGCTGCGGAGGGTAGTGACTTCGGATTCGGTAGTGCTCGACATTGGCACCGGATTTGGTTTTTTTGCCGTTTTGGCCTGCCAGCTGGGAGCGCGGCGGGTGATTGCTATTGAGCCCGACAATGTCATAGAAATCGCACGAAAAGTCGCCGCTGCGAATCAATGTGCTGACAAGATCCAGTTCATTCGCGATGTCTCGACTAACGTTTCCCTTAACGAGCCGGCCGATGTGATCATTTCCGATCTGCGTGGTTTACTGCCGTGGTTCGAGAAACATCTGCCAGCCATAATCGATGCAAGGAAGAGATTACTTTCCCCGGGGGGTACGCTCGTTCCTTCTCGGGACATGGTTTGGGTTGCGCTTGTCGAATCCGCCGAACTATATAGGCCTTATTCGGAGCTCTGGTGTTCGAAGCCGCAAGGCGTGGATTTAGCGGCAGCGCGGCAGTTCGCGATAAATCTTTGGAAGAAAGGGCGCAAAGTTTTACCGTCTGAATTTCTTGGCGAACCGCAATTGTGGGCCAGTCTCGACTACGCTTCTGTCGAGGATGTCAATGTCTCGTCCACAATTGCCTGGACACTGAGCAGAGCTGGGACGGGGCATGGAATAATGATTTGGTTCGATACCGAGCTGTGCGACGGAATTGGATTTTCGAACGATCCAACACAGCCGCAGCTGATTTACGGCAACGCGTTCTTTCCGTTTGCTGCGCCGATCGAAGTGAGGCCGGGTGAGTCTGTCACCGTTGATTTACGGGCCACATTAGCTGAAGCGGATTATGTGTGGGTTTGGAAAACCAAGGTTTTATCCGGTAATCCGCCTCGGACGCGGGTCGAGTTGAATCAATCTACATTTTTCGCCTGTCCCCTATCGCGCGAGCAAGTTGCCACCCGCTCGGAGAATTACGTTGCCAGTCTTGGCGAAGACGGCATCATTGATAGAGCGGTGCTCGATTTGATGGATGGAAAAAGAACAGTGGCGCAGATTTCCGAGCAACTGCGGGAAAGATTTCCAGCACGGTTCTCCAATATGCGGGAGGCACTGGCGAAGGTCGGGGAATTGTCAGCGCGTTATAGCCGGCCGGGCCGGTCGTCCGTGTGAAAGGCGAGCCGCGCTATTATCGTTGAAGCGGGGCTAGCGGGCGGTGTCGATTTCTGAGTAGCTGGCAGGACGCGGGTGTAGCGCTCAGCCACGTTTTCCGTATCGTTAATTACAACATTGCCAAACTGAACCCAGGCGTGAGCGTCCAGGGCGTTATTTTCTTTTTCTTTGCGTACGCCGATGTGAACCGTGGCGTCGATGCCTTGTTGGCGCAGAAGCCAGCAGAGGGCGACCGAGCGTCCCAGGCATTGCAAGGGCAGGGGACAGCGTCGCGCGACGGCGGAGAAAAGGTGCGTATAGGCTTGGATCTCGTGAAGAGAGGGTTCGGGCATTTGGCCGGCATTGGGTGCGAGACGCTGAATTCGGGCGAGCAGACGGTTGAGTCCGAACAGTTCGAGACCGGCATAGGTTATGGGCAGAATCAAGATAGTGCGCAGCACGAACCTTTTCGATTCCGAAGGGAGCCGGAAGAATTTGCGGCAGGCATTCCACATTTGTCTTAATCTTCGCACGATGCGTGGATCTTCGCACGCATAATTGCGGAGCGGAATTGCGTCAAGGGCAAAGCGAGGCGGTGAGACGGTTTTTGGAGATTGGGGTTAGTTGCCAGGCGTCAAATTTCGCGAGCGCGTCGGCGCCTTCTATTTTCAGTCGCAGGGGGCCAGAGGGGATTTGATAGATTCGCGCCGTAAGTGCGGTAGTTCGGTTGACGAAAAGTTCCAGAACCGATCCGTCAAGGAGCAGATGCAAGCGCAACGGGGATCCCGGCGCCCCGGAGACCGGTGCTGTTACGGCGTTTACGCGCAGTTCTCGAGTTCCTGACTTGGTAGTGCAGGAGATCGTTGCGAAGTCGTCCTCGTTGTCGGAGTGCAAGTGAATGGAAAACGTATCTGCCATGGCTGTGAGTTCCAGATGCAGTTCGGCGACCAGTTCGTGAATGCGAAGAGTATCAAGAATCCGCCGTCGCGCGGCCGGGGTGGTGTTCGACGCGATACCGGTGTGCCCGGATCGGAGTTGCTGCGCAGCGCGGGCGACGTTCATTTGCAATTCGTTTTCTGAATTCAGCGACAAGAGGCGGGGGAGCGACATGGCGCCGGCCCATCCTGCGGCGAGGAGGTCGGCATCTGGTCTGGTTTCGGTAATCCATCCCCAGAGAATCCGATTGCCCTCTGCATCGAGCATGCTCTTTGCGGCATAGTAGGCGCCCCAATCGACGATGCCTTCTTTTTCCGGCGTGAAGCGGCGGTTTGTGTAAGTGCCGACCTTCCATCGAACTTTGCCCATGGTGGAGATCAGTAGCACATGCTTGTCGCCGAGGGGGAAAAAGTCTGGGCATTCCCACATTTCTCCGGTTTCGACGGGGTTGACGCTATTGTCGTTGACGCTCTTTTCATTTGTGGATGACGCTTCGAGCAGAGGATGCAGGTATGTCCAGTGGCGCAGATCGGGCGAACTATATAGAAGGATGGCACCGCCTTTGTGGCGGATGCCGGAGCCGAGAATCAGCATCCAGTCATTTCCTTCCCGCCAGAGGCAGGGATCGCGGAAGCCGGTGACGGCGAGTCCCGCGGGAGGAGCTGCGATCACGGGTTCGGCGAGTTTCTGCCAGGTGCGAAGGCTGTCGTCTTTCGCGATTGCGAGGCATTGCACTTCACGCCAGGTGTGAACGCCATCGCGCAACGTGGCGTCGGCTTCGGACGGGGGCGGAGCGACGCCGGTGTAAATCACGGTTGGCTTGCCGTTGTCGAGGATGGCGCTGCCGCTGAAAACGCCGTCGCGGTCAGGTCCGCCGGGAGTGGGGGAGAGAGCAATCGGTTCGTGATGCCAATGAATCATGTCGGGGCTGGTGGCATGCGCCCAATTCATGTGGCCCCAGACTGGGGCTTGCGGGTTGTATTGATGGAACAGGTGGTAGCGGCCACGGAAGAAAATGGGGGCGTTGGGATCGTTCATCCAGTTATGCGCGGGGAGCAGGTGGTACTGGGGACGAAGGGGATCAGTGGCCAACTTGCGACATAGGGCGGCACGGTCTGAGCCGACGGAGAGCGGGGAAATGTGCGGCCACGCCGGAGAGAGGGCGGCGGCGCTTGAGAGTTGCAGGAAGGCTCGTCGCGAAAGGATCATGATTTAGCGTCCGCTGGCGAGTCTGCGGGAGCTCGCGCGTTGTTTGCGACTTCCTGGTGCTCGGCGGCTAAGATCTTTAACCGCAGAGTGCGCAGAGAAGAGCCGCGAAGTTCGCAGAGAAGTTCGCCGAGAAGAAGTGGGACTCGCCTTATGTCATACCATACGAATGCGCGCGGAGTGTTGGATATAATGCGGGAAAGCGGAGCATCTTCCACTCAATCGTGCATCCCATCGTGTTTCGACACCGTTCCGGTCTCATTTATTTTCTTGGCGGCATAATCTTTGCGGCGAGCGTCGGCTTGCGGGCACAGACTGCGGCTGCTTCTGGGAAATCCGCGGAGCGGGCGGCGCTGCAGCGTGGGCAGGAGGCCGTCCAGGGCGGAGACATTGCGCGCGCGCGAGCTGAATTTGAGAAGGCGGTGCGGCTCGCTCCCAATGACGCGGATGCGCAGGCGGCGCTGGGCTGGGTGCTGGCCGAGCAAGGAAAAACGGATTCGGCCGTGACGCACCTTCGGACCGCTATTAAGGCCAGGCCGGGACTGGTGGAGGCGCGGCTGACGCTGGCGAGCCTGCTGGCGCAGCAGGGGAAGGCGGCGGAGGGCGAGCAGGAAGCGCGAGCGGCCGTGAAGATTGCTCCAGGAAATGCGGAGGCACATCGAACGCTGGCGAAGATTCTGAGTCAACGGCCGGGGGATGAAGCTCTGCCCGAGATGCGCCGCGCGGTGGAACTGGCGCCCCAGCGCGCCGACTTGCGGGATGACCTCGGGAATATTCTGGCGCAGCGAAATGAGTTTGCCGATGCCGAAGTCGCGTTCAAAGAAGCATTGCGCTTACAACCGAACCTCGAGCAGGCGCACTTTCATCTGGGCGTAGTGTTCTTGCAGGCCCAGCAACTGGACCAGGGCGCCAGCGAATTGCGCAGGGCGATCGAGTTGGCCCCGCAAGATGCGGTCGCGCATTACTACCTAGCAAAGACTCTGACTGCACAAGCCAAGAGTGCCGATGCGCTGCAGGAGTTGCGGAAGGCTGCGGCGTTCAAGCCGGACTGGTTTGAATTGCAGATTGAATTGGGCGTTGCCTGCCAGCATGCCGGGGACGCGGACGGCGCCGTGGCCGCGTTTGGTGAGGCGGTGCATCTGCGTCCCCAGGATGCCGAGGCGTACAACGATCTTGGTTTAGCGCTGGTGCAGAAGGGGGACGCGGGGGAAGCGATCTCCAAATTCAAAACTGCGGCGCAACTGCGTCCGGACGACGGCACGTTTCGCGGAAATTTAGCGATCGGGTATATGCAGCGGGCGGACTTCGATGCGGCCATTACGGAACTTGAAGCTGCGCTGAAGTTGGCGCCGGAAAACGCCTCGCTGCACTACAACCTGGGTCTGGCCTACAAGCTAAAGGATCAGCTCGACAAGGCGATTCCCGAATTTCAGAACGCGATTCGCTTGCAGCCCGACCTGGCCGATGCGCACTACACTCTGGGGGTTTTGTTCTGGCAACGAGGGGAGTTCGACAAGGCGACCGAGGAACTGGAGAAGGCGATTCAGAATCAACCCAACTACGCGGAAGCTCATTACACGCTGGGGACGATTTTCAAGCAGCAGGGAAAACTGCCGAAGGCCGAGGCGGCCCTGCGGGAGGCGATCCGGCTGCAGCCGGATTTTGCGGGGGCGCATACCACGCTGGCCGCGGTGCTGCGGCAGTTGGGCGACGCGCAGGGCGCGGCCGAGGAAGCAAAGGTGGGGGCGAAAATCGCCGCCGCTACCAACAATCTGCAAGCCGCGACGTTTTCGACGAACTCGGGAAAAAGACTCCTAAATACAGGAGACCTGAACGGGGCGATCGCACAATTCCGCTCGGCCATCAACTCAGATCCGAATTATGCCGCGGCGCATTATCAGCTGGGTCTAGCATTGAGGAAGCAAGGTCAGAACGACGAAGCGACGAAGGAATTTCAAAAGGCCGCGGAGTTGGATCCAAATTTAACGGCACCAGAGAAATAGCGCAGCCGAGTCGAAGTTTTCAGTTGCTGCGATTGCGAACCGATATCAAATCCGTCATCACGGGGACTCCATGCACGATCTTCACGTGCAGAAGCGCTTCGAAGGGCTTCAGTTCGCTTGGCTTCGAGACCTTCAGTCGCCCCAGCAATTCCTTCACGGAGTCTTCCCGGCAAACATATTCAACCGCCGCCTGGGTGCCGAAGGTGGTATCACCGGCCAGGATCAGGATGGAGCGTGACGGGTCTAGTCCGGGCAGGAGGCTGACGACGGCGTAGTCCTCCGTGGTGGGCTGGTTTGCCGGCGTTCCCAGGAATATTTTTGGCTCACCCGGTTGGGGATGAACGTTCAATACGGCGAGATCCCCCTTCCTCGGGCCGGAATCAAGACGCTGGAAAACGAATTCCTGAGTTCCGGGGATATCGAGCAGGGTCAGATTCTCGGAAGGCGAGCCTACGAAGATCAAGTCGTTGTTCTTGGCATCGTCGAGAGAAAACAGGGCGCCGCGCTTGACGCGAATCGGGCGATTTAGAAGGGCGAACACGTGGTCCAGTTCGTGAATGGCCAGCACCTCTCCTACGCCGGTGTAGTGATCGAGAATGAAACTCCGGGCGTCGGATGAGGGGTTGAAATACCGCATGCCGGTTTCAGGCCTACCGACAAAACTGCCATTGCTGAAGATCACCCAAGGCTGCTGTGGGGCGGTTAAGAAACGATTCCAGAAAATCTGATAGGCGGCGGGAGCGGACTGACCGGCTGCAGCCTGCGTGTGCAGCCGCTGCGACAGCAGGATGGCGGTTGTGAACAACGACGCCGCCAGGACAACGGAAAACACCGCAACCGTAATCACCCAGCCGCGGGTGAAGCGAGGGGGCTCCTCTTTTTTCGCCGGAGGTTCGAAAACCAAAGGAACTGCGGATTCAGCTCCGGACTTGGGATAGCGAACGTGGAACGTGAGCGCGTAGGAGCCCTTGGGAATCTCCACCAGAATGAGATCGTCGGAGCCTTCATGCGCATAGTACTCGGCCAGTTTGACTCGCAGACGCCCGGCTTGGACGCGGACCGTGGAATCACTCTGGGGATCGAAGCCGGCGGGGCGGCCCAGGACTTCGGTGGCAATCTGGTATTCCTTGAGCGCGATGCCGGGATGGTCCAGGGAATGTTCGGCGAGGTAGCGAAGCAGTTTGCACAGAGATTCGGAGCTGTGCAGACTATGACTTTTAATAAGTTTATCTATTTGCTGGAAGCATTCTTGTCGGCCGAGTGCGAGAGTGTGAGTGACAGCCATATTACCGAGAAGTAACGGAACCCTGTATCTCACTGCAACGTTGGGAGTTTACGCCCGTGTAACGGTATCAGACTTAGTGAAACATAATCCAGTTAATTGTTTTGTACTACGACTGCACGGAATGTTGTCAAGTCTCCCTCTGCATTTCCGGGGCACATTCGCGGGGCGAAAGTTTGAGGAGGAAGTTCATGAAAAGGTCAGCATGGATCTCAGTGGCTGTGTGCAGTCTCCTGTGCAGTCTGTGGGTGCCGAGCGCACTCGGTCAGGCCGTCTACGGCAGCATTCTGGGTTCGGTGACAGACCCGTCCGGAGCTGCGGTGAACGGAGCCAAGATCACGGTCACGAGCCAGACTAAGAACGTTTCCACAGAGAGCTACCAGCAACGAAAGCGGAAACTACGACGTCACCCACTTGATCCCAGACGTATACGTCGTGCGGATCGAAGCTCAGGGCTTCAAGATCCTTGAGTTTAAGAACATCCAGGTATCTGCGGACGCCGGCGAGCGACGTGGACGGCCACTTTCAAGTTGGCGTTCGCTCAGAGACTGTGGAGGTGACCGCCGAAGCGCCGCAGCTTAAGACCGACCGCGCTGATGTCTCGGTCGAGTTCAGCAGTAAACAGCTTGCCGAGCTTCCTATCTTTAACCGAAACTTCCAGAGCCTCGAGCTTCTTTCGCCAGGCACTCAGGTCATCACGGGCTGGGGCCACGCGGCCACGGAAAATCCTCAGGGCAGCAAGCAGATCTTCGTGAACGGCCAGCACTTCAGTGGCACCGGGTACGAACTGGACGGCACCGACAATCAGGATCCGATTCTAGGGATTATCATCGTCAACCCGAGTCTCGACTCGGTCACGGAAGCCAAGATCACGCCCAGAACTACGACGCCGAGTTCGGCAAGGCTGTGGCCGGCGTTGTGTCACGGTCCAGACCAAGTCTGGCAGCAATGACTTCCACGGCAGCGCATTCTGGTTCCGCCGCACGGACGCTCTAGCGGCTCGCGATCCGTTCACAGAGTTTAAGCCCGACGCAGTTACAGGACGCCTGATTCCTTCTTCGCGATGGCAGCAGTTTGCCGGGACAGTTGGTGGACCGGTCATCAAGAACAAACTATTCTTCTTTGCCGACTATCAGGCGACGCGTCAGAAGAGCGGCATCAGCAACCAGGAGTCGATTCCAACCGCTCTTTTGGAGAGTACTTGTGTAAGCGGCGGCACCTACTGCAACTTCAGCGATTTCGCCTCGAAAATAGGGAATGGCAAGGTGGGCGATCCTTCAAACTACATCTACGACCCAAGCACAGGCGATCCGAACACGGGTGCGGGCCGTCTTGTTTTCTGCGGCGCACCGACGTCTATCCCTCTCGCGTCCTGCACTTCGGCAAATAACTTTTTGGTTCCGGTGACTGCAATGTCGAAGGCATCTCTTGCGATGCTGGCTGCTTTTCCCCACCCCACCAGCACTGGTCCCGTTAACAACTTCGTGGGAGCCGGCGCCGGGCCATATAACCAGAACAGCTTCGATACACGCATCGACTTTGCTGCGAGCTCGAGTCTGAGCGTGTTCGGCCGCTTCAGCCTCGACTACTTCAGCTTGTCAGGCGCACCCAGCTTGGGCGCGGTAGGCGGCGTCGGTTTTGGACCGGGTGGTCTGGCGGGAAGTTCGAATGTGCATAACTACAGCTTGGCGACCGGCGTCACCAAGACTTTCAGCTCGACGTTGCTTGGTGATTTCCGCTTCGGTTACTTCAAGTACAATCCGCTGACGAACAAGCCAGATGCCGGGAAGGCTGCGATGACGGCATTCGGCATCCCCAACGCAAACATGGGAGACAACTTCACCTCCGGCCTAGGCGAGTTCGACATGGATGGTGTGGGAAGCAACTTCGGTGATGGTTTGGGTGTTGCGCGCTGCAACTGCCCGCTGATTGAAAGCGAGCAGCAGTTCCAATGGGTTGCGAACATCACGAAGATCCACGGCAACCACCAGTTTAAGTTTGGCGCGGACGTCCGCTACGCCGAGAACCTGCGGGTGCCGAGCGATTCCAACCGCACCGGAGTGTATGCTTTTAGCCACCTGGCTACTTCGAACAACGGCATTGGCGGCCTTGACTGGGCAACCTTCATGCTAGGCGATGTCACGAGTTGGGACGTTACGTGAGCACCAGCGTTAATGCCGCAGAGCGGCAGCATCGCATGTTCTACTACGGTCAAGACACATGGCGCGTTACACCGAAGTTAACTGTCAATTACGGACTACGGTGGGAGGTCTACTTTCCCGAGTACGTAAACGGCAAGGGGAACGGTGGATTCACAAACATGGTCTTGGGTGACGGTCATGACCGCGTGGCCGGATACGACGGCATCGGGATGAACGGCAACATCAACAACAAATGGAGCTACTTTGCCCCGCGCCTTGGCGGCGCTTATCAGCTCAACGCGAAAACGGTAGTACGCATGGGATATGGCCGCAGCTTCGACATGGGCGTGTTTGGTTCGAATTTTGGGCACGCGGTTACGCAAAACCTGCCCGTCCTGGCCAACCAGTCGGTGCAGGCGGTAAACAATAACGCTAACGCCACCAACAACAACATTCCGGCATTTAAATTGGATGCCGGACCGCCCATTTTCGTGTTTCCGACCGTTCCCGCGAACGGTTTGCTGCCGTTGAATGGGCCGGCAGGCAACCTGCAACCACATATCCGTCCAACCTTCCAGCGACTTCCTACGCTTGACGCATGGAACGCAACCGTGCAGCGCCAACTCAACAACACTACGTCGCTGGAGGTGGCTTATATCGGAAACAAAGGTACTAACGGTTTTGCCGGTGATGGCAACACCTACAACAAAAACCAGCCGTCCATCGTGAATTACGGTGCAATTAACCCGGCGACCGGCAAGGTTTACACGCAGGCCGAGCGCAGGCCCTTCTACAACAAGTTTATCTATCCGGACTGCTCGACAGTGACGCAAACTTGCGGTAACTCGAATGTGCCGTTGGCTGACCAGTTAACCTGTTGCACGACGGATCAGGGAGGCTATCTAGGAAACGATGCAAGCAGCATCTACAACGCATTGCAGGTCAAAGTAGACAAGCGGTTCTCAAGCGGACTCCAATTGCTGACGCATTACACGTTCGCGCATGCCAACAAGTACGACTCCAACTACTACGCCATCAGCCATCCGCTTTCGTATGGCCCTGACGATCAGGTTCGAAATCACGTTTGGGTGACCAGCCTGGTCTACCAATTGCCTTTCGGCAAGGGCCATAGCTTTGCCGGAAACGCGAATCGGGCCGAGGACCTGATTATCGGAGGTTGGCAAGTCTCCGGTACCACCAATTGGAGCAGTGGGCTGCCCTGGACTCCCAGCTTCAACAACTGCGGGAACGAAGAAGATGTGGGGGTGTGCCGTCCCAATCGCGGATCTGGTTCCTTCCACACAGGGCCGGGCTCCTTGCAGCATCCCGCTGGGGGAAACCCGTACATTCAGTTCTTCACTCCGGTGCCGGACATCACCAAAAACAGCGGTGGTCCGTTTGCCGATCCCGGTACCGCACACCTGGGCAATATTGGGTTCGACAGCTTCCGGGGCCCGCGGGCGTTTTTTGCGGACGCTGCCGCCTTCAAGAACTTCTCCATCACCGAGCGCGTGAAAGCACAGTTCCGTACGGATATCTTCAACCTATTCAACCACCCAGTGCTGGGCTTTAACGCCAACCAGGGCAACACCTGCATCGACTGCAGTGGTAACGCTGGTCAGATCACCGACATCGAGGCCGACTCTTCGCCGGGTTCGACCAGCGGTATGCGTCAGATCGAATTTGCCTTAAAGATCACGTTCTAGGCGACATGGAGTAACTCACAGAGGGATTCCTTCGGGAGTCCCTCTTTTTATCTGCAAAGGAGCAAAGAGCTTTTTTGAACGCCGTCCGGTGAATCGGCTATGAAAAAGAGAGTCGTAGGTTTGGGCGAAGTGCTCTGGGACCATCTGCCCGAACGAACCTGCCTGGGTGGGGCGCCGGCCAATTTCGCCTACATTACGACACTCATGGGTGATCAAGGAATTGTCGCCAGCCGCGTGGGAGAGGATTCGCTGGGGATCGAGGCGCTGCGGCGGATGGAGGAACTCGGGCTCGACATCGATCATGTGCAGACCGACCGGCAGCTTCCCACGGGCGCGGTGAGAGTAGAAGTCGACGGCAACGGGACAGCGCGGTATGAGATCGCGCAGCCCGTGGCCTGGGATGCTCTGCAGTGGACAGCGGATTGGCAGCATTTGGCGGAAAGGGCGGATGCGGTTTGTTTTGGGTCACTGGCACAAAGGTCGGACGAAAGCCGGGCTACTATTCGGCATTTTCTTAAGGCCACCGCCACGCACACCGTGAGAATCTTCGACGTTAACCTCAGGCAGTCCTATTATTCGCCGGAGGTGCTTGCGGAATCGATGAGACTGGCGGACATCGTCAAGCTGAACGACGAGGAATTGCCGAAAATCATGAGCTTGAACAAGACGCCGTACAAAGACGACTTATCGTCGGCGCAGTGGTTGACTCGTACTTACGACTTAAAGCTCGTCTGCATCACGCGGGGCGGGCGCGGGAGCTTGTTGGCGCGGGGTCAGGAATCGAGCGAACATCCGGGTTTTCGAGTCCACGTGGCGGATACGGTGGGATCGGGGGACGCATTTACGGCGGGGCTGGTGCACGAGTATCTGCAGGGCGCGTCATTGGGGCTCATGAACGAAGTAGCGAATCTGGTGGGAGCCTGGGTCGCCAGCGAAGTGGGCGCAATGCCGGCGCCGAAGCGAGGGGCGCTGGAACACTCGCTGGCAGAGATCCGCTGAGACGTCGAACCAAACAGCTTCGGACGGAAGCAATGGGGATGATCTAGACTCTCGACTTCAAATCCTGGCCGATCACGGGTTTCAGCCTGGGGCGGGCGAATTGCCGATCCGAGTGCGCCTTGGACGGATGCAACACGCGAGACAGTCGACCTTCGGCTACTAAACGTTCATACGCGTCCTGCCACGTGGGGATCGAATCGCCGGGTTGAATCCAATGGGCATACGCTGCTTCGTTGCACCATTCCGCCAGTCGTGGCATCACGCGGGCGTGAGCTCCAACGCCCCGAAAGTTTCTCATGGTCTCTTCGCTCTGCCACGCGGTCAGCGTCCAGAATGTGAGACCGGAATCGATGAGAAGCCTTCCACCGACAAAGCCAGGCGCACGCTCCACTTGGCGCTGACTCTGGAACGTTCGCCACAAGAACGATGGAAGAAACCTGACTGAGCGCACCCGCAGGCGCGTGACTGATGCAAGCATAAGCCTCCTGTCTCATGGCGATGGCTAAATGCCCCAACCGCAAACCAACCTTTGCTCTAGGACGCGGCCGTTACCGCTGCGGGCAGGCTGGCAGTCTGGCGCAGGGGCTCGGCCAATGCCCGCATCACCTTGCCGAATCCCGCGAAGTCGAGCGATTGGGGACCATCGGAGAGGGCGCGTTCGGGGCAGGGGTGAACCTCGATGATTAGGCCATCGGCGCCAACTGCTACTGCTGCCCGCGAAACGGCCGCAATCAGGCTCTGCTTGCCGGTACCGTGGGATGGGTCGGCGATCACCGGGAGGTGCGATAAGTCACGGGCCAGCGCGACGGCCGCAAGGTCGATGGTATTGCGCATTTCGGTTTCAAAGGTCTTAATACCGCGCTCGCAGAGTACGACCTGCTGGTTGCCTCCAGAGAGCAGATATTCGGCGGCGAGCAGCCACTCCTTGACAGTGGCGGACGGGCCCCGCTTGAGCAGGATCGGCTTATTGATGGTGGCGAGACGCCGCAGCAGGGCAAAATTCTGCATGTTGCGCGCTCCAACTTGCAGCATGTCGACATGCTCGCAGATGACGTCGACATCTTCTGTGCTCATCACTTCAGTCACGACGGGAAGGCCGGTTTCTTCACGGGCTTCGCGCAGAATCTTGAGCGCTTCCAGGCCAAGGCCCTGAAAGTCATAGGGGGAGGTGCGCGGCTTGTAGGCTCCTCCTCGAAGCATGGCGGCTCCGGCGCGCTTGACGGCGTGGGCCGTATCCATTAATTGCGCCCGCGACTCTACGGAGCAGGGGCCGGCGATCACTACTACTTCGGGCCCTCCGATCGCGACGCCATTTATTCTTACTATGGAGCGCTCGGGCTTCACCTGGCGGCTGACTAGCTTGAACGGCTGAGCGATGGCGACGACGTTATCCACTCCAGGAGCGACCTGTAGCGCCTCGATCTCGTGGCGGCGCCCGCTGCCCACCGCGGCGACGATGGTGCGTTCGGTGCCCCGAGTTACATGCGGCTGATATCCGGCTTCGCGGATTCGCTCAATCACGTGGTTAATTTCCTGCTCGCTGGCTTTTTCTGACATGTTGACAATCATGGTCGCGCCCTCCTGGGGCAGTTTTTCGGAAAACAAAAGCCGCGATCCCTGGATCGCGGCTTGCGGCGGAAGCTTGTTTCGTTTAGGTGGCCGTCAGTGGCTCAACCTCGCTCCAAGCTGCTCCGCAGCCGCTGCTTCTGGAAACCAGAAGTAAGCGGTAAAGGCGGCGCATGGAGTAAATGATGTCATAAGAATTCCTGTTGAGATGCCAAACTCGTCGAAACCGACGCAAATGGCCGGAATTGCCGGACTACTGGATGGAACTGGCTGCCTGGGAAAATACGCTATTCGAGTTCGACCCGATCAGTCGAACCGTGCCCACCACCAATACCAAAATAACCGCCAACATCACCGCATATTCGGCGATGTCCTGCCCCGCATCTTCCGTCCAAAGGCGATTCATCAGTTTCCGCATTTGTTCTCCTCCAGCCCCACGTCAGTTCTTGAGAGGGTACCACTGAACCTAAAGTTTGTGGAGACCATGATGCACGCTCACGAAGGTGCTTGTCAATGCACGTTTTATGATTTTTTGCCGCAAAATCAGTGCTCTGGAATGGCCGCTGGGAGCCGAATTTGAGCGCTATCCCTGGGGACTTGCGGCAGCGGGTGCGGCAGCAATTCCTGGGCGGACTTCTGAGTATACTGCACAACGCGATTGGGAAGAATGCCGAGATAAAGGGTAGCCGCCAGGCTCAAGGCGAAAGCGACTCCCAATCCAAACGGAATCGAAGTCACGGGTACATCCTTGCGCGATTCACGCATGTACATCACCACGATAATGCGAAGGTAATAGTAAGCGCCGATTGCACTATTGATTACGCCGATAAGGGTGAGCCAAATCAGGTGCGCTTTAACCGCGGCGCTGAAGACGTAGAACTTGGCAAAGAATCCGCCGGTCATGGGAATGCCGATCAGGGAAAGCAGGAAAATGGTGAGCGTGGCCGCCAGCAGCGGGGAAGTGCGCCCCATACCTTCGTAGTCTTCGAGGCTCATGTAACGCTCGCCCACGTTGCCGAAATGGCTGACCACGGCGAACGCGCCCACGTTCATGGCGGCGTAGGCTGCCGTATAGAACATGGCGGCAGAAATGCCGGCGGTGGAATTCGCCGAGTCGGTCATGGCGAAGGCCATCAGCACATATCCCGCATGGGCAATCGACGAGTAGGCCAGGAGGCGCTTGACGTTGGTCTGCACGAGTGCTCCGAGGTTGCCCAGGGTCATGGACAGGGCTGCCGCCACCCACAGCAGTCCGAAGCGGCCCGGGGCATTGATGGTGAATACCACTCGCAACAGCACGGCAAACGCCGCCGCTTTCGGCGCCGTCGACATGAAACCTACGATTGGGGACGGAGCGCCTTCGTAGACGTCGGGAGTCCAAATGTGGAAGGGCGCCGCGGCGACTTTAAACCCGAGGCCGACAAACATCAGCGCCATTGCCACAAATACTAGTAACGGCACTGGGCCGGACTGCAGCTTTTGGCTGATCTGATCGATGTTGGTGAAGCCCGTCGCGCCAAACATCATCGCAACACCGTACAGAAAAAATGCGGTGGCGAACGATCCCAGCAGGAAATATTTGAGGGACGACTCGCTGCTCGAAGCTTCGTTGCGGCGGAATCCCGTAAGGATATAAGTGGAGATCGAGGAAATTTCAAGGGCGATAAAAATCAGAACCAATTCGACAGCCGACGACATCAGCGCCATGCCGACCGTACCCAAAAGAATGAGCGCGTAGTATTCTCCGGCGCGAATCCGCTGCACCGCCATGTATTCGAAGGAACTTAGGATCACGAGCGCGGCGATTCCGATGACGAGGAAGTGGAAGAAGACACTGAAGTCGTCGACCTTCACCATGTTGGAGAAAGCGAGGCCTGGCGATTGGACCATATACCAGGTCGCGAAAAGTCCGGCTACGGCGCCGCCGAGTCCGAGAAAGCCGAGCAGTTTCTGGCTCTTTTCCTCATTCACGAGAGGATCGAGCACCATGATCAGGATGCCGAAGGCGGAGAGCACTAGCTCGGGCAGAATGCGGACATAATCTACGCCCTGCGGGATTGTCTGCAACAATGCGGCGCAGAGCATCATCACTGTCCCACCACCTTGCTGACGACTTGGGTGAAGGGAGCGAGCGCAGCCTGTACTGCCGGGTCAATTGCGCCCAGCCACAGAATCGGAGCCACGCCCATCACCAGAGCCGCGACTGCACAGGGCCAGACCGCCGCTTTTTCAAAGGGAAAAAGATCGGGCAGCGAGTTATTTTTAGGATTCGTTACCTGGCCGTAAAACACTCTTTGATACATCCACAAGAGATAGCAGGCGCTCCAGATCACGCCCGTGGCGGCGAGAATTCCGTAGATTGCGCGTGCCTGAAACGCGCCACTTAGGACCAGGAATTCGCCAATGAATCCGTTGAGCAGCGGCAGACCAACCGAAGCCAGCACAATGAACAAATATGAGGCCGCATAAACGGGCATGGTCGCGGCGAGGCCGCCGAACTCGGAAATCTCGTAAGTGTGGCGGCGTTCGTGAAGAATTCCCGCCAGCATGAACAGCCCGCCAGTAGCAACCCCGTGTGCGAGCATGATGAACATTGCGCCATTTAACCCGGCTTGTGTGAAGCTGAAAATTCCCAGCACCACAAACCCCAGATGACTCACCGAAGAGTAGGCGATCAGCTTCTTCATGTTGGGCTGCACCATTGCCACCAGCGCGCCGTAAATAATCCCGATCAGCGCCAGCGTCATGATCCACGGAGCGTTGTGGCGAGCTTGCTCGGGGAATAATCCCAGGTTAAAGCGCAGCATCCCGTAGGTCCCCATCTTCAGCAATACGCCTGCCAGTAGGACCGATCCGGCGGTGGGGGCTTCGACGTGCGCGTCGGGCAACCATGTGTGAAAGGGGAACAGCGGGACTTTGACGGCGAAAGCCAGGAAAAAGCCGAGGAAGAGCCATTGCGCGGCCGCGGGGAAGTTCGGCACTGCGCCGCGGGCGATCTGATCGCGAATGACGACGAAATCGAAGGTTCCGGTGTGCGCGTAGAGCCAAAGAATCGCCGCCAGCATAAACACCGACGCGATCATGGTGTACATGAAAAACTTCACCGCCGCGTAGACTTTGCGCTCATGTCCGAAGACTCCGATCAGTAGGGCCATCGGAATCAGCGTCGCTTCCCAGAAGAAATAAAAGAGGAAGAGATCTAGCGAGGTGAAGACGCCGATCAGCGCGGACTCCATGATCAGCAGTAGGATGAAAAATTCCTTTACCCGGTCGTGGATTGAGGTCCAGGAAATCAGCACGCACAACGGCGTCAGGAATGTCGTGAGAACCACGAGCCACATGGAGATGCCGTCCATGCCCATGTGGTAATGAATGTTTGGAGTCGAGATCCAGGCATGGTCGATTTCGTACTGAAACCCCGCCTGAGAACGATGGAAGTGCACGGGCAAATGCAGCGACAAAAGAAAAGTAAGCAGCGAAAAGACCAAGGCGAAGATGCGGATATCGCGATCGCGCCGGGGAAATACCACGAGGAGCAACGCGCCCACCAGCGGGGCGAAGGTGACTAAGGTGAGAATGTAAGGGCTCCAGCTATCGGTGCTCATCGCACTCCCATCCAGATCATGTAGGCAATCACCAGAGCAGAGCCGGCCGCAATCCAGCCCGCGTAGGAGCGCAAATTGCCGGACTGCATGTGGCGCACTTCGTCGGAAACGTGGCGCGCGCCGTCGGCGGCATTGTTGACGGTATCGTCGATAATCTTGCGATCGATTCCTTGCCATAGAATCGCGGTCGATCCCTGGATCAGGGGCCTGACGAACAGTTTCGCGTAGAACTCATCGACGTAGTATTTGTTTAGGACCGCAGTGTAGAAACCGTTCAGTGAGTCTGCCATCCTATCCGGCAGTCGCGGATTCCTATAATAGAGCAACCACGCCAGTCCGAAACCGAGCAACGCAGCCAGCACCGAAATTGCCGTGAATATCAGCTCGGTGGACGCGCCGGTTTTCGGCTCAGTGCCTTCGGTTTCTCGTTCGGTTGCGCCCTTTTCGCCTATCTGCGCATTTCCGCTATCCGGCGGAAGCGTGGAACGAAATACAGGACCGACAAAGTGATCGAAGCGATTATTGCCGCCCAGTGAGCCGGGGACGCCAACGTATCCGCCGACGATCGACAAGATGGCAAGAATCACCAGAGGTACGAGCATGACCTTCGGGCTCTCGTGAACCCCGGCCGCGTGCCCAGCGTGCGTGTTATGCTTCGTGTCGTGGGCGGAATGGTTTATGTGTCCGTGATCCGCCTCCGCGGCGCCGCGATATTCACCGAAGAACGTCAGGAACCAGAGCCGGAACATGTAGAAGGAAGTGATGAACGCGGTCACCAGCCCCACGAACCAGTAAGCCCAGCTCGCCTGGTACGCCCGCCACAGAATTTCGTCCTTGCTGAAAAAGCCCGCCAATCCCGGAATGCCGGCGATCGCCAAGGTGCCAGCCGTCATCGTCCAGAAGGTCCAGGGAATCTTGTTCCGTAGGCCGCCCATCTTTCGCATGTCCTGCTCGCCGCCTACGGCGTGGATGACCGAACCCGCGGCCAGGAAGAGCAGGCCTTTGAAGAATGCATGCGTCATCAGATGAAAAATACCCGCAGAAAATGCCCCGACGCCGCAGGCCATGAACATGTAGCCGAGTTGCGAAATCGTGGAGTAGGCAAGGACCTTTTTGATGTCGGTTTGCGCGATGCCAATAGTCGCCGCGAAAAATGCCGTGAGCGTTCCTATCATCGCAACGACCATCAGCGCCATCGGCGCCCGCTCAAAAATTGTGTGCGAGCGCGAGACCATATAGACGCCGGCAGTGACCATCGTCGCGGCGTGGATCAGCGCGGAAACCGGCGTTGGTCCTTCCATGGCGTCGGGAAGCCAGACGTAGAGCGGAATCTGCGCCGACTTGCCGCAGGCCCCCACCATCAACAGAATTCCAATCGCGGTGAGAAGTCCAGCGCTGCCGGTTTCAGGAGTGATGGGCTGAACTTGCGCGAAGACCTGACTGAAGTTCAGGGAGCCGAAGTGCTGGATGATCAGAAACAGAGCGATTAGGAATCCAAAGTCGCCAATGCGGTTGACGATAAATGCTTTTTTCCCTGCCGATGCCGCGGAATCTTTCGTAAACCAGAAACCGATTAGCAGATAGGACGCCAGGCCCACGCCCTCCCAGCCAATGAACATCAGCAGGTAGTTATTGGCCAGGATCAGCGTCAGCATGAAGAACATGAACAGGTTCAGGTAGGCGAAAAAGCGGTAGTAACCGGGGTCATCCCACATGTAGCCGACGGAGTAGATGTGGATGAGAAATCCCACACCGGTGACGACGAGCAGCATGACCAGCGAGAGTTGATCGAGGTACAACGAGAAGTCCGCGCTAAAGTTGCCCGAGCGGATCCAGTGAGCGACGAATTCCTGATAAGGAAGATCGAGGGATGAAAAGCGCAAGGCCACCGACAGCGCCCAAGCGAAAGCTGCGCCGGAGAATACGAGACCGACCGTCGTCACCGCGGTTCGCGAAGATTTCTTTCCCAAGAAACCATTGATCGCCGCGCCGGCCAGCGGCAGGACCGGGATCAGCCAGAGATTAAGGGATGACGTCATAGTTTGAGCAGGTTCACCTGATCCACGTTCAGGGTTTCGCGAGTACGGTAGACGGCGATGATGATCGCCAGGCCCACGGCAGCTTCCGCCGCTGCCACCACCATGACGAAAAAGACGAATACTTGTCCGGCGAGCACATGCCAATGGGCCGCGAAGGCGACGAAAGAAAGATTCACGCCGTTCAGCATCAACTCAATCGACATGAAGATCGTGATGATATTGCGCTTGATCAGGAATCCGGCCACGCCGCAGGCGAAGAGGAATCCGCTGAGCACAAGATAGTAGGAGAGAGGAACCATTTATTGCACCTTCCTGGCTGGCGAAGTTGCCGGCTTGCTCGCCAACACGACCGCGCCCATGATCGCGATCAGAATCAGGACAGAAGTAATTTCAAACGGAAGCAGAAATTCATGGAAGAGAAGCTGTCCGATAATCTTTGGATCGCCGGGTAGAGCGCCCGCCGCGACCGCCTCCGTTCCCGAATGCCGCAGGACGACCCAGCCCACCAGAATGCTTCCCAGCAACATGCCAGGAATGCCGAATGAAATAGCAACGCGGCTCCCCTTGGTTCGCTCTTCGACTCCCGCATTCAAGAGCATGATGGTGAATACGAACAACACCATGATGGCCCCGGCATACACGATGACCTGTACGGCAGCGACGAATTCCGCCCCAAGCAGCAGATATTCGCCGGCCAGCGCAGCCATCACCGCGATCAGCGAGAGCGCGCTATTGATGGGGTGCGTCTGCGCCAGCAGATTCACCGCGCCCGCGACACAGACGGCCCCGAAGGCCAGAAAAAGAATTAAATGTACGCTAAGCATTGAGTTTCGTTTTGACTACCAGGCTACTGCGATCGCAGTGGCAATCAGATTCACCACCGCCAGCGGCAGCAGGAATTTCCAGCCAAACGCCATCAACTGGTCGTAACGGAAGCGCGGCAGCGTGCCGCGCACCCAGATATAGAGAAAAAGAAATACAACAATCTTTGCGGCGAACCAGAACAGGGGCAGCACAGCCAGGATCAGCACTGGAGCGCCATGCGCCTGCAGCCATGCTTGCTCGCCAAACGGGCTATGCCATCCGCCAAAAAACAAAAGTGTCGCAAGGCACGCGACTGTGATCATGTTGGCGTATTCCGCCATAAAAAACATGGCAAACTTCATGGCACTGTACTCGGTGTGATAACCGGCGACAAGCTCGGTTTCGGCCTCCGGCAAATCAAACGGGATGCGGTTCGTCTCCGCGTATGCCGCCATCAGGTAGCAGAAGAAGCCGATAAACTGTGGAAAAATATTCCAGCGCGGAACGAATCCCCAAAAATGTCCGGACTGCGCGTTCACAATATCGCGCAGACTGAAGCTGCCGGACATGATCAGCACCCCAACCAGCGACAAACCCAATGAAATCTCATAGCTCACCATCTGTGCGCTGGCGCGCAGGCCGCCCAGCAGCGAATATTTGTTGTTCGAGGACCAGCCGGCCAGCGCGACTCCGTAGACGCCGATCGAGGTGACCCCAAGAATCAGCAGTAATCCGGTGTTCACGTCTGTGATCTGAAAGGGAATCCTGTATCCGCGGATCGTGACGTCGTTTCCGAACGGAATCACCGAGATCGACGTGAGCGCAAAGACAACGGCGATCAGCGGCGCCGCAATAAACAGCGGCTTGTAAACGTGCGGCGGAGTCAGGTCTTCCTTGAACAGAAATTTAATTCCATCGGCGGCGGGCTGAAGCAGTCCAAACGGGCCGACCCGCGTCGGTCCCCAGCGATTCTGCATATGGCCGACAACCTTGCGCTCCAGCCAAACCGTATACGCGACTGCGGTGAGCAGCCCGAACAGGACGATCGCCGACTTGATCACCGACGCCAGTATGAATAGCCAGATGGGCAATGCCACGCCTTGCTTCCTCTCTTACCAGGAACCCAAAAAAGAAATTAGTCCGCCGCGACTTCCGCGGGCTTGACCTCGTGACTCTCCATTACCGATTTCAAGGTGCGCGAGTAGCGTCCCAGCGTGCCGGATGTAAATAGCCCGTCGTTGGCCGGCGAAATCGATTCCGGTTTGTGCACCGCTCCGGGACCGCTCTTGGTCAGCGATGTGTGCTCGCTGTTGCCCGCCAGAAGATTTGGGCGCGAGATGTTGTAGCCCGGAACGAGTCGCTGAATTTCATCGAGAATCGCCATGGGATCGAGCGGACTCAGCTTGGGCTCCAGGCCTTGCGATTCAAGCCAAACGGCGTGACGGTCGGCCTCTCCCGACTGAGCGCCGCGCGACTGCCCCATATCCGCCCGAATGCCGCCGCCGAATGGAACCAGTTTGCGGACCTCAAAACCCATGGCGTCGGCGATGCGGACAATCATTTCAAAATCGCTTTTCGTCCCGGAAACTTCGCCCGCTTTCTTTACCAGTTGTACGTCGCCGCAAGTATTGGTCATCGTCCCCGCTTTTTCGTAAGCATTGGTGGCGGGCAGCACCACATCGGCCATGATCGCGGTCTCGGTCAGAAACATATCTTGCACGGCCACGAAGGTGTTGGAAAATGCGAAGGGATCTATGTCGAGGCGTCCCACGGGATTCGATCCGACTATATAGAGCGCCTTCAACTTGCCGTTCTTACCAGCTTCCACCATACCCGCGAAGTCGAGGCCTGCGGTTGGAGGGATGGGCCACTCGTCGTGGAAGTCGCTGGTGCCCGAGGCCGGATGATAGCCTGGCAGCAGGTCGGGATAGAGGCCCATATCGGCGGCGCCGCGCGAGTTGGAGTAGTCGCCGAGGCAGATGAACTTCGCGCCGGAAATCGCGGAACCGAAGGCCACGAGGCTGGCAATGTCGTTGCCGCGAATTTCCGATCCGAAGATGATGACGAGATTCTGTTCGGCGCGAAGTTTGTCGCGCAGCGCAGTCCAATCCGGCGCGGGCGAGTCGCCCGCGCCCACATGAACTGTTATGCCCTCCAGGGCTGCGTCGTTGCCGGATAAGAAGGTCGCAACTTTACCTTCTGCGCTGGCCGGAATTTGAATGAAAGCCGTGGCTTGCCTGCGCAATTTGATCGGCTGCGAGTTCACCACGTAAAGCTTGGCGCGGTGCAGGCGCACGTTGTTGCGAATTTGCCAGGCCAGCAGCGGATGCTGCTCGGTGGGATTGTTGCCGATGAGCAGAATCGCCGGCGCCTTGAAGACGTCCGCCATGCTGGCCGTCGCGTCCGGCTTGCCGCGCAACGCCGCCGACAAGGCCGGGAAGTCAGCTGTTCGATGATGATCGATGTTATTGGTCTTCAATACTATGCGCGCGAACTTCGATAGGAGATACGCTTCTTCGTTCGTAGTGCGCGTTGAGCCGATCACGCCGATCGCGGATCCGCCGTCTTTGTCGCGAACCTCGGCGAACTTCTTTCCGATCAACTCGAATGCCTCTTCCCACGTGGCAGGAGTTAATTTGCCATTCTTGCGGATCAGCGGCTGCTTCAGGCGCTCTTCGTGATTGGCAAAATCGAAAGCATAGCGGCCTTTGATGCAGAGGAAGTCGCCGTTGGTGCCGCTCTTATCGCGATTGTCGCCGCGAACAATTTCCATGCCGGTGTCAGAGCGCCGCACGCCCAGGGTCGTCTTGCAGCCGTCGCCGCAGTGCGTGCACACCGTGCCCACGTGCGTCATTTCCCATGGCCGCGTCTTGTAGCGATAGGCGCCCGAGGTCAGCGCGCCCACCGGACAGATGTCGATGCACATGCCGCACTCTTCGCACTCGAGGTGATCTTCTTTATTGGGAGCGATCAGCGAACTCACGCCGCGATTCTGGACACCGAGGGCCCACACGTCCATGCCCTCGCCGCAAACCCGCACGCAGCGGTAGCACAGAATGCAGCGCGGCCGGTCAAAGAACACTATGGGAGACCACTGTTGCTCATCCTTGTGATTTTTCGCCTCCATGAATTTCGATTCGGCGGCGCCGTACGAGAATGTCATGTCCTGCAATTCGCACTCGCCCCCGGCATCGCAAACCGGGCAATCCAGCGGATGGTTCCCCAGCAGCATCTCCAGCATCGACTTGCGCGCCTGCTTGATCTCCGGGCTGTCGCTGGTGACGATCATTCCCTCGCTGACCACCGTGGTACAAGCGGTCTGCAGCTTGGGCATTTTCTCGACTTTCACCAGGCACATGCGGCAAGCGCCCTGCAACGAAAGATTGGGATAATAGCAAAAAGAAGGCACCTCGATGCCTACGGTTTTGCAGGCCTCGATCAGCAGCGTCCCCGCAGGAGCCGTGATCTTCTTGCCGTCGACAGTGAGATTTACATCAGCCATAAGATAGCGCCGGCGTCCCGCCGGCTGTAGCGAGGGCGACCCCGCCCTCGCACCCGTCAGCAAACTGAAAACCCGCGGGCATTCGCCCGCAATTGCGCCGGCGTGACGCCGGCGCTACGACAGCACTGGCTGCGCCACGCCTTCCTTCTCAAACCGGCAGGGCCTGCCTTCCAGGTGATCTTCAAATTCTTTGCGAAATTTTTTCACGAAGGCGATCATCGGCATCGCGGCCGCATCACCCAGCGGACAAAACGTTCTCCCCAGCATGTTCTCGGACAAATACTGCATGTTGTCGATGTCTTTCTTCACGCCGGCACCCGCATGAAAGCGAATCAGCGTCTTCTTCAGCCAGTCTGTGCCCTCGCGGCAGGGAATGCACCATCCGCAACTTTCATGCTGATAAAACTTCATGGTGCGCAGCGCGAATTTCACAATGCACTGCGCATCGTCAACGATCACGACACCGCCCGAACCCAGCATGGAGCCGGCCTTCTGCACGGAATCGAAATCCATAGCTACATCGATTTCCTCCGCAGTGAGGCATGGACAAGAAGATCCGCCCGGCACCACTGCCTTCAGAGTGCGGCCGTTGGGAATGCCACCGCCGACCTGGTAAATCATTTTCTTCAGGTTGTAACCCATGGGTAGCTCATACACTCCGGGCTTGGCGATATTGCCGCTCAGGCAGAACAACCGCGTGCCGCCATTTTTCGGCGTGCCCAGCTTGGCGTACCAGTCGCCGCCGCCAAGAATAATGTGAGGAACGTTAGCTAGCGTCTCCGCATTGTTGATGACCGTCGGTCCGCCCCACAAGCCGACCACGGCCGGAAACGGCGGGCGGATGCGGGGAATTCCGCGCTTGCCTTCGAGCGACTCCATCAGCGCCGACTCTTCGCCGACTTCATAGGCTCCCGCGCCGCCGTGCCAATAAATGTCGATGTCGCGGCCGCTGCCGAAAATGTTTTTGCCGATAAATCCCCTGGCATAAGCATCGCGGATCGCCTTCTGCATGATGACGGAAAGATAACGGTACTCGCCGCGAATATAGATGTAGCCGCTGCGCGCGCCCACGGCCAAAGCACCGATCATCACGCCCTCGATCACCGCGTGCGGATCGTGCTCAAAGATCAGGCGGTCTTTGCAAGTGCCGGGTTCGCTTTCGTCGCCGTTGCACAGCACGTATTTCGGCTTGGCCGACTGCTTGGGAACGAATGACCATTTCATCCCGGTGGAAAATCCAGCTCCACCCCGTCCTCGCAGCCCGGAATTCTTGACTTCATTCACAATGGCGTCCGGCTCCATCGCCAGCGCCTTCTGCACGGCCTTGTAGCCGTCGAGTTCGAGATAACGGTCGAGATTCGTCGCACCCATGCCGAAGCGCCGGGAGACGACTTTCACCTCGTCGGGATGGGAGACCAAGTCAGCCATGGAGCAGATTGTTGATTTAAGATTTTAGATTGCAGATTTCAAATGCAGATCAGAAAGCAATCTAAAATCTGAAATCGTCAATCTGAAATCTATTGCATTGCCTTCTTCTTGTACTCGTCGAGAATGCCGTCGATCCTTTCCGTCGTCAGGTTCTCGTGAAAGTCGTAGTTGACCTGCACCGCCGGAGCCCAGCTGCAGGCACCGATGCATTCCACTTCTTCCAGCGTGAACAATCCATCCGCTGTGGTTTGTTTGTGGCCGATTCCTAACCTCTTCGCACAGTGATGCAAGATTTCTTCTGCTCCGCGCACCATGCAGCTAATATTGGTGCATACCTGCACCACAAACTTGCCGCGTGGTTCGACGGTCAGCATCGAGTAATAGCTGATCACGTTCCGCACTTCGAGTTCTGTCAAATCCAGGCGAGCTGCAATTTCCGCGATGATTTCGTCGCTGAGAAATCCGACTTCATCCTGAGCGTAGAGAAGAGTCGGCACAAGCGCTGAGCGCTTGGTCGGATAGTGCGGAACCATCTCCGCGAAGCGAGTTTCGAATTCCTCAGAAAACTTCACCGATCAATTTCCCCCAGCACGATGTCGATACTCCCGATCGCCGCGACCACATCCGCCAGCAGCCGTCCCTCGCACATCTTGGGAAGCGTCTGCAGATTCGCCAGGCAAGCCGCCCTCATATGTACGCGATAAGGCTTTGCGGTTCCGTCGCTGACGACGTAGTAGCCCATCTCTCCGCGTGGCGATTCCACCGCCTGATAAACCTCGCCCGCCGGGACCGCGAAACCCTCCGTGATGATCTTGAAGTGATAGATCAGCGCTTCCATCTGCGTCTTCATTTTTTCGCGGTCCGGCAGCACCACTCCCGGAGCGTCGGCCTTAATAGGGCCTTCCGGCATGCCGTCCAGCGCCTGGCGAACAATGCCGATCGATTCGCGCAACTCCTGCACCCGGCACATGTAACGGGCGAAGACGTCGCCTTCCTGCGAGATCGGTACCTTGAACTGGAACTTTTCGTAGCTCGAGTACGGCATATCGCGCCGCAGATCGAAGTCAACGCCACTTCCGCGCAGAGTCGGGCCGCTCGCGCCCAGCGCGATCGCATCTTCCGCAGTCATCCGGGCCACGCCCTTCGTTCGCATTGCCCAGATCGGGTTTCCAGTCAGAAGATTCTCGTACTCATCTACCTTCTCCGGGAAATAGCCGGCAAAATGGCGCACGCGATCAAAGAATCCCAGCGGCGGATCCAGCGCAATCCCGCCCACGCGAAAATAGGACGTCATCATGCGCTGCCCGCTGACCGCCTCGAACAGTTTCAGAATTTCTTCGCGCTCGCGGAAGCAATACAGGAAGACCGTCATCGCACCAATATCCATGGCGTGAGTGCCCAGCCACACCAGGTGCGAGTTGATACGAGTCAGTTCGTTGAGCAGCACACGCAGCCACTGCGCTTTCGGCGGAATCTCCAGCCCCAACAACTTCTCCACCGCCAGCACGTAGCAGAGATTGTTGGTCATGGGACACAGATAATCGATGCGGTCCGTCAGCGGCACGACCTGCTGATAGAACTTGGCTTCGCAGGTCTTTTCGATCCCGGTGTGCAGGAAGCCGATGTCGGGCATCATGCGCACGACGGTTTCGCCGTCAATCTCCAGCAGCACCCGCAGCACGCCATGGGTCGACGGATGTTGCGGGCCCATGTTCAGGATCATGGTGCGATCCTGTCCAGGCTCCAGCACCGGAGTGGGATTCAAATGGGCCACTACCGATATCCCTCTACCGGATAGTCCTTCCGCAGCGGATGCCCTTCCCAATCCTCGGGCATCAGAATGCGGCGCAGATAAGGATGCCCGGTGAAGCGAACCCCGAACAGATCGAAAACCTCGCGCTCGAAATAATTGGCGCCGGGCCAGATAGAAGTGAGTGACTCGATGGCGGGGCTGGCGCTGTTGAGGCGAACTTTGAGGCGCACGCGCTCTTTGTTCGGGATCGAAAGCAGGTGATAGATCACTTCAAACCTGGGTTCCGACGGATACAGGTCCACGCAGGAGACGTCGGAAAGAAAATTGAACGGACACGCGGGATCCTCTTTCAGCAGGACGCAAGCCTCGCGAAGGTGATCGCGACCCACATAAATCGTCATCTCCTCGCGATCGAACTTCACGCCCGTTACCGCGTCGGCATTCCAGTTCACCAGGCGGGCCACTGCCGGATGATTCTTTAGTTGGTCCAGATCGGTAATGGGCGGCGCGAGCGGCATCAGAAGTTCCCCCGCTTCGCAGAGGTTTCGCCCCAGTCCAGCACGCCCTTTTTCCAGACATAGAAGAATCCGACCAGGAAAATTCCGATGTATACCAGCATTTCCCACAGACCGAAGCGCTTCAGATCGCGCAAAATAATCGCCCAGGGATAGATGAAAACTGCCTCAACATCGAACAGAATGAACAACATGGCGACCAGGTAAAACTTAACCGAGAAGCGCTGCCGGGAGTCGCCTACCGGGGTCATGCCGCATTCATAAGGGGAAAGTTTGGCGCGGGTGGGTTTGCGCTGCCCAATCAGCCAGGAAAGGGAGACAATTGCGGTCGCAATCCCGCCCGCTATAAGAATATGGATCAAAAACGGGAGGTAGCGAGCGAAGTAATTGTCGGGCATAGGAGAGATATATATAATTCGCGCCAAGCTTTACTTAAACGTTCTAGATTATGGGGTTACACTCAACAGTGTCAAGCGAGCGAAGGGCGAATTGAGTAATTGTGTAATTGGGTAATTTTGTAATTGAAAACCGCGCTCAGACCGTCGAGCTTTGCCGGCTCAATTACCAAATTACCAAATTACAAAATCACACAATCCCTATGATTTTCGGCTTTAACACCGATGTGAAGCACGGCGACACGATCTATCACGTGCAGAGCGAAGCGCGTGAGGGCGAACTGTTGCTCCAATCTCAGGTCTTCGTGCGCGGCCGCTGCATCGGCAAAAAAGCCACGTCTTATGCTACCGACACTGGGGAAGCGCAGCTCGGCGACGCCCAGAAAGAGCAGCGACTGCGCGAACAGCACCGCCTGGTACTCGACGCGATCCGCGAAGGTAAGCTGGACAATGTTCTGGATCATCCTGAAGCGGAAGCTTTGGCCGCGGTGAAAGAATTGGACGTGCAGTGGCTGAATGCCGAGTCGGTTCATGGCAATCGCAATCTGACCATGCAGCTGCGTGTCACCGAAGGAGGCGCTGCTGCGCCCGGGGCGCGCCTGACTTTTCGCTTTGCCCGTCCCGGTGCGGCGCCGTTCTATACCCAAGCTGTCGCCGATTCAACCGGCGCGGCCGAGATCAAGATTGAGGTCGAGGAAGCCGGACTCCCAGATTCGTCGCTGCTGGTACAAGCCAACTACGAAGGCCGGACGGCCACGCGCAAGTTTGCCCTGCAGCGCGCGCCGTAATATCCCGGACGGTCCACTCTCTTGGAGAGGTTCGCGCCGCCGCACACCACCTTATGAAACTTCAGATCAATGGGGAAGAGCGCGATTTCAGCGATGCGCCTTCGCTTTTTACTCTTGCGGCGCTGGTGGAAAGCCTTGGCATCAAGGCTGACCGTGTGGCCGTGGAACTGAATCGCGACATTGTTCCGCGAGATCGCTGGGCTGAGACTCGACTCACCGACGGTGATCGGCTGGAAGTTGTCCACTTCGTCGGTGGCGGCTCGGAGTTGAATCCCTGGCAGGAACTCTCTTAGTCACCCTTTTTCCACCGATTCTCCGCTTGACGTGGGCCGACGCACGCCTAAAATGTCTAAAACATTTTGCTTGCATATTGTTTCAAACATACTGTACGACAGCCGTTGAGGAATCATGCAGGACCGTTTCACATCGCAACAGGTGACTGTCTTGACTGGGATCACGCCGCGCCAGTTGCAATGGTGGGACGAGCGCGGGGTGGTGAAGCCGGAACGGGAAGGGCATCGGCGCCTGTATTCGCTGAATCATCTGACCGAGGTGGCTGTGATCTGCGAACTGCGGCGCAAGGGATTCTCCCTGCAGGGGGTGCGCAAGGTGATGCGATTTCTAGACCGCGAGATCGGCAAGGGATTGGCGGAAATTGTCGACCGTACTTCCGACTATCACCTGCTGACCGATGGGACGCATCTCTATCTGGAGACTTCCGCGCGGCAGATCGTCGACATTCTGAAGAATTCAGATCAGCCGATTCTGGCGGTATGCCTGAGTGATGCGGTGCGGCAGGTGCGGGCTGGGGTCGTCTCCGGAAAGGCGAATACTTCGGTAACGTCGCCGGAATATCGCAGGCGTGCTAAAAAAGCTTCGTAGGCAAGCCTGGGGCGCGCGGCACGAACGAGCACCAGTTACAACGAGCGCACGTTACACAAGGAGGAACACATGGTCGGCGAACTGGACCTTCTCAGTGAATGGATTCCGGAACAGATGCAGCCGGGCACCGTCTTTGTGCTGGAAAATGCCGGCGAGGTTGGCGAGAAGGAAGATCCTTACTGGGCTGTGTTGTCCTGTCCTTCGTGCGGAATGCTGGGTCTGATCACGCGCAAACAGATCAATGGCTTCCTGCCTGTGATTTGCGGCTCGGAAAACTGCTCGGCGCAGTTCTTTATTCGCGACAGCGAAGTCGTGGTACGCAAACCTTTCTAATCGTTCGCATTCGTAGAGACGTAGCTTGCTACGTCTCGCTCACCACAAAATCCGAAGCTTCCCTCGAACGAGTCCCGACCACCACTTGTTCCGGCCGCCGGCAGAGACGTTGCAAGCAACGTCTCTACGGTCTTGAAACCGTCTTCAACTCCACCGGAACCTGCTCGATGATTTCAATCCCGAAACCCTCGAGTGCGGCTACTTTCTTGGGACGGTTGGTCAGCAGCCTGATGCGGTGCAGATTCAAATCCGACAGAATCTGGGCGCCGATGCCGACCTCGCGCTGAATTTGCCTTTCGTTGTCGTACAACGCGGGAAGCCTCTGCCCGCGATGAAAGCCGAGCGCGGTGCGGTCGCCGATCTTCTCGACGGAAAATCCCTGCGAGGTCTGGTGCAAGTAAATCAGCGCGCCACAGCCTTCCTGGGAAATGCGGCGGAGAGAGCCTTCGAGCGTGGCGTGGCATTCGCAGCCGGTCGCGCCGAAGACGTCGCCCATCAGGCAATGCGCGTGCATGCGGACCAGAACTGGAGCTGTGCTGTTTTCGATGTCGCCGCGAATCAGGGCCACGTGCGACTCGCCGCCGTCGACTTCGCTCTCATACGCAATCATCCGGAATTCGCCGAAGCGGGTGTCAATCAGAGCCTCGCCCACCCGATGCACGTATCGCTCGTGCGCCATGCGATAGCGGATCAGTTCGGCGACGGTGAGCATCTTCATCTTGTGCTCGCGGCAGAATTCGATCAGGTCGGGCACGCGTGCCATGCTGCCGTCGTCCTTCATGATTTCGCAGATGATTCCGGCGGGGACCATGCCCGCGAGCCGCGCCAGATCGACCGAAGCTTCGGTCTGGCCTGCGCGCACCAGCACTCCGCCTTTGCGGGCGCGAAGAGGGAAGACATGTCCGGGACGCGCCAGGTCGGCAGGGTCTCGTAGCCGGATCGATCGCAACCTGAATGGTGCGGGCGCGATCGTAGGCGGAGATGCCAGTCGTCACGCCCGTGCGGGCGTCGATCGCCTCGCAGAATGCCGTGCCGAACTGCGAAGTATTCTCGGAGGTCATGGGACCGATGTTGAGATGCTCGAGGCGCTCTTCGGTCATCGCCAGGCAGACCAGGCCGCGTCCGAACTTGGCCATGAAGTTGATGGCTTCGGGCGTGACTTTTTCGGCGGCGAGGGTGAGGTCGCCTTCGTTCTCGCGATCTTCGTCGTCGACCACCACGATCATGCGGCCGGCGCGGATTTCCTCAATTGCATCGGGGACGTCGGTGAAGGGGTGCTGGGGACTCATATTGTCGCGATTTTAGCCGAAGTGATTACTGCAGAGCAAAAGCCTTTAACCGCAGAGATCGCGAAGGCGACGCGGAGAACGAAGAACGAAGAAGAGATCTCTTTGCGCGCTCCGCGTACCTTAGCGTCCGCTGCGTTCAAAGGCTTTTTTGCTCCGCGAGAAACTACACGTCGTTTTTTGCGCTTTTCCAGAATTTAATTTCTAATGCACCCACATATGCGAACCGTGAAGATCTTGATTCTGGGCGTGCATCTTCAGCGTCTTGTGCTTTGCCGCAGCCCCTCCCGCCGACACCAACGAGGCCAAGCTCGTGATTCAGGCAGCGTTGCAGCCCTCGCCCCTGGAGGTGAATCTTCACCGTTTGACCGACGAGATCGGCGGCCGGGTTCCGGGCACGCTGGCGATGCAGCACGCCGTGGCGTGGGGAATAGAAGCTTTTAGGGCGGCCGGAGCCGACAGCGTTCACACCGAAGGATTCACGATTCCGTACTCGTGGTCCGAAGGCGCAACCGAGATGAGTGCGACGACCGCCTACCAGGTCGATGCCACGACTGTGGGAGGCGGTACTGTGCTTTCGTCGTTTCGTGTCCGCGCCGTCTCGGTGGCGTGGGCTCCCGCGCTCGCGCCGGTGAAGCACGTTCCCGTCATCGATGTGGGCGATGGCACGGAAGCCGACTTTAAAAAGGCAGGGGATGTTTCCGGCAAAATTATTTTGGTTCACACGGTCGTTCTGAAGACTTGGGACGATCTTTTCGCGGAATATACGAAGGCTCCGCCGGTGATCGATCTGGCGGTGAAAGCAAGGGCGAAAGCAGTAGCTTTCATGGCCACGCGCGAACACGACATTCTCTACCGCCACACGAATTCGGCCGCTGGAGAAATCGATCGGCTCCCCATGGTCATTGTGGCGCGCGAGGACGGGGAGCGCATGGCGCGCCTGCTGGCTGCGGGAAACTTGGTATGGGCCGACCTCTCGATTCCCAATCAGATTGGCGGGCCGATCAAGGCTTCCAATGTGGTCGCGGAACTTCGCGGCAGTGAAAAGCCGGACGAGTTCGTGATCCTGGGCGCGCACCTCGATTCGTGGGAACTGGGCACGGGCGCGCTCGATAACGGCTGCAATGCCGCGCTGGTCGTCGACGCGCTGCGGGCCATCAAGGCCTCCGGCGTGAAGCCGCGACGCACCATCCGTTTCATGCTTTTTTCCGGCGAAGAACAAGGATTGATCGGTTCCCACGCCTACGCCCTCAACCACCGCGCCGAACTCGACAAGGCTGCGGGCGTCATCGTCTACGATTCCGGGACAGGAAAGACGACCGGCTTCTCCGTAGGCGGTCGCAAAGATGTGCTCTTCACCGCGAAAGAACTGATCGCCCCGCTGGCGCAATTTGACGTCAAAGAGCTTAAGCCCGATATGGAATGGGGCACGGATCACTTCGACTTCATGCTGGAGGGTGTGCCTACATTTGTCGCCGATCAGCAGGAGGCCAACTATCTCGAAAATTATCACGCCGTTTCCGATACCTACGACAAGGTGGACTTTCCCCAGCTGAAGAAGCATGTGGCCGAGGCCGCGGCGCTGACCGTTGAGCTGGCGGATTTGCCTCAGAAGATCGGCCCTCGCCTGACCCACGATCAAATCGAGCAGACCATGCGCGAGACCAACAGTGTGGAGATGCTCAAGGCCGACGGCATTTGGGATGATTGGGTCAGCGGAAAACGGGGAAGACAAAAGTGATTGAACATTGTTGATTGATGATTTTTGATTGTTGATTGAAAACATTAGGGCTCCCGGGTTTTGCTTTTCAATCAACAATCAGAAATCAACAACAACAATTCTTTTGCCGCCAGGACTGCCCATTGCTCTACATCTGGATTCTCTTCAACATTTTCGCGCTGGGCATGCTGCTGGTGGATCTTCGCGTCCATCGCCGCGGCCGGGTGGTCAGTTTTCGTGCAGCGCTGATCTGGAGCGCGGTATACGTCGTGCTGGCCGCCGGGTTCGCGGTTCTTCTTTACTTCTGGCAAGGACACCAGATAGCCCTGGAGTTTGTCACCGGGTATGTCCTGGAAGTATCTCTCAGCGTCGATAATCTGTTCCTCTTCCTTGTGATTTTTAAATACTTCGCTGTGCCGGACCAGCAGCAGCACAGGGTCCTGTTTTGGGGAGTTATCGGAGCGTTGATTCTGCGGGGGATTTTTATTGGGGCCGGGGTTGGCCTGATTTCCCGTTTCCATTGGGTGCTTTACGTCTTTGGGGCACTGCTGATCTTCAGCGGCATTCGCCTCGGTGTGAGCGGGGATCACAAGGTTGATCCTGCGGCAAATCCGCTGGTTAAAGCGCTTCGCTACTTGGTTCCGGTGACTGAAGACTATCGCGGCGGAAAATTCTTCGTTCGAAACTCGCAGGAGAATTCACGCTTGTACGCGACGCCGTTGCTGGTGGTGCTTCTGGTCATCGAGACTACCGACGTTTTGTTTGCGGTCGATTCCATTCCCGCTGTGCTCGCCGTTACTCTGAACGCTTTCATCGTCTATACCGCCAACGTTTTCGCGATTCTGGGACTGCGCTCAATGTATTTCGCGGTGTCCCGGCTCATGAAAGTCTTCCGCTTTTTGCACTATGGACTGGCGGCCGTGCTCGTGCTGGTTGGCCTGAAGATGCTGCTATCGGAATATTTTCGGATTCCCACGGCAGCTATGTTGGGGGGCGTGGCGGGCGTGATTCTGGTCTCAATCGCGATTTCGGCCGCCTATCCAGCCAGTGAGGACGCGCACAACGTCAAAATGTAAGGGGAGGCAGAAGCATTTTCGCGGTGTCTTACGAAACGAAGACGACGCTCTCTCCCCGGACCACCGAGTGCTTCAGAAACTTCTTGTCATCATGATCGGGATAGTCCATGCGATAGTGAGCGCCGCGACTTTCTTCGCGCGCTAAAGCCGACCGCGCCACCAACAACCCAGCCAGATGCAGGTTCGACGCCTCGTGCGCCCGCCGTGTTTTGGGGTGCGCCAGCCTGGGAGCCATCTCCTCCAGACTCTTGATCGCTTTCTGCATACCCATGCGGGTGCGCACGATGCCGACTTCATTCTCCAAAAGAACTTGAATCTGTCCGATCAACTCTTCCACGCCTGCGTCTACTGGTCCATTTGAATAAGCGGCTTTCGCCTCTGCGCTTGCACGTGACACCGGCTTGGCTTGCTCTCGCATGGCCTTACCCGCGCGCGCGCCATATACCAGACCTTCCAGCAGGGAATTGCCGGCCAGGCGATTTGCCCCGTGCACACCCGTCGCGGCCGCTTCTCCGGCAGCATAGAGCCCGGCAAGGTTCGTCTTGCCATTGAGATCGGTGCGGACGCCGCCCATGCTGTAATGAGCCGCGGGACGAACGGGAATCACATCTTCGGTGATGTCCACGTTGTGCTGCATGCAGGTCGCGTAAATTCGCGGGAAACGCTTCTGCACTTTTGCGGCACTGAGATGCGTGAGATCGAGGTAGACGAACGGATCTTTGGCGCGGCTCACCTCCATTTCGTGAACAATGGCGCGCGCCACCACATCGCGCGGCGCCTGTTCGCCCATGGGGTGATATTTGCCCAGGAACCGGTTCAGTTCGATGTTGCGCAGATATGCGCCCTCTGCCCGCAGCGCTTCGGAGAGCAGAAACCGTGGCACTTTCTTCATGTACAGCGCGGTCGGATGAAACTGCACGAACTCCATATCGCTGACTTCCGCACCGGCGCGGTAAGCCATCGCTAAGCCATCCGCCGTAGCCGCTTCCGGATTGGTCGTGTTGCGATAGAGTTGCCCCATGCCTCCCGTGGCCAGCAGCACGGCGGAACATGCAACCTCATGCGGAACGCCTTTTTCATCGAGCAGCGAAACTCCGGTGACTTGTGCCGGCGTCGGTGAGCAGGCTGGTGGAAAAGGCAAACTGCGCAAAAGAAATGTGCTTCAGGGACTGTGCCTTGAGGTGAAGCACTCGCAGGATTTCGCGGCCGGTCGATTCACCATCGGCGTGCAAACTGCGGTAGCGGCTGTGTGAATTTTCCGGTTCGAAAACGAGTTTGGTCCCAGTGTTGCTTGCCCCAGGCGATCAATTCGTCGATGCGCTCCGGGCCATCCTCCAGCAGAATTTTCACCGCCGCGGGATTGCACAGTCCATCCCCCGCGCTGAGAGTGTCCTGCAAGTGGAGGACGACTTCCTCTTCGTCGCTGAGTGCCGTAACCTGGGCCGATGGCGAACTGGAAGCGAATTCTTTTTTCGCCAGCACGAGCACACGCCCGGCTGCGGCCAGTTCAAGGGCAGCGCGCAGGCCGGCAACTCCAGCGCCCATCACCACGAAGTCGGTCTCGGCTGGAAGACCCTTCATAATCGGTCCACAAGACGGTAAATAATGACTCTAAGTACTGACGCTAAGTAATGTCTCTAAATAATTAAGACCGGAATGGTACCACTTCGGGCGCGGGCAATCCCACGAGCGCTTACGCTATCATGGAACCGCATGCCGCAAGTGACTATTCACGTTCCGCCCAGGCCGTATCAGGCTTGGATCGAGAACGGCCTGCTCAACCGGGCAGGTTCCGTGCTGGGCGAACTGCTGCCGCAGGCCAGCCGCACTTTTGTCGTGACCGTTCCTCCCGTTCGCAAGCGTTGGGGGGCGAAACTGGTGAAGTCCCTCCAAGCCGGCGGTTTCACTCCTCAAGTTATTCCGATGACCGATGGTGAGCCAAGCAAGCGCCTGGCCACTGTGGAAGCTCTCGCCGACAAACTGGCGCGGATGGGAGCGGATCGGAAGGCAGTGATCATCGCTTTGGGCGGAGGAGTCGTGGGCGACGTCGCTGGATTGCTCGCCTCTCTGTATATGCGAGGGATCGAGTTGGTGCAGGTGCCCACGACCGTGCTGGCGCAAGTGGATGCTTCCATCGGCGGAAAAACGGCGGTCAATCTGGTGGCCGGAAAGAATCTATTGGGAACGTTTCACCATCCCCGCGTGGTGCTGATCGACCCAACAGTACTGAAGACTTTGCCCGACCGCGAGTTTCGCGCCGGGCTCTACGAGGCGCTGAAGTGCGGCATCATCGGAAACGTCGAACTGTTTCTACGCTTCGAGCAGAATCGCGCGCGCATTCTGAAGCGTGATCCCGCAGAACTCGAGTGGCTTATCACGCAATCGGTAAGACTGAAAGCCGAAGTGGTTTCGGCGGACGAGCGCGAGGACGGCCTGCGCCGGGTGCTCAACCTCGGCCATACGATCGGCCATGCGCTTGAGGCGGAAACCGGCTACCGCCGCCTGTTGCACGGCGAGGCCGTTGCCTGGGGGATGATTGCCGCCACGAACATCGCGCGCAGCGTGGGCCGTACCGATAGCGTTACCGCGGGCAGAATTGCCGACGCCGTCTTGAGCCTGGGCCGCCTGCCGGAAGTGAACGTGAATTCGCGCAAGATTTTGAGCCGGCTCCAGTCGGACAAGAAAACCCAGAATGGAGTCGTGCACTTCGTTCTGCCGCGCGAGATCGGCAAGGTGGAAGTTGCCAGTGATGTACCGGCCAGTGCAGTAATCGAGGCCGTCGAAGAACTGCGCCGCCTATCGCGCGGCGGCGGGGCTTGGGGAAAATAGAGCTCCGCAATTGTATCGAGTACGCCAGCATTGGGTAGGGCAAGAATTGGGAAGGGCACGGCTTCAGCCGTGCCGTTAGACTTGCAAAAGGATATAGGCTTTAGCCCCTGAGGAAACCGATCTCTCAGGACGAAGAGGAACACTATGCCGGAAACCGCACAGCAATATATCCAGCGAATCTTGAGGCCATGTCGAAGGTCAGGACGCCATCAAAGTGCAGCGGGCCACCGCGGTCAAGCTGAAGAAGCTAACTCAGGGCCTGACGCCGAAACAACTTCGGTGGCAACCGGAGCCGGGGAAGTGGTCGATCGCCGAAATCGTCGCGCACCTGGCCGACGTCGAGATTGTGGCCAGCTGGCGGATGCGTTCAGTTCTCGGCGCGAATGGCACGCCCATCCAGCCTTTTGATCAGGACGCGTGGGCATCGGTGTTTCAATACGGCAAGCGCGATGTTAAACAATCGCTTGAAGTGTTCCGCGTTCTGCGCGAGAACAATCTGGCGATGCTGAAGGCGCTTCCGCGTGAGAGTTGGGACAATTACGGCATGCACGCCGAGCGCGGCAAGGAGACTATCGCACACCTGGCGCGCATGTTTGCCGGGCATGATACCAACCACATCCTGCAGGTGGAACGAATTGCCGGACGAACTGAAAAGCGGCAGCCGCCGGCAGAAGAAGAGAAAATGAGCGGCGCCGGTTTGCAGGAAAAGAGTGTGCAGGGGACCAATGTGCAGGAACCCAGCAAATCCGCGGTCATCGGCGCGGCCCCGGAAGGCGCGAGCGATCCGCATTCGGCGGCACGCGCGGTACGGGAGATGTTCACCTCAATCGCGCCGCGCTACGACCTGCTCAACCACGTGTTGTCTTTTAATATCGACCGCATGTGGTGGCGCCGCACGGCGCGCGCTTTCCGCCACATCCTGGCATCGCAATGATGCCCGCATCCTCGACCTGTGCTGCGGAACGGGAGACATGACCTTCGCTCTGCGCCGTCAAGCAGGGAAGTCTTCTCCGCGGATTCTGGGCGCCGATTTCTCTCACGCCATGCTGCAACGCGCGCCGCGAAGTCCGCGCGAAACGGATCGTTCGATCCAGGAGCTGCGATCGACCGGGCTCGATCCATCCGGGTTGGATCGAAGCCGATGCCCTCAGCCTTCCGTTTCCCAGTGCGCACTTCGATCTTGTGACCTCCGCCTTCGGTTTCCGCAATCTCGCCGACTACGACGCCGGACTGCGGGAGATCGTCCGCGTGCTGCGTCCCGGCGGGGAATGCGGCATCCTCGATTTCGGCGAGCCCAAGGGCGCGATGGGCGCGCTCTACCGCGTCTATTTCAAGCAAGTGCTGCCCCGCATCGGCACCTTGATTTCCGGTGTCCGCGGCCCCTATGCCTATCTTCCGGCCTCGGTCGAGCGTTTCCCGCCGCCAGAAGAAATGCTAGAGAGGATGAAACGCGCCGGCTTTACCGAAGCAACCTGGACGCCCTACACCTTCGGAATCGCGGGACTGTATCGCGGGAAGAAACTCACGTAGCGACGGCCGCCCTTTGACTGCGCTCAGGAAAGACTGTGAGTCTAAAAGAATCAATAACTTGCTCATTTCAATGCGATACAGAGTTGGCAGTACGGGGAATTCCGAGAGTCGTAGGTAAAGACCACCGGTCAATGCGTGTAATGGCCTGTTCTCGTCATTTGAGACGGAAGCCGGGCCAGCCACAGGACTGCTTGAAGTCTCTGGAGGCCGTCTACTCGCGTTGAGCGTTGATGACGTTGCCGTTTATAACCACGGACAAGCAGCAAATTCTGCCCTGATCGACAGGGGTGAAGTCAGCATAGTTATTCGTGACTCCGTCGACAATGAACCTCTTTGGGGACACGGGCGAGAGCACAAGGCTCGGATGTCCTGCGTAAGCCAGCGAGAGATGATCGCCTTCAATCAGGATCGAAATCTTCGCCCGTGGGTGGCTGGAGATGTATTCGCCGACATACGGATCAAGTTGAAGCCAAGCCCCTGAACGGCTTGCGCGTGCCTGTGGACGAACTTGCTGGTCCTGTGGACGAACTTCTTGGTAATCCGTGCCAATCTCTCGAATATGCAGATTCAGTACGTGACTCCAGCTATAACGGATCGCGACGACGGTCATGCAAAAGAGAATCACCGAGATGACCACGCCCTTGATGATCGCTGATGCGCGAGGCCGAAACGCATCGAGTGTCGCGAATGAAGGAATATGGTCCGCTGTTGGACCTGGCACAGGTGCAGCGGGTAGCTCGATGCCGGTCTGGGTCGCAACGTCCACTGCCTTAACAGCGAAAAAACACAGTCCAGCGTTACACCGACCGCAGCCAGCGTTCCCTTTTGCTGATCGAAGATGTACAGCATCTCGTCTCCGAAACTCCGGCGAAAGCTGGAAGGATGTAATCGCACGGCACAACGATACAGGCGCCTAAGCATCAGATTCTCCTAGGGCTTGGGACTCGCAGTCGCGAGCGTGCCTCGCGGACAACCTGCGTGAGGCGGGCAGTCTCAGCTCTGAGGACATCTCGTCCAGCGTCAGTGAGTCGGTAATAGCGCCTGCGAGGATCATCATCTCCCCGACGTTGTCCCAATTCCTGAACCCATCCGTCCTGAATGAGCTTCCGCAAATTGTCGTACAACGTGCCAGGACCGAGTTTGTATATTCCCTCCGATTGCCTTGCGATTTCCTGCATGATGCCGTAGCCATGGAGGTCTTCCCTGGCTAGTGCGAGAAGGATGTGCAGAGCCGCCGAGGACAACGGCAAATCCGAATCTAATCGTTCGCTCATAGTCGGACATAGATATATCGGATGTCGAGCTAAATGTCAATTATTTTGCCGAGGGACGATTCTTCAATTGTTGAAAAATCCCCATAGCACTCACTGACCCCTTGCGCTTCGATGCTATAAGACACGCGCGCCCTTCGACTCTGCTCAGGGCAGGCTCTCGCTGTCCCGCCCAGGGCGAATCCCGGCGGAAACTCGAAGAGAAAGACCACGTCGTGTTGGCGGTCCGAGGGTCGCGACCTCCTATCCCGCGTCCCGCAGCAATTTGCTCAAGGCGTGAATGTCATCGGGGCTTACGTCCCCGAACACAAAATATCGCAGCCCATTCTGCGTCCAGCTCTCCGCGTTGAACGATAGAGCATGAACTGGCCCGGAGGGCAGACTCGCTGTGTCTTCGGCGCGATCCTGAAAAATGAAAGCGGAAACCTCATGCTTGCGCATCTGATAGATCAAATGCGCGCCCGGCGCCTGCCCCAGATAAGTGACCCGGCCTCCCAGCAGCGTGAACGGGGATCCCTGCAACTCAGGCAGATTGAAGCTGAACGGAATCTTCCCTTCAAACCATGGCTTCACGGTATGCCGGTCGGTGGATATCACGTCCACCGGCGTGGCGCTGGCCAGAGCGCTCACGTGCAAGTCGGCGATCTCGCTGTACACCCGCTGCCGGCGTGCGCTCTCGCGTCCCAGGTAGAAATTTACAGCGACCGACAGAATCAGCACCGCAAGCGCCGGTATGACGAGAATCTGCCATAGGCTGCCGCGTTGCCGACTCGGCTTAGCGGCGATACTCTTCGCGATTCGGTTCCGAAATTCTGCGCTCGCTGTGTAGCGCTTGCCGGCCATCTGCACGGAGCGCTTCATCTGCACTCGTTGGCAGCACATCCGCCGCACACGTGGCGCAACCGGGCAAATGCTTCGCCAGCACGTTGGCTTGGGTGGAGTCGAGCTCGCCGTCGGCGTAAGCATCGAGTTGTTCGCGCCATTGCTCACATGCCATGCCGGCCTCCCTGATTCTTCTTTCCAATTATGTTGCGCAGCGCTTTGCGCGCACGGAACAACCGCGACATCACCGTCCCCGTGGGTATGGCGAGGGTTTCTGCAATCTCCTGATACGACATCTCCTCCACCTCGCACAACAGCAAGATCTCGCGAAAGGGTACAGCCAGCTCTGCCATGGCCTGCTGCACGATTTCGCGGTCCCCCTGCTCGATCAAGATGCTCTCCGGCGTGGTGTTTTCGGCCGGGAGCACAACCTCATCCACTTCTCCATCGAGCGCCACCATCGTCTTCAAGCCCGTCCGCGAACTCAGGAACGAATTTCGCAGGATACGGTACATCCACGCTCGAAAATTCGTGCCCGCCTGAAAGGAAGAAAATCCGCGCAACGCCTTGGTGTAGGTCTCCTGCACCAGATCTTCCGCTTCCATGGTGTCGTGAGTCAGCCAGCGTGCGAAATTGTAGAGCTGGTCGAACAGCGGCATGGCCAGATCTTCAAATGTCGCATCACGCACGGATTCTTCCGACACCTTCATAGGTAGAACCAGCCCCACGCTAATTTATTCCCACAGCTACGGCGAATTCTTCGGGGGATGCCTTCCGCGTCAGCTGGTGGCCGCATCGCTATGAAAAGAATCGGCGAACGCGTCTGTGATGGTGTAGCGCATCACGTGCTCATATTCCGGACCCAGGAACCGGCGCAGGCGATCGGTATTCATAATGTATTCCCCCGTCATGTAAGGGACAGCTTCGGGTGGAATCGCGGAAATCTTATACTTCCACAGCAATTTCAGCACTTGCCGCATCGCCCATTTTCCCGGGACGCGCACCAGTTTTGCGTGCGCCATCTCCACGCAGCGTCCGAAGGTCAAAGGCTCGCCGCGCCCGGCGACGTTCAGCATGGTCAGGCGTTGGGTCTCGGGCTCGCGCTGCAGGATGTGGCGAATCAGCCGCGCCATGTCGTCGACATGAACAAACTGAATCCTGTTGTCCAGATATTGGTGACCGCGCGGTAACATGCAGGGCAGGCGCTTGCCCTCTTTGCGCATTTTCTCAGCGCGCGCACTCTTGCCGTTGGGCGTGCCGCGGAATGCTCCCATCAGGTAGTTCTCGACGCTGGCTCCAGCAAATATGTGGGGCCGCAGAATATAGGCGCTGCACCCGCGTAGGGAGTGGGAACGGGTTTGCACCACTTCATCGGACTGCTTCTTATGTATGGCGTAGGCCAGGGAGTGCGCCGCCAGCACCGAGTCTTCGGTCGCCGGTTCGGGCAGGTTCGGCCCGTACGCGGAGACGCTGCTGGGAAAAATGAACTGTCTGATCCCCTCGTCGGTCGCGCGATTGGCCTCGGTGACGGCTTCCATCACGCGCGCCGTTCCGGCCACGTTGATCTGCCACATGCGCTCGACATCAATCACGCCCGTGCGCACGGGATCGATCACGAATGCCAGGTGAATCAAGGCGTAAGCATGCGTATCCCGAAGAAGCTCGTATAAAACCCGGGTGGAGGACTCCTGGCCCAGGTCCAGGCTTTCAAACTGCAACTCGGCGTCCGCCGGGGGAGGACTCATGTCCACCCCAATCACCGAGTAGCTTCCCAGCATCGGTAAAAGCCTGGAGCCCAGATTGCCCGACACACCAGTAATGACGACGACTGGTTTAGCCATCAGTTCGGGTTTGCGGCCGGAGGCGATGTCGGCGGCGGGGTTTGCGGCTGAGCCGCTGGTGGCGCCTGGCCGGGAGCATTGGGTAGATTTGGATTACGCGGCGGCGGAGTCGACATTGGACCAGGACCCGGACGCCCACCCATCGGCCCAGCCGGGGCCGAAGGACCGAAGTATGCTTCATTGGTTTCGACCTTAAACGAAGTGTTCAGCTCGTCCATCTTCTGGCGCATGCGATCATTTTGCAATTTGCCGTGTATTTCGTTCGTCGCCTGGTCGAGCGGAATCTCGCTCTTGCTGTTTACTTTGTAAATGTAGTGCCCTCCCGCGTCGTCGATCACCTGCGAAACTTCACCGGCTTTTAAATCGAACACTGCGGCATGGGTAGGAGGCAGAGTATTGCGGCGCACGCTCGGCAAATTTACCGTTGGGGACTGCATCTTCATCCCAGCAGCCTCGAATGCCTCCTTCTGCAACTTTGCGAAGTCTTCCCCGGAGGCGGCCCGCGCTCGCAAGCTCTCGGCCAGTTTGGTCATCGCCTGCTCGCCTTCCTCGACCTTGGCTTTCTCCGCAGCCTGCTTGGCCTTCTGCGCTTCCTCGCTCAGCTTATCGTTCTTCTCATCTTCCAGCTTGGCCTCGGCGTCCGGCTGTTTGGTGCGTGGCACAAAAAGTCGGTCCAGATTGAATTGCTCGTAACTGTCGGCGTGCTCCTTGTAATACTTCTCAATTTCCTCGGGTGAAATCTTCGCCGCTTCCTCCTGAATCTTCTGCTGCAGTTCCTGGGTCAGAATCTGCATTTTCAGGACCTTCACCCGATCTTCAAACTGCGGAGTCTTGTCCAAGCCCTTTTTCTTAGCCTCGTTCGAGGACGCGAGCCAGCGGGGTAGAAGTGTGGCCAATTGCTTCTTCATCTGCGGCGTTACGTTCGGAGCCAGATGGCTGGCCAGTTTCTCAAATTCGGCCTTGGTAATCACCGTCTTGCAATCGGCTGGGGATATCGCTGCCGGAGTCTTGGCCGCGCTCACCGGCTTCGCCGTCGTGCCTTTGGCTGCAGCCGGCCTGGGCTGCGCCGAACATACTCCCTTATCGTGATGACCGCCGCTGTGGCCGGAACCGAAGCCGAAGTATCCACCGGCGCCTGGCTAGGCGGTGACGCGGCTGGGGCGCCCAGAGCGGCTTGCCCCCGGCTAGGGTTGCCCCGGCTACGATTCCCCAGGCCAGCGCTCCGAACAAAGCACACATCAACCACCTCTTACGCATAACGCATTTCCTCCAGGATTGGTCGGTCAGAAAGTAGAAGAATGCTAAACACCAAATCCTAGCATAAGCAGCAGTTCTCGCACGCTCCAGAGCCGCCAAAGAATGGCTGGCAAGCCGGTTCGGCTCTGAGCGCGACCGCGATCGAGCCGCGATTTGCTTGGCGCTTTTCTCCTCTCAGCGGCGATAATTCCTGCATGTCGGGAAACCCCGCCATTCCTTCATCTGAGTTGATGCGCGCCGAGAAGCGCGCCGCCGCCGGCAGTTCCGTGCTGGCGGCACTGATCATCACCGGGCTCAAAGTTGTGGTCGGATTCAGCACGGGAAGTCTCGGCATTCTCTCCGAAGCCGCGCACTCCGGCCTCGACTTGATTGCCTCGCTGCTCACATTTTTTTCGGTGGGCGTCTCCGACAAGCCCGCCGACGCCGACCATCAGTACGGCCACGGCAAAGTCGAAAATTTTTCCGCCTTCGTCGAAACCGGCCTGCTGCTGCTCACCTGCGCCTGGATCATCTACGAAGCCGCCTTGCGCCTCTTTTTTCGCCACATTGAAATCGAGCCCTCCATTGCCGCTTTTGCCGTGATGCTTTTCTCCATGGGCGCTCGACTGGTGGCGCTCGCGCGTGCTCGGCCGCATCGCCAATAAGTACGACAGCCAGGCGCTCGAAGCCGACGCCTTGCATTTCTCCACCGACATCTGGTCGGCCGGAGTGGTCGTGCTCGGACTGATTCTGGTTCTTCTCGGCCGCACCTATCGCATCGACTGGCTGCGCGATTCCGATCCCGTCGCCGCTCTCTTCGTGGCCGGCGTCGTAGTTTCCGTGAGCTGGCGCCTGGCTCGCCGCACCGTCGACGCTCTGCTCGACGCCGCGCCGCCGGGCGTGCGATCCAAGATCTACGACGCGGTCTTGCGCGTCGACGGTGTTCTCGAAGTCGATCGCATTCGCATCCGCCGGGCCGGGAACCGCTATTTCGCCGATCTCGCCGTAGGACTGGCGCGCACCGTGACTTTCCAGCGCTCCGGCCAGCTGGCCTCGGCTGTGTCGGAGGCTGTCCACCGCATCCTGCCCGACTCCGACGTCACCGTGCAACCCGTTCCGCGCGCGCAACGTTCGGAAAATATCTTCGACCGCATCCGCGCCGTGGCCACCGACAAAAATCTCAACGTGCACGACATCAGCGTCCAGGATTTTGCCGGCCGCCTGCACGTTGAGCAGCACGTCGAACTCGACGAGCGCATGACCCTCAAGAGCGCCCACGATCAGGTCACCGAACTCGAAGCCGATATGCGCCGCGACGTCCCGGAAATCGCCGACATCCTTACCCACATCGAGAGCGAGCCGGCCACCATCGAAAAGCCCGAAGAAGTTGTCAGCGACGCGGAACTCGAGCATCGCCTTAAAGCCGTGGCGTCGCAATTTCCCGAAGTCCTCGACGTTCACGATTTCGTCATCAAGCGCGTTCGCGGACGCCTGTACGTCTCCTGTCATTGCACGTTGTCCGACAATCTTTCGCTGTCTCGCGTGCACGACATCCAGACCGAACTGGAAATTCGTTTCAAGCAGGACGCGCCTGAATTGTTCCGCGTCCTGATTCACCCCGAGCCCAGCACGGACAACCGGAGATAACAGCAACGATGATCATCGCCAAAGCAATCTGGACCGACAATGAGCGCTACGTCGGCGAAGCCAGTTCACGTCACGCCATAGTGATGGACACGGCCACCGAGAAAGACCGCGAATACGCCAATGGAACTGGTGCTGATCGCGCTCTGCGGCTGTACTGCCTCAGACGTGGTTGGCGTTCTCCGCAAGAAGCGGGAGCCTTTCACGAGCCTGGAAGTCAGCGCCACTGGCGAGCGGGCATCGGGCTATCCTGCCGTGTTCACGGAAATCAATCTCGTCTATCGCATTGGTGGTAAAGTGTCTCGCAAAGCGGTGGAAGATGCCGTCCGCCTCTCGCAAAGAAAAATATTGCTCGGTTTCCGCCATGCTGGAAAAAACCGCGAAAATTACCTCCAAGATCGAACTGGTGGAGTAAATGTCGTCAATCCGCGTCTTGCTCTTCACCCAACCCGGCTGCCTCTCCTGCGAGCTGATGAAAATCTTCCTCGAAGCCAAGGGGATTGCATTCGAAGAGCGCGACATCGTCGCCGACCCCGAAGCCCGCCGCGAAATGACCGAGCAACACGACAGCGAGCGAAACTCCAACCCTGGTGATTCTTTCTGGCGAAACGAAGAAGTGATTGTCGGCTTCGATCCTGTACGTCTTGACCAGTACCTCGACTCCGATTCGGTGACTGAATCCTGAATTCCGCTCGCCCAACCACTCAACATCCCCTGCGCGGATATTTCTTCATCGGCTCTGCCGCATTTCTCTGGGGAGTCTCCGCCGCGCTCGGCCGCGCCGTCTTCACCGGCAAGCTGCTCCTAAGCGGAGAAGCGCAGCACCCTATCGACCCGCTCATTCTCTCGCAAACGCGGGCGTCTTTCTCTCTGCTGGTTTTACTCGCTCTACTAGTAGGCCGGCGCGGATGGCAGCGCATCAAGCTCCCGACGCCGGATCTCATCCAATGTCTCGTACTCGGCATGCTCGGCGTGGCGATGTCGAACTATTTCTATTACGTCGCCATCCAGAGAACCAGCGTCGCCATCGCCATCATCGTCCAATACACGGCGCCGGTCTGGGTGCTTCTGTATGTCGTTGCGCGCGGGCAACAAAAACTTTCTCTGCAGAAAGTGGCCGCCGTAGGAGTCGCGATCACCGGCATTGCCTTAACGATCGGCATCGTCGGCGCGAAATCCGCAGCGCCATTCCGCCTTGACGCTTACGGCTTCTTCGCCGCCCTGCTGGCATCGTTCTCTTTCGCCTTCTACAACGTGGGCGGACACCGCATTCTCGCCCGCCACGACCGCTGGCGCGTCCTGGTGTGGACACTGATTTCCGCCGCAGTCTTCTGGCTCTTCGTCAATCCTCCGTGGAAAGTGATCGCGGCCCACTACGCGCCCGCGCAGTGGGCATTCCTGTTCATCTTTTCCATGATCTCGGTTCTGGGATCGTTCTCGCTCTACTTCCTCGGCCTCCAACATCTCGAACCCACGCGCGCCATCATCGCCAGTTGCCTGGAGCCGGTGTTCTCCATCCTGCTGGCGGCTGCGTTGTTGGGAGAAGGTCTGCGCCCGATTCAGACGTTGGGGATTGTGCTGGTGCTGTCGGCGATTGTGATCGTGCAACTGCCAGGCCGAGGAGCAGCGGATCAAGGATCAGTTGTGATCGACCCGATCGAGTGAAGATGAAGTGCCGGGGAAATTCTCCGGTGATGGCTCGCGGATGGTTTTGAATGTTGGGCGCCTAGGACGCGCGAAGTCACCAATGACCATATGCAATAAGCTTCAGCAATCCGACCGCCATGAAAAGCAGCAAAACGAAGATACAAATCGCACTGGGAGGGGCCATCATCACGTTCTTCCACGTGGGGTGCGCGGCTGACGACGAGGCGACGAATCTCTTGCTACTTGACCAAGCGAAAAAAATGGCGACGGAAATGGAAATCGGGGCCGCGAGGAACGTAAACCAGTCGTATCGACCGGGAAGCCAGAATAGAGTGCTGTTTGCCACAAAGAGGGCCAGCAGGCTCAGGAAGAAAAGAAGCCATTTCATTGAGGCGCGCTCCTTCGATGAAAATGAGAGCTGGCTTGAATTATAACGAGTGAACCTCTGCTCCCATTTTTTACTTCAAGATCAAAAAACGTTGGAATGGTAGCTGGGTCATGCAAACCGATTCCCTTCGTCTCGTGCGAATCCGCTACGTCTTGGCCAAAGCAATCGCTTGACGCACGTGCCCCCGCGACTTCTTCAACGCCTCGGCAGCTTTCGACCGTTTCACTCCCGCAGCCAGCATCACCACCGCGACCGGCGTCCGATTGCCGCTGGCCTTGAGAGCCGCGCTGGCCCTGTCATGATCGGCGCCAGTGGCTTGTTCCAGGATTCGAATTGCCCGCTGCACGAGCTTCTCGTTCTTCGTCCAGACATTGACCATGAGATTTCCGTAGACGTATCCCAGCCGAGCCATGGCGCCCGTCGAGATCATATTCAGAACCATTTTGTGAGCGGTGCCAGCCTTCATGCGCGAAGATCCAGCCAGAACTTCGGCCCCAACTTCAGTGACAATGGCAAAATCGGCGGCGCGTTCAAGCGGCGAGTTGCGGTTGCAAGTCAGCGCGATCGTGCGCGCTCCGTGGTTGCGGGCGTATTCAACAGCGGCGATGGTGAAGGGAGTGCGTCCGCTGGTGGCGATGCCCAGAACAATGTCGCGCTTGCCGGGTTTCCGCTTCTTTATTTCCGCGAATGCCGCCGCCGTGTCGTCTTCACTGGCCTCCGTGGACGCACCGAGCGCCTTCGGTCCTCCCGCCATGATGTATTGCACGCTGCGCGGATCGGTATTAAAAGTCGGTGGAATCTCAGAAGCGTCGAGAGCGCCGAGACGCCCGCTGGTTCCTGCACCCACGTAGATGAGGCGTCCGCCCTGGCGAAGTCCGGCGACCACGACATCGATGGCGCGGGCGATCTGCGGCAAGAGCGCGAGCCACGACTCCCGCCACGGTGGCATCTTCCTGGTTCATCAGGCGCACGATTTCGAGCGACGACATGCGATCGAGATCAGTGGCGGCGGGAAGATTCTGTTCGGTGGGCAAGCGGCGGAGGTCAGATTTCTCGTCTTTTTCTTTGCCAGTTCGAGTTCAAGTCGTGCGCCTTTCGGTATTGGGAAAGCACTCATTCTACGAAAAGCAGATGTTACGTGTGGAGTCGGAACTCTGGTTTAAAGAGGGGCGTCATCCCGACCGTAGCCGTTCTTCAGGCGGAGGGAGGGATCTCGCGCGGACTGATTCGGGGCCGGTCCATTTACGTCAGCGTCAGCGCTTCGACCGCCGCATCGTGAAATCTCGGACGCACTTGCTTGATCGCCTGATTCGCGCAATCCGGCCACGTGCGATTCGTCAGTAAAACAATCGACAGCTGGCGCTCGGGATCGATCCACAACGATGTCCCGGTGTAGCCAAGATGCCCGAAGGAACTCGCCCCGAAATATTTTCCGGACTGCGAGGGGGCAGACGGCGTGTCCCAGCCCAGGGCGCGGGACGTTCCCGCGGGGGCAACTTGGCGCGTCGTAAATAGGGCGACAGTCTCGGGACGGAGAATAGGTCGTCCTCCATGCAGCATGGCGTGCGCGAAGCGAGTCAGGTCCTCGGCGGTAGAGAAAAGCCCGGCGTGTCCGGCGACGCCGCCCAGCACGAAAGCATTTTCATCCTGCACTTCGCCCTGGATGACTTTGTGCCGAAAGGTCCGGTCGTCCGCGGTAGGCGGAATCTTTTCTCGCGTGCCCGCCGGAGGATTGAAAGTGGTATTGCTCATCGCCAGCGGGCCGAAAATTTCGCGCTGGCAGAAGGAGTCCAGCGATTCGTTCGCCAGACGCTCCAGAGCTGCGCCCAACAGGATGAATCCAATGTCGCTGTATTCGGCCCGGGTGCCGGGATCGGCCGAAAGGGAAGTCGTAAATGCAGCTCGCAGCAGTTCCTCGCGCGACCGGGCTTTGAGGAACAACTTTTCATAGGCGGGCAGCCCCGAGGAGTGAGCCAGAAGCATACGAAAAGTGACGTCCCGGCGCCGGGAATCGGCCTCGCCGCAGGAGTCGGCAAGAAACTCGGGGACGGTTCCAGCCACGGTCGCGTCCAGCTCTAAAAGCCCGCGTTCGTAAAGGATCATTGCCATAGTGGTCGTGGCAACGACCTTGGTCACAGATGCCAGGTCGAAGACGCTGGCGGGACTGGGCGCCGGGGAATTCGCTTCGTATGTGAAACGGCCGAAGGACTTTAGAGCCACCAGGTGATCCTGATGGGCGATTGCCACGCAGGCGGCCGGGAAGGCACGCTCCGCAACCGCTTCGCGCAGCACCGAGAACGCGGAGGAAAAAGCCTCGTCCTGATGCTTCAAAGCCGGGACCAGCGTGGAAGCGCTATTGGGGGCTATACTCACTGGAAAATTGGAACTTCACGGGTTATAGCAGACTGGGATGGGAGGGTAAAGATGGGAGGGTAAAGGCTACCGAGCCTGGCACCCTACCCTTAAATGAAAGAGCCATGGAACACGCCGCTTTCCCACGCTTTATCTTTATCCTTCGCCCCAGGTAACCTCCGCCCCGTCTGCGGCGTCTAACCCCTAGGGATTAGGAATAAAGATTGGGACTTGGTGGGTTCCGACCGGCGTATAATCAGGTTCAAGGAGTACGGTATGAAACTCAGATGGCTGGCAATCGCTGTGGGATTGGCGGCGTTCAGCGCGGGTCCCTGGACGTTGGCGCAAGTTTCCGATCAAGACAAAGATCAGCCGAAGTCAGGCGACGTGCAAAATGCGCCCAAGCAGGCGCCTGCGACGCTCCCAACGGCCGATGACAGCCAGATTAAGCATGACGGCGGCAAGACCGACGTCGATGCCGTGGGGAACCGCAACATCGGGTGCGGTCGCGGCGTGGGGAACTGGTACACGGTCGAGGGCCAGGTCGCGCGCGGTCGCGTCTATGCTCAGCAGATCGAATCGCAAATTAAGCTGGTCAACGATCCCGTGATCACCGAATACGTGAACCGGATCGGCCAGAACCTGGTGCGCAATTCCGACGCGCAAGTTCCATTCACGATTAAGGTGATCGATTCCGACGTGGTCAACGCCATGGCGCTGCCGGGCGGATTTTTCTACGTGAACTCTGGGCTGATTCTTGCGGCCGACGAAGAAGCGGAAATGGCTGGCGTAATGGCGCATGAGATCGCGCACGTCGCGGCCTGCCACTACGGACGCGAAATGACGCGAGCCAACCTGCTGCAGATGGCGTCGATTCCGTTCATCTTTATGGGCGGCGCGATCGGCTACGCCGGTTACGAAGCGATGGGCTTGGGAATTCCGCTAACGTTCCTGCACTTCTCGCGCGGATTCGAAGCTGAAGCCGACTACCTCGGCATCGAGTACATGTACCGCGCCGGCTACGATCCTTCGGCCTTCGTCTCCTTCTTCGAAAAGATTCAGGCGATGGAGAAGAAAAAGCCGGGCACTCTGTCGAAAGCCTTCGATACCCATCCGCAGACTCCGGACCGGATCGAGAAATCGCAGGACGAGATTCGGAAAATTCTTCCCGCCAAGCCGCAATACGTAGTCACGACCTCGGAGTTCGACGAGGTCAAGGCGCGCCTGGCGGCCATCGAAAACAAGCACAAAGTCATCGACGAAAAAGATTCGAACAAGCCCAGCTTGCGGCGCACCGCGAACACGACCGACAAATCCGGCGACACCAAGAGCGATGACGATCGTCCGACGCTGAAGCGCCGCGACGATTCGAACTAGCTCACATAGCGACAGCCGCCTCGGCTGTCAGGCTTTCAAATTGATCATTGACCGGCGGCTGCGGCCGCCGGTTTTCGTTTTGGCCGACAACTCCGTAATCACGGATCGGAAAAGGTTACGCTCGGGTAGAAGGGAAAGTAGCTCCGACTACTCGCTTCTCAGGATGGCAATAACGTCGAGCCTCGCTATACGGCGGGTTCCGGTCCAGATACTCGCCGAGGCTACGAGAGCGAAGAAAAGGACTAAGGCGGAGGACATTGCCAGGCCAATGGGCTTCGCTCCCTCAATCAAGCTCTCGAGAAAGCGGCCGGTGACTTGTGCTCCGGCGATTCCGGGGATGGCTCCGGCTACGACCAGCAGCAACCCCTGCCTCAACAGCATGCCCCGAAGCCGGACAGGCGTGGTCCCGAGAGCCATCCGCACACCCATTTCCTGCGTCCTCTGGACGACGGTGTAAGAAACGATGCCGTAAATGCCAATCACCGCCAGCAGCAGGGCGAATCCCGCGAAAATCCAAATAGCGGTCCGGTAAAACTCCGGGGCAACGAAGACGTCGTCCAGCCGCTGCTCCATGGTTTTCACGGCGAACACGGGAACTTGCGCGTCCACAGACTGGATCGCATCGCGGATCGCGGCGAGATGATCTTCCGCACGGCCATCCACGCGCGCCACAAATGTCGAGAAGAAGCTGCCGGGAGCTGTCGATGGAATGAAGACCTGATTCCCATTTGCAGTTGTCGGATCAGTCTCATACTCCATTCCCTTCACGACGCCAACAATTTTCCAAGTGTCCCCACCGATCGTCAGATGATGATCCACGGCGTCCTGGGGCGCGCCGAAGCTGCCCGCGAATCGCTCATTCACGACAGCAACCTTGGCGCCCGAGCGGACTTCACCTTCTGCGAATTCCCGGCCGTACAGAATCCGTCCGCCCATGGTCTGGAAATATCCCGACAAAACCGGAACAAGCGTGGAATTGCGTTTAGCCGGGCGCCCATCCAATCCAAACGGTCCCCCGACAAAACCCGAGGCGTACAGCGGAAGGAATTCGGTGGCACTCGCAGTGCGAACTCCGGGAAGCCGGCGCACGCGATCAAGCACCTCCTCGAAATAGGGGAGTTGCCGCTTGACTAGTTGGTGGGTCGTGCCGTCCAGGGAGACGCCTACAGTCACGATTCCTTTCACATCGTAGCCGCGATCGATTCTCATCAAGTGGACAAAAGCACGCCCGAGCGATGCCGACCCTGCGATGAGAATCATCGTGAGCATAACCTGCGCGGCTACCAGGCTTTGGCGAACCAGCCGCGAGCCGCGAGTCCTACTGGAGTTCCGCGAACGGAAAGCGTGGATGCGGCCTACATAGAGCGAGGGTAAGATGCCCAACGCCAAAGCGGTAATGACCGACACAATCACGGTGAAACCCAGTACGCGTCCATCCAGGATTAAATAAGACTGTGCGCCGAGCGGTGGAGGCTCCGCCTTCATGGCCAGCGAGGTTGTCCAATATGCGATCACCAATCCGGCCAGAGTGGCAACGAACGAAAGGAGCAGGCACTCGGTGAGCAACTGTCGCGCTAGCCTCGCGCGACTTGCCCCCAGCGCGGAGCGTATGGACAACTCCGCGGCGCGATCGGTGGTCCGGGCAATCAAGAGATTCGCAACATTCGTGCACGCAATCAGCAGGACCAACACAACCGCACCCAAGAACATCAATGAGGCGTTCTTCACAGGGCCTGCGAGTCCGTCCTGAAGCGATGTCATGCTCGGGTGTAGGCTGGAATAGTCGATTCCTTCCTGCTTTGACGACAGGCGCTCTACCTCCACAGCAAGCGCGGCACGCGCCTGCGCCCATGTGATGCCCGGTTTCAGGCGCGCAATGGTTGCCCAGCCATTATTGCCGGGGCCGAAGGCGGCTGGCTTCCAGAGAACGGCCTTGCCGGGGTAATCAAATCCCGGCGGCGCGACGCCAACAACGGTAAGCGGCTTTCCGTCAATTCGGATCGTGGCGCCGAGGACTTTCGGGTCGCCTGCGAAAAGCTGTTGCCAGAGTCCGTAACTGATCACCGCCACTGCGTTGCGTCCGGGCAATCCCCACCCGGTTCCGTCCACATCCTCATCGGCGGCGAATCCACTTCCGAGCACCGGCTGCGTGCCTAGCACCGCGAAGAAATTCCATGATGTCTGGGCGACGTGAGCCCGTCTCCCGACGCGCATTCCACCAAGGTTCACATCGCCTTCCTCAAAAAGCGCGGCATCGGCGAGATACGCACTCTGCTGCCGCCAATCGTGAAACTGCTTCGCATTGTCGTGTGGAGGAATGAACTGATGCAGTAAGGCGAGTCGGTCTGGCTGCTGAAAGGGAAGAGAGCGCAGCAGCAAGGCGTCGACTACGCTAAAAACGCCCGTATTCGCGCCGATGCCGATAGCCAGGGTCAGGATGGCGAATCCAGTGTGCCACGGATGGGCCGCCCAGGCTCGAAGAGCGTACTTGAGGTCCTGAAACATCTCGCAAGAACCTCTGACGTACGACACTATGCAGCGTGCTTGGCCAGTTCAGCCAAGCGTTCCCGATGACGCTCCGGCGAGGTGATAACCTTCATCTCCTGCCAGTCATAAGCAAATTCTTTGCCGCAATCTAAACAGGCAACGTAGGTGCCGGTTAAAGCGGCGGCTTCGGGACGGCGCGCTTTGGCTCCGCGAATCGTTACGGGAAAACTGTAGCGCGCGTGCCTGCAGCCAAAGAACACATCCACCAATTTAGCGAACATGATCCACCTTCCACATTCGAGCCTGGGAGGCTCGAGGCCAGATTTCCACTATACGCCCCCGCCTCAACGATGTTTCGTCCTGGCGGATACTTAAATACTTAGATTCCTGAATTGACAAAACGGTTTCCGTTTTGTATACAAAGAGATTCCATCCGGGAAAGACCCGCAAACCATTCTGCCATATATAGTTAGGAGTAGCAGGAGGGGTAGGAAGAAAGTTACACGCTTTGTGGGCCGCGCTTTTTCTGCTGCTGGCACTTGGTCATGATGGCCGATCGTAGCCGACCGCGGAGGTCATCGGGCAGTTCATAGAGTTGGGAGTCGCGATAGATTTCGATGGTCTTCTTCGTTGTGTCGCAGACCACATAGCAGTTGTGGCACCAGGAAAGATGGTTTTCCAACTCGACCTTTGTCTTCTCGTCGAGCACGCCGTCCAGGTAATTCGTCAACTCGGTCAGGAATTCAGCGCATTTCACTGGTTGCCATCTCCGCTTGAAACATCTTTCGTTTTGTCGTCCACATGCTTTTCACTGCTCCTGCCATTGTCTCGCCTCTGAAAATACCTTCCCAACCGTTCGCGAAGCTGCAACCGTGCCCGCAGGAGCCGCGATTTCACCGCCGGCACGCTCAACTCGAGCGCCGCAGCGGTTTCTTCGGTGGAAAGTCCTTCCACATCTCTCAGCACGAACACCGTCCGGAAGCCCGGGGGAAGCCCCTGGATGGTCTTGCTCAAAATCTCGCGCAATTCACCTTGCGTGTACTGCTGCTCCGGATTCGGACTCCAATCCGCAATCTCGCGGGGAAGTGAATCGTCTTCCGTCTTAATATCTTCGTCAAGCGATACTGTGCGCTCCGGCTTGCGCCGGCGCAATTTCATCAGCGCTTCGTTAACCGCAATCCGGACCAGCCAAGTATAAAACTTCGATTGCTCCTGGAACTGCGCCAGGTTCCCGTACGCTTTCAGGAACGCTTCCTGCACCACATCTTCCGCATCTTCGCGGTTTTGCGTGATGTGTTGCGCGATCCGGAAAACGTTACGGTCGTAACGACGAACCAGCTCTTCGAATGCCGAGTCGTCGCCGCGCTTAGCGGCCTGGACCAGCGTCAACTCTTCGCTAACTGGCCCTACTACTTTGTTTTGGATGGCTTCCATTCGCTTGGCGATGCAGTATTTTCGGATGCAAAAAACCTGATACTGGAACCAGATGCAACCCCAAATTTCGGAACTGTTATTCTACTTGGTAACGGGCCTGTTTGCCCAATGGCTTTGTCGTAGTCGGCAACCAATCTTTGCGCTACAGTTCAAAGAGTCGAGTGTAACGCGGGAGAGCAGGTACCGAAGTACCCTGATGTCACTCACCAAGTACCGTATAATCAGCGTTTAGGGCAGTGTCCTTCCGTGTGGACGCGGTCGCGGGAAAGTCTCGAGCATTAGAAATGGTTTTCTGAGCATGGCGGACAACAACGAACTTCGGCAAATCGTCGAGCAGGCGGTGGCGCAGGTGCTCGACCGGCAACTTCCAAAGTTGCAGGCGGAGTTGGTCGCCCGCCTCACCGCGGAATTGCCCGCAATATCGCCGAAAGGCGCGGCCAGTCCCACCCAGGGGAATCTTGTTCAAGCCGTTGCCAGCATTCATGCCGGAACCACACAAAAGGAAATTCTGCGGGCGCTGCTCGATGCCGGCAGCATCTACGGTTCGCGCGTCGCGCTCTTCGTCGTGAAAGCTGGAACTGCCAACGGCTGGCAGAGCCGTGGCTTGGGCGAGGAAGATGCAGTCAAAGATTTCCCTCTCGATATGACCTCCGGACCTGCGGCCCACGCGTATCAGAACCGGACTGCCACTCCGGCGAACATTGCCGAGATGGATCGGCGATTCGTGAAGCAATTCGGCGGACCGGCGAACGAGCAGCTCCTGGTGCTGCCGCTGGTTCTCAAAGATAAAGTTGCCGCCTTGCTCTACGCCGACGGCGGCGCCGACGGCGCGCTCGACGGGCCTTCGCTCGAAGTACTGGTGATGGCCACCAGCGCGTGGCTGGAAGTGGTTTCGCTGCGCAAGCAGGCGCAGCGCGATTTTGCCGATGCCGTCCCACCCAGCGTAAGTGCTGAGCGGCCTCCTGTCGCGGCCCCGGTGCAGACGGTCAGTGCTTTTTCCGATCCCTTCGCTTCTCACACTCCCACCCACATAGCGGCCAAGCCTGAACGGGAACCGGCTGCCGAGGTGGTGGAAGTGGCTGCGCATGCAGCTTCGGCGAATGCCGCCGCATCCGCTCCAGCTGCGGACCCTTTTGCCGGCCTCTCTGCCGAGGACGCCGACACTCACCGCAAAGCTCAACGCTTCGCCCGCTTGCTGGTGGATGAAATCAAACTGTACAACCAGGCGAAGGTGGCCGAAGGCCGCCGCCACCGCGACCTCTATGACCGCCTGAAAGAGGATATCGAAAAAAGCCGCTCCACATTTCAAAAGCGCTACGGCAGCACCGCAGCGGCCAGCGGCGATTATTTTCAAAAGGAAGTTGTGCGCAGCCTCGCAGAAGATGACCTTTCCATCATGGGCGCGAACTTCCGCAAATAAAAGTTTGAGAAGACGAAGGCCTTTGTGGGGACAGCCGCCATCGGCTGTCCGTCGAGCGCAGCTCGGACCTTTGAGAGGGAAGGGCACCGCATCAGCCGCTGCGGAAAAACCACACATGTTTTTGGCATCGTGTCATGAACGATTGCAGCAACGTGGAAGAGCGGCGCTTTTAGGGCCGCGTAAGGAGTCAAATGAAAGCGGGCTTTAGCCCTGGGGGGTGCCCGGCCGAGATTCCCTCAAAATCATTTCTAGCATCTCAATAGATAGGCTCTGGCGTTCCCGCACGAGAAAATTAAAGGTGGTTCGATTGGGTCTCAAGCTGATGTGGATGCTCGCGCTCGGCCTTCCGTGCGCGTTCCTGAGCAGTACGCGTTCCGTGGCCTTTCCCCAACAAGCGTCCCCTCCCACCTCCTCGAATACTCCCGACAAGAAATCCAAAGCCCAGAGTCCGACTGACGTAAAGCCCGCGACGCCCAAATCTGCGCGACCGAAATCCTCGCCCCCCTCGAGGTCCGTCAAAAAGCCACGCACCGCCTTAACCCACGCCGCAGCCGCGAAGCGAAGAAAGCGCCCAATGTCCCCGCGCGTCCGCCGCATCCGCCAGGCGTTCGTGGCCTCCACAACTTTGCGTCCTATGGCGCAGCAATTGATTCAGGATCGCACTCCCGCCGGATATGCCGGAGTCGAAGCCTATGCGCGCACGCACTCCAAAGAGGACGCCGGGGCGCTGGCTTGGCTCGTCGTGGGATACGCGCACATCCTCGACCACGAATGGCTCATGGCCATCGATCCCCTGAATCGCGCCAAGCCGCTGGCCGGCGACTTAGGAGACTACGTCGCCTACTACCTGGGAACCTGCTACCTGCAAACCGGTCATCAGTCCGAAGGTCTCGCAGCATTGTCCAACTTCAGCACCACTTATCCCGATTCGTTGCTCATTCGCGATGCTCACCTGAGTTACGCGACCGCGCTGCTGAGTGAAGGCCGAGCCGCCGAAGCCGCCGACTTGCTCGAGAAAGATCGCCTGCCCGCAAGATCCGACATCGAGTTCGCCTTGGGCCGGGCATACGCAATTCTCGGTCAAACCCAAAAAGCAGCCGACGCCCTGGCGAATGTTTATTACAACATGCCCACCGCGGCCGAAGCCGATGCCGCCTTTGCCGAGTTGAAAAGACTTCCATCGGCGCCCCCAGCAACGCCGGCGCAGCGCAAAATCCGCGCAGACTTGCTGATGAAAGCCAAGCGCTACAACGACGCCGTGGACGAATATCGCGAACTCGCCCTCAATGCCAGTCCGGAAGGACGTCCGGCGGCGGAACTCACGCTCGCGGATGCCTTGCACCGCAGCGGCCGCAATCGCGAGGCCAAGTCCGAACTCTCCACTCTTCCGGGCGCGACCCCCGACCAGAATGCGCAGCGCCTCTACATTCTCGGCGAAGTCTTGTTTGCCTTGGATGAAAATGAAGATTTCTACCGCTCCGTCGACGAACTTCGGCAAACCGCGCCTACCAGTTCCTGGCTCGAGCAGGCACTACTCTCAGTGGCGAATCTTCATCTGGTGCATCACGAGTACGAACCGGCGCTCGACGCGTTTCGGGAGTTGCAGCAGCGCTTTCCCACAGGCGCGCGCGCTTCCTACGCACATTGGAAAGCAGCATGGCTCACGCTGCGCTTCGGACGAAACGAGGAAGCCAAGAAACAATTTGACGAACAGATCGGGATGTATCCCGCGGGCAACGAAACGTCCGCGGCCCTTTATTGGCGGGCCCGCCTGGCAGAAGAAGATCATGACACTGCCATGGCTCGCGCCTATTATCAGAAATTATCGGATCGCTTTCGGAATTATTACTACGCCGAGTTGGGCAGGGAGCGTTTGCAGAAACTGCCGGAAATCCCCGACCCGCCGGGCCAGTATCCGCTGCTCGATCACATTCCGCCGCTCGATCATGGCGAGAGAGTAACTCTATCGGAACCGCCGAACGACGATTTACATCTGCAGAAAGCGCAGTTGCTTGGCAACGGCGGCCTGGTGGATTTTGCCGTGCGTGAATTGCAGGCCGCCGCCAGCGCCGACGGCGGAAACTGGGGTCCGGCCGAGACCGCGCAACTCTACGTCGATACCGGCCATTACGATCGCGCCATCGAAGTCATGAAACATTCCGTCCCCAGTTATTTCGCGGTCGACATTCCGACCCTGCCTCGCGTCTATTGGGATGCCCTGTTTCCACGCCCCTACTGGTCCGACCTGAAGAAGTATTCGTTAGCCCACGGACTCGATCCCTATCTGGTAGCGTCGTTAGTCCGGCAGGAATCGGAGTTCAATCCGCTCGCGGTTTCCCGCGCCAATGCCGTCGGCTTGATGCAGTTGCTGCCCAAGACCGGAAAAAATGTGGCGCATCAGGAATCGTTGAAACACTTCAACGCCGCCCAGCTGTTTACTCCCGCCGTTAATCTGCAACTGGGCACGCGCTATTTTCGTGGCATGGTCGACAAATTCGGCGGATCGTTCGAGCACGCTCTGGCCGCTTACAACGCCGGCTCCGACCGCGTCGAGGATTGGATGGGACAAGGCCCGTATAGAGACTCGCCCGAGTTCGTGGAGTCCATCCCCTTCACCGAAACCCGCGAATACGTGCAGGCAATCATGCGCAACGCCGCCGTCTACAAACAACTCTACGGCGCCCCGTAAAACCGTTCTGCTAACCTGTCATTCTGAGGGAGTGCGAGCGAATGCGAGCGCGAGTCGAAGAATCCCTATCCCTGAACAACCCGCGGGCACATGCAGACCATTCTGCCGCCCATCCCATGGAACCAAACCGGCGGCCCATGCGTATCTATAGGAGAGCCGGAGGTGTGCCGATGAAAACTATTGTGTTCGTCCTCTTAAGCCTGAGTACCGCGAGCCTGAGCACCGCGATGATCGCACAGAACATCAAGGTCGAAGAGGTTGGCAAGAGTCCGCTCGAGGCGAAGTTCCCCTCCGGCGGTCAGGTTCGAATGGATCTTTGCTCCAGCGGAATCGAACTCATCGGAACCGATCAACCCAGGTTGCGCGTTTCTTACCATCCGGAACGCGACGACGTGAAAGTGCAGATTCAGGTATCTGGAGAGCGCGCGGACCTCAGGATTACCAATTGCCCGCGCAATAACTTCCGAGCGACCATCGAAGTGCCTAAATCTTCCGCTCTTTACGTTCGAATGTTTGCCGGAGAGCTCAAGGTCCGGGATATCACCGGCGACAAAAACGTAATACTGCACTTTGGCCAGCTCACCATGGACATTGGAAAGGCCGAGGACTATGCCCATGTGGATGCATCGGTCAATAGCGGGCAACTGGACATTTCCCCCTTTAGCGTTTCAAAAGGTGGACTGTTTCGTTCCTTCGATCAAAGCGGCCCCGGCAAGTACCGCGTCTACGTCCACGTGGGAGCGGGCCAGTTGGAGCTTCGTTAGCGGTTACGCCCCGCTCTTCTTGGGACGGCTGAAGAGAATCTCAGCTACCAACAGCCCGGCCCCAACCACAATCGCGCTATCCGCCAGATTAAACACCGGCCACTGGTATTGCTTCACATAAAACAGCAAGAAGTCCACCACCCGTCCGCTGGCCACCCGGTCCCAAAGATTTCCCACGGCGCCACCTAGAATCAGCGACAGCGCAATCCCCGTGATGGTCAGGGCGCTCCGCTGTCTCCACAGCAGTACCGAGACAATCACCATGGCGATGACCGAGAAGCCGATCAGCAGCCCGGTCTTCCAATGCGAGGGGGAATCGGCAAACAAACTGAACGCCGCGCCCGTATTCTCCGTGTGCGTGAGCCGGAAAAATCCCGGAATGATCTGGATGTGCGTAAACATCGGGATCCGAGCGGCCACCACCCGCTTCGTCCACCGGTCGAGCAGGATGACAAGCAACGCCAGAAAGAAGTGAACGCACCGTGCGCGATAGCAAGAAGACATTCAGAATGTTTTCGTTTTTCTCTGCGTTCTCTGCGGAAGCTCTCCGCCGCCTCTGCGGTTAAAGGCTCTTCGTCGTATCGAAGCGCAGTTCAGAGCTAGCCTGAAGCTATCATTTCCAGTTCTTTCAGCACCGCGCTGCAGCGCTCGCAGACTGTCGGGTACGCCTTGTCCTCTCCAACATGCGTGGAGTAATTCCAGCAGCGGTCGCACTTCGCCCCGTCCGCCTTCCTTACTTCAATATGCACTCCGCCAGTCCCATTGCCCGAGCCCTGCGCAAGCGTGACGGCCGAAACGATAAAGAGGTAACGCAGCTGGTCTGCGTACCGCTGCAAGAGCGAGTACATGGGATCAGCAACAGCAATCGCAACCTGCGCCTCCAGCCCCGTCCCAATCAACTTGTTGTTGCGCGCTTCCTCCAGCGCCTTCAGCACTTCGTCGCGCACCGCCCGCAGGCTCGCCCACTCCTCGTCCGACTTCGAATCAGTCGCGGGAATCTTCGCATCCCCTAAGAATCTCCGCCGTAACAGGAAATATGCTCCACATGTACGCTGTCCGTGCGTCCTGCAACTTTCGGCAGATAGGGCCAGATTTCCTCACAGGTAAAACTCATGATCGGCGCGAGCACGCGTACCAGCGCTTCCCCGATCCGCCAGATCGCAGTCTGCGCGCTCCGCCGTCCCTGTCGATTTCGGCGCGGAAATGTATAGCCGATCCTTCAGCACATCAAAATAGAAAGCGCTCAAGTCCACGATACAAAAATGATTTACCCGGTGATAAATCTTATGAAACGCGAACTCCTCGTATGCGCTCCGCACATCAGACGCGAACGCGCACGTCTGCCGCAGCATGTACTGATCCAGTTCTTCCATCTCTTCGAACCGCACCGCATCCTTCTCCGGATCGAAGTCATAAAGATTTCCCAGGATGTAACGAAAAGTATTGCGAATCTTGCGATAGTTCTCCGCCACCCGCAGCATCAGCGCTTCCGATCCCACCACATCCTCGCGGAAATCGACCGAAGCCACCCACAACCGCACCACTTCACCGCCCAGCCGGCTGGCAATATCGACTGGGTCGACATCATTTCCCCGTGACTTCGACATCGCCTGGCCCTTCTCGTCCAGAGTCCATCCCGGCGTCACTACGCCCTTATACGGCGGCGTCCCATGCGTGCCCATGCCGCAGAGCAGGGAAGACTGAAACCAGCCGCGATACTGATCTCCTCCTTCCAGATAGAGATCCGAAGGCCACGGATAATCCGGCTCATCCGCCAACTTTTCTTCGGAGATCAGCGCCAGATAACTCGCACCCGACTCCAGCCACACATCGAAAATATCGGTTTCCTTCTCGAATTTCGTTCCACCGCAGTGCGGACAAGTCGTTCCCGCGGGGAGAATCGTATCCGACTCCGGCGTGAACCACGCGTCCGCTCCGGCCCGCGCGAACAACTCCACGACTTTCTGATTCACCGCATGATCGTTGAGCGGCTTGCCGCACGCCTCGCACAAGAAAACGGCGATTGGAACTCCCCACACGCGCTGCCGCGAGATGCACCAATCCGGCCGGGTCTGGATCATGTTCGACATCCGCTCCTCACCCCACGCCGGATCCCACTTTACCTTCTTGATTTCTTCCAGCGTCCGCGTGCGCAACGTGTCGTTCGTAGAAACTCCTTTCGATTTTCCGCCCGGCATCGGCGTCTCCATCGAAATAAACCATTGCTCGGTCGCGCGAAAAATCACCGGATTGTGGCAGCGCCAGCAGTGCGGATACGAGTGCTCGGTCTTTTCGGTATGCAACAGCGCCCCGCGACTCCTCACCAAATCAACGATCGGCTGATTCGCCTCCCACACCCGCTTGCCGGTATATTCCGGCAGCCCGTTTCGCAGAATTCCTTTCTCGTCGACATTGCTCGTAGCATCGAGCCCGTATTTCATGCCCGTGATGAAGTCCTCGGCCCCATGCGATGGAGCGGTATGGACCACGCCCGTCCCCGTGTCCATGGTGACGTAGTCCGCCAGCACGCCCAGAATTTTCCGATCGAGGAACGGATGCTGAAAGTTCAACCGCTCCATCTTTCGTCCCGGGAAGTGCGCCAGAGGTCGCGGATCTGCCAGCCCACACTTCGCCACCACATCGGCCGCCAGCTTCGACGCGACAATGTAAACCTCCCCGCCCGACTCCAGCGCCACGTACTCTTCGTCCGGATGAAACGCCACCGCCATCGACGCGGGCAGCGTCCACGGCGTCGTGGTCCAGATAATGGTCGAGACTTTCTTTCCCACGAGCGCCGCGTCAATCTTTGCCGGATCGTCCACCAGTCCGTACTTCACCCATACCGTGATGCTGGTGTGGTTCTCATATTCCACTTCAGCTTCGGCCAGCGCAGTCTCGTCGTGCATGCACCAGTAAACCGCGCGCAGCCCCTTGTAGACGAATCCGTTTTCGTAAAAAGAAAAGAAAGTCGATAGCACCACCGATTCATACTGCGGATTCATCGTGGCATAAGGCCGGTCAAAGCGCCCGAACACGCCAATGCGTTTGAACTGGGTCCGCTGCAGATCGAGAAACTTCTGCGCATACTTGCGGCACGCAGCCCGCACCTCCGTGGGCCGCATCTGCAATTTCTTGCCGCCCAGTTCCTTGTCGACTTTGATCTCAATCGGCAACCCATGGCAATCCCATCCCGGCACATAAGGCGCGTCAAATCCCGCCATGGTCTTCGATTTCACGATGAAATCTTTCAGGCACTTATTCAGCGCCGTACCCATGTGAATGGGCCCGCTGGTATAGGGCGGCCCATCGTGCAGAATGTACCGTGGCGCACCCTTCCGAGCCTGGCGGATGCGCTCGTAAATACCCATCTGCTCCCAGCGCTCTAGCATCTTGGGCTCGTTCTGGGGCAGGTTAGCCTTCATGGGGAAGGCAGTTTGAGGCAGATTGATGGTCTTTTTAAGCTCGAAGGCCAATCGGGTCGCGTCTCCCAAATGATTGAATCAGTTCATTATAGCGAGTGCAGTTGGTCTACGTACATGCGCGCAAAAATACGATACGCACGCCCATCACACACTCGATGAAGTCATCCTGACCGGAGCCGCTTTTCAGGCGCGGGGAAGAGCCTGCCCTGAGCGAAGTCGAAGGGGTCTCGCGAGCAGTCCCGCAAAATATTCCGTTCCGGTTAGCGTCCCGCGTCCCGGAAATCCACTGTCCGAATCAGCCGACTAGATGTACAATTTCAGAAAGCAATGCGATTGGCCCGCTGTGCCGTGCGCGGTCAATGGTTACTTCATTTAGACAAAAGGGAAGCAACTTGCCAGGTACGCCGCTCATCTGTGTAAAGAAGGCATAACCCGGATTTTGCCGAGGAATTAACCGTAGGAATTTGCAGCCCCAGCGCGGGCCTCCACACCGGAATTATGGGATCCGAACAAATCAATCCGATTAGCTCCAACGAGCCAGAACTGCACTTCCTCCTGGCCAAGGATAGCTTTGAAGAACCCCTGTGGCAATCGCTCTTCCGGCAATTGGACGAGTTCTTCTTCCCAAAAAAACTGCCTCCACTCAAGCTGGAATCGAAACCCGAGCCGGTCAGGGACATTTGGGGTTTCTACGACAACAAAAAGAATGGCGCGTTAGGTTCGACGGGCGTTCACGTTCTGATTATCGCTGTCATCGTTGCCGGCACCCTAATTGGACGCCGCGTGGTAAATGCGGCTCCCGTGCAGAAGCCAACCGTGACTCTAGTCGATCCCGGACCTCTTCCCGACCTGAAGCCCTCGAGGACTCAATCGGGCGGCGGTGGCGGCGGTGGTGATCGCGACGTGCTGCAGGCCACCCGCGGCAAGCTTCCCAAATTTTCCATGACCCAGATCACGCCGCCGGTGGTGGTGGTTCGCAACGAACATCCCAAACTCGCGGTCGAGCCCACAATCGTAATCCCCCCGCAAGTGCAGCTGGCTACCAATAATATGCCGAACCTGGGCGATCCCTTGTCCCACGCTGTATTGCCGTCGAACGGCACTGGTTCCGGCAGCGGCATTGGTTCCGGCAGCGGCGGCGGGGTCGGGTCCGGCAAAGGACCAGGTTTCGGCCCTGGCGAGGGCGGTGGTACTGGCGGCGGCATCTTCCACGTCGGCGGCGGTGTCTCTCCCCCGCGTCAGATTTACGCGCCCGAGCCTGAATTCTCCGAAGAGGCGCGCAAAGCGAAATACCAGGGCGTCTGCACCCTCGGCCTGATCGTGGGAACCGATGGCCGCCCCAGCAACATTCGCGTGCTGAGCAGCCTCGGCATGGGCCTTGACGAAAAGGCCATTGAAGCCGTGAAAAACTGGAAATTCGAACCCGCCATGAAAGACGGTCATCCCGTCCGAGTGGAAATTGCAGTAGAAGTAGACTTCCACCTGTACTGAAATTCAAGTAGCGCCGCCGTCCCCGGCGGCTGTCGTGGCGGCGTCCTCGCCGCCACCCTCCAAGGCAAAATACCCTCGCAGCGTCTCGCGAAAACGCCATCGGCTATTTTTCAACTCTTCCGCAACACCGCAAAATGCGGAGTAGTCCTGGTACGAAATCCCAACTGCTCATACACCCCGATCGCTCGCGTGTTGTCGCGCCTGACGTGAAGAAATGGAATCTCCCCACGATCGCGAATCCCCCGCATGATCTCCGTCATTAGCGCCCGAGCGTAACCTTTCCCCGTATGATCCGGATGCGTGCAGACCGCGCTCACTTCCGTATACCCCGGCACCTTCAGGCGTTCGCCCGCCATAGCGACCAGCTTTCCCTGTGAACGAACGCCAACGTAGGCACCGAGTTCATGGGTTCGAGAACCAAAAGGGCCGGGCTTAGTCAGAGTAGCCAGTTCCACCATCTCCGGCGAATCCGTCAGGCCAAGGCGGACAATCTCAGTCGAATCGGATCGGGCCGGCTCTCCGCCGCCATTTCCGCACACCATCTGCAGCATCGGGCCGCCCGCCACCAATTCCCAGCCCGACCGCGGTTGGTACGCGCTGTCAAGAAACAGTCCAGCCGTCCCGCCAATGCCCACCAGGCCCGCAAGAGCCGCATAACCTTCCTGGCTGTCCTCCTCAAAGGCCGTTAGCGGCGAAACTTCGCGAACAAAGCGCCGCGCCCGGCCAGAGCCCTCGGCAAAGCGCGCATGCCGCGTAGTCAGCGCCTGCCAGATCACATTATCGAGAGCGTGCATAAATTTCGTCTGCGCCTTCTTTCCCAATTCGATTGCGGTCCGGGCGGGCAGGACAGAATAATTTCAACGACAGATTAATCCCGGACATTCCCCGCGGCTATCCGAACCTTGCGCGCAAACCAGCAGTTGAAGCGTAAACGGTTCTAGGGAAGGGCGCGGCTTGAGGGCCTTCGGAAAGACTCCGATTCGGATCAGGGCACGGCTTCAGCCGTCCCGCAAACGCAGGACACGGGTTTTAGCCGCTGAGAGGTAGCCACGAAGGAACCAAAGAATAGCCGCGACAAGGGCTCTGAGCGGGACCCCGGAAACATTTCTTGCGCCCGCCGCGCTACAGCTTGCTCAAAAAATCCGTAATCTCCGGTTCCGTCCAATCCACCGCCCCAATGAACTTACGTCGCGTTACCCCATTTCGGTCAATGATGAACGTCTCCGGCCAGCCGTGAGTGCCGTAAAGCGCCGGAGTCTTCTGCGCGGGATCGCGCACGGTCAGCAGGTCCACTCCGTGCTGCTTCAAAAATGCACGGTAAGCACTTTCATCCTCATCGATGCTGACCGCCACTACCGTCACGCCCTTCGCCTTCATTCGCCGCTGCATTTCCACCAGCGATGGCATTTCTTCCACGCATGGCGGACACCAGGTTGCCCAGAAATTCAGCACCACGATCTGCCCGCGAAACTGATTGAGCGCGACCGTGCGATCCGAATCCTGCACCGTGAAATCCGGAGCGCTAGACCCGATACGCGGCGGCCGCGATCCAGTATTGCAGCCGCAGAGCGCAATCAGTAAAAGAAAGGCAAGAAAGATCAGGGGACAGCCGTCCCTTCGACAGACTCAGGGCAGGCCCTCGGCTGTCCAGTCGAGCAAAGTTCGACAAGCCTGTGGCAGGGAATGCATCGCCGGAGATAGCTGCGAACTGAGTTATGCGGGACACATAGCTATAATAATAGATCCGACAGCCGATTGATAAATTATGGCCGCGATGGAAACAGATGCGCTGCGCCCCACAGTCTCGGTGATCATTCCCGCCCGCAACGAGGAAGCCTCCCTCGCGGATTGTCTGCACTCCCTGGTTGCGCAGTCGGGCGTTGCCTTCGAGATCATCGTGGTCGATGATCACTCCACCGATAGCACCCGCGAAATCGCGAACTCGTTCCCCAAAGAAAAAGTCCGCGTGATCGAAGCCCCTCCGCTGCCAGCAGGCTGGACCGGCAAGAATAATGCCGTTACTACTGGCGCGCGCCGGACCAGCAGCGAATGGCTCCTGTTCACCGACGCCGACACCGTACATCTCCCCGGATCGCTGGCCCGCGCCGTCGCGGAAGCAGAAGAGAATCACGCCGATCTGCTCTCCTACTCTCCGGAACAAATCGCAGTCACGTTCTGGGAAATGGCGACTCTGCCCGTCGTATTCGCGGAGTTGGCGCGGCAATATCCTCCGTCAGTCGTGAGCGATCCCGCGTCGCCCATCGCCGCCGCCAACGGCCAGTACATTCTTGTCCGCCGCGAAAGTTATCAAGCGGTCGGCGGCCACGCCGCGATTGCCGGAAACATCCTGGAAGACGTCGCCCTCGCCCGCGCCGTGAAACGCTCCGGCCGAAAGATACGCTTCCGCTACGCCCCCGACGCCGTCCGCACCCGCATGTACCGCAACTACCACGAACTCCGCGACGGCTGGACCAAGAACTTAGCACTGCTTTTTCCTCGGCCAGGCGGGCTCGCCGCAAAGACTCTCGTTCTCTGGGCAATCCCGTGGGCCGCCTTGTCGATGGCATATGGGAGTTATGGCTGGTGGTGGGTCGCGATATATGTCGTTACTTTTCTCTATTTCGCAATTCGAATCAGGCGAGCCAACTCCACCCTCCGCGGAAAACTTCTAGGCGTCGTATTCGGCATGCCGATGTTCGCGTATTTGTTACTGCGCTCGAAGAGGGCCCACGCCACCGGCAGCGTCACGTGGAAGGGCCGCACCTATTCAGACAATCCTCTCTCGGATAATGCGAGCACAGACAAACCGAGCTCCGACAACACTCACTTGCTGACAACCGACAACCGGCAACTGAGAACTGACAACTGACAACCGGCAACTGTTCACTATGGTCTACTTAACCCGCAAAGCCGAATTCTCCGCCTCGCACTATTACCATAATCCCGACTTCACTCCGGAAGAAAACCGCCGCATCTTCGGCAAATGCAACAACCCTCACGGCCACGGACACAACTACACCCTTGAAGTCACGGTGAAAGGCGAGGTCGATCCCCGCTCCGGCTTCGTCGTCGATCTCAAGCAACTGAAAGAAGTCATGCACCACGAAGTCCTCGACGCCATGGACCACCGCTTCCTCAACAAAGAAGTCCCGGAATTCTTCACCAAAATTCCGACCACAGAAAATCTAGCGATCGCCGTCTGGCAGCGCCTGGAAACAAAACTCCAAAAAGCCCGCCTGCACCGCGTCCGCGTCTACGAGACTCCAGACCTGTTCGTGGATTTCTACGGAGAACTCAAGCTAGGAGCTGGAAGCTAGAAGCTGAATCATGAAAGCCCATCTCACTCGCCGCTATCGCTTCTCCGCCTCCCACCGCCTGCACAGTGTTGAGATGTCTGCCGAAGAAAACCGCGCCACCTACGGCAAATGCAACAATCCGCACGGACATGGCCACAACTACACCCTCGAAGTCACGGTCAGCGGCCCGGTCGATCAGAGTACCGGGATGGTCTGCAACCTGGTCGATCTCGATGGCGTCGTCGAAAGGGAAGTCCTATCCCGCTACGACCTGTCGAATTTGAATACGCTGCAGGAATTTGCCCAACTCGTGCCCACCACGGAAAACCTCTCGGTCGAAATTTTCGAAATATTGCAGCGCCGCTTTCCCCAGGCGCATCTGGAAAGAGTGAGGCTCGAAGAAACCATGATGAATTCCTTCGAGTACGCCGGCGCCGCCGAACCGAGAAAATAAGGACCTCATGAAGCCTGCCACCGAAGTACCGACCGTAACCAGCGCCACCTTCGAAGATCTGGTCCACGAAATGTTAGTCCGCCTGGGCGAAGATGCCGGACGTGAAGGGCTCGCAGCCACCCCCGAACGCGTTCACAAGGCGATGAAGTTTCTCACCAAGGGCTATCAGGAAGATCCCGACGCCCTGCTGAAAGGCGCGCTCTTCACGGTCGGCTACGACGAAATGGTCATCGTCAAAGACATCGAAATGTTCAGCCTCTGCGAGCACCACCTGCTCCCCTTTTTCGGCAAAGTCCACGTCGCCTACATTCCGAAGGGCAGAGTCATCGGTCTGAGCAAAATCCCGCGCCTGATCGAACTGTTCTCGCGCCGCCTGCAAATTCAAGAGCGCCTCACCACACAGATCGCCGAGACCATCCAGAAGGTCATCGAACCCCAGGGTGTCGGAGTGGTCATCGAAGCCCGCCACCTCTGCATGATGATGCGCGGCGTCGAGAAGCAGCACTCCGCCGCCGTTACCTCGTCGATGCTGGGCTGCTTCCGCAACGAAGAAGAAACCCGTTCCGAATTCCTGTCGTTGATCCGCCAACGCCCCAACGGCGTCTGATTTGCGACTTGAGGGAGAGCTGGGTGCCCCACTCTTCTCGCGTTCTTTGCGAGAGGGTGGGAATTTTTATTTTGTCACCGAGACGAATCTACATCCTGCGGTAAGATACTCGACAATTCAGAAAGCCCCCGAGACCTTGACCCAGCGCATCTCAACCAGCGCTTCGAAATCCCGCCTTCGCGGCCAGGTCGCCCTTATCACCGGCGCCACGCGCGGCATCGGACTCGCCGTCGCCCACGCCCTGGCCGCCGAAGGCTGCAACCTGATCCTCACCGCCCGGGATGAATCCGCGCTATCCCGCGCCGGCAGGGAATTGAAGTCTGCAAAGACTCGAATCCTCACTCACTCCTGCGACGTCCGCGATCCCCACTCCGTCGACGCCCTCTTCCGCACCGCGCGCCAAAAATTCAACCGCCTCGACGTTCTCATCAACAACGCCGGCATCGCGCACCCGAATTTCCCGATCGAGAAGCTCCCTTTCCCCATCTGGAAGAATGTCATGGAAACTAACCTCGATGGCATGTTTCTCGTAACTCAAGCCGCCCTCGGCATGATGAAGCGCGGCGGCACTATCGTGAACAATCTCTCTGTTGCCGCGAACCGCGTCTTCGCCGGCTCGGCCGCCTACAACGCTTCTAAGCACGGAGCCCTTGGCCTCACCAATACACTGCGCGAGGAACTCCGTCCCCGCGGAATCCGCGTGATCGCCTTGCTGCCCGGCGCCACCGACACCGACATCTGGACCACGCTCTGGCCCCAGGCTCCCCGCCGAAAAATGATGTTGCCCACGACTGTCGCACAGGCCGTCCTCGCAGCCATCGTGCTTCCCGTAAATGCCACCGTCGAGTCGCTGGAAATCCGTCCTACTGCTGGGTCTTTGTAGCAGAGTCTCCCGCAACTTCGCCTCGCTTCGCTCTGGCGGGACAGCGAAGCCGCTGTCTCTACGTGATTTCTTCTCATGACAGAATTGCTGGGGCGGGAGTGGGTGGGGACGTGGTTGCTGTCAGCGGGTCGACTTGGAGGGTGAGGCGGTCGAGGTTGCGGACTACTACGAGTTGTCCTGGGGGCAGAGGGGAAGATGCGACGGCGTCCCAGAGTTCGCCGTGGACGAAGACTTTGCCTTGAGGCGTGAGCGCGGTTTGCGCGACTCCGGTTTCGCCTACTAACCCTTGAGCTCCCGTGACAACTTTGTTTCGCCGCGCTTTGAGGGCGATGGTCATCAGGAAGGCGGTGATCAGGCCGAACGGAATGCTCACTGCCAGCGCGGTCAGCAGGTGGACGCGCATTTCGGGGATCGGCGAATCGACCAGAAGCAGGCCTCCCAGGGTGAGAAGCGCGATCCCTCCGATAGTGAGCACTCCGTGGCTGGCGAACTTCGCTTCGGCGGCGAAGAGAGCGAAGGCTCCGAGAATCAGTCCCAACGCCGCAAAGCGTGTAGGCAGAAAATTAAGCGCGAAAGCGGCGAGCAGAATGAAAACTACGCCGACGGTTCCCGGAATCACAGCGCCGGGATGATTGAACTCGACATAAAGCGCCAGCGCGCCGATGGCGAGAATCAGGAACGCGATGTTCGGGTCCATGAGTCCGTCAAGGATGTGTTCCTTCAGCGTCATGTCGAACACAACAATGGGCTGGCCTGTAAGGTTCAGTGAAGCTGGCCTTCCGTCGAAGCGTTTGAAAGTCTTTCCCTGCATCTGGCGAAACAAATCATCGGGGCTCGAGGCTACGTAGTCGATGAGATGGCCGGCGAGCGCTTCCTGTTCGGTGAAGGATTTCGATTCGCGCACGGCGCTCTCGGCGCTTTCGACGTTGCGTCCGCGCTTGGAGGCGAAGGAGCGCATGAGGGCGGCGGCGTCATTCTCAATTTTGCGATTCATCTCATCGTCGGGCTTGACCTGCACCGGGCCGATCAGCGTGACAGGATGCGCAGCGCCGGCCGCTGTTCCGGGAGCCATGGCGGCGATGTCGGCGGATTCGAGAATAAATATTCCCGCCGAGCCCGCATGCCCGCCGGTGGGCGTCACGTAGACGATGACCGGCACGGGCGAGCTGGAAATCTTCTCGATAATCTCGCGGGTCGAGCTGACGAGGCCGCCGGGCGTATTCATCTCGATCAATACAGCTTGAGCGCTGCGGCGGTGAGCTTCATCGATGGCGCGGGAGATGTATTCCGCGCTGATGGGCTGGATGGTGTCGTTAATCGTGATCTTGAGGATCTGGGCGGAGGCGGGTGCGGCGAGGGCGAGGATGAGGCAGGCAGCTTGGGATATCGCCGCAAATTTTTTTGTATACCTTATCGGTAAAATATCTGTTTTCTTTGGGTTGCAGGGATGGGATATGGGTTGGTCCCGGTAAAATCTTGAGGTTGAAGGAGTTATGGGTAAAATATTGCGGAACAAGGACTTAGCTTGGTGATTGTTGGGTGACTTAGAGCTAGGAGTACGGGATGTCGTCGAGCAAAACACAACTAGATCTATTTTAACAGTTTGAGGGTGAATGCTCGCAAAAGCGCGGGACCGGATTCGCTTTCCGGACAGGGGCTTAGGGGGAGGGAAAAGATTTTGCTTGACAGTGTGGAACTCGCGCGCGTGTCGGAAGAATCACCTGCTGCTGAGGATTCCGGGGGAGTCTCTCTCGGCTTGGGTTCGAGCGAATGCCTCGGCTTCAGCCTCGCTGTCACCTTCCCACAAAACTTCAAAGTCGCCCTCTTGAGGACCCCCGGGACTGATCACTTTCGCGATCTGAAATTTCCCGTCCGGCGTCCTATTCTTAACGAGATTAGCTGGAATTCCGCCGACCAAGAGGTTAACCGGATACAACGGGCTAGACCTAAGCTTCGACATAAAAGCCGATCATATCACGACTATCGGGGCTATACTTTTTCGCGTGTACGATTTTTCGTGGACGACTTTCCTGAGCTCGATCGTCGGTAGCGGCACCACAGCGTGGCTCGTAGTAAAGGGACTTGGCAGTCATCTTGCCGACCGTTGGTTAGTACGGTACAAGGGTGAACTTGATAAAGAGTTCGAGAAGTACCGTGATGCGTTGGAACAGAAGCGCAAGCGGATTGAAGCCGAGCTAGGACAGCGTACGTATGTCAGCAAAGCCCAATTCGACACCGAATTCAGCGCCATAAAAGATATCTTCGCAGCCTTAGGAAAGCTCCGCCTCAGCTTTAACGGGCTTCGTCCGTTCGTAGATTGGATACCGCCTGATGAGGAAGGAAAGCTACAGATCGTTTCTACGCGTCTCAGCCATTTCAAACCACTTCTCGATACGCTCGTTACGACGGTTGAAAGCGCATACCCGTTCGTGCCCGACGACATTTATGAGCAGTTGGAAATATGCATGAGAATGGGTTTCATAGAGATGAGGCACATTGAGGAATCGGGCTCTAAGGCGCTTTCCCCGAGTGGCTACAGTGACGGGTTAAAGCAGCATGAACAATTCAGCAGAGCATATTTCGCCGCAGCTAAGAGGGTGCGGCAGCGATTGCAGCAGTTGTCTGAGATTTGAAGGCTCAGTGGCGTCAAGAGATTGTGCCGTTAGTCCAACCAGAACCTCTGGGCACGTTCCGATCTGGGTGCCCGGGCCCCGGGGAGGCTGTTGTCAGTGTCCCTAACGGGACAGGGACGTATAATCGCTCGGCTGGAGGAGCTCTTGATTCGACCGACCTTGATTCGAGCGATCTTAATTCGACCAGTGGTAGTGGCAATGTTTGTGGGAGGCTGCGTGTTGGCGACCGCAACTGTGAGCCTGGCGCAGTCCAAACCGATTTCTTTGAATGCGGAGCAAGCGCAAGCTGAGGCCGTACATTTTCTTGCGGATCTGGTGCGCATTGACACTCAGGATCCGCCGGGCGATGAGTCGAAGGTCGCGCACTATCTTGAGGGTGTGCTGAAGAGCGAAGGAATCGAATCGGAAATCCTTGAACCGGTGCCGGGGCGGGCCAGTATTGTTGCGCGGCTCAAGGGCAACGGAAAAAAACGCCCGTTACTGATCATGGGACACGAGGATGTTGTTCCCGTGGATCGATCGCACTGGACGGTTGACCCATTTGCCGCCAGCGAGCGCGACGGCGTCCTCTACGGTCGTGGTGCGTCCGACGACAAGGCCATGGTGGCCGCTAACCTGGAGGTTTTCCTGCAATTGAAGCGCATGAAGGTGCCGCTCGATCGAGACGTGATTTTCTTGTCCGAAGCCAGCGAGGAAATGTCTTCGCCCGCCGGCATGGACACCATCGTCAAGCGCTATTGGGACAAGATTGACTGTGAGTTTGCGCTCAACGAAGGCGGCGGATCGCTAATTGAGAATGGGAAGGTGAAGTATTTCGGCGTCGCGACCGCGGAGAAGCTGCCGAGAGGCCTGCGCCTGGAAGCCACCGGCAGCAGCGGACATGGGTCGGTGCCTCGGGTCGATAATGCGGTGGTGCACCTCGCCGCTGCTGTCGCGAAGGCGGGAACCTGGGATACTCCCGCGCGTCTCAATGAAACCACGCGCGCATTTTTCGAACGGCTGGCCACGATTTCACCACCCGAAGAGGCGGCATGGTATCGAAACGTGCTCGACCCGAAAGTGCAGGACGAGTTAAAGCATAAGAAGCCGCAGTATTACTCGATGGTGCGAACGTCGGTTGTTCCGACCATGTTGAAAGCAGGCTACAAGTCCAACGTCATTCCGCCCTCCGCGGAAGCGACGCTCGACGTACGCGCGTTGCCCGACGAAGACCTGGGCAGGTTTCGCGAGATGCTGGCGGAGATCATCAACGATCCGCAAGTAAAAGTCGTCGCCGAGGATGTTTCGTTTTCCATGCCGGCGTCGTCGCCCAGCAAGTTAGGCACGGAAATGTTTGCCGCTTTGGAGCGTGCGCAAAAGGAAGTCAGCCCCGGAGGCTGTTACTTTGCCAACGATGACCACCGGCGCGACGGATTCCTCATTTCTGCGAGCAAAAGGCGTTCAGGCTTACGGGATTGGCGTGCCCAAGACCGAAGAAGAGAATCGGGGCGTACACGGCAATGACGAGCGCATTGAGATCAAGCAACTCGGGTTATTTGTGCGGTATCTTTTTGCGGCGGTGACTGGGGTTGCGGCACCATAGGTGCGGATATTGGAATTTCCATCCCGCGCCGCTGATTATCCATCCAAGGAACGACCCCGCATCATGAGTTCCACCTCACGAAATAATCGAGAGTCATTTTAGCGGGAATCTGGGTAGGGATGCTTCGACTGCGCGGCGAGGATCACTTCGTTCTCCTCGGCGCTTCGCTCAGCATGACAGATTTTCTATGGGGTTACGCTGCGGTGAATATCTTTGGGAGAAGAGTCGGTTGTGGACGCGGGGCTGCGGACTTCGGGGGTTGGTTTCCAGCCGGGGAGGGTGGTGCTGCCGGTGATCAGGCGGGCGCCGCGTTCGTAGGTGACGTAGGACCAGGCCCACTGGATGAAGACTATTAAGCGGTTGCGGAAGCCGATTAGAAACAGAATGTGGACGAAGAGCCAGGATAGCCAGGCGATGAAGCCGGAGATGTGGATGCGTCCGAACTCGGCTACGGCGGCGGCGCGGCCGATGGTGGCGAGGCTGCCTTTGTCCCAGTAGTGGAAGGCGGGACGGGAGTCAAAATCCCCGCCCTCTCGCGAAGGGCGCGAGAAGGACGGGGCACCCGGCAGGACCGACCTGTCAGTTGGAGGGGAGTCAAAATACCCGCTTCTCGCAAAATCGGCGAGAAGTGGGGCACCCGACGCTTTTCCGGGTCCCGCAGCCGGAGGTGAAGTCAGTTCTTTTCGAATCAGTTTGGCGACGAAGCGGCCTTGCTGGATGGCTACGGGGGCGACGCCGGGGAGCATTTTGCCGTGCTCGTCTTTTGCAGCGGCCAGGTCGCCGATTACGAAGACTTCGGGGTGACCGGGAATGCTGAGGTCGGAGTGCACGAGGACACGTCCGGCGCGGTCAGTCTCGGCGCCCAGGTTCTTGCCGAGTGGGGAGGCTGCTACTCCTGCCGCCCATAGGATTACTGTCGCGGGGAGGCGCGTGTTTCCCGTACATACGGCGCCGGGTTCAATTTGCGTCACCAGGGTCGAAGTACGAACTTCTACTCCCAGGTGATTGAGTTGTTCCTGCGCGCTGCGCGAGAGATCTTCCGCGTAGGCGGGGAGAATGCGCGGGCCGCCTTCGATCAGCAGGATGTGGGTGCGGGCGGGATCGATGGAACGGAACTCGTGAGCGAGCGCGTGGCGGGCGATCTCGGCGAGAGTGCCGGCCAGTTCGACTCCGGTGGGTCCGCCGCCGACTACCACGAAGTTGAGCGGGACGGCGGTTCCGCCGGCGGCGGCTTGCCTTTCCTCCAACTCGAAGGCGAGCAGCACGCGACGGCGGATTTCGAGCGCGTCTTCGATGGTCTTGAGTCCGGGAGCGTAGGGCTCCCATTCGTCGTGTCCGAAGTAGCTGTGGGTCGCGCCGGCGGCGACGATCAGATAGTCGTAAGCAATTTCGGTGTCGGAGGTTTTCACGGTGTGGCGGTCGAGATCGAATCCGGTGACTTCGGCCATGAGGACTTCGATATTTTTGTGCGAGCGAAGAATCGAGCGGATGGGCGCGGCGATCTCTCCGGGAGAAAGTCCGGCGGTGGCGACCTGATAGAGAAGCGGCTGGAAGGTGTGGAAGTTCTGGCGGTCGATTACGGTGATTTGAACCGGTGCCCTGGCCAGGGCTTGCGCGGCGTTGAGGCCGCCGAAACCGGCGCCAACGATTACCACTCGCGGTGGCGTGTGGGTATTCACCTTGCCACGTGTGCTCCGTCACGGGTTGCTGTTGCGGGGTCCACCTCTATAAGATTCAGCGGCGATGGCAGACGGTTCTAGAACTTCGACGAAGGCCGAGACTCCGGCGTGGATTCGCTGGGCGATGCCTTCGGTGGCGGACCTGATTTTTGTCTTGCTATTGGTGACGCTTGTGTTTACGCCGCTGTCGATGCGTCTATTGGGAGACGCGGGAATCGGATGGCACATTCGGACCGGGCAGCAGATTGTGGCGACGCATGCTATCCCACGCGTGGATTCGTTTTCTTCGAGCTATGGCGGGCAAGCCGTGGTTTGCGTGGGAGTGGCTGTATGACCTGGTTGTGGGCCAGTTGGAATCGGCGCTGGGGCTGAATGGAGTGGTGTGGTTTACGGCGGTAGTAATTGCTGCGGTGTTTGCATGGATGTTTCGTCTGCTCGTTGTGCGCGGGACGAACCTGCTAGTAGCGCTGGGGCTGGTGTTGCTGGCGGTGTCGGGGTCGATGATTCATTTTCTGGCGCGGCCGCATGTGGTGAGCTGGCTGTTTACGCTGGCATGGTTCTGGATTCTCGATTCTTCGGAGCTAGAAGATTTTCATCAGCCTGGTAGATCGTCGAGGCGATGGTTGTGGGCGCTGCCGCTGTTGATGCTGGTATGGGTGAATCTGCATGGCGGCTTTCTGGTTGGATTTGTGCTGTTGGGAATTTTTCTGGTGGGCGCTGCTTGGAACTGGTTCAGGGCGAGACAGAACCGGATCGAAGAACTCCTGCAGAAAATTGCAGCGCGAAACCGAGTGCGGGCGCTGGCGTGGGTGACGCTGCTTTCGGCGGCGGCGAGTCTGGCGAATCCTTATGGATGGAATCTGCACTGGCATGTATACCGCTATCTTTCGGATCGCTTCCTGATGGATCACATCGATGAGTTTCAGTCGCCTAACTTTCATGGCGTCGCGCAGAAATGCTTTCTGGTGCTGCTGCTTATTACAGTGGCGGTTCTGGCGATTCGCGGGCGCGAGTTGCGGATGAGCGCGGGGCTGACGGTTTTGTTCGCGGTGTATGCGGGGCTTTTTGCGTCGCGGAACATTCCGGTCTCTTGCATTCTGCTGGTGTTGGTGGTCGGGCCTCTGGTGCCAGCAACGGGAATCGCGCGCGGATTTTCTTCCCCAATGTCTACAATCGAGCTGCGATTGAAAGGTCACTTGTGGCCGGTGCTGGCGATTGTCGTCACGTTGGCCATCGCCGCAAACGGCGGGAGGGTCGGATCTGGGGTGGGGATGGATGCGCATTTTGATCCGCAGCGCATGCCGGTCGAGGCTGTTAATTTTTTGGAGAAGCAGCAAGTTCGAGGGCCGGTGCTGAGTCCGGACTTCTGGGGCGGGTATTTGATTTACCGGCTTTATCCCAAGTCGCGCGTGGTGGTGGATGACCGGCATGATTTCTATGGCGAGGAGTTCTTTAAGTCTTACTTGAAGATGATTCATGTGGAGCCGGGGTGGGAGGATTTTCTGCGATTGCACGAGGCTTCGTGCGTGCTGCTGCCCAGACAATCGGCTCTGGCGGATCGGCTGGCCGGGACCATGGGTTGGAAAAAGATTTATTCGGATGATGTGGCGATCGCGTTTGTGCGGGACCGATAGGGACACGTTGCCGGCAGGGGGTTTGGTGGCGCGGGCGAGGACGCCCCCGCGACAGCCGCCGGGACGGCGGCGCTACTCGGCGGAGGCTGACGACGGCGGGTGCTGACGACGGGTGCGGTATGGAGACACATCGGGCGCTTCTTGGGGCGGGCTAGAAGCGGTCGTTGGTGTCGATGCCGAAGCCCAGGATGGCGGTGACTTCCACGGGCTGAGTGCCGCGCATGGCGGGTTGGAACTTCCAACTGCGGAGGGCGGCGAGGACTTTCGCGGTCATCCCGGCAGGGCCGGCTTCGAGAACACGGACGTTCTTGAGGTTGCCTGAGGCGTCGAGCGCGCAGGTAACAACCATGCGGGCATGTGGCAGGCCGGTGGCCAGATCGGTGCGCACGGCTGCGGGAGCGGCTAGCGTGCCGCCGAAGGGATGACCGGTCGCGCCTTCATCGGCGAATTCCATGACCACGGTGCCCGCCGAAGTATCGAAATATGTAGTGTATTTCTCGCCTCGCAATAAGTTCCGGTAGGGCTCGAAAGCTCCACCGGAAGTAGCTGTGGCCACTACGGTTACGCCTAACGTCTGTTGCGATCTGGGGGCTGAGCGCGCCGACGTACGGGGATCGTTGCCCGAAGCTGTTCCGAAGCTGGGAATTGTGACCGTTCCGGTGCCTCCGCTGATATCGACACCGCGGACCAAGGGAGTGCCAGAGGGGGCATTTCCGGCGCCACCTGGACCAACCGCGGGGGAGATGCCGCCGCGCGCGTTGGCGTCAGAGCCGCGTCCGGCCCCGGTTTTTCCGGCGCCGGAGCCGGCGCCATTGATGCCGCTGCCGGGGCCGTCCCCATGTCCAATACCGGTGCCGCCGCCGGTACCGCCAAGGCCGGACTTGTCGTCGCTGGTGCCGGTGGGAGACATGGCGAGCGATCCGGTGCCGCCGCTCGTGGGCAAACCAACCTTGGAGCCGGGTTGAGTGGAGAGCACAGCGCCAGCGTTGGCGCCGCTGCTGCCAGTGTTGGGCGCGGCGAAGCCTTTTCCCGCGTCCGGGGGTGCCCGCGAGGGTTGCGCCGCGACGACTGAGGCCAGAGTCGCTAGCGCTCGAACCTCCACTTACGGAAGGCGGAGGAGGAACGATATTGTTTGCCAGCAAGGTTCCGCGTGGAGTCGCCGCGCCGCCGCTGTTACCCGTTCCGCCACCCGGTCCGGAAAGTGAAGGCGGAGGCGGAACCACGTTCGGCGTGCCAAGCGTTGGCGAAGAAGAAGATGAAAGCGAGCGCGTGCCGGTGACGTTCGATATTGCTGCGGGCGGTGGAGCGACCACGTTCGGACCGAGCGTGGCGCCCATGCCATTGCGCGTGTCGCGCGCTGCGGCTTCAGCGCCGGCTGCGCCAACACGGGGCGGAGGGGGAACAACATTGGCGGCAAGTAAGCTTCCGGTTCCAGTGCTTGCGGGGTTCGAATGAACCGATGGAGGCGGCGGCACAACTTCGCTGGCGCCAAAAATTTTACCCACCAGGCTGCTCATGAACGATCCGCTGCCGGTTTGCGGCGGGGGCACAACGGTTTTCGATGCATCCAGGACGGTGCCGCCAGCAAGGCGAGGGACGTCTTGCGAAACGTTCGCGGAGGGCGGCGGGGCTATGACGGAGGGCGCGGGCAAGTTCAGTTTCGCACTGCGCTGCACGGAGCTTTCCGGAGCCGAGACTGGCGGCGGCACAACAGCGGCACTCATCTGCACGGGCGCGCGGGACAGTTCCCGATTCAGGGCGCTGGGTGCGGGAGCAATCACGTTCGCGGCCAGCGCCGGAGTGGAGCGAGTTTGATCGCGCGCAACACTCGGGGCGGGCGCTATGACGGACGTAGTGAGCGAGGGCGCAGTCGTTGTCATTGTGATTGCGCGATCGCGAGACACGCGGGGCGCCGGAGGAATCACCGCCGGTCCCAGAGCCGGAGCCACAAGAGTACGGTCGCGAGCGACGTCGCGCGCAAATACGGGTGCCGGTGGAATCAAGGCAGCGTTGAGATTGGGCGCGGTATGCTGCTGATCGCGCGAGATCGTGGGCGCTGGAGCGATCACGGAATCGAGTTGAACTCCATTGCGGGTGTAATCGCGGATTACATTCGGTGCCGGCGCAACTAGAGTGGCCGCTAGATTCGGCGCCGTGCGGGTCGAACGCAAGCCTTGCGAAGGCGGAGGGCCCGGATTCGGCTTGATCGCTAACAGGTTCGCCACCGCATCGCGCGTGGAGGGCAGCTTCAGGTTGGGCGCGTCCACGACTTTGGAAACCAGGGAACCGCCACGGGCGATCTTGATGGTCTGGGTGCGATGATGGGCTTCACCGCCGCCGGCCCGGCCGCTGGTCCCCGCCTGCGAGCCGCCGAGATCTTCGGTGCGAGGCAGTTCGGCGCCACTGTAGTAGATCACGTCGTGGCTGGAAAAACCGGGCGCGACAAAGGGCCGGAGTTCCGCGATTTTAACCTGCACAAAGATCGCGGCGAGGATCACAAATGCCTCCACGACGTAGGAGGGGATCATGATGCGCAAGGGAATCAATCCGAATGGAGCTTCGCCGGCGAGGCGCCGTTCGGAACGCACGAACGCGGGGCGAATCGATGTAACAAACTCCTGCCAGGGCGACGACCAGTCAACCAGCAGTTTAGGAGGGTCGTAATGTTGGACGACGTACTCTTCGAGTTCGAGGGTTTCAATCACGCCTGGGCTACTCCACTGTCTTTCTTCGTTTCAAGTTTCTTTTCGTCGAGGGTGATCTGAATTTTATCGCCCACGGCAGTTCTGGTCTCCGCAGCGGTGCGGCATGGCAGTTCCAGAACCGATGCCGCCTGCGTCCGGACCGGGGCAAAGCGCCAGGGCTGCAAATCATCCTGAATATGAATGACGGTCATGGCGTCATTCAAATAAACGACGTCGATGGGAAAGCCCATGCCTAAAGTATGAACGCCATGGCAGGGGACAATCCAGAGGCCGGAGCCATTACGGAAGTCACGCGATGGGACTCCCAGCAGGCCGCGGAGGCGAGTCCAGTGCGTGTCGGCGACGGCCAACGCCGTAGCGAGGTATGCCTGACGCGTTTCGTTGAAGGCTTGCCCCTGTGAGGAAAAGACGGCCATGAATACAGATACTCCCGTGTTCGTTACTGTCAGTAGCTCGCGCCGCCTTTTATTTCCCGCCCGATACCGGGCCCAGTTGCCGGATCAGTTCGATCACAGCCGGGCCGATGGTGACAAAAATAATCGAGGGCAGAACAAATATCACCAGTGGGGGAACCATCTTGATGGTGGTCTTGGCAGCTTGTTCTTCGGCCCGTTGCCGGCGTTCCGTGCGGAGGGAATCGGAATGCACCCGGAGGGCTTGGGCGACGCTGGTGCCGAAGCGATCTGTCTGAATCAGTGTACCCACAAGAGAGCGGATGTCGTCAACCCCCGTGCGGTCGACCAGGTTGCGGAGGGCCTCGGCGCGGGGCTTGCCGGCGCGCATTTCCAGGTTCACCAGATGGAATTCCCCGCTGAGATCGGGGTGGGCGTGGTAAAGATCCTGACCGACGCGCATCAGGGCCTGGTCGAGCGCGAGGCCGGCTTCCACGCAAATGACCGTAAGATCGAGGGCGTCGGGCAGGCCGATCCGAATGCGATGCTGGCGAGCTTTAATCATGCGCTTGAGGATAAAGCGCGGCAGCAGGAACCCGAGACCGCCAATCCCGATCAGCAAGGGGAGGTTGTCAAAACCTGTCAATAACGCGACAGCGCCAAAGCCCGCCAGTCCCATTAAAATGCGGGCGCCGAAGTAATAGTTGACGTCGATGGCATCGCGGTAGCCGGCCTGTATCAGCCAGGCGCGAGTGCGGGAAACATCGGCGGGAGAGAGCGGAATGGCTTTGCTGAGAGGATCGAGCGCTTGCTCCATCCGTTCCCGGAATGCGGGCTTGTTTTCCACGGGTTGCTGCTGACTGCCCAGCGCGCGCAAACGGGCGCCGAGGACGGAACTGGGCGTCACGACGGCGGCTCCGAAGGCGAAGACCGCCAGCACCACGGTGACGAATACGACGACGATGAGGATTAGAGGCAGCATGACTTTACTCTAGTTAAAACTCCTGCTCGGGATGGCAATGCCGTGCTTTTACGAGTGCTTTGCTTGGCAGACTGCCGTCCAGGGCTATCGCGACGCAGCAGAGACGAGGGAGATTCCTCCGCGCGTGAAGCAAAGCACGCGCTGTCGGAATGACAATGCCGCGAAATAGCCATCATTTTCTTTTCCTCTTTCCTAAAACGTACTTTTACTAAAAGTGCTTATCAACCCCACCCTACCGACTAAACCTGGATCCGGATGATTTTGCGGATCACGAAATATCCGATCGTTTGCAATACGATGCCGGCGACCAGTAACGTGTGGCCGATGGGATCGGAGAACAGGGGGCGAATGAAACTGGGATTGAGCAGGAGCATGACCGTCACGATGATGGGGGGCATCCCCATTAGCAATGCCATCGTAAGACGGCCCTGGGCCGTATAGACGCGGACCTGGCGTTGAATTTTGAAACGCTCGCGGATTACATAGGACAAATTGTCGAGAATCTCGGCGAGGTTGCCGCCGGTCTCGCGCTGCAGCATAACCGCGGTGACGAAGAATTTTACATCGACCAGCGGCATGCGCTCGGTGAGATTGATGAGCGCATCGCGAACCGGCATGCCGAACTTCTGTTCTTCGTAGAGTTGGCGAAACTCACTGGAAACAGGTTCAGCCACTTCGGCGGTGATCATCTCTAGGGCTGTGGTGAAGGCGTGTCCGGCGCGAACGGCGCGAGCCAGAGTATCGATCGCCTCGGGAAAAAGCCCCTCAAACTTCTCGAAGCGCTTATTGCGCCGGTACGAAGCGTAGGAGTAAGGGAGGATGAAGCCGACCAGCAAGGCGACCCAGGCGACTTCCACGCGCTTGCTCAGGCCATAGGCTGCGATGGCCGCGATGAGACCAGCGAGGGCGGAGAAGCCGAGAAAATTGCCGGCGCGCATCGATAGGCCGCCCTGCGCCAGCATTTTCTGAATTTCTATAACCCGTGCGGAACGCCGCAGTACGGTGTCGAACGCGGGAATCTGGCTCAGTTGCTCGTCCCGCAGCAGTGCGAGTTCTTCCTCTGGATCGCGTTCCGGGGCCTTGCGCTCGTTGGCCAGGCGTTCCTTGATGAGACGAGCGCGAGCGTTCCGCTGGTCGACCACCGACAGTCCCGCAAAGACCGCCAGGGCGACCAGAAGGAAAACGAAAAGCGCAATCAGCGTTGCCGGCATAACCGTACTTAGACCTCAGTTCTAGATTCGAAGAGCGACGGTTTCAAGTGCGCTCCCAATGTCCCCAGCCGTTCCGTAAACTTGGGGCGGATGCCAGTCGCGCGGAATACGCCGCGCACCTTTCCGCTCTCGTCGGTGCCGGTGCGGTCGAAGCTAAAGATGTCCTGCATAGCGATGGACTCTTCGTCCATGCCGGTAATTTCCGAGACCGTAATTACCTTTCGGGTGCCGTCGGAGAGACGCGCGATCTGAACCACCGCATGCACTGCGGAGGCGATCTGATGGCGGACGGCGCGCTCCGGGATGTTGAGGTTTGCCATTGAAACCATATTTTCGACGCGCGCCATGGCGTCGCGCGGGGAGTTGGCGTGGACGGTGGTTAACGATCCTTCGTGGCCTGTGTTCATGGCCTGCAACATGTCGAAGGCTTCCTCGCCACGAACCTCGCCGACCACAATGCGGTCGGGACGCATACGCAGGCTGTTAATGACCAGTTGCCGCTGGCGGACTGCGCCCTTGCCTTCAATGTTGGGCGGACGAGTTTCCAGGCGGACCACGTGCTCCTGTTTGAGTTGGAGTTCGGCGGCATCTTCGATGGTGACAATGCGGTCGGAGTTGGGAATGTATCCGGAGAGCACGTTCAGCAGAGTCGTTTTACCGGCGCCAGTTCCACCGGAAACCAGAATGTTGAGGCGACCCTTGACCATGGTGGAGAGCAATTCCAGCATCGACTCGGTGAGGGTTTTGTTCTCGATCATCTGGCGGGCAGTGACGGGCTCGCGCCCAAAACGGCGGATGGAGAGGCAAGGGCCGTCAATGGCCAAGGGCGGAATGATGGCGTTGACGCGCGATCCGTCCGCCAGACGGGCATCGACCATGGGAGAAGACTCGTCGACGCGGCGGCCTACGCGCGAAACTATGCGCTCGATAATCTGCATGAGGTGCGAATCGTCTTTAAAGGACAAAGCCGTGCGTTCGAGTTTGCCGCCGCGTTCGACGTAGACCCGGTCGAATCGGTTCACCAGGATATCGGAAATGGTGGCGTCCTTTAGCAACGGCTCGAGTGGGCCGAGTCCGAAGATCTCGTCGAGGATTTCGCGGGAAAGGCGTTCGCGCTCGGCAAAGCTGAGCGGCACAACTTCGCTGTTGACCGCGTTGCGAATGACCACCAGGACTTCGTCGCGCGCGGAGTCGCCGGAAGTCTTGCCGAGTTTTTCCAGGTCGAGGCGATCGAGAATTTTGCGATGCAGGTCGGCCTTTACCTGCTGGAAGAAATCGGCGCGCTCGAACGATTGAAGATTTCCCATATGGCCCTAGTTTCCTAAACCGACTTGAAGAGCGACCATGCGGCACGCTTTACGTCGGCATCGTTGCGAGTCAATTCCTGTGCCAGTCCGGAGAAACAGCGAGCCATCTCGGAGGACCTCTGATCCATCACCGGAGTGCCGCGGTCGATGGCGCCGGATACGGCGAAATATTGGTTTGGAATTCGCCATAGAAGTTTAGCGCCCACCGCCGTCTCGGCGTCCGCTTCACTAAAGCCCGGCACTTTGCGGAAGCGATTCAAGACCAGCCGAACGCGATCGCGGCTGCCGGCCTCTCCCAGATATTGTTGGACCCGGGCGGCGCTCCACAGGGACGCTACATCGCTGCAGGCGACCAGGAGAACGGTCTCTGAGAGACTTGCAATGAGTCGGCTGACTGAGTCAAAACGCGAAGAAGCATCGACCACCACGTAACGGAAGTGCGTGACCAGCATGTCGAAGAGCCGGACAAAGTCCGCGGTGGTAGGCTCTCCCGTAGCGGGCAGATTGGTTCCGGGCAGTAATTGCAGGCCGCCATTGTGGCGCGTCATGAAGCTTTCGAGCAGGGAAGCGTCCAAGCGGTCAAGATTGCGAATAGCGTCGGCCACAGTAAATACCGGCTTGAGGTTCATGTGCAACGCTGCATGGCCCAGCGGAGCCAGGTCCACCAGGGCAGTTTGTCCAGAGGCGGATTGCAGAGCGAGCGCCAGATTGACCGCCACGGTGGTCGCGCCATTTCCCCCCTTCGCATTGATGACCGCGAAAACTTTGCCACGAATGCCTTCCTGACGGCCCCGGCGTTGCGCGTTGGTGAGGCGGACGAAGGCGTCGAGCAGATCGGCGGTGGTGGTGGGGCGTTCAATGAATTCGCGGGCTCCAGCCCGCATGGCGTTGACGATAATTTGGGGCTGGTTCAGATTGCCGATGGCAAAAATTGCGGCGTCGGGCATCTCCTGATGCAGAAGCTCGATGGCTCGCAGAGCCATAGCAGGATTATCGGCGGGGATATCGACCAGAGTGACGTCGGGATTGGCAGATCGTACTCGCTGAGTTGCAGGGCCCACGGGCAAGCTCGCATAGGTATGGACGGTCCGCGCCACACTGGTGCCGTCAACGAGCACTTGCAGCACCGCGCGCTGCTCGTTGTCCGCGGCTACGATGACGACTGATAGTTCCGGCATGACGACCCGTTCCCTAATTCGCTGCGAACCTTTGTTTCACTTGTTTCACTTTGTGCGCGGCATATGCGCCGTTCACGCGATGCCTAGTTTCTTTTGTCGAACTTGCCCGGCTCCAGGAAAGGTTTCGGATTCCTGGGCGGGGCAGGGGGCTCCGCGCTGGGCGAAACGCGGTGCACGGTGCACAAGACCATGAGCTCCGAATTGCTCTTCTGCAAGCTTTTGCTGCGAAAGAAATTACCCAGGATCGGGATGTCGCCCAGGCCTGGAATCTTGTTGTAGATGTCGGTGACGCGATTGTCCATGAGTCCCGCGATCACAAAGCTCTGCCCATCCTGCAATTCGAATTCAGTTTCGGCTTTGCGCGTGCTGAGGGCGGGAACCGTAAAGCCGGAGATGGTCAAGGCGTTGGCGAAGTCCAGGGTGCTCACTTCGGGAGCCACTTTCAAGTGAATATTCCCGTTGGGCATGATCACTGGAGTGAACTGCAAGCGCACGCCGAATTCTTTGAACGAGATGGTGACCGCGGTGAAACCCGCGCCGGGCTGGACGATCGGGAAGGGAAATTGACCTCCGGCCAGGAAGCTCGCTTCCTTGCCATTCACCGCGATCAGATTGGGTTCGGCGAGAATCTGCAGCAGATTTTTTGTTTCCAGCGCCTGGATCGTAGCGCCGAGATTGATATCGGAACGGAAGAGAAAAAGGTTCAGAACATTGTTTACGGTCGTGCCGGTCGTGGTGGTGGCGGCGGTGCCGTTCGCCGTCACGGACGTGCCGGGAGTCAGGGTTTGCGGACCGAAGCCGCCGAATTGCCCCGTAGTCACGGTACCAAGAGTATTCGCGGCTCCCGTGGAAATGAAGTTGACTCCGAGTTGAGTCAGGGCACTGCGGTCCACCTCCGCGAATTTCACTTGCAGCAAAACCTCCTGGGCGCCGACCGGTCCGAAGGTAAGCACATTCACTACTTTCGGAGAATAGGCGCTGGCCAGTTCTCCGGCGCGCTTGGCGACGTCTTCGGTGGAAACGTGTCCGGAGAGAACGACCGCGGCGCGAGAAGGAGTGACGGCAATCTGCTCGTCGGGGAAGACGCGATGTTCTTCGTCGGCGCAAGCGCTGACATCGACGTCGACGCGAAGATCGAAGCTGCGGGAGCGCTCGAGTTCATCCCAGATGAGAAGCGATACTTCCCCCGGAGACTTGCCATGGACGAGAATCTGCGTGGGGGTAATGACTTGGGCATAGGCGATTCCCGGATCGGTGATGGAGATCCGCCTGAGCCGTTCTGTCGTGTTGATCAATAGCGACTTGCCCACCATAACGCGCAAGGGGGCCGATCCCTGAGCCTGCTGGGACTCGGGCGGCAGGGTGGTGGTCTGAGTGCCGGTGGGGGCGGAACTTTGGGACTGCCCAGCGGGCTCGGTCTGCTGCATGATCTCTGAAAAGCACTGCAGGACCAAGGCGCCGGACAGTAAGGCCCCGAGCAAAGACGCGCGAACATTGAATTGCAAATTCAGATTCCCTGTAAGGAAACGGGTAAAGCCTGGTTTAGCTTGGAAGGTCGACCTCATCCCAATCAGTTCGAGCCGCAATTCTCCTCCGAACACTTCACGATTTCTGGCTTTTTGTCGCCCTGATATACCTCAACGCTGACGCCGGTGGAAGGTGGAGGGAGGGATGGAGCTCTCTTCGTCGCGGTGCGATGAACAACCGGTGGTTGCACGGGCGCGGCCAGTCCCTTGTAAAGACCTCTGGAATTGGAGGCGGGGAACTGGTCCTGCCGGGTGTCGAGCGGATTGCGCAGCGCGAGTTGAATGTGCCCTTCGGAACTGGCCAGGGTGAGCCGCTGGGCGTCGTCGGGCGAAACCAGCAGCGTGATGACGGCTGTAGTCTGGGCTTCGCCGGTAGCGGTTCTTTCCAAGGTGTGGCCCGACGCCAGGACTGCGACGTTCTGCAGGACGGTGGTGGTCTGCTGTTCGCCGGATCCGCCTGGAGTTCCAGTCAGCAAAACGTCGACGCGTGTTCCGGGCGTCACGAATCCAGCGACTGAGACGACTTCGTTTACTCGAACTGAGACGGCGCGCATGCCGGGAGGGATCAGCGAGGGAAGCCCCGCCCCGGCGTTTTCGCCGGCCAGCCGGTTGGGCAGAATAAATTCTCCCTTCGAAATGGGGACGATAACACCGTGACCCAAAACCTCGGAACGCCTTCTGGGTGAGCCGGGAGGAAGATCGGCAGCGGGAATTTTTATAATTTTTATGTCGTGCTCTTCTACGCGCGCCCCGACCTGCAGATCGTCGGCTGCGACGATCACATCCACGCCGGATTCGGAGCCGGAGCCGGATCGTGATTGTAAGCTGCGATAGACGTACACACTCGCGAGGAAGCCCAGCGCGAGCGCCAGGACTCCGATCATCAATAAACGTGTGCGGTTCATACTGCTCCCTGAGAAGCTCAGACTCTCGCGCTGCCGCGAAACAGCTCCGCGACCTCGTCCCCAATCGGGTTGTCAGTTACTGGATGGAACTGGCGACGGAGGAAAACACGTTACCGGCGTTGGACCCGATCAACCGAACCGTCCCAACGACAATGACCAGGATTACCGCCAACATCACTGCATATTCCGCGATATCCTGTCCTTCCTGTGCGGACCAGAGCTTGCGTACAAGTCCCATAGACATACCCCTTTTCTGTTTTGAGATCGAGTGGAACGTACCCGCCGCTTCTGGGACGAATCGCTTAGAATCAGTCTAACTCGACTAGCTAATAATACCTGCAATGTGACGAAAAAGCGGTAATTTCTTGCATACCAGGGTGGGGAATCGCCTCAGATATGCCTTTGGAGGTGACTTTGGTGACCTTACCTGACGGATTTGTGGCAGTGCGAGGCTGCATTGCGGTAGTCGCGACTGGCATGCCCCGGCATGCAGGCGCCGCGGTGGAACCACGCCCCTGATCTTCGCCCTGATCTTCGCTAGCGTTTGGCTTGATCAGGGTTCTCTCTTCGCCGGGTAGCGAATCTGCATATAGAATGCCGACGTTGCCGGGAAGTGTTACCAGGGGCGCGCTGCTCTCCTACTATTTCAGCCATTTCCGCCAAGGACAAAAATGGAGACTCAGCAGCAACACTCAGGCCGTCATCAGAAACGGCCCACGCTGCTTATCGTCTGCGTGTCGGCAATCGCGCTCGCGCTATTCTTTATTCGCTCAGATATTCGCCCCGATTCTGCCGCACCACCCAACGATTTTGCCTTCTATTGGACCGCTGCCAGACTGGTTCTTGATGGAAAAAATCCTTATTCCGTCGCCGATACTCTTGACCTCCAACGCCGTCTTTGCTTGGCCGGCGATCGTGCATTGGTGATGTTGAACCCTCCCTGGATCCTTCCGCTCATCGCGCCTTTCGGTGCCATGCCCTTTTCTAGGGGAACGCAACTTTGGCTGGTGATGGGGCTGGCGATCATGATGATTTCTGTCCACTGGCTTTGGGAGCTTTATGGGGATGGCGGGAGTCGATGGATTGGCTGGCTCGTCGCAGCCACATTCCTGCCCGTGGCGGTCGTATTGGCCATTGGCCAGATCGGGCCCTTGATTCTGTTTGGGCTTGCTGGATATTTGCGCTTCCAAGCGCGGCAGAAGAATTACCTTGCGGGCGCATTTCTATTTTTCGCGGCCCTGAAACCACATTTGATCTTTCTCGTTTGGGTAGCTCTGCTCCTCTACACGCTACATCGCAAGCGATGGGAGTCCCTCGCCGCTTTTCTCTCCGTACTGGGCGTTGCCAGTCTTCTAGCGCTGGTCCTCGACCATCATGTCTTTTACGAGTACGCAGCCTTGTTGCGTAACGGAAAAGCTGTTCTTGAGGCAACACCCACGCTCGGCGGAGTTTTGCGTTCCATCTCCGGTCTTCCTGCGATGCAGTTTCTTCCTATTGCAGGAGCTGCTTTATGGTTTGCAATCTACTGGCATCGCTGGCGCTCCAGTTGGGAGTGGCGCTCCCGGCTACCCAGCTTGCTGTTGGTATCAATCGTGGCAACGCCCTACTCGTGGTTTTTTGATCAGGTGGTGCTGCTGCCCAGCGTCTTCTTTGCGACCCTTTCGGTGATTCGTTCGCGAAGGCGTGTCTGGCTCGAAACCGCGAGTGTATATATTGGCGTGAACGCGATTGTTCTCCGGTTTCTCCTCGAGCGCCGAACCATGTTCTGGTATTCATGGACAGCGCTGGCTTGGTTGGCTATTTACGTGGCGATCCAGAGCCGCAAAACTGCGGTTGAATTCGGCGCGCATGATTGACGCGGCAGCCAAGAGCTATGTCTTAAGCCGGTAGTAGACAAAATTGAGCAGTAACCTCCGCTACGGCAGAGTACGAGGAGCAGAGACATCTTCTCCTCGCTTTCGCAGCAGCACCACAGCCAGCATCGGCAGATAGAGGAAGATCACCGTATAGCGTCCAACTTGGGTGAAGCTGGACGGGATGTGATACCAGCGCCAGATTCCCGCTCCCCAACTGAAAAAAATAGTCCAGACGATTTCGCGACGCGATCGCGGAATCAGCCAAAGAATAAAGCTGTCAAAAAACCAGCGCTGCGGCATTAGTGCGGCGAAGAAGAGAAGCATCGCATCGCGATTCGGATATCGCAGCAGTGCAAGAGCCAGCAGCGCTCCGGGCAGAACGAGGATCGGGATGAAATGTTGATAGTTTCCCATCTGTCCAAACCACAGCCAGGGCCACTTCGGCATTACGGCAAGGCTTGCGAAACCCACGACGACGCAGGCGAGCAGGCCGCGGCGGCTGAGGCGGGTGAGAAAAACGGGCAATCCTACCTGGGGCTTGGCCATGGTCGCGGGCAACAAGAGTGGGAAGAATCCACTGGCCGCTATCAAGGGAGACCACTGCACGGCGAGAAGTCCGGCCCAGTAGGGATAGGCAAAAAAGATAAGAAGGCGTGTATAGCCGTGACGCGTTAAACCAAAAGCAAGCAGCGCGGAACTGATTCCCCAAAACAGTCCAGCGGCCAGTTCAGGCTGCATGGATACGAAGGGAAGAGCGAAGGGCGCCGCAGTCAGCGGGTACTGTTCGAGCGGTGTATCGTAGGGATTTTGCCGAGCCAGCAGGCGATGCGCCAGATGCAGCGCCCAGCGGAAATCGGCGGCATCCTGATGGAAATGTTTCATCAGGAACCAGCAGAATGCACCGCTGGCAACGCCGATTGCAGCCGCAACTGCGATGCGACTTCGCATAAAGTAGGTTGTCGCCCACACAGTTGTAACATGAAGCGGTTCCTCCGAATTCCTTGTCAAGACTGGTGAAGGGAAAGCATTTAATTTTGCGCAAGCACATGAAATTTGTCGTCGGATTTGCACTAGCTGTTGCGGCCTCGGCGAGTACGTGGTTCTATACGAACCGAATTCTGAGGGCGCAACAGATTGCCGATGCGGCTGCGCACAGCCGTCCTCGGGGAAATCTGTCGGATCTGTACCCTCGCTGGCTGGGAGCGCGAGAACTTCTCCGGCATCGCCGCAATCCTTATAGTGAGGAGATCACGCGGGAGATTCAGCAGGGATACTACGGGAGGGCGCTCGATCCAACGCGCGCCGACGATCCCAAGGATGAGCAGGGATTCGCCTACCCGGCGTATGTTGTGTTTCTTTTAGCGCCGACGGTAAACCTGCCATTTGAGGTGGTGCAGCCGGGATTTCGCTGGCTATTGGTCGTGCTGGCGGCGGGCACCGTTTTGCTGTGGCTCCGAGTTTTGCGGTGGAAACCGTCGCTCGGTACCGCGATTATTCTCATGGTGTTGACGCTGGGCTGGCTGCCCATGGTGCAGGGGATCAAGTTGCAGCAATTGAGTCTGGTGGTGGCGGGGTTGCTGGCGGGGTGCGGAGCATGCCTGGCGGGCGGGTGGTTTTTGTTGGCGGGCGGACTGCTGGCGCTGGCGACCATTAAACCGCAGCTGACGTGGCCGCTTGTCTTGTGGCTTTTGCTCTGGGCTGGCAGCGACTGGGGTTCGCGGCGACGATTCGCTTTTGGATTTGGATTGGTCATGTTGCTTCTGCTGGGCGGAGCGGAATTGCTGTTGCCGGGATGGTTGCGCATGTTCGCTGAGGCGATTGGGCAATATCACCGCTATACACACAATCAATCGGTGTTGGTCTGGTTATTTGGAACCGTCGCGGGGAGGATTCTGGAAGCCGTGAGCGTGTTGGTGTGCGGCCTGTGCCTTTGGCGCGTGCGCGGAGAACCCGCCGGCAGCGCGGCATTTGGGCGGGCATTTGCCTTGGTATTGGCTTTGACCGTGGTGATTGTTCCGATGTTCGCTCCCTACAATCAGGTGCTGCTGGCGCCTGCAATCTTCGCGTTGTTACAGAGCGAGGGTTCGGGACGAACGTATTCTTCCGGCGGTTCGATTGTCCCGCGCAGTGGCTGGCCTTTTGCTGGTCTGGCCGTGGATCGCGACTGTTGGACTCAGCCTGGCTTACGTCTGGCTGACTCCGGAAATCAGGCAGCGAGTCTGGCCGATACCGTTTTACTCGAACTTCATGGTGCCGGTATTCATATTCGGTTTGGCTCTGCTGGATACGTGGATGCGCGGCGCGGTTGGCTTGCGGGAGCGCGCGGCTGCAGAGTAGTCTGGTGCGGCTAGAGATATTGCCGCATGAGCGTTGCCTCGCCGCGACTGGCGATTTGCTCGCTCGAATAACCATCCATGTCCCTGACCGCAAGCATTCCTCATAGTTCTGGCTCCGGGATGTTTCCCGTCCTGAAGTTTGTGCAGGGCAGCGAGCAGAAGGATCTGGTCATGGATCGGACCCCGTTTACCGTGGGACGAAAAGTGGATAAGGATCTGGTGATCGCCGATCCGCGGGTGTCGCGCGACCATGCGCAGATCATGAAAGAGGGGCAGGAATTCTTTCTCGTCGATCTGGGCAGCAAGCATGGCACGTTCGTGAACGGAGAGCGCGTCCAGCGGCAGAAACTGGAGCGCGGGGATCGGCTGGAATTCGGGGCGCGCGATTCCGCGTATCTTTTGTTTAATCCGGGACAAGCTACTTCCAACACAGCACGGGAATTTCTCAGCCAGATTTCCGTCATTCAGATTAAGCCGGAAGCGACCGATCTGGAAAAGCTGAAGATTTTTCTGGAAGCGGCGCGAAAATTAAATACGGCCGGGGTGCTGGACGAGATTTTGATGACGATGCTGGATGCGACTTTGCAACTGACCGGCGCCGAGCGCGGTTATGTGTTTCTGAAGGATGAGAAAGGGAATCTTCGGTTGGCGGCGGGGCGCAATTCCAAGAAAGAGCCGTTGCTCGACGACAAGACGATTTCGCACTCGATTCTGGAAGAATCGCTGCGGTCGAATTCTGAGTTTCTGGTGAAGGACACCAGCGAATCGCTCGATCTTGCCGGCCGGCAAAGCATTGTGGCCTACGATCTACGGACGGTCATCTGCATTCCGCTGCGCAAGATGCAGGTGCATTCCACGCGCGGGGCGCAGACGCCGGTGCCGGAAGGGAGCACGGCGGAGGCCACGGGAGTTCTGTACGTGGACTCGCGGTTCGCCTCGCGCGATATCAGCGGCGTGGACGAGGACATCCTTCATGTGATCGCGACGGAAGCGGCGTCGCTCATTGAGAACGCGCGACTGGTTCAGGCCGAGGAAGAGGCGCGACGCTATCAGCAGGAGCTGAGTATTGCGGCCAGCATTCAACAGCGGCTGATGAAGGTGAAAATTCCGGAAGTGCCCTTTGCCCGGATGGACGGCAGGAATTTGCAATGTAAAGAAATTGGCGGAGACTTTTACGATGCCGTGAATACCAAGGATGGGCTGGCGGTGGTGCTGGCCGACGTCAGCGGCAAGGGAGTTTCGGCGGCTCTATTGGCTTCGACATTGCAAGGGATGATTTATTCGCAGCTGGTTGCGGGGATGCCGCTGCTGGAAGTGGTGACTGCGGTGAACCGATTCTTCACCGAGAAGATGGGCGGTGAAAAATATGCGACCGTACTGCTGGTGCGGCTGCGGCACGACGGCGAATTGGAATATGTAAACTGCGGGCACGTGCAGCCGCTACTGGTATGCGGGGGAGAAGTGATGCGTCCGCCGCACGGAAATGTGCCGGTGGGCCTGCTTCCGGACGCGACGTTTGAAAGCGCCCGCTGCCAGATGAAATCCGGCGATCGCTTTATTCTGGTGACCGACGGGGTCACCGAGGCGGAGAATACTACAGGCGACTTTTTTGAGGACTTCCGTCTGGAAGCGGCGGCGGTTAAGACTGCCGGGCTGGATGGAATTTTTTCGGCGGTAACGGAATTCTGCTGTGGTAATCCTCTGAGCGACGATTGCACAGTGGTCGAGTTGTGCTACACCTGCGTGGAGTGAAGGGGAGTCCTGGTCTTTCCCGAATCGAACGAATCATCGACTGCTTCCCGGTACGACGCTCGACTTACCAGGGAACGACGCCTCCTGTCTGGTAGAAGCCGCCGGTGGGAGCGTCATCGGGAACTAGAGACTGGCGGACCGTTTCTGCTGCTCCTTCCGCAATCGTTTGGGTGCCGCTGTTGCCGTTCATGTCAGTAGCTGTATATCCAGGATTGACGGTGTTGACCTTGATGGCAGTGTCCCTCAACTCCCAGGCAAGTTGCACGGTCAGCATATTGAGAATCGCCTTGGAGCCGTTGTAGCCCAGAGGCTTGGTGCTGGCGAATGGCCAATTCGGATCGGCATTCCAGGTGAGCGAGCCGAGACCGCTCGATACCATCACAATACGGCCGGATGGGGCATTCCGCACCAGAGGCAGCATAGCTTGGGTAACAGCGAGCACGCCGAAGAAATTGACATCAAGAGCGCGGCGAACCGCCTCAGGATCGGCGACGCTCGGCGGACCGTCCCCCTTCACGAGGACCCCTGCATTATTAACGAGGATGTCGAGCCTGCCGTGCTGTGCACGAATTTTTTCCGCAGCCTTGGCGATGGTTTCGGGTTTGGTGACATCGAGCTCAATGAGGTGCGCGTCGATTCCATCCGCTTTCAACTTCGCTTCAGCAATTTCCCCCAGTTGCGGATTGCGTGCGCCGATGAGCACGGTGATGCCCTCCGCGCCGAGCTGACGCGCCACTTCGAATCCAATGCCCTTGTTTGCTCCTGTTATCAAAGCGATTTTGCCTTTGTGTTTCGGCGCCATGCGGTCTTCCTCTCTCTCTGAAATAATTAGAGAGGAACAAACACAGGCAGGATTCAGAATCCACCGAGAGCATCGTTTAGAGTCATCTAGCGAGAACAGCGATTACACCATCAAGTCAAACTCGCAATCAGCCGTTCTCCACGGAAACGGCGTAGTCCGTCCCTCCCAGCGAGGGCGACTTTTTTGAGGACTCCCAGCTGGAAGCGGCGGCGGTTAAGACTGCCGGGCTGGATGGAATTTTTTCGGCGGTAACGGAATTCTGCAATGGCAATCCGCTCAGCGACGATTGCACGGTGGTCGAGTTGTGTTACACCTGCGTGGAGTGAAGCGGAGTCCCGGTCTTTTCCACGATTGGCCGTTTGGGCCGCTCATGAGTGATATGGTGATTTATCAGCGTTGAAACGGTTGCGCACTGCCCGGCGGCTCCAATAATTTCCGGTTGGCCGACCATCCGGGCGTTATCGCATTGCCCTTCATATCGACATGACGAGTATAGGCGTAGACGATCGGCGGCCTGGGTCAGGAGCAGCTGCAATCGTCATTTCGGGCGCAATAAAACGCATCGGCTTGCATATTGAGTCCGCTATACTGCTCTCTTCCCATCTCTCATCCGGAGAACCTGAGTGAAGCGAATTGCCCTTGCCGTCATTCTGATTGCGTCGGTTCAACTGGCAGCGCAGACCAGTTCCATCGCAGCCCCTTCTTCGAATCCGAAGGTCAGGGCAATTACTGCATTCGTCCGGCTTGACCGAGGAACATACCAACAGCAGATTGCCGACGCTCTCGTAGTCTTGCGAAAGGCCAAGGCCGATTTCGAATCCGCTGGCTACGAAGTGGAAACGATACGCGTAACCACGCAACCCCTGGCAGAGCTCGTCGCCGATATGCCAGAGGACCAGGCGCTGGCATTTCTCACTCAGGTTGACCAGCTCTCCGCCAAAGAGAATTTCATTCCTAACGTTGGACCGGGCATGATGCACGAGAGCGACGATCCTACGACAATGCACCTGCTGGAGAGGGCTCTCTCGACTCTGCCAAACCTCCAGGCCAGCGCCATCATCGCGGATGACGCCGGCATTCATTGGAAGACGATTCGTCGCACCGCTGAACTTGTGAAATATGTCAGCGAGCACAGTCCCCGCAGCCACGGAACGTTCAACTTCACTGCCACCGCGATGCTGAAGCCGTTGTCACCCTTCTTCCCTGGGTCCTACCACACCGGCTCCGGCAAACAATTCGCCGTTGGTTTCGAAGGCGCCAATGTTGTTCGCGACGTTTTCGTGAGGGACAAAGGAAACGCTGACGCTGCCGTCGCTGACCTGACGGCTGCGCTGACTAAACATGCATCCGTCGCAGACACGGTAGGCAACAAGGTGGCTGCAGAGACAGGTTGGAGCTACGTGGGAGTCGACCCTACCCCCGCGCCCCTCGGGGACGTTTCCATCGGGGCCGCCATCGAAGCATTTACCGGCGCTAAGTTCGGTTCCAGCGGAACCCTCACTGCGGCTCGCATCATCACCACTGCAGTCAGGGCTGTGCCACTGAAACAAGTCGGCTACTCCGGACTGATGGTGCCGGTTATGGAGGACAAGCTTTTGGCACAGCGCTGGGCTGAGTCCACCTACAACATCGACTCTCTGCTCGCTTACTCGGCCGTTTGTGGTACCGGCCTGGATACGATCCCGCTCCCCGGAGACATCAGCGTCGCTCAGATGGAGCGTATCTTTGCTGACGTTGCCTCGCTCGCGACGAAGTGGAACAAACCACTCTCGGCGCGTCTGCAGCCCGTTCCGAACAAGAAGCCGGGCGATCAGACTGACTTTCAGGATCCGTACTTGTTCAACACTACAGTGCACCCGCTGCCCTAGTTTGCTTTGTTCGCTTGCCAGCCGTGCTGTGAACCCTCGCGGAGTGAAATGCCGGCGCCGGGTGTCCCGAGGTCTTGGTTCTGAGACGTGGGCTACAGCAGAAAGAATAATTTCGGCAGCCTGTCTCTGGATTCCACCTGCATCATGGGCAAACCGGAAGGAATCGGCCTGGCCGAGAAATCGTTTTATAAGCACCGGATGGGATGGTGATGTAATTAGGTCAGGTTGGGTAAAGTGCATACTTCCGTTAGGCGATTACACCATTCAAGTCAAACAAGTCAAACTCGCAATCAGCTGTTCTCCACGGTAACGATGTAATCCGTTCCTTCCCAGCGATTCTCCTGAGGCCAGAAAAATGTGAAGACGGCTTGCGCTCCGACCGGCAGCGATGCCGTCGGCAGGTCGAGGATGTAGATTCCGAGACCGGTGTCCCGCGCGTCGGTGTCGTGCGTGGTCGTCCAGCCGTCCACGGTCCAATGCACTCGCCCGGGAGTTAGGAGCACGATGCGCAGCGTCTTGTTTCTGGGGACGCTGCGGGTTTTGTTATTGAATCTCCAGCCGAAGATCTGACGGACATGTTTATCGACAAGATAACGCTTCACGGTCTGAGGAGGCTGGTCGAAGACCTTGTTGTCGCGAATTGAGCGGCGAAGCTTTACATATTCTGAGTGGGCCCAGACCAGCGGACAGGCGGAGCCAGTGGGCTTGCCGCGGAAGAGTTCGAGCGAGGGAATGTCGGCGGCGTCCCAGACTTGTTCGGGAAGCAGGCGGCTTTGGTCGGCGGGGGAATTTTCGATGACGGCGAGCAGGGCTTCGGCTTCGTCACGGTGTCCCGCCGGCGAGAGCGTAGTGGGCGCGCTCTCCGGCGAGCAGGGGCCAGGGGCGGCCGATGCCGGTCCCGTCGAAGGCAGAGCCGTCTTTGTGTTCGCCGTAGCCGTCGCCGTTATAGCGATACCAGCACGGGCCCTGCGGCAACTCGACTGCGAGCAGCGCGTCGATGGCGCGAAGCGTATTCAGAATGCGTGGATCGTCGGGGGCGCGCAGGCCAAATCGCACCAGCGCCAAAGCGTCGGGGCTGATCATGTGGTACGCGCGTTCGCCGTCCTGACCGGGCGGACGATTCTTGATGGGAACGAAGCCTTGCGTAGGCGACGCCGCCCCGTCGGTATCGGGCGGAGCGATGCGAACGTAATAGCCGGCGATGCCCAGTTGCATCGGCCAGGTCGCCTCCGGTGGCGTATACCCAACGTTCGATGTTGTCATTCCAGGCATCGGCGGTGTCGCGCAGGGTGGGGGCTTGCTCCGTGTGCCCAGTGAGTTCGGCAATATCGGCGGCGGCCAGCAGCGCGGAGATTTCGGCTGCGAGCGTGAAGGGAGAATAGCCCGCGTCTTCTTCCCAGCGATCTTGTTGGGTGACCGGACCGTTGCGAAGAATAAAGCTGGCGGCCTTGCGCACCATGGGCCACCAGCGCTCGAGTTTGCCTAACGACTCAGGCGCTTCGCGGCGGAGGAGATCCAGCAAGAGGATGGGGAGCGCGGTTTCGTCCATCTGGATGCCGCTCCAATAGGGACGTCCGTCGAGCCACAGATTCTGCGCCCAGTTGCCGGCAGCTTCCTGGGTAGCTTCGAGGTAGCGCAGGACGCGCACCGCGTCGGTGACTGCTCCGGCAGCCAGGAGCGCGCCGGCAGTCTCGACCAGGTCGCTGGGCCAGACCAGGTGGTATCCGCCGAGATCTTCGTCGCCTTTATTGAATCCCCAGGGAACCGAAAGGCTGGCAATGATGCCGCCGAGAAAATCTTTGGACTCGTGCGTTCGCAGGACGGCGGTCGACGCGCGATACAGATCGCTCTGACGTAGACGGCTCGTCGAGTTTGAGTAATGTCGTTTGCCAGTTTTGCCACTGCGAGACGTAGTGCCGGCGAGTCTCCGCGTAGTCCTCGAATAGCGTAGACCGCGCCTGCTGTCCAGCTTCCGTCCAAATACCTCCAAAACCGAGGGCGAGCACGAACTCGCCGTTGCAGGCGGCGAGATCAATTTCTCCGGTGAAGGCAATGTTGCCGTTTTCCGCGCGGGTGTATTCCCACTCCATCTGAAAATGTTGCGATAGGTCCTGCCATCCGTCGGAGACGCCGACGAATCCTACTGACGTTTTTCTCCACGGGAGCCGAAGCAGGCGAGGGACAAAGAGGTGCCATCGTGCTGGGCAAAAAACATGGGAAGGCCCTTGTAGTCGCCTATCCAGCCGGTGTTACCGTAACCGCAGTTCGCGAGATGCGGCGAAAGCAACGCGTAAAGGTGATAATCGGAGAGTTGTCCCTGCAGCGGTTCGAAGCGAACCTTTTGGAGGACGACGTTGCGATAGGGGTCGGTGAGAACTTCTTTGTGAATGCGGTAAACCCCGCTGATTTCAGTGTTGGTCAGTTCAAAGGCGGGAACTCCCGGCTCGAAAGGACGATTCTCAAAGGTGCAGTGGCGTTTCTCCTCGGAGAAGAAATCGCGCCCGTTGGTCACCATGAATCCCAAGTCGCGAGTACACGCCTGATCGACGCGGGGAAAATAAACTTCGTTGAGAATTCCATGGCTCAGGGTAAACCAGACTTTGCTGTGCTGGTTGAGCGCGGTGCCAGCGCCGGTCTTGGCGCTCGAGGTCCAGCGCGGTGGAATGCCTGGCCAGCCCGGAGCATAGCGAGTCGAATCAGTCATGAAAGCTGGTCCTCGGGGCCGGGGTTATGTCTCCGGCGGAATTGACAAACTTATTGCAAGAGTGAGAATCCCATTTCTCGCAAAATCGGCGAGAAGTGGGGCACCCAAGGACGCGAGCTTCGGCGGCAGAAGTCATCCAATAATTACCGGCCTGATGGTCGGCAAACCGCAACTAATAAACGGCTAATAAAGTTAAGAAAATAGAAGCGATCAACGATAATAGATCAGCGCCATAACATGTTTAGGACATTCGATGCACGAGCGGGGATGATAGTCGCAGCCTTGTGGGTATGTTGTGCTCTGGGACTCGCGGCGCGGGCCGAAGACGTTCCGAGCCCTGCCATCGCATCCGCGCTCGACCGCGGATTTTCCGGACTCTACAACCTCGACTTCGCGGGCGCGCAAAAGGACTTCGCGGCGTGGCAACAGATGCATCCGGACGATCCGGTGGGGCCGGTCAGCGAGGCGGCAGGCTTTTTGTTCTCCGAGTTTAACCGGCTGGGAGTGCTGGAGGCACAGTTCTACGAGAACGATGAAAGCTTCTTCGGACGATCCAAGCCTGCACCCGATCCGGTGCTGCGAGATCATTTTCAGGCGGCGATCGGGCGGGCAGAAAACCTTTCGCACGAACGGCTGGCTAAAGACCCGAAAGATCGGGACGCCTTGTTTGCCCTGACTTTATCGGCGGGCCTGCAAGCCGATTACGCCGCACTGATTGAAAAACGCAATCTGGCATCGCTGCGCTTCACCAAGCAGGCGTCGGCATCGGCGCAGCAATTGCTCGCAGTGTGTCACGATTGTTATGACGCGCTGCTGGCCACCGGTTTCAGCAAATACATTATTGGCAGCATGGCGGCCCCGGTGCGGTGGGTTCTTCGCCTGGGAGGACTGTCTTCGGATAAGCAAGGCGGAATTGCGGACTTGCAAAAGACTGCCGAGCACGGACACTACCTGGCGCCGTTCGCGCGAATTCTGTTGTCGATTGCGTATGTGCGGGAGAAGGATAAGTCGCGAGCACTGCAACTGCTCATCGGACTGCGCCGCGAGTTCCCGGCAAATACGCTCTTTTCCCGCGAGATTGCTCATCTGCAATCGTCGCATTAGCCCAGGCAGAATTTCTTCTTTCTTCGTTCTTCTTTCTTCGAAGTATCATTCTTCAGATTTCAGACCAAATCCTGTTCCGCGGGTCTTTCATCAGAAATTTATCGGTTTGTAACCGTCCTGTAACACTACGCCGATAAAACGGGTACATCGATTCAAGGAGGAATGATCTGGCAATGCGCAAAATGGTGCTGCTGTTAGTGTGTGTCCTTCTGGCCATGCCGGTAGTTGGGCAAACCACGCTGAACGGAGCCGGTGCCACGTTTCCCAACCCGATGTACTCGAAGTGGTTCAGCGAATACCACAAGCTTCATTCAGAAGTGCAGGTCAATTATCAGTCCATTGGTAGTGGCGGCGGAATTCGCCAGGTAATTGCCGGCACCGTGGATTTCGGGGCCAGCGATATGCCAATGACCGACAAGCAGTTGCAGGAAGCGAAGACAAAGATATTAAATATTCCGACGGTGTTGGGAGCAGATGTGCCGGCTTACAATATTCCCGAAGTGAGGGGGGAACTGAAGTTCACGCCCGAGGCGCTGGCAGGTATTTTCCTGGGCAAGATTTCCAAGTGGAATGATAAGGCGATCACTTCGGTGAACCCCGGAGTGAACTTACCCGACAAGGAAATTATTGTGGTCCATCGCTCCGATGGCAGCGGGACCAGTTTCATTTGGACAGACTATCTTTCTAAAGTCAGCCCGGAATGGAAGAGCCAGGTGGGGGCGGACACTTCCGTGAAATGGCCCGTCGGACTGGGCGGAAAAGGCAATGAGGGGGTCGCTGGATCGATTCGGCAGCTATCCGGTGCGATCGGATACGTTGAGCTGATCTATGCAGTGCAGAACAAAATTACGTACGGCAGCGTGCGAAATTCGGCCGGATCGTTCGTCAAGGCATCACTGGAAGGCGTAACCGCGGCGGCTGCTTCGGCTCCGAAGATGCCAGATGATTTCCGCGTGTCGATCACCAATGCTCCGGGAAAAGATGCGTATCCGATTTCGAGCTTCACCTGGCTGCTGATTCCGGCCCAAGCTAAAGATCCGGCGAAAGGCAAGATTCTGGCAGACTTTCTGAACTGGATGGTTACCGACGGCCAGAAGATGACGGCTGAGCTGTCGTACGCACCTCTGCCGGAAAACGTCGCAGCCAAGGTCAAGGAAGCGATCAAGCAGGTTAAATAGGCGAGTCAAAATAAGCAGGCCAGATAATCCGCAACCGCAGAACATTTTCAATCATCATCGCAGGGTACAAGGAACAAGGTACAAAGGAGAAAGAACAATGAAGTCTGCGTGGAAGGTGTGTGCAATTCTGTTTCTGGCGACGGGACTGGTGGGGCAGACCAGCACGGCGCCCAAACCCAGGAAGCCGAGGACGGCCGAGGGGACAGTGACAGCAGCCGACGTGCAGGCCTTGAAGGACGCGATTGCGTCGCAACAGGCGGCGCTGGCGCAGCAGCAACGAGAAATTCAGGAACTGCGGGATGAACTTCACAGCAAGGATCAGGCCGCGCAGCAGGCACAGACCGCGGCCGCGGATGCAGCGAGCAAGGCGGACGCAGCCCAGGCGCAGGCCACCCAGCAACAGGCTGCGGTCAGTGAATTGAAGGGCGACGTATCCGATCTGAAGACCAGTGTGGCGAGTACAGTCGTGACCGTTCAGGAAGCGCAGAAGAGCATTTCCGGACCTCCGACGGCGATTCACGTGAAAGGAATCAACATCACGCCCGTCGGCTTCCTGGCGGCTGAAACGGTTTACCGCCAGCGCGCTCTGGGGGCGGACGTCAATACTCCCTTCAACACTGTGCCGTTCACCGGCGCCTCAACCAACAACATATCCGAGTTCTTCGGTTCCGGACGCCAGTCGCGAATTGGCATGTTGGCGGAAGGCCGGCTGAGGGGCGCGAAGTTGTCGGGATATGTGGAAGCCGACTTCCTCTCCGCCGGGGTGACGTCCAACAACAACCAGAGCAACAGTTACTCGCTGCGCCAGCGGCAAGCGTGGGGCCAGGCCGCGATGGACAACGGCTGGAGCATTACCGGTGGGCAGATGTGGAGTCTGCTCACCGAAACCAAGCATGGCGTGGACAATCGCACGGAAGCGCTTCCCATGACCATCGATCCGCAATATACCGTCGGCTTCACCTGGGCGCGGCAATACGGTGTGCGCCTGGCGAAGAACTTCGGCAACAAGGCTTGGTTCGCGGTTGCGGCGGAAGAGTCGCAGGCGACCCTGACCTCCCACAACAACGCCGCGAATTTTCTGGTGGGAACGCTCGGCGTAACGGGCGGCCTGTATAACAACCAGGCAAACTACTCGTTCAATCCTTCGCCCGACATCGTCGCCAAGCTGGCATTCGAGCCGGGTTTCGGACACTACGAGATTTTCGGAGTGTACAGCCGCTTCCGGGATCGCATTTTTCCTTGCGAAGACGTAGCTGCAACCGCTGTCTGCGGCAGCGCCACCAAGGCAGGACCGAATGCTACCACCGCATTTAACAGTTCAAAGAACGGTGGCGGCTTCGGCGCTAACGCCCGCTGGTCATTTGCCAACAAGCATATTGATTTCGGATTGCATGGGTTTGGCGGCAGCGGAGAGGGTCGCTATGGCACGGGAGGATTGTCGGACGTTTCCGTCCACACCAATGGATCGCTATATCTGATCAAGAGCTTGCAGGGGCTGTCGACGCTTGAATTCCATACTTCAAAGGCTGATGTCTACTTCAATGGCGGAGCAGAATACGCTGGTCGCGCGGCGGACTATGACCCGGTCCAAAAGAAGTATGTAGGTTACGGATCGCCGTTCTTCGTCAATACGGGTTGCTCAACCGAAACTGGACCCGGGGCCGGCGGATTCGTTCCGGGCGCGCTGGCGAATTGCAACGGCGACACGCGAGTACTCATCGAAGCGACCGGGGGTGTCTGGTTCAAAGTGTATGACGGAGCCAAAGAGAAACTGAACTGGGGGCGTATACAGTTTGGTCCGCAATACTCGGTCGTGATCCGAAACGCCTGGTCCGGTGCAGGGTTCCCTAGCGAGGCCCAGGGAATCGACAATATGGTTTTCACGTCGTTCCGTTATTACCTGCCCTAAACGGTTCGCACGGACCATGGCCGGCACTTCGACGGAGCGACCGTCGAAGTGCTGGCTGTTGTTCTTTAGGGAGCGGATTGCGGATGGTGATTGCGTTGATCCGCCCGTGCGCGGAATGCTTTATACTGATGTTTCCGTAGGTTTCCTTCGGTGGTTTCGTCGACAAGAAGACAAATCACACAAAGAATAAAGAATGCGGTAAGCGCGTCTATCATGGCTCGTATCTCGCTCGACAATCCCCAGTACTTCCTGAATCGCGATACTTCCTGGCTCGCGTTTAATCGCCGCGTGCTGGAGGAAGCGTCGGACGAGGACAATCCGCTGCTGGAGCGGCTGAAGTTTCTTTCCATTTCCGCCAGCAACCTGGACGAGTTCTTTGAAGTGCGCGTAGCGGCGATGATGCAGCAGATCGAGGATGGCTATAACGAGGCTGGCCCGGACGGTCTGACCCTGACGGAAAAACGCGACCTGCTCAGCAAGCTAACCCATGAATTTGTAGACGACCAATACGACTGCTGGAATACCCGGCTGCGTCCAGCGCTCTCGGAAAACGGAATTCGCGTGCTGGGACTGCATGAACTCGATCCCGACGCGCTTCGCTTTGTCGAAGAGTATTGCGAGAGAGAACTTGACCCGTTGCTGACGCCGGTGACGGTCGACCCGGCCCATCCTTTTCCGCGAGTCATCAATAAAGCTTTGTGTGTGGGTTTTCTCTTGCGGCGACGGCGGCGCTCTGCCTTGACTTATACGGGCGTGGTATCGGTTCCGCGGGCTCTGCCCCGGCTGGTACGGCTTCCGTCGGAGAGCACGGCAGATTTTATTTTCCTGGCCGACCTGGTGGCGCATCATGCGGTCCGCATGTATCACGGTTACGACATTGTTTCGTCGGCACCATTTCGCGTGACCCGCAACAGCAATCTGTATCTGGCGGAAGAGGAAGCGCGAAGCCTGTTGGAGTCGGTGCGCGCGGAACTGCATAATCGGCGCAAAGGCGATGCGGTGCGGATGGAAATTGAAGCGGACGCCGATCCCGAGATTATCGATCGACTGCGGACCGTATTCGAACTGGATTCGTGGCAGGTCTTTCCGGTGAACGGTCCTGTGAATCTCTCCCGGCTGTTCAATATCTACGAGCAGGTTAAGCGTCCGGAGCTGAAGTACCGTTCTTTTTCCCCGCGCGAGTTGCGTTTGACCTCGAAATCGAAAGACCTGTTTGAGGAGTTGCGCCGGCATGACATTCTTCTGCATCATCCTTTCGATTCTTACGATGCAGTGATTTCGTTTATCGAGTCGGCCGCCCACGATGAGAACGTTCTTTCCATCAAGCAGACTCTTTACCGCACCAGTGAACATTCGCTGATCGTCCCCTACCTGATGGACGCGGCGTCGCGCAAGGAAGTCACGGCGGTGGTGGAGTTGAAGGCGCGGTTCGATGAAGCCTCAAACATACGCTGGGCGCGCGATTTGGAGGATGCAGGGGTGCAAGTGTTCCACGGCCTGGTGGGTCTGAAGACGCACTGCAAACTTTCACTGCTGGTGCGCCGCGATCCGGACGGAGTGACTCGCAGTTACGCTCACATCGGCACCGGGAACTACAACGCGACCACGGCTCGAATTTATACCGATCTCAGCTTGTTCACTGCCAACCCGGAAATCACGCGCGCGGTCCACGATGTTTTCAGCTTTCTGACGGCCTATGCGGAGAATCCGAGTTACGATCCACTTCTGGTGGCGCCGCTCGACCTGGCAGAAAAAAGCATTGCCCTGATCGATCGCGAGGCGGAACATGCGCGGCAGGGAAAAGAGGCTCGCATCATCGCGAAGATGAATGCGTTGCTGGATAAGACTGTCATCCAAGCATTGTACCGTGCATCGCAGGCCGGAGTGCAGATTGACCTGATAGTGCGCGGCATTTGCGCGCTTCGTCCTGGAGTGCGGGGGGTGAGCGACAATATTCGGGTGCGCAGCATTGTGGGGCGTTTCCTGGAGCACAGCCGCATTTTCTACTTTGCCAATGGCGGCGAAGAAGAGATCTACATCGGTAGCCCAGACTGGATGCCGCGCAACCTCTATGAGCGGGTTGAAGTGCTGGTGCCACTGCGCGATGAAATGCTGCGAGAACGGGTGCGGCACGAAATTCTCGATGCCTACCTGGCTGACAACCGCAAGGCGCGAATCCTGGTGAAGGATGCGACTTATATCCGGGCGTGGCAACCTATGCACGGCGCACGGAATCGCCGTCCTCCGACGGGAGCCGCGGCTTTCAGCGCGCAGGATTTCCTGATGAGCGTAGCCGAAGGCAAGGCCCCCGCGGCTGTGCCTGTGCCGGTTCCGGCGCGAAGGCGTAGAGTCATGGTGGGGAAGGAACGATAATTCAAAGGAACCATAAGCTCAGATGATCCTCTATTTTCTGCGCCACGCGAGCGCCGGTGAACATCTTGCGAATCCGAAGAAGGATGAAAAGCGCGCGCTCGACAAAGAGGGAATCGAGCAGTGCGGCTACGTCGGCCGCGCCCTGGCCGCGCTGGATGTTCAGGTGGATGCGATCGTTTCCAGTCCGCTGAAGCGGTGCACGCAGACTGCTTCGCTCGTCGGCAATGAACTGGGTTACGAAGGCAAACTACAGATAGAAACCGGGCTCCGTCCAGAGGCCGGACTGGCCGACTTCCGCAAGCTCCTCGAAAAATATTCTCGCCAGGAAGCCATTATGGTGGTGGGGCACAATCCGAACCTGAGCCAATTCCTGGGCGCGGTGATCAGCGACTCGGGCTGCGAAGCGTCGGTGGAATTGAAGAAGGGTGCGGTGGCTAGGGTGGAAATGCGCCGCACATCGGGAACGTTGCAGTGGTGCGTCACTCCAAAGCTTTTGCGCACACTTTATGACACGGCCGTGGATAGCTCGCGCCCGAAGACTTCGCGGAAATAGTCACGCTCTTTCTCGATCGCCCAGAGTTCCAGATCCACTCCCATGCGCCGCCGTGGGACCAGGGTTAACTTCACTTCCGCCGATCGTACCCCGACGCGCACCTTTTCCACCGCCCGGCTGCGGCCCAGGTTCAAGGCGCGTGCCAGACGAAGCAGCAGGATCGCCTTCTGCACGTCGGCACGATCGCCTGGGTCCAACAGTTTCATGGGACCGTCTTCAAGGGCAGGGCGGGATTTGCCCAGGTAGCGGGCAATGGCTCCAATGATGCGCCGCTGCTGCGGTGTATAGCCGAGGATCTCAGAGTTCGAAATGATGTAGTGGGTATGGCGATGGCGTCCGTTGCGATTCACGTAGTCGCCGACTTCGTAGAGCATGGCCGCGGCTGAAAGCCATTCGCGATATTCGGGCGGCAACCGATGCAGCGAACGCAACCCCGAAAACAACAAACCAGCTGCATCACGGACATCCAAGGCATGCTTGCGGTCAACACGATAATGATCGACCGCGTCCATGATGGATTCCCAGCGCTCGAATTCGACCTGCCTGCCGGAGCGCGTGCTGCGATCGTAATCGGCGGCCATCTGGGCGAGGATTCCGTCGCGCAGGCCGAGGGGGGAATAGCGGAAGCCTTTCAGTCGGAGCCGGTCCAGGAGTTCCTGGTAAACGGTGGCGCCGGCGACGATGATTTCCGCTCGCCGCAGACCGATGCCTTCGATCTTGCGGCGCTCCGCTACCGGCAATCGCGCCAGGCGCTTGGCGATGCGCTTCATTTCGGCGGACGACACCGCCAGCCGTTGGCGGCTCGCGCCTCGGCGCAGGTGGCTGGCGACTGCTGCAAGGGCCGCTGCGGTTCCGGAAGTCGCAATCACATTTTTCACTTTCGCCTTGGTGATGCGATCGGTGACGCGGTTGACTTCGCGAGTGATGAAGCCGCGCAGGCGCTTCAATTCTCCCTTGCGGGTCGGATCGTGGCGCAGGAATTCATTGGTGAGGCGAACCGCACCCAGTGGGAGGCTGACTGCATCGCGAATGTGTCCGCCCTCGGTGACGGTCAGTTCGCAACTGCCGCCGCCCAGATCCATCATGAGCGTGGGAGACCTGTCCACGCGTCCGCTGGAGACCAGCCCCAGGTGAATGAGCCGCGCCTCTTCGACGCCGGAGATGATCTCGACTCGCCAGCCGGTAGCCGATCGCACCCATTCCAGAAACGCCTGAGAGTTGCGCGCATCCCGAAGCGCGCTCGTGGCGACCACGCGTACGCTGTCGGTGACAATCTGTTGCGTGGCGCGATGGAATCGGCGCAGGACCTTCACCGTCTCCGAGATGGAATCGGGAGTTAGAAATCCGGAACCAAAAACGCCTTCGCCCAGGCGTGTGACTTCGCGATCTTCGTGGAGAGCGCGGAGGCGCCCAGCTTGCAGTCGCGCAATTTTCAGCCGGACGGAGTTGGAGCCGATATCGACCGCGGCAAACGTGGGCATGAGGAAGGCTCACAGTTTACACGTAGGCAGCCTGATCGTCACCGCGGAAGCTGTTAGCTCTTGGCTCTTGGCTATTGGCTTTTGGCCAAAACCAAAAGCAAGAACCAGGAGTCAAAAGCCAAACGCTTGAGAGCCAAAAGCTAAGAGCCAAAAGCGAGCTTACGCGGCAGATTCGGTTTGCTCTACCAGAGTGGGGCCCTTCGTACTCACTTTCCGCATGGGTGCGGATGGGACGGAAACTGATTTCTCCGGAGATTGTGTCAAGGAGGCTGAGAGGGCAGCAACGGCGTGGCGGAATTTGCTTCCCGTAATATTGTGGAGGGCTGCTACCAACGATGATTGGCTGACTTCGCCCAGCCGCTTGCTTGCGGACTGCGTTAGTGTGAGCCAGTCGTGCCAATTGCCTACGGCATCCTGCAACCGCTTAACCTGCTCGATGAATTGCGCAGCCTCGGGGGACTTTGGGGCGAATTCGGCCGCGTAGCGGGCGCGCTTCACTACGGTGCGATATTGGTGCAGCAGGTCTTCGTTTACGGGACCAACTGGGCGCACCACTTCTTTCAACATCGAGCGCGCTACTTTCAAGGCATCGCGGGTGGTTTCGGTTTGAACTTCTTTCGCTCCGCGCTTGAGACGCTTCCGAATCTCCCGGATCATCTCCTTCGTCAGCATCTTACGCAGTTTCTTCTCATGTTTTGCCCGAAGCTCGATCAGCCCCTGCATCAGCTGCGTCTTGCGGCGTGGCTCCTGAGGAACCTTCAGGCTGCGCAAGGCGGACAGCTGAACATCCAAATCGCGAACTTTGCCCGCGCGCCTGCGAATCCGGTCCAGCATCTTCAGGAGTTTCTTCTGGTTCCGGTCGCGCTCCGGCAGAAGCAGTTCGAGCAGCGTCTGTAGCCTGCGGCTCGTCGTGCGGAAACCATGCACGCTCTCTACATTTTGCGCGTCTGCAAGTTTCAGGAGAGCCCGCTCCGTCTTCCGGAAGGCAAGCTGGCTACGTTCGGATGCAATCGACATAAGAAACCAAGTCCTAGTAGCGGGAAGAATCCGTCTGTGCTCTAAGACATATCAGACAACAACAGTTTGCGATTCAGGTTTACAGATAGTCCCAGCGGAAAAAGCTTGTTTGATTTTAACACCTTTGTAACAACTCTCTGCTAGGGTTAAGCGGAATGGCCAATCCAGCTTTCCCTCGGCCTGATATGCCCGGACCGCAACCCCTTGAAGGGACGAAGGTTACGTCGGTGTCGGCGCACCGGGCGGCGCCCTTGCTGCGGGCTTCCAGCGGCGAAGTTCCCGACCGTATTTTTAAGTCCGTCATGGCGCTTTGCGGCGTTGCCGTTCTGGCCGTGCTGGTTCTGATCGTTTACGAACTCCTGTCGGGTTCGGGCCTCTCCTGGCATGCTTTTGGCTTCAAGTTTTTCGCGGGCAGCGATTGGAATCCGGTCAGTGAGCAGTTCGGCGCGTTGCCATTCATCTACGGGACACTGGTTTCGTCTTTGCTAGCACTGATCATTGCAATTCCGCTTGCGGTAGGCGTCGCCGTTTTTACCACCGAGATGTGCCCCCCCGTGCTGCGCGCTCCACTCTCGTTCTTCGTGGAACTGCTGGCCGCGATTCCGAGCGTGATTTACGGCCTTTGGGCAATTTTCGTTCTAGTACCGCTGTTGAGCGGATACGTCCAGCCTTTCCTGGCCAAGACGCTGGGATGGACCGGGATGTTTGAAGGCCCGCCATTCGGATATGGCATGCTGGCGGCGGGGATCATCTTGGCCATCATGATCGTGCCCATCATTTCCTCGATTACGCGCGAAGTGCTCATGGTTGTGCCCCAGCATCAGCGCGAGGGGGTGCTGGCTTTGGGAGCAACGCGCTGGGAAATGATCCGGATGGGCGTATTGCGCAACGCGCGCGCTGGAATTCTGGGCGGGATCATTCTTGGATTAGGGCGGGCGCTGGGAGAAACCATGGCCGTCACTATGGTGATCGGAAACCGGCCGGAGATTGCGAAGTCGCTGTTCGCACCCGGTTACACCATGGCCAGCGTGCTTGCCAATGAGTTTAGCGAGGCCACCGGCGACGTCTATCTTTCCGCCCTGGTCGAGATTGGCCTGGCCTTGTTCCTGGTCACGATCATCGTAAACGCGCTGGCACAGCTACTAGTGTGGACGGTGACGCGCGGGCAACCTGCGAGGGGACATGCCTGAGCTAACTGACAGCATTCCCGTTCGACAAGGAGTGGCACCGGTCAGCTTGCGCCGCCGCATTATCGATCATGTCATGACCGGAGTAGCGGTCTTGACCGTCGTGCTGGTACTGGTTCCGCTGGTTGCCATCTTCGGATACCTTGTGTACCGCGGCGTGGGCTCGATCAACTGGGCCTTTCTGACCCAAACTCCGAAGCCCGTGGGAGAGCTTGGCGGTGGCATGGCCAATGCGATTGTGGGATCAATGTTGATCCTTGGAATTGCCAGCATCATCGGAGTGCCGTTCGGAATCGGTGCCGGCATCTATCTGGCCGAGTTCGGGCGCAATCGCTTCGGGAGCGCAATTCGGTTTACCGCGGATGTGCTGAACGGAGTGCCCTCCATTGTGATTGGCATCGTTGCCTGGGCCATCCTGGTGCGCGGGCGGGGATTCTCGGCGCTTGCTGGCGGAGTGGCGCTGGCGATCATGATGGTCCCGACCATCTGTCGAACTACCGAAGAGATGCTGCTGCTGGTGCCGCAAGCCCTGCGGGAAGCGGCATACGGACTTGGTGTCCCATACTGGCGAACCACCCTTTCCATTACGCTTCGCACTGCGACCTCGGGAGTGATTACGGGAGTCATGCTGGCTTTTGCCCGAGTGGCGGGCGAAACCGCGCCCTTGCTTTTTACCGCGCTGGGCAATACGTTTTGGAATCTCCGCTACAATCAGCCGACCGCCGCACTGCCGCTGCAAATCTACACATACGCGAATTCGCCCTATGATGACTGGCACCGCCAGGCGTGGGCGGGGGCGTTCGTGCTCATCGTCCTTATCGTCACGTCGGTCGCGGCTGTGCGCGTTGCGGTCCGCCGTGGCACGTTTGGAGCCGCCTAGGCTATGGGTGTTGGAATCCAAGTCGAGAAGCTGAATGCCTGGTATGGCAAAGGCCAGGCTTTGTTCGACATCAATCTCAAAGTGGCGGCGAACCATGCTACGGCGCTGATTGGTCCGTCAGGTTGCGGTAAGTCGACTTTTATCCGCTGCATCAATCGCATGCATGAGACGATTCCAGAGGCCCGCGTCGAGGGGCGGGTGCGCATTGGCGAAATCGACGCCTATAACGGAACCTCCGCGACCCAACTGCGCCGGCGTGTAGGAATGGTGTTTCAGAAAGCCAATCCGTTTCCCACCATGTCGATTTATGACAACGTGGCGTCCGGGCTGAAGCTGAATGGATTTCGTGATCGCCACAAGCTTGATGAGATCGTACAGGGCTCGCTCGATTCGGCGGCACTGTGGGATGAAGTGAAAGATCAGGTGCACAAGAAATCCGGCGCCAGCCTGTCCGGCGGGCAGCAACAGCGGCTGTGCATTGCGCGCGCCCTCGCGGTCGAGCCCGAAGTGTTGCTGATGGACGAGCCCTGTTCGGCGCTCGATCCGATTTCGACGGGAAAAATTGAAGAATTGATCTTCCAGCTCAAAGAGCGGTATACCATCGTAATTGTCACGCACAACATGCAGCAGGCGGCGCGGGTGGCCGAATTCACCGGCTTCTTCCTGTTGGGGAAGCTGATTGAGTTCGACAGGACGGAAAAGATCTTTACCAAGCCGTCCGACAAAAAGACGGAAGACTACATTACTGGCAGGTTCGGATAGGGGAAGTTCTGAATAAGGCATAAGGAAGGTTTGGATCATGCGTACGCGTTTTCAGCAAGGGCTTGACGATTTGCGGCAACGGTTGCTTCGCATGGGGGGACTTGCGGAGCAGGCGGTGGACCGCGCGCGCCAGGCTTATGTGGAGCGCGACCTGACCCGTTGCCAGATGGTGCTCGAAGGCGAGAGCCTGATCAACACGGCAGAACGCGAAATCGACGAGGCTGCGTTTGACCTGCTTGCCATGCAGCAGCCCATGGCAGTCGACCTGCGTTTCATTCTGGCTGTCACTAAAATCAACTCCGATCTGGAGCGCGTGGGTGATCAGGCCGTCAACATTGCGGAGCGCGTGATGGATATGGTGGAGCTTCCCGCCGCGGATTTGCCGGTAGATATTGCGCGCATGGGAACTGCCGTAAGCGCGATGGTGCGCCGCTCTCTGGAGTCGTTCATTGAAGGCAAAGTTGAACTGGCCCAGGCTGTGCTCGAAATGGACAACGTAATTGATCGCATGCGCGACGACGCGTTCATCCAGCTGGTCAAGACTATGAACGAGCGTCCCGATGTGGTGCGGCAGGCTCTGGATGCTCTGCTCGTGGCCCGCAACCTGGAGCGGGTAGCCGATCACGCCACCAACATTGCCGAGGACGTTATTTTCTGGGTGCAGGGCGCCGATGTGCGGCACAACGTCCATCCCGGCGAATCGGAGAATCCCGAACCGGAGCGGCCGACGTCGAGAGTCTCGGGTATCTAAATTATTTTCAGGAACCGATTTCAGGACAGGCGCGGCTAAAAAGCGCCCTTTCAAACAACAGCCGCTTTTGACCATCCACCGGGCATTGAATTACGCTCATCTCCTTGTTTTTTTTGGACTGCCGAATCGCGGAGAGCCTGTGACTCATTTTTTCCTTCGTTCCGTGTCTGTTGTCTTTCTGGCCGGCGCTGCGGCTTTCGCGCAAGCACCCTCCGCCGATCATCCTCCCGTCATGCTGCCCACCAGCAAGATGCTCACCGTTCCCTCGCCGGGACGCATTGGCAGCACCAACAGCTTTCCCGCGACTATCGTGTTGAGCCCCGACGGCCGATATGCCGCATTGCTGAATGACGGATACGGCACGCAGGAGACGCTCGCGCAGCAATCGATCTCGGTGCTGGATCTCCAGAGCAATCAGATCGCGGACTATCCCGACGCGCGATTCACGAGTGACTCGCACCAGAGCTATTTCCTGGGACTGGCATTCAGTTCCGATGGCAAGCACCTCTACGCCTCGGTGGGTTCGCTGACCGATCCCACGGGAGCCCGCACGGGCGACACGGGAAACGGGATCGCGATTTATGGCTTCTCGGAAGGAAAAGTCACGCCCCAGGGTTTCATCCCCATCGCACCACAGCCGCTAAAGCCAGGAAAGCACGTTGCCATCGGACTGCAGAAAACGCTACCGAACACCGCCATTCCTTATCCCGCAGGATTGACAGTGGTGCGCAACCCGAAAGGCGCGGACTGGCTCATCGTAGCCAACAATCTTTCCGACAACATCGTCCTGCTCGATCCAGTCACCGGGAAAACTCTGGAGACGTTCGATATGAGCATGCAGGATTTGGTCCCCTCGACCTTTCCTTATACCTGCGTCGCTACGCGTCACGGTATTCGAGCCTGGTGCAGCTTGTGGAACACTTCGCAAATCGTCCAGATTGAATTGGTGGGCGCAAGGATCGGCAAGTCGATCGGGCTTCCCGGATCGAAAGATCCGCTGGCTCCGAGCTCGCATCCCACCGCAATGCTCTTGAGTCCGGACGAAAAGCTCTTGTATGTGGCGCTCTCCAACGCCGATACGGTAGCGGTGGTCGACACCGAGACCGGAACGTTCCGCGGCCAGCTCAACCGAACCATGAGAGAGAAGGACGTCGCTTTCGGCCTGTGTCCTACGGCCCTGGCGCAATCGAAGGATGGCAAGCGCCTTTTTGTCGCCTACTCCTGCGTGAACGCCGTGGGAGTGTTTGAGGTATCCAGCTTCTCTACGGACAAAACGGTCCACGGACAGGGCGACATCGGGCTGATTCCCACCGACTGGTATCCGACGGCCCTTGCCGTCCAGGGGGACGACTTGTTAATCGCCACCGCCAAGGGCGTAGGTACCGGTCCGAATAACGGCATGGGCAAGACCGCCTCGGAGATGAAGCATCACGGCCATCCCTACATTCCCACGCTGCTGCGCGGTTCCATCGCACGCCTGAAGATTTCCGACACTATGAATCGTCTTCCCGGGCTCACGCGCATCGCGGAACAAAATAACCTCTTTACCAGCGATCCGGGCACAATCTCGTTTGCGGGCGGAAAGAATCCCTTCAAGCACGTGATCTACGTCATCAAGGAAAACCGCACCTACGACCAGATTCTCGGCGACCTCAACGTTGGCAACGGCGATGCTTCGCTCACGATGTACGGCGCGGACATCACGCCTAACGAGCACAAACTCGCACTGCAGTTTGGCGTGCTCGACAATTTCTACGATAGCGGGGAAGTCTCGGGCGATGGGCATCTCTGGTCCACGGCCGCGATCACTTCCGACTACAACGAGAAGACCTGGCAAATCGCTTATCGCGGCAAGGAGCGCACCTACGATTTCCAGGGGCAGGTCGCTGATGAATATCCCCTGGAACATAATCAGCCCGACATCGACGATCCTTCCACCGGATTTCTTTGGGACAATCTTGCGCGGAATAAAGTGAGCTTTCGCGACTACGGCGAATTTGTGAATGCATTGTGGTGCAATGAGAAGCCGACAGCGGCCAGTCCGAAGCAGGGAACTCCGTCGGGACAAGAAGCGCGTTGTCCGCGAACGGTGGTCCAGCAGGGCGGTACGCTGCCTCCGAATGTCGGCGATCCGCATGCCGGGCCCAGCCCATTCCCGTGGGCCGTGCCTTTGTTTAGCGGCGTGAAACCGACCAAGGCCGTTTTGCGCGACCACTTCGATCCGTTGTATCCGGATTTCAATACCGAATATCCCGACCAACTGCGTGCCGACGAATTCCTAAACGAATTCAGCGCTTACGTTCACGCCCGCGACGCGCACGAGGGCCCGCAGTATGAGTTGCCGGCATTCGTGCTGCTCTACTTGCCTGACGATCACACCGGCGGCACGCGTCCCAATTTTCCGCGGCCCGCAGCCTCGGTTGCGGATAATGACCTGGCCCTTGGGCGCGTGGTGGAAGCGGTTTCGCACAGTGCCTACTGGGAAGACACGGCCATCTTCGTATTGGAAGACGACGCTCAGAACGGCGCCGACCATGTGGACGCGCACCGGTCGATCGCGTTGGTCATCAGCAAATATTCGCCGGGATCGGCAACCCAGCCGAACGTCGAGCATCGTTTCTATACGACGGTGAACGTGATTCACACCATGGAATCACTGCTCGGCCTTCCGCCTATGAATCAGAACGATAGGTATGCGCCCGTGATGGGGCATATGTTTTCTGGAGCTGGCGATCAGCCGGCTTACAAAGCTGACAATCGAAATCTAAAGAATGGGCTTATTTACGAAACGAATAAGCGCGACGCTCCGGGAGCAAAGATCTCCTCGCGAATGGATTTCTCGCGTCCGGATGCCGCGCCAGCAGCCCGTCTCAATGAAGTATTGTGGCGAGACCAGAAAGGTGCTGCGCCAATGCCCGCACCGAAACACACCGTGTTTCCTGCGGGGGGCGAGGACTGAGCTCTCCAGCTCTCACTCGGAATTGACGAGGCTGTTCGGACGCCATGCATAGCATAGAATGCTGCATTTAATTTACAGTATTCTATGCTATCATGGAGATGAGGGTGAAATTGCTATGAGGTTAGCGGACAAGATTCGGACCCACAGTCGTAAGAGATATGTTCTGCCAGCGCTAGAAAGGAAAGTTTCGCGCTTCTCCATCCGGGCTGGTGACGTGGTAAATGAGCTGGGAATCGGAGGCGGTCGCGCCCCGGCGGTTTGCAGCGCTCTAAAGACGCACCAGTTCTTGCGAGACAACGAACTGCGCCTAATCGAGGCCACAGGCCCCAAGTCTGGGCAGAGCACAACCGTGACTTATACCTACGAGTTTGCCAATTCGGGGGCATCCGCGAAGTCGGAGGACGCGTGGTCGAAGTTGCGGGGGGCGCTGAAGGACGTTTTTGCCGAACTAGGAGGCGGTGAGGCCTATCTTCAGGCCGAGCGCAGTGACTTCTACGGTCCTGGGAGCAGTAAGTGAGCCGCGTCTACTGGGACACGATGCTGTTCATTTATTGGCTCGAAGACAATCCGCAGTATGCGAGGCGCGTAACCGAAATTCAATCGCGAATGAAGGAGCGCCGCGACCAGTTGCTTACCGGCGCTTTCACCTTCGGGGAAGTGCTGGCGGGGGTATATCGCAGGCGCGATGCTCAGCGGGCGGAAGAGGTCCGGGTGCTTTTGCAGCAAGCCGTTGCCGAGGTCTTGCCGTTCGATCTGGAAACGGCAGATCATTACGCGCGAATCCGAGCGGCGTTCGAAGTGTCCCCGGCGGATGCGATGCATTTGGCAGCGGCTGCTCATGCCGGCACGGACCTCTTCTTAACGAACGATAATAGGCTGGTCGGCAAGTTCGTGCAGGGAATTCAATTTATCGCATCGCTGAACGACAATGTCCTGTGAGCAGCGGCCCTGTTCCCCGTTTGTTTACTTCAGGCCGACCGATTGCTTCAGCGGCAAATTCTGTGAAGAATCCCCGACCATGAAGGTGTAGTCTCCTGGAATCAGCTGCCAGCCATTTTGTTCCACGTTAAAGATAGAGAGATATTTCGGGTCGATCTCGACCGCGACTTCTTTGCTCTCTCCTGCGTTGAGTGTGACCTTGCGCCAGCCCACGAGCCGTTTCGGAGGCTCCGCAGCCGCAGCCGGTAAAGAAGCGTAGACTTCGGCGATCTCGGAGCCGGCCCGGTTGCCGGTATTAGTGACGGTAAAACTTGCGCGCGGATTCTTTCCCGGGGTCACCTTCATATTCGAATATGAATAAGTGGTGTAGGAAAGACCGTATCCAAAGGGAAACAGCACCGGCTTGTTCTGCGCGTCGTACCACTTGTATCCAACCTTCACTCCTTCGTCGTAACTGACCTGAAATGCTGGCAAGCCTGCTGCAATCCGTTTCCATCCTTGGCGATCCGCGTCGGTGGTGGCTTTCGGGGGTTTCACGATCGTGGGATGCGGCAAATCAGATTCGCTCTTGGGAAAGGTGATGGGAAGCTTCGCGCTGGGGTTTACATCCCCGAAAATAACATTCGCGACAGCTTCCGCTCCACGGCTGCCCGCATACCAGGCCTCGAGAACGGCGCTTACTTGATCTAGCCACGGCATAGTGACGGGACTTCCCGACTCGATCACGACTACCGTATGCGGATTGGCCGCTGCGACTTTCGCGATCAGATCATCCTGATGTTCGGGAAGAGACAGGCTATCCAAGTCCATTCCTTCACTTTCCCATTGATAGACGAAAACGATGGCGACGTCAGCATTTTTTGCCAGCGCTGCGGCGGCGTTCGGATCCGCGCCTGAGTTAAATTGCACGGTCGCCGACGGGGCCTTGGCGCGAATCGATTTCAGCGGCGAAGTGGGGAACCAAATCTTTTCCTGCCAATGGGTCTGGCCCTTGCCTGGAGGCATGATTGCGTTGCCGCCCGGAGGATCGACTTGCGCCGAACCGCCGCCGGAAATCATTCCCACGTCCGCGTGCGGGCCAATCACCGCGATCGTGTGAATCTTCGAAGCATCGAGCGGAAGCTGCGCGTGATCGTTCTTGAGAAGCACGATGCTCTGCTCTTCAATTTTCTGCGCCACTTCCAAACCGCCCACGACGTCAACGACACCCTTCTGCGGTGGATCGTCGATTACTCCGGTGGCGAACATCGAGCGCAGGATGCGATGAACATGATCATCTAGTTCGGCCGCGGGGACTTTGCCCGACTCGACCGCCTTCTTCAAAGCCTCTCCAAAGAAGATCTCGCCCGGTTCCTCATGATCGAGGCCGGCCGCCGAGGCCTTTTCCGCGCTGTGCGTCGCTTGCCAATCGGAGAGCACAAACCCCTTAAAGTTCCAGTCTTCTTTCAATACATCGGTCAGCAGATATTTGTTTTCGCAGGCGTAGTCGCCATAGACGCGGTTATAAGAGCACATCACGGCGGCTGCGTCCGATTCCTGTAATCCAATCTCAAACGCCAGCAGGTCGCTCTCCCGCGCAGCGCGCTTGTCGATATTTACGTTGACCGCATTGCGACCGCTCTCCTGGTCGTTGAGCGCGTAATGCTTGATGTCGCCGATCACATGCTCGGCCTGTAGACCCTTCATGACTGAGCCGACCAACTTGCCAGCCAGTACAGGATCTTCACCCAAATATTCGAACGTTCGCCCGTTGCGCGGTTCGCGGGTTAGGTTGATGCCGCCACCGAGCGTCATGTTGTAGCCTTGGGCGCGAAGTTCGCGCCCGATCAGCGCTCCATATTCATGGGCCGCGTCGAGATCCCAACTCGCGGCTGCGGCCACATCCGCGGGCAGCGCCGTCGAGTAGCGGCCATTCTCTCCGCTGCTCCGCACTCCGTATGCGGCGTCCGACATCTGAATCGGAGGAATGCCCAGGCGTGGAATGCCGACAACATATCCGGCGCCGCCGTTTGAATGCACGGCCAGAGGACTCATCGGGCTGAGTCCCTGCATGCCCGTTCCATGCAGCATCGAAATCTTCTCGTCCAGCGTCATCTCTTTCACCACCATCGCCGCGCGCTCGTCTGGAGAAAGACTGGAGTTACTCCAAGGATGATTGTTGTTTCCCGACTGGGCGAATGCGAAAGGCAAGGCGAAGAGGAGAATCAGCGTGAAAACGAAAAATCGATTTAGCAGGGAAGAGCGGCGCAGGGGCATTTGTTCTTTCCTTGTATGAAAGGTGGTTGCCAAATCGTTAATGTTACGCCTTTTTGCCAAACGGTACGGGTTAATTTTGGAATATCCGTAGACCGAAAAGGTAGCGCCGCCGTCCCCCGGCTGCCGTCATAGGGACGTCACGCCCCACCCGCGCGGGCAAGATGCCCCCGCGACAGCCGGCAAGATGCCGGCGCTACAACGGCGGGGACGCGGTTCGATGACGGCATCCCTTGGCCTTCGTTTGTTCACCGCTTTACACTAGGAGGGTGAAGATTGCGCTCGGCCAAATCAATCCTACTGTCGGAGACTTCTCCGGCAACGCCGCAAAGATCATTGATTTTTCCCGACGCGCCCAGACTGCCGGCGCCGGCCTGATTTTATTTCCCGAGTTATCGGTATGCGGCTATCCGCCCCGCGACCTGGTGGAGCGACCTTCTTTTGTTGCCCGCAATCGCGAGACCGCAGAAAAGATTGCCGCGGAAACTCGAGGGATTGCGGTCATCTGCGGTCTGGTCACTGCCGCCCACTCGGAAACCGGCAAAGCAGCCATGAATTCCGCAGCCTGGCTGATCGACGGCAAGATCGCCTTCATCCAGTCAAAGATGTTGCTGCCCACTTACGACGTCTTCGACGAGATGCGCAACTTCGCTCCCGCCAAGAGTCAGGAATTGTTTCCGTTCTGCGGCAATCGCATGGCGCTCACGATTTGCGAAGATGCCTGGAACGACAAACGATTCTGGCCGAAGCGGCTGTACACAGTCGATCCCGTTGAATCCCTGATTCAGGCCGGCGGAAATTTTGTGCTGAACATATCGGCCTCGCCGTTTTGGATTGGCAAGCGAGAAATGCGCCGCGACATGCTGGCCAGCATCGCCCGCCAGCATAAAGTTCCTGTGGTACTGGTTAATCAGGTGGGCGGCAACGACAGTCTGGTGTTCGACGGCTCCAGCCTGGTGCTCAATCGTGAAGGCCAGGTCATCGCCCAGGGGCGCTCCTTTGAGGAAGATCTCATTTATTTCGATTCGCAGATTTTGTCGGGAGAAATGCACGAGCAGATCGCCGGCGAAGAAGCCAGCGTCTATGCCGCTCTGGTGCTGGGCACGCGCGACTACATGCACAAATGCGGATTTCAGAAAGCAATTATCGGCCTGAGCGGCGGCATCGATTCCGCCCTGACGGCCGTCATCGCCGCCGAAGCGGTTGGTTCGGAAAATGTAATCGGCGTTGGAATGCCCGGTCCATACTCTTCGCAAGGCTCCATCGACGACGCTCGCTCGCTGGCAAAGAATCTCGGCATTCGTTTCGAGCTGCTCTCCATAAATCCCGCTTACGAAGCGTATCGCGGGATTCTGAAACAGGTTTTCGCAGGCACCAAAGAAGATGTTACAGAAGAAAACATCCAATCGCGGGCGCGAGGCACGTTGCTGATGGCGCTCTCGAACAAATTCGGCGCGATCGTGCTCTCCACTGGAAACAAGAGCGAACTGGGTGTGGGCTACTGCACCCTCTACGGTGACATGGTTGGCGGCTTGGCGGTGATTTCCGACGTCCCGAAGACGCTGGTGTATCGTTTGAGTGAATATGTGAATTCGCGGCGTGCCGTAATTCCGCAGGCCACAATGGAGAAGCCTCCGTCGGCCGAGCTGCGGCCTGATCAGAAAGATAGCGACTCGCTGCCACCCTACGAAATTCTCGACGCGGTTCTCGAAGACTACGTAGAGGATTCCCACTCCGCGGAGCGGATCGCGGCCGATCGCGGATTCGATATCGAGGTGGTGAAGCGCGTTATCCGCATGGTCGATCGCGCCGAATACAAGCGCCAGCAGGCCGCGCCAGGTCTCAAGATTTCTCACAAAGCCTTCGGCTACGGACGGCGTTTTCCGATTGCCGCCAAGTTCGAAGATTGAAGAACCCAGTTTGAAGTATCCTGATAGATCGCTCTCCTGAACTTCTAAAAAGGTGAAACTCGAAAAGGAAACCATGCGCACTTTTCTGAACTCGATCTTTATTTTTCTGCTGGCCGTCACGCTCGCCGCTGCGCAGACCACCCCAGCGAAGTCCGCTCCGGGCAAACCTGCGGAAAAATCCGCGTCCGCGGAATCCTCGAATCTTCCCTCGGAAGCCACGGTCGATTCTTTCCTACGCCAGCAGTTTGGCTATGAGGCGGATTTGACCTGGAAAATCTCCAGCATTAAACCTTCGACGGTCGCCGGGTTTGCGGAGGTTACGGTCGTTCTTGCCAATCAACAAGGCCAGCAGTTGATGCGTTTCTTCGTTGCTCCCGACGGCAAGCAAGCTCTGGTCGGCGAAATTATTCCGTTCGGCCCCAGGCCATTTGATCCGGCGAAACATTTGCTGGAGAAGGGAATCAACGGTCCTGAACGCGGTCCCAAAGACGCACCGGTCACGATCGTCGAGTTCGGCGATCTGCAATGTCCGGCCTGCAAAGCGGCGCAGCCTACCATCGAGGCGCTGGCCGTCCTGCCCAATGTTCGGTTCGTGTTTCAGAATTTCCCGCTGGAGATGCACAATTGGGCGGCAAAAGGAGCGGCTTACGCGGACTGTGTAGGCCGCGCTTCCAACGACGCCTTCTGGAAATTCATCGCCAAAACTTACGAAACGCAGTCTGACATCACCGCGGAGAACGCGGATGAAAAGCTGACGGCGATTGCCGACGGAGCCGGGGTTAAGGGCGCCGACATCGCTGCGTGTGCCGCGAAGCCGGAGACGAAGGCTCGCATCGACACCTCCCTAGCGCTCGGCAAGTCTGTCGACGTGAGCGGGACGCCCACGCTTTTTATCAATGGACGAAAGATTGGAAGCCTGGATCCGCACTATTCCGATGTATACAAGAGCCTGGTGGAGTTCGCCGCGAAGGAAAAATAAAGCGGCGTCCGGCTTCCGGCGATCGCTTCCGGAAAAATCATGCGTACGGGAAGTTGGATTTCTTCGGATTGAAGCCGGAAGCCGAAACCCGGATAGCCGAAGGCGTTTTTACTTCTCGCTCAGCCAAATCTCCGGAGTGCTTCGGTTGTTGTTTGCCAGCACGTGCGGCGTCATAACAATCATGAGCTCGTTGCTGTCCGATTCTTTGGTATTGTTCACCATCGCCTGATTCAGGAGCGGTACCGCGCCAAGGCCCGGGATTCCGCTCATGGAGAGCGTATCGGTTCGAGATATTTCGCCAGCCACGACGGCCGCTTCGCCGTCCTTCAGGTTGATGCTCCCTTGGTATTCCTGGTTGGAGATGACGGGAATTCCGTTGTTCGATTGTCCAGTGAGCGAGCGGACTTGCAACTCGAGGCTAAGGCTCACTGAGTTATCGCCGTGGATGACGGGCTTGGCCTTCACGTTCAAGCCCAGATCTTCATAGGTGATAGAAGGAAAGGGCGGAATGTACGTCTGATTTCCCAAGACCGCCGAGATTTGTGAAGAATTGAAAATGGGCGCGTAAGTTGCATTCTCAATCGGATAACGTTCTCCTATGTGAAACGTTGCATCGTTTCCCTGGCTGGCGCGCATGCTCAGGTTTTCCAGGCTGCGCACCCACGATTCGTTCAAGGAAAGATTCGCGGCAAACTGATCGAGACTCACACCGCTGAATGTGAGCCCGCCTCCGAAAGTGGCCAGCGGCTGGCTGAAGATGGAGTTTTGCTGTCCTCCCAGTTGCGCCAAAAGCCCGGAGAGGGCTGAACTGCCGGCCTGGTTAATTCCCCCCGATGCGATTAGCTGGTTAATGAGTTGCTGAATGTTCTGCCCCCCCGCTAATGCCAGCAGCGCTGCCGCCGGGATGTTATACATGTTGAACGTATTGGGAATGTGGACTCCGATGTTGCGCGTGAGCTGATGGCTGATCTGAAACACGCGCACCTCGAGCATGACTTGTGGACGATCGTTGCTAAGCTGGTCCATCAATTTGGCGCAAGCCTCGAGGATTGGCTGCGGCCCGCGCACTTCTACCGTATCCGAGGTCTGGCCTGAGGTGATGAAGCGCAATTCGAGTACGCTGCGCAAGGTGTTTATCACCTCCGTCGCTTCCTGCGGAGTGGAGTGCGGCGGCAGAATGAACGTTCGCAAAGACATGCGATCATATTGCTTGTGATTCTCCGGGTTGTCGGCGGCGATGACCATCTGGTGCGTGCCCAGAGCTGCCCACAGGGTCTTGCTGACCTCGCATGCCAGCTTCAGCGCGGTGAAGAATCCCACGTCGTCGACATTGAATCGCACTTGGCGCGGCTGGACGGAATCGTCAAACTGAGCAGTCACTCCATAAGCCGCGGACAATTCCAAAAACAGGCCGCGAACGTCTCCGCTGTAATGGAAGGTGGCTCGGTCGTCCCGGGGTTCGAGGTGGATCTCAACAGAATCGGTAAGACGGACCGGTAAAGCCCGCGGCCGCGTAGGCGCTAATTCGCGGGTGGCTTCGTCCAGCCGCTCGCGCGCGAACTGGTTTTCCCCGTCGAGATCGAGAGCAGCGCGAAATTCGGCAGCGGCCAGCGGGCGCGAATTTTCCCACAGGAGCACGTTGCCGCGCTCAATGTGATTGAAAACCAGCTGAGCTTTCACTATTTCGCGGGCCGTCAGAAACTGTTTGTTCTGTGGCGCAAGCCGTGAAGCTGTATCGAACTGCGCGAATGCATCTTGCAGTTGCTGGCGCTGCTGAAATTTCACGCCCTCGTGGAAAGCGGAGAGGGCTTCTTTCAGTTCTTTTTTCGAAGCGATGCAGTTCACCCCGCCGGGAACGCCGTTTCCACACGAAATGGGCGGAGCGGACGAGGGATCATCGCCGGCGGCGAACGTCGAGGAGAGCGCCGCCAGTAGTCCCATCGCGAGAATGAATGCTCTGCGCGGCACTGTGTGTGATTTTAATGCAGTTTCCGCGTGTACGGGATAGGCCAATAGGACCTCGTACCTTCGAGTTCAATGGGCACTATGTGCCTCAGCATTCCGGAGAACGAGAAAACTTATCAGACTTGCAATCTTTCCTGAGCGTAGAGACGTAGCTTGCTACGTCATGCTCGAGCCTGGCAGAGACGTTGCAAACAACGTCTCTACGAGAGCATTAGACGTTCAATTGTGCGGGCCTTGCCTGTGTTGTCGTCGCAATCGATCACCACAGCGCACAGGCGGGCGTCGCCCGTGGCGGGTTCGAACCGCACCGGCATGCCGTTCAGGAATTTGCCCACCACCAGTTCCTTCTTTACTCCGATGACGCCGTCGTAAGGCCCGGTCATGCCCACATCGGTGACATAGGCGGTTCCGTTGGGTAGAACTCGCTCGTCCGCCGTGGGCACATGGGTGTGCGTGCCGACCACCGCGGTGACGCGCCCGTCCAGATACCATCCGAGAGAAATCTTTTCCGACGTCGCCTCGGCGTGGATGTCTACCAGAATTACCTTCGCTTTAATTTTCTGCAGAAGCTGGTCCGCGGTGCGGAAGGGATCGTCGTTCGATGCCATGAACACGCGCCCCTGCAGGTTGATCACCGCGTATGGAACTTTCCCCTTAAATCCCTCATACACGCCCGAGCCTGGCATGTCCGCGGGAAAATTTGCGGGTCGCAGCACGCGCCGCGCCGGCCCGTGTCCATTGCCCTCGACCGTCTGAAAGTAGTCGATGATTTCGCGTTTGTCCCAGACATGGTTGCCGGTGGTGATCACGTCAATGTTGAGCTCGAAGAGTTCTTCCGCCAGGGCCGGAGTAATCCCGAAACCAGCCGCCGAATTCTCTCCGTTGGCGATGATCAGGTTGATGGCATGATCGCGGACGATTCCCGGCAGCCGGTCTTTGACGATATTCCGTCCCGGCCGTCCGAAAATGTCGCCAATAAAAAGAATTCGCATAGTAGCGCCGGCGTCCCGCCGGCGGTCCGGAGGGCGACTCGCCCTCCGCGCCGAAATTTGATGGTAACACGCGAGAACTGGCTCGCTCGGCGGTGTAGCGAAGGGGATCCACGCGCGATTCTCGGAGAATAGGGAAAGCGTTGAAAGTAAAGCTAAGGAGTGGACAACTCGGCTGTTCTCAAGAAGTCGTAATTTCCCGCTGGATTCAGCTTCAAGTTCCGCACCCGCCGCGTGTGCACCACGACGTTGTCGAGATACCAGAAATTGATGTAAGGCAGATCATCCGCCAGGATCCGCTGCACCTCGGCATACAGTGGCTTGCGCACCTTGGGATCGATTTCCCGCCGAGCCTTGTCGATGAGAGCGTCCACTCTGGGATTCGAATAGTAGCCGCGGTTGGCCCCGTTCGGCGGAAACCTGGCCGAGTCAAACGCGTATTCGAAAATGTCGGGATCTTCGTTGCCCCCGATCCAGCGCAGCGCCGTACATCTGAAACGCTCCGTGCTGCACATCCGCGAAAAAACGTGGCGATTCGAAGCTGCGAATATCGAGCGCGATTCCGACCTGCGTGCAACTGCTGCTGCATGACGGCTACCATCAGGCGGGTGCTCTCGTCGGTCGAGGTCTTCATCGTGATATGGAAACGCACTCCATTCGCCATTGGATAGCCCGCGGCATCCAGCAACTGGTTCGCCTTGTCCGGGTCGTGATCGTAAACCGGCACATCTCCGTTGTACGCCCAACTCTGCGGCGGCAGAACGCTGCGCGCCGGTTCCGCCTGTCCGCGCCACAAGTATTCGATCATCGGCCGCCGATCGAGGGCGTAGGCGATCGCCTGCCGCACTCGCACGTCTTTCAGAATCGGATCGCGCAGATTAAATCCCAGATACTGGCCAGCCTCGGTTCCGGCCGCATGCTCGACCTCAAGATTGGGATCATGCGCCAGAGTAAATACGGTGTCCGGCGTAAGTGAGTTGATGGCAACGTCGCCGCTGCCTTTGCGCAGTTCGAGAGCCTCGCGTGGTCGCGTCGGGCACTACGGCAAAGCGTACCCGCGCCAATTTGGCCGCTCCGCCCCAATAGTCGTCGTTGCGTTCGATGACGACCTCCCGGTCGGTCTCAGCGCTGACAAATCGGAACGGGCCCGACCCGATGGGATGCCGCGTCATTTCCTCGCCGCTGCCATCCGGCACAATCCCCATCGCGCCGTCCGACAGATTCCACAGCAGAGGTAGCGTCCGGCTCTTTCATGTGGAAGATGACCGTAGCATCGTCAGGTGCATCGATGTGATCCACGAAGCGATAGACCGCCGCCTTGGTGCTGCGAATCTTGCCTTGCAGCAGCGAATCGAACGTCCACTTCACATCGCGCGAAGTCAGCGGACGCCCGTCGTGAAACTTGACGCCGCGATGAAGATGAAAGACGTAGGTGAGCGGATCGGGAATCTCCCAGCGCTCGGCCAGTCCCGGAGCAACATTCAGATCCTCTCCGCGCGACAACAGATCGTCAAAGATCAGATTGTCAATTCGTTCCGACTGCGCATCGATTCCCACCCGGGGATCGAGATTGGTCGGGCTCGACTCGATAATCATGACCAGCGTGTTGGGATCGGGTTTGGCCGAACAGCGATAAGCAGCAAGAAAAGCGTGGCCAGGCTCAGCAGCGTGACAAGTCCCGTAAAGAAATGGCGTCGGACTTCGGACCTCGGACGTCGGGCATTCAGGGCTGGAGTCCGAGGTCTGAGGTCCGAGGTCTGATCTTCACGCATACGAAATCTTTCCCAGCACAACAGCCCGTTTCGCGCCGGTCGCGGATGGAAGATTCGACGGCCGGCGGTTCCAAGTCTCGTAAGCGAGCACGGCGAACGCGACGGCCTCTTTGGCCTGCGAAGGCACTCCAAACTCGTCGGAGAATCGCAACTGGATTCCGAGCGGCGCTAAGTCTTCCGCCAACATGGCGACCAGCGTGGCATTCCGGGCGCCGCCGCCAGAGAGGATCATTTCTCCAAAAGCGTTCTTGGAGCCGGGCTTCTGAATCACGAATCGCCGCACCGCGTCGCCAATCGACCGCGCCGTCAGCGCTGTGGCCGTAGCGACCACGTCTTCCTTGCGAAAGCCCGCGCATTGGCGCAGGAAGTCGCGAACAAATTCGCGCCCAAATTCCTCGCGTCCGGCGGTCTTCGGAGGTTTCGCGCGGAAAAACTTGCGCTTCAGAATTTGCTCTAAAACGGGTTTCAGAACTAAACCTTCTGCGGCAATTTTTCCATCGCGATCAAACGCCCGTCCAAAGAGCGCTTCCGTGACCGCGTCGATCACCATATTTCCCGGCCCGGTGTCGAAGGCGAACACGCGGCCGGCGCCGGCACCCGCAGGAATCGCCGTCAGATTTGCAATCCCTCCGATGTTCTGCACAATGCGGCCGATCTTCGGGTCACGGAAGAGCAGAGAATCAAGGTAGGGAACCAGCGGCGCGCCCTTGCCTCCCGCCGCCATGTCTGCCGGACGAAAATCCGAAACCACCGGCACGCCCACCCGCGCCGCGATGATGGCGGCCTCTCCGGTCTGCCAGGTCGCGGTCACCTTTCGTCCGAGAAAGGTATGGGCTTCGCCCTGATGGTAGAGAGTCTGCCCGTGACATCCGACAAGCTCAGCCTTCACGTGAAACTGCCGCTGGGTGGCCAGCACCGCATCGGCATATAACTCGCCTAAAAGAAAATTAAGCCGGGCGAGATCGGCCACTCGAGCGCTTTCCGCATTCATCGCTGCGAGAACGGCTGCGCGAACCTTGGCAGGATAAGAATATTCCGCGTGTCCCAGCAGTTTGATCGTGTGGCGCGGGCGCTCTCGCCCGCGCAGGTTTGCTTCCGGACCGGACAGCTCGTCGAGATCCGGAAGCCGGAGTCTCCCCCACCCGCACCAGCGCCACATTAATCCCGTCCGCGGAGGTCCCGCTCATCACTCCGGCCACGATCATTGCCTTGCTGCTCTTCTTGCTCATGAGCGCGACCGCTTGTCCCCGCGACGGCTGAAAGCATCCAAACGTAACTCTTCCCCAAACTCCCACAGCCTGCGCGTAAGCTTCTCCACGGTTGCGGCCGCAGGCGATTTTCCCGCTCGCAACATCCGCGAATTCTTCTTCTTGAACGCCACTACTCGCCGTGCAGCCTCGGCAACCCGCCGCGCGAACTTGGAATCCCGTTCCGCTGTCTTGATCAGCGCTTCGTAAGCCTGAACGATGTAATCTTCCCGATGACAGATCAGGCACAGATCTCCGCCTGCCCGAATAAATTCGACAGCCGCCTCGCCGATTGGCGCCGCCGAAAGCACGCCGCCCATTTCCAGATCGTCGGACACAATCAGATTCCGGTAACCGATGCGCTTGCGGAGTATGTCCGTGATCCAAATGTTAGACAGCGACGCCGGAGTCTGATCGCGAGTGACCTGCGGATACGCTGCGTGGGAAACCATTACAAACGGCAATTGTAGGCGTAGTGCCCGGTAGGGCAGCAGATCCTCAGCCCAGAGCCGCTTCCACGGTTTTTCAATCACCGGCAGTTTGCGATGGCTGTCGAGCTTGCCCTCGCCGAGTCCGGGAAAGTGCTTGCCACATCCCATGACGTTCGCTGCGCGAAGTCCCGCCAGAAACTCACGCGCGTAAATTTCAGCTTCGCGCGGATTCGCCGACACCGCGCGCGAATCCATCACGCTCCGCGAAGCCTCAAATGCCAGATCGAGCACCGGGCGCAAAGTCGACGTTGAATCCCAAAGATCGGCAGTTCTCTCCGATGATCTCCGCATGCCTGCGAAATAACTTTCGATCTCCCGTGGCGAACACCTCCGCCGCCGAGGGTGCCGGTCCCAGGGCTTCGCGAAAACGATCGACAACTCCGCCCTCAAGATCGACGCACGTAAATAGTGTCGTGCCGACCAACTTCCGACACTCGCGCAATAGCCGCCACGTCTGGTCCGGATCCTTGATATTCCGTGCAAAAAGGATGACGCCGGCGGGCTGCAAACGGCTCAGCAGTGAACGGAGCCGCGGCGTCATCGCGGTGCCGTCGAAGCCAACAATCAGAAGCTGTCCAATCTCCGAGATAAAGCGCGCCTTGCGTGAGCCCATGATTTGGAGGTGAGGAATTCCTTTGTCTTCTTCTATGATTAAATCTCTTTTTTCAATTCCGCCAACAAGTTGAGTGCCTCCAGCGGCGTTAGCCGGTTCAAATCCACTTCACGCAGTCTCTCCACTACAGGCTGTGACAGCGGCGTAAAAATTGTTAACTGTGTAGGCGCCGGTGTGGCTCCCGGCGAAAGATGCGCAGTCGCCTGCTGCTCCGCGAACTCATGTTCAGCCAGCACCTCACGCGCTCTTTCCACGACTTCGTGTGGCAACCCCGCCAGCTTAGCCACTTCTATGCCGTAACTGCGATCCGCCGGCCCCGGTTCAACTCTACGCAAAAATGCAATCCCGCCGCCAGTCTCTTTTACCGACACGTGATAATTCTTCACGCCCGGAAGCTGATCGGCCAACTCGGTAAGTTCGAAGTAATGAGTTGCAAACAAAGTTTTGGCGTGCACTCTCGCGTGCAGGTATTCGACCGCAGCCCATGCAATCGCCAGCCCATCGTAGGTCGAGGTGCCGCGGCCAACTTCATCCAGCAGAACAAGAGAACGCTCCGTTGCTGTGTGCAGGATCGCTGCCGTCTCTGTCATCTCAACCATGAAAGTTGAGCGGCCGCGCGCCAGATTGTCGCTCGCTCCGATGCGCGTAAATACGCGGTCAGTCACACTCAGCCGCGTCGAGCGCGCTGGCACAAACGATCCCATCTGCGCCAGGATTACAATCAACGCCGTTTGGCGTAGATAGGTGGATTTGCCACCCATGTTCGGGCCAGTGAGCAGTATGATGTTGTGCGTGGTTCCATTCAAATAAAGGTCGTTGGGCACGAAGCGCTCGCTGCCTCCAGCCATTTCCTGCTGCTCGATCACGGGATGCCGGCCTTCGATAATCTCGACTTCGCTGGCCTCGGCAGATTCTACAAATGTGGGACGACAATAATTACGCAGGGCTGCGACATGCGCCAGCGACACCAGCACGTCCACTTCCGCCAGCGCCAGGGCAGTCTGGCGGATGCGCTTGGCTTCGGCGGCAATCTTCGTGCGCAATTCTGTGAAAAGACGCCGCTCGATCTCGACGATCTTTTCTTGCGCATCGAGAATCTTGACTTCGTACTCTTTCAGTTCGGGCGTAGTGAACCGCTCCGCCGCGATCAGCGTCTGCTTGCGTTCGTAATCTTGCGGAACCAGTTGCAGGTTCGGTTTTGTAACCTCTATGTAATAACCAAAAATAGAATTGAACTTCACCTTTAGGGAGGAAATGCCGGTGCGTACGCGCTCCCGCTGTTCGATCTGTGACAATACCTGCTTGCTGTTGCGGGAGAGTTCCCTCAATTCGTCAAGATCGCGGTCCACGCCCGTCGCGATTACGCCGCCATCCGCAAAACTGAGCGGCGGTTCCGGTACGATTGTCTTGTCAATGCGCTCACGTACGTCTGCCAGTTCATCGAGCGATGCGTGCAGAGTTGTCAGGCGTTCCGATACCACGCGAGCCAGCGCAGCCCGCACTGCCGGAAGTTTCTGGAGTGATGCCGCTAGCGCGAGCACGTCACGCGGATTCGCGGTTTCAAGCGTGACGCGGCTCAGCAGCCTTTCCAGATCCAGCAGGCCATCGAGCGCGCGCCTCAACTCCTCGCGCGCGACGGTCTCCCTCACACTCGCTTCCACGGCGTCGAGCCGCCGATGAATTTCGCCCAAATCGAGTGAAGGACGCAACAACCATGCGCGCAGCAGCCGTTTGCCCATGGGTGTGACTGCGCAATCAATCGACCGTAACAAGGTGACACCCGCATCCGCGCCCGCAAACAGCGGTTCAATCAACTCGAGATTGCGCACCGTGACCGCATCCAACACCAGGCAACTGTGCCGCTCATACCATCCGATACGGTCGACGTGATCAAGCGACCCGCGCTGCGTGGATCGCACATAATATAAAATCGCGCCCGCCGCCGCCGCTGCTGCCGTTCGCCCAGCCAGACCGAAGCCTTCCAGCGAAAGAACGCCAAAATGATTTTCCAGCAGTGGAATGGCATGATCGGGCGCAAAGATCCAGTCATCGAGCGGCGTTTCGGTGCAAGTAGCTCCAGCTGCGCGAGGCTGCGGCGCGGCGACTGGCAATGTCCGTGTGGAGACGGACGACTCGCCCGTCCGGACGAGCAACCCTCGGCTGTTTTTGTTCTCAAACAGCGGCGCTGCCGACCCATACAGCAATTCCTTCGGCCGTAGTTGCTCCAACTCCTCCTGCACTCGCCGCAACGCGCCTTCGCCCGAAAATTCCGTGGCCCGGAATTCTCCCGTGGACAAGTCCAGAGCCGCGAATCCCACGCGATCCCCAACCTGTGCCAGTGCCGCCAGAAAATTATTTTCTTCCGAACCGAGTGACGAGTCCGCCGCTGTTCCTGGCGTGAGCACGCGCGTCACTTCGCGCCGCACCAGTTTCTTCGCCTCCCGCGGATCCTCCATCTGCTCGCAAATAGCTACTTTGAAGCCTTTCCGGATCAGCTTCCCGATGTAACCCTCGGCCGCGTGATAGGGCACGCCGCACATGGGCACGGCGATTCCTTTTTCTTTATTGCGCGAAGTCAGCGTGATCTGCAATTCTTTCGCGGCCAGGATAGCGTCGTCAAAGAAAAGTTCGTAGAAATCCCCCAAGCGAAAAAACAAAAGCGCAGTGGGATGTTCTTTCTTGACGGCGGCATACTGCCGCATCAGCGGAGTGGACGGCTCGGTCATCGGGGAGGGCTTCGGCGGATTATAACAAAGCGCGCCGCCCAGCTTCTGCCGCATTTCGCCTCGGCCCACGGCAAATTCCGGCAAGAATTCACGGTTGACTCCGGTTCGCTCGCGGTGTTCTCCTTCCCTATGGAACTCCGCAAGGACCCCATCACGCGCTCCTGGGTTATGACCGGCGATGATCCCGGCGAAACCGGATCACGTCCCGAGTCGGCCTGCGTTTTTTGCGATGGCTCTTCCGCATCTCCCCAGGTGATTGCGAACTCGCCCAACGCCCCCGGGGTTCCCTGGTCCGCGCGTTCCGTCGTGCATCCCAAGCCGCTTTACCACATTGAGGGCGAGCCTGGCCGCCGCGGCGACGGGATCTATGACCGCATGCATTCGGTCGGCGCGCATGAGGTGCTGGTCGAAAACCCGCGCCACGACCGGCATCTGTGGAGCGCCGGCGACGACGAGATCGCGCACTTTCTTCGCTTGGCGGCCGAGCGCATTCTCGACCTCAAGCGCGATCCACGCATCAAGTACGTCAGCCTTTTCAAGGACTACGGCAAGAGCGCCGGACAGGAATTCAGCCATCCAACGTCACAGATTACTGCCACCATGTTTGTCCCGCGGCGCGTGCTCTACGAGTTGCGCGCCGGCCGCGAGTACTTCCTTAGCAAAGAACGCTGCGTTTTTTGCGACATTATTCAACAGGAGGAGCGGCAGGCTCTGCGCGTTATTGAGGCACGCGGAGACTATCTCGCCATCGGTCCCTACGCGCCGCGCGTCCCCTACGAGACCTGGATCTTGCCGCGCAATCACGACGCCTCGTTCGAACGAACGGGACTCAACAAGCCGGGGTTGCGCACGAACCTGGCCGCGCTTCTGCGCCGCACCTTGCAGCGCGTCCGCTCTATTACCGAGGAATTTCATCTTGTGCTGCACACTTCGCCGAGCAGCCTGCACCCGTCCAAGAATCTCGGTTACTGGAAGACGATTGACGACGACTACCACTGGCACATCGAAATTCTTCCGGTGCTGGCCTCCAAGGCGCGGTCTTACACCTTTAAAGAAGTGTATTATTCGCCGGTCACTTCCGAGACTGCGGTGAAACAATTGCGGGAAGCGAGAATCGATGGCTGAATCCGACAGCAAATCCAAGGTTACAGGTCTCATCCCGATGGCTTTTGTCGCCGACGTGCAGCGGTCCGTCGACTTCTATAAACATCTGGGGATGGAAATTCGCGGAAGCCTGAAGACTCCTTCGGGCCAACTGCAATGGGTCCACTTGGGCTGCAAGCAGGCCGACTTGATGTTCGCGCGCGCCTCCGACCCAGTCATTGCCAGCCAGCAAGCCGTATTGTTCTATCTCTACTCGGCTGACCTGACTGCTCTGCGGGCGCATCTGCTGGGCAAAAGCGTAAAGGTTTCGCTGATTAGCTATCCCGACTACATGCCCAAGGGCGAGATTCGCGTGGAAGATCCCGATGGCTACGTGCTTCTGATCGGCCAGGCGGGCTAAACCGCTGCGTGCTTTGCGGCTGCTACAATCCCTGCCGTCAGGAGACTGTCTCGTGAAGCATCTTTTATGCTGCTTATTGTTCTTTACCGCCTGCACCGCTCAAACTGCCGCGCCGTACAGGGACAAGCAGAAAGTCCTCTGGCAAAAACTCGAAGCCCAGATTCAGGACGTCGACCAGCAACTCGACGGCGTGATGGGCGTCGCCATCGAAGACCTCAACACCGGTGAGCACTTTCTATTGAACCAGGACGAAGTCTTCGCCCAGGCCAGCTCCATTAAGATCACGGTTCTGGCCAACCTGTATTTGCAGGTGCAGCAAGGCAAGCTCAAGCTCACCGATCTTTACACCGTGCAGTCGTCCGATCTGGTGCAAGACAGCGACATTATGAATGGCCTCACGCCCGGTGTGACCCGAATCACGCTGCGCGACCTGGCGACGATGATGGTCGCGGTCAGCGACAATTCCGCAACCAACGTACTCATCGACCGCGTCGGCATGGAGAACGTGAATGCCATGCTGGACTCGCTCAGCCTCACCCACACGCGCCTGCGCCGCAAGATGATGGACCTTCAGGCCGCGAAAGAAGGGCGTGAAAACATCTCGACTCCGCGCGAAATGATGACTCTGCTCGACGCCATCTACCATGGCAAAGTCCTGAACAAAGAGTCGACGGCAGACTTCTTTAAAATGCTCAGCACGAACAAAGATTCGTGGATTCCCCGCGACCTGCCCGCCGATCTGAAGATCGCCAACAAGCCCGGTTCGCTGGAAGCCGTGCGCAACGACTCTGGCATCGTCTTCGTCGAAGGCCGGCCTTATGTGATTTGTGTCATGACGTCTTTTCTTCGCAACGAACGCGACGGGGAAGAAGCTATCAGCAAGATCTCGCTCGACGCCTGGCGCATGTTCGACCGGCTGAGCCGAGCCACGGAGTACGGCAGAGTCGTCTCCCCAGGAAACGGCGTGCGCTAGCAGAGGTTTGTGTGGGGCGGACACTTTTGTCCGCCGCTTTTGCTTTTGAATTTGCTTTTCCGCCCGGAAGTCCTCACTGAAGAGGCACGTCGATCACTTCGATTGTCAATGCCGGGACGGTGTGGTTCCAAACTCCGCTCGGAACAGAAACCGTGGACTGTTCGGGATGAATGGCGTCCGGATCGGTGATCGAGTTTGTCGCCTGGTAGGTGGCGCCGTGCAGCGTCACCATCCCAGCCTGGTGCGCGCCACTGACGCCCGTTAGATGAATGGATAGTGGCTGATCCACACTTGACGCGTTCACCAGCTTGAGGTGCAGCAGCTTGTCCCCTGAACTCACCGTGGCCGAGTAGAAGAAACGCTTGCCCTCGCCGGAGATCGTGCTGTGTGCTGTGCCATCCCCCAAGTGCTCCGCAAAAAGAGACTGCGCCCAGTAGCTGGGAGATGCATATGTCTTCTGCGCATCGAGGCCAATCAGGTCGGTCGTCCACTGCATGGCACCCGGATTGACATTCACCAGCAGGGGAGCATAACTGGCCATGACGATCAGGTCGCTATTGCGCTCGAGGGACGTCATCCAGGCCGCATCGCCAAGGGCGTCGCCAAAATTTGGCGTGGGCGTTCCTGAGCGCGTCGCCCATTCACCGACAAATATTTTCGGGCCCGTTCTGGCGGCTGCATCGTAGTGGTGGACGAGATCCATCATGTCCGAAGGCGATTTATAGTAATGGTCGTCCACCACATCGGGGTGTGCCGTCTCGCTGTCGCCGCTGGGATCGGTAGCGATCAGCTTGTATTGCGGATAACGCTTCCGCAGCGCCGCGGCAAACTGCGCAAACCGCGCTCCATAGCTGCCGGACTTGTCGAACTGGTCCTCGTTTCCGATCTCGATATAGTGCAGCGGAAACGGAGCCGGATGGCCATCGCGCGCCCGTTCCGCTCCCCATTGCGTGCTCTGATCGCCCGTGAGATATTCCACCTCATCCAAGGCGGACTGAACATAAGGCTCGAGATCCTTGCCCGGCGCCACATGGTCGCCTTTCAGCGAGTATCCGGCATAGACCGCGAGCACGGGCTCGATTTTCAGGTCCTCGCACCATTCCAGAAACTCCAGCAGACCCAATCCATCGGTTGACCAATAGGACCACGGAGACGGGTGGCCGGGACGATCCACCAGCGGCCCGATAGTCTTTTTCCAGTTATACCAATCCTCCAACGTATCGCCTTCCAGATAGTTGCCGCCCGGCAAACGCAAAAAGTGCGGGTGCATCGCAGACAGGCGCTCCATCAAGTCAGCACGGTTGCCGTTTGGCCGGTTCTTGAACGTCGGCTGCATAACAGAGACCAACTGCAACCAAACATTGCCAGGGTGCGCCACCGTGAACTCGATGTGATTCGCCGATGATGTCGCGATCGCTCCCGTGACGAGCTTGTATTCGTACCCCGCCCACGGTCCTGTTCTCAGATCCACCGTCGCCTGCGCTTGCAGGGCTCCCGTGCGGTCATTTATCAGCTGAATCGTCAACGGCCCCACTTCGGAATTTTCCACGCGGGCATATAACGATCCTGCATATGTCGTACTCGGAAGGAGCGCGAAACCCCAGAATCCTGGATTGCTCAACCCCGCCTCACTGCCGGCAGATGCGGAGGCCACGGAAAGTTTCAAGCTGTAGGGCAAAGCCTGACTCGGCCCGGTCGACTTGTCGATGGAGCTGCTGGCGACAGCATCGCCACGTCGCACAAGCTCCCAAGGTACGGCTCCCTCCCAGTTGGAGTGGAAGGTACGGTTCTGCACCATCTCCGCGTAAAGCCCGCCCTCGTAAGAATGATTGATCTCCTCGGTCATCAGGCCGTACAGCATCGGGCTCACCGGCGAGACGATTCGTGCCGCATCGATGGTGAGCTGAGCAGGGGCGGTGAGGCTCGCTTCCGCGCCTGCGCCGAGACGATGTCAATTGGACGAAAGAATCACTAGCGGGGTACACGCAAATATAAAGATAACGATGAAAATAAAGATAAAAAAGATAACGAAGAGGGGTTCGCCATCTACTGTCGACGATCCAGTGCGATCGGTGAGAGGAGGCTTCGCCGTCACAGACCCGTGATCGGTTGAAATTTGCGCGAAACATTCAACGCTCCTCCTTTTGCTCCTCCCTGAGGCGTTGATCGCCAGCGCGTGACGTGTGGCAGAAGTCTTCGGAGATCGCAGCCTCGCAGCAGCAGGCCAAGCAAAAGAGATTGTATGTCAAGAGAGTCGGATCTGCCGGGCCACTCTGAACCTGGCTTTTAGAATATAAGCGCCCGACATAGCCGGCTCCGAACCTCCAAGCGATGGTTGGACATGTGCGACAAACAGGTTGTCCGCGTTCGATAATGTCGGCATGGCTCCGAATCCGCCCGTCCGCCGCCTGAAGACTTACACCGGTGCCCAGGGATATGTTTATCAATACTACTTCGTCGGAAAACGGCCCGCGCTTCCGGACGATCCCGAATCCCCCGCCACTGAATTTGTTTTCGACGTCACTTCCGATCGCAAGCTGACCTATGCGGTCAGCGTTTTTCTCCCCGACAGCGCGCGCGCAACCTGGGGCCAGAAGCACGGCCGTCCTCTGAGCGACGCCGAACGATACGCCGCGGCCAAGCTTCGCCTGTTCCGCGCCTTCGATGAAGTTGAGGATCTAAAGACCCACGGCCGCCGCCTGAGCATTGACGCAGCGTGGCTTGAAGAAGCGCTGGGGAGTTTGGGAGTGGAATAGAAAGGCTCAGGCAATGATCCTGATAACGTCAGCGATTTGCGGTAAACTCAAGAGTTCCGGAACAAAAAAGACATGTCTCTGCTCTGGCTCCGTTTCGCGCTGGGTTGCTACTTTATCAGCCTGATCTACGCCTTCGTAGCGCTGACCCGCACCAGCGATCTGTTTAGCCGCATCGCCCTCCACGCGGCCAGCCTCGGTATGGTCTTCCACTTCGTTTCTCTGACTGAACTGTTCCTCTCCGGCCATGTTGTCTGGGCGTCCGTGCACAATGGGGAATCGCTGCTGGCCTTCTTTTCGATGACATTCTTCATGCTGATTTACGCCATTTACCACACCACCTCACCCGGCGTGGTGGTTTTTCCAGTGGTGTTTTTTCTGACCTTCGTGGCCGCCGTCGATGAACAACCCGTACTTCTCACCCAGTACGTTTCGAACAAAGGATGGCTGGCGGCGCACATTTTTCTGATTTTCATCGGTTATGCCGCCCTGCTGGTCAGCTTTGGCGCCAGCCTGCTGTATCTTCTGCAGGAGCGCCGGCTGAAGGCCAAGAAACCCACCAGCCTGATTTCGTTCCTTCCCGCGCTCGAAGTGATTGACCAGATCGGTTATCGCTCGCTGTTACTCGGTTTCCCCTTCATGACGCTCGGCTTGCTGACCGGTTCGGTGGTCGCGATCTCCACCTACGGACGACTCGACTTTCTCGATCCCAAGATTCTGTTGTCGGTGCTGATGTGGGCGGTATACATGCTCATGGTCTTCACCCGGTGGAATTCCGGATGGCGCGGGCGCCGCGCCGCCTTCCTCGCGACATTTGCCTTTGCCGCCGCGCTGGCGGCATGGGCCGCCAACTACTTTTCGACCATTCACAGGTTCGCCGCCTCATGAGATTCCAGCTCATTGGCGTGAACCATAACAGCGCGCCGGTCGAAGTGCGCGAACGCCTGGCAATCCCCGAATCACGCCTGCCCGATACCTGCCGAGATCTCAGTGCTTATCCCGGGATCGAAGAAGGCATGGTCATTTCTACCTGCAATCGCGTGGAAATTGTTACGCACACCACGAACGGGGCTGCCAACCTGCGCGGATTCTTGCACGATTATTTTCACTTGGATCCGCAAGAACTCGACCCGCACCTCTACGAATACCGCGGCAAAGAGGCAGTCCGCCACCTGTTCCGCGTCGCTTCCAGCCTGGATTCCATGGTGGTCGGCGAGGCGCAGATTCTCGGCCAGGTCAAGGAAGCCTATGCCACCGCCCGTGCCATCGGCGCCGTCCGCGGACAACTCGACCAGCTTTTCAGCCGTGCCTTCGCCGTGGCCAAACGCGTGCGCAGCGAGACCGCGGTCGGATCGTCGTCGGTATCGATCGCGTCGGTCGCGGTGGAACTCGCCAAAAAGATTTTTGGAACATTGGAAGGGAAAACGGTCTTCATCGTGGGCGCCGGAAAGATGAGCGAACTTGCCGCACGGCATCTGATGGCCCACGGTTGCGCTTCCATCTTCGTCTCCAACCGCACCTATGAACGCGCCATCGGTCTGGCGCAGAAGTTCGACGGCCAGGCGATCAAGTTCGATGACCTGTATAACTCTTGCGATCGCGCCGACATCGTTATTACTTCGACCGGCTCGCCTCACGCCATCTTCCGCCGCGAACATGGCGAACAGTTCCTCTCCCGCCGCAAGAACCGGCCGATGTTCTTCATCGACATCGCCGTGCCTCGCGATGTTTCTCCGGAGATGGCCAAGCTCGACGGCATCTTCACCTACGACATCGACGACCTGCAACAGGCCGTCACCAGCCACGTCGCCGACCGCCGCAAGGAAGCAGAATTAGCCGAAGCCATTATCAGCAGCGAAGTGGAACGCTTCGAAGCCAAACTGCAGACGCTCGACGTTGTGCCCACGATCGTGTCGCTACAAGATCATCTGGAAACCATCCGCCAGGCAGAAATCGACCGCGTCCGCGGCAGGCTAGGCCCCCTGACCCCAGAGCAGGAAATTGCCGTTGAAGCGCTGACGCGCGGCATTATCAACAAGGTCATGCACACCCCGATCACGACGTTGAAGACAGCGGCTAAAGAATCTGAGGCAACGACAATCGTGGACGTAGTTCGCCGGCTGTTCAATCTGCGGGAGAAAGAGAAAGCATCAGCACCTCAGCCGACGGGGACGAGGAAGCCAGAAGTGAAAATGCCAACGCTACAGTCCTACAATTGGGCCACGCCATTAATGCCCACTCTCCGCATCGGTTCCCGCGGGTCGCAACTCGCTCTCTGGCAGGCGAATCATATCTCCGCACTCTTGCGCGCCCGCGGCCACGAAGTCGAAATCGAAATCATCCGGACCACCGGCGACAAGATCACTGACGTCCCGTTGGCCCAAGTCGGAACGAAGGGTGGACTTGGAAAAGGAATTTTCACCAAAGAAATCGAAGACGCTCTCGCCGCCGGCCGCGTCGATCTTGCCGTGCATTCTCTGAAAGACCTGCCCACCGAACTTCAACCGGGATTCGAAATCGCCGCCGTCACAAAAAGGGAAGACCCACGCGACGCCTTCTGCTCGCGCCACTATTCCAGCATTCAGGATCTGCCACCGGGCGCACGTGTCGGCACTTCCAGCCTCCGCCGCCAGGCTCAACTCAAAGCCATGCGCCCCGACCTCGCCATTCATCCCCTTCGGGGGAATGTCGACACGCGCCTTCGCAAACTCGAGCAGGGAGAATACGCCGCCATCATCCTCGCCTCGGCCGGACTGAAACGGCTCGGCAAGACGGAACTCGTCAAACAAATCATCAAAGCGGAAATCATGTGTCCGGCAGCGGGCCAGGGAGCGCTCGCCATCGAGATCCGTAAAGGTGACGACACTACCCGCCAGCACTTGGAATTCTTAAACGATCCAGCGGCCCGCGCCGCGACCTCCTGCGAACGGGCCCTGCTCACCCGCCTCGGCGGAGGCTGCCAAGTTCCCATCGGCGCCCTCGCGGAGATACGAAACGGGAAGATGCATCTCGAATCGGTCGTCGCCGATCCCGACGGTTCCAAAGTGCTACGCGACTCCCGCGACGGGGACGATCCCGAAAAACTCGGCGACGATGCCGCCGCAGCGCTCCTCAGCCGCGGTGGCGACCAAATCCTGAAAGCCGCATATGGCCGCGGCCTGGCTGTACCGCCGCAACCATGAACTGCAAAAGCCGACGGGCGTGGTTCGTGTCAGGGCATGCCTTCAAACGTGCCGTATCGACATCGCCTGCGACTTCGCTTTCAGGCGCGGAGGCTTTCACTGCATGAGCCGCAGCGTTCTTCTCCAGCTTTTAGGCGGCACGAAGTCCTCGCACGCCTTGCGCCGCTGGGTCAACCTATGGCCGCCATTTCTGGGCGCGGGTATTCGCATCAAATACATCGCGCCCGACATGAGAGCCATCGACGTCGAAATGAAGCTGCGATTCTGGAACGCTAACTACGTCGGCACGCATTTCGGTGGTTCCCTCTTTGCCATGACCGACCCTTTCTATATGCTCATGCTGATGGCAAATTTGGGACGCGACTATATCGTGTGGGATAAAGGGGCAAGCATCCGCTACCGCAAGCCGGGGAAAGGAACGGTGCGCTCCGAATTCCGCCTGACCGACGCGCAACTCGACGACATTCGTGAGAAGCTGAAGACGCTGCCGAAATGCGAACCGGTGTTTCGAGTTCAAGTGAAAGATGAAGCTGGAGTGGTAATTGCCGAAGTAGAGAAACTGCTCCACGTGCGCACAAGCACGAGGCAGTAAACAGCGAGCCGCCGAGCGGCGGAACAATGCAGCCCAAGGCGTAAGCCGTGGGCCGGGCAGCGACGAAAGAAGATCATTTCGTGTACATCCCTGAACATTTCCGGGTCCGCGACCATGGCGACGCCACCGCATTTATGAACGCGAATCCGTTCGCGATTCTGGTCTCATCCACGGACGAAGGCCCATTCGCCACGCACCTGCCGCTATCCGTGCACGCGACGGACGAGCGGCTCATCCTTCGCGGTCACGTCGCCAGGGCTAATCCGCATTGGCGCTATCTGGAACAGCAACCGAAGTGCATGACCATCTTCCACGGCTCGCACGCCTTCGTATCCACTGAAAACTACACTACGCGCGAAACTGTGCCCACTTGGAATTACGGTGCTGTGCATATCTACGGAAACGCCCGCCTTTTTAGCTCAACGGAAGAGCTGCAAAGCATGCTCCACGAATTGATTGCCACATTCGAGCCCCCTTACGCTGAACAATGGTCGAGTCTCAGCCAGACATACCGTGAGCGCATGCTCAGCCATATCGTCGGCTTCGAAATCACTGCGACAAAGATCGAAGCCAAATTCAAGCTGAGTCAAAACCGCAGCAAGGAAGAGCAGGCCAACGTAATCGCGTCGCTCGAGAAAGCCGAGGACAGTGCCGTCTCAGGCGTAGCGCGGCTTATGCGTGAGCAAAGATTAGGTGTGAACAAGCACTGAGCAGTGTGGGGCAGGCACTCCTGCCCGCCACTCTAACCATGAGCAAGAGTCTAAACCTCACGCCTAATCAATCACTGAGCGGAATCCGCGTACTGGTCGGACGCGCCCGTCACCAGGCCGGCACGCTCTCTAGTCAGCTCCGCAAGCGCGGCGCGGAGGTGATCGAAATTCCATTCATCGAGATTCGCAAGCCGAGATCGTTCCAGCCGCTCGACGCGGCGCTCAAGACTCTCGCCACTTACGACTGGCTGATTCTGACTAGCGTCAATGGCGTGGAAGCAATGTGGAATCGTCTGGAAACAATCCGGGAAAGGCACGACTTCAGTCTTGAGCCTGCCCTGAGCGAGCATTGCGAGCCGAAGGGTGCCATAACGGCCTCCAAATCAACATCGGCTTTAGCCGCCGAAGGGCAGCTTCCGCGGATCGCCGCCATCGGACCCGCCACCCGGAAAGCCATCGAGCAGCGTGGCGCAAAAGTAGATGTCGTTCCCAAAGAATACGTGGCCGAGTCTGTGGTGCGTAGCCTAAAAAATAACGTCAAAGGGAAGCGTGTCCTGCTGGTCCGTGCCAAAATCGCGCGGGATGTGATACCACGTGAACTTCGCAAGGCGGGAGCCTACGTTGATGTAGTCGAAGCCTACGAAACCATTGTGCCCCAATCCTCCCGCGCGCGCTTACGCGCTACTTTGAAGAATCCAGAAAAGCGTCCGCACGTAGTGACGTTTACCAGTTCCTCGACTGTACGAAATTTTAGGAGTCTGGTTGGCTCCCGCGAAGCGATGGAACTGCTGCCGGGAGTTCGCGGGCGCGGGCGCCCGCGCCACACAATTCTTATGGCCTCGATTGGCCCGGTCACGTCATCGACGCTGCGCGAATATGGCCTGTCCGTCGATATCGTAGCCAAAGAGTTCACCATCCCAGGGCTGGTTGCGGCGATCGAGCGAGCCTTCGCGCGACTATAGGCAATGGGTTTCCTCTGTGTCCTCTGTGGTTAAGCTTTTGAATTCTATTCGGTCAGTGAGCAGCTACAATCGGCCGGCGCCACATGAGCCAGCAGAAAGTCCGCGACACGCTTGTAAGCGTCAATCTGATTTTCTACACGCGCAAATCCATGGCCTTCGTTTTCGTAAACCTTATAGTCGATGGTGCCCCCGCGCTTCTTAATCGCATCGACGACCTGCTGGGCTTCCGACTTGGGACAGCGCGGATCGTGCCCTCCAGCTAACAGCAGTAACGGCGCTTTAACCTGATCAATAAAGTTGATCGGCGAGCGCTCTTCATAGAGCGCTTTGTTCTTCGCCGGATCGCCCATCGTCGCCAGGTCAGACTGCTGCAGCACCGGATCTTCATTCTCAATTTCGGTGAACCAGTTCACGAAAGGCACAATCGGCACTCCCGCTGCCCAAACCTCCGGCGCTTTCGTCACCGCCATCATGCTCAAATATCCGCCATAGCTTCCGCCCATCACCGCAATCTTTTTCGGGTCGAGATGACCGGTCTGCTTGATCCAGTCCACACCAACCAGCACGTCCTGCAAATCGCCGCCGCCCATGTCGAACAGATTCGCCTGCTGAAATTCCTTGCCGTATCCAGTAGAACCGCGATAGTTGGGCACGAGCACCATGTATCCCTGATTCGCCGCGTACTGCACGAAGCGGTTAAAAGAATTCATGCTTTGCGAAGCCGGTCCTCCGTGAATGTAAACGAGCGCCGCATTCTGCCCGTTGCGCACCATGTTGAACGGCACATAGAGAAACGCTGAGATCGTCCACTTGCCGTCGCGGCTGGGATAGTGCACCAGATACGGCTCAACCATGTCCTCCGAACGCACGCCGGCGACCAGTGAATGTGTAACCTGCATGCGAGTTGCCGGTCGCCATCGTTGTAGACCCAGAGATCGCCCGGCTCGGTCGGGCCGTTGTGGTAATAAAGCAGACGCTCACCATCTTTCGTGAACGCATAACGCCCGCCCGCAGGCTCATTCAGGCCTTTGGGGATCGGCAGAGCAGAAGACGTTCCGGTGGCGAGGTCGTGTAAATAGATATCTTCGTTGCCGTCAATATTCGCGGTAAAGGTAATGTGCTTTCCGTCAGGCGAAAACTCGCCTGCGCGAATTTCCCATTTGTCGTTCGTGAGCCATTTGAACTTGCCGCGTGTGAACACCCCAGCCAACTCGCCTTTCGTGCCGAATTCGAGCAGGCCGATGTTCTCGTAGCCGTTTGCGGCATTGGAGGTGATGAGTATCCTTCCGCCGTCGGGAACTGGACGCGGATCGATGTCGTTAGCGGTGTAGCGCTGTTCGCCCTCATGAGGCGTAAGCAATGTGCTATTTCCCGTCGCGATGCTGGCAACAAAAACGTTCGAATCCGTCCCCTTCGCCTGGGCTTGCGTATAAACGATGTACTTTCCATCCTTTGACCAGATGGGACCGTGATTTCTTCGGTCCTGCGGAGTATTCGCCGTGATGTGTTTTACCTCGCGCATCACCATGTCGTAGACGTCAATCTCGTAAGCCGCGGAAGTCTTCGGCTTCACTTCGTACGCCAGGTAGCGGCCGTCGGGCGACCACGTGGGATTGATCTCCGCGATCTCGCGGGTCTGCGTGAGATTCACGACCTTGCCGGTCTTCGGTGACACCAGAAAAATATCCCACTGCTCGTCGCCGTCATAGTCAGACTGATACGCGATCCACTTGCCGTCGGGCGACCACGCGGGCGCCGTCTGCCGCTGGTCGCTCACCGTCAACTGTACCGGCCATCCGCCCTCGGCTGACACGACCCACAGATTGTTGCGCCCGCTCATATTCGAAATGAATGCGATGCTCTTTCCATCCGGCGACCACGTCGCACGCCCGACCTGCCGCGTCATATACAGTTTCTCGATGGTCAGGCCGCGCGGCTCAATCTGCGCGTTGGGTTTGGAAGAAATCTTCTTGGGATCGGTAACGGCCTGGGGCGCAGGCAAAGTCTGAGCAGCCGGTCTCCGCGACCACGGTGCTCAGAGGATGGAGATGGCAAACAGTATCCGTGTACGCATGAGAGTCGTGGGCGCTGGCGTCAGTTAGGCTTTCGCGTTCTTGTGCATCTCCACCGTGCTCCAGGTTTTATCAGCGGCGTGGCATATATTCTCCAGCAGCGCAATCCGCACACTTGGGTTTGCGCGCGATGCACAGCTTGCGTCCGTGCCAGATGATCTGATGCGAGAACAGAATCCACTTCTCGCGTGGAATGATCCGCATCAGATCCTGCTCAATTTTCTGCGGATCGTCCTGCGTCGTGAGTTCCAGCCGCCGCGAGATGCGGTGCACATGCGTGTCGACCACGACTCCGTCCGCGATTTTGAACCATGTTCCCAGCACGACGTTCGCCGTCTTCCGCGCAACGCCCGGAAGTGTGAGAAGTTTCTCCATTTCTTTTGGAACTTCCCCGCCGAACTCGGCAATAATCTTCTTCGCCGCGCCTACCACCGACTTTGATTTATTGCGGAAGAATCCCGTGGAGCGCACGTCCGGCTCCAGTTGTTCCGGAGTAAGCGCCGCAAATGCCGCGACCGTCGGATATTTGCGGAACAACTCCGGCGTAACCCGGTTCACGTTCACGTCGGTCGATTGCGCGGAGAGAATCGTCGCCACCACCAACTCCCACGCGCTGGCGTGCGTGAGCGCGCAGGTGACGTCGGGATACATCTGGTCGAGCCGCTTCAGAATCTCCGTGACCCGTTCCGGCGCAACGGGATTGTAGCCTTTGATCTTAGCGGGCCGCAGGTTTTCCGGACGCATTTCTGCGACCCTTCGGCGCCGCTGCCGAGGCTTTGCCTCGGCTTAGACGGGCGCTCTTCCTTGCACGAGCATCTTTAACCGCTACAGATTGCTTTTGGCCAGATTTCGCGGACAGGAGTGTCCGCGCCACACGAACCTTGTCCTGACGGCCAGTGCGCGCGGGTTGGCGCGGAACCATCCCACGAGGCATCGCATCTCCTTGCGGCCAAATCTTAACAGAGGCAGCCGCAAGCTTTCATACTGACCCTCGGTAACCTCTCCGGGAATTGACGCCTCTCGCGTCCACCCGGTAGTCTGGAAGTACTCCAGCAAGTCAGGAAGAATCTCGTGGCTGTCAACTCCATTCAACTTGGGCAAGTGTGGCGCAGCGATGCCGACGGCCAGGACTATCTGGTCACCAAGGTCTACAACGAAGTTTTCTCGCAATATGCCATGCTGCGTCCCGCCGGCATTACCGCTCCTGACGCCCCCACGATCCGCGTGAAGATCAGCAAGAGTCCCGAGGGCGCCACCCTCCCCGGCTACGCCTTCACTCAGGAAGGCTCGTTCTAGCCGGGTTCGCGCTCGACTGCGAATTTCCGATACACTGGAAAACAAGTTCTCAGTTCTCGGTTCTCAGTTCTCAGGAAGAGCCCGGCGCCTTGTCTGAGACCTGACAACTGTTCCGTCCCTCGATTGGAAAATGACTGAAAAAATTCTCGCAATCCTATTCGTCTTCATCAGCAAAGTAATCGCCGCGACCGGCTATGCCGGCATCACTCTTCTCATGGCGATTGAGTCCGCCTGCATCCCGCTGCCCTCGGAATTGATCATGCCGTTCGGCGGATATCTCGTATATCAGGGCACGTTCAAGCTGTTCTGGCTGGCTACGGCGGGCGCCATCGGATGCAACCTGGGTTCGCTGGTCGCCTACGAAATTGGCAGCTATGGCGGCCGCCCGCTGGTCGAGCGCTACGGCCGCTGGATTCTTATGGGACGCCGCGAACTTGACTGGTCCGACCGCTTCTTCGCGCGCTGGGGATATCTCGCCGTGTTCGTAGGGCGTCTCCTCCCCGTGGTCCGCACCTTCATCGCATTGCCCGCCGGAATCGCGCGCATGCCCCGCGGCCGCTTTCACCTCTACACATTTCTGGGATCATGGCCCTGGTGCCTCGCGCTGGCGTACTTAGGGATGAAGCTGGGCGAGAATTGGCGCGACCTGGGAAAATACTTTCACAAGTTCGACGCCGTGATCGGAGTGTTGCTGATGGCCGGTGCGCTCTGGTTTGTGTGGAGTCACTGGCAGAACAGAATCAGCGATCAGCCGTCGGCCATCAGCCGTCAATAGAGCGCTCGCCTGGCTTCGCCAGTTGCGATCCCACGATCTGCCACTGTCCGTTACGCTTCATGACGACATCCAGATACACGTAGCGAGCCAGGAAACGTCTGCCACCCTGCTCAACCACATCGTCCTCCGAACCGTGGACGATCGCAACGTCGTCCCGCAGCAGTCGAATGCGGCGCCCTATCGAAACCATCGAAACAAATCGAATCCTTCCCGAGCTAAGATTCTCGATCAGATCCAACCTAGTGGAAGTGTTGCCGGATTCGTCGTACTGGACATAGTCGTCGGCGTAGATGCGCGACATTGCCTCCACGTCGGCAGCGATCAAAGCGCGGTCGCCGTCTTCAAAAAGTTTCAAAATTTGCTGTTCGTCCTTCGTAACCGCTCCTTAGATTCGTAACTGTTTCTATAGTAGCGACGTTGCTCGCAACGTCTTTCTCGCCACGGGCAAGCAGGCAGTACCATCCCCGGCGCAAATGATAGTGTACAAGCTACCAATTCCGTCCCCAGGAGAAATCCATGCGACCCATTCTCACCGCCTTGTTGTTCATCGCTATCGCCGTTCCCGTCGTCACGCAAGCGCAATCGGCTCCCGCTGCTTCCGACCGGCCGTTCGTCATTGAGTATTACTACAAGACAAAATGGGGACACGCCGACGAATTCCTGAAGCTGTTCAAGAAAAACCACTATCCTGTGCTGAAAAAAGAAGCCGAGATGGGCCGCATCACCAAAGTCTGGATGGACCAGCCGCGCTATCACACCACCGAAGACGGCCGCTGGGACTTCCGCGTGACCATCGTCTTCAAAAACGCCACCGTCGCCAACGAACCCTTTGACGAACCCGCGCTGCAGAAACAAATGTATCCCGACCAGGATACTTTCCAGCGCGAAGAGCAGCGCCGTTTCGAAATTCTCGACGCCCACTGGGATTTACCCGTGAAAGTAGTGGACCTCGACGCGAAGCCCTGAAGTTTCCCGGCATGAGCAAGGAAAAAATCCACTGTGCTCCCCTGTGCCCTCTGTGGTTAAGCCTTTTAGTCGAACTTCAGAAACTTGGCGAACTGCCCTCCGCAACTCGATGCGCAAAGTTCGCAAAGGATGTTAAACCTTCGTAATAATCTCAAAGGAATTCCTTTATCGCGCCCATCAAAATTTGGAATTAGACATAATCTCTGCAAGGCCGATAATGTCCTCATGGACTCCTTTATATCTGTTGAAGATTCACATGTTGATGTGCTGCACGAAATCAGCGTGCGTCTGGGTACGGCGGACGGATTTCACGAGGTTCTGAATCGTGTTGTCGAATTCGCGTCGGCGCTCGTCAAGTGCGACTCCTGCCTGATCTACATTCTCGAAGGCGACGAGCTCGTCCTGCGGGCTTCGAAGAATCCTCATCCTGAAGTCGTCAATCGCCTGAAACTCCGCGTTGGACAAGGCATTACGGGCTGGGTGGCGGAGCATCGCGAACCCGTGGCCATTCCCGAAGAAGCGGCGCACGATCCGCGCTTTCAGTTTTTCCACGAGTTGCCAGAGGACAGCTATGAGGCGTTTCTGTCGGTGCCCTTGATGTGCCGCGGCCGCGTTGTGGGTGTCATCAACCTGCAGCACCGCCAGCACCACGTTTACCGGCGGCGCGAGATTCGCATGATCTCCACCGTCGGCTTTCTCGTGGGCGCCGAACTTGAACTGGCGCGGCTGGAAGAGGCCAACTCAACCCTTTCCGAACAATTGCAGACCAGAAAAATCGTCGAACGCGCCAAGGGCATTCTGCAGCGCGATCTCGGTCTCAACGAAGAGCAAGCCTATCTGGCGCTGCAACGCCAGAGCCGCCAGAAGCGCAAACCCATGAAGGAAATTGCGGAAGCCATCGTACTCAGTGATGACGTCCGGGGAAATTCGCAGACCCAACCATCCTTCGCAGCCAACGCAAATCGAACCGAAATCGCAAAAGGCTCGAGTTCGGTCGGATCGTAGTGAAAAGGGATGGGCCCGACTTCGGTCGGGCCATAAGCCGCACGTTCCTTCACGGCTTTAGTCGCTGAGGGGCGCTAAAAGATTTCCTCGCGCTTCAGCCTTCACCTGCAAAAAAAAACAAGGACGGATAACAGTTTCGCTATCCGCCCTCGATATTTTGACCCCTGAAGACCTATTGCCCCGATGCCGCCGCCGTAGTTGCAGCCTTGGCAATCTGTCTTTCCGCCGGGCGGCGCGACGGCACGTTGAAATTCAGCGTCATGCCGAACTCCGGCAGTTGCATGGCGCTGACGTAGGTGCCCTTGGGTGTTGTCTTCAGGACAAGCCGGCTCAAATCAGACGGCTTCGTGTCATCCGTCGAAGGGACCAGCACCAAATAACTGGCACGAGCGCCGCTCGTCTTGCTGAGAGTAAGCATGTGAGAAGTGGTATCGGGATCGAAGGAGAACTCATAGTCTCCGGCCGAAATCTTGGCGTTCCCGAAGTAAACTTCGTGCGTGAGTGTGAATTTTCCGTGCGCAGACTCCTGTGCTGAAGCCAGGCTGGGCGCGAAGTTCAGAGCCGTGAACGCCAGCAACGTGGCGTATGCAAATTTACCAATCGAGGTCATGGAATCTCCTGTTCTTCCCTCCGTGAGAAGGGCGTGTCTGAAGAGCACACTGCCCGCGTACGGCCGGGCGGCGTGGGCTCAGATTTTTGGGGAGATCAACGGGGTCGGAAGATTTGCATGCCACTACAAGGGTGCGTGCAAACATCAACTTCGCGGAAACCAGCTGCAGAGCCGGCTGCGAAGTGATTCCACTATGCAACAGAAGGGTGCGACAGTCCAACGCAAAAAATCTATGCAGGGGATTAGGCGCGCATATCGCGAGGGTCGTTTCATTGGATGCCTTAAGCGCAGACAGTCAGGCGGGCTTGCCATTCAATGGAATCGATCGCCGTTGGGACTTCATTTCTGACTCTCCACCGCATAGGTTTGCCAATTTCCGATAGAAATGAGATTATCCTTAGTTGCGGTGGCGGTGGCAGTGGCCAGCCACCGCCACCGCAAAAGGAAACTCATGTATCAGAAACGTCCGGGAGTATTCATGGCGGATTGGTGGGATGCCGATGGCCGCCGTCATCGTAAGCAATTCGCAAATTCAGCGGCAGCCCGTGAACACGAGCATCGTCAGACTGCTCTAGCCCACGCGGAGCGCGCCACGCGCGAGATGAAACTGGCGGCCCGAACCAGTGGCACTAAACGGTCGTCATCCAAGATGGAAGCTGGCGCCATCGAGCCCGCCAAAGGAAAGCTCGGCGTCATGATCCCGGGCATGGGCGCCGTCGCCACAACGTTCGTAGCCGGCGTCGAAGCGATTCGGAAGGGATTGGCCAAGCCGATCGGATCGCTCACCCAAATGGGTACAGTGCGCCTGGGCAAGCGCACAGACGCCCGCTCGCCCAAGGTCAAGGAGTTCGTTCCGCTCGCCGGACTCGACGATCTGGTCTTCACCGGTTGGGACATCTTCGAAGACAACATGTACGAGGCCGCTTCCAATGCGGGTGTGCTCGACTATCGCCTGCTCGAACAGTTAAAGCCATTTCTCACGTCGGTCAAGCCGCGAGCGGCCGTGTTCGATCGCAACTACGTAAAAAAGATTGACGGACCCAATGTAAAGAAGGGCAAGACAAAGATGGATCTCGCCGAGCAGTTGCGCGACGACATTCGCGACTTCAAGAAGACCAGCGGCGCCAGCCGGCTGATCACAATGTGGTGCGGGTCGACTGAGTCCTACATTGAGCCAACCGCGGCTCACCAGTCGTTGAAGTCGTTCGAGAAAGCGTTGCGCGAGAACGACGAATTGATCGCGCCTTCGATGATCTATGCCTACGCATCGCTGATGGAAGGAGTTCCGTTCGCTAACGGCGCGCCGAACCTGACGGTCGATCTTCCTGTCATGCTGGAGCTTTCACGGAAGAACGAGGCGCCCATCTGCGGCAAGGATTTCAAAACCGGCCAGACCCTGATGAAAACAGTTCTAGCCCCCGCCTTCAAAGCCCGATTGCTCGGCCTGAGCGGCTGGTATTCCACCAACATTCTGGGCAACCGCGACGGGGAAGTGCTCGACGACCCGGGTTCGTTCAAGACCAAGGAAGAATCCAAGCTGGGCGTGCTGGAGCACATCCTGCAGCCTGCGCTTTATCCCGACCTTTACGGAAATATTTTTCACAAAGTCCGCATCAACTATTACCCGCCGCGCGGCGACAACAAAGAAGGCTGGGACAACATCGACATCTTCGGATGGCTCGGCTATCCCATGCAGATCAAAGTCGACTTCCTGTGCCGCGACTCAATCCTCGCCGCGCCCATCGTGCTCGATCTCGTCTTGTTCCTGGACTTGGCGAAGCGGTGTTCGGCCTTGCGCGGCCTGGGCATTCAGGAGTGGCTCAGCTTCTACTTCAAGTCCCCGATGACCGCGCCAGGATTGTACCCAGAGCACGATCTTTTCATTCAGCTCATGAAGCTGAAAAATACACTGCGGCACTTGAAAGGCGAGGAACTGATCACGCATTTGGGACTGGAGTATTACGACTAAGCCGTCAATGGATCGGCTGCGCGGCGACTACCACACGGTTTTGATCAGCGGACTCTTGCGAATTTTCTCGTCGTGGGTTATCAGCGGCAGCCCCTCGGCACGGGCGGTGCCACCGATAATTCGGTCGGCGGGATCGTGCGAATAGTCGCTGGGGAACTGTGCGCCGAGCGCACAGATCTCGGGGGTAATGGGGCGCACGGCGATACCTTCCAGGAACATCTCAATCGAGGCCTCCAGACTACCGTAGGCCCGGACTCTCCCTCTTGCCAGCAGAGAGGCAATCTCCCAAACGGTGATTGCCGAGACCACGATACCTTCGCCGGCGCGGGCTCGGCGGATCGCCGATGCGGCCCGGCGCGAAAGCTTTTTGGAATCGTCCACTGCCCAAACCAAGGCGTGAGTGTCAATAAGAATCAAAGCGCGGACTCCCATACCTCCGGCGGGTCTGTATCAAGCTCGCCGACAATCTCAATAACGCCTTTGAGCCTGCCGATGAACTCTCGTCGTTCCTTACCGGCAGGCACTAACTTCGCTACCGGTTTCCCGCGCTTGGTGATCATTATCGTTTCGCGCGTGCTGCTGACATCATCCATCAGGGTGAGGCAGCGTGCCTTGAATTCGGCGGCTGAAATGGTCTTCATGACCAGCTCCTCTTAGATATAGTCATTATAACATAGTCATCTCTCGCAGCTGGTTCGGATCGCCGCCGCGGATCTGGAACGCCTGAATCAGCTCCCATCTTCTAACTCAACCAAAGCTTAGTTCGAGATACGTGTCAGTCCTCCACCACAAAAACGGAATTCGCGCTGCCCAATACTTCCTGTTGATCGCCTGGCGTGCGCGGGCATGCTCCTCTGGGGGCAAAATGCGCGCGGCGGCGGCAAATTCAGGTCCAGTGACGGTTCCACGCATGGTGCAGGGCGCCACACGCACCTGAGGGTTGTTGCGAATCCTCTTTGTCTTCCCCATATCGCTGCGGGTCATCACATATAGTTTTCCGTCTTCTTCTCCAAACCACACGGGTGTGGCGATGCCCGCTCCGGTCTTACGAAAGGTTGTAAGAGAAAGATATTTCTGACCCTGGATGGGGACGGGAATCTGACTTGGCATAGCCCATCTTAAAATGCGCAAAGGCAGATTGAAATCGCAATCTTGACTCCGACTTTATGGCGCCGTCCTTAGTAGCGCCGGTATCCCTTCGCCTTTTCTCGGGTCAGGCTTTGCCAGCTGTCGCGAAGGCATCCTGACTTCGCTGCAGCCAGCGTCCCTGTTCGGTCCGTGCCCGCACGCAACCCTCGCAAAGTTCAACTGCCAATTGCTCCGGTCCTGCAATCTGTGTTACAAGCCTGAACATGCGTAAATGGATGCGCGATCGTTTACAGCGCCGCAAGAAGAAAGCTCCGGAGCCGGGAAGCCAGCCGGCGCCTCCGCCGCTGCAACCGGCATATTTTGATGCCGACCAGGATTCGGCTAAAGCGCCCGAGTCGAGCTATCCCGAGTCGAGCCCTCTCGGGTCAAGGCATCTCGACTCAACGGATAACGAGCCCGAAAATCCGGCCGCATCCGAAGCGGAGTTTGAAGGGCCATCCGCTCCCGAAGAGTCCGCAAACGCTATCTCGCAACCCCGTCAAGCAGCCACCAGGGAACCAGTCGTCCGGGACCCAGCCGCGAGGCGAGTCGCCGGGGAAGAGGGCCAGCGTGGACGCGGCCGCAGACGCCGCGGAGGGCGCGGCCGTGGTGGCCGCGGTCGCGAGCAAGCCGTCGCACAGGCCTTCAGTCCGGCCGCCGCGAAGGGGATCGCTCCGGTTTCAGCGATCGAAGAAGCTTCTGAAGAAGGAGATCTGGCATCGACTGCGCCCGAAACCGAGATGGCGCCGCAAGCGCCATCAATTCCCGCCGTTGTCCCCGCAGCCGCGCCGCGTCCGCCCAAAGGCATCGTCGTCCTCGCGATTGGGCTTCCCGGGTCCGGCAAGAGTTCCTGGTTCAAGCGCCATAACGTCGTCCCGCTCTCCAGCGACATGGTCCGCTCGCTTCTGTTCGACGATGTCCGCGAGCAGCGCTTTCAGGATCTCGTGTTCTCCAACCTGCGCTCGATGCTCAAAGCGCGGCTCATCGCCAAGCGTCCTATGAATTACGTGGACGCTACCAACCTGACTCCGCAGGAGCGCCAGCACTGGATCAAACTTGCCAAGGACTACAACTACGAGGTCCACGCCGTATTTTTCGACGTTCCCCTCGAAGTTTGCATCGATCGCCATCAGCGCCGCGATCGCGTCGTCCCCGAAGACATCATGCGCCGCATGGCCGCCAAACTGAAGCCGCCCGCCTTCGACGAAGGCTTCGCCAAAATCACCGTAGTCCGCGTGAAGAAAAAAGAATAACCACCTAAGACGCCCCATCTCTCAGCTTCGGGATCGTTTCATCAGCTGTCTCCCCGGGGATGGTATACGTGATTGCCTGTTGATTCATACTATGCATTAATTCCTCAATTTCCTCGGGCCGCATCGGCATTCCAACGCCCGCACCCAGCAGAAGCGGCAAGCAAAATAGAAGCGTGCGTAATCTTCGTTTGACCGACACAATATCCTCCAGATGCTAAGGCCCGGCGGGCGGATGAATTCCCGGCCGAGACTAGACCTGATCTTCGTGATTAATTTTTCCGGATTAAATCAGGACAGCGATTCAGCGATTGGAGGTGCTCGTGAGGCAATAACCGCAAGGCAAGAAAGGGTTGGCAGTTGGTTTTCTTCGAGCCACGGCTCGTTCCATGCGACAGCTGCAGTCCCAACGACGAATAAGAAAGGCAGGAGGATTGCCCAGTACAGTCCTGCAGAAACCGGAGAAAGCGCGGCCACCAATACAGCCGCAAGGCAGAGAAACGCGAGTAGTTTGCGTGCGAACATCATCGACTTCAAACCTGAACAGTGTTAATACTACACCGGCCACAACGGACTCTATGGGAGGGTGAGCCTATCTCTTTAACTGCCGCAAAAACAATTCGTTCTGGTTTCGGTTGACCCGCTTTGCTTCCACCAATAAAATCAGGATGGAGTTACGAGCGCTGCCTGTAACCAATAAATTGCCCCCTCGTTCAACGGCTAGGACACCTGCCTCTGGAGCAGGCTATCGGGGTTCGAATCCCTGGGGGGCAGCCAAACTTTTTGAACCCGTATTGGCCGCCCGAACGTTCAAGCCGCTACGATTTCTCATACAAATCGCCCTTCTCGCCCTCATGTGCGTCCCGTCCGCCTTGGCCGGAAACACGCACATTATCGTTTCCCCTGTCGAGAACATGTTCTCCGGGCCCAGCGACCAAACGGATGTCGTCTCTCAAGCCATTTACGGCAGCAACGTGATGCTGCTCACTGCTCGCGGAGAGTGGTCCAGAATCCAAACTGAGGATCACTACAAAGGATGGGTTCCCAGCCGGCACCTCCGGCTGATTCAGCATGGTGCGGGCTATGCGACCTCCGGCGAAGTGGTGCAGGTCGAGAGTCTTTTCGCCAACATTTATCGCGAGCCCGACATCACCCGCCACAAGCCGGTTCTGACCATACCCTTCGAGTCGCGTCTGGAGGTGATGCAAGGCGACGATGCCGCTGAGCCGAAGCAGGTTGCCGGGAAGGGAAGTCACGAAGGCTGGTTGCGCGTGCGCCTTCCCGACAAGCGTGACGAATGGATTCAGGCGGGCGACGTCGTCGCCGACCCTAAGCCTCTGTCGATTCCCGAATCCATCGAACTCGCCAAACGCTTTCTCGGGATTCCGTACTTGTGGGGAGGCAGTTCGAGCTTTGGCTTTGACTGCTCCGGATTCACCCAGATGCTGGTGCGAGCCCGCGGGATTACCATGCCGCGCGACGCCGACAAGCAAGCCGCTTGGATCGGCTTGATTCCCGTAGACCGCAAAAATCTCCAACCCGGCGACCTGCTGTTTTTCGGCGCATCCACGAAAAACATTACCCACACCGGAATGTACATTGGCGATGGCCAATTCATTCACGACACCACCACCGGACATCCGGTCGTGCAAATCAGCCGCCTCGACGATCAGCCCTGGACCAAGCTTCTGGTCGCCAGCCGCAGGGTGAAGTGAATATTAATCAATGTGGGGCGGGCACTCTTGCCCGCCGCTTTTGACTTTGATTCGCCGCAGTGCGCTTCCAGGGCAGCGATCTAACCCATATCCCTTGTCATTCCGACGCGCGAGCGAAGCGAGACAGGAGGAATCTGCTTTGCTCCGGAGTCGGCAACAACACGAACGGCGTAGATCAAGATCAAAGGGATCGATACCACAGTTCTCGTCATTTGATCCCAATTACATCCCGCCCCGCGCTGTGTAGAATAAACCCGTGCGATGCGTGCTGGCTTTCAGCACGAAGAAATCATTCCTCCAGGTCGAGGTTCTCATCATGCCCGAAAAGGCTGTTGCCGATAAACCTGTCGTCGATACTCAGGGCCCGAATATCGATTCGACCCTGAATGAGCAGCGCAAGTTCGAGCCTCCGCCGGAGTTCAGCAAGCAGGCTCACATCAAGACGCTGGATGAATACGAACATCTCTACAGGGAATCAATCGACGAGCCCGATAAATTCTGGTCGCGGATTGCCGGCGAACTGCACTGGTTCAAGAAGTGGGACAACGTTCTCGAATGGAATTGTCCCTGGGCGAAATGGTTTGTGGGCGGGCAGATCAACCTCTCGCATAACTGCCTGGATCGGCACGTCCACACCTGGCGCAAGAATAAGGCGGCGATCATTTGGGAGAGTGAGCCGGGAGAAGTCCGGACGCTCACCTATCAGCAACTGCATCGCGAAGTGCAGAAGTTTGCCAACGTTTTGAAATCTTTAGGGGTGAAAGAAGGCGACCGCATTGCCATCTACATGGGGATGACCCCGGAACTTCCCATCGCCATGCTGGCCTGCGCGCGCATCGGTGCACCTCACACCATTGTCTTCGGCGGCTTTTCCTCCAACGCCTTAATTGACCGCATTCATGACTCGCAGGCGACCGCCGTCATCACGCAGGATGGATCGTATCGCCGCGGCGCGGAAGTGAAATTGTTTCCCGCCGTCGAAGAAGCGTTGAAATCATGTCCGAGCGTGAAGCACGTGGTGGTTTACAAGCGCACCGGAACCGCCATCAACCTGCAGGCGGGCCGTGATCACTGGTGGCACGAGTTGATGGCCAAGGCGTCAGACGTTTGCCCTGCTGAGCCGCTTGACTCCGAGCATCCGCTCTACATTCTCTACACCTCCGGAACCACGGGTAAACCGAAGGGTGTCGTGCACACCACTGCCGGATATTCCGTGGGCACGTATCTCACTACGAAATGGGTTTTCGATTTAAAGGAACAAGACACCTACTGGTGTACCGCCGACATTGGATGGGTGACAGGTCACAGTTACATCGTCTACGGCCCCCTGCAAAATGGCGCGACCAGCTTGATGTACGAGGGTGCTCCCAATTTTCCCGAGCCCGACCGCTTCTGGTCGATCATCGCCCGCCACAGAGTGAATATCTTTTACACCGCGCCCACGGCGATCCGCACCTTCATCAAATGGGGCGACGAATGGCCGCGAAAACATGACATGTCCAGCCTGCGCCTGCTCGGCACCGTGGGCGAGCCCATCAATCCCGAAGCCTGGATGTGGTACCGGGAAACGATCGGCGGCAACCGTTGCCCCATCGTGGACACGTGGTGGCAAACCGAAACTGGTCACATTATGCTGACACCACTGCCGGGTGCGATCGCGACCAAGCCGGGATCAGCGACGCGGCCGTTTCCCGGCATTGTTCCCGACATCGTCACCATGGAGGGCAAGCCTGTACCGGATGGTTCCGGCGGGTTCCTTGTCATCAAGCGGCCCTGGCCGGGCATGCTGCGGACGGTTTACGGCGATCCCGACCGCTACGTGAAGAATTACTGGTCGCAGATTCCGGGAATGTATTTTACGGGCGACGGCGCGCGAAAAGATAAAGACGGATATTTCTGGATCATGGGACGCGTTGACGACGTGTTGAATGTCAGCGGACACCGGCTCAGCACGATGGAAGTTGAAAGCGCCCTGGTGGCGCATCCCGCCGTGGCGGAAGCCGCGGTGGTGGGGCGTCCTGACGAACTCAAGGGGCAGGCGATCTCGGCGTTCGTTACGCTGGAGCATGGAAGACAGCCTACGAGTGAACTGAAGGAAGAGTTACGAAAATGGGTGGCGAAAGAAATTGGCGCGCTGGCCAAGCCGGATGATATTCGCTTTACCGACATGCTCCCGAAGACGCGCAGCGGGAAAATTATGCGGCGGCTTCTGCGGGAGTTGGCGACGAACGGAAGCGTCAAGGGCGATACCACGACGCTGGAAGATTTTGGAGTGATTACGAAGTTGCAGGAGCACGACGAAGTTTAAGCCGGGTTCCAACCTTATGGCGGGTCGACTGATATCCATCGCTTGCCTCGCGGTGATTGTCTGGCCGCTCGCTGCGCGTTCGCAAACCGGCTGCCTGAGCGGTCGTGTGGTCGATAACGCCGGACAGCCGGTGAAAGGAATTCGCATTAGTGTCGGCGATGGCACTTGGACGACGCGACAAATCTCTCCCGAGCCCCGGTCAGATGAAGCGGGAGAATTCAGAATCGACGGGATTCCTCCCGGCAACTACAAGGCGAATGCGTTTGACGATGCCCTCGGTTATCCGGGAATTTGGTGGCCGTTGCGGGAGGTATCAATCGCGGCGTCCGCTCTTTGCGCGAATATCACTTTTAATGTGCGCTCGCGGGCCGCGAAGCTGAAGCTGGCAGTCACCGACGCTGTGACGAACCAGCCTATCCCCAACATTTTGCTGGATGTCTTTCCTGGAGAAAGGAACGGCCTTTGGCTGCCCGTGGAACCTCTTCTCAGTTATGGCCTGATGCCGCAGGTTCCATCCTTGGTTAAAGTGCGGCTTGTGGTGACGGCCAAGGGTTACTCGTCGACCGAATTCACATTTCCATCGTTGGCGCCGGGAGAAACCCGCCAAATCGTCGCGAAACTTACGCCTAAGGGATTGGGGTGCATCACCGGGGTTGCGGTTGATGAGAATGATTCCCCAGTCGCCGCAGCCAAGATCAGCCCGCGATTCATGGGCGGCGGCTACGCCGGTGATGTGTCGCCGGTAAACGCGGACGGCGATGGCAAGTTCAGCCTCGATAATCTTCGTCCCGGCGAGTACGTTCTCTGGCCTGAGAAAGAGTCGGATGGGTTCTCGAGTAATTGGTCGGGCTGGAACGGCCAGGTTGCTTTGCCGCGAGTGACGATTGCTCCCGGCGGCCCTTGCCAGGAGCTGACGGTGAATATGGGCGCACGGGGCGCAGTCATGAGGGTCCGCGCCATGGACGCTGCGACGCACGAACCCTTGCCTGACATCATGGTGACCTTCCGAAACCCGGAAAACACGCGACAGGGCGGCACCATTAGCGGCGAGCCACGTGAGGTGCATGAGTTCCTCGTGCCGTCGCGCGCAAGCGTCTCCATTCAGGTTCGGTCCTCTGGATATCGGCCTTCGGATCAGGTGCAGATCGGACCTCTCTCTCCCGGCGAGAAGCAGGACTTGACGGTGGCATTACAGCGCGAGACAAGCCCAGGCGCACAGTAGCGATTTCGGCGTCGGTTTGATTTCACCGGAAAGTTAAATGCCCTAGTGAGACTCGGTTGGAGAAACTATTGGCTTAGCCGGATCGCCAGTTGCCGCTCGGGCTGTGTCATTTCGCCCCACAGTTTTTGCAGGTCCGCCTGCACGGACTGATTGTCAGGATCTTTTCTTAGAGCCATGGCGAACCAGCGATACGCCGTCGGGAGATCGTGCGGAGTGCACAATCCCGCGGAGTAGAGGGCGCCCATCTCGATCATCGCTTTGGGATTCGCCTGCGCAGCCGCCGGCTTTAGCAGGCGCATGCCACGGTCGCAATCCTGGGTCACGCCGCGTCCATAGATATATTTCTGAGCTTCGGCCACCGCGTCGGCCGACCGGGTTGGCGTAATTCCGGCAGTGGGCTTGGGTTGCGGCTCAGCCGCTGCTTTTTTCGGTCTCGGAGCTGCAGGAGGCGGAGCATCGGGTGTCGCCGCCGCTGGCTCGGTGTCCGGTTCTTTGGCGGCAGGCTGGTTCGTGGCGGAGGAGTCTGGCGAAGAACTCGACGCATCGCTCGGAGCGGGAGCATCCGGTTTCGCGGACGACGAATCTGCGGCGTCAGGAGTTGCAACGGAACTAGCCGCGGCCGGGTTATTGGCGGAGGAAGAATCCGGCGCAGGCTGCGCCGCCGGCGCGGGGGGTTGTGTCGGCGTCGGGGCAGGAGGTGTGCTCGTGCCAGTCGGATTACCCGAGGACGGCACGTCGTAAGTGGTGGCTGATGGATCGGGAGCTTGCGATGTAACTGCGGGGCGTTTGCTGGTGCCAACCAGCCACTTCCAGCGGAGGTAGCCAAATCCGGCGGCTAATGCAAGCATCAGGAGAATCAGGGCAAATTTTCCCGCACCGCCGCGTTTAGGTTCTTCGTCTTCGAGCAGGTAATCGAGACTGCTACTGGATTGTGAGTCCGCGCTCAAGCCTCGCTGTCGGGGAGGGGGATCGTTCAATCCCAGGAACGACGGGCCGCTGATGCCGGGCGAATCTTCTGACACTGCCGCTGCGGATCGGGGGGGCGGGACCATCTGCGGCCTTGCTGGAACGGGTGCCGGAGCTGCGGGAGACGTGCCCAATCGGCTGCCAGATGTCGCCGATGAAGTGGCAACAGCGACCGGCGTAGAAGCAACCACGGCGGGCGCCGCCAATAATTTAACCCCGCACATTCCACAGAAGCGGTTCTCCTCCGAATTCTCGTTACCGCAGCGAGGACAGCGCACTAACCCCTCCTATGTCTATATATAGCTTACGATATCTTGAAGATTCGATGCAGGACCTGGGCAATGGGGTTCCTGCAAAATGACCCTCAAACCGGCGCCAAGGCGCTCCATAGATGCGGTCAAACAATGGAAGTACAGGCCTTCCTTGCTGAACGAAATGCCGGTGGAAGTCGAGACTCTGCGAGTGAACTTTACGCTTGCGTCGTAGCCGAGGTTGATGGGCAGTTTTGACCGTCCCTAATCTAATGGGAATCATCCTGAAGGACGCCGTTCTTCAGACGAAGTGAAGAGCCTGCCCTGAGCGAAGTCGAAGGGATCTCGCGCGGGCCGTCCGCGAAAGCCCGCCCCTGTGGTTGGCAAGATGCGGCGCTACCGCGTCTAAACCAAAGTTACTCCTGTTCTCGTCCCAAACAATTTACATTTCTACGCGGGAACTGGAATGCGCCGCAAGAACCGCAAGTGGGTCGCGATTGCCGCAGCAATTTATTTGTTGGTGATGTGGTCTGCCTATCGGTGGGCCATTGCGCAGCGACCGGCTGATGGCAACATTTTTGCCCACATCGAGCGCGAAGGAATCCGCAGGCAGGAAGAGGAGCGTGCAAAGGAGGCCGCGGCGGGACCCAAGCCGACCGGTGAGACTCGATTGAATGCGGCTGGACCTGCATTTGTTGCGGCGCGGTACGATGCGACCCACGTGGTCTTCATGGTCGCGGCGGAAACCGAATCCAGATTTGCGTCTTCCTCGCACTTCGCCGGAAATCCGATCAAGATTCCCGCGCCTCCAAAACCCGCTGCGCCGCTCGCCGGCTTCCAGGAATTATGGGAGCCGGATTTGCAGGCGCTGCATTTTTTCCCGGAGATCGTGCAAAAGACGCAGCCGGGCGAGCAGTGGTGGCTCAGCGTCTTCCCACACTTGACAATCCCGGTCGTCATTGATCGCACGGTCATTGCGCCGACCGGTTGTTCGCTGGCCATGGGATTCCTGGCCACGGTGCCGCCCGAGCAGCAGTCTGTCTTCGCCGCGTCCGGTCAGGATTATTTTGTGGTCCGGCGGAAGGCTGTCGAGCCAGTTGATCCGCCCGTTACCTCGCACATCGGGGAGCTAACAGGTTGGAGGGCTTCGCCTGCGGCTGCGCTGCAAATCGAGCGGCAGTTGACCGAGCGCATGAAGCAGGAAGTTGGCAGGATCGACGCGCGCCTTATCGCCAACGCGGGCAGTCCCGGTGCGACGGCGAACGAATCGCTCGTGGGCCACGCGCAGCCGCGATTCAAAGAGTGGATTCACGCGGACCGCGGGCTGATTCGCGGCGAGGGGACGCTCGACTATGACATGCGGGCCTTCCGTCTCAGTCCCGATGGCGTGCCGCGCGTGTTCGTGCGGGCGCGGTGGAAGCTGGCCAATGCTTCGGTTTTCCTGATGAGCGCTTGGTTCAAGGCGGAAGAGCCTCAAGCGAAACCTTCCACCAAAGACGCGTCGGGAACAAAACTGCCTGCGACAGAGATCCTGCCAGTTCTGCTCTCGGCGGATTCCAGTTGGTCGTCTGTGCTGCGGGAAGGCCCGGTCACTGGCTCTCTTGGCGACAGCCTCGACTTCCAAAGTATTCTGAATGAATTTGACGCCGACCGTGACGGATGGGCCGAACTGTTAATCCACTCCGATCAAGGATCAGCGACTACGATCACGTTGTATCTGTACTCCGACCTGGGATTGGCAGCTCTCAAGACGCCCCTTCGGTTGGATGCTCGGTCGCCGGAATCGTGTGTGGAGTCGCGATAGGCAGAATTCATGGGTAACCCCGCTCCTCTAGAACCTACTTCGTCATGGTGTGACTCATCGGAGTGGGAGTGGCCACTGAAGTCAGGCTGTCTTTCACAGTGTTTGGCAGCTTATCGGAGTTGGCCAGCAACAGACTGACTTGCCACATTTGCGTGGGCGAGAGAAGCGTCTGGAATCCCGGCATTCCGGTCATCCGAATTCCTCCCTCAACCTTCCAAAATGTTTCTTCTGGAGGATCGTCGGACACGCCGGTGCCTTCGGTGAGCTTGGGAGGTTTGGGGAACATTCCCAGCGCGATCGCGGTTTGCGGCTGTCCGGGCAGGCCGTGACAGACCGCGCAATTATCTTTGTAAACCTGGGCCCCGGCCATAAAGGTGGCCTCATCGGCTGGGATGGGGGAAGACTTCGGCATTTCTTTCCGCATTCGCGCATGCAAAGCCAGATTCGCCAGCATCTTTTCAAACGGCATTGGAGTCGACTTCGTCGCCACCGGCGCGCTTCCAGAAGAGAAATACATATAAACGCATATCGGAATCACGATTAATCCCACGATCAGACCAAGCAGGAACTTGCCCATGCACTTTCTCCTCAGAAATTAGTTGGATATTGATAGTAACCCAAACTAGCAAAACGGCGGCGGAGTTGGGTTCAGAGGAAAACGGAAATGTCCGATGTCATTTCGATAACCTGTATGTGTAGCCACATACGAACGTAACTGAGAACTGAGAACTGAGAACTGATGTTCCCCCGAGTGCTAAACTCGCATCGCATGCTGACTCACCTGGAATGCACTCGCTGCGGCGAACATTATCCCGCCGACCGGCCCCAGACAGTTTGTTCGAAAGACGGCGGCATTCTCTACGCGCGTTACGACCTCGCCACGATTAAGCGGACGTTTTCGTCCGCGCGCCTCGCTGGGCGAGCGTCCACCATGTGGCGCTATGACGCCGTTCTGCCCGAGGCCAATCCGGTTTCGCTGGGCGAAGGCTTCACGCCCATGCTTCCTAGCCGCGAGTATTCCAACGTTTACATCAAAGATGAGGGACTGAATCCGACGGGATCGTTCAAAGCGCGCGGCCTTTCGGCTTGCGTCACCATGGCTCGACACTTCGGACTGAAGAAGCTCGCGATTCCTTCCGCTGGAAACGCCGCTGGAGCCTTGGCTGCTTATGCCGCCGCTGCCGGCCTTGAGGCGCACATCTTCATGCCGAAAGATGTGCCGATGGCGAATCGCATCGAGTGCGATTACTACGGAGCGCATGTCACTTTAGTCGATGGGCTGATCAGTGATTGCGCACGCAAAGTCGCGGAGTTGAAAAAAGAAAGTTTCTGGGAGAAGGACGGATGGTTCGACGTCAGCACTACGAAAGAACCCTATCGCGTCGAAGGCAAGAAAACCATGGGCTACGAAGTCGCCGAGCAGCTGGGCTGGAGAATCCCACAAGGCATCATCTACCCGACCGGCGGCGGAGTCGGTTTGCTGGGAATGTGGAAGGCGTTTGAAGAAATGCAAGCGCTGGGATGGATTGGTTCCGAGCGCCCGAAAATGATTACCGTGCAAGCCGCCGGTTGCGCGCCAATCGTAAAAGCCTGGGATGAACGCCGGACAACCGCCGAAATGTGGCCCGATGCAGCAACCTTGGCTTCAGGTTTGCGAGTTCCTAAACCGTATGGCGACTACTTGATTCTGGACATACTGATGAAGAGTAATGGAACAGCGATCAGCGCCACCGACGACGAGATTCTCGAGGCAACGCGACACTGGGCAAAAGTCGAAGGTATTTTTGCCGCGCCCGAAGGCGCAGCGTCGCTGGTTGCCTATCGCAAGCTCCGCGCCAGCGGATTCTTGAAACCTGAAGACACGTTAGTCCTATTCAATACCGGCAGCGGCCTGAAATATCTGGATGTTCTAGATACTCGTGTAGTCGCGCGCGACTCGCCCGCGCAGCCCGCGAAGCCGGCCACCCGGCACATCGGCGGAATCATCGGCCCGTACTGATCTTCGTAGAGCCGCTCGTCGTAAAGCCGCCGCGAAAATAAACGTTGTCATTCCGAACCGGGCTGAAAGCCCGGTGAGGAATCTGCTGTTCCTCTTTCGCGCCGAATCGGAATGCATAGCCCATAGCTCCCCCGTGTTCCTCTGTGCCCTCTGTGGTTAAATGGTCTTCCTAGCCATGTCGCAGCGCCTCTATTATCAGGATTCCTTTCTCTACGATTTTGACGCGGAAGTCCGTGAAGTCGTCGACGGCCCGCGTCCCGCGCTAATTCTCGACCGAACGGCGTTTTATCCCACAAGCGGCGGGCAGGTCTTCGATACCGGCTGGATCACCTCGGGCGCAAATTCCAAGTTGCGCGTGACCGAAGTTGCCGACAGCGAAGATGGCCGAGTGATCCATTATTTAGAAGCGCCGACGAAAGATCTGAAGCCCGGAAGCCGCGTCCGCGGCCAGATTGATGCCTCGCGCCGCCGCGACCACATGCAGCAGCACTCCGGGCAGCACGTACTCTCTGCAGCTTTCGTGCGACTGTACGGCATGGCGACGGTTTCCTTTCACATGGCCGATGACTACTGCTCCATCGATCTGGACACGCCGGTGCTGACGAAAGAGCAAATCGAATCCGCCGAGCGTCTCGCCAACGAAATCATCCTGGAGAATCGTGCAGTCGACATTCGATTCGCGACCCGCGACGAAGCGGGGAAACTTGGCCTGCGCAAACTGCCGCCCGCGGAGCGCGACGAACTTCGGCTGATTGACATCCGCGACTTCGATCTCACAGCGTGCGGCGGCACGCACGTCGCGCAAACCGGACAGATCGCCAGCATTTTGCTGCGCAAAGCCGAAAAAGTTCGGCAGGGATGGCGCGTCGAATTCGTCGCCGGGCAGCGCGCCGTCGCGACCGCGCGCCGCGACTTTACTACTCTCACCGAAGCTGCCGCCCTGTTTTCCGCGCAAATTTACGATGTGCCGCAGCAGGCTCGCAAGTCGCTGGATGAAATCAGGTCGCTGCGAAAGCAATACGAGCAGTCGCAAGATGAGCTGGCCGCAGCCTATGCGTCGGTGCTGCTGGCTGGCGCCGGTGAAACGCACGGCCGACAGATCGTCGTACGCACGGTGACTGACCGCGATCTAAACTTCCTTAAGCTGCTCGCTCAGAAACTGACCCGGGTTTCTCCCAGCGTCATCGCGCTCCTGGCGACCACTTCGCCGCAAACTTCGTTAGTCTTCGCGCAGTCTGCAGGCCAACCCTTCGACATGGGAGCGTTGATGAAAGAGACCATGACCAAGCTCGGCGGACGCGGGGGAGGGAGCAAGGATCTCGCGCAAGGCGGCATTCCGAATGCCGAGGGAATTGAGGCGACTTTAAAGAGCATAGCCGCGACGCTCGCCGGCTGAAGGTGCGGCGTAACGCACAAGATTCAAATGCATGATTCAAATGGAAGAGGAGCGTTGCTGGATTTCAAATGGCGGCAGCCCACGTTTCGAAGACTCGAAACGTGGACAACCGTGATCAGACTGAAAGTTAGGCCTGCTGGTGTCTGCGGGAGCGCTCCCACCAGACTTTGGGATCCTCGGGACGATTCAGCATGTTCGACAATTCTTGTTTGATTTCGCGCAGGCGGGTGGTCCGTAATTCGAGCGCCGTCTGATCGAGCGCATTGTGCCCGCCCTTTTCCGCGAAACGGGCGTTCAGGTTGCGCAAATCGGCGATTTCCTGGCGAAGGCTGGAGAGGTGTTCCGTGATATAGGGCATCTCTTTCATCATACGCTCTATTTCCATTAACGCCCTTGAATTCCGCCGCAGGCCCTTTATGTGCCCACAGATTGGGAGCAAAGCCTTAAATGAGGGAGTCTGGGCTAAACTTTAGCCCTCTGAATGAGTGCTCCAGGTGATTCACGATGAGCCGTAGGGCATGCGTTGTCGGTGCGGGTCCCAATGGATTGGCGGCGGCCGTCGTTCTGGCTCAGGCAGGGATGCAGGTGGACGTGCTGGAAGCGGAGTCTACGCCGGGCGGCGCGGCGCGTACGCTGGAGCTGACTTTGCCGGGGTTTCAGCACGACTTCGGATCGGCCATCTATCCGATGGCCGCAGGGTCGCCATTTTTTTCGTCCCTGCCGTTGGCCAAGCACGGTTTGGAGTGGATTCACTCGCCCGCGGCTTTGGCGCATCCGCTGGATGACGGCACAGCGGTGATGTTGGACCGTGACCTTTCTGCAACGGCAACTTCACTTGGCGTCGATGGACCAGCGTGGGACAAGCTCATGCGTCCATTTGTCGAGCACTGGAGTGAATTTGCTCCCCAGATATTGCGCCCGGTTTCTCTCTTTCCCCGACATCCCTGGCTGATGGCGCGCTTTGGCATGGATGCGGTGCAATCGGCGCAAGCGGTCGCCCGCAGGTTTCGTGATGGCCGAACCCGAGCTTTATTCGCGGGACTGGCCGCGCATTCTTTTCTCAGCCTGGACGAACCGTTGAGCGCGGCGTTTGCAGTCCTAATGGCGGTGCCGGCACATGCCGTGGGCTGGCCGATCCCTCGCGGCGGCGCACAGTCGATTACGAACGCACTGTGTTCCTTTCTCACATCCTTGGGTGGGACGGTGAGAACCTCATCGCCCGTCGAGAATCTGGCGACCTTGAAAAATTACGAGCTGTTTCTTTGCGACCTGACTCCGCGGCAGCTTATCAAGGTTGGCGGAGAACGATTATCGGAGAGCTACAAAGCGCGACTGGGAAAGTTTCGCTACGGAGCTGCGGCCTTCAAAGTCGATTACGCGCTGAGCGCACTAATCCCCTGGAAAGCGTCCGAATGCTTGCAAGCCGCGACCGTACATCTAGGCGGAAGCTTTGAGGAAATCGCGGCCTCGGAAAAGGCGGTGCGAAACGGACAACATACCGAGCGCCCCTTCGTTCTTCTCGCCCAGCCTAGTCTGTTCGATAGCTCACGGGCTCCGGCGGGGAAGCACACGGCGTGGGCTTATTGTCATGTGCCGAACGGGTCTAACGTAAACATGCTGGAGCGATTGGAGAATCAGATTGAGCGCTTCGCTCCCGGCTTCCGCGACTGCGTATTAGCACGGCGCGTATTTTCACCTGCGGATCTGGAAAGTATGGACGCAAACCTCGTCGGCGGAGACATTGGCGGCGGAGTGATGGATATGCGTCAGTTTCTGGCACGACCGACTTGGCGGCATTACGCCACGTCGGCGCGGAATGTTTATATTTGCTCGGCATCGACCCCGCCGGGCGGCGGAGTTCATGGCATGTGCGGATATCATGCGGCGAAGATGGCGTTGTCGAGGTTGGGATAGCTCATTGGGATAGCTCATGTGGGGACGGCCGCCTTCGGCCGTCCCGGCAAGCGCAGCGAGCCGAGCCTTGTTTCCAATTCCGCTTATTCTCGCGACGGCGCTGTCGGCCATTCGACGGCATGGATTGTTCCGTCGGACTCCCGCTCTAGCGTAGGGGCATACAGGCCCAGGTATTGGCGGCGCCACCACAGGCCTTGGCTGCGTTTCTCGGACATGCTGGTAAACCAGTATTGCCACTTTACGGCGCGAACCTGGCGCGGCGGGCCATGCGGAAACGGATTGTTCCGCGAAAAGATTGAGAACGTCGGCGTCGTTGGAGAGCAAACGCACTTCGGTTTGCGGCACGATCGAGTACTCTCGCCAGGAACCCAGCGAAGCGAACCAGAGATTCCAGTCGAATCGCGGTTGATAGGGCGCGTAAATGCCGGGTGCCTTATTCAAGTCTTGAGGTTTATAGCGGAACGGATAGGTGGTCCAGTTCTTGCCGTCGTCGGAACCCTGGAACTCAATCTCGTATCGGCCGCGGGTCATGATGCCAAAAAGGCCGTAGCGATTGGCGACGCGAAAAGGCTCGAGCGCCGCCACCGGCGAAGTGGGCAGAGGAAGCGGAGCAAACATCCAGATCAATTCCGCCGCGGTGACATAGAAAATCCAGCTGAGCACGATTCCGGCTAGAGACAGCTTCGCTATTTTGAAATGACCGGGGAGAGCCTGTGCAGTTTGAATTTGAATGGGCGTGTCAGTTACATCTGCGCCGAAAGATTTCTTCCAGCGCTCCGGCAAAAAGGGCAGCAGGGAGCGATCATCCAGCAGAAGTACTCCCAGCACGAGGACCAGGTAGTTGAGAAAAGTGTAGTTGGCGGTGAGGATCACGCCCAATTCCCAGGGCGTGACAATCAGGAAGCATACGATGCGCCAGCGGCGCGGGAAAAATAACATCCAAACTAAACCCAGTTCGAGCGCCATCGTGGCGAAGGCGGTCGAAACATGGAACCAGTGCGGCAGATGCTGCACGTACCAGCCGATCCAGGTGGGCAGTGGACCGTTCTGGTAGTACTCGTCCATGGCAGTGAAGTTGCGCCACTCGGGGTCTCCACCGGCAATTTTTGCAATGCCGGATTCGAAGTAGATGCGAAACCATTCCCACTGAAGCAGAAACAGGCTGGCGCGCGACGGTGGCGATGCTCGTCCGAGACCCGGGCGAAATCCAGGTGGAGCGAAGAAAAGTCCGATCAGTCCCGCTTCAAGCAGCATCCCGTCGGACTGATATCCAGAAAAATCCTGCGCCGCGCTCACGAAGGAGAGGAAGCAGACGAAACAGATCAGCAGCATTGCGCGCGGCCAGACATTCAGCACCAACACGATCGACGCGATCATGCCGGCCCAGCAGATAGCGGTCAACATGTGGGGGCCGCTGGAAATCCAAAGGACGGTGGGCGCGAACCAGAGGCCGCGGGTCTGGCCGAACGTGCGCGCTACGGCTTGCAGGTATTCGTTGGCGGGGAGAATCCCTTGCGGGCCGATGAGGCCGCGGATCTGAAAGACGAGGGAGAAGAAGGCGGAGAAATAAATTCCGCCCAGCGCCCGCAGGAATAGCCAGCGGGGAATCAGGCGGTCGGCTGCGCCATGCTCCGAGTCGAATAACCACCGGGCGGCGTGGGCGAGGCGGTTCATGGCGTCCGCAATTATAGCGAGCGGGACGCACTCTGCTGCCCGCTCGCGGGCCCAATTCGCGCCGTGACCACACTACGCAGCGATTCGGCGGGTGATCTTCTTCACCTTGTCGCTGAAGCGGGGTTTGCCGACGGGAACACTCGCTTCCCAAGGCTCCTCGACTCCCATCAAAGCTAGCGCTCCGCCGGCTAGCGCCATGTTCTTCATGAACATGATCATGTTGTTCATGCGAGTGTCGGGATCCTCGTCGCGCCAGAAGTCGTGCATGATGGGAGTGACTCCAGCCAGGAAACCCAGGAGCGCCGCGGCTCCGAGCTTCGGTTTTACGCCGAGCAGCAGGCTGGCGCCGCCCACGAGTAACGGCACGGCGGCCAGCGTCACCGCCAACTCGGGCCGCGGCACGCCCTTGGCGCGCGCGTACGCCGCCATCGATTTTCGATTTTGCAGGTGGCTGATTCCGCTGTTGATAAAAAATCCGGCGAACATTAAACGACCGATTAGAAAGGGGGCTTTCATTTCAATTCTCCTCCCGGCGGGATTTCCGCCGTGTCGACGAGTGCGCGCAGTTGGGATGAGAAAAGCGCAGTGGCGGTTGACAAGGGAAGGGTCGGAGTTGGAAATAAGCATCACATTTTTTTTTGCGGCATTCCCCTAAAAATCTTTGTTTGGCTGGATTTACCGAGGGTAGATATGGGTCGATCCGGGCAAAATCTTGGGACATAAGGGCTTATAGCTAAAATATTGCGGAATAAGGACTTAGCTTCGGTTTCCAGGCCGCTGACTGGAGAGTTTTTGGCTAACGGATTGGGAGAGCCCTCGCGCATACAGCGAGCTTGCTCGTTCTGAAATCCTCAGTAAAGGTTGTTCGTCACAAGAAGTGAGATTTTTTCTGTGGAAGGCTGTGGAAAAAGGAAAGGGTTGCTCTTCTACTCTGGTGTTGGCTCCTCTACTCTAGTAAGGTCGGGTTGAGGAATATGAAATTCCCTCATGCGCAAAGCAGCTAGAACAGAAGCACGACGGGCAGGCAAGGATCTGACCGCGAAGCAAAAGAGGGAACTGGCGGCTCTGGCGGCCATGTCCGACGATCGAATCGACACCTCCGACATCCCCGAACTGCCACCCGCCGCATGGAGGGTGCCAGACGCAGTGCGGGGGAGGTTCTATCGTCCCTCGATCGTCCCGTGAAACAGGCGGCGTCGATGCGCCTCGACGCCGACGTCGTCGCCTGGCTGAAGAAGCCCGGCAAGGGCTACCAGACCCGCGCCAACCGCATTCTGAGACAGCGCGTGCTGGATGAGATTCGGCGGACGTGAGGCGTCGGCAAGCAAATGCGAACGTCCCGTTTGTTCCGGGTTTAATTCCCAGGTTTGTCGTCCCCAAGTTTCCCCAGTGGCACCCGCCCGCCGAAAACCGCGACCGAGGGCTGCGTCGAGTTAAGATGATGCCGACGATGGAGCCGTGAATTGGGGAATGAATTCACGAGTCTATGGTCGTAAGTGGTAGCAAACAAAGGACGAAGGCGTAACCCCTTGAATACAAGTATGTCTACTGCCGTTGGCCAGATCGTCGGCGACTTTGCCAAGCTACCGCTTTGAGGAGGCGTGTGATGGCCCCGTCTTCGATGCGGGAGGGACAATCAACCGGCAATCGCAACTTTTCCCGGACTTCCGCAGCTAGTTCTTGGTGTCCGAAAGGGTAGAACTGCGTTCCGAGAATCCAGGACAGCCCGCCTCGTTCAATAATCTCGTAATTATAGTTCTTAGGAGCCATGCGCGAGACAAACAACGGGGCGAGCCCCAGGTATTTGCACATCTCAAGCTTGATTCGGAATTCGTCGCGCGGAATATAGGGCAGCGTGTTCTTAATCTCGACGCCGTAGGAGATGCCTTCTCGCTCAACTATGCGATCCAGGTTGTGTCCTGTGGCTATCCAGGTCTTATCGCTGAACGAGCGAGTATTTCGGGCCACTTGAGCAAAGCCCGCTAACGGGAGGGCTGCGTCTACTAAAAGTTCGCCCTGAAAACCTATGGCGTGGATAAGTGAATTCTCGGAGAACCGACGGACGAGATTCGTCACGCGGCCCGCTTGCCGCTTCCAGTAGCGATTGCCGCGCGCCCAGAAAAAACGGATCGGAACTCCCGGCACTAACTCAAGTATCTGACTATTGATCGAACCCCCAGCGACAAGTTCCAGCAGCGCCTTGACCGTGATCCAATGAAAGTAAGACTTCTCAAAGATCACCGTTAGCTGGCGCTCGTAGAAAACCTCTTCCCGGTTTTGGGTGAAGAAATCGAGAATGGACGTCCTAGCGTCATCAATCTACGGACGAGGCAGCCCAGGTCTAAGATAGTGCCGACAATGAATAGTAAGAGGGCGTGGGCTGGAGGTAGCCGTTGAATCGTTGGAGGAGGATCCCGTGGTTCCGAATTCTCGTGGGACTCCTCATCTGCGGGCTCGCGGTAGTGTTTTTCACGACGGTGAGAAAGGCTTGGGAAGTACAAACGTCCGATAGAGTAAGCTGCGGCTTTCTGGAAGGACATGGTGCCGACGGTTCATATGTGGAATTCGATCTTGAGGACCAAGCGCCAAGCGAGGGATTTTTTAATGGAAATTTCTTCATCAATCTCGGGCAAGTGACACCCTCGTTCTCTGAGGTGCAGGTTTTTACCTCCTCAGGGGAAAAGAGGGGCTACGCCGGGGAGGAAACCGACGCGGATTTCGTGCACCTTGGGGAGCGGACATTCTGGATGAAGGGAAAAGAACATATAACGTACGCAACCGAAAGTGGCTCGCACCGAGACTTCCCATTCGACTCGGGCACGATCGTTCTCGATTTTGAGTTCAGGCCAAGAATCGAGTTTCAAACACTGAATCTGAGGGATTTCAATTCAAGCTTCTATATTCCCTGTGACACAGCTTCAATGAAGAGATTGCCGGGGGGCAAGTTCCGGGTCAAATTCGACATGCGGCGTAATCCCCTGGTTCGAATAACCGGAATTGTCTTGATTATTGCAGCGACACTCTTCGTTTTAGTAATTCCGTTCTCTATCAGGTGGGAAGCTATGCCAACGTCGGTCGCCTCGTTTTTCTTCTCGATATGGTCCATACGATCGATTCTTAGCCCCGAAATAAAGATCTTCCCGACGCTGCTCGATCTCATACTTCTGTCGTTGAGCGTGCTGCTGCTTTTTCTCGTCGGTGTCCGAGCGATCTTGGAATATGAGAGACAACATAGGGGACTGAATTAACTCCATAGTGTTTTATTGCCTTCTCTCGCGGCTCCCTTTCCGATCAGGAGAAACCTAGGAGAAACCTGGGGGGAGAAACCGGGCGACAGACGGGACGTTTCTGTGCCCGACCGCTGTCAATCGGATTCTGCTGCTTTACCGTCTGTAACCCCGCGTGATATCCTCAATAACGTCACCAAGATAAATCGAAACTAGAAGATCCGCGTGATATTCTCTAAACGTCACATAGACAATCGATTAAAGACAGGAGTGCACCAGGCAAGTGTTAGCCAGAGAGCACAAGAAATCCCTCATCGACCAATACGGCACGCATCCCAGCGATACCGGCAGCCCGGAAGTCCAGATCGCGTTGCTCAGCGAACGCATTGGCCAATTGACGGAGCACTTCAAGACGCACCAGAAAGACCACGGCTCGCGCCGCGGCCTTCTCATGCTGGTCAGCAAGCGGCGTAGCTTGCTCGACTACCTGAAGAAATACGATTCCGAGCGGTATAAGACGGTCATCACGAAACTCGGCATCCGCAAGTAGACGGAAAGGCAAGGTTTCAGGGTGGCAAGGTTTCAAGGTTTCAAAAGAACCTTGGGACATTGATACCTGCGGGACTTTGAGACTTTCCCTTCAGCATTTCTGGAAATCCGTCTCTGGAGAGACGGTCCAGCATCGAGGAAATCTCCACACGTGCGTTTTTCAAGCGCTACATACATCTCTCACTGCATTGTTGCGGGTGACGTGTGCCTTGTCGGGGATGAAGTCAAAATCCGAAAGTCAAAATCCCCACTTCTCGCAAAAGAGGCGAGAAATGGGGCACCCGGAAGTGGGGCACCCAGCACCCGGATCGGGCTAACAGCTCGGAGCTAGAAGCTGTCTTTCCAAAGGAATGAATTATGAAACCAGAACCAACTAGCGTTACAGTCAATCTCGCCGGCGGCAAACAAATCTCATTTGAAACCGGAAAGCTCGCCAAGCAGGCTCACGGGGCCGCCGTTGTACGGCTCGGCGAAAACGTTGTGCTCGCCACCGCTACGGCCAATCCCGATCCGCGCGAAGGCATCGATTTTTTCCCGCTCACCGTCGATTACCGCGAATACACCTATGCCGGTGGACGTTTTCCCGGCGGCTTCATCAAGCGCGAAGGGCGCATGAGCGAGCGCGAAGTGCTGACCAGCCGGCAGATTGATCGGCCGGTGCGTCCCATGTTTGCCGAGGGATTCAAGTGCGAGACGCAGATCATTGCTTTCGTTCTCTCCGCCGACACCGATAACGATCCGGACGTGCTGGGCATCAACGGCGCGTCGTGCGCGCTGACGATTTCCGACATTCCGTTCCTCGGGCCGCTCGGTGCGGTGCGAGTCGGTCTGGTCAACGGGCAGTTCATCGTGAATCCTACGTATGACGAAATGCGCGAGAGCCTGGTCAACATCATGGTCGTCGGAACCGCCGACGGGATTGTGATGATCGAGTCGGGCGCCAAGGAAGTGAAAGAAGATACTGTTCTCGACGCGATCGAGTTTGGGCATACCGAAATCAAAAAGATCTGCGCTGCGATTAACGATCTGCGGGCGAAGGTGGGCAAGCCCAAGCGTAAAGTCGAGCCTCCGCAATTTGACGACGCGTACTACAACGACCTTCGAGCGCGTGTCGGCGACGAAGTGGCCGATGCGCTTGACACCAAGAAGCATCCCAAGGCGGAGAGCTACACGCTGGTCAGGGACATCAAGAAGAAATTGGCCGCTACTCTGCCGGAAGATGATGAAGAGGCCAAGAAGAAGCTCTCGCACTACTACGAGACGCTGCGCGAGCGCATCTTCCGCGAGCAGGTGATTAATCTGAAGCGTCGGCCCGATGCCCGCGCCTTCGACGAAGTGCGCGAGATATGGATCGAAGCGGGTATCCTGCCGCGCACTCACGGCAGCGCCGTGTTCACGCGCGGCGAAACCCAGGCGTTAGTTACGACGACTTTGGGTACCAGCGACGACATGCAGCGCCTGGAAGGTTTCGAAGGCGAAGCCAAAAAACGCTTCATGCTCCATTACAATTTTCCGCCGTTTTCGGTTGGTGAGGTGGGATTTATGCGGGGGGCGGGACGGCGTGAGATTGGGCACGGGGCATTGGCTGAACGAGCGATTTCGGCTGTGCTGCCGACGGAAGAGAAGTGGCCTTACGCCATGCGCGTGGTCTCGGACATTCTGGAATCGAACGGGTCGTCGTCGATGGCTACGGTTTGCGGAGCTTCGGTTGCGCTGATGGATGCGGGGGTTCCGTTGAAGGCTCCGGTGGCCGGGGTTGCCATGGGGCTGGTGAAGGAAGGAGAGCAGTACGCGATTCTCACCGACATCGCCGGCGCGGAAGATCATTACGGCGATATGGACTTCAAAGTTGCCGGGACTAGGGACGGCATCACCGCGCTGCAGATGGATATTAAAGTTGCCGGCATCACTTCGCAGATTATGCGCGAGGCGCTGGCGCAGGCGCAGCGTGGACGGATGCACATTCTGGAGAAGATGGAAGAGGTCATCACCACCGGGCGCGAGAAGATTTCCGACTACGCGCCGCGTTTCTACACGGTGCAGATTCCGGTCGACAAGATTCGCGATTTGATTGGGCCGGGCGGGAAGATGATTCGCAGCATCGTGGAGCAGACCGGCGTGAAGATTGACGTGGAAGATTCCGGGCTGGTGAAAGTGGCATCGAGCGATCAGGCGTCGGCGGCGAAGGCGTTGCAGATTATCGGCGATATCACGGCGACGGCCGAGGTAGGGAAGACTTATCTTGGGAAGGTGACGCGGCTGGCGGACTTTGGCGCGTTCGTGGAGATTCTGCCTGGGACCGACGGGCTGTTGCACATCAGCGAAGTGGCGGAACATCGCATTGCCGATGTTCGCGACGAGTTGAAAGAAGGGGATCAGGTGCTGGTGAAGGTGCTGGCGGTGGAAGGCAACCGCATTCGGTTGTCGCGCAAGGCGATTTTGAAAGAGCAGCGCGCGAAGATGGGCGGCGGGGAAGCGCCTCCTGCGGTGGCTGGCGTGGCGCCGTCGGGCGACGGCCAGGAGCCGGCTTTGACCGGTTCACTGGTGATCGAAGGCGGCGGGGATTTTCCCGATGAGCCGGAGGGCGAGCCCAACTTTAACCGCGAAGGCGCGCCGCATGTTGGTGCGGGAGTGGGCGATCGGCCGCGCGGCGGCGACCGTGGAGGAGATCGCGGCGGAGACCGAGGCCGTGGCGGGCGTCCCGGGGGAGGTGGCGGACGTGGGCGCGGGCGTGGAGGGCGTCCCGGAGGCGGTGGGGGCGGAGGCCGGGACCGGCGTCCTGGGGGCGGCGGCGGAGGTGGAGGCCGACACTAAACTCTGCCACGTGTCACACGCAGAATCGACCAGGGGCCGCGACGAAAGTTGCGGCCCTTTTGCTTAGCGATAAGAACGTAGCATAACTCCCGAAGACTCTGCACCGGGCGAAATCGTCGGTTTGTGAAATTCGGTTTGTCAAATATTGAACGAACCTTTGAACGAACGCGGCACGTCGTTATTTTTAGCCTGGAAATTGTTTCCTTCGGGGCGAGCAAGAAATACTCCTATCCTTCTGTAGCGGCTGTGGCGGCGCGTGGTTTCTGGCTACAGCGTCCCCTGTAGTCGGCAAGAAATCATTCCTGACATGGAGATGCGCAGGGCGGCGTAACTCCAATAAAAACGTGGAATTGCAATGTGAGCGGACGGAATCCCGCGGCAACGGCGATTTGACGGCATGCCATTTGCTATTCATTGTTTGAGAGCCGCATGGCTCCTGGAGGATTTCGTGAAAAATCGCATTCTGTCTCTCGCTTCTATCGCCACCCTGGCCATCGTCTTCGGTTCGATCTCCTGGGGCAGCGCGTTCGCTCAAACCACACCGTCCACACCGGCGGATCAAACGACGCCGCAAACCCAGCCGACACCGACCCCTGACACGCCGCCTACGCAACAGACGCCGCAGACTCAGCCCGCGCCGACGCCCGAAGTTCCGCCTGCTTCGCAGCAGCCGCCTTCTTCATCGACCCAGACGCCCGCGACTCCGTCGACTCAAACTCCGTCGACGCAGACTCCGGATCAGTCAGCGACGCCCAGTTCGAAGGACAACAGCGCCCCGGCCAACAGCACGCCGTCCGCGACCGCGCCTAATGCAGGTGCATCTGCCGGCGCGACCGCAGGTGCTTCGGACAGCCAGAGCTTTTCGGGAACGGTTGTGAAGTCCGGCGACAAGTACATGTTGAAAGATGACGCGGGCAAGACCTACGACATCGATCATCAGTCCGACGTTGCCAAGTTCGAAGGCAAGCGCGTCCGGGTGCAGGGTAAGCTGGACGACAGCGGCAGCAAGATCCTGGTGAAGTAGTCGCTGCCTGGAGTCGTAACTATAAGTTAATGCACCGAGGACATGGGGTGATGAGCCCTGTGATCCTCGGTGACTTTTTGCCTCGACTTCTACTTTACTTTTCTACTTCACTTTTTCAGCGATGGTGATAACCCAGCCTTCGGGATCTTGGAAGGCAAATTCACGCATACCGTAGAATTGTTGTTTCAACGGGCATGGTGATCTTGGCGCCGCTTTTCTTCACGGCTGCCAGGATCTCCTCGATGCCTTCCACTTCCATAAACAGCGTAAGGCTGCCGCCGATGGGTTTGGCGCCGAGGGCGGGATATTCTGCGGCCACCGCTTTCTGGTCGTTGAAGAAAATCTCGACGCCACCGGCTGTGACCGATCCAAATACGTATGGCGGCTGGTCGGGGACGGTGATGGCCGGTTGAAAACCAAGTACGGCGCGGTAGAACTCCATGCTGGCGGCGACGTCGCGGACGACAAGATTGGGCGTGAGTTTCTGGAATTTCATGGTGTCTCCTCTTTTATGTTTATGGCGGTGGGTGCGCGGCCTGCTGTAGCTGGAGGCGCGACGCACACCGAGGTTGTGGTTCGCAACGCCTCCATCCACGCTCCTTGCGAGGGGAACGCAGGTAGGGCCACCTCATTGTCGGTGGCGCTGCCGTTGGAGATGGCAGACGCGCGGGGCCCGCGAGGTACGAGGAAGAGGATAGCATGGGTGTCAAGTCGGATCATTTTTCGGGAGAGCGCGCTATGACTAACGGGAATGCCAGGTATTGGATCGAGAAGTTGCAACTTGAGCCGCATCCGGAGGGCGGGTATTTTCGGCAGACTTATCGGTCGGAGGTTGTGATTGCGCGGGAGGCGTTGCCCGCGGGGTTTTCGGGAGCGCGGGCGGTTTCGACGGCGATCTACTTTTTGTTGGAGGGGAAGAATTTCTCGGCGTTTCATCGGCTGCGGTCGGATGAGGTTTGGCACTTCTACGCGGGCGAACCGCTGGTGGTCCATGTGATTGAGCCGGAGGGGAACTATTTCCGGATTCTTCTCGGACGCGATCTGGACGGCGGCCAGGTTTTGCAGGCGGTGGTGCGGGCGGGGTGCTGGTTCGCGTCGCATGTCGCGGATTGGAGTTCTTTTTCAGTGGTGGGGTGCACGGTGGCGCCGGGATTTGATTTTGAGGACTTCGAGATGGGGAAGCGCGAAGAGTTGGACGCGCTGTATCCGCAGCATCGGGAGTCGATTGAACGGTTGACGAGGCAATAGCTGGTATTTTTGCTTCTTCGCGACTACAAACCGCGATCCCAGAACATACTCCGGCGACCCTCAATGAGCGTAATGGCTGAGACTCTTTTAGCGGTGTCTTTGGGCAAAAGATAGGCCTTGGGTGCTATCGTTGCAGGGGAGGACATAGAGAATGGCGTTTCCTAATGATGATCCCACGGTCCAGCAGGGTGACCGTTCAATACAACTGATTGACTGGTTGGTAGGACGATTGGAAGAGTGTCTCGGTGAGGTTCTACCGCTCCAGACGGATGATCTTTTGAAAGACTATGCGAAGGAGGCTCGTAACAGCATGGCATCGGCAATCGAGCAGCTGAGCCTTGCACGCGCTAAAAAAGAGCAGCTCGGGGGCCGCACCAGCTAGAAACACGCACACTACACGGCCAGTGCTTTCACTGCCAATTGCGGTTTTGCGTGTAATGGCCGGTTCGCGACAGCTAGTCAACACCTTCTCATGGAAATGCTTTCAGACCACTGGTGCCTTTGTCGGCTCCTCTTATCGTTTCGAGTTGCGTCGGCTCTGGTCTCTTCTTGTCGGGAGGGACCATTACCACGTTACTGTTGAGCACTTGTGCCAAGTGGTTCATGAGTGCCCGAAGGTCTTCCTCGCCCTTGTCCAGGACCTTGCGCACTTCCGCGCTGGCCTTCATAGCGTTGTCATACGCATCCCGAGCCTTGGTAAGAAGAGGAACGTGTTCAATGAAAGCGGTGGCGTTCCTGGTAAACTCGTTTACCGCTTCCGTGTATGCCGCCATGCCTACTGGCGTCGATGGTTGGGCTTCGGAAAAAACCCTCTGCGGACCGACTTTGGACCTCCCTTGCTCCGACAGGTTATCGAGATAAACCCCCTCGTCTTCCATTTCTGAGGGCGACTCCGACATCTGCTTCGAGTCGAACCCACGGGGCATGCTTGCCGCATCATCCTGGTTCTTCCACATTCGCGTAACTCCTTTGTGTCTCCACTCCTGGTTGTAGGAGTGAATTATGGATGCACCGAACAACGAGAGTCAAACTGAATCGAGTATGACTTCGGTCCGAGGCCTTCAAGACCGGTCAACGAGTGTTCGTTGGCGATAAACCCTTGATATCACTCATCAACGGGAAGTCAAAACAGTTTTCCTCGCGCTCACTTGTACAATCCCTCGCTGCCGAGTCGTGCCGCGCGTGCCTTCGCAGAGAACAGGCATGCCGCAACCTCACGGAGGACCTGCTCGTAGTCAGCGGCTATCGCCCGCTCCACATGAATACGAGCACCCTTTACGCCCGCTTCTTGCGCCAACCTCTTGAACTCAGTCTGAAGAAAGACTTCCAACTGCTTCGGTGTCAAGACCGCAATGGGAACAGTAGAGGACTGACCGGTCTCGGTCTCGATCCTGACGCAGTATGGGGATTCGGACAGTTGCGTTTCTGGAGTCATGCGACACCCCTGTTTCTGGAGTGACGAAAGTGGCAGGCAAACTCTTAGCATTTTAGCGCGTCCCGCCCCTCGTTGCGCGATTCGATGGGTCGGGGTCGCTCCTATCCCTCTCTCCCAATCTCTTTCTTGTTGAAGGTGAAGGGGCAAGTCCAACCTCGTGCTCCGCGTTCCGATGGGCCTTCGCTGCCACTCAGTATTAGCCCGCATGACTTTTTCATGCGAACCCTTCTGCATCCTTCGTGGTGATTCGCGCAGGATCAAAAACGCCCCGAGAAGCCCGAGACCCTGATCCACGAATCTCAAGTCCGTAGTCCTAAGGGAAGCCTCGCCCCGCGCAAGCTCTATCCGTAACGCATCGACAAGAGTCTCAATTGGCGTAATATCGCCGTTACGCTCGATGACCAGCGGTCAAAACGTGTAATCGCCTGTTCACAACAGTTACCAACGTGATAGGGCAGTTCGAGAACTTTTCGGTGTCTAATCGTGCATGGGGAACCCCGTTGCAAAGTGGAGTCCCGGTCAAGGAGACACCATGCCGTTCGATCCAACCCGCCCCGCCCCGATCTGGTTAGTCTTGCCGTACTTATCGTTCTTGGAAAGGCTGTTCTTGATCGCGCTGATGGTGCTCAGCATCTACGTTATTGTCTCAGCCGCTACCACCGTTTTACGTGTTCGAGCTTTGCTCCACACTGCAAACAACGCTGATGCTGAACAACGTTTTATTGCACTTCGCAGGCGACCTGCCAGAGTGAACAGGTTAATTACGACGGCGTTCTATCTCTTTGGCGTCGTACTTTTCTTGGGCCTGCAGGGGACCTACTCCGTGATTGATAACAGTAAAATTCCCACTGGATACGTCATTCTATGGAACTTCGGACCACACTTCGCATTCGCAGGTAACGTATTTTTCATGCTTCTAATCCTCCACGTTCTGGGATGGTCCATTGCGTATAGCGTGGGCAGATTGGCGTTACAGGGCGGCACCACGCCACGTACACTAGAAAAGCATTGAGCCTGATCAGCGAAAAATCCCCATAGCATTCATCATGGGGCCTTGCGCCGGGCTTCAACTGTTGAAATATCCCCATATCACTCGTTGACCAGCGGTCAAAACGTGAAATCGCCGTTTCGCCAATCACCTGTATGAAGTTCAGCGCAATCTAGCGTGAAGCCACTGATAACCAGAGCGGGTAGCCCATAACTGACAAGATCGCTGCTAGGAGGAGAGCGGCAAGGAAGGCACGTTTTTGACTGTTGGGAAACGTCTAATGTGTTCATCCCATGCACTCCGAAGCGGATCGTTTATGTTGCCGCCGAAAGAGCGGGTCCAATTGCGGAAAGAAGCTCGGTGCTGTTCGCTCAGGTACGGAAACACGTCGTGAACAATCCTGAACATCGTGACAATCACTCCAACAAACAGGCCAAGGCTCACCGAGATGAATATGCTTTTGACGGTGTCGATTGTAAGTCAATGCCCGTGAACTGGCGTAACATCGCCATTACACTCATTGCCGGTTCATCGGAGCCGAATTAGCACGGCTGCCGGAGACTGGCTGATAGCCGCTCAAAACGCTGCCCAAAGTCAGAGGGATGACACCTTGTCTTTAAAACTGATCTAAGAAGAAGTTATCTTTACGTGAGGATATGTAGCCTATGACAGACTGGTTCGCGCGCGCCGTCCTGCACGTGGCCGATGTTGAGGTATCGCTCCGCTTTTACGTTAACCAGCTTGGCTTCATGTGCCCCTGGCGCTACGACGAGGACGGCAGGGCGTACGTCGCACAGGTCGAGCGGCAGGGCTGCGCGCTTATCCTGGCCGACTCGTGGCCGGAGAAGATTGGCAAGGGGCTGATGTTCATTTCCCTGAACGTCGAGCCGGCGACGCGCGAGGCCGCGATCGCCGCGGTGGACGCGCTGCGCGCGGAACTCGAGGCCAAGGGCGTTCCGGTCAAGGAGGGTTCGTGGGGCTACCGGCTTCTGGTGGTCGATGATCCCGACGGTAATCAGCTCTTCTTCAACTATCCGAGCGAGACTGCATCCGGCAAGAGCGTTTAGAGATGAAACGTAATCGTCCAGCCGAGCCAAGGAGTGGCTCTGGGTTGGCTGCGTCTCCGTTGTCTCCGGGAAACTGTTGCGTCGTGTTGATGATCGGGAAACTCGGCGTAATGGTTGGCGGCATTCCAGGAAAAAAGGGACGGAGGCCGCGCGGGGAACAGCCCTGCCCGGTAGCTTCCCCCGATCACTTCGCGGGTTCCCAGCCTTCGGGCAGCATATCGAATGCCAGCGTGTCCCGGTAGGCGTACTGATTGCCGTCCTGCACTGCCACCGGAGTCAACATATGCCAGATGCGGTCATCGTCGAATACGTAACACTCACCCGATTCGCGCATCGTAAAGCGATCTATTTCGTGTCTGTCATTGTCGGTTATAACGACTTCGCCGCCCTGAGCACCGCAACGGCCCAGTAGATGCGTGGCGATGTACTTTTCCCCGTCTTTATGTAAGCCCGGTGGGCTTGTGTCACATGGCCGGCCCGGCGTAGCCGTGAACCTGATTACATGCATGTTAACTAAATACTTCGTACCCACCGCCGAGAGCGGCAGGTATCGAAGGTGGTAAGCAATCATCTTGCGAACGCCTGCGACATCGGCGATCGCCTGGGGCAGTGGAGCGTATTTTCTCGGCTGGCCGCCTATTGTCGTGTTGTATTTTTCGAGCTGTACATACGGGGTGTTCTCATCCGTCGACCAAACTTTCACGCCGCCCTCAACAATCTCGGCCCGAAGACGATTTAAGGAACGATACCTGTCGCCCCCGTCATAGTATTGGTCTCTTGGAATCGACCAAGCAGCATGGGCTAACGCCTCCAGTGTGCGCGCTACCTCCAGGTCAACTCTGAGCGGCTGACGAGTAAACCCGCGCTCGACGAGGTCGTTTCGCGACCTGGCATTCGGTTCAACCGGAACAAAGCTGTGTTGACCCATGATTCCTCCTGGCAAAGGCTTGAGGATTGCACGACGACGCAGATTTTCCCCATCTCTGGCTGGCGGCTAATCGACACAGCAAGTGTCCACGCCACTAATTCGCAGAGCTACTGAGCGCTCGTTCATCGAGCCATTATCGCCGCGGACCGTCCTTAAGCCCAGAGTTTGAGCGTACCTGCTGTAACATTGCCATTACACTCGCTGACCTCGATCGAATGTCCAGCGGGTAGCAGTTTTCGGGAAGCTCTTTTCGATGAGGCCGAATACACGGGTTGGGCGCACACGGAAGACGGGCTCGTTACCGCCGCTTATCGCATACTTGCGGAGTGACGTCGGCTCCAATTTCTTTCGGATAGCTCCGTCGGTGATCGGTTCGGCCACACCTTCGAGAATCACGGCCTCGGCAGCATTCTGAGTGCCCACAATACAGTTTGGGTTCTTTTTCAAATTGCGTGCCTTTTGAGTCTTGCTGCCTGTGCCGAACCAAAATGCGCCGTCGAACCAAAGGCCCCAGATGATCATGGCGTGGGGCCGACCATCGGGCCGTACGGTTACAATCCAGTACTCGCGGGACTCGGCCAGGCTCTTCACGGCCCACTTCTACGGCAACAAGCCGGTCTTGCTCTTGCTGATTCCGTAATCAGGAATCTGCGGTCGTTCAGTTCGCGGGACGATATTGCTATTGCTCTGCTTCAATTTTGGCATTGGAAGCTTTGATGTCGAGCGCGGTGCGAGCGCGAAACCTGATGGTGCGAACGTAGCGGAATTGTATCGGATACTCACGATGGGGAGTAACTGTTGAAAAACTGTGTTCTCAGCGGTCGGGATATGGAACTGTTGAAACATCCCACCACACTCAAAATGCTGAGCAGGGTTTTAAGCGCTAGCGCTGGTTACAACCGTTACGCTTGCAAGAGCGTGGGCCGCATCAGGTTGAACGGATCCAAAAACTCGAGTAGAATCTTCCACGCTTTTCGGCTTATGCGGGAAGGGGACGCGCGTCCATGGCCAGCGTTGAAAACAAGGCGCAGTTTTACAGAACGTCGGCTGGCAACGCGGTGGACTTCCTGGCGATCCTTTACGAGGACGATGACATTGACGATTCGGGCTCTGGTAACGAATTGCAGAAGCGCCTAAATACGATTCTGCGCGCCAGCGCGGACCCGGGGCAGCCGGGTGTCACCCATTTCAGCGGTATCTTTTCCAACTTGAAGGATCGGGGATTCAGGCCCGAATTCAAGGATCCATGGCCATCCAGCGCGAATCAGTGCGGCCACTTTACGACGGCGGTACATATGGGTTTCGATCCTCTGAGGGCGGGACGGTACGTTTACGACTCGGTCAAATCGCTCACTCCTCGCGTTGGCGGGATCCTACCGGCATTCCCTCCGCTCACTTTCCCTTTCGCGGAGAATCTTTGCGCAAGGCTGATCGTCGGCCACGAGCAGTCCACGGATGCTGGCGTGGACTATCTTGTGCACTACAGGCAGTTCCTGGCTGCAACGGACTCCGAAATTCGAACCTTCCTGGACGCGGTCGCGGCTCTGCCCAACGATCCGAAGATCGACATCAGCAAAGCATCGAGCCTGATTTCATCGATTCGAGTCGGTACTGGCGAGGGGAACAGCAGACAGGATTTGCTACTCAGCTTGTATGGTTACAAGTTTGGATCCCGCATCCGGCTTGGTAATCTGACGACCCGCGCGGATGCTGGCAAGTGGCTTCGAGTGAATCTGGAGACTCCAGGAATTCCGGTCCCGTTGTCCACGCCTTCGAACACGGCAGCGGCCTGAAGCGCTGGCCGCTATGCTTGACGACGGTCTTGTACTGCATCTCACGAAACAATTACGTATCGAACGCCGGTAGGTGTCTGTACGTGCTGCTGACCCGGCGTGAAATCGCCGTAGTACTCAGTGTCGCCTGATTTCAACAAATGTGCCTGCCGAGCACGACTGTCGAAGAAGGTCAGGGATGCGAATTTTCAGCTACAGATGGCTGGAGAAAGCGAAGTCCTACGGTGGGACACACATCTGGATAGTCGGTGTATTCAAAGGTGTTTCCATCTCTAGGCTGAAACCGTTTTATCCAATCCACGAGTTTAGAAATCGAAGCAGGAAACGGGTTTCCGCCATCTCCATTCATCCACTGCAAACGCCATGCAGGGGCGGGCGATTGTAGCGCTCCGTCGAGGTGCGAACTGTTACCCAGCGGAATCTCTACTCCAAATGTTTCGGCGTCTTGACGGACCAGACCACCGTGATACCCCGACAAAGTTCGGAACTCCGTCGCTCCAAGCAGCTTGGACAACTGATTAAATTCCTCTTTCGGCATCTTGCCGTGAAGCCGTTCAGTCTGCCCCACAGCCGTCAAGCGGACAATTCGATATTCGCCATCACGAGAAACCGCGATACATACGTTGCGCACATTCCCCCGCTGGACAACTCCCGAATTGTTATAGGAAAGTCGAGCCATCACGTCGGGATCAGGGGAATGGTAGGGTTCCTGAGCAATCGAAATGGACGCAGCGATAACAAGCGCTGTCGTAAGTAGCATTTTGGGGCAACGATGCATAGGAGGAACCTCCGAGAGCGTGCGTTTCCAGATTCTACCTTAGGAACGCACTTGGCGACTTTTCTTGCGCAGGTGCACAAGGGCCTGGGCGCCCTCCAAATCGCGCCCTAGACGAAGCCGGGAATAGTTCTCTCCGAGAAGACATGGGTGAGATGTGCGAAAAATAGCTAACGAGATGGCTATCTCATCTGGTCAGTCTCATCTGGTCAGTCTCATCTGGTCAGTCTCATCTGGTCAGTCCCTGGCTCATCGGAGCGACTCGGTAGCCACTCGCCGAGTCAGTCGCCGCCTTCATCGAACGGTGAAATACCGAATCGCAAACTCGGTTGGCGATTTCGATTGTCGTCTCTACCTGCGATAAAGCACCCGTGATCAGTGCTGCCAGGGGAAGCGACAAGGCTTTGCGGGTTTCGGCGTGCAGGAGCGCATGAACCACGTTGAGGGAGGGCTCGTATGCCATTTGGTACTCCTAACTAAAGAGAATATTCGTGAGGACTCGCCTCACAGAATTAGATTCTCCACAGGAACAGCGGTCGCCTCAATACCGTGGATTCCTAATTACGAAAGTACGATGCACTGGCGGGAAATCGCCTTCCCGCTGCTGCTCAAGTGGACGACGGGATGAAGGCGAGTGCGGCGATCTGCGAGTTCGCGCCGCATCCATCGGTCCCCGGATGAATGCGTGCGGGGCTACGTGATTACTTTGCCGCGGCGGTTTTTTTGGGGAACATTTCGCCGATGCGGCGGATTTGGGCGCCGACGCCTTTTAACTTTTCTTCGATGTGCTCGTAGCCGCGGTCGATGTGGTAGACGCGGTCGATGATGGTTTCTCCGTCGGCGACCAGGGCGGCGAGGACTAGCGAGGCGGAGGCTCGGAGGTCGCTGGCCAGCACGGCGGCGGCGCTGAGCGGAGTCTTTCCGCGGACGATGGCGCGGCGGCCTTCGATTTTTATGTTGGCGCCCATGCGCACCAGTTCCTGGGCATGCATGAAGCGGTTCTCGAAAATATTTTCGGTGATGATCGATGTGCCTTCGGCTTGCGTGGCCAGGGCCATGAATTGCGCCTGGCAGTCGGTGGGGAATCCCGGGATGCTCTTCGGTGGACATGTCGGCGGCGGTGAAGGGATTGTCGCCCATGACGCGGACGGAATCGGCGGTGCACTTCGTTTTGACGCCGACTTCGTGAAGTTTGCTGAGCAGCGCGTCGAGATGAGAGGGATCGCATCCGGCGATGTTGAGATCGCCTCCGGTCATGGCACCGGCGATGATGAAGGTGCCGGCCTCGATGCGATCGGGAATGATGCGGTGCTTCGCGCCTTTCAATTTGCTCACGCCTTGGACGCGGATGGTGGGCGTTCCAGCGCCTTCGATCTTCGCTCCCATCTTATTTAGGAGAGCGGCGAGGTCGGCGACTTCGGGCTCGCGAGCGCAGTTCTGCAGAATGGTCTGGCCCTCGGCGAGAGTGGCGGCCATGAGGAGGTCTTCGGTGCCGGTGACGGTGATCTTGTCAAAAACAATTTCCGTACCTTTCAGGCGGTCTGTGCTGGCTTCAATGTAGCCGTGCTCTTGCGTGATCTTCGCGCCGAGGAGCTCGAGGCCTTTGATGTGGAGGTCGATGGGACGAGCCCCGATCGCGCAGCCCCCGGGAAGCGAGACACGGGCGTGACCGCATCGTGCTACCAGCGGGCCAAGGACCAGTGTGGAGGCGCGCATGGTTTTGACGAGGTCGTAAGAAGCTTCGGGAGCGGCGAGAGTGGCGCAGTGGATGGTGGTGCGATGCTGAGCGCGTCCGTAGCCGAGCTCGACTTCGGCGCCCATGGCGGCCAGGAGATTGCGGGTGGTCTGGATGTCGCGAACCTGAGGAACGTTTTCCAGGATCACCGGCTGATCGGTGAGCAGGGCGGCGGCCATGCAGGGCAGCGCGGCATTTTTGGCGCCGCTGACGCGGACCGTGCCGAGCAGCGGCTCTCCGCCGCGAAGGATGAACTTGTCCATATCCTATAAGTCCTGAGCTAGGAGTCCTGAGCTATGAGTTCCCGAGTCAGAAGTTCTGAATGAAATATATTTTAGCGGGGAATGGCGGCGGGAGTGGTTAATCGAAAGAGCACGCACTACTGGGCTTCGGCCGTGCCGCTCAGCTTTCGGAGCAAATGGAAGTATCGACGAGCTTTGTTCACGTCGCGTGCGATTTGCTCGCGCAGAGCGTCGACGGTGGGGAACTTGATTTCATCGCGCAGGCGCTGCAGGAAGCAGATCTCAACTTCGGTTTCCGGAGTTAATTCAATGGGATGGAAGTTGAGAAGATGAGTTTCGATGGCAAATAATTCCGCCCCGAAGGTGGGGCGGTTGCCCACGTTGGTGACGGAATCGAAGCGCTCCGACCCGACGCACGTCGAGGTGATGTAGACGCCGTCTTTGGGCACGAGTTCTTCGTAGCGCGACAGGTTTATGGTGGGCACGGTGTATTTCGAACCGTAGCCGCGCCCGCGGCCGGGCGTGCCGAGAATGCAGAAAGGACGCGCCAGAAGATGCCGGGCACGGCTTACTTGGCCGGCGGTGAGCAGTTTGCGAATCTGGCTGCTGGAGACGGGTTCGCCGCGCAAGGTCATCTCGGGATAAACCTTGACCTCGAACCCCATCTCGCGTCCAAGTTCGGCGAGGACATTCATGTCGCCAGCCGCTTTATGGCCGAAGCGAAAATTAAAACCTTCGTGCACTTCGCGGGCGTGCAGCTTTTTCTTGAGAATGCGCTCGGCAAACTGGCGCGGGGTCAGCAGCGAGAGATCGCGTCCAAAGGGCAGCAGGATCGCGGCGTCGATCCCAGTGGCTTCGAGCAGGCGGAGTTTTTCGGGCGTGGGCGTGAGCAGCTTCAATCCTGCCTCTGGGCGCAGAATGCGGGTGGGATGCGGCTCGAAGGTGACTGCCACGGCTTTGGCATGGCTGGCGCGCGCCCGCGAAACGATCTCGCGCAGTACGTGGGTATGGGCACGATGCACTCCGTCGAAGTTGCCGACGGTGACTACGGTTGGGCCGAAGCCGGCGGGCACATCGTCGAGTTTGTGGAAGACTTGCATAAGAGCAAAAGCGACCTCGGACTTCAGACTTCAGCCACTTGTTCAGGCGTACAGGTGAGGTCTGACGTCCGAGGTCCGATGCCGTTCTTAGATTTCGAACTCTAATTTCATCCCGTCAAACGACAAACGCACGTGGCGCGGCAAACTGGCGTTGGTGGCTTCATGGCCTAGGTCGTGGCAAATGTGGGTGAAGAAGGCGCGCTTTGGTTTCAGGCGATCGACGATGGCTAAAGAATTCTTTACCGTCGAGTGCGTGGGATGCGGTTTGTGGCGCAGCGCGTCCAGAAACAGAATATCCAGACCTTCCAGTTGATGCAGCGACGACTCGGGAATTTCGCTGTGATCGGTCAGGTAGGCGGCTGAGCCGAAGCGGTAGCCGTAGATCTGGGTTTCGCCATGAATCAGAATTACCGGCTCGAAGCGTACGCCCAGCACGTCTACCGGGCCGTCAATGGGGCGCAGTTCAAGCAGGGGCAGGCCGCCGAATTTATAGTCGGCATCGAAGATGTAGCTGAACATTCTGCGCAGAAACGCGGCTGCGTCGGGGCGCGCGTAAAGCGGCAGCTTCTCCGGTTTGTGGCGGTAGCTGAGCGGACGCAGGTCATCGATACCGAGAATGTGATCGGCGTGAGTGTGGGTGTAGAGCACGGCGTCGACTCGCGTAATGTTTTCGCGGACGGCCTGGGTGTAAAAGTCGGGAGTGGTATCGATGAGCACGACCTTGCCGCCGTACTCGAGCATGATGGAAGGGCGTGTGCGGCGGTCGTGGGGATCGCTGGAGTGGCAGACGGCGCAGTCGCACCCCAGGGTGGGCACGCCCATGGACGTGCCGCTGCCCAGCACGGTCAAGGTCGCCTTCATCTTATCGCTTTCATCCCGCTTTCATCCCGCTTTCATCTTTTCGCTTTTACCGCCCCCTGGTTCCGGTGGCGGGACCTGGCTGCGGCGGCCGCGCCAGCGCATTGGTTACTTCAACGTAGGCCATGCGCAGTTCGTACAAACTGTTTTGTAGAAAATTCTCTTCAGCGGGCGTGAGGTTGGACTTTGTCTTTTCCGAAATGAGGCTCAAGGTGTCGATGGTCTGGCGGGCTCCCACGATGTCGACTTGCGGCTGCGCGCCTTGCTGCCGCATCAATCCCAGTTGCACCATGGCGGTCATGTAGAGCGAGGCGAGAAAACGCTCGAACGTGATCTCGAAGTCCTTGGGGGAGTGGCCGCTGAGTTCGACCTGGGTATCGAGATCCTGGGCGGACTGGCGATAGGCGGCGGCTTGCGCCTCCTGCTCGGCGCTGGTGGGCGGTACCGGCATTTCACGATCTGTTGCCGCCCCGGTATCGACTCCGTCGGCATCCACTGCCACAGGCGCCGGAGGTTTTTCCGCAGACGAAACTTCTTTCTTCGGGGCCGGCGCTCTGGGCGGTTCAACTTCCTCGGGCGCATCGGCGCGCAACTCACCATCTGATGTGAACAGGCGGCGGTCGGTTACCTTGAAGCCAGATTGTTCGTGTTTCTTGTCAGCCATAAAACTTTCTCCTGAAACTCTAGATTTAGCGCGCTCCGCGATTCCTGGTTGAGTCATCCTGACCGTGGCCGTTTTTCAGGCGAGGTGCAGACCACGCGTCTCGATGCTCCGCGCGAGATCCCTCGCCCCGCTGGTGAAAACGCGGGGCTTCGGGATGACGCCTTCGAGAAGAGAGCAACGATCCCGAACCGTGTCGTCCCAAGCTACACCATCCAAGGGCTGTACCGCCCCAAGCTGACCGCCCAAATTCAGGGTCTAAGTTGCTCCGACTCGTCCCTCATGCCGAATGCTGCTTCAGCGAACGATCTTCTTGCAACACGTTATCGGTAACCGGCAACTGCACGACCGTCGCTTTTACCTCGCCAATCCTGACCTCACGGCCCGGTACGCCTGCTTCGCGCCGGATGTATCCCAGGGCTACAGTTTTCGCGCCGTCTGGCAATTGCAGGGAAGCGGCGCTGGTAATCTCGCCGACTTCTTTGTCGTCTTTGTCGCCGACAACAATCTTCTTTCCTGCGGTGATCGGCACGCTACCTTCTGCTAGAAATCCGGTGAACTTGCGATGAACCGCACCGCGAGAGCGAATCCGCTCGACGATTTCCTGGCCGACGTAGCATCCTTTATTGAAGTTCAGGGCGCGTGCCTGTTCGGTCTCCTGCGGCAGGTCGCGCTCCCGGATGTCTACTCCATAACGCGGGATGCCGGAGACGATGCGATTCAGTTCCAGCGCTTCGGAACCGACCGGAGCCGCTCCTGCGTCCACCAAAGCATCCCAGAGTTTGCGTACATCTTGAGGCGCGATCCAGATCTCATAGGATTCGTGCTGCGCATCCTCGTCGCGGACCACCGTGCACTGCAGGCAATCGCACTGGCAATCGCATCGTGGAGTGACGACCTCGAGCGGCGCTGTCTCGGGAAGCGCGATCCCGGCGGCCTTCAACACTTCGCGCGATTTCGGCCCGGCAATCCCCAAAGTGGTTATTTGCTCGCTGAGATTCGTGACCTCGACGTCGTCCATGATGATGTAATGGTCGAAGGTCGCCAGAATTTTTTCCGCCTGCGCAGAGTCGGTGTCCACCGTAATGGAGTCTCCGCGGTTGTAGGCATAAAGATCGCCGAGGATGTGGCCTTGCGGATTCAGCAAAAATGCATAGGCTCCCCGGCCCACTTCCAGGTCGCGGATATTGTTGGTGACCATGCCGTTCAGCCAGCGCACGCGGTCACCGCCACTGAGCGAAATCTTGGCGCGGAATCCGAGATCGTAGACGCCGCAGGCTGTGCGCAAGGCGGAAAACTCCGCTTGGGGATCGCCGAAGCGGGCAGCGGTGGTCGCGCCGCGATAGTCGCTGAGGGCCGCCGCGCCTATTGTGTCGCCATGAACTTGGAGTGCACTTAGCCCCATAGTGGTAGTTCGATTATAACGATTGTGTTAAGTTTTCTGCCGTGGACTCGAAAAAGCGAAGCCGGAAGCGCATTGCCGTCATCCCCGGAGACGGTATTGGCCAGGAAGTCATCCCCCAGGCGGTGAAGGTGATTCAGGCCTCGGGCGCTGACGTGGAATTGACCGATTTCGATTGGGGGGCCGATCGCTACCTGCGCGATCAGACCACCGTGCCTGCTGATGGCTTTGCCATGCTGGGTCGTGACTTCGACGCCATTCTGCTGGGCGCATTTGGCGATCCACGGGTTAAGAGCAACATCCATGCCAGGGAAATTCTGCTGGGCATGCGCTTCAAAATGGACTTGTACGCCAACGTGCGGCCGGTTCGGCTGCTCGACGCGGCGCTGTGTCCGCTGAAGGGCATCGAGCCGAAGGATGTAGATTTTGTCGTGCTTCGCGAAAATACGGAAGGGGTTTACACCGATGCGGGTGGCGTATTCAAACAGGGCACGGCCGATGAGATCGCCACACAGGAAGACATCAACACGCGCAAAGGAGTGGAGCGCATCATTCGCTACGCGTTTGAGTATTGCGAGCGGCACGCCAAGTTCGACGGGTCGCCGCGCAAGACAGTTCTGATGTCCGACAAGTCGAATGCGATGACGCATGCCGGCGGCTTGTGGCAGCGGGTGTTTAAGGAAGTGAGCGGGGAGTATCCGCGGATTACCGCGCAGCACATGTATGTGGACGCGCTGTGCATGCAGATGGTGCGCGATCCGCGCCAGTTCGACGTGATCGTCACCAATAATATGTTCGGCGACATTATCACGGACCTGGCCGCGGGCCTGCAGGGCGGGCTGGGGATGGCCGCCAGCGGGAATATCCATCCGGGGAAGACGTCGATGTTCGAACCGGTTCACGGGTCTGCGCCGCCGATTGCGGGTAAGAACATGGCGAATCCGTTTGGCGCGATTTTGACGGCGGCGATGATGCTGGCGCATCTGGGGATGGTGGCGGAAGCGGCGAAGATCGAGGCCGCCGTGTTGGAAGCGGTGCGGCAGAAGAAGACCACGCAGGATATTGGCGGGATGCTGGGGACGCAGGAAGCGGGGGAGTGGGTGATGGAATTCGTAAGACAGTTTTCTGCTCTGCCATCCTGAGCGCGGTGTTCCGATTCGTGAATGCGAAATCGGAATACGCAGTCGAAGGATCCCTCTACCGTAAACGTTCCCGGGGTGATATTCGGAATTCTGTCCCTCGTGTGTGTCAAGAACTGAGCGGAGAGACTCCCAGAAGAGCCGATGGAGTGATCTGGCTGAAGGGATCCTTCGACTGCGCATCGTCCTTTCCTTCGGACGGACGATGCTCCGCTCAGGATGACAATTTGGTGGGACGAACGTATAGACTCAATTTCAATGGATCTTAAAGCGGATTGGTCGGGGGTTCTTCGGTTGCTTTTGGCGGTCGTGCTGGCTGCGGCCATGTGGGCGCCGTGCGGGCGCACAAGCCGCGCCTCCGGCGGACAAGCCTTCCCAGGCTGGGCAAACTCCTACCACACAGGATCTGCCCAAACCCATTCCACCGCCGGCACAGCCGCCGAAGGAAGAGCCTCCGAAAGAAGAAGTCAAGATCACGCCGCGCCAGGCGGAGGAACTGTTTCACTCGGTCGACGAGATTCTGGAATTCGACAGCAAGCAGACTGGGCTGCCCATCAAAAAAACGGTGAAGCGTAAACTGACCAGCCGCGATGAGGTGGTGTCTTATCTCACCAAGCACGTAAATGACGAGGACACGAAGCGGCTGCGGCGGTCGGAACTGGTGCTGAAAAAGTTTGGGCTGCTGCCGCGTGATTTTAATCTGGAAACATTTCTGGTGGCGCTGTTGCGGGAGGAAGTGGCGGGCTACTACGACCCGAAAACAAAAACTGTGAATCTGCTGGACTGGGTTCCGATGGAAGAGCAGGAGCCCGTGATGGCCCACGAGTTGACGCACGCGCTGCAGGATCAGTCGATCGGCCTGCAGAAGTGGATGAAGAAAGGCGAGAAAGACCTGGGCGAAATCAGAAGAGATCCGACGCCGGCTGACATCGAAAACGACGAGATGGATAACGCCCGCGAAGCGGTGATCGAAGGGCAGGCCCAGGCCATGATGTTTCAATATGCTATGGCTCCGACTGGGCACTCGATCGCCAACTCTCCGAGCCTGGTCGACGCGATGGAAGAAGAGACTCTCACCGGCACTCCTAGCACGAAGGTTTTCAACGACGCGCCTATCTTCATGAAGGAGTCGCTTACGTTTCCTTACAGTTACGGGATGGAGTTCGTAGTCAAGTTGATGCAGAAAGGCGGGAAAGATAGGGCGTTTGCGGGCGTCTTGCGAAATCCCCCGCACACGACCCGGCAGATCATGGAGCCGGAGACTTATTTATCCGGTGAAAAGATCGAGCCCATGCGGGTGCCGGACTTCAAGCACGATTTCAAGGATTATGAGAAGTTCGATATCGGCGCAATGGGCGAATTCGATGTGGCCGTGCTGATTGAGCAATACGCGGGAAAGCCGTTGTCGAAGCAGCTTTATCCGGAATGGCGTGGCGGATATTACTACGCCGCGAAGATGAAAGCGATTCCGAAGTCGGATTCTACCGGAGCCGCGTCGCTGGGCTTGCTGTACGTATCGCGCTGGTCGAGTGCCGATAAGGCAGCGGAGTTTGCGGAAGTTTATGCGCGGTCGCTGAAGCAGCGCTATAAGAAAGCTGACGCGATTGCAGAAGGTGTGACCGAGCAGGTCGCTGCGAAGGACGACGACGCTCCCGCGGATCTACTAAAGGGCCGGCACGCGTGGACTACCGAAGATGGACCGGTGGTGATCGAGGAGCAAGGGGACACGGTGTTCGTGAGCGAGAGTCTGGACGCGGCCACGACGGCAACGCTGGAGAAGGAAGTGTTCGGAGCGCCTCCGACCTCGAAGTGAGTGGCAGCTACTTCTTTTTCTTGCGTTCCTTCTCGTCCGGCAGTTCTCCCAGGAAATGCTGGACCGTGGCCGCGATGGTGAATTGTCTGCCGCTGCGCTCAATGGTTAACTTGCGCTCCTGGCCTGGAGTTCCACCGAGCATGTTCCATACTTGTCCCATTGTCGAGCCTTGCACAGGGATGCCGTCGACTGCGAGGAGATGATCGCCGGGTTGGACGCCGTCCGGTTCTGGCGTCACTGACGGTTTTCCCTCGAAATCGGCGACGCCGAGGATGGTGAAGCGGCCGTCGTCTTCGGGTCGCAAGGTGAGTCCGATGACATCGAAGTCGGGAAAGTTGAACATGCGGCCAAACTCGAAGTAGACCGTCGAGTGAGCGTAATCGAGGCCGACGCGGTAGTTGAGTAGAGAGTCTGAGCCGATCAGGCCTGCGGTGTCCACGCCCGCGCGCTTGGCGAAGAAGTCCATGCGGTCTTTCGGGAAGTCGACAACAACTACGTTGGCAAGGAAGAGAGGTCCGTACTGCACGCGGTCTAGGCGCATCACTTTCCACTTCGGTTCGTCGTCGATGTCCCCACATGTTGGCCGAGCCGACCGCGCCGGTCATGTGCGGCCAATCGGGATGGGCGGCGGCGAGTTTGTCAAACAATTCCTCCGAAAGAAAACTGATACTGGCGCCTAAGTCGAGGGCGAGATTGTATTTCTTTTTTTCGATCTGGCTGGGAAGCTGGATCAGAGCATTCTCGGCGTTGATCTGCGCTTTGGCGCTCTCGTCCGCGGAAATGAATCGTGCCGGGGGCGCCGATGGAGAACTTGTGGCCGGGAAAATCGAAGAGAACATCATAGTGGCGGAGGATGCTTGACGGCAGGTTGATCTCGACGTTCATGCCCGGGAGCCAGCACTGAGGCGGCATCGACGGGGTTCAATGGAATCTTTGCCTGCTTGACGCCGATCAGAGGGATCTTCATGCCGCCGACGATGATCTCTGGCGGCGGAGGCGAAGAGCATTCCTGGTCGTTGTTATTGCTATTGCAGGAAACCGCGAGTTGCAGTTGCGTGGCCAAGCGGCGAGATAAATTTAGATCAGGATTGCCGTTGTCGATCCAGGCGCGAACGCGCTGCGTCGAGCCGTCGGGAAGCGGAAGCTCGGCGTTAATGACTGCCCGGTTGTGATCGATGGTCATGGCGACGGTGACCGATGTCGGCTCGGGCTGGTGCGCGGGGTTGTCTTGCGCCCGAATGAAACCGCACAGCAAGAACAATAAGAAGGCAGCGGTACAAGACCTCATATTCGAAATTGTATCGTTAGTCGCCGGGCCGACCTTGTGGAGCGGGCACTTTGCCCGCCGGGTTTTTGGCGCTGCACGCAAGCGGGCAGGAGTGCCCGCTCCACATATGCTCTGCCACACATGCTCTGCCAAGGGGCTGCTAATTCTTGTCCTGTATAATCACGAGTTTGACTCGCGGTGCAGAAGCGATCTGGAGGGGGATTGGCACAGGCGGAAATCGGAATCATCGGCGGCAGCGGGTTGTATTCCATGCCGGGGTTGAGCAAGGTGAAGGAAGTGCAAGTGAAGACGCCGTTCGGCGCTCCCTCCGACGCTTACGTGTGTGGCACTCTGGAGGGACGCACAGTGGCGTTTCTGGCGCGCCATGGACGCGGTCATCGCATTTTGCCGAGCGAACTGAATTTTCGCGCAAACATTCATGGGTTCAAGCAGCTTGGGGTCGAGCGCATCGTTTCCGTATCGGCGGTTGGATCGCTGAAGGAAGAGCACAAGCCGCTGGATTTTGTCATTCCCGATCAATTTTTCGATCGTACGCGCCATCGAGTGGACACTTTTTTCGGCGGCGGGGTGGTGGCACACATTTCATTCGCCGATCCCATCTGCGGCGAACTGGCAGGCGTCGTCGAGTCCGCGTGCAAGAAGGTTAGCGTGGTGGGTAAGCGGGGCGGAACGTATCTGTGCATGGAAGGGCCACAGTTTTCGACCAAGGCTGAGTCGAATGTTTATCGCGGCTGGGGCATGGATGTGATCGGCATGACCAATCTGCAGGAGGCCAAGTTGGCGCGCGAGGCGGAGCTTTGCTATGTCACGGTCGCCATGGTGACGGATTACGACTGCTGGCATCCGCATCACGATTCGGTGACGGTCGATCAGATTGTCGCTGTCTTAGTTAAGAATGCAGAGAATGCCACGAAAGTCGTGCGGGAGACGGTGGCGGCGATGCCGCGCGAACGCTCGTGCAAATGCGCGACGGCGCTGGCCCATGCAATTCTGACGGATCGGCAGAAGATTCCCGCCGCAACGAAGAAAAAGTTGCGGTTGATTCTCGCGAAGTACGTGAAGTGAGACGGCGAACTTAACCCCTACCATTTAAGGACAGGATTCCGGATGAGCATTCTGGTAGTCGGCTCAGTTGCGTTTGATGACGTTACTTCGCCTTCAGGCAGCGTCAAGAATATTCTCGGCGGTGCGGCTACATACTTTTCCCTGGCGGCCAGTTATTTCACAAAAGTTCGCGTGGTGGCGGTGGTCGGCGAGGACTTCGGCGCTGAGCAGGAACAGGTCTTCCGCCAGCACGGAATCGATACGCGCGGGCTGGAGCGAGCTAAAGGACAGACATTCCGCTGGGGTGGTTCCTATATCGACAACCTGAACGAAGCCAAGACGAACTTCACCGACTTGAATGTGTTCGAGACGTTTCAGCCGCGCATTCCGAAAGAGTACGAGGATACGGAGTTCCTGTTCCTGGCGAATATTCAGCCGACCTTGCAGGCGGACGTGCGGCGCAAGATGAAGAGCGTGCGCCTGACCGGATGCGACACCATGAATTACTGGATCAAAGGAGCGCTGCCGGAGCTTAAGGAAACGCTGAAGTTGGTGGACGTGCTACTGATTAACGACACGGAAGCGAAAATGCTTGCCAACGAAACCAATCTGCCGCGGGCCGCGAACAAGGTGCTGGCCATGGGGCCGCAGGCGCTGGTCATCAAGCATGGCGAATACGGCGCGACAATTTTCTTTCGCGAGGGCGCATTCGGTATCGGGCGTCATCCGTTTCGCGCTCCGGCGCTTCCCATCGAAGAGGTGAAAGACCCGACGGGCGCAGGCGATTCTTTCGCGGGCGGATTCATGGGCTACCTGGCATCGCAAAAAGAATTGAACCGCGAGGTGCTGAAGCGGGCTCTGTTCTATGGCGGCGTCATGGGATCATTCGCGGTTGAGCGTTTCGGTACGGAACGTTTGCAGTCGCTGACGCGTGAGGAGATTGACGCACGCTTTCAGATCTTTCGGGAACTCACGCACCTCGAGTAACCCGGTTCCAGAAGCTCGGCCGTTTTTCGCACATCGCTTGTGCCCAAGTCAGTGCCCAATAAAATAGAGAACGTGCCGTCCAGTTCGCCCTGGGATTCCGAGGTCCGCCTACTGGCGTGGCTCGCGACCTGCGTTTCTGTTTTTTCCTTCCTGTTCTATTTCCAGCGTGGCGATGTGCTGCTTTATGGAGACGCGGTTGCCCATATCAATATTGCGCGCCGTGTTTTCGATTCAAAAACTCCCGGCCTGTTGCAACTGGGAACGGTGTGGCTGCCGCTGCCGCACCTGCTGATGATTCCTTTCCTGCTCTCCGATGAAATGTGGCGGCGGGGCGTGGGCGGCTCGATTCCGTCGATGGTGGGGTATGTGTTTGGCGTGATCGGAATGTTCCGGCTGGTGCGCGGCACTTTCTCGCGCCATGTTCAACCAGACAGGCCAGCAAGTCTTGCGGCGTGGACGGCGGCCGTGGTGTTCGCGGCGAATCCAAATCTGATCTACCTGCAGACCACCGCCATGGGCGAGTCGCTCTATCTGGCGCTGTTTATATGGGCGGTCGTGTGTTTCAGCGAGTACATGCGCGGGGACGCGAAGTCTCTGACGAAGTGCGGTTTGTGTTTGGCGGGGGCTTGCCTGACGCGCTACGACGGATGGTTTCTGGCCGCGGCGATTGTCGGTGTGCTCATAGTGTTCACCTTGCTTAACGGCAATCTACGCGGACAGGGAGCGTCCGCTTTCCGTATTTCCCGAGCGCAAGTCCTGAAGTTCGTCTTGATCGCGTCGGCCGCGCCAGCGCTGTGGCTTGCTTATAACGGAATCGTTTATCGGAATCCGCTTGAGTTTGCCAACGGACCGTACTCGGCGAAGGCCATCGAGCGCAGGACACAGAATTCTGGAAATCAAGGGCATCCCGGGAGCGGCAATCCAGTGTTGGCCGGAATGTATTTTCTAAAATCTGCCGAGCTTAACGTGGCCGAGAATGAATGGCTGCAGCGCGCGTGGATTGCGTTTGCCATCGCCGGGATGATGACTGCCGCTTTTCGTCACCGGCAACCAGGCGTCGCCCGACCGGCCTCTCTCGGCCATTGGTTGCCACTGATGTTCTTGCTCGTTCCCGTGCCGTTTTACGCGCTGGCAGTGGCCTATGGAGGAGTACCAATTTTCGTGCCCGCGTGGTGGCCATTTTCTTATTACAACGTGCGTTACGGATTGCAGTTGTTGCCGGCTTTTGCGGTCGGGCTGGCTATCTTTGTGCATCTAGCTTTGCGCTCTGAAGGCTGGAACCTTCGGCTGCGCGCGGCGTGCGTGCTGGGCGTATTCGTGCTGGTGATTTCCAGTTACATCTCTATTTGGAGGGCTACGCCGGTTTCGTTGAAGGAAGCTCAAGTTAACATGCGCACGAGAAATCAACTCGAAACCCAGGTGGCAATCTGGCTGCGAAAGCTACCTCCCAATTCCACTTTGCTTATGTATCTAGGAGATCACGTGGGTGCCTTGCAGCAGGCGGGAATTCCGCTTAAGCGAGTCATCAATGAAGGCAACCACCGAACCTGGAAACAGCCCGTTGATCGCGAAGGTATGTGGGAACGCGCTCTGGCGGATCCGGCGCGTTATGCCGATTACGTGGTGGCATTCGAGGGCGACAGTGTGTGGCAGGCGGTACAAGACCGGCAGTTGCAGCCATTGGTCGAAATTCATACTACGGGACAAGCGCGGGCTATCCTCTATCGCGCCCGGTAATCAGGCAGGTAACGCGGAGGCGTGTGGTTGCGATGATAGAATCCGGCTTCGGAAGCCTGCTGTCGGGCAGCCTTAAACGCAATGATCTGGCAACACTTCATCGATTTGCTGCGTGCGGAGATGGCGAGCGGGATCGTCGGAACTTCTCTGGCGCGGCTGGTGTTGGCCGCGATTCTCGGCGGCATCATCGGACTGGAGCGGGAGCTGAATCACCGTCCCACCGGCTTGCGCACGAACATGTTCATTTGCTTCGGCGCGGCGTTATTCACGGTTCTCTCCGCTGCCCTGGCCGGTGTACCGTCTGACGCGGCGAGGATTGCGGCCCAGATCATTCCGGGAATCGGATTTATCGGCGCGGGATCGATTTTGCATACTCGCGGACTGACTTCGGGGATAACGTCGGCAGCGACCCTGTTCGTGGTGGCATCGATCGGCATGGCCGCGGGCGGTGGCCTCTACCTGACCGCGGTGTTTGCGACTGGAATGGTGCTGCTGGCGTTGCTTGCGCTGGGGCATTTGGAAGAGACGTTTAATCTGAAAATTTTGCTCACGAGTTATGAAGTCACGGGGGCCAGCGTCGAAGAGATAGGCAACGAGGTCAGCCGCATCCTGGAGGTTCATCATCGGATGATGCAGAACGTGAATAGTGCCAGCGCGGGCCAGCATATTCGGCTGCAATTCGATGTCGATGGCCGCAATCGCGAGCAGAAAGAACTCTTGCGGCTGTTGAAGGCATCGACTGTGCTGGGTACCGTGACTTGTCTCGGCCGGGTGGAGCGCGAGTGAGGTCCGGAGTCCACACCATCCCTTTTGTGAAGGCGAGCGCCTGCGGCAATGACTTTCTGTTAATCGATGTTTCCCTTGCTCCGGTTGGCGAACCGATTCATGCCTTCACCAAACGCATTTGCGATCGCCACGCTGGCGTGGGCGCCGACGGTGTGGAGTGGATGGCGCCGCACAGCTCGGCCGATATTGAAATCCGTTTGATCAACGCCGACGGTTCGGAGGCGGAGATTTCCGGCAACGGCACGCGCTGCGTCGCGGCCTACGTGTGTTCCGAGCAGGGGAAAGAGAAGCTTAGGATTCAAACCGGGGCAGGACTGAAAACTTGCGTTCTAGTTTCGCGCAGCGATGGAGATTATGAGTTTGAAATTGAGATGGGAGAAGCCGTGGTTGAGACCGAGGTAAAGATAAAGACGCCCGATCGGGAGGTGCATGGGATTTCGGTTTCGATGGGCAATCCTCATTACGTGGTTTTCGTGCCGGAACTCATGGAAGACTGGCAGGCGCATGCAGCCGAAATCCAGGACAGTTCACGCTTCACGCAGGGAGTGAATGTTGAATTCGTTATGGTCGACACTAAGCACGATCTGAGGGCGCGATTTTTTGAACGGGGCGTCGGCGAAACCCAATCTTCGGGGACCGGATCTTGCGCTGTGGCGGCTGCCGCCCTCGCGACCGGCCGGGCGGAGTCGCCGGTGAAGGTTCACGCTCCGGGCGGCACGCAAATCGTGCGCAAGGAAGGCAATAGTATTTTTTTGCGCGGGCCGGCGCGGCTGGTGTGCAGGGGAGAATTCTTTCTGAGTTGAATGGCCGAGGGTGGCGTTACGGATCAGTTAGCGTGCAGCCTTGTAGCGAATGTCTTCGTCACATCCCCAACCCGTCAAACCACCCGCGCTGCGGCCCGGCGATACTGTGGGCGTTGTCGCGCCCGCCAGCAACATCAAGCGGGCGGACCTGGAAGCGGGATGCGAGGCGTTGCGGCGCGCTGGATATCAGCCGTTTTATTTCGACTCTATTGTGGAACGGGATCTTTATTTTGCGGGACCCATCGAGCGGAGAATACGAGAGCTGGAGGAGATGTTTGTACGGGACGATGTGCGCGCGATCGTGTGCGCGCGCGGCGGCTATGGTGCGAACTACCTGCTGAAAGAGCTTGATCTGGAAAAGATCAAAGCACATCCCAAGATTTTTGTTGGGTACAGCGACATCACAACCTTGCTGACCTACTTTTACGACGCCGCCGGTTTCGTGAGTTTCCACGGTCCGATGGCGGCCAAGGATTGGGCGCATGCTGACGGCGTTGATCTGGCATCGTGGCATGCGGCTCTTTCGAGCTCGACGGGTTGGGACGTCCCGCTGAATGTGGGGGTGACTGGATTGGTCGACGGCGACGCTGAGGGCACTCTGTATGGCGGATGCCTTTCGATACTGGTTGCATCTTTGGGCACGCCGTACGAAATCAAAACTGCGGGGACGATTTTGTTCCTTGAAGATCTCGCCGCCAAACCCTATCAGATCGACCGGATGTTAATGCAGTTGAAACTTGCGGGGCATTTCGATGGCGTGCGCGGCATTGTTTTTGGAGAGATGCTCGACTGCGTGCAGACCGCGAATCAAGGTTACAAACTGCAGGATGTGGTGATGCGAATTGTTGGTGACTTGAAAGTGCCCGTCGCGTTCGGCGTTCGGTCGGGGCACGTCGAGTTAGGCAACATCACGCTGCCGTTCGGAGTGCGGGCGAAGTTGACGGTGCGGAGCGAGCACGTGACGCTAAGGATATTGGAATCGGCGGTTGCGCCGTGATCGGCTGCACTCGTGGTTCTAACTACACACGATGAGCAAGAAAAAACACATTCACCTGATCGGCATATGCGGGACGGCGATGGCCTCGCTGGCGGGAATGCTGAAGCAGCGCGGGTTTCATGTCACGGGCTCCGACGCCGCGGCTTATCCGCCGATGTCGGACTTTCTGCGTGAGTTGGAGATTCCGGTGGCGCAGCCCTTTGCCGCGGAGAATCTTGACCCCCGGCCCGATCTGGTGGTGGTTGGTAATGCCATGTCGCGCGGCAATGCCGAGTTAGAGGAAGTGCTCGACCAGCGCATTCCATTTTGTTCTTTGCCGCAGTTGCTGCATGACGAATTCCTTCGCGGGAAGGAAGTGCTGGTTGTGGCCGGCACACACGGCAAGACCACAACCACTTCAATGCTGGCCTGGATCTTTCACTGCGCCGGATTGCACCCTTCCTTTCTGATTGGAGGAATCGCAGAAAACTTTGGTTCCAGCTTTCATCTCGGCGCGGGCAAGCACTTCATTTTGGAAGGCGACGAGTATGACACTGCTTTTTTCGATAAGGGGCCCAAGTTTCTTCACTATTTTCCGGACGCAGTGATTCTGACCTCGGTGGAGTTCGATCATGCCGATATTTACAAAGATCTCGACGCTGTGGAGACGGCATTCAAACGGCTGGTGAATCTTATTGCGCGCCGGGGACGAATTGTAGCTTTCGATGGGGTTGCAGGCGAGGCGGCGGAGAGCTTAAGTTTGGAGCGCAGTTTGGCAAAGGCGTTTTGTCCGGTTGAACGCTACGGGGCAGGGCCGCGGGCGAACTGGAGGGTCACGAATCTGCGACTCGAACCGACGCGCACTTGCTGGACCGTGTTGCGCGATGGCCACGCTTGGGCCGATCTCGAGTTTGCGCTGGCGGGAGAGTACAACGTCTGGAACGCAACGGCGGCTGCCGCGCTGGCTGCGTCCTATGGCGTTCCGAAAGATGCAATCGCGGAGGCTCTGAAAACTTTCAAGAGCGTGAAGCGGCGGCTGGAAGTAAAGGCGCAGGTGAACGGCATCACCATTATTGACGATTTCGCCCATCATCCCACCGCGATCGCAGGAACACTGAAGGCGCTGCGCGCGCGCTATCCTGAAGCTCGACTGTGGGCAATTCTGGAGCCGCGCTCGAATACGCTGCGGCGGCGAGTTCTGCAAAGTGATTTGGCACGCAGCCTGGCGCAGGCGGATGAAGTGGTCGTTGCGGGCGTGTTCCGCTCGGAAGCGGTCCCGGAAAATGAGCGCCTGGAGTTGCCCGCTCTTGCCGCGGAGATCGAGCGCAGCGGCCGCCGAGCACGGCTTCTGGCCGACGCCGATGCTATCGTGCAGACCGTGGCTCCTGAGATGCGCAGCGGCGATGTCGTGGCAATTCTTTCCAATGGCGGTTTCGGCGGAATTTATGAAAAGCTGCCGGCAAGATTGCGAGAAGTGGCAGGGAAAGGATGAATTTATTTTTCAGAGCTGGTTGCGCGGCACGGCTATCGCTTTGCCTAGCCGTTCTCGCGCTTTCGATTCGCGGCGATCGCGCAGACATCGGCTCCGGTCGCTTATACCGTATCGCTCTGCATCCCCCGAGCAGCATCTCGTTGAGGTGCAGATTATTCTTTCCGGCGGGTACGGCGCAGCGCGAACTCCAGCTTCCGGTTTGGAATGCGCTCTATCAGGTCCGCGATTTCGCACAGTACGTGAACTGGGTTCGCGCGAAAGATCGTTCCGGCAATCCGCTCGCGGTGCGAGAGCTCGACAAGAGCCGTTGGCAGATTGAAGGCGCGGAAGGCGGCGCGATCGTGGAGTATCAAATCTTTGCCGACTCACCGGGACCATTCAATGCGCAGCTGAATGGTCACCATGCATTCTTCAATCTCGCACAGATACTGATGTATCCCGTGGATGCGCGCTCCGTTCCGCTGAGTGTGCGGTTCAGTCATGTTCCCGAAGGATGGCACATTGCCACTCCTCTAACCCTGTCGTCGTCCTCCGGCGACGAATTCAGTGCCGCAAATTACGACCGGCTTGTCGACTCGCCGGTGGAGATCGGAAACTTCCAGGAATCCGACTTCGATGAGTCGGGCGGCCACTTTCGCGTAATTGTCGACGCAGACACCGCCGATTACGACATGGCAAGAATCGTGGCCGCGCTGCACAAAATTGTCGCAGCTGCGATCAGTTGGATGAACGATCGTCCGTTCGAGACATATATGTTCATTTATCACTTCCCGCGCGGGCCGGCCGGCGGCGGCATGGAACATGCCTTTTCGACGGCGATTGATGTAAGCGCCGGCGCCATGAAGCCGTCGCTATCTCTGGACGCGCTGGCCAGCGTCACTGCGCATGAATTCTTCCATTTGTGGAATGTCAAACGCATTCGTCCGCAGACGCTCGAACCAATTGACTACACGAAAGAGAACTACACGCGGGCATTGTGGTTCAGCGAAGGAGTCACCAGCACCGCAGAAGGGACGATTCGGTTGCGCGCGGGCTTGCTCGATGAGAAGCAATATCTTCACCGGTTAGGCGAACAGATTACAGAGTTAGAGCGGCGGCCAGCGCACCTTACGCAGTCGGCGGAAGAGTCAAGCATCGACGCCTGGCTCGAAGGTAACGGCTATTACCATCGTCCAGACCGCAGCGTGTCCTATTACAACAAAGGCGAACTGCTGGGCGTGATGCTCGATCTTGCGGTGCGTGATGCCAGTCACGGGCAGGCGTCGCTTCGCGAAGTGCTGCAATGGATGAATGCGAACTACGCCAAGAAGGGCCGCTTCTTCAACGATTCCGAGGGCGTTCGCGTGGCTGCCGAAGCCGTTAGCCATGGCGACTTGTCGCCCTTCTTCGCCAAGTATGTGGCTGGAACCGAAGAAATTCCCTGGGATGATTTTCTTCGGACCGTCGGTCTACGAGTCGAGGCCATTCCAAATACCCTGACTGACGCGGGTTTCACTGCCTCACGCAACTTCGATGGTCCCATGTCGGTGGGAGCGGTAACGCCGGGAAGTGAGGCGGAACACGCCGGACTGCGGGTGGGCGACACGATTGTTGAACTGCAAGGCAGGCCCGCCGGGCGGGAGTCTCGCGAGGAGTTGGCGCAGCTTAATCCTGGAGACACGCTTACGGTAAGAGTCCGGGCGCGGCGCGGCGATGAGCGCGAACTGAAATGGAAGGTGGGCAGCCGTCAGGAAATTTCGTACGAGGTAAAGAATCTCGACCAGGTTACCGACCAGCAGCGAGCGCGGCGCACGGCGTGGCTGAAAGGTGAAGCGCAGCGTGCAGAGGCAGATTCCACGGGAATAGCAAAATGATCCGCACCTTATGATCCGCACCATGCTCATGCTGATCTTCTGGGCGCTAGCGGCTCCGCTGGCGGCGATCATTGGATTCACTGCAAGCTACATCATGGGCGACGTTCGCGTCCTGTATCGCCTGTTCATGTGGGGCGCCTGGGCAGGCGTGTGGATCACCGGAGTGCGGGTCGAAACCGTCGGACTCGATCGGTTCGACCACGCGCGCAGCTACATCTTCATGACCAACCACGTTTCTAATCTTGACCCACCGATTCAAATCCCGCTGATTCCGCGGCGCACTTCGGTGATGGTGAAGAAAGAGTTGTTCAAGGTTCCGATTCTCGGCCGCACGATGCGCATGGGATCGCTGGTGCCGGTCGACCGCGGCAATCGCGAGGCTGGGATCGAAGCCGTGCGCGCGGCGAAGTCGGTCGTCGTGGAGCAAGGTGTCAACATGACCATTTATGTCGAAGGCGGGCGCTCGTTCGATGGCAAGCTGCTGCCATTCAAAAAAGGTCCGTTCTATCTGGCGATGGAGTGTGGGGTTCCGGTGATTCCGATAACAATAGTGGGCACGCATTACGCGATGCCGAAGGCGAGATTCTCCATCAGGCCGGGAAAGGTGACGGTGATTTTTCATCCGCCGATTGAGCCGAAAGATTTTGTCAGCCGTGAGTGCCTGATGGAAAAAGTGCGTGCTGCTATTGAAAGCGGACTTCCGGAGCAGTATCGACAACCGGCGACAGCTGGCGGAGAGCCGCAGGGAGGAACCGCATACGCCTGAAGATTCCTCTGTGAACCTCTGTGTGCTCTGTGGTTATTCATTTGGTTTCTTAGCCCGCGCCGCCCGCGCAATCTCCGGCAAGCGCGGCAGGATTGCCGAATATTTCAACCACAATTTGTGATCGACGGCGGGAGCGCCGCTGACCAGCGCACCGGCCGCAATGTCATGAGCCACGCCGCTTTGGGGCGTGACGATTGCGCCTTCTCCGACTTTGCAGTGGCCGACCACGCCGACCTGTCCGGTAAGAATCGCCTTGTTGCCGATCTCGGTTGAGCCGCCGAGTCCGACCTGCGCGCAGAGCAGTACGTCTTCGCCGACGTGCGATCCGTGGCCGACCTGCACCAGGTTGTCGACCTTGACGCCGCGTCCGATGCGGGTTTCGCCGACGCTGGCGCGGTCGATGCATGAGTTGGCTTGCACTTCGACGTCGTCTTCGATGACGACGGGCGCGGGCTGCGGAATCTTGTGCCAGCGTCCCTCGGCAGTTTTTGCGAAGCCGAAGCCATCCGCGCCAATTACAACGCCGTTCTGCAGTAGAACGTTGTTGCCGACGCGGCAGTTCTCGCGCACCACGGCGTGCGCGTGCGCGAAAAAATTGTCGCCGATCTTTACCCCGCGATAGATGACGACATGCGCCAGCAGCACTGCGTTCGCTCCGATCTCGACATTCTCGTCGATGACCACGTAGGGACCGATGTGAGCGTTGCGTCCAATCCGTCGCGCTGGGATGAATGATGGCTGTGGCATGAATTCCGGGAGCGTAGCGCAGCGGCTGATGGAAGAGTTCGAGGGCGCGGGCGAAGCTTTGGTAGGGATCGTCGACGCGCAGCGTGGCGGCTGGGATTACGGGAAAGTTTTCGGCGACGATCACGGCTGCGGCCTTGGTAAGCCGCGCTGCGGGCGCGTACTTCGGATTCGCCACGAATGTGATTTCTCCGGGGCCGGCTTGCTCGATGCCGTTTAGGCCGGTGATCTCGGTGTCGGGGGAGCCGTTGTCGAGGCGCGCGTTGAGGGCATGGGCGATCTGAGAAAGTTTCATGGTCGATGGGTGGACGCGAGTAAATCGTACACCAGTTCCAAAGTGGCCCATCGCAGACCGTCTTTGCCTGAACGTGTTTACCTTTTCGTAACAGGGTACCCCCTCCCCCCTTCGATCTTTCGAATCATGGAGTTAAACATGTTTTGGCCGGCAAAATCCGCATAGCAAAGGACTTAGAGGTCAAAATCTAGACAACAAAGGAGTTATGGAGCTATTTTTGGCCGACAGCGTCCTTGACGCTGGTACCTGATGTTGGCCGCTTAGATTTCGCTATTCCCGATCCGTCGCCGCTTCTGGCGCTGCGCACCGTTCCATTGTGCGCTCCTTGTATTCTCGGTCAAGGTTGTTCATCACAAACAGTGGATTTTTTTCTGTGGAAGGTTGTGGAAAAAGACGGTGCAGAAGGAAAACACGACGGGCGGTAGGCTTCCTCAATAAAGATATGGTGAACGTCCCGTCTGTCCCCGAATTTATCGTCCCCGAATTTATCCCGAATTTATCCCCGAATTTATCCTTGTCCCCGGATTTATCCTTTCGCTCCGCTCCTGTTACGGCGGGCTCTCTAGCAGGCTGCGGAAAAACTCCGTTCGGTAGGTGGTGAGACGGGCACTCAGTCACAGTTCCGACGAGTATGTGAACAGACGGAGCGCTTCAGTGGCTGTGGGTGAGGTCCACTGCTCTTTGTAGAATGACGTCATTCCCGGAGCGCAAATCTGCGGGTTTGGGCTCGACTTCTACGTCAGGCTTAATACCCATGCCTTCAAATTCCGATCCGTCGGGAAAGTATTCGCGCTTGGCGCTGATGCCGAAAATCATGCCGTTTTCAAATCTATAAAAATACGGTTGACCAGAGGAGCCAAAGGTGGCCCCACCCACAATCTTGGCGCGTCGGTTGTCCTTGAAAGGCATAACGAAGTCCTCACAGGCCGAGGTGCAGTCGCCATCGGTGAGGATGAACAGCGCTCCGGAATAGACCGCCTCCGGTTTTTCCGACGGGTATTCGTACCGGTAGTCGAGGTGGAATCCAGGATCATTGCCCAAATCGATTTTCCTTAGCGCATCGCTGACCGGGGTCGTCTCAACCCAGTGTCGCCAGGGTCGATCCATGAGACTACGGATTAGGTCGCTAGGCGTGCCCCCACCTTCGTTTCCCCTCACATCAATAATGAGCGCCTTGGCTGCTTTGAATTTCTTTACGAAATCAAGTGCGCTCTTCTGAAATTCGGGATCATCGAACGAGGGAATATTTATGTAAGCCAGAGTACCCTCGCGTATCCACCGACCCTCGGTAGCAAGAGGATCGTTCCTTACCTCTGACGCAGGCACCTTCCGCTCTGCTTGGATGTGCCGCCCATCAGATAACGTGATTGAGAATTTCTGCGGAAAGGGCGTATTTGAGGAGGAGAACAGCCTTCTTCTGACCTGGGATTCACTCGATCCACTCAGGTACTGCCGCCGTTCGGCAAAGAACTGATCGAGAGGCTGATCATCTATCGATACGAGGACATCTCCTGAGTTCAATCCGGAAATTGAACTATGCGTGATGGTCCATTGTCCACCGAGATATTTTGCATCGAAGAATCGGGGTTGCCCGTAATGGTCGATGAACCAGGGATCCCAAAATCCGGTGTGCCCGTTACGCAACTTGGCTACAAACTCCATGGTTGCGAGATCGAATTGACGTCGATCATTACTGGATAGGATTTCGTTGAGATACACCCGGTAGGCTACGTCCAGATCCAACCCCGGAGTGCCATTCCAGTGAGCAAAGAAAGTCGGAATCAATGAATATATTTTCGACGCGATAAAGACTCGCTCTCCTAGCGGTATAGTGCCGTCCGCAGGAAGGTCAGCTGCCCAAGACAAGCCGACAATGATCATGGTAGAGATAAATATGCGAGAGCAAAGCATCCGTTTTTATGGGTCGGATTCTAGCACAGGATTCTCCACGTAGTATCTTGGCAAGGCCGCCTGTGGCTCTTCAAAGGAAGTTGGCCCAGTACAGAAAACTCTCTTGTTCCACAGTGCGAACTGATAAGAGGAAGGCATGCGCGGAAAAGACGAGGGCGGGTGGCCCACCTTTGGCGATGTTTGTTTACACCATGGCCACAGAGGGTGCCCCATCCTTGCGTTTTTTGCAAGGGTGGGCGGCGATGCTGCATGTGCTACTTGATTGGTTATAACCCGCCATAGATCAACAAACTTGCGCTGGCATCCCCGACTCCCGCCCTTCGCAAAGTACGCGAAGGACGGGGCACCCACTGTGTTGCTTATGCTGGCGAGTTCAAAGGCTGGGCCACCCGCCCTGGACAAGGTGGAAAAAATCCCTCCGCCGGTCGTTACTGGACGACGAGTGTAAATGTGGTGTTGTGAGTGAGTGTGCCGCTGCTGGCCGTCACGGTAATGTTGAAAGTTCCGGTCGGTGTTCCAGAAACAACGCTGAAATTCGCACTGCCGGAACTCCCTCCCCCGGGAGTGGGATTCGTGACCACGACCGGGAATGTTCCGGTCGATGCCTGATCGCTGGTGAGCAGTCCAACCGATATCTGACTCGATCCGCTGTAGTTTGCGGCCCGAGAAATCCCATTGACCGTTACAGAGGACGAAGAGATAAATCCCGAGCCGGTGATCGTAAGCGTCTGGGCAGCGGAGCCAGCCGCTACCTGAGAAGGAGATAGGGAGGTGATCGAAGGCACCGGATTGTTAGCGGAAGTCATGCCACCACCAGAACCACCGCCGCAACTCGGCAATGCTGCCAAGCCGGAAACCACAAACAAAGCGAGCAGTACTCTCAGCTGACGTCGCGAAATTGGAGCGCCAATCATGCATATCCCGAGCAGAAATGCTCCGCCGGTCGCCGCCCATAACAATGGCGGATTATCGGATTGCGCCCGTTTGAGGGATTGTCCCAAGGCGGCTGCACTAATCGTTAAAGTTGTTGAACCGTTGCCACTAACCGATGCTGGGCTGAATGAACACGTCGCTTCGGCGGGCAGCCCCGAGCAGGCAAAGTTGCTTACGACTCCAGTAAATCCTGACATGGCATTCACGTTGATCGGCACAGTCTGCGATTGACCCTGCGTGAGGGAGACTTGGGAGGGGCCCACATTCAGGCCGAAGTCCGGTACGCTGATGAAAGCGACCGGCGAGAAGGATACAGGATAGTTAGTATCTCCGCTGTAATTCGCGACAATCCCTTCAGAACTGTTCACTGTAAATGTGGCGGCGGCCTGGCAGGCAAAATTGCCGGTGTTGTCCGTTGCACTCGTACACGTCACGGGTCCGGCTAAGATGACTCCCGAAGATTGAGTCACAAACGTGATCGTGCCGGTGGGATGAACCGTCTTATTGGTCGTGTCCACGAGGGCATTTACTGTGATCGAACTTCCCGGTGCAACGGTTTGCGAGGCGGGAGTCAAACTGATTCCTGGCGCCGGATATAACAGCACAAGCGAGGAAGTTGGCGACGTTGAGGCCTGGTAGTTCTGATCGCCGCTGTATGCAGCCGAAAGAGTGTAAGTTCCCGGCGATGAAAAGGTTGTTACCAGAGTCGCTGTCGTGTAGAGAAAGACTCCGTTACTGCCCATGCTATAGGTCGGTGTACCCGGAATAGCTTTACCGTTCGCGTAGAACGTTACTGTCCCGCTGGGTGTAACCGTTAGGGCTGGAAGGGCGCGAGGATCCTGGATCCAGGTCGTGAGCGTAACCGGCTGAGTGAAGTCCGTACTCTGGGCGCCAACGGGAGTAGTGTTGGTGGCAGCCTTCGTGACCGTAATGACGACCGTCCCCGAATTCTTCTCGTAGTTGTTGTCTCCGCTGTATTGCCCCGCCAGTGTGTGGTCTCCGCCGGTGAGGGTCACCGCTCCGTCCCAAGATTCCGTATAACCCTCGCTGTTCAGATTGAAAGTCTGAAAGGTGAACGGATTCCCATTGTCGGTAATAACGATGCCACCAGTTGGGCAGGCAATCTCGCCAAACGGTGGTGGGGTGCAAAGAGTTCCTTGAGAGTTTCCCACGTCAACCCGCACCCGGTATTCCGAATCGTAGGAAACGCTTTTGACAGCGCTCGTCGAGCCAACCGGAATAACACCGCCCAGGATCACGGTGCTGTTTTCCTTGCCGACGGTGACATTAACCGGACTGGAATAGCTGCCGCCGTAGTTCCCATCACCCGCATAATGGGCGATCACGCTGTAGCTACCGGCTGGTAACAGACTCGTGGTGGCACTCGCAGCTGTCGTACCCTTACTCAGAGCGAAACCATCGATGGCGTGGCCGGTGGTCGTTCCAGTCCCGGTGCTGACGAGCAGGGAAGCGGCGCCGGTGGCGGCGGTAGGAGTGACGCCGATGTTTACGGGGACGGCTGTTCCATGGGTTACGCTGACAGGATTGCCGGAATTCAACTGCAAAGTGGCGGAGGTGGCGGTAAACGTGACTTTCGTTCCAGTTGTCGACCAGGTTAGCGGCGTCTACGGATCCGAGGCCCGTGGCGAGATCGTATCCCGTTCCGGTGTTGTAGCCCGAGAGGACTCCGTAAGAATCGCCAGGAGTTGACACCGTGCAATTTGGACTACCGCTGTAGCAGGGCATGGCAATGGTTGAGCCGGAAGGTACATCGTGAAACGCATTCGGCTGTTTACTAATCAGCTTATAAAGAACAAAGCCCGGAACACCTTGGGGTGCGCCCATCTTCTGATTGACCAAAGACATGATTCCGGCGAAGGCCGGGGAGGCGACCGAGGTTCCGCCGTATCCGGCAAAACTGTTCAAGCTACAGCCACCGGTCTGATCCTGCTGACAAATCAGGTAGAAACTGCCCAGGAAACCGTTGCTGGCGAAGAGAGAAACATCAGGAAGGTCGCGCAGATTGTCGTTGGGAACGCCCGCGCCACTTTGCCAGGAAGGTTTGGCGTAACCTTGGCTGCAGCTTCCCGGGCTTTGGCTGTTCACTACGCAGTTGCTGGGGCCGCCGCTGCCGCCGGTCGAATTCACTCCGCCCTGCGAGATCATGTTCGGATTGTTACAAGCCTTCTCCGCCGTTGTGCCATATCCCAGTGTGACGGCCAACGAATTTGTGCAGGAATCATTCCACGTGGTTTCCGGAATGTACCCCTTAGCTGAGGCTTGCGTCGTGGGATCGTTGGTCGGATTCCAATAAGTGGTCCACTTTTTGTACTGGTTGAAGTCAGTCCCGCCCACGGCGGCGTTGAAAGGAGTGGAGGCAATCCCATTCACATTCAAGCCGTACTGCGCGGGCCCGCCGGGATCGTCGCAGGCAGCCGCGCCGTTGTCTCCTGACGAGACGAAGACACTGATCCCCTGGGCTGCCGCTTGCTCCCAGAGGCTGGAAAAGAACTGGTTTCCGGCCGTGCCCAGGCCAAGCTCGCACTGGCCGTAGCTTTCGCTCATGACCGGAGCCAGATTGTTGTCCACGATGTATACAGCAGAGAGATCGATTCCATCCGTGGTCTCGGTCGATTCGGAAGTTACGAAATCTATCGTCGCCTGGGGCGCAATCGCACCCGACCACTGCACGTCGATGTCGGCCTCGGGTTCGTCCCCGTTGATCCCGGGATCGACGCCGTTCAGGATGATGTTCAGTTTGTTGGCGGGAACGTTAAGACCGAACAGCGTCCAGAAATTCGTTGCGTCCTGGGGGTTGATGTTGGTTCGTCCGACAATCGCAATGGTTTGTCCGGCGCCGTTGATGCCGCTCGTCCACAGTGGCAGCACGTCATAGATCGTCGCAAAGTCGTAAGGGACTATGCCATAACATTCGGATCCGCCGCAGTTATAGCTGTAGTCTGGTTTCGCGGGATTCAACTGTTTCGTTTTTTCGGAATAGATTCCGACGTAGTGGTTCATGGCAACTTTGCGAAAGTTGTGAAGGGAATCTATGCCGGCCACTGCCGGAGCCAGGGCCGTCGGAATCTGCGGGTCGGTTGCGTTGGCCCAGTGCTGCTCGCCGTTGACGATGTATTTGTGAATCGTCGTGTGAAACGCCTCCTGCACCTGGCTGGCGGAGCCGGAGAATTCCAGCACGGTGCGTCCCTTGGTCGTGCCTACTTCGAATCCGTGAGATTGGAGCCATGCGGTAATGGTCTGGATGTCCGCGTCGGTGGGGCCGAATTGCTGGCCGAATTGTTCGGGGCTAAGCCACTGGTGGTAGTTCGGGGAGGCCTTGTCCTGCTGATCGTCCATGAGTTTCGCGAGGGCTGCCTCCTGGTCAGGGCTGCGCTTGAGGACCAGTAGCATGCGATTCATGGGCAGGGTGGCGGGAGCAGTGCCGAGATCGAACTCCGGGCGCGCCAGCGGGTGCGTGTTTCCCTTTAGCGTCGTGAGTTGGGACTCGTCAATGCTCTGGGTGATCAGCGGGCGCGGAGTCGTGGCTCTTTGCTGGCGTTTCAGCCTGCGCCAGCATCCTGGCGCAAAGCATCAGTGAGCAAATGAGTACTGGAAGAAGAGTTGATGGCAAGGCGGAAAAATAATTGGGACGCGATCCCGGCATCGCTGGCATGAGACACACCTATGGTCGGAGATGATGATATCCACCAGAGGCTGAACGGACGGGAGAAGGAGGGACCCGATCGTCTCTTTGGCAGGCTTAAGGCCTGTGTGGATTCAACACGCTATATCAAGTCGACTGCGATTTCAACGTATTTCAGGTGCCTTTTGAACGTTCCGTCACGCATTCGAAGTGGTATTTTCGAACACTATTCGTCGAACATGGGAACTTGCCGTTGATCCTGAGCGCCGCGGCGCTGGCGCCGGGTGGCGCCGATTACCGCCAATACCGTTAACGATTCCAGTGCCGTGCGCGGGACGAAGATGCGCTGGGTGTTGGATCGCTGGTCGGGAGGGTTGACCAGAAATCCTTCCGGCGTGGTTTGGGTGAGGTCGGCGGGCATCAGCCCTTCCAGAATTTCGCTGTCTTTAAAGCGAAGCCTCACCCATAGGCCTTCGGAGCGCGGACGCGAGGTGAAAGTCTTGCGGGTCAGGGATTCCGAATCTCCGAACTCGCGCACAAAATACACGCCTTTGATCTCGCGCAGGTCCATCGAAATCACTGTGCCTGATGTATTTAATAGTTCCAGCTTGCCCTCGTGGACGAACTGAGCGGGCGCGACGTAGCCCGAGACCGTATCCCGGTCCATTTTGCGGACGATCACTTTTTTGTGGGTCGAGGGCATAGGCAGCGTCCGGCTTCCGCTTTCCGGCGTCCGGCTTCCGCAATTAACTGGATACAACTTCGAGCTGCTCAATTCGAATCCGAAAGCCGGACGCCGGAGAGCGGAAGCCGCCTTGATTCTCGCACCTTTTCGCGGAAAGCGGCTGGAATCCGCCTTGGCAGTAGCCAAAATGTAAACGTTGTGTTATTTTCTTTAACTTGCCGCAGAGTTTCCACTTTATATAAGTACTTTGTATTAAGCCACTTGCATCCGGGTCGATGAGGGGCAGGAGAGTGTGGCGGGCAGGGCTGTGGAAATCTTGTGGAAAGTTTTGGCAGGTCCGGCCCTCCCCCGGTCGCGATTGTAGCTTTGATCGCACAGGAATTCGAGGGCCCGACAGCCGCTTGAAAGCGAATGGCTGATTATATTTACACGATGGAAATCCGGCTGACGCCGGACCAACTGAAGGGCGTCGGGCTGGTGCAAGACGTAGCCCGCGCCGCCGGCATGAATCTTTACCTTACGGGCGGCGCCATCCGCGATATTATCAGCGGCTTCACCATCCGCGACCTGGATTTCACTGTTCAGGGCAATCCTCTCAAGCTGCAAAAAGATCTGGAAAAGGCCGGCGCCAAAATCTCCGCCGTAGAAGAGGACAACCGGACGATTTTTATTTCGTTGCCCGGCAACGCCCGCGCCGAGATCAGCATGGCGCGCACCGAGCGCTTTGAAAAGACTGGGAAGCCTCCCATCATCAGTCCCGCGACCATTCACGAAGACTTGCGGCGCCGTGACTTCACGGTGAATGCGATGGCGCTTTCGCTGAATGAAGGATCCCGCGGGCTGCTGCTCGATCCGTTCAACGGCGTCGCGGATATCGAGACCAAGGTTATCCGTATTCTGCACAACTATTCGTTCCTGGAGGATCCGTCGCGCCTGATCCGCGCCACGCGGTTCGCCGCGCGCTTCCACTGGGTGCTGGAAGAACGCACCCAGGCTCGCTATGACGCGGCCAAGGAAGGGAAGTACATCGACCACATCCTGCGCTCTTCGATTGGCCATGAGATCGCCGCTCTGGCGCACGAAGACGATCCCCTGCACGTGGTGAAGATGCTCGAGAAGGAAGGCTGGCTCGAGATTCTGCACGAGCACTGGACCGTCGCCAAGGTCGACACCAACGGCATCAGCCAGCTGATGAAGACGCGGCAGCAGATGGTTGACATGGGATACACGCCCGACGCCGGCCCGGCCGTGATGTATTTTCTGACATCGCACTTCTCCGATAAGGACGTCTCGGATATTCAAAAGCTGATTCCGCGCAAGGATTTGGTTGAAGCCTGGCGCGACATTGAAGATCACGCCAAGCAACTCGCCAAGCGGCTCATGGGCAAAGAGGCGGCGACTCCGTCGCGCACCTGGCAATTGCTATCGTCGGCTCGGCCGGAGATGGTGTTGTTCCTGGCGGTGACGGCAAAGCAGCAATCGGTGGAACAGAAGATCAAGAACTATCTCACGAAGTGGCGCCAGGTGCAGCAGAAGCTGCCGTTGCCGGAGATGACGGAGTTGCTGATTACTCCGCAATTGCCGGAATATCCCAAGCTGGCGCATGACGTGTTCATGCTGTTGCTGGACGGAAAACTGCGTTCGCGCACGGAGACGCTGAAATTTTTGAAGCCGTTCGCGCCACCTCCGCCGCCTCCGCCACCGGCACCGAGGCGCGGCCGGGCGGCCAAGGCTGTTGCGGAAGCGCCGGCCGCAGCCACCGCGGCGAAGCCGGGTCCGAAAGGGAAGAAAGCGAAAGGCGCCGTCGCGGCAGTGGTGGCACCTGCGGCGCCCCCTGCAGCTACGGCGAAGCCACAAGCGAAAGTGCCCGAGAAGCCCAAGCCCGTCAAACCCGCGTCGAAGCCCTCTAAACCTGCCGCAAAACCGGCGAAGAAGCCGACGCCCAAACCACCTTCGAAACCGACCAAAGGAAAAAAGAAGAAGAGATAGTGCAGTCGTAGGGCGAAAATCCGTCGCCTTGTGGTGAGTAAGCATATAATAAATGTGTATGCGTCGCTTGGCGTCCATCGCGGCGTTCGCCGTTTTGCTGACGCTGCCCTTGTGGGCGCAGCATGGCGGAGGTCATGCTGGCGGCGGTTTTGGTGGGCACGGCGGATTCAGTGGCGGCCACGTCTCCGGTGGCATGCACTCCGGCGTAAGTTCAGCGCACGGCTTCAGTCACTCTCCTTCTTTCTCACAGCGCGGCTTTTCGAACCGCAGCTTTGCGAATCGCGGTTTTTCGAATCGTGGCTTTTCTGGTCGTCCCTTCCTGCATGATGGATTTCGCGGCTCTCGCTTGCGTGGGTTCCGCAACAATTGCTTTGGCTATGGATGCTGGGGCTTTGGCTATCCGTGGGCGTATGGCGGATATTACGATCCCTTCTGGTGGGGCGATTCCGATTCTTCCTACGACGAGGACTACGAGCGTGATCGCGCCACGGCTAACGACATGAATCGGCAAAATCTGGAAGAGCAGCAGATGCTCCGCCAGGAACAGGCCGATGGCGATCGCGATGTCTACGTGCGCCCCGATCCCGCGCCAGCAGCCGGGGAACGGCAGGGAACGGCGATCATGCCAGCCACGGTTCTGGTGTTCCGCGACCAGCATACGAAGGAAATTCAGAACTACGCCATCGTTGGCCAGACGCTGTGGAACTTCGCGCCTCAGCATACCGAGAAAATTCCGTTGTCTGAACTGGACGTGCCGGCCACGGCGAAAGCCAACGATGATCGCGGCATCACTTTTAAGGTTCCTACCAGCAACGAAGCTCAATAAGACTTACGGCTTTAGAGGCTGCGGAAGAACGTGATCCGCCGAGGAACCTCGACCACCGGGCTGAAGCCCGTCTGCGATTTCTAGCGCGTTACGCGGCCCTGAAGGGCCGCTCTTCCACCCATCCACGGCGAAGGGTCCGCATTTTGGGCGTTTTTCCAATTACGGCTTAGGTTATCCCTGCCCCCACTCACAGCATCCATTCGCCTTTCGCTGCATCGAAACCATCATCTACCTGAGCGACATTCCCTTTTTCGTACGGGACTAGTACAGTGAAATCAAGCGTTTAGGTCATTACCAACGGATGGGCAGAACCTGCAGAAATACGGGTCAATGCCGGGAAGAACCCTGTCCAAATGCTAGAATAAAGAATACCCACTATGCCTCTAAAAACACTGTTTCTCAATCCTCCATCGTTTGAAAACTTTGACGGAGGGGCTGGCTCTCGTTGGCCCGCCACCCGCGAAATTGAAAGTTACTGGTACCCGGTATGGCTGGCTTATCCGGCGGGGATGCTGGAGGGGGCGCGGCTGCTGGATGCGCCGCCGCATCACGTTTCCGGCGAGGAGACGATTGAGATTGCCAAGGAGTACGAGTTCCTGGTGCTGTTCACTTCGACGCCTGGATTTCCCGGCGACATTCTGCTGGCGCGGGCGATCAAGCGGGCGAATCCGAAGATCAAGATTGCTTTTGTGGGACCGCACGTGAGCGTGCTGCCGGAGAAGTCGCTGCGCGATTGCCCGGAGATCGATTTCGTTTGCCGCAAAGAATTCGACTATGCGGTGGTCGATTACGCCAAGGGCAAGCCGCTGGACGAGATTCCCGGCGTTTCGTTCCTGAAGGACGGGAAGGTCGTGCACAATCCGGACGCTGCCGCAGATTCAGGATCTGGATGCGCTGCCGCATGTCACTGAAGTTTACAAGCGCGATCTCGATGTGACCCGCTACAACGTGCCGTTTCTGCTGAATCCCTTTGTGTCGCTCTACACCACGCGCGGCTGCCCGGCGCAGTGTACGTTCTGCCTGTGGCCGCAGACCTTGAGTGGACATCCGTGGCGCAAACGCTCCAGCGACGACGTGGCCCGGGAAATGGCGAAGGCCAAAGAGATGTGGCCGAACGTGAAAGAGTTTTTCTTCGACGACGATACCTTCAACATTCAGAAGGCGCGCACGATCGAACTGTGCGCCAAGCTGAAGCCGCTGGGGCTGACGTGGTCCTGCACCTCGCGCGTCACCACCGACTTCGAAACTCTGAAGGCGATGAAGGAAGCGGGATGCCGCCTGCTGATCGTCGGATATGAATCGGGGGACCAGCAGATTCTGAAGAACATCAAGAAGGGCGCGACCATCGAACGCGCCCGCCAGTTCACCAAGGACTGTCACAAGCTGGGCCTGGTCATTCACGGCGACTTCATCATGGGCTTGCCGGGCGAGACGCACGAGACCATCAACAACACCATCGCATTTGCCAAGGAACTGGATGTAGAAACCATTCAGGTTTCGGTGGCGCATGCCTATCCCGGCACCGAGCTTTACGACTACGCGGTGAAGAACGGCTTCATGGTGGGCGACAACAAGATGGTCGACGAAGGCGGACATCAGTTGGCGCAGATTCAATATCCGGGGCTGCCGGCCGATGACATTATGTCGGCGGTGCATCGTTTCTACGACGAGTATTATTTCCGTCCGAAGGCCGTGTTCCGCATCTTGAGGAAAGCGGCGTTTGACAGCAACGATCGCAAGCGGCTTTACAAAGAGGCGAAATCGTTTCTGAAGCTGCGATCCGCGCGCAACAAGATGGTCAAGAAGCATCATGACGAAGCGGCCGCTGCCGAGCCGGTTAAGGCGTAGGGACGGCAGGTTCCAGGTTTCAAGGTTGCACGTTTCAAGGTTTCAAGGTGTTCTGCGCCTTGGAAGTCATTGGCATCTTTTGAAACCTTGAAACTCTGAAACCTTGAAACCTTGCTTGAAACCTGAGCCTAAGTGACCTTTCGCAAGTATCTGGTGCTGGCTGGAGTGACCGTGTTTGCAGCGGCTGGGGACTCCATGCTCTCGCACGGGATGAAGCAGACCGGCAACATTTCCCTCCATCATCTGCAAGGCATCATTCTCGCGGTCTTGAATCCATGGGTCGCGGTGGGCATTGTTCTGCTGCTCGCCTTTTTCGCTTCTTATATGAACGCGCTCTCCTGGGCGGACCTGACTTACGTGCTGCCGGCCACATCGCTGGGATATGTTTTGCTGGCGCTGGTGGCAAAGTTCGCGCTGCATGAGCAGGTCAGCCCACTGCGCTGGATGGGGATCGCACTGATCTCGGGGGGAGTGGGATTTGTGGCAGGAGGGCCGGCGCTTACGGCGCACTTTGAGGATGAGGGTCTAGCGGTCAAAATCCCCACCCTTCGACTCCGCTCAGGGCGAGCTTCTCGCAAAAGACGCGAGAAATGGGGCACCCACAGCGGATGGGGCACCCACGTCCGGTGCGCCGCACGATGCGGCCGTGGTTTCCAGCGGAGTCCGGCGATGAAGAACGCTTATACCTGGGGCGGCATTGTGGTGGTGGTTTTCGCGTCGGTGGTGGGAGATGTTCTTCTGGCGCGCGCCATGAAGCAAGTCGGCGACGTGCATGAACTGTGGCGGCGCGCCGGACTGTGGCCTGTGGTTACGCGTACTCTGGGTAATTCGAACTTCTTCTTGGGCGTGACTGCGATGGCGGTCTGCATTTTTCAGTTTGCTGTTCGCGCTGTCGTGGGGAGATGTGAGCCTGGTTGCGCCTGCGGCCGCGTCGCTCACATTCATCGGCAACGCGTTCGCGGCGAAAATCTTCCTGCATGAAAAAGTCGATCGGCGGCGTTGGATTGCCGCCACTGCTGGTAGCGGCGGGAGTAGCGCTGCTGGCGGGGTAAAACGAACCGGCTGCGGAGAGTCCACCCTTCCGCGAAAAGCGCGAAAGGATGGAGCACTCCAGCGTAGGCCGAAACGGACCACACTACTCTTCAGATTCTCTATTCTTCAGAGTCCCTGGCGCGTTCTTCTTCCCGGAGAACGTGCTTGTCAATAGAGTCTGCTACCTGGTTGCCCAAAGTCTTGCCGGCCAGGTGGTCGGTGCGGAAGTGTTGTCCGGCAAAAATACGGCTCAGACCAGCTTCCTCGCCCGCTGCGGAGAAGCTGTTGAAGTGACGCAACGACTCCCGGCCAGCGATTCGGAGGTGACGTCAAAGGTGAACCGGTCGCCAAAATAAGAAGGCCAACACGGTCGCGCCTGCTTTGCTGATTGCGCTGTGTGCTCCAGGGTACGAAGGGTCGGGAGCGGTCTTCGAGCCTAGCGGAAGCCAGTTTGGATCCGCATCGGTCTGCGGATTTCCGTCGGTATCCGCCAGTCGCACCGCAGTCACTGGACGCCAAAAGTTGTACACGTACTTGGCTTCGAAAAATGCGATGGTCGTGTCGGCAAGGCTAATGTTCAGCAGAGCGAAAAGCCGGGCGCTGTCCTCGAGATTGAGGCGGTGCGAAAGCGCGGCAGTCTGCGCGATCTCGTTCCAGAAGTCCTGGATGTTGCCGTTCCAGAACATTCCTATCTGAGTTTGGTCCGCGGTTCGCGTTGTGCTGGTAATGAATCCTACGTCTTTGATCTCATTGAATGCGTCGGAATAAGTGTCGCTCGTGAGCTCCGGCGGAGGGCCGGGACGAAACTGATTCGCTCGCTCCAAGGCAAACGGAGTGACCTTGGGCCACTGGGTGAAATCCGCGGCCGCGAAATTTGGCGGGGTCAACTGGTAGTCGCCGGGTTGAGTCCCGGGAACGAACGTCGGTTGCTTTGCATTCGCTCCATCGAGCGCGCGCACGGCGAGCAATTGGCTGGCAACCGCCTGCCCCACGGCGATTCCATCAACCCTTCGATCATTGTCTGTAAGCTGCGCCAAGTCCTGTTGCAGCTCTGTGTCCAACGATGCTTGAAACTTAGGATATAAGGACACCAGGACATCATGAGCCGCCTGATCGGCCGCGGCGATCGTGGACGCTCTCCGGGGAACGTCGGAAAGACGCACAAGGTATGGCCTGAATTCATGCTCGATATTGTTGACGGCGTCGTAGATCGCGGCGTGCAAAATTGCAAAATTGCGAGTGGAGTGAATAGTAGCTGGCTGAGCGCCGGGCGTACGAACGATCGTCAGAAGAGTTCTATTCCACTCGATGACGGGGTTGACCTGCTGAGCGGCATCGTCGTCTTCGTCCGTGGCGGCTTTGGCGAAGGAAGTGGCCTGGAGGAAAGCGCAAATCAGCGCAAGCGTGAGCAAAATTCTGGACATGGATTTTTCTAACCTCATTAATTTGATTGTGCGATGACCGGTGCTTGGCGATGAGAGACACCACTGCGCTCCGGCTTGCAGATGTCCAACTGAACGCGGAGAGAAAAATTCCAGTCTGGCGGTAAAAAATTGGTAAATTACTGCAGGCGGAAACTTGTCTTAGCTGTCCTTGCGGTAGAGG
>CAVPFI010000011.1:0-678667 GCA_963703685.1 uncultured Acidobacteriaceae bacterium | reverse complement strand
CAAACGCCCCGCTGGGGCGGAAGTCTTTGGGGCTTCATGCGCGGCCGGAACTGGCGGCTTTGGCTGCCTCACAGGAATCCCTGCGGCGCGATTTTCACGTAGGAGTTGGTCGATCGCATGGCTGGGGACGGGCTTGGAGTAGAGGTAGCCTTGGGCTAGTTCGCAGCCGAGGGTCTTGAGCATGTCGGCTTGCGCTTGGGTTTCAATCCCCTCCGCGACGATCTTCAGGCCGAGGCCGTGGGCGAGCATGACGATGAGGCGAACGATTTCGCGGGTTTCGGGGTCGGTATCCATGCGGGAGACGAAAGAACGGTCGATTTTCAAGGTGTCCACGGGAAAGTGCTGCAGGCGGCTGAGGGAGGAGTAGCCGGTACCGAAGTCGTCGATTTCCAGGCGAACACCGAGCGCCTTTAGCTCGGACAATACCAAGGCGGACCGGTCGGCATCGGCCATCGCGATCGTTTCCGTGATTTCCAGGTTGACGCAGGAAGGATCTAGTCCGGTCTCCTGCAATGTCCTGCCGATCTGAGCGGCCAGATCGGACTGCGCGAACTCCTTGGGACTGACATTTACATTGACGGTAAGGGGAGGATCGGAAGGAAAGAGCGCCTGCCAGGAAAGCAGTTGCCGGCATGCGTCATAAAGCAGCTGCCGGTTCATGGGTACGATAATCCCGGTCTCGTTCGCGACCGCGATGAAGTCTCCAGGCATGACCAGGCCTTCGGGACGCTGCCAGCGGCTGAGCGTCTCGAAGCCTACGATCTGACCGGTACTCAAGGAAACGACGGGCTGGTAGTACACCAGGAACTGGTTCAGATCGAGAGCTTTCCGCAAGTCGGTTTCGAGCTGCAGACGTTTGACGGCATTCGCATGCATGGCATGGTCGAACACCTCACAGCGGGCTTTGCCGGTGTTCTTAGCGCGGTACATGGCAATCTCGGCGTCGCGGAGAACGTCCTCTGCGTCTGCGCTGCCGTTGAAGGCGATACCGATGCTGACGGAGAGCACAATCTCCTGACTGTTGAAATCGAAAGGAATGGCCAGTTTCTGCTGAATGCGCTCAGCAACGCGAATGGCGTCGCTGGGATCGTGAAGTTCCTCGATGAGCACGGTGAACTCGTCACCGCCGGGGCGGGCCAAAGTACTTTCGCCGGCGAACGGTTCTGCGTCTTGACCGACAGGGGGTCGCGAGACAGTGTCGACGGCGCGAAGGCTGGCGGTGAGACGTTGCGCGATTTGGATGAGCAGGCTATCGCCGGCGGCGTGGCCCAGACTGTCGTTGAAGACTTTGAACTCGTCAATGTCGATGAATAAGACCGCGAACTTGAAGTCCAAGATGCCGTCGCGAAAGAATGACGGCTCGTTGTAAGCGATCGAGAAAAAGAGCGCGGTTCGGGAGGTCGGTTAAGCCATCATGAAAGGACTGGTGGACCAACTTTTCCTCGGCCCGTTTTCTCTCGGTGATGTCGCGGTTCACGATGACCAGTCCGTCATACTCGCCTTCCGGACTCCGAATCACGTTACAGGTGGACTCGAGAAAACGCCAGGAACCGTCCTTGTGTCGAATGCGGTATTCAAGCCGTTCTCCGCGGCCGGTACTACGAGCCTTCGCAGAGGCCTCCAACACGCGCGCGCGGTCGTCTGGATGAATCTGGTCCATGGACGATGTTCCCGCCAGTTCTTCCGGACCGTATCCCAGGATTTTCTGATATGCGGGGCTGTTATAGAGGCGTTGCCCATTGCCATCTATGACGGCGATCATGTCGGCCGCGTTTTCCGTGATTAGTTGAAAGAGTTGTTCGCGCTCGGCTAGTTTGCGGCGGATTTTGTGCAGCTGCCGCTGTTGGTAAATGATGTAGAGGTCGAATAAGAGGACGAGCGCGGCCAGCCCGCGAAACCATTCTTTCAGGTTCAACGAATCGGTCTTGTCGGTGGACTGTTCGAAACTGGGAAGAGCTAAAGAGAGAATGCCGAATGTCAGGATCAGCGTGATAGCAACGGCGGTGCCCCAAAGCCACCATTCCCGCCACTCGACCTGGCGGATGTGGAGAGCAGAACTTTTCGTTCCAGTTCTACTTCCTGACGGCGAGCTTGTACTCACGGGTAGCCACCTATTCAGCGTTCGGCAATCAGCGTTCTGCAATCAGCGTCGGGGGATAATGAAATTGTAGAGGAGAAACAATGAAGGGAAAGTTACCGAAGGTCGAGTGAAGTGACGGGTCAAACAGCTCTGGGCTCCGCTTAATTAAGGCTCGTGACCGGGGCCGCGAGGCGACCCGGTCTCTTTCCACAGCTTTTCCCAATTCCAGATCCCCGACGTCACGTCGTTCGGGAACGGGAATCCGAGCTGATGCGCGAGCATACACACCTGGCCGCGATGGTGAGCTTCGTGAGAAAGCATGTAGCACAGCATTTCCGGGCCAACCGGCCAAGGCTTAGCCCAGCCGTCTCGGAGAAACTTCTCGACGCGGGCGTTGTTATTGCTATTGCTATCGTTATCGCTATCGCCGAGGGCTTCCGCGAGCATTTCCGTGCAGCGGACGGCGCTCTCGGTCAATCCCGCGCGGGCCTGTTGCGGCGTGCAGTGCGAGCGGTTGAGCTGTCGGGGAACTTTCAGATGCGGGGCGGTAAGCCTGACCCACTTACAGCGGACATTGTGCATGTGCGTGAAGATCGCCGCAATGGAGCGAGTTCTAAGGTTGCGGGTCGGGCCGGGCCGCTTGGCTGTCGGTGGTTTGGCGTCCCAGGCGGCGGGGTCAAGATGTTCGATAAGAATCTGGTTTATGCGATCGTTGGCGGCGAAGATCTGGACTGCGGCTCGGCCGAGTTGAGTGTGAACCTTGGGTAGACGAGTGGTCACGGCTTCCTGCTCCTTGAGCAATGATACTTCCACCCAGTTCATCAGGCTTCCGGCGCTCGCCGCTTTTCGGTCGGTAGGTAACTCTGGAGATTTGCGGTTGCTGGATCTAGGATGCCCGACGCCACGGACCACCCTGTTGGGCCGTACCGCTCTTGGGATCCCAGGTCTCGCAACAGCGGCGAGACCTGGGGCACCCCCGCACCCTCGGTCCTTTTCGGCTCACATTCGGAACTGCGAGTTGGCGGCTTTTCAATTCTGTGGTGCTGGGGGCGGGGGCGGGGGCGCTCCATTTGTGTTGCCGTGCAGCCCGGGGTGCATCTCCTGCTCCAGTTGATCGAGCTTTTGTTTCTGCTCGTCGCTCAGCATCTTGCGCATCTCTCTGTCGGCCTTGTAGCGAGAGGCCCGCACGTTGTCCATGCGCTCGTCGCGCGACATACTTTCGTCCTGCATGAACTTCTGTGTGGCGGTTTGCATCTCCTGCAGGATGGGTTTGGCTTTGGCCTGCTGATCGCTGGTGAGATCCAGCTTCTCAGTCAGCAGTTTCAAGTGCGCTTCGACGGCTGAGACACCGTCGCTCCCGCTGTGCCCGTTGCTGGTGGTCGTGGCCTGTTGTGCGACTGTGGTCAGCGCGAGCATCAACATTGTGCCGAGTGCGAGTAAGCGAATGCGATTCATGGTATTCCTCCTTTACTCTATTGCTCTATGATTCGCAATGTAGCGGTCAACTGCCGCAGAGTCCAGGCCCATTGCGAGTTACTGAACAAAGAGGCGGTCCATGTCCAGGAATGAAGCGTCCAGGAATGAAGGGTCCAAGAATAAGCGCACCAAGTTGCAGGAACATGCCGGGCACAGGAAACTAGAGAGAAAGCAGCGGCGCAAGCCTGATCTGCGCATCCGGCGTACGTGTGAGCGGCTCGGCAGCGCTCTGCTGACGTTGATCCTGGAGAGGCAGTTCGACGAGGTGACGGTGCAGGATGTGCTGGACCGCGCCTCGGTCGGCCGTTCCACGTTTTATCTTCACTACCGCGACAAGGACGACCTGCTCCTCAGCCAACTGGAGATGTTTCTGGAAACGATGAGCACGGCCTTGAGCATTCGCAAGGAAGAATCGCAGCGAGTTGTGCCCGTGGAGGAACTCTTTGCGCACATCGGAAACCAGAATAAACTTTATCGCTCGCTGGCCGATTCTGGCCATCTCAACGAATTCTTCGAGCTTGCGCAAGGCTACTTTGCCCGCGGGATTGAGCAGCGCCTCAGGGAATCCAAGCGTCTATCGAACCTTCAGCAACGTGAATTGGGTGCTCGGGCCTCTGCGCTGGCGGGAAGCATGTTGTCGCTGCTGCGATGGTGGCTGGATCGCGGCGAAAAAGAATCACCACATGCTATGGACGAGCTGTTTCACCGGATGGTGTGGAACGGACTCCAATAACCGCGGTCCGACGTTAACTATCGCGAGGCCCTCAGCATTCTTAATCCCATCCTGATGTCGGTTGAATGCTATACTGGCGCGCGTCGAACTGACGGTTTCCACTTCTCATATCTGACCGGCATATTGCATTCATCCTAGTTAAGCAATCTGGACCTCTAAATTGAGCAAGGTTCCACGCCAAATGAAGTTTTGATCCTCTATTGTCAGGGCAAGTGAAGATGGCATTCCAAAGCATTGGGGGACGTTTATGAGATCCCTTTCGGAGCGCTTGACAGCGGCCACGCAAGAGCTGCAAGACCTGGAGAAGCTAGTCGTTTCTGCCGATTTTTCTCCGCGTGTGCTGAGCGAATTTCGCAGTGCTATCGATAATATCCGCCAGACCGCGTGGGCTGTCCAACAATGGATTGAACTGCAAAAACAGGATCGCGATCCCTACGCGGTGCTCGGAATACTTTCGGTGGAGCGCGTTCGTCGCGCGACGCAGATCACGAAAGATTTGACGATCGATCTGGAGTCAATGGAATTGAGTTTGGAAACCGAGGGGATGGCGAAGCTGTTTCAGGCCATTGAAACTCTGCACGAGCGGCTGACACCACTCTTCAAGAAAAAATGATTTAAACATCAACGGGAAACCTGCCTCCCCATTCAACAGCCAAAGGCTATGCCAAACTGTGCCGGTCAAGCTTAGCTGACCGTGGGGCGAACAAATAGCAAATATGATAGCATCCTTTTGCCATGGCTCGGCGTCCCGGTCGCGAAAAAGTGGATATGTTGAGCGAGAAGGATCTGAAGGAACTTAGGCATAACCTCGCACATCTGAGCGTCGCGGCGGTTCGGGATTTTTACGAACAGGCGTATGGGGATTGCCGGCTCATCTACACCCGGCTTCCGAGCCCGCGGCAGATGCAGACTCTGGTGCAGGTATGGAAGCAGTTGCGGAAGTGGCACTGAAGCACGTTGAAAACGTAATTGGCTGTTTGTCCTTCTTCCTTCCGCACTTTTTTCCGCACCCTGCTCATCACCCAACGGGCCGTATTAAGCTCGGTCCAGCAGCTTTTCAATGCGGATTGGCAACTCGCGTACGCGCACGCCGGTGGCGTGATAGGTAGCGGAAGTCAATGCCGAGGCGCAGCCGGTCAGTCCGATCTCTCCAATTCCCCGGGCGCCGTACTCGTTCATCACGGTGTCGGGATAGTCGAGAAAGATGCATTCGATATTGGGCACGTCGGCGTTCACGGCGACGAGGTAGTCGGCGAAGTTGTTGTTGACGGGATGGCCGGTGCGAGGGTCGTAGACGGCTTCTTCCAGCATACCCATGCCGATGCCCATGGTTACGGAGCCGATGATCTGGTTGCGCGCGGTTTTCTGGTTGATCATGCGGCCGCCGTCGATTACGGAAATCCAGCGAGTCACGCGCAGGCGCACGATTTCAGGATCGAAGGATACTTCGCAGAAATGCGCGCCAAAGGAATGAGTTGAGTAATTCTTCTGTTCGGGCGTGCCGTCGGTCTTTGCATGGCCGTCTAATCCCACCAGTTTGGCAGCGGTGAGGATCTGTTGGAAAGGCACGCCGCTGTCGGGCGATTTATTCTGATCATGCACGCGGCCGCCGGTCATCTTGAGAGTCTTTGCATCGGCCTTTTCGAAAGGTGAGTTCGGCGTTTTGGCGGCAGCTTTCAGGACGGCTTCAACGGCATTCTCGGTCGCTTTGATGATGGCTGGAATCACAGTCGCGGTGGCGGAGGATCCGCCGGAGGTTGGCCCGGGAGGAAGAGAGCTGTCGCCGAGCACGACGTTTATTTTGTCGACGGGCAGACCGGTTTTGTCGGAAACAATTTCAGCGAAGACGGTGTAGGTTCCGGTGCCAATGTCTTGCGTGGCGCAAGAGGCACGGGCAGTTCCATCGGCGAGCAGACGTACGCGAACTTCGGCGCTGCGCTGATGCGCGGGCCAAGTGCAGGTGGCCATCCCCCAGCCCAGAATTTCATCATTCTTGGTCATGGAACCAACTTTTGGATTTCGCTTGCTCCATCCAAAACGCTCCGCGCCCGTCTGATAGGCCTCCCGCAGGTGCTTGCTGGACCAGGGATGGCCGGAGCCTTCGTCCGTCTCCGCATAGTTGCGAATGCGCACTTCGAGCGGGTCAAGGTTGAGTTTGACGGCTAATTCGTCGAGCGCTGACTCGATGCCGAAGAGTGCGGGAACTCGTCCCGGCCCGCGCATGGGAGTGGGCGTGCCAGTGTTGAGAGAGACTTGATGCTGCTGAGCGGCGACGTTGGGACAACTGTAAAGCATGGCAGTCGGATCGACGCAGTCTTCAAGGTACTCATCCACGTGAGATGAGCTTTGCAGAACATCATTAGCAAATGCGAGCAGTTTGCCATCCTGCGTTGCGCCAATGCGAATTCTCTGTTGGATCGTTGGACGGTGTCCGACGGTGGTAAACATCAACTGGCGTGGAACTGCGACCTTCACCGGGCGCTTCACATGGCGCGCGGCCATCGCCGCCATCCAGGAATGCGGCCAGGGAAACAGCTTGCATCCAAAGCCGGAACCAATGAATGGGGAGATGATCTGAATCGATTCCGGCGGCATGCCGAGGACTTGCGACGCTACGTTGTGATGGTTCACTACGCCTTGGCTGCTTTCGTAAAGCGTAAATTTGTCTTTGTCTTCATCCCATACGGCGATGGTGCCGTGCATTTCCATGGGATTGTGAACTTCAATAGGAGTGATGTAGGTTTCGTCGAGCTTGACCTGCGCCTGTTCGAAGGCAGAATTAAAGTCTCCGCGGCTGTAATTTGCGTTGGCCTTGGCCTGTTTCTCGCCGTCTGCCAGACGGACGGCAGGACGCTGCGCGTCGTATTCCACGCGCACGTGCGAAGCTGCATCCTGCGCCTGCTCAAAAGTCTCGGCGACCACGAGGGCGACGAACTGACCGTAGTAGTAAATGTTTTCGTCTTCAAATGGAGGCCGGCTCTCGCCGGGGCGGCTGGATTCTTCCAGCGATCCGGCAGGGCGGTAAAGTTTTTGGGCATTGCCATGATACAGAATCGCGAGCACTCCCGGCATTTTCCCGGCGTCGGCAGTTTGGATGCTCTTAATCTTTCCTTTACCGATGGTGCTTGCCACGGCAACGCCATAGGCGACGTTGTCGATGGGGTGTTCCAGGGTATATGGCGCGCGGCCCGTGACTTTGAATTTACCGTCAATGCGTGTGATCGGCTGGCCAATTGGAGTGGTGCTCATAAAGTTCTGCTCCTTCATTCCTTACGCGACTTGGGTAGCCACTTTCAAAGCACGGATGAGGGTTCGTTTGGCCAGTTCGACTTTGAATGCGTTGTCGTGAAGCGGCTTGGCACCTCGCAACGCGGCTTCGGCAGCGGCGCGAAAATTGCTTTCGGCCGCCTCGCGGCCTTCCAAAGCCTGCTCGGCTTCTTGCGATCTCCAGGGTTTTGTGCCCACTCCGCCGAGCGCGATTCTGACTCGCTGCAGAGTGCGGCCTTGCATCTGCGCCACTACGGCGGCTGACGCCAAGGCAAATTCGTATGAGGCGCGGTCGCGTCGCTTCAGGTAATAAGAACGAGTGCCGCCGGCCAGTGCGGGCAAAGTCACGTGAGTAATCAACTCGCCGGGCTGTAGAACATTCTCGCGATTCGGGGTGGATCCGGGCACAAAATAAAAATCGTTGAGCGGCACCGCGTGCTCGCCCTTCGGTCCACGAATGTAAACCGTGGCTTCGAGCGCCATCATCGCTACTGCCATGTCCGACGGATGAGTCGCGATGCAGTGTTCACTGGCGCCGAGAATGGCGTGGATGCGGTTGTAACCGTCGATAGCGGCGCAACCGGATCCCGGATCACGCTTGTTGCAGGCGTACACGGTATCGCGGAAGTAATAACAACGAGTTCGTTGCAGGAGGTTGCCGCCGGTCGTCGCCATGTTTCGGAGTTGTGGAGAGGCGCCAGAGAGCAGTGCCTGGGAGAGAACGGGATAGTCCTTTTCGACGTTGGAGTCGTGAGCCAGATCACTGTTGCGGACCATGGCGCCGATTCGCAGTCCACCTCCTGGCATTTTCTCAATCTTGTCGAGTGCTAGCGAGTTGATGTCGATCAAGGTCGTGGGACGTTCCACGTTCAGCTTCATCAGGTCGATCAACGTGGTGCCGCCGGCGACGAATTTGGCGTGAGGCACGGCCGACACCCCGAGCGCTCCCTCGATGTCGCGAGCTTTTTTATATTGGAATGCTTGCATAGAACGTGCTCCTTTCCGACCTACGAGCGCTTACGCGCCTCCTGCACCGCGGCAATGATGTTGGGATAGGCGCCGCAACGGCAGATGTTGCCGCTCATGCACTCCCGGACAGAATCGTCATCTTGCCCACAAGGTTCCTTCAGCAACGCTGCGGCCGACATGATCTGGCCGGAAGTGCAATAGCCGCACTGGAATCCGTCATGCTCCAGGAACGCTGCCTGCACCGGATGCAGTTCCCCGTTGTTGGCTAAACCTTCGATGGTGGTGATCCGATCGCCTTCATGCATAACGGCGAAGGTGAGGCAGGAATTCACTCGACGTCCGTTGATGTGCACCGTGCAGGCGCCGCACTGTCCGTGGTCGCATCCTTTTTTCGTGCCGAATAAGTGGAGGCGTTCGCGCAGTGTATCGAGCAGCGTGACCCGGGGTTCGAGCTTCACACGATAATCGCGGCCATTGACGTTGAGCACGATTGGGACGGGCGGGAAATTTCCGGCCGGAACGGCAGGCGGGGCTGGTGAGGTTTCGACCTGCGCCGTGGAAATCGTATGAAGCAGCGGGGCCGTGGATGCGGCGATCCCGCCCGCGCTCAAACGCGCCAGGAAGGAACGGCGGGTTACGCCGCGTCCTGTGAGTTCGATTGATTTTGGGGTGGCTTCCGGATCGGGGTGCGGTGGCACGGCAGGAACCTTCTTGTTCGACATTGTTTTCACCCAGTGTTTTTCACCCAGTCGGGTGGTTATGGGGAACGTTTAGTTCGCTAATACTCCTGTATGGTTGGGCCTTAGATTCACTCAAGTCCTCTAAGGTTGGCGAGCGCCGGAAGAGTACTCATCACATTTTCTCTGATACACTGGCGCGCATGAAGGCGACAAACCGCAGGGAATTCCTTGGGCAGTGTGCTGGTGCGGTGGCAGGGGCCTGGGTTTTTCCCGAGCTTGCACGCGCGGCGGACGGTTCGGGACCGTCAGTTAAGTTTCCCACCGCTCCGAGGGAGCGGGTTTCGGTGGCGGCGTATCCCTTTCGCGAATTCATTGTGGGCTGGAAAGGGTGGGATGGCAAATCTCCCAGCACGGTGCCGGCATCGCAGCAAATGGAACTGAAGGATTTTGCGGCGCACGTAGTCGAGAAATTCAACGTGCACAAGATTGAGCCGTGGAGCCGCGTTTTTCCGTCGACCGATCCGAAATATTTGGAGCAGTTTCGCGCTGCTGTGGAGAAGGCTCACTCCGCTGTCGTCGACATCGCCGTGGATGAGCAGCCACAGCCAGTATTCCCCGGATGCGGCCGAGCGCGACCAGTCCGTCCGGCTCAAGCAAGCAGTGGGTGGACGTGGGCGCGGCGCTCGGTTCGCCGAGTATTCGCACGCACGTGCAAGGCGCCAAGGATGTGAAGCCGGATGTGGGGCGTGCAGCCGACACTCTGGCGCGCGTGGCGGAGTATGGAGCGAAAAAGAATGTAGTTGTGCATCTGGAAAATGACGACGCGGTGAGCGAGGATCCATTTTTTATCGTGCAGGTGATTGAGAAGGTGAACAGTCCGTGGCTGCGGGCGTTGCCGGATTTTGGAAACACGCTCAACACCCATGACGACGATTACAACTATCGCGCCATCGATGCGATGTTTGCGCATGCATATGGTATCTGCCACGTGAAAGATGGCGAGGTCGACGAACAGGGCAAGCCGACGCATGTGGATCTGGCGCGAACGTTTGCCATTCTAAAAAAGCACGGATACAAGGGATATTGCTCGATTGAGTATGACGCGCCGGGCGATCCTTATAAGCCGACGGCGGAGTTAGTGGAAAAGACGGTTCAGTTCCTCTCGTAGGCCGGGACAGCAGATTCCTCGCTTTGCTCGGAATGACAAACTAGTCGGGGAACGGCAATCTTTTGCGGAGAACTTAATGGCGGGACAAGGGATTCGGCGGCGGGAAGTGTTGCGCATTCTGGGGACGGCTGCGGCGGCGGCGCAGTTTCCAGGGTTCAGCAAATGGGGATTTGCCTGCGGGCATATCGGCAATGCGGCGTTGCAGATCAAGCCCGCGATTTATCGTCCACAATTCTTCACGCCTGCGGAGTATGCATTGGTAGAACGGCTCGCGGAGATGATTATTCCGAGCGACGGCACGCCGGGGGCGAAGGAGGCTGGCGTCGCCGAGTTTATTGATTTCATGGTGGCGAACGATCCCGACGTGCAGTATGTGTTTCGCATGGGGCTGGCTTGGATGAATGCGCACTGCTGAGCAGACGGACGGGAAGCGATTTGTGGAGCTGACGCCGGAACAGCAGACTTCCCTGCTTGAGCCGTTGGGATTCAAAGACAAGGCGCGTCCGGGCGAAGAGACGGGGAGACGATTCTTCCGCATGATGCGCGAGTACACGGTGACGGGCTTTTATACCAGCGAAATTGGATACAAAGAACTGGATAATCCGGCGCTGAGATTCTACGCCGAGTCGCCGGAGTGTCCGCACCATGACGATCCGGAGCATGCGCATGTGGCGCAGGTTCGTTCCTAATAACTGTCATTCGTCGTTGGTCGTTGGTCGTTCGTCCTTGGCCAACCCCGAAAGAACCTCAAACCCTCGGAAGAGATTAGCGATCGGGCCAACGACCAAGGACGAACGACCAACGACCCGAAATTAAATCCATGGCAAAACAAATCTACGATGTGATCGTGATTGGAACCGGCGCCGGCGGCGGCATGGCGATCAAGACGCTGTGCGAGGCGGGCTTGAAAGTGTGCGCGATCAATGCCGGGCGCAGGCTCGATCCCGAGAAAGACTTTCGCTATCACCGCATGCCGTGGGACATGAAATTTCGCGGGCTCGACGATCCCAAACGGCGCAGCGAATCGTTTGGCTACATGGACAACGAGTACACCAAGGCGGCGTGGGACCACGAGATTCCGTTTCACCGTGGCGCCGGGGACGAAATGGATGTGGCCGCGATGCAATGCGGTCGGAGGCAAGACGAACTTCTGGGGACGCAGTTCGGCGCGCTTCGGCGACATCGACTTGCGCGCGGCATCGCTCGACGGCTACGACGTGGACTGGCCGGTCACTTACGAAGAGATCAGCCCGTTCTATACGCGCGTGGAAAAGATGATTGGCGTGGCCAGCACGGTGCAGAACCGGCCGAGCAATCCGGATGGGTCATACTTGCCGCCGTTCAAGTTCCGCTGCCTCGACTTCATTCTTGAGGCGGGTTGCAAGAAAGTGGGCGTGCCCTATTTGCCGGATCGTTGCGCGCAGCTGACGCAGCCGCATGAAGGACATCCGGCGTGCCATTTTTGCGGAGAGTGCACCACCGGTTGCGACGTGGGCGCATTTTTCTCGACGCCATATTTCCTGCTGCCGAAGGCGGAAGCGACGAAGAACCTCGACTTGCGCACGAATGCGCTGGCGAAAAATGTTCTGGTCGACGAAAACGGGCAAGCGGCTGGAGTGGCTTACATCGACCGCAAGACCAAGCAGGAAGTCGAGGTGTATGGGCGGGCCGTGGTGGTGGCCGCATCATGCATCGAGTCGGCGCGCATTATGCTGAATTCGAAATCGCGGCATTGGCCGAACGGAATTGCGAATTCCAGCGGGCAGTTGGGGCGTAATCTTTGCGACCATCTCTATGGCGAGTCGGCGCGAGGATATCTGCCGCAATTGCTGGGACAGCCTAGTTTTCCCGACCACGTGGCCGACAGCACGATTGCCTGGATGCCGCGCTGGCAGAATCTGAAAGATCCGCACGAGGAAAAATTCATTCGCGGATATTCGATTTACCCCGACGGCGGGTGCACCGAGTTTCCGTGGTTTGCCAACGACCTCGACGGCTTCGGATCGTCGTTCAAGCGCGAGATCAAGCGGCGGTATCCTTCGCCGGTGAGCTTCGGGATTCAAGCTCCTTCGCTGCGCTCGGATACCAACTTTATGGATCTTGATCCGGAAGTCAAAGATCCGTACGGGATTCCTGTGGCGCGCATGCATTTCGAGTGGGACGAAAATGTGCTGAAGATGTGGGAGCACTCCAAGCAGGTGTGCGCCGAAGTGCTGCGCGCGGCTGGCGGAGTGCTCGAAGGTTCGGGCCAAGAACCTGAGATTCCAGGCTGGAGCCTGCATGAGACAGGGACGTGCCGCATGGGAAATGATCCGAAGAATTTCGTGACCAATCGTTTCGGGCAAACGCACGATGTGCCGAACCTGTATGTGTGCGATGCCAGCGTGTTTTTGAATTGCACCGACAAGACCACGACCATCAGTATTCTGGCGTTCTCATTGCGCACGTCCGAACATCTGATCGAGAATTTCCGGCGGGGCGAACATAAGCCTGCGTAATGTGCATGTGCACTTAGCTGCCATTGGTCGAGCGTTGCTCTTGCGTCTCGTTCAGAATGTCGGTCGCAAATCACATTCGGTCAATCATTTCACTCAATCATCGGAGGAATCATTTCGGCCGGCTCCGGGGCGGGCTGCTCCGGCATGGCGGCGAAGCTCTCGCCGTCTCTTCCATCAGAGTTCGCGGCTAGCGTCTTGCGTCGCAGCGAGCCGAGGAGTGACGCGAATTCTTTTCGTCCCATCAACACGATCAGTGACAGAGAAATCACGAGAGACAAACCTAGAATCGGCAGCCGCCAGGCTTGCCACTGAACCTGCGTGACCCACAGTACTCCACTGAAAATAGCCAAGGCCGCCGCTAACCGGCTTCTTGAAAACGCGAGAGGATAAACCCGTTGCGCGTAAACATACATCAAGGCGGCCTCGATCACGTAGGCGGCCATGGTGGCATAGGCGGCGCCATACATTCCCCAGTGCGGGATCCACAGAAAGTTGAGACCAATATTGGCCACCAGGGCGACACAACTCACGACCCAAAGAAAACCGACGCGGCGCGCCTGCAAGAGTGAAGGTTGCAGAATGCCGTAGAGCGCGTGGAACAGATAACCGGCGATGATCCAGGGTATCAACCGGCCCGCCGACGAGTAGCGGCGATCGAGAAAATGACCCACGACGTCCTGCGCAATCAGAGCTCCGAAAATCGCAATCGTCACCAGCAGCAGGCTCAGCCCGGCGAAAAGCCGGCCCAGCACGCGCTGCCCTTCCTGACCGCCGCGCGCGACGTCGTAGAAAAGCGGGGACCAGGCTTGGGAAATGGAGGCGGTCACGAGGTACATCACCATGCCAAATGTGTATGCGACCGAGTACACGCCCACTTCGTCCAGATTCCGGTAATACTCGAGAATGAAGCGGTCCGCCACAACGAGCCCGAACGCCAGGAGCATGTGCGGTAGGATGGGCAAGGCGATGGGCAACGACTCGCGCACAAACTTCCATTCGAAGCCTCCTGTCCACCACTTGCGGGAAACGACGACTGCCACGAGCAGGGATCCGGCCGCCCCGATCAACTTTCCGGTCAGCATTCCAGCGGCGCCTCGACGTAACAGCACGACGAAAATTAGCGCCGAAGCTGCGGTCATCAAAAACGAAGCCGACGCCATGAACGAAAACGCCAGCGGGCGTTGCTCGCTCTGGTACAGACCCAGACGGTAGTCGAAAGTTTGGGTTGCTGCCGCGGCAAAGATTGCGAGAGCAATGTAGGGAAAGAACGACACGGCGAAGTGGGGTGCAATTCGTTGCATCAAACGCGGCCCGGCCGCGAGCGCTAACGCCACCACCGCAATCGTCAAGATGGCACCAAAGCGCAGTACGCTGCTCACATACCGTCGCTGCACCGCCGGCTCATCGGCGTAGTGAAAGTAAAGGCGTCGTACGGCGGTGTCGAGGCCTAGTCCGCTGAACGACGCCAATAATGTTGTGGCAATGATTTCCGCAAGACTGATGGTGCCATAGTCGCCTGGGCTCAGATAGCGAGTGAACACCGTAATTAGAAGAAAATTGACTGCCTTCAGCGCAAAGTTAGTGATCGCATACGTGCCCGAGCCCACAAGCAAGCGCCGGCCGGCGGATCGCATGCTGTGCGGCTTTCCGACACTGGTGGGGGTCTCCGCGCTGTCGGTTTGTTGGGTGGATGTCACGATACCGGCTCGGTTTGGCGCGCGCTTTCGGCTCTGGTCGCTGATTTCAAGTGCAATGCGGCTATCCTACAACACATTCGTGGGGCTACAAAGGCGCCGCTTTTCGGGGTTGAGTAATACGCCGATCGTGAGATACACTCAGAAAACCTTGCGAGAAATGAACGTCCTTGCGGACCGGGCACATCTGGAGTTTCAGTAACTCATGAATCTTGACAATCAAAGCATTCTGATCACCGGCGGCACCGGTTCGTTCGGGAAGAAGTTTGTGGAGACCGTTCTGGCCGAGTCGAGGCCCAAACGGCTCATTGTTTTCAGCCGCGACGAACTAAAGCAGCACGACATGCGGCAGAAGTTTCCCGACGGCGGCGGATCGCCCATGCGCTATTTCCTCGGGGATGTGCGAGACTCGGAACGACTGCGGCGGGCATTCGTCGACGTCGATATCGTGGTGCACGCCGCTGCCCTGAAGCAAGTGCCGGCCTGTGAGTACAACCCGTTTGAGGCCATACAGACGAATGTAATCGGGGCGAAGAATGTGATCGATGCTGCCATCGATCGCGGGGTTAAGAAGGTTCTCGCCATCAGCACCGACAAGGCCGTAAACCCGGTCAACCTCTACGGCGCTTCGAAATTGTGCGCCGAGAAACTGTTCGTGCACGGCAATTTCTATTCCGGCGATCGCGGTACACGGTTCAGCTGCTCGCGTTACGGGAATGTGATCGGAAGCCGCGGAAGCGTCATCCCTGTCATTCTGGAACAAGCCAAGACAGGACGCATCACCATCACTGACCGGCGCATGACTCGCTTCTGGCTGACCCTGGACCAAGGCGTGAGGTTCGTGATTCATTGCCTGGACAAAATGGCTGGCGGAGAAGTTTTTGTTCCCCGCATTCCCAGCCTGGGGATTATGGAACTGGCCTCGGCCCTTGCACCCAACGCTGCCATCGATTACGTTGGCATTCGTCCCGGCGAAAAACTTCACGAAGTCCTGGTTTCCGAGGATGAGGCTCGCCATACCCTCGAGATGCCGGAGATGTTCGTGATTTACCCTCATTACATTCGCACGAACGGGAACTGGTCCAAGGCGACGCCTCTGCTGGATAACTTTCGCTACACGAGCGACAGCAATCCTCAATGGCTCAGCGCCGAGGAACTGGAAAAGCTGATCGGGGAAACCGCGTGCTTACCAGAACTGCAAAGTTAGCGATAGAAGGCGGCACTCCCGTACGCTCCACGCTACTGCCCTATGGCAAACAGTGGATTGATGAAGGCGATATTGCCGCCGTCGTGGATGTGCTGCGCTCCGATTGGCTGACGACCGGACCCAAGGTTGAAGAATTTGAGACTGCATTTGCGACGGCCACCGAGGCTGGTTACGCGGTAAGCTTCAGTTCTGGAACTGCCGCGTTGCATGGAGCGGTCGCCATCCTAGGTCTCAGAGACGGCGACGAGGCAATCACTACTCCTCTCACTTTCTGTGCCTCGGCCAATTGTCTGCTGTATTGCGGCGTGCGGCCAGTGTTTGCCGACGTTGATCCCGACACATTGTTGATCGATCCCACCGAAATTGAGCGCCGCATCTCTCCGCGCACCCGAGCTTTGGTGGTTGTGGATTATGCGGGCCAACCGGCGGCGTTGGGCCGGATAAACCAACTGGCCAAAAAGCAGGGGCTGGCAGTCATCGAAGACGCCTGCCATTCGCTGGGTGCCACGTTGGACGGCAGGCGTGTGGGCGGTCTCAGCACTCTAACTGCATTCAGCTTTCATCCAGTGAAGCACGTCACTACCGCCGAAGGCGGAATGGTGACCACCAACGACCCGGTGCTCGCTGAGAAATTGCGGCGGTTTCGCAGTCATGGCATAGGAAGCGACCACCGCCAGCGCGAGAAAGTTGGCTCGTGGTTCTATGAGATGGTGGACCTGGGGTACAACTATCGACTCAGCGATCTGCAGTGTGCGCTGGGCTTAAGCCAGCTTGGTAAGCTCAATCAGTGGCTGGCACGCCGCCGGGCGATTGCCGCTCACTACGATGCCGCTTTTCGCGAACTTTCTGCTGTACGTCCCCTCGCTGTGTTGCCCGGAGTAGAACACGCATACCATCTTTACGTAGTGAAGTTGGATTTGAAACAGCTGCGGGCGTCGCGGGCGGAAGTTTTCGCAGCTTTGCGTGCGGAGGGAATCGGCGTCAACGTGCATTACATTCCGGTTCACCTTCATCCCTATTATCGCGAACACCAGGGAACGGCGGTTGGATTGTGCCCGCGCGCGGAAGCAGCTTACGAGCGAATTCTTAGCCTGCCGATGTTCCCACGCATGAGCGACCAGGATGTACAGGATGTGATCGAAGCGGTTCACAAGGTCGTCGCTGAATATTCGAAGTGAGTGTGATGCAGTGAACCTATGAAGGCTGCCGGAATGAAGATCCTTGTGGCGGGGTCTGGCTCGATCGGACGACGACACATGCGAAACTTGCGATCGTTGGGCGTTGGTGAGGTTGCCGCATGCGACCCTGACCCCGAACGTCTTGCGCCCATGGTCGCCGAGCTGAAGATTCATCCTTATTCGGATTTCGAAGAGGCCTTGCAAACAATGCGGCCCGATGCGGTGCTGATTTGTACCCCGCCTTCATTTCACTTGACGCAGGCCAGGCAAGCGATTGCCGCCGGCGCGCATGTGTTCATCGAAAAACCACTGTCGCATAGCATGGACGGTGTGAAGGCTTTGCTAAACGAAGCCCACGCCGGCGCCCGCGTGGTGCAGGTCGGATACAATCTGCGCTTTCATCCCGCCATTCGCAAGCTGAAACAGATTGTGGAAGAAAATACCATTGGGCGCATACTGTGGACGCGCGCGGAAGTCGGCCAATACTTGCCCGACTGGCGCCCCTGGCAGGATTATCGGCAAAGCTATACTGCTCGCCGCGAACTGGGCGGCGGCATCATTCTCGACGCTTCGCACGAAATTGACTACCTGCTCTGGTTTTTCGGCGAGCCCATCGACGTGCTCTGCATGGCATCGACCGTCAGTCAACTGGCAGTTAACGTTGAAGACTCGGCAAGCTTGCTCTTGAGGTTCGCCTCCGGCTCTCATGCCGATCTCCATCTCGACTTCGTGCAGCGGATCCCTTCGCGTTCCTGCAAGCTGGCAGGCGAAGAAGGAACTGCGATCTGGGAAGACGGCGACGCCGCGAGCGTGCGCGTGCTTCGTCCCGGGAAGGAGGCGGAATATTTCCGCTACGATTTCGACGACAACGAAATGTATATGGCCGAACTGGAAGAATTCCTCGACTGCATCGAGACCGGCCGATCGCCGCTGGTCACGGCTGAGTTGGCCGCCCAAGTCCTGCACTGGGCCTTGGCGGCGCGCCTAGCGGCGGAGACAAATGCCGGGAGTTCGATCCATGGTTGATCTGCGGGGGCGCGTGGCGCTGGTCACCGGCGCCGCCAAGGGGCTGGGGGCGGCAATTGTTGCGCAGTTGGCTGCACAGGGAGCCGACGTCGCCTTTACTTACCGCAGTGACGCTCACTCCGCTAAGAACCTGCAGAAAAAGGTTCGCGGGTTGGGACGCCGCTGTGCGGCATGGGCAGCCTCCGCCGCTGATTACAAGCTGGCGCAAAAGACTGTGGCAGATGTTATCCGCAAGTTTGGAAGCCTTCATATCCTGGTCTGTAACGCGGGCGTCGCCACATCTGCCCCTTTGACAAAAATGACGGAAGCGGAGTGGGATGAAGCCATCGAGGTTTCGCTCAAGGGCACTTTCAACTACATTCGAGCTGCTGCCCCGGGCTTCGTCTCCCAGAATGGCGGCAAAATCGTTTGTATTGGCTCCATCAATGGTCTGCGCGGGCGTTCCGGCACCGCAAGCTACAATACAGCCAAGGCGGGGCTGCTGGGACTAGTCAAGACTGCCGCCGCGGAATTGGGTCGACACAACGTAAACGTCAACCTCATCGCGCCAGGATTTATCGAAACTTCCACGCAGGTGAATACACCGGAACTGATCCGCGATCTGGTGTTGAAGGAATGCGCCATCAAGCGGCTCGCCCAGCCAGAAGACATCAGTCCTTGCGTTGCGTTCCTTGCGAGCGATGATGCCCGGCACATAACCGGCCAAATCATTAAGATTGATGCTGGTCAATACCTTTGAGGGCTTCGCGCAATGCTGGGTAATGTAATCGGGATTGTTCAGGCACGTATGGGATCTTCTCGCCTCCCAGGGAAGTCCCTGGCCCCGTTGTTGGGGCGCCCGATGTTGCAAGTACTAATGGAACGCGTACTCCCGGCTCAGCGCGTGGATCGTTGGATTATCGCCACCACCCAGCTGCCCATGGATGATCGCATCGAGGAACTGGCACGGCGGCTAGGCGTGCGATGGTTCCGCGGCTCGGAGAATGATTGTCTCGACCGCTACTATCAAGCCGCCCGTCAGAACGACGCCGGCATAGTCGTACGACTCACCGGCGACAATCCACTGATGGATGCTTCCTTCGTCGACTGGTCGGTTGAGCAATTCCTCCAATCCGATCCGCCGCTTGATTACACTGAATCGAGTACCAGCAAGAACTTCCCTCTGGGACTGTCGCTGGAAGTGATCTCGTTTCCCGCGCTGGAAGTGGCTTGGAACGGGGATACTTCTCCCGCCTCGCGCGAGCACGTCTGTCCTTATATTTATCAGCACCCCAACCAATTTCGCCTTGGCAAGTTGTGCGGACCTCACCACTACTCGCATATGCGCTGGACCGTGGATACGGACGCCGATCTCCAGTTCGTTCGTACCGTATTTGAGCATTTCGACAGCACCGATTTCTCCTGGCTCGAAGCCGCACAAGAGATTGAACTGCATCCCGAATGGCTGGACATTAACCGACATGTTGTCCAGAGGGCGTTCTAATGCCCCTCGGACCGCTGTTGGTTCGCGCCGACGCGAACAGTCAGATCGGCACCGGCCATTTTATGCGCTGCCTTGCTCTGGCTCAGGCGTGGCAGGAGCAGGGGGAAGCGCGATCTTCCTGATGGCGCCGGGCGCAGCCGCGTTAGGAAAGCGTCTGGAGGACGAAGATATCCGCGAAGTTCGCCTCTCCGCCCAACCGGCGAGTACGGCTGACGCGGACGAGACGGCCGGGGTCGCTCTCCGGAACAATGCCGCATGGGTCGCTTTGGACGGCTACCAGTTCTCGCCCGACTATCAGCGTGCCCTGAAAGCTAAAGTCGCGCACCTATTACTATTCGACGATCTTGCTAACACGGATCGCTACTACGCTGACGTGCTGCTCAATCAAAATGCGTATGCCACGCCAGAAATGTATGTCAATCGTGCCGGCAACTGCACATTACTCCTGGGCGCCCGCTATTTCCTGTTGCGGCGTGAATTCCAGGAGTGGCGCGACCATGACCGCCAGATCCCGCCGCGCGCCAGCAATGTGCTTGTCACTTTCGGCGGCAGTGACGCGGAGAACGGGACAGAATTCGCGCTGCAAACTCTGGCACTGCTTCCCGCTCCCGCGATGAACGTCAGAGTATTAGTAGGAGCCAGCAATCCTCACCGCGCCGGGTTGGAGCGGGTGGCGGCAAAGTTGGATCATAGTGTAGAGTTTCAGACAGACAGCAAGCGGATTGCCGAAGAAATGGCCTGGGCCGATGTGGCCATCAGCGCCGCTGGCAGCACGAGTTGGGAACTTGCCTTCATGGCGCTCCCGAGCCTGTTGATCACAGCCTCCGAGAACCAGCACGGCTGTGCCCAATACCTGCACCAGCACGGCATCGCAATCAGTCTTGGCGGACAGTCGCAGGTGCAACCTCGTGAAGCCGCCGCCGCCCTAAGCGCCCTTGCGGCCGATCCCGCCAGGCGCACAGAGATGAGTTCTGGCGGGCGAGCGCTGATCGACGGACGAGGCGCTCAACGAGTGGTCCAGACAATGGCCGACATTACCGGCGGCAGGTCTACGGAAATACTTCGCGAATATCGTAGAAGCAATGGTTGAAACTCTGAAATCGCTGGCGAAGTCGCTTCCCTATCCCGTCTTCCTGCGGCTGTTTTATGCATGGGACCGGATGCGGTGGCGTCCCCGCGCCGAATCCGCCCGAAAGCGGGCTGGCATACCGCGACTCAATCAAGTCGATTTGTCGCAGATTAAGAGCAGTGACACATTGTTTGTTTTGGGCAGCGGGCCCTCCATCAATCGAATCTCGGCTGAGCGCTGGAAGCTAATTGCCGCTCACGACACCGTGGGCTTCAACTGGTGGCTGTATCATGCGTTCGTTCCGAAGTTTTATTTTCTCGAAGTGATTGAGAAGGAAGTGTCTCCGGAAGCGTTTGAAGCCTATCTGAATCTGGCCAGCCGTCGGGCGGCTGACTACGCATCTACCATTAAAATCGCGATGGAGTTCCACAGGCTGGGCGCGCAGACCCTGGACCACCTGCCGTCCGCATTCAGAAAAAACCTATTCGCAGCATACAAAGTCGAGGCGCCCGCTCGCAACGAAGAAGAACTGGCGCAGGGCCTTGCGCTATCTGCAGGGCCGCGGAGCCTTTCAAGTCACGAGGTCGTTTCTCTTCTGTGCTGAAGTACGTTGCCAGCTTGACTAGCATGCTGGCGTTTGCTTTGAAGCTCGGGTACAAGCGGGTCGTGCTTTGCGGCGTCGATTTGAAGACGCCGGACTATTTCTTCCAGAATCGCCGCATTTATCCTGAGAGCTGGGAGCCGCCAGAAGCGCGAACGTTTTGAAACCCACTTTACGGAAGTGCCGCTAACCTGGAAGCTGCCTGTAACCCGGGCGGTCGCAGTCATGAAACAACAGCTTCTCGATCCGGCGGGCGTCGAGCTTTATATAGAGAGTCAAGACTCTGCGCTTTGGCCCATGGTTCCGGTATTGCCGGTCACGGCGTCCGAGGCGGCCTGGCTTGCAAAAACGTTGACGGAAAGTTCGAAGACCTCCGACGTAGGGTTGGCGCGGCTATGAAACCGATTGCAGCCGGAAAGACTCGGAAGATTGGAACAGGTCAGCCCTGCTTTCTCGTCGCGGAAATTGGTATTAACCACAACGGCGACATGGAGCTTGCGCATCGCGAAATTGATGCGGCTGCCGGCAGCGGCGCCGACGCCGTCAAGTTCCAGAACTACCGTGCCGAGGCTTTTGTCTCCGACCGCTCGCTGACGTATGAATATATTTCTCAGGGCAAGACCGTGATCGAGTCACAGTACGATATGTTCAAGCGCTGCGAACTCCGTCCGGAGTCACTGCGGGAGTTACGCCAACATTGCGAGGAACGCGGTGTGGTCTTCTTCAGCACCCCGATGGACGAGGAAGGCGTGGACGAACTGGTACACGAGGGTGTCACGTTGCTGAAAAACGGCTCCGATTGCCTGGGGCATCTGCCGCTCATCCGCTGCATGGCGCGGACCGGATTGCCTACCGTCATCTCCACGGGCATGGCCACGCGCGAAGACATTGATGACGCTGTCCAGGCTTTTCGCGACTTCGGCGGGCGCGATCTGATCCTGTTGCATTGCACCTCAGCGTATCCCACACCGGCGGCCGATGTGAACCTGCGCAAAATTCCGGCTCTGGCCGAGGCTTACAACTGCCTAGTCGGCTTCAGCGATCATACGGACGGCATCGTGGCCGCCGTAGGCGCGGTCGCATTAGGGGCATGCTTTATCGAGAAACACTTCACGCTGGATAAGAACCTGCCCGGCCCCGACCATCGCTTTTCCGCCGACCCGAGGGAGTTTCGCGACCTAGTGGATGCGGTCCGTTTTCTCGAAACGGCGCTGGGTACCGCGGACGTCGGGTTCACTCCTTCGGAGGCCGTGAACCGGCGCGAAGCCCGCCTATCGTGCGCAGCACGACACGATCTTTCTGCTGGTCATATCCTTACGACTTCCGATATTGCTTTCCAGCGTCCCGGTACCGGCCTGCCTCCGAAGATGATTGCCGAATTGGTTGGGAAACAATTAACACGCGATGTGCGTTCCGGGTCACTGTTCGAAGTCGCGGATTTGGACTCCGAGAAAGTCTATCGGGAGTTAACCCAATGAATCGACCCGCTCCGCCCTCTCCTAAAGCTGATCCCGGAAAAGCAAATGATTGTGTCTATTAATCAGCCTGCTTATCTGCCTTGGCTGGGATATTTCCACCGAATTGCGGTTTCCGATTTGCACATCGTGCTGGATCATGTGCAATTCGAAAAAAACAGTTTTACCAATCGCAACAAAATACGGACCAGCGAGGGTTGGTGCTGGCTCACAGTGCCGCTAAAGACCAGCGGCCGATTTGGTGACTTAGCCATCGCTCAGATAGAAATTGCCACCGAACGGCGCTGGGCGGAAAAACACTGGAATTCGATCCGCTTGAACTATTCCAAAGCAAACTATTTCCGAGAGCACGCCGATTTCTTTGAAAATATCTTCTCACATTCCTGGGAGCGCCTGAATCCGCTGCTACGAGAGATCACGACATACTTGCTGAGTGCGTTCGGAATCAAGACCGAAATTCTGTTCAGCTCAGAAATCGGCGCGGCCGGCCGCAAGAGCGAATTGGTGCTGGAGTTGTGCCGTAAAGTGGGCGCCACCAGCTATTTATCGGGTTCCCTCGGACGAGACTACCTGGATGAAGTCGCTTTCGAGGGGGCTGGCATAGCAGTTTGTTACCAGGACTATCATCATCCAACCTACAAACAGGTCTACCCTGGCTTTGAGCCGTACATGGGCGCTATCGACCTTTTGTTCAATCACGGAGCAGACAGCCTTGAGGTGATCATGGAAGGTCAGGCGCCATCGACCACAACATCCGTCCAATCAGGTCGCGTATTTCGGGCGACACTACAATCGGAAAAGAGCTAATAGCAAGACGATGACGGCGACCGTAAGACTCAGGCTAGCTAACCCCGACGACTTGACAGAGGATTTTTCATTGGCGAAACAATCGCTTCCTTCTGATGCGTAGCACGTCTCAGACACCCGTAACGTGGGAGGAACACCGAGCCTGGTTTAACCACGCGCTGAACGATCCTGACCACTTGATTTTTATCGTGGTGCAGGGCGAGGAGCCGATCGGGCAGGTGCGCTTCGATCGTCGCGATGAGACGGCGGTTATCTCTGTATACTTGGTCGAAGACAGAACTGGTAAGGGGTTAGGGGTCGAGGCCATTCGCCGCGGAACCCAAGCGGCATTCAAGGAATGGAATATTAGTAAAGTCGTTGCCTGTATTCGCCAAGACAATCTCCACGCGACTCGGGCCTTCGCCAAATCAGGTTACACGGAATCCAAGGGAGACTCGGGCTCTTGCCCGCCGGCTCATTTCACCTACTCCGTCTACCCGCTGAGGATGTTATGGCCTCAAAACGATTCCCAACTCAGCATTTGGGTAGCGTCCTGGTGATCGCTGCTCATCCGGATGATGAAATTCTGGGCTGCGGTGGAACGATGGCGCGGCTGCGTGGCGGAGGGTCACGACGTTAAGATCGCCATCCTGGGTGAAGGTATGACGTCCCGCTACCGCAAGCGAGAGGAGGCGGACCGGTCGCTGTTGTGCAATTTGCGTGAACACAGTCGACGCGCCGCCGACGTACTTGGAGTCAAAGATCTGTTTCTGTATGACTTGCCTGACAATCGTTTCGACACTCTTCCCATTCTCGACGTGGTTAAAATCGTGGAGGAACTGGTCCAGAAACATGCTCCCCATACGATTTTCACGCACGGTTGTGCCGATCTTAATGTGGACCACTACGTGACGCATCGTGCGGTGCTGACCGCCACCCGCCCCATCGAAGGCCATTGTGTTCGTAATCTGTACGTGTTTGAAGTCCCTTCTTCCACCGATTGGTCGTTTCATCGCATGACGCCTTCCTTTCAGCCCAACACATTTTTCAACATAGAGTCGACTATGGACGTCAAGAAGCGCGCCATGGCTTGCTATGAAACCGAGGTCCAAGATTTTCCCCATCCCCGTTCGTTGGAGGGTTTGGAGGTAGTGGCGCGCCGCTGGGGTACGGTTGTGGGTTGCAGGGCCGCCGAGGCCTTTGAGCTGGTTCGCAGCGTAGTGCATGTTTAGGAGCGTCTTGAAGGCGAAGGGAACATATTCGATTCGCATCGGCGAACACGTGATTGGCCCGGGGCGGCCAGTGTTCGTTGTCGCCGAGCTTTCTGGCAACCACGGCCAGAGTTTCGATGCAGCCGTCAAGCTGATACATCTGGCCAAAGAGGCGGGGGCCGATGCAATCAAACTGCAAACTTACACGGCCGACACCATCACGATTCCTTCCGACCCTCGGTCCGAACCTCGCTCAGACGCTCGGTCAAATAATGATTGGTTCAAGATCGAGGGCGGCACACTGTGGGACGGGAGAACGCTTCACGAACTCTATCAAGAGAGTTTCACTCCCTGGGAATGGCAGCCGAAACTGCAGATTGTTGCGAGCGAACTTGGGTTGGAGCTCTTCGCCTCGGCTTTCGATCCGACCGCAGTAGACTTTCTGGAGCAAATGCATGTGCCCGCGCACAAGATCGCATCGCCCGAACTGGTAGACATCCCGCTGATCGAAAAGATGGCGCGCACCGGCAAGCCGCTGATTCTCTCGACCGGCATGGCATCCCTCGCCGAAATCGAAGAAGCGGTCGTCGCGGCGCGAAAGGCTGGCGCTTCGGAGATTTGCCTGCTTAAGTGCACCAGTTCCTATCCTGCCCTACCTGAACATGCGAACTTGCGGACGCTGGTCGACCTGGCCAGCCGTTTTGAAGTGCCGGTTGGTCTCTCGGATCACACCTTGGGATATGAAACTGCTATCGCTGCCGTGGCGCTAGGCGCGTGCATCGTCGAGAAACATTTCACGGCCAGCCGATCGATTCCGGGGCCGGACAGCGCTTTCTCACTGGAGCCTGACGAATTTCGCGACATGGTTCGCGCGATTCGGAATGCTGAACGCTCGTTGGGTTCAATCCACTATGGGGCCACTCCAAGCGAGTTGGCGATGCTGAAATTCCGGCGCTCGCTATTCGTCGTGGCCGATGTTAAAGCCGGGGAAACGTTCACCGAGAAAAATGTGCGCTCGATTCGGCCAGCCCACGGTCTGCACCCTCGTCATCTGCCAGCGGTGCTGGGACGGAAAGCCGCACGTGAGGTTTGCAGCGGAACGCCTTTGAAGTGGGAGATGGTCGGGGGTGCTCCCGCTTCTGCGCGCGAGAGGGCCTAGCTCCCGAACGAACCTTTCAAGCTAAGCGCGCCGTGCCGAGGCTCCTTGACCTTCACGCCAGGTTCCCTACTGATGGATTCTTGCGGCCCATCCCCCGCCACTCGCCAGCGGAAGCTTTAGCTTGGTCGTTCGGTTCACCTGAGTGGTCGTCTTCTTATAGTCGCTCGCGTTGCGATCAGCATTCGCGCCGTCCTGGTAAGCTTCCATGGTGAAGTTTCCTTCCGGCAAGAACGACAGATCGATTTCGAGATTGCGCGGCGTCCAATCGGTCATGGCTCCCATGTACCAATCCCGGCCGTTTCTTCTAGCGACAACGACGTATTCGGCGATTCGCCCATCGAGCACTTTGGTTTCGTCCCACTCGGTTGGAACCGGGGCGAGGAACAACATGATTTCCGGCTCGCGCATGTAAGCCGACGGGCTGTCAGACAGCATCTGCAGCGGACTCTCGAAAACCACATACATGGCCAGTTGCTGGCAGCGTGTGCCGAGCGCCATCGGCTGGTCATGAATCGGAGCGAAGGTTTTTTGGGTTGCGTTCCGCATCGCACCCGGCGTGTAATCCATGGGACCGAGAAACATTCGTGTAAAGGGAAGCGTCACATTGTGCTTCGGTTCAGAATCTGTGCTCCATTTGCTCCACTCCATCCCGCGCACACCTTCGGCGCTGATCAGATTGGGCCAGGTACGAGTCATGCTCGCGGGTTTCTGATCACCGTGAAAATCGACCAGCAACTTCCGCTTGGCGCACTCCCTGCTAACTCTGTGGTAGTAGTCGATCAGGATCTGATCGCTGCGCTGCATAAAGTCAACCTTGATTCCCTTGACTGCCCCACTTTTGAAACTGATCGAGAGCGGGAATCAGCTGGTCGTCCAATGTCTTCCACACTACCCATAGAATGATCCCGACATTTTTCTGCTTCGCGTAAGCTGTGAGTTCTTCCATGTTGATTTCGGGAACGACTTCCAGCGCGTTGCCCAACTTGTACCAGCCTTCATCGAGAATGATGTAGGGGATGCCGTATTTCGCGGCAAAGTCGACATAGTACTTATACGTTTCCGTGTTGATTCCGGCTTTGAAATCGACGCCGTAAACGTTGTTGGCATTCCACCAGTCCCACGCCACTTTCCCCGGTTTGATCCACGAGGTGTCCTGCACCTGGGAAGGTTTTTCCAGGAGGTAGACGATTTGGTTGGTGAGCAGGTCGCCATCCCGGTCGGCGATGCCAATGACGCGCCAGGGGAAAGTGCGTGTTCCGGCAGTGACTGCAATGTAGTCGGCGCTTTCCACCACTTTGTAGTCGCGATCTCCGGTCAAACTTTCTTTCAGCGGGTACGGGGGAAAGGTGGCAGCCAGGCCATTTCCGCCTGTGCCCTTCAACCACAGGCCGGGATAAGACTCGACGTCTGATTCCGCAATCGCGACCTTGGCGCCCTCGCCTACGTCAACGACCGCGGGCAGTGTCGCCAGAGATGCCGGAGCAATTTCGCTCAGGTGCTGGGGAAGATATTTGCGCTCGTTATGCGAGAAAAAGCTATCTTCCTGCGGATAGTAAACCACGAAGTTCGCGGGGAAATTGAAGTTCGCTTGTTCGGCGTAGATCTTTACCTTCTCCTGCGGCATCGAGGTCTCGAATCGGTAAGCCGCACCTTCGTTGTAGGCGCGGAAGACGACTGCGTATCCGCCTTCCATGTCGAGCCGCAGTTCGTTGTAGCGGTCGCGAATCTTCGCGAACTTCTGGCGGACGACAGGTTCAACAATCTGATCGGACGAACGAGGTTTCGAATCGATTACCGTGGGCTGCAGGCCAAGTTTTCTTATGTTCCACGTCGAGAGAGAGTGTGGAGTTTTCGAGCACGACGCGGCCCTTCAGGACGACGTCGTACCGGATCTGTTCCCGCGGTGCGAATCCTGATTTGGATTCGGCCGTCCGGCGAGCGCAAATCGTAACTGGATTGTGCGGCTCCACTTCCAATGAAGACACTGGCGAATAAAAGAAATAGCAGCAGGGGTGCGAGGACCTTCATCGAGTCACCTTTCCCGGCAATGCAAATTACGCTGCAGAAAGAGAATCTTACTCGCGCCCGCACTGGCAATCCAATCATTCCGGAAAAACTGGGCGAGCAGCGGATTGAGCAGGTCTTGCGACATTTTATCGTAGAGCAACGCGATCAGAGGTTTCGCCTGGCTGCTGAGATAGTAGTCAGCAAACTATCGTCCGCGCCTACATCCGTCAAGCGTTTTCGAGTGATGGAGCTTAACTTGAAGTCCACACCGAATTGTTGAACAAGAGTCGCCATCCGCTTGCTGGTAATTCCGCCCATGACTCCGGTCTCGACCTCGGCAAGAGAGAATGGCGCCGGTTTGCCTTTGACCTGCTTCGGTGTACCTGGCGCGGTGTGGGTAACAGGCGGCGGCATTTTCGCAACCGCCGGCCCGGCTTCGCGCCAGTTTGCTTCTTCCGCCGATATCAATCCCTGGGCTAGCATTGTGGCCAGCTCGTCTTGGGAAGCTTTATTTTGTTGCTTTGCCGCTTTGCGAAACCAATCCGCCGCCTTATGCGGATCTTTCGGAAGTTTTGCTGCTCCGGTCAGATACATGTAGGCCAATGCGTATTCCGCTCCGAAATAGCCTTGATCGGCAGACTTCTGCAACCATGCCAGCCCTTGCGCTGGATCTTTCGCGACGTCTTTCCCTTCCATGTATATCTGGGCCAAATGGTATTGAGCGTTGGCGTCTCCGGCTTCGGCCTTGTGTCGGATGTCGTCAAGATTCTGATTCTGAGCTGAGACCGGAGTAACAGTGATCGCGCAACAGACAATCAGTTCGATGCATAGAAGGCGGAAGCTCATTGAAGAATACGGCCTGGCGTATCCCGACGACGGGACATCTCCGACCGCCGCCGATTTTAAGGAGGAGCGTCAGCGAAGTCAATTCGAACCGAGGCTTGGTCGGGTATTTTGAACGTCATACCATTCGGGAAAGGACCTTGACAGTTATCCTTTTCTGCTTGAGCATTCCCTGTTAGCTACTGTACCGGCCAGCCTGGACTTCCCGCTTCTGGCCTTGGGCGTGATGCAATGAAATACTGCCCCACCTGTCAAAAAACGTATCCCGCTGACTACAACGTGTGCCCTGCGGATCAGACGGGCTTGCAGAGCGCTCACGAACTGCAGCCTGGGATGATCATTCGCAACAAGTATCAGATTCTCGAGCGCATCGGCGTTGGCGGCATGGGCGTGGTCTACAAAGTCCGGCATCTCACTTTTAACGAGGTGTGCGCCATCAAGATCGTGAACGACGTCATCGCCGGAGATGCGAATTTCCTGCAACGCTTTCAGAAGGAAGCGGTGGTGACCCGCAAGCTTAGGCATCCGAATGCCGTGCGCGTGGATGATTTCGACTATACCGATGATGGCCGCCCTTTCATTGTGATGGAACTGGTGGAGGGCAAAAATATCGGCGAGATTCTTCAGGAGCAGGGGCCATTTCGCGTGCCACGGGCGGTTCGGATTACGACGCAGGTAGCGCGAGCACTCGGGGTTGCACATAAGCTGGGAGTCGTCCATCGGGATATAAAACCTGGCAATATTCTGCTCACCACGGACGAGCAGGGTCAGGAAACCGCCAAAGTTCTCGACTTCGGGATCGCGAAACTGCGGGAAGCTGTCGGAGACGCCAATTCGGGGATGACGATGACCGGCATGGTGGTGGGTACGCCGCTTTACATGTCCCCGGAGCAGTTCATGGGGAAAAAGGGGGACGGGGAGATTGATGGCCGCACCGATCTTTACTCGCTGGGAGTTGTGCTTTATCAGATGGTGACGGCGCAGCTGCCTTTTGAAGGTGACACGCTGTATTCCCTGATGATGCAGCATATGCAAGGGACGGTGAAGCCTCCGCGGGAAGTTGTTCCAGACCTAAATATTCCGGAATCCCTGTCGCGGGTGATTCTGAAGGCGATCGACAAATCGCGGGAGCAACGATTTCAGACAGCCGAGGAATTTGTGGCTGCACTGGATGAAGTCGCAACTGATGTGGCGAAAGAGTCAGAGCCGGACAACCAGCTGGTGGACGAACCGATCCCGAACGTCGGCGCGACTTCCTTATTCCGCAGCTCGCAGGCATTGCCAGTACCAAGCAAGACGGGATCGTCTGCGGGGGCGAATGGAATGACTACTCCGCGCTCGACAGCCGCGGCCCTGGCTGTTCCGGCTTCGGCTCCGTCATCGCAGACGGGCGCCGTAAGCACCGCTCCACCCGCAGACTCGGTACTCGTGAAGAGCGCCGCACAGCATTTGTTTCTTCAGCCGCGAACCTTCCGCTTGAAGCATTGGCTGGTCCTTATGGTTCTGGGCTTGGCAGCCGTCCTGGTTGTGAGCTTCGGATATCTGAAGTATCGATCGCTTCAGAGAATGGAGATCGAACGCGCCGTTACCGAGAAACTAAACACCGCTTCATCGCCAACTATACGCCAGGCCGCGGTCAGAGTGTTCGTATCCGACACGCGAGAAGTGACACTCGACGGAAGTGTGTCGAGCACAGATGACTTCAGGTCGGCAGAGGCTCTCGCTGCGTCCGTTCCGGGAGTTACTCACGTGACGAATCGGATCAGTGTGATTGCCGCAGTGGTTCCGGCCGTCGTACCATCCAAAGTTCCAGGCGGAGTTCCAGCCGAATCCGCGGAGTCCCTCATTCATAAGGGCACGGCATTCCTCGATGACGGAGATTACTCGGCTGCCATCGAATGCTTCCGTAAGGCAGCTGCAGACCCGACGAACAGAGGCGCACAAGAGTTAATGGAGCGAGCGCAGCGGGCACAGAAGACTGAAGAAGAACTGCTCAGAAAGCGGCGGTAATCCCGCAGGGCGGGCCATTTGCCGCTCTCCAAGGTCTCGCTGGCTGAAAGCGGGCGTCTTATGAGGTCGCTTTGTAGACGCGCCAGATGCGGCACCGGCTCAGGTTGGCCGTATCGGTGTATTTGGTCCGGGCAAGGGATGGGTCGGCGACCCAAAAACGCTGATCCGGACCTTGGGAATTACTTTCTACACCGAGCAGCACCATATAGTGGCCGCCCCAGGTAGTCACCTGCTTAGTCCCTTTTTGGTCGTATTTCCAGGTTGCGACGTTCCCGGTGGCAAGGAAGATCAAGGGCGTGCCGGTACGCAGCCAGCGGATGGCCAAATCGACTGACTTGATTTCCTCGCCAGCGTATCCGGGCCAGTACTTACCGACATTGGCCAACATGACATCACCGCTGGTCCCCTGTGGCGCGAGCTTCCCGTCTTTATCGGGAAGGGCCGTGCGACCGTAACGCGAGGCGTAGCTCATGGTGTCCCGCGGAGTGACGCTAGCGTTCGTGCCGCTGGCTGCAAAGAGTCGAAAGAGGTAATCGAGAACATCGGCTAGAGCCGTTGGGCCGCAACCGGCTTGCCCCATGTTGGTCCAAGGGACGTCTTTCCAGGCGGGATTTGTGGAGCCGTATTTAAGATTGCCCCAGGTGCCGCCAGACTGCATGTAGTCATTGCCCATGACCGAGAGTTGGATGAAGTCCCAGACGGGTCTAAGAAACCAGTCGCGATGGCGCACTTCGAGGGTTGGACTGGGATCGAAAAATCTCGCCTCCAGGATCGTATGTCCAGCCTGCAGTGGGGTTAGCTCGTAGGTCGACAATAGCCCGGATACTTTGACGGGGCTTTCGGAAACGGACACCATCTGTCTGGCATTCACGTCGACGACCAGTCCAGGAACGGCACCCCACAAATCAATCTTCGCGGTTTCGCCGAACATCATCACCAAGCGGCGAATTCCAGTATCGAAGCGTCCGCTGGAATCATTGGAGCTCTTTTGGAACATTGCCATGGCCGGATATTCCTTTCAAAGGGTACGAGTGATCGTCTGCAGCTTTTGCCACTCCCAGGGTGGGGGCGGACTCACTTAACTTAAAGGATCGTCCAAGCAGTTGATAAAAGCGGTGTGTTCAATCGTCAGAAAGAACCCTCCGCTTATTGACTGATTTTATCTGCACGGAGCTTCTGAGCTCGGGCGTTATCACGAACCCTGACTGAACGCCTCTTTCACAACCTGAGCTTCCGTTTGGTCAGCTTGCGCCTGCTGATCCTGCAAGGCTTTCTCTGCGCTGGCGTCAGGCGGCGGGGGCGGAACATCGGACGCGACCGTGGTGGTGTCGGGGGCCTTTGGCAGACCGCTGGTTCCCTGTTTAGACGCCAGATCCTTCATGCCATTGTCGAGCTGCTCCTGGAAGTGATTGTGCATTTCTTGCAGGTCGTCGACGGTGACGGCGACTTGTTTGCCCGCCGCGCAATCCGCCTTCTTGCTGGCAGAAACGCTGACATTAACCTTGTTGTCATCGTCGGGAGTGTCGGAAAGTCGCGTGATCACGTCTCCAGCTGACAGCTGGCATTCCTGACCGTCGCCGGATACCGCAAGATCGCTTGCCACCACGAACGTACGTCTGGCCGGATCAAGAGCGGCGGGTACTTCTTCACTGGATGCCGAGGCTGGCTGCGCGGCTGAGGATGTCGACGCCGGTTGCGCTCCGGCCGGCTGTGCTGCCGCCGTCTGTTGAGCGGCGAGTTGCGCCTTTACTTCTTCCGCAATGGCAGCCTTTACTTCGGGAGTGAGAGTTACGGTCCCGGAGTTCGCTGCCTGGGCGTCGTTCCCACCGTTGGGTTGCTGTTGTTCGGGCGGAACGTTGGGCGGAGCATTGCCGGCTGCCGCTTCCGCCGCAGCGGCGTTCGCTGCCGCCTGAGCTTGGTACGCCGCTTGCAAATTCGCGGCAATCAGATAATCCGTTAGCCAGAACGCAGCGGAGGGATATACAGGATAGGGCGCAAAGTATCCGCCGTAATATCCATACCAGGGTGCGCCGCCCCAGCCCCATCCGTAATAAACGGGCGCTGGCCAGGGATTGTAGGCCCAACCGTAATACACGGGCCGGTAGTAATAGCCGGGGTGATAACCGTAATAGTAGTGGCCGTGATACGGGTAGGAGCGATACACGTGTGTGTAGGTCACGTGATTGACGACCACGGTCCGCGATACATAGGTGCGTCCACCGCGGGTCACATAGGCACGCTGTACGTAGCCGGAGTTTCTGCCTGTGGTTACGATGCGCGCGCCATTATGCGTGCTCTCGATCCTGCGGCTTCCGTTGAGGCCGTGTTCGATGTGCATGCCATTCCGATTGATGGAACGGATCTGTCCATTGGGGCGAATATTGGCAGTGCCTCCGCCGCGGAGTGATACCTGTCTTCCTGGAGCAGGCCGGTTGACGCCCCTTGCCATGCCGGCATTTCCGCCCCTGCCCATGTTGCCGCCGCCCATCCTATTCGTTGAGGAATTGCCGGGCCGTCCCGTTGAACTGTTTCCATTCCTGCCCATGGTTCCAGTTCCCGGCTTGCCGGTCATGGCCGTTCCGGTCTTTCCCGTTCCGGTCTTTCCCATTCCGGTCTTTCCCGCGGTCGTGCCAGCAGTCGCGCCAGACCTTGTATTCCCGGGCTTGACTCCGGTGGTAGACGAGTGAGTGGCAGTGGCGGGTCGGCTGGTGGAGGGTCGCACGGCGCTGATATGGGGCGCAGTGGGTTTTGGCGCTGGCGTAGTCTTTGGCTTCTCCTGTGCCACACTCCTAGCTACCATGGGGCCGGCCAACAGCAGAAGGAGGAATGATTTCTGCAAGATCTCTCTATTCGTGGAAGGACTGTTCATTGCGAACTCCTGGCGGTCGAATGCTCTCTAGTTTGTGACTTCCCAGATGGAAACGTTTCAGCCTAAATCAACTCTAGACGATCTGGATATACTTCTCGTCGTGCAATACGCCTTGAGGGAGGCAGCAGATTCCGCTATTCATTGGCTCAGTGACGAGCTCGCTGACGAAAATCCAGAGGCCGTCACTTGGTCTCAGTGACCCGAATCTAGCTTAACCACAAGAATCAAGAATTCATGGACAATGGGGGAACGAGCGCAATTCTGATGCCCGCAACCCTTCAAGTCAAGAAAATTCCGGTCCTGTTTTCTTCCCTGTTGCCCTGACGACGGCGCGGTATAATCCTGCCTCAAGGCGAATTGTTTCTTCAGAAGACGCCGTCAATCAGCGGCCTTTTCGAAAAGAACCGAGCGAATCGCCGGGCCGCATTGCGACAAGCTGATCGCCGGTCGATTCTGGGAAGGTCGAAAACATAGAATGAAATTTGGAGAAAAATACGAGTTGCTCGAATCCCTCACGACTGGGGGGGTGGAAACTTTTGTCGCCAACGACAAAGTCAGGGGCGAGCGCGTGCTGGTGCATATTTTGGAATGCGAAGCACAAAAGCCGAATCAGCCCACCGTGCAATGGGTTCTCGATCAGTTTCGCCAAATCGCTCCAGAACCTGCCGGACTCGTGCTGGAGACGGGCCGCTACAGTGGAACGCTGTACGCCTATCTTGTCACTAAAATGCCAGACGAAGCCGCACTGACGAAGTGGGTGCAGCTGTACAGGTCTCAAGGGCGCGATACTCAAGACAGTCCTGCACCTGTTGCCAAACCGACGGCGGAAAGCGAGTTTCCGACGGCGGAGATAACGCCGAAGGAACCTCAACATCAAAGAGTTCCCGGTTCGGTGACTCAATTGTTCCGGGAGTTTGACCCGCAGGCAAAACCGCCCGCGTCGAACGTTGCATCGGGAGAGCCACGGGAGCCTTCCCAGCCTCCAGCGAACGTGAAGTCCGGTGTCCCCGCGACTCCCGATTGGGATGCAATGACTCCTCGGATGTCGCCAGCGAAACCTGAGCCGAATATCGGCAGCTCACCAGACTCCTTCAGCTCCGCTTTTGCTCCGCGCAACTTCCCTTCCGAAATGAATTCACCACCGCTTCCGGAGAAGCCCAAGCCAGGCGAGTTCACGAATTTCTTTCAGAGTCCGTTTCGTGTGGAGGGGCCGTCGAATATTCCTGCCATATCGCCGCTGCCGGTCGAGTCTCCACGAAAATCCGTGGGAGAATTTACGGCGATGTTTAATTCGCCGCGTCCCGAAGAGCCGTCTCCCGAAGCGGGCATGGCGGGTAACGAATCTCCGGGCGCAGGATTCACTGGATGGCTCAACAACCCAAATATTGCGTCCCGGACTTCCGGCACGGCGGGGCCACCGCCATCAGGTGGATTGCCGCGACCGATTACAGACAATTCGTCTGCCTTTCCCACCCCTGTACAGGAACCTTTCGTCCCGCCCCAACCAGCGTCGTATGTAACACCGACACCGGCCATTGTCCCGCTTCCGGCCCCGCCGGTTTTCTCGATTCCGCCACTTCCAAATCCTGTGATAGAGAAGCACTCCGTGCGTGCCGAATGTTACTCCTTCCGACGGTGCAACGAATGCATTCAATCGTCCTGTCAGTGAACTCTCACCCCTCCAACCTGCACCCTCAAGCGGTCCGAGTGCGTACACGCAAGTCATTTCCATGAAACGGCCGGCTGGCTCTGCAGGCGCGCAGAAAGAAGGGGCGCTAAGTTCGGCGGCGTCACCATTTCCCTCAGTTCCCATGCCCACTGTTCCCGCAATCGCTCCGCCGCCCATGCCAGCCGCGCCCGCGAGGCCTAAACTAACTGTTCCCCCGGCGCCAAAAGTTCCGAAGGTCGGGCTTTCGGAGCCGCCTGTCTCTTACTGGCCGCTTATCTTGACCTTGACTGTACTATTCTTTATCGCGGCTTTGCTCGTGCTTTACTTCGCGCTGAAACATTAGGGAGCGCGCTCCACCGACTCGAGATTGGACCTTATCCAATTGCGGATTTCTTGCCTGCTGATTGGAGACAATTCCTAAAGACAAGCGGCTTTTCAAGCAGCAATAAAAAACCAACAATTCTCTTAGTTCGTCTGCGGCAAGAGGATGAGCAGTTCAAGCGTGGGATTAGTGAGCTCTCCAGGGACATAAGCGGCGAAGTTGCGGGCGCGGTTCACGGCTTCCCACGCCGGGCCGGACTGGTTCAGGGCGAAATATTGATATTTCAGTTTTACCGGAATCGCGCTGGGTGGACTCGTAAGATGCCGCAGCTGAATTCCGGGCAAGGCCTGCCTCACCAGATGATCGATGTGGGTGGCAGAACAGACTTTCACCAGTTGCGGCACCTTCTGGATAATGGTCTCCTCGCTGGTTTCCGCGCTCACCGCCAGGTACATGCGGGTATTCTGCAGATACTTGTCGTGATCGATCGCGGTGGCATAAATCGAATTCTGCACCAGCTTCAACGGGAGCGACACCAGGTTGGTGGGCACGACGGTTTCAAGCAGCGAACGCAGCTTCTCATCCAGTTCGGAAAAAATTGGCCCCAGCGAATCATGCACGTAAAGTGGGAGATCGCGCGGCCGCATTTTTTGCGAAAACGTCGTGAGCGATCCGGCAAGCCCAACCATTGCCGAGTACAACTCCTCAGGATGGCCCATCTTGCTTTCGTAGAGATGGGAAAATATGGGAAAGTTGGAGTTGACGGTATAGAGCAGCCAGAAGTTCGCGATATCAGAAGCGGTGAAATCCGCCAGAGCTCTGATTCTTCTGTCGCCGGCCTGCCGAAAGCTGCGTACTGCGGGCGGAGAGCAGTTCCACCAGGCCACGCAGCAATCCCACGAGATATTCGCTCGCGCCGATTTCGATAAGGGGAGGAATAAACCGGGGATTGAGTTGGAACGCGCCCGCAGCGGTCCGCTCCACATTGGCGACTCGAATCACGGAGGAACCTTCGCGGTTCTCCGAGTCGGCCAGCAGCCGCATATTCTTTCGCGCCACCTGGATTGGCTTCTCGCTAGTCCCCGTATTCTCGTCGCGAAACGCAGTCACTTCCGCCAGGTAGCGAGTACCTCCGTCTTTGCCCGTGGAGACATTCAGGCCTCGCTGGCGGTAATCGGGAATCGCCAGGTACATGTCCAGACTCTTCGCGCCGGGCTCGAAGAATTCCTCCAGGGACTTCGATGGCGGGGGTGGATCGGCTTCCGGAATCTCGAACAGCAATCCATCGGGAAAGATGCCTGTGGCGCGGGTAACCGCAAACTGCCCCTCAGCCAGCAGTTCCGCATTGATCGCCAGTTCGCGAAATCCCCAGGGACAAAACTTGAGCGCCTGTAGCCGAAAGTTGAGCGCATCCTCAATGAAGCGATCCTGCACCTGGAGATGCTGGGGAGTCAGAAACGTACCCTTGGTCCAGAGAACTGGTTTTAGCTGCTTCATAGGGTCGCGGCACGCTTACCGGCGCGGTCTGAAGACGGCTTTCAGGCCGTTCTCGGCACGGCTGCCCACAATAACAATTCCTGAGCCAGGAAGCAAAGGCAAATCAGGAGGGAAACGGCAGAGACGAGGGCGGGTGCGAATACCGCGGCGGGACTCGCAACGACTCAATCAGAAATAATGACTCTTATTCTGAGGCATAAACTCACCTCCACAGACCTTCCATAAACTTCAGCCAATCTTGAGTTCTGGAACGTAGGTGGCGGGCCACGCCTCGGGAAAAAACCGCAAAACCAAAATCGCCACGGGCACGACGAAGAACCAACTGAATCTCTTCGTGAACCGCTTCGGGAATGGAGGAATCGTGCTCCAGCGTCTCCAGCAACTCGAACATGTCTGGCGCAGCAGCAATGAGGCTGGCATTGGTATTAGAATCCAGATCGGCCTGCACCGATGCCACGGGCTGGCCGCAGCGATCAATCACCCGCGACCACTTCTGGGGATCGATACGCCACATGCCCGAAGTTAACTTGCTCTTGGCCATACTGCTACCCCTTGGGAAGGCGCTTCTGTGTATCGCTTAACTAATAGTGTAAGATGCGGGAGCTAACAACAAGGTTACTAAGGTCTTTTCGGGGTTAACAGTAGGGTTCCCTAGGATAGTTCTAAAGGAGGGAAATGGGACACGGCGGCATCGTGTCTGTGGTGGGCGGGGGTGCCGCAGTTGCATTCGATTTTAGTTTTGCTAAAATGCCGCGCAGCCAATTGAGCCGGGGGGTCGTATATGCCGATGCAAGTTTGCATGGGAGCGAGCATGATGTGCACCATGGGGATGGCACCCAGTTCGCTTGTGGTTCTCCCCACCAACAGAGTCATGACCGACGAAGTTCCTGATGCCAACATCATGGACTACATTCCCATGGTCAATATCATGCCGTTCGGCATGTGCATGTCGCCGGCAAATCCGATGGTAGCCGCCGCTACCGCCGCCGCAATGGGCGTTCTGACGCCGATGCCGTGCATCCCGGCTACGGTCGCGCCCTGGGTTCCTGGGGCACCGACCGTGATGCTCGGCAACATGCCTACGCTCGACAATACTTCGACGAACATGTGCATGTGGGCCGGCGTCATCAGCTTCGTTATGCCGGGAGAGCTCACGGTGATGGTGCCGTAAGACTGACTTGCTCGTCAAAGTCGCGGTCAGCTTAGCTTCGTTCCCTTACTCCCATCGTCGGCCTTGTCGGGATCCTTGGGGTCGGTTGGCGAGTCGGGCGATTGCGGACTCGCGTCGGGAGCGCTGCCGGCGGCACCGCCGCTGTTGATGAATACCATCGGCGTTCCGGAGATGAAAATTCCTGCCGGGCCAATATCAATGAAGTTGGCCCCGGCTTTCAACGTGAGTTCCATTCCGGCTTCGATCACTGCGCTCATGCCTGCATTGAGATGGATCGTAGTATTACTTTTCATCGCATAGGCCATGTTGGTTACATCCTGGTTTCCGGTTACTGCGAGCGAGACATTCCCGGTCACGCTCTCGCTCTGGTTGCCGGTTACCGAGAGGGATTTGTTGCCGGTGACACTCTCCATCTGATTTTGGCCGACTTGCAGAGACATGTTGCCGTCGATCTTCTCGAAATGACTTCCCTGCACATGTAAATGTTTCTCAGCCTGAATCTGCTCCTGCTGGTTCGTGGTCACGATCAGATGGCGATTGGCTCCGATAAATTCCCGCGAGTCGTTTTCAACTCGCAGGTCCATATCCTTTTCCGCATTCATGAAGATCTGTTCTTTCCCTTTGAGATCCTCAAAACGGAGTTCGTTATAGTTCGAAGCGCCGCCGCCCTTGGAGCTGCGCGACATGAAAGTGCTTCGCGTCTGATAGTCGGGCAGGGTGTAAGGAGGCATTTGGTCCGCGTTGTAGACGCGGCCCGTAATGACTGGCCGGTCGGGATCGCCCTCCAGAAAACTCACCAGCACTTCCTGGCCGATGCGCGGGATCCACATCGCGCCCCAGTTTCCGCCCGCCCAAGGTTGTGAGGTTCGAATCCAGCATGAGCTGTTCTCGTTCTTCTGGCCCAGCCGATCCCAATAAAACTGCACGGTGACCCGACCGTATTTATCTACCCAGATCTCCTCGCCCGATTTGCCGACAACCAGCGCAGGCTGAGGACCCTGTACGAAGGGCTTGGGTGTCACCCGCGCCGGGCGATAAGTAATCGAGGCTGGAATGCATGTGAAATTGTTGGAGTAAGTCTCCCCACCGTGGGTGCCGGTGGTCGTGTAAGTCTGCCCCGCAGACGCAAAGTGCCGGACTTCTGTGACCACATGATTCGCATTCTGGTCTGCGCGATAATGATTCTTCAACTCAAACGAGTAGCCGGACATTAAACCGCGGCAGTTGCCCGTGCCTGACACCACCATGTGTCCCGCTTCTTCCTCCTGCATTCGCACCTTGGCCACTGTATCGCCCTGATCTTTGGCGGTATGGAGTCCGGGATAATCAAAAAGCTCAAGGGGTTGACTGGCCGCGAGATCTACCACGGTCGGATCGTTGGCCAGCAGGCTGGTGGAAGGAGTCGTGAAATTGTAGTCGGTTACGCTGTACTTGCCAGTGCGCACTTCCTGGCCGACATGCCAAGTGGTGATCACTTCGGGATCTTCCAGGCCGCCAACCTGAGTGTCGTAGCTGATCGGAGAACTGGGGCAGGCCGGGAGGGTGCTGGACTGGTCGGCCAGCACCATAGTGTGCTTTCCCTTTGTGGAGTGATCGAAGTAGTAGAAAATGCCGAACTCTTCCATCAATCGCGAAACGAAGTTGAATGACGTTTCGCGATACTGCACGCAATATTCCAGCTGGGGATAACTTCCCTTAAGGCTTAGCCGAAAATCCTTGAAGTCGAAGAGATTGAACACCTGGCTGATAATGTCCGGCACGGCCAGGTTCTGGAAAATGCGGCAGTCGGCCTGGCGAGTCAGAAACCAGAGCCAAGGCACAACTTGGGCGTGGTAGCGCGTGAACATCCGCTCATCGCTTCCTCCCTGTGTAAAACGGCTCACGTACCCGCTGACGTAGCGCGGCGTGCCGTCCGGAAGATGGAGAGTGATCGAAACTTTCTTCCCGACGATGTCCTTAAAGGTAATCGAATCGTTCTCGTGCGCCAGAAGATCGAGTTCGTAGCTGAACAACCGCGAGATTCCTTCGTATCCGGTCAACTCCTGCAGCAGGAGGACATCCTTCCCCAGCGGAGTGTCCACAGCAATCAGCCGGTGGTCTTGACTGTAGGTTTCGTCTGGCACGTCCCTGTCCTTCCCTCGTTCTTATAAAAGACGCAGTACTACAGCCCGCTCGCACGCCATGGCCTGTCGCGGTCACCCTACTGATATACGAACGCCCCATCCGCTCCGATGCCAACCTGAATTCGCTGCATGGGTTCGTTCGCGGCCATGCGTCCTAACAATTGCCGCGAAATTTCGGGCAGCATGGTGTTGGTCAGAATGTTATCGACGTTGCGAGCGCCGCTCTCCACTTCGGTACACCGCCGCGCCACTTCATCGACCACGGCCGTGTCGTAAAGGAGTTCGATCTTGTGATTTTCCTGGATGCGGCGCTGGATTTTAGCCAGCTTCAGCCTGATGATCTGCTTCATATTCTCGTCGCGAATGGGCAGGTATGGAATGATGACCATTCGTCCGAGAAAAGCGGGCTTGAAAATCTTGTTGAGTTCCGGTTTCAGGGCTTTCACCAGCCCCTCGGGATTCGGCATGGTCTCCGGGTCGGCACACAGTTTTGCCATAGTGTCGGTCCCCGCGTTGGTGGTGAGAATGATGATGGTGTTTTTAAAGTTGATCTCGCGACCTTCCCCGTCTTCCATCGTTCCCTTGTCGAATACCTGGTAGAAAAGTTCCAGTACGTCGGGATGCGCTTTCTCAACTTCGTCGAGCAGCACAACCGAGTAGGGCCGACGCCGGACGGCCTCCGTCAGCACGCCCCCCTCGCCGTAACCAACATAGCCCGGAGGCGAGCCCTTCAACGTGGATACGGTGTGGGATTCCTGGAACTCGGACATGTTGATCGTGATCAGGTTGCGTTCGCCGCCGTAAAGAAGATCCGCGAGCGCGAGCGCGGTCTCCGTCTTGCCGACTCCGCTGGGACCCACCAGCATGAAAACGCCGATGGGTTTGTTGGGATCGTCGAGCCGGGCGCGCGAGGTCGAGATTCGTCTGGCTGATAATTTCCAGTGCGTGGATCTGTCCGATGACGCGCTGGCCGAGGAATGTCGGGAGAGAGAGAACGGTGGAAATTTCGTCCTTCATCATTTTTCCGACCGGAATTCCGGTCCATGCCGAAATTACTTCGCCGACAATCTGAGCATCCACGGCGACGCGAATCATGGGCGCTTCGCCCTGCAGTGAGGCGAGATCGGACTCGGCCTGAGCTAATTGCGAGCGCGCGACGGTTAGGTCTGGCGCCTTCGGTGGCTCCTCAACCGCAACGGCGGTAGCTGACGAAGATGCTGCCGCCGGAGCGGTTGCGACCGCCGCGGGCGCGGCCGCATCGGCAGCGACGCCAGGTATTTCAGAACTGTTTTGGGCGACAGCATTCCCATTTCGCGAAGCGGCGGCGCCTTCGAGCTGCGTCCGGAGATCGCGAATCGTCGTCACCAGGTCGCGTTCCTGTTCAAAACGGGTGCGTAGTCGGCCCAGGCGGGATTCGATTTCTCTGCTCTTGATGGCGATCTCTTCGAGCCTTTCGCGATGGTCCGTGCCCACCGCAGATTCGCGTTCGAGGATTCGCTGCTGGACAGCGAGATCGTCAATCTGCCGGACGCTGTCTTCAATGGCGGGCGGAGTGGCGCTCTGCCCCAGCGCCAAACGGGCACATGCGGTATCCAGCACACTCACAGCCTTGTCGGGTAACTGGCGCCCGGCGAGATAGCGGTGCGAAAGATGAACCGCGGCGGTCAGTCCTTCATCCAGGATGCGGACTTTATGGTGCTTCTCCAGGGAAGGAACAATCCCTCGGAGCATGGTCATGCACTGTGTCTCGACTGGCTCTTCGACCTTTACCACCTGGAAACGACGGGCGAGAGCTGGATCTTTTTCAAAATACTTTTTGTATTCCGACCAAGTCGTGGCGGCGATGGTGCGCAGTTCGCCGCGTGCCAAGGCTGGCTTCAGAAGGTTCGCGGCATCGCCCTGCCCCGCCTGTCCGCCTGCGCCAATCATGGTGTGAGCTTCGTCGATGAATAAAATGATCGGCTGTGGCGAGGCCTTCACTTCCTCGATCAGACCCTTCAGCCGATTTTCAAATTCTCCTTTGATGCCCGCTCCTGCTTGAAGCAGCGCCAGGTCCAGCGTCCGCACGGTGACATTGCGCAACGGCGGAGGCACATCCCCGTTGCGCTACGCGCAAGGCGAAGCCTTCGACCACCGCTGTTTTGCCGACGCCTGCCTCGCCGGTGAGAATCGGGTTATTCTGCCGGCGTCTCATCAGGATGTCGACCACCTGGCGAATTTCGAAGTCGCGTCCCAGTACAGGATCGATCTTGCCGGTCTTCGCTTTTTCCGTGAGATTAATAGTGAACTGGTCGAGGTTGGGGGTTTTGCCGCCGGGACGCGGAGCGCCTGATGGCGTGCCTGGCGCCGCTGCTGCTGCCGCCACGGCTGCCTGTGCCTCTTCGCTTGAATTGCCTACGATGGAGGCGAAATCCTTGCGTAAAGCGTCGGCCTGGATCTTCTGAAATTCACGGCTCACATCGCGCATGAGCCGTACCAGTTCGTCATTCGTCACGAGGGCAAGAATGGTGAAGCCGGTGCGGACTTGGCCAGCGTTGTAGTCGATCGAACCCAGGGTCCAGGCTTCGATCAACATCCGCATGAGGGTTGGACTCAGCGTCGGCGTACGAGCGTTGCCAGTCTTCAATTTGTCCAGCGCTCGCGCCAGCTCACCGGAGAGTCGGGATATATCGATCTCGAAGTGTTTGAAAATCGCGGCCACATCGTTGTCGGTGGAATCGAGCAGCTTCGTCAAATAGTGCTCCACCTCGATGTCATAGTGCGTGCGTGCCAGGCACAGTCCAGCCGCAGCCTCCAGCGTGCCGCGGGTCGAATCATTAAGTTTCCCGATCAGTGACTTCAGATTCATGTTGTCCCCCTTGTAACGTTTCCAGCATCAGCACGGTATCGTCTGGATCCCGGCGGAAAGGGGCGGACTTCACCCACGATACCCAGCCTAACTGCGGGCCGGATGCGCCTTCCGCTCCCAGGGTGCAGGCCGGAACCTGCTCGCGCTCGAGAATCAGCTTGACTTCGAAATCCCACTCGTCGTTCGAAAAAAACTGTACCCATGCCCTCAGCGGATTCCAGGATTGCCCGTCGGGCAGGAAATCCACATACCGATCCAGCGTCAAGGGGCCAAGAACAATGCGCACCTTGGACTGCTGATTCCATACCTCGTCGCCCACGACGGCGCCAAAACCGAGTTCACCACTCTCGCTGCTTGCTTCCGACAAGCGGCACTGAGTCTCAGTATCCAGGCGATACCACGCTCCCGCAAACTGTTCGATCGCAACCGGAACCTCGAAGTAGTCGGCGAGAATCTGCTGCAAAGCCTGTGCCGAGCGCGGACGCTGCGCCAGCAGCCCCGCATAATAAATCAGGGTATCGTCAGAGACAGCCAAGCGGTCGCGCAGGCCCTCACCGCCCAGCCCGAGCAGACTCAGCAAATGACGAGAAAAAAGATCACGCTCACCTTGCTCGGAGGCGACATCGAAGCGGTACTTCCTCCAGGCGCGGTAGAACAGCGAAATGATCCGGTGATTGAAAATATCCAGGAAGTCTCGCGGCGAGGAGTCGGAGGATCGTAATCTCTCAATGATTAACGTCGTGTAGGGATTGGGAAGCACGCCCTCTGGACCGGTCAGCCCCATGAAATTCACAGTCATGTCTACCGGACGATCGTCGGGACAGTTCATGGACTGGATTTGGCTGGCCGGAAAAGCCAGCGAGGCGTGAACTCCGAAGCGCGCGACCTCAGTTTCGGGATGCGCGAAGCGGCCTACCGACGTCCGCTCCGGAAGAAATCGTTCGAGCAGACGCACCGCCTGAAAGAAATCAAAGGCGAAAGGCTCGCGACGGAGCTTCTCCCCGACCTGGGTAGTGGCTAGATCAGAACTGATTGTCCCGCTCTCGGCGCCCACTCTTCTAACGGCTCCTTCCGCTGGCGGCTTCGCGCCACCAATTGGCTGAAACTATTCATCGACACGTAGAGTCCCAGGAACTTTTCCAACACACTGGCAAACAGGTAAGCTCCGCCGCCGCTGAATTGCTCTTCGTCGAATTCGATCTCCACCCGCGTGCCCCGTGCGAAGCTGATCCCGTGCTCGGAGATCACTCGTGTAAAGTGCCGCCGTGCATCGACCGACGTGATTCCGCTAATTTGTTTCTGGGTCTCCGGCGAATCGGAGAAATTGTAGAGTTCAAGTATTTTCTGCAGCGCACCTTTGCCGTTCTCGACGATCGACAGATAGTTCAATGACAGCTGGGAGATCAGCGACCACAGAGTCTTTCCGTCCAACGGAGGGCGCAGGGTGCGAGTCGGCTTGTGCAGCGCAATGATGCGCTTAATCGCCGCTGTCCCGGTCATTTCGAAATCGCCGTTCTCGCTGCCGAAGGGCAAGCGCGTGACTAAATCGCGGTTCGTGCAGTGACAGCGAACCGTGACCGTGTCATAGTCGAGCTGCATGGGTCGCGCTGAAAGATCGACTAGAGAAAGAAAAACGTCCGTTCCTTCATCGCCCTTGCGGGTTGAGGGCGATCGGCTGATGAACCAGTACGCCGGCGTCGTTCCCTGCACGGCGTGGCGTTCAGAATAGAGCGGGTGATAGGTTACGGTCTCATGAGTCTCTGCGTCGGTGCTGACCACCTCATCCACGGAATGGATTTCCATGGTCTGGCGGCGACGCGCGTCAGGCACAATCGGATACTGATATCGAGTCTGATCGACGAGTATCGGTTCTGCGGTCTGGGCAAACAAGTTAATAATGGGCGTGCAACCCAGGCGCAGCGCCTTGGCATTCACCGCGACTTCCAGGCGCTGATGGCGGCCATCCTGTTCAAAAGGCGAGATGAGAAATAAAATCTCGGCTTTCGACTTGAGGCCCGCTTGCTGAAGCAGCGAAAGCCCTTTGAGGTTCATGAAAAAGAACTTTTCTGGAAACGCGAAGTACTCCTGGAGCAGGCGGTATCCGACAAAAGAACGCCGGGGATAGGGCAGCACATCCTCGGTTTCCCCGAAACCCATAGGTTGAAGATTGCGCACGGGAAGTTCGCGGACGGGCGCTTTGGGATTCGCCGGATCGCGGACCAGAATTCGGACACAATTTCTGCATAGCAGTTCGTATAGCCCGTGGATGACTGCGCTCTCGCCATTCAGGTAAAAGGCCAAAGTTTCCAGATCGAGTTTGTCAAAAGACACGTCAGGAAAGCATTCCAGTTCGACTCGCAGCACCGCCGCTTCGGAGGTGCGCAATGCGGGGCGAATGCGGTCAGGGGTCATCCATTGCGCCTGCGAAACTTTGAAAGGCCACAAGGTCACGTCGTACGACGTGCGAAACTTGCACGGCACACCTTCTACAGGCCGCGAATAAAGTACCGTTCCCTTCGGAACCTTGAGGCTGCTGGTCAGCTTGCCCTGCTCCATGTCGGTATGCATCTGCGCCACTGACATCGAGGGGACAGGCCGCATGTAGTGCGGATAAAGGATATTCAGCAGTGCCTCGGTAATTTGGGGAAAGTCGTCGTCGATCCGCAGATGGACGCGTGCGGCGAGGAGAGCAAAAGCCTCGAGCATCCGTTCCACGTGTGGATCTTCGCAGCGATCGGGCTCCAGCAGCAGGCGCGAAGCGATCTTGGGATATTTGTCGGCGAACTCCGCCCCGGTCTGGCGCAGAAACGTGAGCTCGCTCTCGTAATAATTTCTCAGCTCATTGCGCAAGATCCGCTCCCTTGATTTCGTACTCGCCTTTGCCCAGTTCCAGTACTGTGTCGAAACGGACGGGCTCAGGCGCCGGGTCCATGCACAGCAGCCCTTCGATCACGAATTTCAGAGCTCGATAACTGCCTTCCTCGCGCTCCAGTCGCACTTTGGCGCGCTTCAACCGAGGTTCGAAAACAGCAATGACCGATTCCATTTCCCGCACCAGGTCGTTCTGGTCGCGGCTGGACAGAACAGCTTTCGAAGATATGTCTTCAAATCCGTAGTGGTAAACGGAGCGGACGGTCTCACGCGCCGAATCAGGAGAAGGATCGATCGTTTTTCTCGTATTCAGCAGCCATTCCAAATCGCGCTTCAAAGCCAACTTCAGTTCGCGCAGAGATTGCGCGCGAGTGTAGGGAACCTCCGACCGGTTCTTGGGGTCCCGATCGATGAGCCGGTCCAGCACCGAGAGCGTGACTGGGCCTGTGACATCTCGCCTGGGCATGACTTATTTCCCATCTTCCAACGCCTGCGCCGGATCGAGCCGGCAGATGCGTTCGAATAGTTTCTGCCGCTCAGTACTGTCATCCTGGATCCTGGTGCTCATCTTCATGATGGTAGCCAAAGCCCCTGCGACCATGCCTGGATCCTCCCACTCGTCGAGCTTGTGGGTTTCGATGGCCTGCGCCAAATCGTCCAGGATAGGCTGTGCGACGTTGGGTTTGTTGGTGGAAACGCAAATCTCCACCAGCTGCATCCGGCGGCGAAAGCGCTCCCGTCCCGAGCGTTTGCGGGCAATATCCTGCTGCAGGATTTCGAACGCCTTCCGCTCCTTGCCTTCGCGTAACGCTTGCAGCGCCGAGGCATACGCGTCTGTCGCCTGCCCCGGCCATCTCGCTCCCGCACCATTGGAACTGGCCGAGGCTCGGAGTGGGGCTTCGCTGGGAGCAGCCGGCTCGAAACTTCCCTGGCTTAACGACACCAGCCAGGCGCGCGTCTCCGCATTGGCAGCGGGTGTCTCGTCCATCAGTGTGGCGTCGAGCAATTGAGGAATATCGGTGACCAGCGCCTTCAGTTCGGAACGAATCGCCCGGGCGATCGTTTCATATCCGCTGCCCATCGCATCGCAAGCTTCAACCACAAAGCGCTGCAGATCAAGCCAGGCGCGGCTGCATGGCAGGGCCATGGCACTCTCGGCAGCCTCCAGCAATTGTTCGTACTTTTTATCGATCAGCAGCCGCTTCAGATGTCGCCGAAGTTCTGTGGGCGGGGCTTCAAGACGCGTAGGATCCGCGAGTTCGATGGCCGCGCGCAACTCTCCCCACCGGAGCCCGCGCAACATCAGATAAGAAGCTGGGCTGGTCGGCTCACGCTGTCGTAAAAATGCCGCCGCCTCTGCGACCTTGCGAATTGCATCCAGGCGGTCGGCGGGTTCCGACGACGTTTCCACCGAGATCAAAACTCCGGTGCGCACCGCAGCCCCGGCTTCAGCTGTAGCTTCGGCGCCCGCAGCACTCTCGGCGGTCGCGACCTTCTCTATCGGATCGGGTTCTTTTTCACGCTTCTTCTGCAACAAGCCGTGGACGGAGTGACGCGCTAAATCCAGCGATGACTTCAGGGGACCAAACGTGGGCCCGTCATCCCCGAACTTCTCGTCGCAGGTTTTCTTTAATTCGGCGAGAGTGAGCAGACAGCCGTCAAGATTCTGCTCGGCCTGAGCATAAAACTTCTTCGGAGTCTCATCAAAAGCCCTATCGAAGGCCTCCGGAGTGAGCTTGCCGTCGTTGACCAGAGCGTTTCGTTTCTTCTTGGCTTCGTCGGTCTTTGCCTGTTCCTCATAGCCCATCTCCCGGCACTGCTGATAGTCCAGCAGGTTGTAGCCGGCTTTCTCCACCAGAGGCACTAGCTTCAGCGGGATCTCGAGCTTAGTTCCGACAAATCCCAGCGGCGCTCCGCGGGATTGTGCGTCCCCGTCTTCCAGTTCCGGATACACGGTATCCCAGAACTTATCGACCAGGCCAAGACACACACCCAGACCGTCCTTCAGTCCGGCAAAGCCCTTTTGCTTAAGGGACGCCTCCGTAAACCACGCGGCAAGCTGAAGATCTTTGGTCTTGTTGGTGAGAAGGGCAGTGGTGAGTTTGATCACCAGGGGGTTATCCGCAACCTTGCGATCGTGTTCCGTCAATCCGGGAGGAGGTTGATCTTCTTCGCGGCGCGCTTCCTTGATTTTGTCGTAAACCGGATCGTAGCGCAGATTCGTGCCGCTGGGATTAGGGCCTTCGATAGGAATCAGCAGATCGTCGGGAAGAGGCATGATAGATCAGGCGGCCACGGAAGCTGGGTTGTACTCGAGCGCCCGCAGTTCGAGAAATGGGATCTCTTCGTCATCCATCAGCCACATCTTTTGGCCAATCGGAACTTGATACTCTTGACCTTCGGGCTTCTCCCAGACGGTCACTCGTCCCAGGCGCACGGCCTCATCCGGATGCTTCCACGAGAATGGAGCAAGTACGGGGAGCAACACTTCTCCCAACTCAGTTCCTTTGAAGGCTGGCGTCGTGCGCACGGCTGCCGGCGTCCATAAAAGATCTCTTAACCGTTGCGGGGGCGGAATTTGAATGGAGGCTACATGGTCAAGCGGGAGCAGCATATAGTTTCCCGCGGCAAAAATCTCCAGACGCGCCCCAGTTCTGGGATCGGCGTCGGAGAAGGAGCTGAATGCGTTGCCGTTTGCCATCCCTCCGCGACCGAGTTCGTCTTCCTTTTCCGACGGGAGTTCTGCGCGCTCGAACAAATCGTGGCGCTGGCGCTCGGCGTATAAGGCGCTGCGATAGAGCAGCACACCCAATTCACTCGTCGGGCCGGCCTGCCCTAACACTTCCAGTTGCTTGTCGGCGCGGTCGTATTCGCCCGCAAAGCAAAGCAGTTCGAATAGAAACGTGCGTCGCCGGATGTCGGTCGGGTTGTCCCGCAACTCCGCGCTCAAAGCCTTGATGGCATCCGTCAGCCGCCCTGCCCGGTATAACTCTTGTGGATTCATTGAACTCACCCACGCTGTGGAATGGATTGGTAAACAATTCCGGCGTCAGGAGGAAGAGACACTTTCGCCGGAAGTTGCTCTAGATATTGCAGGCACCCCCGCTCCAGGCCAGTTGCCGGCCGCGGAGGTGCCTTTTGATTCGCGATCGCCAAACTATGTCTGATGCACCTTGGCTACGTTGTAGGTTGCGAGGCCTGCGCTCGTCATTCCGCCGGTCTTCGTATTTTGCGCAAAGTACTCGTACTTGATCTCCTCGTACGCAAAGCTGACACTTTGGGACGGAACACCCTGCGACCCTCCGCCCACGCTGTGGCTGGCAATGAAGCAGCTTGTCATGGTGACTTCCAGATACTTTACGGGTTTCGCATCACCTCCGGTCTTGCGACCGACGAACACGCAGTTGGCGATGTGCTTACCGGTGTAAAGGTCTTTCAGAATAAAAGGACTTGCGGCATCCAACGGGCAAGTAAAGCTGAAGTCCGACAAGGAGGCCCGGCCTGCCGCCAGTCCGCCGCCCTTTACGTCAGAGGGGTTCGAGGCACCGAATGAAAAACTCTCGAGCTCAATGTAGTCTGACATCCCTTCAGCCTTCGATTCCCCTTTTATTCCATCTATCTTCAGATAATAGTCGCTCGGCATTTGCGATTCCTCCTCAGTTGATACGGTGAGATTTCAGGGATCCTTTCGAATCCCTGTTTGAAGCTTTCGCCAAACCACACGCAATTACTTCTTAGCAGCGGAGGGCAATTCCGCCACCAGCCGAAGCGATACGTTAAGTTCGTCGAGTTGAAAGTGCGGTCGAAGATAAGCAACAGCCCGGTATACCCCTGGTTTCCCTTTCACTTCTTCGACATCGATACGAGCTTCCCGCAAGGGGTACTTGGCTTTGGTTGCCGGGCTGGCCGTATCGTCCTCAGTCACATACTTGGAGATCCAGCGATTCAGGAAAATCCACGCGTCCTCGCGTGACATGAAGCCGCCGATCTTATCCCGCATCATCGCTTTCAGATAATGCGCGAAACGGCAGGTGGCCATCATGTACGGCAACTGTGCTGAAATGCGCGCATTCGCCGTCGCCGAATCGCTGTCGTAGAGCTTCGGCTTGTTGCAGGACTGGATGCTGAAGAACGCCGCCTTGTCCGTGCCTTTGCAGTGCACCAGCGAGACCAGCCCCTGATCCGCCAATTCTTTCTCTCGGCGATCGGTGATGGCGATTTCTGTCGGGCACTTCAGGGCGACGTCGCCTTCATCGGTGCGGAAAGTATGGGAAGGAAGTCCGTCGACCAGACCGCCGCCCTCCACGCCGCGAATCGCTACGCACCACCCGTAGGTGGCGAATGCCTGCGTCATTTTGGAAGCAAGCGCGAATGCAGAGTTGCCCCACAAGTATTTCGAGTGATCAGTGCCGTCCACTCCCTCTTCGAAATTGAAGCCCTCCACGGGTGCCGTATCTCTGCCATAGGGCAGGCGCATCAGGACTCGCGGGCAAGTCAGGCAGACATATTTTGAGTCCTCGCTCTCGCGGAAGCCCTTCCACTTGGCGTACTCGGTACTGTCGAAAATCTTCCCGATGTCCCGAGGCTGGTCCAGATTGGTGAAGCTTTCCATGTTCAGCAACTCCGACGACGCTGCCGAAAGGAACGGAGCGTGGGCGGATGCCGCCACCTGAGAAACCTTCTCCAGCAATTCAAGGTCTTCAGGGTGTTTGCTGAATTCGTAATCGCCCACTAGCGCGCCGAAAGGCTCGCCGCCGAAGAGGCCGTATTCTTCTTCATACACTTTCTTGAACATGGCGCTCTGATCGAATTCTGGAGCGCGCTGCAGATCGCGCAGCAAGTCCTTTTTCGACGCATTCAGAACGCGAATCTTCAATTGCGTGCCGGTTTCCGACTGGTCCAGCAAATACTTGAGGCCGCGCCAGGTCGATTCCAGTTTCTGGAATTGGGCGTTGTGCAAGACCTCGTTTAGCTGGATCGAAATCAGATGGTCGATTTGCGCAACCCGCGCGGAGATCATCTGATCGGCGTCGCGCCCTAGAGTCATCGACCCTTCGAGCACTTGCGCTACGAATTCCTTGATCAGGCCCTTGCCTCGTTCGCGCGCGGAGGGGTCTGTAAAGCGTCCTTGTTCGACAATCTGGTCGAGAACGCTCGACTCTGCGGCTTGTTCGATAACGGCGGTGGTACCGGCAGTTTTCTGGGTCTCAGGCATTGGGTTCTCCCTTCCCGACTTCGGACTTGAGTTTGTCAAGCTTATCGGTCTTGCTGACCGCGTCGAGCAACGCCTCATCCAATTTTTCGTTGGTCTGCAGCGTGCCCTTCAAATCGTTGAGTCGGGTACGCAGGTCGAGCAATTCTTTGAGCGGCTTCACTTGCCGCGCCACCTGCTCCGGCTCGAAATCTTCCAGACTCTTGAATCGAAGATCAACTTTGAGTTGGCCCGCGTTGGAGTCTTCGCTCAACTTATTTTCCACCGCGAAGGATAAGTGCGGCTTCATACTTTCGAGGACGGAATCGAAGTTGTCGGGGGTTATCTCGACAAAGCGACGCTCTTTGAGCTTGGGTAGCGGTTGCTCGGGTTGACCGGTGAAGTCTCCAAGGACGCCGACGACGAAAGGCAGTTCCTTGATCTCAATCGCGCCTCCGGTTTCGACATCATAGGTAATCTGGACGCGGGGCGGACGCACCCGGTCCAACTTATGTTGTGTGCTTGGTTTTGCCATGTTATCTCCCTACCTCTTCGAGTTTTCGAGGAAGTGCGTATCTCGGTGCTAGTATTCCGAACTTGCAGTGAAACCGGGGGACGTGACGGTCAGAGGATCCGACCTCGCGGGACATTGGCCAGACATCTCGCCAACTGACCGTTTAGGCCGTGGGGTAACGGTTTATCACAAGGCCCAAGCGCAGTCAAGCAAGAAGCTCTTTTTTGCGGGAAAATGTTTGTCCCGGGTAGACCCCACATTCCACGGCGCGTTCCCATGATGGAGGATAGTGTTTGGCTCCGCCTAAACGTTACAAAGTCCAACGTGTCCGCACGCCTTTGAAGGCGTGACACAGGGAGTGATGTGTCGGCAAAGGTCACCTATCCCGATGGTTACCTATCCCAAGGCCCGGCGAGACCCCGGAGCGGCTCCGCAATGGACTGAAATCTCATGACGCGCGCGGAGTCTCGGTCTTTTAACGAAACCAAGGGAATCAGGCCTTCGTCCAGAATTCGCTCCGCCGCTTCCTCGGTCAGCAGGACCTCGGCGCAAGGCTTCGACTTAGACTCACCATTTTTTTCATAGACATGGAGGGGTAGCCGATCAATTTCCGACATCGAGCCTGGCTTCATGTCCCATTCCGCGTCCGCTGAAAGACTGGGCAAGCAGCAGGGCGACTGCAAAGCCGGGATTCCCCCATAGGTAGTCTTCGTGCTTCGGTAGCTCCTGAAATTCATCGAAATCGAACGATTCCAGCGGAACCGTTCTCTTTCCATACGGCAGACGCAGCAAGAATCGCGGAAGTGCAAGTCCGACCGAATCCGCCTCGAACTGACGGCGAAGTGCGGCCCAATCACCGGCTAGAGGGTTAGTCGCTTTCCAATCACGGGGATGCGGCGTGGAGGCAAGAGAATCGCATCCAAGTAGACGAGGGCTGGCTTCGGAAACGAATGGCGCGTGCGCGCGATGCGCGATTTGCGCCATACGGGATAGAACAGCCGCATCATCACTTTCCAAACCAAAGGCGTAGTTGCCCACGATGATCGCCCAGGGCTCAGCCCCTGGAGTCTCGACGCTCTGCTCCACCAGCAGGCGATACATTCCGGTTTCCCGCAGGTCGGCGGCGGATTTCAGGTCCGCAGCCAATTCGTGCTTCGAGATATCGATCACATAAAGTTTGAGCTGGGAACCGGTTTCAAGCTGGCGGACGAGTAGAAAGGTTGCCCGCCAGATTGCCTCCAGGGCCTGAAAATCACGGTTATGGAGAACCGCGCGCATCAGCCCGCCAATGCCGTGATCGATGACGCTTAGGAGCTCAGGCTGCCGGGCATCGGGCGTGCTCACCACATGCTCCGCGGCGACGCGTTGCGCGAACTCGCGGACCTCGTCGGGCTTGCGCTTGTACCGATCCTCAGCGACCCGAGACTCCGTCTGCTCGATCATTTCGTCCAGCAAGCTCCGGGAAGCCAGCCGCGTGACGCTGGGCGCGGCGCCGGGCGACATGTCTGCGCTCCGTAGTTCGGAAACTGATCCAGAAGAACGCAGCCCCAATTCAGCCGCCGCTTGTTGAAATGTCGACGGATCTTGCAGTCGGCCCCGCAAATCTCGCAATTTTTCAAAGGCTTTGAGATGCTGAAAAATCTTATCCGGGTGAAAGTCATCGAGCTCAGAAAAACGCAAGCGCAAAGAGTCGTCCCCAATCGCCAACTGAAGTGCGGCGCCAGCGCGGGCTAGTACTTGGTCGAAGTTGTCCCGATCCACTAGTACGGCGCGACGGTTGGCAATTGTGTTTGCTTCGGAGATCCCGCGGTTGGCGCAGCCGCTGAAGTCACCGAGAATTACGATGCGGAAGGGAGTCTCCGGGGAGGGACGAGCACTCGAACTATCTGCTCCGGCCGTCAGGTTCACTCCACCAAAGTCGAACGGTTTCGGCATGGGGCGACTCCCGGGAAGGAACTGCTCTTGACCTAAGACATACTCCAGGGACTAAGCGATAACCGGACCCCGTGAAACAAGCGACGCCCAGCTGCCGTCATTGCTATTTCTGAATGAGATCGAGCTTGTGCAGCCCTTCTCTTGCATCCTGATTGCCAGGCTGCAACCTCAGAATCTTGCGAAACTCTATTCGGGCCTTGTCGTAGTTTCCCGCGCCAGCATCCGCTTGGGCCATTTTGAGCAGGGTGGGAATTTCCTTCTGCGACACACCCCCCGATTCCTCGTAAGATGAAGTGGGCGTCTCCAAAACATCTTTTTTCACGCGATTGTCCACGGACGCCTTGTCGGGTATTTGATCCCCCGTTGGTGACTTAGCCGCTGATTTAATAATCGGCGGTTTGACAATCCGTGGTTTTACATTTTCCGGCATGACAATTTCTGGTTTCACAATCTTCGATTCCGGTGGCGCCGTCGTCCCCTCCGGTTCGGCTTTGACTACTGGCTGTTTTTCTGAGGCTTCCGTTGCAACCGGCAGATCCTGCTTCACGGGAATCGGAAGTTTCGAAACACTCGCCGGGCGATTGAGCACTGCGATCAGCGCAACCACCAGAAACACCGCAACGACCCCGACGATTAGCCTGGTGCGCGTAAAGAAGGGCCGCTGTGCGAACTCATCAAGTCTTAGCTCCGCGGAGTTGCCCGCGCTTTCCGGCCACTGTTCCAACTCCGTAGAAACCACGGCTGGCGGCACGGCTTCGTTGGTCTGTCTTCCGCGGGCCAGGGGCGAATGAACGATTACGGTGGCACCCACCACCGGGATTTCACTGCATTGCGGTTCGGCCTCATCGGCGAATGAATCCTGGAACAGGGCGACTCGCTCCGGGGTGGTCCACACCAACTCGGTCATTTCTGTCTGCCCGTCTCCCGTGACCGTGGCCAGTGCGGGAACCGAGCGTAACTCTATTCCCGGAAGATCGCGTAAACGTTGGGAGATATTTTGAGCCAGCAGAATCTGACCCGGCTTGGCTTGCCTCAGTGCCTGCTGGGCTGTCGCTGCGCTGAGACCGGCGGAGTCGCTCGTTTTTGCCCTATAAAGCAGAATTGCGGCCCCGATACGTTCGCCTGGCCGGCACGCCAGAAATTCCAGCATCGAGGTTTGAATCCGCTTGGCAGCAATAATTGCTTGCCTTGAACCCGCGAAGTGCGCCCCCATGATTGTGGGCAATTCTTCCGCAATGCGGCCGTGGCTGGCACTAACCAAGTCCGCAATCATGTAAACCAGAACGCTCTCGGTATTCCACGACAGGAATGCCGTACGCCCCGACCGTTCCGGACTCCAGAGCCGTACCACGAGATCGGTTGCTTCCAGGGATTGATCAAGGTTCGCAACTTCGAATTCGCGGCTGTCGGTTTTCTGCTCGTACTGCGGCATGCTCTGCACTACCAATCGTGTATAAGTCGGGTTGTAGAGTACTGCAAAACTGCAGTCCAAGCAAATGTTTAGCGGATGGAGGAATGGCACTTTTGTGCTCTGCATCCGCCACCTCCGCAGGCTTGACTTCGCGCAAACAGTGAGTATGATACGGGACGCCTGCCTAGGCGAATCTATGGCGTGCGCCGTCACTCCGGGGTTTTTATGCCGCAGCGTTTTAAATTTCATGCACCGCTCTGTCTGCCATCTTTTGTAAAGAGGGCTGCAATAGCCCTTACATTTAGCGCGCTCACGGGCATTGCAGTTCACTCCAAGGATGTTTCGCTCACCGCCATCGAGTTGTTCGACGGACCAAACGGGGCGGCCTTCGTTCAGCTATCCGGACTTTTGATCAATGGCAAAGCCGAGGTCCGTTCCTGCGGAGGAGCGACTGAGATCAACAAGTCCACGTATGGCAAGCTGGCAAAGATTTCGCTGAATACCTCGGTAACGGCGTTGGAGCGCGACGCCAACGGGGTGATGAATCTGACCCGTGGTTCCGCGGCCGAGTGCGTGGTTCCATCCAATTTGAAATTCGATAAAGACGAGACGTTGACTCCGGCGCAACTCGCGGATCGTACAGTTCTGACGGGACAAGTAGTCGGTTCGTCGCCGGCGGGAACATTGACCGTCCCTGCTTTCAAGCCAACCGTGAAGATCATATTCGTTCCTGCTCCTGATGTGGAACTAGGGGAGTTTCTTCGCGCAACCCGAGCTCATTCGGTTCCCCAGTGGCAGGACTACCTTAGCCGGTATCCGAAAGCCGCGCACAACGAGCTCGCCAAGCAATCACTTGCCACCATTCTCTTGAAAGAGGGGGAAGACGGATTGGCGTCTTACCGCAGTTCCGTCTCGACTACTTCGCCGATTTATTCTGACCTCAAAACGGCCCAGTCGCGAGCAGATCAGGCGCGCGCACTGCTTCCCGCCAACGAAGAAGCAGCCAAGCTCCGGGAAAACGTTCGCGCGGAGCTAGTGCTCATTGCTGACAAATCCCGCGCGGAACTGCAAGCCTACAAGCAAGCGCTCGCCGGCCACACAGCCGGGTATGTCCATCTAGCGAATGCGCGGCAACTGAATGACCATGCTTTAGAAGTCGATCCTCATTTCGAGCAGGGGCTGACTCTGCAGAGCGGGATCGCAGCGGAGGGCAAACGTATCGACACTGCGCTGCACAGTGCGGAATCGATGGTTTCTTCCCAGCATTACGATGAAGCGGTAACGGCCATTGGGGAGTTTCGTGCTTTTGCCGATGAAGAACCGCGCATTGCGGCCATCCTCGATGGTGCTTACAAATATCACTTCGATCGCGGTAAGGCTGGTGCAGGCGACCAGAAGTGGAATGACGCGGTGGAGGAGTATCGGAAAGCCGACAAAATCAAGTCCACTTCCGAATCGGCATCCGCGCTGAGGCAGGCGGAAGCGGAATTTCAATCGTCCACGAATCAGGCTGCCGCGACTGCCGCATTGCAGCAGAGTTCTGGCTTCGAGCAGGACAAGCGCTACGTTGAAGCCTACGAAGTTCTCGCCAATCTTCCCGACGCGCAGCGCGCTTTGGTGAAAGACCAGATGCAGGCGCTTCAGGCCAACTACGTTGCCAGCGCGTCGGACGAAGCGAAAAAACTGAAAGACGCTCACACCCCGATTCAAGGACGCGCCGACGAGATCGGCGTGTTAAAGGCATATGACTATCTGAGGCGCGCCAGCAGCCTGCAGCCTGACGACCAGGACCTGAAGCTCCGGCTCGACCTTATTTCTCAAACACTCAGCGACTATTATGTCGCACAAGCGAAACGGTATCTCGATAAGCCGCTCGGATCGGGAGTCGGCCTCGCGTGGCTGTACTTGAACGAAGCCCAGCAGTACAAGTCGAACCGCGATGACATCCGCGACGAGCGCACGAAAAATTCTTCCATCCACGACGTCCGTTCGACGCTTTCCATCAAAGTCGTGTTCCGGGATCAGACTTCGCGGCGAGACAGTTCCGGTTTCGCCGAACAACTTTCGGACGCAATCGCAACCGGTCTGGAAACCACAAACCTGCCCGTCAGAATCATCCGCTCAGCCGATGCCACACCCGTCGAACCGAACTTCAAGCTGATTGGGGACGTGCTGGAACATCGGCCCGTTACGAAAGTTGGCGTTGAGTCCATCGAGTCGGAGTACCGCGCCGCCGAGAGAGAAATACCCAACGAGGAGTGGAACCAGGCAAACCGTGACTATGAGGCCGCAAGCCTCGAGTTGCAGAAAGCACAAAAACTGCTGGAAGGAGCTCAGGCGCACGGCAAAAAGAAAGAAATGTCTCTCGCAAACACTGGCGTCGAAGACGCTCAGAAAAAAGTTGAGGAGTGCCATCGCAAACTCGACTCCATTCCAAAGACTACTCTGAGTGACGTGGTTAAACCTTATAGCTATACTCGAAAAACGATCGACTTGAGCGTTGTCGTCGATGTGGGATTCCGTATCGTGGATTCCAACGGCAACACCATCGCAATGACGCCGTCGGTCAAGAGCACCGCGCAAAAACAGTTCGTGGTGCTGGAGAACGTGAAGCCCGAGGATACCAGGAACGTCAAACAGGCCGGAGCGCCGCCGGATGAGGCCCAGTTCCTCACGGATGTGGAAATCGCAGCCCGCATCGCCTTGATTAAAGACGTGAAAGAGAAAGTCGAACTACTCCCCAGCAAGATTCTGGATCAAGCGCGCAAGCGGCTCATGGATGGGGATACGGAAGGCACGGCAGAAGCCTATATTCTGTACTTGAATTCCACCCCCGACGCACAAACAGCGGAGCGCGAGGAAGCCAAGAAGTTCCTGCGCGAACAATTCAACATGAACTGGCCAGGCAGCTCCGCCTGATGGGGATTAATTTCTGGCTGGCCCAACTAGTCCACCAGTAGTAGACTTATGGCGTATTTTCGGCATCGGCCGTTCCGCTCGGCATCAATGCCCTTAAGAAGGTGCCCCCTCACCTTCCGCACAGTTGCAAACTAGTCCCGTGACTGCTCCAACCATAAAGCGCATCGGAAAGTACGAGGTGATCGACTTGCTCGGTCGCGGCGGTATGGGTCTGGTGTATCGCGCGTTTGATCGCCAGCTGAATCGCGAGGTAGCGATCAAGACGGTTACCGAGGGCTTCACCGGCGATCAGGAAATGCTGCAGCGCTTCTATCGCGAGGCCGCCAAAACCGCCGCTCTCCGACACCCCAATATTGTCGTAGTTTTCGATTTAGGCGAACAGGATGGCTTTCCGTACATCGTGATGGAATACCTGTCTGGCGACCCCTTGGACAGGCTCATACAGTCCAGCCAGCCGCAGCCACTTTCCTTTAAGTTGAAGATCATCGAGCAGGTCTGCTGTGCGCTGGGATACGCGCATCGCAATGACATGATTCACCGCGACGTCAAACCCGCCAACGTCATCGTACAACCGGACGGTGTCGCTAAGCTGCTGGACTTCGGCATAGCGCGACAGGAAAAAAACGACGGGCGCCTTACTCGCACGGGAAGTGTGATCGGCACCATCCAATACATGGCGCCCGAGCGCCTGAAAGACGCGGCCTTCGACGGCCGTTCCGACATTTTTTCTGTCGGCATCATGATGTTTCAGCTTTTGACCGGGCAGCTACCCTTCACCGGCGACTACAGTATCGTGCAAAAAATCCTGACGGAGAAACATCCGTCCTTAGGCCAATTCCTGCGCGATTACCCTCCTGCCCTGGATGACATTCTGGACCGTTCGCTGGCGAAAAATCCCGCGGACCGCTATTCCACCGCCGATGAAATGGCCGCCGAAGTGGCTTCACTGGCTGACGAATTGAAGAGAGAGCAAGTCGCGGATTGGATTCAGCGTGCCGAGCGATTGGTGCAAGAAGACCAGTACACCACCGCGAGAGAAGTTTTGCTGCGGTTGTTGAAAGTTGATACCCAGCACACCCGGGCACGCCAATTGATTGCGCAAGTGCAACAGAGCCTGGCTTTACGACAGCGCGAAGAACAGATCCGGCAGTTGCGGAATCAAGCCGAAGAAGCTGCCAGCGCCAAGCGTTATGAAGAAGCCTTCCTCGATTTGCAGGAAGCGTGCCGCCTCGATCCCGCGAACGCGGAACTGCCTCAGCTGCTCGAAGTAGTTCGCCAGAAAAAGCAACGCAGAGAACTCGTAGACGGATATTTGCGGCAGGCTGCGAGCGCGCGCGATCGCGGCGATCTGGAAGCAGCCCAGGCAGGAATCGCGAAGGCAAACGAGGTCGACAGCGAGGATTCACGGGTTCGCTCCGCTCACGTTGCGCTGGCGCGTCTCATCGAAGAAGCGGCTCGTCATGCGAAGGCCGTGGAGTTGTTGGACGATGCGCGCAAAGAAATTGGCGCGCGCCATTTTACCGCTGCCATGGAAGTGCTTGCCGAAGCCGAGCGCGTCGATCCATCGAATCCTGAACTGCTCAAGTTGCAGGCTGCGGCGAAGTCCGGCCGCGACCAGGAACACCGGCGGAGAATACTGGAAGAGCTGCAAAATGAAGTTTCTCTCGCTTCCACCCCCGAGGAGGTGGCCCGCGCGGCTCAACTCGTGGACCAAGCCCTCGAGCGCATGCCCACCGAGCCGATGCTCATCAAATTCAAGGGGCAACTGCGGGAAGCGGAAATGCGCCGCCGCGTCGATCAGTTGGCGCTGCAGTGCCGCAGTTTGATGGAGAGCTCACCGGAAGAAGCCTTACGGCTCGTTCGGGAGGAATTGCAGCAAGCTCCGGGCAACGAGCGTTTGCTGGCGCTGCACTCCAGCATTGCGGAACAAATCTCGCAGAAAAATCTCGAACAGACCCGGGCCCAGTATTTGACCCGCGCTCATGAGGCCCTGAGCAGCGGCCGATACGTGGAAGCGTTGCGCCTTCTCGAATCTTGCAAGAAAGAAGGCATCTCTTCGCCCGAAATCACGGAACTGATCGAACTGGCGCGGCAGGAAGCCGATCGCCGGCTCAACAATAGCGATCTGCAGGGATTACTCAAACAGGCGCAGGAATTTATGGCGCGGGAATCCTACGGCGCGGTCGTGGAATTGCTGACCCCAGTTTCCGAAGAGCCGGGGGCAGCCTCTCTTCTCTTCCTTTTGGAAGAGGCTCGCAACCGCCTGCAATCGCTCCAACACAGCATCGACCTTGCCTTGCAAACGGTCGCCACTCTCATCAGCCAGGAATACTATGCGGAGGGGGTCCGATTCCTCGAATCGCAGCCGCCATCGATTCAGAATTCTCCGCCGGTTCAGGCCGCGCTGAAACAATTGCGTGAAGCCAACGACAATGAATTGGCCGGTCTGCAGGCTGTGGGAAAAGCTTATGCAGCTCTGGATCGGTCCGACATTAACGCCAGCGTGTTAGAGAATCTGGCGGAAAAGGGAAAATCGACGCTGCTGACGCGCATCGTCCCAGTCTTCACGTCGCGCCGCAAACTTATCGCCGATCGTCAATTGTCCTCGACGCTTGAACAAGCACGAGCGGCGATGGATACGGGCGACAAAAAACAGGCAGCCCGCGCTCTCAAAGCCGCGAAGGTTCTTGCCGAGTATGCGAGCAGCAACTTGCACAACGAATGGCAGGCTCTCAGTCGAGAAGTCGAAAAAGGTAAGGCGCTTGGCCGACTCGGCCAGAAGTAGCATCCTCGCTCAACGTCGTCCGTTTGCTCCGTGCACATTTTTAATTTCTCAACACTCCGGTCTCCTTCTTTGTTTACCCGGCGCTTCATGTGCGGTAGGATTTAGCGCTTAACATCCGATCCCTTTACATCGCCCATGAGTTTTGTAATCCAAGCCGCCGGCGTCACCGACATCGGCCTTGTCCGCAAAAACAACGAAGACAATTTTGGTTACGACTTGCGCCACGGAATTTTTGTAGTGTGTGATGGGATGGGCGGACAGCAAGCTGGGGAACTGGCAAGCAAGATCGCGGTCGACACTGTGCTCGAGTACTTTCGCCATGCCCAAGACAGCGCTCCCGTGGGCGGAGGAAGGTTCGAAGGTGTCTCCCCGCGCGCCGTGGGTTTGGCGAGTGCCGTTCAGTTAGCGAATCAGGCGATCCATGAATCCGGCGCCAGAGATATTCATCATGCGGGCATGGGTTCGACTATTGTGGCGGTCGCAGTCGAAGGAAATCTTTTCTCCATTGCCAACGTCGGCGACAGTCGGATTTATCTGATCCGCAATCGCGATGTCGTGCAACTCACGAATGATCATTCCCTGGTGATGGAGCAGGTCAGACGCGGTCTGATGAGTCTGGAAGAAGCCGAACAATCCAAAATGCAAAACGTAATCGTCCGCGCTCTAGGCACGGACGACAGCGTCGAACCCGACTTGGCCGATCATGAGTTCAATTCCGACGACATCCTGCTGCTGTGCAGCGACGGCATGTCGCGTTATGTCAAAACCGAGAAGATGGCGGAAACCGTCAACCAGGAATCGCTGGAACAGGCTTGCAGCGATTTAATTGAAGCGGCTAAAGGCGGCGGCAGCGATGACAACATTACCTGCCTGCTGATCCGCGCACTGCACCCCTCCTGGAAGGACCGGATCTTCGGACGCCTCCCCGGCCAGTCTGGCCAGAAAAGTTCGACCTGAGTTCATTGGAGCAGAAGTCCTGCCAACTAATGACCTGCCACCTGGCTGACGCACCTCATGCCCTGCAGATCAAAGAATGGATTCGCACTGCCAGAAACCTGCAACTGATAGTCGTAAGATTTCTGCTTTCCGTTGGGCAGCATCACGGTTCTCCCGTTGGTTTCACTGACCCATTCCAGTTTGCCGCCGCCGAGTTGGCGCGCGCGCGCCACAAATTTGAATACGGCCCACGGACCGCTGAAGGCATCCAGGGGATCGCCGCTCTTGGTTGTGACCTGAACGTCGTCGGAAGCGCCCGTCCATACGAATGTTCTCTGAGCACCTTCTCCCGCCAGCTTTTCATTTCCGATCTTCACCTCAACTCCTTCCAAGTTGCTGGGCAGTTGCTTGAGTGAGTAGGAGAAGTGCGGGGGTTGAGATCCTGACGGATACAGGGTTTCGCTTAATCCTGCCACGCGATTCAGGAAAGCGATAAAAGCGGGCGACGGTTTCACGCTCGCTGAGGTGTTCGGCACATATCGAGAACCCACTTTGAGCACCAACGGCTTCACATCGTCGTTCAGTTTTTTCCACGCGTCGCCGGTTGGACCGAAAAGCGCATAGAGCTGGTCCATGGACAGGTCTTGCAGTGAATTTGGATCTAACGGGTATTTGTTAATCACTCCAGCGAACTGCGAGCAGTAACCCTTGCCCGCCCCGTTTGCGATGTCGATTGGTCCCCGCCTCAACAAGGCTTCTGCATTCTTGATCGGCTCTTCGAGCAAACGTCGCACCTGATCCTGATTTCCAAATTGCTGGTCGACCGGTACCGAAGCGATGATCTTAGTCACCGTAGTAGAAGCTGCGTCTGCAGAGGCCCCCGCTTGCGCCAGTGTGGCGGGATCGGGCGAGCCGGGACTTTGCGCCAAAGCATGAATGTCCGACTGCAGCTTGCCCAAAGCTTCGACATATTCTTTATTCGACGGGAGCACATAATGGTCCGGGGCCTTATCCGGCGGACCTGGAAGTTCCACCGCCTGCACCGGCGCAAAATGTACTTTCGCGTCGGCGGGGGCCACGTCCGTGTTGTGCGAAATAAAGTACAACAACTCTAACAAGGGAGACGTCGGGCCCGTTAGTTTCTCCAGCTTCCTGTCGGCATCCGCGTTGCTCACGTATCCTACAACCAACGAATTCCTCAAAACCATATTCCACTCGTTAACGAAATCCTGATCGTAGCGCTCGGTCAGTTTCTGCTGTACCACTCCCAGATCAATCGCTTGAGTCGCCTGTTTGCCGAGCACCCATTCTTCTCCGCTCATGTATAGAGAAGGATTCTTCAGAGCATCCTGCACAAACAAAAATCCACCGCGCGTGAACGCCCCTTTCACTTTGTGGCCGCTCACTACGACGCCGGCAGCATCTTTATACTGGTCGTTAAAACTCTGGTCAGGATTTTTCTCCGAAGCCTTGGACAGCAGTTGCACATAATAGCGATCGATCCCCCCGAACTGCGCCAGATAAGCGCGCGCTTGTTCGATCGTCAGCTTTGAATTGCCGGCGGCAAACGGATTCTCCTTGGCGAGTTCGGTGGCGTAGAAGTCGAACTGCAACGCGGCCAAATCTTTTCGATCCTTGTCGATGTCGCGGTCGGCGACCCAGTGGCTCATCAAAACAGGCGTCAGAAATTCTTTTGTGCTCTTATCGTGATCCGCGGGTTCCGTGGTTATCAGGTAGGCTTTAAGCTGGTTGTAAGTTTTCTCATACGCGTCATTCGGCGCATTCGCCGCCGACTTGCCGGATACGGCCTCCAAATTATCAGTCAGCCGCTTCTGCGTTTCGCCAAACAACAACTGCCGGAAGCGCTGAAAGTAAACTCGCCGGGCATCCGGATAAATCTGATCGCCAACATACAAGCCCCAACGCAGCGTCAGCGGCGCTCCGTTGGCTTCGTAGTCGGAAATATCCACCAACTCTTTCCGCAAATTATCCAGCTTTTGAAGATCGCCGATACTCGCGACCTGGTTGTTTCCGGTTTGAAGAGTGCGCAAGTCGGCGACTGCATCATGCACTCGAGTCTCGAGGGCACGGTTGCGGAAAAATGAAACTGCTAAACCAGTCAGGCAGATCACTCCAGCTAGAACGACAGCGCCAAGCACAATGCGGCGCAGCAGGTTTACGTGCGAACTGGATCCGCTGGTCGCGAGCGCCACTCGATCTTTCACCAAAACATCGTTGAATAGGCTGGTCAGGAAAACCCACTGCGGCATTCTGCGCGATCCCCCGCCTCGCATCGCCGCGGGCGCCTGCACTTGGGCTCTACCTCCACCGCGGAAGATTTGGGTCGCTCCGGCATCGAACGCTGCTTCCGCTACTTCCACCGGAACTTCCCGGGCCGCAACAACGTCCTCCGTCACCACAGGCCTTACGCCCGTAAAGTAAAAACCGCGCAGAAAAGGATTTGTTCCCAGGTGGCTGGGACGCGCCAAGTCGACCAAGAATTGCACTAGCAGCGTGCGTAGTTTCCTCAGTTCTCTGGGAAACTCGTAAATGGCAGGAAGTTTGCTCCCTTCATTTTCGCGCGGGAGAAGCAGAATGCGCCTCTCCGCCAGGGAGTAAAATATCTCGTCGAATGCCTTCGTGAGCCGCTTCGTCTCCTCGTCAGCATATACACCGGCGTTCAGTGAGCGCAGAGGTAGTGTGGCGCCTAGCACTTCGGCGGCTTCATCCTTGCTCATCCCGCGGACGAAATCGGTAAAGAACGAAATCCGATCCAGCTTCGTGAACAGCACATAAACCGGAAAGCTGATTCCAAGCAGCTGCGAAACCTCTTGAAGCCTCACCGATAATCTACGCGCCGCGGAAACGGCAGTTTCGCTCGCGCCCGGTTGCAGAAAAGTTTCGCAATCGAAGCACACGATGGCCGCGCGCGGCGCTTGCGCACGTTTTCCAACGGCCGCCGAAAATCTCCCGGGTTGCAGCAGCCGGACCAGACGCCTCCAGCGATCGGCTTGCCCCATCATCGAACCGGCGGGGTCGACAAAAATTGCCTGTCGCGTGTACCAGATGTTTGCTGCGGAAGTGGGTAGCACCTCGCTGTCACGGTAAACCTGTCCCGCCAGCAGTTCTGGATCGAGCGCGGAATGGATGAGAACCGTCGTCTTGGTGGAACCGGAATCTCCCAGAACAAACACCAGAGGGAGGCTGCCCAGGTTCGATCCGCGCCCCAACGTCGAGTGCTTCAGTCGCCGGACTGCCTCGCGTACCAGCACATCCAGGTCATCGGTGCCGCCGGGTTGAGAGTCGTTCTCCCCGGAAGCCTCCTTCGCTTTGTTCACTTTATAGATATAGAAATAAGCGACAGCGGCTCCAATAATCCCCAGTACTGCAAGAACGCCGCGCAGTATCCACACGTCGGAGCCGTGCAGAGGCAGCCATCTGCCCAGAAGCCAAACCAGCACCAAATAAACCAGCAGTACTAGAGTGGTTATCCAGTACAACATTCCAGCCCCCTGTTTCTAGAGTCCGCCCACCAGGGCGGATAGCGACGACGCACCCGACATCAAGAGAACTTTGAAGACCACAAAGAGCACGACCGCAAGACCCACTACGATGAGCGCTCCCATTCCCAAAATGCGGCTCCAACGGTCTTTCTGGGTTAAACGTACAGCGTCAGCGGGAATTGCACCACGCGGAGACAATGGGCCTGCCGGGCCGCGCACGCGCCGGATCTTTTCCTGAATCGCCGCCGTGATAGATCGCAAATCTCCGCCCGCCGCGTAGCGCCCCTTGAAACCCAATAGCAGGCACAAATAATAGACTTCCAGCAAATCCGCCGCTTCCGTGGAATCGTTCCGGTTCAACGTCTTCTGCAGTTCCTGGAAAAAGATTTCGCCAGCCAGTTGATTGCCAAACAGCTCAGCCTGTAAGGGTAGTCGTGGCCAGTTCGCGAATACTGGGTTTCCGGAGCTCAGCACCGATTCATCCAGAAACGCCACTACCGCGAAAATAACCTGCTTCACATCTTCTGGGCTGCATCCCCGGCTGCGCGCTTCCTGCTCGGCAACGCGCAACGCCTGCCGCATTTGCGCGCGAAACGCTTCCGCATCCTGCACTGCTTGACGGTTGTATCGCAGCCGGACCACGGCGGTGAAAACCTCCTGAAATCCCAGGGCGAGATTCCAGCCGCGCCGGTCCATGGCCGGACTCGATCCTCGATAGCTTCCCAGCGGCGTAACTTGTGTGGATGATCCCACGTCAGCTCTCCAGTAAAACAATCAGTTCAACTTCAGGAGACGGCAATTCCCCGGGCACGTACACGCCGACGCCCCGTGTTTTCATGAGGTGCTCCCAACAAGGCCCGCTGCGGGTGATGGTGAAATACTGGCTGTCGACTTTAGCCGATATCGCGGCCGGTGGAACCTGCATATGACTTAGTGTCATACCGGGCAGCGCCCGTTTCACCAATTCCGGAACAAATTGCGCAGAGCACACTTTCACCAGTTGCAGCGTTTTCGCGATCACGTCCGCTTCCCCCGCCGCAGAGCGCACCCCAAGTATCCAGCGCGAACGCCCCAGACATCGTTGATCTTTAATCTCCCCTTCGTAAAAATAACGCGCGCCCGGCTTCAGGGGAATTACTACGGCCTGCGAGGGAACAATAATTTCGAGGTGACGAATAATGTGTTCCTCAAGGTAGTCAAACCCCGGCCCCGGATCGTAATGGTTATACGCGGGCAGCGAACGCGGACTGCTGTCCAGACTGAAAGTACACAGCGCTCCCGCCAGCCGCGACATTTCGCGAAACATTTCCTCGGGATGCCGGTGCTTGGCCAGCAGAATATGGCGCAACGGGGTCAGACTCGAATTGATGGCATGAAGAAACCAGAACTGGGCGACTTGACGCGCGGACATTCCTGTTTGAAATGTCCCACCGGTTTGCTGCTCCTGCGTGACCACTGTGCTTTTCTCTTCCAGAATTTCCACCAGCCGCTGCAGCATGGTAGACAGGCGTTCACTGGAACTCAGGCGCAAGCAAGGCGACACATGAGTGGGATCGTAGACGAAGTGCCCCGATTGATCCCGCATCACCCGGGCAACGGGAATCGTCAACAGATTCGCATCCTCGGTGGGCAACACTACCAGCCTGATGTTCTTGCGACCCATTTGTACCGGCTTGGCGTCCAGGCCTGTGTTCTCGTCGTGCACCATCTCAACTGTGCTCGTGTAGCGGGCGATTCCCGATGGAGTCGGATCCAAATCGCAGTTCTGCTGGCCCTGCATCCAGCGCGGAACGGCCAGGGCCACTGTCAGGCTATCGGTCGCAGGCAGAAATTGTTCGACGATATTGCGCGGATCGGGACGCGGATCGCACTCCGGAATATCAAAAGGAAGCCCGTCCTGAAACATCCCGCGCGCGTGTAACAGGCTCACGGTGCCGTTTCGAAGCGCGTCCGCATCGAGTTGGCAAGCGGCCAGTCCGTAGGAGTCTCTCCAAAGACTCGCGGTGGCAAAGTGGACGGCTTCCTCGAAGTAGCGGTTCTGCGCTTGAAAATGCTGTGGCGCCAGATACATGCCTTCCGCCCACACTACTCTCGACAGCAACTTCATGCCGCTTCACCCGGTACCAGGAAGGTTTTACTGCCGGTCGTACTATTATTAAGAGCTGCGCTTCACTGCACGACACAAGTCTGTGCCTCGCGGCAACGTCTTTACGTCTGGCCAGCGATGCTAGGCGACTCGTTCCCCATTGTCAAGGAACTCAAAAGCCCACGGTTGCGGAGAAGATGAAGGTATTACGAGACAAAATCCCTGCAAAAAGACTATGGTTGCAATGGCGGTTAACTTCCACATTGGGGGCGATTACCGGTGTTGAATCGCAGGAGTTTTCTAAAAGTGGCGGGGACTGCAACTGCAGGAACTTTCGTCGGTGCAAAAATTCATGCGCTGCCGGCGGTCCAGACTGAAACCTCGACGCAAATTGCGCCCAACGATCATATTCAGATCGCCCTGATCGGCGCAGGTGGTCAAGGTCAGGGAGACACGAAGTTTGCGCTGCAGGTTCCGGGCGTAAAGCTCGTCGCCGTGGCGGACTGTTACGACGGCCGGCTTGCACACAGTAAGGAACTGTGGGGCGACGACATCTTCACGACACGCGACTACAGAGAAATTCTAGCGCGCAAGGATGTCGACGCCGTGATCATCGGTACGCCGGACCACTGGCACAAACAAGTCTCCGTCGATGCCATGAAAGCCGGGAAAAGACGTGTATTGCGAGAAGCCCATGATCCATCTGTATGCCGACGGGCCGGAAATGATCCAAACCGCTCGCACCACGAACCGGATTATCCAGATTGGCAGTCAGCGGGTAAGCTCAATTATCTATTCAAAGGCGAAGGAGTTGCTCGCCTCGGGAACCATCGGCCAGCTCAACATGGTGAACGCACACTGGGATCGCAATTCGTCGATGGGAGCGTGGAATTATACCGTTCCTCTGGATGCCTCGACCGAAACCTGCGACTGGCCGGGCTTTCTGGGAACTGCGCCGAACATTCCCTTTAATGCTGAGCATTTTTTCCAGTGGCGCAAGTGGAAAGCCTATGGCAGTGGCGTGGCCGGAGACCTGTTCGTGCACTTGTTTAGCGGAACGCATTTTATTACCGGTACCAATGGTCCAACACGAGCCATGGCCACGGGAGGATTGCGCTTCTGGAAAGACGGGCGAGATGCTCCCGACGTAATGCTCGGCCTGTTCGACTATCGCGAGGGGTTCAATCTCAGTCTGCGCGTGAACTTCGTGGATGGCGGTGAGGAGAGCGAGACCCTGACGTTCACCGGCTCGGAAGGCACGATGGAAATTTCCGGCAATGCGGTCAGCGTCAGCCGAACGCCCTTGCCAAAGGAACCTGGTTATACGATTGGCACTTTCACGGAAGGGATGCAAAAGCGCATCCTCGAAAGCTACCGCCAAAAGTATCCGGTCTCCCATCCATCCGGACCGCCGATGGCTGAATATGAGAAATACCAAGCGCCGGCCGGATACCGAGACAACTACGATCACTTTAAGAATTTCTTCGCGGCTGTTCGCTCGCGGCAACCCGTAGTGGAAGATGCTGTGTTCGGATTCCGCGCAGCCGGAGCCGCGCTGCTCAGCAATCTCAGCTTCGACCGCGGCGCTGTCGTGAAGTGGGATCCGGATTCGATGAAACTGGTGTAAGAAACTTGACCCTGTTTTCGGCCACCCTTCACTGGCGGCCAACTACACTGTCACCCAGTCTAGGGCAGCGTGTCTGTGCATGCCTGAGCGCTGTCGGTGGGCGGATTTTGCGGAGGGGTTGCCCATGGTGAATTCTGGAAATCGAAAAAGTCAGTCATATCGCTGGTTCCACTCCATCCGTCGCGAGCAGTCAAAGCTGGCAGGTTAAAGCGCTTCTCCACAAACTTCAGCCAGGACGTGTAGTCGGTCGTAACGTGCGAAACGTAATTCGCCTTCGTGAATGGCGAGATCACTACCAATGGCACCCGAAAACCGTAACGAGTGAAATCGCCTGGAGGATCGTAGGGCGGCGCGGTGTGGCTAAGGGCGGCGTTTGCGCAATTAGGATCCGAGGCGCTGGTGCAGATGTCCACCGGCTTAATGCCATCCGGACTGGGAACGTTGGTCGGCGGGGCGACATGGTCATACATCCCGCCGCCTTCATCGAAGGTAAAAATCATTACGGAATCCTTCCATGAAGGCCCATACATAACGGCGTTGATGAGTTGACGCGTCTCCGTCACACCGTCCTGAATATTGGCTGCGACCCCGTCGGGCTTCTCATCCGCGTCCGGTTTGTCCAGGAAGGTTACAGCGGGCAAGTTGCCGCTTTGGGCATCGGCAATAAACTGCGAAAAAGTGGGATCACTCACAATGTTTCCCGTATTGCCGTATTTGCTCATAAAGCCGGCGAAAGAAGAGGCATAGGTGTATCCGCCCGGCAGTTGAGTGTAGATCTTCCAGGAAACGCCAGCCGCTTGCAGAAGGTCAAAGATGGTCTTGGCCTGAATGAGCGGCTCATTGCCGCTGAGCACATAGGCGTGTCCCCCCGAAGTCGCCGCCATCATGTAATAGCGATTGGGCTGGGTTCGCGTTGGTGCGGGGCTGAACCAGCTGTCGGAAGTGGCGAAATTGGTCGCCAGCCAGTAGTGATAAGGCAGATCAGCGCCGGTGTAGAAACCCATAACGCGAATGCCCTGGGTATCATTTTCGCCGTTGGCAAGGGCCGCGCTAGCGCCGCCAATGACGAAGCCATCGGGCGCGGGCGCGGGACTGCCCATCATTCCCGCCGCGTCAGAACTCGGGTTTTCCTCATTGAAAGCCCAGTGGGCCGCAATCCAGTCCGGACTGAGGCCGTCAATACATGCGGTGTGCAGGTGGAACGCATAGATCGGAGTCGTCGGCACGCCACTCGAATTGGGCGATAAATTCATGGCGCCGCAGGAAACCGTCCAGTCGGAATTGGTACTGCCGCAGTCATCGGGCAGGCCGTTGATCTCCCGCGGCAGGTTAAATGGGGCGGCGCTGCGGTAGTCGTTAAGCTTGCCGAAGTAGTGATCGAAACTGCGGTTTTCCTCTGCCAGGAATATTATGTGCTGCACCGAGTTCAGACTCGGTGTTGGCGTGGGCGTGGGCGTGGGGGTTGGCGTAGGCGTGGTCACTGACGTGGGCGAGCCAACTCCGCCGCAGCCGGTGAGCGCGACAAGAACTGTCAAAACGAATAGCGACAAAAATCGTAGCGTGGCGCGCGGCTTCATTTTCTACAACCTCCGACGATCCCTGATTCTTCCGACGCGCGTTAAACGCGTGTCGGTTTAAAACGCTAATCCGACTGTTCCCGTCCATTGCACCTCGGCCTGCAACGGGCGAAACAGACACTCCGATAGAACTCATTTGCCGTTACCAGCCGCATTCGCAACCTGCGCACCGTTATAGCGGGCAAGATGCGGAATCATGGGCGTTACTTCGAACGCCATTTTTTCGCGCGCCGACAGCAACGGCACAGCCTTGCTCTTCTTCAGCTCGACTGTGTCGTCCCACGGATTAAGTTTGATGCGGCTACCCAGGGGCAAGGCCGCGACTTGGGTCACGTCATTTGGCTGCAACGCGGGCGCGGACTGCAGCAGCGCACTCATGCGCAACACGCTGTCCTTCCTCGCCATGCGGGTACCGAACTGAGGCGTGATGAGCGCCGGCAATTCCCTGGAGCGCACTTCCAGTTCGCGGAGGAACAGCCCGGCATTTGCCAGCTTGTCTTTGTATGGAGAGTTCTGCAAGAACTCCAGTGCCTTCTTGTCGGCAGCCTCTTCCTCATGTGCATCATGCGCCAACTGAATGCGCTGGAAGGTTTCCTCATCGGGGAAGGCCATGCGATCTCCGAAGGCGTATTTGGTGTCCAGACGATGACCGAGGGCGATGTGTCCAAGCTCGTGCGCCAGTACCATGGCCAGGGAGGCCTCATCGGGTAACACATCTAGCAGACCGCGGCTGATCACCACCGTATGCCCTACAGTGAACGACTCCAGCGGAGTAGTCAGGAGAACGCGGGCGCGCACTTCCGGCTGAATCTCGAGCTTGTTAGTGATCTCCAGGTTATTCAGCACAGTCTGCAGGACCTTCGACACCTCGCCATCGGGCGCTAGAACACCGGAACGCTGCAAGCGATCGAGAACGTCGTCTTCCGCCTCGCGCTCCCACTGGTGTGTGCTCTCGATCGGGTTGATCTCATTGGCGCTGTCGGTTTGGTCGGCGACGTTCGACGCCGAATCCACTCGCACCGAGGTGAACTCATCGCCTTCTGCCGGCAGTTTCAGGTTATATCCCCACAGCCGCGTCTGGCCGCGCATGGACAATTTGCGGAACAAGGCGTACTTGGCGTCCGACTCTTCCGTGTAAACGAATGCCGGCAACCAGACTCCGGGCCGCATGTTGGTGCGCCACGCGTCAAAATGGAAGTAGAAATTCATACGTCGTTGCGGCAGATAGGTTCCGTTGAAGCGAACGATGGTATAGTCCTGGTCCTCCACCCAGATGCGGCCCAGGAAGTGTGGCCCCTTCACCTTTGGCTTCGCCATTACGTCAAACACGAGAGTGCGAACTTCTCCCAGAAATTCCTGATGGAGAAGCTTCAAGTCATAGTTCTGCTGGTCGAAGCCGGGGATATACACCATCTGCATGAAGCCCAATGCCACATAATTCATCTTGTAGAAATTATTGAGCTTTTCCAGGATGAATTTGGATGGCGACTTCGGGTTGTTCTGGTATGACAAGTTCTCGACGCCGTTTTTCATCATCAGGCGTCCGATGAAGTACTTGTCGCTGGTCGGCACCTGACCCAGTTGTTCATCGCCCTTGAAGTTCTGGATGTAGGTCTCGGCCATCGGGCTGTAGGACTTCAGATCCTGCACGAACTTAGCTTCGCGATAAAAGATCCGGTCGGCTATCTCTTTGGTCTTTTCCGATGCCTGACGATCGTCAACCGTGGTGGAGTCTGTGTGCTTCTTGTTCCCAGCCTGCAGCCCCACGGCGGAAAGGAGTAGAAGTGATAACGCGATCGCTTGCATGCGGTGTGTGGCCATTGAGAAATCCTCCGATTAAAAGCTCACTCTGCCAGTTCGAAAACCATGTGAACCAGCGCGGCGCAGTCATACGGCTGACCGTCGCGACGCGCCGGATGAAATTGAATGTGCTGCGCGGCAGCCAGGGCGGAATCGTCCAAACCATGTCCCAGCCCTTTCACCACGCGGTTGATGTGCAACGAGCCCGAAGCGGTGAACACCACCTCGAGTAACACTTCCCCTTCCAATCGCAACTGGCGCGCCTCGGGGGTATATTGCGGGCGCGGCTTGTAAACGATCTCGACCGGCTGCAAATCCTGTTTTTTCTCAGTTCTCTGCGAAGCAGGCTCGCCGCTCCTCGCGACCATTTCGCCAAAGCCGCTAGCCATCACACTTCCGGCGTTGCGTTCGCGCGGAACGGATGAAGCAACGCCATCTCCGAATCCGGTGGACCGAATGGTACCGCTCACACCGTGCGTTCCACCCGTGCCGTTGCCCTTGCCCGAGCCAGCCGGCAAGTCGAAGGAACCGACGCTGGCGACGGTCACAGTTTGCCTTTTGGGATCGCCTTGGCCGCTGATGCCGTTGGGATCTCCGAAACCCCCGGTCTGAACTTCACGCGCGGGCTGATGCACTGTCGCAATAGCCGATTTTGGGGCCTCGAAAACGTTTGTCTTAATTTCCTGACTTTGCTTTGGAGTCGGGGGAGCAGCGGCAGCTGGCGTAAATGCGGCCATCTTTGGAAGCTCGGGCCTCGCAGGTTCAGGCCGCGGAAGTTCCGACTTAGGAGGTTCGATCTTCTGCGGTTGCGGCGGCTCGATCCGAATCGTCGGCGTGGGTACGATCCTGGGAGTTTCCAGCTCGGCAACTTCCTGCGCGGAAGGTGGGATGATGCGCGCCGGCGCAGGACGAGGCGCTGGTTCGATGCTCGGAGCTATCAGCGTAACGTGATAACTCGCCATCGGCTGTACCAACACTTGGCCGCCGAGGCGCGATCCCAGTGCGATCAGCACCAGCAGACCAATGAGATCGATGGCGAGGCCGACAACGAACGTATTCCACCGCCGAGCGCGGGGGACTTCGTAGGTAAGAGTGCTCAGGGCCATCGCTAGTCCTAGGCTGCGCCCGAAAGATGCGCCATGTGTCTCATCAGCGCATCGAAACGCACCAGTTCCAGTCGCACGACCTCAGCATGGTCGCGAGCTTGAACACTCAGTGTGGCGTCGCGGCCCAGCAGTTCAAGAAAACTCGCCATAGAGAGCAGGGCCGGTTTAAGCTGCACCACTTCGGCGGCAACGCGCGCGGACGCACTCACTCGCTCCGCCAGGCGTCGCGCATCTTCCGACCAGCGTCGATCGGTGATGTCTTGCAACACGTCGAGCGCTCCTACCAAACTGCCTCCTTCGTCGAGCAGCGGCGCAACATTGCTCAATACCGTAACGCGCTTGCCGTCTGGCTTCTCAATCACTAACTCTTTATTGACCTGCGGCAAACCTGACCGCAGCAGGAACGCCATCCCAGTGGCCTCGGGCGGGAGTAGATCGCCGCGCGCGTCCAGAAGCTTATGCGCCCCAGTAAAGCGGTCGGTCGCTTGCGGCGCGCGTCCCCAGAGCTCAACCGAGCGAGTGTTGTAGTCCGTGATATTCCCCATACGATCACACGCGTAACACGCCACCGGAAGGCATTCAAAAAACTGCGATCGACGAGCACCCGCCTCCGGGGCCGGGATCATTCCGAATTCCGACGCGAAACTCATGATCATTTGACAGAGTACGACGCTATTGATGAAGGCTGCCGCGGCTCGGTTGCCGTGGGTCTCTGCAAATTAATTCTGCATTCATTTTTCGGTGAGTGATCTACAGCAAACACCTGTGTTTCCAATCTATTTCGCAGCAGTTTTCTACAGCAGATTACCTGCCCGCCAACCTCCAACGGGCGCCTCGAACTCTAACCGGCACCTGTAGGAGTGTTCATGAAGAAACGTGTGGGAATCGTCTTCGGGACTCGCCCCGACGCGATCAAAATGGCTCCCGTGGTATCGGAACTTCGTCGGTTATCTGACGAATTCGAGGTAGTAGCGATCTCCACCGGCCAGCACCGTCAGATGTTGGATCAGGTGCTGCAAATATTCGACGTGGACGTGGACATTGAACTCGATCTCATGCGTCACAATCAGACGCTGAACGGGTTGACGCGTCGCATCCTTGAAGCGATGGACTCGCTGCTCGCCGAAACACCGCTTGATTGCCTGCTGGTGCAGGGTGATACCACGACTGCCTTTGCGGCTGCGCTCGCTGCTTTCTATAGAAAAGTTCCGGTCGCGCACGTTGAGGCTGGCTTACGCAGCTGGGATCTCTCTCAGCCCTGGCCGGAAGAGGCCAACCGCAAACTGGCCGCTGTGGTCACGAAGTTGCATTTCGCCCCCACACCTTTATCTCGCGAAAACCTTCTCGCCGAGGCCGTTCCCGATGAGGACGTGGTGGTCACGGGCAACACTATTGTCGACGCCGTCGAAAGATTGCTGGAAATGCAAACCATCGAACATCCGCTTCCCGAAGGAGTGCCGGATGACGGCTCACGTTTAGTGCTCGTGACTTCTCACCGGCGGGAGTCGTGGGGCGTGGAATTGGAAAATATCTGCGACTCCATTCTCGAATTAGTTCAACGCTTTTCCGACATTCGCGTGATCTATCCGGTTCACTTGAACCCCAATGTGAGTAACACGGTGCAATCCCGTCTGCTTAATCGCGATCGCGTGCATCTGGTCCCTCCCGTCGATTATTTCCAGTTCCTTTCACTGCTGCGCCGCAGCTATTTGGTACTCACCGACTCCGGCGGAGTCCAGGAGGAGGCGCCGATCTTCCACAAACCGGTATTGGTGTTGCGCAAGGTGACAGAAAGGCCCGAGGCTTCGCGGATGGGCATGGCAAAGGTGGTCGGCACCGCCCGAGAGGTGATCGTCCGCGAAGCTTCGCGGCTCTTGAGTAATGAATTCGCATACAAAACTATGGCTACGGGGGATTGCCCATATGGCGATGGACGCGCCGCGGCCAGGATCGCTATTGCGTTGTCGCGTTGGCTGGATGGGGAACGGCCCATCCTGCACAGTTCCGAACAGTTCCAGAGTGCGATAAGCGAGGAGCGGGTTGCGATATGACTCGGCCTTTTTTATCGCAGGCAAGAAAAGTTGGGTGATCTATGTTATTGGTGCTGTTTCGTCTGACCCTTTTACTGATCTGCATCTATACCGTCCGCCATTATTGGTTCACGCTGAACCGTCTCTTCGGACGGCAACGTCATCCGTACGTCGACTTGGAGAATGCTGCCTGGCCGGCGGTCACGGTTCTCATCGCCGCGCACAACGAGGAGGCGGTCGTCACCGACATCCTGAAGGCGCTGATGGAGGTGGACTACCCCCGAGAACAGCTCACCATCATTCCGGTCAACGATCGGTCGACTGACCGAACGCGGGAGATCATCGATGCGTTCGTCGAGGAGCATCCCTTCGTTGAGCCCTTTCACCGCGTCAGTGGGAAGCCGGGGAAGGCGGCCGCGTTGAAGGACGCCATGGAACTGGTGAAGACAGAAATTGTGCTCATTTTTGACGCGGATTACATTCCCGGCAAAGCTCTCATCCGCCAATTAGTCGCGCCCTTCTTCGACCCCGAAGTCGGCGCCGTCATGGGCCGCGTAGTGCCGCTGAATGTGGGCAAAAAATCCCTGACGCGTCTGCTGGATTTAGAACGTTCCGGCGGCTACCAGGTCGATCAGCAAGCTCGCATGAATCTGCGCCTGGTGCCGCAGTACGGCGGAACCGTAGCGGGCGTCCGCAAGAGTGCGCTGGAGGAAATCGGCGGATGGAACGAAGACGCTCTCGCCGAAGACACCGACCTGACCTACCGGCTGCTGTGCGGAGGCTGGAAGACGGTGTATGAAAACCGGGCGGAGTGCTATGAAGAGGTGCCGGAACGCTGGCCTGTGCGCGTTCGCCAGATCAAGCGCTGGGCCAAGGGACACAACCAGGCCATGGCTCGCTATATCGCCGATACGGCGAAGTGTTCCGAGCTGGGACGTTGGGAACGCATCGACGGCACGCTGCTGCTGGGTGTGTACGTCATGGGGCCGGTGCTGTTATTGGGATGGTTGCTGGCCGTCGTACTTTTCTACAACGGAGCGCAGATTGGCGGCGGCCTGACCGTGCTGGCGCTGGGCGCTTTCACTACTCTCGGAAACTTTGCTGCTTTCTTTGAAATTGCCGCGGCGGCGCGGCTCGACGGCTCGCGGCAACGCATCCGTCTTTTGCCGCTTACTCTCTTTGGATTCATCGTCAGTCTCATTAGCGTTTCACAGGCAGCCTGGCAACAAGCGGAGGAGAGTCTCTTCGGTAGCAAGGAATTGGTGTGGCACAAGACCGAACGCTCCCGCGTGGCGCCTGTGCTCGAGGATCCTCTCCCCGCATTCGAGGAGTCTGTATAAATGTCGGCCTGGGCCCCGTTTGCGTTGACCGGCCTTACTGCGGCTCTACTGGCGTTGCCGGTCACGCCTGCGTTGTATGAGTTGTGGAAGCGCGCCGACGCCGCTCCCTTGCCTACCTCCCGCCACGACGGCAGGATTGGGAACTTCGCCGAAGTGTTCCGTTCGCGCCTGCAGCCTCTCCTTCCACAGTTGGAACAGTGCCGCAACCGGCGCGAGCTGTCGCGAATCTCCATGGAAGGGATGGAAGTATTGCTGGTGGGCGGGGACGATTTCGATTTCGATCCGCGCCTGACTGAGGGCATAGCTGCGGTGATGTTGAGCGAAGCCGCATTGATCCCGCCGGGGTATGTGGTGGAGGCCGATGTCTACACCGGGATCGGTTTGGATTTAGGAGAGAGTGCCGCCCTTCGTGCGGCGTTATGCGAAGGTGACATCATCCTGGGAGAAAATAGCGCGGTATTGCGCTGGCTGCACGCCGATGGCAGCATTTTTCTGCGCCGCGGCAGCAACGCCTATGGCCGGCTTTCGGCGGGCCGATCGATTCGGCTGGAGCCTGAGTGCGGTTTCGAGCGCATGTCGGCACCGCAGATCACCACAGTCGATACCGATCAGAGAGATAACTTTCCTGCACAGCGCGATGCAGCCGAGTCAGAGCCGCCGGCCGATGTGTGCGACATGTTCGCGTCCTCCCGTCCGCGACTTCGTATTCAGGGCAATTTCGTGCTCCCAGCCGGCGAAACTTTGAACGCGAATGTCATCGCTACTGGCGAACTTCACGTCGGCGCCCGCGCGCGTCTTTTCGGCAGCGCCAAGAGCTACAAGGATACGGTGATCGACGAGGACGCCTGCGTGCATGGCAGCATTGTCAGCGGGGGAACGGTGCGCCTTGGCCCGCGTTGCTTTGTGGCCGGCCCTCTCATGGCAGAAAGCGATGTGCTGATCGCTCGGGGCAGCCGCGTCGGCGGACCCGATGCCCTCACTACCATCTCGTCGGGTGGCGTCCAGATCGCAGCCGGATGCCACCTGCACGGCACAGTTTGGGCGCGAGTCCGCGGAAGCGTTGAGGCGTGATGCGCACCCAAACTGGCTAGGCTGGGGATGATGGTCGTACTACTCTGCTGCGAACTGCTGCCCGCCGGAGGAACGGCTTTTTATCCAGAAACGCTGCAGGCGCCCGATGGCGCCATGACCCTGAATCCCGGGGGTAACTACGTGGAACCTTACTTCGCCACCAAAGCGCTGATTGTCGCTCAGGATGGAGGTTTGGATGTCCGCGATGCAGCGGCGGCGTGGATTCGCTGGGTTTTGCCACGACAGCAACCCGACGGCCTGTTCCGCCGCTTCTGCCGCGGTAACGGCGAGTGGCGCGATTGCGCTCCCGCGGATGCGGATGATTCCATGCTCGCGCTATGGATGCAATTGCTCTACCGCATGGCCCCTTCCACCGGCATGCCTGCGGAATGGCAGCGCAGCCTCGCACTGTCCGCAAGGCAGCTGGCGAAATTGCGAAACCCGAGGCTGGGTGTTTACCACATTTCTACCCGGAACCACGTGGCGCTGTTCATGGATAACATCGAGGTCTACGCAGCGCTGAAGGATGTTGCCCGCGCGCAGTCGCGCTTGCACGATCCGGCCGCGTCCGCCACCGACGCCCAAGCCGAGCACCTCGCCGCCGCCATCCAGCGAATCTTCTGGGACCGCCGCTCCGGGCGCTTTCGTCCTTCGATGCAGAAGAGCCGTCCCGCCTTTTATCCCGACAGTGTCGCTCAGGTTTATCCCTGGCTGGCGGACGTGAGCGGTCCCGGTCAAGATCCGCGGCAGGCGTGGGAAAAGTGGAAGCAGGCTTTTGGCGCTGGTTGGATTGAGCGGCGGTACGACACTCATCCCTGGGGCTTGGTCGCGCTGGCGGCCGAGAAACTGGGCGACGCCAGGTCGGCGGCTTGCTGGACTTCGCATTCGGGGTCGCTACGTGAAAGTACATCGTGGAACGTTCTGGAAGAGGCGGTCTGGCAGTCTCTGGAGGCGCGTTTCTCACAGCCGCGTTTGCTCGATCCCCAAGCGTGTGCAGCTTTGATGGCGCAACCATGAAAAAAGGCCTCAAGTATGTGTGCATCGCGGCACTCGCGCCGCTGCTGATTTTTGCTCGGATGAGCTATGTGCATCGTCATGATGGGACGACTCTGGGCGTGGGGGCAGACACTCTGGTTCTCCTCCTTCCTGACGGGGTCGACTTCAGCACGCCAGCGGTGCGGGAGTGGCTGGACGCCGCCAGCGAAGAAGGCCTTCACTTAGAGCCCATTCACGATTCCGATTTTCTTGACCCACTGACGCCCATTCATCCCACCGGCGTCATCCTTCCGGATGAGCTCCATCGTTCCGCCAACGACGTGCTGATCGGTGAACTATATCGGTATGTCCACAGTGGCGGGAATCTCATGGTGGTCTACGATGCCTGCACCTGGGATCTGAACGGTCGCTTTCCCGCGGGTGACTCGCGCCTCTCATCTCTGGTGGGTGTGCATTACGCTCTCTACGACCGGTATCTCACTTCCACGATGGAGCCGGCGCAAGTCACGGGGACAGGCGCCGCCATGCGTGAAATCGGCATACCTCCGGGAAGTTTCGTCCCAGTTGATGGGCGCGGCAAGTTGGAGCTTTGGCATGCGGTGGCCGCGCGCGATGAGATAAATAACAGGTACGCTTTCTCGGCTTATCAGTACGGTGATGTTAGCTACCCCGTCTTCCGTACCGTTGGCGACTTCGACGGCACCGTCCTGCTGCAGTCCAAGCGGGCGCTCGCTGCCGGTTATCGGCAAGAAGAACTGGGGCACGTGCTCTTCGTGAATTTGCCGCTGGGGTATTTAGCCTCACGCACGGACGGACTGTTGCTGCATTCGTTCCTTCATTTCTTTGGCGTGCAAATGCTCGGGCTACCGTATCTGGGCTCAGTCCCCGACGGGGTGGGGGGGTTGATATTCAACTGGCATATCGACGCGCACTCGTCGTTGAAGCCTCTTAAGACCTTGGTCGACGCAGGCATTTTCGACCGCGGAAAGTTCTCCATCCACTTCACCGCTGGGCCCGACGTCGATGCTTTTGGCGACCACAAGGGTCTCGATGTCGCCCATGATGCCGAAGCGCAGAAATGGATTCGATACCTGCAGGCTCGTGGAAATGCGATTGGCAGTCATGGCGGCTGGATCCACAACTACTTTGGCAATAACGTCAGCGATGACAACGAAAGTGAATTCGTGAAATACCTGGAAATGAACAAAGACGCTCTGGAGCGGGTCTCTGGCACTCATATCACCGAGTACTCCGCACCGGTCGGCAACCATCCCGCATGGGTGACGCGCTGGCTTGAGCGGAACGGCATTATAGCCTACTACTTCACTGGCGATGCCGGCCTGGGACCGACGCGGGTCTATCGCGGCACCGAGCGCGACGGCTCCGACATCTGGGGCTTCCCCGTGCTTCACATGGGCAAGGAAGCTAGCTTGGAAGAGATGGGCTTCGATGACGTGCCCATCGGCGCGGTGCGCGACTGGATGCTGGCAGTGACAGACTTTACGGTGCGCCAGCATGCAGCCCGGCTGGTATATGCGCATCCCTTTGGAGCGGAGCGCTTCTTCCCCACACTACGGGCCTGGCTGGACAATGCCGACGCCCTGCAGGCGGAAGGCCGCTTCCGGTGGTACACCATGACTGAGCTGGCAGGTTTCCTCAATCAACGCGAGGCCGTCCAATGGACTCTGCTCCGCAATTCAGCCGACAGAGTCACGCTACGGGCTTCGCATCCTAAAACGCTCGCTCACCAAAGCTGGATCTTTCCTCAGGAGTTCTTTGGCGACCCACGAGTGGTGCAAGGCACGGCGACGATCCGAGTTCAGGATGGCATGATCCTCATTGACGCCGGCGACGCGCGCGAGCTGAGTGTAGAGCTCTCGCGGCGCGATCAGGGTCACCCGAAACCTGAAGCGATTGAGGCTAAGAGATGAAGAAAACACTGACGCACCAGGTGATTCTCTTCACCGTATCTCTGCTTTCCTGCGCCTTGGTCAGAGCACAGGTGAGTTCCAGTAATACCGTGGCACCGGGATCGAGCATTCCTGGATTGGGAGCGATTGGCATGGTTATGGACGGCCCTGGATATATCGAAGTTGGAGGCAGCCACAGCGCGCTTACCGCCGGAAATTCCGACTGGAACGATTTTTATGCGCGCGCCATGCTTTCAGGCGGCCGCAATATCTTCACCGGAGAACTCACGCGCGAAGCCCGCTTCGGGGATAGCGGCTGGTTCGGTGACCTGGGCCTGACTCGCACTTTGTCGGAGAACTGGTTTGCGCAACTCTCGGCCGGCGGTAGCGCTGGCGGATTCTTTCTGCCAAAATTTCGCACCGATGCGCTGATCAGCCGCAAGCTGCTTCCCCGGCGGCAACTCGTAGTGAGCGCAGGCGGAGGTTATGATCAGAGCAGAACCTTCGCCCATGACTGGCGCGCCCTGGTCGAGGGAGCCTACTATTTCAATTATCCGGTCATCCTTCAGGGCGGCCTCATGTGGACTCACGCCACCCCGGGAAATATTCTCGCACGCACGCAATACGTGGCTGCCAGCCAAGGTCACGACAAGGAACACTTCGTTTCCCTCCGCTACGAATGGGGCCGCGAAGGCTATGAAGTCATCGCTCAGCCTACAACGGTGACTCCGGTGTTTGTCCCCTCAAGCCAGGGTGTGCTATTCGATTTTCCCGTTCGAACCATCACCGGCACTTGGAGGCAATGGATCGGGCCGAATTGGGGATTGAACTTCAACCTCGAACAACACCAGGAACCCGCCTACCACCGTATAGGAGGCACCGTCGGTGTATTCCTCGATTTCTAGGCCACAACGATCCCGCGGAGAAGAGAGGCGGCTACCGCCCGAACTGGAAGCCATTCGTGTAAGAGGTTGGCGTGGTGGCCTGATCACTCCGCACCGGGCTTTCGTCCGCTTGCACCTTCGCCCGCGCCAGATAGTTGAAAGTGTGGTGCTTGCCTTGGTGGGCACGGCCTCTTGGATTGCTCTTCTACCTGCCGTGGGCCGCTTTTGGGGCCACATTTTGGCCTTCTGGGGCGCGCAGCTCGGGCTTAAGAGCGACGTCATTCTCGTCCCACAGGGATGGGGGAGATACATTCACTTCGCGCTACCCTGCTTCGGATTGGCTGCCGGCCCGGCAAGCGGAACCGCCTGGTGGATCACCACAGGAGTCACCGTTTTGGCGCTCATCGCCAGCTTCCTGTTAACCGAGGAAGCCTTGCCTTGGGCCTACCTGATCCGCGCCTTCTGCCTCCTGCAAGCGACGGCCCTGGGATATTTCGCCGTAGCCTCAGCCCGTTTTCCCCACGATCTCCCGGGCTACACGGTCAGCATGCTGGTATTCAGTTGCATTCTGATTGGACTTGTGCCGGTGCTGTATGCCTTCACCTTTTATCTTCTTGACTTTAGCCTGGTCCAAAAACTCTTCCTGACCTTGGCAACAGTCACCCACCTGGTTCTATTCGTTCCCCAGCAATATATGCTGCACATTTACCTGGTGCATGCATCGGTGCTCTTCATGCCGGTCCTTTATTTCATTTTCGGCCCCTTCCTCGACATTCTCGCCTTTATTGGATTTTACTCGTGGGGCATGAGCTGGAAAGCACCCGAAACATTGAGCCGTCAGGCATAACTCCCATCGAATCAATGATGTAAGCAAGCCCTCTTTACTCTTCTTCTGAACTATACCGTCGTGAGAGACCCTCCCGTGCACTTACTATTTTTGCGTCTATAGGGGGATTCATGTATTTATACATGGCCCGTTGTTTGGCGTGTTTCACGATGTCCCTCCGCCCGGCAGGCGAGGTTAGAACAAAGGATTAGTTCTAAGCCCTATCGAATCTGGGATGTACGCTCTGAACCGGCCTTAGCTGCTTTTCCGCCTACCTAAAGGGCCATGCCCTTCCGATTTTGCGTCAATACAGGGATTCGTGTAGTTTAGTTCGCAAATCCCAGTAGAACTCCTGATGTCCTCTGTGTCAGCAGCCGTTTCTGTTTGGGTTATTCCACGATGTATTTGGGAGGTTGGTTTTGCAAAATGCGTATACCCGTTTACTTTCAGATACTTCTCTTCCCGGTTCTTCGAAATATTCTTTAATCTCTTCGGTCCCACTGAAGTGGATTGTTAAACATCTGCTTCGCGGAACAACTAGTTGCCGTCCTGCTAACGACCCTCGCCCTGGCACAGAGCGTTAGCGTCAGTTCCCCTGGCAACGGGACAACCGTGGTATCACCGGTGCATATTGCGGCAACTGCAAACGGAGGCAGCCATCCTGTTAGCGCGATTTGGGTTTACGTGGACAATCAGCCCTTGATCAAGACGACGGCCGCTTCCGTGAATACTTATCTCTCGTTGGCGCCCGGATCGCACCATGTGGTGACCAATGCCTGGAACTCCATTGGGCAGGTAGTCACCAATTCGCTCAACATCAACGTCAGCACAAATGCGGGCGTTGCGATCAAGTCCCCATCGGCGGGCGCTACGGTCTCTTCTCCGGTGCAGTTCGTCGCATCAGCCTCAGCGCCGAGTGGGCGTGTCATCGATTCCATGCGCATCTACGTCGACAGCGCCACCGCTTACACGGTCTACGCCCCCAGTCTCAGCACCTCGCTGTCCTTGCCGGCCGGCGTCCATAACATCAATATGCAGGCATGGGACAATACTGGCGCGGTCTACATTAAGACCATGAGCATTACAGTGGGCTCATCAACGTCAACGTCCAACTCGCAATACCAGAATAATCTCAATGCGGCGTCAAAGTGGGTGGCACAGTTCTCTCAAGCGGACGGAGCGCTGCTCTACACTCCGCAGACTCTCAACCCCTACTACGCCAACATCGCTGCAATTGGAATGACCAAGGATCCGAACCGCATGCCACAGGTCGTAGGCTGGATCAACTGGTATATTAATCACCTCAACTGGCCCGACAAGTGGGGCCTCTACGGCACCACCTATGACTACGCTGTGAACAACGGCGTGCCGACGGCTACCAATAACGCTGACTCAACCGACTCTTACGCCGCTACCTTTCTGTCACTGGCCTGGAATGCGTGGGAGAGCGGCAACGCGAGTGCCCGGTCGACCATTCTAGGGCTCGCCTACCAGCTCGATACTATCGGCGGAGTAATTATCCAGACCCAGCAGTCCGACGGTCTCACTTGGGCCAAGCCCGACTATCAGATCAAGTACCTGATGGACAATTGCGAAGCCTATCGCGGCCTGCGAGATCTGGCGGCCTTATTTCAGAACGCTTTCGGCGACAGCGCCAAGGCCGCATACTACAATGCTGCCGCAGATTCCATGCGGAACGGCATTTTGGGAATGTGGATGAACGGAACGTGGGCGGTCTACAAAGACGGAATCGGCAGACTCGCTGCTCCCAACCTAACCACCTGGTACGCCGACGCCAGCGCTCAGGTCTTTCCCGCGCTGATGGGCGTGGTCAGCTCCTCCGACCCGCGTGCGCAGCAATCTTATGCGGCTTTAAATGCCGCGTGGCCGGGGTGGCCAGCGCTGTCGTTCAATTCCCAGGACCCGTTTCCCTGGGTTCTGATAGCTCAAGGTGCTGCTGCCATGGGTGATAAAGCCCGCGTCACCACCTACCTCAACACGCTGCAAAGTAAGTACGTGAATTCCAACTTCCCCTGGCCGTTCTATAACGCCGAGGCAGGCTGGTTCATGCGTACGAACAACTACATGCTCGGCCGCGGCTTATAAACGGTCCCATAAAACCATTCGGCAGTGGCGCCTGTTTCGGACGCCACTGCCGTTTGTTTTGCAAGATTAATAGCCGAAAATCTGGCGGAGCGCGGTGGCTGCAATTGCGGCACAGCTCACTTTCTTGCCTGCGCTATCGCTTGCGCTTTTGCTCCTCGGACTGCGTCAAGGAACGGCCCTGCGGCAGCAGGCGTGCGCACTCGACCCAGCAGCGTGGCCCGGGTGGTGACCCTGGGCCCGTACATGGCGCGCCGGGAACGGTTGTCCGCTCGGACCAATGCGCCCTTGAACGTAAATCCTACGAAAGCACCCTTGGCACGGGAGTAGGTGAGGATCAGGACATCCAACTTCACATCCGTATTTTCCGAAGAGTGTCGTCCCACAGGCCCGATGGCGACCGATGCATCCCTTCCGATTTCGAATTTGCTCGACAGCAGCTTCTGCATCCCTTTTTCGCTCTTGATGACCATTACCAGGTCTACCGCTTCGGCGCCGATCTGCGTGCCCCAACTCCCGCCCGCGATTCTTATGAAGGCCGGCGCGCTCCAGCCGTCCGCTGTCCGGCAAGTGGCCACACCCTTGCCGTGCTCCGCTCCGAAGACGAACCCCCCTTTTATCAGATGAGGTACGACGGCTACGCACTTTGCTTTCTTCATGATCTCGTCGGGAATCCGCCGGTCCGGCGCGCCCATGATCTCGTCCAACACTTTTGCCGAGTTGTTCAGGCGTTCGACGGCAGCTTGACGTTCTGACCCGGCCCAACACAGGCTCGCCAAGCCCAGCATAACGCCTAGTAACACGAGTTTCTTCATACTGACGGCCCTCAACATCTCTCACCTACACCTAGCGCCGCGTCTCCGGCTTCGGAGTCGTTATCCTGATACCGCGCGTGGCCCGGTCTGCTCGGAGTGCTGCTATCTTCACTGCTATCTTCACTGCTATCTCCGGCAGTATGGCGGTCCCGGTGGACATGCACCATACTGGCTAGGCTGTATCGCTGCTGGAAGTTGCTGCAGTAATCCAGGATATGTTCCCGGACCATGCCGCGGAATTGGCCTTGTGTCCCGGAGTGGCGCGGTGGCGCTGGCTGGAAAAGCGCTGGAGCGCGGGATTAAAGCGAGAACACGCTAATTTCCCGGTGAGCTTGGAGAAGTGGCGCACTTCCAAATAGCTTGCCCGTACCCGCTGCTATCCCTGCCAAACATGTTGGCCGCAGAGGCACGGAACGGTTTCGGTAGGCTTTTGCTTGGTTAATTGCTGTTTGCAGATTGGACACGGTTTCGTCATCGTATAAATCATAGTCGTACTCCTCGGCCAGTGGACGCCATAGCCTCTCGACATCCATCTCTCTCAACGATCACAAACTGCGCACGACGATTTCGTTATCTGTTATCTGGATTGCTGTGACGCCAGTTCCAGTAGACCGTTTGCTGCCGGGTACTCAACTGCACGAAAGCTCGGTTTTGGTGATGCTCGGTCTGATACCGCCGGTACGAGCGGTCTTCGTTGGCGTCCCAGTTGTGATAGTCCTTGTGGCCCCTATCGTAGTAACGCTTGGTGTTCTCGCCTTGTCGATTTTCGCGATTCCTATCGTCTTGTGGGCTGGCCGCCGCCATCATCGCAACAGGTGCAGCAAGAGCAGCGGTCAGAAGAAGAGAACTGAGATATCGGTATCCACGGTGCACGTCGGTCTCCTTTGGCGCGAGACTCACATCCGCAGAATCCCGCTAACATCACTGTCTGCTCTTGACGGCTCCAAGTCTGATCAATAGTGCTCGGATGTCCTTTAGGATTCCTCACAGCCCTTGCCACTTCCCTGCAAATCGGGGACGCGGAATATCTTGCAAGGCTTTGCTATTACTTGCGCGGGTAGGAACATTTCATGGCGTTGTCTTCTTGTTGGGCTCGGCGATTTGCGATTCGCCTGGTCGATGAGCGACTGCACGCGGAAGATGCATGAATCCAGAGGAGTTGTGGTGAGCGCGGCAGGACTCGAACCTGCGACCCATGCCTTAAAAGGGCATTGCTCTACCAACTGAGCTACGCGCCCACAATCCTTTAAATCTAACACATTGGGTCAGCAGTTCAGTCTTGGAGTGTAGTTGGCATAGCTTCCAGCAGCCATTTCTAGTCACTGTCCTAGCCGGGTGCCCGCCTCCGAACACACGGCAAGGCCCCTACAGTTTGATTGTAGGGTCTTTTGCCGGCCGGATGGCCTCTGGGAGTAATCCTGGACTTATTGGGGCTGCAACGGGAGCTAATGCGAAAAACTGATTTATAATGTACATCTAATTATGTACGTACATAACTGCATGTCGTACATCTCGGGCAGGAACCCTAAGCAGCCGAACATCCTCGCTACAGCTAGTGCAAGTTACGTGGGAGTGCCAGCGGAGCGATGGTGCTGTGGTCAGCTGTTCTCGCAGCAAGTCCGCGAACACAAAGGCCGCCCTTAGAAGGCGGCCCGTGTTCTTATGTGACTCCAAACATCTTCGCTAGGTAGCTAGTTCTCAGTCCTGGACATTCCGAGCAAAGCCCGGCTGCTCAGTGGTCGTCCTTGTCGTCCCGGTCAGGCGAAACCGCAATTACTCCGAACGTGCCTGCGACATTATTCGCCGGCCCCGCCGTAAAGAACAGCTGATCGACTGTTCCGTTCTTTCCGAGTCCGTCGCCGAACCCGATTCCCCACAACTGGTCGATCACAATCGCTTTGCCATGATGCTCCACCGCGTCCACAAATTTTCCGGTAGCGGCGTTGAAGGCGTTGATGGTGCCATTGTTGACGTTGTTCGAAATCAACAGCGTGTTGCTCAGCCTTCCGAAATTGCTGGGCGCAATCGCGATTCCCCACGGCTGGTTCAGGGGCAAGCCGTGGACCAAGGGCTTCGGCACTCCCGACGCCGAGGTTCCATCCTCGTTAAACACTTCGACGAAACCGCCACTCGCTCCGCTCGCGCTGGCGAAGGTGACGTAGACCTTTCCACCGATGTCCTGGATGCCGAAGGGCACAAAATCTGACGACAGCGTGGAATCGGAGAATGCACCGGCAGCCAGTGTCACAGGGGTAAAGGTCCCGTCGTACACATCAACCTTCCCGTTCGCCATGTCCGCAGCAAACAGAAAGTTTCCCGAAGGCTTGTTCGTAATCGCCAGTCCCGTGTACATCGCCGGATGTGGATTTTTGTTGGCCGTAGTGTCCACTGCCAAAGTCGACTGGTTAAAGTTCGATCCCGGTGTCCATCCGCTGATGGTTCCATCTAGCGTGGCAAACAGGAAAACAGCCGACGCCCCCGGCTTGACTTGAAATTCCTTCGATGCGTTCCATACAGTCCCCGTCGGTGAACCTGGTCCGTTTAGGCCGGTCGGCGAATCCGGACCGTTTCCCGCCGTCGGGATCAGTACTTTCAGTGTCGGCACCAGATTTCCCTGGCTGTCGTACAAAGTCGCCCATCCTGAGTTGTTGTCACTCACCCACCATGGGGAGCCCGGAGCGTGCACCAACCCCCAGGCATTCACCAGCAGTGGATCATCGTGTTGTGCTTGATGGACTTGATTTGAGGATAAATTTGTAAGGCGATACTGCGCCTGGGCCGCGCTCGAAGCGAACATCATGGCGAACATCAGGGCGAATCCCAAGCCAAGGGTAAGCGGAATCATGCGACGCTGCATTTGAATCTCCTTTGTATGCCGATCAGGCAGGCGTGACAGTGCAGCCCTTCCAGCACACTAATCACAGTTCTCTGACTGGGCATCCGAATCCTAGGGCACGTGCCAGCGCTACATTGTCAGCGCCATGTCACAAGTTTGTATATTTCCTGCATACGCAGAGAGCGTGTGCCCGGAGCAAGGTCCAAAGCCATCTTGCCGGCACCCCGGGGGCAAAGGGGAAAAGCTAAGGATGCCACGTCGCCTCCACTCTTGATAAAATCATCCTTCGTCTTTCCTTTCCATGAAGAATCCCAAGCGTCTTTCTGCGTTTGCCGTCGCGCTCGCGGTCGTGTTCTCCATCTGCGCCGCAGCTCAACTCACCGAAAATCGCTGGCAGGAAGATGCGGCTACCGAGCATCACGAAGCCTCCGGCCGCGGCGACAACGAGATCGTCTCCGCTCTCAAGCAGGCGCTCGAACTCGCCACCAGTAAGGCCGTCGCGCAGGCGGGCAAGCCAGATGGATTTCTGGATAACGAAGCCATTCGCATCTTACTCCCCCCCAAACTCCAGTCGGTGGGCAAGGCCATGCGCCTGATTGGCGAGGGCGACAGGGTGGACGATCTGGAAATCGGCATGAACCGCGCCGCCGAGCGCGCCACGCCTCAAGCCAAACAGGTTTTTCTCGACGCCCTCAAGAAAATGACGTTTCGCGACGCCCGCAAGATCCTTGCTGGAGGTGACACGGCGGCTACCGAATACTTCGAGCAAACCTGTTCCGCCGACCTCACGACTGCTTTCACTCCTATCGTCCACAGTTCCCTGCAACGAGTCGGCGTAATCAAGAACTACGATCACGTCATCAAGACCGCTCCCGGCGGCAACGCGATCGCCAGCGAGTTCGATCTCGACAAGTATGTCGTCGGCAAAACTCTCGACGGCATCTTCTATGAGATCGGACAACAAGAAATAAATATCCGCACCAACCCTGCCGCTCAAACCACCGCTATCCTGAAAGAAGTTTTCGCCAGAAATTAAGTGGGAGCGCGACAAATTTCTGCTCCCGTTCATCTACACTTTCCTGAGAACGCGCGCACAAGGAGGGACGATCTTTGCTTGCCATTCGCACAATCTTCTGGGACGTCGGCGGGGTGCTGCTCACCAATGCCTGGGACCGCACGGAGCGCGCTTCGGCGCTTGAGCATTTTCAGCTCGATGAAAAAGAATTCCACGACCGTCACGAGATGGTCGTCTCGTCTTTCGAACGCGGAAAGATTACTCTCGATGAATATCTGGACCGCACGGTGTTCTATTGCCCCCGACCGTTCACGCGCGAGGTGTTCCGCGACTATATGTTCTCGTTGTCGCGGCCGTTTCCAGAAGTCCTGGGCTTCGCCCAGGCGCTGGCCGATTCCGGCAAATATTTCATGAGCACGCTGAACAACGAATCGCGGGAGCTGAATGATTACCGCATTGAAAAATATGGATTGAGAAAGATCTTTCGCCTCTTTGTGAGCTCCTGCTTTGTCGGCTTTCGCAAGCCAGAACACGACATTTATCGGCTTGCCCTGGAGATCACGCAGGTTCCCGCGGAGCAGTGCTGCTTTATCGACGATCGTGCGCTCAATCTGGAATGCGCTGCCAAACTGGGGATGAGGACTATCGAGATGAAGCAATTGGATCAGTTGCGGGAACACTTGGCGAAGCTCGGTGTCACTCCGTAATTTGCGGCCTGCCGCGGGTCCCGGCAATCACAAGTTCTTGCGCGGTTGGCTGGTCTTTATAGCGGCGCTCTGCGGAACATCGGATTCCAGCGCACTGAGCGTCAAATCGCTCGACCAGCAATCGGCGGCCAACTTCCATTCGCCATTGCTCTGCCGCGCGCAAACCCACAGATACTTTCCGCGTTCCTCGCGACGCTTGCCGGTGGCGCCGGGAATTAGCGCCTTGCACCGTCCCGCTTCGTAAGCCAGATCGCCCACGACTTCAACGCGCAAAGGTTCGACTTCCACTTCTCCCAGTCCCGCATCCAGCGCGCCAAAGAAAAATTCGCGAACCGCAGCCGCGCCGCGAATGGGAGGACAATTGGACCGCAGCACCAACGGGTCAGCCACGTAGAGGTCCAGCAGATCATCGAGATGCTTAGTGTTGCAGGCCAGCACCCACTCGTGCGTGATGCGTCGAACCGCGGCCTCGGCGCGGCTCATATCGCCTCTCAGTGCCGCGGTCGGCCGCAGTTCCCGTGCCGGCTCGACTCGATTTGGGTCGGGGGAACGAGCACCGATCGACTCTTGTCCGGCGGGAAAATAGTGATGGTGATAATGGTGATGGTAGTGATGCGTTTCTTGTGGCGAGCTTCGTGATGGCGCTAGCCGCCCTTCAGGCTCTTGATCGGTAAAGGTACTGCGAGGCGGCGCCAGACTGCGTGCGGGTGGGCGGCCTTGTTCCGCAGGAAAATCCGGCTCTCCCGCTGGGGTGACGGTGCCGCCGCACATCCCGCAGAACTTGTTGCCTCTTCGATTGCGGTATCCACAAACGCCGCAACCGATCGTGCTGGAATCGCCCGCGCCTTTCTGTGCCGGGTCATCCGCCGCCTGTTCCGCATCCGCTTCGGCAGCCAGACGTTGGGCGGCTTCGAGCGCCGCCGCCAAAGCATCCGGACTGGGCTTGGGACGGTGCATCTCCGGCTGCAGGCCGCGGTACAGCCCTTCCAGTTCGGACTCGCTGACCCGCGACTGGGAAAGCGGATCGGAAGTTCGAGGATTTCTCTTGGCTTCGTCCACGAATCGAATCATCCCATTGCTGGGGCCATTCTAGCCGATGGGCTCGGACCCGTGCTATCGGCTGGAAAACTCGATCTTGCCTTCGGTCTCGGTCGGCACACCGTTGCACGTTGCCGGACGATATCGCCACGCTCGGACGGTTTGCAGAACATGGCGGTCGCCGGCGATCCCCGCACTTTCAAGAATGAGCGGGCTGTGCACGCGACCATCGGTCCCAATGATGAAGCTGACTTTTATTTTCTGGCCATGGGACGCCGAAGTGAAAAGCGGATCCGGCGTAGTCAGGGCCTCGGGTAGCTGAATCTGCTCGCAGGCTGATCGCGGGCTGAGGTGGGGCACATCGGCGAATTGGGAAGCGCGGATCAGAGTTCTTGAAACCTGCATCTCACGCCGCTCGAAGTGGGCCACTTGCACGGGCGACGCAGGTGTAGCTACCGCCGCAGCAACCGTAGGCAGTGTCAACCACAAAACTAATTGGCAAGCGCGAAGACGCATGAAACTTCCTACAAGCGGAAGGGTCCGCTCTGCGCTTGACATGGCAAATCCAGGACCACTCGCGAGGAAGCGCATGTCACTTATTGTGTTGAAGTTAGGGAAAAAACCTGGCTCAATGGGATATCCCGAGGTGAAAAGGATTGCACCACTTCCGGACACAGCTGACACAGCGGCCCGTTCGCCGACCTACCCTGTCGCAGCACGCCGTAGGGTCAACAGGGTAATCTCGGGCGGGCAGTTCATGCGGATGGGTAGATTTACCGTGCCTATGCCTCTGTTGGTGTAAAGCGTGAGCTCGCGCATCTTGTACAAACCCCAAACATACTTGCGGCCCATTGGAGGCAAATAAGTAGCTCCAATGAAAGGCAGCCGCACCTGGCCTCCATGTGTGTGTCCTGACAGCTGTAGATCCACGGGATAGCGCGCCACGTAGTCGGCATAGTCGGGCTCGTGCGCCAACAGAATCACGGATTCGTCGGCAGGAATACCGTGCAGCGCTGCGTTGAGATCGGCCTTCCGTTCCAGCGCGTCGTTAATCCCGACAAGCCAGAAGCGCGCGCCATTGTTTTCGATGGGCACTGATTGATTGACGAGGACATGAATTCCCTGGCCGCGAACGGCGTCCGCAACCACATTCGGATCGGTTACGACGTCGTGATTCCCCAAAACTGCCCACAGACCATAAGGCGCCTGCATTTGCCGCAACAGCTGGGCGCAAGGGTCTGCCGCGGACGCGGCGTGAACGTGGTTACGGTGAAGAAAGGGCTCGGAAACGAAATCCCCGGTCAACACGATTAAATCGGGATGTAAATCGTTGACCATGCCGATCGAGGCACGAAGAGGATGGACCGAGAAATATGGTTCGTAATGAAAGTCGCTGAGTAGTGCAATGGTGAAACCTTCCAGCCGCGCCGGCCAACGGCGGAGGAAAATCTCTTGTCGAACGATTCGCGGACGATTGGGTTCGATGAGTGTGGTTTCGGCGGCAAGCGCGCCCATGCCAGCAGCCGTTGCGATGCGGATAAATTTTCGTCTGGTCGTTGGAAGAAAAGACAATCGGTTTCAAGCCCTTACGTTGCCCGCGCGGCACGCAGTCTCTACTTCCAGCATAACCCGAATTGGCGAATTCGTGATATGCCGAGAGCAAGATCAGAAGCTAAAGGTGGCTTGCAGTTCGAATTTGCGGTTGGCGGCGTTGCTGGGCGAGAACGGACCGAGTGCAAGAGAATTGGGAACGTCGAACAGCCTGGAACCTAACACCGCATTGGGATTGGCGGCGTTTACATTGTTGAAGACGTTGCGGGCATTCACTCCGAGAGTGAGATTGTAACGGCGATCTGAATTACCTGACGAAAATGACGGGCCTCCGCCGAATAGCGGGCCGCCGCGGCCGCCGCCTCCTCCTCCGCCTCGCGGGCCGCCACCTCCACCCTGGCCCTGGCCGGAACTGGCTTTCGCCTTCGGTCCAAATCCAAACGTTTTAGTAAAGCGCAAGTTCAGAACAAAGTGCGCCGGCCCGGTAGCGGAGTTGATTGGCAGAAGTCTTCCGCCCCCCAAAGCATCAAAGGTGCCTAACGTCGTGCAGTAAATGTTGTTCTGCGGACCCGAAATCGTGGGCGCGGGACCGGTGCAAGTCGCCGTTGATACCAACCCGGGGCGATCGTTATAAACCTGATCTCCGTTCACATCGATGGGCGTGGTGATGTTAAAAGGAGATCCTGAACTCACCACCATGAATGGGCTCAGACGAAACAAATAAGGCAGGGCGATGCTGCCGCCGAGGAAGAACCGATTCCTCACGTCGAAAGATGCGCGGCCATAATCCTGGCTGATGTTGTAGGAATTCGACGGAAAACTGCCCACGCCGGAGGTGTCGCTGTTGGCATAGCTCAGCGAGTAATAACCAAATAACTGAACCTTGGAGCCGACGCGAACATTCGTGTTCATCATCAGCTGGTTTTGCCTGAAGTTGCCTTCGGAAACGTAACGGTAGACGTTGCCCCCGTTGATTGGGGGGCAATTCGGAGTGCAAGGAGTGCCCGGGAATGGAGCACTTGCATTGATGGTAAGGAACTGATCGAAGCCACGCGAGTTCAAGTAAATCACGGACAGGGTTGCCGATTTCGTGAGCTGACGTTCCACCCCCAGCGCCCCTTGCAATGTATAGGGAGCGTGCAGCCTGGGGCTGATCTGATAAGTGTTGGAAGCGGCAGAAGTAGCTGCGCCGCAATTGGCGAAGCTTGGGAGCGCCACATCGACGCCCGGAAAGCATGTCGGATTATTGATAATGAATTGTTGTTGCGTGACGCCGTTCAGCCGCTCCGCCTGCAACAACTGTCCCGATTGGAAACGATCGTAAAAAATGCCGTAGCCGCCACGAATCACCACCTTCGGAGGAGCGCTTCGCCCGCCAACTCCCCAGGCAAAGCCCAGGCGCGGGGCCCAGTCTCCGTGATCATGAATGGCATTTTGCGTTTCGAAGCGGAGACCCGTGCTCAGCGTGAAGTTCGGCTTGATCCGCCAATCGTCCTGCACGTAAGGTTCGACATCGTAATATGTGACTTCAGTAGTCGGAGTGCCCGTGGTGTACGTAAGTTGGGTTGCATACGGAATGCCGCCGCTGCTGGAACTGCTGCTCCGCATAACGCAAAGAGATGGGACATGCCGGGTTTTGCCCGAGAGTGGCGCAATGCGAAGGCGTGTCGTTGTCGTTTGAGGGAGTCCCCAATGAAGAAAACGTAAACGTACCGTTGAATCCCGCAGTGGAAGAGTTCGTGTCTTGCGTGGCGCGCACCCGCGCGCCGAACTTCAGACTGTGATTGCCGTGGATCAGCGATGTGTAATTCTGTATCTCGTAGTTGTTCTGCCGGTCGTTGAGGTTGGTCCCATTGCCGCCACCGATAAAGTTGCCCAGCACGTTTACACCGGGGTGTGTATCCAACGGGTTCTGAATACTGTCGTCGCGATGATATTGAAATCGCGTCTCATTGATTATTTTCGAGCCAATCACCTGGGTGTCGCTGATTTGGACTGTGTGCTCGATTTCCTTGGAGAAGTAGCCTTGCGACGGGAGACTGAGCAGTCCGACTCCATTATTGGTTTCAGTATCGCGGAAGTACTGATAGCGGGCGGTCAGCGTGTTATTCGGGGTGAGCGCCCAATCGAGCCGCGGGCTGAGATTCGTTCGTTGCCGCGGGTTAGGAATGGACTCGATCAAAGGAGCTTCGTTCAAGTTCGGGTCGAGCTCGACGGCATTGACCGCGGCAAGTTCGTTGATGTTGCGGCGTTCGACGTTGAAGAAAAACGAAGCCTTCTTGCCCAGCGGGCCGCCAATGTTTCCGTTGTACTGAGTGGAATCGTACGGCGGCTCCGATCCGGCGAAGGGATTCCGCGTATTGAAGGCAGAGTCATTGCCCAGCACGAAGAATTGCCCGTGATATTTGTCGGTTCCGGGCTTGGTGAAGATTTCGATGCGGCCATAACCAAGTTTGTCGTACTCGGAAGAAAAAGGATTCTGGTTAATACGAATTTCACGAATGGACGACTTGGGCGGAAGCTGACCGGCGGTGAAGCCGTCGATATACATCTGTCCGCCGCTGGGACCGGCGGAAGGCCCGGCGAGCGCTTGCAAGTCCGACTGCAACTCATCGGGATCGTCGGGCAGCGCTTCCAGTTCTTTGCCGGAGATCGTAATGGCGCCCGCATTGTTCGTGGGATTCACATCGATGGTCGGCGCTGTGTCAGAAACCTGGACTTTTTGTTGCTCCACTTCAATCGCCATCGTAGCGTTGAGCCGCAGAGGCTGATCGGCAATCACGACATTGTCGTTTTCGTAGAGAGTGAAGCCCGGCGCGGCGACGGTGAGAATGTACTTCCCTGCCGGCAAACTCTTAAACTCATACATCCCCTGGCCATTGCTCTGAACCACAATCGGCGATCCGGCGGCCGGGGTCATAATTACGCTGGCGCCGGAAATAGCGGCTCCCGAGGGGTCGGCCACTTGTCCGCGGAGCGATCCCGTGGCACTTTGCGCCAATAATGCACTTGCCGAGACCAAAAACAAAAACACGACGACGATATATCGCGCGTAACACTCAACCTTCATTTGATCTTTCCACTCCTTATGATTTACGGACCGACAAATTGCTGGAGCCACTTTTCTCGAGGAAGGCCCTGCTATTGACTTGCGTCGCCACCGGGAGCGCCGCCTAAACTCCAGGGCGCCAACATCATTGCTTGACTGCCGGTGGGGGCGGCCTGGAGAATCGGCTCCACTCCACTGAGCAGCGTGATCGCAGTGCCACCACTGCTCGCCGTACCCTCGGTCGTCACCATCAGCACGGCATCCCCTTTATGCAGATCGGCGATCGTAACCGGCGGCATAAGGCTCAACATTTGTTGGAAGTCGGGCGTTCCCCTCTGGCGCGTACCTCCAGCACCCATTCCACCTCCGCCCGAATTCATTCCGCTGGACTGGGTGCCGGATTGTGCGCCATCACCCGCCTTCGGCGCAGATCCGGAATTCGATGACGCTCCCGCTCCCGGCGTTCCCGGGGGCATGGATGCTTTCAGCCGCATCGCAATACGCTGCGCCATTTCCGGGGGCAGTTTGTGAAGCTGCGACTCCGAAGTGATCTTTACCTGCACCGGTTTCTTACTCAATAAATCTTGAACGGTGATGGTGCCCGCGCTTGCATCCACCGAGTTTACTAATCCCGCCACATTGCGGAAGCTGCCGGTGACAATTTCCTCCGCCGTTAATTCGGAACCGTCCGCGCTGCGATCTCCGCGCGCCCGGAGCTGATCGCCCGGTCGTATTTCCTGCAAAGTGCTGGGCTTGGCGTCATCGAACTTCACCGAGTCCGGGGCGTACCGGCGGAACACCGTGTTCTTCGACGTGTGCACCGCTATTTCTTTTTTCCCGCCTAAGCTGGTCACCGAAATCGTTACCGTTCCGGCGGCAGGGTCGACCGCACTCACCAGGCCTCCCAGCCCGCGCTTCTGCCAGTCCTGCCGTTCCTGTTCGTGACGCGCCTCGAGATCAGAACGCGGGATTACGATCACTTCCAGCGCGGCTAGCGAGACTCCGTCGGCAGATGCCTGCCCGCGCACGCGCACTCTGTCCCCAACCTGTAGGTCAGATAACTGAACGGGCGTTGCGTTCTTCAGATCCTTTTCGCCCGGAGCAATTCGCAAGATCCGGGCATTCGGCTGCACCGTCACCGCGAGGTCGGGGCCGGAGTCCGGCGTCAGCGTGATGGCGTTACCCGTGATTGCCTTAACGGCGCCGATGCGCCGTGCGACAGCAGGTTGGCCGGCAGTTTGAGCCTGTCCGACCGCAGACCCGAAACATTCCGGCAGGAGCTGCAATCCGCACACACTGACAACCGGGCTGATGATCGAAAAGACAACCGTCGCGATTGCGGCTTTTCTCGTGTTCATTCTCAAACCTCTAATTTACATTGCCGCGAACGGCGGAACTCGCTGGTTTACAAAGTTTTACCCAGACAAACCGAAGTATTACAAAGAACAGACTACCGGCGAACGATTTCCCACAAATGACTCTGTCCCCTCCGTATCCGATGACTGTCGAGAGCCGCCGATCACGAATCCCTTGGGAAGTTGGTTGCGGAGTTCGGTCCTTCGGATGCGTATCTATCTTACTTGTTTTGATTTTGTGCGGGGCTAATGCACGCGGAGATCTGTTCGGTCACCGCAGCCTTTTCGCCAATCACAGAATTCTTTCGTGCGTATAACCAGCGGACGCCAAGGCCGCAAGAAGCTCGGCGATGTGATCGGGACCTCGCGTCTCCATCGTGATATCAATGGCGGTATCCCCGAGATTGACTCCATGATAGGCGCGGTCGTACGCGGTCTCGACGATGTTAGCCCGATGGTCGGCGAGAATTCCGGTCAGCCGGTGCAGCGCGCCGGGATAGTCCGGCAGGTGAACGCGCAAGCGCACCAGGCGGCCGTCCTTCACCAAACCGCGCTCGATAATGCGCGAGAGCAAGGTGACGTCGATATTGCCGCCGCAGACTAGCACCGCAATTCGTTTGCCCTGCAACGGCAGCTTGCGGTTCAGAACGGCGGCGATGGCGGCTGCTCCCGCGCCTTCGGCCAGCGTTTTCTCGCGTTCCAGCAGTAATAGAATCGCGTTAGCGATCTCTTCTTCTTCCACCGTGACAATGTCGTCCACATATTTTTGCACTAGGGGAAGCGTGCGGTCTCCGGCGCGCCGTACTGCGATTCCATCGGCGATCGTTTTCGCGGACTCCAGCGTAACCGGCTTGCCCTGAGCCACTGCGGCTTTCATGGAAGGGATTCGCGAGGGCTGCACTCCGAAAACCTGCACGGCAGAATTTGTTTCTTTCACGGCGCAGGCGATCCCACCGATCAGTCCGCCGCCCCCAATCGGCGCCACGATGACCTCGACATCAGGATGTTGCTGCAGAATTTCCAGTCCCAGAGTTCCCTGCCCTGCGATAACGGCGTCGTCGTCGAAGGCGTGAATCAGAGTCAGACGGTCCGATTCACTCTGCTCAACCGCTTTTTCGTAAGCCTCGTCGTAGTTCGTGCCATGCAGGATGACTTCCGCACCGTAGGCGCGAGTTGCCGAGACTTTGGTAAGCGGAGTGGGGAGCGGCATGACGATGCGCGCATGAATCTTGTGCCGACCCGCATGATAAGCGACCCCCTGCGCATGATTACCGGCAGATGCGGCGATCACGCCACGGGCACGCTCCTCGCTGGTCAGAGTGAGCAGCTTATTCAGGGCGCCCCGCTCTTTGAACGCCCCGGTGCGTTGCTGGTTGTCGAGCTTGAGAAAGATGGAATTGTTGGTGAGCCCGGAAAATGTTTCCGAGTGAGTGCAAGGGGAAATGCGGATGTCCGCACGAATTCTGCCGAGAGCAGCCCGAATGTCCGAAAGTTGGATCATGATGCTGGCGCAGTCATCTTACGCCGCTTCGCCTAAGCCCGTTCCATACTAGGTTGGACCGCGGTTGGGTTGTCACATTACGAAGCGATTTGTCGTGCGGTGGAAATCACGGGAACAGCAGGCCGAACCGGAAGGGCCCTCAAATAGGCATCCACACAGGCGGCGGCCTTGCGGCCTTCGGAGATTGCCCACACCACCAGTGACTGCCCGCGGCGCATGTCGCCCGCCGCGAATACTCCCGCGACTGACGACATGTAATTCTGATCGGTCGCCACATTGCCGCGATTATCCAGTTGAACTCCCAACTGGTCGATCATTCCATTGCGCACGGGCCCGAGGAAGCCCATGGCAATCAGGACCAAGTCAGCATCCATCGCAAACTCGGTGCCCGCGGTGGGTTCGAACTTCGGGGGAGGGCCGACCCGTACGGCGTGAAGTTGCTGGACGTTACCGTTTTCGTTTCCGGTAAACTTGGTCGTAGCGATGCTCCAATCGCGTATTCCACCTTCTTCGTGAGCGCCTTCAATACGCAGTTGCATCGGCCACATCGGCCAAGGCGTCTGCGGGGAACGCTCGTCGGGCGGTTTGGGCATGATTTCAAATTGGTGAACCGAAACCGGTTTCTGACGGTGGACCGTTCCCAGGCAGTCCGCGCCGGTGTCGCCACCTCCAATGATGACCACGCGCTTCCCCGTCGCTATAATCTCGAGGGCCGAATCGATCGTGTCGCCGAGACAACGCTTATTCTGTTGCGGCAGGAACTCCATCGCGTAGTGAATTCCTTTTAACTCACGTCCTGGGATATTCAAATCCCGCGGATGCTCGGAGCCGCCGGCCAGCACAATCGCATCGAACTCCCGACGTAGATTTTCTACCGGAATGCTCCTACCGACCTCTGCGTTGGTGATGAACTTGACGCCCTCGCCGGACATCTGCTCGAGGCGCCGATCGATGATGTGCTTCTCCAACTTGAACTCAGGAATACCGTAGCGGAGCAATCCGCCGATGCGGTCCGCCTTCTCGTAGACCGTGACCACATGTCCGGCGCGACACAACTGCTGCGCCGCAGCCAGCCCTGCCGGACCTGAACCGACGATCGCGATTTTTTTTCCGCTGCGAACCTTCGCCGGCTCGGGACGGATCCAACCCTCGAGAAATCCGCGCTCCACAATATTTTTTTCGTTTTGCTTGATCGTGACCGGAGGCTGGTTGATGCCCAAAACACACGATGCTTCGCACGGCGCGGGACAGATTCGGCCAGTGAACTCGGGGAAATTATTGGTGGCGTGCAGCTGGCGAACAGCTTCCTTCCAGCGCCCGCGATAGACGAGATCGTTCCAGTCGGGAATCAGATTGCTGACGGGACATCCCGTTTGGCAAAAAGGAACCCCGCAATCCATGCAGCGAGCGCCCTGCTTGCGAAGCTTCTCTTCCGGGAAGTCCTGGTAGATCTCAAACCAATCATTCACCCGCTCCAAAACCGGCCGGCGCGGAGCTAGTTCGCGCGAATAGTCGATGAATCCGGTGGTTTTACCCATGCTGTACCTGCCCGGCATGGACCAAAACGGAAGCTGGCTGGCTGGGAATATACGCCTGCTCACTGCGACTAACTCCCAGCACGCGCTTGAATTCGCGCGGGAAGACTTTGATGAATCGAGAAACCCCCTCTTGCCAGTTATCGAGAATCCATCTCGCACGCGGACTTCCGGTCAATTCCATGTGGCGCGTGACGAGATCCCGGACAACCTTCACATCTTGAGCGTCGAGCAAGGGTTCGAGATCGACGGAGTCAACATTGCAGCGCTTCTCGGTGAAATCCCCGCGCTCATCCAACACATAGGCAATGCCGCCGCTCATGCCAGCTGCGAAATTTCTGCCACAAGCACCGAGCACCAGCACCAACCCATTCGTCATGTACTCGCAGCCATGGTCGCCCACGCCTTCGACGACCGCAGTCGCTCCGGAATTACGCACCGCAAAGCGCTCGCCCGCGACTCCGTTAAAGAAAGCTTCCCCACTGGTCGCACCATAGAGAGCCACGTTGCCAATCAGAATATTTTCCTCGGGGACAAAGCCGGACGCGCGCGGAGGGTAGACGATGATTCTACCCCCGGAGAGACCCTTGCCTACATAGTCGTTAGCTTCGCCTTCGAGCGTGAGTGTGACTCCCTTCGCCAGGAACGCTCCCAAACTCTGCCCCGCAGAGCCGGCGAGATGAATTCGCACGGTGTCGTCCGGCAATCCCGCGGAGCCGTAGCGGCGCGCGATCTCTCCGCTCAACATGGTTCCGACCGAGCGATGGACATTGCGTATTGGTAAGTTCACCTCGATGGGCGAAAGAGTTTCGAGCGCGTCGTGCACTTGTCCCAGGATTTTGTGATCGAGCGCCTGCTCCAGGCCATGATCCTGCGCCTGCACACGGCGTCTCGCGACTCGCGAGGGTACGGGCGGGTTGTAGAGAATCGCCGAAAAATCGAGCCCGCGCGCCTTCCAGTGATCTTTCCAGAAATCGACAGCGTCGTCGACGTCGAGCATGTCAACGCGGCCAACCATCTCGTCCACGGTGCGAAATCCGAGTTCGGCCATGTACTGCCGAAGTTGCTCCGCAATGAAGAAAAAGAAATTGATTACGTGCTCAGGCTGTCCCTGGAACTGTTTGCGCAGCACAGGATCTTGCGTGGCAATGCCCACGGAACACGTGTTGAGATGGCACTTGCGCATCATGATGCAGCCCATTGCGATCAGCGGAGTCGTGGCGAAACCGAACTCTTCAGCGCCTAAGCAGCGCGGCGATGGCCACATCGCGGCCGGTCTGCAGTTTGCCATCCGTTTGCACGCGAATGCGGCTGCGCAGATCGTTCAACAAGAGGACCTGCTGCGTTTCCGCCAGACCAAGCTCCCAGGGAATACCCGCATGCTTGATGGAACTCAACGGCGAAGCGCCGGTGCCTCCGGTGTCGCCGCTGATCAGCACGACATCTGCGTGCGCCTTGGCTACTCCCGCTGCCACTGTGCCCACGCCGATTTCCGCGACCAACTTCACCGCAATGCGAGCTTGCGGGTTGACGTTTTTCAAGTCGTAGATCAGCTGCGCGAGATCTTCGATGGAATAAATGTCGTGATGGGGTGGCGGCGAGATCAGGCCAACACCGGGGATGGAGTGTCGCAAACGGGCGATGACTTCGTCGACCTTGTGTCCGGGAAGTTGTCCGCCTTCTCCGGGCTTCGCGCCCTGCGCCATCTTGATCTGCAATTCATCCGCGTTGACCAGATAGTTCGCGGTCACACCGAAACGCGCCGAGGCCACTTGCTTGACGGCGCTTCGCCGCAAATCGCCGCTCGCATCGGGCTTGAAGCGTCCTTCGTCCTCTCCGCCCTCGCCAGTATTGGACTTGCCGCCGATGCGATTCATGGCAATGGCCAGAGTTTCGTGCGCTTCCTTGCTGATCGATCCGAACGACATGGCGCCGGTGGTGAAGCGCTTCACAATATCTTTAGCAGGCTCGACTTCTTCGAGCGGCGCCGGCGAGTCGCTCTTCTTCAACTTCATCAGGCCGCGCAGCGTGCACAGGTTGGCGCTCTGTTTATCGATGAGCTCGGTATATTCCTGAAATGTCTTGAAGCTGTCCTGCCGCACCGCTTGCTGCAGTTTGCTGATGGTCTCGGGATTCAGCAGGTGATACTCACCGTTCACGCGCTGGTGATAACTGCCGCCAACCGACAGTTCGGTCTCGAACTCCGTCAGCGGACGGAAGGCGTATTCGTGCTTCATCTGCGCTTCGGCCGCCAGAACAGAAAGTCCAATTCCCTCCAGTCTCGAGGTTGTGCCAACGAAATACGCGTCAATCAATTCTTTGTTCAGCCCGATTGCTTCGAAAACCTGCGCGCCCTGATAGCTTTGCAGAGTCGAAATACCCATCTTCGAAAAGGTCTTCAGCAGTCCCTTCTTGATCGCCTTCATGAAGTGCTTGACCGCGAGTTCCGGCGTAATCCCCTCGCCCAACTCGCCGCGCCAAACCAGATTCTCAACGCTCTCGAGTGCCAGATATGGATTAATCGCGCTCGCTCCATAACCGCTGAGCAACGCAAAATGCATGACTTCGCGCGGCTCGCCCGATTCGGTGATCAACGCGACTTGCGTCCGAGTCTCTTCCCGTACCAGCAAGTTGTGTACGGCGGCCAGCGCGAGCAAACATGGAATCGGAGCATAATCTTTGTCCACGCCGCGATCCGAAAGAATCAAAAGAGAGTATCCGGCCTTCACCGAGAGCGAAGCTCTCTGGCACAGTTCATCGAGAGCGCGCTTAAGGCCCTCTTCGCCATCTTTGGCGCGGAACAGCGCGGGCAGTGTAGTTGCGAGCAAATCGCGATTCGAAACGCGGCGCAGCTTCTCCAATTCGCGATTCGACAGCAGCGGATGCGCCAGCTTCAGCATGTGGCAGTTTTCCGGCGCTTCCTCGAGAATATTGCGTTCGCTGCCGATGTAACTGATCAGCGACATCACCATCTCTTCGCGAATCGGATCGATGGGAGGATTAGTGACCTGCGCGAACAGCTGCTTGAAATAGTTGAACAAAGACTGCGGTTTGTCGGAAAGACAAGCCAGTGGGGTATCGGTACCCATCGACCCGATTGGCTCTTCCCCGTTCGACGCCATCGGCCCCAGGATCATCCGGAGATCTTCATCGCTGTATCCGAAGGCACGCTGGCGGCGGAGCAGCGTCTCGGCGTCCGGATAATGCATGCGCGAAGGCTCAGGCAGTTGATCAATCGTAATCTGATTCTCTTTCACCCACTCTGCATAAGGCTGCCGCGACGCTAGTGTCTGCTTGATTTCTTTATCTGAGACGATGCGACCTTCGACCGTATCGACCAGAAACATCTTCCCCGGCTGCAAGCGTCCCTTGCTCTTGACCTGCTCCGGCGCAATGTCGAGTACTCCCGCTTCCGACGCCATCACCACCAGATCATCGTGAGTCACAACGTAGCGTCCCGGCCGCAGGCCGTTGCGATCGAGCGTCGCTCCGATCACGCGTCCGTCGGTGAAAGCGATTGCTGCAGGACCGTCCCACGGTTCCATCAGACAAGCGTGATATTCGTAGAAGGCGCGCTTCTCCGGCTTCATGTGCGGATTGCCCGACCAGGCTTCCGGAATCAGCATCGCCATCACGTGCGGCAAGCTGCGTCCGGCCTGCAGGAGTAGCTCCACCGCGTTATCGAAATTCGCCGAGTCGCTGCCGTCGGGAGCGATGATGGGATAGAGCTTTTTCAGGTCATCTCCAAACAGCGGAGACTGCAGCAGCGACTGCCGCGCTTGCATCCAGTTCACGTTGCCGCGCAAGGTGTTAATCTCGCCGTTGTGCGCGACGTAGCGATAAGGATGCGCCCGCTGCCAACTGGGAAAGGTATTCGTCGAGAAACGCTGGTGCACCAGACACAACGCGCTGACCGCGTCAGGATCGGAAAGCTCGCGGTAGAAATTCGCAATCTGCGGCGCCAGCATCAAACCCTTGTAGACGATCGTGCGGCACGACAGCGACGGAATATAGAACATCTCGGCGTCTTCAATGCCGGACTCCCGGATCTCATTCTCCGCCCGCTTGCGCACGACGTAGAGTTTGCGTTCGAACGCGTCCTCGTCCATTCCCGCTGCGCAACGTACGAAAATCTGCTGGATATACGGCTGGGAGGCGCGCGCTACTCGACCGATCGCGGACGCGTAGACCGGAGTATCCCGCCAGCCCAGTAAAGTCAGGCCTTCCTCGCGTACGATGCGTTCAAGAATCCCTTCGCACTGAAGCCGCTGGTGCTTCTCGACTGGCAGAAACGTCATCCCGACGCCATACATCCCGGGCTTGGGCAGCGAGAATCCCAACTTCTCGCATTCGCGAGCGAAAAACTTGTGGGGAATTTGGATCAGAACTCCCGCGCCGTCGCCGGTTTCCGGATCACAGCCGCAAGCGCCACGATGCGCCAGGTTCAGGAGGACTTGAATTCCCTTGCGGATGATTTCATGGTTTTTCTGCCCGCTGATGCTGGCGACGAACCCGATCCCGCAGGCGTCGTGCTCGAACGCAGGATCGTAGAGACCCTGAGCGGGCGGCAGGCCATTCTTCGGGTTTAGACGCGTCGTCATGGACTCCGTCCGCTGGACTGAATTCCTTTCGCATCACTCGTTCTTGGGCGTAGACATGAAAGCGACGGAGCGTCGCACACTTCTGCTCAGGAACAGACGTTCGTATTCTCGTACCTGGCGATTAGCAAAGTACAATGCAGAATTTTGATGCAACCCATGCAAATTTCGGAGGTGCATCATGGCCCGATTGTATTCCGGGTAATTCATTGCGAACTGCGCTGCCTCCGCTATAATTTGGCACTATCCCAATGGACTTCGATCAGCTCATTACGTTCCTGGAGGTTGCCCGGCAGGGCAGCTTTTCCCGCGCGGGGGAGAAGGTTTTTCGGTCGCAGTCGGCGGTCAGCGCCCAGATTCGCCAACTGGAGCAGGAGTACGGCGACCGCCTGCTCGACCGTTCGGGCAAGACGGTAAAACTGACGCCCGCCGGCCAGGTATTCTTCGAATATGCCGAGCGGCTGAAGGCTCTGCGCGATGAATCGTTAACCGCAGTGGCCGACCACAGCGGCACGCCGCGTGGCACGCTCAGAGTGGGCGCGAACGAAGCCACCTGCCTCTATGTTCTTCCCGAGGTTTTCGCAGAATACTGCCGCCGGTATCCGCCGGTGCAGATCAGCATCTATCGCAACTTCAGCTACAAAATCGTGGAAAAGCTGGAAAACGGTCAGGTGGAAGTAGGCATTCTTACTTTGCCCATCCAGTCGCCAAGCTTGAAGATCCAGCCCATTTTTCGCGACAAGCTCATGGTGATGGTGAGCCCAAAGAATCCGCTAGCCAAACTGAAAGTGGTGCCGGTCAGCGAACTCGTCAAGCAACCGCTGCTCTTCCCGAAAACAGGCCACACCAGGAGATTGCTGGACAAGCTCTTTCGCCCCCACAGCGCCGACCTGCGAGTGCGCATGGAACTGCCTAGCATCGGCATGATCAAGAGTTTTGTCGCGGCGGATCTAGGCGTGTCGCTGATCAGCGCGTCATTCGCCCGGGACGAGGTCGACGCTGGCCGCGTCAAACTGATTGATCTCGAAGAGCCGGTCTACCGCGAACTTGGCCTTGCCTATCGGCGCGACCGAACGCTCTCGGTGGCCTCTACAGCCTTTGTTGGTCTCCTGCGTCAGTTCGCCACGCAAATGAAGAAGACCGACGATTAAGATCGAGCCGCCGTCGTTCCGATGATTTCCGTCGGAGTTTTGAGTTTCTGCGGACTGGTAGTTTCAGTCTCCGAACTTCGCGGCTTTCGCTGCATCCGCGGCTGCTGAACTCGTTGCCGGTTCGATGAGATGCAGACCGCACTCGGTTTTGGCGAAACCCGCCCAACGACCTGCACGAGGGTCTTCTCCCGGCCCCACCGCTCGCGTGCAATGCGTGCACCCAATGCTGGGATAGTCCTGATCGTGAAGTTCGTTGTAGGGCACATCGTGATCGTGGATGTAGCGCCACACCTGCTTGGATGTCCAATCGACAATCGGATTGATTTTCGCCAGACCAAACTTCGCGTCCCACTCAACTCTTTGTGCTGTAGATCGGAATGATGTCTGGTCGCGACGAATGCTCGTAATCCATGCGTTCAACTCCCTCAGCTTGCGGCGAAGCGGTTCCACTTTTCGCAGGTTGCAGCAGAGGTCTGGATCCCGCGCCCACAGCGCGGCTCCGTGAGTACGCTCCTGCTCTTCGGGGGAAAGAATTGAATTTACCTTCTCGATCGTGATTCCATATTTTTCTTCGATCCGATCCATCAGGTTGTAGGTTTCTGGAAAAAGAAACTCGGTGTCGATAGTGAAGAGACGAAAATCTTTCTTCACTCGGGAAGCCATATCAATCAGCACCATTCCCTCGGCTCCGAAAGCCGACGAAATGGCCACGCGGTTTCCGAACGTTTCGAACGCCCACGCCAGTACTCGCTGTGGAGTCCAGTTCTCTGCCGCATGCTGAATCTCCGCGATCTTCTCTTGCAGATGCTCTCCGACCGGTTCCTGAAAATGATCTTTCACGCGAGTGGCTCCTCATTTGTTCCGAAGTCCGCAGCCGAGATGGCGTCTCTAACATCTGGCATCCCAAATTCCTGCGCCAGCACTACCGGATCGGCAAACCGCACGACCTCGCCCACGACCAGCAGGGTGGGAGCCGCGAGTGCCGGCGCACCACTAAGTTCAGCAATGGTCGTACGGTATGTTCGTTGTTGCGGGGTTGTCGCGCGGGAGATAATGGCGCACGGGGTGGCGCCCCGGAGTCCGGCCGCCCTCAGTTTCGCGGCGACTTGGGAATACTTTTGGCCGGGCATATAGATCACCAGCGTCGCCCCACTTCCCGCCAGCTTGCTCCAGTTCGCAGCCTCGCTTCCGGCGGCCTGATGCGCCGTGATAAACACGAGCGCGGACGACGCCCTTCGATGGGTCAGCGGAATCCCTGCTGCTGCCGCCGCGCCCAAACCGGAAGTCACACCCGGCACAATTTCGTAAGGAATACCGGCACGCCGCAACGAATCGATTTCCTCTCCCGCCCGGCCAAAGATCAAGGGATCGCCACTCTTCAGCCGGATCACATTCATCCCGGAATCGGCGAGCGCAACCATCAGAAAAGTTGATCTCTTCTTGCTGAATTCTTCTTCTTCCCGCAGCGCTTGCCGACGTTGTGCACCTGTGCCTGGGCAGGAATCAGCTTCAGAATCTCGGGAGAGACCAAGTCATCGTGCAGTACGGCATCGGCAGTTCTCAGCAACCGCAGCGCCTTCAACGTGAGCAACTCCGGATCGCCCGGCCCTGCGCCCACCAGATAAACTTTTCCCTTCATACTTCCTCTCCTTCTGCGGAAAGCTCGACGGTTTCGGACGCGGCTTCGGCTAACGCCGCTTCCAGCGCTTCCCTGCCGGCCAAAGAATGCAGCAAGTCCAGCTTGCGTTCCTTATCGAGATCGCTGGCAAGAATGAGTTTTCGAGTCTCGCCGAGTTCCGCGACCCAAGCCGCGTATCCCGGTCCAAATTGTTTTTCGAGCTGCTGCCGAATTTTCTGTGCCAGCGACGGGCTTTGTCCGGAAGTTGACACGGCAATCTGCAGATCACCTCGACGCACCACCGCGGGATAAAAGAAATCGCAGAGATCCGGTACGTCGACCACGTTGCACAGCACACCACGTCTCTGTGCCTCGTGATAGACACGCTCATTCAAGCTTCGCGAATTGGTCGCGACGATTGCGACGAATGCGCCGTCCAAATCTTCTGGCGAGAAGGCGCACAACTCGAGGTCGATCTTCCCTGCGCGCGCCCACTCGCGTACTGCAGGGCTCGCGGCCAAGGCAACCACGCGGACGCGGGCCCCCGTCTCGAGCAGGCTGCCGATTTTGGGCTCGCCAACCTTCCCCGCACCGATGACCAGGCATTGCCTGCCTTCGAGCTTTAGAAACATAGGAAACAAGCTAGTCACCGAGGCCTCCTGCCGAGGTCAGACTTCGCGCCGGATTCGGCAAATCGCGAGCGACTGCGGCCACGGACTCTCCGGCCAGAAATTCGCGCAACTCCGTGTCGCTGTGGCGAACAAAGAATCGGCGAAGATTTTCGCCAGGTTCGCGCTGCGACAGATATCGGCCGAGCAAACGCTCCAGCGCCTCCGGCACTTCGGTCGCGGGGCAGCGATATCCGACTGGCCGCGCCGTGGCCTGATGCAAACCTAAAGCTCCGCCCACGCAGAAATAGTAAGCATCGACCAGCCGGCCATCCGCTTTGATCTTTCTTGCCTTCGATGCCAATGTCGGCGATCCAGTGCTGTCCGCAACTGTTGGGGCATCCGGTAACGTGCAATTTCAAGTGCTGATCGAATCCCGGCAAACGTTCTTCCAGTCTCCTCCACCAGCCAGCGCGAGAAGCTCTTGGTTTCGGTAATTGCCAGCTTGCAGAACTCCGTTCCGCTGCACGCGACCGTCCCGCGCCAGAATGCGGAGCCTCCCGCCTTCAGTCCGATAGCGTCCAATTCTTTCGCCAATGGTTCAGCATTGAGCGTGGGCACGTTCACCACCAGCAGATTCTGCATGTTCGTGGCGCGCAATTCTCCGCCGGCGAAGCGCTCGGCTAGATCCGCCGCGGATTGCATCTGTTCCGCAGTGATTCGACCGCGCAACGCCACTGCCCCCACATAGGACAGACCAGGCTGCTTCTGGGCGTGAATCCCCACATGGTCACGGTAGACGTCGTCGGGCGGTTGCTCCTCGACTGCAGAATCAAGCCGGAATCCAATTCGTTCCTGCAATTCGTCTAGAAAACGGTCAGCGGTCCATCCGTGCCGCAAGAAGAGAAATTTCAGCCGGGCGCGTTCGCGATGTTCGCGCAAGACATCGGAATCACGAAACAATTCCGCAATGCCCTTGATTACCGGCAGAACCTGGTACCAGCGCACGAACGCATTCAGGCGCGCTCCCAGATAGGGTTCCGTCGACAGCCCTCCCGCAACGCGAAGGGAGAAGCCAACTTCCGGCTTCCCGCCAACCTCGCGAGTCAGCGCAGTCAGGCCGATGTCGTTAATTTCGGGATAAGGACACCACACTCGGCATCCGGTGATGGAAATCTTGAACTTGCGCGGCAGGTTGTAGAAATCAGCACTCCCAGCCAGCAACCGCGATGCCTCAAGCACCAACGGCGAAGCGTCAACAATCTCGTCGGCATCCACACCTGCGACCGGGCACCCGGTCACGTTGCGCACAACGTCGCCGCAGGCACCCATGGTATTCAGTCCCACCTGCCACAGGCCATCGAGGACTTCCGGCAACGATTCGATTGTGACCCAGTGCAGTTGAATGTTCTGGCGTACCGTGAGGTCGGCAATTCCATTCGCGTGTCGTCGAGTGAGGTCGGCGATGGCCCGCAGTTGCAGGGAACTCATCATGCCGTTGGGAATGCGGATGCGCACCATGAAGCGCTGCAGCGCCCGGCCTTCGCCGCCCTGCCCGCCGGTCACTCCCGCTCCATCGCCCTGGGTGTAAACGCCCCACCAGCGGAAATAAGTCCCGATCCATTCGGGCGGGATCGAGTCGAATCCTTCGCGAGCAAAGCGCCGAATTTCTTCCAGCCCCTCCCACGGATTCATCGTTCCGCTTCAGGCGCTCGGCTTTTTGCGCTTTGGTCTCTTTCGCTGCGTTTGTCATATGAGGTTAAGGTCCAGAAAATAAAAAACCCACCGCCAGATCGTTCTGGCGATGGGTTTAAGAGTGCCGGTATTAAGAAATAATTCTTAGGTCAGCAGCCTCCCCGCGCCAGAGCGCACGCCTGCACAACAACAACAAGTGCAGCAGCACATAGCGCGAAGATTGCAGTTCTCTGGCATTCGAGTTTAGATTCTAGGGTGAATCGCTTGCGCCGTCAATAATCTTACGTAACACCTTGGATTCGTAATTCAAATGGAAAGAATCAGAATTTTTGCAAGCCCTTATGGAAAACGATCGACCGCACTGTAGAATCAGCCACTTAGAACCTCAAACAATTGTTGAGTGATATCTCTAGCCTACTTTGCAAAAGGCCTGAAAGGTTGCACTTTGATGAAGCGTTGCTTGTTCTTCTTTTTACTCCTTGCGTTTTCGCTGCATACGAGTGGTGCACTTTCCCAGACTTCCGGCGCTCCAGATCCCTACAAACCAGCTCTGGATCGATTGGAGACGCTCACGCGGCAGAATGAGGCCGAATGGCGCTTTCACACCGACGTTGCTCATCCCGAAGATCCAGCGCTGAATGACTCCGAGTGGGGCTTAATCACGGTTAAGAACGTAGCGGGGCCGGGCGGAAACAATGCGAATGAGGAGCATTGGACAGGAACCCGCGTCTTCCGCCGCTGGATTCAGATTCCCGAGAAGATCAACGGCTACGCCACTCAGGGCTCGCAGGTATCGATCGATCTTCGATTCGGAAGTCCAGGAAGCTTGAGGATCACCGTCTTCTCGAATGGAGCGATTCTTTACCGCGGCAGCGACGACGATATTCTGCCCATGCTCCTAACCGAGAACGCCCAGCCCGGCCAGAAATTTCTCATCGCGGCGCGGGTCGTCGCAGGGGACGATGTGCAATCGGAATTCTTTCACAGCGAACTCATCATTCAGCCGCCGCACACGCGTCCTGATCCAACTTTCTTGCGCATGGAAATTCTTTCCGCCCGCCCTATCATCTCCGCCTACGAAGAAGGAAAGTCCGAACGGCAACAACAACTAGACGCCGCCGTCAAGGCAATTGACTTCTCGTCGTTGGAAAAAGGCGATCAGGCAGGCTTTGACGCGTCCCTCAAACAAGCTCAATCGAAGCTCGAAGGGCTCAAGCCCTGGTTACAGCAATTCAATATTCGGATCGTCGGCAACTCTCACATTGACATGGCCTGGCTCTGGCCTTGGACCGAGACGGTCGAAGTCGTGCGCAACACATTTCAGAGCGTACTCGACTTAATGCGTGAATATCCGGATTTCAAGTTCACCATGTCGTCCGCGCGGACATACGAATGGATGCAGGAGAAATATCCCGACCTCTTTCACGAGATCGAGCAGCGCGTCAAAGAAGGCCGCTGGGAGATCATCGGCGGCATGTGGGTCGAGCCCGATCTGAACATGCCCGACGGCGAATCGCTGGTCCGCCAAATTCTGGTTGGCAAGCATTACTTTCAGAAGAATTTCGGTGTGGACGTAAGGATCGGATGGAACCCGGATTCGTTCGGCTACAACTATCAACTCCCGCAAATCTATAAAAAGTCCGGGATGGATTATTTCGTCACCCAAAAGCTGCTCTGGGCGCACGAGTTCACCACATTCCCTTACAAGCTCTTCTGGTGGCAATCCCCCGACGGCAGCCGACTGCTGACATATTTTCCGCATGACTACGCCGGCGGCATCGACGCTGAGCCCCTGGCCACGGATCTTTCCATCTGGATGCCCTCGATCTACGGCAAAACCATTCCAGACAAACCCGAAATGATGCACCTTTACGGCGTCGGCGACCACGGCGGCGGGCCCACCCGCATCATGCTCGATAACGCCGAGCAACTGAGGTCGCCCGAGGCTGTGTTTCCAAAACTCGAATTTAGTTTCGCTCGCGACTTCTTCAGCGACATGGAGAAGAAGCTCCCCAACATGCAGGTTCCCACCTGGGATGGCGAACTGTACTTCGCCTATCATCGCGGAGTCTTCACCACGCAGGCCGAGACCAAGCGCAGAATCCGCCGCGCCGAGGAAACGGTTCTCAATGCCGAGAAATTCGCGTCGCTGGCTTTGCTCTACGGGCGCCCCTACCCGCAAGATGGAATGGAACTGACCTGGAAGAATCTGCTATTCGATCACTTCCACGACATCATGCCGGGATCCGGGATTGCAGTGAATTATCTGGATGCGAAACGAAACCTGGAAAACGTAGATCGCGCCGCGAATGATGTCACCACAGAATCGCTCCGCGAAATTGCCGCCCACATTAACACTCAAGGTGAGGGAGTGCCGGTGATGATCTTCAATTCCCTTTCGTGGCCGCGCACCGAGGTGATTGAAGTTGAGGCACAACTGCCCGCGCCAGCCCGCCAGATCGAAGTGATGGATTCTGCTGGAAAGCCGGCAGACTCTGAACTGCTGTCGATCGACGCAGAAACGCATCGCGCCCGATTTTTACTGCTTTCGCAGACGCCTTCATTGGGATATCAGACTTATTTCGTACGCGCGGCCACCACGGTGCCTGCGGTTCATTCGATGTTGAAGGCTTCCGCCGATGCCATGGAAATGGAAAATGAATTTCTCCGCGTAAAGATCGATCCGCAAACCGGCTGCATGACCAGCTTGTTTGACAAGCGCAGCGGCACGGAGTCGCTGGCTCCCGCAGAAACTGACACCGGCGGCCCGAAGACATCAATTTGCGGCAACCTGCTGCAGACCTTCGTCGATAAGCCCAAGAAATGGGACGCGTGGAACATCGACGCGGACTTTGAGAAGCAGCACTGGGATCTGGACAAGGCCGATGAAGTGAAGCTCATCGAGAGCGGCCCGCTGCGCGCGGTCATCCGGATCAAGAATCATTTTCAAGACTCAACCTTTGTACGCGATGTCACCGTCTACGCGGGCGTGCCTCGCGTCGATGTAAAGATGCAGGCGGAATGGCGCGAAAAGCACATTCTGCTGAAAGTCGCATTCCCCGTCAGCGCCCACAGCAATAAGGCGACCTTCGAAATTCCCTTTGGATCGGTGGAACGTCCCACCACGCGCAACACGCCCGCGGAGCAGGCGCAATTTGAAGTTCCCGCGCAGCGCTGGGCCGACATCTCGGATGCCAAGCACGGATTCAGTCTGCTCAACGATTGCAAGTATGGTTACGATGCAAAAGGCAACGTGCTTCGCCTGTCTCTGCTGCGTTCCCCAGAGTGGCCCGATCCTCATGCCGACGAAGGCCATCACGAGTTCACCTATTCGCTGTATCCGCATGCCGGAGGCTGGAAGGACGCGCTTACCGTCCGGCAAGGTTACGAATTGAATTACAAATTAATTTCGCGCCCGATTGAAAGACATCAGGGATCACTCGCGACGGAACATTCTTTCCTGCAGGCTCAACCCGACAGCGTCATCGTGACAGCGTTGAAGAAAGCCGAAGACGAGAACGCGCTCGTCGTTCGCTTTTACGAATGGGCCGGCAAGGACGGCGAGGTCACGCTACAACTCCCTCCGGGAGCCCAATCTGCAACCGAAACCAATCTCATGGAAAAACCGATAGGCAGCGTCTCACTGCACGATGGCAAAGTGACCCTCCACACCAAACCGTACGAGATTAAGACGATCAAGGTGCAGTTCTCGAGTTTGCCGCAGATGGCAACGTCGAAGCCATGACTGGAGACTCCAAACAGAGTGGCCCTTTTCTAGGCGTCGATATCGGTGGCACCAAGATCGCCGTTGGACTCGTGGACCGCGACGGCAAGATCCTGTCCCAGGGCCGCCAGCCCATGATGGCGACCGGTACGCCTGAAGCCGCGCTACACGCAGTCACCAACGCGATCGATTCGCTGATGTCCAGTGGCAATGGAATTCACGGTATAGGAATATGCGCACCCGGCCCTCTGGATCCGAAAACCGGCATCGTTCTTAATCCTCCAAATCTCCCATGCTGGCGGAATTTTCCGCTGGCCGACAAGAATCGCGTCGATGTATCGCGTGCCCGTGCGTGTGGACAATGACGCAAACGCCGCCGCCCTCGCCGAAACCCGCTGGGGCGCGGCCCGCGGATTCCACTACGTTTTCTATGCCACAATCGGAACCGGCATTGGTACAGGCATTGTTCTCGACAGCCGCATCTACCACGGCAACACGGGATCCGCCGGCGAGGGCGGCCATGTGAGCATCGACTATCGCGGGCCAATTTGTAGCTGCGGCAAACGCGGATGCATCGAAGTCCTGGCGGCCGGGCCTGCGATTGGCGCACGCGCACGTGCCAAACTCACCGCTGAATCAGCGAAGCATTCCGCAATTCTCGATCTTGCGAAAGGAAGCGTGGCCGCCGTGACCAGCGAAATGGTGGGACAAGCCTATTCCGCTGGCGATCCGTTAGCGCGGGCAATTCTTCTTGAGACGGTTGATGTGTTAACTCCGTGGCTCGGCAACATCGTCGATCTGCTCGATCCCGATGTTCTCGTCATAGGTGGCGGCGTGGCCGCGATGCTGCAGCCGTTTTTCGATGAAATAAAAACCCGCCTCCCGAGTTGTTGTGTAAATCCACACGCTTCCGCGATTCCGTTGCTGATGGCACACTATGGTGCCGACGCAGGAATTGCCGGCGGCGCAGCCCTATGTTCCGAGAATCTTCCTTAACAAAACAAATTTGATCGCAAATGACCCTGAGTACTCGAATGTTTGTCTCTCAAGATTTTCGCTGCTTCGCATTTACGATTTCCTTAGTTCTTTTATTCAGCACCCCCCTGCCCCTGCACAGCCAAGACCTTCCAAAAGCTCCGCACGCCCAGATCTTCACTCTCACGCCCACCCCTGGTTTTTTCACCGAGCCAGCGATCGCAGTAAATCCCTCGAATCCGCAGCAGGTGGTCGGCGTCTTTCAGGACAATGTACACGCCGCCTATTCGCAGGATGCCGGCCACACCTGGCAACTGGCTAAGGATGTCGATCCCAAAAATTACCGTATTTCCGGCGACGTCTCGACTGCATTCGATAATCAAGGCCACGCCTTCGTCTGCTACATCGCTTTCGACAAGCTTGGAACTTTCAACTACTGGGGCCATGACGCGACGCGCAACGGCATCTTCGTTCGCCGGTCGCTCGATGGCGGAAAAACTTGGGAAGCCGACCACTTCCCGGTCGCTGAACAAACCAGCTCGCCTGGGATTCCGTTCGAAGACAAGCCGTACATCGTCGCGGACAATACAAAGAGCAAGTATGCCGGCAATCTCTACATCGGCTGGACCCGCTGGCGATTAGCCGATTCACAGATGGTGCTTTCCCGTTCCACGGATGATGGAAAAACCTGGTCGCAGCCCATTGAAATCGATGCACATCCTGGATTGCCACGCGACGACAACGGCGCCGCAGAAGGCTTCGACGGCGTGGTTGCACCAGATGGCAAGCTCTACGTCATATGGAGCCAGGACAATGCGATCATGCTCACCACATCGCGCGACGGCGGGAAGACGTTCTCTCATGCACGCCCCGTCATTCATACCGCACCCATCATGTTCGCCATCCAGACGCTCGAACGCGCCAACGGATTCCCGCAAATTGCCATCGACCCGAAAAGCAAGCGCCTCTACATAACCTGGAGCGACTACCGCAACGGCGATCTTGACGTTTTCATCGCAACATCCGACAACGGCGGCAAGCGCTGGAGTGCCCCGGTTCGCGTGAACAATGACCCCGTACACAATGGCGCGGAACAATTCTTTCAGTGGCTGGCCGTGGATCCCGCCGACGGTTCCATCGACGTGATCTTTTACGACCGTCGGGGCGATCCTCAGAATCGCAAGCAGATCGTCGTTCTAGCGCGTTCCACCGACGTCGGCCACACCTTCAACAACTACGCGTGGACGGATAATCCCTTCGAAGCCAGCGGGGTTTTCTTCGGCGACTACAGCGGTATTGCGGCGTACGGCGGTCGTGTCTATGGCATCTGGACGGAAAAACCCGCGCCCGCGCCAGAAACGAAGGATAAGCCCGATGCGATGGAAAAGCCTGAAGTAAAGGAGAAGTCGGAAGAGGGAAAGAATGCAAAAGATGCGAAGCCGCAGCCCCGAGGCACAATCGTCAAAATCGGAACCGCTGATTTCACGACGCTGGAGTCCACCAAGTGAAAGGCGAAGGGCGCACTTCCACAATCCCGACAACTAAAAAGGCGATCTCCTCAGAGATCGCCTTTCGCATCACGAGATGAGCTTACAGCGGTTGTACGTTCTCAGCCTGCCAGCCCTTGGGGCCCTTGGTCACGTCGAATTGCACCGTCTGGCCCTCCTGCAGGCTTTTGAATCCGCCCGCCTGGATCGCTGAGAAGTGCACAAAAACATCTTCGCCATTCTGCCGGCTGATAAAGCCGTAGCCTTTGGCGTCATTGAACCACTTTACTGTTCCTTGTTCTGCCATGTTGATACTGGTGTTCCTTTCAATCAATTTACGCTGGAGAGATTCGGAGGTATTGGAGGCAAGTGCTGCCTGATTAGGCAAGAACTGCTTACGACCGATTCGGTCTAACGCACAGGGTGATGCTACGCCGCACAACTAAGGTTAGCAAGCAATTACTGCTACCGCTGAAACCGCGAACGAGCTCGCTCACCTGGAAATCCCGCCTGCGCCGTTGGGTCCGCCGCCCTCTTGCGTAGCTTTTGATTCTCGACTCTCCAACTCTGCTTGACGAAGCTCGGTAGCTTCTGTCGGATCAGTTCCCGCCTTCAATGTGGTTTTCTCCAGAAAATAGCGCCAGCCCTCGTGGCGATCTGACGGGCTTTGTTCACTTTCGAAATTCTTCAAAGTAGACTCCGCGTTCGTCCGTCCCTTAACCACCTCGACGACTCCCGCGGATTCGTAGGTGCGGACGTTGTGGCGAATGACCACGTAGGATGCCTTGAGTTCGTCGTTTGTCAAATACTCTCCTTGTCGACCCTGAAACGAAGACCCTACTCTGAGAGTATGCGTGAACCTCATGATTAGCAAGTTGATTAAACTCTCGGCCTTGCGTAATCGGCCACAAATCCTACGCCGGAAATAAGGGTGAAATTAATTGCGTTCTAGGCTGGGGGTGGCGCGCAAGCGTGATTGCTCACGCGTGTTTTTTGAGAGTGCCTTGAAATGTTCTTGAATTGCGACTTTTATCGCTTATCCGCGTTTCCCAGAACCTCGGCATCTTTACCGGTATGGGACTTCACCGCATCGAGAATGCGCAGGTACTCGTGTTTGTCCATGCGCAGAAAGAACGACTTCGGGACCTCGCCCTCGCGGTAGTCAATCTCGAGCCAATGACTCCTCGACTTGGTCAACATGACAATCGCACCCACGCCCACCGGGGCGGTAAAGATTGACTCTTCGTTAATTCGGTGCTTCTTGGTGTACTCATACGCGCACTTATAGATCTCATCGTAAGGGATGCTCATCGCCGGACCCTTTACGGGCTGCACTTCGATTGCCTTGTGATCGTCGCTAAAGGTCAGGACGGCCTTGGTGAGTCTGCCTTTCGAGTCGGGTGCCGCAACGCGGCTGAAGGAAGTCTCCTCGGCAGCGCAGAGGGTCAAGAGGCCGAGGATCAACAGAAGAACAACACCGGTTCTTTTCACGTTCTTGAAAGTATATCGAAAGGAAAGGTTAGTCGCACAGAATCGCCGGGTGCCACATTTCTCGCTCTTTTGCGAGAAGGGGGGATTTTGCCCTGAGTGCCAGGAACTGACGGCTGAAACCGCCTTCCACTAAAATCAAACGTTCCACGTCGATTCCATGGCCCTCAGAGAATCAGAGGCGATCGTGCTGCGCAGCTATCCGCTGCGCGAGGCTGATCTGCTGGTCACGCTCTTCACGCGCGCGGAGGGCAAAATCCGCGGGGTGGCGCGGTCGGCGAAAAAGTCGAAGCGGCGATTCGGCGGGGCCCTCGAGCCTCTCACCTATGTGCGCGCGTTCTATGACGTGAGTGAGCGCCAGGAGTTGGCGCGCCTCGATGCCTGCGAAGTGCTCGAGTCTCCTATGGCCTCGGAGGTCAGCTATGCGCGCGCGGTGGCCCTTGGCCATATTGCCGAATTGCTCGACGAACTGCTGCCCGACCACGAGGCCAACGACGCCATCTTCCGCCTCACTCTTTCCGTGCTGCATGTCCTGACAGGCCCGGAGGTGTGGATGCCTGTGACATATTTCGAATTGTGGCTGACGCGGCTGGTCGGCTTTCTGCCTGAATTGACGGAGTGCATCGTCTGCGGCCGCAGTCTGAACGGCAGTCGCGCCTATTTTCACGCGCTGGCCGACGGCCTGATGTGTCCCGATGACAAGCGACTGGCTTCGTCCGAGATTTCAAGCGAATCGCGCGCGCTGGCCTCGCAAATGTTTCGCGCTCCGGTGGAAACCTTCGCGGGCACTCCTTGGCCAAAGTCGCAGGCCGCGGACCTGCGGAAATTTCTCATTCAGATTTTGCAGCGGCACATTGAGAAGAAACTGGTCACTGCGACCATGCTGGAGAAGGGCGGATTCTAACGACGGAAATGCGGCACGGAATTCGCCAGCGTGATGGGATTCTCCCGTCGTAAAGAATAATGCGAGAAATTGCGGTGGGGGAATTGTGGTGGCATCTGTCAAGTCTACTTTGGTGTACTTTCCCGCCTAAAAACGTACCCGTAAGTAGACATGTTTTCCACAACCTAACTCCCGCCTTCTCAACGCGGACTGAAAATATCAAGGACTTACGGCGTTTTTCTTTGTCGTTATCCACAGTGTTCCTGCAGGAACCTTTCCAGCCGCGCAGGCTGACGGCTGCTGCCCGCTTCCATTACAATCGTCAATTAACCTGCTGAGCTCCGGCTGCGCTGTAGGAGTTCGAATCACCACTCGCATTCTGGGTTAAGCTAAGAGCCAAAAGCTAATAGCTAAGAGCTGAATTCTTGAATCCATCCTCGCCCAATCCGCTGACCTTTCAGGAACTCATCCTGCGCCTGCAGACATTTTGGGCGGAGCGCGGATGCGTGCTGCAACAGCCGTATGACGTTGAGGTCGGCGCGGGGACCATGGCGCCGGAGACATTTCTGCGCGTGCTGGGGCCGAAGCCTTATAAGGTTGCGTATGTGCAGCCGTCGCGGCGTCCGGCGGACGGCCGCTACGGGGAGAATCCCAACCGGCTGTTCAAGCACATGCAGTTGCAGGTCATCCTGAAACCGCCGCCGGAGAACGTGCAGGAGTTGTACCTGGAGTCGCTGGGCGCGATTGGGATTGACCTGCGCCAGCATGACATCAAGTTTGAAGAGGATAACTGGGAAGCTCCCACGCTGAGCGCGTGGGGCGTGGGCTGGCAGGTCATGCTAGACGGCCTCGAGATCACGCAGTTCACCTACTTTCAACAATGCGGCGGTGTGGATCTGTTTCCGATTTCGGCCGAGCTGACGTATGGGCTAGAGCGCATTGCCGCGTTTCTGCAGGATGTAGATTCGATCTACGACATCGTCTGGGCGCGGGATCCTGAGTCGGGGAGCGTGATGAAATATGGCGACGTGCGCTTGGCGGATGAGCTTCAGTTTTCGGTCTACAACTTCGAGGCTGCCGACGTTGAGAAGGCCTGGAAGCATTTTGAGTTGTATGAGGCGGAGTGCAAGGCCTTGCTGGAAGAGTATGTGGCGTTGGCAAAAGATCAAAATCCCCGCCCTGCCTCTCCAAAGGACGGAGCGACAAGAGCGGGGCACCCGGAGATGGCATGCGATAAGGCGCGCTTTCCAGTGCTCGCCGCTTATGACCTTTGTTTGAAGTGCTCGCACCTGTTTAACATTCTCGACGCTCGTGGGGCGATTTCAGTGACCGAGCGCGTAGGTGTAATCGCGCGCGTGCGCGCGCTGGCCGTGGGCATTGCCAAGGCTTGGGTGGATCAACAGAAGACGGAATCATCCGCGAAGTCCGACGACCCTGAACCCGTGCGCGAGAAACAGCCGAAGAAAGAGAAGAAGCTGGTGTCGGCGGCTCTCTGACGGTTCCAGATTCTGTCATCCTGAGCGGAGTGGAAACTTCGCGAAGAGAAGTTTCCACGCAGTCGAAGGATCCCTCAGCGCGGCACCGAACTGAGCGATTGCCAGCCGCTCTAGCTCTGGCGTCGTAAAAAATGGGACCGGTGGCGGATCGCAAGATTGGAAGGGATCCTTCGGCTCCGCACAACGATTCGCTTCGCGAATCATTCTGCTGCGCTCAGGATGACAAGTCGCTTCAATTGTACGATACGCAATGTTATGCCGGTCGCTACGGTGCACCTTAGAACTTGCGATAATTAGAAAGTTCTTGCATGCCAGACTTCTTATTAGAAATCGGGTGCGAAGAGATTCCGGCTCGGATGATCGACGCAGCCTCGCAAGAATTACGCGAGCGTGTCGCTGCGCTTCTGAGCCGCGAGCGTCTCTCGGGCGGCGAGGTCACCCATTTTGATACGCCGCGGCGGCTGGCGGTGACAGCGTCTGGGATCGCCGCTTACCAAGCCGACCAGACGGAGCAGATCACCGGACCTTCGGTGAACGTTGCTTACAAGGATGGTCAGCCGACTCCGGCCGCGCATGCCTTTGCGAAGAAGGCTGGCGTGGATGTGGCGAAGCTGGAAAGGGTTTCTACTGCAAAGGGCGAGTACCTGGCGGCTAAGGTGACGAAGAAAGGTCGCAGCGCGGCCGAAATTCTCGCTGAAGGCTTGCCCAAAGAACTCTCCACAATCTACTGGCCTAAGAACATGTACTGGCGCAAGCCGAACGAACGCTTCGTGCGTCCGGTGCGCTGGCTGGTTGCAATGCTCGATGGGGAGACGATTCCGCTCGAGTTTGACGGCATTCGCGCTGGGAACCATTCGCGCGGGCATCGGATTCTGACATCCGGCACGGTGACGATTCCGCGGGCCGGTTCGGCATATGTGGATTCTCTGCGCACCGCCAAAGTGTTAGGGCGCGGCGAACGCGAGCACCAGATTCGCAAAGCCTTGGACGCAGCCGCCCGCACCGTCCCGGGAGCACGCTGGCGGGAAGACAAATCGTTGCTCGACACGGTCGTGAATCTGACAGAATTTCCTTCAGCCATTCTGGGAACTTTCGATCCACAATTTCTGGCGCTGCCCGAAGAGGTACTGGTGACCGTGATGCGCGATCACCAGAAGTATTTCGCGGTGGAGGATGCAGGCGGCCAGCTGGCGCCATATTTTCTGGCTGTGCTGAATACCGATAGCGATCCGCAGGGGCTAATCCGCCACGGAAACGAGCGCGTATTGCGGGCACGCTTCAACGACGCGCGTTTCTTCTGGGAGACTGATCAGAAGAAATCCCTGCTGGAGCGGTTGGATTCACTGAAAAATGTGACCTTCCAAAAAGATCTAGGTAGTTATTTCGACAAGACACAACGCGTGCAACGCTTGTGCAGTTGGCTGAGCGAGATCCTCAAACAGAGCGGGATCGCGGTGAGGCCGGGAGTGATTCACAAGGCGGCGTGCCTGTCGAAGACGGACTTGACCACGGAACTGGTAAAGGAATTTACGGAGTTGCAGGGAATTGTAGGCGGGCTGTATGCGCGGGCGCAGCAACTGGATCCGACCCTTGCCCGAAGCCACGCGGCTTGCCATCGCGGACGCGATCTACGATCACTATAAGCCGGAGTCGACCGACGACGACGTGCCCCGTTCGATCGAGGGCGCTGTGCTTTCGATCGGCGACAAGGCCGATACGATTGCCGGGATGTTTGCTCTGGGGTTGGTGCCGAGCGGGTCGAAAGATCCGTTTGCGCTGCGGCGGCAAGCGAATGGAATCGTGAAAATCATCGCCGAAAAGAAGTTGCCGTTGCGCCTGGATGAATTGATGCGCGATGCGCGGGCAGGGTATCAGGGTTCGGAAGCGGAAAAGAAATTCGTTTCCGACAACGAATTTTCAGAGTCGGTCGCGACATTTTTCCGTGAACGGTTGGAGTTCTACCTGAAGGACGTGTGCGGTTATGCGTACGATGTGGTGAAGGCGGTGCTCGGGGCGGATGCAGAAAATGTTGTGGATGCGGGGCAGAGGGCTGAGGCGGTGAAACAGGTTCTGCACATGCCGGAGTTTCAAGCGATTGGCTCGGCTTGCAAGCGTATGCGGAATATACTAAGACAAGCTGCGGATAAGGGCATTGAACCCGCTGCGCAGTTTGAGTATCTGCCAGACTCAGCCGACGAAGAAAAGACTTTGATGGCATATATGGAGCGGACCGGCGAACGGGTTGAAGCTCACCGCAGCCGCAAAGAATATCTGGAGGCTTTGCTATTGCTCTCGACGGCGCGGGAACCGGTCGACCGATTCTTCGACAAGGTCATGGTGATGGTCGATGATCAGCGAGTGCGGGCGAACCGACTGGCGCTGCTGCGGACATTGCTGAAGGAATTCTCCACAATTGCGGATTTTTCCGAGATCGTAACCGAAGGGAAGGCGTGACGTCAGTCGTCCCTACGGCTCTGGGTTTCTTGCTATTGATCGCAACGCTGAAGCGCTGCGCCACCCAAAATCGAAATGGAATAATCAGATTCAATTCGCAAATCGCGAGGCAAAGGACTCATCTATGGCGACGATTACTCTTCCTGAAGTTGAAGCGCAGGATACAAAAAAGACAAGCACCAAGTACGTTTACTTTTTCGGCGGCGGCAAGGCTGACGGCAACGGCAAGATGAAGGACGTGCTCGGCGGCAAAGGCGCGGGACTGGCCGAGATGACGAATGCCGGACTGCCCGTGCCTCCGGGCTTCACGATTCAGACCGAGGCCTGTCGCGAATTCATGCGTACCGGCGCGGCGTCAAAAGAAGTTGATCGGCAGATGGACGAGGCCTTGGCGAAGCTGGAAGCGCTGCAGGGGCAGAAGCTGGGCACGGGCGAGAATCCGCTGCTGGTGAGCGTGCGCTCGGGCGCGAAATTTTCCATGCCTGGGATGATGGACACGATTCTCAACCTTGGTCTGAACGATAAGAGCGTGGAAGCGCTGGCCAAGCGCAGCAATAATCCTCGGTTTGCGGCGGACTCCTATCGGCGGTTGATTCAGATGTTCGGCAACGTCGTGCTCGACATCGAGAAGTCGGCGTTCGATGAAGTGTTCGATGCCAAGAAGAAGCAGAAGAAGACCAAGCTCGACACCGATCTCGACGCCAAGGCTTTGCAGGAAGTAATTGTCGAGTACAAGAAGGTCGTCAAGAAGCACGCCAAGCGCGACTTTCCGCAGGATCCGCGCGAACAACTCGTGATGGCCCGCGACGCCGTCTTCCGTTCCTGGCAGAACGATCGCGCCAAGCATTATCGTCGCATCAATAACATCGACGACATGCTGGGAACAGCGGTCAACGTTCAGGCCATGGTATACGGCAACCTCGGCGACACCAGCGGCACGGGCGTGGGATTCACGCGCAATCCAGCAACTGGCACGAAAGAGTTCTACGGCGAATTCCTGATGAACGCGCAGGGCGAAGACGTGGTCTCGGGCGTGCGCACCCCGGTACCGATTCTCGAACTGCAGAAGGTCATGCCCGATGTCTACGACCAGCTTCGCGAAATCACGACCCGGCTGGAGAAGCATTACAAAGACATGCAGGACTTCGAGTTCACCATTCAGGACGGCAAGCTCTACATGTTGCAGACCCGCAACGGCAAGCGCACGGGGCTAGCCGCAGTGCGGGTGGCGATTCAGATGGTGGAAGAAGGACTGATCACAAAAGAAGAGGCAATCTTCCGCGTCGAACCGAACCAACTGTATGACTTCCTGGTGCCGCGGCTTGATGAAAAGAGCACAAAGGTGGAAGTGCTCGCGACTGGATTGCCGGCTTCGCCGGGCGCCGCTGTCGGGCGAATTGTGTTCACCGCCGATGAAGCGGTCAAGATGGCGGGGCATGACACGACGAAGAATCCTGTGATTCTGGTGCGCGCGGAAACGACTCCCGAAGATATTCACGGCATGGAAGTCGCCAAAGGCATCCTCACTTCCCGCGGCGGCATGACTAGTCACGCTGCGGTTGTGACCCGCGGCATGGGCAAGTGCTGCGTCGCGGGGGCGGGCGATATTGATGTGAACGAAAAGGCTCGCGAGATGAAAGTGAAGGGGCAGACCTTCAAAGAAGGTGACTGGATTTCGCTGGATGGTACGACCGGCCGCGTGATCAAAGGGAAGCTGGGTACTCTGGATCCGTCTCCTGACGATCCGGAACTGCAGAAGTTCATGCAATGGGCGGATCCGCATCGGAAGATGAAAGTGCGTGCCAACGCAGATATTCCTCGCGACGCCATTCAAGCGCGGGCGTTTGGAGCTGAAGGGATCGGGCTATGCCGCACCGAGCACATGTTTTTCGGCGAAGACAAAATTCGTCACATGCGCGCCATGATTCTGGCGGACAACGAGAAGGACCGGCGCGCCGCATTAAAGAAATTGTTGCCGCTGCAGCGTAAAGACTTTGAAGGCGTCTTCAAAGCAATGGACGGCTTGCCGGTGACGATCCGCACGCTCGATCCGCCACTGCACGAGTTTCTTCCTCGCCGCGAGGACTTAATGGTGGAAATCGCTACGCTGCCGCATGCCGACGCGAAAGAGAAGAAAGCGCTGGTAGAGAGATATTCCGACTACGGCGCGAAGAGCGTCGGCGATCTGAAGAAGCTGTTATCCACGCTGCTGGCGCGCGTGGAACAGTTGCACGAGTTTAATCCCATGCTCGGACATCGTGGATGCCGGCTTGGAATTACCTATCCGGAGATTACGGAGATGCAGGCACGCGCCATTTTTGAGGCGGCGGTCGAAGTATCGAAGAAGGGCGTGAAAGTCCTTCCCGAGGTCATGATTCCACTGGTCGCCACTGTGAAGGAAATGGCGAACCAAGCCGCCATCGTGCGGCGAGTGGCTGACGAAGTATTCAAGGAGAAAGGAACAAAGGTCGAGTACATGGTCGGCACGATGATCGAATTGCCGCGCGCGGCGCTGGTTGCCGACGAGATCGCGAAAGAGGCGGAGTTCTTCTCCTTCGGCACTAACGATCTGACACAGACTACTTTTGGCTTCTCGCGCGACGACGTGAACAAGGTGCTTCCGACATATTTGGCGGAGGGGATTTTGAAGCAGGACCCATTCGCCGCTCTGGATCAGGAGGGCGTTGGACAACTGGTAAAGATGGCTACCGAACGCGGACGCAAAACACGGCCTACGCTCAAGGTGGGAATTTGCGGGGAACACGGAGGCGAACCGTCGTCCGTAGAATTCTGCTATCGCACCGGTTTGAATTACGTCTCATGCTCGCCGTTCCGAGTGCTGACGGCGCGTTTGGCCGCGGCGCAGGCTGCGGCTGTTGAGACGCTAAAGGTCGAAGGCGGACGAACGAAGTAGCACCTTGAACCACAGAGGGCACGGAGGAGCACAGAGTAAATCTCGATCTCTGTGAGCCGGTGGGCCCTCTGTGGTTACTGCACTTTCTGCAGACGCGCGATGAGTTTCTGAGGAAGACTCTCTTCCGATTCCGACCACAACCGGCGCGAGGTGGCGCGCGTATTCATTTCCGCTTTCTTTGTAAACTCGACTAGCTTTGTCACGTTATCGCGAATCTTAGCCTGAGTTTGTTCGGTGAGTTCAATATTTTCCTGGACGAAAAGCGAGTCGAGGCCGAAATCAATTTCAAGGTGTCCGGTTTCCTGATACGTTCCGTCGTCGAATTCTTCTCCCTGCACGATGAACTTGACCAGGCTCGGCATCAGGAGCCACTCGTGGCCGCCAGCGTCGGGTGTCCAAAGATCCCAGTACGCATCGAAGACATAAGCGTAGTCGTCGTGAATGAGATCGGCGGCGACCACGACCGCTTCTTCCGGCGCGATTCCAGGCGAGAAACGGCGCTCCAGCACGCTAGCTTCGTTCCATGATACAGGTTGCACCGCAGCGTAAGTGATCCCAGGACGCTGCTCCGAGAAAGGAAACTGCTGCAGGACGGCGAATATATGGGGTAGCATCGCCGGACCGGAGAAGTCGGGAAACCAGAGGCTGAGATATAACGGATCAGACATAAATATCCGAGGATACCCGGCGGCAGCGGAGCCTTCCGTCCCCATTGTAATGCGCAGTGAAGCAATTTGCCGCGCAGGCCAAACGGGTGTTTTGGATTTGAGTGGGTAAGCGGAATAAATTGGTCCAGCGGCTGGGAACGACGTTTTTTGACACTCAGTTAGACGGCTGCTAACATCAAAACTTCACCGGCACTCCTGCCTCAGAGTCGTCCCCGTCGTCTAGCCTGGCCTAGGACATCGCCCTTTCACGGCGGTAACACGGGTTCAAATCCCGTCGGGGACGCCAAATCAATAACTTGTGGTCGAAACCTCTAAGCCATGTTGAAGAAACTCGGTGTAGTGATACAAGATGTGGATGTTTTTCTGCCGGGATGACGCTGGGAATTTGCCGCGTATCACCGGAGAAAACAATTGTGCTCCCTGATCTTCGGCGAGGTGCAGCAGGCTTTGCATTTGCCGGCCAGAAACCATGCCCGCTTCATCGACGATCAAGACCCTACCGCGGAGGGTGCTCTGTGGTTCCTGATCTTCCAGAAGTCGGGAGACAGTCACCGCATCCCGAAACCCAACCTTTTCTAGTTCGTCCACAGCACTTCGGGTGGGAGCCACCGCAAGAACCTCGTGTCCGGCCTCTCTGAGGCCACGGTCAATTTCACGGAGCGTAGCAGTCTTGCCAGTACCGGCAGCCCCTCGAACATTGATCGCGAGAACCGAGCACTGCCTCGATAGCGTGCCTTTGTTCGGGACGCAGGTTGTCCGAAGGCTCAAAGTCACAGCCTTTGCTGAGGCGGTCGTAGCGGTCTGTCCCTTGGTTAACTACCGCGATCATGTCGCGCTCGCGTTGGAGGCTCGCGTGTGTCGCAATTTCATCCCCGGCCGAGATGAGAGTCCCTTTCGCACGTTCAAGGGGGAGAGAGCTTTGAAGGTCGCTGAGTTCGACGTTGCCGCGCCCGTGACGAAGAGCCTCGGTTAGAACCTCATGCTCTCGGGCGACTGAGACGCGCTCGAAAATGTGCTCCTGAGAGTAGGCAAGCGAGGCCTCCTGCATACCATGATTGATTTGAGGTGAATAGGATTGTCTCTGAGCTTCGTTCAAAACCTCACGAAGTGTTTGTCTCTCATCCGCTGACAGTCGGCCTCGCTGAAGGTTGCGGACTCGCTCGGTCGATATCTCTTGCAGCTTGTCAGCTCGTGTTTCCCGGACGAGTACCGCAACCTCATTGTCTGTTGGCGCGCGGCCGCGTGAATTGGTGAATTCCTGAATGGCCGAATCCCGCTGGGCACTGCGTTGGCTGTACTTGTCGAGGAGGTCCCGGGAGAATCCTGCGATCTCGAATCCCTTGTCACGACCACGAACATCGTGACGGTTTTCAACCTCGTAACCAAGGACGCGTACTTCGCGAGCCAGGGCATTGCGATAGACCTCGGTCAGGTAGCTGCGACGTTCGTACAGGCCGGAGGCCTGGAGTGCTTTCCATCGTCCCTCGGTGCCATCGCAGGTGAGATTGGCGGCGACGGCATGCGTTCGGAGTTGAGGGTCCAACTCGCGGCTAGTGTCGTGGGTGTATGCGGCCACGATCCAGTTTCCGGTTGTCCGATTCTCGTTCAGGCCGGCCAGGCGAACCCTAGTGGCCGAGTATTTCTCTGCCTCTTCCAGGGCCTCGCGTACAGCGATTTCGTGCGCGGCGACCAGTCTCTCATCACCGCCAACAATGGCCATGACAGAGACGGACTTCGGCGCCGAGAGTGTCATGTCATAGAGGGAGCGGCCCTTGCTTTGTTCCGCGCCATTGCTGGCAATACGATCCGCGCTGTGGCGCTGCCGGAGGAACTCTCCAGTTTGCGGGTCGAGACCTTGCCGTACGGCTTCAAAATCCTCGGATGTTACCTCTCCTTTAAACCCAAGCAGTTCAGCGCCGCGGCCGCACCACCGGCCTTCGACAGTCCGATTCTGGTCGTAGTAATCGCTCTGCCGAAGGTGCCGCTGGGCGTAGCCCTCACCGCCGGTCATGGCACGAATCGTCAGCACAGCCCGACGCTAGCTCTGTTCGAGATTAGAGATCAACCTGTTCCTGGCCTGAAATCTCGCACACTATTGGCTCACGCCGAGCTGGCTGCAAAGCCAATCTCGCGATCCTCCAACAAGCACTACGGCTGATCGGCCGTCAGTCGATCAGCTGATCGCTGGCCCTTGGACGATGATCCGCCGATTGTGTAATCCGCGACTCGACGGCACGTTGCACAGGATTTCGCAGTTGCAACATCCTCCCTGTGCTCTGAGAACATCGAAAGATATCCTGCGAGTCGTCTGATCGAAACCCGACGATTCCAGAATCCCCCGGCTGCCTCCGCTTCCTGAAGCATGATGTTTGGCGCATAATGGCGTAGCCCGAGCTAACCGACGAACATGGAAACACGTGTCGGCGAGCTTCATTTGGTTACAATTCCAAACATCGACTTCTGCCATGGAGAGCCAGGTAGCCAAAAACACTATCTCGGATTTGCACAGGCGATGGCTAATGCTCGCCATCGTGCCTATTCTGTTCCTATCGTTCAATTCGTCCACGATCTCGAGCGCGCAATCGAGCGGGCGAGACGAAGTTTTGCTTCGCGTCATCGTGGTTAACACCGAGAATGAGGCAAAACAAATCCTGGAAGAGCTGAAGAGCGGCAAAGAATTTGGAACCATTGCCAAGAACAAATCCATTGATCCAAGCGCCGAGGATTTCGGCTATCTGGGAAAAGTGGATCTAGCCACCTTGCGCCCTGAACTGCGTGAGGCTCTCCACGGGGTTGGGCCTGACCAAATCACGAACATTGTCAAGGTCCCGGGGGGATACGCCATTCTCAAAGTCCTTGCTGCGAGCGAGGGCGCGGTAGGCCAGGGCATGGGCGCTAACCGGGATCTCCCACTTTCCGGAAAAAGCAGCATCAAGTATCCAGTCGATGTTGCCGGACAGGTCATTGCAGACTTGGCCTTTCAAAAGTATCCGAAGCCGGCGGGATGGGAACAGAACTTCAAGGCGATCTGCGAAATTCGCCAAAAATCGCTGTCTCTTCTGGAAGATCGCATCAAGACCAGGGTACATTCTCCGGAGCCGGCCGGCTCGACCCCAGACAATCCTGTCGATCTGATCCAGGCGCGCTATGCATTGGCCCAAGTCGAAGCGTACCAGGGCAAAATGGACGAAGCGGTGTCGGAATGGGAGGCGGCGTACAAAATCGCTGTGGCCTCGGTGCCCGCAGGAGTCGCTCAGTTGGACGCGGTGCTCGGCGTCGCATATCTGCACAAATCTGAGATGGACAATGACGTTTACCGCCACCCCGCCGACAAATGCGTCTTCCCTCCTCGTCCCGGAATGAAGTACGACAATGTCGCGGATTCCGGGAAAGCCGTGGAACATTTCCTAAACTATCTTTCCCAGAAGCCTGACGATGTCCAGACGAAATGGCTGCTGAACCTCGCATATATGACGATGGGGAAATATCCGGCAGGTGTTCCCGAGAAATACCTCATTCCACCGAGTGCGTTCGCGTCAAAGGAAAACGCCGGAATGTTTACCGATGTGGCCAGCAACGCCGGAATTGATGTTGTCTCGATGGCCAATGGGGTCATCGTTGATGACTTTGATAATGATGGCCTTCTGGATGTGATCATCTCGAGCTACAACGTCTGCGAACCGCTGCACTACTTCCATAACAACGGGGACGGCACATTCACCGACCGCGCCGCTCAGGCAGGGCTTTCCGATCAACTCGGCGGTCTCAACATGATTCAGGCCGATTACAACAATGACGGCTGCATGGATTTCCTGGTGCTGCGCGGGGCATGGGAGTTTCCGGTTCGCAAGTCCCTGCTACGGAACAATTGCGACGGAACCTTCACCGACGTGACTGCGGCAGCCGGCTTAGCACAGGCGACTCGCACCCAAGCGGCAGTATGGGCAGATATTGACAATGACGGGTTCGTCGATCTTTTCGTAGGAAATGAGAATGGGCCGGCGCAGCTTTTCCGCAATCGCGGCGATGGCACCTTCGAGGACATCTCCCACTCCTCAGGTGTGGACAAGATTGCCTTCAGCAAGGCGGTCGTCGCGGCGGATTATGATAACGATGGCTACGTTGATTTCTACGTTTCCAACCTTTACGGCGCAAACTTCCTGTATCACAACAATCATGACCGGACATTTACGGATGTGGCGCAGAGAGCGGGTGTCCAGTTAGCCGACTCTCAGAGCTTCGCCAGCTGGTTCTTCGACTACGACAATGATGGCTGGCCGGACCTGCTGGTCAATAGCTTCTTTTTCTCTCCCGATGAATCGCTGCGAAGTTATCTCGGACTTCCGTACAGCGCCAAGACGCTGAAGTTATTCAAGAACATGAAAGACGGAACGTTTAAAGACGTGACGGCAGAAGTGCATCTGGACAATGTGTACGCGCCCATGGGGGCCAATTTCGGTGACGTGGATGACGATGGCTTCCTCGACATCTATCTCGGAACCGGAGGTCCGGAGTACGGCTTTTTGCTCCCCAAAGTGCTGCTTCGAAACCAACAAGGCGAGTCTTTTGCGGACATCAGTTCGTCCGCCGGGATCGGGGATCTGCACAAGGGGCATGGCACTGCGTTCGCCGATCTGCGCAATGCTGGACACGAAGACATATTGGCGTCCATGGGAGGAGCCACCCCCGGGGATGCACACGCGTTTCGGCTCTTCGCAAATCCCGGAAACGGCAATGACTGGATCGATATCAAACTGATTGGAGTAACAAGCAATCATGGCGCCATTGGCGCGCAGATCAAGGTGACGGTTGAAAATAATGATCAAAGAGCGCGCACGATCTTTCGCACCGTAAATAGCGGAGGGTCTTTTGGCGCCTCCCCGCTCGCGCAGCACATCGGCTTGGGCAAATCGGCACAGATCCTCAGCGTGGAAATCTCTTGGCCCGTAACGAAAACCGTGCAACGTTTTCAGGATGTGCGCCCAAATCAGTTTATTCAGGTCAGCGAGTTTGCTAAGGAGTACAAAGTCTTGACGCCTAAGCGATTTGAGTTCGGCGCGAAACGAGGTCTCGCAAGCAAACTAAACCCGGTCGCTTCATCTCCTCTACAGTAACGAGGTATGAAATTCGTTGTCCTCATTTCGCTTCTGCTCACATGCACCTTTTCGGTGTCAGCTGCGGCGAGGCATGCGGCCGCGGGAATGGTGTTAAAGGTTGATTTACAACAGAAAACCATTCTTTTGTCGTGCGAAGGTATTCCGGGTTACATGCCTGCCGGCATGGCAAAATTTTCGGTAAAGGAAGATCCTTTCCTCGCCGGGCTTGCACCGGGCCAATTGGTCGATTTTGCGATTCTGGATGAGGGGACACTGCGCTACGCGGAAGGCATCACAATTCGCGAATTCAACAATCTTGAGCAGCAATCCCTTGCTGCCCGCCGCTTGACGATGGTACAGGAGCTTGAGGCAAGTGCCTCTGACCCAAAAGCGTTGAGTGTCGGGGAACGGGTGCCGAGCGCCATCTTGACGGACCAGAACCGACGGCGAATTGATGTGGCCGGGTTTCCCGGCAAGGTATTGGTCCTGAACTTTTTCTACACCCATTGCACGCTGCCCGAATATTGTTTCCGGCTATCGAACAACTTGGGGAATGTTCAGAAGCGCTTCCAGAAGAAGATGGGACACGATCTGATACTGCTCAGCCTCAGCTTTGATCCCATCCACGATCAACCAGAAACATTGGCCAACTATGCGCGTACCTGGCACGCCGACAGAAACTGGCACTTTCTGACTGGAGCGCCCCCAGTCGTAAAGAATCTCTGCGCCTTGTTTGCAGTCAACTCCTGGCCGGACGAGGCCGAGTTGCTACACTCCTTGCACACTGTGGTTCTCGATCGAAAGGGGAGGCTGGCAGCCAATATCGAAGGAAATCAATTCACCTCTCAGCAGCTTGGCGATTTGATCGAAGTGATATTGAAGCAATAGCTAAGCTAGGCAAGCTTGGCGCAATGTGCCGTGGCGCTAAGATATGAGTGAGGAGCGCCATCGACAACTTCATTTGGACACCAGATCTCAGACAACGGTCGTCGGTCGCGAATCTCGTGGCCCATTATGCCCTTCTTGCGACATAATGCTGGGACCTCACCGCACAGTGAAGGAGAATTGATCATGTGTCGGTTGCCCTTGAAGGTTAGCGAACTCACGCTGCTCATGCTGATCATAGTCCTGTCGTCTCCGCTTTCTGGCGAAGGGTTGGATTCTGCGGAGCAGCAGACTGACATCAAAACGGCGACCAAAACGAAGGATGATGCGGTCAAGAGATCCGAGTTGATGAAGCCACATTTCGCGAACGGCAATCAGGCGATGCAGAATGCCAAGGCGATCCGGCAGCAACTTCAGACGGCAACGAGCGATCAAAAAAACTCGCTGCTTGCCAGGATGAAGGAAGACTATCAGACGGCGATTACGGAATATGAGCAGGCGATCGAAGAAGCGGAAGTGAGAGATGAAAATGGTCTCCAGGTGATCGGCAAAATTGGAGTGATACGCAATGGCTTGGTGAGCCAGCAGAAAGCAGTGGATATGCTGGTGCAAGACAAGGACCTCCCAGTGATTTTGAGCAATCTCGGGCTGGCCTACGGCGGCGTTGGGCAATATGAGGTAGCCATAAACACGCTGGAGCAAGCAGTCATGCTGAAGCCGGCGGTGGGAACGTACATGGAACTCGGAACAGATCTGGCGCAGGTGGGCAAGATGCCAGAAGCGATTGCGGCGTGCGACAGGCTTCTAACAGTGGATTCTACAGCCAAAAATATGCAGGCAGGCTGCTACAAGAATGTCGCCATTGTGCTCACGAACAAAGGAAAGTTGCTTGACTCCATTGCGCCGCTTCAGAAGGTCACGCTTCTCAATCCGCAAGATTCGTTGGCCTGGAAACTGTTGGGCGATTCTCTTCTCAGCACCATCACTTCCAAGTCGCAGGACGGAAAGATCGTTTACGTCATTCCTCCGGGAACCGTTGAGGCTTACCAGAGATATTTGCAATTGGACCCGAATGGACCATACGCAGGACAGGTAAAATCGGCGCTAGAAGGGTTGGCGCAGTTCACGAAGCCGCCGACCGAAACGAAAGAGAAGAACTGATCGGAGGGATCGCTCCGTTCCCATGAAAAGAACGGCACGCACGGCTCGTAGCCCTCGAGCTCACTTCCGCTGTTGAGCCGCCATGCAGGCAACGCGGAATCATTGCCGGTGCAAGTCGGGTGCTTGAAAAGCGCAAGACCCAGAGTAAAATCGAACCAGCCATGCGGCCGGGTTTCTTCTCTGCTCCGAATTCAAGTCGCTACGCCAGAGCGGCGCGCAGCTGCTTTCTTGCCAGCTCGATTTTGCTATTTCCAGTCCTCGCTGCGCGCTCACAATCGGATCCGGACGCAAACAATCCTCGCGTGATGCAGCTCTACACGGGCGCCAAATCGGCCGAGCATAGCGGCGACATAGCCGGCGCAATCTCAAAGTACCAATCGATTCTGGAGGTTGCGCCACACCTCGGGCCTGCGTACAACAATCTCGGCGCACTCTATCTCCGACAGCACCAATACACCAAAGCCATTGTTATCCTGAAGCAAGGCTTGGAAGTGGATCGTACCATGTATTCCGCGACCATCCTTCTGGGCATCGCCTATTACGAGACGGGCGATTATAGGGAGGCGCGACAGCCGTTGGAGGCAGCGGTTCGGGCGAATCCAAAGGATAACAACGCAGAACTTTATCTTGCCAAAGACCTGATCAAACTTGAGGACTTCGGTCCCGCGGCGACGCACTTGCAGGAGCTGACGAAACGCGAGCCAAAAAACCAAGAGATCTGGTACATGCTGGGGAACGTCTATATCCAGCTTTCCGAAGCAGCTCTCGCGAAGGTTGACGCAATCAATCCCAATTCTGTGTTGTCTCACGAAATACGCGGTGACATCATGGCCAGCATGAAGAATTTCGATGGGGCGCTGGTGGAATACAAAAAAGCGGTTGATCTGGCTCCACAGCAGAGTGGTACACACTACAAACTCGGCGACGCGTATTGGCAGCTTGACGACTGGGTGGACGCGACGGAGCAGTTTCAAGCGGAACTAATCAATGACCCCGGGAACTGCAACGCGCGATGGAAGCTCGGCGATATTCTGCTCGAACAGCACATGCGTCCTGAAGAGGCGCTCGACGATATCAATAAGGCCCTGCAGATTTGCCCCTCTCTGAAAGAGGCCGTACCGGACCGGGCCACCGCACTTATCCGGCTGAATCGGTACGAAGATGCAGTGCCGGATTTGAAAACGGCGATCAAAGGCGATCCCAACGAGCCCCGCCTCCACTTTATGCTGGCGCAGGCCTACCGCGGTCTGGGAAGAACAGCGGATGCCAGCGCGGAAATGGCGACTTTCGGGAAGCTGGAACAGAATGCGCGCGCGGCGGAAGCAGAGCACGCCGAAGAGATAATGAAACAGAAATCAAAAATACCCGATACGCCACACCCTTGACAGCGACTTCAGCCCCGTATGCCGGTGTTACACCAGCTGTCAATTCTCACATCTTACCAGGCTCCGACGGACGTGCTCCCTGCAGAGCCGCGCAGCGATCGAATTCGGCTTTTGCTTTCGCCATAAGCCCCTCTTTTCGGTAGACTTGGCCGAGAATGTAATGCAAGCGAGCCGTGTCGGGTGAGAGATTCACCGCTTCTTCCAATTCCGTCTGCGCTTTCAGTAGCTCTTGGGTCTGAAGGTAGGCCTTGCCCAACAATTCGTGACCTTGGAATACCGACGGGGCAATTTCCGTGGCCTGAATTAATAACGGAATTGCGTCCTTGGGACGATTTTGGTCCAGTAGCAGGGTACCGAAGGCAAGATAGGTTTCGGCATCTTTGGTGACTGAAGTAGTCTGCCAGTCGATTGCAGTTTGATACGCTTTAGCAGCATCCAGGTCGTCGCCCAGTCCCGCATACGACAATCCTAGGTTCTCCTCTGCTTTGACGTTTATTGCATCGATCGCCAGGCATTTCTTGAATGCGTCGATCGCTTCAGTGAACCGATTCTCGTTGTACTTTGTTCGCCCCAGCTGGTACCAACCATCGGAATCAGTCGGATTCAATTGGAGGGATCGCGTCAGCCACTTATCCGCATCGATGAAATCACTGAGCAAAATGTAATCGATGGCGACGATCTTCAAATCAAACGCGCTGGGCGTACGGTAACGGGCCCCCGCTGTGAATTCGGCCAAGGATTCTTTTGCATTTTTGTCACTCATCTCAATGAGAGATTTTTGGGGGGCTGCATAGATCGCATTTGGGTTGGGATCGATATGTTTCGCCTGTGCTTGAATCTCTCTGTACAGGATATAACCAAGCAGAAAATGGGCAGCGGCCGAATCCGGCGCTATCTTCAAGTCCTGGCGCACGATGATTTCGGCGTCGTTGAGTTGTCCCTTTTCCATCAGCGATTCTGCTTTTGCGAGCTTCAGGTCCGGCGATTTGGACAAGTCCGTCGGACGCGATACAGTTTCACCATTGTTCGAAGCTGGCGGCGGAGCTGATGGCAGCGAAAAAGGCGATTGACCTGTCGCGCGTCCGGCAGTTAAAAGGAAAGCAGCAGCTAAAACAAAGCGAGGGAAAGAGCCGCCGCGGGCGAAAGAAGCCACCTTCACGGAATGGCCCATGCATCGCTGTTTGCCTGAGAGAAACACGCCGGTTCTGGGACATTATATGGCTCTGCAACGCTTGTTTCCATCGCAGTCAAACGTTTGTACGCTACGCGATCAGTGCCCCTTCCCTTCGGTCAGAGTAACGATACAGTCTACTTTTGGCGGCGGCAATTGCTCGATCAACCCGCTGGGCCAATGGATCTCGATGTTGTCAATCTTATTCGATGATCCGAGTCCAAAGTGGGCCCGAGGGTCCGAACTGGAGCAATAGCTTCCTCCGCTGAGGATGTCCACACGCTGGCGAACTCCCCCTGCGGTGACGAAAACCTTCGCCCCAATCGCGTCGCGCGGGCTCTTCGGGCCCCCCACCAATTTCAGAGTGATCCAGTGGTTGGCGTTTTTCAGTACATTCCGAAGTAAAGTTGGCTCGCGATCGATGTTGTTGATCACCACGTCGATTTTGCCGGTGTTGAAGAGGTCGCCGAAGGCGGCACCACGCGCGGGAATAACAACCGCGAGTCCCGACCCTGTCGCTGGGGGGACCTCCTCGAAGTGCTGCCCATTCAAGTTGCGAAAGAGCAGCGGCCTCTGCGCCCATGTAGTTCCCCAATTAGATCCGTCGGCCTGAACGTATACGTGGCCGTTTACAGAAAAGATGTCCAACAAGCCATCGTTGTCGAAATCTAGAAACCCGGTGCCCCATCCCAGAAAGGGAATGGTCGGCTGCAGGAGGCCAGCTTGTGCCGTAACGTCGCTGAATTCCCCATTGCCTTCGTTTCGGTATAGAGGTTTGTAATCGCTGGAGAATGTGGTGAGGTGAAAATCGATCCTGCCATCGCGATTGTAGTCGCCGATGCCAATTCCCATGCAGGCTTGGGCGCGACCGTCGGCGTTCAAGGCCAGGCCGGACATGTAGCTGTCGTCCTTGAATGTGCCATCATGATTGTTTAGATAAAGGAAATTCGGCACCGAGTCGTTCGCTACCAGCAAATCGAGCCACCCATCGTCGTCCACATCCACGAAAACGGAAGACCACCCGTAGGCGCCGCTCGAATCGGAAACACCCGCCTTCGCACTCACGTCTGTAAACGTGCCATCGCCGTTGTTATGAAACAGATGATCCTTTTCACCAACTAAGCCGAGCGGGCCGCAAAAAACATTCACACCTCGAAATTCGCAAGAACTGGGTGGCACTCCATTTTTCCCCGCAAGCGCCGGATGATCGGGATCAAACTGGACGTAACCCGGCACAAACAAATCCAGACGACCATCGCGGTCGTAATCGCCCCAAGTAGCGCCCGTGGACCAGCCTCCTACTGCTACTCCCGCCTGTTCAGCGATGTCGCTGAATGTACCATCGTGATTGTTGCGATAGAGGCGATTCTTGCCAAAGTTCGAGACGTAGATATCAGGCCAGCCATCGTTATCGAAATCTGCGACGGCTACTCCGAAGCCCCAGCGCTCGTTGGCGACTCCGGCTTTTTCGGTCACGTCAGTGAAGGTACCGTCACGATTGTTGTGGAACAACATGGCCCTGGACGCGGGCTCAGTTCCCTTCAGCGCGGCAAATGTGGAGCCGTTCAGCATATAGACATCCAACCAGCCGTCGTTATCGTAGTCGATCAGACCGACGCCAGAGCCGTCAACTTCGATGATCGTGGCCTTCTGCAACGTCCCGCAGCGATGTTTGAAGGCGGTGAGCCCGGATTGTCGCGTGTAATCTTCGTAGACAGCCTCCGCCCCGTCCACAAAACCGCCTGCGGTTATTGGGCGATGATGCTCGTCATATACAGCCGCGTACTCTCCGCCGGTTATGACTCCGGACGGTTTGGCCGCCTTCGGTTGCGGGTGCTGAAGGTTCAGCGAAAAGTTTCTGCCAAAAATTGGTGCAGCCACGATGGACAGCAGCGAAAACATCATCGAGCGGCGATCAAGTCCCGCGCGACTCCGTAGCCCTGCGCGCTCGCCTGCCGTACTGCAGCAGCGTGCGAAAAACCCTTGCAGCATGCCCACGGATGTTTTTTGTATCTCTTTCATTGGCGCAGCACAGTCTTATTCGAATCTGGCGATTCATTCGCCGCAGGTTCATCGATCAGCATTATGCGGTCAACATGGACATCCTTCAGCGTCTGAATAATGCCACTCGGCCAGCGGATCTCGACGCTTTCGACTACTTCATCTGTGCCAACGCCGAAGTGCAGGCGCTTGTCTCCTGAGGAAAGATAACTGCCCGCGGTCGTAACGATGGCAAGCTGAGACCCGTGTTGCGTCTTGACCTTCACCTCTGCACCGATCGCGTCGCGATTGCTCTTGTGCCCCACGAGTTTCAGGCCGAGCCAATGATTCGCTGTCTGAGTCTCATTGTGCAGAACGTGAGCCAGGCCATCGTTCGTAGTAACCACCGCGTCCAGCCGGCCGTCATTATCGATGTCTCCGATGGCCAGCCCACGCGCGACCCAGGGAACCTCAAAGACGCTGCCTGACTGCGAGGAAACATCTACGAAGTCCCTGCCCATGTTTCGGACGAGAAGCATCGGCTCGCGATAGCGCAGACTGGGCGTGGTCAGCTCCACGTTGTCCAAGTCGTGCCCCTGCGCGACCATAAGATCTTTCCACCCGTCGTTATCGTAGTCCATGAAGCGAACGCCCCAACCAGAGAGGCGTTGCGTAATGGTGCCGAGTCCGGACGAAAAACTATCATAGGTAAAGCTGCCGTCGCCATTGTTCTTATACAGTGCGTATCTTTGATTTCCCAAGTCGGTGACGATCAAGTCCGGAAGGCCGTCATTATCATAGTCCGCGAAATCCACACCCATACCCGCGTACGTATTGCCGTCTCCATCGACGGCAACACCCGCAGGCAAAGCGACCTCTTCAAACGTACCATTGCCCTTATTGTGATAGAGGTATTCAACCATGGAATCGTTGGCGAAAAAAACATCAATACGCCCGTCGCGATCGTAATCCGCGATGCCGATCCCTAATCCGCGCCCGGGTTTCGATATGCCGATCTTCTGCGAAACTTCCACAAAGCGCCCATTCCCTTCATTGTGATAAACCAGTGGCGCAATGGGCTTGAAAATGTCAGGCGTGCAGTACGAACGATAACCTTCCTTATGTGTACCACACCAGACATCGCTGAAATCCCAGTCCAGGTAGCGGAGAACGACTAAGTCCAGCAGACCATCATTGTCGAGATCAACCCAAGCAGCGCTTGTGGACCATCCTTCGCCAGCTACGCCCGCCTTTTCGGTGACATCTGTGAACGTGCCGTCGCCGTTGTTATGGTAAAGCCGATTGCCTCCGTAGGCGGTCACGTACAGATCTTCGAATCCATCGTTGTCGTAATCTCCGACGGCAACGCCCATTCCATATCCGACGCCTTGAAGCCCCGCTTTTTCGGTAACGTCTTCGAATGTGCCATCAGGCTTCTGGCGGTACAAACGATTCCAGTATTGAGGGCCGCTCTTTTGAGGGATAGCTGTTCTGGGTGTGGGATCGGTCAACTGTGCCCCGTTCACGAAAAAAATATCCAGGCGTCCGTCATTATCAAAGTCGAAAAGCGCAACTCCCGTTCCCATAGTTTCGATGAGGTATTTCTTCGTTGTATGAGAAGAGAGATAGTGAAAATCGATGCCCACTTCAGAAGTTATATCCCTGAATTTTCCAGGTACCATCTTTGTGGGGGGTGGCGGTTGGTAAATCGAGCCTTCAGATCGAACCTGTAACGGGCGGCCGGCACCGATCGCAAAGGGCGTCGCTGCTAGCGACGCGAACATGAGGAGCACGGAGCAGCAGCGGTCGAGCAACCGCAATTGGGCATCAGCTTCGGTTCGCCGTCTAGGTGGTGAACTGTGCCTGAAGTGGCGGAGCAACTGAGGGTGCCATAAGGAGCGCATGCAGAAGCATCAAACAATATAGCATCCCTTCTCCTGATAACATCGCTTGTTCTTCGTCGGCAACGCATAGCTCGCGGCGACGGGAGCGGCAGCATCTTTTACGATTCTCCCATCATTTGACAGCGCACGGCGTGATTGCGAATACGCGTGGCAGCCGGGTGAAGGAAACCCAGCACGTGCGGAGCAGTTTTGAGCTTCCGCGTCTTCGCCTGCGTGATCATGCCTGAGCACGCCAATCTGCTCCTCAGCGAACTCGAAGGCGGAACGTTGCAGGCGCGCTGAAATCGCTCAACAACCAGGAAAAATCATTCCGCCACCTGGCACCGTCAAAGCGCTGCAGAAATATCTGAAGCTCCAGCCGAATGGCCCCTACGCCCCACAGGCTAGTCATTTTCTGGTGCTGAACAGCACTGTCGAAAGCAGCTATGGCACGAACAAAGATACGAGTGAGAAACAATAGAATCTTCCGCCCAGGAAAATGGTAGGAGAGGGTGCCCCACTCCTTTTTCGTTGGGGATCACTGCCACTGAAGCTGCCCCACGCTTCGCGGTTTTCGAAGAATGCGACTCAAGCGTGTTCAATACTGCCACGAGAGCTACCTGAGTTGAGACACAAATTCAATTCGGGAGCTTGGAAAAGATGCTCTCTGGGTTGTTGATGGCTTCTTTCAAGGGCACTTGGATGACTTTTATGCCGTTGAATCGTTCACGCTCCTCGACTTGAACGTCAACAGCGAAGATGGCGATCTCTGCCTGGCGAATGTCGTTTTCCGTGAGCTTGTTCTCGATCCCGATCGCGCCCTGTGTTTCCACTTTGATCTCGTGTCCCTGACTCTTGGCTATCTTCTCAAGACGTGCCGCGGCCATATATGTATGAGCGATTCCAGTTGGGCAGGCGGTAACCGCGACAATTTTCATAGATCCGTCCCATCTCTTGTACGATGACAATTCTTGTACGTACCCGATGCTGGGCAAGTATTGGGAACCCCCAAACCTATTTCGCAAGAAACGTGATCATCGCCGCAGCAAAACAATGTTGCTCGTAGTATGTGGGATTCTGCTTCGCCTAAAAACAGGAGAGATGAAACGTTTCTTGCACTCCGGTAACGTTTCTTCGGCGATTGCACGAATCTGCCTGGTTACGGCCACTTCATGAGAACGTGTCGAACGTAGTACAGCACTGCAAGAACGTTCTTCTCGCGTGTTTCGGAGTTTTCCGGCAAGGACGCTTTATTTCCGCGTGCGTTTGTCCGGGTGCTCGAACGAGAGAACGTTACGTTAGTACAAGTAATGTTAAACAACTACTATTTCAATTTCCGATCAGTGGGGCCATACTTCCCGACAAATTGAACGAGGGTGGGGTTTCACACATTTGAACCATTTGATCGCCTCAATTCGGAGCTAGACCAGAATCCTTATTGTTACGGCGCTATGTAGGCTGATCGATCTCTGTTTTCGGAGGGCGAAAGCGGGCGCCACTTTCCGGGGAATTGCCAGGAGAGGACTATGCAATTCGCGTCGACTGTTGGCAGCGGTACTGGCCGTCCATTCAGAGCTATGGCCTATGTCCCTAAAGTTCAATTGTTCAAGGAGCTGGAGATGAAGACAAAGCGTGTCTGTCCAGACCGTTTGCAACGAAATAAGCCTGGGGGTTCCCAAATGAACAATTTGACAGGTCTTGTCCACGCTATTGCCGGCAAAGCGCGGGGGATGTGGGTGTCGGGCTTTATGGCGGCAGTTTTTTTGTTGCTATTCACGCCGCTCCATTTGTATGGCCAGGCGGTCAGCAGAATTAACGGCGAGGTCACAGACCAAGGGGGGGCGGTTGTTCCGGACGCCAAAGTGACAGTCACCAACGTGGACACTAACGTGGCCAAGACGACCACTACCACCTCCGCTGGGACCTACCTGATTATTGATCTTATACCCGGCGCGTACGTCGTCAAGGTGGAGAAGAGCGGGTTTAGGATCTCCGTTACCAACAACGTCGTCGTGGTCGGAGGTGCCACATCGACTGCCAACGCCATCTTGCAGCCGGGCACCGTATCGCAAACCATTGAGGTCAATGCTCCTTCTGTTGAATTGCAGACGGAGCAGCCGGAGATTGGCACAACGTTGCCCGAGCAGCTCGCGCAAGACCTGCCGCAGTTGGTGAGCGGGAGTAATCGCCAGATCGACAATTTCATCTTCCTGGTACCGGGTGTTACCGGCAACGGATTTAGCCATCGGATCAATGGCGGTGTAGACCAGCAGACAGAGGTCATGTTTAACGGCATTCCCGAAGCCTTTTCGGAAACCGCAGGCTACACCTTTTGGAATCAGCCGCCGTACGACTCGATCAAGGACGTGGATGTATTGACGGGGACTTTTTCGGCTCAGTACGGCCTAGGGCAAGGCGTAGAGCAGTATCACGCGAAATCCGGAACCAACGCGTTTCACGGGAATGCCCTCTTCCTTTATCGGGATGACAAGTATTTTGGCGCGCCGGGCGCTTATTATGATACGAATCCAAACCCCAGTGCCGGCAACAAGATTGACGTGCCCAGCCCGGACATCGAAACCAACTGGGCTTTTTCTCTCGGCGGGCCAGTATACATCCCGAAGGTCTACAACGGGCGAAACAAGACCTTCTGGTATTTCGCCTATGACAGGTATAGAAAGTCCTTTGGGCAAACTCCGATCACGCTGCCAACGGCAGCGGAAGTTGGAGGTGATTTCAGCGGCCTGGTCAACGCCATTAGTGGCGCTCCCATACCCATTTACGTCCCCATCGCTTGGGCTTCGAATTCATCGCTCATACCTGCGGGTTGCAATCCTGGCGCCGCGCCAGGTTCCCAGTTCCCCGGTAACAAAATTCCGACGAGTTGTTTCAGTCAGGTGTCGGCCGGGGTACTCTCACAGTACCCGCTTCCCGCGCCGAACGCCCCTGGTCATAACGGAATAAACAACTTCGCCCCCACGACCATCCTGCTGAACCTACAGACAGATTACAGCATCAATATCGACCACAATTTAACCACGAAGCAAGCCCTCCATGGCATCTATTGGCAGCAGAAGTTCCCGCAACCGAGCGGCACCGACTGGGTCAATAGCCCTTTAAACGGCGAACAAATTACCACCATATTGGGGCGAGGGCTTAACGTTACATACTCGAACGCCATCAATTCCAGATTGGTGGTAACCGGCGGGTTTATGTACGTTTACCAGGGCAATGACTTCTTACCCACAAATCTGCTCAAGGGACAGTTCGCTGGGGCTTTGCCTTCGGGCCTCTCAGGGCAGCCCAATGTGTTTCCAAGCATTGGTTTTGGCGGCGGGGGGTGGGAGCCGCAACCCTTTGGACCCGGAAACGGCCTGACGTCTACCATTAATCACAAAAAAGGGTTCTCGTACCTGGGTAACGTGCTCTACATAAAGGGACGGCACACCATGAACGCTGGTGTGGACATTCGAACGACGCACCAGGATGATTTCGAATGTGGCGGGTCCGGGGGCCAGCCGGGTTGCGCGGGAATCATCAATTTCACGTCCGACATAACGGCAAACCCCACCGAAGCCGTCCCCGGCGCCACTAGCGGAAATGGTTTTGCGAGCTTCCTGCTCGGCGATGCCACCTTGGGCGGAAGAGGCGGTGCAGGCAACACCAACCTGAGCAACACCTACGTTGCTCCATATTTCCAGGATGACATTCAGCTGAAACCCAAGCTTAAGGTGAATTGGGGGATTCGCTGGGACCTGGCATTTCCTTTCAAGAACGATTTTCACACCAACCAGCTCACGTTACTTCGATCCCAATGCAGTTAACCCCGCTGAGATCAACACGATTAACCGGCCAACCGCTTCTCGGCGCCATGGCGGAACTAGGAACGTGCAACGGGTGTTCCGGCTGGAGTCAGCAAACCATGAACTGGCACCATTTCAGTCCCCGGGCTGGGTTTACCTATCAGTTAAACCCAAAGACTGTGGTGCTCGGCGGTGCCTCGTGGTACTGGCTGGACACTGGTTCCTTTGAATATGGCGTCAACAAGGTCGCAGTAAACTACGGAAACAACCTGAATGGCGTTGTCTCGATTGGTCAGCCGGGCGCCACAATTCCGGGCTTGGGTCAATGGGACACAAATCCGCTGCCAGGGTTGCCAGCGGTTGGATTTAGTCCGACGTTTTTCAATGGCGTGTCGATTCTCGGTGGTGCCCAGGTTCACGAGCTGCCGAAGACGGTCAACCAAGCTTACGATGAACAATTTGTCATTGGTGTTCAGCGCGAACTGCCTTGGAACACATTCCTTTCGGTTCACTACGTACACACGCATGATCTCCACTTGCCGGCTACGCTCCAGTCTGCGAAGCAATCGCTGAACTACAGCTTCGTGAAATCCGTGTGCCCGCAAGGCCCCAGCGTGGAGAACACGCTCGACTGTCAACTGGCCCACCCGTGGACCGACCCGCTATCCCAGTCATTTATGGCAGGCCAGGGTATATTCGGGCAGGTTCCGGGAGGCTGCGGGTCCGTGCCCGGCCCGTTATATGCCCCTTATACCAACTTTTGTAAGGAGCAGGGCGCCTCGGCTCAGCTTTTTGTGGCGGAGCTTCCTTATCCGCACATGCCTTTTGTGACCAACAACTTTGACACTACTGGGGCGGATAAATATAACGCGCTGCAGGTCAGCCTGCAGAAGCGCACAGGGGCCGGCTTAACCTACCTGGTGTCATACACGCTGTCGAAGTATTTAACTAATACGGACAGCGGTTTCTCGACCTTTAATTTTAGAGGCATCGACCCCAACAACCCAAACCAGGAATGGTCCGTAGGCAACAATGATCAGACTCATGTGCTCACCATCGCCGGTGTCTATGAACTGCCGATCGGCCCCGGAAAGAAGTTTTTGAACCGCCCTGGTGTATTGGGGAGGAACCTGCTCGGCGGCTGGAAGTTTACAACGACCAACTATTACGAGAGTGGAACTCCGTTGCCGATCAACGCCTGCGGAGGCAACCAGTTCAACTGTGACCCTTTAATTGGCAACATCTTTGTAGGCAATCGGCCCAACCTTGTTTCAAACAACTTCCACCTCAACTGGAACAACTACTACAAAGGGCTCCCAGTGGTCGATTATTCGGCATTCTCCGCACCGGGAGACTGGACCATTGGAAATGCGAGGCCCCGCATCAGCGCCTTCCGTGCGCCACCATACTTCGATGAGGATATCTCGTTTGGCAAGAAGTTCTACTTTGGCGAGCGGTTCAGCGCCGATTTGACCATCCAATTCTTCAACGTGCTCAATCGCTTCTTGTTGAATAACGGCCCTGCAAATTCACTCCAACCTGCGTGTTTCGATGGAAATTTCTTGGACCAGACGAAGTACGGTGCGGCCGCCAACACTTTTGGCTTAGCCGGTGTCAACGGAGCAAATTGTCAGGGGAACACACCGAGGAGGGGGCAAGCTCAGTTTAGAATATACTTCTAGTCCCGGTGCGGACGGACTAGATTTGGGTTTGCTGTCTTGACCGCAGCTCATATTTCCAACGCCGGGGCCTTCGGGTCCCGGTTCTGTTTTAGGGAGGGTGCCATGAACGCGAAGACCGCCTTTCTTCTCCCGTCGAATACTCTCTCAAAACCACTTGCGCTACTTTTAGGCCTGCTTCTGGGAACCACGATGCTTTGGGCTGGCGATAAACCCTGGAAGGCCAAGCCGTACCAGCAATGGAACGAGCAAGAGGTTGAGAGCATTCTTACCGATTCACCGTGGGTGCGGATAACTCCGATACAACGCTCGTGGCATCCCGGTTCCGAGACAGAGTTTAAACCCCAGCAGCGGAGTAGTGGCGGCGCCAGTGGACAAACGACGACCGCGACCGCACCGACTACTGCTCCGGATGGCACCGGCGAGGATACGCAAGAGTTGAACGTCCAGATTTACTGGCAATCGTCTCGCGTCATGCGCGCCGCAACGGCTCGCCAGGCCATTCTGCACGGCGAGAAAGTGGATGTTGACAAATATGCGAGTGAGCCACAGGGCGAGTATCAAATTATACTGCGCATGGAGGACATGACCCCCTTCCAACAGCATGACGAAAAGTTTTTCCAGGACAACGCGTTTCTTCAGATGAAGAAGGGCAAAGACAAGATTTCGCCCAGTCATGTCGTGTATGAAAAAAACTCGAAGGGATTGGTCGCGGACGCCATCTTTTTCTTTCCCAAAACCACCTCTTCGGGCGCTCCCACGGTCTCCGCCGACGAGACCGAAGTGCAATTTTCCTGCAAAATTGCGGACTCGACGGTGCGCCTGGGATTTAGGCCTCGGGACATGGTGGATCAGTCTGGCCCTGCGCTGTGATCGTTTGCTCGGATTCGATCCTACGGGCCACAAGGTCGCGTTCGGAAGGTTGAGGAATCACTCGCAGAATTCACCCCGGGAGTGAAGTATCACGCCCCGAACGCCTTGATCTGAAAATCCTGGCACTGTATTCAGTGTGCCCTGGGGCAAGCGTTCCCAGGTGCCCTGGAACGCGCCGGAGTCTTATAATTCGAAGCAATGCGTGTGCCTGCTGGGATGAAAGCGCTGTTCGCCGTGTCGCCGTGCCGGCATCGGGACCAAGATTCTGCCAGGCGCATTGAAGCATCGCGCGGTATCCCGACAAGCCTGTCCCAGTGCACATCAACGGTGTACAGCTGTGAGCATTTCGCGGTTCTGATTTTTGCCGTAATGTATGTTCTCGCTCCCGTTGCGGTTGCGCAAACTGGAACCGCTCCCTTGAATCAAAGCCAGTGTTCGGGGAGCCAAATGCCCTGTGGCTCGTCCTCCGCTCCTACCGGGAAAACGGCTAACCACGCCAAAACTGCGCCGCCTGACGTGGCACTAGCGGAAGCGAAATCCCTCTTGCAAAAGGGGCTCGTCACCAAGGCAGAAAAGGTCACGCGCCAATTCCTCCTTCAGCATGCAGATTCCGCTGAAGGGCATTACCTGCTCGGTTACATTCTATTTGACGAGGTACGCGAAAAGTACGTCGGGGAAGAGGAGAAGGAAGGCGAAAACTTCCGGTATAAGGACACGGTGAGCGCTTCGTTAGGAGAGATGCGCGACGCGAAAGCGCGGGAGTCGCTCGTGGAACTTTCCGCAGGTGCGCGATACCGTTCCCCTAGCGCCTTCGATTTGAAGATTATTGCGCTCAACTATCTTCTGCTGAAGGACGAGCCCTCGGCCGAGAAATGGCTCACCGCGTCGACCACATTGAACTCGCAGGACGCACAAGCGTGGTATTACCTGGGCCGGACGAAATACAGCGAGACCAAGTATGCTGGCGCAATCGAAGCCTTCGAGCACTGCTTGAAACTCGATCCAGAAAATGTCGTTGCGGAATACAACGTGGGGCTGTCATACGAGGGCCTGAATCAAAGCGACGAAGCGATTCAAGCTTATCAAAACGCGATCGCCTGGGAGTCGCAGCATCAACTCAAATCCCCTGACCCCTTCGTCGCTCTGGCAAGACTTTACCTGCATCAGAATCAGCCAGAGAAAGCTGTCCCCTATCTCTTTCAGGCGGTCACCGCCTTCCCTCAGTTATCTTTGCCGCACGAAGAATTGGGCAAAGCGTATTCGGTTCTGCACCGTCTGCCTGAAGCGCAAGAGCAGTTGGAGAAGGCGGTCCAACTCTTGCCACAAAATGCTTCTCTGCGATGCCTGCTTGGTCAGGTTTACCAGCAGGAGAAAATGACGGCAAAGGCGCAGACTGAATTTGAGCGCTGCACACTGCTCCGGAATAATCAATCCGCCCCCGAGGGTAATCAGGCGCATTAAATAGTTCGTTTTCGCCTCAGGGTCCTGCGGTTTTTGGGCTGGAGTTCGCTGCTGCCATGTTCCCTGTCAAACAGCAAGTTCTGGGCGCAGAGTTGCGTTTTTGACAAATCGAAAAATCACCTTCCCGATGTCTCACTTACATACACCGTAGCAGCACTTGCATTTCCGTCAGAACGAATTTTACCTATCTCGAATGAGCCCGTGCATCGAAGGCGAATTCCGTTTCGCCTCGGTCGGAGCCTCGTTCGTCGTGCCCAGGGGAAACCCGAGTTGCTCTGACAGATACGTCTTCACCTCGTTCGCGTTCCTCACACTCAGCAGATGCTGACGGAAGTCTTCATTGATCAACTTCCGCGCCAGCGAAGAGAAGACTTGCATGTGAGTGTTGGCGACCTCCGAATCGCGCAGCGCTAGCAGGACCACCATCTTTACCCGCTCTCCGTCGACCGAGCCCCAGTGCACCGGATCGTTCAGCCTTAAGACGCTGATGGAATCGGCACTGATTGCCCCGGTCTTACAGTGGGGAGTAGCAAAGCCATAGCCAAGGCCAGTGGAATAGAGAGCTTCGCGAGCCCACAGTGCCTCCTCTAGCAGCTGGCGATCCTGGGTCCGGTTAGAGATGTAGAATGCGTCGACCATCTCTTGAATGACCTCTTCCTTGCTCTGGCTCGTACTCTCCAACAACACGAGGTCCTCGCTGATCAAAGGCTCCGGCTGGAGTTGCTGCGTAGCCACCAGATTATCGACGTCGATCGTCGTTCCGCAGGCGACGGCTCGATCAAGCAAGCGGACACAGGCTGCAGACTGAAACTGCGAGATGGCCTGTTTGATATCGTTCACTTCGGAGGCTGGCACGCTGATTTCGTCGAGTCCAAGACCGATCAGAAGGGAAAGATTGCGCCGGTCCGCCGTCATCTCTCCGCACATTCCAACCCACCTCTGATGCTTATGGATCTTCCGCACTATCTGCGCCAGAAACTGAAGGAACCCGGGATGGCGGACACTGAAAAGTGCAGCCAGTTTCGAATTCCCGCGATCCGCGGCGAAGAAATACTGGCTCAAGTCATTTGTGCCGATGCTGAAAAAATCTACCTCCGCGCAAAGCTGGTCCAGAATAAAGGCAACGGAGGGCACCTCGACCATGATTCCAGTCTTGATATCGCTCTGGAATTCGACGCCGTTCTGCGCCAGATGTTGCTTCGCTTGGGCTATTGCGGCCTTGAACTGCACGATTTCTTCCACGGAAGTGATCATCGGCGCCATGATCTGGACGGGGCCCTCCGCCGATGCGCGAAGGATCGCTCGCAGTTGAGATTGCAGCAGGTCGCTATGATCCGCATACAGGCGCGCACCGCGGCACCCGAGGAAGGGATTCTCTTCGTGCGGAAGCGCAAGGTACGGAACCTTCTTATCGCCACCGATGTCAAAGGTGCGAAAAATAACAGGTTTCCCGCCCGCGAGGCGTGCGGCTTCCGAGTAAATCGCGAACTGCTCTTCTTCGGACGGTTCCTTTTCCCGTCCTAAAAAGATCATCTCCGTACGGAACAGGCCAACACCGTCGGCGCCGTTGGCAAAGGCTAAGCCCAGTTCCTCGCCGGAGGAAGCGTTCGCCGCGATCTCAACCGTCTTACCATCTGCAGTCCTCGCCGATTTTTCGGCGCTGCGGTACCGCGCGTTTTTTCGCCGTTCCAAGGTCGTGCGCTCCCGATCATAGAACCGCTGAACCACAGGTGAGACGATGGGAACCACAAAACCGCGGGTCGCGTCGACCACAAGTTCGCGGCCCGCCGTCAGCATCTGGCGAGCATTTCGAACGCCCGCGAGCGTAGGGATGCCGAGGGAACGTGCCAGGATTGCGCCGTGCGATGTAACTCCAGAATGCTCCAGCACCAGTGCCTGCAAGCAGCGGCGATTGAGTTCCAGCAATTGCTGCGGACCTATTGTCTCGGCCACCAGTACGGAGGGTTCTTTCAGTTCGACAGTTGGCGTAGGGCTCGCCCCGCACACCTCCTCCAGCAATTGTGTGCAGATTTCCTCGATGTCGATGGAACGCTGCCGGATATAGTCATTTTCGGAATGCCCCAGAAGATCGGTGAAGAATTCGCCAGTTTTGATCACGGCCTGCGCGGCGGACTTCCCTCCCAGGACTTGTTCTGTGAGTTTTTCCAACAGCAATACATCACTGGCCATTGCCAGATCCGCCTGGAGCACAGCGGCGCCAATCGGCGTAATGGCGTATTTGAGTCTCTCGCCGATACGGTGACGGACGGCAGAGACAGCCTCTTTGATGCGCTCCAATTCCTGCTGTAGGTCGGCGGCGACCGCTGAATTCACGGTGCTGGAAAGCGCCATCGTCCGGAGGAAGACCACTTTGCCCTGGGCAATGCCGTGACTCACAGGAATCCCCGAAATGCAGGTCACGTTCGCCGCTTGCAATGATCTGGGAATCGAATTGCTGCGGCTCGAAACAGAAGTGTCGGCGAAAGGAACGTCACACTTTGCAAGGGTGTCTTCCACAAAGCGGCGCAGGGAGGTGTGCGCGGCCTGTGCATCGGGTCCACTCAGAAATAGCGAGCAGGGATCTGAGTGACGGATGTCGGCCGCAATAATGCCGAGCACACTCTTGCCATTGCCCACCAGGCCGTTGCGTAGATTCGTTAATGTACATTCGGCGGCGAACTGGTTCGCCACCTCGGCGAAGTGACTGGCCGGACGGGCATGCAGGCCGCTGGACAGCGGACAGATGAATACGAACTGCAATGCGGGATTCGGCTTCAATGTCATTTTCAGTGTTGAATCTTGTGAAAGATATCCTCCGGATTCTTAAGCGCCTCCTGGAGCGGTACCTGCATGACTTTCACGCCGTTAAATCGCTCGCGTCCTTCGATCTCGATATCGACGGCGAAAATAGCGATCTGCGCCTGCCGGATGTCGCCATCCGTCAGTTTGTTTTCAATCCCCATCGCACCTTGGGTCTCCACTTTGATTTCGTGGCCGAAGTTTTTTGCGATCCGCTCCAGGCGGGCGGCGGCCATATAGGTATGAGCGATGCCCGTCGGGCAGGCGGTGACTGCGACGATTTTCATGCGGACCCCTCCTTTGTTTCTTCCACGCCATTGCCTTTCAGTTTCAACAGGATGATCAAGGCGGCTGTGAGTACGGTTCCGGCCGCGATGGCCGCAAGATAGATTGCCCTTTCGTCGACGACCGGCAGCACGATCGGACCGCCGTGGGGAGCGTGGTCCCCTACCCGTCCGACCATGGCAATCGCTGCCGCCAGCGCAGAACCGACCATAATGCTTGGGATAACCCGAATAGGATCCGCCGCGGCGAAGGGAATCGCCCCCTCGGTGATGCCGATCATTCCCATCGCGATGGCAGCGAGCCCCGCTTCCCGTTCCTCCAGACTCCAAAGGCTCTTGCGCAGGAGCGTTGCCAGCCCCATCCCCAGAGGCGGAGTGCATATAGCTGCCGCGCACGCCCCCATAACTTGATAATTGCCCTCGCGGATCATCGCGGCCCCAAAAAAGAATGCTGCCTTGTTCACGGGGCCACCCATGTCAAATGCGATCATAGAACCCAGGACAAGCGCCAGGATCACGTCATTTCCGGTACTCATGGACATCAACGCGCGATTCGCGTGGTCCATCATGAGCGCGATCGGCACCCCCAGAACCTTGATCATCAAGACGCCGACCAAGCCGCCCGAAATGATGGGGATTACCAGAATCGGCATGATGGGCCGAAGATACTTGGAGACTGGCACTTTCTTTAGCGTTTCCACGATGTAGCCTGCGACCAGTCCTGCCAGAATCGCCCCCAGGAAGCCAGCTCGCACCTGGCCTGACAAGTAGCCGCCAAGAAAACCCGGAACCAGGCCAGGTTTCCCTCCGATGGAATACGCGATATAACCACCGAGCACGGGGAGCATCAGAGCGAACGATGCCGTGCCGATATCGAGAATGAGCTTGAGACGTGGTGAACTTGAAAAATCAGGGCCGGAAGAAGTCATCGGAGCGAAGGCGATGGCACAAGCAATGAGGATGCCCCCGCAAGCGATGAATGGGATTGCGTACGAAACCCCCGTCAACAGGTGCCGTCTTAGCTTTTGTAGCGATTCAAGCATTTGGGTCCGCCTGCCACAGAAGGTACGGTAGAAAAGCGTGCTATCCAGCCACACACTTTACTGGTCAGTCTTTCAGAAAGCCGAATACCCAAGATCGCAGCGCGATCCACGGCTTGCATCCTCCACTGCCTGTTGACCCAGTCCGACACCGGTGCAGACATGTTCTATCCCGCTTTCCGAGGCGCATCAACTGCGGATTTTAGTAAGTATGTGTGATCCGTCCAAGTCTGCAAACAGGAGAGGTAGAACGTTTGTTGTACTTAAATAACATTTATGCAAATAAGGGTTTTAGCGTGGAATGCTGCGAAATCTGGATCGTATTGTTGGAGCGATACTCGGTGGGCGTGACCTTGCAGGCCTTTTTGAAGACCCGGCAGAAGTATGCGGGATCGTTGTAGCCACAGCTGGCGGCAATTTCCTTCAGGGTCAGGCTGTAGTTCTGCAGCATGAACTTCGCCCGGTTCACCCGAACCAGATTCAGGTAGTCATTGAAACGCATGAACCCTTCCCTGCGGAAGAGGCGGGAGACGTGGTTCGGAGCCAGGCCAAAATGCCGCGCGACGCTTTCCCGCGTGAGAGGACTGTGGAAGTTCTCTTGCACGTACAGACAGATGGATTCGTACGTGCGAATCGCCTTGCGGGGGTGCTGTTTCTGCGGCGACTTCAGGAGCCGCAGGCAGGCGTGCAGCAAGGATTCAGTCAAAAGACGCGCCAGCGAGCCTTTGGAGTGGTCAGCGGCTAGAACCATAAGAGCCGCCAGAATACTGTGGGTCGGCACGTCGTAGCCGCCATGAACGCTGGCTTTGACCGCCGTGGGCGGCACCTGAGAACCACCCTTATGCCGCACCAGGCTGATACCGATCTGCTTCACTCCAAACAGAAAGGTCAAAACATCCACGTGCCCCGTCCAGTCAGGTTTGTTCCACGCATGGTCAGGCACAAAAACGGTATGCCCGCGGATAGGCTTGATCGTTTCCGTGCGCCCGCCATGAGCCACCTCCATGGTGTGACATCCCGCCAGAGGGAGCGAAAGACGGGGAAAATTTGTTACATAGGCGAGTGGCGGCGGGGCCGTGGTCCCGTCGCCGAAATGTATGCGGCGAATTCGGGTCTCTCGCAGATATTCCTCGAGTTCATGCACGATCAATCGCGCACCCGCGGACAATCGCGGGCTCGGTTCCGTGGCATCGAGGCGCACGGAACGTTACGTTAGTGCAATCAATGTTAAATGTCTACTATTTCTTTTGACCCTCGCTCCTTCCATACTGGCCAGCCGAGCTCAAGGTCCTTCACGCACGAAAACTTTGAGGTGGGTAATCGTCGCCAATGGCCTTTGCGTACCAGCGAGAATCGCAGAAGAATATCGTTATGGCGAGTCGATGGGTGCGGGGCGGCTGGACCGCCGACAGAAGAATAACTTGAGGAAATGAATCGAAAGTCCAGTGCAGTTCGCGGGAGATAACCTTAATACGTGACGCCTCACTGGATTCACATTGGATGTTGGGAGAAAGCTATGCGACGATCGCGCAATGCTTGGGCAACCGTTCCGCTGGCCTGCCTGATGATGATGTTCACTGCGTTCACTCCAGCTGGCGCGCAAGAGGGTGGGAAGCCCGACCTCAGCAAGCAGCCGACGCTCTACGTCGTCGGTTATGCGCATCTCGACACCGAGTGGCGATGGGAATATCCGCAGGTCATCGACGAATATATCCGCAAGACGATGGAGGACAATTTCAAGCTGTTCGAGAAATATCCCCATTACGTTTTCAACTTCAGCGGCGCCAACCGCTATCGTTTCATGAAGGAGTACTTCCCCGCCGATTTCGCGAAACTGAAAAATTATGTGAATGAAGGGAAATGGTTCCCCGGCGGCTCGTCGATGGAGGAAGGAGACGTCAATGCGCCAAATGCCGAGGCCATCATCCGACAAATTCTCTACGGCAACAAGTGGTTCCGCAAAGAATTCGGCAAGGCGAGTGCGGAATACATGCTACCGGATTGCTTCGGGTTTCCAGCATCGCTGCCGACGATTCTCGCTCATTCGGGAGTGAAGGGCTTTTCCACGCAAAAACTGGTTTGGGGGTCTTCCGCTACCGGAGGAGGGCAAGAATCAACAGAGAAGACGCCGGAGGGAACTCCGTTCAATGTTGGTGTATGGGTTGGACCCGACGGCGAGTCAGTTCTTGCCGGCCTGAATCCAGGCAGCTATAGCGGAGGAATCGACACCGATCTCACTAAGCCGCTGCCGCCGGAACCGCCTAATCGAGCCCTTGATGACTTACAGAAGAAGATCGGGGAGTTGCAACGAAAGCTGCAGCAAGTTGAGCAGAATCATCAACCGCTCGACCAAAACGAGGCTGGAGAATATTACAGCCTGCGGCGGGAGCAGAACGCTCTCGTTCGGGCACAGCGCGACCATGAGTTTTCGCGCTTTCAGGGCGACTGGGCTGCTCGCGTTGCCCAGAATGGCAAAGTCAGTGGCTTGTTCACCGACTACCACTATTACGGTACGGGAGATATTGGCGGCACGCCCGATGAAGACTCGGTGAAACGCCTGGAAGCCATCGTGACCAAGGGAAGCGTCGGGCTCCCCCCTGATGGCAGATACTACGGTGAGCAGCACCCCGAGTGGCCACCGATGAAAGTGGGCGACGGGCCGGTGCATGTGATTTCCGCAGCGGCCGACCAGATGTTCCTCGACATCACTCCGGATGAAATGGCTGGCTTGCCCCGCTACACCGGGGAGATGGAGCTCACAAATCACTCGGCGGGTTCACTGACGTCACAGGCCTACCAGAAGCGCTGGCTCCGGCAGGAAGAATTGCTGGCCGACGCGGCCGAGAAGGCATCGATTATGGCCGAATGGCTGGGTGCACGGCCTTATCCACTCGAGAGATTGAATGACGCATGGACGCTCGTCATGGGTGGACATTTCCATGACATCGCCGCCGGGACTGCCACACCCAAATCCTACGAGTTTGCCTGGAATGACGACGTGATTGCGATGAACCAGTTCTCCGGCGTATTGAGTAACGCAACGGAAGGCGTCGCAGCAGGGCTCAACACCGAGGTCAAAGGAGTGCCGCTGGTGGTCTTCAATCAGCTTAACGTTGCACGCCAGGACCTGGTCACCGCAGCTGTGGACTTTCCTGGCGGCATGCCGAAGGCTGTGCACGTGACTGGGCCAGACGGTAAGGATGTGCCGGCACAAATTTCCGATGGGAAGGTGATCTTCCTCGCCAGCGTGCCTTCCGTGGGTTATGCCGTCTATGACGTGCAGCCGGGCACGGTTTCGGGTTCCTCATTGCAGCTGCAAGTATCGAAAGATGGGCTCGAGAATCAATATTACCGCGTCAAACTGAATTCCGACGGCGACGTTTCCAGTATCTTCGCCAAAGGGATCGGACGTGAGCTGCTCTCGGCGCCCGCGCGTCTTGCGATCTCCTACGACAATCCCCGGCAGTGGCCGGCGTGGAATATGGATTGGGACCAGGAGCAAGCGGCACCCAAGGCATTCGTCTCCGGCCCGGCACAGGTCCGCATCGTTGAAAGTGGTCCGGTCCGTGTGACATTGGAAGTCTCCCGGGAAGCGGCGGGCTCGCGCTTTGTGCAGACGATCAGTCTTTCGGCGGGCGACGCAGGAAAGCGCGTCGAGTTCGGCAACGTGATCGACTGGAACACGCGCGAATCGAATCTCAAAGCTACTTTCCCATTGACCGCCTCAAATCACATGGCCACTTACAACTGGGACATCGGCGCGATCGAACGCCCTACGGCAGAGCCACGCAAGTTTGAGGTTCCGTCGCATCAATGGATCGATTTGACTGACATGAGCGGAGAGTTCGGTGCCACCATTCTGACGGACTGCAAGAATGGATCCGATAAGCCCACCGACAACACCATCCGGCTCACTCTCCTTCGTACCCCCGGCACCGCAGGCGGCTACGCCGACCAGGGGACGCAGGATATTGGGCATCACGAATTCCTATACGGCATCGCCGGTCATGCCATGGGCTGGCGCGATGCAGAAACCGACTGGCAGGCGCAGCGATTGAACGCGCCGCTGATTGCTTTCGCAACCTCAAAACACCCGGGCGCGGTAGGCAGGAAGATGTCGCTCCTGACCGTCAGCAACTCACGCATACGGGTCCTGGCAGTAAAGAAAGCAGAACAAAGCGACGAAGTCGTCGTCCGATTTGTGGAGCTGGAGGGGAAGCTTCAATCGAACGTCCGGATCTCCTTCGCGGCGCCCATCACCGCTGCACGTGAGGTGAACGGACAAGAGCAGCCCGTGGGTCCGGCAAAGGTGACCACCGGTAACTTGGTCACTTCATTTAGTGCATATCAGCCGCGTACCTTCGCGGTTCGGCTGGCTCCTTCCTCGACCAAGGTGGCAGCCATCCACTCCACATCGGTTCCGCTGCACTACGACCTCGCGACCGCGAGCAATGACGGCGATCATTCCGAACGCGGCTTTGACGGGAAGGGCAATTCGCTGCCAGCAGAGATGTTGCCAAGCCAGATACTGTTCAACGATGTGCAATTTCAGCTCGCAGCGGCAAAGACCGGCACACCCAACGCGGTACTGGCAAAAGGACAGACCATCAAACTGCCTGAGGGAGCCTACAACCGCGTGTATGTGTTGGCGTCGTCAGCCGACGGCGATCAGAAGGCAACGTTTGAGATTGCCAACCGGAAAGTGCAGCTGAACATCCAGGAATGGGGCGGATTTATCGGGCAGTGGGGCGATCGGTTGTGGACTTCGAAGGATACATCGCATGACGACTACGGCGATATGGTGGGTCTCAAGCCCGCCTACATTAAGCGGGCGGATCTGGCTTGGTACTCCAGCCACCATCACAATGCAGCGGGCCAGAACGTCGCGTACTCCTATTCGTATGTTTTTGGCTATGCGATCGATCTGCCGCCGGGCACAAAAAGCGTCAAACTTCCCGACAACGATCGCATCCGCATCCTGGCGATCTCTGTAGCGAACGAGAATCCTGCAGTGCAGCCGGCTCAACCGCTGTACGATGTGCTTCCTTCACCTAGCGCCGGTCCGAGCGATTTCACACTCTCAACTTCTTCATCGATCGTTTCGGTGCCCCAGGGACGCAGCGCCACGAGCCGCGTCATCATAATGCCGCGGGGCAGCTTTACCGGAAACGTCACCTTGAGCGCATCGGGACTGCCCGCAGGCGTGACTGCCTCATTCGCTCCGGCCAGTACGGCAGGATCAAGCACGTTCACCCTAACGGCAGACCGGTCTACAAATCCAACCATTGCTTCATTCACCATCACGGGCACGGCCGGAAATGTGTCCCGCAGCATCGCAGTTCCAGCTTCCGTGACCCCCGTCCTCACGAACACTGTGCCAGTCGACCTGGCATCGGTGTACAACGTGGCTGGCATCTATGACGACGGCGCGACCTTTGCACCATCGGCGAGCCTGGATGGCGACGGCTTTGCGCTTTCAGGACAATTGTTGGGTCGGGAGCAGGTCGGCGGCGTTGTGTTTGCAGTTGGCCCGGCCAACGCTCCAGACGCGGTTACGGGCAAGATCGTGACGCTCCCGCAAGGAAAGTTCGATAGTTTGAAAATCCTTGCCGTCGGCGTCAACGGCGACCAGGAGTTGCAGACCTTCACGGTCACTTACGCCGATGGCACCTCCTCGACGTTCACACAGAGCTTAAGCGACTGGGCTTCACCCCAGAATTTCACCGGTGAATCTGTGGCTGTCACTATGCCCTACCGGATCACTGCGGACGGTTCAAAAGACGGTCGAAACTTTTATCTGTTTTCCTATTCTTTTGGCCTGGATAGCAACAAGGTAGTGCGCAGCCTCAGCCTGCCCATGAATCGCGAGGCCTTGGTCTTTGCGGCGACTCTTGTGCCCGCTCGAAGCCCTCGCCGTGAGTTAATGCCCGCTAAATAGAGGCACACCTGCCGCACACCGTTCGGAGCGCAAAGCGTCTATCTATGGGTTGAACGCAACCGATATGGATGATCGGCCGTCAGTCTTCCTATGTTGCCCTCATTTGTCAGACATCGGCCCCACCGTGAGACCGGTCATCTCGTCACTGGTCGAATGGGTTACGTGCGAGGGAGGGGAGAGAGACACCATCCCTAAGCCTTCGGCTTAGGTCGGTGCAGGCCACCCGTGGACTATCGAACGCTGCTCGCACGAAGTCGAACAGGATTCGAGTCCGAGAGCTTCGGAAGAACAAATACAACTGCGCTGGCGCCATCTGCAAAGCGGTATGTGGTTGCACCCGTTTCATATTTTAGTGCTCCCGCTACCTGGCAGGTCCACATTGTAACGCTGATTGTCGATGGCGGGCCAAAGTCGCCGCTGGGCTGGTGCCGAGGAGGGGCGATAGACCAAACACCACGCTCAAATCGGCGCTGGCGGAGGCGCAGTCTGATCTGGGCAAGCTCCTCACAAACAAAGAGAATCAGCAAAACCTGGGGCTCGTCTCTCTTTCTCTCCCTCTCTGTGTTATAAAGAGCTTCCTAAACCGTTGGTGTCCAATGGCGTACAATTGTACTTGACGGATGGTGTCCAATGGAGTACAAGAGAGTTGTGCAGACGGTTGTCGAAACGCCTACTTACCTCGCCATAGCCAACAAGCTCTAGCGAGGAGGAGCGTGCGGATATCGTGGCACTGGTTGCGGCTGACCCGGAATGTGGAGACCTGATCCGTGGACTGGTGCATTTCGAGAAGTCCGGGTCGCAACGCAAAGGAATGGGGAAAAGCGGCGGGGCTCGGGTTGGGTATATCTGGCGCAACGAGGAGATTTCCGGTTTTTCTGATCACGGTTTTTCCAAAGAATCAGAAAGAAAACCTGTCGATGGCAGAACGCAATGAGCTACGGAAACGGGCCGATAGTATTTTCGAGACCTACGGGAGGTAGCATGAAAACGCAATTCGAGCAGCTGATGGATGGGCTGAACGACGTTGAGGCTTTCCCTGCTGGGGAGCAAGAAGGATTCAAGGCACATGTACCCCAGGAGGTTGACGTGAAAGCGATCCGCAATCGACTGGGCATGACACAGGCCAAATTCTCTAACACGTTTGGGTTCAGCCTCGACGCTATCAAGCACTGGGAGGGAGGGCGGAGGACCCCAGAAGCGCCGGCTCGCACGTTGCTCACTGTCATCGACAAGAATCCGGCTGCCGTGCTCACCGCACTGAATCCCGCTGCATTCGCTGCCGCTGTTGGCTCTTCTAAACCCACAACCGTCCACGTCAGGGTCGATAGAAAGCGTCAGGCGTCTAGTGGCGTTAAAAAACGGAAGACTTACTCTGCCGAGCGTGTGAAGGGAATCTCGAAGTAAAGGGGAACAGCCTCCGATCAGCGCGAAGGTGGACGCAGAATCGGGTGTACGAGCGACCAGTTCTTGAACCCGTGATTTCCACCCACGATTGCAATGTCTCTAACGACTTTTCAAGGACTTAGGCGGCCACCCAGAGTCGCGTAAGTCGTTAAAACTACAACATAAACACTGAAAAGGCTGGCGTCGGCGGTTCAACTCCGTCCCTGGCCACCATCATTCCAAAGAGCTTGCGTGACTGGTCCCGGTGACCTTCAGTCCTCTCTCAGTCCGCATCTAGAACGTGGTGCAAAGATGCCAACGCATACATGTATGACCTTGAAGAACTTATCTTGAACTGTCTTCCAATTCAGTCCGCTCTCAGTCCGTTTTTGCCTGGCGCGTGGCTGAGAATCGCACTTAGCATTTTCCCCGCTGCGACCGTGTGATCGCGGCTGATTGCGTGGGTGTAGAACTGAAGCGTCAGCTTGACGTCACTGTGGCGAAGCAGAGTTTGCACAGTCTTTGGGTCGGTTCTGATCTGGATGAGAAATGATGCGAGGCTGTGGCGCAGATTATGAAAACCGAATCGTCGGGGGTTGTTATCCACGGGTACGCCGTGATTGTCCGCGTGCGATGAAAGAATGCCTGCTTTGACAGCGGCTGGGATTCGGTCGATCGACGGGAACACCTTCGACTCATAACCTCTGTGGTGCCAAAGCAACTTTCCGCGCAACCTTCTTATAGTGCCAATGGCACTCTCTGCCAGTCTGTAACCCCGTCGAAGCACCAGAAACGCTGAACGCACCGGATGGTCTTCTCAGAACAGGGGAAACAACCTAATTGCGTCCGCCAGTGTTCCCGGCAAATCAACCTGCTAGGCGTATACTTAAGGGCGCCACTCTGGCCCTTGGATTACGCTGTAGGCAAGACTAAACATCTCATCCAGGACGACAAAACAACGGGAGAATATTTTCTGGCCTCTTGGCTGTCCGCGGGTGTAATCGTTTACATACTGTTGAGCCGCTTCCAAGTTTACGCGCCTTTTTGCTGAACCTTCGTTGTTTGGGGTTATTGGATGAAGTCCGAAGAATTGGCTCGGAGTTTTGAAGACTTGTTTAGCTCGCCTCCGATGATCTTTCGCGCGCCGGGCCGGGTCAACTTGCTCGGAGAACACACCGATTACAACGACGGCTTTGTCCTGCCCTGTGCCATCGGTTTTTCCACACGGGTGGCAATTTCCCCTCGCCCAGACCGAAAATTGGTAATTCGTTCGGAAGAGTTTTCAGAGGAGTTTGAATTTGCGTTGGACAATTTGCCGAGTCAGGGAAGAGGTATATGGAGCGACTACGTTTTAGGCATAGCGGTCATGCTTCGGCAGATTGGGCATCCGATCCCTGGTGCAAACTTGCTGGTTCGCAGTGAAGTGCCGATCGGCGCCGGCCTCAGTTCTTCCGCAGCGCTTGAGGTAGCCAGTGCGCTCGCTCTGTTAAGTCTTAACGGCTCTCAGCTTCCGCTGCCCGAGGTCGCAAAACTCTGCCAGAGAACCGAGAATGTGTTTGTCGGCGCACGGGTCGGAATCATGGACCAATTTGTTTCCTGCTTGGGGAAAGCGCGGCACGCGTTACTGCTCGACTGCCGATCGCTTGAGTTCAAGCTGATTCCAATTCCCGACAACCTGCGATTGGTGATCTGTAACACGATGGTGAAACATGACCACGCCAGCGGCGCCTACAATCGTCGACGCGAAGAGTGTGACGAGGGCGTGAAACTTTTGACGAAGTGGTTTCCAGACATTCGCGCCCTTCGTGATGTTTCTGTCGAGCAACTGGAGAAACATGTTGCCCAAATCCCCCAAGATATCTACAAGCGCTGTCTGCACGTGGTGCGTGAGAACGCGCGAGTTCTAGCGGGTGCCAAGTACCTGACTGACGGTGACGTGAACCAATTCGGACGCCTTATGCGCGAATCTCATCGGAGCCTAAGCGATCTTTTTGAAGTCAGCTGCCGGGAGCTCAACGTAATGGCCGAAATCGCCGAGTCTCTGGAAGGCTATTGTGGCGGGCGCATGACAGGCGGCGGATTCGGAGGATGCACAGTTAATCTGGTGAAGACCGAAGACGCGGCAAGGTTTGCCGAGCAAATTTCGAAACAATATCAATTAAGCACAGGAATCCGCCCAGATGTGTATATCTGTTCAGCGGCGAACGGGGCCAGCGTCGGGTAGTGGATCGCTCCAGATGAGTGGGTGCGGGTCCTCTGTTGGCGCGTGTTCGATAGTGCACCAATACTTCCATCGCAAACTCCGGCCAAAGAACAGGAGAAATTCCTCCCTCATATGGCCCGCGTAGATTTCCGCATCACCAAGTGAGTCGGAATGCTGTAGTCAGTCTGAGATCCATCTTCCTTTCGGATGAGAGCCTCGAGCGCAGCAAAAGCTGTAATCGCCAGTTGGGTGCGAGACAGGATCACGGTGGTCAGCGGAGGCTGGGTCCAATGCGCGAAGGCAATATCGTCAAAACCGATCAGCGATATATCGTCTGGGACTCTTAACCCAGCGTTATGAATTACGCCGAGCGCTCCAATCGCGCTAAGGTCGTTCGAGGCGATGACGGCCGTGGGGGGCTGCGGCAACTTCAGCAAATTTCTCATCGCCATTGCGCCGCCTTCGATGCGATGGTCCCCCTTTTCAATAAGGGCTCGATCGGAAAGTCCGCACGATTTGAGCCCGGAGAGGTAAGCCTCGCACCTTATGCGAACCGATTCCAGGTTCATTGGACCTGTGATAAATGCGATGCGTCGATGGTTCAAGGAGAATAGATGCTGCATTGCCTCATGAATACCCTGGGCATAGTCGATGCGAATGTTCGCGCTATGGGGGCCGGACTTACCGGTATCCATGAACACAGTCGGAATGTTCCTTCTCGTCAGTTCCGTCATCAGGCCGGGATCGGCCTCGGAAGTCATGATGGCGACACCGTCTACTTTGCGTTCCACCATGCGCCGTATGCATCCCGCCATGCGCTTAGGGTTGTAATCCGTGTTTCCAATGATGACTTCCTGGCTGCTCCGCAGCGCCGCGTCTTGAAAGCTCTTCACCAGTTCAGGGAAAAAGGGGTTTGTAATATCCGAAATGATCAAGCCCATCATACGGCTCCGACCCGATACCAGGGTGCGAGCATGGGTATTGGGATAAAAATTGAGCTCTTGGATGGCCTTTTGCACCCGGGCGGCTGTCCCTGGATCCACCTTTTCCGAATTGTTGATGGTGCGGGAGACGGTTGCGGTGGAGACTTTCGCTCTCTTGGCTACCTCTCGAATGTTCATGCAAGTCCGCGAAAAGAATCCCCGAAGGGCACTCTATTCTAGCAAACGATTGCTGACACGAGAAACCATGAACTGGAATGTACACGCTTTCATGTCCGCCATACGCTGCCTTATCGCAGTAAGAAAACTAAGAAAAGGATTGCGGAGTGGGAGAAGTTCCGAGAACGCATTCCAAATCAGAAGTGGTCAACCCGGCTGGCCGGAATCGGCGACCTTCGGCGAAGGCTGGTCAAGCTATTTCGCTGTCGCCCCCACTGCTCCGACGATCCCACTGCCTTCACGGATGGTCAGTATCTGGTTGGCTTTCACTTGCGTGAATCGTTCGAGTTTGCCTGTCGTTGGCCACTTCACCTCGATGAGATCAATCGTTTGAAGCTTTCCGAGGCCGAAGTGCAGCCTCAGATCGCCCTGCGACATCACACTTGATCCGCTATGGACCTCGTCCATCTGAACATGATTGCCAGTTACTATGCGCACGCGCGCACCTATTGCCGTGCGATTGCACTTGGTCCCAATCAGCTTGATTTTGATCCAATTCTGCTTATTGCCGCCATCGTTGCGCAAGAGTGACGGAAGGTCGTTCATATTCAGAACCAGGACGTCCACGTCCCCGTCATTGTCATAATCTCCGAATGCGGCACCGCGACTGGAGAATCGTTCGGCGATGCCAGGTCCCATCTCCGCTGAAACATCCTTGAACTTCCCGTCACCCATGTTTCTATAAACAAGCCGAGGATTCTTGTAAGTCTGGCCCAGGTCGTGCTTGTCAATCTCCGGATAAACGTGCCCATTGATTTGCAGGATATCGAGCCAGCCATCATTGTCATAATCCATAAACCCGCAGCCCCAGCCGACGTATTTAGTATTGACAGCGATTCCCGCCGGAAACGTCACGTCGCTGAAGCTGCCATCGCCATTGTTGTGATACAAGTCGCACGTGTCGTCCGCGAAGTTCGTCTTGAAGATATCCAGCCAGCCATCGCAATCGTAATCGCCAACCCCTACGCCCATCCCCGCCTGCTCGTGGCCATCCTCGCTGTACGCGCAGCCCGCCATGACCCCGACATCGGTGAAGGTACCGTCATGGTTGTTGCGAAAGAGAATGCTGGGTTGCGAATCCACCGCCACGTAAACGTCTGGCCAGCCATCATTATCGAAATCGTAGGATACTGCCGTGATGGAGTAGCGAGGACCGACTTTGAGGATACCCGCCTTCTCGGAAACGTCGCTAAAGGTTCCGTCGCCGTTGTTGTGGAAGAGAGCGTTCGTGTCGGCGGGGAGTCCACGCGGGCCGCACATTACGGAGATTCCTCTCCATTGGCAAACATCGGGTCCCTTGGGCGCGGGAGTTTGAGCCGGATCAAGTTTGATGTAATTGCAGACGAATAGATCAAGGTTCCCGTCGCGGTCATAGTCGAGAAAGGTGCAGCCGGCCCCCCAGCGGATCCGCTCGTCGTAAACGCCGGCCTTCCGGCTGACGTCGGTAAAGGTGCCGTCTCCATTGTTGTGAAAGAGGATGTTATGCCCCCAGAAACAGCAAAACAGGTCGTCCCAGCCATCATTGTCGTAATCACCGACACACACTCCAGTCTGCCACCCGGTGCGTGCGAGGCCGGACTTTTCGGTAACATTGCGGAACGTGCCGTCGCGATTATTCTTGAACAGTTGCGAGGTCGGCGCTTTTCCCGTCGGCCACTTCTCCCCCAGCCGAGTTCCGTTAGTCAGATAGATATCGAGCCAGCCATCATTGTCATAATCAAAGAACGCGAGGCCGCTCCCTTTGGCCTCGATGATGTAACCCTTGTGATCGACGCCGCCCCACACGTTGGGAACGTTCAGGCCAGCTTCGCGAGCCACATCCACGAACTGCACCGGAGAAGTTGGATTCGACGTGGCTGTCGGCTGAAGAATCAGGCTGCGCCTCCAACCCCAGAGCGGAGTCGTGAGCGCGTCCATCAGCGTGTCGCCGAAGACGAGGAGTGAGGATCCGAGGAAACGTCGGCGGGGTAAATTCATGGACTTTGCTGTTTCCTACCTTCTATGACGTGACTCATTTCGCGTTGGTGATCTTTGGAAACTTACGCGGCACGATTCCTTTACCTTCCTGGACCGCGATAATTTGATCGATCGGAACATTGCTCAGACGATCGATTTGACCGCTTGGCCAGGTGATTTCAAGAGACTCGATTTTTGTATTCTTCCCCAGACCAAAATGGATGCGAGGGTCGCTGGCCGACATGTAACCCATGCCGCCCTTGGCCTGCTCCACATGAGCCACGCCTCCGGAAGTCAGTTTGAGTGAAGCGCCGATCCCGTCGCGATTCGATTTCGTTCCAATCAACAGGACCGTCAGCCAGTGGTTCGCGTTCCCGCCGTCATTGCGCAGTAGCGAGGGATAGTCTCCTCTGTTATTGGTGACAATATCAATGTCTCCGTCATTGTCGAAGTCAGCCGTCGCCAGTCCACGCCCAACGATGGGACGCATAAAGTCGGGACCCAGCGAATCTGAAACTTTCTCGAACTGACCTTTCCCCAAATTCCGGAACATCAGCAGCGGCTCTTTGTACGAAACCTCACTGTGATAAAGCTGAATGTTGTCGAGCATGGCGCCATTGAGTTGCACAATGTCGGGCCAGCCGTCATTGTCGTAGTCGAGAAACTTCATCGACACCCCACTGAGATGCACTGCCTTGTTGCCGATGCCAGATCGATACGTATCATCGGTGAAGGTGCCGTCGCCGTTGTTGTGATAAAGACGGTTCAATTCAAAATCAAGATGGGTGACGTAGATGTCCTGCCAGCCGTCGCCGTCGACGTCGGCGGCATCGATACCCATGCCCGCTTCATAACTCCCATCTTCGCTGGCTGCGACACCGGAATACAGCGAAACATCGTCAAAGGTTCCATCATGCTTGTTGATAAATAAGAAATTTGGCCAAGAATCATTGGCGATTGCGATATCGGGCCATCCGTCATTATTGAAGTCAGCGAGTACCACGCCCATGCCCTTCGACTCGGGTTTGCCCACGCCCGACGCATTGCTGACATCGGTAAAGGTTCCGTCGTGGTTGTTGTGGTATAGCTTTGTCTTCTGTCCTCGATAGTTTCCTGGATGACAGTAGGAACGATAGCCGGGCCGGTGTTCTCCACACCAGATGTTGGTTTTCGGCGTCCACTCAATGTAGTTGGTGACGACCAGATCGAGCCATCCGTCCTTGTCGTAATCGAACCACCCTGCGCTCGTCGACCATCCACCCGGGTCGGCGACGCCCGCCTTGGCAGTGACATCGGTGAAGGTACCATTGCCATTATTGTGGTAAAGAATGGCGCTGCCATATCCCGTCACATAAAGATCGGGATAGCCATCGTTGTCGAAGTCGCCGACAGCAACGCCCTGGCCGTAGTGTCCCTCGCCTCCAACTCCGGCTTTTTCGGTAACGTCGGTGAAGGTTCCATCGCCATTATTGTGGTAAAGAGCGCAACGAAGCGGATGTGGCGGCTTGTAAATGTCGGTCGCTGCGGACTGGACAAAGAAAAGGTCCATCAACCCATCCTGGTCATAGTCAAGCCACGCGACCCCAGTGCCCATGGTCTCCAGATAGTACTTCTGGTCGGAGGCGGTGGAGTCCTGCTTGAACTTCAGGCCGGCACTCTTGGCAATGTCAGTAAAGGTGACGGGAATACCGGGTGGCGAGGAGACAACGGCCCCGGTTTGGGCAACTGCACGATGCTGACCTATCGTCAGGGCTGCAGCGATCGAAACGGCCAAGGCGAGAATCCCAGTGATCAGTCGAGCATTGATCGGTCGAGCAACGATCGGCCGGGCAATGCTCGGCCGGGTACCGACCGGCCGGGCACGGGCCGAATCAAAGTTCTTTTTCAGCCCCTCCCGGAAAATCGAAGCCCATTGCAAGGTCAGTTCCCCGTCCGACTCACGATACATTCCCTGAGACTATTAGAAATGACACAGCATTCGACCGAATGCAATCGCTTACACTACCGGAATATGCGGCTTCCGCATGCAGCGACGACCGCCGCGCTATGGTAGCATAGTGGCGTTTCGAGGGTTCGGCTCGCAAAGGCCTCCTTCCACAGATGCGATGAGGATTGTGCTGAGGCGCAAGCGACAATCTGAAATCAATGGGGATGAACAAAGCATCTCCCAGAGTACTCGCCGGAAGTCCTTTTTTCTTACGACCTGTTTCGTTACGGGTTGGGCTATAGTCTGTTCCAGCATACCGCTGGCTCCGGCAGCCCCTCGGCCGCAGGACACAAAAGGCGGCCTCCGCGGACATACTGGCGAAGAACCGGATGCGCTCCTCGGAGTGGAAGCCGACATCGACCTCAACAAATTCGACGAGACCGAGTCCCGCCTGAACTACTATCTCAAGAGCCATCCAAATTCCTCAAGAGCTTATTATGACCTTGGTTATGTGCACTTCAGAACTCACAAAATTGGGCAATCCATCAAAGAACTCTCAAAATCGCTCGAACTAGATCCCAATAACGCGGAAGCACACAAAGTGCTAGCTTTAAGCTGCAGTATCATTGGCCGCTACGATCTGGCCGAGGTCGAATTGCTTCAGGCGGCACGGCTCCGGCCGAACTCTGCGGAGATCCACTATTTCCTGGCGCGCACCTACTACACCAGAGGCGTCTATCCCCTTGCCAAATCGGAATTTGAGACCACGATCCGGCTTGATTCTTCCTACATCAAGGCGTACAGCAACCTGGGAATCACGCTGGAGGCGCTGGGCAAGAACGACGATGCCTTACGCAACTACAGCACTGCGGTCCAACTCGAAGATCGACAGGAACAACGGTCCGAATGGCCATATATTTATCTCAGCGGCTTCTACAACCGCCGGAAAAATGCGACTGAAGCTCTCATCTACGCCCAGAAGGCACTCGAGATCAAATCCTCATCGGACACCGTTTACTTTGAAATGGCGAAGGCATACCGTACACAGAAAGAATGGCAGAAAGCCGCCGACGCCGCACGGCGCGCCATCGCGCTTAACTCGCAAGTGCCAGACTATTACTATGTTCTAGGTCTAGTGCTGCGAGAACTGGGAAACCAGGCGGAAAGCGAGGAGGCGCTGCAGAAGTACGCACAACTTCAGCAACAGTCTAAGGACTCTCGTCCGGAACAGAAAACCGAGGAGCCCCTCATTGCTCCAGACCCAAAATAAGGCCCCAGATCATCAGCAAGCTGAGTCCACGTCTGCGGATTGTGATTTTCCTCTCAGTGGGTCAGAGCTGTGGCTCGCTCGAAGTATTCATGGTGAAAGAGTCTGGCAGAGCCTTGCGCTCTTGATTTGCTTTCTTCTTTTGCCCGTTCGCGGAGTAAGTAAAGCGTCGTCAGATTCAGACCACCTGCAAAAGTCAGCGGAACTAATGACCGCTGGAGATCTGGCGGGGGCAGAAAAAGAAGCAAGATTGGCCCTTCGAGACTCTTCCATCAAACCTATGGCTTGGGCTACATTGGGCGCCATTCGGTTCCGTCAAAAGCGCTATACCGAAGCAGCCCAGTTTCTAAATGGCGCCTTGCGGCTCAATCCCGCCCTGCTGGAAGCCCGCGTCACATTGGGTGAAGTCTTCGCCCTCACGGGGAAAAGGGTTCTGGCGCGACAGGAACTCAAGGAGGTCCTCCGTGTCGATCCGGACAACCGCGAAGCGCGATTTGCTCTGGCCCAACTGGAGAGCGCGAGCGGCAACTTCAGTGTTTCTTTGAGTATAGCCGAACCTGTTCTCACGGAACTTCGCCGTTCCACCGACGGCATTCTGCTGCTGGCTAAAGACTATTCCGGCCTCAAACAGAAGGAGTCTCTCATCGCGCTCGTTCACGACTGGGATGGTTTGCCGGAAGCTTCTGCGAGTTCCAGCGCGGCGTTTGCCTCAATGCTCGTAACCTCTGGCCTGGACCAGCAAGCCATTGACGTTCTCGAGAAGGCAAAAAATAGCGGCCAGGTATCCTATGACCTGGCCTTCGCGCTGGCCAATCTCTACTTCAATCGTGGCGATCTCGATCGGGCCTTTGGGAGTTACGAAGCTGCGCTCAGCCTGAACCAAAGCTGCGTCGACTGCTTGCTGCACCTGGCCAAAATGGCCGAGCAGCAGAAGGATCCAGAAAAGGCTCTGGCTTATCTAATCAAAGCCAAACGTCAGCAGCCCGACAATGCCTTGATACTCTTCGAATTCGGAAAAACCTGCCTTGAATTGGACTTGATCGAGGACGCGCTGCCCGCTCTTCAAAAAGCGACCCGCTTGCAGCCTGACAATGAGTCCTATTCGTATGTGCTGGCCTCCGCGAACGTGTCCAAAAAGCAATATGAGGCCGCTGGTAAGCTCTTCCAGGCATTGCTGGCGAAGCATCCGAACGATTCTTCCCTAAACTATGCCATGGGTTCCCTGCTGTTCCTGGAAGTCAGGCTTGACGAGGCGGCGACGTATCTCCGCAGGAGCGTGGAACTTCAACCCGATCAAATCGCCTCTTACTACTACCTGGCCATGATCGCCGAGGGCAAGGGACAAGACGATCAGGCGATTGCCGCCCTACAGGACGTGTTGCGGCGCAATTCTGACTACGGTCCGGCTTACGAGGCTCTAGGTGGGATCCTACTGAAAAAACAGAAGTACCAGGAGGCGCAACAGGCGCTCGAGAAGGCCATTGTTTTGAATCCGGACTCAGTTAAGGCCCACTATCAACTTGGTATTTTGTTAGGTCGCACCGGTAGACAACGCGATGCTGACAAGGAGTTTGCAATCGTGCAGCAGCTTAACGCCGAGGACGAAAAGAAATTAGGGATGCGTCTGCGCATCTTGACTCCGCACTAAGTCTCGAAGCCACGACCGGCTCTCCGTATAAGTCGCTTATTCTAATGGGTCTTTTGCTGTAGTTCCGCGATGAAATCGTCGGCGACTTTCTGCATTGGTGTGCCGCGGGCTAATTCTGATGCTTTCTGAAGACTTTGGATGGCCTCGGAGACATGCCCTGCGCTGGCATAGGCTTCCGCCAGACGGTAGTAGTACTGGAAGGTAGGCTTAGAGGTCGAGGAAATGGCGGCTCGGTACTCTGCGACGGCTTTATCAAACTGATCGCGCTGCATCTCCTCCATGCCCAGCGCGAAGTGGGCATCTCCGGCGAGAGACCCCTTCCGAGCCTGGAATTGCTCATCGGTCTCGTCCGGACGCTTCTGCAATTTCTCAAGAAGTGCCAGGGCTCGATTGGCGTCCACCGCTGCCTCCGACAGCTGGTCAGCCACTTCCTTTCCGTTTCCCTTCAACATCTTAGGCTGCGGCAAAATCAGCGCGATGATGATCAAAGAATATGTATTGTCAGGATCGAGCTTTAGGCTCTTTCGGCAATACTGAAGAGCTTCATCGAGAGCGCCGTTCTGTTGTTGAGCTTTTGCCCCTTCCGTGTAAACGTAAGAAAGCAGTGGACTGCTGGGGAATTTCTTCTCGAACGCAACCACCATTTGAAGGCGCCGGTCCGGTGCTCCTTCGCTTTGAATCTCCTGCAAGGCCATCGTCTCTCCCGGTGAGGCCTGCACCTCAACCCCGCTTGGACTGGTTAAAAGCGCTCGCATATGCGCTTTACCGCTCGGTGTGGCCTTCCAAATCTCGCCGAGCAGTTCGTCATCCGCTCCTGCTTTTTGCAGTTTCTTCTGGTCTTTTTCGTCCAGTTCGAAGTTAACGCCGCGTTCCGCAATGGCCGAGGCTGCCGCCTTCGCGTCGTTCTTGTTTTGCTTGATGAGTCGTATGACTTCATCCAGCGTCAGCGGTGAGGGAGCAGATGGAGCGGCTTGCGAGGATTGATTGGTTTGCGGGTGAGGAGGGCGCGCTTTCAGCGGGGAGACGAGGATTTCGACCAATAAGATGGCAAGTCCGAGCCCTGTGAGCACCCTACGAGCTTGCATTATCCTCAAAATCGGTTTCAGCCCTTAATGCAGTTTCCAACCTTAGGAATAGCGGCAGGACCTCAACGCATCCTGCCGCGACGGGGGAGAAACGCTTCGGTAAAGCCTAGGCTAAAACTCCAGTCTTAATCCGAACTGAATGCTTCGCGGTGTATCGCACTGGGCAGACACTTGTCCAAAGGTCGAGTCGCTCCAGTTCGTATCGGGGTTACACCACAGATGGCGATTGAATACGTTCCCTATATTCGTCTCGAAAAGCCCGTGGACTCGTTCTGTGATTGGGATCAGCTTGCCGATTCCAAAGTCTTCATTGAAATAGTGTGGACTACGAATCGTTGGATCGTTTTGCGGCTCGTTTCCGAATGCAAGCGGGCCGGGATCAGACCAACCGCTCGATAGCAGATACTGCTCGCCCGGCCTGACACCGGAAGTCTTTCCGTAGCCGGGTGCTCCTGGAACCCGGTTCGGCCGTTTCAAATTGCTTCCGAGGAAGGTGCACAGCTCACCGCATCCCATCGAAATGCTAAGCGGACGCCCCCGGTCGTAACGTTGCGTGGCCGAAACCCTCCAACCTCCGACGATTTCGTTCATAGCTCCGGTGAAGTTGTACCTCTTTCCCTTACCGAAGGGCAGCTCATATGACCACGCGAGGATGAGAGACTGAGGAACGTCGTCCCGGCTCAACGCCCGGTCGTCTACAGCTCCGCGAAGTGGATTTTGTATGCCGGGGTCATCCCCCGCGAGTACGTCTTCGGCACCACTATTGATCAGCTTGGAATTGGTGTAAGCGATGCGTCCAAAGAGTCCGCCGGTGAACCTCTTATCGACTTGGGCGGTGAAACCGTTGTAGATGCTGTATCCGTAGGGAACGCTCAGCACGTTGAGATCCTGGTATTGAGGCCACGGTTTCAACGCCTGGTACACGTCTCCCACGAAACCAGGGTAGGGCGATTGAATTCCGGCAGCGAGCGCCGTCGGCGAACCGATCGCAGACCCCAGCACGGTAGCCCCCAAGGCCAACACGGAAGGATTGTTCATGTTGTCGAGCACTCCCAGTCCGGACGCAGGGGCAGGCAGCCGGGTCCCGTGATTGCCGGTATAGAAAGCTCTGATTAGCATGCCGTTGCCGACTTGACGCTCGATCGTCAAAGAGTAGTTCTGATATCTCGGCAGATTATTTCTATTTGGCGTGATCCAGGTCGGATTTCCCCCAAGGTCAACACTGGGCGTAATACTTGGCGGAAGCTGGATCACATTCGATGGGAAGCCCGTGTCCCAATAGAAAGCAGGAGAGAAGCCATTAGTGACATTCGGAACCGTTGGGTTGGTGGAGAAGCCGAGTTCGGCACTGCCTGAGAACTGGTTGGCCGGAAGGCCTCCATAATACATCCCGTATCCACCGCGAAGCGAGGTTTTATCGTCGATCCGATAGGCAAAGCCTATCCGCGGTCCCCAGGCATCCTTCGGAGGCTTCTCAAAGCATTTCGCACCGGTCCGGCCCGGCCCTTTCCCAGCGAAGATGATCGCTCCAAGGTGACCGCCAGCTCCGGGGTTCGGAGTGTTGGGGTCAAAGGTTGATTGGCTACCGTGCGCTTCCGACAGACAGCCCTGGTAATCGAAGCGCAATCCGATGGTCAGGGTCAGGTTCTTGGTGGCTTTGAATTCGTCGTTGATCCACGGGGCAATGTATTGTTCGTTCTCCAAATGGCGAAAATTGACGTTGAAATTGGCGTTGTCAACTTGTCCCAGCAGAAAGGAAGCGACCGGATCTCCCGTTTTACTCAATTGGTTGCCATTTTTGTCCCAGCCTGCGGTTTCGCCATAGCTGAAGCTATAGCTGCCGGTCGTATTTCCGTTCGCGAGAGTAGGAAATTGATGGTGCCGATATTCGAAACCGGCCTTCAAAGTGTGCTTGCCCTTGACCCAGGTAATGTCGTCGAGGAATTGCCAGCGGTTCGCGATGCATCCCTCGGCAACGGTGTCAGACTCCCCATACTGCGAATAGGGAATATTGGGACTGTTCAGGTAAACATACGGCGCACCACCCGTGTCAACAATGGGCCCGACGAGGCCGAGGCGCGAAACCCAATGCTGGCCTGCGGAGACCGGTTTCGCGGGGAGAACCCACCGATCAAAGGAAAGGGTCGTGTGGTTGAACAGATTGGGCTTGATGATCCAATTGAACTGCTGATGGACGGTACGCGTGGTGATGTCCTGGTAAAATCCCTGTCCAAAATAAGTCGCGGGGTTCGTAAAATTGCAGCCCTCCGAGAAGTTGGCGCACTGCCTCAGCGAAGGGCGCGTGTTGGCATTGACGGAAGTAGACATGTTGAAATTCTTACCGAAGGACTGGTCAACTCTGACGAACAGTGTCTTGGGCCTAATGTATTTGTTCCCCGACGGCGCAAACGCGTTGTGAACCAGCCCGGAAATATCGGGAGGCGGGATCAGAGGCACAAGCTTGGCAGCGATCTGGCTGCGTAGCGGATCATTGGCCGGGATGATATTTGCCTGCCCCGGGATGGGCAATCCGGTCGTCGGATCAAAGCCGAAAGCCGGTCCGCACGGGGACGCCGCCCGGCACGTTGGTGCCGCACGCTTTCGCGGCGTTGCAGGTCTCGGTGGTCGACGGGTCGAAAATCTCGCCTGCGTAGACCGGCCGTCCAAGAACATCGGTAGCTATCGGGGTCGAGGTATTCAGAAGAAGTGGACTTGAAAAATCGCCCTGTAGGAAGGCGGTTTGAGGAGCGGTATTGCCGTAGCTGGGCAAGGTGCCCTGGTTGAAGTGAAGATCGTCCAAGTTAGCGAAGAAAAACGTTTGGTGCTTGCGGCCGTCGTACACTTTGGGTATTACAACCGGCCCGCCAATAGTGAATCCCCAATTCTCGTTGCGCGTGGGAGTCTTTTTTGGAATGAGTTCTCCGGTAGCGTTTAGGCCCTCATAGTTGTAGTAGTCGTAACCGCTCCCGTGGAATGAAGAAGTACCCGATTTCGTGGTATAGGCGACGAAACCGCCGCTGGTGCGCCCGTATTGCGCGGAGAAATTGTCGGTGACGATCTTGGTCTCCTGGACCGAATCGTACGGGACAGAACGCTCCTGAGTGTTGTTATGGTCGATGGCGCTGCCGAATGAAGCTCCGTCGAGGTAATTCTCCATCGCCATGGTCTGGCCGCCGTTCATACGCGACTGGAACTGGCTGCCGCGGAATATCGGACAGCCGTTGGGCCGCATCGGAACGTAGCCGGGCTGCATGGCCAGCAACGACTCAGCTAGACGGATATCAGCCCCCATTACAACCGGGAGGTCGCGGTAATACTTCTCGCTAAGGACTTGCGTCACCTCGGGGTTTGATACGTTAACTTCCAGGCTACTCGCCTGTACTTCCACCGTTTCCGTCACGGAGCCCACGTCCAGCGCGGCGTCCAGACGAACTGTTCCAGTGGCGACCGCCACTCCGGTGGCCACGAACATCTTAAAGCCAGACTTCTCCACCTGCACTCTGTAGTTGCCGAGAATAAGAGGCGGCGTCGTAAAATTGCCGGCCGACGAGGTGTCGACGACGATTTTGTCACCTGTGGCCTCATTGACAACGGTAACCGTCGCCTGCGGAACCGCGCTGCCACTCTTGTCGGTGACCAGCCCGGTTATGACGCCCCGGTCCTGGCCTTGCCCGAAAAGGAAACCTGCAAGGGCCAAAATAGAACCAGCCGTCAAGACAGACGAAATCCACTTGGAATGATGGTTCATTTCAAGCCTCCTCGAACTCCCTTGTGTTCGGACGCCTAGATTGCATGCACTTGAACCAATGTAATCGCTTACATTCCTGGCGACCGACATAGTGATCCTGATCACAAGTGCTTGTCAAGGAAAATCTAATACGAATCTACTAGGCATGACCGCAAGCGGAAATCTCTGGGGCAGGCGAGAGGAATGGGTCGCGGCCGCTATGGGCGGCGCAGTTTAAAGCTCAACGCCCCGCGGTGCATCCACTGACTCGTGCGACAAAAAGATTCATTGCTTGTCATGGGCTGCGGGGGCCGAAATTGAGACTCGTCGGTTGTCGAGCATCTTGTCTTCGATAAGTTCGGTAGCATGTTTGAGTTCCTGGAAGCGCTCAAGGGCCGCCAGACTTTCTCTTGTCTTTCCAAGTTTTCGATAGACCTGACTCAGAACGTAGTAGTACTGAGCGGAAGACGGACTGACGGGATTGGCCGAGATCGCATTGCGAAACGCCTCGGCGGCCTGGTCCCATTTGCCCAGCGATTGGTAAGCCCTTCCCAATTGGTAATAGGCAAGGTCGTTCTTGGAGTCCAGTTCGATTGCTTTTTGAGCGTCCTGGAGAGCGAACTCGGGTTTTCCCAGACGGTTGTAATAGGCACTCAAGTTGATGTAGGGGGCGTCGAATTTGAATCCTTTCTGGTCAGCGACCTGCAACGCCCTGTTGTAGGCTTCCAGAGCCGCAGCATCGTCTCCTAGGGACTCCTCCGCGAAACCCAGCGCGTTGTAGGCCTCAGCGTATTTCGAATCCAGTTGAATCGTGGTCGTGAACTCTGACTTTGCCTCCTTGAACATGTCTCTGCCGGAATAGACCTCGCCCAAGCTGTAATGGATTTCTGCCGACTGGGGTTTCAAACGTGCGGCTTGCTGCAATTCGGTCTGGGCATAATCAAACTTCCCGATCACGACGAAGTCTCGACCGAGAATCTTGTGGGCTTCTGGATTATCGACATTCAGTTCCAGTGACTTTGCCAATTCCTTAATGGAATCGCCGATCTTGCGCATCCGGAACAGTACATATCCCTGGATATAGTGAGCCCGCCATGAATTCGGATATTCTTTAAGGTAAGCGAGCACAAGAGGTTCGACCTGGTCAATTTTGTCTTGATCGATTGAGGCCTCAAAACTCTTAATCTGTCCAAGATCGTCAACATCTCCATTTGGAATTAGCTCACCGACCGAGGGCCGGGACGGCAAGGATGAAACTGACTTCGCCGAGTTGACAGACGTTGCCGGCGTAGAATCAGTTTTCTTGAGGATGGCATCGAGATTCTCCCGCCTCGCGACGTTGCCGGGTTCGATCTCCAAAACCTTTCGAAAGGCCGCAGCGGCACCCTTCTGATCTCCCTCTTCGGTCAATACCAAACCCAAGTTGTTGTACGCTTCGGCTGACGAAGGTCGCAGACGGATGGCAGCTTCAAATGCCACTTTGGCGTCCGCGAAGTTTCCTTTTTTCTTCAGGACTTGACCCAAACCAATGTCCGCGGCGTAGAGGTTCGGTTGGAGTTCCAAGGCTCGCTTGAACTCTGGAATGCTGCCTTCGAGGTCGCTCAGCTTCGCCAGCGCCTCGGCCAACGTCAAATGGCCCTCCGCATAATCTGGCAAGAGCTGAACTACCGCTTTGAGATCTTCCGCCGCCGCCTGAGTTTCTCCCTTTTCCAACTCCAGTTTCGCCTGAGCCTCCAGGGCATTGGCTTTGCGGTTCCGTTCGTCATCGGCAATGAGCTTCAGGCCTTTATCGAGTTCCAGTTTGCCTTCTTCGGTCTGATTTGTCCTGGATAGGGCCAGGCCCAGTTGATAGTGGGCATGGCCCGAGTTCGGATCGAGGCTCACCGCCCGTTGCAATGGCGCAAGCGCCTCCTGAATCCGACCCTTCTGCATGAGCGCCTTTCCGAGAGAGTAATAGGCCTCGGAAAAGTTCGGGTCGAGCCTTATCACATTTTGCAGTTGATCGATTTCCTTGTCGACGCCGTACTTCTGCAGGTACGCCATCGCGAGGTTGTATTGGGCCTTTACTGAATCCGGTTGCAAAGCTGATCGCCCGCTCCAGTTCGCGGATGGCTTCGTCATCGTTGTTCGAGGTGACCGCCGCTCCAAGGTTTCCATGAGCTTCTGCATAGTTTGGATTGAGGCGGAGCGCTTCGCGAAATTCCTTGATCGCTTCGTCGTCGTCGCCAGTCTGAATCAGGGCGAGACCGAGGTGATTGTGGGCCTCGGCGAAGTTCGGACGAAGCTGGATAGCCTTCCGAAACTGTTCTCTCACTGCCTGCGGATCACTGCCCGCCTTGCCCAATAGGAGGCCCAGAGTATCGTAGGCCAGGGCATCGTCGGCTTTCTGTTTGATCGATTCTTGTACCGCATCGACGGCGAGTTGCAGGTCAGGAATCTGCTCGGCCGATTCCCGGTTGACGATCGACTGAAACTGTTCGAAGGCTGCTTCGGATTGACTTTTCTTGAGCAGGATAAGGCCGAGATCGATATGCGGTCCCGGTAGATCGGGATTCAGGCTGATGGCACGCTCGAGGTATCGGCGCCCGCCATCTAACTCGCCACTCTGCCCGGAGGCCATGCCGAGAAACGAGTACGCCTCCGCCAATGCGGGGTCCAATCGTATCGCGGTTTGTAACTCTGATATCGATTCAGAAGTTTGATGGCTGTACCAAAGTGCAACGCCTAAGTTGTAGTGGGCAGTCGCAAGAGCTGGGTCTAGTGCCACAGCCTTGTGCAAGTGTTCAATTGCCTGGGGCAGATCGCCCAACTGGCCGAGAACAAAGCCAAGCAGTTGTAAGCTTCAGCCCCCTTCGGGTCCTCCTCGATGGCCTTTTCAAATTCCTTCTTCGCGCCTTCTATCTCTCCCTTAGAAAGCAATTCACGACCCGAATCGTAGCGATCTTTTGCTTTGCCGCTAAGCGCATGCTGAGATTCGTTCCGCTGGGGGACGCGCGCTGCGGACTCAGCCTGCAATGCCAAGCCCAGGCTCTCATAGGCATTGCCCATTCCAGGCCGCAGAGCGAGAGCATTCTCGGACGCTTCAATCGATCCTTTGAAGTCACCCTTTTGCCTTAAGATCTCGGCTATTTCGCATTCCACCTCCGCGTTGTCGCCATCTTTCAAGACTAATCTCAGCTCCGTTAAAGCGGCGTCGAGGCTTCCCTTGGCGCGCAAGGCTCGACTCAGGTTCAAGCGCAGTTTCACGTCGTGAGGTGCCAGCGTCAGCCCCGACCGAGATACGCGTACAGCCTCCTCAAATCTCTTAGCCCTGATGAGAGTAGCCGCCAAGTTGTTATATGCGTCGAGATACTCCGGGTTGATATCGATGGCCTGCTGGAACTCGCCGATAGAGTCCAGGAGATGATTCTTCTGTGCATAAACAACTCCAAGCCAATTGTGGGTTTCGGAAGAGCGAGGATCCTGTTGGAGAACCGCCTTAAACAGCTCGACGGCTTTATCTGGATCGCCCAGTTGCTGGAAAATCAAGCCTAAGGCAAGCTGGGCGGCCTCATAATCGGGTCGCAGCTTGATCGCAGTATTCAATTCAGAGAGGGCCTGGCCGATGTCTCCAGCCTCTCGCAGCCATAACGCAAGATTGTAGTGCGCTTCGGCATATCCGGGATCAATCTCGACGGCGCGGCGGAATGCAGCCTCGGAGCCTGGTTGGTCTCCCAGCTTTCCCAGAGCAGCTCCCAATCCGTTTTCGGCATCTGCTCGGCGCGGATCCAGCTTGAGCGCTTCTTCAAACGAAGACACCGCCGCTTTCCATTGCTCCTGTCTTAGAGATTGCACTCCCTGTTGGTAGTACTGGTCTGCCTGGCTTGATTGAACCTGCAGCAGTTGCTGCTTGCACGCAAACCGCGAGAAAGGCTATGCAAGCACCCGGCCAGAAGCGGCCAAGAGTTGCTGACGCGACGGCGAATTCCAAAACGCATACGTGGCCGAGACTCAAAACTCGATCTACCTGGTTTCCCCCAAAACGACCTGTTGGCGGCCAGAACCGATGCATGTAAACGCTTGCAGACTCCGAACGCCCAACACACTACCACATCGCGCTGATTCGTGGAATGTGTATGTCGTAATGGTTCCCCGGCTTCGCCGTGGCGCGAACCATGCCGCAGCGTGGCGCTCGCGACTGGGTATAGAATAGCCGCACTTTGAAGGCACAATTGGCTGCGCGCATGATTGATTGTGCGCGGCCAGTGGCTTCGGCGCTGTTTCCCTATTCTGGCAATCTCGTGCAAGCAGACGAGAACAAGCCTAGTCAAAGAACTGTGAATACTTCGGCGAAACATGCATCTGGCCTCAGCTCTCGTCGTCATCTTCGCGGTGGTTGGCTTCGCTCAGCAGACGGCACAAACCAGAAAAACGCGAACTCCAGGCTTTCCTCAAAATGATTCTTATGGCTACCACCACCCGGTGAGCACCCAGAACGTCGACGCCCAACGTTTATTTGACCAGGGTCTGGGGTTGATTTACGCGCTCGACTACATCGGGGCTGCTAACTCTTTTCGCCGCGCGGCCACGCTTGACCCAAACATGGCAATGGCTTACTGGGGCATCGCGTACGCAATGGGATCGGACTACTACTATCACACGCCGGGGGACCCGGTGCGTGAACGGGCGGCTTACGATGCGCTCCAGACTGCATTAGCACTGTCGGCAAACGGTCCCGAGGTGGAACGTGCCTATATCACTTCACTGAGCAAGAGGTACTGTAACTGCCCAAACCCAAACCGTGAGCAACAGGCAATCGAATTCAAGAATGCCATGCGCGATCTGGCGCAGAGTTATCCTGACGACCTCGATGCCGCGACTCTGTATGCTCAATCGATCATGAACCTGAGCCCCTGGGCGCTGTGGAACGCCGACGGGACGCCGTGGGAAGGAACGTCGGAGATTCTTTCGGTTTTAGAATCGGTACTGAAACGCGACCCGCGTCACCTCGGAGCAGCCCACTTTTACATTCATGCCGTAGAAGGATCGCCCAATCCAGAGCGCGCACTTGCGTATGCGAGTGTGTTGCCATCGCTTGCTCCGTCCATCGGCCATATCGTGCACATGCCGGCGCACATCTACCTCCGCACCGGGGATTATCTAGCGGCGGAAGAGTGCCTGTGTGAAAGCTGCCCGAATCGATGAGAACCACCTCCGGGACTCGGCCAAGCCGGATATGTTCACAGTTTTGTCTTATCTCCATGACCTGTACTTCCTCGGCGCCTCTGCCAGTATGGATGGCCACTATGCAACCGCTAAGAATGCCGCCGATCGGCTCGTGGACCGGGTCGGCTCGCATGTGAAGGCGATGCCGCAACTGCAGTCCTTCCTCAACATCCAGACTGAAGTGCTCGTGCGCTTCTCTCGTTGGGACGATATTTTGAAACTGCCTCCCACCGGATGCAAATCTGAGAGTCGCGAATACAATGTGGCACTTTGCCCGCGGCATGGCGTTCGCTGCCACCGGAAAGCTTACCCAGGCTGAAACGGAGCATCAGGCTGTGACCGAAGGTTTGGAGAGTACAGCGCCGGATGAAACCTTCGCCATGTCGCCCAACAAGACTCGTGACATTCTAGAGATCGCGTCTGATGTGCTGGCCGCGAAATTGGCAATGGCCAGAAAAGAAAGCAGTCAGGCAATCGCGCAATTGCGAGGATGCGGTTGCTCTTCAGGATCGTCTGAAATATGCTGAGCCGCCAAGCTGGTTTTATCCGGTGCGCGAGTCCCTGGGCGCGGCAATGTTTCTGGATGGACGCATCCCCGAAGCGGAGCGAGTCTTTCGTGAAGACTTGCAACGGAATCCGCGGAATCCACGGTCGCTGTTTGGGCTCTTGCAAGTACTACGATCGAGCGGGAGATCCTATGATGCAGGATTTGTGCAAGTCCAGTTAGAGAGTGCGTGGAAGAGCGATATCCACCAGCTCAATTTGCGTAATTTCTGATGCCGGCAGGCGAATAGAATCGAGTCTTTGGCGCCAGCATGACGAATGAGAAAAAAACAAAGGTGAGCCGCAGGGAGATGCTGAAAACTTCTCTGACCGCTGGTGGGGCTATGCTCCTCGGGTTCCACAACTTACCGTTGCCCGGCTTTTACGGAGGCGCAAAAAAGGATGCTCAGGAACGCCAATATCTCGGATCGATCGAATTTGTAGGCGAAGCTGTCACGCCAATGGAAACCCCAATGGGGGCCGGTCTGGATGGTCGTCTCTATACGGACCTGTCCTCCCTCACACTGGACCGTCCGATCACTCCGACCGAAAAGTTCTATGTGCGCACGCGTGTATCCGAGTTTCTGGATTATCGCAAGGCCTGGGCGATTCAGGTGAAGGGACCCCGTAAACAGCCAATGGAAATCAGGATGGCCGCCTTACGGAAGACGTCGAGGCCCGCCGGTTTGCATTTGATGGAGTGTTCCGGCAATGGGCGTTTCGCGCACTTTGGAATGCTCAGCGTTGCGGATTGGGCCGGCACACGGGTTTCTGAAATCCTCGAATCAGCGAGAATCGAAAAAGCCGCGGGCCGCGTCTTGATTTCGGGATTCGATCGTTACCCGATTGCTTCCTCCACCTCGATCCCAGGTGCGAGCTGGATATTCACAGTAGACCAACTCAACTCATCCAAGGCATTTTTCGCTACCGAAATGAATGGTATGTCCTTAACCAAAGACCATGGCGCTCCGGTTCGGCTCGTCGTGCCCGGCTGGTACGGATGCACGTGCATCAAGTGGGTCAATGAAGTCGCGCTATTGGACGAAGATGCGGCTGCGACTTCTCAAATGAAAGAATTCGCAGCCCGAACTATGCAGCAGGGCCTGCCAGAACTGGCGAAAGACTATCGTCCCGCCGCCATTGAACAGGCTGCGATGCCCATCCGAGTCGAGAAATGGATCGTCGACGGAAAAATCAAATACCATGTGAATGGCATCGCATGGGGTGGTACCCGGCCTGTGAATGGGCTGGAGATACGCTTCAATGCAGAAGAAGATTTCGTCCCGGTGGAGGATTTCAAGCAGACCACCAACGACCCGTGGAGTTTCTGGACACATGCTTGGACACCGAAACTACCGGGGATTTATTCCATCCAGCTCAGAGTAAAGGACCGGTCGGTGCCTTCACGGCGATTGGATGCCGGCTACTACGTTCGATCGGTTGAGATCACTGAAATCTGAATTTGGTCCTTACTTGGTCCTTAAAGGGCGGGCCGGAAAGCCAGGGGCGGCCCCGGACTTAGCGATTCCGCGTTTGGGCTAGCCTAATGGATGACGGATCCGCTGACTATTTGTTTTTCAACTGAATCACCGTCACGCTCTCGTGGCGAAAGGTGTACTGGAATCTCGGTGAATGGATCGTGATCGGTTCTGACCGGGGATGAACTGCCTCGGGATGCAGTTCGTCATTCTGATCGTAGATGCTCGCCGAGAACAGCGTGGTCACTTTGGCGCTCGCCGGCACAAAGCCGTTCAATGAAATGTCCGCTGGGAGATCACGCGTCAAATCGCGATTCACGCAGAATATCGTCAAAGTGTCCTTGGCATCGTTGAGACCGGCCACCACGTCCAGGTACGGCACCTTCGGAATCTCCGGTATTCTCGTGATTCCGTCATGCACATCGTAGCTCTCACCGTGCGCGTCTGTGCCTACGAGCTGGGCCACGCCAGAATTTGAGTACATCGAAAATGCATAGTACGCCGGAGTTCCGTAGACGCGTCCCCGCTTTTTCCAGATACCGCCAAACTCGATCACTCCGGTCATGTCTGAGATGGGAACAATATCGGCGCTGCGGAGCATCATGTTGAGGAAGCCGCCAGCTGCGATCGCTCCGCCCATGTTGTCGAAGCGCGGCGCGACGTCTTCCGGAGCATGGAAAAGCCACTCGGTGAATGCCGTCCGAACGTCCTTCGCTCCGTTGCTTTCGAATCTGCTGGCGCATCTGGCGCAACTTGCGTTCGAGGCCGATCGGTAATGCGAAAGATGCTTCGGCGAGGAAGTCCGGTGAGGGATTTTTCTTCACTGTCTCGGCATCGCCTACAACGAAGTGCGTTGAGAGATATGCGAAGGTCCCGGCAGGGTTCTTCAACTGCGCTGCGTTCCAGTCGGAATATGCGTCCGGGTCGCCGCCAGTACCGATCAACCGTATTCGCGGATCGACCGCCCGCACCGCATCGCTGAAAGCCTTGGTGCGGGCGGCAATGAGGTCAATGGTTGGATATCCCGTCTGAAACGTTCCCCAGAGTTCGTTGCCGAGTTCCCACAGTAATCCGCCGGAGCGATCACCCCAATGTTCATTCACGTACTTTACCCAAGCGGCTGCCTCTTCCGGCGTGCCAGTGCCGAGATTCAAGGCGATCTGCGGCTGTGCGCCAATCAATTTGCAGTACTGCAGGAATTCATCGGTTCCGAATTGGTTGTACTCCGGGATGCCCCACGCGACATTGAGCATGGACACGCGCTTGTCCAGTGGACCAACGCCGTCGGGCCAGTGATAGGCAGAAGTGAAGTTGCCCCCGAAGCGCACCAGTGGAGTCTTCATGGCACGGGACATCGAGATCATGTCGGGATCCATGCCGTCCACTGCGTCTGCAGGGAACAACGCCGGCCTGATCCACCAGCACGCGGGTTTCGTCGCGTGCGGAGAGCACGAAATCGGCTGGTTCCAGCGGTGCGAGTTTTGCTTCGGGGATATCCAGCGCGACCTGATACTTCTGCCAACCATCAGCGGTCAATGCGACAGTTTGTGAAGCGAGGACGATATCGGGTTTGTTCCGCTCGCGGATCGAAATCTCCAGCGATCCAGGGCCGCTGATGGTGTTTGGCATAGACGCTCGCGTTGTAGCGCAGGACACGATGTACCGGTAAATAGACTCTTCTGCCGGATGCCGGTTTCTTTTCCCGGAAGAGCCATGATCAGCAATGAACGAAAGGAATTGGCGGCATCATTCCAACGTGGTTCATAGCGCGCTCCCTGCGCGTAATCCAGCGGCTCCCATGGCAGCGGGAGGCCGAGCGCGGAAGATCGAGCCAGGGCTGGCTCCTCTTTGATCATCTCCGCAATGCGGCGCGCCGACCACAGGTTCTCCTCGAAGCTGGGGTTGGTGAGTGCATCCGCCCACAGTCCCCCATACGTGGAGTTGCCAATTGGCTCCAGGAACGTTCCAAAGATAGTCGAGGGAATCTTGAAGGGCAGCGGTTTAGACACGTCGACCGTAATCACGGTACTGGTCTTCGTGGGTTTCGCGTGAGCCTGCATTTGCGCGCTCGCCAGCGATGCCGAACACAATACCGAAAAGCCCAGCCGGAACAGGCTTCCGCTCCTCATGCCATCTCCTTCCCCACACCTAGCACTGCAACCGGAAGAAACGTGAAGGTTATACTCGACGAGAATGAGTGCATCAAGAATTCACGAGAATGTCCTTCCGACAATCTCGTTGACAAAGTAAACTCTCAATGCAATCGTTTACATCGTACGTCAGAAGCCATAACGATGTTATGGAGGAATCCAATGACGAGAAGATTTAATTCAATTGCCCTGCTTCTGACTTGGCTTCTTGCGCTCTCCGCCAACATCGTCGCGCAATCGCAACGCTGGACCGAGGCCAAGGCCAACGCGTGGTACAAGAACCAGCCTTGGCTCGTGGGAAGCAACTTTATACCGTCCAACGCAATTAATGAACTGGAGATGTGGCAGGCCGCGAGCTTTGATCCCGCGGAGATCGACAAGGAACTCGGCTGGGCTGAAGGGCTTGGCATGAATACCATGAGGGTGTTCTTGCATGACTTACTCTGGCAACAGGACGCCTCAGGTTTCAAACAAAGGATCGACACCTTCTTATCCATCGCAACCAAGCACCATATTCGCCCCCTGTTCGTACTTTTTGATTCTTGTTGGGACCCATTTCCGAAACTCGGGCCTCAGCATCCACCCATTCCCGGCGTGCACAATTCGGGCTGGGTGCAGAGTCCCGGGGCAGCTGTTCTGCAGAATCCGGCAGAATACCGCAAGGTTGAAAGCCTACGTCCAGGGTGTCGTGGGCGGATTCGCTAACGATTCACGAATACTGGCCTGGGATCTTTGGAATGAGCCGGACAACACGAACGAAGGCTCATATAGCGCGATGGACCCAAAGAACAAGAAAGACCTGGTCGTCTCGCTATTGCCTCAAGTTTTTGAGTGGGCGCGGTCGATGAATCCAATGCAGCCGCTCACCAGCGGAGTTTGGGAGGGCGATTGGTCGTCGCCGGCAAAACTCGGCCCGATGGAACGGATCCAACTGGAACAGTCCGACGTGATCTCGTTCCATAACTACGACTGGCCGGAAGAATTCGAGAAGCAGATTGGTTGGCTCGAGGCTTATCATCGCCCCATCATTTGTACCGAGTTTATGGCACGTCCAGTCGGCAGCACTTTCGACGCAATCTTGCCCATCGCCAAGAAGCACGATGTGGGAGCCATCAACTGGGGATTCGTTGTGGGTAAAACCCAAACCAATCTTCCGTGGGATTCATGGTCGACGGCCCTACACGCTGGAGAAACCAACCCGTATGGTTTCACGAGGTTTTCTATCCGGATGGAAAACCGTATCGCGAGCGAGAAACGTCCATCATCCGTGAGCTAACCGGAAAGTCCGGCGCGCAGCAAACAAACGGAAATTGACGAAGGCGCGCACGGCGTGGACGTGGTCACCGTCGACTTGCTTAACGTTGTTCGCCAAACCAACGTCAGCTCTCACCTAGTTCTTGGCCAGCGTTTTACCGGTTAGCTCGCGAATGATCTCGGCCTCTCGCTCCCGGTAGGGTGTTCCGTCGGCACGCAGCACATCGTGAAACCAAACCGGAGGCTGCGTCTCAATGTAGGGACGATTCCACGAATCCCACGGCAGATTGGTCTGTGACTTGCCATTCACGAACCCCCAGTTGATGGCTGCGACTCGGTGCTTTTTGGCGATGGGCAGAATCGAGTCGAAAGTGCTTCCCGCCGAGCGCGCCATGTATTCCGTGCAGATCAACGGACGATTGTGTTTTTCAAGCCCTACAACATGTTTCTCAAAGTCCTCGGGCCAGCTGTAGTTGTGAAACGAGAGAACATCGGATTCCGCCAATTGGATTTCGGTCACCGGCGTGGGCTTTTCGGATCCGATGGGAGTGAAATTCTGCTGAAAGATTCCGCTGGTCAGAGGCTGCGAGGGATGAGCCTCGCGCGCCCATGCGAACACTTGCGGCAGCAGCGCGATCACTTCCGGACTCCCGGCCGGCTCGTTCCACACGTCCCATGCCACGACGCGCTTGTCATTCGCGAATGCACCCACCACGCCGTGCACATATTCCTTCAGGCGTGGATATTGCGAAGGATCCTTGAGCGCAGGCTGGCCCGGACTCTGCACCCATCCCGAGTTGTGCACGCCCGGAATCGGCGGATGCTGCGGCCCAAGCTTCGGCTCAGGTTCCCAGCAGGAGTCGAACAGTACGAAGACTGGGTGAATGTGATGTTTGTCCGCGATGGTCAAAAAAGTTTGGATGCGGCGCGTGAATCCTGCCGAATCCTGCTGCCAAAGCAGGTCGTGCAGGAACACGCGCATCGTGTTCATCCCGAGTCCGTCGGCCCAGCCCAGCTCTTTGTCGATCTGCTGTGGATCAAAGGTCTCCTGCCTGCCACATCTCCAGTTGGTTAATCGCATTCGTTGGAACATAATTGCTGCCGACAAGCCATGGTTGCTGCGCATACCACGCATTGGCCTTCGCTTCGGACCAGCGTTGTGCGTACCCCTGGGTCCAGGCAGGTAACATCAGTAATGTCAGAACCGACATGACGATTGCCGACTTTGTATAGCGTTTCATGGGGAATCCCTCGTTGTGGTTATTCCGCTGTTATTCTTCGGCTTTGTGTTCGGCTGGAATCTGTGCCTTGGATGACCATTTTTTCCAGAGATCCGGATTAGCGAGCAACGGAATATATACGCCGCCCACAACCGAACGCGCTTGGAAACCGGATTGCTTCGCGTCTGCAGTCGAATACCAGTCCGTCAGAGGAACGCGGCTCGGTGACTCGTTGATGAAATGCTGAAGAGGCGCGATCAAGGTGTTGAATTCATCGCGATTGTCGGTGAGGGTTGCCGTCCACACCTCCCAATCGAGCTTGGTATAGTCGCGCCGATTGTCGAGAGGCAGGCCGAACTTATTGAGATGGGCTTCATAGAAGCGAATCTCCGTTTGCGAAACCTTTGCGGGAAACAGGTTGAGACCAAGAATCCGATCCCACACCAGATTATATTTTTGGCTCCAGGTGCCGGGCTGATCGAACGCGAGGCGGTAATGATCACCTTCTTGCGCCATTTGTACCCAATGATTTGCCATATCCTGCGCCAACTTGTGGTACGCGGTCGCCTCGGATTTTCGTCCGGTCATGTCCGCCAAAACTGAATACCCGCCGAGCGCAAGAATCGCCTTGATCGACAGGTTCGCATTATGCGCAAGGTGGCCAGCGAAGTCATCGGTCGAGAGTTGATTCCCCGGATCCATTCCCTCCTTCTGAAGAAATTCCGCCCATTGCTTCAGATGCGGCCAGTAGCGATTCGCATAGCTGGCGTTGCCCTCAATCTTCGCGAGGGCGGCGAACATCAACAGCATGTTGCCGCTCTCTTCCACCGGCATCTGATTCTCGATTGTCCTTTCGCCGCCTCCGTATACTTGGCCGTTCGCTTTGGGATATGTCCCCAGATCGTGCGGGGCAAATGGAAACCGCCACCGCCCCGTCTCGGTGTATTTCATCAACGGCTCCAGCTGCGCTTTCAAGAGTTCAGGGTTGAAGAGCAGGAAGAACGGCGAAGCGGGATAGATGACATCTACCGTCGAGATGCAGCCGTTGCTGAAATTTTCCTTGGGAAAGAGCATCGGACGTCCTTCGACGTCCGCTACGAGCTTACTTGCCGCGATGGTCTGCCGAAACGCGAGTTCTGCAACCTCGGCGTACGCGTCTCCTCCCACGCGGCGCAGATCCGCCGCAAGTTCATCATCGAACTGTCGGGATCGCTGATCCAGGCTGCTGTAGTCCTGTTCGGCCTTCTCCAGCAATTCACCCATCGTCATCCCATTGCGGCGCCAGTAAGGACGCATCCACTGATCCAGGTATTCGATGGAATAGATATCGTCGTAGGCAAGCAGGACATGGCGTGAAGAAGCGCTGTTGCCGACTTGCCCGAGATCAAACACCGAAGCCAGGACGGTTCTGCGATCGGCCCGCCGAGGCATGTCGATATCGTCAAATGACAATGGCTTTCCCCCGCCAAACTGTGATTCCACATCGTCGCTCGATTGCGTGGAGGCACTCGCACCAGCCTGATCCGGCACGGCCAGTATTAGGTATCCCCAGTCGATGCGAAGATCATCGCCCGATTTCTGCAGAACCGGCTGTTCGAAGTCGGATGCCCGTAAAACTGTCATTGCCTTGAGCCGGGAACGAGACCACACAACGTCCTGCGTGCCGGTGTCGACCGCCAGAGCGGCGTCTGCGGCGAACAGTAACTGAATATTGTGGGGCGCGGCGTCGGCTGATCGCGCTGTCATGGTGATGTAAGTGACAGGCCGCGACATCACGTCCGGGTTGCTCGGAAGCAAGGGAGACAGGAAATCGACTTCCAAGGATACGCCCTGACCTGCAAACTGATAGACGGTGCGCGTCGGCGTCACGTTCAGACCCGTCTGCGGCAGGGCGGCGACGCTACGCGGAGCGTCTCCCATCCAGCGAAAGACGTTCCCGTCGATGCGGACCAAACCAGTGAGACGCTGCGCCTTGCCTGTCCAGTGGCGGGTCGGCCCGTCATTCAGGTGATCGCTCATAGACCAAATACTGAAATAGGGATCATGTGTAACCAATGGGACGGCAGGTGGTCGAGCCGTTTGCGCACCAGCGCACGTGGCGAAGAGCATGACAGCAACCAAGATTCTGGTCGAAAGGAGGTGACGGCGCATGAAGTCCTCTTCTTCGGTGGCTCCAACTGAACCGCCGCACAGTTTACTTCGTTTAAACGCGAATGTACACGTTTACACAACACCCAGAAATTGACCTGAACAACACATCTACGTACTTGCACTCAATCATCGGGTTCTATGGCGCAAAAGCGACAGTCAAGCGTGCAACGTGACGATCGCAGCACTGGCCGCCGGGACGCGAACGTGCAATCCTGCTCGGGTTCTGCTGACTTGTTCTTCCCGAGCGGGCTTCCAGAAGGCGGCGGGAGATACGGCTGCATCACCTAGCGTGATGCCGGATTTGCTTTCCAACGAGAGTCCTGACAGACGGACCAATGATCCGCTCCTGAACGATGTCGGTGCGTCGATGACAACATTCCCCTCAAACGACGGCTCCTTGTTAATAAGGGTGAGCACAGTGCGGTCCTTGCTCGGCTGGGTTACGTAGGCTGTGATGTTTCTGTTTCCGTAATCGATGCTACTGCCTATGATGCGACCCGCGCCAGATTGTGCAAACGCGAGCATACCGTAGTACTCGGGAGCGGCCCAGTAGTGGCCCTGCTCATCGTCGCCGATCGGCGAATAGGAACTGACAAAGCCCCGCTGGTTGACCCCGGTCTCCATGTTCACACCAGCGCAACCTGCGGAAGCGAGCACGAACATGAAGTCAAGTACCCAGAGAGCGGCCGCAGTGGTGTCGCTCACCCCAGGTTTGCCGCCGCCGGAGAAAGAGTTTGTTTCACAGATTCGGTAGGGTACGCCGGAAGATTCCGACGCCGCCTTGAGTTTCGCAAGCATTGGAGCGAGCTTGGGATCCGTATGAAGAAGTTTGTCGATGGTGCTGGTAGGATTTTGTCCTTCGCGATAGTAGTGGTGAGTCAGGAGCTCAATATCCCTGCCCTCGTCGAGGGCAAACTTCGCGACCCAGTCAGTCGCGTCGGCCACGTCGGGCCCGGCAAAGGCGATCTTCGGGATTGCCTTGCGGAGCGCGTCTCGATACGCGCGATACTCGCGAAGGTAGTCGTCATAGCTATATCCCGTGTGGCGATGACCCTGATGGCGTGGAAACAAGTCCGGCTCGTTGCCGATTTCAAAAGCAAGCAGATTCCCTTTCGACGCGGCGGTTACCGCTTTCGCCTCATCAATCGCATTTTCCAGCGTGCCATTGCCTAGATTGAGCCCCCAAATGAGTTTCCATCCGGTCGCATCGAGAAAAGAACCGAGATCACGAAGCACCGCGTCGTTAACCACCGATCCCGCTTTTCCCTCCGGCGAAGAGAGTGGCTGCGCAGTTGGAGAATACGATGAGTAGTCCGAAGTGTTTCCACCGACGCGTATAACTCCACGCGCTCCCAATGTCCGAACGAGTTGAACGTAAACCGAATTTTGCGCGCTAAGCAAACCCGGGCGCGCGACTGAAGAGATCTCGTAGCCGAGCCCCATGAAGTCGGGCGGAATAACGGCAAGGGTCCTTGCCGGAGCGAGCGTGACCCGCACCTCTCGTTCGCTCGATACTGCGTGATTAGCGCCCGCGAAGCTTGACCGGAGCATGGCGGCCGGGACAGAACTTGCGGCGAGCCTCAAAAATGTACGCCGATTCATTGTATTGACGAACATTTCTCCTCATCTCATGCCGTCACAACGCATTCCCAGTGGGCACGGCTAAGGTGAGTCCCTTCATGAATGAATTTGACCTCGGTTCGGGAGAGTATATGCCTGTCCGCGAACGGGACCGAGGGGCACAATCCTATTTCTTGGGGTTTCGTTACAATGCTGTCAGTTTATCGATAGGGAGTTAGCTCTTGTCTACTCGCCATCGAATTTGTTTGAGGCGGCGGCGATTTCTTAAGCAACTTGGTTTCGCCGGACTCGCGTCATCTCTGCCCGCCAGTATTTTCTCTGGGTTCGCTGGCGCCGCTCCATCGCTCTCGCCGACCTCAGGACAAACTGCGGTAAAACCCCGCGCACCGCTTGCGCAGAGCGCGTTTTACCCGCTGCCCCTCGGCGCGGTTCGTCCCGCCGGGTGGTTGCGAGCGCAACTGAGGATTCAGGCAGATGGCCTGGGAGGACATCTGGATGAAACCTGGGCGGATGTTGGACCTACGAGCGGATGGCTAGGCGGCGCGGGTGAGTCGTGGGAGCGCGGGCCTTACTTTCTCGACGGACTGGTCCCGCTCGCCTACCTTCTCGACGATGCTCAACTGAAGGCAAAGGCGCAGAAATATATTGATTGGACGCTGAACAACCAGGCCGCCAACGGTATGTTCGGACCGCGCTCCAATGACGACTGGTGGCCCCGCATGGTGATGCTCAAGGTCCTGACGCAGTATCACGAGGCAACTGGCGATCCGCGAGTGATTCCCGCGATGCAGCGCTATTTCGAATATCAACTCGCGGAATTGCCTAAGCGAGGATTACGCGACTGGGGAAAATTTCGCTGGCAGGACGAAGCGCTGAGCGTCATTTGGCTCTACAACCGCAACGGCAATGCGAAACTTCTCGATCTGCTGCAGCTGCTGCATACGCAGGGATACGACTGGCTTGCGGAGTACGCAGACTTTCCCTACAAGGATCGCGTAACGGCAGAACGAATCAAGCTGATGGAAGGTGGAGGACTCAAGGATCTCGCGCTGGCGACGCACGGAGTAAACAATGGCCAGGCGATTAAGACCGGGCCGGTGTGGTCATTGGTGTCGTCCGCAGACGCCGACCGGAGAGGCGCGATGCGGATGATCGCGGAGCTCGACAAGTACCACGGCCTGCCGAATGGAATGTTCTCCTGCGACGAACACCTCGCCGGTCCGAACCCGTCGCAGGGATCGGAGCTATGCACGGTGGTCGAGTACATGTTCTCGCTGGAGCAGTCGCTTGCCATTCAGGGCGACCCGGCACTCGGCGACCGACTGGAGCGGCTTGCCTTCAATGCGCTGCCTGGGGCACTGACCGATGACATGTGGGCGCACCAGTACGATCAGGAGCCGAATCAGGTGGAGTGCAGTTTGCACCGGGAGCCGTGGACGACCAATGGCCCCGAATCGAACCTTTTCGGACTGGAGCCGAACTTTGGCTGCTGCACCGCGAACTTCCACCAGGGATGGCCGAAGTTTGCGGCGAGCCTGTTCATGCTGTCGCAGGATGATGGTCTGGTGGCGGCGGCGTACGCGCCCTGCGAGGTGCGTACGATCGTTCGCGATACGCCGGTGGACGTGGTGGAAGAAACCAGTTATCCCTTCCGCGGCACGGTCCGCATGAGCGTCAATCCAGCGTCCGCTCTGGCGTTTCCGCTGCTCCTGCGAATTCCCGCGTGGGCAGCGGAAACGCGCATCAAGGTCAACGGCCAGGTGCAGCTCGACGCCTTCGCCAGGAACCTTTGCGCGCATCGAGAGAACTTGGAAGGCAGGCGATCGCGTGGACGTCGAGTTCCCGCTTGAGCCCCGCGTGTCGCAGTGGTTTCATGATTCGGTTGCCGTAGAGCGTGGGGCGCTCGTCTTCTCCTATGGGATCGGCGAAGACTGGTTGAAGCTTAGGGATCGAGGCATGACGGCCGACTGGCAAGTGTACCCCACAACACAGTGGAACTATGCGCTGGCACTGGATGCTGCGTCGGCATCGCACGACATCACGGCGAGCGAAGCGGAGGTAAGCGATCGTCCCTTCAGCGCGAAAGCTGCACCTGTGAAACTCCACGTGAAGGGACGTAAGCTGCCGGCGTGGAAGGCCGAAGAAGGTGTTGCCAATCCTGTTCCCCAAAGCCCCGTGACCAGCGACCAGCCTGAAGAGACGATTGCGTTGATTCCGTATGCCGCGGCGAAGCTGCGCATTACAGCTTTTCCTCGGTTGAGAACTTGAGAATGTCTTTTTTCGCGCTCCAGGCGGCTACCAGTCGAGCTTCTCGGGCAGAAACTCTGCGAACAGATCGTCGTAATAGGGCTTCAGCTCTTGAACATTGGGCTTGCTATGTCCCTTCGAGTATAGGTCGTAGGGGTTGAACTTCTTCACCCACTCCAGCATGGCTGCATCCTTGTCATTCATCAGGTGCGTATACGCGCCGTGCCGGTGCCATGGATAGAAGGAGTGGAAGCGCAGCATATAAAGCGCCTCGTCAGGCAGGTAGGGCTTCATCACCTCGGCAATGTAACCGTCGTGGCCGAAGGACATATGCACAGTCTCCAGTCCGCAGTTGGGCTCGTAGATCCCAAACTTAGTCTGATACTCGGCCACGTGGCGATCGGGGTTATTGCGGAAGTACTCCGGAAAAACGATCTGATCCGACCATGCACAACCCACAGGGAAGGTATCGCCCACCACGCCCCACTGCGGCTCGCCATATAAACAAAGACACTTGCCCAAGTCGTGCAGGAAACCGACTAGCACCATCCAGCGTGGCTGGCCGTCGCGGCGTATCGCCTCAGAGGTCTGCATCAGATGCTCGATCTGCGTCAGGTCGGTATCCGGATCGCTGTCATCGACAAGCGTATTAAGAAACTCCGCCGCTTCCCAAACGGTTTTCTTGCCCTTCTTCAGGCCGAAATACTCCTTCTCTTTGCGAAGTACGTAGTCCACCGTTTGGTGCTCATGGTTCAGGTCGTAAAACTCAGCCACGCCGGGGTTTGCCTGGGCGTCGTACTGGCGAAACTCGGTCTCGGGCTTGCCTTCCTGATAGCGGCGTTCAAGGAACTCCTCCAACTGATCCAGATCCTTTAGAGGCTGTGTCGAAACCGGTGTGGTTCTATTCATAAATTCTTCTTTCCGCCGAATTGGGTTCTACTTACGGTTTACGTTACCTCACTATAGATCGCTATCGCAAGCCTAAGATTTCGCCTGAAATTCAAGAAATTCGCGCGATCGACAACGCAAACAAGTTCGAGCAACCGGATCGAGCCGCGATGGCCAAGGATGGGGTGAGTGTACAGTTCCCTCGTCCTCGTTCTGTTTTCCGCGTGCGCCTATGCGCACTCCTGTGCCAACAGATAATGAAACGCAAGCGTCCCTTTCCCTATTCAACACGACGCAACAGAGAGGCCTTCGCCACGACGGTCGCCTTTGTGCCGCTGCCCCACGATAAAGCTTCCTCGCGCGGACGCTGCATTCCCGCCCTGGGAATGTTGACTGTGGGACGGCCTCAGCGTTTACCTTTGCGTGACTGTCGCGGCTTGTCTGGATTATGAAAGTTGCCAACGCTGCTAACTCCGTCCTTGGCGTTCTTTGCGAAGAACGGATCACCCCACTCTGTTCTGATACTCAGCGACAATCTACAGCGTGCGCCAGCCAGCTTAATCCGCCAAGCGGTAGACGCGGATGTAGTCGAAGTTCATGACGAAGCCGGCGGCATTCTCGGCGGAGAGGCCGATCTGGGCGTTGGTGCCGAGAGTGTGCTCCCAGGTTCCGCCGTGGGTCCAATGTTCACCGTCATTGCTGGAATAGGCGGTGTAGAGCTCAGTTCTGCCAGGTCCTGAACGCTTTACGACGCGGAGCCAGGTGGTCTCGGCTGCCGGTCCGATGATCATGTTTCCGTAGATTGGATAGTTTGGTGGGACTGGTCCCATCTGCTTTCCGAATTCCGTCTGGCGCGTGTCGAAGGCGGGAAAGACATCGAGCTTGATGCTGTTCTGATCGTTCCCGTAGATGAACAGCGTGCCTTGCGCGAAGTTGTAGCAGCACGAATTGTCGAAGGGAACCCCGGTGGTTATTTTCGTTTCCACGATGTAATTGCCGCGGGGAGCGGGTTCGCCGAGAATGGCAACGTGCTGCGGGTCGCCATTCTCGTCGGGGCCCATGGTTTCGACTTGATAAGAGCTGCCGGTAAGCGTGTAGGCGTTGTTGGCGTTGGGATGGATGAAATGCCACTGCGGGGACAGGGTGGTTGAGTTGAATTCATCGGACAGGGCGGTGATCTCCTGCCCGGGCTGGTCGTCAGGCGCGACCGCCGGTTGATAGTAACTGGTCTGCCAAGGTTGAGCAGCGGGAGCGGATTGTCGAGTGTCAGAGACCCAGTAGCCGCCGCGAACTTCGGGCCAGTCGTCGACCCAGTCAATGGCGTCGATCAGCGCCGGGCGGCGCGTAAAGCCGGGATATCCCGAGAAATAAGGACTCTGACGGTTCACTGCGTGGTAGAGCATGAAATCCTGGCCGGATTCGTCTTCTAAGACTACGTTGCCGCCCGGACCAACCCACTCATTTCCATTCGAAGCGATAGAGAAAGTGCCGCCGGGGGCAAAGGTGTTGAGGGGGATTCCACTCTTGTCGAAGAAGGGACCGGTGGGAGTGAGAGCGCGGCCGACTAAGACGCTGTATCCGGTGAGAGGGCCGTTACAGCAGTTGGTGGTGGAGACGAAGAGGTAGTAATAGCCGTCGTGTTGCCAAAAATTGGCGCCTTCGAAACGGTTGTCGATCGCGATTTGTTGTTCGGAGGTTGGATCGGATGTAAGGCCGTCAGCGGAAAGTTTGCGGATGCTGACGCCTCCGTTGTAGCTGCCATAGGAGATGTAGCGCTGGCCGGAGGCGTCCTGAGTCTCGTCGGGATCGATGACGGCGCGGAGGAAAGAGTTGTTGTAAGGATTGGGTTCTGGAGCGACGAGGGGATGGCCGCTATCGGTCCAGGGTCCCGCGGGACTGGCACTGGTGGCGACGCCGATGGCGGACCCGCCTTGCCCGGTAGTGGGCGCGACATAATAGAGGTAGTACTGATTGTTGAAGAATTTGACTGCGGGCGCCCAAAGATTTGTGGTGACATTGCCCATCCACGCGGGAAGAGATTGCAGAACGTCACCGATGTAGGTCCAGTGAATGAGATCCACAGAACTGAAGGATGAAATGAGGTGCTTTTTGAGATTTCCGTTCGCGTCTTTGTCGTTGCTGTTGAGAGGGTCTCCGGTGCAATAAAGATACCAGACGTTAGATCTGCCTTGGTTTTGTTTAATGACGGCGGGATCGGGGCAGCTCACTACCGGGCCTGTTTTGGGATCGTTAAGCGAGAGTGGGTTGGTGTAAGTGGTAGGAGGATGGAAGCAGAACCGCTTGTGCCTCAGTAGAAGTTTGAGCGTGGGCTGGCATCGAAGCGACGACGAACAGCGCGGCAGCGACCTCTGTGAATAGCTTCTCAGTCAGACGCATAAACACTCCTTTCCGCGATGGGCGAAGATAGCAGAAAAAGTGGGTACTTTGCCGCGCAGCAGAAACACAGCCGAGCGGACCTGCTCACTTCGTCGGCGGTGAGCTGTGGGCGACATGCCTACTCTTCGAAGAGGCGTTCCCCGAGATCTGCGGAGAGGCTTCTAAGGGGAGAGTTGTCGAGGGAACTGGATGCCAAATTATCTGGGAGGGTTGGCGGTGGGGTTGCTGGGGGTGGGGTTTAGTCCCGAGTCGTACCGCGGCGCGATCAATAAACTTCTGCGGTATTGCGGAATCCCCGTTCGCAACTCCCGCGCTTGGCTCCAACACCGTTGGCATCGCGATTCCGGTCACGCAGTTTCCGTAAAGGTGTATTCATGCTGGCCGTCGCGGATGATCAGCACCCGCTTTCCCCCACGATTCCCCACGACGAACTCGAATCCATCGGTGCCGGGATCGATGGTGATGAATGAGACGCTTCCGTCATCATTTTTTCGCGACGCTACGGTGCTTTTCCATTCGCCCAGATCGAAGCTGGTGACTCCGTTGTCGGTGAGCACGGCAAGGTCGCCGAGTTCCTTGCTGGAGTAATGCCTGGCTAAGCCGGACACCAAGTCTGGCGCAGGCGGCACTACCAAGCGTTCACGGTCTTTGGCGAGCGCGGCTTTATGGGACGCGGCGCGGGATGCAACTTCGGCGACGGCCTCCGGCTTGCCGTCGAATACTACTTCCAGTAAGCGGCGTCCGAACGGGCCCAGAAGCATCCCACCATTATCGGAATTCGTCAGCACCACCGCGCCGATGCCGGAGTCTGGGAGGAAGTAGAGATTGCTCTTGAAACCCGACATGCTGCCGCCGTGGCTCACGACCGGTACGCCGTAGGTGTGGTCGACGATCAAGCCCATGCCGTAACTCGCATCTTCGCCGAGAGAAATTTGCGGGGCGCGGCGCATGAGCAAATTTTCCGCCGAGACCAGTTGCTTTCCGTTGGGCAATTTGCCCAGAGCAAGTTCGTCTTGCACATAACGGATCAGGTCGGCGGACGAAGTCCACACGGCGCCGGCGGGGCGGGCGGGCACGATCGAATAATTGATCGCCATACTGGCCACCGTGGGCTTGCCATCGATATCGTCGCCATGCGGCGTCGCATGGTTTCCGGCGAGGGCGCGGGCATAATCGAAGGTCGTCGACTTCATGCCTAACGGATCGAAAATCTTTTCCTGCATCGCCTTGTCGTATGCCGCGCCGAGTTCCAGGTTCGGATAGACGAGATGCGCGCCAATATATCCGGCGGCGGCGGCCATCATGTTGCTGTATTGAAAAACTTCGCCGAACTTACTCGTGGGCTGCATGGTTCCCAGGAGCGCGAGTTCGGTTTCCGGGGTTGCATTCTTGAATTCGAACAGCCACTCCAGATCCTGTCTCGGAACTCCCGTGCAGGCGCAGATCAGATTCTTGACGAGAACTTTTTTTGTAGTATCGGCGTCGCCCAGTTTGAACGCCGGGTAGGCTTGGATGACCGGTTCATCCCACCTCAACTTTTTCTCATCGACCAGTTCTGCAAGCAGCAACGTCGTCATCCCCTTGGTATTAGAGGCCGCCATAAACACCGTGTTCTCGTCCACCTTCTCCGGCTTGCCGAGTTCGCGAACGCCAAACCCGCCCTCATAGACGATCTTTCCATGATCAATAAGCGCCATGGACGCGCCGGGAACTCCGAGTTGCTGCATGGAAGTTTCCACGAACGCTTTCAGTTGTGCGATGTGCGCCTCATCCAGTGGGTGTGGTGTGCGGCCGGCGAAGGATTCTCGCTTGTAGTCCTTCGGACGCATGCTTTCAAAGATCAGACCAATCGGGGCGGAGCGCTTCTCTACCGTGGGATCGGTTCCGTCCAGGATGACGACGGTCCAGAGTTTGCCGGCACGCAACGCCAAGGCTTGCACGGCCGCACGCTCATTGGGAGAAGTTTCGTAGTCAAACACCTGGCGCTCGTCCCAGCCTTCGCGCGCGGGACGAGGCGTCACCAGCTTAATCGGCCGCTTGGAGTCAGGCTTGTAGGCCGTCCAGGCGGCAGAGACCGCGGCCTTGGCGTCGGCAGCTTGTGAATCGACGATAGCAATGTGCGTGTCGGTCTCGGGCGGAGTCAGGATGACAAAGTCTTTCCTGGTCTCGATGGACCAGCCAGCAGGAACTTTGAACGTGGCTCCGGCGGATGTTACACGCGGAGTGTCGGCGGTGACACGCTCGATGGCCGGCTTGGTCTCGGTCGCCTGCGGGGATGCGGCGAGGCTGGAACCTGCCGAGAGGGTGACTGCGAAACACGTTAAAAAAGCGGTTCGATACAGAGAAGTTCGATGCGTGGACATGGAAGTCACCCAATCATACAAAGATGAGGATTCGCGGGACCAACGATACACGTCGCCAAGCTTGCTTGTAAATGTCATCAGTTGCTTTCGGAAAGCAATTCATCCAACATATCTGCCCATGAGCCAGACCAGACCTCAGCGACACATAGCTGAATTGCTCCTCATCCTTTGCATGGCGTTTGCCAGTGCGGCAGCATGCGGCCAAGTGTCGGGCGACGCGGAATGGCCCACCTATGGAAACGATCCGGGTGGAATGCGTTACTCGCCGCTCTCCTTGATCAATCGCGAGAATGTATCGAAGCTGAAAGTCGCGTGGATATTTCATACCGGGGACATTTCGGACGGCAGCCGCGACAGGAGGCGCAGCGGATTCGAGGCGACACCGATTCTTGTCGATGGCACACTCTATTTCACCACGGCCTTCAATCGGGTGATCGCGCTGGACCCGGCAACAGGAAAACAACGGTGGGCCTATGATCCGAAAATCGATCTAACACTGGATTATGGCGATGGACTGGTGAATCGCGGCGTGGCTACCTGGCTCGATCCAGTTCGATCTTTGGGCCAGCCCTGCCGCCGCCGGATTTATGAGGCTACGCTTGACGCCCGGCTGGTGTCGCTCGATGCCGCCACGGGCAAGCCATGTTTCGACTTTGGCGAGTATGGCCAAGTCAGTCTCCGAGATGTGCCGGGCTATCGCGCCGGGTGGTACCACATGACTTCACCTCCTGCGGTGATCGACGATCTGGTGGTTGTGGGATCGGCGATTGACGACAATCAGCGCATCGCAATGCCCGCCGGCGTGGTGCGCGCCTTCGATGCCCGCACCGGCGCGTTGCGCTGGAGTTGGGATCCCATTCCGATCAGCGACAACGCGCAGTCGCAGCAACCAGGCTGAAAGGCAAACCGGCGCCGCCAATGCCTGGTCCATCATGGCGGTGGACTTGCAGCGCGATCTCATTTTCATTCCTACCGGGAGCGCCAGTCCTGACTATTATGGTGGACTTCGTCCCGGCGACAACAAGTGGGCGAATTCTGTGGTGGCGTTGCATGCAAAAACTGGTGAAATCGCCTGGGGATTCCAACTGGTTCATCACGACCTCTGGGATTACGACACGGCTTCGCCGCCGTTGCTCACAACCTTGCGGCACAATGGCGAGGACGTTCCCGTAGTCATACAGGGCAACAAGACCGGATTTCTCTACGTGCTCAATCGTGATACCGGCAAGCCGGTATTCACGGTCGAGGAGCGTCCCGTTCCTAAGAGCGATATTCAGGGCGAAGCCGCGTCGCCCACGCAACCTTTCCCGGTCGCTCCTCCTGCGCTCGCTCCGCAAAAAGTGTCGGCGGAAGACGCCTGGGGTCCGACCCCGCAGGATCGCGAGACCTGCCGCAACTGGATTCGCGGACTTCGCAACGAAGGTATTTTTACCCCGCCGAGTGTTCAAGGAACTTTGGTCGTGCCCGGAAATATAGGGGGCATGACCTGGAGCGGCTACGCCTTCGATCCACAAAATGGCCTGCTCGTGGTCAACACCAACAATTTGATTGCCAAGGCGAAGCTGATCCCTCGCGCGGATTTCTGGAAGGATGAGGTCCGCACCGAAGATGGCGACTATGCGCCGCAGGCCGGAGCGCCTTACGGATTGTTTCGCCGCTTCCTGCAGTCGCCGTCGGACTTGCCGTGCACCGCGCCGCCGTGGGGTCTGCTGACCGCAGTGGACATGACCGAAGGCAAGATTCGCTGGCAGATTCCGCTCGGCTCGATGCAGGACTTTGGCGGCAGCCAGGCGCCCGTGCCGCCCGGCTCGCTCAACCTGGGCGGTCCCATCGTTACGGCGGGAGGGTTGGTTTTTATCGCCGGCACTTTTGATGCTTTCATCCGTGCCTTTGATATCGAGACTGGCAAAGAACTGTGGAAAGCACCGTTGCCCCACAGCGGGCACGCCACCCCAATGACTTACCGCCTCGGCGCAAACGGAAAACAATACGTGGTGATCGCCGCGGGCGGCCACCCTAAGATCACCGAGGAGTCGTTAGGGGATGCGCTCGTCGCCTTCACTCTGCCTTGACCGAGACGACGTAAGCTAAGTCGGCAACTCCTGGTGCAGAGCCATTCTGAGCCGCCACAAAACTGCGGCCAGTGCCGCCAGCGCGGCGCCCCAAACGGCGAAAGCTATTTCGACCACCCAAGCGGGCGCGGCGCCCACTCGATGCAGCAGGAACGGCAGAAAGTTCCAGGTGCTGATGTGGACGTAGTCCCAGGGGTCTTGAGTCAGTGTTTCGGTGTTCAATCCCCACGCGTCCATCTTGCCGAAAGCAAAGGCGACGATGTTTTTGAAGCGTAGCGCGATCACAAACGTCGGATGGCCGAAGGTCTCCATCTGATAGATTTCCAGCGGCAGCCAGAACGCCAGCGAGGCGATCTGAATCAGAAAGCTGATGGCGATTAGCGCGATGCTGCAGCGCCACATCCAGGGGCTTAGACTCGCACGGCAACGTAACAGAATTGGGACGGCGATGAGCACGACCATTTCTACCGCGGTCGAAACGTAACGATCTCCCCAGGCGAAGTCCCCCGCCCAGTAGGTATAGCGCGCGTAAAAGCAGACGCAGCCTAGCAGGAGAACGAGCGAACTCACCGCGTAGGCGCGGACTTCGATGGCAAGGCGCTTCCACAAAAGCGCGAGAAGTATGAGCGTAAGCGCGAGCAGTGGATCGAAGAGAAAGATCGACTTCTCCGGCTTGAAGAGCGCGCCCAGAACGCCCTCATGAAAGGGCGTGCTCCAGGGAAAGTTTGCGGGCAGGGTGGGATCGTGCAGGATCGATTCGCGCGCGAAGATCGGAATATACGTCTGGGTTAGCGATCCAAAACGATAAAAACTATAGAGACGTTCGACGATCCCAAAGAAGGCATAGAGGGGCACGGCAATCTTGCAATAAATCTGCAGGCGCTGCCACAGCGCGCGGCCGCGTATCTGCTCGAACCAGAGCACCGCAAGCACGAAAACCGCGGCAGCCATCAGGTCGAGACCGGTCGTGACACGAGTTAATAGATTCAGGCCGAGCGCGGCTGAGCCCCAAAAGAGGGCGCGCAGGCTGCCGCTGCGCAGCCACTCGTACTGGAAGGAGAATCCAGTCAGAGTGAGAAGCATGATGTAGTTGTTCTCCTGCATGTTCTGGGTGTAATGCAGGTGAGTGGTGCAGAAGAGAAGCGCTAAAACTCCGGCGACAGCCTCGCTTACGCTGAAGCGCAACTGGCGCAGCAGGCGGAACGCGATCAGAGCCGTGAGAACGTTGACGATGATATTGGTGCTGTAGCTGGCGACAATGCTGCGCACCGCGGGATCATCGCTATAGTCGGAGAAAATTTGCCAATGTGCGATCCACGTTCCTACCAGGTCTGCGGGCAGCATCAGTAACGATTGGCCGATGCCGTACCAGCTATAAATTCGGCCATTGCGGCCGTGCAGGCCAAACTCGGGATACTCGTTGGGAAACACTTGCGGCTGCGAGGTCCACAGCCAGTGCGTGGTCTGCAGCCGGTGCATGGTGTCGGCGGTGCCGAGTTCGCCGGATTGCACGACGAAGGCGAGCAGGCCCGCGGTCAGGCACAAAAGAAATAGGGGATTGCGCAGCTTCAGCCCCAAGCTTGAAGTCATCGCTCTGCATGGTAACAAAAGGGGCTTCGGGCTTCAGACCTCGGACCTCAGCAACCCCAGTAAAAGGGGCCGAGGTCAGAAGTCTAAGGTCAGAAGTCTAAGGTCAGAAGTCTAAGGTCAGAGCGAAGTCTGAAGTCTGAGGTCTGACGTCTGCTGTAGACTGTAGCGGGAATTTTTCATGGCCAAGTGCTCAACCTGTGGGACCGAGTTGTCGAACAATGTTCGCTTCTGCTCCTCCTGTGGGAAGCCTGCTTCGGATAGCGGCGACATGGCGACGCTCGACCTTGCGACAGCAACTTCGCCGCTTCCGCCACGGCAGACTTCGAAGTCTTCTTCTTCGTCGCGGCCTTCCAGTTCCGCGGAATATTTGCTGAACGAAGGAAGATTTCTCCCCGGGCGGCTGGTGGCGTCGCGCTACCGCATCATCGCGCTACTCGGCAAAGGTGGCATGGGAGAGGTCTATCGCGCGGATGACCTGACGCTCGGCCAGGCGGTAGCGATGAAGTTCCTTCCCGACGACGCCGGTCGCGACGAAGCATTGCTCGAACGCTTTCGCAACGAAGTACGAATGGCGCGGCGAGTCTCACATCCCAATGTTTGCCGCGTATACGACGTGGGCGAAGTCGACGCCCAGACGTTTTTCACCATGGAGTACGTCGATGGCGAAGACCTGGCTTCCCTGCTGCGGCGCATTGGCCGCCTTCCTCCCGACAAAGCGTTAGAGATCGCGCGGCAGCTCTGCGCCGGACTAGCCGCAGCTCATACCAAAGGCGTTCTGCATCGCGACTTGAAGCCCGCCAACATCATGCTCGATGGACGCGGGCAAGTCGTGATCACGGATTTTGGTCTGGCGGGAGTAGCCGACAACATTCGGGGAGCGGAGGTGCGCAGCGGCACTCCAGCCTATATGGCGCCGGAACAATTGACCGGACAGGAAGTAACCATGCGCAGCGACATCTATGCGCTCGGGCTGGTTCTGTATGAAGTGTTCACTGGTAAGCGAGCGTTCGCGGAGTCGCCCGCGCGAGTACGCACACCAGGAGACCACACGCCCAGCCGGCCATCATCAGTGGTGAAAGATCTCGATCCGATCGTGGAGAAGGTGATTCTTCGCTGCCTTGAGACGGAACCATCGTCGCGTCCGCCAACCGCTCTGGCGGTGGCAGCGGCATTGCCCGGCGGCGATCCGCTGGCCGCCGCTCTGGCTGCGGGAGAAACTCCGTCGCCGCAGCTGGTGGCCGCGTCCGGGGAAAAAGCCGGCTTGCGTCCGCAGGTGGCTGTAGTCTGTCTGGCAGCAGTGCTGCTTGGTCTCACGGTGGTTATTTATTTCTCCATACATTACAGCGCTTTGGAGAAGATGGGTCTGGAGCAGACTCCCGAGGTTCTGACCCAGAAAGCACGCGAAATTATTGCTCGCCTGGGATACGAGGGACGGCCCGCGGACAGTGCGCATAGCCTTCGGTATGACGGCGATTTCCAGGATTTTGTTGAGAAAAACGACAAGCCCCCGCATTGGGACCAAGTGTTGGCGGCGCGCCCTTCCTTGCTTCAGTACTGGTACCGGCAAAGCCCCGATTCATTGGTCGCGAGCGATTTTAAGGACAATCTGCTGACGCCCGGAATCGTGACTAGAGACGATCCGCCAAACGTGCTCTCGGGCATGGTCAACCTGGAACTCGATCCGCAGGGTAGATTGACGTATTTTCAGGCGATCCCGCCGCAAAAACTGCCAGGGCAAAAGGACGGCACGAAGACAGGAAGCGCCGCCTCGTCTGCGCCGGTGTTGCCCTTTGACTGGAACATACTTTTCAACGAGGCTGGCCTCGATCCATCGAAATTACGGCCGGCGGAACCGGCCTGGACCTCGCTGGCTGATTCCGACACGCGCACGGCGTGGACTGGGATCTGGCCGGGCACGACGCGTCCCCTGCGGGTCGAAGCGGCATCGTTGCAGGGCAAGCCGGTTTTCTTTTCTCTCATTGGGGACTGGACTAAGCCTGAGCGCATGAAGAGCACGCAGAAGAAGTCCGTGGGAGAGCGAATCTCCAGGATTTTCGAGGTGCTCTTGCTTTGTTCGCTGTTGCTGGGGTCTGGATTTCTTGCCCGCCGAAACTACCTTCGCGGAAGAGGCGACCGGGAGGGCGCTCTCCTCCTGGCAATAGTGATGTTTGCGCTGGAGATGGGCCTGTTTTTGTGCCGCACCCACTTCGGAACCATCGGCGACGCCATCGGGCTCTCCATCCTTGCAGCCAGCACCGGGATGTTCATTGCGGGCGTGACCTGGATGCTATACATGGCGATCGAGCCCTGGGTCAGGCGTCACTGGCCACAGACAATTATTTCCTGGAGCCGGCTGCTGTCGGGGCAAGGGCGCGATTCGCTGGTGGGCCGCGATATTCTATTCGGCGTGCTTCTAGGGGTGGCGTGGCTTCTCGTTTTCCAGATTCGTTCTATTCCCGAGATGCGCATGGGAGCGTCCCCTTTCCTGTTTTCGACCGAAGGCTTGGTGGGAGGCCGCGAGGCGCTAGGCGCATGGCTGCGGCAATGGCCGCAATCCATTCAGAGCACGCTGGTCTTCTTCTTCGTGCTGTTCGGGCTGAAAGTTCTATTGCGCAAGGAGTGGATTGCAGCCATTGTTTTTGTGGCAATCTTTGCGCTGCCGCGAGGGCTCAGCAGCACCTACTTGGCGGTGGAACTCCCCGCATGGGTTGTCGTCTACGCCATTGCCGTGTTGATTGTCCTGCGCTTCGGCTTCGTCTCTCTGGCCTGCGCTCTCTTCACGATCGATCTAATGGCAAATGTGCCTTTCTCCGCCGATCTCTCGGCATGGTACATGACAACTTCGATCCTGGCCTTGCTCAGTGTGGTGGCGCTGGCGGGATGGGGATTCTATCACTCGCTGGGCGGGGAGCCGTTGTGGGTGGTCGAGGCGGATTGAGTTGGTCTCAGCCTGGATCGTCATTGACGCGACCGCGCAATCCGACATAGCATTCTGAGGGCGTGGACGGGTTACCCATGCGAATTTCGATCGGCTCAATTTCGATCACCCTAATTTCGATCGCGGGAACCCTCCTATTCGTCAGCCTGCCCTCTGTTGCGCAAGATCCTGAGACTGGGCCGCAAACTCGGCTTAGGAAATCGGCTCCCGCCGCACAGGATGGAGGAGTGCGGGAAGTGTTAGAGAGTATCGTGATTCCGCCTATTCCGCACGCGCCATTCTTTGCAACGCTTGACACCGAAGCAACCAAGTACACCGCAGATGGCGCCACCATGACATTCGTCAACGAACGCCATATTGCGAGAGATACGCAAGGTCGAATCTACGAAGAACGCTGGTTTTTGGTGCCCAAGAACGGGAATGTCAAATCGACGATGAATTGGATTCAAATCGCCGACCCGAAGCAGCGCACTCTGTATAACTGCAGCCCGCTAATGCACATTTGCGATCTACTGGTCTACGATCCGGCGAGCGATCTTGCGGCTGCATCGCCGCGCAAGGGAACGTCGCGTATTCTGTCGGATGGTGAGGGAAACGTAACCTGGGAGGATTTGGGGAACAGGAACATCGCCGGGATCGACACCGTAGGCGCCCGCGAAGTCACGACCATGAATGCTGGAACCTGGGGCAATGATCAGCCCCTCGTCAGCATGAGGGAATACTGGCACTCCGATCAGCTGGGACTTAACTTACTGTCGATCCGCACAGGGCCGATGTTCGGGAAACAGACATTTACCATCACCGAAATCACTCCCGGTGAGCCCGACCCCCAACTATTCGAACTGCCGGCGGGCTACACAATTCACGATCAGCGGAAGAACCCACCGATTTCGCACTAGGCCGCGAGCAGCGCCACCAGCATAGGTTCTCGCTTCTGTTGCGGTTTTGTCACACGGGCGTTTCTCGGACGCCCGTGTCAAGGCAAACCTGCTGCGGAGCTAATGGCGATCGCGATCGCCCTCGTCCTCAGCGGATAGTGGCTTTTCTAGCCATGGGATCCAGAGAATGTTGGCTCCGCTGGTTGTGGAGCAGCCTTTGTGCCCAGGGCCGTCATGACATCCCCAGAAGTTCTCGGTCGCATCGATGGTGCCGGTGCATGCCGCGTGATCGAGGGCGCATACGTTGGCGACGCCAATCTTCCCGCCCAGCAGATCGTTCAGATGGGCGTCGACCTCTGCCGGAGTGTTAGCGGCAATGTCCACGTCTTCGTCACGAATAATGTTCTGCGAAATGATCGTCCCGGTAACCGGGGAACCGCCGCCACCGCTATTGATGTTGATTCCGGTGGTACCGGGAGTTGCTGTGTCGTCGGTATCGGGACCGTTTCCGGAGATGAAGTTGCCGACAATCATGTTCCCGGACATATTATCCGGGGGAGCGCCGAAAGCCGGGCCGACATGGGTGTGGAGAGCGACGCCAGGGATACCGTTCCCTGTCAGTTCGTTCCGAATGATGATGTTGCCGGAAACGCGGCCGGGGCCGGCGCCGTCGGAAAAGAGACCAACTCCTGCGCCGCCAACTTTCACACCGTTCCGGGAAACAACGTTTTCCGAGATGGTGTTGTTGTCGATCCCAAAATGGGGTGCGAAGAAGGGAGGAGCCGAGCCTGCAGGCGGATGCGAGGCCAGAACGACGCCGCACTCGGGCGGATTATCGGTAATGATGTTGCGGATGATCAGATTGTTCCGGGTTTCCGCAGTTTCGTCGCTGAGCAGGATACCGTCGCCGTTTCCCGAGATAAAGTTGCCGGATACGATGGCGTTCACCGCGCCAACCAGGTGAAGTCCGCCGCCGCAGTCACCGCTTTCATCAGTCTCGTAAGTCCCAGTGCCGGGTTGGCCGGGGCAGGCCGTGCCGGAACCGAAGACAACGCCCGGGACTAAGTCATTGTCGACGATGTGATTGTCGCGAATCGTGGCATCTGCGGTATTCACGACTAGAACACCTTCGTATAGAGCGTGCCGTACTGTGAATCCAACGATAGTCACGTTGTTGAGGCCTGGATGATCGAGCCCGTCCAGAAAAATGCCATTCGCAAGGTTGGTGGCGTCAATGACGGTGCGCTCGGCTCCGGAGCCCAGTAGCGAAAGCGCCTTCCAGATCGTGACGTCCTCCGTATAAGTTCCAGGAGCGACTTTGATGACATCGTTGGCCGAAGCCGCGTTCACTGCTAACTGAATCTTGGAGTAACAACCATCTGAACCCTTAGGGTTGACGCAAAGGGTCTTGGCCGCGGCAGTCTCGGTTGCTGCCAGCAGGACCGCACAGAAAAACATCAGAGACAGGCGACATCGCGCTGAATGCATTGGTAGACTCCTTTTCTTCTTCAATCGGAAACTAGAAAGTAAGAATTCAGGGAGAGGGAAAACCAAGGGCCGAACTTCCGGGGCACATTATGTTCGGTGCCGGGGAGCGCTGTCAATGAGCAAGTTGTCCTGACGGATGTTCTGTGGGAAGATAGCGCCATTCGGCCAGTGGGCACGTGCCTCAGCCTAATTCCGCGGAACGGAAAAACCTCGCATCCTCTTCAATATTTTAGACATCTAAACATTGACAACGATCCACTCAAGTCCTAGCATCGTCGTTAGCGCAATCATATTGGCATTGATTATAAAGCACTTATCAATCTGAGGAGGAACGTTTTATGGGGAAGATTATCGGAATTGACTTGGGAACGACCAATTCCTGCGTGGCGGTCATGGAGGGCGGCGAGCCCAAGGTGATCCCGAATGAAGAAGGAGGGCGCACCACGCCGTCGGTAGTCGGCTTCACGAAGACGGGAGAGCGCCTGGTAGGACAGGTGGCGAAGCGGCAGGCCATCACCAATCCAGAGAACACGGTTTATTCGATCAAGCGATTCATGGGACGCCGCTACGAGGAAGTGCAAGAAGAATTAAAGATGGTGCCCTATAAGGTGGTGAAGTCGGGCGACCACGTCGCGGTGCTGGCGCAGGGCAAGGAATATACGCCTCCGCAAATCTCCGCGCTCATTCTGCAAAAGCTGAAGAAGGCGGCGGAAGACTATCTCGGCGAGAAAGTTACCGAGGCGGTCATCACCGTTCCTGCGTATTTTAATGACGCGCAACGGCAGGCGACCAAGGACGCGGGCCAGATTGCTGGCCTGGAAGTGAAGCGAATTATCAACGAGCCCACGGCCGCAGCGCTGGCGTATGGGCTCGACAAAGGAAAAGACGAGACTATCGCCGTATACGACTTCGGCGGCGGCACCTTCGACATTTCGATTCTGGAAGTCGGCGAAGGCGTGATTGAAGTCAAAGCCACCAACGGCGACACGCACCTGGGCGGCGACAACCTCGACCAGCGTATCGTTGACTGGCTCATTGACGAATTCAAGAAGAACGAAGGGCTCGATCTGCGCGGCAAGGGGAACGAGATGGCCCTGCAGCGCCTGCGCGACGCGGCGGAGCGCGCGAAGATCGAACTTTCGACGACCATGGAGACCGAGATCAATCTGCCGTTCATTACGGCGGATGCCAGCGGTCCGAAGCATCTCGTGCAGAAACTAACGCGGGCCAAACTCGAAGGCATGGTGGAAGACATCATTCAGCGTTCGGTGGGTCCGTGCAAGCAGTGCATGAAGGATGCGGGCATCGATGCCGGCAAGATCAATGAAGTGGTGCTGGTCGGCGGACAGACGCGTATGCCGCGCATTCAGCAGCTGGTGAAGGAGTTGTTTGGACGCGAAGGTCACAAGGGCGTGAATCCTGACGAAGTAGTCGCGATCGGCGCGGCGATTCAGGGTGGCGTGCTGGGCGGCGAGGTGAAAGATCTGCTGCTGCTGGACGTGACTCCGCTGTCTCTGGCGATTGAAACCCTGGGCGGCGTGGCGACGCCGATGATCCCGCGCAATACGACGATTCCGACCAAGAAGACGGAAACGTTCTCGACCGCGGCGGATAGTCAGACGTCGGTTGAGGTACACGTGCTGCAGGGCGAGCGTCCGATGGCGGCGCAGAACCGGACTCTCGGCAAGTTCCACCTGACCGGAATTCCGCCGGCTCCGCGTGGGGTGCCACAGATTGAAGTGACGTTCGACATCGACGCCAACGGCATCCTGAACGTGACCGCAAAAGATACGGCCACGCAAAAGGACCAGAAGATTACGATCACGTCGTCTTCCGGGTTGTCGAAGGAAGAAGTCGAGCGCATGGCCAAGGAAGCCGATGCGCATGCGGCGGAAGACAAAGCTCAACGCGAAGCGATCGACGCCAAGAACCAGCTCGACAGCATGGTCTACAACGTCGAAAAAATGCTGCGAGAGCAGGGCGATAAAATCTCCGGCTCCGATCGCGGGGATGTCGAAAACGCAGTGGCCGACGCCAAGAAGGCGCTGGAGTCGAACGATAAGGCAACCATGGACAAGGCGCGCGAGACGCTGACCCAGGCTTCGCATAAGCTGGCCGAACAGATGTATAAAGCGGCGCAGCCGACGCCGGGGACAGGTCCAACTCCGGGTGCAACCGCAGGCGGCGACGCCGGCGGCAACGGCCAAGGCCAGAAGAAAGACGAAGGCGTGATCGACGCCGAGTACGTGGACGTGGAGGACAAGAAGTAAGAAAAGAATTGGCCACGGATTCTCGCGGATCGATACGGACAAGAAAAATAGATTAGTCCGTGAAACCCGTGCGATCCGTGGCTGGTTTTCAAAGGGGGCAAATGGACTTTCAAGTGAATGGGGAAACATATTTTCTGAGCCTCGCCGAGGACGAAAGGCGGTGGCTCGTATTCCTGGAGACCGATAACGGCACACGGCCACTTCCAGTGTACGAGGACGTGCCCGAGTTTAAAAACTTTGCGGTCGTAGTAGAAGATAAAAAGAAGCGCAGGATTCCCAACTAGACTTCGGGCTAATCCGATTTCATGGCGTCCAATGGCAACTACCACCAAAAAGGACTACTACGAAATACTCGGCGTGAAGAAGTCGGCCTCGGCCGACGAGATCCGCAAGGCGTTTCGCAAGCTGGCGCGCAAGTATCATCCCGACGTCAATCCCGGGGATAAGTCTGCTGAGGAGAAGTTCAAAGCGCTTTCCGAAGCCAACGACGTTCTCAGCGATCCCAAGAAACGCAAAATCTACGACCAGGTCGGGTTCTACTCGGACAATATTGATCCGGCGACTGCGGAGGCTTACGCGCGTTCTGGCGGTGGTACGACGGCGGGCGGCGGATTTCCTGGTGGATTTTCCGGCGGCGGTCAGAATGGAGGCCAGGGCGTCCCCTTTGATTTCGGCGGATTCGATTTTTCTGACCTGGTCGATAACGCGCAACGCGGACGGAAAAGCGGCGGCGGCGGCGGTTTCCGCGACATCTTCGGCTCGATTTTCGGCGGAGGGCAAGGCGCAGCGCGAGCGGAGGAAGGCCCAGAGCCCGGAACCGATCTTGAATATCAGGTCAACGTCCCCTTCTGGACGGCGATTCGTGGCGGCGTGATGCGTCTGAATATTTCGCGCCACGACGTTTGCTCGCATTGTCACGGCCAGGGTTCGCTTGAGGCTCCAGGGAAATGTCCGGAATGCAACGGGACAGGCCAGATTACGCAGACCGGCGGGCGGATGAAGTTCAACGTACAGTGTCCGCGATGCCACGGGACAGGCAAGAATCTGACGACCTGTCCCACCTGTCATGGCGAAGGCACAGTCGCGAAAACCGAACCGCTCGAGGTGCGCATCAAGGCCGGCACCCGCGATGGACAGCGCATTCGCGTTCCCGGCAAGGGCAACGCCGGAGCTCACGGCGGCCCGCCGGGCGATCTTTATGTGATCATCCGCGCCGAGGAGCACCCGATTTTCCGGCGCGACGGCGACGACATCTACCTGACCGTCCCGGTGAGTGCAGCCGAAGCCGCGCTGGGAGCGAAGATCGAAGTGCCAACGATTGATGGCCGGGCGCTGCTGAAGATTCCTCCGGGAACGCAGTCCGGGCAAAAGCTGCGGCTGCGGGAAAAGGGCGTGCCGTCGGCGACGAAAGAAGGCGCGCGCGGGGATGAGATCGTCGAGATCACGATCACCGTACCGATGCCGCGCGACGAGCGCACCAAAGAACTGCTGCGGGAGTTGGCGAAGCTGAATCCCGAAGACCCGCGGGCAGAACTGTGGAGTAAGGTTTAACCACGAGGAAACCAAGGGCCCGGCGCTGCCGGATCCACTTTGCCATTGCCCGATACGGTTTTGTCATCGGCGTCGTCCAGCAGGCTTCTTCCATCAGTTGGACTTGGGGCTCGTGCTGACGGGCCGCTCGGACTATTCTGGATGATAGGAAACGGGTCTATCACCGACCAGACGCTCCCGCTGTAATGGTGCATGCTGGGGTCGAGATAGGCGAAGCTGCCGGCGCCGAAACTCATCATCTTGCCGGCGTCAAACGTGTCGCCCATGCCGACTTTCAGTCGTGCCCGAGATCGACCGTCACGTTTTCCCGGGCGGGATGCGTGTGCGGTGCGATCTTATAGCCATCGGCGCATTTTCAGGCGAATCGTGAAATCGCCGGAGTCCGCCATGGGCGTTGCCTTCGAGGACGGCGAGTTGTGCACCGGACGGAATGAACGGCGGAGCAGGGCCCCATTTCACCTGATCGGGCGTGAAGGCGTTTTGTGCCTGCGACGGCTGTGCGATAAACAGCGCAGCCACGGAAAGAGCTACAACGAGAAACGGTAATTTCATCGAATCCCCTCCAGACGCGTCGGCGGCATCATAAGATAGAGTCCTGTTCGAGAACATCAAGCAAGTCGATCGACCAGCAGTCATCACTAGCAGTCATCGACCGGCAAAGTCGGGACCTCGGAATCGACAAATCCCATTGATTGCCTCTCACCTGCAAGTCATCACCTCCGTACCACAGCGGTTGCTTACAAAATTTTTCAATAATCCTCAAAAAAATCTTGCATCTGTGGAAATTTCCCGTAATCTCACAACTGCGAACTAACTTCGCCGAAATGCCCTGGAATCGCAGTGACCCGGGAGCCGCGAGCAGCACGTCTTTTCAGAGATATATTTCAGAAAAGACACAAGGGAGACGCGGTGGTGAGAGTGAGTCGCTTGAGGAGGAAGCCATAGAAATTGGCAACAGCTAGCGCTCCGCGTCGACAACCCGGAAATTCCCAGCCTCTCTCCGCCGTACCCAACCGGACCGTAATCCCAAAAAATTCGTCCGCCTCACGCTTTGGCCCCTGGTCGCCGCCACCTTCTTTATGGTGTCGGGCGGAACCTATGGCACCGAAGACATCGTGCATGGCGCCGGCTACGGGCGCGCCATCCTGATTCTGCTGATCACGCCGCTGCTCTGGAGCCTGCCGACCGCCTTCATGATCGGCGAACTGTCGAGCGCGCTGCCCTACGAAGGCGGCTACTACGCCTGGGTGCGCCGCGCCATGGGCAACTTCTGGGGATTTCAAGAAGCCTGGCTCTCGCTGGTTGCGTCCATTTTCGACATGGCGATTTATCCCACGCTGTTCGTGGCCTACCTGACCCGGATGTTCCCGTGGTTTCAGCAAAACAATCGCGGATGGTGGGTTGCGCTGGCGGTAGTGATCGCCTGCGCCCTGCTGAACATTGCTGGAGTGAAAGTGGTTTCGCTCACTTCTCTCTGGTTGTTCGCGGCCCTGTCGGCGCCGTTCGTGGTGATCGTGCTGATGGCGCCTTTCAAGCTCGGCGCGTTGGCCAACGCCGTCACCAAGCCGACCACTTCGACCGTCGACATTCTCGGCGGCCTGCTCATCTGCATGTGGAATTACATGGGATGGGACAACGCCTCGACCATTGCCACGGAAGTGGAGCGTCCGCAGCGGACTTATCCGCGGGCGATGCTGGTCGCAGTCTGCATTGTGGCTGCGACTTACGTTTTGCCCTTTGCCGCGATGTGGATGACCGGCCTGAAGGCCACCGCCTGGGAGACCGGTTCGTGGGCTGACATCGCCGCGTTGGTCGGCGGTCCGCTGCTGCGCGTCGGCGTCGTGCTCGGCGGCATGATGAGCGCCTTTGGCATGTTCAACGCTCTGGTCATGAGCTACTCGCGTCTACCGTTGGCGATGGCTCAGGATGGCATGCTTCCCGGCGTCTTCGGCAAGCTACAGAAAAAATCGCGCGCTCCATGGGTTGCGATTGTCGCGTTGGCCATCGGATGGGGAATGTGCCTCGGCCTGGGCTTTGCCCGCCTGGTCACGCTCGACATCCTTCTCTACGGCGCCAGCCTGCTGCTGGAATTCATTGCGTTGGCCGTGCTGCGCTTCCGCGAACCGGAACTGGCACGCCCCTTTCGCGTGCCGGGCGGCATGTTTGGAGCCATTGCCATCGGCATTCCTCCCATGCTGCTGCTGGGCTTTTCGGTGATCCGCAGCGAGCATGAACAGATCTGGAATATGAGCTCATTTACTTTCGGGATGATTCTAATCGCCGCTGGCTTCGTGACATATTTCATCAATCACGCACTGAAGCCTGCTGGATGGACGGCGCGGCCGGGAGAGAAGCCGCAACCGGCAACCTGATTGCGATTCCGTGGAACTGATTCCATAAAAAGAGGACCGGAAAAATTCCGGTCCTCTTTTGCACTGGAAGGTTTATGTGGGTTCAGCCGAGGGAGGCTGTCCCCACATTGCACATAGAACGATGAACTATGCTCGAACTATGCTGCGGCTTCTGCCGTGTCCCGCAAGCTCTTCACTTTGTCATGCGCAGCCTGCACGCTGGCCGCCTGCCGGCGAACAATCTGCGCGATATTTTCCGGCAAATCGCCAGTCACTGCCTTCTGATACGCGTCTTTGGCAGTGTCCTCGCCGTGCTCGAGCCAATCCAGAACCGTCTTATCGCCGCCGCCCAAGCCGACTTTGGTGTCCACCCAAGCGCGATGAAGTGTTCCGATCACCGAGCCGGAAACTTTCTTATCCGGCTTACCCAACCGGATCAGCTCCGCTTCCAGTTCGCCGGCAAAGCGCGCGCGCTCCAGGCTCTGCTCGTTGAAGAAGGTTTTCAGGTCGCTTCGCTTTACGTGCGTTGCGGCCTCGAGGTAGCCCTTCTGTCCGTCCTTACAGACTTCAATCAGTTTTTCCAGCACACTAATCGCATTATTTTCGTCCATAATAGCCTCCTGAATTTTGGATGCAGGTAAGCAATTGAAGTTTGGCGACATTCTGCCTCTTGAAATTAGGAAGAAAACTGATCGTGCTCTAAAATCAATCGAGAGAGCGTGTCAACAGACCGTGTTGAGAGAGCTATGACCAAGCGGAAATCGAAGGGCGCCTACATGATTTCCTCCGTGGCGGAAATGTATGGAATTCATCCCCAGACACTTCGGCTCTACGAGCGCGAAGGATTGCTCAAACCGTCGCGAACCGAGGGCAACACACGCCTCTACACCGATGAAGATTTGCAGCGTCTGGAGTTCATCCTCTCACTCGCACGAGACCTGGGCGTCAACATCAGCGGCATGGCCATCATCCTGCAAATGCGCGAGCGCATGGAAGAAATGCAGCGCCAGATTCAGGAGTTCGTGCAATACATCCAGGAAGAAGTTTTGACCCGGGCCAACGCCGCCGCCGATCCCGCGAAGGGCGCGATTGTGCCGGTGCGAAGGCCAGTGGTGGTGCCGACAGTGCAGCCAGGAAAAAAACGGTAGTTTTCTCCTGTCATCCTGAGCGCAATGACTGTTTCGCGAAGCGAAGCGAAGCAGTCACGCGGTCGAAGGATCCCTGCCACGATTCAGTGTCGGACCAGGCCCCGCTTGGAAGAGTGGCCGTTCCCGGTAGGGATGTTTCAACTCCGTGAGACACTTCGCTCCGCGAATCGTCTCTCTGCGCTCAACATGACAGCGGAATGTTGGGCACCTGTGAACTGCGGCAGCACGCAGTTATCATAGACGCGACTCCATGCTCCCCTTCAAACTCGTCTATAGCGACGCCTACTATCTTCCCATCGGTGACCACGTTTTTCCTGCCGAAAAATACCGGCGCGTTCGCGACCGGCTGATTTCCACCGGCGTCGCCGATGCTACAGACTTCCTCGAACCCGAACCCGCGACCGACCTCGACATTCTTCTGGTGCACACCCCCGAGTACGTGCAGAAGTTGAAGACCGGCACGCTCAGCCCGCGCGAAGAAATGGAAATGGAAGTTCCCTACTCGCGCGACTTGGTGGATGCGTTCTGGCTGGCGGCGGGCGGATCGATCCTGGCAGCGCGCCAGTGCTTGACCGACCGCGTATGCATCAGCATCGGAGGTGGCTTTCACCATGCCTTTCCCGATCATGGCGAGGGATTCTGCATGATTCACGACGTAGCTGTGGCCATCCGGCGACTGCAGCGCGACGAAAAGATTCGCACCGCCATGACCGTGGATTGCGACGTGCATCACGGAAATGGCACCGCCGCGATTTTCGCCGGGACGCGAACCGAGAGCGTGCCGCTGCCGTCCGTCTCTCCTTCGACTCTAACTCCAAAGGGAGCGGCGAAAACAAACACAACACACACGAAGATGCACGGCGCGCATGCCGGCGACGTCTTCACCATTTCGTTGCACCAGCACAACAACTACCCGCAGTGGAAGCCGGCGTCGTCGATCGACGTGGACCTGCCGGATGGCATCGGCGACGACGACTACCTGGCCTGGCTCGACAACGCCCTCAGTTCCGGCCTGCGCCAGTTCGAACCCGATCTGCTGTGCTACATCGCGGGCGCCGATCCCTATCGCGAAGATCAGCTCGGCGGACTCGATCTAACCATTGAAGGACTGAAGAAGCGCGACGAACTCGTCTTCCGCGTCGCCCGCGCTCGCGGCATTCCCGTGATGGTGACCTACGCAGGCGGCTACGCGCGGAACATGGAAGACACGGTGACGATTCACAGCAACACGGTCGTCGCGGCGAAAGAAGTGTTTATGGCCTGATCGAGACACGTACCCGTGGACGCATTCGTTCGGGGCGAAGTCGGCCGTTTCCTTCGGCCGTCGCTGCGCTCGGCGGGCGGACGAACGCGTCCGCCGCTACGTGGGCTCGCTGATAAGATAGAGACATCTTTATGTTCGAGAATTTACAGGAAAAACTCCAACGCGCCTTCAAGACCCTTCGCGGGCAGGCCAAGCTCACCGAGGAAAACATTGACGAGGCGCTGCGCGAAATCCGGTTGGCGCTGCTGGAAGCCGACGTCAACTTCAAGGTGGTCAAGCAGCTGGTCGATCAGATTCGAGCCAAGGCGGTCGGACAGGAAGTGCTGACCGCACTCTCTCCCGGCGAACAGGTCATCAAGATTGTGCGCGATGAACTGATCGAACTTCTTGGCAAAGACACCGCGCGCATGAAGTTCGCCTCGCAGCCGCCCACCGTCGTGCTCATGGCCGGGCTGCAGGGATCCGGCAAGACCACCACGTCGGGCAAGCTGGCGAACTGGTTCAAGGCCGGCGGGCACCGTCCGCTGCTGGTGTCAGTGGACGTGTATCGTCCCGCGGCGCGCGAGCAGTTGAAAGTGGTCGCGCAGGCAGTCAAGAGTCACATCTACGAAGGCCAAGTCGGCGAGGCCAACACAGCAACGGTTGAGCGGTTAGTAAAAGAAGCCCGGCGCGAGGCCGTCGTCTCCGGCTGTGACGTGCTCATCGTCGATACGGCGGGACGATTGCACATCGACGATCAGCTCATGGACGAAATGCAGTCGCTGAAGAAGCTGCTGAATCCGTCCGAGATTCTGTTCGTGGCCGATGCCATGACCGGCCAAGACGCGGTTCGATCGGCGGAAGAATTCCACAAGAAGCTTTCGCTCACCGGCGTTGTGCTCACCAAAATGGACGGCGACGCTCGTGGCGGCGCGGCGCTTTCCATCCGCCAGGTCACGGGACAGCCGATCAAGTTCATTGGCGTCGGCGAAAAATACGACGCGCTGGAGCCGTTCCATCCCGACCGCATCGTCTCGCGTATTCTCGGCATGGGCGACATTCTCTCTCTGATCGAGCGCGCTGAATCACAGATTGACAAGAAGAAGGCGCAGGAAATGGCCACCCGCGCCCTCACCGGCGACGGCTTCTCGCTCGAAGATTTTCGCGACCAGTTGCGCCAAGTCAAGAAGATGGGATCGATGAAGAGCCTGATGGGCATGCTGCCCTCGATCGGCCCATTCTCCGGCTTGCAGAAAGCCGCCGATAACGTGGACGAGGGGCAGATCAACCGCGTCGAAGCCATCATCAATTCGATGACCGCGCACGAGCGCAATCATCACGAAGTTATCAATGGCAGCCGCCGCAAACGCATCGCCCGCGGCTCCGGCACCAGCGTGCAGGAAGTGAATAATCTTCTTCGCCAGTACGCGCAGATGAAAAAAATGTTCAAGCAAATGGGCAAGCCGAGTTTCGCGAGAAGGCTGGCGGGGATGAAACTGCCGGGAATGTAGAGAACTTTTCTAGATCGCTTTGGGAAGGGCACGGCTTCAGCCGTGCCGCCTCGCGCATACCCATCTAATCAGTTGCTCGATCTGGCTTGACCTTATGAAGTGGCGGTCGCTGGAAGAATCTAATCCGCAAACAGACGTTCGACCGTTGCGGGAAATCTTTGCTGAACGTAAAGAACTGATCGCGAGATACGTCCCGCCAGAGACGCAGGCGATTCACGCCCAGGCGGTCGCGGAGCTGAAGCAACGTCAGGTCGCAGCGAACGATCTGCCAGTAGGCGCGACCGCGCCCGCATTCGACCTTCCGGACCACGACGGGAAGATTATTTCTTCGAGTGCATTACTCGCCAAAGGAAAGCTCGTGCTGTGTTTCATTCGCGGGCGATGGTGTCCGTTCTGCGTGGGCCAGATGGAAGCGATGAACCTCGTCCTGCCGCAGATCGAGCAAGCGGGAGCCGCGCTGCTCGCCATCTCCCCACAGACCGTGAAGCAGTCGTTCTTCATGCAAGACCAGCACAAGTTGCGCTTTCCTTTGCTCTCCGATGCCGGGAACAAAGTTGCGCGGCAGTTTGGGTTGATGTACCGCGTGCCTGAACTTCAGGAAGCTGTGTATCGCCGTGCATTCGTCAACCTGCCCTTCGTCAATGGCGATGAAAGTTGGGAACTGCCGATTCCGGCAACCTACATACTCGAACGAGACGGCACTGTTCTATATGCGTCGGCGAATGAGGACTACACGGAACGGCCGGAGCCGGCCGACATCGTGAAAGTACTTTTCTCCTGAGTCTACTTGCCTGGTCTGATTTGATCCTCCGCGCGTTGTCATCCTGAGCAAAGCGAAGGACCTACGCAATTTGCTGCAGTGAGATGCTGCAGGCGAGTACAGAGGTTCTTCGCTTCGCTCAGAATGACAGTAGATCTCAAGATGACAGCGCATAATCAGAATTGAAGAAATCTTTACGCGGTACACTGAATACTCATGCACTACATTTACGGAATCAACTCCGTCACCGAGGCGCTGAAGGCCCGCGGACGAGCTTTCGAATGGATCGGGATGGCCAAGGAACGGCATGACATTCGCCTGCAGCGCCTGATTGAAGATTGCCGGCGGTTGGGTGTGCAGGTGCGGTTCCTCGAGCGCACGGAACTCGACAAACTGGCGGGCAACGCCGCGCATCAGGGCGTGGTAGCCGTCACTTCGGCCAAACAATATAACGATCTGGATGATGTCATCGCCGCCAAGCGCGGCGGACTATTCGCTGGTCGTCGTGCTCGACGGCGTGGAGGATCCCCACAATCTGGGCGCGATCCTGCGCACGGCCGATGCCGCTGGCGCCAACGGCATCGTGATTCCTGAACGTCGCTCCGCCAGCGTAACCGGCACCGTCACAAAAGTTTCGGCTGGCGCGAGCGAGCACATGCCCATCGCCAAGGTCACGAACATTGCCCGAACCGTGGAAGAACTGAAAGAACACAATGTGTGGACGGTCGGTCTCGACGAACGCGCCAAACAAACCTACGACGCCCTCGACTACAACATGGACTGCGCGCTGGTTCTGGGCGGAGAAGGCAAGGGACTGCACGACCTGGTCAAGAGAAAGTGCGACTTCCTGGTTTCGATTCCCATGCTGGGCAAAGTTCCGTCGCTGAATGTTTCCGTGGCCGCGGCGGTGGTGCTATTTGAAATCGTGCGGCAAAGGCGCGCGAGAAACGGGTCGCTGGAAGAGAAATGAAGTTCTTGGAAATGAAGTTTCCGTACAAGGGTCTGGGTTTTCTCTGTGTGCTCTGTGCCTCTGTGGTGAATTGTTTTTCTCTCGATCGCGAGGCATTCACCTTCACAAGTTATGACCTGAACGTTCAGGTCGAACCCGAACAACATCGCCTCGGGGTCCGTGGCAAGCTCACTCTCCGCAACGACACGCCAACTTCGCAGAAGATCGCGGTCCTGCAGATTTCGTCCTCGCTTGACTGGCGATCGATTAAGGCGGCCGACAAGCCCTTGCAGTTCCTCTCGCAACCCTACACTTCCGACATCGACCACACCGGCGGCCTTTCCGAAGCCATCGTAACTTTGCCGCAGCCGGTCTCGCCCCAAGGAACCATTGAACTGGAAATCGCTTATGAAGGCGTCATCCTGCTCGATGCGACGCGTCTGACTCGGATCGGCACTCCGGAAGAGTCGGCGAATAGCACCGACTGGGATCAGATCGGTCCGAGTTTTTCGGCGGTGCGCGGGGCAGGATATGTCGCGTGGTATCCGATCGCGACGGAGGTGGCGAATCTGTCGGAGGGCAACAGTTTGTTCGAGGCTCTGGGCAGGTGGAAGGCGCGTGCGTCTGCCTCCAAAATGCACTTACGTATCAACGTATCCACCGACGATGGTGAAGGACGACCAGAGCTTGTGATCAATAACGCATCTTGTTTCCTATTCTACGAGAATGCCGGGAAGGCTCAACTGATCAGCGCAGATTGCACGTACCAGTCGCTGGGTTTGGTGGCGCCACTCTTTGTCGTAGCCAACTACGAATTCGTTGATCGGACGTCGATTGTGGTTTACAACCTTACTACTCACGCGGTGGCGGCTGAATCCTACGCCGCCGCCGCCGAGAAGGCCGTTTCGCTGATCACCGACTGGTTTGGTGCGCCCCGCGAAAAAGCCAAAACCGCCGACCTCCCGGATCCCAAAGCAGCGCCGTTCGAGAGCGGTTCGCTGTTGCTAATGCCTCTCGCGGCCAGCGATTCCAAACTCGCAGGCCTATCCGCCGCCCATCAACTCACGCACGCCGCATTTCTATCATTCCGTCCCTGGATCGAAGAGGGTCTCGCCCACTTCGCACAGGCTCTTTACCTTGAGCAGCAGAGCGGCCGTACGGCCGCGCTCGAGTATATGGGCCTACACCGATCTGCGCTCAGCGAAGTCGAAGCGCCGTCCGCTCTCCCCAGATCCGAAGATGAGGCCAACCGATCACTGGTGAACACGACGAATGAAGAACTCTATCGCAGCAAGGCGATGTGCGTGTGGTGGATGCTCCGCGACATGGTCGGCGAACCCGCGCTCAAAAAGGCTCTTGCCGGGTACCGTCCCGAACAGGATAAAGAGCCTTCATATATGCCGCGGCTGATCGCGGCACAAACCCAGCGCGACCTGGAATGGTTCTTCGACGACTGGGTCTACCGCGACCGAGGGCTGCCCGACTTCAAAGTCGAGTCGGCCTTCTCGCGGAAGACTATGACTGGCTCGTTCATGCTCACGATCACGCTCGATAACGTGGGAACAGCTGGCGCCGAGGTTCCCATAATCGTCAAGTTTACCGGCGGAGAAATCGCGAGGCGGCTCGAGGTTCAGGCCAAGAACAAGGCCGTTATTCGCGTGGAAGTTCCGGGGTCCCCAGTGGAAATCGTAGTCAACGATGGCAGCGTCCCCGAAAGCAACATGACGAACAACTACTTCAAGATCGTTCAGGAAACAAAATAGAATTCATCATGGTACTTCAAGAGTCCATAGGTCCTTCATTCCACTTGATCACTTCGGCGCTGGACTGAGATTCTTCCCTGCCTGCAGGAAGGCGTCCACGTTGCTCTTATCGATCAGCCCCGAACCGGTGTCCACAAAGCTCGGAATCGGCGCAAAGCTGTCCTTTGACCAATCTGTGTCCAACGACGACGGCTTGTGATGATAAAGCATGTCGAGCATCTGCATGCCGACAAAAGCCATGGTGTAAGGCTTCTGCGCGATGGTGGCCGCGATCACGCCCTTCTGAATCCAGTCTAGCGTCTCCTGATCAGTGTCCATCGCGATCACCACTTTTCCGGTCACGTGATAGCTGTTCAGCACGCCCGCCACTTCTTTTCCCGATTGCGCTTCCAGACACACAAAGGCGTCGACCTTGTCGCGCTCCTTGCCGACGATCTGCGTCGCTGTGTCGAATGCGATGCGGGGATCGCCCTGAATATCGACTACGCGGGTGATCTTGATCCCGGGCGTTTTAGCCAGCGCCTCTTTGTATCCGCGCAGCCGTTCCTGCAGATTCGACTGATCGGGCATGCTGAACACCACGACATTTCCTTTATCTTTTAATTCTTTTGCCAGCCGCTGGCCGCCCGTGAATCCCGCCTGATAATTATTGGTACCAATGAAGAACAGGCGCTTGCTCGAGGGAGCATCCGAATCGATCGTGATCACGGGCACACCTGCGGCCACAGCTTTATCGATGCTGTCTTTCAGCAACGCCGGGTCGGTCACGGCCAGCAGAATTCCCGTGGCTTTTTTCTGCAGAGCCTGATCCACGGCATCGCGCTCCGACTTTGGGTCATAATTTTGCGGCCCCATGAAATCGGAGCGCACTTTCATCTGGGTGGCGGCGTTGGAGAATCCCGCGCCGGCGGCCTTCCAGTAAGGCACCTGCAAATTCGCCGATACCAAAACAAAATATTCGTCAGAGTCGTGGGCACCGCCGCAACTCAGGGTTATGACTAATAGGACCGCGACGGGGGCGATGTGGAGAATCCTGCGCATGTGGAGCATCGCTCCTCCTTTCGAACCATTTCCATCCTCGTAGACGGAGTCTCGCCGGATTGAACGTTCAGCGCCTGGATTGTAAATGAGCGGTCAAGCGAAGACCAGAAGTCAGGCGCTTGTGAAGGAGGAGACGATGGAGACCGTCGAGCACCGGGGGGCCTAAACCCCAACCGGGAAGGGCTTGGTATGCGTGGTGGTCTTCAGCGAGGCGCCGCCGAAGCGTCCCTGCAGCAACGACATTAATCCCGTGTACCAGTACCCCACAACGAACAGCGTGAGGAAGGGCACCGTGATGTAGTTCTCATTTTCCACCGCATAGTAAACCGTAAGCGCGAAGTAGGTTCCGACCAGCAACTCGAGCCATGGCACCCATCCCAAGCGCTTCCGGTATTTTTTTGCGCCAATTCTGTCCTGCTTCGAGATGACGCTGTACTTCGGCGTTCGCGCAAACGCACTCTCCTTGCCGATGAGCGCCTCGATGACCGCCTTTGTGTTCGTGATGGTCAATCCGATTCCCAGAGCCATCAGAAATGGCAGATACAACAGCGCCCGCGGCCAACTCCGCGGAAACAACTCGCGCTGCGAAACCAGGTAGAAACTTGAAATCGAAAATGTCGACGCCATGAACAGCGGCAAGTCGATGGAAAGCATCTGAAACCAGCCCTGGTAAAAGCGGATCACCATGGCCGGCAGCAGCAACACCGAAAGCATTATCATGAGCGGATAGCTGAGGTTCGCCGTCAGGTGGTACCAGGCCTCGATCTTGGTATGTAGCGAGGTATCGCTGCGCAGCACCCGCGGCAAGATTTTTTTTCCCGTCTGGATCAGCCCTTTCGCCCACCGCGCCTGCTGCGTTTTGAACGCAGTCATCTCCACGGGCAGTTCCGCCGGACACTCCACATCCTGCAGATAGATGAACTTCCATCCTTTGAGCTGGGCACGATAAGACAGGTCAGTATCCTCGGTCAGCGTATCGTGTTGCCAGCCTCCAGCATCTTCAATCGCCGCTCGCCGCCACATGCCGGCCGTGCCGTTGAAGTTGAAGAAGAGTCCCGTGCGCGCGCGTCCCGAGTGCTCCAGCACGAAATGCCCATCGAGCAAAATCGCCTCGACCTCGGTCAAAAATGAGTAATGCCGGTTGAGGTGGGTCCAGCGCGTCTGCACCATTCCAATCTTCGGATCGGTAAAGTGATGGACAACGCGCAGCAGAAAATCTTCCGGCGGAGTGAAATCGGCGTCGAAAATCGCGATGAACTCGCCCTTCGCAGTTTTCATCCCTTCGGCGAGCGCGCCCGCCTTGAAGCCCGCCCGATTCGTCCGGTGATGATAAGTAATGGGATTGCCCAGCGCCGAATAACGCTCAACCAACCCACGAGCCACGCCGACGGTTTCGTCCGTCGAGTCGTCGAGCACCTGGATGTCGAGCTTCTCCGGCGGATATTTCAGCTTGCAAATCGAATCCAGCAGTCTCTCGACGACGTATTGCTCGTTGAAAATCGGCAACTGCACGGTCACTCGTGGCAACGCTTCGAAATACGCCGCCGGTTCGGTCGTGCGTTTGTCCCGATGCTTGTAATACAGATAAACCAGCCTGTAGCGATGCATTCCGTAACCCGCGAGCAGAATTAAGACGATGAAATACGGCACGAGCAGCGCTACATCAAACGCATTGGCGTGATACAGTCCGCGAAACGTGGTATCCAGAAAATGCTGGCGGATGTAAGGGCCAATGCCCCGAGGGGCAGCCCATGCGGCTAGCGTCGCAGTCGGAATGGGATCAGACATCAATAAGGAGTCCGGTGAAAACCTACATTTTACCGAATTCTCCGCATCTTCGCGTAGAAGCCGATTCAGGCAATTCGGGAGCGCAAGTTGCCCACTCCGCCCACCTCAGCTACAAATAGAATCACTCATGGAGTCCAGATCAGCGGCGGAAGCGAACTCTGTCCCAAACGCCGCTCGTTTCCGGCATGCATGGGAGCACATCCGCGCATCGCCACGGGGGATCTTCGCGATCGCGTTGCTTCTGCGTGTCGCCTGGATCGTCCTCGGCCACACGTACAAATTCAAAAGCACCGACGACAACTTCAGCTTTGGCTGGGAGATGGGACGCATCGGGGCATCGCTTGCCTCCGGTCACGGCTTCGGCAGTCCGTTTGGTCCGCCGACCGGACCCACCGCGTGGGAACCTCCGCTATACCCGTATTTGACCGCTGGCGTCTTTCTTGTGTTTGGGATCTATTCCAAGGCGTCGGCGTTCGTGCTGTTGACTCTAAACAGCGTCTTCTCGGCGCTGACTTGCATTCCGATTTTTCTGATTGCGCGCAGGATTTTTTCCGAGAAAGTGGCGGTCGGCTCCGCGTGGGCATGGGTCCTGCTGCCGAACGTAATCTTCTGGTGCACCCGTGCCATCTGGGAGACGAGTCTCGCGGCACTGCTGCTGACGACGATCCTCTGGCTGACTCTGACTCTTGAAGATCACAACGGGTCGATGCCCTGGCTTCAGTTCGGATTGCTCTGGGGCATTATCGCGTTGAGCAGCACTTCCCTGCTGTCGTTTCTGCCGGCAGCGGGATTGTGGGCGTGGTACCGGCGCGCGCGACGTGGCAAGTGCTCGTTGGCCGGAGTTGCGCTGGCGTCGATTGTTTTTTTTGCGTGCATCACGCCCTGGCTGGTCCGCAACTATGAGACTTTCGGCAAATTTATTTTTATTCGCGACAATTTTGGCGCGGAGCTTCGCCTGGGAAACGGTCCCGGCGCCGACGGAACCTTGATGTTGCATCTGGACGCGACCCACGATGCCGACGCGATGCGCCAGTTTCAGACGATTGGCGAGTTGCCGTACATCGCAATGCGGAAGTGGCAGGCGCTCGATTACATCGAAGCGGACTACGCGCGGTTCGCGGACCTCTGCGTCAAACGGTTTTTCTATTTCTGGGCGGGACCGCCGAAAGCCACGGTCCCCTGGTGGATGAGTGAAGTAAAGAACTCGTTGTTCCTGGCCTGGTCGGTCCTGGCGTTTTGCGGATTGGTGCTCGCGCTCCGATTGCGCAAACCAGGCTCGTGGCTGCTGTTCTGGCTGTTCGTGGTCTATCCGGCGATCTACTACTTCGTGTATTCCATTCCGCGCTACCGTCACCCCATCGAGCCGGAGATGGCGATGCTGGCCGTGTTCCTGCTGACAGAGGCTGGAAAGAAAACTAACGCCCGCTTTCGAGATCAATTTTCACGACGTGAATCTGCTTGAGTTTGCTATCGAGATTGCCTGTAACCACTACCCGTCGGCCCTCATAGCCATGCACCAGATCGGACCGGTCGAGCCGGTACACGTTATTTCCGACGGACAGGACGAGATATCCGCCAAGATGCTCGATGCAATACACCGAACAGGTGTTCGAGGTCCCGCCCATCGATTTCGACTTCAGCATCTCCTGATGAGAGCGGGTGAGCGAGTGGACATTCAATGCACATTGGCTGTCGGACACCTCTCCGTGGAAAGCGTGAGGACTCTGTGAATACGCCACATAGGCTAGAGCCAGTACTGCGGCACAAGTTAAGATGCGAGATCTGGATGCATTCATAAACACTCCCTGCTTCAACCGCTTCATGGCAGCACGGTAAATTTCATGTGCATGCCTTCGTGGTCTTCGCTGCAAATCACCGTGCAGACCACTTCGTATGCGCCCGGTTCGTTGGGGACGGTGAGCAGGAATTCCTGCTTGCCAGGTTTGAAAAGCAGGTCCCAACCGTCGACCCTAGTCCGGTCCTTGGCTCGTAGAAGGGAAAAGCCATGAATCGAACCGTCGCGATTCCACGATTTGCCCCGGCGAGCCGTAACTGTGAGAAGCACTTGCTCCCCCGCTTTGACGGTAATCTCCGGCGTACGCTGTCCGGTGATCTTGTAACGGCTGTCGCTGTCAGCAGTGATCTCGATGACGCGAGGTTGCTCACCGGCCCGGGCCAGCCCCAGTAGCAAAAGAGCTGCCGCCGCCGTCCACACCAACATACGACGGATTTCGGCTGCGCTCGTCATCGTTTTAGAAGGTTATCGGGCTGGTTACTGGGTCATGTAGAACAGGATTAAGCGCCTGTCTTCAGCCGTGATCGTAGCGCGGACTCTCATGTGGCGCAGGATGGTTCCCATCATGCGCGGCGGAAATTTCTGCGGAGCAGCGTGGCAACGGCCGCAGTTCGCGCGAAAGCGCTGCTCACCCTGGAATCGCATACTCTCGGCGTCGCTACTACTATGGACCACTACCGCGCCGGCTTCCTCTTTTTTGCTCGACGGCGATCCGGCAAAAACGGAAGACACGAAAGCAAGACTGCAGAGCAGGACCGCAAGCCAGGTCAGCGTGAGACTCGGTTTTTTTCTCATGGCGCCCCCACTCGGCCGAGTGGAACCGCGAACCGGTAAGCGAACCCGAAGCTCCACTGGTTGAAGTTTCCCGCCGAACTGAATTGCCGCCCGTAGCTGACGATGCCTTTAAAGCCGTCCCGCAGGAAATAGTTGATTCCAAAATCGGCTTCGCGGGTATCGGCGCTGGGCAGGCCGAGGGCTATAGCGCCGTCGGCGCCGATCTCGCCCGTATAAAACTGTTGGATGCGAGCGACCACTTCGGTGCGGCGCATTTCCTTCTGGCAGAAGTGCGACTGACTAAGCCGGTAGGAGCCTTCAATCCAATATCCACTGCCTTCAAAGGAATGGGCGAATTCGGAGCGCAGGTTCAACGGAACCTTCACCGGCTGCCAGCCCATGTGAAAGCCGAATGCGTTCTTGCGATCGTCCTGCAGGGTCTTCTGCCAGGAGCTGCCAACTTCCAGACGCGGACCGGGAAAGAAGAAGCCCACGCGTCCGCCGACGTGGCGCTCAGAATCCACGCTGCCGATCCCGATGCTGGTGGCCGACACGTAGACGGCATAATTCATGTTGGCTCTGGCATTGACAGGAAAACCGCCACGAAACATGGCTCCATCGCTGGGAGCAGTGTTGATGGGAAGAATGAGAGGGTCGGGCTGCAGGGCGCGAATCCAGACCGGATAGAGACGCTCGTTGAAAATTCCGAACGGCGTGAGAAATCGGCCCGCGGTCACGGTGAAATATGGACTGGCGATGTAATCGATCTGAGCGTAGTCCACGTGCTTGTCGACCGGGCCGCCGTATGGTCCGCCGTTGGGCGGACGCTGGAACTTGCCCTCGAATTCCGCTCGCGATTCGACTAGCCACCGATCGCCTAAAGGTACAAGGAGGACTGGATTGATCTGGGTATCGATCAGATTCTGTCCGCCCGTAACGAAGCTAAAAGTGCCGACGCTGCCGGTTAGGATTGGGACCGGTTTATCCGCATCCGGAGTCTGGGCAATGGCGCACTTTGGCACTAAGAATAAAAGACATAGCGCCATGGCGTGCCAGGCAAGTCCCTGCCGGCATCGGCATGCGTTTTTTCCGTATTCCTGCGGCAAATGCACCCCAATTCAGCTATTTATGCATTGTCTTCGAGCGCCGTTTTGAGGAGAACATCACGGAAGTAACTTTCGTATCTCCAATGTCGAAAACGAATTGTGAAGAGAGCGATTTCCCATTTTGCCGTCTCACCAATTGCGCAGGGCTACGTCTAACACATTGAAACGGAGGGATCCATGAACCATCGTCGCCAATCCCCCACCTGGCCGGGAGCTGTCCTGGGAACTGTTTGCGCGCTGCTTATCGTTGCCCTCGGAGCACATGCCTCGGACCATCGCGGCGCACTCAGCGAGGAATTTCATCAGACTTATGCACTGACGGCTGATGGGCGCGTTGAACTGGACAATATCAACGGCGATGTGCACATCTCCAGTTGGGACCAGAACCAGGTGAAGGTGGATGCGGTGAAATACGCCGACACGAAAGAGCGCCTGGATGAAGCGAAGATCGAAATTGACTCGAGGAACGACTCTCTGTCGATTCGAACCAAGTATCCCGAACACGATCGAGGAGGGAATTGGGGATCTCACAATAATCCGGCCAGCGTGGAGTACACGCTGACGGTCCCGCGCACCGCTCGGCTGGATGAGATTAAGCTGATCAACGGCTCACTCGACATTACTGGCGTGAGCGGAGAAGTGAACGCCTCCTGTATCAACGGACGGCTGGAAGCCCACAATCTGGCCGGACGCGCCCGTTTGTCCACGATCAATGGACGGCTGGATGCACGCTTTGACCAGCTTGCCGGGAATTCGGTCGAGTTGAACTCGGTGAACGGGTCAGTCGAATTGACGATTCCCTCCGATTCGAAGGCGCAGCTTGAGGCGAGCACGGTTTCCGGCGGAATCAACAACGATTTCGGATTGCACGTAAACCATCACCGTTTCGTGGGGCACGATCTGCGCGGAGAACTGGGCAGTGGCGGGACGCGCATCGAGCTCAAAAATGTGAATGGCAGAATTGAGATTCGACATGCGCCGGATGGCCGCGCTCTGAGCCCGGCAAAAGACCTGAACCACCACGATGACGACGATGACAGCATTTAATCGTCAGCCGTTGATCGGCCTTTTGCGCAGTTAATAGATCGTGTATCCCGGAAGTGGCGTGCGCAAGTCGGGCTTGGACGCCATGAGCAGCAGCGCGCCCTCCCGCTTGAAAGCCCGCAGATCGTCGAGGCTTTTGAACGATTTGGTTGTGTAGTCGTCAGGAGTGGGCGTGTCGTCGGGAATGCGTCTCTCCTCGACATTTTCGAACGCATGCTTCTTGAGGAGTTCGACATATTCCTCCGCCGACCGAACGTGGACCGGAACCTTGAGTTTGTCGACCCATTGCAATGAATATGGATTGTCTTTGTACAGGTTGATCAAAATAAACAGCCGTCCGCGCGGCGCCATCACGCGAAATAGTTCCATCAGGGCGCGATCCTGGTCGGGATAGTAGTAGAACGATTCCACCGACAGAGACTTTGTCGAAGAAGTTTTCCTCCCACGGAATCTGCTGGGCCGATCCCCAGACGTAGAGTATGTTCTCGAAGTCTTTCGAGGCTTCGCGGGCCTGGCGCACCATTTCGTCAGACACATCGAGTCCGACGACCTGCCCGAATCCCTCCGGCCCTTCCCCGACAAGCCGCGCCAGCAGACGGGTCGCCCATCCCGAACCGCAGCCGAGATCGAGTATGCGCTCGCCCGGGCGCAGATTCATCAATCGAATCGTCTTCTCGGTGATGTCGAGATGATGGCGCTCCATCTTCCCGCCTTCACCGGCGGCGGCCCAGCGGTTGAATTCGTGTTGCAGCTTTTCGTCGGGAGTTTGGGATTTGTCAGGCATGGGCGTTTTCACATTGTAGCGCTGGCGTCTCGCCGGCTGTCACGATCTGCTGCCCTGAGAGCGAAATCGAAGGGACGGCGGCGCTACGTCTATGCTACAGTTTTGTTCCTCATGGCGACGCGTCCTCAGAATCCCACGCCGGACTCCGAAGCAGGATCGCTCTATTGCCCGAACTGTGCGGAAGAGGTCACGGATCCGTTGACCTGCGGCGACTGTTCTTCGGTGATTTGCCGGCGTTGCGGGACCGCGCTGGAATCGTCGGATGAACTGGGAATGGGATAGATGGAACCGGTCCCGGTCTTGTCGACTCGCGACGCAAATCTATCGAACGCGCAGACTTCCAACTCAAAGCCGCCTGACCCGAAGCCGACGCTAGTTCGCGGACTCGGTCTGCTCGATTCCGTGCTGCTGTTGGTCAGCGGCGTGATCGGGTCGTCGATTTTTCTGACCGCAAAAGATATTGCCGGGCCTTTGCCGCAGCCGGTACTGTTTCTGTCGGTATGGGTATTGGGTGCACTGATCTCGCTCTGTGCCTGCTTCGCGTTTGCCGAGTTGGGATCGATGTTTCCGGATTCTGGTGGTCAATATATATATTTGCGCGAGGCCTATGGCGACCTGATCGCTTTTCTTTATGGCTGGATGCTGTTCAGCGTGGCCAATGGCGGAAGTATTGCCGCGCTCTGCGTAGCCTCCGCAGCATATTTGGGTGAAGTCTTCCCGGTTGTTTCGCGGCATCATGTGGTGATTGCGATTGCCGGTATGACTCTGACGCGCGCTCATTTGCTCGGGCTGGTTCTGATCGCCATTCTCACGTATGTAAACGTCATAGGGCTGCGCTGGGGCGCATTGCTGCAGAACGTTTCCAGCGCCACAAAGTTCACCGCCATGGCGGCCTTCGTTATTTTGGGATTCGCCATCGGCACAGGGCACTGGTCCAACTTTCAGGCGCATGGCGTCGGCCTAACCATGGGGCTCGGCCCGGCACAGTTAATCTCCGCGCTGGGCGTGGGCATGATTGCCGTGTTCTGGGCTTACGACGGATGGGTCTACATCACGTGGGTCGCCGGAGAAGTGAAAGAGCCGCGACGGAACGTGCCTCTGGCGATGGTGTTGGGCGTAATCGCGGTGGGAGTAATTTATATCGCAATGAACTTGACCTACGTGTACGCGCTGCCGCTCAAGGAGATCGCTGCCCACGAAACCATTGCGCATGCCGCGGCGGTGGCGTTGTTCTCGCCAAGCGCGGCGGTGTGGCTATCGTTGATGATCGCGATCTCTTGCTTCAGCGCGGCGGCTACGTGTACGCTTTCGGGGGCGCGCGTGTATCTCGCCATGGCGCAAGATGGCGTCTTTTTCAAGCGCATGGCGGTGATCCATCCCCAGTGGCGAACACCGGTTTTCAGCCTGATTGGACAGGGTATGTGGGCTGCGGCCCTCACGCTCAGCGGGCGTTACGACCAGCTTTATACCTACGTAATTTATGGCATGGTGCTGTCCTACACGCTCACGGTGATTGGAATGTTTCTATTGCGTTGGAAGCGGCCGGAGATTCCGCGTCCTTACCGTTGCACGGGATATCCGTGGCTGCCGGCCATCTACGTGATTGTCGGCGCCGCGTGGACCCTGAACACGATCATAACGCGGCCCACCCAAGCTTTTTGGGGAACGACGATCGTGCTGATCGGCGTGCCGGGATATTTGTATTGGAAGCGCAGTAGTCGGAAGGCCATTTAGGATCGTGTGGAACATGATTTCGCGGCGACGATTTCTCGAAGTGAGCAGTGCAACGGCGGGGCTGGCGGTCGCGTCCGGTTCGCTGGTGAACGCCGCTGCGGCCGAGGATACGGACCACGCGTCCCTGCCGCCCTCGCTCGCAAAATTGAAATCGCGGAAGAGCGAGGCTACACCGATTTCGCGCGACGAGCGCCATGAACGCCAGGAGCGCGCCCGCCAACTAATGACCGAAAACGCGCTCGACGCCATCGTGCTGATGGAAGGCACGTCGTTGCGCTACTTCACCGGCATCCGATGGTGGGGTGGCGAGCGCACCTTCGCGCTGGTGCTTCCGGCCAAAGGCGCGGCGTTCTATGTCTGTCCAGCGTTTGAAGAAGGACGCGCGCGCGAACAGATTACCAACGCACCCGAGGGCGACCAGCCTGACCTGCGGGTGTGGCAGGAAGACGAGAGCCCATACCAGCGCATCGCGCAGGGACTGAAAGATCGCGGCATCGCCAGCGGCAAGATCGGACTCGAAGAGACGGTGCGCTTCGTCTTTGCCGATGGCATTGCCAAAGCCGCATCGCAGGCGACGATTGCAAGTGCGACTCCGGTAACCGCCGGCTGCCGCATGATCAAGAGCCCTCACGAAGTTGCATTGATGCGATTGGCCGCGCAAGTCACACTCGCCGCTTACGAAGCCGCATATCTGGCAGTGAAAGATGGAATGACGCAGCCGCAACTGGAAGATCTGGTGCGGAAAGCACACGAGCGCCTGGGCTTCACCGGAGGCGCCGAAGTGCAGGTGGGCGAGTTTTCGGCATTTCCTCACGGCTCGGTAACGCCACAAGTCGTGCACGAAGGCACTATCGTTCTCATGGACGGCGGATGCGCGGTGGAAGGCTACCAGTCGGACATCACGCGCACTTATGTACTCGGCAAGGCCTCCGACAAAATGAATAAAGTGTTCGACATCGTGTTGCGCGCGCAGTCGGCCGCACTGGCAGCAGCGCGTCCCGGCGTGGAATGTGGCTCGATCGACGCCGCGGCCCGCAAGGTTGTCACCGACGGAGGATATGGTCCCGACTACAAGTACTTCACTCACCGCCTCGGCCACGGCATGGGCATGGACGGCCACGAGTGGCCCTATCTCGTCCGCGGCAATCCGACCAGGCTGCAGGCCAACATGACCACCAGCAATGAGCCGGGAATTTACATTCGCGGCGAGTTTGGCATTCGGATTGAAGATGACATGCACATCATGGAAAACGGCGCGGAGTTGTTCACGCCAAAGCCGTTGTCTCTGGAAGCGCCCTTCGGAAAAGCATGACGCTGTGATATTTAGCAGCGCCAAACGCCGAGGACCTCCCTTGGTGTCTAACTCAGCGGTTAGCTAACACAGACTGAAGGACGAGGCTAGGAGGGATACATGCAAGAAGGTCCGCCAATTGGTTTGGATCCACTTTCCATCAATTACCAACTGCCTTGGGCATCTCGGCTACTCATCCTGTATTTGTTGGTAGTCGTCACAGTGTCACTCGTGAAATCCGCAAGCGTGTTGCGCACTCTCTCGCTTTCCAAGCATGGTTCTCTCCAACAGTCGAGCACTGAGGATGAGTTCGTGCTTGCATGGGAGAGATGTTCAAACAAAGTGCGGTCAATAAAGCGATGGGTCTTTGTCACGCTATTTTGGACGGTTCTCGTTGCTGCCATGCTCTTGCGAAACGAGTTCATATTTTTTACGGAGCAGAAAATGTTTTGGACCGGAGCATTCTTCGTCCCCACCATTGAAGTGCTCACTATTTTTGTGCTCGGCATTCTCGTTTGCGCCGTCCTCTACACGGCATGCGCCCTTTACGAGGGTGCATTACTACGTAGAAGGGAATCATGGAACTGCGCACGTTCACGTACCGAGAATCGCCAGTCGAAAGGCTGACGGGCGTTGCTGTTATAGCATCGCGATTTCACTCATCATGCCCATCCCGACACTCCGCGAAAACAAAGTCAAAGGCAGCGGGCAAGAGTCCCGCTCCACACGATTCCTCCACACAATGCATATTTACTCTACAGGCCGGGCACCGCGGGGCAGCCGGGAAATTCTTTCAGGTACGTGTTGCCGATGTAGCCCAGATATTCGATACCGATTTCGCTGGTGAAATAACCGTCGGCGGTGAGCTTGCGCAAGAATGCGAAAAATTCTATGCCCTGCCCCAGGCTGGGATCCTGTTTCGCATTCTTGCTATACGCGATCAGGTCGAGAATTTCCTTCTGCTGCGCCGGTGTGCAATCGAGATAAACTTTGCCGTAGCGATCGACACAAGTGTTGTCGAGCCACATGAGGCCGCCGCCGAGAGCGACCTGATAGTCCTTGTTTTCGCTGGTGATCAAATCGATGAACTCGGGCGCGCCAGCCTCGATCGCGCCCTTCGCGTCTTCATCGGAAGGAATAATTGTCTGGCAGAGGGTTTGCAGCGTCTTGTAAGCGTGAGCGGAAAAAAACTTGGGTGCATAGGCTTGATCCGCCGCCGCGGCTCTCGCCGCGCGCACCATGCGATGAGCGTATTCGGCCGCTTCCAAAGGAATCACACGCAACACTGATCCGCCGACGGCAGTGAGCGTGAGTGTTTTGAGAATGTCGCGTCGTGAAATGGGCATGGGCGGCTACCAGCTACAGATTTCCTTTCTTCGCCTGATCCAGCAAGTAATCCGAGGCGCGCCAGGTCAGTGCCATAATCGTCAGCGTGGGATTCTTGTCGGCGTTGGTGACGAAGCAGGCTCCGTCGGTCACAAATAAATTCTTCACGTCATGCGCCTGGCAGTATTGGTTCACAGCGGACGTCGAGGCGCGCTCTCCCATGCGCACCGCGCCCACTTCGTGGATGATCACGCCGCCATCGGCGATCCCATAAGGATTCGTTTCAGCCGAACCCTTGGGCGGAATGTAGACTCCGCCCGCCGCCTCCACGATTTCGCGGTAGGTTTCCTGCATGTCCTTCGCCATTTTGATTTCGTTGTCGCTCCACTTCCAGTGAAAGCGAAGCACCGGAATACCCCACTGATCGACGGCGGCAGGATCGATTTCGCAATAGCAGTTTTCGTTGGGGATCATCTCGCCGCGACCGGCGAATCCAATGTACGTGCCGTATTTTTTCTTGCACTCCTGCTTCAGCGCGGAACCGTAACCCTCGAACTCATCGCACAGGTCATCCCAGTCGCCGACGCCGGGCATGCCGCGTCCTCCGCCGAACTCGGTGTGGTAACCACGCAGGAATTCATTCTTGCGGTCGAATTTCCACCACGGCAAATACATGTGCATGCCGCCGACGCCATCGTGATTGTGCGCCGGCATCTTTTCCAGCGTTTCGAAGTAGCCGCCGCCATCGCTGCCCACCGTGTCCATCAGATTGCGGCCGACCACGCCGGAGGAATTAGCCAGTCCGTCGGGAAACAGCGTAGACCGTGAATTCAACAGCAGCCGCGCGGACTCGCAAGTGCTGGCCGCCACGATGAAAGCCCGCGCGTGAATGCGCTTCTCTTCGCGACTCGCCTTATCGACGTAGGAAACCGCCTCCACCTTGCCGTCTTTGTTTACGACCAGTTCGCGCGCCATTGCGCCGGTAATTAAAGTGAAGCGTCCGGTCTTCTCCGCCGGCGGAATCATTACCTGGCTTGAACTGAAGTTCGACGCGGTGATGCAACCGCGTCCGCATTGCGCGCAGTAATGGCACGCGGCGCGGCCGTTGAGGGGCTTGGTCAAGATCGCCAGCCGCGAAGGCACGCAAAGAATCTTCAGATGGTCGCAGGCCTTCTTGATAATGGTTTCGGTGCATCGCGGCTTGGGCGGCGGCAGGAAAATTCCATCCGGCGCGCTGGGAATATTTTCTTTCGTCCCAAAGACTCCGATATAGGACTCGACTTTGTCGTAGTAGGGCGCGACGTCGTCGTAGCTTATGGGCCAGTCATCGCCCATGCCGTCATGAGAGCGCACCTTGAAATCCACGGGAGCCATGCGCAGGGCGATGCGTCCCCAGTGGTTGGTGCGTCCACCGACGATGCGGGAACGGAACCAGCGGAACTTTGAACCGGGAGCGGCAACGTAGGGCTCGCCTTCGATTTCCCACGCGCCGTTGGGAGCGAGGAATTCATCTTCCAACCCCTGTCGAGCCCGGCCTCCGACACCAGCGCCACGATGGGGCAGGTCGTAAGGCCAGACGTGTTCCTTATAGTCTCTTTCGGGAACGAGTGGAGGCCCGGCCTCGAGCAGCGCGACGCTCAGACCGCCCTCGGTGAGCACCTTGGCCGCCGTGCCTCCCGAGGCGCCGGAGCCGACAATGCAAACGTCATAGGTTTTGGGCGTGCGCCGAACTTGCATGAATCTCCCTGGTGTCCGAACTGGTACCGACGCTACCTCGGCTAAAGCCGCTGCTGATTTGTCGTACTTGCGGCGCGGCTGGAAGCCGCGCCCTTTTAAAACTGAGATACAAACAGATTGTCTGGCAGCGTGCTACCAGCGCAACTTCTCGAGGTACTCGTGGCTCTTCGTGATGCTCTCGAACGGATTCTCCGGCTTGTCATGCTCGACGATGTAATGCTTGATCCCGGCCTGTTCCGAGTGCGCGAAGATTTTCTTCCAGTCGATAATGCCGTCGCCCACCGAGGTCAGGTCCACCGTGTCGCCGAAGTTCTGCCCGCCGCCGGTGGTGACGGGCGGAAGTTTCTTGAGATCCTTGACGTGAACCAGCGGGAAGCGTCCGGGATAGCGGGCGAAGTACTTGAGGGGATCGGCTCCGGCCGCGGTGATCCAGCACAGATCCATTTCCATCTTGACCAGATTGGCGTCGCATTCTTTGAGAAGTTCATCGTAAGGCAGCTTGCCATCGACGGGAAGAAATTCGAACCAGTGGTTGTGATAGGCGAACTGCATGCCGGCTTTCTTAGTCTGCTCACCGCAGTGGTTGAATTTTTCGGCGACCTTCTTCCAATCGCGCTGGTTTTCTGCAACCCAGGGGCAGACAATATATTTCAACCCGATGACCTTGGAAGTTTCGATGACGGAGGGAAACTTGTCGTCGAGTTCGTCATATTGTATGTGGGTGGAGACCGGAGACAGACCGTTCTTCTCGCACGCGGCCCGGACCTGCTCGCCGGTGTGGCCGAAGTATCCGGCAAATTCCACTTCTTTGTAGCCGATCTGGGCAACCTTGGCGATGGTTCCGTCGAAGTCGGTTTTCATCAGATCGCGCACGGTGTAGAGTTGCAGGCCGACTTTTTCAATCTTGTGTTCGCCGGCAGCCCAGCCCAGACGGCTGGTCAATAAAGTGGCGGCAGTAACGGTGGTTGCGGTTTCAAGAAACCTGCGGCGGTTCATGGCGTGCAAACTCATGATTGCATTTCCTCCGATTGCTCCGCTTCGAGGCGGAAGTCGAATCCCGGAGCATTATACGCGGGAAGAAGGCCGTCGAGTCGCTCGACCCGACGGCGGCTGTCCCCACATCCGTCTTTGCGACGCCACCCACGCTTTTTAGATTGAGAGGAAGACAATGCCAACAAAAAGAGGACGCCGACCGCGTCCTCTTGGGAAGATTGGTCCCTGACCCTTACGATTTAGACACTTGCAGATTGTTGGTCACTGAGAAGATGCCGGGAACACCATTGGCACGGAGACCGGCAAGATTCTTATCGGCTTCGCTGTCCACCACCCCTTCCAGCGCCACGTGACCGTTCTTGACGATAATTCGGATCGGCTTCTGCACGCCGAGGGCATACTTCTCGAGCGCGGGATAACCGTAAATGGCGCGGTACAGTTCGAGACGCAGGCGGTCGTCCATGGAAGATGGAGGGAGAACTTCAATCTGATTCACGACTTTCTCGACGCCTTCAATATGTTTGATGGCGTTTTCGGCGTCGGATTTCAGGACGGGCCGCACGACTTGACCGATCAAGGTGACAGTAGGACCCTCTACCTTGAAGGCGATGTAGTCGAAGACGCCGAAGTAGGGCAGCATCAGCAGCTCGTGACGCACCTCTTTGATAATTCGCTCCTCGGCCTTGGAGGAAGGTTGAGCCTCCTGGGCGAAACCCAGAGTGGTGAGTGCAAGTAAACCTGCAAGAAAAATCAATAGCTTGTGTTTCATAGTGTGATCTCTCTTTCGAACCAAATTCCCAGAGTGATAGCAGGTACTCTACGCCTAGCAGGGTCGTTTTACGATACGGAAAATTTGGTAGAGGCGGCCAATATCTATCGGTAAGAATGCGCGCGGTCGGGGGTCGTTCCCCTAGCTTCCTTTAGGACCAGATTCAAGTCTTTGCCAGGGTCCAGCAAGGCGATGTCGGCGCAATTGTTCAAAATCCAATCGGCGCCGGCTTCCCGCAACGCAGATTCCTGGGCCGTAGTTTTGAAAGCGATGACTTTCGCCCCCGCCGCTTTGCCCGCGCGGACTCCGGCAGGTGCATCTTCGAGAACAATGCAGTCCGCTGGGGGAAATCCGAGAACGGAAGCACCCTTAAGATAGGGTTCTGGGTGTGGCTTGCCTTGGGCGATGTCGTTGGATGTGATTAATTTTCTTGGCAACGGCAGGCCCGCAGCTTTGAGCCGAACTTCGGCAAGAGCACGCGTACACGAGGTAACGATTGTCCAGCGGTCCTCAGAGAGGCGGCCCAGCAAATCGAGCGCACCGGGCAATGGAATGACTCCGTCGAGATCTTCGATTTCGCAGCGCTCGACTTCGCGGTTCTCAGCTTCATGATTGGCGTTCGGAAGATATTCGCGGACAGTAGTGAGGCTGGGGCGTCCGTGGGCGCGAGCAACCACTTCTTCTGGATTGAAGCCGTGCTCGATAGCCCAGCGCCGCCACACTCGCGCAACGGCGGGAGTGGAGTCGATGAGGACTCCGTCCATGTCGAAAAGTAGAGCGGCGCAGTGGATTTGAGTCATCGCGGTCGGCCTACGTCATCTGAGGATCGGTTGGCCCATCTACCCGCGTTCTTTGCGGTTAGGGTGGGGCTCTGACTTTAATCTGACTTTAATCTGACTTTAATTTTGATTTTAGTGGTTCAGTGCTCGCCTTGGCGGCGAGATGAACTCGCCAGATTCATAATCACTCTACCTCGATTATCGCAACTAATTGATAAATTTATACTTCATATGTATTTGTACGTACATACCTGCAAGACAAACGTTCCTGCAGGAACACTGTGGAAAACTTTTGCTCGCGCGCGAGCGGACAGCCGAGGCGGCTGTCCCTACGTGAGTCGTTCTGTCTACGGCACAATCACGGCCGCGCCATCCACCGCGTCGTTCTTCACGGCGATCAACGCTTCATTCGCCTGATCCAGAGGGAACACGGTTACTTTCGGCTTCAGGCTGATCTCCGCGGCCAGCGCCAGAAAATCCCGGGCGTCCGCACGAGTCATGTTGGCAACGCTGCGCAGTTGGCGTTCGCCCCATAGGAGGCGGTCGTAGTCGAACTGCGGGATGCGGTCCAGATGAATGGCGTTGATCGCCACCACGCCGCCCTTGCGCAGGCTTCCGAGCGCAGCGATCACCACGTCGCCGCTGGGAGCGAAGGTGACGGCGCGATCAAGTTCCGCTGGCGGCTTCTCGGTTTCACTCCCCACCCAGTGCGCGCCCAGCGATGCTGCAAGATCGCGGTGAGACTTTCCTCGCGTCGAAACATACACTTCGCAGTTCCACGCGCGCAGAACCGCGATGGCAAGATGCGCGGAGGCGCCGAAGCCAAACAATCCCACGCGCTCGCCATGCTCGACGCCAGCCACGCGCAGGCTGCGGAAGCCGATGATGCCGGCGCAGAGAAGCGGAGCGGCGTGCAGATCGTCGAGCGCAGTGGGTAGCGGGAAAACAAAGTCAGCGCGGGCTACTGCAAATTCCGCGTATCCGCCGGGGACGTTGTAGCCCGTGAAGGTTGGCGAGTCGCAGAGATTTTCCTGGCCGCGTTTGCAGTAGGAGCAGCTGCCATCGGTGCCTCCGAGCCAGCAAACGCCCACGCGCGCGCCGAGCGGAATTTCTTTGGTGGCACCGCCGATCACTTCACCGACCATCTGATGGCCGGGAATCATGCTGGGCTGCCTCGGCGGCAGATCGCCTTCCACGATGTGCAGATCGGTGCGGCAAACGCCACAGGCGCGCACCCGCAGCAGAACGTGCCCCGGGCTGATTTGAGGATCTGCGACGTCACTGATTTGGAGTGGGCGTTGCGACACTGGTTTCGGCGAGGTGAGGACTGCGGCTTTCATGCTTCGCTTCGCGTGTGTGCGATAATTTCCGGGCTGCGCCCGGCGGACAGCCGAGGCGGCTGTCCCTACGTAACCCGTTACGAGGATGGTAACAGTTCCAGCGTTAGAACTTGGAATGGCTGAAAGTGAAAGGTGTGTCGATCCTCTGCTGGAATTCGCAGGGTCTGCGTAGGACTATCGCTCTTCCACGGGCTGTGTGCGGTATAGGAAGACGCAGAGCCTGCCGGGAGTTCCAGGAGTGTCGCGAGAGTTGCGGTGAAGTCTTGCGGGTGGTCGCTCGGATTACGCAGGGTCACGATGGCTTTCTCTGGGGACCACGACGCCCAGCCATAGACTTCCAGGCGCGCCGGATCGCCTCCCATCCAGTGCGAGTCTTTGAGTGTCTGCGCGTTGGCACGTGACCACTTTGCCGCCTCGGCTAGAACATCCCAGTTGTCGGCGGAGAGCAGCGATGGAGTAATGTACATCTCCTGCAGTTGCGTTCCCGTGCCGAAGTACGAATGAACTTCGTCAGGAAAATCGTGGCCAGGATCGCTGCTGAGTCGCTCGGCGTAGCGCGCAAAAATGAGCCCGTGGAGCATCAACGAATTGATCGGAAACAGCGGACCTTCTTCGACCACCCAGCGATAGATTTGTGAGTCGCGATACGTAATCCAGCGCTGCCGGTTGGAACCCACGCCGGCGAAGCTGTGGTCGTCGCCGCCCCGCCAGATCGAATCCGCGTAGAGCAACCAGAATGGCGAAGGATACGTTCCGGTGGTGAGGTTGACGTAGAGGCCGGGCTTTTTCGCGCGCAGTTCGCCGATGAGATGAATAGCGGCGTCGAAATCGCTGTCGAACTCGCTTCCCTTAACCACCTCGTTCGCATTGCCCGTGCCGTCGAACTTGAACTGGTTCACGCCATATTTTTCGATCATGTCGAGACATGTGTCTCGGAAGTAGCGATAGTATTTCGGCCCTGAGAGCGCGAGGCCGCCTTCATTGGTTTCGAATCCCTGCGCGCGGGCGGAGGCAAGACGCTGTTTTTTGGGCCCGTCGTAGCCGCCCCAGGGAGAGAGCCAAATGCCGGGCGCCGCGTCCAAGCTGGCTGCGGTTTGCGCGACTTTCGTCAGGCCGTTCGGAAAACCGGGATTGAATTTCCATAGAGTTGTGGGATCGTCCCAACCATCGTCGAAAAGAAAGCTGTCAAGTTTTACTCCGCGTTGCCGCGTCAACTGCTCGCCGAAACTCTGAACCGCGGCGACTGCGTCTTGCTCGTTGTAGCGGTCAAAGTATCCCAGGTCGTACCAGGAGTTGTAATGCAGAAAGGTTCGATAGGGGTGAGCGCGTTCGAGCTCTAAATATCTCAGGAAGTCGCGGCGCAGTTGTCCGGCATGGGCCACGCCTATTACCGACGAATAGGTCACGCTCTGGCCGGCTTGCAGCGGAAGTTCGCGGGAGAGCCGGCAGGAAGCGCGGTCTGCGCGAACGCGGCACTCGGACAAGGGATGCTCGAAGCCCAGGAACCAGGTTCCGGCAGTGACGGGCGATCCTTTCACATTTCCCCAGACGACCGACCCGGGAACCAGTGCGTCGACGAGAACGACCTGGGCCAGCGCGAATGATTGTTGGGTCGTGCGGATGGTGACTTCTTGACGGATATAGTGAGCGCCTTCCCGGAGGGTTGCTCTCCAAGTGACACGCACCTTGGCGGACGGGTCTTCGAGTTCGATGCGCACTTGCCGACCGGGCAAGTGATCGGCGGCTTTTGAGGAATCGCGCCAGGTGGGTGCGTCCTCGATCACGGGTTCTGTAGCCATTTTGAAATCTGACGACCGCAGTACGGGGCCCTCTCTGGGGACCAACTCAAACACACTGCCGTCGAGAGGCAGAGTTGTTCCAGTGAAGTGGTTGGTGAGACTTTGCGAGGTCAAAGACCCGTCGCGGATGGACCACGTTGCGGCGATCGCACCGTTGCCGAGAGTAATGCTGTCGCCATCGTGTGCAGCCTGGACAGTACCGGGCAGTGCGGCCAGAGCGGGCGCGAGAAACATCAGGGAAAAAATGCATGGGAGAAAAAGAGTACACGGCATTGAGACAGTTCGTTCTCTGCGCGCGAGATCCTTCGCTCCGCCTGAAGAACGGCTATTGTCAGGATGACGCCCGCTGGGATGGAGAGGCCTGAAACTCAAATGAGCGCTCCCGCCTCCCAGTTTTTTGATCGCGAGACGGCTTCGTTCCAACGGTTGCGCAAGGCCCGCGCTTCAGATGCTGGCATTGTAGGCTCGAAGCGGCGATCGTTGGTGGATGCGGATGTGTGGAAATCATTTTTCCAGAAACCTACGGCGAGGCCGGCGAGATATGCCGCTCCCAGAGCGGTCGTTTCCGTCACCGCTGGACGAACGACCGGCGCGCCGAGAATGTCGGACTGAAATTGCATGAGGCTGTCGTTGGCGGCCGCTCCGCCGTCCACGCGAAGTTCGGGCACGGACGCGCCGGAATCGAGGCGCATGGCGTCGAGCAAGTCCGCCACTTGATAGGCAATGCTCTCCAGCGCGGCGCGAGCCAAGTGACCTGCGGTGGTGCCGCGGGTGAGTCCGAAGATCGAACCGCGTGCGTAGGAGTCCCAATGAGGCGCACCCAAGCCTACGAAGGCGGGAACGAAAAAGACGCCGCCGTTGTCCGGGACCGACTTCGCCAGAGCCTCGACTTCATTCGACTGTCGAATCAAGCCCAGGCCGTCGCGCAGCCACTGGACAACCGCGCCGCCAACAAAGACGCTGCCCTCGAGTGCATACTCGGTTACATCTTTTATTTTCCAGGCAACGGTGGTGAGCAGACGATTGGAGGATGGCACAGCGCGCGTGCCCGTGTTCTGCAGCATGAAACATCCGGTTCCGTAAGTGTTCTTGGTCAGGCCGGGGCGCGTGCAGCGCTGGCCGAACAATGCCGCTTGCTGATCGCCGGCGATGCCGGCAAGCGGAATGCTGTTCAATCCTTTCGGCGTGTTCACTTCTGCGTAGGCCTCGCTGGAGGAATGCACAGCGGGCATCATTGATAGGGGAATTTGAAACAGATCGAGAAGTTCGTGGTCCCACGCGCCGGTATGAATGTTGAACAGCATGGTGCGCGAGGCGTTGCTGGCGTCGGTCGCATGAACTCGGCCGTCCGTTAACTTCCAGAGTAGCCAGCTATCGACTGTGCCGAATGCGAGCTTGCCCGCTTCGGCCTGGCTGCGCGCGCCGGGAACGTTGTCTAGAATCCAGGAGATTTTGCTGGCGGAGAAATAGGAATCGATGAGCAGGCCCGTGCGCTGCTGGATCAGAGGTGAATGGCCATCACTGCGAAGACGTTCACAGAAGTCGGCGGTGCGACGGTCTTGCCAGACGATTGCGCTATAGACAGGTTCTCCAGTTTCGCGATTCCATACAATCGTGGTCTCGCGCTGATTGGCGATGCCGATTGCAGCCACGTCGCCTGGTTTCGCTCCTGCGCGCTCTAAAGCTTCGAGAGCGACTGCAATTTGCGAAGAAGCAATCTGCTCGGGATTGTGCTCGACCCATCCGGGCTGCGGAAAGATTTGATCGAATTCCTGCTGGGCGAGCGAGCGAATCGTTCCTTCCTGATCGAAGAGCAGAGCTCGCGAACTGGTTGTGCCCTGATCGAGTGCCAGAATATATTTCACGGTTCACCCCAAAAGTCTTCGATCAGCGAGCCGGATTGTTCGCGCTCGCAAGGATACTATGGAGTTTCATCTTCAGCGAAACCGAAGGCCTTGTGATGGCGCCGGCAATTACATAGGTCCTTCGCTTCACTCAGGATGACAACGTCGTTCTTATACGGTCACAAAGCTGACCGCTACGATGGGCGCAGGAAGCGCCGGATTCCAAAGTCATAGATCGCTGCGCCCGCCAAGCCTCCTAGCAGCGGGGCGACGACCGGAACCCACCACACGCGAGTTCCGTCGGTGAGGCCGTTGTTGCGAAAGCCCGCGAACACGGTGAAGAGGCGCGGACCGAAGTCGCGGGCCGGATTAATGGCGTACCCGTGCATTCCGCCGAAGCTCATGCCGATGGCAACCACCACCAGGCCGATGAGCAAGGGAGCAAGATTAGCTCCCGGGGGCGCATTGAATTCGTCGACAATGGCCAAGATTAAAAGTACCAGCAGGGCTGTGCCTATGAATTGGTCGAGAAAGCCGGCCTGCGGCAGGGCGGGGAAAGCTGGAAAAGTGGTGAAGACTCCGGCGGTGTGATCCAGTTGCGGATCGGCCTCTCGAAATGCGGGAAGATAGTTCCAATACACCAGGGCGGAAGCGAAGAATGCTCCGGCGGTTTGAACGATGAAGTAAGGAAGCACCTTGCGCCAGGAAAAGCCGCGAAAGACGGCGAGAGCTAAGGTGACCGCAGGATTCAGATGCGCCCCCGAAATTTTGCCGGCGATATAGACGCCCATGGTCACGGCGAGTCCCCAGCCCAGGGTGATGTTGGTGTAGCCACCGTGAATGGTCTCGCCGGGGTTCTTGGAAGGAAACAGAACGACCATGGCAACCACACCGTTGCCGAGTAGGATGAGGACGAAGGTGCCGAGGAACTCTGCGACCAGTTCGGCTGTAAGCGTGGGTTTCGGGTTCATTCGTGTTCTGGGGCAGAGAAGCGCGAGCAATCTTGCCGCTCCCAGCGGAGTGGGCGAGGACGCCCACTCGACAGCCGCCGGGACGGCGGCGCCACTCATGACCGCGATGTAGTCTATCAGGGCCTGCATTCTTGCAGGTTTTTCCAGGGTCGCGAAAGTAACGAGTACGGGGATTTCCTCTTGACATCTGGGCTCAGGGCCGTAAGATAGAGACATATTTATGCATTAGTATGAATATTTATTCATGATGAATAAAACCTTGCGCCAGCGGGCGGTTCTGGATGTGCTGAAGCACGGGTCCATCGCCAGCCAGGAGGATCTTCAGCGGCTCCTGCGCAAGCGCGGATTCAAGGTGGGACAGGCGACCCTGTCGCGGGATATTCGCGATCTGAATCTGAGTAAAACCTCTCAGGGATATTCCCTGCCTCACGGCGACGGCGGAGCCGGCATTGCGCTGCCGCCTGTGTCGCGCCTGGTGCGGGAATTTGTGCTCGATATCCGCTCCGCGCAGAACCTTCTGGTCATCAAAACGATTGTGGGCAGCGCGCAGCCGGTGGCGGCGGCTCTGGATGAAACTGATTGGACCGAAGTGGTAGGGACGATTGCCGGCGACGACACGATTCTGATTGTTTGCCCGGACAAGGATGGCGCCCGCAAACTTGCGGACCGGCTTGAGGAGATGCTGAGCTAGCAGCAGCTATTAAGAAGATGACGGCAAAACTTAAAACCGCGGTGCTGGGCGCGACCGGATACTCCGGTCTGGAGCTCACGCGGATTCTTCTGCGTCATCCCCGGCTGGAAAAGCCATTTCTACTACGGCGCTCGGCGGACAATGGCAGCGCGTTGGATTTGGCAGACGTGTTTCCGGTGCTTTCCGGCAATGGCGGTTATCCGCTGCACTCGCTCTCGTGGCCGGCGATGAAGCAGCAGGGAGTGGAGTTGCTGTTTCTGGCGACGCCGCACGAGGCATCGCGCACGCTTGTACCGGAAGCGCTGGCTCAGGGATTGCGCGTCATCGATCTCAGCGGAGCCTGGCGATTGAAGGAGGAACAGCACCGCGCGATTTATAACTTTCAGGATTCGGATGCGGCCACGGCGGCGCGATTGACGCAGCAGGCGGTCTACGGGCTGCCCGAATTAAATGGCGATCGCGTGGCGAATGCCGCGCTGGTGGCGAATCCCGGATGCTATGCGACATCGGTGATTCTGGCTTTGGCGCCGCTACTCAAGGCTGGAGTGGTCGATCGCAATCGTGGAATCGTCTCCGATTCCAAATCCGGTGTGTCGGGAGCGGGCAAGGAGCCGACATCCAAGACCCACTTTGTCTCGGTGGCTGACAACCTGTCCGCGTATTCAGTTTTCAACCATCGGCATGTGGGCGAGATGGTTGAACAACTGGGTCTAGGAGCGCAGGAGCTGATCTTTACGCCGCATTTGCTTCCGATTCCGCGGGGGATTCTGTCGACGATGTACTTGCATCTCAACCGCGAGATGACGCCGCTGGAAGTGGAAGCGTGTTTTCGAAACTTTTATTCGGGCAAGCGCTGGGTGCGGGTGTTTCAAACGCCGAAGCTTCCGCAAGTGCAGTTTTCTCTGCAAACCAACTATTGCGACCTGGGATTTTGCCTGGCGGAGGATGGACGGCGTCTGGTGTTGATTTCCTGCATCGACAACCTGCTGAAAGGTGCGGCGGGACAGGCGGTGCAAAACATGAATCTGATGTATGGATGGCCGGAAGACGAGGGACTGCAGTGACAATCGTGATCAAAATCGGAGGAGCCGCACTCGAGGATGCCGCTATTTTGCGCAAGTGCGCGCGGGCAATTGCGGAGCTGGCCCAGGATGGGCATCGGGTAGCGGTGGTGCATGGCGGCGGCGGCGCGCTGACGCGGATGCTGAAACAACTTGGAAAGCAAAGTGAGTTCATCAGCGGGCTGCGCGTGACGGATGCTGAGACTCGCGATGTCGCGCTGATGGTGCTGGGCGGAATGGTCAACAAGAAAGTGGTGGCCGCAATTCAAGCCGCGGGGATGCCTGCGGTCGGATTCTGCGGTGGCGACGGCATGAGCTTTCGGGCTCGGCGGAAACATATTCGCGGAAACGACGTGGGATTCGTGGGCGAGATTTGTTTCGCGGAGCCTTGCTGGATTGAAGCGTTGTGGCAGCAGGGAGGAATTCCGGTGCTTGCGTCGTTGGCTTTGGGCGCCGACGGCGAATATTACAACGTGAATGCAGATGAGATGGCCGCCGCTTGCGCCGCGGCGTGCCACGCGAACGCGCTGATCTTCCTTACGGATGTTCCGGGAGTGAAAGATGCGGAAGGGACCGTGATTCCATGGCTGAGCACGAAGCAGGCGCAGGATTTGGTAGAGGGATCGATCATCAGCGGTGGGATGTTGCCTAAGCTGGAAGCCTGTAGACAAGCGTTGAAGCAGGGAGTTGGCCGAGTGCGGATATTGCCGGCGACGGAAGCTGAAGCTTTGCCGGAGTTCTACCACACCAAATTGAATTGTGGGACAGAGGTGACCTGCGCGTGAGCGCGGGAACAAGGTTTCAAGACAGGAGCGAGAGTTGAATAGTCCATTGCAAAGCAGAGCGACGGCGGTGCCCGCGACATTTCCTGGCACCTTCTGGTGTCCAGACCTGGTGTCGACGCGCGATCTTGGACCGCAGGGGGTTGAGGCGGTGCTGCATCTGGCGGAACTGATGAAGTCTCGGCCGTCGGTGTTTCAACGGTCGCTGGCGGGAAAACAGATGGTGATGTTTTTTGAGAAGCCGTCGCTGAGAACGCGGCTTACGTTCGAAGCTGGGATGACGAGCCTGGGCGGCACGGCCATGTTCGTGGATCAATCCCAGAGCCGCCTGGATGCGCGTGAGACGTTGAGCGACATTGCGCACAATCTTGAGCGCTGGGTGGATGTAATTGTGCTGCGCACCTTTGCGCAAGGAACCATTGAAGGGATGGCACATCACGCTTCGATCCCGGTGATCAACGCGCTGAGCGATCTGGAGCATCCGTGCCAGGCGCTGGCGGATTATTTCACTCTGCAGGAGCGGTTCGGCGATTTGAAGAAGATCACGCTGGCCTATGTGGGCGACGGGAACAACGTGGCGCATTCTCTGCTGCTCACTTGCGCATGCCTGGGGTCTTCGATTCGAATTGCGACCCCGAACGGATATTCGCCGAATGCGCAGATGGTTGCCGACGCGCGGAAGATCGCGAAACAGACGGGAGCCCGAATCGAGTTGCTGACCGATCCGCAGGCAGCGGTCGCTGGAGCGGACGCCGTTTATACCGATGCGTGGGCGAGCATGGGTCAGGAGCACGAATCCGCGCAGCGCGCCGAGATATTTCAGCGCTACCGGGTGAACCGGGAACTCATGGCAGAGGCCACGCCGCACGCGGCGTTTATGCACTGTCTGCCGGCACATCGCGGCGAGGAAGTCACTGACGAGGTGATGGACTCGGAGAACTCTGTCATCTTCGAGCAGGCGGAAAATCGGCTGCACGTTCAGAAATCCATACTTTATTTATTGCTGGGCGGCGCGGTCCGCCTGCCCGTAAGGAGCGCTCATGCCTGAAAAAATTGTGCTGGCTTACTCTGGTGGATTGGATACGTCGATCATCATTCCATGGTTGAAGGAAAATTACTCCTACGACGTTATCGCGATGGTCGGCGATGTTGGGCAAGGAGACGATATCGAGGCGGTGGTCGAGAAAGCCTATAAAACCGGCGCCAGCAAAGTGATCGTGGAGGATCTGCGCGAAGAATTTTTGACCGAGTACGTATTCCCTGCGCTAAAGGCTGGAGCCGTTTACGAGCACAAATATCTATTGGGTACTTCGCTGGCGCGTCCGGTGATTGCGAAGCATCAGGTGGAAGTGGCGCTGCGCGAGGGCGCGACGGCGGTGGCGCATGGATGCACGGGCAAGGGCAACGATCAGGTGCGGTTTGAACTGACGTATCAGGCGCTGGCTCCGGAGTTGAAGATTATCGCGCCGTGGCGAGAGTGGACGTTGAAGTCGCGAGAAGACTGCCTGGATTATGCCGAGCAGCATGGCATTCCAGTGGCCGCGAGCCGCGAGAAAATTCACAGCCGCGATCGCAACCTGTGGCACATCAGCCATGAAGGCGGCGAATTGGAAGATGCCGGAAACGCACCTTTGCCGACGACCTGGCAGATCACGCGCTCGCCGCAGGAAGCGCCGGACAAGGAAGAGCAGGTGCGCATCGGCTTTGCACAGGGAGTGCCGGTTTCGGTGAATGGGATGAAGATGGAACCTGTCTCGCTAGTCGAACTGCTTAACGAAATCGGCGCGCGCAATGCGATCGGCCGCGCGGACATCGTCGAGAACCGGTTCGTCGGAATCAAATCTCGCGGATGTTACGAGACTCCGGGTGGGACCTTGCTGATCGCGGCTCATCGTGAACTGGAGGCGTTGTGTCTGGAGCGCGAGGTGGCGCACTTCAAACAGCACATCGGACTGAAGTATGCGGAACTCGTTTACTTCGGTCTGTGGTTCGCGCCGCTGCGGGAAGCGCTGGATGCCTTCGTCGAGAGCACGCAGAAGGAGATGACGGGGAGCGTTACTCTGTCGCTATATAAAGGAAATGTTTCGGTCGTGAGCCGCGAGTCGGAACACTCGCTCTACCGCACCGATCTTTCGTCGTTCACTATGGGCGATAGTTATGACCAGAAGGATGCCGCTGGATTCATTCGCATTCTGGGATTGCCATCTCGATCGCGGGCGCGCGCTCGTGTGGAGGTCTCGCGATGAAGATGTGGTCGGGAAGGTTCCGGCAGCCGCTGGACCCTGAATTCGAACGGTGGCAGCGATCGTTCAGCTTCGATCGGCGATTGCTGGCTCACGAACTCGCGGCCAGCGGCGCGCACGCGCGGGCACTAAAGAGCGCCGGCATACTTTCGTCCGACGAACTGATCGGCATTCTGCAGGGGCTAAAGCAGATCGGCGAGAAGGCGGCCGCATCGCCCACATTTCTCGACGACGATGAAGCCGAGGACGTTCATCATTTCGTCGAAAAGCAACTGGTCGCGCTGATCGGGGAAACCGGTTACAAGCTGCACAGCGGGCGCAGCCGCAATGAGCAGATCGCAACGGATCTGCGACTGTACGTGAGAACAACCATCGATCAGCTGCGGCAGGAACTCGCGGAACTATGTGGAATGCTCGTGGATCGCGCCGAGAAGTCAGGAGACACGGCCATGCCGGCGTACACCCATCTGCAGAGAGCTGAGCCGGTTCTGCTTGGGCATTGGCTGCTGGCCTATGTCGAAATGTTTTTACGGGATGCGGAGCGGCTGGCGGATTGCAGAAGGCGGCTGAACGTTTGTCCGCTGGGATCGGGAGCTGTGGCCGGCGCAACGCTGTCGCTCGATCGATCGTTGATGGCCAGCAATCTCGACTTCGATGGAGCGACCGCCAACAGTATCGACGCCACGAGCGATCGGGACTTTGTGCTTGAGTTTGTCAACGCGCTTTCGCTGCTCGCGCTGCATCTGAGCCGCTGGGCGGAGGAGATGATTTTGTTTTCTACGCAGGAATACGGCTTCCTCGCTCTGCCCGAGGCTTACTCCACCGGTAGCAGTGCGATGCCGCAGAAGAAAAATCCCGATCTGCTCGAGTTGATACGTGGCAAGAGCGGGCGAATTCTTGGAAATGCGATCTCTCTGATGGTCGCGGTTAAGGGTTTGCCGCTTGCGTATAACAAGGACTTGCAGGAAACGCAGGAGCCGGTCTTCAACTCTTCGGACACGCTTTTGCAAATGTTGCCGCTGGTCGCGGGATGGATGAAGGCAGTGGCATTCAATCACGAGCGCATGCAGCAGGCGGCGCAATCGGGATTTATGAACGCGTGGGCAGGCGCCACCTATCTGGTGAAGCGCGGCGTGCCGTCACGCCTGGCGCATGAGCGGATCGGCAAGGCAGTACAGATGTGTATTGAGCGCAGCTGTGAACTTCAGGACTTGCCGCTCGAGGAACTGCGATCGCTCAGTCCAGCCTTCGATCAGGATTTTTATGAAGCGCTGAAGCTGGCTTCCGTGCTCGCCCTCCACGATGTTCCGGGAGGCACGGCGCCAAGCCGGGTGCGGCAAGTGATCAATGCCACTAGAAAGAGGATCGAATCTCTTCGCGAGGAGGCCCATGCGCACGCGTAAAGCAATTCTGCCCGACGCACAAGACATTCACGAACTGATCGCGGCATACTCGGGCGACGGCACGCTGCTGCCGCGGACTCTGCCCGAAATTTGCGAGAACGTCAGAGACTTCGTGGTTCTCGAAGATGATGGGCGCATCATCGGCTGCGGCGCGTTGCATCTCTATGGCACGCACTTGGCCGAAATTCGCTCGATCACGGTCGCGCCCTGGGCTCAGGGCAAAGGCGGAGGCGGACGGCTGGTCAAAACGCTGCTGGCTGAGGCCAAGCGACATCGCGTGGCTTGCATCTGCCTGTTCACGCGCAAGCCGGATTTCTTCGCAGGCCAGGGATTCTTAGTGGCTCAGCGCGAGGATCTTCCCGACAAGATCTACAAAGACTGCCACGCTTGTCCGCGGTTTCATTGCTGCGATGAAGTGGCCATGGTTCGCGGAGAACTGCCCAAGTTTGCCATCCTGCCGGAACCGGCGAATTGGTTGGTCAAACTGCAGGGTTGGTCACCCAACGCTGCAGAGCGATGACTCGGGATCGGTCGTTCTCTAAGTAATCTCTCCAGCCCCATCTTCGGCGGTGCAAAGGTATACGTCAGGGTTAATCCCGGTGCTTTGCCGATAGCGCTCGGCAATTCCCTGTGCGAAGTGGTCCGCATGTTCTTCGCGCACGAGATTGACCGTGCATCCTCCGAAGCCGCCTCCGGTCATGCGGCCACCGCAATAGCCCGGCAAGCCTTCGGCTGCGTCGACCATGATGTCGAGTTCCCTGCAACTGACCTCGTAGAGGTCGCGCAGGCTGGCATGCGAATCGCGCATCAACTTCTTCGTTCGATCGAGATCCCCTGCGGTAAACGCGTGCGCCGCATCGAGCGTCCGTTGATTCTCGCGGACGACGTGGGTAGAGCGTTTGGCGATGGTGGCGGGAAGCTCGTGGACGTGCTGTTCTAGGAGTTCCGCCGACACATCACGCAAGGCGCGGATTGTCGGACTCCACTTCTGAAAATACCGCACTCCTTCTTCGCATTCTTCGCGCCGGGTATTGTAGGCCCCCGAAGCCAGATCGTGCTTCACCATGGTGTTGCAGACTACAAGGCGAATGCCTGCGGGGATGGGAACTAGCTGAAACTCGAGGGAACGGCAATCCAGAACAAGGGCATGGCCGCCTTTTCCCATGCAGGAAACAAACTGGTCCATGATTCCAACGCGGGCGCCGACGAAACTGTTCTCGGCTTGGCGGCAGAGCTGGGCGACCTCGGGCAACGGCAGCTGGCTGTCCTCCATACTCATCAGGGCAAGCGCGGAGGCGACTTCAACGGCCGCGGATGAACTTAATCCCGCGCCAATCGGGACTTCGCCGTGGACGAGCAAGTTCGCGCCATGAAGTTTATGTCCTCCCTGGTGAAGAACTCCGGCAACGCCCAGCACGTAGTCACACCACGCCCCGGTGCGCTGCTCGGGCAAATGCTGAATATCGAACTCGAAACTACCCGGGATTTCTTCGGAGTGAATCAGCAGTTTATGATCCGACCGCCCTGCGATCGCTACATATGTGGAGAAGGCGACAGCCGCGGGCATCACGAAGCCGTCATTGTAGTCAGTGTGTTCGCCGATGAGGTTGACGCGTCCGGGGGCACGAAAGATTCTGGGATGATCGGCGAATCGTTTTTCGAAGCGTTTGGCGAGTTCGCCTGAGTTCATCGGCATTTCGCCCTCAATGCCATGCAGAATACCGCTGGCTTTGCTGTCGATCGTCGATCATTTTCCCGGCAGGATCCAACATTTTAATCGATTTCCTACTCCAGTATCTCGACCGCCCGCGTCCCCGGACGGAGCGGGATATCAGGAATCGCTCACAGAATACTTGAGGAAGATCGAGAGGAATCGCCGATAATCTCACGGCGCCGGGACGAGACTTTTCTGATGGTTGCTATAAGAAATTTGTATTGGACGGACAGAATTACCGCATTTATCGTCGGCGGATTGATTCCAGCTGGTTCGCTCTGCGGATTGTCGGCGCAGGACCGGAGGGGCCTGCGCCGGTGGTCCGATTGATTCGCGGGAGCGATCACAAGGGTTTGTTCGCGACATATTGATCACTCATAAACAGGAGCCTTTAAGATGACCAAACGAGCCGGGAGAGGCTCTCTGCGGGATTCATTCTTGGCAGCCGGCGCCATGCTCGTTGTGCTGGCCGGAGTGTTGGCCGGGCTATCTGCTCTCAGTTTTGCCGACGATGGGCCCAAGCCGGATCCAGCCGGCACCGCGACCGGGGACAAGACGACTGCCGTCGATGCCGCCGGCAATCCCTTTGTTGTTCCCGAACCTCTCGATAAGACGGCTCCAGACTATATCCAAAACAAGAAGGCGTTCGACGACTTCCAGGCTCAAGCTGCACGGGAGCCGCTCGCGGTAAAGCTGGCCGACAGCGTGGGACATGTTCGGGTGGCGACCAACTTCGCATGGACGTTGAATACGGGCTATCTCGTGTTGTTCATGCAGGCGGGGTTTGCCTTGCTCACCTGCGGACTGGTGCGGAAGAAGAATGCGGCGCATCTCATGATGCTGAACTTCGCCGCCTACGTGTTCGCCTTCCTCGCCTACTACGCCGTGGGATATGCATTCCAGTTTGGAGCGGTCGCCGTCAATGCCGCGCCCACCAATCTTGGCGGTGTGCCCACGCTGAATCATTTTCTAATCGGCAGCGGTCAATGGGGATTCGTCGGCGGGAAGGGATTTTTTTTCCTGGGCCCGGCTTACGACAGCGGCAGCAATTGCCTGGCGTTGTTTGAAGTCGTGTTCATGGAGACGGCCGGATACATTATCGTCGGCGCCATTTGCGAACGAATCAGCTTTTGGGCGTTTCTTCTGTGCGAACTTTTCATCGGGGCGATCCTGTATCCGATTTCCGGCTGCTGGACTTGGGGCGGTGGCTGGCTCTCGCAACTAGGATCGACCATGAATCTCGGCCACGGCTATGTCGACTTTGCCGGTTCCACCGTAGTCCACGCGGTGGGCGGGTTCTGCGCCATGGCCCTCGCCATCATTCTGGGGCCGCGCCTGGGAAAATTTGGTCCGGGTGGGAAGATTCGCGCCTTTCCCGCTCATAACATTGTCTACGTTGTGACCGGCACGTTTATTCTGCTCTTTGGGTGGATGGGATTCAATCCCGGCTCCACGCTGGGAGCCACAGACCTTCGCATTTCAGTCGTCGCGGTGAATACGAATCTCGCGGCGGTCGCGGGCTCGGCAGCCGCGATGCTCATCTGGTATTTCGTGTTCGGCAAGCCCGACATCACGATGGCTTGTAACGGAATGCTGGCCGGATTGGTTGCGATCACCGCCCCTTGCGCCTTTGTGTCTCCAACTTCAGCGGTGATCATCGGAGTGCTGGCTGGCTGTGTGGTTTGCGGCGGTGTGCTGTTCAACGAACGTGTGCTAAAGATCGACGATCCTTGCGGAGCAGTTTCGGTGCACGGCTTTTGCGGCTGGCTGGGAGCCGTCAGCGTGGGTATTTTTGCGGACGGCACTTACGGCTCCGGCTGGAACGGAGTGGGCGCGGCGAATTACCTGGGCCACGCGGGCCAAGGAGTCACCGGACTGATTCATGGCGATATTCGGCAGTTCTGGGTTCAGCTGATGGGAGCGAGTTTGTACGCAGTCTGGGCCTTCGGCGCAACGTTCGTAGTTTTCGGGATTGTGAACAAAGTAAAGAGCATGCGCGTAGCGCCCGAATCGGAAGAGGAAGGACTCGATGTTCCCGAGTTTGGCATGCCGGGTTATCCAGAAGACGCCGTAGTTACGGGTTCCTACTGACGCAACGAACACTGCCCGCGGCGGCGTCCGGGAAACGATTGGAGCTACCGAAAGCGGCGGATGAACAGGGTGTGGCGCTCGGAGCGATAGAAGCCGACTCCATAGATGGTAGCTTTTCCCTTGGACGAGTAAATCACCTGGCGAATGCGCAGCACAGAGGCTCCGCGCGGCACGCCCAGCAATTCGGCAATGCTCGCCTCAGCCGCGGTGGCATCGACTTCCTCGTCGGCATAGGCGAGATCGACGCCATAGTCGTGCTCCAGGGTCGCAAACAGGGAAACCCTGCCCAGGGGAGCTTTCACTAATCCGGCAAACTCGCCGGCCGGGAGGTAGCATGTTTCCAGGGCGAAGGGGTCGTCGCCGGTCTCGCGCAGGCGTTCAATCTTAACCAGCGCGCTGGTCGCGGGTAAGCCGAGTCGAGCCGCGACTTCGGGCTCATGCTCGATGATTTTTGACACCAGCACCCGCGACCGGGGACTGAGTCCTCGGCTGGACATGTGCTCGGAGTAGCTCATCAGCTTATTGAAGTGGATTTTCGGGGCGGCTACAAATGTGCCCGCACCGCGCCGGCGTTCGACTAAGCCCTCGCGCTCCAGGCCGGCAAGAGCATGGCGCGCGGTCATAAGGCTGACCTTATGGGTTCGAGCCAGTTCGCGCTCCGAAGCGACCAGGTCGCCGGGTGACAGTTCGGAAGATTCGATCCGTCTGCGAATGGCATTCTGAATCTTCTTGTAGACCGGCGTACCGTTACGATGATTTCCCGCCATGAATCGCTTTCCCGGCCGGACCGCGGCGCTGAGTAATCACCAATCGATTGGGCAGGATGCTGACCGCATCTGCCCTTCCTTGTGCTATATAGCTTAATTACACCTCCGTGTAAAGGCCAAAGTGTGTTGGTCCCAGGTTGATCGACGCGGGCGGGGATTCGTTTTTGCTATAGAGCACATCATTTTTTCCTTTTCGCCGTTCGGGCGGTTTAGCTTTTCTACGGAATTCCATAAAACGCTGTTCGGCTTGAAATCGCAGGTCTTGGGAGTTTCAACTCCAAGAACCGGCAACAATTCGTCCGTTTTGAAGGCTCCGGAAAACTGTGGAGGTGATATAGAGCGGTTTGGAAAGACGTGTTTGGCGCTTTTTTAGGAATTAAATGCATTTTCTTCTTGACCATGATCCTCTGCGTGCTATATAGCATAGTCGGATTGTATTAGAACATTTTTTCGGTGCCTGTCGGTCAACCGATGGAAGTGTTCTTAGGAGGCTGTGCGATGAAGCTATCAGCGTGTGTTGAGAATCTGCGGCGAGCCGCTGTTTCGTCCTTGGTGATTTTGTCCCTGCTTATTATCGGCCTCTCGGCCGCGAGCCCTGCTCAGGAACTGGCCGCAACGCTCACCGGGACCGTAACCGATGCCAGCGGCGCCGTCGTGTCGGGCGCGACCGTGGTGGTTCACAGCACCGAAACCGGCGCTGACGTTCGCAACGTGACCACCAGCAGCAGCGGGAGTTTCAACATCACGAACCTGCCCGCGGGACGCTACACGGTGACAGTAAACAACGCCGGCTTCCAGACCTACGTTGCCAAGGACGTAATCCTCAACGTCGCCGAAAAGCACACGCTGGACGTGCAATTGAAAGCCGGGCAGGTCAGCCAGACCATCGAGGTAATGGCCGAAAACACGCCCATTCAGACCACGACGGCCGAAGAGTCTGGAACGGTGACCGGCGACCAGGTTCGCGAGTTGGCACTCAACAACCGAAACTTTGAGCAACTGATCCTGCTGCAACCCGGCGTCGCCAATCAGTTGCCGGATAAAGTCGGATTCGGTCTCGCGAACAACACCTCGATCTCGGTGAACGGAGCACGCACCGGCGCGAACAATTACACGGTGGATGGAGCCGACATCAACGACAGCGGCTCCAACGGGACTTTGCTGAACACGCCGAGCATTGACGCCATCCAGGAATTCACCCTGGAGCGCAGCAACTACGACGCGGCGTTTGGACGTAGCGGCGGCGGCCAGATTGTGGTCGCGACCAAGACTGGTACGAACCAGTTCCACGGCGGCGCCTACGAATTCAACCGCAACAATTACTACAACGCGAATACATTTGGCGGCCGGGCCTCGATCGCAGCGGGCAATCCGCTGTCGGCGAGCAACACGGTTCCTATCGAACGCTACAACGATTACGGGTTTACGCTCGGCGGGCCGCTGTTCATCCCGAAGTTCTTCCACCCTGTAAAGGATAAGACGTTCTTTTTCTGGTCGGAAGAGTGGCGCAAAGCGAGTACGCCGGGCACGAATGACATTAATGTGCCGACAACGGGACAGATGGGAGGCGTTTTCCCATGGATACTGGATACCACAAAAGGGGACGCCAATTACAACCTCTATGTAAATCAGGTCGCTACATTCTCGCCCAGCGCGCCAGCCGGTTGCGTCACAAGTACAGCTCCCAGTCCGACTCAGAAGACTTCTGCTACACCACAGACTTCTACGATTAGCTTGACGGCGGCGGGGTGCGTTAGCCAGAATTCCGCCGCCTACCTAAACGCCTTCATGCTGCCTAACCCTGCCAATAATGCGGCCGGAAACCAGCTGATCACGAATTACAGCCAGTTGAATAACTTCCGGCAGGACATTATTCGACTGGATCAGAATATCGGCGACAAGGTCCGTCTCTTCGGTCGCTACATGGAAGATGTCGTGCCGCAGAACGAGCCTTTCTCTCTCTGGGGTGGCGGAAACTATCCTGGCGTCGAAAACACATCACTCAACGCTCCGGGACGCAATCTGGTTGTTAACGCAACCATAAACATCTCCCCAAAGGTGGTAAACGAAATTGAGTATGTGGACGCGTGGGGCGCAATCAATTCGGATCTCACCGGTGCGATCGCAAACTCGCCGGCATTTCTTAGCAAGCTTACCAACAACACCAAGTACCAGGATCCGAACGGTCGCGCGCCCAACGTCAGCATTACTGGATATACCGGCTTAGGGAACGGGAGCGCGCCCTATTTCGAACGAAATATCGACAAGAACATATTTGACAATCTCTCCATCCAGCACGGCAATCACACCGTCCGGCTGGGCTTTACCTCGATGTGGATGCAGAAAACCGAAAACGCCTCGGCTGGAGCGGCAAGCTTTAGCTTCACCAGCGCCAACGGGAACGATGCATTCGCGAACTTCCTGCTCGGGCAAGCCGACCAATACAGCCAACCAAACAAGGATACGATTCCGCATCTCAGGTACGTAAACTTCGAATTCTATGTTCAGGATGACTGGAAGGTGACCCGCAAGCTGACGGTGAACGCAGGCATTCGATACAGCTACTTCCCGTCCCCGACCGACAGCAACAACACACTGGTTAACTTCGTGCCCAGCCTATTCAACCTGGCCAATGCACCGGTCATCGACCCCACCACCGGCAGCATGGCTCCTGGAAACAATGCCGCCACGTATGCCAACGGTTTGATCTTTCCGAAAGGCGCGGCTTGTGCCGCAGCCCAGGCCGTTCCCGCTCCGCTTGTAACTTGTTCTCCTTATGGGGCGACCGTTAACCCCAGTTCGAACAACAACTGGGGTCCACGTCTCGGAATAGCTTACGATCCTTTCGGAAACGGCAAGTGGGCTGTGCGAGCCGGGCTCGGAGTCTTCTATGACCGCTCACTGAACGGCATTTGGGAGCAGAATGCATTCGGCGACCCGCCGCTGGTGCAGACCGACACAACCCTTAACACCTCTAGCTCGAATAAGAATTTATTCGATAATCCGCTCGGAGCGGGCAGGCGGGAGCTGCACCGCTAGGCCCAAATGCCCTGACGATTACCGGGACGCCCGCCTTCAAGGTTCCGAGCTATCTGGACTACAACCTCTCGGTGCAGCACGAGATCATGCCTAACACCGTGCTGGAGGTAGCGTACGTGGGCACCAAGGGCACGCACCTGCTCGGCGACATTGATCTCAATCAGCCCACCGTTGCTGCGCGTCTCGCCGACCCTACTGCCGACGTCAACGCGATTCGTCCATTTCTTAGGCTATGGCGCGATCAACGACCGTGCCACCGTTTACACCAGCAACTACAACTCTCTGCAAGTCTCTTTGAACCGACGCTTCAGCCGAGGACTCACCTTGGAACTTGGCTACACCTGGTCCAAGCTGCTCACGACGAATCCTTATGACCGAGGCTTGTCGGCCTACGACACGTACGACCTGAAGCAGAGCTATGGACCGTCGGTGCTGAATACGCCGCAAATGCTTGTCCTCAGCTATGTATACGATCTGCCGTTCTACCGAAACCAGAGAGGGTTGGTAGGTCAAGCCCTCGGTGGCTGGGAGTTCTCGGGTATCACAACTATCCAGTCCGGTCAGTCGCAGATCATGACGCAAAGCAACGATCCTTGGGTACTGGCCGGCGATCCGGGTGGACTTGGCATGACCCGGCCGGGCGAAACCGTCTTCATTCGTCCCGACCAGATCGGCGATCCGAACGGACCGAAGACCGCAGCTGAGTTCTTCAATACCGCAGCATTTGTGCCAGCCGTGGGGCACTTCGGCAGTTCCCGTCCGGGCGCAATTCTGGGTCCTGGCATTCAGGTCTGGGATATGTCGCTCATCAAGAACTTCAAATTCGCCGAACGCGCCGGCTTGCAACTCCGACTCGAAACCTTCAACACGTTCAATCACGGCAACCCCAGCGGGATTGACACCAACGTTGGAGATTCCAACTTTGGTGCTGTAACCGCCTGGCACGATCCGCGCAACGTGCAAATCGGAGCCAAAATTAACTTCTAACCGTTAGCCGATCAACGTTTTCAGGCGCACGCCATAATGGCGTGCGCTTTTTCTTGCAGCGAAGAAATTCTGGACTATTGCTGAGTTCACTGGCTCTCGGTTTTCCCAATCGCCGCCTGTCGCTTTTTCTCCTGCAACGTCAGCGAGACTTTCTGCTCGCGCGTTCCCTCGGCGGCGTGTCCTGACTTTCGCAAGGCCGTGCCCAGAACGAAATGGGCTTCGGCATAGTTCAGGATCGAGTTGCACCGCTTTACGCAGGGGTTCAATCGCTGCCTCGGGATGATTCTCAGCAATCTCGGTCTTCCCCAGACCGAACAAAGCTTCCCCGTACTTGCGGGTTGGCTTTGAGGGCGGCGCGGAAGTGCGTTTCAGCTTCTTCGAGTTGCGAATTGTTCAACAGAATTTGTCCGAGGATGCAGTTCGCCACCGGATCGTTGGGGAAATGCTCGAGCTCCGCTCGCATTTCTTTCTCGGCGAGATCACTGTCGCCTTGCCGCCAATAGAGATAGCCCAGGCCGGAGTGCACGCCCATGAAGTTCGGGTCCGCCTGTTCCGCCGCTTGATATTCCTTGATGGCGTCGGCGCGATTCGACATCTGGTCGTAAGCCGTGCCCATCATGATGTGAGCGGTCGCGGAATTCGGATTCAACTTCATGATGCGGGCAAACACGCTGGTCAGGGCTTGGTAGTCCTTTAAATGCAGGTAGGCTTTGCCGAGAATATCGAGAGTCTCCAGGTCGGACGGGTCTGCCTGATTGGCCCGCTCCAGGTACTGAGCCGCTTCCCCATAACGATCAAGCGCATACAGGCAGAGGCCCGACAAATCGAGAATCTGAAAGTCTTTGGGATTACTCACCGCCATGGGCTGCAGCAGGCTCCACGCGGAGCGGTAATGCTGAGCTTTGAAGTAAGCGACGGCGAGGTTGCGTTGGGTCGCCGGGTCCGCGGGACGAACCTTCAGCGCCTCCTGGTAGAAAGGAATCGCCTCGGCGGGCTTACCCTCGCGGGAGAGCACAATCCCAAGATTGTTCAGAGCCGCCAGCGAATGGGGATCAATCTTCAAGGCGCGACGAAAATTCTCAGCGGCTGACGCCAGATCCCCTCGATGCATTGCGTCGGTGGCTTGCCGCAGATACATGTGCAACTGCACGCCTGCCGAGTTTGCGGGCGAAGCTCGGACTTGCGGTGCCGCTTGAGCAAGCGTCGTAGAGACCGCGAGCACGCAAACTGCGGTCCCGAGCAATACTGGCAGCTTCATACACCAGATCTTAAGGCGTGCCGAAGAATGGACCCTCTCAGGACGCCAAGATAACCCGCATACACAATTTCCCTTACATAAAAATGTGTATGGCATCGAACAAAAGGCTGTAGCACTCTATCGCATTCTTCCTATGCGCGAACCGGACTTCGACAAAGTGGCAATGCAACTTGAGGAAACTCTCTCGCAGCTTAAAGGCACCAAAGACCCGGAGGAGAGAAAATCTCTTCTTCGGACCATGCGACGTTTGCTGGTCGAAGCCGATCGCATCGTTATTAAGAAGGCCTGACCTGTAGCCAGCGGCCGGAGATTGAAGCTAGTCCACCGTATGTTTCGCAGTGTATCCGTCACGCGAAACCACTTCGACCTTCACGTTCTTGCCCTTCTGGTCTTTCACCTGTAAAGGCCCGCCACCAGGCGCCACCAACTGAACTTTCAGCTTGCGATAAGTGCCATCCAGCTTGGAGTTGGTGGGCGAATAGGAAATCGTGTACTGGTTGCGAATGTCATTGGAGATATCGCCGAACAGTTCCGGCAGTTCTCCCTCAAAACGAGGGAAGTAGGCGCGGCCCCCGGTCATGGCGGCGAAGGTCCGCATCTCGTTGTCGCCCTGCAGATAATCCATGTTCGTCACCGGGATGCCCATGCCGTGCGCGTTGCGGCACCCTCCCGGGTGGGTCTCGCAGTACTCGCGCACGATGAACCCCACACTGATGGGGAAGATGGTGACATCCTTCGTGTCTTTAATCTTCTTCATGATCTTGTCCAGCGTGAGTTTGCTGAACGTGTCGATGCCGGTCGTCACCAGCACCACGTACTTCTTCCCTTCCACGCGGTCGAGGCGGTCCAGCGTATCGTACAAAGCGTCGAAAAGATTCGTCTCCGAGAACCCCGGGATGCGCAACTGGTTCAGCGCCCCGTAGATAGCTTTCTTATCCTGGGTGAAGTCAACCAGAATGTGCGGCTGCATGTCGTAATACGCCACCGCCACCCAGTCTTCTTTCTTCAAAGTATTGGCGAAAGCATACGAAGCCTGCAGGGCCTGAATCATGAACACATAATTAGTCGACGCGAACTCCACCAACAGTACGGCGGTGATCGGCGCCTTCGATACGGTGAAGTGGCTCACATTCTGGGGGACGCCATCTTCCATGATGCGGAAATTATCCTGCTTCAGCCCGGGAACGAACTGGCCATCTTTAGTCGTGACCAGCACGTCCACATTCACCAGTGGGACGTTCACCTTGAGGGAATAGTCGGGAATGTCCTCGGCTTTTTTCGGAGCGACCGGCGGGGGTGGCGGCGCGTCTTCGGTCTTCTTCTTCGGGATGGCATACGGCCCCACGTTGTCCGTAGGACCACCGGCCTCGGCAGGAGCATCTTGCTTAGGCCTGCCCGTGTCGGAAGCTTGAGACGGTGACTGCGAGGATGTCTGAGCCGCTGGAGTCTGACCCTGTTGGTCTTGCGCCGCGAGCGGCAGAGCAACGCAAAGCAGAGCCAACAAGATTACCAGATTTAGCCCTGAACCGGTCTTGTTTTGGTGCTGTTTTTTGTATGGTAAGGCCTTACTTTTGTAATGACTAAACATGTTCAACCCTGAAAACCTCTGTGCTAGTATAGACGCAAGGTAAGGCAATTGGGATGTTTTGCCCGGTCCCAGATCGTCCCCTCCAGGCAACGAGTCGCAGTTGCTATGAGTCTAATCTGTAATGGGGTCCAGTTGGCGGATCCCGCGTCGGGGCTTTAAATGAAAAAAGCAGTTCTTGCGCTTCTCGTCCTAGGTCTACCCCTATCCACAATTATCCTTGCGGCCCAAACCTCGCAGCCCACCATTTCGGTGGACCAGATTCATGCCGGCATGCGCGGCTATGCCCTTACGGTTTTCGAGGGTGTTAAACCCGAATCCATGGATGTCGAAGTTCTGGGCGTCCTGCGAAATACCAATGGCCCCAAGGGCGACATTATCCTTATCCGCCTTCATGGGAAAAAGGTCGAATACACCGGCGTCGTCGCCGGCATGAGCGGGAGCCCGGTATATCTTGATGGGAAACTGGCCGGAGCCCTCGCCTTCCGCATTGGCGAATTCTCGAAGGAACCGATCGCGGGCGTGACCCCGATCGCCGACATGCTCGAGATCAACGCGCTCGATAAGTCGCCGGCGGAAGAAGCCGCGGCGACCAGGCCCGGCGTATCGAATGCCGCGGGAAAAACCGCTGCTCCCGGCGACGGCGCCACATTTTCCGTTTCCGCGCAGGCGACTTCCACGCCCGGGGATTCGACGCAAGCATTCGCTAGTTACCTGAAGCCAATCGACACGCCGCTGGTCTTCAACGGATTTTCCGAAGAAACCATGCGCCGCTTCGCCGGACAGTTTGCCTCCGCCGGAGTCATTCCCGTGATGGGTGCGGGGTCGGTGAGCGAGGCAAAACAGCCCGAGCCGCTCGAAGCCGGTTCGGCGGTAAGCGCGATTCTGGTTCGCGGCGATATGGATATCGCCGCCACCTGCACGGTCACCTATATCGATCCCCAGCGTCTGCTGGCCTGCGGACATCCTCTGCTGCAGTTCGGCTCCGTCGATCTGCCCATGAACAAGGCAGAGGTGCTGGCCACGCTGCCCTCGCCGCTGAACGCCTTCAAAATCGTAAACACCACCGAGCGCGCGGGAGTCTTTGTGCAGGATCGCCACACCGGAATCCTTGGCGTATTCAATAAGCAGCCGGACATGATTCCGGTGACGTTGACCCTGCACGGCGGCAGCGGCACCAAAGAATTCCATTATGAAGTGTTGAACAATCCCCGGCTCAGTCCGGTGGCTATCATGGCCACGGTCTTTAATGCGCTACATGGCGTTAATGAATACGGCGAAGAAATCACGTATCGGCTGAATGGAAGCATCGACGTGAAGGGCTTCCCCGAGGTTGGGCTCAGGAACATGTTTGTTCCCGCGGATAATGGCCAGCCCGCCGCCATGGCCGCCGCCTTGTCTTTGGGCGAGCGCTTTGGCCGCATCTACGATAATCCTTACAACGCTCCCGCGGTGAATAGCGTGAAGCTCGACTTCGACCTCGTACGGGAACGCCGCTGGGCGCGACTGGAGAGCGCTCGCACCGATGTGAGCGAAGTCCGCCCCGGCGATGAAATCATCGTGGAAACCGTGCTCGCTCCTTATCGCGGCGAGCGCGTGGTGCACCAGATTCCGGTAAAAATTCCCACCTCGGCCAGCAAAGGAACCCTGCGCATCCTAGTGAGCGATGGCGAAACTCTCGACCACGTCGGCCGGGCCAACGCAGCTTTCGGCCGCAAGCTTGATCTCGCTTCCACCATCGCGCTGCTCAACAAAGAGCACACCAACAATCGCCTCTACGTTTCCCTGCTCGAAGCCGACCCGGAAGCTCGCGTCGCCGACAAAGTTATGCCCACGTTGCCCATCTCGGTCATGAACATCATGGACGGCATGCGCGGCAACCAGGAAATGATCGTCAGCGGAGAATCCAGCGTAGACGAAACCGCCACGCCCCCGCTGGACTACGTAGTGAGCGGCGCCCAGTTGCTAACCGTAACCGTGAAGTAGTGAGATCGTGTGGCGCGGGCACCCCTGCCCGCGAAATCTAACCACGAGAAAATCTGTAGTCGTACGGGGAAGCTTACCAGGGAAGAAAAGGTGGACTTAAATTTCCTTGAACATGGCTTCTAGTATGCCGGCAATCGCGGGCAGGAGTGCCCGCGCCACGCGGTCTCATCCCTTCGGCATGTGGCGGAAGCCTTGCGTCATCACCACCGCAATCAGCATTTGTGTTCCGTTGAAGCCGGCATGCACCAGAAAGCTGGCTCCGACTGAACGCGTCACGGCTCGCACCACGCCGCACACTACGCCCACCAGAAAGATGACCAGCGCCGCGCCCCATGCCCATCCGTATTGCGGCAGATGGATCAAGCCAAACGGCAGCGCCGTCAGCGCGATCCCCCACGCCGCGCCCATTCGCCGCGCCAGCACCGGATACATGAAACCGCGAAAAAACAGTTCTTCCATCAACGGCCCGAGCGTGACGGCAATGATCGACAACAGATAAGCGTCGCGCGGGCTATCAAACAAATGTTCGAAGGGCGTGTCTTTCGGCATGGGCAAGATGCTTTGCAGCAGGCCAAGCACGAAGAATAGCACCGCCCCCAGCGCCAGCAGCCTCCATTCGGAGCGCGGCCAGTTCCACCGGATCGCCTGCCAGAAACGCGCGTGATACTTACCTTCGACCAGCGCGACCATGCACGCCGCCACCGGGATATAGAGCAAAAATTGGGAAGCAATCAGCAGGATGGGTCTCTTCGACACGTCGGCCAGGCTCTCCTGCGGGTACCAAAACCAATGCGCCGCCAGCAGCACCACAAGCTGAAACACCACCATGGTGACCACCGTCAGCCCCGCGATCATCAGCACATCCCACCCATCCCATACCGGATTCTCTACGGGCGGCGGTGCTGTTGGAGCCTGCGCAACAGTCGCAGCGGCGAACGGATCCGGCGCGTCCGGCGTCGGTGGCTCGGCGCTCACCAAGGGCTGTGGCTCAAACTGCGGATTGTCAGAGGATGACAAAAATATCCTTTCAACTGACAACTGACAACCGGGAACTGGCAACTGTCTTCCCAAAATATCCCGCCAGCGCCTGTCCCGTGTACGACTTCTTCACTCGTGCCACGGTCTCCGGCGTGCCCTGCGCCACAATCCGTCCACCTTCTTCGCCGCCCTCGGGTCCAAGATCGATGATCCAATCCGCATTGCGAATCACATCCAGATTGTGTTCGATGATGATGATCGAGTTCCCCAAGTCGGTCAATCGGTGCAGTACATCGAGCAACTTCTTCACGTCGTCGAAGTGCAGTCCGGTCGTGGGCTCGTCGAGCAGATACAACGTCTTCCCCGTCTGCCGCTTGCTCAACTCGCGGGCCAGTTTGATGCGCTGCGCCTCGCCGCCGGAAAGCGTCACTGCCGACTGCCCGAGATGAATGTACCCGAGCCCCACATCGACCAGCGTCTGGAGCTTCTGCCTCACCTGCGGAATATTCTCGAGAATCGGCAGGGCATCGGAAACTGGCATCTCCAGCAGATCCGCAATCGAATTCCCGTTGTACTTCACCGCCAGCGTCTCGTGGTTATAGCGGCGCCCGCCGCAGACTTCGCACAGCACGTACACATCGGGCAGAAAATTCATCTCGATACGGCGCTGCCCTTCGCCCTGGCAAGCCTCGCAACGTCCACCGGAAACATTGAACGAAAATCGTCCCGCCTTGTAGCCCCGCTCGCGCGACTCCGGCAGCATCGCGTAAAAGTCGCGGATCTGAGTGAACACCCCGGTGTACGTCGCCGGATTGGACCGCGGCGTCCGCCCGATGGGCGACTGATCGATACGGATGACTTTGTCGATGTTCTCAGCGCCGGAAATCGCCTTGTGCTCGCCCGCCCTCTCGCGTGAGCGGTAAAGCTGCCGCGCCAGCGCCCGATACAAAATGTCATTGACCAGCGTCGACTTCCCAGAACCGGAGACGCCCGTCACGACCGTCATCACGCCCAAGGGAAAAGTCACATCCAGATTCTTGAGATTATTTTCCTTCGCACCCAGAATCGTCAGGGCCGCCCCATTCGCCTTCCGCCGCTCGGGCCGCATTTCAATCGATGTCCGCCCTGATATATACGCTCCGGTCAGCGAGTCCGGATCGCGCATAATTTCTTCCGGCGTTCCATGCGACACCAGGCTCCCCCCATGCCGCCCCGCCCCCGGCCCCAGGTCCACCACATAATCCGCGCGCCGGATCGTTTCTTCATCGTGCTCCACCACCAGCACGGTGTTGCCCAAGTCGCGCAAGTTTTCCAGCGCAGTCAGCAGCCGTCCGTTGTCGCGATGATGTAGTCCGATCGACGGCTCGTCCAGCACATACAACACCCCGCGCAACTTCGATCCAATCTGTGTTGCCAGCCGAATGCGCTGCCCCTCTCCTCCCGACAGAGTCGCCGCCGAACGATCTAGCGAGATGTATCCCAGACCCACCGCATTCAGGAATTGCAGCCGCTCCACAATTTCATGCATAACGCGCCCGGCGATCGCTGCCTCGCGCCCAGCCAGCTTGATGCCCTGCGCCACCGTCAGCGATCGCTCGATCGGCATGGCGGTGAAATCGGCAATCGACATCCCATTCACCTTGACCGCCAGACTCTCCGGGCGCAGCCGCTTCCCATGGCACGCCGGACACTCAGTCGCCGACATGTGGTCCATCAGCCAATCGCGATAGCCTTCCGAAGTCGACTCTTCCAGATTCTGTTTCAAATATCCGAAGATGCCGTGAAACCCGGTTTTGCCGCCACGCCCCGGCTCGCCGTTCAGCAGAAAATCCTGCGTCTTCTCCGAAAACTTCTCGAACGGAGTGCTCAAATTAATGCCATAGGCCGCCGACGAAATCTGCAGCATGTGAATCAGATTCTGCGACGCCGATCCCGGCCCCAGCCCGCCCTCGAGCAGCGGCTTCGACCAGTCGGTGATCACCTTTGCCGGATCGAAATCGTACTTGCTGCCCAGCCCGTGGCACTCCGGACACGCTCCATACATGCTGTTAAACGAAAACGATCGCGGCTCCAACTGCGGCACGCTGATGCCGCAATCCGGACACGCCAGTTTTTCCGAATAAAGCTGCTCTTCGCCGCCCACCACGGCAACCTGCACCAGTCCGCCGGCCAACTTCATCGCGAGCCCAACCGACATTTCCAGACGATGCTCGATCCCCGGCTTCACAAGCAGGCGATCAATCACGACTTCAATCGTGTGATTTTTTCGTCTTGTCGAGATTGATCGCGACTTCATCGTCCAAGCCGACCAGTTCGCCGTCGATTCGAGCCCGCGTGTAGCCGTGCTTGACCAGCGTTTCCATCTCTTTCTTGAACTCGCCCTTGCGCCCGCGCACAATCGGCGCCATCACCATGACACGATCCTCAGGACTCAGCGCCATAACCCGCTGGACAATCTGATCGGCGGACTGCCGACTGATCGCCCGGCCGCACTTGGGGCAATGCGGCTACACCGATCGAAGCGAACAAAAGTCGAAGATAATCGTAGATTTCGGTGATCGTTCCCACAGTCGAGCGCGGGCTGCGGCTGGTGGTCTTCTGCTCGATCGAGATTGACGGGCTAAGTCCATCGATTGCATCGACATCCGGACGTTCCATCTGGTCCAGAAACTGCCGCGCGTAGGCCGACAAAGTCTCCACGTAGCGACGCTGTCCTTCGGCATAAATAGTGTCGAAGGCGAGCGACGACTTTCCCGACCCGCTGAGGCCGGTAACCACCGTGAGGGTGTTACGAGGAATCTCAACGTCGATGTTCTTGAGATTGTGCTGTCGGGCGCCCCGGACAGAAATCTTGGTAATGGCCATATGTTGCCGGGGTTATGTCCCTTCCGTAATGTCGACAGGCACCCAGAATTGTTGGAAAGTGGGATTGCACAGCTCTACTCCGTATCTTAGTCGTTAACAGCGCGGAGCGTCAACGCGGTTAGATTGGAGAAGCGTTGAAGGTTCACGCTGCGAAACAGAAAAAAACTCAGGTATACGGATTTCCGTGCCGTGCATCTGATAACAGCCCTTCGTCAAAAGGTTGATGCCGTGAATTCGTTGATTATCCCGATGATCCTCTTCGCCACTGTCGTTGCTTCAGTTGGTTTTGGCGTCCTCGCCGCGTACGCCGCTGTCATCGGCATCCTGCATACCTTCGGCCGCGCTTCACAGCCCGCAGCCAGCTCGCCCACGCCTGGTATTAGTACCCACTCAGAACCACGCCAGCGGCGACTAATTTATGTACAGCTTTATGTGGGGACAGCCGCCCTCGGCTGTCCACGAAGCGCAGCTCCCTTGGCGGCCTAATCCGCCGGCCCCACTACCTTTATCTTGCTCTCCACGTGCGTATGCTCAAACCCCGAGTTTTCCAGCGCGATTGACACCTGCCGATTGATGAAGAACAATGCGTGAATTCGGAATTCCGTCCCGAACGTAGCGGGAAACCAGATGCCATCCTCTTGCCGCTTGTATACGACGTTGAAGCCGATGCCCGGCAGATCCGTGCCCAACAGCGTCCGCACCGCGAAGGGAATGCGCCGCGAAAGCTTAGTGAACACTCGCACCGGCTGAAACTCCGCCGCGTCGATGTATGCCTCGCCAGCCCACGTAATCTCGCTTTTATCCTTAGGCCGAAAACTGATGTGATAGACGCTTCGCCCCTCCAGCGTTTCCTGCTCCAACAGCTTGAACTCATAGTTTTTCTGTTCTTCGCTAGTCAGAGGAAACAGGTCTTTCGCCAGGCCGTCTTTGGTTTTCTCGTTCGACAAATCTTCGCGAAATCCGTGGATCAGCTCTGCATCCAGGCTGTCGGCCTGAGGAACCGGCTCTCCATTGAACATTTCGTACTTGCCCTTGTTCCAGTAGCGGCCCGTGAGCAGCTGGAGTTCTTTCTGAGTTCCATCGGGGGTCGGAAGCACGTTATAGTCAGCCGTCTCTTCGCGCAGCAGCCGGCCCTTGGGGTTGCGACTAATGATGTGGGTATGCTGACGATAGACGTATTGCTTGCGCAGGGCTTCGCTGCGGTCCTGGTTCGCCGCCACGCGTGCCATGATGGCATCCGCTGTCAATGGTGATTCGGTGTGAGAGTCTTGCGCGGCCGAAAGCACTGCTACCAAGAGAATGGCTGGGAAACGCAGTCTTCGCATGACCAGAGAACCCCCTTTGACGCTACGCAGGCTCTTGAGGAGAAGTTCCCGCGATCTAAACGCGGATTGAGCCGGTCGCAGGTCGCCTCCACCAGAAAAGCGTCCCCTCCCTCTCCAGGTCTCCGGCACCCCGTGGTTTATACCCTGATGGATGTTCTGTCTACAGGTACAGCATGAACCGGATAGGGCGCCAGGGAGCACAGAGTTAGTGTTTGCTTGCGCTCACTCTGTCAATTGTTTTCCGGGAGAGATTTATGAATCGACCTACCCCCTTCTGCGCAAAAACCTTCCTTGCGCTATGCAGTGTTTTGTTACTCGCCGGCATCGGCTGGAGTGCGGACCAGGAAAAGGAAAAGTCCGAGGTCGAGAAAAGGATCGACAACGCGGCCCATGTGCTGGACGAGATCATGGCCACGCCGGACAAAGGCATTCCGGACAAAATCATGAGCGATGCGAAATGCATTGCGGTAATTCCATCCATGGTGAAGATCGCGATAGGTTTCGGTGGCAACCACGGAAAGGGCGTCGCCACGTGCCGCACTGAAAACGGCCGGTGGAGCGCGATTGCTCCTATCACCATCACGGGCGGAAGTTGGGGATTACAACTCGGAGGTCAGGCTGTGGACCTCGTGATGGTTGTCATGAACGACCAAGGCATGCAGCATATGCTCGCGAGCAAGTTCAAAATCGGGGCTGACGCCTCCGCCGCCGCCGGTCCCGTCGGCCGTCACGCCGGCGCCGATACCGACTGGAAGATGAAATCGGAAGTTCTCACCTATTCCAGAAGTCGCGGACTGTTTGCCGGAATCGATTTGAACGGTGCGTCGGTGACGCAGGACAAGGATGACACCCGGATCCTTTACGGAAAGTTTGTGCCGTTCAGTGACATTCTGGAAGGCAAAGTGCGACGCCCGCACATGAGTCAACCGTTCCTGGCGACGCTGTCACGCTACACCGGTGCGACGACGTCCGAGAACAAACCTTCCGCCGCCCGATAACAGCCGGCCGAAGATAACCTCTATCGAGGGAGGAAGCTATGGCTTACGCGATGGAAAAATTGAACGGCGACGACCAATGGATGATCGAGCCCGCAACAAGCAGGACCCTCGAACGGGCGGCTGAGTCTCTGGGAACTGCGGCGGGTACGGCGGTGGCGAAGTCGCGTGAGTTTGTATCCTTGCTGGGGGAACGCGCGGAGATCCTCAGATACCGCGCCGAACGAGTTGGAGAAGAAAAGCCGCTGCAGCTGCTCGCGGTCCTCGCCGGAATCTTCGCTTGCGCCGGAGTTGCTACGCGATTGTTGAGGGCGAATCGAAATGCATAGCGCAGTGAACAGCCGAACACTGGCAGAGGTCGTGGGCGATATCAAAGAAGAAATCAAGGAATTTACTCAAACCAGATTTCAACTCTTAAAGGTAGAATCCCAGCAAAAATGGGCACTCCTGAAAATCGCAGCCATTCTGGCTGCCGTCGCGGTCGTACTCCTAGCCACCGCTTACGTGTTACTGACTATGGGATTGGTGGCCGTCATTGCCGCCGTTTTCATGAATAATCCGTATCGCTGGGTTTTCGGATTTTTCGGCATCGCGATCCTGTGGGCCATGCTGGGTGGTATCGCTGCATATTTCGCGAAACGGGAATTTGCTCTCAAAGGCATTGTACCCAGAAGAACTTTCGCAGTACTAAAAGGTGACAAGGTTTGGCTTCAACGCGAAGCAAAGGATCATTTATGAGCGCAAATCCGATCGATCATTTGGAGATTCAAGCTGTTCAGCAACGGAACCAGGTTCACGAGACGATCGGCGAGTTGAAAGATAAGGTAGACGCTGTCCGCGCGAAATTCGATCCTCGCACCAACGCGCGGGAACATCTAGTGGCTGCATCGCTGATAGTGTCTTCCATCGCTTTTCTTGCCGGTTATGGATTCGCCGGCATGTTCAGCAATCATTAAGCACCAGAAGGAGACGAAGCATGCCGGCGCTCAATAAATTAGTGAAGATGGCGGCAAGTCCCATTCCCCGGATGATCACTCCGAAGGCCCACGCCATGATCGACTATGCAAGCGTGGGATTATTCCTCGGAACCACGGCCTGGTTTTGGCGTCGCAACCGGCGCGCCGCTATGGCGTCTTTAATTTCCGGCGGCGCGGAACTCGCCATCATGTTGCTCACGGACTACCCCGGTGGAGTGACAAAATTCATCAGCTTCCGAACTCACCGTGAAATGGACTATGGACTGGCTGCCATCGTTGCCACCATGCCGGAATCTCTGGCATTTGAAGACCGCGACGGAACAAAATTCTTCCGGGTTCAAGGTGCTCTGCTTACCCTGCTTGGCGAACTCACGGAGTCTTCGGCGGCTTCTAGACCGCGGCGTGTGAGGGCTGCCTAACTGGCGTTTATGCCCTCGTTATGGAAATTTGGCGGTCTCACTCCCATCCTGGTTACACAACGTGCGATCAAGAAGATTGGAGAAGACGAACTTTCCACACGGGGCGCTGCCTTATCGTATTACTTCGTTCTGGCTCTGTTTCCCATGTTGCTCTTCGTTGTGTCTGTGATTGGGATTTTTGCGGGAGCGAACTCAGAGCTACGACAGAGCATATTCGCCGCCCTCAGTCATTTGGCGCCCGGCTCGGCGTCGGACTTAATGCAAAACGTAGTCGGTCAAACCGCCCAATCGAGCAGTGCCCTAAAAATCGGGGCTGGAATCTTCGGAGCTCTCTGGGCTGCTTCTGCGGGAGTCAGCGCGGTCGTGGTTTCATTGAATGTCGTATATCAGTACACCGAGACGCGCCCCTGGTGGAAACAAAAACTTACAGTTCTTGGGTTGACCGTTTCCCTGGCGGGCTTAATTATTTCCGCGGTAGTCCTGGTTCTTTATGGCGGAAAAATTGGCACAGCTTTGGCATCGCACTTTGGACTGGGACATTTGTTCACTGTCACCTGGTCTGTCGTGCAATGGCCGTTCTTGTTCGCCGCCATGTTTCTATCCTTTGCGCTGGTTTATTACTTCGGCCCAAACGCGCCGAAGCCGAGTTGGCATTGGGTGACCCCCGGGGCCGCTCTCGGAGTCATCCTTTGGCTAGCTGCCTCGGCGGGATTCCGCGTTTACCTGCATTTTTTTAATTCCTATAGCGCGACTTACGGCTCATTGGGCGCGGTGATTATCCTGCTGCTTTGGCTTTATATCACTGGCTTTGTCATTCTGCTCGGAGCGGAACTGAACGCCGTGATCGAGGCTGAGGACCGGAATACTGCGCTGCACCAGTCCGCGATCCGTAAAGTCGAACGGCAGATGAAGTCCGCAGTGGCGTCCCCAAAACAAGCGGCCTGAGTTTACCGGGACTGCGCGGCAATGCGCACCCTTCAGTAAATCACCTTCAGCGAGAACTGAATCTGCCGCGAGGTTCCCGCGGTCTTGCTGATAATGCCGAATCCGCTCCCGCGGACTATGTTCGAGGGCAGCCCGAAATTCACGATGTTCATTAAATTGAAGAACTCCGCGCGAAACTCCAGCGTCCCCATCTCCGCGCTTCCACGATGTCCAAAGGGCGTGTCCTTGATCAGCGCGAAATCAAAATCGTGATAGGCCGGACCGCGAAACGTGTCCCGCCCCAGTGTGCCGAATCGCCCATGATTCGGCCCCGTCCCGCCAGGAACGTTGATCGGAATATTAAAGAACGAAGCATTGTTCTCGCCTGATCCGAAGTAGTCGTCGCGCGCCGTGCGGCTCGTCGAAAAATGTGGCATCGAAATTAAGTCCGGCCGATCCGTGCCGCCCGCTCCCGCTCCGGTCTGCTGAATGCCCGAATACACGCTGAACGGCGATCCCGTGGTCAGAGTCGTAATATTCAGAACTTGCCAGCCTCGGGTTAGCGGTTTTCCCAGTGGCCGCAGAAAGCCAAACCGATCGAGCGGCAGCAACTGGATCACGCTTGCCGAAAACACGTGAGTCACATCAAACGTCGATGGACCCTTTTCCGCCGACGGATTCCACGGATCCTGCGGCAGCGTCTGCAGCACCGTACCCGCCGAACCAAACAGTCCGCCCAACACCGCGCTCACATCATCAATCGACTTCGAATAAGTGTAGCTCGCCTGCAGGCCCAACCCTGCTCGCGCCGAATTCTTGCTTATGCTCGACTGCAGAGAGTGATAGGTGGAATGCGAACCGCTCGTCATCAATTGCTCCAGTCCGAGTCCGCCCGTGGCCTGCCCTGTCGAGTTAAACTGCGTAAATGGCGCGTGCGCCGGGTCGGCCCCGGTGTAACTGTTCGGCGAATAAACTCTCGCCAAATGAATGCCGGCGGTCGCCACGTAGGAAATGTTGACTTTCACGTCGCGGAAATCATGATCGATGCCCGCTGTCCAACTCCCGATATAGCCGTTCCCAAAATTCTTCGCGATTCCGACGATAGTCAGCAACTGCAGTTGATCGCCGGGAGTCAGCGCATCCAGATCGTTCTGAAAGCGCGGCAAATCGATCCGGGTGTTGGGAGGTACATCCTGAGTTCTGCCGGTTGCGAAAATCGGCTGTCCTTGCACCGTATAGGCCGTGGGCAGGGTCAACGGTACGAATGTATCGTGAAATGGAACCGCAACTCCCGGCAAAGCAGTGATGTAAGGAGAAAACGCAAACGGGATTGACGCAGTCAGAAAATTATCCTGCCACAAGTTGGGAAGCATCGTAGTGATCGCGCCTGCAGCGTGCAGCACCGTGTGCTTGCCGGCGCTGTAATCCAGTCCGAGTCGCGGTCCCCAGCCGTTCCAGTCCTGGTTGTATGGCGGCTGCGGATTGATCAGCACCCTCTGCGTAGCGCTGCGATCCCCGTAGGAAGTAGGTTTGCCATCCGGCCGGAAAAAGAAAGGATCTGACGTTCGCTTGGTCGCCTCATGAATTCGGCTGTTCACTTCGTAACGCAATCCGTAGTTCACGGTGAGCTGCGGAGTCGCTTTCCAGGCATCCTGAAAATAAAAGTTGTAAGCCTCGCGCCGCACCCCAGCTTCGTCGAACTTGTCGCCCACCGGGGTAATGCTCGCGGCAGCGGTAATGTTGTAGGAAAACGGCGTCGCCGTCAGCAATCCCGTCAGCGAATCGGGCAGCGGATCTCCGATCTGTATGTCGTGCGTCCCGCTCGCCGATTTGATCAACACCGGCGAATAAGCCGGGCCCCCGCCAAAGGTATCGATTCCGTTGGGATTCGTCCCAAATATAGTGGAATCGCGATTCGCCCGTATCTCCACGCCCCACTTGAAAGCATGCGCTCCATGCACCAGCGCCATGTCCTGCTTGAACTGATAAAGATTGCTGTATGACCCGAAAATCGAACCTGCCGGCAAATTGAAGGCTTGAAATAAACCGTCACCGAAACTAATTCCCGGCTGCGTGTGGTTGATGGCGGGAAAGAACGGCGTGCTGCGAATATAGCTCAGAGAAGTATCAGAGGTCAGATGCGGCGAGATCGTCCGCGTATATCTCACGCCCGCATTGCGCTGGTGATCGAAGAACCGAACTCCAAAGCTGGGATCGATCGCCGTTTGATCGGGATTGGTCAGCGGCCCCGTCACCTGATTCAGACTGAACCGCGTTACCAGCGAAGCTTTATTCGAAATCTGATGATCGATTCGCACCGAGAACTGATCGGTGCGCGTCACAACTTTAGACGATGCCTCATACGTGCGATCGCCAAAAGCTCCCGACGGTTGATTCGGTAGCGGATACCGATTGAGCACCGGCAAAACGGCTGCATTGACCGGCACCGTCAGCGTGTCGCCTGGAAAAGTCGTTGTGTCAATTCCCTGCCGCTCCGCCGCCGTAGGCACAGGAATCACCTGAGTAGTGCCGAGCACCTGGCGAAACCCTTGGTACTCGCCAAAATAAAACGTCCGATTGCGCCCGTCGTAAACTCCCGGGAGCACCACCGGCCCGCCATTGGTGAATCCAAATTCGTTGCGCACAAACGGAGGAATGCGCCGGCGGCCCGTCGGATCTTTGTAATCGAAATAATTGCGCGCATCGAAGGCCGCGTTGCGCAGGAATTCGAACACGCTCCCGTGCACCTGGTTCACTCCCGACTTGGTCACCACATTGGTAAAACTCGCGGCCCCGTGCCCGATCTCGGGCGGCATTACTCCCGAATTGGCCTGCACCTCCTGAATCGCATCTACGTTGAAGTTGGAAAATGTGGCCCCGCCCATCTCCGGATCGGTAGTGTCGAAGCCATCCGTAGCAAAAACGGTGGCTACGCCGCGCTGCCCATTCACTGCAAACTGCTGCGTAAAATTCGCGGCGCCATTGGCGTCGGTCATCGTACCCGCGGCTAACAGCAGCAACTTGCTGAAGTCGCGCGCATTCAGCGGCAGAGCTCGAAACCTCCGCGCTGGAAAGATGTTCGCCACCGCTAGCCTGTGCGGAAGCCTCAGACCCAGAGGCAACCACACGGACTTCCTGGCCTTTCGACGCCAGTTGTAGCCCCATGCTGAGGATGGCCGCGTCCTTAATCACTACTGGGGTCGCAATTTTCCACTCCTTATCCGCGACTTTCACGGAAGCTTCGTAGCGGCCCGCGGCGATATCGGCAAACGAAAACCGGCCGTTCGCCGAAGTTTTGGAAGTGTAGTCGCTGCCACCAGAAGTGGGGTGAAGCGTGATGACCGCATCCGCCACGCCCTTATCCGCGCCGTCCCGCAACACTCCATTCCACGATGCTCCCGAAACCGCGCCAGCAGGCGGTGCCGCCGACAGGAACACGGCGAGACAAACAATGCCAATTACATTTCGCGGGCGGACGAGCATGAATTTCGAGATTATACCGGCGCGGCCCCTTTGTGGTGCCGGTGTAGCGCCGGCATCCCTTCGACTTCGCTCAGGACAGGCTCTGCCGGCTGTCGCGAGAGCCTGCCCTGAGCCCGTCGAAGGGGCATCTTGCCCTCGCTGGTGGGGGCGAGACGCGCCCACGACAGCCGCCGAGACGGCGGCGCTACAGACCCACTCGCCCGAACCATCGTGGTAGCATTTCCGTGAGTGGCATCTACTCGCAAAAGCACAATGCCCCGCTCCCGCAACATTACGCTCCTCGTTACACTGTGTGGGCTTCTCCTGTGCTCGAGCTTCGCTGCCGCCGCTGCGCAGCCCTCACCCTGGCTCGAAATCCACTCCGTCCATTTCACCGTCATCACCGACGCCGGCGACAGGAAAGGCCGCGAGGTCGCCGTGCGCTTCGAGCAGATGCGCGCCGTTTTCGCCACTCTGCTGGGGAAAGATCGCCTCCACCAGTCAGTGCCGCTAACCATCCTCGCCTTCGACAACGACAAGTCCTACTACCAACTCGCCCCTCTACACCAAGGCCAACCCATCGATGTCCCAGGATTTTTCCTCCCCGGCGACGATCAGGATTTCATCGTGTTGAACCTTTCCGAGGAAGAATCCTGGCGCGCCGTCGCCCGCGACTTCGCTGCCATGCTGTTGACCTACAACTATCCCCCGGCTCAAACCTGGTTCGACGAAGGCCTCGCCGAATATTTCAGCTCGATTAGCGTGGACAACAAACAAGTCGAACTCGGCACCGACCCTGAAGTTTTTCCCTCCGCCAAGCGGAACTCAATGGGCAATGTGCGCGATTCGCATCAACCCAATTCTTTTACCGAATTGCTTGGCGCGCAACCCTGGCTCTCATTGCCCGAGCTGTTCGCGATGAAGCACGACACGGCAGTTGGCGATCAAGGCAAACGCAACTCGCCCTTTGAAGCAGAATCCTGGATCGTGATCCACTATCTGCTACACGAGCAGAAGCTGCCCGACACGGGAACTTACTTCAACCTGGTTCTGAATGAGCACGTGCCGGTGGAGGACGCCATTCAAAAAGCCTACGGCACGAGTTCTACGCAACTGGAGCAGGCCGTGAAAGATTATTTTCACAGTCAGAGTGCGCTGCTGACCGCCGGTCACAAGAACAGCGCGAATGCCGCTCCCGCCAGCGCAACTCCCGGCCAGGCATACCGCTTCCCCGTTCCTGTCGGCCCCGAGGACTCGGCAATTACATCCCAGCCTATGCCTGAGGCCGACGCCCGCGCCCTTTACTCTGAAGTGGCCATCCGTATTCCCGAGCGTCGCGAGCGCGGCCTGAAGGAACTGCAGGATCTCGCCACCGCTCCCACCCTAGCCGACAAAAAATTAGAAACCAAACAGCAAGCCAGAAAGCCCCGCGAAGATGAAGATAATGAACAACTGCCCAGCAATGCGATCGGTAACCCACTCGCCCATCGCATCCTTGCCTGGGACCACATCCAGCACGGCGAATTCGCGGAAGCCGCAAGCGAAATCCGCGACGCCTCCGCTCTCAATCCGCGCGACATGTGGCTGCGCTATTACGTCTCCGTTCTGAAATACCGCAGCGCGCAGGCCACCCACGCCGACATCCAGGGCCTTCCCAACATGATGCTCGATCTTCGGTCAGTTCTTGAATGGTATCCCGAACTGGCCGACGCCTATGATCTGCTGGCCGTCGCCCGCAACACCGGCGGAGGCCCGGCCGCCGCCCTGCAGGCTGAGCGCGCTGCCATCGGCCTGAGTCCGAGAAATGACCGTTACGTCTACCACCTCGCTCAGATCTATGTGACTAGCAAGAAATGGGAAGCGGCCAACGTCTTGCTGGACCGGCTCAAAACCAGCGAAGATCCTCAAATCGCCACGCTCGCCCGTGAACTGGCTGAGCAAGCCGGTACGGAGCGCAAATATGGCGTCCCCGCAAACGCGGGAACTATCGCGCAGTCCAAACTCGCGCCGCAGAAGTCGCCTTTCGATGTCTTGGAACAGGACGCCGCCAAGCGCGCCGCAGCCGACAATTCAACCCCATCCGGCGAACCGAAGGAGCATGAGAACGACAAGCGCCCCACGAAATTCATCAAAGGCCGCCTGGCTGCCGTCGACTGTTCGCACGCTCCGGCAGCGATTCTGACCGTCATCGCGGAAAACGCAACCCTGAAGCTGCGCGCCGCCGACTACAAGTCTGTGCTCCTGATCGGCGCCGACGATTTTTCCTGTGACTGGCGAGATCTTCAAGTCACGGTCAACTACAAACCCAGCGGCGCGAAGGCCGGTGATTTGGTCTCGCTGGAAATGCGCTGAAGCCAAAGAAAGTAGCGATGCTTCCACTACAACGGACCTCGCGTTCCCCTCCGCCCGTCCTGCGCTCAACATGACAACGAGTAACAAATTGTCATGCTGAGCGAAGCGGCGAGGAGAGCGAAGCGATCCTCCCCGCGCAGTCGAAGCATCCCTGCCTGCTCCTCAGCCGTGCATGACAACAAAATTGTCATGTTTAGCGAAGCGGCGCATGGGAGAGCATTACGGTATTCCGCGGCGTATCTGCACTATTTCGTCGCACATAACGAAGGAAACGTGGCCGTCCCCTACGTTGCCAATAGTGTGAGTCGTATCGATCGACGCCGGGCCCCGCACGCAGCACGCTTAAGAAAGAATGCTGCGCGGGATTGATCACGACCCCAGCGTGTCCGAGCCACACTGCCAAGTCGCCAGGTTGCGGACTGGCCACGCGCCGAAATTCCGGGACTCCCGCATACAGTTGGGAAGAAGGAGCGTATTCATAAGGGAAGCCAGCGCGCTGATACAGCCCGTGAACAAAGTGAGAACAATCGTACCGGGAACTCAAAGGATGGCGGGAATTCATCGCCACGCGCGCAATCGTCAGCCCTTGGACGCGAGTCACCAGGCGAACGTTCGATCTCTGCAGGTAAGCATCGCCGCGCATAGCGCTGATCGAGACGTTCGAAGCTGCTCGCTCCTCTTGCCCCGCCGCCGGCAAAGCCACCAGGCAACCTAGAAGACAAATTCGAAGAAAAATGAGGCCGCTTGGGGCAGGGTACCGCATAGTCCTCCTTATATCGGGCCTTGACAAGGCAGGACAGGTCTCGGGGGTGCTCTCACGTCCCAGGAAATTGTCCTGAAGTGAGATGCACCTTCGGTTCAGAGGTTTGGCGTCGGGCAAAAGGAATTGCGCATCAAGTCCGCTGTGCTACCCAATAAAAACCCTCCCGCTGGGGGACGGGAGGGTTCCGAAAATAATTCGCAATCTACGCGCGGACGACGTTTGCCGCCTGGAAGCCTTTGGGGCCTTTCAGCAGATCAAACTCCACGGTCTCACCTTCATTGAGCGTGCGGTAACCGTTCTCCTGGATGGCGGAGAAGTGCACGAATACATCTTCTCCCGTGGAGCGCTGGATGAATCCATATCCCTTCGCCCCGTTAAACCACTTGACTGTACCTTTTTCTCTCACGGCAAAAACTCCTTTCACAATCGCGAAGAATATTCTCCGGCATCTCGATCGTCGCTCCGGTCGTCTGGAAGCCCCCCTCAAGGATGCCGGTAGAACTTGCGGTCGCGTCTACCCGTGCGCAAGAAATACGCCAAAAAGGAAAAGACTCCTCAGTCCTCACCGCGGTATGTTTCCGCTGCGTGAACCTTTGGAGCCCGACAATTTGGCGCGTCTCTACCACACTGCAGCCGTCAACCACTACCACAACCTGCTTTACTGGTCTCACCACCGGACCAATTCCGGTATTGCGCCCCGATAATACGGGCTATTAAAACGATTCGCAAGAAAAATTAGAGAGAAATCGTATTTTGACCCTAAGTGCTTTGCGAAGAAGGGCTATTAGCTTTAACGAAGATAAAGAAATAGCAGGTAACCGGCGGTTGAAACTTAGGTTCTGGCCCTTTCCAGCCCGCGTGTCGTGCTCTGATACCATGAATTGTCCCGTGACAAACCCACCCATTCCGGCGCTCCCGGTCGCTGAGACCGTACGGCAGCGCACGATCTGCCCCACGCCGCGCCGCCGCCAAGGTTTAGCCCTGTCCACCGTGAAATATCTGATGCGGACCGACGTCCACACCTTCGCCTTCTCGGTCGCCGCCAATTCCATTCTGTCGTTCTTCCCTTTCGTCGTCCTCCTGATGACCATCATCCGCCGCGTCTTTCATTCCCGCGTCATGTACGAAGTAGTTCTGCAATTGCTGCGCGACTATCTCCCGGCGGGACAGGACTTCGTGATCCGCAACCTGAACGCCATGGTCAACTCCCGGCAGCGCGTCCAGTTCGTCTCCCTGATTATTCTGCTGGTCACATCGTCAGGCATCTTTCTGCCGCTCGAAGTCGCGCTCAACCGCATCTGGCGCTTCGAGAACAATCGCTCCTACCTGGGCAATCAGTTGATCTCGCTCGGTTTGGCATTCGCCTGCGGCGTGCTGGCTTTACTCTCGATTGCTCTCACCGCCGGTCCCGTTTCGTTTATGGAATTCCTGCTGCACGGCTACGGCAGCGGCGTGGTGCGCCTGGTGGGATTCCTGATGATGAAAGTTTTCGCCATCGCCGCCAGCATCGCCATCTTCTTTCTGATTTACTGGTTGCTGCCCAACGGCAAAGTTCCTGCGCGGGCTGTGCTTCCCGCCGCCATCATCATGGGATTGCTCTCGGAAGCGTTGAAATATGCCTACATCATGGCTCTGCCGTGGCTGAATTTTCAGGAAGTCTACGGCCCCTTCGCGCTCTCGGTGAGCATGATGTTCTGGGCGTTCCTCTCGGGCTTGCTGCTCCTGGCCGGCGCCAACCTTTCCGCCGAAGAACACCTTCTACCCGAGCTTCCCTCTCGCTGAGAGCATCATCCAGAGCGGAGCCGTTCTTCTGGCGAAGCGATGGATCTCGCGCGGGCGATGGGCAATCCGGAGCTCCGCCCAAAAATAAGGCCGCCTGCAATTCACAGACGGCCCTGGACTCGATCCGTAACAGAATTCTTAATTTGAGCTGATAGTTGAAAGCTGATAGCTGACAGCTGTCTTTACTTCTTCGCCTCTCCAATCGACAACAATTCCACTTCAAAAATCAGCGTCTCTCCCGGACCGATGTCCCCTCCGGCACCCCGGTCGCCATACGCCATATCCGCGGGGATAAACAACTGCCACTTCGATCCCACCGGCATTAACTGCAGCGCTTCCGTCCAGCCCTTGATCACTCCGTTCACCGGAAACGACGTCGGCTCGCCGCGTTTGTAGGAGCTGTCAAATTCCTTGCCATTGAGCAGCGTTCCACGATAATTGCAGCTAACCGTGTCATTCGCTGAGGGTTTCGGACCCACGCCTTCCTTCAGGATTTTGTACTGCAGCCCACTCGGCAGCGTCACTACTCCCTCTTTGCCTTTGTTGGCCGCCAGAAAATCCGCGCCCGCTTTCCGCGCCGCAGATCCTTCTTCGTGCGCCTTGGCCTGTTGCTTGTCGCGGACCTGGTTCTGCAACTGCATGAGTACAGCGCGCATTTCGTCGTCGCTCAGTTGCAGTTTGCTCCCGCCTAAGGCGTCTTTGAACCCCCGCGCCGCCAGCGCCGGATCCACCGCCGCATTCACACCCTGCTTCCGCAGATCCCCGCCAATTTTCATTCCCAAGGCATAACTCGCCTTTTCCTTCTGTGTCTTCAGCGTGAGCGCGGTTGCGCTTTTGCCGGCAACGGGAGCTTTCTTAGCGGTTGATGTCGGCGCCTTCTTGGCCGGAGCAGTTTGCATGGACGCACCCTGGCCGGATGCCGGTTGACTTGGTTGAGGTGGACTTGCCGGAGTCTGTTGAGCGAAAGCGATCCCGGCAAGCATCATCGCGGCCACAAATAGTTGAAACCCAATGCTGAACGATTTTTGCATATGTTGCTATTCTCCCATCGCGCCCGCGAGATCGGCAAACCGCAATGCGATCGGGTGCCCCCACCTTGTCGCGTTTCTTGCGACAGGGTGGGGATCTTGACTCGGACGGATCCAGCGACCATAACCGAAGGTCGACCAGAGCCAAAATCTCACTCCGTCGCAAAAGAGACAACGAGGGCGGGCATCCTCACGAACCCGGACCGATGTCGAGGGAGAATCTCTGCCCGTTCTCACCAAAGGAACGGAATCAATCGATACCGGGTGCGCTCGCAGTACTTCGCGTAACCGGGCAACGCGTGACGAAGAAATTTCTCCTCATGGGTAAGGCGGAACATCAGTAAGGGAATGAATAACGCGAAGACCGGCAGAGCAACGTACGATCCCAGGGCCAAAGGCGTGCCCAGCACCATTAGCGCCATCCCCGAATACATGGGATGCCGAACGATTGCGTAGAGACCGCTATCGATCACTCGCTGCTCGTCTTCCACACGAATCGTGCTGCCAGCGAAGCTGTTCGCCTTCATGACCGAAAACACCAGCCAGTACGCAGCCACGGCCATCGCCTGGCCCACCAACACCAGCCACACCGGCACTCCATGCAGCCGCGTCTGTGACCATCCAAAGCGAAAATCAAGTCCGGCCAGCACGAACGCCGGAAGCAAAATCACAAGCAGCAGCTTCTGAAATAATTTCTGCTCGGGCGCGCTCTCCTCATTCTGTAACCGGCGCTGCAAAAGCTTCGGATCACGTTTGAGCAGATCGATGAAAAAGAAAATCCAGAATCCCGCCATCAACATGACGAAGAGCCAGCCCTGCCAGTAACGCAGCGAGCCCGCGGAAAGAAACAGCAACGCGGCGATCACAATCAGCGAGAGCGCGAGTTGCCGCAGCCCCCGCTGCTTCACACTTCTGCTTCTTGCCGCCCTCAGGTGCGCCGCCATCCCCCCAGGCCTCCGCACCGCATTGTAGCGTTTGCCATATTGATCGGTTCTGAGGAGCGGAGAAGTTCTTTAGCACGCTCCGCTGGGACGATTCGGGGTTCCGGATTCCTGAGTTGGAAGGCTCTGCGTAGTGGGCACTGCGTAAGGAACGGTTCCCGCCAGATTCGCCGCACATTGCGTGATTGCCTGGGGATCGCCGGGAAGCGTGGACGGCAGATTCGGAATCGACTGGTCAGGGCTTTTGAAGTTAAACGCACTCGTCAAATCTCCGACCGTGGCGCGGCGCCAGGCGCTCAGGTTCGGCACTTCGGCCCCGAATCGCGTCTCGAGGAAGCGCAACACCGAAGTGTGATCGAAAAGGTCCGACGACACGAATCCGCCTCGACTGAACGGCGAAATGATCAGCATGGGCACGCGGAATCCCAATCCAATCGGCCCGGTAATCGCCGGACTGCCCACCACGGTCGGGTCGGGAACCGCGGGCGCAGTCACATATTCGCCGGGCGTGCCCGCAGGCGCGGTCACCGGTGGAACATGATCAAAAAATCCACCGTTCTCATCGTAGGTCACAAACAAAACCGTCTTCGCCCACTGCACGGGATTTGCGCTCAGAGCAGCGACGATCAGCGAAAGAATATTCTCCCCGAACAGCGACGGCGCCGGCGGATGATCGGAAGTTAAGATCGACCCAATCAGCCAGGAAACCTGAGGCAAATTCCCGGCAGCTACATCGGCGAGGAAATCAATCGGGAACTGCGGTCCAAATGCATTCTGATGCAGCACCGAGGAAGGATCCTGAAAATTCTTGAAGTAAGACAAAACATTGTCGGAGAGAATTCCACCAAGAATCGTCTCATCCGGCGACGAATAAACCTTCCACGAAATTCCCTTGGCCTGCAGTTGCTCGGGCATGGTCGTGTAGGTCAGGCGTCCGTAAAAAGCCGCGCGGTTTGTGACAATCGTCTGCAGAACCGGGCCTCCGTTTTTTCCATCCGGATCAAGCGACGCCGCCATCGTGTACAGGCGATTCGGATCAGTCGGCCCGATCACCGAGCAAAAATAGTTGTCGCAGAGGGTAAACGCGTCGGCCAGCCCATAGTAATAGGGAATATCCGCGCGCGTGTAGTAGCCCATGCTCAATACCGCGTCGTTAGCATCAATCGGCAGACGCGAACTCACAAAACCGTCCATCGCCCCATTGTCCCAACTCTGATGTTGCGGCACCCAGTCGTGGCTGATGTCGTGGGTGCAAGCTGCATTCGCTTTCGAAGTGTCGAGGTGAAATGGCAGGAGCGTCCCTACCGGCGAATTTGACGTGTTGGCGGGATCGGGCTGCTGGAACGCCGCGCTCTGATCGGAAAATCCTCGTACGCCGCGATAGCTTCCAAAGTAGTGATCGAAAGACCGGTTCTCCTGAATCAGGATCACCACATGCTCGATGTCGGTTAATTTGGCGCAACCGCTTCCGACCGAAGAAACCAGCTTGGAAACACTGCAACCCTGCAAACCCAGAGACGCCAACTCCGCCGCAGCCGCGGCGCCTCCAAGTTTAAGTACATCCCGGCGATTGAATCTCTGCATATTCTCAGCCTTGGATGCGAGCTTCCAAACAAAGGTTAGAACCGATCTTTAAGTCCTTGCTGGTCAGCCAGCTGGAGTTGCGGGCCCCCGATAGATGGAGGTTGAGGTTTATGGGATTTCGCTTCGTAATCCACAGGCCGTTGTGACATCCGTCACAGCTTTCGTAACTCCCGAGGGATTACGCTGAACTGTTTCCCGGTGTTCCTCCGAGCAGATGTCACATTGAGGTCTTCCCATGTATGGGAGCAATCCCCTGTGTCTGCTCGCGATGTCGATCTTGATTCTGGCGCCCATCATGCTGAACGGTCAGTCTGATCGCCGCACCCTTTCGCCCGAATTCGAGCGCCCGCTTTCACCGCGCGTCGGTCAACCTCCACCCGTCGACTCGCTCCGGCTTCCCTTGCCGGCGACAGCGCCACCCCGAACGAATGGGTTTCCCCTGATCGCTCGCGCCGCAGGCACAATTTTTTCCGGCACTGTAACTGCCGTCGCGCGCCGTCCCGCGAACCATGGCCAATCGCTGGAAACGGTCGCCATTACCTTCCATATTCAAAACGCGATTCGTGGAGCCACTCCGGGCCAGGATTTGACCATCTCGCAATGGATTGGCCTGTGGTCGGGCGGCCAGCGTTACCGGATCGGCGAACGCGTGCTTCTTTTCCTCTATCCCCCGAGCAAGCTAGGCCTCACCAGCAGCGTTGGCGGGGAGATGGGCCGTTTCACAGTCGATCTCTGGGGCCGGGTCCTGCTTTCGACACAACATGTTTCAGCTTTTCGAGCGGACCCCGTGCTCGGCGGCAAATCGCGCGTAACTCTCGGCGACTTCGCCATGGCCGTGCGTCGCGCCAGTCTGGAGGAGTGAGTGCAGTCCGAACGGCTGGCCATAGCAAGTCGATCACTTGCCGCGTACCGATTTCTGCTGAGGCTGATTCTGGCGGCGGCGATAATTTTGTTCGTGACCGTGATGTCCCATGCCGGTGGCCCCAAGCTGGTCGCTGGCACCGTCTACTTCGATCCATCCACCACCGGTCAGCCTCTGATTTGGCCGCAGGGAAAGATCACCTATTTCACCGATCAGGGCGATCTCAGTCCAATCCTGCCCAACGCCTCCGCCAATAGTTTCGTCGCCAGCGCCTTCAGCCCATGGACCTCAGTCTCGACCGCAGCGGTCGCAGCCATGCAGCGGTGGCCAGCTCGCCGAAGATGTAAGCGGCAACAACGTCATAGTCAACGCGGACGGCACCATCTCCATGCCTGCCGACATTCAATCGACGGCTACCGGCACGCCCGTCGGCATCGTCTACGACTATGACGGCTCCGTGACCGATGCCTTGATGGGAAGCGGCGCCGGCGCTCTCAACCCAATGTTTCTCTAACGCCGTCTTCGGAGGCAATGACAATTACGGCGCCTTCGCCACCTATCAGCATGCCCTGATCGTGATCAACGGACAATGCGCCCTGCAATCGTCGCAAATCACCGACGTCGAATACCGTCTGGTGCGGATAATCGGCAGCGTGCTGGGACTGGGTTGGTCCCAGGTCAATCCCAACGTAATCACCACGCCGCATCCCACATCCGACGATTACGCAGGATTCCCGGTAATGCATTTTTCCGATCCCAGGAACTGCGTGCCTATCACGCTCTGTTATCCCAATCCTGCTCAGTTGGCCATGGATGATGCCGCGTCGCTCTCGCGTCTGTACCCCGTCACCGCACAGAATCAGTCGAACTTTCCCGGCAAGCAGATTTTTTCAACGGCGACAGCGCGCGTCCATGGCTCGGTCTGGTTCACCGACTCTCATGGAAATCGGACACAGCCGATGCAAGGCGTCAACGTAGTGGCCCGTTGGATTGACCCGAACACTGGTCTGCCGTCGCGCAGGTATGCCGCTGCGTCGGTCTCCGGCTCGCTGTTCACCGGCAACGCAGGCAATCCCATTACCGGCTTCGACGACGCACTGGGCGATCCTCTTGCCGAATGGGGATCGACCAGTCAAACCCTCGAAGGATTCTTCGACCTTTCCGGACTCTACCCCCCAAACACCAGCGCGCAATATCAGTTGAGTGTAGAACCGCTCAACCCGACCTGGTCCGGAGCCGTCGGTCCGTACTCCCCGGGGCCAGTGGTGCCGTCGGGTTTGACCGCGCCGATCATCGTGACCGTCGCCCCAGGCAACGATGTGGAGCAAGACATTTTGATGGCCGGCAGCGCGCAACCTGTGCCCCAGCCGCAATCCACCTGGTTAAATCCTGCGGCGGTCCCTGGGGGAGGCGACTGGGTCGGATCGCTGAGTGGCTATGGGAACGTGGAGTATCTAAGTCTCCAAGCGCAAGCCAATCGCACGCTGTCAGTGGCCATGACCGCGCTCGATGAAACTGGAAACTCGAGTCAGCTCAAAGTCCAGCCGGTGATTGGCATGTGGGCCGCCTCCGACCCGCAAGGCACGCCGCCTCCGGCCTTCACGACTTCTCCATTCAATCAGGTCGTCCCCGGCATGACGCGCCTGGATGCACAGATCGCCATTTCGTCCAACTTCCTGATCGGGATTTCGGATGTGCGCGGCGACGGACGCCCCGACTACCACTATCACGCGCACATCCTCTACGCGGACGCCGTCTCGCCCGCGCGTATCGGCGTGAATGGCGGCATAGTGGCCGTGCAAGGCACCGGCTTCGCTCCCGGACTTAACGCCGCCATAGGCAGCTCCACAGCTACCCAGCTCGCAGTCAGCGGCAGCCAAATGCTGCTGGCCGCTCCCGCGCACGGCGATGGCCCGCAGAACATCACGATCGCAGATCCGGTCAGCGGTGCTTCTTCCATCATGACCGGCGTGCTGACCTACGGCGCAGCCGCCACCGACAACATCGTTCTGCTCGGCAACGCGCTCAATCCGTCCACCCCAGTCGGCACGCAGGCAACGAATCCGGTGACCGTGCGTGTGCTGGCAGCCGATGGCGTAACTCCAGTCAGCGGCGCAACCATCGCCTGGAGCGCCACCAACGGCGTGCAGCTTTCAACGTGCGGCGGCACGCCATCCTGCTCGGTCACCAGCGATCAGAGCGGCGATGCCGTCACATGGCTTATTCCGTCCGCTGTCGGCGTGGCCACCATAATCGCAACGCTCGCTCCGGCAGCATATGGTTCCTCGAAGTCCGTGAGCGCGACGCTCAATGCGACTCAGTCGATCTCCGACATCGGAGTTTCGACTCCTTACCTGTGGATTGCCCAGGGAGCCACAGTTAGCCTGCCGCTGACCGCGCGCGTCCTCAGCAATGGCACGCCGCAGAACAACGCGAAGGTAAACTTCACCGTCGTCAACGGGTCCGGAACGCTCAGCGCGGTCAGTGCCCAAACCAGTTCCAGCGGCTACGCCACCGTCACCTTGACCGTCACGCAATTCGCGGCGCTGGTACAGGTAAGCGCCTGTGTCGCTCCCGGCAATGTCCCCTGCCAGGCCATCTATGCCAACCCGGTGCCGCTCGCCAATCAGATTTTGCAGCCTGTGGCCGGGAGCGGTCAGGTATCCACCGGCCAACCGTTTCAGCCGGTCACAGTGCGAGTCACGGATTTATCGTCGCCGCCAAACTCCGTAATCGCCGCCAATGTAGCGTTTCTAACCACAGTCTTGCGGCCCGGCGGAACATCTTCCGGCGGCGGCAACGGCGAAACCAATCCCACCAATCCTGCCATGCCCGTGATCCTGCAGGTGAGTCAAAGCAACGCCGTCACCGACATCAATGGCCTGGCCAGCGTCTCGCCCTCAGCTGGTGGCTTCACTGCCCCGCTGGAAGTTAACGTTGCCGCCACGGCCGGAATCAGCAGCGTCCTCGACTATCCGCTGCAATTGCTTCCCGCCGCAGCGACAGGAACAGCTCCGCCGGTGGAGAAGCTTCCGGTACGCATTGTGCGTCCGATCGGGATTGAAGAAAACAGAACGGAACGAAGGAATGGAAATGATCCTTAAGCGGCAATTCAGGTCCGAGGACTTTCGCTGGCTCCGTACTAGCATACTGTACGTACATTACGATACTTACACAGGCGATTTGGGCAGTGCCGCGAAATAGCCGACTCGAATCGTCGCGCACAATACCCTTTGCGGAGCCGGAAACGGCCCTGGCACCTCGATCGATCCAGTCGCTCGGGGGAAAGGATACCCGTCAGAAATCTGCGCGTCCTCGAGCCTCCTGCGCTTCTTTTTCGAATTTTCAATCACTTACACGGAGACTCAAGGACTTAGCCACAACTGCAGTGACTTAGCCGAATTCCAGCGATCGAAATTTTAGCGATCTAGAGGATCTCCGAGGAGGACGCCCCGCAATCCGTCCCGGAGGGACGCCTGAGAATAGCCCGGCGTTTCCAACGCCCGGTCGCAGCAGAACTCAAAGAGCCGCGTCCCGGAGGGACGCCTGAATTCCACCCGATAAACTCGTGTGCGGCGATCTCAATCGTGCCTACGGCACGACTCACTACCTCGCACATCCCGCCCGTGAACGAGCGGGCTATTCTCAGCGGTCCCTCCGGGACCATGTCTGTTGCGCTGTCACCAACGCCGGCAGCTTCATGAACAAAACCTTGCCCGCCCTTCGCTCGGCGGACAGCCGAGAGCCTGCCCTGAGCCTGTCGAAGGGGCGGCTGTCCCCACATGGTGGCGGAAGCCGAAAGCCGGAAGCCCGAGGTCTGAAGTCCGAGGTCTGACGCCCGGTGCCCGCTACTTCTTCACCCACTGATCCACCCAATCATTCACCGTCTCGTACCACAGCCGCGAATTCTGCGGCTTCAGCACCCAGTGGCCTTCGTCGGGGAAGTACAGCATCTTCGACGGCACGCCTTCCATCTGCAGCGTGGTGAAAAGCTGGAAGCCTTCGCTCACGTCGAGGCGGTAGTCGCGCTGGCCGTGTACGACCAGCGTCGGCGTCTTGAAATTCTTGGCGTACTGGTGCGGCGACCACTTCTCATACACTCGCGCGATTGTCGTAAGGCGTGCCTTTGAACTCCCAGTCGTTGAACCAGAGTTCCTCGGTCGAACCCCATGCGGACTCGGCATTGAACATCCCATCGTGCGACACCAGGCACTTGAAGCGGTCGGTGTGGCCGAGAATCCAGTTGATCATGTATCCGCCGTAGCTCGCGCCCAGCGCGCACTCGCGGGACTTATCAATAAAAGCATAATGCTCTTCCGCGTAGTCGAGCCCCTTCATCAGGTCTTCATACGGAGCGCCGCCCCAGTCGCCGTTGATGGCGTCGATGAACTTCTGTCCATAGCCGGTCGAGCCGTGGAAGTTGATCATGATCACCACGTATCCATTGGCCGCGAACAGTTCGGGATTCCAGCGATAGCTCCAGTCGTCTCCCCAGGCCCCCTGCGGCCCGCCGTGGATGAGGAACTTCACGGGATATTTCTTGATTGGCATCGAAGTTCGGCGGCTTGACCAGGAAGCCTTGGACCTTGTCGCCGTGAGCGCCGGGGAACCAGAAGGATTCGAGAGGTGACATGGCGACTTGGGATAGGACGGCGTCGTTGAAGTGAGTGAGTTTGTGTGCACGCCCCTTCGCACACTCTGGTAGCCGTTCTTTGGATTCGCCGAGAAGCATCGCCCTAGTCTTTTCCAGACCGATTACGCAAGCCCCGTGCTCAGCCCGCTGGAGAACAAAGATTTCGGTCGGCGCTTGGATGCGACATTCGGCTGAAGACAACGGTTTCTGAGAGGCTCGTCTCCCGGTTAGTGACAGCTTTCTCGCTCGCCGCGATATCGTCGTTGAATCCGTCAACGTCTCTGATCGGATGGCAGCCTCCTAAGCAAAGTTCGGGGAAGATGTTATAGATCGGCGATTCGCCCTCGTCCTCGGCAGTCAAGTAAATCTCGTGCGGCCCAGCCCAGCCGAACGATCCGACCCAGTGATCCCAATTCTCTGTAAGATTCTTCTTCTCGCCCGTCTTGCGATCGTACAGCATCAACCGAAAGCGGTCGCTCTCGTATCCCGGACGCTGCTGGGCGCGGTAGGCGATGTAGCGGCCATCGGGCGAATAGAGCGGCGTCGAGTCGCTGGCGGGATTGTCGGCGGTGATGTTCTTGGTTTGCGCCAAAACCTGGACAGGCGAAGCGCCTGTCCCTACGTTGACCGGGACGATCCACAGATCGTTGTTGGTGGAAGCGGCCGGATTCTTGTCGTGATTCGAGGTGTAGCAAATCTCCTGCCCGTCGGGCGAGAAGGCGTAGTCGTCCTGCCCGCCGAGCGAGAACACAGGCGCGTCGTAGTCGCCGGGCGTGAGATCGGTTGGATAGGGCATTAGGGCACAGGGTTCCTCCCTAACTTGGCATCGTGTTCGTCGCACAGTTTGTCCGGCACCGACGCCACGAACAGGTGCGTGCGTTTCCCTTCTTTGTACGCATTCCAGTGGCGATAGAGCAGATGAGTGAAAATCAGTGCCTTAACCTTCGATTGCTCTGCTTCTTTCAGTTTTTTTGCGTTGCAAGCGGTCTCTTCGCTCGGGGGCTCCGTCGCATTCGGGATAGACATCCGAAGTGAAAAGAATGTAGTTTCCCATCCGGCGACCAAAGTTCTCCACCTGCCTCGGTCGCAATCGAAGTCAGCTTGTGTAGTCCGGTAACCGTTCCCGCGGCACCGTCGAAATCCGCGATCCAAACCTGCGACCCGCCTTCTTTCGTCGACATAAAGGCGAAGCGCTTGCCATCCGGCGCCCAGCGCGGACGGTCGCCGTCCTGATCGGGAATGAGTCTCGCGTTCCTGACCTCCGGCCGTGGGCACGATCCAGATGTGCGGCGTCTTTGTGTTCGCCTCCAGATCGACGTCGACCACGCTGAAGATCACCCACTTCCCGTCGGGCGAAACTTCCGGCTCGCCCACGCGCTTCAGCTTCATCATGTCTTCGAAGGTGAAGGGATGCTTGGCCTGGGCGAGCGCGGGAAGCGCAAAGGCGAGAACAAGAAGAAATATACAAAGACGGCGCATACGCAATCCTCCAGATCAATCCGTAGAGACGTAGCTTGCTACGTCTCTCTTGCCCACAGCAGGGGCGCTGCCAGCAAGACGTTGCAAGCAACGTCTCTACGGCAAAAGCATGAGTGTAGCAGGGGCAGAGACGCATCAGACTCTCATGTTAACTTTGCTGTTGCCCGGTCCGAACCTCCGACACCAGCCACACTTCTAGGAAGTGTCATTTTGTATTCACGCCCACGATTAGTTCCAATTGGGGATTTCCTAACCAACCTCTTTTCCCTGAAGGCATCCAAATGAGTGGCAGAACTGCAGCACCCTACCCTCCGGCCTCACTGAGCGGAGAGGGGTTGGAGGGCGGGGTCGCCGCGGTGCCTGCCTCTTTAGAGATCCGATCTGCCATGCCTCTGCCCTGGAGCGTGGCAAGCAGCGGCCCTGGCTCCATTCCCGCCTGAAATTCGATAAACTAGAGCTATGAAATCCGGATCCGCTTGTTTGCTATTTTGTGTGACTCTGGCCTGCGGACTGGCGTCTTTGCCTGCGCGCGCCCAGGAGGGTCCGCTCGAGAACACTCCTCCCGCCGGCACGACGCCGGAGGACGTCATCAAGCGCTTCGCCGCCAAAGAAACGGAATTTGCCAAGGCGCGCGACCAGTACACCTATCGCCAGGACGTAAAAGTTGAAACCGTGGACGGTGAGACGGTCGACGGCCAGTATCACGAAGTCTTCGACGTGATGTTCGACGACAAGGGCCATCGCATCGAGAACGTGGTGTTTGCGCCGCAATCGAGTCTGACCAAGATCTTCATGTCGCAGGAAGATTTCGAAGATATCCGGCATCGCCTGCCCTTCGTGCTGACCACCGAAGACCTTCCGGAATACAACATTCTCTATGTCGGCCAGCAAAAGGAAGACGAACTGGACTGCTACGTGTTCGACATCGCGCCCAAAAAGATCGAAGGCAAGAAGCGCTACTTCCAGGGACGCGTCTGGGTCGACAATCACGATTTCCAGATCGTGAAGACCTACGGCAAGACCGTCCCCGACATCCGCGAGAAACATGGCAACCAGGAGAATCTATTTCCCAAGTTCACCACCTGGCGGCAACAGATCGACGGCCAATACTGGTTTCCCGTCTACACCAAGGCGGACGACGAACTGCACTTCAAGCTGGAAGACGTGCACATCAAGGAAATCGTGAAGTACGAAGACTACAAGCGCTTCGGCGCCAATTCCAAGATTCTCTACGAAGGCAAGGAAATTCCGAAGGACGGACAAAAGCCGACCAGACCGATAGAAGAAGCCGGACAGCACAACGCAGCCACAGAAATAGCTATCAGCACACCCTTCGCTCGAACCGACAGACTCCTGGGGTTCGATGGCTCGAAATGCTGATAGCTGAGAGCTGACAGCTTTCAGTAAAACAAATACTTCCTCCACTTATCATCCGACCGTCCCATCAAACGCATGATGTGGCGGCTGGTATGCAAGTTGAAGGCGCGGGGTTCGCGCATCAGCTTCATGCCGGCTTCGACGGGATGTTGATTGCCCTTGCGGCGATTGCAAGAGTGGCAGCAAGCGACCAGATTTTCCCAGGTGGAGGAGCCTCCGCGGGAGCGCGGGACCACGTGGTCGAGCGTCAATTCGCTCGAAGGCAGCACCGTGCTGCAGTACTGGCAGGTGTTGCGGTCGCGCAACAGAATGTTCTTGCGCGAGAGCGCGCGGCTCTGGTGTGGAATGCGGCGATACTCGAGCAGACGGATCACCGACGGCAGACGCATGGCCACGCGGGCCGAATGCAGAAAGTGTCCGTTCTCTTCCTCGGTCATGGCCACGCCCTTGAGCACAAGCACCAGGGCGCGCCGCGCGGCGCAAACATTAATGGGTTCGTAGGACGCATTCAGCACGAGGACAGGCGCGAGCAGAGCATGGCCGTCGCCCGGCCGGTGCGTAGCCGCCGGCAAGAACAGGCCGGCGGCATGCCGGGAGCCTGCATCGTGATCCATCCTATGCGACATAAAGTTCAATGATTCAAGGTTTCAATGTTTCAGAGTTTCAAACTCGTGGTTTCAGCTTTGAAACGCTGAAACCTTGAAACTCTGAAACTTTCCTCTCCGCCCTCCGCCTCTGGCTGAGAGTCCTCGTAATTAGATGCCAGTTTCAGGGTGCGCGCCACCGTGGCGACCCACACCTTCAAGGCCCCAGCCCGGCGAAGCACCTTCGCGCATTCGGTGACCGTGGCGCCGGTGGTGTACACATCATCCACCAGAATCACCTCGCGGCCAGTGACTTCTGTGGCACGCGCGACGGTGAAGGCTCCGCGCAGATTGGCACGGCGTTGGTCGCCGGTTAATCCGATCTGAGAAAGAGTGTCGCGAGTGCGGAGCAGAACGTCGGGGACAAGCTGCAAACGCTCGCGTGCCGAATAAAACCTTAGCGCCGCCCGTGCAATCACTTCCGCCTGATTGAAGCGGCGCTGGCGCCGCTTCAATTCATATAGCGGCACAGGAATCACCAGAATCGGCGCCTGCTCAAACGTCAACCGCTCAAACTCGGGCTCCAGCGCTGACAAAGCCTCCGCCAGCATGCCCCCCAAAACCTTCGCCGCCGGACGCACGCCGTTGTATTTCAGCAGATGAATCAGTTCGCGCAGGGCGCCTTCATAACCGCCGTACGCCGCGGCCCGCGCAAATGGACGGCGCACGCGCCGGCACATGGGACATCGTCTCAACCCTTGCGCATCTTTTTCTGCGTAAGCGGAAAGCACGCGGTCCCCGCAAATAGAACAAACTTTGCCGCGGACCGGCTCGGCGCTGGCGAGGCAATGGGGACACACCGGGAGCCGCGAGATATTCAGAAGGGGCTCGCCGCAGATGCGGCAATCGGAAGGAAATAAAACCGAGAAAAGACTTTCAGCGACTTGGCTCGACCAAAACCGACCGGCCCCGAATCGGTGGGCCCATCCCGGCAAATGACCGGCCACACGCTCTTGCGAAACAATAGAATGCCCCGCTACTGCAACGCTGGCATGGCTAGCCCGGATTTGGTCCTCACTACTGCTGAAGACGGCCTCCTCGTTCATCCCCGCGCACAAATGTGCCGCGGCCAGTCTTTGCTGCGATTCTTGCTCTTGCTTAGCGCAACCCCAGCAGTATAGCGGCGACCGCCGCCGCTAGGCAACGTTGCGGTTGGAGGTCGGCGCTACTTTTGCGGGCACGATCTTCGGAGTCTCTGGCAATCGCTCGCGCACGGGAGTGAAAATGAGCCGGTAATCCCGCCGGAAACATTCCCCGCAGCGCACCGGCTTCAGAAGAAACAGCGGGAGAAGATAGCGTTCAGTCAACGTACGGCGTCGCGAGCGAAATCCAACTTCGCAACCGCAATCGCGGCAAAAGTACGGCTGAGCCCAGGGCCGATCGGAGGAGTCCTTCATACTTACACCTCAGAAAATACCGAATACTAAGAAGAAGACTGATTGCACTTATTTTACACCAGGAATCAAGTCCCTCGACCGCTGCCGGAAATCTTAACGATATGCACCCAACAGTTGCTCTGCCCATCGGCCGAAGCAGCTAATTATCGTCGTTATCGCATGACACCGAAGTGAGCGATTCTGAACAGACAGCATAGGTTAGAACGGCTTAATCTAAAAAACGAAAATTCGGAAGGCGCACGCCTCGGCTGAGCCGCGAGTTTTTGTTTGCACGCTTCCTTCGTCTCCAATCGTGCCCTGTACAAGCGTGGGCTCTGGCGACTGGGTATTTCTTTGCCCGAATTCGCTATAACTTGGAGGAGATCTCTTCAATAATTACTTTCATTGCGGCAGCCTATCTTGCTGTTCCGGCATCTCATCCGAGCTTCAAACGTGTCCGCACCCGCAACAAAGGTTCTGTGAAAGGAATCGTTATGTCACTCCGCCAGTTCTCCAGGATCTCAACCGCCTTTCTGGTCGCCGCTTTTCTCATTAGCTGTGGCAATGTTGCCAAGCAACCGGCTTCTACCGATGTTCCCACAGTATTGATGGTAGTCCCGCAAAGCGACGGAGTGGGCACCAACCGTGAGATTGCGGTGGTGTTCAACCAACCCATGGATCCGGCAAGCATCAACGCGAGTACCTTTCTGATCGCGGGCGCTACCGGTACGGTTACTTACGACGCAACGAACAAGATTGGCGGATTCAGACCCTCCCCCGACCTTACCGCCAATGTTATGTACAACGCCAGTATTACCGTTGGAGCCAAAGCCTTGAGCGGCACTCCACTTGCCACCCCCTACGACTTCTCCTTCACTACACGCTTAACTACCGACACTTCCGCCCCTTACGTTACAGCCGTGAACCTTGCCGCAGGCGCCACTTGCGTACCCCAGGACCAGAAGATCGTGGCCACTTTTGACGAGCAAATGGATTCGCTCACCATCAATCCCAGTACATTCTTCATCGTAGGCGTGACCGCCACGGTGACCTATGACGTGGTCACTCAAAAAGCCACTCTCACGCCCACGGCGAACCTGGCAGCCAATACGAAGTACACAATTATGGTCACCGCCGGAGCCAAGGACATGGGCGAAGTTCCGGTTGCACCCATTCAACAGACTTTTACAACTGGTCCGTGCCAGGGCGCTGGAACGCAGCCGGTAAATCTTTGTCCGAACATGGGGAATTTCTCGGTCCTGGCTGGATCCACCGTCACCAACACCGGCTCCACTACAGTCTCCGGCGATGTTGGATTAAGTCCGGGAACGTCCGTGACTGGATTCCCGCCGGGGCTGGTTGGCGGGACAACCCATATTGCCGACGGCGCCGCCTCCCTGGCCCAGGCCGCCTTAACCGCTGGCTATATCGATGCTGCGGGACGAGCGGGCGGTACTGCAGTATCTGGAGATTTGGTTGGAAAGACACTCACCACCGGTGTCTATACATCGACTTCGTCGCTGGCAAATTCCGGAGACCTTACTCTCGACGCTCAGGGCAATCCGGATGCGGTCTTTATTTTCCAGATCGCGTCCACGCTCACCACCGGCAGCGGCAGCAAGATAATCCTGGCCAACGGCACCAAGGCCTGCAATGTCTTCTGGCAGGTCGGCAGCTCAGCGACCCTGGGAACAAACTCTGTGTTCAAGGGAAATATCCTGGCGCTGACCTCCATCACAATAACCACCGGCGTGAATCTGGAGGGCAGGGCGCTGGCCCGAAACGGCGCGGTCACGTTGGACACCGATGTCATTACCGGCTGCAGCTGTACTTGATGCGATCGCGAAGAGCTAAGATACGATGGGTAAGATACGCTGGCTAACTTACCCGCAAGAATTGGGACCGATGAGCTTATCGCATCGGCCCCATTTCTTTTGGCAGCAAATGAAAGGGCTTGACCGTGTGCCGGTTACGCGCTCGGAGCCAGCTTTTGAACTTCGGGCGTTTCCCCGCCCAGCCAGTCCGGATGCTTCGCAGTCGAGTCGAAGTGCGACGAGGTCTTGAACAATTCGTACTTTCCAGCCATCGCCACTTCTTTCGTCTTGGCCAGCAGTTGCGCAATCTGCTCTCGATTCATGGGCTGGAAAGTCTTCGCTGCCTCAAAGGCCTGATCAAGAATTTCCGGCTTATCGATCCCCGTAATCACGACTGACGTGGGCAGGCTCAGCGCATAGTGCAGGCACTCGATCGGCGAGACGGTCTTGCTCTTCAAAATCACGCTGTCTCCCATCGACTTCATGCCCAGCACGCCAATTTCTTCCTTCACCAATTCCGGCAAAACCATCTGCCCGAAACTGCGGAAGTGCGCATCCATCACGTTTAACGGCATCTGCACGGTGTCAAAGTGGAAGCTGTGCTCCGCGGCCACTTTCAACATATACAAATGAATGTGCGGATCTTTGTGGCCGGTGAATCCGATGTAGCGAATCTTGCCGGCTTTCTTGGCGGCCACAAGCGCTTCGTTAGCCCCACCTTCGGCGAAAATGCGGTCAGGGTCGTCGAAGCGAATAATTTCATGATGCTGCACCAGATCGATGTGATCGGTCTGCAGACGTTCCAGAGAAGTCTCGATCTGCCGCTCCGCGACTTCTTTGGTGCGGCCATCGATCTTTGTCATCAGAAAAACTTTCTGGCGATATCTATCTTTCAGCGCCTTCCCCATGCGAATTTCGCTCTGGCCCTCGTTGTAGTCCCAGCTGTTATCCATGAACGTAATGCCGCGATCGATGGCGGAGCGTATGAGGCGAATGCTGTCGTCGTCGGAGAGCTCCTTATGCCCAATGTGGAAGCCGCCCATTCCGATGGCTGAAACTTTCTCTCCGGTGCGGCCCAGCGTGCGGTATAGCATGTCACCCTTGCGGGTCCCCGCGGACGAAGTCAATGGAATCTGATTCATGGATCCATTCTCCTGCTTTGCGCTGGATTTGTCTTGAGACAGGGCGGAAGGAAGCGTGCTTGCCGCGCCACAAATGGCAGCGGCTTTAAAAAATTCCCGGCGTTTCATGTGAAAGACCTTCTCTTAACCTTGGAAGTCTAATCGTGTTTGAGATGACGGGTGTCACGTTCGGCGTTGCCGTCTATATCTCTACCCTTAAGATTCGCGCCGGACACTGCGATATACTAGCCTTCGGCGTACAGGACGCCGCCCGTCCGCGGAGAGGACCGAGTCCACCTGAGCGACAATTGCTGATCAAGGTTCTCGCGAACCTCCTTTTCGCCCCTGCAGCGGACTACGGGCATGACCACGAAGGAGGTCCGTTCATGGCTCGTGAAACGGCTGGTAAATCCGCTCGCAAGTTCAACGATCGTCACTTTCCGGTTCGCCCCAATCTCGATCAACTCAAACACCAGGCGAAGGATTTGCTGCGTGAAGTGAAGCGGGGCGATCCGGCCGCAATCGCAGAACTGCGGAAGCATCATCCCAATAAAATTGATCCGGAAAAGATTGATCCCGCCGACGCCAAACTGGCCGACGTGCAGGCGGCCTTGGCGCGCAGTTACGGACTCGCCAGCTGGCCGCGCCTGGTCACGGCCTGCCGGATGACCGACGCAATCTGGCGCGGCGACGTGGACACCGTCCGCCAACTAGTCCTGAAAGATCCGCGACTGCTGCATGAAAGCGCGCGCGGCGTGGCCGACTGTAATTGGGGTCCGCCTATGTCGTACGCCGCGAACGTTGGGCAGGATGCGATCATCGCAATGCTGCGCGAGCTGGGTGCCGAAGATTTCCAGCATGCCTTCGATCGAGCGTGCCTGCAAGGCCAACTCGAAACCGCGCGGCGATTGCACGCGATGGGTGCTCGCGTCGTCCCGGGGTTGGTCATGGGCCCGTGTGAGACGCTGAATCCCGACGGTCTAACGCTGTTATTCGAACTCGGCGCCGAACTCGCCGACGCCCACGGCGACCGCCTTGCGCCACTCGCTTTGCTTCTTCAAACATATAACCGATGGCCCGAGGGAAAACATCGCTGCCTTGAACTAGTAGCCGAACGCGGCATCGCTCTTCCCGACACGCCTGCGATGGCGATGCATTGCGGCCGGATCGATTTACTCGGAGCGCACCTTCGGCGCGACCCGAAACTACTGGATAGAACTTTCTCGCATGAAGAAATCTATCCCCCAGAGTTGGGATGCCACGCCGACCATTCCCTGGCCCTGCACGGCACCCCGCTTGCAGGTACAACGCTGCTGCACATGTGCGTCGACTTCGACGAGATCGAAATCGCGCGCTGGCTGATTGAAAATGGCGCCGACGTGAACGCCAAAGCGCAGATCGACGCCGACGGCTTCGGAGGCCACACACCGCTGTTTGGCTGCGTGGTCTCGCAAAGCTATCGCTGCGGCCGGCAGCGCGACGCCGAATTCGCCCGACTCCTGCTCGATCACGGCGCCGATCCCAACGCCCGCGCGTCATTGCGGAAGCGCCTGCGCTTCGTCCCCGATGAATCCATGCATGAATACCGCGACGTGACCCCGATCTCCTGGGGCGAGCGCTTCCACGGTCCGGGTTCCCACGGCCATACCTGGGTAAGCGAACCCGCGATGCGGCTGATCAAAGATCGAGGCGGAGAAAGGTGAAGTATTCTCTGGAAGCGGGTGCCCCGCTCGCACTTGTCATGCAGCCTTGCCGCATGCTAACGTGCGCCGTTCCATTGTTTCGAACTCTTTTCATCTCACGCCTAAAGGATTTCTTCTATGAGCAGCCCCGCCTCCAACGTGCCCGGCAAGAAGCACGTGCCGTTTGTTCCCGAAACCATGGAGATGAAGGAGTTCACGCTTCGGGCCATCCTGCTCGGACTGTTCATGACGATCGTGCTGGGAGCGGCCAACGCGTATCTGGGTTTGCGAGCCGGTATCACGATTGCGGCAACTTATCCGGCAGCGGTGATTGCCATGGCGGCCATGCGGGCGTGGAAGGGATCGCTGCTGGAAGAAAATATCGCCCGAACCGCAGGCTCGATTGGGGAGTCGGTCGCCGCGGGCGCAATCTTCACGCTGCCGGCGTTCCTGCTGGCGAAAGCCTGGCCCTCATTCCGCCCTGCCGACGCCTACTGGAAGTCGACGGCGCTGATCATGGTAGGCAGCATTCTCGGAGTTCTCTTCATCTCTCTGGTTCGGCGCGGGATGGTGGAAGATCCGGAGCTGCCGTTCCCCGAATCGCTGGCGGCCTCGGAGATTCACAAGGCGGGACAACGCGGCGCGCAGGCCGCGAAATATCTCTTCTGGAATATCGGCTTGGGCGGCATCGTCTACATCCTGGGAAAATTCGGGCTGTTCGCCGCCGACACCGACCTGCACGTGGGCGTCGGCAATCTGGGACACAGCCAGGTTCGTCTGGGAACGGCCGGAAGCACAAATGTAGTCGCCACCGGAGGCACCACAGTGTTCGCCGCGCCGAGCGTGAGTCCTGCATATCTCGGCGTCGGCTACATCATCGGCGTCAGACTCGCATCGATCCAGTTTGCGGGCAGTGTGCTGGCCTGGGGATTGCTGGTTCCATTGTTCATCTTTTTTCTCGGGCCGCAACTCAAGGCATACATTCCCGCCGACACGCCCGACAACTGGGCCAACATGGCGGATGCGGTCTGGCGCTACATTGTGCGTCCCATCGCCGTCGGTGGAATGCTGGTCGGCGCCGCATTCACCCTGTTCAAAATGCGCGCCAGCCTCACCGCCGGGCTGGGCAAGGCATTTGCCGACTTGCGCCAGACATCCGCCGAGCAGGCCAAGCTGGCTCGTACCGAACGCTACATGAGTTCGAAAATCGTCTTCAGTTTGATCGCCGGAATGTTTGTTCTAATGTGCCTGCTCTACATCAAAATTTCAGGATTGTTTTGGCCCGCGATTCTGGCAGCCGTCGTGATGATTCTGGTGGGATTTTTCTTCGCCACTGTGTCAGGCAATCTGGTTGGATTCATCGGCTCGTCCAACAATCCGATTTCCGGACTGACCTTGTCGACCTTGCTGATTGCTGCACTGCTCATGGTCGCGCTCGGAGTCTCCGGCACGTCAGGAGTAGCGGCGGTCTTGGGCGTGGCGGCCGTGGTCTGCGTTTCGTCAGCAGTCGCGGGCGAGCTTTTGCAGGATTTCAAGGTCGGCTACATTCTCGGAGGCACACCTCAGAAAATTCAGACCGCGGAACTGATCGCCGTAGTGGTGGCCAGCCTGGTCATGTACTTCCCGCTGATGCTGCTGCATGAGGGCAGCATCAAGGCGGGCGGCGTCGGGTTTGGCGGCCCGGAGCTTCCAGCGCCACAAGCCGGCCTGATGGCGACTCTGGCCTTGGGCATCGTGGGCCACGACATGGCCTGGCCCCTCGTAGTAGTGGGAATCCTGTTCGGGATCGCCATGATCATGATGCAGGTGAAGAGCCCCATGCTGGTGGCCGTCGGCATGTACTTGCCCTTCGGAACGACTTTTGCAATTTTTGTCGGCGGCGTGATTCGCTCCCTTGGCGACTGGCTCGCCGACCGCCGCGGCTTCAACAGCGCCCAGAAAGCTCGCGTGGAAAATGCCGGCGTGCTGGTCGCTTCCGGCCTGATCGCCGGAGAAGCCTTACTGGGCCTGGTGTGGGCCGGACTGCAGTTCGTTCCCAGCTGGGGAGCTCCGAACCATCCTCCACAAATCTTCAGCAATCCCTCCTACCTTGTGGGAGGGATGATCGTACTGGCCGGGTTAGCTGCGCTAATGATCTTTTTGCCCGTCTCGGCTGCCGGAGACCCCAACGAGCCCGCCCCCCCGACCGCGATCATGTAACTGCCTTATGTCTAGCAAGTCTGTGTCTAGCAGTCTGTGTGGCGCGGGCGCCCCCGCCCGCGTTTGCCAGTAAGTCTCATCCCGATCTAAATCCCGCTGCAAGAAATAGTTAGCTCCCGCATCCGAACTACCAAACCGTTGAACCGCCGGTTGGTCCCATCCACCCACTCAATTCAGCTATTGAATCCATCTCCGGGCGTTTAGGGCAAAAATCGTTGCGTGCCCGAAGACCCTCTGATAGCCTTATCTAGGACTTCTTCTCGATGTGTCGCCCCACAGCGACCCCGTGGATTTCCGGTCCCCCCCAGACATAGAGTCACAGCTTTTCTGCACCAGAGTGCGTGAAGGAGATACACAACTTGGCATCAAAGAACCGTTATTTATTTACCTCTGAATCCGTAACCGAAGGCCATCCCGATAAAATCGCCGACCAGATTTCCGACGCAATCCTCGACGCCTGCCTGACCGAAGATTCGTTCAGCCGCGTCGCCTGCGAAACCCTCACGGCCACAGGCCTCGTGGTCATTGCCGGCGAAATCACCACCAAAGCCTACGTCGACTTCCAGCAGGTCGTCCGCGGCACCGTGCAGTCCATCGGATATGACAATGCCCTCCACGGCTTCGACTGCAACACCTGCGCCGTCATCTCCAGCATCAACAAACAGTCCGGAGACATCGCCATGGGCGTGGATACCGGCGGCGCCGGCGACCAGGGAATGATGTTTGGCTATGCCGTTGATGAAAATCCTGAGTTGATGCCGACTCCCATTTCGCTGGCGCACAAGCTGACCATGCGGCTCTCGCAGGTTCGCAAGAACGGAACGCTTCCCTTCCTCCGTCCCGATGGAAAATCCCAAGTTACGGTTGAATACGATGCGAAAGGCAAGGTGCTTCGGGTCGATGCGGTCGTCATCTCGACCCAGCATTCCGAGACCGTCGCCAATGACGAATTGCGCGCGGGGATTCTGAAACACGTGATTCAGGCTGTGATTCCGGCTCACTTGCTGGATGAAGATACGAAGTATCACATCAACCCCACGGGACGGTTTGTGATTGGCGGGCCCATGGGCGACACGGGACTGACCGGTCGCAAGATTATCGTCGACACCTACGGCGGAATGGGACGCCACGGCGGCGGCGCTTTCAGCGGAAAAGATCCGACGAAGGTCGACCGCTCCGCGGCTTACATGGCGCGTCACATCGCGAAGAACGTGGTCGCGGGCGGACTCGCCGGGCGCTGCGAAGTGCAACTGGCCTATGCCATCGGCGTGGCCGATCCGGTCAGCGTGCTGGTTGAGACGTTCGGCACGGCAGAAGGTCGAATCCCGAAGATCATCCCGGATTTGATTCGCTCGCACTTCAAGCTAACGCCGCGCGGAATCATCGATTCGCTCAATCTGCGGCGGCCGATCTATAAGAAGACTGCGGCTTATGGGCACTTTGGACGTAGCGATTCCGACTTCACATGGGAAGCGACCGACAAAGCTGCGAAACTGGCCAGCGACGCGGGCTTGCGGGAACCCGTTGGAGCAGCTCGGAAGTAAAGTTCAAAATCCCCGCCCTATCGCAAAGTACGCGATAGGCTGGGGCACCCGGCCCGATTTGAATTATTCATCGGCAATCAAAATTTGTTTTTCTGCGCTTTTAGCGCGCCACATAGGAGAAGCATGTCAACAGCAGCAGTGAATTGCGATATCAAGAACGTAGAACTGGCCGATTTGGGCAAGAAGCGCATTGAGTGGGCGAACCAGTCCATGAAAGTGTTGCAGATCATCCGCAAAGAGTTCATTAAGAACCAGCCTTTGAAAGGCATTCGGATTTCGGCTTGCCTGCACGTCACGGCGGAGACGGCGAATCTCGGCATCTGCCTGCGCGATGGCGGAGCGGAAGTGGTGTTGTGCGCCTCGAATCCGCTGTCTACGCAAGATGACGTCGCTGCCAGCCTGGTGCGCGATCACAGTATTCCCGTCTACGCTATCAAGGGCGAGGACAACGACACTTACTACAACCACATTCTCGCCGCCATCGATCACAAGCCGCACATCACCATGGACGACGGCGCCGACCTGGTCACGATTCTGCATACTAAGCGCACTGACGCTCTCGACGACGTGATCGGAGGAACCGAAGAGACCACGACTGGCGTGATCCGCCTGCGCGCGATGGCGAAGGAAGGCGTGCTGAAGTTCCCCATCGTCGCGGTCAATGACGCCGACACCAAGCATCTTTTTGATAACCGCTACGGGACAGGTCAGTCGACGATTGACGGCATCATCCGCGCCACCAATTTTCTGCTGGCGGGGTCGAAGTTCGTAGTGGCCGGCTACGGCTGGTGCGGCCGCGGATTGGCCAGCCGCGCCCGCGGCAACGGCGCGGAAGTGATAATCACCGAAGTCGATCCGACGAAAGCGCTCGAGGCCGTGATGGATGGCTTCCGCGTGATGTCAATGACCGAAGCCGCCAAACTCGGCGACGTGTTCTGCACCGTGACCGGCAACAAGAGCGTGCTCACCAAAGAGCACTTCGATCTGATGAAGGACGGAGCGATCATCTCGAACTCGGGCCACTTCAACGTGGAGATCGACATCCCGGCGCTGGAAAAGATGTCATCTTCGAAGCGCACTACGCGCGCGTTCGTCGAAGAGTATTCGCTGAAAGACGGCCGCAAGATCAACCTGCTGGGCGAAGGCCGCCTCATCAACCTGGCCGCGGCGGAAGGCCATCCCGCGTCAGTCATGGATATGAGCTTCGCCGACCAGGCGCTCTCGGTCGAGTACATGGTGAAGAACAGCAAGAAGCTGGAGAAGACGGTCTACAAAGTTCCCGACGAACTCGACAAACGCGTGGCCAAGCTGAAGCTGGAATCGATGGGCATCAAGATCGACCGGCTAACGCCGGAGCAGGAAGAGTATCTGGCAGGGTGGAGCGAAGGAACGTAGTTCGTGTGGAGCGGGCACTCTTGCCCGCTGCTTTTGACTCTGATTCGGGGCGGCGCAAGCCGCCCCGTTTTTGCTGAGATAGGGCCTTCCTCGAACGCCAACAGCTTGGCGGGGGCGGCACCAGTGAGTTCGTGCAGCTTCCCAGTCTCGTTTCCTCGTCGAACCCACAGTACCGTAGAACTCCCCGAGGCGACTGAAATGCGGAACGGAGTGCAGGGATCCTCCGCATCTGGATCGTGGGAGCGGGCGTCGCTTGGGGAGCGGATTTGGGGAGTGTTGGCAGTACTTAGCCGCCCCTTCTTTTTTATTTCTTATTGCACGGGGGTGAAAACTTTTCGGTCACGCTTGGGGCGGCTTACTGCCGCCCCTTTGGCGTGATGGGGAGGGCCACTGGAGCGCGGCTTTCGCGGCTCAAAGCGGGCGTGGCTGGGACGAACGGCGACGCGAGGTCTGAGAAAACTCTCATCTGGTTCATCTTCCGTTTCCCGCTGGTTCGTTTCGGAAATTTGCCGATAAGCAATGTGAACGTTGCCAGAATCAGAACTCGGGCTCTGTCTTGGGTCACAGGATCCGCAATGGACAGATTCGGCATGATTTGACGGAGGATGTGGCTAGAATGACGAAGATTCTGGTGGTAGATGACAGCAAGTTTCTGCGGCTGGCCACGGAGCGGGCGCTGGCGCGGGCGGGTTACCAGGTAAGCACGGCGATAGATGGCGAGGATGCGTTGAAGATTGCGCGTGAAGAAAAGCCGGACGTGATCCTGTTGGACATGCTGTTGCCGAAGATGACGGGACCGGACGTATTGAAGGCGCTGAAGAAGGATCCGGCAACGGCGGAGATCGCGGTCGTGGCGTTTACGGGCCTGTCGCAGAAGAACGCGGTCCGTCTGCAACAGGATGGCGCCTGCGCATTTCTGGATAAAGCGGCATTGGGACTGGATAAAGGATCGGAAGCCTTGCTGGTAGCGTTGGCGCGCATCATGCGAGAGTTGAAGTTGGAGGTTCCGGCGGGCGCGTTGGCGAAGTAGAGGGTACTGTTTTGGGCCGATTCCCATTTCTCGCGAGGAGGCGAGACATGGGTCATCCCGGCTCCCAATTGAGGTTTTCCGGACTGAATCGTACTGACTTTCTTCTGCGGAAACGCATCCTAGAATTGGTTTGGCGAGTGAAGGATTTCTCTCGGGCCGAAAGGTGCGACGAGGAAAGTTACGATGAGCCTTGAAATTGATGTGGAGAAGATTTCAGAAGTTCTATTGGCCGACGGATGGCACAAAGTATCTGCCGTGGGAGACGGAAGGTCTTCCTTCGGACTGGATGTCTATGAATTTCAGGAGCCCCACGGGCAGGAGCAGCCGGACCCTCAACCGAATCCCGCTCAGCAGGCTAAAGAAGGCAAAGAATCGCATGGCGCGCGGACCGGCGCACGATGGACTGAATCGGACGGGTCGCGAGTGTTCTGTCCGGTGACATCGATTCTGGCGGTGAAGTACGCAGGGCAGAAGAAGACGGAATGAAGTGCATCGCGGCAAATTGGCTCGCAAGCAAGTGAAAGCATCTTTCCGACAGCTAGAGAGTGTACTCTGTCCCTCAGGGGCTGAAGCCCACTGCGTTTTCACGCGCCTTACGCGGCCCTCAAAGGGCCGCTCTTCCACGTCCCAGCCGCTTTCATAGAGCGACGCGCGCGCTTTCGGCCGCAACATAAAATCAGAAGGGCGTGCTTTTATCGACGATGGGGAAAGAAAAAGAGACGTTGCGAGCAACGTCTCTACGCGAGGATACAGGACTAGCCACGTACGCTGATTTTCGAGAACGAGAGCACCGCGCGGCTCGACGTGGGCCGGCCCATCGACAGCGCCGGACGGAACGTGGTGAAGATCAGCATGCGTTTTACTTGCGGCAATACTTCTTTGGAATCCTGCGGGTCGGAAAGAATGCGGTAATCCTGCACGCGCCCATTGGCGTCGACATAAGCTTCGATCACCAGCGAGTCCGAGTCGATCGTGTCCAGGGTCATGCCAAACGCGCTCTGCTCCAACTGAGGCGCGGTGTTGACCATGATCAGCGGCACGTCGTTTCCAGCTTGCATGGAAGACGGCGCCACAAAATACACCATCGCAATCCCGAAAATAATGAGCGCGCTCAGAAATCCCGCTGTCGCGGGAACCATGAATGCCTGGAACGCATTCTCCAAACGTACCTGGAGTGCCTCGAACGCGGGCCGACGGGCGCGCGATGCTTCTCGAGAGATCGCCAGCCGCAACTTCAATCCCAAATCCGGCGGCACCTTCGGGCGAGGCACGCTGAACAGCAGTTGCTGCGTCCGCCGTAAGCCCTGATACTCATCGTTGCACGCGGCGCAATCCGACCAGTGTTGCTGTAACGCGAGCATCTCCGTCCCGGTCACGGCTCCATCCAGGTACGGCGAGAACAATCGCCTCGCCTGCGGGCACTGCAGTTCCAGAATTTCCCCTGTGCCCTTCATGGCATCACCTCGACCCTTCTACCCCCTCCAGCCACCTGCGACCGCGAACTCCGCTGTTCTTTATGATCATGACGATCAGGTTCTTTGCAGTCCGACATCGGAGCGGTCAATCCCAGTTCATTTCCAACCTCGCGCACGTAGGGCGCCAGCCGTTGCCGCAGCGCGTCCCTTCCGCGAGTGAGGCGCGATTTCACCGTTCCCAGCGAAATCTCCAACACCTCGGCAATCTCTTCATACGACATTTCTTCCAGATCGCGCAAAATGAGCGTCGTGCGATAGGGTTCAGACACGTGCCTCAACTCTTCTTCCACCCGCCGCTGCACTTCGTGATGCGCGACGCTGTCGAAAGGAGAATCCGCGTGATCGGTCAGGGCCACCTGCATCGCGTTTTCGCCGGCGCTCGGACCGCCCGATTCCGGCGGCTCAATCGATGTCTCGCGCGCCTTGTGCCGGAACCACCATCGCCGCCGGTTTGCCGCCTCATGCAGCGCGATGCGGTAGATCCAGGTCTTCAGGCTCGACCCTCCATGAAAATGGTTCATGCCGCGAAACACTTTCAGAAAGACGTCCTGCGTGGTATCGGCCGCGTCCGCCGGATCGTTCACGATGCGGTAGACCAGCCCATACACCGGCTGCTGAAACTCGCCAATCAGCCAGGCATAAGCCGTTTCCGAGCCGGCCTTCAGCTCCGCGACGATGGCCGCTTCTTCGTGCGAGCGTGCTCCGATTGCACTTGCCAGATCACCCAAGGTGGTTGCTCCCGCCATGATGGCGTCCCCTTGATTATAGGATTTTCCACCCTACTGCGCCCTGAAAATTTGCTGCCGGCCCAAACCGGTGAAATTCGGCACACTGCTAGCGAAGCCGTGACTCTCACACAACATAGACTCCGGCGAGGTGTCTAGAGTTCCCGCCGGTAAGTGATTTAGTTTCAGCGGATCAGAGGAGGTGTCGGAGACTCGAAGCGGGTGCGCGATCACTGACAGTAATCTGCCGAAAGTTACTTCAGACAGCAACCCAGGTCGTGGGACTTGTCATGACGTGGGCTTCTTGCCGGGTGCTGCGCTGGTCTTGCTCGCGGATTTCAATCGTTCCACTTCTTTTAAAGTGAGCGATCGAAATTTTCCCGGCGGCACATCGAGGGTCAGCGGTCCATAGCGAACCCGCTTGATCTTCTCCACGTGATGGCCAACCGCCTCAAACATGCGCCGTATTTGGCGATTCCGTCCCTCGACGAGCGTGATCTCATACCAGGGATTGGCCGCTTCTTTCACCACCCGCACCAGAGCCGGGCCGGTTTTCACGCGCTTGCCGTCGTCGGTGGCGATGGAAACTCCGGCGCGCAGCTTGGCGATCGCTTCCTCCTTGGGCGTGCCCGCGACTTTCACGACATAAGTCTTGGCTACATGCGAGGCCGCTTTCATCAGGCTGTGCGCTAGTTCGCCGTCGTTGGTCAGCAGCAGCAGGCCTTCGCTGGCATAGTCCAGACGCCCGATGGGATAGACGCGGCCTTTGACGCCGCGAATCAGGTCCATGACCGTCGGGCGCTTTTCCGGATCGCTCATGGTGGTGACGAAACCCTTGGGCTTATTGAGCAGGAGATAGACGTGCCGCTGTGCACCGTGAAGAAGTTTCCCATTCACGCGGACGTGATCGGTTTCCGGATCGGCCTTGCTGCCGAGCTCGGTGATGACCGTTCCGTTCACTTGAACGTGGCCGGACGAGATCAGTTGCTCAGCCTTGCGGCGGGAAGCGACTCCGGCGGCGGCGATGATTTTTTGCAGGCGTTCCAGCGGCATAATGAAATTCCGCGTTGCTAAGGCGTCAGCCCGCTTTTTCCGTTTCGTGCAAACTCGCAGATGCAGGCGAATCCTCAGTGGAAACACTCTCGGTGGAGTGGACTTCGTTCGCTTCGTCTGCACTCTCTGCGGGAATCAGCTCCGACTGGAACGATTCGGCGACCAATTTCTCGAACTCCTCCATGCTGGGCAATTCGTTCACATCTTTCAGCCCGAATCGCATCAGGAATTCCTTCGTCGTCTTGTAGAGAATTGGGCGTCCGATGACCTGCTTGCGGCCTGCCGTCGTGATCAGCTTGCGATCAAGCAGTGTCCCAATCACGCCGCCTGAATCGACGCCGCGGATATCATTAATTTCGGGCACCGTGACGGGCTGCTTGTAGGCAATGACGGCGAGGGTTTCGAGCGCCGGCAGCGAGAGGCGGATCGGCGGCTTCAGGCTCTTTGCGAACGCCCGCACCACTTCGTGCTGCTCGGGCTTGGTGGACATGCGATATCCGCCTGCAACCTGGCGGATTTCGATGCCGTGATTGGGAGCGGCATACTCGCCAACTAGTTCTTCAAGAGCCGAGCGCACGCGCGACTTCATCTCAGCCTCATCCGCAACGCCCTCGGCAATGACGCTTTCCTTCACGAGCTGGGTCATCTGCTCCAGCGTGATGGGCGTCTCCGCCGCGTAGATGATGGCTTCGAGTTGAGCTTTCAGGGACATAAAATCAAAATCAGTTGCCGGTTGCCAATTGCCAGCCTCCAGTTCCTATTGACACTGGCAACTGGCCGCTGGCAACTGCAGTTTCATCTCCAGTCGTCGCGCACCGCCGACTGTTCGTTCATGATCTCGTCGAAGTGCGTGTGCTTGCGGATGGCGATTTCGCCAAACATTTTTTCCTGCCGCACCTGGATTGCCTGCAAGCGTACCATTTCCAGTAGCGCCAGGAACATGCACACCAGGGAGTGCCGCGACGGAATCCGCATGAGCAGTTGCTTCAAGCGGATCGGCCGGTCTTCCAGCGAGAGGCGGCGGCGCAGGTAATCGATCATCTGGCCTACCGTTACTGTCTCCTCATCGACATTGAGTACGGGACGCGTTCGCACCCGCTCCAGCACCTGCTGAAACGTCTTGACCAGGTCGATCACGTCGGCGGCAAATTCCGGCTCGGTGCCTTCCGCCTCCATGAATTCCTTCAGTGAAGGATTCGACAGCACTGCATCTTCGATCTGCTGCTTCTGCAAAAGCATCTGCGCCGCGGACTTGAATTTTTCATGCTCCAGCAGGCGGTTGACCAGTTCGTTCCGCGGATCTTCCTGTTCCTCCGCCGCCGCATCGGGATCGCGCGGCAGCAGCATCTTCGACTTGATGTGAATCAGCACCGCCGCCATGTAAATAAATTCGGCCGCAACGTTGACATCGAGCTCGCGAATCTTTTCGACGTACGCCAGATACTGCGCCGTGATGCGCGCGATGGGAATGTCATAAATGTCGATATCCTGCTTGCGGATCAGATCGAGCAGCAGGTCGAGCGGGCCTTCGTATACGTCGGTGACCGCGACCGCGAAGGGCGAATCGCTTTCCTCTTTTTTCGCCGTAGCTTTGCCGGACTTGGCGGCAGAGCTCGCAATCAGCGCGGGAGGTCCGGGCGCCGCCGCATCATCGCGAGAAACGATTCTGATCTCTTCTGCCATAGACTATTTCGAATCCTTCGACCTCAATGGTTCATACTCGAGCGACATTCCCATCGCGGCGCGCGCATCGGCCATAGTTTCGCTTGCCGCCTTGCGGGCCCGCTCCGTGCCAGCTTCCAGAATATCCCAAGCGAGGCGCGGATTCTCCTCGAATTTCTTGCGCCGTTGCTGCATTGGATTCAGCAACTCCACCAGCGCATCCGCGGCCCAGCCCTTGCACTCGATGCAGCCGATGCCGGCGGACCTGCAACCTTCATACACCTTGGCCAGAGTCTGCTTGCCGCTGAAGATCTTGTGCAGATCGCCCACCGGACAGACGTCGGGATTGCCGGGATCGGACCGCCGCACACGCGCGGGATCGGTGACCATCGTCTTCAGCTTCTGTCGCACTACCGGCTCGGGATCGGACAGCAGCACCGTATTCCCGTACGACTTCGACATCTTGCGTCCGTCGGTCCCCGGCAACTTCGCCGCCGGAGTCAGCAACGCCTGCGGCTCGGGAAAAACGGGATCCGCGTGAATGACGTGGTCGGCCTTTGGATCGAGTTCCACCCCCGCTTCCAGTTGGACTTGTCGCCCGTCGGAAACCACCACCTGGCTCCCGAGTTTCCTGATTACGAACGGAGCGGCGTAGAATCCGTTGAACCGCCGCGCAATCTCGCGCGTCAACTCCACGTGCGCTACCTGATCTTCCCCCACCGGGACGCAGTCGGCCTTGTAAACCAGAATGTCCGCGGCCTGCAGCACGGGATATCCCAAGAAACCGTAGGTTCCCAGATCTTTATCTTTGATATTTTCCCGCTGCTCTTTATAGGTCGGAACGCGCTCCAGCCAACCGAGCGGAGTGATCATGGAAAACAGTAGATGCAACTCGGCGTGCGCCGGAACATGCGACTGAATGAAGATGACCGACTTCTCCGGATCCAGTCCGGCAGCCAGCCAGTCGAGCACGACTTCGAGAGAGTTGTCCTTTATGCGGGACGTGTCGGCGTAGTCGGTGGTCAGCGCGTGCCAGTCGGCCACCATGAAGAAGCATTCGTACTCATCCTGCATGCGCACCCAGTTCTGCAGAGCGCCCACATAGTTGCCCAGGTGCAGCTTGCCGGTCGAGCGCATGCCACTGAGCACGCGTTTTCGATATTTGGAGGAAGGTGTCATTGATCGACCAAGCCGGAATCGATAAAATTGGGATCGACAAAACCGGAAACGCGTCCGAAAAACGTACATCCGCCTGTAGGGATCAAAAATTGAGGTGTCATGCAGCGTTGGATTCGATACTAACATGCTGGCTGCTGGCCGCCAGTTGCGCGCCACCGCCTACGTATTTAGTGGCGGAGTAGTCTACGGTTTCAGCTTCGCCTGTGTTTCAGGAGAGCTTAACCGAATCACGCGCGGATCAGTCACAGTCCCAGTGATCGTGTACCCAGAAACCAACGCCGCATTCGGCGTTCTGGCCAGCTTAAAATCAAGTTCGCCTTTTAGCGAGGCGGTTCCAGTCAATCGGAATTTTCCACCAGGAGAGTCCAACTTGGCGTCCTTCATCTCAATTTTCCCGGCGCGCAAACGCGCCTGACCGGCAAAACGCGTAACTCTGAGATGTTCGGCATCGTCCGCAAGCGAGAGGTGCGGCATAGCGCCATCCCACATATCAAACTGCAGCGTACCTTCGGCCGAGTTCCAGAATGACGTCCAGAACTCCGTCGGGCAGGGGCCCTTTATCTCGTAACTGGTGTCCGCAGTTCCGGCGATCCAGCCATCTTTCATCGCATCCGCCAGGTCTGCCAGGGATATTGCGGTCAGTCGTCCGCTGCCTTGGCAAACTGCCGGCTTCACGCTGAAGTCTGCCTGCCATTCGCCGCGATGCTCCCCCCCAAGAAAATCCGCGGTCAACTCTGAGACCTGCAACTTCCCAGTGTCGAGGCTTACATTGGCCGAAACTCCCGTAGCCTCCAGGCTTTGCACCTGCAGACGATCCGCCGTCAATTCTCCGGACGCCCGCAAATTCGCCAGGAAGGACGGCCCTGTTTTCGTGTTCGGCTGGCCCAGTAGATACCAAGGCCGTTCCTCGGGACTGGGGTTGACCCACTCTTTCAAATCGCCGAGTGCGATCTGATTCGCATTCAGAGTGAAGTGCACCTGACATGCGCCAGGAGTTCCGCAACCGCGCGGCATGGTGAGCGAACCGGTCCACGATGTATCTGCAGCGGTGGCGTTCAGGTTCGCGACGCGGACCTCGTCGGAAAAAAGTTGCATGTCCGCCGACGAAATTTCGATTGGACCGCCGACGCCGCGTAGTGCGATGCGGACGTTGTGCAACTTCGCCGTTCCCGTCACTTGCGGCCCCGAGAATTCAGATGCGATGCCATTGCCGCGCCCCGCCCACGATCCGGCGATTTGCAGATCAACCTGCGCCGTGCCTTCCGTGGTGGCCGACTGCAACGCGGGAAGCCCTACGATTCGCGCCACGCGCAAAGCTTTGGGAACGACAACTTCTCCCGCCAGCGAAATGTTGTAACCGTTGCGGTTGACCCATCCTCGAGCCGTTGCCGGCACTACGCGCCCCACCCCAACCGGAAAAGACCCAAACTCCAGGCGCGGACCTTCCGGGAACCGCATCGCGGGCAAGTCCTTGCGAATCGTCTGCCGACGCGCCACGCTCTCCGGCGAATCACCGGTCGTCAACAGAAACGGAACTGTCTCCGCAACAATGTCGGTCTTATTGGTGGCCGAGGCCAGGCGGAAGCCGGCAATTTCTCCTCGTCCTCCGAATTGCCGCGCCGTCGTCCCGGGGTTCTCGTCGATTCGGAAGGTTCCACGCATGGTTCCACCCGCAACCAGATCCTGGGGCAGATTGCTCTTTGCTCTCTGCGCCAGCATCATGGCCGCGCTCACGGGCACGTCTTCCGCGGTGAGCAGGAGTCCGTAGTTGTGACTCCCCGGGAGGCCGATGTCGCCCTTCAATGTGATCGATCCGGCGCCCACCGGAGAGCTGCACAGAAGTCCGTGGAACGCGTGATCGAGCGAACTGTATTCGCCGTCGCAGTGAGCCGCCAGACGCAGCGCCTTGCCGGACGCAATGTCGTAGCGCCGAAAATCCTGAATCGAGCTATTGCTGATAATCTGCAGTTCAGCCGGAGTTCCCATCAGCGTCACATCAAGCAGAACTTCTCCTCTCCAGCCCTGATCGTTGCCCGTGAACAATTTCGTGAACTGCCCGAGTTGCGCTCGGCTCCATTCCAGGCTCAGATGCAGCGGAGTATTGCGCACGGCGTCCGCGCGCTGCCAGGTTCCGCTCACCTGCAGCAGGCCGATGTCGTTCAAATTCAAGTCGGTACGAAACGGCTGCGCTTTCAAGCGTACGCCCCAGCTGTTTTCCGAGTCCTGCCACAAAGAAAAATCCGCATTGGTCAGGGCATAGGGTTTTTTCTCGGCGCCGCTTTTGAAATTGATGCGCGCCGACGAGGCTTCAATGTAGGGAAATCCGGGACGCGGCTCCGACTTCGCTTTTCCCGTCGGGGCCAGTGGAGTGTGGGCCGTGCGCTCGAGCAGCGCTTCCAGATTCCAGCGTCCGCTCTCGGCCAGCACCAGATTCAGGCTGGGCTCGGTCAGGTCCAGGCGCGCGATTTCCAACCGTCCGCGTAGCAGAGAAGTCAGCCGAAGTGCGGCCGTCACGTCGCTGGCCCGCAGCATGGGCTCGGCTCCGAAGGCGGGATCGTCGTACACCACCAGATTCTGGAGATCGAAACCCGGCCACGGCAGCAGCCGCAGATGAACTGAGCCAATGTCCACGGGACGGCCCAGTGCCGCGCTGATGGAGAGAGTAATCCGAGATTTCAAGCGTGAGCCGCCGGGGCGAAGCAGAAAAAGCGCCAGCAGGATCAATGCCGCCGCCACAACCGTTCGCCGCTTGGAGGAGAAGAGCTTCACCGCGCCCTTACTGAAAAGTCTTGAGGAGCCTCGTCGTTACTTTATTTCACAAAATTGAGAGTCCGCTTCCAGCGCGTCTCGTCGAAAAAGTGCAGGACAACTTTGCCGAGAAACAAAATGCGATCGCTCCAGGCCGTCTTGCGATATTGATCATCCGGCGTCTCAAACGACCAGTAAATAAACATGGGCCGCCCAATAATGTTTTGCTTCGGAATGAACCCCCAGTAACGGCTGTCCAGGCTTACTCGACGATGATCTCCCATGGCGAAGTAGTGGTCGGGAGGAACTACGATGTCGTCGCCCTGAATGTAAGTCTGCAAATCCACCATCCAGTTGGGATACACATTGGGATCATCCGTGGGCGGAACCGCCGGGAAATTATTGCGATAAGGATCGACCGTTGTTTTTTCCAGCGGATCATGCAAAACGTACGGTTCGTCCAGCGCCTCGCCGTTGCGATATACAACGCCATTGCGAAGGTGAATTCGATCCCCAGGGACCCCGATGATTCTTTTCACCACATAGAGTCCGGGCTCCGCCGGCGACAGGAATACCACGATGTCACGGAAACGCACGTCCCGATATGGCAGCAGCGGGCCCACCCACGAACTACGCGGGGCAAACTGGATGCGGTTCACGAAAACATGGTCGCCGATGAGCAGCGTGTTCTCCATCGAGCTGGACGGAATCTCAAACGCCTGCACCACGAAGGTGATGATGAACAGCCCGGTCACCAAGACTGCAGCCAGCGAGGAGAGAAACTCCACGGTAGATTCCTTGGGCTTGTCTCTCTCTTCCTCTTGCTCTTTCTCTTTCTCTTTCGCCGCCCGGTCCTCTACGGCAATTTCTTTTTCTTTCTTCGCCAATTTTTTTTCTGTAATCACTTTGACTTTCGAGCTGAACCGAAATTTACAATCGGGCGAATTCGCCCGCCGATGGAATTATTTAGTGTACCAGCCGAAGGGTGCGGTTCCAGCGCGTGAGCTGAAAGAAGTGAGTGATGGCATACGCCAGGTGATATAACCTGCCTTCCACCGAGCCCGATGGATTCCTGTCCCAGTCCCGCACCGACCAGTAAATGACCAGCGGCTTACCGATAATATTTTCCCGCGGCACGAAGCCCCAATAGCGGCTGTCCTGGCTGTCGTCGCGGTTGTCACCCAGCACAAAGTAGTGTCCCTGCGGAACGATCAACTGGCCGTCCTCCACTAGTTTCCGCATCTCCAGCCACCACTTGCCTTCCAACCCAAAGGCTGGAATATCGGTGCGCGGGAAATTATCGCGGAACGCATTATTCGGCGGTTCAAGAAATCGCACGTAGGGTTCGTCCAGAAGCTTGCCATTGATCCACAGCCGCTTGCTGATCATGCGCAGGTGGTCTCCCGGCACTCCGATCACGCGCTTTACGAAATGCTGCGTGGGATCCACCGGATAGTGGAAAACGATGATATCGCCGCGCGCGATCTTCTCATACGGCATCACATGATCACCCAATCCAGGGCCGCCATAACAGAGTTTGTTCACCAGCAGATAATCGCCCACCAGCAGCGTATTCTCCATGGATTCCGAAGGAATCTGGAAGGCCTGCACAATGAAGGTGATCACGAAGATCGCGATCACGACAGTGCCCAGCAAAGACTGCATCGAGCTGATCACGTCGGTGCCCAGATTAGTCACGACGAGGCGCCGGGGCGCGGCAACCGGTACGCTCGCCGGCGAAACCAGGGCAGCACTTGGCGGAGCGATAGGTTCCTCAGGCGCAACCAGAGGGCGCTCCGGCGAAACAACAGGCTGGTTTGACAGATTCATGAAATCTACTTAGTCTGCGGACCACGTGTCGGACGATTTACTGATCGGCCGTCTATCGATCCGCTATTTATTAACCGGCTGCGAACTCCTGGGCTGATCGGTCCGCGCCGCCACCGTCGCTTCTCCAGCTTTCGAGCGGGACGCCAAAAAGGTAAGCACCTGTCGCGCGGCATCCTGCTCGGCGGTCTTCTTGGTCGAGCCCTGAGCCCGTCCTACAAACTCTCCGTCCTTGCCGTTCTTGGTGTGTAGACGGGCCTCCACCGTAAACGTCTTGCTATGTTCCGGACCCGCCTGCTCCACCAGCACGTAAGTGGGTTGCGGCAAACCCAGGCTCTGCACCGCTTCCTGCAATGCGGATTTAAAATCCGTCACCGGCAGCGTGCCGCCTGCGCGCTCCATGCGCTCCAGTTCTGGCGCAATCACGCTGCGCAGAACAAAGGCTCGCGCCACTTCCAGCCCGCCATCCAGATAAATTGCCGCTAGAATTGCCTCCAGCGCATCCACCAACACAGCGGTCTTGCTCCGTCCTCCGCTCTTTTCTTCGCCGCGGCCAAGCCGAAGATAGTGGCCTAATTCCAGTTGCTGCGCCACTCGGATTAGATGCCGCTCGCTCACCAGGTGCGCCCGCAGTTTCGAAAGCTCGCCTTCGCGAAAATGCGGGAAGCGCTGAAACAGTTCTTCGCTGGTCACCAACTGCAGCACCGCATCTCCCAGAAATTCCAACTGCTCGTTGTCGCTGACTTTGTACTTGCTCTCGCCCGCTTGTTGCGCTTCCTGTTCCCGCGCTTGCGAACTGTGCGTGACCGCTTGCTCAATGACGGCCCGCCGCCGGAAATGGTAGCCCAGCCCTTCTTCCAGCGCCGTAATTTCCCGTTCCTTCATGCCAAGGGCCTGGCGGACATAAACAAGTGCGTCGTGCGCAAATTAGTTCTTGGGAGGCGTCGCAGTCTGCGCCGGTCCCGGACCTGCGCCCACATTCAACTTAGTCAGCCGATCTTTTTCATCGCGCGCCGCTTTGCCCGCTCCTGACTCTGGACGGTCCTTCGTCAGTTCCACCGCTTGATCGGCGTATTTCAAAGCCTCCGGAATCTTATTCTGCATGTCGAGAGCGACCGCCAACCGCAGTACCGCGATCGAATCCACCTGCTGCGGAAATGCGTCAATCGACTTCCGCAGTTCCGACTCCGCGTCCGTCCAGTTCTTCGCGTCGGACGACAGTTTCCCCAGAACCGCATACGCCTCCGACCGCAAGTAACCTTTGTAGGACGCCAACTGCTCCGGCGGATAACCCGAAGTCGGAATATCGGTCTCAACCGTCGACAGCGAACGCTCCGCATCTTTTCGCGCTTCGGCAAGACGCTGGTCCCGATCCAGATCGGTATCGCGCGTCCGTTCCGCCAGCACCTGCGCAATGGCGACCAGCGCCTCTGGGTCGTCCGGATCAATCGCCAGGATCTTCTTGCCCATCTCCAACATCTTGTCGGCGTTGTTGGCCATTTGATAGCGTTGCATCGCCGACCGATAGAGCAACGGCCGCAACTCGCTGTCCGGATATTTCGCAGCGAAGTCGTCCGCCGCCTTTTCCACCGCAGCCGCATCCGTTAAAGCTGCCGCCGCCTTGTAAGCCGCGAATTCCTCTTGACTGTTGACCTTGGGTGGACGCTTCCCCGCCGGCGCAGCTTGTCCAGCGGCTTGTCCAGCAGGTTGTCCCGCAGCTTGTGCGGGTGGCGTAGACTGCGCAGCCGGCGGGTTCTGCGCTGCCGGCTTGGAATCACCTTGCCCGAAACTCCCGGCACACATTCCCAGCATTGCGCCCAGAACTGGGATAACAATCGCTGCTCGCTTCATGCCTTCTCCTCAAACTCCAACGCTTCTGATTTCGAATCAACCCGCAAGGTCGGCAACCGTGCATTTTATCGTAGTGACCCGAAGCCTCGGCAGGTTTTACTGATAGCTGACAGCTGATAGCTGACGGCCGATAGCTTTATTGCGGCTTCGCCGGAGGCTCATAGGCCTGCTGCAGTCCGCGCTCCGCCGCCGCCTTTACTTCCGGCAGTTCCGCTCCCACCGTCAAGGCCGCGCGGTATTCATTCATCGCCGCCTCGCGGTCCTCTTTCATGTCCAAAATTCTTCCCAGGTACACGTGCGACCACGCCACCACCTTGGGATCCTTCGTCGCCTGGATCGCCTTCTGGAAATTTTCCAGCGCCCCTTCCCGATTCTTGTTGGCGACCGCCACCTGCGCCAGGATAAACAGAGCCCGCCCCTGATCCCCAATCTTCCGGTCCAGAGCCTGCTGCGCCAGTTCCTGCGCTCCCTTGGGATCGTTCGCCGCCAGCCGTTTCTCGGCCGTCACCAGCATCCGGCGGTCTTCCATGCGCGACAGTTGCACCAACTCCGGCGCCGTGACCTGGGCAAACTGCACCTCGTTCGCCGCCTTCTGCTGCGCCCTCACATCGATATTGTTCAGCATGTCAGAATATGCGCTGCGCAGTCCCGCCGGATCTTTTTCGAACGCCAGCAGCGAAGTGTAGAAATATTTCGTCAGGATGTACCCTTGTTTCACCGCATCATCCACGGCCTGCAGACGCATGGCCTCCGCGGTTTGCTTGGTTCCGGTCGTGCGAATCTCAATCGCCCGCACCAGGCACTCCGTCACCAGCAGCGAAATGTCGCGCTTGAAGTTCTCTTCCAGCGGCGCCCGCTTCACCGATTGCAGCAGCGGATCGATTCGCTTGATCGAAGCTGAAGTGTTTTTCCGCCATCGGATCCAGCAGGTAATGCAGGTAGGTATGCCGGATCTGCGGCATCTTCAGCGGATCGACCGAATTCGGATCCGGCGACGGAAACAACACCACGTAGTAATCGCTGCCGTAATTGCGGGCGTTGGCCTCATTGGGATCGCCCATGAAATCCAGATAAATCGTGAACGTGCGCCCCAGATATCCGCCCGACTGCAGTTTCAGGTAGATATCCGTGTCGAACACCATCTTCGCCAGCGGCACGTGATAGCGCTCCACCAGCGCGGCATAGTTCGCCCGGTGCCGCTCCCAGATCGTATGCAATTGCGCCTTGTCGTAGAACTGCTCCAGCAAGGCTCCGAGCGGCGCAATCGGGGCCGCGTCCGGAGGCAGGTCTTCCTCCTTCCCTCGTGGAAGAAAGTGCGGAGGCCCCTGCAGGTACAACGCCAGCGAAACGTACTGCGAAAGGTCATGCGCCGGATCCTTCGCCTGGTGGCCCAGATACCATTCGCACATCGTGTTCATGGCGGTCTGCGCATCCGCCGAGTTGCGGAGATTTCTCTCCACCTCGGCCCGGATGTTGAGCCGCTGCGCATCGGAAACCGTCAGATCGACGTTGTAACCACAGGTATTCATTGCCGTCAGCACGGCGAAAAGCGTCTCGTTCGTGTCCAGCGTGATCCGATTGTTGTCCGCCGCGCACAACGGCGCCAGCAGCCCGAATACGGCCGCCACCGTCATACCTCGAAGACAAGCTCGAAGCCCAGCTCGAAATCCGCAACCCAGGAAACGACTCAGGAATCCCTCCCGCAGGATGGCCACCAAATAAGCGGAGAACTTACATCAGTTTAAGGGCTTACCAGCGGAGGGTCAAACGCCGAGCGGGTTGGTATAAGGCGACGGCAAAATGCTCCCTCCCCCCACCCAGGACCTCAGAACCCCCCGATTTGACTTTGGCCGGGCCCGCCCGCTCGCGCATAGTCAGGCGATGATGCGTAGCGAAGGGAGAGTAGGATAGGAATCGATGCTTCGCGACTATGGGTTTTGAGTGTAATGCCCTGATTGCGTCAATAGTGCGTTCCAACCCCTCTGTTTGGTTACCCTTCGGCTTACGTCGCTTGTCATCTCTTGCCGGTCTCCGGATAGTTAAAGCAATAGGGCAGAACAGCCGATAGAAAGGGTGTCAGAGGACACTCTATGCTTCGACGACTGCCGCTGTTTCTTCTTGTCTGCATCTTTACGGGCGGCTTGCGCGCCCAGGATCTTGCGGGCATCGACATCCACGGCTTTGCCACACAGGGCTTCCTGTTCAGCTCTCATAACAATTATTTGACCATGCAATCGAGCTCTGGCAGCTTGCAGTGGACCGACGGCGCCATAAGCTTCACCGATTCACTCTCCGATAACCTGCGTGTCGGAATCCAGTTCCACATGTACCAACTGGGCGAGCTAGGCGGCCCCAATATTCAGGTCGATTGGGCTTCGGGAGACTACAGATTCAACGATCATCTTGGGTTTCGAGCCGGCAAGGTCAAGACTCCCCTCGGCTTGTTCAATGACTCCCAGGATGTGGATTCCATCTTCCTCTGGATACTCCTGCCGCAAGGCGCCTACCCGATTGACAACAAGAGCTTTTACTTGTCGCACCTAGGGGCTGAAGTGTACGGCGGCCTCTCCCTTGGGAGCCGCAGTGGAAGCTTGCAGTATCGCGGCTACGCAGGGTACAGCTCTCTTGATTTGAATGGTGGATACGTCAAACAGTCCGCTGAGTACGGAGTTGCGTTCACCTCTCCTCCTGGAGGCAAGACTTACGGCGGCGATCTGCGCTGGAATACTCCTTTGACCGGATTGACCATTGGCTCCAGTGTAGATGTGATCGCCCTGGACGGGAAAGCGCCTGCGGGTAGCCTCCACGCACCCCCCTTTCTCATAAGCGCGCAGTATGCCCAGTTCACCAAAGGAAAGTTCTACTTCGCGGGAGAATACAGGAGAGCGCCGTTCAATGCGCTTTTGACGATTGGACCGGCCGCGATTCCAATTTCTTATGATCAGCGCTCCTGGTTTGCCATGGGGAGTTATCGACTTTTGAAAAAGCTTCAGGTGGGAAGTTATTACAGCCACTACGTGAATAAGGCGCTGGACACGACCCAGTCTGCAAATTACTCGAAAGACTGGGTAATCTCCGGACGCTATGACTTTAACCCATATTTTTACTGCAAGATCGAAGGCCATTTTCTGCATGGAACTGGGCTTGGTTACTATGCCGATACAAACCCAAATGGCCTGAAGCCAAACTCGAATATGTTGGCGGCCAAGATCGGTTTCAGCTTCTAGTTGCACTACGTGTGTCAGAACATGAGAGCCATGAGCCAAAGTCGCTGGTTAGTGCTGCTGCTGGGTGTTCTTAGCTGCTGGTCCGCAGCCAGCGCTCAGGATGTCGTGTTGGTCGTGAACAAGAGCGTGCAGATTTCGGCGATCAAAGCTGCCGATCTGCGCGCCATATTTACGGGAGAGAAAACCAGATTCGCGGATGGATCCCATGCCGTGCCGGTCACTCTAAAGGGGGGAGCGGTACACGAAGTCTTCTTGAGAAATCACCTCGGCGAAAGTCCTGACGAATTCCGCGCGCAATGGCGCAAGGCCGTATTTACCGGACAGGGCGCCATGCCAAAGACATTTGATTCCGAATCGGCCCTGCTCGAATATGTAGCCGCCACTCCCGGTGCCGTCGGGTATGTGAGCCGAATTTCGTCGCAAGACGGGGTGAAGCTCCTCGCCTTAGTCAAGTAGTATCCCCCACTCGTCCATGTTCTCAGGTGAAAATGGTCTTTTTCAGACGTTCACAGGTAGCGAAGTCGCTGTGTACGCTAGCGGACCAATTTTTCCAGCTCGAAAGAGTAGCCTGTGTGGATCATGGCTAAGGTTAACTTGCCGCCGAAAACAATCGGGGAGGTCATGGACGACATCGAACGGATTCGAGAAGAGCTGCTCATGGTTCAAAATGCCTTGCAGAAAATGGAAGGTGTCAGACCCGCCGCCCCTCTACCAACAATTCCCAAGTGATCAATACGGATCAGTCCTGCATTGTGTTTTGACCTAGGCTACTTGTGACCGTCCTAAGGAGGCATTTATGGGTGGTCACTCTTTCCCAGAAATACCCTGCATACTTTGCAGCAATCCAGTAAATTTAATTTCCGATTTGTTCACGGATGAAAACGGCAAGGCCGTTCACGAGGAGTGCTACGTCAAGCGGATCACGGGTTCTTCCAACAATCCTGCTGCGGCGATAATTGCCGATTGATTTCGACCGCCCGTGTGAGACAGGCGCAGAATTTATGCACTTGCTGGCTTGCCAAGGGAACGAATCTTTTTGCCAACTTTTTTAAGCCAAGGCTGGCGCAGTCTCATACGACCATCGTCATCCCAGCTTTACAAGCGCGTCATCTTCGTTGCGCGCCGGTACTCCCGTTTTTTCTCCACTCAGTGGTCGCGTCAGGAGTTTGGGGGAGAGCCTAATTCAGTCAGCGGAACGCTGAGAATCGGACCCTGGGAGCGAATCACCGATCTTTCGATGACGTTTTCCAGTTCCCTCACGTTTCCCGGCCACGTCCAACTGACCAAGGCATTCATAGTTTCCGCAGGGATAATATCGATTTGCTTGTTCAATCGGCGGGCAAACTTCTCTGCCAGATGGCGCACCAGCAGCGGAATGTCCTCTTTCCGCTCCCGAAGCGCTGGCATGCGGATGGGAAAGACGTTGAGGCGATAATACAGATCGCTTCGAAACTGCTTCTCGGCTACCCTTTTCGCCAGCTCCCGGTTCGTGGCCGCGATCAGACGCATATTGACCCGAATGGTACGGGTGCCGCCCAGCCGCTCGAACTCCTGGTCCTGTAGCACGCGCAGTAGTTTCGGTTGCACTTCCAAAGGGAACTCTCCAAGTTCATCCAGAAAGAGCGTTCCCTTATCGGCCAATTCCAGACGCCCAATTTTTCGGTCCACGGAACCGGTAAAGGCACCCTTCTCGTAGCCGAAAAGTTCGCTTTCCAACAGTTCGGCGGGAATCGCCGCGCAATTCAGTTTGATGAAGCTCGTTCGTCTGCGGGAACTCATTCGGTGAATGGCTCGCGCCATCAGTTCCTTGCCCGTGCCCGTCTCTCCCAGGATCAGCACGGTAGCATTGGTGGGAGCCACGGTTCTGGCTTGCTTTAGTACCTGATTGAGGGCGGCACTCTCCCCAACGATTTCTTCGAAATTCGGTTCGGAGCGGATTTCTTCGTCCAGATGCAGGGTTCCTTTCGATGATTGCGGGAGGACTATTTTCATAGTGGCCACTCTTGAAGACATTTCGCCCTCCGCTGCTCATTTCCGAAAGTAGCACCGGACCTGGTTCGAATCTATTGTGCGTTGGTATAGATCGGCTTTACGAAGGTTTAGTGCGGCGATTCGGAATGCCTGTCCCAGATGTCCTCATGGACTCAGCTAGTCCTCTTCTGTCGATTCCCGATCCTAATGATGGCCTGGCGAAGCGATGGACGTGGGCTGCTTAATTTCCGTAGTCCTAATTTAGGAACTGCCTAATTTACTTCCAGCGCCAGCGTTTAGGGTCTATATTGGCCTCAGCGTTCACAAGGGTGCGCTTTCTTTTTCCGATTGAGCTGAGGTTATTGGTTCACCTGGAAAACCCAAAGCTGAGCCTCGTGTCAGATGGACGGATGGCCAGAGGGCGGGAATGGCTCCGGAAAATTGCCTGCACCCCAATCGGGTCAGAGGTGTGGTGGCGTTAGACTTTCGCGCGCGTAGAGGCTCCAGATCACCCCGCTTACTCAGGGGCGGTCTCGGTCGGCGTTTGTGAAGAGTGCGGACACGTCGAACTATACGCGCAATTTCACCATGCGCTCTGCGATTGGCTAAGAGCAAAGACTGAAAACTGACGAGCCGGAATTTCTCCGCGTCGCCGGGGTTTGGGGTGTGCCTGAAATGCAGGCTGCCGCTGGCAGGGTGTACACTCCGTTCAGTTCCTGTTTTTCGGCCCTTCAGCTGATTCCCGCAGAGAAGCTTCAAACCTCCCTCAACCTGCGGTAGGACTTGGCGATGATTCCTGCAAGCACGCCGATACCCGGCAGCTACGACTACGGCGAGGTGGCGCGCTCAGTGTTGATCGCCATCGCCGCGTCCTATGCCGCGCTCGATCTTGCGGGACGCGTAACCGCCGCCAGCGGCCGGGTTCGCCTGGCTTGGTTGAGCGGTGGCGCGATTGCGATGGGCATCGGCATCTGGGCGATGCACTTCAAGGGGATGCTGGCTTTTCACCTGCCAGTATCCGTCGAGTACCACTGGCTAACAGTTCTCGCGTCGCTCTTGGTGGCCATCTTCGCGTCTTCGGTTGCACTGTACGTGTCCAGCCGCCGAGAAATGGGCCTGGTTGAAGCTTTGGCCGGCAGCGTCATCATGGGCGCCGCCATCGCTGGCATGCACTATATCGGCATGGCTGCAATGAGGCTGCCGGCCGTCACCCGGTATTCTCCGCTGCTGGTGGCGTGTTCCATCTTGCTCGCAATCTTGTTTTCTCTAATCGCGTTATTGATGGCGTTTGATCTACGCGAGGAAACCCGATGGAGTGTTCCGCGAAGGCTGGGCAGCGCCACAGTGATGGGAGTGGCTGTCTCCGCAATGCATTACACCGGAATGGCTGCCGCAAGTTTCATCCCCGCCTCGCCTCCGGACCTTTCCTACGCCGTAAACATCTCCTCCCTTACCAGCAATGGAATTTCCGTCGTGACCCTGATCGTGATTGTGGCTGCCATCACGACATCGTCCGTCGACAGACGGGCGAGGACCGAAGTTGAACGGCGTGCCGACGAGGCCTTGCAGGAAGCGCAGGCCAAGCTCGCCCGCGTCACCCGTGTACATGCGATGGGAGAACTGGCGGCGGCCATCGCCCACGAGGTCAACCAGCCTCTTACTGCGATCGTCACAAACGGAAATTTCTGCTTGCGTGAATTAGCTGGTGGAGGGCGGAATCTTGAGGAGCTGCGGGAGGCAATTGCAGAGATTGTGAACGACGGAACGCGCGCCAGCACCGTCATTTCACGAATTCGCACTCTGCTCGTGAAGGGCGCTCCTGAGAGAGCGGAACTGGACATCAATGAGGTCATTCAAGAAGTCAGTGGTCTCGTTCGCAGCGAGTTGGCCCGAAACCGTATTACCCTGCTGACAGATTTAACCGATGATCTTCGCATACAAGGCGATCGCGTGCAACTGCAGCAGGTCTTGATTAACCTGATCATGAACGCTGTTGAAGCAATGCGTACCTCGACAGGCAGGACGCGGGATCTTCTGATTAGGTCCGCAAAGGACCCGGATGGTGTTTTGGTCCAAGTTCAAGATTCTGGACCAGGAATGGAGCCGGAGGTGGCAGACCGCATCTTCGAACCATTCTTTACCACAAAAGCCGAGGGCATCGGGATGGGACTGTCGATCAGCCGCTCCATTGTCGAATCCCACGGTGGACGTTTGTGGGCCGTAGCAGTATCCGGCGGTGCGCTCTTCGAATTTACTTTGCCTCCCGAGGATTGAAAGCCTCCATGCCAGAAGCGGCGCCCATCGTTTTTGTGGTCGACGATGATCCTTCGGTTCGTCGCGCGATCAAGCGCCTCATCGGATCGGTAGGATTGCAAGTAGAACTGTTCGGATCGGCACAGGAGTTTCTGTGCGGGAAACGACCGGAGGTACCCAGCTGTCTTGTGCTTGACATCAGGCTGCCCGGAATCAGTGGCCTCGATTTCCAGCGAACTTTGGCCCATGCCAACATCCACACTCCTATTATTTTTGTCACCGCCCACGGCGACATTCCCATGACCGTGCGAGCCATGAAGGCAGGGGCAGTCGAGTTCTTGACCAAGCCATTTCGCGATCAGGACCTGCTGGATGCGGTCCACGTAGCGTTGGAGCGGGACCGTACCAGACGCCAGCAAGAGGCGGAACTGGCTACGCTTCGCAAGCGTCTGGAGACATTAACGCCGCGGGAGCGGGAAGTGCTACCTTTGGTGGTCTCCGGTTTGCTAAATAAGCAGATCGCCGCGGAAATTGGAACCAGTGAGACCACGGTAAAAGTCCATCGCAGCCAGCTGATGCGTAAGATGGGCGCCAATTCGCTGGCCGAGTTGGTGAGGCTGGCCGAGAGAATCGGAATTCCGGGTAATACGCCCTGACCATCTGCTCTGCGGCTATAGCCTAAAGCAAACACCGTATGGAATCATCTAAAGCGATGAAAGACCTTGATTTCGCTGGGAAATTCCGGCTGCGATGATTTCTGCTTTTTCGAGAAGCTGACTTCGTTTTACGTCCCAAAACGATTAGAAGATTTGAAGAACTATTATTATGAAAATCCCTACCGAGCCGATTGGAAGCATTCCCCGACCGCCGGAGTTGATTGCCGCCATTGCGGAGGCCGGAGACTACGCCGATCCCAAGTTGGACTCCCTTTACGAAGACGCCATCCAGGACACGATCAGCGAGTTTGAGGCCACCGGTTCCCCCGTCATCACCGATGGCGAGCAGCGCAAGTATCACAACTTCTGGACATATTCCGTGCATGGCTTGCCCAACACTGCGCCGGATGGTTTCAAGATTCCCTTCTCTGCCGGGCACGTTCGGCGCATGCCGCGACTGACGGCCGGTCCCTTTCGCTACAGAGTCTATGCCGACCGCTACCTTGACGTGGCCACGCGCTTTGCCCACATGCCCCTGAAGCAGGCCGTCATTTCGCCCTCCGCACTCAGCCTCATGTATCCCGCGGAAGATATCCCCGGCTACTCGCGGCAGCAATTTATCGACGATCTGCTGCGCGAGCACGAAATGGAGATTCGCCGCTGCTTTGCAAAAGGCGCGCAAAAGGTTCAGATTGACTTCACGGAGGGAAGATTGGCGGTGAAACTCGATCCTACCGGCAATCTCCTGAACAGTTTCATCGGGCTGAACAATCTGGCGCTGTCGCGTTTCACAGCCGACGAACGGCAACGCATCGGAGTGCACACATGCCCCGGCGGCGACCGCGACTCCACCCACAGCGCCGACGTCGATTACGCGGATCTTACTGCCCAGCTTGTTCGAACTGCGTGCGGGAAATTTTTTTATCGCGCTCGCCGGCGAAAAGGATCGCGGGCGCGTCCTGAAGATGATCCGCCAATACCTGAAGCCGGATCAGCGGGCCTTTGTGGGCGTGGTTTCCCCCATCGACCCTCACGTGGACACGCCCGAGGAAGTCCGCGACCGCGTGCTCGAAGCTGCCGAATATATTCCGCTCGGACAACTGGGCACCACCGACGACTGCGGCTTCGCGCCCTTCAGCGATGACACTTCCACGACTCGTGAAACCGCATTCGCAAAAATTCACGCCCGCGTGATCGGCACCCGGCTGGCCGAAGAAGTTCTGGGGAAGCGCTCGTGAAACTCGACGAACAGGAGGAGAAACTACTGCGCTCTGTGGCGTTGCAAAATGCCCAGGCGGTTCTGCTCGCCCGCGAGCGCGCCGAGCGGGCGCTTCTCGATTCCAATGAGCGCATCACCAACATCCTCGAAAGTATCAGCGACGCCTTTGTCGTCCTCGACCGCGACTGGCGTTTTACCTATGTGAATCCCCAGGCAGAGCACATCGTGCAGCCGCTGCACCGTTCTCGCGAGCAGCTTCTCGGCTCGAATTTCTGGGAAGGATTTCCGGATTTCGTCGGCACTCCTCTGGAGAAGAATTTCCGCCGCGCGGCGGCCGAAAAGGTGAAGGTGGAATTCGAGATATTCTATCCGCCACTGAACTCCTGGTTCCATGTTCGCGCCTATCCCGGGCGAGACGGTCTTTCGATTTATTTCCTCGATATCACCACCCAGAAGCAAGCCGGCGAGGCCGTGCGGGAAAGCGTGGAGCGACTGCATGCCATGTTCAACCAGGCTGCCGTCGGCATCTCCATCGCATTGCTCGACGGACGTTTTGTGGAGATCAACCAGAAGGTTTCCGACATTCTGGGTTATTCGATCGACGAACTAAAGCAACTAACGTTTTTCGAGGTGACTCACCCCGATGACCTGGAGAAAACCCGCTCCAACACCAGCGCCCTTCTCAACCGGGAGACCTCCGAGTTCGCCTACGAAAAGCGGTTCGTGGCCAAGCATGGCGCCATTGTCTGGACCCTGACCACGGTCACCTTGCTTAAAGACGCCGCCGGAAAACCGCAGTTCTTTCTGGGCGTTATTGAAGACGTCACCTCGCGCAAACGAGCCGAGCGAGCCTCCCGCGAAAGCGAAGAGCGTTTTCGCGCGATCGTGAAGGCCACGCCGGAGTGCGTAAAAGTGGTTGCTCCCGACGGCAAGCTGCTGGCCATGAACTCTGCCGGCTGCGTCATGGTAGAGGCGGGCGATGACAGTGACGTCGTGGGACAAAGTGTTTACGATCTAATCGCGCCGGAATTCCGCCAGAAGTTCATCGAATTTAACGAGGATGTCTGCCGCGGCAACAAGGGCCACGTCGAGTTTCAAATCGTCGGTCTCAAAGGCACGCGGCGTTGGATGGAGACGCACGCCGTGCCGATGCGCGATCCTTCCACCGGCCAGACCGTGCAACTGGCGGTCACGCGTGACGTCACCGCCCGAAAAGAAGCCGACGAGAAGCTGCGCCGCAGTGAAGCAGAACTTCGCACTCTGGCCAATTCGATTCCCCAGCTGGCCTGGATGGCCAATCCCGATGGCCATATATTTTGGTACAACCAGGGCTGGTACGAATATACCGGCACCACCCTGGAACAGATGCAAGGATGGGGCTGGAAGGCAGTACACGACCCCAATGTGTATCCCCGCGTGTTCGAAAAATGGACCGAATCGATTCGCACCGGAACTCCGTTCGAGATGGAATTTCCTTTGCGCGGCGCTGATGGAGTATTCCGATGGTTCTTAACCCGCGTCAGCCCGTTTCGAGATGCACAAGGCAAAATCACCCGCTGGTTCGGCACCAACACTAATATCGATGAGCAACGCCAGTTGCTGCGCTCGCTCAGCGAAGCTCGTGATCATTTGGAAATAGGAGTGCAGGAACGAACCGCCGAACTTCAGGCTGCGAATGAAAATCTGCGAGCTCTCTCCGCCCGTCTGCTCAAAGTGCAGGATGACGAGCGCAGGCGACTGGCTCGTGAACTGCACGACAGCGTCGGCCAAATCATGGCTGCCCTCAGCATGAACCTCGCTGTGGTGCAGTCGCAGGCTCATAAACTCGACACCCTGGGAGCCCGAGCCGTGCAGGAGAATGCGCAGTTGGTCCAGCAAGCCTCCACCGAGATTCGCACCCTATCCCATCTTCTTCATCCTCCGCTGCTTGAAATCGCCGGCCTGGTTTCCGCTCTGCGCTGGTACGTGGATGGCTTTTCGGAACGCAGCAACATCAAGGTCGATCTGGAGATTCCCTCCGATTTCCCTCGCTTGCCGAACGACACCGAACTCGCCATCTTTCGCATCGTTCAGGAATGTCTGACCAACATTCATCGTCATTCCGGCAGTTCCACCGCCGCCATACGCATCCGGCAGAAAGGCACCCGTCTGCTGGTTGAGGTTCAGGACAACGGCCGCGGTATACCAACGCCCAAGCAGCGCGAACTGATGGAGTCCGGCCGGGGCGGCGTTGGATTCGGCGGCATTCGCGAGCGCCTCAGGCAACTCAGTGGCAGCCTGGAGATAACATCCAACGGCGGTGGCACAGTCGTGAGCGCGACTCTGGAAGTAAACGAAGTAAACAAAGTAAACAAAGACCAAGAAGCTCGGACAACAAGGCAATAAGTCTTCCTCTCCCATCTCACGGTTGCTTGGCGGGACCGGGTGCTGAGATTGAACCCTCGAAGATGCTTCTTGCCTTGCTTAGACCACCCACCCACGCATTCCATCTTCCGTGCCAGCCGTCCTGCCCGCACTTTAGGTCTACACTTGGGCGTAATGTGGCTCACGCCAGCCCTCGCTCCCATAATGCTGCCATGGCATTCAGGCAACTGTTCCTGGGCTTTCTGCAGCCGGTTGCAATGGGATCCGCTGCGGTTTTCGTCCTGCTCTTCGCCGTTGGCATTCGGACCCCGCGCCGCTCGTCGGCCCTCACCAACCGCGAAACCTCCCGCTAACCCGGCCAGCCGTTTGCCTCCCGCACGCTCCGCGTGAGATATTACTTTGCTCTTGGTCTTCACACCGTCTCGTTCCCAAGAGTCCGAGCGACCTGCCCAAATGCGTCTGATCCCGCGCGACACCAAGTTTTTCGACCTTTTCGCTGAGCTCTCCGGCAACCTGACCGAAGGCGCCAAATTGCTCCGCACCATCCTGTCCGACCCTCGGGACTTGGCCATGCGCGTCAGTCAAGTGCAGGCCATCGAGCACAAAGGCGACAAGGCCACGCACGCCATCATCACCAAGCTGAACCAGAGCTTCATCACTCCCTTCGATCGCGAGGATATCCACCGTTTGGCTTCCTCGCTCGACGACGTCCTCGATTTCGTAAACTCCGCCGCCGTGCGCCTCGTGATGTATAAGATCGTCGCGCCTCCTCCCGTCTCCACGGAGTTGGCGGGTCTGATCGTGCTGCAATGCGAGGAGCTGGCTAAGGGCGTTTCGCTCCTGGAAAAAAACGGCCACGTCATGGAGCACTGCGAGGAAGTCAACCGGCTCGAGGACATGGCCGACCATGTCAGCCGCCGAGCCATCGCCGATCTCTTCGAAAACGAAAAGGATCCGATTCAGTTGATCAAGTTGAAGGAGCTCTATGAAGTGCTGGAAACTGCCACCGACAAAGCGGAGGACGCCGCTAACGTGCTCGAAGGCATTGTCGTGAAGAGCACCTAGATTGTCGTCAACAGCACCTGGCAGGATTTTCGCAAGCAGAGTTTCAGAAAATAAGACGCGAACAGACCGGAGAGACTCCCGTTGAACAAAGATGTGGTGCTGGTCCTGATCACGATCCTTGTCGCCTTAGTCTTCGATTTCCTCAATGGTTTTCACGACTCCGCCAACAGTATCGCGACCGTGGTCTCTACCCGCGTGCTGTCGCCAAGACTCGCCGTACTTTGGGCCGCCACCTTCAACTTTCTAGCGGCCTTCTTCCTGGGTACGGCGGTCGCCAAAACCATCGGCAAAGGAATGATTCGGCTGGAGGACGTCGATCAATACGTCGTCTTGGCGGCACTGTTCGGAGCCATCGTCTGGGATGTCCTGACATGGTGGTGGGGACTTCCAACGTCCTCTTCCCACGCACTCATCGGTGGCTACGCGGGCGCTGCCATGATGCATGCCGCCCTTCACACTGGAGCGGCAACCATGTTTTCCGTCATCATTCCCGAAGGCTGGTATAAGACTCTCATCTTTATTGTGGTTGCCCCCGTCATGGGCATGGTTCTCGGCCTAGGTTTCATGGTGGCCGCTCACTGGATTCTTCAGCACAAGCCTCCACAAGTCGTAGACAAATGGTTTCGCAAGCTGCAACTTCTCTCCGCCGCGGCCTATAGCCTTGGCCACGGCGGCAACGACGCGCAGAAAACCATGGGCATTGTCGCCGGCGCACTCTACACCGCCGGCTTCATGAGCAAATCTGACATGCTGGCGAATTGGGGACGTTTTCGCTGGCCCATCATCCTGGCCGCGCATGCCGCCATCGCCGCCGGAACCTATTTCGGCGGCTGGCGCATCGTTCACACCATGGGCCAGAGGATCACAAAGCTCAAACCCCTGGGCGGTTTCTGCGCCGAAAGCGCGGGAGCCATCACTCTGTTCGGCACCGCCCTGGCCGGCATTCCTGTCAGCACTACTCACACCATCACCGGCGCCATTGTCGGCGTAGGCTCCTTGCACCGCTTGTCCGCCGTCCGCTGGGGCGTAGCAGGAAGAATCGTCTGGGCTTGGATTCTAACCATCCCCGCCTCCGCTATAGTCGCGGCCGGCACTTTCCTCCTGATCCACATGATCCATCCCCCAGCCTAACTGTGGCGCGGGCGCCCCCGCCCGCGGCCTTAGGAGCTGCGCTGCCGTGGCTGCGTGGACCGTTTTTCGGTATCAACGGCAACTCGCCCCGGTGAAACCGCAACTTATACTCGAAACCAACGTCTCGTTTGCCCCTCGATGAAACGGGGCGCCATAAAGGAGCAATTGAATGACGAACAAGTGGAGTCGTTTACTGTTGTGTGTGGTTCTCGCTGGTCTGACATCGGCGTGGGCCATCGCGCAAGACACAGACACAAAATCGAAGGGCGAAGTGAGGAGCATCACCGGATGCCTAAGCAAGGGCGATAGTGCCGACGAGTTCCTATTGACCGCGAATGACGGAAGCACCTGGGAAGTGCACTCCAATAATGCAGTCGATCTCGCGAGTCACGTGGGCCACACCATTGAGGCCAAAGGCGTGGTTTCGCATGCCAAGATGCACAACCTGAAGGAAGACACGAAAGATGCAGCAAGAGACAGCGGCATGAAGAAGACTTCCTCCGAACATGGCCACCTGAAGGTCACCGACGTCCACATGGTCGGCGACTCCTGTCAAAAGTAATGGTCGGTAGGATAAATGTAAGAGCAGCGGGCGGTACTTTTTGATTCCGCCCGTTGCTATTTTTTCAGGAGTTCGAGACCATCTCTCGCTGCAATTCGTTAATCTCTCGCAAGGTTAAGACGCCGGAATCCTTGCCGCTCCATACAACCCCGCGTCACTCCCGAGCAGGGCACGGGTAATAATCGTCTTTCTGCGCGTATAAGCGGCAATCTGAGCCGACGCCCCTTCTTTTTTCTCGAAATGATCTTTTTCGAGATGATCGTCGGGCGCGGTGGCCGCATATACCAGCGAACGCTCGCGCAATTCCGAAAACATCGGCGGTGCGAAGGCGTCCCACGCACTAACCACTCCGCCGCCAATCACAAACATATCAAGGTTCAACACGTTCACCAAATCAGCCAGCAGCATTCCCAAAGCCACGCCGAAGCGGCGGAAGATGCGTTGCGCGTCCTCATTCCCCTGAAGCGCGAGATTGTAAATTGACTTCGCGCTGAACTCTGCATCGGAACTGGCGGCCCTGGCGAGTGCCGGCGCCTCTCCAGATTCAATGGCCTCGCGAGCCATGCGCACTACCGCGGTCGCGGAAGCATAGCGCTCGGCGCAGCCGTGATTGCCACAGCCGCATGGGACGCCGTTGGGTTCGACGGTCACGTGCCCGAACTCGCCGGCCATGCCATTCATCCCATAAAAGATTTTTCCATTCAAAATGATCGCGCCGCCAATGCCGGTGCCCAGCGTCACCATAGCCATATTGTCGACATCGCGAGCCGCGCCCAGCCATTTTTCGCCCAGCGCGGCGACATTCGCATCGTTCTCCAGAAAAACGCGTGTCCCCAGCCGCCGCTCGATTTCATCGCGCACCGGATAGTCAGACCAGCCGGGAAGATTGGCGGACTTCATCATCATTCCCGTCTCCATGTCGATGATTCCCGGCACGCCGATGCCCGCTCCCACAAACCTGCCACTGCCCCGATATTGATCGGACAGTCGCTTAATCGCCTCGCACATTTCGCCGATCACGTGGTCGCGGCCGAGAGCAACCTTCACTCCGAGAGTAATCTTCTCCAGAAGCTGCCCTTCCGTGCTGATAGCGGCGATGCGCAGATTGGTGCCGCCGAGATCCACTCCAATAGAAAAGTCAGGCATGCGCAGAAGGGTAGCAGAAAATCATCGTTGATTGATGATTGTTGATTGCTGATTGAAAAACGGCAGGAGCAGGTTTCAGGCCCTAGGGTTTCAATCAACAATCAAAAATCAACAATCAACAATTGCCCTATTTCTGGCACCTGGGACAGTAGTGGCTGCTGCGCCCGGCGATCACAACTCGCTTGATGGAAGTCTTGCAGACCAGGCACGCCTCCGCCTCGCGCCCGTACACCCGATGCTGAAGCTGGAAGAATCCTTCTTCGCCATCGGAGTTTACATAGTCGGAGATCGAAGAACCTCCGAGAGCGATCGCTTCCTTCAGCACTTCTTTCACGGCGGTAAGAAGCTTTTCCAATCGATCACGCGCGATGCTCGCAGCCCTCCGCCGAGGCCGAATGCCGGCCCGGAACAAAGATTCATCCGCATAAATATTGCCCACGCCGCGCAGCAGCTTCTGATTGAGCAGCGCACTCTTGATGGGAGTCTTGCGGCCGCGAAACAGTGCAAGAAAGCGATCGAGATCAACCTCCAGCGGCTCGATGCCAGTCGCATCGAAATCCCCCGCCTGAGCCACGCTCAGCCGCCCGAAGCGCCGGGGATCCACGAACCGCAGTTCCCTGCCCGACGCCAGCTTGACGATGGCATGAGTGTGCTTCGCGATCTCACTCTGTGGCTCACAAACCTGCAGCCGTCCCGTCATCCCGAGATGAACGATGAACTGTGCCTTGCCATGGGTGTTATGTATGGGGCGGCGCCCCGCCCCCCGCCCGCCCCTGCCGAAATGATTGATGAAGATGAAGCCGTGGTCGACGCGACTGCCTTTCCGCCGACTTTCCGATCCGCTCTCCGGCTTTTCGCGGGCAGGAGCGCCCGCGCCACACGATTACGCTCAAGATCAAAGACGATGTGCTTGCCCATGCGCCGCACTGTCGCAATGCGGCTGCCCTCAAGCGTCGACGCAATCGCAGACGCAGAAGACTTCAGCGGTTCCTTCTTCTGCCCGAGCCAAACGGATTCCACGACATCTCCAGTCACTCGTTGAGCGAGGCCGCGTGCAATAGTTTCGACTTCGGGCAGTTCGGGCATGAAGATCCTATCCGCACACGTCCACAGGGAACGCGTATGAAGATTTTATGTCTTACAACTTTTAGTTTGCGTGGAGATTGGATGCGTTCGACGCCGTGCTGGACGCAGAGACCGCGACCGCTTCGATCAGAACAAATAGGCTGATGTTTCTAGTCCTTGAGCGGGACGACCGCGCTGCCGTCGCGGCAGAGCGTTGCAACTCTCTGCAAATTGCCGTTCGCGCGGGGAAGAGTCATGACAGGACCGTAGCAATAGACCGCATGGCCGGAGGCGGCGAAGTACCAGCGCCCGCCTTTGGAATGTTTCGCGATCTGGCTGGAAGGCTGGCGCAAGGGTTTCTGTGGCGCCCAGGGGGCAACCGGCAAACTAAACAACAAGGCTAGGGTCAGGACCTTCATTACTTCCTGCAACTTTCCGCTTACTACCGTTCACTCACAGAACCAAATGACGCAATGTTCAGGGTCTTCGACTGCTTTTTATCTTGTTCTAGATCGTAATTAATGTCCGGCAATCGTCCACCAAATCTGGCGTTGGTTTCGACGGCATTCGGAACTGCCATTTCTGTGTCGCTGCCGCATTCGGCGCGCGATGTTGCGGTCCTGCCTGGGAAGACGGGGCCTGACGGTTTGGAGCCTGGGCTGACGGGATCTGGGTCGATGGGATCCTGACGGGATCGTCGACGGGTACTGGGTTGACGGGATTTGTGTAGACGGCTTTTGCGCCGATGGGATCTGCGTCACCGGGGGCTGGGTCGTAGCCGACGGCGACTGGGCCTGCTGCCGCCTGCTCTTCAGATTGGACAGTTCCGTGCTGTCGCGGAACAGTTCGCGAATCAGGACGCGCTGCGACTCAATGGTCTGCCCTTGCTCCACGATCAGCCCGGTCATCAGACTGTAAGAGATCAAGAACAGCACAGTCAGCAGCGGCAACCAGCCGTGCTTTTTGGGATTGGCGGAAGTGTCTGTCACCGACACTGTCGATACCGCGTTGTTCCCGAATAGAGTCGTCACAATGTCACCCCGGTCCTGCCCGACACGCAGACACATGGGCTAATTGCATCCGGCCAGCCACTACGCGAACCTCAGTTAAACGGATGAGGTTAAGGGATTTATCGGTTCCCGATTCGGGGACGCAACCAAGGGCGATGTGCAATTCGCTGCACATTTTGAGCAAGCCGCACTGGTTCACAGAACACGATCTCGCGCCGTTCCCGGTGATCCCGCGAGAGAACCCTTCCCTGCACAGCCTAACCAACCAGTAGACTCACATTGTTCTGCTACTTCCCCAGCACCAGCTTGGCGATCGTCGCCAGCTGCATGTTGGACGTGCCCTCGTAGATCTTCCCGATCTTGGCGTCGCGCCAGTATTTCTCCACCGGATAATCTTTCGTGAAGCCGTATCCGCCGTAGATTTCAATGGCCAGCGAAGTCACCCGCTCGGCCACCTGCGAGGCGAACAGCTTGGTCATGGCCGCTTCCTTGACGAAGTTCACGCCGGCATCCTTCATGCGCGCGCAGTTGTAAACCATCAGGCGCGCGGCCTCGATCTCCGTAGCCATTTGCGCGATCTGGAACTGGATGCCCTGAAATTCGGCGATGGCTTTGCCGAACTGCTTGCGCTCCTCGGCATACTTGCAGGCAAATTCCCAGGCGCCGCGCGCCAAGCCGATCATCTGCGCGCCGATGCCGATGCGGCCTTCGTTCAAGCGTCTCGATGGCGATCTTGTAGCCCTTGCCGGGCTCGCCCAGCACGTTCTCCTTGGGCACGCGGCAATCTTCCAGAATCAGCTCGCAGGTGGACGACGCGCGGATGCCGAGCTTGTCTTCTTTCTTGCCGACGGTGAATCCGGGGAAATCTTTCTCGACCAGAAACGCCGTGATGCCTTTGTATCCCGCAGCCGGATCGATCGTGGCGAAGAGCACGAACAATCCCGCCTCTTTGCCGTTGGTGATCCACAGCTTGCGGCCGTTGAGCACGTACTCGCTGCCCTTGAGCGCGGCGCGCGTCTGCAAGCGCAAACGCATCGGAACCCGATCCCGCCTCGCTCAAGGCGTAAGCGCCGACCGTCTCGGCGGCCATCTTGCGGCAGATAGCGCTTCTTCTGCTCCTCGTTGCCCCAGCGCAGCAGGGCGTTGTTGACCAGCGTGTTCTGCACGTCGACGATCACGCCGGCCGAAGCGTCCACGCGCGACAGTTCCTCGACGGCCAGAATCGCTTCGAAGAACTTGGCGCCGCCGCCGCCGTACTGCTCGGGAATCTCGATGCCCATCAGGCCGAGCTGGAAGAAATCGTGGATGAGATCTTTGTCGAAGACGCCCTTCTCGTCCATCTCTTTCACCAGCGGGCGAATCTTCTCGTCGGCGAACTGGCGGATGTTGTCGCGGAACAGAATTTCGTCTTCGGTGAGCGTGGTCAGAGGGGCGGGAGCGGCGGCTTGCAGAATGGCTTCGGGCATGAGAGGGCCTTCAATCGTCGGGATGCAAACTGTTGATTTTAGCATTGCTGCAACAGGTGGTTCGGCTGGCGAGCTCCCGGCTGGATGAAACCTGGGGTATCCCCCTCCCCCCTCGAATCTTTGAAATCTTCGAGTTAGCACGAAATTCCCCGTAAAATCCGGATGTCAAAGAACTTAGATACTAAAATCCGCGAAATAAAAGACTTGCGGCCTGATTCTTCGCCGGGATCGCCTTTTGTCGCTCCCGCTCGATTTACTGCCCTTGCTTGGGCAATCATGAACGAATCGAAAGCTGGGCGCAAGGTCAGATGTCACACAAGGCGGCTGTGGAAATCTTTGAGGTTGGTGTTGCGTCGGAAAAATTGGGGGACGTCCCCTCTCCATTTTTTTCCAACCCTGTGACCTATAAACAACCCCACTCAAACCAAAACCTGGGGTTGAGTTGGCGCCACTTGCCCGTCCTGCTTTGATTCAGCGTCGCGAATGCTCGCCAGCAGTTCCGACTGATTCTTGAATGCCGCTGCGCCCTGTACCTTGACTCTCAAGTGCGTTAGGAGCTGAGCTCTTTCCTGGGGTGCAATGTCGGCTGCAAGAATCGCCTTGTACAGGTACTCAAAAAACCAGCCATCCCTCTCGCGTTCGATCCAAGTGTTAAGGAGCTCCAGTTGGTGAGGCGGCGAAAGAACCGGAACTAGTTGGCGCGCTTGAAAGCCTCCGATCTTGCCGTCGCTCATCTTCTTAGCGATGTCCAGCCACGCTCTTTCTTCGTCTATAGTCGCCAGGACCGTCGGCAACATCTCGCTCCAGTCGAGCAGCAGCAGTTCGGAGTCGTGGAGTTCTTGCACGGTCGCGTACGCCACGTCCTTCGAGACGTCCTTCAAGATTTGCTGAACCTGATATGGACGAATTGGTTGGGATATTTGGCCACAGACTTGTAGCCTCAGATCGACGGGATAGCGGGCGACCGCTGCGGCCGCCGTGTCGGCAGAAGGACGAAAGGTCGACGCCCTCCCGCTGCCACCGTAGAGGCAGCCTGTCAGGAATGGCAGAGAGCTGAGGATGTGTGATCTCACCAAGAGCAGTAACTGCGGCATTGCGTATGTCGCGTCTGTTGTGTCCGGTGAGCTGATGAAGCGCGTCCAAAGCCTCCTCTCGCAGTTGCATCGCCAAAATGATCCCTCGCTGTCGGTGGGCCTCGTTTGAGCTCTTTAGGAGCTTTGTCATCGCAGGGACATTTGCGCTTTCTATCCGGCGAACCCCCTCTTGTGGTCGCGAGAATCCAGCCGAACGCGATCGATAGCTCTTCGATTGCGTCCTCGAGTACTGCAAATCGATCTGCGGGCTCGTGCGCGGTCATTCTGTTGAAAATGGCATCCAACGGGGCAAACGCTTCATTGATTTTCGATAGCGCTGGTGAACCGTTCCGGACGGGGGGAAAGCCTGCAAGGAGTTCATACAAGATATAGCCAAGCGCACAGATATCGGCTCGATGGTCTACTTCGGTTGCTCGTGCCGAACCGCTGCTCCGGTGCGTAGTAATCGCGATTGAGCAGGCGCTCGCTTTCAATCGCCTTCACCCCTCCTGATGCGAATTCGGGGTTCACGTGTGCGCTCCCTAGGTCGGCCACCCATGGCGTGCCGTCTCTGCTTATCAGGATGTTCTCAGGCTTCAGATCACGGTGAAACACGCCGTTGGAGTGCAGGCAGGCCACGCCCAGCGTAGCACGAAGGGAAATCCTCATCCGCTGCTCGATTTTGGCGGGATCGTTACCGTGGGAGTCGGCGAAATCACGTAGGGTTTTGGCAGCCCGTGGCATTACGTAGAATGGGAGGGAGTAGGCGCCCATCTGCAACCTGCCGGAGCCGAGCGCCTTAACCACGTTCGGATGGCGAATTGTAGTCGTGAGCTTAATCTCGCTCTCGAAGCGCGCTAGGGCTCTTTCGTCCAGCTCCCGCTTTTCGTGCGGAAGGTACAGTTTTACGACGCACTCCTTCCCGTCGTCGCTTTTGCACAGCAAGGCGGCGCCATTTCCGCCTTCACCGAGAGATTTAATGACGCTTAGGAGCTGTCCCCCCGAGTGTATGCCGCTTGTCTTGACCTGTTTGATTACACGATCTCTATCCACGACGACGGCGCCTCAACGAAGATATTATAGACGTTCGATCATGCTGTGTTCGATCATGCTGTGCTGAGGCTTCGGCCCAGTTTGAGAGTACGCGGACAGTCGGGACACTCACCATCTTAAGATGCGCGGACATACGGAACGTTCCCAGTAACTAGTTTGAATCGCAACCCAGAGAGAAGCGCAGAGCGGCGCACACCTCATTCATTCGTGCGGAACTAAGCTGGGCCACACGTTTCCCCAGGCGCTGTTGCGACACCGTAACTGCATTGTGCAGGTTCACCGCGCACGGGGACTTCATGCCGTCCTCCTCATTCAGAACGACTTCCGATGGCACGCCGCGAATGGTGGAAGTAACGGGCGCGAAATGTAGGGACGGAAATGTAGGGAACAGACGGGACGTTCTCAAAAAGCCAAAGCCCCGAGTATCGCTCGGGGCTTCGAGATACTAAACGACGTTCGCCAAACACTTACTATGATAAATCGGGGCAGCTTGAATTGTCAAGAAACTTTGGTAGTCGAGTGACCCGAGGAGGGCAAGGGAGTCGAACCCTAGTGGCTGCAAAACCACTCGACATTTGGCAAACGTCGTCCAGTACTGTTGGTCTGCGCGCGAGATCCCTTCGACTTCGCTCAGTGCAGGCTCTTCAGTTCGGCTGAAGAACGCCTACGTTCAGGATGACGACGCACAGGGTTGAAATGGCAATAACTATTTGGGGCGGGAATGGACCAGCTTCAGCGTGTCCGCTTGCAGGATGCGTTTGATCTGGCTGCGGGCGTGCACTGACCACGGGCCGGCGGTGTCGAGCCTGGTGTAGGCCTGCCAGTGTTTCAGCGCCTTGCGCGGTTCGCGGATCTTTTCGTAGGCCAGCGCCAGATTGTAATGGGCGTCGGCGTAGGTGGGAGCGAGTTGTAACGCGGTCTTGTATATAACAATGGCTTCCTGCACGCGTCCGGTTTCGTCCAGCACGTTGCCCAGATCGAAGTAGGCCAGCGAGTAGCGCGGATCGGATTGAATGGCCTGGCGGTAATGCTTTTCGGCGAAGCCGAACTCCTGCCGGTTGTAGTAAAGCGTGCCCAGGTTGATGTGCGCGGCCGCGTGCGCCGGTTCAATTGCGAGCACGTGATGATAGGCGGAAATCGCGTCGGACTGGGTGTTGGGATCTTCTTCCAGCGCGATCCCCCGGGCAAACCATACTGCGGCCTCGTTCTCGCGCGGCGTGGGCTCGGACTTCGGCACCGGCGTGCTGGTCAGGACTTTCTCGCGCTCGGAAAAATCCATCAGAAACTGTCCCGCGATCGGCTCCAGCAGTCTGCCCTGGTGGCGAAACGCCACGCGGTGCTTCGCGGTGGACCATGCGCCGGCTTCGAGCAGCGGCTTCTCCACGCCCGAAGCCTGCTTGCGCATGGCGTCGAGCGACTGCCTGATCACCGTCGGGCGCACGCTCATGGCGCACAAGTCGCGAACTTTCTTGATTTCCAGTAGGTCGGAAAAAGAATAGGCCTCGGCGAACGCGGCCAGTCCGACCCGCTCCCAGTTGATCAACTGGCGCGGAGTGATGTGAAGAATTCTTAGTAAATCGGCTCGACTATACACGACAACGCTCGCGGCCATTATCCGCAACTTGGGGCCAGAAACGCAACAAGTATTGCTGTGAAAAGCTGTGGAGAACCCGGTTAATTCACATGCAGCGAAAATGGTGCAACGCTTAACACCTGGTGCTGGGGCGCTCTTGGCCGCGGACCCTTGTCGAACTCGCAGCTCGCAAGATGGCAACCCGGCTTGCCGTCGCGTAAAGTTCGGCCTTGGTTTTGAGATCGGCGGTGTCGTCGTTCCGCATATACTCGGCTTTGAGTGCGAAGTCGGCTGCGAGACGCAGCGCTTCCTGGCTAGTGAGATAAGCCATCCTAAGAAACCCTCCGAGCGGAGTTGAATTATTTTACCGCACTATGCGGGATTTTTAAATACCTCTTATTCCCAGAAGCGCCTCGGAGGAAGCCGAACGAAGTTTCGGTACGCGGCCGGACATGAATGCGGTGTGCCATTCAGAGCAACTCCCGACCTTACCGCGTTCGACAGTAAAATGCTCCTGACCGCATGCGTGCTCTCTTCCTGACGCTCACGCTCGCCCTTACCTGCGCTGCCGCGGCGCAGTCCAATCTCGTCCCTACCATTGCCGTCATCGACGAAAACGGAGTCGCCGTCCCAGACGCCCGGGTATTCCTCCAAATGCCCTCGCTGCCTGCGCTGCGCTGCCAAACCGACTTCGCAGGACGCTGCCGGTTCCCGGCGCTCGCCCCGGGCCAATATCAACTCCGCGTAGAAAAAGAAGGTTTCTACGAACTGATGCAGTCCGTCCGGATCACGCCAAGTTTCAATCTTGAAGTCGCGCTGTCGCACCAGCGGGAAGTTCGCGAAATCGTCGATGTGCACGAATCTCCTCCCGCCATCGATCCCGCGCAAGTCGCCGCGCAGGAAACCATCAGCGGCCTCGATGTGATCAACATCGTCTATCCCGGAACTGAAGATTATCGCAACGTCCTGAACTTCATTCCTGGAGTCGTGCAGGATCAATTCGGCCAGCCCCACGTCGCCGGAGCTCAGACCTACCAGACCCTTACTTTGCTCGACGGCTTCAACGTCACGCAACCCGCCAACGGACAGCTGCTGATCCGCGTCAGCACCGATGCATTCCGCAACATTCAGGTCGAGCCCTCGCGCGAACCGGCCGAGGCCGGCAAAGGATCGGGCGGCGTGCTCAACCTGAACACCGGCATTGGCGACGACCACTTTCGCTTTGCCGCCACCGACTTCATCCCGTCGATCCAAAACAAGCATGGATGGCGTTTCGACCAATTTCTTCCGCGCTTCACCTTTTCCGGTCCCATCGAAAAAGGAAAGATATGGTTCTATAACGCCTTCGACGGCGAATACGACAACATCGTCTACACTGCGCTTCCCGTCAATGCCGACAACGATCACGCTCTGCGTCTTGGCAATCTCACCAAAGTTCAATCCAACCTCACCAGCCGCAACATCCTTACCACCAGCTTTCTGGTGAATTACCTTCACGACCAATACGCGTTTCTCTCGCCGCAGAGCCCGCAACTCTCGAATCCGAAAGATGTCGAATCCGCTTATGTAGCCAGCATCAAAGACCAGCACTATTTCGCCGGAGGAGAACTCCTCGAAACCGGGTTCGCCTTCGATCAATACAACCTGCAGTTCACTCCCTATGGCTCGCTGCCTTACTTCCTGAATCCCACGACCACCGGAGGCAGCTACTACCTCAACGACCAAACCCATGCCCGCCGCTTGCAGGCTCTTGCCAATCTGTTTCTGCCGCCGCGTCAATGGCACGGCCACCACGACTTCAAAGTGGGAGTCGATCTCGACCGCATCTCGTACGACGCCCAATTCGCGCGCCAGCCGATCTCATTTCTGAGCGGAAGCAACACGCTGACCTCGCCCGATCTGTGCCTGGCCGCGACTCAAGATGCAAAATTCCCCTGCACTCGCTACTCCACCTTCACCGCCGCTCCGCTACACGAACAATACAACGCCGAAGTCAGCGCCTACGCCGAAGATCGCTGGCTCCTCACCGATCGCCTGCTGATCGCCCCCGGCGTCCGCCTCGACTGGGACGAAATCGTCCGCCACGTCCTTATCTCTCCCCGCCTCGCGGGAACCTACATCCTCGACAGCTCCGGGAACACGAAACTCTCCGCCGGAATCGGCCTGGTCACCGACGCAACTCCGATCTACCTCATCGCCCGTCCCTACGCCGGCACGCGCGAAGACATTTTCTACTCCATCCCTGACCCCACTTGCACCGCGAACTGCGTCACCACCACCGGCCCAGTCACAACTTCGTTCGCCGTGAACCGCGGCACACTCGAAGTCCCACGCTTCGTCAACTGGAGCGTCGCACTCGAGAAAAAACTTCCCGCCGCCATCTATCTGAAAGCCGAATTCCTCGACCGCCGCGGCTCCCGCGGATTCGTCTACGACCAGGCCGCAACACCCACTGGCAATTTCATTCTCGAAAATACCCGCGACGACCACTACCACTCTTTCCAACTCTCGCTCCGCCACAACTTCAAAGAAAGCTACATGCTGATGGGCTCCTACACTCGCTCCAGCGCCCACACTAACCAAGCTCTCGACTTCAATGTCGACAGCCCCATCCTCAGCCCTCAACAACCTGGGCCCTATTCCTGGGACGCCCCCAACCGCTTCCTCTCCTGGGGATATTTCCCGCTCTTCAAACTTCCAATCATCCACCAACTCGAAGTCGCCTACTCCGCCGAAGCCCGCACCGGATTCCCTTATAACCTGCTCACCGACCAGCAACAGCTCATCGGCCCACCCGGCGCACAGCGTTTCCCCGAATATTTTTCCCTCAACCTGCAACTCGAGAAACGCTTCCACCTCTTCGGTTACTACCTGGCCCTGCGCGGCGGCTTCGACAACATCACCGGCCGCTGCAATCCCTTCGTAGTCGACAACGTGCTGGACTCAACCCATCCCCAACCGACTTTCACCGCCTGCGAAGGCCGCGCCTTCACCTCAAGAATCCGCCTCCTGGGTCGCAAGTAAATATTCGCCCGCCGGAATCCCCAGTGGATCAAGCTTGCCCGCGAATGGTATCCCTGGATGAAGAACCCTTCAGAAGGCAGGGATGCTTCGACTACGAACGACCGTCGCGTTTCGCGCCGCTCGTTCTCCGCTCAGCATGACAACGAGTAAGAGAATTGTCATGCTGAGCGAAGCGGAGAGGAGAGCGAAGCGATCCTCCCCGCGCAGTCGAAGCATCCCTACCTGTAGGGAAAGCCCATAACGCCCTCGAACGCGCCGCGCTATAATGGGATAGGCCTGCATCGAAACTCCGCTCAGTTTCATCAGAAAAGCCTGGAGGACCAATCATGGCTCACGAAGTACCAGCACTCCCCTATGCATACGACGCGCTAGAACCCATCATCGATAAGCAGACGATGACGCTGCATCACGACATGCACCACGGTGCCTACGTAAAAAATCTGAATGCCGCCCTCGAGAAGCATCCTGACCTGGCCAGCAAGTCTGCTGAAGATTTAATCCGCAACCTGAACGCCGTTCCCGAAGACATACGCGGCGCCGTCCGCAACAATGGCGGAGGTCACGTCAACCACTCCATGTTCTGGAAAATCATGAAGCCCAAAGGCGGAGGCGATCCGACGGGCGAGATTGCCGACGTAATCAAAAAAACTTTCGGCAACTTCAAAGATTTTCAAACCAAATTCAACGATGCCGGCGTCAAGCAATTCGGCAGCGGATGGGTCTGGCTCGCCGGAAAGTCCGGCGGCGAAGTGCAAATCATCAGCACTCCGAATCAGGACAACCCAATCTCGCAAGGCCTTTATCCCATCTTCGGCAACGACGTCTGGGAGCACGCCTACTACCTGAAATACAACAACCGCCGTCCCGAATATCTCGCGGCTTGGTGGAACGTCGTCAACTGGGACGAAATCAACAAACGCTACACCGCATTCAAGTCTGGCAAAACCGCCGACGAGCGCGAGCTAGCCCACCGCTAAGACACGCAGGGGCGGACGCATTCGTCCGCCCCGCGAGCGAAGCGAGCGTCCGAGCCACAAAGTGGGAGACTAAGAAGGCCCTTGCCGTGGCAAGGGCCTTCTCTTATCCGGTGCGCGACTAAATCTCCAATGCGCGAGTTGATCTAAGCGGCCGACCGAGCATACTGCTCCGGCTGCTTATCAAATTCCTTCTTGCATTGCTCGGAGCAGAAATTGAACTTCTTCCCGCCATACTGCGACTGATATTGCGACTTATTTTCGTCCACATCCATTCCGCAAACCGGGTCTTTGGTCATAAGTTTCACTCTCCTTATGAATTTTCTTTGTCAATTCTCTCCCCGTTCCGATGAAAAAGGGCTCAGGTAATTCCCGTAATCCACCTCCCCCAAGAAAACCCCGCTGTCATGCTGAGCGCAGAAAGAACGAGAGCAAAGCGATCCTTCTTCCGCAGTCGAAGCATCCCTACGCTCTCCTCCGAAGCTGCAGGCAAGAGTTTTGTCCTATCGCCTTTCTGCATTTCCTGTGCACACGCTGTGGACAATCCGCCTGCCCACTCTACCAGATTTTTTCCCCGCCGCTTCGTCGACAAGAAATTGCCGCCATCCATCGTAAAAATGGCACGTCGCCAAGCTATTTTCCAGGTGTTCCAATTCGGGAAATCCGCGCCCATCCTTTTTCCTCAACTGCACCAAAAATACTGAATTGACCCGCGCTCATTTCACCCGTACAGTCACTTCGCTCTCATGAAAATTTCTTAATCATTCCAGCCCGCACAAGCCGGTTCTGGATTGCACTAAACCTTGCAATAGTCAGACAAGCACTCGGGGCGCTGTCACATGAAATCAGAAGAATGGAAGTCCTATCGCACACGCTTTTTGGTCAATGCCAAACAACTCAATTCCACTCTCAGCTTCGTCGATCATCTTGGCCGTCAGCACCGGGGTCGCAAAGGTGACTATCTGGTCGAATCTTCCGACGGCGTAATCAGCATCGCTCCGCGTCGCATCTTCGAAGACATCTACGTCTCCATGCCCCAGCCGCAAGGCGCGGATGAAGTCGAACCACTCGCTGCGGCCGAAAGGCCGATCCGTACAGAGGCCACTGGCGGACCTGCGATCACTCTTCAAGGCTTTAAGCCTCTGGACGATCAAGCTACCCACCAGCGCAAACTACCCCAACCCTGCCGCGACCGCCGCTCCTCCGGTTCGCGCCTGGGCCTGATGTGAGCTCGAAATTGGGATTTGCGCGAAGGACAGTTCGCATCCTCTCCCCAGCAACCAGCCCATGTTCGAAACCCTCTCCGCGCGGACGCTCTCAGTGTGGAAAACTCGGCCGCTCACCCGGCATCAAGCCTGCCATTGTTAGGGATACAACCTGTAGTGTTTCCCTCTTGACAGATACAATTGGCGGGAGTAACTTTGCAATCCCAAGGACGAAATTTCCGCCTCACGGGAATGAGTCGGAATTCGGAATGATGAGGTCGTAAACACAAACCATGTGGGACAGCCCGGCCAGAGGTGACTCGGCTGTCTCCGCGAATAACCAAGGCGCAGGCGCCCGGGCTTCTAATCCGTAAGTCCGGCGCCGGAAACCTTAAACGCAAGGCTCTAAATTTCAGCCTCCGTAAGCCGAACGCCGGAAGCCGGAAGCCCGAAAGCAAAGAAGTGCGGTGGCCGTTCCCCGATCCCCCCGGGGTGCGACGAAGTAAGAACGACAAATGAAGCAGGACGATTTAAGCGTGACGAATGAAAACATAGCCAGCCAATCGTCTCTAAGTCAATCGTCCCTAACCTGCCCGCCCGGTCTGGCAGCAAGAAGCAGGAGCCCGCAATGGAAGGTCTAACTCGACTGGTCTCAGAATCTATGGCGCGCCACGGCTTCGATCGTCCCTTGGACTATCGTCGCCTTCACTGGTCGCGCTGGTTCCGCTGCGAATCCCATCACAGCCTCCTGTTCGTCCCCAGCAAGCCCGGAGTCTTCGCGTTAGCCGAAGAAATCATGGACTTGGGCGATGCTCACGTAGGGGCGGAGGCATTCGTCCGCCCGCCAACGCCACACGAGCCGGAGTCCGTGTGGGACCGGGTCTCAGATCCGGTCGGGCCGAGCGAAGCTCGGCAGGCTCTCGCCGACAGCACCACGAACCCCACCCCCCGCATGCTGGCCGTAACCCAATTCTTCGAAGACGACGACATGGCCTTCGTCCTCGACCGCATGCTGTCGCGCCAGAATCCCATGCAGGCCCGCCTGATCTCCGGGCGCTATTTCGTCCGCTTCGTAGTCATCGAAGACCAGGCCCAGCGCCGCACCATCTGCAACGCCCTCAATCAGTGGATGGTCACCGCCACCGAAAAAGTCACCGGCATAGGCTCCCACTTCGCCACCTCGCTGGAGCTAACCCCAGCCACAGAATACGTCGCTCCGGCCAATGACACCCAGCAACAGCTGTTTGCCGGCGGCGCCAGCGATGCCCACGTAGCGGCGGACGCATTCGTCCGCTCGCCCGAACGAGGTGAGACAGCTCCCGGAATCATTTCCGGCGCACCTGCCTCGCATCCCTCCCAGACGGCCCCGCCCCTAGACTCTGGAGCCGCCGCCAACATTCACTGTCCGTTCCCACTCCCCTCCGGTTTCTAAACCGAGGGTTTGGATGACGCTCGTTTTGAAATGCGTCGTTTTGAAAGGGCGCGGCTTTAAGCCACGCCGTACGCCGCGTGACTTCTGATTGCGGCTTTAGCCGCTGAGGTCAGCCGCGAAGCGGCCCAAGAACGCAGCCCACGACGCAAGCCGTGGGCGGTTACACAGGAAATAAACTAGCCCCGAAGGGGCGCAAGAAAAGCTCTTTGAAAGACCATCCGCACCACCCGATTCCCGCCCCCTGGCCGGACACCCTGAATCGGCGCAACACGAATAGAATCTAATTAATGGAGAGAGCCCCAATGCCAGAACTCAAGACCGAATTCACGATTCCCGCAGCCCAGACCCCGACCAGGAAGAAGCCCTCCGGCCTCTCCTTCCGCCGCTTCTTCACTAAGCCTGGCGTCTCTCCCTACTCCGAGGTCGAATGGGATCTCCGCCTCGCCCAGATTACCGATGCCCAGGGCAACGTGATCTTCGAGCAAAAGGATGTTGAAGTCCCCAAAGACTGGTCCGTGACCGCCACCAACATTGTGGCCTCGAAATACTTGCACGGCAAAATCGGCACTCCCGAGCGCGAAACCGGCGTCCGCCAACTCGTTGGCCGCGTCGCCGAAACCATCCGCGACTGGGGAATGGCGCAGGGCTACTTCCGAACGCCGGAAGACGGCGCCACTTTCCACGACGAACTAGTCCACATCCTGGTCCGCCAGTACGCCGCCTTTAACTCCCCCGTCTGGTTCAACGTAGGATGCGACCGCATCGAGCCCAACTCCGACGGTCGCAGCTGGCACTGGAACCCGCAAACCCAGCAAGTCGAATTCGGCGTCACAGGATACTCCAAGCCCCAGTGCTCGGCCTGCTTCATCAACTCAGTAAAAGATTCGCTCGACTCGATCCTGACTCTAGCGAAGACCGAAGGCATGCTCTTCAAGTGGGGCAGCGGCACCGGAACAAATCTTTCGCCGCTGCGCGGATCGACCGAAACGCTCTCCGGTGGCGGCACCGCCAGTGGCCCACTCAGCTTCATGAAAGGATTCGACGCCTTCGCCGGCGTCATCAAGTCCGGAGGCAAGACCCGCCGCGCCGCCAAGATGGTCATCCTCAACGTCGACCATCCCGACATCATCGAATTCATCGAGTGCAAACAGAAAGAAGAAGCCAAGGCACACGCCCTCGTCTCCCTGGGATACGACGGCTCTTCTCCCGATGCCGAGGCCTACTCTTCCATCTTCTTCCAGAACGCGAATAACTCTGTCCGCGTGACCGACGACTTCATGTACGCCGTAGTCCGCGACACCGACTTCTCCACCAAAACCGTCACCGACAGTTCGGTAGCAAAAACTTTCAAAGCCAAAGACCTGCTCCACAAAATTTCCGAAGCCACCTGGCACTGCGGCGATCCCGGCATGCAATACGACACCACCGTCAACCGCTGGCACACCTCGAAGAACACGGCCAGAATCAACGCCAGCAATCCCTGCAGCGAATACATGTTCCTCGACGATTCCGCCTGCAACCTGGCGAGCCTGAATCTGCTGAAGTTCGCCCCCAACGGCACGTTCGACGTCGAAGCCTACCGCCACGCAGTAGATGTGTTAATCACAGCGCAGGAAATTCTGGTAGACAATGCCGGATATCCCACTGAAATGATCATGCGCAACTCGCACGACTACCGCCCACTAGGTCTAGGCTATGCAAATCTGGGAGCGTTGCTGATGGCCGCAGGCCTGCCATATGACTCCGACGCCGGCCGCGACTACGCCTCCTGCGTGACCGCAATCATGTGCGGCGAAGCCTATCTGCAATCCTCGCGCATAGCTGAACAGTGCCAGCCGTTAGTTCCCGCGACGGAGGCCACAAAAAAGAATCTAACCGAAACAAATCTAGGAGCAGGCATCGCCACGGCCCACGTAGGGACAGCCGCGTCGGCTGTCCAGCGAAGCGAAGCGAGCGCCCCTGCACAAACCATGCCCGGCGGAGCCTGCCCCGGCTGGTACATCAACCGCGAACCTTTCCTGGACGTAATTCGCATGCACCGCGCCAGCGTAAATGGAATCAACAAAGCAAACGTCCCCACCACCATCTACGAAGCCAGCAAACAATGCTGGGACGAAGCCCTGGCCCACGGCGAAAAACACGGCTACAGAAATAGCCAGGTAACAGTCCTGGCCCCCACCGGCACGATCGGCTTCATGATGGACTGCGATACTACCGGAATCGAGCCCGACCTGGCCCTGATCAAATACAAGAAGCTGGTCGGCGGCGGCATGATTAAGATCGTCAACAACACTGTGCCGACGGCGCTGTTCAAGCTCGGCTACAACCACGATCAGGCGGACGCCATTGTCAGCTACATCGACGCCACCGGCACCATCGAGGGTGCGCCGCATATTAAGGACGAGCACCTGGCTGTGTTTGATTGCTCGTTCAAGCCGGCGAAGGGGACCCGCTCGATCGCTTACATGGGACATCTGCGGATGATGGCCGCTGCTCAGCCCTTTATCTCCGGAGCTATATCGAAGACGGTCAATCTTCCGGAGAACGCCAGCGTGGAAGACATCATGGAGGCCTATCTGCAGGCCTGGAAGCTGGGCCTGAAAGCGGTAGCCGTCTATCGCGATGGCTGCAAGAAATCGCAACCGCTTTCGGCTGCAGGGACTAAGACTGCAAACTCGAGTAAAGAAGACTCGCGGACGGGGGCCTCCGCGCCGCACGTTGAAGAAGAAAATCTCAATGCGCCGCCGCGCGCCGTCCGCCACAAGCTGCAGGAAGAGCGCGCCTCCATCACCCACAAATTCAAAGTGGGAGACCACGAGGGCTACATCACCGTCGGCCTCTATCCCAACGGCGAGCCCGGCGAACTCTTCATCACCATGGCGAAAGAAGGATCCACCGTCAGCGGACTCATGGACAGCTTCGCCCTGGCCGTCTCCATCGCCCTGCAACACGGCGTCCCGCTGAAACTGTTCTGCGAAAAGTTTGCCCACACCAGATTTGAGCCGAGTGGATGGTCCGGCAATCCCGACCTCGGCTACGCCAAGTCAATCATGGACTACATCTTCCGCTGGCTCCAATTGCGTTTCCTGACCGGCCAACAGCAAATGCTGTTCGAGAATCTCAGACTGCGGCCAGCAGGCGGCGGACCTCAGCCGGAAGGAGTGGGAAGCCAGGAGGCGCCGTCAGGCGCGAGGCGTCCGGAAGCCGGAAGCCGAGAGCCGGGAGCACGGTTCCATCCACGCCGCCGACGCCCTGGCCGGCCTGATCGACCTAGGAGACGCGCCAAGCTGCAGCTTCTGCGGCAGCATCATGACGCGGAATGGCAGCTGCTACCGCTGCGGAAGCTGCGGCAGCACCAGCGGATGTTCGTAGTTGTTTGTGACGAGAAGTAGATCGAGAGAGAGAGGGAGATTTTGAAAATCACGGTCAAGGGCCATGCTTTCGGTGGCCCTTTCTTCTTTCCGGTTCAAAATGAAATTAGAACAGACGATTAACGACATTGCTGATGGCTTGGCCAAAATTGATTCTCAGCGGGTGCCGTTCCGTACGTTTCAGCCCGGAGTGGGGCCTTATGGAGAACCGCAGCTCGTTAAGCTCCTCGCTGAGTATCTCAACCAGCTCTCAAAATATGGCGGAGCGGTACGAACAAAGCGAACGCCCGATTTGCTTATCCCGAATGAATGGGCGATGGAGTTCAAGATTGCGCGTCCGTTTGGAGATAACGGTCGCGAAGCAGAAAACTGGTCGGTGAATCTCTTACATCCATATGAAGGCAACGTGAGCTCAGTTGGGGATTGCTACAAATTGGCAAAACTAAATTGCACGGAACGGAAGGCCGTCGTGGTCATCGGGTATGAGCACTTCCCGGCAAATGTCGATCTCACTCCCTTGATTGAATCGTTCGAGGCGGTTGCAAAGTACGTTGCGCGCATTGAGCTTTCGGCGCGAGTGGAATCTAGGCGGGATGACCTCGTGCACCCGGTGCACCAGTCGGTGCGGGTTTTTGCTTGGGAAGTAATGGGGTTGCTAGGCGTTCAATCGAGTCCGACGCGAAATGTCGACGGGGGCTGAAGCCCTTTTTCCTCTTAGGGTGCTTAACGCGGCGCTGAAAGCGCCGCTCTTCCACGGTGCCGCATGCTTTCGCGGCGCTGCTCTTCCACCGCGCTGCTCTTCCACGGCGCTACAGTCTTCCACGGCTGTACGTGAGTTCGCGGTTATACGAGAGTTCGTGACGTTTGCTTCCACGTTCGCATGCGAGTTCGTGACGGTCGCCACCAACGTCAGCTGAGAATTCGTACTCGCACATCCCGTACGGGACCTCCGCCGCTGGCGCGACCGTGGAAGAGCGGCCCTTCCAGGGCCGCGTCAGTTCGCGCAGAGATTGTGGGCTTTAGCCCCTGTGGTCGTCTCATTCCCGATTTGGAAGCAATTTTTTCTGGTGTGACAGATGTCACACTCGATTTCACCTTCACGCTTCTACGATTCCGAACATGGATTCGCAACGCACATTTTTCATCACGACGGTTACGTGGCAACGCTCACCGATCTTTCGCGTCGAAGCTCGGGCGCGGCTTCTGATCGAAGTAATGGTCGGCTATCGCGATCAGGGAAAATATTTGCTGCACGAGTTTGTCGTCATGCCGGACCATATCCATTTGCTGCTCACGCCTGCGGACGAAATCTCGGTGGAGCGGGCGGTGCAGTTTATCAAGGGTGGATATTCGTACCGGCTGCGGAAGGTGGAGAAGATTCAGGTATGGCAAGAGAGCTTTACGAATCATCGGATTCGTGATGCGGAGGATTTTGAGAGGCATTGCGAGTACGTCCGCATGAATCCTGTTCGGGCGCGGTTGGCAAGGGATGCGGCGGCGTATGCGTTTTCGTCGGCGAGTTCAGCGGCTGGATGCGATGCCCCAGGGGCTGAAGCCCGGGTTCTCCAAGAGCGGTTGACGCGGCGCTGAAAGCGCCGCTCTTCCACGGTATTGCATAGGTTCGTGATGGTCCCTATTGGGGGCTGAAGCCGGGCAGAGAGTTACCTTCACGCGGCACTGAAGTACCGCTCTTCCACGGGCTTCGAGTCCTCCGCCTCGGTTTTCCACAGAATCTTGGAGTTTTCCTCACGTTGAGTGTGTGACGGACAACCTTGACTGAGGATTTCAAAACGAGCAGTGTGGAGACGGGGCGGGACGAAGCAGATCCTTCACTCCGTTCGGATGCCTCAAAACGATATCCAGAATGACAAGGCGCCTGAAAGTCGACGGGGACTTGGCGATAATGAAGTCGAGAAACGAAACCCGAGACGTAACCCCTTATTCCGTAAGATTTTGCGAGCAAGTCCTTGCGGCTCAAGATTTTGGCCATACCGCGCCGATATCCAATCCCCGCAAGTTCCAGAAAGCAAGTATTTTAGTTGAGCGGTATCAAAAAAATTAAGAGGTGTCATATCCAAACCAAACGACGTTCAATCGCGCGAGCTGGACTGTCGAATGCGCCGCTTGCGCGACCGTGGAAGAGCGGCCCTTAAAGGGCCGCGTCAGCGGAGAACCACGCACGCGGGCTTTAGCCCCTGTGGTCGTCCTCGTCGCGGCGCTCACGGCGCTCCTCGCACCTCAAGACTTGCGCGACTTCTTCCCGGCAGCCTTGCGCGGCCTGACTGGCTTCTTCGCAGCCGAACACGCGGGCGAAGATCTTGTCCACATTTTTCAGTTGGCGCGGGAGGTTGAAGGCGTGTTCGATCTGCTGGCGCGGGACGCGGCTGGTGATTTCTTTGTCGGCCAGCACGAGTTGGTGGAAGTCGAGGCCTTCTTTCCAGGCGCGCATGGCGTGCGATTGCACGAGGCGATAGGCGTCCTCGCGGGAGACGCCGTGTTCGACCAGGTCGAGCAGAAGCTGTCCGCTGAAGATGAGGCCGCGCGTGCTTTCGAGGTTGGCGCGCATGCGCTCGGGATAGACGAACATGGTGTCGATCAGGTTGGCGGTCTTGTTCAGCAGATAGTCGACGAGCGTGGTCGAGTCGGGCAGGATGACGCGCTCGGCCGACGAATGCGAGATGTCGCGCTCGTGCCACAGCGCAACGTTCTCGAGGCCAGCCTGCGCGTTGCCGCGGACCACGCGCGCCAGGCCGCTGATCTGCTCGCTGGTCACGGGATTGCGCTTGTGCGGCATGGCGGACGATCCCTTTTGCTTCTCGCTGAAAAATTCTTCGGCCTCGCGCACTTCGGTGCGCTGCAGGTGGCGAATCTCGGTGGCGATCTTGTCTAGCGTGGACGCGATCACGGCGAGCGTGCCCAGATAGTGGGCGTGCCGATCGCGCTGGATCACCTGCGACGAAACTGCGGCAGCTTTCAATCCCAGGCGCGCGCAGATTTTTTCTTCGAGTTCCGGCGTGAGGTGCGCGAAGATTCCGACCGCGCCGGAAAACTTTCCGACTCGCATGTCTTCCGCAGCCGCCATGAAGCGGGCGATGTTGCGCTGCGTCTCGGAATACCAGTTGGCGATCTTGAATCCGAAGGTGATGGGCTCGGCGTGAATGCCGTGGGTGCGGCCGACCATGGGAGTGTCCTTGAATTCCCAGGCGCGGCGTTCGAGGACTTCGGAGAGGCGTTCGAGATCTTGCGCGATGACTTGCGACGCCTGGCGGATGAGCAGGGCCTGCGCGGTGTCGACGACGTCGTTGGAGGTGAGGCCGTAGTGGAACCAGCGGGCGTGCGGGCCGACGATTTCGGCGACGGCGGTGGTGAAGGCGATGACGTCGTGGCGGACTTCGGCTTCGATTTCGTGGATGCGTTCGACGCGGAAGTCGGCGCGTTCGCGGATTGCGTGGGCGGCGTCTTTGGGGACGAGGCCGGCTTCGGCGAGGGTCTCGGTGGCGGCGACTTCGACGGCGAGCCAGGTGCGGAAGCGGTTTTCGTCGCTCCAGATGCGGGCCATCTCGGGCCGGGTGTAGCGCGGGATCACGCGGTCTCCTGTGGGGCGGCTGAATTGCGAACCTTGAATTTTAAATGGGAGGCGGGAAAGAGGCTAGCGGCGCGAGTGGCGTGGGCGGGGCGAGGGCAAAAGTCAAAATCCCCACCCCTAGCCGCAAAGAGCGCGGCTAGGATGGGGCACCCGCTTGGGGGGGCGACAATTAGTCGGACTTCATGATATGTCGTTATACGATATAATTAAAGTTTACTATCGTGGCACGATACAATCTGGCCATGAAGAAGCTGACTTTGTCGGATTATCAGGCTCTGGCCGAGTTTCGGTATCAGATTAGGAAGTTTTTGCGGTTTAGCGAGCGGGCGGTGCGGGCTGCGGGCATCGAGGCGGGGCAGTATCAGCTGATGCTGGCGATCAAGGGGATGTCGCAGGGAGTGCGGCCGCGGATTCGGGAGCTCGCGAATCGACTGCAGATTCAGCATCACAGTGCGGTCGAATTGATCAATCGGCTCGAGGCTGGCGGGTGTGTGCGGCGAGTGCGGGGGCAGGATGACCGGCGTGAAGTGCTGCTGGCGCTGACGCCGAAGGGCGAAAAGGTGCTGGGGGAATTGGCGATGCATCATCATGAAGAGTTGCGGAGTGCAGCGCCGGAATTGGTGGCGGCGTTACGGAGGTTGATGCCGCAGAGGAAGGACAAGGGCGGTGTCGGAAAAACGAATTGATCCGATCATGAAGCAAGAGAGCGATGGTCAGAGTCCCTCAGCGGCTGAAGGCGATTCTGACGACGGGACGTTATCGGCCCGACTGAAGTCGGGCCCTTCCCAAAATCCCCGGTCCTCGTTTTCGGAAACGCAGCCGGCGCAGTTTCGGATTGTGCTGGTTTCTTTTCTGGCAGCGGCGGTGGGACTGGTCGCCGGAGTGGTGGCCTATGCGCTTTATAAGCTCATTGGGTTGTTTACGAATCTGTTCTTTTTTCATTCCTGGTCGACGACTTTCAGGAGTGTGGGATCGCATCACCTAGGGGGCTGGGTCATTCTGGTTCCGGTGGTGGGCGGGCTGATTGTTGGAGTAATGGCCAAGTACGGGTCGTCGAAGATCAAGGGGCACGGGATTCCGGAGGCGATGGAGGCGGTGCTGACCAACCGCAGCCGGATCGAGCCGAAGGTCGCGATTCTGAAGCCGATTTCCGCAGCCATTGCGATTGGGACTGGTGGGCCGTTTGGCGCTGAGGGGCCGATCATTCAGACGGGCGGAGCGATTGGGTCGCTGGTGGGGCAGGTGTTGCACACGACGGCGGTCGAGCGGAAGGTGTTGCTGGCTTGCGGGGCGGCGGCGGGAATGTCGGCGACGTTTAACACTCCCATTGCGGGAGTGATTGTTGCGATTGAGTTGCTGCTGTTTGAATTCAAGTCACGGTCTTTCATACCGCTCGTGGTCGCGAGCACGCTGGCGACTGCGGTTCACATGCAACTATTGGGGCCGGGGCCCATGTTTGCCGTGGGGAGCATGGACTTCGGGGTTCCGCATGCGCTGCCATTTTATCTGGCACTGGGGCCGCTGTGCGGGCTGGCGGCGGTGGGTTTGAGCAAGGCGCTTTATTGGGTGGAGGATTTGTTCGAGAAACTTCCAGTCGATGAATTGTGGTGGCCGGCGATGGGGGCGCTGGCCCTGGGAGTTATCGGGTACTTTGTTCCGCGCGTTTTTGGCGTGGGATACGACACGATTGGGGACATTCTCAACGGGCATCTCGTGTGGAAGGTTTTGTTGGTGGTGATGATCGCGAAGTTTACGGTGCTGGTGGTCTCACTGGGATCGGGGACTTCGGGCGGATTGCTGGCTCCGACGTTTATGTGGAGCGCTGCGATGGGCGGGCTGTTCGCCATGATTGGGAATCACGTTTTTCCTTCCGCGCATCTTTCGCCGGGGGCGTTCGCGTTGGTGGCGATGGGGGCGGTGTTTGGAGCGGCGTCGCGGGCGACTTTTTCTTTTATCATTTTCGCGTTTGAGATTACGCGGGACTACAACTCGGTGCTGCCGCTGATGCTGGTGGCGGTGATTGCGGACGGGATCGCGATGTTATTCATGCCGACGAGCTCGATCATGACGGAGAAGTTGGCGCGGCGAGGGTTGCGCGTGCATCAGGATTACGAGGCGGACGCGCTGACGCAGGCGACCGTGGGCGAGACGATGGAGAGAGACGCGCCAATCGTGGCCGCGGACACGAAGGTGGGGGCGCTAGCGGAACGGATTGCGCGGCATGATCCGGCGGTGGCGCGCCACGAGGCGCTGCTGATTGTTGACGGTGCCGGTAACCTTTGCGGAATCATTACGCGTGGGGATATTTTACGGGCGCTGGATAAAGATGCTTCGGGATCCGCGAGCGTGCAGGAGGCGGGCAGCACGAAACTAGTGGTCGCATACCCGGATGAATTGGTTTCGGAGGCCGCAGCGAAACTGTTGCGCTATGACGTGGGACGGCTGCCGGTGGTGGGTCGTGACGACGAGCGCAAGGTCGTGGGGTATTTGGGACGGGCTTCTATTCTCGCTGCGCGCCTGCTGCGCTTTCATGATGAGCATGTGCGCGAGCCGGGGTGGCTGGCGTCGCGGAGGAGTTCGAGGGTGAGGCAGGGCACCTATGTAAAAACGTGTCCATAGTCTGCGCGAGATCCTATCTCCGTCTGAAACACGGTTACGTCATGCCCTCCCGATGGGAAACGGTACTGAGAGTTACGTTAGTAAGTTGGGTCTCACAGCAACGCGCGGCTAGACTTGCAGGTATCCACAAGTATAATTTCTTGGATACTTTTATGACTTCCGGCCGAACGGGACGCGTGATTGCGGTTCTGGCGGTTCTCGGTGTGCTGGGGATTTTCTTTTTTCCGGCGATGCAGGGGCCGTATCCGGTGGTACACGGGCCGGCTAGCGCGCTGCTGTCGGTGCGGGCAGCGGCGGGTTTGCGCTTAGCGATTGTGAGGGCGGGACTGGATGCTGTGCGGAATTGTCTCGGCTTCGCGCGTCTCGCGTTTATAGTGTCGGCTTGGACGGTAGTTCCAACTTTAGTGTTTGCGGCCTGCTTGGATGTTAGCTGCGATCTTAATCTTCGCTGCTGATTCCCTTCCGTAGTTCCCCAATCTCTTCAAATTCTGAGTCGCGGTGCGAGAGATTCGCTTTGGAATCTACCCATTGCGTTTCTGTTTATCGCTGCGATCTGCAGTAACTCTTATCGCAAAGTCTTTGCGCCATAACTTAATGAGGAGGATTTCAGTGTCACAGTCGAGATTGAAAACAATTACGCTAACCGCAGTTCTTACGGGGGTGTTGTCGTTTGCCGGGTGCAGCAAGAAAACAGCACAGGCGACACCGCCACCGCCGCCACCACCGGTCACACCGACAGCTACGCTGGCAGCGAATCCGGCGGTGATTCAGCAGGGACAGAGCACGGTGCTGACGTGGGAAACCGACAATGCCACGGAAGCTACGATTGAAGGGCTGGGGGTACTCGATGCCTCCGGCTCGAAAACCATTACGCCGAGTACGTCCACTACCTACACGCTGGTTGCAAAGGGACCGGGAGGAACGCGGGAGGCGTCGGCTCGCGTCACGGTAAATGTCGCAATCGCCGATGGGAATCCTTCGCCTGGGGAGGAAGACCTGTTCTCCAGGAATGTGAAGGATGTCTGGTTCGACTACGACAAGGCGGACATCCGTGCGGATCAAGCGCCGAACGCGCAGGGAGACGCGGCGTTTTTGCTGCAGCATCCGTCGATCAAAGTGGTGGTCGAAGGGCATTGCGACGACCGGGGATCGGAGGAATACAACCTTGCGCTGGGAACCAGTCGTGCGGAATCGCTAAAGCACACGCTGTTGCAACAAGGAATTTCGGAAGATCGCATCAAGACGATCAGCTACGGCAAAGAAAAACCCTTGTGTTCGCAAGACAACGAGCGGTGCTGGCAACAGAATCGGGTCGACCACTTCGCAATGGCCCGGTGAAGAGTGAACGGGCGGCCTGACGCCCCGGGCCGCCCGCTTACTCGAAACCCAGTTTACTCAATCCCGATTGCAATTTCGCCTGGAGTTTCCAGATAGTATTGAGGAGATGCTGCAATCGCAGAACGAAAACACCGCAGGGCCGGAAGTGGCACCAGTAAAGGGCCTTGCGAAGGAGCGCGTAGCCACCAGGTTCGAACTCGGTTTTTATCTTCGGCAACAGCCGGTAATGCTGGCTGTGCTGGCCGTGTTGGGAGTGATATTTTTTTTGACCGTGGCCGGGCTATCGCGGGCCTATCATGCGCAGCGAGATGCTCTGGGAAACCGGTGGTTCAGCCGGGGAGTGGCCGACCTAAATGCGGGGCATTTTGACAATGCGGTAACTGAATTTCGAGCAGCGCTGCTGTACTCGCGCGACAACTACAATTATCAGCTCAACCTGGCTGAGGCTCTGATTGGGGAGAAGCGAACTGCTGAGGCATATTCCTACCTGGTGAATCTGTGGGACCGGCAGCCGGAAGACGGAGTGGTAAATCTGGAACTGGCGCGGATCGCGGCGCAGAGAGGGCAGACGGAACAAGCCCAGCGCTACTACCATAATGCGATTTACGCAGTCTGGCCTGGCGATCAGGAACTGAAACGACGCGATACGCGGTTCGAGCTAATCGAATATCTGTTAAGCATTAATGCAAAGGCGCAGGCGCAAGCGGAGCTGATTGCGCTGGAGGAAAACCTGGGAGAGGATCCGGCCCTACAGAAACGGGTGGGCGATCTTTTTCTTCGCGCCGAGGATTACGAACATGCGCTGGCAGCGTATCGCCTTTGCTTGAAGTCGGACCGGCACAATGAGGGGGCGCTGGCTGGGGCGGGGTGGGCTGCGTTTCAGCTTGCGCGCTATCCGCTGGCCGAGCGCTATCTGCAAGCCGCCGTGGCCACGAATCCAGGGGATACCCACAGCGCAGAGCGGCTCATGACGACGGAACTCCTGTTGCACATGGATCCGTTCCGGCGGCAGATCTCCGAGGACGAGCGCGCCAGGATTGTAGTGGACGCGTTCGCGGTAGCGGGAAGGCGGCTGAGTACTTGCGCGACATCGAAGGCTGCGGCGGCGTCCACGGCATCGGAACCGAGCTTGGCCGACAACTGGGCAAAGATGAAGCCGCAAATTTCCCAGCAGCAGCTCCGGCAAAATCCCGATCTGCTGGAACAGGCGATGGACCTGGTGTTCGACATCGAGCGTCAGACCAGCGCGACATGCGGAACACCAAGCGGGGCGGATCTGGCCCTGCTGCTGATCGCAAAATTGCACGAGGGAACCTAGGGTGGATTTGAATTCTGAACCGGGAATCTTAACGGACGTTGCAGTCTCTGACGGTCAGGCCGCGGCCGCCACACCGGTCAAGCGGCGCTCTCCTAAAGCTCTTTTGAGTGCGGTATTTCGCGAAGAGCGTTTCTTTCTGATCCTCTCTGTTTTCATTGGAATTTATTCGGGGCTGGCGGTGGTCTGCTTCCGCTTCGCGATTGGATGGTGCCGGCTTTATTTGTTGGGGTCGGGAGCGGTATTGTCGCCGACACGGCTTTTGCTGGCGCCTACGCTCGCGGGCTTCGTGATTGCTGTGCTGGTGATTCATGTTTTTCCGCTCGCGCGCGGCAGCGGAGTGAATCAGACCAAGGCGGCGCTCTATATCTACAACGGCTACATTCCCTTTCGTACTGCAGTCGGGAAGTTTATTACGGCGGCGCTGGCGATTGGATCGGGACATTCGCTGGGACCGGAAGATCCGTCGCTGCAGATTGGAGCGTGCCTGGCGTCCGTTTTGGGACGGCAGATGCGGTTGTCGCGGGATCGCATGCGGTTGATCGCGCCGGTGGGCGCTGCGGCGGGATTGGCGGCGGCGTTCAACGCGCCGATCTCGGCGGTGCTGTTTGTAATCGAAGAAGTCATTGGGCGATGGACTGCGGGCATTCTTGGGTCCGTGGTGTTATCAGCGGTATCGAGCGTGGTGGTGATGCGGTGGTTTTTGGGGTCGGAATCTTTGTTCAGGATTCCGGCGGTGCAACTGGAACGGCCTTCGGAGTTGATCGCATATGCGATTCTCGGAATTGTGGGTGGGGTGGCTTCGGTTCTGTTTTCGACAGGCATTGCCACGTTGCGACCGAAGTTCAAAGCGCTGCCGCTGTGGACGCAATATTTTCAGCCGGCGGTGGCGGGTCTGCTGATTGGGGTCATTGCCGTACTGGGCGCGCCGCAGATTATGGGCGCGGGGTATGAAGCGATGGACGAGGCGATGCATGGGCGGTTTACCTGGCAATTCTTGGCTGTGCTGGCCGGCCTTAAGATTGTTGCTACTTTGCTTTCGTTCGTGAGCGGAACGCCGGGAGGAATGTTTGCGCCGACATTATTTATTGGGGCGATGCTGGGAGCGTCGGTGGGCGGAGTGGAGCATGTTGTGCTGCCACATCTGAGCGGGTCGCCGGGGACGTATGCACTCGTCGGAATGGGAGTATTGTTCGCGGGATTTTTGCGGGCGCCGATGACGTCGGTGTTCATGGTGCTGGAGGTGAGCGGGAACTACTCGATTATTCTTCCGGTGATTGTGGCGAATACGATCGCGTATGTGATTTCCCGCGGGCTACAGCCGATTGCGATTTTCGACGTTCTGACGCGGCAGGACGGGCTGGAATTGCCGTCGATGGAAGAACAGCGCGAAGAGGGCATTCTGCGGGTGGAGGATGCGATGCGCCCGGTGGAGGGTCGGGTGCTGGATGCGCAAGAGACGGTGGATCAGGCGCTGCGGGCTGCGGAGTCTTCCGCTTCCGAGGAGTTTCTGGTGCGCTTGAGCCCCAGCGGATGGAACAGCGTGACCAAGGAGCAACTGCGTGCGATGGCGAAGGAGGGGAAAGCCGGGGCGAATTTGGGGTCTCAGTTGCCGATTCTACAGATTCCTTCGCTGCATCCCGACCTGCCGCTGGAGACTGCGTTGCGGTATGTGGACCGGTGGCCGCTGGTGCCGGTGGTTAGCCGGGCTGACTTCCGGCAGCTTGAGGGCGTAATTACGCAGCGCGACGTTCTGGAGCGCTATCGGGAGTTTGGCGAGAGCTAGGCGATACGGTCTCGCGGGAATTTCTGACCTCAACCCGTCCCACCTGACATTGACCGGTATGGACCATCGGTGCTATCTGTATACTCCGCAAATGGTTCAAGGTATGAGAATGGCCCAAAAAAAGAACAACGAAAATCCCGGCCTGCCGAAGGCCCTAACTGGCATCCAGGGTCTGGATGAGATCACCGGAGGCGGATTTCCGCGGGGCCGGCCCACGCTCATCTGCGGCAGCGCGGGGGCGGGCAAAACTTTATTGTCGATGGAGTTCCTGGTTCGCGGAGCTACGGAATACAACGAACCCGGCGTTTTTATGGCGTTTGAAGAGACTGCCTCTGAGCTCGCGCAGAATGTTCGCTCGCTGGGTTTCGACGTGGATGAATTGGTGAAAGAAAAGAAGTTGGCGATCGATTTTGTCCGCATCGAGCGCAGCGAGATTGATGAAACAGGGGACTACGATCTGGAAGGCCTCTTCATACGGTTAGGCGCGGCCATCGACAGCATTGGAGCGACTCGAGTGGTGTTGGACACCATCGAAAACCTGTTTGCGGGATTGCAGAATCAAGGCATTTTGCGGGCAGAATTGCGAAGGCTGTTTCGTTGGCTCAAAGATCGAGGCGTGACCGCCGTGATCACCGCTGAGCGCGGCGACGGGACTCTAACCCGGCACGGGCTGGAGGAGTATGTTTCCGATTGTGTGATCCTGCTCGACCATCGCGTGATCGACCAGGTCTCAACGCGGCGCTTGCGGATTGTCAAATATCGAGGAACGGCTCACGGCACGAATGAGTATCCCTTCCTGATTGATGAGGACGGCTTCAGCGTTCTGCCGGTGACCTCGGTGGGATTGCAGCACGAGGTCAGTGAGGAGCGAGTTTCGACGGGTATTCCGCGGCTGGATACGATGCTGGGCGGAGCAGGATTCTACCGGGGCACGACGATTTTAGTTTCAGGGACCGCCGGAACGGGCAAGACGAGTATGGCGACCTGCTTTGTGGACGCCGCCTGCCGGCGGGGCGAGCGCTGCCTCTACTTCTCGTTCGAGGAGTCCCCCGGTCAACTGATTCGAAACATGCGATCCATTGGTTTGAGCCTGGAGCAATGGGTCAAGAAGAACCTGCTGCAGTTTCATTCGAGCCGGGCAATGTTCTACGGACTGGAAATGCACCTTGCGGTCATTCACAAAACCGTCGAGCAGTTCAAACCGCAAGTGGTGGTGCTGGATCCAGTAGGAAGTCTAGTGCAGGCAGGGAACCGGAATGACGCGCACAGCATGTTGATCCGACTGATCGATTTCCTGAAGCAACAGAGGAATTACAGCCTTGTTGACTAATCTGACTTCAGGAGGAGGCGCTCTGGAAAAAACCGACGTGGAAATCTCATCCATCGTGGATACGTGGCTGCTGATGCGCGATATTGAGTTGGAAGGCGAGCGCAACCGGTCGTTGTATGTTCTGAAATCGCGGGGCATGGCGCATTCCAACCAACTGCGGGAGTTCCTGCTCACCGAGCGGGGTATTGATCTACTGGATGTGTACGTGGGGCCGGGAGGTGTGCTGACGGGATCGTCGCGTCTGTCGCAGGAAGCGCGGGAAAAGGCAGCAGCGTTGGAACGCCAACAGAACGAGAAGCGCCGGGAGCGGGACCGGGTTAAGAAACGAGAGGCACTGGAAGCGCGTATCGCAGCGCTGCGCAAGGAGTTCGAGGTGGAAGACGAAGAGGCAGAAGCGTCCGCAAGTCAGGAAGGATTGCGGGAACAGGTTATCATCGAGACCCGGAAAAGCATGGCACGCAGCCGCAAAGCCGATGGGACGGGTGAATCTAAGGTTTCCCGGAAAGCGTTGAGGAGCTAGATGAAAAAGTCATTAAAAACCACCGAGGCAGAACCGCTCAGCCTTGAGGAAATCCGCGAGACGAAGGAAGCAAAGGAGCCGGGACCGGGCGAAGTTTGGGAGCTTCGCCTATACGTTGCCGGACAAACTCCACGCTCAGTCGCGGCTTTCGCCAATCTTAAGAAAATATGCGAAGAACACTTGGCGGGGCGGTACAATATTGAAGTGGTCGATCTGGTGAAGCACCCCCAGTTGGCAGTGGGCGATCAGATCCTTGCCATTCCTACACTGGTGCGAAAATTACCTCAACCTCTGCGTAAGATCGTGGGCGATCTTCGCGATACAGAACGTGCGTTGGTGGGCTTGCAATTGCGTCCGGCTTCACTGGAAAAATAGAGATCGAGTCAGCATCGGCAAAGTCTAGTATTGGATGAAAGGTCCCATGAACAGCGAGACGCATCAATTTCTCCACAGTACGCAACTGATGGAAGAGGCCGAGGAGACGCTACGCGCGATTCGGCAAGGCACAGTGGACGCTTTCGTGATTCAGGAAGCGGAGGGGCACCGTGTCTATACGCTGGAAGGTTCGGACCTGCCTTACAGCACGCTGGTGGAGAAGATGCAGCAGGGCGCTGCCATGCTGGACGGCAAAGGCTGCGTCGTTTACTGCAATCTGAGTCTGGCGCAACTTCTGGGTCTGCGGCGCGAAACGGTGGTTGGCCAATATTTGCAAGACCTCCTCAATCCAGCAGACCATTCCGCATGCCAGCGGTTGCTGCAGGAGGCTCAAACCGCGCCGAGTGAAGGCGAAATGCACCTTCGTCTGGCGGACGGTAATGTCATCTCCGCTAATTTCTCGTTCACAGTATTGTCACGCGACAAGTCGGCAACCGGGGTTCTGGTCACGGACCTGACCGCGGAGAAACAGCATTTGGAGTTTGCGTCACGCCTGCAGCACCTGCAAGATGAGGAGCGGAAGCGCATTGCCCGCGACCTGCATGACAGCGTCGGTCAGTTGCTGGCGGCGATTGGCATGAATATCGGCTTGATACAGTCTCAATCTCACAAGCTCGACGCAATGGGGGCCGGGGCCGTGGCCGACAATGCGATGCTGGTGGAACAAGCGTCCGCGGAAATTCGTACGATCTCGCACTTGCTTCATCCACCGCTCCTGGATGTCGCAGGCCTCACGTCTGCAATTCGCTGGTACGTGGACGGGTTCTCGGAACGCAGTCATATCAAGGTGGATCTCAGTATCCCCGACGACCTTGGCCGGATGCCTGCCGACATGGAAATTGCCATCTTTCGGATGATTCAGGAGTGTTTGACCAACATCCATCGTCACTCCGGGAGTGCCACCGCCGTGATCGTTCTCCAGCAAGAAGGCGAACTGGTCACGGTTAAGGTTCGAGATAATGGGAAAGGCATTCCACTGGAGAAACAGCGGGAGCTGATGGAATCGGGGCGCGGCGGCGTTGGACTGAATGGTATGCGTGAGCGCCTGCGGCAGCTGGGCGGCACTTTGGAAATACAATCCAGGGAAACTGGAACTGTTGTTACAGCCAGGCTTCCGGTGAAACAAGCTGCGGCCTAAATCAAACGTCCCTTCATAACGCCGAACAATCAGAAACAGGATCAGATATGGACAGCCGCCGGGACGGCGGCGCTACGGAGGTCGTGCTGCGTGTAGGCAGCAGGTCAGTTCTGCGCGGATTTCTGGGCTTCTTGCAGGAGGGGACGGAGCGAGTCGACGCTGACTCCGATGGTGCCGCCGGAGAATCCGTCCATGTAGGCGGAGTTGACGCCGATGACTTCGCCCTTGTTGTTGAAGACGGGGCCGCCGCTGCCGCCGTGCGCGGTGGGGGCATCGTAGATCAGCTTTTCACCGACGATGTCGCCGAGATGTCCGCAGGTGGTGGAGGGGCGAATCAGGGATAGAGCCGCCAATTCGCTGGCCGCGCTAATGTCATTGTGGCGGTAGGCCAGGCGCTCGTAAATTGAAGTGGGCGACTTGGCGACCATGCCGGCAATTCCCATGGGATAGCCAATCACGGTGACCAGTTGTCCGGGGAAGCCGGGCGAGTTGGCCAAGGGGAGCACGGGCAGATCGCGGACGGCATCCAAATATTGAACGCGCAAGATTGCCAAATCGGACGTCTTGGAAACCGATGCGGACAACAAGGTCACGGGCGTGGGCGAGCCAGGAAAGAAAACGACCAGGTTTTCGAGCATCGCGGTGGCTCCCTGATCGATGAGCTTCTGGGCTTCGGAATCTCCGATACCAGGGTTCGGCGACGTGACGGTTGGTGGCGATCAGGCCGTTGCCCACCAGGAATCCGGTGCCGGAAACGCGGGCGCGGACTTCCGGGCGATGATTCGCGAATCCCACTTGATATACGCCGTAAATGTAGCCGATGGAATTGCGATATCGGTTCATCACGACCGCGGGCATGGCCTGATCTTGCTGGAGCTGTTCGATCTGCGCCGTGAGCAGGTGGACCTGCTTTTGGAGGTCGATGGGCGGCTCTGCCAGCGCGGCTTTGCGGAGAATAATAGTGAACCATGGCAAAGGCTCCCAGCAGGAGCACAACGCCCAGGACGGCCTGCACCGTCTGTTGCCAGCTATCGCTCACCATGTTGGATTCGCGCGAGGGCGGAGCTTCGGGAGCCGGGATAGCCGGTGGCTCGCTGTTATAGGATTCGTCCATGGTCGCAGCGCCTCGCGTGTAGCTCCAAGCCTTTGTCTGTCAGCCATTTAAGCTTGACCGCTTGTCAGGCCGAGGACTTGGAGGGTTTATCTTCGCCTCTCTGGCCTGGGTTTGCCACGGTACTGAAGATGATGGCCGGGCGGTATCTCGCGGGGGGGTGGTTGGGAGATCAAAAGCTTTAACCACAGAGGGCGCCGAGGTTCACAGAGGAAGATTGGGGCGGCGTGCTTCCACTGCTTACGGGATTTTTATCCCCAAGCGCTTGGACATGGCTTCATGGAGGAAGCCTTCGCCGGGGCGATAGGGCTGGACCCATTCGCCATCGATCACAAACTGGGGGATAGCGCGCTTGCCGGTGCGCTTGACGACTTCGTCGAGGGCGCCCGGGGTGGTTTCAACGTTGATCTCTGTGTATTGGATATTGTGCTTGGCGAGGAAGCGCTTGGCCTCGCGGCAGTCGGGGCACCAGGCGGCGGAATAGACGGTGAGTTCCATGGGCTTATTTTAGAGGAACGGATGGGATCGGCGGTTGCCCTTTGGGGCGTGGGTCTTTGGGTCCTGGTCCCTGCTCGTTCAACCTTATACACGCTCCAGGCGTGGTTGGGTTCGCTCGTTCACCACGTTGCCGGTGTTGAGAGTGGAGGCGGGCTCGAAGAGCATGATCCAGCATTCTCCTTCGGCGACAGGGCGATGCTCTACGCCGCGCGGCACCACGATGAATTCGCCTTCCTCGATCCATTCGTGGCGATCACGAAATTCCATCCTGAAACGGCCTTTGACCACGAGAAACATTTCGTCTTCATGCTCGTGATGGTGGAAGACGAATTCGCCCTTTAGTTTGTCGAGCTTGACGTGCTGGCCGTTGAGTTCGGCAGCGATGTAGGGCTTCCAGTATTCGGAAATTTTGGAGAACTTTTCGGCGATGTTGATCTTGTGCATCTCAATCATCCTCGGCGCGAGATAAGCAGCGAGCGGTCTTTAAGATGAGGCTCCGCGGCGGGAAGTCGCAAGAATTCCGATTATTGCAAACAGCTGCTGGGCCATCGCCGCCCAAGGCGCCGTCCCTGCATGGCTGTCCCTATATCTCCTCTAGCGCAACTGCGGCGAGAAGTCGGTCAGGGTCATGAAAGTGGAGTCAACTTTGTCGACGAGTTTGCCGTTGGCCTCGGATTTGTCGTGGACACTCTTCCACTCCGGGTCGTCTCCGAAGGATTTCCAGTTGGCGGCGGCCGCTTCGCGGCTGGGATGATAAAGGATGTAGATCAGGGTGTTGCTCTTCTCGGGCTCATCGACGGGCGTCCAGTAAGCGACGCTTTTCATTCCATGCCGGTCGAAGATTTTTATGGTGTGTTCGCGGAAGCGGGTCAGCAGTTCGGGCAATTTCCCCGGGGCTGCGTGATAGACGCGGAGCTCGTAGACTCCTGACGAGGGAGTGGCGTTATCACTCTGCGAAGCGGCCCAGAGAGATGCCGAAAGGAAGGTAGCTGCAGGAAGAGCTTGGAGAAGGGTTCGGCGTTTCACGGGAGGGATTCTAGCAGAAGAGGAGCGGATGACAATCGGGGATGTTAGACCCATCCCCTTCATCCCTACCCGAGGGTGACAGCATCTAGACTCCATGGCGGGCGGGGGCGCCCGCCCCACATAGGCAAGACAAGACAAAGGCCGCCAGCTTTTGCTGGCGGCCTGCAGTTCTAGCTTTGTTCGGGACAGCCGAGGTGGCTGTGCCTACGTGAGCATGGTTACAACCCTGGGGTTTCAGGGCTGGTGTGAGCGGCGTGCAGCGTGAGGCGCACGCCGCGTTTTTCGTTGAGGCGCGTGGTTGAGCTCCAGTCAACATCGCTGGTGCTGATCACGCCAGTTCCGCCGCCGACCAGGGAGTAGGTGATGCGGCTGTCCTGATAGCCGTATCCGCTGACCGCGAGGACAGTACCATTATTCATGACGAACACGGGCATTCCAGGAGCCGTGGCCGGAAGGGTTCGCGTCAGGACACTGGCATAGGACGCTTGCACTTGACCAGTTACCATCGGGGTCGAGACCGTGCCGTCGACCGAGACATTCCGGTACATGAGTTGCGGCTTGCTGTCGTCGTAGACGGAGGGCTGGTAGTTCTGGCTCTGATCGCGGCTGAAGAAGTGCCAGTTGGGACCGAAGGTCTTGGCGACCTGCGGGATTTGAACATCGTCCATCAGGCGCAGGCTGAGGACGGTTTCGCCCTTGAGCTTGGGACGGGGACCGCGGGCCGGCAGCATGATTACCTTCCATGGCCAGAGCGGTGGGAGCAGCCATTCGACAACGTCGCGCTTGGCGTGGCCTTTGCCGTCGATCTTGCCCTGTTTGTCGACTTTGTAGCCGCGGGTGGAGATGACCTTGGCCTCGAGAGGCAGATCCCCGGTGGGCAGGCCGATGCGATCGAACTGGATCTTGAGATAACCCTTGCCCCAGAAGTGGCCCGGATCCTTCGCCGAATCCAGATGTCCTACCAAGTAGCTCCCGCGCGGAAATGCCTGCTGGCCGAACTCGGTGACACCGCGCAAGTGGCAAAGCACGGGATCGCCGACGTCGACGGTGGACGAGGAGAAATTGGGTTCGTTGAGGGTACATTGCAGAAGAGTGCCGGCGGGCAGGACGATATCCCGTGCGCTGGCGCTCAGGCTGAAAACCGATAGGCCTAGCACGGACACAGCTAGGGCCGCATGGAACAGACGGGACCTCATAGATTTCACCTCGGGGTCGCTGGGTGATTCGCAGGCCGCGGGACAGCCCACTACGTGTATCGGGAATCTAATCACAGAATTGAGGGCCGGGTCAATAAGGTTTTGGGCTGAATAGGGGATTTGAGCAGGATTGGGGAGATTCTGGCTTCCAGGTCTGACAAAAGCGGCGAGACCCTGGGCACGACGATTGGACCCTAGAAAACGAAGCCGCCAGTTGGCTGGCGGCTTAGAACTTGCCGAGCTGCGGTCGGCGACCGGGTCAGAGACCCCGGGCCCCACACGAGCAGTTTCTATTTTTCGTACAACAACACGCCTTCCGCCTTCTCGGAGTCTACGGGGCGGTAGAAGAGCTTGTTGTCTTCTAAGAAGACCTCGATGAAGGCTGGGCGGGTCGTGATGGTGCCCTGGATCAGCGCCTCCGACAGCGGGTCTTCGATGTACTTTTGCAGGGCGCGGCGGAGCGGCCGCGCGCCGTAACTGCGATCGGTGAGAGTCTGGTTGAGAATCCACTTTTTGGCGTCGTCGGCGACCGTTACTGTGATCGACTTTTGCGCCAGGTTCTGGTTTAGCTGCGTGACCATGAGCTCGAGAATCTGGATCAGGTCGGACTCGCCCAGAGCCAGGAAGAGAATGATTTCGTCCAGGCGGTTTAGGAACTCAGGGTTGAAGGTGCGTTTGACTTCGCCCTTCACCAGTTCTTCCACCTTGTCTGAGATCATGTCTTCCTTCGACGACTGGAAGCCCAAGCCCTCGCGTTTCTGCAAGTGACGCGCGCCGATGTTCGAGGTCATGATGATGATCGTGTTCTTGAAGTCGACCGTGTTGCCGAGACCGTCGGTCAACTGGCCATCTTCAAACACCTGCAGCAGGATGTTGAAAACATCCGGATGCGCCTTCTCGATTTCGTCGAGCAGGACGACGGAGTAAGGGGCGCGCTTCACGCGTTCGGTGAGCTGGCCGCCTTCTTCGTAGCCGACGTATCCCGGAGGCGAACCGATCAGCTTCGAGACCGAGTGCTTCTCCATGAACTCGGACATGTCGAAGCGGACTAGCGCTTTTTCTGTGCCGAACATGAATTGCGCCAGAGTACGCGCGACTTCCGTTTTGCCGACGCCCGTCGGGCCGAGGAACAGGAACGAGCCGATGGGCCGGTTCGGGTTCTTCAGGCCGGCGCGGGAGCGGCGGATGGCGCGGGCCAGGGCGCTAATGGATTTGTCCTGAGAGATGATGCGCTTGTGCAGCTCTTCTTCGATGCGCAGGAGTTTCTGCGTTTCTTCTTCCTTGATCGAGGTGATGGGCACGCCGGTCCACCGCGAGACGACATCTTCGATGTCCTCGCGGTTGACCACGCCGGTCGAAGATTCGTCGAGATGATACTTCTCGCGCAGGGCGCGCAGGTTCTCGCGCTCCTTGCGTTCTTCGTCGGAGTAAAAACGTGCCTTCTCGAATTCGTGATTCGCAATGGCGTTTTCCATGCGATGCACGATGAACTTGATGCGCTTCTGGACCTCGGTCAGCTCTTCCGGCAGCGAAGTCTGGCGCAGTTTGACGCGGGCTCCAGCTTCGTCGACCAGGTCGATGGCCTTGTCGGGCAGGAAACGATCCGGGATATAGCGATTCGAATGCGAGACCGCGAAGTTGATGGCTTCGTCGGTGTAAGTAACCGCGTGAAACTTTTCGTAGCGATCTTTGATGCCGAAAAGAATCTTGATCGCGTCGGTCTCGTTTGGCGGCGGAACTTTAACTGCCTGGAAGCGGCGCTCGAGTGAACGATCTTTTTCGATCGACTTGCGATATTCGCCGGGCGTGGTGGCGCCAATGCATTGGATTTCGCCGCGCGATAATGCGGGCTTCAGAATGTTGGCGGCGTCGAGCGAACCTTCCGCCGAGCCAGCGCCGACCAGCGTGTGCAATTCGTCGATGAAAATGATGGAGTTCTGCGACTCCATCAGTTCCTTCATGATGGTCTTGAGGCGCTCTTCGAACTGGCCGCGGTACTTGGTGCCGGCGACGATCAGCGACAGGTCGAGAGCGAGAATGCGCTTGTCGGCCAGGAACGACGGAACTTCGCCGTCGGCGATGCGCTGGGCCAATCCTTCGACGATGGCGGTCTTGCCGACGCCGGGCTCGCCGATCAGCACAGGATTATTCTTGGTGCGGCGGCAGAGGATTTGGATGACGCGGTCGACTTCTCCTTCGCGGCCGACCAGGGGATCCAACTGGTTGTCCATGGCCGCCTGGGTCAAATCGCGGGAAAATTCCGACAGCAGCGAACTTTCACGCTGACGCTGCGGCTGAGCTTTCTCCTGCGTGCTGCGTGCCAACTCTTCGCGGATGGTCGAGAGGCGCAGGCCGCGCTCATGCAGAATCTCGGCGGCGAAGCACTTTTCTTCTCTCAGTAAACCCAACAGCAGATGCTCGGTGCCAATGTGGCGATGCGAAAGACGCTCGGCCTCTTCCGCGGCATAAGCGAGAACCCGTTTGCATTCATTGCTTAACGGAAGATCGACAGAAGTCGAAACCTTCTCGCGGATCGTCGTGTGACCCTCGATCTGCTTGCGAATGGATTCGACCGAGGCGTGGGAGCGCAGGAAACGATTGGTCAGGGCTTTATCTTCGCGCAGGAGTCCGAGAAGTAGGTGCTCAGTCTCGATATAAGGAGACCCGAACTGGCTGGCTTCGTAGCGTGCGAAAAAGATGACGCGCCTGGCTTTCTCCGTATAGCGTTCAAACATAATGCCCTTCCCCCTGACTTTCCTGGTCGGAACAACTTGCTCGCCCAACCTGCCGAACCCGATCCCTGATCCTGATTACCTTATTATTCTATCGCCATTATGCAATCAAGGGCCCGCAAAACCAAAGTACTGAAACGATTTTGCAAACCTTTGATCACGTTACCGAAGGAACGGTTGCCGTCCCTTCGCTGTTTACTCTTTGCACCAAATTCCTGCACTTTAGTTGACTAATCTTTATCTTGCATCTTGCCGAAGTTCGTCCTGCTTCTTTCCCTACGCCGGCAACGAGTCCGGCGCGATCTCCTCCATGCGTCCTCGCTGCAACCTCAATACACGATGGCAGCGCCGTGCGAACGACAAGTTATGCGTAGCAATGAGGGAGGTGAGTTGGTGCTCGCGATGCAAGCGCGCAATCAACGCAAAAACCGCTTCCGCAGTCTGGCCGTCCAGGTCGCCGGTAGGCTCATCCGCCAGCAGCAACTTGGGTCCAGTAATGAGTGCGCGGGCCAAAGCCACCCGCTGCTGCTCGCCGCCCGAAAGCTCGCCTGAGCGATGATGCGCGCGCTGTTCCAGTCCGACCTCACGCAGCCAGCGTGAAGCTTCTGGCTCGACCTGCTGCCATGTTTGCCCTCGCAACAGCAGCGGCATGGCAACGTTTTCTGCCGCCGTGAATTCTGGCAACAGATAGTGGAACTGCCATACGAAACCGGTTTCCCGGTTGCGAAAGTTCGCGGCTTCGTCGTGCGATAACGAGTTCAATCGCAATTGGGCGCAGTATACGTCACCAGCGGAAGCGCGATCAAGGGCGCTCAGGATGTGTAACAAGGTACTCTTTCCCGCGCCGGATTCGCCCACAATGGCGAGCATTTCTCCCCGCTTCACCTCAAACGACAGATTCTCAAAGAGCACCAGATCCGATTCGCCGGACCGGAAAACCTTCTTCAGGCCTTCCACCCGAAGCATCACAGCTTGTTCCGTTAGATGCACGGCATGGCTCTTTCGTTCCAGCGGCTAAAGTTCAGAGGATCAAGACCTACGGTCGAGCCTGTATTCGCTGGCATATAGGGTAGTGCGCGGGGGTTTGAAATCGTTTCGCCGGATCGTATTCCAGCCTGGCGTGGAGATTCGCACGACGAGGACGAAAATCGCGCCGCGAGAGCCATCCGGAGAGCAATCCCACGCATGATGTTCTTCCGCCCCTCCGGGGCTTGTTCGTTTTCGCGGTCTGACCCACGGCTTGCGCCGTGGGCTGTATTCTTCCGCCGCTTAGCGGCTGGAGTCTCGTATCTAATAATGAGCGGGGTTTTTGTAATCCGTGAAAATCCGCGCGGATCCGTAGCAAAGAACTTCTCATTCATAGCGCAGGGCCTCAGCCGGAAGAATTCGCGATGCCGACCATGAGGGATACAGGGTTGCAACGAATGAGATTCCTATCGCGACCACGGCAACGAGGACGCCGTCGAGCGCACGCGGAGCGAATGGCACATAGTCAATCGAGTAGACCTCGGGAGAAAGCGTGAGCACGTGGTAGTGTCCTCCCGCGTAAGAAATAACATATCCCAGCACCAGGCCGATAGCGGTGCCAATGGCGCCGATCAGCACGCCCTGTGCGATAAAAAGATTGCGCACTTGCGCGCGGCGCGTCCCCATGGACATGAGCACGGCAATGTCCTTCGTCTTTTCCATGACCATCATGATGAGGGAGATAAGGATATTCAGGGCTGCGACAAACACGATTAGACCGATGGTGATGAAGGTGACCCGGCGCTCCAGTTTGAGCGCGTGAAACAGAGCCTGGTTCTGCTCTTCCCAGTTCGTAGCCATGAATCCTTTGCCGGCGGCGTCTTCGAGTTGGCGGGAGATGGGGGCGGCTTGATAGATGTCGTCCACTTTGAACTGGATGACGGAAATCTGATCTCCCAGGCCGAACAGCTTTTGCGCATCGGACAAGCGAACGAAGGCCCAATTGGCGTCGTAGTCGAAGAATCCAGAGTTGAAAATCCCCACCACGTGGAAGCGGTTGTATTTCGGGACCGTGCCGAAAGGAGTCAGTTCGCCCTGAGGACTGACTACAAGGACGACGGAGCCGACTGTGGCGCCGAGGTTGTCTGCCATATCTTTGCCAAGGACGATGGGAGGCATGGCGGCGACGCGCTGCTGGACGCCGACGAGCGAATCGGGAGATTGCGCCGCATCGGCTGGTGTGGAGTTTGCTGGTGTGGAGCGGGCACTCTTGCCCGCTGCCTTTGACTCTGGTGTCGATTCTGGCTCGGTAATCCTAGTCTCCTCCAGCGGTGCAGCCGAACCTTCCTTCACTGAATTGAGCAGGTCTCCGACCCTGCGCTCGTAGCGCGGGATCATCCCTTTCAGCACGGCGCCACGTGCCCGCGGGCCGCGCGAGATCAGAACTTGTTCAAAGATCGCAGGCGCGGCGGCGACCACGTGCGGCTGTTTCGAAAGGCGGTCCATCAGCGCTGGCCAGTTTTGAATGCCGTCATCGGCAATGCGCTGCAGGCTGATGTGGGACGTGGAACCCAGCAGGCGCTGTTGCAAGTCCTGGCGAAATCCGTTGGTGATGGCCATGGCGACCACCAGGGAGGCCACGCCGGCGGCGACGCCGGCGACCGAAATTCCGGTAATGATGCCGATAAAGGCCTGGCGGCGTTTGGCGCGCAGGTAGCGGGTCGCAATGAAGAGTTCGAAGCGCATGAAATTTTTCGTAGAGAGTTTACTTGCGACATCTCCGGCCGCCACGAGCAGTTCCCACGTGGATAGAAAGACGTAACCAGCTACGTCCCTACGACCGCGCGGCTTGGCCAAGCTCGGATTATATCGTTGCTGCGACGCCTTTCTTTCCACTGCGCCGTGCACACTTAGGTGATGTATCCGATTCCGGGCGAAGGGCCGATAATGTTAGGATGGCGCGTGTTTTCCTGGATGATCGTTGGCTTCCGAAGTCGGTCCTCTGCCTGAGAGATTATGACCGGCATAAATTCCTCCTTGATCTGATTGCAGGAGTGACCGTGGGTCTGGTAGCTCTGCCGCTGGCGATGGCCTTTGCCATCGCTTCGGGGCTGACGCCGCAGGCTGGAATCTATTGCGCCATCGTCACGGGATTTCTGATTTCGGCGCTTGGCGGATCGAAGATGCAGATTGGCGGGCCGACTGGCGCGTTTGTCGTGGTGATAGCGGGGATTGTCGCAGTACACGGTGTCGACGGTTTGTTCATGTGTACCGTGATGGCTGGCGTGCTGCTGGTGATCATGGGGGTTACCGGGCTCGGCACAGGGGTAAAATTCATTCCGCGGCCGGTGGTGATCGGGTTCACGAATGGAATCGCGGTGCTGATCGCAAGTACGCAAATCAAAGATTTTTTTGGATTAAATCTCGAGAAAGTTCCCGGAGTTTTCTGGCTGCGGATGGACGCCCTAGCGAGGAATTTTCATACGCTGTCGTTTGAAGCAGCCGCGCTTGCCATTTTCACACTGCTGACACTTATCATTTGCCGGGGCCTTTCGCCACGCATCCCGGGACCGATCGTCGCTTTGCTGCTCTCCACTTCCGCGGTCTATTTCTTCAGGCTGCCGGTGGAAACGATTGGGACAAGATTCGGAGGAATTCCGAGCGGCCTGCCACACTGGCAAATTCCTCACTTCCGCACGGACCTGATCCATGGTCTCCTGGGACCGGCGTTCACGGTGGCGATGTTGGGCGCAATTGAATCCTTGATGTCGGCTGTGGTCTCTGACCGGATGAGTAACGACCGGCACAATCCCAACGTCGAGCTCATCGGGCAGGGCGTCGCCAATATTTTCTCGCCGATGTTTGGCGGGTTGCCTGCGACCGGAGCAATCGCGCGAACCGCAACTAATATTCGTTCCGGAGCGCAGACACCGGTGGCGGGAATGATTCACGCGCTCACGCTGCTGTGCATTCTGCTGTTTGCCGCGCCGCTGGTCAGCTATGTGCCGATGGCCGCGCTGGCGGGGATTCTGATGGTGGTCGCTTACAACATGGGCGAGTGGCGGGAAATTCCGCAACTGCTGAAGCTCACCAAGACCGATATCAGCATCTGGCTGGTGACCTTTGCGCTGACCGTGTTTGCCGACCTTACTGTGGCAGTCGAGGCGGGAATGATTCTGGCGGCGTTGCTGTTCATCAGCCGTGTGGCGGCTACCACGACCGTTTCACAAGTGACTGAGGATTACGTGGAAGATGGGCGAGTGCACATTCTGCAGGACAAAGACATTCCGTATTACGCGACTATCTTCCGCATTCACGGGCCGTTCTTGTTTGGGGCAACCGACAAGATCGGGATGGTCACCGAGAATCTGCATACGCTGCCGCCCGTGGTTATTCTGCGGCTGCGGAATATGACCGCGCTGGATGCCACAGGGCTGTTCGCAATCGAAGAGATAGCCAAGAAACTGCACGCGAGCAAGCGCATTTTGATTCTGTGTGGGGCGCGTCAGCAACCGGCCCAGCTCATTCACCAGGCGGAGTTCGCTGAAGTCATTGGCAAAGAGAATATCTGCGACAACGTGCAGGAGGCACTGCGGCGGGCCGAGGAAGTGTACGAAGGGCTGGAGCAGAAGTTCGTGGTGGCGAAGAGCTAACGGCAAGCGTGCGCCGATTTTCACCCCGGATTGTATTTTAAAAATCTCAACGGCCAAGACCGCTAAGCACTCCGCGAAGCGCGCCGAGAAAGAGCGACTCCAGCAGTATTGCCGGTCTGCGCAAGATCCTTCCCTCCGCCTGAAAAACGGCTACGATCAGGATAACGCCCATGATATTGTCGAAATTAGGGCCGCTCACCTCCGATGATCGTCAACTTCGCAGAACGCGCGCATAACCATAACTGGGAGCTCGATCCGGTTATCCGGTCCTTGCTGGACACGGATTTTTACAAACTGCTGATGCTGCAGTTTATCTGGAAACACTTCCCCAAGACGCATGTCGAGTTTTCGCTGTTCAACCGGCACTCCGCGGTACGGATGGCGGACATCATCAACATCGAAGAGTTGAAGGTCCAGTTGCAGCACGTGCGGGGAGAGCGTTTTCGAAGGTCCGAACTGGTATGGCTGGCCGGCAACACGTTCTATGGGCGCCGCGGGATCTTCGAGCCGGCGTTTCTGGAGTGGCTGGAGCGTGACTTTCGATTATCGGATTACCGGCTGCGGGTGCAGGACGGGCAGATCCATTTGACCTTCGAAGGGGCATGGACTGAAACCACGATGTGGGAGCTCTACTCGCTGGCGATTTTGGATGAGTTGAAGACGCGGGCTAATCTCAAGAAGCTGAGCGAGTTTGGGCTCGACATTCTGTATGCCCGGGCGAAGACCAAGTTATGGAGCAAGATTGAGCGGCTGCGCGGCGTTCCGGAACTGAGCGTCGGCGACTTTGGCACGCGCCGCCGGCACAGCTTTTTGTGGCAGGAATATGTGGTTGAGGCCATGGCGGCCAATCTGGGGAACAATTTCATTGGGACGTCGAACGCATTTCTGGCGCACAAGCACGACCTGGAAGCGATCGGAACCAATGCCCACGAGATTCCGATGGTGATGGCCGCGCTCGCGCCCGATGACGTGGCCCTGAAGGAGTCGCAGTACCGCGTACTGGAGTTATGGCAGCAGACCTATGAAGGGGCGCTGCGCGTGCTGCTGCCCGATACGTTTGGCACGACGCAATTCTTAACGCACGCGCCCGACTGGGTGGCCGACTGGACCGGGCAGCGTGTGGACAGCAAGGATCCCTACATCGCGGGGGACGAATATATTGCGTGGCTTGAGGCGAAGGGAAAAGATCCTGCCGAAAAACTTCTGATCGCGTCGGACACGCTGGATGTGGATCAGATTCTCGGTCTGCATGCTTATTTTGGCGGCGCGTGTGGCGAAAGGCGTTAGCCCAGGCGATTTTTTCAGTGCTGCGGATTTTGAGGATCGGAAAAAGTGGACGCCGGGCCGCCGCATTCGGTTCAGCGCCGGATGGGGAACGCTGTTGACCAACGATTTTCGCGGATGCAATCCCAATGCGGGCGGGGGCTTTGATCCCATCAGCCTGATCTGCAAGGTTTCGAACGTCGAAGGGCGGCCGGCGGTGAAGCTCTCCGACAATTATTCCAAGGCGCTGGGGCCGCCATCGGAGATCGAGCGATACCGGCGAGTGTTTGGGACCACGGGAATCGCCAACGCTCCGCTGGTCGCGTGAGGGGACCACAAGATCCTGAATATTGTTGTTAACCATTCCCCTTCCCGTTCGTTGTGTCTGTGTGTAGAGATGCTTTCAAGGCACTCTGCTCACGGAGGGAACATCGAAATGCGAAAGCAGCCTTTGGGAATGGTGCTGTCGATCGTACCGGTTCTAGTGTTGTTCGCTGCTGTCAGCGTTGCACAGTCGCCGCGCATCGCGCAGCCGGCAGTGCTCGCCAACCCTCCGCAGATGAGCGAAAAGGATCTGGCCGCCCTTCAGGACCAGCTTCTTCAGGTGTTGCGCGTGAGCCCGACCTTGGCCGAAGTTGTGGCGAGAGACCCTTCATTGCTCTCGAATTCGGAATACGTGAACCGCAACAATCCTGAACTGGGGCAGTTCTTGCAGGCTCATCCGGAGATCGCACACAATCCCGACTTTTATCTCTTTAACAATCTGCACGGCGAACATGAGCCGCCCAGCCAGACACTGGAGCGCAAGCTGTGGCCGCAGACGTTCGATCGCAGGCCTTCGGGAATGGACACTGAACTGATCAACTCCGGAGTTCCCTTCCTGGTTTTCCTCTGCATTCTGAGCGCGCTGCTCTGGCTGACGCATGTTCTGCTCGAGAACCGGCGCTGGAATCGCATCTTCAAGCTGCAGACGGACGTGCACGGCAAGCTGATCGAGAGATTTGGCACGTCGCAGGAAGTGCTCACCTACATGGGCACCGACGCCGGCAAGCGATTCCTGGAGGCGACCCCGATTGCGGTCGGCTTCGAGCGGAGGCCGCCGGTTCCAAGTCCAGTCGCCCGAGTGCTCACGCCGCTGCAGATCGGAGTCGTGATGACGCTGCTCGGCATCGGCCTGCTCTCCTTGCGCCACAGTCTTGCCGACGGCGGCGAGCGCTTTACTCGTAATCGGCACGGTCGTGCTGATGCCGGGTCTTGGATTTATGATCTCGGCGGGAATCACGTGGATGCTGGCCCGGCATCTCGGCCTGATGCCGGATCGCGGAGCGCACGAACTAGAATCAACTTGCTGCCTGATCGCACGCAGCAGCCGGAAGTCCGCGCTGCTCGCCAATGCAGCCGTGAGGAAAACGAATACGACCGGGGAATATGCCATCCCGAATGTCCGGACTCGCGAGGCATCGCGAACTGACGAACGGCCCATGGACAGCGATGCCTTTGCCGGCTTTTATCAGCGCTCCGCGCCCGCGTTGCGAGCTTATCTGGCGCGTGTCTCGGGAAATTCTGCGCTGGCTGACGACCTGATGCAGGAAAGCTATCTCCGCTTCCTGTGTGCCTCGTGCCCCGACGGTGGCGAAGTCAATTACAGGCGTTATCTATACCGAATTGCGACCAATCTCTTGCGCGATCACTGGAGACGGCCGCGCGCCGCATGCATTGAAGATGTTCCTGAACGGCTGCTGGCGGCTCGCGACGGATTGTCGCGCGTTGACTCGCAGGCCATTCTCGATCCAGCGATGGCACGTATGCGTCCCCGCGAGCGGCAACTTCTTTGGCTGGCCCACGCTGAAGGCTACTCGCATCGGGAGATTTCCGAGATCACCGGCTTGAGCGCGCCTGGCATTCGTCTGTTGCTTTTCCGGGCGCGGCGAAAAATTGCCCGCCTGCTCCGGAAGAGTGGCACCGATTGGAGGCAAGTATGACGTTTCGCGCTTGCTCATACGAGAAAGAGCTTACTCAAGCGCTGAAGAATGGCCACTGGCCCGAGGGCTGCGGTCCGGAATTGCGCGCCCATGTAGATGCCTGCGACAACTGCGGCGACCTCGTTCTAGTGACGCAGACCTTTCAACTCGCGCGGAGTGAATCGGAGCACACTGCGGCGTGCGGCTCACCGAGCCTATTGTGGTGGCGAGCGCAACTGCGCCAACGGTACGCAGCAACCGAGTGCGTCACCCGGCCCATCACGATCGCGCAGACTTTCGCATGGCTCATCACTGTGTTGGTGGGCATGGTCTTTGTTGCGTGGCAATACCGCCACGGTCTGCATTGGGCGTCGTGGTGGTCAGAGCTCGTGCCTCTACGAATCCTTCAGGTTCTCTCCATTGCTCCCGTCGGATATGCACAAGTCGACCCCAATCTTTTGCTGTTCATTTCCGGTTTCGGAGTGCTGCTGCTATTCAGCGCACTGGTGGTGTATCTCGCGTCCGAAAAATTCTGACCCCATTTTCAACGGTTCATTTTGGAAAATGGCCCTTCAATCGGCAAATTCTGTGTCAGATTAGTAGTTCATGCCTGCGACCGCTGACGCCAGGGCCGGACGCGCCGCTTTCACGCATCCCGGATTCGTGTTATTCCAGATCGCGCGCTTCTTAATCGTGGCGGCGGTTGAGATGCAGGCGGTGGCCGTTGGATGGCAGGTCTATGAGATCACGAAGCGTCCGCTCGATCTGGGCTATGTAGGACTGGCACAGTTTCTGCCGGCGATTTTGCTCTTTCCTGTTTCCGGCCACGTGTCCGACCGCTTCGAACGCCGACACGTGCTCTCGGCTTGTTATGCCGGTTACGCGGTCTGCTTTGGTTTGCTGCTGGCCCTCGCACAGCGGGGGGGTCATCCGATTCATTCGATCTACGTTGTATTGATCTTGATTGGAGTGGTGCGATCGTTTAACAGCACAGCCAGCCGCGCCATTCTGCCGCAGCTTGTTCCCGGAGAACATTTTTCGAATGCAGTGGCGTGGAACGCGAGCATCTTTCAGGCGGCAACGATTCTGGGGCCGTCGTTCGGCGGGATCCTGTATGCGGCGTTCCATGGGCCTTCCATCGTTTATGGAGTCGCATTGCTGACCGCGATTGGCGCGACGGTTTCATCGTTCCGCATCAAGCCGGACGTGAGGGCGCGTGCTTCTTCGTCCGATCTTGCGACGTCAAGGAGCATGACGTTCAAGACCGTCTTCGCAGGGCTCCATTACATCTGGAACAAGAAATTGATCCTGGGCGCGATTTCTCTAGATTTATTTGCGGTGCTGCTGGGCGGAGCGGTTGCGTTGTTGCCGGTATATGCGCGCGAGATTCTGCATACCGGGCCGTGGGGACTGGGGCTGCTTCGTACCGCTCCAGGCGTCGGGGCGGCGATCATGGCGGTGCTGCTGGCGCACTGGCCTTTGCGCGGACGGTCCGGGCCGACGTTGCTTTGGTCGGTTGCTGGATTCGGAATCTTCACGATCATTTTTGGCGTGTCGCGCAGCCTTACGATCTCGCTGATCGCGCTGCTGCTCCTAGGGGCGAGCGACATGATCAGCGTCATCATTCGTGCCACATTGACGCAACTGGCTACGCCGGATGAAATGCGCGGACGCGTGACCGCGGTGGATATGATTTTTATTGGAACGTCCAACGAGTTTGGGCAATTCGAATCGGGCGTGACGGCGCAGTGGTTTGGGACTGTGCCGGCGGTGGTGTTGGGAGGGGTGGGGACGCTGGTGGTGATTGCGGTGTGGGCGTGGTTATTCCCGGAATTGCGGCATGCGGGGGAGTTGAGTGCGATTCAAAGCGAGGAATTGCCGGCTCCCGAAGAAACTTCTGCTCGTCCCTGAGCGCATTACTCGAAAGCCGGACTTCGTCCCTTCGACTCGCTTCGCTCGCTCAGCGCAGGCCCGGGACTTACAGTCGAAGCGGCTGTATCTACATGTTTCGTGCTTTTTCCCGGCAGCCATGAACGGATGCCGTAGAATGTCGCTTTTATTTCGCACTACCTATTCAGCGCTGACTAAGGAACTGGATTGATCGAACGCTACTTTCGTCTTGCGGAAAATCAGACCACGGTACGACGGGAATTTCTCGGCGGCCTGACCACTTTCATCACGATGGCTTACATCGTGGTGGTGAATCCGCAGATTCTTGCGCAGGCGGGGATGCCGGTCGATGGCGTGTTGTTTGCGACGTGCGTCTCCGCAGCGGCTGCAACACTGGTGATGGGTCTGTACGCGAATTATCCCATCGCGCTCGCTCCGGGCATGTCGCTCAACGCCTACTTCACCTATGTGGTTTGCCTAGGCATGCATGTTCAGTGGCGCACGGCACTGGGCGTGATCTTTCTTTTCCGGCGTCTTCTTTCTGATTCTTACGGTCACGCGCGTACGGGAACAGATCGTCAACGGGATTCCCGAGTGCCTGAAATATTCCACCGCCGGCGGCATTGGAATGTTCATCGCGTTTGTCGGGCTACGCAATGCCAAGCTGGTAGTGGCGAACGCGGCTACGTTCGTCGGCCTGGGCAGCTTTGCCAATCGCGAAGCGCAACTGGCGTGCGTGGGGCTGGCGATCATGCTGATTCTGATGACGCGCAAGATCAATGGCGCAATTCTGATCGGCATTTTCGCCACGACAGTGCTGGGAATATTGCGCGGGATGGCGAGTTGGCCGACCGCGATCTTTTCCTGGCCGCATCCTGCTTCGACCTGGCTGCAACTGGATTTGCGCGGCGCACTTCATCTGGGATTGCTGGAAATTGTTTTCGTCTTTCTCTTTGTCGATCTATTCGACAACGTCGGGACGCTGGTGGGAGTGTGCGAGCAGGGCGGATTCGTGAAGGACGGCAAGATTCCGCGCGTGGGGCGCGCGCTGGTGTCGGATGCGGTGGGAACTATTTTCGGGGCATTGACCGGAACCTCTACTGTGACCAGCTACATCGAAAGCGCGGCGGGGGTGGCTGCGGGGGCGCGGACCGGACTCAGCAACATATTCGTCGCGGGACTTTTTCTGCTGGCAGCATTCTGCTCGCCGCTGGCCGCGGCGATTCCGGGCTACGCGACGGCGCCGGCGCTGATCCTGGTAGGAGCTCTGATGACGGAGTCGATTGCCCGGATCGAGTGGAAGGAATTTACAGAGGCGCTCCCCGCATTCGTTACTCTGGTTGCGACGCCGCTGACCTTCAGCATCGCAACCGGCCTCAGTTTTGGCTTGATCTCGTACACGCTGGTGAAGGTGGCCGCGGGAAAGTTTCGTGAAGTGAGCGCCGTGATTTGGATTCTAACGGTGCTGTTTGTTCTTCGGTACGTTTATCTCGCGGCGGGTTGATTTGGAAGGAGTCCTGACGCTATCCCGGAGGAACGCTTCAGTCGTCCACTCCGGGACGAGTTCCATAACGTTGCCGCCTACCCGGCGTTGAAACGCGGGGCTATTGTCGGGCGCGCCTACGGCGTTTTGCCGTTCTGGTTTCTAGGACCGTGTGGCGATCACGGCGGCGATCCTGGTCCCTTCCCTTTCAACAATGTCTTGGCGGCGCCCATGTTCTCGTATTTGTCGTAGACGCGCACCACAACCACATGCTCGGACTCGGCATCTTTTGCGGCTTCGAGCGGAACCATGAAGTCATAGTCCTCGGTTTTCGCGTCGGAAAGCTGGCCAGTGGGCTCGACGTACTTCCAGTCTCCCGCGTCAATGGAATATTCAGCGCGCTTGATGTTGGAGAATCCGTCTTCGGCCCGGAAGTGTACGTGAATCTGATCAACTTCGACCGCTGCGGTCAAGTTCTCGACTCGCGGAGGTGTACTGTCGACCTCGAAGCGGCGACTCTCCTTGGTCGCGGTCAAGGCCTCGCCTGGCGAGTGCGAGGGCGCGTCCGAAGCAACCACTTTGATGGTGTAGCCTCCGTCGGGCAGCAGGCTGGCGTCAAACGAATAGGCTCTGTCGGTTAGATTATCTTTCAACAGAAGCCAGCGAGTCTCTCCGTCGCCACGGTAATAGACGGAATAGACAAGCTGATCGTCGTTGTCATCATGCGCATTCCACTTGACGCCGACTGAATCGCGATCGTGAGAGCTGGGGACTGGAGATTCGAAATGGCTGCCCGTGGATCCGCTTACGTCCGTACCCAGGCCGAGCGTGGTTGATTTCGAGAGCGGCTGATAACGCACGCCCGTCTGCACAGACACGTCCTCGATTTCTGGCGCCACGTTCTTTGGCAGGTAATTCAGAATGACGGTATCGAGCGCGGGCTTGGTGTTTCCGGCGTGCAGCACGGCTTTCCACTGGGCGTACCGCGCTGCAGGAACTCCCATTTCAGAATCCTGGGCGAGAGCGACTTGCCTCCAAGGACTCCAGTTGCGGTCGGGATTGTCGACGTTGCCGCTGCGTGCGAGGAGTTCGACATTGCCGGCGCCGCGGAGCTCGGCCCGTCCCCAACGCGAGAAGACCTTGGCGTCGAATACATCGCTCTCGTAAGTGCCTTCTCTCTCCGGGCCCGGGCCCAAAAGAAAAATCTTTCCCAGATTGCTGCTGGCGGCATAGAGTCCGCCGCCCGGAGCTTTCGCAAAACTGGTGACCTGGGAGACCGGCGCCTTCAGCAGATCGGAGAATTCATCCTGCCCTTCGATGGAAAAAACATGGCCTCGGTTTCCCGTGCCGGCGAGCAGGCGGTCACGAGAGTCGAAGGCGAGGGCATACACGATATCTTCGCGTGAAGTCCAGATTCGCGACGGGGAGCCGTCGGCCGCGATGCGGTACACATCCGAGCCACCGTTCGAAGTCCCTCCAGGAAATGGGAAGGAGCCGACGTGCGACGTACTGGGCGTCGGAGTGAGAGTCATTCCCGGCGTTGCGCCTGGGGACTCTCCCGAGCCTGATCCCATCGACAGAGCCGACGAGGAACTACTAGACGGCGAACTTGTCGCTCCGGCGCGCCTCTCGCCCACAGCTGCGGCGTAAATGTTGCCTTCGTGATCGAGAGCGAGCGCTGTGATTTCTTTCTTCGGAGCGCTATACAGTACGAATCCGTCGCCCGCCGGAGAGATGCGATACACCAGTCCGCTGCCGTCAGTACCGGCGATCAAGTTTCCTTTGGCGTCCAGGGCGAGCACGCGGATGTGGGTGTCGTCGCTTTTGAAGAAGATCGAGTGCTCTCCCTTGGGCGTGACTTTGTAAATCTCGCCGTGATCTCCGGTGGCAACATAGAGATTGCCGGCCTTATCGAGAACGAGATCCCAGATATATTTGGTCCCCGGCGCAAAATATTCGGAGGAAGTCCACGAAGGATCCAGGGCGGGCTTGCTGGTATCCTTCGGGGTGTTTTGCGGCGAATCTTCCGGCACTTCTTTCTCGGAACCTTTCTTACCTTTAGGCGTTTTACTTTTCTCCTGAGGCTTGGGCTCGATTTTGTAGACTTTGCCGTCGGGCGCTGTCGCCGCGTAGATAACGCCTTTTGGTGCAACCTCGAGGGTCTGAACCTGAAGCTCCTGCGGCTCAAAAATAATGGTGGCGGTACCGTCGGGAGTAATGCGATAGACGCGGGCTGGAGACCCAGTCGCGGCATAGACATTGCCCGATTCGTCGGCGGCCACAGCCCACACGTAGGTGGATGGCGTCGCATAAAGCAGCTTGAATGAGGGAGCGAGTTCCAGTCCGCCGGAACTGCGAATTGCCACTCCCGTGGCCGAACCTTTGGTGAGGTCCTCGAATTTCGATTGTTCCCAGGTGCGCGTTCCTTCGGCGAACCCAGGGCCACTGATGACCAACAGGGAAAGAAGAAAGGCGAAAACAATAAAGGAGGAAACCCGGAACGAACTCTGCAATGTTACACCTCGATTCAAAAACCTACGGTCGACGCAGCGACGCGCTTCAGCATTCTTCGGAAGTTTCAGGTTACCACGCAGGGAGGCTCCGTCGCGCGGTTGTTCGTCGATATGCTCTGCTGACAGTGGGCCCCGAGATTCTTCCTCTGCCGGAAAAACGGCTCCGTGAGGATGACGCCCCTGATGGCATGTTATCGTAGATTTTGATGCATTCTTCGCGTCAGAAACTGCTTAGCACGTTGGCTCAGAAGTCGTTTCGGCTGGGACAGTTCAAACTTTCCTCCGGCGGGACCAGCGATTACTACATCGACTGCCGCACGACTACGCTCGATGCGAAAGGGTCGCGCCTGACCGGCGAAGTATTTCTCGAAGAGATTCAGCAGCGCGGATGGAGGCCGAAGGCCATTGGCGGACTGACGATGGGTGCGGATCCGATTGTGGTGGCCGTCGCTGTAGTGAGCGGCGAAGTGGACGGCTTTCTGGTGCGCAAAGCCGAGAAGCAGCATGGCACGGGACAGCGCATTGAAGGGTTTCGCGAGAAGGGCGCGCGAGTCGTGATTGTGGACGATGTTTGCACCACCGGGGCATCGACAGTGCAGGCGATTGAAGCGGCGCGCGAATTTGGATTCGAAATTGTTGGCGTGATGTGCCTGGTGGAGCGGGAAGAGGCCAAAGGACGTCCGAATGTGGAGAAGGCGGCGGGAGCGGTGCCGTTCGTCTCCATCTTTACCGCGAACGACGTGCGCGAGGAACATGTATTAGTTGTTTAAATTGTTTTGAGTGAGTCAAGAATGATTCAAACTCTGGAATGGACCGATCAAGGCGTACGCTTCATCGATCAGACGAAGCTGCCGACGGAAGAAGTTTATGTAACCTGCACGACGCATGAGCAGGTGGCCGATGTGATTCGCAACATGGTGGTGCGCGGAGCGCCGGCGATTGGAGTTGCGGCCGCCATGGGCATCGCGCTCGGCGTAAACAATTCCAAAGCTGAATCCACGGGCGACCTGAATCGCGAACTCGATCAGATCTGTGACCTCATCGGCAAGACCCGTCCTACTGCTGTGAATCTGTTCTGGGCGATTCGGCGCATGCAGGAGAAGTTCGAACGCATCCGCATTCGGCCAATTCCGCAAATCAAGCAGGAACTGGTTGAAGAAGCGCAGCGCATGCATGCGGAAGACATCGCGGCCAACCAGGCCATGGGACGCCACGGCGCCACGCTGATGCCGAGCGCGGGCGGAGTGCTGACGCACTGCAACGCCGGAGCGCTGGCCACGGCTGGGTACGGAACCGCGCTGGGAGTCATCCGCGCGGCGGTCGAGCAAGGGAAGAAAATTCATGTGTATGCGGACGAGACCCGTCCGTTCCTGCAAGGCTCGCGGCTCACCGCGTGGGAACTGATGAAAGATGGCATTCCGACCACCGTCATCTCCGACAACATGGCGGGCGCGATGATGAAGCAGGGGAAGATCGGAGCGATCGTGGTCGGGGCCGACCGCATTGCCGCCAACGGCGACGTGGCCAACAAGATTGGAACTTATACAGTCGCCATTCTGGCGAAGGAGCACAACATTCCGTTTTATGTGGCTGCGCCGATTTCGACCGTCGATCTGGCTTGCCCCGACGGCAGTAAGATTCCCATCGAGCAACGGAACGCCAAGGAAGTCACCCATATCGCCGGAAAACAGATGGTTCCCGACGGCGTGGAAGTGGAGAATCCTGCGTTTGACGTAACGCCTGCGAAGTATGTATCTGCGATCATCACGGAAAAAGGAATTGCGCGCGCGCCTTACGAAGACTCGTTGCGCAGATTGGCCGGGCAAGAGGCTGTGGTCCATTCGTAAACGGACTGTCAGTCTCGCTCAGGGCTTACGTCTCACCCGAGCGCACCGAATGGTTCACGGTAAAGGTAAAATCGCTGGTTGACTGTATTTAGCTCAAACGTAAAGAGATGTAAAAGTCCGCAATTTTACTCCTTCCGCGCGCTACTTTTTGTTCGAGTCCGGGTTGATTCAAGCGGCCACTCAATTGTGCTCAGAAGGCTCGACCGCGTCTCAAGACCTCAGGGGGGATGTTATGTCGTTACGCAATCGTCTAGTTCTTCCCGTTATTCTTGCCACATTTGCGGTCCTGGCGGGCTGCAGCAGCAACAACGGTGTTACCAATCCTGTAGCCCCGCCTAGCGGTACCTTTAGCAATAGCAATCTCAACGGTACGTATGTCTTTTCCGTTTCGGGCATCGACGCAGTCAATAGTGCTCCTTATGCGGTCGTGGGCACCTTTACGGCCAACGGCAGTGGGGGGATTACCGGCGGAACGCTGGACATGAACGACGCGGAATTCGCATCGGTCTCCCCGGCAATTGCGCCGTTAACCAATGCCTCGATCAGCGGCAACAGTTCCTACCACGTGGGCGTGGACGGACGTGGGCAGGCGACACTCAACGTTTCCACTCCGTTCGGCAGCAAAATTCTTCTTGATTTTGTTCTTGAGGACGCTTCACACGGACTCGTTACCGAGTTCGACGGCAACGTCACTGGCACGGGCAGCGGTACGCTTGACTTGCAGTCCGCTGGCACCACACCCACCGGTTCCTATGCGTTCATCTTCTCGGGAGCCATTGGCACGCAGTTCATCCGCCGCGGTCGGAAATTTCACACTCGGCTCCGGGGGAGCCATAACCAGCGGCCTCGAAGACTTTAACGAGGGCGGCATTGCCAATAACATTAACCAGACGCTCTCAGGTCAGGTGGTTTTGGGACCATCGTCAACGCCGTCGACGAAGCTCAATACCACAAATATCTCGGGTACTTACGACGTGTTTGCGATTAATGCCTCGCACCTGAAGTTTATCGAGATGGATGCGAACGGAACTCTTTCGGGAGACGCATTGTCTCAATCTACCCCTACCATACCGACCGGCACCATGGCGTTCACTCTGGAAGGAGGGACCACAGCACCGATTGCGGCCGGGGGCTTCATGGTCACTAACGGAGCGGGTAACATCACTACCGCTTCCACCGAAGACGTCAACAACGGTGGAAACGTCGCTGCGACCGCATCCTTCTCCGCGCAGTATTCGCCCGCCGGAGCTGGACGATTTATTCTGAACAACTTTTCTAACTTTGTGGGAGGGACGGAGTATGCCGCTTATCCTTCCGGCGGCGGCTTGCTGCTGCTGGAAATAGACGGCACTGGATTCATGGTTGGCATAGCCTACCCGCAGACATCCGGCGCCGCATTTGCCACCTCGCAAGGCTATGGACTCAACCTCTCGGGAACGAGTGGAGCTACCGGCACTGATGTCGAAGTGGATGACATTGCCGAATTCGCCGCCAAAAGCAGCGGAAACACTGTGACCGGCGTGATTGACGAGAACTCTGACCCCGGCGCTCTGGAGAGCTACAGCGCGGCGTTGAGCGGAACCTTTGGTGCCCCGGATTCCAATGGCCGCGGCCAGATCGGAGCTAACGCCGGCAACAGCACGAACAGCACTCTAAACGGCGGATTTAACCTCACCTTCTATACCGTGGACGGTACTACCTTCCCCTTCATAGAAACTGACAATAGCCAGGTATCGGCAGGGGTATTCGTAGCGCAGAATCCTGCCGCCGCTACTTCTGCCATAACAAAGCCGCACCTGTTGATTGCGCCACCAATAGTCAGGCCTCACGCAACTCGACAGAAGCAGAAATAGCTGCTGGTCCGGGATGAGCAAAAAGGGCGCGGCCGTTGAATTTTTGACGGCCGCGCCCTGTTAGTTTTGGGAGGATTACGGGATCTCCGTTTTGGCGGAGGAGCGGACGGGGACGCCCGCTCGACAGCCGGCGGGGCGTCGGCGCTACGCAGTTCGGCTTTCTGAGGTATTTATTTTTGCTGGCGCCGGTGGGCGCGATGCGATCCACGCAATCAGCCGATAGAGCAGCAATAGTGATAACACAGCGGCGTACTCCAGCGGCTTCTTCAGGTCGGCTTTTACCAGCCAGATGTAGTGGATCACTCCGGCAGCGGCGCTGAAATAGATCAGGCGGTGCAGCGCCTGCCAGCGTTTGCCGCCCAATTTTCGGATCGACCATTTGGTCGAGGTCAGGGCCAGCGGGATCATCAGCACGAAGGCCGTCATTCCCGCGGTGATGAACCTGCGCTTGGCGATGTCGGCGAGCATCTCGTGGACATCGAAAAACTTGTCGAGCCAGACGTAGGTCATCAGGTGCAGGGTGCCGTAGAAGAAGGCGAAGAGGCCGAGCATGCGGCGGAATCCGATCAGCCAGTACTGGCGCGTCAGTTTCCGCAGAGGCGTGACGGACAGCGTGATCAGCAGGAAAGTCAGAGTGCAATCGCCGGTGCGGTGCGTGATTGCCTCGATGGGATTGGCGCCGAGTTGCGCGTGCAAACCTCTCCAGACGAGGTTGGCCAGCGGCGTGAGGCACGCCAGAAAGATCACGGGTTTGAGCCAGCGGGGCATCGGGATCAAGGTCGGAAGTTTGCTCAAGATCGGCTTCCGGCTTCGGCTTCGGGACTTGAGTCCAAGGCAAAGACTAGCTCCCGTGACTTACAACTGGCTCTGAAGCCGAAGCCGAACGCCGAGCAGTCCGCTTAAAAATTCTTCTTCAGATCCATTCCGCTGTACAGGCTGGCGACCTGATCTCCGTAGCCGTTGAACATCAGGGTCGGGCGCTTGAAGAATTCGCCGAGGCGGCGTTCTTTCGCCTGGCTCCAGCGGGGATGGTCCACGTTCGGATTCACGTTGGAATAGAAACCGTACTCCGTTGGGCGCGGAGATGTTCCAGGTATTCAGCGGCTGCTTGTCGGTGAAGCGGATGTGCACGATCGCCTTCGCGCTTTTGAAGCCGTACTTCCAGGGCACGACGATGCGGATCGGCGCTCCATCCTGATTGGGAAGGTCTTCGCCGTACATGCCGAAACAAAGCAGGGTTAGCGGATGCATGGCTTCGTCCATGCGCAGGCCCTCGACGTAAGGCCAATCGAGCACTTGGCGGCGCTGGCCTGGCATCTGGCCGGGATCGAGAAGCGTGGTGAACTCGACAAACTTCGCCTTGCTGGTGGGAGTCACACGCTTGATCAGTTCGCTCAGCGAGAAGCCAATCCAGGGCACGACGATCGACCATCCTTCAACGCAGCGATGGCGGTAGATGCGCTCCTCGGCAGGCGCCATTTTGATAATGGTATCCACATCGAGTTCCTGTTTTTTCTCGACCTGGCCATCGATCTTCACCTTCCAGGGACGTGTACGGAAATTCTGGGCGAGTTTGGCGGGTCCATCTTTGTCCGTGGAAAACTCGTAATAGTTGTTGTAGGTGGTGACGTCTCTAGAGGGAGTGATCGCTTCGGTCGTGCTCAGCGGGCTCTTCGTGATGCCATTGATTTTGTTTCCCGCGAGCGCCGTGGTGGAAGGCGAAACGATCTCGCGCAGCCCAAAACCAGTGGCCACCGCTGCTCCAGCAACTGCCGCTCCCGACAGAAACGTGCGGCGATTCAAATACAGGGTCCGAGGAGTAATCTCCGACGAACGAATGTCTGCGGTTTTCTTGATAAGCATGTGTCCTTTACGCGCGAATCCGACCGCGATGGTCTTGCCTGCCTCTATCTTCAATCAGATAGGACGCTTGCGCCGGAAAAAAGTTTCAGGAAACCACGCTTTCGGTGTGTCTCTTTGATGTGTGGGCCTGTCTGAGGTCTGAGGTCTGACGTCCGAGGTCTGAGGTCTGACGTCCGAGGTCTGACGTCCGAGGTCCGAAATCGCTATTGGTTGTTCCTTATTCCAACACTTCCCTGACCTTCCGCGAAAGGTTTTGTAGAGTAAAGGGCTTCTGCAGGAATGCCGCGCCGCTCTCGATCGTACCTTCACTGATCGCGTCCTCGGTATATCCGGAGAGATAGAGAACTCTGGTTTGCGGGCGCGACTGGGCGAGTTGTTTGACCAATTCGCGGCCGCCCATCCCTGGCATGACGACGTCGGTAATCACCAAGTCGATTTTGCCGTCGTGCTCGGCCGCGACGGTCATGCCCGATTCGCCGTTCTCCGCTTCCATCACATGGTAGCCCCTGGCGACCAGAGTTTCGCGCACCAGTTGCCGGACTGACTCTTCGTCTTCCACCAGCAAGACGGTCTCGGTGCCACCTGACGCTGTGAGCGCCACTGGAGCCGCCTGCTTTTCGGCGACGCCTTCGACGCGAGGCAGATAAATCTGGAACGTACTGCCCCGTCCGGGTTCGCTCTGCACCATCACATAACCGCCGGTCTGCTTCACGATGCCGTACACAGTGGACAGGCCGAGTCCGGTTCCTTTGCCTTTTTCCTTGGTGGTAAAAAACGGTTCAAAGATTCGCGACTGCGTTTCTTTGTCCATGCCCATGCCGGTATCGCGAACCGAGAGCACGACGTATTGGCCGGGACGGATGAAGGTGGGCCCGAGGCGATGGGTTTCATCCACGACAATCTTTTCCGTTTGGAGAGTGAGCGTTCCTCCGCCGGGCATTGCATCTTTCGCGTTCACAACCAGATTCATCAACACCTGTTCCAATTGGCCGGCATCGGCCCGGGTATGTGCGGCCTCGGGAGTCAGGCTGGCGATGAAATCGACGGCCTCACCAATCAAAGGCCGAAGTAACCGCTCCATGTCGGCAACAATCGCGTTCACGTCGACGACTTTCAATTCCAGCAGCTGCCTGCGGCTGAAGGCCAGCAGTTGCCTCGTCAAAGTGGTCGCTCGATCTGAGGCTTGCTGGATGGCCAGCGCCTTCTCGCGCATGGGATGATCCGCTTCGAAAGCCGTCAACATGACTTCCGCATAGCCACTAATCACCATCAGCAGATTGTTAAAGTCGTGCGCCACTCCACCGGCGAGCCGCCCGACAGCCTCCATCTTTTGCGCCTGGCGGAACTGATCCTCCAGAACGCGGCGTTCGGTAACGTCCTCGGCAATGGCCTCCAACACATCCGCGGGCTCGTCTGCGCTGCTCACCGCCCGGCCGCTGATGCGCACGGTGATGGCCTTGCCGTCGTTGCGTTTCCACTTCACTTCCATTCCATCGAGGCGTCCGGTGCGGCGGAATTCTTCGATCAGCCGCGTATGCTCTTCGGAGTGAGCGAAAACATCTCTTTCCGGATCGAGCGTCAGCACTTCTTCCGCCGAAGCGTATCCCAACATGGTGATGAGCGCGGGATTCACGTCAAGAAATCTTCCTTCCAGACTGGAACGGTAAATTCCGTACACCGAGCTCTGCACTAGAGAACGGTAGCGGGCCTCGGACCGGCGCAGCGCCTGTTCGTTTCTCTTTATCTCCACCGCGCTCGCCAGTTGCCGCGCTACGAAGGTGAGAATTTCTTTGTCGCGCTCGCCATAGCGAATGTTCTTGGAATAGGTCTGAACCACCAGCGCCCCGAACGTGTGATTATTCACTTTCAGCGGAACACCCATCCAGTCGAGGGAACGCGATCCGTTGCGGGCGACCTCGCCGCGGTCCTCCATAGCCTGCAGCACCTCGGGGGTAGCCAGCAGCGGCTGCCCGGCGCGAATGAGATAGTCGGTGAGCCCGACCCCCAATTTTTTCGGAGGCGGGGCGGAATCCTGCTCGTCGACGAAATAAGGGAAAGTCAACAAGTCGGAGGCGGGATCATACAGGGCGATGTAGAAATTTCGCGCATACATCAACTCGTCGACAATGCCATGCACGGCGGCGAAGAACTGTTGCAGGTCGTGAGCGCTGCTGCTCTTCTCGGCAACGCGATAGAGCGCTGAACTCAGCGCTTCCACCCGCTTGCGGTCGGAAATATCATGATAGCCGGCGTAATAACCTGCCATTTTCCCATCCCGCAGCAGAGGCGCGCAGGACACGGAGACGTCGAGCAGAGTTCCATCTTTTTTTCTCCGCTGCGTGTCCAGAGTGATGCGCTGGCCCTTTGCGAGCGCCTCGGTCACCCAGCGCGATTCGGCGATCCGGTCCGGAGGCACGACTAGATTTTCGAGAGGCTGCCCGACTACTTCGGCCGATTCGTATTCGAACATGCGCACGAAAGTTTCATTGGCCAGGAGGACGCGATGGCTGCTATCTGCAATGCTCAATCCGTCGTGCGATGCCTGAAACATCTGTTCCAGAAATTGCAAGCGGATCTCGGCGCTCTGATGATTTTGCTGGGCCGGTTCGAGAAGCGGAGGGAGAGGACAGGATTGTTCCGAGCACGCACCGTTCGCGGCGGCCGCGCCATTTCTGGAATGGACGTTTCCAGGTTGGCCATTTCCAGGTTGGCCATTGGCGGGACTTGCAGGAGGAACAAACGCAGGTGGGGCTCCGCTCTCCAGCGCTTTCTTCAGCCGGCTGGCGCGGGCGAGCTCCGCCCGACCTGATTGGGTAACACGTTCCCCCATCCGCGGATTCCCCCTCCGAATACGCAGTCCAAGGGAATGGTAGAACGCGATGTACTAGGTCGAAAGGTTACGGGGGTAATCCTAAAATGAAAGCGTACGAAGTGGCCGCAGCCAAGTTCAACAACCAATTTAAGTTCGAACGTGCTTCTTCTATTTCATGAACACATCACAACGAGAAAAGTTGCGGTGAATAGCGGCCCTCGGGCCCGCTTGCTTAGGCCGTCCCGAGTGCATCTCCGATCTGGAGTATGGCATCGAATGAATTAACCATACGGTTAATTCGTAAAGATTCGTCAATAGGTGGAGGAACGGCAATGACAGTGGCAAGTAAAAATAGGAACTACTTGAAATTGGCAAGCGCGATGCTGGCGGTCGGCATGTTGAGCGCAACGCTCATGGCTGAGACCGGCGCCGCGGGGCGGTATGACAATCAAATTCAGACGACAGTAACGCAGAAGCTTGCGGACAAGAAAGCGTTCAGCAATGTGAAGGCGAGCGTTCAGGATGGCATTGTGACTCTGACGGGCACGGTCGATCTCTATCAGGGGAAAATCGACGCCGCGAAACTGGCTCGCAAGGCGGGACACACGCAAGGCGTGCGCAACCTGCTGGACGTGGCGGGCCCGAATGTGCCGGACGCGCAACTTGAACAGAAACTGGCTAAGAAGCTGCGTTACGTCCGCGAGGGCTATGACATCACATTCGACTATTTCGCATTGGGAGTGAAGGATGGAGTGGTGACGCTCGAGGGTCAGGATCGAACTGGCCTGGGCCGCGACGAAGCTCTCGCTGACATCGCGAATATGCCCGGAGTGAAGGACGTGATCGAAAAGGTTTCGATCGAGCCGGTTTCGCAGTTCGACGATGGCCTCCGTTTTCGGGCAATGAGGGTTATCTACGGTGACTCTGTGTTGAGCAAGTACGCGATCGATCCGGGGCGTCCAATTCGCATCATCGTGGACAACGGGCATGTGACTTTGTACGGCTCGGTCGACAACAAGATGGATAAGGAGGTGGCCGGAATCCGAGCTAACCAGCTTTTCGGCGCCTTCAGCGTCGACAACAAGCTGCAAGTCGAAGGAAAGCCCGGCCAGCAGGGACTGTAAGGTTGATGTAGCGGTGACAGAGAGAGAGCGCGGCCACAAGGCGCGCTTCTCTTTTTCTCTTTGATCGCGCCAGTGTATAGGTTATTTTGGTGGCGTGTGCTCGAACGGCAGCTTGGTATAGCGCACCTTCTCGACCTCGATGATGAGAGCGACTCGTGCTTCCGGACTGCGGAACGGAAAAGGCTTGCCCGTGTATCTGTGCGAGATCGGATCTATTGTCTTCAGATCAGGATCAGGCCGTCGGTCCACAACGCGGCCGCGAATCTGGACCTCTTCGTAGGGATTCGTGAAATCGACAATCGACATTGCCACACGCGGATCGCGGCGTGTGTTCTTCGCCTTCAGCGAATTTTCTCCGGTGCAAATGACGATGCGCTCGCCTTCGCGGCCAATCCATACCGGGACAGACTGGGGAGAACCGTCGGGCATGAGCGTGGCCAGGTGAGCGAAGTTAGGCCGGTCGATAAGCTGCTTTACTTCTGGGGACAGGGGAATCGCCATACGTATTTCCTTTATTGCGCGGACTCAAGGCAAGCGGTTGATCAAGGACGCGACATATCCCGCGCCAAAGCCATTGTCTATATTTACCACGCTGACGTTGGAGGCGCAGGAGTTGAGCATGCCGAGTAGCGCGGCCATCCCTTTGAATGATGCTCCGTAGCCAACGCTCGTCGGCACGGCGATGACCGGAACGCCAACCAGGCCTCCCACGACGCTGGGCAGAGCACCTTCCATGCCGGCGCAGACGATAACCACACGGGCTCTGGTCAGCGCCTCGCGGTTCGCAAGCAGGCGGTGAATGCCGGCGACGCCAACGTCGTAGAAATGTTCGACCTCGTTGCCCATCATTTCAGCGGTGACCACGGCCTCTTCGGCTACTGGAATGTCGCTGGTTCCGGCGGAGACCACCGCAACGACTCCCTTGCCGTACTTCATGGAATCCCGCTGCAGAACGATAGCGCGGGCGAGTTGGCGATATTCGGCGGCGCGAATTTTTTTCTTCACGGCGGCAAATTGTTTTTCGCTGGCGCGCGTGGCCAGGATGTTGCCACCGTGGTTGGCGAGGCGGGCAAAGATGCCTGCGACCTGCGCTGGCGTCTTGCCTTCACCGAGAATCACCTCGGGCATGCCGTTTCGCAGGGCGCGGTGGTGATCGACTTTGGCGAAGCCGAGATCTTCAAAAGGCAAATGGCGCAGGCGGGCGACGGCATCATCGGGCGTCAGTTTGCCGTTGCGGACTTGCTCGAAAAGCTTGCGGATAGATTCGGCGTTCACGAAGATTCAGCGGCCAGCGATCGGCATCCGCCGGGCTGAGGTTAGCTTAGCATTTTGCAAAGATCTTAAACCGCAGAGTACGCTGAGGACTCGCGAAGAACGCAAAGAACTCATTGTTAAGTCTCGCGGCCTCATTTACCCGAAGCAGTCCAGCCCTAGTACGACCTGGAGAACGCACGTAATTTGGCGATCACGGTGGCGCAAACTTTTCGCGCCATGCCGGGCTCGTTGAGATGGGCCAGGAATAGCCGGCGAAGGCCGCTGGGCGCAACTTTGCCGGCGAGATAAGCGTCATAGATCTGGCTTCCGATGCGGTAACCCAGATCGCGGGCGGATTCACACTTGTTTTTGTCGGCTCGGATGGCCGCCTGTGCCGCTTTCTCACACGCGCTGCGCGACAGCGGCGATGCGTCTTCGGGACCGGGCCGCGAAGGATACAGTACTCTGGAGCCGAAATAGGCGACTGCGGCCTCGATCACGTGGGCGTAGAAATCGTCGACCGGATTCTTGCGGTTGCTGTCGGCGTCATGGTTGCCATTGAGCCGCTGCGGCAAACCCTGACACGCCTGATGCAAGAATCGAGTGGCGTCTTCGGCGGCGTGAATCATCTGGAATTCGCGAATATAGAAAGCGTTCACCTTTGGCAGATAGGCGCTGCCCCGCTCTTCGACGCTCGCGAGCATGGCTTCGCGCTCTGCGTCGGCGATGCCTCTGCGCGACAGCAGACGACGCAGCATAGCGCCCGACGCGCCGCCATAAACCTCGGGCAACATGTCGACCAGAAATTTCGGCTGCGTGCTGTTATGCGGTGAATAGCGATTGATTTCGAGGAAGCGGGCCAGGCTATCGATCAAGTTATACATTGTTGGAGCGAAGTCAGGACCATCGTCGCAACGGCTCCACTGGTCGAGGAACAAACGATAGCTCTCGTATTTCTCAAGCGGCGTGGCGTTGAAGACGCACAGCACCTCGTCGTTGACGCGAACGGCTTCCACTTTGTGAGCAGGCTCCCCCGCGGCGCGCCAGTACAGCGCATCGATATTCTGCAATACCGTGAGAATGTTTGCGCCCGGCAGGAATTGACGTACCTCTCGCGGCAGGTGTCCAGGAGCGAGATGGGACTCGCCAAACAATACAAAAATGGCGGCCTCGGGATGACGCAGGCGAATTTCGGCAATCTTTGCGGCGGCGTGTCGGTCGCGGGCGCCGATCTTGCGCAAGTCTTCGCGCGGCATGCAGTCGAGACCGTAAATGGCATCGCCATGATCACGCGCCGTGACCAGCAAATTGTAAAACGGAGCCCAGTCGTATCCCCAATCGAGATCGAAACGGATGCGCTGCCGGAGTTCGTTCTCATCGATTTCGCGGCGCCACCACTCGTCCAGAATGTGCTGGTCGCGGGCGTAAATGGTTTCCACTCCCAGTACCACGGAACGATCGCCGGCCAGCGCGCGCTGCTCCATCATCGATGCGGCGTGGCGCTGCGCGGCAGGCAGTGCGTGATAATCGCCGATAAGGACTATGTCGGCGGAGTGCAGTGCAGTTTGAAGCTCGGCGGAATCGAGCAATGTATCGTAGCTGCGAAAAGCCTGATTAAACTCGCGAAGATATTTGCGGCGATAGTGTGAATCCTGAGCGCGAATCTCGCGCTCCACTCCGGCCAGCGCGTGCAACTGAGCGGCGCTGCGGCGGAATCGAAGATTAGCTGTGCTGGCCATAATCAGCTTGTAACTTGTAACTTGTAACTTGTAGTTTCTAGCTCTTGGCTCTTAGCTTGCTCGTCTTGACTTCCAGTTCATTCACTCCCTATGCTCCGGTGTCGGGGCAACTTGCGATTGCCTCGTCTGGAGGTTCTTTGTCCAACCACCCGCCCCAGAATCTGACCATCGCCACCACCGGGGCCAGCGGGGCCATTTTTCTGCGGCAACTTCTACTTACCGTCGAACGCGACCGGCGCGTGCAGACGGTGAACTTCGTCGCGTCCGACAGCGCGCTGCGAGTAATGGCCGAAGAGTTGGGCCTCAATGGCCGGTCCAATCTGATCGGCCAAATTGTTGGCGCTTCTGCCGGCCCATCAGGCAGCCGTTCCTCGCGGAAAATCAAAGAGCAATCGAACGCCGACATTGGTGCGAACGTGGCCAGCGGTTCCTACCCCGTGGATGCCATGATCGTCATCCCCTGCAGCGTGGGCACTCTGGCCCGGATCGCCAACGGCATCGCCTCGCATCTGATCGAACGGGCGGCCGATGTCACCCTCAAAGAGAAGCGTCCGCTGGTCCTGTGTGTGCGCGAGACGCCGCTCAACAAAATTCACATCCGCAACATGTACCGGGCCGCCGACGCCGGAGCCACCGTCTTCCCGCTGATTCCGGCCTTCTATTACCGTCCTGCTTCTTTAGATGAGATGGGGCGCGAATTTGCCTATCGCGTGCTGGCTCATCTGGGCCTTCCGCAGTCCGATGCCTTCCGTTGGAAAGGCTGAAAGATCAATAACTTGGCAACCTCGGGAAAAATTCCCGCCCTCCTCAGTAATATCGGTTTCTTGGGAGCAGGAATTTAGTGTAGAGAGCCAAAGGTGCAGGGGGCAGATGCCCGCCGGACATGTACGGGCGGAGCAATCTATTCTGTTAGTTGATTTCCCGCGATTTTCCAAATCCTCAACCTGCACGCAATGGCGTAGAATGCGGCAACTTCCGTGAAGGTGAGTTCATGTTCAAACTATGGTGTACACGGTTGGCTGCACTGATGCTTTTGGTTGCCGGGGCTCATGGGGCGGACGAGCGAAATCCACTGGCGGGCAATGCCAAGGCGGCCAAGGCCGGGGAGTATCAGTTCCGCATCAACTGCGCGCTGTGTCACGGGCTGGGCGCGCATGGCGGAGGGCGCGGGCCTGATCTGACTCGGCCGCAGAAGAAGCACGCGCACACCGATGCGGAGATGTTTCAGGTGATCAGCAATGGTATTCCCGGAACTGCCATGCCGGCCAATGGGACCAATGGGCAGGGCGTTGGGATGACCGATGCCGAGATATGGCAGATCATCACCTACATTCGCAGCCAGGAAGTGAAGGCTCCGACTAAGGCAGTAGGCAATGCGGGACACGGCAAAGAACTGTTTTATGGGGACGCGAACTGTTCGCTGTGCCACATGATCGAGGGCAAGGGCGGACGCCTCGGGCCGGAGTTGACGGCCGTGGGTGAATCGCGCACCCGGGTGGCGATCATCGATTCCGTGCGCAATCCAAGCCGAAGGCTGGCTGGGGGATTAACCGAGGCCACCAAGGAATTTCCCCAGGAATATGAGACTGTCACCGTGGTGACGGCGGACGGCACGGAAATCAAGGGAGTGACGCTCAATGAAGATAGTTTTAGCGTCCAGATCATGGATACGAGCGAGCAGATTCATCTTCTGGAGAAAGACAAGCTGCGGTCGTTTCAGAAGAGCCGGCAATCGGCGATGCCGGTTTACGGCGCGGATCTTTTGAGCGACAAGAATCTTGAGGATATCGTGGCGTACCTTACCAGCGTGGGGGCAAAATGACGCTTTACGAATCATCGTGGAAGAGCGGCGCTTCAGCGCCGCGTGGAGGCCATCTCATTTGGTCGGGCTTCAGGCCCCGCGCTCAACAGGGCCTAAAGGCCTTCGCATCACCAATTCGCAACGCGGCCCTGAAAGGGCCGCTCTTCCACGGTTGCGTCAGGCCCGGTTCCATCAAGCAGGGTTCCGCCAGATCTATTTCAAGGACTTTGGCAATCTGGGTGATTGTGGGCCTTCTCGCTGTTTGGGCGGACGGGCAGGTTACGTTCGAACGGCTGGTGAACTCCGCGAAAGAGCCGCAGAACTGGATGACTTACTCGGGCGATTACACAGGAAAACGATTCAGCGGGCTCGAGCAGATCAATCGGGGGAATGCGCACAACATGGTCGCGAAGTGGGTCTACCAGACCGCAGCGACCGGAAAGCTCGAGACTTCGCCGCTGGTCGTCGACGGAATTCTCTATGCGACCGCCCAGGATGACCGTGCGTTTGCGCTCGATGCGCGTACCGGGCGGCCCATCTGGATGTATCAACGACAATTGCCGGGGGACATTCGTCCCTGTTGCGGGAGGGTAAATCGCGGGCTGGCGATTCTGGGCGACAAAGTTTTTCTGGGGACGCTGGATGCGCACGTGATCGCGCTCGACGCCAAGACGGGTAACCTGGTGTGGGACGTGGTCGCGGCAGATTATCGCACCGGGCACAGCTTTACGGTGGCGCCGCTGGCGGTAAAGGACCTGATCGTCATTGGCATTTCTGGCGGGGAGTACGGAGTACGTGGATTCCTTGACGCTTACGACGCGGCCACGGGCCAGCGCAAGTGGCGCTTTTATACGGTGCCGGGACCGGGCGAGCCGGGGCACGAAAGTTGGGAAGGCAATTCATGGAAAACGGGCGGAGCGCCGGCCTGGAACACCGGAACTTACGATTCCACCACGAATCAGATTTTCTGGCCGACCGGGAATCCTGCGCCCTCGAATCGCGGCGAGGGGCGGGCCGGCGACAACCTCTACAGCAATTCCCTGCTGGCGCTGAATGCCGACACGGGCAAGTTGAACTGGTATTTCCAGTTCACTAAGCACGACGAGCACGATTGGGATGCGACGCAGGTTCCGGTGATGATCGACGCCGGGGGCAAGCATCTGATCGCGCAGGCGGACCGCAACGGATTCTTCTATGTAATCGACCGCACGACGGGCAAACTCATCTCGGCAACCGCGTACGGCAAAACTACCTGGAGCGATACGAAAGACGCCGAAGGGCGTCCGGTGGCGAATAATCAAGCTTCGCCGACGCTCCAAGGGCGAACGATCTGTCCGGGAGCTTTGGGAACAACCAACTTCATGGCTCCCACCTACGATCCAGAAACCTCGTTGTTCTATGTGACAGCGCGCGATCAGTGCGACACCTTCAGCACGGCGCCTCAACCTTATGAGGCCGGCCATGCGTATTATGGCAGTGCCTATTTTCCGTCGGAAGAGGCCGAACCCTATCGCGGATTTCTAAAGGCGATCGATCCCGCGACCGGGCAAGTGAAGTGGAAGTTCGAGCACACTTCACCGTCCTGGTCAGGCGTACTTTCAACAGCGGGTGGATTGGTATTCAGTGGCGATGCGGAAGGAAATTTCATCGCCTTCGACGCTGTCTCGGGCAAACCGCTGTGGCATTTCCAGATGGGCGGCGCGGTTTATGCCGCGCCCATGGCATTTGCGGTTGAAGGAAAAGAGTATGTCGCGATCGCCGCTGGCAGCGCGCTCTACGCCTTCGGGCTTCCTTAAGATCAGCCGCTAGATGCGCAGTTTCCGGAGTGCTGCGCCAGCCAGAATTGCCAGTCCCGTCCCCAGCAAGCTCATGGTGCCGGGCTCTGGAACTGTCGTCGTCCCGCCTGCGCAATTAGTGATTGTATTGCCCTGCAGCGTCACTGCACCAGTTTGTGCCAAGGCGCTCCCGCAAGTGATGCTTGCGCTGGTATTCAGGGTGATGCTGGCGAGCGCGAGAATATTTCCTTCGAACGCGGTACTTGTCCCGAGAGTCGCGGAGCTGCCCACCTGCCAAAATATGTTCGGGTCAGTCATCGGCTTCCCGGTTAGACTATTGATAAAAATAACAGACGAGCCGCTTCCGGTCGTGAGCGCAGTACCTATCTGAAAAACGAACAACGCACCGGGCTTACCCTCGAGAGTAAGGGTCATACCCGTCGCCAGATCAGCAGAACTAGTAAAAGAGTATACGCCGGTCGTGAGGGTCAACCCACCCAAGTCCGTACCAGTCAAGTTGCCAGTGGACGTCAGGTTCTTTGCCGTGAGGTACCCTGCGGTCAGATCACTCTGGGCCTTAAGCGCGGCCGCGTTACATGCGTTAGTCGCCCCGCTCACGGTCATCGTTCCCGCACCGGATATGGCGCAACCTGAGCTGACACCTAGGTTTCCGTTGAGGGTGGTGGCGCCGGTATTGGTCACGGCCGAGCCAGCCAGCACTGCATAGCTGCCAGCAGTTCCAAGGTTGATCGAATTGGCGTGGGCGCTGAGTCCCAACAGGGGCAGCGAGACCGAGAGAGCAAATAGACGAAGCGCGCGTGACTTCATATCGATTCCTATTCTCTAGGAGCCGAGGAAATCGGTGGCAGGGTTGGGCGCCATTGCGCTTCAACCAAACAGCGGCGCACAGATTTCCTTGGCCGGCCAGTCGAGACGGGGGAACGGGGGAGAGTACTCGTCTCTTCAGGGTGAAATTTATCGTTACTGGGTCTTTGAGGTCTGTTCAAAATTGATCAGTCAAGAAATTAGTTTTGAAACGGGTTGGCGATGCCGTTGTCATGAAACCCTGGTTTTCTGCGCTCGCAGCGGTCACTCAGCACAGCACCGAAAGCCGGTCCTATTCGCCACCTTCGCCGACCCACAGAAGCCACGGAGGCGGTATTGACAATAAATGGGGTCCAGCGTTAATTTCGAATTACACTGGAAAGGAGGTGGTCGGATGGCAAGTTCTGAAGGCAGTAGTTGGGATGTTCAAAGACCAAGTGAGGTGGCTGAGACTTAGAGCGGGTCGCTCTAAGCGGGGCTTCGGGCCGCGTCAGAAAACGCCGCGCCAGAAGCTACAGCCCGCACACTACCGGTGAATCAGGATTGGATCCGCCTGGCATAGGTCGGTCAGGAATCCCGGAGTTGCCGTAGAGGCCACGTAGAGTGACCACCTCTTGGTCAATCCCAAACAGTCCACCGGACGGCCCGCAGAGTTAAACCTGCGGGCCGTTTGTTTTTTTTCGCGATTCACTCTGGATCCGAGGATCTCTCTAAATCGCTCGTACGCGGCCTGAGACGCGGCGCTGTAGGCCGCTTGAACGACTCCGCTTCTATAAAAATGCGCTGGATCATGGGTTCCTTCTCGCGCACACGGTTTTCGATGCGATCAATCGCCAATTCTAACTGCTGCAGGTCGAGGTCTCGCTGAAACTGAATGTTCACTGTAAGCAGCACCTGCTGGGGGCCAAGCTGCATAGTGAGCAGATCGCCGACCTTTTCGACCGAGGGATCGGCGGTAATGATCTCTTTGACTCGCCTGATTCTGGCTCGATTCGTCCTCTCCCCAATCAGCAGCGCGCCGCTTTCCCTGCCCAAGAATATCGCCACCACGGCGAGCAGAAGCCCGATAACAATGGAAGCCGCGGGATCGAGAGAGGGATTTCTGAACAGGCGGCCCAGGAAGATGCCGAGAAACGCCAGAACGGCGCCCAGCAACCCGGCTGAGTCTTCGAGAAAGACGGTGAAGATAGTCGGATCCTTACTGCCGATGATTTCATCCCAGGTACTTTCGTCCGGATCTTTTTGCGATCGCAGTTCCCGATAGGAAATGAGCCAGGAATAAAACTCGAATGCGGCCGCGAACGCGAGCACCGCGTAGTCCCATCCTGGGTGATCTGGAATTTGCGAATTCCGCAGATGAGTGATTCCGCGATGCACGGCAAGCCCGCCGCCCACCCCAAATATGTAAACCGCTACCAAAAGGGAATAAAAATAAAGCGCTTTGCCATGCCCATAGGGATGCAACTCGTCCGGAGGCCGCGAACTCCGCTTCATTCCGACTAACAACAGCAGTTCATTCCCCGTGTCTGCAATGGAATGGAAAGCCTCCGCCAGCATGGCGGAACTCCCGGTCAGAGCGGCGGCCGCGAACTTGCCGATCGCGATCGCCACATTGGCGACAATCGCGGCATAGATGACCTTCTTCGACTCGCGCGCGGCCATAGATTCGGCGCCGTAACCCACGACTCCCGGTCCGTATTAGTCACAATCCGGCTGCCGGGAGTTGCCTGTTGGAATGGAAGTTGGCCGATGGCAGGCAATCGAAGTAAGCTTAACGGGTGTCATATTTGGACGAGTCCCATCGGAGTGAACAGACCGAACGGCGCCGTCTGGCCGCCAACTATGCGGGCATGACAGACGGCGAGTTACACCGCCTGGCCCGGTGCGCCGAGGCGCTGACCGATTGGGCCTGGGAGGCACTTGAAGATGAAATGGATCGCAGGAGTCTGAAATATCCTGAAGACGCAGCGGGCCAACCAAGACAGAGCGTGGAGTTACAAGAGCTGGCGACCGTCCGTCAGTTTCGCGATCTGCCGGAGGCGCTGCTGGCGAAGGGATGTCTGGAGTCAGCGGGCATTGATTGTTTTCTGGCGGACGAAAATCTCGTACGGCTGGACTGGTTCATTTCGAATTTCATCGGCGGAATCAAACTCAAGGTGCGCGCCGCGGATGTCGAGAATGCGCGTAGGATTCTAGACGAACCGATTCTCGAAGGCCTCTATGTGGAGGGCATCGGGCTCTACGAGCAGCCGCGCTGTCCCAAGTGCCAGTCGCTGGATGTGAACTTCCAGGAATTGGACCGTCCTATCGCCTACATGAGCGCGTTCCTCCGCGTGCCCATGCCCGTACAGCGCCCAGGCTGGCGATGCCATTCTTGTGATGAGGAGTGGGAAGACGATGCGGCCGACCCCGGCAATACCGAATTACATTCTTAGGCCTCTGATCAAAGGTTAAATAGGCTTGTTACGCTGGCTTTTAATCGCTGCCAGAGATCTTGCATTCGGCTGGAAGACGCCGAGGACATTGAATTCCTTTCGATGCGTTGCACATGCCTGAATCCCTGAGGGATTTCGAACAGCGCGGGGTCGAGAGGCCCTTCCTCCAACTCTGTGACCAAGAATTGAGTCTTCGAATCTATCTGCCTCCTGGTGCCGTCTGGCTTTGCGTATGCAATCTTCGAAGACGTTACAGACTGCAGAGCAAAGCCTGTCTGCGCTTCTCCTGTGGGGATGAATTCAACCTTTTCCCTCGGGAGTCTCCCATTGGTAAAGAGTGTGTACGCATGCGAGTGCTTTCGTTCAGGCCAGTTGGGATCGCACGACAATCTCTGGTTCAGGTCGATGTACCATGCGTCCGTCACGGTTTCCTGCGGCTCGGAGCGGGAACCTTCGAGCGGAGTTTGCTTGCTCGTGGTTAGAACATGTCGGGCGACATGCCCAAACATTTCTTTGCGCTCGCCTGTGTCCGTAGTGTTTACTTCTATTCGCAACGTCGGCTTTTCCGAGGTCGCCGGAATTTGCAATCCCCGGGCTTCCATTTGTTCCTTGGTCAGAGGCTTGGGCGGATAGGGCGCGGAAGTATATTCGGACGTGTCAAGATTTAATTCAAAAGTCTGCCCCAGGTCGCACCGAGTAATCGCCACCAGCCTCGGGCCATAAGTCAATTGAAGGGACCCGCCTGCATTCTTCTTTCCCGAAGAATTCCGGAACTCCACGCGCTTCCGGTCGCCTGCTATATAAACCGTGTGTTCGTTCGAATTTTCGGCTTGGCCGAATCGAATCGTCATCTTGATTCCGTTGTTTGCGGGAGTTTGAAACATCGGAACAAGCAGGAGAAGGAACCACGGGAGCGAAAAGTGCACGGCGCACCTCTGCACAACGAACTAAGGCTAGCTTTACCCCAATTCCGAGTCAAGCCGTAAACGGGAGAATCCTTTGCGGATTACGTCCTGCGCATCTTCGGCTAAGTTCAGAGCTGGCAATTCTTCCCGCGTAAACCACCTGACTGCGGCAGCGTCGCTGGCGGCGGCGAGATCTCCCGCAACCCGGCGGCAGAGAAAATCAATCAAAACGTAGTGATATTGCACGCGCTTCTCGGGATTGCGCAGGATGCGGTCGTAGACGCCGAGGAGTTCGCTGGGTTCGACGGTGAGTCCGGTTTCTTCGCGAGCCTCGCGGATAGCGGCTTCGCGAACCGATTCACCGACTTCGAGTACGCCTCCGGGAATGGACCATTGCGCCTGTAGCGGCGGGTGGGCCCGCTTCACGAGAAGGACGCGGGAGTCCTCGATGATGATCGCGCCCACGCCCACCAAGGGGACTTCGGGAAATTCGCGTTGCATGGTGGGAGGATTCTAAAGCATGGGTAAATTACCGTCGCCGCCGCCAGCACGATTGCCAGCACCGCCGCCAACAAAATTTACTCAGCCGTCTCGCCCGGGCTTCTGACGGAATCACCCCACCTTCAGCCAGTGTCGTCCCTATTCCACCCGCGGCGGATGCGTTTCTTTCCACCAACTGTCCCTTGATGATAATTTCCTCGATGATACTTCCTTCGATGATACTTCCGCTCGACCCCAGTTGGGTGCCCACCACTACCTTTAGGTTGCTTCCCGTACCCGTCTGCTGTATCAAAACAAGACACCCAATGCCAACCCCTGCCTCGCTTTCCGAATCAAAATGCCTTGCGTGTAAATCCAAGGCATAGCTTTCCGAATCAAAGAACACAACGAAAGTCCAACGATGGTGATACTGTGATTTCCGCTCCGGGAAACCTGAAGGCCGCCTATGTGCCTGTGCTGGTTGTCGCGCTTGCCTGCCTTCTCTCCGCCCAGACGTACAAGGTTGGACCTTCTTCGGGAAAGCCCCAGACTTCAGAAAAGCCGCAGACTCCTTCCGATCAAGCACCCGCTCCTAACAAGTCGCTGGGCTGGGGTTCGAACATCGAAAACGCACGTCTTGCGCGGGCTGCGGAACTAGCTCTGAAAGAGGGAAACCATGCGGCTGCGGTTGATTACGCTCGGCGTGCGGCACAGTCGGCTCCTAACGATGCCCAGCTGTGGTTCCTACTCGGATATGCCGAGCGACTGGACGGGAAGCTGCAACTTGCGGCGGACGCTTATGCTCGCGGCCTTCGCCTGAAACCTTCGTCGCTTGACGGAATTTCCGGACTCGCTCAGACGTACAGCGTCATGGGCAAGACTGAGGAGGCGAAACGTCTGCTGAACCAGATACTCTCAGCGGATCCGAAACGTATCAATGACGCGGTGATGTTGGGAGAGATTCTGCTGCGCTCTGGACAATATGACGACGCGCTCGACGTGCTGGGGCGAGCGGAAAGAATTCAGCAAAGCGCGCGCGCAGAATTGCTAATGGCTCTCGCGTATGAGCACGAGAAGAAGCTCGACATGGCCAACCGTTACCTGGAATTGGCCAAGCGCAATGCTCCGGACAGCCCTGATGTTCAGCGATCGTTGGCGGGCTACTATCGGGAGACAGGAAATTATCGGGCCGCCATCGCGGCGCTGCAATCAATCCGCAGTCCCAGACCGGATGTGAAAGCCGAACTGGCTTACACTTACCAACTCGATGGCAAGCCGGATGAAGCTGCCAAATTGTACGTACAGGCCGCCAATGCCGCGCCTGGCGATTTAGCTTTGCAACTCTCTGCGGCACAGGCTGAAGTCTCGATCGGCTCCATTGAACCTGCGAGACCATTTCTCGAGCATGCCGCAGCTCTCGATGCGGAAAACTACCGGCTGCATGCAGTCCGCGGGGAAATTGCACGAATTCAGGAACGCGATGAAGAGGCGGTTCGCGAATACCAGGCTGCCTTATCTCATTTGCCGCAGAGCCCGCCCGATGGGCCCCTCTACGGCATTCAGCTGCACATGAATCTGGCGGAGCTGTATCGCAGCTTGAGGGACGCGACGTCCGCGGAAAACCAACTCAAGATTGCGCAGACAGAAATCAGCGCGCTGGACGAGCGCGGATCTGACCGGCCGCAATTTTTGCGACTGCGAGCTTTGATCAAAATGACTAGCGGCGATCTCGATGGCGCAGGCAGCGACTTAAAGGAGGCGCTGGCGATCAATGCCAAGGATCCTAACGGCTTGCAACTCGAAGGGGATTTGCTGGTCAAGCTCGGCCGTACCGATGAAGCGATCGCCGTGTACAAGTCGATCCTCGCCCTTGATCCGATGAGCCGATCCGCTCTCACGTCCCTGGGATATGTGTATCGGGAAGCCGGGCGCGATGAGGAGGCCGAAAAAAAATTTCAACAGCTCGCCGCGGCGTATCCAACGTTGTATATCCCCTATCTTGCGCTGGGCGACATGTACACGGCCCGCCGGGACTTCGCAAAAGCCGAAGCTGCCTACAGCAAGGGATATGAACTGGCACCGAAAAATAGTCTGATCGTGGCGGGAGGAATGAACGCCGGTATCGAAACGCATCACTTTGAGGTGGCGGCACAGTGGCTAAGCCGCGCCACGCCCGAAATGCAGCAGGAACCTCATCTGATGAGAGAAAAAGAAAGGTACCTGAGTTTCAAGGGCGACTATCAGCAGTCCGCCGAAGTGGGCCGACAAGCGATCAAGGAACTTCCCCGCGACAGAGACGTTATCGTTTATCTCGGCTACGATCTGCTCAATCTCGAACAGTACGACGAACTTCTGAAACTGACCTCAGAGTACGACCAGGTATTGCCCAAAGAGCCCGACATTCCTTTGCTGGCGGGGTATGTTCACAAGCACCAGGGACTGATGGCGGAGGCAGAAAAGGATTTTACCGAGGCTCTGGAACGGGATCCGGCGGTAGTTACAGCGTACGTGAACCGCGGGTTCGTGCGGCATGACCTCCACCAGCCCAAGGCCGCCGCCGCCGATTTCGAAGAAGCACTGAAGCGCGAACCGAAGAATGGCGAAGCACACTTGGGACTCGCTTATGCCAGCCTTGATATGCATCGGCCGCGAATAGCCTTGCGGGAAGTCCAGCTAGCTGAAGCGGAGATGGGGGAATCGCTGCCTGTACACCTGATTCGCGCAACCGCGTATGGACAAAATGGAATGTGGGCGAAAGCTGCGGGCGAATATCGCATCGCCTTGAAGTATTCGCCGAACGACGGCGCGCTACATCTCGCATTGGCTGACACGTTGTACGGGCAGCGAGAGTACCATCAGGCGCTCGACGAACTGCAAGTTGCACAAAAACTTTCTCCCGACAGTGCCGCCATCTATGCTCAGCTGGCGCGCGTCAGCGCCCAACTAAAAGACCGAGAGCAAACCTTGCGATATGTGGAACTGGCGGAAGACTACGCCCAGAGAAAACAGCATGCTTCGATTGTTCTGGATCAAGGCGACCAGAACCAAAATGCTAAAAACCAAACCGTTCCGGACCAAACTGCGCAACACCAGCTAGAGAGCTCTGTATTTGTTTCCACGGGACAGGCTTTGAGTTTGCTTGGCGATCAGAAGGCTGCGATGGAGCGTTTCGAAAGAGCGCTTGCAGTGCCCGAGAGTGATCGCATCAGTGTGCGTCTGGCTATTGCCGAGCTCATGGCAAACGGTGGTGAACTGAGTGATGCGCAGCGGCAGATCGCATTAGCTCTGATGGAAGCGCAGACCGGGGAAACCCTGCCAGCGACCGGGCAGGAGTTGCTGCAGGCAGCCAACATATTTCTGAGCATGCATGATTACCAACTGGCGCAGACGTACTTGCAGCGTGCTCTGGCGGCAGGCGCATCCGATATGGCGGTGCGAATCGGCATGGCCAATACCTACCTGGCGCTAGGGGAAACGGTCAGGGCAAAGGACCAGCTCTCGCTGATCAGCAATTCAGCCGAGAGCGACCCCGATTATCAGTATTTGCTGGCCAAGGCCAATGTGTATCGCCAGGAACACCAGAATGTTCAGGCGCTGACTGCCTTTGCCCAGGCTGCCAATGCCGCGGGTGAAGATCAGACGGCGGCGCAGGATCTGCTTGAGGCCGGAGCGAATGAAGGGTTGAGAATCAACCGCCGGGTGAGCTTCCTTTCAACCTTCTCTGTCGAGCCGATCTTCGAAAACACAACGGTTTACCCTCTGGACGCCAAATTGGATGCCATCAATTCGCCGACAGCTAATCCCGGACTGCTTCCGCCTCCTCGTTCTTCCATTGAAACGCAATGGACCGGCGCCTATCATCTGCATCTAAGTTCGCTGCCCGACGCGAGTGGATTTTTTCAGGTGCGAAATGCACGAGGTCAAATTTCAATTCCCTCTACCGCCTCAATTGTGAATCGGGATACGACTGACTACTCATTTAACTTTGGCCTGAATCCAACGGTTCATTTAGGCAGCAACATACTCACTTTCAACGCCGGCATTCAGGAAACAATTCGCCGCGACTCGCTCTCTCCCGTCGAAATGAATCAGAACCTTTTTCGGCAATTTGTGTATATGTCTACTAGTTCCTTTTTCAATATGGTCTCGCTGAGTGGTTATGCGATCCGTGAAACTGGACCGTTTACTTTGAGCAAGCTGCACTCGCGGGATCTAGCGGGCGCAGTTGATTTCCGTGTCGGGAGGCCGTGGGGGAACACAGCTCTGGTAACGGGATGGGGAGCCATTAACCAGTATTTCTATCCGGTGATTGCCGAGGATTTTTACACTTCCTCGTACATTGGTTTCGAACACCGGATCTCCGAGAGACTCACCTTCAGAGCGGTTGCGGAAGACCTGCGCGCGTATCGCGTGGAGTTCAACAAATACGCTGTTGCGCAGGCGTTGCGTCCGGCAGGAAGAATTGAGTTCGCTCCCACTCGGCGTTGGAGCGTGCAAGCGTCTGCCGCTTACTCGCGGAACATGGGCTTCCACGCCTATGACGCAATCCAGACGGGCTTTGCCATTTCGTATCAGATGCCGGTTCACCGGCAGTTTAATGCCGAGGGGCAAGACGTGGAACTGCGATACCCGATTCGCTGTTCGGCGGGCATGCAACAGGAAACTTTTTTTAATTTTTCCGGCGGGCAGAACCAGCAGTTCAGACCGTACATCAGCATCAGTATATTTTAAGAACGGAGCCCAATGAAAATCTGTTTAGTTACGACGTTTCCTCCGAGCGGGCGCCAGTTGAACGAATATGGGTTTTATATCGCTCGCGAACTACAACGCAATCCACATATCAGTTTGACCATTCTTTCCGACGAATTGACCGACTATGAATTCGCGACCGACGCCGACGGCAAGTCGCTAAACGCTCCGCAACAGGCAGAACTTCCAGGCTTTGATGTAATTCGGTGTTGGAAATTCAATAACCTCGCAACCCCAATTCGTTTGCTGAAGACGATACGGAAACTGAAGCCCGACGTGGTGTGGTTCAATCTTGTGTTCTCAAGCTTTGGCACACCGGAGTACCCGGTTGCGGCATTTGCGGGACTCTCGGCGCCGGCGCTGACTCGAGCTCTTGGTTATTACACCCATATCACACTTCATCACGTCATCGAACACGTCGACTTCGCCAGTGCCGGAGTGCGCCGCGAAAGACTATTTCGCCTCGGCAGCGATCTTGCGACCAGAGCTTTACTGCGGGCAAATTCGGTTTCGGTCTTACTTTCGGGATACCGGCGAACCTTGGTCGAGAAGTACTCTGCGGAAAATGTTCTGTTAGGCACGCACGGCACATTCGCGTCGTGCCCGACTCCTCCGGATTTCTCGAAACGAGGAAATCCTGACCATCGTATTCTGGCGATTGGACACTGGGGCACCTACAAACGACTGGAAACACTGATGGAGGCCTTTCCCGCCGTGTTGCAGAAAGTGCCCAATGCCAAGCTGGTAATTGCCGGAGCCAATCATCACACCAAGCCGGGATATTGGGAATCGATCCGCGAATCGCACAAACATTTGGGATCAGCGCTCGAGTTCCGCGGATACGTTCCGGAAGAAGCCATTCCCGAGCTTTTCAGCAGCAGTTCGATTGTTGTTATGCCTTACGATTCCGCCACCGGTTCCAGCGGTCCCGCCCACCAGGCCTGTGAGTATGGCGTTCCGATCGTGTGCGCCGGCATTAATGATTTTCGAGACATGGCCGCGGATGAAGATATGGCAGTTAGTTTCTACACGGTGGGCGATGCGACAGATCTAGCCGACCAACTCGTTGCCATCCTGCAATCTCCGGAGCAACAACGCCGAATGGCGGAGCACAACTTTTCGGCGGCGATGAAAATGACCATGGCCAATGTCGTTGGCAACTATCTCCGCTGGTTTGAACTCAAGCGTGCTAAGAAGGCCATCGGAGCCGCCGCATCTCTTTCGGAGTGGCCTGCTTCCTGGCGGCGTTCCGCGCTTTCGCGTCCCAGCCCAACGCGCGAGGACCAGGAGGATGACGATAGTGCCGAAGACCTTCGAGAACCGTCAGCGCCTATTGAACGATCACATTGACGGTCGTTGAAAACTGACCGGATCCTGCGCTCCCATTAATCGTGACCGCGTACGTCACGGAAGTGGGAGTCGGGGTGGGAGTCGGCGTAGCCTTGGCTCCACTGCTGACCCCCGCGCAAGACGTGGCTGCCATTCCCAACCCAATCACCGCACAAATGGCGAGCGCCCGAGCGCTGCGCCCGCGTTGTGGAATCCCCATAAAAGCAAGTCCGGCAATACCCAGGGACAGCAGCCACGTGGCGTAGAGCGGGACTGGCTTCCGCGACGGGGCCATATTCATCGCTGTGCCAGAACTGGCAGCAATGGTGAGGGCGGAATTCACCGGATTCGAGCCAATGGTCAGGCTCGCGGGAGAGAAGGAGCAATTCCATCCTGTCGGCAGGCCCGCGCATGAGAGTGAGATCGGACTGCTGAACGTTCCGGACTGTGGATTCGCCGTGACGGTCAAACTTCCCGCTTTCCCTGCAGGGATCGTCACGGACGAGGGGGAGGCGCTCAGAGACAGACTCGGCGGTGGAGGCGGTGGAGGCGGCGGAGGCGGCGCGGAAACGCACGAAGGACTGTAACTGAGGGCACCGCTCATCTGGTTTGCCATACTGGCCTTGCCTGTGGCTTGTATGAAGAGCGTGTAGTTGCCGGAAGGGATGGGAAAGCTGCACAAATTGACGGAGTGAAGCCCGGTCGCCAAATCAGTCATGGACATCAAATTTTGACCATCGGTACTGATGTAGACCGTATAGTGATCGACCGTGCTTTCATTTCCATTGATGGCCCACTGTAGGGTATTTGCGGATATCGCTCCCGATAGAGTTACACAATTGTCGATACCGGATTCGATCTCCGTGCCTTCTTCGTAGTCATTCCAGGTTACGAGTTGCAGATCGGGTAATTGCTTTCCGGAACTGTAAAGCCCGTTGATGTCGGAGAAGGTTTTCAGCCAGGTCTGGCCGCATTGCTGTCCCATAATGCGATTGGAACCCCACGAGGCTAGGGTGTCGTTGAATCCTTTGTAGGTCGCTCCCACTGTCTGTTCATTCGGAAATGACATTCCCGTGCTATAGAAACTGGACAGATACGCCGCTCCATAATCGGTTGTAGTCGGCATCACCCACGAATAGCTGCCCCCGCTTAGAACGTGGCTGAAGCCGCCATTGTTCTGAAATAGAAACAGGGGGTGCGTACTTAGAGCAGTGTTGAGTGCATTCCAGTCTATGGTGTAGTTGAGATCGATATCGAAATTGGTGACGACCGGCAGACCTCCCTCAGTCATATAGGCGGGCGAATGAAAGTAAGTCTGCTCCAGATACTGCATTTGCGCGGTCAGCGCCTGTTGCGGAGTGCAACCTGAGCAGGAGTCCCACTCGATCGCCCCATGATCGATCATGATTGCGAAGGTAAAGCCGGGATGATTCTCGGCCTCGGCCATGAGCAGCTGCGTAGCTTGATCGATGGAGTTGTCAGGACCGTACCAGGCGATGATCACACCGTTGATGCCGCGGCTGATCATGTCCTCCACCTGACTCTTAATTTGTGCCGGATCCGTAGAACTGTACCCGATATTGATATGGCTCGACTGTCCCCACCACATCATTAGGGCGGCATAGACTTTTGTTGTCGCGCCCGCGTACAGAAGCGAGTGGACGTCCATCTTGCTTACATTGCCAGCCCCACGGTTGCCATTGGTTTGAAGAGTGAATTCATTGGCCGCACTGGTGTTGTTAGCGGTCTGTGCTGCGAGAGTTGTAGTGGGTACCACGTAAGAGGTAGCCGAACCGAGCATCGGCACTGCAAGCAGGATCGCTGCAAGCGCACAACATTGCACGCGCATTTGCCCTCGACGCAACTAGAGCCGACGATCCAGTCGTGCTGGGACTTGGGACCTGGAAGAGGAAAAGGCATGCCTGCCTGTAGGTTTTCCTCTTTATTATCGATCGGTTCTATCTGGGAACGTGCTTAGGTTATGCGCGGTGGAGGGACGGAGGTAGATAACCTTGGTCGGGGAACCAAAGTAGTTTAGTTACCAAAGTAATGAGGATATGCCCTTATAGAAAAGGCGAGGAAACCGACAACCTAGAAGCCCATGCGCAGTCCAAGGCGCTACAAGCGCTCCATTATGCCACCAGTTCGGAATGTGGACGAGTTACCGGGTGTTTTCGTTCACAGTTACATTTTGTGCGACATACCGAGTCCCATCGAAACGAGTGAGCACGGTCACATTCGCGGCTTGACGAAGCTTGTCCCGTGCCGTCACTGCTGAGGGACCGAGATATATCTCATAACTCTTCCCATCCGTTGCCGAGGTCATTACGAGCAGACCCGTGCTGAGATCCAGACCCGTTACTTCGCCTACAAATGTGAAGGTGGTTCCTGGAATCGCGAGTATAGAGATTTCCTTTGCCACATCACGGCCGTTGTTCTGAGGATCAAATTTCACGGCCACTAACGTTCCGTTCACGAGTTGGCTGACCGAGACCGAGTGCCCGGCTTCCATGATTCGAGTTTGGGACGTGATTCGTAGTCTGAGCGGCTGGGGTGAAATTCTGTCGCGCAGGATCAGTTGGCCGCTGCTGGCGGCGTAACTTACCACGACTCCCTGACTTTCGCCGCCATTGGTAGGCCCTTTCAGCCGGATCGTACGAGCGAAAATGTTGCCCCCGTCCAGCATGGTGTCGATGGAAACACGATCGCCAACGCGGAGCGACGAGATCGAGGCCTCGTTGCCATTGTTGTAGATATGAGAGCGAGGGTCGAAGTAAATGTTCAGCTTCCCGCCGCCAAATACCTGCACCGTAAACTCGTCTTTCACGAGATCCAGTTTTTGCACCGTCCCCCCGATCAGGGAAACTTTGTTACGAGAAGACGCGGGTGGCAGCTCGGGAAGAGGACCCGGAGAGGCCAGAGTGATTTCCGGAGTGTCGACCAAAGCGTCCCCCGGTTTAATCGGAGTGGCCGTCGTGGCGGATGATGACGGGGGCGTCGACCGCGGGGCGGACGTTGATGTCGTACCGGAAGACGGATCGAGTACAGGCGAGGCTGCCGTATTAGGCGCCCCTGAGACATTCAGCGTCGGGTCCACGGACTCAGGAGGCCGCCCCTGCCCATATGCGAGAGAAGCGAGTAAAGACGTGATACCCACCACCAACCATAAGACGCTTGAAACCATCTTCACTGAGAAGCGCTCCATATTTCCCCCACACTGATCCGTTGGTTTTGGACAATTGCTCGACGGGATTGGATGCCGATATCCGCCATAAGGTAGGCATTGCAAAAGCGAATTGGCGCTCAGGAACGGGGAAAAGCTCCCGGCAAACCCTGAGCGGCGGTCGGCATCATACCTGCGCTGAAGTGTGAACCGTTGACACCCCAAGAGGCCTTAGAAGATGTTCTGGAAACGACGAATCGTCGTCAGCCATGATCGGTGTGAGTTTCGGCTCCGGCCTGAGCGCCCACGCGGGTGACCTGAAAATCACTTTGCCGAAGAGAAGTCATATTACCGTCGTGCAGCGTCTGAATCGGGAAGGCGTCGAGGCCGTCCGCAAGCATAGTTACGAGAAAGCCGAGAAATTCTTCTATCAGGCCTACCTTGTCGATCCGGACGATCCGTTTACCCTGAACAACCTGGGCTATGTGTCCGAACTGCAAGGGCAGGTGGAGAGAGCGGCGAGCTTTTACGCGCTGGCTGCAAAGCAGCCGACCGATGCGGTCATCGATCTCGCCACTTCCAAACGTGTCCAGGGCCGATCGATGACGGAAGCGTTAGCTATCCCTGAAGGAACCCTGAAGATCAATCACGACAATGTTGAGGCAGTGCGTCTGCTGTCCAAAGGTCTCGCTCCGGAAGCCGACGTGCTGCTGCAGAAAACGCTGAAGACCGATCCGCAGAATGTATTCACCCTGAACAATTTGGGCGTCGCTAAAGAAATGGAAGGCGAGTCGCAGGAAGCATTGAAGTATTACGATAGCGCTGCCGCTTCGCGTTCGGACGCCGCCGCCGTGGTCACGATCAATCAGTCATGGAGAGGCAAGCCGGTGGTCGAGATGGCGGCGCAAAACGCCAAGAAATTGCGCAGCCGTCTCGAGAAGCAGCAGAACAACGAAGTAACGCTGGCCGAATTGAATTTCCGGGGAGTGTTGGCGATCAATCGTAACGACCTCAAAGCGGCCGATCAAGACTTTCGAAGTGCGTACGCTCTGGATCCAAATAATGCATTCGCGCTGAATAACATCGGGTATCTCGCCGAACTCCAGGGCGATCAGGAAACCGCGGAGTTTTTCTACGCTAAAGCCAGGGAAGTGACTGGAGCGAACACCAAGGTTGGGTTGGCCACGCGACGCTCGGCGGAAGGATTGCCGCTGTACCAGGTTGCGAAGGACAGCGACTCCAGAGTCGAGGCCGAGGTCTCTCAGGAGCGCGAAGCCCTTCGCCGCCAACGTGCGCCGATTGGATTGCGGCGTCGGGACAATACCTTGATCGAGGAACCGCCTATACCACCGCAGTAAAGCAGAATGCCTGGTGGGAACTCGCAGTAAATACGGGACGGCTGGAACGGGCGTCAGTCACGGCCTCTAAGCTAATTGTTGTACAACGCCGAAGTCGAATCCCACATCGAATTTTAAGTCGTAGCCAAAGCCGGCGCACTGGACCACCCTCACGGCTACGGGCGAAAGGAACGGCCATCCTATGTCCAGGTTCACAAAATACACAGCGCTTTGTTGGTTCAGTTCGATGAGCTTCTTTCTTTGCGGCTGCGGCGCCATTGGCAATCCCACGCCGGTTGGTACTGGCCCTCCGCCCAACACCCCAGACATTAAAGTTCTCAATCACATTGTTTTTCTGGCGCAGGAGAATCGCTCGTTCGATCACTATTTCGGCGCGCTCCGTGATTACTGGGCCAAGAACGGCTATCCAGATCAATCTTTCGATGGCCTGCCTCAGTTCAATCCCGGCTCTGGCCTGGCGCCGCTATCTGGCCCGGCGCCTGCTATTCCGGGTTGCGATCCGAGCTCGCCGCCGCCGGCGGATTGCGCCTTCGATACTAACAACACGGTCTCGTCCTATCACCTGATCACGCAGTGCATCGAGAACCCCAGTCCCTCGTGGGATGAAAGTCATTTCGATTGGGACTATAACGACCCCATGGGGCAGAGCGCGGCCACACTGAACGGCTTCGTCTGGACTGCGGCACATGACGCGCGCGCCCTTCAGCCGCCTTACAACGATGTCAACGGTATCCGGGCGATGGGTTACTACAATGGCGGCGACCTTAATTACTACTATTTCATGGCCTCGAATTTTGCCACGTCGGATCGGTGGTTCAATCCGGTCATGTCGCGCACCCAGCCGAACCGCGAGTACCTGATTGCCGCCACTTCTCAGGGATATGCCTATCCGCAGGGTACGGACAGTAACGACATGGCGTTGCTATCCGCGCCGACAATTTTTGAAGAATTGCAAACCGCCGGCATCACTTGGAAAATCTACGTCAATCCGCAAGGCAGCAGTTGTTCCGGTCCGCCATATGATCCCGCCTGCCTGTTGAAGTTGAGCTACGTCCAGAACTTTAAATTTGGTCAGACAATTCCATCCACATATCCTCAGAACATCGCTCCCATATCGCAGTACTTCACAGACCTGCAGAACGGAACCCTGCCTCAAGTCGCCCAGATTGAAACGGCATCTGATGCTGGAGACGATGAGCATCCTTCAGACTTGGACACAACCCCGACGAACATCCAGACGGGCGCCAACTATGTCTCGACGCTGATCAACGGGCTCATGACTAGCACTTCTTGGAAAGACTCGGCCTTCATTCTCACCTACGACGAATTTGGCGGCCTCTACGATCATGTTTCGCCGCAATCCGCCGTCAGTCCGGACGGAATTAAACCAGTGGATTTACTTCCCGGAGATCCCTGCACCACGACTACCGGGCCAACTTGTGACTTTGTCTTCACCGGTTATCGGGTGCCGCTGATCGTTGTATCGCCGTACACGAAGAAGAACTACGTATCGCACAGCGTGGCGGATACGACTGCGATTCTGAAGCTTATTGAAACTCGCTTTGCCGTGCCCGCCCTGACCAAGCGGGATGCGGCGCAAATCGATATGACTGAGTTCTTTGACTTTAGCAACCCAGCTTGGATGACCCCTCCCAGCCCGCCCGCGCAAAATACAAACGGCGCTTGCTATCTGACTCATCTGCCTTAGTCGAACCAGCAGTGTCGACGAATGAATCGGCTGAGACGTGCTCTTGCTATTGAGCGAGCTTGGGCATCCAGAAACTCGACGGCCACACTCGGTGGCGGTCAATGCTGTTCAAGAAGATTGACAAAGGGGCCGCCGGAATCCGGAATCGGGCTGCAATGCCTTTCAAATCAGTGGGATGCCGAAAGTGCAGCAAGCTTAGGGTCTTGCCCGCTCGGTCCATACCGGGAAAAATGTACTTTCGAGTGGAAAATCACTAATTTTTTGCTTGGGCAATACAGTATTTATGGTAGGATGTGAACATTCAATCGGCTTTGAGAATTCTTAGAGGTCCCTAAGAAACGAAGCGATTAGCAACCGCGCCATTTCTTCTGCGTCCTGAGCGTATCCCGCCGGGGCCGAGATAGTTCGACCCGCAGTTCAATAGCAAGTCAATAGTTGGGCCAGCAGTCGGAATAGAAAACAATTTTACAGGAGAATTGGCCTCATGCATATCCCTGTCCTGAAATCTGCCTTAAAGGGGAACATCCCGTTTTTGGCGGCGGGCTTGCTCCATTCAGTTGATAATTCAGCACTTGTACGTCAGGCAAGCATTCCTACTCTGAAAACATCCATAATAAAGCCGTCAATCTGCCTTATCAGTCTGTTCCTGATGTTTGTAGCCTCGGCATCCGCGAGTGTTAGTGTCAGCAGCCCAAGCAATGGCGCTACAGTGGGCTCCCCGGTTACTTATGCGGCGACCGCCAGTACCAGCACCTGTTCGAAGGGTGTGGCCTCCATGGGTATTTATGTGGACAACCAGCTGGTGAAAGTCGTCAACGGAACGAGTTTGAACACCAGCCTGGCCGTCGCTTCAGGCGCCCACAATACCGTGGTCGAAGAATGGGATTACTGTGGCGGCGCAACCTATGCGTCGATGACGATTAACGTCAGCGCCCAAACCGGCGTATGGGTATCCTCGCCCACCGCCAGCAGCCAGGTAGGGTCACCGGTGTCTTACGTAGCGTCGGCGACCACAGGAACTTGCTCGAAGGGCGTGGCGTCCATGGGCGTCTATGTAGACAACCAGTTAACGACGGTCGTGAGCGGAGCGAGCATGAACACCAAGGTGCCCATCGGCTCAGGAACTCACAACACCGTAGTGGAAGCGTGGGACTATTGCGGAGGGGCGGCCTATACTCCCGTTCAAGTCACGGTGCAGGGCGGCCATGTAATTTCCAACATTCAGGCCAGCAGCGGATGGAAGAGCTGGGGTGAGTTGGCCCCTAGTTATAACATCTGTTCCTGGCCGTGTTCGGGCGTGACTTGGTCTATGACGCAAAATATCGGTTCTCCTTCCCTGACCGGAAAGGCGACCGAGTTCTATCTGGGCGGCAGCACGCCATATTCAGACGTTCTCTACAGCATTCCTCTGCTTGGCCAAGGTTCGACGCAGGGCATCCCTGACGCGAATCACACGCTGCTTCCAACCATTCACAACTTCACTTATGACGCCTACTTTCTCCCCACGGACCTCTCCGCGACACAGGTTTTGGAATTCGACGTCAGCATGTACTTCAATGGACTTAGCTTAATCTGGGGCCAGCAGTGCCGGGTCGCAGGCGGCAACACGTGGGATATCTGGGACAACATAAACGCAACGTGGGTTTCGACCGGTATCCCCTGCCACCCCGTGAACAATGCCTGGAACCATGTGACGATCCAGATGCAGCGGGAGTCCGACAACTGGCTGCTGTTCCAGTCGATTACGCTCAATGGCGTAACCACCCCGGTGAACCGCTATTACCAGGCCAGCACCGCTCCTTCCAGCTGGTGGGGAGTGACCGTCAATTACCAGATGGACGGGAACTACCAGCAAAAGCCGTATAGCACCTATCTGGATGGTTTCAGCTTGACCTACTGGTAAGAATCAAGATCCCCGGGGCACAACCGCTGTGCCCCGGTTTTAGTTCTTATTCAGAATTTCAGCATCTCACCCCACTGAAACTAACGCTACGCTCTAAGTGGTAAACGAGCGGACGTCTCCCGAGTCTTGGCGGAGTTCCGTTTGGGAATCCAGCTTGGCCGCTGCCCGTGGCTTTCCGCCGGCCAGCCCCTCGGCTTTCCTGCGTCGCAGGGGAGACAGTTTCTTTAACACTTGCTGCAAAACGTCTTGTTTCACATCGTCAACTGGCTGCGGAGCGATGATCGACATTCCAGCCATTTCACCCAGAGCCAGATAAGACGCCCGGTTGCTATGCAGAAAATCGATGGGATATTCGGGTTTCCGCGCTCGAGCCTGTATGGGGTCCGCGTCGAGAAGGAAACTGATATCCGGTCTCGGCACTAACCGCAGCAGCAACCGTGTATAAGCTCGCGTGATTGTACTGGTCAGTCCTGGGCTGGTCTGTCCCAGGTTCGCGAGTTCGTCGTAGTGATAGCGATCAAAGATGACTACTTCGGCGTCAGCTCTGAGCGCTCGGTTTACCACAGTGCGGAGCGAGAGTGCGTCTACGAAGTAGAGCCCGAAGCGTACTGCTGTCATATACCAGGAACGGACATTCTTGTCGCGACGGTTGATCGGTCTCGTTGGACTTCCAACTCCCTTTTCTCCTTTAAACAGAGTATGGCCGCTCACTTCTCTGATCCCTTTGAGACGCGCGACATCATCCCAGAAAGTAACTAATACAACGCGCAGACCCATCTCATTCAGCCGGTCACGAAGTGCCTCGATTTGAGTGCTTTTGCCGGAACCGTCAATACCGGAGAAACTTACTAATCGAGGGCGGCGGTCTTCAGAGGTTTTCCGGATCATGAATTCCCCACAGCTTTTCGCTTGCTGAACTGGTTCCGTTAGCGAGGCCGGCTAGGACTCGCAGCCGATAAACCTACAACCGTTCCTATGGCAACGCCGGCCCCAACCAGAGCGCCAACTTTGATAAGGATAGAACGCGTTCGCCGCTGCTTAGCAGGTGCAATTGCTGCTCCCGCTGGCTGAGAAGCCGCAACCCCCGTAGCTTTGACAGACTCTGATGCAGCCGTACCAACGGGCTGTTGAGTACCGCTTTGCTGCTGGGTCCCGCCTTGCTGTTGACTAGTGTTTTGCTGCGGCTGCGAGGAAGGCTGCTGTCCATTGGCGAGCCGGTTGTCAGCGATGATTTGCAAACGCACTGAACCTGGACTATCCGGAAGCGGTTCCGTCCGCCGGACTTCAATGTTCTTTCCATCGTCATCGGACTGAGTCGGTGATGAAGTTACCGCACTAGGACGGGAACTTGAATTTATCGCTTGCCGCGCCGATGCGGCCCCAGCCATAAATGATGCGGTCAATGCCAGTAGAACACAGCCAGAAATCTGGCTCCTCAGCCAACGCCGGGAAATTCTCATCATCACCTCCGAACAGCCAGAACCCTCGCTCAAGTCAGCGTGCTCCATCTTAAACCCTCTACGCGGTACTCTCAGAAGCGGTAGCGGGGTAGTTGGAAGCGAGGGGTTGGGGAGCGGGGGAAAGTATGGGCGGAGCGGAATAGGCGAGGCCGAGGGCGTGCTGGAAGCCGTTGAGGGGGAGTTGGTGAAAGCTGGAAACGGCGTCGGCGGTATTGTCGAAAGATTCGAACAGACGGTGGACGCCGGTGATTTCCAGGGTGGCGGCGGCGCGAGCGGGAAGGGCGGCGAGTTTGACGTCGCCGTTGCGCTTCATGGCCTCTTCCAGGCAGCGCAGCATCACATGGATGCCGGCGCTGTCGAGGTGCTGCAGTTTCGAACAGTCGAGCACCAAGCGGGGGCGGTCGGAGTTCAAACAAGCTTCTAGTTCGCGAAAAAATGCGCGGCCCTGTGCCACGCTGAGTTTTTCCGGCAATTGCTTTACCGCCACGGGTCTCGCCATCTTCGTCATGATTTCCCAGGTCCCCGAAATGCTTTTTTTCACTTTACTGCGGGACGAATGGTTTCTCATCCCTGCAGAGAATGTAGAGCGGGAGGGCGGGGCGGGGTATCCGGGCCAACCTGTAGAGCGGAAAAGGTTTTTCAGTAGGCCGGGGGGCGTTTTTTGAGTCTGGGGAAGCGGTTTTTTCGAGCCCAGGGGCGCGCGAAGACTAAGAACGCCCGGAAGGCTGTAAAAGACGCTCCAAATCGGCCTCCGGGTCTTGCACCACGTGCGTCAACAGGTTGGTGCCGTAGCGGAAAAGGGTGGAGACGTTGGTCTTGTACCAGCAGCAAGTGGTCATGCGGGGGGAGAGACCGCAGAAGAACCGCAGTTTTTGCAGGGTCTGGGGAGAGCTGAGGGCGGCGGCCATGAGGCGGTGATTACCATCGAGGATGGTGAGCGGCTCGCTGGGGTTCAGGCCGATGAGCAGCACGGCGCCAGGATCGCCATCGCTGTTCTGGCGAAGCTGCTCGCGCATGGAAGCCAGCTTGGCGACAAAGGTTTTTTCCGCGATGTTGTGGCCGCGAAAGGTGCGCAGGCGTTCGGCGACGACCGGGAAAGCGAAATTGCCTCGGGCAAACTTGCGCCACAGGGCGCGGGGAAAGACGCGAATCTGAGCCAGATTTTCCGCTCCGACTTCCGCCTCGTACCATTGCGTGCCGCGAGGCAGTTCGCGCCACAGCGAAAGGTGACGAATGAAGAACAGAGCGCGGCGCTTGGCGTTTTCGCCGGCATCGCCGAAGTGGGGGTTGATCACCAGTTCGCGCAGACTTTCCTGGTAGGGCTCGAAAACGGGGCTGTTGAAGTCGCTGCGCAGAAACTCGGCAATGACCTCGTCTTCGGAAACCGGGCGCAGCATGCGGAGGCCGGGCGAGCCGGCAGCAGTCTGCAGCCGGGCTGCGCCCTGGAGCCAGTGCAGCAGGAAGGGTGCCGCGACGACGACCAGCAGAATCAGCATGAGCAGCAGCTGGATCCAGATTACCTGCTGCAGCGAGGAATGGAAGCGGCAGATGCCGGCGACAACCACGCCGCTGAAGGCCAACTGCACCCAGGTGTTCGAGATCTTGTAGGCCATCTCGTAGGCGATGATGACCACGCTCAGCGAATAAATCACGGTGGTGATGGCGTAGAGTCCGAGCAGGTAAGGCAAGCCATAATGGCCGGCGATGGAGAACTGCGCGCCGAAGAAGGTGGTCCAGATCCAGGCTGGAGTGAGGCGCAGCGCAAGCGCGAGCACGGAGCCGATGGCGGTCACCAGCAGCAAAGAAGTGGCCAACACGCCGTGGTCTTTTCGTTCCTTCTCGCGCGTGCCCGCGACAATAGGGAACATGCTGTTGACTACCGCCGAGGAGAAAGCAAAGATCACGCGTCCGACGAGAGCGACCGCGGCATAGAGGCCGGCTTCAGTCGGGGGAAAGAAGTGCTTCACTAAAACGATGTCGCAGTTGTTGATTAACACCTGGCCGACAAAAAAGATGATGGCCTGGAGCGCTTCGTGAAAGGCATGCGGCAGGCGCACATCGCTCGGAACCCGGGGGGCCAGTTTCGAAGCGGCGGCAAAATAAGCCAGAGCCACCGCGGCGGCGTTGGCCGCGATTACTCCGCGCACGCCGTAACCGAGCGCGATGAGAAGCAGCGACCCGCCCAGCCGCGCCAGTCCTTCGACGACCAGGTTGATCGCGAGACGACGAAAGCCGTATGCGCCCTGAATGTAGCCGCGCCGGCCGCCCAGCGGAACGTAGAAGGCCGCGCCAACGGCAAGCAGGACCACCAGAATCGGAGTGGGCAGATTGAGGTAATCGGAAATCTGCGTCTGAAACACGAAGAGGGCGAGCGCGACCGCAATGCCTGCAGCCCAGGCGCTGCGTTCGAAGCGGCGATAGACCGCGCTTTTTCCTTCCAGCGAACTTTGCTGCGCCACCACTTTGGCGCAAACGATCTGGAACGAAAGCGTGACCGCCGAGATTAGCGTGAGCAGCGTGTAAACCGCGGTGGCGTGGCCGAAGCCGGTGGGACCGAGGAAGCGCGCCACGGCAATGTTGTAGGCCAGATTAATGCCAGTGACGAATCCGGAACCGGAGAGCAACACCACGCTACCCGACAGGACGCGTGCCTGCAGGGTCTTCGTTGTGGCGGGGGTTGCGGCAGACGATGAAGCAGGCGTCGCGGCAGACGATGCGGCGTGCGGACCGTTCACCACGTCTTGGGGCTCCAGTTTGCTAAGCATGTTAAACAGAAAAAATTATTGGTGAGTCCTCGGCACAGTTCTGATGCCAAAACCCACCTTCTGGCTGCTTTAGGAGTCGGCACGTAAGTCACTGGCCGGGCCGCGTCTGCCCGCCGGAGTCGCACTTGGCGAGGCCGCGCTCAATCGCTGTGCCCTCTTCGTAGTCGTTCCAGGTGGCGATCAACAGGAAAGGTAGAGCATGCTGGGAGGCATACTGGCGCCCCAGCTTCATGGTGTCGGAAAATGTCTGGCCGCAGCGCTGCGCGATGTGGCGGTTCAAACTCCACGAGGCTTTGCTATCGTCGAAGCCTGCCCAGGCCGCTCCTACCGCGATCTTGTCGGGATATTTTGATTGCATTTTTTGATAGAACTCTTCGAGATACTGTTGTCCCCAGTTGCTGCCGTCGGCGGTCCATCCCGCTTTGCCCGGTTGGACCCAGGCATAGAGGCCATCGAAGGCGGCGGGATAGGAGCCGGGATCGTCTTCATAAATCAATAACGGCGCAGGGCTCCATTTGTTTATATCTTCGCGCACCCGGTTCCAGTCGGTATGCCGACCCTTGGGAAATATAAAAATCACCGGCCGGCCGTTGTAGCTGAGATAAGCCGCGCGCCCACGCGCGTCTTGCGCCAGATAGGTTTGGTGGAAGGAGTTGAAGTCCGCCAAGGCCTCGTCGGTCGCGCCGTTTTCTTCGTTGCTTTCGTCGTACATCATGGCCACATGAAAGTTCTTTTCTGCGGCGATGGACTGCATCAGGGCATAGGCATGATCGATGAACGGCTCGCGATCCCCATACCAGTCGACTACGAATCCGGAGATGCCCTGGGCTTTCGCCTTGTCGATCTGCTTGCGGATCACCGCCGGATCTTGCGAGGAGTAGCCGACCGAGACGTGGTGAGGATGGCCGAACCACGGCTCATACACCGCCAGCAGTTCGGTAGGCACCGGACTGGAGGGAGCGGTCTGCCGCAGAGAAGGATGCAGGGCGGGATGCGAGCAGCCTTGCAGCAGCAGAAGAAACAACGCAGAGATGGGCCAGAAACATGCCGTCATGGCGATACTGATGGGACGCGAGTAGCCCCGATGCGGGTTGTCTATGGTCACGGCTACGCGACCCGCAGCGATTCCCGGCTTCCGCGGCGGTCCGCGGTCACGGAGGCGGAGTTCAGCTGCGAAGCATACTGGGAAGCGTAATGCACTTCGCTGATGATGGACAGCGGACGCTGGCGCACTTCGTCATAGACCCGTCCCAGGTATTCGCCGAGCACGCCCAGGCACAGCAGCAGCAAGCTGCCCATCATAAAAATCGCCGACGCCAGGCCAAAGCCCAGCGGCTTCAGCGGACTGCTTGACAGCAGCGCGCAGATCGCCATCACTACCGCGGCAAACACGGCCAGTCCCGACAACGCAAAACTCATCCGCAGCGGCTTGTAGCTGAAACTGGTAATCGCATCCATCGCGTACTTGATCCGGCTGACGAAGGTGAGTTTGCCTTCACCGCCCAGGCGATCCTGGCGATCATAGAGCACCACGCCGGTCTTGTAGCCGACCCAGGCGCGCAGTCCCGGTAAGTAGCGATTGCCTTCGCGCAGAGCATTGATCGAGTCCACCGCGCGCCGGTCGAGCAGGCCAAAAATGCCGGCGTTCAAGGGAATCGGATAGTCCGACAGCGCGCCCAGCACGCGATAGAACAGCGGAAACAATAGGGCCAGAACTTTGCGCCCTTCCTGCCGGCTGCGGCGCACCGCCGTGACTACTTCAGCGCCACCGCGCCACGCGGCAATTAATTCCGGCACCACGTCCGGAGGATCCTGGAAGTCGCCATCCATCAGCACCACGGCATCGCCCGCCGCGGTTTGCAAACCTGCCGTGATCGCGCCCATGTGTCCCCAGTTGCGCGACAGATCCACCACCACCACGTGCGGATCTTCTGTCTGAAGTTCCTTCAACAATTGCAGAGACGAATCCCGCGAGCCGTCGTTCACGTAGACTACTTCCCAGTCCTCGCCCGTGTCCTGCATGGCCCCGGCCAGAGCGGCGTGAAACGCGGTCAGTATCTCCTCTTCGTTATAAATCGGAACTACGACGGAAATCATGGAAGCTTCTCCTTGGATTCGACCCAAACCGATTCCACCAAAAAAGATGGTCACGAAAACAGCGCCACCTCTTTGTTGCAGGGCGCGGCTGGACTGTTGTGCCGCACTTTGTTGTGATGCTGATTGATTATCTTAGGGCTGCAACGCAGGGCGGGATGTACAGCTTTGTACTGAGTGGGAGCGTCATTCTCATGCAGGCTCGTGCTTGCTTATGCAGGAGACGGGCCCATCTCATTCTTGCTCATTGCGAGCGCATTACTGCGGCTCGGCCTGGAACACGCGCACCTTCCAGCGCACTTCAGTGGGAGTCAACACGGCCACGTAACGGGCGCGGACCGGTTGCGTGCTGAGCACCTTGCCGTGATCGACGATCTGGACTTCGTAGTCGACTGTGTCGAGCAGTTGCAGCGACATTCCTTCCGGCGAGTAAAACGTCAGGCGCAGATCGTGTGCGGTGTCGCGATAGCGGGTTCGCATTCCCATCCGGGCCTGCTCGTGAATGGTGTCGGACAGTTTCTGTTTGGCCGTGCCCACAAAATCCGCATCCAGCAGGTCGGCGCGATTCTCGTCAAGCGCCGCACTCAGGCTGCGCCAGGCTGCCAGATAATCGCGCACCACCGCGGTCTCGGTCTGCTTCTCTAGCGTTCGCGGGCCCACCGTGTTCGTCGGCTCCACCCGGACGGTTGGCTTGTCGACCCCAGGCTCGTTCACCCCAGGCTCGTCCGCCGCGAAGACACCCATCGCAGCGAAGATCGAGCAGAGGATCAGCCAGCTGGCCATCAGCAGAAGCTTCCGCGCGGGTGATTTTTTATTCATGACTACTTCCATCGAATCTCGTTGCCCATCACCACTCCGGTCGCAACCGAGATGGTCGCTCCGGGATAAGCTGGCATCTCCGTGCGCGCCACGCCGCGTTTGACCGGCACATCGACGGTGGCTTCGCCGTCTTTGTAAATCTCCTTGAAAGTCACAATGGTGCCGTCGGGCACGGCATTGCCGCCGCAATCGCGCACCGGTTCGGTCTCCAGCGTCAGCCGCTGTTGTGTCGGCTTGTGATCTGTCAGCTTCTGATTCGCCAGCTTTGGTTCTGCCAGTTTCTGATTCGACAGGTGCGCATTCATGCGCAAGCGGCAGGGATCGCCGGGAACTTGCTGGATCACGCGCGTGGCGCTGATTGCTCCGTCGCGCGCGATGAACTGTGCCGTACCTTCCTTGGTCGCCGAATTTAATTTCGTCCAAGCCACGCCATCGCGCGTCGCTACCGTCCGTCCCTGGCCTGCGCCCGCCACTCCCGAAAGTTGAAACGAAACTTCGGTCGGTGCAATCACCAGGTTGCGAAACGTATCAAACACGTACACCACGCCGCTGATGCCGTTCTGCAGGTCTACTGGCAGCCGCGATGGTTTCGCCAGAAAACTCAAGCTTGCCGGATGCGATGCCACCACGTCGAAGGCGCCGTTCTCGGTCCCCGAATCGCCCACCATCAGCGCCAGGTAGTGGCCCGCATTGTGCAGATCGCCGGCGGCAAACGAAACACTCTCCCCCAACTTCACCTCGCGCCGCAACACCTGCGCCGAACCCACGATGTAGAGCACCGCCTTGCCGCTGCCCGTCGTCGGAATCGAAAACGCGCTCCCCGCTTCCACCGCGCGCGGCACCTCCAGCACGCCCGTCTGTGCCGCCAGCGGCATCGCCGCCAATAGCAATCCGCCCAGCAGCACTTTGGATCGGGAACTTCATTATGCGGAGCTTCATGATGGCGATCTCATTGGAACTGGCCCGAAGTGTAGGTCGTCGTCACCGCGCGCTGGCTGCTCACTTTGCGCGCCAAATCCGCGGGAAGCGGAATGGCAAACGACTCCGGAATCTGCGGCAGCAGCGCGCGATCGATATACTGATCCGCAACCCACACCAGCTGCCCGTTGCTGTCGTAGAACGTGCCCAGCACGTGCACTACGTTGACCACTTGCCCGCTCTGATTCACTAGTTTGCCGGTGAAAGTTGCGCCCGGCGGGGGATTCAGCTTTTGATCTTCGATCTCAATCACCGGATCGGCCGAGGCGGCGATCAGCGTCGACGACGGCTCCATCTTCACGCTGTCGACCTGCGACAGCTCCACTTTGCGAAACGCAATCAGAAACGGCGTGACCTGCTTAGGCAGCAGCACGTGCGAGATTTTGTCGAAGCTATCTTCGCTGGCAATCGCCGCCCCGTTTTTCCCCAGCAGTGTCGCCTTCACGTTCACATACGCCGGCACCACGTCTTCGTTCAGCACTTCGCCCAGCAACACCACACCTTCGGCGCGCTCCACCGGATGCATGTCCACGATGCGCACATGCGGAGCTTCCACGTCCTGTGCTCCCCAATCGTCTTCCGGCCCGCGATAGATCACGTCCCAGCGCAAGTAGTTCACCGCAATTACCTGCGGCGGCACCCGCGGCTCCTTCACCAGCGGCCACACCACCTGCCAGCGGCCCCCACTATTCACCACCCGCAACTGGCGAGTGTCGGCAAACGTGCCCAGCACCGTCGACCAGCGCAACCGCAGTTGCACCTGCGCTTCCTGCTCCGTGGCGTGCTGCGGACGCACCTCGAAAGTGTCGAGCGAGGCATAGGTGCGCAGGCTGGAATATCCACCCCGCAGGTCGTGCTCAAAATCCGGTTCGCTAAACTCATTCTTGTTGGCGAGATTGGAGTAGGCCCGCTGCCACGCGTTCTGAGCGATCTCGTGCGCCAGGTTGTTCACCGCCGCTTCCGGCGTCGATGAAGCGCGAAGCAAGTCCGCTCCCGCTCCCGCCATCGCCACGGCCGACGGTCCTGGCCAGATCGTTCCAATCACAATCAACACCACCGTCGCCGCCGCCAGCACGATGGCCAGCAGACTTCCTCCCGCGTGCACGCGGCCGCGATTCATGCGAGCAGCATTTTCTGCATCACGATTCTCAAGATCACGATTCACGAGATCACCCGCTCTGTTTCCCGCGCCATCACCAGATCCCGCTGCGAGTCCGCTTCCGCCACTTCCCGCCCCCGCCGCCGCTCCGGAATCAGCACCACCAACAGCGCCAGCAGGCTGCTTCCCATGGGAAAGATCCCCCACATCAATCCTTGCCACGCCGGCGGTATCTGCGGCGCATTCACCGGCACCGCCGGCGGCACCGCCTCTTTGCTCCACACGCTGATTGTCTTGTCTTCCAGATCATCCACCTTACGCCAGCCGGCAAACACCAGCAGCGGGTCGTAGTAGGGATCGCGCACAAACACCCATTTCAGTCCATAACGATCCGCGTGATGCAGCATCGCGTTCAACGCGTCCAGCCCCGGCTTGCCAAAATACTTCGAACTGGTCAGCTGGGCCGCGCCATTCTCGGTCAACTCCGGCAGCATGCGCCCCGAGTTCCACTCCCCATCCACGCTGCTGGCATCGGTCAGCACCGCCAGGCGAGAAATCTTGTTGCCAAACCCGAGCGTGATATAGCGATAGCGATCGTGCCCATCCCGATTCAGCCATGCCGCCACCGGATCGACCTTAAAATCCGCCGCATCGGCCGGATGGTAGGTCGACCACGCCACCGCCAATCCACAAGTCAGCGCCGCCGCCGCCATCAATGCCACCGCCGCGCGCATGCGATAGCGAGCGATCAGTTCGCTGGCCAACAGTCCTACAAACGGCAGTGCCAGCAACGTCGCCCAGTAGGTGAAGCGCTCCATGGTCAGCACTTCAAACGCCCGGCCCAACAAAATCCGCCCCACCGGCGTCGTTCCTCCTAGTCCTACCAGAAACGCCACCCAGAAACCGAACAGCAGCGGACGCAGCCGCCGCACCGTTGATCCCCGCCACAGGATGTAGGGCAGCGCCAGAATCAGCGCTCCGTAAGGCACCACGAAATAGTTCAGTCCCCACTGCGGACTCAGAATGTAATTCGCCCGGCTGGGATGCGGAATCGGCGCCTGCGTCACCGGATAGTGAATCAGCGCAATCCAGAAGGGCAGCAGCACCACTGCCACTCCAATCCCCACCACTACCGCCAGACTCAAGGTGCGCATGACAAACGCAGGAATCGAAAACGATTCGACTTCTCCCGTTCCCGCGCGTTCGGCGGCGCGCCGGGCACTCCTTTGTCCGTCCAGCACCACCAGCGCCAGCACCGGCAGCGCGAAAAATAACGACCCGAACAGCAGCGTGGCATGGTGCGCCGCTGCCGCCGCCACGGATAGTGCCGCCCCTTTCACAAACGAGCGCCCCTTGCCGTAGCGCACCCACTCAAACAAATACGGCAGCGCATTCAAATACAGCGGCGCCGCGCAGGTGGTCGACAGCTGTCCCGCCGAATAAATCAGAAACGATTCCGAACCCAGAAACACGCTGGCCAATGCCGCCAGCGCCGCCGCCCGCCGGTCCACCCACAACAGCGAAAAGCGATATACTCCCAGCGCCAGCAGCAATATCCCGGCAAACTGCACCGCCATGTACGCCATGTCCAAGCCTAGAACGTTCGACACCACGGCCAGCCACTGCTGCGGCAGCGGCGGATACGTGGTCTGCGAAAACCCCGCATACCACTTCGGATTCCAGGGATTAAACCAGTGATGCAGATAGTGCGACGCGAAAAAAATATGAAAGTTCGCGTCGTAGGTCTTCAGCGGCAACTCCATCAACAGCAGCGGCAAATGCACCGCCACCGCCGCCAACAGAATTATACTCAGCGGTATCGCCCGGACCTCTGACGGAATCACTCGTGTTACAGGCGCGGCGGACGCGTTTCTTTCCACAACTCTCCCTCGATCAGGTTTCCCCCGACCGTTCTTTGGTGCCCCAAACACCGGTTAGGTTGCTTTCTCAAGCGCCGCCATTCGTTTGTTCGGAGCTTCCGTTATCCCGTTGCGTTAAAACGTCCCTCAAGCCCAACCCCAAGCACCTCCTGCGGGACGCCAACCAACACCTTCGTTCTGACATCCAAGTTGCGGGCTGTTCTCATCACAAACCTGAATGGAGTTCCATCCGATGGAGTATGTGCGCGACTCGTCTAAAAACCTCCGGCTCTTGTCTGAACTCCTGCTGAATACCCCTGTTTCGGCACCGTCCGCTACCGAAAAACAGACAAGTCCCAGCCTCAAAAGCTACTCCGACCAAGTCTCTCAACTGGCTACGGCTTTGGGCCCAAATGACTTCGAGAGTCTTAAGGCACTGGCGAACACTAATCATGTCATCATGCGCGCATTTCCTCCCCTCCAGCAGATTTTCGAAACACAAGGAAGACGAGACGCAGCCGAGTGGGCCGGGGGCGCAATTCAGGAAGAAACGGCACGCATCAACCAAGCTTTAGCCTTTCTCGCCAGGATTTGTACAAAACTGGAAGAGGGCGGATGCCCGGTCATTGTAATCAAGTCTTTGGATCATTGGCCGGATCTTGGCAGTGACTTGGATCTTTACACCGACGGTGATCCCGCCCGAGTTATCGAACTCATGGGTAGGCACTTCGATGCCAAGCCGCATGACCGGAGTTGGGGCGATCGTCTGGCCAACAAGTGGAATTTCGTGGTTCCCGGATTGCCTGAACTCATTGAGGTCCATGTCCAGCGCCTCGGGCAGACCGGAGAACAAACTGCCGTAACCCGCTCTCTCTCAACTCGAGCTCGCATGGCCGAGGTGCGCGGCCATCTTTTTCGCGTTGCCGCTCCCGAAGACCGTTTTGTGATCAGCACGCTGCAACGCATGTACCGGCACTTCTACATTCGCGTGTGCGATATCGTAGACAATGCCCGATTGTTGGACTTGCAGCTGATCGACTTTGAATATTTGCATTCCTTGGGTTCGGCGGCCGGCTTGTGGGAAGGTATCGCCACTTATCTGAAGATTATTTCGGAGTACGTCGAGTCCTATCGGGGGAGCGGCGTCCCCCTTCCTTCATTGGTAACGGGTTCGGCGAAGTTCGGCACCGATCAGGTCCGTTTCCGGCGCGATTTTCTGCGCGTCTCGATCCTGCCTCACTCCATGAATCTGTACGCATCCGAGCTGATGAAGCTGCTATTGAGAGGCGAAGTGCGAAATAGCCTGCGCCTCAGTCTGTTGCCAGGCCTGGCCACCGCTGCCGCTCTCGGGCAAAAGATAACGGGGAGCGACAAGGGAATTTGGTAATGCGCAGTAACCGAGAAAGGTAAGAATTAAATAGGAAACCTACAGCCTTCGCTGGATTGCACCACACGCGTGCTTTCTCTAGGTTAACTACACTGATAACCCCAGAGGTCAGGTTATGCCAGAAAAAGGCATTGTGGGGTAGGGCAAAAGAAGTCGCGGCGCGCACCGTGATGAAACAGCACAAAGAAAAAGGCCACGGTCCGGGGAAATAAAATCAGGATCCGTTGTAAGGTTTTCCCGCGAAAGCCCTTTGTTCGAACGACCGAGTTCGCAACCAGCTGACGAAAGGCTTTTGCATGGTCCGCATCCTTCTGGTGGACGACAATCCCGCGGTGCGGCGCTATCTACGCGCCATTCTTGAGCAGCAGGAGTCGTGGCATGTGTGCGGCGAGGCGCGAACCGGGGCCGAGGCGCTGCATCAGGTCTTGGAGGCGCCACCAGATTTGATTGTGCTCGACTATCAAATGCCCGATTTGAACGGTGTGGATGTCGCCAAACAGATCTCCGAGCTCTTCCCCAAGATTCCTATTCTGATGGTAACGTTACACCTTTCGAACCAGCTAGCTGAAGCGGCTCGTCAGGCAGGGGTTCGCGGAGCCTGCGCGAAGCAGGACATTGGGTCAGTTGTCGAAGCAGTCGAGGTTTTATTGCACGACAAAACTTATTTCCCCGGCATCGCCGCCGGCCACAACGCTTAGAATGGCCCGTTTTGGCACCGCAACCTCGAAATACAGGATTCCCTGTATTGGACCCTGTCCTACGGAACGTTAGCCTCAGTGGGTTAAGGGGCCCTCCCCCCCGATTTTGTGGTGTTCAAATTAAAAATGATTTTGGTCAGGCTTGTCACAAACGAAAGACACAATGTGGCGAATCGTCTGGTCTCCCCAAAAAGGACTGAAATCGAATGACAATTCGCATACTGCTGGTTGATGACCACCCAATTGTGAGGCAGGGCCTGAAAACGCTTTTGGAAGGGCATTCGGGTTGGGAAGTCATTGGAGAAGCGTCGGACGGGGCCGAAGCGGTGGAGAAGGCCAAGGATCTGAACCCAGACGTCATGGTGCTCGACGTTACCATGCCTAGGATGAATGGCTTGGAGGCCTGCCGTCTGCTGCGGCAGGAATGTCCCGGGCTCGAAATATTGTTCGTTACGCAGCACGATTCTCCACAAATGATGCGGGAAGCCCTGGAAGCTGGGGCCAGGGGATATGTCGTAAAGTCCAACGCCGCACGCGATCTGTTAGCGGCCGTCGATGCGGTAAGCCAGCATCGGGTCTTTACTGCGTTGAATGGCCGGAACGTTGCCGAGTTACGCTGAAGCCGCCGAGTTTCTGCTGAAAGATGACTCTTTAGCTCCATTCGGGTCTGGAAAGAGGGGGATTATGAAGCTGAGGATCTTGTTGGCCGATGACCATGAAATCGTGCGCCGCGGGTTGCGCGCGCTTCTGGAAAAGCACGAAGGCTGGGAAGTCTGCGGCGAAGCCAGCGATGGCCGCGAGGCCGTGGAAAAGGCGTTGCAGTTGAATCCCGACGTCGTCATCGTCGATATCGGAATGCCCAACCTGAACGGCTTGGACACCACCCGCCAGCTCTTGCAGCACGATCCTCATTTCAAGGTAATCGTGCTCACTATTACGGACTCGGATCAGGTCATTCGAGAGGCGCTGGATGCGGGCGCTCGTGGCTTCGTTTTGAAGTCCGATGCTGCGCGCGACTTGGTGTCTGCCGTCGAGGCGCTGCAGAATAAACGCATGTTTTTCACGCCTCGGGTTAACGATCTGGTGTTGGCCGGCTTCCTCGAAAAGGGCCAGACAGTTTCTAGAAACGAGGCGCCCAAATTGCCAACTCTGACTGCGCGGGAACGCGAGATTACTCAGCTGTTGGCGGAAGGCAATAGTTCCAAAGAAGTCGCATCTCTTTTGAACTTGAGCACCAAGACGGTGGAAACGCACCGCAGCAATATCATGCGGAAACTGAGCTTCCATTCCATTCGGGATCTGGTTGTTTATGCCATCAAGAACAACCTTATCCAGATTGAATTGCCGCCACCGCCGCCTAAAACCCCTACCGGTCCAGGCCCTACAGCGGCGTAAGCCGTCGGGGCCCGAACATTCGAATTAGATCTGATCCAATTAGAACCCGTCTACTTACCGAACGCTTTCTCCGGGATAGTATCCGCTTTGCGTGCGGACGATAAGCCGGGTGCGATCTGAACTCTTTGCCTCAACTCGAAGAGCTTGGTATCCGGTTTTCCCCGCCCCTGGTTTGAATGCCAGCGTGTACTGGCTGCGGATGTCGCGCGCAACAGTACGCGTAATTTCGTCCACTTCATCCAGACTCTGGGGAAAGAACGCTACTCCTCCTGTGCTAGTTGCCAGATTCTGAAGTGCATCGCGACCGGTCCGTGTCATCCCTTCATCCGTCAGGCCGATGGCATATACCGTGGTTCCCTTTTTCGGTTGCAACCTGCGAATGGCGTCCTGCAATGTCTCCTGACTCATGTTGTCCTGCCCGTCCGTGATCACCAGAAGCACTTTCTTGGGGAGTCTCGGATTATTCTGCAGGTGCACAGCCGAGGCCACAACTGCGTCGTAAAGTGCCGTACTCCCCCGACTGGAGACTTGATGCAAGGCAGTCTGCAGCAAATTAACGTCGGAAGTGAAGTCCTGGTCCAGATAGGGAGTTTGGTTGAAATTGACGACGAAAACCTCATCCTGGGGATTGCTTGCGCGAATCAGGTTGATCACGGCTTGGTTCACCTTTTCGCGCTTGTCACGCATTGACCCCGAATTATCGATGACAATTCCCAAAGCAACAGGAACGTCTTCGCGGCGAAAGGATGTAATCGGTTCGGGCACATTGTTTACATAAATAGAGAAGGCCCTCCGGTCCAGTGACGTTACTAGACGCCCCGTCTCGTCCGCGACCGTGGCATGCAAGACCACCTCTTGCACCTGCTTTTTGAAAACAAACCGGCCTGAGTCATCCGATTTATCTGCCGTAATCGGCGACTGTTGATCCTGTCCAGATGGCGCCTGATCACTGGGTTGCTCGCTGGATGTTTCCGGAACTGTCGACGGCATTGCCGTTCGAGGGGGGCCATAGTCTGGATCCCATGCGGCAGGCGGGGGCGTGGGAGGACTGCTTTGAGCTGGCGCAGAACTCTGCGTATAGGCAATCGCGCACAAAACAACTACAAGGCCTGCCATTCTCAGTCCTGAGCGGAGAACTATATTGGTACCAAAGTGCATTGGACGAGCCTCCGTGCATGTTTTTAGATGCCATTCCTAGTAGGGCTGCACAGCTTTTTGTGTGGCTACTCTGTCCCTACCGGTGTCCAGGCAACATCCCGCCTTGTCCGGTCGTGGTTACGGAGAATACTGTATTGCTGGAAAAAATTCTCGTTCACACCATAGTTCTAACAATTTGACAGCTTTTTGGCTCTCCCGAAAAACTTACACTTATCTCAAATTGTTCAGCTCGCGAAGCGGCGTAGATGCAACGAATACGTGTTTGGCAGGCTTTGTGCTTTGAAACACCAAGGCAGACATCTTTCGTATTCGCTGGGACTGCACGCCCGCGTACCGTTCAGTTTGCGGGGTCCGACAGTTCAACCGCTCAACGTACCGGGAGGTAGAGAATGCTTCGAATTCTGATCGCAGACGATCATGAAGTGGCGCGGCAGGGCATTCGCGCGCTGTTGGAAGCGCATACGGGTTGGGAAGTCTGTGCCGAAGCTAGAGACGGGCGCGAGGCTGTCGAACTTGCCGGGAGCGTGAACCCGCATCTGATCTTGCTCGATATCGGCATGCCAAACTTGAACGGACTGGAGGCGGCGCGCCAGATTTTAGCATCCTCGCCTGAGATGCCTATCTTGATTCTGACTATGCACGACTCCGATCAAGTCGTTCGCGAAGTTCTTCGGGCCGGAGCCCGCGGCTTTCTTCTCAAATCGGACGCAGGGCGCGACCTGGTCGCCGCCGTCGAGGCTTTGCAACTGCACAGAACGTTCTTCACCACCAGAGTCAGTCAGATGGTATTGGATGGGTTTCTTGATCGTGAGATTTCCGACGGTCGAACTGCCGGCCCCGAAAAAAGAAGAGAGGATGAGACTGCCGCCGTTCTTACCGGCCGAGAGCGCGAGGTGATTCAATTGCTGGCGGAGGGAAAGACCAGCAAAGAAGTAGCTGTGGCGCTCCATCTCAGCGTCAAGACCGCGGAGACGCATCGCACCAATCTCATGCGCAAGCTCGGCCTCCATTCCGTTGCCGACCTCACCCGCTACGCTGTGCGGAACGGGATCGTCCAGGTCTTCTAGTTCAGTTTTCAGAATGAAGTTTTCTGAATCCGGAGCCTAGGGGCCAACGACCCGAATAAAGCGTCGTCTCCCTGAAAATTACCCGCTTTACCGGATACACCTTCCTTTCCTTTGTGCATAGCCTCATTGCACCAGATTGAGATGCAAGTGCTCGTGCACGGAAAGATGGTTCTCAAATGCTATTCACGATTGCTGCCCTATTGCTGATTCTGTGGTTGCTTGGGATGGTCAGCTCCTACACGCTAGGCGGATTCATCCACATCCTCCTGATCCTAGCGATTATTGCCGTCCTCGTGCGCATTATCCAAGGGCGAAGCCCAGTTTAAAGGCTACGCACCCGCGCTAACCAAGTTTCCGGAGTCGCGCTGATTTGTTTGCCCGCGAATCGGTGAACTTATTTCGGAACATCCTCAAAAAAACACACCAAACATTCTCTCCTCTCCGACATCTGATTGATTGGCCGCAGGAGATTGTACAGTCCTAATCGACGAGCTGAGAGAGAGTGAACATCCTAAGGGTCAACAGACCTGTGAGGTTTGCGAGCAGGCCTTCGACTCGGAGCAAGAACTGCAGACTCACCTGGACAATGCTCATGGACAAAACGAGTCCGGAGAAAGGCAATCCAATTACGACATAGAAACCGATCGGCCGAACCAACGAAAAATCGCCTAGCCCCATTTCGCTTCGGCCTTGCCTGGAACGGTGTTGGGTCAAAATAAATTTCAAAAAGGAGACGATAAAATGAATAAGGACCGTGTTGAAGGGAAAGTAAAGGACGTAGCAGGACGCGTTGAGCGCCAAGCGGGCGAATGGACGGACGATCCCAAAATGCAGGTCAAAGGCGCCGCAAAACAGGCCGAAGGCAAGGTTCAAAATGCGTGGGGAAAGGCCAAAGATGCTGCCAAGGATACCGCTGACGACGCCAAGGCCAGCTCCAAGCCGCCGCAACGCGAAAGGAACGCTGAGGAAGCGGACGCCAAAGAAGCTCGTCGTCGGAGTTAGTCATCCCGAAGTCAGCGTACTTTAGCGGCGGGTATAGTAACGTCGGCACTGCCCGGCTCCCGTATCGGTGTCAGAACACAGAACATAGTGCGGTCCCCCGGACTGCCCCAAGGCAGGGTGTCCAGCGACCATAGCTGCCCACCCTGCATTTTATGTACCGAAACTGCTGAAACAACAGCCGACCCTTCGCCAAGGAGACCACCCATAGAATCCGTACATCACTGTATGGGATCCCGTCGGGTATTCGTTTTAAATTGTTTGAGTGGGTTAGAAGCAGTTATCAGACATTGAGGAGGCATCCATTGTTACGACCATTTGGCGCTTTCCTCGTGGTCTTCTCGATACTCAGTCTGCTTGTGCAATTGAACGCTTTGGGCAGCGTCTTCGGGATAGCCGCTCTGTCCCTGTTTGCCGCCGATGAGGCAGTATTACAGTTCGCGAAAAATCCCCGCTCTTCCCGGTTGCCAGGAGAACCTCTTTTCTAGCAGCGGGACACACTGCGGTTTCCCAAGGTCACTTTTCTTCATGCTGCTGAAACGCCTAAGTGCGACTTCCCCTCGCTCTTTTCGGCATCATCGAGACGCAGCTCACAGAGCTCGGTAATCAGGCTTCCAGCCCACTGATAGATATTGTGTTCACGAATTGCGCGCCGCATATGTTGCATGCGCGATTGTTTTTCGTCTGGGTCCATTTCCAGGGCCGTCCGGATTGCTTCCGCGGTCTGGTCAACATCGTAAGGATTTACTTGCAGTGCGTCGCGTAATTCCCGCGCAGCCCCGGTAAAAATACTCAGAATCAGAACGCCATTTTCGTCATTGCGGGCGGCCACAAACTCTTTCGCCACTAGATTCATGCCATCATGCAACGCAGTTACCAAACATAAATCCGCTGCTTTGTAGTAGGGCTCAATCTCTTTGTGACTATGCTGCCGGTTGAGCAAAACGATCGGCCTCCATTTATCCTTTTGAAAACGCCAGTTAATTCGCCCTGCCTCCGCCTCGATTTCCGCTTCAAGGTCGTGATATCGCTTGAGATGACTACGGCTGGGGGCCCCGATTTGCACAAAGGTGAATTGCCCCTGATACCGCGGGTATTTTTCAAAAAAACGTTCTACCGCCGAAAATCGCTCCAGAATCCCCTTCGTGTAATCCAGTCGATCCACGCCCACTCCCAGAAAAAGCGCCTCCACGTCCAGATTCTTCAGCAGCGCAGAGCGTCCATCAGAAGCAGACTCGGACGAAGGTTCGGAGGACTGATCAGCGACGTCCACACTGATGGGGAACGGGTGCACCGTTGTCCTGTGACCCAGGCGTTGCACCGTGAAATGTTCCCAGTCGATTCTCGACTCCAGCACTCGATCGGCGGTCTGAAGAAAATTGTTGCAGTGCGATTGGATGTGGAACCCGACCATGTCGGCTCCCAGCAACCCTTCCACCAACTCTCGTTGCCAGGGACAAATTCCAAATCCCTCCGGATTGGGCCATGGAATGTGCCAGAAAATCGCTACCCGCGCGTCTGGCCTTTTCTGCTTGATCATCCTGGGCAACAGCGCGAAGTGATAATCCTGCAGCAGAACCACAGGCTTGTCGCTATCTTTCATTTCTTCCAGCAGGGCATCAGCGAATTTGCGATTGACGGCCTGATATTGCTTCCAGTCGGCTGCGCGAAAAATCGGACGGGTATGCGCGATGTGGCAGAGCGGCCAGAGCCCTTCATTGGCGAAGCCGTAGTAGTAGCCTTCTTCCTCTTCCTTCGTCAACCAAACCCGGCGAAGCGTGTATCGCGGATCGTCCGGAGGCACCGCCAGCCGATCGTGCCGGTCCACGTTGTCGCGGTCGGCCGTGCCATTACCGTGAGCCAGCCACGTTCCCGCGCAAGCGCACAGGACAGGCTCCAGAGCCGTCACCAGGCCACTCGGCGGCACGCTCACTTCCACCGACTTTCCGCGTCGCATGTGGATATAAGGTTCGCGGTTCGAAACCACAAAGAGACGGCTTTCTCCCAGACGCGTGCGAAGATCCGCCGTGAGCCTTTCTGCCGTCCACTGCGATTGGCCTTCCGCCCTTAGCCTGGCTTCACGCTCCGCGGCGGTACGGGCGGAATTGAGACTCTGCGCAAGCGTCGCCACTTCCTTTGCCAGCGGCGGATAGAGTTCTGCATCCGGCACTCCGATCCGCGAAGAGGGCATGCGCCCGGTTCGTAAGGCTCTCATCCAATGCGCCGTGCGCGCAATCGGACCCTCGATACTCCAGCGCACAATCAGCAGGGTAATCAGAGCGATCAGGATCACCTGTGCCAGGCCACTGAAGAAAGTATCGCGCCAGATGCGCATACTTTGGTCGCGAATGTATCCCGCGTCGTGAACGACCGCTAGGGCGCCCAAAAACCTGTCCAAGCTGTAAAGCGGAAGGACGGCGATGTGGACTGGTTCATCCGCCAACCTTTGAAAGGCGTCCGACGCGCCGTTTTCTCTTAGCGTATCCAGAACAACCGGCGGCGGCGGCGCCATCTTCGGCGCCAAATCGTTCGTGATGGCGATGATATGACCTTGGGGGTCATAGACTGCCATTCCCATCAAGTTTTCTCGGTTGGCGAAGTGCTGGACGGTTTTCCGCAGCGTCTGAAGATTGCCTTTTTCGATGTCCCGCTCGACGCTTCCGGCCAAGCTTTCCGCCAGGACCGCCGAGCGCCTTTGCAAATCCCGCCTCAGACTCCGCTTCACCGCCCACACTTCGTAGCCGGACGAGCACAGTGAAACCAACATCACGCCAACGATCAGGGAGACGATGAGCCGGACGCTAAGCAATCGCATACATTAACCTCAGAAGATGGTCTGGCCCGGTTCTCTTACCCCGCCAACTCGTGCAGCCACGGTCCCCCCGCCCTAGGAAGAATGCCCGCTGGCAGGCGTTTCCCTCTAAGTTTTTGCCTAAAGCATCCGTCGAGCCCTACTTCGATGCCACATTCATTTCTTTTGCTGCCCCCTTCGTCCGAAATCACGAAGGACCTGCATTCCATGAACTTCAAATCACGAACTTCAAATAAGGGACTGCGTTCCCCGCTAACGTTGGGGGGCGAGGAGTGCGCTTGGACAATCCGACTACAGGGAACCCTCTATGGACCAGACAATAGGAACGGGCGTAAAAGTGCTACACAACGGTGTAGAAGCTGCTCGTGTAGTCCGCCACTGGAACGGGAAGTGATGTGCAATCAACGCCTCTGATGGCAAGGGAATTGCGCATCCGTTACCAGCCTGCTTCGTCTTTCGGAAGAGGTATATTTATGAAGCGAACGACGAGTTTGTTTGCCGGCCTTCTATTAGTAGCAACTCCCCTGGCATTTTCGCAGGAATCCCAGGCGCCTCCTCAATCCCCTGAGGATGCTTTCGTGATTCAACAATTGGTCGCATGGACCAGGGTGCAAAAGCCGCAACCGGCGCCCCAGCCCCTGCCGCCCCGGGACCAGCCTGTTCCCCAGCCTGATCAGCAGGACCAGCAAGGGAAGCAACCAGCGGAGCCTCAGACTCCATCGCAGCAGACTCCCACCACCCAATCCTTCACCGGAAAGATCTTGAAGGATGGAAGCAAGTATGTTTTGAAAGTGGCAGGTAATACGACTTACGAATTGCAGGATGCGGGCGACGTAGGACAATACGAGAACCAAACCGTAAAAGTGATCGGAAGCGTTGCCAGCGGCAGCAACACGATTCGAGTTGTCAAGATTGAATTGCTTTCCTAGCGCCGTCTAAGTCGAGCGTCTGGCCTCCAAGGAACTCTTCCCCTGATAAGCGTTCTTCCCCTACCACTTCTAGCTCTCTAAGTTCTCCCTCCCGGTATTACGATCATTGTAGCCGTCGAAGGCAAAGGTTAGGGTGCCTATGCATCGAGCAAATACCCCAGCATGAGTCCAAAGGAAAAAGGTCCAGCACAATTTGAACCATAAAAAGGCCCGCCGCGATTTCTCACAGCGGGCCAAGGCTTGTCCCCGTTACTTTACTGGTCTAATACTTACTCTCGGAGGGAGTGATGTCGACAACGTGGAGCTTGTTGGTTGTGGGGTCCATTGTCGCCATGACTTTCACGCTCTTACCTTCGAACTGCTTCGCCTTGTCCTGGTCGTCGAGCTTGTAGGAAGTCTGAGTGGCGCTCTCCTGCAGAACGAATTCATCACCCGACTTCTGGATCTTGCCCTCAAAGGCCCGAGCCGACTGCTGCGAAGTGCTGGCATCGGTCTGCGATTGCGGCATCGAGCTATTAGGGCTTGTGGCGGACGGAGACTGCGTCGACGGCGATGCCTGCGAATCAGACGTGGATGGAGTCTGCGATGGTGTTTGCGATGAGGTCTGGGCCGCCAGGTTAATTCCGAGTCCCGACAGGCCTACGAGTGCAACGATGGACAGAAGTCTCTTCATGATGATTTTTCCTCCGAAATTTTCAATTTGTGAGTCGCGAATGTGTTTGGGATCTCACACTCACACTTATTGCAAACACGTGGCCAAATTGCAAAAAGGCATTAATGCATGAGTTATCACTGGCCTGGAGTGCTCTGTCGTCTATCCACAGTGAAATGCTTCCCCGTCGTGCCGAATTTTTGTCCTAATGGCGTTTAGCTGCTGTTCTACAGCGAAACCCGTACTCTACAGAATTTACCCTAGTGCATCGGAAGCACAATTTTCGTACGGTCAGCTATCAACCCTTGTTCGTGGTAGCGTAAGCACTGTCACCTTTCCTCGGCAATTCCGGCTCGGAGATTAGAACATGAGCGTAAACAGAACCGCTGCTTACGGAATGTACCCTCGCAACGTTGCTTTGCCGGAGGTCGTCTCTGCCTTGAACCAGGCTGGATTTCAAAACCAGGATATCTGCATGGTATTGTCTCCCGCTCATCCCGTGGCAACGGGTGTGGGGGACGCCAAAATCGGCGGCTTTGCGCAGGAAGAAAGCGCAAGTAATGCCCGCATGATCGGCTGGTTTTCAGAGTTCGGCGCTGTCGTAATTCCCACGGTCGGCTTTTTTATTCGTTCCCAGGCGTTTTTCCAGGCGCTGCTCGCGGAACAGAATTTTCCCGCACTCTCTCGAGGGGCCCGCACGCTGCTCGGTCTGGGCTTCTCTACCGACGAAGCAAAAAGGCTGGGTCACCAGCTCTGCGATGTGGGAGCGCTGGTATACGTTTCATGCAAGGAAAGCGCTAAAGCTGACTGGGCGATCGAATTGCTTCGTCGGGCAGGAGCCAAAGAAGCCTCCAGCCTCGGAATGGCGCACGCGGCGCAAGCGGCTGCCGCCTAGATTGCTCCGGCGCGTTGTCACTCCGAGCAGTGCGAGGAATCTGGGATTTTTGGTGAGAGCGAGAGATCTTCGCCTCCTCGTGCCACTCGGGACGACAAAACTTTCCAAACAAGTAATCGTACACCCTGTCAAGCTTCATCCTTCGTGAAAATCTTCCATAGTTGTGTTGGCATGTCCCTCTTCAGATTTCTCTTTAACTCCCTTCTGTCAGCAACTTAGATCTCTGTTGCGCTCGCCTGAGTTACTGGCCCCTTAGTTGCAAGTTCCATAAGCCAACTCTTGGTGAGTGCGAAGCATCCATTTGCAGCCACGAAGAGCGTGGCTTGGCTCATCGAGATTTGGCTTCATCAATAATAATGCTTGGCTCCTCTATGAAAACGAACCGCATCTGGATCGAGATCGTGTTGTTGGGCACAGCAATCGCCTGCGCGCTCGCACTCTTCATTGCAACTCTAGGAGCGGCCGCCGGAGCGGCTGCGGGCGAAGCGGCAGCGCAGGAAACGCAATCGCCGGGTGCGCAAACCTACGAAGGCATGGTGAGCTGTTCCCGTTGCGGCGCCAGGCATTCCGCCGCCCTCGGCCACACTGCCGCCGACTGCTCCCGCATTTGTGTACGCGGCGGAGCAAACTTTGTTCTGGTCGACGGCCATGGAACCTATCTTCTCGATGGCGATATAAGTGTCCTGGGCAGGCTGGCGGGGCAGCGAGCCCGCATCGTCGGTGAGTTGAACGGAAAGACAATCAAGATTTCTTCCGTCGCTGCGGAAAGCTAGCTGGCTATCGATACCGTTGAGCCGATATAATCGCGCGGTTTTTGCCGGCGGCATTAGACGGTGGCCTTACGAGTTCATAGTGATTCAATCCCAGGCTCGGAGTGCCTTGTTCACTAAGATTTTTATCGTTTGTTCCGCAGGCGTCGGCACGGCGCACCGCACCCGGTTCTCTACTCTGCAATGCCTTAGACCAGAAGATATTAATGCCTATCTAAGGCATACGCTGGATACTCCCGGCGGTACACGAGCGGCAATACTGATGGGGAGATAGAACGATTCTCGAACCAGATAGCTGTCAGAAAATGGTGGCACCACTAGCTGGAATAATTCAAATTGCTTGGAGGTGTTGAAATGTCGTCACGGAAACTTATATTGCTTTCGGTTGTATTGTGCTGCGCCAGTTGGGCTGTGGCCCAGGCTGCGCCGGGTGGAGCAGCGCCTGCTGGTGGGTCGAGCAGCGCGGGACAGAGTTCAGCTCCCGGTTCGACGGCGACCCCGCCGACCGGCAGCGTAAACCCGCCCACCGGTACCGCACCCCAAACCACCCCCGGCCAGGCTACACCTGGACAGACCACGCCCCCCGCGCAAACTACTCCGGGATCAACTTCCCCCAACGGAACTCCGAATACAAGCGCACCGGGGTCCAACTCACCTAACTCCGCTACCCCGGGAACGACGCAGCCCTCGACGGTCAATCCCAACACGACGAACACTCCTGGCACCACGCCGAGCGGTTCGCCGTGTGGAACGTTGCCAGGCTCAGCAAACGGAGCATCAGGTTCTACCCCGAACACGTCGAGCCCCAATCCGCCGACTCCGGGAAGTCAGGGCAACACCAGTTCGTCGCCGGGGATGACCCCGTCACCGGGCACGCCTTGCCCTCCTAGTACCAGCGGCAGTAGCACATCACCCCATGCATAAACTTTTGCCGTTTCTGTATTAACAATTCGGTGATCTCCCCCTCGCGGGCCCTTGGGGCCCGCCTTTTTTTCTCCACTGCCGATGGCCGCGACCGCCGGGATGCATCATAAAAGCGGTGGCTTCCGTTCTCTGCCTTCCGGCATCAGAATGTCATGCGCCCCAATCCTCACTCTTCCGAATACCAGCTCCGCATCCCTAGCGAGCCGGAGCCCTTTCCGATTCACGAACCTCCCGATTCGCCCGAGAACCCCGACGTTCCCGTGCGCGAGCCCGATCCGGAAGATCCCGGCCAGATCTGAAGGAATCGGCTCAGATCAACGACTACAACACGCGACGGGCATCGAGTCCTACAGTGAACGGCGGATTGTCTCTTCCCACCTCTAATTCCATACTTAGCTCAAATGTTCTTCCAACGATCTTGGGCTACGCTCATCCCGCTACTTTTAAAACAATCGGCAAAACCAGGAGGAAAAAATGGCACACTACGGCACACTGAAAGATGCGCGCGTCACGGACGCCGCTGACGATATTCGCGGCTCTCATCTGTATGGCTTGAACGACGAGAAGTTGGGCAAGATCGACGATGTCATTTTCGACCATTCCACCGGAAACATTCGTTATGTCGTCGTCGAAACTGGCGGCTGGCTTTCCACCAAGAAGTTCCTCGTCCCCGCGGAAGGCCTGCGGGCCTCGGCCAAGCATGAAAATGACTTCGAAGCGAATCTGGATAAGCGGCAGGTTGAAAGCTTCCCCGCTTACAACGAATCCGACTTGGAGTCAGAAAGCCAGTGGGCTGGCTACGAAGGGCGCTACCGTTCGAAGTGGGTGGCCGATCCCGTAATGCATCGCGCCGAAACCGACCGCAACATTACACCCACCACCCAGCAAACCTCGGGCAATCCAGTCTCGGAGCAGGGAGCGGCCCAAGCTCACGGATGGACAACGGGTTCTAAACCGGCGGTCGGTAGCGCAGCCGGCCGAGCTGATCTTGAGTCAGCCTCTTCCACCACCGACCGCGCAGTTCCCGCGGGAACCGATTCGGTGGTGATCAGCAACAGCGCCGTCGGAATCGGCGGCCGCTGGGACACCTTCCAAAGCCGCCTGCGCGAACGCCGCAAAGAGGCCGTTTCGGGATGCAATACCTGCTCTGGCGAGTCCGCCGTGAAGCGCGGCTCCGAAAGCGTCGACACACTGCGCAAGGCTGTATAAGGCGGGAACAGACAAACCTTATTGCCGTTGTCGGAAAGACTAAAAGAAGAGGCACCCAAGGGATTTGATCGATTGGGTGCCTCAATTTCTTGGAGGCTCGGGATCACACTCCTAGCGCAGGAAAAGTTGGTACCGAAAGGGACCAAACCGGCATCTGAACTCCGTCATGATCGCCGGCAATCCAAAATCGTGTAGAACGATGGCTGCCTGTGCAGTAGTTCTGGCCGTGCTGATCGTGGTAAGCACGGTTTTCGTGGCCGCGCGGAAGAGATCAGCCCCGGTTAGAGTTATGCCCCTGCGCCCCTCGATCTTTATCTTTCGATCTTTATCTTCAGCGGCCTGGTGAACTTCACCGGCTAGGAGAGACCTTCCACAACTGAGCCAATGCTCTAGCTGCATCTGTTAACGCGCGCTTCTCCGCATCGACGGGCGATCCGGCGATTCCGGTTCCTGCCCGCTGCACAATCGGAGTCCGGTAATCGGAGACTTTGCCTGTTAAACCAACCTGATAAATGTCACGTACCGCACATTCGAAAGCACGTTTTAAGTGTTTGGCGGGGGCCTGTGCAATGCCTTTGTTCGTCATTGAGAACCACTCACTTTCTACCCTTTTCAGCAATGTAAGGCGAACTCTCGCGGGCGACAATACAGCGTTGCACGCAACTAGGACCGCTAGGTTTCCTAGCTATTATGAGAAGGCTATCTAAGGTGGCAAGCGTTCCAGACGTTTATCAATTGGGATAAATACTTACGGCGGGCGACCCGGACGGTCGTGGGCCGGCGAAATGACAGGACGGAAGCAGTCTTAGGCGGCGGCCACGTCGGAGTGTACGCAACTCCGGAGCGCCCGCAAGGCGTATAACGCATCATCCAGGACGACGTCTTCTTCAATATGATCCGTGGTCGTGACAAACAACTCCCGAATACGGGAAACAATAGCTTTCTCCGCTTCCTCAATCCTCAGCGGCACCTTATTCCGGTCATTTTCGAACAGCGCAGCATGATAAAGCGCTTGCCACGGGTGGTGAGGGGAATTGCTGGACGTCCCAGTACTCATAGCACCTATTCCTTGAAGTGAAGATGGCTCTTACGTAAGCGGTTTTTGGCACCCGTCGGAATGTCGGAGCCGAGTGGGAACACTACTTTAGGGGGTCCGTCGGGGGACATCGGGTAAATCCCGTAGTTTGCACAAGCGAAAGGAAAAGCTGTGGAAGGGCGCTAAGGATAAGAACGCCCTTCCACTTCCAAACTAGGCTGCCCGTCGGGATCTCGATTTCGAGGGCTGCTTTCCGGTCCCCCGGCCTTCTGTCTCCGTTTCCTCGCCTTCTCCCGCCTGCGCGTTGATCTGCTCCGCTAGCTGAGTCAGCTTTTCGTCTGTCTCTTTTTCCTCCTCCAGAGTCTGATCGAGAAGGGAAACATGTTCATTCTCGCCCAGCAGTTCCGCGAAGGCCCTTACCGTTCCGTAACCGGCGATCTCGTAATGCTCAACTCGTTGAGCGGCACCGATGATGGCGGCGTCCATCAATGCGTCTTCGTAGTCCTCGGAGATCGTCTCAGCCCCTTCCTTTACCAAGCCTTCCATTCCTACGCATTTCTTGCCGGTAGGCTTCTCGCCCAGCGCCTCGAAGATCTGTTCCAGGCGCGAAACGTGTTCCGACGTCTGGCGCAGGTGCTCTTCGAAGCCCTGCCGCAACTCGGCATTCGACGAGGCTTTTGCCATCTTGGGCAGCGCTTTCACCAGCTGAGTTTCGGCGCTATAGAGATCCTTCAGTTCATTGACGTACAACTCCCGTAATGATTCCTTTGGCATTATTTTCCCTCCTATTGAGTTCCAGCGATGGGGCGGAGTGTCATGCACTGGTTTCTTTCCGAAAACTATGTCTCTCATCCGTGCCAATCAATACCTCAGATGCTGTATAAATTCCTTGCAGTTTGGACTCGAGATGCCTTGCGGGCTAACGGAAAGCTCGGCGTCAGCGTTTTGAAAGGGCAGACAGCAGGTGCGCGGTGTTTTGAAATGGCGCGGTTACTAGGCGCCGCAAGCCGTGCAAAATGAATGACCGCCCTAGCCGCTGAGCCTGGTAGTGACTCGCGAAAGAGTTTCTCCGCAATCTGTTGCAGCCGTGCAGTAAAGGTCAAATGAATGCCGGCTTTTGAGCCGCTGAGGGAACTCTCATGCCGCCCGTTTTCAGGGTTGCTACCGAGTCGCAGCCGCCCTGCCGTTCTCAATCAAATGATCTTCCTTTAAATGCTGGTCTTTGGAATGGAAGTCGAGTCCGAAGCGCGGAGCTTCTCGCGTCCCGCTGATGGTGAAAGGAATTTCGGCACCGGCTCCGTCCTTGTGAAAGAAAGGATCGACCGGCTTCAGCAGAATCGACTTCCATCCCGTCGTCATCTGCGAGAGCTTCGCGTTCAGTCTCAGCAAACCGTGAAAATCGAAAGTGTCCCCGTCCAGGCTGTACTTCCCCGACATGTCCGCGTGCGTCCCCGGAACTAGAAAGTGCAGATAGGAAAAGAAGAGCACTTCATGACTCAGAATAAATGTACCCTTTAAGTCGGACGTCACACCCTGCTCGGCCTGTCCCGTGGCCACTCCACTCGTTCCGCGACTCCGGAGGCTTAACAAATCGATTCGTCCCTGAACTTTGTCATTGGTGAAATGAGCCGCGGGCAAATGAAAGTCGCCTTCGAGTTCGAGGCGTTTCCCAATGTCCTCCCCGCCTGCAGGCAGACTCAGCTTGGTCCCCATCGCGATCACTCCAGTCATGATCGGCGGGTCGGTCTTGACGCCCAGCTTCAACAGGTCCTCGACGCGCGCCCTCCCCAGCACAACCTCCAGTTCCACGTCATGTCCGCGCGAATTTTTGATGCGCACAATCTTGCCCCGGGCCGTAAAAGACGAGTGCAACACCGTAGCCTTCACCGGGTCGAGATAAGTATCGCCGTCCGTCCCGTCCACAATCGCGTGAAAGTCGGTGTGCAGCGGAACGCGATGGCCGCTGACCGCAATCTGAAAGTCGGGCGTATCGGTCTGGCCGTCCACTTCGATGCGTCCTAGCTTTCCGCTGTATTTTCCAGTGGACGACAACATTCCTCCGATGCCCGGAAGCGTTCCCAAATCGGCATGAGTAAATGAATAATCCCCCGCAACTGCGGAGTCACGGGGGCTTTTTTCGTTCAGAGGTCCGAATTGGCCAGTCGAATGGATTGCACCTACCGGCTTGGGATTCACCAGCGTCGCATCAAAACGCAGTGGCAGCCCGGGTCCAATGTCTCTCAAACGGAGATCGCTGATCTCGAATTCCAGCGGTGGCTTGCTCGGCGTGGACGTGTTGATGATGAGTTTTGTGTTTGCGCATACGAAGCGGTCCACGGCAATGCTCATCTTCATTTTCCTGCCGCGCTGGCGCAGGTCCCGGATCTCCTGACGGTGGTTCGTCGAAGGGACATTCACCACGAGACCATCCACGTAGATGATGTCCACGTGCGTGGGTTCGCGGAACAGGCTGCGCAACGCGGTCTGGAAACGGAATTCCCTAATCTCGATCAACGGCTGTACGCCGGATTCCCACGGATTCGGATCAGTGGCGCCGTAAATCCTCAGCCCTTTTCCCTCGACGTGCACGCCATCGGCGACCCAGACGTTCAGGTCAGCAAGTTCCACCCGGCTCTTGAACCGAGCCGAGAGAGTCTCAATGACACGGGCACGCAAAATGGGTTGCGCTCGCGCAATCACCAGGCGAACGCAGACCACAGAAGCGGCAACAAGAATCAGGAGGAATCCGGCGATCCAACGCCATCTGCGGCTTTGTCGTCGTGGTTGCACAAGAAAAAATTCCCTTGCCAAGTACTCGTGGCTCGGCAACGGGCACGCCTCAAATAAGTGTATTCACTGAGTCGACGAGTTACGAATCAGGTCTTTCCTGCAGCAATGTTTGTGCAGTCTGACATGTGTGGCGGACAAGTCGAAGCGGTGCGGCGGGATCTTCCTCGCTACCCACCATCGACTCCCACCAAATTTCTTGCCCAACGCCGAGTTTCGCAGGAGAATGTGCAACATTCCCCGATTCTTCCTGCGAAAGCAGATAATAAGAGGTACTGCATGCATTCCATTTCTCGCCGTGCGTTTGCCGCCCTGATTTCATTTTTCCTTTTTGCCGGCTTCTATGGCAGCCAAGCCCAGACCAGTCTTCCCTATCAGAAACCTCCTCAGGCCATCATCGATCTGGTCGACACCCGGCCCACCCCCGGCGTCGACGTTTCCCCCAAGGACAGTTCCGGCTCCCGATGGATGTTGATCGAATCCTACTCCGGCTTGCCCTCGGTTTCCGATCTGGCGCAACCCGAGCTTCGTTTGGCAGGCCTGCGCTTCAACCCCAGGACGAACGGCCCGAGCCGTGGGCGCTATGTCACGTCGTTGATGCTGCAAACTCTTCCCAACGGCGAAGCCAAGCCGGTTTCCGGACTGCCGCCGGACGCCAAGATTCGTTTCGCTGCGTGGTCGCCTGATGCCCGCCATGTTTCCTTCGTGAATGCCAGCGACAATGACAGTCCCACCGACGCCGGTCTTAGTCTGTGGATCGTCGATGTGGCGTCAGCTCAAGCCCATCGCGTGCCCGGCATCGCGCTCAATGCCATCTTCGGGCGACCCTGTCAATGGTCCAGTGATAATGCAAGCCTTATCTGCAAGACAGTCCCTAAAGACAGAGGTCCAGCTCCGAAGCGCAACGAAGTGCCCGCCGGCCCCGTGATCCAGGAAAATCTCGGACGCGTTACCCCGGCCGCCACCTACGAGGATCTGCTGAAAAATCCCACCGACGAACAAATTTTCGATTACTACGCGACCTCTCAAGTTGAAGTTGTGCACCTCGACGGCACCACCCAAGCCATTGGCGAGCCCGGTGTGATCCAGAGTGCCTCGCCTTCACCCAACGCTCACTACATTCTGATCGACGAACGTCATCATCCCTATTCCTATTTGCTGCCATACCCTATGTTCCCCGAGCGCTTCGTCACCATCAATCTGGCGACCGGCGTCAGTAAGCAGTTGGCTGACAAACCGCTCGAAGATACGATCCCCAACATTCACGACGCAGTCGAGGCGGGCCCTCGTGAATTCGACTGGCGCAGTGACGCTCCCGCGACGATCTTCTGGGTCGAAGCCGGCGATGGCGGAGATCCCCGCAAAGATGCTCCCGTCCGCGACACTCTATTTCTCTTGGACACTCCCTTCGACGGCTCGCCCCGCAAACTCGCCGACCTTCCAGTCCGGTTTAGCTACCTGGTCTGGGGAAACGGCCATCTCGCGCTGGTCGAAGAAGCCCGCTGGAAAGACCGCAAGCGAATCATTCTCGCTGTCTCTCCCGATGCTCCAGCTGTGCCCGTCAAACTATTTGAAGGGTCCTTTGAGGACCGCTATCACGATCCGGGCGAGCCTTTTGAAGTTATGAACTCCGCCGGTAAGTATGTTTTACAAACCACTGCCGATTCTCGCGGCATCTACCTGCACGCTGAGGGTGCATCGCCCGAAGGCGACCGCCCGTTCATCTCCGTCATGAGCGCCAACAACGGGGAGACCAAGCGCCTCTGGCAGTCCGCCGACCATCTCTTTGAGTCTCCCGTATTCGTGCTTGACGCCGCCACACCCACCATCCTCCTCCGAAGGGAATCTCCGGAAGTGCCTCCGAACTATTACCGGAAATCGCTGGCGAAAGATGAGTTCAAGCAAGTCACCTTCTTTCCCAGTCCGTACGGCAACGCGCCCCTTCCCAAGAAACAGGTCCTGAAATACAAGCGCGCCGATGGCGTCGATCTCAGCGCCAACCTCTACCTTCCACCTGGCTACAAGCCCGACGGATGGTCCGCTTCCCACGCTAATGGAGGCTTATCCCACCGAATACAAAACCAAGTCCGCCGCCGGACAAATCAGCGGCTCGCCTTATCAATTTCCTATTCTCTATTGGGGCTCTCCGATCCCGTTCGTCACGCAGGGATATGCGGTTCTCGAAAATGCCACGATCCCTATCATTGGCGAAGGGCAGACCGAGCCCAACGATACCTACGTCGATCAACTTGTGGCCAGCGCGCAGGCAGCCATCGATGAGGGCGTGCGCCTTGGCGTTGTCGATCGCCATCGGGTCGCCGTTATGGGACACTCTTACGGCGCGTTCATGACCGCGAACCTGCTTGCCCACAGCGACCTCTTCAAGGCCGGCATCGCGCGTAGCGGCGCCTATAATCGCACCCTCACCCCTTTCGGATTCCAGAACGAGGAGCGCACCTACTGGCAGGCGCCGGAAATCTATTACAAGATGTCCCCCTTCTCCTACGCCGATAAAATCAAGGCTCCAATCTTGCTCATCCACGGCGAGGCCGACAACAACAGCGGTACCTTCCCGTTGCAGAGCGAGCGTCTCTTCAGCGCCATCAAAGGCCAGGGCGGCACGGTCCGCTTCGTCCTGCTCCCTCTGGAATCGCATGGTTACGCCGGCCGCGAATCTGTTCTCCACATGTTCTGGGAAATGAACAACTGGATGACCGCGTACGTCAAGAATCCGTCGCAGGCGACCGCCGCGGTCAAACCATAAGGCGTGGTGCTGGACGTCGAAGTCAAGCAAAGGCATGAGCGAGGCCGCTTTCAGCCCAGTGGGACTTGCGCCAGATTCACTACGCTCCAAACCACGTAAGCTGCCATCATCCCTACGACGCATGCCATGACAAGAGTCCGGTAGCGTGTCTGCAGAAGATCGGCCAACACGCCTGAGACAAAGATGAACAGAAACGGAACGGCCGCGAGCAAGAATCCCGCACCTGCGAGATGCGGATGCGCCATGCCGAGCAAGAGGAACAGCACGGCCACCAGCAGGGGCGCGGTGTTGCCAAAGTAGCGCGTGCGCGGCCACGCGGCGTAAGTCATGACCGCGACTGGTAGGGCCACGGAAAGCGCAGGACAGGCGCGCCCAATCTGCACCGCGACCTGCTTATAAACTCCCAAGATCGTGAACCCATGCCAGGTCGCACCCCAGAATGCAGCGCGCCGCAGGCTTTCCTGAAATGCGTGCCAATGAAAGAAGTACACCGCGAGCAGCAGAACAAGGCCCAGAGAGCAAGCCGCGCACCAAATCACAATCCCAGCTTGCCTCCGCACCGGAGCAACGTAGAGCAGAAAGCCCAGCACCATCGGCAGCAACACAATCAGCGAGAACTGCGATCCCACCGCGATCGCGAGCGCTACGCCCAGCAGCACAATGCGCCGCCAGTTCCACAGCACCACTTCGCGCGGAGCGTAGAGCGTGTGCGCGACCGCAATGGCAGTGAAAATAGTTCCGAAAGCCCCCCAGGCCGCGACGATCTCCGGCTCCGCATGCCAGACCGCGCTCGCCTGAATCAGCGAGGGCGAGAAGCAATACAGCGTGAGTGCGATGAACCCTCCGGTATTTCCGCAGAGCCGGCGCGCAACGTACCACAAGGACGCGCCCAGAAACAGTCCGCAAGCGAGAAAAGGAATCCGTGGAAGCCATCGCCAGTACGCTGCAGAATCGCTGCCAAAGTCCCGGGGCCAGACCAGCAAGGGCGCAGCTGAAGCAACGTAGAGCAGCGGCGAATGCTCGGTATCAAATCCGCTGTCGTCGGCGCGAAATGGATCTGGGGCAATTCCAGCTGGATCGAGGAAAGGCGCTGCAGCAATGCCTCGTCCGTGCCACTGTTTCCATCCCTCGCCGATGCGAATCGCTTCTGCCCCGTCGGGCTCCCGAGCCGTGCGCATCTCCGCGTGCACCAGCCACAAAGCCTGCGCTAAAAAGCAGAGCAGCAGCAGTCCCGCGAGAAACTGCGGACGTCCGTAGCGTTCACGCGTGAAATATGGCCGCATAAGGTCGAGCCGAGTGTTTTACCATGGCGGAGGCAGTTTGCGCGAAAAGTTCGGCAATGAGTGATCTCGACACCAACACCGGAAAGGGTTCGTCGCCGAGTCCCGCACCAACGCCTGCGGCACCCGACTTTTCGGTCGCAACTCAGCCTTCCTACTCCAGCACGCTGTTTTTGGGTCCGGATGGCCTGCGCCCAGGTTGGGGATTCGCTTTCTACGTAGCCATGTTTTACCCGCTGCAGCGACTGGCGGTTGAATTGGCATGGTCACGCAATCTTGGCTCCAGCGGCCTGTGGTCCGTGATGCTCGAAGAATTGGGTGATGTTCTCGCAGCGGTCATTCCGGCGGTTATACTAGCGCGAGTTGAACATCGGCCATGGAGAGTGTACGGCTTGCCCGGCAAGCCAGCGTTCGGACGCTTGTTCTGGATAGGCACACTGTGGGGGTTTACCGGGATCAGCCTGCTGATGTTGGCGCTGTCCGGACTGCACGTCTTTGCCTTCGGTCATGTCTTGCTGCACGGCGCGCGCCTGGCGCGATTTGCGGCGTTCTGGGCGCTACTGTTTCTTCTGGTGGGATTGTTCGAGGAGTTTCTGCTGCGCGGCTACACCTTGTTCACGCTCGCGCGCGGCATCGGCTTCTGGCCCGCGGCAGTGGTGCTTTCATGTATGTTCGGCTTGATTCACCTGCGAAATGAAGGGGAGCAGTGGCGAGGCCTTCTAGCTGCGGCATTCATCGGATTCTTCTTCTGTCTAACGTTGCGGCGAACCGGCAGTCTATGGTTTGCCGTCGGCTTCCACGCTGCCTGGGATTGGGGCGAGACCTTCTTTTATTCCGTCCCCGACAGTGGAATGGTCGCACCTGGCCACCTGCTGCGTTCGTCGCTGCACGGCGCAGATTGGCTCAGCGGAGGATCGGTGGGACCGGAAGGCAGTGTGCTGTGTCTTGTAGTGATTGCAACGCTTTGGATCGCGTTCGAAAGAACGCATCGGAGTGCGAATGCTCGTAGCGCACCCGACGTGGCCAGTTGATTCGCAGTTTCAGTTTGGGAGTCGAGCGTGCGAAAGTGCTACGACGCAGATTCAGCGCCGCCTGGCCACCTATACTAGAAGTGTCCCATGACTTGCGCGCGGGCGAAGCGAGTTCCCTCATTGGCTAAAACGCGAATCCTTGAGGCCCTAGCGGCACGGCTAGAAAGCCGCGCCCTTCCCAAACCCATTTATGGCACGAGTACTGATCTCATGACCCCAGAAACCGACCTGCTGATCCCCCTGCGCCGCTACTGGGGATACAGTTCGTTTCGCCCTTTGCAGGAGCGCATTGTGCGCAGCCTGCTCGCCGGACACGACGCCTGCGTCGTGATGCCAACTGGCGGAGGCAAGTCTCTCTGCTACCAGTTGCCCGCTGTTGTTTCGGATCGAACTACGGTCGTGATTTCCCCGCTGATTGCGTTGATGCAGGATCAGGCAGCGCAATTGGCGCAGATGGGAATTCCGGCCGCGGTTCTGAACAGCTCCGTCAGCCACGAGCAACAATCGCAGGTAATGCGGCAGGCTCGCGAGGGCGCTTTCCGGCTGCTGTATTTATCTCCTGAACGTTTGCAGCGCGCCGATACTTTGGGATGGCTGCAGCAGGTTCCCATCTCCTTCTTCGCCATTGATGAAGCTCATTGCATTTCCGAGTGGGGACATGAGTTCCGTCCGGAGTACCGGCAGCTGAGCCGGCTCCGCGGCAAATTTCCGGATCGCCCCATCGCAGCGTTCACGGCGAGTGCGACGCGCCATGTGCGCCACGACATTCTCACGCAACTCGAACTGCGCAATCCCGACAAATACATCGCCAGTTTTCATCGCCCGAACCTGCGCTACTTGGTGCGCGAGTGCGACAGCGTGGAGCACACCGCGCTGCTGGTGACGGCGTTACGCCATTACGATGAAGGCAACGTGATTGTTTACTCGCCGACGATCAGTAAGGTGGAAGAGACTGTCGATTACCTGGAAGACCAGGGAATTGCGGCGGTGGGATATCACGCCAAGATGGACGGCAGCGAGAGGCGGCGCAATCAGGAGCGCTGGATGTCAGACGAAGTGCGCGTGCTCGTGGGCACGATTGCATTCGGGCTCGGGATCAACAAGGCTACCGTGCGCGCCGTCATCCATCTGGCTCTGCCTAAGTCAGTGGAGCAGTTTTATCAGGAGGCAGGACGCGCCGGGCGCGATGGAAATCCCGCCGACTGCATTCTGCTTTGGCGAAAGCAGGACGCGAGTTTGCTGGCATATTTTGCCAATCAAATTGTGGACGCGGCCGAGCGCGACCGTGCGTGGCAGAGATATCACACGATTCGGGCCTTTGCGGAATCTGGCAAGTGCCGCCACCGCCAGATTTGTACGCATTTTGGCGAGATTCCGAAGTGGACATCGTGCGCCGCTTGTGACGTTTGCGGGGCCGCACCCGATTGGCTGACCGAAGCGATGACTCCAACCACGGTGCAACGCGCCCTGGTGGGCACGGGTTCCAGCGTGCGGGTGTCGCCAACTGCGGACGGTACCGCTCATCAGGATCTACGGGAGTATTTGCGAGAATGGCGGCGCATCACGGCCAAGGAACAGGGCATGCCGGCCTACGTAGTGCTGCATGACAGTTCGCTGGACGAGATTTGCCGATTGCATCCGACGTCGATTGCGGATTTGCTCGCGATCACAGGAATCGGCGAACGCAAAGCGGATTTATACGGACAAGCAATTCTTTCAGCGCTGCGGCGATACCGCGAGGGCGCCCGAGCGGCTGCGCTGCCCGAAAAGAAAACAGCTCCCGCTCTGGAGACTCTGCAACTTCTGGCCGAGGGGAAGAGTTTCGAAGATATTGCTCGGATTCGCGGACGGCAAATCGGAACGGTGGTGAACGCGGTCGCCGGATTGGTCGAGAAAGGCCAATTGGAATTTCGTTCGGAATGGATCGATCGCAACAAACTTGCAGTGATTGAAGCTGCCTGTACGAGCCTTGGCCTTGAAAGACTGGAACGACTCAAGACCTTGAAGGAAGCCCTGCCTCCAGAAATTACTTACGATGAAATTCGCTTAGTAGTCGCCAGAATGCGCCGAGAAGTAAGCAAGAACAGGACATCGATTTCCGCGTGACTTGATGATTTTTCCGGTCGCGCATTCCAGAACAGATTGCGCTAGTCGCGATAGTTAAAGAGCCCGTGCCAATCAAGGCGCAACCCGGATTGGGGTGTACACTCTTGCTAGGTTCTTAATTCCTAATCAAGCCCAACTCGAAACATAAGTAGAAGTTGCCATTTCTTGGCATCGCTCGTGACGGTTCCGTGCGGTGAAGCACGTTCGCTCCCAGGAGGGAGCTAGTCATGAGAATTCTGCTCTATAACCCCGACAATGGTGTGACTCGCAATTTCATGCCGCACCTCTGGATGTTTCTGCTGCAGTCACTGACTCCGCCGGGCCATGAAGTGCTGCTGATCGACGGCAATGCCAAGCCCATGGACGAGGCTCAGATTGCGCAGTATGTGCGTGACGAGAAAATCGACCTGGTCGGCATCGGGGCGATGACGCGCATGATTGCGAAGGCGTATCGCATTGCCGATGCGATCCGCGCCACCGGAGTGAAGGTTGTGATGGGCGGGCCGCACGTCACGGAATTGGCTGATGAAGCGCTGGGACGCGACGGTGGTCCGCGCCATGCCGACGCTGTGGCTCTGGGCGAAGCCGATGAAACCTGGCCGCAGATGGTGAACGACGCGGCTCGCGGCGAACTGAAAGAAGTCTATCTGCCCGTGGACGAAACCGGCAAAGAGCGCAAGCCCTCGCTGAAACAGTATCCGGTGATTCCGTGGCAGTCGATCGATCTCGACCAGTTCAACCTTGTGCCCAAGGCTGCCACCGCAATGCTGCAGAAAGTTGGGGAAGGCTGGGGAACGTTTCGCATTATCCCAGTCGAATCGGGCAGAGGCTGTCCCTATGGTTGCGAGTTCTGCACGGTAACGGGATTTTTCGGGGACTCGATTCGCTTTCGCACCAACGAGAGCGTGGTTAATGAACTGCTGCTGCTGAAGGCGCGCGCCCGAAAAGAGAAAGGGCAGATGGCGGTATTTTTTATCGACGATAATTTTGCCATCAATTTGAAGCGCACCAAGTCGCTGCTGCGCGACATTATTGCCGCCGGCGCACAGGTGCATTGGGTGGCGCAGATCAGCGCCAACCTGTTGCGCGATGAGGAACTGATCGACTTGATCGCGGCGTCGGGCGGTAAGTGGGTATTCATCGGCATGGAGTCGATCGATCCTGCGAATCTGAAAGATGTCAACAAAGGATTCAATAAGCCTGGCGAGTACGCCGAAGTGCTGGAGCGGCTGGCGAAGCGAAATGTCTATGCGATTACCTCGTTTATTTTTGGAATGGACAATGACACTACGGGCGTGGGCGAGCGAACCCTGTCGCAGGTCCGCACCTGGCCGCCGGGGCTGCCTATTTTTGGGCTGCTAACTCCGTTGCCGGCAACGCCGCTGTACAAACGGTTGGAAGCTGCGGGACGACTCACTCGCGCAAAGCACTGGCAGGAGTTCATTCCCTTCGCCATGGCGCACACTCCACTGAAGATGAGCATCGAAGAGGCTCATGCGGAAGTGAAATATGGATGGGCGCATGCCTATAGTCCTGAAGCGTTGGCGCAGGCCGTTGACGCGCTAGACGATCAGCCGCTGGGATATCGGATTAACATCTTTCTGGCGCGGCTGTGCTTCCGGGGAATTTATTTTCCGATGATGGGAAAACTGGCGTGGGCAAAAGTGGTCGCGCAGAACCGGCATACTATTTTCAAGCTGGTGTGGGAAGCGGTATTCGGGCGCAAGCCGAGGCCGCAGGATCCCGAGGGCGAAGTGGCCTACGACGAGGCAGCGACTCAGGAATCGCGAATGAGCGCTTAGGCTTCGCCGCCTAGTCGCGGCGAGGACTCGTAGAGAACGTATTCGACGAGGACGCTCTTGTTCCTGCGGAGTTCATCGAGAGCGAAGGCGGCAGCGGGCCGGAGATGCCTCCGCCGATAATGGCGATGCGAGTCATGAACTGCGGCTTCCGGCTTTCGGCTCTCGGCTTCCGGAAGCCGGAGTGCGGAAGCCGGAAGCCGGGACCGCATACTCTTGCACGAAGCGGGCGAGATTTTTCACGTTTTCGACCGGGGTTTCAGGCAGGATGCCATGGCCAAGATTGAAAATATGGCCGGGGCGTCCGGCGGTGCGACGGAGGATGTCCTCAGCGCGCGATTGCAATTCTTTCCAGTCGGCGAAAAGCAGAACGGGATCGAGATTGCCTTGCACGGCGCATTTGTAATCGAGGCGGGCCCACCCCTCGTCGAGAGGGATGCGCCAGTCGAGCCCTGTGACATCGGCTCCGGTTTCTTTCATAGCGGGGAGCAAGGTGGCGCTGTCGGTTCCGAAATAAATGATGGGCGCGCCGGTTTTCTGCAACTGCTTCACCATGCCGGTAACGTACGGTAGCACGTAGCGGCGATAATCTTCCACGCTCAGGCACCCGACCCAGCTGTCGAAAATCTGAATTACGTCGGCCCCAGCGCGCACTTGATCGGCTGCGTACGCGGCGGTGACGACAACCAGTTTGCGCATCAGCTCGTCCCAGTCGCTGGGAGAGTTGTACATCATTGTCTTGGCATGGACGTAATTACGCGAGCCTCCGCCTTCGATCATGTAACTGGCGAGAGTAAAGGGTGCACCGCAGAAACCGATGACGGGCACGCGGTCTGCGAAATGTTTTGCGACGAGACTCACGGCTTCGGAGACGTAGCCGAGATCTGGGGCGCGGTCAGTGCGCAGGTTCGCGATGTCTTCCTTGCTGCGCACGGGCTTCTCGATGACCGGGCCTTCGCCCGCGGAGAAATGAAAGGGCAGGCCCATGACCTCGAGCGGAAGCAAGAGGTCGGCGAAGATGATGGCGGCATCGATGCCGAGAATTTCAGCAGCGGTAATCGTGACCTCGGCGGCGAGCGCGGGCCGCTTGCAGATCTCAAGCAGCGAGTGCTGCTTGCGGACCGCGCGATACTCCGGCATGTACCGTCCCGCTTGGCGCATGAACCACACGGGAGTGCGGTCGACGGGCTGGGATCTGCAAGCGCGAACGAAGCGGGAATTTGGGGCAGACATGAAATGATGAATTTAGCATCTTTTCGCATGGCGTGCTGTCGCGGATCCGCGCGCGGGTTTTATGCGAGACTGGAGAGAAGGCTGCCCAAGCTCGGCGCGATTGAGGAGGATTCGAAAAGGTTATGCCTCAAGCCAGTATTGTAACGGAAAAAGTACAGTTGAAAGTCGCTGACAACACAACAATGCAGGCGTATATGGCGCGGCCCCAGAGTGGCGGGCCGCATCCTGGCCTGATGGTGTTTCAGGAGGCATTCGGCGTCAACTCGCACATTCGCAATGTTACGGAGCGGTTCGCTGAGCAGGGATACGCGGCTATTGCCCCGGAATTGTTTCATCGCACCGCGCCGCCCGGATTCGAGGGCAAGTACAACGACTTTCCTTCGGTGATGCCCCACTATCAGGCGGTGACGAATGAGGCTGCGGAGGCCGATGTGCGGGCCACTTTTGAATGGCTGTGTTCGAATTCGCAGGTGAAGGCTGACGAGATTTCTTGCGTAGGATTCTGCATGGGAGGCCGCGTTTCGTTTCTGGCAAACTGCGTGGTTCCGTTGCGAAAGGCGGTCTCGTTCTACGGAGGCGGGATCGCTCCTGGGTTGCTGGACCGGGCGTCGAAGCTACATGCGCCGTCGCTGCTGATTTGGGGTGGACTGGACAAGCACATTACTGCGGAACATCGCAAGGCGGTGACCGAGGCTCTGGATGCGCAGCGCAAGATTTATGTCAACGTCGTGTTTTCGAACGCCGATCATGCATTTTTCTGCGATGAGCGTCCGGCATATGAGCCCATCGCCGCGCGGCAGGCCTGGGCGCTGACGCTGGAGTTCCTGCGCTCGTGAGAAAAGTTTGGATTTTGTCGGCGATGATGACGCTAGTGTCTTTGGTGGCAGCGTGGGAGAGGCCGGGCACTGCCTCCGGCGATCAGTCTACTTCCGATAAGCCGACTTTTTATAAGGATGTGCTGCCGATCTTGCAGGATCACTGCCAGAGTTGCCATCGGACCGGGGAAGTTGCGCCCATGCCGCTGGTGACTTACGAGCAGACGCGGCCTTGGGCGCGGGCGATGGCGCATGCGGTCGAGATGAAGATGATGCCGCCGTGGTTCGCCGACCCGCGGTACGGGCATTTTGCCAACGATGTCTCGCTAACTCCACAGCAGGTGGCGACAATTGCGGCGTGGGCCGCGGGAGGCGCGCCTGGTGGGGATTCCCATGATGCGCCCCCGCCGCGCAAACGGGCTGAGGGATGGAATATTCCCCAACCTGACTTGGTGGTGAAGATGCCCAAGGCGGTGCGGATTCCGGCTCAGGGAGAAGTTGAATATACCTACGAGATTGTGCCGACGCATTTTGCTGAGGATCGATGGGTGCAGATGTCGGAGTTTCGCCCAGGGAGTCCGGCGCATGTGCATCACGCGGTGGTGTATATTCGTCCGCCGGATTCGCAATGGTTACGGCATGCGCCGCTGGGCGAGCCGTTCACAGCGTCAACGTTGAACGATCCGCTGGAACGCCGCGAGGCGCACGAAACGACCAGCGATCTCTTGCTGGTATATGCGCCCGGCAGTTCACCGGACGAGTGGCCGTACGGCATGGCGAAGTTTGTGCCGGCGGGATCGGACCTCGTCTTTCAGATGCACTACACGACCAACGGGTCAGCGGATCAGGATCAGACCAGCATTGGGATGGTATTCGCGAAGACGCCGCCGAAGCAGAGAGTGATCACGCTGCAGTTGAACAATCATGCGCTGATCATTCCGCCGGGCGCGGATGATTTTCGTGTCGAAGTGCAGGGCACGCTGCCCAATGACACCACGCTGCTGAGCTTGTTTCCTCACATGCATCTGCGCGGGAAGTGGTTTGAGTACGACATTGTGCACGACGATGGCAGCGTAGAAGTGTTGTTGCGGGTAAATTATCACTTTCATTGGCAATTGAGTTACCGGCTGGCCGATCCGCGGCCGCTGAAGGCCGGAACGCGGTTGCGGGCGATCGCGTGGTATGACAATTCGAAGAATAATCCGCACAATCCTGATCCGACGAAGACGGTGACCTGGGGAGATCAGACTTCCGACGAGATGATGGTGGGTTTTTTTGACGTGGCAATTCCAGCGGGGATGGATAAGGAGCAATTCTTTGTGCGGCACGGTCAGGAAAAACTGAATGTCCAGCCAAGTATTCAGCAGAAATAGGAGCGCGGGTGTTACTTGCCCGCACGGGTTGTCCTCTGCAACACTTGAATGGGTTCACGCCAATTGAGCGCTATTTCCACGCCAACAATTCCTAATGAACCGAAGCGCGTGCCGGAACGCCTGCGGGCGGCGTCTTATTGGGCGCTGGCGATTGTGTTTGTGGCGGTCTATTTCGGGTCTCTGTTCTCGCCGGCATTGCTCGATGACGCAGACAGCACGCATGCGGAAGCGGCGCGGGAAATGTTCGTCAGCGGCGACTATGTCACGCTGCATCTGAACGGAGTGCGGTATCTGGAAAAGGCTCCACTGCCCTATTGGCTGGTGGCATTCTGTTATCGAATTTTTGGAGTAAATGAGTTTGCCTCGCGCCTGCCCATGGCATTGTCGGTGCTGCTGCTCGGAGTACTGGCGGCGGTTTGGGGACGGCGCGCGTTTGGCGAGCGGGCGGGAATTTATGCGGGATTAATGGTGTACACGTGCGCGGGCGTTTTTTTGTTCACCCGCGTTCTGATTCCCGACGTGCTGCTGAGTCTGCTGATTGCCGCCTCGCTGTATTTCTTCTTGACCGCTATGGACTCGGCCGGGCAAGCGTGGCGATGGTATGCAGGATATGCATGCGTCGCTCTGGGAGTGCTGACGAAGGGGTTGATCGCTCTGGCGTTTCCGGGCGGCGCGGCGTTTTTATACTTGGCGCTGACGGGAGAGTGGCGGCGGTGGCGCGAGTTCCGGCTGGTGTCAGGAATGGCACTTTTTCTGCTGATTGCGGCGCCGTGGCACATTCTCGCTGGGCTGCGAAATACCGGAGGTCAGGGAGGCCGCGGATTTTTCTGGTTTTACTTCGTCAATGAACATTTTCTGCGATTTTTGGGGCGGCGCTATCCGCGGGATTACAACAAGCTTCCTTGGACGCTTTATTGGTCGCTGCACCTGGTGTGGCTGTTTCCGTGGAGCTTCTATCTGCCGGCGGCTATTCGCATGGTAATTGATGAGCGAAGGTCGGACGCACCTGGGTCGCAACGCCTAGGAGATTTTGGAGCGCGCACCCGACTGCTGTGCTGGATATTGGCGGGATTGATTCTCGTCTTTTTTGCGATCTCTACCAACCAGGAGTACTACACCTTCCCGGCATACCTTCCCCTCCTGATGTTGTTGGCCGATGGAATCGCGCGATGTGAATGGAGTGATTGCCGCCTTGGCGTGCGCAAGGGATGGCTCAGGATTTCGGCGGGAGCGCTGGCGGCGATTGGGTTGGCTGCGAGCGCGACTCTGGTGACGCTGCTGTGGCGGTCGCGGCATCTGCCCTTCGAGCCCGACATTGGGAACGTGTTGGCCACCCACAATATGGATACGGACACGCTCTCGACGTCGCACATGCTGGATTTGAGTTATGCGTCTTTTGCAGCATTGCGCTTGCCAGCGGTGTTAGCGGCCGTGGCGTTGATGGCGGCTCCGCTGCTGTCTTTTCTGTTGCGGCTTCGGCGGCGGCACTACGCGGCGACATGGGCGCTGGGGGCAGGCATGGGGGTTTTTCTGGTGGCGGCGCATATTGCCCTGGGACGCTTTGGGCCGTATTTGTCGTCGAAGGACCTGGCGCGGGACATTGCGGCGCGAGCGCGTCCCCAAGATCGCGTGATGATCTATGGCGATCAGGCGTTCGGGTCGTCATTGCTGTTCTATTTGCAGCGGCCAATCGAGCTCGTGGAAGGGCGAACAACTTCGATGTGGTTTGGATCGACGTTCCCGGATGCTCCGAAGATTTATTTGAGCGATGCGGATTTACAGCGGAACTGGGCTGGAACAGATCGGGTGTTTTTGTTCGTGCCCGCGCATCTCAAGACTAAAGCGGATGAGCTTCTCCCGAACAAGTTCGTCGTGGCGGAAGTCTCGGGGAAGTATGTTTATAGCAACCGACCGTGAGAATGTGGCGACGCCTTGTTGCATCGTTGGGCGAATGCTTAGAATCTTTAACCGCACAGGGCGCCGAGAAATAACGCGCAGAGTTCGCGAAGAAAAACTGGGGGACAAATCGATGAGCGTAAAGCTGGCGAACGTTGTCTTCATCGTTGCTTTTATTGTGGCGTCTGGATTCGTGGTTGACGCCGTTAGAGCCCAAACTGGCGCAGCGCCGGGTACTCAGGGTGCTACAAACACACCGTCGTCTAAGAAAGCCGAGGAGCAGTTCAAGAATATCCAAGTGCTCAAGGGGGTGCCGGCGGAGCAGATCTTTCCTACCATGCAGTTCATCTCGGCATCGCTGGGAGTGGAGTGTGAATTTTGCCATGTGCACAACGCTTTTGAAAAAGACGACAAGAAACCCAAGCAGACCGCGCGCAAAATGATGGACATGATGTTCGCCATCAATAAGGATAACTTCGAGGGGCATCGCGAGGTGACCTGTAATTCATGCCACCGCGGCAATGCTCATCCACAGGCGGTCCCGGCAGTCATGAGTGAGGAACTGAAAGAAGGCGAGCCCAAAGAGGCGACTGGCGGAGCGAAGCCAAGTGAAGCGAAGGAGACCGCTGGACCTTCCGGGGAACAACTGCTCGACAAATACGTGCAGGCGATCGGGGGAGCAGCCGCGATCAATAAGATCGCCAGCCGCGTCATGAAAGGGACCATCGATTTCGGCGGGAAATCTCTGCCCATCGATATTTATTCGAAGGATCCGGAAAAGCGCATTTCGTTCACTCACATGCCGGATGGAGACAGCGTCACCGCATTCAACGGCCATGAGGGATGGCTGGGCACGCCGGGGCGTCCGCTGCGAGAAATGCACGGCAGCGATTTGGATGGAGCGTCGATTGACGCGGACCTGCGCCTGGCTACGCACTTAAAGGCGATGTTCAGCGAAATGCGGGTGCGCGGTACGGAGAAGATCGGCGATCACGAGGCTTACGTAGTAGTCGGCCAGCGCGAAGGGGAGCCACCGATTCAGTTATATTTTGACCAGCAATCGGGACTGCTGGTGAGGATGGTAAGGTTCGGAGAGACCGCGCTGGGATGGCTGCCAACGCAGATCGACTACGCAGACTACCGCGACACCGATGGCGTGAAAATTCCATATCGCTGGACGCTGGCGCGACCCAGTGGACGATTCACAATTCAGGTGACTGATATCAAACAGAACGTTCCGGTCGACGATGCGAAGTTTGTGAAGCCTGCAGCGGAGGAGCAGAAAGGCCCGGCGAAGTAAATCGCCAGCGTGATCGATTAAGCTTCCCGATCGCGCGAATCACAGCAGCCGCACTCACATCCTTAGGCGCTCTGCGGGTTGGTTCTCGACGTAGTAGAGTCAAGGGCCGTTTTGGTGACCACGGGATCGGCTTCAATTTTCACTTCGACCTCGGCTCCTTCCTTAAGCTTCACTTTTTGCCCGTGAGAGTCGGTCAAAGTGTTGGGAACACGAATCTCGCGGTAAAGGTGATCGGCACCCTCGACCGCGATCTGGGCTTTTTCGGGTTCGCCGGAACCGGGATGAGGGCGAATCACCTTTTCGACCTTACCTGGGAGCGTAGTACTTACCTTGGGTTTTTCCGTGGACACGAATGAGGACCCTCCACTGCCCTATACACGCTTCCAGACGCGATTCTCGATCCGTCCCGCGACGCGGACGCTGGAAAGGGTATTTTCTGCGGGGTTCTTCCTATGCGCTATAGGGGAAACACTGTAGAAGAGGGGCGATCGGAAGCGTTAGACGACGGGCCAATGGAAAACGCCGGCGTGTTCGGCTTGAGAAGTCTGGCGATCCGGAAATCCGCTTTCAGAAGAGCTTCAGGTTCTTCGTATATTCTCGCAAAGATGCGTGATCGGAACCGACGCCAAGGACTTCGGCCTTGAACTGTCGCCAACTTTGGGTGCTGGTCGCGCTGCTCGGCACGGCGCGATCCAACATTGCGATTGCACAAACGCCGGATCATGCCCCGAATTCAGGCGCTGCGACCGCCGACGATCGCGCGACGGGGCACTCGATTGGTGGAGTCTTGCTCGACCCGTCCGGGGCCGCGATCGCCCAAGCGCAAGTCTGTTTAATCGGAGGCAAGGGCGAAGTCCTTGCCCGGACAACTACTGACGCTCTCGGATCTTTCCGCCTCGACAGCATTGCTCCTGGAAAGTACATGCTGGAGTTTCACGCCGAAGGTTTTCGTGACACCCGGGTTGCGGCGACGGTCACCGGCAAAAGACTTTTTCCGATCCGCATTGTGATGCCGATTTCCGTCGAGACCGAAAGCGTTACCGTGGCGACCGGGGTCAACGTGCCCGTCGTAACTACGGAGACCGCCGACAACCAGAATGCCAACGCCATCGATCGCGACGCACTGGACCGCGTCCCCGTCTTCGATCAGGACTACATCACGACGATGTCCCGTTTCTTGGACGACAATGCGACGGGCACCAATGGCGTTTCGCTGGTAGTGAACGGCATCGAGGCCAATGGACCCGGAGTGACTCCGTCGGCGGTGCAGGAGGTAAAGATCAACAACAATCCTTACTCCGCGCGCTTCTCGCGGCCGGGGCGGGCTCGCCTGGAAATCGTTACCAAGAGCGGATCTCCCGCCTACCATGGTTCGCTGAACTTCATGTTTCGCGACTCGGTCTTCGACGCCAGCAATGCCTTCGCGATCGTGAAGCCGCCGGAGAGCCGGCAATATTATGAAGGCTCGGTCACCGGACCGGTGGGACACAGCAAGCGCACCAGTTTTCTCCTCTCGCTGGACGAGGATCTACTGGATCAGCAGGACATCATCGATCCCAATGCTATTGCCGCGGCAGAATCGCTGGGCTTCGGACCCTTTGCGCAGACTGTTGCCAATCCCACGCGCCACTTCTTCGGGTCAGGCCGCATCTTCCACGATTTGGCCAACGGAGATCAATTCTGGATCGGTTATTCTTATGAGCATCGGTCTGCGGATAATCAGAACGCCGGCGGAACGATTCTTCCCAGCGCTGCCACCGACACGCGATTTCTGGAACACGAGATCAATGTCAGCTATCTGCACCAGTTCTCGCCGCACTGGCTGAACCAGGCCAGATTTCTCGTAGGGCACTACGATTCTCCGGTCGTCAGCGTCCTTCCTGTGGCGCAGATCACGGTTTCCGGATTGTTCACGGCGGGTGGAGCACAAGCCGATTCGCGCCGCACGGAATATCACTTCGACGGTACCGACTTCGCTACCTATGCCAATGGCAAGCATCAAGTCAGCTTTGGCATCGACATTCCCGACATCAGCCGGCGCGGCCTCGATGATTTCACGAACCGTGCCGGCACCTATACGTTCGCCAGCGCCGCCGACTACTCCGCTGCGACGCCCGCAACCTTTCTGGTACAGACCGGCCAAGGCCACGTAGCTTTTTTGGAAAAAGACCTCAGCGCATTCGTGGAAGACAATATCCGAGTGCGGCCGAATTTGTCCGTTTACGTCGGAGTGCGCTACTACTGGCAGAACTACTTCCACGATAAGCCTCACAACTTCGCGCCGCGGGTCAGCTTTGCCTATGCGCCCAGCGCCACCAGCAAGACCGTGATCCGCGGAGGAGCCGGAGTATTCTACGATCGCACTGGGCCTAGCCCGATTGGCGACCTTCTACACTTCAACGGCGTCAATTTGTTGCGCTTCATTGTCGACCCGCCGCTGGCGGCGTATCCCATCAATCCCGCAGTCCTGTCGCAAATCCCGGTCAGCGTGGTGACGTTGGACCCGCACCTGCGTATTCCCTATGTCTTGCAATACAGCGCCGGAGTGGAGCGCCAGGTCACCGCGAAGAGCACGTTCAGCGCGGTGTACATCGGCACTCGCGGCATCGACGTTTTCCGCTCCGTCGACGCCAACGCCCCGGTCCTGATTGGAGGTAATTACGTGCGCCCGAATCCAGCCTTAGGCCAAGTACGGCAAATGCAATCCGAGGGATATTTGAAAGGCAACGCGTTGGAGCTCACGTTTCGCGGCAAACCCAGCAAGTATTTTTCCGGCCAGATTCAGTACACGCTCAGCCGCACCGACAACAACACCAGTGGCATTACGTTCTTTCCGGCGAACAGTTACGACGCGGCGGCCGACTGGGGACGCTCCGACAACGACCGCCGCCACAAGTTCGACTTGCTGGGGTCAACGCAACCTACAAAATTATTTACACTGGGGGTCGCGCTCTCCCTCTACTCGGGCAAGCCGGTCGACATCACCACCGGAGGCGACAATAATCACGACGGCATACTCAATGATCGTCCTGCGGGTATCGCGCGCAATACAATGCCCGGTCCCGGCCTGATCGATCTCGACTTTAACCTGTCTCACGATTTTCCTCTCTCGAAGGCGAAGAAAGAAGCGCGAGTACTCTCGGTATCGCTGAATTCCTTCAACGTGCTGAATCACCCGAACTACGTCACCTACATCGGAACCGAATCTTCGCCGTTGTTCGGAAGGCCGGCCTCTGCCCTGCCTCCACGACGGATGCAGTTGGACGTGCAGTTCAAGTTCTGACCCGATTCAATAACAAAACCTGATAGGCACGATAAATAGTTTCAATTTCCGCGAACCCTCCTTGAACGTTACATTGAGGCGGTCTTGGATTTTGTTCATCGCCTGAGCTGCGGGAAAGAAAGAAGCGCCGGCAAATCGCGCCTATATCAGAAGAATGAGGAAGAAGAGGAATATGATTGAGAGTTATCGGGGAGGCTGGCAGGAAGCCTCAGAATATTCCGACGTGGAGCCGGCGTGACGAACGCAGAACAGGACATGACGACACTATGACGAAGATCGAGGCGGTCATTCAAAACTCCAAGCTGGAAGCGGTGAAAACTGCATTGCAGGAGATTGGCGTCGAAGGCATGACTGTGATCGAGGTGCGAGGTCACGGGCGGCAGAAGGGGCATACCGAGGTCTACCGCGGGCGGGAGTATAGCGTGGATCTGATTCCCAAGACGAAGCTGGAAATGGTGCTGCCCGACGCAATGGTGGAAAAAGCCGTGCAGGCCATTCTGGCGTCCGCACGCACGGGAAAGATCGGTGACGGGAAGATCTTTCTGTCCCGAGTGGACGAGGCGATCCGTATTCGCAATGACGAGCGCGGCGAGGGAGCCCTGTAGGTAGAGGAAGCTTACGTAGGACAGCCGCCTCGGCTGTCCAGAGCGAACTCAATGGCGCTGAGGCGAACTGGCCAGCCGGACAGCAGGCGGCTGTCTTTACGTGGTGTCGAAACAGCGTCAGACAGCAGCGATGAATTGGCCCTCCCCCGGTGGCTCGTGTCACAGGGGCGATTACATTCATGATGGCGGCGTCCTCATTGATCAGCGAACTCCGGGGTTCCCTTAGCGACGAATCGGCGCGTATTCAGCAGGAGTTCGAGGCCTCCGGGGACGGGCGTGCGGCGGTGGCCCAGCGCACCCGGCTCGTAGAAGATATTCTTGCACGCCTGTGGCGGGATATCGTTTCGCCCGATGCGGCCAAGCCTGCCAACTTTGCGCTCGTGGCCACGGGAGGCTTCGGGCGGGGATGGCTTTTCCCTTATTCCGACATTGATCTCCTTTTCCTTTTTGGAGATCGCAACGCGGAGCAAGCTTTCAAAGATCCGGTTCGGCGCTTTTCGCAGGAATTGTGGGATCTGCGGCTAAAGCTGAGTCCAGCGTCGCGCTTGCTGAGCGAATGTGACCGCTACGATCCGAACAATACAGAGTTCACCATTTCTCTTCTCGACTGCCGCTATCTCGTGGGCGATCACGATCTTTTCCGGCGGCTTCATGACAAAGTGATTCCAAAGGTCGTCATGCGGGAGTCCAAGGCTCTGCTGCAGGGGCTGGCCGAGGTCACGCGCGAGCGGCACGCGAAGTATGGGATGACGCTCTATCACCTGGAGCCGAATTTGAAGGAAGCTCCGGGCGGATTGCGCGACTGCAACGTGGCCAGCTGGCTCGCACTGATTTCGGCCATGGACAAGCTGCACGACTGGCCGGATGCGAGTTCACTGCGAGCTCCGGTGCGCAAGCAACTGGAAGCGGCGCTGGATTTTCTGATGTCGGCGCGATGCTTTCTGCACTTCCGGCATGGCCGTGACGACAACACGTTGAGTTGGGAGGCGCAGGACGAAGCGGCCGTGCGCAAAGTGGGAGCGGCCGATTCGGCGGAACTGTCGGCCGCCGACTGGATGCGGATTTATTTTGGCCACGCGCGCGCCGTGCAACGCACAGTCACGCAACTGCTGGAAGAAATTCCGGAAGCGTGGTCGGCGCTGTACCGGCAGGTGCAGAGTTGGCGGTCGCGGCTGACCACGCCGGATTTTTCCGTGGTGGATGGGCTCATCTTTCTGCAACAGCCTTCGGCGCTGCAGGATCCCGAAGTATTGCTGCGCTTGTTTCATTTCATGGCGCATCATGGGCTCAAGTTAAGCGCGACCACCGAGTACCGCATCGAGCAGGCGCTTCCGGCGCTGGCATCCATGCCGCCTCGAGGTGCGGAACTCTGGCTTTATTTGCAGGAGACCTTACTGCAGCCGCATGCTGCGGATGCGTTGCGTGCCATGCATTCATTGCGACTGCTGACGCTGCTGCTGCCGGAACTGAAGTTGATCGATTCGCTGGTCGTGCGCGATTTCTATCATCGCTTCACCGTGGACGAACATTCGTTCCTGGCAATCGAGAGCCTGCACCGGCTGAAGCAGTCGCAGTCGGAGTGGGACAAGCGTTACGCGGAACTGCTCGGCGAACTGGAAGATCCGGAACTGCTCTATCTGGCTCTATTGCTGCACGACACCGGCAAGGGCGTGCCCGGCGGTGATCACGTGCAGGCTAGTCTGGAAATTACAGGCCGCGCCATGGACCGGCTGGACGTGGATCCGAAGGAGCGGGAGGAGGTGCTGTTTCTGATCTCGAATCATCTGGAGCTATCGGCGGCGCTGCGACGCGACATTTTCAATCCGGAAACGGTTGCTGCCTTTGCCGATAAAGTGGGAACGCCCGAGCGCCTGAAGATGCTTTGCCTGCTCACCTACGCCGACATCAAGGCGGTGAATCCCGAGGCGTTGACTCCCTGGAAGGCAGAAAACGTTTGGCAACTCTACATGGGAGCCGACAACTACCTGAACCACAGCGCCGACCAGCGGGTGCATGCGGATGTGAATGATGAAAAGCTGGCGCGCGTGCGCTCGCTGGCGCCGGTTACCAGCAGCAAGTTCAAAGAATTTCTGGAAGGATTCCCGCAGAGATATTTGCTGGTCCATTCCGCCGAGGAAGTCATGCGGCACATGGCGATGGCCGACGAACTCGGCGAAGATCCGGTGCAGGTCGAGTTGAAACGCGGACGCCACTGGTACGAGCTGACGCTGGTGACCAGAGACCGCCCGTTTCTATTCGCCAAGCTCGCCGGTGTACTCGCGGCGTGGGGAATGAACATTGTCAAGGCCAACGCATTCTCGAACGAGGCGGGAACCGTGGTCGACACGCTTTACTTCACCGACCGATTTCGAACTCTGGAGCTGAATCTTTCAGAGTGGGATCGTTTCCGGCGCAGCGTGACCAGCGTGCTTCTCGGCGAGGCCGATCTGGAAAAAATGCTGCGCGACCGGCAACGCGCTGAGAAGGGCGCGATCGCGAAAGTAAAAGTCGAAACAAAGATTGAGTTCGACGATTCGTGTTCGTCAACCAGCACGCTGGTTCAGGTGATTACGCAGGATCGTCCGCGCCTGCTGCATCGCATAGCGGCATGCTTGTCCGATCAGGACTGCAATATCGAGATCGCACTGATCGATACCGAAGGCCAGATGGCGATCGATACGTTTTATCTAACATCAGGCGGGGCGAAGCTTAAGGCGGAGCATCAAAAGCGAGTTGACAAAGCGCTAATGGAGGAATTGCGCGGGGAGTGAAGCAGCCGGTCCCGTAGGGACCTCTGACAGTAGCCCCCGCTTTCAGCGGCGGGTACGCAGCCCCTTAAATGACCCCGTGCCGGCAGGCACGGGTGAAACCATCTTTGACTCGTGCAGTCCTTTCAACCGTCCCTTGCGGGACGGCAATTCCACTCACTGCGCAGACCCGGCGTTGAAACGCCGGCCTACTATCACTCGTCCCTCCGGGATGGCTCTCTACCACTCACCCACTCTTACTTCGTCGAAAACTTAAACACCGTCTTCTCCCGGAACGTCTCGCCCGGCCTCAAGATCGTATTCGGAAAATCGAGATGATTGGGCGAATCCGGGAAGTGTTGCGTCTCCAGGCAGAACCCATAGCGCCGCTTGTAAACGTGGCCTTTCTTACCCGTAACGCTGCCGTCCAGAAAATTTCCCGTATAGAACTGCACTCCAGGCTGCGTAGTCGAGACTTCCAGCACGCGACCGCTGGTCGGTTCGTACATGCGCGCCGCCAGCACAAGGCCGTCGCCTTTCCGGTTGATGACCCAGTTGTGATCGTAGCCGTGGCCGAGGACGATCTGGTCGTAATCGCTGTCAATGCGTTCGCCCACTCGAGTCGATGTTGTGAAATCGAGCGGCGTTCCTTTCACGGATCGGAGTTCGCCGGTAGGGATGAGGTTCTTATCGACCGGCGTGAAGCGGTCGGCGTTGAGTGTGAGCTCGTGATTCAGAATGTCGCCGTTGCCTTCTCCTGCAAGATTGAAATAACTGTGCTGGCTAAGATTGATGGGCGTGGCCTTGTCTGTTGTAGCTTCGTAATCGATGACAAGTTCGTTGTCGTTGGTCAGCGTGTAGGTCACTCTGACTTTAAGATTACCGGGCCAACCGTCGTCGCCGTCTTTGCTGAGATAGGTGAAAGTGACGCCAGGCTTCCCCTTCAGAGGCTCTCCGTCCCAAACAACTTTATTGAAAGTCTTATCGACGCCGCCGTGCAGCGTGTTAGGCCCGTCGTTCTTGGGTAAGGTATAGGTCTTTCCCTCGAGCGTGAAAGTGCCATTGGCAATGCGGTTGGCATAGCGGCCAACGATAGCGCCGAGGTAAGGCGGATTCGGAATGTAGCCCTCTAAAGTCTCATGCCCGAGAACGATGTCGGCGAATTGGCCTTTGCGATCGGGCACGCGAATCGAAACGATGATGCCGCCATAATTCATCGCATCCACTTCGACACCGTTTGCGTTGGTGAGCGTGTACAAGGTGATGGGCCTCCCGTCCCGCGTGCCAAAAGGTTTTTGCTGAACGGCTTGCTCGTGTCTCTTGCTGGCCTGCGCGAGGGCGAGTCCGGCGATCATCAGACTGAGCAGGAAGGTTACGCAGACTGCAGGGAGGTGTCTTGGTATCATGCCGGAAAGTGTACTACGAGAGCCCCGAATGTGGCGCGGGCGCCCCCGCCCGCGAAAACCGTCCCAGAAGAGTACGGCCTACAACCAAAAACCATCACGCGGATACCGGGGTTCTTTTCACAATGACACCGCAGATGCCACGTCCTCGATGGTACCGACGTTGGCGGGCGGGGGCGCCGGGCCCCACACGTCATTCTTTCTTATACGGCCATTGCGCTTTCGTGAACAACGCTCCATCGATCCAAATGGTTTGTCCGCTGATGAAGGACGCTCCCTTGCTAGCGAGAAAAACCACCGTTGGGGCAATGTCGGCCGCCGTGCCCACGCGGCCTAACGGAGTCAGCTTCGACCATGTGCCCGCGTAGTCCGGGTCCTCCATTCGCGTGCGCTCGGACTCAATCGACCCCGGTGCAATGCAGTTCACCCGTATCCCATAGCGGCCCAGCTCAACCGCAGCTTCTTTGGTGAACATCTCAAGTCCGCCCTTGCTCGCCGTATAGGCAACCAGGGACGGGAACGCGAGTTTGTTGCACCCCGATCCCAGGTTCACGATCGAGCCACCTCCGTGATCCTTCATATACCGCGCGGCTTGTTGCGTGCACAAGAAGCAGCCTTTCAGGTTGGTGTCAACCACCAGGTCCCACTCTTCCTCGGTCACGTCGAGCAGCGATTTCCAGGTCTGCACGCCGGCATTGTTGACCAACAGATCGAGCCGCCCGAAGGTGCCGACCACGCGCTCGAACATCGCCGCCACTTGGCTGCTGGACCGGACGTCGGCTTCAACGGGCAATACGTCAGTGGCCTCGCGCCGGCTTGCAGGGCGCGCATTTCAGCCACGGTCGCATCCACGAGAGACGCTAGCTCGTTGTAGTAGTTCACCGCAACGCGGTACCCATTGCGCGCCAATTCCAGAGCAATTTCCTTCCCGATTCCCCGGCTGGCCCCGGTTACGAGAGCTGTCTGGCTCTGCTGCATAGCCACCTCGATGAAATGCACAAGATCACAGCGAAGAGATCATAACCAACCGGAGAAGCGAATGGGCAAGAGTACGCTCAATTCGAGTATGACCACCGCCGGGTGGTGGTGATACCATCGCGGGCGATATGACCCACCGAAGATCAGATCTCATCTCTGTCTTGCTTTTGTTGGCGACTCTCGCCGGGAATGCCGCCAGCCAGTCTCAGCCTACGGCGAGCCATCCAATTGTGCTTCATGCGGCGCGCCTCCTGGATATCAAGACTGGGCGCATGCTCAAGCCGGCGGAAATCCTTGTGCAAGGCGAGCGCATCGTCGAAGTCGGGACCTCGGTCAAGCATCCCGCTGGTAACGAAGTGATTGACTTCGGCGATCGCACTCTACTTCCCGGATTAATTGATGCGCACATCCATCTTTTCCTCCATCCTGGCGCGGAAGATTTGCAGACCGTTCAGGAGTCGGTGCCGCAGCGCACCATCACAGCCACGCTCGCGGCCCGCGACGACCTGATGGCGGGCTTCACGGCGGAGCGCGACATGGGAACAGAGGGTGCGGGCTCGGCCGACACCGCAGTCCGCAACGCGATTGACGAAGGCCGCATTCCGGGCCCCCGACTGCGCATCAGCGGCAACGCCATCAACATCCTCGGCGGCCACGAGGATGCCATCGGATATAACCCCGAGCAGCACGTCCTGCCCAACGCAAACTACGCTAACAGCACCGACGAACTGGTCGCCGTGATGCGCCAGCAGTTCAAAGAAGGCGCCGACTTCATCAAGATTTACGAGACTGGGTCGGATTCCGTTCGCGATGGGAAATTCTCGACGCCGTATCAATACACCGAGGCGGAACTCGAAGCCGCCGTGAAAGAGGCGACGCGCCTGGGCAAGCGCGTGGCAGTGCATGCCACCGGAGAACCCGGGACACTCTTCGCCGCGCAGGCCGGCGTGGCGTCCATCGACCACGCCAATCAACTTAGCGACGAGACCATGCGGCTGATGAAGGAAAAACAGATTTTCGCTGTACCCACTTTCACAATCTTCGAGTACTTTGCCGACCACGCCGCCACTCCGGCGCAAGCCGCGCGCGAACATCAAATGCTCGATATCAAGGTGCAGGAATTTAAAAAACAGATCGCCGCAGGAGTGCCCATGGCAGTCGGATCCGATGTCGGACCCTTTCCTCACGGCACGCAGGCACGCGAATTGGTGCTGATGGTGAAATACGGCATGTCTCCGCTGGCCGTGCTGCAGGCGGACCTGCTGAATGGAGCCAAGCTGCTGGGATGGGATGGCCAGATCGGAGCGCTGGAGCCTGGATATCTGGCTGACGTAATTGCGGTTCCCGGCGATCCGCTGCAAGACATTGGAGCGCTGCAGAACGTAGCGTTCGTAATGAAAGGCGGTGTGGTTTACAAAAAGTGAGCCGTCTCGATTTGCCCAGGGTTGAACCGCAAGAAGCTGCAAAACAATGCACAATCGTCTGCGATCTGATGAAAAGTGCAAATTAAACCGCTGATTATAAGTAGCTTGCGGGATTTCCCGTATCGGGAACTAGGGCATCCAATTGCCCTTCCCTAAGCGCTACGCCGTTTCGGCTAGCACTTATGATGCTCCGAAGATTATTTGATTTCTTCCGTTCCAGCGCCGCTGTACTCATCGTCAGCGCCACGCTGTGTCCGGCGTTGCATGCCCAGGCTCCATTCACATCTGCCGATCCTGACGCACCAAGCCCGTTTGTCGAGGTCCAGACGCCAGCACCAGTCGCACCCGCGATCGTTGGCTCGGAGCACAGATTCTGGGACAAACCGAATTGCACGCTATTATTTGCGGCCGCCGCTCTAAACGGCGCAGATTTCGCCGTGACGCGCGCCAACCTGCAGAGTGGCGGACAGGAACTGAATCCCGTGGTTCGCATGTTCGGCCGCTCCACGCCGGGCCTGGCGATGAACTTTGTCGGCGAAACGGTGGGAGTCGTTAGTCTCAGCTACTTCTTTCACAAGACCGGCCACCATAAGCTAGAACGCGCCGTTTCCCTGGTCAACATCGGAAGCTCTGCCGGCGCCGTGAGCTACGGATTGATGCACCGCTGAGCGATTGGTAATATCGATATTTTTTTGGTGGTTGCGGCTAAGATATTGGCCTCATTGGGGTTAGGGGCGGAGGATATGACGACTTTCGCGTATAATCTTGGAGAATAAGGACTTGTACGTAAAATATTGCAGACTAGGGACTTAATGGGACTGAGGGAGCAACCGCCTTCGCGGTGTGGGGAAGTGAGGCGGATTGGCTGGCGGTTCGCGCACGTGGGGAGTCGTTGGAGACGCTCGCAATGGGGTTGGGGGACGTGGGACAGCGTTTGGGCATACTCCCAATTTGGACCTTTTGAAATCCTCAGTAAAGGTTGGATGTCACAGCTTTGACTGTGGAAGGCTGTGGAAAAGTGGCGTTGGTAGGTGAGCCGAAGATCGGAGTCAAATCAGCCGATTGCTCACGGGATTTCGGACAGAAATAAGGCCGCGCTCTTGAGCGCGGCCTTCAAGTTTCTGGAAGGCGCCATAGCAGCGCTTTCCAGGGGTTTTGGTTAGAAGCGAACCCGCAGGCCCACCTCGATCTGTCGGTTGCCCCCCGATGGCGACTGCGCCGAACCCCCCAAAGCACCCCAAGCGGTGGGGTTGCCGAGCCCGTAGAAGTTGGCATCGAACCACTGATTATGGTTCAAGACGTTAGTGAAGATACCTTGGAGTTCCACGCTAACGCTCTCCGCCACTCGGATATTCTTCTTGACGCTGAGGTCCATATTCCAGTAGGGCAGGCCACTGATGCAACCAGCGCCGCAATCCTTGGTATCTAACCCCAGAATCGGGTTACGCCAGTTGTTAGCCTCGTTCGCCCCGTTCTTGAACGCATTGACGGGAAGCCCGTTCCCGGCCGTTTGACCGGGGCAAGCGCTATTTAGCCGGCGTTGAGGCAGTAGTAGGCATGCTCGTGTGTTTGCGGGTCCGATCGGCACGGCAGTGTCATTGTTGCCGAAGCTGATGCCGTCCGCTGAACCGAACTCCTGGCCATCAAAAAAGGTCGACCCGACCTCGATCGGTGTGCCGGACCCCGCAGTGAACACGCTCGCGAACGTCCAGCCGCCCAGCAACCGTCCCATGGGCCCTGACTGCCCCTTGAAGAACGGCGGCTGGTATACGAGGAACATGTTGTACGTGAACTTGCGGTCAAAGCCCTGTCTACCGTAACCCTCGCCCAAATTGAAGGGATCGTCCACAGTGAACCGCGCTGACGGCCTGGTAGATCGATGCCGTCCCCAGAGCCTTGGACCAGGTGAAGTTCGACTGCGTGGTCAATCCTCTCCAGTCGGCCATCTTGACGGAGGCGAAGCCAGCGTTGTAGTTCCCGTAGCCTATGCTGGCATCAACAGCCACGCCCGATGACATATTGGCCGTTGGCTGCCGAAGGTGGGGCCGCGCTGGCGGTAATCGGAGTGTTCATCATGCTGCGCGGGAAGTTGAACCCGCCGCTGTCCAAGTCACTCCACAGGCTAAATACCTGAGCATTGGTGAGGTTGCCGTCCTAGCGCCTTCATTCGCTACCACCGCCGCCGTGCAGCTCGAGATACCCGGTGCAGTAGGCAGATGCTCGGGCCGCCGAGCGCGGTTTCGAAGAAGGGCTGCGGCGTGACGCGCGCCCGGCCTGGGGCCGGCCCCTCCGCAACCGCCGCCAGCCAGCCCCGCAATGCCGCCGCAGTATTGCAGCACCGCATTCGCGTAGGCCTGGCTTGAACTGCTGCCCACCCAGCGTCATCATGTACGGCACCGCGTTAAGGTTGATGGGCTCGAAGTCGTGGGTGATTCTGCGCCCGATGTAGCCAAGTTCCAAACTGACCTTGCGGGACAACTGGCGCTGAACGGTGAAGTCGAACGCGTCAATCACGCTGGGCCGGAAATTCGGATCCAAGGCAGCGGGGCTGGCGGCCCCAGTGTTATTGAACCCAGGATAGACCGGTTGGGGCAGGGTTGCAGTGGGCAGCGGGACTGGGGCAGTCGGGCCACCGGTGGCGGACGCTGTCGTCCCAATGCGAAAGGCATTGGACGGGTTGGCTGAACCCGTTGAGCCGCAGCTGCCGCTTCCGTTATAGGCACCAGCGGGGCCGGCGGCGGCGAGGTTTTGGTTGCAAGACACGGGCTGGATGAGGCCGAGGCCCAGCAACGGTAGCAGCACCTGGGTCACACCGTTCAAGCGACCGTATTGACGGCCATACCCGCCGCGAATGACCGTACTTTCATGGCCGAAGATCTTGCCGCCGAAGGAATCACTGTCATAGCGCGGGCTCCAGGCCACGGCGATACGCGGGCTGAATTCGCCGTAGTACGGGTTGTAGGGGTACTTCGATCCACTCCCGGTATTGCCTAACAGGGCAAAACCGATTTCGGGATTGTACACCTGGCCTCCCAGCGCCGCGCGCTTGCGAGTCGTCAAGGTAGGCCTCGGTGCTAACTGGCTGGTCGGACTGATCTACCGCTATGATCTGTTTGCCGTTCGCCTCGGTGGGCGGCATCTCCACCGTCCACCCCATGCCGTAGGTCAGAGTGAAACGTTGGCTTCATGTGCCAGGTGTCGCTGAAGTAGAGGTTGTAGTAAGGAATCGTGCTCTTGTCGAATGCCGGAGTGTTAATAGGAAGCAAATTCAGATTCGCGCCAGCACGGGTGTAAGCCTGCGACGAGACGGAAACGATGCCCAGCGCCGCCGCGGTAAGGGAGCCGCAGTGGTGGATGTTGGTGGTGGCGGTGTTCGTCGCAAGGAAATATGTCCGAGGACAGTCAACGATCCAGAGGTTCCGTCGCCTACCCCGTACACGGGCTGGGCGTTGATGGCACCGCCGCTATCGTTGCGTTGATGCCAGTCCCAATTGTGCTGATAAGTACCGCCCAACTGGAACAGGTGGTTGCCTTTCAGCACGGAAAGATCGTCGCGCAGCATCTGATCGTGCCCGTCCCAGAAACGGGTGCGGATTTGCTGGTTGTTCGAGTTGAAAGGACCGAGATCCTGAGTTTGCGACTGGCCACTCATGATTTCGATCGCGCCGCCCAGTCCGGCCACCTGTGGCGTAGCTGGATGCCGGCCCCATGCCACCAGTTACGCAGCCAGCTGTAGTGGATGTCGTTGGTGACGTTGGAGCTGATATTGGTGGTCAACCCCGCTACAAAGGACCAGGCTTGCTGTGGATCGCTGGACACGGAAGCCGCGGTGCCCTTTTTGTCGCCAGCAAAGAAGCCACCGATATCAACCATCTCAGACCCTGTCTGCACCAGGTTGAAATAATGATAGACGGTGTTGAGGTGCCACTTGGAAGAAAAATCGTGGTCCAGGCGCACCGCTAGGTATTTGCTGGTCAGCGGAATAGACAGGTTGCCCGTGAATCCCAGAACGTTTGTCCCGTCGCAGAGGCTCTGCACACAGGTAGCGTTTGACGCGGGTTCATACTTGCTCCATATCGTCGAAACGACCGGATTGAGTCCCAAGCCAAGCGGATCGCAGAGGCCCGGGCAACCGTAATTCGCCGCGTATGTTGTGCCGTTGTAGGTGACTGGAGCGTTGTTCAGATTGTAATCTACTGTCCCGGCTACACAGTTAGAACACGTTTTGGACGGCCCGGAGTCTAGTAAAATCCCCTGCTGCAAGGCCGGCGAGGCGACGTTCCGGTTGATGGTCTCGGAGTTGGGGAAGTGGAAACCCTCGTAATTGACGAAGAAAAAGGTCTTGGTGTCGAGGAGCTTTTTCGGGAAGAGTGGCCCGCCAATCGCGCCGCCAAAGCGGCTGTAGTGGAAGCTGGGAATTGGGATGCTGTTGAAGTTATTCTGCCAGCTATTGGACGACCAGTTGTTGTCTTTATAATATTCGTAGACCGTGCCATGATAGGCACTGGTTCCCCGCTTGGTGACCACCTTAATCTCGGCGCCCGCCGAGCTATTGAAATCGGCGGTCTGGCCGGCGGTATTCACCTTAAACTCCTCGACGCTGTCCTGCGGAGTGGGTATTACGCCTGTCGGGGCGCTGACGCCATAAAATTGAGCAGCAACACCCCCGGTCGGGTCGCCGGCATAGCTGGCGGTGTATACGCTCATGTTGCCGTCCATATCGTTGGTGTTGTAGCCGCCATCCAACGTGAAGTAGCTTTGGTCGTTAAACGCGCCAGCAACGGCGCCGTCAGTGCCTACGCCCGGCTGCAACGAGATGAACGTGCTGACGTCACGGCCCAAGCTCGGCAGGTTGTCGATGGCGATACTCGTGATGTCGTTGCCCACGGTGGCATTCATGGTCTGCAGTTCAGCGCCAGTGGCTTGCACCTCCACAACGACATTCGAGCCGCCGACCTGAAGAGCTAGATTGAGGGTGACAGAGGCTCCGACCTCTACCTTCTGGTTTTCAACCTTCGTGGTTGAAAACCCGGCCTTAGTAACCGCGAAGTTGTAAGTACCGGGGTTCACGTCAACAAGGGTATATCGGCCCGCCGCATTGGTTGTGGTGCTTCGCGCAACGTTCGTCGAGGTGTCGGTGAACGTGACCGTGGCGCCTGCCACGACCGCGCCCGAGGGATCGGTCACTGATCCTGCAACTGTGCCGGTATTGGTCGATTGAGCCCGCGCGGGCAGAGCGCTGCTCACCCAGAGCATGGCGGAACAGAGAGAGAACATCGCGAACAGGGAAGAGAAAAGCTGGCGACGGACGCGCATTGCAAACCCTCCGAGACGAGAGTGATTCCGCGAGAGACGCGGAAAATGCTGTCATGCCACTACTTTTACGAAAGAGGCCCCAGGTGATCGGCGTCCAGAAAATCTCGCCTTCCGGGCGCGAAACCCGCTGATAGGTCGGGAACACTATCACTATTGAATGCACAAAAACAAGTAGTAATTGTATAGATTCGGAATTTAGATCGATTCGTCAGTAAGATATTGATTACACAATGGATAGATTGGTATTTCCGAAGATTTGGTTCACTGGCCTTAGAATTTTGTTGTGATTGTTATGTGTAGCTCGCCCACAGTTGCGCCCCTGGCTCGCAGGTTTCGCCGGGAACCCAATAGACCAGTTCTGTATAGCAGCTAAGTAGTCGGATGCACTGAAAATGAAATTTGAAAACTTTGAAAACGAAGTTTGGGTCGCCGTAGACATTTGGCGGTTGCTAATATTGCCAGACTATACAATCGTTTGAAATTCACCGCTCAACTTTAGAGTGAAGGAACCGAGTGAAGGAACGCGCTATGAAAATCGCAAATGATGTTACAGAATTGATTGGCAACACGCCGCTGGTTCGACTGAACAAAGTCACGGAAGGTTGCGTCGCTGAAGTAGTGGCGAAGTTGGAGAGCCAGAATCCCGTCTCCAGCGTAAAAGATCGCATCGGCGTGAGCATGATTGTTGAAGCCGAGCGCGAAGGAAAAATTCATCCCGGCAAAACTGTGCTCATCGAACCGACCAGCGGGAATACCGGGATCGGTCTCGCCTTTGTCGCCGCGGTAAAGGGCTACAAATTGATTCTCACCATGCCCGAGACCATGAGCCTGGAGCGGCGCGTGCTCCTGCTGGCCTTTGGCGCGGAAATTATTCTTACGCCCGGCCCGCGCGGAATGACCGGTGCAATTCTCAAGGCGAAAGAGATTCTGGCGAACACTCCTGACGGCTACATGCTGCAACAATTCGACAATCCCGCCAATCCCAAAATTCATTTTGAAACCACCGGGCCCGAAATCTGGAACGACACTGATGGCCGCGTCGACATCCTTATCTCTGGTGTTGGCACCGGTGGAACGATCACCGGAGTCTGCCAATACATCAAGCCGAAGAAGCCTTCATTCAAGGCCGTGGCCGTCGAGCCGGCGGACAGCGCGGTTCTCTCCGGCGGCAAACCTTCTCCGCATAAAATTCAGGGCATTGGCGCGGGTTTCGTTCCCAGCATTCTGCGCAGAGATTACATTGACGAAGTCATCGCCGTGACCAATGATGACTCCATCGCCATGGCGCGCCGGCTTCCCCTCGAAGAGGGACTGCTGGTCGGGATTTCGTCCGGCGCCGCGGTGGTCGCCGCTTTGAAAGTGGCACAGCGAGCGGAGAATAAAGGTAAGCTGATCGTGGTGATCTTGCCATCTTTCGGCGAACGCTATTTAAGCAGCATTTTGTTTTCGGAATTGCGGGATAAGGCGCTGCAGATCCCCACGGCGACGCTCCCCGCCTGATGCGCCTCCACCCTGTCGATATCCATGCCGCACATGCTGTCGTTAATTCGCGAAGACGTGGCCACGGTGATGGAGCACGATCCCGCGGCCAAGTCCCGTCTGGAAGTCTTCCTGTGTTATTCGGGGCTGCACGCGGTCTGGTTCTATCGCATCAATCACTGGCTGTGGAAGAAACATTTTTTCTTGCTGGGAAGGTTACTCTCGCAGTTCGCGCGATTTCTCACTGGAGTCGAAATCCATCCCGCGGCCCAGATCGGACGGCGGTTGTTCATCGATCACGCCTCAGGTGTGGTGATCGGCGAGACGGCGATCGTGGGCGACGACGTCACTCTTTATCAAGGCGTCACTCTGGGAGGCACCGGCAAGGAACACGGCAAGCGGCACCCCACGCTTGAAGACGGCGTGGTTGCCGGCAGCGGCGCGAAGATTCTGGGCAATATTACGGTGGGGAAAAATTGCCGCATCGGCGCCGGTTCGGTGGTGCTGCGCAGCGTTCCGGAAGATTCCACCGTGGTCGGCGTGCCGGGACATATCATCTTCCGCGAGGGCAAGCGCGTCGTGATTATCGATCCCAAGCAAATTAACGACCCGCTGTCGGAAGCGCTGGCGTCAGTGATGGCCGAAGTCAACAAGTTGCGCGAACGAGTGCAGCAACTGGAAGGCGCCGAAGCGAAGGGCGAACCTCTTTCGGCGTCGCTGCAAAGAATCATGGAAGACGTCGACTATCAGATTTAAAGTGGGCGCTCGCAAAGAGAACCGAATTCCAGCATCGAGGAAATCGAAAATCGTGAAATCGATGATTCCAGTGTCTGGTTGCGGCGCTCGCGTTGCTCACCTTCGCGGCGGATAAGGGTTCAGACCAGAATAATAACAAGAAAGACGAGAAACAAAAGCCCGCTCAATCAATCGCCGAACTCCGGCAGCAACTGGAAAAGATTCTCAAGGACACGCATACCCCAGGGCTGTCGGTGGCCATCGTGCATCGCGACGGACCGGAATGGGTCGCCGGACTCGGTATAGCGGACGTGGCCAGCGGCCGCGCCACCACTGCAGATACGCTGTTCCGCATCGGGTCCACGTCGAAGGCGTTTGCTTCGCTATCAATTCTGATCTTGGCAGATCAGGGGAAGGTATCGCTCGAAGATCCGGTTCACAAACTGGCGCCTGACGTTTGGTTTGAAAATCGATGGGAGGCGACCAATCCCATCCGAGTCGTAAACCTGCTGGAGCACACCACCGGCTGGGACGACATGCACCTGCGTGAGTATGCGAAAGATGCCCCGGGCATGACGTTGCGCGAAGGCCTCGACTACGACCACCACTCGCGGACGTCCCGTTGGCGTCCCGGAACCCGTATGGCTTACTGCAATTCGGGTCCTCCGGTGGCTGCCTATGTCGTGGAGAAACTTACGGGAGAGCGCTTCGAGGACTACGTGCAGCAACATTTATTTCTTCCCATCGGAATGAAGACTGCGACGTATTTCCAGCCAGCTCCGGGAACCGCTACCACGCTTTATCACACCGACGGCAAGACTCCGTACCGTTACTGGAACATTCTCTTGCGGCCCGCGGGATCGATCAATGCTTCCGCCAACGACATGGCGGCTTATGTTCAGTTCTATTTGAATCGGGGTGCGGTGAACGGCAAACCGATTGTGCCCGCCTCCGACATCGATCGCATGGAGATCCCCGCGAGCACGTGGGCGGCGAAAGATGGCATGACGTATGGATATGGCCTGAGTAATTACTGGAGCGTTGAAGACGGCTTTGTCTATCACGGACACGACGGAGGCGTGGAAGGTGGCATCACCGAGATGGCTTACATGGCCGACTATAACGTGGGCTATTTCTTCAGCATCAACGCTGGCAATGGAAATGCCTTCGAGCGAGTGGGGAAGGCGATTCGAGCCTATGTAACTAACAATCTCCAACGACCGCCGTTGCCTGGTGTTGCGGGACTCCAGGCAGGTTCCCGCGACTACGCCGGCTGGTATGTTCCGGATTCGCCTCGCGTCGAATTCATGCATTTCCTAGAGCGTCTGTTTGGCCTCACTCGGCTCCGGTTCCGGGACGGCAAGCTGCTTTCCAATCATTTTGGCTGGGGATGGAATGACACCTACCTTCCAGTCGAGCGTACGCAATTCCGGCACGTTCCTAAGAAGAAAGATGAAGCTCCCGATCCAGTAGCGACGTTCGAGTTGCTCACGCCGAATGACTCGGGGGTCTTCGTCCAGTCCGGGATGGGGATGACAATGAAAAGAATCCCCGTGTGGCTGGCGATCGCGCAGATTATCGCAACGATCTACGTGCTGCTGTCGATGATGGCGATCCTTCTTTATGCGCCATTCTGGATTCTTGGGGGACTCAGCAGGAAGCGCCGGCGACGCGCCGAGCGCGGCCTACGTCTGTGGCCTCTCATCGCGGTGTTAAGCCTGGTCGCATTTGTGGTAGTCATTATGAGGTCGAGCGACGACTTGATCGAGCGCCTGGGCAACCTAACTGGTTGGTCTGCTGCTATATTTCTTGCCACCGTCACTTTCGGCATTGCCTCCCTGGGAAGTGCGATCTCGTTGTGGCGAACGCCTGCACAGAGTGTTCGCCGCGGCGTTCGCAGGTTTTCGCTCGTGGTCACGTTCGCCCTGCTGATTGCCGCAGTCTATCTTGCCTACTGGGGCATTATTGGTTTGCGCACCTGGGCCTAAGTCTTATCAGCGTGATCCGCTGTTTCGCGGTGCGATCTCTTTTGACAAAGTTACGAATGGTCCGTTAATGTTCGTGGCGTAAACGTTTACGATGTACCCTTTTGAGTGCTATCGGTCTCATTTTGTCGATGCTGCTGAAGTCACTCCGCGAAGAAGTGCTGGAAGCGAACCTGGAGCTGGTTCGCCGCGGCCTTGTGCTCTACACTTTCGGCAATGTCAGCGGGATGGACCACGGCGAAGGTCTGGTTGCCATTAAGCCCAGTGGCGTTCCCTATGAAGAACTAACCGCGGCGCACATCGTGGTTTCCGATCTCACGGGAAAAATTGTAGACGGTAATCTTCGCCCCTCCTCGGACTTGGCAACTCATCTCGAGTTATACAAACATTTCCCGAATATCGGTGGAGTGGCGCACACCCATTCTGAATTCGCTACCGCATGGGCCCAGGCGGAAACTCCGATTCCGTGCTTCGGGACCACGCACGCGGACTATTTTCACGGTGCCATCCCGGTCACGGATCGGCTGCCTGCAGCTGACATCGCCGGCGATTACGAATTGGAAACTGGCACGGCCATCCGCCGGACCTTCAAGAGTGCCCAGCTCGATCCCAACGCAGTTCCCGCCGTGCTGGTAGCTGGACACGCTCCTTTTTGCTGGGGAGCGAGCGCGGCCGAAGCCGCTCACCATGCCGTGATCCTCGAATACGTCGCGCGCATGGCGCACCACACGCTGGCAATCAATTCTGAATCGCGACCGCTGGCGCGCGAGCTGCACGACAAGCATTTTTTGCGCAAGCATGGCCGTAACGCCTACTACGGACAGGTCAAGGCCCAATGAATCCTGCTGTCGTCGTTCCCAGTTCCTCCAGCCTGGTACATCTCCATCCCGTGGACATGGTCATTATCGTTTTCTACTTTGGACTGGTGATCGCGATCGGGCTGTACCTCAAGGGCAAGGCCAATACCGGCGAAGACTTCTTTATGGCTGGGCGGGAGATGACGGCCTGGGTCGCAGGGCTAAGTTTTCTGTCCGCCAATCTGGGCGCGCTCGAATTAATGGGCTGGGCGGGATCCGCCTACCAGTATGGCATTCTCGCCACGCATTGGTATTGGATCGGCGCCATCCCGGCGATGCTGTTCCTGGCCCTCGTGATGATGCCGTTTTACTACATCTCAAAAACGCACTCGGTGCCGGGATACTTGAAGTTGCGTTTCGGTGAACCCGCCCGCGCGCTCTCCGCCGTTTCTTTTGCATTCATGACCGTCCTGATGAGCGGCGTCAACATGTTTGCCATGGCCAAGGTCATGCAGATTGTGCTGGGCTGGGACATCAACTTCAGTATCTGGGTCTCGTCGCTCACGGTCGCGGTTTATGTCACGTTGGGCGGCCTGCGCTCCGCAATCTTCAATGAAGTTTTGCAATTCTTTCTTATATGGGCGGGCGCCCTGCTGATTCCCATCCTTGGGCTTTACGAAGCCGGCGGCTGGGGCAATCTGAAGATCCAGATTGCGCAGCGCGCTTCGGAACAGTATGTACATCTGTGGGCGGGCTTGGGCTCATTTAGCTCAAATCCCATGGGCATTCACTGGACCGGCATTGTGTTCGGCCTCGGCGCGATTATTTCGATGGGCTACTGGACCACGGATTTTCTGGTAGTGCAGCGCATTCTGGCGGCGAAAGATATGCGCAGCGCGGAGATGGCGCCCATCATCGGCGCGGGATTCAAGATGCTGGTACCGATCATTGTGATCCTGCCGGGATTGCTGGGCTTGGGCGTGTTGCCGATGAAGCTGGTGCCGGAGTCGGTCGCCACAGTGACCCATGGCTATAGCTACAACGACGTTCTTCCGCTCATGCTCGCGCGCTACTGCGGTCCTGGCTTGCTTGGGTTGGGAATTACGGCGTTGATCGCGGGCTTCATGTCTGGCATGGCGGGAAATGTAAGCGCGTTCACTACAGTCTGGACGTATGACATCTATCGCCCGCTGATTAATAGCAAGGGCAGCGACCACCATTACGTGACCATGGGACGCTGGACCACAGTCATTGGAGTGCTCATCAGTGTCGGCACGGCGTATCTCGTCATGCGCTCGGCCAGCATCATGGATTACGTCCAGGCATTGTTCAGCTTCTTCATCGCTCCCTTGTTCGGAACGGTCATACTTGGGATGCTGTGGAAGCGTGCGACCGGCCCCGGCGGATTCTGGGGACTGCTATGCGGGACGCTTTCTTCAATCAGCATGTGGACCTGGGTAAAACTTGATCCGACAGCGCTGCGTTATGTGGCGCTCTCGCCTAATGCCAAAGCGCTCGCTCAGGACATGTATCAAGCGCTTTGGTCATTTGTGGTTTGTGTGATCGTGACCGTGACGGTAAGTCTGGTGACGAAACCTTTTCCCCACAGCTCATTGAGTGGGCTGGTATACGGAGAGACAGAGATTCCTCCCCTTGGAAACGTGCCGCTGTATCAGAAGCCGCTTTTCTGGGCAGCGATTGTGGCGGTTGTTTTTGTGATCCTCAACATCATTTTCTGGTAGGTGACTTCTTGGTAGGTGACTTGTTGGTAGGTGAACGATGAGCGAAGGACGTTCGGTTTCGATCTGGTTTTTCATCGGCCTGTCGCTGCTGGTAAATGGCGTGCTGATTCTGGGCGCGGGTTTGTATGAGTACGCGAACCCGCCGGCGCCGGAATTACAGGTAGTGCTCTTTCGACTGCATGCGGGCATATGGTGGGGCGGGCTGCTTACACTGATTGGCGGGCTTTATTGCTGGAAGTATGCGCCGTCCCGGGCCAGCATTTAGACGGGTTTCAAGAAGTTTAGGATTCATCGGGATTAGATTCGGGAATAAATTTATGTCCGAAAAGAAAATGACGATGGGCGTCATCATCGGGAACCGCGGATTCTTTCCCGACCAGCTGGCGAAGTCCGGGACGCGAAGAAATGATGCAGGCGCTGGCCAAAGCCGGCATGGACTGCGTAGTGCTCGGTCCGGAAGACAGCAAGCACGGCGCAGTGGAAACCCACGAGGAAGCGAAGAGATGCGCGGCGCTGTTTCAGAAAAATCGGGAGCGGCTGGATGGCGTCATCGTCTCGTTGCCGAACTTCGGCGACGAACGCGCCATCGCCGACACTATGCGGCTGGCGCGGCTCGACGTCCCAGTGCTCGTTCAAGCCACGCCGGATGATGCCAAGAAGATGACGATCCTACATCGTCGCGACAGCTTTTGCGGAAAAATGTCGGCCTGCAACAACCTGCGGCAGTATGGCATTCCCTATTCATTGACGCGCTTGCATACCGTAAGTCCGGACTCGCAGGATTTTCAAAACGACCTGGCTTGGTTTGCGGCGGTGTGCCGCGTGGCCAACGGGATGCGCAACCTGCGCGTGGGCAGCATAGGGGCGCGTCCGGCGGCGTTCAATACGGTGCGCTACAGCGAGAAGCTGCTCGAAGCCCACGGCATCACCACCGAGACTGTGGACCTCTCGGAAATTCTCGGCCGCATCGCGCGGCTGAAAGACGATCATCCGGGAGTGCAGGCCAAGCTGGCGGAGATTCACAAGTACGTCACTACCGGCGGAGTTCCCGATGCGGCGCTGATCAAGATGTCCAAGCTCGGCTACGTGATCGACGACTGGATGAAATCGACGGACGTAAAAATCAGTGCCGTACAGTGCTGGACCGCGATGGAAGAATATTTCGGCGTGGTTCCCTGCACGATCATGAGCATGATGAGCAACAATTTGCTGCCAGCGGCCTGCGAAGTAGACGTGTGCGGCACGCTGAGCATGCATGCTCTGGCGCTGGCCTCGGAGACTCCGAGCGCTCTGCTCGACTGGAACAATAATTACGGCGACGATCCCAATAAAGCCGTCTGCTTCCATTGCAGCAACCTGCCGAAACATTTCTTCCAGGACGTGCGCATGGATTTCCAGGAGATCATCGCCGGAACAGTCGGCAAGGAGAACACTTTCGGCACGGTCGTGGGCCGCGTAAAGCCCGGTGCCATGAGTTTTGCGCGCTTCTCCACCGACGACGCTGCTGGGCTGATTCGTGGGTATGTAGGCGAAGGTTCATTTACTACCGATTCGCTGAATACGTTCGGCGGTGTAGGCGTAGTGCAGATTGCGGAGCTGCAGAAGCTGCTGCACTACATCTGCGAGAACGGATTCGAACATCACGTGGCGGCGAACTTCTCGACCACGGCGGCGGCCGTGCACGAAGCGTCGATCCGCTATTTGGGATACCAGATGCACTGGCATGGAAAGGCCGCGGCGTAGCGCCGCCGTCCCGGCGGCTGTCGGGGGGGCGTCCCGCCCGCCGAGCCGAGGGCGAGGCGCCCCTTCGACAAGTTCAGGGCAGACTATCGAGACAGCTGGCACGATGCGGGCGCTATGGAGAGCGCATTTCATGGCCGTTGTGGCGGGAGTAGACTTCGGCACGCTCAGCGTGCGGGTTTCGATTGTCGACAGCGTGCGCGGCCTTCTGGCTTCCGCGATCGCGGATTATCCTCTGCACCGCAAACGCGAAGATCCGGATTTCGCCACTCAATCCCACGAAGACCACATGCACGCGCTGGTCGAAGCCGCGCGGCAGGCAGTGAGGTCGGCCGGAATAACCGGCGATCAAGTGCAGTCGATCGCGCTCGACACTACCGGCTCCAGCGTGATTCCCGTCGGCGAAGGACTGGTCCCGCTCGACGATTACTACTTGTGGTGCGATCACCGCGCCAAACAGGAGGCGGCGGAAATCACGGAACTCGCAAGGCAGGAGAAGCTAGAAGCGATCCAGTGGTGCGGCGGCGTGTATTCCTCCGAGTGGGGATTCGCCAAGCTCCTGCACTGGTTGCGCCACAATCCCGAAAAGCGGGCGCGGTTCGTGAGCGCGTTCGAGCATTGCGACATGGTCGCGGCCACTCTGTGCGGAATCACAGACGCGAAGCAAGTGAAGCGCAGCGTGTGCGCCATGGGACACAAGTGGATGTGGAATGCCGCGCTGGGCGGGCTTCCGCCGGAAAGCTTTCTGGCGAAAGTGGATCCGCTACTGGCGGGAGTGCGCGCGAAGCTCGAAGGCGAGTACGCAACTTCCAATCAGATCGCCGGAACGCTAGCTCCGCAGTGGGCGGCGGAAAAACTTGGAGTGCGAGCGGGCATTCCCATTCCCGTCGGCGCCTTCGACGCACACTGGGACGCGATTGGCGCGGGCGCGAAAGAAGGCGATGTCGTCAATGTGGTGGGCACGTCTACGTGCATCATCGCCTTTGCGCAAAAGGCGAAGTTAATTCCTGGCGTGTGCGGGGTGGTGCCGGGCAGCGTGCATCCGCAATTCACGGGCATCGAGGCGGGCCTCTCGGCGACCGGAGACATTTTCAGCGCGATTGCGCGACGAGCCAACACTAGTGTCGAAGAGTTAAGCAAAGGGTTGGAGCGTTATCGCGCGGGTCAAACGGGATTGCTGCGTATGACCTGGGACAATGGGGACCGAACGGTTCTGGTGAATCCGAATCTGGGCGGAATGACGCTCGGCTGGAATCTGCTGCACACGGCGCAGGACGAGCTGTTCGCAGCGATTGAAGGAACCGCGTTTCATACGCGCGTGATTCTCGATCGCATGAGCGAGTACGGTGCACCCACGCAGCGGGTGATCAACGGCGGAGGAATTCCGCAGAGCAATCCGGTGCTGAATCAGGTTTACGCGAATGTGCTGGGGCGCCCAGTGCTGGTGCCGAGCGGCAAGGTAACGGGACTTGGCTCCGCGATTTTCGCGTTCCTGGCGGCGGGGACCTTCAAGACGATTGAAGAAGCACAGAAGAAAATCTGTCCTGCACACACGGTCTTCGAGCCCCAGGCGGAGACGCGGGATGTGTACGGCGAACTCTACGAACTCTACCGCAAGATTTATTTTGCGTTTGGCAGGCCAGCAGAAGGATCAGAGTTCGGCGATGTGCTGCCGAAGTTGATTCAGATTGCACGGGGATGAACGCGCTGGCCTGGAAAGTTTCGGAGTGCGAAATCGCGAGTGTTCCTGCAGGAACGCTGTGCAAAAAGACGAAACGGGTCGTCCCCAAGTCGTTGAATCTTCTCGGACGACTTTTCGGACTACAGCCTTTTCAAAGGTTTAGGCTGTGGACAAAACGTCTACTTTCGAGGACGTTCAATACCTACGAAAGTAGACTTGACTTCCTATCCCCTATCCCCGCGTTTACTAATTCACTTCTAATCGAGTTTCTAGGAGAACGCCGCAGCGACTCCCGCACCTATGAGTTTGTAGACGAGATACCATGCCGCGACGATGCCGATGGCGGTTGAGCGCTTCACTTTGCTGGTGCAGGCAAAGCCGATGCCCATCAGCACGATCGTCCAGATGGTGATCACGTCCAGCGCCGAAGCCATCCCCCGAACAAACTTCCCTGTAGTCGCGGCGTCCAAATAGTAGGCGAGATTGGTGCCGACGGGATTGTTAATGTCGAATCCTTCGGGATCGACCCCGGAGAATAAGGAAATGATTCCCAGGATTGCGCCGATGATGCCCGGAAGACTGGCGTACATGACGATGGCATAAGCCTGCCCAAACGTAGTCTCAGCCCCGGCCGCAATTTTGAACGTAGCCCAGAGGACGACGGTCGAAACCAGGAAATAGAACAGGATCATCAGAGGGGTGGCATATCCGATATAGCGGATGATGTTACTCGAAAGATGAATTTGCCTGGCCTGCTGGTCGGCCGGAAGTTTTTCGAACTGGTCGGCACGGGATGAATGCGCCACTTGATTCCGGCTGATCTGATCGAAGCCGATCTGTCGTCCCATGGCGTAGATAAAGAGCAGGGAGAAGATGGAAATCAACAGCCATGGTCCCCACCAGCTCGCGTTGCGACGCAGGTCGGTAAAGGTTTTTGAAGGCGCAATGAAGGTGTCGACGATGCGCGCACTTTCGGAGAGTGGGGCAGAATCGGTTGGGGACGAGGGTGGTACGGGCAGAACGGGAGCGGCGGCCATGGTGCCTCCTGCGAAGATTCGAGGGAATTCTAATCTGGGTCGGACTTCTAGACAAGCGATGCGCCACACGCGCTGGCAGAATCGACACGGAACAGTCACGCGGTGTTACCCGTCCGCGTTCTCTCGCGTTGGGTTGTGAAACGAAAAATCCTACCGCCTCACTATTCATGTGACCGGGAAATCCGGCGGCAAGACTCGGAGCCGCCGAATTACGAGAACCAGAAACGGAGTAAGACTTCGAACCCCGGTGCGGACCGGCGCTGAAACGATTTCCCTCCTGAGCGCTCCGCAACTCGATATGCCAAGGCTTCCCCGGAAAAGTAAGCGGGCCCGTGCAGTTCCAATTCACTTTCAAGGAGAAAATCTATGAAAATCTTTCGCATCTCTCTGCGCGCTGTACTGCTGCTGGCCGCGTCCGCCGCAATAGGCCAGACTACGGGGGGCGTGGTGGCTGACGTTCCTTTTTCTTTTGTCGTCGCTGGCCGACAATTTCCGGCGGGGCACTACTCCGTCACAATGGCAAGCGACTACTGCCTCTGGATATCCGATTCTCAACACCGGGGCACGTACGTTCCCATCCATGATTCGGTTCGCTCCACCAGCGAAGGCACCAAGCTGGTTTTTCACCGCTACGGAGACACCTACTTTCTTTCCGCAGTGTGGGTGAGCGGCAGAACGATCGGTCGAGAGTTGTATCGCTCGCGCGCGGAGCAGGAGGCGGCGAAGCACAAGGCTGAGATGGAACTGGCTGTGGTGCGTCCGGGAAAATTGGATTCGGCGAAATAGCGTTGCCTCTTGCAGGTTGAGGGGGCTCCGGCGTTGCATTTGGCACCGCGCGCTTGCCGGACGGTTGTATTCGCCGGATAAGATGGTGCGCATGTCGAATGTGACGCCGGTTGTGATTGCGGTGCTGGTAGCGCAGCTGGTACCGGCGGCGATTTTTGGATTCGCCGGCGAGCGTGTAGCGCAAGCACTCGGCCGCTTACCGCTTGCTATACGCGTGACGCTGCCGGCGCTGTTAGTTGTCCCTTATGTTGTTATCACTGCGTCGCAGCATATGTTTCGCTGGGAGTGGTTTGCCTTGTACGCCGGACTCCCGGTTGTGACGGCGTGGCTGTTGGCGCGGGCTGCGGTGGCGGACCCGGAACAGCTCGGCAACTGGCGGGACGCAATCATTCTTCTGACGCTGGGCCTGGCGGTGGATTTGCGCTGGTTCGATGTGGCGTGGCCCGCCGGCTTGCGCGGGTTGAATAATTTGCTGCTGGTGGATGCGGGCTTGTATGCGTTTCTCGGCATCCGTCGCCTGAGCGGCACGGGATTTGATTTCCGTCTGCACTGGAGCGACTGGAAGACGGGATTGCGCGAACTTCTGTTTTTCGCTCCCAGCGTGCTGATGCTGGGCCTCGCGCTGGGCTTCATCCATCCGCACGCCAATGTTCCGCCCCTCGGCAAGGGAGTTCTAACCTGGGCGGGCATTTTTGTTTTTGTCGCGGTGCCGGAAGAGCTTTTCTTTCGCGCCTGGGTGCAAAACCTGCTGGAGCGGCGAGTGGGACGGCGCACTGCTCTGGTGATTGCATCGGTATTGTTCGGCCTGTCGCATTTCAATAAACGCCTGAGCGGAATCACGGTGCACTTCAACTGGCGCTATGTCGTGCTGGCCACGGTTGCAGGAATTTTCTACGGGCGGGCCTGGCGGGAGCGGCGGAGAGTGCCGGCGTCGACGATTACACATACTTGCGTGGATTGGTTGTGGTCGTGGTGGTTCTGAGGGAAGGGTGTTAGCGTGATGACGATACGCCAAATGGTGTAACAAAGGTTTCAGTGACCCGTGCAGCGATTTCTAAGGATTCAGGTTTAAGGCTTCCGCTGGTTGGAGCAAGCGTAGACCGACCGATGGACACACATCGGGATATTCGGCGTATTGGAATACCTTCGCGTTTGTGGGCTCAAAGTGCCTCAACCAGGTCACAACTTTCGAAACCGGACCAGGAAACGGGCTCTCTCCGTCCGCATTTAGCCAGTGCATACGGTGGCTTCTCGGAACGGCGGATCGAATGTCGATTCCCGGCACCGGCTGCCAGCCGGATATCGGAATCTCCGCCCCGAAGCTCTCGGATTCTCGCCGAATAAACCCGCCATGGTCCCCCGATAGAACTCGAAATTCGACAGATTCTAAGAACGTCTTCAATTGCTGGAACTGTTCCTTTGGCATTTTCCCCTGCAACCGCTGCGTTTGCCCGCTCTCCAGTGATTTCACGATTCGATAATCGCCGTCCTGAGAGACCGCAATGCAAACTCGAACCCCCTCATCTTGCGTAACGGTTGACTTGTCATAAGAGAGGCGGGCCAATAATGGAGAATAGACATAGACCTCTTGAGCCCACAAATTGCCAGACACTAGAAGAGCCGCGACTGTCAGAAACGACTTTAGGTGCGGTTTCATGCCAGACCTCCAAGAAGAGCCTCCCAAACATTTTAGTCCAATCATCAGTTGATGTTAACACCGTCATTTCACTGATTGCTTGGCGCGATCCTTGCCACTCCGCGCCTCCCTCACGGAACGGGTTGCGTTCCGCGATACCGCAAATACCCCAAGCCGACGCGCAGGTGGTGATGAAGAGCGTCGGGGACGCAGATAGCGAAGCAGAGGCCGAGGAGTCCCTGGGCGAGGCCGAGGGCGTAAAGGTTGTGGTAACGGCGGAAGAGCGCGCACGAAATTACTCCCCAGACTAACGTCGCGGCGGTGAGTGGAGGGTTCGGCAGGTGCGCGGTTGCAAACAGGACTGCGGCTAGGGCCACGGCAGCGCCTACACTTGGCAGAAGACGGGTGAGGCGCGGCATGAAGAGATCGTTTAGAAGGAATTGCTGGTAGAGCGTCCACAGAACGTAGCCGGCTACGTGCTTGAAATCGGCTTTGTATAGCGGGTGCAGGGTGCCGATTCGCTTTGCCACGAGCACGCTGGCGATGACGAGGACGACGGCGACGGGGAGAATCCAGAGCGACTGGGCCAGGCCGCGACGGGTGAGGCCGAGGTCGTCCAGAGTGGGGCGGCTTGCGAGGACGATTGCCAAGGTCACGATTAGGGCGACGGGAGAGAGGATGCGCTGCGGGGTTTCGGGCATCCAGAGGATGAAGAGGATGAGGCCGTAGCCGAGGAGGAGTTCGATCAGGTCGCGGGCGCGTGCGGGCTCCGGGCGAGGCATTGGGAGAGTATTTCACGACGGCCTCCTCGCTGCGCTCGTCCGACAGCCGAAGGCGGCTGTCGCTACGCGGCTGTCGCTACATTGAGTCGTTCGTGATGGTTTGCCTCGCTGCGCTTGGCTGGACCCTTCGGCTTCGCTCAGGGCAGGCTCACGAAGGCGCCCGTCCCCACATGTTCCCATCCCCGTCACGTCCCCATCCCCACACACTCCCCTTTCCACACACTCCCCATTTTCCACATTCCATTCGGCTCCTCGCCATTCTTTCTAGGCTTGCAGTTTTGGGGTGGCTTCCAGGAGGGTGCGGGTGTAGGGGTGGGCGGGGCGCTGCGTGATCTGATCGGTGTCGCCGGTCTCGACGATTTTTCCACGGTACATAACGGCGATGCGGGTGGAGAGATAGCGCACGACCGGCATGGAATGCGAGATGAACAAATAGGTCAGGCCGAAGTCGCGCTGCAACTGCGCCAGCAGGTTGACGATTTGCGCTGCCACGCTGACATCGAGCGCGGAGACCGGTTCGTCGCACACGATGAACTTTGGCCTCAGAGCGAGAGCGCGGGCTATGCCGATGCGCTGGCGCTGTCCGCCGGAGAACTCGTGGGGGTAGCGGGTGCGGGCGGATTCGTCCAAGCCCACGGCTCGCAGTAGTTCGGCTACTCGGGCGTCGAGCTGCGCTCGACCGGATAGACGAGAGCCTGCCCTGAGCTTGTCGAAGGGGCGGCTGTCCCTACATAAATGTGCGCTCCCCATAGGTTGATCAGCGTCTCCGTGGATGATCAAGGGTTCGGCGATGATGTCTTGCACGCGGAAACGGGGGTCGAGCGAGGCGAAGGGGTCCTGAAAAATAATTTGCAGGTCGCGGCGGAGGCGGCGCATTTCGCCGCGGCTGGCGGCGAGCAGGTCGCGGCCTGCCAGTCGCACCGCGCCCGTTGTGGGCTCGATCAGACGTAAGATAAGGCGGCCGAGGGTGCTCTTTCCGGAACCGGATTCTCCGACAAGGCCCAGGGTTTCGCCAGCATGAATGTCGAGCGAAACGTCATCGACCGCGCGGACTTCCCCGCGGGATTTCCCCCCGAAGAGCGATTCAGCGTGCGGGAAGACCTTCGTCAGGTTGCGGATTTCGAGGAGAGCCACGTTGGGATGCTAGCAGTACCGAGTAAAAAATCGCGAGTACCAAGTCGGGTTTCCGTGGCTTGCGGATCGTTCTCTACGGTTGCGGGTTGCACAACTCTGTTCCATATTCTGGAATATGGAATAGTCATCCGGCGGCGATCATGGGCACGGCTGCCAGGGCGGTTAGCAGCCCGATGAACTTCCAGCGGCTGAAATGTTCTTTTAAAACCAGGCGAGCGAGTAGCACGGTGACTGCGGGATAGAGGGACGTGAGGACGACGGCTTCGTCCAGGCGTCCGCGCTGGGTGGCATAGATGAACAGGGCGCTGGCACTAATGTCGAGAAATCCGGCCAGCATGCCGAGCGTGAGGCGGGGGCGATCAAGCGCTAGTGGGGCGCGAGTCGCGAGCACTGCGACTGCGGTGGCCGTGAACGATCCGATGCGGCTGATGGAGGCCACCCATAGCGGCGAACCCGTTGCCTGGTGAATGCACAGATAGAAGCCCGCGAATCCGACCCCGGCCAAGGCGGCCATGCCAATACCAGCGGGCCGGCCCGAGGAATCCTTCTCCTCCGCGTCGTCTCTATTCGGCGGTTCGGGAAGCGTGATCAGCCAGATGGCGAGGATAGCTAGAATAAAGCCGGCAATCGTCCATCGGGTGGGCGCGCCTTCCAGGGCGATATCCACTAATGTGGGAATGGCTGCGCCGACGAGCGCCGCGATCGGCGCCGTCACGCCCATCTGTCCGGAGGCCAGGGCGCGATAGAAGATGGCGAGCGAGAATCCTCCGGACGCACCTGCGGCGAGCGCCCAGACGATGCTCAGGCGGCCGGGAAACGCGCCGCGATTCGCAAGGGCGATCGTGAACATAAGCGCGAATGCGCAGAGGTGCGAGAATGCGGTGAGAACGAAGGCGTTGGCGCGGCGGGAGCCGTATCCGCCGGCGAAGTCGGCGGCGCCCCAGAGAAAGACTGCAGTCACGCTATAGACTGCGGGCGCGAAGTGAGTGAATGAAAGCACGCCCAACGAGCGTAGCACGGGGCCCGCTTGCCGGAAGAATGCGCGAGCAACTCGTCCATAGATTGAAAGTGCAGGGATGGGATACGCTGGAGCGGTGAATCGACCCATCACGAACAGATATTTCCTGACAGCGGTTCTTTGTGGGCTGCTGGTTTCCGCTGGGGCGCAGAAGATTGAGCCCCAGAAACAGACCGCAGGAAGGAAACCTTCGCCCAGGCATGAGCCACCGCCGTATTGGGCGTTTGCCATTAACCCTGGTAAGCAGCCCGCCGCTACTGCCGAACCGCCGGATACGACTCCGCGACACGTTCCGAATAGCGAGGCTGCATTCACACTCGCGCAAGTTAAGGATTTTTTCAATCCGCCCGACTGGCACCCTAAAGAACATCCGCCGATGCCTGAGATCGTGGCGCATGGCAGAGCTCCCGAGGTTTTTGCCTGCGGCTATTGTCATTTGCCAAACGGGCAAGGCCGTCCGGAGAATGCGAGCCTGGCAGGCCTGAGTGCGGCGTACATCGTGCAACAGCTGGCCGACTTCAAGAACGGTCTGCGCAAGAGTTCTGAACCCAGACACGCGCCCACTAGCGCCATGATCAAGAATGAGACAAAGGCTAACGGCCATGACAACGGGGCTGCGGCCGAATATTTCGCGGCGCTGAAACCGAGGCCGTGGGTTCGTGTGGTAGAAACCGAGACCGTTCCCCAGACTCACGTGGCCGGCTGGATGCTGGTTCCATCCGACGGCGGCCGGATGGAATCGATTGGGACGCGCATTATCGAAACGCCGGAAAATCTGGAACGCACCGAACTGCGTGACGACCACTCCGGATTCGTTGCCTACGTGCCCGTGGGCAGCATCAAAAAGGGCGCGGCGCTTGCTAGCGGAGCCTCCAGCAAAACGCTTCGTTGCGCCACCTGCCACGGCATCGGACTGAGGGGCCGCGACAACGTACCGGCCCTTGCTGGGCGCTCGCCGAGCTATCTCGTGCGGCAACTTTATGATATTCAGAGCGGGGCGCGCGCCGGAGTAACCGTTCATGCGATGAAGGCGGTGGTGGTTAAACTGACCGTCGACGATATGGCGGCGCTGGCTGCGTACAGTGCGTCGCTGAAACAGTGAAATGCAGCGGGAGCCTGCACCACACTGGGTTTGGTACTCGCAAGTCCGTGCCTGGCATTGCATTTCTGCGTGTTAGAATTTCGGTAACCGTTTTCTCACGTTCTGAGAGTCAGGTTCTGAGAGTCCACGATTGATCGAACTGGCACCGTCGATTCTTTCCGCTGATTTTGCCCGGCTGGGCGAGCAGGTGCGTGCTGCCGCGGATGGCGGCGCGAGTGTGATCCATGTGGACATCATGGACGGGCACTTCGTTCCGAACCTCACGATCGGGCCGCCGGTGGTAAAGTCGCTGCGCAAAGTTACGAAGTTGCCGCTGGATTGCCATTTGATGATCGAAAATCCGGACGAATTTATTCCCGTATTTGCGGACGCCGGCGTGGACTGGATCTCGGTGCATCAGGAGGCTTGCCGGCACCTGAATCGCACGCTGCATCTCATCAGGAGTCACGATTGCCTGGCGGGCGCGGTGATCAATCCGGCGACTCCGGTGGAGATGCTATCGGAAGTCCTGGAGATCGTGGACTACGTGCTGGTGATGTCGGTGAATCCGGGCTTTGGGGCGCAGAAGTTCATTCCGTCCACGCTGCACAAAATGCGCAAGTTAGCGGAAATTCGCAGCCAGCGCGATCTGCATTACCGCATCGAGGTAGACGGCGGAGTGGGGCTCGATACCGTGGCTGAGGTGGTTCGGGCGGGCGCAGAAATTCTGGTCGCAGGCAACGCCGTGTTCGGGAATGGCGATCCAAGACAGAATGCGCAGGCATTGTTGAAGGTTGCGACCGAAGTGGCGATGCAGAAAGTTTAGTTTTGATTTCGGGAACGGGCCTTTGGCTGGTGGACGTCAGGTCGTAAACACCGCCCAGCACCAAAAAGCCGAGCTGCGCTGGGCGGACAGCCGAGGGCGGCTCTCTCTATATAAAAAGTTTCGAGGTACAAATGTCACGTCGAAGTTCGTTGGTGGTTGTGTTGGGCATGCTGCTGGTGATCACCGTTGCGTGCACCAACAAAAAGTCGGTGAACCCTCTGGCCCAGGTGGGATCGAAGCAGCCGGATAAAGTCCTGTTCGACAAGGCCATGGATGCCATGAAGCATAACCGCTTCGACGTGGCCCGACTGACTCTGCAGACCCTGATCAACACCTATCCGGATTCAGAGTACATTGCGCGCGCCAAGCTGGCGGTGGGCGACTCCTGGTATGCGGAGGGCGGAACGGCTGCCCTGGCACAGGCCGAACAGGAGTACAGCGATTTCGAGATCTTCTTCCCCAACATGCCGGAAGCGGCCGAGGCGCAGCTGAAGATCGCCAACATCCATTATCAGCAAATGGAAAAATCGGATCGCGACTACACGCACGCCAAGCGCGCCGAGGACGAGTATCGGAAGATGATTCTGCAGTATCCCGAGAGCAAGCTGGTTCCGGAGGCCAAGCAGCGCCTCCTGGAAGTGCAGGAGGTGCTGGCCGAACGCGAATTTGGAATTGGACGCTTCTATTACTTGCGCGAGTCTTACCCGGCCTCCATCGCGCGCCTGCAGTCGCTGGTGGAAAAATATCCGCTTTACAGCCGCGCGGATGAAGCGCTTTATCTACTGGGGCAGGATTATGAAGGACAGATTGCGCGTATCCGAACCGCACCCACGTGCGACGCGCACGGCCTGCCTCGCGGTTGCACGCCGGAAGCGATCAAGGGACGTTACATTGGGCAGCTCACTAAGAACGCTACTGACGAATATTCGAAGATCCTTACGCGCTATCCGCTGATGGACCGGTCTGACGACGCCAGGAAACGCCTGGCAGCACTGCATCAGCCAATTCCACGGCCAACCAAGGGAGCGGTAGCGCGGAACCGCGCCGAACTGGCCAGCCGCGGCGAATCTACCACAATCCAAAAGGTAATGGGGATGGTAAAGAAAGGGCCGGACGTGGCTAACGCGGCCAAGGTGGGCGATCCGTCGCTTGCGGATCCGGAACCCGTGGCTGCAACCTCGGTCGTCCGATCTGAAACCTCCGCTGCGTCAGGGGTGCCCGACAACAAGGTAGGAGTGGAGATTGTGAAACCCGACCAGCCCGCCGCGGACACGGCAGCTCCGCCGGACAATACAACGGCAGGAGGCGGTTCGCCATTTGGACGCACCACGACCGCGATTACGCCTCCGGGCGCTGCCGATCCAAATGAGTTGAAGCCGGCGGCAAATGCCGATCCCAACGAACTGAAGCCGACCGATGCCGGAGGGGATCAGGCGTTACCTCCGCCACCGCAAGTGAATGAGATTCAGCAGGGGCAGTCCTCGTCGTCCTCCGCCACCGCGAGCGCCGACAATACGCCCGCCAGCGACGCCGAACTTTCCAGCAGCAAGAAGAAGAGAAAGACCGGTCTGAAAAAAGTTATACCGTTTTGAACGAGGCTTTCAGCTTTCAGCTCTCAGCTTAGAACTCGAGTTGAGTTTTTGGTTCGGATGTGCGGAAACCGAAGACGTCGGCGGAAACTCTCGGAATCAGGCGAAGACCAGGTATTACTTTAGTCTCTAACTTACTACGCTGCCCTCTACACGCACTAGGTGTTGACCACTGGTAACCGGTTACTTCCCTTCTGGATCATTGACTTAGAGTATGGCTCGGGTTACCTTCGCGTTATCTCCCCTCACTAGAGGAAAACCTTGGCCCGTAAAATACTGCTCGCCGATGACAGCGTGACCGCCCAAAACATGGGGCGGAAGATCCTCGCAGATGCGGGGTACGAGGTCATTACCGTCAACAACGGTTCGGCCGCACTGAAGAAGATCGCCGAGCAAAAACCCGACCTGATCGTGCTGGACGTTTATATGCCCGGTTACAGCGGGCTGGAAGTATGCCAACGCCTCAAGGAGGCACCCGAAACGGCGCGAGTCCCCGTCCTGCTGACGGTGGGGAAGTTGGAGCCCTTCAAGCCGGAAGAAGCCAAGCGCGTGCGGGCCGATGGATTTATCGTCAAACCTTTTGAAGCCAGTGAATTGCTCAGCGCGCTCAGCAAACTGGAAGACAAGATTGTTCCGCGTGCCGAGGCTTCGAAGCCGGGCCGCTTCGCCCGGGTCACAGCTGCCCTCGAGGAAGGGCGATACGACAAGACCGTCGCCATTACGGAAGATGTGGGGTGGAAGAATCGGATCTCGTTTCCGTCGAAGAAGGAAAAGTCAGCCCCCGAGGAGCGCGAGAGTGCCGCGATTTATACGCCCGTGGAGAAGCCACGCCCGGCTAAGGTGGAAGAAGCCAAGGTCGATTTGGGCGCGTTAGCGCCGGAAGGCTTGCCCAAGGATGTAACTCCGGAGGAGATTGCTGCTTTGGCGGCAGCCGCCGCCCAGATGAAGGGTAAGATCGCGGAGAGCAGCAGCCTTGAAGGCACGGAAAATATCGGACTTTCGGCGCCTATAGCTGAGCAGACGTCCGAAGTTCGATCTTCCGGAGCTGGATTCGAAGAGAAGCCCGCAGGAAAGATCGAAGAAAGATCCGGCACGCCCCAAGAGAAGTCCAGCGAAGCGGCAGCAGATGCAGACGTTGTGGCGACCGCTAGCCATTCCAATCTGATGGCCGCGATTGTCGGCTTGGATCCGGCTGCAGCCGCCTTGCCAGGCACTAATTCAGGGGGATTTTCGTCTCCCGATGCGCCACCCGAGGCTGCAAATGAGCCAGTAACAATGGCTTTGGCGGCAGGAGCAAAGTCGGTTACAGATGCTCCCCGTTGGACGGCCGTTTCGGTCGCTTTGGGCACAGAGGAAGCGGCGATTTCGCTCGAAAACGAGATGCAGAAGGCCTACGCAGCCTTCGCCGCGGCGGTAAACGGGCATATGTCTTCGGCTTCGTTGGTTCCAGAGACCAATTCGGATTCGGCTCTACTCGTTGCTCCGACAGATTCTTCATCCGTGCCACAAGCAGGACAGCCAGCGCCGGTCATCGCGATTCCAGCCTTGCCTGCCCCGGAAGCGGTGCATACATTAAACTCCCCGTTAGGCAACGCTTCGACTGAAGCCATTCGCGCCGCGGTGCAGGAGCTTGAAATGGTAGCGGAGTCATTTGCTGGGGAAACAGCGGCTGGGTCTGGTCCAGTTCCCGTGCCGGAGGTCGCAGCAGCGTCCCAGTTTGTGCCCCCGGTCCCTCCGGCTGGCGAAGCGATCGCCAAAGATACTTGGGGTAGCAAAGCCGATGAGCCACAGCAAGAAGCCGGGAAACTTGATTCGGCGAAACCCGAGGAACGGGCTTCTTGGCGATCCGAACCTGCAAACCAAGAATGGAACAAAAAGAGCGCGAAGAGCGAAGGACAAACATACGCAGAGCAACAAAACGATCGGTGGAAAACGGACGTTCCGTTCGTAGCTGGTGCTCCGGAAGCGCCCGAAAAGCACGATCTCACGTCGCCCAACTTTGTTAATGCGGCTCCTGCGGAGCAACCTTCTGCCCTCCAGCTACCTACGAACGTGGAAACCGCTGCCGCTACGGAAGGCAGTGGTGAAATGGCAAAGAAAGAATCCGACGCGGCAGCGACTACAGCCGCCGCGTGGGCAAGTTGGCGGCAGATTCGCGAGTCTGGCGACTCCAAGGCTTCGGATGAACGTGCTCAGAAGGAAGTCGAACAGCCATCCACTCCGCAGGAGGCGGCAGCCATGGCCGTCGCCGCCGGTGCGGAAAAAACGCCGGAACCGGCCGACTCCCAGTCCGACCCTGCAGCCATCGCCAGCATCGTGGACAGCGTCCTAGCCGATTTGCGGCCCAAGATCTTCGAAGAAATCTCCCGCAAGATGGGAAAGAAGTAAGAAGCAACTCGCTTCCAGCCCTCCGCGCGCCGTTTGACGGGGTGGAAGGAACACAGGGCAAAACTGCCACACCCCCGCCGCCTACCACAGAGGCATCTGGTCGTGCAGTAGCTCCGATAGCCGACTGGGTAGCGCAGCATCTGGTCAACAACCCGCAAGCGAACACCGAGCGATTTGCCACCGACGCACTTGACAAACACACAGACGCGAAGCGAAGCGTATCTCGTCAACCCCGATACCGTCAGTAGTGGCGCGAGCCGAGAATCTTTGCCGTGGGTGTGGCAAATCCATCAACCCCGGTCGAGAGCACTGTGCCAATTGTGCCGTCAATCCTGCGACTCAACGGCTTGCGATTGCTGCCCGACTCGGGACGGGCCGCTGCGCAGACTCCTGAAGCTTTGGCCAAACAAGCGGACTCCCAACGTCGGCACTCAAGGGCACGCTCGACATGGGACGAATCCAGCCAACCTGCATGGCTCACGCCGGAGTTGTTCTCGCAGAAGATACGGCCGGTGCTCTCGAACGTTGCGACATCTGTCATTCGATCAAGCATCGGAGTGTCCCGGTGGTATGCAAGCCAGATTCGCCAAGGGTACCAACCGCATCCGAGGCATTGGGCAAGGCTGGCAGCGCTAGTGGGGGTCACACCCGCAATATGACGGAATGTCCAGACGGGATCGAATCTAAGCTCGATATACGCCCATACACCGAGGGGACTGTTGCGGTGCATCCCTGTCCACCTCTTGATTATCCAACCTCATTGAGGTCCAGAATGACCGCGTTCGGAATACGAAAAGGCGCGGGACCGAGTACATCTTGTGATGGATTACGCTCGATTGCAGGCCAGGTGGAACATGGTTCAACAAGGTGCAGGGGGCAAACCGGATGTAGAATCTTCAGTTAAGTCAAACAGGAAATCTCGGCCACGTAGTTAACTTGGCGACGAGACGAAACAGAGTCGGTTGGATACAGGCAGAGCACGGGGTCGTATGAAACTAACGACATCATCCACTGGCAAGTGGGCGCTTGGCGCGGCGGGAGCGGCGTTTCTAATCTTCGCAATGGTCCAGGCTGCGAACGCGCAAAGCTCGGGGAAGCGGATTTCGATCGTTTCCGATTGGAGCGACCGGCACGTGGTTTTTTCCCGTCCGGATTCCTTTGACAGCGAGTGGACGCTTCGGACGGAATCCCGGTTTTGGTTGCAAGCACTAAGACGCAATGCAAGGAGCCTCGTAGAGGTTGACGAATCTGAAGATCGACGAAACGATTTAAATGAATTTAATCGGGGCCGGAAGAAATCCAGGAAGGCGTTTCGCAAGGACTGGGGGCAGTCATTAGGGGCAAGTGGTTCAACGGGAGCACCCGAGGTGGGTGTGAACTGGTATCCCGTGTGGCCCGCGAAATATACATTTGATGTAAATGCCGCTCCGAACTGTAACCAGGACTACGTGATTTTTCCCACGAATTTGGCTGGGGCGACCGCTGGACAAGCCAGCGTAATTGCCTACAGGAATCTATACGCCGGAGCTGGCAGCCCATTTTGCGGCGTCGCCAACCCTACGGTTTATTGGTCGTACAACACTAATTTCGACGGTGTAGGCACGGCCACAAATGGCACGGTGCAAACTTCTCCAGTACTCTCGATGGACGGCACCAAAGTAGCGTTCGTCGAGACGCGGACCGCCACCAACGGCGGCGCCATTCTTCACCTTCTTAAGTGGCACGCTCTCGATGGCGGCGCAATTAACACGGCGGCGGCGCCTAAGACCGCCACGGCCTGGACCGCAGATGGAGTTGCCGGGCATTGCCCCGTTGCCGGCGCGTGCATGATCAGCATTGTGCTGAATGGCGCGCAGGCCGACACCGGATCGTCTCCTTTCTACGACTATGATCGTGACGCCATCTATGTTGGCGATGATAATGGGGTGCTCCACAAGATCATCAACGCCTTTGGTGTTGCCGGAGCGACGCCCAGCGAGATGACCACGGGCAATTGGCCGATCACGGTGAATACCGGGAGAATTCTTACCTCTCCCACTTTAGACTCTAAATCGGGGAATATTTTTACGGGGGATTCTGGCGGGCGTCTTAGCTATGTTCGCGAAACATTCAGCACGACAGGAACCTGCGCCGCCGGTTCACCCCCATGTCTCGGCTCGACCAACATCAATCCTGTTATCCATGTAATTGCGGACGCCCCCATAGTGGACTCGACCACAGAAAAGGTCTTCGTATTTTTCGGCAACAACGGTACGAGCGCCGCCGTGATTCAGTCGGACGTCACGTTGAGCGCCTCTGTGACCGCCACCCTTGGGACGGGAACAGGCCACCATCTGCATTCTGGGGCCTTTGACAATACCTACGTCACCGGCAACGGGAGCGTCGGATCGCTGTACATGTGCGGATCGTCGGCCACGAGCGCCCCCACTATCCAGCGCATCGGCTTCACGAATTCGGGTAGAATTCCTGCAAGTCCTTTTGCAAATCCGGCAGGAACGATGAATGCCGCCGTTGACGGTACGACTCTCACGGTCGCCACGGGTAGTGCGGAATGCGCTCCAGTAACAGAGTTTTATAACGCGAACGCACCTGCGGCATCCAAGGACCAGATTTTTTTCGGCGTTCAAAATTTGGGTAGCGGAACAAACTGCGGGGGAGCCGGCTGCGTAATGTCGGTGAACGTTACGGGAACGCCGGCAACCTTGGCCATTGCAAATTCTATCGCGGAAATTAACGGCCCTAGCGGAATCGTTGTGGATAATGCGGCAAATACCACATTGTTCCCGCAGTCGTCGAGCCTCTATTTTTCCAGCCAAGGAAACAGCACTGCGGGCGTCCCTTGCGGTGTAACAGTAGGCGTGGGCTGCGCGGTCAAGGTGACGCAATCTGGTTTGAACTAGACGCGGAAGCATTACGACACGAAACACCGCGCTGCGAAAGCGACGACTCACCCGGCCGTCTGAATTTGGATTAATTGACCCCTGGAACTTCCTTGCGCCCCGGCCAGCATGTTGGCCGAGGCTATGCCTGTTCTCTCGAAGGACTTCTCACAATCCGCCGTGGACGGCCCTCGCATGTTTCCCTCCGCATAAGCCAGGCCGGGGCAGCGCGTACACGTCCCGACATGGGCGCAACTTGAACAAACAGGAAGGTCTTTCGCGCGGATGGATCGCACTTCGCTCAACTGCGGAGAATAGCGCCAGATGTCGATAAATTTTTGCTGCCGCACATTCCCGCTGGGCAGAGGGAATTGCACACAAGGAAAAACATCGCCGTACGGAGAAATGTAGCAGGCAGTGTGACCTGCGCTACAAGGGAAGCCCTCCATGATGTCTTCGCCGGGCGGAGGCGGAGGAGCGCAGAATTCTTCCACGTTGCCCACCAATTCCTCGTTATGCAAGACCTGATTGAGTGCAGACCCTGGAATTCGAAGGGCGAGGATGGATCTGTCTCCGTCCATTTTTGGTGTAATCGTTGGGTCGAGCGTATACGAAACTCCTAAGTCTTTCGCCAGCGCAATCACGCCGGAATGATCTTCGAAATTACCTGCCATGAGCACGTTCGCGATGGTGACTTTGAGTCCCTGGGATTTCAAGAATCGGATCGCCCGTATGGTTCGCTTCAGGGATCCTGGGAGTTTTGTAATGGCATCGTGAACCTCTGGCCGATGCGAGTAGACACTGATCTGCACCTGCTCGACGCCGAGTTGGCGAAGTCTCGCGGCTTCCCTTTCGCGGATCATCACCCCGTTGGTCTTCACCTTCACGTTGAACAACAGTTGCCGCGCCCGCTCTACGATTTCAAAAAAGTCCCGCCGCATGAGAACTTCACCGCCACTAAGGGAGAGAAAAAAAACTCCGGCATCGGCGAGCTGGGTCAGGACATCAAAGATTTCCGCGGTCGTCATCTCGCCATGGTCGTCGTGGTCGAGATAGCAATGCACGCAGCGCTCGTTGCAACGGTAGGTGATATCAAGGTGAACGCTGATGGGCACGCCCAGCTTCAGCGCTTTCTGATTCATCTCCGCCAGAAGACTCATCGGCTCACCAGGGACGCACAGGAATCCAAGATTGGCTTATCCGAAACCAAGAGAATTCCGTACCGCGAGAGTTCGTCGACGAAGCGGTCGGCGCCGCGCTGCGCCTGTTCCTGATCCACATCGAATTCCTGGCAGATGTTGCTGGCAACTATTTCCGATAACGGGGTGCACCCGTCGGCTGCCTGCCAAATTACTGAGGCGACTTCGTTGAGCGTAAAAAACGTTGAATCTGCAACCGACATCACCATCATTTCGCCGTCGAGCATGCGGCAGGCAATCGCCGAGCTTTGCGCAATATATTTTTCGGCCACTATCATGCCCCCGTGGTTAACCAATAATGTCAACCTATAATGTCCCACACTCGCCGGTCCGGGACGAACACTAAGCGGCGGATGGGAACCAAACTGGCAAACTCGCACGCCGCCTGAAAAACAAGTTTCACCAGCGATGGATCGTTCGCAAAAAACAAGATGTTCCTGAGTAGTCGCTGCACCGCTTCCGTAGCGCCCACCGGTTCGATGCGGTTGTGCAGACCCTTCTCCAGCAAGAAAAGCGTGTTCAAAGGAGCAGATTGGTTCTCGCCCACTCTCGCCAACTCCCCGGCAAAAGGCGTCCCGCAAGCGAAATACCGATTGCCTTCGCGCCGCACGTAGGAAATTTCGTCGGTGAGCAGGGTTGCGTCGGGCGGCGCCAGGCGCGAAATCGTCGTCTTGCCGGCGCCGGAAACTCCGGAAAACAGAAAAGCTTTCCCCCCGCGAATCGCACTCGCGGCATGAACCAGGAAACCTCCTTGCCTTGCCAGAACGAGACTGTGAACAATGCGGAGGACGGCATCCATGGCATACGGGCTGCGCGACTGACGAATGTGACCATGGCTCGCCTTCGGATTCCAGCGCGCACGAAAATCGCCCCGCTTCAGCAACCATTCGCCCGCTTCGAGCTTTACCTCCAATTCAGCATCTAGTTCATCGGCGGCAGGGGATTCCGAGGGTTCACACAAATCGATATCGAACTCGAGGCGCGAACGCTGGGAACTCCCGACGAAACCCGCGTAGCGAGTTTCGATTAGCCTGCGAAATGAGGGATCGGCGGTGCGCAAGGCAATCGCCATTCCGCCAATCTCAACAGATACTGCCTCACTGGCGGTTGTGGCGAGACTAGTCGCCATCGTTCACCGACAGGTGACCGGGAAATGGCCGGAACCCCGCGCGACATAAGCCATACTGCGCGAACAAACTGTCCGGGACGATTTCGGCCTGCCTGCAGCGTCGCCGCATATACATGCGACGTGAGATGCGAAACCTCTCCCAGCGGAACATCGTCCAGGCCAAACAAAAATGAAATCTGGAGACTCGCTGCCTCGGAACGAAGCTGCGATTCGCACGGCGTATGCGTACCACTCTGCCCAACAGTTCGGATGCGGCTGCGGGCGGATCGTTGTGAGGTATCGCGTCGCCCTTTGTGATCAAGCAAACGAAATCCCGACCTGGTCGCCCTTCTACCAGCCGGTGAACCAAGAAGCGTTTGTCACGCAGAACTAAAACGATGTCCCCCGGAACAAGCTCGTCATAAGTAGCGCTTTCAATCGTGAGCAGATCGCCCGGCCACACCGAGGGAAGCATGCTGGTACCCCACGCCTTCAGGCGAACTATGCCGTGGCAGCCCCGCAGCATCTCGGCCGCCAGGCCAAGTTTAGAATCTTCGCGAGCTTCCCATGTGGATAGCATTCGATTCGGAGCCACTACGAACTATGCCGATTGAAATGGCAACCACTCTGCGTAGATTGGATTTTGCCGCAGGACAGCGCCATAGTCTCAAAAACCTTTTCTTGCCGGAACGCAGGGTCTTGATACGGCTTTTTCGTCGTGAGCCGCTTCTCGACCACCTTTCCCTCATTCGCCTTACAGTCTTGTTCATCCATAAGAAGTAGATTGCACCAGCCCACCGCAGGACTCGGTGTACACAACTACCAAACCCGCCTTATCGAAGAATACACCAACAAAACCGATGTATAGGAGTATCACGGGAGGGGCGGCCCGATAGGAAAGGCAATGCCGGCGGCCTCACCCGGCAAGTTAGGCGCGGAGATGTTTGCCCCTTTGGAGCGCGCGCAAAAGGAATTTAGCCCCAAGGCTATTACTTTACCCAAAATATTTCGCTGTCTAATGCGCCTTCACCAGACTGCCTTTTGTTATTGTGTCAACGACGACCCTTACTTGCGGTTTGTTGATGATCTCCACGCGCGGGCGTGCCCTGGCCAAAGTCAAAATCGGAGGCAGATGTGGTGGGGGGAGCGGTGTGGCAGTTTTGCCCTCCCTTCCTTCTACCCCGCGTGCCGTTTGACGCGCCGTTTGACCCTTCTTTTCTCTCACCTGTAAGATCAAATTTCATCGGCACTGGCTGAAAACCTTTACCACAGAGGGCACGGAGTCTCACAGAGGAGGAAATTGAGCGCCTTCTGGGAGTTTCTGACCCCTCTGTGGTTTGGATTTTAGTGACGGCTGACTTTCTCATGGCGCACGAATTGTCCAAAGCTTACGAGCCGGGCGCGATTGAAACGCGGTGGGCCGAATACTGGGTCAAAGAGAAACTGTTTTCGGTGAAGACGCCACCGCCCGGTGAGACGCGTCCTGTGTTTACACTGCTGCTTCCGCCGCCAAATGTGACCGGCCGGCTGCACATGGGACACATGCTCAACCAGACCCAGATGGACATTATTGTGCGCTGGCATCGCATGCGCGGCTTCGTCGCGCTTTGGCTGCCGGGGACCGATCATGCCGGCATCGCCACGCAGATGATGGTGGAGCGTCAACTCGCCAAGGAAGGCAAGAAGCGAAGCGATCTGGGCCGCGAGAAATTTGTCGAGCGCGTCTGGGAGTGGAAGAAGCTTTACGGCGGGGCGATCCTCGACCAGATGAAGCGGCTGGGCGCATCGGTCGACTGGGACCGCGAGTACTTCACCATGGACGAAAATCTTTCGCGCGCGGTGCGCGAGGTATTCGTCCGGCTGTATGAAGAAGGTCTGATTTATCGCGGAAAGTACATTGTGAACTGGTGTCCGCGATGCGAGACGGCGATTTCCGATCTCGAGGTGAAGCACGAAGAGGTGGCGGGGAAGTTGTGGGAGATTCGCTATCCAGTTGTTGGCAGCGACGAGTTTATTACTGTAGCCACCACGCGGCCCGAGACCATGCTGGGCGATACGGCGATCGCGGTGAATGCGAAGGATGAACGCTACACGCATCTGCACGGGAAGCGCGTTCTCCTTCCGCTGATGAAGCGCGAAATCCCGATTATTACCGACGAACTGGCGCAACCCGAGTTTGGCACGGGAGCAGTGAAGGTGACTCCGGCGCATGATCCCAACGATTTTCAGGCGGGCTTGCGCCACAACCTGCCGCAGATCGATGTGATGGACGAGCACGCGCAGATGAACGCCAACGCCGGGCCATACGCCGGGCTCGACCGTTTCGAAGCGCGCAAGCGTGTGCTGGCCGATCTGCGGGAGCAGGGATTTCTGGTGGGCGAGAAAGATCACACACTCTCGATCGGAAAATGCGACCGCTGCGGCACGATTGTCGAACCGCGGCTGTCGGAGCAGTGGTTCATCAAGATCAAGCCTTTAGCCGACCGCGCGATCGAAGCCGTAGAACGCGGCGAGATCACGATCGTTCCGGATAACTACCGCCAGATTTATTTGAACTGGATGAACAACATTTATGACTGGTGCATTTCGCGCCAGTTGTGGTGGGGACATCGGATTCCGGCGTGGACGTGCAGCAATGATGGGTGCAAGAAAATGATTGTCGCGCGCGAAGCTCCGATGAAATGCACTAAATGCGGCGGCCAGTTGGAGCAGGTTTCCGACGTGCTCGATACATGGTTTTCCTCAGGCTTGTTGCCGTTTACAACCTTGGGCTGGCCGGAGAAGACACGGGATCTGGAGGTGTTTTATCCCACAACTCTGCTGATTACGGCGTATGAGATTTTGTTTTTCTGGGTGGCGCGCATGATCATGTTCGGGTGCCATTTCATGCAGGGACATGAGCAGGATGCGACGATCAAGAACGCCAATGGCTGGGCGGACAAGAAGGACGACAGCGTGCCCTTCCGGCACGTGTACATCCACGCGCTGGTGCGCGATGCTGAGCGGCAGAAGATGTCGAAGACTAAGGGCAACGTGATCGATCCGCTGGAAATCATCGAGCGCTTCGGCACGGATGCGACGCGATTTACTCTGGCTGCGATGGCCGCGCCGGGTACGGACATTGCCTTCAGCGAGAGCCGGACTGATGGGTATCGGGCGTTCGCTAATAAGATCTGGAACGCGGCGCGGTTTATGTTCATGAATGTGGATAGGATCGAGCCGGGCCTGCGGCCCGGGACCCGGTCAGAGACCCGGTCCCACACAACCGCATCGAACACCGGGACTGGCGCTCTCGGGGTTGCAGGGTTTCAGACCTCGACCCTCGAAGACCGGTGGATTCTTTCGCGATTCAACCGCGCTGTGGCCGACGTGAACGGTGCGCTGACGACTTATCGTTTCCACGAGGCGGCCAATCGCATCTACGATTTTTTCTGGGGCGAATTTTGCGACTGGTATCTGGAGTTGATCAAGCCGCGTCTGAGTTTCGAAGAAGGTGCCGATCGGATAGCGGCACGAGCAGTCTGCGCGAATCTGGTTAATCTGTTCGATGCATCGCTTCGCCTGCTGCATCCGGTGATGCCGTTCATCACGGAAGAAATCTGGCAGGCCCTGTATGAAGGCAAGGTCCCCTTTAAGTCGATTGCCCTGGCGACGTATCCGCTGGCGGATGAGAACCAGTTCGATATGGCCGCCGAGACGGAGATGGCAATTTTGCAGGATTTGATCGTCAGCGTTCGCAACCTCAGGGCGGAACTGAAAGTCGAGCCCAAGGTGAAAGTTCCCATTGAGGTATTCGCGTCGGAGCCGGGAATTCGCAGGATGATCGAGCAGAATCGGGGCGCGGTCGAGCGGTTGGCCAATGTAGAAAAAATCATGTTCGTGGGAAGCTCACTTGCAAATCGGGCTGCCGCTCGTGGTACCGCGCGCTTCGATGTGCACGTAATCTACGACAGAAAAATCGACGTGGGCGTCGAATGTGATCGACTTAACAAGGAATTGGAGAAAATCGAAAAAGGTATCGCGAGCGGCCGGCGGCAGTTGAGCAATGAACAGTTTCTTGCGAAGGCTCCGTCACTTGTAGTCGACAATCTGCGTAAGCAACAACAGGAGCTGGTCGTGATGCAAACGAAGACGCAGAGTAAGCTGAAAGAGTTGGGCTGCCGGTAAATTGTAGAGACGTAGCTCGCTACGTCTTTGGTGGCGCCGCAAGCAGGCTGGCGAGGACGCCCGCCCACGAACATGGACTGGAATTCACGACGCATCACCGCAATTCTGGAGAATGCGCTGCTCGAAGACCGAGCGACGCGCGATGCCACCAGCTACGCCTGCATCGACCCGAACCAGCGCGCATCAGCGACGATCGTGTCCAAGCAGGACTGCATTCTTGCCGGCATCGGATGTGTGGCGCGCATTCTTGATGTGTACGCAGCTCTTGACGGGGCGGTCACGGCCCACTATGAAGTCACAACGCATCCTGAGATTTTCGACGGCGTACGCCTGCACAAGGGACAGTCGGTCGCCGTGATTCGTCACAATGCGCGGGTCATTCTCTCCTGTGAGCGCGTCATCCTTAATTTTCTGCAGCGCATGAGCGGGATCGCGACCTTGACGCGCAAATTCGTGGAAGCCGTGTCGGGCACGAAGGCGCGCATTCTCGACACGCGAAAAACCGCGCCGGGCCTGCGAGTGATCGACAAGAATGCCGTGCGCTGCGGCGGCGGACAGAATCACCGGCTCGATCTTTCCGACGGCGTGCTCATCAAGAACAATCACATCGCGCTGGCGGGCGGCATCGTCCCCGCCCTGGAGCGCGCTGTGCAAAGTCGCCGCGGCTCGCAGATTATCGAGGTGGAAGTGCGCTCGCTGGATGAACTGGAACTGGCATTAGCTCACGGCGGGGAAGCCATTCTGCTGGATAACATGTCGGTGGAAGATGTGCGGCGTGCCGTCGAGCGCTGTTCGCGGCCTGATGTATCTAAAGATGTGCAGAAGGACGGGCGTCGCATCCCGGTGGAATGCTCCGGCGGAATCCGCCTGGAGAATGTTCGCGCCTACGCGGAGACCGGTGTCGACTTCATCTCGGTGGGCCTGCTGACGCACTCTCCGCAGGCTGCGGATATGAGCATGCGAGTTGTGCCGGCCTGACGCGACGATTGTTGTTTCGCTGCAATTCGCGCATAATTTCCGCATCCCCGAGACCGACACAATTCGTAAGCACGCTTCGCGGGCGAAAGTTTTCGCAGCGCACGAGCCTCAGCCCAGCGATCTGCGACTCGGCCGTATCGTGCGTCTCCTAATGGAGCACGCTACGGTTGTCGTCAGCGGAACCAAAATTGCCCAGGAAATCTCTTCCACCCGCAGCGAGGTATGGCGTCTGATCCAGCAATTGCGCGGCTTGGGAGTGGATGTCGCGGGGCATCCGGCAAGCGGATACCAACTGCGATCGGTCCCCGACCTGCTGTTGCCGGAAATTCTGCGGCCGCTGGTGCGCAGTACGATCTTCGGCGAGCATCTGCATCATTTCTATAAAATTGGGTCGACCAATACGGCGGCGATGGCGGCCGCGGCGGAGGGCGCTCCCGAAGGCAGCGTGTTCCTGGCCGAGGAGCAAACCGCGGGGCGCGGGCGCGGAGCTAATTCGTGGCAATCCCCGCGTTCGACGGGGATTTACTGTTCGGCTGTTGTCCGGCCCAAACTGCCCCCGTCGGAAGTGCTGATATTGTCGCTCGCGGCCGGACTCGCCGTGCGGGCGGCGATTCAGCAGGTCGATTCACGCGTCAGTGCCGACCTGAAGTGGCCCAACGATATTCTTATTGGCGGTAAGAAGACCTGCGGGATTCTCACCGAGATGAATGCCGAGGCAACACGCGTGCGCTACATTGTGGTGGGAATTGGCATCAATGTGAACCAGTCAAGTTTTCCCAAGGAGTTGCAAGCGAACTCATTGCGGCTTGTGACTGGAAGCGAGTGGTCGCGGGTCGAGTTAGTGGCGGCTTTGTTAAAATCACTTGATCGTGAGTATCGGCAGTTGCTGGAAGACCCAAGCGCACGGGAGTCGATTCGGCGGCGATTTGCCGGGAGTTCCTCCTGGACGCAGGGCAAAGCAGTGCGCATCGAAGAGAATGGGGCAGCCTTCGAGGGAACGACCGAAGGCCTTGATTCTCGCGGGTTCTTGCAAGTACGAACCCCGAAAGGACTGCAAACGGTATTAAGCGGAACCGTGAGGGAGCGGTAGCGTCGGCATCCCTTCGACTTTGCCAGGCGCGCGCGACAGATAAGAAGATGCTTCTCGTCATCGATGTCGGCAATACGAACACCGTGCTCGGCGTCTTCGCGCGGATCGCGAATGTGTCCGCGGCCGGCGATTCGGATGAAACTCCGCGTTACGAGCGACTTGTGGCCAACTGGCGCGTCGCAACGTCTCGCACCAGCACGGTCGACGAGTACGGAGTGTTATTCCGTAACTTGTTTTCGATGGCCGGGCTCGAGTCGAAGGGCATTCACGGCATCGTGATTTCGTCGGTGGTCCCGCCGCTCGATCCCGTGCTGCGGCAGGTTTGCGAACGCTATTTCAACTTGCGTCCTCTCTCCATCGAGCCGGGTATCAAGACTGGCATGCCCGTGCAGTACGACAATCCGGCAGAGGTGGGCGCCGATCGCATTGTTAATGGCGTCGCAGCCTTCGCCAAATATGGCGGTCCTTGCGTGGTCGTCGATTTCGGTACGGCCACAACGTTCGACTGCGTGTCGGCGAAGGGCGAATATCTCGGTGGGGTGATCTGCCCCGGCATCGGCATTTCCGCGGACGCGCTCTTTGAACGTACGGCGCGCTTGCCGCGCGTCGAAATCCGCAAGCCCGCGCGCGTGATCGGTTCGAACACCGTGGGCAGCCTGCAGTCGGGACTCTATTACGGATATCTCGGGCTGGTGGATGGAATTCTCGAACTTTTGCTTGCGGAGTTGGGCCAGGAGACGCGCGTGATCGCGACTGGCGGACTCGGGCCTATGATTGGCACGGGATCGAAATACATCAAGCATGTGGATGACTTCCTGACGCTCGAAGGCTTGCGCATCATTTGGGAACGGAATGCTTCGGCGCGCAAGGAATCGGCTTCGGCGAACGCAGCCCCCAAGTCCGCAGTGAAGGCTTCATTAAAACCGGCGCCGCCCAAGCAGGAAGCAACAAAGTCGACAGAATGGTGATAGGGAGCCTTCGCCCTCGCGATCCGCCCGCTGACTCCGCCGTGGAAAATTATTTCAATTACTTCACGGAAATCGAGGAGCATTTTCAACGCCGATGGGGAGGAATCCTGCGGCTTTCCCCACTCGACTGGGTGCTGATGGAAACCTGGAAAGAGGCGGGAATTCCGCTAGAGGCCGTTCTGCGCGGCATTGACGTGACCTTCGAACACTATGAGAGACGCCCATCCAAGACACGAAAAATAAATGGCCTTGGATTCTGTTCGCAGGAAGTGCTGGCGGCCGCGGAAGATATGAAGGAGGCAGCCGTTGGCGCGGCTGGCGGGGAGTTTGCGTCGCCGGCGAAAACCCGTGGCGGACAAGGTTTTGAACCGGAGGTGGTCGCGCCCTTCCTGCGTCGCAATGCGAATTTGCTGGAAGCCGCGAAGTTGCCGCAGGGAGGCGGAATCTCGGTCCGATCGGTCGCTCTCGAAGCCGCCACAACCCTGCGCGATCTTGCGGAAGGAATAGAGAAGAAACCCGTGGCCCGTTTGGAAGACTTGGAGCGCCGCCTGACCGTGCTCGAAGAAAAACTTTTTGCAGTGCTGCTGGCTTCCACGCCGGATGAAGAGATCGTGATGGTCCGCGCGGAGGCCGACCGTGATCTTGCTCCTTATCGCCGGAAAATGTCGGCGGCGCAGATCGACCAACTGCAGAAGCAGTACGTGCACAAGCGATTGCTGGAGAAGTACAAGCTGCCACGCCTTAGTTTGTTTTACATGTAAATTCTGTGATGCGGCAGATGGCGACCTTAGCGTGCCGAGAGTCGGGCATGTGGTGACGTTTACGGACACGACTTCAGTCGTGCCCGTCCCAAATCATCACAGAATCCATCGGCCTTTTAGCCGTTCTGAGGGATGCGCTCTTCATGCCCATCATTTCGACGCACTGATTCTGGGAGGCGGAGCAGCGGGCCTGATGTGCGCCATCGAGGCCGGCAAGCGCGGACGCCGCGTTGCCGTGCTCGAGCACGCCGACCGTCTGGGCAAAAAGATTCTCATCTCCGGCGGTGGGCGCTGCAACTTCACTAACATCCACTGCCAACCGGAGAATTTCCTCTCCGCCAATCCTCATTTTGCCAAGTCGGCGCTAGCCCGCTACACGCCCGCGGATTTCATCGCACTCGTCGAAAAGCATCGCATTCCGTATCACGAAAAGACGCTGGGTCAATTGTTTTGCGACCGTTCGGCGCGCGACATTCTGGGAATGCTCGAAGAAGAATGCCGCCGCCGGCGTGAGTATTTTCCTGCACGCAAAGATTCAGCGAAGTGAAACGGACTACCGAGTTTGTGAAGTGCACACGGCAAATGCAGAATTCCACGCGCCCCTGCTTGGTGGTCGCGACCGGGGGACTATCCATTCCAAAGATGGGCGCGACCTCCTTTGGCTACGACTTGGCTCGCCAGTTTGGTTTGAAAATCCGCGAACCCTGGCCGGGGCTTGTACCGCTTGTGCTAATGGCGGAGGATCGATCCGCCTACTGCGAGCTGGCCGGCCTATCCGCGGATGTGATTGCCTCCTGCAGCGGGCAGCAATTCCGCGAGAAGATGCTGATCACGCATCGCGGGCTGAGCGGTCCGGCGATTCTGCAGATTTCGTCCTACTGGAAGAAGCCCCAGAAAATCCAGATCGATATTGCGCCGGGAACCGAGTTGACGGAAATCTTCCGCGATCCCAAGGCGCCGCGAACCCTGACAGCGGTTCGGTCCGAATTTCGGAAGACTCTACCGGCTCGATTCGCGGATCGCTGGCTCAATCTGCACGCACCCACCGCGTGGACAAACACTGCGCTGGCTGCTCTCGAACAGCAGGCGCATGCGTGGACGATTGTTCCCGTTGGTACGGAAGGATACGAGAAAGCGGAAGTAACCGCCGGCGGCGTCGATACGGACGAACTTTCAGCCAAGACTATGGAGAGCCGAAAAATCCCCGGCTTGTTTTTCATTGGTGAAGTGGTGGACGTGACTGGCCAGCTTGGCGGATTTAACTTTCAATGGGCATGGGCGTCAGGCGCGGCCGCCGGTAGAGCGTTGTAAACTAGCTCTCCAGAAAGTCGAAGGGGGACACTTATGAGCGGAACGATAAGCTTACTGCGAAAATTCTTGTACGTTGCGACCACATTCATCGCGAGCGCCGCGTACGCTCAAACCCCCGTGTCTACTCTTCTTGTGCTCGCAAAGAGTGACAATACCGTAGCCATCGTTGATCCTGCGACGTTACAGATTCTGGCCCGCGTTGCCGCCGGCCCCGATCCCCACGAAATCGTCGCATCCGACGACGGCAAATTTGCTTACATCTCAAACTATGGCGGATCGGACAGCGATCTGCATACGATCTCTGTGGTTGACCTGGTTGCTCAGAAAGCTTTGCCTCCGATCGACCTCGGCGCCTTGCGTTCCACCCACGGGCTGGCCTTTGCAGGCGGCAAGCTTTATTTCACGGCGGAGACGAATAAGATCATCGGCCGTTACGATCCTGCGAGCCAGCGCGTGGATTGGATCATCGGCACGGGCCAGGATCGCACGCACATGATCGCGGTCTCGAAAAACCTCGATCAGATCATTACTTCGAACGTCAACTCCGGCACGATCAGCATCATCGAACATGTCGCTCAGCGGAACGGAGGTTTCGTCCCGGCGCCCGGCGGTCGAGCAGGATCTCCTAATGCTGGCGGCCCGCCGCCTCAAGCACCCGGTCCGCCAGCCAGCGGCCCGCGTTTGACTTGGGAGGTCACAAACGTCCCGGCCGGCAACGGCGTTGAAGGCTTTGACGTGTCACCGGATGGAAAAGAAATATGGGCGGCCAACGCGCGAGACGGAACCGTCACAATTATCGACCTCGCCAGCAAGAAACCCACACAAACGATTCCCATTCCCGTGAAGGGCGCCAACCGCTTGAAGTTTACGCCGGATGGCAAGTGGGCCTTGATCTCAGGTCTAGGTGCCGGGGCTGCTGGCATTAGCCTGGTGGTGATGGACGCATCCACTCGCAAAGAGGTAAAGCAGCTGAGTCTCGGAGGTGGCGCGGCGGGCATTTTGATCACTCCTGATGGTTCACGCGCTTACGTAGCCGTCAGCACAAACGACAAGGTCGCGGTCGTGGATTTAAAAACCCTGGAAGTTGTCGGACAAATCTCTCCAGGAAAACAGCCGGATGGATTGGCTTGGGCAGTTCGCAAGTAGGAGTTCGGATTTGTTCAAGGTGGCCAGGGACTGTTACCGTCGCTCAATGGACTAAGGGCAGGGCTAGCATCACGAGCCGGTGTAGAGCTGAAACGGTGCCCAGTAAAAAGGATGATGGAACGCGCTGCCATGGAGCAACGAAAGCTTGGCGGCGCGCAACGCCGCATCCGGGCTGGCTCCTTTATCGAGTTCGTCGTAGAAGCGATCCATCAGTTGTTCGGTCGAGGCGTCGGTCACTTCCCAGAGGCTGGCAATCACGTTGTGGGCTCCGGCTCGCAGAAACGCCCAGGCGAGTCCTACCAGGCCCTCGCCGGAGTAGGCGCGTGATCCCGCGCCATAACACGCCGAAATCGTAACCAGTTCGGCCTGCAACCGATGCTGAACGATATCGCGAGCATAGAGCTTGAAGGGCTCAGTGTTGACGGCGCTTTTGGAAAGCACGATCGCCGAATCGAGGGGGCTCAAGCGGCTCGCCGTCCCGTGCGCGACGAAGTGGATGTGTGAAAACTTTTCAGGATTGCCCGCCAGGTAAGCGGATGGGTTCGCTTGGTCGCGCTGGTAAACCTGGCGCTGCGAGGCTGGAAAGTGCCGGGCGACATTGGCCATCTGCTCGCCGGCCCGGGGCAGTTCAGGGTACTCATTGCTCGGAGCTATGCTGTTGCCAATGAGAAGCAGTCTGGGAGTCCGTTTCCTTTCGCCAGCGCTTTGGCGACGATTTTCGTGGATGAAAGTGGCGGCGAGCACACGCAGTGAACTGGCGTTCACAACATCGGCATCTTCAATCCAGTAGTGCGGCTTCGGTTGATCGACGACTAGCGTCTCGAAATTCAGATTGTTCAGACTGCCGTCGGGAATGATAAATACCTTTCGTGTCGCGCGCCAGGAGTGCCTTTGCCGGCTCGATGAGCGTGCGATAGAGTGCGCGTCCATCTTCGCTCGATGCGACAACGTCTTGCGGACCATTTAGAGGCTTGCGATAACGCTGCATCAACGAATCGATTTCCGCGCCGGGAGGAAGCGGAAACAGACTTGACCTTTGGATGGCGTGATCGCCCACAGATACGATTGCTTCTCCCCTAGCCAGTAAAAGAGAATCGTGCCCTTGGCCAGACGGGAAATCTCGCGGCGATTCAGAGCCGGAGCTCCGGCATGGTTATCGTTGTCCCTTGAAAGCAGGCCTAGCCCCTCTGCGAGAGTTCGGCCCCGACTGTAGTCAGCCCAACGCAGTGCGTCCTCGGTTTTTCCTCGCGCCACGAGAAAATGAATGTAATCATCGTAAATGTGCGCCGCATTGGTCAGAAATGAAAGCTGAAAATCTTCGTGCCGCACACTGGAGCGGGCTGCTTCGAATGTAGCCAATGCAGCGCGATATTCGCGTTCGGCTGAGTCTAGCGCCTTCCGGTCTTCATCGAGCCGTGCCAGCGAGTGTTCCGCCTCCCACTTCAGAAAAGCAGGACAGACCCTGTCGTGCTCGACCGCCTCGAAGATTTGTCGTGCCCGAGTCGCATCGCCGCGCCGCGCTGCGACCTGTCCCTGAACTAGCAACGGATAGAGATCATCCACGTGGTTGCCGGCTTCTCGGGCAATAGTCAGAGCCTTCTCGGCGTATTGGCTTGCCTTGTCGGGATCGCTCTGCAATAACGCCAGTCGTGCCAGGACTCGCAATGCGTTGTAAACCTGTTCTTTTGCTTTGATGCTTTTCGCCAGCGCCAGTGCCTGCTGAAAGGATTCCTCCGCCAGACCAAACTTGTGCTGGTCCATGTAGATATAGCCAATATTAGTGAGCTGGTTCTCCTGGTTCGAGACGTCGTGCAGCTGCATGGCGAGCGTTTTAGCGTCGACCAGCAGAGTGAAGGCCTTTTCTGCGTCCCCAAGCTCATAATAGGCCCATCCTAAGTTTCCTTTTGCGACGAGATCGACCGCCTTGGCGTTCATCGCAGCAGCGATTTCGTGCGCTGCTTGAGACCGGTCGATTGCCACATCGAAGCGTCCCTGTGACAGCGCCTCGGCTCCTAAGTTAAGGAGAGATGTTGATTTAAGGAACGCGTCGTTGTGCGAAGTGGCGAAGGATAGGCTAAGTTCATAATATTTCTCTGCCAATGCAGAATGTTTCTGCTCGCTGGCGAAGAAACCACGGGCTTCGAGCAGGTCTCCGCAATCATCGGCTGTAGAATCTCTGCAGAGCGCTTCGGCATCGCTGAGTACCGCTTCCGCCTCGCTAAAGTTGTGGAGGTAAACATTAGCTATCCCAACAAGCGTCAGTCTCGGAATAGCCACAGCCGGCCGCCCTGGAGGCAACGAGCGGGAGTCAAGAACCTCTAAGACGTCTTCGTACAAACCGCGCCATAGAGCAGACCTGGCTTGCAGGATGCGGAATTTCCACGCCCACTCTGCGTTTGAGTCGAGAAATTGCTTGTAACCTCGTTTAGCTTCGTCCTGGCACTGTTCCAGTTCGCCGATTAAGAAGGCTTGGCTGGCATGTTCATAGAGAAGTTTTGGGGAACGTGTGGGATGAGCGCACGACAACACTGTCGCGGCAGCCAAGAGCAGCAGGACTAGTCTTACGGCCTGTGGGCGCCGTTGGCCGTGACGGTTCCGGAGGCCAAGGTTCCGTCCCCGAGGCAACCCAGCTTCATCCTGACGCTCGTCAGCTCGAAATAGACGCAGGGCCTCTCGGACGTTTCGTAGACCTTCTCGCCCACTTCGATCTCGCCAAGCGCCACGCTGCCAAATTCCGGAATCACGAGAACGTGACCGAACGTCTGCACTCCGGGGATTGGAATCTCGCCGATGCTCTGGACCAGGGAACATGTGATGGGCTCGTGGCTGCCTTGGTCAGGCGCGGCTTGGCCGCCCGCGTCGCCAGCGCCGATGAGCCTCTTGATGTAGGCAAGCTTCTCATCGTACTGATCCTTTAACTCTTTGGGAAGGTTTTTGGCTTTGGCGATCTTTTCGGTCTGTTCTTTCACCCCGCGGAGGAAATCGAGATCCTGGAAATAAGACCGGTCGCCGGCCGGCCGATCGCCGCAGATGCCGAGATTCAACGTGAGTTCGGCTGGGAAGCCGCCGACTCGCAAATTCTCGAACTGCGTTCCCAAAAACGTTACATGTGGCACATGACCGTCTTTGTAGGGATGATCCGTCGAAACCTGCGACACCAGGCGGTCTGCCGTAATGGTCTCGAAAACGTTGAAGCCTTCCAGAATTGATGTAGAGAGAGTCACCCACCCGTTATTTTTTAGACTTCGGGCCCCCGAGACCCTGGTCTCGCCTCTGGTGAACGAAATCAGACCTTCGATGCTGAAGTATTCGGCGCGGCGGCTGAAGTGGCCGCCCCGGCGGTCATTCAGCGTAACTGGCGCCTGCCGCTCGATCGTCTGATTGATCGGGCGCTGCAAGTGCCCGCTGAGCACGTTCGCCTCAGCATGGTAGTCATGGGAAGGTCTTACTGCGCTGGCTGCTTCGGGAGTGTCCGTCATAATCGCCATAGTGTACCTCCGTCGCCGCTGGAACTCATCACTCATCTTTCATCTTTGAACTTGTAATTCGAAGGATGTATGCCCGAGGTCTTTGCTTTGCCCGTCGGCGGTGATGCCTCGAACCGCCAGCGTGTAGATGCCGGCTTCTCGCTGGATCCCAGGCACCGTCACCGGCCATTGATCTTGACCTTCGGCAGGGACGATTGTGAACGAACCTACCAGCTTTCCGCCGGGGTTATGTAAATCCGCCGTGTAACGGGAGTAAGGACCATCCGGCGGAATGCGCACAAACAGCAGAAGGCCCTTACCTTCAGGAACCGTCGTAGGCGGCCCACCCGCGCCCCAAGTTCCAAAGTTCACAGAAGCCGACGGCAAAACCTGAGGTCGGTTGAGTTCGGATTGAAATCTTGGATAGGTAACCAGATTCTGATATCCAACCACCGCCAGCAGAAGCGCGAGTGCCGGGGCGGCAAATGCCGGACGCAGCCAGGCAAACCAATCCGACGACGGCTCCGGTTCGGAATCGCACGCGCTGGAGTTGGTTCCGAGCTCTCCGCCAGGACCGTCTTGCTGTGCGCCACAAACTGGGCCCCCGCGCGAATATCCAGGGCGCATTCCGGGCAGTCAAAGTAGTGCTCTTCGAACTCGTCGCGCACTTCGGGATCGAGTTCGTCGAGCAAGTATCTTTCCGTCATTTTCTGTCGAACCACCGCTGTGTGGTCCATGGTTTTGTTCCCCCTCATAAACAGTGAGCGCCTCATAGGCATTGCCAACGTTCTTCTCATCAGGCCGGAGCAAAATCTGGGGGATTCCCTCCCGCATGCTTCAGATACGATGACTTAAATGCTTGCTTGGCACGGTGTAACAGCACGCGCAAATATTCGCGATCGACGCCGAAGTCACGGCATACCTCATCTTTGTCCCGCTCTTCCAGGAAAACTTCACGCAACAGCCGCCGGTCCCGTTCCGGAAGTTTCTCCAGAATCTCCCGAACTTTCTTTTCTCTTTCTTTGGCGCTAAGCGCCCCCACGCAGATCGACATTCCAGCGCAGGAAAGTTCTTCTCCTCTTCCTCATCCAAGGGAGTGTTCCGGGCCGCCGACCGGTAGTGCTCAAGCAGGACGTTGTTGCAGATGGAATTTACGAATGAGTCCCAGGCGGTCGGGTTGAAGAATCTTCCCGTCCCGCAGGGCCACGAAAAATCGGGCAAAGGTTTCCTGCCGCACATCTTCGATGGCTTCCGGCGACTTCAGGCGAGAGCCCAGCTTGATCTTGATCAGCGCGCTGAAATAGGCCGAGAAATTCTCCTGTGTCCGGAAATCTCCGGACCGCAAGCGGCTCAGATAGGATTCGTCAAAAGATTGGAACTGCAAGCACTTGCCCCGCACATTGTGAAGTGTCGGAAAGTGTAGCACCGGAGGTGGCCCACCGTTGCCGTTTTCGGGGTTGGGCGCAGACGAGACGGGACGTTTCAGAATGGAGTGATTACTCCGACGGCAAACGGTGGGTGCGGTGGGCCGAGTACTGTGCAGCGGCAAGAGTCAACTCCTGTGAACCCGGATTGAAGTAGAAAGGGCCTGCGCCGTCCGCGGAAGTCCAAATTCAGAAGCGCCGGAGCCGATTCCCCCCGGACGGCTCCGGCACTTACGAGAACTCAACCTGGTGGTTGCCAGGCTGAATTCCTGAACTGTGGCTCATCGCTTATGTCAGCCGATGTCCTCCACTTATAGGGATAGTGCGGAAGACCCGAATTTCGTTTCAGGAAATATTGAGATGTTTAGAGAAATGGCCGGAATCCCCAGACCTGGTCTGGATTCGATGGAACTGGGGAACCTGTTCTCAGATCAAGGCTTTGCGGCGGCGATGCCGGCGAGGCCCACTTTTTTTCCGTGGTCGCGAATGGCGTCCACGATCTCCAGCGCCAACGCGAGCGCGCGTCGGCCGTCTTCGAGCGGAACCACTGGCGCGGAGCGCTCTCGAACAGCGCGCAGAAATGCCTTGAGCTCCGCATGCAGCGGCTCTTCCGATGCCACGGGCGGTTTGTTGATGCCGATCTGCGGATTCACTGAAGGTTTTCCCGACGCAGCCTCGTCGTGACCGACGGTAAAGACCAACACTTCCTGGCGTCCGTAGTCGAGCGAAACATACTGCCGTGGCTGAAAAAAGCGAAGCTTGCGCACGCGTTCCGTGGAAACGCGGCTGGCCGTGAAATTCGCAACGCAGCCCGATTCGAATTCCAGACGGACGTTCGCAATATCCACTTTGCCCGACAAAATGGGCAGGCCGACCGCGCGAACCTCTTTGACCGGCGATTTGGCAAACGCCAGCACGATGTCAAGATCGTGAATCATCAGATCGAGCACAACATCGACATCGAGCGAACGTGGAGTGAAGACACTAAGCCGGTGCACTTCGAAAAACATGGGCTGAGTCAGCAAGGGAAGCGTTGCGCGCACTGCCGGATTGAAGCGCTCGAGATGTCCGACTTGCCCAATTCGCTTGTGGGTGGCCGCGAGCGCGACCACCTCTTCCGCCTCCGCCAGCGTTGCCGCCAGCGGTTTTTCGATGAGCACATCCACTCCCGCCTTCATTAACTCGCCGGCGATGGTTGCGTGTTGCGCGGTGGGAGCGGCAACGGACGCGGCTTGCAACTCGCCCGGCCTGGTGAGGGTTAGCATCTGCTGCACCGATCCGAAGCCCTCGCACCCGAACTCGCGGGCTACCGCATCGGCGCGGCCCGCGTCCGGGTCAACCACTCCCAGCAGGCGCACCGATTCCCCTTGCTGTTCCAGTTCCTTGTAGACTCGGGCATGATTGCGCCCAAAGACGCCCACGCCGACCACGGCGACGAAGATCGGATTTTGCGATGGCAGGAGTAATTCTCGGAGGCTGGTTGCCGGAAAGAAATTGTAAACGTAAACCTGGGAAAGAGCATCAGGATTAGCTCGGGTTGGGGCGTACTCGCGCCAGGAAAAAAATCAAATCGCAGAAAGGACTGAAATCGCCCCATGAGGACGATCGCGCTGCTCACCATCTCCAACATCTTCATGACTTTTGCTTGGTATGGACATTTGAAGTATCGCGAAGTGCCGCTCTACAAAGTGATCGTCGTGAGCTGGCTGATTGCGTTCTTCGAATACTGTTTTCAGGTTCCGGCGAATCGCATCGGCTCCTATGAATTCACGGCGGCCCAACTGAAGACGATCCAGGAAGTGATCACTCTGACTGTCTTCGCGGCTTTCTCCGTGCTGTACCTGAAGCAGCCACTGCGCTGGAATTACCTCGCAGGCTTCGGGCTGATCGTTGCCGCTGTGGCCGTGATCTTCAGGAAGTAGTGAGACGCAGTCTAGACTAGCGTCGCGGTGGGTTTGGGAAGGCCACGGCTTCAGCCGTGCCGCTGGCGCGCTATTAAAATACCGGCTTTAGCCGCCGGGGCTTTACCTGCGCCTTTTTCAGAATCGCAATCTGCCCAGCGTGGTAAAGCTCATGCTGCGCAATCCCATGCAGCATGTGATAGAAGTCGTAACGTTTGCCTGGGACGCGATCACCGAGGCGCGAATCAGGCAGAGCGGCGACAGTCTCCACCAGAGTCTCGTGCGTACGTTTCGTTTCGGCGATGGCCTTGCGCCACGCAGCTTCGCTCGGCACTTGGGCGAGCGGAAAGTTTGCTAAGCCGGTGGGCTGACATTTTTCTCCATTCAGGCGGCGGATAGCGGCGGCATCCCACACGGTAACGTGCAATACCAACTCCCAGATGGTGTGAACCCTAGCCAGCGGCTTGGCGGCGGCCGTTGCGTCGTCGACATCCTCCAGCAGTTCGAGCAGCGCCGGTCCGTGCCACGCGCTGCCCTCGAAGGCGCGGCGAAGCTGGTCTGCGATGCGAATCGCTTCGAATTGTGTCCCCACATGTTTCGATTTCATCGAATCAGCTTTAATTTCCCTGCGCAATAATCACGACTCCGGCGACATTCGCCGCGTCGATAACTTTCTGCCCTTCCAGCAGAAGGCACTTTCCCGCATCGAGTGCCAGACAAGTCGCTCCCGCCGCTTGCATCACCTCGATCGTCTTCACTCCAATCACTGGAACGTCAAAGCGCATATCCTGATTCGGCTTGGCGATCTTCACTACAGTAAGCGCGCGGCTGAGAGTGGAAGCCTCGCTGTCCAAAGACCGCATGATCTGTCCCGCCCGCTCGATGGTCGCGTCGGTGCCCTCCATGGCTTCAACTGTGACGCACGCGCATTCGGCGATGACGACGGTCTGGCCAATGTCGTGCCGCACTAACTCGCGAGCCACCGCTCGCCCGTAATCAATATTCTTGCGCTCCTGCTCGCCGGGCTCGCGCCCGGTCAGCACGCCGGTCTTGACCAGCAGGGGCTCCAGCAGCCAAGTGGATTTCTCCAGCGTGATGCCTTCGTCGGCCAACACTTTCGCCACCGCACCCAACAGCGAATCTGTGTTGCGCGTGGTAAGCGAGAGCAGAAGCTTGGCCAGTCGCCAGTCCGGCCGGATGCTGGAAAAAATCTGCTTGTGCCGCACCTGCCCCGCCATGATGGCGCGCCGAACGCCTTCCCGCTGAAATGTTTCGATCAGCCTCGACAGCTCTCCGAGCGAAAGCCAGTGGACCGACGCCGCGCCGTGCGATTCGATCTCCGGGAAGGTTTCCTCCTTAATCGCGGCCACCACAACCTCGTAACCCTGCGCCCGCGCTGCATCGAGTATGAGGAAAGGAAACTTCCCGTTGCCGGCGATCAGGCCTATGCGTTCCATAGCGATGTGTAGAGACGTTGCTCGCAACGTCTCTTTGACCGGGGAGGAAAACGTAGCGAGAAAGACGTAGCAAGCTACGTCTCTACATTATTCCTACTTAATTACTCCTCGCTCCGACGCCTCGATAAAGCGAATCAGCATCTCCACGTCTTCACCGCGGTCGGCTTGCAACTTCAGCTTTTCCAGCGCCTGCGAAGTATTCATCTTCGAGGCTAGCAGAATCTTGTATGCATGTTGAATCTTCGCTATTCGTTCCTTCGAAAAGCCGCGCCGTTCGAGCCCTATTTTATTCATTCGGTAGGCATGCGTGTCGCGGGCCGCCGAGGTCATCGAGTAGGGCAAAACATCCTGAGTAATCGTAGTGCCGCCGCCAATGTACGAGTGCGCGCCAATACGCACGAACTGGTGCACGGGGCACAGTGCGCCAACCACCGCCCATTCTTCGACCGTCACATGTCCGCCCAAAGTTGCGCCATTCACGAGCATAGCGTGATCCTCGATCACGCAATCATGCCCGATGTGTGTGTAAGCCATGATGAGCAGATGGCTACCGACTTTGGTCAGGCCTCCGCCCTTCACCGTGCCGCGATTGATCGTCACACACTCGCGGATCTCATTGTGATCGCCGATTTCAAGTCGCGTCGGTTCGCCGTTATAAGTGACATCCTGCGGCGCCATGCCAATGGCGCAGAAGGGGAAGAAAACATTATCGGATCCGATCTTCGTCGGTCCCTCGACCACGACGTGTGACTTGAGCCTGCAATTCTCACCCAGTTCAACGTCGGCGCCCACGATGCAATAAGGTCCAATCTTGCACGAAACAGGCACCTTCGCACTCAGATCGATAATCGCCGTGGGATGTATGTTCCTGGAAGCGGATTTCGTGGGCGATGAATTCATGGGCGATGGATTTATAGATGATGGAGGAGCGGAGCCGGCGGCGCATTGATCGACCATCCGCGATCACTGTCCTGCATTGTCGTTGGCGCTTTCCGATCCCCGCCCGCGCGAGCTGTCCACCAACTGGCACGAAACGATTGCTTCGGCCACGCGTTTCTCGTTCACATAAGCGTATCCCTGCATCTTGGCAGCGGTCATGCCCGGCACCGAACGCCAGCCGGTCACCTCGACTTCCAATCGCAGCTGATCTCCCGGGCTGACCGGCCTGCGGAACTTGGCGCGCTCGATTCCGGTAAACATCATGACCTTGTCGCGGCGGTCTTCAACCTCGGTGAGCAGCAGCGCACCGCCCGCCTGCGCGATGGCTTCCACAATCAGCACCCCGGGCATTATCGGCAATCCGGGAAAGTGTCCGGCGAAGAAGGGCTCGTTGATAGTTACGTTCTTAATCGCGACGATGCGCTTTTTGCGCTCCAGATCAAGCACGCGGTCGATCAGCAAAAAAGGATAACGATGCGGCAAAATCTTCAAAATTTCGTGGATGTCGAGCACCGTCTTCGCAGAATCGGGCGAAGCTTCCGTCATTGGAACGCTTTTATTCATGGGTCTCAAAACGCTTCGTCTCAAAACAGCTTGAAGATTATACTGTACGGCTTGCGCCGTAAGTGCCTGCCTCGCACCCGGACAGCAACCCAGAAATGGCTGAAAAGAAAACAGCAAGTTCGACGCGATCCGATCAACTCCCGTCCAACGCAGTGTGGAGCGAGCGGCTGCGCTACTTCGAAGCCCAGCAGGAAGAGATCGTCGAAACGATCCGGGAGTTGGTCATGATCGAATCTCCCAGCGACAATAAGCTGGCCGCCGACCGCATGGGCGCGTTGCTCGCAGCACGGTTCGAGACTCTCGGAGGACGCGCGCACGTGCATCGCGCGGAAGACTTCGGCGACAGCGTGCAAATCGATTTTCCCGGACACGAAAACATCAAACCAGTTCTGCTGCTCGGCCATTTCGATACCGTCTACCGGCTGGGAACGCTTGCGACCATGCCCTGCCGGGTTGCCGACGGCCGGCTATACGGCCCCGGCGTACTCGATATGAAGTCGGGCATTGCATTGATGCTCTGCGCGATCGAGGCGCTACAGGCCTGGCATCCGAGTTTGCCGCGACCGGTCACCGTGTTTCTGGTTTCGGACGAGGAGGTCGGCAGTTATTCTTCCCGCAAAGTTACCGAGGCATTGGCCAAAGAGTCGGCGGGCGTGCTGGTGCTTGAACCTGCCGGACCACGCGGCGCCGTAAAGACCGCGCGCAAAGGAGTCGGTGAATACATTCTGAATGTGAAAGGAGTGGCTGCGCACGCGGGTCTCGATCCCGGCAAGGGACACAGCGCCATCGTCGAACTGGCGCGGCAGATCACCGCAGTCTCGAAGATGAATGATTTGCGGCGCGGTCTGTCGGTAAACCCCGGAGTGATTCGCGGCGGAACTCGCACCAACGTAATCGCGGCCGAGGCTACCGTGGAAATCGACGTCCGCATCAAGAATGCAAAACAAGCCGCCACCTTGGAACGCAAATTTCGTTCCCTCAAGCCTTTCGACAAACATTGCAAGCTAAGCGTCGAGGGCGGAATCAACCGCATGCCTATGGAGCGGACTGCCGGGGTAGTCGCGCTTTATAGGAAAGCGCAAGCGATCGCAAAGCATATTGATTGGAAGCTCGAAGAGGCGGCGGTGGGCGGCGGCTCGGACGGAAACTTTACCGCCGGCATAGGCATCCCTACACTGGATGGCATGGGAGGCGTGGGCGGGGGAGCGCATGCCGTCCACGAACACATCGTCATCGCCGAGTTACCACGCCGTGCGCTGCTTCTAGCCGGAATGATCGAAAGCGCGTGAAATCTATTCCTCTGATTCAAAGACCAGAAAATAGTCCATTTTGTCGCCCTTCACAAAATCGTACTGCTCGAGGAGTTTGTAGCCCGCCTCCTTCGCCTCGCGAATCACCACCTCGCGGCCGACCCCGTGGTCCTCGCCGTTACCATTGCGGTCAATGACTCCGACTTTGGCGCCCGGACGCAGGGCTGCACGCAAGTTCCGCAGCAAAGCCACGGGCTGCGCAACTTCGTGATAGGTCTTGAGCAACAGTACAGCGTCCACCGACCTGGCGGGCAGAAGCGGATTGTCAGGGTTGCCCAGGATCGTTTTCACATTTTGCAGTTTCTCCTTCCGCGCCCGCTCGTCGACATAACGAACGGCCTCGGGATTGATGTCAACCGCGTAGATGAGTCCGTTTCCGCCCACGCGCCTCGCCGCGCGAACCGTGAACCATCCCGATCCGGCTCCTATGTCAGCCGCAGCCTTTCCCTCTGCGATGCCAAGTATGTTCATCACGCGCTCGATGTGAAGTCGATCTCCCCGCCCCGGGGAATCGAAAACTGACAGGTCGCCCGTATATGGTTCGCTGGTCTTGCGCTGTTCGCCTTGCGTAGCCGGTGCTGGAGCCGAGGTTTGAGGGGACACCGCTGCCGCATTCGCAAGGAAGAGAAATAGAACGATCGCGAAAATACTAAGTTTGAACATTCGAAGCGACCTCCGAAAAAAATGTTCCTTCGAGAATAAACCTCCGAGCAGAGCCACGGTAAGCAGGCGGCCATAAAAGCCGTGCGTGGGGGACTCCTGTCCGCCGCCTTTGACTCTAAGGGTGGGCTAGCCTAAACTTTTCTTAAGGTCCTTCGGCTGGTTTACCAGTCGCAGAAGTCTCACGGAGGAGTCATGGGTGAAGGTCTGTTTCAGCCTTTGCATTTGCTTTTGATTATCGGGATCGCGCTTCTGGTCTTCGGCACCAGTAAGTTCGCTGCCGTGGGCAAGGGTCTGGGCGAAGGCATCCGTAACTTCAAAGCTTCAATGAAAGATCCCGAAGTCGAAAAGAACGAAGAGGCGAAACAGGAAGCGGCAAAGAAAGAAGAAGAACAGAAGAAAGTTTAAATTTCTCGCCGTTCACAATCGCCCGCCGAGCATTCGATAAACCAGAGCTATCGGCAGTCCAACCACGTTGCTGTAATCCCCTTCTACTCGCGGAATCCATCGTGAAGCCATCCCTTGGATCGCATAGGCCCCCGCTTTATCCATGGGCTCGCCCGTGGCGACGTATTCACGGATCTCATCGTCCGATAACTGAGTCACTGTTACTAACGTAGTTTCCGAAGTAACTCTCATGTCGGCGTTCGACGGTCTCAGTTGTTCGTCGGAGTGTGGTGCAGTCTTATTCGCAACTGGCAGCTGATCGCTGGCAACTGCTTTCACCAGGCACACTCCCGTGATCACCCTGTGTACGCGCCCAGAAAGCATACGAAGCATGCGCACAGCATCCTCGGCGTCCACCGGCTTGCCCAGGATGATCTCATCGACCACAACAATTGTGTCGGCACCGAGGACCAAATCCTGCCGCCGAGTTCGCCACACCGCGAGCGCCTTTTCCCGTGCCAGCCGCTCCGCATACTCCCGCGGCGCTTCATCCGCGAGCGGCGTCTCGTCAATATCCGCCGGCTGCACTGTGAACGCAATACCCGCGTTGCGCAGAAGTTCCTGGCGTCGCGGCGAGACGGAAGCGAGAACAAGCATGGCCACTGATTTTAAGTGAATCGGTATTGAATGTTGTGCCGGCTGGTGTGGAGCGGCACTCTTGCCCGCTTGTTTGCCGGGGCAAAAACCAGTGGGCAAGAGTGCCCGCTCCACACTAATTCCTAGGTGGCTCCGGTTTGCAGCGGCGAGGTCGTTCACTGCCGCTTACGCTAGGGCCGGGTCTTGGCGATTTCCGGGAGGGCTTCGCCTTCTTTTTTGGGCGCGCCGCCAAGATGGTATTTCGTGAGGCCGTCGCGCAGGAACTCGAAGGCATCTTCCGGGCTGTCGACGATCTTGAACTGGTTGAGATCTGCCGGAGAGATGGTGCCGGCGTCCACGAAGGCCTGGAAGTTGAGGATCCGATTCCAATATTCGCTGCCGTAGATGACGACCAGAATTTTCTTGGCCAGCTTGTCGGTTTGCGCCAGCGTGAGGATTTCAAAAAGTTCGTCCATGGTTCCAAAGCCCCCGGGAAAGATGACCAGTGCTTTGGCGAGATAGGCGAACCAGAATTTACGCATGAAGAAGTAGTGAAACTGGAAGTTCAGCGCCGGAGTAATGTACTGGTTGGGACTCTGTTCGAAGGGCAGCTGGATATTCAGGCCAATGGTCTTCCCTCCCGCTTCGTGGGCGCCGAGGTTGGCCGCTTCCATGATGCCGGGACCTCCGCCGGTGGTAACCACGAAACGTCGGCGGCGGGCGGGAATCTGGATCGACCACGTGGTCAGCATGTGAGCTAAACGGCGAGCGTCCTCGTAGTAGCGGGCCATATCGATGCCGGCCTGTGCAAGTTTCAAATTCCTTTCGTGCTGCGCGGCTGGCGCCGCGGATTGATTCTGTTGGATGGCGGCAAAGTTCTTGGTGGCATTCTTATGTCCCTGAAAGCGGGCGGAGCCGAAAAAGACGACGGTGTCCTGAATCTGCTCGCGGCGGAAGCGCGCCAGCGGTTCCTGATATTCGGCAAGAATGCGGAGGATGCGCCCATCGGGGCTGTTGAGAAATGCGGGATTTTCGTACGCCACGGGCGCGGATTTGAGATGGTCAGTCATAGGCAAAACTCGGAAGCAAAGATCGACGCGAAGCGCAACTTATCAGAATACCGGAACGGCCTTAGCACGGGAACGAGGTGTGGCAAGTTGGGGTGACAAACTTGCCGTCACAAATCTGGATTCGCAGTGTCCAGACTGCGCATCCCCATTTGCATAGCCGGGCACAACGCTATTGGTGCTCGTGGTAGTGGAGCGCCTCCCAGAAACCAATCCAAATATCGAGCAGCCCCAAACCGCTGCAAAGACCACGGAAGAAACCGTTGGAGATGACGGAGCGCAGAGCAGGAAACGAGAGCAAGAGGTAATTATCGGTCCATTCCGGGGTCCAGGGGAGGATGATGAGCAGCACTCCAGCGACGGCACTGACCAGAACAAACAGAAGAACCGAGGTGCGATGCATCCAGACCTGCAGGGCGCTGGGACTTGGGTGATCTGCGGACTGGTCGGGCGGGTCCAGAAGCGCCGTGCGGCTCTCAGCCTGGGGCGCGGGGGACTCTGGAGCCTTGCCAGAAGTATGGGGAAAGAGGGTCGGGTCCGTCATTGGCGGCTCCCTGAAGAGATCGCAGGAAACGCACCGCAGGTCGCCCCGGGGCCCGGGTGGAAAAAATTGGGGAGGAAAGCCATCGGGCTATTCTACGACTTCAAGGCCTTAATGCGCTCGGCGACGTCGCGATAATCGATGTTGCTGCCATAGACGTCCATGAAGTGGCGCAAGGCTGAAGTCTTGTCGCCGGCGGTTTCGTGGGCGGAGGCCAGTTCGTAGTGCAGCGCCACGCGGGTTTCCCCGTCGATGCCAGGAACGTTGAGAGCCTTGTCATACCAGCGCACGGCGGCCTCGGGCACGCCTTTTTCCAGGAAGCACTGCGCCAGCCAGGTATAGGTCTGCATAATCTGCGGAAACGGTTTTCCGTGATCGAAGGACTGGCAGGCTTTTTGCAGTTCTCCGATAGCTTCATCGAGCAGGCCCATTTCGCGGAAGGCAATGCCGAGGTTATAGTGCGTTTCGGGATCTTCGTCGGTGGAAGCCACATCGGCTTCCAGGTCGTGTTTGAGTTCGCCAAACATCTCCGCCAGATCGACCCCAGCGTCATCGCCAAAGGGAGAGGCTTTGGCTGCAGGAACCGGGGGACGTGAAATCGGCGGCTGCGGCTTGGCAGCAGGTGTAGGAGCATGGGCCACTGGTGCCTGCCAGGCGACGGATGCTGCCGTTGCGGGCGCACTCGCCGGGGCCGAAGGCAGGCCTTGGTTGGCGGCTGAGGCGGATGCGGCTGCGCTCGCAGCCATTGGCGGCATAATTTTAGGGACCGCGGCGGGATGACTAACGATTGCCGGAGAAATTCCGGCCGGAGTAACCACCGGCGCTGGAGCCGGGGGGATGGGTTGGGACGCCTTCGCGACAGCAGTGGGAGTTTCCGATGCGGCAACGGGCGCGCCTTTTAGGAAGTCATCCCCGAGCGAAGCTTCGATGTCGGCAACAAACTCGCCCAGAAGAGGTGCGGATTCTGCCGCCGAAATCGCGGGTTCTGTGTGCGCTGCTGGGACTGACACGCGCGCAGCCGGAGTCTTCCGGACAGCAGTGGCAGCAGAGCGGGTCGGCGACGCGGCGGGCTCGGGCGCTTTCCCGGGCGCGAAGCCATCGCGCGACGAAGTTTCGAGTTCGGAAACGAATTCCTTCAGAACCGCAGGTTCAGCTTCACGCGCAGGCTCGTGAACCACGCGCTCAGGCTGATGAACCGCTGGCGCAGACTTCGTCTTAACTGGAATTTCGGCGACTACCGGAGGCTCTTCGACTACCGCACGCTCGGGAACGACCGCTGCGGGAGCCCGAACGGCGGCAGGAGCGTCGTCGACGAGAGCGTCCTCGATTGGGAGTTCATCAGCTTCGACTTCAAGCGTTGGGATATCGTCGGCGGCAAGTTCCTCTACCAGGCGTTCGGCTGCTGCCCGATTTTCTTCCTCCGCCGGTTGAATGGTGGCCTCGACCTCGGCCCGCAGTTCATCCAGTTTGGCTTGATCGCTGGTCAGCGTCTGCAGCTTAGCCAATGCCGCCATGGCTTGCGCGGGCATGCCGTGAGAAGCATAGAAACGAATCTCGTCGATGGTCTCATCGACTTTGCCAGATTCGAGAACTCCCGGCGTCCCAGAGGCGACCTCGACTGCCGGTTTTTCTTCGGCTGGAGCGTCCGCCTCGATCGTAATGGCATCGTCCCACTCGGTAGACAGATCTATTTCAGCTGCCGCGGGCTCAACCGGCGTCCCAGTGGGCTCAACCGACGTCCCAGCCGAAGATTCTTCGGTAACAGCAAACTCGGGTTCGGCCGCCGCCTCAACGGTAAATTCTCCGGCGTGTTCTGCAGGAGCAGGCCAGGGCGAAGCGGTAACCGCAGCCGCTTCTTCTGCCGCGGTCGCTTCTTCTGCCGCGGTCGTTTCTTCCTGCGGTTCTGGCTCGATCGTGATTTCTTCAGCCGACGCTTCCTCGACAGCAAACTCCGCGACTTCGGCTTTTGCGTCGTGCTTCTCAGTGGCACGCGCCTTCGGCGTGACACGCGGGGAGAGCGGAACCTTGTCGATGGATGCGCCGGGGAGCGCGATCGAAGTACGCTCCTCGTATCGCTCGGCAAGCTCTCCGTAGCGCGTCGCTTCTTCGGGATAGTCCGCTTCGGAATAGACGCTCTGCAGAGTGCGGCAGCAAAGCGCTGCCTCGGCGAAACGTCCCGCGCGGGTATGCAACGCGGCGAGACGCTGATTGATGCGAAGATCTTGGGGCGCCAGCGGCATGGCCGTGACGAGCGGCCCCAGAGCCTTGGCCGGCATATTGTACGAAATGAAAAGCTCGGCGTCGGTAAGGGCCGAGCGGACCGCCAGCGAAACCTCGTCAGAGTAGTGCTGATGAATGGAGGGCGCGGTGGCTTCCAGATCTTCAACAAGGGCGAAAGCTTCCTCCGGCGTGATCAACTTGTTCCCGGAGGCGCCGCTGAGTTGGCTTACCACCTGCTGGTAATTCTGCACATGTAGCGGATTCGCAGGTTCGAGAGCGGCCAGTTTCTGATAAAGATCGCGAGACCGTGCCAGATCGCCGTTTTGCACGCTGGCATGTGCCAGCAGTTCCATGACTTCACTGATGTGAGTGGTGTCTGCCGCTTTGTGAAACAGGTCAAGCAATTTTTGCAGCGAGTCCGGATTGTCGCGCACGTGCCCGATGATGGCGTGCAGGCTGTCGAGCACCTTGTCCGAATTTTCCGCCAGCAACCGCTCGGCGTGCTGGTCGAAAACCTGCAAAGCATTTTCGTATTGACCGGCCTGCATGAGCGCGTCGGCAAAACTGGAGATCGCCGGCAGATCGTTGTGCACCGTCAACAGTTTGCCGGCAATGCCTCCTGCCTCGGAGAGTTGTCCGGTCTGCAGGTAAGCTTTCAGCAGATCGCGCAGGCCTTCGGGTTTGGAATCGATGTCGGGAACTTTTTGCAAGGCAGCAACCGCGCCCGCAGCGTCCCCCGACTCAATCATGTTCTTGCCCTGCATCAGCAAGGCATAAGTGTTGCCGGGATCGAGCTTGAGCATCCGCTGCAGGATTTCTTCAGCGGGGCCTAACGATCCTTTGGAACGCAGGCTTTCGGCCGCGGCGGAGAAAATCTGCCAGGCTTCCGTCTTCTTGTTCAGGCGAAGATACACTTCCGCCAGCCGGACGCGCATCCCGCTGTTTTCTGGATCCATCTCCAGAATCTTCTGAAAGATGCGTACGGCATTTTCGAGTTCCCCGGCCTTCAGAAATTCTTCAGCGACCTGCAAATATTGGGCGCGGGCGTCGTTGAAGAGACCTTGCTGCGAGTACAGTTCAGCAAGCTTGAGCAAGCTCTCGAGTGAGGGCTGGAGCTTGCAGATTTTTTTGTACATCGCGATGGCCTTGACCGTGAAACCCTGGCTGGCATAGGCATCGCCTACAGTTTTGAAGCATGCGGTCGCTTTGTCGGTTTCGCCGAGGCGGGAATAAAGGTCCCCGACCGTGTTGGTAACCGTCAGATCCTTGGCATCGTTCTTAAGGACCTTTTCGTATTCACTGATGGCGTTCTGGATCTTGCCCTGCTGGACATACTTCTCCGCATTGTTGAGAGCCTTCTGTTTGTTGAACCCAAACAACGCCATAAGAATGCGAGCCTCAGACCCTGGTATTGATACTGATATCGATAAACCACCGCTGACGTCGCGGAATCTGTCCCGAACACCGCTCCGAAGTTCATCCTGCCAATCGGCAGATGGACCTACCGGACAAGGCCAATTGTACGTCTGGACGTCATGAACCGCATGGTTACCAAGGGTTACCAGAAGGGAGTGTACGAAAGGGTTACCAAGGGAACCCGCGACACAAGCGTAGCGCCGGCATCCTGCCGGCTGTCCCCAAGGCGTCCTCGCCCTCGGCGGCGGCCCTACTTTCTGGGCACCAAGCTAGTACAAATGTGCTATGTGTCCGGTTAGCCGTTCCAGTGTATTTTTTCGAGAACGTAACGATGGGAACGCTTCTAAACGAATGGAAAAAGGAAAATCATGACTTGGATTCGAACCGTATCACTGCCTGAAGCCGATGAAAAACTGCGTCAGGCAATTGAAGGCGAAAAGCTGCTTTACCCTAAGGAGTATGGCGACCCGGTGCACCCCGATCCCTCGGGGGCATCATCGATTGTGGGTTCGCACACCCTGATTCCCGACGCGCTGTATCACGCCTTCAGCACATTCGGCGCACTGATGTCGCCCGAACTACCCTTGGAGCGCCGGCAGCACGAGATGATTGCCACCATGGTTTCGGTGACCAACCGGTGCGTCTATTGAATCGAGTCGCACGCAGAGTTTCTGCGTAGGGTGACGTTGGACAAAGGTCTCGTGGAAGCACTACAGAAGGACTACACCACAGCCCCGATTTCGGCCCAGGATCGCGTGATGCTCGATTACGTGGTCAAGCTGACCAAGGATGCGACCAAAGTCTGGAAAGACGACGTCGACGGCCTGCGGGCCGCGGGCTTCGACGACCGCGGAATTCTGCAAATCACGTTGATCGCATCCTGGTTCAACTACATCAATCGCGTGGCGGATGCCCTCGGCGTCGGCAGAGAATAGCTTACGTTTGAACTCGCTCCAGCCGAAGGAGGAGTTTGCGGCTTCGAGCTTTCATCGCAGGCGTCCCGTTTCGAGTCGCTTCGCGCAGAATTTCTAACACCGTGGGTCGAATGCTCGGCGCATCTTCCGCCAAGTCAGCCATCCCCTGAAGAGCAAACGTCTTGACGAGGGAACTGCGGTCTTCCAGATAACCGCGCAGCGAGGTCATGGCGCTTTGCCTTTCTCTGGCGTTCAGCGCGAGCCGCGGAACCATGACTGCCAGATGCCAGCGCAATTCTTGCTGCTCAACCTCGCTCATCAAACCCAGGAGTTCTTTCTTATACGGCTGGAGCAATTCAGGATGCTCGCGCGTCACTTTCTCCGCCGCGTCCGCGGCCCGCATTCGTGATGCCGCATCTGTCTCCCATAACACCGCAATCAGCTCGCGGAATAGGTCTGGATCGCTGGAAACAATGGCGGCAACCTGGTCGGAGCGGCCTATCGTTCGCCGGTCTCCTTCATCCAACAAAGAAAGTATTTTTGCACGCACTGGCTTCTGAAGACGCATCCGCAGAAAGCCAGAATATATATGTGCGGAACAAAAAGCATCCGCGCAGAATTGGCGGCGTCGGGACACTTCGAAAACTATACTGTTGGCGCTCCTCGCGGGAACAGTTCCACTAGACTTGACTGAACAGTGTTGGACTTCGAACACCGGGATCATGGCTGAATCGATCGCAGAATTCTTTCTGGAGCATTTCCAGTCGCACCGGCACGAGTGCGCCTACCGCCAGCGGCGGGGATACCGTACTGAGTCGCTCACCTACGGCGAAGTTCTGGAAATGGCCCTTAGCTTCGCTCGCGAACTGGAGTCGCGGAAAATCGCAAAGGGCGATCGCGTAATGCTGTGGGGCCAGAACACCGCGGAATGGGTCGCAGTCTTCTTTGGTTGCACTCTCCGCGGCGTGATTGTCGTCCCTATGGATGACAACTCCGCAGTCGATTTCGCAATGCGAGTCTTGCAGCAAGTTTCCGGAAAACTCCTGGTGATATCGCAGCGGCACGTGCACGACTGCGCGGGCGCTAATCCCGCGATTGCAATCTTTAATTTGGAAAGTCTCGCACAGAATTCAGAAACGTCTGCACCCGCGAAGGTCGCGCTGGGGCGCAACGACATCCTGCAAATTGTTTTCACTTCAGGGACAACTGCCGAACCCAAAGGTGTAGTGATTACGCACGGCAACGTTCTCGCGAACATTGCCCCGCTGGAGCAGGAGATGCGCGCCTATTTAAAGTATGAGCGTTTCGTACATCCCCTGCGTTTCCTGAACCTCCTGCCCCTCAGTCATGTGTTCGGACAATTTCTGGGAATGTTCCTGCCTCCGCTGCTGGGCGGAGCGGTCATCTTTCAGGACGAGCTGAAGCCATCGGAAGTACTGAACACCATTCGGCGCGAGCGCGTGTCGGTTCTGGTGACTGTGCCGCGCGTGCTGCAATCCTTGAAACAGAAACTCGAACGCGATCTGGAAGATGGCGGACAAGCCGATGCATTCCGCCGGCGATTTCGGTCGGCCCAAAGCCAGCATTTTCTGCGGCGCTGGTGGACGTTTCGCGCAATCCGTCGGCAGTTCGGCTGGAAATTCTGGGCATTTATTTCAGGTGGCGCAGCACTCGACAGCGAGACCGAAGTGTTCTGGGATCGATTAGGCTACGCGGTGATCCAGGGATATGGGCTGACGGAGACTACATCGTTGATCAGCGTGAATCATCCGTTCCGACTTGGGAAGGGATCGATTGGGAAGGTATTGCCGGGACGCGAGGTGAAGTTGGCGGAGGACGGCGAAATCCTAGTGCGCGGTGGCGGCGTGACTTCGGGATACTGGGATGAATCCGGCTCTCAGAAGGCTTCGAACCCAGAAGGCTGGTATCGCACAGGCGACATTGGCGCGCTCGATGAGGCCGGCAATCTTTATTTCAAGGGCCGCAAAAAGGAAGTCATTGTCACTCCCGGAGGCACGAATGTTTATCCCGAAGACCTGGAGGCCGCGCTGCGTCGGCAACCAGAGGTGAAAGATTGCGTGGTCGTCGGAATCGAACGCGGAGGCAATGCGGAACCGTGCGCTGTAGTAATTGTGCACGGCGATGCAAATCTGGAACCAGCAGTGCAGCGGGCGAATCAATTGCTGGCGGAATATCAACGAATGCGCCTGTGGTTCGAGTGGCCGCAGGAAGATTTTCCGCGCACGAACACCCAGAAGCCGCGGAGAAATGTGATACAGGAGGTGGCACAGGCGCAGCTCCTCGAGGAGCATACAGAGATGGGCGCGAACCGGCCACTGGCCGACTTAATCGCGCGGGTGACAGGTCGCCAGTCCGCAATTGCCTTGCGCCATGACGCAAGTCTCGACTCCGATCTGGGGCTGAGTTCGCTGGATCGGGTGGAATTGCTCAACACGCTGGAAGACCGCTACCAGCTCGACCTTAGCGAAACTCGGTTCAGCGCGGTCCAGACGGTAGGCGATCTGGAACGAATGCTGCGCGGAGACGCCGTGCCCGGCTTGAAATATCACTATCCACGCTGGGCCTTACGCTGGCCCGTAACCTGGCTCAGGAATCTAACGCATTATCTGCTCATGCGTCCCGCGATTCTATTATTGGGCTGGCCGCGGGTTGAAGGACGCGAACACTTGCGCGGAGTAAAAGGCCCGCTGCTCGTAGTCTCAAATCACGTTGGAGATGTTGATCCGGGGTTTATCTTGACCGCGTTGCCCGCGCGCTTTCGTCACTGCCTGGCCACGGCTACCGGCGGAGAGACTCTGGAAGCGCTGCGATCCCCAGCTGCCGACAGCGGATTTTTTTCACGCATCTACGATCGCATGCGCTGGACGTTTAGGTGTAGCGCTGCTGAATTTATTTCCCCTGCCGCGCGAGGCTGGCTTCCGCCGCAGCTTCGCCTACGCAGGCGAAGCGGTCGATCGCGGATACAGCGTGCTCGTCTTTCCCGAGGGCCGTCACACAACCGACGGGAAGATGAATCCATTTCGCGCCGGGATTGGGTTGCTGGCCGCGAATCTCGGCATTCCGGTTCTGCCCATGCGAATTGATGGTCTATTCGAAGTGAAGCAGGCTGGCAAGAAATTTGCCAGGCCATACACCATCAGCGTGCGCATTGGGAAGCCGATAAAATTTCCGCCGGAGACTGATCCCCAGCAGATTGCGGCGGAACTGCAGAAAGCTGTCCAAGCCCTCTGATTTGTTCTGCATTGAGCGCAGAAAAAAGTAGCGCCGCTACAGACCGCTCTACTCTTCGTCGATCTGCGATTCTTCCTGATGCAGGTCTGCTTCTAACCGTACCTCCGGAATTCTTGATTCACGGAGCACACGATTGAGCGCCGGCAGATCCGTGTTCTTGAAGTCACTCCATCGCTTCAGAACGTCGACGCTATCGCGCTCGATCGTCTCCATAGCTGCCATTTGCGATAGAGTAGGTTCCGCATCGGCCTGCCAAACCTGCGTATAAAGCGTGCCAGCTTGTCCATTGAGACGGCTGAGCGTGACTTCTTGAGATGGCGGAGCCAGGAATCCGCCCGGCGCGCCCAGCAATCCAGCCAGCTTTTTATCGAACGTCTCAATGGCATCCGTGGTCGCGGGATTCGCTTGCGCTTTTACCTTCTCAAGTTGCGCGCGAATCGAGCCGCCCTGCAAAACTGCCTGTGCAGATTCACTCATGACGGCAGCCATGCGAGTTTCCGCCTGGAATTTTTTCTGCAGGCCGGCCGCCGAGGTCTTGACCCGAGGGTCCATCTTCACGGTCAATGCCGCGGTAGAACTTTTCCCATCGACGGTTAGCCGGACCGAATAAGTGCCGGGCAGCACCGTTGGTCCCAGAGGGAAACGAGGCGTGTCGTGCGGAATCGCGGCGATCGGATAGTCATGGCGAGTCGAGACCGGCGCAGGATAGTGCAGATCCCACACCCAGCGGTGCATGCCGGCATCCGTCGAAAGTTTTCGCGGCGCACGCACCCAGTACAACGGAATCAACTGCTTCTGTAATTCGTCCTCAGTGGCATCAGGTTTGTCGGCGCTCGAGTAACGCCGCACGAGATGGCCTTGTGCATCCATGATTTCCAGCGTGACGGTGGACGACGCCGCAGGCAAATAATAATCAAGAATTGCCGCATCCGGCGGATTGGCCGCAGCGGGTTCGTCCGGCGGCAACGGAGTGTCCGTGTTGGTGTCACGTTGAATACGATACGCGGTCGCGGGCGTGAACAGATGCACCGCGGTCGCAATCGCCGCCGAGGCTTCGCGCAGGGGCGCGATGTCGTCCAGAACCCAGAAAGACCGCCCATGCGTCGCCACGATCAGATCGCTTTCGTGAATCCACAAATCCCGCGCGGAAGTGCGCGGCAGATTTAGTTGCAGCGATTGCCAGTGATCGCCATCATCGAACGAAGCCCACACGGCGTTTTCTGTACCCGCGAACAGCAAGCCTTTGCGCACGGGATCTTCACGCACCGTATCCACCGGTCCGAAATCCGGCAGGCCGGCCGTAATCAGCTTCCAATTCTTTCCGCCATCATGTGTGCGATAAATGTAAGGATGCTGGTCGTCGATGCGGAAGCGGCTTACGGAAACGTATGCGGTGTGCTCGTCGAAATGCGACGCCGAAATCTGTGTGACCTTGCTCCAAGCGGTCAGTTCTTTGGGCGTGATGTCGCCCCAATTCTTTCCGCCGTCGCGCGTGATCCAGAGCTGGCCGTCGTCGGTGCCTGCCCAGAGCGTGTCCAGGTTCTTAAAAGACGGGGCCAGCGCATAGATAACGCCACGCAGTTTATCGGCGCCCTTGGGAACCAGCGTGCCGACGCTCGCGGGGAGGCCGGGATTTTCGCGCGTCAGGTCCGGGCTGATGGCCTGCCACGAATTGCCGCCGTCGGTCGTCTTGAAAAGCACGTTGCTCGCGAAATAAAGCACGTGCGGGTCTACCGGAGAAAACATCAGTGGCTCGGTGCGGTCCGTGCGATATTTCGGATTCCTCAGCGGAATCGGAGTGACGTTCTGTACCTCGCCAGTCGAGAAATGGAATTTCGAAACTTCGGTTCTGCCGCCACCGTAGATCACGTCAGGATCGAGCGGATCGGGCGCAACGTATCCATACTCGATGACGCCCACCGGATGCCAGTCGCGGAACGTGATCGCGCCATCGTTGCCCCGGCTCAAGGTGCAAGCGGATCCGCTCTCCTGCTGTCCCCCGCACACGCGATAGGGAAACGTGTTCGTAGTGATCGCGTGATAAAACTGCGCCGTGGGCTGGTTGTACCAGGAACTCCAACTCGCGCCGCCATTCACGGTAATGATCGCGCCCTGATCGCTGACGATCAAAATAATATTTCCGTTGTTGGGATTGATCCAGAGATTCTGGTAGTCGTCTCCGCCGGGCGCGCCGCGAAATCCCGACCAGGTTTTGCCTCCATCGGCGGAGCGCATGGTGACCGTGCTGACCACATACAGCAAGTCGGCATTTTTCGGATCAACTTTGGGAATCGGAAGATCGCCGCCGCCGATTCGTCCCGCGGGCCGGGGATCGGCGGTGATTTGCGACCATGAATCGCCGGCGTCGTCCGAGCGGTAGACGCCAAGTTTCCCCGCAGCCGTCGAAAGAGTCGCATAGAGCCGGCGCGAATCGCTGGGCGCGATCGCAACGTAGATTTGTGAAAGGTCTTTCGGCAGGCCGTTCGTCAGCGCATGCCAAGTGCCGCCACCGTCAGTGGATTTGAAGAGTCCACCTCCCGCGCCGTTGAATTCGTTGCCATCTTCCCATGGACCTTCACGCACCTCCCACATCGAGGCATAAACCACATCGGAATTCGCCGGATCGATCTCGACATCAGAGCCCCCGGTATTTTCGTCCTTGGAGATAACCCGCTGCCAGTTTTGCCCGCCGTCGGTCGAGCGATAAATTCCACGCTCCTGGCTTGGCCCGTAAGGATGCCCGAGCACGGCGGCAAAAACGCGATTGGGATCGCGCGGATCAACCGCCAGCGCGGGAATCTGTTGTCCCTCACGCAGGCCGAGATGTGTCCAGGTCTTTCCGGCGTCGGTGGACTTGTAGATACCGTTGCCCACCGAAAGATCGGGGCGATGCAATCCCTCGCCACTGCCGACATAAATGATGTTGGGATCGGAAGGCGCAACAGCGATCGCGCCGATAGACTGCGTCGACTCATGATCGAAGATAGGATTCCAGGTGCGCCCATAGTCGTCCGACTTCCAGACGCCGCCATTCACTTGCCCGATGTAAAACACATTCGGCTGGCCGGGAACTCCCGCGGCCGCGCGCGTGCGCCCTCCACGAAACGGCCCGATCATGCGCCAGTGCAAATCCTGGTAAACGTTTTCGGGAACCTGCGTCCAGCTTGCAGTTCCGATTAGAAAAATGCAGAAGCACCCCAGCAGACGAAGAACTGCATGCGATCGGTTCACTTGCGCCCCCTCAGACAGCCCACGAACAAACCACCAAGAATAAACCAAAAAAGAGCTGCGCGTTCAGTGACGCAAAAGAGTCTCCGATTCTCATCGCAATTCTGTCGCGTCCCCAACGGCGTCATCCCGACCGGAGCCGTCTTTCAGGCGAAGGGAGGGATCTCGCGCGAGACCGGCACAGAAACCATCGGTACATCTTGGCCGAATTCGTTGGCCACCGCCTCGCGCGGCGTTTATGATGGCGAGGCTTTTCCACATCATGAGTATTCAGGTTTCGCATCCACGGCGCAGCTCTCTCCGCTTCATTCTCTACTATTTCCTTTTTCTTGCATGGTTCGTCGTCGGTGCGAATGCGCAGGCTCGCCCCGCCCCGGCGAGCGCCCCGGCACAGCAGGGACTCAAGCCCATCCTCACCTACATATCCTCAGCCTGGGACACGCTGACCCGCTCTATGACCGAATGCGTCAGCGTGGTCGATCCCAAAATCAAGGTGGCGCCCGTGCTTTATTTGCCGGCGGAGATCGCCGAGCCCGCAGCCGTTCACAAACTGGCGGCTGACTGCAACGTGCGCATCGAACATTTGCCCGTCCAGATTCATCGCCTGGGCGAGATCGACACCGCGAAGATCCAGCCGCACGGCTTACTGTATCTCCCGGATAAATACGTCGTCCCCGGCGGACGCTTCAACGAAATGTACGGCTGGGACAGCTACTTCATCATTCGCGGCCTGCTGCGCGCCGGACGCATCGACCTGGCACGCGGCATGGTCGATAACTTCTTCTTCGAGATCGAACACTACGGCGCCATGCTCAACGCCAATCGCACGTATTACCTCACGCGTTCGCAACCTCCTTTCGTGAGTTCGATGTTCGTAGATCTTTACCGCGCCACGCAGCAAGCCCGCCAGGCCGACGCCACCACGGATAAAAATAGAAATAAAGATAGAGATGATAAAGATAAAGCCTGGCTGGAGCGCGCCTACGCCGACCTCGATAAAGACTATGGCATGTGGACCCGCGATCCGCATCTGGCGGGGCAGACAGGATTGTCGCGTTATTACGATTTCGGCGAGGGCCCGCCCGCCGAGGCCGTGCAGGACGAAACCGGCTTCTACCGCAAAGTGGCGCAATACTTTTTCTTGCATCCCACTCAGGCTGACGACTATGTCGTCGAGATGAATGCAGGCTCAACCCAGGCAGTCGCGGGCTCGCCCTATTCTCTGCAGGTTTGCGACGTCTCCATGACAATGGCGCGCGCGGAGTGCGAAAAAACCAGGCAGTTCAAGCTAAGCGCGGATTACTACAAAGGCGACCGCTCCATGCGAGAATCCGGCTTCGACGTCAGCTTTCGATTCGGCCCCTTCGGCGCCGCTACGCATCACTACGCGCCCGTGTGTTTGAACAGCCTGCTGTACAAAACCGAAAAAGATCTGGAGCAGATCAGCCTCTGGCTGGGGCATGCCGAAGATGCGAAGAAGTGGAGTCAGCGGGCCGAGGCACGCAAGAAACTCATCACGCAGTACCTGTGGAACCAGGAGCAGGGTCTGTTTTTCGATTACAACTTCCAGACCAGCCGGATGTCGAATTATCAGTACGCCTCTACCTTCTATCCCTTGTGGGCCGGCCTGGCGACACACGAGCAGGCAAAGGCAGTTGCTGGCAACCTGAAAATATTTGATCGTCCCGGCGGACTTCCCATGAGCACGTACGAAACCGGCGCGCAGTGGGATTTGCCCTACGGCTGGGGAAACATTGAAATGCTGGCCATCGACGGCCTGCGACGCTACGGTTTCAACGCCGACGCCGATCGTGTTTCCTACGAGTTCCTCTCGACGGTCGCGGAAAATTTCCGCCGCGACGGCATCATCAAGGAAAAGTACAACGTAGTGACGAAGTCCTCCGAGGCTCATGTCGAACTAGGATATGAAATGAACGTAGTCGGTTTCGGCTGGACCAACGCCGCATTCCTCGAACTGCTGCACGGTCTCCCAAAGGAAATGGTCGAGCGCCTGGAAAAGGAAAAGACCCAGCCGCCGTCGAGCTCGAAATAAGCGTGGCCGTAACTCTGCTTGGTTCCAGGGTTCAGCCGCAAAGCGGCGTAAGAATGCAGCCCACGGCGCAAGCCGTGGGAAGGTAAGTCGGAAACGAGCAAGCCCCAGCGGGGCGAAACAGGAGGTCTCGCGCAGTCGTTAGCCCTCACTGCCTCCATCGCTATAGAGATCGTCCCGTGAAGTAACTTATTTGCCGCCACCTGCCTCTGGAACCGCATTCACCAGATCCCTCAGCGGCTTGAGCACCGTAAACCGAACCAGCGCCTGTGGCTTCTCCGCTTCATCCAGGATCGCGAGCCTCGCCCCCTTCCAACCAGCAGCCGCAGGCAATCCAGACGAAAGAATTGAAACAGCGTCAAGTCCCACCGTCCCCAGTTCGCTGAGCTGCTGAGCCCTGGGTTCAGCTTGGGCAAGCAGCGGCGAGCCTGCCATCAGGCGCAGGATACCCGGCTCCGCAGTGATCCAGGAATTGAACTCCGCTGCTAACTCTGCCTGCTGCTCTCGCCCGCTTGGATTCTGCAAATAAGCGCGCACCAGCACCTCAAAGTTGTGGCGCGATGGCGGATCGGGCGGTAAAGCGTCCACCAGCAGATCGAGCGGCGTCAGTTGATTGGCGTGTTGCTGATGCGCGCGCGCGTTGAAAGGGACAGGCTCAAGAACCGACGCAAGAATCCGCAACGGTTCAATCTCCCGAGTTCCGCTCAACTGCCGCAGGCTCACGGCTTCCTGCGCGATATGCGTGAGGCCAAAACTCTCCAGTCGCAGCGACTCAACCTCAAGCCGCCGGTACATGTCATCCACATCACTCACCGCGCGCGGCGACCACAGCCGCTCGGCGATCGCCGCCGCACGCGGCCAAATGCGTGAATCGATATCCAAAGCGCTGGTCTGCTCCTCCCACATGCAGGCCTCTCCGCCTAGAATGCGCGCCTGCTGCTCCGGGCTGAGATCGGTATTTTCGGGTAGCGGATCGACTGCGTAGTGGGCCTCGGCTGGGCTCATCAGATTCAAATAGTAGCCGGCAGAGAGAATGCCGGTGTATCCATTTCGTGCGCCCGCGGCCAGCGAGTCGAAGCCGCGCCAGCTCTGCACCATGACGTCCTTGGGCAGGTCGGGCGTAAGAATCTCGTCCCATCCGATCATGTGCTTGCCGTGCTTCTCCAGCAGTTTGAGCAGGCGCTGGTTGAAATAATTTTGCAGCGAGGCCGTGTCTTTCAGATTATGCTCGCGCATAAAATTCTGAATGCGCGGATTCCCCTTCCACTCCACGCCGTTATTCTCGTCGCCTCCAATGTGGAAGAAATGGTCGGGAAAAATGCCGGCCATCTCTCCGATGAACGCATCGAGAAACTTGTAAGTGCTTTCCCGCGTCGGGTCCATGACCGGATCGAATACGCCGAACTTCCGCTCAATCTGAAACGGCCCCGGCGCGCTCGCGAGGTCGGGATATCCCACGAACCATGCACTGGTGTGCCCCGGCATATCGAACTCGGGCACCACGCGAATGCCCCGATCCCGCGCATAAGCCACAATTTCGCGAGCCTGCTCCTGCGTATAGAACAGTCCATCCGACCCGAACTCGGTGAGCTTGGGGAACAATTTACTCTCCATGCGAAAGCCCTGGTCTTCGCTGAGATGCCAGTGGAAAACATTGAGCTTCACCGACGCCATGCCGTCGAGCGTGCGCTTGAGCACTTCGACCGGGATGAAGTGGCGTCCGCAGTCGATCATCAGCCCGCGCCAGCGAAAGCGCGGCGTGTCGTGAATCGCTACCGCCGGAATGAAATATCCGGTCGCGTCCGACTGGATCAGCTGTTCCAGAGTCGCCAGCCCGTGCATCGCGCCAACCACAGTCGCGGCTCGAAGGTGAGCGCCGGAAGAAGTGGTTTCCAGTGAGTAAGACTCGTCTTCGTCGATCGACTGAACGCTTCCGCCCACGCCGTCCACACTTGGGCCATCGACAGTAATGATCAGTGCCGCGGACATTGCGCCCGCTTCCACCGACGTAGGAATGGAAAGGCCAGTTCGATTTTTGATGCGACCGAGGCTGCGCGCTATGGCGGCATCCAGCCGCGCGTCCCGAAAGTGGTCGGTAACCGTGACAAAAGGCGCTGTGATCGCCAGCCGCCCTTCTTGCGTGGCCATCTGCGACGCCTGCGGCATAAGCGTATTGACGAATCCAGCAGCGGAGCCCGGTGACGGCGCTACTTGAGCAGAAATGCGGGGCAAGGACAATGTGGCGAGACTTGCAAACAATACCGCAACCGCTGATCGAAGTATCATGGCGCCTTTCCTGCTCATTCGTTCGAGCGGCGTAGCGGTGCCGCGACGCAAGTATAAAACGATGCCAATATAAATCATGGTCGATGCCTCGGTGGGGCACGCTGGGAAGTGAAAGAGAATGAAAAGCAGCACCCTTGTCCGGGATCTGTTCTTTGGAAACAGCTCGACATGACTGCGGCGCAATTCCAGAAGACGACTTGTCAAGTCTACTTTCGTAGGCATTCAACGTACTCGAAAGTAGACATTCCTTCCACAGGCTAACTCGCTGTATCTTCAGGTGCCGATATTTCGTCACCAGCAGAATCAATCACTTGGCACATTCGATCTTGCCCTTTTCCACAGTGTTCCTGCAGGAACACTCGCTCCTCCATGTGCGTTGACGCCCACCTTCATCCCACCTAAGATGGACTTCCGCTTTTTCACAAACCATGATCAACCAAACCATTTCGCACTACCGCATTACCGGCCAGCTCGGTAGCGGTGGCATGGGCGTGGTGTACGAGGCGCTGGACCTGAATCTCGGTCGAAAAGTCGCGCTGAAGTTTCTGCCGCCGCAACTCTCGCGCGATCAAAACGCGCTCGACCGTTTTCTGCTGGAAGCGCGCACTGCCTCGGCACTGAACCATCCCAACATCTGCACCATCTACGCCGTCGAAAAATCGGACAGTGAGGCTGTGCCCTCGTTTATCGCCATGGAGCTGCTCGAGGGGCAGAGTCTCGATCAGAAGCTTTACACCGGCCCATTGCCCTCCGACCGCCTGCTCGATATCGCGATTCAACTTGCCGATGCGCTCGATGCCGCGCACGCCAAGGGCATTATTCATCGCGACATCAAGCCGGCAAACATTTTCCTGTCGCCGCGTGGTCAGGTGAAGGTGCTCGATTTCGGTCTGGCCAAGCTGACCCGGCCCGAAGTTCAGATGGAAACCATCGGCGCCACGCAGGATTCGCCGCGCCCTGCGCATTTGACCAGCGCAGGCGCAACCGTCGGCACCATCTCGTACATGTCGCCGGAACAAGCGCGCGGCGAAGAGATCGATACAAGATCCGATTTATTTTCGTTGGGCACGGTCATCTATCAGATGGCGACGGGAAAGCTGCCGTTTTCCGGCGCGACTTCGGCGGTGATCTTTCACGCCATTCTGGAACTGGATCCAATATCTCCCTTGCAGTGGAACTCCTCGCTGCCGCCCAAGCTGCAGGAAATTATTGAGAAGCTCCTGGAAAAAGACCGCGACCTGCGCTACCAGTCCGCGGCCGATTTGCGCGGCGATCTGAAGCGCCTGAAGCGTGACGTAGAATCCGGCAAGAAAACTGCGCCTGCTTCTTACGGTTCAGCAGGCGGCGCAGTCGCGTCCGGTTCCGGTTCTGGATCGTCGCCGGTGGCCGCCGCCGATTCATCGCCATCGGGTCTGGCGCGCGTAAGCGCACCTCAAGCCCCGGCGGCACGCGCATCAAGTTCCAGTGCGGTCGTGGCGGCACGGCAAAACAAGCTGGGGACGGGCGTGACTCTCGCGATCGTACTGTTGCTCATTGCCGCCGCGGCTTACGGAATTTATTCGTTTACGACGCGCAAGCCTCCGGCGCCTTTCCAGAACTTCACTGTCACCAAGGTCACCGACACCGGCAACGCGGTCTATGCGGCGCTTTCGCCCGACGGGAAATACATTCTCAGCCTCATGCGGGATAACGGCCTGGCCAGCCTGTGGCTGCGCGACGTGCCCACCAACAGCAATACGCAGGTGCAACCTCCGGCGGAAGTGTATTACGGCGGCCTGCGATTTTCGCCAGATGGGAATTATTTTTATTTCGTGCGCAGCGATCCGGGAAATCCCGAACTGAAGTTTCTCTACCGCTCACCGTTACTGGGTGGTACTCCGCAAAAACTGGCCAGCGACGTGGATTCCAACATCACGTTTTCGCCGGACGGACAAAAAATCGCTTTCATTCGCGAAGACAATCCTGACCCCGGAAAATATCGCCTGATTGTCCGTGCAACTGACAGCGATGTGGAAACTGTGCTGACTAGCGGATCGACCAATGAGCGCCTGTTTCAGCCCGAGTGGTCGCCCGACGGCAAGACCATAGTAGGCGCTGCTCTTGGAGGCAACACGCTGCAGAGGCTCGTCGCCATTGACGTGGCGACTGGGACACGCAAGGTTTTTTACAGCAACCCGGAACATGTGCTGGGCTGGACGAGGTGGCTGCCCGATGGCAGCGGCCTGCTGGCCCTTGAGGACGATCAGGCGTCGCAATTCAATCGTACTCAAATCGGCTTCGTCTCTTATCCAGACGGAAAATATTTGCCGGTCACGCGGGACACCAACAATTACTCCGACCTGAGCCTTGCCGCGAATGGTCGCCTCCTGGCAACCGTGCTCAATGAGAATCGTTGGAATCTTTTCCTGCTGCCGGCTTCGGGAGCGGGTGCGGGGCGCATGTTGACGTCGACCCAGGCATCGACGAACTTCACATGGACACGCGATAACCAGCTGATTACCGACCAGGAAAATACTCTTCATCTGATCAATACCGAAACCGGCGCCAAGACTCCATTCCCGACCGAAGAAGGCCATATCAGCGGGGATCCCTTCGCATGTGCCGATGGCCGCTTCGTGGTTTTCATTCTTGGATTTCACGGCGGGGTGGGCGCAGAAAATGTCTGGCGTGTGGATTCGTCGGGCGGAAATCTTAAGCAGTTAACCAAGGGCAATCGCGATACCTATCCCGTATGCTCGCGCGATAGCCGCTGGGTCTATTACGTAGACTCAGAGGATGGGGACAAACTTTCGCGCGTCCCCATTGACGGTGGACCGTCGCAAGTGGTCGCTACTCCACCCGTCTCCAGTTCGCCCACGTCGTTCGACATTTCGTCCGATGGGAAGCAGATTGTCTTCCCTACGCTCGAGCATGCCGGCGAGCACAAAGAAAGGCTGGCGGTGGTCCAAACCGATTCCAGCAAGCTTGTGATGAAGAACTTTGATCACTTCCGCTTCGGACTGTTGCGCATGAGTCGCGATGACAAGGCGGTAGTTTATCCAGCGCGCGACAATGGAGTCGATAACCTGTGGTTGCAGCCGCTCGACGGTTCCAAGGGCAAGTACCTGACCAACTTCAAGACGGAACACATCTATGATTTCCACTGGTCATTCGATGGCAAGCAGCTAGCGCTGGTTCGCGGTCACACCGAATCCGATGTCGTCCTGCTGCGCAGCGCGCAGCCGTAGAACTTGAACCGAGAATCCAAAAACACTAAGGGCGGCCATTGCTGGCCGCCCTCGTGGTCGAATTGTCGATTGCGAAGCGGGGTTAGACGCCCTTGACGTTCTCTGCCTGCCAGCCCTTGGGGCCTTTGACCACGTCAAATTGTACTTGCTGACCTTCCTGCAGACTGCGGAAACCACTAGCCTGAATGGCGGAGAAATGTACGAAGACATCCTCGCCGTTCTGGCGGCTGATGAAACCGTAGCCCTTGGCGTCGTTAAACCACTTCACTGTTCCTGTTTCCATGATGTTGCATGTTCCTTTTTCTTTGATGTAGCGCTGAAACTTTTCGGGTCTTCTTGCAGGCAGGTCACGCGCTGGGTTAAGCGGAGATGTCTTGTACTGCGAAGGAGCTCTAAAGATCAAACGCAGCTAAATTGTACGAAAAGTGCCCCCAAATAGCTACATAATTTACTGTAGGCGCCTCCTAAACAACTGATACAGATGATGTTATAGGCAGCGATCTGTGGAAAATTTCTCCTCACTTGCGACCTTTGGGCAAAGCATTCATCATCTAAAGATGCGCTTACGGATTCTGCCTGGTTTCAGTTTTGCTCACCGCTTCGGCCTGGGCCGGGATTGTCGATGATGTGCGCCTAGCTGTGGCGCAGAACAATTTTTCCGCCGCCGAGTCGGCGCTCAATTCTTATCGCAGCCAGCAAGGAGTCACCTCCCAATACCTGGAGGCATATTCCTGGATGGGTCGGGCTGCTCTGGATCAGCGCCAATACGATCAGGCCGCGGCCTATGCCAAGCAGACCAAGGCGATGGTGCTCGAACAACTGAAACAGCGGTCGCTGGATGCGGACGAACACCTGCCGATCGCCTTGGGAGCGGCGTTCGAAGTCCAGTCCCAAGTGCTCGCGGCGCGGGGGCAGCGAACGCAGGCGGTCGAACTCCTGCAGGCTGCGCTGCGGACGTACGGAAATACTTCCATTCACGACCGCCTGCAGAAAAATCTGAACCTGCTTTCGCTTCAGGGCAAGCCGGCGCCGGGGCTGAAGGCCGAGGAATCGTTAGGAGCGAAACTGCCCGCGGCGGCGCAGCTCAAAGGATCGCCCGTGCTTCTGTTTTTCTGGGCGCACTGGTGCGTGGACTGCAAGGCGGAAGCTCCCATCATCACCCAGTTGCGCTCGGAGTTTTCCAGCAAGGGACTGCACGTGATCGGGCCGACGCGGCTGTACGGCTACACGGCGCAGATTGAGCACGCCTCGGCCAGCGACGAACTTCAATACATCGATGCCGTGCGGCACCGTTTCTACGCTGGCTTGCTCGACATGCCGGTGCCGGTGAGCACGTACAACTTCGACACCTACGGAGCTTCCACGACGCCCACGCTGGTGCTGCTAGACCGTGCGGGGAAAGTGGCGATGTATCATCCGGGGGCGCTGCCCTACGCGGAGTTGCGGGCGGAGATTGAGAAGGTCGTGGCGCGGTAGACACGTGTGGCGCGGACGCCCCCGCCCGCGAAATGCCGGAAATAAAGACCCCATTGTGGACTTCGGACCCGCCGCACACTCGAGCGAGACTCGTGATATCTCATCTGTGACTTCATGGCGAGACGTGGGCGCGGGCGCCCGCACCACACCATCAACTTGCCGCGACCTCTTTCAGCTTTCCCGTCTTCACGTCGTAGACAAAGCCGCGCACCGGAATGTGCTTCGGAATCCACGGGTGCGATTTCACGCGCTGCATCTGCAGACGTACGTTTGCTTCGAGATCGTCGAAGGCGTAGAAGTGCGAAGGCTGGTCGGCGCTGGCCCCCATCTTCTCGGTCAGGCGCGCCTTCAGTTCGTCTTCGCGCACTTTCAGCAGGCCGCAGTCGGTGTGGTTGATGATGATGAACTCCTGCGTGTCGAGCAGGTGATGGGAGACGATCAGCGAGCGCAGGGCGTCGTCGGTGGCGATGCCGCCGGCGTTGCGGATCATGTGTGCATCGCCGGGATGCAGGCCCAGGCAATGCTCGAACAGAATGCGGGAATCCATGCAGGCCAGCACGGCGACGTGCCGTTTCGGCCGGACGGCGAGATCTCCCAGCTTGAAATTGCGCGCGAAATCTTCGTTGGCTTTTAGAAGCTCATCAGCGACTGACAATTCGTACTCCTAGATGCGTCGTTGGTCGTTCGTCCTTAGTCGTTGGCCCAAGCCCGTGCTCCTCGTAGTCGTTGGTTTGGTCGAATCGCGGGGTTGGTTTCGCCAACGACCAACGACCGACGACTAGTTTACCCGTTACAATCGGCGCGTGAACCTGCCTCGATGAATCTCGATGACACGATCGTCGCGATCGCAACGTCCCGCCGGCCGCGGGGGGATTGGCGTCGTGCGGTTGGCGGGAACGAAGGCGCGGGAGATTGCCGCGCCGATGCTGCGGCTGAATCATGAACTGGAGGCGGGGCGGGCGGTGTTTGCGGAACTTGTTGAACCGTGTGGAGCGGCCACTCCTGCCCGCTTGGCCGGTTCAGGAACGGAATTGGCCGGATTCGAAAGGCCCACCGGATCGGTCGTCTTCGGCATTTCGCGGGCGGGGGCGCCCGCGCCACACGATCCGCGCATCGACGAAGTCGTCGTCACTTACTTTGCCAAGCCGCACTCATACACGACCGACGACATTGTTGAAATTTCGGCGCACGGTTCTCCGGTGGTGCTGCGCCATATTGTGGAGCTTTGCGTGGCTGCGGGGGCGCGGCTGGCGGAGCCTGGGGAGTTCACCATGCGCGCGTTCCTCAACGGCCGCATCGACCTGACGCAGGCCGAGGCGGTGCGCGATCTGATCGACTCGCAGACTTTGTATCAGGCGAAAGTGGCGGCGCAGCAACTGGAGGGAGCGCTCTCGCGGCGGCTGCAGCCGATCAAGCAAAAGCTAGTGGAACTGATCGCGGTGCTCGAAGCGGGCATCGATTTCGCCGAAGACGATGTTTCGGTGATGCCGGATGCCACGATTCTCGCTCACATTGCCGACGTGCGCGCGCCGCTCGAACAACTCAGCGCGACCTTCGCCTATGGCAAGATCGTGCACGAAGGCTTGACGCTGGCGATTGTGGGTCGGCCGAACGTTGGGAAGTCGAGCCTGTTCAATCGACTGGTGGAGCGAGAACGCGCGATCGTGACCGCGACTCCCGGCACCACGCGTGACCTGGTCAGCGAAACCGTTGCGATTGGCGGCATCCCGGTGAAGCTCGTCGATACAGCCGGTATTCGCGTCGCGCTCGACGAAGCGGAGTCGATCGGCATTCGCAAATCGAAGGAAGCGCTGGCGGACGCAGAGCTTGTGCTGGTGGTGGTCGACGCTTCGCAAGGGGAGACGGCGGAGGACGCGGAACTGCTGAGGCAGGCAGAGGGGCGGGCGGTGGTCGTGGTCGAGAATAAAAGTGATTTGAGCGCGGAAAAAATCCCCACGTCTGGCAAAACCGGCGAGACATGGGGCACCCATCGTTTGTGTTTGCACGTCTGCGCTGACCGGTGAGGGAATCGGAGAACTCAGAGGGGAGATTCTGAAGCACATTGGGGGCGCCCAAGGCGAGTCCGGGTTTCTCACGAACGTCCGGCATGCAGGGCTGATACAGGATTCACTGGCGGCGTTGACCGCGGCAGACACCGCGGTTGCAACAAGAGTGCCGCACGAGATGTTGCTGCTCGATCTCTACAACGCGCTGCGCCCGCTCGACGCCATCACCGGCGCGACCACGACGGACGACATCCTCAACCTGATCTTCAGCACCTTCTGCGTCGGGAAGTAGTGACTACTTCGACAGTGCGGCCAGCGCGTCACGAAACATGGCATCGAAGGGTCCGCTTTTGCCGTTTCTCGCAACCACTGCCAGAGCTTTCTCCGCCGCCGCGCGTTGATAACCCAGATTCAACAACGCCGAGAGCACATCTTCCTCGGTTGCGCTCATCGCCGGAGCGGCGGCCGTCGAGGCCGGTCCCGCTGCCGGCAATTTGTCGCGCAGTTCAAGCACCATGCGTTCGGCAGTTTTTTTGCCGATGCCGGGGATGCGCGTGAGTCGCGCCACATCGTTGGCTCGGATCGCTCCCACCATTTCATCGGCGGCCATTCCGCTCAAAATCGTAATCCCTAGCTTGGGGCCGATACCGCTTACGGTGATCAGCTTCTCAAACAGGATCTTCTCCGAGGGGCGGAGGAATCCGTACAGCGCAATCTGGTCTTCGCGCACGTGGGTATGGATGTGCAGCGACACGTCGACCCCGACCGCCGGCAGATCGGAGAACGTCGGCACGCTGATGGTCACGTCATAGCCGACGCCCGCCGTTTCGACTATAGCCTGGTTGGGATGCTTGGCCAGCAGTTTTCCCCGCAGATGGGCAATCATGTTCAGGGCATTGTAGCGCCACCAGGCTCGCAGCGCAGAGACTGTCCGTACGCGGAATGGACACTCATCCGCAACGCTCTTAGAATCCAGATAGCTTTCTGTGTCTAGCATTCCTATGGCGAGACTCCGATTCCTGCTTCCGATTCTCCTGGTGCTCGTGATTGGCTCCGCCTTCGGGGTGGCGCAGCAGACGGCCACGGATCTCGACGGTCACGCCGTCAATCCCCTGGCCACGGAATCCGGCAAAATTGTCGTGCTGGTGTTTTTGCGGCGGGACTGCCCGGTTTCGAGCCGCTACGCTCCCCTTATTCAGCGGATCAGCAAGCAGTATGCGGATCGCGCCACTTTCTGGCTGGTCTATCCCGACAAGAGCGATTCTCCGGAGGCGATTCGAAAATATCTCGAGGATTACGGATATCAATTGCCTGCGCTGCGCGATCCCGACCACACGCTGGTCAAAATCGCCCGTGTGCAGATCACGCCCGAAGCCGCGGTCTTCGATCGCGATCATCAACTGATCTATGATGGGCGCATCGACGACTGGTACGTCGATCTTGCACGCACCAAGCCGGCAGCTACGACGCACGAGTTAGACGACGCCATCCGCGCCGCGCTGGGTGGGAAGGCTGTGGCCAAGAGCGAAGTCAGGGGAGTGGGATGCTACATCTCGGACCTGGAATAAGCTACTGGCGGCTTGGCACAGGATGGGCGGCGATTCTGCTGACGGCGGTAGCGGCCACGCTATCCGGCAGGGCGGCAGCGCCCCAGGGCTCTATTCAACGGAGTCCGGCGGCGGTTACTTTCAATCGGGATATCGCTCCGATCGTTTTTCATTCCTGTTCCACTTGTCATCGGCCGGGAGAAGCAGCGCCGTTTTCTTTGCTGAATTATTCCGACGTGAGAAAACACGCGCGGCAGATTGTCGACGCCACGCAATCGCGCGCCATGCCGCCGTGGCTGCCGGAGCCGCAGAAACTGAAATTCGCCGACGAGCTTCGCCTGTCGGATGCGGAAATCGACTTGATCAAGAGCTGGGTCGAGCAGGGAGAATTGGAAGGCGATCCATCCGCCCTGCCGGCGCAGCCGAAGTTCGTCGAGGGCTGGCGGCTCGGCGAGCCTGACCTGGTTCTCACCGCGAACAAGCCGCTTACTTTGCCTCCGTCAGGGACCGACACTTACTGGAATTTTGTTTTTCCGGTTCCGATTCAGGAAACGCGCTGGGTCAAGGCGGTTGAAATCCGTCCGGGCGACAAGCGCTATGTGCACCACGCCAATATTTTGGTGGATCGCGAAGGATCCTCGCGCCAGCGCGAAACCGAGCCCGGCGCGGGTTTCGGCGGCATGGAAATCCGCATCGAATCGCAGGTCTTCGATCCGGATAGCCACTTGCTTTTCTGGAAACCCGGGACCGTTCCTTACGTTGAGCCGGAAGGCATGGCGCTGCGGCTCGACAAAGGCACCGATTTGATTCTCAATACGCATCTTCAGCCCTCGGGGAAGCCGGAGGTGATCCAGCCCAGCATCGGGCTTTATTTCACGCCGCATCCCGCGACTAAACTGCCGATGCTGCTGCAACTCGAAAACGATGCCAAGCTGGACATTCCGGCGGGGCAAAAAGATTTTCTGGTGACCGACGACTTCACCCTGCCCGTTGATGTTGAGTTGTTGGCTATTTATCCGCATGCGCACTATCTGGGAAAAGACATTCAGGCGTTTGCCACGTTGCCCGACGGCGCGCGGAAAACGCTGATTCACATTCCGCAATGGAATCTGAACTGGCAGGCGGTCTATCGCTATGCGCATCCGGTGCCTTTGCCCAAGGGAACGAAGGTGAGTCTGCGTTATGTTTATGACAATTCGGAAGGCAATCCGCTGAACCCGAATCATCCTCCGGCACGAGTGAAGGGTGGCAACCGATCGAGCGACGAGATGTGCCACCTGTGGCTGCAAGTGTTGCCGGTGAATTTCGACCCCGCGCACGGCGATCCGCGCATGGTGCTGCAGGCGGCGATGGCGCAGCATGACCTGGAGAAAAATCCAGCCGACTTCGAAGCGCACTACAATCTTGCGGCCATGCTTCAGGCCAAAGGCAAACTCGAGGCAGCGATCCGCGAATATGAAGCGGCGGTGCGCCTGCGTCCCCAAGATGCGGCCGCGAACAACGGTCTGGGAGCGGCGTTGGTGGCGGCGGCACATCCCGAGCAAAGTGTTGGATATTTGCAGGCCGCGCTGAAGGCGCGTCCGGATTATTTCGAAGCGCATTACAATCTTGGATTCGCCCTGGCCGGGCAGGATGATTTTGCGGGAGCATCCGAACAATTCCGCCTTGCGTTGAACTTGCAGCCGGGAGATGCCAACGTCGAGGCGAACCTGGGCGCCGCTCTGGCACAGATGGGACGCCTTTCGGAAGCGAAATCGCACTTCGAGCGCGCGCTTCAAATTAATCCCAATCAGCCGATCGCGAAAGAGAATCTCATAGAGCTGCAGAGAGAAATCAACTCACACTGATCGCTAAATGTGATCCGCTTGCGAAGCAGGATCGCAGTCTTCAACATGCAACTCGCTATGGAAACGAAGCAAATTTATTTCGCATCTCGACTCGCTTTGCTTGCGGTACTTCTGTGGATATTTTCTGCGCCTGGATTGGCGCAACAACCCACGCTACCCGAGGCGCCGTCCGCGCCGCCGGCGCAGGCATCTTCCAGCCCGCCCGCTGAATTTGCGCAAGCCCGAAAGTTGATGCAGCAAGGGAAACTCGACGAGGCCATCGCGGAATTGCAAACCATCGAATCCCGCGATCCCGCGACCAAAGGTCTGGCGCTCGAATTGGGCACGGCCTACTATAAGAAAAGCGACTTCCCCAAAGCGATCGGATATCTGAAAAAGGCCATCGCGGCCGATCCCGCGAATAGCGAAGCGATCCAACTGCTCGGACTCTCTTACTACCTGGGCGGACATCCGGCGCAAGCGATTCCACTGCTTGAGAAAGTACAGGGCTGGTACTCGCGTGCCAACGTCGATGCGTCTTACATTCTGGGCATTTGTTACATACAGACGACAGATTACCCGCAGGCGCGAAAAGCATTCGCCAAAATGTTCGATGTGCCGGCCGACTCAGCCGCCAGTTACTTGTTCACGGCGCGGATGCTGCTGCGCCAGGAGTACGATCCGGTGGCGGAAGAGTACGCACAGAAGGCGGTGGCGCTTGATCCCAAGCTGCCGCTGGTGCATTTCCTGCTGGGCGAGTTATATCTCTACAAATCACGCCTGCCGGAGGCAATCGCAGAATTTCAGAAGGAGTTGGCCATCAATCCGGGGCATGCAGCGACTTACTACAAGCTGGCCGATGCGTACTCGCGGGTGCAGAAGTTCGAAGAGGCGGAGCGGGTGCTGCAACGCTCTATCTGGCTCGACGCAACGTCGACCGGGCCCTACATACTGATGGGAAAAATTCTCGAGAAGAAAGGCGAATTCGATTTAGCGGTGCGCGCTCTGCAACGGGCGTCGACCATGGACCCCAACAATCCTACGACTCACCACCTGCTCGGCCAGGCCTACCGCGACATGGGCAAAAAAGAAGAAGCGGAAAGCGAACTCAAGCTGGCAGAAGAACTGCAAACCAAACAGAACCCGCGTTAAGAGATACGTCAAAAGGAACTGTCATCTCGACCGGAACTTGCCGTTCCTGAAGGGAAGGCAAGTGGAGTGGAGAGACCTGTTGTTTCGGTTCTCGAGATCTCGCCTCACAGCGCGGCGGCCTGCTCCCGCCTGCGTGCCTGGATTTCAATGAACACGTTCACAAGGGACACTGCGGCGGGCGTCACACCGGGAATGCGCGACGCCTGTCCGATGGTGCGCGGCCGCACGTGCGTCAGCTTTTCCTGCATCTCGCGCGACAGCCCGCTGACCGAATGGTAATCGAACCATTCGGGGATCGAGTGCTGCTCGGATTTCTTCAGACGCTCCATGGCGCGCTGCTGCTGCAGCAGGTAGCCTTCATACTTGATCTCGGTCTCGACCGATTTGAGTTCGTTGCGGAGTTCGGAAGAGAGCCTAACCACAGGGGACACGGAGGACACGGAGGAATCCCTGGCGAAAAATTCTGGCGCGAGTTCCTTTAGGATCGGGACGAGCTGCTCGACGGTCACCTCCGGGCGCTTCAGCAGTTGGGATAGCGGCTGGCCTATTGCAGTCGAGAATTGTGGCGCGGCTGCCGAGCTTTGCTCGGCCGGACAGCCGGGGGCGGCTGTCCCCACATGGACATTGCCGGTTCCTACATCGACTTGCTGCGCCAGCATTGCAGGCGTGAGCTTGGTGCGCTCCAGCAATATTTTCGTTTCTTGTAGCCGCTCTTGCTTTGCTTGAAAGTCTTGCCACGCGTCATCCGAGATCAAGCCTACGCGTCGGCCATGAGGCGTCAGGCGGCGGTCGGCGTTGTCGATGCGGAGGTGCAGGCGGAACTCGGCCCGCGAGGTGAACATGCGGTAGGGCTCGTTCGTGCCCTTCGAAATCAGGTCGTCGATCAGAATGGCTGTGTAGGCTTCGGTGCGGTCGAGAATCAGCGGCGGTTCACGCTTCACCCGCAATGCGGCGTTGATGCCCGCCATCAATCCCTGACACGCCGCTTCTTCGTAGCCCGACGTGCCGTTGATCTGGCCACCCAGGAACAGTCCGGCAATCTTGCGGGTCTCGAGCGTGCGCTCCAATTCCGTGGGATCGATGGAATCGTACTCGATGGCATATCCAGGGCGAAGCATGTCAGCGTTTTCAAGGCCAGGAATCGACTTCAAAATCGCAAGTTGCACGTCCACCGGCAGCGACGTGCTCATGCCGTTGACGTAGATCTCGTGCGTGTTCAGGCCTTCGGGCTCAAGAAAGAGCTGGTGCATCTCCTTGTCGGGAAACTTTACGATCTTGTCTTCGATCGAGGGACAATAGCGCGGGCCGATCGATTGAATTTGGCCGCTGTACATGGGAGAACGGTGAACGTTTTCGCGGATGATGCGATGTGTGTCGGGCGTGGTCCACGCGATATAGCAGGGCACCTGCGAGTCGTGATGCGCGACGCGCTTGGTACGAAAGCTGAACGGCGTGGGATCAGAGTCGCCAGGCTGGACTTGGAAACGCGACCAGTCGATGGTGCGTCCGTCAAGGCGTGGCGGAGTGCCAGTCTTGAGCCGGCAGCCGCGCAGGCCAAGCTTCTTCAGCGCCTCGCCCAGCAGCACGGCGTTGGGCTCCCCGGAACGTCCTGCGGGATACTGCTGCTCTCCGCAATGAATCAGGCCGTTGAGAAACGTTCCGGTAGTGATGATGACGGCCTGCGATCCCACTGTACGGCCGTCGCGAAGACGAATCCCCAAAACCTGGCTTCGGGCTTCCGGCTTTCGAGCTACGAACTCGATCCCCTTCGCTGTCGTTCCGGAAGCCGAAAGGCGGGAGTCTGATCGTCTTCGACGATCAAATCCGCAACTTCCGCCTGCTTGATCTTCAGATTCGGCTGCGACTCCGAGCACCTCGCGCATCTTCAGGCGATAAGCCTGCTTGTCGCATTGAGCGCGCGGCGACCACACCGCCGGGCCGCGCGAAGTATTCAGTAGGCGGAACTGGATGCCGACCGCGTCAGTGATCTCGCCCATGATGCCGCCGAGCGCGTCGACTTCGCGGACCAGGTGTCCCTTGGCGATCCCGCCCACCGCCGGATTGCACGACATCTGCGCGATCAGATCGACGTTGAGCGTGTAGAGAGCAGTCTTCAGGCCCATGCGCGCGGAGGCCATTGCGGCCTCGCATCCGGCATGGCCGGCGCCGACGACGACTACATCGAATTGTTCGGTGAACTGCATGGAAAGCGGGAGCCGAGCCGCGAAAATCCGCACCTCGTTCCTCTTGCCCTTTCATTCTAGCAATATCGCCCGCCATGGATTTGTTCACGAAAATCTGACCCGGCGTTTGGATAGAATTGCTGCATCATCATTTTGCAAAAGAGCGATTGTGGCTAAAACGATCCCCATTGGCGTTCGCGGTGAGGCGGAAGAGACGGTTGAATTCCGGCACACGCTCACGGCGCACCATCCGGAACTGCCGCCCGTTTATTCCACGCCGGACATGATCCGGCTTATGGAAACTGCGGCATTTCATGCGCTGCAGCCCTTCTGCGAAGGCGACGAGATTACCGTCGGGACCTCCATCCATGTGGAACATCGCGCCGCCAGCGGCATCGGCGCGCGCGTCAAGGCAGAGGCCGTGCTCGCATCGTTCGACGGCCGCTTCTACACTTTGCGCGTTGCCGCCCGCGATGACGTGCAGGAGATCGGACTCGGCACCGTTGGCCGAGCCGTGGTCAGCATTGGAAAGTTCGTGGAGAAAATTAAGAGCGGACGCGGCTGAATTTCTTATGACGAATCCGGAGCAAGCGCAAAAGGCGGAAGCGTTTCGAAATCTCCACATGGGAAGGGGCGTGCTGCTCCTGCCCAATGCGTGGGATGCGGCCAGCGCGCGAGTAGTTGAACAATCTGGCTTCCCGGCGATTGCGACCACGAGCGCAGGCATTGCTTTCTCACTGGGTTGTGCCGACGGAGAGAAAATTCCGAAGGAAGAGATGTTCGCCGCGATCCGCCGCATCGCCCGCGCGGTGGAAGTGCCGGTGACGGCGGATGTTGAGGCGGGATACGGAAACCGTCCGGAGGATGCCGCCGAAACTGCCCGAGCGGTCATTGGGGCGGGCGCCGTGGGCATGAATCTGGAGGACGCGACGGGAAAAGCCGATCAGCTGCTGGCCGAGTTATCGCTGCAACTGGAGAAAATTTGCGCCGTGCGGGAGACCGCGACCCGCATGAAGATAGCGCTGGTCCTGAACGCGCGGACCGATGTCTACCTTCTTCCGGTCGGCGATCCCGCGAAGCGCTATGACGAGACTGTGCGCCGTCTGCAGGCTTTTCGCGATGCCGGAGCGGATTGCGTATTCGTTCCTGGCCTGCGGGATGCTGCGACGATAGGGCGTCTGGTTGCCGATCTGCAGTGCCCAGTGAACATCCTGGCTGTTCCCGGTTCGCCTTCGGTGCCGGAGTTGCGCAAACTGGGCGTGGCACGGATCAGTTTGGGTTCGGGGCCCATGCGAGCGACACTCGGACTGCTTCGCCGCCTGGCTGAAGAGTTGAAAGCAGCGGGGACTTACGCTGCTTTAGACGGAGCGCTCTCCTATGCGGAGATGAATGACCTGATGAATTCAAATAGAAGACAGAAGCCTGAGGACTGAAACTCCAATCCCGATCGGAGTTATCTCCGATACTCACGGACTGCTTCGCCCCGGGGCGCTCGCCGCGATGCAGGGCTCGCAGCATATTATTCACGCTGGGGACGTCGGCGATCCGGAAATTCTCCAGCAACTCGCAGCTATTGCACCTGTCACTGCGGTTCGCGGCAATGTCGACAACGATGCATGGGCGCGCAGATTGCCGCAGACGCAAGTCGTCGAGATTGGCGGCGTTTCCATTTACGTACTGCATGATCTGGCGCAGCTCGACCTGAAGCCGAAAGCCGCAGGATTCCAGGTTGTGATCTCTGGCCACAGCCACGTTCCGAAGCAGGAGATGCGCGAGAGCGTGCTTTATTTCAATCCCGGCAGCGCAGGGCCGCGGCGCTTCCAATTGCCGGTGACGGTTGGGAGGCTGATCGTCGAGCAAGGCAACCTCCGCGCAGAAATCATTCCGATCTTAGAGTGAAAATCGCAGATTTAGATGAGCTTCCCAGACGGTGGCGGTCCACGCGAGATCCTTCCTCCGCCTGAAGAACGGCTACGTCAGGATGACGCCGCGGCGCTATCTATATCCGCACCGTTGTTACAATCCCAAAGAATGTCCATCGCATTCCGCATCGATGCCGCCCGCGGCAAAGCCCGCACGGGCCGCCTGTTCACTCCCCACGCTGAAATCGCAACGCCTGTGTTCATGCCAGTCGGAACCCAGGCGACCGTGAAGGCCGTTCCACAGGACACACTGGAAGAGTTGGGCGCGCAGATCATTCTTGGCAATACGTATCATCTCTATCTTCGGCCCGGAGTCGAGACTGTGCGCCGCCTGGGCGGCCTGCATGGATTCATGGCCTGGCCACGCGCCATCCTTACCGACTCCGGTGGATTTCAGGTTTTCAGTCTCAACGAGCTGCGTAAGGTCACCGATGACGGTGTGACGTTTCGTTCGCATCTGGACGGCTCTTCGCATTTCTTCAGCCCGGAAAGCGCGATGGCGGCGCAGATCGGGCTGGGCGCCGACATCATCATGGCATTTGACGAGTGTACGGAGTTTCCCGCGGATCGCGCCCGCGCCCGAGCGTCGATGGAAATGACAGCCCGCTGGGCAGCGCGCAGCAAGAAATATTTCGAAGACCACAAGCACGAAGTACCGTGGAGCGCGGCTTCCGCTCTCCGGCTTCCGGCTTCCGGAACAGACCATGGGGGGACAGCCGCCCCCGGCTGTCCGGCGGAGCGAAGCTCCGCAGCGGCGCCGGCGAGCTTGCGCTCGCCTGGACAGCCGAAGGCGGCTGTCCCCACACAAGCGATTCCAACAGAATCCGATCAGACCCAGGTTTTGTTTGGCATCATCCAGGGCGGCATGGACCGCGAACTCAGAAAAGAATCCGCCGAGCGCACCATTGAAATCGGCTTCCCCGGCTATGCCATCGGCGGGCTCAGCGTGGGCGAACCGCGCGAGCTTACTCGCGAGATCGTCGAATCTACGCTCGAGCATTTGCCCGCCGACAAGCCGCGTTACTTGATGGGAGTGGGCACGCCCGAAGAAATTGTCGAGTACGCCAGCCTGGGCGTGGACATGATGGACTGCGTCCTGCCGACTCGCGCCGCGCGGCACGGACTGCTGTTTACATCGGAGGGCAAAATCTCGATCAAACAGGCGCGCTACGCTCACGATCCCGCTCCGCTCGACTCTAACTGCAGCTGCCGGGTGTGCCAGCGCTACTCGCGAGCATATTTGCGCCACCTTTATGCATCCAACGAAGTGCTGGCGCAGGTCCTGAACACAATCCACAACCTGAGTTTCTACCTTGACACTATGCGGCGGGTGCGGCATTCTATTTCACTTGGGGAAGAGTCCCGTTTTCTTTCTGGTCTCTGGTCGCGAAACGAAACCATGACTTCCAGGGACGACCTTCCCGGATTCAAGCCCTGAAAGCTGAACGAACCCGGCCGATGTCGAACTAAACTCCGTGGTGACATAATAGCTCCCGCGGCGCTAATGGGCGCGGGCGGTTTTTCGCGAATTCATACTTTCCGATCTCAATATGCAACTTTTGCTGGCAGTACAGCTCGGCAGTGGCGGCGGTATGGGGTGGCTCGGTATGGCTCCCCTCATTTTCATTTTTGCAATTTTTTATTTTCTCTTGATCATGCCTCAGCAGCGCCGCCAGAAAAAATGGCAGGCCATGCTGGATCAGCTCAAGACCGGCGACAAGGTCACCACCAGCGGCGGCCTGCGAGGCACGATCATGGCGCTCAAGGACGATTGCGTGCACCTGCGCGTTCCTCCGAATAATCTTCTGCTGGAAGTCACCAAGGCTTCGGTGCTGCAGGTGACTACGGCCGAGGAAGAACCGAAGACGAAGTAACGCATCGGCTTTGTTTTGTGCTGAGCTTTCTACCGTGAGTTTCTTACTATGAGCTTTTTATTATGAACAAGAATTTTCTTTTGAAGCTGGGTTTCATCGTGGGCACGATGCTCTTTTTCCTGTTCGGAATCTTTGGCGTTCCGAAGAGTCTTTCCGGTCAGGGTCTGCTCACGGCCCTCACCGATCACATCCACCTCGGCCTTGATCTAAAGGGTGGAACGCACCTGATTCTCCAGGTGCAGGTCAACGACGCTGTAAACGTGGTCGCGCAGAACGCCGTCGAAGTGCTGAAAGAGCAGCTGCGCACTCGCAAGATCGATTACACCGATGTTTCCCAAGCTGATCCCCAGAACAATCCTGACCAGATCGTTCTGAAGGGCGTGCAATCCAGCGCCCGCGGAGATCTGCTCGACATCGTGCACAACCGCCTACCCGACTACGACATTACCGGCGGCTCCCAAAATACCTGGACGCTGGCGATGAAGCCTTCGGCGCTGAATGACCTCAAAAATAAGGCGGTCACCCAGGCCATCGATACCATCCGCAATCGCATTGACGCCCTTGGCGTGAGCGAGCCCACCATCGAACCGCACGGGCTCGGGCAATACCAGATTCTTGTGCAACTCCCTGGCGTCGACGACTCCGGCCGCGTGAAGGACATCATGCAGTCCACTGCCATGCTGGAAATCAAGCAGATGACGGACGGGCCTTACCCCAGCGAGGAAGCAGCGCGCCAGGCCAAAGGCGGCGTCGTGCCTGCCGATTCGATCCTGCTGCCGGGCCAATGCGCCAACGGGCCTGAGCAGACTTGGTGCTTCGTCTCCCGCGTTTCCGCAGTTAGCGGCAAAGACCTGCGCGACGCGCAGGCCAGCACCGATCAGAACGGACAGCCCAGCGTCACTTTTTCCCTGACCGGCGAAGGCGGGCAGAGGTTCTATAGCTTTACTTCCGGTCACGTCGGCGACAACTTGGCCGTCGTGCTCGACAATAAGGTGCAGGAAGTTGCCAGCATCAAGGAACCGATCCGCGACCAGGGCTCAATCAGCGGCGGCCACATGAACGAGCAGCAGGCCAAAGATCTTTCCATGGTCCTGCGCTCGGGCGCCCTGCCTGCCAGCATCAAGTATTTGCAAGAGGAAACCGTGGGGCCGTCGCTGGGGACGGATTCTATTCGGTCCGGCGTGCGAGCCGCGGTGGTTGGCATGGTGGCCGTGCTGATTTTCATGCTCGTCTACTATCGCGGCGCGGGCATCAATGCCGACGTAGCGCTCATCATGAACCTGATTATTTTGCTCGGGTTCCTAGGCTGGTCCTCCATTGCCGGAGTCAACGTCGCGCTCACCCTGCCTGGAATCGCAGGGGTGATTCTGACGGTCGGCATGGGCGTGGATTCCAATGTGCTGATCTTCGAGCGTATTCGCGAAGAGTTGCGCAACGGCAAGACTCCACCCTCGGCGGTGGATCAAGGCTTCAGCCATGCCTGGATCACGATCGTGGATACGCACGTCACCACCATCGTTTCGGCGGCCATTCTGTTCATCTTTGGTACCGGTCCGGTAAAAGGGTTCGCCACCACGCTCACGTTCGGCTTGCTGGCCAACCTGTTTACCGCGGTGTTCGTGTCGCGTTTCATCTTCGACTGGGTGCTCAGCCGGAAGCAGCGCGGAGAAGCGTTGAGCATATAGAAGCAAGGTTTCAAAGTTTCAATGTTTTCAAGGTTTCGAAATGCGGCCATGTTGACCTTGAAGCATAGAAGTTGAAACTTTGAAACCTTGCAACCTTGAAACTTTGAAACCTGGAGCTTTGCCTTGGAGTTCTTTCGCAATACCAACATCGACTTTCTTGGGAAGAAGTGGTATTTTCTCGCCTTTTCGCTGATCTTCAGCGTCGCCGGTTTATTTTCCATGTTGTTCTGGCACCACATTCCGTGGGGCGTGGACTTCCGCGGCGGAACCTTGGTTTATGTGAAATTCTCGCATCCGCCCGACTATGGCCAGATCGCCACGGAGATGGATCGCGCGGGCTTGAGGAGTCCGAAGATTCAGCGTTACGGTTCGGTCGCAAACAACGAGGTTTTGATCGACCTCGACGTCCGCGAAACCAGCGAGCAGGCGCTTGACCAAGGCAAGACGAAGATCATCCAGGCGTTGGAAACCCATGCTTCGCCGGGAAAGATTGACCTGAATAACGCCAGTTTTTTGACTATCAAGAACTATTTGCTCGATAAAGACCCGCTGCACCTGGGGGCCGATGCGGATCAGAAATACAGCGCGCAGGCGCAGGCCATCGTTGATTATCGAGACAAAGTTCAGGGCGGGGTGTTGAACTCGCCCGACCAGTTGCAGGCCGCCTCCGGAGTTGACCATGCCGTTGCTGCCTCATTGGCGGATGGCTTCTTTGTTTCCGATTTTGGCGTACGCAATGTCGTGATCATCGGCCCCCAGGTCGGCAGCCAGCTGCGCAACCAGGCTATGTGGGCAACGCTTTATTCGCTGGCCGGTATGCTGGTCTACCTGGGTTTCCGGTTTGAGTGGATTTATGGGGTTGCCGCTGTGGTCACGGTTTTTCACGACACTTTGATCACCGTCGGGTTCTTTTCTCTCACCAATACCGACATCACCCTGACCGTGATCGCGGCCATCCTCACCCTGATTGGTTACTCTAATAACGACACGATCGTGGTATTTGACCGTATCCGCGAAAACATTAAACTCATGCGGCGGGAGAAACTGGCGGATATCGTCAATCGGAGTATTAATCAAACCCTGAGCAGAACCATCTTGACAGCGGGCCTAACCTTCCTTACCGTACTCGCACTCTTTTTGTTCGGAGGCGAGGTGCTTCGTGGATTCAGCCTCGCGTTGGTGATTGGCATCTTAATCGGCACGTATTCGTCGATTGCGATTGCGGCGCCCATCCTGGTGGCCTATCAGGATTGGCGGATTCAAAAGGGCAAACGCCCGTTGGCTATGCCGGCTGGCAGGTCTAGGTAAGATAAGCCTAGGTAAGATACCCGATGGCGCGCTGGTAATGGTTGCGTTAGCCCTTGTTATGTAGGCATTTAATGGTATCCGCTGAAAACGCCCTACCGGGCTTCTTTAGTCCTAGGCCGTAGGCGGAATCTGGGATCAAAGGGGAAGCGTTCGGTGTCTAAGTATCCGTAGGGGTCGAAGATGTACTGGGGAGACTCACATGTTTGAAGACAGCCTTATCGAATCCGGCGGCAAGCTGAAGACCAAGCGTGGATGGACGTCCATCGTCTCATTCATCATCCAGATAGGGATCATCGGCGTCATGGTGCTGATCCCGCTGATTTTCACCGAAGCCTTGCCCAAAGGTACAACGTTATTCATGCTGGTGGCCCCCCCGCCGCCGCCGCCACCTCCACCGCCGGCAGCCGCGTCCGGTGCATGTGGTGAAGCAGGTTCAGACCGACATCGTCAACGGCGAATTGCGTACACCCACCAAGATTCCCAAAAAAGTTCGAAATGATTAAAGAAGACGAGGCCCCGCCGCCGGTCATGGCCTCAACCGGCGTGGTAGGCGGCGTTCCGGGCGGCGTTCCGGGCGGATCGATGGGCGGCGTGATTGGCAGCGTTCTGAGCTCCACGCCGATCGCGGTGCCGAAAATCGCTACCCCGCAGCGCGTGCGCGTTTCCTCCGGCGTATCCTCCGGACTTCTGATCCGCAAAGTCAGCCCGACCTATCCGCCGCTGGCCCGTCAGGCGCGCATTCAGGGTACGGTCGTCCTGCAGGCCCAGATCAGCAAGGATGGCAGCATCCAGAACCTGCAGTTGATCAGCGGGCACCCCATGCTGGCTCCGGCCGCGATCGAAGCCGTGAAGCAGTGGAAGTACAAGCCGTACCTGCTCAACGGAGAACCGGTCGAGGTCGAGACCCAGGTACAGGTGAACTTTACGCTTGCCGGGGGCTAAGCTCCCCAGCGCGGCGGTTCGATTTTTTCTTAGAAGTGGACCGTGAAGTGTGCATGGTCTTTCCTGCCCTCCCGAGGAGCCGCTGGGATGGAAGGAACGGCCAGCCGGTTTGTGCCTGTGCGGCGACAGCCGCATCCCAGCTGGTGGAATAAATTCTTTAGCCAGCGGTTGGCACTGCAAAGCGCATCAAAGGGTCCTGATAACTGTAAATGTCGAGAGTTCGAGGAGGAAAAGCAACTCATGTTCGCAACTCACGTAGCAGGTAGTCTCGCTCACATCTCCGCTGCGGCCACCTGGATCGTCCAGGAAGGCGGCGGCGCCATAGCAACCGACCCGTTGGGCTTGTGGAAGGCAATGGGCTGGGTCGCCAGAACCGTGGTGATCATTCTCTTTATCATGTCCGGCTGGTCCATCGGCGTGATGATCGATCGCTGGATGGCCTATAGCGCCGCCCGCAAACAGTCGCGCGCCTTTGCCCCGGCCGTAGCCGGCGCTTTGCGCGATGGCCGTATCGACGAAGCCATCAAGGTTGCCGAGCGGAACAAGAAGAGCCATCTGGCCAAGGTTGTCACCGCCGGCCTCATGGAGTTCAAGGCTCACCAGGACAGCCCCGGCGCTATCCCTGGCGAAACCATCGAAGCCTCCAAGCGCGCTCTGGAACGCACCGAAGCCATCGTCCACGCTGAACTGAAGCGCGGATTGGGGGGTCTCGCCACCATCGGCTCGACCGCTCCCTTCGTGGGGCTGTTCGGCACGGTGATGGGCATTCTGAACGCCTTCATCGGCATCAACAATTCCAAGGCCACCGGTCTGGCAGCAGTCGCCGGCGGTATTGCGGAAGCGCTGGTTACGACGGCCATCGGCCTGCTCGTCGCCATCCCGGCCGTCATGATGTTCAACTATCTTACCGGTCGCGTGGAAGCCTTCGATGTGGAAATGGACAACTCGTCCAGCGAACTCATCGACTACTTCCTGAAGAAGCGTGGCGATATTCGCCGGTAAGCGGCTCGGCCTGGTTTTCGCAGTGAGTTGCTTGTCCGGTGCCGGAAGATCTCCGGCGCCGGGCCTTCCCAACTTGAGAGCGGAATCCCTGGCCTGCTGAGCGCGGCGGAAGCACGGGAGATACCAAGCTATGGCATTAGCAAAGAGAAACGAAGGAGCGAAGGTCAGTTCGGATATCAACGTCACGCCCATGGTGGACGTGATGCTGGTCCTGCTGATCATCTTCATGGTGGTCACGCCCATGTTGCAAAAAGGCATCAGCGTGGATATGGCTCCGGTCAACAACCCGGAACAGATGCCTGACGCGGACAAAGAAGACGCACTGCTCGTCTCCATTACTCGCGACGGCAAAGTCTATTTCGGCAGCGAGCAGATGGCAGTCGACAACCTCACCGCCAAGGTAAAAGATCGTCTGGCCAACAAGCAGGACAAGCGCGTGTACGTGAAAGCCGACATGCGAGCCCGCTTCGGCAGCGTGGTGCAGGTCGTGGATTCCGTTCGCGCCGCCGGGGTCGATGATCTTGGCTTGCTTACCGAGCAGAAGAAAACTACGACTACCCCGCCTCCTCCGGCCACGCCGGGGCAATGAGGCCAATGAGTTAAAAGTGGGTTCAGAGGAACCTGGTTTAACGGAATAAGAGGAGAACGACGATGGGAATGGCGATTGGCCCGAGCGGAGGCCAAACTGCAAACATGAACGTCACACCGCTCATTGACGTACTGCTGGTGCTGCTCATCATCTTCATGGTGATCTCGCCCGTCACGCCCAAAGGACTGGATGCGCTGGTTCCTCAGCCGCCTCCGCCCAACGCGCCCAAGAACAACACGCCCGACCGCACCATCGTCGTGCAGTTGATCGACCTGGGCGCGGGCCAGGCTCCGGGTGTCAAGATCAACAACGAGGACGCGACTTGGGACAATCTCCAGGGCCGTCTCACCGACATTTACAAGCAGCGCGCGGAAAAGGTTATGTTCGTCAAGGGCGATGACGCCATCCCCTTCGCCAACGTAGCCAACGTCATTGATATTGCCCATGCCGCCGGCGTGGACAAGGTGGGCCTGATTACCGCGAAGATCGAAGCGGGCGGCTGAGCTGCGCAGCAGTAAGCTCGGAGTTGAGAATTTCGTACCCGGCCCACTGCACGGAAGCGTACACTCTTCCGTGCTGCCGCGGCCCGTTCTGGTCGTTACGCGCTTCAGGCCACGCTTGTCAAACCGATGTCTCTGGGCCTAGGATGCTCTGTCGAGGGAGACTTATACCGCAATGAATAAGACTGCAAAACTCATTACGCTGGCGGCGGCGCTGCTGGCGCTCTTCTCCTCTGTAGGATGCGACAAGCTGCGGGCGCGCGACCAGCTCAACAAGGGCGTGGAAGCGTATAAGAACAACCATTACGAACAGGCCATCGACCACTTCCAGCAGGCGGTCCGCCTCGATCCCGGCCTCATCAATGCCCGCATGTATCTGGCCACCGCGTTCGTATCGCAATACATTCCCGGCGTGGATTCTCCCGATAATCTACGCGCCGCCCAACAGGCCATCGACGAATATCAACGCGTGATCGATGCCAATCCCACTCGCGAGCAGAAGGTGAACGCCGCGAAGGGCATCGCCTACCTCTATCTGAACGAAAAGAAATGGGACGAGGCCAAGAAGTACTACCGCATGGCCTCGGATCTCGATCCCAACGATCCCGAACCCTACTATTCCATCGGCGTAATCGACTGGACTGCCGCCTACCAGCCGCGTATGGAGAAACGCGCCGCGCTAGGCATGCGACCGGAAGAGAATCTAAATCCCAAGAATAAAGACCAGAAGAAGGTCTGCGAAGAATTGAAGGCAAAGAACGCCCCCGCCATCCAGGAGGGCATCGACAGCCTGAATAAGGCCATACAGCTCCGTCCGGATTACGACGATGCCATGGCCTACCTGAACCTGATGTATCGCGAAAAGGGCGACGTTGAGTGCGACGATCTCCCCGGCCGCGCCGAAGACCTGAAGACCGCCGATCACTGGGTCGACGAAACCCTCCGAGTCAAGAAAGCCAAAGCCGAAAAAGCAGCCCAAAACTCCCAGGGTGGCATCACGGTGGACAAGTAGTCGATCAGGGTACTTCTTACTGAGATTCGGCCTCCTTTTGTCGCTGACGCGAAGGAGGCTTTTCCATTCTTATACCAGCGCACCATTGTCGAGAACGACTTTTGGAAGTCCTTCGCTTTTCTTCGGTTCTCACTGCGTCCTTTGCGCCTTCCTCAGCGACCTCGGCGGTTCAGGCTTTCGCAGTCCCTCTCAGCGACCTTTGCGGTTCAAGCTCTTGTTCTTCCTGTCCGCGCGTTCTAGGGCCTGCCATATAACCGCACCTCGACCTTCGTAAACTTCCACCGATTCACGCTGGGGAACGATTCCGAAAGAACTCTCGTCAGCATCATCGTCGTAGCATCAGGGTTCTCCTCGGAGCCGTTATTCATCAACATAACCCACACGCGCGCGTGGCTAGCTCCCGCCACGCGCAACAAATCCTCCGTAGGCTTGCCGGTAAAATCGCGGTAATCGAGCCCTGCTCCGTGGTGAGGAAATAAAATCTCCGGTCCCAGCGGGCGCGTGAAATCAGGGCTCGCCGTGTTTTCCCCAGCTCTTACAGACCGAAAGAATTCATAGGGAACGCGAGTCGCCGCAATATGAAAAATAACCGCATCTCCCGGCTCTGAATGGTCGAGAATGAAGTTGCTCGCTGCGCCCGAAGCATCCCGCTCGCCATCGAAGTCGTTACCGTAAACGAAAAGAATTCCCTGCAAGCCCAGCAGCAGGAACCCGCTGAGCACCGCCGCCAGAAGCCACGCCGTCCGCAACCGCGCCAACCCCACCGCCACCAGAATTAGCAGCGCTGGCAGGCAGAAGATCATATAGCGACCCAGAAATACCGGACGCGCAAACGACAACAAAACCGTCAGCACGACGGGAAAAATCAGCCAGATCAGAAGGAACTGCGCCCGCCAGGTCTCCCAATTAGTCTCCCAACTCTGACCGCGTACGAACAGCTTTTTCCCGAGCGACATCACCGCAGCAACGCAAGCGACGGAGTAGATCAGCAGAAGGCCCCAGTTGTTCCCGCCTGCCGCATGTTCGTAAAACTCCAGCACATCGCGAACCCCTGGCCGTGGTATCCAGCGGATCGGTCCGGCCCCCGTCTTCGCCACAAAAACCAGCAATGGCAGCACCGCCAGCCCGATCACGATCCACACCCGCCGCAATTGCGCCGACCGTGCAACGGTTCCATCCTCAGACTCGCTAAAGCTGCCCGGCCAGCGAACAGCCAGCCACTGCGCCGCCACCAGCAGCAGTGCATATAAATGCGCGTAGACCGCCAAAACGCTGACGATGACGTACCCGAGCCACTTGCGCCGCGCCGGCTCCCGCAGCAACGAAATCAGAAAGCCCGAAGAAAGCGTTGCCAGCAACAGAAACAGTGCGTAGCTTCGTGCCTCCTGAGCGTACCGAACGCTGTAGGCGTTGAATGAAAACAGCGCCGCCGCAATCAGAGCCACCCGCCGGTCGTATAGCAGCCGGGCCAACCAGTAAATTGCCGGCAATGTGGCCGCGGCAATGACCACCGAGAGGCTGCGAATGAAAAAGGGGCTCTGCCCGTAGTGGTGATTAACGCTCAGCCAGACTCCGCAGCAGAACGTAGTACAAGGCCATATTGGCTTCGCGCCACCACAGCAGGTGCAGAAAGTCGCTCCAGCGAATTCGCGCGACTTCCACGCTGAAGCACTCATCAAACCAAAAGGGCTTGCTGGCAAGATGAAGAAACCGAATGGCGGCCGCCGCCACGACTAGCAGAAGAATCATTAGCCCGTGGGCTTGTCGAGATGGTACGGTGCCTGCGCTCGGTTTCGCCGCGCCGTCGGGTGGCAGCATGCTGGGAATTGGAAGGCCGTCCAGTTCCAAATGATACTATGCTAGAAAATAGTCCAATCAGTGCCTATTTTAGAACTGAAAGGTTAGCAGTGTGGCTGGAACAGTCCTATTCGTAAATGGCGTCATCCTGACCAGAGCCGTTGTTCAGGCGAAGGAAAGGATCTCGCGCGCAGATCGGCATCGAGCATGCGCATGACAACCGTGGAAGCCACATTAGGCCAGGAGAAGCCAGCGGTACCCGATCGCTGGAAGGAAGCGGTGTCGGTAATCGTGCCGGTCTTCAACGAAGCCGCCCACCTGGACGAACTGTTGCAAGCGATCCACGCCTCTCCCGTGAGAAAAGAAATCATCATCGTCGACGACGGCTCGACCGACGGTACCCGCGAAAAGCTGCAATCGCTTCCGCCCATCGACAACGTCACCGTCGTGTTCCACGAAAGAAATTACGGAAAAGGAGCGGCCATCCGCACCGCCCTTGCCTATGCCCGCGGCGAGTACGTCCTCATCCAGGACTCCGATCTGGAATACGACCCGCAGGATTATCCCCGTTTGCTGCGCCCGCTCGAAGAGGGCACAGCCAATGCGGTTTACGGGGTGCGCCCCGACCGTCCCGAACGCGGCCTGCGCTTCTTTCTCGGAGCCAAACTCCTGACGCATCTCACCAACCTTCTTTACGGCGCGGGCATTCATGACGAAGCGACTTGCTATAAGGTCGTTCGCCGCTCGCTGCTGGCACAACTCCATCTACAATGCCGCCGCTTCGAGTTTTGTCCCGAAGTCACAGCAAAGCTGTGCCGCATGGGGGAGAAAATCGAGGAGGTTCCCATCTCCTACCATCCGCGCTCAGCAGTCGAGGGCAAAAAAATCCGTCACTCCGACGGATGGCTGGCGATCTGGACCCTGATCCGCTACCGCGTCCTTCCCCGCCGGCGCTGGCTGCGCTCGGATCAGAACAAACCCCAAGCTCCCTTTGCCGTCAGCTTTTCCCGCATTCCGTCGAAATAAAATCAGGCAAAATCCGGGGGCTGCGAGCCTTCATGGCTGGGCAATCTCCTGTAAAATCTTGGGTTCCAGGGCACCGTGTATCGGCGTTCTAGAAAAATGTTCAAGAAAATTCTCATCGCCAACCGCGGCGAAATTGCCGTGCGCGTCATCCGCGCCTGTCACGAGATGGGAATCGCCGCCATTGCCGTCTACTCTGACGTCGATCGCGCCTCGCTGCACGTCCGCAAAGCCGATGAGGCTTATCCCATTGGCCCAGCCGTAGCGTCCGAGTCGTACCTCAACATTCAGAAGATTCTCGACGTCGCCGCGCGCTCCGGCGCCGACGCCATCCATCCCGGTTACGGATTTCTCTCCGAGAACGCAAAGTTCGCCCGAGCCTGCGCCGACGCGGGCGTAAAGTTCATCGGCCCCACCGCAGCGGCGATGGAAGCCATGGGATCGAAAACCCGCGCGCGCCAAGCGATGGAGCGTGCAGGCGTTCCGTTTGTGCCCGGCACTTCACGCGGCCTCGAATCGTTCGAGCAAGCCGAGCAGGTTGCCGCTCGAATCGGCTATCCCGTAATGCTGAAGGCAGCCGCAGGCGGCGGCGGAAAAGGCATGCGTCTGGTACACGCGCCGCAGGAATTGAAGTCGGCGATCGAGGGCGCGCGCAGCGAGGCAGAGCGGGCGTTCGGCGATAGTGAAGTCTATATCGAGAAAGCGATCATCAACCCGCGCCACATTGAAATGCAGGTTCTGGCCGACGAGCATGGGAACGCGGTCTATCTCGGCGAGCGCGAATGTTCGCTGCAGCGCCGCCATCAGAAGGTGGTCGAGGAAGCGCCGTCGCCGATTGTCGACGCTGACATGCGGAAGAGAATGGGCGAGGTCGCGGTTCGCGTGGCCCAGGCCGCTGCATACACGAACGCAGGCACGGTTGAGTTTCTGGTTGACCAGCAAAATAATTTCTATTTCCTCGAGATGAACACGCGGTTGCAAGTGGAACATCCGGTGACCGAGTTGATAACGGGACTCGACCTGGTTCACCTGCAGATTCGCATCGCGGCGGGTGAGCGCTTGCCTTTCACGCAAGACGAAGTTGCGATTCGCGGACATGCCATCGAGTGCCGCATCTACGCCGAAGACCCCGACAATAATTATTTCCCCAGCCCCGGCAAGATTACGTTGCTGCTGACGCCTTCCGGCCCCGGAATCCGCCACGACAGCGGTATGTACGAAGGCTGGTCTGTGCCCATGGATTACGATCCGCTGCTGGCCAAGCTGATCGGCTACGGGACCGACCGCGACCAGGCCATCAGCCGGCTGGCTCGCGCGCTCAACGAATATTTTGTGGGCGGGATCAAGACAAATATTTCGTTGTTCCGCCGCATTCTGAGTGATCCGGATTTTCGCGCCGCGAAGATCGACATCGGTTTTCTCGAGCGCCTCTTGAAAGAGAACCGTGCTCAGATGGCGACGGATCCAAGGGCAATCGAAGTCGCGGTAATTGCTGCCGGAGTATTTGCGGTCTTGGGTTCTGCCGCCGCTGGATCAGGTGAACTCTCCAGCGCGAACGATGCGGTGAATAACAAGCCGAGTGCTGCCTCGAACTGGAAGATTGCGGCCAAGAAAGAGGCGATGCGATGAGACTCAAGTGGGTTACTGGTAACTGGCAACCGGCGACTGGCAACTGCTTGTGATTTACAACATCACCATCGACGGCAAGAACTACCGGCTCGATCTTAATCGAGCGGACGGTCGCTGGTCGTGCCGCCTCGATGGACGCGAAGTCGAAGTCGACGCTGTGCTGGTGAGGCCCGATGTGCTTTCTCTCCGCATCGGCAATCAGGCTTACGAAGTAAAGTGCGAACGCGTCGCGGGCGAGATGCGTCTTTGGGTGGGCAGCGCATGCTTTGCGGCGGAAGTCCGCGATCCGCGCTCGTTGCGCGGACGCGTGCGTGCGGTCGACGATCATGGCCCCAAGAAACTTACAGCTCCCATGCCGGGCAAAATTGTTCGCGTGCTGGTGAGACAGGGTGACGAAGTAGAAGCAGGCAGCGGCGTGCTGGTGATGGAGGCGATGAAGATGCAAAACGAAATCAAATCGCCGAAGAAGGGAACGGTTCAGAAGATTCTGGTCAGCGAAGGCGCTGCGGTCAACGCGGGAGACGTGCTGGCGATCGTCGAGTAGTTACCCCTCCACAAATTTTCGTTCATCGACATCTTTGGGCTCTCTGCGAATCCTTGGCGTACTCTGCGATTTAAGATCTTTTAACCGCAGAAAACGCAGAGAAAATCCGCGAAGGTCGCAAAGAAAACCTTGGAAGATCGCAAAGATTCCTACTTTTCCATGCCGTTGCTGTCGAGAATCTTTTTCGCATAATAATTCTCGACCTTGGCGGAATCCCGTAAAACTTCGTAATAGGCGGCTTTCAGCAGTTGTTCACGGCGGTCGTGCAGCTGCGAACGAATGGCTTGCTGCACTCGCGGATCGGAAAGTTCCCGCTGTCCCGCGGGCTCTTTGGAAACCAGTTTCACGATGCGGAATCCCAGCGGCTGCCTGGTCGCGGGATTCGTCACGCTGATGATATTGCTGTACTGGCCCGGTTTGAGTTTCATGACGGCGTCGCGCGTGGCGGGATCGGTTCCTTTCAGGCCAGATTCGGGCACGGTTCCGAGATCGCCTCCATTTCCCGACGTCTCGGGATCTTCGGAATACTTCATCGCCAGACGTGGCGAAATCGTCGCCACTGTCGAGGCGGTTTCCGATCATCTGGATTTTCTTGCGCGCATCGGCTTCGTTTTGTGCCTTGTCGTTCTGGTTTTGTGCCTGCGGGTTGGGAGCCGGAGTCACCATGATCTGGGCCAGGTGGTATCGCGGTTCGATCAGATTGAATTCGCCTTTGTGCGCGTTATAGTAGTTTGCAATGTCCTGATCGGTGACGTTGATTTTTGAAGATACCTCTTTGTTCATTACCTTTTCGAGGGTAATGGAGCGTCGAATATCGCGCTTGAAATCGGCCAGAGAAATCTTCTTCTCCTGGAGCCGCTTCTCGAACTCATCTTGGGAAGCGGGAGACTTGATTTCGTTATATTTGCGGTCGACCTCTTCGTCGGTCGCCAACAGGCCGAGTTTTTCGGCGCGACGCATGACGATCTCGTCTTCGATGAGTTGGTGCAAAATATTCAGCCGCAACGCCGTAGCCTGCTCGCCCGTGGGCTGCTTGCTGCGCCGATGCGACCGAGTTCTCGTAGTAGCTGTCGACGTCCGATTTCAGGATCTTCCGGCCGTCCACCGTCGCCATCACATCGCCACTGGTTTGCCGGTTGCAGGCGGTCAGGGTCGCAAGCAGGACCGCGACCGAAAGCGCTGTGGCAGCCTGTGCAAACAATGAGGTCTTTTTCAAGAATGTTTCTCCGTTCCTGACTGCCAACAAAAAGGAAAATTCAGAGAGCGCTGGCAAGTCCAACCCGCGGATTATCGCGATGCCGGCGCCGACGACGATTGTACGTGCTGGGGCACGGGTTGTCCTGCGTCTCGCAAAGCGGCGTCCAGCGCGGCGCGCACCTCACCGATGGGAACGGCGCCGTCAATTTTCTGGCCATTGATGAAGAGAGCTGGGGTTCCGTTCACGCCCAGATCGTCGGCTTCTTTCATGGACGCCCTCACGGCGTCTTCCTTCTGCGCTTTGACGCAGGATTGCAGCTTCGCCGCGTCGAGGTTGTGCTTTTGCCCTTGCAGCACCGTAATCTTGTCGATGGCGTCAAAGCGCGCCGCGGGAGTCTTTTCCGCGTCCACCTCGCGCTTATTAGCGTGAACGTAGTCAGCGAAGTCCCAATAGGCATCTGTGCTTTGGGCCGCCAGGCAGTTGGCATCGACGGCCGCGTGGATCGCCCAGGGATGAATCTCGGACAATGGGTCGTCTTTGTAGATGATCGTAACCCTGTCGCCATACTCCTTCATAATTTCGGGAAACAGGGTGGCATGCATCCGCGAGCAGAAGGGGCATTCGAAATCGTCGAAATCGACGACCACGACCTTGGCAGACTTGGCGCCGCGCGAAGGACGGCCCGTGACGTCGATTTTGCTCATGACGTCGGCGAACGGATCTTTGTTCAGGTCGAACTTAGTCACGCGCAGCATGGTGGCGCGGTCCTTGGAAAGCAGGAACTTGTAATCTTTTGACTTGCCTTCACCGCCGTCGATGTTTACGGAGACCGCGTCATATCCCGGCATGTCGCTGCTGGGAGTGATGGCGCCGACGGTTACCTTTACTTCAGCGGGGATGGTGTAGAAAGAGCGCACCTGGTGTTCGATCTTGCGAGCTACGTCAGGAGACGCCGATTGGGCAACACAACCCAGGCAAACCAGAAGCAGGATGAGCAATGGACGTCGAAATGGGATCAACAGGAGCCGCCTCAGCATCGCTAGTTATCTTCTGATTATCTCATAGCGAGAAGGCGGTCGAGCTTCGCTCGAACCTTCGGCTTCGCTCAGGGCAAGCTAGCCGAGGGCGGATGTTCCCATGATGTTCCCATAAGGATTATTTCCGCGAACTCATCCACTTCTATCCAGTGCGGCGGAGTTGCTCGGCGGAGAGTAGGGCGTTCATCGAGCCGGAGCGGAATCCTTCGAGGTCGAGAGTCACGAACTTGAATCCCAGGGCTTTGAAAATCACTGCAAACTGAGTTGCCATGGCGGGGTTCAAAGCGCGGTCCAGTTCGTCGCCAGCGATTTCAATGCGGACGATGTCGCCATGATGGCGCACGCGGAACTGGCGGAATCCGAGGGCGCGAATTGCGTCTTCTCCGCGTTCGACCACGTCGAGGGCTTCGCGCGTGACCGGACGGCCGTACTCAATGCGGGAGGAGAGGCAGGCGGACGCCGGCTTGTCCCAGATGCGCAGGCCAGCCTGGCGGGCGAGTTCACGGATTTCCTCTTTGGTGAGCCTGGCCTTAAGCAGTGGGGCGGCAACATGGTGCTGCTTAGCGGCTTGCTGCCCGGGGCGGAAGTCGCCTTGATCGTCGAGGTTCACGCCGTAAGCGATCGCGTCGAAGCCGCGTGCGGCGCGGACGTTTTCCATCACCGCAAAAAGTTCGTCTTTGCACTGAAAGCAGCGCTGGCCGTCGTTGCGCGTATATTCGGGGCGGTCGAGTTCGGAGGTGGAGATGACTTCGAGCGGAATGCCGTGCTCATTGGCGAAGGCGATCGCGTCGTTCAGCTGAGTGCGAGCGAGGCTGGGGGAGTCGGCGATTATCGCCAGCATGCCTGCGCCCAGTGCGCGGTGGGCAGCCCAGGCGAGATAGGCGGAATCCACGCCACCGGAATAGGCGACCAGGAGTCGGCCGAGCGATCGCAACTCCGCCTTGAGCTCAGAACTCTTTGCACTCACGTTGGTTTCAGAGGCTTGCATATTTCCATCGTAACAGCCGGGAAAGGGAGAGAAAAAGCTTTTAACCGCGGAGAGCGCGAAGGAGGCGCGGACGACGCTGAGCAAACCTTGCCGTCTGGGCTGACTCAATCAATACAGGCGCTCCTGGCGTCTCAGGTTTCCGAAGGAGCCGATGTTTGCCAGGCTGAAGGTGAAGCGGAATAGATTCTCGTTCCGGACATTGGCGATGGCATATCGGCGATATTCCAGGGTCACGCCGCAGCAGTCCCAGTTGTAGGTGGTTTGCGCGGTGGCGAACTGTAGTTTCTTGGTTTCGTCATCGAAGCCAAAACTACTGGCTGCGCTGAATCCGCGGCGGGCCAGTCCGCCATAGCCCAGGGCAACTCGGAACTGCTGATACTTGAGGGGAATTTTATTGGGCTGGGGAATTTGTAGAAACGCATCTCCGCCGCCTACGGTGAAGGATCCCAGATTGTAGTTGACCAGCAGCGTGCTCTCGTTCACGCGGCCCAATTGAAAGTCGTAATCGAGGTCCCACTCGGTATCAGTTCGGCTGCTGGTCGCAGCCCGCAAGCGCGACACCAAGGGAGAAAGATGACGCGGCTGAGTGACGAAGGCAATGCCCGTCAGATCTTCAGTGGTGGTAAAGACGTTGCGCTGCCCAGTTACAACGGCTCCGCCGAAGGTGGGATCGAGGAAATATTTTTGCTCCACTTCCCATGTGGCCACTTCCCTGGCTTGCGGCCCCGGAGTGCACGGCTGATTGTCGAGGCTGCTGACGCGCTGCCAGGGGACGAGTTGTTCCGGCGCGGCGGCTCCTACTGCAAGGCCGGTCATGGGCGTATCGCACTCCTGAATTTGCGAGGAGGATAGACGTTTGGCGTAGAGGCGGGTCACGAATCCGTACTCCACCTCGTGGGTGTTGCTGAGGATGTCGCGTTCGTCGAAGTGAAGGATATTGGCGAAGTTGTGCACGCCGGTCACCGCACGATAGGCGACCTTTGGTTCAATGGTGTGCTTCCACTTCCGGCCCAGAAATTCCTGGTCGAATATTTTTTCCAGGACCGGCGGTCGTATTTCCACCGAGGTTTCGACAGCCTGGCGGTTGGTGGGATTAGGGAGGGCAAGGCCATTCACGAAGCGCTCGGTGTAATAGGTTTCATGCAGAGAGAGTGCGGGGCGAAGCGACCAGCCATAGAATTGGAATGGCAGGGAAATCTCGGGGCTGAAATCGAAGCGGGCCAGAATTTCTCCGGTATGAAAGCCGGGTTCGCCGCGCGAAAGCCCGGCTAGTGAAGCGTCGAACGACCAGACGAAGGGCGAATGCCATAAGGGGCGGTCTACGCTGGATGCGTCCGCGCTGGGAGTGTGCAGGATACGGATCGAAGGATACGAGAGCGTGCCGTTGGCATTGACGGTCTGAAAGAAGTTCTGATAGCGCTCTACCATGCCGCCGAAAGAAAAGCCCTGGAAAGTCTTCGAGAGAAACACCTGCGACTTTACTTCTGAGTTCACAGCCTGGGTGAAGATGTCATTGAAGGCCAGCCGGAACAGAAACGAACTGAGATAATCGATATTGGAAACGGCGCGGAAGCCATAGAAGTTGCCTTCCGCGGTGAGGCGTGCTTCCTGTCCGCCTTCGCGCAAGGGTGGCGTGCCGATGCCACGGTCAATCACGCCAAAAAAATCCAAGTCAACATAGGAAGTGTCGCTGGGGCGGGCGCGGAATTCTCCGCGTTGCGACCAGCCGCGCAGGGAGAAATATTCCGCGCCCAGCGTGGCATCCATGCTGGGATTGATGGCCCAGTAGACAGAGTCGCCGACGATATTTCCTTTGGTAGAGGATCTGCCCACGGTCGGTATCAGGAAGCCAGTATTTCTTACTTCCCGGGCTACGGGATGAGTGGCGTAGGGAAAGTAGAAAATCGGGAATCCGTGCAGAACAAATGTGCTGTGGTAGATGCTGGCATTGCCGCCCACGTCCACGACTACTCTGTGCGCGTCAAACTGCCACTTGGGATGCGGAAGTTCGCAGGTGGTGATAGTGCCGTCGTAGACCAGGTAGTGATCGGGGCTGGTCTTCTCAACAATCTTGCCGGAGAAGGCGAAGGGGGCGGTTGAGGTCAAGATGGCGCGGCTGCCGTGAAAGCGGAGGCCGGTGGTGGCGGTGACGTCGTAGAACCGTCCGGTCTCGGCCGTCAGATTGTAAGTTGCCGTGGCTGGCCCGGAGGTGATCATCGTTGGGGCCGCCGTCGAGCGCGAAGTGCCCCGAGGCCGTGGCCTCGCCGCTATCGGAGTCGTAGGTTAGTTCGTCGGCGCGCAGGATGTAGGTGCGGTAGTGGATTTCCGCGTTGCCCTGCAATTTGTAGATATCGCCGACTTTTTCCTGCTGATCGGCGCAGATAGTCACCGAGTCGGAGTCCTGGGTTGCGGCCTGCTTCGCGCAGGGTGAGCTTGATAGCGATTCCTGGGTTTCTATTTTCTGCGCGGCCTGAGATGTGGAGTTAACCGATTGATGGGGATTTTCTGACGGCAACTGGCTGGTTACTAGCGCCGAGGCGAGAAGCTGATGACAAAGAAACAGCGCCGTGATAAGGAATGTAGAGCGAAGAGTCATCGGAAGAAAATCGACGGAAGACGATCGTCCATCGAAGGCGTACCAGCCTTTCGACTTTCTGGTCGCGGCATCGTGAACTTAGCACGACGCTGGCCGCGAGGCAAAGTGGCGAAAAAGGCTAGGATTCCCGTCGTTTCACTCCCGGTTGTACGTTGCACGCGAACCGGTGCGATTTTACTGGCGTGACTTTGCCGATGTGATTTTTAGCCGATGTGATTTTTAAAAGACTGGACTTCATGAACTGTCCGCTGTGTGGAGAAGTTTGCCGTTGCCAATCGGAACCCCTCCGCATTGCCGATTCGAAGCCGACCGGCGATGAGACCGCAGAAGTTGGGGCTTGGCGCGACGAACTTTCTGCCCGGGTGGATCGTTATCGCGCTCGCCGCAAAGTGCGTCCGCCGCGCTATCCCTCGCTGAGCCTGAGGTTTGATGCTTTTGAATCGGCTCCGAGCGCGAACATGGTCGGCGCAGCAGTCCGGCTTTCTACATTTGAGTCTGTTTCGAACCATGCCCTCGCGCTGGATGGGATGAGGGAGCAGCCGTCGGGGGTCGCAGAGGCTGAAGCGCAATCGGCGCAGGCGCTCGCCGCGGAACCCGCACCGGCAATTCGTCATCCTGCACAGTCCAGCGGGGGGCAAGTCAGTGCAAAGATTATCGAGTTTCCGGGATTTGCCTGGGGACCGCCTGTGCCTCCCCCGGATCAACTGGCGGAACCGGTTAGCGGGCGGCCGCGAATTCTGGATGTGCCCGAAGTTGAGCCTCCTCCGCCGGCGCTCGGTGGAATCACTATTGACGGGGTCGAGCGCAAGGAGATCGAGAAGCGGCCGGGCATCGACATTCCTCTGGAGAGCGCGCGGTTTGGCTCGCGCGTGATGGCGGCAATAGTCGATGGGATGATCATTGCCGCGGCTTCGGCCTTGTTTCGCTACATATTCTGGAAGGTGGCGGCAGTGCGTCCGCCGCTGATTCAGATGGCCTGCCTCGCCGTGGGAGTTCCTTGCGTCTTGTGGGCTGCGTACCAGTATTTGCTGATCGTCTACGCCGCCAGCACTCCGGGGTTGCGCCTCACAGGCCTGGAACTCGCCCGCTTCGACGGGACCTCGACCAATCGATCCTTGCGACGCTGGCGCGTGCTGGCTTCCTGGCTCTCCGCCGTTTCCCTGGGGATGGGATACCTCTGGGTTTTTCTCGATGAAGACGCCCTCTGCTGGCACGACCGGATTACGCACACCTACTTTGCGCCGAAAAAACACAGCACCCCGTAGCGGACGCAACCAAAAGAAGGCCGGAGACCCTGCTCAAACGCTTTAGCTGTCTCCTGTGCTATCTTCATTGGGTTCAGCCTTGATTGCGGTTTCTGCCATTCATAAGAAGCATGGCTACAGTCCCTGACAGTACAAAACCGGCCGTAAAGGTCTTCGTCGCCACTACGGTGATGTTGACCTTCATTTCCTTCTGGCGCGCCTCCGCGATTGTTTTGTCCGATTTGGCCTCTTCCGCTTATTACGCGGGCGGCGATGCCGAGAAGGTTATTGGCAAAAGCGCGCCTTGGTTCATCCTCGCGGTCATGCTGTTCAGTTACGCGGTGCGGGCCCTGTATATCGAATCCAGCAGCATGTTCGTCCGCGGCGGCGTATACCGCGTCGTGAAAGAAGCGATGGGCGGAACGCTGGCCAAGTTCTCCGTCTCAGCCCTGCTGTTCGACTATGTATTGACCGGTCCGATCAGCGCGGTTTCGGCGGGGCAATACCTGGCGGGGTTCATCAAGGACATCGGGGTATACCTGCATCGTCCGTTGAATTTCTCCGACGATCATTTTGCCGCAGGGTTGGCCGTGATTATCGTCTTCTACTTCTGGTGGAAGAATACACAGGGCATCCATGAATCCAGCCAGAAGGCATTGCAGATTATGATCATCACCACCGTGATGGTCGTGATCCTGATCATCTGGTGCACGCTCACGGTTTTGCGGGCGCCGATTCAGTTGCCTCCGAACCCACTGCACGCGGGCGTAATTCCGCTCAACAAAGAATCACTGGGGTGGCTGAATGGAACCTGGTTCAGCCACATTACGTGGATTATCCTGTTCGTCGGTTTCGGCCATTCCGTGCTGGCCATGAGCGGCGAGGAGACGCTGGCCCAGGTCAATCGGGAGATCGAACATCCCAAGCTGAAGAACCTGGAGAAGACGGGCCTGGTGATTTTTGTTTACAGCCTGCTCTTCACCTCGCTGGTCTCTTTCTTCGCGGTAATGATCATTCCGGACAAGGTCCGCCCAGACTACTTTGCCAACCTCATCGGCGGCATCGCCATGTATCTGGTGGGGCCGACCAGCTTGAAACTTCTCTTTCACGGCTTCGTCGTACTGGTAGGCGTGCTGATTCTGGCGGGCGCGCAGAACACTTCCATCGTAGGCGCGAATGGCGTGTTAAATCGCGTGGCTGAAGACGGAGTGCTCACCAGTTGGTTTCAGCGGCCGCATAACCGCTATGGCACGAGCTACCGGATTATCAATTTGATCGTGGGCATGCAGTTGCTAACTATCGTGCTCAGCCTGGGCAACGTGTATGTGCTGGCTGCCCTCTATGCCTTCGGCGTGATCTGGAGCTTCGCTACGAAGTCGCTGGCTGTACTAGTGCTGCGCTTCACCGAGCCGGAGAACCGGGAATGGAAAGTGCCGGGGAATCTGCACATCGGAAAAACCGAAATTCCTGTGGGATTGTTTCTTATCTCCGCCGTGCTGTTCATCACGGCGATCGTTAATCTGTTTACCAAGTATCAGGCGACCATCGCGGGAATCATCTTCAGCGCGGCCTTCTTTACCATCTTTACGATCTCTGAACGCCATGTCGCCAAAGAGCGACACGGCAAGCCCGAACAGCTCGACCAATTCCGCGTGTATGGCAATCAGGAACTCGGCAGCGGGGCCATGGGAGTGCGTCCCGGCAACGTGCTGGTTGCGGTGCGCGATCCTCGCAATCTCTACTATTTGCGCCACGTGCTCAGCCATACGAATACAGCCAAACAGGATGTCGTAGTTATGAGCGCACGCTTGTATCATCGCGAGCACACGTTCGGCGGTAACACGGTTCTTGAAGCCAGCCAGGTGTTTGACCATTACGAGCAGGAACTGTTCACCGCCGCAGTCGCGGTTGCGGAGAAGGAAGGAAAGCCGATCCACCTGCTGGTCGTTCCCGCAACGGATGTGTTCGAGGCCATCATGGTGACAGCCCAGCGTCTCGACTCCAGCCGGGTGGTCTGCGGGCTTTCCAACAAGCTCACGGCCGACGAGCAAGCCAAGCTCACCGGCGATGCCTGGGAACGCCTGCCGGAGCCGCGCCCGCGACTGATCCTGGAAGTGTGCGCTCCGGATGGAACCATCCGCGAATACGCGCTGGGGCCGCATACGCCCCGGATGCGTCCTCAGGACGTAGAACTCATGCATAGACTGTGGCTTAACATCACCGCGGATCCCAAGTTCGCTGGCGCGCACCATTATCACGTTATGGCCCTGGCTCTGGAGGAGTTGCAACGCGAGTTGAACACCGAGCAGCGTGCCCAGCTTTTGCAAAAACTGCAGGACGAGATCAATCGTTCCAAACCAGCTGAGCGGACCTGAATCTGAGTCTAAGTTGATCTGAGTGAGCTGAACGTAACGCTGGCTGTTGCGCGTGTGAAGTAGCCTACCGTCTGAGATTATTTTCCAGCGATGCTCTCAAGTCAGTGAAGCGGAACGGATATCCACTCGTCACCAGCTGCGACGGTTCTACGCGCTGGCTGGCTAACAGGACAGTCTCTCCCATTTCGCCGAAAGCTAGCTTCACCGCGAAGGCGGGCATGGGAAGGATCGCGGGCCGGGACAGCGCACTGCCCAGAGTCTTGACGAATTCCACATTCTTCACCGGTTTGGGTGCGACCATGTTCACCGGGCCTTGCAGCAAATCGCTGTTAAGAATGTGATGGATCGCGCCGACCATATCCTCTACGTCGATCCAACTCATCCATTGCTGCCCGTCACCAATTCTGCCGCCGACGCCCATTTTGAAGGGAGTCAGCATCGCTCCGAGCGCGCCACCTTTGGGACTGAGCACGACGCCGGTGCGCATCTGTACGGTACGGATGCCCGCATTGGCTGCCGCTTGCGTTGCCGCCTCCCACTCACGGCAAACGTCGGCAAGGAATCCAATTCCCGGCTTACTCCCCTCGTTCAGCACTTCGTTGCCGCGGTCGCCGTAGTAGCCAACCGCCGAACTGCCGACGAAGACCTGTGGCTTGTATTGCGCTCCAGCCAGGGCCTCGGCCAACGTTGTGGTGCCCGCGACCCGGCTGCCGCGAATCTTTAATTTCTTGGTTTTGGTCCAGCGTCCGACAATGCTTTCGCCTGCGAGATGAATGACAGCGTCGAAGCCGGAAACCATTCCCGGTGCGATCGGTCTCGAGGGATTCCAGGCAATCTGCCCTTCGCCGCTAGCCGCGCCCCGCACCAGGCGCGTGACTTCATATCCGCGAGTCTTGAGGGAAGGAAGAAGTGCTGTCCCGATTGGCCCGGAGACTCCGCTGACAAGGATTCGAGAGATCATGGCGCGCAGGTCACTGTATCAGTTGGCAGAGCGTCCAACCAAACTTTGGATGGATTTGGAACCGTTGAAACGTACGAAACTTGAAGATCGAGGGCCGGAGTTCCCACCTTTCGCAAAGAACGCGAAAGATGGGCCACCTAGAGTTTGCTGGCGTCAGCGAAAGGCAGCGGCCAGAGCCTGCCCTGAGCCTGTCGAAGGGAGTGCCCGCTCCACACGGGCATCGCGGGCTATAATCGTACATGGCGAGCTTGCGCCAACAGATCGCGACCACTGCCCTCACCCTGACCAAGTTCCGCGATCTGATGAAGCGGATGCAGGAGAACCGTCCGCAGGACGATCTCACCATCGTCAAGAAGGCCTACGACTATTCCCTGAAACATCATGAAGGTCAGAGCCGCGCCTCCGGCGAGCCTTATCTCGTCCATCCGCTGGAAGTCGCGCTCGTGCTTGCCGAAATGAAGATGGACCCGGTTGCGATTGCCGCGGGCCTGCTGCATGACTCGGTGGAGGACACATCGGTGACCATCGTCGACATCCGCAAGGAATTCGGCGAGCAGGTTGCTCACATCGTCGAGGGCGTAACCAAGATCAGCAAAATAGATTTCGCAACGCGCGAGGAGCAGCAAGCCGAGAATCTGCGCAAGATGATGCTGGCCATGGTGGATGACATCCGCGTGGTGCTCATCAAACTAGCGGACCGGCTGCATAATATGCGCACGCTGGAACATCTGCCGGCCGATCGCCAGCACAAGATTGCCGAAGAGACGCTGGAGATTTATGCGCCCATCGCCCACCGCCTCGGTATGGGCAAAATTCGCGGAGAACTCGAAGATCTGGGCTTCCGCTTCCTCGATCCCGGCGGTTACGAGCAGGTAGAAAAGTCGGTCAACGCACGCCGCGAGGAAGGCGAGGCTTTCCTCGCGAAGATGCAGCAGACCATCAGCGACAAGCTGAAAGAGGCGGGAATTCAGGCGCGCGTGGAAAGCCGTATCAAGCGTCTTTACAGCATCCACAAGAAATTGCAGCGCCAGCGTATTTCCGTGGACCAGGTCTACGATTTGTGTGCCATGCGGGTGGTCACGCGTTCGCTGCAGGATTGTTACGCCGTTCTGGGGATTATTCACAATCTCTGGCGGCCCGTGCCCGGTCGCATCAAGGATTTCATCGCCATGCCGCGGCCTAATTTTTACCAGTCGCTGCACACTTCGGTGATCACAGAAGACGGTACACCGTTTGAAATCCAGATTCGCACCGAAGAGATGCACAAAATGGCGGAAGAAGGCATTGCCGCCCACTGGAAATATAAAGACGGGCCCGTCTCAGCGCAGGACGAGCAGCGGCTGGCGTGGTTACGCCAGGTGGTGGAGTGGCAGCGCGATGTTAGCGATCCCAACGAATTCCTTTCCACTCTGAAGGTCGATCTCTATCCCGAAGAGGTTTATACCTTCACGCCCAAAGGGAAAGTTGTGGTGCTGCCGCGCGATGCCACGCCGGTTGACTTTGCGTATAGCGTTCACACCGAAGTTGGCCATACTTGCATCGGCGCCAAAGTAAACGGACGGATGGTGCCGTTACGCTACAAACTCCATTCGGGCGACATCGTCGAGATTCTTACGCAGCCTGGTCATAAACCCAGCCGCGACTGGCTGGGGCTGGTCAAGTCGTCGCGCTCGCGCAACAAAATCAAGCACTGGCTCAATGTTCATCAGCGCGAGCGCGCCATTGAAATTGGCCGCAAGCTCATCGAAAAAGAAGCGCGCAAGTACCGCATCGCCCTGAAGGAAATCAAAGACGACGAACTGCAGCGCGTGGCTTCCGGTTACGGACTGGGCAAAGCAGATGATTTGATGTCAGGCATTGGCTACGGAAAATATTCCGCGCGGCAGGTTTTGGCTCGCTTGTTGCCTGCGGGGGCGACGCACTCTATTACGGGTGAGATTGAGTCCGAGGGTTTGACCTCCCAACCCGGAGCGATCGCCAGCGTGGTTCGTCGCGTCTTCGGCGATCACAATGCCATCACCGTTCGCGGACAGGGCGATATGCTGGTCTACCGCGCGCGATGCTGCAATCCCATCCGCGGCGAGGGCATTGTCGGCTACATTACGCGCGGTAAAGGCGTGGCCGTCCACTCGGTCAGTTGCCCCAACGTTACGAATCTTCTGTACGAACCCGAGCGCCGCATCGATGTGGAGTGGGCCCGGGACGAGACCACTCCGACAGCTTATCCCGTGAAACTGACGGTGTTCTGCGACGACCGTTTTGGCATGTTGAAAAGCATTACAGGAGTGATCGGCGATGCCCAGAGCAACATCCGCAACATCACGGCGCAAACTTCCAACAGCCAGGCCAGCGTGGAAGTGGTGCTGGACATTGCCGATCTGAAACACCTGGAGCAGATCATTGCTGGCTTGCGGAAGATTCCCGGCGTGCACGAAGTGCAGAGACTGCAAAAAATTTAGAAGGTTGTCGGGCGCTGCCGAGGCCACGGTGATTAGGTTCCAGCGAATGACCAATGCTGCCGCCCCATGGCAGCGGCGGTGTCAACCCTTCAGAGCTGCGGCTTCCTCGGAGAGGTAGTCCTTGAGGCGGTCATTGAGCCATGAACCTAATTGCTCCTTGACGGAGGCAGGAACCTGGACGAATTGCATTCCCGAGAATCCGGCAGGGTTGCACCAGCAGACTTCGGCGCCTATTTTGGCCGCGGACTGAGCACGGGGCAGGGAAAGGCGCAAGGCAACTCGATCTCCCACCTGCAAACCGGGTGAGTTGGCAAGGGCGATGCCGACCTCGCTGATGTTGACCGAGGTGGCCATAAACTCGGGCTTGGATCCACTCGAAACGTAAACGGGAATCTGCACGGGACAACGGAAGGAGCGCCTTCGTTCACTCACCATGAGCGGATAGGACACCCTGAGGGTACGCATCAGCACAGTGGGAGACAGCGGTTTAACGAGCACGAAGCTGGCGCCGGCCCGGAATGCGCTGGGCATCTCGTCGTTGCTATTTAAGATGGCCAACACGATGGCTGCCTTATGCGAAGTCATTTGACGTGACTTCTTGAGCAGGTCCAGGGCATCGGCTCGCTCCTTGAAATCCACTACCAAGGCTTCAAACTTGGAATGGCAAAGTTTGCCCGTAGCGGAGGCGAAGTCAGAGCAGACCTCGACATGCATGGCCATTTTTCCCATAGACTCGCACATGATATCGATGGTCTGAATGTCGCCACTGACCAGCAGGACGCGCACCCCTAACGTTGGCAGTGAGTTTTCCCTGGGTGCAGCTCTTGCCGGGGTAGCGCCGATCGTAATCGAGTCCGCTGCCGTCGTTTTAGTCACGAACGTTTGAGTCGTGAAAGATTCAGTCGCAGTCGCGGGTTCCGGAGCGTCGGTCATATGACCAGCGCCTCGGGAATCTCCATCTCTCCATGTTCGAAGGCATCGACAAACGCATCCACCACGGCGGGGTCGAAATTTGTTCCCCCACTGGAGACGATGATTTGCCTGGCCTCGTATGGGCTGACCGCGCGGCGATAGGGGCGGTCGCTGGTCAGAGTGTCATAAGCGTCAGCCACCGCCAATACTCGCGCTTCAATGGGTATCTGCTCTCCTTTGGCGGGACCGTATCCCGACCCGTCGAACTTGTCGTGATGGGCAAGAATAATGGGAAGCACCCGGCGCAACGATCCTCCGACCGGTTCCAGCAGGGCGACACCCTTTTGGACATGTTTCCGCATTTCGGCCATTTCCTCCGGCGTCAGGCTGGCGGCTTTGTGCAGGAGATCGCGACTGGTTTCAAGCTTGCCCACGTCGTGAAGCAACGCCGCGGCCCGGACATCGTCAATGCGCTCCTGATCAAACCCCATGCGCGCGGCCAACGCGGAGGCGTACAACGCCACCCGGTAAGAGTGATTGTGGGTGTACTTGTCGTTGGAGATGAATTGCTGCAGAATCGTCAAAAGACCGAAGTAAGTCTGGCGGAGCTCACCCAGATGGAGCTCTTTCCGGTCGTACAGGGTTCCCATCGCATAGGCAGTGATCAGAAGCAAGCTTGCCCAGGTGACGATCTCCGACCATTGGTCGTAATTCAGCAGAAAAGGAGTTGAAGCGGCAAACAGACCGGTATTCTTCCAGAGAAGTATAAGCACTAGGAAGATGCTGGCGCTCGCAGTAAGCACGGCGTGTCTGCGCCCATAGACATAAGCCGAAAAGATGGTGGGCAGCGTGTATAGGCCCAGGATCATGCGGTGAGAGGCGACCAGCCAGTTGAACAAGCCGGCAATGATGAAGAGAGAGAGCACCAGCCATAGTTCCTGGTTGATGGTGGCCAGACCACTCTTGAATTTAGATTTTATTTCTGGAGCATTCCCGGCGGCGGCTGCCCGGGTGCCCAGAATGCGTTCGTTCTTGAATGTCGATTTCATCTAAATCTCTCTCCCTCTTCTCCAGGGTTTTAGCTTTCCCGGCAGGCGGCGCCCCGAGTGAGAACCCCTAAGCTTTCTATCGGCAGACCAGGCCCCAACTTCAGTCACTCCAGTGCCCGCGCAAAGTTCCATGAATGGGAATCAAAGCTGGAGCCAGGGCACCCGAAACCGGGAAGGCTAGTTTATTGCTTGGTTCTCATTTCTGATTTCTTCCGGCTTGGTTTGACTTCATGGGAGTGCATCTGCGTTAATCAGCGACGGAGAATTCCATGCGCGAAGTTATTTCTACGAAAGACGCCCCGCAAGCCATCGGCCCCTATTCGCAAGCCATTAAAGCGAACGGATTCGTTTTCGTATCCGGACAAATCGCCATCGATCCGGCGAATCAGCAGGTGGTTACCGCAGACGTAGGCGCGCAGACAGACCGCGTCTTGCGCAACCTGTCGGAGATTCTGGAAGCCGCGGAAAGCGGCTTGGGGAAGGTAGTCCGCTCTACCGTCTACTTGAAGAACATGGGCGACTTCGCGTCCATGAACGCTGTCTACGGCAAGTATTTCAGCACGGCGCCGCCCGCCCGCTCCACCGTTGAGGTCGCCCGTTTGCCCAAGGATGTGCTGGTGGAAATCGATGTGATCGCGCTGGCCTGAAAAATATAACCACAGAGGGCACAGAGAAACGCAGAGGAATAAGAACCTTCTGTGAAACCCTGTGTGCTCTCTGGTTAAGCCTTTACGCTTTAACGACTTTGCCGCTGCGCAGGCAGGAGGTGCAGACGCGCATGCGTTTGGTGGCGGCGCCGACGCGGGCGTGCACCGGGCGCAGGTTGACGTTCCAGCGCCGCTTGGTGACGTTATGGGCGTGGCTGATGCGGTTTCCCGCTTGCGGCTTCTTGCCGCAGATATCGCATTGTTGTGCCATGATGACTCCAAAGAACTCAGATCTTGTAGGGCAAACTTGAATTTTACAGGAATTTGAGCGGATTCGCCAATCTTCGTCGTGGCACCTGCGATAATCGGCAGAAATTAAACACCCTGATCTCTCGGGGCCGAAAAGTCTATTCGCCCCTGGCTTAAATGCTCGCAGTTGAACCTAAGGTTCATCGCCGCCTGTTCCAAAAGAGGAAACCTGGCAACCGCCTTCGTGCGATACTGATTCCATGCAGTCCCCGCTTCAAGCGGCTACAGCGGCCACGGATCCCAAGTCGGTGAAAGTAAATCTCACAACCGGTACCGGTGTGGACATTGAATGGAACGACGGCCACGTCTCGCATTACAACTTCGTTTACCTGCGCGATGCCTGCCCTTGCGCCATGTGTGAAGATGAGCGCGGCAAAGCGGGACGGCGCCCGGGCGATCCCGTGACCCCTGCGCCCGGCTCGCTGCCAATGTTTAAGCCGAATGCCAAGCCTCTCTCTGCGGAAGGCGTGGGCAAATACGCCATTAAGTTTTCCTGGAACGACAATCACGATCTCGGGTTGTATTCGTGGAAGTTCCTGCGGGAAATCTGCCCGTGCGCCGAGTGTAAGGCGTCTAACAGTTAGGGACCAGGGTTGGAACGGCACGATCGCTATTACTCCGGTGTCTGGACGTAGGCAGCCGAAGATCACTAAAATTTTCCAGCCGCGTGATGAGTTCGACAAAACAAATTCCGGCCGTGCAATCTGTGGTCAAAGAACTGCTGCCGGATCTCTACGCCAAAAGCGGTGGCGAGAAAATCGGATTCACGCACGAAGCCTTCGCCGCCATCCTCTGCGAGGTTGGGTCGAAGCAGTTCACGCCAGCGACTGCCGAGAGCGAAATCCGCACGTTTATGATCAGCTTGCGGGTCGACGAACTGGCCCTCGCCCGTGCCTGCGCCGCAGGAAATAATTCCGCATGGGAAATGTTTCTCACCCGTTACCGCGAAAAGCTTTATCTTTCAGCACTTCGCATCGCGCGCGAAGACTCCGCCGCCCGTGAACTGGCAGACACTCTCTACGCCGATCTTTACGGCACCAATACCCGCGAAGGCCAGCGGGTCTCCAAACTCGCGTCCTACACGGGGCGGGGATCGCTGGAAGGCTGGCTGCGCACCGTGCTATCTCAGGAATACGTGAACCGTTACCGCCGTACGAAGCGTCTGGTAAGCCTCGACGAAGAATCCGAAGACGGCGTGCAGTTTCGGGCTCCCGAACCCGAGCCGATTCCGCCTGCTAACGCACGTCTGGCGCAGGCGACGGATGAGGCGCTGGCAGCTCTCTCCGGCGAAGACCGCACGGTTCTGAGCGCGTATTATCTCGATGGCCGCACCCTGGCCGGAATTGCGCGGATGCTGGGTGTGCACGAATCCACTATCAGCCGTAAGGTCGACAAACTGGCCAAGTCTTTGCGCAAGCAGATCGTCGCGGCTCTGGTGCGTGGCGGCATGTCGCGACGCCAAGCGGAAGAAACCTTGGAAGTCGATGTCCGCGACTTGCAGGTGGATATTCGCCGGAGCCTGAATCAGGACAGTCTAAAACCAGAAGGAAGGGCGCAAGAATCGTCCGCCGCAGCGTTCTCTGAGAAGAGAGTAGAAGCCAGAGTCCGGGAGGACCCGGGATAGCCACGCCCCTGAGACCGCGCCACGATCCCCAGGCAAGAATTGACGGAACTGGCCGGATGCCCGAAGCGAGGAGCTAGAAACTAGCAGCTGAAATGCAGAATGTCCCCAAACTCGTGCGTGAGCGGTTGAAGGCCGCCACGCCCACTGCCCTTCATCCCGACGCGAACGTGTTGACGGCCTTCGCCGAGCGGACGCTGGGCGAAGACGAACGAGGCCTCGTGTTGGATCACCTGGCTCGGTGCGGTGATTGTCGCGACATTTTGGCGCTGGCTTTGCCCGCAGCCGACATCCCCGACGCCCCCGTGAGAGTTCCCGCCAGCCGATGGTTGACCTGGCCCGCCCTGCGCTGGGGACTCGTGGCTGCCGGCGTGGTTGCGATTGCAGCGCTCGGGATTGTGCAGTATCAGCGGCGTACGGAGAACGTCGCTTCAAAATCCCCTGCCCCACTTGCGATCGCCATAAAGGAGGCCCAGAACCAGCCTTTGGCTCCGGCTGGTCCTGCTGCCGCTTCCAAGAAAGCCGACAATCTCCAGTCGCCACCTGCTCCGGCTATCGCCGATTCGGTGGACGCCAGACCCGCGACTGCGAACCGTGCCACGCGCATGACGGCGGAAGCGTCTTCTGCGCCTGACGGGAATGTTGGGGGAAGTTCCGCTTTGGTTGTGGGCGGGGCGCTCCCTCATGGTCCCAGACTGGCTAACCAACGGCAGCAACAGAACGGAGCTCAAAATCAAGCTCCCACGCCTGCAGCGCCTTCTCCTTTCGCGAAGCAGCAGGTTGCTGGCAATCTAGCGCCGAACTTGAGGGTTCCTGCTGTCCCCCAGAGGGTTGCGGTGGAGAATCAGTCAGCCCAGCTTGATGCGCAAGCCCAGGATCTGAATGCAATCCAAGTTCAGGAAAGCCACCAGGTTGAGGAGGGCCAAAGCCAGGTTGCGGAGGGCCAAAGCAAAGACAGAGACAAGGCGGTCGCGGAACAGCAATCGGGGGAGGATTCTTCGGCGCGGGTCGGTAAGGCTAAACCCGCCGAGGCCGTGCCCTCGGGCTATAGCGGCGCCGTCGTGCACGGGACCGCGATCGGCGGGCCGGTGTTGACTTCGTCCGCGCAGGCGCCGCGATGGACCATCAACGCCACCGGCGGCTTGCAACGCTCTTTCGATCAGGGCACAACCTGGCAAGCCGTAGATGTAACCGCGAATCTCGCGTCCTTCACCGATGCGACCAGCATCCAGATTGCCGGGAGGACTTCACGCCCCAAAGTTCGAAAGATGCCGTCTCCCATGTTCCGCGCCGTCGCGGCGACTGGCACCGACGTGTGGGCGGGCGGTTCCGGCGGTGCGCTCTATCACTCGACGGACGCCGGGGACCACTGGAGTCGCATCATGCCCAGTTCGTCAGACGCGATTCTCACCGGCGATGTGGTCAGCCTGGAATTCATTGATATGCAGCACGGAAAGGTTTCAACCTCCACCGCGGAAGTCTGGACCACCAGCGATGCCGGCCAAACCTGGCAGAAGCAGTAACTGATTGAGATGCGGGTTCTTCTGTGCTTCAATCTCATTCACTTCGTCGCTTTAATTCCGCAGCTGCTTAGCTCCGCAAGTCACGCGGCGCACACCTATTACCAAAGTGACGTTTACACCAAATGAAGAGAATCCTAATATCCATTTCGTGGTTTGGCAGTTCTGGGGGAGGGCTGCCGAGGCGTCCTGGACTGAAAAGTCGAGGGCGCTTTTTCTTGTGTCTGCCCCGAACAAGAACAGGGAGCTTATTTCGATCCCCGGCAAGCCGCGCAGTAACCGCCAATTTCCAGCCTTGAAATCAATACGCGAAACCGGCAGTCTTTTTCCACCTGCTGTTTGAGCCGCTCAAAACTGTCACTGACAAACTCAGCGATTTTGCCGCAGCGCAGACACGCCATGTGAATGTGATCGCGCTCCAACTTGCGTTCATAGTAGTGGCCCTCTCCGTTGATGTGCATCAGGTCGAGTTCGTCAATCAGTCCCTGCCTCTTGAGCAATCGCAACGTGCGGTACACGGTACTGCGGTCGACGCTGGCATCGATCCTCTGCGCTTTTCGCAAGATCTGGCTGGCATCCAGATGTTTGCTGGCGGTTTCCATCACGCTCAGAATGGCGCGCCGCTGTTGGGTCATACGGATTCCGCGCTCAGCAAAGTGTGCCTGCAGCCTGCCTGGCATTTCGGTTTGGGGAAGCGGCATAAGTTTCTCGACAGTCGCAACTGGTCGCAACCGGAGTGCGACGAATTCTTCCTCCGGGCGCTTGACCGTTCAGGAAGCGTTCCGGCAATATCAGGAGTGTAAATCAGATGCGACTCAGTTGCAACTAGTAGAGACAGGCGGTGCTTACGCGATCTCCCATTCAGCAGGTCTCCGACTTCTGCCTGTCTGCTCCTTGTCAGTTGTTCGTTGCCCTGGTCTTTGCTTTGCTGTTTGTCGCCATTCCAGCGCAATCTCAGGAAAGTCCTTACATCGTGACCTACGATCACTACCTCGAGGAACCCGGCAGCCTCGAGGTCGAGTACTTCTCTGCCTTCGGCACCCAGCGAGGCGGCAACGATTTCCACGCCTTCTGGGGGGAGTTCGAATATGGCGCCACGGCGTGGTGGACCACCGAGGCGTACGTCGACGGCCAAACTACATTTAACGACAGCACCATCTTCACCGGCTTCCGCTGGGAGAACCGCATTCGCATACTTCAGCGGGAGCATTTCGTGAATCCGGTGCTCTACGTTGAATACGAGCAGACCAGCGGCGCCGACAAGATTCTGAAGGAAGTGGAAGGCCACGATGTCGAAGCGGATTACGCAGTGCCGAATGCGCTGGCCAGGCAGGAGCACAATCACGAACTGGAATTCAAGCTGCTTCTTTCCAAAACCTTCAGCGGCTGGAACGTCGCCGAAAATACTATCGCTACCAAGAATCTCACGGGCGGGAATCCCTGGGAGTTCGGCTACGCTCTCGGCGCCAGCCGCCCCTTGGCGCTGAAAGCTTCCGCCCAGCGCTGCAGTTTTTGCCGCGAGAATTTCATTGCCGGAGTGGAAATGTACGGCGGGCTCGGCGACCGAAATAGTTTCGGCCTGCACGATACCTCGCACTACTTGGCGCCGGTGATCGCCTGGAACCTGCCCTCGGACTGGACCCTGCGCCTGTCGTCCGGCTTCGGTCTCAACGACAACAGCCATCGCTTCCTGCTGCGCTGGGGCGTTTCTCGCGAATTTTCCGGCTTCGGCGACGCAATCAGCCGCCTGCTCGGAGGTGGCTCGTGATCGCCAGAACGAAAGACATTTAGCATGAAAAAGCAAAGGTCTCATCACGGACGTATCTTCGCAACGCTGGTCCTCTCCGCGATCGTTCTATATCTTGTCCTCGGTGTTGGCGCGGCTCAGACGGGAAGCTCTGCACCAGGTAACTCCGTTTATGCGGAGCTTGGGAAAGCTCCCAAGAAAGCCGCCGCTCGCCGCAATCCGCTGGAGTCCGATCCAGACGCCGTGGCGGCAGGCGGCAAACTGTTCGCCTTGCATTGCGCCGAATGCCACGGCGAGATGGCCCAGGGTGGGAAAAAGGCTCCCAGCCTCCTTGCCCCCGAAGTGCAACAGACCACTCCCGGCACCCTATTCTGGTTGTTGACCAACGGGGTTGTCCGCCGCGGCATGCCCGTGTGGTCCAAACTCCCTGAACCTCAACGCTGGCAATTGGTGAGTTTCGTCAAGTCCCTGGCCATTCCGGCTAAGTCTGGCCCAAACAGCGACGCAGCGGTTCATCCCTGAGCGCCGGAAGCTTGCGACCTTCCCATCCGCCCAAGCATCAAACAGGAGTGTTAAAATAAGGGATTAGCCTCCCTGGAAGGAGGCAACCTAACAGATCGCCAGGCCCGGCAACGAAGCTCGGTGGAGCGTCGGCCGACAGCGCGACGTTCTCATACGAGGAGAAACAAAATGGCAGGTAACGGAATCGTCGAAGTGACCGATGCAAACTTCGATCAGGATGTTTTGAAATCGGACAAGCCCGTTCTAGTGGACTTCTGGGCAACCTGGTGCGGCCCTTGCCGCGCTATCGCCCCTATCGTCGAAGAACTGGCCACCGAGTATCAGGGCAAGATCAAGATCGGCAAGATGGATGTCGACTCCAACAGCGCGACTCCCATGCGCTACAAAGTCACCGGCATTCCCACGCTCTTGGTGTTCAAGGGCGGCCAGGTCGTCGAGCAAATCGTCGGCTATAAGCCGAAAGACGCCATTGCGCAAGCTTTGAACAAGCATCTCGGCTAAATACCTTCTAGTTAAAACATTGAACGCACGCTGGTCAGCGTGCGTTTTTGTTTGTAACAGAAATGAGTTCTCAACATCCCGACGGTTCGAAGTCTCGCAGTGGCTAGGAGCTAGCAGCTAGAAGCTTTTTCTCAGTACTTCCGCAGCACTCCAATCACCCGCCCCTGCACATCCACCGACGCCGCGGGCACGATGATGGGCTTCATGGTTGCATTCGACGGCTGCAGACGGATGTTGTCTCCTTCCCGATAGAAGCGCTTCAGAGTGGCGTCCGTCAAATCCACCAGCGCTACAACGATGTCGCCGTTGTGGGCGGTGCGGGCCTTTTCCACCAGCACATAATCGCCGTCGAGGATGGCCTCGTCCTGCATGGAGTCGCCGCGAACTTCCAGCACGAATACTTCTTTCGAGCGCACAAAGTCCGCCAGCGAAATGGTCTCATTATTCTGCACCGCTTCAATCGGCTGCCCGGCGGCGATGCGCCCCACCAGTGGCAGGACGACCGCGGTGTTCACGCTCATCGCCTGCTTGAGGCGTCCCTTGGGAGGCAGCAGATCAATCGAACGGCTGCGGTTGTAGTCGCGGGTCAGCAGTCCCTTTTTTTCGAGGTTGGTGACGTGCTTGTGCACTGTTGCCAGAGAAGTTAGCTTCAGGCCTTTGCCAATCTCCTCAAACGACGGAGAATATTGGTGCTCCGCCACGAATCGCGAAATGAAGTCGTATACTTCCCGTTGTCTGCGTGTAATGGCCATGCCGCCATTATTGGCGAAGAGAAGGCGAAAAAGCAAGTGAGAAGTCAATTACCTGTGCTTGAAACTTTTATTCCGCTCGCAACTCCAATCCCCAGCCCAGATGTTTCGCACCACGTATTTCGTGCCAAGTATGAGGAAACTAAAATGACATCTACAACTCGGATCCTTTTGATTGTGTTTGTATCGCTGCTAGCAGTGTTTGTTTGGCAAGCAAAAGCAAGTCCTTCCGTCACTGTGCCTCCTCCCGTGTTGGACGCTCCCCGCGCCGTTTCTGCCGGTCAACAAACCGCCGTGATTTCCGGCGGATGTTTCTGGGGAGTCCAGGCGGTTTTCCAGCACGTCAAGGGAGTCATCAGCGCCACCTCCGGCTACGCAGGCGGTTCGGCCCAGAACGCCGAATATGAGACCGTCAGCACCGGTGAAACGGGCCACGCCGAGTCCGTGCAGATCGTCTACGATCCTTCGCAAATCACCTATGGCCAACTGTTGCGCGTCTTCTTCTCGGTGGCGCACGACCCGACGCAACTCAATCGTCAGGGCCCCGACCAAGGTACGCAATATCGTTCGTCGATTTTTTTCAGTACCGATGAGCAGAAGCGCATTGCCGAGGCCTACATTGCGCAGCTTGACAAGGCCAAAATCTTTTCGGGTCCGATCGTGACCAAGGTCGTGCCGCTGCAAGCTTTTTATCCTGCTGAGGCCTATCACCAGAATTATGCCACGCTGCATCCCTACCAGCCCTACATCGTGATGAATGACGCTCCCAAGTTGGCGCACCTGCGCCAGGAGTTTCCGGATCTCTACACGGGAAAGTAAGAGGAGAAAGATTTTCAGCCGCGGAGCGGCGCAAGAATGCAGCCCACGGCGAAAGCCGTGGGTGGTCATACGGAGGAAGTTAGCAAGCCCTGGAAGGGCGAAATGAAGAACCGCCCTCCCAGATCTCGAGGAACAGCTATGCTCGATTCCGATCTTGATGGAAAAACCACGCGCGATGGTGTTACGGATCCTCGCCGCCGCGCATTCCTGGCGAGCGCGACAGCGGCCGTCGCAGGCCTTGCCCTCTGGCAATGGAAGACGCCCTCCGCATTGCAAGTCGCGGTCGCAAACAATGACGCGAAAGAGGTCACCGTCGTTCTTTTCTCCGAGGCTGGCCAGCGCCTGAAGCAAGCCCGCGTCGCGAAGGTCATCAAGACCGAAGCCGAGTGGCGCAAGCGACTACCCTTGGGTGTCTTCGACATCACCCGCAATGCCGACACCGAAATCGCCTTTTCGGGAAAATATTGGAACCTGCACGGCAAGGGCATCTACCGCTGCATCTGTTGCGACAACGCGCTCTTCGATTCCGCCACCAAGTTCGAATCGGGCTCGGGATGGCCTAGTTTCTGGGCGCCGATTGCCGCCGAAAACGTAACCGAGATCCGAGACACAACTTTCGGGATGGTCCGCACCGCAGTCACCTGCGCCGAATGTGACGCCCATCTCGGCCATGTCTTTGACGACGGACCCGAACCCACGCACCTGCGCTACTGCATAAACTCCGCATCGCTGCGTTTCGTGCCGAAAACATAATGCTCGCCTACAATGAACCTATGAACTCCGAGCTCCCCGTTTTCCGCGAACCTACCGGCGTCGAAAAAATCTTTAACCGCATCTTCGGATTCTTCGTGGGCCTCGGCCTCGGCTTCTCACACAACTATCTGCTGGAAGTCCGCGGACGGAAAACTGGTAAGCTCCACTCGACCCCCGTCGATCTGCTGGAACTAAACGGCAAGAGCTATCTGGTTGCTCCGCGCGGGCGAACCCAGTGGGTGCGCAACGCCGAGTCGGCCGGAGAAGTCACGCTGAAGAAAGGAAGCACCCGTCGGAAATTCCGCCTCGCGCCGATCACCGACGCGGATAAGCCACCGATCTTGAAAGCCTACTTCGACACTTTCAAGCGCGAAGTGCAAATCTACTTTCCGATTCCCGCAGGTTCGCCGCCAGAATCTTTCGCCGCGATCAGCGGAAGCTATCCGGCTTTCGCACTTCTTCCGGATTGAATTATCTTAAAGTTTTCGCGGATGAAGCCCATTTGACGGCCAGGGCTACCTGTTTTTTCGCAGTTGCATTGCACGGCCTTTGAGAGCCTTGCCACCTGCCTCTGAGGGCGCTTCAAAACCCGATGCGGCGACGGTTGGGTCTTCGGGACGCATGAGTTCGCGGATCGCACCCATCAAGTCCTGGATATCGGAGTCATGACTTTTCAGACGGTGTTCCAGTTCCGCCAGCTTCGTCAGGATATTGCGGTTCCCGGCGATTGCGCGACGCATACGCACAAAAGCAAGAACGACAAACACGCTCATTTCGATGGCGCGTTCGGAGTTCAGCACGGTGGCGGCCATGATCGCACCATGCTCGGTAAAGGCGTAGGCGAGTCGTGCCTTTCCCGGCAGCCCAACGGGCACCGATTCGGTCGCGGGTTTCAAGTCATACCACATCTCGAAAATCGCGAAGGTGGGGCAGCCATTCTTGTGGTGATCGATGCAAAAGCCAAAGCTTCCAGTCCTCAGCAGCTGAAGCCGCGACCCGGGAATGAACAAAGAAGCAAGGATGCGCACCTCTGTGGGAATGGCGCACGCACGCAACATCACTTCAAAGATGGGCCACGAGCCCAAACGTGGGCCAGCAGCCCCGCTTCCGACCTATCTTCATCGCACCGTTACATTGACGGACTTTGCCAGTGCTTCTCCGTTGGTGTTCACAATGTAGAAGGTGAAGGTGTGCGTTCCAGGCGCCACTGTGAGTGTGGCATCCAAAATGTCCGATCCGTAGGTCGAATACATCTTTGCGCTATCCACCCACACTTCCATGCGAAGGATGGTCCCGGTAATCGCGCCGCCTGCGAGGGCCTCTACCGACCGCCCTACCGTAGAACCGTTCGCCGGACTACACACATTCACCCCCGGTGAACTGGGTGGCGGGCAAGTTGGCCCCGGGACTTTGAATGTGACTTGCTGGTGTTGCAGGACATTGTCGTAGCCCGCCGTATAGAAATCGGCGCGGTGCGTTCCCGATGAAAAGGTTTGGGCAGCCGAGGAGAGCCATGCATACTTGTCCCAAACATTGTATTGCTCAGTCACTTTTGTTCCGTCGAGCCACAGCTCCATTTTGCGCAGAGGCTCAAACCAGTTCGCGGCTGCGCCAAAAGACATCGTTGCGCCGTTGCTGCCGCTTCGGTAAAGGCAGGCGCTTATGCCGGACACGCTACTGGGATACTCGCAGCGCGTGCGCACGCCAATTCCGCTGGTGGTATTTATGTAGTCGAAGACGTTGAATATCGAATCAGTATTGTCCGATGCAGTAAAAAGAATGTCGGGCTTGCTGTCGCGATTAAAGTCGCCCACCAATAAGTTCCCCTCGTCCGGAGGTGGGAGCGCTCCAAAGTCAATTTCCTGAAGCTTGAAACTGTTATTGGGCCCCCGCAGAAGGATTCCAAGCGCCTGATCGTTGGGGGCGGTGGGTAATCCGCCTAACAGCACTGCCAGGTCGTTATATCCGTCGCCATTGAAGTCTGCGATTGCCTGCGGCAGGCCAATCAAAAAATATCCGCCGGTATTGATATATTCCGCGGCTACTGTGCGTGAGGATTGGCCAAAAAGCGCCAGCAAATCCTCACCATTGCTGTTGAGCCGATCGACATGGACGGCATCAAGTCCGATCTGCCATCATTGTTCAGGTCGCCTGACGCAAAGGTCAGATCGCTCGGTACTCCGGGGTAGACCAGTTCATTGGCGAAGTTGCCTTTGCCGTCGCCATACAGGATGTGGATATCGTCGCTGGTGCACCCGCCCTCATTGCAAGGCTCGTTGGACAGCCCCACCGCGATATCGAGATTCGAGTCGCCGTCGAAATCTCCGACTGCCATGGTTTCAACGCCTTGAGTGCTCGGGATCGTTGCCACGGTGACGGGCGTTGAAAACGCTCCGGTACCTGTGCCATATGCCAGAGCTATAGTGCTTGGACCCGTAGCCGAAACTATGTTGAGCGCCAGGTCCGGAATCCCGTCATGGTTGAAGTCCCCGACCTCAGCAAGCGCGGCGCCGCTCGCGGGCAACGTATACCACTGCGCAGGCATAAGAGTACCGTCACCCCTCCCCAGGAACACCAACAAATAATTGCCCGTGATGAAAATCACGTCGGCTTTGCCGTCGCGGTTCACGTCCGCGGTCAGAACTATGTCTCCATATTGGTGGTTGATCGACGCGCCATAGTCCACGGGCGCCGAGAAATAACCATTGCCCAATCCGAGCTGCACCGAAAACAGCACGCCCGGAGTGAGGCGCGCATAAGGTTCAATCAAATCGGGAATACCGTCATTGTTCAGGTCCGCTGTCACTCTAGCGGTTGCGTACACCTTCGTGGACGTCTTTTTCACAACAAAGCTCGCATCGTTTTGGGCTGCACCGGGAAGTACTGCAGCAAACAGGACTGCGGCCATTAAGACAAAAATACGAGGTGAAATAGAGGTCACGAAATGAGAGGAATTACGCGTCATGAGATCATCTCCACGGCTAATGACTGCCCGCGTATCAGATGAGATCGGCCGCTCTCCGGTTGTCGCCTCTGGCGGAATTGAGCGCCGTCGCGTTCTCGTCCCTCACTTCGGCTCCCAGGCGTCCCATCGGATTCTCGAACCCGGATATTGTTAGAAGACGATTGTCCCGTGTCTCGCAAAAAAGGCGACATGGGGACCCCACAGTGCGATCCCCGCAGGTTCGATATTGCTGCTCTCGTTTGACACTGCGTGTGTAGCTTACCTAGACTTCAGGTGTAGAGCTTCGCGAGGACCATTCATGGCCTGGCTGCAAAACAAGTTCGAAAAGAATTTCCTGATTACCACGGTTGACTATGTTTTCAACTGGGCGCGCAAGTCGGCGGTTTGGCCGATGACGTTTGGGTTGGCCTGCTGCGCGATTGAGATGATCGCCTCGTCCACCTCGCGCTTTGACATCGCGCGCTTCGGGTCGGAGGTTTTTCGTCCCAGTCCGCGGCAGAGCGACCTGATGATCGTCGCCGGCACGGTGACGCTGAAGATGGCGCCGGTGGTGAAGCGCATCTACGATCAGATGCCCGATCCGAAGTGGGTGATCTCCATGGGCGCGTGCTCGTCGGTGGGCGGCCCGTTCAATACTTACGCCGTGCTGCAGGGCGTCGACAAAATCGTCCCTACCGACGTTTACGTCACTGGATGCCCGCCCCGCCCGGAAAATCTTTTCTATGCGCTGCTCAAGTTGCAGGACAAGATCGACACCATGACGCTGGCCAGGAAGCCGACGGAAGTCCGCCTCGATCCAAACATGGTAGAGAATTTCAAGCGACAAGTCATGATCGCGCAAACGATGCAGCCGAAATAGCTATCAGCTGTCAGCTATCAGCCATCAGTCAACCCAATCTGTGTGGTCTTGTCATCCTGAGCGCGTCCGAGCGAACGCGAGGCAAGTCGAAGGACCTTGCGTTTCAAGTTTCGATTCAAGATCATGCCCTTCACCAAGCTCACCACCCAATCCGAACTTCCTGCGGCCGACACCGCCAAAGAATTCTCCCTGCGGCGATAAGACTATCTGCGTCGCCAACGTGAACGGCACCTACAGCGCCATGGACAACGTTTGCCTGCACCAGGGCGGGCCGCTCGGCGAGGGGATGATCGAGAACGGCAAAGTCGTTTGCCCGTGGCACGGATGGGAGTACGATCCAAAAACCGGGCAGGCGGCGCACAATGCGAATGCAAAGGTCGCAGTATATCCGCTCAAGATTGAAAACGGCGATGTGCTGATCGAAATCTAGCTGCCTGACTGGCCAAACATCATGAGTCCAGTCACGCACTTCTTCACCGGATGGGTTTTCGCAAACTGCTTCGATCTAGAGCGGAGAGACCGCGCGCTCGTCACGCTCGCCTGTGTCGCGCCCGATATCGATGGCCTCGGTATTATTCCGGAACTGCTAACTCGACACTCGGTGCATCCCCTGTTGTGGTTTTCTCTATATCACCACTCTCTTCACAACCTAGCGTTCGCGCTGGTCATTGCCGGGATTGCATGGGCCGTTGGAGTGCAGAAATGGAAGGCGGGCTTGCTTGCCCTCCTGAGTTTCCACGTACATCTGTTTGAAGACGTGCTGGGCTCCCGTGGTCCCGAGGGTTATCAGTGGCCCATTCCGTATCTGGGGCCGTTCTCTTCGTCGCTGCAACTTGTCTGGCGAGGGCAGTGGGGTCTGAATGCCTGGCAGAATGTGCTGATCACAATTGTGCTCCTGCTGATCACACTCTGGCTGGCTTGGCGAAGAGGATTCTCTCCGCTGGAGATGGTGTCGGCAAGAGCCGACCGCGCTTTGGTCGCAACCCTGCGACGGCGTTATCCTAGAAACTTCAAGAATCTGGCGGGCTGATTGTCGAAGCCGGGAAAGACCGCTGGCAGATTTTTGTTTCCCATGTGGCGGGCGACGGCCTCGCCGATCACCTGGCGGAAGTCGGTGGTCAGGGCGAGGTCGCGGCCTTCGTAGAGTTGCGACTGGTCGAGGCCGGGCCAGCGGCCGTAGACTTTGCCGCCTTTCACCGGACCGCCCAGAACGAACATCACGTTGGCGTGGCCGTGGTCGGTGCCGCGGTTGCCGTTCTCGCGCGCGGTGCGGCCGAACTCCGACATGGTCACTACTACCGTGTCTTCGCCGAGATCGCCAAGATCGGTCCAGAAGGCGGCTATCGATTGCGAGAAGTCGGTGAGCACGTTGGCGAGCTGGCCTTCAGTCGCACCTTCGTTGACGTGGTGGTCCCATCCGCCAATGTCGGCAAAGGCGACCTGAACGCCTAGATTCGCCTTGATCAATTGCGCGAGTTGGCGCAGGCCGTCGGCGAAGCGGCCTTTGGGATAATTCGCGCCGGGAGCGGGCGTGTATTTTCCGGGATCGGCGGCCTTCAGCATTTTTACTGCGTCGAAAGTTTCTGTGCCCGTGCCGTGCAGCACGCTGTCGGAGGAGTGGTCGTACATGGCTTCAAAGGCGAGGGCCGCGGGTGAAGGCTTTGGATTTCTTCCGCCGACCGAAAAGTCGTTGATGTTGTTCATCGCGACCGCGGGCTCGGAGCCGCTCAGTATCCGCGGCAGCGACGGGCCGAGAGAAATCGCGCGAAACGGAGAATTCTGTGAATTCGGCGGTAGGTTGCGGAGCGAGCGGTTGAGCCATCCATCGTCGGTGGCCTTCACGCCGGGAGTACCGCTTTCCATGAAATCCTGCGCGTCGAAATGCGAGCGCGTAGTGTCGGGTGATCCGGCAGCATGCACGATGGCCAGATGCCGCTGCTTCCACAGCGTCTGAAATGCCGACAGTGCGGGGTGCAGCCCGAAGTGGCCGTCGAGATCGAGCACGGCGTTGCGAGGAATGTTGATGCTGGGCCGCATGGCGTAGTACTGCGGCTCGGCGTGGGGGATGACGATGTTCAGGCCATCGGCCGCGCCGCGCTGAAAAATGACGACGAGACGTTTGTTGCGCGCGCCGGCATCGATGGCGCCGAATGCGGCGCGGGTCAGGAAGCTTGGGACCGCGGCCGTGCCGACGACGGCGAGCGCGCTGTTGCGAAGAAAAACCCGTCGCGTGATTGTCACTTCAAACCTCGTGGACGTAGCTTGCTACGCCTTTCATTGCCGCCGCCAGAGACGTAGCAAGCTACGTCTCTACGAAAACGGATTATCTCTTCTGAAACTCTGGCGATCCTAGCAGCATGCCTGCGATCGTGCTTGCATCCGGCGGGCGAGCTGGCTTTGCTGGCGCTTCAATCTGCGCGACGATCGAATCATGCGTCTGCTTCGATATGTCCGCTGAAAGCAACTTCGCTTCCATCGTCGAGAGCGCCAGCGCTGCATCTAGCAACGGAGGCGGGCTTCCGGCCAGCTGCGCTGTATCCAGCTTTATGCCGCGGATTTTGCCGGTGGTCAAGCCTAGCGCGAAGTTCATGCGGTTCAGCAGGGCGGACGAACTGACCCAGGTTTCAGCCTTCATCGAATAGCCCGTGGGCGGCTGCGCTCCATAGAGAGGCATGCCCATGTTGGCGATCTGGCGCGCCAAGGGCATGGCGTCTTCCACGTCGGCGCCGGTGGCGCGGACCGCTGACGCTACGAACTCAAGCGGCGTTTTCACTTTGGCGCGGTAAGCGCTGTCGGCCCAGAATTCCGGCGAATGAAACAGAGTCGTGAGAACTTCGCGGATGTTGCCTTTCTTTTTCTCGAAGGTCTTCGCCATGCGGTCGACGAGCGCGGGCGGCGGATCGTCGGACACAAAACGCTCGGCAAGTTTCAGCGAAATGAAATGAGCGGTTTGCGGACTGGTGGCCAGCAGATGCAGCACTTCCCTGCCTTCGTCCTCGCCGTTAGCTCTGGACTTGATGTGATGGTTGAGAACAAACTTGGGGCCGGGTTCGTGCATGCGCGGGTCGTATTTGAATCCGCCGCCGTCATTGGGCTTTTCGATGGTCCATCCAGTGAAAACTTTCGCGACCTCGGTGACATCGCGCTGCGAATATCCGCCATTCACGCTCAGCGTGTGTAGCTCCAGCAGTTCGCGACCGTAGTTTTCGTTCAGACCGCTGTTGGCCTTGCGCTTGGCGTTCGGATTGGGTGGCGGAAAACGTCGCCCGGGCCGTAACGAGCCGGATGATCGGGAATTCCAAGAGCGCGCATGGAGTTGGGGCCCACACTCAACCAGTTGTCCAGGTAGAACAGCATTGCCGGACTTTTCGCAGTGGCGATCAGCAAATCTTCGAATTTTCCCAGCGCGTGGGGACGAATCACGTCCTGCTCGTAGCTGGTGAGGAAGAGGCGCTCGGGGCCTTTGCCGGCGAAGACGTTGAAGTGGTTGAACCAGAAATCGGTCATCACTTCTTCGAGCTGGCGATCGCTGTAGATTGCCCGCAGCAGCTTGGCCTGAACCAGTTCATCCGCTACTACGGCTTGCGGGTTGTTCATCGCGAGCAGCGTTTCCTTTTGCTTTGGGTTCATGCCGGCGAGAAAATCCTGCGCTTTGCCGTTGCCGCCGCGCAGCGAATCGGCCAAGGCGATTTGCTCGTCGGCCGACATGGCCATCACCTTCTTGTAGCGCTGATCGGCGGGAAGATCGATGAGACTGGCAACGTTCAGATCGGCGTAGAGGCGATCTTCGCGACGGCGGGCGTCGGCGGGGTCCACGGGCGTGGGCCTCGGCTCTGCACTCATCGAGTTCATGCTGGTTGAGTTCATGCTGGTTGAATTCGTGCTCATTGAGTTGGTGGAGTTGCTATCTGCAGATGCGCTGGGCGTAGCATCTCCGCTGGCGGCTGCGGCCGCGGCTAGTTCTTCCGCGGTCTTCGCGCTGTCGGACACGGGCGGTGCTGACACCGGAACGACGGTTTCCCCTTTCCGGTCTTCATTCTTTCGTTGCTTCTTTTCCTGCCGCTCTTCCAGGCGTGCGATCTGCACCTGAAACACGGCGCGCTTCGCGGGATCGGAGGGCACGGGACGCTTGCCGTCCATGACCTGCTTGACCATCTGGTTGTCGGGGAATTCCTCGGCGATTTCCTTTGAGCTCATGTGCAGTGTGCGGAAGTCAGCGAGGCGGGCATCGATTGCAGTATCTGGAATCTTTTCGGGATGCAATTGCAGATCGATCCAGCGGCCGACGCCCATTGCCATGACCTGCTGCACATCGCCCGGGCGCGGCCCAAAGGTGAGGCGGTTGAGGGCTTGCACGGCACGCTTCTGTTCAGTCGTGCTGGAGTCGGGCGGCTTGTCTTTTTTCCTGGCCAGTAATTGAGGGACGGCGCAGGCGAGGCTCACACACAGCAGAGATAGAGCCAGCTTCCCAGACTTGGATGGCATGAAGGTTCCCCGACGGTGCAGGTCTCCTGATTATGAACCCTTGGCGACGAAAAAGTTGCTGCTGGAGATGGTTCCGGAAGAGGCCGTAAGTCATTGAAAGCTACGGTCGCCGAAGCGTTGGGCATTCTCAATGAGCGAAATGGCCCGTCCCGCCAATTGGTGCCAGGGTCCTGTTAACAACAGCATACCGCACGTCCACGTCGCGGCGTGTAACCAAGATTGCCATCGACAAAGCGGGGACGAGAGCGGAAAACAAGGGCATGAGGAAAGCTTGGCTGGTATTTTGCCTGCTTCTGGCCGGTTGCGCGGCGAAGAAGCAGCCGGTTGCGACGAGTACCCCTCCCATAAGGAGCCAGCTGCCACCACCCACTGCCGAACTCATCGAACACTGTGTAGTAGTCAAGCAGGAAAATGCCAACACGGTAACCTGCAGTTGTCTGCCGATGAACACCGTGATCGATTCAAAAACGCGGCACACCACGCTAGTTTGCAAGACGACAAAAGAAGAAAAATGAGACCAGGATTGGAGGGAAATCCTTCATTGTTGGGCGCCGCTGTTCAGGTAGATCAAATTCGTGCTGGACCTCAATGACGGATGGTCGCTTTCCAAGATTAAATCGGGGGTTTGATTTCAGGGACGGACCCGTAGGAACACGTGATGGTTTCGCGGCCTTGAATTCCACCCACGCCTGGTGCCGTTTCCTTGGTCAGTGTGTCGATCCGGCGCAGAAGACTATCGTTCGCTCCGATCCAGAAGTCGATGGTTCTGTCCCGAAAACCGACGCCGCCGGGATGAAATTTGGTTTCGTAGAGGAAGGTTGGCGAGCCCTCGACGTTGTCGCGGCGTACCAGCTTGAGATCTCCGCTGGCAAAATCGCTCATCAGCGCTTCGGGAGTTTGGTTCAAAGCTGGCACTCCAGTAGGAATCCCATCGGCCGAGTCTTTCCTCCAGGGTCCCGTGCCGCTGCGGCTGAAAATCTATTTGCCGATGAGGATCAGCTCCATGCGCCTTGGATCCGTACCGGCCCGCCGAGTGACTACGATGTGTCCGCGATCTGGCGCTGCAATTTCCCGTAAGCTTTCGGCAGACGAACCGGGCCCGCTGTTGTTCGTAACTACTTCACGGCAGGTTCGCGGGATATCAGCAGTCCAGGCATGCCGGGCTTTATTCATGACCTTGGCGGGATCGTCTGTCTCGGAAACTGGTCCCAACTCCGGCCCCAGATCCTCATTCGTGACCGTCTAGCTGGCGCGGGGGGTTTGAGACTTTGCGGCGCGCGCCTAACGCGCCACGTCTCCCATGGGCTGGTCCTGCGCAGACAACAGGCTTGCAGAAATCAAGACCGCTACAACCGTCAAGGGAACGTCGGCCGCTTGTCCGATTTTCATTTGTCTCACTCCACTATCGCACCTTCGTTGGTTGCTAGCCGCGACTCGAACTCCGCGACTGGCCGCTACGACCCGATCTCTTTCGTCAAATAGACTCTGCCGCGCGAGACTTTGTGCTGCAAGGTTGCGGCCAGGTGATCGATGTCGGCCGCGGCGATGTTCACGGACATGGTGTCGAGCAAGGGAGCGCGGCTGCTGCCTACCGCGTCGCGGCGCACTTGAATCAGCAGGGCCTGCACCACGTTGGGATCATATTTCTCCGGGGCCATTTTGACCAGTTCGCTGAGGGCGCTGCCTACCGAGAGCGGAGCGCGGTAGGGACGCGCGCTGGTCATGGCGTCAAAGGAATCGGCGAGGCCGACGATGCGCACCGGCATGGGCAAATCGTCTTGCGCGAGTTTGTCGGGATAGCCGGAGCCGTCGCTGCGCTCGTGGTGCCAGCGCACGATCTCGGGAATCTTGGGCCAGGGGAATTGCACGCTGCTGACAATCTGGTGGCCGACGACGGTGTGGTCGGCCATCTCGCGAAACTCCTCGGGATCGAGCGCCCCGGCTTTTCCGAACAGGCGGCGATCGACCGCAACTTTTCCGATGTCGTGCAAATATCCCGCACTGCGCAGGGCTGCGACTTCGCCCGGTTCCATGCCCATGGCTTCGCCGATGGCCGAGGCGTAGCGGCCGACGCGGAGGGAGTGTCCATGAATGTTGACGTGCTTGACGTCGATGGCGGTGGCGAAGGCTTCGAGCGCGTTGTCGTAGAAACCGTGTAGCGAGGCCATCAGACGCAAATTTTCCGAAACGCGTTGCGCGATGCTCTGCGTGAGAGCGTGATTCTGCACCGCGAGCGCGACGTAGCTGCAGAGGAGTTGCAGGGCGTCGAGTTCGCTGTCTTCGTAGAGCGCGTCGCCGGGGCGGCGGCCGAGTGCGACGACTCCCGCCAGACGTCCACCGGCTTTTAAGGGAGCGATGCACTTAAACAGTTCCGGAGCGACATTGCCGTTGGAGCTCAGGAACTCGGGGTACGTGGAAGAATTCAGTACGATGGGACCGCGCGCCGCCGTGAGCGCGTGCACGTGTTTGGGGAGGAGAGGAATGAAGGCGGGATCGGGCATCAGGGCGAATCCCAGCGACGCGGCGGAGGTCAGCATGGCGGGCTTGTCGTGGAACAGCAGGAGCACGCCTTCGCGCGCGCCCGCCGCTTCCGTGATGGCAGACAGCATGAGGCGCGAGGTCTCCGAGAAGTCGCGCTCCGCCGTAAGCGCGGGCCCGAGCTCGGACAGCGCTTCAACCGTGTGCAACAGCCGCCGTAAATTGTTGGTCTGAATCGCCACTCGAAGTGGAGTCAGATCGCAGAGCAAGATCAGCGTAGCATGCGGGAAATCGGGGTGTGTTGGTTAGTTTGATGCGGTGGTGACGAGGAGAAATTCGTACGGGGATGATTCCCCAGCAAGAGCAAAAACTTAACCACAGGGACACAGCGTTCACAGAGGAGTTACCCTATGTTCCTCTGTGCCCTCGAGATTTTGCTGGCTTAGAAGTGGTCTCGCAATTCCGCGAAGCGGCCGACGATGAGCAATTTTTGTCCTGGAGGAGCGGGGTTCATCTCTTCGTGTTCCAGAATCCAGGTATCGCCGTGGGGCACGAAGACTGCGTTCAGGCCCGCGGCCAGGGCGGGATTGATGTCGGACTTAGGGCTGTTGCCTATCATCCAGGTGGTCTCGTGCGCCAATTCATATTTTTCCAGCACGCGGGTGTAGGTCGCAGGATCCTTCTCGGCCACGATTTCGACAGACACGAAATATTCTTTCAGGCCGGAGCGTTCGACTTTTCCCGTCTGCTCCAGGAGGGCTCCCTTAGTCATTAGGATCAGGCGATGTCGTTCTTTCAAGTACTGCAGGGTTTCGGGCACTTCCGGCAGGGTCTCGAGTGGCTGATCTGCGATGCTGTGGGCAAAGCTGTGGATCTGAGCATGCAACTCGGGAGTGACTGGTTCGACGCTCAAGCGCTCGAAGGTATCGACTAATGCATGGGCGAAGCTGTGCAGTCCGTAGCCGTGTTTCAGGATGCATTCGCGCTCCACGTCGTTGAGCACCTCGCGCACTTGCTCGGGAGAGAATTCGTGGTGATTTAGAAACGAAATGAAGCGGGCGATGGCCCGCTCGAAATAGATGTTGTTCTCCCAGAGCGTGTCGTCGGCGTCGATGAGGAGGGTGGACAAGCTTCTAGCTCCTAGCTGCTAGCTTCTAGCGAAACGGGGGTCTATGGGAGTGCCGGTGTTTCCGCTCAATTCTCGACGCGCATACCAGAAGCCTGATTGACGCGGAAACGCTAGCCCCAGAACAGTTGGCCTTTCCCAGTTTGTTCCCTTCGATGCAGCAAACGCAGATACCACCACACAATTCGACTTCGAACTTCCTTAATCGGAGCACTGTTTCTTTCGACGGGCGCAGACATCTTCAAGTCTGTCTTTGAGCACATCGCGCGCTCGCGTTCGGAATCGTCAGTCGGTACCCATACTGTGCAAAGACTTCTGTGATCTGTTTCAAACATAACCTTGAAAGAAACACCAGACTTCTCCTTTGCAGCCTCTTCGAACCGCGCACTCGCATCAACTCGACCCTGATCAGGGTTGGGTAGTCTCACGTAGAAGAGTCGTCGTCCAGTAACAAGAAGATCGTCCGAAGTGATCCACACAATTTCGCCTGGGTATCCATTTCTAATAAGGAATTCACGAAAGCGCCCGCAAGATTCTTCGAAGGAAGCACTCACAAAACATCTCTCCAAGGGGTAGAAGCGGGCAGAATTAGCTAGGAGCTAGCAGCTAGAAGCTGCCTTCCTCACACCCAATCCACTTTCGCTTCCGGCCCGATGATTCCCGCTTTGTGGCCCATGTCGAGCAGGCGGCGGACGGCTTCGCGGCCGTCGGAGCCGTAATCGAGGGTGCGCTCGTTCACGTACATCCCGATAAACTTGTCCGCAGACGAGGTGTCGAGATCGCGGGCGAACTGCATCGCATACGAGAGCGCTTCCTCGCGATGATCGAGCGCGTACTGGATGCTCTCGCGCAATGCTGTCGAAACTGCCGACGTCAGTTCCGGACCGAGGGCGCGGCGGATCGCGTTGCCTCCGAGCGGCAAGGGCAGGCCGGTCACCTTCTGCCACCAGCGGCCGAGATCGACAACGCGATGCAGGCCGGCCTTGTCATAGGTCAACTGGCCTTCGTGAATGATGAGACCGGCTTCGTATTTTCCTTCCAGCACTTGTGGGATGATCTGGTCGAAGGGAACGACCTCGGTTTCGACTCCGGGAGCGAACAATTGCAGCGCCAGGTACGCGGTGGTGAGCGTGCCGGGCACGGCGATGCGCTTGGTCTTGATTTCGCTCGGGGTAAAGGCGCGCGGGGAGACGATCATGGGGCCGTATCCTTCGCCCACGCTGCCTCCGCAAGACATCAGCGCATATTGATCCTGCACGTACGGATAAGCATGAAACGAAATAGCACTGACGTCATAAACGCCTTCGCGCGCTTTCTGATTCAGGGTCTCTATGTCGCACAGCGTATGCGTGAAGCGCAGGCCCGCGGCGCGAACCTTGTTCGTGGCCAGGCCGTAAAACATGAAGGCGTCGTCGGAATCGGGGCTGTGGGCCACGGTAATTTCGCGCACATGACCTGCGACACTGCTGCCTGGCGCTTTTGCGGTTTCGGATACTGCTGTCATTGGAACTCCAGGAATCTATTGCTTGACTGCGATTTTTGATGGGCGACGTTGCCAGCGCGTGGCAATGGCGGCGGCGAGCATCATTTTGATGACTTCGGCGGCGAGGAACCAGTACAGGCCGAGATAGGCTGCTTTCGCCAGCGAATGCGTGAAGACGTAAAGCCAGGTCAGGCCTCCGGCGAAGAGCAGGATCTCAGCCGAGAGTCCGGCGATTGCGGCGCGCAGGAAACTCTTCGGTCCGCGCTCAAAAATGTATCCGGCAAGGAACGCAACGAAGGGGTACACCATCAGGAATCCGCCGCTGGGGCCGAGCAACTGGGCGATCCCGCCGGGACCGGTAGGATTGAACACCGGCAATCCCACCGCGCCTTCGACTAAATACAGTGCCAGGGCTGCGAAGCCGCGACGGCTTCCCAGCAACAATCCAACTAGCAATACGCCAAGGTTCTGCACCGTGAGAGGGATTGGCGTGAGGGGCATCAGAGGAATCGTGATGCGCGCACACAAAGCGACGACTAGACTCGCGCCCACCACGAGCGCGACCTGACGCGCAGCCTCAAGTGCCCGCTCCTGCGGAGTGCCCACAGTTTGAATTGCGGATTTTTCCATGATTGCATCTCCATCAAACGCAACTCTATCGGCGATCGATGCTGTCCATCTGGGGCGGGCGTTCCACCTCAGCCGGCGACACGTCCTGCGACGCGTGGGCCTTCTGCAAGTGATGACGCAAGTGCACGTAAATGGCGATCGCGACGCACACTACAACCAGTGTGCTCCCGCCCAGAATCAGGAACCACCAGATCATCCGCACAGCCGATTAGGATAACAGATGGGAAGCTTCTAGCTGCTGGCTGCCAGCTTAAGGTAGTGTCTTAAATCGAAACTGAGACACTACCCAGCTTAACGGTTGCACAAACGCATGCCCGTGAAATTTTGAGTCGGCAGGCAAAACCAACTAAACCGAGACTGGGGTTCGAAGGCTGGTCGCTAATCGCTAGGAGTTGCTTTTGCGTTTCTCGCGCAACGCCTCGACGCGCTGGAGCGTGAACTTCAGGCGCTCACGGCCGAACTTGGACTTGGTGATGACCTTCTCGATGTTGCCGAATAGGTGCGGATCACCCATCTTTTCTCGGAGTTCCTTGAGAAATGGATGGACCTTGGCGAACAAGAAATACATCTCTCCGCTCACCGCTGGCTGAATGAAGAGTTCTTCGTTCAGGACTCCCTGCAGGACGAACGAGGCAGCCATGCTCCAGTAGCCGCCCACCTGGCGCAGCCAATTATTTTCCTGAGTTCCCATGGACCGGGCAACCCTGGCGAAATCGTCGGCATTCTGCGGCCAGAATTCGTTGAGCCACCAGCTGCGCGCCTTGCGCATTTCGGATTCGCGGCGCAGATCGTAGAGTTTGAGAATCAAGTGGGCATCAGCGGCAGTGGGTTTCTTCGCCATGGCAGCACCTCAAAGGGAAATTTGGTAATTGTTAAATTTAGTAATTGGGAAATTTGCGATTCGAGGCTTTACAAATTACTTAATTACTAATTACCCAATTACTCAATGGAGTTCTACGCTGTGGTTGCCGCCGCTTCTGCCGCGGGATTCGGCCGCTCATAGTCGCATTCTTTATTGGGACACGCGATCACCGGGCCGGCCTTCAGAAATTTCTCGACCAGATATTCGTGGCCGCAACTGGGACACTTCTCCGGAATCGGCTTGTGCGCGGAGGTGAATTTGCAGTTGGGATAATTTCCGCAACCGTAGAAAGTGTTTCCCTTGCGGGCACGCTTTTCCACCAATTCGCCGTCTTTGCACTCGGGACACTTTACCCCGATGAAGTTCTGCTTCACGTACTTGCATTCGGGATAGCCGCTGCAGGTGGTGAACTCGCCGAAACGGCCGTGGCGGATCATCATGTTGCGTCCGCACTTAGGGCAGAGTTCGTCGAGCGGAATGTCGGGAACTTTCTTGCCCTGGTCCAGACGGCGCGTGGTCTTGCAGTCGGGGTATCCTGTGCACGCCATGAACTGGCCAAAGCGTCCGCGCTTCAACACCATTACCCGTCCGCAGTTCTCGCAGTACTCTTCCTGCGTCGTTTCCTGCACGTCGGCGGAATCGAGGTCCGGCAGGTTAATCGGGTTTTCTTTCGTGAAGGTGCAGGTGTTTGGATCTTCTTTATCGTAGGTGCTGCAGGCATAGAAAGAGCCGTGCTTGCCCCATTTGATCACCAGCGGAGCGCCACACTTCTCGCACTTCTCGTCCGTGGGCTTTTCCATCCGCTTGATGTTTTCCATATGCTTTTCGGCATATTTGAGATCTTTCTGGAATTTCTTGTAGAACTCGCCGAGGGTGTCGGTCCAAGTCTCTTTGCCCTCTTCGATCTGATCAAGTTCTTCTTCCAGATGCGCCGTGTATTGCACATCGAAAATATCGCGGAAGTTTTCCACCAGCAGATCGGTAACGACCAGGCCAATCTCGGTCGGGGAAAACTTTCCGCCGACCTTCTGTACATATTGCCGTTCCTGAATGGTGGAGAGAATCGCAGCGTAGGTCGACGGCCGGCCGATGCCACGTTCTTCGAGTTCTTTCACCAACGAGGCCTCGTTGTAGCGCGGCGGCGGCTCGGTGAAGTGCTGTTCGGGCTTCAGTTCTTTCAGCGTTAATTTCTGTCCGGCTTCGAGCGCGGGCAGTTTGTGTTTCAGTTCTTCGTCTTCCTCGTCCTTGCCTTCTTTCGACTCCTCGTAAACACGGAGGAAGCCGTCGAACTTGAGCACCGATCCGGTCACGCGGAACCAGAACACGTCGTTGCCATTCTTGGCGTCGATGTCGACCGTAGTTTGATCAAAGACTGCGGGATTGATTTGCGAAGCGACAAAGCGCTGCCAGATCAGCTTGTAGACTTTGAACTCATCTTCCTTTAGATATTGCTTGAGCTGGTCGGGATGACGCATGGCTGACGTCGGACGAATGGCCTCGTGCGCTCCCTGGGAATCCTTCTTCTCTTTGAAAGTGTTGGGCGACTCGGGCAAGTAGGTGGGACCGTATTCTTTGCCGACGTACTCTCGAACTTCCTGGATAGCCTCCGGCGCAACTCGCGTGGAATCGGTACGCATGTAGGTGATGAGACCGACCAGTCCCTCTTCACCGAGTTCCACGCCTTCGTACAGGCGCTGCGCGATCATCATAGTGCGCTTCACGCTGAAGCGCAGCTTGCGCGAAGAATCCTGTTGCAGCTTGCTGGTGGTGAACGGAGGCGCGGCGTTGCGACGGCGTTCTTTCTTGTCGACCGAGCGTACCAGCCAGTCGGCCTTTTCGAGCGCGGCGCGAATCTTCTCCGCGTCTTCGCCGTTAGTGACTTCAACTTTTTCGTCACCCTTGCCCACGAAGCGGGCGTCGAAGGCGGGAGGTTTGCTGGCCGCGAGGTTCGCGTCGATCGTCCAATATTCTTTCTTCTCGAACGCTTTGATCTCGCGTTCGCGTTCGACGATCAGACGCAGGGCAACGGTCTGCACGCGTCCCGCCGAAAGACCGCGGCGGACTTTATCCCACAGCAGCGGGGAGACCTGATATCCCACGAGCCGGTCGAGCACGCGTCGAGCCTGCTGCGCATCCACCAGATTCTGATCGATGGCTCGCGGATGTTCGAACGCAGCCTGCACCGCGCGTTTCGTAATCTCATTAAAGGTGACGCGCTGAATTCGCGGGGGTGGCTCTACCTCGCCTTTTTTCAGCTTCTTCGCTTTTTTCGGTTTCTTGCCGTTGCCGTCGAGTTCGAACGCCAGATGGGCGGCAATGGCTTCGCCTTCGCGGTCCGGGTCAGGCGCCAGATAGATGGCGTCCGCAGAGGCGGCCAGCTTCTTCAGCCGGGCCACAACTTTTTCTTTGCCGGGGATGACGACGTAATCCGTTTCGAAGTCGTTCTTGATATCCACACCCAGCGTGCTCTTGGGCAAATCCTTCACGTGGCCGAGCGAAGCCTCGACCGTAAAGCCCTTCCCCAGATATTTCTGGATGGTTTTCGCCTTGGCCGGCGATTCGACAATGACTAAACCTTTTGACAATGTATCCTCAGTTTTCAGTATCGTCCGTTTTCGAAGCTAGCACGAATGGGTGGAACGCAACAAGTTACTGCGAGAAAGCTGTCTAGCTTCAGCTCCTAGCTTCTAGCCAAAACCGCGGCACCCAAGCGCTGAGATAGCGAGGCTAGCATGCGCTGGATTTCGAACACCTTCGCTTCTAAATTCTTGAACTCATCGCCTGTTCAGAAGTTGAAGGTCCCTTGCTAACAAGCAGGTGATATTCCAATTCACTTGCAGATCCTCGTGCGATTTGAACGAACCGCTTCATTTCTGGATCCGACCTTCGACCACATCCTTCCGCAATATTCGCTCCGATCGAAGCGGACGCGCGCCGCACCTGACTGCTCAACCCGTACATCTCTTCTTTCGGAAATTTACGCGTGCACTGATAAATGGCCAACGTCAGTTCATGAGCCTTAGTCCAAACCTTCAAGTTCTTGAAGTCTTCCATAGAGCGCCCTCCGTTCCGGTTTAGCTAGAAGCTAGGAGCTAGCAGCTAGAAGCTCTTTACAAAATTCTTCCCCGGCATCTGCCTGATCTTGCCGGCTAGTTCCAGTTCGAACAGGGCGGCGAAGATTTCGGAGGACGACAATTGGTTTTCCAGGCTCTCGACAATTTCGTCGATGTGCGTGGACTCGTCGGCTTTTAGCAGGCTCAGGATTCGCTTTTCGTGAGGAGGGAGCCCTTCGTCTGGAAATAGAGATGCCGACGAAGAGCCTGGGGATTCAGGCGAGGCGGGCGGAGTCAATGCAAGTCGTACTTCTGGCGGGAGATCCTCCCACACGTCTTCCCAGGTCGCAACCAGCTTGGCGCCCTGTTTGATGAGCGTGTTCGGTCCCCAGGAATTTTTGTTGGTCACGTTGCCGGGCACGGCGAAAACGTCGCGATTCTGCTCGAGGGCGCAGCGGGCAGTGATGCGCGTGCCGGAATATTCGGCGGCTTCCAACACCAGTACGCCGACCGACATTCCGCTGATGATGCGGTTGCGGATGGGAAAGTTTTGCGGTGCGGCAAACGTTCCCAGAGGGAACTCGGAGATCAGCGCGCCACCTAGAGCCAGAATTTGTTCCGACAATCGCGAATTTTCCTTGGGATAGATTACGTCCACTCCGGTGCCGAAAACCGCGATGGTCTTGCCTTTGGCGGAGATGGCGCCGCGATGGCTCGCGGTATCGACGCCGCGGGCCATACCACTAATAATGACCAATCCCTGCGCGGCCAGATCGCAGGCCAGCCGCTCGGCCATGCCGGATCCATACGGCGTGGGGTGGCGCGTGCCAACCATCGCGATTCCGGGCTTGGTCAGCACGTCGGCGCTGCCGCGCACGCGGAGGATGAGCGGAGGGTCATAAATTTCTTTCAGCCGCGGCGGGTAGGACGGATCGTCCATCGAGATCATGATTACGTCGGCGGCGGTAGCGCGGGCAATCTCTTCCCGAGCCAGTTCCGCGGATTTCCCGGTGGCCAGCGATTGGGCGGAAACGGCCTGAATGCCGGTGCTCTCGAGTTCAGTCAATGAAGCGCGAAGGACAGCTTCCGCCGAACCGAAGTGTTCGATCAGCTTACGGGCTTTTGTGGGGCCGAGTCCGGGCGTGAGCGAAATGGCCAGCCACTCCAAAAGATGGGTGGTGGCCGGGGATACGGCGACGTTGGACAAATGGGACTCCGAGCGCACTGTAGTCAGCGGCCGATGGGCGTGTCAAGGTCATCCGTCACAATGGTTTGTTAAAATTGTGGAAAGATGAGACGTTTACGCATTTCCGCTATTTCCTACCTTAATACTGCGCCGCTGATGTGGGATTTCGAGCACGGGGAGGCTGGCCGGGACTTTGACATTTCCTATACGCTGCCCTCGTCCTGCGCACGTTCTCTGGCGGAGGGAACGGCGGACATCGGGATTATTCCGGCGGCGGCATATGCTGAAATTCCTGGATTGCAGATCCTGCCGGACGTTGCGATCGCTTCGCGGCGGGCGGTGCGATCCATTCTGCTGGTTAGCAAAATTCCCATCGATCAGGTTCGAAGCGTCGCGTTGGATACTTCGTCCATGACGTCGGTGGCCTTGACGAAAATTCTGTTCGAAAAGTGGATGGGCGGCGGAAGGACATACACTTCCATGTCACCGGATGTCGATCAGATGCTGGCTTCGCACGATGCTGGTTTACTGATTGGAGATCCGGCGCTAAAGATTGATCACGGGCGCTATCACACGCTCGACCTGGCGGAGGAATGGATCCGGCATACTGGGAAGCCTTTTGTCTTTGCCTTCTGGGCGGTGCGCAGGGACTCTCTGCGGGAGGCTTCTCCGTCGTTGGACTTGCCAGCGGTGTTTCAGAACTCGCGCGATCACGGCCTGGAGGCCCCGAGCCTCGAATCAGATCGTCCGGGAATGGGCGATGCGGCTGGATATGCTGGAGGCGGAGGTTCGGAGCTATCTGACGCAGAATATTCACTACCAACTCGACGCCGGGTGCCTGGAGGGCTTGCAACTCTTTTATCGTTACGCGGCGGAGATTGGAGCGCTGCCGGCTCCGCCGGAGTTGCAGTTTGTGGACGCGACGAAGGAAGTTGCGCTGTAGGCACCCGCTAGGGGGTTGCGTTCCCTTTCGATGAGTCTGTTTCAACCCATTCCCGATGCGAGCGGCGCGGCCGATGCTTCGCGGCCGCTGGCTGATCGCATGCGTCCGCGCACCCTCGATGAGTATGTCGGACAAGAGCATTTGATCGGGCCGGGCAAACCGCTGCGCACACAGGTCGATCGCGACGATACAGGGTCGCTCATCTTCTGGGGGCCTCCGGGGACGGGAAAAACTACGCTGGCGAAGATCATCGCGAGCATGACCAAAGCGGAGTTTATTGAATTTTCCGCGGTGCTCGCTGGGATCAAAGAGATCAAGCAGGTGATGGCCGACGCGGAGCGGGCGCGCCAGTACGGGACGCGTACGATCGTTTTCATCGACGAGATTCATCGCTTCAACAAGGCACAGCAGGATGCGTTTCTGCCGCATGTGGAGAAAGGCAATATCCGGTTGATTGGGGCGACTACGGAGAATCCGTCCTTTGAGATCAATTCTGCGTTGCTGTCACGCTGCCGCGTATATGTTTTAAAGCCGCTGACTGAAGAGCAGATTGTGCTGCTGCTTAGACGAGCGCTAACCGATCGCGAGCGAGGGCTTGGCGAAAAGAACCTGACTGCTTCTGACGACGTGCTGAAGAAGATTGCCAGCTATACCAGCGGGGATGCGCGTAGCGCTTACAACGTTTTGGAAGTTGCTGCCGGACTGGCAAAACCCCCACTTCTCGCAAAGAACGCGAGAAGTGGGGCACCCATGTCTTGTGAGATTACCGACGAAATTGTTCGCGATGCGCTGCAGAGGCGCGTTTTGCTTTACGACAAGTCCGGCGAAGAACACTACAACCTGATTTCCGCGCTGCATAAATCAGTTCGCAACAGCGATCCTGACGCGGCGCTGTACTGGCTGGGACGCATGCTGGAAGCGGGAGAGGATCCGCTTTATGTGGCGCGGCGCGTGGTGCGCATGGCGGTGGAAGATATTGGGCTGGCCGATCCCAATGCGCTTTCTTTGTGTATGGCGGCGCGCGATGCGGTTGATTTCATTGGCATGCCGGAGGGCAACCTCGCGCTGGCGCAGGCTGTGGTTTATCTTTCTGTGGCGCCGAAGTCGAATGCGCTCTATACGGCTTACGGCGAGGTTCAGCAGGATGTGGAGCAGACTTCGGCCGATTCCGTTCCGCTGCATCTGCGTAACGCACCCACCGGCTTGATGAAAGGACTCGGCTACGGGCAGGGATATCAGTACGCTCATGATCTCCAAGCGAAGGTCGCCGATATGCAATGCCTGCCTGATAATCTGCGCGATCGCGTATATTACCGGCCGACGAATGAAGGAGTTGAGAAGCGCATTCGGGAGCGGATGGAAGAAGTGAAACGGCAGCGTTCTCGCGCCAGCGAAGGCGGCCCTGGGCAGCCAAAGAAAGAATCGTAGCGCAGCCGCAGGACATCTTATTTGACACCAGCATTGTTTGGTTTGCGGCAGCCCCGCCGGAAGGATTGGTGTCATGGCTACGACTCCCAATGCCCCCTTCAACGAAATTGTTCCCGCTCGCGCTTTGCCCGCCGATCTTGTGGAAGACTTGCAGCGGGTACAAAAAGCCGCGCAGAGAATTACGTCGATTCTCGACCTCGACCAACTCATCGAGAGCGTGGTGAACGAAGTGACGCAATCCTTCGGTTGTCTGGAGACCAGCATTTACCTGCACGACGAGGAGCGCGGCGAGATGGTACTGGCGGGAGTACGCGGATGCACGCTGCATGATAAAGGACACCGCCTGAAGATTGGGCGGGAAGGAATGGTCGGCTACGTCGCGGCTACTGGGCAGACGCGCTATGCGCCGGACGTGCGCGAGGATCAGTACTACTACAGGTGCGAGGCGTCCACGCTGTCGGAAGTAGCGATTCCGCTGCACGTGGGCGAACGACTGGTGGGCGTATTCACGGCATCGCATCCGGAAGTAGACGGATTTCCCCGGCAGCAGTTAAGAATTCTGCAAGCCTTGTGCGATCACGTCGCGGTCGCTGTGCACAACGCGCGGCGGTTCCAGTCGGAGCGTGCCGAACGCGCCATCATGGACGTTGAAGCCCAGGAGGCGCGCGCCATTCAGCAGGCGCTACTGCCCAAGAGTTCTCCGTATATCCCTGGCTTCGTGGTTTCCGGCCTGAGCGTGCCCGCGCGCGCGGTGGGTGGGGACTGGTACGACTTTATTCCCTTCCCCGACGGGCGTTGGGGAATCGTTCTGGCCGACGTTTCAGGCAAAGGCACGGCAGCTGCTTTGCTCATGTCGGCAACGCGCGGGGTGTTTCGATCGCTGGCGGAAGCCTGCTGCACGCCCGGCGAGGTGTTGACCCGGCTGAATCAGTTGCTGATGGACGATTTTCCGGCGGGAAAATTTGTCACCATGGTCTATGCGGTGCTGGATCCTGCCACGCGTTCCGTGGTGTTTGCCAACGCCGGGCATTTGCGGCCGCTGTTCATCGATGAAGAGGGCGAGCACTTTCTGGATACGGAACGAGGGCTGCCCTTGGGCCTGGGCTGTGGAGATTATTCGGAAAGCCGTATTACTCTGTCGGAAGGCTCGAAGCTGATCTTCTACAGTGACGGAATTACGGAAGCAGAGAATGCCAACGGAGAAGAGTACGGTCTGTGCCGTCTTGCGTCACATGCGGTTAAGCCGGGGTCGTCAGCGGTGAGCATCGAGGACGACGTACGAGCGTTCACCCACGGCTCGAGCCTGCGCGACGATGCCAGTGTGGTCTTTGTCGGGGTGGGACATCCCTGGTCGGGAATAGACGCGTAGAGCCTTCCGGGGCTGAAGCCCGCTCTGATTTCATCCGCTCTACGCGGCCCTGAAAGGGCCGCTCTTCCACGGCGCGGGATGCTTTTGTGAGTTTTTTCCAAGCTCTGACGCGGTTGCCCTTTCAGGATTACGTCACCGGGTTCGGGCGCGATGTTCTTTCAGGATGCAGCGGTCCATTACCACGAAGATCCCGGCCTGGCGCGCCTTTTGTGCGGCCTTCTCGTGTATTACGTCTTCCTGCATCCAGATGGCCGGGACTTTGAGTTGGATCGCCTGGTCGACAATCTCTTCCACAAACTCGTTGCGGCGGAAGATGTTCACGATGTCGATTTTGTCCGGCACATCGAGGAGTGACGGGTAAGCCTTCTCTCCCAGACATTCTTCGATTTGCGGATTCACGGGAATGATGCGATATCCTTGTGTCCGCATGTATGCCGAGACGCCGTGACTGGCGCGCAAAGGATTGCAGGAGAGTCCGACTACGGCAATGGTTTTCGAGCGTTTAAGCAATTCTGCGATGGGATCGGATTGCGGTAAAGATGCCAAGGGCCCTCCGGCTTATTTTTTGGCGGCTGCGTCCAGTTTCTGCTTGTACATTTTCATGGCAAGATTGCGAATCGTTTCGGAAACTTCCTTGTTAGCGGAAAGATTCTTCAGATCTTTCAGCAACAGGTTTTTCATTAAGCCCAGGCCGAGATCGAGCGGGGTGCGCGGATTCGCCACGAGGTTGCGCACCACAATGTAATTCTTCATGAAGCGGCGCTTCAGTGGAATCTGGCGCAAGACTGCTTCCAGCACATTCTTCTGGCTGGCAAATTTTTCCACTTCTCCGTCGGAAAGTTTGGGGGCCTCGAGCACGGCGAAGGCCACGACTTTGGTTCCGTCGCGAATCAGAAGCGAGCGCTCTTCTTTGTTGCCCTTTAAGGCCAGCTGAATGCGGCCCTTGACGTCGAGATGGCTGATTTTCTGGAGCGCGTTTTCACGCTTGGCTTCGACTGGCGGTCGCTTCGTGGAACCGGCGGCTTTGGATTCGGCAGCCGCGGCGGTTGCGGCTGGCGTTTCAGACTCAGCGGGCTCCGCTGGACTCACCGGGAAATAGTTCTCACCCAGCAGGTCAACAATCCCGCCAATTGCCTGGAATGGTTTGTCTCCCTCCGCCTCAATATCGTGCATGTGATCGTTGATGTAGGCGGACACGGTGCTGTCGTCATCCCTCTCGTCGGAAGTCTCCGGATTCGACTCAACCGCGCCGCTTGCGACTTCTGATGGTTCGGAGGGAACCGTTGGCTCCTCTGCCTCGGGCTCCGCCGCAGAAACCTCAAAAGCAGCGGACACCTTTCGCAGTTCTTCCGCCTCTGCCTTTTCCAGATACGGATTGGATAGAAGAGTCTTGAGTACGCCGCTCAGCGAGCGCACACGCGGACTCTTGAGCATCATTACGATCGATTCCCGTGAAGCGGAGACTGCGAGCCGCATCAGGTGACCTTCGGGTACCGAAGGATTCTCCAGAAGCGCCGGCAGCAAAATGGGCCGCAAATTGTCGGGGGAGATGAAATAGTCGAGCACTTCGGCCGGCGTTTGAGGGTCGCCTGCCGCGATGCGGGAGGCTTTTTGGTCCCACCCGGCGAGGGTCATGCGAGCCTGTTCGCCGAAGGCTTTGTTGTGCCTCGCCAGATAAACGAGGATCTCAATGTTCTCTGCCGGCGATACTTGTAGAGCGCCCCGAGCGGCAAACTGCATCATGTTGGAGGGCAGCTTCGAAGCGCGGATTTGGTCGATGGTGCGCGCCATAGCGTTATGTTCCGCACGCTTGCGAACTTATGCCGCCAGGAACTTGTTTTGCTGCGGCTAGCGAGTCGAGTTCGCTCACGGCTAATTCAAAATCCCGCGTGATGCGATTCCGTGGACGCTCGAGAAATACATCCCGCAAAGTCCGATAGTACCAAAGAGTGCCTTCGCGTCCACCGCTGAATCTTGACCATACTGACTCTCCAATGGCGCGATAGTCGCTGAGGATGGAACGCACATTGTTCAGTTTATCGGCGGCCGAAACCAGCCGCGTGTCCGCATCCGCAGTTTTCAGATGGCGGATGTATGTCTCTTTGCGCTCGCGCCAGGGCGGCTTAGGATCGGTGTAGGCGTCGGTGCAACCATCTACTACTTTAGCGACGCGCTGCCCGAAGCGGCGGCGGACTTCTTTCAGCATGGGGGTTCCACCGCAATCCTCCACGACGTCGTGCAGCAGAGCGGCGATGGCCAGATCCTCGTCGCCTCCCGCCTCGACCACCAGCGACGCAACTCCCATCAGGTGCGCGATGTAGGGAATGGTGGAGGTCTTGCGAGTCTGGCCGGAGTGTTTCTGCGCGGCGAATAGAAATGCGCGCAGGAAGCGCGGCCCGAGCATGGCCGTCTGCTGTGACTTCCGCGCTCGTGGTGGCTGGCGTTTTTTCGCGGCCGCCTTCATTGCTTCTCCCCGCGCCGCGCCAGGAGATAGGCGCGAATGAAAGGCTGCAAATCGCCGTCGAGCACGCGGTCGACGTCTCCGACCTCGGTCCTGGTGCGATGATCTTTGATCATGCGGTAAGGCTGCAGCACGTAAGAGCGGATTTGCGATCCGAATTCGATGTCGAGTTTCGAATCTTCAATCTTCTTGGTGGCGGCGCGCTTCTTTTCCATTTCGAATTCATACAGTTTCGAGCGCAGCATGCTCATGGCGCGCTCTCGATTTTTGTGCTGCGAGCGCTCGTTCTGGCAGCTGGCAACCAGGCCGGTGGCGATGTGCGTGATGCGCACGGCCGAATCTGTCGTGTTCACATGCTGTCCCCCCTTGCCGCTGGAGCGGTAAGTGTCGGTGCGGATATCCTCCGGCTTGATGACGATCTCAATACTATCGTCAATTTCCGGCGAAACATAAACGCTGGCGAAGGAGGTGTGCCGGCGCTTGGCCTGATCGAAGGGCGAGATGCGCACCAGGCGATGCACGCCGATTTCGCTCTGCAGAAGTCCGAAGGCGTATTCGCCGTTCACCGCGAACGTCGCCGACTTCAGCCCAGCCTCTTCGCCGGGCTGGTAGTCGTAGAGCACGGTCTCGAAGCGCTGGCGCTCGGCCCAGCGCAGATACATACGCAGCAGCATGTCGGCCCAATCCTGCGATTCGGTGCCGCCCGCTCCAGGGTGAATGGTGACGATGGCGTTGCGCGCGTCGTTCTCCCCGGAGAGCAGCGTCTCGGTTTCGAGGCGATCGAGCAGTTCGCGCAGTGCGGCGATTTCGCGCTGCAGGTCCGCGTCGACACTCTCGCCTTCCTGGGACAGGTCGAAGTAGGCTTTGATGTCATCGCCGCGGCGCGCCAGGTCGGCGTCAGTTGAGAGGACGTGCTCGAGCCGCTTCTTTTCGCGCATCACTTGCTGCGAGCGCTGCGGATTTGACCACAGATTCGGGTCGGCGGACTGTTTTTCAATTTCGGCTAGCTGCGGACGGACTTTCTCCGCGTCAAAGATACTCCCGAAGTTCGTGGACCTTTTTATTCAGTTTTTCGTATTCCAGCACTAGCTCTTGATTCATGAGGAAGCGTCAGCCTTTTTGCGGTTCTTGAAGAATGGGAAGCGCGTGAGCAGCGCTCCTATAGAAATTATCGCACAGGCATAGGCGAACCAGTCGCCGTGGCGAGTGTAGAAAGTGGTAACGGAAGTAAGCGCGTAGGGCGCGATCAGCGTTGTCCGCTGCTTGCGGGGAAGGCGCGCTACCACCCGTCCCCAAGGATCGATGGCAGCCGTGACTCCGGTGTCAGTCGCGCTCAGAAGCCAGCGATTGTTCTCGATGGCGCGCATACGGGTTTGATTCAGGTGTTGGGCGTAGGCGCCGCTGTCGCCGTACCAGCCGTCATTGGAAATGTTCACGAAGACCTGCGCGCCTTGGTTGGCGAATTGGCGGACTTCATCGGGAAAGATGGATTCGTAGCAGATGAACACGCCGAGCCGTTGGTCGCCTGCATCGTGAGGGCTGCGCGATGTGCCGGGCTGAGACTCGCCAACTTCTTTCGTCAGGCCGCCCGCAAATGAAAATAAGCTGGGAAATGGCAGATATTCGCCAAAAGGCACTAAATGGATTTTGTCGTAACGCGCGCATCCACTCGCCGCTGGGACTGATCCATACGGCCGAGTTGAAGAGCGGCGAAGTCTGGCCGGCAGCACCCACCGGCGACGCTGTTCCAGTCGTTCCAGCTCCGATCGAACCAATTCCGATCGCGCCGGCCACAGTCCAGGTCTTGGTGTCGCGAGCCATCTCGCTGACGGCCTCGCGGAAGCGCGGATCGTTGGTGAGGAACGGCGCGGGTGACTCCGGCCAGACGACCAAGTCGATCTTCATCGGGCTGGCGGCCACGGACTTCATCGTGAGTTCGGTCAATTCATTCAGAGTTTGCTGTAAGATAAGCCGGTGTCCAGTCTGCCGATACCGGAACATTCTGCTGAACCAGGAGAGCAGCATGATCCGCCTTGGCGGGCGGGGCATCGACCAATCTGCCGGCTTGCAGAACCGCCGCCAGCGGCCAATGCCGCCGCCAGCATGGCGCCACGCTTCTCGCGCGGCACCAGGAACGCCGCGGCCAGCAGCGACATTCACCAGAGCAATTTCGAACGAAATGCCGTAAACGCCGGTCGATGCCGCGATGCGGCATAGGGCAAGATTGTCGACCTGCGCGATGCCAAGGAGATTCCAGGGGAAGCCTGTAATGCGGGTGCGCGCCAACTCGACCGCGACCCACAGAAACGGAGTCATCACCAACGGCCGCCGAAAGTCGCGCCCCGAGCCGGCCAGCAAGCTTACGAGCAACCCGAAGAGACCGTGATAGAGGCCGAGATAGCAGCAGAAAAGGAAAAGAGCGAGCAGGGCTTCCGGCGCACTGAGGCCGCCGTATTGGCGCATGGTGTCGTAGATCCAATAGCACGTGCCTGCGTACCACAGGATTCCGCAAGCATAGCCGAGCAGGAATCCCTGAGCAGGCGTGGCTGGACGGAGTCTGACGGAGCCGGCGATCTCGAGTTCGCCCGCGGGCCGGGCACGCAGCAAAGCGAAGATAAGCGGTGTAAGCGCAAACCAGGAGAGAATATAAATGCCGGGCAGAGGAAAGATGATGATCTGCAGAATCGCCGATAGGGCGACCAACAGCCAGGCGCTGGAAGTGAATTTGCCGCACGGGAAAGGATAGCAAAGAGCAGTTGCGAGTAGTCAGTTGCCAGTTGTCAGTTTCGGGTCTTGGGCAGCGCGAATTCCGAGGTTCTCGCGGACGAACTGCGCAATCTCTGGAGTGACATAATTTGGCGGCGTGACGCGAAATATTGGACGTCCCGCCACCGGTTTCAGCGAAACGGCTTGCCAGCACGGACTCTCGGGCGCTTCGTGCAGAATCACGGCGTCCGCGCGATCGAGGAATTCGCGGGCTGAGTTCTTGAAATCTTCGGTAGAGGGATCGAGCACGGTGAGATATAAATCGGGGCGCAGAAACTTCAGCACGCTGTTCGACTCGATGATCACATTGCGCGCGCCTTGCAGGCGGTGACGCAAGGCCGGCATCGCTTCGGCCAGGCGACCTTGCTCCGTCCGGGCCCACAACGCCTAGGACTGCGCCCGCCACCAGAAACCTCGATGTATCCGACTCGCCCGACCGATCGCGCTCTTCCGAGATTGCCCAGGAATGGTCGGCGGTGGCACAGTCACAGGGCTCGCCGTTCGCGGAGCAAACGCCATGGCCGTATTGCGTAATCTTGACGGCAGTCCAATCGAACTCACGCAAGCGCCGCGATCAGGCCAGCGACCACGCTGGTCTTGCCCACGCTGCGAGAATGCCCGCCAATGACGATGATTGCCATGTTAAGAGCGGACCTCAGACCTCAGACTTCGGACTTCCGACATTTATCGCCGCGAGAGTTGGCCTTCGTCCACCAGTCCTCCTCGCGACGGAAGCGCATGCTGAGGTCCAAGGTCTGCGATCCAACCGTTCTGTTTCATTCTTTTTTCGCCAGCCGCGCCAGAGTCGCCAGCTGCTTCAGAGTATTCTCGCAAAGGCTGCGCGGGCGTTCCCCAGAACGCGACGCCTTTGCCACGCAAGCACTTTGTTGGGCAGAACGCCGCCCTGGCCGCCCAGCATGACTCCTTCTTCAATGCGGGCGTGCTCGCCAATGCCGACCTGGCCGCCCAGCACAACGCCATTCTCGATCACGATGCTCCCGGACAGCCCCGTCTGCGCGGCGATGATCACGTCTTCGCCGATCTGGCAATTGTGTCCGACGTGGACCAGGTTGTCGATCTTTGTGCCGCGCGCGATCCGCGTTTCATCGAGGGCGCCGCGATCGATGGTCGCATTCGCTCCGATCTCGACGTCATCTTCGATAACCAATCGCCCTACCTGCGGGAATTTTTCGTAGTGCCCGGTCTTGCGGTCGCGCACATACCCGAAGCCGTCACTACCCAGCACCGCGCCCGCATGCACAATCACACGATCGCCGAGGCTCGTGCCCGGATACATCGTAACGTTGGGATAAATCTCACAGTGGTGCCCAATCTTGACGCCGGAGCCAATGGCGCAACCTGCGCCAATCCTCGTGTGCTCTCCGATCTGCGCCCGTTCACTGACGACAGCGCGTTCTTCGACGAAAACTCCGGGACCGAGAACAACGGAGGAATGAATCACCGCGGTTGCGTGCACATTACTCTCGCGCGGAGCACCGTCGAGCGGCAATTCATTCCGCAGCGACTCGCGCGGCACGCGCGAAAGCCAGCTTGGGATGATCGCTAACCAGCAACGGCCGATCGCACGACATAGATGCCGCGAAGTCGCCCACGACTACCGCGCCCGCCCGGATTGCAGAGCCGCCGCCAGATGTTTCTCATCCTCGACGAAAACCAGATCCTCCGCGCGACGCCGATTCGATACTGGCCACCGAGCTCACCTCGACGCGGCCGTCGCCAATCAGGCGGGCTCCGACGCCGTCGGCAATCTGTTGCGACAGAGCGCTTCATTGTTCCCACTGTATAGCAGCGGGGAAGAGGAAGAAAGAGCGGAGTAACTAGAAAGAGCCGCTGAGCCAGATTGGATCGCTCGGGCCGCTTTCTACGTTGTTGGGGTGCAGCCAGCGCTGGTCCGGTCCTGGGGCCCTGGCACATGATGAAATTGCCACTGCCCGCACAACTGGCGTCCCCGCCACCGCCGGTCAGGCTCCATGTGCCCACGACAACGCCGTTGCTCAGGGTTCCAGCAGTCGTTATAGTGCCGCTCGACGTCCCGGTCAGGTTTCCGGACATGGAGAGGGTGTTGCCCGCTGGCGTTATCGACAGAACCTTGAAACTCAGCGAGCCCGTGACTTGGTCCGCCACACTGGTAACCAGAGTAGCGGTGCCGCTCTGGGATGTGGCGTCGACACCGTTCGCAAAGCACTTCCCCGCATTGATGAAGCTGAAACCGGTAATCGTGAGTGGCCCCGAGGTGGTGGTGTTGTTATTGTTCAGGGAGAACGTCGTCACAAAATTCAGCAGACTGGCTTGATCGATACCGCCCGTAAGCTCAGCCTCCCAACTACCGCTGGTAGTGGTAGAGGGAGTCGTATTTGCGATGGTGTGGGTGCCGCAGCCGCAAACCGCGAGTTCCAGCGCCAGTGCGACCAGGAATGCGAGCTTCTTCATGTACCGTCCTTGAATTGGGATCACTATGAGAATAGAGAGATGCGGGCAGAGTCGTCAATGGATGTAAGGCCTATGGGTAACCTCGATATGAGGATTGCGCCCACTCGCTGGCGGCACAAGCGGTGCTGGTGACGCACGACCGGGTGTTTCATCGCGTGAAGCAACTGAAGATCGAGGACTGGACGAAACTCCACTGATACGCGATTCGTCAATCGAAACTACCGCGTGAGCGTTGCACCGTGCCCGCGATGATAAAGACGAGCGACATCCCCAAGAGAAATCCGCTGGCGAATTCCGCGTGATTGCCACCGGTTCCGTTACGCAGACCGATGCTCATCACCAAGGCCAACAAACCTGCCGATATTAGCCAATTACGACCGCGCCTAATCATGTCTCCTCCGAAAAACATATGCATATACGTGGCGTCATGCGCCGCGCTTGGTCTTCAACTCCGCCAGCAGCTGCTCGATGCGGTCTTCTTTGTCGAGCGCGGCCAGGCGGTCTTCGAGGTTGTCGCCGGCGATTTCCGACTTCGCCTGGCTCACGGCCTCAGAGTGCGCCACTTTGCGTTTCATGCGATCGAACGCCGCGGCCTTCGAGCCATCGCCGGAAGCCATGCGGGCGTCGCTGGCTTTGCCCACGGCGCGGGCGCGGCGATGCTGCGCTATCAGGACGTCGGCCATAGCCTGGGCCTCGGTCAACTTCTGCTCCAGTTGCCGCAGTGCGGACTTCAGATTCTCCACCTGGGCTTTCTGGTCGGAGACCTGCTGCGTGAAGTTCTCGCTCAGTTCGCGATAGCTCTCGACCCGCAGCAGCGAGGCGCGGGCCAGGTCGTCTTCTTTTTTGTCTACCGCGAGTTCGGCCTTACGCATCCACTCTGCTACTTTGTTCTCGTTTTCTTTCTGCTTTCTTTCCAGCAGGTGCTGGTCGGCGATGGCAATCGCGACCTGCGTTTTGACCTGCAGAAGCTGGTTCTGCATGTCGAGGATAACCTGCTTGATCATTTTTTCCGGCTCCTCGGCCTTGTCGATCAGGTCGTTGAGGTTGGCTCGGACCAGGGTGGAAACGCGCTCGAGTAATGCCATTGTGAATTCCTTTCTTAGCTTTTAGCTCTTAGCTCTTGGCTTTTGGCCACCCCAACATCAAGGTGGTCCACTGATTCCTTGGTCATGGTTGCCTGTTCAATTCGTGCGCGCGATGGATCTGTTCGCATTGCGGGCAGTCCGTTTGCTTGCGCCGGAAGGTGGTGCCTAGCAGCATGCCGATCGCGACGCCGATAGCTAGCCAGATGCCGACGTGGCCCGCTACAACACCAAAAACCGCGCCCAGCAATGCTCCCAGCACGATACCCAATCCGTTGAGTTTCGATTTGTTCGTCATCACCTTGCTCCTGAAGGCTTCCGCTTTCCGGCTTCCGGCACCCAGGAATTGAGAATCCCCGGAAGCCGGCCGCCGGAAGCCGCATTACACGTCTCCCCCTCGCTAGTTTTTCGGCGCATCCCCTGGCTTCAGGGACTTGTCGCCGATCTGGCGGACCTTGCCCAGCAACTCCGACAGCGGCATGCCGGAGAGCGTTTCGAACAGTGCCGGCACCTGCGCCGCCATCTTGGTGATGTCGCCGGTGACCTTGCTCATGCCCGCCCCATCGCCGTTCCCGGTGGATACGATGGTGATCTTGTCGACGTTGGCCAGCGGAGCCGCCAAAGCCCTCACCACCTCCGGCATGCTGGCGAACAGCCGGTCGATGACCGCCGCCTGGTTGTACTCCTGGAAAGCCTCGGCCTTCACGTTCATCGCCCTGGCTTCGGCGTCGCCTTTTTTGAAGATGATTTCAGCTTCGGCTTCGCCTTGGGCGCGAATCGAAGACGCCTGGCCTTCGGCTTCCGCGATCAGGCGCTGCTTCTCGGCGGCGGCGAGAGTTTCAATGCGCTGCCGCTCGATCTCGGCGCCTTTCAGCACCGTGGCGATCAATTCTTTTTCGCGCCGATTGATTTCCGCCTCTTGTACTTTAACCTGCTGTTCTTTTTCGATCTGCTGCACCTTCACCTGCTCGGCAATCACCTGCTGCTGCATGATGTTGGTCTGGATGTCGTAGGCTTTATCGGCCTGCGCTTGCTGGCGTTTGGTGACTTCCAGGAATTGCGCTTTCTTCACTTCCAGGTCGCGCTGCGATTCCGCCTGCTTGGCCTGCGACAAAGTTTCCGCCAGCACGCGTTCCTGATCGGCCTGCGCCTTGGCGACCGCCGCCTCCCGCTGCGCCACCGCGCGCCGGATTGCCGTGTCACGGTCAGCTTCCGCTGTGGCGACGTCGGCATCGCGCTTGATGCGGGCGACGTCCGGCTTGCCCATGTTGGTGATGTATTCGTTCTTGTCGCGCACTTCCTTGATGGTGAATGAAATCACTTCCAGGCCCATCTTGTTCATGTCTTCGGCGCACGTAGATCGCATGCGGTCGGAAACCATCTCCGGCTGCTTGACGATTTCTTCCACCGTGAGCTGGCCGATGATGCCGCGCAGGTGGCCTTCCATCACCAGGCGGATCAGGCCTTCGCGCTCCTGATCGCTCTTGGTAAGGAACTGTTCGGCTGCGGTCAGAACCGACTCACGATCGGACTTGACCTTGATCTGAGCGACCGCTTCGACCGTCACCGCGACGCCTTGTTTGGTGTACAAGTCCTGCTGCGGCGCCACGTCGAACGACATCAACTCCAGAGACAAATCACGGCAGATCTGCACCATGGGTAACACCAGCGTGCCGTGCCCCTGCACCACCCGAGTCCCGCCCAGGCCGTACACGATGAGTGCCTCGTGCGGCCCCGCTTTGCGATAGAGCCTGGCCATTCCGCTCATCAGAAAGAGAATGACCATCACTCCCAGCCCAACGAAAATCCAAATTTGAACTATGGTCGAGATTCCACTGAACATAAACGCCTCCTCTGCAGAACTTTTTCTGTTACCGCTGTTGGTTGGTAATAACGTTCAAATCACGCACAATGCGTTGCGGGTCGGCGTGTCCCAGGAACACTTCGCCATCAAACATCTCGACACGCACCCCTTTGTTTCCCCAGACGTAAGCTTTGTGATTGCCGATACCGCGGATGCCATAGCCGCGAAGCGGGTTCCAATCGCCAACTTCATACTTCTTGATCTGCAGCAGTGGAATCGATTTCAGCCGGAAACCGAGGGTCCGGATTTCGATTCCATGTCGGGTGAAGGAATAGTGAAAACCGTCCCAGGCCATGGCACAGGCGAGGACCATAACGATCGCGACCAGACCCATTGCAAGACGGCCACTTTGAGTGGGCACGAGCAGAACAATGGCCGTGATGGCGAGAAACGGAACACTCCATGCGCGGCCGTTGTGGACTTCCTCGACGATCGCGTCGTTGTGCGGAGCCACTGTTACGGGCAAACGCTCTCCCCGCTTCTCGGCGAGCGCAACAATCACCAGCACAATCACCGCAATCGGAGTCAGCACCAGGAAGGGTGCAATCGCAATCGGGTTACCGTCCAGGTTGTAGTCCACAATCGAATTCATCAAATAAGCGATCATCCAAACTTCCAGGTGGAAAAACGCCAGCAGCGCCCAGGACAGTTTCGCCAATGAATATTTCCGGGCGATGAGAAACAGGACGATGGAGAAGACTATAAGTACGAATGTCATGGACCCGAGCGTGAAGTAGAGCGAAGTTTCGCGGGGCATCCAGCCGTTGGCGTGACCGGCCGCGTCGAAATGGCTGGCCATGCGCACCGGCAACCGCTGCCAGACCTGCCAGTAGCGATAGGCGACAACCACAGGGGCGAGCCACATCAGAACCGCGAAGGTGATAAACCAATTGCGCCTCATCGCTCAGCTCCTCGAGCGCTTGGGTTCGTCGATTCACTGGAACGGGGCTCTTCACCTGACATCTCGCTCCACAGGCGGACGTAGGCAATTCCCTTCTCATATCGCGTGACGACGACCTCGGTACCTTTGGCCATGGCGCTGCCGTCCTCGCTGCGTGCTCCGCAGACGCGGCGTGTGCCGGCTTGCGAATAAAGGATCTCGCCCGTGCCGCCTTCACGGATGGGGACGCAGAGTCGCCCGAGGACGCCGACCATCTCATAGTCGGCGGGATCCATGTTCTCCTCGTCCGAGATCAGCACGCGGCTGAGGAACAGAAAAATAATTCCTCCGCCGACAATGCCGCTGATCACGGAAAGCAGCAATCCCAAGCCCACCCAGACCGACGAGAAGCGAGTGAGCAGATATCCCGTGCCGCCAAACCAGGCTAGAAAGGCCGCCAGCGATGGCGGGTTGAACGGCGAAACATTGCTGCCGCGCGAATGCGATCCCGCAGGTCCCTGGGCGACCGGCGGGTGTCCTCCGGCGACCGGAGTATGCGCCGGCGGAGCAGACTGTCCGTGAAAATGCGGCAGATGCAGTCGGCCGAAGCGCGATCCTCCAAACACGAACGAAAAGAAGCTGAAGCAAAAACCGACCGCAAAGCAGATCAAATAGAAATCGGACCAGTCCAACCTTGTTGGCGTCATCGGATTCGCCTCCCTTCCGCGCTCGCGCGATGATGGGTCCCGCTCGCGCCCAACTCCGGCCGCAACGCCTCCAATAAGCGGTCGGCCAATCCCGGCGTGTCGAGAATCGCGCCCAACAGCAGCAATGCCCGCCGCGTATCTTTCTCGCGCGCTGCCTTGATCAGCACGTGGCTCACTTCCGGGTCGCTCGCGAAACGCTCCGAACCTTGCAACAGCCAGACATCGAGCTGGCCTTCGGTGGTGCGCAGATCCGAAGTAAGCTCGGCGTGATAGCCGTCAGGGTCATCCACCAGAAAGCCGGGATGCACCTTGAAAAACTTTGCCAGCAGCGCGCGCGACGACTGCGTCATGTGAGGGCGCGCTCCGTTCTCGATCTGCGAGAGGTAGGACTGGCTGATGGTCTTTTGTTGGTTAGAGCCGCCTTTCTGAGCGTGGCCCTTCTCGGATCGGCTTTTTCCCAACTCCTCGCGCATGGCAAGAACCAGTTCCAGCTGCGTCATAGGACGGCCGAGACCGCGCAGCGAACCTTCCACTTCCCGCAAGTAGCGAATTTTCTCGCCCAGCTTCATTGGCCGCGTTCCAAGTTGTATTTCAAATCGAGATAGTTATATTGCAATTTGCGATCTGTGTCAAGGACTGGATTATTCGCATTTCCAGCGACTTACGAAGCTGCGGTTAAGGCGGGCGAGCATCCTCATTTGCCGCAGCGTTGCTATGCCTGCCCACAACGTTGCAGCCGGAGGCAAAAAGCAGGTTTCTCGACTCGCCGTCGCATTCGCTCCGGCTCCCTCGAAATGACAGAGTCACATGAGAGTGCAGAGCCCCGAGAGCAAGTCTTCGGGCAGATTTCTGAATGCAGTTTTCTTACAGTCCGGCTTCGATGCGGGAGTGGGGATCGAGATAGTCGCGCAGGGCGTCGCCGATGAAGTTGAGGCGTTTTGCGGGCGTGAGCGAAGCGGGAGCCCGCAGCCGAAATCCCGAGTGAAACGAGGGATCTCAGAGTCCGGCTTCGATGCGGGAGCGTGGGTCGAGGTAATCGCGCAGGGCGTCGCCGATGAAGTTGAAACTCAGCACGGCCAGCATTACGGCAAGCGCGGGAAAGAGCACGAGATGCGGAGCATCGAACAGGTGGGCGCGGCCGTCGTTGAGCATAGCTCCCCAACTGGCGGTCGGCGGAGGGACGCCAAGTCCGAGAAAACTCATAGTGGCTTCGGCGAGGATGGCTCCCGCCATGCCGATGGCGGCCTGCACCACGACCGGCTGAATAATATTCGGCAGAATGTGGCGCACGATGATGCGAAGATCGCTGGCGCCGAGGGCGCGGGCGGCTTCGACGAATTCGCGCTCGCGGGCGGCGAGGACTTGTCCGCGAACCAGGCGAGCGTAGCCGACCCATCCGCCGAGCGAAAGCGCGAGCACGAGATTGAAAATGCCGGGTCCGCGGAAGGCGATGAAAGCGATGGCCAGCAGAATTCCCGGGAACGAAAGAAACGCGTTCATCAAGACGACATTGACGAAGCGGTCGATCGCGCCTCCGTAGTATCCGGCGATGGAGCCGATAATGAGTCCAAGGGCCAGCGAGGTCAGAACGACGCAACTGCCGACCAGCATGGAGATGCGTGCGCCGTAAATGACGCGAGAGAAAATGTCGCGGCCGAGTTCATCAGTGCCAAACCAGTGCGCCGGCGATGGCGGGTCGAGACGCGTGGGCAGATGAATCGAAGCGGGGTCCTGTGGCGCGATCCAGGGAGCGAACAGGGCGAAGATCACGAAGATTATTACCAGCACTACGCCCGCGGCGGCGAGCGGATTGTGCCGGGCATTTCCGGCAACCCGATGGCGGAACGAGATGGCGGAGGTAGACATTTCTCAAGCTATAACTAGCATATTTCGATTGGAAGATTTTGATTCGCGCTAATCTGACGCAAACTTGAGCTTGCCTGCGTTTTTCTTCATTAGATCCTTGAAACCTTGCAGGGCAACAACGTCGGTAATCAATTTAATCGTTGCTATCCGGGAATTGCGCCAGACGTTTTTCTCGGACTTGCGGGCTGAGCCAGTAGCGCGGCGAATGGATGTTCTCGTTAATCCCAACAACCTCCTCAGTCTTCGACACGATACTTCATTCTCCATAAGCGCACCTCTACTGTTGCATACTTGCCCTCACGGTTGCGATGATTAATTATGCCTCGTTTTTTACTCGCCATTGCCGCCATGTTTGCCCTCTCTGCCACATTGTTCGCCCAAAACCCGACCTGGCAGCCGGCACCGGGCCATGTGACCTGAACCTATGGCCGCACGGCGCTCCCGGCGCTGCGGCGAATTCGGCTGCTGAAGTCGATACGACCACCGCCAAAGACGACCTGATCGCCGGCAAGCCGCTTATCCGGCTGGGCAACGTGTCTACGCCCACGCTTACGATTTACGCCCCACGAGGTACCAATACCGGCGCCGCGGTTGTCGTCTTTCCGGGAGGCGGTTACCACATCCTGGCCATAGACCTCGAAGGGACCGAGGTGTGCGAATGGCTTAATTCTGTCGGCACGACTTGCGTGCTGGTGAAATATCGCGTGCCGGATTCTGGGCCTTATCCCAAATCTTCTGCCGCACTTCAGGATGCGCAGCGAGCTCTCGGGATCGTCCGCTCGCATGCGAGCGAGTGGCACATTGATCCCCATCGGATCGGGGTTCTCGGATTTTCCGCGGGAGCCCATCTTGCCGCCGCGCTCAGCACTCACTTCGAGCATCGACTTTACGATCCTAACGATTCTGCGGATCAGATAAGCTGCCGTCCCGATTTCGCCGTCATTGTCTATCCCGGCTACCTGGCGCTCGCGGAACAAAACTTTGCGCCGAATCCGGATATTCATGTAACCGGCCAGACTCCGCCTACTTTTATCGTTCAGGCGGAGGATGATCCGGTGCACGTGGAGAATTCCATCGTGTACTTTCAAGCTCTGAAGAATGCCAAGGTTCCTGCGGAGATGCATCTCTATGCCCAAGGTGGCCACGGTTACGGCCTGCGGCGCACAGAACTGCCGGTTACTGCATGGCCGAAGCTAGTTGAGACGTGGCTGCAGACGATCCAGGTCATGGGTAGGTCGCAACATTAACGCCTATAACTGAATGTTAAATCAAAGTGAAAGGTCTTGAGCTTGACGACCAACTGTGCTTTGATAATAGGAGTGCTGGATCGCTCCGCAGGGATCCACATGCGCCATCACCCTCCACCCTTAGCCGATATTTCTGAGGAGAAAAAAATCATGGCAAAAGTCTCGTATATTCCCAAGGACTACAACTCAGTTACGCCCTACCTGGTCATCCGGGGCGCTGCCCAAGCCATTGAGTATTACAAGAAAGTTTTCGGAGCGACCGAAACCGTTCGCATGAATGGGCCGGACGGCAAGGTTGGGCACGCCGAGTTGAAGATTGGCGACTCGCACATCATGCTGGCCGACGAAAATCCCAGCATGGGTCAGGGACACACCAGCGCGGCCACCATCGGCGCGAGCCCGGTGAGTCTCTACGTATATCTTCCCGACGTCGATCGCGTGGTGGAACGCGCGGCGGCCGAGGGCGCGAAAATCCTGAAGCCGGTGCAGGACCAGTTCTACGGCGACCGCACTGGCTTCATTCAAGATCCCTTCGGACATCTGTGGGGGATTGCCACGCACGTGGAAGATGTATCGCCGCAAGAAATGAAAGAACGGATGAAGAAAATGATGCAGGCCGCGTAGTTTGATTTGAACAGGAGGCGGGACAGCCATGCCCCGCCTCTAGTATTTCGACTGCTTCCCGCGCGTAGCGTAATCCTCAATCCGCTTGGGGATATTCACTCAAAGACCGGAAAGAATAGGGAACCCGTGCGAAAGATGATCCGGAGGGCTGAATCAGCCCCTGATGTTAGAAAGATCTCATCTTCTCGAACGCGAAGAACCCTGCTGAGCAATATTGAACAGAGTCTCCGCGCGATAAGCGATAGCCTTTGAACAATTAGTCTCCCTCCGACTGTGGGCTGCGAGCTCCCTAAAGCACAACGCAGAGAAACCGGTCCCTACCGGCAAGGAACTCTCATGTCATTCGGAATTTACCTGTGCGGTTTTGTCGTCGTAATTGCTGGGCTCATTTACGGTGCCAGCTTGATGCATGTACCGACTCATTGGATTGTGGTGGGTGCGCTGGTGTTGATCGGAGTCGGAATCCTCACGGGTGTGAAAGCGACTCGGCAGAAGGACTCCGCAACCTAGGTTCAGACCATACTTCTCAACCCTCACCCTACAAACTCTAAGGAGATGCACGATGAAATTGAATTTGATTTGCGTTTTGTTAGTTGCAACCGCTCTTGGCATTCCTGCCGCGGCACAAATCGGAATATACATCGGGCGCACACCGCCGCCATTGCGTTACGAAGAGCGCGGGCCAGAGCCCGGTCCAGGCTACGCCTGGGTCGATGGATATTGGGCCCCTAACGGACGCCACTACCGTTGGGTGGCAGGCCGTTGGGACCGCGCCCCTTATGAAGGCGCTTACTGGAACCATCCTCACTATGATCACCAGCCCCAAGGGTGGCAATTGCATGAGGGTCACTGGGATCGTGAGAATCCTGAGGACCGCAAAAACCACAGTGACGATCAGGGACACGACCGCGACCATTAATTCACACTGGTATCTGCGCTAGACTTTAACTGATCAAGGCCCGCCCGCGAGGGTGGGCCCGTTTCACAAAGGAGCCCGAAAAAAAACAAGCCTCGTAGGGCCCTCCTTCGCGAAGAACGGGGCACGGGGCTCACCATACTTGCAGCTGATCTTGCATTAGATCTCGCGATAAGTTCTTCCGGTTCGCACCAAAACGGGAGCCGCGCTCGGGCGCGACTGGTCTTGTGCAATTTTGAACAGTGCGCCGGGTCCGCGCGATGCATCATAGAAGGCGGCAATTTGAATTCCCCGGAAAAACCTCGTAGAGGAGAAAACTATGAAGAGCGCGATTCTCGTAACCCTAGCTCTGGCAACGGTTTGCATTGCAGGCGCCGTCGCTCAAGATCAGAATCAAGATCGGCACGATCAACAGACAACCACCCACCGCGTCAGAAAGACGAGCGTGAAAGGTTATGTCCGCAAAGATGGCGATAATTACGTAGTGGAAGACGACCGGGACAAAACGCGATATCGGGTGCAAAACACGGAAGCGATACGAGAGCATGAGGGACATCACGTTCAGGTCAACGCGCGATTGCACGAAGACGATCGCTCGCTGGAAGTGAGCAAAGTAAAGAGGCTTAACGACGAAGAGCACCACGACCACTAGTAAGGAATGCGATTTCGCCATCTGATTCGGTTCGGAGGGAAGGCGGGGATGACGATGCCCCGCCTTCCAGCGTTTTTCGATTTCCGCTGACACTTAGGCGTTATCACTTTGGCGGGCAGAGCGCAATGTACCTCCTGGCTTTCCTGGGGTCGGAGGGACTGGGAATCTCGGGCTCGCTGACGATCAAATACAAGGCCTCCGCTACCCAGCACGTCGGTATTCCTGCATGGACGTGACACCGATGTATAAAGTCTTCGAGCGATTCGTCATGATGTCCACAATACATAGGTCCTTCGCGTGGTGGTTCCCGGCGGCGCGGAGCCCGCGGCACTCAGGATGACAAGAATAGGGTGGATTGTCTGTGATGAATGAACTTTGCGACGGTGGAAACCTGCGCGCCTGCTTTTACGTCCTGTCATCCTGAGCGCGTTCTTTGCGCGAAGGACCTATGCAGTTGGGAGTGCCACTGAGGCACGCGAAGAGCATTGCTGAGGGCCTCAGCCTACTGCCGAATCCTCGGATTCGCCACCGAGTACAGCACGTCCGTCAGGAAGTTGACCGCAACATACGTCAAGCCAATCGCGAGAATGCAGCCTTGCACCAGGAAATAATCGCGGCTGGAGATGGCGTCTACCGTCAGGCGGCCGATGCCGGGCCAGGAGAAAATCTTTTCGGTCACGATGGCGCCGGCAAGCAGGGCGCCGAACTGCAGGCCCAGGACCGTCAGCACGGGGATCATGGCGTTGCGCAGGGCGTGGCGGTAGACGACTGTGCGCTCGGGTAGGCCTTTGGCGCGGGCGGAGCGGATGTAGTCCTGGCTTAGCTCTTCGAGCATCGAGGTGCGCACCATCCGGGTGAGGATGGCCGCGAGGGCACTGCCCATGGTGAGGGCCGGAAGCACGAGGTTCGCGAACGAGCCGGCGCCGGAGACGGGGAGCCATCCAGCTTTGATGGCGAAGAGGAGGATCAGGATGGGACCGAGCGCGAAGTTGGGGAATGACAGGCCAAACAGGCTCACCACAGAAAGCAGACGGTCATCCCAACGATTGCGGCGGCGGGCGGAGCGGACGCCGGCGGGAACGGAGAGAATAATCGCGACGAACAGCGATGCCAAGGTGAGCCGCAGAGTGTAAGGATAACGCTGGGCGATGAGCCGCGTTACGGTTTGGTTATAGCGGATGGAGCGTCCGAGGTCGCCGTGCAGCACGCCTTTCCAGTAGCGGAGATATTGCTCGCCCAGAGGCGCATCGAGGCCGTAGGTGTGCCGCGTGGCGGCGATGTCGGAGGGCGGCGCTCCTTCGCCGAGCATTTGCGCGATAGGGTCTCCGGGGACTAGGTGGATCATCAAGAAGACGAGACTGACGACCAGCCAGATGACTGGGATGGTGTAGAAGACGCGTTGGAGGAGGCGGGAGAGCATCAGTTCGGCGTTCGGCTTCCGGCTTTCGGCTTCCGGTTGCGACTGAGTTTGGGATGGTTGCGCTCAGCGTCCGGCAACGCAGTGCAAAAATGCAGGAAAGCCAAGACCGAAAGCCGAAAGCTGGAAGCCGGAAGCCGAAGAAGCCGCATTTCAGTCTCCGCCCTGTTTGGCGGCTTCGGCTTCGCCTTCCGCTTTGGCGGTTTTCTCGATTCGAACTTTGGCGATGCGGTGTCCCTCCAGCTCGTCGACGGTGTAGCGGCGGCCTTCGTATTCGAAGGTGTCGCGCAGGTCTGGGATCTTTTGCAGCCGTGCGAGGATGAATCCCGCCAGCGTTTCAAAACCGGCGTCGTGAGGGAGAATCAGGGCATACTCGGCTTCGAGGTCGCGGATGTTAACCGAGCCTTCGAGCACGAGGACGGATTCATTTTCCAATGCAGGCTCAGCGGGAGAAACGTCGAATTCATCTTCGATGTTTCCGACCAGTTGTTCGAGGATGTCCTCGACGGTGATCACGCCCGCGGTCGAACCGAATTCGTCGACTACGACCGCGAGATGGCGGCGGCGTTCTTTGAATTCGGAGAGCAGTTCGGCCAGAACCTTGGTTTCCGGGACGACCAGCACGTCGTGCATGATCTGGCTGATTTGCATGCGGGAAATACGGATCGCGGTCGACTGGCCGAGATTGCTGAGACGCAGGCGCATCCAGCGCATCAGGTCTTTGTAATAAAGAACGCCGACGATATGCTCGGGGCCCCGCTGCGGATCGTAGACCGGGATGCGCGAATGCTGGCCCTCGACCACGCGAGCTAAGGCCTCTTCGAGCAGTCAGGTCGGAGGGCAAGGAAAAAATATCGGGACGGGCGACCATGACCTCGCGAACGGTGATGCTATCGAGCTCGATGGCGCTGTGAATCATCTCCTCCTGAAACTCGGGAATCTGGCCGAACTGGCGGCTGGCGGTCACGATCAGTTTGAGTTCGTCGGGGGAATGGACGGCACCGCCGCGGCGGGTGGCTTGTTCGCCAAAAAGGCGCAGGACCAGGCCGCCAGAGCGGCGCATGAAAAACAGAATGGGACGCGTGAGGGTGAGGAAAGCCTCCATGGGAGCGGCAACCGCCAGGGCCACCTGCTCGGCGCGCTGCAAGGCCAGGGTTTTCGGCACCAGTTCGCCGAGAATCACGTGCATGTAGGTGATCAGGCTGAAAGCGATAACGATGGCGATGGTGTGGGCGTAGACCGCGGCGTGTGGCACGCGGTGGACGAAGCCCATCCCTTCCACGAGGCGGGCGACCATGGGCTCGCCGATCCAGCCTAACGTCAGGCTGACCATGGTGATGCCGAGTTGCACGCCGTTCACGACTTCGTCGAGGTGCTGATGCAGGCGCTGCACGATGCGCGCGCCGATGCGTCCCGCGGAAATAAGCTGCTGAATACGGGTATCGCGCACGCTTACCAGGGCGAATTCAGCTGCTGCGAAGAAGGCATTGGCCGCCACCAGGAGAAGGATCAGAAAGACCCGGAGCAGCACAAAGGCGATCATTGATCGGTAATTTTAACATTTTAAAGGCAGTTGGGACGTTCTTGTGGACGTCGCCCCACGTAGGGACAGCCGCCTCGGCTGTCCACTCGATGGCAGCTCGATGGGTTTTGACTCGCGTCGTTAGCTAGAAGCATCGGGCCTGGCGGCCCGAGGACAGCCGCGGACGGCTGTCCCCACATGGGCTTTTCGACGGCGGCGCGCGATCACAATTTCAGTTCTTTAATGCGCTATCCTTTTAGAAGGTCGATGGTCTAACTGGAAGGCGGCAGATGGTTTAACGGGCCGCCGTGGTCCTTTCGCTCCAGGTCACGAATCATCCTTTTAAGAATCACGGTTTTGAAAATTCGAGGAACAAAAGCAACTCAGAGCCGCGTACCAGTGAATGAGGGCAGCGGAATGGCTCCCCATCTCCACGCGCGGTATCTCCAGGAGGCGTTGTGAACGGTAACGGGAATAATAAGAAGAAGCGTCGCAAACTGATTATCTGGGGCAGCATTGGGGCTGCCATCGTGTTGCTGATTGCGATGGGCGTGTTCGCGGCAACGCGCGGCGGCACCAAGATTGATCCATCGAAACTCGCCAAAGTGGAAAAGGGCGACCTGGCCAAGAGCGTAGTGGCGACCGGGAAGGTAACACCGATCACCAAGGTTGAAGTCAAGTCGAAGGCCAGCGGCATTGTGAAGAAGCTCCTGGTGGACTACGGCGATCGCGTGAAGAAGGGGCAACTGCTGGCCCAGCTCGACAAAATCGAGATCGAGGCGCAGGTGGCGCAATCGCGCGCGGCGCTGGATGCCGCCGAGGCCAACTTGAAGAGTTCACAGGCGGACTTTGAACGCTCTAAAGTCGATGCCGAAGGTCCTGACGTTCCTCTGCTGAAGCGAGCCTATGACCGTGCTGTCGGAATGGCGAAGGACGGCGTGGTTTCCGCTTCTGCGCTGGACGACGCGGAGAAGAATTACGAGATGGCTTTGAACAAGCAGAATGTGTCGAAGGCACAGGTCACCGTGCTGAAGGCTAAGATCGCACAGTCCGGAGCACAAGTTGCGCAGGACCAGGCCAATCTCAAACAACTGGACGAGCAGCTCAGCTATACCGACATTGTTTCTCCGATTGATGGCATCGTGCTGTCACGAGACGTGGAAATGGGCGACGCGGTGAGTTCGATTCTGGTGTTGGGTTCGTCGGCTACGCTGGTTATGACGCTGGGCGACACCAGCGAAGTGTATGTAAAGGGCAAGGTCGACGAAAGCGATATCGGCAAGGTGTATCTGGGACAGCGCGCTCGCATCAAGGTGGAATCGTTCAAGGACAAGACCTTCGACGGTAAAGTCACGAAGATTTCTCCCATGGGCGTGGAGAAAGATAACGTGACCACGTTCGAAGTGCGTGTGTCGATCCAGAATCCAGGCGGCGAACTGAAGGCCGAGATGACCGCCAATGCGGAAATCATTCTGGAAGAGCACAAGAATGTCTTGCAGATTCCGGAAGGCGCAATCCTTTACGACAAGGATAAAAAAGCCTCGGTCGAGATTCCAAATCCGAAGGGCAAGGACGGCAAGGACAAAATTGCCGTCAACATCGGAATCTCGAACGGCGCGAAAACCGAAGTGTTGAGTGGACTGAAGGAAGGCGATCAGGTAGTGCTGCAGTAAAACGGACGTCGGACCTCGGGCGTCGGACCTCGGCTCATTGCTTCAGCCTCCAGCGAGGCATGAGGTCCGATGTCTAAGGTCCAAGGTCTGAGGTCCGATCCCATGACTCTCTCCGAAATCCTCCGCCAGGCTTTCTCCACATTTCGGGCTCACAAGATGCGGACGTTCCTCACCATGTTTGGAATCGTGTGGGGGATTGCTTCGGTGATCATTCTGGTTGGACTGGGGCGGGGCTTCAGCGTCGATCAAAAGAAGCACATGCAGTCGCTGGGCAAGGATCTGGTCATTATGTGGGGCGGGCGCACCAGTTCGCAGGTGGGGGGGCGCGCGGCGGGCAGAGAGATTCATCTGAGCGTCGACGATGCCGATTTGATTCGCGAAGAGTGTTACCTGGTCAAGAACGTCAGCCCGGAGTTGCGGCGAACTATTCCAGAAGTGAGCCAATACAATCTGGCCAGCCGCGGCGTGGTTGGAATGTGGCCGTCGTATCAGGATTTCCGGTCACTGCAGATTTCCGAAGGCCGTCTGATTACCGACGACGACGAGCGCGACGGCCGGCGCGTGCTGGTGCTGGGATCGAAAGCCTACCGACAACTATTCCCCGGGCAACCCGCGATAGGCGCCAGCGTGCTGGTGCAGAGTGTGCCCTATCTGGTCGTAGGAGTCCTGCAAGAAAAAAAGCAGAACTCGAATTACAGCGGGCCGGACAACGATTACTTATTTGCGCCGTATTCGGCGGTATCGCGCGATTTTCCGCCGCCGACCAAGCCTGGAGCCGGGATTTTGCGCGGATATCTGGATGACATCGTTTTTGAAGTGGCCGATCCCGAGGAACACGAAGCGGCGGTACTGCAAGTCCGGCACGCTTTGGCCCGGGTGCATCACTTTGATGCGATCGACAAAGACGCGCTGTTTATCTGGGACACGATGGAGGGCGCCAAGATGCTGGATAAAATCTTCGGCGTCGTAACGATTTTCTTCGGCTGCGTGGCTATTGTCACCCTGTGCCTGGGCGGCATCGGCGTGATGAATATCATGCTGGTATCGGTAACCGAACGGACGCGCGAAATTGGCACGCGGAAGGCGATTGGGGCTACCAAGCGCGACATCCTGCGGCAGTTTTTCGCCGAGTCCGCCATGTTGACCATTGTCAGCGGTATTCTGGGCCTCTCCTTCGGAATTGGCTTGTGCGTTGCGATGGAAGCGTTGCCCTTGCCCGACTTTGTCCCGCATCCCATTGTTTCCTGGATCTCGATTGTTGCTTCGATCCTGACACTTTCGTTAATTACCGTGACCGCAGGCATGTATCCCGCCCAGCGCGCCGCGGATATGACACCTGTGGAGTCACTACGATATGAATAAGAACCGCATTCTCCCTGTTTCTTCCGTGTCCGGCCGGTTAGTATTCGCAACCGCGCTGGTCGTGCTTTTCACATCCACGATTGTTCTTGCTTCAACACCCCAGGGTTCTTTCGAGAAAACGCTTACCGTTAGCGGACCCGTTGATCTTGACGTGCTCACCCATTCCGGCGACGTCACGGTTCGCGCCGGCTCGTCGGGATCGGTTTTGATCCGGGGGAAGATTTACGTGGGCAATCACTGGCTCAGTGGCAACCGGGAGGCCGACGTCCACCAGATCGAGCAGAATCCTCCGATTCGCCAGGACGGAAATAAGATTCACGTCGACTATGTGGATATGAAGAACATCTCGGTAAATTACGAGATCAGTGTGCCCGCGGACACTGTGGTCCGCACGCACAGTGGTTCAGGAGATCTGATTGTGGAAGGCACGCACGGCAACGTGGACGCGCAGACCGGCTCGGGCGATGTCAAGCTGGCGAATCTGACCGGAGAGATTCGTCTGCAGACTGGATCGGGCAATATACGGGCGCGCCAGATTTCGGGTGCGGTAAAAGGCGGGACGGGGAGCGGTGACATCGAGGTGGACGAGACCAGTTCCGGTGACATTGACTTGCACACTGGTTCGGGCAACATCACAGCGCGGGGCGTGCAAGGCGGCTTCCATGGGGAGACCGGCAGCGGCGACGTGACTGCCGAAGGCACGCAGAGTGGCACGTGGGACATTCGCACCGGCTCAGGCAACGTGCACGTGCGGCTGCCGGCGAGCGCGGCTTTTGACGCGGATATTTCCACCAGTTCGGGATCGATCGACGTCGGTTCGCCAATCGAAATGACCGTGCAGGGCCGCGTCGACGATACGCACCGGCAAATTCACGGCAAGGTGCACGGCGGAGGACCACTGCTCAAAGTGCGCACCGGATCAGGCGATATTCACATTGGGTAGGACGCATCACCACGGAGTCACAGAGACACGGAGAAATTCCTGCCGATTTGTCTCTCCGTGGCTCCGTGCCTCCGTGGTGAAGAGCAACGGTCGTGCCTAAGGAAATCGATGTATCTGAAAGAGCTCATTTCGCAAGGCTGGCAGTCGCTGATGCGCGATCGCATGCGCTCAGCTCTGACCATGCTGGGCATTGTGTGGGGCCTGGCATCAGTCGTGCTCCTGCTGGCCTATGGGCAGGGGCTGGGCGGATGCGTGCTGCACGCATTCCTGAACATGGGCAACAACGTGATCGTCATGTGGCCGGGGCAGACCAGCATGCAAGCTGGCGGGCAGCGGGCCGGCAAGGCGGTCAAGTACGAATTGGAGGACGTGGAAGCCATTCGCGACGAAGTGCCGATTGTGCGGGCCGTGAGCGGCGAGATCGACCGCGATTTAGGCTTCAAGATCGGCACGCGCGTCGTTTCGATTCAGGTGCGCGGTGTGGATATGCCGTATGGACAGATGCGCAAGCTCGATCTCGCGGATGGCCGCTACTTCAACGAGAGCGACTTCGCCGATCACCGCCGCGTGGTCATTCTGGGCTACGAAGCGGCGAAGAAAGTGTTTCAGGGCGCGCCCGGAGTGGGACAGCACGTCGAAATTGGCGGCCTGGATTTTGAAGTGATCGGCACCATGCGCAACAAGATCCAGGACTCGATGTATCAGGGTCCGGACAACGAGAACGGATTCATTCCCTTCGCGCTGATGCGCGATCTGAAGAACATTCGCGATCCCGACGAGATTATCATCCAACCGACCGCGCCCGAACTGAACAAGAAGGCCCTGATGGCCGCGCGCGAGGTGGTCGCGCGACGGCATCACTTCGATCCCAAAGACGACAAAGCCACGCCGGAGTGGGACACCATTGAAGACCGCGCCATGATCAATGCCTTCTCCCTGGGGCTGCAGGCTGTCCTTGGATTGATTGGCGTCTGTACGCTTGCGGTCGGCGGCATTGGCGTGATGAACATCATGCTGGTTTCCGTGACCGAGCGAACGCGGGAAATCGGGCTAAGAAAAGCGATCGGAGCGCGGCCGCGGCATATTCTAGTGCAGTTTCTGCTGGAAGCCCTGGTACTCACCTTTGTGGGCGGCGTGATCGGCATGGCCGTCGCCGAATTTCTGACCTGGGCGATTCCTCCCATGCCACTCTACGACGAGTTCTACAAAACCGCCGACCACGAGGGCGCGATCTTCCTGCACGCTTCGCTGGGAGTGATGATGATTTCGTTCGTAATTCTGTCACTGGTGGGAATCGTGTCGGGATTCTTCCCTGCCCTGAAGGCGTCGCGGCTGAATCCGATTGAGGCGCTGCGCTACGAATAGCAGCGCTCGGAGTCGTGAGACAGCGTTATTGGCGGATAAAACCGTTCTATCAGCTAGCTCCCCGCGGTACAAGTCGGAATCGCTCAATCGCAATCCTGGCGCTTCTGTCGCTGCGCGCGCCTTTGAGGTAGTAGCTCACCGTCAACTCGTCAAAGCTGCCGATTGCGATTGCGCGGGGAATGCGAAATCGCAGTATTTGGGTGGTAGGGGTGCCGCTCCCTATCGAGGATGCGGGCGCGGAAACTGCCTCCATTCCCAGCGATAAGAGGGGCTGGTCGGGGACGGTCGTATCTCGTATTTTCAGCAGGATGCTCACGGTATTCGGAAACGGATCGTGGTTTTCGATGAGGAGTTCGATGGCGCCGAAGCGTTTGGGATCGACCATAAATCCCAGGTTCTGCCGCGCTTCCATGGACATTCCATCGCCGTCAGTGGAACGGAAGAATCGTGCTGCCGGACTTCCGTGCATGACGACGGAATTTGACGGCGGGCGATTCGATGGGCCGCGCCAGAACCAGTAAACGCCGTCGAAAGGAATGCTGATTGGATCGGACCGAGACGCGCCAAAGCCAGTGGCCGCCGGCAAAGGCGGTGCCACCAGTCTGGTATGAGGCTCGGCTTCCGGGTAGAGTTTTATCCCGGGAAAAACTGGACCTGCAACGAGGACAGTGGCGGCTACTTTAGTGTTCTGGCGGCTCTTCAAGCGACTGCTTGTTCCATCTGGCTGCTGCGGGAACGTTGAATCAAGAATGCGCTTTGCGACTGCAAATGAATTGCCGCGAGGCTCGCCGCTACTAGAAACGAAAAGAGCCCGCAGCCGAGCCAGCGCAGACGAACTGTGTTGATCGGGTTTGTCTTTGTAACTGTCTCTGCGGGGATCGGCCCCGTCGGCTTCCGATGTTTGCGCCGGCCGGCGGATTCTCCCGGCGGCCGTCGAGTCCCCGCCAAAACCCGACCCTCCCGACCCAGCGATATACGGCAGCCATGCAAACACGATCAGGAACGTCGCGGATATAAGTGCAGCCACAATCCGGAACCTAAAGTCACGATTGTTCAGCGCCGGCAAATCTTGAAACATCCGCAGTGTGCGGTATGCGATCGCCGCAGTGCCGGCGAAATAGAACAGGCCCGCCAAAATATCGTGGCCACCGACGCCGCTGAAGATGGCGCCTTGTATCATGAGCGCAGCAAGAATGGTGATTCCCGACGGGAAATCCTGTTTCAGAACCGAAAACGGTCCATCGGGCGGCGTCTGGGGCAGCTCGACCGCGTTGTCGTGCTGCGTCCCTCTTAGAAATGCGATCAAGCGAGCGACTTCGACGAGCAGTACCGCCCAAAGGACGCAGACGAGCCATGACTTCTGAACGGAAAACATCAGCAACGGGGGCAACCATAGAGTAGTTGCGGCTGTGCGAAGGGTCACTTGCCTTGCCCAGGTCGTCCGTCCCTCGTCAGCAACCAGAAATCCCGCGTACGTTGCGGTCGCAGCCGTGGCGAAGACCACGAATATGTACCTGGTTGCCCGCGTAAGCACGCTGATTGCAGTTAGCGGGTGCTCTGGCGAAATCGCGGCGCCGAGGATCGTTGCCACAGCCGCCCCCATGAAACCGAACGCGACGAAACGGTTGGTTCGGGGAGTAGGCACCTTCCTCCATCCTTTCCCGCTTGGACACCGGATAGCACGTTTAAGTTCCGCGAGAGAAGTTTCGAGCGAGAAGCGGATTTAGAAGAAGCGGGTTTAGCTCATTACCTACGTGCCTTGACGCACACGTTCCCGGCCAATTATTTTCGCTGTACCTAGATTTTTGTCTTCCAGCGAGGGAAAAGTTGGCTTATCGCCCGATCATCACTCTGACCACCGATTTTGGAACGAACGATCATTTTGTAGGCGCCATGAAGGGCGTCATTGTCGACATTGTGCCGGACGTGCAGATCGTGGATATCTCTCACGCGGTGCAGGCCTTCGATGTGCTCGATGGCGCGCTGGCTATTTCCCAGGCGTATTCGTACTTTCCGAACGGGACGATCCACATGGTGGTCGTGGACCCTGGCGTGGGCACGGCGCGGCGGCCGATTCTGGCCTCGAGCGATGGATACCATTTCGTCGCACCCGATAATGGCGTGCTGTCTATGGTCTATGCCAAGGAAGAGCGCATTCACGTGCGGCACATCACCTCGGAACATTACTTCCGGCAGCCGCTGAGCAATACATTTCACGCGCGCGACATATTTGCTCCGGTAGCAGCGTACTTGGCAAAGCAGGTCGATTCCCACAAGTTCGGCGACGAGATTGAAGATTATGTGCGTTTTGCCGCGCCTAAGCCGAAGGCGGCCGGCGAGAATCGCCTGCGTGCCGTAGTGCTGAAAGTCGATCGCTTCGGCAACCTGATCACCAACGTGACGCCGGAAGACGCTCCCGCGCTGTTTGCCGAGTCCGCTAAATTCAAGATCGTGGTAGGAAGCCGCGAGATTACGGACATCCGCAAGACGTTCTCTGAAGGCGCACCGGGGGAAGTCTTTGGCATTCTCGGCAGCATGGGCTATCTAGAGATCGTCGCCAACCGCGCGGCCGCTGCTCAGGTCACCGGCGTCGGCAAGGGCGCCGAAGTCAGCATCTTTTTGGGTGAAGCCGCGGCGGCGGGCAAGGGCGCGTAGCAGTTCTCAGTTCTCAGTGAAAGCAAAAGCGGACAATCTACGCACTGTCAAGGGCAGAGCCTGTGACTATCTGCTCGGGGAAACACGTATCAAACTAAATCGAAATTCGCTGAGAACTGGGAACTGAGAACTTCCTCAGGAACCCTTCGGTTTGGGATGAACATAGCGCTCCATCTCCGCTGTCCATTTCAGAAAACGCCACAGATCGCCGCGCTCGCGCCACATGAATTCCCAAAATTCCACAAAGCCGATCTGCGTCATTTTGACCCCCGTATAGGTCTCGATGCGCCACAGCAGATACGGACTTCGCCACGGGGCCAGGCGATGGCCCTTGGTGGCATTCCAGAGAAAACGGATTTTGTAGCGCACGCAGCCATCATAATCACAAACAGCGCGAAGATACACGAAGGAAAACTGGCCGGGTTGCGCCCACCCGGACCGCCGAGAGCCTGCCCTGAGCTTGTCGAAGGGGGGGGCTGTCCCCACATTGTCCAACTGGCGGGCGAGTCGGCTGTTCCACATGCCATGTTAGAATCCAAGTTCCGCCTGGAATTTTTCCGCATGCCTGACCCGAACGCCCGCCAAAAGGCCGAAGACTTCTACTATGCTGCGCTTGACCTGATGGCCGAGGGGAACCTGGAAAGAGCCGTCGCAGCGTATCAGGAGTCGCTGGTTGCCGATTCCACATTTACCGAGGCTATGCACGGGTTGGCGCGAGCGCTGCAGGATTTGCAGCGCTACGATGAGGCGATCGCGGTCGCGCAGCGGCTGGCGGAGATCGAACCGGATGACGTGCTGGCGCATACGAGCCTGTCGGTGCTGTATCAGAAGAAAGGGATGATTCCCGAGGCCGAGGCGGAAGGCGCAAAGGCGCGGGTGCTGGGCTGGAAACAGCAACTCAAAAAGCACCCGTAGAGACGTAGCTTGCTACGTCTCTCTCACCACGAAGCCGGACGCGTAGAGCACGTCGATTTCAGTGCTGGAAAGGCGCGAAATAAAGAAGCGTCGTGCTTCGTGGTCAGCGGAGACGTTGCAAGCAACCTCTCTACAGTCCATATTTCTTCATCAAATGCCGGAACGACCGGTAAGAAATGCCGAGCACGTCGGCGGCTTTGGTTTGCACGCCGCCGCTCTGGTTGAGGGCGCTCTGCAGCAGCGAACGCTCGATGCCAGCCACGTAGCCTTCCATACCCAGACCTTCGGGAAGAGCGATATCGCCGCCAATCTCCGGCAGCGCTCCCCCACCGGCCGAGGCTGCCGCTGCGCGCGCTTTTGGGCGTTCTGCCGGAAGCTGGACGTGCAGCTCGTCGGCAGTCTCCAGAGCAACGGCGCGTTCGACGGTGTTCTCCAACTGGCGGACGTTCCCCGGCCATTCGTAGCCGCACAAGGAATCGAGCGACGGAGCATGCACGCGCAGGATGCTACGGCCGGCGGCGGTGGCGTACTTTTTCAAGAAATGATTTACCAGCAGGGGAATATCCTCGCGCCGCTCGCTCAAAGGAGGGACGCGGATGGGAATGACGTTCAACCGGTAGTAAAGATCTTCGCGAAACAAATTCTCGGCGACGGCTTTATCGAGATCGCGGTTGGTGGCGGCGATTACGCGCACGTCGATCGAGATTTCGCTGGTGCTCCCCACCGGGCGCACGGTGCGCTCCTGCAGAACTCGCAGCAGCTTCACCTGCATGGCGAGGGTCATTTCGCTGATTTCGTCGAGGAAGATGGTGCCGCCGTCGGCGACTTCGAACAGGCCGCGCTTGTTCTGGTTCGCACCCGTGAACGCGCCTTTCAGGTAACCGAAAAGTTCGCTTTCGAGCAATGTTTCGGGAAAAGCTCCGCAGTTGACCGAAACAAAGGCGTCGGCAGCGCGTGGCGAGCAGACGTGCACGGCGCGCGCGACCAGTTCCTTTCCGGTTCCGCTCTCGCCATGAATCAAAACCGTGCTAGCGGTAGAGGCGACGGTGCGAACCGTCTGCTTGAGTTTTTCCATCGCCGCACTAGAGCCGATGATGTTGTCCAGCGAGTTCCGGGTGGCGGCATCGCGGCGCAGAGCAAAGTTCTGTTTGCTGAGATTCAGTTTCTCCACTGCTCGGTTGATGGCCAGCTTGATTTCATCGACCAGGCCGGGACCCTTGCGAATGTAGTCGGTAGCGCCGCCTGCTTTTACGGCTTCGACAGCGGCCGCATAGTCGTCGACCGCGGTGATCAGGATTACGGCGGAGTCGGGCGAAACCCGGTGAGCGTGGCGCAGCACTTCGATGCCATCGATATTCGGCATCTTGATGTCGGTGATGATGACGTCGTAGAGCGCGCCGTCGATCTTGTTTTTCGCCTGCTGCCCGGCCTGAACCGTCTCGATGCGGTGACCGTCGCGGCGCAGGGAGATGTCGAGCATTTCGCAGATGGACCGTTCGTCGTCGCAGACCAGAATGTTAGCCACGGCCACTCCCTCCGGCTGCGGCCAGCACGCGAGCCTTCTCGCCCGTGCCTGCGCTGGAGACAGGCAGGCCGGCGTCGAGGCGGTGCAATCTCAACACGAACGTGGTTCCCTGCCCCCGCTTGGACCGTGCCCACACCTTGCCGCCGTGCGCCTGCACAATCTGGTAGACAATCGCCAACCCCAGGCCGGTACCGCCCTCGAAATTGGACTGGAAGGGCTCAAAGATTTTCTCGATTTGTTGCGGGCTCATGCCCGCTCCGGTGTCGGTGAATCCAACCTGCCAATCTTCTCCCAGGGATTCGACCGCGACGGTGAGCACGCCTCCGCCTGGGGCGCCTTTCATAGCGCGAACCGCATTCTCACAGAAATTCCAAAATACCTGCTTGATCTTGTCCCCATCGGCGATGGTCCAGGCCTGTCCGGCCGGAAACCTGCGCTCGATGGTGATGCCGGTCTTCTCCGCCGTCATGCGGTGATCCATCAGCGTCAAAGTATCTTCGACCAGCTGGATGAGATCGACTTTATCGAAGTGATATTGCTTGGTGCGGGAGTAGGCGAGGAAGTCTGTAATGATGCTGTTCAGGCGCTGCGACTCGCGCGTCACAATATCGAGCAGCCGGCGGTGATCCTCATTCATCTCGGGGATGCCGGAGAGCATGCTGACCGAACCGGCAATGGAAGTCAGCGGATTGCGGATTTCGTGAGCGATGGCTGCGGCCAGGCGGCCCACCGCGGCCAGCCGGTCCTGCATCCGCACTTCCCGCTCCAATCGCCGAATCTCGGTGAGATCGTCGAGCACGTAAACGTATCCCAGTTCCCCGCGCTCCGGCACGGTCAGAGCCGCCACCCGCACCCGAACTGTCTTGCGGAATTTCGTGGGGGCGTCGAAACGTACCTCGCCATGAGACTGAGGGGATTCCACGGTGGGCAAGGAATCCAGGAACAACTGATCGACCCGTGCGCCGACTAGCGCGACCGAGGTACGCTCCAGAAGCCGTTGGGCCGCTCCGTTCACCAGCGTGATCCGCCCATCCAGACCCGTCGTGATCAGACCGCTGCTGATGGAATGGATGATGTTTTCGTGCAGCGCCTGCAGACTCTCAAGTTCGCCACTGGTGTGTTTCAACTGCACGCCCACTTGGCGCAATTTAGCCGTGAGCAGCCCCGCAAGATAGGCCACCGCCAGGAAGGCAAACAGATTGACGAAGATAATTGCCTGCAGCGTCTTCAGGCCGGGATGAGTAGTGCAGTATGAATGAACTACACCATAGTAGTTCAGTTCCAGCACGGTCCCGTAAAGAATGAAGGCCAGGGCGGCGACCAAATGCGCCCACACCCGCGTCAGCAGCACGCTGGCGACAATAATAACCAGGGGATAAAGGAAGTTGAGAGAACTGTCCCATCCTCCAGTTTCGTGGATGACAAGACTAACCAGAATCAGATCGGTCAAAACCTGCAGCGAGGCCTGCAGCCGGTGCTCCTGCCACAGGGAGAGCAAAAGCACGTAGAACAGGGAAAGACTGTACCAGAAAATTATAGTCGTAACGAACAACCGCATGGGCAGCGGCGCAGGAGTGAACTGTGCGACCGCCAGCTCAATGCCCAGTAACAGGGTCAGGATGACAATGCGGACCCGAACCAGCCATACCAGCCAATTGCGCTCGTCGAACGTGGATTGCATGGAGAAGACCAAGTTGCAAGGTTTCTAAGTCTCAGGGCTTCAAGGTTTCAAAGTTTCCTGGATTACTCCCTGAAACTTTGAAACCTTGTCACTTTGAAACCTGTCTTTTAGCCAGCCAGTTTGGCGATCATGGCAAATAGCGGCATATAGAGCGAAATCACGATGCCGCCGATCATGACGCCCAGCGTTCCGATGATGAACGGCTCCAGCATAGCCAGCATGTCTTTGGTGGCTGCGTCGACTTCCTCTTCGTAAAAGTCGGCGATTTTCTGCAGCATCGAGTCCATGGCGCCGGTAGCCTCACCGACTCCGATCATCTGTGTGACCATGTTCGGAAACACGCCGCACTCGCGCAGTGGGTCGACAATGGTGCGTCCTTCTTCGATGGCTTTGCGAACCTTCATCAGCGCCTCTTCCAGCACGGCGTTGCCTGAGGTCTTCGCCGTAATCGTCAAACCTTCCAGAATCGGCACACCAGAGGTAATCAGCGTGCCCAGCGTCCGGGTGAAACGGCCGACCGCGATCTTGCGCAGGAGCGACCCAATCACGGGAATGTGGAGCATTACCTTATCGAAGTAATAGCGGCCCCGGGGATGTTTGCGGATTTGCTTGATACCGACCACGAGGCCTATCACGCCCACTATAACTACCCACCAGAACGATTGCACAAATGCGCTCAGTCCCATGACGATGCGAGTGGGAAGAGGAAGATTGACGCCGAGCCCGGCAAACAGATTGGAGAAGATGGGCACGACCCATTTGAGCAATGCGCCAACGATCAACACAGCCATGCTGACAACCGCGACGGGGTAGATCAGCGCGGACTTGACCGCTGCTTTTAAGCGCACGGCCTTTTCCACATAGGTGGCCAGGCGCTGCAAAATGATGTCGAGAATACCGCCGGTTTCGCCGGCCTCAATCATGTTGGTGGTAAGGTCATCGAAGACCAAAGGGTAGCCGCGCATAGCGTTGGCAAGCGTGGCGCCGCCCTCCACTGTCGTCCGCACGCCAGTCAAAATCTTCTGGAAGGACTGGCTTTCCTGGTTCGCCGCCAGGATCTCCAGACATTGCACCAGCGGCAGACCGGCATCGATCATGACCGAAAATTGGCGGAAGAAGATCGCGATTTCCTTAGTCCCGACCTTACCCGAACCGAACGTGGGCATGGAAAATTCCTTGCCCTTTTCGCGAATCGCACCGGGTGTGATGCGCTCGCGCCGCAGCGCTTGCGCTAACGATTGTTTGTTGGCCGCCGTCCGCTCGCCGGAAATCTTCTGCCCGGATGCGTCTTTGCCGGAAAATGTAAAGACTGGCATGTTTAGGTTCTCCTCACTAACGAATCTGTTTGGTTAAGACTGTGCTCTTACAAAAGTTTCTGGGGCTACCGCTCTAATGCTTCGACGGAGCGGCGCCTCTGGCCAACGTCGTCCCTGCTGTGGTCGGCCGGTTTACCAGGCTCGCGCCACGGTTAATCATTTCCTGCAGTTCATCGGGATTGCTGGAACGCACCATGGCCGTTTCAATCGAAATCTGTTTCTGAAAATAGGCCGTGGCCAGCGACTGGTTAAACGTCTGCATCCCAAATTTTTCCTGTCCGGACTGCATGGAGGAATAGATCTGGTGGATTTTGTCTTCGCGAATCAGGTTACGGACTGCGGCGTTGGGTATCAGTATCTCCATGATCATGGCGCGGCCTTTGCCGTTGACTGTGGGCAGCAGGCTTTGGCACATGATCCCTTCCAGCACCAGAGACAACTGGGCGCGAATTTGCGGCTGCTGGTGGGCCGGAAACACGTCGATGATGCGGTTGATGGTGGAAGTCGCCGAGTTCGTATGCAGCGTACCGAACGTCAAGTGGCCGGTTTCGGCGATCCGCAGCGCCGACTCGATAGTTTCCAGATCGCGCATTTCGCCGATGAGCACCACGTCCGGATCTTCGCGAAGCGCGGCCCGCAACGCGTCGGTGAAGCTCTTGGTATCGGCGTGCAGCTCACGCTGGTTGACGACGCAGTTCTTGTTCATGTGCACAAACTCGATTGGGTCTTCGATGGTAAGAATGTGGTCGTGGCGTTCAGTGTTGATCTTGTCAATCATGGCCGCCAGCGTCGTGGATTTGCCCGAACCGGTTGGTCCCGTTACCAGCACCAGCCCGCGCGGCTTATCGCACAGCTTGCTGACCACCGGAGCCAAGCCAAGCTGGTTGAATGACTTGATTTCGAAAGGAATCAAGCGAAATACTGCGGCCGTCGCGCCGCGCTGGTTGAATACGTTGGCGCGGAAGCGGGCGAGTCCTTTTAATCCGAACGAGAAGTCCAGCTCCAGGCTCTCTTCGAAGCGATGCTTCTGGGAATCGGTCATCACGCTATAGGCCAACTGCTTGGTCTCGGCCGGCGTCATCTGCGGCAGATCCAGCGGCACCAGGTGGCCGTGCACACGAATCTGCGGCGGCGAATTGGTAGTGATGTGCAGATCGCTGCCGTTCATTTCCAGCATTCTCTTGAGCAGATCGCTTAACGACAAACCCATGGCAAGTCCCTTCCGTTACGTTTCTTAATCGCTTCTCAAGTCTTTGGTCGTTAGTCGTTGGTCGTTGGCGAACGACTAACGACCAGCGACCAACGACGACTCAATGAATCGTTTCGCGGGCAACTTCCTCGAGCGTAGTCATTCCCGCCGCCACCTTGATCAGTCCACTGCGGCGCAGCGTGATCATGCCGCGCTCAATGGCCTTCTTTTTCAATTCGACCGCCGAGGCGCCCACCAAAACCAACTCGCGGATCTCGTCGTCCACTTCCATGACCTCGTACAAACCGCAGCGGCCCTTGTATCCGGTGTTGTTGCAGACCCCGCAGCCCTTGCCCTTCTGAATCTTTACGGTCTTCGATTCTTCGGGAGTAAAGCCCGCGTCGATCAGCGTTTGTCCCGGCACATCCATGACCTCGATGCAGTCCTTGCAAATGCGCCGGACCAGGCGCTGGGCGCAGATAAGATGGACTGAGGTTGCCACCAGGAACGGTTCAATGCCCATGTTCATGAGGCGGGTGATGGTTTCGGGAGCACCGTTGGTGTGCAGTGTGGAGAGCACAAGGTGGCCTGTGAGCGCGGCCTTGATGGCAATTTCCGCGGTTTCAAAGTCGCGGATTTCGCCGACGAGAATGATGTTGGGATCTTGCCGCAGGAACGATCGCAGTGCAGCGGCAAAGTTCAATCCAATCTGCTCCTTCATCTGCACCTGGTTGACGCCGCCCAGTTGAAATTCGACCGGATCTTCCGCGGTCATAATGTTGGTATCGGGCTGGTTCAACCGCGAGATGGCCGAATAGAGCGTGTTGGTCTTGCCCGATCCGGTCGGTCCCGTGACCAGCACCATGCCGTAAGGCTTCAAAATGGCTTTCTCGAATTTCACCAGTGACTCAGCTTCGAAGCCGAGCTTGGTCATGTCGAGTCGCAGGTTTTCTTTGTCGAGCAACCGGAGCACGATCTTCTCGCCCCACAGTGTGGGCAGCGTGCTGACACGAAAATCGAGTTGCTTCTTGCGCCCGCCGATGTTCATCTTCAGCATGATGCGGCCATCTTGCGGCAGACGCTTCTCGCTGATGTCGAGCTTCGCCATGATCTTCAGGCGGGACGTAATCGCGTCCTTCAATTTCAACGGCGGAGACATGATGGACTGGAGCACACCGTCAATACGGAACCGGACGCGGAATTCTTTTTCGTAAGGCTCAATGTGAATGTCGCTCGCGCCCCGCTTGACCGCATCGCCCAGAACCACGTTCACTAGTTTGACGACCGGAGCTTCGTCGGCCGCTTTTTCCAGTTCGGCCAGCTCGATCTGCTGCTCTTCCGCCTGCAGTTCGACGTCGCTCTCGCTCATCTCCGACATCGACTGCATTACGGTCTCGAGATCTTCTTCTCTGGTTCCGCTACCGTAAGCTTTTTCAATCCCTGCGAGAATGGAGCTTTCCGAGGCAACTACCGGCTCGATGTTGAAGCCGGTCATGAACTTAATATCGTCCATCGCGAACACGTTCGTGGGATCGACCATCGCGATGGTGAGCGACGCTCCCACGCGGCTCAACGGAAGAATCTGGTAGCGCTTGGCGGTCTCGAACGGAATCAGTTTGACGACAGCGGGATCGATCTCGAAGTAGGAAAGGTTAATGGCGGGAACGCCATACTGGCGCGAGAGGAAATTGGTGACGTCTTCGTCCGTCAGAAAGCCGAGCTTCACCAGGGCCGACCCCAGGCGACAGCTCTGCTCTTTCTGCACCTTACTCGCTTGTTCCAACTGCTCTGGGGTAATAATCTTCTCTTTGACGAGAAGGTCGCCCAGCCGTTGAGACATACCCGGATCTCCTATCCACGTGGGTGGAACGATGCCTCGCACTTGTGCAGGCACAGCGCAAAAGGCCGCCTATCGTTGGGAGAGACGCAGCTCATTCGCGTTGACACAAATTGTCAACGCAACCGCGTTACTTCACCAGTAACTTTAGTACTTGCACCTGACGAGGATTCTTTGTCGCGAGGTGTCATTTGCGCTGAACTCCGCGCCAAATGCCACTTTCTTAGCTTCTGATGGGCGGTTTACCTGTGCGGGTACATGCACTTCAGTAAGTTCAAGCCGGCGGATCGGGAGGGCGCAACCCGCGAAAAGCGGGGTCAATTAGACTTTGAATAAGGAATTTTAATCGTGTCGCGATTCCGCAAAGAAAAGAGCCGTGAGGTTGTCCGATATTATCGAGCGCTCTATGGCGCGTGGGGAGCACAGCACTGGTGGCCAGCCGAAACGCGCTTCGAGGTCATTGTCGGCGCATACCTCACGCAGAACACCGCCTGGAAAAACGTTGAGCTTGCGTTGGCCAAGCTGCGTTCTGCGCACGTACTGAGCGTTGAAGGAATTCGGGAACTGTCTCTTATCCGGCTGCAGCATCTGATTCGCCCGTCCGGTTATTTCCGGCAAAAAGCCAAGCGGCTGAAGACATTCGTCGCCTACCTCGACGAAAAATATGGCGGTTCACTGGACGAACTTTTCGCTCAGCCAACCGACAAACTTAGGGCAGAATTGCTCAGCTTGAATGGGGTGGGTCCGGAAACCGCGGACTCGATTCTGCTCTATGCAGGAAATCATCCTGTGTTCGTCGTCGACGCCTATACGCGCCGCATCCTCGACCGCCATGGGATCTTGCCCGAGAAAACGAATTACGAAGAAATTCGTGAATTATTTCAGCGGATCTTAGCTCCGATCGCTGGCCAACGGGAAGCCATCCCAGCGAACACAGTCGCGCGCCTTGAATCAGGCTTCCGCGGCGCCGCTCACCCACCTTCCGCGATGAGCACTGCAGCGCGGACGGCGCTGGTGCAGGTATATAACGAAATGCATGGACTCATCGTGGGAGTGGGCAAGAACTATTGTGGAAAATCGAAGCCGAAATGTGACCAATGTCCTTTACAGCCCTTCTTGGATGCGGTTAAGTGATCATGGGAAGGGCACGGCTTTAGCCGTGCCGCTCGCACCGCAAAATGATGCGGGCTTTAGCCCCGAGGAATCTCGCAGTTTAAGGAGACGATGCTAAGTCTATCGCGGCAGTTTTCTTGCCTCGCGCTATTCGTCATGGCAACCGTCGTGACGCCCTCCCTCACGTTGCGAGAAGCAGCCGAGCAGGCCCACGTCCTGGTAGGCACCGCCGTACGCCCGTCCCTTTTTTCCGAGGCCGCCTACTCGGCCACGCTGGCCCGCGAATTTAACATGATCGAGCCCGAGGATGCGATGAAGTGGTGGGTAGTGCGGCGGAACGCAGGCACCTTCGACTTTAGCGCGGGCGATGAGGTTGTCCGCTTCGCGCAGGCTCATAACATGAAAGTTCGCGGACATTGTTTAGTGTGGGATCGCGACAATCCCGAATGGCTGGCGCAAGGCAACTTCACTCCAGCCGAGTTGTCCCACTTGTTGCAAGAGCACATCGCGACAGTCATGAAACACTATGCGGGGCAGGTGTTCGCATGGGATGTGGTGAATGAAGCTCTCGATGACAAGGCCCGCGTCAAGGATTCTCTCTGGTACGACCAGCCCGGCATCGGATTCGCTGAAAAGGACACCGCTTATATCGAGCAGGCCTTTCGCTGGGCGCATGAGGCTGACCCGCAGGCGCTGCTTTTCTATAACGAGGCCGAAGGCGAAGGGCTGAACCGCAAATCCGACGCCATCTACGCAATGGTCAGGGATTTCAAACGGCGGGGCGTCCCCATCGATGGAATCGGCTTACAGTTGCACATCTCGCAGCTTGACCTCGATACCGCCTCCATCGCCGCGAATATTGTACGACTGACCGCATTAGGAGTTCAGGTTCACATCACGGAACTCGACCTCTCTCTGCCCTTGCACTCAAGCGGCATTCCTCGGAGCGATGACCTCCTTCGCCAGGCCACCGTTTATCGTGGCGTGGTTCGAGCGTGCCTGCAAAATCCCGGCTGCACCGCGATCCAGACCTGGGGATTCACCGACAAGTACTCATGGATCGGATCGCACTCGCACGGCATGCGCGGCGCACCGCTCCCGTTTGACCGCGCCTACAAACCCAAGCCCGCTTACGATGCTGTTTTAGAAGAGCTTTCCCGTAAACGGGATCGCCACTAAGTTGCTCGTGTGGTTTTCTTTGTGTGGGGCCGGGTCTTCGACCCAGCCGCGGCCCGCAGGGCCGCGCCTTTGGCCGCCAGCTTTTCGCCTCTCCCAGCAGACAACCGCGGCGCTGCGCGCCGCGGCCGGCTCAAAGACCCGGTCCAACACTACCCTCCTCTTACACGCCCGATGACTGAACAGAGTCGCAGCCTTGCTCCTACGCTTATGCGGATGCTTGTGCATCTATAATGACTGGTGCGTCCGGGCGATTAGTCTCGCGCGGGACGCGCCTGGACGCGGAAATCCCAGTGGCACAGCCGACCTCCATCCCGCCTGCGAAAACTTCGCACCGCAAGCAGGTCCTGATTCTGCTTGCGATTTCCGTCTTTCTACTGCTCGCCATCCTGGTTTCGGAAACGGCGTTTGACCTGACATTCCTCCGCCCCGGAAACAATCAGGACATTGTTGTCTTCGCCGCGCTCTCTGCGCTGATCTTCCTGCTGTTTGTCGCGCTCACTTTTGTTCTGATGCGCAACCTGCTGAAACTTTTTGCCGAACGGCGCCTCGGCGTGCTGGGCTCGAAATTTCGCACCCGCATGGTCGCGGGTGCGCTCCTGCTGTCTTCCTTGCCAGTGATGGTTATGTACTGGTTCGCCTACGGATTGATGAACCGCTCGATCGACAAGTGGTTCTCCACCCCGGTCGAAGAAGTGCGAGCCGATACGCACGCCATGGTAACTTTATTGGCCAGTTATGCGATGCAGAACGCGCGCGCCGAAGCCGCTGCCATCGCCGCATCTCCGGAAATCGAGCGCGGGTTCGCCGGACACGGCTTCTCCGGTGTAGTGAGCGAGTTTCAACACCACGAGATAACCTTGCAAGGTGGATTCGCACTCGCCGTTCAAGACGGCAACGCCGAAGCGAGTTTCAATGCGCCCGCATCTTGGCCGGTTCTGAAATCAACATTGCCGCTGGTCGAAGCGGCCTTGGGTCATCCCGCTCAATTTACCTGGCAGCAGACGGACTACACGCTGGGCAGTGCTCCAGTCAAGGGCGGAGGACTGATCCTGGTGGGGATTCCCCTTCCCCATGAGTTTTCGCAAACCGTGCGCCAGGTCGAGGCCAGCCAGCAACGCTACTACGATCTGGCTCGCGAGCGAAAACTGGTGCGCCGCACCTACATGGGTTTGCTCCTGTTGCTGACCATGATCGTGCTCTTCGTCACGACCTGGCTGGCCTTATTCCTTTCGAAGATTGTGACGCGACCGCTGTCAGCTCTGGCGGAAGCCACGCAGGAGATCTCACGCGGGCGACTCGACTATCGTGTGGACGTGAGCGCCGCCGATGAAATTGGCGACCTGGTGCGATCCTTCAACCGCATGGCGGAAGATCTGGAGGGCAGCCGGCGCCAGCTTGAAGCTTCCAGCCGCGACCTGAGCGCGGCCAACACGGAGCTCGACCAGCGCCGCCGTCAAATGGAAACCATCCTCGAAAGTATTCCGACCGGAGTGCTCTCCTTGGATGCCGCGCGTCACGTGACTCACGTCAATCAGGCACTGCTCCGCATGTTTCATCCCGACGCTGGACGCGACGGCGGATCTCAGATTCTGCGTGGCGCGGCTCTTTCAGATGTGTTCCCCTCCGAAGTTCTAGAAGATTTCGAGCCCTTGCTGCGCCGCGCCGACCGTATGGGAATGACCACCAGCCAGATGCAGATGCAGCTGCCTCGGGTATCGTTGAACGTCGCCGTGACCGTCGCGACCCTGAGGCATCAGGGAGCAGAGTCCGGTTACGTCGTGGTGTTCGAAGATCTCTCCGATCTCTTGAAAGCCCAGAAGCAAGCTGCATGGCGGGAAGTGGCGCGCCGGGTGGCGCATGAGATCAAGAATCCGCTGACGCCTATCGCTTTATCGGCCGAGCGCATTCAACGGCATCTCGACCGTGCCACGCCGAATGATCCCGCGTCGCTCGGCGTGGTGCGTTCCTGCGCTGAAACCATTGCCGGCGCGGTCGAAACTGTGCGCCGGCTGGTGGACGAGTTCGCCACATTGGCGCGCTTTCCCGTGGCCAAACCGCAGCCAGCCGACATTAACGAAGTTGTTGAGAACGCACTCTCCATGTTCAACGGCAGGCTGGACGGAATCGAGCTCCACAAATCCCTGGCTACCGATCTGCCGAAAGTTATGGCCGACAGCGAGGCCATCAAACGCGCCGTTGCCAATCTCGTAGACAACGCGGCCGAAGCATCGCAGGATTCCGTGGTGCGGGAGATTGAAATTTCGACGGCGTTAGTGGCCACACGCGACGCCGTGGAGATCACCGTGGCCGACACCGGCCACGGTGTGAGCCGCGAACTCAAGGAAAAACTTTTCCTGCCCTATTTCTCCACCAAGAAGCGCGGCACTGGACTTGGACTCGCCATTGTTAGCCGCATCGTAGCGGATCATCATGGCTCGATCCGCGTAGAAGAGAACCAGCCTGTCGGCACGCGATTCATCGTCGAGCTTCCCGTTGTTCTCGAACCTACTCCGGCAGCGGCGACCGTCCAGCATGCATAACATTCTCATCGTTGACGATGAAGCTGGAATTCGCGACTCCCTCGCCGGCATCCTGGCGGACGAAGGCTATTCTGCTGCCTCGGCGGGAAATGGCGACGAGTGCCTCGCTCTGCTGCGCAAGACTCCTTTTGACGTGGTGTTGCTCGATGTCTGGCTGCCCGGGGTCGATGGCCTGGAGACTCTGGAAAGGATTCGCGAGTTCGACAATCCTCCCGAAGTCATCATGATTTCCGGCCACGGAACCATCGAGACCGCGGTACGCGCAACCAAACTGGGCGCCTATGACTTCCTGGAAAAACCGCTCTCGCTGGAAAAAACGTTGATCCTGGTCAAGAACGCCATCGAGTCCAAGAAGCTGCAGCGCGAGAATGTCGATCTGAAGAAGCAGCTTCAGGTGAAGAGCATCATCGTGGGCGATAGCATCCCGATGAAGGCCCTCCGCCAGCAAATAGGATTGATGGCTCCGACCAACGGTCGCGTTCTGATCTACGGCGAATCCGGCACCGGCAAAGAGTTGGTGGCCCATGCCATCCACGCCCAAAGTCTGCGCAATGACGAAACATTCGTCGAGGTCAACTGCGCGGCGATTCCCGAAGATCTGATCGAGAGCGAACTGTTTGGACACTATAAGGGATCGTTCCCTGGCGCGGCCACCGACAAGGAGGGAAAATTTCAGAGAGCTCACGGCGGGACGCTCTTCCTTGACGAAGTCGGCGACATGAGCTTGAAGACGCAATCGAAAGTATTGCGCACGCTCGAAGAACAGCGCTTCACCCCCGTAGGCAGCGATGAAACTATCACCGTCGACGTTCGCGTGATCGCCTCGACCAACAAAGATCTGGATGAAGAAATATCGCGCGGCAACTTCCGCGAAGATCTTTTTTACCGGCTCAACGTGATTCCTTTCTTCGTTCCGCCGCTGCGAGAACGCAAGGAAGATATTCCTCTATTTACGCGGCATTTCCTGAAGGAGCTCGCGGCCACCTACGGACGCCGGCCGCGGGAAATCAGCGACGATGCCATCGACATACTCATGCGTTACTCGTGGCCGGGCAACGTGCGCGAATTGCGCAACGTGATTGAGCGCATCGTGATCATGAATCCCACAACCACCCGCTTCGACAGCAAGCATCTGCCGCCTCTGGTCTACCGCGAAGGCAGCCGGCGCGCCCCCAAGAGCGAGTTCTCCACGTTGCACCAGGCCCGCGACGCCTACGAGCGCGACTACATCCTCAAAACGCTGGACCAAAATCACGGCAATGTAACCCGCACGGCCGAAGTGCTTGGCCTGGAGCGCAGCCATCTTTATCGAAAGATGAAAGCTCTGGCGATTTCGGCGAAGGAATGAGGACGGCTTCCGGCTTTCGCTTGCCGGTTATCGGACAAAACGTTTTTTGTGACTTCCGGAAGCCGAAAGCCGGGAGCCGAAAGCCGAGCTTCATCGGCGCTTCAACGCTTCCAACTCCTCCAGCGTCCGCGGCCAATCCGATCCTAATAGCCGCGACAAACTTCGATCCGCCAGAACTTTTCCACCCGTCTGACAGCGCGCGCAGTAGTTCGTTTCCTTGTCCGCATAACGAATGCGCAGCACTTTGTCTCCGCATCTCGGACAGGGCTCGCCGTAGCGCCCGTGCACCGCCATCCCCTTGCGAAAGGCAGTAACTTTTTCGGGGAAGCCGGCCTTCGCTTCGTTGCCGAGGCGTTCCACCCAGTATTCAATCGTGTGCCGAGTCGCGGCGAATAATCTTTCCCACTCCTGCGCATCCAGTTTTTGCGTAAGCATGATTGGAGACAGTTGTGCCGCGTGCAGAATCTCATCCGAATACGCGTTGCCAATTCCACTCAGCAGACGCGGATCGGTAAGCGCCCGCTTGAGTGTATGGTTTTCCGCCATCATTACCGCGCGGAACGAATCATGATCGCTGGAGAAAATATCGATTCCGCCAGCATCGATGGAGCGCAGGCTCTCCTCACCTTGAAATAAATGCAGAGAGGCCCGATGCTTTGTGCCGGCTTCGGTAAGAACCAGCGCGCCATTGGGAAAATCGAACGCAGCCAGACTTCGCCGGCCTGCCAGTTTTGCGCCGGGCGCTTGCCAATGCAGTCGCCCCGCAATCATCAAATGAAGCGCGAGCCAGAGATCGTTCTCTAGTCCAATTACAATCCGCTTGCCAATTCGCCGTAGTTCGCGGACGGTGCGGCCCTCCACACTCGCCAGCGGCGGTTGCGCCGTTCGCAGCAGAAACGCGCTATTGAGCCGTACGCCTTCCAGGGGCTGACCGACGATGCGCGATTCCAGCGCGCCGATATAGGCAGCGATGTCCGGCAGTTCCGGCATAAGTACCAGATTGCACGTGGCAGCTGCATTTTGGCAATCTGAGCGGCCACCTGCAGACAGCCAGGAAATGATTGGCCATCCGGTTGAAAACTAAGCGGATCGAATATCCCTACAGCGAATCTAATCAATCATGCGCGCCCGAATCACCCAAATCATTGGCTTCGTTGTCACGCTTCAGACCATACTCTTTTTAACGCACTACTTGCTCTACGAAACGTGGACGTTATCGTCTGCCGGTAGCGATGTTCGGCGCTCGCTCTGGCTCAAATTATTTCTCGCCGTTTCGTCCATGAGCTTTACCGCCGCTTCACTTCTGGCCTTTCGCTATACGAATGCTGTGCTGCGCGCGTTCTACCGTGCTGCCGCGGTTTGGCTGGGCCTGCTGACTTTCCTTTTCGTCGCGGCGATTGCCTCCTGGACAATTTTCGGAATCTCGCGTCTGGCCGGGATTAATATTAATTTCCATCGCACGGTGGAATTATTATTCGGCGCCGCATTAGCGGTTGGATTTTACGCGGTCTTCAATGCCGGATGGACGCGAATCACTCGAACCACGGTGCGGCTCGCCAATCTGCCTGCGGCCTGGCGCGGACGAAAAGCCGCACTGATCAGCGACGTGCACCTGGGGCACGTGCGCAACGGCCGGTTTCTCCGACGCTTGATTGCGCAAGATTTTGCGGGAAGAGCCGGATGCGATTTTCATTGCCGGAGATTTATACGACGGCACCGCCATCGACGCCGGTCGTGCCGCGGAGCCGTTGAACCGGCTGACGGCCCCCCAAGGCGTGTATTTCGTCGCCGGAAATCACGAACAATTCGGCGACGACAGCAAATATCTGGGTGCCATTGCGGCAGCGGGCGTTCGAGTACTCAACAATGAGAAGGTGGATGTGGAGGGATCTGCAGATTATTGGTGTGCCCTACCGAAATGCGACGCAGCACGGACACCTTGCGGCGGCGCTTCGCCACATCCGCCTGGACCGCGAGCGCGCGAGTATTCTCTTGACCCACGCGCCCGATCACCCGGAAATCGCGGAGGCCGCCGGCGTTTCGTTGCAGTTATCCGGTCATACTCATCTTGGACAGTTCGTCCCATGGAGTTGGATGGCGCGTCGCATCTATCGCCAGTTTGTGTACGGCCTCAGCCGAATCGGGAAAATGCAGATTTTCACCTCGAGCGGCGCAGGAACCTGGGGACCACCCCTGCGACTGGGATCGAACCCCGAGATCGTTATGCTCGAATTCGCCAGCCAGTAGCGCCGGCGTCCTGGCGGCAGTCACGGGAGCGTCTCCGCCCTCAGCGCGGCGGGCTGGAAGCCCGGCGGGACGGCGGCGCTACATGACCAGCATTACTCGAAATCAACCCTCTCAAATCCCAGGCCTTGCAACAGACTGGTAATCGTCGACATCCCATTCTGCTGCGCGTTCCGCAAAATGCCTTCCGCCATCGCGGCCTCTCGCAACTGAAGTTCCGCCTCCTGGCGCACTTGCGTCTCAAGATTCGGATCGCTGGGCACGAGCAGCCCTGTCTGCCGGGAATAGACCCGCGTCTTCGCGCTGTCGATCCGAGTGCTGAATATTTGGGGAGCGGGAAGATGCAGATGAATCTGCTTGCCATCCACTTTCACATCGCCAGGTTTCAGATCCGCGAAGTCAATTCCACCCACAACCTCACCATGCACCAGCATCAGTAGACGATCTCCGGCCAGGAAATCTGGGAAGATGGGATTTTCTCTCGCGCCGGTAACGATTTTGTCCATGGTGTAAACCACCGTCTCCAACCGCTGCAGCCGCTGAATGCGATCAACCACCGTAGGCTGGCTCACATCGATGGTCAGCGTTCTGCCGGTGATCGCCGACCACATGTGGCTCAACACAGATTGCCCTGAGCTTCGCGATAGCATCAGCCATCCCATCGCGCCGACAAATATCACCCCCAGGAACAGTCCTAGCACCAGAGCGAACAAAACCGTGGCGCGCGATCGAACAGGTTTGGAAGTTGGAGGGAGATCGGGATCGCTAGGCATCCCAGTAAGGTTATCATCCGTCCCGTGGAATTCAGACGATCAGCCAACGAACTGCTGCGCCGAAATCAAATTGGGAACCGTCGAACGTAAGGAAAGACAAATCTTAGGGCAACGGCTGCAGCGCCTGGCAAGCCGCTTCGCTGGCAATCGCGGCGCCGGTAGGATCGACGCGGATGGTTGCATCCTCGAACGAACAAAAGCTGCGGATACCCGTCTGGTTTTGCGTGACTGGAACCGCCGTTGCAAAATACGAAGTGGCTGGAGGGCCTCCCGCGCCCACAGCGGTAAAGTTATAGCCGCTCTTATTGCCGCCCGCCAGCACGCTGTCGATCAGGCATGCAGTCGTAGAACTGGGAGTACAAGGCGAAACTCCTCCAAGATTCGCCAAAGTCGCAGCAAAGCCGGCAGTTGGATAGGCAGAGCTGTAAGTGATCTCGGCAGTGTTAATGGCACGAATAGAGCCCACGGCGGAAGACTCGTTGGCAGCCATTTTTGCGCGCATCAAGTTGGGAATGGCGATTGCCGCGATGATCAGAATAATCGCGACCACGATCAGCAGTTCGATCAGGGAGAAACCTCTTTGCTTCCGCATCCAAAATTATCCTTCACTTGAGAGTTCGCCTGCGGCCGGCGCGCCGTAGCGGAGAAACTATCGCTTCACCATGTGAATCTCGGTGCCATTCTTATGGAACTCCACCTTATCCATCAGTTGATTGATGAGGAAGATTCCGCGGCCGTGATTGGAATACAGATTCTCACCAACCGTGCAGCTCGGAATGTTCTGGGGATCGAACCCCGGCCCGGGATCACGCACAATGATGAGAATGCCGCGTTGTTCGTCGCAAGCTACTAAGCACTCTACTATCTTGCTCGGATCTTCCCTGGCGCCATGCACCACGGCATTGGCCAGAGCCTCCTGCAGCGCCAGCTCGATGGCCTCTTCCTTGCCATCGGCGCACCTCATCTCCCGCACCGACGCCATGACCTGGGCAACCACCGGGTCCACGGCTTTACGGTCAGCCGCGAGTGTGACCCGCACGCGCAAGCTCAGCTTCTCCGGATCGAAGTCGTGCTCCGCAAGGTGTTCCTCGGAAGAAGCTCCAGCGTCCATGATTGGCTCGCTCGTCCTGGGTGCGCCTATGAAGCGCGGCCTGTTTCGATTCTAGCGGCCCCGCTCAAATCCCGCAATCGCAGCCCAATCCGAAGCGTCCCCTACTTAACAGAAACCTTAGTCTTCTGTACAATTCCCACTGCCACCACTTAGTCTGATCGCCGGCGCGGCCCGTTCTTGCATTTTTTCCGCGCCATCTTCTTTACTTTCCGGAGCGAGATGCGCCGGGGACGCCTGCTCGAACATGCGATGCTCCAATTGCCGCCGCCAATCCAGTTCTTCCACAAAGCGGCGCGAATCACGCCAGCCCGGTTCTGCCTTCACGTAAAGTTCAAGAAACACCTTGGTTCCCAGCATGCGCTCTATCTGCAGACGGGCCGAGGTCCCGATCTTCTTCAGCATCTTCCCGCCCTTTCCCACCAGAATTCCCTTCTGCCCCGGGCGCTCGCAATAGATGGTGGCTGCGATCCGCGCGAGCCTCGCGCCCTCCTCGAAGTTATCGACCATTACGGTGGTCGCGTAAGGAATCTCTTCGCTGGTATTCAAAAGTACCTGCTCGCGAATGATTTCTGCCGCCATGAATCGCGACGGTTGGTCCGTGATTTGATCCTCGGGAAAGTACGCCGGACCGGCCGGGAGAGCCGCGATCACCATCTCCAGAAGCGAGTCCAACCCTTTGCGCTTGAGCGCCGAAATGGGAATCACTTCGCTGAAGTCATACAGCTTGCGGTATTGCTCGATGAGAGGCAGCAGCTTGGATTTCTCGCGTACGAGATCAACCTTGTTCAATACCAGAAATGCTTTCGTGCGCGGCCGCTTTAGCAAATCCAGTGCAAACTGATCGCGGGGATCGAACTTGCGCGTGACATCCATGATCACCAGGACCAGGTCGCACCCTTCCAGCGCCTCTCGCACCTCGACCATCATCTTGCGGCCCAGCGAACTGTCTGGCCTGTGCACCCCGGGAGTATCGACGAGCACAATCTGCCCGCCATCTTTGCCCCTGCCTTTCTGCTTGGGTACGTGCACCACGCCCTGAATGCGGTTGCGCGTGGTCTGCGGCTTGGGCGAGATAATCGCCAGCTTCTCGCCCACAAGCGCATTGAGCAAAGTAGACTTGCCCGCGTTGGGGCGCCCGAGGATGCAAACGAATCCGGATCGAAAAGGCATAGGAAATCAGCTACTAGCTTCTAGCTACTAGCTTCTAGCGAACATTCAATACATTCACCTTTGTCAACTAGCATGACGATTGGCAATTCGGGGCAGAAAGCATAAAGCGAAGGCGTTAGCTAATAGCTAGAAGCTAGGAGCTAGAAGCTTCTTAAATCAACTTCAATTGCTGTGGCTGCACCGCTGTTACTCTAACCCGCTCCACCTTGCGGTCGGTCGATTCCAGGACCTCAAAGCGCAAACCATCTTCCTGCACTACTTCCCCCTTGCGAGGAATACGTCCGGCGAGCTCGCTAACCAAGCCAGCAATCGTTGCCGACTCTTTGCCTTCCGGCTTGCTGCCAAAGAGTTCATCGAGACGATCCACGTCCATTCCGCCCGCGACGATGAACGAGCGCTCGCCTTCGCGCACAATCTCCGGCTTTTCGTGGTCGTCGCGGATCTCGCCCACAATCTCTTCCACCAGATCCTCGATCGTGACCAGTCCCGCCACGCCGCCATATTCGTCGACTACAATCGCCATGCGAATATTCTGCTTCTGCATTTCGCGCAACAAATCGCTGCCCAGCTTGCTCTCGGGCACGAAATACACGTCGCGCCGCATAATCGTATCCAGGATGCGGACGCGGGCTTCGCTGTCGGGAACTTGCAGCACGTCCTGCGTGTAAACGATTCCTTTGATGTTATGAATGCTGCCTTCGTACACGGGCACGCGGGAGTAATGCTTCACCCGCAGGAGCTCGATGAAGTGCTCGACCGTCGTATCCGTGGGCACGGCAAACATCTCCGGACGCGGCTGCATCGCCTCGCGCACCGTCTTGCCGCTGAATTCCACCACCGACTGGATCAGGTCGCGGTCGCCCTCCTGAATAATGCCCTCTTCCTGTCCCGCTTCGATCAACGCGTCCACCGCCTCGGCCGAGGTCTCCGGCAGCTCGCTGGTGTTTTGTTTGGTCAGCGAAGCCACCGATTCCAGGAAACCCAGCACAATCGTCACCGGCATCACCAGGTAGATCAATATTTTTAGAAACATCGTCCAGTGAATCAGCCACTCGCCTTTGGTGCGCGAGAAGAATACAAACGGCAGAAAGCGGTTGCACAGAATGACTGCGAGGATCAGGCTGATCGCCGCCTGCAATATCTCGTAGATGCCCCAGGATTGCTCGCTGAATATCAGGAAGCCAATCAGCAGAGCAATCGCCGCCATGCTGAGTTGCGTGAGCACCACCATGGACAATGCCGCCCGGTTTCGGGCCACGCCCAACTTCGGTTCGATCTTCTGCTCAAAGACGTCAATGTTGTCCTGGAATTCGCGGGAGAGGAATTTTCCGACTTCCTGATAGACGCGATCCACGTAAGAGACCAGCGTCAGTAATCCCAGCAGCAGAAGCAGCGCGACGGCAACGCCGAAATTCATGCCATCCTCCTCGCCGCGGTCGCGCGCTTGCTGCCACCCCGCGCTTTCGAGGACCGTGTACCCGCAGGCCGGACCCTCTCACCCTGGACTCTTTTCGTCTCGACTCGTTCGATTAACCCAGCCGGAAGCCCGAGCGCGCGACGCAACTCCACTTCCTTACGCGCCATCTCACCATTATCGCGCTCATGGTCAAAGCCCGCCAGATGAAGGATTCCGTGCAGCGCCAGAATCTTCACTTCCTGAGCCGCCGGATGTCCGAGGCGAAAGGAATTCTTGATCGCGATGTCACCTGAAATAGCCACCTCACCGGCCAGCTTCGGACGCTTGTGAGACTCCGCGATGGAAGAAGAAGTTGCGGGAAAAGACAGCACATCGGTTGCTTTATTCTGACTGCGGAACCGCAGATTCAGCGAGCGCACCGCGGAACTGCTGGTCACGAGCACATTCACTTGTTCCTTCAGACCCACGGCTTTCCGCGCGCGCACAATGAAGCGCTTCAGCGCGCCTTCGTTCAATCCCGCGACTTGCTTTTCCAGAATCACCAAACGGCTTCTGACGACCTTCTGGTTTTGATTATGCGGCACAAAATCAAACAGGAGGGCCAGTCGCGGCCCTCCCGCCCGAAATCCACTCGCACTATCCTTTGGCTTCGGCCGATGTCGCCCTCTCCGCCTGCGCCGCGGCTGCTGCCTGCTTTTCGGCGCTGGCCGCGTCGGCATGCCGGGGTTCCGCCAGTAAAAGCATCTGTTGCTCAGCAACGCGCGTCTTGTGTTCGTCGTAGGCGCGTACGATGCGCTGCACCAGATGATGGCGCACCACGTCGGTTTCGTCGAAGTGCACAAACGAAAGTCCATCCACACTCTTCAGCACGTCCATGGCTTCCAGCAATCCGCTGCGGCGCGCGTTGGGCAAGTCGATCTGGGTAACGTCGCCGGTGATGACCGCCTTGGAGTTAAATCCCAGGCGTGTGACGAACATCTTCATCTGCTCCGAGGTCGTGTTCTGCGCCTCATCCAGGATGACGAACGAATCATTCAGCGTGCGACCGCGCATGAAAGCGATCGGCGCGATCTCGATGACATTCTTTTCCAGATAGCGATCCACTTTTTCCGGATCGAGCAAGTCATACAAGGCGTCGTACAACGGCCGCAAGTAAGGATCGATCTTGTCCTGCAGCGTGCCCGGCAAAAATCCCAGCCGCTCGCCCGCTTCTACCGCCGGACGCGCCAGAATAATCCGGTTTACCCGCTTGGCCAGCAGTGCCGAGATCGCCATCGCCACGGCCAGATAAGTCTTTCCGGTGCCGGCGGGGCCAATCCCGAACACCATGTCATGCCCCTCGATGGCCTCGAGATAACGGCGCTGATTGCTGCTCTTGGGCTGCACGGTGCGGCGCCCAAAAGAACGCTGGCGCCCGGCATCGGCCAGTCCGCGCAGCGTAGTATTGGGATCCGAAGTCAGCACACGCAGCATGCTGTTCAGGTCGCCATTGTTGAAGGTGTGACCCGCACGCTGCAAGGTTTCGTAATCTACGAAGACCTGCTCCGCGCGCGCCACGTCCCGCGCCGCGCCCTCCAGTTCGATGGCGTTCGATCGCAGATTGATAGTGATATTCAGGCCGTCTTCCAGTAAACGCACATTCTCATCCCGCGTGCCGAAAAACGTCTCGATGTTGGGACTAACCCCGATGCTTTTCTTCATTCTTTTGGATTCATGCTGGTGTGGGTCCGAGTCTTTGACCCGGACGGGCCGGGCAAAGCCCGGCAGTAGCGGTCATTGAGGTACACCGATGCCTGCTCCACATCAGGACCAAAGCAAGCTTTCGCTTGGAGACGGGACCAACCGGAATGCGCATGCCCAGGAGGCAAGTCACTACCATTACGTTAAAGCCTACCCCGCGGCGAAGAGGTAGTCAACCACTGCCTGGGTCCGTAACCAGAGGCCTGTCGAACAGCGCCATCTCCTCGGGTGTGGGTGCCTGGAACATCTCGAACCAGCGTGTCAGCGCAGATTTTTCTATGGGTGGAGTCTCCAGCCCCCGATCCTGAATCCTCTCGAAGAGGACATCCGCAGGCGCCGAAAGATAATGCAACTCAACGGCCGCGCCCAGGGCTCGGGCTCCGAGCCGCAAGGTATCCCGCTCGGATCTTCCCCAAGTGCCCCATTCGATAATTACAGTGAGCCCGAGCGCAAGGAGTTTCTGACCGAACTTCCACTGCAGCGCCTCGACCTTCCCGCGTTTCTCTTCGTCGTAGATGTTAACGGACAGAGCATCCATCCACTCATCCGCAGAAAAGCGAACCGCGTGGAGCTTGCTTTCAAGCGCCTTGGCAAGAGTGGTCTTACCCGAACCCGGCAACCCGCACACAATAATCAATCTCGGTCCAGCCACCCGGATTTCTCCATGATACGAACAAGATTATCCTTGATGGTTCCTGTGGGAAACTGTTGAGTATGAAGAAACCGACTCTGCGCGTAACGAAATGGCTGGGGGACATTCCCGTGCAGGCCGAATGCACAGCCTGCCCCGGAGCGGAAAAATTCCGCGCGACATCAACCAGTCATCGCCCGAACCGGAAAGAATACTCACAGCAGTTACAGCGCGCGTTCGACCAACATTTTAAGACGGCTCACTTGAGCGAGACTCCAGCCAAGCCGAATAAGACCTGAGGATCTCATAAAGCGCCCGAACTCGCATCCCGCGCCGACGCCGGTACCGCCCGGGTCCTCGCCCATTCCCGCAACTCCCCAATCTCCTCCGCCCGTGTGATCGAAAGCGGAACCGTTTGCGCCAGCGCGTCCAGCAAGAACTGCGTAGCCAGCGGCTTCTTCTCGGAATAAGCGCCGTAGAGCGCGCCTTGCACTGCGGCGTCAATCTCGGCTCCCGAATATCCCTTGGCAGCGGTCGCAACTTTCTCCAGATCAAACTCCGCCGGATTCCGTTTGCGTCGAGCGAGTTGAATCGAGAAGATCTGCTTCCGTTCCGCCTGGTTGGGCAAATCGACGAAGAACAATTCGTCGAAGCGTCCCTTGCGAATCAGCTCGGGCGGCAGCACGCTCACATTGTTGCAAGTCGCGGCCACAAACACGGCCGCCTTGCGATCCTGCATCCACGACAGAAACGATGCCAGCAGGCGCGACGAAACACCCGCATCGGCCGACGCCGAATCGGGCCCGCTTCCGGCGAACACTTTTTCCAACTCGTCGATCCACAGCACGCACGGAGCCAGTCCCTCGGCAACCTGAAACACTTTGCGAATGCGCTTCTCGGTCTCGCCGATGTACTTGTCGTAGACGGCTGACGTGTCAAACTTCACCAGCGGCAGCTTCCACTCCCCAGCGACGGCGCGCGCGCAAAGCGACTTGCCGCATCCTTGCACTCCGAGAACAATCATCCCTCGTGGCGGCTCGAGACCAAATTCCCGGGCAGCGTCTTCCCACGCGCCGCGCCGCTGGCCCAGCCAGTGCTTTAAATTCTCCAACCCACCCACGGCAGACATATTGTCGGAGGTCTCAATGAACTCCAGCATGCCCGAATGCCGCAGCAGTTGCTTCTTAGCGTCGAGCACATCGGTGACGCTCTCGGGACACAGCGCATAGCGCGTCACCAGCGCCTGCGAAATGGCGCGCTCGGCTTCTTCTTCGCTCAAGCCGCGCAGGTTGGCCGCCATCGCATCGACCCCGGCGGCGTCCAGTTGCAGTTTCAAGGTGTAAGTCTTCGACAGCCGGGTAAACATCTCGTGAATGAGTTCATGCAGTCGGTCTTGATCCGGCAGCGGAAGATCGAAATATTCGACCAGCGTCGTCAGCTCCGCAGGAACGGCGATTTGGGGCGAGGTGATAATCACTGTCCGCCGGTTGGCGGAAAATTTCTGCCCCACATCCCGCAGCCGCCGCACCACGACCGGATCATCCATGTGACGATGAAAATCTTTCAGGATAAAGACGGCTTCCAACGTCATCGACTCCATATTGGCCAGCGCCTGCACCGGCTCGCGCGTGTTGTAGATCGAACCGCCTGCCGCCGCCGCGGTGCTGTCGGCGCTCGTGGACAATGCTATGGCTCGGGCCATTCGGTCCGCGTCCGCGCCGCCGGCGCTGAGCGCGCTTCGCATTTGCGCAACCGTGCGCCCCGCTTGGCTCCAGATTGTGTTCTGATCGTTGTGCGTCTGCGGAGAAAGTTTTTTCCGCCTCTGAGATTCCTTCGTTCCCGAGCGTACGAGCCCATCGGCGATACTCCACTCGAAAGCTGCCATCTTGAGTTCCGCGCAAGCGGCGCGCACCAGGCTGATGGCATGCATCTCCTCCGGCGTCTCCATCACGATGATGGGCGTCGAGGAGTTGATAAGTACTTTCAGCCGATCGAGTCCGTCTGTCATAGTTAGAACCGACGTTAGAACCGACGCGCGATGAGTCTGTATCCGCCCATGCTTGAAGAGATTCGTATCAGGTGCTTAAAGAGATTCGTATCCATGCTTGAAGAGATTCGTATCAGGGCATCGCTTCAGCGATGCCGTTGACCGAGCGAAATACCAACGGCTTTAGCCGCCGCGGTTCATCGCAGCGGCTAAAGCCGGTCTCCAGTTTCATGCTCGACGGCATGCCTGAAGGCATGCCCTGATGCAACCCTCTTCCTCATCTGTCTTCGCCGACTTCATGGTTTGACCGTCCGTAAACGCTTCCCTATAATAAGTAATTCGGACCCACCCGAATATCTCTCTGTACACACGAAGGTAACGAACCAGCTATGGCAAATCATCTTTCCGCGCTCAAGCGCGCCCGCCAGACCACGAAGCGCACCGCCACCAATCGCGCCAACACCTCCAGCCTGCGCACCCAGTTGCGCGATCTGCGCGAGGCCATCGAAAAAGGCGACAAAGCCGCCGCCGAACAAACCTACCGCCAGACCGTGTCCGCTCTCGACAAGGCCATCCAGAAAGGCACGCTGCACGGGAACACCGCCTCGCGCTACAAGTCCCGCCTGGGCAAGCGCGTCACGGCGATGAAGTAGCTGTCAGATCTCTAGCTCTCAGCTATCAACAAGAGCTGGACATCCCGCATCGAGTTACCCGGGATGTCCAGTCAACGCAACCAGCGCCAATCCCAAGAGGATCAAACCAGCCAGAAGGCACACTAGCGCTACACGTCTCGAAGCCTTGTTGTTGAGGAGAGACAGCCCTCAGTTGAGCTTTGATTTCCGGCGCGACCTCGCTCAGCGACGCGGTTAAGCCCGGAACCGCTGCTCGATATACGAACCAAAGCATCAATCCCAACGCGACCACGCTCAGCCAGAAAAACCCAGAGATCCCTAAAGCCATCGTCAACCGGTGTGCTCGAGGGGTCAACCCACCATAGGCCTCCAGGATCATAGCGGGCACCATGACCATGGGAGTGATCAGGAAGGAAATCAGCGCATTAGGAATCCGGTACATGTTCACAAACGCTCTGACTTTTTCCTCGTCAGCCTTCGAATCGACGAAGTAACACTTCCCCCTCCGGGTAAACGGAATAAAAACCAGCCGTCCGCCCGGCTCCTTCCTGAAATGAACGTCAGCGACGCGGTTCATCAAAGAGATCATGACTCCTCCATTGACCTTGCTCCTAAGCCATTGTTTCCCGGATATTGTTGCCC
>CAVPFI010000010.1:0-446338 GCA_963703685.1 uncultured Acidobacteriaceae bacterium | reverse complement strand
TTCACACTGGGTGTAGCCCGATCCCGTGAGACGGTGGAGGTCAGCAGCGAGGCTCCTATCCTCAATCCGGAGAACGCCAACACATCCACGACCTTGAATGCCCCCGCCCTGGAGGATCTGCCCAATCCAGGCGGCGACCTCACCTACCCATTGCAGTTTGCTCCGGGCGCTCTGATCAACACGGCAGGCAGCGGCAACGATTTTGTTGGCGGTACAAACGGCTATGGCAATGTGGAATTCAACGGCCTACCCGCCCTCTCCAACGGTTACATCGTTGACGGACTGGAAACCAATGACCCGCTCACCAACCTCAACAGCGGCCTCTCCACCAATCTCGTGCTGGGGCTGAATTCGATCTCAGAGGTGACGGTCAATACTCTTTCCTATGCCGTGGATCAAGGACGGTATGGAGCATCCCAGGTCAACTACGTCACCAAGTCGGGCTCGAATCAGTTTCACGGGAATCTCTATGAACTGTGGAATGGTGCTCGGCTGAATGCAGCGGACTACTTTACCAACGCGACACCGGGGAATCACAAGCCCGGAGCGACCGTGAATCATTTTGGGGGCAGTCTGGGCGGGCCGATTGCGCACGACACGCTGTTCTTTTTCTTCGACAGCGAATGGGTTCGGATCGCGCTCCCCATCGTGACGCCCACAACGGTTCCCAGCGCGGCGTTTCAGCAGTATGTGCTGCAGCAGCTTCCGCTGGGTGGAACCGACTCCGTAACCGGATCAACCTATTCGCCGTCGCCGCAATCAGTCTCGTTCTACCAAAAGATGTTTGCCCTGTACGGAAACACCAATGGCACGCCTCTCGCGGTGCTCGGGTGTCCTTTGAACGCGGACGGCACGACGCCGTCGGGCAGTCCACCGAATGGAAACGGTTGCGCGAACCGGCAGAGCGTGTCGCATTCCAGCGATGACCACGAACAGGTACAGACGGTCCGCATCGACTACAACATCAATCAGAGGGACACTGCCTGGTTTCGTTTTCAGGCGGACACGGGCGTACAAGCTGCCTACACAGATCCCATCAACTCTTTGTTTGATGCGGTCTCTCCTCAGCCTCTCTACTCGTTCGCAGCGGGCTACACCCACGTCTTCTCACAAAATCTGGTGAACTATTTCAATCCAGCGTTTTCGTGGTACGAAAGCTTGTTTGGGCCTGCCAACTTGCAGAAGACGCTCGCGGCATTTCCGATTGTGTTGCAGGGCAGTGGTGCTAATGCACCCTTCACCACGATTGGAGGGCTCGACAATACGTGGGTGCAAGGCAGGCGAGCTTCTCGCTTCTTCATCAATGACAACCTTGCTTGGAGCCATGGCGCTCACGAACTCCGGTTTGGCACGAACACCCGAATCTTTCGCTTGAATGACTATGACTTCGGGCAGGGCACAGTTCCAACCGTGGCGTACACGACGTTGCCGCAATTCATCTATGGAGTGGCATCTACTGCAACCCAGACTTTTCCCCTGTCGGCGAACGAACCATTCCGCTTCCTCAATCTCGATCTATATGCCCAGGACACCTGGAAAGTGACGCGGAAGCTTACCTGGACATTCGGCGTGCGCGACACCTTCAACTCAAACCCGCTCAATCCACACGACCAAATCGCGCGTCTTGGCGGTTCTTTCAGTTCGATCTCGCATGATGTGAATCAGCCGCTGAATGCGGCCATCCAGACTCATCTCGGCAATTTGTTTTCGTCCACACCGCTGGCCATTCTGCAGCCGCGGACCGCGATCGCATGGCAGTTCGAGCCAAAATCTGTGCTGCGAGCCGGTTTCGGAATCTTCAGCGATATTTTGCCGGGCAGTGTGGCCGACCTGATTGGCACCAATCCTCCTTACGACAAAACCTTCCAGGGAGGTCTGCTGGGTACAGTGGGCGGGACTGCCATCGCTCCGGGAGTGCCGAACAGTGCAGTGGATGCAACTGTCGCCGCAAATCAAAGATTTAGTTCGGGATTCCCTCAAGGACAAGCTTTCGTGCGCATCCCCGCAGGCAGATCCCGCAACGTGTCTCCCACCCGTCGCAATCACAGCGGTGCCCACTGGCACTCTGCATGCTCCGTACTTCATGGAGTGGAGCCTGGGAATTGAACATCAATTCGGAACCACGGCGAGTTTGCTGGCGCGATATGTGGGAACACGCGCTGTGAACCAGCCCTATCTAACCCAAGTGAACGGATACCAGACGGTGTGCCAGGGGTGCTTTGCGCCATTCCCCTACATGCAGCCAACCGATCCACGGTTCAGCGCGGTGACCCAGCTCGCCACCGGGGAGAACAGTCATTACAACGGCCTTCAACTCACCGCGATGAAGCGCCTGGGGCACGGTCTGCAAGGACAATTCAACTACACGTGGAGCCGCTGCATGGACACGGTTTCGAACGGAGGATTCCTTCAGTTCTCTGCGGGAGGGATTCTTTCTCCGCTGCCGGGAGAGCTGGCCCGCGATTACGGTCCTTGCGACTATGACATCCGGCACAACCTCAACGCGCAATATGTGTATCAGTTGCCCATCCACGTTCGGAATCACCAGTTGGCGCACGCGCTCAACGGCTGGCAGATTTCCGGGACCATGTTCTGGCACAGTGGGGTGCCGTTCTCCGTTCTGAGCACACCCTATTCGGCCAACGGAAACGGCATTGTGCAGGGCAGCGGACCGCAGTTCGCGAGCGTCGTTACGGGCGTCCCGCTCTATGAGCATCATCCCGTCGCTGGTGTAACGCAACCGGGCACCCTCCAGTGGCTCAATCCGGCCGCGTTTGTTTCCGCCGTTGATCCGAGTACTGGGCAGTGCGTCGGTGGCGACGACCCACAGCATTGCCAATTTGGAAACCTCGGCCGCAACGCCCTGCGCGGTCCCGATTTTGTCTGGAATGACTTCTATCTCACGAAATGGTTTCCGGTGAGCGAGCGAGTGAAGCTCAGAGTAGAGGCCCAGTTCTTCAATGTATTCAACCATCCGAACTTTGGGCTTCCCAGCATGACGCTGGCGGGGATTCCAGGAAAGCCTTCCACGCAGACGGGATTTGGAGCGCTTACGTACACAACTTCACCGCCCACCGGCCTGCTGGGCGTCGGCTTGGGTGGCGATAGTAGTCCACGCATGATCGCGTTTCAGGCACGCTTGGAATTCTGAGCGTGCCCCCCGACGATTCTGGACGGTTTGTCGGCAACTCCGAAGCCTCGTCACTTGAGGCCGCGAAGAAAATCCCTACTTCGGGCCTAGATCATCGTGCTCGTGATAGTTCGGATACTGAGGACGCTTGATCTCGGGCAAAGGATGTTCTTTCAACTGCTGCATCACCACCTCGATGGCTTTTTCCAGTTGCGCATCGTGGCCTTGCCGGAAAGCTGCTGGATCGAGGTCCACTTCGACATCCGGATCGATGCCGTGATTCTCCACTTCCCACTCGCCCTTCAGGCCATAAATGGCCGCGCGTGGCGCGGTAACGTGACCGCCGTCAATCAGTTCCGGATATCCTCCAATCCCAACTAGTCCGCCCCAGGTTTTCTTGCCAATCAGCTGGCCGATCCCGGCTTTGCGGAAATACCACGGCAACGCGTCTCCCCCGGAACCGGACATTTCGTTAATGATCATTACCTTGGGCCCGTAAATCGCTTCCGATGGACTCGACCAGTCGTGGCCTTCGCGGGTGACCACTTTGCTCATGATGGGACGGCGCAGATAATCGATGATGTAGTCGGCGAGTTGGCCGCCTTCGTTGAAGCGTTCGTCGATGATCGCGCCTTCTTTGCCCACCTGCGAAAAGAAGTAGCGGTTGAAGCTGGTGTATCCCGCACCCGCGGTGTTCGGCACGTGCACGTAAGCGACGCGGCCTCCTGTGGCCTGATCGACGCGGCGGCGATTGCTCTCGATCCAAGCAAGATGACGAAGGTTCTCTTCGCTCTCGACGGGAACAACGGTAACGTCGCGAGAATCTTTGTCTTTGTCTGTCCGCGTTTTGCTCACCTTGAGAACAACCTGCTTACCGGCAGTCTCTTCGAAGAAGCTGTAAATGTTGTCGGTAGCGTGCAAATCGCGGCCATTCACGGCGAGAATGTAGTCGCCTGCCTTGACGTTGACGCCGGGTTGAGTTAACGGCGCTTCGTTGCCGGGATTCCAATTTTCGCCGTCGTAGACTTTGGCGATACGATAGCGGCTGTTTTCCAAACTGTAATCGGCGCCAAGAAGGCCGACTTTCACTTTCTTGGGTTCGGGAGCTTCGCCTCCGCCCACGAACATGTGCCCGACCGTCATCTCGCCGAGACACTCTTGAAATAGATAAGTGAGTTCGTCGCGGGACGCAATGCCATCGAGGTAGGGCGCGTACTTCTTCTTAACTTTTTCGAGATCGAGGCCGTGATAGTGCGGGTCGTAAAAAAAATCACGCTCGACGCGCCAGGTCTCGTGGTAGATCTGCTTCCACATGGCCCGCGGCTCGACGTAGACTTCCCACCCGTCAAGCTTGAGCGGACCGAAGCCGGGTTTGGGCGGCGCTCCGCCCGGGGCTGCGGGACCGTCATCGGCCGACGTGGTCGCCCACGACTCGCCTTTGCGGTAGAGAATTTTTTCGCCGTCGAAGGAGACTACGAAGTCGTTGACGTCTTCCACCAACTTGTCTACCTTGCGTTTGCTGAGATCGAACTTCTGGATCGTCTGATTCACGTTGGGCAGGTCGTCTTCGGTTATGACCATCGGCCCTTCGGAGAGGAAAAGGATTCCTGTCTTGCCGGGGAACATGTTGAGATAGTTCTTGGCTGGAATGGGCAGCGAGAGAATTCGCTGGCCGATGTTGTCGATGTCGATCGTGACGACCACGGGCTCTTCCTTTTTGTCCTCTTTCTTGTCTTTGTCTTTGTCTTTATTTTTATCTTTGTCTTCTTTACTGCCGGCCTTTTCAGCCACGGCTTTGTCTTCACCCTTCTTTTTGCCCTTCGCGTTCTGCCGGGATTGGTCTGTCGATTTCTCTTTTTCTTGGTCGGACTTCTTTTCGTCTTTGGGTTTGTTCTCCTCGTCGCTTTCGGGAACGAGCGGCGACTTCTCATCTTTACTGAGGACCGTAACGTAAACGCTGCGGGAGATGCGACGTTCCTGGCTCGTCATGTCGAGGCCAGCTGTGGAGAGAGCCGTGTTGGTCGAGGCGGTGAAGTAGAGATATTTTCCGTTCTTGTCGAAGCAGGGATAGAGCGTGTCGCTCATGCCGTCCGTAACTTGAAAACTCTTGCCTTGCTCGATGGAATAAACAAAGACGGCGTGCAGGCCGCTGGGAAGCTGTTTCGCATAGGAAATCCATTTGTTGTCCGGAGACCAGGTCTGGTTCAACGACGTGGGGCCGAAGCCGCCGAAATAATCGGTATCAACTAATTTCGGGGACGGGTTGTCGACGTCGAGATACCACAACTGCAGCCGCTTGTCGGTGTACGCGATTTTCTTGCTGTCTGGCGACCATGTTGGCGTGTAGAAAAAAGACGCAGGGTTCCCCAGATTGATGTGGCGAATGGCTCCCTGGCCACTTTGATCGCGAATAGCCAGCTCATATTCTCCGGACTCATCGGAAAAATAAGCGATGGACTTGCCGTCAGGCGACCAGGCTGGATCGCGATCGGCTACAGCAGGACTGCGCGTGATATCGCGAATGTCTCCCTTATCGGTGGGAACGGTGAAGATTTCTCCCCAGGCTTCGAAGACGGCGCGCGCGCCGGTTGGCGAAATGTTGAAGTTCAGAATGCGCTTGGGTTCAACTTTAGCGAAGTGCGGGCGCACCGCCTCGATGTCGCCAACAACGTTGATGCTAATGTTCTTCGCTTGATGAGTGTTCAGGTCGTAGAGTTTGATGGCGCCGAACTGTTCGATCACGATCGCGTCCGGACCGGCGGAGGCGGTCTTGAAATCGGCGCCGTCGCTGTGGAGAACCTCCGACACCTGCTTGGTTTTGGTGTCGTAGGCGTAAAGACTCACAGGTCCATTGCGGTCGGAAAGAAAATAAATCGTGTCGCCGATCCACATGGGATGGTGATCGTTGGAATTGTCGCGGGGAACCTTCACGATCGTGGAGTCCTTGAGATCGGCGATCCAGATGGGCGTGGTTTGGCCGCCATGGTAGCGCTTCCAGGCTTGCTGCCACTTGGGATGGGGGACGTAGGCGAGGTGAGTTCCATCGGGGGAGAAGGCCGCGTCTTCGGCGATGGGGAGCGGCAGTTGAGTAGGCAGTCCACCTTCGACGGGAATCGTGTACAGCTGATCCTCGAAGTGCATGAAACTGTTGCCCCAGGAGTTGAACAGGATCTTCTTCCCGTCAGGAGTCCAGCCCGCGACGTATTCTTCCGCCGGATGATAGGTCAGTCGCCGCGGCACGCCACCACTGGCGGGCACGACGTAGACATCGCGGTTGCCGTCGTATTCGCCGGTGAAGGCGATCATGGAGCCGTCGGGAGAAAAATACGGCAGCGCCTCGATGCCGATCCCGGAAGTGAGCCGCCGGGCGTCGCCGCCATCGCGGCCCACGATCCAGAGATCATCCGCGTAGTTGAAGACGATCTGGGTTTTGCTGACGGTCGGAAAACGCAGCAGGAGCGGCGGGTTCGACTGGGCCGCAGCAATTTGAGAACACGTTGAGACGAGGGCGAATAACGTAAGAGCGAAGACTTTGCGCATGCGGGCTCCGGGAGATTTCAGGAGAACGGGAATCTTAGAGGGGTCGACCGGAGCAGGTCAAGACATCCCGAATCCGTGGGGACACCACTCAGGGAATCAATAGCGCGCCAGCGCGATCCAGTGTTGATGCGCCCAATCGATGGGACAAAAGCGTCCGGTTTGTGGGAGCTAAAAGTCTTGGGAGCTAAAACTCGGCTGATTCAGATTGAACCTGAGAAGGAACGTCCAACTTGTAGCCGCCCCGCGCGGTTCGCTGCCGCTGTCGGCATTTCGCGGGCGAGAGCGCCCGCGCCACATTTTCGTGACGCGCTAGCTTGGTTTTTCTTTATTCCTGCTTGGGTTCTTGCCGGGAAGGTTCGCTGGATTTTCCTGGATACGCTCGCGGAAGCCTCCACGCATGCCTGCGGCCAGGCTCACGCTGGACTCGCCGAATTTGTCGCGCAAGCGGTCGGCAGCCGCCAGAGCGTCTTTCCAGCGCTGCTGGCGATTGCCATCCAGCAGGTTGATCTGGTCGGGCTGCGAGGTAAATGAGGATGCGTGCACGCCCAGAAGGCGAATCGGAACGCCTTTTTTCCAATTCTTGCGGAACAATGCGCGAACTTCTTCGAAAATCTCAGTGTCGAGCTGGGTAGGGGATGCGAGGGTGTGGGCACGCGTAAGCGTGGTGAAATCTTTGTAGCGCAATTTGAGTTGGATGGTGCGCGCGTAAAACTGCGATTCGCGCAAGCGGCGGCCCACCATCTCGGAAAGGCGCATCAGCGTGGCTTCGAGTTGACTGGGGTCCGCGGTATCTTCATTATAGGTGTGCTCGTGGCTAATGGATTTTGCGTCGGCATCGGCTCCGACCTCGGAATCGAACCAACCGCCGGCATCCTCGCCGCGCGCCTTTCCGGCAAGAGCCAAACCCCATTTCCCGAACCGATCGCTGAGTTCGGATTCGTCCAGGCGCGCCAGGTCTCCAACTTTCTTGATGCCGAGCGCGTGCAGATGGGCCTCCATTACTTTGCCGACGCCGGGAATTTCACGGACGTCGAGCGGGGCGAGGAACTTGGCTTCCTCGCCGGGAACGATGTAGAGCAAGCCATTCGGCTTCGCCTGTGCCGAGGAAACTTTTGCGATCAGGCGCGAGGTTCCAATCCCGATTGAGCAGTTCAGGCCCGTATCGGCTCTCATGCGCTCATGCAGGGCCTGCGCTGCTTTGAGCGGCGGGCCGTGCAAACGCTCGGTGCCGGTCATATCCAGATAGGCTTCGTCGATGGATGCCATTTCCACTTTTGGCGAAAATGTGCCGAGGAGCGTGTGGACTTTCTCCGAGAACTCGCGATAGCGGTCTGAGTGGCCGTCGACGAAGATTGCCTGCGGGCAGAGCTTGGCTGCGGTGCGCAGCGGCATCGCGGAATGTACTCCGAATTTTCGCGCGGCGTAGGATGCGGCGGAGACGATTCCGCGCTCGTTGCGTTGACCGCCCACGACCACCGGCTTGCCTTTCAGCAAGGGGTCGTAGAGTTCTTCCACGGAGACGAAGAATGCATCCATATCGACGTGGAAGATAATGCGGGGGAATGCGGGCTGGTGCGCAGCAGCCATGCAGCAGGAATTTTAGCAGCTGCTCTTGCACTGGTCCGGCCAGAGCAATCGGGTGTGCTCAAACTCGGAACCGCTGTTAGAATCCGCCTCATGCCCGGACGCGCTGTCAGGATTACAGCTCGCTTCGCGTTTCTTGTTTGCGGACTGATTTCGCTTGTCACAGCCGTTCCTTACGTGGGGCTGCGGGGCGCGGAACTGCCGGTTCAGAGCGAATGGGTGATATTCGCGGTTGCGTTAGCAGTGGTGGGCGTTTGCAGCGTGACGGTTGCGGTGCTGCCCCGCTCGTGGATCGCGAAAGCATGCAAGAAAGATCGGGACGATGAACAGTTGTTTTCAGCGCCTCTCAAACTGCTGGGCGGCTTCGCGGCAATTTCCTATGTCCTGGCGCTCGTCGCCTATCGCGCTCCGCACCGCTGGAATCTCGATCCCCAACTCATGTTTTCGCTGTGTCCGATGTATTTCGTGAGGACGATGTTCGATCCCTCGCTCGTGGCCACCTTTTTTCTGCTGGCTCCCATGAACGCGGCGGTGTACGGGGCACTTGGGACCACCTTGGGCTATGCCCGGTTGATCATCCAAAAACGAATATCAACTCATACCTGATTGCCGGATTCACCCCTGAGGCCAGCAATGAAAGTGCTCATAATTTTGTTGCTCTCATCTCCTGCTATTTCTTTTAGCCAAAGTCCGTTCGACAATCAGTGCGGAGCCTTGAGGACAATGTCCCGCAGGATGTAGCTGTGTTCAGATTCCACTCCGAGCCGCTCCAAATTGCGCCAGTACCAGGACGGGCGAAGGTAAGAGGCAACAGTTGTTCGGCGTGTCAGCAGGGTTTTGGTCCCAACGGGCTCGAGCCGATATTCGGCGCTCTCAAAGCCGAGCCAGTGCCGGCCCGGCATATGCGTTCGGTCGATAGAGAGCCCCATGTAACTCGGCGGATTCCAGTCTGTCACCGTTTCTTCGATGTATCCGACGTTGAAAAAACAAGTCCGTTTTGCCCCAGTTCCCTGCCCTTGTATCGTGCACCTCTGGGGAACCGGCAAGCCAATGTACATTAGGAGCGGCTTGCTGGCCTTTAGATTATCGATGGAGACGATGTTTGGCCACACTCTTTCCGGCGAATCATTGACAGTAACCGACGTTTCAACCACTTCCACGCGCGGGCAGCGAAGCATCGGAGTTTCTATCCGCTCATTTACGACGATTAACAGGGGCCCCATCAACAGCAACATACCAGTCGGTGTAGTTGGACTCTTAACGCACACCGAAATCAGCTTGCGTGTTAGCACACCGATTAAGATTCCGATGACTAATCCCAAGATTATGATTGGAAACGCCAAAATCGCGCATAAACCACCCTCTCTGCCTAGCGAAATAAGAAGAACCAAAGTTGCAGCCACCGACAGGAGACCTGCCGCAGTTATGCTGTCCCACCTGCGAGCCACTAAAGCGATTGAGAACCCCGCAACCACTGGGACGAGCAGAAACAGCGTGTCACCCATTGCGGGGGACTGGCGCGAGGTAAGAAAATGAAATGCCAGAAATCCAAATAGAGCTGCTGCCGCCGCACCCGCTGCCGTGGCGACGATCGAAGATTTCCAGTCCACTTTTTGCGACGCTCCTTATCAATGCAGGATAGCTTAACAGACGCTAGCGCAGGAACGGCACATCACAGCTAGTTGCCCTTTCGGACTATTGATATACTTCAGACCAACACCCTCTCCGACGCGGCCTGCGGCGCACCCCTCATCTGCCTTACACGCTCGTAAATCTTGCCGTACTCCCGCGCCGACGCGTTCCAGGAGAAATCTTTGTTCATGCCGTTGCGCATCAGCGCCTGCCACGACGTTTGGTCGCGATAGGCCGTCAGTGCTTGCTTGATGGTGAGCAAGAGCGATTCGCCGTTGTACTCGGTGAACTTGAAGCCGGTTCCCTTCCCGGTGCGAGCGTCCCAGGGATCGATGGTGTCGTCGAGGCCGCCGGTGGCGCGGACGATGGGGACGGTGCCGTATTTCAGGCTGTAAATCTGGTTCAGGCCGCAGGGTTCGTAGCGCGAGGGCATCAGGAACATGTCGGCGCCGGCTTCGATCTTGTGCGCGATCGCGTTGTCGTAGGCGACCTTGACCGCAATCTTGTTAGGGAATTGTTTGTTGAGGCGCAGGAACATTTCTTCATAGGGCTTGTCGCCGGTGCCGAGAGCGACGACGATCATTTCTTCACGCGCCAGTCGATCCGCGATTTGCGCAATCAGATCGAAACCTTTTTGAGCGGCGAAGCGGGAGACGATTCCGATCACCGGCAGTTTGAGATCGGCTGTGGGAATGCCGAACGCCGCCAACAGATCTTGTTTGCACTTGGCTTTGCCGGAGAGATCCTGCGGCGAATATTTGGCGGCGATGAACTTGTCGGTTTGCGGACTCCACTCGTCGTAATCGACTCCGTTGAGAATTCCGGTGACCGTCGATGCGCGGTCGCGAAGCACACCTTCCAGGCCGAAGCCGTACTCGGCAGTTTGAATTTCCTGGCTGTACTTACGGCTGACCGTGGTGATGAAGTCGGAATAAACCAACGCACCCTTGAGGAAGTTTACCTGACCGAAGAATTCCATCTTCGACATGGTGAAGAGATCCCAGGGCAACATGAGCAGCGGGAGAGTATCGGGCGGGAACAAGCCCTGGTAGCCCATGTTGTGAATGGTGAAGACCGTGCCTGCGTCGCGGAAGGCGGGGTCCTCGGCGTAGACGGTGCGAAGTAGAACGGGAATCAAGGCCGATTGCCAGTCGTGACAATGAAAAATATGCGGGACGCCAAGAATCTTTGAAGCTTCCAGCACGGTACGGGAAAACAAAGCGAAGCGCTCGGCATTGTCAGGATAATCGCCAGCCGGAGTGCCGTAGAGAGCGTCGCGGTCGAAGTACGGAGGATATTCGACAAAATAGAAGCGCACACCGTTCTGACTGCCTCCGCTGACCACAGAAGCGAAGCGGTACTGGTCGTCGAACGGGACGGTGACGCTGCGAACCACCGTGGCGGGCTCGGAGAGTTTGGTCTGGCGATAGCGCGGGAGGTAGACGCTGACCTGATGGCCCAAGGCCGCAAGAGCGCGCGGCAGGGCGCCGACCACGTCGGCGAGTCCTCCAGTCTTGGAAAATGGAACGCCCTCCGAGGCGGCGAATACGATGTTCATGAGTGCGGAACCTCCAGAAGCGCGGACGTTTTTCGCGGCGCACGCTATTATGAATGTGTCTCGGAACCTAGAGAGGTCCAGCAGTTAGGATGCGAGGACCAACCAGCAAGTCTACTTCTCGAGGCAATGAGGGTCAACGTGCCAAAGGTCGCTTCTACTCGCCGTCCGCAGAGCAAACCTAAATTGGGACAGCATTTTTTGGTCAGCGACGAGTTCTCGGCCCGCGTAGTCGACGCTTTGGGAGACGTGTCGCAGAGCACGGTGCTGGAGATCGGACCGGGACGAGGCATTCTGACGTCACTGCTGGCAAAGCGTGCGCGGCGTCTGATCGCAGTGGAACTCGACCGGGTGCTGGCGGCGCAACTGCGGCTCAAGTTCGGGATGGTGCGCAATGTGGAAGTAATCGAGGCCGATGTTCTGTCCATCGATTTCGATTCCCTCTTTGGACCGAAACCGGGGCTCAGCCAACCGGGCATCGAACCCAAGCGGGAACCGGTAAAGGTGGTGGGCAATCTTCCTTTTTACATTACATCCGACATTTTGCTGCGGCTGTTCGAGTTTGCGAAATATTTCGACAGCATTGTAATCATGGTGCAGCGCGAGGTTGCGGACCGGATTGCGGCGAAGCCGGGGGGCCGCGATTACGGAATGCTCTCCGCCACGGCGCAACTGTATGCTCGGGTGGAAAAGCTGTTCACTCTGCCGCCGGGAGCTTTTGTGCCGCCGCCGAAGGTGCACTCGGCGGTGTTGCGATTAACCATCGACCCGCAGCAGGACAAATTGGGAGTGGCGGGTGCAGGTTTTATCGATTTCCTGCGACTCTCGTTTGGGCAGAAGCGCAAGACTCTTTGGAATAACTTGAAGGCGCAGTACGATGCGCCGGTATTGAAACGTGCTCTTGCCGAATCCAAGGTAAAACCTACCGCACGGGCGGAGACGCTGAGTCTGGAAGAGAGCGCGGCGATTTTTCGCGCCTTGCGCAAGGCGCAGACTGAGTCATAGCATTTACCTGATCCGTCCGCTGCGAGCAGACTTCAAGGAGCGGCTATGGCTACGAGCATCCTGCGTCGTCCGGCAGTCGCGGGGCGCTTCTATCCTGACGATCCCGACGACTTGCGCGCCGAGGCGCTGGCCTATCTATCGCAGACAGGTGGCACCAATCAAACTCCGCTGCGGGCTTTGGGCTGTCTCGCCCCCCACGCGGGATACATGTATTCCGGGCACGTGGCGGGCGCAGTTTTTGCGCGGGTGGAAGTGCCGAAGCGCTGCATCGTGATGTGCCCGAACCATACGGGAATGGGCCGCGCGCTGGCCATCATGAGCGAAGGCGCATGGCAAACGCCCTTGGGCGAGGTTGCGATCGATGCCGAACTCGCCGCCGATTTGAAGACCCGATTCCCTGCGCTACAAGAAGATTCTGCGGCGCATCGTGCCGAGCACGCTGCCGAAGTCGAGCTTCCCTTCATGTTGCTACGTCAGCCGGAACTTAGGTTCGTTCCCATCGCTATCGGAACTGGGACAATTCGAAATACTCGAGCAACTCGGCATAGCCCTGGCTGACGTCATCGCCGCGCAGGACGATCCTGTCTTAATCGTAGCCTCCAGCGACATGAATCATTACGAGTCGGACGCCGTGACCCGGGCGAAAGACCATCGGGCGATCGAGCGAATTCTGAGTTTGGATCCGCGGGGGCTTTTCGACGTGGTTACGCAACAGAACATCAGCATGTGCGGCTTCGGGCCGGCGGTGGCGATGCTGACGGCGGCTCGACAACTCGGCGCGAAGTCGGCTGAGTTGGTGAAATATGCGACCTCGGGGGATATTTCCGGCGATCGGGAGATGGTTGTGGGGTATGCGGGGATTGTGGTGGTGTAGCAGACGACCCCACGCCCCTGTCGTCCTGAGCGAAGCGAAAGACCGATGCAATTCCCAACAGTTGCATAGGTCCTTCGTGGCAAAAACCGCCACTCAGGATGACAATTTGTCGGAGGTGATCTCTCCAAAATGCGGGGTCGACAATTTTGATAAAACCCGCCGGAACCCTGTAAACCGCGGGTAAAACCGGGCATTCGCTTCAGTACATCGGTAACTTTCTGCCGCTCGAAACGCCAATTAACCTAACCAGAGATTATCGGGAGAGATCGACCATGGGGAATCGGTACTGGTTTTGGGTGCTGGTGCGTTTGGGTGTCGGCGTGGCCATTGTGGCCTGGGCGGCGAGCTACCTGGGAGCGGGCAGTGGAGAAAAAGAATTCCAGAAAACGCTCGAGGCGATGAAGCAGGTCCACAGCTTTCGCGTGGCGTTGGCGGCGAGTCCCGGAACTCAACACAACGAGATGCTGTGGGAGGTCGATTGCAACCGCGACTTGTTTCACTATCAGTGGCACGTGTCGGATAGCTCGCGTCCCGAGATGGGGATGAGCCAAGACGAGTTGCACGTGGCGACACAGGAGTTTGACCGCCAGAGCGATGGTTCCTGGTCGAAACCGAAGTATGCGATCGGCGGCCGGGGAGCGAAGTGGTATTGCAGCAGCCTGGCTCAGGGCTCGGACAGCTACCTGCTGCCGCCGATTGCGACGATGATTAAGCGCGGCATCCTGCAAAAAGGCGACAAGAAAACAGTAAACGGCGTGCGCTGCCGCGAGTGGCTGGTCGCCATGAAAGGCGCGCCCAACGGCCTTGAACACGACACAGTGTGCATTGGTCTGAAGGATTATCTTCCCTATGAGGTGACCGTCGACTGGGAGCACGCGCGATCTTCGTTCTCCGATTACAACTCGCCGATCCAGTTCGACGCGCCAGAAAGCGTCTCACAATCGGCTAGTGCTAGTACTGGGTCGAACTGAGGCACTTCAAATTACTCGACGTTCATCACATGGGCTGCGATGCTTATGAGGAGTTGGCTTTCAGTTCGCGGAGTACTGGCGGTGACGGCATGCGTGATCTGCCTGGGTGCCGCAGTGTGGGCGCAAGACTCCGACAGCCCGAATGCTCTCGGCGATGTGGCTCGCCAGACCCGAGTCCAGCACGCTTCCGCTCCAGTAGATAAATCCAGCAAGGCCCAGGGCCTGGTGGATGAGATGCAGGAGGAGCAGGAAGCACAGGAAAACGCGCCGGTGGGCTTCAAGAATTACAATGCCGGCGACTACCGGCTCTTCGTGCCATTTCCATACACTCTCGAGGGCCGCGAGAATGGCGGAGCCGTGCTGCTTGGGTCGCGCCTCGGAATTACCAATACTGAAGTGCTGACGGGGGCTCCTGTTCCTATCCCGGCTAGCATCGGCAACAGCGAGCTATCGAACGTCGTGCGACAACTGGCCAGCCAGCATGGGTCGCAAGCCTATTGCTCTGCGATCAAGCAAGGCTCGCATAAAGCCTTTCGGTGCTCGTGGCAGGGTAATCCTTCTCTGCTGGGCCACGTGGTCTGGGGGTCGATGGAGTTCATCGTTGCGTCCGACAGCCTGATTCCCGTGATGTGCGTCAGTCCGGACGACATGCATTCGTGCCGGATCTACGATACGCGGGGCAACAACACCTGCAGCGACCGGGATCGATCATTGTATGGGTGGGATCATCAGAAAGCGCAGGCCGCCGCCGATGTGCGCTATCGCGATGAGCGGACCACATTCCAGATGTGCGATCAGGTCATCTATCCCTCAATCCAGTTAAAAGAAGAAATCGTGGTGCATCCAGCCACTTTGTCCGAGCGAAGACCGCCGAAGACAGCTCTTGGCACAGTGCCTCAAGACACCTCGGTCGCAGCCGGCGGAATACAAGGCCCATCTTTGGTCGACCTGGCACGCGAGACCAGACAAGCTCCGCGCGCCAAGGCACAAGCGACGCTCGACAATGCCGAAGGAAATTCGGCGCCTGCAGGGTACCAGGCCTTTAGTCTCCAGTATTGCCCGAACCCGCAGCAGTGCACCGAGGCGTCGGTGGTTATTCCCGAAAAGGCGGAGGTGGTCTCGCGTGTCAACGGGCAGCACATCTTCAAGGCTGCGCTGAACGGCGAGCCGGTCATGCTCTATGCCGGTCCGGCGGACGTGAATGCGCCATACCGAAGCTCGACCGACCCGGATTACATCCGCATGAGGGATCTGGCGAACCCGAATGGGTGGTCGCGCGAGAAGCCCGACAGCGTGAGCACTCAGGACTTAACCATTGAAGGCAAACCGGCCTTGATGACGCGCTTCCGCTACCAGCGAGAACCAAACAAATGGTGGATTGGGGAACGGGTTCTGATTGAGACCCAGCGCGTTCAGAATCAGGGCGCTCAGAACCCGGTTGGGCAGTTTTTGGTGGGATGCACCGCGCCGGAAGAACGCTTCGCCGACGCCGAGGCCTGGTGTACAACGTTGGTGAATTCGTTGCGATTGCCATGAATGTGTCGATCAATACAATTCGCGCTGGGAGGTTGTTCCTGACGTTCCTGGGCTGTGCCGCGTTTGTCGCGTTAGGACAAGAGTCACCGGCACAATCATTGGGCGACGTCGCTCGCAAGACGCGCCAGGAACGCTCGGCTCCCACTCACGTTCCCGCTAGGCGAGTCGCCGCCGAGGACTTCGACGGGCCTGATGCCAGCGGCGTCTGGCGCATGCGACTGTGTACGATCAGTCCGTGCTACGAACTTTCCGTCACGCTTCCAAAGAATCCGAAATGGAGCCGAGCGGCACAGGAGCCCAGGCCGGTCTTGATCCCGGTCGCAGGCCACGAGGAAGACCCAAGTCGCGAGATCCGGGTCTATGCGGGGGAGTCGAATGACCCCAAGTATTTTGCCGACGGCTTCAAGAGGACGTTTCTGCAGGGATGGTTCGCCCGCCCGGAATACTTTGGCCAATCGGCGCAACTTCTGCGCGATGAACACGTTCCTCTCGACTTTTCTACCGGGACGATCACTTACTTCACAATCACCACCGCTACCCTCAAGTATCGCGGCTTGAGCGTTGTCGCTGCTTCGAATCAGGGCAATTTTGGATTTGCGTGCGTGTTTCGCGAAGAAGACTCCGCAGTCGGCACCAGCATTTGCGACGCAATTGTGAAGTCTGCAAGGTACCAGGAACTGCAGTCGTCCTTTATCCGCAAGGTCTATCCGCCGGTCGACGATCCGCCGGACGATCCACCGGAACAGGATGATCCCCGGTAAGGACACATGAAGCGACCGTACTCTATCTTCGGAATTGCAGGCTCAGCTCTGCTCTTGCTCGGGGCTGGGATGGCAGATGTGCGCCTGCATGCGCAGGCCGCGACAACGCCGGGGCGACAGAAACTCCTGCTGCGAGCCACGGTAAAGCCGGGCGAGATTTTGCGTTACGAACTCGAAGCGGCGGGATCGTTCCTGCCGATTGCAGATGCGAGTGGAGCGATTCTGAGTCCTCCCCGGGGTCCGTGTGACTACGCGCTGGCCGCAATCGTTACTCTGCGCGCCCAAGACCCCGACAAAGACGGCAACATTCCAGTCGAGGCCACCTACAGCAATACCCACGTCACCAGCGTGCGCTGTGCCCTGTTCTCCGCGCCCGACTTTCAGAAGCGGCTGGCTGCGCTGGAATCTTCGAGGGTGATGTTTCGCGTGGGACCACACGGAGAGACCGCCTTGGGCCACATCAGCGACGGCTACTTCAAGTATTGGGACGGAGGTGACCTGCTGCGGAAGGTGACGCAGGATCTGCTGCAGACCGAGTTCTCGCCGCGTCCGGTGGCCGAAGGCGACGCCTGGAAGCCGCGAGGGCAGTTTGCCTATTCCCGTGACCGCGCTTTGAAAGATCTAGAACTGAGTGGGGCGGATTTGCGTTTCAGAAATCTGGTGCACGTCGATGGGAGATCGTGTGCATGGGTCACCTCGCAATACATCTTCTCGCCCGTTGACCTGCCGGCGGTTGGCACCGCCAGCGGCGGGCGCACTGTGCCGGCGGCGGGCAACAACGCGGTTGCCGCGGTGCTGCACATTTCCCTGCTGCTGGACCCGGCGACGCATCACGTGGCCTGGCTGCATCGCTCCCAGATCATCGACAATAAACTGACGCTGGCTTCGCCCTACGACGATTTTGATCCGCCAGACGACCCAAGCCAGCCGGACGATCCCGTCGACGGGCAGAATCCCATGCCGGACCTGTCGAGCATGCGGTCCGATAATCCCGGACGTTATCCGTTCATGACCTTTCACTTCCAGGAGGAGGCACGGGCGCGGCTGCTGCCTGATCGTCGTTCCGTCGAATGGCTGTCGGCCCTGAAACGCTTCGAGGCGACTCCGGAGCCTTCGTCTGGGACGACACCGTTTCCGGTGACGAAGACGCTTTTGCCTAATCAGATGATTCTGGCGGCGAAGCCCGCAGTGGTGAAAAGATCAACGCGCTTAGTGGTTGATTCCGACTCGCTGGTAGCGACTCCTGCGGGGTTCACCCGATACGAGAAGGGCTTGTGCCGGGACGCGTGGTTTTGCGCGAACGTCTCCGTCGGCTTGCCGGGAGAAGTCGAAGTTTCCGAGGATAGTCCATTGCGGACCGTATATCTGGCCAAGACGGCAGAAGCTCTGCTTAGTGTTGCCGTTGGTCCAGCGCTGGATTGCCGCTCTTCCGGCTTGACGGATGACGAGCAGTTAAAGAAACAGGCGAGCTATTATTTGGATAACTATGTGTGGATGGCGGCTAAACCCGGCATCGGAACCAACTTCAACGGTGCCACGCTGGACGGATATCCCGGCCTGATTACGGAGTTCAAGGCGACGCAACGTGACCTGGCTGGCATTCATGGCGTGCTGGGCCTGATGTTAACGCCTTGGGGAAAAGTTGTCGCGGTCAGTTGCAGCTCCGACCACGCCTGGTCCGCACAACTGCAAACATTGTGCGAGAAGGTCATCACATCGGTGAGTTTGCGGCGATAAACACCGTCTGGCGGATTGCCTATTTACAGATCCAATGAAAAGGGCGGCCCGAGGGCCGCCCTGAGTTTTCTCAGCCGATTCTAGTGGTGCGAGCCACCACCGGAACTGTGTCCCGACGACGACGCGCTGCCGTGGGCCGGCGCCGGAGACGACATCGCGCTCCGTGAAGCGCTGTTGCCCGACGTCATAGCTGAATTCCCGGTCGACATCGAGGAAAACTGAGGCGCTGTCTGCACTTCGGCAAATCCGGACTTGGCAACCTGATGATTCAGTTGGTGGAGATTCTGGAGCGAACCGCGTGGTATTCCCAGGCCAGCCGAGCCGGCATTCAACACGAGGCGGGAAGGCAGCATAGCTGAAGTCGTTCCCACTCTTCCGACCACCACCGGTTTCACAGTCCCTGCCGCTGGCGCAACCAGGGGGTGGAAATTCGCGGGCAGCGTGCCGGCAAAGCGTGGCACGGTGAGCCAGTTGCTGTATCCGCCGGGCTGCCACATCCAGCCCATTCCAGGGACCGACATCCAGCTTCCGTAGCGGTAGGGCATCCATCCCCAGGGATAAGCCGACGCAAACATGTAACCGTAGCCGGGATACCAGGACCATGCGCCATTCATGAACGGATCCCATCCGACCCCGGTAAAGAAGGGCTGCCACATCATGCCGTAGCCCGGCACGTTGGAGTAGGAACCGTAGTAGTTCAGGTCGCTGGCACCATATCCGTACGGAGACGAATTGTTTTTCGCGTACTGATCGTGGTAGGAGCTGGCTTCTTTATCCCAGGAGTCGAGCGGAGCTTCCTCAACGTTCTTGGCGAGCGTGTATTTATCGCTGTCGGACGCGTCGAAGCTTGCCATTTTCTTCTTCTCGACCGTGACTTTGCCGGCGGGGCCGTCCACGTCAACGTCTCCTTTGAAGACCGCCAGCCTCGCCATCTGCGTCGAGGTCTGCACTCGGAAATGCGCGGCATGGTCCAGTGAGATTTTCTCGCGAGAGAAATTCAGGCTGAATTGATCTCCGCTCTTGCCGAGCCAATTCACGTACGCCATGCCCTCGACGAGATTGATCACCGACATTCGCTTGCCGGAGTCGCTCAAGCCGAGCGTGCTGAACTCGACGGTGGTGTTCGGAGTCAGGCGCAGCGTGCTGCCGTCTTCGAATTCAATTTCCGCGCGGCCCCGATCGTGCGTCCGGACCTGCGCTCCCTGCGTAATTGGGAGATTGAGGAACGCGCTCTCAAACCCCAAGCCTGTGTTCTTGTCAATTTGGACCGAACCCTGAACGTCGCTGAGGCGAACAATACGGGCTTGTGAATCGGCCAGAGCGGGCAGCGCCAGTAGCGCGCAAGCAGCGGCCGCGAGAAGAATCATGTTGGAACGGGACAGAGAGGGCTTGGACATCGCAACCTCCAAAGATCACCGATGCCTATTAGAACACGGTTTTGGGTCCGCAGTTGTAAAAATTGGGTCACCCAGCCCCTGAACGTGACGTCAGGCCAGGATCGTCGTTTTAGGCTGGTAACCGCCATGGCGAACTCCCTGGAGGCCGTCGCCTAATGTGATGCCGGAGTGCCCGGGCCCATTTCCATGATCCGCAGCGCCCGGGCCCGTACCACGTTCATCACCGAGTTATCGTCATAGATCTCCTGTAGAACGGGCTTGGCGGCTTGCAGTTCAACAAGTTCGCCTCGGCGGGCCTGATCTTCCATTCGTTTCAACTCATCGTCGAGGGCAAGCTTCTGGTAACGGTGATAGTAGGCGAGATGCCGGCCGAACTCGAGCGTCGCCGAAACGCTCTGAAACAGAGTGGTCAACTGCTGGACGGCGGGCTGCGGTGAAAAATTGTAGGCCGCGGTGAAGTCGCGCTGGCCGTCTTTGTAGGACAACTTCTTGGCGCCGGTGTTGGCCAGCTTGCGATTGCCGGAGTCGATTTTGCCGGAGAAATAATGGGCCTGTGCGGCGAGCTCGAAGATGCGGGCGCGGGTCGCATCCGAAAAGCTAAATTCGGTGTCATAGTTGTCGCGGTCGTCGGATTCGGTTGAGATCTTCGCCGAACATTCGTAGCGGGCGCGTCCGTCCGACTGCACCGATATCGAATAATGGTCTGGATCGGAGCCGGGGAAATCCAAGGAGAAGGTGACAGTGGCTGGGTCCGCTGCGCGAAGCGGAAGAGCGTGAAGCAGGGCGAAGCAGCCGACCAGTACAGCCAGCGACCAGCGCGCGAAACGCCGTTTTCGTGGATGCGTTTTTGCCGGCGAGCTTCCGAGGGTCAACCTTACATTCATTTTTGTAGCGGGCTCACGCACGAGCTTGAACAGAAAATTATGCCAGAAATGGAGGGGGATGGAACTTCATCGTGCTACGGCGCGCTGCCGGCTGAGAGTTCCGGCGGTGTGCAGATGACAGATGGCAATGGCCAGTGCGTCGGAAGCGTCCATCGGCTCGGGCGGCAGGGAGAGCTCAAGCAGTCGCGTCACCATGTGCTGCACCTGTTGCTTTTCGGCACGCCCGTAGCCCACCACCGACGACTTGATTGTGAGCGGCGAATATTCGGCGACTTCGAGTCCGGCTTCGGCGGCCGCTAACATGGCCACTCCGCGCACCTGTCCCAGCTTGAGCGCCGACTTCACGTTGAGAGCGTAAAAGACATCTTCAATCGCAACCTCGTCGGGCCGGTGCCGGGCAATGATCTCTCCCAGTTGCGTAAAGATGCGGGACAGGCGCCGAGCCATCGCTTCGCGCGGAGAAAGCTTGATCGCGCCGCAAGTCAGGCAGAAAAGCTTTCCAGTCTCGTGCATCTCGACCACTCCGTAGCCGGTGTACGCCCCGCCACAATCGATGCCCAGGACTCGCATGTGAATGCAGTGTATCGCGGAAAGGGCGAAGGCCCTAGTACGCGGAATTGTACCTGGCTCGGCAGATATCGCTGCGCAGAGAGGGGCAGAGCATTTAACTGCGGAGATCGCAGAGAAAGGCCGCAGAGACCGCAAAGAGGAGCACGTTGCTGAAAGCGGTGCGGACTTGACTTTATTTCTTTGCTTTCACCAGGCCCAGGCGTACGCGTCGACGCGAGGATCGGCCCCGGCGCTGAGGACCCCTGTGTTCGCGTCAATAACGATTCCCGCGTTCGAGCCGAGCGACCACGGAGGGGCAACACGCAACTTGTGTCCGCGGGAGATAAGCGCCTGCCGCGTTGTCTCAGGGATGCGAGCTTCCACTGATAGGTCGCCGGGATACATGGTGTGCGGAAAGGGCGACGCCGGAAAGGCACGCGACGACCAGCGCGGAGCCTCGATAGCCTGCTGAATGTTCATGCCGAAATCAATCATGTTAATCAGCGTCTGCATGGTGCGCATCACCTGATCGTCGCCACCGGGGCTGCCCAGAATCGCATAAGGCTGACCGTCCTTCATAATCAGCGTGCTCTGCAGAGTGCTGCGCGGCCGTTTGCCGGGTTCGAGCGCGTTGGCTTCACCGCGAATCAGCGAGTAATAGTCGCCGCGGCAATTGAAGATGATGCCGGTGTCACCCATGACAACTCCAGTGCCAAAAAGGCTGTGCAGGCTAGGCTCGAAGCTGACCATGTTGCGATCTTTGTCGATCACGGAAATATAACTGGTGTCGCCGTCATGGCCGGCATTGCCCTCGAGGACTTTGTGCCAGGGGCGGTCTATCGCTGATTCGCCCGCCACGAATTTCTCCGGCGAGCCGGGACGCAAGTCCAGCGACGCCTTCGCCGGATCGATGAGCTTTCTGCGTTCCTGGGCGTATTGCTTGGAGAGCAGACCGTCATAGGGAATCTTGATGAAGTCCATGTCGCCGAGATATTTTTCACGATCGGCCATGGCGAGTTTCACCGCTTCCGCGCTGGTATGCAGGAAGTCAGGACTGTTCTGACCCAGCGCTTTCAGGTCATAGCCTTCGAGAAGATTGAGCGCAATCAGTTCGGTCGGGCCCTGGCTCGCCGACGGATTCTTGTAAATCTGATAGCCGCGGTAATTGATGAAAACGGGTGTTTCGACTTCCACCGTGTAGTCCGCGAAGTCTTGGTAGCGAAACAGGCCACCATTGGACTCCGAGAACGCGGCGAGGTCCTTGGCAATGTCACCCTTGTAGAAGCGGTCCCGCGCCGCCTTCAGGGCCTCGTGCCTGCCTTTTGTCTGATTCGCTTTTTCGGCCTCGACCAGTTTTTTCAGCGTACGGGCAAGATCTGGATTTTTGAGAATCTCGCCAGCCTTCGGCGGTTTTCCGTTAGGTAAATAGATTCTGATGGTCGAAGGATACTTGAGAATCTTCTTCGATCCCGCAATATAGGAGGCGCCGAACTCACTCAGCGGAAAGCCGTTCTCCGCCAGCTCAATTGCGGGTTGCAGAACCTGCTCGAAACTCATCGTGCCCCAGCGATCGAGCAGGGTATACCACGCGTCCACCACACCGGGCAGCCCGCCGGAGAGGAGGCCGTCGCTCTCGGGAATCTTGCCGCCGTTATTCTTCTCGTACCATTCGATCGTAGCCAATCTGGGTGCGCGAGGCTCGGCGTTCACGGAAAAGACTTTCTTTTCGCGTGCGCTATAGACCAGCAGGACAGCGTCGCTGCCGACACCGTTCAGGGAGAAATCGGTGACCGCCAATGCGGCCTGCCCGCCCACCGCGGCGTCGAATGCGTTCCCGCCGACGGCCAGAATTTGGCGCGCCACTTCCGTGGCTTCGGCCTTCATGGAGGCAACAGCGGCCTGGCGTCCGCGAATGACAGGACGCATGGTTTGACCTTCGGAGTCGCCGCTTTGCGTGAGGGCTTGAGGAACAAAACACAGGACGGCAACACAAAATGCCAACAGCGATCTGCTTCGCATAGCCCTGGTCACCTCGTTTTGATTTGTAAGAGTCTTGAACTGCGATATCGCTGTCGATACGCGCGGCCTCGTGTGGCGCGGGCACTCCCGCCCGCGGAGCCAGCCTCGCACAGCTTCTTCCGGCTGCGACAACATCAGCAACATCTGGGACGCCGCGCCTGGCTTGATTCCCTCTCACGCCAGAAGTCCGCGTACGCGGATTTCGACGATATCACGTGCGTCCTGCGTAGAAAACGCTCATAGGCGGCTTCGTCAAAAATTTCACGCAAGGTGGCGAGCACAATTCGGGCTGCTTTCAAAAAGCGACTCATCCTCTTTCCTCCGCCAACCGCGTCATCACAAACGCAGATTCCTTCACCCGCGCCTCTTCCCTTCCGCTCAACACCGCGATCCACTGTCGCACGGATTCGATCAGGACCAGAGCCACCATCACAACAAGAATGGCTGTCACAGCGGCGTCCAGCCGGTTGTTGAAGATAAGCCGTGTGGTTGCGTTGGTAGCCGGGCCTGCCGCCAGGACTCGGGCCTGGGCCAGAAATCCGATGCGCGGATTGGGATCGAAAATCTTCTGCCACGATGCTGTGAACGTGACCGCGACAAGCCATGCCAATGGCACGAGCGTGACAGCAGTGTAACGGGCACGGTGCATCTTGATTATGACGGTCGTGGCCACGCACAAAGCTACCGTAGCCAGCAACTGATTGGCGATGCCGAACAGTGGCCACAGCGAATTGATGCCGCCCAGCGGGTCTTTCACCCCTTGCCACAGGAAGAATCCCCAAGCACCGACAATCAGCGCACTGGTCCCCAGAATCGAGGGATACCAACTGGTTCGTCCCAACGGTTTGTAGACGTGGCCCAGGGCGTCCTGAATCATGAAGCGGGCTACGCGGGTTCCGGCGTCAAGAACGGTAAGGATGAATAAAGCCTCGAACATGACGGCGAAGTGATACCACAAAGCCATCACCGCAGTGCCTCCCAGGCTCTGCGAAAAGATGTGCGCCATGCCCACGGCGAATGCGGGCGCGCCGCCGGTGCGATTGAGTAGAGTTTGCTCGCCCACGGCCTGAGCCAGAGATTGCATTTCTAAAGCGCTGACCGGAAATCCCCAGGAGGAGATGGTCGCTGTGGCCGCCGCCGCGGTTTGGCCGACTATCCCCGCGGGGCTGTTAATCGCAAAGTAAACGCCGGGCTGGAGCACGCAGGCCGCGATTACCGCCATGACCGCAACCGCGGACTCCGCCATCATGGCTCCGTAGCCCACCATGCGAGTCTGGGTTTCGCGGGCGATCAATTTGGGCGTGGTCCCGCTCGAGATTAGCGCATGAAAGCCGCTGATAGCTCCGCATGCGATGGTAATGAAGGCGAAAGGGAAAATCCTTCCCGCAAAAACCGGCCCGGAGCCGTCCACGAAGCGGGTGAGCGCTGGCATATGCAGAGTAGGGTGCAACGCCACAATGCCGACGGCGAGAAGCCCAATCGTTCCCAGTTTCACGAAAGTGCTGAGATAGTCGCGCGGCGCCAGCAGCAGCCACACCGGAAGAGCGGAGGCTGCGAATCCGTAGACAATGATGAGAATCGCCAGAGTGGGCGCGCGTAGCGAGAACACGCTCGCCATCGCCGGATTTTGCGAGGTCCACTGCCCGCCCCAGATTGCAAGGAGCACAAGAACGAAACCCAGGGCGGAGACTTCCAGCACTTTTCCGGGACGAATTCGCCGGAGGTAGAGTCCCATCAACAGGGCGATGGGAATCGTCATCGCAATCGTGAACGTGCCCCAGGGACTGTCTTTCAGCGCATTGACTATGACCAACGCAATCACGCCTAGGAGAATGAGGAGAATCGCGATCACGGCCGTGTAGGCCACAAAGCCTCCCACACGCCCGATTTCTTCCTTCGCCATTTCGGTGAGGGATTTGCCGTCGCGGCGGACAGAGAAAAGCAGAATGACGAAATCTTGCACACAACCACCAAAGATGGCGCCCGCCAGGACCCAAAGCGTGCCGGGAAGATATCCAAACTGCGCGGCCAGCACCGGCCCAACCAGCGGGCCCGGTCCGGCGATAGCGGCAAAGTGATGGCCGAACACGACCCATTTGTTCGTCACCAGAAAATCGCGGCCATTTTCCAGTCGCTCCGCGGGGGTGGCGCGGAGGGCGTCGAGGGCGAGAATCTTCGCCGCGATGAATTTGCTGTAAAAGCGATATGAAAGGGCATAGCAGCAAGCCGCAGCCACAACCAACCACAATGCGTTGATTGGCTCTCCGCGATGAATGGCCACCACGCCGACCGCCCCTGCGCCCAACAGGACCACCGCTCCCCAAGTCAAAATTGACGCGGTCTTATTTGTTTTTGTTGCCAACTTCGTTCCCGGCTTCATGTCCGTCGAGCATTGTGTCGAATCTTGCGGCGTAGCGCAATATCAATGCTAATGCTAATGAGCGGATCCGCCATGCTTCTGCACCTGCTGGTACTGACCTAAATGATTTGTCGCAGTGCTTGCCTGGTTTCAGCATGTGTAGCTTTAGTGTTACTCTATCTTTTTCCATCCGGTTCCACCCTTGCTCTTGGCATTCTTCGCAAAGCTGCACCCGGGGTGCATTCGGAGGACTTCATTCTGAACTAGTAGTCGCATAGGAGCGCAAGATGAAAATTGGCATATTAACCGGCGGGGGCGATTGCCCAGGGCTGAACGCCGTCATCCGCGCAGTCGTGCGCAAGGGCGTGTTTCATTATCACGATGAGTTCATCGGTTTCATGGAGGGCTGGCGCGGTCTGATCGAAGACAAAATCATGCCGCTCAATCTGGACTCGGTGGGCGGAATTCTGCCTCGCGGTGGAACGATTTTGCGCACCTCGCGCACCAATCCTTCGAAGCGCCCGGACGGAATCGACCGATGCATCGCCACCATCGACAAGCATAAAATTGACGCTCTGGTCGCCATCGGCGGAGACGATACGTTGTCGGTCGCCCAGAAGCTTCACGAAAAAGGCCTGCACGTGGTAGGCGTCCCTAAGACCATCGACAACGATCTGGGTGGAACTGACTACACTTTCGGATTCGATACCGCCTGCAATGTGGTGTGTGAAGCGATCGATCGCCTTCATACCACTGCCGAGGCTCACAACCGCGTGATGGTGGTAGAAGTAATGGGGCGCGACGCGGGATGGATCGCCCTGTACAGCGGCATCGCCGGCGGCGCCGACGTGATTCTGATTCCCGAGCGGCCCTTCGACATCGATAAGGTGGCCGAATCGATTCGCCAGCGCCATGAGCGGGGGCGTTATTTTTCTATTGTCGTTGTGGCGGAAGGCGCAAAGTTTTCTTCCAATATCAACTCCGGAGCTGCGATTCTGCAGGACATGGACAAGGATGAATTTGGTCACGCCAAGCTGGGTGGCATTGCGAATGTTCTCGCGCGTGAGATCGAGAAGCGTACGGGCTTCGAGACGCGCGCCGTCGTGCTGGGACACATTCAGCGCGGCGGGTCCCCCAGCGCTTTCGACCGCGTCCTGGCGACGCGCTACGGCTTGGGTGCGATCGACATGGTTCATCGCGGGGAATTTGGCTGCATGGCAGCACTGCGGTCGAACAAGATTGTCTCCATATCGCTGAAAGAGGCGATCTCCAAGAATCGCGTAGTCGACAACGAAATGATTCAGAGCGTGGATGGTCTGTTCGAAGAGATCGGCGTGAAGGAAACCGCCAGCAAATAGGAGTCCGGAGCGTAGGTGATCTCCCCTCTACCAGCCAGATCCTCATGAGTGAAATCTACCGACACCTGGCGCCATGGTTGCTAACCATCACAGAAGCGATCATGGTGCTGGGCACAGTGTGGCTGTCGTTGCGCACTTCTAGGCGACAGAACCGTCAATCGTTCTTTGATCGCGTTGAAAACCTCTTCGTTCGACTTGCGCGCCAGCGAGCGTTGGCGGTGTTGTTTGTGGGCGCTCTAGGTCTGGGCATTCGCGCCGTCTTGATCCCACTGATCGGAATTCCACTTCCTAACTGGAATGACGAATACAGTTATCTGCTCGCTGCGAAAACATTCGCCTCGGGTCACCTCACAAATCCAACTCACCCCATGTGGATTCACTTTGAGAGTTTTCAGATCATTCAGCAGCCCTCTTATATGTCGATGTATGCGCCCGGGCAGGGTCTTGCGCTCGCAGCGGGTCTGCTCCTCGGGAATCCATGGATCGGAGTCTGGTTGATCACCGCCATTCTCTGCGCCGTGATCTGCTGGATGCTGCAAGGTTGGTTTCCGCCTACATGGGCGTTATTCGGCGGAGTTCTTTCCGTTTTGCGCTTTGCCACGTTCAGCTACTGGATGAACAGTTACTGGTGCCCCGCAGTGGCCGCGACGGGAGGTGCGCTGGTATTGGGCGCCATTCCAAGGCTTCGCAACCAGCCTCGCGTTCGCGAGGGAATTCTGCTCGCGATTGGTCTCACGATAATGGCGAACAGCCGTCCTTATGAAGGACTGGTCTTCAGCGTCGCGGTCGCCGCCGGTCTTGCGGTTTGGCTGAGGGGACGGCGGCTGCCTCCATGGTCGCTCCTGTTTCGGCGCGTGTTTCTGCCTGCAAGCTGCGTCCTTATGGTCGCAGCGTTGGGAACCGGGTATTACTATTGGCGAGTCACGGGAAGTCCGTTTCGCATGACGTACGCGGTCAACCGCGGAACCTATGCTGTAGTTCCCTATTTCTTGTTTTTTCCCAAGAGGGCTGTGCCGCAGTACCATCACCCCGTCATGCGCGACTATTACGTGGGATGGGAAGTTCACGAGTTCGACGAGGCCCACACCTTCGGCGGGTTCATGCGTAGAACAGCCCATAAGATTATTGAGCTTTGGCGATTCTATGTTGGCGCTGCGTTTTCCCTACCGTTGGTTATGTTTCCGTGGATCGTCCACGATCGCCGCATGCGGCTGGCTCTCACTGCCGGACTCATTTTTTCCCTGGGCTGGCTGGTAGAAACGTGGACCTTTCCTCACTATGTTGCGCCCGCTGCAGGATTGGTTTATCTGGTGCTTGTACAGTGCATGCGGCATCTGCGGTTATGGCGCCGCAATGGCGCTCCGGCTGGACTCTATCTTGTGCGCAGTATCCCGGTCGTGTGCATTGGAATGGTTCTTCTTCGCGTGACGGGAATCGTGGTGCATGCTCCACTCGAGCCCCGGTGGCCCATTGGCAACCTGGATCTCGTGAGTGTTGTCGAACGGCTGAACGCGACTCCTGGCGCCCACCTCGTCATCGTCCGTTACGGGCCCGAGCATAACGTGGATCGCGATTGGATTTACAACGCTCCCGATATTGATCGAGCACGCATCATCTGGGCGCGCGACATGGGGTCAGAGAAGAACCTTGAACTGTTGCGCTATTTCAACGATCGCCATGCCTGGCTGATGTCCGGCGACGAGTCTCCGCCGCAGCTTGAGCCCTATCCTCTGAACTGAGGTTCGTCTTCTGACGCCATCGCGCGATCATTCCGGTTCATGGCTCACATCCAGACGCCTGCGCGCTCATGGGACGATTCTCGCGCTGTGCTTGTGGTCGTTCTACGCGTGGAACATAGCCACTCCGGGTCTTCGGGACCGCAACGGAAATCTGAAGGGAACGGACTTTCTGCACCTCTACACTTTGGGCTCGCTCGCGGCTGCCCATCGTGGCGCTGATTTGTATGACATGAATGCCCAAGCGGCTCTGGGTGCTCAACGGGTGCCGCAAGCTGCGGGCATCCGGTACTTGCCTCTATATCCACCACAGGTTTCGATCTTCTTTGCGCCGCTGGCTATTTTCGCTTACGGCTGGGCGCTCATTTTGTGGTGGGGATGCAGCGCGGTTGTCTATGGCATCTGCTGCTACAGCTTGTGGCGAGCGTGTCCGAGCCTTCGCAACTACGGGACAACCGTTGTTATCCTCGCCGTGTCGTTTCCAGCTTTTTTTCATTTGATCGCCTGGGGCCAGACCTCTGCCATTGCGCTGGCCTGCTTCACACTGATGTTTTTTCTGCTGCGTGACCGGCGCGAATTCCTCGCTGGCCTGGTCCTCGGCTGTCTGATTTTCAAGCCGCAGTTGGGGGTAGCCGCGGCCATCGTGTTTGTATCGATCGGCGCCTGGAAAACAGTATTGGCTGCGGCTATGTCGGCGGCTGGTCAACTGTCTGCGGGAGTTCTCTATTACGGAATCGAACCATTCCGTCACTGGGTTCGCATGCTGTGGAATGTGCGCGCTGTGTTGCCGCTGCTTGAGCCCAAGCTCTACCAAACCCACTCCTTGCGAACGTTCTGGTCGATTCTCTTACCCTGGCCTAAAGTTTCCGTTGGTCTCTATTTCTTAAGCGCGGCCTGGGTACTTGGACTCACGATCGCGTGTTGGAGACGCGGCCAGGCCGCGCCGCTGTCACTGCGGTATTCGGCGCTCCTTTTCGCGACAGTCCTCGTGGCACCGCATCTCACAGTTTACGATTTAGTGATTTTGGCGCCCGCGTTTCTGTTGCTCGCGGATTGGATCGTTTCTCAACCGCTCACGGACTCGAGTCGCCGGATGGGAACTCTTCTTTATCTGACGTACATGCTTCCACTGATCGGACCTTTCGCGAGATGGACGCACGTGCAGCTTTCAGTGATTGCGATGGCTGCTGCGCTGTACGTAATCTGGCAAATCTGCCGCGAAAGCGCCCCGACTGCCGATACTGCGACAACCAAAGTAGATACAGCCCAGAAGATCGCAAAAGCATAGAAAGCGGAGAGCGAGCGTAACGCTATTCCGATTTGCCGAACAAAAATGCCAGCGCCTCGGGAAACCGTCGCGCCCATGCCGACTCGTGGTGCGAAGCACCCTCGTCGACCACGAACCTGAGACGTCTATGGTCCAACCCCGCGCGTCGCAGGATGGCAGCCAGTTCTCGCACGTCGTCAACCATGCTCTGATCTTGATCTTTCCGCCCTGCTTCGGCAGTGCCGGTTGCCAGAAAAACCCGCTCCGGCCACCGTTTGATTCCGCGGCTCTCCCGAATGATCTGCCGGTTCGACGCCCACAACGACGGACTTTCCAGGAGAAGTCGCCCAATCACGCCCGGTCGCACTGTCGCAGTATAAAGCGAAATCAGCGCCCCCAACGAAGATCCGCCCAACCCGACATTCTCGCGACCCGCAGCCACGCGGTAGGTTCGGGCCACAAAGGGCATCACCTCCTTGATCAGGAACTTAGGATAGCGACTGCCCTGCACACGCAACATCATCGGGTGCAGCGAGCGATGCGGCATGTACTCGCGATGCCGTTCTTTGCTGTCGTTGTCCATGCCAACGATAATTATGGGCGGAATTACGCGTTCTCGGATCAACCGATCGCTGGTTTCATCTACTTGCCATTCGACTCCCGTAAAAGAAGTCGCAGCTTCGAATAGATTCTGACCATCATTCAAGTAAAGCACCGGATAACGGCGGCTGGAGTTTGCCGAATCGTCATACTCGGGCGGCAGCCATACCCGCAGGAATCGCGTGTTGCGAAAAATGCGGCTGTAAAATTCGTGAAGGCGCAAGTCTCCAGTCGCTGCCTGCACGCGGATTACCTCCGGCGCAGGACCAGAGCTTTCATTTTGTTGGATTTCGTTCATCCAGAGGCTGCTATCAGAATACAACGGCAGCTGCGTTTTAGGCTCGGGCGCTTTTCAGTTTCAGTGCAACTGCGAGAACGCTGATGAGGGAAATCAGAAGGAGAGAGATCAGGCACAAAATACACCAGGTCATTAGTTCGTACGCTTCGATGTATGTGAGGTAAAGGGCAAAGGCTAATCCGGCGATTGCCGCTCCCAGAAGGCGGCTAGGCGTTTCTGCGCGCGTTCTCCAGAAAGTGGATAAGAGACATAGCACACCGTAGCCGGCAACGCCAATGGCAGCGACCGGAACTCCCATAAGCGTCGAATACTCGCTACGGTTCACGATGTCGCAACTGAATTTCTGGCTGAAATCGCAGTACGCGGTCGCAGATTTCGCATAATGGCGCTGTAGAGAAACCGCCGACACCATCACACCCGCCAGCGCCAGAACCGCGATCACTCCAAAGAGAACACGGTTGGCGGGCGGCACTACCGACGCCCCCAAAGCTGGAACAGGTCGCTGATCGCTCATGGCAGGCTGCACCCAGTCTTGTCGCTTAGAGCTTCCAGGGACAGAACTCCTTCCTTCGGCGGCTCCATCCCAAACTGCCAACTGGGAAACAATTTGACTCCGGCGACCTTACACTCGGCCGCCTCCTCTTTTGAGCCCTTGATTGCGCACTCCACATACGGGAACGTAGTGGAACGCATCGCCGAACATCTGTTTCTGTTCGATGCAGTGCGGGCACCAGTAAAGGCCGTACATCTTCGCTTGCTTCGTAGCCAGGCACTTAGCGAACGAATCGTATTTGTGATTGCGGTAGTAACGACCTCCGATGAATGCGCCTGCTAGAAGAATTAGGACGCCTCCATAGATAAGTAGTTTCTTCGTTTTAACGTCTCTTGAACCGCCGCCGTCGCGCTCTTCTTGCCTCTTCCGTCGTTCATCAGACATGATTCATTCTTATATCACGGCGCTGGCGCGTAGCAAGGATCACGCAACCACGTTAAGTGCTCCAGGAAGCACATCCAGTTCCTCACAAAGCAGCGTCAGCACTTCTCCGTCGACCATGACGTCCGCGGGACTTTCGAGGTTGAACTCGACGCGCCGTACCGCCTGACGCTCGGCCAGTGGATGCTCGACATGCGTGCCGTCATACAGTCCGGGCAAGTTTCGAATCAGCCCCAATCGACTAATCGGTCCCCAACGAACGTATTCCACCAGGCCGTCGTCGATCTCAGCTTGGGGGGCAATCATCATCGTTCCGCCAGTGAACTTGCTGTTGTTGAAAGTGAGGAAGAGGCAGGGCCGGCTGTCGAAGTTTTCAGCGCCCTCGACTCGAACCGGAAAAGGACGGCGATTGAATCGCGCGAGAGTTAGAAAAATCGAGGTGAAATAACCTAGCTCTCCCCAACCGCTGAAGTGCCTGGCTCGCAGTGTGGCGACGTCCGCGGTAAAACCCATGCTCAACAAGTTGAGGTAATAGATTACCCCGGTGCGATGGCGCAAGCGCAGCACATCGCAGGCACGGCTTCTGTGAGCCAGAAGAGATTCGATCCCATACTCCACCCCGCGATGGCTGAAGTCGCGCAGAAAAGAATTGCCGGTGCCCAGAGGCAAGAATGCCAAGGTTGGGCGTTCACCGTCAAAGGCCTGAGGATACAAGCCGTTCACGATCTCGTAGGAAGTACCGTCGCCACCGACCGCAATGAACTTTCGGGTACCACTCTTATAAGCGTCGCGGGCAATCTCCGTCGCCTCTCCGGAAGAGCGCGTCTCCGCTACCTGCACCTCGACGCCGCCAGCCCGCAGGCGTTCCAGTGCCGGGCCTAGCAGCCTGCGGCTTCGTCCGCCTCCGGCCGCCGGGTTCACGATTGCAAGATAGTTTTGCCCCAAGATCCGTAACCATCTTTCAAGCAGAGTGCGCGGCTATCTCGTGTGGCGCGGGCACTCTTGCCCGCAAGCCTTTGTAGTGCAGAATACAACGCGGGCGAGCGCGCCCGCGCCACACAACGCATAGCAAATCTGATTCCATGGCCGCTTACAGTCCGGCAATTGCTTCCCGCTTCATCGATTTGCCGATTTCCTCAGCCAGCAACTGTCGCTTGATTTTCATCGAAGCCGTCCGTGGAAAGTCCTTCTGCCAGATCAAGTATCCGCCAACCCGTTTGAAGTCGGGCAAGCGGCGATTTCTAGTGGAAATTTCTTCCAGTAGCTTGCTGTCGAGTTTTTGATTCTGTTCCAGGCGAAGCACAACGATCAGAGTCTCGCGCGCAAGTTCTTTTTTCGGCCAGATGTAGTTAACCGCGAACACGGAGTACTCTTTCACCGGAAGCCCGTCGAAAGCGGTTTCAATATCCTCCGGGTAGATGTTTTTTCCACCCTCGGTCACAATCATGTTTTTCTTGCGCCCGAGAAGCTGCAGATGTCCGCCGCGCTCAAAGCGGCCGAGATCGCCTGTCAGAAGCCAGCCATCCACGATGGTCTCCAACGTCAGTTCGGGATCGTCGAGATAATGCGACATTACCGTCTTACTCTGCGCCGCCACTTCGCCCACGCCTTCGGCATCGGGATTCAGAATTCGCAATTCGACACCGGGAAGCGGCTTGCCGACTGTATCGGCGCGGAATGGCTTGAGATCGTTGAGTGTGAGCGCGGTGCCAGCCTCAGTTAAGCCGTAACCATTGATCACCGGAATGCCGAGATCATAGAAGAACTGCATAGTCGACGGCTCCATGAATGCCCCGCCGGTAATCAGCGCCAGCAACTCCCCGCCAAATCCGCGGTGTATGCTGGAAAGCAACATGCGGCTGAGTTTCACCTTCGGCCGGCGGCGCGTAAGGGCCCTATTGATCGCAATCATGGCATTTAGAAATGTCCGCTTCCATGAGGGCAGTTCGTCGAACTTCGCGCGCAGACCACGCTCCAGATTCTTTACGATCATTGGAACCAGCGCTACATACGTGATCCGATAGCGAACAAAGGCATCGCGCACGAACTCCGGGCGTAGCGTGCGCAGATGTACCACGCATGCTCCGCATACGAACGGACCGATGAACCCCACCATGAAATCGATAGCGTGATTGGTAGGGAGAATACTTAAGTACCGCACGCCCGGCCAAAAGGGATACCACGCAGTCAGCGCGCGGCACTGCTCCAGATAGTTTTCGTGGGTCAGCACGCATCCCTTGGGCCGTCCTCCGGTTCCCGAGGAATAGACGATGCAGGCCACATCGTCCTTCTGCCGCATGACGAAGTCGGGAGCCCCCTTGCGCTTGAAGTCTTCCCAGCGAAACGCGCCAGCCAGCTCCACGCCCAGCGGTGCTTCCGTCACCAGGACAATCTTCGTGGCAATTTTTTGGAAGTCCGGAGCTTCCATGATCGCCCGCCACAAGTGGTACTCGACGATCAGCACCTTGGCCTTAGAATGTGCGAGCAGCTGCAGATGCTCCGTCGCTGTCAGCTTGTAATCCAGCGGCACCAGCACGCCACCGCAATAAAAGATTGCATACGCCGAGATCAGCCATTTCGACTGATTCGTCATGATGATGGCGGCGCGTTCCTCGGCATCGTAATCGGCGTCTTCCAAAGCGCGGGCCAGCGGCAAGGCGGTCTCTTTGAAATCGGAATACGTCAGGCGGACTTTTTCCCGATCGCGCTCGGCTTCGATCAGACAGGTCTCCGAGGAGAAGCGATCGAGGGCATCTCGCAACGCTGCGCCCAGACATGTGTACTGCCGGAGATCGAGCATAAGAAATTGATGACTGTTGATTGTAGATGCCGATTAAATAGTCTGACAGAATGTCAGCAGGTAGGTTCCTCGGCAATCAACAATCAGAAATCAGCAAAGGGATTCTCATCTAAAGGCGGGCCTGAATCTTACGGGCCAGCGTGCGAAAGTCGGTTACGCCCTGCAGTTCATAATCCGGCAGTTCCACCCGGAAGTGATTCTCGAGCTTCGTGAGCAAGTCGAGGGTCTGCAGGCTGTCGATACCGAGCGCTTTGAAGAAGTCTCCATCGGGAGAGAGTTTCTCGCGGGGAACTTTGAAGTGCGCCGCGGCCAGCCTGAGTATCTCGTCGAGAGTCTTTTCGGCAGTTTCCATGTCAATCATTCTAATCCAGTTGCGACTAGGGCAAATAGGGCTGCGCATCGGTGCTCTCTACAAATTTCTTCAATCCCGCTTGCACAGCAGGACGCGCGAACAGCTCACAAAAAATATCGATTTCTTTCTGCAACTCCTCCCGCGGAATCGGCTTGATGAATTGCTTGGCCCTCACAGCAGTTTGACGATCGAACTTACCTAGCTGGGCCGCTGTGGCTCGAGCCGCGCGTAAGGCCTCACCTTCAGATACGACCTGACTGAGCAGCCCTATCTGCTGCGCCTTGTTTGCGTTGAAACTGCGGCCGGTTAAGAGCAGATCGCGCACCACCGCATTCCCCAGATCCCTCTTCAGGCGCGGGATTCCGCCGAAGCCCGGTATCAAACCCAGCCTCAGCTCCGGAAAACAGAAACGCGCCATTTTGTCGGCGATTATCAAATCGCAGACCAGGGCAAGTTCGAACCCTCCACCAAAAGTGACGCCTTGGACGGCAGCAATCGTGGTCAAAGGGGATGCATCGATTCGATTCAACACGCGGTGAATACGCTCCAGGAAATCGCGTACTCCCCGGGCCGCTTGGGATTTTTCCATCGTTTGCGACCGCTCGTATAACTCCCGCAGATCGGCACCTGCGCAGAAACCACACTTCAACTCACTGTACAGAATGAGCGCGTGCGCATCCTTCTCCAAATCGTCGAGCGCTGACGCGAATTTCTCCAATTCACCGAGTGACAGCGATCCGAGTTCGTTGCACGGTTCGCGGTGGAGCGCCACTTCAATCACTCCACTCTGGACCTGCCACGACAGCGCTCGTCCTTGGAATTGGTTGGCGCCCAAGAGACTCCCTTTCCGACTACACCGCTTGCTTCACCTGATACATCCCCTCGATCTCGCTCTTCATGCGGGCGGAAATCAAGTCGCGCTTCAACTTCCCATTGGCCGTGAGCATCCCATTCTCGATAGAGAAGGGCTCCTGCTGCAAGCAAAATGCCCGCACTTGCTTATAGTGCGGAAGCTGCGGATTGACGGCATCGAGCGCCGCCTGCACCTGTTCCCCGTTCACACTCCCCGTAACAATCGCCGAAAGGAATCCGCGGCCATTGCCGACAACAACCACCTGCTGCGCCCCCGGTAGATCGCGAGCTATTTCCTCTTCAACAGTCTCCGGTGCAATCTTGTGACCCGAGCTGAGAACAATAAGATTCTTAATCCGTCCTACGATCCGCCAGTTTCCCGAAGCATCCATCTCGCCTTGATCGCCGGTGTGAAACCATCCGTCGCGCAGCACTTCCGCGGTCTGCTGCGGCCGGTTCCAGTAGCCCCGAAACACATTTGGGCCCCGCACGATGATCTCATCGTTTTCGCCGAGCTTCATCTCAATACCGGGAATCGCTGGTCCGACACGTCCCGGCACGACATGGCTCGGATCGTCCATCGTACAAATTCCGGTCGTCTCGGTAAGCCCGTAAACCTGCAATACGGGAATCCCGAGCATGCTGAAGTAATCCTGCGTTTCAGGAGTGAGCGGGGCTGATCCACAGATCAGTGCCCTCAAATTACCGCCTACCATCTTTTTACGGATTGTGGGAAAAACGATCGTATTGGCCAGCCATAACCAAGCAGCATCGCCCGTTTGCGCCCGCCGTTCTTTCCGCCGTAGCCACGCAGTCTTGGCGAGTGAGTAAATAGCTTGAGCCAGACCGCCCTTTTGCGCGATCTGTTCGTCTACGCCGCGCTTCATGCGCTCAAGCAACTGCGGCACATTCAGGAAATAGTGCGGAGCCGCTGCGGGCATGTCGCTCGGTATTTTCGTCAAGTCGGTGTTCAGGGTCACCAGGCTTCCGCGCAGCAGGAAAGTCAGGAGCGCAATCCAAGAGGCACAAAAACTGAACGGCAGATAATGAAAAATGCGATCCTGTCCAGAGCGCCCTCTCATCAGCGAGTCAAGCCGGGCCGAAGTGCAACCCAGCATGAAACCAACGTTAGCCGCGGTCAGCACCACCCCCTTGGCTTCCCCCGAAGTCCCGGAAGTATAAATGATCGTCACCGGGTCGGAATCACTTATCCGCGGGAGATCCAGCGCGGCTTCACTCTTCTCCGCGAAGATCTCGTCAAAAAGAAAATGCGGAGGCGCTGCTGGCCAATTCTCCCGGATTCCATCGCGCAACGCCGCAACGCCGCAGCAGACCAGAGACGGTGTGCTGTCTTTCATCATCGCAACCAATTCGGCTGGCGCCTGGCGGAAGTATAGCGGGACAACAATCAGGCCTTCGGCCATCGCCGCCAGGTCAAACGCCATCCAGCGAATGCTGTTCGCCGCCAAGAGTCCACAGCGGTCGCCCTTCTTAAGCCCTTTCGCAGCAAGAAACGAGCGTGCACTGCAAATCAATTCCAGGAGTTCGTTCTCTGTCACTCCCGTGATTTGGCCGTCACGGATTTCCTGAAGCACCGTTGTGCCCGCAGCCGCTTTGAGTTGCGAAAAGATTTCGCCGAGAAATGGCATGAATTTTGAAACGCGACGGTCTTAGCTGAATGTTGCTGCCAACTGGCGAAGCGACGCATTCATCGGTGGCAGATAATCTTCCCAGCTCCATTCGCCGGTGCGCGTAGGGAACTCCGGGTATCGCCGCTGGACTTCTTCTTCGAAGAACACACCCATTCGCGCCATAACTTTCAGATTTTTTACCACCGTGCGTGCGATGCCGTCGGCGATACGCTCGCCCTGCGTGGCGAGTATTTCGAGCGCCGCCAGCAACTTCTGCTCTAAGTCCGGATCGTCGACATTCATCAGCAACTCCGGATGGCCACGCTCGCGCATCAGATTGCGAATGCGTTCGTCCATTGTGATTCCCGCCGAAGGAACCATCGCTGGCATTGAAGTCACAATGCCGTGATACCGGGACGAGGCCATCATGTGACAGGCACGCAGAATGCTGACCAGTTCGTACATGTTGTACTGGTCCGAAGTCAAAACCGGCACTCCGCCAAGTTTTTCTGAGATCCTGTTCGCCGGACGAGCGTCCAGACGCTCGGTTGCCACAAGGATGACAAATACATTTCTCTGCTTGCGGAAGGCATCCACTGCGTTGCTGATAGAAGTCAAATAATGTTGGTAGGCACGGTCTGCGGCGGGTCCAGAGTTGTGAAAATAGGACCGTGCGATAATGGCTTTCTTTGTATGCCCCGGTAGTGCTGCGCAGAGCATTTTTGGCCAGCGAGGCCTTCACCGGCCACTCAAACGGATTGATCGGGCACACGACCAGAATCGGTGTGCTGCCCATCCCAGCCGACTTGCCGCAAAATGCTTTGCCCATATTCGGCAGGCCGCGGCTCAAATGTCCACGCGGTATCGGTTCCCAGTTCCGTAGGCACGCCCAACTCGCGCAAGACAGTGCGTGACTCTTCGTTGCGCGTAATCACCAGCGAATTCTTGCAGTAGCGGCCACACATCTTGGCCACCACAGGATCCATGTGACCGGCTTCGGCACCGTATCCGACAGAGAGTTTGTTCTCCACCGCCGCGATCCCGAGCGAACCGATCATCATCGTGGTCAGAGCATTCGCGAATTTGCTCTTGAACATGGAGCCTTCGCAGGCCACCACACCGTGATGTCTGGGCACTTCATCCGACAGGAACGGCGGAAAGATATCCGGCAGATGAACTTGTTTCGTGCCTTCGAAATATCCTTTCGAGAAATCGAAGTTTTGACTCATAACGCTAAACTCGACCCGTTCCGCTCCCAGGATGTGTCGAATTTGGCGCAGCATCTCGTCAACACGCACGTCCGAACCCATGTTGCGCGTGCCGTTGTAACCGGCAAACAGCAACTTCAGTCTTTCGCCCGGTTGCCAGGGCCGGCCTCCGCCGAGCATCCATTTCGCTTTCGCGCGCTCGATATTGCTGCTGACCCACGCCTCCAGAATGAAATCCATCATGCGGCTGTTCCTCCGCGAGCCGCTGGCCAGGGCTCGTAATCGTACTGGAAATTGTTCTCGCGGCTGAACTTTAAGAGGGGATAACTATACTGCGAAAACGGAACCGGCTTCCGTCCCAACTCGGAGGTCACCCGTGTGTTGTCGAACACCGTGTTCCACACCAGATAGGGCATGAAAACCTTTAGCAACGAAGCGCTGTGACCCGTTGTTCCCTTCCGGTTCGAAAGAAACTTAACTGAACTAGAAAACGGCTTTTCCGCAAACGGCAGGAACACGGGACTGCGTTTTTGCTGGGCTGCAGCTAACGCCATAGTCAATTCTCGAAACGTCTGTGATCCGTTGCCCGAAGAAAGATGATACGTGTCGTACCGCGGCTCATCTTTCTGATGCAAGGTTGTGATCGCGTCCGCGACGAAATCCACATTCACGATGTCGATCTTGTCTGTGGGACGAAATGGCAACACCGGCAGGCCCGCCAGAAAAACGAACGCCTTCACCATCTCGAACTGGGTCGTCTCAGCGTGTCGGCTGTCTCCCAGCACAATGCTCGGGCGGAAGACTGTCTTGGGTGTATCTGGCAGTAGCACCCGAGTCATGTGCTCGCAAAACTTTTTCGTACGCGCGTAAGGATCGTAGTCCGAACGGTCCCATTCGATCGAACGATCTTCGCTGACGATTTCGTTGCTGCGCTTGCCCGCTACGGCGACGGTGCTCACCTCGCTGAAGCGGCGCAATCCATGATAGTGCTCGGCATGCCGCGCCAGCGTAAGCACTTCGAGCGTGCCTCGCAAATTAACATTCAAACAGCTTTTCTCGGACCTTCGGTTCAACGACGCCGCACAATGGATCACGGAATCCGTGGTATGGACCAGCCGGTCATATTCGTCGCGACCCAGACCAAAGCCGGAGGCAGTCAAGTCTCCGCAAAAGATGCGCACTTTGGTCTGCAGGTGCTCATAGAAATGAGGGAAGTCGAGATGTAATTGCAGCGCTCGCCAAAGCCGCAACTGCGCTTCCTGAGGATCGCGCGCCCGCACCAGCACGTTCAACGCGGCCCCGTGGCCCTCCAGAAGATTCGCGGCCACGTGCGCGCCGATATATCCGGTCGATCCGGTCAGGAATATCGCCACGTGGCTCCGTCGGTCCCCGTCTTCACGGCAACTCCGTTTGCGGGCGCAAGTTGAAAGCTGCGAGGAAGCCGCGCTTCCAGAGGCCGGCCTTCAATCAGAGGATAAGTCCAGCGGCGCAGCGCCGGGATGTGAATATTGATCCAGTACTCCCACCAATCCAGCGAACACGCGTCGTAGCCGAAAGTGTCCTTCTCTTCAGGCACCAGCGCATACGAAAGTTTTTCGATGTTCTCCGCCGTGAAATCATGTTCGTTCAACAGAATGAAAGGCTCAAAGAGCTCAATGAGTTTCTCGAGTCGCTCCAGAGTCCGTTCCGCCTTCACCAGCGGCGCCTTCTTGAGCGGCAAAGGCGACATGATCCGCTGAATCGACTTCACAATCGCCCTCTGCGCCGGCGCGGACATCCGGTTGTAGCGCGCCTTGGAAACTGGAATCGCGTCAAACCTCAGGCGCAGCCATGATTCCAGCCCTTCCTGGGCGCGATAGTGTTTACGATGCGCCAGAGATGTCAACTCGATCGACCGGCCCATGTCACAGGGATTGGTCACCGAGGTCGCAAGCTGATAGAGCGGATCGTGCCTGCGTTCCATGACAGCGGCGGCAATCAGGGTCATGCCGTTGCAAACCGCGTCTACTGGAACGATGTCGAGGCGCTTGCTTTTGTTCGAAGGCAACTGCCGGAAATACGTGCCAAGCAAATACGACAACGACGCAGAAGTGTTGATGCCTTCGTTCCATCCCGGGAACGGCTTGCTGACCGAGGTTTCCACAATCGCCGGACGCACCACCGCAACCGGGAGTCCGGCGCCGTGTTTCGCGATTAGCGATTCGGCCAAGCTTTTGGTGAGCGTGTAAGTGTTCGGCCAACCCAGTTCCTTGGCTCGCCGCGTGCCCGCCTCAGTCAGATAATTTTTCAGCCAGCGTACCCGGTTTTTGCGAATCTGATTCTCGAGCGCCGCGCCGTGCAAGTCTTTCGCCGCATGTTCCTTCGATCGCGCCTGCACGCGCAACTCCTCCGTGACCTCATCGCTCTCGGCTTTGGCTTTGGCCTGCTTCACAACTTCGTGGAGCGACCGCCATTCCTGCTCCGCATCGAACTCGGCCACTCCGCGGGGACTATAGTTCGGAGTTAATTTCTCGCTGACCCGGCCATCTTGTTCCCCGGCCACGTAGCAGGTTGAAAGATGTAGAAGGCCCGCGTGATCCGCCGACCGTACGAATTCGAGAATATTGACCGCGGCGTCGGTGTTGGTGGAAAGAGCGTCACGCAAATCGGGATTGAAGTCGGTCAGTCCTGAACTGTTAATGATCAGATCCAGGTTCTTCTGGAAGCGGCGTGCCGTCTCGGCGGTAAGGCCCAGCCCCGGCTGCGTCACATCTCCTTCGACGACTTCGATTTTCTCCCGCAGAAAGCTGGGCAGCCGGTCCCCGTACCGTTCAAAAAGGGGATCGAACACGGGCGAGTCTTCCATCATCTTTTCGAAGCGGCGCTCGGCCGGATTCGACTTTTGCCGGCGGATCAAAAGATAGATCTTTTTCACGTCGGGCAAGTCTAAAAGCGTATTCGCCAGCCAGACTTTGCCAATGAATCCCGTGACCCCGATTAGCATCACGTGTTTCCCCGAGAACGCCCTGCGAACGGAAAAACCCGGAGCCTGCCTCGGTCCCTCAAAGTGGACAATAGGCCGGCTCGGAGCGACCTCCAACCGCTGGGCAGGAATGACAGCAGCCTTAAGCTCATCCAAGGAAATGTTCAACTGCCGGGCGAGGGTTTTTGGAGCCCTGCGACCGTCGGGATTTTCTTCTCGAATGCGCGCGAATGCGCCGCGCGGCCGGATCACGGGGTTGAGCAATCTTCCCGTGGCCATCCCGTCGCGAAACTCGAGGCGGTTTGCGACAATTCGCTTGACCCCCAGATGTTGTGCAAGAGGGCGCATGACATGTTCCAACCCTTGGCTTACCAGCACTACCTCTGCGCCAGACTGCACCAACTCCTGAACTTTTTGTACGCCGCGTTCTTTCAGGCGCGGCTTCAACTTATAGAGAAAAAACTCTTCGCCGAGCAGATCCAGACGGTCACGGGTCACGCCGCGCAAAACCGTATGGATCGCCCGCGTCGCAAACTTGCGGTTCGTGGAATAAAGAAACGGCCGCAGCAGCGCCATCAGGAAGATCAGGCCGCGCCGCCGGAAACGCTCGGCGAACGTCTGCGCATTCCAGGTAAAGAATGCCACAGGCCTAACTACCGTCAGATCGAGCAGACTTCCCTCGACCCGCCAGTAGACGGTGGGGCCCGCGCAGGAATTGTGGTTTGTCGATTCCAAGATTGGTGTTCGTTCCCCTACTGAGTCATGCATGACAGTAAGGCGAAGTTTCTATTGTAAACAATTGACTCAATGGAGCGAAGAGGAAGCTGCCGTTCGTCGCCATTTGGTTAAGACGGCCTTAGAAAGCTGCCGGCCTTGCGCGTTCTTATACCATTCGCCCCGCTCCGTCGGCCTTGGGCTGTCGTCCGACGATCAACGCGATTCCGCCGCTGAGAGCCAGTGTTGCCCCAATCGCGAGCAGCCCGCCGCGAAACCCGCCGCTTGCTTTACGGAAAAATCCAATAATGTCGGGACCGAAATACCCACCCAGATTCGCCACCGAGTTGATGACCGCAATCCCCGCGGCCGCCGAAAGGCCTGCCATCCGCGAAGTTGCCATAGCCCAGAAAGGCCCGACCATCGACTCCGCACAAGCCATCCCAAGACCGATGCAGGCCACCACTATGACTGCGGAACCCCCGTAACCGGCCAACCCCAGGACCCCGGCTCCAACAAAGGCAGGGATCGCCGTATGCCAGCGCCGCTCTCCTTTGCGATCCGAGTGCATGCCGACAAAAACCATTGCGATGGCTGTTACCAGAAACGGAAGCGTAGACACCAGTCCGGTCATAAAATAACTCAGGCCTGACAACGATCGGATCACGCTGGGGAGCCACAAAGTAACTCCGTACATCGTGGTTGGGACGCCAAAATAAACCATCGACAGCATCCAGATTCTGGGGCTAATCAGAACATGCCAAAGATTTTCCTTTCTAAGGGACGACTCCGCCTGCTGTTCGAGAGCCAGCCTCTCCAGCAGCCAAGTTCGCTCCTCGCCTTTCAGCCAGCCCGCCTCTCTTGGGTTATCCGCGAGTGCCCAAAACACCGCCGCTCCCAGGAGAATTGCCGGAATGCCTTCCATCAAGAACATCCATTGCCAACCCGAGAGGCCCTTGCCGCTGATACCAAGCAATGCGCCGGACACTGGACTGCCCACGATGCCCGCGATTGGATTCGCCATCATGAACCAGGCCACCGCCCGCGCCCGTGCGTTGGCCGGGAACCAGCGCTTCATATATAGGATCATGCCGGGAAAGAATCCGGCCTCGGCGGCGCCCAGCAGGAAACGCATCCCATAGAAACTGACGGGGCCGCGGATGAAAATCATCAGGCAGGAAATCACGCCCCAGGTGATCATCAGCCCTGAGATCCAGCGGCGGACTCCGAACTTCTCCAGCACCAGGTTGCTGGGAAGCTGAAAGAAAAAGTATCCAGCAAAAAACATCCCCGCCGCGCGGCCGTAAACGCGGTCGCTGAGGCCAAGCTGGCCCCGCATCTGCAGCACGGCGAAGCTGACGTTGATGCGGTCGAGATAGGCAACGATGTAGAGCAGGAATAGAAACGGCATCAACCGCCACATGAGTCGAGAGACGACGGCGGATTCCAGGCGCTCAGGAGCAATTTCCAAGTTATGGTCCAGATAGTTCGACTGCTAGGTGGTGCGAGGATTCTACGCCAAGCCGAGTTGCTTTCGAATTTCAGCCACGATCTGTTGCGGCGTCGCGGCAATGTCGACCGTCACTGCTTCTTCGGGTTCTTCCAGATCCGCCAACTGACTGGCCAGAATCTGTTCGTCAGCAAAGTGCCCGTGGCGGGAGCGCAGACGCTGTGCGATCAAGTCCGCGCTTCCTTTCAGGAATATAAACCGCACCTCCGGCCCGACCTGAAGTTCCCGGCGGTAGAGACGTTTTAAGGCCGAACACGCCAGCACGACGTTGCGCCCCTCGGCGATCCAACGGGTAATTGCCTGGCGAAGAGCTTCCAGCCAGGGCTTTCGATCTTCGTCATTGAGCGCGATGCCGTGCCGAATCTTCTCGACATTCGATAGAGGATGAAAGTCATCCGCATCGGCGAAATCCCAGACCAGTTGCTCGGCCAGCAAACGCCCTATCGTCGTCTTGCCGGCACCGACGACTCCCATCACGATCACGATCATGGAGGAGGATTCTAGCTGTAGCGCCGGCACCCTGCCGGCTGTCGCGAAAGCCTGCCCTGAGCTTGCCGAAGGGGCATCTTGCCGTCGCAGTCGGAGGCGAGGCGCTCCCAAAGGTTCCCTGACCTTGGCGAAGGGATAGCCGCCGGGACTGCGGCGCTACTATTTCTTGGAGTAGGTCTTCTGCGCCCCCGTCCGGCCGTTCGTTAATGTGAACGTCCCGTCCGCTTCCGCCGTGACTTTGATGTATTTGCCTTCGCAATTTTCTTTCACGTTCGCGATGTGCTCATCGGAAACATTGTGCGCCTTGTCCGATTCCTCGGCATAGTGAAGCTGCCACAAGTCTTCCAGGCCCGGAGAATCGTGGACGATCTGCCACGCCGCTGGACTCGATCCTTTGCGCGGGCCATTGTCGATGATTGCTACCCGCGGATGCAGCGCCCAGTCGAGGGCTTTGGAATTCGAAAGATCTGCGCCGTGATGCGTCACTAGAAAAAGATCGACTGTGCCAAGCAGGTTGTTGGGACATGCAAGCTCAATTTCTTTTTTCTTGGTGAGATCCCCGAGGTCGAGAAAGCGGAAATGCCCGAAAGTAATCAGAACGCCCACGGAGCGGGCATTCTCGGTCGCGTCCACCTCTGCAGCAGGCTCGGAAGCACAATATGAATTCGCTTCTCCGGCCCCCGGCAATGGTATTCCTGATGTGATCTCCGGCTGCGCTCAGCACCTTCACTTCAATGCCTTTGATCGGAATCCCCCATCCCGGCTTCACGATGACGTGGGCATGCCCTGCAATGGCCTTCTCATAGGCGGCATAGTCGGTGCGCGTCACTGCCGAGTCTTCGAGGTTCGGCCCGTGGTCGAGAAAGGTGCCAACCTTGACTCCATCCACCAACTGCGGAACTCCGCCAACATGATCGCGATGGTAGTGCGTAATCAGGACATAATCGATCTTCGCGAGGCCGGCTTGATGCGCGGCAGCCAAGATCCGATCGGCGTCGCGGCCTTCATATCCCGGCCAGCCGGTATCGATGAGCAACGACTCTCCCGATGGACTCACCACCAGAGTCGACTGCCCGCCTTCCACGTCGATGAAATATATCTGCAGCGGTTTGCCGCTGGGGGTCTGAGTTCCCTGGCAAGGCAAAACCACGACACAAAGGGAAAAAACGGAAACTAGCATTCGACGCATAGTTTTGGGCACCTGATGGGAAACCTTGCGAAAGATTATGCCACGCGGCAATGCGTTAGAGATGGTTTTCTCTTGGCTCGACCTGGGAAACTTGAAACCCGTCACCGACAATTTGACGGAGACGGCCGTCCGGCAAAGCGCGCTTCAATCCAGCCAATTTGGTCCCTCACTGAATCTCCAATCAGGCTTCCTGGCGCGGGTTGGGAATAACGCTCCCATTGAACCCGATCGCCCTGTTTACACATACGGGTAATTGTCCGCGCCGTCACTGTGGAGGGGTTCGTTTGATCCGTCCCGGCGCTGATCACCAAAATCGGCCCACGCGCCCGAATCCAGCCCAGTTCGTTGCGGTCAAAATATTCGCCCACGAATGTATTCCTCTCCCATCCCGGCTTCAACACTTCAGCGGGCGATAATGATGGAATCGTTCTTGCGTCAGAGCATGCCTGTTCCGCCCGGTTATATAAACCGAGCGCTTTCTGCGTCAGGATGTCGGTCACTTGAAACTGCCGATAAACTGTCTTTACCCCATAGGCCAGCGTTGCAAGCATGATGGCGGAAGGAGCGCCATGATCGTAGATCTCTCTTACGCCGGTGAGATCTGAGATGGCAATGCTTCCCAGGAAATTTGGGTCGCCAATCTCGTTTTCCCGCTCCGCGGCCGCGACGGCTGCTAAACCTCCCGAGTCCTCACCCAGCACGACCCATCGCGCGCCCAGCTGCGGCACCGCCGCACGGGCCGCCCCAATGGCGTTGATGACGTCAGCCGCATTGGAAGGACCATCGAGAAATGCATTCCTGAAACTGGTTCCCAGACCCACGTAGTCCGTAGCAACCACGGCATATCCCAGGTTCACATACATCGCGAGAAACGGACCGTGTCCCAGGTTCCTCGTCAGTGAGGGAGCGCAAGTACGTGCGACCCCAGCAGTACGATGAGCCCACGCAATAACCGGCCAGCCTCCCGCTGGTGGTTTCTTGTCGTACGGCATCAAGACCACCCCCGACGACGCCACATCCTCTCCAGTAGCCGAGCGGGAGTGGTACAAAATGCGAGTCGCTGACACAGAGAACGGCAGTTCGTAGTGGTCAAACTCTTGGGAACGGATCAGCTCGCCGGGCTTGCCGGCAGGAAGAGGATCAGGAGTGTTATAGAACTTTGTGAGAGGCAACGCCGGAGCGCGCTGAATCGAACGTCGTGGTGGCGCTGATGTCTGCTCCTGAGCGCAACCGTCTCCGGCCGCCACTCCAATTGCTGCGACGGCAACAGCTATCGCTGCGGGAAGGAGCTTGTCCCACAGTCTTGTCAGGACGGCGAACGATGGTTTCCAGGGAGACACAATCACAAAAGCGAGCGTTGTCGTTAGCTGGCTATGGTGGTCTATTTCTTGGAGACGACCATGATCACAAGAACCACTGGGAGATAGAGAACCGAGGCATGCAGGAGCCGGCTGGCTCTGACCGTAGTGCTCGATGCCGCAAGTTTCACTACGTAATAGAGCAGGAATGCCGCTGCCAAGCCCATCGCAGCCCACGGGTACAGTCCGGCCCGATCTACCAGCGGAAGCATCGTGGCAAACACCAAAACCAGGGTGAAGGCCACGATTTCGGCGCGGGTAAAGCGCGTATCCCGATCAAAAGCCGGCAGCATGCGATACCCCGCGCGACTGTAGTCCTCGCGATACATCAAGGCAATCGCCAGAAAATGAGGGAACTGCCAAAGGAAGAGGATGGCGAACAGAAACCAGGCTTGCCGATTGATGCCGGCTGAAGCTCCCGCCCATCCGATGAGCGTGGGCATCGCCCCGGGGAAGGCCCCCAGAAGGGTACACAGAGGCGTCCTCCGCTTAAGGGGTGTATACACCAGCAAGTACGAAAGCAACGTCGAAACAGCCAGCAAGGCCGACAGACGATTGACCGCGACCAGAAGATAAAGTCCTCCGGTGACGCTCAGCAGAATGCCGAACAGCAATGCCTCGCGGCTCGTGAGCCTGCCCGAAGGCAGAGGCCGAGAGGCAGTGCGGCGCATCTTGCCATCCCAAACCCGCTCCATCCATTGATTCAGAGTCGCGGTGCCGCTGGCCACCAGCAATGTTCCCAGCAGCGTGTTCAACAAGCCGGCAATCCGCACTGGACCCCGCGAGGCCAGGTAATAGCCCGCCGAAGTCGTCATCAGGATCAGCAGGTTCACCTCGGGTTTTGTCAGAGTGTAGTAGTCCCGCAGTTTAGACCTGAGTGTTCCGAGGGAAAACGGATTCGCTATCACTTGAGTACTTGCCATTTTCACCAGTCTTGCCGGGATTCCTCACCGGACTCCGCCCGCCGAACCTGATTCCGTTTGCGATACATAACGAAAATAACGCCCAACGATCCCAGCGTAGGAGGAGTAATGAGGATCAGAATCCCGCTCTTCAACGCCTGAATCATTCTCGATCCCGAGGATGCGGCTTGAGTGTAGCAAAGAGCGCAGCTCTGCGCGCGCGCGGGAACTGGGGTCAGCCAGACGATAATGCCGGCCAGCACCACCGCCATCATCAGGATTTTCTTGATTTGCACCTCGTCAACCTCACTGAGACGCACCCGGCGCGCCCACGAGCATCCGGAAACTATCCGGCCATCCATATTGCATCGCAGCGATCACGAAGATCGTGAAGACTGCCACGAAGAGTAGCAATCCGCGCTTCTCTTCCCACAAATGCATAAAGAACATGAGCGCCAGTCCAGCTTCGGCAACCGCGATCAGGAACATCCTGGCGAACATTTGTGAGCCATCAATATGCTGATAGGCGATCACGAATTGCAGACCCGCCAGGATCAGGATTCCCAGATAGACTAAAAGATATCTACCGATTCCGCCACTGCTTACGCCCTCTTCTGTCTGAGCCATATATCTCCTTGCACTTCAACCTCAGTGGCTAACGTTCAACAGGTAAACAAACGGCACGACAAACATCCATACCAAATCCACGAAGTGCCAGTAAAGTCCGGTGATTTCGAGATCGTCGGAGTTGTAGCGGCCGCCTTTGTAACGGATTCCCACGGCGATCAGAGCGACCACTCCGCCGAGAACGTGCAACAAATGCAAGCCGGTAATGCTGAAGAATGAAGCGCCGAACAGAGGCGTACCCCAGGGATTGTGAAAGAGCGTGGCTCCTTCATCGATCATTCCGAACCATTCCCGAAGATGCAGGACGGCAAAAAGAATGCCGCCGACTGCCGTAATCATGGTCCAGCGGAAGGCTCCCGCGTTATCGCCCACCTTGGCAGCCCGAATCCCGATGAGCATGGTCAAACTGCTGCTCACCAGAATGAAGGTCATCACCATCGCATTCAGAACGGTAGGTGAGAATCGGAAAGGAGTTGGCCAATTCGGGGTGCCGTTGCGTAAGAAACCGTAAGCTACCAGACATCCGGCAAATGTGGCCGTATCGGCGATGATGAACAGCCACATCGCCATCTTTTTTGCGGGTACGGAAAACGTGGGCTCCGCCATTGCGGCGGAATGCTCGTGGATCGTCAGATCTGCCTGGCTCACGATGCCTCCTACTCAACTTTGTTAGACCTTCATCCAAAGCAGCAAAAGCAGATAGAGCCACAAGGCGCCCATGAAGTGCCAGTAGCGCGAAGTGGCGTCCAAAGTACTCCGTCGCAGCACGGAATGGTTTAGCTTCCCAATCACCCGTACTAGACCACCCAGTCCGCCGAATACATGCAGGGCGTGAGCTACTGTCAGCACGTAGAAAAACGAATAGCTTACATTAGTAGCGAGACCGAATCCCTGGGATCTCAGTTGCATCCAGGCAAAAGTCTGTCCTGCGACAAAGAGCAATCCGAGAGCGAGGGTCACGTAAAGCCAGCCCGCCGGACGAGTAGCTTGATCTCGCGGACCGCCCATGAAAGCCGCAATCCGGCGACGCGACATTTCCAAGGTCACGCTGCTGGCGATGATAATCAGGCTGTTCAGATAAAGAACCGGCGGCAAAGTGAAATGCCGCCAATCCAGCGCAGATCCCTGACGCACGATCAGCGCGCTGGTGAGCGCGGCAAAGCTCATGGTGATCGCCGCCAGTCCCACCCAAATGCCAGTGCTCGCCGGAGGAGGAGAATAGTCCTTGAGCCTCCGCATCTCTCCGTCGGCAGGAACCAGATTCCGCCCGCCCCCATTGCCGGAATGGCTGAGCCGCCGGTCAGGCTCGATTTTTGGCGGTTGTTGAATCGTTGTAGCCATACTGCTGAGTCTCCCTGGTGAAACCGGTGTAGCCTGCTCGAAGGCTACTTCTCTTCGTGCGGATTCTTTAATTGTTCCGGCGAGGTCTGCATCACAAACTCGCTGCTGGCTCCCTCGATGTTGTATTGATAAGGGTCGTGATAAACCACCGGCATCTTGTCGCCGAAGTTGTTGTGCGGCGGCGGTGTAGCCGTACTCCATTCCAGTGAAGTGCCCTCCCACGGATTATCCGGAGCCGGAGCTCCTTTGAAACGGCTGTAGATGAGGTTGTAAATGAAAATGAACTGGGCGAGACCGGTGAGTAAAGCGGCAACTGTGATGAATTTATGCACCGGGATAAGAGGGACTAGATAGTCATCGGTGAATGCCTGATAGCGCCGGACGTTGCCGGCGATACCCAGATAATGGAACGGCATAAAGATGCAATACGTTCCCACGAACGTCAACCAGAAGTGGGTCTTTCCCAAAGTCTCATTCATCATTCGTCCGGTCATTTTGGGGAACCAGAAATAAGTGCCGGCGAAAATGCCGAAGATCGCAGCGACCGCCATCACTAGGTGGAAGTGACCGACCACGAAATACGTCGCGTGCAGCATGATGTCGATCGAAGGCTGAGCCAGAAAGAAACCGCTCACTCCGCCGCTGATGAACATCGAAATAAATCCCAAAGCAAACAGCGATGCACTGTTGATTCGCAACTTGGATCCATACAAACTGCCCAGCCAAATCAACACGACGATTGTGGATGGAATCGTGATTACCAGGGTCGGAAAGGAGAAGGCCAGCGAAGAGAACGGGTTCATGCCGCTCACGAACATGTGATGCCCGTACACCATGTAGCTGAGAACAGCCAACGATCCCATGGAATAAATAAGGACCCTGTGACTGAGCATCGGTTTGCGCATGTTGGTGATGAGAACGTGAGAAACAATCCCCAAGCCGGGCACGATTGCAATGTAGACCTCGGGATGTCCAAAAAACCAGAACAGATGTTGCCAAAGGAGCGTCGACCCGCCGGTATGCGGCAACAGCTGGCTATTGATCACCAGGTTCGACGGCACAAAGAAACTGGTTCCAGCGACATGATCGAGAATGAGCAGGATACATGCCGGCATCAATACGGCAAACGCCGTTAAGCCCATGACCGAGGTGATGAACCATGCCCACGCGCTCAGCGGCAAGCGCATCAGGGACATCCCTCTAGTGCGCATGTCGAGCGTCGTCGTGATGAAGTTCAGCGAACCTAGCAACTGGCCCACGCAAAAAATAGCAATCGACGTCGCCCAAAGAACCACGCCCAGACCCTCGCCTGGGCCTGCCACCGAACCCACAGCGCTCAACGGCGCGTACTGCGTCCATCCCCCCAGAGTTGGCCCGTCTCCGACAAAGAATGACGACACCAAAACCAGGAAGCCTACGAACGTCACCCAGAACGACATCATATTGAAATGCGGAAATGGCATATCTTCCGCGCCCACCTGAATGGGCAGGAAGAAATTGCCGAAAGCGGCGAACGGGGCGGTAGTGAGCACAAAGAAGACCATGATCGTTCCGTGCATGGTCATCAGCTGCAAGTAATACTCCGGAGTCATGATATTGCCGGGAGCGCCGTTGGCGGAGAGCAAGTGCAAGCCAGGAATCGCAAAACTGGTCCATCCCAGATGGATTCGCATCAGCCAGGAGAGCACCATTCCCCAGACAACCGCGACCAGGGCCAGCGCGTAATACTGCTTCCCGATGACTTTGTGATCAAGACTGAAGACGTGCTTCCGGATAAAGCTGGTAGGAGCCCCGTGTTGCGCTGCGTGTGCCGACGAATCGTGCATTGCCCTCACCTCTCAAGAGCGATCGTAAGTCTGTTCCGCCGCTGCCGCTGCATCAACTACTGCTACTGCAATGCTGCCTGTTGCTTGAGCCAGTTATCGAAATCCTCCTGGTTCATTACTTCTAAATATGCCTTCATGTTGTAATGCCCCAGACCGCAAAGCTGCGTACAAACGATTTCGTACTTTCCCACTTTCGTTGCGGTGAAATGAATCGACAGATCCAACCCAGGAACGAAGTCCTGGTGGACGCGCAATTCCGGCACAAAGAAGGAGTGTCCAAGATCTTTCGAATGCATCAGTAAGTGGATCTCGCGGTTCACCGGCATTGCCATCTCCGCGGTCACGATGTCGTCTTTGGAGTCCTGGTCATGAGTCGTATCAAGACCAAAAAAGTTGGCGTTAGCCTCGTTGATCTGGTCGGCGTGAAGCGGTCCGAACTTTCCGTCTGGACCGGGATAGCGGAAATAAAATGCAAACTGTCCTGCCTGCACTTGAATCGGCATGGCATTGGCCGCGGGAGGAGTGAAATACACGCTAGCCCAGGCTTTCGCACCGAACACGCCCAGCGCCAAAACCTCGGTCCCCACCAGCAGGAAAGCCGCGATCACTAGCCCCATCGCCCCACCCGGAAAGTTTCGGGTCTTGGTCCCAGGTTTCACGTTGGAGAATTTCCAAATGAAGAAGGCCAGGAGGAGTTGCGAGGCCAGGAACGAAATGCCGGCCTCCGCCATGGTGTCCGAATATTGCTCATCAATCAGCGGACCGTGAGTCGAAATGTCCTCCGGCAAATGCCAGGTGTGCATCACGATGGGAATAGCCGACCCGATTGCGATCAGTACGATCGTCACCGCGAATATCTTCGCCATATCGCTCCGCCTTTGGCCAGGTGCGTCGGCCAGGTTCGCTGGGACCGTTGCCTGTGAATCGCCACAGTGCGGACCACGGCAATTCCACATGCAGTCGAGCTACAAGCGTGATGATCCTTACTACTTTGCCTTAAAGGTGAAATCCGCAGTTCCGGGCTTGCCCCCCGCAACCGTAACCTTTTGCGTTTGGGTAGTCTGCGTTAGGTTCGGGCTGTCTTCATGCCAGGCCGTCACCGTGTAATTTCCCGGCGGCACGTTGTTGATGGTGTAATTGCCACTCGCGTCCGTAGTCGCGTACGGGCCCTTCACTACTACGTGCCACCCATGCATCCACGGATGGATATTGCATTGCACTGGGATCACTTCCGGATTTTTCCAGCTCTTCTCGATCGGCGCAGCGCCCGGTGGCTGCGACTGATTCCACGGGATGTTGCCCGTCATCGGATTGGGCAGCGGGTGAATGTTATGGGTGGTCTGATCGCTGGTGGTCACTTTGAACGTCTGCCCCGCATTGAGCGCCAAGACGTGCGGCGCGTACATACAGTTCTTTTGATCGAACACCGGGACTTCGGTCGATACCGGCGCACTCCCTGTCCAACCTTCGGAGATGTACAAAACCACGTTTTCCAACCCACCGTTCTGACCCACTACCACTGTCTCCAAGTGGGCGGGATCGCTGGCATGGGCCTTCACACAATAGGGATCCTTGGACATATCGATGCCCCTCATGTGTGGAGCAGTTCCATCGAGTTTAACCGTTCCCGTAATTTTGCCTTCTCCAGCTGCGTTGACCCTTTGGCCTAAAAAAAGCGCGGCGCACAAGACGAGAATAGCTGCCGAGCCTACAACCGCAAATTTGTTTCGCTGCTTCATTGAAAATTTTCTCCTTACGGAACCACGAAGTTGAGATCTTTTTCCGATGCCGTTCCATTTCCTACTGTTGGCCCGCAGGCGCATTGGGATTGACGGGCTTCAGGTCAAGTTTTTTCGCCATCTCTTTTTCTTTGCTGGGCTGAGACATAAGCGCTCGCAGATAGAAAACCAAGTCCCATGCCTCATCGGGCTTGATGTTATCGGCAAAGGAAGGCATGGGAGTTCCGTCTAAGCCGGTCATAAAAATCCGGTAAATGTCGCGATCGGTATCTCCACATTTGGGCCTGGATCCCTCGGTAAAATTGAAGGCCGCGATCGGCCGCCCGAGATCATCGGTGAGGGTGGCAGCGGAAGGACCGTTGGCTTGACCGAGGACGCCGTGGCACTTCCAGCACTGCACCCTGGCAAACACATCGCGTCCCGCCTTGATGCGTTCCGCGGTGACTTCCGGCTCGGGAGGAATCTGGATTGGCGTTCCCGGTTTTTCATTCACCCAGCGCGGAGAGAAGTGCTTCACCCAGGCCACGAGGTCGGCGCGCTGCTGCTTGGTGAATGTGTTCCATACCGGCATGTTGGAGCGGTCGAAGCCGCGTGTGATGGCGTCGAAAAGATCCTGGTCGGTGGGCAAAGTGCCGGTCGGAGTGGAGCGGCACTTAAACACGCCCAATTGGAAGTCGCGTGGCTGTTGGTACATGGGGGGCTGCATGTAAGGGGCGTTTTCGCCATTACCATCACCCAATTCGCCATGACAACCTACGCAATAGCGGCGGTAGTCGGCTTTGCCATCCTTGGCATGACCGGTTATCTTTCCGATGTGGCTTTCCGTGCCCATGCGCGTGTTCAGGTCGTACTGCGTGAGTTGCGCCCAGGAAGGCATCGCGAGGGTCAAAGCCGCCACCGCGCCCGCTAACAGCGTCCACTTCCGCAATCTCGTCCCCATGTCTATCCCTCTCTAAAAATCAAAGTCGAATCCCGTGAGCAGTTCGCTGGTATTCACGTTCAGGCCGTTCGCCCCAACCAAGGGTCCGGTGCCGTCCTGGTGCAGCCAGTTGTATTCGTTGTGCCAGGCAAAACCCGCACGGCTGGTCATGAATGGGTTGTAACGAAACCCGGCCGTATAGGTTGAAATGTTGCCCAGGTTCGAAGGGTTACCGGGCGTAGCCTGCCGCGACATGCGAATCGTTTCATATCGCCCGATGAAAATTAGCTGCGGACTGTACACGTAGTGAGGTTCCACCAAGACGCCGTTCCACGTCGGTGCCTGCGAACCCGCGGGCAGCGTTGTTCCCGGAAGATTGTTGTTCGGCGCTGTGCCACCGATAAGATCTCCATAGCCTTGTCCGAACCAGGCGTTATCCCACCCGTGTTGAGTTACGACCTGCACGTCGAAGTGCTGGCCAAAATAGAACTGCCCGACGAAACCCTCGCGATGGAAGGATTTGTTGCTGATGCCCGAACCACCGATAGGCGTTGTAACCCCACTTGCGGTTTGCGTGAGATAGTATGTCGGGGCTTCTCCGACCATAGCGTAGGCGCCGATACGGTCCACTCCCATCTTCCCTGCGTCGAAGGCCTGACTGACAGTAAAGAATCCGGTGTACGCATTGCCGTATGGCAGTCCCACATTTCCGTCGGTCGAGCTCAGTAGTGCCGCCGAATACCGTGTTCGATCGTTGTAGGAGTGCCCCATCACTTCGGCGCCGAGTTGGTTATCTCCCATCTGGCCGAAAATGTTGCCGTCGCCAACCGGAACAAAGTGATAAAGCTGGTAAATGCCGCCGTTCCCAGTTAGCGTCAGGATTCGCTTTTCCGAAAGCAGGTTGTCGAGTTCAAATTTGCCCAGCTTGAGGTTGAGCCAGGGGCTGCCGAACAGGTTGTCCAGCCGGGCCATTACCGTCTCGAAGTGAAAGGAGGCCGTGTTATCCGAAGAAGGTAGGACATAGAATGAGATGTTCTTCTCCAATGTGCCGCCGGTATGGAAGTCCAACCCGCTCAGGTCAAAACCCGAAGTCGTGATTCGCGTGATTCCCGTCCCTTGGTCGACCGCAACCTTGCCCGTGCTTACCCGGTGCCAGATTGGAGTGATGCGAAAGGTAACCGGCCAATAGCCCGGGTTCTGCCATATCGGTGCGTCCCGGTCGTTCATGAGCTGGTAGCCGTTGTCTTTGAATTTCTGGCCAAAGTAGTTCAGCATGGGCCAGGACTCATGACACGCCGAGCAGCGAAGCCCGTACTTCCGGGCGAAAGCTGGAAGAGCGTTCGCATTTTGGCTGCCGCTAAGGACCAGGAAGACCAGAACCAGCGCCGCCACCAGGAAATGCTTTGCCTGCGGTGCCGTCCTACAAAAGCGAAACTTCATCCCCATTCGCATGCCGACTCCTAGCAATTCTTGCTTTTAACCGATTCACGTTTCCCGCTAAACGAAACTACAACGAAGCACTCCGGTCAGGTCTCATAAAACTCATTCTTAAGCTGCTGAGAGAGCCTCTAAATCGTTTTTTTTCTTGTTGAAAAGGTCCTACCACCGTACCGCCGGAATCCTACAACGCCATCACGATCTTTTTCAAGAGCTTTACCAAAATTATTTTTACAATCTTTTTACAAGGTAAATCAGAAGAATCGTGCGCCGCTGCATTTCCTCCACGCGGTCGCCGACTCTACGAGCATCGGTGCGCAGGTAGTGCAACCGCGTATCCAATCGGATTTCATTGAAAACACAGCTCCAGAAATAAGTTCGGTGACAGAATCTTAGTAGGGTAGTTTAACGAAGGGATTTGCCGGAAGGCGTAGACCAGAACTGCTGTATGAGTGCGAGCTAAGCAGTACCTTGTCATTGTCATTACAATGTCAAAAAAGCCCTTTAGTTGACTTTCCCAAGCTATAGTTGAGACTCTTGGCCAAGGGAAATTTTTCGTGATCTTGCAAACGTCTCCGTACGCGCTTGGCCGCTCCTGCCCAGAAATGGGCGTCGTGTTGCGGAGAATCGTCATAATCCTAATGGCCTCCCTCGCCACACTTCCACTTCTCGCCCGCGAAAAGGATGCCACTCAATATGGCATGGGTCTCATCGTGAACGTTCCATTTCCCGAAAATGAAGTCGCCCAAGTTATACAGGAGGTGGTTCAGAACGGAATCATCCGGGGAACCAAGGAATACAACAAGGACGAATACATTAGCGACGCAACACCAGTGACTTCCACCCGCGTTTTTCCCCAGTGGACCGAAGGAGGCAAGGTCTTCTACAAGGTTCGTCTAAAAGCACTCGACCCTCGGAATTTCAAGAACAGCAGTGACGTCGGAACCCTGGCCGTCCGCTACGTTATACAGGCCCAGGGCGACAAGAACACGGTTCTTCGAATCGATGCGCGTTTTGTCGAGGATTTCCGCCACGTGAGCCACGCTTCCAACGGTTCCGTCGAAAGCGCCGAGTACAAGGACATCCACGACCACCTGGACGCCTTGCAACTGATGAAAGCCCAGACCGTCGAAGCAGAAAAGGAAAAGCAGGCGCAGTCAGCAAGAAAGCAACAGCCCAACACTCCGCTGCCTGACGTATCTTCGTCCGTGCCCCAGGCAGCCGTCGCGGACTCTGCCAGCCCCGCCGTCCCTGCTCTTGGCGACCAGACATCCTCCCCGCAGGCTGCTCCTCAGACTCTGGAGGAGCATGTCCATGACCTCAGGCGTCAAGTGCAACGACTGGTGAAGGCGCCGGGAGCGCCGCTGCAGTCCGCCCCTTTCCACACTGCATCCACCTTGCAATCGCTCCCGGCCGGCACCGAGGTTCTGATCGTGGTCTCCACCCCTTACTGGTTTGGCGTGGAAACGCACGAAGGCCAGCACGGATGGATCCTGCGCGATCAACTGGAGCAGGTGCCATGAGGTCTCGGATAATCCGATGTGGGTTTACTGGATACTGGGTAAGAGCCTCGACTCAGTTCGCGTGCGGTATCTGCTTTGCTTTTGTTCTCGCCGCAAATCTGACGGCGCAAACTAATCCCAACGAGCGCAGCTTTCCGCAATCCAAGGCAACGGTCGACAAGGCTTTGGCCGCCTTGCAAGCCAACTTAGCCGGCCGCCTCCCGGTGTTGGACGGATTCGCCAGGCCCGGAGAACATCCGCTCGACCGCTACCAGCGCGCCTACTACCAGTCCACAGTCCAAGTCAGTTCAACGCCGTCTGGCGGATCGCTGGTGCGGGTTAGCACAAAAGTGACGGCATGGTACGCCGATCCAGTGGCTTCGCGCTCGGGATATCAGTTGCTGACCTCCAATGGCCGGCTCGAAGCCGATGTTCTGGATCAACTAGCGGAACAACTCGCCAAAGTTGCGCCCGAAAACAGCAACCGAACCGCGTCGGTCGCGACGCCAAAGCCAACAGCCGAATCCCCGGCGAGTACCGAGCCCACGATCTCGGCTCCCGCTCCAAAATTCCCCGAAACCGATCGAACCTTTTCATCTTCCTTGAGCGAGGGCCTGGCAGCTCAACAGCGTGAGCGAGCCTCCGAAGTACCGAAAAATGGACCGAGCGCTACACAGAACGCCGCTAAGTCTGACCATGCGTTGCAAGCCGAAGCCGACAGCCTGGAGGAGACTCTCAAGAATCAGGCTCATCCCAAGAATCTGGTAGCGGTGAAGAAATCCGGCACGCCTGTAGTTTCCAGTCCGAGCCTGAATGCGAAGCCGCAGTTTCTCGCCAGCATGCACGATGAATTCGAACTGCTCGACTTCAACGCAGACTGGGTGCACGTGCGCATTTCCGGCCTGTCGCGAGGATGGATCTGGCGCACTAGTGTCGAGATGCCGGATGGCATCGCCGACAGCGGTGCAGCTGCGGCTTCGACGCTGACGCCGGCTGCGGATTTATTTCGCGTCGAACGGGAAGAGACCGCGCCGTTCCCGGGAGATTGGGAGCCGCTCCGCAGCAAGAGCGTAAAAATCATTTCCGTGCAGAAGACCGACGACAATGTGAAAGACGCGGGGTCGAAAGCGCGGCTCGAATACACAAAATTTCTGCTGGAAAAAAATTATAAGGAAATGGCGCAGACCTCCTCGGCGCCGGCGGGTATCGTTGTAATTTTTGATTCCGCCGACGGCGGCATGATTGCCGCCACCATGGCCGCGCTTCAGCAATGGCGAGCAGGCGCGTTGTCCGACTCGGCGCTGTGGCACAAATGCTTTTTCGATCCGCCGGAAACATTTGACTCCTCGGGATCTTCGTCCACTCAATAGGCGCGATTCACCGGCGTCCTCGGCTCTATTCATCGTAAAATGCCGCGAGGCCGCAATTTGAAACTTACGGAAGATCCTCATCGCCGGTTGAATGCGCTGACCAACGAGTGGATACTGGTCTCGCCGCATCGCGCGACGCGTCCGTGGCAAGGAGAAGTAGCGCAAATCCCAACCGCATCCGAGCCGGCTTACGATCCGAGCTGCTATCTTTGCCCCGGCAACCTGCGGGCGGGCGGAATTCGCAATCCCGCGTACTCCTCCACGTTCGTCTTCGAGAATGACTTCGCCGCCTTGAAACCTCAAACCGCGCGTGCTCGTCTCGACGTCGAGAACATGGGGCTGCTCGTCGCCGAAGCTGAACCTGGAATTTGCCGCGTGATTTGTTTTTCTCCGCGTCACGATCTCACGCTCGCCACGATGGGTCTGAAAGAAATTGAGCTCGTCGTCCGCACATGGGTAGAACAGTTCCGAGAGTTGGGCGAACTGGAAAATATCAATCACGTCCAGATTTTCGAAAATCGCGGCGCCATGATGGGCGCCAGCAATCCGCATCCTCACTGCCAGATCTGGTCAACTCTTTCCATTCCCGAAGCGCCTTCCAAAGAGTTGGCTGCCCAGCGCGCCTACTTGAAGTCGCACGGCCGCTGTCTTCTCTGCGACTACGTTGCCTTGGAACGGAGGCAGCGGGTCCGAGTTGTTTATGAAAACGATGATTTCCTCGCGCTCGTGCCTTTCTGGGCGGTTTGGCCGTTTGAAATTCTGATTTGCAGTCGCCGGCACTTCGGAAGCATGAATGAGTTCGCGCCCGAAGAAGTCCCATCGTTGAGCGATATTCTGCATCGCGTGACTTCCACTTACGACCGCGTGTTCGGAGTTCCCTTCCCTTACTCGATGGGCTTTCACCAGTCGCCGACCGATGGCATGGTCATCCGAGTATCGACCGTCCGAGATCGCCCATCCGGAATGTCATTTCCACGCGCACTTTTATCCGCCGCTTCTGCGCTCGGCGACCATCCGCAAATTCATGGTCGGTTTCGAAATGCTCGGGCACTCCGCAACGCGACATCACCGCCGAGAGCGCAGCCGAACGCCTGCGCGAACTTGCGAAACCTTGACTGCTAAAGATGGGCCAGCCTGCCTGCGAGGGCTGGGCAGATACTCATTTTCAATATTGCGGCACTCAAGCTAAAATGCCCATACCCCGTAAGCGTAATCTTGAAGGAGTTGAGTGAAACGTCGCCAAGCGGCCCACCGCCCGAAGACTGTCCCACGAGAAGCCAAGATCGTCAAATCTCCTCCGGTCGCATACAAGACCAGCCGCGGAACCATGTATCGCGGCTTGACGGAGCGGTTCCTTGAGTCCTCCGTTGCGAAGCGTTATAAGCACAAAATACAATTGATCTTTACTTCTCCCCCGTTCCCCCTAAATCGCAAGAAGAAGTACGGGAATCTTCAAGGCCAAAAATATATTAAGTGGCTTAAGAAGTTCGCACCACTACTGGCGAACCTATTGACCCCGACTGGCTCCATCGTGCTAGAGATGGGCAATGCTTGGGAGCCCGGCAAGCCCGTTATGTCCACCCTGGCGCTGGAGGCTTTGCTTGAATTCCTTAAGGGTGGGAAGTTCCACTTGGCTCAGCAGTTCATTTGTCATAACCCGGCGCGACTTCCTAGTCCGGCTCAGTGGGTCAATGTCGAACGCATTCGGTTGAAGGATTCCTACACCCACCTATGGTGGATGGCTCCCTCAGAGCGGCCCTACGCGGACAATCGGAATGTTCTGACGCCCTATAGCAAGTCCATGCTCGAGCTTCTAGAAAAAAAGAAATACAACGCAGGCAAGAGACCGTCGGAGTTTAGGATCGGGGCGACGTCGTTCTTTACGAACAACAACGGTGCGATTCCGTCCAACGTACTCAAATTCTCCAACACGGGAAGTAGCGACGAGTACCAAAAATATTGCCGCAAGTATCAACTACAGCCGCACCCGGCGCGCATGAATATTGGACTGGCTGAGTTCTTCATCAAGTTCCTCACCAAACCGGGTCAGTACGTTCTAGATCCGTTCGCGGGAAGTAACACAACCGGAGCGGCAGCTGATAACCTCAAGCGTCGTTGGATTTCGGTTGAAGCCAGGAAGGATTACGTCAAGAGTTCCAAGGGTAGGTTCGCCAAGACTAAGAAGAAGGCAAAATGACCGCCGTTGAATTCTACAAAGCTCTTACAGCCGCTAATTTGGTGGCCGAAGTCGACACTGCCTTACGAACCTTTCAGGCGAGCGTGAAGACAAAGTGGACTCCCCTTGGACGAGAAAACAATCGCGGCACAATCGAGTTATCGGCTGACCCGGCCCGCTCCGCAGTAGAGCGACTCACCAACGGTATTGACGGTGTACTCGAACTGGAGCACCAACGCCATGGAGGGCTGCCTGACTGCCGCTCTCCGTTGGATGCTTCTGTTGCTTGGTTAGGTGTACCGGAACGCGGTCTAAGCGCGATGACACCAGTCCAACGTCGCGCCCTCGCCCAGAGAGTTTCAATAAAAATGGAAGCGGGGGAAGGCCGCGAAAGCCGAGTTGTGGAAGTCCGTGATCGCGGCATCGGCATAACCCCGCAAGATATGCCGAAGACGATTCTGAGTTTGAATGAGAGTAACAAACTTCAGAAGCATTATCTTGCTGGCGCTTATGGTCAGGGTGGCTCAACAACATTCTCTTTCTGCCGCTACACGCTCGTGGCGAGTCGTTACAAGGATCATCCGGCTGGATTCACTGTGGTCAAGTTCCTAGACCTTCCGCCGGAAGATTACAAGATCGGGCATTACGTCTATCTCGTGTTGCAGAATGGTGACCTGCTTGAAGCGGCTCTCAACGCTCAGGAATTTCCAGAGGGCACACAAGTAAGGCACTTCGGATACGATCTGACAAGCTACTCTTCGCCTCTCGGCCCGAACAGCGTCTACGGCAGTCTGAACACAACATTGTTTGACCCGGTGATGCCCATCTGGTTTGACAACCGAGTGCATGATTACCGCCGCGTCATCAAGGGTTCCCGCAATGCGCTCAATGGTGCGACGGACGACGGCGACGAGAAGACCAGTGGGCCCACCCTATCTCACAGCGTGCCCATGTTCAACGTATCGCTCGGAGATTTCGGAAGGGTCGGCATTGAATATTGGGTTCTAGAGCAACCCACCAAGGCGAACAAGAAACCGAACGAGGCGTTCGTGAACCGTGGCAAGCCAATCGTACTAACGCTCAATGGCCAAAACCAGGGCGAGTTTTCACAGTTGCTCATAAGGAAGGACGCGGAGCTTCCGTTCCTGACTACGCGACTGATCTGCCACATAGACTGCAACAATCTAAGTCCAACTTCAAAACGCCAATTGTTTGTATCTAGCCGCGAGAGCCAGCGTGAGGTCAAGGTCCGCGACATGATTCATCAGGAAATGGTGAAGGCTCTCAAATCTGATGACGCCCTTGCTAAGTTGAATGACGAGGCTCGCCAGAAGGGGATGCAGGAAAGAGATGAGACTGCCATCCAACAAATGCAATCCGAGGTCGCTCGTCTATTGAAGATTCATGGTGTAGATATGGGCCAGACGACGGGAGGGGATACTCGCGGCAGTGGTACTTCAACAGAACGCACGGTGAACCCACCAAAGCCCCGACCGAAACCTGCGCCAATTGAGTTGCACGAACCGCCGACATACATCCACTTCGTATGGGACGAAGAACACCCCGTTACGTTCTATACCGAGCAGAGGCGTTATCTGAGAATCGTAACGGACGCGAATAGCACCTATCACAATCCGAACAACCCATCAGCGTCCCGGATAAACCTCGTTGTCGGAGACCAGCTTATACTGCGCGGTTCGACCGCCCTCGTAGGTGGGCGAATGCGAGTCATTGTGGAAGGCGCAAGCACTGCCCAGGTTGGCCACACGGGTGTTCTGCGCGTGGAGTTGGCTCGGCCCGGTCTACCTGTGCTGGTTGACGAAAGACCCTATCGTGTCGTCGCTGTCCCAGAAGCGAAACCTGCAGACCAGAAAGTCACGCTGCCGCCATTCAGATTGGAGCCAATAAGCCCCGACAGTCCTGCTTGGACAGACTTGAGTTGGCCGGACAATGTTGCCTTGATTGCATCTGAAGCTGAGATGGAGTCCGGCGTGTTAGTCATTCGCTATTCCACCGCGTTCCCTAAATTCGCAAGCCAGCGTGCATCGTTTGAAAATAAAGATGTGTCGCTGGCTGAGTCATTCACGAAGCGATACGAAATCTGGCTCGCGGTCCACTCCTTGCTTCACTACCAGGATCAGCGCAAGGCCGCTGCTCAGCAGGAAGGCTCGCGCAAGGAAGGTGACTCCGAAATGGCGGACGAAAACGAAAAGCAAGAGCGAGTTCGCATAGCGGTCATGTCATCCTTGTTCGCGGCCCGTGAAGTCCAGATGGAACCCGACGTTCTGGCAGCCGCCGAATTGTAAGCCCACCCTGCGAACGCAGTTTCCATGTTCCATCGTCACAGCGCTGAACTTCACCCGCAGAGTAGGGTCGATCATGCCTCGACGACTCCATCGCCGCTACCGTGCCGGATACCTGCCGAAGCTCCCAGCCCTCGGCGGCTGAAGCCGCGATCTGGGGAGTGATCTTTAAGGCACGACTGGAAAGTCGTGCCCTTCCCGTTCGTGCTCGTAAGCAGAGTTTCCCGAACAGGAACGATTCGCAAATAAACCGACCGGGAAGGTGCGACTTCCAGTCGCACCGCATAGGCTGGCTCCAGAGTTCGGCTTTAACCGCTGAGGGCCGGCGCCGATGAAACCAAGGCGATTTATTTCGCCACCGAATGAATGCCTCACCGCTAATTCTTTTCCACAGCCCCGCATGTGACGCCCAACCTTGACTGAGGATTTCATTCGCGCACATCATGGCCCAGTCGCGACGGTCTGGTTGAAACCAAACCGTCCGCCTCTAAGTCCTTTGTTTCACGGATTTTGACATCTAACTTCTTTGCCATCCGGATTTTGCGGGGAATTTCGTGCTAACTCGATGATTCCTAAGATTCAGGGGGGGAGGGGGATACCCTTCGAAAAGTTTTTCCCGCAACGGGACATAGCGAGCGAGGCTCGATTCCTGCCGATTACGAGAGATCCTCTTATTGGGGTCCAGTCGGCAAAGACGGAGTTGAGCAAAGTAGGTGGAGCCGAAGTAGAGGGACAACGGGGTTGAAGAGAGCGTTACGTGGGGAATTCCCAGCCTTCGTCTTTCATCTTGCGATTGGTCCAATGTTGGAGTTCTTCGAAGAGGGCGGGTTCGATTACGGCGAAGCGGATGCCGACGCGGCCTTCGTCGCCGATCCACATCAGGCGGGCTTTGGCCTGGAAGAGGATTTCGCTTTCGGGGAGGAGAAAGCTCACGTCGAGCAATCCCGCGAAACGCAGCGGCTCTTTGATGCCGTCGAGTCCCATGCCGCCGGTGCTGAGGTTGACTCCCTGCACGCGCACTTCTTCTCCGTGCGAATTTCGGATGGTAACTGTGGTCTGAACTCGGGCGCGGAAGAATTTCTGCTGCTCGTTGCTGATGAAGCCCAGCGAGGCGGTGCTTTCTCCGGGCGCGAAGTGGATGTTGTATTCCTTGAGCTTGCGGCTGAGGGTGCGGCGCGAGATACCGAGTTGTTCCGCAGCGAGAGTGCGCTGGCCGCCGGTGCGCTCGAGAGCTTTGATGATCATTTGTTCTTCCATGCTGTCGAGATTGCTGACCGGCATGGAAGCGGTTTGACGGAGTGCAGCCGGTTCTCCGGTGAGCGCGGCGCTGAGACTGGAGAATTCGATTTCGGAGCCCGAAGACTCCATCGCCATTCGGGCGACCAGGTTACGCAGTTCGCGAATGTTGCCGGGCCAGCCGTGCGACAAGAGAGCAGAGACAGCCTGCGATGAAAAACTCTTGCGCGGGGCTTTCAGGCGCAGGAAGTGTTCGGCCAGGGCGACGATGTCTTCGGGGCGCTCGCGCAGCGGAGGAACGCGAAGCTGGAATTGGCCGAGACGGTGGAAAAGATCCTCGCGAAAGCGGCCTTCTTTGACCGCGGCTTCAAGATTCTGGTTGGTGGCTGCGACGATGCGGACATCGACATGGATCTTGCGATGGCCGCCGAGACGGTAGAAAGGTTGGCCGTCGAGTACGCGCAGCAGTTTTACTTGTGTCTGCAGCTGCAATTCGCCAATTTCATCCAGGAAAAGAGTGCCTTTGTCGGCCAGTTCGAAGAGGCCTGGTTTGGAGGCATCGGCGCCGCTGAAAGCTCCTTTTTCGTATCCGAAGAGTTCGCTCTCCACCAGATTTTCCGGCAGCGCGGCGCAGTTGATATCGACCCAGGGACGGCCGCGACGATGAGAAGACTCGTGAATGGTGCGAGCGATTAATTCTTTGCCAGTACCCGTCTCGCCGGTGATCAGCACAGTTTCTGTGTGACCCGCGACGCGATCGACCAGGCTCATGAACTTGTGCATGACGGGGCTGGCGAGAATGAAGTGGGTGTCATCGACCTTGCGGGAAATCACGCCGGGAGCGACGGAGGTTGCCGGGAAAGCGGCGTTGCTGACGGCGACGGCGCTTTGTGTCTGTGGCATCACCACCGCGATTACCGCTATCGGTTTAGAAGCAGAATCGCGAAGAAGCGTGGCGGAAAACTGTACGGCAAAACTGGCGCCGGACTTGGGATGAGCAAACAAGCGGCAGTGATAGTCCCGCGGCATGGAACTGACCGTGAGAATGACGTTGCGCAATAAAGATGGATCATCACCGTTTATTTTTGCCGTGGCTGCGAAGAGTGTCGAAAAATCCCGCCCTAGAAGTTCCTGTGGGGAATATCCGAGGAGTTGGCTAAAGGCGGCGTTGCAGGCTCGAAACTCACCCCGCAAGTCGGTGGAGAAAACAGCCATCTGAGGCGGTGTGAGCGCTGCAGGTCCGCCCCCCTTGATGCGGGAGGTAGTCAGCGTTTCTTGCTGCTCCCCGCGTTGCTCTGAACTCTGCTCCGGATTGGCGTGCGGGGTCGGCATATTGTACGTTTGGGACGATGTTGACACACGCCGACAGTTCGACCGAGAAGCATGTTCCCCAATGCATTACGTAGGTAATCGGCTTTTCTTCGATGCCTTTCGGCTGAACAAATTTACGCTTTGAGCAAATGGCAGACACGCGGGTGGAATCTGCCGGTGGTTACTTCGGTAAGCTTCTGAGGACCTAGTCATTGCAGTTAGGATTCGGGCAAGGCTCGGACTGCGACCGGCGTGTGCCACGTGAGGTGTGCCAGGACGGGGCGCGCGCAGCACCGTAGTGTGCCTTCGCGGGCATTGCGGGGACGTACTGGAGACGATGCATCTCGGGGCCAGGCAGGCCCTAGTAAGGGTGTCGATGCAAGCAGAGACGGAACGATTGTCGATGCAGACGAAGGTATTTGTCGGCGTCACCGCGTCGTTGGGCGTGGTGGCGCTGGGTTTTGCCGTCTTGCATTGGCAGTCGCAGGATCTGTTGCGATTCTTTTGCTACCTCGCTGTCGCTGTGTTGGCATCGGGGTTGAAAGTGCAGCTGCCCGGGATCGACGGCACGATGTCGGTGAATTTTTTGTTCATCCTGCTGGGCGTGCTGGAGTTGAGCCTGCCGGAAACGCTGGTCATCGGCTGCACGGCGACACTGGTGCAGAGCGTATGGCAGGCGCGCAATCGGCTGGATCCGGTCAAAGTTCTGTTCAACGTAGCCGGCATGATGGCCAATGCCAGCGCACTTACTTACGTCAGCTATCACTGGCTCGCGGATCGATATGGATCGAACAAGCCCATCCTTCTGATGGTGGCGGCGCTGGTGTTTTTCTTTGCCAATACGCTGCCGATCTCGATAGTGATCGCGCTCACGGAAGGTAAGTCCAGCCGCAAGGTCTGGTCGGAGTGCTACTTCTGGTCGTTCCCGTATTACCTGGTGGGAGCGGCGGCGGTAGGGCTGGTGGGAATTGTGAATCGGTCGGCGGGATGGGAAACGTCGCTGCTGGTATTGCCGCTGATTTATTGGGTGTATCGATCCTACCGCTTGTATCTCGGACGGCTGGAAGCGGAGAAAGAGCGGGTCGAAGTAGAAAAGCGGCACGTGGAACAGATCGCGTCGCTGAACATGCGCACGATCGAAGCGCTGGCGCTGGCCATCGAGGCCAAGGACCATACGACACATACTCATTTGCAGCGGGTGCGAACGTATGCGGTCGCGGTGGCGACGGATTTGCATCTGGCGGAGGGGGAGATCGAAGCGTTGCGCGCGGCCGCTCTCTTGCATGACATCGGGAAGCTGGCCGTGCCGGAACAGATTATCAACAAGCCGGGGAAGCTGACGGCGGAAGAATTCGAAAAGATGAAGGTGCATCCGCTGGTGGGGGCGGAAATTCTGGAACGGGTGGCGTTTCCGTATCCGGTGGCGCCGATTGTCCGGTCACACCACGAACGCTGGGACGGAACCGGATATCCCGAGGGATTGAGCGGAGAACAGATTCCGATTGGCGCGCGGATCCTGGCCGCCGTGGATTGTCTGGACGCGCTGGCTTCACATCGGCAATATCGGCCAGCCTTGCCGCTGGGCGACGCCATGTCAAAAGTAAAAGAGATGGCCGGAAGCTGGTTCGATCCAAAGGTGGTCGACATTCTGGAGAGTCGTTACATTGAGTTGGAGCGGATGGCGCAGATGTCGGTAGCGGAAATGTCGGAGGACGGAACGCTCACTCCTCATGGGCTCTCCAAGATGGTGCGGGTCGAACGAGGGCTGGCGCCGGCGACGGGATTCGAACGAACCGAGCCTACGCACGGGATGACCGATAGTGCCGACTTTCTGACCTCGATTGCATCAGCGCGGCAGGAAGCACAGACCATGTTTGAGTTGAGCCAGGATCTTGGTATCTCGTTAAGTTTGAGTGAAACGCTGTCGGTGCTTTCGATGCGGCTACGGCGAATGATTCCCTATGACTCGATTGCGGTGTTTGTGAACCGGAATGGATGGTTGCTGCCGGAGTTGGTAAGCGGCGAAAACTTCCGCATGTTGTCATCGCTAAAAATTAAAGTCGGACAGGGATTGTGCGGGTGGGTGGCGGAGAATTGCAAGCCCATCGTGAATGGAAATCCGCAGGTGGAAGCGGGATATGTGGTCGATCCCGGGAAACATACCACCCTGCAATCGGCGCTGGTGGTGCCTCTTGAGGGACTCACTGGAGTGGTGGGAGTGCTGGCGATGTATCAGGCGAATCGGGATGCATTTACGCCGGACCATTTGAGAATTCTGCTGGCGGTGGCATCGAAGGTCGCGCTTTCGGTGGAAAATGCACTGAAGTATCAGCAGGCGGAAAGTTCGGCGACCACCGATTATCTGACTGGGCTGCCAAATGCACGGTCGCTGTTCATGTATCTGGCGCAGGAGGTGGGGCGCTGCCGCCGCATGAAGACATCACTGGCGGTGCTGGTCTGCGACATCGACGGATTCAAACAAATCAATGACTCATTCGGTCACCTGGAGGGGGACAAACTTCTACGTGAGTTTACGACGCGCTTGAAAGACGTGTGCCGTGGATATGACTATGTGGCGCGCATGGGCGGCGACGAATTCGTGATTACTGCCCCGGGGTTGACGCCCGAAGCGGCGACGGAAAAGGCGGACCGCCTGAATCAGGCGGCCATCGAGGCTGGAAGGCATGTGTGCGGGCGGGATGTGATTACGCTGAGTGTGGGAACGGCTTATTGTCCGGAAGATGGGTTCGATGTGGAACGGTTGCTGTCCGAAGCGGACCGCAGAATGTATTCGATGAAACAGCTTCATCACGCGGCGGCGATCTCGCGCGCTACCAAAAGTGCCGGCGTGTCGGCGACATAGGAGATCTTTGGCGATGCAGCGGGGGAAGATAACGCGGAGAATTGCGCGGCGTGGAGTCGGCATGGTTGCGACGGTTCTTCTGGGAGGGTTGCTAGCGGCGGCACTGGCGCGGCTGGCGCCGGGGTTTGATGTCGATGAGGCGCAGCTGGATCCCCATCTGAATGCAGAAAGCCTTCGCGTACTGCGCGAGGCGCGGTTGGATCAGCGCAACATTTTTCGTTTTTACTTTCACTCCTTACGGCGCGCGGCGCATGGGGATCTGGGAACATCGCTCTCGTTGGGGCAACCGGTCAGCGTCCTGCTGCGGGAGCGGGCTCCGCTGACGGTGCGGCTGGTGGGGATTGGACTGTTGCTGAGCTGGGCCGTGGCTATGGCTTTGGCGCTGAGCGCGGCTTGGCTGCGAGTGTCGACTTATGACGCGCTGACCACAGTGATCAGCGGAACTTTTCTGTGTATTCCGGCGGCGGTGCTGGCGCTGTTGTCCGTGTTGTGGAATGTGCCGGGCGCGTTGGCGATCGGCCTGATCGTGTTTCCGCGGGTGTATCGCTTTGCGCGCAATTTGCTGGCGAAAGCCTATTCCCTGCCGCACATCATTACCGCGCGGGCTAAGGGGTTGAGCGAGATGCGAATTTTGTTTTGGCATGTCGTTCCGGTCGCGGGGCCGCAGTTGTTGGCGGTGGCGGGAGTATCGGTGAGCATTGCGGTGGGAGCGGCGATCCCGGTAGAAGCGCTGTGCGGGCTCGCCGGAGTTGGGCAGTTGGCGTGGCAGGCGGCGCTGGCGCGCGATCTGCCCTTGCTCATGAATCTTACGGTCCTGGTGACGCTCGTAACCTTGCTGGCAAACTCGGGGGCCGATGTAATCGGAAGTATGCTTCGCGGACGAGAAGCATGAATATCTCGAGGATAAACGCTGGGCGCACGAATTTCTTGCGAGGCTTTGCGTGTGCGGTTTTGCTAATCGTCGTCAGCGTATCGCTGGCGGCGAACTGGCTGGCTCCGGCAGGTTACGCGAAGCAGTATCGTGAAGCGGCCGACGCGGGGCCGACACGGCAGCACTGGCTGGGAACGGATGAGATTGGGCGGGACCGGTTTGCGCGCGTGCTCTACGGGACGCGGATTTCGCTGCTCCTGGCCCCCGCTGCGGCGTTGCTCTCGACGTTGATGGCTGCGCTTGTGGGCGGTTTCGGTGGATATTTGGGTGGGCAGTGGGCGCGAGGTGCGATGGCAGTAACGGATCTGTTTCTGTCGCTGCCGTGGCTGTTTTTGCTTATTACAGTTCGGGCGCTGATGCCGTTGAACGTCTCGCCCTTGTCATCGGTGCTGGTGACGTTCCTGATGTTGGGGTTATTGGGCTGGACAAGTGCCGCACGTGTATTGTGCTCAACCGCGGGATCGCTACGAGAGTCGGATTTCGTGCGGCAGGCAAGAGCTTCGGGAATCCGCGGTACGCGGCTGTTCTGGATACACGCGTTGCCGAATCTGAAGCCAGTGCTGTACGCGCAGTTCTGGATTTCGATTCCAGTGTTCATACTGAGTGAAGCGAATCTGGGGATTTTGGGACTGGGCGTAGCAGAGCCAATGCCTTCATGGGGAAGTCTATTGAAGGAATTGGAAGGGCTGATATCGGTGGGCGAGGAACCATGGAAGTTCGTGCCACTGATTTTGCTGGTCGTCGTGGTGACGTCGTTTCAACTTGTGCTTTCGAAGCAAGACGAGGTCGCAGCGTGACGCACCTCAAGGGAAGGTTGGCCAAGATGCGAACTGTGTGTGGGAAAACAAATGTGCTCTCGATAGTCTTTTCGATGGCCTGCCTGAGCATTTTGGCGGGCTCGGCCGTGGCGCAGGGCGAACTGCGATTTTGCTTGCGCTCCGAACCCAAGACATTTGATCCGTTGAAGGTGGAAGACGATGCTTCAGTGACGGTCCGGTATTTGACCGGAGGCGTGCTGGTGCGGATGAACCGGCAGACACAGGCTTTGGAGCCGGAACTGGCTCAGTCGTGGAAAGTGTCGAAAGATGGGAAGGAGATCACTTTCAAATTGCGCAGCGGAGTGTCGTTTTCCGATGGGACTCCATTTTCCGCGGAAGACGTGGCGTATACCGTGCAGCGGTTGATGGATCCCGCATTGCATTCGCCGACCGGAGATGCGTTCCGCTCTGGGCCGGGCAATGTGGAGACGAAGATCATTTCTCCGACGCAGATTTCAATCACGTTTCCGGCGGCGGTGGCCGGCCTTGATCGGCAATTTGATCAAGTCGCGATTCTTTCGGCGCATTCCGCCAAAAAAGAAATGGCGGTGCTGGGCCCGTTCATGGTCGCGGATTACAAGCCGGGCGCGACGGTGCTGTTGAAACGCAATCCGAACTATTGGAAGACCGATGCGCAGGGACGCAAGTTGCCTTACCTGGATTCGATCCAGCTGGACATTCAGCCCAACCGGGATGTGGAAATGCTGCGCTTCAAGCGCGGCGAGGTTGATCTGATCAATTCGCTCGATAGCGAATACTTCGACAAGCTGGCGGGCGCTTCTCCTCAACTCGTGCATGATGCGGGGCCGTCGCTCGATAGCGAACAGATGTGGTTCAACGAAGTCGCGAAGGCGCCGTTGCCGGAGTACAAGAAGAACTGGTTCCGGTCGGCGGCTTTCCGGCGGGCGATTTCCGAAGCCATCAACCGCGAAGACTTGAGCCGGGTGGTGTTTCGCGGACACGCGCAGGCGGCGGTTGGCCCTGTGTCACCGGCAAACAAGTTCTGGTTTAACTCCAGGCTGAAGGCCGACGCCTACGCGCCCGATGCTGCACTCAAAATGCTTCAGAGCGACGGCTTCCGGATGGAGAGCGGAGCGTTAAAGGATAAAGATGGAAATGAAGTGGTTTTTTCCATCATCACCAATTCCGGTAACAAATATCGCGAGCGCATGGCGACGATGATTCAGGAGGACCTGCAGAAGATCGGCATCCACGTCAATGTGGTGACGCTCGACTTCCCTTCCCTGATCGAGCGGATGACGCAGACGTTTGATTACGAGGCGATTCTGCTGGGGCTGACGAATGTGGGACTCGATCCCAACGAGCAGATGAACGTGTGGCTGAGTTCATCCGAGAATCATCAGTGGAATCCGCAGGAAAAGACCCCGGAAACCGCGTGGGAAGCGGAAATTGACAAGCTGATGCGCGCGCAGGCTTCCTCAGCCGATGCCAAGAAACGGAAAGAAAGTTTCGACCGGGTGCAGGAGATTGCGGTGGAGCAGGCGCCATTTATTTATCTGGTGAATCGGAATGCGCTCTCGGCGGTTGCGGCTACCGTGCAAGGCGCTAGCCCGGTGATTCTGGTGCCGCAGACTTACTGGAACGTGGATCGACTTTCCGTAACGGAGAACAAAATCTCCAGCAATAAACAGCAATGACCTCGCCCAGTATCCCGGAGCGCACATCTTCCGATATTCTTCTGGATGCGCGCGTTTCCGTGCGGTACGGAGATAAGCCGGCCGTGCTGCAAGACGTTGTATTGGAAATCCGGCGGGGCGAGGTTCTCGGGCTGGTGGGACAGAGCGGGTCGGGCAAGAGCACGCTAGCGATGGCGATTCTGGGCCTGCTCGACCGCAAGACTACACGGGCGGAAGGGACCATCGAAGTCTACGGTCGTGATCTGCTTCAGCTTCGCGAGCGCGAACTGCGTGATCTACGCGGACGAAAAATTGCGTTGGTCTTGCAAAGTCCGCTGTCCTCGCTGAATCCCGCACTGAAGATTCGAACTCAATTGAAGGAAGCGTGGCGGGCGCATGCGGCTGGATCCACTGCCGATTGCGATGCTGCGATCCGTTCGGCTCTCGGGAGCGTAAGCCTCCCATCGAGTGACGAGTTCCTCCGGAAGTATCCGTCCCAAATGAGCGTTGGTCAGGCCCAACGAGTATTGATCGCAATGGCAGTGATGCATCGTCCCGCGCTGCTGATTGCGGACGAGGCCACCAGCGCACTCGACGTGATCACGCAATCAGAAATTCTGGCGCTGTTTCGCGCACTGAATCGCAGCTTCGGGATGGCGATCCTGTATATCTCACACGATCTCGCCTCGGTGGCGGGAATCTGCGACCGTATTGCGATTCTGCACGAAGGACAGATCGTGGAGTGCGGAAGCACCGAGCAGGTCTTGAGCAGTCCGCGACACGAATACACCCAGCGATTGATGGCGGCGATGCCAAGGATGCCGCAACGAATGGTCGCCGGCAAAGCAGCCGCGATCTAGAACGGGTTGCGGCATGCGCCATGTTCCCTTCCAGATCGTGAGACCTCTATTTTCTTACTTTCGGGACCCGCTCTGCGGGGCTCCCCCGCACAAGTAATTCAGCTTCCCAGACTGCAATCACATGCGGTCCCGCAGCGGGACAAACTGTCCCACGCCCACCTTGGAGGGACACAGTGGCTCAGAGTTCTTTAATCATACGTCTCCATCTTAAATAGAATCAATCACTTACGTGACCCCGATTGGCCTCTCCCATGCAACACACCGAGTGGGTACAAGCGCGATCTTTCCCCCACGAGAAAGAAAGGGTGAGATTCATGGTGCACAAGCAGAAACTACGCAAGCCGAAGGGGCGCGGAGAACGACATAGCGCCGCCTGGGGTAAGCGTCTGGCCATTATGTTGCTTCTGGCGACGGGAATGGCGTTCGGCGCCAACCCACATGCCGGCAACACCGGGAGAATTGCTTCCGAGCTTTCCGACCTTCTGGCCAAGGCCCATCAAGGCACCGCACACGGGCAAACGGTGAAGGTCATCGTACAGTACCGGCAGGTGCCAACCGCAGCGCACTACGCTACGATGCGCGGCCGCGGAGGACGCCTGCAATCGAAGCTGCACATGATTAGGAGCGCGGCATTCACGATTCCGGTCAGCGCATTAGCGGCTTTGGAGGCTGACCCCGAGGTCATCTCGGTGACCATCGACCATCCCATGAATGTAATGGACGATCTGACCAACGATGCTACCGGGGTTCAGTCAGCCTGGAACGCGGGATACAACGGCGCGGGCATCGGTGTCGCAGTAATCGATAGCGGCATCAACGATAGCCACCCCGACCTGCAGAATCCGGACGGGACATCGCGCGTGCTCTATCACCAAGATTTCACGGGAACTTCAACCACCAACTCCAATGGAGCGCAGTATGACCTGTACGGTCACGGTACACACGTGGCCGGAGTCATTGGCGGCAATGGGGCCTTATCCGGAGGCGAATACGCAGGCGTCGCTCCGAACGTCAACCTGATCGATCTTCGGGCCCTGGACGCGAACGGCTCCGGCACCGACAGCATGGTGATCGCGGCCATTCAGCAAGCCATTGCCTTGCAGAACACCTACAACATCCGAGTCATCAACCTGTCCCTTGGGCGCGGAATCCCGGTCAGCTATACGCAGGATCCTCTCTGCCAGGCGGTGGAAGCGGCATGGCAGAGTGGAATCGTGGTGGTTGTCGCAGCCGGAAACTATGGACGCTTGGACGTGGGCGGCAACAACGGCTATGGAACGGTGACCGCGCCGGGCAACGATCCCTTCGTGCTGACGGTCGGCGCAACCAAGAGCAACGGATCACCGTACCCCTCGGCTGAGACCAAAGCGAGCTTCAGCTCAAAGGGACCTACGACTTACGATCACGTGGTGAAGCCCGACATCATGGCGCCCGGCAATGCGATTGTTTCGTTAGCGGCCCCGGGAGCATCGCTGGAGGCTAGCTATCCGAACGAACTCGTTACCGGTACCGACGGCAACAGCGATTACTTTACGTTGAGCGGAACCAGCATGGCAACGCCTGCGGTTGCGGGCGCAGCAGCTTTGTTGCTGCAAGAACAAAGCACGCTCACTCCCGATCAAGTGAAGGCACGCCTGATGAAGACGGCGTACAAGATGAGCCTTAGTTCTACGTCCGCCTGGGTGCCGCATCTGTCGAGGAATTTCACCGATTTCTACGACATGTTTTCCGTGGGATCGGGATTGCTGAATGTGCAGGCGGCGATAGCGAGCCATGACCTGGCTCCCGCAACGGTCGGCTCCGCGCTTTCGCCGTCCGTAGTCTACAACCCGCTGACGCGTACGGTTTCGCTGGTGGAAGGAAACGCGACCGTTGCCTCAACCTCGGTGGTCTGGGGATCCTCAGTGGTCTGGGGAGCTTCGGTGGTGTGGGGAGCTTCGATCGTAAATGGAACATCGGTCGTCTGGGGCTGCTCTCTGCCCTGGAACGACAACACGCTGAGTGCTTTCAGCGTGGTGTGGGGAGCGAGCACGGGCCTGAACACTACAGCCACCAGCGTGGTCTGGGGTGCGTCGGTGTCCAGTACCAACAGCGCGTTTACTGATGCCGGTGATGACGAGCAATAGCAACCGTGTGAATCCAAGGAAGGAGAATAATTATGAACAACACACGGCAAATCAAAACCTTCATCGGCGCCATGATCGCAGCCGCAGTGATCACCGCAGGATATGCGGGATTAGTCAGCCACGGCTTGCACACCTACTTTGCCCTGGCTGTTCTGGTACTGGCGGCGGTGACCTCGCGGATGAAAGTCAAACTGCCGGGAATTAACGGCAACATGTCGGTCAACCTGCCATTCCTGCTGACGGCTGTAGTGAGCCTGAGCGCCGCCGAAGCAATCGTGATCACATGCGTTTCCACAGCGGTGCAGTGCTGGCCGCGAAAGAATGCGAAATTCAATCCGCAGCAGATGGCATTCAACTTCAGCATGATGGCCTTCGCCAGTTGCCTCGCGAGCCTGATATTCCACGCCGAATGGTTGCACGGGATGCACATGGGTTCCAGCACGCTGGGCCTGGTGCTGGCGACCGCAACCCTGTTCCTTGGACAGACGGCTCCGGTGGCCGCAATCGTGGCGGTGAGCGAGGGTAAGGCGGCAGGCCAAATCTGGTTGGGCCTGGCGCATCTCTCGTTCCCCTACTACGTAGTGAGCGCCGGGGTTACGACCATGGTGCAAGCGGTAAGTTCTCACCTGGGCTGGGGACTGGCGCTCGCGGTCTTCCCGGTCATGTACGGAATCCACCGTTCATACCGGTTGTATTTCGGACGGATGGTGCAATCCCTGAGCCCGGAACCTAGCGTTAAAGCGATGGGCGCAGGGGCGTAAGCAGTTCGATAGAAGCTGATTTATCGGTGGCGCGACTCCGGTCGGACGCGCCGCCGTTTTCTTTTTTGGGATTCGCTGGTCACGGAATCGCAGCCGGAGAATGAGAGTCCCTTGATGAATCTTTAGGCTTCGGTTGATCTATCTGGTCTTTATACTGCTGCTCGCTTCCGACGAAAAACTCTTCATACTTCCGTTTGCCGGAAGAGCTTGACTCTTCTCCATTAATCTTGCCCCAGATGAGTCTGGCAGGGCCGGAGTCGGGAATGGGCTGCTCACCCGCGTTCGAGTGAACATTCGAGTAGAAGACGTAGGTGTCCCTGGCCCAACCATATTGTTCTGGCGATGACGTTCTCAATGTTCCAGAGGGCGGAATCTCAATTACGATCTGGCCGGCTTCGGTCGGCAAAGAAGGCATGCCAGGGACCTCGAACTCTACGCGCACCCAACCGCGGTAACCTTCAGGAATCAAAAAACGAAACGAGCGCGGCGCTGTATTTCTGCTGTTCGTGCTGAACCACACACCGAGGCCGATCACGAGTATGAGCATCCCAATGCCAAAGAAGATTCGAGCCGGCCGATTCGTGCGATCGGGGGAAAGCCAACTGGGGCTTGCACTTCCTCCTTCGGGCTTTTGGCGGAAGCTTACGACTGCGGAATACGCGGTCGCGAGAGCAAGCAAGATGGCGGCTAGGTAGGGCAATATCATTCGGACGTGAGACTCAGGTTCGCTTGGGCCGCAATGAACGAATATTTTGACATTGCGCCAACCGTCGGGCCCATGCGCTGGGACATAGCAGCCGGCTTGACCCATCGTGTCCGAACGATTTTAGCAATCGCTGGGGCGTAGAAGCTCCATATCACGAGACAAGCAAGAAGAGCCAACCGCGCCGCTGCATGCGGCCGGAACAGGCTTATATAAGCTGCAATCAATAAGCAGAACGAGCCCAGCAATGAGAGCAGTTCCAACAGATTCACGGGAACTCCATACACGGCGAACGACAGCAAGGTATACACGTGAAAGCCCGTAACCACGGCGGTAACGAAATAAAGGACGAAGGGCAACATAGCGAAAACTCGCGACCAGAGCAGCGATTATTCTAACGATTTCTGCATTGGCAAGACATACAAGTAGTAGACCAGAATAAAAATAACAGCAACGAATACGCCGATATAAAAAGAAAGCAACAGTCCGCGACGCGTCGTGAACGAGGATGCCTGATTTTTTCTGTTACTCCTTTTCATGAACTGCTGTGGCATCGTCCACTATCTGTCCCGACCAACCGGACCTCTGTTCAGGGCTGCACTCCAATCTCGAAGTTCAAAGTTGAGAGAGCGAGCCGATACTGGTATTGCGCGTTGACGTACCCGATGGCAGCGTCGGTTTGCTGCAACTGCGCCTGACTCAGTTCCACGATCGACCCCAAACCAAGCTGGTAACGCCCCTGCGCGAGATTCAAACTTAGGTCGGCCTCTTTGGCCAGTTCGGCAGCCACGCCGACTCGCTGAAATGCCGTATTCGCGGCCAGCCATGCCGTGCGAACATCGCGCACGACTTGGTTGCGCAGATCCCGGGTGTTCTCCGTTGCAGCTTGGGCCCGATACTTTGCTTCCGAAGCCTGAGCGCTGAAAAGAAAACCATTAAAGATGGGAACACTCATATTCACGCCGATGGCGCCGTACCAGCTGGAAATAAAATAGTTGGGGAAGCAGCCGCCAAAACAGTCCGGCCTCACGGGAGTCGCGCCTGCAACGCCAAGTGCGCTAATGGCAGGCAAGAGCTGGTCGCGCTGAGCCCGACGGAACTTTTCCGCCGCCTGTTGATCGTAAGCGAGCGCTTGCAGATCGGGGCGTTGCAGTATGGCGGTACTGACGAGCACATCCACATCCGGTGGCGGCGCTGGCAGTTGTGTGTTCTCTTCAGTCAATTCGTAGCCGACCAGCTTGTCGAATCCAAGCACGGCTGTGAGGACGGCGAGTGTCGAATCGACATTGTTCTGGGCATCAAGTTGCAGCAGCTTGGCTTGCGAAAGATTGACGTTAGCGAAGGACAAATCCAGTCCTGATTTCAGTTTGTTCTTTGTCAGTTCGTCGATTTGATGTTGCACAGATCCGCGAGTGGTCACTGTTTGCTGCGCGACTTTGAGCAGCGCCTGCGCCTGCAGCGCGTTGTAAAAGGCCTGGTCGGTGGCGAGAACAATATCTTCGGTGGTGGCCAGCGCATTGGCGTTTTGCGCCTTCTCCAGGAGTTTTGAGTACGACACCAGATTCGTGGTTCGGCCAAAATCAGTGATGAGCTGGCTGAGCGTTACGCCTGCCCCCGCATGCTCGAGCAGACGAGATGCCGTAAGCGCTCCAGCGCCAATGCGGCTGCCTTCATTGGCATCAACCGCCGTTATCGCACCGTTAAAATTGGGAAGTTCCGCGGCGCGGGTCTCGCGATAAACCTGGTGTTGTGCTAACGCGAGCAGACGTCCTACGCTGATCCGGGGATTGTTCTTGAGAGCCAATTGCTCGGCCTGAGCCCGGGTTAGACGTACTGTAATGCCTGGCGCTGGCTCCCCCTGCGCCGCTATCGCGCTGATGGACGAATCTGTTTGAGATGCCGCGCCGTTTTGTGACTTGGCCACTAGCATGACCTCAGCATCCCGTGGCGTGAATCCGCGATTCGGAACTGGCGGCGATTGTGGTTGCGGCGCGGACGGTAGGTTTCCGGCTGTCCGCGGCTGATCGGGAACTTGGGCCACGCTGAGCGACGGCAGAAGCGCCGACAAAGACAGCAGCGTGCGTAACACAAACATCTTGCTCTTCGTCATCGGGCTGTTCCCTCGATCTCGTCCGCGGGTGCCGTGGGTTTCTGCAAGATTCGAGCAATCGTGCCTCATGGGGTCGGCTCCGCCGGCAGAGCGGGTGCAGGTTGCTGATTTCGTCTTCCGTACACCAGGAGATACGCCGCCGGAACGATGAAAATCGTGAGCACCACTGAAGACGTCAAGCCTCCGATAATCGCCTTCGCCATGGGAGCGTATTGTTCCGCGCCAGTCCCGAGTTTCAGAGCCATCGGAATCATCCCGATGATGGTAGCCAGCGAGGTCATCAGAATGGGCCGCAGGCGCACGCGGCACGCGTTGATGACCGCATCCGCCGGGGACAATCCCTGCCGCTCCAGATTGTGCGCAAAATCAACAATCAGAATGCTGTTCGAGTCGGCGATGCCAACCAGCATCAGCACTCCCATCAGAGACATTACGTTCAATGTGCTGCCCGTGAGCGGCAGGATGATCAACACACCGACGAATCCCATGGGAATCGCCAGCATAATCAGAAAAGGATCGATGAACGATTTGAATTGCGCGGTCAGAATCAGAAACAGCAGCAGAAAGGAAATCAGAAATCCGAAGGCGAAGCTCTTAAACGACGCTTCCATACCCTGCACCATGCCGCGCAGATTGACGCGTACATTGCCAGGAACTTTTGTCCTGGCCAGAATATTTCGGATCGAACTGGTCACGCGTTGCAGATCTTCTCCGGTGGGGGTCACGTAGATGTCGACGACTCGCTGTATCTGATAGTGATCAACCTCGGTGGGAGTCTGAACTTGTTTCACGCTAACAACATTGTTGAGCACGGTGGTCGCCCGGCCCGGGGCACAGGACCAGGAGGGCTGGCCCTTCCCCAGGGACGAAGTTGGCCCACAGTTCAGGTCGGCGCTCTTATTGGGATCTCGCAACGGAATCTGCCCAAGATCGGTCATGTCATGAATCGCCGCCTGGCCCTTCTCGAAGAACTGGACGGTCAGGTAGTAGTCGTTGCCGCTTTTGCGATCGACCCAGTAATTGGGAGCGATCATGTAGTTTGAATTGAGCGCTGTGATCACATTGTCCACGACATCCTTCTGCGTCAGTCCCAACTCGCCCGCGTGCACCCGGTCAACGTCCAGACGCAGGGCGGGATAGTTCATGTCTTGTGGAATGTAGACCTGTCCTACGCCATGCACCTGACGAATTTCGGCGGCCAGGTTTTGCGCGATGCCATTGATCTGTTCGAGATTGGAACTGCTCACCTGCACATCGATTGGAGCTGGCATGCCCGAATTCAGAATGGCGTCAACCATCGAACCGCTGGAGAAGAAAGTGCGAATGTCGGGAAACTGTTTGGCCATTCGCTGCTGCACGCGGTCCATATATTCGAAACTGCTCAACCGGTGGGACTGGTTTAACTGCACCTGAACCGTCGCGGTGTAAGCGCCGGAGTTGGTGGTGTAGAGCGAAGAGAAATCTGGAACTACGCCAATATTGGAAACGATCCTCCTCAGATCCTTGCCTTCCATCGCGTTGCGGATCAGGTCTTCGACCTTCGCGACGTATTGGTCAGTGACCTCGATGCGCGTGCCGGTGGGAACCTTCAGGTTTATGGTGAACTGGCCGGCATCGGTCTTGGGAAAAAATGCCAGCCCCAGCAAAGGATAGATCAGTAGGCTGGCCACGAAGACGCCGCTCAAAATCAATACCGTAAGGCCCGGGCGCACCAAAGCCCGCCTCACCCAGTACTCGTAATAATCCAGCACCCTGTTGAACATCCGGTTGAAGCGTGCGTTGAACCTGTCCATCCATGACTTACTGGCGGCCGCCGTCGGTTCAATCTCGTAGTCCGCTTCGCGCTCGTGTCCGGGCGTGTGGGGAACAGCCTTCAAAAAGCGCGAACAAAATAGGGGGATTACCGTCATCGCCACCACAAACGAAGCAAGCAGAGAGAGGCAGAACGCCAGAGCTAGAGCGGAAAAAAGAAACTTGGCCACACCGTAGAGGAACACGACCGGAAAGAAATCAACTACATCCACCAGTGTCGCCGCCAGCACCGCCAGGCTCACCTCGGAGCCGCCGACTTCGGCGGCGATCATGGGCGCGGCTCCCATCTCCAAATGACGGTAGATGTTTTCCAGCGAGATCACCGAATTGTCGATCACGCGCGAGAATGCAAGGGCCATTCCTCCCAGGATCATGGTGTTGATCGTGCCGCCCATCAGGGCCAACACTACAAACGCGGCCAGCGCCGACAATGGAATTGAAAGCAGAACAGCCGAGGTGGCGCGGAAGCTGCCCAGAAAAATCAGGATCATCAGGCTGGTTAGAATCAGACCTAAGAATCCTTCGTGTAGCACGGTGTCAATCGCTTCTTTGACATAGACCGACTGGTCAAAGACGACGCTGGTGACCATCTGCTTGGGAATGTCGTAAAGATGTTTAATCAGTTCGCGAACTCCATCGACGACCGCTATGGTGTTGGTATCGCCGCCCTGCTTCATGATGGGGATGTAAGCCGATTTTTGGCCGTCGATGCGCACAATATTTGTCTGGATTCCGTGAGCATCTTCAGCTTTTCCTACATCGTTTACTGTGACCCACGAATGGCCGTTGACCTTGAGCGGAACTTCACCCAACTCCTTCATGCTGTCGACCAGGCTATTGGAGTAAACGAAATAGTCGTACGGTCCCATCTTTACGTCGCCCGCGGGCAGAATCAGATTCGAGTTGTTGACTGCATTCACCACATCCATCAAGCTGAGCTGCCGGGAAGACAGCTTGTAGGGATCGACGTAAACCATGATCTGGCGGTAAATTCCACCAAACACGCCGGGGATGGAAGATCCGGGCACGACCGTAATCTGGTTGCGGATCTGAAACTGGGCATAGTCGTGGAGCTGGGTTTCGTTCAAACCCTCGCCTTTAACCGTTACCAACGCCACGGGTAAGCTGGACGCGTCAAACTTCAGCACCACCGGAGGCAGGGTACCGGGAGGCAGCCGCTTCAAGTCCGCGAGCGCCAGGTTGGAAAGCTCGGTGACATCGGCGTCTGGGCTTGTCCCGGGCTGAAAGTAGACCTTGATGATGCTCACGCCCAGCATCGATCGGGATTCAAAATGATCGACGCCCGCAGCCAAGGTAAAGAAACGCTCGAGCGGGTCGGTGATATCGGTTTCGATATCCTCTGGCGGCATGCCGGAATAAAACGTAGCCACCACCACCTCCGGCAAATTAATTGGTGGGAATAAATCGACCGGCATGCGCGCGACGCTGGTTACACCAATGACCAGGAGCGTCAGACAGATGACAACAATGAAATAGGGATTGCGAATTGAGAAACCCGGCATAACCTATCCAATCTTTCTCTCTGCGAACTCGCTCGTGACGGCCATATGGCTCTATTGCTGCGTGTCCCCCTCGTGATACTCGGGCTCCGTGACAGCCTGGGCGTGAACTTTTTGGCCTGGTCTCAAACCGCTGCGGTCGCTGATCACGACCTGTTCCCCTGCGCTGAGGCCGGAAACGATTTCGGCATCGCTGCTGGTTTGGAGTCCGACCTGCACGGAACGCTGCTCCAGTGTTCCGTCGAACCTCACTACAAGAACAGTTGTCTTATCGCCTTCGTGATTCAAAGCCTGGACTGGAACGGAAGGAATGTCGTCTTTCCGGTCGAACTGAAGCTCGGCCTCGGCGTAGAGCCCGGGCAGCAAAACGTGCTGCGGATTGAGAACATCGACCTCGGTATGCATCGTGCGTGTATCCTGCTGCACGTCGACTGAGAATCGCGCCACCTTTCCGGGAAATGTTCGGCCGAGCGAAGGAACATGAACATCCACCGGGTCGCCGACTCGAATGTAACGAACGTAGGCTTCAGGAACTGGAATGACCAGGCGAAACAGGTCGTCTTCTGAGAGTTTCACCAGCGGTATGGCTTGTGTGCTTGAACCTGTCCCGCCTTGCATGAGCGTTCCGAGGTTGGCGTATCGTTCTGTGACCACACCGGCAAATGGCGCCGTGATTCTGGAATAATCAAAAAGACTCTGATCGCGCGCCAGTTTCGCCTTCGCCACCGCAAGCTGACTCTGGGCGGCTTCGAGAGATGCCTGGCCGGCGTCGACCTGTGACGAAGCCGCCAGGTCTTTTCCTTGAGCGTCATCCACTTCCTGTTGAGCCACAATACCGGGCTGGCTCTGAAAGACTCCATTCAACCGTGTGTATTGAAGGTGCAGGGCGTTGTATTGCGCCTGATAGCGTGCCAGTTCGTGCTGGGCCCTCGTTACCTGATTGAACGCATTCTTGATCTCCGCCTGATCTTCCTGCAGTTGGGCCTCTAACTCGGGAATCTCAAGAATGGCCATGACCTGCCCGGCCTTGACGTGGGTTCCGTAATCCACCATGAGCTTCTTGACGTAACCGGACTCCTTCGCGTAGACGTCAATCTCTTGAAACGGCACCAACTCTGAGGAGAGCGTGATTTTCCGCCCCAGAGACTTCTTCACTACCTTGGTTACTCCGACAGTGATGGTTGGTCCTCCGGCCTGAACATGGTGGCTCCGGTCGCCCGAACAAGAAGACAAACTGACTACAAGCGCAACGATGACGGCCGAAAAAAACGATAAAATCGGCGTCTTACGCCTGCAGGCTTGCGTGATGAACACTGTGCGTTTTTGAGTCATGGTGTAGTGCGCCAACCTTCCCTGCTGCCCGGGGACGCCCTGTCCGGCCTAGCGCTTCGTCTTCATCACCTCACCCAGCTTCGCCACCGAAAAAGCGCTGGACCGGCAGAAGTTGATCACCTTTTGCTCTGCCCGTTGAATTTCTGCCGCGGCCGCCGGCACCGCAGCGGCAATCTTCGCCGGGATCATCAGAACGCCGTGACGGTCGCCATGCAGCAGGTCGCCGGGGCTAACTTCCATTCCGCCCACGGTAATGGCAGACCCGATGTCGAAAATGTGGGCATACGCGTGCGAGACGGCGACGCTTCCGGCAAACAGCTGAACTCCCATCTCGCGAACTGCAGGCAGTTCTCGCACCGCACCGTTGGTCAGGTAGCCGATGCAACCCAGCGCCTTGAGGATGGCAGCGTGCATATCTCCAACAAAAGCCCCGCGGCCAGGCGGATCATCTTGGTCTTCCAATACGAGAATGCGCGGCGATGGAATCTCAAGAATGCTGTTCCAGAAATTTCCCCGGTCGCGGAACGTGCTGCCCACCATCGGCGGCTCGCCGCTGCGCAGCCGCGCCGTTGCCGCATAACCCACCATCGGCGGCGCATCTTCAAACATGCAGTGAATGCTGGCGTTAGTGAATCCTGTATTGTGCAGCCGAAGGTTAAAAGTTTCGACGGCGTTCGCGACCATGCAGGTATCGAATTGCCGAAGAGCATCCAACTCTCCCTCAGTTAACAGAGGTGCCTGCGCCATGTGCGCGTCCTTTCAGTATCCGACTTCCATTGAACACCGACGATTTCCCTGAATAAGCGAACTTACTCCCCGGACTGTAATCGTAAATCTCGATATTTCGCCGCGATATAGAGCCTTAGTTGTACAGATGTTCACGGAGGCTACACCGAAGCCGCCCTCGACCCCCGGCCGCATTTTGCGCCTGCCGCATGGGAAACCGCGGGGTCTCTCATTCCCATCAATGAGGCGGACTCTCTGATGGCAACGAGCGATGGCAACAACATCTACGAAGCAAAAAACTGGGGAACTTTCAGCAGAAAGGAGGAGGAGGCGGGCGATCGTACAGACTGGTTTCGAGAAGAATACCGGGTATCGGAGGTCCCGCCGGGGCGATGCGAGGATAAGAAGTGGGCGCCTGCAGGACGCCGGACTGGATGACCTGAGGCATCCAGTTGGCCGCACTCTTGGTCAGACGCTGCCGGCTTTGCTCCGGGGATGAATGTTTATGCAGGGTTCTTGCTGAGTATGAACCACTGTAAGCGGAGCAGTACCGAGTAGCAACGCTCACCGTCAGCGCAGTCACAGCAACGAAAATGACGATCGCACAGCGCCATCGACCTTCGAGATTGGCGAGACGTAACATTTCAAACGTACAAGGCTAGCTATTTCTTAACATAGTGGATTGGCTGTGAGCAAGCAAGCCAAGAAGTGACCACAGGCGCTGCTAATAAGTTTGATACGAATGCCGTTCGCTGGGTTGCACGACTCTGAAGACGTAGCGGAGCAACACTTAAGACCCTATCCTACAATCCCGGTGAAGCTGTTCTAAGTACATTTTCATCCTGGCCTTCTGACGGTCTGCGTAGTGTACCCCGGAGACCTACCCTGATCTCGCCTTCAGCCCCAGACTCGTGATGAGCCCTCCCCCGGGTGCAGACAGTCGTAGAACCTGGGGCTACGGTTCCACGACTGACAATGCTAAAAACTGCGGCGAGAGCGATTTGCCCGAGACATCCTGGAAAAGTGGCAGGCACGTTGCTTCTAGTGGCCAGCCTCGCTTTTCTGGTTGCCTGCCAAGGTTTCAGCTCAAGCAAGTCTGCTACTACTCAGCAAGTGCAGTCCGGGACTCTGTCTTTGAGCAGCGCCAGCCTTGACTTTGGCAGCGTCGCAGCGGGGACGAGCAAAACGCTGACTGTAACTGCGTCGAATACAGGCACAGCCTCCATCACGGTCAGCAGCGCCTCGATTTCCAGCCAATATTTCTCGCTGAGTGCGCCATCGCTTCCCATAGCGATTCTGGTGGGTCAAAGCGTCCCCATTACCCTTGTATTCGCTCCCAATGCCGCAGGATCTTTCAGCGCCACGGTTTCCGTTAACACCAATGCCGCTAACAACCCGGCTACATTCTCGCTCACCGGAACGGGAGTGGCAGCAAGTGGTCAGCTCGCGCTGAGTCAAGCCAACGAAACCTTCGGCAACGTCACGGTGGGCAGCAATCAGTCTCTTTCGGAGACGGTCACGAACACGGGCGGTTCCAGCGTTACGATTTCTCAGCTCGGAATCAGCGGAACTGGGTTCAGCCTAAGTGGGATCAGTGCTCCGATGACACTGACAGCCGGGCAGAGCGCAGCCTTCACCATCACGTTCGCTCCGCAATCCGCCACAAACGCGAGTGGCAACATCACCATAACCTCGAACGCCCTTAATCCGACCTTGATCATTCCTTTGTCTGGAACTGGAGTCACGCCGGGCACACTCGCTGCGAGTCCGAGCAGTCTCAGCTTCGGCAGCTTGACGGTAGGAAGCAAGCAGTCTCTGTCAGAGACGGTCACCAATACCGGCGGTTCGAGCGTCACCATTTCTCAAGTCGGGATCAGCGGAACCGGGCTCAGCCTTAGCGGGATCACCACTCCAGTAACACTGACGGCCGGGCAGAGCGTGACCTTCACTGCCACGTTCACGCCAGCGTCAGCCGGGAGCGTTACTGGCAACGTCACAATTACTTCGAACGCTTCCAATCCGACCCTGGCCATTCCGTTGTCGGCTACGGGAGTTACACCGGGGACGCTCGGTTCAAATCCCACGAGTCTCAACTTCGGCAGCGTCACTGTGGGCAGCAAGCAGTCTCTTTCGGGGACAGTCACCAACACAGGTAGCTCCAGCGTCACGATTTCCCAAGTCGGGATCAGTGGAACCGGGCTCAGCCTCAGCGGGATCACCACTCCAGTAACACTGACGGCCGGGCAGAGCGCGACCTTCACTGCCACGTTCACGCCAGCGTCAGCCGGGAGCGTTATTGGCAACGTCACAATTACTTCGAACGCTTCCAATCCGACCCTGGCCATTCCGTTGTCGGCTACGGGAGTTACGCCGGGGGCGCTCGGTTCAAATCCCACGAGTCTCAGCTTCGGCAATGTGACGGTAGGAAGCAGTCAGTCTCTGTCAGAGACGGTCACCAATACCGGTGGCTCCAGCGTCACGATTTCTCAAGTCGGGATCAGCGGTACCGGATTCGTCCTGAGCGGGATCACTGCTCCGGTCACGCTGACGGCCGGGCAGACCGCGACCTTCACGGTCTCGTTTACTCCTGCGTCGGCCGGAGCTGTCAGTGGCAACGTAACCGTCACCTCGAACGCACCCACGCCAACGCTCACTATCCCGTTGTCGGGCACCGGAATCGCGCTGGGGGCACTCACCACGAGTCCGACCAGTCTCAGCTTCGGCAGTGTGACGGTTGGAAGCAATCAGTCTCTGTCAGAAACGGTGACCAATACTGGCGGTTCCAGTGTCACGATTTCTCAGGTTGGGATCAGCGGAACTGGATACACCATGAGTGGGATCACTGCTCCGATGACACTGACGCCTGGGCAGAGCGCCAGTTTCAGTGTCACGTTCGCTCCACAATCCGCTGCAACTGCGACCGGCAACGTTACCATCACCTCGAACGCACCCAATCCAACCCTGATCCTCCCCTTGTCGGGTACGGGAATTGCACCGGGGTTACTGGGATCAAATCCGACCAGTCTCAGCTTCGGTAACGTGACCGTAGGAAGTAATCAGTCTCTTTCGGAGACGGTGACCAACACCGGAGGCTCCAGTGTCACGATTTCTCAGGTCGGGATCAGCGGAACTGGATACACCATGAGTGGGATGACTGCTCCGATCACGCTGACGGCCGGACAGAGCGCAACCTTCAGTGTCACGTTCACACCAGCGTCGGCCGCAAGTGCGAGTGGGAATGTCACAATTACTTCGAACGCGTCCAATCCGACTCTGACAATTCCGTTGTCTGGGCGCCGGGGTTGCGCCGGGGGTACTCGGATCGAATCCAACCAGCCTCGCGTTCGGCAGCGTGACCATAGGAAGCAAGCAGTCTTTGTCAGAGACGGTGACCAATACCGGTGGCTCCAGCGTAACGATTTCGCAAGTCGGCATTAGCGGCACCGGATACAGCGTGACTGGGATTACTGCTCCGGTGACACTGACGGCGGGCCAGAGCGCGACGTTCAGTGTCGCATTCACGCCTGTCTCGGCCGGAAGTGTTAGTGGCAACGTCACAATTACTTCGAACGCCTCCAACGCGACTTTGACCATTCCGTTGACTGGTACCGGAGTTGCGCCGGGGACACTCGGATCAAATCCGGCCAGTCTCAGCTTCGGCAGCGTGACCGTGGGCAGCAATCCGTCGCTGTCGGAGACGGTCACCAACACCGGCGGTTCGAGCGTTACGATTTCTCAGGTGGGAATTAGCGGCACTGGATATAGCCTGACTGGGATCACTGCTCCAATCACGCTGACAGCCGGGCCAGAGCGCGAGCTTCACGGTCACGTTCACGCCAGCATCTGCGGGAAGCGTTAGTGGCAATGTCACAATTACTTCGAACGCCTCCAATCCGGCCCTGACCATTCCGTTGTCAGGCGCAGGAGTTGCGCCAGGCACGCTTAGTTCGAATCCGACCAGCCTCAGCTTCGGCAGTGTGACGGTGGGAAGTAATCAGTCTCTGTCAGAAACGGTGACCAATACCGGCGGTTCCAGCGTCACGATTTCTCAAGTCGGAATCAGCGGTACCGGGTTCAGCCTGAGTGGGATCACTGCTCCAATCACGCTGACGGCCGGGCAGAGCGCGAGCTTCACGGTCACGTTCACGCCACAATCCGCTGCCGGTGCAAGCGGCAACGTTACCATCACCTCGAACGCATCCAATGCGACGCTGACGATACCACTGTCCGGGACAGGCACTGCGGCAGCTGGGCAGCTGACCGTTACTCCGACCACGCTTGGTCTCGGCAGCGTGGTCGTTGGGACGAGCGGAACCGCGTCAGGAAGCCTGACAGCCAGCGGCGCGAATGTTACGGTCACGGCCGCGAGCTCGAACAACTCCGCATTCAGCATGGGCGGCCTCTCACTGCCGGTGACCATCCCGGCGGGCCAGAGCGCCTCGTTTACGGTCACCTTCAGCCCGCAGGTATCCGGAGCGGCGAGCGGTACACTCACCTTTACCAGCAATGCTCAGCCTGCCACAACGACGGAAGCCTTGACCGGAACTGGCACGCCTGCGCCAATACACACGGTGGATCTGTCGTGGAACGCGAGCACGTCATCAAACATAAGCGGCTATAACATCTATCGCGCGGTGTACACCAACGCGTGCGGATCTTTCTCCAAGATCAACTCTGCGCTGAATACGAGTATGTCGTACACAGACTCCGTAGTAGTAGACGGCACCGCCTACTGCTACGCCACGACGGCAGTCGATTCGAGTAACCAAGAAAGCGGCTATTCGAACATCGCCTCCAACGTTCAAATTCCCGCTCCGTAGGTTCAAATTCCGCATGGTTGAACTGATAGCATGGGCCTTCAATCGACGCTGTGCTCTCAGCGCTCAAGTTCGGCATTCTCTTTCTCGCTCTTCCGCTTCTGGCGCAGAGTAACGCCGGAGAACTTCGCCTCAAAGTCACCGGCCCCGACAGTCTTCCCGTTGGAGCTTCCATCGAGCTCTCCAGTGACGCAATCCAGTTTCACCGCTCCTTTTCCACCGACGACTCGGGAGACCTGATCATCCGCAATCTTCCGTTCGGCCGCTACCGTCTTCGGGTCCAGCGCGAATCCTTTTTTCCGTATGACGGCCTGATCGAAATCCATTCCGCTCTTCCCACCGAATATGTGGTCAAACTCAACATCGCAGCCCTGAGCACAGCGGTAAACGTCAGCGCCGAAACTACGCTGATCGATCCCGAACGCACCACCACGATCAACCATCTCGACTCGAAAGCTATAACCGATCGCGCCGCATCGCTGCCTGGCCGTTCCCTTCCGGATCTCATTAACTCGCAGCCCGGCTGGCTCTATGAAGGCAACGCTGTTCTGCATCCACGTGGCTCGGAGTATCAAACTCAATTCGTGGTCGATGGTATTCCGCTGACCGACAATCGCTCGCCCAGCTTTGGTCCCGAAATTGAAGCCGACGACGTTGATTCCCTCACCATTTACACCGGCGGAATCCCCGCGGAATACGGACGCAAGATGGGCGGCGTGATCGAGGTCAACACGCTTCGCGACTCCCGGCCTGGTCTCCATGGCCAGGTCGTTCTCTCCGGCGGCAGCTTTGATACAGCCGGCGCCTTCGCCAGCGCAGAGGAATCCTGGGGCCGCAACACCGTCGGCGCCAGCGCCTCCGGCAACCTGACCGCCCGCTACCTCAATCCCGTGGTCCCCGAGAATTACACCAACCGGGGCACAACCGCGGACTTCTCTTTAAGTTTTGATCGCGACATCAGTGCCGCGGATCGGCTCACGCTCAGCGTCCGCCACGAGCTCGCGCGTTACGAAATTCCCAACCAGCAGCTCCAGCAGTTCCCGCAATTCCGGAATCCGCCAGGCACAACTCCCCAACTCCAGACCGCCGGTAATTTCGAGAGCATGGGCATCGCTTCCTACCAGCACATCTTTTCGCCCAACGTGCTGACCAATATTCGGGGAATGGTCCGCGACAACTCAGACGATCTAAACTCCAACAGTGGCGCCTGGCCCATTGCCGCTTTTCTGCACAACGATTTCAAAGAGGGATATTTCAACGCCGACCTCTCCATCCATCACGGTCGCCATGAATGGAAAGCAGGGGCCGAATCCGACAATCTTTTCCTTCACGAAAATTTCAGTGACATCATTACCGCAAATCCCAACGATCCTAACTACCCCTTCGACCCTGGTACTCCCGCCACGTTCTTGTTCGCTGGCAACCGTCCCGATCTCGAACAATCAGCTTTCATTCGAGATCTTGTTCACCTCGGCAAATGGATCGTCAATGCCGGCCTGCGCTGGGACCATTACCAGCTGGTTGTTAATCAAAATGCCTTCAGCCCGCGCATTTCTGTCGCACGTTATTTTTCGTCGGCCAATTTGGTAGTACACGCCTCGTACGATCGCGTGTTTCAGACGCCTTCATTCGAGAATATTCTTCTCGCCAGTTCGCCCCAGGTCACCGTGCTCAACCCCAACGTCCTGCGCCTGCCGGTAGAACCTTCTCACGGGAACTACTTCGAATTCGGCGCCACGAAAAGCTTTTTCAACCAGTTTCGCTTGGACGCAAACTATTTTCGCCGCTACGTAAATAATTTTGCCGATGACGATCAAATCCTTAACACCGCGGTCAGCTTTCCTATAGCATTCCGCAAAGCGGTCATTTACGGCGCCGAAGGCAAAATTGAATTGCCAAACTGGAATCGCTTTTCCGGTTTCGTCAGCTATTCCTACATGGTGGGTAACGCCTGGTTTCCCGTAACCGGAGGCCTGTTCGTCGGAGACGATGCCGTCAACGCCACCACCCAACTCCGCGGCCACTTCCCCGACTCGCAAGACCAGCGCCACACAATGCGCGCGCGCATTCGCTATCAGCTAAGCTCGCGGGTGTGGTTTGCAGGTGGGACAGAATACGGCAGTGGCCTGCCCTTCGAATTCACAGGAACCTACGACCAAGCCCTAGCCGAATACGGCCAACAGATGGTCAACCGCATAAATTTCACCGACGGACGAATTAAGCCCACCTTGTCGGTGGATATATCTGCCGGCGCCGAACTCTACAAGAAAGAAGCGCGCTCTCTGCGCCTGCAAGCCGACGCCGAAAACCTGAATAATCGTCTTAACGTCTTGGACTTCGCCGGGCTCTTTTCCGGCACCGCCCTTGCCCCTCCCAGAAGCTATTTCCTCCGTCTGGGTGCCACATTCTAATCAGCCGCATGGCGAGGAGGCCAAAAGGACTGTTCAATTCTCGGCGGAAAGCCTTGTAGTCAAGTCCTGAGAATCAACGGTGATCTCACGCCAGAGTTGGGCCGCCTGTATCGCTATAATTACTGAAGGTGCGCCTCGGTGCGCAATCGATCCCATTAGCATCAAAAAGACATGACGAGAGCTCATCAACATCCGCTTGAAAAGATCCTCCTGAGTCGAATTGCCATCATCGACGGAGCGATGGGCACGACCATCCGCACCTATGGCATGACGGAAGCGGACATACGCGGGGATCGCTTCAAGAACTCGACCAAGGGTCTGCTGAACAACGGTGACCTCTTCTCGCTGACTAAGCCGGAGATGATCGGTGACATCCATCGCCGGTTTCTGGAGGCCGGAGCGGACATCATCGAGACAAACACCTTCGGCGCAACCAGCATTACGCAGAGCGAATTCTTTGTCGACGATCCTCGGGAGCATGGCGGCCGGAAGGATCCCGCGTTTTACCAGAAGGTTATCGACGATTCATTCCTTGGCAGTCTGGCTTGGGATATCAATGAGCAATCGGCGCGGCAGTGCCGTGAATGGGCGGATCGCGTCGGGACCGCAACCTCGCGTCAACGTTTCGTGGCGGGCGCGATTGGGCCGCTAACCGTGTCTCTTTCGAACTCGCCCGATGCGGACGATCCCGGCTTCCGGGTGGTCACGTTCGATCAGGTTAAGACAGCCTACAGTCAGCAGGTGCGTGCACTCATCGCTGGCGGTGTAGACCTGCTGTTGGTCGAGACAATCTTCGATTCGCTGAACGCTAAGGCCGCTCTTGTCGGCATCCGTGAAGTATTTGATCAAGAAGGCAAAGAGTTGCCGGTGATGATCTCGGCAGCTGTCGGGCGTGGCGGCGAGACCATGATCTCCGCGCAGACCACCGAGGCGTTCTGGAATGCAGTGCAGCACGTGAAACCGCTGTCCGTGGGTCTCAACTGCTCTCTCGGGCCCGATCTGATGTATCCATTCCTGGAGGAGCTCTCGGAAAAGGCGGACGTGGCGATCTCGTGCTACCCGAATGCCGGTCTGCCGAATCCCTTGTCGGAGACCGGATTCGACCTGGGACCGCAGGACATGGCGCGTTATCTGGGCGACTTTGCCCGGGCGGGACTGATTAATATTGCCGGCGGCTGTTGCGGCAACACTCCCGAGCACATCGCGGCCATCGCCAAAGCGCTCGAAGGCCAGCCCCCGCGAAAGTGGGGGACGCAGCCCGCACGAGGAATCCTTCGCTCGCCAGACCGAGATTGAGAGTCGAGCGTGAGCGTGTCCGATCGCGCAAGCGCGGCTGAGCCCACGAAGACGAAGCCACTCCGGCTCTCGGGATCGCAGCCCTTCACGCAACAGTCCGGCGTCTTCATCATGATCGGTGAGCGGACCAATGTGGCCGGCTCGCCCAAATTCGCCAAGCTGATCAAGCAAGGCAAATATGAAGAAGCGGTCAGCGTAGCCCGGCAGCAAGTCGAGAACGGAGCCAATGTCCTCGACATCTGCATGGACGAAGGCATGATCGACGGCGTCACGGCGATGACGCGCTTCCTGCAGTTGCTTGGGAGTGAGCCCGAAGTTGCCAAGGTGCCCTTTATGGTGGACTCCTCGAAATGGGAGGTCATCGAGGCTGGGCTGAAGTGCCTGCAGGGCAAGGGCATCGTCAATTCGATTTCGCTGAAAGAGGGCGAAGACAAGTTTCGCAAGAACGCCGCCACCGTCCTCAAATATGGCGCGGCGGTGGTTGTGATGGCCTTCGACGAAAAGGGCCAGGCAGCGACTTACGAGGACAAGATCCGCGTCTGCGAGCGCGCCTACCGGATACTGGTCGACGAGGTCGGTTTTCCGCCCGAAGACATCATCTTCGATCCCAATATCCTCACCGTTGCCACCGGCATGGAGGAGCACAACAACTACGCGGTTGACTTCATCAACGCCACGCGCTGGATCAAAGCCAATCTGCCGCACGCGAAGGTCAGCGGCGGCGTCTCGAACATTTCGTTCAGCTTCCGAGGCAACAACAAAGTGCGCGAGGCCATGCACTCCGCATTTCTTTATCACGCCATCACGGCGGGCATGGACATGGGCATCGTGAATGCCGGAATGCTCGAGGTCTACGAGGAGATTGATCCTGAGCTCAAGGTGCTGGTTGAGGACGTGCTGCTAAACCGACGTCCCGACGCGACCGAGCGGCTGGTGGAGTACGGCGAAACGCTGAAGGGCGTGAGCGCGGCAGTAAGTGAAAAGAAGGCCGAAGAATGGCGCACCGGCACGGTCGAGGAGCGTCTTTCTCACGCACTGGTCAAGGGGATCGACACATACATCGAAGCCGATGCCGAGGAAGCTCGCGTCAAACTGGGCCGTCCCTTATTGGTGATCGAAGGCCCGCTGATGGCCGGCATGAGTGTGGTCGGAGATCTATTCGGAGCCGGCAAGATGTTTTTGCCCCAGGTGGTCAAGTCTGCCCGCGTGATGAAGAAGGCCGTGGCGCACCTGACGCCATACATGGAGGCCGAGAAAGTCGCGATGGCTGCGTCTGGCCAGGAAGTCAAGGCGCAGGGAAAAATCGTACTGGCGACGGTCAAAGGTGACGTTCACGATATTGGTAAAAATATCGTAGGCGTTGTCCTCGCCTGCAATAACTATGAGGTGATCGATATGGGAGTGATGGTCCCCTGCGAAAAGATCCTCGAACGCGCCAAGACGGAAAAGGCGGACATGATCGGACTGAGCGGGCTGATCACGCCGTCTCTCGACGAGATGGTACACGTGGCCCGCGAGATGGAGCGTCAGGGCTTCAAGTTGCCCCTGCTCATCGGTGGGGCGACCACGAGCCGTGCGCACACCGCTGTTAAGATTGCGCCGAACTACAGCGAGCCAGTGATCCACGTGCTGGATGCCAGCCGGGCGGTGCCGGTGACGACCAGTCTTCTGAGCGACGACGGCAAGTCGGCGTTCGTGGCGCAGCATCGTGCCGACTACGAGGCGCTGCGCAAGTCCCACTCCGCGCCGCGCCTGACGGTCGTCTCCCTTGAGACCGCGCGAAAAAGACGGACTCCCATCGAATGGCGTGCCGAAGACCTGCCTACGCCCGTCGTTTACCGGCGTGCGCGTGCTGGATAACTTTCCGCTGGCAACGCTGCGCGATTTCATTGACTGGACGCCGTTCTTCCACACCTGGGAGTTGAAAGGCGTTTACCCGCGCATTCTCGAGGACGAGAGACAAGGTGCGCAGGCGCGTCAGATCTTCGCCGAAGCCAATGCTCTTCTGGATGTCATCATTGAGAAGAACCTGATCACGGCGCGGGGCGTATACGGTTTGTTTCCCGCTAACGCAGTGGGCGACGATATCGAGCTATACACGGACAACACGCGCGAAAAGGTCCTCGAACGATTCCACTTCCTCCGCCAGCAATCAAACAAAGAAGGCAGCGAGCCGTGCCGATCTCTCGCCGACTTCATCGCGCCGCAGTGATACGAGGTTGCCCGATCATATCGGTGCGTTCGCGGTAACCAGCGGAATCGGCTTGAAGGAACTGTGCGACGGGTTCAGAGCCAAGCACGACGACTACAACGCGATCATGGCGGAGGCCATCGCAGATCGCCTGGCAGAAGCTTTCGCCGAATGTCTGCACAAGCGAGTGCGGTGTGAATGGGGTTACGGTTGTAAAGAAGGCCTAAGCAATGCAGATCTCATCCAGGAGAAGTACCGTGGGATCAGGCCAGCCGCAGGTTACCCGGCGTGCCCCGACCACACAGAGAAGGGTCCGCTTTGGCATTTGCTCGATGTGCAGGCGAATACTGGAATGTTGATCACCGAGTCGTTTGCGATGTGGCCCGGATCGAGCGTGAGTGGGCTCTATTTCGCCCACCCGGAATCGCGATATTTCAGCCTCGGCAAGATCGATCGCGACCAAGTCGCTGACTACAGCGAACGCAAAGGAATGACGCTAGCAGAAGTCGAGCGATGGCTCGGGCAAAATCTGAACTACGACCCTGCGGAATAGCATCTGGACCTGTGATCGCTAGCGGACATCTCACGCCTCGGGAACTTGTGCGGATTGACATGTGCAACACATGCAAGTATGCTGGTGACATGTCAAAGATGATTCAGCTCCGTAATGTACCTGACGCCCTGCATCGCAGCCTAAAGGCCCGCGCTGCCATGGCGGGGATGTCGCTTTCCGATTATCTACTGGGGGAAATTAAGGAAATCGCGGAGCGGCCAACGCTCGCAGAGCTGCAGCAGCGTCTGCATAAGCGTAAGCCAGTTTCGGTTGAACTCGATACCGCTCGCCTGGTACGAGAAGAGCGAGATTTACGGTGATCGTCCTCGATGCGTCCGCCGCAATCGACTGGCTTCTTCAGACCTCTGCGGGACAGCGCATTGAGAGGCGAATTTACTCAAAGAACGAATCACTACATGCCCCTCACCTCCTCGATCTGGAGGTCACCCAGGTACTGCGGCGTCTGGTGCGGGAAGGAACGATCAGCGCACACCGTGCGGATGAGGCGATCCGCGATTTGCTGGATCTCCGGATCACTCGCTATCCCCATTTCGTGCTGCTGCCGCGAATTTGGCGTCTCCGTCACAATTTCTCCGCCTACGATGCAGCCTATATCGTGCTTGCCGAACAACTCGGCGCTACATTGGTTACGCGTGACGGGCGCCTCGCTTCTGCTCCGCACCATGCTTTAACGATCGAGGTGTTTTGATTCGACGCAGCGACAAGGCACCGGGCATGGATATTACCAGTGGCGCCGCCGGCGTTCAATCGTCGTCGCGCCGTATTTGTACTAGGCAAGATTGACGAGATTCTGGCCTGGGAGCAGCGAAAGGAGACGGAGCGCGACACCAAGTTCGTCGAGCTCGGGCGCTACCTATGCGAAGTGCGGGCGGGACAGTACTGGAGGCTGGAGAGTTTGAAGTGTTTCGACGAATTTCTAGAGAGGCGTTTTCCGGAATCGAGGAGGAAGGCGTACTACCTGATGTCGATCCACGAACACCTGCCACCGCAAGCAAGAAAGCAACTAAAGGAGGTTGGCTGGGCGAAAGGGATCGAACTGGCGAAGCTCGCAAGGAGGGACAGGCAGCACTTCGATTGTGCAACCTGGTTGCACAAAGCCCGTCAGTTGCCGAAGGAGGACTTCAAAAAGGAGGTCGAGAAGGAACTGACGGGCGCGGGACACCGAACCTTGGGAAATTATTTACTTCAAACTTACCAAAGTCCCCCAAGATTCTCATCGGGGTTGACGAGTATCTCATGAATAATCCTCCTGCCTGGGCACGGTCGGCCATGGCCACGTGAGATCGGGGAACAAACTGCACAATAACGCATATCGTTCGGTGCCCAGCCTCAGGATGTGATCGTAAACATTTGCCCTGTACCAAAGCCAGATTCGGTCATTGAGCGGGCGATCGAGACCGCGCCCCTGATCCTGGGAGCGACCCGACCCCAAGGCTACTGCCTGGAAATGATCTGCCCAGACTTTCTGGCCGGGGCCAACTGGACAACGGAGATCCGGAGACGCTGCTAATCTTCGGGGATGGGATTCTTCAAATTCCTAACAAGAGCAGAGGTGCTGCGGCCTATCGCGGTGGGTTACCATGGCTCTGCGCCTATAAAGAATTACAGTTTGTTGCAACAGGTTGCAAAAATTGCTAACAATGACTTGCGGAGGAAGACTACAATGCATATGATCCGAGGCGCATCGGAAAGGCTGGCCCAGTACCCTCTCTAAGCAGTTCCCCGTCATCGTGAACGGGGGGGTCGTGATCAAGAGCGTTCGCCGCTTCTCGCTGAGCTCGAGGGGCCACGTCACGGTGACCTGCTGCGCCTCATCGACGATGACCTGATCGACGACCTATAATACGCGAGCTGAATCAGCTCGTCGGGTTGCTCGGGACGAAGAAGTTCGCCGGCGGGGCCGACGTCGTTATGGCATCAGCTATCGGTTCGTTCGATCAACGCTGACACGTTTCACGACTGATCTCAAAACTGAGCAATTTCGAACAGAAACCAATTAAGTGACGATTGTAAAGTGAAGCAAAAAGCACCCGGGATCTTTAATGGTCAGGTGGTTTGTTGGCCGAGTGCGTTGTGCGATTAGTATTCCGTACCGCAACTCTCCACCAAATCCATCGCTGAACCCCAACACTCTCCCCCTGGGGGTAAGTTATGCGACGGATGATGTTCGTGTTGTATCTGTCGGGCGCCAGCCAGCTCTGGGGCGCCATCGGGATTGATGTAACGGTTTCTACGGACAAGTCGAGTTCGAGCCCGAATTTCACCTCACCATCGTTCTCTACGACTTCACCCAACGAATTGTTGCTAGCCTTCTTCTGTGCCGACGCCAGGTCCGCCAGCATAACGGTGACCAGTGTCAGTGGCGCTAATCTCACCTGGATTGGTTTAGCAAACAAATCTGCAAATGGGCATCGCCGGAATTTGGCGGGCCTTTGCACGGCTACGGTTTCAACCTAACCTAGGAAGAAGACCATGCTAAGCACGCGCAGCCGCCTTGCCGCAGCACTTCTAGTACTCACGGTCAGTCTAATCGTGACCGCCACTGCATGGGGAGCAATCAGCGTTGACGTCACGACTGCGATGGACCAAGGTTCGGCGAAGAATACAGTCAGTACTTCAGTTTTTTCCACTGCATCGGGAAATGAGCTGCTGCTCGCGTTCATTGCGGCGGACTGCACTTCGTCGCCCAACACGACTGTTACGCAAGTCGCGGGCGGCGGCCTCACCTGGGCGCTGGTGGAAAGAACCAATGTGCAAAAGGGCACCGCAGAGATCTGGCGGGCATTCGCACCGTCGGCGCTGAGCGGTGTTACGGTGACTGCCACGCTGTCTCAGAAAGTGGACTCCTCCATCACCGTCATGAGCTTTAGCGGCGTGAATACCTCGGGCACAAACGGTTCCGGGGCCATCGGAGCGGTCGGAAGCGGGAACGCCGATCCCGGAGCGCCGACGGCCACGCTCGTTACCACGGCTAATGGTTCTCTAGTGCTGGGGGTAGGCAACGATTGGGACCACGCTATCGCACGGACCCTCGGACCCAATCAGACCATGGTGCATCAACTGTTAGCCACCGTGGCCGACACCTACTGGGTGCAGAGGCAGAGCAGCACCACATCTTTGTCGGGGACGAGCGTCAGCATCAACGACACCGCTCCGACCAGCGATCGCTATAACCTGGCCATCGTCGAAATTCTGGCTGCGGCAGGCGGCGCCACTGCCGGGAGCATTTCTGGCACGATCAGCCCGGCAGCCAATGGCAGCGGAGCCACGATCACGTTATCGCAGAGTGGGACGACCGTCGCCACGACTACTGTGGGAGCCGCGGGAACCTACTCTTTCAGCAGCGTCGTCAACGGCACTTACACCGTGACCCCGAGCAACGCCGGCTACGTCTTCGCTCCTTCTTCTCAGAGTGTGACGGTCAACGGCGCCAGCATCACAGGAGTGAACTTTACGGCCTCGCTTCAGACTTGGAGCATCCAGGGGAACATCAGCCCGTCTTCTTCCGGCACCGGCGCCACCGTAGCCCTGACGCAGGGTTCGACGACCATCGCCACGACTACTGTGGGAGCCGCGGGAACTTACTCTTTCAGCAGCGTCGTCAACGGCACTTACACCGTGACCCCCAGCAACGCCGGCTACGTCTTCGCTCCTTCTTCTCAGAGTGTGACGGTCAACGGCGCCAGCATCACAGGAGTGAACTTTACGGCCTCGCTTCAGACTTGGAGCATCCAGGGGAACATCAGCCCGTCTTCTTCCGGCACCGGCGCCACCGTAGCCCTGACGCAGGGTTCGACGACCATCGCCACGACTACTGTGGGAGCCGCGGGAACTTACTCTTTCAGCAGCGTCGTCAACGGCACTTACACCGTGACCCCGAGCAACGCCGGCTACGTCTTCGCTCCTTCCTCTCAGAGTGTGACGGTCAACGGCGCCAGCATCACAGGAGTGAACTTTACGGCCTCGCTTCAGACCTGGAGCATCCAGGGGAACATCAGCCCGTCTTCTTCCGGCACCGGCGCCACCGTAGCCCTGACGCAGGGTTCGACGACCGTCGCCACGACTACTGTGGGAGCCGCGGGAACTTACTCTTTCAGCAGCGTCGTCAACGGCACTTACACCGTGACCCCCAGCAACGCCGGGTACGTCTTCGCTCCTTCTTCTCAGAGTGTGACGGTCAAGGGCGCCAGCATCACAGGAGTGAGCTTTACGGCCTCGCTTCAGACCTGGAGCATCCAGGGGAACATCAGCCCGTCTTCTTCCGGCACCGGCGCCACCGTAGCCCTGACGCAGGGTTCGACAACCGTCGCCACGACTACTGTGGGAGCCGCGGGAACTTACTCTTTCAGCAGCGTGGTCAACGGCACTTACACCGTGACCCCGAGCAACGCCGGGTACGCCTTCGCTCCTTCCTCTCAGAGTGTGACGGTCAAGGGCGCCAGCATCACAGGAGTGAGCTTTACGGCCTCGCTTCAGACCTGGAGCATCCAGGGGAACATCAGCCCGTCTTCTTCCGGCACCGGCGCCACCGTAGCCCTGACGCAGGGTTCGACAACCGTCGCCACGACTACTGTGGGAGCCGCGGGAACTTACTCTTTCAGCAGCGTCGTCAACGGCACTTACACCGTGACCCCGAGCAACGCCGGGTACGCCTTCGCTCCTTCCTCTCAGAGTGTGACGGTCAACGGCGCCCCCGTCACGGGCATCAACTTCACCGCGTCGGCCTTGCCGACCTACAGCATCTCGGGGATGATCAGTCCCTCCGCCAATGGTAGCGGCGCCACGGTCACGCTCAGCGGTACTGCCAGCGCCACCACCACGGCCGACACCTCCGGCGCCTTCAGGTTCAGTGGCCTCGCGAACGGCCCCTACACGGTCACAGCCACCAAGGCCGGCTTCGCGATCAGTCCAGCCAGCCAGCCGGTGAGTGTGAATAACGCTCCGGTCACGGGTGTGAATTTCACCGCTACTCTCGGGCTCGCCCTAGACGTTGTCGCTTATGGTGATACCAACTCGCCATCCATCACGGCAATCACCAGTGCTTTCGCCACCACCGCCAGCAACGAGTTGCTGCTCGCGTTTATTTCGGCGGACAGCACTGCGTCGCCCAACACGACGGTAACGCAAGTCGCGGGTGGCGGCCTCACATGGGCGCTGGTCGAAAGAACCAACGTGCAAAAGGGAACCGCAGAGATCTGGCGGGCATTCGCGCTGTCAGCGCTGAGTGGTGTCACGGTGACTGCCACGTTGTCTCAGAAAGTGGACTCCTCCATCACGGTCGTGAGCTTCACAGGCGTGAATACCTCGGGGACAAATGGTTCGGGGGCCATTGGCGCCGTCGGAAGCGGTAATGCCGATCCTGGAGCGCCGACGGCCGCGCTCGTAACCACGGTTAATGGTTCTCTAGTTCTGGGGGTGGGAAACGATTGGGATAACGCCATCGCACGGACGCTCGGACCCGGTCAGGCCATGGTTCATCAATTCTTAGCCAATGTGGGTGACACTTACTGGGTGCAGAGGGAGAGCAACGCTACATCTTTGTCGGGGACGAGCGTCACCCTCAACGACAGTGCCCCGACCAGCGATCGCTATAACCTGACCATCGTCGAAGTACTGCCCGTAGCCGCGGGCACCGTGGGCACCTACGGCATCTTCGGAACTCTGAGTCCCTCCGCACTGGCCAGCGGAGCGACGGTCACGCTGAGCGGCACTGCCAGCGGAACCACCACGGCCGATGGCTCCGGGAACTACGGGTTCAGTGGACTCTCGAACGGTTCGTACACGGTGACGCCCAGCAAGAGCGGGTACAGCTTTAGTCCTGGAGCTCAATCAGCGACGATCAACGGCGCCAATGTCGCCGTGAATTTTACCGTCAGCAGTTCCCCGCCGCCGGTTGCGGTCTCGATCTCGCCCACTTCAGCGAGCGTGACCACAGGAGGCACGCAGCAGTTCACGGCAACTTTGCAGAACACCAGCAATACGGCCGTGACCTGGCAGGTGAACGGAGTCACGGAAGGGAACACAACTACTGGCACGATTTCCAGTTCCGGTCTGTACGCGGGGCCCGGGACGGTGCCGAACCCGGCCACGGTGACAGTAACGGCCATATCGCAGGCCGACCCGAGCAAGTCAGCCTCGGCGCAGATGACGATTACACCTCAAGCCCCAGTGAGCGTAACGATCTCGCCCGCTTCGGCAACGGTGACCACGAGCGGCATTCAACAGTTCACGGGGACGGTGCAGAACACCGGCAACACGGCCGTGACCTGGTCGGCGACTGGCGGAACGGTCTCCTCCAGCGGGTTCTACACCGCTCCCGGCACGGCCGGTAGCTACACGGTAACGGCGACCAGTGTCGTAGACACCTCCAAATCAGCTTCGGCCACCGTGACCGTCACGAGTTCTGCCTCCAGTCCTGTGCTCCTGGGCGATCAGAACGTGGAGAGCCAGGCTGACTCCGTCTCCGTGGGACAAGCCCAAGCGTTCCAGGCGACGGCCAATGCCAGCGGCAGCGTACAATCCCTGGTCATCTACCTGGATTCCACCTCGACCTCATCCGAGGTGATGGCGGGATTGTATGCGGATGCCGGTGGACAACCGGGTGCCTTGCTGAGCCAGGGGAGCAGCACGCAGTTGCTGTCTGGAGCTTGGAATCCCATCTTGCTGCCGGCGACAAGTGTTGTTGCGGGAACGCCGTATTGGATCGCGATCTTGGGGACGGGGAGCGGCACTCCGGTGTTGCGTTCCGCCACCACTGGCTGTCCCGGGGAAAGCAGTTCGCAGACCTCGCTGCTCGCGCTGCCCGCCAATTGGAGCGGCGGCGGCGGAACTCCGGCCTGCCCATTGTCGGTCTTCGCAGATAGCGGCCAAGTAATTTTCTTCGATGGCTTTGCTGGAACGACGTTAGGCTCGGCTTGGACGGTGATTTCCCGCCACGGGGAGTACTCACAAAATGAAACCGAGTGCAATGTTCCTCAGATGGTCACCGTTGACAACGGTCTGACTATCACTACGGAAGCACAGAGTGCGACTTGTGGAGACTACTTCACCCTACCAAGTTCGTGGCCTTACATCACTGGAGACATCCAGTGGGCCACTTTCAACTTCACTTACGGCACGGTTGAGATCGAAGCAAAGTTTCCGACTGTGGGCACAAGTTTGTGGCCCGCCACTTGGATGCTCAGCACCAACTGTCAGTACACGAACCCGCTTACTGGATCGACCGGTATAACCATTGATGGGTACAACTGTCCCAATTTAGGCTCGGAGGGATACGCGGAGATTGATATGACGGAGTGTTTCGGGGATAATTGGTGTCAGCTGAACGCTTTCAACCCTTCGGAAGTATCTAGCTGCAACCACTCTTATACAGTCGACACCAACTGGCATCTGTTCAAAACTGTGTGGAATGCTTCGAGCATCTCGCAGTACCTGGATGGCAATCTTATGGCTACTTGCAATCAGACGATCAGCAGCCCTATGTTCCTGATCATCCAGACCCAGACGGGCGGTGTGGGGGGAACCCCGAACAATTCGCTTCTCCCGGCCGCACTTGTGGTGGATTACGTGAAAGTCACCCAGCCGTAGTTTCGCTTGTTGAGGGAAGCGCAGGCCAGCACACCACAATCGTTCTTGATGTATGTTGCTCCTGACCATCTAACCCCCTTCGGGATGTGGGCTGCGCGTAGTCCTGAGTCTACGTTTGAAGACGTGAGATAACTGGCCGTGGTGAAGTCGGTGTGACCGACCAGAAGCTGAATAGCACGCAGGTCGGTACCGGCATCCAGGAGGTTTAAGTAGCAACGGAGTGACGAACTCCGATCAGAGTCGGCCACGTTGCTGGCGCACGTAGTCCCATAACGTGCGGCGGTGATGACCAGGCAGCCCGTCCCATACGATCAGCACCTTGCCGGGAATCTGACGGAGCTGGTTGGAGAGAAACTCGAGGATCTGCGGGCTGCGGATCATACCTGGAAGCAGATGGAAGTAAATGTTCCACCACGTCAACGCCCGCGATCGCCGACAAAGTCGATGGTGCGGTTTTTCAAGTTCCTGCCGGACCAACAAAAACAAACGTTCCTGGAACAAACCGCAGGGAAAGCTTCTTGGCGAGATGTACTGGAAACGTGCGCGTATACGATTAGGCTTGGTGCTGTATGGCCACCTTAGAAAACACGGATTGAGCAGAGATGACTGGAGATGTGAATGCTGTGCAACGATGTCCGACCTCGAGGTTCATCACCAAGAATTCCGGAGCCAGTCTGGTGATGACTCGAGCGAATTTGATTACTCTGCGCAGCACATGCCATGCTGGCCAACATGAATGTCCACCCGTTCAGTGCAAGGAGGAGTGCGTGAGTGCAGGCTCCAGTTCATACGCTAATTCGCTACCCACGTGTCGAGCGTAAGCGAGAACCGCGCCGTCCGCACCTTCGCCTTCAATGCGCCACTCGTTTCCGTTTCTGTACAAGCTGTATTTTACTGCGTGCACGCCACCACCGATCCACATCTGAGGGAAGCGCCAGCCATACTTTTTGGGGCTGGGAGCTCTCGCAGATAATTTAGTAACTCCTTGTAAAGCCCCTTCATGTCGTCGTGCATCACGTAGTCAGGGTGAGCAATAAAACTCACGAGCCCGTTCTTGTCCAAGATCAAGTCGATTTGCCTTTTCCATAATTCAATCGACCCGTCACCAAGAAGGTGAAAAAGCATGTAATTCTATGTGGTAGTTACCGGAAGTTCCAGGATATTTCCGATGAAGTAAAGGCATAACTGTGCAACAGCATCCGCGCTGCGGGTCCAGGTGGGCGGTGTTCGGAATTGACATATCGAACGAAAAATCAAAAGCGTCGTACTATTCGGGTCTTCTATAGAGCGCGCCTGCGCGGAATCCCTTCGCGCCGTACTCCGTTGCGTACCGATTAATCAGACTTGCTCGCCCTCGACACCGGCTCGACGCGAACGGTTCCCATCATGCCTCCATCCACGTGTTGCATGATATGACAGTGGAATGGAAACGTGCCCACAATTCGCGGATCTCGGAAATCCATCCGCAAAGTTGCGCTCGGGTACTTGCTAAGACCATCCCATGCTGGCAAATTGATATTGTCGCGCAAAGTCGGTTCTTCCCAAGCGATACCTCGCCCTCCGACCACGATAAAGTGCAGCTGGTGACTATGGAAGGTGTGAGACTCCTGGGAACGGTTTTCAATAGTCCAATCCTCGACATCTCCTTGATGAACCGTAATGGTTGGCTCGGAGCTGTGTGGGTCGAATACAGCTGGCTGATGGCCTTCCTCAGTGATGAAGAAAAGGGTCGCGCTATTTGGGTCGCCCGGATCGACGAGCTTCTCGGAGAAATAGAGCGTTCGCTTGCGTATCGGGCGAACTGCCGACGAGGGCACGCCTGGGGGCTCAGGATTTACCGAACTGGCTTCCAAAAAAGGCGGCTCGCTTGTCTCGGTTGGGAGAATAGACGCCAGAGGCCTAGCAGCATCCACATCATCTTGACCCACGCGAAGTGCGGGCTGACCATTTTTTCTGGGAACTACGGGCTTGTCATCGTCAGTGGCTCCACGATACACATAGCTGGTAAGAAGGCGACCGGTTACTCCTGCAGAAGGGCCTACCACAATAAATTCTGCGCGCGTTGCTGGGGGCAGAAACACATGTGTTTGCTGTAGGGCGTAGTTCTTGGCTCCCGCATCACCATAGCGGACGGGAACGCCATCGAGCGCGACGATGCCGAGACTCTGCCGCTTGCCACCAAATTCGACGGTCAGGTTTAGGTATGTATCTGCAGAGGCGTTCACTACCCTCCAGAACTGGCGCTCCAGCGGCTTCATTTTGATCACGGCCGGCGGATACTCGGGATAGGGCACCGGAATATAGTTAATCGAGAGTTGTTTTGTGGGTCTGGTCGAATCAGCTTTTTCCCCAGCGGTTGGCGCTGGCATCTGTTCATCGCGGATAACAAACACACGCTCGGGAAGTCCTGCGACACGAGGAACCGCGCGTTCCACTCCTTCAACGATTAGCGCACCAGAAGCACCGCCGAGGATCTGTTGTTCAGTGAAACCGTGCACGTGCGGGTGATACCAATACAAACCAGGCGCCTGGTTGTTCGCAATTTGAATGCGGTACTCAAATGCCGGATCTCCGGGTTCGACGAGCGTCTTGAGTGTCTCATCCTGATGGCAGACGGGAGGAATAGAAAGTCCATGGAAGTGGAGATTGGTAGCGGCTGCCGACATGTCGCCACCGGCACACGGATGATGCCTGCGATGATGGACCTTTATCGTCTGAAACGGACTGGATGTCTTGTTGGACGGCGAAGCGGCGGGTACAAGCGAGATCTCATTTTTCAATTTGATAACGAGAGTATCGCCAGGGTGAACCCGAAGTGTCGGCGCGTGATTTCCATGTTCATCGATGTAGCAATACCGTATGTGACCATTCGCGTCCAGCGAACTGCGCATTTTCAGCGCAACCTTCAGTTGGCCATTCTTGCTTCTGAGGTCCGGGGGCTGCATAAGAACGCTAGCCTCCGGTGGGCGCGGACACCCCTCCTGAATTCGAGTTGAAGGACTCGCTTGGGACTGGGTCCGCGTCGCGGCGGAGCCATGGCACGCGAGGATCACTAAGCAAACAAAAATTGTTGGCAGGCGAAAGTTATTTAATCGAGGCAAAAAGTTACCGTTGCTCCTCACGCGCAAACAGACAGGACATCCCCCCGGGCAGATAGCCCAAGAGAGGACTGAGTTCTCATCAGAATAAGGTCATTCCAGCCACCGAGAAACGGCTCCGCAAGAGAGAAAACGAAGGCCATCTCAACAATCTTTGGTGGCAACAAGGGCCCTAGGCCGTGCTCTCCACTGCGCTCAAAGAGACGGCAGAATTTCACAAATACTCAAGTTGTAGCGGTCCGTCGCCGGTGCGGTGTCGTTGATTGTGACTACCGTACCTGAGGTTGGCGTCGTGCTACTTTGGCGTTGAACCCAGTATGTATCGCCAACTGTCGCAAGGTATTGGTGGACCATCGTTTGGTTGGGACCGAGCGTGCGCGCCGTCGCGTTGTCGTAATCATCACCTACACCGAACACCCAGGAGTTGTTTCGCGTCGTGGTTAACGAGGCAGTTGGAGCGCCAGGATCGGCGTTGCCGGTCCCAGTAGCGCCGATGGCTCCCGAACCTCCCGTTCCCGTGGTGTCAACGCCGGTAAACGTGATAACTGTCATCGAAGCAGCCACGCTTTTTGCCAGTGCAGCCGTCACCGACGCGCTGCTCAAGGTGGTGGACGAGAACGCCCGCCAGATTTCCGCTGTGCCAAGTTGTGTATTTGTACGCTTGACTAAAGTCCAGGTTAGACTCGCGCCAGTGACTCCCGTTACTGTCATGCTAGCTGCCGGAGCATCGGTGGAAACGAAAGCCAACAATAACTCGTTGGCTTTGGTGGTTGAGAACGTTGGAGATACGATCGTAGTCGCGCTCGAGCTGCGATCTGTTGATACGGTCTGATCGATCCCCAACTGTGCAGTGGAGCTGAAGTTCACGCCAGTGACGCTGGTGCCGCTGACCGTAACTGATTGGCTGCTTGGAGTAAACACGTATCCCGCTTGGCTGGGAGTCACAGTATATGTGCCACTGGCCAAACCATTGAGAATGTAGCTGCCGGACGCACTGGCAGTGACGCTAGTTCCTCCTGTGAACGTTACCGTAGCAGCATTTCCTCCACTACCGCTAATGGTCCCCGCAATGCTGCAAGGACAACCGGAAGCGGCAATGACGATGCTGAAAGTTTGCGTAGCTGTTTGCGCGGGACTGCCGGAATCTGTCGCTTGCACGGTGAAGGTAGCCGTGCCAGTCGCGGTTGGTGTGCCAGTAATTTGCCCAGATGCCGACATGACCAGGCCAGCAGGCAACATTGTATTGTTGATCAATGTCCATTTAAGTGGGGGCGTGCCGCCGCTGGATGATAAACTCGCCGAGTATGCCACACCCTGAGCTCCGCCAGCTAAGCTTGTAGTAGTGATCACCAACGTTGCAGGTTGGACAGTTAACTTAGTGCTATTCGTCACCGATCCAAGCGTAGCCGTAACAGTCGAAGTCCCTCCTGCAACACCTGATGCCACCCCCGAACTGCTAACGGTTGCAACCGCGGTGTTCGATGATGACCAAGTCACCTGGCTAGTGATGTTTTGCGTGCTGCTGTTACTGTATGTGCCGGTTGCAGTAAACGGCTCCGTGGTCCCAGCTTGGACGGTCGGATTTGCCGGCGTAATTGCAATCGACGTCAGCGTAGCCGACGGTACAAATGCAACATCCACCCAGTAGTTTGAGGAGTTGAATCCGGCGCTCGGGAACGTACTGTTCGTCCCATAGGCAAACACTCCGTTTGGAGCGCTAGCTTCGTTCTGGAGAGCTTCCAATGGCGGACTATTTACTCCAGCACTCACGAAATAGTCTTCATCATCAGAGTAGTGACCTACCGTAGCATGGTAAGAAGCAACATACGCGGTGTTGGCTGTAATCGCGACCGGCGTGGAGAAGTTAACTTGTTGCCATCCGGAGGCAGTCTCGTTTGAAAATGTCGCCGACGATAATAAAGTACCTGAGCTGCTCCACAAGTTTCCGACGTGTGTGCCGGTGTTGTTGGCGCTCTTATAGAACCGGATGCCATTAACGGTGCCGTTTACAGCAGACTCAAATAAGACTCCTAATTCGACTGGAGAGTCGGCCCCGGCGTCTACCGTGGTCGGCACCGTGGCGGGAGTCCAGATCGTGTAGAAGCTCGGAGGCGATGTGATGATGATGCTCAGCGGTTGCGTTGCAATTTGCTGTGGGCTGCCACCGTCAGCTACCTGCACCGTGAAGCTACCGCTTCCGGCCACTGTAGGTATGCCCGAAATCTGTCCGCTTGACGATAGACTAAGCCCTGCAGGCAAGCTTGTTCCATTGGCCAGAGACCAAGTATAGGGAGCAGTGCCCCCGGTGGCTGCCACTGTCGTCCCGTACGCCTGGTTTTGCAAGCCGGTCGGCAAAGTCGTAGTAGTGATCACGAGAGGAGTAGCTTGTACCGTCAAAGCCGCGCTGCCGCTGATTCCCGTTCCCCCCACACCCTGCGACGCGATGATGCTCGAGCTTCCACCAGCAATTGTTGTAGCCACGCCCGAACTATTCACGCTTGCGACATTGGGGTTTGACGTCGACCAACTTACCTGCGTGGTGATGTTTTGCGTGCTGCTGTCACTGTAGGTGCCAGTAGCAGTGAATGACTCCGTCTTGCCGGCCTGAACCGTTGCAGTTGTTGGCGTCACTGCGATCGACTGCAGCGTAGCTGCAGTAAAGTTAGCCGTTCCATTGCTGCCGCTCAGCGTAAGCGTCTGAGACGGCGGCGTGAATACTACTCCAGTTTTGCTGGGCGTTACAGTATAGGAACCGCTAACCAGACTCGGAAATGAGTAAGTTCCAGAGCCGCTGACCGTAGTCGTTTCCGTCGCACCGCCGCTTAGGGCTAACGTTGCTCCGCTTGAGGTCGTGGACGGAGTAATAGTTCCCGAGATGCTGAGTGTTCCAGCAAGCTCGGGACGAACTTCTACGATGCTCAGGTTATAACGATCGCTAGTCGGAGACGTGTCGTTGATCGTCACCGTAGTGCCGCTTGTGGGTATGGGCGCACTCTGCATCTGCATCCAGTAGGTGTCGCCAAGCGTCGTGAGATCCTGATGCAACATGGTCTGGTTAGGCCCGACAACTCTGGCTATCGCATTGTCCCAGTCAGTACCAACTCCAAGTACGATAGAGTTGTTGCGGGTCGTAGTCAGCGACGCGGTGGGTGCGCCGGGATTTGCATTGCCGCTGCCGATATTGCCAATTGCTCCTGAACCATTCGTACCAGTTGTATCGACTCCGGCGAAACTCATAACCAGTATTGATGAAGCTACACTTTGAGAAAGAGTCGCGCTAACCGCAGCGCTACCGATTGGTGTCGAGGCTAATGCTCGCCAGACTTCGGCCGTACCCAGTTGCGTGTTCGTCCGCTGAACGAGGGTCCAGGTTAACCCAGCGCCGGTCACGCTTGTAACTGTGACGTCGGCGGATAAAGCGTCAGTGCCAACGAGTGCCAAGATCAGTTCGTTTCCGACCGCCGTCGAGAATATGCCGCTGTTGATCGTGGTAGCGGGTGTTGCTTGATTTGCTGCAACGACCGCGTCAATGCCGAGCGTTCCGGGCGCGGGAGGTAATGCGTTAGTTACTGTTAAAGTAACGCTGCTGGTCGCGACATAGGTTGCAGAGATGGTCACCGACGTAGGCACTGTGACTGCAAAGCCGGTCACCGTAAAGTTCGCGCTGAACTGCCCCGATGGAACAGTCACCGTACTGGGCACACTGGCAACGGATGGATTCGAACTTGAAAACGTCACAACTACGCCGCCAGAGGCAGCGGGTTGGCCCAGCATCACCGTTCCCTGTACTGTTTTCCCTCCCGAAACACTGCTGGCGCTCAGGGTCAAAGACGTGAGCGTTTGCGCACTCGTTGAAGCAGCGACAGCGACCCCTGCTGCGGGAATCTCCAGATTACCGCTGTCATCTGTGGCGCGAGTCTGAATCGTGTAACTACCTGGAAGGGAAGGAGTCCACGCATACGTCCAACTTGTGCGCCCCACCGCCGGATGCCAAGTGTTGCCCCCATTGACAGATATTTCTATGCCGCCGACCACTCCGCCGCCAGTATCCGCCGCTGTCCCTGTGACGTTTACGGTGGTTCCCACAAGCACCTGCGTTCCATTGGTTGGGAATGTAATCTGGGATTTCGGCGCAACCGTGTCTGTTGATGGTGTTGCCTGCACCAACCCGCTCTGCAATGTGGCGGGCTGCACTCCCATATCGGCGAACAAATTCACAGTCGCCTGTTGCATATCGGGGTCTGCTGGCTGATTGCTGGACGCGACGAAGTTATCGTGGGTGCTATCTAAACCCCACGACCACTGGATCGTCCCTGCACCGAATAGCAGTCCCAGCGGTGTCTGGGTTGACTCACCCACATTGTTGTAGTATCGGTGCAGCGTCATCTGGTGAGTGGCCGTACCAGCGCCGTAGGTTCCACCTTCATCGAGTAACAGATCTGTAGTCAAGTTGTACGTAGCAGACGAAAGATCGATAGTCCCGGCCGGGCGGGACCCATTATCAAGGTCCTCATCCCATTCATAACCTAACGTGGAAGGGGGCAGGGTTGCGGTCTTCCCCGAGGCGAGATTGGCAATACTAGTGTTGCGCCAAAACCGCATCTGTCCATCAGCCGCCGGTACTTGGATGGAGAGGGTCCCCGGATTGTCTGTGCCAGTACCGTTCACCATGAATATTGTGCCGGTCAGAGCATTTTCCGGACGGCCGCCATCGTCTGGAGGACTCTTACTGGGATCGCGCCACGTACCTGTCCAAGTCGGTGGATCAAGTGGATCGACAGCGGCAGTTGCCGTGGGCACCGAGTTTGGTCCGAGCGTCTCCTTATAGCAAACTAGAGTCCGATAGGGCGTATTGGTTCCGTCAATACTATCCTCCCACCGCGTTTTCCAGAAGACTTCATTGCCACTAAAGAATGCGAAATTCATGCCAGCAGCGCGCGCCGCCTCTACATTAGTTCGGCGCGGGCCAGACCAATATTCATCATGCCCTACACTTAGGTATAACCTGTGGTTTTCGATCAGTGCGCCGTTCCGTGCAGCATCGAGGCCTGTGAAATACGATACATCATAGCCATTTGCCTCGAGCCAGCGAACCATTGGATACTCGGCGCCAAATACCCAAGTCACGGCCTCAAGTCCGAAACCACGTGTAGTGAACGGTCGGTTATAACTGACCTTATATGCACGCTCGGTGAGGTTATATACGTCAGTTGGACCATACAAGCTAGAACCACCGTATCCGTTGTAGGCCTGCCAGGTCTCATCGGAAGTTTGAAATAGAATGGCCGAAGTACTCGCATCATTCCGAACGATAAACACGATGTGACTGTCTCCGCCCGTGTCGCTTCTGACAAGATGCGCAAAGTAGATCCCCGAGGTGGCATTCGTGGGTACTTGCCAGGACGCTGAAATCGCCCAGTTCCCGCAATCCAAAAGACCTATGGTCGCGTCGGTCAAACACGCGGGCTGCGTTTGTGGCAAGGTTGCAGAAGGCGTGAGAGTTGTAATGAGGCGAGCACCCATCCCGCCGTAGTATCCCATGCGATAGATCTGGATGCTATAGGCCGTCGCGTTTGTGTCGACTTTAAAACTTATTGTCTGGCCAACATCGACGCTAATGTCCGTAGCAAATCCTTGGATCGTAGCGTCACCCGCACCGCTTACATCCCATTGTTTGTCTGGATTGCCCGGGAGACAGTTCTCTGCCTCGATCGGATTCGCCGGCGAACTGCAGGAGGCAAACGAGATTCCTAGACCCAGGAATAGAAAACAGATCAAACTTATGATGTTTCGGCGCATAGATGCCTCCCGTTGCTTGTTTGTTAAGGTCTTCGCTAAGCCGACTAAATGAGTCTGAATTCTGACATCGGCATCGTGTATTTTTCGGGGCACGCGAGCGCTCACTACCCGAGTCCATGGACGAGTGTTGCTGTGTCCGGGGGGACCAATTGGGGTTGCAGCAGCACCCGTCGGCCGTCAGGATTAGGTTTTAAGGTTGCGTTAGTTGCGAATGCGAGTTCGGTATCCTAAACGTTTTATATGTTCACGAATCGGAGGTGGGCTGTTTTTGGGGTAACCGTAGAGGAAGCTGTGAGATAGCGATTAGATGGTGCCCAGTTTCCTTGATATTATCCCATGCGCCGAATTTCAACCGTATAACTAGACGCTGTTATATTCTCTTTGAAATCGACTGCCTGCCCGACATCGAAACTATTATTCGTGGCAAGGCCTTGGATCGTCGAATCGCTGGATCCGTTAATACTCCATTCGCGTGGTCGTTGGAAAGAACTTTCAACAGCAAATCTTAGACAACCCGCAGGTAGCCTAATGAACTACAGTGATGGGCGCTACCAAACCGGTTAGTGTATTCGTGGACGCTTACGATAAACGTGTTTTGCCAACATGGTCTACTCCGGGTGCTTCTGCATCCACTGCTTACGCTTGACCTGCATGTCGTCCCATTTCTCCTGTTGGTTAGAGTCGAGAAGTCCACGGATCTGTGTTTCGGCGCGCTTGTGGATCTCCATGATTTTGAAATGGCGATCCCGCAGAGAAAGAGAAGTGTCCTGGCGCAGGTTCTCCAGCTGGTAGTGTTCGGACTGAAGGGCGTAATGCACCTTGGCTTGCTGATCGGAGGTGAGCTTTAGTTGTTTAGTCAGTTCCGCGGTGCGCCGGCCAGCATAGGGCGGCGATTGCTGATCGTTGAACGGGCCATCTTGGGCCGCGGCGAAAGGTACGGCGACCGAGAGGAGGGCCGCAGCAACAAGAACGAGCGGGCATTGTTTGAGCATCGGAGATCTCCTTTTCAATAGTATCTCTCTACGTCTAAGGAATTTGCGCCAGAATTGCGCAAGGAAACGGGGAGGCTGATCATCTTTGCATAGTCTTACGGCGAAACTTCTAGAGCAAGGCGAAAGTGTAGCCGCACAAGACCCCGAACTGTCAAATTTGCAGCGATTTGGGAGTGCGTCAATCAGCGGAGCACTGCTCCATCCACTCGATCCGCGTGCAATCCCGCCTCAGGGCTTCACCGTAAAGAGGGTCTGCATCCCTCCTTCAATGTGGTCGTTTACATGGCAGTGAAACAGCCAAATACCGACGTTATCGGGCACCATGTCAGCTACAACCATCATCATCGGTTCTAAGTGCACCATGTCAGCACGCATGCCGTTGAACATAACCGTCTGACCGTGCCAATGAGGCGTATGGACGTCGTCTTCATTACTGTTCGCAAGCAAGTACCAGCGAACGCGCTCTCCCTTTTTCATCGTCATCATGGGTAGGTTTCCCTCAATGAGACCGTTCAACGAATAGAAGAGAAAGTGCAGGCGAAACGCCGGATCCTTTAGCCTCAGCCCGGGAGCATATTTCCTTTGACCCATCGCGTTCGCATCGAAATACCAGCTTTCGGTTTCATCGAAAACGGCAAACGCCACAACAAACTCGCGATCGACATCTTTTGGTGTGCCGTCGGGCTTGGATGCCCCTTTTCTGGTGACCAGGATAGGCCCAAATAGCCCGGTGTTCATGTCCCTCGGTTCGACGAAGTGGGAGTGATATACCCACAAAATGGAACTCTGATCCCCAGGTGACGGCCCAGCTCGCTCGGGGACGGTCCAGGTGTAGGTATAGGTTTGGCCCGGTGGAACCCCATCCCCCTTCTTTTGGTCGGATGAACTGCCGTCCGCGTACATAGCGCCTTCGGAATCCTTGGCGTAGGCCAGTCCATGAGGATGCATACTGCAGATTATTTTCGTATTGTTCTTGAAAAAGACTCTGATGGTGTCGCCCACTTCAGCCCGGATGAGCGGCCCCAGAATTCCGAGGTGTTCCCATTCAGCAGGGCGCGGCTTGAGAATGCTGAAGCTTGAGTCTGTATATTCTCGGTAAACGGCTTTGCGTAGCGTAACCGACCTCGGACCACCTTCCAGTTCTGGCCCTGGCGTGCCCGTCAGATTTTGCCCGCGCGGAGCGTAGTTCCACATTACCTCATCGGCAGCAATGTAGTAGACGTGAGTTGTTGGTTTGGAAACATTCTCTGCATCGCACTTCAAACAACTAACAAAAACGTTGGATAACAATGCCAGCAGTATCGCGCAGTATCTCAAATTATCCTCTTGATGCCCGTCGCACGAACCTGAGCGTAGCCGGGCCTCTGCGTCTATGATTGTAATTCAGCATTGGGCGAAATCGTAGTAGGGTAGTCGACCAGTTTGATCCCCCTACGCGAGAGAGAGACGGCTTGCAAGTCGAAGCGGCCAGTTTGCACTTACGGGGAAGGAATCAGCACCGCCGCCTCGTTTGAGCTGTCACTCTTCAGCTTGTTTCCCGCAATGGCCTTGACGACATAGAAATACTTCCCCCCAGGTGCGACGGTCCTGTCGATACACTGGGTGCCGGGCAGCGGCTCCGAATTCAACTGCTTAGTATCGTTGTAACTGTTCGATGCGCCACTCCGATACACGTAGTAGCCGAGAATAACATCTTGTTTTGAACTGGACCTGGGAATGCTCGCATTCCATGTCAGGGTCACTGAGTGTGCACTCTGGTTAGCTTGAGACGACGCGTGGCCAGTGGAAGAACTCGAGGGTGTTGATGCGCACGGTGGCACATTTTGCGCGGATGGCACCGCCTTGGCTCCTCCCTGGGTCGGGGCATCCGGAAGTAGTCCGCTGACTTGGGTGATGCCGCTAATGGCGAGCGAGACGACTACAGCCAGCACAGGCCCCAAGATTCTTATCGGGGTTGACGAGTATCTCATGAATAATTCTCCTGCCTGGGCAAGCGCAGCGAACTGATCTGGCTTTCACTACGAGGACGAAGGGTGAAAATGAGAGTGGAATTGACGAGCGGAGCGGATCGTAACTCGACTCGATCAAGCATGCGATCGATAGTTCCAGTCCAGTGGCGGCGCTCACGGATCCATGGACTAATCCAAGGTTGGTTCCAAAATAATCCCGCACAGCTTGACTGAGCATGTCAGGGGATTCCGCGGCTCTCTTCGGAAGGAACACCCCCGACTCAGTTCCGATTGAAGCTGTTCCTTCAGGTCAACGCTCCACATTGGTAATAGTTCAGTGCTCATTTCTTATCACACTCGAGGGGTCATGGAGAGTATCTGCTGGATCGCCTCTATCAAGGATGGCGCAAACACATCTGCGTTGCCATTCGTAGTCTCGTCACCCCTTAAAAGCCGAGCTGTCTTGCATCCGGCGTTCCTGCCGGCCGCGACATCGATCTCCGAATCTCCAATCATCCACGACACTTTCAGATCAATCTGATGTGTACGGGCTCCGGCCAACAACATACCCGGAGCAGGCTTACGGCAACTACAGGCGGGCTTAGTTTCGTGCGGGCAGTAATAAAGGTCATCGATCAGGGCACCGTTTGCGGCCAACCCATCACGCATCCGCCAATGAATGGAATCCAAGTCACGGGCGGTTACGAGTCCCTTGGCAACACAGCGCTGGTTGGTCACCACGATGACGAGGAAACCGGCCCGGTTGAGCAGGGCGATCGCTGGCGCCACACCGGGGAGAAGGTGCATTTCCTCCCAGCACGTCACGTACGCGCCCTCCGGAGGTTTACGGTTGATGACTCCGTCACGATCCAGAAACGCAGCTTTATTCATGGAATATTGTCTTTTCCACCAATTCTGAGATGACGTGGCCGATCAGAATGTGGCACTCCTGAATGCGTGGGGTTTCGTTCGATGGTGCGCAGATACAGTGGTCCACGGCGTCCTGGAGCTTGCCACCGGTGCAACCAGTCAGCGCAACTGTATACAACCCCGTTTTCTTAGCTACGGACAAGGCTCGAAGAACATTCGGTGAATTGCCGCTAGTGGAGATGCCGATCGCGACATCGCCGGGACGACCCAAAGCCTCAATCTGTCGCGAAAAAACAAGATCAAAGCCGTAATCGTTCCCGATGGCGGTGAGGCAGGAGGTGTTTACCGATAAAGCCAATGCTGGTAAAGCCGGCCGATCAAACGCGAAGCGCCCGACAAATTCGGCGGCAATGTGCTGAGCGTCCGCTGCGCTTCCGCCGTTCCCGAACAAAATCACTTTGTGGCCTTCCTTGAGCGCCACTACCACTAGTTCGCTCACCTTCGCGATCATCGACACTACCTCAGTGCTGTGGAGCATCTGTTCCTTCACAGCAATCGATGCCTGGATCGACTTGCTTACGCACTGTTCGAAATCATCTTTCTGTATCACTGTCTCATTCACTCTCTCTGCATGGATTGCCGTTAGGCTGACCTAATGCCTTTTCATTCCGCGAGGGAGCCGAAAGGTTGACCTGAACGGACGCTTCATCCAGACGATCGGAAAGTAGCTGCGCACGCGCATAGTCTGCCGGGGTACCTATGTCGATGAACATTCCGTGCAGCTCCAGCGCATACATTCCTTGATCGAGTAGCTGCGGAAATATGTCTTTTTCCAGACTGGTTGGCCCATCCGGAATGTGCTCGATAACAGCTTGGTTGAAGATGTACACACCGGCGTTCACGAGCCCAGGGAAATCGCTTCCACTCTTCTCTACAAAACCGGTTACTCGGCCGCCGGCAGCCACTTGCACTGTCCCGTATCGGCTTGCGTTCTCTACGTGCAGGACAGCAACGCTTGCTAGTGCGCCATGTGTTCGGTGAAACTCAATTAATCGGCTGAAGTCGATTTCGATAAATGAGTCGCCATTCATCACGAGAAAATCGCGTGCGCCTGCAAGATACTGTTGAGCGAGCTTCACGGCGCCCGCAGTGCCAAGCGGATGGCGCTCCTGCGAGTACTCAATCACAACATCCCACGAATGGCCATTGCCGAATTCCTTTTCAATCTTGTCGGCCAGATAACCGGTGCACATGACTATGTGCCGGATTCCCTGGGACCGAAGCTGTCGGACTAACAACTCAAGGAATGGCTTCTTGCCGATCGACGCTAACGGTTTGGGCGTGGATGGTAAGAGCGCCCGCAACCGTGTTCCCATCCCACCGACCAGCAGAACGGCAGGAATATCGAGTAGTGGGCTGCTTGGGATGGTTGGGGGCTGCATTACATCACACGATCCCAGTACTCCAGCATGGAACCCAGCGTCTGTTCAATAGACCGCAGCGGTTTCCAACCTGTGTGCTTCCGGATTTTTTCAGTACTGCCAAAGATGATCTTCTCATCAGAGGGTCGCATTAGCCGGGAGACAGGCCGAATCTCTACCCTCACTCGTGCCAGGCGAATAGCGGTCCGTAACAGTTCGCCAATCTCCTGCGTTGTGGCCGCGCAGAGGTTGTAAGCCTCACCGCGCTTCCCTTTCGTGGCGGCCAAATAGAAACCTCGTACTGCGTCGTTCACGTTCAGGTATGCTCGACGAGGCTTCAGGTTGCCAACTTCGATTACGGGAGGTTGCATCCCTTTCTTGATCCGACTCAACTGTCGCACGAAATCCGACGGCGCATCATTGGTTTTTCCAGGTCCGGTAGTGTTGAACAGTCGCACGTTAACTGCGGGAATCTTGTAATCCAAGAAATACTCTCGCGCCAGCAGGTCCAGACACACTTTGCTGATGCCGTAGGGATGTAAAGGGCGAAGTGGTTGTTCTTCTCTTACCGGTATCGCCGACGCGGGCACATTTCCGTACTCCGCACTCGAGCAAGCTGAAACCACTATCGGACGCCGTTTCATGTGACGTACTGCTTCGAACACATGTAGCGAGCCCATGATGTTCGATTCGAAAGTCGAAACCGGATCCGCCCAGGACACCATGGGCAAGCTTTGCGCACCCAAATGGAAAACGTGTGTCGGCTCGTACTGCTTGAAAATCTGCTCCACCCTTTGTCCGTTACTCAGATCACACTGAACGAACTGTAAGCGCGGCAACTTCGGAAATGAAGCGCAGCCGTGCAAGCGGTATCCACCAATGACGTGCCATCCCTTCTTCTGGAGGAATCTAACCAAATGAGATCCGATAAATCCCTCAGCGCCAGTTACCAGTGCGATCCTTTTCATTCTGCCTCGGGTACTTGGGTATGCGCGCAATAAGCCCAGCTGCACGTCTGAGCGATATGCAACAGTTTACTGGGTGAAGCTCTGGAAATGCTCCTAGGGAGTCTCAACTTGATGTCCCTCAACCCGAGAAAGCTACACGGAAACGTCAAATGCGCGCGGCCCCCGATGCACGAGGTACGCGAGTACCACGATCCACCTTCCAACCAAGGCTGAAGAAGCGCATACGGCCTGCTCTCAACCGACCAAAGATTCGAGGTGCCTGTCGAATGTCGCTTCGTCAGGTACCCGAGGATGATTCATCCAGCATGACGGACTACATCACTGTACGACAGCACTGAGGTTTGTCGGCGGGAGGGGCAGTGGATTTCCGGACGAGTAGCAGGTGTTCGCATTAAACGTCAGTGGATTCCCCAACCCATCGGTAGCGCCACCCATCACATTCAAATAACAATCGGCAGCGGGATTGGTGTAAGCATGTCCCGCCATATTCGAGATATTCCCTCCACTGACATCGGGACCGATAGGAGGCCATGCCTTGCCGGAAGGCCACCAAACAGGTGTTGATGAGTAGTAGAAGGATGCTGGCAGTGCTGACTGGCCCGCTCCAGTGTCGCCCAACGTTGGCAGAGGCGTGGAAAAGTTGGTGATCCCGCTGGGAATCTCTGTCGTGCTAGAGCAGGTTGCGGACCATCCCGTATCGCTGGAGTTCCCACACCAGCGGATTGCATTTGTCACCGAATCCCAATTACCCCAGCGCATGATCGTGCGCTTGACATTGGAATCACTGGTCACGGGAGTGCCGCTGCCGCTTCCCTGATAGCCAAGACTGTAGATTGAAGTCCCGTTCGATCCTAAGTTATCTTCGTAGCTAGTAAAATAGGAATCCCCCATCACGTTCCCGACTACGTTCATAAAACGATTGTTTGTCTCAATGTGTACTGCTTCCGAAATCTGCCCGGTGTTACCTCCTGAGTATCGCCCGCCGATCATAGCGTTGCGGAATACCGTGTCCATGAAGTGAGTGCCATGAACAACATCACCATAAAAGCCTGTCATCACGTTGCCTTCGATTAGGTTCATCATCTCGCCCGCATTGTGCATTACCACTCCGGGACCATTCCTACCGGGAAAGAAGTTATACGAGAAAACGGAATTGGAATATGGGCCATCGGTGACAATCGCTCCCTCTTCCCGCTGTAGAATATTGTTTTCCCACAACACGCTTCCAGCCCAGAACTGGGTAAGAGGGTAGTTCGTCTGTGCGCCGGATGCACTGGTGGGGCCGAAGATGTAGCTATCTCGTACCGTTATATGGAAGCTGAGCACTGGAACTATATCGTAAATTACGGTTCCTGATCCGCTCGAAATGGTATTGATGACCCTTACGTTCTTCACCCAGCAGTTATCGCAATAGACCATCTTTATTCCGCTTTGTCCTCCACTGTAGTCGAGCGATAAATTCTCAACGCCGGAATAAGTCTCAAAAACTCCACTGTTGTAATAGACAGCATCGGGACTTTGGCTGGAACGATAATTTGGCAATGTAATTGGAGGATTGATCGTGACACAGGTGGCCCCACAACCACCTTGATTGATTGCAGTTGCACGCACGATCTCCATGTTAGATCGGTTCGCCTCGGGATAGAAAGCGCCAGAACCTCCGCCTTGATTGGAACAATTGTTGGATGTATTTTCGCAAACGTAGAGGTCCCCGGCAGCAGGCCATCCATCACTGGAATCGTCAGCTTGCTCCAGGAGAATCGGGGTGCCGACAGTGAGACCACTCACGCTGCTCAAGGTAATCTGAGTCGCGCCTTGTGAATATCCAGCCGTCCAGCTAACAATGTGTTGTGTGTTACTGCCAGCGCACATTGCAATTTCTCCGATAAAAGAGCCGCTGACGAAACAACCATTCGGCGCGTCGGCGCTGGCGACAATAAAAGTCTGGTCTGGCCCAGAACCGCGCAAGACAACATTACTATGTCCTATGTAAAGTCCTTGGGACAAGTTGAATGCACCGGGACCGAGTAGAACATAATGATTGGCCGTACAGTTTGACAGAGCCGTGTTGATGGTGGAAGCGCTGGCTCCTGCCGCGATGGTTGCACCGCACTGCGTCCAACTGCCGGATGGAATGCCGCCCTCCACTCCTGCCGTAGTCCATGCGGTTGTGGCACGACTCGAGGGCAGAACGCCAGAGTAGAGCTGGGCATGGGACAATGCGGTCAAACACAGCAGGATTGAAACAAGGGGGAATAGACTCTCGCGTCTCATTTTACCTCGCTTTGATCTCACAGCAAGGATCGCCGCGAAGGGGGTATCCAGACCCTCAACCACACTGGCGCCCTGCTTGCAGGCTACCCGGCGATCAAATTTCCGGGCGTCCTCATCAGAGTCTATGTGGCGGGGCGCAGGGATCTCAAGGCACGAAAGTACAGTTCAGAACACAAGGTATGTCGAACTATGGTCGGCAGTTCCTGGTCTTTTGGTCATGACCGTCGGAGCCCAAAATCACGCCTGCAGGACCGCAGGCCCAGACACTGCTAGCCCAGGTGCCGGTACAGCACCCTGCCAGCCGTAGAAAGAACGGCATCCGGAAGAATAGAGAAAAACTGCCGGATCCCTAGCCAGTGAACCTCGACCACTTCCCTCCTTTCTGCCTTCGGGTACCGATAATAGGTTAGCGATTTTCTCCTCGTGCCGAACCTGTCCTTGAAGGAAACTAGGCTCTGATTCTCCAAGTCGGAACGGCCGAAATCGACCTTCTCGGCTCCCGATGTCTTACTTTCCTCAGTCAGACGCCAGAACAGAAACGGCATGGCCCCGAGATAGTGGAATTTTTCGTCTGAACATCCATATTTGTAGATTACAGTGGAGCGATGCCGCAACGTGAGCATGGCCGCGATGTGGGTGACGAGCAACCAGTTCGTCCCAGCGAGAATCTGAAAGCGGATCTGTGATGTGGATGCTCACCGCGCAGCCGCGTTCAAGCGTGCTCCGCATATACCTCGGAGCGCTCATGGACCAGCGATCTGTCAAACTGCTCCTCGGGCTCGTACACCACAACATGACTGCCCCTGCTGGAGAAGGTGAACGGAACGCACAACAGCTTTTTCAATCGAATCCTCAGCTCATTACGCTGTTCCGGTGGCACGAAGAACAGCATAAAGCCGCCACCGCCAGCACCCAGCAGCTTGCCTCCTAAAGCGCCAGCACTGAGCCCGGCCTGGTAGATTTCGTCGATGCTGGCGTTCGATATCTTTTGCGTCAGCGATCTCTTGATCTGCCAACTTTCATGCAGAAGCCGGCCAAACTCATGCAGAGAGCGGTTTGGGCTGGTGACAATGGCTTCGGCCTCGCTGACTAGCTGAAGCATGGTGTTTAACTCCTGCTTCTTGTGCGGCGTCATTCGTAACTGCTCTTGAGCGATTTCCGAGGCTGTTCGGGAAAACCCGGTAAAGTAGAGCGCCAGGTGTTGCTGCAGTTCCCCTAATCTGTCTGGTCCGGCAAGTATCCGATTAACCTCGATTGAACCATCCGTGTGGAAATTGATGCGATTGAAGCCTCCATATGCAGCACTGACCTGATCTTGTGCGCCAACTGCCTCTTTAAGCAGCTCTTGTTCGACATGTATGGCTTCAGCCGCCAACGCACGCTTATCGCGCATCTGGTTCTTGAGTGCGTAAAGGCCGAGCAGAAGTCCGACAGTGAATGCGGAACTCGTTCCTAAGCCGGTGCGCGCCGGCAAGTCCGCGACGTGATGAATCTCGACACCATCGTCGATTCCCAGATGCTGAAGGCAAGCCCGCACCGACGGGTGCTGAATCGCATCGTTCTTGACGACGTTTTCGACCTTCGAATACGAAATGCGGCTGTGGTACTCGAAAAAGGGTGGCAACTGCCGACAAGTGATGTAGCAGCACTTGTTGATGGTAGTCGACAATACCGACCCGCCGTGCTCGCGGTACCAGACCGGATAGTCGGTTCCACCGCCAAAAAATGAAATACGCAGCGGAGTGCTTGTAATTACCATGTATCCAACCTTCCTTGTATCCCGACGTACGACTGCGCCTGGTCCAGCATTCAGGGAGACAGCCGTGCGTCATACTCTACTATTCTCGTGGTGACACTAAGATTGGAGAGAGGTTCGGCGCTCTTCCTTTCGTTCTATCATGTCATCAATTCGCTGCAACAAATCCAGACTATCGTCCGAAAACTTTCGCGCGAACAACAACTCCCCAGGACCGTAGACATCGCTAACGCATACTTTCTCCTGCGCCTCGAAAAATGCTACGTGTGTGCCATTGATCATGGCGGGGTGACCACCCTGGACGGACCAATCCTCGTAGAGCAAGTTTCTCCGGATTCGAGAGCGGAACGCCGAATTACCTAGAATGGTGTGAAAAAACGTCTCCTCAGGCGCAAATACATTCTGGAAATATTCCGCCACGTGCTGATTACGCGCCACGAACTCCAATATGTATTGGCATGCATCTCTCGTTAAAGCCCACCACGTAATGCCAGAATAGGGTTCTAAACTTCCTAGGTATTTCCTAAAGTCGCGTTGAGCCAAACCCACCTTTGCCAACGCTCTCACAGCGAATCGACGGACCGGTTTGTCCGACTCAATCCTTAGCGTGTTGATCCGGGAGATTGGCTTACCAGGCGCCGGCATTTTCACTATATTTATGAATTCTAAACCCCGATTCTCTTCCAGGAACGTGTGAATATATTTACGACTTCTTAACGGGTATTCGCTCCCGCTTAGAAGAACAAAGTAATCGTAATCTTGCGGGCCTTCTAATGCCTGCCGAAGCAACAGGAGCATCGCCTGGACGCCGGAGAATTCGGCCCAATACACCGGCATGCGCTTCTCGCTAAAGAAAACATTCTCTCCACGGATCCTGGAAAAGTCTTTCATGTTGCTTTTCTGGTCTATATGAATGAAAAATGCGCATTCCTCAGAGGAGAGCTTTCCTATCTCTCTCTTGAGAAGTTGCGGGTTCTTGTAGGCAAACACAAGGTAGGCGATTTTCATTTTGTTCAACCCCGTTTATTGCCAGTACAGTGCACCGCAGGTTTGTCCTTGAGCTGCTCTTGCGCCATCTCCGAGGCGGTTCGGGAAAATCCGGTAAAGTAGGGTTCCAGGTGTTGCTGCAGTTCCCCCGACTTGTTTGGCACCGTTAGTATCCGATTTGCGTCGATTGAGTCATCCGTGTTGAAGTTGATCCGATTGAAGCCGGTCCCACCTCCAAAGAGTGAAATGCGAAGCGAAGATCTGGTGACGATCATTTGTAAGCCTTTTAGTTGTTCAGAAGATGTTGGGTTCTAAAGTGGGTGGGGAAGTCGACTCTCAACTCGAAACATGGCCCGATCCCAAGATCTTGTGATTGCCGCCCTCACCTCGGGCAGCATCAGTCGAGCCCGCTTGGCCAGTTTCCAACCGAAGAGAGGCTTGATCCATGAGTACTTCCACGATAGCGACGGCTCTTTCAGTTCCCCCCCCAGATCTTTTGCCATGTCCTCGGCTTTCTTAACCAGGTCAAGCCGTTCGGGATAGAAGTTAATCAGCCAGTTCTGAAGGTACCTCACACAAGCAGCCCGCACCCTGTCGCTGTCCTCGAGGGAGCGCAGATATCCGATATGCATTTCCATCGACTTCAATTGCGCTACCATCTTCCGCTCCGATCGGCCGATGTGACTCAGACTGCCTGATCCCGGTTTGCGATAGTACACTCGGGCGCCTTGAACGAAACGGACGCCGTCGCTCGCGAGAAGAATCCGGCAGAAGTACTCGCCATCATCGTCACCCAACAGTTGAGTGTTCCAAGGGCCGGCGGCCTCGGATAGCTCTCTGCTAACCAGCCAGGTGGCAGTCTGCATGTGGAGATTTTGCTCCATTTTTCGTAACAACCACTCCACTGGCGATAAGTCGCACCATAGGGCGGTTGGAACGAACTCCGCCCGATAGTATCGGTAGAGGAAGGGTGCCCATCCCGACGAAAGCAATGTCCGTTTGCTGACGCCCCGATCCAGCGCCTCAACCTGGCGGGAAATCTTGTCCGGAGACAAGAGGTCATCGGCGTCCAGCCATTGGATATAGTCTCCCCGGCTCAGCGAGAGGCATTGGTTCCGGGCTGCCGCCGCACCTTGGTTCTGCTGGGTCACAACCCTAACTTGGTCTGCCTCGAATCGTCGGGCAATCGCAAGAGTTTGATCGGTCGAACCGTCGTCCACGACGATGATCTCCCTTCGGTGCCAGGTCTGGGCAATCGCTGATCGAAGCGTGTCAGCGATCCATTCCTGAGCGTTGAAAGCCGGGATAAGAATCGACACCAGAGGTTTCAAGACTGATCTCCTCGTAGCAATTCTGCATATGCTTTGCACGTCATTTCGCCAACCACCTCCCATGAATTCTTGTCGTTGGCGTGGTCACGTATTTCCTGGCGCCGCTGGTCCAGATGCTTGTACAAGTCGCTGTTAAAATACATCTCGATTGTCCGCGCCAGATCAACCGGATCACATGGCTTACAGAGAAACCCTGTCCTGCCCTCGATTACGTCTTCCCTCAAAGACCCCACGTCGGTCGCGACTACAGGCAGGCCGAAGCCGTATCCTAAGAAAAGCACACCGCTCTGGAAGACGTGCGTATACGGGAGCACTAAGACGTCAGCGGCCTTGAAATACAACTCTGTATCCTCATCCGGAATGTATTCAATCTTTTGGATAACGTGCTGCTGGCTCGCTTCACGCTGAATTGTTTGCTGGACTTCCTCCAGGTACTTGCCGCATCCTCTCCCCAGCCTGCCAGCAATGATCAGTCGGTAGTCTGCGCTCTTGGCCGACAGCCGTCGAAACGCGTCAGCCAAGAATTGCAGACCTTTGTAAGGCTCAATGTTGCCGAAGAACAAAATCGTTCTTTTGCCCCCCGCGATGCCCAAGCGCTGTTTGGCCTGTTTAGGCTCTAGGTCAGCGTGTGGAACAGAATTGTTAATGCCAAAAGGGATTACGGTGACGGCCCGTTCACGAACACCAAAATACCCAATAAGTTCCCTCTTCATTCTCTTCGTATGAACAAAAATGTGATCCGCGAGGTGGTACTGGATTTTCAAAGTTAACCGATTGAGAAGCGAGTCGTTCAGATCCCTCGTGCCTGCATTGACATTGTGCGCGGTGAAAGCGATCTTCTTTCCCAGCAGTTTGTAGTAGAGCATTAGCAGAGTTCTGTCGAATGTCAGAAACTTGTTGTTCCAGAGGATATGAAAGACCTTCGGCCTAGCAGCAGAGGCGTATCGAATCAGCCGTACATAGTAGATCAATATCCTCCAGATCTTGGTGGCGAGCCTGACGTCCTGCCGCTGACTGCCCCTTAGATTAAGAAACCTCAAACTTGGACTTGTGTGCAAGTCGGGACAGTCCAGCTCATCGCTGCCAATGAAATCCAGGGACATGCCCTTTGCCACAAGCGCCGTAGCTAGGCCGAATGCATACGGCTTGTCACAACCCCCCGTGAGCAATCCAACTTCGACTTCAGTTGCCGGCGTTGCTGCGCTCGTGGAGGGACCGCCACGTTCGTCTCGAGTGCAAGCGTTCGCTAATGACGTTCCGGATGCCACTCGACAACCTCCAACGATTGGTAATCTGGGTTTTTCACGGGAAGCATGCTACTCGAAAAGCGAGCCGGCAAGGGGCTTGTATCCAGCTTCGTTGGATCTGTATGCACCAACTTCCGGGGTGTGCCATCCTGGAATAGCGGTTTCTGCCATTGACTCTCGCACCTTGAACGGGTTCGAAACCGAGCGACTTCTGGGAACCGCAGCCGCCGCCAGCAGGAAGCAGATCCAAACGGGATTCATCATCCTGAATCCTGCCTCAGTGAAGCTGTAGATCATCTCGACGACGAAAAACGCCAGCATGAGTCTGCCTGCCTCAGGATCCCGGCGGAGCAGACGGAGAACATTCCGGTAACCAGTGACGATCACAGCTGCCAGGAGCATTACTCCGATCCATCCTAGGTTCAAGTAGATCTCCAGGTACCCGTTATGAGCTTCGTTCGGATGCCACCAGTGTTTGTTCCACATGGTCTCGAGTCGTGATCCTAACCAGAAGCTCTCGAAGCCGGTCCCGAACACTGGGTTTTCAGTTAGGTTGAGGACCTCTTTCCAGACTTCCGTGCGACCAGTGAGGGTTGGATCTTTTCCCAACGCTTTCACCATGTCACCCCCTGTGTTAAGGAACAGCGCAACCGCGGCCAACGTCACTGCTGCAGCTACAAGCAGGTGGACGATCCTGGGTTTTCGAGCCAGTGCAGGAAGGCTTATGGCGACCATCACGCTGCTTGCCAATGCGAAACAGGCAAGGCAGGTCATTGAATTTCCTCTCCAAAAGAGCCAAAGTACCATGGCAAGAAGCACACCGTGCGCGATCAGCGAGCGCTTGCTAACGCGGTACTGCGGCTCACGGATTAGGTGCAGAATACGCCAAACCGACGCGAGTCCGAAAAGGAGGCAGATCACCCCGAGTGCGTTCTTGTCGTTGGTGACGCCAGTGAAGACTAGCCTCCGGTCGACCTCGTGATAGCTCCGGCCAAGCGTAGGGTAGTACTTGATCAGCAGGATGGAAACGGGCACGAGCAGAAAACCCGACCGCACCAGGATTCGCTTGGTCGCGCCAAGCCAGTCAGGATCGGTCAGAACTACCATGACCATGACGATGTCGCCCAACGCTTTGATCCAGCGCTTAAACGACACCCCGGCAAAGTCCGACCAGAGGACGCTGGCGCCGCAATAGAGGAAAAACAAGACGATAGGTCCATTCGCTCGCAACAGGCGCCCCACCTGTGATCCTCTCCTGAGAAGCACGATCACGCCGAGTATCAGGAGTACCGCAAACAAACCTTCATCGAGGGAGCTCCCCGGGGGCGCTGGTGAAGCGGACAACGTCCCGGATTGTTGCATATCAAGTGCCACCAGCCATTTAGACAACTCTCGGGACCCTAAAATCCACAGCCACACGACAGGAATCCACAAACCCTTGGATGTCCGGAAATTGTGGTCGCGAACAAGCACGAAAAGTCCCACGATTCCGAAAATGTAGACTACCGTGGCAATCTGCGCAGGCATTACCACCACTCCGTAAGGGTTTCTGACAACTGGTGCTGAGTCATCTCGGGTCGAAGAATAGGCGGTGCAGGAGTTCCAGCGTCAGCATCTTGTGAATCTCGCTGGTGTAGTTTCGGTCCCCCTTCAGGTGTCCTAGCACGACGGCTTCTACTCCGCTCGGCTCGAGGTACGGCCGGGCAAGCGTGTGCGAGTCGAGCAACGTTTGCCGAACGTACTCGGAAAGTGAATCCCTGTACCAGACCCTAAAATGCGTTAATTTGTGCCTGCCAAGGAAAAGACGTTCGAGATGGAATGAGGACAGCAGGTGATCGACGCGCGCGACCCACTGGGGCATGCCATAGTCATAGGCGTATTCCGCTTTGAACGTGAACTCGAGGAAACCGCGGGAGGCCGCCCCCAGACGTCCCGAGTTCTCGGCGACGCCGCGGTCAGACCGGAGGCGTAAGAGAACTGGATCGCCATCGCCGATCAGGCGCAGGCGGAGGTCGCCGTTGGCGCAATTATTGGATTTCGGCGCACGGTAGACGGTTCGCACAAAGTCGTTGTCGAGATACGGCGACCGCACGGTGAGTTGGCTCTCCTCGATCGCCAGAACTCCATGGTGATACCACGGCGATTGGTGGAAGGCGGCAAAAGTCACTGGGTGCTCGCGGCGGAGCTCGGCGTAGGTGGCACTCGCTTGCTGAATGTACGAAAGAAACTCAGAGCGGAACAAGCCTGGTGCAGGCACCTCCGGTTTGAACATCGCGAGTTGGCAGAGTATCTCGCTCCCATAGGTTCCTACTATTTTCACTGGTGCGATCTCGCGGGCCCGTTCACTGACGTAGAGGTCGGAAGATCGCGACACATCCAAGGTTCCTTCGGTGAGGTAGACGCTGTGCTCGGCATAGTAAGGAAAGCGCGATAGGAATTCATCTCCGACCGTAATGACTTGGTGGGGTTGTTGGCAAACGCTGGCCACGCGTCGCGCTACTCGGACGTCCTGGCACTCGCGGAACATCCCACCAAATGTGTAACAGTGAAGCGAATTCGGCGACCCCTTCCACCAGGACATGATGGCGCGAGTATCGAGTCCACCGGTAAGCGACATCCCAATCGGTTGCTGCCCATCGAAATATCGAGGGAGGTTAGATGAGAAAGCATTCCGAACCTCCTGATAATAGGGTTCCGCATCTAAGGACGCTTGCTGCTCCCATTCCCTTGGCTGAAAGTATGTGTTCTTACTTTCGATGGAGCCACCACGGAATACCCACGCCGCCCCACCTGGCAATACCTGAATGCCCTCAAAGATAGTCCGATTTTCCAACACGCACCCACAGGCCACTAGTTCGCCCAAACTTCGGAGATTCGCCGACCGAAGTTCGGGACGAACGGCAAGGATGGCCTTGGCCTCCGCCGCAAAGTAGAAGGCCTCTTTTGACTCGTGGTAACAGAGCCGATGCATTCCGTAGCGGTCGTTGAAGAGCGTCACCGTACACCGCGTCCGGTCGGCTAGCAACCCGTGAAACCTTCCGTTCAAATTCTTCGGGAAGCTGGAATCTTCCTCGTAGAGGTGGACGAGATATGAAGCACCTGTGGCGCCGAGCGAATGCCCTCGCTCCTTCAGGCAGCGAGCGATCCCCGGATCCGGGTAATCTTCTCCAGAAAACACGAGAGACACATCCCCTCGCTCATTGAAAAGTGGCATTCCCTCTGAGAAGGAACCCTTCAGCGCCGTCCAGCCGACGTATACTCCCGAGGGTTCATCAATCCAGGTTCCCGTCTCGTAGAAAGACTCGTGGCGCAGAGTCTCGACCATTCGGAGCAGCTCTCTTCTCGCCTGTTCGAATGGCATTTTAGTGATAAGACCAACGATTCCCGGCATGGATTCTGCTTTTAAGAGACTTTGGTCGAAGTCTGGAGCCTACGCGAGTACCAAGTGTTCCGGAGTTCGCGGACTCTGGCGACGACCGGTTCGGGAAAGTAATCAACGAACTTGTGGTGGTCCAGGCCAAGGCGAAATGCTGCCCACCCAAGACGAGTCAACGGTACATAGTAGCGAGGCACCTCGACTCTCTGGAAGCCGTTGCGTTCCTTAAACTCGCTAAGGCTGTCCGCTTGCTTGTTACCGTAGGAGAAATTGTCGTAGACGAGATGAGAGATCCTTCGCTCTGCGCAGTATCGGACTGCTTGCGCAACTAGCGCATTCGTCGGAGCCTTGTCTCTATGCTCAATCATCGAGAGGATATGTACCAGGTCTGCTTGTGTACCCGTTTCGTCGGTCACCAACTTGATGAAACCAATCATGCTGTCCCCAAAAAATGCGCCAATGTAGACGCTACGATCAAGAAACGTCCCGGCATACCCACGGGCCCTCTCAAGGCCCATTCCGTAGTGGGGAAACGGCCTCCCCTGGCGGACGGGGGACTCGTTGTAGATCTTACAGATGCCCTCCAGCAAAATGTCACCGAACGGCACCTCCCGGAAGGTTACGCCCTTTTTCTCTGCTTGCTTGGCTTTGTTCCGTGCTTTGAAACCTATCTGGTGCATCCACCAGTGCTCGAAGGTCGTAACCAACACGACTGCCAGGTTGTCCCGCTTCATCGGGTAAGCGTATTTTGGCGATGTTTCCGACAGCCTCTGCAGGAAGGTGAAAAGGTCGATCCTCATTCCATACTTCCGCAGGCCGTCAATGACAGCCTCCGGATCGTCTGGAAACGTGTATTTGTCCCCATCGATGCGGGCGATTCGGATCAAATGTCCCTCGACCGTGATGTCCTTACCGCAAACCCGAATGAATGATTTCTTTCTCATACGCTCGTTAGAACTCCGTTGACTCTTTTCCACCTCAGTCGGCAGCGTGCAAGGCCATCTGCGACAGAGTCTGTCGCTGCTGGGTACCGAGTTGAACAAAAATGTCATCCATAATTTTGGCAGTCAGTAGAATCTCCCGGTATGGAATGGGAGGCGGCGTATCTTCAACAATCGAGCGGTAGAAAGCCTCGATGAGATATTTCATACCGGACTTCATGTGAAAGTCTTTAGCCAGAAAAGTGTGCAAATTCGTCGTCAGGTTTCCGAGGTACTGCTTGGCTAAACTTACTGGGGGTACAAATTTTTCGGCGTAGCTTGTGTATCGTCGTCCCCGAAGCTTGATTAATGTCTCCTGCTCCTGATCAAGGACAAGGCCATTCTTGGCACCGTAGATGCGAAACTGATGGAGCGAAGGACGCATCTGTGTGGAAAACGTGAAATATGCCGTCGTGCGGTCTTCTTCAGAAATGATGACCCTCAATTCGTCAATGATTTCGGTTTCGCCCATGCCCTTGAGGAACGGGCTGGTGAAACCATATGCCATCACATGAGGCGAGTCGGTGGTCAGGAATTCTGCGATTCTGGCAATCCCGTGGCTCATGACATTCTGCAATAGTTTTCCTGGCAGGCGGCGGATCCAATGCTTCTTGTCTCCGAGAAGCGCTCCCGCGTAGGCGGCTCCTCCCAGCTCATAGCCGTAATAACTTTCCATATGCACCGGACCTCCGCCCAAGAAGCCACTCTGGACTAGGTTCCGCATTCGCCGGGCCACATGGCTGAACTGATAGTCGTGCCCGGCCGTTATCTTGCGTCCTCTCTCATTCGCGAGGGCAATCAGCCTTTGGGCCTGGTGCTCGTAAACTGTGAAGGGCTTCTCCACATACACGTGGCATCCTTGTTCCAAGCACTGCGTGGCAATGTCGAAATGGCTTGCCGGAGGTGTCGTGATATGGACAACCTCCGGCTTAGCCTCGGTCAGAAGTTCACTTAAGGCGCTGAAATACTGGTTGACTGGGAACCGGTCGCACAGTTGGCGCGCCATCAGCGGCTCGCTGTCACACACTGCAACGATCTCACATCCCCCGGCCCTCAAGATCTGCGAGGCATGCGAATCCGCTATCTTTCCACAGCCGACGATGGCAACTCTAAGCATGTTGGTCTCTGTCCCGGCAACTCTCGAAATGGCGTCTGAGGCCCTCTGCTATGGATACCCTTGGGGTCCAGCCCAGCCGTGATTTCAGTTTCTCATTGCTGTAACGGGTCTTCTTCCAGTAGGCATGCCACCTTCTCCGGTTGAAGGCGGGCGGCAACTGTTCCTCTGACCAGCTCGAATAGCGCTCCCACAGGTAACACAGCACATAACTCAAAGCGTGAGGAACATACAGTGAGGTGAAGTGTTTTACATTCTTTTTGTACAAGCGCAAAAACTGTCGACTCGACGGCAAGTCGTCATCCACAATATTGAACACATCGCCATCGACTCCTTGCCTCAATCCCGCTAAACCAATCGCCTCGGCACAATTATCAACGTAGGTGAACGGTATGGTATTGGAGCCGCCAAGGTGCAGAAAGATACCAAATGTATCGATTCCCACCCGGCCTGTGAGAATCTGCTTGCCGGGACCGTAAACGTATCCTGGTCTGACGATAACGTGCGGAATCCCGAACCGCTCACAATACTCGGTAACGATTTGCTCTTGTTTGACCTTGGCAAAGCAATAGGCTTCACCCCGGAGTTCCGGGTGCTCTTCGACTGGGCACGACTCATCCAGCAGCCGACGCCAAGGTTTTCGCATATTGCTGTAGACCGCAAACGAACTGACACTGACAAATCGCTTCAGGCAGTTATGCTTGATGCTCGCTTCGAGCATATTACGGGTCGTAACCACCGAGTTCAAGAACGCATCAGGAAAATAACCTTGGCCTGTTCCCGCAGCCAGGTGGAAGATCACAGCTACGTCTTTTGTCGCAGCATTACAATCTTCGCGTGACAGGAGATTGCCTGTAATCACCTTGACTTGTGCCCCGTGGTACCGCCTCGCCATCGCTTTGATTCCAGCTGTGTCGCTGGAGGGCCTGGCGAAGCATCGCAGGTTGCGAAAGCCGAGATTCAGCAGAGTCTCCACCAGTCTGGACCCGATGAAACCGGTTGCACCGCTTATGAGGAGACAATCGTCCTGCTCCACGACATAAGAATCTTGTTGCGTCTGCCCCAAATCGTCTCTTATAACCACTATGTATCGCACCCTTCCCGATATTTTGCCGGGACGTTCTCGGCAATCATGATCGTTTACGCACGAATGCGCGCCGTCTTGCCTGTTATCAATGCTGACAATCTCTGCATCTGCTCGCGCCGACAGAACTCGACCATTTCGCGCGAGACCGGCCTCTCGACCCGCCGCACTAGAGACCAGACATAGCCAGCGCCCGTCATCAAGCCTCCCAAGATGAGGGGCGTCTTAGTCATCTGATAGGTTGCTCTGAACAATTCCCAAATCGGACTGGTCCCAACTGAGTAGTCCTTCGCCCCATCTTTAAACTTTGACTTCAACACGCCTTGCTGGGAGGTTCCCGTGGCTCGATGGTGAAGATACACCGTCTCGGTGTATGTTCTGGTCTTCCACCCGTTCATTCTGGCGGAAATATCGGCAATGCGATCGATCGCACCACCCTTCACCGGCATGTATCCGCCGATGGCTTCAAAGCACTCGCGACGGAACAGTTGGCAGGGTCCGGTCACCTGCTCGATGCTAACGAAGCGATAGTCGTACGGGTCATTGAGCGGGTCCCTGTACGGCGTCCCCACCAAACCTAGTGTGGGATCCTCCGCGAGCTTCTGAAGCAAAAAGGAGAAGTACTCTTCGTCAAAAGAGACATCGGCGTCTAGATTGCCAATCACGTCGTACTTCAGCTCAGCTACCCTGGCCTGGCCCACGTTGAAGGCGGCTACCTTGCCTGCAAAGTTCCGCTCCGCACGATCGCGTAGGCTCACCAAGTCAATCCAATCATGCTGAACGACAAACTTGCGAACGATCTCATCGGTGCCATCGGTCGAACCGTCACTAACGATGACCCATTTAAGAGGTCGTACTGTTTGCGCCACAACCGACTCGATGGTCTTCTCGATGTAATTGGCTTCATTTCGTGCAGGTGTAACAAGCACATAACTAGGCAATCTGTTCTGCATATTCTCTCCCCGGCTGTCGGTCGGTGCGGCAATACGCGCCAACGTCTTCAAGCCGGGAGCGCTGAGCGCACCGGAGTGACTCGTCTCCCGGCGCTTAATGGCTACGCTGTTCGCAAATCTCGCCTCGCGACGAACATTGCGAGCTGTCGAAACTATCGCGCGTAGCACCCTGTTGGTATCCACCTGGTTGTCACGGAACTCGCACAGAAAACGACGAATCCGCACCCTCAGATCATGAATTACCGTCCCACGCCATGGTGCGGCGCTGGAGTCAACTTCATTTGACAAGACCTTAATGTCGGCTGTTTGCCCGGGATCCAACGACAGACGTATTTTCAAATATCCACCATCGCACTCCCGCTCCCATTCGCGTCCGTTGAGGGTCACGGAAGGCAGCGATCCGTGCTGTATTTGTCGCTTTAGGAGCAGGTATGTTCGGATTCGGGATCCAGTATTCTCTAGCCGGAAGCGGTTCGTATAGAATTGCACATGAACCTCGTCACTTGGAGCAGTGCGGGCCAGGCAGCTGCGCTCGCAGATTGTAGCTAGGTTCGTCCATTCCAGCCGTTCATCGAGAGAATTAAGACCGTCGACAAACATCTCAAGCGCCGTGTACCCGTGCCGAAAATAGCCGTGGTGTGCAACAGCCAACGCTGGTTTTCCCAAGAAAAGGTCGAAAGCGAACTCCGCAAGGTCATTTGGGTAACGACGGCCAAACACCGGAAAATCTCCAAACCTTGTTACTGCCACATCCAGCAAATCCCGCAGGGCGGTTTCCGGCTTGGTCGAGGGGCAGACATCACTGTTGACAGCCGCCAGATATCCGGAAGCCTTCAGTGCCATCATGGCTTCGACCGAAAAAAGTCCTTGGGGGAATACCATAACATCATCGAACGGGACTCCGGAGAGTCGGCGGTGTTCCTGCATTCGCTTAAGTGCCAATTGAGCCTTCCCATGAAGCGACTCAACCCGGGTTGCCGCAAACTCCGCCGCAGTATGGTCACAGCCATGAACACACAGAGAAGCCCGACTGTCCGTGGATGAAAAGAGCCCGGCAACCTCTTTGCTCGATCTGCGGTAGTTCCATGGGACAAAAGCGATGGACGTGGAAAACCTGTGCTCACGCATGCTCTCTGCAAGTTGCCTATACTCTAGAAAGCCATAGCTGTCCTTTAACAACGGATCATCAATGGTGAAGCAGGCTCGGGGTTGATCGTTGTGCCAAACGCGACTCCCAAGAGCCCCGCGCAAAAACATCATCAATGGTACGAGCGTGGGAAACCACGACAAGAGTCTCCCGTCGTGCTTTACGGGTTCGTCCAAATCAGCCAATTCGCCACAAACCAAAAAGATCTGGGAACCACCATACTCTGTGCGTACAAAGTAGGGTTTGTCGCCGGCCCGAATCAGCACAGCCTGTGGCCGCTGTTCCGTACTCTCGATAAAAGTACCTTTTCGCCGTGGGTCCGCCACATCCAGAGACAGGCCGGAGAATTGGTGGCACCATTCTCGGTGACCCCTCCCAATATGCAATTTCACCCCGGTATCGGTCGATGGTTGAACTCCAAGAAGCCCCCCTGAGGATAATTTCTCTAGGAGTGCTGCGTGAGAGTCCGTCGGTTGAAATCCGTAGATGAAGACATGTTCTGCCAGATCGATCAGCGATCGTAGACCGCGTGCTCCGGTTCTACCCTCCACAACCTTGGCCAGGGTTTTCGCCTCGACGATCAGGCAGGGACGCCTGGACCCCGATTTCAGAACTGCCGTGCCGTTGCTCAAAGCCGCGTCGGCAAGGGAAACAAAGGTGGCGTCCGCTCCGAGAAATGCCGCGATCTTGTGCGCGTTGCGCTCCGATTTCGTTGGGGTCTCCCAACAAAGAACTACAACGTCGCTGGTCAGAAAGGACATTCGCAATTTCCATTCGGGGTGAGGCTGGCAGGCTCTGGTTTCCAATGCTTTGCTTCTCGCCTTACATTGTGTCTACATGGTCTCGGACTGACACTGCTCATAAAAGCCCCACACGCTCAGACCCGCGGGATTGCTCGATGGCGCCAGATTCCACTTCTACGAGATCCTTGATTAGAGCTAAATATCGGTCTTTCATTACATCCCAGCGAATTGGTGCGTATTCCTGTTTTGCCTTGGCTGCCAACCAGGCACGCAGATCAGGATTGCAATAGATCCGCACCATTTGTTTCGCTAAGTCTTCTGGGTCGTTAGGTTGAAAGTATGCCAATGAATCCTCGCTGAAATAATGCCGTATTGCCTTCAGGCGCGAGACAATGACAGGCTTCCCCGTGATGATGAATTCGGGCAGCTTGTTGGGGAATGCAAACTCAAGAAAGACGTCGCGCCGTATCGGCAAAAGACCGATGTCACACCGGCTGAGCCACGCCGGAATTTCGGTCGGTGCTACTTGTCCTATCAGCTTGACCTTGGAAGACAACCCGCGCTGTTGCGTCAGATCGGCCAGAGCACCCTCTTCAGTTCCGGATCCAAGAATCCAGATCTCCGCTCCGGGCATTTCTTCGTGAGCCAAGGCGAAAGCTTCGATGGCGATATCGAGTCCGTACAACTTAGTCAAGGTCCCGTGGTACATCAATACAAAAGTTCCCGCCGTGGCCGTATCGGAGGCGGCAGATGATCTCAAGGGTGCAACAAAGCGTGTCTCGTCCACCGAGTTCGTGATAACAATCGACTTTTCCCGAGGCAGTCCGCGGTCGGTTAACAAATCCTGGATGGGTTCGTTGATGGTTATTACGCGATCTGCGAAGTCGAAGCTGATCTTCTCCTGGTACTCGAGGGCACGAACCCACCAAGAGTTCTCCGAGATGCCGTACTTCGAGATGTAGAACTCGGGCGTGATCTCGTGCATGTCGAGTATGACCTTCGCTCCCATCCACTTGGCAAAAACTGCAGCGAAGACCAGGAAGTCGGGGAGCGTGTTTACATCGATGAAGGCATACCGCCTCCGCGCCATCTGAACAGTCACGCGAACAACGCACCACAAGAAGAACACCACGTACTCGAACGCGTATCGTGCTAATGACCCGCGTTTCTTGCCCAGGAAGATTGTGGAGACATTGACCCCGGCGAGGGTGTAGGTCTTCTGCATATTTGGACTGCGCAAGGCCAGTACATCGACCGAATATCCAGCGTCAACCAAGGCCTCAGCCTTGCGCCTCACTCGGATATCGAGGTCGTAGTAGTTTTGCAGAAGTACGCAGACAGATTTCATGAAGGAGAACAGGCGGCGATATCAGGAGCCGTGACGGACAGGGAGGCTATCTGGAGATTCAGTTCATCAACTGACCTCCCATTCCATGGGAAGTCGCGAAACTCAACGGGAGCGTTGCCTACAGATCGACAATCACTGCGGCGGCGCTCTGGTCTGTACGCCCTTATCAGCAATGGAGGTTGAATCTCCTTGCCGTCGTAGCGCAGCACGGTGCGTGAGCCACTGGGAGTCGCGACTTGTTCGAAACGCACCTCGCGCCGTTTGCGGAACCAACTGACCACTTGTGCAGCGCTGCCAAACCAACCATCTAGGGATTTCAGAGTACGAAGTAGCTTTGCGTAGAATTCACCCCAAAACCGCTCCGGCCCATGACTCCTGTCATGCCACAGGAGCGTGAGCACGCCACCGAACTTTCTGGCGTGGTCGATCAGAGTTTGGCAGCGCTTTTCGGCTTCTAAGTCGGAGAGGTCGAGCCTCCCCCGAAAGAACAGAGCACCATCCTGAACATGCATTGGCAGTTCGAGAAGAGTCTGCGCACTCAAAGGGCGAAACACCTGGCTAGTTCCAGCGTAATAACCAATTGTTTCGTTGTACCCGAACGTAGAATCGTAGGCGTATCCTGCTTGGTCCAGTACGGAAGGCGTGCTCGCATCGCTCAACAGCCAGTGGATCCGGATACCAGCACTGGACTCACCAGTAGCTGCGGTAACTCTCGCTAACTCATCCCGCCCTTTGTCCACATTGTGCCACGCGTCGATTCCGTGAACGCCGACTTCACAACCTCGACTCAGCAAAACCGCGGTCCATTGCGGCAGGTCGCAAACGTCGTAGGCAGCAGCGCGAAGGAATGCCCGAGTCCCCGGCACGTTGTCGCCGACACGCCGTTTGAACGGAATCAGGAAATAAGTAGCGGGAAGATCTTTTTCAATCTTCAAGTACCACTCAAACGGCTCCCAGAAATCTTTTGCCCAGCCTGCATATACGAACGGGAGGGATGCAACCGCGCCCCAGTTCTTGAAAACCTGTCCCACCGAGATTCTGCCCCGAAAAAGACTGTGGAGCGAGCCCAGAGTCGCTCGGTAGACGAACCCCCACATCGAGTGGTCGAATTTGTGATTGCGAACTCCCACGAAATCAATGTCATGCGTCAGGCAAACGATAAAGCTGTGGCCGGCTGGTGCTGGAGGAATCTCGAGAAGCGGAATCCCCTCACTTAATATCCAATTCCTCAACATCCTGATGTGAATGTCGAGTGTGGGAATGTGTGCATTCTCGACAGGCTGTGCAGTCGACAAGAGAAGCTCCACTTCCGCGAACAAATCATATCCGAGCCGTATCACCGTAGAGGATGGGGAGGCCACTCTCAGGCCCGCTATCTCGGAGCCCATCGTAACGCAGGGAATACCGTTACTACCGTTGGCGAATGTGAGCAGCTCACCGTAGATGGGAAATGTGTCTCGCTCGCTTACCTTTACCCGTTGCTGTCGTCCACGAGTGTTTATCTCGTACCGAACATCAATATCTTTTCTGGCTGAGCCGTAGACTAGAAGGAGCTTGGTATTGACTTCGGGTATCTCGTCGCATGTTGCGATAACGACGTCATATACTTGATCGGAGCGATACAACTCCCACGGCGTTTTGAAGAGCTCGAAAAACTCTTCAACGACTCTTGCTTGTGCGTCTTTGGCTATCACTCCGATCAAGAAAGCTAATCCTCTATTACCGAGACTCGGCGCCAGCCAGGACGGGCGCTTCCTTGTCGAGAAACTCGCAGACGCACTCTGCGACGAACCGGCCTTGAGACTTTGTGAGCTCTGGGTGAACGGGCAAGGCAAGTGTCTCCTTTGCTGCCCGCTCACTCTGCGGGAATGCCCCTACTTTATGCCCGAGATAGGCAAAGCACTGTTGCAGATGCAGCGGCACAGGGTAATACACCTCCGTACCTATGCCCTTTTGCTTGAGATAAGTTTGCAGTTCGTCACGGTTGGTAACACGAATCACGTATTGATTGAAGATGTGACGATTGGTGACCACTGCGGGCAGGCGAATCGGCAAGCCAGCCTCACCAAGAAGCTGATCGTACTGCTTCGCATTGTGCTGGCGAGCGCCTGTCCAGTCGTCAAGGTGCGGCAATTTAGCGGAAACGACTGCCGCTTGAATAGCGTCGAGGCGGAAATTGCCCCCAACAATTTTGTGGTAGTACTTCGGTTTGGCGCCATGCCCGCGGAGGCAGCGCAGTTTTTCCGCACGCTGAGCATCGTTGGTGACGACCATTCCTCCGTCTCCGGCGCCGCCAAGATTTTTTGACGGGAAGAATGAGAAGCATCCGTAATGTCCGATCGAACCAGCCCGACGCCCTTTGTACTCCGCACCGATTGCTTGGGCCGCATCTTCAATCACGACCAGGCCATGTTCCTGGGCCAGTCGCATGATAGGGTCCATATCGGCCATCTGTCCATAAAGATGTACAGGGATGATTGCTCGGGTTCGGGGCGAGATCTTTGACAAAATTTCCGATGGATCAATGTTGTAGGTCGCCGGATCAATATCGACAAAGACCGGAACAGCTCCTAGACGGGCGATTGCGCCGGCGGTGGCAAAGAAAGAGTAAGGGGTCGTGATGACCTCATCGCCAGCGCCGATGTTCTCCGCCATGAGGCAGGCCAACAGAGCATCGCTGCCCGACGAAACCCCGATTGCGTGCGAGCAATTTGAGTACGCGGCTACAGCCTTTTCGCACTGCTCCACCTTTGGACCTAAGATGAAGTGCTGGGATTCGAATACTTCCGCGACTGCTCCATCAACTTCGGCTTTGATGGTCGCGTATTGCGCCTTAAGATCGAGCAACGGAACATTCATACTGGGTCTCCTCCTTCAGCTGTCTGTAAGATTTCGTACCGACACTCAATTCGGCTGGCAATTGCGCTTCCTCGTCAAGGTCGAGGCATCGCAGGATGCCAGGCTCGACCTCCTTGTAGCGGTAGCTTGTTTCCGGACAGTCCATAATCCCGTTTTCATTCGGCGAATGGAGACGATGCCCGTGCCGGCTCATCCATCCCACTTGATGTGCGGGGTTTCCGACGACCAATGCAAAGTCTGGAACGCTCTTGGTCACCACTGCACCGGCTCCTACAAACGCGTAGCGGCCGATCGTCACTCCGCACACAATAGTCGCATTCGCGCCAATGGTGCAGCCGCGCTTCAGATGCGTGGTCTCGTATAGAGAGTGCCGGCTCACCTGCGAGCGAGGATTGCTAACGTTGGTGAGAACGCACGATGGCCCCAGGAACACATCATCCTCAACGATCGTTCCCGTGTAGATGGAGACGTTATTCTGGATTTTGACGTTGTTGCCAATCACTGTTCCACCGTCGACATTCACGTTCTGGCCGATGATGGATCGTTGTCCGATCCGCGCGCCTTTCATCACATGCGAGAAATGCCAGATCTTCGTCCGGGCACCGACCTCGGCACCCTCGTCGACGTATGCAGATTCGTGCACGAAATAGGATACTTCCCTTTTTGTCGTCGTCACATCAGAGGGCTCCAGCACAACAGGCCCATTCGAGAGCGCGCGCTGGCAGGCATCCAATACGCGCAAGACTTGAAGCCCTTCCACGCCATCACTGACCGGAGAGGTACGGGACTCGACGCAGTCAAGGAAATGCTGGCATTCCGCACGGAGTGGCTCGCTGACTTCGAGATCGACGACTTCGCCATTCGCCTTGACGGCCGTCGGAATGCGATTCCGCCATTCGACTTTGTGCGGATATAGCATAAGCTTGTCCTCGACGGTGTCATCAAACACTGCCATTTTTTCCGATCCGACCACTACCAGCTTTTGCTCTTTGACCGGATGCAGCCAGCTCACGAAAATATGGGCTTGGACACCGCTTGGAAAATTAAAGTGACTCAACGTGACGTCAGACACGTTGTGATTCAGATATGCGCTGCCCTGGCACGACACCTGAGTCGGCATCTCGTGGAGGAGTGACAGCATTACCGATATATCGTGAGGAGCAAAGCTCCACAGGATGTTTTCCTCGGTCCGTATCTTGCCGATGTTGAGTCGATTGGAGTACAAATAGTTGATTTTTCCCAGCGCGCCGTCGTGAATGAGTTGCTGCAGCTTTAGGATTGCTGGGTGATATCGAAGGATGTGGCCGACCATCAGAATTCGGTTCTTCGCCGCGGCCAGGCGAACCAGTTCTTCACCGTGCTTCACATCGATGGCGAGGGGCTTCTCGACCAGAACATCCTTCCCGGCTTCCAACGCCGCCTTGGCCATTTCGTAATGAGTTACCGCCGGCGTCGCCAAGGCCACGGCGGTAACCGATGGATCAGAGAGAACCGCATTGAGGTGCCGCTGAAACCTGACGCCTGGATATTGTTTCTTATATCTTGCCTCGACAGATTCCTCCGCATCGCAGAGGACATCCAGAGCCCCAAGGTCGTAGAAGTTTCGCACGAGGTTCTTGCCCCAGTAGCCAACCCCCACCACCGCAACTCTAGTGTTCGAATTCTTGCCAGGTGTGCTTTCCATGATTGCTCCCAATTAGATGCTCTGCGTTAGAATGCTTTGCGCGTCGAGCCCTTCTGGTTGACATGAAGCGTCGCCCAACAAGTCAACGCACTTTGCCGCGGCAAATCCGTCTCCATAGAGCGGCGGCCGCGAATCGCCCGGCACAAACGAATCCACAGCTTTGACAATTTGTCCGCTATCAGATCCAACCAGCATGTTCCAGCCCGCTTCCACGGTTTCCACCCACTCCGTCTCGTCTCGCATTGTGAGGCAAGGGACACCAAGCCAATACGCCTCTTTCTGCAGTCCTCCCGAGTCTGTCAGAACTGTTCGCGCTGCGCTAGTAAGCGCGACCATATCCAGATATCCGACCGGGTCGATGAGTTGAACATGGCTCTCAAATTTGCAACTGGCGTCCGCCATCACCTTGCGCGCACGAGGATGTATAGGAAACACAACAGGTTCGCACAACTGATTGAGGGCAGTTACGATGTGCGAAAGACGCGCAGGGTCGTCGGTATTCTCGCTGCGATGCATGGTCACTAGGAGGTAGCACTGGTTCTTGAGCCCCAATCGCTGCAGGATCTCGGACGGCTTGGTGGAGAGGCGTTGCTTTGCCCAATTCAAGACATCGAGCATGACATCGCCGACAAGATGCACATGGTGTGTGATCCCTTCCGCGCAAAGGTTCCCGATTGCGGTATCACTAGGACAAAGCAGCAGATTCGAGAGATGGTCGGCGACGACGCGATTGATCTCCTCCGGCATGGAACGGTTGAAACTTCGCAAACCCGCTTCCACGTGAGCGACCGGCACCGATAGCTTCGATGCGGCAAGCACGCCGGCGAGGGTCGAGTTCGTATCGCCGAAGACTATGAGGTAGTCCGGGCGCTCGGCGAGCAAGATATCTTCGATACCTTTGAGCATGGCGCCAGTTTGCCCACCGTGCGGACCGGAGCCTACCCCGAGGTTCACGTCGGCAGGTGGCAAATCGAGCCCATTGAAGAATATGCCGGACATTTCATAGTCGTAGTGCTGACCCGTGTGCACAAGTATTTCCCGATGGCGTTTCCGCAAAACCTTACTCACTGCGGCCGCCTTTATGAATTGAGGTCGCGCTCCGACAATGGAAACGATTTTCATAGCACTGTCACTATCGAGTTACGGGCACTTGTGTTAGCTTGCCAGGACATTTGTGGCTTGACGTTGCACGCCTGCAACGAAGTGGATATCGTTGGCCGCAGAAAGGAGGTGCCCCGGCGTCACGGGAGGCCGGCCTACGCTAACGTAGTGAAATCCGTGACCAGTTACCTCCGTCGCGTCAAGGATATTTCTGCCATCGACAATGAGCGGGCGCTCAACGCCTGCTCTGAGGCGAGCCCAATCAACCTGACGAAATTCGTCCCATTCCGTGACGATCACAGCATCTGTGCCTTCGGCTGCCTCGTACAAATCCGAAGAGTACGTAATGTTGGGAACTATCGCTCTTGCTTTTTCCATGGTCTCAGGGTCATAGGCTCTGACTGTCCGCACCCTCATCCAGCAATGACCGCACTAGTGGGATCGACGGGGCAACACAACCAGATTTCTCCGCGATTCTGATGAAGCCTGCACGTCCTTCGGGAAGCAGAATCCTCCAAACCCTATTCCCAGATTCAGGAAAGCTGCACCGATTCGCGGATCCAGTCCCATCCCTTGCGCCACCTTGGTGACGTCCGCGCCTACGACTTCGCACAGATTCGCAACCATATTGATGAAGGAAATCTTCATCGCGAGGAAGGAGTTGAAAGCGTGCTTGATCAGTTCGGCGGAATTGGTGTCAGGAGGATTGGATCCTGGCGCTTCGGGCAATTTGAATGCACAGGACAAGTAAACTTTTGCTGGATGATTGGCTCATAGATCTCGCGAAGCATCTCATTTTGCGCGCGGCGGGTCCGCCCCAATCACGATCCGGTCTGGGTGCAGAAAATCTTCGACCGAGGTTCCTTCTCTCAGAAATTCTGGATTGGACGCGACCTCGTAGCGCAATCCATTTGTTCGGTGGGTCGACAGGTGTTTTCGCAGTTGCGCACCAGTTTGTACGGGCACCGTGCTTTTTTCAATCACCAAACGGTACCCGGAGGCTCGCTTGCCAATGGCCCGGGCGACCGCTTCGATGGCATGAAGGTCCGCATCACCGTTGGGAAGCGGAGGCGTTCCGACGCGGATGAAGATTGCATTGCCCCAGGCTATCGCGTCTTCTGTGGATCTGAAACGCAGCCGGTTGCGTTGCGCGTAGCTTTGATCACGTTTTCAATATGCGGCTCGAAAATCCGCATCTCTCCGTTTTGCAATGTCGCCAGTTTTTCGAGATCGCTTTCACTGCAAAATACGTCGTGGCCTATTTGTGCAAGGCAAGCCGCGGTGGTCAGTCCTACTATCCTGCGCCGACTACGGATATTTTCATGGTTGTGACTCTGGTAGAAGGTCGAGTCTGATTCGATTTGACGTTCAAAAGGACGGTGCCGATAGGCTCTCCACTTACCCTTCATAACCCCCACTCATTTGAGTGGGATTAGCGCAACTATTCTGCAGATCGCCGTTGCTTAGGCCAGTTGAAACCAGCGGTGGCTGAGGGGTCACGGTGGTGGTGCTGCACTACAGAACTTTGCGCCCAACGACTGGCGGTAACACTCGACAATCTCCCCAGCTTTCTCCCACACTTTGAGCTTTCGCTCGAACCGCTGGGATACATCCATGGTCGTAATCCATCGGAGCGTGTTCATCGCAAGATTTCGAAGCAAATACAGCGGCAAACCCAGGACGAAGTACTTGCGGTTAGGTCGAATGCCGAACTGACGGATGTCGGAGCGACCTTTATCGAACCACCAAGACAGGAAATATTCTTTTCGGATCCGAAATTCCTCGACCGGGTGATACACAACGGCCAAGGGCTCGTAATACAGTCTCTCGCCTGCACTCATCAATCGACTACCAAACTCCGTGTCCTCATTACGGATCAACGCGCCAGGGCACGGGCCCAAATCGGTTCGGAAACCGCCGTACTCCTCGAATATGCTTTTTCGAAAGGCCATGTTAGTGCCGAAAGGAGGTTCGGTGAGTTCACCGGCATCTGGACCTTGATCGAAGTAGGCAAGGGGCGCTAACCCACACCCTTGCTTATCCGGCAGCCAAGAAGGAGGCGACGTGCTCCACTCGGGAAGGACGCGGCCACCGGACCCGGCGTATTGTCTGTCGTGCAAAGCCGCCGTTAAACTCTCTAGCCATGTTGGCTCGACGGTCACGTCGTCATCCATGAAAGCTACCACGTCGCCTCGTGCTGCCCCGATACCGGCATTCAGAGCGTGGGATTTGCCGGGCGTGGGTTCGAACAGATAACGCACGCGGTCCGGATAGCGATCGCAAAAGTCCGACGCGACCTCGCGTGTCTGATCCTGTGAATTGTTGTCGACGACCAGGATCTCCCAAACAGTGGTTCCCGAGACCGTCATCGCCATAGCGCTCGTCAACGCTCTCCTCAACAACTTGCAACGATTATAAGTGCACACAATTATACTTATATCCATAGTCCAGCTCTCGTTACCTCAGCTGCATAGTACGGAAGGCTCGCGTTGCTTTTATTCCTGGCGCCCGGCGCCCAGTCTCTGCGCTCGTACACGGCGTAGCCGCCACGCACACCGGGCTGATCGGCAACGACGATGTGCTGCGAGTCCTCCACCAGTGCGCAGTAGCCCGGATACCTGCTGATCTCGCATGTGTCATCAATAATTACAACATTAGCCTCACGGCAATACTGCACACCATCGACAACTGCCCTGTAGCGGCGAAGCTCTGAAAGATCGATGAGCACCAAGTCGAAGGCACTAATGTCCTTCTCTCGTTTGAAAATCTCAATCGTCGATCCGAACTGTTCACCATTACCTGCCGGAAGACAGAGTGTAGTCACTGCGTTTGCGTTCCGACGAATACCCGTTAGCAATGCTTCGGTAATATATTCTCTACTATTCACTCCTAATACCAGGGCTGACCTGATGTCGTCCCTTTCCGCGATTTTCTGCACCCGCTCATAAAACTCGTCGGCGCGAGCGCTTGAGAGGTGGTAGGGCAGAAAATAGCCCAGCCGGGTCTCTAAGCCTTGCAATACAAACGCAGCTGCACGCTTACAACCGCGCTTAACGGCACCGAATAGCGATAACGTCCTTCGGAGGAAAACATCGTCGCCGTCCTTTAATGCCGCACATCCGACGGCAGGAACCCTCGTCTGTTCGGGGCTTCCCCTCCGGCTTTCCACATCCGGCTGGGGTCGCTCGTAATGCCGCTCCGAAAGAGAGGGTTCCAGTCTGTCGGCCAGCTTTCCTTGCCCGCACGCCCGGAGCATAAGACACAAGTGACGCATCCAGTCTTTGGAGTCCCGCGCTGGCAGCCCGTGAATGCTCATTCTATGTGTCGACGAATCATTCTCGACGTCGACGCCCCCCGCGCCATTGATAATAAAGCTGATCGAGGCGCGCACCCGATCAAGATCCGAGTGGCGCAGCCAGCTAAATTGTGCCGCACGCTCAGCCGCAGCTTGGAGGCGACCTTGACACAAAAGCGCAATGATAAAATATGCCCACTCCGTGGGATCCGGGTCATCGGATTTGCAGTCGATCAGGGTAAAGTGTAGGGGTTGAATTATCCATTCGAGAGCGGCTTTGGCATTCCCCTTACAAAGCTTGCAAATTCCTATTCTTAGTTGGGGCTCGGGCATCCATCGGATGTAATTCCAGCACCGAGTATATAAATTCTCTGCTTCTTCGTATTTGCCGGCAATTAGTTTCTCATCACCTTCTCGCAGCAATCGGAGGTGTTCGCCGTTGGAGGTAATCCGAGGCACTCCATGCGCGACAGTCCGATCGACAATTTGCAATGGCTCGAACGGGTTCGGTTGAACGATCAATTGTTCCGCTTCGAGATTTCGCTGTAGCTCAAACCATTGCCGAACCTCGTCCCTCTGCTTCAGGGTGTGGCGTGAACGAACTAACTGGTACCCTGCATCGGTTATCGCCTCTAGTTCGTCTGGATGAGCGAATAGATAATCGAGCCTGTCTAGGACGTCGCCTTCGTCAGCAAAAACGCAATTCTTCATGTCAACGAATCCCGCGGCTTCCAAGATCTTGGATCTCTCCGTGAGCAGGCAGGCTCTCGACGCGGGGATCTCGAAATGTTTTCGGACAACGTCTTTAGCAACAGTTCCGCACGCGAGAACGAATTGCGAGGCGTTTAGCATCTTTGCGTAGCGTTCTCCAACCATGACACGAACGTCTGCAGTGGCATTCGTTTTCCGAGGTAAGTAGCCCGAGTGGGGACTAATGAGACTCGGATAGTACTTCGGTACAAACCTCATTAAGCGCTGTCGCCACGGGTATAGGGAGTTTGCATTCCCAGTGAACAATACTGGGATCGTCTTCCATTGTCCGTAGTCCCGATATACTTCATCATCAACAAAAACTGGCCAAACGAACATATGCTCAACGATATTCGGCGTATGCTCCGGCGCCGTGGTCGCGATGGCAAAAGCAGTATCAATTCCCCAATAATCCATGTCTGACACAAAGCTTGCACGCGTGCGGCAAAAGCCATCTGAATTCATTAGGCCTATCTTCGGAATCTCCGGACAGGCACGAGTGTTTGCCACCTTGGGCTTCCTGCAAGAGGGGTAAGATACGCCACTCTCAACCAGTGTTATATCCGGTTGCACAGTGTCGCAGATGTGCTGATAATCACAGTCCGCATTGATGACCGTAACCTCGAAGAACTGAGCTAAGCACTTAATATGCTCGTCTTTTTGATGAAGCAGGAACTCAGGCAAGGACGGGTCATACTTGTACTGAAAGAAGATCAGCTTCGGTTTACCTTGAATTACCATCATGATGTTATCGAGAGCCGAAGACAGGGAGTTGATGCAATGAGATCAGATCTGCTCAGGGCAGGACGCCTTCAGTAGCCACCGTGGAGCGGGTCAGAACCGGACGCATTCCCCTGACAAATCGTCGGAGCGGACGCGGAATCTCGTCCAGCGAAACCAGCCTGGAGAACGCCCACATAGTGTAAATGCCGCTTGCCAGGGCTGCTATGGTTCCGATAGACACTGCTGCGAGAAAAGGCAGCCAATAGAACCCGCAGAACACAAAGGCAATCAGAGAAATGTAGAGCAGACCGAGGCGCAAGTTCTCTCTCGACCAACGAAACCCGCTAAGGTGGCGTACGATCGGATATACCAGGAATCCATGAAACACATATGAGCCAAAGAATGCGATTCCTGCGCCACTCAAGCCAAAATGCACGATGCAAAGCCACGCCAGAGCTATGCTGACGATCGCCCACGCGACCTCGCTGAGAATGAACAGATTCTGCTTCCCTTTGGCGACAATGATAAAGCCCATCGGCCATGTGATGACTTGCAGAGTTGCCCCCAGGCAGATCCAACGCAGGATTGGCACCGAGCCCGCAAATTTAGCGCTGTACACGGTGCCAATTACCATCGGGGCGAAGGTCAAGGTCCCGATCACGCCCGGTCCGGCCATCAGAAGTCCAACCCGAGCTTGCTCGTTGACCAAACGGTTGCATGTCTTATGGTCGTTGATGCTGCCAGTTAGACGCGGATAGAAATCCGCAGCCATGGCCTGAAGAATGAAACCGACATACAAGCCGCCAAGAGTCCAGGCTGACTGATAGAACCCAGTCGCCTGCAAACCGAGTTTGTGAAGCACGGTAACGCGAACACCGTAGGCCACGCCCAAGGTCATCATGCTGCTGATCATAAAAGCGAAGCCGAGTTTCAGTAGTGCCTTCGCTTCCTCTCGAACTTGAACAAAGCCCACGGCTAATTTCTCGACTTTTATCTTACGGCTATACCACCATGACGTAAGCATGCTCGTAGCAGCAATAGTGATGACGTACCACACGATGCCGCTTTCTCGGAAGAAGTAGACTAGCGCAATGCTAATAACAGCACCGAGAATAGCACCAATCACATTCATTTTGGCCAGATCGGCGATGCGTCGCATTCCCTGGATCAACGCTCCTTGACCGCCAGATACTAGCCTGCAGAACGCGGCGATTGCCAATACGGCCACGCCAGTCGAATACTTGCCGGTCCCAAAAGTTGCGATCGATACTTGCCGACAACAAACTATGAGCGCAAGAGCGCCGATCGCACCCAGAACGACGGACGTCCGCCGAAGAACCGCAACGGTCAGCGCGATTCGATCTGTATCGTCGGACCCGACCGCTTCGGCAATTTGGCGTACTCCGCTGCTGTTCACGCCCAAGCCGGCGATGTTCTGAGTAAGATCGACGACCGAGTTGTACAATCCGGCAAGCCCGAATCCTGCGGGTCCCAGCAAGATCGCCATCACCTTAGTACGAACGATTCCGATGACGACATTGAATACTTGCGCGCCTCCGACGAGCGCCGAGGACCTCAGAATCTGGGCGTAGCTGGCTTTCTCTGCCGGGGCCGCCGCAGCCGCTTCCGGCAAAGACGCCAGTGACGCAGGTGTCATCTCAGGTTGATAAACGTTTGATGCCATTTGTGCTCGATGCTCCGAATCAGGGAAGTGAAATGACCTGTACGTTGTCATCAATTGGCTGGTTGGAGACGTCCAGAGCGATGGCTCCCTGCGAGTAGCTAGCATCGGTAGCGGAGATCGCGAGAGCATTGTCGTAATAGACTTGTATCGTTGTTCCCGTAAACACGAGACGCAGGTTGTGCCAGCTGGTGTCCATTACGAGTTGTCCCGATTGTCCGAGTAGCGAGAGATCGGCATCGATATTCCACTGGCCGATGCGGAACAGTTTCAGGACGCCTTGTGCGGGATACATCCAGGCACCGCAACTAGCTCCGGTGCCGGTATTCACACGTCCGCGCAAGTCGCCGGGATAATCATCAAGGGACGCGAGTTGGAAGTCGGTAGCGACGGTATAGTCCGTCCATGCTGAGCTTCCAGCAAACGATTGCGTGTGCCCGCCACCACTGTAGGTGTAGGCGCCATTCACCACGGCCCAGCCTGAATCGTCTCCAAGAGGCGAATTGGTCCACTTGCCCGCTCCGAAGCTGAAATCGTCGCTGAACTGCAGAGAGCCCGGATGTTGGAATACGAGATCGGTTGACTGTCAGCATCCAGGCATACGAAGCCGTTTGTATAGGTACCGCCCGTTGCGCTCATCAGGAGCGCGCCATCCCAGTACACTGAGATCACATTGCCACGGAAATCCATTTTTGAGTCATGCGCATTAGCCGTGTCAACGCCCAAGGGAGCCTGCGCAAGTGCCACAGGTCCGGGGCCGTTGACGTTCCATTGAGGAACAGATCGCGTTCGCTGGAGCACGGCAGTTGGCCAATGTTTATACCGGTAACAACAACGAGACCAGCAAAACGCCGAGTATTAGGCAGAACCGAGCGGTCGATCTAATGCTTTCCCTCTCACCTTCTAAACATGACGATGGATAATAAAACTTCGTTTTTAATAATTCATTCGGCCGACGATCAACTCTAAAAGGCATTTTCTTGCGCTTTTCGTCATACTTAGATCCTTGAATTAGTGGGTATCTGCTCTAAAAGATGCTCTCGTGACACTATGCTCTGGTGAACTGTTTTGCTACGACGAACACCACCTACTCCGACGTATTCGAATCCGTGAGTAGACAGATCGCCCGGAGAGAGCGCGTTTCTTCCGTCAATAATCAAGGGCCTCTCCATCATTCCGGCCACTCGCGCGAAGTCCAACTCGCGGAATTCCGGCCACTCAGTGAGCAGAATTACAGCATCCGCGCCTGCCGCGGCGGCATACGCGTCATCGCAGTACCTAACCTCAGGTAATTCTTTACGGGTATTATCGATGGCCTGCGGATCATACGCTTGAACGAAGGCTCCCTCGGACTGCAATTGACGAATGATCGCGAGTGCGGGTGCAAAGCGTATATCATCGGTGTTCGGTTTGAAAGCTAATCCCCACACGCAGATTTTCTTCCCACGCAGAACCCACAGTTCACTCCTGATCTTCGCCACAAATCGATCAATGCGGCTGCGATTTATCTGTTCAACTTCCCGCAGGAGATCGAACTCACAGCCAAACCTTTCGGCAATCCGAACAATCGCCTGCACATCTTTCGGAAAGCAAAAACCTCCAAATCCAATGCCCGGGTGCAGAAACGACGGTCCAATGCGGGGATCCAATCCGATGCCTTCCGCAACTTTCCCAATGTCCGCCCCCGCTGCTTCGCAAAGATCCGCGATCATGTTGATAAACGAGATCTTCATCGCAAGAAACGAATTGGAAGCGTGCTTGATTAGCTCAGACGAGTTCGTATCGGTGACCAGGAGGGGTACACCGTTGCGTGCAGGACAACTGCTATGTATTGGACAAGTAAATCTCTGGTCTACGATGGGAGCGTAAAGGTCGCGTAGGATTTGCTCTGCGTGCTGGCTTTCAACGCCAATGACAATCCTGTCGGGGTGAAGGAAGTCATGCACCGCCGAACCTTCTCGAAGAAACTCGGGATTGGAAGCAACGTCGAACTCCGCTCTAAGCGCGCCGTGATTGCTCAGATGCCGCCGCAACTGCGAAGCGGTCTGAACAGGGACCGTGCTCTTTTCGACAACCAGCTTGAAACCATTCGCACGCTGCGCCATGGTGCGCGCGAGCGACTCGATAGCGGAGAGATCTGCGTCACCATTGGGTAACGGCGGAGTTCCAACACAAATGAAGATTATCTGCGCACGCTCGATGGCTTCGATAGTTGAGCCGAACAGGAGGTGCCTGTTGCGCATAGTCTCGGCAACAATGGTGTCTACTCCCGGTTCAAAGATTGGCACCACCCCGTTTTGCAGTTTGCGGAGCTTATCTTGCTCGCTCTCGCTGCAAAAAACGTCGTGCCCGATTTGTGCCAGGCAGGCAGCAGTGGTCAAGCCGACATATCCTGCTCCGATTACAGATATCTTCATAAACTCGGTATCTCCCTTGGTTTTAGTCGCCGTTAATTCTTGTAAATGAGGTGGTAGTCGTTCAGAATTTCATAGGCACAGCGCTTTGCAGGTCCCTGGCTGAGACAGAGGTGTTGTCGACCACATAATTAACGTAGCCCGACAAGCGCCGCCACGATATGTGTGTGATCTGGCAGGTACTGATCTACGCACTAAGGTAATTGTGGGTAGACACGCTTCTAATACGCGCCCTCGCCGAGAAGCACAGCATGGGGCGTCTGAAGGAGAATCTTGATATCGAGCCAGATGGACCAAGTCCGGGCGTATCGAATGTCCAAACGAACCATGTCGTCAAACTTGACGCGGCTGCGCCCGTTCACTTGCCAGAGACCGGTAATGCCCGGCTTGGCTTCCAGCAAGCGACTACGATGCCAGATGTCGTAAGCATCCACTTCGTACTTAATAGGCGGCCGGGGACCGACCAGAGACATCTCTCCTCGGAGCACGTTAATTAATTGGGGAAGCTCATCGAGACTGGTTTTGCGCAAAAACGCGCCCACTCGTGTCACCCGCGGATCGCTCTTGATCTTGTATACGCCATGACGCTTGCCATTCGAGGGAGCTGGTTCTGCTTGCCCCGCGATTAGCTTTCGGACATATTCCCTATGGAGCCCGGGGTCATTATTGACGTGCATCGTTCTGAATTTCAAGAAAGTGAAGGGCTCGCCGTGCTGACCGATGCGTTGCTGCCGAAACAACACTGGCCCCTTTGAAGACAACTTAATCACACCGCCAATCAGCAAGAAAACAGGACCGAACAAAATCAAGGCTATGCCACTTCCAACAAAATCCATTAGTCTCTTGACCGCAAATGAGTGTTTTCTGCGGTTCTCGAGTCTCGACAAATCCGGATAAAGTGCCGGGTTGCTCGGACGGTGACGGATGTCAAAGTCCCACTCCTCTGGAAAGAGATGGAGGGAAATGCTGACTTGGTTGAGCTGCTCGGGGCTCAGAGCCTTGCTTAACATGCTACTGATCCTCGTCATCATCGTACCCATGATTGAGCTGCGGTCTTCAATGACGACTTCGGTGAATAAGATTCCAACAACAAAATCATCTTTGTACCAACCAATAACGTCCGTGGCGCGCGTCGTCGAAGACAGCGCAAAGACGATGCCATCCGTTGCCTTGCTGTCGCTGGTGGAGGGTAGCCGTTCCCCCAGATCCACCAGCATGAGCAGAAAGGGTTTTCGCGATCTTTCACTTCGCTTCCGTTCCAGCGCCAGCATCCGCTGAAACGATTCGCTGTTCAGGACAATCCGATCATCGGCTGTCGCCGGCGAAGGTGGAACAACCGCGGCACTGATACCGTTTATCGCGCGCCTCAAATTCACCAGTCACTCTCCTGATTCTGCTGATTTCATCGAATACTGGAACAAGCGGCCTATGCCTAACTATTTTCAATGGGGAGGGTGCGACTCAAACACAACGGGTAGACAGTCACTTACCGCGGCGGCTGCAATCGCTGCGGTTTGAAGGGGAATTAGCTACTTTTGGACCTGCGTAATGCAGTCGATCACATAGTCCTGCTCTTCCTCCGTCATGGTGTGGAACAGAGGTAGGATGATGGTGTTATCTGTTATGTACTCCGTTTGGGGCAATTGATTGTCCCACTTGGCATCACGGTACGGAACTTCACGATGAATCGCCATGATTCCTCTGCGAGTGGAGATACCACGGTCGAGTAGTCCTTGCATCAAGTCATCCCGGCCGACGGGAACCGTATTCTCCACCCGGACCATATAGGACTGAAAGTTGTGCCGGCAGTCAGCCGGTACCACCGGTGGAACAAGCCACTCGAGTTGCGATAGCCGTTCTGAATAGCGCGCCGCAAGATGACGCCTGCGGGCAAGCATGTCATTCAAACGCTGCAGTTGCACTAAGCCGAGCGCGCCTTGCATGTCTGTCATGCGGTAGTTGTAACCGACTTCGTCGTAACGTTCCGCCACAACCTGGGTGGAGCTGTGACGAGTCAAGTCTGAGACCGTCATGGCGTGCTGGCGCAATTTGCGGATGCGCACAGCGAGCTCTTCATTTGCGGTTGTAATCATCCCTCCTTCTCCAGTTGTCAAAATCTTCCGGGGATGGAAGCTAAAGCATGCCATTGTTGAGTGAGGCAATCCAATGCGCTGGCGTTTGTACTCAGAACCGATGGCGCAGGCCGCATCTTCGACTACCACTAATCTGTGGCGGGTTGCGATTTCAAGTATTTCGCTAAGAGCGACGGGCAGGCCGATCTGGTGGACCACCATGATTGCGCGTGTGCGCGGCGTAATCGCGCGCTCAATGCATTCCGGATCCATGTTGTACGTGGCAGCGTCGATATCCACAAAAACCGGCGAAGCTCCCGCGTATCGAATCGAGTTCGCCGTCGCGATGAACGACAAGCTAGGACAAAGGACCTCGTCTCCGGGCTGGACACCGGCTGCGACCAGCGCCAAGTGCAGCGCGGTCGTGCAGGAGGATAAAGCCACTGCGTGCGCCGCGCCGACATACCCCGCAAAACGCTTCTCAAACTCCGCAACTCTTGCGCCTTGAGCTAGCCAGCCACTGCGAAGCACTTCAACAACGGCCTTTTCCTCTTCCACCCCGATCGAGGGGCGGGCCACCGGAATGGTCTTGACTGGTGTCAGCGTATTCATAGGGCCTCCACGGCAAGAGTCGGAGCAGTCTTGATCGCTCGCTTCCACTGAATCATTTCGCTCAACCCCTGCTCCAGCGCAACCTCGCTGCTGAAACCGAGCATCTTTCTCGCTTTCTCGATTGCGGCCCTGCGCGCTTGTACGTTACCTACTTTTCGGGCCTCCCGATACTCAGGTTTCAGCGATGAGTTGTTCAGCTTGAGCATCAGACTGCACAGTTCCTTCAAGCTGGTCTGGACGCCGGTGCCTACGTTGAACACTTCATCAGCTACATCGCTCTCTAGGGCAAGCAGATTCGCTCGGGCCACATCTCCAACGTAGACGAAATCCATTGATTGCTCGCCAGTCCCGAAGATCAGAGGTGGCTGGTTCGCTTCAATTGCATCCAACCATCGAATCATTACTTCGGTATAAACTCCCACCGTATCCATGCGAGGACCATAGACGTTGAAGTATCGGAACGCCACGTAAGGTAGACCCGAGGCGGTAAAGTACGCCCGCAACAGCTGCTCGCCAGCGATCTTTCCAGCGCCGTACATGGTGCGGTTATTGAAGGGATGAGCCTCGTCAATTGGAAGATAAGAAGGCTCGCCGTAGACCGATGCGGAGGAAGCAGCAACAATCTTTTTTATACCGTGCCGAACCGCAGATTCGAGAACGTTGAGCGTTCCGCCGATCAGAACGTCGACCGCCTCCCGAGGAACGTCGGCGCACTGTGTGATTCGTAATGCAGCCTCATGGAAAACATAATCCACTCCTTCGCACGCTCGATCAACCAACCCTGTATCCCGGATGTCGCCCTCGATCACATTCGTGCGGCTCGTCTCGAGAGCTGCTGACAGATTGCTCCAAGTGCCACGAACGAAATTGTCGAGTACTCGAACTTCTGCCGCTCCAGCCTCAAGAAGCTGGTCAACGATGGTACTTCCTACAAACCCAGCGCCACCGGTTACCAAAAACCGGGCTCCTGAAATACGATTCATCTTGCCTCCAAAAAGTGTGCTCTGCATCGAAAGAGATTATTCTTGGTTCCGAAAACGCAACACCCGAGCCGGCGCGCCTGCGACAATCGCATACTCAGGCACATCGTGAGTGACTACTGATCCGGCGCCAACAATTGAATGAGCCCCGATGTGCACACCCGGCAAAATGCTAGAGTTCATTCCGATATCCGCGCCGAAACCAATCCGGACTGGTTGGATGACCAACCCGGTTGTGATGATCGGAACGTCGATGGGTTCTGCGGTGTGGGTCGAGCCTAGAACCTTTGCTCCAGGCCCCCAGCCAACGTAATCTTCGAGGATGATATCTCGCGCATCAAAGTAGGCCTGCGGGCCAATCCAAACATGATTGCCGATACGGCAGGTTCCGTCGAAGCGCCCTTGGATCATCGTCTGAGCACCGATGAAAACGGAGTTCCCAAATTCCATGGTCTCCGGATGCTTCAACACAACGCTTGGAGCGATTTGGAGATCATCCCCGACGGACTTGCAAAGCGCGCGCATCGTGACCCGTCGCATCATAGTATCGAAGACACTCTCTCCCGACCGAAATTTCCCAAATATCTCCAGCAACTCTTCCTTGCTCCGAGCGGACTTCAGCCAGGCAGCAAAATTCCGCTCCCAAGCCGGGTCTTGACGCGTTTCGCGCCGGCCGAAAGTGGCCTCCACCTGCCTGACTGCTGTCTCGCTACTGTTACCGGATGGATAGTTGGGCATTGCAGCGCTCCAAGAGAACCGATGCGACCTGTTCGATTTGCGCATCGCTGATACCAGGATGCATGGGTAACGACAGAATGCGCTCCGCCAGATGCTCGGACACAGGTAAGCTTCCTCGGCTGTATCCGAGACTCGCGTAGGCCTCCTGTAGATGCAGCGGCACGGGATAGTGGAGTCCGGTCTCAATACCGGCAGCTGACAACTGCTGGCGCAATGCTTCGCGATCATCGGCCTGGATCACGTACAGATGATAGACATGCTGGCCGTACGGCATTTCAACCGGCAGAGTCAGTTCGGAGTCCGACAGCAATTCGTTGTACCGTTTCGCTGCTGCCCTGCGGCGCTCATTCCAGGAATCCAAGTGGCGTAGCTTCACGGAAAGAAAGCCTCCCTGCAGCCCCTCCATGCGAAAGTTGTACCCGGGCACACGGTGTTCATATTTTCGAATCGAGCCATGATCTCGTAACATTCTCATGCGCTGCGCAAGCTGAGCATCGTCCGTGACAATCGCTCCGCCTTCACCCAGGCAGCCCAGATTCTTACCCGGATAGAAACTGAAGCACCCTGCGACGCCGAGAGTGCCTGCCTTCTTTTGTTTGAAGGTGGCGCCGTGGGCTTGGCAAGCGTCCTCCACAAGGTGGATATTATGGCGCTGTGCAATTCTCAGCAGAGCGTCAAGATCAGCTGTCTGCCCGTAAAGATGAACTGGCAACAGAGCCGCGGTTCGCGGAGTGATTGCTGCTTCCACCAGCGCCGGATCCATGGTGTAGGAAGCTGGATCGACGTCTACGAACACAGGGCGCGCACCCACTGCACTGATCGCTTCTGCCGTAGCGATGAAAGTGTTTGCAACCGTAATAACTTCATGGCCCAGTCCAACGCCCAAGGCCTGCAGCACCAGCTGCAGCGCGGCCGTACCTGAGTTGACACCAATACACTCCGCTGCGCCCACATACGATGCAAACGACTTCTCAAAGTTCTGCACTTCCGACCCTAATATGAACGATGACTTCCGCAACACGCGCTGAAACACCTCGACTAACTCCGCTTCAATTTCCTGGTGCTGCTGATATAAGTCGACAAAAGGAACTGTTGTCATTGCGATACCGCCTTCCGCATCATGCGAGCTGGATTTCCGGCAACGATGGCGTTATCCGGTACGTCATGTGTAACCACACTTCCGGCGCCTATCACGGCATTCTCACCGATCGTAACGCCGCATAAAATCGTAGCGCTGGTTCCGATCGAGGCACCGCGTTTTACCAATGTTCTGATGACCGACCAGTCTGCCTCGGTCTGCGGACCCCCGTTATCTGCTGTAGCCCGGGGATACTTATCATTGATGAAGGATACGTTGTGACCGACAAACACGTCGTCTTCAATCGTAACGCCTTCGCAGATGAATGTATGACTCGAGACTTTCACATTTCGGCCTATGTTAGCGTTCTTCTGAATTTCTACGAACGCCCCTACCCTGCTGTTATCGCCAATCGAGCATCCGTAAAGGTTGACGAAGGCATGAAACGTTACGTTTTGCCCTATCTTTACATCCGGAGCAATTCTGCAGTATTCACCCATTTGTCGAGCCTCTCGTCAAAAGATTCGCGATTTCGGGGAGCAAGCGCGTTTACGGTGCTGTAGTATCGAATACAACATCCACCCAGTAATTGGTTGCGTTATAGGTGGAAGTGGGAAAAGCGCTGGCCGAGCCGTAAGTATAGACCCCGTCCGGGCTCACACTGTTGGCTAGCGCCTGCAGAGGTGGGTTATTGACACCCGCCGTGCCAAAGAATTCCGCGTCGGCGGAATAGTGACCCGCGGGAGCGTAGTACGAAGCTACATACGTCGTGTCGGCCGTAACTGCAACCGGGCTGCTGAAACTCACCTGCTGCCATCCTGAGGCGGTCTCACCGCTAAAGATTGCGCTCGCCAGCAGGGTGCCCCCAGTGGTCCACAGATTGCCAACGTGCGTTCCGGTGTTTGCCCTGCTCTTGTAAAACCGTATGCCCGTGATGAAGCCGGCCTCGGACGAGGTGAACGTCACGCCCAGTTCAACCCCATTCGGGTCGCCACTATCCATAGTTCCAGGTGTAGTGGTAGAACTCCAGATGCTGCAAGGACATGTGCCGGGAGGTGGCGCAGTAGTATTGAATACAACATCCACCCAGTAATTGGTCGCGTTATAGGTGGAAGTGGGAAAAGCGCTGGCCGAGCCGTAAGTATAGACCCCGTCCGGGCTCACACCGTTGGCTAGCGCCTGCAGAGGTGGGTTATTGACATCCGCCGTGCCAAAGAATTCCGCGTCGGCGGAATAGTGACCCGCGGGAGCATAGTACGAAGCTACATACGTCGTGTCGGCCGTAACTGCAACCGGGCTGCTGAAATTCACCTGCTGCCATCCTGAGGCGGTCTCACCGCTAAAGATTGCGCTCGCCAGCAGGGTGCCCCCAGTGGTCCACAGATTGCCAACGTGCGTTCCGATGTTTGCCATGCTCTTGTAAAAGCGTATGCCCGTGATGAAGCCGGCCTCGGACGAGGTGAACGTCACGCCCAACTCAACCCCATTCGGGTCGCCGCTGTCCGCAGTTCCGGGCGTAGTGCTAGAACTCCAGATGCTGCATGGACATGTACCGGGGGCAGACGCAGTGGTGAACGTCCAGACATAATTCCCCGACAATACATTCCCATTCGGATCCTGTACTCCATTACTTCCACCGACAACTGTGGCGGTGTACGTGGTCGAGTAGGCTAGTGGCTGCGTGGGGACGAGTGTCGCTGTCAGCGTAGAGCTGTTGTAGCCCACCGTGGCAGCCACTGTACCGCCGGCGCTACTCAGCTGGAAGGTGTTACCGTCAATGGTCGAAGCGTTCATCGACTCGCTGAAGGTAGCACTGACACTGGTCCCCGTTGAGACACTTGTAGCACCGTTGGCTGGGGACACCGTGCTAACCGTGGGTCCGGAAGGTGAACTAATTGTCGTATTGAAGACGACATCCACCCAGTAATTGGTCGCGTTATAGCTGGAAGTGGGAAAAGCGCTGGCCGAGCCGTAAGTATAGACCCCGTCCGGGCTCACACTGTTGGCTAGCGCCTGCAGAGGTGGGTTATTGACATCCGCCGTGCCAAAGAATTCCGCGTCGGCGGAATAGTGACCCGCGGGAGCATAGTACGAAGCTACATATGTCGTGTTGGCGGTAACTGCAACCGGGCTGCTGAAGTTCACCTGCTGCCATCCTGAGGCGGTCTCCCCAGTAAAGATTGCGCTCGCCAGCAGGGTGCCCCCAGTAGTCCACAGATTGCCGACGTGCGTTCCGATGTTTGCCATGCTCTTGTAAAACCGTATGCCCGTGATGAAGCCGGCCTCGGACGAGGTGAACGTCACGCCCAACTCAACCCCATTCGGGTCGCCGCTGTCCGCAGTTCCGGGCGTGGTGGTAGAACTCCAGATGCTGCATGGACATGTACCGGGGGCAGACGCAGTGGTGAACGTCCAGACATAATTCCCCGACAATACATTCCCATTCGGATCCTGTACTCCATTACTTCCACCGACAACTGTGGCGGTGTACGTGGTCGAGTAGGCTAGTGGCTGCGTGGGGACGAGTGTCGCTGTCAGCGCAGAGCTGTTGTAGCCCACCGTGGCAGCCACTGTACCGCCGGCGCTATTCAGCTGGAAGGTGTTACCGTCAATGGTCGAAGCGTTCATCGACTCATTGAAGGTGGCGGTTACACTGCTCCCCGTAGATACGCTATTGGCCGCGTTGGCTGGGGACACCGTGGTAACCGTGGGTCCAGAAGATGCACTGATCGTCGTATTGAAGACGACATCCACCCAGTAATTGGTCGCGTCGTAGCTGGAAGAGGGGAAAGCGCTCGCCGAGCCGTAAGTATAGACCCCGTCCGGGCTCACACCGTCGGCTAGCGCCTGCAGGGGTCGGTTATCGACACCCGCCGTGGCAAAGAATTCAGCGTCGGCAGAATAGTGACCCACCGGAGCATAGTACGAAGCTACATATGTCGTGTTGGCGGTAACTGCAACCGGGCTACTGAAGTTCACTTGCTGCCACCCCGAGGCGGTCTCCCCAGTAAAGATTGCGCTCGCCAGCAGAGTGCCCCCAGTAGTCCACAGATTGCCGACGTGCATTCCGGCATTTGCCATGCTCTTGTAAAAGCGTATGCCCGTAATGAAGCCAGCCTCCTCCGAGGAGAACTTCACGCCCAGTTCGGCTGCGTCCCCGTCGCCGCTGTCCACAGTTCTAGGTGCAGTGCTATAACTCCAGATGCTGCACGGACATGTACCGGGCGGAGGTGCAGTGGTAAACGTCCAGACATAGTCCGACACCAGATGGTTGCCGTTGGAATCCTGAACGCCATTGGCCCCCCCCTCCATCGCGGCGGTATAGCTAGTCGAGTAAGACAGTGGTTCTGTGGGTACAAGTGTCGCAGTCAGCGTAGAGCTGTTGTAGCTCACGGTAGCGGGCACGAAGACACTTCCTTCGCCGCCTCCGGGGTTCGATAACTGGAAGCTGTTGGTGTTAATGGTCGAAGCGTTCATCAACTCGTCGAAGGTCGCAGTGACGCTGGTCCCCGTGGCGACAATTGTGGCACCGTTGGCCGGCGATACGGTGATGACCAAGGGTGCGGAGACTGTCGAAGAATAAAAGACGACATCCACCCAGTAATTAGTGGCGTCGTAGCTGGAAGTGGGGAAGGCGCTCGTCGGGCTATAGGTGTAAACCCCATTGGGGCTTACGCTATTGGCAAGGAAACTAAGGGGTGCTCTAACGATGCCCGAGTTGGCAAAGAATGCCGCGGTGTCGGAATAGTGACCATTCGGAGCATAGTACGAAGCTACGTAAGTTGTGCCGGCGGTAATTGCAACCGGGCTACTGAAGTTCACCTGTTGCCACCCCGAGGCGGTCTCATCCGTAAAGACTGCGCTCGCCAGCAGGGTGCCATCGCTCCTCCACAGGTTTCCCACATGTGTGCCAGTATTGGCGGCGCTCTTGTAAAAGCGGATCCCGGAGAGGAGGCCATTTTGGCTCGACGTGAACTTCACGCCCAGTTCGCTTGCATTTCCGTCGCCGCTGTCCACTGTTTGAGGCGTCGTCGTAGAACTCCACATATCGGTCTGACCCTCTACGGTCACGCTGATGCCGGCTCCAGGGGTTTCAATATTTCCGCTATCATCAACGGCACGGCTCTTGAGAGTTGCCGTTCCAGGGGTATGGGGTCCCCAAACGTAGCTCCAGTTCCCGCGTCCAGTGGCGGGGTGCCATCTTTTTCCGCCATCGTACGAAACTTCTACGCCGGCCACCACACCGCCGCCAGCGTCGACCGCTGTGCCGGTGATCGTCACTAGGGTCCCGCCTTGCACTGTGGAACCAGACGTGGGCGAAGTGATGGTCGAAGTCGGGGCAGTCGTGTCGGTGGAGGCTGTGGCAGGAACCAAGCCAGGCTGCGGAGTCGCTGGCTGAGCGCCCATGTCGGCAAACAGGTTAACAGTGGCCTGCTGCATTCTGATATCTGTTGGCACATCCAAGCCCAAAGGATCGTCATGCGTGCTGTCAAGCCCAAAAGACCACTGAACCGTGCCCGCACCGAACACCAAGCCGGACGTCTCCGCCACAGCTCCGCTGGACGCACGGTACGTGGTTATGTGATGTATAGCCTCGCCCGAGCCATACGTTTCGCCATAATCGAGAAGCAAATCGGAAGTTAGGGGATAGGTCGCCGTAGCCAGGTCGAACAGGCCGGCGGGACGAAAACCATTGTCGAGGTCCTCGTCCCACTCGTAACCCAGTGTTCCGGCAGGTAGAGTTGCTGTCTGCCCCAGCGCAAGGCTAGCGATGCTTGTGTTGCGCCAGAAGCGCATTTGACCATCCGCCTGTGGAACCTGGATGGACAGATTCTCGTTGTCAGAACCAGGACCGTTGACCATGAAGATCGTACCGTCGAGCGCGTTTTCCGGTTGGCCTCCATCTGCGGGCGGACTGAAGCGCGGATCGCGCCAGGTACCGGTCCAAGTCGGTGGGTCGGCGGGGTCAATGACTTCATTGGCGTACGTTTCCTTGTAACAGACCAGGGTACGATAGGGTGTGCTTGAGCCATCGATGCTGTTCTCCCAGCGCGTCTTCCAGAAACCCTCATTACCGCTGAAGAAAGCGAGGTTAACCCCCGCAGCTAGCGCGGCTTGCACATTGGCCCGCTTGGGTCCGGACCAGTACTCGTCGTGGCCGACGGATAGATAGATCTGGTGGTTGGTGATCAGATTCCCATTGCGTGCAGCATCTACACTGGTAAAGTAGCTGACGTCGTAACCGTTGGCCTCTAACCAGCGCACCATGGCATACTCCGGACCGAACACGAAGCTTAGGGATTCGACTGCGAAATCGCGAGTGTGAAATGGGCGATTGTAAGTTACCTTATAGGCACGGTTGGTGATATCAAAAACCCCGGTCGGACCATAAAGGCTGTTGCCGACGGTCGTGGGATCCGGCGTGGCATCCGAGGATGGTTGCCACTCGTTGTAGGCTTGCCACGTCTCGTCTGAGGTCTGGAAGAGTAGATGCGATGCGCCGGCGTCATTGCGGACAATGAAAACAATTAGGTTTTGTCCCTGGGTATCGGTTCGAGTCAGAAGGACGAGATAAATCCCCGACGTTGCCGTCGTCGGAACCTGCCATGATGCCGTAACCGCCCAGTTACCACAATCGACGAGGTTGGTGTTTGGATCCGTGGTGCAGGCCGGCTGCGTCTGCGGAAGCGGCACTGAGGGCGTAATGCTGGCTACTAGGCGGGCTCCCATCCCACTGTAGTAGCCCATCCGGTAGATATCCATCGTATAAGCTGTGGCATTGGTGTTGACTTTGAAATTGATGGTCTGCCCCACATCTACGCTGATGTCGTCGGCGAAGCCGACGATGCTGGGGTCATCGCCATTGATACCTGGATCCCACTGGCTCTGGGGAGTGCCCGGGAGGCAGTTCTCGGCCACAATCGCGTTGGCTGGGCTTGTACAGCTGCTCTGACCAAAAGCGGCCGCAGGCAGGCCGACGTACAACAGAACACCACACAGAAAAGCCAAAGAGCGGGCGGGGGGTTTCATAGTCTTTCTCCTACCAGAGATAATCAGCAGAGCCCAGAGAGATTCGCACGCAAAGCATTTAGTAATATCGGGCACTCTAATCAGCCGCCGCAACGGTTGAAGCTGTGGAAACTCCCTTCATCCACAGTGGCTCTCGACCCAGGAAAATAAGCCGGCCATTTTCTTCGATGGATCGTTGAGCGGCCTCCAGCAACCGCACTACTCGATATCCCGCCTGCGCATCGCTTAGAGGCTGCCTCTTCTCCACAATCGAAGCCACAAACTCTCTTGCCATCAGGCGCAGAGCTTCGCTCGTCTCCAGTTGGGGAGCCAGCATGTCACCGTTGCGATATCCCGTTAGCATTTTCTCCCGCCGCTCCGGATCGTGATTTTGGACGATGCCTTTGTCGTACACCTTAACCTTCTCAATGTTTTCCATATCGTCGTAAACGATCATCTTCTTGCTCCCGCCCACGAGCGTTCGGCGCACCTTTACTGGGGCTAACCAGTTGAGGTGGAAATGTGCGATGAAATTTCCTTCAAACTGTACTGTGACGTAGGCAACATTTTCGTACGGCGTGTTCAGGTGCTTAACACCAGTCGCTGAAATCGCAACGGGTACCTGCTCGCAGAGGTGGTCCATGATCGCGAGATCATGCGGGCCGAGGTCCCAAAGCACGTTAATATCGCTTTGGACCAGCCCGAGACTGATTCGAACCGAATCGAAGTAAAGAAGTTGCCCGATCTCTCCAGCGTCCACGAGGGCCTTCATCCGGCGAACGGCACCCGTGTACAAGAACGTGTGATCCACCATCAATGTTTTGCCGTGCCGCTCAGCCATATCGATCAAATCGAGAACCTGCGTTGTGCTCTGAGCTAAGGGTTTCTCTACCAGGACGTGTTTGTCGGCCTGCAGGGCCTGTTTCGCGAACGTGTAATGCGTCGATACCGGTGTTGCGAGCACGACCGCATCGATCTGGGGATCGGAAAGAACTTCAGCATAGTTCTGGGTTACTCCTATGGTCGGATACCGGCGCTTCGCTCTGGTCAAAGCCCTGGCATCGAAGTCACAGACTCTAACGACTTCTGCTTCTTCCAGTTCGCAGAAATTCCGCAACAGGTTCTGTCCCCAATAACCGCAGCCGATGATTGCTACTCGTAAGTTAGGCATAAACTATCCTTCCTTTGTGATTGTTGATCCCGCTCAAGAGAAGTTTCGGTGTTCGTTTGCGTTCCGAGGTCTAGCACAAATTGTGGCCATATTTTGCTAGAAACCATCAGCGGGGGAAGGGGAGAGAAAAACTCGCGGCCGATTTACCTGCAGCCGTTTATTCTTTGGATTGTTCAATCGAGTACGAACTGTACTGTTGATAGTAATCGGCGTGAGCAGCGTTCGCGCTGCTGTTAATCAGCGCTCCCAGCAGCTTCGGCTTTTCGATCGCTTCGAGGCCACGCTGCAACTGCTGCTTTTCTGTGGTTCCGTTTCGCGTAACCAGCACAATTCCATCAGCTAATCGGGACCACAGACTCGTGTCCGCGAGTGGCAGCACCGGCGGAGAATCGATGACGATCCAGTCGAACCACGCCTCCAGTTGCTCCATCAAGAGGGATAATTTCCCGGACTGCATGAGTTCCAGCGGGTTTTGTGGGGCGGCGCCGGCTGTCAGTATCCAAAGTCCGAGATCTTCCAACTTGTGAATATTGATACTTTCCGTTTGCCCGCTGAGCCACTCGCACAAACCTGAAACCCTACCTATCCCTAATTGGTGGGCAATATTCGGGCGGCGGAGGTCACCTTCCAGCAGCAGTGTTTTCTGTTGTCTTCTGTTAGCTAGGGTACAGGCCAGGTTGGCAGCTACTGTACTTTTGCCTTCTTGTGGGATGGTGCTGGTAATAAGGATTTTCTTTAAGGAGCGATTCTGCCGAAGTTGACGCAAACGAACCGCCAGAAAACGAAACTTTTCCGCCCCTAAACTTCCTTCCTCGGCGACTGAAACTAGGCGGCTCCCTTCCCGTATGGAGACCGCCAACAGAGGGCAACGGTCCATGTCGTCGGTTGACGCCTGAGCCTGCGGGCTCGCATCGAATGCATCGGCGCTGGGCTGCATCTCAACATTCAGAACAGAGTCGTGTATCTTCTGTTCGGCAGATTGGAGCAGTTCTGTAACCAGGGACAGCCCGGGACCGCCTACGCCATGCTCCGCCTCGGCTCTCTGTAATGCGTCAAATATATTGCTCATTGTTCAGAAACTCGCAACCGCACCCGCGTACTTATGTCTTCTTCGCGCTTTTGCTCGGCGTGCAGCTGCGCATAGAGTTGAAGTAATGTCTGGGCCGCTTTCCTCGCATCGAGTTCGTCGGAATTTCTGCTTTCAAGAGCAGGTGTTTGAATTCCAAGACGGAAGTCGGTCGCTATGTCGTCGATGAGGTCAGGGCTCACGCTTCGCATCTGTTTTGCATAAGCGGCAATCAGCGCGTTTTCGCAAATCGTGTTGATCAATCTCGGGAGTCCCTGAGAGTGCTGATACACCGCGGCGATGGTCTCCGGGGGGAACAGCGCTGATGCATACGGACAACCGGCCAGCTGGAGTCGGCGCTCAATGTACCCCGTGGTCTCATCCGAATTTAGCGGTAGAAGATGCGAGCGGAGAGCAATTCTTTGCTTCAATTGCCGCAAGCTGACAGAGTCCAATTTGTCATCCAGTTCAGGTTGCCCGACAAGGAGAATTTGAAGCAACTTCTCTTGCGGAGTCTCCAGATTGCTCAATAGCCGGATTTCCTCCAGAATTTCCGGAGAGAGATGATGAGCTTCATCGACCACTAGCGCCGTCGTGAAACCCCTCTGGCTGCGCTCGATCACGTAGTGCGCGATCTGAAGCAGCAACTCACCCTTGTTTTTACTAGCGGCGGGAAGTCCCAGATCAGTGGCCAAGTATTGTAGAAATTCCACCGGCGAGAGACGTCCGTTAAAAATGTAGGCGTACGCGACATCTTTGCTCTGTTTGAATAATTGCAGTGCGTAATGCAGCAGAACAGTTTTGCCAGTTCCCACCTCTCCCGTCAGGACAACGAACCCTTTGTGACGTCGAACCCCATAATAAAGAGAACTCAAAGCTTCGTTATGCCTGCTTGTCGGAAACAGGAACGATGGGTCTGGAGTGATGTCAAACGGATTGCGCTTGAGGCTGTAGAAGGACTTATACATTGCGATTTCGCTAACCGCGCAGATAACTGATCGCGGACCCGACCAAAATCATAGAAGAAACAAAACCCGCCGTCGCCCATCCTATCCATTGTCGCCTGCGCTCACTTCGCTCGTCTGACGGGACCTCGATAACTGGGATTTCCGAGATCACCGCTACCGGCAACAGTTTTTGCAGAAACTTCTCGTCGTGGATCCGGTCATCCGTCATCTCGAACGCCCCTGCCACGACCACTCCAAGTGCTAGACCGATCCCTAGCCCGATGCCGCAGAATTTTAAGCGATTGGGGAAATCGGGCTTCTGCGGAAAACTCGGCGAATCCAATACATGGAATCGCTCTCCCCGCTGCAGCAATTCCATGCTCGTCGCCATAGCCGACGCATTCTTCTTTTTCAGCAGGTCGTCATAGTTGGCTTTGGACTGGTCGTACCCGCGAGTCAGATCCGCTAGCTGTTGCTCGCGGACTGGTTCCTGACTCAGATGTGCCTGATATTCGTCCACCCTCGCTCTAAGTGTGGCGATCGAATGCTGACGATTGCTGATTTCGACCTCATTGGATTTCAGCTGACCTTGAATCTGCGCCAACAGGGATGCTTGTGTCGGATCCGTAGTCACCGGGTTAACGGTCTCCCCGGTGCCATCCGTCTGAGCGGCCGCATCTTCCACTTTCAGACTAGCGAAGAGCTGGGCCCGCATTTTCTCGGCCTTGGCGATCTGTTCCTTCAGCCTGCGCACATCGGGGTGGCGATCTGTATAGTGAGAGCTGAGGTCGGCCAGCAGTGCCTTAAGTTTATCCAGTTCTTGGTCAAGAGCGGGCAATCCGACCGTTGTTCCATCCGAGGTCTTGGATGACCTCTGCAAAGATCGGTACTGATCCGCCAGCGTTCGCAAGTAGACGTGCTGCTGGTTGGCGACAGTGAGAGCATCTTCGTCATTCTGCAGTTGAGACTGCAGACCGCCCAGAATCTGGAGAGTGCTCGCCAACTGAGCTGGTAGCTCGCCCACATGCTGCGCCTCGAACTGACGGACTTTCTGCTCTTGCTCAGCAAGGCTCTTGCGGGCAGTTTCCATTTGGCCTTCCAGAAACTTGGTGGTGTCTTCCGACTGCTGCTGGCGGACCTCCAGATTCTCGTTGATGAATAAATTCGTCAGTTCGCTAGTAACCCGTTGCGCCAGATGGGGATCACCCGACGAATAGGAGACGTTGAATGCCGTAATCTGATTGCGAGCATCGCGCACGAGTTCAATGTCGATATCTTTGCGCATGCGGTCCACTTTTTGGTCGGGTGACGGCTGCTGTGCGTCCGCATAAAGACCTAATTGGTCGATGATATGCAAAAGCCGTGTGCGACTGAGAATCTGCTGGGTGATGCTCTGCATTCGATCCTGCAGGTCATCGTTCACGTTGGGCGTGACGTAATCCCTTGGCATGGTGGGCTGCTCCACCAGGATCAGCGTAGTCGATTGATAGCGCGGGGGAAGGACCCAACTTGCACCCCATACCAGCACCCACCCCATGAAAAGCGATATCAGAAACTGTAGATGGCGACGCCGAACTATCCCCCGATAATGCTGGAGATCGAAGCCTTGCGAACTTATCTCGTCGAGATCGTCAACCATAGAATTCATCGTCCCAGCGGCCTGGAGAACTGATAAGAAATGGATACAGATTCGCTATTAGTGTCAGGAGTCGCTGCCAGAATGGCAACGTTACTGTAAACCTGGTGGAGTCGGGCGTAGCCCAGTTGCAAGTTGATGTGCGGACCCAACTGCTGCTGCAAGGATGCAGCTCCTGACGCCGAATGTCCGTTGTAGCCTGCGCCTACTGCCGTGGCCAAAACCTGGTTCTGTGTGTAGCCGCCGGACACGGATCCACTTAGATAACGCGTGATCTGTTGCCGAAACGAAGCGGTCGCACTGTTCATCTGCACTGCCCCAATGAGTCCTCCGCCGCTCGAGATGACCCGGGAATAGCTGAGCGAAACATTGTTCAGGTTGCCTTGCCAATTCAAACTTGTACCGGCGGCAGGTGTCCATTGCCGTAGCGCAGTTGCCCCGGTTAGCATTGGTGGCTGCGGCGGTTCGATCGTATTTGAGTGTTGAGGTCCGCCGAAGAAGGAAATTGAAAATCTTGACGTTGCGTACAGCGTATAGAAGAAAAGCAGCGCGTGAGTTTGTGTCTCACTCTGGCCGAACGTCGGATGCGCGATAAGTCGCTGATATTGATACGTCACTCCTACGTAGTTCATTCTTGAAAAACGAAACGAATAGAATGCGGACCCGCGCTGTGAGTTGGAATCATATAAACCGGGGACCTCGGCGGGATTCGGATAGTGAAGGTTGGTAAACGATCCGCTCGCCCCGATCATACCGCTTGCGGCAAACTGATAGTTGATGCCGACGTTTCCCGAATTGCTGAGCAGGTCGGCAACCGGCGGAATCACCGAAAAATTTGGCTGCAGCGCACCGCCAAATACAGCTCCAGTCGGTAAGAAATTCTGCTGGTTTAGAACATTCGAGGTCTTTAGAAATCCGTCTTGCGCGGAAAGAGTCACATGAGGGCTCAGGCGGTACTGCAAACTCGTCGACAAATTCTCGTCCTGTTCGTTTCTGGAGCTGGTGCGCTGATAGAAGGTGAAGCCCGGCGCGTAAGTTAACCCGAAATGCAGGCGGGACCTGGTTTCGTCCAGCGCCACGAAAGGCGCCACGGAATAACTCAGATCGCTCACCGGTTTATTGCCTACCGAACCCAGTGCATTGTCCGTATATGCAGTCGTAAAAGCCAAGCCCCCCCGCAGGTAGTTCGACCTCTCCTGCGAAGTAACTTGAGTAGGATAAGGTTGGCCGCTGACCGGCGGCGGAACTTTCATTTGATCGTCGGCGCTCCCTGGACCCAGGGCGCCAAGTGCAGGTTGTGTAGACGTATTGTCCACCTGCGACCAGAGCGGCGCTGCGCTCAGCAAGAGCAACCCTACCCACATTTGCTTGAACGGCTTCATTAGGGTACGACGATCGTGTCGCGAGGCTGGAGCTTAACGTTCTGGGCCGGATTCTGATCCTTGACAACTTCCTTGTAATTGAATGGAAGCCGTGTCTGGCTACCGTTGCCATTCTGACGCAAAACGTAAATCGATTTCTGTTTGGCAAAGTCGCGGAATCCACCAGCGATGGCAATCGCATCCAGTACTGTGGCTGAGTTATTGATCACGTATGAACCGGGCCGATTCACCATTCCCAGGATGTTGAACTTTTGACTGTTAATTTGCTGAACGATAACGGTGACTTCGGGTTCAGCGATGTAACTCTTCAGCCTGCCGGCAATGTCTTCTTCCAATTTGAGCGGAGTTCGGCCCGTGGCCTGAACTTCCCCGACCAGCGGCAACGAGATCTTTCCGTCCGAGCGCACTGGAATGGACCGGGAGATATCCGGTTCCTTCCACACATTGATAGCCAACACGTCATCATTGCCAATCACAAAAGTGTCGTCGTGTGGCTTGGGCGCAATGGAAGCATCTGCATTTTGCGAGGGTTGCGCAGCACTAGAGCTTGGAGCGGTAACAACAGTTCCCGACCCCGCTTGTGCCCACAGCCCGCTCGATAAGAGAAGACACGTAAAGGCCGCAAACAGCCCGATCTTCGATGACATGTTGGTTGTCGTCGCGATGTTCACTTCTTGGCTCTTAGTGCTCATTCTGCTTGTTTGGTGATTCGGCTTACTTTTCCATTTCCTTTGGCGTGATCGGAACCGGAGAACGGAGAAATGGGGAAATAAAGGTTTCCGGAGCGCTCATGTGGTACTGGTCAATTTTGTACAGCATTGTACGATAGCTAACTCCCATCAGCCGCGCAGCTGCCTTTCGATTCCAACCAGTTTTCCCAAGGGCCGCCGCGATCGCGTTTCTCTCAGTTTCGCACTTTATCCCTTGGATCAACGCCTTCAGTGATTTCGCCACTGTCATGCGCGAACCATCTGGAACTGGCGGATTCGCACTTATGCCAACTGTCCGGCCGTTGGCGTCTCCGTTGCTCCCGAACCCTGACTCCGAGCCGCTCACGGGGAACTCTTTATCACCAGCCACCAGATACCGTTTGACGAACGTTTCTAACTCTTCTAGGTTCCCGGGCCAGGAGTGATTAAAGCATGCCTCCAATACCGACGAAGAAAAGTCTCGTGGTGGTAGCCCGTAATACCTCGCCAGCTTGTGCATGGAATAGCGCACAAGGGCTTTGATTTCATCTTTGCGTTGTCGCAAAGGCGGAACATGAATGGTGAAGGCACTCAGACGATAGTAAAGCCCGTCGTGCAGGCGCTTTTCCGCAAGCGCGCGATCAACCTTGTCACTACTTGCGGCGAGAATGCGAACCCCAACCTCAACCGGTCTATCGTCGCCCGGCCGGGAGAATCGCTTGTTTTGCAGCACCTGCAGGAGTCTCGTTTGCAAGGAAAGCGGCATCGCCGTGATCTCATCCAGCAGAAGTGTGCCGTTTTCGCCGATCTCGAGCTTGCCCAGGCCTGTCCGGCCACTCGCTGACCCATTCGAGCCATTTCGTCTGCCGAAGAGTTCGATCTCGAGCAGATCTCCCGGCATCTCGGAGCAATTCACTCTCAGGAATTTGAATCCGGCGTGAACCGAGAGTTTGTGGATGAGACGGGCAATAGTACCTTTTCCGCTTCCGGGCTCTCCCAGAATGAGCACAGGAACGTCTGTCTGCGCCAGCAATTCCGCCTGTGTGCGGACTTTCTGCGTGATGGGGCTCACGCTAAGGAAGAATTCGTCCTCGCCGAGTGCTTCGATATTTTCGCTCGCCATATCCGCGTCCTTATCGTCGTCCGACGATCCCAGAGTTTTGCGAACCAGAGATTCTATTTGTTCCTTAATGACGGGACGCAACAGCACGTGGTTAGCGCCCATGCGCGTTGCTTCTTTCTGGCTGCTTTTGTCGTCTGGATCGCACATCACCGCGATCGGCAGGTCCGGACGTAGTCTCCTCAGCCACAGTAAGAGGTGGAGACCCTCGCCATCTCCAGGATGAATATCCACTAAGAGCAGGTGCGGTGCGACCCCGGATTGCACTCGCTCCATCGCATCCCAACCGCTCGCCGAAGTTTCCACATGCCATGAGTTTGATTGCGCGGTAGAACCCAGCAGACGAAGGACAGAAACTTCGCTGCTTACGACCAGCAAGCGGAGGGTTTCAATTGTATGGGGTGTCATGGGAAGTCAATTTTTGCTGCTGGGAGGAAAACTGTTTCGAAAACTAGGCGGCTTCGACTTCGTATCCTTCGACGCGCACGGCCAGCGATCTTTGGATTGCATCGATGGAGATAACAAGAGTTCGGTCTCCGTTGCGCGAGAGCAGGATGCCTTCCATACCATCGAGGGCGCCGCTCCGAATTCGCACGCGTTGACCAATTTTCAGAAAGGGATGAGCGGACCATGGCAGCTCGGTTTCTGCCAAGCTCCGAACCGCATCCATTTGTGCATCTGGGATCGGCGTGCCTTCGCCTTTGGCGCCGACCAAACCGAATACTCCATCGACGCGAAGCATGCGTAAGCGTTCCGATCGATTCGGAGTGAATTTCGCAAACACATAGCAGGTGAATAGGGGCAACTGGAGTGTCTTCTTACGATCGCTCCAGCGGTGTACTTCCTTGATCAGCGGCAGAAAGGCAGTCACGCCTCTTTCCTCAAGCCGATGGGCCACGATCTTCTCGTGTCGCGGCCGAGTGTGTAATGCATACCAGCTCTCAACCTCGTTCTCGACTTGAGGAAGCGGCTGCGAAAAATCCAACGCCACGCTGCTGACGGCCATAGCTTCGCCCTCTAAGTCACGCCTCTCGGAATGACCCAAAAAATAGATATAACTATCCAGTTATTCGAAATCTCAGCGGGAGATTTCCGGGGGGATGTACCAACAGGCAGTAAGCCGGGGGAGTGATGGCTCGCTGTTTACGTCAAATATCTTTTCGTCTCAATGGATCGTTCTCAATCTAGTCGATGCGGTTACTGTTTCCTAGCCCACTTAAGTGCCATAATGCTGACCCGGGGCATAATCCCTGATTTCATTACAGGAAAGCCAGCGGTCATATCCGATCCTGAAAGATGAAGACTGCTGTTATACAAAAAACCCTGCTCTGGGATTGCCGCGCCTCTAGATGCCTGCCTGGGGGGAGGATTACAGGAAGGAAACGCTCTACCACAATGCAATGAGAATGAAAAATTACACGGCGTTGCAGATGCCTGCAATGGCTAGAAGTACCCGAGGGTCTTCTTCTCAATCCGCTTTATTCGATCGCCCCAAACAACGGGGCTAAAAAGCCCTGAGAAATACGTCCTTGACCTCGAATTTGTGATGAGCTAGAATCTCGGTGGAATGTTAGCTTGTTGAATTTAATGCATTGATTTAAGCAAGATAGCTAGATAGGCGAGCGTCAAACAGAGCTGCTCGAAAGTCCTCCCCCTTGCGTCCTCCCCCCCCGCGGTAATAAAGGCACTCTCACAAACAGTGTGAAAGGCCTTGCATACATCGTCGAACTAGCCCCTGTTCGACCAGAGGATCGACAAATTGAACAGCCGTTCGTAAAGCCGATATCCAAGCCTATGACTAAGATCTCAAGCGATTCCAACGCCGGAAACTCCAAAACCCGAGTTGTAGTTGCTGACAGTTCGCGCATTCACACCAACCTGATGGCGGAAGCCTTGAAGCTCGACGCTGAGTTCGAGGTAATTTCGTTTGATTCAGAATCCCGCCATTTGCTACCGGCAGTCATTGCTCTGGATGCGGATGTCCTTGTGGTCAATGCTAATTTGGATGAGCGGCCTTCCCGTGGTTTTGAGGTTGTCGCGGAAATGCGCGCTAAAGGTCCTAACGTGCGATCGGTGGTTCTCCTGGATTCCCTAAACGACGAAATGGTTTTACATGCATTTCGCGCCGGCGCCAGAGGCATCTTTGGTAAGAGCCAACCAGTGGAAGCGCTTCGCAAATGTATTCGCTGCGTACAACAGGGACAGATATGGGCAAACACTCGCGAGGTGTCGTTGGCCGTGGAAGCGTTTGCCAATGCCCTCACAGTTCGGACCGTCAACGCCCGGGGCCTGAGCTTGCTTTCGAAGCGTGAACTCGAAGTGGTTCATTTGCTAGCCCAGGGTCTGAGCAATCGCGAGATTGCCCAGCACCTGGAATTGAGCCAACACACGGTTAAGAATCACTTGTTTCGAATCTTCGACAAGCTGGGCGTTTCCAGCCGCGTCGAGCTTCTCAATATGACTCTAAGCCAGGCTGTTCCGGGCCAATTGAGTCTAGAAGATCCCATGAATTTGTCGGATCGTGTCGGATTCCGCAATGAATTCGTCCTGCTACAGAAGGCTGCAGATGCAGGTTTGCCCGCAGCCCAGCTGGCCTTGGCCCAGATTTATTTGGCGCGGCGAAACGGTCCGCAGGACGCCGTGCTGGCGTATACCTGGTACCTGGTGGCGCTCGAACGAGCATCCCAAGCCAAAAGCCTCCTCACGAAGATGCTGACCGCAGAGCAGATCGAGGCAGCGCACAAAGAGGCCAGTGCGAAGCTCTCCCGATCCGAAGCAGAGCAGTAACTTTGGGTGGTCGCCTACCATCGGTCCCAGGAGAGTTCAGCACTGGGAGACCCATCATCCGTAAACGAAAGACGCGAAGTTCGGCATGTCTTTTGTCTCGCAATTTCGCAGGCTGCTGAACAACTTGATTTGCTGCGTGTTTTTCTTTCTGTTGTCCGTCTCCCGCAATCGGTCGCGGTTCTTGGCAAAAAAGGCGGCATTGCCGGATGATGGGTACAATTTGGGTACAGTGAATTCTCTCGCGACACGCTCTGATCGACTCGAATTCATTGGGCAAATGCTCCCGGTCCTCTCTCCGTGATCGAACGCGTTGACTTCCCTGCCCACGCTTTTGTTGGCTTCTTCGTTGACCTGGTGACTACTCCGCTCAAGGAGCAGTTCGCGCGACCAGCGTCGGCACCTTCCAGGAACACATTTTAGCCAAAAGGCGAGGGAGGAACGGAGGGGGAGGAAAAGCCAGACGCTATGTTGCACGAGATCGTACAGGCGTACAGGCAGGGACCCCAACACCGAGGCAGGCCGCCATAATTCGCGAAGGCAGGAAAGCAGCAGAACGATTTTCACGCAGAGTACTGCACGGGGGGAGATTGGGGAATTCTGGGACCGGGGAGAGGGAGTTGACGAAGGCCGTCTCCTGTTTATCGTCGCTAAACCGCGTTGAGGAGACGATAACTACCCAGCCGGACGTCTGCCGGCAGAAGTTGTAGCCAGTTGGATCGTAAGATGGCAATCTCTTCAATGTATTGCGCGTTGCGGCTTCCCGGGTGCACCATGAGTTCCAAGCATCGAAACTGCGGCAAGGCATTCTGTGCCAGAGCAGCATGGAACGCGCGAACCTCACACCATCCATCCGGACTCACAGTGGTGTACGCTTTGCGCAGCGCGTAGCCGAGGAGTCTGCTTTTCAGGGTATGGAGTCCCCGTCGTTCTGACAATACCTCCAGCGTCGATCGAATCTTTCGGACTCCGAAACGCCTCTGCACTGCTTTAACCACAGGAACCAGGTGTGGGCTGACATGAATAAAATGATGAGAATCAAAATGCGTCACAGAAACGCCTGCATCGAACACCCGCCGGACCTGCAAGATCAATTCCTGTTTCAGCTGGCTCCGCAATTCACGTTTCATGCGCCCTGTCAGTAATTCTCGAGAGAACTGGCCGTTGCGCAAAACCGGATCGAGATTCTTCGCGCTGCTCAGTGGCGGGAAAGCCGTCAAATTCAGATGGACGCCAAAGGAACAGTTTGGAAATCGCTTGATGTGTTTGATTGCATGCTCAAATGCAGGAGCATTCGCCATCAGCGTAGCGGAAGTGACAAGCCCGGATGCCATCAAATCGAAAATCTCCTCGTTGATGGCTTCGCTTGCACCCAGATCGTCAGCGTTCACAATAAGCAACATCGATTTCCTCGCCATGTCGTGAATCAGCCCTTCTCGCTCGGGTTATTCATTGCCGTCCTCGATCACAGAGTTCGATGTCCCGAAGCTCCGGCCAACCTTGAAATAAGCGCTCCCTAGCTGACCCAGAATGAACCAGGGTTCGACCAGATAGCGGCGCCACAACCGGGAAGGCTCGGACACCAGGCGATAAAGCCATTCAAAACCGATGCTAGCCAGCCAACGTGGACATGTAGGAACCTCTCCCGTGACGTAGTCCATCAGACACCCGGCGCAGAATATGGTTCGTGCGGTTATGCGATTCAGATTTTCATTGACCCACGCTTCTTGGCGGGGCATTCCCATTCCCACCATAAGAAGATCCGGGGCATAAGCACGAATCTTCGAGAGAACGGCCTCGTTTTCGGCGCCATGAGTGTCAAAGTATCCGTGATGAGTGCGGATCTCCAATCCAGGGTACCTTTCTCGAAGACTCGTTTCCCCGTTTTCGGCGACCTCGGGCTTCGAACCCACATAAAAGATTCTCCAACCCTGCGTGACAGCCTCCTTGGCTAACAATGGCAAGAAATCGACATAGGTGATGCGGTGTTCGCGCGTTAGCCGGCCTCCGAACAATCGAAACAACGCAATCAACGCAACCCCATCGCCATGGGTGAAGTCAGCTCGTGCGTGAAGCTCGCGCATATTCGAATCGTGGTGCCAAAGGTAGAGGCTGTGCATGTTGTGATTGGCCACCACATACTTCGCCTGATAACGCACGGCTTCGGAAATAATGTCCAGCAGATCCCTCGAGGTGATCGCCTGGACCCGGACGCCAAGCAGGTTGAACGTCGCAAACTTCAGGCGAGAGCGCTCGGCAAAAGCACTGCATTCTTCCTGCTCTGAAGCGCGGTGCAAATGAATTACATCACCGGTTTGTCTGTCGGTAGTGCGATTCAGAATTGGCAATGATCTTAGAGTGCTCATTGAGCGAGGCTCCTTGAACCCCCTCGATTGCGAACGGGGCAATGGGAATTTAGGTTTTGAGGGAGTTATCTTTCGCTGGCTTGGTCGAATGCCGCCGCTATTGCGTTCCATGCCGGGGTCGGTCTGAGATCGGCATCGTAGGGCAGTGGACGCACCGGCGATCCATCTGGACGCGGGCTATGCTCGCTGAGCCACGTATAGCGGTCACTCAGTCCCCACGTCATGACAACTTTCACAGCCTTGCGTTGCAGCATGAATGAGAGGTAGTCGTAGTATTTCTGGGCGACGGCTTTGTCTCGGGACTCGACGCTGCCCATCAGGTGCTGATCACGGATGTCCATTTCCGTGATGAAAATCGCCAGCCCGAGGTCAGCAACCTGGTCTAGAAAGCGAGCGAGGTTCGGGCCGCCCACAACCGTTTCAGCAAATAGATGGGACTGAAGTCCCAGCCCGTGAATTGGAACACCCTTTTTCTTCAATCCCGTTAGCAGAGCCAGGGCTGCCTGGCGTTTCTTCTCGGTCGTTCGATCTTCCGGCTCGAGCCAGTTCTCGTTGTAAATCAGCATGGCTTTCGGATCAGCCTCGTGGGCAGCGCGAAAAGCCAGCTCGATATATTCGGGGCCAATCATCTGGAGCCAGGGCGTCTTCTTCAGTCCGTCGGGACGGCCGTCGTCCAGTTCGAGGGCTTCGTTCACTACGTCCCAGGAATGCATCTTTCCGGCATAGTGACCGACGACAACCGAAATATGGTCGAGCATCATGGCTTTCGCGTTGCTGGCATTCACAGTGTTGTGAAACCAAGACGGCAAGGCTTGCTCCCACACAAGAGTGTGCCCGCGGTACTTCATCCCATGCGAAATCGAAAACTGGTAGAAGTAGTCGCCCGCGCCGAAGTCGTATCGATCCGGTGTGGGGCGCAATGTATTCCACTTCAAAGCGCTCTCAGGCACTCCGATCCTGCATTGGCTCGCGACGAGGTTGGCGTACGCCGGATTCTTCAGCGCCTCCCCTCCCAATGCCGTCCCAAACAGAATCCCCTTCGCCTCAGCATGTTCGGCCAGTGGCTTCAACATGTCGACTTGGTCGATCTGGACAGGGACCGCCTCGCCTCGCAGGGCCATTATCCCCAAAGCCGCAGTTGCTCCAACTACAAATTCTCTCCGGGTGAATGTTATTGTCATTCTCCTAGCTCACTGGACAAATGCTCCCCGATAAAGCGACGTAGTATAAATAGCTCACGGTCGATCCTTGCAAAGAACGGAGTTCGACAAATTGAAGCGTGCCGCTTCAGACTTCCCTGCCGCAGCCCACAATAAACTGCTTAGAGCGGCGAAGAGCTTCGGCGATTCGCCTACCCGGATGCTCCCATCGTTTGCAATCTCGTCAGCCACACGACGCATCACGCTGGTCGGCGACAACGCCAAAGCGAGAGACGCTTCGAGCACCGCCCTGCTTCTCTTCCCGTGTCCCCACTCCATGTTGAAAGCCCGCAGATGTTTTTTGGAACGTAACTTACGCATATCGACCATGCGCGCGAGAGCGACGCGAACCATTTCTATCGGCAAAGGTTCCAGATCCCACAAACGAGATAGCAGCAAATACTGGACATAGAGTCCGTTGAGCCACTGCTCTGCGAGGTTCATGGATGAGATGCTTTGCAAACTTTGGCGAAATCCAACCGTTACCTCGGGGATAAACCTGATGTCGTGGGCAATCGCCATGCGCCACCACAAATCTCTGTCCTCGACATGAAGATTAAAGCGATATCCGCCCAATGCTAAGGTCTTTTCGACGTTCAAGACCACGGACGTATGGCAGATGGAGAGCAAATATCCGGAATTAACGATTTGACGGAGTTCCTCCGGGCTACCCTGGTTTGATCGGAACTTTCCTATGCTCGTACTCGGATAGTAATCAGCCAGTGAATAAAACATGCCCGCTTCCGAGTACTTGCCAATGAATTCGGCAAGTCGGCGCAGCCGATTCGGATAGGAAACGTCGTCAGCGTCTTGTCGGACCAGCCACCGACCCTTGGCTTCTGTCAGCATTCTATTTAGGGTTGCAGTCAAGCCTCGATTGTTCTGCGAAAGAATTCGTAGCCGGGGATCACGAATGGAATTGAGATACTCCAGGCTGTCATCACTGGAGCCGTCATTAATGATCAGAATCTCAAAGTCCGCATAGCTCTGCCGCAGGATGCTCTCCACACTTTCAGGCAGATATGGCATCGCGTTGTAAACCGGAATCCCGACTGTTATCTGAGACATTTGTGATGTATGAGCATTTCGGCGTATCGAGTGTGGTGCGAGCAACGATTACAAGGTCTAGCTAACAACGGGAGCTTCAACCCGAGCCGGACTAGCCTTCCTTAGGGCTAATCGCAATTTATGTCGAAATGATGGAGGTATAAACCAAATTCCGAGATAGAGCACTAAGTCGATGGGCAGGGGTTTCCCGTGTGCGAAGGTCTCCCGCAATAGCGGGAAGAATGCCGCCCATTCTCCTTGACTCGCGGCCTCCGGCGCTAACTGTGTGGCTATGAAGCCCGCGTAGGCCCTAGCAGTCATAACGCAGCGCACACCACGCAGCCATTCCAAAGAATACCGCCAATCGGAGACGCCAGTAACCCGGGGCCTGTTCTCTTCGGTGTGCCAAATCGCAAGCGGCTCTCGTACAAACGTAATTTCAACCCCGGCAATCGCGGCCATGCGGAGGTACCAATCGGTATCCTGGTGCCTGCGGAGACCAGTTGCGAAGGGCACTTTTTGCATCAGTTCTCGACTCGTAAGGATCAGCGATGTTTGTAGCTGACCCTCGCCACGGAAAAGGCTTCTCCGGGCGAAGAGATATTCGCAAATCGGCTCCTTGGGTTTTGGCGTTCTGCGGGGCCAGATGAAGTCGCCGAGAGGCGTCCGTGCAATGACATTACATGCTATGACCGGAAATTGGCCATTTGAGTTGACAGCAGCGTCCATTTGTTTCTCTAGCTTTTGTGCTAACCACTCGTCGTCATCATCCAAGAAGGCCACCCATCGGCCGTTCGCGTGATGGACGCCTTTATTGCGCGCTTCCGACCCTCCGACGCTCCGATCTAATACCACCACTCTCAACCGTCGATCGACGACGGCATTCAGCACGTCGTTCGTGGCCGGATCCGGGCCGTCAACCACGACGATCACTTCGAGGTGCGGATACGTTTGATTGAGGGCGCTTTGCACGGCGCGCAACACGAGGTGTGGCCGATTCCGCGTGGGTATAATGATGGATACTAGAGCAGCTGACGCGGTGTAAGAGTTCTGTGTCGACCTACCTGCCGCGTACCGCTCCTGTGAACTCAGCTCAAACATATGACTCACCCCTTAGAGCGTGGCGTGTAGATCGTGCCATCCTGGTAGTGGCTGCCGCGATATGCGACGCAGGATTCGGAGTGGAAGACCAAAATTGCGTCCCACAAATGATGCGTCACCAAGTAGGCGGTAATTTGCAAAGATCTGGCGATAGGCATCGACAGCCTCCCGCTTCGTCAACCACGGGCCCTCCGCATCGTCGCCAAATCCACCTGAGGCGTGCTTCTCAAATCGATGAACCAGTGCCTTGCCTGAGCGGTCCTTTGTGCGGATAACGCGGCCGGGAACGGTGGCCTGTTGTACAACCTTGAACCGGCGGTAACCGAGCCCTTCGATAAAGTCAAGGTCGGCCAACAAGTCGTCGAAGCTAACTTTGTCCGACTCAAAGGAGAGATATGTCGGACGGTCTGGCAGTGCAGCAAGCGTCCGAAAGATGTGCCTATCGACACCCTCGACGTCAACTTTCAAGTAATATGGCGTTCCGAATTCGAGAAAACTCCTCAGGATGTCGACCTTCGTAACAACCACCGCAATCCTTTTCGCGCCCAATCTCTTGTTGCGTTCCGACCAGTTCTTGTCGGCGGTGCTCCAGACTGGCTTTCTCTTGTCCACGAAAAATGTGACCGACTCTTGCGTTAGGTCTTCGGTTATCGCACCCGCCATGATTCGCAATCGATGCTCCGAGATCTCCCGCCCAAATCGATTTTGACAGAATGCTACAGACCTCGGATCGGCTTCGAATGCAACAACCCTATATCCCTTCGCCAGATAGTAGGCGGTATCCTCCCCGCGATGCAGACCAACATCAAAGACCAAGTCATTGTTTACCATTGTTGTGCACATGTGAGGCGAGCAGGCGCTGGTGGATTAACGGTTCCGATCAAGTCTGCTTCGTCATCCGCGCGGACAAAATACCTGGCATTTCCTTAAGGCTTGGCATATACGGTTTCGCGTCAAGCAAACTCTGATAGATGTCGTGATCATCTCGAATGGCGACCAGCCTGACCCTCTCGAGAGAACAATTGAGCGACAGCCGTTCAACCAGATCTTTCGATATTCTGTGCGGCTCGGTTGGCGTCGGAGGATGGTTTATCTCAGTAATCAGTAGGAATGTCCCACCCTTCTTTAGCACCCTCACTATCTCGAATAAGGTTTTGTCGACATCGTCCACATGATCGAGGGAGTTGAAAGAAGTCACGAAATCGAAGCACCCATCGGAGAAAGGTATTGTCTCCGAGGGCGCACAAACATAGCTCATTTTGTGCGCCTCGATGCCCAGTTCTCGGTATCGATCGACAAGAGGATCCAACCCTACTCTTTCCTTCGTGTTGTCGGCCCACTCCAGGCTTCCCCTAGGGCCACAGCCGATGTCCAGCACCGACTTCGCCGTATATTCTTGCTTCTCGATGTCGAAGTACGACGTGTAGAAGTACGCAAAATGTGTATTACGCAGCACACCCGCGCTTTCTTGGTGTCTTGCCGCCCAGTATGCTAGCTCCCGGGAGTGCTTCAACGACAAGAGCAAGCTGCTGGGCAAAGCGGACAAAAAAGCGGCAGCGATCCGTTTGAGAAAGTGTTTCAAGCTCACTCCCGTTCTCTAGGTTAGGCTGTTTTAGCTCGCTTTCAGCCTTGCACGAACCTTCCGCTTGATTCTGTACGCAACCGTCAACCACCCGTAAGCACCGAGAATTTTGAGACGGAATTCAATCCCCCAATTCGTGGGATCGGCGATCACACGCCCGGTCACATAATCCGGCAGACTGGAAAACGCCGTCGTCGGCTCGGCGGAGAATACCCGCTGATAGCCTGCTTCGCGACACCAACCCACCAGGGCCGCGTTGTAAAAGCCCTGAGGAAAGGCGAACAGCCGGATCTCGCGGCGCAGTGCTTGCTGCAACGACTGCCGCGACTCGAACAGTTCCCGCTTTGCCATCTCTTCAGAAAGCACAGATAAATTCGGATGCGTCATGGTATGGGAGCCAATGCTCACGAGGTCGCTAGGCAGGTTCGCAAGCTGCTCTGACGTGATGAACCTGTCTTCGAGATCGTAGCCTTCAGTCCCGGCCCACCATGGGGAATGCCCCGGCAGGTGGCTCACAACGAACAAGGTGCAGGGAATGTTTCTGGCCTTTAACTCGGGAAGGGCGTTCTCCACCGTGCTTTGGTAGCCGTCGTCAAAAGTGACGGCGGCATAGCGTTCGCCGGCCAGCAGTGGCGTCTCGACATCAGCTCGTATCGGCTTGGCATACCTTTGTAAGAGATCCATCTGGCGGGCAAACTGCGCCCGCTGACTCTGAGGAACCCCGTGATAGCAAAGAACAACCAGGCTTCCAGGAATCGGCTCGCCTCGCAGCTGACGCACTTCTCGCCAAATGGCTGCGCCGGCAAAAAAGATCAAGCTCCCAACTAGTTTAAGGAAGCGTTTGATCATGGCGCCATGGCATAAACGGTTGCTGAAGCCGCGGCAGCTTCCAGCACTTGCGGAGTGTGGAAGACCAGTGACCGAGCAGTGCTCGCCGGAATGTAGACGATGTCCTCCCGTTCCAAGGGCACGTCGGCCTCTTTGCCCTGAAGGATGTGTTTTAGGTCGACGGGCATCGTTGAGTATCCGGCGGACGTTTTGCGAATGATTCGAGCTTTACCTTGTGCCGCCGTACGATTCACACCAGAAGCAAGCGCCACCGCCTCCAGCAGGGTCACTCTGCCGTTGTTTTCCATGACGAAGCCGCCCGGTCGGCCAACGTCGCCGATCACATATACAATTCCCGCCTTCGGCACGATGACAGTGTCGCCGGGCCACATCTCTACATTGCCGGCCAGCAGTTCCCCTGGGTTGTCCGATAGGCTGGCAGTAAAGACCTCACCTCCCTGTCGACGCTTAATGGTGGCCTCATGTGCGGCCATCGGAGTAATGCCGCCGGCGTCGGAAATCACATCCAGCAAGGTTCGAGCGCCCAGCACCGGATACACCCCAGGCTTGCCTACTTGCCCCAAAACCGAGACGCCTTGGGTTCCGTACTGCATGATCAGGATCGAGACATGGGGATCCCGCACATAGTTACCATCTCGCAGACGGTTTTCCACTAAGACTTGTGCTTCAGCCGTCGTCAGCCCGGTCAGATGAAGTGGACCCAAAAAAGTCAGCACGGCTTCTCCCCGATCACTGACGCGGACTTCTTGAGTAAGTTCCTCCACGTCGAAGACCTTCACATCAAGCAAGTCACCCGGTCCGATCCGAACCCTGCCTGAGCCGGTTCCTAAGGATGCAGGCGAAGTGGCTGAAGCTGGCGGCTGCTCGAAGTCTACTTTCGTTTGAGCGGAAGCCAAACCCAAAGCTAGCGTCACGAGACAGACAAGAACGACTGATGTACGAAAGCCCCTCATTGAACACCTCTTTAGTTTAGTTTTGTCTCTGGTGACTCTGGACATCGTTGTAGTACCCCAGATATTTTGCGTTCGCGTAACCGTAATAGTGCTTATAGCCGGCAGAATTCACGTTGGCGCCGTTTACTAAAACTCCCGAGACTCGAATGTTGGCGCGTTCCATGACATCCCGGGCACGCAAACAGGATTGCTTCGTAGTTTGCTCGGAGCGAATCACGAACAGCACCGCATCGGCGCCGCGTGACACGATAGCCGCGTCGCTAAAAGACAACACCGGCGGTGTGTCGATGACAATGAAGTCGAATTTCTTACGGCAGAAATCAAGAAACGACTTCATGCGCATCGACCCCAGTAACTCAGCCGGACTCGACTTCCCTAAGCCTGCAGGCAACACACACAGGTTGGCGACCTGCGGATGGTTGATGAATTCTGCCTTGCAACCATCGGGGTCAGTCAACAGGCCGATTAGGCCCGATGAGGACGGAGTTGCCACCAGCGTGTGGAAACAGGGGCGTCGCAGGTCTGCTTCCAGGAGCAGGACCTTAGCGCCATCTTGGGCGAGTGCGATTGCAGTGTTCAAGCTTGTCGTTGTCTTTCCCTCCCGCGGCAAGGCGCTAGTCACTACGATGACCTTCGGTGGGGCATCCGCATCAGAATGCAAAATCCAGGTCCGCAGGGCGCGATAGGACTCCGCGAGTTGCGACGAAGGATGGGTAGAAATGCCTGAGCCAATTATGAACGTTTTGTTACGACGCAGCCGTCGCGGAAGGTCGGTGCAGGTTGCAAGTTCGGGCACGATCCCAACACATTGCAGAGCCACGTTCTCTTCCACGTCCTCTGGAGTGAACAGTGTGTCATCGAGGCCGTCGCGTACGAACGCCAGGACAATTCCCCCGAACAACCCGAGCCCGAATCCAAGGCCTAGGTTTAGCAGATAAATTGGGCGCGCAGGTTCCGCAGCCGTGCGCGCAGGATCGAGCACAACGATGTTGGTGGAATGCAGCCCTGCGAGCACTCCGCCTTCTTTAAGCTTGCCCAGGAGATCGTCATAAAGCCTGCGGCTAGATTCCACGTCCTGCTTAAGAATTGTGTATTGGACGGCCTTGTCATTCAGCCGGTTGGCTTCGGCCTTTTGTATTTCGAACAAATCGCGCAACATGCCCTCAGAATGTTTTGCGGCTAAATAGTCATTCTCCGATCGGGCCGCAAGTTTTGCGATTTCTGCCTGGATGGACTCGTCTACCTGCGCGAGCTGCGTTTGCAGCTGTCTGAGGAGAGGGTATGCTGAACCGAACTTAGCAGATGCTTGGGCGTACTGCACCTTCAGTTCAGCCTCCTGACCTCGTAGAGTGTCTATCAGGGCCATTGCATTCGTATTTACTGCTCCGCTACCGGTCATTCCGGTGCCGGCTATGCTAGAGATTGTCTCGGGGTTTCCTGACTTTGCCAATTTGTATACAGCCTCTTTCAGGATACGGTTAGCCTCAGCTTGGGTAAGCTGCTGGTTCAGTTCTTCGAGTTTCGTCATTACAACGTTGTTGGTCTCATCCGAGCCCAGAATGCCAGCTTCCTTTTGTACATGGTTGAGCTGTTCCTGCGAGGTTGTAACTTGTGACTTCAGGTCTGACAATTCCTTTTGCAGCCAGTCGGAGACCTGCGCCGTCGCCGCGAATCGCGTACGGAAATCCTGTTCCTGCAGGTCTTTCACCAGCAAGTTGGCGACGTCAGCAGCGATTTGCGGATCAGGGTTTAGAAAATGGACCTCAATGAGGCGTGTGCCGCCGAGGGATTTGACCTTGAGGTTTCGAGTGAAGGTCTTGAATATCCGCTTTCGACGAAGCGGGGCCTGCTCCAGTGGCAGTTTCTGTTCAGCCTTGAGACGGTCATTGTCTTCCAACCAATCAGGCACCCAAAAGGGCCTAGAAATAAACTCCTTGCGTTGTTCCAGGCCCAATTGTTGGACCACTGAAAATGCTAGTGAAGCGCTCTGCAACGCATTAGCTTCAGTCTCAAGCGTAACAGTTTCTTCAAGGCTGTCAGAAGTTCCCCCGTCGATCCTGTCAGTGGGGCTTAGTCCCAGCATGTCAGAGTTCTCTTTGTTGATTTCGATGGTGGCCACGCCCTCATACTTGGTGGTCATACAAAGGGACGCCGCGAGCGCCAACAGTGTGCACACTAACGTGCATGTCAAGATCGTCCGTTGGCGTCTTCTAACAATGCGCCAGAGTTCCGCAAAGGAGAACTCTTCAAGGTCACGATTGGGTTGCGGCCTCTTCCTTGGTGCCATCCGGGATGAAACTAGCAGTGTGCCCTCCATCGGAGGGGGCAATTCTCGCATCATATTGCTTCTCCTAACATGTGACTATCTGAACCCCACAATCGGTGCTGGCGCTGCCGAAATCGCGAGGGATCTTCGCCTCGGTGCACCGTATCTTGGGGAAAGAAGACGTAGCGTAAACGGTAAAAGAAATGTTTAGGTGAGTTCACAAAGGCGCGAATGAGGTGCGGCACTGCCCGGTGATATTGGCCAGCCCCCATTTGGCCACCGGCAAGCCACATTTGATGCCTGTACTCCAGTTGTCGCTTATCGATCGTCTCAAACAAATGAGGAGCAACAGTTTGATACTCCAGGGGCGAAAGCTGCCACAAGTGCGAGAGCAAAAGATACTGCACATATAAGGTATTTAGCGTGAGGTTCTCGAGATTACAGGCGCACGTACTCTTTTCATGCAGGCGTATAGATACTGTCACGTTCGGGACGAACACAATTTCGTACCGTAACGCCATGCGCCACCACAAATCGAGATCTTCGACATAAAGATTGAAACGGTACCCTCCAAGACTCTGTGTCTTAGCGATATTAAGGGCAACAGTCACGTGGCAGATCGATAGCAAGTAGCCATTCATGGTAATGGCGCGCAACTCTTCCGGCGTACCCCGAGTTGTGCGCAGCTTAGATATAGCGCGGCTATGACGATAGTTTTCCGCATCGCTGTAGAACATTCCTGCGTCAGGATGTTGCTCTACCGCTTGAGCCAACACTGCAAGTCGTTCAGGACACGCGACGTCGTCTGCATCCAATCGTACCAACCACGGCGTGCGCGCCTCGGCCAATGCTCGGTTCAAGGCGGCGGTAATGCCGCGGTTGGGTTGCGAGATCACTCGCAGGCGGGGGTCTCGAATGCTTTTTAAGTACTCCAGCGAATCGTCCGTCGATCCATCGTTGATCACTACTACTTCGAAATTCGGATATGTCTGCTGAAGCACGCTTTGCAGACTTTCCGGAAGATAGGGCATTCCGTTGTAAACGGGTATTCCGACTGTGAAGAGAGGTTGCATCTTCTGATCTAAGGTCTCGGCCCCAGAAAAATCTACTGCGATCCCGCCGCCTCTGCGAGACGCGAGAACCATTCATGTCCGCGATTTATGTGGTCGCGGCAAGCTGCCGGAACGAACCAGAAGCCGAAATAACGCGTCACGTCAACTGCTCGCAGAGAACCGTGGCGAAAGGCATCCCAAAGCAGGGAAAAGAATACGCTCCAACATCGCTGAGCCGCTGCTTGCCACCCCACGTGAGTGGCGATGAAGCTCGCGTACGCCCGTGCCGTAACCCGGCCGCGATTTGCGTGTATCCATTGCAACGAAAACTCCCAGTCAGCCTGCCTGCTCGTGCTGTCGTTTGCTTCCATGTGACAGATGACTAGCGTTTCGGGACAAAAGAACACACCCACACTCGGCTCGGAGGTTGCCCGGAGCATCCAGTCCCAGTCCTGGTGTTTCTTCAACCCAGACTGAAACGGAACCCGTTGCAATAGTGAGCGCCGCGTCACAATGGTTGGCGTGGCTACAAATCCGTCAATCCTGCTCATCCCTTGCCTTACCAGCAGATACTCCGACATCGGCTCAGAAGGCCTTGGGAACCGACTCGGCCAAATGTGTTCTCCGGCGCGCGCGTGAGCGATGAAGCGGCAGGACACGATGGGGTCGTCGCAACTCACGGATGTCAGCAGTGCTATCTGCCGCTCGATTTTCTCGGGCAGCCATTCGTCGTCGTCATCCAAGAATGCGATCCATTCTCCACGAGCCGCGGACACTCCGGCATTGCGGGCACCACCTCCACCAACGTTGGATTCGAGTTGCACGATTCGCACGCGAGGATCGTTGATCCGCTCCAGGGCTTGCTTAGTCTCAGCGTCCGGGCCGTCAATAACTACGACCACTTCCATTTTGCGGTAGGTTTGCGCCAATGCACTTTGTAACGCCCTGAGCAGGGTGACCGCACGTTTGTGGGTCGGAATGACCGCTGACACGAGAGGCTCGGTTGTGTCTGATGCAGTCATGAAGCCGCAACCCCGACGTGATGCTCCTGGAGCACTTCGTGATAGATCTGTTCGAGCTTCGCCGTTTGCTTTTCGAGATCAAACAGCCTCTTGACCCGTTCTTGTCCGGCTGCACTGAACCGACGCCATAAGGAATCATCGGTTAGGAGACTCACGATGTTTCCAGCTAAGACGGTAACGTCGCGCTCCGGAGCCAGCAATCCCGTCACGCCGTGCTCGACCGCCTCCGGAATCCCGCCGCTCGCGAAGCTTGCCACGGGCAAGCCCATCGCCTGGGCCTCCGCAAACACCATGCCAAATCCTTCAGCATCCCCGGATTCGGCGACCACGCTGGGCGTACTGAATACTCTGGCTTTGTTCATCCAATCCCGAACTACATCGGGTGAACAGCCGCCCAAGAAACGACATAATCGCAACCTTGAACCAGCCTCATGCTCCAGCCCCTTGCGCAGAGGACCGTCGCCGACGACCACCAGTTCCGCATCCGCAATTTTCGTTTGGACGATCTCCATGGCTCGAATCAAGTACTCGCAGCCCTTCTTTTCCACTAGCCGTCCCACGAATAGAACAATCGGCTTTCGCTGGACCGTCGGCTCGGGGATGAACTTTCGCAGATCGATTCCGATGTAATGCACGATCGTCTTATCGGGAGAGAATCCTTTCTTGAGAACCTGACGGCGAATAAACTCCGAAACGCACAGAACCCGGACCGCTGCGCGCGCCAGCTTTGGCCGCCGTCTGACGTATAGGTTCAGAGCGATGGATTGTCGCCGGAACACATCGTCCCGCACAGTTGCGTCCCAGCCGTGAAACGTCACCATCAGTGGTACGCCCAGTGACTCGGCAACAGACATCGCGTTGGTGGCGTCCATACCAAAATGCGCATGCACCAGGGCAGGCCGTGCCTGGCACAAAAGGGCTGTGTCAGACGTGGTCATCCCCAACAATTTCAAACGAGCCCTTCTTAACCGTGCGGAGTGCCCTGTCGCCAGAAGCACGCATCGATCTTCTGGCACCTTCAAGCCCTGGACTCTTCTTAGCCCGAGATAGATCGGCCGAAAAGCGCCGATCGATTCACCTTGGGAAAGGATGAACGTTTCGGACGACGGCAGCAACTCATTGCGATAAATAAATAGATTCGGGTTCAAGGTCACAGCTCGGGAGATATTGCTCCTCGTTTGTTTCCGCATATTGGTACTCATTCGCTTGCGATTGAAAAGCTCGCATCGTGACTGTCGCGGCGAGCGCCGCAAATAGCATCATGAAAATGCTGTTTTGCTCCATTTCGGTCACCTCGGTGATGTTGTAGAGCAGGAAGAAAACCAAGTAAGCGAGGGGCCACGCGCGGAGGTGACTCTGGTGCCTTACGTAAAATTGAAACGACTTACGGAGACACACTGAATACGCAAAGAGAAATAGCCCAAGACCGACCGCTCCTAGGCTCAACAGTAGATCCAACGCGCCGTTGTGAGCAGTGGGAACCAGCCAGTGCACAGAACCGTCAACCAGTGCCGACTCGCCGGTCATTCCGAGCCAAAAGGCATCAAAGCCGTAACCTTGTAGAGGCCGCTTCATTATGGAGACTAGACACGCATGCCATAATTCTGTTCGTCCTGTGAGTGTTGCGTTGCGGCCGAGAAAGGCTAATGCGAGGTCTGCATTACCCACTAGAACAACGCCCAAGACGCGCTCCTACGACAAGGAGCACCATGGCAATCGGAACCAACAATACTGGCTTAGTGCGGATCAGGCGAAACAATGGAATCACCGCTACCAGTGCGATCATGACTAGGAACCCAGTTCCCGAGCGTGCCATACCCAGTACTCCGATCCCGAATGCTATAGCAAAGTAACGGAAAGGGCGGTACCTGGGTCGCCAAAAAACGAACGCAAGGATTGCCAATACCGCGATCCTGGCCAACACATTTTTTTGACTGAACAGTCCGCGCCAATCACCTAAATGTCCGCCGCTCTCTACTCCAAGGCTCGGCGCTACAATAGCCAGCCCGGCGCTTGCCACTAGAGCGAAAAGCAATGCCCACGCCAGTATCTGAAGCTGCTCCTTCAGTTCGAAACGCGAGCCGAAATAAACTCCGAACACTGTTGTGGCCAGCAGTATCAAGCTTCGGCGGAACGTTAGAGAAGGATCTTGCGACCAAGTTGTCGACAACCCCGCGTAAAATACCAGAGCGAACAACCAAGGTGCCCTGGTAATGGCGACGGTAAGTTTCCTCGCGTGCAAGATGTAAAAAAGGGAAGCAACCAGATGGAACCCGACATTCACAGCTAAGGCGAAGTTGTTTCCCTCGGGAGCGATCCTCTGCCGGTCAGAAATTGGGCCGACCAAGAACAATCCGAGCGCTTGGGAGCCAAAAATGAGCATTACCATCGCCCACAGCTTTTCGAAAGTTTTTAGCATGTTTCCGCCGCCATTTTGGAAGGCTGGATCAAGGCTTGGCTTCGACTGCGTAGAACTGCGGCACAACCCCAGAGAGACGCTGCGAGCAGTCCATCGGACGCCAAACTCGACCAGGCTGCGCCACGCCAGGAGTAAGCGGGAATTATCCAGAGATTTACGAGAACATTGAACACCGCAACCAGGACTTGCAGAAGCGTGCGCAGACCTTGATAGCCAGCACCGGTCAACGAGTCAGCCACGAAATACTGCATGCTCTTGAGGAGAGGCAGCAAAGCCAGCCAGCGCAGAGCCTCGGTGGTGCGAGAATATTCAGCTCCCAGCACCTTGGGAACTAGAGGCGCTGCAACCAGCAACCCGACCCCAACCGCGGTCGAGTAGGCGAGCGCCCGCGGCAGCAGCCGCTTGGCATACGCCAAGGTGGAAGCGATCCCGTGATGCCCATTGCGAAAGAAGCCGGGATAGGCCGCGGCCAGCAGGGACCGAACGGGAATAAACGATACATCGATCAGTCGATAGGCGGCGGCGTAGATTCCGGTGGCACCGAGGCTTCCCAGGCGCGCGAGCATGGTCTTGTCGATGTCGTTGTAAATAGTTTGCGCGCCTAGACCGCTGGAGAGATAGAACCCCTCGCGCAATTCGCCGCGAATCCTATACAGCGCTAACCTTGGCCGACCCAGGCGCCAGAGCACGCATCCGGTTGCGATGAGCGCAGAGACAATCCATCCTGTCAGATAGGCAACCGACCACGCCATCAATGTTGGCCGGTGCATTAAAATGATGACCACGATTCCGGCTAAGCGTATAAAGGTTGCGAACACGTTTAGATACGAAGTCCAACTCAGCATCTCGACCGATTGAAACGCCCAGGTGGCCACTTCGAAAAACCGGGCCACGAGTACCTCTGACATCACCCCCAGGATCACAACTACAGCAGGAATGGTATGCGGTAACAATGCAAGACAGCCAGCGACGACTCCCGTGGCAAAGGCCGCTCCAGATACCAACGTCAGAAGCAAAGCATTTCCCCAATATTCCGCAAATACGCTTCGGTCGCGAGCGACATTCTTGATCATCAAGATGCCGCTGCCGTTACCGACAAAGGGGCTGACGATCGCCGCCGCCGCCGTCACCGCCACAAACGCACCATACTGGTGAGGTCCAAGGCTACGTGCCATGAGCACGAAGTAAACCGCCTGGATCACGAGCTTGGCACTCTGCCCGGTCAACATGTGCATTGTGTTCCAGGCGAGCGCGGAAGACTTGGGGAAACCGAAGTTGCGCACAAGCCAGGTCGCGCGCCTACGAATTGACGAGCTACTTATCAACGGTTTCACGCCTCCTTGTACATCTGCTCTGCAGGCTTGGCGATGCTTCTAGACTTTTGTTGTTACGCCGCTCCCGAACCCTTCAACACGGCGGGTACTGTACGAGCCAGAATCTTGAGATCGAGCCATAGCGACCACCCGTCCATATATTGAAGATCCAGTTGCATCCATTGATCGAATGAGATTGAACTCCGGCCGTTGACTTGCCACAGACACGTGATCCCAGGACGCATGCTGAAACGACGACGCTGCCAGTCTTCGCTAAACCCTTCGTAATCCCGAACGGGCAGGGGCCGAGGACCGACGAGGCTCATATCACCCTTCAAGACATTGAGCAACTGGGGCAGCTCATCGATACTGGTACGTCTGAGGAATCTCCCAACGGGAGTCAGCCGCGGATCGTTCTTGATCTTGAAAACAGGGCCCGCGACCTCATTCAGCTTTTCAAGCTGGGGCAGCATCTTTTCCGCATTTGAAACCATCGTGCGAAACTTATAAATTCGAAATCTTCTTTTGTTGAGCCCGATCCGCTCCTGCAGGAAAAACACTGGTCCTTCCGATGTGTATTTGACCAGTAGAGCCACGATCACAAAGAACGGAGCCAGCAAGGCCAGTAGTACAGAGGACACGAGCACATCGAGCCACCGCTTAGCCAGAACGGGCCAACCATCACGGGAACCTGCGAACGCTGTGATATGCGAGTACCCGTCCAAATCGTCCGCACAGGGCCGGGCGATCTTTAGATTAAACATGTCTGAATCGAAGCGCATCACGATCCCGTGCTGCTCGCAGAGTGCTGCGACCTCAGAAGTCTGCTTGTAGAACGATTGCAGCGGAAGGTAGATTGCGACCTCATCGATTACGTTCCGGCGCAGGTATTCAGGAAGATCGTCGAAGTTGCAGCAAAGCGCGTAGTTCGTTTTCCAAAACCTTTCCAAGCCCGGCCATTCGTCGTCCACAAAACCAAGAACACGATAGCCCAACTCAGACTTTCCCGCGATGCGTTGCGCAAATGCAACAGCACGGGAGTTGGTTCCAAGAACCAGCACATAACGCAGGTTCCGTCCGCGGCGACGTATCGTTCGGAGAAGATACCGGATGATCACTCGTGCGCCTACAACACAAACCGAACTCAGGGCCCAAAACACGAGCAGAAAGCTTGGTGTTGCCATCCTGATCTTGAATAGCATGGCAACGACTGCTAGGCACAGGATCGCAAACGTTGTGGCTTTGGCCGTATCAGCAATTAACGAGCGCACGGTTGCTAGTCGGCTCGACTCGTACAAGCCGAAGAACAAGAAAATGACATGCCAGACCGCAAGGATCATCGCGGCAATTACAAAGTTTTGGAGCGAGATCCGCATGGAAAGGAAGTCAGAGAAACTTACTCCTCCCGTCCCACCGGAAAACACCACTACGGTCGTCACTCCTACGGAGAGGACCATGAGCCCGAGGTTAAACAGCTTGAGCAGTGCGAGAAGAAGGCGACGCTTGGTTGTGTCCATGTGAAAAGTTGCTTCGAAAAGGGATGCTATGCGGCCTCAAACCAATAAACGGAGATCCCAACGGCTCGCGGACCTTGAACGCTTTCGATAGAGGCGATCAGTATCTGGTCACCCTTTATTCCCAGGATGATTCCGTGGATTCCTTTGCACTCACCTGAGGTGGCCGAGCAAACTTGCTTTGTAGCACCGAGAAGAGTGAAGCATTTAGATCGCCTCCACCTGGTATTGGTCAATTCGGACGGTAATCGAGCGCTGAATGGGTTCAACGGAAATCACCAGCGCACGGTCTCCGTTGCGCGCGGTCAGCAGGCCCTCGATGCCGTCTAGCGCGCCATCACGGATTCGGACCCGTTGACCGATTTTCAAGAACGGATAGACTGCGTAGGGACGTCACTCGACAGCAGTGCCCGAATATTCTCAATCTGGCTGTCGGGGATGGGGATGCCTTCGCCGCGGGCCCACGAATCCCAGCACGCCATTGGTCTGCGTCACTTTGTACCAAAGCTCAGGCGCTAGCCGCATGTGCACGAATGCGTAGCAGGACAACAGCGGCAGCCGAACCACCTTCCGGCGATCACTCCAGCGATGGACTTCGCTGATCTGCGGAAGAAAGGTCTGAATTCCACGCCGCTCCACTGAGTGGCGACAGCTCTCTCATGCTGCGAGCGGGTGTGAACGGCGTACCACTGCAGCTCCGCAACAACCCCCACTCCGGCTCAAACAATGGTGCGCAAATCGGGTTAATAGCGCTCACACTTCGTCCCTCTGAATCACATACCCCTGTGCGCCGGATAGAAAATTCGCCGCACCGGCGGGCGCACGTATCCAGTGCCGCGAACGTTTGTTACAGCTTAAGAAACTTGGCGACGGAATAATTCGCCCTACTTCTTAGACCTTTCTGTTACTCCTTCGAACCGCCGTACACGAGCGCAAAAAAACCACGTGCGAGAACTTCACTGTTGGCCGAACGCCCCGGCCGCAACTCGTTTCTGAATTGCGTCGTCGTGTGCAAAGTTTCCTGCAACAGCAAATCCGAGGAGATCTTCACATGCTTGAATTCGGATCGTTCGGCCCGTATGTCGAAACAGGATTTCGGTTGGTGCCGGATCGCTAGCCGGCACGACAACGTCCACTTCTACTTCGACACCTACCGGTGGACAGTCACTGGTTACGATAAAAACTCCCCCCAGCCCGATATTCCTGCAGTAGCCCATTGCGGAATGCTCTGTCCCGTCGTTCCAATGGAAGATAACTGGAAAGACCAGCCGAAAGCGTTTGCGAGTCCTTCGTTCGAACCAAGGACCGTCCTGTGTGTCAGCAGCTGTTCTTGACATGAGTTTTGGGTCTCGGGTCGTTGAAAGCAATCTCACCTGGACATTTCCTTGGTCGTGGCGAACCCACGATATCGGGCACGTGACCTGGCCACAAGGAGGTGAAAGTCCGTAGCACCGGGTACTCAGCTCCTTGGCAGGCCTAGGCCATCTTGGTCTAGGGACAAATGACACGAGGACCATTCCATAGAGACAAATGGACTACAAATAGGCTGTCTGTCTGACTAGACGAGTGCACCGACGACTGCTGTCGCTGGAGGCCTATGTCCTTGCGGAATATCTGTTTCAACGACGAGAAAGAAACGCTTTGATGGGAACCATCCGCGCGGCTGATCTTGAATGGAAGCAATCCGGAATTGTTTGAAAGGAATTTGTTGACATTCGCCTCATCACAGGAAGGGGTCGCGCAAGACGCACGGGTGGGTGAATACTTTGACAACGTAAGAGTTTTCCTGCGTTAGGAGCCGCGAAGGGGCACTTTAGTGCCATTTACGCAATTGATATCACGTTATAGCCTTGCCAGCATCAAGTTGTAGTTGAACGAAGCCCGTCTCGGCCTATCTCCGCAGGCCTTAAACGGGCCCCCCCCCGTTACGAAATCGTAAGAAGAATCCAAAGAGGTGCGGTGATGTCGTCCATTGTTTCTCCAAACTGTTCTCCGCCGGCTCAGCCGATCAGGATTTTGATTGCTGACCGGAATTTCATGGGGAGTCAACTGCTTGCAGAATCGTTAGACCGCGATTCGCGATTCGAAGCCGTGGCCGTAAGCACAGCGGCCCTAACGGACATCCTCTCGGCGGTCAGCGCACGCAAGCCCGATGTCGCCGTGATCAGTGCTGACTTCGACGGTGGCGCGAAAAGGGGCCTGCAAGTCGCTAGAGCCCTCAATGCGCATTATCGTGATGTTCATATCGTAGTTTTGCTTGAGCTTTGTGCACGAGATTCGGTGATCGCCGCGTTTCACTGCGGTGCAAAGGGTGTGTTCTGCCGCAGCAAGCCGATGGCGGAATTCCACGCCTGTATCGAACATGTGAGCCGGGGAGAGATTTGGGCCGACAGCGTCGAAGCGGAGTATCTACTTGAGGCGGTAAGGACCGCGCCATCGTGCGACGGCATCGATAACGACAATGTCGGCATGCTTTCAAAGCGGGAGATCCAGGTGGCCGAACGCGCTGCTCAAGGCTTCAGCAACAAGCAAATTGCAGCCCATTTTCGACTCAGCGAGCATACCGTAAAGAACTACCTGGGTCGGGTCTTTGAAAAATTGGGAGTCTCCAATAGGTGCGAATTGCTCTTCTTGTTATTCAACGAGCGCAATGGCCTGTCTAGCCAAGCAGTAGGACCAAATCCGTCTGGGCTGGGCAATGCGATGGAAATCTATCTTAAGGCAGCCGAAGAAGGGTACGCCGCGGCCCAATTCATTGTTGGATTGGCCCATCTTGAGGGATACGGCGTCGAGAAAGATGGTCATGCCGCCTACTACTGGCTTAGGATGGCTGAGGAAAATTCCTCCGCAGTACGACAACGCAGTCGTGCTTTGACCGTGGACCTTAGGACAAAGATAAATCCGGGTGAGATTGAGGGTTTGGAAAGGAAGATTGCGACCACACGAAAGGACAGGATTCTTGCGAGAAAACCGGTAGACTTTTTCAAGCAGCACTTGACTCTAGTAATACCAACCGATCGGCAGGCGAGCTGAGCGATCCTTCACCCGCCGCGGTGCAGACTCGTCGCGGACAGTTCTCGATTCGTCACGGAAGTGCGTTCAAACACGTCGAACGGGTCGCAATGAAACCCGGAGTCCATTGCGACAATCGCAGGTCGGTTCTGCTCAGCTCCAGCCTATGCAAGACCGCCTTCCCTCGCCAGTTTCAGCGCTTCTAAAGCAGCGCCTCGCGCCCCAGCGGTATCCCCGTTGGGCATCACGTGAATCGGAATGTTGGCTTGTTCTTCGCGCTGGCTTGGCATTCCAGCGCGGATCTCCGACAGGAACCACCGCTGAAATGGCTCACTGGTCTCCAGCACACCGCCCCCGACGATCAACGCATCCGGATCGAAAGTGTTGATCATTTCGTCGAAAAACAGCCCCAGGGCGTGGGCCTGAACACGGAAGATTTCCTTGCACACGGGATCACCTTGATCCGCCAGCCCGCGAACCAGCTTGGCCGCATGATGAGGTTCCTGTTGCGCCAGCTCATGGGCCGGATGGCGCCGCAAGAAAAATGGAAGGAGCGTTCTCTCGATCGCAGTGAGAGAGCACAGCGACTCCAGATCGCCAATTCGTCCGCAGTTGCAGTGCGGCTGGATGCCCTCGATTCCTGCGATGTTCTGATAAGGAATCAGAACATGGCCGAGTTCTCCGCCGAAATCCGTTCTTGCCCTTGACGACGTTGCCGTCGAGGATGATGCCTCCACCGTTTCCGGTACCGACCACATCGGAAATCGAAGTTTCGCGGCTGTCGGCGCCGAAGATCGCATAGTGTCCCCAGAGCGCGGCGGCGTTGGCATCGTTCAAGTACGACACGGGCTTGCCTAACTTGTGCGCCAGACCTTCGCGAATATCGAATCCCGCCCACCTGGGATGCACAAAGTTGGTAGAACCTCGCGCGCTGAGCCGGCCGGCTGCGCTCGACGGCCCGGGAGTGTCGAGGCCTATGGCGACGACGTCGTCCAGCGAAACGCCCGCCAAATCGGTGGCGATCTTAAGCCCGGTTGCGATCTGCTCCAAACAGACCTCCGGTCCTTGCTTCGAAAGCGCGGGATGCTCGCAGAGTCCCTCGATGAGAAATTTCTCGTCCCGGTCCACCAACGTATAGTTGATGGCAGTTCCGCCGAGATCCACGCCAGCCACGACTTCCACGGTTATGTCCCCTAGCTCGATATTGACGCTGCTCAGCTTAGCAGAATTGCACGACTGGATTGGCTGACGTGAAAAAACAATAGATGACTAACATGGTCATATCTATTATAATTACATCATGAGGACCGTAAATATTGCCGAACTGAAGGCGCATCTCAGCGCTCATATTCAGCTCGTCCGGGACGGCGAAGAGGTGCTGGTGTGCGACCGCAACAAACCTGTGGCGCGGATCGTACCCTGCCGCCTGGAGGAACACTCGCAGCAGGAGCAGCGGTTGGTTGCAAATGGCCTTCTGGCGCTGCCGTTAGATAAACGACCAACCTCTATCTCTTGGCCTGACCCCCCCGGCGACGTACCTGACGAGGTCATTCACGAAGTATGGCGAGAAGAACGAGAAGGCCGTTAGCGCGAGTTCCAGCTTTTTGGGACGCAAGTGCTCTCGTTCCCCTTTGCGTGCGGCAGAGCATGACTCCGCACGCGATTTCCCTCTTCAAGACTTACGATGTCGTTGTATGGTGGGCGACGCCAGTCGAGATTGCAAGTGCCCTGGCGCGACTCCTGCGGATGCAGCAACTCGATTCCCGCGACTGGGCCCAGGCCAGTAATTTGGCGAAAAAACTTTCCGGTTTGTGGTCCGTGATTCAGCCTTCGAATAGTTTGCGGGCGACGTCGATGCAACTCGTAGAACGCTACGACCTGCGCGCCGCGGACTCACTTCAGCTGGCGGCGACGTTGGAGTGGTGTGAATACGATCCTGTGAATCGGGTTTTTCTGACTGCCGATCAAAAGTTGCGGGACGCAGCCCTGCTCACCGGTTTTGATGCCAAGCAATTGTGAGTCCTCGCGCCTACTTCGCAACGCTAGCGTAACCGAAGATTGTCTTCAACTCGAGGAATTCTTCAAGTCCAGCCTCGCCCCATTCCCGCCCGTTGCCCGACTGCTTGTAGCCGCCAAAACAGCCAGCGAAATCGACTCTCGCGCCATTAATGTGCACATTCCCGGCTCGAATTCGCTTCGCAATCCGGTGGGCGCGATCCAGATTTCCCGATGTCACAAATCCGGATAGGCCGTAGGGCGAGTCATTCGCAATTTTAACCGCGTCGTTTTCATCGTCGTAGGCAATCATGCACAACACAGGTCCGAAGATTTCTTCGCGCGCAATGGTCATATCGTTGCGGACATCCGCGAACACCGTCGGCTTGACGAAGTAGCCCTTCGTAAGACCATCCGGGCGTCCAAGACCTCCTGCGACCAGCGTCGCTCCCTCTTCAATTCCCTTCTGGATGAGCCGCTGCACCTTATCGAACTGCGCCTTGTTCGCCAGCGGACCGACGCCGGTGTCCTCTGCAAATGGGTCCCCAACTTTGGTAGCCTCGGCTGCCTGCCTCGCTGCTCCGACCGCCTCCGCCATTTTGGATCTGGGGATCAACATGCGCGTGGGCGCGTTGCAAGATTGTCCAGTATTGGCAAAGCATTCCCGTACGCCCTGCTTGACGGCCTTCTCGAGGTCGGCATCATCCAGGATGATGTTGGCGGACTTCCCACCTAATTCCTGCGTCACCCGCTTCACGCTGGGAGCGGCAGCCTGCGCCACGGCTACGCCAGCTCGCGTCGATCCCGTGAACGACACCATGGCCACATCAGGATGGGATGAAATCGCAGCCCCAACCGTAGGCCCATCGCCACTCACCAGGTTGAAGACGCCGGCTGGGACCCCCGCGTCATGAAGAATCTGCGCAAACAAATACGAAGAAAGCGGTGCGAATTCACTGGGCTTCAGCACCATCGTGCATCCCGCCGCGAGTGCGGGGGCTACTTTTGCCACGACCTGATTCATGGGCCAGTTCCACGGAGTGATCAGACCGCACACTCCAATGGGTTCTTTTCGCATGAGGCTCGATCCCTTTAGCTCGTCGAACTTGAACTGCTCCAGTACCTTCGCGATTTCGATGAAATGTGCAAGACCGGCGGGAGCCTGCGCTTTTCGTGCGAGCGAAATGGGAGCGCCCATCTCCTGTGAAATGGTTGTCGCCATTTCCTCCATCTTTGACTTGTAACCCTCAATAATGCGGCGCAACAACGCCAGCCGCTGCTCGACACTTGCTTCCGAATACGATTCGAAAGCGCGCTTAGCTGCCGCTACGGCACGATCAACGTCCGCGGCGCTGCCTAACGAGATCGTCGCAATGGCCTCTTCGTTCGCCGGGTTGATGACCAAGAAGTCGTGGTTCTTAGCGGGATCAACCCACTTTCCGTCGATGTAAAACTTGCGGTAATCCTTCATGTTTTCCTATCTGATTGCCGGCGATAATGCCGGCCCTGTTGCGTTGCCCGTACCAGGCTTGCCAAATGGCATTCAGGCTTATGCAGTTCACTCCTCATTCCTCCTTCCGGTTCGAACATGATGCAATAACGGGATCGCAAACAGGCAGGAATGGGGAGAAGCAGCGGTATCAAAGACTCTTACGACATTATATCGCCAACGTCAGAACAGACTGAAGCTGAAGGCTAACCAAAGAACGCAAATCCGCTTGATTCAGGGAATGGCCGAACGAATCCCAGTTTGCCCCGTGTTGTGTGGAGTCTACCGCTGAAGCACATCAAAAGTCACAGCCGAAGCCGACGACCCGATGTTCAGAAGCGACACCGCACGCTCGAGCTTGTGATGCCCTGTCTTGTGGAAGATGTAACTGACTGCCACGACGCCGACCGCCTCGCCGGCGAAATTCACGGCCAATCCCGCTGTGCTCCCGGAAAATACACGAGTCACGGGATTCAGTTCCTGCCCGCCGTTGCGCAGGTTATTTCGAGTCACAAAAAAGTCGGCGGTGCTGAACGCCGCGCTGGTCGCGAACAGAAAAGTATTTTCGCGGTCCCAAAATCGATGGCTCGGCGCCTCCGGCAGCGTCACCGGTTCGACCGACTTCACCATCGGGTTCGGTTCGATCGAAGCAGGTTGCAGCAGCGAGAAGGAAACTTGCTGCGCCAAAGCCGGTCCGCACAGACCAATACTTACTAGCACGACTGCTGCTTTAGATTTAAGAATCTCGCCCAGCCAGGTTGTCAGCATAACGTTAGTGAGTGCCCTACTTGGCCACCCGTACTAGTACTAACGCAATGCCGGGCCATGGAAAATGGCCCCTCCGTGCTACTCAATAATCGATGGAGTGAGTGGAGGTTACTGAAGTTATCGAGGCAGGACTGTTATCACGCGACCGCAGAATGACGACCGCTTTCGTCACCTCGGTATGGGATTGGGAAGCGGCGTAGGCCGACCACATCTCGATCTGCGCGCTTCGTAAACCTTCCAATCCGGGTTCGAAGAATTTCGAAGAATGATGAAGCTACGGAATCGTAGCCGCCACCGGCGGGGTCGAGCGCACGCTTTCTTGTCCCGCGGAATTTACGGCGGTGGCTTCATAGTAGTAGGTTTGGCCGGCGCCGACGCCACTATCCGTATATGCGGTGTTTGCATCCAGGACGGAATTAATCTTGCCATATGTGCCAGTCGGGCTTGTGCTTCGATAAATGTTGTAGCCTGCAGCGTTCGTGCTGGCATTCCAGGAGAGGCTGACACTGTACTGCGGCGTAGTGCCGATTCCGGTAAGCGATTCGACCGTCGTCGAGTTGGAGGCGTTGCTCGTAAATGATAGCGATGCAGAAGACGTCCCACTGGCAGTCGGTTTAAAGGCCACGTTGAAGGACGAGCTCTGCCCCGCGGGAATGGTGAACGGCAATGTAGCTCCGTTCAGAACAAATTGCGAACTGCTGCTGGCGTCAGAAGATACCGTCACACTTGCGCCGCTGGCGCTCAGCGTGATGGCTTGAGTCCCCGTCGAGCCCACATTGACGTCGCCGAAATTCAATGATGCCGGCGCAACCGTCAGCTGCCCTGTGGTCGCGCTGGCCCCGACGCCGCTCAGAGGCACGTTCACATTAGGACCGGTGACGAAGAGATCTCCTCCACTCGTTCCCGCCGATAGCGGGGCGAAGGTAAGATTCACCGTGACACTTTGCCCGCCCCTCAAAGTGATTGGCAACGTCGGCCCGCTGACCGAGAATCCGTTGCCCGTCATCTGGAAGGCGTACAGCTTTGTTTTCGAGGAACGGGTGTTGGTCAGCACAACCGGCAACGTGGACTTTGCTCCCACGCTTACGTTGGCCAAAGGAGACGCTAGCGGGACTGCTTCGTAAGCTGTTGCGAGTTACACCCGTTCCTCCGAGTCCCAATTGAAGCGACGTGTTGGAGGCGTTGCTGGTAAATGTGATTCCCGCCTGCGTCGATCCAACGCTCGTCGGAGAAAACGTCACCTTGAGCGGGACACTTTGGCCGGCGGCCAGAGTCAATGGCAAAGTTAATCCGGACAGGTTAAAACCAGTTCCGCTGGTTTTCACGGCCGACACGGTCGCGCTCGTCGGTCCGCCATTCGAGAGGGAGACAACCTCAGTCTCACTCTGTCCGGTCACGACGCTGCCAAAGAGCAAAGTGGATGGCGTGCATGTCAACTGTTGAGCTGCGGCTCCTGCGCATAACGAAACCATAGCGAAGAAGGTGACAGCAATGATGGAGCAGACACGGGTAGAAAAGGGAGCGAGAATGGACTGGGGGAGTCGCATGCCATCAGTTTCAATTCATGAAACGGAATTGAATAGGTCTCGATAGGGCATGCGTGAGGGGGCCAAAAGCCAGCAGGGGCGCGGTATTAGGCCTCCTGGTGCGGTGCGAAAACGCCAAGTGCGCCGATGGGCGAAAAGCGCAAATATGAAACCGAAGGAAGATGGAATAAATTGAAAAGCCTGACCAGTGGCGGTCAGGCTTCTATTAACTTTCTGGCGTCGCTTGCTACGAAAGTCCCAAACACATCAAGTCGCGCACTTTTACGGTTAAGGGATCTGCACGTCAGATACGACGTTAGAATATCCGCTCTCTGCATTCGTGGAATCCACGGCAGTAGTTGCGTAGCAGTAGTTCGTGCCATTGGTCACCACCGAATCCGAATACGACGTGGTGGTGTCCAGCGTGGTCCCATTGAGCTTCGTGAAAGCGCCGCAGGAGCTTACGTAAACGGCACGGTAAATGTTGTATCCCGAAATGTTGGGCGACGTGCTGGCGTTCCACGTCAAGCTCACCGTGTGGACAGGAGCCGGAGTACCGGTGCCGGTGGCCGTATCCGTGGTCGTGACAACTTGGGCGTTGCTGGTAAAGCTCAGGTTAGAGCTATCTGCGCCGGTAACCAGCGGACTGTAGGTCACCGTAAACCCTACACTCTGTCCTGCCGGTATAATCGCCGGCAGCGATAAACCGCTGATCGCAAAGCGCGAGTTGCTGCTGCTGGCGGCCGTGACGGTTACGTTCGCTCCCGTCGCACTGAGAGTTCCAGTGGCCGTACCGCTTGTTCCATCGACCACGCTGCCGACCGCAACCGGAGCAGGAGTTGCGCTAAGCTGTCCAGCCACAGTTGATCCTGTCCCAGCCAGAGCAATGCTGAGGGTTGGATTGGAACCATTCGATGTGACGGTCACGCTACCACTGGCGCTGGCAGCTGATGCCGGAGTAAAGGTCACGGTGAAGTTGGCGCTTTGACCTGCCGTGAGCGTCGCTGGCGTAGAAATTCCGCTCAGCGTGAATCCTGTGCCGCTAACGGCAACCTGAGAAATTGTTACGGTCGAGCCGCCGATGTTCGTCACGGTTTCCGAGAGTCCTTGATTACTTCCCACGGTCACAGTTCCAAAGTTCAGACTCGCGGGACTCGCTCCCAGCGCGCCCACTGCAGCCCCAGTACCAGTCAAGGCCATCGAGAGCGAAGGATTGGGAGCATTCGACGTGATGGTCACGTTGCCGCTGGCGCTCCCTGTCGCTTGCGGTGCAAATGTGACTGTAAATGTTGTGCTTTGGGAAGCGTTGAGCGCCAGTGGCGTGGTTATCCCGCTCAGGGTAAAGCCGGTGCCGCTCACCGCGGCCGCCGAAATGTTGACCGTCGACCCGGTGTTGTTCGTCAGCGTGATCGTCTGATTGCTCTGGCTTCCCACGGTTACGCTGCCAAAACTTTCGCTCGCCGGACTGACAGCGAGCTGACCACTGGCAACGCCGGTTCCGGTAAGCGACAGGGTAGCCACACTATTGGAGGCGTTGCTTGTTATCGACGCCGTGGCATTGAAGGTCCCCGCTGCATTGGGACTAAAGACAAGCGTGACCGGAGTGCTCTGGCCGACCAGAATCGCGACCGGCAGACTGGGTGCAGTCAACGAAAAATATTTGGTGGAAATTGACGCGCTGCTTACCGTAATCGAGGCCGTGCCGGTATTCGACACGGTCAGAGTGATCGTCTTTGCTCGTGCCCGCGGTGACACTGCCAAAATCCAGCTGGTTCCGCTCAGAGACAAAGTGCCAGACTGCACTTGCACACTAGTAGAAACTTGCTTGAGCTGAATCCCTGACAGCCAACCATAGTCGCCGTGCAGAGCAGAACTATCGCAAGCGTGCTTGCCCTACCATTTTTCACGCGACGAGGTGCCCGAAATCTGCTCATAGGGGTGACCAGACAGCGATAGCGCCAGGACTTTCCTATCGATTCGCAGTACACACTGAGTCTGAGCTTAGAACCCAAATTCGAACAGGTTTCGAAGGTACATATCTAAGCCTCCGGAAGGTCACCGCCGGATGACTCCAAGTTACCGGTTCGATCTGATCCTTAAGAGGATCATTCTTCGGGAGTTGCGGGGCAGCTGTTGCAAGCTCTGGCGGACAGTCGTTGTCGGAATACAGGGTCACTGCGGTTCAGCTTCTACCGGCGGAGATCCCATGATTAAGGCCTGGTCCCGTTCCAGAGAGCTTCGACGAAGATCTTGCGAGCGCGCCAAGGCTTTCTGCGCGAGTTCGGCTTGGCCGAGCTTCCGATACGCCAAATACAACTGATAGTGGACGTTGCCGTAATGGTCTAAAGGAGCTGCCTTCTCGAGTTTTGGGACGGCATTGGCAAACTGTCCCAGGCGCACGTAACGCGGTGCCCAACAAGCCGCTGGCTTCAGTCAAGTCCGGTTGAAGCCGCAAAGCGCGCTCTAGATAGGACAGCGCCTTCTCGTTCTCGCGCTTTTGCACGTACATGCTTCCTAGAAGATAGAGCGCGTGCGTGCGCGAGGGATCCAGCGCCAATGCTCTCTCCAGCTCGCGCTGCGCATCCTCGTCAGTATGATTGTTGAGGTAAAGCTCCCCAAGCGCCTCGTGAAGTGCTGCCTCATTGGGACGCAAATGCAGGGCCGCCTGATACTCTTTGACCGCGTCGTCGACATCCTGGCGGAGAGCGTAGCCTTCGGCACGCAGCTGGTGAGTACGCCAGGAGTCGGGAAAAGATCCCTGCAATTGCGCGTACGCCTCAGCCCCCAGCGCCTGGTAAGTGCGCTCCAACCAGTAGCTGGCCTCGGCATTTTCCTTGGTCGCGCCTTGCACTTGGGCTAACGCGTCAGCCGCAGCTTCGTATTGTTGCAATGTAAAGTTCGTTTTTCCCAACAGCAGCCGCTCTGAATCGGTCAGATGTTTCCTGGTTTTCAGCGAATCTATCACAGCGAGAGTAGCGATGGGCTTTGCACGGGTCCTGATCCGCGCGGGCTCCAGCGACAGCATTCGACGTTTGTTGCCATGCCGAGAAGTCGGCCTGGAGCAATTTCCGTTGACGGTCTGACAGAGCGCTTTCATTTGTGGTGGCGTATAGAGCCGCCAACAAAAAATGCTTGGCCGCTCCTTCTGGTTCGTCCTGCACACGCGATAGCGAAGCCTTTGCCTGCTGAGAAAGTTCGATCGACGGGAATTCCCGTTGCAAAACCAAAAATTCAGGAGAGATTTCCCAAACCTTTCCTACGGATGCCAGCGCATCTGTAGCTTGGCCCTTGGCCAGCTGCAGATTTGCCAAACCGAGCCATGCCAGCTCATTTCGCGAATCGAGCTGAAGCTCCTGGCGAAATTCTGTTTCGGCTTCTTCCAATTTCCCCTCATGCAAAAAAACTTGGCCTAGTGATGTATGCAAGCCCGGCTGCTTCGGCTCAATGCCAAGCGCCTTCCTGTACTCCTGCGCAGCATCTTCCCAACGGCTACGCTGCAATAAGAGATCGCCGAGAAAACGATGCCCCCAAGCCGACTCGCGATACAGATGCGCTCCCCGATAGGCCAAACGAGCCGCCAGATCCAGGTACTCATGTCCGAGTCTGAACCAGGCCTCGGACTTGTCGGAATCAAGCGCGGCGATCTGACGAAACTCCTCAGCCGCGCTTCGAAAGTTTTCCTGGACCAGGTATGCCGAAGCCAAAGCCTGGCGGGCCTCATGGTTGGAAGGATCAAGCTTCAGCGCATGCTGCAGGAACGGAACTGCCTTCTGTGGCGAGTCTAGCTTGAGGTAATCCATTCCGACGATTACCGTGGCGCCGAGCAGGTTCGGCCTTTCGCGCAGGGCCTTCGTCAGATGCCGAACCGCTAAGTCGTATTCGAACAGGCTCTGGTAAGCCAGGCCCAGGTTGACCTCGGCCTCGACTAAGGTTGGATCAATCGCCAGCACCTTCTTAAATTCTTGCGTAGCAAGGACGAACTCACCCTGTTTTAACGCCGCTTGGCCCGCGCGAAAGGAGAGTTCGACTTGTTCTTCGGATGTCTGGCAAGTTGCGAACTTGGGAGCTATCAACCAGAGGACAACAAGAAGAAAGGCGGCCGCTTTCGCACAAACGGTTTCTTGGCGAGCCGGCTATCAGGTCAGTGAGATCGACACGGAAATGTTCGGTGAGGGAGGTCGACCGAGGCGGTGTCCCTGCATGTTCCCCATGGGCCGCATGGAAGATTGGCTTCTAACCCGAATATATCAGAGAAGAGAATGGTGTGCCCGGGCGGGCGTAGGGCTCGCCCGCGCACACTAAGGTTAGAAGGTCATCCTCAAGCCAAACTGGATCAAGCGTGGAAGATTGTACTGGCTAGTTACTTGACCAAAGCTGGTAGCCGGTACAACAACCGGTATTCGGCGGAGCGAATTGCGGGTGATTGAATCCATTGAAGAATTCTCGCCCGGAACTCGAGCCCATACCTGTCGTCCGCACCAAACTTGGTGTTCTTGAAGATGGCAAAGTCAAAGTTCCTCTGATCCGTCATCCCGTATGTTTGGCTCGGCACGCGGATCGTTGCCGTAGTTGTACACGCCGGGCGTGCCGTTCGTGAATACGGAAGTATCAAACCAATGGGCTAGCCGCGTCTCCAGAGAACCTGAAGTCAGACGACGACGGGCCAGTTTTCGTCGGGCGGGAACAGCCGACATCGGGAATGCCGGAGTTGCTGAGCGGGCCTGGGCAGCCGCCGATGATAATCGGGAAGCCCCTCTGGAAGGTAATGATGGTATCGACTCCCCATCCGCCGATTACCTTATTTCCAACTCCGTTCATGTTACTGGCAAACTTCTTGCCCCTTCCAAAGGGCAAATCCAGAACGGAACCGAGGACCAGGCGCTGTGGAACGTCGAATCCATCCAGGCTCCGGAAGCTGCGGCGGTTATAGACGTCGAAGTCGTTCCAGCTTGGGGCGGCGGCTTCGAGCCAATTAATTTCCGAGTTGGTGTCATCGATGAGTTTGGAGACGGTATAGGTGGCAAGCACCTGCGCGCCCGCAGAGAAGCGCTTCTCGACCTTCAACTGCATGGAGTGGTAGATGGAATCGCGGTTATCCGGCTCGGACAAACTGAAATCGTCTAACTGAGGGTAAGGCAGGAGTAACTGGCCTTGCTTTACCGTCGCATTGCGTGCCTATGTTACCCGATTGCACCGGCCCGTTGCACTGCCTGGCCTAGTGTGCAATTCCCGGCGAACGGGTTATTCACCGACGTCGTCAGGAATGCTATCTGATTCGCGGCGTTCGGTCCTGTCTGGGGCAAATACTGCGGCTGGCAACTGGTCCAAGGTCTGGTCATGCATGGGCAAATGTGTGCCCTTGGACCCGGCATAGGCGATGTCAATCAATGTGTTGCCCGGGAACTGGCGTTGGATGTCGAGGTTCCACTGCTGGACGTAAGGCGGCGGATTGTTGCCTGATGGCCGCTTCGTTGCCAGTTCCCTTGCACATCGATTAAGGCCTTGGTTTCTTCCGAAGGGTGGAGTGATTCCGCCCGGGAAAGGATTGGACAACGTAGCCTTCAGCGGGTAACTCCATCCGACTGGGCCGCTAGCCATGGCGTGACGAAAGAGTTGATGAAGAGGTTGTGCGGCGCATCATTCCACCGGACGTCAACCGGCAGGATAAAACATCCCATAACCCGATCGGATGACCGTGTTTCGGTCCAACTGATAAGAGATTCCGAGACGCGGGCTGACATTTTTCCAGGCGGGAAAAGCGCTGCGGCTCGGATGCGGACTGGAGGCTACCAGGTCAAAGCGACCCTTTAGATTGGCAAACGTTCCCCCTGTCGCTGGGTTCGCGGTACCCGCCAACCCAGGATCGAGCGCCAGCAGTGGACTCGTCTCGGTTGTGTTCAAAGCTACGATGCGATTGAACCGCTCGGTCCAATCTCCCTGCAGGTCGAAGCGAACTCCCAGATTCAGAGTGAGCTTCCTGGTGACCTGGAAGGTGTCACCCGCATAGATCGCGCCGTACTTAACTTCGTCGGCTGTCCGGGCGGGCTCGGTCACGTTGCCAGTTGCGTGCTGCCATAGCCGAGCAGGAAGGAAGCAAATCCATTTCCTCCCTGTGGACGGTGCCCCCGGAAGTGCCGGTGCCAGATTCAGGGTTTGCCGCGGTCATGCCCGCATCGAAATTGGAGCAAGCCCGCAGGATCGTTGCTCTGATAGTAGTCATTGCGGAGCAGGCGAAATTCTCCGCCGAATTTAAGATTGTGCTTTCCCATAATTTTGGAAAGCATGGGCGCAAAGCTGCAGGTGTCGTCCCAGGCGCCGATGCCGCTTCCGGTTCCCTGAGCGCACCAACCGCCGCCCCAGCGCTGGTCCCCTGGAGTCTCGGAAATGCACACCTGTGGGATGTGAGTGTAGGTCATCTCCGGGGCTAATGCCGCCCAATTTGGACCAAACTTCGACAGGTTGATGCCCTCGCTTAGCGGCGTGCGCAGGTAGATATACCGTGTGTAACCCAGATGCAAGTCCAAAACGGTCTTCGGTGAAATCGCGATGGTGTCACCCAGTGAAACCTGTTGGGCGGTAGTATTTTCGGTGCAGCGGTCTGTGCAGATGTCGTTAAACGGACTGTCGGGAAGCGACAGAATGTGGGAATGCGTGTACCGTCCGAAAATTCTCTGCTTGGCACTCAGGTTTAAGTCAACGCGCCCGTTGTACTGGTCGACGTCGCCGCCGGTGCTGTAGCTCTCGACAAAGTTACCGTTGAGTTTGCCCGTATTGGTTGGGCAGCGGCATGTAGGACAGAAGCGCCTGGGCAGTCGGGTCGATTCGGTTAGCCGGGAATCTCGTTTCCTGGCTAGAAGGGCGTTCTGCAAATCGTCGTTGCCTGATTTGCAGGGTTGGTTCCCATTAACTCCATTGGTCAATGGATCGTAAATAGTAAACGGCGTGGCGGTGTCGGTTGACCCTACTTGTGAAAAGTCGCCCGTGCGCTCAGCTGCAGTAGGAACCCACGATGTGAAGATACTTCCCTTGCGCTGCCGAAAGCCCTCATAACCCGCCAAAGAAGAACAGCTTGTCACGGATAATGCGCCCTCCCGCGTTCGCCGCCGAATTGATTTTGCGTAAACGGGGGACGAGCGACATTGGCTTGATTGGCGAAGAAATCGTTTGCATTCAGTACCTTGTTGCGCAAGAACTCGTACAACGAACCATGGAAGGCTGTTGCCGCCCGACTTGGTCGAGAGGTTGATGACGCCGCCGGCAAATCGCCCGTACTCGGGGCCGAGATTGTTGGTTTGGACTTTGAATTCCGAGATGGCATCTTGCGTTGGGATCACCGTGACGACGTTCAGGTACGCTCCATTGGTCGGCACGCCGTCGATCAGGATCTGGCTTTGCCCGGCCTGCCCTCCGCCAACCTGAAAATCTCCCACAGCGAAGGGATTAGCGCCGACCGGATTGCCGCCTCGATGCATTGCCACCCGAGGGCTCGCCTTGTGGCACGATGCCCGGAACCATGGCCACCATCGCCAGCGGGTTGCGGCCGTTCAGGGGCAGCTCCGTGACTGTTCGCCCTTCGACCACTTGTCCCAGCGAGTTCGTCTCCGGCTGAAGCAAAGGCGTTTCCGAGGTCACCTCGACGGTCTCGCTTGTCGCGCCGATGGGCAGCGCGATATCCACTCTCAATCCGGCTTCGATCTCAACGTCGATGGGCTCGCGCACAAACTTCTTAAAGCCGGCTTTCTCGCCCTCGATCTTGTAGCGGCCGGGCAAAAGATTCACGAATGTGTAGTTGCCGGACGCATTCGTTTGTATGCTGTGCTTTTCTCCGTTATCCAGATTCGTCAAAGTGACCGCAGCGTCACTAATCACGGCCCCGCTGGCATCCGTGACTGTTCCGGTAATAGTTCCGTACACGTTCTGGCCCCACCCGGTCGATGGCGTGAGCACCAGAAGGACAGCCGCCGCCAACAAAGCGAGCCCAAGGTTCCTGAGATTTGTCATTTTTTCCTCCCCAAGAAGTCATCTAACGACAGGAAACATGCCGCACGGATACGCCAATCCCGTGACAAGTTTCCTTTACGGAACGTCGCGAACGGGGCCGAGACACGAATAACTAATGGGCCCCTATGTAGACCCAACACGGTACAACTGTCAAGAACAATTTCGTTATTCTTATAAGACGCATCAGGAAAATGAATGCGGTCCGCTGTCGCGCATTACTGAATTTGCGTCCCGCGGCACACCGCAATGGTGGATGCCCCTATTTCGGGCGCTGCAGGGGAAGATTCTATGAATCGCCGCCTACGCTTTGGCCCAGCCGCGGTTCGGCACAGGACCAACCCCTTCCTTGATGGTGATGAGCCGATTGGCAGGGTTCTCCTTAAAAGTTTCGTGCAGGCCACTGGGCCAAAACACTTCGATGTCCGCAGAACTAGAGTTCCCCAAACCGAAATGCAAGCGAAAATCGCTGCACGAGTAAAAGCTGGATTGACTCAGCACCGCTTGCGCTTGTGTCTTGCCTCCATAATGCACAAGCACTCTAGCCCCAATGGCGCTACGATTGGACTTAACCCCTTCCAATCTCACTTTAATCCAGTTGGCCTTCCCGCTGAGGTCATTGCGCAGCAGCGAGGGCGGCTCGTTGAGATTAACGATTAGTATGTCGATATCCCCGTCGTTATCAAAGTCTCCAAATGCGCATCCCCGGCTACAGTGTGCCGCCGCCACACCGGGACCAGCCTCCGGGATGAGTTCTTCAAAAACACCTTTGCCCAGGTTCCTGAAAACCACCCGCGGAGTTTTATTGGGATATTGCGGCAATGTTCGTTCCACTTGAGGGTAAACATGCCCGGTAACCATGAAGAGGTCCGGAAGACCGTCGTTGTCGAGGTCGACGATACCTGCTCCCCAGCACACGTAACGAGTCTCAACCCCTAGGCGCGAGGACCCGGTCGCGTCCTCGAAATTCGCTTTCCCGTCGTTGTGATAAAGGATGTTGGCGTCGTCCGCGAAGTGCGTCTTGAATATGTCGAGATGTCCGTCTAGAGCATAATCGCCGATGCCGACGCCCATACCGGCCTGCTCCATCCCGTCGTCGCTCAGGGCCGCACCCCGCAGTACTCCTTCTTCCCGAAACGTTCCATCTCGATTGTTCATGAATAACAAACTGGGAGTGGAGTCACAGGCGACGTAGATGTCCTGCCATCCGTCTTCATCGAAGTCCGCCGCAACGACGGTCATGCCGTAGGTAGCGGCGGAATGGCTGATGCCGGCTCGTTGGGTTACATCCGTGAACGTTCCGTCACCGTTGTTTCGATAAAGCGAGTTCTTGCCCGTGCCTAATCCACGCGGCCCACATTCGACGGGAATTCCTTTCCATCTGCAATTCGCGTTTTCGCCCGGAGCGGCGGCATTCTCAAAGGAAAAGCGCACATAGTTGGAAACGAAGAGATCCAGATGTCCGTCGCGATCGTAATCTACGAAGCTGCAGCCGGCCCCAAACCTATGCTGATCGCTCAATAGTCCGGCCTGCTTCGTCACGTCGGTGAAAGTTCCGTCCCCGTTATTGCGGTACAGCACGTTCTGCCCGAAAGTGGTGCAAAAGATATCGTCAAAGCCATCGTTGTTGTAGTCTCCGATGCAGACTCCACAAGCCCATCCCAACGAGCGCAACCCGGCTTTTTCCGTGACATCCGTAAACGTTCCATCGCGGTTGTTTTTGTAGAGCCGATTCGTGGTGCCGTCGGGAGCCCCCCCGAGCCGCGTGCCCGACAGCATAAACACATCCATCCACCCATCATTATCGTAATCAATGAACGCGCAGCCGCATCCGGTGGACTCAACAATGTACTTCTTGATTTCCGTGTCGCCATAGATCACTGGCGCGTGCAGACCCGCGACAGCAGCGACGTCCACGAAATGGGCGTTGAAGGGACGTCCCGAAGCAGCGGCTCGTGGCAATGGCGTAGCGGTGTGGGTCGAAACCCCTTGTGCCAGCAGGCGGACAGCCCGCAGCGACAGCGCGGTCCCCACCCCGAGTCGAACAAAACTACGACGGCTGAAATTCATGGCAGGAAGGATCTTAGCGTTTCACTTTCGTGAATCGCGATCATGCTAGCATGACTCCCATTGGGGCATTATTATCCTTCGCCAGACTTGGAGATGTTTTGCGTGACACGCTGACGGACTCGGTTTCGTCCTACAGCATGTCGACGAGTCCAGTCATTTATCCCCGACGCCGGTTTGACCTTCCGCCGAACAGTCCTTAAACTTAAGGAAGTTCTCCGCCAACCGTAGCCATTCTGCAGTCGGGACCTGAATCGTTTCCCGAGTACTGCTATGGAGTAGTTGCCTGTGAAGTCCAATCCTGCCCTGCACACCTTGAGTCTCGCCACCGCGGTGGCTCTAACAGCCTTGCTTGCAGGTTGTGGAAGTTCATCAACGCCCGTCGTTTCTCCAGCGCCCACGCCTCCGGTCTTGACCCCAACCACCACGTTGCAGGCGGAGACCAGTAACAATACCAGTGCCGCCGACTCCTTTACGCGTCAAACCAACGGCAACGTCGGCGCCAGTAATGTCAGCAAAGGTTCACTCCAATCCCTGCTGTACAGCGGGTCGAGTACCAAAATGTATGTGACTTGGCTGGGCTGGTTCGGCAGATCGGATCACATTAGTGTTGGCTACAATTCCGGCGACGCCACACAAGTGCATCGACAGGTCCAGGACATGATCAGCCGCGGCGTCCAAGGCGCAATCGCGGCCTGGTACGGGGCATCGACCACAAGCATTGAGTCTGCCACACAGCGTTGAAGACTGAGGCGGAGGCCAATGCCGGCCACTTCGAGTTCGCCATCATGGAAGATATGGGGGCATTGGGTTCAGCCGCCGCCAGCAATGGGTGCGACGTGACCAGTCAACTCATCTCCGATTTAACCTACGTTGCGTCACAATATGAATCGTCGCCGGCATACATTAAGTTCAACGGCCGGCCAGTGATTTTCTTTTTCGGCGTGGATGCGTATTACATCGACTGGAGCCGCGTAGTCGCATCCATTCCCGGTAACCCGCTGCTGATCTTTCAAGGAAATGGCGCTTTCACCCGGAATCCATCCGAGGGCGGATTTTCCTGGGTGAACATCGACTCAAACGATCCCTTCGATCCCGAATTGACGTCCCAGGATTCCTTCTACGCGGCCGCGCAGCAGGCTTCGGGACGAATGGCTTTCGGTTCCGCCTATAAGGGATTCAACGACACATTGGCTACTTGGGGCACCAATCGCGTGATCGATCAGCATTGTGGACAAACCTGGCTGCAAACCTTCAGCGAGGCTGGGAAATTTTATTCCAGCAGCAACCAGTTGCCCGCAATGCAGATCGCCACCTGGAACGATTACGAAGAAGGAACGGCGATCGAACCCGGCATTGACAACTGCGTTTATCTGACGCCCTCACAGTCCGGTACAAAGATCAATTGGACCGTAAGCGGCGGCAATGAGAACACGATTGATCACTACACGGTCTTCATCAGCACCGATGGTACGAACTTGACGAAAGTGAACGATGTGCCCCGTGGCACCTACTCGCTTGACTTGAGCCAGATGAATCTTTCGGCGGCCACTTATTCCGTATATGTCAAAGCTACAGGCATGCCCAGCATTCAGAACAAAATATCGCCAGCTATTGCGTATCATCCCGGCGATCAACCGCCTGCCGTCACGCTCAACATCTCGCAAACCGGACCCCTGACATACTCAGCAGCTGTAGGGGCTTCGTCGGGCAGCATGGCTCGCTCTGTAATTGACTTTGGCGATGGCACTGTGGTCAATGAGGCGTCGGCTTCGCACAGTTATGCGGCCGTTGGAACATATCTGATTACGGCCTACGGGTACGACGCAGCGGGCGCCTCCTCGGTCGCGGTGCAACAAATTTCGGCGAAGCCGACAACGACCGGCGTCACCATTGTCACTCCGGGGAACGGCTCGACGGTGAACTGGCCGACTCCGCTGGTGGCCTCCGCCAATCCAGGGACTCCCGTGTCAGTGATGCGGGTGCTGATTGATGGCCAGCAAGCCTACGCGGCCAGCGGTGACACGCTGAACACGGCTCTGAAAATCTTCACCGGCACCCATCAGCTATCTGTGCAAGCGCTCGATAATTCCGGGAACGTGACCGCCAGTGCATCCTTAAGCGTGGTCGCTGAGCCGGGTGATATCCCGCCGATCGCCAAAATCACGTTTGCGGCGTTACCGAATATATCGCCGACAACTGTCCTCGGCTGCACTGCCACGTCTTCCGATCCCGACGGATTTCTGATCAGCTCCCAGGTCCGATACTCGGACGGTAGCCAGTTCTTCACTCCGGCCGCGCTCGAAACCTTCCCCGCTGCCGGAACGTACACAGCGACTGTAACCGTGATGGATCAGTTTGGTGCCTCCAACAGCACGTCCACGACGTTCACCGTGGGCAGCGGAGCAGCGGCGGTAACCACGCCATCCCTACTCCTACCGCAGGAACAACAGCCGCAACAACGGCCATTGCAACCCCTCGGACCGCCGTAACTATTACCACGCCAGTTTTGACCGATTGACCACAAAAATGCTGGTGCCGGGAGGGGGAATCGAACTCTCACGGTCCTTCCTGCGGGTTTAAGTCCGCTACGTCTGCCAATTTCGCCATCCCGGCGTTTTCTATAACTTACTGATTACAGGCATATTATACTCGTCCATCCCGTTGTAGCCCCAACGCATGAATGTGAAACTGTGTAAGTAAATGTGTCGCTTTGAATGCTTCCGACCTCCCGGGCGTAAAGGAAAAATGTTGATCGAACGAACTCCTTTCGGCGTTTTTGCCGTGCCAATAGCCAATCTCGCTATTTTCGATTATCATGACTTATGAAAATAGCGCAGAATGCTGTTTTCGGCGCTAAGAAGGCGGATGTGGCCCACGCTACCGACATTCCCGGCACGAGAGTATCGCAAGGCAGCTATTCAGCATTTCTGCCAGCGCCCTTGCCTCCAGAACTGAACTGGACACCGCGGCTGATTGGGGCACTTTCGGATGCAGACCGGCTAGTCGGAAGACTGGCGGGCGAGGGTAGTCGCCTTCCCAACCCTCATATCTTGATCCGGCCCTTTGTACAGCGCGAAGCCGTTCTATCGAGCAAGATTGAGGGCACACAGGCAACCCTGGGCGAGCTACTTGCTGCTGAAGCTGGAGCGATTGTGGATCGTAGTCCCGAGGATCTTCGCGAGGTTGGCAACTACGTAGTGGCTCTTGAGCACGGAATCTCTCGCCTCAAGAAACTCCCCCTTTGCGTCAGGCTTACCAGGGAGTTGCACGAAAAACTCATGACTAGTGTCCCGGGGCATCAAGCTGCGCGCGGACGTTTTCGCAAGATTCAGAATTGGAGTGGCAAGCCTGGCAGCACGATCGCAACTGCTTCCTACATCCCGCCGCCTCCAGGAGCGGTCGAGCCGTGTCTCGCGGCCTGGGAAAAGTTCCTCCACAAATCCACACTGCCGCCTCTCGTGACCATCGCACTCGCTCACTATCAATTCGAGGCCATTCACCCTTTCCTCGATGGCAACGGCCGAGTAGGACGCCTCCTCATCACCTTGTTCCTGATCGAGCGCCAGATCCTTCCAACACCTCTGCTCTATCTGTCCGCGTTCTTTGAAGCCTCAAGGCGAGACTACTACGACGGTTTGCGCGGGATCAGCGAACGCGGAGCATGGAACGATTGGTTGGAGTATTTCCTGCTGGGAGTCGCTCGCATGTCTGAGGACGCGTTGAGTCGAGCCACGCGCATCAACGGACTAATGGCCGAGTGGCACAAGAAAGTCTCGGGGGAATCAAGCAACAACCCATTGCGTGTACTCGAACTCTTGGGGGCAAATCCCTTCATCACTACAAAGGGTGCCGCGGAGAAACTGGCGATCGCGTTTACGACCGCGCAGCGTGCCATCGAACGACTGGAGCGCGCAAGGATCGTAAAACGGATGGGCGATGCCAAGCGTGACCGAGTCTATTGCGCGACTGCTCTCCTCAATATCCTCGAGGAGCCGGCCCGCCTCAAGCCTGCCGACAACAAATAACCCTGAGTGCGGTTGTCCACACTGTGAACCTCACCCCAGCGGCATTTCCATGAAGACATCGGCACGGCGATAGGGCATTGGCGGAAGGGCCTCAGGTTTCACGTGACGAAAGCCGACCGACTCGTATAAGTGAACAGCATCCTTGAGGCGCGTATTACTGCCAAGGAACAGAGACTTGGCGCCGAGGCATTTGGCCTGCACAAGGTCGTGCTGAAGCAGGCGGCGGCCGAGTCCTCTGCCGCGCAGATGCGGAGAAACCGCCATCTTGGAAAGCTCATAGACGCCATCTCTCATGGGGATCAGCGCAACGCATCCGACGGCTTCGGCCCCTTTATTGTGACCACTCTGTGACCAGCGCCGATGTTCGCCTAGCGTCGGCTTTGAAGTGAATCACCAACAGTTCGACACGTTTGGGAACGCTTGGCCTCGGCAAACCTTCCCTTACGTGGTTATGGAAGGGTTGCCCGTCATACGACTAGAATCCGCACAGACCTCGTTGCAGACGTTCATCCCCGTGCGTGGTCAATCAACGAGAGGCTAGGCCTAGGCGTTTTCGAGCCTAGAAGGCGCCGTTGTGACTAGATGCCCTCCCGAGTCAAAGACAGATGAGCGACTCGTCTACAATACCGGCATTCTGGGCTTATGAGGTGACGTGATGATGATACTGGAAAGAATTGGGCCCAAGAGTCTTTCCCCAATATTGACCGTAGCCCTGATTACATGTGGCTACGCCTTTGGACAAACCAGATCAGCTCCGGTGGACCCAGGCGTGCGCGGTGGCGCGGCGGGTGCCGGTGGTCCACTTCAGGGTCTGACCGCGGACGAGACAACGTTCTTCCTGGATGGGCAGGCGAGGTTCGCTGAAATCGAAGTTGTAAACAATGGCTCGAACAACGGCCTGGGCCCGCGCTTTAACTCCAATCAGTGTTTCTCCTGCCACTCGCAGCCCAGTATGGGCGGAACGAGCCCGGCGAAAAATCCCCTGCCCGACGTTGCCGCCTTGGCTGGGGCCAAAAACGTGATTCCATGGTTCATCGTGCCAAATGGTCCGATCCGCGAAGCGCGGTTCAAGAAGAGCAACGGCAACGCGGATGGCGAAGTGCATGACCTCTTCGTGATCACGGGGCGATCTGACGCCCCCGGCTGCAATATCGCGCAATTCGATTTTCTGCCCGCGGGAAATCCGCTTACGGGCCAAGGCGGAAATCAAAACATTATTTTCAGAATCCCGACTCCCGTCTTTGGCGCGGGGCTGATTGAAGCGATTCCCGATTCGGCCATCTTGGCCAACCAGCAGGCCAACGCGTCGGCGAAGTCCCAGCTGGGTATTCACGGACATGCGAACGCTCACCTCAGCGGAAACGTGAATCTCAGTGCGAACGACGGGACGATTACTCGGTTCGGGTGGAAGGCGCAGAACAAATCCTTGCTCATGTTTTCGAGCGAGGCCTATAACGTCGAGATGGGAATTTCGAACCAGCTCTTCCCGCAAGAGCGCGACGAAACACCCAGCTGTCTCTTCACCCCCACTCCCAACGACAACCTCAACTTCACAACCACTCCTTCGACTACACCGAGCGGCATTTCGAACCCGGCGGTCATCTCAGACATCGAAGCGTTCGCTAACTTCATGCGGATGCTGGCCCCACCGACTCCCGTTTCCCCCACACCATCGAGCGAAAAGGGACGCGAAACCTTTGCCAGGATAGGATGTGTCCATTGCCACACGCCTTCATTCACCACGGGCAAAATGATTGCGAGTGGCTCTGCGACGAGCCCGAGTGCTGCGCTTTCCAATCAGACAGCGAATCTTTACTCTGACCTCCTCGTCCACCACATGGGCAAAGGCCTCGCTGACGGCATCACGCAGGGCGGTGCCGGCCCTGACGAGTTCCGAACCGCTCCTCTCTGGGGTGTCGGACAACGGGTCTTCTTCCTTCATGACGGACGGACGACCAACCTAGTGGAGGCGATCAGAGATCACAATAGCAAGGGCGGCGAGGCGAACAGGGTCATCGAGCATTTCAATAAGCTGAGCACCCAGGAGCAGCAGGAGATCATCGATTTCCTACGGTCGCTCTAGCGAGAAGGGCGCTCTCATGAATCGCAGCTCTCATCCTTTGGGGAATTGGCGCACGGATAGTCATCGTGCCACTCGTAAGCAAAGCGCACGGCAATGCGGTTTCCTGTGAATGCCCACATCTCCTTGGTGAGCCTGTAGTCGAGTTCTGGCCTCTGTCGCGACAAGGCAGAGGCCGCGTCCTTTCTCGATCGGCGTTCTGAAGAATGCACACGTCACACCTAGTCGTTTTCGATTCTTCTTATGCCTGCGACGCGCGAATGTCTTGAAATTGCCGACTTTTCGCTTCCTAGTCGTGCACCCGGAGCTGCGCCGTGTCGGGGATCGGCATCCCCGGGATCTTGCGTAGTCCACATGCCAGGTTTTTCAATGACTTAGGACTTAAGAATCCCCTACGTCTGACTTTACACTAGGATCCTATTTTATTTACTTCGACTTACAAGAGAAATAGCCTCCGCTTTTAAGTCCGCTGCGTCTGCCAATTTTGCCATCCCGGCTTGCGTTCATTTTAGCTTAGGGATGCTCGCGGAAAACACGCTGGCTCTCCAACCGACTTCAACTCCGTTGTACCGACGCGTGGGAAATGTTGTTGCTAGAAGCGCAGCTTTGTTCAAACCTGCGACTGCCAGAACTATGCGTGAGCGGCAGCCGCCGCGCTCGCGGCGCCGGGTGGGATCCCGCGCTGTTTGCGCATAGCTTCGTGAAATTCTTCTGCCGTCAGCAAATTCTCCGTAGAACAACTGAAGCAACGGATCATCCGTCTTCGTCGACGGAGATTGACCGAGGCTGGGTTCCGATTCCAATCCCTCAGGTTCCACCAGCAACTCCGGTAACAGGGTCCGGTTTTCGTTGAGCACGCCCAGGAATTTTTCCACGGCCGCGCGATGTTCCGGCGTTGCTTGCGTGAATTCGACACCCATCCCCTTGTCCGGATGCATGATTCGAACCACTCCTTGCGCTCGCACTTCCGCTTCGCCGGCGCGCATGGACAAAGCCACGCGGCTGGACACCGGAAAGGGCGACGAAATTTCCAGATAGCATCCGCCTACGCTCAGATCGGTGAGCTGACAGCGAATCGGCGGATCGTCCTGTTCCGCTTCGGAAGAATTCCGTTTGAGCCACTCCCGCAACTGCAGCGTCGCTTCCGGCGAAATCTGCTGAAAGCGCAGTCCCGCCTGGTCGCTCGTGCCTTCCCAGGCAAACTCGGCCGGAAGTTCCAGAGAAGTCTGTGTTCCCGGCAACGTAAAAGCGATTTGCCAGCTGTCCCGATGAGCCGCTTGCCTCGCCCAATCTTGACCGCCATTCCGCCTTCGCTCAGGTCGATGGTGTTCACCTTCATGTTGCCACCCGATCCCGCGCTGCGCAATGACTACGGGAATCTGCACCGCGACCCGCGCCTAGCGCCGCCGCTCGCTCTTCATCAGAGCCCGCGCTGCCCGGAAACTCGACTTGGCCCGTTCACTCGATACCGGTTTGTAAAGGACGAAGTGCGCTCCCACATCGAACACGGCCTTAAGGCCAACAATGGGTTCCACAATGGCGACCGCGACCGCCTGTTTGTTGCAGGGAGCGCTGCGAGCGCTGCGCAGCACATCATTGGCGCCGTCGTCGGCGCAGTCCACAATGATCGCCTCAAACCGCTGCCGGGTTAGCTTGCGCAAGGCTGTGTCGGCGTTGGCACACAACTCCACCGCAATATCCAGATCGCCCAGCACGCGGCGCAATACCCGTACAATCTTTTCGTCCGAACACAGCAACAACGCTTTCAGACTCATGGCTGGACCTGTCTTTTTGCCGTCAGCTCAGTGACCCGATTGCAGAGCAAATGTCTCTCCATGGGCAACACGCAGCAGCCTGGGGACCGCATGACGGGACTCCCTCTCTGACTCTATGTTCATCGACCAGGACGATCAATGGCTCTCCCGCATGAGGGGTTACGGTCGTAATGTCCCGGTCTCCGACCTGGGAAGAATGCGGACTCAACGCTAGCGCATTGCCATTGTGGGAACGTAACCCGGCGAGAGCCAAACTGGATCGTTATAAGTACCTTTGTATCCATGGCTTACGCGTATTTCCTCGTGTTTTGGCGGTAAAATTTCCATTGACTTTCGATCAAAATTAGCTCTAAGATACTGTGTCTCCGATTAGCTTTGCGTTCGGATCAGTCTTAGGTCCAATTCTGTTCACGCGAAGCCCGCGTTCCCAGTTGCATCCTGAAGGCGACGCGGAGAATCATATAGTTAGAGAGAAATTTGCGGTTTCATCCCCTTATAGTGGAAAGGCATTTTTCATGGCCAAACGACGCGGAAATCCCAATTGGGGCAAGCCTGAGCCGATCGGGCCCATCACCCCGACCATCACCGAATTCGAACAAGTCGTGCGCGAATACAAGCTCTCGCCTGACCAGTATTTGCGTTCCACACGCCTGCGCGAGTGGGCCCGCCGCAACAAGAATTCGAAGTATATCCCCGAACCTCTTCTGGAAGCCTGGGGCTTCGAAATCGAGTCCACGCTGTAAGACAGTAAGACCGAAGACCGCGGAGGTGCGACGCCTGAAAGGCCGCTCTGGAATAGCAGAGCGGCCTTTTAGTATTTTGATTCATGTGGGGACAGCCGCCCTCGGCCGTCCAGCCGGGCAAAGCCCGGCAGCATCAGTGCTGGCCGCACTCCTCAACTGCGATCACACTCGCCCGCCCTCCGCCGAAGCGCTATTATTCCCACACTCCCAATGCTCAACGTCCTGCAAATCCCGCCCAGCGAACTCTTCGCTCTGTTGGTCGCAATCGGCTTCGCCGCCGGCCTGAATCTTTATGCGACGGTCGCAGTCCTCGGCCTGCTGGCCCGCTTCGGTCATCTCCCGCTGCCGCCGGGACTGCTATTGCTAGCTGGATGGCCAGTGATCGCCGTCAGCACGACGCTCTTCGTCATCGAATTCTTCGCCGACAAAATCCCCGCCTTCGACCTGATCTGGAACGCCCTGCACACCTTCATCCGCGTCCCCGTCGCCGGACTGCTGGCCTATCAGGCAACCAGCCAACTTTCACCCGAGCACCAACTCCTAGCCACCCTGCTGGGTGCCGCAGTAGCCCTGATCGCCCACACCGGCAAAACCGCAGCCCGCGCCGCCGTGACGCCCTCGCCCGAACCGTTCTCGAACATCACGCTGAGCCTGGGCGAAGATGTCTTAGCCATCGCCCTGACCTGGGTGGCCACGCGCCATCCCTACCTGGCCGGCACCGTGGCCACGTTCTTCGTCGTAATCATCATTATCCTGACGCGCTGGGTGATCCGCGCCATGCGCGCCCTGTTCCGCGGCGCCGAGCACGATCTTGCGCGTTAGCGTGACGCGTGTGCGCTGGCAACCCGCAGTGACGGTGACCGTGGTTCGAGAATCGGCACCTCCAGCGTTACGCGTCCGCCGTGAGGTTCCACGTTTTCTATCCTCAGTTCTCCGCCGCGTCTCTTTGCGATTCCGTAACAGATGCTCAATCCCAGTCCTGTGCCTTTACCCGCCGGCTTGGTCGTATAAAAGGCATCCAGCGCGCGGTTCAGATTCGAGAATCCGGGACCCGTGTCTTCCACCTGGATCACGGCACGAGCACCATTTTCGTAGGCGCGAATCGTGATCTTCTTGCTGCCCGCAGCGCCTCGCAGCGCGTCGCAGGAATTGTTGAACAGGTTCAGCAGGACCTGTTTGATTTCATCTTCGTTGATTGCGAGCAGCGGAAGATTGCTCGCGATATCGGTTTCTACGCAGATCATCGAAGTACGCGTGTAGTATTCGCAAAGCGTCAACACTTCCTGAACGATGGGACACAGCTGCGCCATATTCGTGTCCGCCGAACTCCGGCGCGAAAAGCGAAGCAGATTATCGGTAATTCGCTTCATGCGGCGCGTTTCGCTCATCAGCCGCCTGAGTTGATCGCTAGTGCCCGTCGAGGTGACCGCATCGCTCATCAGTTCTCCAAACCCCATAATCGCCGTGAGAGGATTGTTCAGTTCGTGGGCAACGCTGGCGACCAGTTGGCCCATCGCGGCCAGCTTCTCCGAACACACTAACTGACTGTGCAATGATTTCATGGCAACCGCTACCGCCAGATCGGCGGCCAGCGACTCGATGCGGTCGAGTTCCCGCATGCGGAGCACGCTTTCGCCGTAGGACGCCGCTAAGGTGATGCTTCCAAAACATGCTCCCGCCGCCGAGCATAGAGGTATCAAAATCTCAGTACCGTTCGGTAGAGGCCAGTGTGCCTCGCTACTCGCGACACCAAACGAAGGGCCATTCGTCGGCAAGACGAACGATCTCTTGCCGATTCGACGCCCATCAGCGCAAAGCTTCTGGATATCGACCACGGTCCAATGCTCCGTTCGTTCTTGCAGGATCGGCAACGACTCGTGCGACAACCCGCTGGAGCCGACCATCCGGAGCGCTCCCTCCGGACTCTCAATGTGGATCACGGCTGCATGAAAGCTGCTGAGTTCCGTGATCGCCGAGGCGATTTCCGGACAAATCGTTTCGGGCGCTGCGCTGCTCAACAAACGAGAGCTGATCGCCGAAAAACGTTCCAACTGCCGACTGAGCTCCGCCGCCCGGTGTTGCATCCCGAGGATGGCGTGCGACTTGTCTTCGACCACTGCGAGAATCATTCCGAAGGCGACAAACAGCTTGGGTGTATCCCAAATTGCGCTCGGAAAAATTATGTTCAGAGCAAAGCGATCGGTGAGAAAAAGAATCGGGAACACGGCTCCCCAGCAGAAAAATCCTATCGAAATCGTCAGGACTCCAGGCGACGCGTCCCAATAATTTCGACAAATGAACACACCCGGCAGCGCAAACCCGATACCGAGCAGTACCACTGTGCCTTCATGAAACGAACCATCCAGGGCGGCGCGCAGAGCCCACGCGAAGGCCACGGACGACAGCAAAGTGATAGTGGCGAGATACGCGGAAAATCCCCGCTTCACCCAGAAGAAAAAACATGCTGCGCCGCCGAAGCAGGCAATCAGGCACACAACATGGGGCCATCGCAACTGGACATCAAATGCTTGCAGCACAGAGTAGCTCACGGAAGGCACGCCCAGGGCCAGCAGAGTCAGCGTCCGTCTTGCGCGATCCTCGGCCACCGCGGAAACCGAGACCAGGAATGCGACAGCGGAAAGTTGCAACGCGCCGCCGTCTACGGCGCGAAGGAACGGAATCCCGTGGCCGGCAGGCTCCAGCAGTTGGGCCAGAAAGTGAATAAATACCAGCGTCCACCCCACGGCCCAGAGGGTCAGGCGTGCGCAACGGGTGTGACGCTTGAGACATGCAAAGATCATGACCAATACGCCAACGATCATGCACGTCGGAAGCTTTTCAAGAACCCCCATCAAGTGACCTCTGGGGGAGAAGGATGTTTCAAAAGTAACCTGCGCAGGTTACCGCGCGCAACGCCAGAACGTGCCATAGAAGTGGCACGAGGGTAATTGAAATTGTTTGCAACATCGGGGTCTTGCCCGAAATACGCCCCCGCGCGGAAAGCAGCGCTCCGTGGAAGAGGGTAGCACCGTGGAAGAGCGCAGCACCGTGGAAGAGCACCGTGGAAGACCGCAGCACCGTGGAAGAGCGGCGCTTCAGCGCCGCGTAAAGCCCTTAAATCAGGACGGGCTTCAGCCCCGGTGCCCGCATTCCCAGCCCGCGATGATGAGCCACTACCAGCGGCTTCAGCCGCCCTGTCGGATATTCCACCCCTAAGAAGCCGCGGAACCTCGATAGTCTTGTCATTCCGAAGGCGGCCGTATCGCCGAGGAATCTGCTGTCAGCTTGCAGCTCCGAATCACCCGCCCAGAATTTTGCGGTTGATCCTTGGCCGGTGGCCCATTCAAGCCCGCCTTTGGCTTGAGTGGGCCACCGCGAAGCGCGTGCAGCACCGTGGAAGAGCGGCGCTTCAGCGCCGCGTAGAGCCTTTAAAATCAGGACGGGCTTCAGCCCCGGTGCCCGCATTCCCAGCCCACGATGATGAGCCACTACCAGCGGCTTCAGCCGCCCTGTCGGATATTCCACCCCTAAGAAGCCACGGAACCTCAAATAGTCTTGTCATTCCGAAGGCGGCCGTATCGCCGAGGAATCTGCTGTCAGCTTGCAGCTCCAAATCACCCGCCCAGAATTTTGCTGTTGATCCCTGGCCGGTGGCCGATTCAAGCCCGCCTTTGGCTTGGGGGCGTAAGGCAGCTTAAGGCTGGGTGGGCAGCCTTTTTTCATTCCAGCTCGGTCGAGGCGGCTCACTACTTGCGAGGTTGTAATTGTCGGTGTGGCCGGGCGGCACCTGCAAAACAACCGGCGGTAATCGGCGAGCCATCGTGGAAGGCTCCGTAAGTGACTCCCACGACGAGCGCCAGCAAGATGGAGGCACCCCACACTCGTACCACCAATGGGTTGTCGAACCCCACCGTACGCCGGATGAGCGCGTTCGCGAAATAAAATAAGGGACGTGTGGACCAGGGCCGTAGCGATTCGAGGGCAAAGAAAGCCCTGTCATTCCGACCGGAGCCGGAGCGAATGCGACGGTCCGGAGCCCCTGCGAGAGAACAGGGATAACCGCTAGCAGAAGGGAAATCGCGAAGTCCTTCCACCACGTCTCAGACGACTCTTTGCCGAAACGCTTTATATACTCCCAATAATACGTAGGGCCGTGCATGTTCTCGTGAATCTGTTCCATTTCCGCCAGGCCACGAGCTCACGTCGGGACAAACGTATTCGTCCGTCCGACGGGCGGGAAGTATGCCCGCGCAAAGGCACTCCCACCGTTTCTTTTTTCCACAGCCTTCCACAGAAATAATCTCACTTCCTGTGACGAACAACCTTTACTGAGGATTTCAGAACGAGCAAGCTCGCTACATGCGCGAGAGCTCTCTCAACCAGTTCGCCAAAAACGCTCCGCCCAGCGGTCTGAAAACCGGAGCTAAGTCCTTATTCCGAAATATTTTAGCCATAAGCCCTTATGGCTCAAGATTTTGCGCGGACCGACTCATATCTACCAACGCCAACTCCAATGAAATGAAGATTTTAAGGCGATACAGCAAAAAAAATTATGGGGGGGAGGCAGACAGGCCGGTACAGACCGGGGGATCCTCACACTGTGATCAGAGCGAGGGTGTTGCTGGGGCCCGTCCTTTTGATCTCGGCCACCGGCCCAACTGCTTATTTTGTTTTTTGTTCCGCGATCCACTTATCCGTGCGAGCTTCGAGAAGATCGAGCGGCAGCGTTCCGCCGTCGAGCATTTCGTCGTGAAAAGTGCGGATATCGAACTTAGATCCCAATTCCTTCTGGGCGCGGTCGCGAAGTTCGCGGATTTTGAGCTGGCCGAGTTTGTAACTCAAGGCTTGCGCGGGCCACGCAATGTAGCGGTCGGTCTCAGACTGGATCGTGGGCTCGTCCACGGCGCCGGACTTGCGGAAGAAATCGACGACCTGATCGCGCGTCCATCCTTTGGAATGGATTCCGGTGTCGACCACCAGACGCACGGCGCGGAAAAGTTCGGAAGAAAGCCGGCCGTAGTCAGACACTGGATCCTGATAGAAGCCGACCTCTTTACCAAGTTGCTCCGCATAGAGCGCCCAGCCTTCGATGTAAGCGTTGAAGCCCAGACCATGCAGTCGGAACTTGGGCAATCCGGTGAGCTGCTGCTGCACCGAGAGCTGCATGTGATGTCCGGGAATGCCTTCGTGATAGGCGATAGCCTCGTCGTCGATCAGCGAGCGCTCCGCGAACTTGGAGGTCGCAACCACCACGCGGCCAGGGCGCTTGCCGTCCGGCGTGCCAGTGACGTAGTGCGTGGCTGCGGCGGATTGAAAGGCAGGAATGGCTTCGACCGTGACCGGCGACTTCGGAAGCAGCGTGAAAAGCTGCGGAAGCTTCGGCTCCATCTGCGCGATGTAGCGGCGGAAGTCGTCGAGAATCTGCTCGGCGGAAGTTGGAATGTATTTAGGATTGGTTTTCAGCGAAGCTCGGAACGAGGCGAGGTCAGCGAAGCCTTCCTTTTTTGCGATGGCCACCATCTCAGCCTGGATGCGGTCGATCTCCCGCAGCCCGAGTTGATGGATCTCGTCCGGCGTCATTCGCGTGGTGGTCCGGGCGTAGATATCGTTTTGATAACGCTTCTCGCCGTCCGGCAAAGATGTGATGGAGAGTGTGGTACGGCCCGCAGGCGCGTATTCCGTGCGTAGAAAGGTCGCGAAAGTCTTGTACGCAGGCATAACATCGGTATTGATGGCGTCGGTAATTTGCTGCGTCAGGCGCTTCTGATCTTCTGGAGAGATGCTCGCAGGATATTTCTTGGTCGGCTGCAGAAACGGATCGGCTTCGATGATGCCCTCGCACTGCACTGGAAGTTTCTCGATTAGAAATCGAACCGGCATGAGTTTGTCTTTCATGCCGGCGCGCAGCACTTCGGTGGTCTGGCTGAGGACGCGCGGAATCTGGTGAAGACGCGCGATGTAGTCTTCGTAGTGCTTGACCGAGTCGAGAGGGACGGATAGCGGCAAATCGGCGAGACTCGTATGGATGCCGTTCTGCTGATTGATCGGCATCTCGTACTCTTTGAGATCGTAATCAGTAATGCGCTGCTGCAGAACCCGCACGAGCAGATCGTGCGAGAGTTGATCCCGATCGTCGAAGCCAGTGGTCGGAATGGCTTCGAGCCGGGCAAGGAAGTCTCGATCGGTCTTGTGATATTGAGCGATGGCGTCGAGTGAACGGTCGCTAAGCTTGTCGTTATAACGGTAGTCGCCGAAAGCAGTGGCGCGCTCGGGAAAGTTGCGGAGATCAGATTCGTACTGTTCGTCGAAAAGCGCGTTTTGCGCGGCAACCCGGTCGGAAACCGGCCTAGCGTTTTGAGCGAATGCACAAGCTGCGACGGAGAGCAAGAGAATCAGGCTATAGCAAGGGCGCATAGGTGTAGCAGAGTATCAGAGGGAGCAATTTGTTGAAAACAGGAACCGCGTTCGCCCAGTCTCGCAGACTTCCTATAATTGCGAAAGCGAAGTCTGCTTCATCGCTAGCGCACAACCCTCTCGGACAAGTCGGCCAGTTGACTCGCCAACTTCGAAACCTTCTGCTCGAATAGCAAGGATTGCGGCCCGAAACCACCTTCGGGATTCCCCTCGGATAGTTCGCCGCCATTTCCCGAGGAATTGGGGTTCGATGTTCCAACCGAGCTGTGCACCTCTTGCGCCAACGTCGTCTTAACAATCTGCACAACGTTGCCCGAATTGATTCCGCCACAGGGCATGATCAAAATCCGATCCCCTGCCTTTTGGACCAACTGCGCCAGAGTTTGAAGCCCGTCTATCGCGCGTGCCTGGCCCGCGGAAGTGAGGATGCGGGAGATCCCGGTTTGTATCACTTCCTCGAGTGAAGCTTCGAAGTTATCCGAGGCATCGAACGCGCGATGAAAAGTGACGGGCAAAGGATGCGCTAATTCCACCAAAGCTTTCGTACGCTCGACGTCGACACGTCCATTTTTTTGCAGAATTCCCAACACCACAGCATCCATGCCGATCTGCTTGGCCGCGCGGATGTCGTTGCGCATGATCTCAAGCTCGCTGTCGGAGTAACAAAAATCGCCGGCGCGCGGGCGTATCAGGACATGGATGGGAATCCGCACCCGCCGTCGAGCCGTCTGCATCAGCAGCAGCACTCGGAGTGATTCCGCCCGAGGACAAGTCAGTGCAAAGCTCGATGCGATGAGCGCCGCCGCGCTCCGCCGCGATTGCGTGATCCACCGATTCCACGCAAATTTCCAGCACTACACGATTGGGCATGATGCGATCGTACGGAGAACGAGAAGCGCGGACAATGACCTGGCCGGTATCGAAAAATGGAGCGGGAGACGGGGATCGAACCCGTGACATCCAGCTTGGGAAGCTGGCGTTCTACCGCTGAACTACTCCCGCTCAGGACTGGTGAAGCAGACCGGCGAACGTTGCTAGACTACCACCGCTGCGCGCCACTCACAACTGGATCGCAGTCGCTTTAGGCGACGCGCGACTGCACCCACCCGCACGCCGCGACAAGCGTCGCACGTTTTCGTGTTTAAATAAGACCGGTTCTTTCCACGCAATCGCACCACTTCGGGGAACGCCGCAAAATGCCTACAAATAACCCTTTGAGCCCACGTCCCAGCCGCCGCCTGTTTCTGCAAACCGCTCTGACTAGCAGCGCGGCCGCGACTTTCTATCCCGCGTTAAGCTCCGCCCGAGAGATTGTTTCGTCGCCCGCCGCGCCGCCTGCCGACGTCAAGCCGTTCGAACTCGATGAAATCACGATTTCGGAACTGCAAGATGGTATGAAGTCCGGCAGATTCACCGCACGTTCGCTGGTCGAAAAATATAGGGCTCGCATTGATGAGATCGACAAGCGCGGCCCTGCGGTGAACGCAATCATCGAGCTCAATCCGGATGCGTTGTCCATCGCCGACGCCCTTGACCAGGAGCGTAAAGCCAAAAGTCCGCGGGGTCCGCTGCACGGGATTCCAGTACTGATCAAGGACAACATTGCAACCGCGGATCGCATGATGACCACAGCCGGATCGCTAGCGCTGGTGGGTTCGAAGCCTCCCAAGGATTCTTTCGTGGCGCAGAAGCTGCGCGCGGCAGGTGCAGTGATTCTGGGCAAAACGAATCTCAGTGAGTGGGCAAACATTCGTTCCAGTCACTCGGTCAGTGGATGGAGTGGACGCGGCGGGCTGACGAAAAATCCTTATGCGCTCGACCGCAATCCCTGCGGGTCTAGTTCCGGCACAGGCGCGGGTATTTCAGCGAATCTTGCGGCCGCGGGCATTGGGACTGAAACCGATGGCTCCATCGTTTGTCCGTCGTCGTCGAACGGGCTTGCCGGAATCAAGCCCACGGTTGGCCTGGTCAGCCGTAGCGGCATCATTCCAATTTCGCACAGCCAGGATGGCGCAGGCCCGATGTGCCGCACGCTGCGCGACGCGGCCATTCTTCTGGGCGCGCTTACCGGCGTCGATCCTGACGACGAGGCGACGGCGGCAAGTGCCGGCAAATCGCAGACTGATTACGCTCAGTATTGCGATCCCAGCGGTCTCAAGGGTGCGCGCATCGGTGTGGCACGAAAATATTTCGGATTCAACGATGCCGTGGACGCGCTCATGGACCAGGCTCTGACCGTGATGAAGACCCAAGGAGCGACGCTGGTTGATCCTGCCGACATCCCAACGTTTGGGAAGTTCGACGAGAGCGAACTGCTGGTCTTCATGTACGAACTGAAGGCCGACCTCAACGCCTATCTGGCGCGACTCGGCCCGGGCGCGCCGGTGCATACGTTACAAGATATTATTGAATTCAATGAACGCAACCGGCACAAGGAAATGCCCTACTTCGGGCAGGACTTATTTCTCAAGGCACAGGAAAAGGGGCCACTTACCAACAAGGAATATGTGGACGCGTTGGCGAAGAATCACCAACTGGCGCGGGTTGACGGTATTGATGCAGTCATGGATAAGAACAAGCTTGACGCCATCGTGGCTCCGACGGGTGGCCCGGCCTGGCTCACAGATCTGATCAATGGGGACCACTCAGCTGGAGGCAGTTCCAATGCGGCGGCGGTCGCCGGGTATCCTAACATCAATGTAACCGCTGGGTTTATTTCGGGCTTGCCGGTCGGAATCTCATTTTTTGGACGCGCCTGGAGCGAGCCCACGTTAATCAAGCTGGCTTATTCCTTCGAGCAAGCCACTAAAGCGCGGCAGGCGCCGCGGTTCTTAGCCAGTCTTGGATAGGACTACAATCCAGTTAGGGTGAGAGTAAGCCGGGGGCATCGCTTGACGCGAATTTGCTTGATCCAGTCTTCATTTCGAAGCCTGCTGATGTGCATCGTGACTTCGCTGGTGCTATCGGCTAGCCTCGGGCAGGCGCAGGACTATCCCATTACTCAAGAAGTCCATGTCACCGGTCTGCGGGTGCTGATGGCTCGTTCCCGTGAGCCGTCCGACGTCCTTTTGACGTCTCTCGATACCATAATCCATGACAGAAACGTATGCTGCGGAAAGGAATCAGCGCTGGGAGACAGCGCGGAAAGGGCGGATCCCGCGTCTTTGAAAGACATTGCCGGCAAACTGCAAGGCCGACATCTTCTGAGCGATGGGCGTCCGATTGCGGTGACTGCGACCTACATAGAGCCGCCAGCGATCAGCGCCGGTATGTTGATTGGCACTTTGCGCGATCAGCATGCACTATTGATGGAATGGAAGTCTCACCTGTATGTCTGCTACGGAGTTACCTATGGGAAGTACTACGATCCCAACAGCGGATGTGGAAGTGGACTCGATTTATAAGTTCCAGCTACTGGATACGCGATACTCAGATTCGCGCCGTGAAGTGGCTTTTAACCGTGAAACCGACGACTGGAGCAAGGTTCAGGGGATGTTGTGGCTTACCGTTGGGCAGCAATGACTCTGCCTGCTTCTAATCTTTTCCTCCTTTTTACTTCTTCATGTTAGCCTTGACCTGCGAGGGGGTAATAAATGACCAGTCTGAATAAAGTAGTTGCTTCCCTGCGGAACGAGTACTCCCGTCTCGAAAAGGAGATGGGAAGAGTAGGGAAAGCGCTGGACGCGTTAGGCCATGCTGGCGGGAAGAAGCTCAAGAGGACGGGACGTACCTTGAGCAAAGACGCCCGGCGGCGGATTGCCGAAGCGCAAAGACTACGCTGGGCCAAAGTGCGGAAACAAGCGGCCAAGCTAGTCAAGTAGTACCCGCAGTTATTTCGCAAGCACCGCAAACGGCCTTGTCCGTAGCTTTCCCAACACTTTCGGACGAGGCCTAAGCGGGGCTTTAATCAGATTCAGAATCCTCGTCTAAGTCCAACGGAACCACTTTAGCGCCAGCACAAACGAGATTCCACCCCACAGTCCCAACACTACTAAGCGGGGCCACTGCTGCAGCAAGGGCGTGCCCTCCAGGATGCTCGCCCGCAGTGCATCATTGAGCGCGGTCAAAGGCAGCGCTTTGATCAGCGGATGGATCACGGCTGGAAATCGTTCGTAGGAAAAGAAGACGCCGGAGAAAATCCACATGGGCATCATCACCAGGTTGATCAGGCCGCTGATGCTTTCAATTTTCTGCGCGCGGCTCGCGGTCAAAAGACCGACGCCGCCGAACGTCAGCGATCCCAGCCCTCCCAGCAAGGCAATCGAGAACACGGACCCGAGAACGCGCATGTGAAAAAACAGGACACCAAACACCAGCAGCAGGCCAATCTCGATAACCATCAGCAGCAGGCGGCTGGTCATGATCGCCAGCAGGAAATCTCCGCGGCGCATGGGCGTGCCCACGAAACGCTTGAGCAGCTTGCGCTGGCGCATGTCCACCAGAGCAAACCCAATCCCCCACATGCCCGAATTCATCAGGTTCATCCCCAGGAGTCCGGGGATCAGAAAATCGATGTAGCGGGAGCCCGGCTCGGACGAAGTCAGGTCTTTCGTCGCCACTACGTCTTTGCGGCCGGCGGCGGATTGCAGCGCGTCATTCACCTCGGCCTTCGCCAACACACTCTCAGGGCGTGCGGGATCGTAGCGGTAGTGCAATTCTCCATTGGCGTCCGGTTCGATGACCAGATCGAATTTGCCCAGGCGAAATCCTTTTCGTGCTTCGTCTGCATTCAAGGTCTGAATCTTGAAAAGTTCATGTTGCGGCGAACGCGCGAGCAGCGCTTGCGCATCCTCGGAGCCGGCTCCTGCGACGATCGCCACTCGGACCGAGTCTGCCGGCTTGTTGCGGAAAGCGATGCCCAGGCCCAGCGCAAGCAGCAGCGGGAAAACGAAAACCCAGAAGACAACTTCTGGCTCGCGCTTAAGTTCGAGCATGCGCGCCATCAACAGGTGGCTATACCCGGACCAGCGCCCGTTCCGCCGTGGCTGATGGCTCTGGGGCGCCGTTGCCCTTGTGGTCGGAATTTCCTGTGCGACGCTCATAAATTGGGCGATTTACTCTTCCCTCAGATGCCGTCCCGTCAGCCGGACAAACACATCTTCCAAACTGGCCTGCCGCGTGGTCAGATGCTGCAAACGATTCCCCTGCTTGTCGAGGGCTTCGAGCAACGCAGGGATAGTCAAGTGCGGATGCTTCACGTTCAATGCGACCATGCCATCATCCTCGCGCGAGGATTCGACGCTCGGCAATCCGTTCCAGGCCTGTAACGACGCACCGTCCGAATTCCCGCTCACGGAAAATTCCACCACATGATGTCCGCCGAGGCGTTCGATCAGATCGGTGGGTGAGCCCTCCGCAATGATTTGACCGTGGTCCACAATTGCTAGGCGGTCGCACAGACGCTCAGCTTCATCCATGTAGTGCGTCGTGAGCAGCACCGTACCGCCGTTACGCTGAAATCCGCGAATGATTTCCCACAATTGCCGGCGACTCTGAGGATCGAGCCCGGTGGTCGGCTCGTCCAGAAACAGAATCTTGGGATTGCAGACCAGCGCCGTCGCCACTGCCAATCGCTGGCGCTGGCCGCCGGAAAGCTTGCCCACCCAGGAGTCGGCTTTTTCCGTGAGCTGTAGTTGTTCGAGCACTTCCTGGGACGAGCGCGGCTGGCGATAAAAGCTGGCGAAAAGTTCCATGGTCTCGCGCACTGTCAGCTTTTCCGACAGCCGTGTCTCCTGCAGCGAAATGCCCAGCCACTCGCGCATCTCGCGTTCATTCTCGCGCCACTGGCGCCCCAGAATCGATACTTCCCCGGAAGTCGGAGCGAGCAGGCCCTCCAGGATTTCGATCGTCGTGGTCTTTCCCGCCCCGTTCGGCCCAAGCAGGCCGAAGCATTCGCCGGTCTGGATCTCGAGATTCAATCCGCGCACCGCCTCGACCTTACCGTCGTAAGTCTTGCGCAGATCGTGGCATTGGATGGCTGCGGGCACGCACGCATTCTAGCGTAGACTCGCCCCGGCAGTTTTTTGTCTGTGTCGCTTTTCCACAAGGGCATAGCGTTAAAATACGGTATCCTCCGAAAGTTTCCGGCATCTTTATCTCCATGCGCATCCCACAGCGCGGCTTTACTTGACGGCGTTCCCTCTAAGACGCCCGTGTGTCGTTTCCAAACAGTTCACAATTCTCAGTTCTCAGTTCCCGGTTTTCAGTTTTCACTTGAGGACATACAAGGAAGCCGCCTATGCTGCGCAATGTCTGTGTACTGTCGTTTCTGTTTCTTGCCTCTGTCCTCGCGTCGCTTGCTCAGGATTCCCGCCACTTCACCTTCCACTACGCTTTCACGGTAAAGAACCTGCCCGCGGGAAAGAAGGTTCGTATCTGGATTCCCGCAGCTCGCTCGGACGCGAATCAGGAAGTGAAAGTCGTTTCCGCCAAGGGCGATCTGCCGGTGAAGAAAACCCGCGAGTCGAAATATGGCAATGAAATCTACTTTGCAGAAACTTCAGGAATCACTCAACTCGAACTCCACTTCGACGTGGAATACGATGTTGTAAGACATGAACGGCTTGCGTTCAAGCCAGCTCCACATACGGTTGCCTCCCTGACCGACCGAGAGCGCGGCGAAGACCTGCAACCCGACGCGCTCGTACCCGTCACCGGTCTGCCTGCGGACCTCGCTGTCAAAGTGACCGAGGGCAAGACTCAACCGCTCGACAAGGCCCGCGCCATTTACGACTACGTCTTCACCACCATGCGCTATGACAAGACCGGCACCGGCTGGGGACACGGGGACGTGCTTTATGCCTGCGATGCCAAGAAAGGCAACTGCACCGACTTCCATTCCCTGTTCATCGCCATGGCGCGATCGCAAGGCATTCCCGCCCGCTTCGAGATCGGCTTTCCTCTGCCGCCCGACAAGCAGTCCAGCGAGATTGCCGGTTATCACTGCTGGTCTGACTTCTACATCGAGGGCAAAGGCTGGATTCCCGTCGACATCTCCGAAGCCTGGAAGCATCCGGAGAAGCGCGATTACTTCTTCGGGTCGCACGACGTGAACCGGGTGCAGTTCAGCATGGGCCGCGACCTGCGGCTCAATCCGGCGCAGGACGGCAGGCCGCTGAATTATTTTGTCTATCCTTACGTGGAAGTGGACGGGCGGGAGTATCCGAACGTTTCGCTGGCCTTCTCGTTCGCGGATATTTCACCGACTGTAGCTGTGAAATAAATCATACTTCCGCGAGCCTCCGAGCAGTGATCAGCTTAACGGCCCGCCGAGGGCTTTGATCTGCTCACATATTTCATGGCGTCGCTTTTTCCTGGATTCGAGCTCGGCAGTGTCAACATCCGATCCCGAGCCTGTTTCGTGCTTTTCGTCCAAGTCTTTGATCATTGCCAACTCTTTCAAGAGATCCATCATCTGTTGCGACGACTCCGTGCTCATGCGGCACGCTCCGTTTATCAGAACAGTTAATTGGTCTTATCTTTGGTCCTGTCTTAAGATGCGATTTGATCATCCGGGGAAGTACTGGAAATTCAGGAACCGGCCAGTGCGTTGAGGATGGGGATGGCTTAATTCCAGCACCTGGCGAGTATCGCGAGCGGAGTCGTACCTCAAGTATTGCCGGTCACCGTGGGCTGCCAGCCAGTGCGCCCGGCCCGGGGTTCCCTGAGGGTTGCGGAAAATCTGGTGGGGCTGCTGGCGGGAGCGGGTTCGCTCCGTCGGCAGGTTTGGGGGCGTTTTCAGAATCCTCTCCGGGACGGCGCAGGCTGGGGGCGTTCGCCGGCCGGTCTTCCTGCTGCTTGGCCTCGGTATCTTTGTCAGGCTTTTCCAGAATTACTTCTTTTTCGGTGCGCACAATCTTCTGGCCACCGACTTTCATGGTCTCCACGCGCACGACTTCATCGCTCACGATGCGGACGAAGTCCACATCCTGTGGCGGTTCGCCGTAGATCCATTCTTCGAAGTCGGTGTCGCCGTCTCGCTCCCGCACTTTTTTCGGCGCCTTGCCTTTGGCGTGCAACACCATTTCCGTATTCATTCCAACCAGCACATGATGCGCCTGAATGGCCGCTTTCACCTTGGGAGGCACCGTGTCCAGATATGCTTCCTCTTTGTTTCTGGCATTGAAATCCAGCACGGGATAAAGCAGGTCGCGCAACTGCCGCGCGGTCATTTCCGGCACATATTTTTCGAAGTACACGTCGAGATAAGTTCCGTGCGGATTGGGCTGCGATTCATTGGAGCCAGTCTGCACGGGCGCTCCGTTCGCCCCCGAAATCTGAACGTGCTCGTACCACTTCTTGCGATGAACCGGACCGCCATTGAGATCGAAATGAATGTGATCGTCTTTGATCTGAACGAACGAAATGTGCGCCGGATCGCCGGGCTTTATCGCCGGCCCCCAAAGAGCGATGGCTTGCTGCAGTTCCGGGCCGTTGGGCAAGGTCGTTCCATTTTTCAGCTTCAGCCCCTTGGCGCCCATGGGAAAGGTGGTGCGCGCATAGAGAATCTGCATCTCGAAGTCACGGATGATTTCGAGGCGCGTCTGCCTCGACATCCGTGGAGCGTCAGCAGGAATTGGAGGCGCGGGTGCTTGAGAATGCTGGGATTGATTCGCCGTGGCTGGCGCAGATGCCTGGTCCGGCGGGGCCGAAGGATTGCTCTGTCCGCTTACTAAAATTGCAGGAAGAACGATCGGGAGAAACAGGAAGGACGCGAAGCGAAGGCGTTCCATAAAGCACCCCAGGGCCACTTCGCCACATTATAGCGCGGCTGGCAAGGAAAACCGATAGCCGCGTCTTACACCAGATTCAGCGCCTTCTTGATGGTGCCGCGCTCTTTCTGGATTTTCTCCTGCAGCAGCGTGATCGCATAAATGAGCTGCTCAGGACGCGGCGGGCAGCCCGGTACGTAAATGTCTACCGGAATCACCTGATTCACACTCTGCACCAGCGCGTAGTTCTGGAATACGCCGCCGGAAGTGGCGCAGGCGCCCATGGAAATCACCCACTTCGGCTCAGGCATCTGCTCCCATAACTGCCGGATGACGGGCGCCATCTTGTTCGACACACGGCCGGCAATGATGATCAGGTCGCTTTGCCGCGGCGATGGCCGGAATACTTCAGCCCCGAAGCGGGCAATATCAAATCGCGCCGCGCCCATGGACATCATCTCAATGGCGCAGCACGCCAAACCAAACGTCATCGGCCAGATCGAACTCTTGCGCATCCAGTTGACGGCAGAGTCAAGCGTTGTAAGCACCACTCCCTCGGGAGTCGGATTTCCGTAGGTGAGGTCCTTTACGGTCTTCCGGCCGTTCTCAACCTCAACGTACGGTCCGAAGTTCAATTCAGGGGACATGAATCTATTTTAAACCAACGAAGGAGACGGACGCACATGTGAGACGCGAATGGCTTTGGCGTGGACGATCAGGACGCCATCTCCCTCTTGACAATCGAATTTCTTTGGTTAAGCTGTCGGTAACTTTCCTCCTGAAGTGGGCCCCGTCAGGATTCCGATAACGCGAAACAGCGTCCATCCAACTAGCTTCCGCACTTCGCGGAATGAGGTTTCGTGAAGAGATACTAACTCTGCCAGGAGGACCGCTATGCCTAGCAAAATGAATTTGGTTGGCCCGCACGGTCAACTGTATGCCGACCCCAAGCCCAGTCCGGACGAAGATGCGTTTCAGGTGGATAACACCAGTGAGGCGTACTACAACTCTCCGTACTATCTGCTTCACAAGAATCAGGTACAGCCTATCCCGCCCCGGCGGACGGGCGCTCTGCCTTATATCAACCTCGCCGACTATATCCCCCAAGACCTGGCCAATGCCATCGATGCTGCGGGGAAAATTACATTTCACTCCGTGGGCGACACCGGGGCGGCGAAGTCCGGTCCGCATCAGTCCGGGGCTACCTCGCTGGCCGAGCAAGCCGCCGTCGCCGATGCGATGACTACGGATATAGAATCGGGGGGCGTCAACGGTCCCGCTTTCTTTTTTCACCTGGGCGATGTCATCTACAACTTCGGCGAAGGCCAGTATTACTACGATCAGTTCTACGAACCGTACCGCGAATACGATCGTCCTATTTTCGCCATTCCCGGGAATCACGACGGCATGGTGTTCGGCCAGTCTTCCAGCGCGCCGCAGGTTCCGACGCTGGCCGCGTTCCTGACGAATTTCTGCGCGGCTTCTCCTGATCCGTCGCCGGATGCGCCGACCAGCGTTCGCAGTTGCATGACCGAGCCCGGCGTTTACTTTACGCTCGACGCGCCATTTGTTTCCATCATCGGCCTGTACAGCAATGTCATGGATACGGGTGGAGGCATTATCTCCTCGCAAGGTGGACACTTCCCGCTGGTAAACGATCAACTGGATTTCCTAACTTCAGAATTGGAACGGCTGAGGCCGGCACGCCAAGCCGGCGAACGGGCCATCCTGGTTGCGGTTCACCACCCGCCACTCTCGGTCGACGCCAAGACCGGCGGCAGTACAGGCTTAATGGTGGACATTGATTCCTGCTGCAAGGCTGCGGGCCAATGGCCTGACGCACTGCTCTCCGGACACGCCCACCTCTACCAGCGCTTCACGCGGCTGATCAACGGACGGCAAGTGCCTTACATCGTATCGGGATCGGGAGGCTTCGCGGCCACTCCGCCGCAGCAGGCCGCACCGCCGGCAGGCACGAAGATCGGAGATCATACGTTGGAGGTGGATCCCATCATTCAGTTCGGCTACCTCACGCTTACCGCCGACACCAAGACGCTCACTGTGTCTTTCACGACCGCGCCGCGCGGCGGCGGAGGAACGCAAATGGACTTCGTCACCCTGGATTTGGTGGCGGGAAAGATCACAGCCAGTGGCGGCGGCAAGCCGGGACCGGCGCCAAAGCCGAAACCAGGACCGAAGCCTCCGAAGCCCGGATCACATACGAAGCCGCCAAAAGAGAAGCGCTGAGTTCGGGGCGGTTCACGAAAAATCGAGTTCAGACTCCTTCAAGGGCGCACGATCACTTTGCCGAACATTTGGCTCTTCTCCAAGTATTCGTGCGCCGCGCGGATTTCGCTGAGTGGAAACACGCGATCCACAACCGGCTTGAGCCGGCCCGCGAATACGTGACCTAGAACTTCGTGCAACTCGCCCATTGTCCCCATGTAGGAGCCGAGCAGGGTTAACTGGCGTGCGAAGAGATGGCGCAGATCGAGTGCTACGCTGGGTCCAGTAGTCGCTCCGCAGGTCACCAGTTTGCCGCCACTCTTCAGGGATCGCAGGCTTTCGTCCCAGGTCGCCGCGCCGACATGCTCCACCACAATGTCTACGCCTTCTTTGTTCGTAATCTTCCGGACTTCTTCCGAAATCTTCTGCTTGTAGTGATTGATCCCGAAGTCCGCCCCCAGCGCGCGTCCCTTCTCGAGTTTCACCTCGTCTCCCGCGGTGGCGATCACGCGGCAACGAAATAGCCTCGCAATCTGGATAGCCGCGATGCCAACACCTGAGCTTGCGCCCAGCACCAGCACCGTTTGCCCGGGACGCACAGCCGCCAGTCCCACGAGCATGTGCCACGCCGTAACGAATACCAGCGGCACACTGGCAGCCTGATTAAAATCGAGCCCATCGGGAATGGGAATCACATTGGCCGCGGGCACTGCGATCAATTCGCAATTCCCACCGTCGACGGCATTCCCCAGGACGGTGAATTCGCGGCACTGGTTTTGCAATCCCGCAAGGCATTTCACGCAATGTCCGCAAAAGTGCATGGGGGCGACCAGCACCCGCTGGCCTACTGAGAAGCCGTTGACGTACTCACCGACCTTCGCAATCTCACCCGCAATGTCGCTGCCGAGAATATGCGGCAGCTTCACGCCGGGCAGTCCCTTGCGAACCCACACGTCTAGATGATTGAGCGAGCAGGCCTTGACTCGCACCAGCACCTGATCCTTGCGCGTCTGCGGATCAGGAACGTCTTCGTAGGTCAAGACTTCGGGACCACCGAATTGATGGATGCGCACGGCTTTCATGTTCACTTTCTCCCTGTCAAAGCGACGCTAACACAAACCTCACGCAGAACGAGCGTCGTCACGACTTTGTTCCCGCTCTTCGTTTGACTCATCCCTGTTAACCGACTGATAATCAGAATTGCCAGCGCCGCAATGGACATTTACGAACAAATCGTCGAACTTCGCCGCCAGGGCCGCCGCGGAGCCGTGGCCACCATCGTCAACGTGCGTGGGTCGATTCCTTCCTTCCGCACGGCCAAAATGCTGGTCCGCGATGACGGCTCGATCGTGGGCACGATCGGCGGCGGATGCGTTGAAGCGGATGTCTGGCAGGCCGCGCGCGAAGTCATGGAGTCGGAGAAGCCGCGAACCTTAAAGTTCGACTTGAACCAAGATCCCAAGTACGACACGGGTCTGGTTTGCGGCGGCACGTTAGAGGTTTTTGTCGAACCGATCCTCCCTCCAGCTTTACTTTATATTTTCGGTGCAGGTCATGTGGCATTAAGTCTTTGTCAGACAGCCACCAACGCCGGTTTTGAAGTGATCGTTGCCGATGATCGATCCTCATACGCCACCCAAGAGCGGTTCCCCGCCGCCCGCGAAGTTCACGCGCTCGATTTTGACGAGGCTATGCGAAAGCTTGACCCCAACGAGTCGTCCTATATCGTTATTGTCACGCGCGGGCATCGCGATGACATGCGCATTCTGCGCTGGGCCGTGCAAACACGCGCGCGCTATGTGGGAATGATTGGCTCGAAGCGCAAGGTCATCGAAATCTTCAAGACTCTCCAGAATGAGGGCCTGCCCGCACACTTGTTCGACCGGGTTCACGCTCCGGTGGGACTCGATATCGGCGCGGTCACGCCGGAGGAGATTGCAGTCGCCATCACCGCTGAATTGATCGCAATCCGGCGAAGTTCCAACGCCGCGTTGCCGCATCTCAGTTGGTTCAAAGGCGCGCGCGAGGAATCTAACGCAGATTCTCCGGTCCAAGCTTTGGAAGAAGGCGACACCCTTTGAGTTTCGCCACTCGCTGACTTTCTCCCCGCTTTCTGCTACTTTCCCAGCATGTCCCGCGCACCCAGCTTTGCCGGAGTGATTCTTGCCGCCGGCGAATCGTCGCGCATGGGGACCGATAAGGCCCTGCTTGCGTGGCCACCTCAAGCCGCCGGACAGTCGCCATCGAAAGAAACTTTCCTTTCCGCAGCGATTCGCTCGCTGACGCTTTCCACTGACTTCATTTTGATCGTAGCGGGCAAGAACGAGGCAGTCCTCGCGCCGATCGCCTACGCCAACGGAGCATCGCTCGTGATTAATCCTGATCCCAGCCGGGGCCAATTCAGTTCCCTGCAAGTCGGATTGCATGAAGTCCTCAACCGCGGCCGCGACGCTGCCGTAATCACGCTCGTGGATCGCCCGCCGGTCAGTACCGCTACCGTACTGCTGCTCCGGGATGCCTACGAGTCCGCTTCGCAAAACATCTGGTCGGTGGTGCCCGAGTTTTCTGGCAAGCACGGGCATCCCTATCTTCTAGGCCGCGAATTAATCGAAGTGTTTCTCCAGGCTCCGCCGACCGCGAGCGCCCGCGACCTTGAGCACCGCCATCAGAACCACATCCAGTACGTCACCGTAACCGACCCGTTTGTGGCCCTGAACATCAACACTCCCGAAGATTACGCTGCCCTGATTGCCAAGTGCTCCTAGCTCCCCGCTCCTGCGAGCACAATTGCGCGTTCCGGCTTTCCCACGTTATCGTCGAAGTGTATGAAGACTTTTGGGGCGCAAGCGCAACCTCTCACGCGGCAGCAGTTTCTGGACGCCGTTCTGCGGCTGCAACCGCGGATCGCAGCGTTCGACTGCGACGGCACTCTTTGGTCGGGCGACGCGGGAGAACGATTCTTCGACTGGGAGATCAATCAAGGTATCGTGCCCGCGCAAGTCGGCAACGCCATGCGCGCCCGTTACCTCGAGTACAAGGCCGGCAACGTGAGCGAAGATGAGATGTGCGGCGAGATGGTCACGATGCACAAGGGAATGACTGAGGCCGTGATGATGAAAGCGGCTTCCGATTTCATGGAGCACGCCTTCCCTGGCCACATCTTTCCCGAGATGCAAGAACTGGTCGGACGCTTGCAGGAGAACGACTGCGACATCTGGGCCGTTTCCTCTTCGAACGAATGGGTCATTCGCGCCGGGATGAAACAATTCGGCATTGCCGAAGACCACATCCTGGCGACGAAAGTCGAACTTGAGAATGGAGCGATCACGGACCGTCTCACCTGCATTCCCTCGGGGGCGGGCAAACCTAAAGTTTTGCGCGAAGTGGTAAGAAAAGAGATCGACGCAGCCTTTGGCAATTCCCGCTGGGACGCGGATATGCTTGCCATGGCCAAACATGCGTTCGCCATCAATCCCAATCCTGACTTGGAAGTCGCAGCTCGCCAGCAGGGCTGGACCATCTATTTCCCCGACGGCACCCGTGAGTAGCCGGATGACGCAATCCTCAGGCCTATCCTGCGCGTCGCCCATTTACAATTCTTACAGTATGTATTCCGCGCAATTGCTCGATCACTTTCAGAATCCGCGTAACCCCGGCGACGTGCCGGATGCCGACGCCATGGCAGAGATCGAGAATCCCGCCTGCGGAGATGTGCTTCGTCTGACGTTGAAAATAAAGTCCGGTCGCATTGCGGAAATCCGCTTCAAGGCCAAGGGATGTGTGCCCTCGATGGCCTGCGCCTCGGCTCTGACCGAGTTGGTCACTGGCCACACTTTAGGCGAAACGAGAGCCCTCAAGCGCGACACTTTGATAGCGGCGGTTGGCGGATTGCCGCAGGCCTCGACGCATGCGGCGCAACTCGCTCTCGATGCGCTGCATGCGGCGCTCAAGCAGCTCCCGCTGAACCCGCTCCAAACTTAAATCATGTCTGGCTTCCATACTGCCCGCCGCATCGCATGCCTGCAACCCAGTGCCACCGTCATTCTCGACTCGATCGGGGAGCTTGGACGGATTGTCGCCTGCACGCGATATTGCGCAGACGTTGTCCCCGCGGTCGCCGACGGATCACGCATTATCCTCGCCGACTCGTGGACTGCCGATACCGCCCAGATCGTCGCCGCGAAGCCCGATCTCGTGATCGCGGCCGTTCCTTATCAGGAGAAAGCCGTCAGTGAAATCCTCAAAGCCGGTGCGCGTTTTTTGGGCTTGGCTCCGAAGACTCTGGCCGATATCTACACTGACATAGCAACCATTGCAGGCGCGGTGGGCGCGGCACCTAAGGGTGAAGAGGTGATCGCGGCCATGCAACGGAGCATCGGCGAAGTCCGCAGCCAAACCATTGCAACTGCGCGGCCCCGGGTATGGTGCGAGGAATGGGGCAAACCGCTCATCGCTTCGCAAACGTGGGTCGCGGAACTCGTGCACGCCGCTGGCGGAGAATTTGTGGGCTCTGCCGGGCGCCAAGCTACGGTCGAGGAAGTTGAGGGTTTCGATCCGGAAGTAATTGTTGCGGCATGGTGCGGGGCCGGGAACCGTGTGCCGTTGGAAAAAATCATTTTGCAGCGAGGCTGGCAGCGCAGCACGGCGGCACTGTCACGGCGCGTCTACTGTATTCGCGATGAATTTCTCAATACACCTGCTCCCACGCTGCTGCAGGGTTTGGCGGCATTGGCCTTCGCGATTCATCCGGAAATGTTTCCTCGCACGAACGGAATCCGGCAGATTACTGCGGTTCTTGCTTCCGTCGTTGAGAATTCAACGCCGTGAGTTAAGATTTCATCCATGCCCGCAGCTGGCAGAATCGAAGAAATCCGCAACGAGATTACCGCGATTGCGCAGGCAGTCCCCAGCGCCCAGGAACTCATGCGGGCGATGGTGAAACTGCTGCACGAGCGCATGTTGAAATATAACTGGGTGGGGTTCTACATGCTCGAACCGGGCGCTCGGCCGCCAATGCTGGTGCTGGGCGAGTTCAAGGGCGCCATGACGCCGCATACCCGCATTCCGCTCAATCAGGGCATCTGCGGCGCAGCCGCGTCCACCGGCCAAACGGTCGTTGTGGATGATGTCAGCAAAGATCCTCGATATCTGGCATGTTCCCTGGAGACCAAGTCCGAGATCGTCGTGCCGGTTTTTGTTCGCGGAACCGTGGTGGGCGAGTTGGACGTTGACAGCCACTTCGCCGCGGCATTTACTCCCGAACATCAGGATCTGGTCCAGTATTGCGCCGGCCTCGTAGGAAAGAAACTGGAATCCAGTGGTAAATAAGAGTTCGCGAATGAAGCCTATGGCAAAGAGAGTCGAGAAGGGTAACCTGCGCACGACCCTGCCGGCGCCGTGAAGCGCGTCGTCGCAGGCCTCATCATAAGAGACGGCAAGCTGCTGGTATGCCAGCGCACCCGTCACCAGACCATGCCGCTCAAGTGGGAGTTCCCCGGAGGAAAGATTGAAGAGGGAGAGCAGCCGCGTGCCGCCCTGCGCCGAGAACTGGAAGAAGAACTTGGAATCCTGGCCACCATCGGAGACGAGGTCAGACGCATTCAGCACGAGTACCCAAATGGCGGCATGGTCGAACTCCGCTTCTTCATCGTGCGCGAGTTTCAAAGAGAAATCGAGAACCGCATCTTTCGCGACATCCAGTGGGCCGCGCCGCAAGATCTACCCAAGTACGACTTTCTCGAAGCCGACCTGACGCTGGTAAACGAACTGGCCGCCGGAAAACTGCTGGGGTCTTAATACCCGATAGCCCGTCAGGTACAGATGATTCGGCTTTTCTTGCAGGTCAAATCCTAAAACTCGGCGCTCTCAACCCGTCTTGCCTCCTAAAGACGCGACCATCAAAGCCAGCGATAGCGCAACCACGATTACCGTGGTCGACCACGCCACCGCATTAAACAAGCGCGTGTTAGTGTATTCGCCCATCAGTTCCTTCTTGTTGATCAATATCAGCATGAAGATGAGAACAAATGGGAGAACGATGCCGTTAATCACCTGGGACCACAAAACGATTTCAACCAGCCGTGGTGCTGGAATGAGCAAAACCAACGCCCCGCCCGCAATGATCAGCAGCGTATAGAGCCAATAGAAGAAAGGCGCTTCGCCGAACTTCTTTCCTACCCCCGATTCGAAACCCAGGCCTTCGCAGACGGTGTATGCGGTGGAAAGCGGCAAAATCGACGCTGCGAACAAAGACGCGTTGAATAGTCCCACCGCAAAAAGAATGTAGGCATAATCCCCGGCTAGCGGTTTCAGTGCCTGAGCGGCATCCGCAGCGTACTTGATGTCGCGAAACCCATGCACGTAAAGAGTAGCGGCGCAGGCGACGATGATGAACCACGCCACAATATCGGTAAAGATGCATCCGGTGACCACATCCAGCCGCGAAGCCTTATACCCACGCCGGGTCACGCCCTTCTCTACAATCGACGATTGCAGGTAGAACTGCATCCAGGGAGCGATTGTCGTTCCCACCACTCCAATCACCATAAACAGGTACGCCTGGTCGCGAAAAGCCTTGATCGCAGGCGGTTTGAAGGTGGCAATGGCTGCGTCTTTCCACAAGGGATGGGCCAAGACCCCGGCGAGGATATACGTCACGTAGAAAAAAGAAGCCGCCAGAAAAACCTTTTCCACACTCTTGTACTGGCCCTTTACCACAATCAGCCAGACGATGACCGCGCACACCGGCACCGTATAGATGCGTGGCAGCCCAAACAATTCCAGGCTGGTCGCGATGCCAATGAATTCGGTCACCACGTTGCCGAAGTTCGTGATGAGAATACCGATCATCATCAGAAACGTGATGCGCAGGCCGAATTCTTCGCGGATGAGATCGCTGAGACCCTTGCCCGTAACCGCACCCATACGGGCGGACATTTCCTGGACAACGATCAGCGCCAGCGTGATCGGAATCATGGTCCACAGTAGAAGATGTCCGAATTGCGCTCCGGCGGACGAATAGACCAAGATGCCGCCGGCATCGTTATCGACGTTCGCGGTAATAAAACCCGGCCCGACCACGGCGAGGAACAACAGGAGTCGGGTTTTCGAGTGTTTGAAGAACTTCATGTGCAGTTTTCGCAAACATATGGGTGAAGCGGATTGCTACGACAAAGGACGCCACAGGATAAATGCACGCGGCAAATCGGCCAAACGAAAAGTGCGCCGCCGATGGAATTTAAAGATGCCGGAGCGGGTGCAGCTTGGATTGGTCTTATAGCCCGGGTCCAGGGCACTCACCAAACACTCAAGACCGGCTAACCTTTCCGCTAAAGTTTCGCCCGCAACATGCTGATCACATCATCCGAAGTAATCACACCAGTCAGCTTGTTATGCTCATCTACCACCGGAAGAGTCTGCAGATTGTACTTATCGAATAGTTCTGCGACCTTGTTTTCCTCAGTGCCCTGTTGGACAAAGACCAGGGGCTCCTGTGTGAGCGACAGCATGGGCGTCGAGGATTGCGCCAGCACCAGCCGCGCGAGAGGTACCGCGCCGGTAAGGGTTCCATGAGAATCCACCAGATAAATGGTACTTACGGCTTCCACTCCGCCTTCAAATTCGCGCAGCGAATCGATTGCATTCTGCACGGTCGCCGACACCGGCAGCGCCAGGAACTCGGTCGTCATGCGGCCGGCAGCCGTCCCTTCGCGATGCTCCAGCAGTTCGCTGACGTCCTGCTGCGCCTGCGGTTCCATCTGGACCAGGATCTGTTCAGTCCGGTCCTGGGGCAGATCGGCCAGCAAATCGGCGGCTGCATCGGGGTCCATCTCTTCGACAATGTCCGCCGCCCTGCCGGAATCCAGGGACTCGACGATTGATTTCTGAACCCTGGGAGTGACCTCCTCAAGCGCTTCGGCCGCGGTCTCTTCATCCAGGGTCTGAAACACAGCCTGGCGTTCGTCCGGCGCCAGGTCTTCCACGATATCGGCAATGTCGGCAGGGTGCAGTTTGGCGAGGCCTTCATATGAGGTCTTCAGCTTCACCCGCCGAGCCGGGTCGGTCTCGATTACGTCGATGAAGTTCCACGGAATGCTGCGCGGGGGGATTTTGCCAAGCAGGGCCTGCAAAGCCATCTTGGGCGCCACGCCGCGCAAGAGTCGCCGGACCGCTCCGCGTACTCCTACATCCACGGAGTGCACGCGCAAGACAGGATGAGTGCGGTCTGCGTCTTTATCCTTGTCATTCGGGGGGTCCACCTGCAGGTCGACGTCATTGACGCGCACCACTTTTCGTCCGTTGACATCGATCACCTGCTGGTCGAGCAGGTCGCGCTCCAGCAAAAACAGCCCCTCTGTGCCATTGACCGCGGGCCATTCTCCCGCACCGGTCGTCGCTCGCACGCCTCCGTTGATCGCCGAAACCGCGGAAAGCGGCAGAACGCGCTTCCCTGACTTGGTCTTCACAATCAGGGACATGATGCGGGAACGGTCCTCCTGGGGCGCTAGCGTCACTTCGTGCACACGTCCACTCGCTGCGCCGGACGGGTCATACACCGTGGCGCCCAACAATTCGGTCAGTGCAAGCGTCGTCATCCCGCTAGAGAATAACCAACTCCCGCTGGATTCGAAACGAAAATCGCAAGACAGACCTTAGACATCGGGCGTCGGACCTCAGCCAGGTCGGATTCTCTCGGAAGAACATAGTCAGGGGTCAGGGGTCAGGGGTCTGAGGTCGGAGGTCTGAAGTCGGAGGTTCGCTGCGGGAACCCGGTGACCTCACGCCCCGTATAATCTAAGCAGCGTGCGCCTCATCCTCGATATCATCGGTCAAACTTTCCGCGCCCTCTGGGCGCATAAACTGCGCTCGTTTCTCACCATGTTCGGCATTGCCTGGGGCGTAGGTTCGCTGCTTTTGCTCGTCGGCCTGGGCGAGGGATTCCGGTCCGGCAACCGCAAGCAGTTCGATTCCATCGGCGAAAACGTGATGTTTATCTGGTCGGGGCGGGCTCCTGTGATGCAAGGAAGCTTCACCGCTCTGCGCCAGTACTATCTAACCTATCGCGATTACGAAGACATACTCCGCGAATGCCCCAGCGTCGCTGCCGCCGCTCCTGTCATTCGACGCAATGACATCCGCGCCGTCAGCGATTTCTACCAGGCCGGCGGCCAGATCATGGGCGTTCCCCCAATGTTCAATCAGATCCGCTATTTGCCGATGAATGAGGGCCGTTGGCTGAATGATATGGACGATGTGCAGAAGCGTCCCGTGATCGTACTGGGCGACGAAGCTCGCCGTACACTTTTTCTGGGACGTCCCGCAATCGGCGCCAGCATTCTTGTCAACGGGATCCGCTTTGAAGTGATCGGCACCCTGAAGCGCATCGGACATGGGGACAATATGAACCAGAACCTTCAGAGCTTTGTCCCATTTCACGCCATGCAGGACTACTTCCGTCCGCTGAATGCCGGCACCGCGACCGATGTAATCTCATTCATCAACTATCAGCCCAAATCTCGCGCTCAACACTCTGAAGCGCAGCTGGAAGTCCACAAAATTATTGCCCGCAACCACGGCTTCAATCCAAACAATCCGGACGCATTTGACGAATGGGATACCATCAAGACCGTCGACCAGATCGGAAAGATTTTTGACGCTATGAATATGTTCCTGGGCAGTGTGGGACTGATCACGCTTGCGCTAGGGGCAATTGGCATCATCAACATCATGCTCGTTGCCGTCGCCGACCGTACTCGGGAAATAGGCTTGCGTAAAGCCGTGGGCGCCACCAACACCAGCATCATGTTTCAGTTTTTCGTGGAAGGCGCATTCTTAACCCTCCTAAGCGGAGGCATTGGTATCGGAGGCGCTGCGGGATTAATGGGCCTGCTTTCGAGATTCGATCTTGGCCAGGGATTCGATCCACCGAAGCTGGTCGCATCCACCGCGGCGCTGGCGGTGATATCGCTGGGAGTCGCCGGCGTGGCCGCCGGCCTGTATCCCGCCCGCCGCGCAGCCATGCTCGAACCCGTGGAAGCCCTGAGGAAGGAGTAGTTCAGAATAACCGTCTGTAAGCCCTTTGCGTCCTCCGCGGCAGTTCTCCGCGAACTCTGCGGTTAAAAGCTTCATCGCGAAAAACGCAAGGGATTCGCAAAGGGCGCCGAGCAGCCAGAACACTGCTGAATCAACGATCACGAACTAACGATTACGAATCGACGATCCTTTCTGAGAGCCTAAATGCACCGCGATCTCCTACACCAAGCGTATTCGGCCATGCGCCACGATCTGCGCCGCACCCTGCTCACCATGGCGGGAATGGCCTGGGGCATTGCCACCGTCGTCCTGCTGCTTTCCTACGGCAACGGCTTCGGCAAGGCCATCCAGACCATCTTTGAGAGCTTCGGAGCCACCGCCGTGGGAGTTTTTCCCGGGCGAACGTCGCAACAAGCGGGCGGCAACAAGGCTGGCGTCCAGGTTCGCTTTACCAATGACGACGTAGAACTGCTGCGCAACAACATTCCCCTCTGCCGCCACGTCGCCCGCATGTTGCAAAAGGATTCCACGGTTCAGAATGAAAATCGCTCGTTTACGTTCCCTGTCATGGGCCTCGACCCTTCGATCCAGGCAATCTGGAATCTCGACATTTCCGAAGGACGCTTTCTCGACGATGCCGACAACATGCAGCACGGACTTTACGCCGTCATCGCGTCGGAAGCGCGCGACAAACTCTTCTCCGGCATGCCCGCAGTCGGCGAGACCATCCGCATCGATGGCGTCACGTTCGAAATCATCGGCGTGGGAGCGCCTCGCATGCAGGAGGGCGACAACGATAACAATCGCGTCGTCTATATTCCGTATAACTCCATGGATGTCCTTAAAGACAACCATTATCTCGACGGGATGTGGCTCGACTCGGCCGGCCTCGACCACGAAAAGCTAGAGAAGACAATACGTGAGACCCTGGCCACCGCGCACAACTTCAAGCCCGACGACCATCGAGCCGTCTTCGTCTTCGACGCGCAGAAACAGCTCTCGCAATTCGGCATCATCACCATGGCGCTCAAAGTTCTGCTGGCCTTCATTGGGACGGTCACGCTGGGCATTGGCGGCGTCGGTCTGATGAATATCATGCTCGTGTCCGTAACCCAGCGCACCCGTGAAATTGGCGTGGAGAAGGCGCTAGGAGCTCGACGTCACGACATCCTTTTTCAATTTCTGGCGGAAGCGATGGTCATCACGGCAGCTGGGGGCTTTCTCGGAATTCTACTTTCCTACGCCGTGTCGATTCTGGCGGGTCGCATCACCTTCTACAGCGCGCTGGCGAAACATGCCGAGGCCGCAGACATTCGCCTCATCGTCTCACCGATGATTCTGGTCGTGGCCACCTCCATCCTCGCGGTCGTAGGCGTGATCAGTGGAATGGTGCCCGCACTGCGCGCCGCCAATCTGGACCCTATCGAAGCGCTGCGCTACGAGTAAGCCAATGGCCGACGACATTCTTACTCTGCCCCCGCCGCCCGCCGACACTCGCCTGACCTATGGCTCGGATCCAAACCAGTTTCTCGATCTGCGTCTGCCCACCTCTCAGGGAAAAATAAAGCCGCCGTATCCTCTGGTCATCAACATTCATGGAGGCTTCTGGCGCGCCAAATACAACCTCGATCACGCAGGCCATCTCTGCGCGGCTCTCACCGCCCGGGGATTTGCAACCGCCAACCTCGAATACCGCCGCGTCGGTAACGATGGAGGAGGCTGGCCCGGCACGTTCTCCGACATTCGCTCCGCATATCATTTTCTTTTGCAAAATGCCCACGCACACAATCTGGATTTACAACGAATCGTAGTGAGCGGCCACTCCGCCGGAGCCCAGCTCGCCCTCTGCCTCGCCGCTCACGAACCCAGCCTTACTCGCGTCGTTTCGCTCGCGGGGGTTGTCGATCTGCAACTCGCCTATCGGCTCCGCCTCAGCAACAACGCCGTGGTCGAGTTCCTCCGTGGCACGCCCAGCGAAGTTCCAGACCACTACCGCGAAGCAGACCCGATGCAGCTTTCTATTCCCCAAGCACGCCAATGGCTGATTCACGGCTCCACCGATGAGGTTGTCCCCGCCGCTTTCAGCCGCGATTATGCCGCCGCTAAACAGAAACGCGCGGGCAAAGACAAAGAAGACGCCCATCTGCTCGGGATTCCCGATGCCAGTCACTTCGACTTAATCGATCCGCGCACCCCCGCCTGGAAACAGGTCGAGCAAACGATATTGCAGTTGGTTGGGTGAAGACTAAGTTTTGAATCCGTGAGATCCGTGTGAATCCGTGGCGAAGAAGTTTTCCGTTTTGTAAATCCCTTATAATCTGCGGTCACAGAGAGGAATCCTTTGCCCTACGACGACCTCCGCCAGTGGATCGCGGCGCTCGACCGCGCCGGCCAACTGAAGCGCATCCAGACCGAAGCCGACCCCATTCTTGAGATCGCCGAAATCACCGACCGCGTCTCGAAAATGCAAGTGTGGGGACGGGCGCCTTCGCCCGTCCGGCCGGGCGAAGCTCAGCTGCCTGGAGGCCCCGCTCTTCTCTTCCAAAATCTCAAAGGCCATCCCGGTTCCCAACTTCTCATCAACCAGTTCGGCTCCGACGCACGTATGAAGCTCGCCCTCGGCGTCAATTCCTTCGACGAGGTCGCCGCCCGCATCCGCATGTTCATGGATATCAAATCGCCGCAGGGTTTCCTCGACAAACTCAAGATGCTTCCTTTGCTGACGGAAGCCGGAAAATTTTTTCCGCGCACCGTGCCCACCGGCCCCTGTAAAGAGGTGATCAAGCGCGACAACTTCTCCTTGCTCGATTTCCCCATCCTGCAGTGCTGGCCCAAAGATGCCGGCCGTTTCATCACTCTACCCTGCGTCATCACGCGCGACCCTAAATCAGGAAAACGCAACGTCGGCATGTACAGGATGCAAGTCTATGATGAGCGCACGACTGGTATGCACTGGCAGCGCCAGAAAGTAGCAGCAGAACATTATCGCGAATCTCTGCGCCGCGCCGCATCCACGACTCACGTAGGGACAGCCGCCTCGGCTGTCCAGCCTGAGCGAAGCTCGCCGGCCGTTGGCAGAGACGCCGCTCGCGCTGCCGTCGACATCATGGCGCGCAGCTCCGGCGGCAGCGTTCAAGCGGAAGGCGGCCCATCCGGAAAGATGGAAGTCGCTGTTGCCATCGGCACCGAGCCGGCAGTCACTTTTTCCGCAATCGTCCCAGCGCCGCCTGAGATCGAGGAATATCTGATCGCCGGCTTCCTGCGCGGAGCTCCGGTCGATCTGGTGAAATGTGAAACTGTCGATCTGGAAGTCCCCGCCTCCAGCGAGATCGTCCTCGAAGGCCACGTGCATCTCGACGAACTGCGCAGCGAGGGCCCATTCGGCGACCATACCGGCTTCTACTCGCTCGAAGATTTATACCCCGTCTTCCACGTCACCTGCATCACGCACCGGAAAGATCCAATCTACGCGACCACCATCGTTGGCAAACCTCCTCAGGAAGATGCCTACATGGGCAAAGCGGTCGAGCGCATTTTTCTGCCGCTGATGAAGCTGACCATCCCAGAACTGGCGGACATCAACCTGCCTATCGAGGGCATTTTTCATAACCTGATGATTGTTTCGATCAAGAAGTCCTACCCAGGCCAGGCCCGCAAGGTGATGAACGCCATCTGGTCGCTGGGCCAAGCTATGTTCACCAAGTGCATCGTGGTGGTCGACGAAGACGTGGACGTGCAGGACATCGCCGATGTTACCCTGAAAGTCTTCAACCACATCGATCCCGAACGCGACATTCAATTCACCCTGGGACCAGTGGATTCTCTCGACCACGCGTCGCGCTTGCCCAACTACGGATCAAAGATGGGCATCGACGCCACCCGCAAGTGGGCCAGCGAAGGCTTCGCCCGCCCCTGGCCCGACGAAATCATTATGGACTCGAAGACCAAAGCGCTGGTCGAAAGCAAATGGAAAGCGCTGGCGAAAGAACTGGGAATGGAGTGATCCAAGTTGCTGAGACCGCGCTACCCTTCCGGGCGCTCACGCTCGGCGCTCAAAGGCTCGTGTCCCACGCACTGCAGCACCGGCAAGCGCGGATACTTGGGAAAACTCGCATCCGTAGCAGAGCGCTCGCACAAGTAAAAAATCGACCCGCGATCCGACTCCATCCGCCGCATGAACCGGCAATCGGCGCAAAGTCCCACGCTCCGCTGCAGCTCTTCCCTCTTCGCCTCGCTCACCTTCACAGGATACCGCGAGGCTTCCATGCCAACCCGTATCGCGAGTCCAGCGCCCCGTTCGGTTTTCCCGCCAGCAGTACTTCTTCTGCGAAGCTGAAGAAAAATTCATCGAATATTGATCGAATTTTGACCGGATTATCTTGAATCCCGTCAATTCAGTTTGTTATAACGGCTATCCGTTTCCAGGAGGCTCTACCGTGCCGTTTCCACGCATTGGTGTTTGCATTTCTCCTTCGAAATCCCTGCGCGCTATTTCCACCGTTACTCTAGCCTTCGCCCTACTAGCTCATTTCGCATCGGCCCAGCAGACGCTGGGCTCCATAAACGGAACAGTAACCGACGCCAGCGGCGCTGTCGTCCAAGGCGCGAGCGTAACGATTCGTGCGGTGGCAACGAATCTCGAAGTGTCCGCGCAAAGCAAGGGCGACGGGTCATTCACGATCACAGATCTTCCAATCGGCACTTATGAAGTCAAGTTCGTTAAAGACGGATTTGAAACCGCTGACTATCCTCAAATCCTCGTACAGGGCAGCCGTACAACCACGGTCAACGCCAAACTTAAGCCGGGCTCGGTTTCGTCGACAGTAACGGTCGAAGGCACTCCCTTGTTGAACGAGACCGACACGACCAATGGCTACACGCTCGGCGCTCAACAGATCGAGGAAGTACCGCTCGGGACGGGAAGCTTCACCCAGCTTGCCATTCTGGCGCCCGGCGTTAGCGCGGACTTTCTTTCCGGCTCCGGCTCGAACGAAGGATTGGGCAATCAAGGCATCGTCGCCAACGGACAACGCGATACCAGCAATCAGTTCACGTTCAACGGCGTGAACGCGAACAATTTATTTAACGGAAATTCAACAAGTAATATCTCCGACAGCCGGTTCACGCTGAACACGGGGGAAATCTTCGGCGTAGGCGGTCAGGTTCAGACTAACAGCTCAGTATTCGACGCGATTGGTCAGGCCTTGCCCACGCCGCCTATCGAAACCATCCAAGAGGTACACGTCGCGACTTCGATGTACGACGCCTCCATGGGCCAGGCCAGCGGTGCCCATATCGAAACCACTACGAAGTCGGGCACCAATGCGTTCCACGGGCAACTCTACGAGTACTACCAGAGCAATAAGTTCGACGCAGCACCCACGTTTCTTGCTCCGAATCCATTCTTCTCCGGCGCACCGCCACTGCACCGCAATGTGTTTGGCGTAACCCTCGGAGGTCCGATCAAAAAGGATAAATTGTTTTTCTTTGGGTCCTATCAGGGTCAACGCATTAGCGACGCACTCAGCGGCGCTTTCAACGGTGTGCCAACATTGCAGGGCTTGACCGACAGCAATCGTGACGCGAACTCGCTCGCAATCCTCGCCAACACTGACGACACTTGCGGGGTTGGTCGAGCTCCAGCGTGTATCACTGCAGCCCAAGTGGACCCGGTTGCGCTCGCGATCCTCCAGGCCAAGGCTTCCGGCCAGTACATCATTCCGTCCTCAAACGCCGCCAATCCCGAAACCGGAGAGCAGCCATTTAACTCGTTTATTAAAGGCCCAAGCAGCCAGTTCAATGCCAGCCAGGCAAATGCGAATATCGATTACATATTTGGCCCGAAAGACCGCCTCGCTGGCAAATACTATTTTCAGACCGATCCAACTTACATTCCGTTCGCGGTCAGTCAGGTTCTTGGATTTCCGCAGACGATGCATGCCGGCAGTCAACTAGCGTCAATCGACAACACCACAATTTTCACCCCCAACACTACCTGGGAAAACCGGCTGGGCTTTGTTCGCGAAGTCGCCAACGCGACCACCTCGCAATCGTTGACCCCTTCTAGCGTGGGTTTGAATCTTCTGGGCAGCACCCTTTTCCCGGGCATTAATATCGACAACGCCGATGCAGGCGCCAACTTATCCGGCGGAGGAACAGTCGCCTACAACACTGGAAACACAATGAAAATTGGCCCTGCCACCAACTTCGCCAATGCTGGAATCTTCCAGAACGAATACGAAGGTTCGTCGACCTATCACTGGGTTCACGGCCGCCACACTGTGGCCTTCGGCGGAATTTTCGACTACATGCAGTTGAACGTCGCCAATCGGGAAAATCAGGTCGCTACTTTCACCTTCCACGATTTTGCCGACTTCCTGACCGGAACCTTGGGACAGGATCGCAGCAGTGGCCAATTCCTGAATGGCGAAACCAATCGTCATTTCCGTTCACGCTCCGCCGGATTATTTGTTCAAGACAGTTGGAAAGTAATGTCGAACCTCACTGTGAACGCGGGCCTTCGTTGGGATTGGGATGGCCCGCTCTATGAAACCAACGGATTGCTCACCAACTTCTATGCTTCCGATTACAAATATACCGGCACGTGCGCCACTGCCTCCCCGGCTGCTAACTGCGATACCTTCGCCAATCTTGCCAACGGCGAACCTGGGATTGGCCTGGTGGTGGCTGGAAATAATAAGGCGTTCGGCTTCAAGGGTGTGAGCGATTCGACGCTGACCGGACGCCAGTGGATGTTTGCGCCCCGCATTGGTTTCGCGTGGAGCCCATCGCATGTGAAAAACGTAGTCGTTCGCGGAGGTTTTGGAATATTCGCCGATCGTGGCGAATACTTCACCGAGCTCTCTACCAGCGCCGGCCTGGGTATCAGCGGTCCTTTCAGCGTTACCACGCAGGAACCGTTCACCGTGCCCGTGAACACATCCTGCAAGGGAAAGGGCTGTTTGACCGCCGCTCCCTTCGGCACGACACCATTGGCGCCTCCTCCAGCCAACCTCAGCGAAGCTGCGGCCCTGGTCCACAATCAATCACAATTGAGCGGTTGCACCGAGCCCGTCACTCCCACCTGCGCACCGACCGGCAATGCCGACTTCGCCGCGTTGTTTGGCGGCTATGATCCGGCGAACAAGCTCCCCTACTCCGAGAATTGGAGCCTGGACTTGCAGTGGCAGCCGAAGAACGATCTTGTTTTAACCATGGCTTATATCGGCAATCACGGCGTGCACCAGCCGATACCGGTTCCTTTCAACGAGCCTCGAGTTGCCACCCCTTCGAATCCAGTGAACGGACAGATTTACAGCTACGGGCAGCAACCGCTGGACAATGCCGGAAATCCACTGACCACGGAGCAGGTACAAACGACAATCGGCGAGTTTTCCTTCTCTGACGGCAACACTGCCCTGCGCACCCCGTTCACTGGCTTCAACCCCAACGCCGACTTCTGGCGAGCCGAAGGCATTTCTAACTACAACGCCCTTCAACTGCAGGCGACTAAGAAAATGTCCAAGGGATTTATGGTGAATGCGTCGTATACGTATTCGCATTCTCTCGACGAAGGCAGCGGCCTGGGCTCAGGCCTCTTCTACAACGGTAACGATCCGCTCACTCCGCATCAGGGCTATGCGTCGTCGGACTTCGATCGCACGCACGTGTTCACTATAAGTTATGCGTACATGTTTCCGAAAATGGAGCGTGCCTCCGGTTTGCTGAAGGCCGTCGCAAACGGTTGGGGCTTTCAGGGCGTAACCGTAGCGCAGAGCGGGGAACCGTTCAGCATCATCGATTTCTCTGGAACCGCGGGCGGAATCTTTTTCAGTTCAGACGACTTCATCACCAATCCCATTCTGCCTCTTGCTCCGGGAATCACGCCGAAGCAGGCGACCCAGGGTGGAACCATCCAATCCTTCACCAGCGGCCCCAATGCGGGCACTCGTGTGCCCTACGTGAATCCTGACGATTTCTCTGTTCCTCTTCTCAATCCGGGTCAAATGGGAGTGCCGGTGTGTGGCCCAACTGTTGGCGGAACTTCGACCAACTTCTGCGACACAGTGGAAACCGGCTACGGCTCGAATGGCCGCAATCTTTTCCGGGCTCCATTTCAGACTCGATTCGACTTTTCAATTCTGAAGAGCTTCCAGATCACGGAGCGGATGCTTCTGAAGTTCGAGGCGGACGCGTTCAACATCTTCAATCATCCCAGCTTCGATACGCCGAACAGCAACTTCACGCTTGACCCGTGCTTCAACCCGCAACCCTGCTACGGCACCAGTGGGATTGTCAAATCGGGCAACCCTAACAATTTCGGAGTGATCCAGCAGACCGTTGGCAGCAACCGATTCTTACAGCTGTCGGCGCATCTGACGTTCTAACGTGATGCGACGAGAACGGAACGGCAGACAACATCGGCGGAGTGAAATGCAAGCCGAGCGGTTTCGACGAGGGCTGATCAGCCTGGCGCTGATCGCCCTCGTTCTCCTGCAAAACGTAAATGCCTTCGCCTGGGGCAACGAGGGCCACACTGCCATCAACCGCGTGGCTGCACAGAAAATCCCGGCCACCATGCCGCGCTTTCTGCGTCGCGCCGTGGTCGAGATCGCTTACCTTGGCCCGGAACCCGACCGCTGGCGCAGTAGCACGGAGTTCGCCCTGAAGAACGCGCAGGAGCCCGACCATTTCATCGACCTGGAGCGTGTCTCCTGGCTCGATCCGCTTCCTCCGGGACGCTACGAGTTCTATCGCAAGCTTTACGACAAGCGCGCTTCGACGACGGACCACCCTGACGACTACCTTCCCGAGCGACGTCGGTCTGCAGCCCTATATCACGATGGAGGTCTATGGCCGCCTGAAGGCCGCGTTCCGCGAATACCGGCAGCGGTTGGCCGCGCACCAGCCGACACATGCGGTACAGCAGGCCATCATTTTCTACGCCGGCTGGCTCGGCCACTACGTCGCCGACGGATCGCAGCCGCTGCACACCACCATCCAATACAACGGCTGGGTCGGCCCCAATCCCAACGGATATACCACGCAGCACACGATCCACGCCCAGTTTGAGACCGCCTACGTGGCCGCAAACATCACCGCCAAAGATTTTGTCGGGCTGGTAAAAAATCCCGAGCGCCTCGATGATCCGTTCGCGCGATACATCGCTTACTTAAGAACGTCCAATGGCCTGGTGGAGAACGTGTACGCCCTTGAGAAAGCCGGAGGGTTTACGGGGAAGAGCTCCCCGGCAGCCTTCGACTTCACCACCCACCGCCTCGCCGCCGGATCACAGATGCTGCTGAACCTGTGGTACACCGCGTGGCTGGAGAGCGCCACTCCCGTGCCAGAACGTTCCCCCGCCCCTCCTGCCACGAAGTAAGATCACGAACCGCAAATGGCCTGGTGGTTCAAAGATTTGCTCTGCGAACTCTGCGAATCCTTGCGTTCTCCGCGGTCAAATTCTTTTCCCGCAAAGTTCGCCAAGAACATCGCCAAAGCGAGAAAACGCGGGCGTTCAACAGCACTTACCCTGCCCGACCGGCAGCCCCCAGGGACGGTTTCACGACTCTTTCGGTATACTAGATAAATATGCCGGTGCTGAAGAACATCGCCGCCATTGCCAAAGGCATGAGCATCACCTTCATGGAGATGTTTCAGCCCACGACCGTGGAAAATTATCCCGACGGCAAAGATCCGTTGCGCGGCGCCCGCATCGAAGCCCGCTTCCGCGGCGCGCACGTTCTGCAGCGCGATGAGAACGGACTGGAGAAGTGTGTAGCCTGTTTTCTGTGCGCCGCCAATTGTCCCTCGAATTGCATCTACATCGAGGCCGCGGAGAATACCGCCGAGAAGCGCGTCAGTGGCGCCGAACGCTACGCCAAGGTCTACAACATCGATTACAACCGCTGCATTTTCTGCGGCTATTGCGTCGAAGCGTGTCCCACGGATGCCATCACCCACGGCCACGGATTTGAGCTGGCCACTTTCAACGCCAGCAATCTGATCTACCGCAAAGAGCAAATGCTGGCCCCTCGGCCGGCACACATGGGAGCCAACATCGTATTCAATCAGGCCGACGTGGACGGCGGCGCTCCAACAGAGATGGTCCACGGGCAGCTGATTTCGAACGGTTTCTAGTTCAATCCCACGCCGGTCCTTCGTGACCGGCGTTTGTGCGTAGGTAGTTTGTGCATAGTAAGAGAAGCATTCTTCTAACAACGCCGACGACTTCGAATTTGTTATGTTTGCCTCGGTGACTTTTTACAAATTGCTGACACGTTAATGACAAATCTGATCGCCGGGTACGGCACTTTATTACCAGATCCTTAAACAAGGCTCAGATATCCTGGGCTCACGTCAGCGGGATCGCAGACTTCAGGCCCTCCGTCACCGGGAAGGCATGGGGAAAAACTGGCGCTCGTACCGCAGGGGGTATGGGCGCCGTTTTATTTTTTCGCACAACTCAAATCACGCGGTACTCGACTGAGTACCGCGAACTTGCCTGGGTAATATGCGGGATGAATCCAACTGTTACAATTTTGGGGATCTGCCAGACAGCAGATTCCTCCTCTCTCGCTTCGCTCAAGCGTCGGAATGACAATGAGTTAGGAGGTGTGAGTGAGTAAGAGTTCGAAACCAGCGCCATGAAATGTCCTTTTTGCGGATTTGCCAATGACAAGGTAGTCGACTCGCGCGAGAGCAAGGAAGCGGAATCCATCCGCCGCCGGCGCGAGTGTTTGAAGTGCGGCAAGCGCTTCACCACCTACGAACGCATCGACGAAATTCCCTACATGGTCGTAAAAAAAGACGGCCGCCGGGAGAAGTTTGACCGGCAGAAAGTTCTCAATGGATTGCTGCGGGCCTGCGAGAAACGTCCGGTGCCGATCAGCAAACTGGAGCAGATCGTGAACGAAGCCGAGTCGTTCGTGATCGAGTCGGCCGAGCGCGAGCGCAAGACCAGCGAACTCGGCGAGCTGATCATGAACCGCCTGCGCCGCTACGACAAAGTAGCCTACGTGCGCTTCGCATCCGTATATCTCGATTTCAAGGACGTCAAAGAGTTCATGAATGAGTTGAAGGATCTGGTAAAGGTCAAAACCCCTTAGGGACTAAGAGGAATATGCGATCCTGCCGACTTATTACGAATCACTGCCGAAGATGCTGCCGCCATGACTCATAAAGTAACTCTCATCCCCGGAGACGGCATCGGCCCGGAAGTGACGAAGGCGACCGTACGCATCCTCGAAGCCACCGGGGTGAAGTTCGAGTGGGAGACTTTCGCCGTCGGGGCAGAATCCTTTGAAAAATCGGGCGAGTACATCCCCAAGGATTTGATTGAGTCGATTGAGCGGACGCGGGTGGGTTTGAAGGGCCCGGTGACCACGCCCGTGGGCGGCGGTTTCCCCAGCATCAACGTTGCTCTGCGAAAGAAGTTCGAACTGTACGCCAACTTCCGGCCGATTCGAAATTTGCCCCACATTCCCACGCGCTATCCCGATGTCGACCTCATCATCGTGCGCGAGAACACGGAGAGTCTCTATTCCGGGTTGGAGCATGAAGTGGTGCCCGGCGTAGTCGAAAGTCTCAAGATCATCACGGAGAAAGCCTCAACGCGAATTGCGAAATTCGCATTCGCCTACGCCCGAAAAAATCAGCGCAAGAAAATCCACGCCATCCACAAGGCGAACATCATGAAGTTGTCGGACGGCCTGTTTTTGCGCTGCTGCCGCACCGTGGCCAAAGATTATCCGGAGATCACCTACGGCGAACACATTGTCGATAACACCTGCATGCAGCTGGTAATGAATCCCTATCAGTACGACATGCTGGTGATGGAAAATCTCTACGGAGACATCATCTCCGATTTATGCGCGGCCTTTGTCGGCGGCCTGGGTTTCGTGCCCAGCGCAAATCTGGGAGAGAACTGCGCCATCTTTGAGGCTGTCCACGGATCCGCGCCCGATATCGCCGGAAAGAATCTGGCCAATCCAACGGCCCTGCTACGCTCCGCGCTGCTGATGGTGCGCCACCTCGGGGAGCACGAAGCCTCCACGCAAATTCGCAATGCGCTGGAACGAGTCTATCGTCACCCCGAAAAATTAACCCGTGACATCGGGGGCAAAGCAGGAACGTCGGAGTTTGCCGACGCGGTCATTGAAGAAATGTCCATGGAAGTTCCCACCGCCTAGAATCTCAGAAATTGGTCTTGGCTTCAGCCGTGTCGGCAGAACCACATCCGATGAGGGCTTCAGCCCCTGAGGTTCTCGCGCTTTACTAATCATGAAACCTCTTCCAGTCAAACTTCGCCGCGCGTTTTTTCATTCCGCCATTGACTCACACGCTCCCTTCGGAGTACATTCCTCCGTTCTGGGGATTCTGGGGAAATGACGCGCACAGCACGGCGTGTGGGGATAGTTCTCTTTCAGCTCGGTGGACCCGACACGCTGGAAGCGATCGAACCTTTTCTTTACAATCTATTCTGCGATCCCGACATTATTGATTTCCCCTTCGCCCGCATCGGCCGTAAGCCCCTCGCCAAGCTGATTTCCACTACTCGCGCCCGCAAAGTACAGCATCACTACGCCACCATCGGCGGAGGCTCGCCCATCCGCCGGCACACGGAACGCCAGGCGCGGGCGCTCGAGAGCCGAACTGCGCAATCAGGGGATCGACGCCCATTGCTTTGTGGCCATGCGCTACTGGCATCCATTCACTCGCGAGGCGATCGAGCAACTGCAGGCGGCGCAGTGCGATGAAGTGGTGCTCTTGCCGTTGTACCCGCAGTATTCGTCCACAACTACGGGATCGAGTCTGAACGAATGGCGGCGGCTGTTCGCCGATGACGTTCCGGTCCATTGCGTCGAGACTTTCTATCGCAATACGATGTATCTGGATGCCGTGGTGGAAAAAGTGAACGAGGCTCTGTCGCGCTTCCCCGAACCCGAGCGGCCGGAAATTGTTTTCAGTGCGCACAGCATTCCCATGTCGATCGTCGACAAGGGCGATCCGTATCAGCGTCAGATCGAGGAGACCGTGCGCCTTCTGACGGAGCGCGGCGGATGGCGCAACCCGCACCGGCTTTGCTATCAGAGTAAGGTGGGCGCCAGCCGTTGGCTGCAGCCTTCCCTGCACCAAACCCTGCGCCAGTTGGCGGCCGAAGCGGGTGCGCGAAATGTGTGTAGTGCCGGTGGCGTTCGTTTCCGATCACGTGGAAACGCTCGGAGAAATTGATCACGAGGCGCGCGAAGAAGCGCGCCGGCTGGGGATTACGCGCTTTGAAATGAGCGCCGGGCTGAACGATTCTCCAAAATTCATACAAGCCTTGGGGCAGATCGTGCAGCAGGCCCTGGGTCGTGCCGCTGATACATCGATTCCGATTGGCAACGCAGGACGGGCGTTGGCGGAGCCCGAGTACGCGGCGGCCGCTGGTTTAGATTAGGCTAGAAGTTTCATTCAGAGGAGGAAGTTCATGGCGGAGCCGGAGACCCCGAAGGTCAATCCGAATCCCGAAGCGGCGAAACCCGCAGCAACGAGTCCCTCAGCGGTGAGTCCCGCCAGAACGGGGACGCAGGATGCCACAAAGTATGTGGGCACACCCGCAGTGGGAACCTCGAAAGCAGCCGCAGCGGCTGGTGTCGCCGGTACCGCTCCCTCGACCGACATCGACCGCCATCGCCGCCGTTTTGTTTGGACCATGGTGACCGGATTCCTGATGGCGTGGTTCCTGGCCTTCTTCCGCTTCTTTCTGCCGCGCACTCTTTTTGAACCCAATTCCGTTTTCAAGATCGGTTACCCGTCAGAATTCGCCCTCGGTGTCGATACCAAGTTTCAGCAGAAATACCGCATCTGGGTCGATCGCACGCCCGACCGCCTGTTCGTGATCTATGCGCGCTGCACCCATCTGGGATGCACGCCCGATTGGAAGCCCAGCGAAAACAAATTCAAGTGTCCCTGCCACGGCAGCGGCTACGACAGCGAAGGGATCAACTTCGAAGGCCCTGCGCCGCGTCCCATGGATCGCGCCAAGATCGAACTCGCACCGGATGGACAGATTATCGTGGACACTTCGCGGCTGTATCAGTGGCCCAAGGGACAGCCCACGCACTTCAACGATCCAGGAGCGTTTTTGACGGGAGTGTAAACAGCAGATTCCTCACCGGGCTTTCGCCCGGTTCGGAATGACAAAAAGAAAGTAGTTACGAATTTATGGCTGACGAAAACAATCCGATCGGCACGAACGGCGGCGGCAATGGCGGGCCCAACCAGGCTCCAACGGAAAGACCGGCAAGGTCGGCCTGGTGGATCGGGTCACGACCGGCGTCAAAGAAGACATTCACGCCCTCAAGACCGACATCCCCGCCAAGGCGAAGGAACAGATCGAGGGCCTGAAAGATCCGACCAAGACCCAGGTCTACACTTCCATCTTCCGCCACAAGCACGACGACACGCCGCGCAACCGGGCGCTGGGCGTGCTCTCCAACGTGTTCCTGCATCTGCATCCGGCGAAAATTAATCGCGACGCCGTGCGCTACAGCTACACCTGGGGCATGGGCGGAATCACGTTTTATCTGTTCATCATCCTCACCTACACCGGCGTGCTGCTGATGTTCTATTACCACCCCAGCAAGGTGCAGGCCTTTCGCGACGTGCTCTATCTCGAACACGACGTGCCGTTCGGAAAGATCCTGCGCAACATGCATCGCTGGGCCGCTCACCTGATGGTGATCGGCGTATGGCTGCACATGTTCCGCGTCTTCCTGACCGGCTCGTACAAAAAGCCCCGCGAATTCAACTGGAACATCGGCGTGCTGCTGCTGGTGTTTACTCTGCTACTGTCGTTCACCGGATATCTGTTGCCCGACGATCAACTCGGTTTCTGGGCCGTCACGGTGGGAACGAATATGGCGCGCGCCACGCCGCTGCTGGGTCACGAGGGCCCGTTCGGCTCGATGCTCGGCATGACGCCATACAACGACGTCCGCTTCGGATTGCTCGGCGGATCGATCGTCGATGCCAATGCCCTGCTGCGCTCCTACATCTGGCATTGCATCGGCATTCCGATCGTGGCTTCGGTGCTGATGATCGTGCACTTCTGGCGCGTGCGCAAAGACGGCGGAATTTCAGGCCCAGCTCCAGTAATGCTGGAGGCCGAAGCGGACAAGCCACGCACGAGGCCCGAAAGCCGCAGGAGAGTAGGAAGTTTTGTGCGGCGCGGGCACTCATGCCCGCGTGCTGAAAGCTTATAGAACGTTTGCGTACAACGTGGCGCAAGTAGTCGCGGACAGGAGTGCCCGCGCCACACGGAGAAATTATGGACTGGCGACAACTCTGGGAGATTTGCTCGGCGCCTGACAACGTTCCGATCGTAGGCCTGATCCCGCTGCTTGGCTTCTACATTTATCTGGCGGTCAGGCAGGCGCGCGCCAACGACCAATTGATCGACCAACTCGAAGCCGATCCCGCGATGGCCAAGACCCACCATCGCAAAACCTGGCCCTTCAAACCCGGCTGGGCAAAGGAAGTGCACGTCTGGCCATTTCTGCTGCGCATTGAATTCCTCGCCGCCATCATCATCACCATCATTCTGATGGTCTGGTCGATCACGCTGAACGCTCCGCTGGAAGAACCTGCCAACCCCAACCTGACGATGAATCCCGCCAAGGCTCCCTGGTACTTCCTCGGACTGCAGGAGATGCTCGTCTACTTCGATCCCTGGATTGCCGGCGTGGTGATGCCGACCATGATCATCATCGGCCTGATGGTCATTCCCTATATTGACACCAATCCTCTGGGCAGCGGTTATTACACCTGGAAGCAGCGCAAGTTTTCTATTTCGACATTTCTGTTCGGCTTCATCATTCTCTGGGTCGCGATGATCATCATCGGGACATTTATTCGTGGTCCCGGATGGCAATGGTTCTGGCCGGGACAGACATGGGATCACAATCGGCTGATCTATGAAGTGAACCGCGATCTGCCGGATCTTTTCGGCACTCACGTCGAACATGGCGAAGGCGATCTTCGGAGCGATCGTGGTAGGCGGATTCTATGTGATCGGCGGCGGCGCCGTGTATTCTCTGTTCCGCCGAAAAATGCCGAAGGATTTTCAGCGCATGAGCCTGCTGCAGTTTTCGCTCATGGCATTTCTGTGGTTGACCATGATTGCGCTGCCATTAAAGATGGCCCTGCGCCTCTTGTGGCACATCAAGTACGTATGGATTACGCCGTGGTTCAACATTTGAAGCCGTCGCTTGAGTCGTTAGCCGATCGAGTCGAAGCCGCGAGCGAGCTGAACCGTGAATATCGAAGCATCCCTGCCACATAGCTGACTGAGCAGGAATGCCTCATACGCTCGGAATGACCAGCGAGTGACGTTCCGGGAGGAACTGGTGCCTGACAAACCCATCCCCGAGCAGGATCCGATAACCGGAAAATCGTACGCCATCCATTACTTGATCGCGACAGTGATCCTGATTGGCACGCTGTTCTGGGCTCTCTACGACGAAGCATGGGGACAGCGCCCCTGGAAAGCATTCCAGGATCAATGGAAGGACCGCTACAGCGCGTTCCTGAACACGGCGAAGTCGACCTCAACGAAGTCAGAGCAATCAGTCGAGCAAGATCCGCAGTACATCGCTCTGAAACAGGATTACCAGAAGGCCTATCAGGATTCCAAAGCGCAAGCCGAAGAGGCTCGGAGGAAACTCGACGACGCCAGCGCGCGTCTGCTAGCGGTGCAAAGTGTCTTCACCGACCGGCGTGCCTATGTAAACGCGCTGACCTACGAGTTGGAAACCAGCACCAGCGCCTCAGTCAAAGCCAGCAAGCAAAAAGAAATCGACAAATACAAAGCCGAGCAGGCCACGGTCGAGTTTCCCGACGGCAGCAAAAAGAAATTCACCTTTCCGCAACTGGAAGAAACCTACAACGAAATCCGCGACGAGCGCACCAAGCTAAGCCTCGAACTGGGCGACGTATTGAAACCGGTCACCGCGGCCAAGGCCAAGATGGACGAGTACATCTCGGACCACATGGTCGACCTGACTCCGCAACAAATTCAAGGCCTGAAAAAGCGCGCTACCGATTGGGATCCTGCCATCGTGCAGATCAATGTTGCCGACGCCAACATCGTAGACCGCTGCGAGTCCTGCCACATGAACACGCGCGAGCCGCTGAAAGTCACGTCCGCGGCCATGATGGCCAAGGGCGAGAAACAGCCGGACGAATATGCGCGAGCATTCGCCAGTCATACCGAACCCGAGTTGCTGCAGATTCACGATCCCGAGAAGTTTGGATGCTCTCCCTGTCACCAGGGAAACGGCCGCGCCACCACCAGCGTCGAGAAGGCGCACGGCAATTACGAACACTGGCTGTGGCCGCTTTATCCCAAAGAAAATTCGGAAGCCGGCTGCCAGAGCTGCCATTCCGCCGACATGGTGCTGGCCAGCGGCGACGTGCAATGGCACACCATCAATGACGGCAAAGACTTGTTCCGTCAACGCGGCTGCATGGGCTGCCATCGCTATGAGGGTTACGACAAAGAGCCCGAGGATCTGAACTCCGTCGGCCAGCAGATCAAACAGATTGAAACTCAGAAGAAAGAGAATGCAAAGAATACGACGGATCTAATGAAGCAGGCCGACGCCGCCGCGTCGAACGACGAAGCGAATGCATTCAACACCAAAGCCGTAGACCTAAGAGTCGCCAACAGCAGGCTCGACGCCCGTTTACAGCAACTCGACTTTCAGTCGCACAGCCTGATGCAGGATCAGAAAAAAGTCGGTCCCAACCTGAAAGACGCGCGGCTCAAGCTGAACAAGAACTGGATTCCAGTATGGCTGAAGAAGCCGTCCGATTTCCGGCCGACCACCAAGATGCCGAACTTCCGCCTGAACGATCACCAGATTCAGGCGATCTCCGCGTATATCTGGCAATCGGGATTTACCGACGAACTTCCGAAACACAAGCCCGGAAACGCCGCACATGGAAAAGAACTGTTCGAAGAACGCGGATGTCTCGCCTGCCACTCCATCGGCGAAGGCGACCAGATGCAAGGTGGAACGTTCGCCGCGAACCTCACGCGTGTCGGCGAGAAAGCGAACTACGACTACCTCGTACGCTGGATTCACAACGCCCGCCAGCGCACCCGCCCCTACTGTCCATACGAGAAAAAAGATATCGGACCCGAAGATTACGCCAAAAAGAACCTGCCCTACGTCTTCGACCTGGATCACAGCAAGTGCCCCAACGACGGCCACGAACTGCAGGTGCAGAACATGACGGTGATGCCCAGCCTGCGTCTCAGTCCCGAAGACGCCGAAGATATCGCCACGTATTTGATGACGCAGAAAAAGCAGGAGCCTTCCTCCTACGCGGATGCCTCTTTCATGGATGATCCCGCCCTCAAAGAAGAGGGAAAGAAGTGGGTCCGCTTCTACGGCTGCGGCGGATGCCACGAAATTTCCGGCATGGAAGATGAAGGACGCATCGGCACGGAGTTGACCTATGAGGGCAGCAAGCCGATCGAGCGTCTCGATTTCGCCCTGTTCACCGAAGTCGCGCAGCGCGGCGGCAAGAACGCCGAGCCGATCAAGGACAAGGAAGATCTCGCGCGCCTGCCCGACGGTCCGGCCAAAGAACCCTGGTACGACCACAAGGGATTCTTCGAGCATAAAATTGCCGAACCCAACGTCTATGACCAGGGCAAAGTTAAAACCGAAACCGAAGCTCTGCGCATGCCCAACGCCCACCTTACTAAGGATCAGGTGCTCGATCTCACTACCTTCCTCCTTGGAAGCCAGGAGACTTCCCTGCCCCAGAGTTATCAGTACAAGCCGGGCGACGCGCGCCACGATATTCAGGAAGGCTGGTGGGTAGTCAAGAAGTACAACTGCATGGGATGCCACCAATTCATCCCTGGCCAGCCAACGATCCTGATGGGCCTGAAGCAATATCAGGATGTGCAGGAGCAGTTGCCGCCAAAGTTGCTGACGGAAGGCGCGCGCGTCGATCCCGAATGGCTACGCAAGTTCCTATCGAATCCCGCCTTGAGCACCACCGATACAAATCGCAACGGCGTGCGACCATATCTGAAAGTTCGCATGCCCACGTTCTCCTTCTCCGACAACGAGCTGAGAAAACTGGTGCGCTTCTTCGAAGCTTTGTCGCAGCAACCACTGCCCTACATTCCCGAGCAAGTCCCCACACTCACGACCCAAGAGTCCGGCATGGCGCGAAGCCTGTTTTCGAGCACGGCTGCGCCTTGCCTGAAATGCCACGCCACCGGCGATCCCGCGCATGACAAAATCGCGACCGCCCCGAACTTCCTGCTGGCAAAAGAGCGGCTGAAGCCGGATTGGGTGGAGCGCTGGATCACCGATCCGCAGGCGATCAGCCCTGGCACCTCGATGCCGTCCGGCTTATTCAAACAGCAGAACAATCAGTGGGTCTTCGCCGGGCCCACGCCACCGACCTTCAACGGATTCGAGGGCGATCACCGCAAACTATTGACCGATTACATCTTTCAGTTAACGCCCGAAGAACAACGGCGAGTCGCCTCCTCGATGCCACGGGCAAAGGCCGCCGTGCAGCGGCCGTCAAGTATTCGTAAACAGGCAGCGGTGGAATCGCATCCTACGGCGAGCGGAGGTTCGCGGTAGAATGTGTCGGCTTCAGCACGAGAAATTCGATTCGTACCAGGGGATGGCTTCAGCATCAGGATTCGATTCGTATCAGGGCCTGGCTTTAGCATCAGATCCGGTTCGTATCAGGGCACGGCTTCAGCCGTGCCAATCGGAGCCACAAATGATTCCCGGCTTTAGCCCCTGAGGGACTCGCTTCCCGCGATTCGTTATGAAATGACTTCTATCCACAGAGGTGCCACCACGCCGACGCCATATTCAAGAAAGGACGACATCATGAATAAAAACGCAATTCGGGCAACAACCACGCTCAGCATCCTCGCACTATGCGCGCTGCTCACGCTCGCAGCTTGCAGCAAGAAGGAAAACACCGAGCAATCGGACAATAAAGCGGCTGAGTCGGCGGCTCCCGCGGCGACACCGATCGATCCAGCCACGGTCGCCACAATCAACGGCACCGTAAAATTTGACGGCACCGCTCCCAAGGCATCCAAGATCGACATGAGCCAGGACCCCGGCTGCAAGGGCACGAACGAGGCCGAGAACGTCGTCGTCAGCGGCGGCGATCTCGCCAACGTGTTCGTCTATGTCAAAGACGGCCTGGGCAACCGCACCTTCGATGTCCCCAAGGATCCTGTGGTGCTCGAGCAGAAGGGCTGTCGCTATCATCCGCACGTGCTTGGCGTGATGGCGGGCCAGACCGTGGACATCAAGAACGGCGATCCCACCACGCACAACATCCATCCCACGCCGAAAGACAACCGAGAGTGGAACGAGTCGCAGCCGCCCTCTTCCGCCGACATTCAAAAGAATTTCGCGCGCGAAGAAATCATGCTTCCCGTGAAATGCAACCAGCATCCCTGGATGAAGATGTATATCAACGTGGTCAAGAGCCCCTTCTTTGCCGTCACCGACAAAGACGGAAAGTATGAGATCAAGGGCCTTCCGCCGGGCGACTACACCATCGCATTCGTTCACGAGAAACTCGGAGAGCAGGACCAGAAGGTAACCGTTGCGCCGAAAGATACGAAGACGGTGGACCAGAGCTTCAAAGCCGCCGGCGAGTAGCCGCGCGGGTCGCAGAGGGTTTGGTAAAATATCGCGTTGGCCGGTCGTTAGTAGATTGTCATGCTGAGCGCAGCCGGAGTTGAGCGAAAGCGAAACTCCGGCGAAGTCGAAGCATCCCTGCTCTACATCACTATTGCAGAAACCAAGGATTCCTCGCCTCGCTCGGAATGACAACGGAAGTGACTGCGAATGCCATAGCCAACTCCAAGGGGTACTACCCTGAAAGCCATCGCGACAACTTACAATCGCGGGCATCACCGGCTCGCTGTCGTACTTGCCGGCTGGACTTTCCTTCTAATCACTGCCGGTGCTCTCGTCACCAGCAACGACGCGGGACTCTCCGTTCCCGACTGGCCCACGTCGTTCGGTTCCTGGTACAAAATTCCGAAGCTGGTGGGCGGCGTTAAGTTCGAACACACCCACCGCATGATCGCCCAAGGCGCTGGAATCCTGACAATCATCCTCGCCGTATGGACCTGGCGCGTGGAAAAGCGCCGCTGGCTGCGGTACCTGGCTCTGGCGGCGCTCGGTACAGTGATCGCCCAGGGCATTCTGGGCGGTATCACAGTTCTTTTCTATCTGCCGCCGGCAGTATCGTCCGCCCATGCAGCGCTCGCGCAAACATTCTTCTGCATTGCCGTAGCGATCGCACTATTCACCGGCAAGAAGTGGATCGAAGAGCAGCCCCGGGTGGAGTTCGATCAGCGGCGCCCCAGCCTGTTCACGTTAACTCTCCTTTCCATCTTCGTGCTCTATGTACAGTTAACTCTGGGCGCTATGTTCCGTCACCACGGCCTAAGCTGGTGGCCGCACGTACGTAAATGCCGTCGTAGTTTCGTTCGTGCTGGCCTGGACGGCGATCCGGGCGCTCACCATCTATTCCCACATCGAAGCCGTTCGTCGCCCCGCGATTATGATGTTGTCCCTGCTGATTGCCCAGCTGTGCTTAGGCTTCACCGCGTTTCTAACGCGCGTAGCCTGGGGCCGGGACGCCGTGCAACCCGAACTTCCCATGGTGGCGTCCACGGTGGCTCACGTAGCGGTGGGAGCATTACTGCTGGCGACTACGGTGATCCTGGCGATTCAAGTCTGGCGACACGTACCGGTAGCCTTCGAAGAAAGATTGCCGCATGCGCAACAGGATCCTTCGGCGCCTGAGACGTCACGTAGGGACAGCCGCCCTCGGCTAGCTTGCCCTGAGCGAAGCCGAAGGGTCGAGCACAGCTCGACAGCACATCCTAACCTTCGCCGATATGTCGTAAACTGATTGCAGTTCTCTGGGCTAATTCTTTGGTCTCAAAAGTCTCCGCACTCGCCGACGCCGGTCCCGAACTCCAGCCGACCCCCGCGTCCGTAATTTCTGTCGAGAATCTTGTCCATCGCTACGAGAACCGCACCGCGCTCAATGGCGTCTCCTTCGACGTACGCCCAGCGGAACTGTTTGGCCTGCTCGGACCGAATGGCAGCGGTAAAACCACGCTCTTCCGCATTCTCTCGACGCTAATGATTCCCACCGCTGGCCGCGCCCTGGTCATGGGATGCGACGCTGCCCAGGATGCCGCAAGCCTGCGCCGCCAAATTGGCGTCGTATTTCAAGCGCAGAGTGTCGACCCCAAGCTGACCGCGTACGAAAACCTGTGGCACCAGGGCCATCTCTACGGCCTGCGCGGATCCCTGCTCAAGAAGCGCATAGAAGAAATTCTGACTCGCGTGGGCCTCGCCGACCGCGCCAAGGAGCGAGTCGAGACATTCTCCGGCGGCATGCAACGTCGCATCGAACTGGGAAAGGGATTGCTGCATCACCCCGGGGTCCTATTGCTGGACGAGCCTACCACGGGCCTCGACCCCGGCGCCCGCCGCGACCTCTGGCAATATCTGCAGATCCTTCGAGACGAAGAAAACGTCTCCGTGCTGGTGACCACGCACCTGATGGAAGAGGCCGAGCGTTGCGACCGCCTGGCCATTCTGAACGAAGGAAATCTCGTCGCCCTGGGTACGCCCACAGAACTGAAAAGCGAAATTGGCGGCGACATCATCATGCTCGACGCCGCGCGTGACGCAGCAGTGCTCGCCGAACACATCCGCTCGCGTTTCCACGTGGAAACGACTGTACTGGGAAACCAAGTGCGTATCGAGCGCGAGGGCGGCCACCGCTTCGTCCCCGACGTGGTCGAAGCCTTTCCCGGCGAGATTCAGGCTATTTCCGTAAGCAAGCCGGCTCTGGAGGATGTATTCATCCACCGCACCGGTCACAAGTTCTGGAGTGAAGAGCGCGAAGCAAATTTCGAAGAAAAGAAGAAGAAAAAAGAAGAAGAGGAGGTAGCTTGCGTCCCATGATTCTGGTGCTTTCTCTGCTGCTTGGTCGTGGTATGTGTGGCTGGCGTAGCGTGGATCTTCATCAGTGGGATGATCGTGCTCTCGCCCTTTTCGATCACGATCGATGGCCTGTTTATGACCCTCATCCTGCTGACGCTCGCGGCGTGCTTCCTGTTGAATGCGTATTGGGAAATGCGCGACCGCGGACTGATTGGCAAAAAGAAAACCCCGCCGGCCAAGACTCCGGCTGCAAAAGCGAGTTGACAATGGCAACTCACACTGCAACTTTGTCGCGCCCCATGGGAATGCAGGCATCCGCGGGCGTAATGCTGCCAGCCTTCACTCTGTGGTGGCGCGAAATCGTACGCTTCTATCGTCAACCGACACGCGTAGTCGGCGTACTGGCCTCGCCGCTGGTGTTCTGGCTGGTCATCGGCTCGGGATTCGGAACCTCGTTCCGCTCCGGCGGCGGCCCCGGCCAGCAGCACTACCTCGATTATTTTTATCCCGGCGCGCTCATCATGATCGTGCTCTTCACCTCCATCTTCACCATGATGTCGGTGATCGAGGACCGCAAGGAAGGCTTCCTGCTTTCCGTGCTGGTCGCCCCAGTGCCGCGCACGCGCGATCGTGCTGGGCAAAGTGCTGGGCGGTACCACGCTCTCAGCGGTTCAAGGCATGATCTTTCTAATCTTCGCCCCATTCGCCGGCGTTCATCTGCAACCTCTCCAAGTGCTGCTGGTCGCAGTCGTAGTCTTTCTGGTTTCGTTTTCCCTGACCGCGCTCGGCTTCGCCATCGCCTGGCCCATGGACTCTTCGCAGGCCTTCCACGGAATCGTGAACCTCTTTCTGATTCCGCTGTGGCTGGTGTCGGGCGCGCTGTTCCCGCTCGCTGGCGCCTCGGGATGGATTCGCGTCATCATGCGCCTGAATCCTCTGACCTATGGAGTCGAGGCCCTGCGCGGACTCTTCTATCCCGGCGCGGAGACAAGCTTCCCGCTACCTTCGGCAATGGCGACGCTCGCCCTGTTTTCGCTGATCATGTTCGGATTGGCGCTGTTGATAGCAAACCGCAGAAGCACGAGGCCCGCCGCATGATCGTCGCAAATTCGATTGCCGAACAGTACGCCTTCTTCCCTGCCCTGAACGCCACCCTGAACGGAACCAGCGCCGTCCTGCTGCTCACCGGACGCGGCCTGATTGCGCGCGGCCGCATCGCCGCCCATCGCGCCTGCATGATTGCCGCGGTGATTGCGTCGGCATTATTTCTGGGATGCTATCTATTCTTCCACTTCAAAGTCGGCAACATTCGATTTCTAGGCGAGGGCTGGTCGCGCGCCAGTTTACTTTACGATTCTGATTTCACACGTCACGCTGGCCATCGTCATTGTCCCGCTGGCAATTATCACGTCTGAGCCGGGGACTGAAGGCGCGCTACGACAAGCATCGCGCCATCGCCCGCTGGACCTGGCCCCTGTGGATGTACGTTTCCGTCACCGGCGTAATCGTATACTTCATGCTCTACCAATGGTTTCCGCACAGCTAGGCGCCGGAAATGCATCACCACAGAGGCACAGAGACACGGAGAAAACCTAGAAATTTAAAAACCACAAGCTGCGAAGTTATGAATACAGCTATTGATATTGTTTTCTCTGTGTCTCTGTGACTCTGTGGTGAAAAGATTGTATGGCGATTCTGCGATTGAAGATCGACGTCTCCGGGACCGTCGGCGACGCCGCCTGGCGTGAGATCAACCAATTTGATCAAATTCAAAGCGCGGACTTCGGCCCCCAATTCGGCAGCGGCGGACGCTGCAACCATCCGCCAAACGCTCCCCACGCCAAAGGGGAATGGATCGGCGCCGAAATCCGCCTCCAGACGCCGCTTCTGGCGCAATACGCCATGTCCCATTACCTAGAGCAAGAACGCGTGCTCGACGCAGATGTGGAGTAGGGCGTCTGCTATAGTCCAAATTCCATGCCCAGTTCCCCACAAACGTCCGCGCCCCAAGGAACTCCGAATGCCTCGGACGCTATCGCAGCCGAAGTCCAAGCGCAGCATGTCGCGCACTCAGAAAATTCTGTTCTTCACCACCGGCTGGCTGATCGTCCTCATGCCATTCCTTTTCTGGTGGAACACCTGGTTTGGCCGCCATCTTTCCGACCAGCAGCTAACCGAATATCTTCACGACGACAAAAAGCCGCGCCACATCCAGCACGCTCTGGTGCAGATGGGCGATCGCATGTCCCACCGGCGATGCCGCCGTAAAGCAGTGGTATCCCGACCTGATCCGCGCTGGCGAACGATCCAGTAGAAGAAGTCCGCAACACCGACGCCTGGGTCATGGGCCAGGACACTTCCGGCGCAGGCTTTCACGAAACGCTGCTGAAAATGCTGGCGGACTCTTCCCCAATGGTGCGCGGGAACGCGGCCCTCTCGCTGGTACGCTTCGGCGATGCGACCGGCCGTCCGCAGATCGTGGCGCTGCTGCAGCCGGCGCACATCACTGCACCGGATACTGGTCATATCGTCGATTCCGATCGCCCCGGCACGGCCATTCACCAAGGCGGACTACTTGCAAAGCTGCAGTCCACAGGCTCTTCGCAATTAGTCGAGGTCCGCTCTCCGATCCCAGGAAGAATCCGATCCGTTTCGCAAACCGGCGCAAATGTAGTCGCGGGCGCAGAAGTCGCCATCGTCGATCCGGCAACGGAACAGGTGTGGGAAGCTCTTCGAGCGCTCTATCTGGTCGGCCAGGTGGACGACCTTCCCGCCATTCGTCCTTACGAACGCGATCTGCCAGACATCTCCAACGCTGTGCGGCAACAAGCCCTGGAAACAGAAAAAGCGATTCGTGATCGAGCAGGATTGTTTTGATCATTCTCACGTGGTAGCCGAATAACTCGGCAAGGGCATGACTTCAGTGGCTGCGGAAAAAAGTCCCTCTCTGCGTTTGTTTTGAAAGGGCGCGGCTTCTAGCCGCGCCGTAAGGCGTGTAAAATGAATCCGGCTTTAGCCGCTGAGGCGTTGAGGTTAGCTAAGAGCTAGAAGCTAAGAGCTGCCTTTCAAATCGCCATCGGCCCAACTTCTTTTTCCACCTCAGCCGTATCCACCATGGCAATGGCGTCCCACGGACATCCATCCAGGAAACAGCCGTCAGGGCCCTTGCTCAGGCACTTCTTACATCCGATGCACAGGATGGGATCGATTGCGATCCTGCCGAACGGAGGATTATCTTCGTCAGGCACCCAGAACATGCAGTCTTCCACGGGACAATATTCCACGCAGGCCGGCGAGCCCGCGCATCCCGTACAGCACTCGGTAATAACCGCCAGTTCCTTCGGCTTCTTCTTGCGCGGAGTGGCGAGTCCCTTCGACTTCGGTTCAAACTTGAGCTCGTCAGGAACCATCCCAACAGCTTTAGTGGCGCCGGGTGCAGGAGGCATGACGGAATTATAACCTGAGCCAAGCCGGGTTACGAACCAGGTTTCTGCAGCCCTCCTCACTCTCGCGGAGTCATCCCGAGCGGAGCCGCCCTTCAGGCGAAGCGAGGGATCTCAGTCTCCACGGACCCTGCCATGACAGCCCGCGCCCAAAACGAAACTCCGCCCAACTTTGTGGCCCACCCCACAATCTCCACCGGCCTCATTCTGTTATAGTGAACCCCTGCAAAGGAGCACCGTCATGGCAGGCAAAAGTCTGAACCGCGTCCAACTGATCGGCAATCTGGGGAAAGATCCCGAAATCAAATACACTCCGCAGGGCACGCCCGTAGCCAAGCTGACCATCGCCACCAACGAGCGCTTCAAAGACAAAGCCGGCGAATGGCAAGACCGCACCGAGTGGCACAACGTCGTGCTCTGGCAGCGCCTGGCCGAAATTGCCGGCGAATATCTGAAGAAGGGCGGCAAGGTTTACATCGAAGGACGCCTGCAGACCCGCTCCTGGGACGACAAAACTTCCGGCCAGAAAAAGTACATGACCGAAGTCGTAGCCAGTGACCTGATTCTCCTGGGTGGCCGCGGCGAGGGTGGCGGCGGAGGTGATTTCGCCGGAAGTTCGCGCGGATCATCTTCTGCGTCTGCGAGCGCCGGCGGCAACAACTTCGACCAGCGCACTCCCGAACCCGAGCCAGCCGGAGCTGGCCCAATCACGGACGACGACATTCCGTTCTAGCCGTTGACAGATTGTCATCCTGAGCGGAGTTGCGGAATCACGAAGTGAATTCCGCAACGGAGTCGAAGGATCCCTGCCCCTACGATGACCGGGCTTGACTGTTCGTTTCCGCAGGAGAATTCGCGGCCCAACTCAATCCCCATCCCCCGCGTCCACCGAAACCAATTCCAAGCTCTGCAGCAGCGGACTCGAATCCGAGACAAATTCCACATGCCCGCACTTCGGGCAACAGAGAATCGCGTAGCCCGGCCCCTGGCCATTCGGCGCGAAACTGACGCGCATCAACTGATAGCGCTTCAGCTTCTGCTCGCAGCGCAAACAGCAGACGGTCTTCTGATAAGGATCGTCGGAAGTACTACTGGAAACGTCCGCGGCTGGTTTCATGCTTCCTCTTTGCAAACGAACCGCGAGGGACGGTTCGAATTGCGCCGCAATCAACTAGGCGATTTCATCAGCTTAGCACGGAAGTTTGAAGCAATACGCGAGTGCGACTTCCGTTGGGGAATAGGGGCTAAGCACGTGCCCGAGCTCTTACTGCGGCAATCTGAAGTTCAGCGTAATTCTCGTCTGCATCGGCACCGCGCGTCCGCTCACCCGGCGCGGCTGGAATCGCCATTGCTTCACCGCGTCGATGGACGTCTGCGCCAGTTCCGGGGGCCCGCTTACAACCTGAACGTCCTGAACCCCACCATCCGGCCGAATGTGAACATCCAGCACGACAGGCCCCTGAATTTTCTGCTGCCGGGCTTCTTCCGGATACTGCGGTTCAACTCGCCGGATCAGACTACCCTCTGCTGTCGCGGAGGGAAGCGCCGCCACTTCCTCCGGCCCCCCGGATTTTTCCGGCTCCTGGGACGAGGCGCGCTGCATCGCAGTTCCGACTCCCGATGACAGCGATTCTGCCCGCTTCTGCGCCGCGTCCTTCTGCAAGCCGTCATTCCGCGCCGGCGGCATACGAAATATTTCTTTTCCATTCTCGAACACCAGCAAGCTCCCCGGAGGAGGCTCAGGTTTTGCCTTAATTCTGGCGGAATTAGACGGCTGCGCGGCCGTCACACCCTCCTGCTTCCTGGCAGGGATCGTCTCTGTCGGCGGACTGATCCCCGCAGATGTGTCGCCCACCACAGCCGGATTGCCCGCCGCAACTGGGATCGCAGCAGGATGGCTGCGCCCTACCGTCTTCCGCGCTCCCAAATGTCGCCCCAGCAGCAACCCCAGCATCACTGCACAAACCAATACCGCTGCTCTCAGGGCCCAAGTGACAGCGTCGAATCCGTGCGGCGAAGAACTCCCCCCGGCGTTTTCCGGTACGATTTCTGCAACGTTCTCTGGTACGTTTTCGGAGATGTTTTCCGGGAGAGTACGCTCCGCGATTTCCGGAACAATTTCCGGAATTTCCGGAAGCGGCAGCGGCTCGTTCTGCATCGTCGGGGCTCCCCCCGCGCGATCCAGATTGCTCAGGATTCGAAGCGCCAACACTTCTAGCGTTATCTCATCCCGCTCTGCAAAAGCGTTCGGTAGAGACGAAAACAATTCGAACAATCCGACCAGTTCGGCTTCGCGCAGAAGAGGCATCACTATCACCGACCGCACACCCAGCTGGTGCGAAGCCTCCAAGTCCACCCGGGAATCTGCCTGGACATCGTCGCTGCGCTGCGTACGCCGCGTGCGAATGCATTCCCCCGAAAGTCCCGAGGCCGCATCGAGCGGCGAGCCCAACGCTGGCGCGGTGGCACCGCTGCTGGCGCGACAGACCATTGCTCCATCACGCTCTAGCGCAATCGCCGCGCCGGTAGCGCCGGTGGTCAGGCAAGCCTGCTCAACCACTTCGTTGAGCACAATTTCCAGGGCCAAATCGGTGGAAAGTTCCGGCGACAACCCACCCCCGCTTTGCGCCGAGAAGCAGGCCGCCAGTTGCGCAAAGTCGGTTTCGAAACGCGCCTCGTCCACCTTGGCGCGCAGCACTCCCGTTGCGCTCAAATCAGGCTTCGACGGATCAGGTTCCGAGGTTGCAGGTTGCGCCATAACCAAGGTGAGAATCAGCGTCCGTAGCGGAGTTTGCCCCGAAAACAGCCGCTTGTCAATACGCCAGGGCTGCCAATAGGCCGCTTCAACCTTCTCCGGACTCCTCTTGCCCGGGCTGCGGGAAGACTCACAAACACTCTTTCGCCGTGCCAAATTGGTAGAAAAATGCTCGCGCACCCTACTGATACAGATTTTCCGCCGATCCCAATACTGGTGGCAATGTTAGAATTATTCCACTTTCGTGGGCGTTGTGGATGAGTTCTCCCATGCCATCTTCCGCATCTCCCCAAGCTTGTTCGCGGAAGCTTCCCGGACGAAGATGTTTCCGTACAATCCATCGTTGGAGTTCTAAATATGCGGATCGCAGTCGTAGGTTCGGGATATGTCGGCCTCGTGGCAGGCGCTTGCTTTGCCGATCTCGGACACGACGTCATCCTGGTGGACAACGATCAACAGAAACTGGCGGCGCTAAGAAATGGCCAGGTCCCCATCCACGAGAAATTTCTGCCCGAGCTCTTAACCCGCCACCGCGGAAATCGCCTGACTTTTTCCGACGACCTGAAGGAAGCAGTCCGCCATCAGTTCCGTCATCTTCGTCGCCGTCGGCACGCCCGCCCACCGAGAGCGGCGAGGCCGATTTGTCCTACGTGGAATCCGTGGCCCGCGAAATCTCGGGTGGCGTCAATGATTACAAAGTAATCGTCGAGAAAGAGTACCGTTCCTGTCTATACCAGCGAATGGGTGCGCAAGATCATCCTGCGCAGCGGTACCGACCCGGAGTTGTTCGACGTTGCTTCCAATCCCGAGTTTCTGCGCGAAGGCACCGCCGTCACCGACTTCCTGTTTCCCGATCGCATCGTAATCGGCTGCGACAGCGATCGCTCCGCCGCCGTCTTGCGCGAAGTCTACGAGCCCCTCACCAACGGCAGTTACTACCAGCGCAACGACGCCATTCCCCAACCCGATCGGGCTTTGATTCCTCCGCCCATCATCGTGACCAGCAGCAAGAGTGCGGAGCTGATCAAGCACGCTTCGAACGCTTTCCTCGCCATGAAGATTTCTTTCATCAACGCAGTGGCTTCAGTCTGCGAATCCGTGGGAGCCAATGTAAATCAGGTGGTCCACGGCATCGGCACCGATAGCCGTATCGGCCGCCGATTCCTGAACCCGGGAATTGGTTACGGCGGGTCCTGCTTTCCCAAGGATGTCATGGCATTCCGTGCAGTAGCGCGCGAGGCCGGCTATGACTTTCGCCTGCTCGATGAAGTCATGCGGATCAACGAAGATCAGCGCCAGCGTTTCCTGCGCAAAGTGCGCAGCGCGCTGTGGACGCTGCGCGGCAAGAATCTCGGCGTCCTCGGCCTGGCCTTCAAGGGAGGCACCGACGATATCCGTGAATCGCCGGCAGTCTTTATTGTGCAGGCGCTTATGCAGGAAGCCTGCAAAATCACGGCCTACGATCCCGCCGCCATGGACCGCGTCCAGGAAGTGATCCCTTCCGGCCTCAGGTTCGCCAACTCAGCGTACGAAGCGGCCCACGGCGCCGATGCCCTGCTCATCCTCACGGAGTGGGAGGAATTCGCCAACCTCGATCTCCACCGCCTTCGCCAGGAACTGAAGTATCCCATCATAATTGACGGACGCAATTTGTATGATCCCGAAGTGATGGCCGCCGAAGGCTTCAGCTACTATAGCGTCGGACGCGCTGCCTCTCATCCCGATGGAGTTCCCGCCGCGGTCTTGAAGAACGGCAAGAAGGCATGAATGCGAAACGCGCGGTAGTCACCGGCGGCGCCGGCTTTCTGGGTTCCCACCTCTGCGATGCTCTGCTCGCCGAAAACTGGAACGTGGTCGTCGTCGACAACCTGCTCACCGGGCGCCGCGGCAATCTTGCGCACCTGAATCATGAGCCCCGCCTCGAATTCGTCGAAAAAGATATTTGTGAACCCTTCGATGTGGGCAAAGTCGATTACGTCTTCCACTTTGCGAGTCCCGCCAGTCCGGTCGACTACAGCGTTCACGGCATCCCGACGCTGAAAGTCGGCTCGCTCGGAACTTTTCACGCCCTCGATCTAGCCCATCAAATACGGCGCGAAATATCTGGTTTCGTCCACTTCCGAGTGTTACGGCGATCCGCTGGAGCATCCCCAGAAAGAAACCTATTGGGGCAACGTCAATAGCATCGGCCCCCGCTCGGTCTACGACGAAGCCAAGCGCTTCACAGAATCGGTCACGATGGCCTACCACCGCTATCACAAGGTGGATACCCGCATCGTCCGCATCTTCAATACCTACGGTCCACGCATGCAACTCAACGATGGACGCGTCGTCCCCAATTTCATGAAGCAGGCCTTGCGCGGCGAACCCCTCACCGTTTACGGCGAAGGCCATCAGACCCGCAGCTTCTGCTACGTCAGCGACGAAATCGACGGCTTCCTGCGGCTCTCGAAATCAGACGAGCATCTGCCCGTGAATATCGGCAATCCCCACGAGTTCACCATTCTGGAATGCGCGCAGATGGTTTTGAAAGTTACCGGATCGAAGAGCCAGATTCGCTACGAACCGCTGCCGCAGGATGATCCCAAACAACGCTGCCCCGACATCACCAAAGCCCGCACGTTGCTCGGCTGGGAACCAAAGATCGATCTTGAAACCGGCCTGCGCAAATCGCTGGATTATTTCAGAAAAGCTTTAGCTGAAGAAGCCGCCGTGACGTAGATATGTCTGAGAGAAGCTCCGCTCTGCCTGTGTGGAACGGGCACTCCTGCCCGCTTTCCTGCACAACCACAAAAGCAGCGGGCAAGAGTGCTCCAAACGAAAGGCCATCCTTCCAAGAAATATATTATTGTACTATGTGTTTGTACGTACCATACCTAGCGTTCAGCAATGCCCTACTGGCCTCCGGAGCATCCCCTACAATGCGTCTTCCCGAACCGGAAACGGCCCTGCCAGCGACGATCGACGCAACAACCAAGTCAAGGGCCTCGCAGGAAGATCGCGCGCCCTAGAGGCCCGTCAGCCTCGCTTTACGGATTATCAATGACTTACAACGGAGTTCAACAACTTACGCGGAGGGATCATTCGCGGCTACAAAGTCCGTCAACTTCTTCAGCCTATCCTGTTCTTCCTGCGTATCCAATTCAAACGCCACACCCATCCCGTAGCCGGGATGAGAAGTCAGCACCGTTCCTTTCAGCCGTAATCTCATTTCATAAGTTCGCACTACGATATCCAGCGTCGACCCTTGAGGAAAGGGTAATGCGACTTCCAGAAAACATCCACCCGAACTCAGGTCCGTGAGGCAGCAACGATGCGGAATTGACAGTCCTGGGCGGTAGACTTCCGCACTCAAGCGGCAGGCATAGCGGGTCTGGGTGCGCCGGTTGTCGAGACCCGCTTGAACGTCAGGCTGAATATTACGGTGACTATTGTCTCGAAAACCAAGTTGAGCACTATCTCGAATCGCCTTACTCGCTTGGGAGCTCTTGGCGGAAACTTTTTCTCGAACCACTCCTCGACGTACCTCGCGCTCGTAAATCCTGCCGTGGGTTAACTCCGCCACGGCTACCGCCGACGGTTGCAGCGACTCTTCCATCTCCACGGTTACATCGTAGTAGGGATCGCGCGCCGCTTCCCCGGGCAGATGGGCGCCGAGAAAATCGTCCAGCAGCCGGCGTGAAGCTTTCGGCACATCCGCAAACTGCACTCCCGCCCGCCCTTTCCAGTCCTGCCAAACCACCTGACCCGACAAACGAACGCTTACCGTCTGTCCCGGCAGCCGGAACTGAAAATACACCTTGCCTACGGGCGGAACCTTCTTGCCGAACTGCACCGACATGCCATCTTCCGCCAGATCGATCAGCGCAGCTTTCTCCCGCTCCACATTCGCATAATCGATGGTGGCCTGGGCATGCACCGTGGCACGGCCCTTCTTTCGCTTGTCCCTTTGCATCACGGCGCGCGCCGCGCGCAGGCTGCTGAGCGCCTGCTCATAGGCCAGCGGTTTGTAGAGGATAAAATTCGCGCCCAACGAAAAAATCTCCCGGACACTCTCCTGTCCGGGCAGCACCGCGACCGCCAGCGTCGCATCGTTTTTCCGCGACTGCCGCGTTTCCCGCAACAAAGAAATCACTTGCTTGACAGACTTTCCGTCAAGAATCACAGCATCGTACCGCTCTTGCGCCAGCCGTATTCCCGCCCGTACGAAGTCCGGGCAAGACTCGACCCGAATCTTGAGTTCTTCCAGAACCCGTTGCAGCAATTGAGTCGACGCCTCGTCCACGCACACGAGTAGAACGGACAAAGTCATACCTGGGAAGATGCTAGGTTCCATCGGTATATCGTCACAAGTTACCATTGTCACGCTGCAACCCATCACTGATCCCTAACTGGCATCTTGTCAATTAGTCCCCATCAGTAACCACTGATGAATCTAAAGGCCAACGCCTGATATTGGCCGATCGTGCTTTGACGCCACACCCACCCCTCCCTACGATGATCAATAACGCGATCAAGCAAAGAAGCCGCTCTGTTGGCCGCGCGGCAAATGCGAGCCTCACTAGATTGGCATCGCTGAACGGAAACGAGATCGCGGTCAGCAAGCTTCTCCCCCTCGAAAGAGTTTATGAAATCGACCACAAATCGCGGGTTTACGTTACTGGAAATGCTGATCACCATCGCCATCGGTCTGATCATGGCGGGGGTCACATTCATGACGCTCATGCCGTCGCTCAAAATGAACCATGTGAACTCGGCCTATGACACCACACTCTCGGTGATCCGCAATTATCGAAACCTCTCCATCACTCAAAGTAAACGTTACATTCTCACTTTCACCGCTCCCGGAACTATCACCGTGCAGTACTGGGGCTGGGGCGTTCCGGTCTCGCCTGCTCCAGTCCCTGTGGCTACATTTACCCTGCCGCCCGATATTCAGTTCGCGGTACAGGCGGGATTTCCAAATCCGGGTCCGGATGGCTTCGGCACCGGAACTACTCCGAACACTTTTAACAACTGCGTACTCGTGGGACAGAATTGTCTGATCTTCTATCCCGACGGCTCCGCGCAGGATGATCTGGGCAATTTCAATAACGGAGTCGTCTATTTGACCCGTCCCGGCGATCTCTACAGCACGCGCGCAGTTTCCGTATTCGGCACTACTGGCAGAGTTCGAGGGTGGCGCCTGCTGCAGACCGGAAACACGTGGGGGCAACAATGACGCAACGCAGATCCCATGCATCTTCGCACGCCGGGTTCACGCTGATCGAAACCATGATTGCAATCGTGATCCTCACCGTGGGCATTCTTAGCCTGCTCGCGGTTTTTGGCACGGCTGTGTCCGTAACCCAGAATGCTCAGGAAAATCTCATTGCACGCCAAAAGGCGCTGCAGGCGATGGAGAGCATCTACACCGCACGCAACACGCAGCAAATCTCCTTCTCGCAAATCGCCAATATTGCCAGCGGTGGAATCTTCACCAACGGGGCCACCCAACTCCTGTCCGCCGGCAACGATGGACTGGTGAACACCGCCGACGACGTCAATTTTCCCGCCACCGGAGTCTGCCCCGCTGGGCCGGAGTGTCTGGTCCTGCCCGGTCGTGACGGCATCCTGGGCACCGCCGATGACTTCCCCATGAGCCTTAGCAACTTCAGACGCCAGATTCAGATCGGCACCGTTTTCGAGAACGACGGCGTCACCATTAATCCTAATCTGAAGCAGATCACCGTAACGGTCAGTTATTTCAGCGGCGGAAACACGGCTCCGCACACTTATACGGTTACCGCTCTGATTTCGGCCTTCCGCTAAAGGCCAGTCAAGAAAAACATGAAGATGCCAAAACAAAAATCGCAAAGCGGCTTCACTCTTATGGAACTCATGGTTTCCATGGCAGTGGGTCTGACTGTCCTGGGGGCTATCGCAGGATTGTTTAAGACTGGGATGAACTCCGTCATGGTCGTCACCCAACGCGCCGAAACTCAGCAGAACATGCGGGCTGCCATTGATCTCGTGGTCAAGGACCTCAGCATGGCTGGCGCCGGCCTGCCTTCCGGTGGCATTCAGTTGCCTACCGGAGCCGGAGCGACCGCGACCAAATTCGGTTGCGACCAAGGCGGCATCTGCCACGTCCCCACCAATACCTACCCCACGGGCAATTACATGTACGGGATCATTCCCGGTTTTAACAACGGCGTGGAAGCCAACGCAGTTGTGCCGGCGGCTCCCGCACCCGCCATTAACGACAGCGTCACCTCCATCTATTGCGACTATAACTTTCCTTTGTTTGAGTACAACGTCACCTTCCCCGTTCCGGGCAATGGTACTTCCATCGCTCTGACTCCGAATGCAACCTTCGTCCCCGCCCCTCCCCTCATCACCGCAGCCGGAGGGATTCAAGTGGGGGACCTCATCTACCTGAGCAACAATCTCGGCGCAGCAGTCGGCGAAGTTACGGGTCTCACTCCGACTGGAATCACTTTTGCGAATCTGGATCCGCTCAATTTCAATCAGAACGGCGCCGCCTCCAACAACATCAAGGCGATTTCCACTGGCACGAACACCGTCGCATTCCGCCTATTCGCGGTCACTTACTACTTGACAGTTCCCGGCGGCGGCCAGACTCCGCGCCTCATGCGCCAGGTCAATGGACTCACCCCGGTGCCCGTGGCCGACGACATCATCAACTTGCAATTCGCTTACGACGTTTATAACTCGACGACCTCGGCGCTCGACGCCAATCAGGCAAATCCTCTCGGCGTAGCGGAGTCCCCCAATCTGATCCAAAAGATCAATCTCGTGGTCATGGGACAAAGCATCATCACCGGCGGAAAACAGGCCCAGAGTCTGTTTCTTGCCACTGACGTCAGTGCGCGCAATATGGCGTTTCGCAATAGCTATAAGTAACGTTTTTTGGGGCGAGGAGATCCACCAATGGGACAGAGACAAAAGAGTTCGCGGGGTTTCACACTGATTGCGGCGCTTCTTATCCTGGTACTGCTGTCGGGCGTAGCGGTCGGCCTGCTCTTCATGGTCGGCAACGAAGCCCGCATGGGCGGCAACGATCTTGAGGCCAATCAGGCCTTCTACGGCGCCGAATCCGGTATGGAGAAACTTACCGCCGACCTCTCCGCGCTGTACACCCAGTACCAGGTCCCTACCAACGCCCAGATTCAGAACCTGACAAACTTTCCTCCGACTTCGGCCATGGTTAATAACATGACCTACGTCGAGACTATCAACGTCCCCTTGAATTTAGTCACCGGGCTTCCCCAAAGTACCTATAACACCATCAGCGCCGGCTCGAATCAGGGATTATACGCAGAAATCATTCCGATGACGCTTCAGGTGATCGGAACCCGCGCGTCAGGCGCCTCGGTCAACATAACGCGCCAGGTGGAAGTCGCGCAAATTCCGGTGTTTCAGTTCGGTGTGTTCTGCGGTTATGACTGCAGCTATTTCGCCGGGCCCAACTTCGGTTTCGGGGGCCGCGTCCATACCAACCAGAACCTCTTCCTTGCCTCAGGAGCCGATCTGGTATTCAACGACAAGCTTTCAGCCTTTCAGCAGGTCATTATGGATCAGCTGGAAAATGGCTGGCAGACCACCACGAACTATGGCGGCACAGTTTTTGTTCCCAAGGCCAGCGGGGGCTGCATCTTGAACGGCGTATATCCGCCCGTAGGAGCGAACTGCGTCGCTCTTCCGACCGCAGGCACGGTTCCCGGCGATGCCAGTTGGAGCGGCGGTTATCCCACGATTGCCGGCGCCCCCAACGTCAATTTTCCCAGCCTTTCCTCGGGGACTCTGAATGGTTTCGTAACCAACTCGCTCACCGGCGCCAAGAACATGCAGCTGCCCTTTGTCCAGAATAGCTGCACCAGCAACCCGCCGCCCTGCACCGATCCGATTTCGATTATCCGCAAGCCGCAGCCCGGCGAGTCGGCGGCGAGCACGCTCGGTACTTCGCGTCTTTACAACAAGGCGCAAATCCGTATCCTGCTGGCCGACACCCAGGTCGACCTTCACCCTGAACGCGGGGCCCTCGGCGACGGGCAGGATGTCCAGTTCCCCATGACGACCGCCTGGAGCAGTCCCGGTAGCACTCCCTTCGCAAGCGGGGCAGTCACCCTGACCGCAGGTGGAACCGAATACCCCGGATTCGGCACGGTGGGCACAAAGGGATGGGTCAGTCCGGACAGAAACGGCGCTCCATTAACCTGGGCGAACGGAACTCTATTCCCACTCGCCGGAGAATTAACTTCCGTCGTCACCACGCCTGCGACGATGACCGGACCATGGATTCGCGTGGAATACTGCACTTCGGCAACGACCTGTGTGGGCGTCACCACAGAGTGGCTGCAGTTGGGCTTCAGCCGCGGCTTCAACATCGTACCCACCACTCCGGGTTCGAATATCGTTGATCCCAATGCCATTCTCATCCTGCAGCAACTTCGCCCTACGGTGGCGCAGTCGGCGGCGTCTGGTCATAACGCAGGATCACAGGGCAACTTTTATCCCATTAACTTCTACGACGCGCGCGAAGGTGAGATGCGCGACAATCCAATTGCTAACACCACGAGCGGCACCAAGAGCTATTCTTCCTGCTCCGTCAACGGCGTCATGAACGCCGTCGAACTGGATGTGGGCAACCTGGCTAAATGGCTAAAGGGTTCGATCGGTGCCAGCGGCACCAGCGTCCCCTATACCAATTTTAACGGCTACGTTCTCTATTTCTCCGATCACCGCGGCATGTTGCCCTCCACTCACCCCTCGAACGGCGGGCAAACTCCGGCAGGCGTGATTAACGGAGAATCCGGTCTTGAAGATGTGGTGAATTCTGGACAGATCTTTACCGCAGTCGCGCCCGATGGAAACCTGGAACCTGCGACCTACTACAACTACTCTCCCGAGGACGTCGATCAGAACGGCTTTCTCGACAACTGGGGCGGAAAAAACATTGGAGACGGCTTCGGCATCAACACCAACACCGCTCCGCTGAATCCATATAAACGTATCAACGTGGCCAACGCAGGCACGGCTAGTTCCATAGATTGCGCCAGCTACGACACTGCAATCAGCGCACAGCCTACTGCCGCCGCCCTCCTCACTGGCATCACCGATCAAGAGGGTATGGCCAATCCCGTGAGCGGAGCTCGCCACGTATTGAAGTTGGTGGATGGTGGCATGAACTCTGGGACGCTGGCGGGTTCGCTGCCGGTCATGCCCGCTGCCAGCGGATGCACGCAGAGCGCCGCCAACCCCACCGGATGCGGCGGGTTCACAATCGCTTCCGAGAATCCGGTATACATCCAGGGCAACTACAATACCACCAACACGGATCCGTTCTGGGCCACCGCCAGTAGCGCAACTCCCACCCAGACGCCCCATTCCGCGGCATCCATCATTGCCGACTCGGTTACGGTTCTGTCGAATCAGTGGAGCGACATGAACAGTCTCGTTTTCCCCACCAACTCCGGTAATCGCACTCCGACTGCACCGTCGTATTACCGCGCTGCGATCTCCGGCGGAAAGAACGTACCGTTCCCGCAACCGGGTTGGGCAAACGCCGCGCAGGATCTTGGAACCGACGGCGGTTTGCACAACTTCCTTCGCTATCTGGAAAACTGGAGCGGAACCCCAGTAACCCTGAATTACGACGGCTCGCTGGTCAGCATGTACTATGCTGAATACAACACAGGCATATACAAGGACGGCGGCGGCCCCAACGGCAGCGCCGTCTACAGCCCCCCGCCACGAAACTATTACTTCGACGTGCTCTTCCTGAATCCGGCCAACCTGCCCCCGGCCACGCCCGAGTTCCAGGACATCGACAGCCTCAGTTATCACCAGAACTTCACGCCGCAGTAATCGGATGACTGATCTCTGGCCCCGGTACCGCCTCCGCGGACCGGGGCTTCTTTCTTTTTGTGTATTGGTTACAATCGAACCGCCGGATTTCAATCAACCATGCAGCCTCGCCGCTATTTTCTTTGGTTCCTCTTCGTCCCGTCGGCCCTAACCGCCTTCGCCTTTTTTTTCATCCCTTTTTTCATCATCCACCCATTCCGCCATCAGTCCCCATCCGCGCTGGCTCTGGCCATGGCTCTCCGCCAGCGTGCTCCCTGGACAACTCTCGCGGCCGCCCTACTCTGTCTCGTGCTCCTACTCCTCCTCTGGCAGACCGCCGACCGATGGCGCAAGATCCTTCTCACGTTTGTAATGGTCGTCGTCGCGTTCTCCGCCGTCATGTCCCGCCTTAACCACTTCGAATGGATGTTCCACCCCATCGACGCACCCCAGTTCGAATCCGCGTCCGCCAGCAAACTCGACAAGGGCGAAATGATCCTCGCCATCCGCTATGGCACCGACGCCCGCGCCTATCCCATCCGCGAGATGGCCTACCACCACATATTGAACGACGTCGTCGCCGGAGTCCCGGTGGCCGTCACCTATTGAACCCTCTGTCACACCGGTCTGGTGTGGACGCGAATCGTAAACGGAAGAGTCCTGCATTTTTATCTTGCCGGAATCAACAACCAGAACTTCCTGATGCGCGATCGGGAGACCGGAACCTGGTGGCAGCAAATCACCGGCAAAGCCCTCTACGGCCCGCTGCAGGGTGCGGCTCTCCAACTCGTCCTGAGCGATGAGTTGACCTTCGGCGAGTGGAAATCGGAAGTCTCCGACGGCAAAGTGCTGGCCGAGGTTAAGAAAGATACGAAGGAGTACGACAGCAACTGGGAGCCAGAGGTCGCCAAGCTTCCCGTGGTAATCAGCTTTCCCGGAACCGAGCTCAAGCCTCGCGACGTAGTCGTAGGCCTGGAACTCGACGGCGCCAGCCGCGCCTATCCCTGGGACACACTCGTCAAACAGTCACCAGTGGTCGATCACATGCGAGGAGTGCCACTGCTAATCGCAGTCGGGCCAGACGGTAAATCCCTCCGCGTTTTCAAAAGCCGCATCGACGGCAAAGACGCCGAGTTCTTCCTGAAAGGCGAGACCGATGTCGATACAAAAACTGCATCCCCGGCGATCCCCAAGTCCTGGGCCTTGCTCGACACTGCAACCGCCAGCGAATGGAACTTCCAGGGCTGCGCCGTCTCCGGCCCATCGCAAGGCAAATGCCTCGATCGCATCCCCGCCCTGAAAGACTACTGGTTCGACTGGCGCAACTACCACCCCAACACCAGTATCTATAAGCGCTGAGTTTATCTCGGCGAACTCTGCGCGTCCTCAGCGAACTCTGCGGTCAAAGCTCTTGCTGTTGCTTCTCTCCGCTGATTGAAGATTGATGATTGTTGATTGAAGTTTTGAAGATTAGTGGAAGGTTTCAATCAACAATCAGAAATCAACAATCGACCTACCGCCGCCCTTTCCCCTCAGCCCGCTCCTTGACCCGATCGTGGATATGCGTCCATCCCTTCTTGACGCCCTGTCTGTGATCGTCCTGAATGAGTCCGAGCGCCGTATGATGAAACTTGATCAGCGTTCCGCCATCTTCCTCGCTCAGCCGATATTGCAAATTCGAGACGACGGGATACGACATGAACAAGGGCCCGGTAATTTCCAGCAACGTTGGCCGCTTGATGGCTTGCACGTGTCCCCAGAAGTGTCCGTTGCCATCGCCCAGATCGCGGTACCACCTTCCGCCCGGCCAGGGCTCAAGCTTCATCGCCATCCGCTTGCCGTCCGGCGTGTCGTTGTCCACCATCTGTTCCAGCAGCGCCGCAAACGTCACTTCCAGCGACGCCCGTACATGAATTTCCTGCGTTATGTTCAATGTTAAGTTTTCAATCCCTGTTGTTTCCGTAGCAATCATTTGTTCCTCCTTGGTGTTGTCCTGTTTTGTAGATCTTGCTGATGAATGATGGTAGTTTCAATTTCTGCGGCGTCATCCCGACCGGAGCCGTTCTTTCAGGCGGAGGGAGGGATCTCGCGCGCATCGAAAAATACTCGCCACGACCTTTGCTTACCTCTTGTCCAACTCTTTCCCTTTCGCCTCCGCCCGCTCTTTCACCCGATTCAACTGATGCTGCCACAACCGCTCAAACGTCTTGGTCCACTCATGCAGAGGCCGGATCGCCTCCGCATTGGTCCGGTAGAACATGTGTCTCCCGTTGCGCCGCACCCGCACCAGCCCCACGTCCCGCAGTACCCGCAAATGCTTCGACACCGAGGGCTGCTCCATCCTCAAGTCGCCAACGATGTCCCCCACCGCCCGTTCCTGCAGCGCCAGATAATTCAAGATGTCCCGCCGCCGCGGCTCAGCCACCGCATTGAACGCATCCGATGTAGTCGCCGCTCTTGCCATATTGGTAGGAAATATACATTCCTATATGGGAATATGTCAAGCGAAAAGAAGCTAACGGCCGATAATCATTCCGCGCTGCGTCTTTTAATCTTGAATTTGAACGAACCGTCTCAAGCGGCTACTATTAGGCCCCGAAAGTCTTGATTCCACAAAGGAGATCCACACCATGCGCCGTATAACATTATTCTTGGGCTTGTCTGCGTTTCTTCTTCCCCTGCCCGCACTCGCGCAAAAATGTACCGAGGAGTTCATTCGAACGAACATCGACAATTCCGGTCCCGAGTATGCGGCGGATGACGCCTACTTTTTTTCCGGTGCGCTGGAAAAACCTGTCGTGGGGTTGAATACCGAGGAATGGAAGAAAACCGGCGACAAGCTCAACCAGGAGCGCAAGAATGAAAAGCGCGATCCTCTCAAGCTAGACAGAATCGTCGTCGCCCCCGCCGGCGACATGGCCTACGCCTACGGCACGCGGCACATGAGCTTCGATAAGGTTTCCACCGGCAAGCACGTCGACTTCAGCGCAGCCTTCCTCACAGTGTGGAAAGTAGTGAACGGCTCCTGCAAACTAGCCGCCTCCATGTTCGAACCCGAAGGCGGAATAGAATTAAAGACGGCGTCAGCAACACCGTAGGTGCCCATCCTCGTGTCTGCGTTCTTTGCAGACACAGGGTGGGGATCTTGACTTCATTGAGGGGAGAGATCGAACGACGGGTGCCCTCCTTGACGCACTTTGTCAAGAGTGGGATTTCACCACACTATCCCGGTGAGGTTCGCGGCTTGATGTTTCCACGCGAGCCAATCACTCGCCGCCCAACTTCGCAGCTGCGCTCGACTCGAACTCCTCCGCCATCCAGTGCTGCAAGGCCACCATGTTTTGCGGACGCCCCAGGAAGTTCTTGACCAGATCGTTGGCTGACATCGAACCGCCCGGTTCGAGGACGATGCGGCGATACCGCATCGGGGCATCGCCGGCCAGCAGGTTCTTGTGATCGAACTGCAGGAAGAAATCCTCGGCAATCACCTTGTCCCAAAGATAAGTGTAATAAGCCGAGGAGTAGCCGCCGAGGTGTCCAAAAGACGCCCACATGTGAGTCTCCGGCAGCGGAATGAACATAGTGTACTTGCGGTTAGCGTCGAACGTCGCTTTGTCGAGGTCGACATTCTCCGGCTTGGTTTTGTAGATATCGTAAGAGATCGCGCTGAAGGAATTCTGGCGGGCCACCCAGAAGCCGCGTCCGAAAGCGGCAGCCCGGTTCGCGCGCGTCACCAGTTCGGCGGGAATGGGTTCGCCAGTCTTGTAATGCCGGGCAAACTTGGCCAGAACCTGCGGACTGCGAATCCACTCCTCCAGCATCTGCGAGGGCGCTTCGACAAAATCGGACTCCATGCTGATGCCCGCAACCCCCGCCCATTGCTGCTGGCCGCCAAGGATGTGGTGCATCAGGTGGCCGAATTCGTGAAAGAAAGTTTCCACGTCGCCGTAATCCATCAGGCCGGGATCGGTGGCCGTGGGTACGGGAAAGTTGCAGACAAGAATTGCTTCCGGCAATTGCTTGCCTCGGATCCCGTCGAGCACAGGCGCCATTTCAGCATGGCTGTACTTTCCCGGCCGCGGATGCATGTCGAGATAGAAACGGCCGATAGGCTTACCGCTATCGATCACGATCCAGGTTTCGACCGAAGGATCCCACGAGGGTACGTTTTGTTCCTGCTGGAAGCTGACGTGAAAAAGGTCGGCGGCCGCGTCGAGAATTCCCTGCTTCACCTGCATGAACGGGAAGTACGGCCGCACCGACTGAGAATCAAAGTCATACTGAGAGCGCCGAACCAATTCGGAGAGATAGCTTCGTTCGTAGTCCCAAATCTCTGTGGCGCCAGGATGTGTCTTCTGCTTCTCTGCCAGCAGCATATCGAATTCCCGCTTGGCTAGCGGACGGGAAGCATCGTCGACTTCCTTGATAAAGTCAGCGATGGTTTGTCCTTTGACCGCCATCTTGTCGGCGGCGTTGTAGTCGGCCCAGTTGGAGAAGCCGAGAAGTGTCGCAATCTCGTACCGCGTCTTCATCAGGCTGGTCAGCACTTCCTGGTTCTTCGGATAGGCACGAGTGCTGAAGGCGATGTTCAAGCGCCGGCGCAGATCGTCGCTCTTGGCGAAATTGAAAACCGGCAACGCATCTGGATAGTCGGTCGTAATAACAATCTTCCCGTCAGCGCCCGGCTTGTGCCGCTCGATGTAATCCTGCGGCAACCCCTCAAGCTCGGACGCATCGGCCTCAATTGTTTTCTTTCCATCGGAAATATTCCGATCGAACATCGACTGTTCTTCGGTAGCCTGGTCGTTGAGTTTCTTGAGACGGGCACGAGTGGCGCTCATCTTTATCCACGCCGGCCAACCGGAATTCGAGAAGCTGCCGCTGTACGTAATAGCGCGTGGCGGCATCGGCCTTCGAAAGATCGAGCGCGGCCAGCGCGTTGTAAACTTCGTGATTCAGGGCGATGGCAGTTTGCGCGGCGCTAGCTTTGGTGAGCATCGCCGTAGCGTGATCGCGAAACGTGGCATCGGGATGCACCTGCTCCATCAGCCCGGCAAAATAACCGGCAGAATTGTTTTGCCGCACGGCCTCGTCATAGGGCACGAGCGTGTTTTCAATCGTCCGCGGCCCTTTCACCGCGATCAAAATATCGATCGCTTGCTGGCCGGCAGCCAGCCGATCATTCTCGATCTTCTCAAACGCCCCCACGTCCGGCTTGGACGCCCACAGCGTGGGTTGAGAGACCGTAACGTGTTGGGCGGAAAGAACGGCAGCGAGTAACAATGGCAGACCACAAACAATTGCCAGGCGCGCGGCGAGCAACATGAATTACCTCGTGGGAAAGTAGTGCAGTGCAACGATCTGGAACCGAAGGTTGAAACGCGGATAATTGTTGATGACGCCGTCTTTCCGTGTCAAGGGAATCTGAGATTTGGCGGCATCAACAAAACTAGGCCGTTGTGTCTATTGTTGGAACACATCATTTTCGGAGATCCAAGAGAAAACTCGGGTGCCCCACTTCTCGCCTCCTTTGCGAGAAGTGGGACTATGATGTCCATTCGTCCATTCGAATCCCCACGTGTAGCGGCTCACACCAAAAACAACGGGCCACCCGAAGGCGGCCCGGTTATGTTCAGCCAAAAGCTAAAAGCCAAGAGCCAACAGCTGCGGTCCTAATCTCCCGCGACTGGCTCCGCAATCTCCGGCTTCGGCGCATGCGATCCATTCCCATTCCCATTCGGCTTGGTCAGCGCCCCGAGCGGAATGAACCCGTTCTCCGCCACCACCGGCTTTTCCTTCAATACGACCTCACGATACAGCGAGGCCATCCGCGCGTTGTAAGCCTCATCATTCTTCTCCGGCCCACGCGCTTCAGATCCGGAAGCCGGAAGCGCGACGCTGGCAGCCTTCTGCTTCGCATCCCGCGCCCGCACTTTTTCTTCGCGTGCGTTCTTGGCGATGCCTTTGCTGTCGAGATCATGCTGCAGTTCGGTCGTGACCAGGTCGTCCCGCAACAACAGCGAGTGCGTGGCGTCTTCCATGTTCACTTTCTTGCCGCCCGCAAAAATCTCATGCCGCCCATGCTCCTCGTACCACTTGGTGAGCGTAGCCGTCATGTGCATCTTCTCGATGATGTTCCGCCATCCCACGCCCGTGTTGTAAGCGCAGAACGAAATTTCGCCTTCCTGCGTCGCGTACGGAATAATGCACTGCTCCGTCCGCCGGAAGTCGTAATTGAACAGATCCTGGAACCACATGCCCGCGATGAACAGGAAGTTCCACCGGTCCTGCCGCCGCTTCATCACATCGTCCACCGTGCGGTCCGGTCCAACTTTGCCGTAATTCTTTCCGGTAGCGTTGAAGTTCTTGTCAAACTTTCTCAGCAAATCCATCAACTTGAAATGCGTCGGCGACTGGAACGGATCGTAATTCTTCATCAAGCACAGCGCCATTCCGACAACAGTCAAAAACTTCCCGCGCGCCGCATCGTTGACTTTGGCAATATCTTTCGCCAGCTGATCCCCATGCAAAAACGCAGTAACCGGGACAGCTTCCTTCGTTTCCTTGTCAATCATCACCGCCATCCCCGTCCCGCAGTTAGGGTGGCAGCCACAACTTAATTGGCCCCAGTCGTTTTTTACGTCGTTGACGTGCATCAGGTCGGCCCAGTCGCTGAAGGTTCCCATGAATGAAATCGGGAACCAATCGCGCGAGGGTTCGCCTAATCCGGTCTGATTTTTCACATCGTGAGCCAAGTGCGAGAGTGTGTAGCGCTGCGCTGCGCGGCGATCGTCGGTGACGGCTTCGTCGCGACCGGTGAAACTCACCGGCTGGAAGCTCAGAAAGCTGATCGTTCTTGGATTGTCGAGCGCGAACTTGATGATTCTTCCGACTTGCTCGTTGTTGATGCCGTTTACGATCGTTACTACTGGAACGATTTCGACTCCGGCCTTGTGCAGGTTTTCGATCGCTTTTAATTTCACATCGAACAGATTGCCGACCAGGCGGTGCGCGTTGGCAGCGTTGCCGATGCCGTCGAATTGCAGGTAGGCGTAACGCATGCCAGCTTCGACTGCCTGCTGGCAGAATTCAAAACTCTTCGCGAACTCGATGCCGTTGGTCGCGGCCTGCACCGAGTTGTATCCGACTTTGCGCGCGTAGCGAACTGCATCCAGGAAATATGGTGACAACGTGGGCTCGCCGCCGGAGAACTGCACACTCATCTGCCGTCGCGGCTTGATGGTGATGGCGTTGTCGAGCATCGTCTTAATTTCTTCCCATTGCAGTTCGTGGACGAACCCGACCTGGTTCGCGTCCATGAAGCAGGGGTCGCACATCATGTTGCAGCGGTTCGTCAAGTCGATCGTCAGCACCGAGCCGCGCCCGTACTTCACCGTCGACGAGCCGTGATGATGCAACTTCTCATCGTTATGCGCCGCAATGTCGCGGCCGGGGAAAACGTCTTCGAGATGCTTCGAGAATTCCGTGTCGATCGACATCACATCTTCGAAGTGGCCGTGCGTCGGGCAATCCTTCACCATCAGAATCTTGCCGTCGCGCTCCACGATCTGCGCCTTGATCTCGCCGACCTTCTCATTCATCAGCACTTCATGCGGCAGATGCCCGTCGAGAATCTGCTGCCGAATCTCCGGCACGCACTTCGGGCACAGCGAATCGGTCGAGCGAGGCCAGCCCAGCGGCGGCTTCGACTTTTCGTACGACTTGAGCAGCGGTTTTTCCGACCACTTCGGCGTGGGCGACGGATTCGGCTTGACGCGATTCAAGCGCTCGAATACCGCCCATGTCCCCTTGGCGGCGATGACGACTGCTTTCTCTACGTACTTGATCGGCTTGCGCATTTCGCTTTTGGCTCCTGGCTTTAGCTTTTAGCCACTGGCTTTTGGCCGTTGGCTTTCTATTTCTTTGGATTGTCGCTTACCTTTAACGGTTACAGCTATTCCTCAACGTTCAAATCTGCCTCTGTCTTTTGCCTTTGCCTCGGATGAACCTGAGACCTCATTCAAAACTGTGCTTCCCCGGGGAAATGCCGGCCCTACAGGACCTGGTTTCTTACACTTTTCCCTGGGTATTGTCTGTACCTATCCTATTGCAGGGCCTGGAAATGGTGCATCCATATCCCAACGAACGGTGCAAATTTGGGGTTTAGCGGTGTTTTGGAGGATTATATGGGGCTAAGTTATTGAAAGCAAAGGGAAGGAGGCGGTCCTCAAAAGTAGCTGCCTCCTGTCTCGCTTCGCTCGCGCGTCGGAATGACACACGTCGTGCGTCGGGCGTGGACCTGCGATTGCAATTTTGTAAACAGAGAGGCGGGAGTAGAATCCCCATATGTCTCCAGAGTTGGATGAACTGTTGAAGCGAGCGATGGCACTTCCTCCCGAGGATCGTGCCGCGATGGCCAACTCCCTGCTGGAAAGCCTCGACGAGACCGCAGACGAGGACGCTGAAGCCGCGTGGGACGACGAAATCAAGCGTCGCGTGGACGACATTCGCTCTGGGCGAGTGAAGACTATTCCCGGAGAACAAGTGCTTGCGCGATTGAACGCTCGGCGGCGGGATGCCAAGGCGTAAGCCGTACCGATTCCATCCAGAAGCATGGCTCGAACTCGAAGCGGCTGACGAGTGGTATCTGTCGCGCAACATCGATCCGAGCATTGCATTTCTTTCTGATGTGGATGAAGCGTTAGACGACATTTCCCGAGCCCCGAACCGCTGGTCGAATCATTTGCACGGAACCCGTCGGCTTGTCCTTCAGCGTTTTCCATTTTCCATCGTCTATCTCGACGACCCTGACATAGTGACAATCATTGCGGTCGCACACAGCAAACGAAAACCGGGATACTGGAAGCGGCGCATTTAGTGGCTTTCAGAGTGGTGCTCTTTGAAAATCGCGAGGGGTGGTGTTGCTTAGGCCGCCGCAGGATTTATTGTGCGTTGCTAGTAATGGCCTTTGAATATAGAGCCTCGGTGTCTTTGTAAAGGCCAGACTCGCTCTGCTGAAACTCGTACGTTAACACTCCGTCTTTCACGGGTACCGGCGACTCTGCCGATACGGTCAATTCCTGTCTCGTGAACTTATGCATTTGAATCACAACATTATTTAGCAGGACTTCGACGCGGACCTCGCCGAGCGCTGCTAAGAATTTACGAAAGTTTCTTGTTTTCTCGTCTGGATCCGGTTGCGCAACTACCCGATATTCGAGTCGGAGACGATCAATTCCATCCAAGACCTTTATGGGTTTCCCTTCCAGAGACCTCTGGAAAGGATCGAACAATACATAATCGTAGATCAGACTCGAAACATCGCCACCACCCTCGTGCGCTATTCGGGTCGGACTTGGGATGTTCACAACGTGCAACTGAGCGACATTCGGAGTTGGGCTTCCCGTTCGCACGAGTGAGACTTGAGAAAACGGAACATACTCTGGCACGTCCTTGCTGAATCCGGCTGAAGACGCGAAAAATTCCACGCGAGCCTCTAAGGAACGAATGCGATAAAAATCCGATCTCATTTTGGCGAAGAGCGTTGTGAGATTCTCTGTATCAATGATCTTCGCCAGTTGTTGCCGCCTCTGTTCGAGATCGTCGCTAGCCTTCACCATCTGTTGTTGTCGCACCTCGAGCTGCTGCGCAGCTTTAAACAAACGATTTTTCTGCGCGCTACGGCATCGACGCTCTTGGATAGGTCAGTAGCTTTGGTACCAAGTGCATCAATGGTCGAATCCAGTTGCTTGGATTCTATTCGCGCCCTAGCTGTCGAATCTTCAGCGTCAGCAGATGCCTTCTCAATTTTTTGAGAGAGAGAACCTAGTTGACCCTTCACGGACGAGTCGACCGCAAGCTTTACGTATTCATGAATGCCGAAAATTCCGATCAGGGCTCCAACTCCGGCGATTCTCAGAAGCCAATTGAGGACGTCGCTCTTAATTGTGTCTAAAGCCGCGATCTTGCCGATCTCGAAGTCAGACTTAGGCATTTCCTTATTCAGGCGCTTTCCGCAGAATGGGCAAAAATTGGTTGCATCAACAACCACATTTCCACAAGAAGGGCAGTTCTTCATGCTCCGGGTGCTTCGAGAATGAGTTGGCCGGTGACACGAGTGTACTACGGGCTAATTGGGCGCCGTAGCAGGTGAGCAGTCACTGACCCCTCTACCACACTTTCGCCTTCACCCAAGTGCTCTTGCGGACTACGACAGAACAAACAGAACAAATGGAGCTTTTTCGGCACGCTTGCTCTCAGAGGCTGAAGCCGACCTTCTGAGGTGGGCTGATGCGGCACGGCTGAAGTCGTGCCCTTCCCAGTATTAGCGAAAAGCGGCGGGCAGGAGTGCCCGCCCCACATGGTCGGATTCCCACCCATCGAATTCGCACGATCATTGCGCCGGGAAAGATGGTAGGCCGCGGGAATAGCAGGTCTCTCCACTACGCTGCCCTTCCCTTCGGGATGGGCAAGCTTCGGTCGAGATGACAAAGATTCCCGCGGAGCTCTTTGGGTTTGACTGAAAGCTGATAGCTGACGGCTGACAGCGCCCTCAGAAAATCAATCCCACTCCTCCAGTGATCATGTTGCTTTTCCAGTTGTAGAGATTGGTGGGATTGTTTTGGTTCTGCTTCGAACTTGAAGTAGCGGGTTTGGTAAGTGCCTTGGGCGAACCACTTGCCGAAGGTGTAGCCGACGCTGCCGCGCAGGAAGTACCCGTGGTCGAGGTTGGGATGGGGCAGTATCAGGTTGGTCCCACCATGGGTGCGGAAGCGGGGACTGAATTCGGGGCCGCCTTGCAGGTGCACGAAGGCGCGCCGCTCTGGACCGAAATTGTATTTGACGACGATCGGGATTTCGAGCAGTTCCAGATTGTCGCGAACAAAGATCTGGTTATCGACCGTGGCCGAGGGGAGATCGATCTTCCGGATCTGGGCGTTGACGCCGAGGGAGAATGTGTTGCGAGCCTGGAAGGCGAGGCCGCCGAAGATGGCGAACTCCTTGGCATGATTGGTGTCGTCGGAGGGGACGCGGACCTCGCCGCCGGCCACAATGCTGGGGCCTCCATTCTTGGCGGAAGGCTTTTTCACGATCAACTCGCCGTTGATGTCAAGGACGGCGCTGTTCACCGTCGGCAATGCGCCAAATTTGTCGGAAGTTTCGCCGGCGTTGATGTCGATGGTCCCGCGCTGACAAAAGGCCGGGGTTGCGACGGACAGAAATAGAAGAAATACGCTCGTGCGGGCCAGATGCGGCTTGCATCGCTTCATTAAATACGTTTCCTCTCCTGTGGGCAGTGTACACTCCCGCGGTTGCGGCCGGGCAGCGCGGCTGTTGGCCGGAATCATGCATTCTATCGTCTGATGCTGATTGTCCGCTGCTTATGTCTGGTGCTAATGGTCTGATGCGCGGGATGGGGCAATCGTTTTGTGCATCGCGAACCTTGAGATTCGGGCGTTACGAGATCGTGAGGTTCGCAACAATACGTAGCCCCGGACGCATTCGTCCGGATCCGCTCTCCCCGCCGCGGATAAGGATTTCAATAGACACTTGAACCCGGATTTCGGATGTGTTGTACTGCATCCATGGCCGAGGAAAAGAGCCGCAGCAAAGACATCATTCTGTGGATTATTACGGTCGCTTTAATCGCATTGGCGATCTTCTGGTACAAGAAATAATTGTTCGCGGGCGGGATGGCCGTCAGGCGTGGGTGCTTCTCCGCTCTGAAGAACAAAATCCGCTAAAGTCTGAAGTCGAAATCGTTGGACGGGATTGCCGCGAGCAGAGTTTCGGCGGCGACCAAGTCCTCCGGGACGGCCCACGCTTGAATGTCGTGACCTGCTCTCAGCGAGTCCTCGCAGCTTTCCACTGATTCCTTCGTGAAGACCGGTGCCAAATGATCTGCGCCGTCGCATGCGAAATGGCAGCGGGAACCATTTTGCGCAGATTGGCGTCATAGACAAATTCAGCTGCGCCGCTCGAAGTCGCTAATAATGCGGCCTTAGCCCTGAGGAATCAGGGAGTTTGCAAGGCCGCTGCCTGATGTCTCGATTCCTTCGTACTAGAATCATTCCCACTAGAATCATTTCGCCTCTCAATGCGCGTTTCCATGCCCAGGAGCAGAAAGTGATGCAAGACTTAATGACCAATACCAGTCGCCGCGCCGCGCACCTCTTCTTCTTCCTTTTGTGCGTCCTCCCCCTCTTATGCGTTTTTCCAGTCGCACTCCAGGCAGCATCGACCAGGCCGCCGGCGGTCGACACAACAGACGGCTACGTGACCTGCCATCTCGCTGAAGATGGAGTCACCGACGACGGTCCAGCGATCAACGCCTGTCTGGCCAAGCATCCCGGGCGCCACGTCATATTACGGAAAGTGGGAGGCCCCAGTTATGGCGGCGGGCAGGCCACCAGTAAAGATATTTATTCCAGCCAAACCCTCACCCTGGTCGGCGACGCGCAATGGCTGGATTGCGACGTTCCCTCACTCTGGGCGGGCGGCTGTCGCATCGATTTCGATCCCGCGTTGAATGGGCCCGGCATCGCGGTCCCGCCCACAGCCTATGGAGTTGAGATTTCGAACCTGGAAGTTTACGGCGGCAACTGCTGGAGCCCCGCTGACTTGACCACCTACACCCTTCCTCCACGAATCAACGGCATGGGAAACGACGGCATAATGCTCGCCGGGGGCGAACCTAAACTCGTAAACGTGCAAGCCAATTGTTTCAAGCGGCACGGCATCTCCGTGCTCGGCGACAGCAGCGCCTACGACTTTCGAACCTACGGATACAGCCAACCCGATTTCGTCCGCTTCGAGCACGTCGGCGTCGGACAGAACAAAGCCTATGGCGTCTTCGTCACCGGCGCCGACTCCAATGCCGGGCTGATCACCTTCATCGATGCCCGCGTAAACCAGCTGGGTGGAATCTACGATCACAGCCAATTGGGCAATACCTGGATCGCTCCTGGCTTCCACAGCAATACCCGATCGCCCGACACCGCTGGTCCCGCACAGGCGCTCGCTTCCATCAGCGTTACCGACAACGTGGCGACGATCATCGTCGCCACCGACATAGAAAAAACTCTAACCCCGCGCGGAAATTGGATCACGACCACAGGTTCTGGCGACGCATCTTTCAACGGAACCTGCAAAGTGACCGCCGTGCACCTCCAGGCAAGAACCCTCACCTGCCAATTTCCCCACAACAACGGGTCGACCAAAGGCGGGACGGTGCAGCGCGCAGCCTCCAGTTCCGTTTACTCCGTCTACGGCACAATCGGCGACGGCTCCGAGACTCCTGGCAAGTGGAAAGTCGCCGGTCCGTTTTCCGGCCGCGGCGGCTCGTCCAGCACGATCGTCGTAAATCCATATTGTGAGAGCGACGAACAAACACCCGACTTCGGCGGCAAAACTCTGGTCCTCGGCGGAAACTGCGACAGCATTGACACCAACTGGTCCCACGGCGGGATTCGCGCCTTCAACGGCGGACTGTCATTCGACACCTCCGGTTCTTCCGGCGTGTCCATGATGAATCGCAGCGACCATTCCAATTTCCTGCAAATCCGCGCCGGCAAAACCACGGACCAGGACATGGGACTTGAATTCTCCGGCCACGATGCCAAGCCCAGATTTTCAATCTATCGAACCGCCGGCGGCACAATCTTTTTTCGCGATTGGACAAACAAAGGAATTATTCCCCTATCGTTCAGCGGCGGCGCCGATACTTCGATCACAGCGTCCGGTTCAACCTCTCCTTTAAACATCCAGCAAAACTCCACCGGCGACGTGATGTTTTATAGCAACGCCCCCACCAACACTCGGATGAAATCCGCTGGCAACTTCGTATTTGGCGATCCCACCAAGCCCGCCATCTCCGTCGAAACCGGGGCCGAATACGGCGTTCTCTACGCCGCCCAGGCAAACGAGTTAGCTCTCGGCTTCACCGGCAGCAGCACAGCGCAGCCAGCCTCGCCCATCGCAACCTTCAACAAGAAAACCGGTGCGCGATTCGATGTCGGCATCAGCACTCCAAAACTCACCGGCATCGCCGACAGCACCGTAGTCACGAACCTGAATGCGGATTTGGTCGACGGCAAGCACGCCAGCTCCTTCGCTCTCTCCGGCTTCGCCGACCTCGCCTACACGCCGACGCCCACATTCGACGGCGGAGCCGCAAACACTTTCAAGATCACGCTCAAAGGCAACGTGACCAGCTCGAAGCTGGCAAACGTGACTCCGGGTGAGCAACTAAATTTTATCGTCTGTCAGGATGCGCCCGGAGGGCGGACCTTCTGGTGGCCCGCTAACGTTCGCGGCGGATCAGCCCCCGGAACGCAGCCCGGCACCTGCTCAACCCAATCTTTCATTTTCGATGGCACAAACGCCTTCGCGCTAACTCCCGGAATCCCAAATCAGTAAAACGATTGGCAGGAACTATAAGCGAAAAGCTCCGCTCGCACCCCTCAGAACGCCGTTTGAAAGTCCGCCACCGTACAGACTTGCATCTCCGCCCGTGTTCTAGGTTCGTTAGGCTACAAATCGCTGGCACCAAAGAAAACATTCGCGTGTTAGAATTCTCCAACGCCTTAGAAGTTGCGGTGCTTCGTCTCCGGACAAATGAAATCTTCCCCCTTGCAACTGCGACAGCCCGGCCTCTCGAAGAACTCTGCCGACACCTCTATCCCGATCCCGGCACTCCCGGAGACTTATGTATCCATGCCTCAGCGGGAGACCACAATCCGGGATTACTGGAACATTCTCACCAAGCAGCGCTGGACAATTATTGCCTTCGCTTCTGTCGTTCTGATTCTCACCCTCATCGCCACCTTCAAAACCACCCCGATCTACGACGCCGTTGGCCGAATCGCGATCAACCGCGAAAGCGCGGATGCCTTGCCCTTCAAGGACAGCGCCTCCAATCCGGTTGCCGACGAAGACTACACCATCGCCATGGAGACACAGGTCCGGATCCTCCATAGCGATAACCTGGCCATGCGGGTAATTAAGAAGCTAGGCCTCGACACCAATCCCAGTTTCACGGGCGTCTCTAAGCCCCAGACCCCAGCCAGCGACCTCGCCACCACCACACCCAGCATCGACACGCGCCAGGAATCGCAGCTGATTAACATCTTTCGCGGCGGATTAAAAGTAGCAACCGTAAACAACACCCGGCTTATTGAGATCCACTACTTGAACCCCAACCCTCGCCTGGCCGCCGATATCGTGAACGGAATTGTCAGTTCCTACATCGAGCAGAATTATCAGACCAAGTTTGAATCCGCCATGCAAACCTCGGATTGGCTCTCCCGCCAACTAGCCGATCTAAAGTTGAAAGTGGAGACCTCCCAGGAAAAACTGATTCGCTTCCAGCGCGAAAAAGGAATCGTTGGCATCGATGAGAAGCAGAACCTTACCACTTCCAAACTGGACGAATTAAGCAAAGAACTCACCGCCACGGAGGCCGATCGCATCCAGAAGGAGGCGAACTACCAACTCGCCGCCACCGGTAATCCCGAACTCATGGCCCGCTCCCCCAGCGAAATGCTGGCCCACCTCCGGGAACGCGAGAGCGCCCTCCGGCAGCAATACGTTCAGCTGAAGACTCAGTTTGGCGCCGCCTACCCCAAAGTGGCTGAAATCAAAAATCAGCTGGACGAGGTTCAGAAGGATATTGACGCCGAAGTGCGCCGCATGGCCACCCAGATCAAGAACGAGTATTTGGCGGCGCAGCAGCGCGAAAATATGGTGCTCGCCCGCATGGAAGCGCAGAAGCGCGAAGCCAACGAGCTCAACCAGAATGCCATTGAGTTCAACATCTTAAAACGGGATGTTGACGCGAACCGCCAACTCTACGAAGGACTGCTGCAGAAACTCAAAGAAGCCAGCCTCGAAGCGGGCTTGCACTCCAACAACATCCGCGTCGTAGACTCTGCCCGGGTACCCCTGGCACCCTCTTCGCCCGACATTCCGCGTAACCTCGCGATCGGCCTCATCCTGGGACTATGCGGCGGAGTAGGTCTCGCCTTCTTGCTCGAATCCCTGGACAATACGGTGCGTACTCCGGAACAGGCGGAGTTGGCCTCCGGTCTGCCTTCGCTCGGTGTGGTGCCTCAATTCTTGCGGGCCGATACGCCTCGTCTGCAGTCGCCCAAACTCGCATTGGCTTCCGGCGAATCTACTTCGCGACGCGCCGAACTGATCGCTCAGCTTCGTCCTAACTCCGAAGCTGCAGAGTGCTATCGGTCACTGCGTACATCGATTTTGTTGTCTGCCCTCGACAGTCCGCCCAAGGTGCTTCTAGTCACCAGTCCCCTGCCCCAGGAGGGCAAGACCACCACCAGTGTGAACTGTGCGATCGTGCTGGCGCAGCGCGGTTCGCGGGTGTTGCTGGTGGACGCCGATCTGCGCCGCCCTGGCGTGCATCGCGCTTTTGGCTTCGATCGCAAGCCCGGCCTAAGCTCGGTGCTGGCGGGCACCATCACTGCGGAATCGGCGATGAGAAGCTATCCGCTGGTTCCGAATTTGTCCATCCTGCCCGCCGGCCCGCCGCCTCCCCACCCCGCTGAGTTGCTCGACGGAGGCAAGATGCGGTCTCTGATCGCCCAGTGGCGCAAGGATTACGACCACGTCATCATCGACACTCCGCCCGCACTCTCCGTCACCGACCCGGTGATCTTGTCAGTGGAAGCCGACTCGATTATTTTGGTCATTCGTTCGGGAAAAACCACCAAGGATGCATTGCGCCGGGCCGGCGAGCTGCTCTGGCAGGTGAATGCGCGGGTGATGGGCATCGTCGTCAACGGAATTGACCTGGGTTCGCCCGACCACTACTACTATTATTACGGCGCCAAGGCGGGCGGCCACTACTACGATGCGGAAGCCAACACAGCCACCGAAGCGGCTGAAAAAATTGACGCTTAAAAATGATCGGTACGAGGTTCTGAAATAGCGGCAATCTCCGCATGATTTTTTCCTAATACTCAGAGCAAACATGACGAATTTCGCGATCATCCCGAGCCAGCAGACGGGCAGGCAAACGGCAGACACATAATGAGCTCATCGTTCATCCCCAAAGCTACGAAATCGGCCAAGCAGGACTTCATCGCCAGACAGTGCGACCACTTCTTGCGCAGCTGCGCCATGTTGAACAATCGAGTGCCCGGACTTCTATTCACCCGGTTCACCCAGGTTCTCTTGGACAGTGCTTGCGCCGGCCTGGCATTTTACCTCGCATTCCAGCTGCGCTTCGATGGCGCCGTTCCCTTGCGCTATCGCTACATCATGTTGGTATGGCTCGCCACCGTCGTCGTGCTCCGGCCTTTCTGCATTTGGATCTTGGGCGCCTATGCCAGTATTTGGCGTTACTTCAATCTCCGTGACATGTTCACCCTCTCTCTGGCTGCCGCTCTGCCCAGCGCGGTCTTGTTGTTTGCGCGCATTGTGCTGGCCAAAACTTTCCGGGTGATGGCAATTCCCATCAGCATCGTGCTGATCGATCTGGGACTGTTTGTACTGCTGGTGGCGACACTACGAGCCTTGCGGCGCGCCGGTTTCGAATATTGGAGAGTGAGCAGTTCGCGTCGCCATCGCGCCATATTATTAGGCACAGGCGATACCTTGGCCTCTGGCGTACGCCAGGTCAGTCTGCAGAGTGATATCGAACTCGTCGGCCTGCTCTCCCCCGACAAACAGTTGCGCGGTAGAAGGATCGCCGGTTTTCCCGTGATTGAACTGAGCGACACGCTTTCCGACGTCTTAGTCACCTACTGCGTCGATATTGTCTTCATCGCGGAAGCCAAGCTGGATATCGGCGAGATCGTGCAAACCACTACTCAGTTCGGTGCCGAAGTTCGCCTCCTGCCTTCGGCAGCCAACATCATGCGCGGCGATGTCCGCATTTCCGCCCAGCTCAACCCCGAGCATGTACTCAACGGACGCAACTCCTCCTCGCTCGAAAAGCCTCACCCCGCGGTGGTCAGCGGATTCGAAGGCAAGAACGTACTCATCACCGGAGCGGGCGGCTCCATCGGCTCCGAAATCAGCCGGCAGGTATCGCGTCTCGGCGTCCACAAAGCCATTCTCCTGGACCGCGATGAAAATTCGATCTTCGAACTGCAGAATCAGCTGCTCGCCATCGGGTCTTCATCCCAAATCGTGCCCATCGTAGGCGATATTCGCGACCGCCATCAACTGCAGCATCTCTTCGAGCAACATCGTCCTGAAGTCGTGCTCCACGCCGCCGCCTTCAAGCACGTCGGCATCATGGAGCAAAATCCTTGCGAGGCCGTCCTCAATAACGTGATGGGCACGCGCTACCTCGCCGAAGTCGCCATCGCCTTCGAGGCCAAACGTTTTCTCATGATCTCCACCGACAAGGCCGTCCGGCCCACCAGCGTCATGGGAGCGACCAAGCGCGTTGCCGAACTGCTGGTCCGCAGCCTGGCCACATCCAACGGCCACAATACGCAAATCGCCTGCGTGCGCTTCGGAAACGTCGTTGGCAGCCGCGGCAGTGTCGTGCCCATATTTCTCCGCCAGATCGCTGCCGGCGGCCCCATCACCATCACCCATGAAGAGATGACCCGTTATTTCATGACCATCCCCGAAGCCGTTCAACTGGTCATGCAGGCATCTACTCTGGAATCCAATGGAACGATCTACACACTGGACCTTGGCGATCCGCTGCGCATCACCCATTTGGCGCACAAACTGATCGAGATGTCGGGGCTAAGGCCCGATAAAGATATCAAGATTCAGTTCGTAGGCGTGCGACCCGGCGAGAAGTTGCACGAACAGCTCTGGTACGAAGACTGTCCCGTAACCCCGACCTCCTTCGCGCGTGTGCTGGCCGTGGAAGGACGCCCGGTTCGCAGCATCGAGGAGGAACTCCAAGAGTTGGAGCAATTCGCCTTCGCCCGCCAGGAAGAATCGGTTTTACAGCTGCTCCGCGATATGCCCATCGATTTCCGCATCGAAAGTCCTTCCGCCATGATCGCTTAAACCCGTTTGAAAGGGCGCGGCTTGGGCCGCGCCGCACGGTGTGGGAAATGAACGACGACTTTCCCTGCAACCGCAATGCCCGAAGCGGCGTCTTATTCCCCGGAGAATCGCTCGCTTCTTTCTCTGTCCACGTTCGTCGGCGAATCCCGATTTCTCGACACCCTGTTAACGTGAGGCACATCTCATGAATCGCACGCAAACGCTTTCTGCAACCGCACTATCGCTACTCGCCGGATCTCTCTTGCTCTTCACCGCGACGCCACGGCTGCACGCCGACGAAATCGACCGCTGCCAGCGCCGCATTGCTCACGAGGAACATGAACTTCACCGGGCCATCGAGCGCCATGGACGGAACAGCCGTCAAGCCGATCATGAGCGTCGCGAACTCCATGCAGCCCGCGAACGCTGCTGGCGCGAACAGCATCGCTGGTGGGATGAACATGAGCACCGCTGGCACACCGACCGCGACTGGAATGAACACGACCACGACTAGCTCTTAAGGCATCAGAACCGTTCCGCAGCATAGCCCCACTCGTCGCTCTGTTCGACGAGTGGGAGTTGCCCATCTCGCAATTTCCCGTAACCGGCGTTCGAACCTTTGCATCAGATTCGAGCAGAGGTGGAATGTGGACGAAAACATTGCCCGGGAAATACTCGACGAATTGTTTTCTTCGCTTGAGACTCTAGAGACCCAGAGTGCGGCAATCCTGCGATTCGTGAAGGATAAAGGATTGGCCAGCGAGCAGGACCTTGCTCCCTATTTCGAACAGGCCGGAAATGCCAGCAACGTTCGATGGCGGGCTGCGCGGGTTCGGATCGATCATCTTCTTGCGTCCGCTTTTAAACCCGCTGACGGCAAGGCCAAGGAAGAGCCGCCCAAGCCGGAAGACAAGAAATCCGCGAACGAGGCGGGCGCCGAGGCATCTTCCCCAACAAAAAGCCACGAAGAGAATCAAGACAATTCCCGGCAGAAGCATAAGGAAGCTGCCCGCGCAAAGCTCGAAGCGGCCGACGCAGTTCCCGCTTCCGGGGAAAACCCCGATCGCCCAAACCACAGTCCTGACAATGAGAAGGAGAACGCCGAAAATAATGAGACAGCGAAAGAAAAACAGAATGCCAGCGGCGCTGGAACGAGCGACAGTACTAAGAAAAATGCCGCCTGAATGGAAGCGCCGGTTTCTGCGGACTTCAAAATACGTTCCAGGCACTTGCTTTGCAAGGCGGAATAAAAAAGGCCGCGACCAAGAGTCGCGGCCCTCTCAAAACAACCTCACACTACGGAACAGCAGCGTACACAGTGGCCTCCCACTTCGTGCCCGCCGTATTCACGATGTAGTAATCGAAGCGATGAGTTCCTGACGCCAGAGTAAGACTCTTCTTCAATGTGTTCACTCCATATGTCGAATCGTCTTTCACTCCGTCGACCCAGACTTCCATTCTCGCAATCGTTCCCGTCACCGTCCCGCTAGCCCAAGCCAGCACCGGTGAATCGTCCGTCGAACCGCCGATCGGACTGCATACGTTCAATCCTGGCGAACTGGGTGGCGCGCAGGTGCTACTTCCGACGGTCAGCGGAAAGCTGAGGCTTTGAAGAATGTTGTCCCAGCCCGCCGAATAGACAGTGACGTTATGCTTTCCTGCCGCCAGATTGTAGCTGGCGTCCAAGAAGCTGTAATACGAGAACGCATGTTTCAGCTCCTCGCTCATCTTCTTGCCATCGATCCACACTTCCACCTTGCGCCCGGCGGTTTGATTCGACGCACCAATGCTGAACTTCACCGGAGATCCTGCCGCCACCGTGCTGGTTGGCGCACAAAGCGTGATTCCCGTGTAGTGGTTGGGCGCACTGCAAGCCGGAAAATTGCCAGCCGTAGTGTTCTCAAACAGAATCCCTGGCAACGCCACCGTCCCGGTATTGACCTCGAACACCACAAAATCAGGCTTTGTATCCCGACTCCCTCGCAACACTGAAAAGAACGCCAGTGAATTGCTGCCGCTGTACACCACCTGCTCGGGCTGGTAGGTGCCATCGGCATTACCCAGCAGCACGTCGATAGTGTCAGGCGTGTTCCCCTTGCAGTCCGAGGCCTCCGCTACAACGATGTCGTTGATTCCATCCCCGTTGAAATCCGCTACCGCTGCATCTACCTCCCAAGGTGCACAGTTTTTCAGGGTGATATCGCGGGTGGTAAAGGTCCGGTTGGCGTTCCCGTAAAGTACCCTGACTGTATTGTGATACACATTGCCATTCAAAGAGAAATCGAACGGCGTACCCACTAGGTCCATCTTTCCGTCGCCGTTCAAGTCGTACGGCGTGTATAGCACATCATCGCCAAATGACGCGGTCCCCTGAAAGTGCCCCGTTCCGTCCCCATATAAAACCTGGTAGGAACTCCCGTATTCGTTGACCTCGCTGAACACATCCGCGTGCCCGTCTCCATCGAAGTCGCCCACAAAAAGCTGCCCGGAAATCGCCATGGGAGTGCTCGGCCCCACCGTGAACCCGCCGTCGCCGTTTCCGAACCACACATGCAAGTTCGTATCGCTGGTGCTGAAACTATCGAACAGCAGATCAATCCTGCCGTCATGATTCACGTCGGCAGCGGCAACTCCGAACACCGTCGTTGACGTCACAAAATTGGCTTGCAAATGCAGCCTGCCCGATGCGCTTCCCAAATATTCATAGAAGGAGTTGCCTCCGTAGCTCACGATCACATCGGGATTCCCGTCCCGGTTGAAGTCGCCGATCGCAAAGTACGCGGGACTACCGCTCGGCAGCGCGTAGCACACCGGCGGTGCATAGGTGCCATTCCCATTGGACAGCACCAGACCGAAACTTCCGTTCGGACAGCCATAACTCACGATGAAATCTTCCTCCCCATCGGAGTTGAAATCGGCGTGTGTTTGCGAGAAATTCGGACTGAACGTCTGGCTAAAGCTTACCGCCTGCGAAAATGCAACAGGGGCGGCCAGAACCGAAACTAAAGCCAGTAGCGCTAAGCGACAGTTGACGCGTAACATCATAGACTCCGTGTGAGTGGTTGGAATGTGGGCGCAGCATACGACCTGGTCATAAGAGAAGATTCTGTACGTGCGCGGAGAGTCCCCAGTTAACCATCCCCTCCCACTCCCAGCCATAAGGGTTAAAATGTAGTTCCGCTCTAAACCTGCCGTAGCAAGCTCCGAGGAAAACCCAATACCGGCGCGGCTTCCGGATGCAAAGCAAGTCCGAGCTTCCCTATCCCCAGCCGCGAAGCGGCGCAAGAATGCAGCCCGCCGCGCAAGCGGTGGCGCTAAGGAAGATTTCCACACCTCGCCCATGTTCATCCAACCTTGACCGAGAATTTCCATTCCCCAATACTCCCCACATGAGCCGCAATCAATCGTGCGACCAGCGAGTAAGAAGTGGGTGCCCCATGTCTCGCCTCTTTTGCGAGACATGGGGATTTTCGCCCCTAACTCCTAGCGTCCCAAGATTTTGCCCGCAACTGATTGCAGACCATGGATTAAATTCGAAATTTCCGCTACCTCGATGATTCCAATGGATCACCCGGGGGAGGGGGAGGATAACAAAATGCAAAGTTTTCCCAATCGCTGTCAGCATCTGAAAATCAACGGCACTCAGTGCGGATCGCCCGCCCTGCGCCGCAACCGTTTCTGTTTTTTCCACAAACGCTTTCAGGATGAACAGATCAAACTCAGCGCCGACCGCGCCCGTCGCGGCGTTGCCACTTTCGTCCTCCCCGTCCTCGAAGACGCCAACTCCATCCAGATCGCGCTCATGCAAGTCATGCGCCTGCTCGTCTCCCAGCAGATCGAGCACAAAACCGCCAGCCTCCTCCTCTACGCCCTCCAAACCGCCAGCACCAACCTCCGCCTGACCACCTTCAAACCGTTCATCCACGAGGTCGTCCTCGACCCGCGCACAGTCAACGACACTCCGCTCGATTCAAATCTTTGGGAGGACGAAGACTTCGAAGAAGAGGAAGAAGAAGAAACCGAAGCGGACCGCAAGATCGCAGCCCTCGAAACCGTCCGCAAGAAAAAAGAAGAAGACGCCAAATGGATGAAATGGGCCGAAGCCCAATACCCCAACCCAGCCCCCAAACCAAGTCCGCAACCGAGTAAGCCTGACAATCCAACCGCCGCCGTCACCTCCGCCGGCAGCGCGGTAGTCGCCCCCGCCAGCGCGCCCAAAAAGGCCGCCTCCGGCCTGAACCCAACTGAAGTCCGCCGCCAAATCAGCGAGCAAATCCGCAAAGCCTTCCCGGAGGGCTACGCGTCAATAGGAGGGTCAAAGTCCCCCGGCTAAAAACGCCCACGTAGCGACAGCCGCCTCGGCTGTCCGGAAAATGAAATTCGCAGAGGAAGCAAAGCGGCAAAAGCCTGCCCTGCGCGGAACCGCGAAGTGGCGAAAGAATGCAGCCCACAGCGCAAGCTATGGGTGGCGAAATCAAACATCGAACAAGCCCCGAAGGGGCGAAAGAAAATTACGACATCCCAGGAATCCGTTGATGCCCCCGAGTAAAATACTGGCGAAGTGTCGCCCACTAAATTGAAACCCATCAAAACCACCGGACTACGCTACTGGATGGCACGCGTGCTGGAGGAATGCGACCACGTCTCCGCTGACTTCAGCGCCGATCCTGTCCACGATCTGCGAGTCGCGCTCCGCCGCTGCCGCTCCATGGCCGACGGCATGATGGCTATGGATCCCGATCGCGACTGGAAGGCGATGAAAAAAGCCGGCAAACGCCTCTTCCAGCGTCTCGGCACCCTGCGCGACGTCCAAATCATGATGGAGTGGATTGAGAAGTTAGCTTATGTGGCGCGCCCGCCCTCGCCCGCGTTGCTGCCAGAGCCACAGAATCCTGCGAATGCAACAAATGCCGTTCCCTCAACGGACTCGCAAGCGAACCCGCAGCACGACCCGGTAACCCACGCGCTCCACGAAATCCTGAAAGCCCGCGAAGCCGAACAAAAACACGAAGCTCGCGCCGCGCTCGCCGAATTCGACCGCAAACAATGGCGCCAATGGTACCGCTCGCTTCCCCTCCGCGCCGCGCGCATTCGTCCCGGCAGCCCTGTCTTCAAGCATCTCGCCCTCGAACGCTGGACCGCCGCCCGTGAATTGCACACCCGTGCCCTGCGCAATCGCTCGCAGGTTGCGTTTCACACTTTGCGCATCGGCATCAAACGCTTTCGCTACATCGTCGAAAACTTTTTGCCCGAGGAGCACAGAGCCTGGAGCAACGATCTGAAACACATGCAGGACTTGCTAGGCGAAGTACATGATCTCGACGTGCTCTGGTCGACCGCGCTTTTCTGCCGCGTCTTCCCCGACGAAGAGTCGCGCCAAGCCTGGCATGAGCGCATTGTGAAAGAACGTGCGAAGCGCATTGAAGAATATCGCCAGCGCATGATTGGACCCGATTCTCTCTGGAATGTCTGGCGCTCAGGATTACCGCAAGGGAAACAAATCCAGGAAATTGCAACCCGCCGCATGAAGGTGTGGGCCAAAGGGCTCGATCCCGACTTCGCCCACTCCGAACGCGTAGCCCGCCTCGCCCTCGAACTCTACGACGCCCTCGAATCCATAGGCTTGCTGAACACAACAGTGCCCCATGTCTCTCGGGTGCCCCATGTTTCGCCTCCTTTGCGAGACATGGGTCTTTCCAACGTAATCAACGCCGCATCGGGAAACGGAAATCCCTCCCGCGACTCAGCCCGTGCCTGCCTCTATCTCGCCGCCTTGCTGCACGACGTCGGCAAATCAAAAGCTAACAAAGGCCATCACAAAGAATCCTTGGAGCTCATTAAAGCTCACGGTACTCCTCTGGGATGGGAACCGGGAAACATGGCGCGAGCCGCTCTGGTAGCCCGTTTCCACTGCGGCGCTTTGCCAACACGCAGTCATAAAGCCCTGCGCGATCTGATGCCTGAGGAACAGAAACTCACAATTCAGTTAGCCGCGATCCTTCGCTTAGCCAATGCTCTCGACGTTACCCACGACGGCCACATCCGCCGCACCGAGATAGAAAATGCAATCACGCAACCCAACCATCGCAGCCGCCGAACCAACGGATTCCTGCGCAAGCCCGCAAAGCTGGCGCCTCATGAGGCCTTGGTTATCGCCGCCGACGGCTTCGTGCCGAACAGCTCCACCGCGCAAGCCGTCGCCGCCGAAAGATATTTACTCGAAACCGTTCTCCGCCGTCCCGTGGTGGTAAAGGCAATGAAGCCTTCATCATCTCCTCGGCAAATTGCAAATCAACCGGGAAAGATCGCATCGTGAGCCATGAGAATTCGACTTGTCGAAATCCTCAAACGGGGAAACGATCCAGTTACTTTCCCGACTTCGCCTTTGCAGATACAACTGTTCCAGTTTCTTGTTTGGTCGAAAGCCGGAGAGCGAAAGCCGACTTATGACTCACGCCCAACTGGTGGAACGCGCCGTGCGCTGGCTCCGATGGTATCGCTGCGGCGTAGTGCTGTCGGAACAAGCCTGCGTCAGCGGCGAAATGCCCGACGCCATAGGCTGGAAGCGCGCCAATCATTCCGTCCTTGTAGAGTGCAAGATCACGCGCGCGGATTTTCTAGCCGATTGCGGGAAGCCCTTCCGCCAGAAGCCGGAACAAGGAGTCGGCAGCGAACGCTTTTACCTAACGCCCCCAGCTCTGCTAAGACATGAAGAATTGCCACCGGGGTGGGGACTGCTGGAATTGCGCCGCGGAAGAATCGAAGTCGTACAGGCCTCGGCAAAGAATCTTCGCACGGCTCCGGGATTCCGCTATGAAATGAATTTGCTGCTCGCCAGTCTGCGTCGCGTGGAAGTCCGCATTGAACCGCAAAGTATCACAGACTTCCTGAAGTGGAAGAATCGCATGGCCGAATACAATCGTGGAACTTTGCCCGAAGGCCTTACCACGGCTGAAGAAGAACTCAACGTTTTCCTCGAACCGGAAATGCCAAGTTGTCCGTGAGCGTTCTCCCTCTACATATCTCGACGGCCTTCCATAGCTTTCAGCATCGTGATTTCGTCGGTGTATTCGATGTCGCTGCCGACAGGAATGCCCATGGCAATGCGGGTCACTTTGACCCCAGCGCGTTTCAATTGTTGGGAGAGATAAGTAGCGGTGGCTTCGCCTTCGACGGTGGGATTCGTGGCGACGATGACTTCGTCAACGTTGCCAGCATCGACGCGAGTGATGAGATTCGAGATGCGCAACTGCTCAGGGCCGATTCCGTGCAACGGAGAAATGGCTCCGTGCAGAACGTGGAAAACGCCGTTGAAGTGCTTGGTCTTTTCGATGGCGGCGATGTTTGTGGGTTCCTCTACGACGCAGACCAGTCGCTGGTTGCGGGTTGCGCTGGTGCAGTAGACGCAGGGATCGACATCGGTGATGTTGTTGCACACCGAGCAGAGTCGCAGGTTGGCCTTCACGTCGCGCACCGCTGCGGCGAGAGCTTCGGCGTCTTCGTCGCTGGCGCGCAGAATGTAGAAGGCCAGGCGCTGCGCGCTTTTCGCGCCGACGCCCGGAAGCTTTTTCAACTCGTCGATCAAGCGCGACATCGGTTCGGCAAATTTGGACATCAGTAATTCACTTTCAGTCGCCTTGTCATTCTGAGCGAAGCGAAGAACCTATGCATTTTGCTGGCGGCGAGAAATTGCAGAGGTCCTTCGCTTCACTCAGGATGACAAGGGCTATCAGGGCGCGACACTAGAACTTCAGAGTCCCGGAATGCCAAGGCCACCGAGCATGCCGCCAACTGTGGATTGCATTTGCGCGTCGATCTTGCGGGCGGCTTCGTTGATGGCGGCGAGAACCATATCCTGCAGCATTTCGACGTCGCCGGATTTTACGGCTTCGGGATCGATGCGCAGGCTGAGCAACTGTTTGCGGCCATCCATTTTTGCGGTGACGGTTCCACCGCCGGACGTGGCTTCGACCACGGTCTCCTGCATTTTTTTCTGCAGGGCGTCGTACTGCGATTTGGCCTTCGACATCAGATCTTGCAGATTGAATCCACTCATAAGGTCCACGTTTCAAAGGTTCAAGGTTTCAAGGGTTCAGAGTTTCAAAGTTTCAGCGCTTCCAGGTTCTAGTTTGAAACTTTGACACCTTGAAACGTTGAAACCTGCCTCTCTAGCCCTTTTCCCTGTAATCGATCACGGTACGAACTTGAGCGCCAAATTTTTCTTGCATGCGACGGACAACGGGATCTTGCTCCGCGCGGCCTCGCCCTCCCGGAGCTGCGGTGTGGGATGCGCCGTTGCGTTTATTTTCCTGCGGAGGCGCTGTCGCGCCGGAGACTACCTTCAATTTCACGGCGCGGCCGAGAACTCCGCTGGCGGATGCGATGGCCAGTCGCTTCGCATCGGAACTAAGCGACATGTCGACTACGGTTTGCGATTCGGCGATTTTAATGACGAGTTCGTTACCTTGAATGTTCCATTCGCCGGCGGAAAGCATCGAGACCAAGATCCGCTGGTTGCCGTCGGTGAGCGCTTGCAGCACGGCGGTTTGCAAACGGTCCATTTGCGATTGCGCTGTAACGACGGCTGGTGCTGCCTGCGCCGCTTGCGCCGGCGACTCTGTCTGCGGCCGCGGTTCGGAAGCCGACGGTTTGGCGGCTACGGCAGAGACGTAGCTAGCTACGTCAATACGGTCGGGATTTTCATCCGGAGCGGGCTCGCGCATGGGAACCGCGGAGCCCATGATTACGGGCTCTGTGGCGCCCGCCGTCGATACTATGCGCGGGCCGTTTGCCGGCGCGGAATCGAACTGAGCTTCTTGCCTTGGGGTGCCTTTGCGCGCGGAGTCGGCGGCGAAGGGAGAAACGAAATTTGGGCGTGCGGCGGAAGCAGGTTCTGGACGGCGCGTTTCGGAGCTCGATGAGTTGCCCACGATGGCCGGTCTTGCTAGAGGCTTTTGCGCAGTGGTGATTGGTGCCGTGGCTACATCGCTTAACAACTGCTCGATGGGCAACAACCGTTGCGCGTGGGCCATTTTCAGGAGGCCGAGTTCGAGGTGGAAACGTTGTTCCTGTTTGTATCCCAACTCGCTGTGAGTGCGGAGCATGATCTGCAGATGGCGAGTGAGATCTTCTTCGCCGAACCATTCGGCGACGCGGGCAACGCGCTCTCGTTCTTCGCTGGAAACCTGCAGCAAAGGAGATTCCTTGCCGGCGATTTTTGCGACCGTGGCGTTGCGCAGGAAACGGACCAATTGGCGGGCGAAGTGCGTGGGACTGTGGCCCTCGCCGATCAGGTGATCGACCTGGCGAAGAATTTCTTCGCTTCGGCCCTCGGATACGGCTTGCATCACCTGTTCGAGGATATGAGCAGGCGCGGCGCCGACGAGATTGCGCACTGAGTCGGCGGTGATTTTTCCGCTGGAGGAAGCAATGGCCTGGTCGAGAATGGAGAGAGCGTCGCGCATAGAGCCGTCGCCGGCTTCGGCCAGAAGAGCGAGAGCGTCGTCGTCGGCTTCGATTTTTTCGCGGGTGACCAGGTCGCGAAGCTGGGCGACGATGGCGTCGAATTTGACGGCGCGGAAGCTGAAGTGCTGGCAGCGCGAGCGGATGGTTTGCGGAATGTCTTCGGGCTGCGTAGTGGCCAACATGAAGACGATGTGGTCCGGGGGTTCTTCCAGCGTTTTCAGGAGCGCGTTAAAAGCGGCGTCGGTGATCTGGTGGGCTTCGTCGAGGATGTAAATCTTGAAGCGGTCGCGGGCGGGGCGATAGCGGGCGGCTTCGCGGAGCTCGCGAATTTCGTCGATGCCGCGATTGGTGGCGGCGTCGATTTCGATTACGTCGACAGCGTTGCCGGCGCGAATTTCGGTGCAGGATTCGCAGATGCCGCAGGGCTCGGGGACTGGTCTATCTTTCGAGCGGCAATTCAGGGCCATTGCCAGGATTCGCGCGACAGTCGTCTTGCCTATCCCGCGGTGTCCGCTGAAGATGTAGCCATGCGCGGAGCGCCCCTGTTCGATGGCGTTTTGAAGAGTGCGGGTGACGTGCTCCTGGCCGATGACCTCGGAGAATTTCTGGGGGCGATATTTGCGGGCCAAGACGGTGTAACTCATGGGCGGAAGAGACGATTATACGTGATGCGGCGGGTTGATTTCCGGATCAAAGCAAAAGCTTGAACCGCAGAGAACGCTGAGAACTGCCGCTGAGGGCGCAGAGAAACGCTTATGGCGCTTGCTAAGGCGGGGGGCACGAGGTAGGCTGGTGCGTCGAGATTTTGTGGTATGGCACTGCGCCAAGGGCACGTTTAGGGCGGGCCGTAAAGGGAGCGTTTATGCAATTGAAATTGACGAAGCGAACCGTGGATGGAATTCTGGCGATTGAGTGCAATGGACGGATCGTGTTTGGTGAAGAGACTTCTCTGCTGCGGGATGAAGTCAAGAAAGCTATCGCGGACAACATCAAGCGCATTGTACTCAACCTGCGGGAAGTGTCCTATATCGATTCGGGCGGGTTGGGGACGCTGGTGGGGCTGCATACTACGGCGCATAACGCGGGGGCCAGCGTTAAACTGGCGAACTTGACGAAGCGCGTGGGCGATCTGCTGCAGGTGACCAAGCTGCTGACTGTGTTTGACGTGTACAACTCGGAGTATGAGGCGCTGGAATCGTTTCGCACGGCGGCGTAGGACAAAGTTCAGTTTACTTCCAAATTTCAGGTCACGGGTAGGGATCCTTCGACTTCGCAGGCCGGCTCGCTGGGGCGAGCCGGCCTGCTGCGCTCAGGATGACAAAGTCCAGGAAAGTATCCGATCGGTCGAATGCGATGCGGCTGCGGATTGAGCGGGCGATTCGTGCGATTCCGCGAGGAAAAGTTTCGACTTATGGTGCAATCGCGCGGGCGGCTGGTTTTCCAGGGGCGGCAAGACAAGTTGCAGCGGTTTTGCGGCGTGGGTTTGGATTGCCATGGCAGCGAGTGCTGGGGGCGGGCGGCGCGATCAAGTTAACCGGGGACTCGGCGATGGAGCAGCGGCTGCGGCTCGAAGCGGAGGGCGTGCGGTTTCGCGGGCGACGCGTGGATATGAAGGCCCACGAGTACAAAGCGCCGCTGACCAAGGGTAAATTCCCCTCAAAATAGATTCTCGAGACAGACATGTTGAGGGCATCCCCATCGCGAATTTCGGGCATCTGGAGAACTAATGAAACAGTTCTTCCTGGGCTCGGTGGTTACTGTGGTTGTGCTCGCCCTGGGCGCAGTCGTCTACATGAAGCTTGGGCTTGCGGAAGTTCGAGCCGATATACCGCCTTCGCATCTGGAATCCTCTCTGATGCGCATGGCCGTGCATGCCTCGGTGCGGCGAAACGCCCCAGAGATTCCAAATCCGGTTGCGCCGACCGAAGAAAATTTAATCGCGGGCGGGAAAATGTATTTGAACGAGTGCGCCGGTTGTCATGGCAAGCCAGGAAAAGCACTCCAGGACGATAATTCGTTGAACCCTCCCGCGCCGCTGTTTCCAGTGGCTGGAACGGAATACTCCGAAGCGCAGATTTTCTGGGTGGCGAAGCATGGAATCCGTCGAGCGGGGATGTTCGCCAATGGCGCGTGGGATTCCGACCAAAAGCTTTGGACACTGGCAACCTACATTTACCGGATCAGAAACATGCCGCCTCGGGTTGAGCAGGAGCTCGCGAAGCCTGCCAAATAGGGGGGATAGCGGCATCGTCGCAAAATTGCCGGTGATTTATTTCTTGAATTGGTCGTCGATTTCTACCTGGTAGCCCGTGACTATTTTGTTGGTTTCGTTGGCCATGCCGACGACGGCCATGAGCTCTTTGAACATGGCGTCGGTCATGCCTTGTTTTTGGGCGGAAACGGTGTGGGAGGCGATGCAGTAGTTGCATTGATTGGTGACGCTGACGGCGACGTAGATCATTTCTTTGGTGACGGCGTCGAGAGCGCCGGGGGCCATGATCTGCTTGATGTCTTCCCATGTGCGCTTGAGAGTGGCGGGATCGTGGGCGATGGCTTTCCAGAAATTGTTGATCCAGTCGGTTTTGCGGGTGGCCATGATGTCGTCGTAAATGGCGCGGACTTCGGGGGTGGCGTCTTGGTATTCGATGAGGCCGAAAATGGACATTTTTTCTCCAATTCTTGATTTTGTTTCACAACACAGAGTCACAGAGAAGGACAAACCCCTTGAAAAAGCTTTCTCTGTGACTCTGTGTCTCTTGTGGTGAAATTGCTTGTGGATCCCGATCTGGCGATGCCTTGGCGGCGGCAGAGACGTAACAAGTTACGTCTCTACGATAGGGTGCCGTTCAATAACTTTTCCAGGTTTGCTGCTGGGACTCTCACGCCAACATAGAAGTGGCCGAAGAGGGCGTAGACGGCGCTGACTTCGTCGAAGCGCATTTCGTAGATCAGCTTCTTGAACACTAGGGGATCGTCGGCGAAGAGGTCGACGCCCCACTCCCAGTCGTCGAAGCCAATCGAACCGCTGATGATTTGTTTCACTTCTCCGGCGTAGCGGCGGCCGATTAGGCCGTGATCGTTCATCTGGCGGGCGCGTTCTTCGAGGGGAAGCTTGTACCAGTTCTTGTCTTCGCCACGGCGGCGGTCCATGGGATAGAAGCAGGCGTAGCGGTGCGGCGGAATTTCTGGATAGAGACGCGGACGCATGGCCTCTTTATGGCGGTCGAGTTTGCAGGCGATTTCGGCTTTCCACTGGTCGGAATGTGGCTCGATGCCCTGGTCGGCGAGTTCTTTGTAAATCTTGAGAGTGGATTCGTAGAGGCCCAACTCGATGATGGAAAGATAAGAAGAGGTGGGCTCGAGGTAATCGCTGAGGCGAAGGTGGGCGAGCTGGAGTTCGGCCTGATTGAGATCCGCGAAGGACTCGCGGAAGTGGATAAGCATGAGGTCGCCCTTGTGACCGATCAGCGAAAAGAGGGCGGACTGGCCGGCCGTATTCTTCTCCATGGCCGAGAGCGCATCGGAGGCTTCTTTGGCGATGGCCGTTTTTTCGGCGGCGGGCAGGGCTCGCCAGGCCGGCCAGCGCAGGCGCATCATCTGGTGCAGGACGCTGTAGCCTTCGGTGGTGAGCGGGACGGCGGGGATTTCCGCGGCGACTTCAGGGCGAGGATGGTGGGTTGTGGTCATTCAGGCCTCTTTCCGGATCGTGCTCCGGTGCAAAGGGTTATTGTACGCGGTACGGCGGTCAGTCGAAAATTCTGGAACGGTGCTTTCGTGTAGATTCTTCGTGCGTCTTAATCTCGTGTGTATCATCTTAAGAGAATCACTATAAGAAGCGATTTCATAATGTACTGAGGTGGGCAGGCTGCGAGATTCCTCAGGCGCGAAAGCGCACATCTTTTGCGAATCCGGGCGGCACGGCTGAAGCCGTGCCCTGATACGAATCGGATTTTCCCGCAGGCTCTGAAGCGTGCCTTCCCAATACATTTGTGAGATAGCTTTTAAAATCTTTTTCCCTGGCGTGGGCGGCTCTCTCTTTATGAATCGAAGGTTTGCAGGACCAGCTTTCTTAGGACCAACTCAATACACGCGGCGGGAAGTGCTGCGGGCCGCGGCGTTGGGGTTGGTTGCGATCCCCTTTGCATCGTTTGCCGCAACCGAGAAACCGAAGACATTTGTGGAACCGGCGCGAGTTCCCTATCCAGGTTCGGATGATGCACTGCTGGACGAGATCGAGCAGAAGGCGTTTGATTTTTTCTGGAACGAGGCCAGCTCGACGACGGGGCAGGTGAAGGATCGCGCTACGCAGGATGGCAAAGATGCGCGGAAGATTGCGAGCATCGCGGCCACCGGGTTCGGGCTTTCGGGGCTTTGCATTGGGCACGAGCGCGCCTATGGGGACAAACAAGAGATCGTGGAGCGCGTGCGTGCGACTTTACAGTTCCTGTGGCACAAACTTCCTCATGAACACGGTTTCTACTATCACTTCATCGACATGAACAGCGGGGAGCGGCAGTGGAAGTGTGAAATCTCGTCGATCGACACTTCTATCTTGCTGTGCGGAGTGTTGACGGCGCGGCAATATTTTGCGGATGAGGAAATTCAGGATCTGGCGACGAAGATTTACGAGCGCGTGGATTGGCCGTGGATGTTGAACCATGGGGAGACGCTGTCCATGGGCTGGCATCCTGAGGATGGGTTTCTGAAGGCGCGCTGGGAGCACTATTGCGAGCTGATGATGATTTATCTGCTGGCCATGGGGTCGCCGACGCATCCGATTCCGGCGGAGACGTGGAAGGCGTGGACGCGGCCGATAGTGAAGTTTCAGGGGCTGGAATACATTTCCGGGAACGATCCGCTATTTACGCATCAATACTCGCAGGCCTGGTTCGATTTTCGGGGGAAGCGCGATGACTATGCGGATTATTTCGAGAACTCAGTGAAAGCTACCGAGGCGCACAAATTATTCTGCCTGTCGTTGCGCGACCAGTTTCCGGATTACAGCGAACATCTTTGGGGGATTACGGCGTCGGATTCGTTTTTCGGATATCAGGCGTGGGGCGGGCCGCCGCCGATTGGAAAATTGGATGGAAGCGTAGTGCCGTGCGCGCACCGGCGGGTCGCTGCCATTTCTTGTTTCCGGATTGCATGCGGGTTTTGCGGGCGATTCGGGAGCGATATCACTTTGGCGTGGGGACGGTATGGGTTTGCGGATGCGTTTAATCCGCTGACGAACTGGTACGACCCGGATGTGCTGGGGATCGATCTGGGGATCACGATGCTGATGGCGGAGAATCGGCGTACGGGATTTGTGTGGAAGACGTTCATGAAGAATAAAGAGGCGCAGCGGGGGATGGAAGTGGCAGGATTTCGGGCGGAACATGCCCTACCTCGTGCGACGAAAAAATCAGCGCGCCCCTGAATTGGGGCGCGCTTTCAGTGGAAAAGCTGGGGCGAATTTAGAAGCTGAAGCGGGCTCCCAGCGTGGCGGTACGGGCAGCCAACGCGGCTGAGCCGTTGCTGTTGACTACGCCGAAGCTCGGGTTGGTAACATCGTTTACGATTTGACTCACATCGAGGTTCAAGTTGTTGAAGACGTTGTAAACGTCGAACCTGAACTCAAGCTTGGCGTTTTCGCCGAGCACAGGCATATTTGGAAAGCCAAAGCCCTTGGCCAGCGTTAGATCCAGGTCCTTATATCGGGGACCGGTGAGCGAATTGCGCTGAAAGCCCGGAGCCTGGGGAAGGGCAGTTCCTGAGCTAGTGCCGCTGAAGGCCGTGTAGGCTGGGGTGGAGAAATACCTCGCTCCGCCGCTGGGAAAGTTAGATTTCGCAACGGTCTTGAACGCATCGTTGCTGGTGCTGTTGCCCGCGCCGCCGAGATAGGCAGCCGGGTAGAGGTCTGAATAACCGCACTGGCCGCAATACAAGTTTCCACCTATTACTGGGACAATCGGGCTCCAGGGGAATCCTGAGTGAATATTGAAGATCCCGCTGAGCGACCAGCCTCCGGCGATCTTTTCGATCCAACCCTTATTCCCATGGAAAAATACCGGCTGCCACATGCCGAAAATCTTGAATGCCTTACCGACGCTGTAATCCGAGCGGCCGTAACTTATGTTGGGATCATACGGGTAATAAGGTTCCGTATACGGGCGCGAAGTATTGTCCATGCTTTTGGCCCAGGTGAACTGAGCATCGGCCATGAACTGTCGCGCGAAATTGTGCTTCAACTCGGCAAGCAGCGCGTTGTAGTTGCCGCTGCCTGAAGAACTCCAGAAATCTCCGCCATTAATCTGCGGGTTCAGAGCGTAACCCTTCGTCGCGGGAACGGCCAGTGGGTTTTCGTGGAATAAGACATCGCGAGACAAGCTCCCCTGATATCCCAAAGTCATTACAAAACTGTGACCAAGGTCGTATTGAGTATCCAACGAGTAGTGGTGCACGCGCAGGGTCGGCAGGTTGCCGGGAAAGATTACGACACCAACCGGGCATGAGACGGGGCATTGCGGCGTCCCGGGCTGGGGCAGTCCATTCGGGCCGAAGGTTAGCTTAAAGTTAGGATTTGCCGGATAGCCGAAGGCGTTGTGCGGATCTGAAGAAACTGCATAGAGAATGCCGGGGTTCGGCGAGTTCGGCGTGGCCATCTGCACAAACTCCCCAATCGACAGTCCAGGATTTCCCTGAATGTTGGCCGAAATCGCGATTTCTTCCTGGCTGTAATTCAGGCCATAGCCGCCACGGACCACAAGCCTGTCGTGGAACGGAGTCGGACTCCAGGCAAACCCAATCTCGGGCGAAAAATTATCCTTCTGCGCGTTCCAGGAATTTCCTCTCCTGACGGACAAGCCAGTCAAGTAGTTCGATCCGGCGCCCGGCACAGCTGCAAACATGTTGTTTTCTGTGGAGTAAACCGGGCCAAAATAAGACCAGCGTAGTCCCAGATTGATGGTTAGGTTGCTCCGAACCTTGAGGTCATCCTGAACAAAAAAGCCCAGGATGTTTTCGCGGTCGTCCTGGCGCTCGGCGGTCGGTTTACCGGTATTTGGATCGGCCAGGATAAAGCCCTCACGTCGTGGCGCATCGTTGAGAAAGTCCCATAGGTTGAAGAAGCCATAGCTGGGTACAGCGCAACCGAAGCATGCGTTCAGGTAATAAAGGCGCGTACCCTCGCCGCCAAACTTGAGGGTGTTGCGTCCAATAATCTTGGTGGCTACATCCTTGAGGCTGTAGGTCCATTGATCCAGGTGGCTGCCGACATTCGGCCCAAAATTATTGATGTTAGCGGTGCCGATGGAAAAATCGAAGGTGGCATTGGGCAGTCCGACCGGCGATTGCGGGTTCGAGCTGATTTCGTTCCAGCGCCATCCCGCCGCATTGGCGCGAAGTTCGTTGAGAAGAGTCGGGGAAAAGGTGTGGTTCCAGATGGGGGAGAAGGCATCGTTGATCTGGTTGTGGTGAAATATATCCAGGGCACGGTGCCCATTGTCAAAGTCCGACGAGGATGGAACCCAGTAAATGGCAAAGCCGATCCGGTCCTTTGAAGTGGCATCATAATCAAGTCGGCCATTGTATTGAACGTCGGTCTTGACGGTGGGGTTGTTGGTTATGTAGTTCGCAATGTCGGCCACGGTGCCTAGGTTCTCAGGTCCGCCGCTGCCGTCTCCGCCGGTGCCCGGGTGACTCGAACTGGTCCAACCGGGATCCTGGCCCGCAACGATTTGGCCGGTCGGGAATAATGCAGGGTTCAGCGGCGTGCCGATATTCAGGCCTCCGGTAACAGCGCGGCAGTTGCCGTGGACAGGATCAGTGTTGACATCGACCAAACCAGCCTGCTGGCAGGTGACGTTATTGACGCCTTTGTTGACGATGCCGTTCCCAGGGTAATTAGCCAACGTCGAGGCAATGCTTCCAGAGGGCGCTAAAGCGTCGAAAGCCGGAGTTTCGGCCCATTGGTTTCCAATCACGTTGGTGTGTTCGCGGATTGTTTCGTAGCTGAAAAAAGCAAAAACCCTGTTCTTGATGATCGGGCCACCGATACTGCCACCAATCTGATTGAACCGGCTCTGGTCTCTCAGCTTAGTAGCACCCTCGCCGTTGAACGGCTGATAGGCGTTCAAGCCGGGACGGTGAGCGGTAAAGAAGGCACTGCCATGGTACTGGTTGCTGCCGCCCTTGGAGGTGATCTGAATCTGGGCGCCACTGAAACGGCCACTCTCGGCGTCGTAACTATTCGAGACGATCTTGACGCTCTCAATGGAGTCTTCCGACGGCGTGATGATCGTAGTTCCGCCCCAGACGGCGCTAGTGGTGCTGATGCCGTCAATCGTAACCCCATTATTCGGAGTTTGCTGGCCATTCGCGCTAATCGCAGCGCCGTTTTCCGTATTGAAAATGCCTTGGTCACTACCTGACGAGCCTCCTCCAGTCTCGGTACCCGGGAGGTTGAAGCCACCACCACCGCCTCCCTGCGAGCCATCACCGAAGACGCCGGGCGCCAGTTGCGCGAGTTTGAGGACATCCCGCCCGAACGATGGCATGTGCTGGATTTGATTGTCGGAGACCACCCCGTTGACGGAAGCGGTCTGGGTATCCAGTATGGGTGCGGTCGAGGCATTCACCGTTGACGGTCGTCCGATGCAACTCCGACCGTCGAGCTGAACGTTTACAGCGTTCGCCTGCTCTGGAATCAGTTGGAGATTGTCGATGACTTTCTTACTCGAATCCGTCTTTTTCCACTTCCAATCGGAAGCGTGCCGCAGCGAGCGCGTTGAAGTTGTAAATACCGTGCGTCATTACTGACCCTGACCTGCGTTTCGCCGGTGGCGGGATTGGTCAGCGTGAGGTTGGCGCCAGGAATCACTGCGCCCGTGGTATCCGTCACCACGCCCTGAATCGAAGTTCGATACTGCGCATGAGCCATTACGGTGAAAAGGACGATGCAGGCAAACATCGAAACAGTGCGGAGTGCAGAAGAAGTGGAACGGCTCATTACGGCCTCCGAGGCTGGCTTAGAACTCAAGTCGGTGAAGCTGTATTCACTAAATCGCTAGAAAAGCGTTTTAGTAGCTATCTTGCCGCTTATAGCATGGGGGATTTTCGACAGTCAAGAAGATTGTTTAAGATGCCGGTCGTGCCCTGTAGCGTCAAATAGTCTTCGTTTTCATCGCATTAACGATTTTGTTAGGTGATCCTGCCGTTTGGGTCCGCAATCGCACGGGGAATCTTCTGGGTACATTACTTTCGAAAAATCTTCGACCGTAAGTTGGAGGAGATGTTCTGTTAGGGGCGGATCGGCTACTTGGTGAGGGCGCCATTGGGAGCGCGGCAGGTGGTTTCGCGGATGATGAGTTTGGGTTCGACCATAGTTTCGCCGCCGTGGGAATCTGTCCCGGAACGGCGGATGCGGCGGAGCAGGGTCTCGGCGGCAATCCTTCCCATTTCGCGCAGCGGCTGGCGGACGGTGGTCAGCGGCGGATTCTGGTAGGCGGCACTCTGGATGTCGTCGAAGCCGACTACGGAGACGTCGTCGGGAACGCGCAGCTTGGCTTCGCGAAGCGCCCGGATGGCGCCCATCGCAGAAATGTCGTTGAAGGCAAACAAGGCGGTAAAGGGTTGGTGCGAAGCCAGAAGGTGGCGCGTGGCCTCGTATCCAAGGTGCGGCGAAGGCGAGTCTCCTTTGAGTTGAGTGATAAGCGCTGGAGATATCTGTAGGCCAAGACGGTGGGCAGCTTTCTCGATGTTGGCCCAACGCACTTCGGTGTCGGAGCTGAATTCCTGGCCTTTAATGAAGGCGATGTCGCGATGTCCGAGCTGGAAAAGGTGCTTGAGCGCGAGTTCGGCGGCGCGGACGTGGTCGAGCACGATGTTAGTTACACCCTTGACTTGATTGTGTCCCGACACGGTGACGACGGGGACGGAGAGCGAGAGCGTCCAGGGAGTATCGACCGCGATCAGGCCGTCGACCGAGCGTTCCAGGAAGAGCCGGGGATATTCGTCGATCAGGTCAGGGCGGTGCCGGTGGCTGACTACGAAGTAAAAATAACCCTCCTGCAGAAGATAGTCTTCGACGCCACTCATGACTGAGGCGGAGTAGCCGTCACTAACTTCCGGGACGATGACGCCCACGGTGAAGCTGCGTTGGGCGCGCAGGGAGCGGGCAAAAAAGTTTGGGCGGTATTTATATTTGCGTGCGGCGGCAAGAATTCGGTCTTTGGTCTCCTGCGGGATGGAGTCGGCGACCGGTGAGCGATTGATGACCAGCGATACGGTAGCGGGCGAAAGGGCGAGGCGCTCCGCCAGTTGTTTGAGGCTGACTGGCTTCGGCCCCATGCGAACGGTCCGCGCGGCGCCGTTGACGTTTTTTTTTGTCGTCACGCTGCGCAGTCTCGCACAAAACGAATCGGGGTAGCAAGCAGATGTTTATGAGAGGCAACCGCAATATTGATTGACATTGCAAGAGAAAAACAGTTTTCATACATGGCGATGATGCTCTACTAACCCGATTTAGTAGTAGATAGCGGAAATCGACCCCGAGGGAGGCCCTGCCGTGTCACTCTTAGCGCCCTGCATAAAAACTGATTCCTGGCTTCCGGTGAGCACTCGCGCGGCTCTGCTGCGGATGATGTTCAGCACATTTTTGTTGGGCGGCATATGCGCGATCGTGAGCGAGGATGCGTTGGCCCAGGTGGCATCGCGGAGTCAGGCCGCAGACGGCATTTCGGACAGAAGGCTCGACGCCCGAGTGGAAACGATTCTGCGGCGCATGACGTTGGAAGAAAAAGTGGGGCAGTTAGTACAGTATTCGGCCGGGCAACCTACCGGACCGGGAACGGGGCGGACTGATTACGACGACATGATTGCGCGAGGACAGATCGGGTCGCTGTTCAATGTGATCGATCCTCACGAGATCAATAAATATCAGAAGATTGCGATGGAGAAGTCGCGGCTGCATATTCCTATTTTGTTTGGGCTGGATGTGATCCACGGATTCAAGACGGAATTTCCCATTCCGCTGGGATTGGCCTCGACTTGGAATCCATCGATTGTGGAGAAAGCTTCCCACGTGGCAGCGATGGAGGCGGCGGCGGACGGAATTCGCTGGACGTTTTCGCCGATGGTGGACATCGCGCGGGATGCGCGCTGGGGGCGGATGGCGGAAGGCGCGGGCGAGGATCCGTTTCTGGGATCGGCGATGGCCGCGGCTTATGTGAGAGGGTATCAAGGAACGCGGCTGGATGCGGCGGACAGCATTGCAGCCTGCGTCAAGCACTATGTCGGGTACGGCGCGGCCGAAGCTGGGCGCGATTACAACAGCACCGAGATTTCCGAACATACGTTGCGCCAATTTTATCTGCCGCCATTTCGTGCGGCGGTCGAAGCGGGGACTGCGTCGCTGATGAGCGCATTCAATTCGTTGAATGGAGTGCCTTCGACAGCCAATCCATTCACGTTGAAACAAGTTTTGCGAAAAGAATGGGGCTTTCGCGGACTGGTGGTCAGCGACTGGAATGCGGTGGGAGAACTGATTCCGCATGGGATTGCGAATGATGGAACAACGGCAGCGAGGAAGGCATTTCTTGCGGGCGTGGATATGGACATGGTGAGCAGCCTATATCACGACCACCTGCAACAGGTCGTGAGTTCGGGTCAGGCAACGCAAGCGGAATTGGATGAAGCGGTGCGGCATGTGTTACGGGTAAAAGTTGCGTTGGGGTTATTCGAACATCCGTATGTGGACGAGGCAGCAGCGCCGAAGGCGCTTTACCATCCAGAGAGTATTGCATTGGCGCAGACTGCGGCGGAGCGATCATTTGTGCTGCTGAAGAATGCGAGCGGGACCGGCGGCAAGGCACTGCTGCCGCTCGCGAGTGAAACTGAGAACATCGCCGTGATTGGACCTTTGGGCGACGATCCTTCTTATCCAGGTGGAGCGCCGCAAGCAGACGCGGGCGGGGGCGCCCGCGCCACATCGCTAGTGGCTGCGCTGGCGCAGCGGCTGGGCGAGAGTCATGTTTCGCGGTTCAAGGGCGTGGGCATTCTTGACGGTTCGGATGCGGAAATTGCAGCTGCAGTGGCGGGCGCTCAAAAAGCCGATGTCGTTATTCTGGCGCTGGGCGAGGCTCCCGAGATGAGCGGAGAGGCGGCGTCGCGCGCGCATTTGGGATTGCCGGGCAAACAGCAGGCATTGCTGGAGGCTATTATCGGGACGGGAAAGCCGGTGGTATTAATTCTTTTCAGCGGGCGGCCGTTGACTCTTCCTTGGGCGTTTGAACATGTGCCGGCCGTGATCGCGGCCTGGCTACCGGGAATTGCGGGTGGGCCGGCCTTGGTGCGCACTCTTTTCGGCGAGGTGAATCCGAGCGGGAAACTGGTGGTGAGTTGGCCGCGCAGCGTGGGGCAAGAGCCGCTTTATTACAACCATCTCAACACCGGACGCCCGGCCGGCGACATGGATCTCACACGGCCGCCGAGCGATGTACCGAGCAGATATTTGTCGCGTTATATCGATGAACAGAACACTCCGCAGTTTCCTTTTGGTTACGGAGGCTCGTATACGAGCTTCTCCTACGGGAGTACGAAGATCAGCACGCAACGATTGAGTGCGGCGGTGTTGAACAAAGGATTAAGCGCAGGATCAGGCGAAACCGCGGCCATGACTGCGGAGGCTGAGATTTCGAACACGGGCTCGCGGCCCGGTGATGAGGTGGTTCAGCTCTATATTCAACTGCTGGGGACGAGCGTGGCCGAGCCGGTTCGCATGCTGAAGGGATTCCGGACAATTTCTGTAGCTCCCGGAGAAACTAAGAAAGTGAAATTTGAGTTGAGGCCGCAGGATTTTGCGATCTGGAACGATCGGAATCAGTTCGCAGCCGAAGCGGCCAAGGTGAATGTTTGGATCAGCCCCGACTCTGCGCATGGTTCACCGGCACAGGCGGAAATCGTGCCATAGATGACGCGGCACTCTCCAAGCGGGCCTTCACAGCGAGGCATATACATCGTGAAACATTGCTTGCGTTTGATTCGCGCGTCGGGGATTCCTTTCCTCCGTTTCCTAGTGTTGCTTTGTTTCAGTGCGGCTGCATTGGGTAGTACGGAATATTACCGTCACGTGATTTTCGATAACAGTCTGACGCCCGACTCTTATTTCTATAGCCACGGCATGGCCAACGGGTCGAGCTCTCTTGAATTGAAAAACCAACGCCTTCCGGTCGACAAACAAATCTTTCTGACGCCGCCGAACGCGCTTCGCCTGCAGTGGCAGTCGCAAGCGGGTGGAGGTTGGGAAGCGGAAGTCAGGGTGAATGGCTTTCGCAATCGCTTTCCGGAACTTGAAGGACACAATCTTTATTTCTGGTGTTTCGCGCCGGAGGCGATTGCCGCGGACGATTTGCCGATGCTCGTACTGTCCAATCGGAGCGAAGGACTGCAGGTGGCTGAATTTCCCGGCGCTTTTAGCGAACCTCTCGCACTGCGACAGCATTGTCGGAGACATTCCGGCGGGGCGATGGGTTCAGCTGCGAATTCCGTTTTCCAACTTTCGTACGGGCTCGATCTATGAATTCCGGCCGCAGGATCTGCAGAACATTATTTTTCATCAGGGGCGCGCTGACGGAGTGCGCCACACGCTGATCATCGACGAAATCCGGGTTGGGGACGACGTGTCGGCGAGCCCCGATACTTCGCTGGCAGCGCCTGCAAATGTCCGCGCCATCGGTTATGACCGGCACGTGGAGGTGCAATGGGATGCGGCAAGCACTTCCCTGTTTGGCCGCTACGTAATATACCGATCCATTGACGGCGAAGAGTTCAAGCCGGTCGGAATTCAACTTCCGGGAACGAATCGTTACACCGACTTTCTGGGAAAGCCGGGAGTGACGGCGCAGTACAAGGTGGGGGCTGCCGATTGGCAATATCGAATGTCGCCTTTCTCGAATGTGGCTAGCGCCACCACTCGCGAATTCAGCGACAGTGAACTGTTGACGATGCTGCAGGAGGCTTGCTTTCATTATTACTGGGAAGGCGCCGATCCTCACTCGGGGATGACGCGGGAAAATATTCCCGGCGATGACCGCATTGTGGCGACGGGCGCGAGCGGCCTGGGGATTGCGACGCTGATCGTGGGTGTGGAGCGGGGCTTCATCACGCGTACGCAGGGTGTCGAGCGGTTGGGTCGAATCGTCGACTTCCTGGAACACGCGCAACGCTATCACGGTGTGTGGTCTCACTATATGGATGGGAGCACCGGCAAGACGATGCCGGTCTTTGGCATGTTCGACAATGGCGGAGATCTGGTGGAGACGTCGTTTTTGATGGAAGGCTTGCTGGCCGCGCGGCAGTATTTTCATGGGAACACCGATGCGGAGCGCGATCTCTATCGGCGCATCTCGCAACTGTGGGAGACGGTGGAGTGGGATTGGCATCGAGGCCCGCAGCCTGGAGATTTTCTCTACTGGCACTGGTCGGCGGAGTGGGGTTGGCAGATCCAGCATCGGCTGATTGGTTTTAATGAAGCCATGATTACTTATCTGCTGGCGATGTCTTCGCCAACCCACGGTGTTCCCGTCAATATGTATTACTCCGGATGGGCGAGTCAGTCTCCGGTCGCCATCAGCTATCGCGCGGGATGGTCCGGCAGTGCGGATGGCGATCATTACAGCAACGGACACACTTACTATGGAATCAAGCTCGAAGTAGGCGTGGGAACCGGCGGGCCGCTGTTCTTCACGCATTATTCGTACTTCGGATTTGATCCGCACAGTTTGCACGATCGGTATACATCTTCTTACTTCGAGAATAACCGCAATCTGGCGCTGATCAATCGGGCGTATTCCATCGCCAACCCCAAACATTTTCAAGGATACGGGCCGAACGCGTGGGGTTTAACGGCGAGCGATGGGCCGCAGGGCTACATGCCACATGCGCCCGACACCAGAAGCGACGACGGAACTCTGACGCTGACGGGGGCGCTCGCGTCTTTTCCCTATACTCCGCAATACTCGATGGTGGCGCTGAAACACTACTATCGGGATCTGGGAGCGCAACTCTGGGATATTTACGGACCCCGCGACGCTTACAATCAGGGGCAGGACTGGGTTTCACCGATTTACATGGGACTGAATCAGGCGCCCATCGCAGTGATGGTTGAGAACTACCGGACCGGGCTGGTTTGGAAAAGTTTTATGGCAAATCCCGAGATTGGTGTGATGCTAAATAAACTGGCTGCGGTTACAGGGAAATAATTGCGTCCTGACGCGGCTTCCAGTCCGATCCAAAAGCTTTTCACCGCAGAGAACGCCGAGGTTGCGCGGAGGGCGCAGAGAAGAGCCCTGGTCAATTTCCTTCCGCATAGAAAAAGGCTACGGGGAACTCTTGAAATAGATTACTTAGCATCACGCGATGTTCGCCAGCCTCCTGAATGGTTGCCAATTGCGTTGGCGTAAGAATGCCGTTCCATTGTGCTGGAGAGTCGGCGGGGAAGGTGAGGCTTGTATCGCCCCAGTCGAATTGACGCTTCGCTGTTGTGGGGATTTGCGAAAGCCATCGGGGGACGGCTGCCAGCGTCCATGAGTTTTCTTTTCTGCGAAGGAAGGCAGCGATGTTGCTGTGGTACGCGCCCTTGGCTTGGAGCGGGATGAATTCTCCGTCGCGGAAAAGATCGGCATGATCGCGGCGAAATCGAAGGGCTTTCCGGATCAGGTACAACTTCAGGCATCCGTCGTTCCAGTTTTCGACGAGATTCTGCAAGCCATGAACGGAGTCGGCATGCGCAATGCTTTCGAGGGCGGCCGCTCGCTTACTGAAGTCGATCGGGCCACGATTGTCGGGATCGACCAGCCGCAGGTCCCATAGCTCCGATCCCTGGTAAAAATCCGGCACACCCGGCGAGGCAATTTTCAGCAGCGTCTGAGAGAGGCCGTTAACCATACCGAAATACGCGATCTTTTTCTGAAACTGACGAAAGTCTTCGAGGAACTCGCGGTTGTCATGCGCCAGAATTTTGGCGACAAATTGCACGAGCGCATCTTCATGCGGCTGGTTGGGCCGCGTCCACCGAGTGTGAACCATGGCTTCGCGGGTGGCTTTGATGATGTGATCCTGAACTCTCTTGAGGAGAGTCGAACAAGCCTCGCGATCCAACGGCCAGACTCCGAGCAGCGTCTGATAAAGAAAATATTCTTCATTGCGGTCGGGTACGGCCTCACCCTTGACTTGTTGTTTGTGCTGGGCGTTTTGGTTCGCCCACAACTCCAAGTGGACTTTCCATTCTGCCGGCATTTCGGAAAGTGCATTGAGGCGGGCGCGGACGTCCTCACTTCTCTTGGTATCGTGAGTTGAAGTGGCGTTGAGGCTGCCGGGCCAATGACTTTGCCGATCCGCGAGGAAGGAGCAGAACTCTTCGAGCGATGCCGCGTCCGAGGGGCAAGGGTTTCCGCCCACTTCGTTTAGCGAGAGCAGCGGGTGGTAGACATAGAGTGCAGTATCTTCCAAACCCTTGGCCACGATAGGACCGGTGAACTGTTGCCATCGCATGACGAAGGCGAGGCGCGCCTCGCGCTGATCGACGAGAACGTGAAGAGGATTCAGGATCAACAACACTTCGCGAACAAAATCAAAACAGGCGGAGCTCATGTTTGGCGCCCTGCGACGCGCCTCGGCGATAGCATCTTCAATATATTTAGTGGCATGCGCAGGCAGGTCCATGCTGCGGATATAGGTGCGGTAGATGGAGAGGCAGGCGGTGACTTCGATGAGAGTGTCAATTAGCTGCTCGCGGTTCAACTCGCGCGCGTAGCGATCCTGAGCAGCGAGTTCGGCCAAATGCCGCCCCAGAGTTCGCATCTCGACTCCAAGAAGCGTGTTCATGACGAGCTTTTTCTTTTGGTACACGACATCAGCAAAGTTTTGCCGGCGGCCGATGAAAGCGGAATAGATTTCCTCGATGCGGCGCGCGCCCTCCGGCTCAACGAAGATTCCACTCGCTTCATTCAGGTAGTCGTAGCCCGTGGTACCGCTGACTGGCCAGTCTTCGGGCAGACTTTCCTGGCGGGCAAGGATTTTTTCGACCAGAACATACGATGATGTTTCCTTGCGTGCCTCATCGGATGAGAGGCGCTCTTGCAGCTTACTCAGATAGGCGAGCGGATCGCGAAGGCCATCGATGTGGTCGATACGCAATCCCGCGTAGGGATTTTTCGAGAGCAGGCGCAGAATATATCCGTGGGTCGCCTCGAATACAACCGGGTCTTCGACCCGGATGCCCACCAGATCGGTGATAGTAAAGAACCGGCGATAATTGATGCTCTCATTCAGGTTCTGCCAGAACGCCAGCTTGTAATTCTGCTCCGCGAGCAAGCGTTGGAGGAAACCGAAACTGCCGGGATCGCCCTCTTTGCCGTTGATTTCGCAGACATTCTCTTCGACAAAAGTCGCGATTTCTTTGCTGCTGGTCATCAGCGATCGCAAGCGGTCACGGGAGGACTCAAATCGCAAACGCCGGTCGGCGACAGTTTCCGCGGAGCGGCGATCCGCGCCGGCAAGTTCGCGCACCGATGAAATAATTCCGGAGTATTCGTGAAAGGCGGGAGAATCCTCGCCCAGAATTTCTGTCAGGCGATCGAAGCGATGATTCAAAATTGCGTGATAGGAGCGGGGAGCGACCGGAAATAGAGATTCAAAATACTGAAAAAAGAAGCGGCTGTCCTGAAATGTAAGTTTAATTTCGCCGGCATCGAGGGCCTCGCCGAACGGCCGACCGAGGACGGGAAGAAGAATTCTGCCGTCAAGGCTGCGAGAGTGGGGATGCCATTCGATATCGAAGAATGCCGCGAAGGCGGACTGGGCGCCATTTTCCAGGACATCCATCCACCAGGGATTTTCGGCACTGGCCGCCATATGGTTGGGCACCGTGTCGAGCAGCAGGCCCATGCCGCGATTCTGCAGTTCGGTTTGCAAGGCGGCGAATTCCTCTTCGCTGCCGAGATCAGGGTTGATCCGCGTGGGGTCGGTTACGTCATAGCCGTGACCGCTTCCCTTTCGGCTGGCCAAAACTGGCGAGACATACAGATCGGAAATGCCGAGTTCGTGAAGGTAATCGAGAATCTTGACCGCATCGGCAAAGCGGAAATCCTGGTTCAATTGCACCCGGTAAGTTGCCGACGGCAAGCGCTTAGGCGGCATTTTCTACTTCCGCTTCAGGCAACAAAATTTGCAGCTGCGAGGCCAACCGGCTTAGATCGTCGTGACGCCGTATCGCACCGGGGTCTGCGCCCGGGGAATGCCATCCGTTTTGCTGAAAGGCGGTGACCAGAGGCCGATAACAGCGGTTTTGCGCTTCCCAGAGCACGACAGGAAATGGCAGCGCAGCGATCAAGTCGAGCAACTTGATGAGCCGTTCGGCGAGAGCGAGATCGGAAGGATTCGTGGCGAACTCGCAGGCTTCTTTTTCCAGGCGTTTGCGGACTCTGTATTCCAAAGTGGTTGAGTCTAAATTGATTTTGCTGGCAACCGCTTCCCGGAGCAGGCCGTGAATACTATCGGGATCGAGGTCAGGGCGCTCTAGATACTGCTCCAATTGGTTGTTCAGAGCGATTTGAGCAGCCGATTTCAATGCATTCGGCACAGGTATTTCCAGGGCATTGAGGAAGCGAATCAAGGGAGCCTGCCCTTCGAACACCGTGCGGTAGACCGCGGCGGCCGAATTCAGGGACTCGTTCAAAATCAGATTCGCAATCTTTCTCTGCTCGTCGCGGAAGAGTTGACGCAGAGAGAATACCTTCTTGCCGTATACCTGATCGAGCAAACGGATCACTTCCGCAGTGTCGGCCTGGGCGAAGGCTGCGAGCAGTTTCTTTTGATCTTCGTCAGAAGAGGCGTCGGCGGAGCGGATACCGGCGGTGACGTTGTGGTCGCCAAGGTGGAGTACGGAGAAATCGAGAGCGGCAGTTTCCTCGGTGATCGCTGAACGCAATCGCGCGCAGCCGGTGGCCAGGCGAATTTTGCCTTCTGCTTCCACCGAATAGCGGGCGCGTTCCACTTCGTAGCAGTAAATGCGCGTCTTGTCGGGATAGCTCTCGAAAAGTGAACTGATGGCGTAGTGGCCGCCGACGCGTTCGATGTCGACGATAGCGGGCTTCACCCACTTCTCGTAGATTTTCGCGCCATCGCCATGTTCGGGCAAGTTACTCTTAGCGTTTGCAAGGTGCTGCAGGAATTCCGGCTCGATACTTTCTCCGGAAACGTCCTCGGCTAGTTGCAGGGCGCGTCCTGCGTAGTGAATTACCTGCACCGTTTCCAGACCGGAGAGCTCGTCGAAGAACCATCCGCAACTGGTGTACATGAGCAAGGCATGGCGCTGCATCTCGAGGAGTTTGAGAGCGGTCACTTGCTCATGCGGCTCGAGCGGGCGGATGGCGTGGTCGGCAAAAAATGCGGCACGGGTTTCCTCCGAGCGATCGAGGATCACGCGGATGTAGTCGTCGCGAGTTGCCCAGGGGTCGCGGACATATTCCTTCAATCGCGACTCGAAGATGTCAGCGAGCCGATCGCGTAGCCAGTCGAGCGCGGCGCGGAGAGGAGCACGCCACTGCTGGTTCCAGGGATGTCCGCCGGAGTTACACCCGCAATCGCTACGCCAGCGTTCAACGCCGTGAACACAGCTCCAGGAACTGTTCTCGACGATCTCAACGAAATGTTTGGGCGGATGCTTTTCGAGAAACTCCCCATAGTTGGTGAGTTTGGCGACGTTCTGCCTTTCGATTTCGTCCAAGGCGTAGGTGAGAGCCATTTCGCCGCGATGGTGATGATGGCCATAGCTTTCCCCATCGGTAGCGATGTGAACCAGTTGCGGGCCCTGGCGGGAGTCGGAGAAGCCGCTCATCAGGCGGTCGGCAAATCGTTTACCGTCGTTCAGTAATCCCTCGAACGCTACGCCTTGGGAGATGGGACCGTCGTAAAAGAATAAGTTGATGCGCTTTTTCGATGGCAATTCGGCAACGTAGGCGCGGGCGGGATCGATGCGTGCTCCGCTCACATCTTCGAACTTGGAGCTGTTCTTTGACCGAACGCGTTGCGCCTGGCGCGGCGCGAGAATGGTGAACTGAATTCCATTTTCCGCGAGGACCTCGAGCGTTTCTGTGTCCACGGCGGTCTCGGGCAGCCACATTCCTTCCGGCTTGCGTCCGAAGCGGCTTTCAAAATCACGGATTCCCCACTTGACCTGGGTCTCCTTGTCGCGGCGATTGGCGAGAGGCAGGATCATGTGGTTGTAACCCTGCGCCACAGCGGAGCCGTGCCCGGAGAATTTCTCGGCGCTGTCGCTGGTCAGCCTCGATAATCGCCTGGTAGATGGGGGGAGCCTGCTCTTTCATCCACGACAGCAGAGTGGGGCCGAAGTTGAAGCTAATCTGCGCGTAGTTGTTCAGAAGTTTGACGATACGATTCTGCGAGTCAAGAATGCGCGAAGCCGCGTTGGGGGCGTAACACTCAGCAGTGATGCGCTCGTTCCAGTCATGATACGGATAGGCGGAATCCTGCAGCTCGATGGCTTCGAGATAAGGGTTTTCGCGCGGGGGCTGATAGAAATGCCCATGGATGCAAACGTATTTCACATCGCCTCCGGGTTGCGTTGAATTCGTTCGAGAAGTAGAAATGAATGTCGCGAAAGATGCAGTTCGCCCGCTTTAGAGAGCGTTATCTCTTGCCCGAGATTCTGCTCAGGGCCATTCCACGTTGAATCGGCCGAGTAAATCATGGTAGTCCATTTTCCCGAGAGATCGGGCAGGTTCAAGGTGACAGGAAACTCTGCGAAGTTGCACAGCATTGCCAGTTGTCGAGAAGCGCTGTGGCGCATTAATAAAAGCGCGCAGCCTCCGAGTTCGCGAACTGTTCTTGGGGCCGGCGTGCCCAATTCTTGCTGGTCGCGGATGCGGATGAGTTGCTGGTAGAAGCGCAACAGGGTGCCGTGAGGTTCCTTTTTCTTCAGTGAATGATCGAGGCTGGATCGTGAGAAGGTTTGCTCGTCCTGAGGATCGGGCACGCTGCCTTCCCAGCCGAATGCGGCGAACTCTTCCCGGCGGCCACGGCGCACTGCTTCGACTAATTCTGGATCTCCGTGGCTGGTGAAGTATTGAAAGGGGGCCGGCTCTCCGTATTCTTCGCCCATGAACAACATAGGCACGAACGGCGAAAGCAGAGTGATTCCGGCAGCAAGCTTCAGAGCTTCGAAACTCACCAGGCTGGAGAGGCGTTCGCCGGCGGCGCGGTTGCCGACCTGGTCGTGGTTCTGATTGCACACCACAAATTTTGCCGGCGAGAGGCCGCGGGGAGAATTACCGTGGCGGCGCTTGCGGAAGTTGGAGTGTTGTCCGCTGTAATACCAACCGTCGCGCAAGGTCGCAGCGAGAGGAGGGATACCTTGGAAATCTGAGTAATATCCCATGTTTTCCCGCGTCAACAATGTGTGAACAGAATGATGGAAGTCGTCGCTCCACTGGGCGTCGATGCCGTAACCGCCGTGGTCTGGGTCGCGCAGGATACGAGAATCGTTCAGATCGCTTTCGGCGATCAAATGAATTTTGCGGCCAAGTCGCTGCGACAGTTCGGCGACCTGCGACTTGAGCTCTGCCAGGAAGTGGTGCGCGCCGAAATCGTAGATGCCGTGAATCGCATCCAGGCGCAGCGCGTCGAAGTGATAGTCCTCAAGCCAATACATTGCGTTCTCGATGAAGAATCTCCTCACTTCGTCGCTATCGGCGCCGTCAAAGTTAATGGCCTGACCCCAGGGAGTTTTGTAGCGATCGGTAAAGTACGGCCCGTAAGCACTAAGGTAGTTGCCTTCCGGCCCGAGATGGTTGTAAACCACGTCGAGCGCGACGGAGAGCTCGTGCTGATGGGCTGCGTTCACTAATCGCTGGAGCGCGGCCGGGCCGCCGTAGGAATTTTGCGGCGCGAAGGGAGAGACGCCGTCGTAGCCCCAATTTCGGTGACCGGGAAATTGCGCAACCGGCATCAGTTCGATGGTCGTGATGCCGAGCGCGGCGAGTTCAGGAAGCTGGGGGATGATGGCGTCGAACGTTCCTTCCGGCGTGTAGGTTCCGACGTGGAGTTCGTAGAAGATGCTGCGCTCCATCGTGGTTCCCGTCCAGTTATTGTCTGTCCACACAAAAGCATCGATGTCGACGACTTGCGAGGGCCCGTGCACTCCTTGTGGCTGATAGCGGGAAGCGGGGTCGGGCAGATCACGTTCACCGTTGAGCTGGTAAAAATATTCCGAGCCGGGCTCGAGGGTCTCTACGATTGCGCGATGATATCCATTTGCGAGTCCTTCCATAGGAAGGAATTCGCCGCTGCCGCGAAGCACGTGCAAGCTGACGGAGCGGGCTAGGGGAGCCCACAGAAGAAACTCCCAGTTGCCATCTGGCAGCCGGTTGGCGCCGACTCGGGGTTCTTTCGTCAAAGTTCTGGTGGATAACATGGATTGAGTTTGGGATGCGGTCACTGAATCAGATCAGAGACGGTGCACAGTCTTTTAGTTTGCGGGAAGAGTGAAGGGGACTGGTATCCGGGTTATGCAGTAGATATGTTCTAAGATTTCGCTTCATGATTCCGGTTGGCACGAGCCTAGATGTCGAAGACTCGATAAGAAGTGGACGGGGTTTGAGCTTGTAATAAAGTGATCGCGACGTTGTAGACGGGGCTTCCGCCGATGGTTTTTCCTTCCAACTGTCCGTGATGTGCATGGCCGTGCAGCACCAGGTCGGCGCCGTGACGATCCACAACTTCGGCAAGACGCGTCGTACCTAGGAAAGGAAAAATTTCAGGAGCCTCGCCCTGAACCGTGGCGCAAATGGGCGAGTAATGGACCACGACCACGCGTTTGGGAGTACGAAGTTGCGCCATGGCGCGCTCCAATTTCAGCGCCTCGTCGATGGAGGCCTGCACAAACTGCTTGATCTCGGGCTCACCGAAGGCGGTTAACATGCCGCGTCCAAAGCCACCGACGAAACCTTTGGTGCCGGCGAAGCCTACGCCATCGCGCTCGTAGGCGGTACCGTCCAGTACTTTGATTCCGGCGGCTGTCATCATCCGCATCAATTCCGCTTGCTTCCCACTTTCGTAGTCATGGTTTCCGAGGACGGCGATAATGGGAACTCGAGAGCGCACGACGACATTCAATAGCGGTTCCATCTCTTCGGGCTGGCCGTAGTTTGTCAGGTCTCCGGCCAGCACGAGGACGTCGGCTTCGTCCCGCACTCGGGTTAGCTGATCGTGCAAGATGTTGTGCAGGGATGGGGAGAAGTGGATGTCGGCGGTGGCTGCGATTCTCATAGCGTTTTGCAATTCGCGGGGATGCTTTTCAATCGTCGGTCGCGGAACTCTGTCATCAGATTCTCCAGACCCCATTCATTCACGTCGATGGCGAATTGTTTGTCATCGACCAGGCTGCCGCGGAAGGGCGCGGTCTGGTCCGGACCAGAGACATTGTCCTGAAAACGCGTCAGCAGGCCGCTCCAAACATCTTTAGGAACGTAATGGGTTCGCGCCGGATAGCAATACCTGAAAAGTACGAGCGCCCACAGTAGCATTTCCCAGTGTTCGCCTGCCAGCTGCAGAATGCGGTGCCAGTCCAGTTTTCCGCGGGTTCCGTAGATTACGTGTACCACGTCGGCGCCATCGAAACGTTCGCGGCGCGCAATAAACAGTTTGGAGGCTACGAGTTCTTCCGCAGCCAGCACTCTGGTTTGAACACCTTGCACACAGGCCGGCTTGGCGTTTTCGATCCAGGAATCGTCGACTACGATGGTGCCGTTGCTCATGCCGGTAATGAGATCGACAAAAAATCCATCGCGATGTGCTTTGTACAACCAAACTGGATCGCGAACTTCGCACTCGAAACCTTTTTCCCGGAGATGCCGCATGGCCAGAGTAGCGTTCGCTGGAGTAAGAAACAGGTCGAGATCCTTGGTGTCGCGGCAGATGCCGGTGTGCTCGCGAAGGGCAAATGCTCCCGCTACGCAAAAGGAAGTTTCCTTCTTTTCGAGAAGTTCAAGAATTTCGCGAAAGAGTGACTGCTGCTCCTCCGGGATGCTGATGGGTCCCGAAGACGTTTCAGGTACAGTCTGCTCCTGGGGCGGCTGGTGCATGGGAGTTTGGATGTGAAAACAGGGACCGACGGTTGTCGGTACGAAGGCGGCGGTCTCCGAGTTTGGCAAGGCCTCTCTCTGGCTTGCTACGTCTCGGTGCCGGCAAGACGTAGCGAGCTAGGGCTCTACGACAATCTCTCCGCTACACCAGTTCCCTGACTTTGTCGGAGATCGCGGTCAGAGCGATCTTCGTGCGGTTGGGCTCGCCACGGACCAGCGATTCCGCGAATTTCAAGGCCTGGTCTGCGGTCACTTTGGCGGGAAGAGGCGGCTCCAAGGGATCGACGACTGCCTGCAGAATGGCAGGTCCGGGCACATTCAGGAATTGTTCGACGACTCGCCCGCAGTCCGCCGGATCTTCCGCGGTGAAACCTTCCCCGCCACAAGCCCGCGCAATCGCAGCGAAATCGATGGGATGCAAATCGACGCCGAATTCCGGATTGCCGAGAAATACCATCTGCTCCCATTTGATCTGCCCGAGAGTGCCGTTCTTGACGATGACCACCTTGATGGGAAGTTTGTATTTCACCGCAGTAGCGAATTCGGCCATCAACATCGAGAAACCGCCGTCGCCTACGAAGGCAACGCACTGCCGATTGGGGTATGCAATTTGTGCAGCGATGGTATAGGGAAGGCCGTTCGCCATTGAGGCGAGGTTTCCGGAGAGACTATGCATTTGTCCCGCTTTGACCGGGATATGGCGCGCCCACCAGGTCGCGATGGTTCCACTGTCGCAGCTGACGATGGCGTTGTCGCTCAATCTTTGGCCGAGTTCGTGGGCGATGACCTGCGGTTTCATGGGTACATCGCGGCGCGTGGCGCGCTCTTTCATGACCTTGCGCCAGTCCTCCATTCCCTTTTGCGCTTTCTCGAGGAAACTTCTGTTTTCTTTGCGTTTGAGACGCGGCAACAATTCACGCAGTACGCGGCGGCTATCGCCGACTAATCCGACGTCGACGGGAAATCGAAGGCCGATGCGTTTGGGGTCGAGTTCGATCTGGACCCCTTTCGCATCCCCGGGTTTGGGCAGGTATTCGAGATAGGGGAAGGAGGTTCCGACCATCAGCAGCGTGTCGCAACTTTCCATTGCTTCCTGAGAGGGACGCGTGCCCAGCAGGCCGATTGTTCCCGTCGTGTACGGGCTGTCGTCAGGGACGGCGTCCCGGCCGAGCAAAGCTTTCACGATCGGCGCGCCAAGCATCTCCGCAGTCTGTTCGAGTTCGACGGTGGCATGCAGAGCGCCGCGTCCGGCAAGGATGGCAATCTTTTTGCCGGCATTCAGAATTTCTGCCGCGCTGTCGAGATCCGACGGATCGGCCAACATGGCTCCTTCGGCTTCGGCGCGGGAAGTGTGGTGAGGAATATTGCGCTTGGAGCGTTGCCGCTTCTTGACTTCCATATCCTGGAAGTCGACCGGAAACGTGATGTGACTTACGGTGCGGTAGGAAAGAGCGATGCGCACAGCGAGATCGACTATGTTTTCAACGTGAGTCGGCCCCATGATGCGTTCATTGCACGTGGCCACGTCCATATAGAGACGATCGAGGGCAACATCCTGCTGGGTATAGGTTCCGATCAAGTCGTGGAATTGCAGGCCGGTAATCGCCAGCACGGGTTGGCCATCCATTCTGGCGTCGTACAGGCCGTTGAGCAAGTGAATGCCGCCAGGACCGGAAGTTGCCAGGCATACGCCAAGCTTGCCGGTGAACTTGGCATAACCGCATGCCATAAAAGCGGCAGACTCTTCATGTCTGACCTGTACGAAGCGAATCTGGTCTTTATGAGTGCGGAGGGATTCCATGAGTCCGTTGATGCCGTCGCCGGGCAAGCCGAAGACGATATCGACACCCCAGTCGATTAAGGATTCGATGAGAACATCCGCAGCGGTCATTGCCATGGCTATGCTCCGTTCTTTAATTTCAACTTCAAAAAGCGTGATTTTGAGCGCGATCTCAGAAAGCGGAGGTTCGCCGACCGTTGATCACTGATCCGATAGGCGTTTGTGCGATGAAACACGCGGCTGGCGTGTCAGTCTTTGCCTTCGTCCGGCCGGCATATTTTGCTACCCCGGCGAATGACGCACATGCGTGACGCTAAGGTCCGTAAATTGGAAAGTCTATCCGGTATTGTCTGTAACTCTGACTAAGGTCCTAGGGTAAGGCGCGTTGCGTGGAGCCTGTTGCCGAATCGCGCTATGTGGAGATGCCTTGAAGGACGTATGTATTTAGGATTTCTTAATTCGCATGATGTTATTTCTCTCCGTGACCCATGTTGTCCAGGCGTCGACTACTCTCCCCTAAAGTTTTCCTGAGCCGAACCGATGGCGAAAGTAGCGCACAAAATTGAGGGAGCAACCCCGTTTGCAGCCCGCTAGGCCTGATGTCGCACGAAGACGAAGGTTCAATATGAGCGCACGAAAAGCCAAGCTGCGCCGATTCCTGCGTCCCAGGCACGGTCTGTTTGGAGTGTGGCCGCAAGGAGGCGACTATGCCGGTTGAGCCTGATTCCGCAATCCACCCGCAGGACGTGAACGAACATTTCCGGCGACATACAAGAACCCTGTTCAGCGTTCCCCTCACGCTCCGTCACTTAAGCCGGAGTGGAGTGCGGGCAACGCACGGCATCAGCCTTGATATTGGGGAAGGCGGTCTGGGAGTCCTCGTTGAAGGCGACGTGCATACTGGGGACACGGTCGCCATCGATTTCAGGTTGTGGGAGCAGGCCCTGACTGCCGTCGCCATCGTGCGTCACACGACGAACATTCGTTCGGGGCTCGAGTTTGTGGGCCTAACTTCCGAAGAGCGGCTACAGATCGCGAATGGGATTCCCCAAGCTTAGGAACCCGCGTCAAGCCGAAGCGATTCGTCGATCTCTGCAGACGGTTGTTGCCGGCGCCTTCTGAACGCATCATTAGCAAGCGAAGATCAGCAAGCGAAGATCAGCAAGGGAAGATCGTAAAGCTGATCGACAAATCATATTCGCTCACCGAGCTTACGCCGTCCAGGATGAACGACCAACAGACAGCGGCGCACTGTCGAGTGCGCCGCTGTCTAGGTTCGTTAGTTGATGGTTATGGTTACGGGAGCGGTATGGCTGAGTGCGCCGGACGTGCCGGTCACCATCACGGTGGCCTGAGATGTCGACATCGTTTGTTTTGAGCTGCTGCCGCCGCATCCCAGCGTGACCAGTGAACCGAGAAGCACTAGACCCAGCAAGCCCATCCACAGGGTAGTCTTGCCAGTTAGCGGCTTCCGTTTGCGAATCGTAAACAACATCCCGAACAGACCCAGCCCCGGAAATAGCATTGCCAAGCCGTAGCCATTTGCGGGAGGGGCTGAAGCGGCGGATACCGTCAACGTGGATGACGCGCTCGTCCCGGGAGAAATTGTTGAGGGATTGAAAACGCAGGTCAGGCCCGCCGAGGCAGCGCAGCTCAGCGAAATCTGTCCGTTAAATCCTCCGACTGCGCTGGCGCTGATCATGAGATTGGCCGACCCGCCCGGAGTTACAGTCGCGCTTTGTGCCGAAAGAGTCAGCGAAAAATCCGGAGCTCCCACCGCTGCCGCCGGAACAAGGCTGGCAAATACGGCGGTTGTACTGCCTCCAGAAGGAAAATTAGGCTGGTTTCCGCCTCCGGCTGTGAAATAAAGAGTCCCTGGATCACCGGACGTGCCGCCTCCGCCAAACACCATATCCCACAAACCAGGATTCACCAGCACAGTGTTCGAAGAGTCGCTGAGTTGGCCGAGAAACTTACCAGTCATGTCAAAGGCGTTAATGGTCCCGTCGCCAAAATTTCCTACTAAGATGGCGTTGGAGAAGGTTCCGAAGGTAGCGGGAGCCGCAACCACGCCCCAGGGCGCATTGAGTTTGCCGCCAGCGGCGACAAAGGTACTTACAAAATTGCCATTCAGGTCAAAAATATCGACCTGTCCCATGCCCGCGCCGGGCTGAGCATCGTGCTTGGCGGCATCTTGCATAGCGTAGGCGACATAGACCTGGTTGTTGATGACGTGGATGCCGTGAGGTGCGAATCCCGCGGGCAGTTTTGGATCAGTAAACGAACCGCTCAACGAAGTGAGATTGAAGTTGCGGTCGAGAACGTCAACCTTGCCGCTATTGAAATTTGCCGCCAGCAGGTTAGTGCCGTTCGCCAAAGCAAGGCCCTTGTAAACGGCGCCGCTGGCGGAGTTATCGAAAGCCACGGATGCCGTATTGCTGGCTCCGGTCCAGTTGACGATGAGTCCATCTTCGGTGTCAAAGATGAACTGTCCGCCACCGAAATAGATGCCGTTACCATTGGCGACAGTGCCGGTGGGACAACCCGGACTGCAATTCCCGTTCGGATTCTTCGCTGCTACAGGAATGGTCACCACGAGACCGGTGTCCTTGTTACCTTGATTGTCATAGAGCGTTGAAGTGCCGCTGTTGTTGTTGGCAATCCAGAAGTCCGAGCCAGGGATGAAAGAGATTCCCCAAGGATTGAGCAGCTGCGAATCTGTTGTTTTGGCAATGCCGGCAGTATTCGAGACCAAGTTAGTCTGGGAGAAGCCGGCCTGCTGAGCCAACATTTTCGAAGGAATCGCAAATGCGATCACAATTGCAAATAAAATGAACGTTCGTTTCAAGTTGTCCTCCACCTTATGCAAGATTTTGTACGACAACAACAAACTTGGGACGTTTTTCGCTCCCGGCGCGCCGCCGCAGCCTAGCCGCACAATTCAGCCAGCCTGCAGCAGCACCGGGTTAGGAAGTAAAGCTTCTATGTGGACGCCGCGCCACTTACTGGTAATAGACACTCCATAAGTCGGCCGTTGTCCGGTTAACAAGTTATGAGTTATAAGTTCCGGTAAGTCACACATAGGCGAAGACTACCAGTTCCGCTGCAGCACGTTCTGCAGTGTACGTAGTTAGACGCGAGGTGGGATAACTCGATGCGGCTCGAATGTCATTTGATTGTCAAGCCTTTGTCTCTCAAAGCCCCATGCGGGCGCGGTATTTAAACGACAGATAGCTCTGGGCAATCAGGTATGAGGAACGCTGCGGAGCCAGATCAATTCCGGTTGGCGAAATCAGTCGAGGATCTTTTCTCGGTGCTTGACTCTAGTTTGTCAAACGCTAGGTGTTCGCACTACAGGTTCCCGATTTTAGTGCAGATGTCTCTCCTACTGCAGCAGATCGTGAGCTTGCGGGGTTCATCACTGAGCGGCGCTGGCGAGCTTGCCGCAGCACTCCGGTCGGTCTGGCAGGCTTGACCGGTCCCATCCGCCGCCGAGCGCCTGAATCAGCAATACGGTGTTCGCCATCCGCCGCCCTAAGATGTTGACCGCTGTGACCTCATCCGTGAGCGCGGCACTTTGCGCGGTGATCACCTCGAGGTAACTGGTTACGCCGCCCTTGTAACGCGTGACTGAAAGATCGAGCGAACGCTGGGCGGCTGCGACCGCTTCATCCTGGACCTTAGCCTCATTCTCCAGGATTCTCACTGCCGCCAGATTGTCCTCCACCTGCTGGAATCCAGTCAGCACATTTTCTCGATAGGCCGCGACTTGATAGTCATACGCGGCACGCGCTTGGTCAGTGAGGGCATGGCGTCTTCCGCCATCGAAGATAGTTTCTGCGGCAGATAGTCCTATGGACCATAGGCCGCTCGGTCCATTCAGCAGGGTGGTAATCGCCGAACTTTCAAAGCCTCCGGAACCGCCTAAGCTGATTGCCGGGTAATAGGCCGACTTCGCAACCCCAATCTGGGCATTGGCGGACGCCACCAGCCTCTCCGCAGACGCGATGTCCGGGCGTCGCTCCAACAGTTCAGACGGCACGGAGATGGGAACATGTGGCGGGGGCGCCGTGAGAGGCAATGGGGGAAGGCTGAATTCTGCGGGAGGTTTTCCGATGAGAATCGCCACCGCATGTTCGTATTGTGCGCGCAGCACTCCGACATCAATCGCCTGCGCGCGCGTGGTCTGCAGCTGAGTCTTTGCCTGCTCCACTTCCACTTCCGAAGCAATCCCACCCTGGAAACGGTTTTCATTCAGTTCCAGCGCCTGCTCGTATTCCTTGACCGTGGAATTCAAGAGTTCCTCCTCGGCGTCCAGGCTGCGGGCCTCAAAGTAGTCGACGGCGAGATCGGCATGCATGCTGAGATTGACAGTAGCCAGATCTGCGGCACTTGCTTGCGCCTGTTCTCGATACGATTCGACATTTTTCCGCACGCGTCCCCAGACATCAACCTGGTACGACACGCTAAATGGCAGGACATAGTCGTTGTAGGTGATGCCATCGAAGATCGAAGTCGCAGGTGGACGGCGGGAGGAGATTCGCTCGCGAGTGGCCGACGGCCCCGCGGCGACGGTCGGGTAATAGTCAGCGCGATTGTAGCGCAAGGCGGCTCGTGCCTGACGAAACTGCGCTTCTGCCGCCTTCAGATTTTCATTGGCCACACTTATTTGTTGCTCAAGCGCGTCCAGCTGCGGATCCTGGAATATCTCCCACCATGAGCCGCCGAGATTCTGGTCGTTGGGCTGGGCGGGCTTCCAGTCGCCCAACTCTTTATAGGCGGCAGGCGCCTGCACTACCGGGGGATGGTATTTCGGGCCGACCGTGCATCCAGCGAACTGGAGTACTGCGATCACGCCCAGAATTCCCATCCAAGGCGTCCACTGAGACTTTCCGCGAATACTTTGAGGGCGCTTCACTTAGCATCTCCCGGCAATGTTGCCTGAACGATTTGGACTTCCTGTCCGGACACGATGGAGTCGGGTGGGTTCACAATGACCTGATCATTCGGCTTGAGGCCGGAGACGATCTCGATCTGGTTGCCGAAATCGTGTCCAGGGGTCACCGGCGAAAGCGTGACTTTCCCGCCATTCACGATGGCAACACGTAATCCTTCCGACCGGAACAGTAGCGCATTGACGGGAAGCAGGAAGGTTGAAGCCTGGGTTGGAACCGCCAAGTGGACTTCAGCGTAGGAGCCGGTAAGCAGTGTGCCACCAGGATTGTCCACATCGATTTCGATCAGCAAAGTGCGGGTTGTGAGATTGATGGCTTCGGCCGTGCGTACCAATTTTCCCTGAAACTTACGGCCCGGAAACTCGGTCAGATTGAGATCTGCGGTCATACCAGGTTTGATTCCCTGCGAGTATTCCTCCGGAACGTTTACGTAAACGCGCAATTTTCCCGGCTGAGCGATGTGGAAAAGGTCGGTCTTCACATTGCTGCTGCTCCCGGAATTAATGAGGTCGCCGATATCGGTGTTGCGCGCGGTGATGACGCCATCGAAGGGCGCGTAGATTTTTTCGAAAGATACCAGTGCCGAATACTGCTCTACGGCCGCCTTGTCTGCTTCGACGACGGCTTTATTCGCATTGTAAGTACCGACCGCATTGTCGACATCCTGTTGGGCTACGGCGTTGCTCTTCAGAAGTCCTTGATAGCGCGTCTTAGTAATGGAAGCGAGCTCCAGATTCGCCTGCGCGGTCAGCAGATTGCTGCGAGCTTGTTCCAGTTGCTGATCGACTTCCGGAGTTTCGATGACAGCCAGCAGTTGTCCCTGCTTGACGTGCGCCCCGATGTCGAAATACCACTTCTTCAAATAACCATTCGTGCGCGAATAAATGGGCGAGGTAATGAATGGCTGTACGTTTCCCGGCAGGATGATTTCGTCGGTCGGCGCGGTTTGTTTTGGCGTCACGACGGACACGGCGGGTAGCGCCGCTTGAGCCGTCTCCGCGCGTAGATTCGCACCGGCTTTTACCCGGGACCAGATTCCCGAAACCAGGAGGGCCGCGACTGCAACCACTGCGATGGCGAGAACAATCCAACGCTTGCGCGAACTCTTCCCTGCTTCCGCATGGTTTATTGGAAATGTTTGCTCGACGATTTGTGGTCGATCTTCAATTTCAGTTTGAGGCAACATGAATGTCTCCATAGGAATTGCTTCTACTGGCCGGTCTGTGACTGCCGGCGTCCTTGTAAAACGCTAAAGAATGCAGGGACAAAGAACAGTGTTGAAACTGTCGCAAAAATCAGCCCACCGATGACCGCGCGGCCAAGCGGGGCATTTTGTTCGCCGCCGTCCCCCATTCCAAGAGCCATGGGCACCATGCCGATGATCATGGCCAGAGCGGTCATCAGAACGGGACGAAAACGCGTGAAGCCCGCTTCCAGCGCGGCGCTGACCGAATCCATTCCTTCCGTCATTTTTTCCGTAGCGAAGCTAACCACCAGGATGCTGTTTGAGGTGGCGACCCCCATGCACATGATCGCTCCCATCAGGGCCGGGACGCTGAGATTCGTGTGGGTGATGAACAAGAACCAGGCAATCCCGGCAAGAGCCGCGGGCAGCGCGGAAATCATGATGAAAGGATCGAGCCAGGACTGAAAGTTGACAACGATGAGCAGGTAAACCAACACAATCGAGAATACCAGTCCGCCCATCAGGCCGATGTAGGACGCGCGCATGGTCTGAACCTGCCCCCGGACGACGACGCGCGATCCGCGCGGCAATTGCTGGCGCGTTGCTGCAATGATTTTGTTGATGTCACCGGCGACGCCACCCAGGTCGCGACCAGCCACAGAGCCGAAGATGTCAATGACCGGCGCAACGTTATAGTCAGAAATTACAGCCATTCCTGCACCGCGCTGCGTAGACACCAGACTAGCCATGATGGATGGAGGTGCGTTCGGATCGGTGCCCGTGATCGGGATGTTCTCGACATCCTGCAACGTGTCGGTGCGGTATTGCGGCGTCTGAGTCGCGATTTGATAGCTGACATGATTGTTGGGATCAAGCCAGAACGAGGGCGAAGTCTGGAAACTTCCGCTCAACGATACCAAAAGATTTTGCGCGACGTCATGGGCAGTGAAACCAAGTTGTTCTGCTTTCGTTCTTTCTACCTGTAATCGCAGATAGGGTTGATCGAAGGGCTGTTGAATCCGCAAATCGGTCGCACCGGAAACATATCTGATCTTCGCCAGCAATGCGTCTGCATAGAGCCGGTTTCCCTGCAAGTTGTTTCCCACGACCTGAACATCGATGGGGGCCGGCAATCCAAAATTGAGAATCTGCGCCACCATGTCGGCGGGCAAGAAAGCGAAGGAAACTCCGGGGAACTGTTTCGGCAGGTTCAAACGAAGCTGGTGAATGTAGTTGTCCGTGGGATGGTGCTTGGCTGAGAGGGTCACAAGAATATCGGCGTCCGATGTGCCTACCGGCGCCGAATTGCTGTAAGAAAGATTGATGCCGCTGTAGGGCAATCCGATGTTGTCAATGACGCTCTGGATCTCGCCTGACGGAATCTGCCCGCGAATCGACTGCTCGACCAGATCGCAGAGGTTGGCAGTCTCTTCAATGCGCATTCCGGTGGGAGCACGCATGTGAAGCTTGAAGGTACCGCTGTCCACGCTGGGGAAGAAGTCCTGACCCAGCCAGGGAATCAGAATCACAAGAGATCCGAGACAAACCGCAAAGAAAGCAATCAGGAAAACAAGCCGGTGATGGAGACAAATCTCCAGCAGGCCGCGAAAGCTGTGACGAAATCTTTCGAAAGCCTCCTCAAAGCGCTTCTGAAGCCGCACCAGCGGATTGCGGCTGGGGGCGTCGCCCGCTTCCTTCTTTTCCCCGCGCAACAGGTACTTTGCCATGGTCGGGACAATCGTCCGCGACAGAAAGTACGAAGCCAACATGGCGAAAACTACTGCTTCGGCAAGCGGCACAAACAGATATCGTGCCACACCTGACAGCAAAAACATGGGAGCGAACACGATGCAAATCGACAGCGTGGAAACAAAAGCAGGGGTCGCAATTTGCGATGCACTATCCAGAACAACTCCGTCGAGATCCTTTTCAGGCTCTGCCTCCCGGTTGCGATTGATGTTCTCGACTTCGACGGTGGCGTCATCGACCAGGATGCCGACCGCCAGGGCCAATCCACCGAGGGTCATGATGTTGATGGTTTGTCCGATCGCACTGAGCACAATAATCGAAGTCAGGATCGCCAGCGGAATCGAGGTCGCGATGATGACGGTGCTGCGCCAACTGCCCAGGAATGTGAGAATCATGAAAGCAGTCAGGCAGGCGGCTATCAGCGTTTCCCGTACCACTCCACTGATCGCGCCACGAACAAAAATCGACTGATCAGCCAGCGGCGATATCTGTAACTGGGGCGGAAGCGTCGATTTAATTTGCGGCAGCAGAGCTTTAATTCCTGAGATCACATTCAGTGTTGAAGCATTCCCGGCCTTTTGAATGGTCAACAATACCGAGCGCTGCCCATTGACGCGAACGATATTGGTTTGCGGCGGAAAACCATCGCGTACCCAGGCGACATCTTTGATGTAGATCGTAGTGCCGCCAATGGTCTTGATGGGGATTCGGTTCAGGTCCGCAATCGTCTGCGGCGCTGCGTTGGGAATCGACACATCGTATTCTCTGGACCCAATCTTGGAAGTTCCCGTGGGGAGAATCAGGTTTTGCACACTGATCGCATTGACAACATCGAGCGGAGATAGTCCCTTCGACTGCAAAGCTGTGGTGTTCAGATCGACCTGGACCTGGCGTTGTTTGCCGCCGTAGGGATAGGGCACCGAAACGCCGGGGACAGTGATGATCTGCGTTCGAATGAAATTCAGGCCGTAGTCATTCAGTTGCTGCTCCGACAGATTTTGCCCTGAGAGGGCCAGTTGCAGGACGGGCACGCTCGACGCGCTATAAGCAATGATGAGTGGCGGCGTGGTTCCAACGGGCAATTGCCGGAGTTGAGTCTGAGAAACTGCGGTAATCTGCGCAATCCCTTGTTGCAGATTTGCGGTCGGCTGGAGGAAGACTTTAACAACCGCGATCCCGTAGAGCGACTGCGACTCGATGTGTTCGATATTGTCGACGGTGGTAGTAAGATTACGCTCCGTGATGGTGACGACCCGGTCGCTCATATCCTGCGGAACCAGACCGTTGTAGTTCCAGATGATGCTGACGACGGGAATGTCTATCGTCGGGAAAATGTCGGTGGGAGTGCGAACAATCGCCAGTCCACCCATAATTAGGATGAGAATCGACATCACCACGAATGTGTAGGGCCGCCGTAATGCCAGTCGAACAATCCACATGGAATTTTCTTTCCGTCACGACGTCTGACTTCGTCGTTCGCTCGTTGCTCACCACAGGTACGACACCGGAAAAGCACGTAGTGTTCCACTTCAAGCTGGCGTGGCTTACCTGCCTGTTTTCATGGACCTGAAACAACTGAGGTGTTGGAAGATCGCCAAGGAACATTGGAAAGAGTAGTCGTCAAACCTCCGACACTTGACACTGCGTCAGTATTTCGACACCTGCCGGACCGGCGCCTTCTTCACCGGAGCTTACTCCGTTTCCCCAACAGTGAATCCTTGGATGACTCGGTATTGTCTAAGCCAAGGATCTCCCGCAACGAGATATTCCGATAACGCGGCCCCCGCGATAGTCTTTAATAGAGAGTTGACAGCATAGAAACTTTGGAGCCGTTCAAACGATGGGAAATAGGGACAAAGGGAAAGCGATTGCAGGGCCCGAGGCCTCTGTTGCAATACGTTACGGATTGGCTTTGGTGTCGGTGGCAGCAGCTGCCGGATTGACTCAATTGTTTCTACACTTCCATTTGCCTTTGGCGTTTAACGCATTTGCGCTGTCCGCAATCGCCATAACGTTTTGGTTTGGAGGCACCAGACCGGGCATTCTCGCAGCTGTGCTCTCAGCGCTGGTCCGCAGTTATGTCTTCGACCCTGAAATCAATAGCATCTCTCGGGTTCTCTATGACCTAGTTTTCCTGGTCTTCGCCCTGCTAATGACCGGGGTCACGCGAGCGCGAGATGAACTTGAAGTGAGAGTTGCGGAACGAACGGCGGAACTAACTCGGGCGAATGAGGATCTGAGTCGCGAAATTGGCGAGCGCAAGCGGGCGGAGGAAAGCTTGCGACGAAGCGAAGCCTATTTGGCGGAAGCGCAAAGGGTCACACACACAGGGAGTTGGGTCTGGCAAGTAGCGGGAGGAGAAGCCTTGCATCTTTCCGAGGAGTGGTATCGCATCTATGGCTTCGAGCCAGAACAGGGCGCGCCGTCTTGGGAGCAACGGCTGCAGCGCATTCATCCGGAGGATCGGGCCAAGTGGCAAGAGGCAATCGATCGAGCAATACGTGAAAGATCGGATTACGAAGTGGGATTCCGTATCCTTCTTCCGAACGGCGCTGTCAAACACATCAACACGGTCGGCCATCCCGTTCTGAACGCATCCGGGGACCTGTCGCAATTCGTGGGAAGCTCCACCGACGTCACCCAGCGCCAGCAGGCCGAAGAGGCACTGCGCGAGGCGCAGGCGGATCTCGCGCGCATCAGCCGGGTGACCACCATGGGAGAACTGACGGCGTCGCTGGCGCACGAAGTGAATCAGCCTATTGCCGCAGCCATTACCGACGCTAATACCTGCTTGCGCTGGCTCGCGCGTGATCAACCTGATCTAGGAGAAGCCCGCGAGGCAGCGTCAAGAGTAGTCAAGGATGCAGCCCGGGCCAGCGAGATCATCAACCATATCCGCTCTCTCTTCAAAAAGGGAACTTCGCAACGAGAACTGGTTGATGTAGACGAAATTATTCGAGGAATGATCGATCTATTACGCAGCGAGGCCACCCGCTACTCCATCTCAATGCACGCCGAACTGTCGGACGACCTTCCCCGGATCATGGGGGACCGTGTGCAATTGCAGCAGGTGCTGATGAACCTCATGATCAACGGCATCGAAGCGATGAAAGACTCGGATGGGCCACGCGACCTCGCCATCAAGTCGCAGCGAGCCGAGGACGGCAATCTGATGGTCTCGGTGAGCGACACAGGCGTAGGCCTGCCCCCGCAGCAGGCGGATCAGATATTTAGTTCCTTCTTTACCACCAAGCCGGGCGGCACCGGCATGGGACTTCGGATCAGCCGCTCCATCGTGGAATCGCACGGCGGCCGCTTGTGGGCGGCCGCCAATTCTCCGCGCGGAGCAAGTTTTCACCTCACTCTGCCCCGCCCCCGCGAATGAACTCGAGCCGTGTTCGCATCGACTGCCACGCCTTTTATACCCGCATCCAAGGCATTTCCGAGATTGTGGAGGGTATCAGCACATGCATACCAAAGTATGATTGTGCTGGTTTGACGACGCTGTTAGTTTTTCAAGCATGGGCATCCAAATGAGGACCAACTTAGTGGCGATCGTCGATGACGACGACTTGATGCGCAGCGCGTTGCAAGGCATGTTGAAATCGGTTGGATTGCCTTCGCAAGCTTTTGCGTCAGCGGAAGAGTTCTTGAAATCCGGCGAACAGCACCAGACCGCGTGTCTGATCGCGGATATCCGCATGCCGGGAATGTCGGGACTGGAACTGCAGGCCAGATTGAACGCCGAGCATTGCAGAATTCCAACCATTTTCATCACAGCACATGGCGACGCAAAAATGCGGATGCAGGCGTTGCGGGCAGGCGCGGTGGAATTCTTGTCAAAACCATTCGACGACGAAGCCCTGCTCGGAAGTGTTCGAGCAGCTCTGGAGAGCTGAGCCCCAATTAAGACAATGTCACACGCGCGCCAGGAGGTTCTCTGTGGCAGCTTTCGAAAGATTCGGGAGTGCAGGTCAAGTTTCTTACGAGCGCAGATTCGAGCAGATCATAGGCAATAGTCCTGCTCTGGAAGCCGTGCTCGAACAAGTTGAACGCGTCGCGTCTACCGATTCCACGGTTCTTATTCAAGGAGAGACCGGCACCGGCAAGGAGCTGATCGCGCATGCGATTCACAACATCAGCCCGCGTTGCGGACGCCCGTTCGTGAGACTGAACTGCGCTGCCATCCCCCTTGATCTACTGGAAAGCGAGCTTTTTGGCCACGAGAAAGGGGCGTTCACTGGGGCCATCGCGCAAAAGATTGGACGTTTCGAGTTGGCCGACAAAGGCACGCTCTTTCTGGACGAAGTAGGCGATATTCCTCCGGCATTGCAGCCCAAACTGCTGCGGGTGCTGCAGGAACAGGAGTTCGAGCGCCTTGGTAGCACCCGCACTCACCAAGTGAACGTCCGGCTGGTGGCTGCTACGAATCGTGATCTGGCAGAAATGGTGGATCGTGGCCAATTTCGTAGCGACCTTTACTACCGGCTGAATGTTTTTCCCGTGCTATTGCCACCACTGCGAGTGCGCCGCGAAGATATTCCCGCCCTGGTGATGCATTTTGTCGAACTGTTTGGTCGCCGGATGGATCGGCAAATCCAAGACATTCCTGCGGAAACGATGTTTGCGCTCAGTTCGTATCAATGGCCGGGAAATATCCGCGAGCTGCAGAACCTTATCGAACGCGCCGTAATTCTTTCAAACGACGGCGTGCTTCCCAATCCTCTGCCAACAGCGCCGACCCAGAGCGTTATCGTCTCGAAGGCTCCAACGACTTTGAGGGAGTCCGAGCGCGCTCTGATTCTGCAAACGCTCGAGGGCGTCCGTTGGGTAATCGGCGGCCCGAAGGGAGCAGCCGCCAAACTTGGCGTGAAACGCACCACGCTCATTCACAAGATGCGGAAGCTGGGAATTTTCAGGCCGTCTTTCGAAAACGGGAATGGGATACGGGGGACAGGGGCGGAGCCTGTCTCGCTGCCACACTAGGAGTAAGAGAACCGAGAGCCTCCCTGAGCGAAGCCGAAAGGAATTAGGAAACTTCCATTTTCGCCATTTGTGGCCGCCAACCGCTTGCTGTATCGTGATTCTTCTGCTTCGAGGATTGGTCATTCTCCTGGTGGAATCGTCATGCGCTCTTCCCTCTTCCTCTTCTCGGCCCTGCTGATTTCATCGTCCCTGGGCTGCGCCCAGACCGGTCCCGAACAAGGCGGCCACGAACTCCAGATATGGGCGGGCGGCGGCCATTCCGTCAGCGGAGGACGAGGCAACACCGGCGCCTTCAACGCCGGCCTGCGCTATGGATGGATTCTCACTGGCCCGCACTTGCCTGGCTTTCTTCGCGGACGCTTCGAATACGCAGTCGATGCCGTTCCCGTTTTTTTCGTCTTCCAACCAGCCAACACCGCGTACGGCGTCGGCTTCGACCCATTGGTGCCTCAAGTGGAATTTCGTACGTCACGGCCGCCTGTCACCCTATCTCGAACTCTGCGGCGGCACGCTCTTCACCGACCACAACGTTCCCACCGGCACCAACACCGTGAACTTCACCGACCAGGCCGCACTCGGAGTGCACATCCTCGGCGCGAAACACAACGTAAGCCTCGAACTGCGCTACATGCACATCTCGAACGCTGGCTTAGCTACGCCCAATCCGGGGATCAATACGGTGCAGGTACGGCTGGGCGTGGGAAGGTTCTTTGGCCACCATTAGGGACGCTTCGGAGCCGCCTCTTTCCTGTATTACTCACGCGGATGGTTCATTTAAACTCACTGCATGGCTAAGCAACTCAAGGTAATCTTGCGGGATCCGGAATATCGCGAGATCCAGCAAGCCGCCCGCTCCCAGCAAATGTCAATTGCGGAATGGGTGCGACAAGCGCTAGTCCGCGCTTGCCGTCGCGAAGACCTGGGGGACGTGGAGAAAAAGCTCGCTGCTATTCGTGTAGCGGCCAAGCATGAATCCCCGACCGCCGACATCGAAACGATGCTGGCGGAGATTGAACAAGGCTACCTGTCGGACCGTCAGCCGTGATGCTGGTCGCAATCCAATTTCCGATGATCTGACGAGTCACGAGTCTCGAAAACCGACACTCAGGGTTCGGAAAAATCCGACGGGTGCTCAGACGGTCTGGGATCCGATGCGGTGTCCGCGAACGACCGAATGCCCAAGACGAATACGACAGCTATTTGGGACGTGTGTTCGCGCGCTTGCTAACTGGTCGTAGGGCTTCCCGATGACTCAAATCAACGAACACCTAGGAGATCGTCTACGGAGCCAGATGGTCTTCCTGCCAAGAAGACGACATGCAAGGCACAGGAGCTGCTCTCTCGACCAGATTCACCTTCCCCAAGAATTCAACGTAGTCCCTGCCGAGATCGCACCTCACCCCACCACCGCGTAGTTGCCGCCCTTGCGTCAACCCAGCTATTCTCTTCCCTTATGTCCACGCTCGTCGAATGTGTTCCTAATTTTTCCGAAGGCCGCGACAAATCGAAAGTTGACGCCATCGTCGATGCTATGAAAATGCCCGGCGTCTACCTGCTCGACCGCGAGATGGACTCCGACCACAACCGCAGCGTCATCACTCTGGTGGGCGAGCGCGAAGCCATTCAGGAAGCCGCCATTCGCGGCGTGGGCAAGGCAGCTGAAGTGATCGACCTGAATGTCCACACCGGCGCGCATCCGCGCATGGGAGCGACTGACGTAGTCCCTTTCATCCCCATCGACGGCGTCACCATTGAAGACTGCGTAGCCATGGCCTGCCACGTCGGGGAGCAGATCTGGAAGCGCTACAACATTCCGGTTTATCTCTACGAATCGGCCGCCAGAATTCCTGAACGCCAGGGCCTGGAAAATATTCGCCGTGGCCAGTTCGAGGGCATCCGCGCCGAGATCGCCACCAATCCCGCCCGCCGTCCAGATTTCGGCGACCCCTGCGTCCATCCCACAGCCGGCGCAACGGTGGTAGGCGCGCGCAAATTCCTGATCGCCTATAACGTCTTCCTTAACACACCCGACGTTGAGATTGCCAAGAAAATCGCGAAGTCCGTGCGCTTCTCAAGTGGCGGGATGCGATTCGTGAAAGGCGCTGGCTTCCTCGTTCGCGGACTGGCCCAGGTTTCGATGAACCTCACCGACTTTGAACAAACGCCGATCCACCGCGTTTTTGAAATGGTAAAACGCGAGGCCGCCCGTTACGGAGTCACACCGGTGTCGAGCGAGATCGTTGGACTGATTCCCAAGAAAGCTTTGGAGCAAGCCGCCGAATGGTTTCTCCAAGTCGAGAATTTCGATTCGTCGTTGATTCTGGAGAACCGCTTGGCAGCCGTGATGGGTGGGAAGATGGCGGTCGGCGGCCTGCGCGCCGGAGTCGAACCGTTCGTCGAGCAACTGGCTGCTCCCACAGCCGCTCCCGGCGGAGGAAGCGCTTCAGCCGCGGCGGCCGCCATGGCCGCGGGGCTCGCCGCCATGGTCGCCTCCATGTCTCGCGGCAAGAAGGCGTATGCGCAATACGAATCGCAACTCAGCGAGGCCCTGGCGCGCCTCTCCCCCCTGCGCGAGCAACTGAAGACCGCAGTCGACGCCGACGCCGAATCCTTTAGCGCTGTCATGGCGGCTTATAAGCAGGCCAAAACCGCGGACGACAAATCCGGCGAGACGATAATTGAGGCCGCCGTCAAACAGGCAACCGAAGTTCCGCTCAGCGTCGCAGAAAAAGCCCGCGAAATTGCACAAATCGTAAAATCACTCGAGCCCATCACCAATCCCCACATGAAATCAGATTTAACCACTGCTCTCGCTCTGGCCGGCGCCGCCATTACCGGCGCGCTCGCCAATGTGGAGATCAATCTGGCCTCGCTGAAAGATCAGGCTTTCGTTGCGGAAGTGCGGAAGCGCGTATCCGCCCTTTCGTAGAGACGCTGCTTGCAACATCTTTCTCGCCACCAATCGCGGCGTTGTCGGCGGAGACGCAGCGACCTAAGTCTCCACAGCAGGCGGTCTCTGCTGGGTCAACAGGCACTGTACTTTTGTGCGATCTCCTCCGGCCGCAAGTAAACTACAATAAAGCGATCTATTAACTACAGGGCCAAATCGTGCATCCAACAAGAAGGTGCACTCAAGAGGTACACCACAACCCTGGCTGTTTCTGATTCGAGGCGTTATGAAACTCATTAAGGTTTGCCTGGCTTTTCTACTTCTGGTGAGCATGGCCTATGCCATGCCGCTCAACTCGTCTGCCCGCTCCTGCATTCCGGCCGATTTGCTGCAACTGATCTCGGTGGATTATCGAACTCTCAAAGATTCGCCCACCGCTATGGCCCTGAAGCAGCAAGTCTTGCCAGACAATCTCAAGCAGTTCGAGGCGGCTCTCAAGAACATCGGCATCGATCCCGACAAAGACGTGGATACGCTCGCCTTCGCCTCATTCCGCGCCGGAAAACAAGGAGTGCGGGGCGTGGGCGTTGCGGACGGTCCTTTTGACAAGAAAGCTCGTGCTCAAGAAGATGAAGCTGCAAAAGTTTGTGCCCAAGAAATACGGCACGGCAGACCTCTATCCTATGGAAGGCGGCTTCGTCATGAGCTTTTTGGACGACAGCACTCTGCTGTTCGGCGATCCCACAGCGATCCGCGTTGCGCTCGATACCAGCCTGGGCAAGGTCTTGGGCCTGGATACGAACGGCGACATGGCTGACATGATGTCGAGCGTCGACTCCGCGCCTGTCTGGAGCATTCTCGACCAGCAAGGCACGCAGAACATGATGCGCTCCGCCCTGGGCGATGCCGCCAAGGTCGCGGACTACGAAACCGTGAAGAAACGCCTGCTGGGCTCGCGCTACACTATGAATTTCAACAGCGGCGTCAACTTTGATTTGACGGTGGTCACTTCCGATACTGTGACCGCGGGCACCATGTCATCGCTGGTCAAGGCCGGCATCCTGTACAAGAAGATGAGCGCCACGCCGGCCGAGAAAGTCGCGGTGGACAACACCACCGTCGATTCCGACGGTTCGAACCTGCTGTTGCATTTCAAGGCCAGCGACCAGCAATTCCAGTCGCTGATGCATTCGGAACTGTTCGCAGCTGTTTCGCACTAAATCGATAACGATTTACCACGGAGGCACTGAGCCACGGAGAAATCTTAGGGTTCAGTGCCTTTATTTCATTAGAAGCTTTCGCCCGACTCGTGGCCGCGGTCACTTCTTTCGCGCCGCTCGCTTCTCTTCTGCCCAACCCTCTTTCACGATCTGCCGCGCCCGCGCGATCGCCAGTGAATCCGCGGGAACGTCGTCCGTAAGGCAGGATGCCGCTCCCACATATGCCCCCTTGCCGATGCGAATCGGCGCCACCAGCGTGCTGTCGCTGCCGATAAACACTCCATCTTCGATCACGGTTTTGTGCTTGTGGACGCCATCGTAATTGCAAGTGATAGTCCCGGCGCCAATGTTTACGCCCGCGCCGATCTCCGCGTCGCCCAGATAAGTCAGGTGATTCGCCTTCGATCCCTTGCCCAGCTTGGTCTTTTTGGTCTCGACAAAATTTCCCACATGCGCGCCTTCGCCAATCTCGCTGCCTGGCCGAAGCCGCGAATACGGTCCGACTATCGCTCCCGCGCCGATCCGCGCTTCATCCATCACACATCCGGGAAGCACCATCACTCCATCCTCGATTTCGGAATCGCGAATCACGCAGTAAGACCGCACGCGGCAGGCGCTGCCGATTCGCGTTCTGCCCAGTAGCTGCACATAAGGTTCGATCACCGTGTCGGGCGCGACCTCAACGTCGGCATCGATCACGCAAGTGGCCGGATAGAACACAGTCACACCGTCGGCCATCAATTGACGGCACTTGGCGAGCCGCATCTTTTCGTCGATGTCCGCCAGCTCCGCGCGCGTGTTTCCGCCCAGCACTTCGCTCGCGTCCGGCGTTTTGAAGGCCACCACTCGTTGCCGCGCCTTGCGCAGCACCTCGGCCATGTCGGTCAGGTAATACTCACTGTGCGCGTTGGCCGTCGAGAGTTTGCCAATGTTGCCGTAGAGTTCCCTCACCGCAAAAACGTAGAAGCCGGAATTAATCTCGCGAGTCTTTTTCTGCGCAGAGGTTGCCGCTTTCTCCTCAACGATCATCCGCACTTCCGCGCCTAGCCGGGTCTTCCGGAGCACCCGTCCATAGCCTGTCGGGTTCGGCAGCTCCGCGCTCAGTAACGTCATGCCAGCCTGCTCTTCAAGATGGAAGTTACGCAATCGCCCAATGGTCTCTGGCGTAATCAGGGGAGCGTCTCCCGAGAGCACGATCACGTGATCGTAGCCGGCCAGCGCCTCGCGAGCCATCATGAGCGCGTGCCCGGTTCCCCGCTGCTCCGGCTGAGGTACGAAGTTCACGCCGGTGTGCTGCATTCCCGCCCGCACGCGGTCAGCTTCGTGGCCGACGATCGCGTACACGTCCTTCGCGGGGACAATACGCAAAGCGGCCCGTATTACGTGCTCCAGCAGCGGCTTGCCGCCGACCTCATGTAATACTTTAGGTATCTGCGATTTGAGCCTGGTGCCTTTGCCCGCGGCCATGATGGCGACAGCGACCCGTGGGCCGTCCCCAGCTCCTGAACCGTAGGGCGAAAGAGAAGACGTGCGTTTTTGCGACGCGGCCGGAGAAGAACTGCCTTTCGATTTCTTCATTCGCCCCAATATACCGCGAGCCCGCAGCAATGGCTATTTCCACCGCTTCTAGGCTAGAATCTCTGCCCGGCAAATAATAGCGGGCCGCTGCCCGCCTTCATCACGGAGAGGAATACATGCCCAAGTACGTCATCGAGCGCGACATCCCAAGCGTCGGAGATGTGACCCCGGACCAAGTCATCGCGATATCACAAAAATCCTGCAGCGTGCTGAATAACCTGGGTCCAAAGATTCAGTGGCTGCACAGCTACGTTACGCAGGACAAAATCTACTGCGTCTACATCGCGCCCAACGAAGAAATGGTGCGCGAACACGCGAAGCAAGGAGGATTCCCTGCAAACCGCGTTTCCGAGGTGAAGCTGATCATCGATCCCACTTCGGCGGAGGCGTAGCGACGCGCTAGAGGCCGAGCCCTCCGTCCACGGCCAGAATCTGACCCGTGATGAATTGCGGCGCGATGGCGAAGAACAAGACCGCCTCGGCAATCTCCTCCCCGCGGCCGTTGCGCTGCATCGGGGTCTGCTTCGCCATGCGGCGCATAAAGGCCGCGGCCGACTTCTCTCCCAAGTCGATCATTCCGGGAGCCACGGCATTCACGGCAATCTCCGGCGCAAGCGCCTTGGCCATCACTTTGGTCAGCATATGCAAGGCCGCCTTTGACGAGCAATAGTGCGCATGCGTGGCCCACGGCCTGAGGCCGCCCAGCGACCCCATATTGATTATCTTCCCCTGAACGGCGGAGCCGCCCGAACTCTTGGGTCGCTTCCGTCGCATCCACTTCAAAGCCTCGCGCGAAACGAGAAACGGGCCGCGCGTATTGGAGGCGAAAATCGCATCCCATTGCCGCACCGTAAGCTCTTCGAACTCTACCGCCTCATAATTGGCCGCATTGTTAACCAGAATATCGATGCGACCTAGTTCGCGTCCCACCTCCTTCATCATGGCCCGAACACTCGCCTCATCGGTCACGTCGCAGCGCAGAGCGAATGCACGTACTCCGTAGCCCGATAGATCGACCACCGTCTCCCGCGCTTCGCGCGCCGAATTCCTGAAAGTGATGGCCACATCGGCGCCGGCCTGTGCCAGCGCCAGCGCGGACGCGCGTCCCAGTCGCCGCGCCGCGCCCGTAACCAGCGCCGTCTTTCCATCCAAAGGTTTTGCATGATGATCTTGCATGGTGGGATTCTAACGCTTCGGCTGTTGGCTGGCCGCAATGCGCCATGCTCGCGAACTGCGTAGAACTCGTCTGCGTTTGCCAGTGATGAGAAGTTCGCTGGGGTAAGACATCGACTGGTCCAGCCACCTGACCTCCCAAAACGGATTGCCCCGTCCTTTCGTGTAGCTTTGTTACTGGAAAAACGCCATTTCCCCGCGCTAGAATCTCCCCGCATGCCAGAGTCGCGCAGCGTCGTGATTTATTCCCGCAAGGGATGCCACCTGTGCGAAGTGGTCAAAGAGAGCCTCTCCAAGCTGTCGCGGCGGGGGGGATTCACCTGGCAAGAAATCGACGTTGACGCTGACTCCGAACTTCGGCGCCAGTTCAACGACGAAGTCCCGGTCGTGTTCATCGATGGCCGTAAAGCCTTCAAGTACCGTATGGACGAGCAGGAATTCCTGAGAAAGCTGGCTAACTAACCCCGCTGGTTCGAGTCCTGCAATTTCCGTTTACAATCGCTCCCGGCATGCTGCGAACGCAACTCTACGCCGACCCTCACAATCTCTTTCTGCACGATCTGGTGCTCGACTCCTGCCGCCGCAATGCGCGGAAAACCGCGTTGGTCGATGCTTCCTGTGGACGCCGCCTGACCTACGCCGAATATGGAGAAATCGTCGAAAGTTTGGCTCGTGGCTTCGTTGCGGCTGGGGTCAAGCCCGGCGAAATCGTCGCCATTTTCCTGCCGAACTCTTGGGAATTCTGTGCCGCATACCACGCCGCTACACTGGCCGGCGCGATTCCCACGCTTCTGAATCCGACCTACCGCGAACGTGAAGTCCGCTATCAGCTGGAAAACTCCGGAGCTGTCACTCTGATCACTGATGGGGGAAACATTGAAGGCATCAATCTGTTGGGATTGCCTGGCCTTCGCCGGGTCTATTCGACGCGCCAGCCGGCGCCGGGCACAGAGCCTTTCGCCAGCTTGCTCCGTCCCGTGACCGCCGTTTGGCGAAAGCCGGATCAATCTTCCGAACAGACGCTCGCGGCGCTTCCCTACTCCAGCGGCACCACCGGACTGCCCAAGGGCGTCATGCTCTCGCACTATAACCTGATCGCGAACGTATATCAGTTGCTCGGTCCGAATTCCACTTCATTCCATTTACATGACCATATTCTATGCTGTCTTCCGCTCTATCACATCTACGGCCTGAATGTGGTTCTTAATCCCGCGCTGATCGTGGGTGCGACGATCATTCTAGTTCCACGTTTCCAGGTACCGTTGGTGACGAAACTCCTCATCGACGAAGCGGTGACCATCATGCCTCTGGTTCCACCCGCGATCAATGCACTTTGTCAGGCGGCCGAGGCGCGGCAATTCCCTCGCGATCATCAAGTCCACTGGGTCAAATCCGGAGCCGCTCCGCTCGCTCCGGATCTTGCTCGCCGCTTCACCGCCCTCACCGACATTCTGGTGTGCCAGGGATACGGTATGACCGAGGCCTCGCCTGTGACCCACGTCGGCTTTCTCCAACCTGAGCTTTATCGTCCGGACTCGATCGGCCATCCCTTGGCGGAAACCGACTGCCGGGTGCTGTCCCAGTCTGATATCGATCCCGGCGACACGCCCGACGATGTGGCCGAAGCGCCTTCCGGGACGTCCGGAGAGCTCGTCATGCGCGGCCCCCAGTTCATGCGGGGCTATTGGAAGGAACCGGAAGCAACCGCGGCCGTGTTGCGTGACGGCTGGTATTGGTCGGGCGATATCGTGACCCGCGATCGCGAAGGTTTCTACCGGGTCGTAGACCGCCGCAAAGAAATGATCAAGTACAAGGGCTTTCCTGTAGCCCCAGCGGAAGTCGAAGCCGTCCTGCTGGAACACCCCGCAGTGAAAGAGTGTGGCGTGGTCGGTCGGCCCGACGGTGCGGCCGGCGAGATGCCTGTCGCGTTCGTCGCTGTGCGCGATGGATTTGCCGAGAGCCCCAGGCTTGGAGAAGAACTCTGCACCTTCGTCGCCGAACGGCTTACGCATTACAAACAGCCGCGTGAAGTCCGCTTCGTGAATGCCGTGCCCAAAACTGCGTCCGGAAAAATCCTTCGCCGCGAATTGAGAAAATCCCTCGGCTGATTAACAGTTAGACGTTTCTCCACGGCGAATGTGCTAATTACGAAATCCGAACGCGAAATCAGACATGCACTTGTGGACACTTGACCGAGTCTTAACTCGGACTTAGATTGCTTTCCAATGTTGTCCCAGTCTCTTCTCATCCGAGGAGAGAAACATTCTTGGGGCTCCCGCTACACCCATAGCGCTGTTCTGTTCGCAGCGGGGCACGAGACCAGCTTTAGTTGCTGGCTCGCAGCTTGAGCGGAACAGCTGATACCTACCTCGCGCCCGCCTTCGCAAAACGCACCAGAAATCTTGACGCCAGAAGTGTGTCTATCCCGATCAGGAGGTCAACAATGAAGCGTCGCAAGCTCTCCCCCTTAGTACTTTGTCTTGCCGTAGCCTCCCTTCCAAGTATGGAACTCTATTCGCAGAGCGATCCTGGTCCGCGTCCCGGTCCGCCGGCAGCGGGCAGCTTCTTTCCAACTTTGAACGCCAATGAGCAGGCTTTCTTCAATCAGGCGCAAATGCGCTTTCAGGAGGTCGACTCCGTCACCGGAGCCATAGCGGGCGAAGCTGGAGCCGGCTTGGGTCCAACCTTCAACGGGAATAGTTGCGCCCAATGCCATGCGCAGCCCGCGATTGGAGGGAGCAGTCCCGGACTTAGCAGTCCGCAGAATCCCATCGCAAATCCGCAGGTCGCGCTCGCTACATTGAACGGCGCGTCCAACTCTGTTCCCTCATTCATCACCACCAATGGTCCGGTTCGCGAAGCCCGCTTTGTCCAGAACCCAAACGGGACCCTCGATGGCGGAGTCCACGGACTTTACACCATCGCCGGCCGGTCGGATGCCCCAGGCTGCAATCTCGCGCAGCCGAACTTCTCCGCAGCCCTCGAAGCCAATAACGTGATCTTCCGCATCCCCACTCCGCTGTACGGTTTGGGGCTTGTCGAAGCCACACCTGACGCAACTCTGCAAGCCAACCTCGCAGCCACACGGTTCGCCCGGGCGGCCTTCAACATAGGCGGCTCTTTCAACACCAGCGGAAACGACGGCACGATCACGCGTTTCGGTTGGAAGGCTCAGAACAAATCGCTGCTCATGTTCGCGGGAGAGGCCTACAACGTGGAGCAGGGCGTCGCGAATGAGGTGTTCCCCAATGAGCGCAGCGCCGTCACCGGCTGCGTGTTCAATAAATCTCCCGAGGACCCGACCAATTACCTCAATCCCAACTCCAGCAGCCCCAATTACAACACCATGATCGGAACCGCCTCCGAAATGTCTTCCGACATCGTGAACTTTGCAGTATTCATCCGCTTGTCGGCGCCGCCCGCTCGCGCGGCATCGACGGCATCCATCCACAACGGCGCCAGCCTGTTCAACTCCACCGGCTGCGCGCTCTGCCACTCGCCAGCGCTCACAACTGGACCGTCGCTCTTTACCGGCATGTCCAACGTGACCTATAACCCGTATTCCGACTTCGCCCTCCACCACATGGGCTCGGAATTGTCCGACGGCATCCACCAGGGCGCCGCCGGTCCCGATGAATTCCGTACTGCTCCCTTGTGGGGATTGGGCCAACGACTGTTCTTCCTCCACGACGGCCGCACCACCGATCTGATTCAGGCGATTCATGCTCACAACAGCTCTGGATCAGAGGCCAACGTCGTTATCAAAAAGTTCAGCACCCTGCACCCGTCGCAAGTGCAGGATCTGTTGAATTTCCTGAGGTCGTTGTAGCAGAGTTAACGACCAAGAATTGCGGAGAGCCGACGGCGGCTCTCCGCGATTTATTCACGTCAATGGAATGGTGAGTAGAGACTGCGTACGGGCGAAACTACGGCTTAGCTTCGCTCTTACCCGGAATTTTCTTAGTCACCAGAAAACTCCACATGATTTCATTCGCATTCAAATCCTGGCTGGTCTTGCCGACCGTTTTCTCGACTTCATATTGCTCACCGCCAGGCCAGGTATTGCCCGCCCCCTTCACGCTGTAGAGAACCACCGCCGCGTTTTGTTGGCAGGCGTTATAAGTGTCGATTTTGGTTTCCATACCGCCCTTCTCATGCGCCGGTAACTTGCTCTTCTCCGGTTTTTCTTCGCAGCGGTCAATCTTTGCCCACGCCTTGGCGCTATCTTCCACGGAAACGACTGGCAGGCTCAAATTGTGTTCGGTGCCACCGCCGTAAGGAACGATCGGGTCGGATGTGCCATTAATCATCACCAGCGGCACCGGACGCGGAGGCAGACAAATCATCGTCTTCGGCATGGCCGCACCCACTGCGGCAATGGCAGCGATTCGATCCCCTAAGGCGCATCCTAATCGCAAGCTCATGAAGCCACCCTCCGACAAACCTGCCGCGTAGATTCGCGACGAGTCCACCGAAAACTTCGTCCCCAGTTGGTCCAGCATCTGATTGAAGAAAGCCACATCGTCGGCCGGAGCCGCCCTTTTCTCCTCGTTCGGCTCCCGACTTTGGGGTTGCCGCTGTCCTCCACCACCCGGGTACCCCCCACCTCCACCACCTGGATAGCCCCCGCCACCGCCCGGGTACCCACCTCCACCGCGACGTCCACGTCCGCCGCCGGGGCCCATCGTCATGGGTCGATGCTCTGGCGGCCTCACCCCCACATTCCATCGTCCGTGCAGGGCAAAGGGATACACGGCAATAATGCCGTCTTTATCCGCCAACTCGTTGAAGCGCGTCAGCCGCTCTATGTCCTCTGGATCCTGATTCATGCCGTGCAGCAGGATCACCACCGGATAATGCTGCTGTGGATCGTAGCCTTTCGGCAGCCGCACCAGGAAATTGCGGTCCACATCGTCGACTGTGACCTTTTCCTTGGTTTCCTGCGCCCAGAGCCCCTGCGCCGCCAGTAGCAGGACAAAACTGGCAGTGAGAGCCAGCCAATTCGGACTGTTCGAGTTTCCAGATTTCATCTTGTCTCCATCCAAGCGACCAAAATCCCAAGCAGCCCAAAGTTACTTGCTTGGAAGCGCCTGCTTTCGCTTGAGTTGGCTGTTGGAGGGAACTTTCGCGCGACGATCAGCGTATTTCCCATTGCGAGCGATTTCAGCCCAGCAAGCGCAACGAAAAGGAGAATTACCATGGACGGAATCACCGGCCTTGCAGCAGTCATCATGGTTCTCGGAATGCCCACGGCAGTTGTGGGAATGTATACATTTTATCGCGTGCGGAAACTCCGCACCGAGGAGCGACTGGCTGCCATGCAGCGGGGCGTGAGCGTCCCCATGGAACCCGATCTCACCGAGGCGGCCCACTCCCGCCGCGCGGGAATTTTGCTGATCGCCGGCGCCGTCGGCTACATGCTCGCCTTCAGCATCATCGCAAGAGTAGAACCCGACGCCCTGGTGGCCGGCGCCTTCGGCGCCATCCCGTTTGCACTCGGCTTAGGGTACCTGCTGGACTCCACCCTGATCCGCCGCGACACTCGAGCGTCGTAACCCTCGCGTGATCTGAAGAACGCGATCTGCAGACGAAGACTGGGCGAAGCAAGCGGGTGCCCCACCCTTCTCGCGCTTTTTTGCGAGAGAGAGCTTGCCCTGAGCGAAGCCGAAGGGGTGGGGGGTGATCTACTCGCCCGTCAGAAACTTGTACTGCGCCTCCGTCAGCGGCACCACACTCAACCGTCCCTGCCGCGCCAGCGGAGAATCCGCAAACAACTTATTCGCCTTTGCCTCGGCCAATGTCACCGGCTTGGCATTGGCTCTCCCAACCTTGATCTTCACTCGCGGATTTTTCGTGTCCGCCACATCCACCGACACAACTGAGGCCGTCCCGACAGCAGCCTTCTCATCTCCCGTGTGATAAATGACCAGCCGTTCCCCCGGCTTCATCGCGCGCAGATTCTTCAATGCCACCGGATTCGAAACTCCATCCCAGATGGTGGCCTTCTCCCGTTGCAAATCCGCAAATGAATACGTTGACGGTTCGGTCTTCAGCAAATAGTCCATCGCGTCCCCAATCGTTGCTCGCTGAATGGCGCTGCTAGTTCGGCTTCTTGTTCTGGTCCGCGGGCGGAGGGTCTTGCTTCGGCGCAGGATTCGAGTCCTTCGCGTGATCGTCATACACCGAATATTGCCCCTGCGGCCGCTTCAACTTGATCATGATCTCCGTCTTCGCCTTCTCCACGTCGTAGTCCTCGCCAAACGTCTGAAATCCGGTTGCGATCACCTGGACGCGCAGCATGCCATATGGAATCCCGTCAAAATTCGCCTTGCCCTCCGGATCCGTCTTTAACTCCATGTCGCCGCGCTCCTGCTTGCCCTTCTCATTGACGGCATGCATGATCACGGCGGCATTCCGCACCGGCTTCCCATTGTCGTCCTTAATCACCGAGAAATACACAAACGACGTTGGTTCGTTGATGTCCTGTTTTTGCCCGACTGCCATTCCCGCCATTGACAGCAGGGCCGCTAGCACCCCAATCACGACGTTTTTCCCCATGGCAGCCATTTTATGCAGCCGAAGTCTCCCTGTCATCTTCCATTCGATAGCAGATGGCGCGAACGCAACCTTCAGATCTTTTCTTCCTTCGCTCTTTTACAATGCCGAGGTGAAGACTTGGGACATCATCATCATCGGCGGAGGCATCATCGGGCTCGCGCTCGCTCTTGCACTCCGCAAGCGTGGCGCGTCCGTCCTAGTCGTCGAGCGCGGAGAGCCCGGCCGCGAAGCTTCCCACGCCGCAGGCGGCATGCTGGTTGATTCTGGACTCGAAACCCCTGCCGCTCTGCAGCCGCTCGCCACTGCCAGCGCCCGCATGTATCCAGAATTTGCCAAAGCTCTCGAGTTCGACTCCGGCGGACACGTTGACCTGCGCGATCAGGGGACGATTATTTTTCCCTCCTCGGAGCATCTCCGCGAGGCGTCGGCGCTTCCGGGCTCCGGTCTGTCACCCACATCCCTGGCTGAACTTGAGCCAGCGCTGGCAGAGACACAGCGTCCGGCCTTCTATGTCAAAGAGCGCAGCGTCGATCCCAGAGCCCTCACTGCCGCCGCCTGGAAAGCTGCAAAGCGTCGCGGTGTGGACTTCTCCTCCGGGGATGAGGTCTCTGCGGTGACCTTAGCCGATGGACGCGCCGCCGGCGTCAAGACGATCAAAACCGCATTTCACGCCGCCAAAGTCGTCAACTGCGCCGGGGCTTGGTCTGGACAAATCGCTCCCCACGCCTTCCCTACCCGTCCCGTAAAAGGACAAATGCTGTGCCTCCTGATGCCCTCGCACGCGCTGATCAAACACGTAATCCGCTCTCCCGAAGCCTACCTCATCCCCCGCAGCGACGGACGTGTTCTGATCGGTGCTACCGTCGAGGAAGCCGGATTCGATAAACGCACCGACCTGGCGACCATTCAGCGTTTTCATCGTGCCGCCATAGACCTAGTACCGGAATTACGCAACGGCAAAATCCTCGAAGACTGGGCCGGCCTACGCCCCGGAACTCCCGACGCCTTGCCCATCCTCGGCGCGACAGAAACCCTCGGCTACTACGTCGCCACCGGCCACTTCCGCGACGGCATTCTACTAGCCCCGATCACCGCGGAAGTAATGGCAGCAGTTATCGAAGGCCGTACGCCGGAATACGATCTCGCTCCCTTCTCCCCAGAAAGATTCCAATGAGCCGCCGTCTCTCCCGAACTGGCGCCCGGAAATAGGGTGCCCCACTTCTCGCCTCTTTTGCGAGAAAGCCTGCCCTGAGCGGAGCCGAAGGGTGGGAAGTCCTCTGTGAATCTCTGCGTCCTCTGTGGTTAAACGATCTCCTCGCCCGAGCTATACTGATTCGTTTCCTAAAGTTCGATCACTATCGCGTTTTCAAAGGATCATCCCATGGCATCCTCCGCAGTCGATTTTGCCCGCAGTAATCAGCAACGTTTCCTGAGTGAATTGAAAGATCTTCTCCGCATCCCCAGCGTCAGCACTCTCGAAGAGCACAAGCCCGACATAAAAAAAGCCGCCGACTATGTGGCCAACGAACTGCGCCGCATCGGCATGGAAAATGTCGAAGTCATCCCCACCAAAGGGCATCCGCTGATCTACGCCGACTGGCTCCACGCCCCGGGCAAGCCCACGGTCCTCTGCTACGCCCACTATGACGTCCAACCCGCCGAGCCGCTCGACGAGTGGCACTCTCCACCGTTCGAGCCGACGGAGCGCAACAACAACCTCTACGCCCGCGGCGCCGTCGACGACAAAGGCCAGCTCTGGATGGAAGTCAAAGCCCTGGAATCCCTCATGCAAAGCGGAGGCGGCAAACTGCCGCTCAACGTGAAAATTATTTTCGAAGGTGAAGAAGAAGTCGGCGGTGAGGCCATCGCCGAATACATTCGTAAACAAAAAGCCAAGCTGAAGGCTGATTTCGCCCTGGTCTGCGACACCGAACTGTTCGCGCCCGATCTCCCCACGCTCTGCGTCGGCCTGCGCGGCCTGGTCTATACCGAGATCGAAGCCGTCGGCGCCAAGACCGATCTCCACTCCGGCATGTACGGAGGCGCCGCCCCGAATCCCTTCTTTGCCCTGATCGAAATCATCAGCAAACTGAAAGATTCGAAGGGCAAAGTCCTGATCCCCGGCTTCTACAAAGGCGTCAAGGCCCCCACGAAAGACGAACTAAAAGCCTGGAAGCGCCTGCCCTTCAACGAAGAGCACTACCGCAAAACCGAAGTCGGCTCGAAAGTCCTCACCGGAGAACCCGGCTACTCCGTCCTCTATCGCACCTGGGCGCGCCCCACGCTCGAAGTCCACGGCATGCCCGGAGGCTTCACCGCTCCCGGCGCCAAGACCGTGATCCCCGCAAAAGCGCAAGCCAAAGTTTCCATGCGCCTCGTACCCAATCAAGATCCCGACGACGTTTTCAAAAAGTATTCAGCCTTCGTGAAGAAGCTCACTCCCAAAGGAATCGAGACGAAAATCAAAGTCTGGAGCAAAGGCCCGGCCTGCGTCGTCGGCACCGACAATCGCTACATCAAAGCCGCCACCGAAGCCCTGCACGACACCTTCAAGAAAGAAACAGTCTTCATCCGCAGCGGCGGCTCCATCCCCATCGTCACCGACTTCCAGGATGTCCTGAAAATTCCCAGCGTAATGATGGGCTTCGGCCTCCCCGACGACAACCTCCACGCCCCCAACGAAAAGTTCCACATCCCCAACTTCCACCGCGGAATCGAAACCATCTGCCGCTTCTTCGAAAAACTGGGAGAAGAATAGTTACCCGCGGCTGTACTCCTATATTCAATACGCCGGCGTCAGACCGATCTTTCTTACGAGTGCGCGATAACGTTCATCGGAATGCAGGAAGTCGAAAACGGGCTCGTCTTGCAGAAACACGAGGTCCATTGAGTGCTGGAGATAAGCATCCCCCAATTGTTGGAACGTTTCGTCCTTCATTCCAAGCGCAGCATAGGCTTCTGCCAGCTCCAGGAGAGAGACATGCTCTTTGCGGCTGCGCGTCTTAAGGTAGCTTAACTGCAGCTGCAGAACGGCTTTTCTGCCCCCGCGTTCATAGGTGCGCCGGATCCCGGCTGCGGCCTTCTCACCGAAGTTAATTCGGGCGTCCTCTTCGAGTTCCTGTTCCGATTTCTTCTCCATGCCTTTGAACCCGTAGACTTTGGAAAGGAAGGAGTGGACCCACAACGCAGCCGTCCCGGCTTGAGCGTGGATGCGAAACTCTTGAATGGAAGCGTCATACTGCCGCACATAGTAATAAGCCCTCCCCAAGGCCCAAGGCCTCAGATAGGGATCAATCTCGGTAGCTCGCTTCTGTTCCCGCAGCGCTTCCTCTTGGCGGTTCATGGCGAGGAGAATGTAGGAACGGAGGTGGTGAGCTTCGGAAAAGTTGGGATCAAGTTCCAGTGAACGCCGCGATTCCGCGTCTGCGCGCTGCCAATCCCACTTGTCAAAGAGGTACACCGCCGCCATGCTGTGGTGAGCGTCCGCCGAGGAGTCATCTAATTCCACCGCTTTGCGGGCGGCGGCCTCGTGTTGATCCATCAACTCGCGCGCGGCGGCCACACCCACTCCGCTGAGCCCTGTTTGTCCTAAGCTATCGGCGATACCAGCCCAGGCCGCGGCATAGTCAGGTTGCAGCTGGATCGCTTTCTCAAAATATTTCCGGCTCTCGCTATTATTTCCGGAAACCCACAAATAACGCCCCTGTAAATAGGCGTCGTACGCCTCAGGATTGACGTAGCGCCGCGGCTGCGCTGGAGTGGACGAAACCTTCGCTTCCCGGGCAATGGTTGCAGCGAGTTCCTCGGGCAGTGACTGGGCGTTGTTCAAATCACGGTCATAGCTCTGTGCCCAGACGTGGGTGTCAGTGGGCGCATAGATCAGCTGAAGATTGATGTGTACCTGCTTTGCGCCACGGTTTACCGAACCTTCGAGAATTCCATCCACTCCCAGTTCCTGTGCGATCTTCGTCAACGGCTGGCTCGCATCCTTGTACTGCATTGCCGAAGTTCGGGAGACCACCCGTAAGGAACGGTTGCGCGCGAGGGCGGTGATGAACTCGTCGGTCAGGCCATCGGCATAGTAATCCTGAGAAGGATCACCGGAAAGATTCGCCAGAGGAAGCACAGCGATAGAGTGAATCGGGCCAACGCTGTTTTTCGCAAAAACGTTTTTCGCAAAAACCCGGTCGCGCAGCCCGGCGACATTAAGCGTCAACGTCGCGGCTGTGACTACGACCAAAGCAACCGCCGCCCAAGCCCACTTCCGTGATGCCAGGCCTTCCCTAGTCTTGATCGGGCCTTCGATGCTCGGCGGCGTTAAGACCGCATTCTCGGGAACCGGATTTGCTGAAACCGGATTTTCAGGAGCCGGATTTCCTAAAACAATGCCTTTCGCGGCCGCTGCATTTCCGTTCGCGCTCGTGCTCACTTCGTCAGCTACAAGTCTGTAACCTTTACCTGAAACTGTCTGTATAAACCGCGGTCGCTCTACGTCTTCCCGCAGCGCCGTCCGAATCTTGCGAATGGCGGTATTGATGCCGTGCTCGGTATCAAGGAAAACATCTTTGCCCCACAGTCGCTCGATAATCTCCTGCCGGCTCACCACCTGCCCATTTTTTTCCAGCAGCAGGATGAGCAATTCCATGGGAATGCGTTCGAGCTTCAGAGGGCGATCATGGCATCGCAATTCAAAACGCGAGCTAACCAGTTCAAAATCGCCGAACTTGTAGGTGGGCGTCGGCACAACACTCCCCAATTTGGCTAGCAACTATACCATTGACCGGCAAGCAGGGAGGTAACAACCTGCCAAATCATCAACTTACAGCTTCACCTTTCTTCACCTTAATTCACTCGCCAGTCATTGCGTCGTCGCGCTATTTAGGTCAGGATTCGCTCCCGCAGCTGAGCGTTTAGCGCGGCTCGATTGTTCAAAAAAGGAGATCACATGAAACCAGCACTTAGCAAATTCACTCTGGCCCTGGGAATCATTCTGATGGGAGCGCTTCTCAGCGGCAGCGCCTTCGCAGGTTGCGGAGACCAGGGCAAATCAAAACACGGCGCCTCTTTGTTGCCGCGATCGTGGAATGGTCAATCTGGTTCGTTCTTGCCCATTTCCACCGCCTCCTCGGACGATGCGATCGTCGGAATGTGGCACGTCACCTTCACCGCCGAAGGCAACGAAGCAGGGCCACCGGACAATACTCCGATCGACAACTCCCTGGTCGTCTGGCATAGCGATCACACGGAAATCATGGCGTCCTCACGGCCTGCACAGGATGGGAATTACTGCCTGGGCGTTTGGGAGAAGACAGGGAGATCCAAATACAAGCTCAATCATTTACCTTGGCTAGGAGGCAGCGACACCACTAACGCGCCCAGCGGCATTGGGAATCCGCAAGGACCGACTCGCCTCTTGGAAGAGGTTACCTTGAGTCCGGACGGGAAGCACTATCGCGGTACGTTTACGCTCGATGCCTACGATACCGCTGGAAACCTGACTGCCCACATTACCGGCGTAGTCACCGCAACACGCGTCACCGTGGATACAACGGTGCAGGATTTGCTCTGAGCGAAAGCTGATTCAGAGTTCGCAGGGCGGCGGGAATCGAGGGCCGGCCGCTCTGTAGTTTCTGCCCGACCTCGGCACTGCGTCAACTGTTGATAAATCGCCATCGTACTCATCAATTTGGGTGCGATAGCATTGTTTTGCTCTGGAATCGAAACCATCTGCCGCTTCTTCGAAAAGCTAGGCAGTTAAATCGCGTCGAACATAGAATTGTCATCCTGAGCGAAGCAGGGGCATTCGCGAAGCGAGTGCCCCTGCGCAGTCGAAGGATCCCTGCACTCTTATTATCAGTCTGGAGCTGTAAGACGTTTCTTCCACCGGGTCGATGAGTGCTATGGCCGGTTTTCGTCAGTTGAATAAGTGATGCTCACCACACACGACTAGCACGCTTCGTGCATAATTGAATACCAGTGAGTAGGATATGTCGAAGGCTTCTGCGGCCCAGCCCCGCGGATTCGTGCTTTGCTTCGCGTTCGGGTTGTTGTTTTCTCTCCACGCGTTGGCTCAGGGAGCGAGTCTCCGGGAAATTCCGATCGCTTGGTACGAGGAGCCGGAGCAGCACGCGCCACACTGGCACATAGATTTTGACCATCCCACGCTCGACTTCAGTCAGCGTCTCGTCGTAGGCGTGCGCGCCACCGTGCCAGCTGACGTAAAAGGACACCGTCCCGACTGGCACATCTATCTTGGTGTCGCTGACGGAAACGGCAGATGGTCCCTCAACTATGACCACTCACATATCGATTTGCGGCAGGTGCCGCCGAACGCCAAGCCACTCCTCTGGCATGGATACGCGTTTGTCCGCCCTGGTACCTATCGCATCGCTTTGGTGGCTTACGACGCAATCAACGAACGACATTTTGTGTGGCGCAAAACGATGCAAGTCGATCGGCCCACTGTCCTACCTGACATCGACCGTGATCTTCCCAAGGTCGAATTTGTAGATCCCGATCGGATTCCATCCCCCGTCCCCGAATACATTCCTATTCACACCCACGCGCCGATGCGAGTTGATGTCGTCTTCAACCTAACCGGCAACGAGCAACTCAGTCTCACTCCTAATGACTTGGATAGTTTTCGCCACCCCAACCTGGAAAGCGGGATGCGCGGAGCCGCCGGAGTGCTGTCGCAACTCGCGCCTGCGCAAGGCTGCGTTCGCGTAAGCGCCATCGACATTCTTCGCCTTAAAGTTGTGCTCGATCGTTCTCCCGCCGACGCTCCGTCGAATCTGAACCGGGTTCAGCAGGCGATCCCTAGCCTTCGCGACAACGCTGCCATCGACATTCACAGCCTCATGGGGAGGACCAAGGCTCGGGAGTTCTTTCACCAGTTCGTAGAAAAGATTGTCAGCGACAATGCGGCATGCAGTCCGGAGTTTGTCGGCGCTGGCCGTGCCATCATCGTCGTTAGCGATAGCCTTGTCTTTCCCGAAAACAGTGATACGCCTCCCGTTGTACCTTCCCAAAGCCGCAGTTCCCTTATCTTCCATATCCGGTTCTCGTCCCCTTCCATCCACCTCAGCACTGCCGATTCAGCCGAATTCCCAGGCCCCATAGACGTCAGATACTCTTTGGACGAGGTCGGACGAATGCTTGGCCCGCTTCATCCCCAGAATTTTGATGTAGTGGCACCCAAGGACCTCCGTCGCGCTGTTGCCGAGATCGTCCAAGACATCGAAACGTCAACCACAGTTTCCGCAGTCCGGCGATAGTGATCTGCTCTTGAAGAAAGCACCCGAAGTTAATTGGTGTAACATCGCCATTGCACTTATTGATCGAATTGCGCTAGCCTTATCTTGCTCTCGCGGTTCTCCCACCTCCTTTCCTGCTCCCACTCAAGAACCATCTATCTGCTGCAATGTGTGTGCAACCCAACGCGGTCCCTCGCAACCCCACACCATATATGGTGTTATATTGCTTGACCCCGCCCCAATTTCACCGTTACAGTAGCTTAACTTTGTGCCCGCCCCGTCCAGCCTGGGGCGAGAATGTCGCCTGAAAATGGTCCGAAAGTGACCGAGGCATGCATCGAATTGAGAAGAGGAATCCCGTTAGTAAACACGCGCGCCCATGCAATAAACGCCGATGCGAGGCTGACCGACTCGCTTCTGGCCACTGACAACTGGCCACTGTTCCTAAGGAGTTCACGTTGCTCAAACTGAAGAGGCTTCAGATTCTCGGATTCAAATCGTTCTGCGACCGCACCGAACTCAAGTTCCACGGGGACGGAGTGGCCGCAATCATCGGCCCCAACGGCTGCGGCAAGTCAAATATTTCCGACGCCATCTCCTGGGTACTGGGCGAGCAGTCGGCCAAGACGCTGCGCGGATCGCGCATGGAAGACGTCATCTTCGCCGGCACGCGCGACCGCAAACCCACGGGCATGGCCGAAGTGTCGCTCACGCTGATCGATCCCGAAGCCTACAGCGGTTCCGACGCCAACGCGCCTACCGAAATCGACATTCAGGACGATCTTCCGGAATCCCACATCACCGACGACTGGGACGAAGCCTCCATCCGCGCCCGCGCCGCCCAGGCAACTGAACAAGCCGTTGAAGACGCCCAGCCGGGCAGAACCGAAGAAGTAGAAATCCAGCGCTCCGGAGTTTCCGGATCAAAGATCAATACGATCGCCGTTGCCTTCCCCGAGGACGAACCATTCTTCGCGCTGCCGGTCGCATAACGTGACGGCACCCGCCACGGCAGCGTCGGTCGGCACCGCCGCTCCGCACGTGGTTCTTAAAATCCGCCGCCGCAAATTCAACCAACAGCAATTCCGCGCCGGAGAAATCGTGGTCACGCGCCGTTTGTTCCGCTCCGGCGACAGCGAATATCTACTGAACGGAAAACTCTGCCGCCTGCGCGACATTCAGGAATTATTCATGGGCACCGGCCTGGGCCCCGAGTCCTACGCGCTAATCGAGCAGGGCCGCATCGGACAGATCCTCAGCAGCCGTCCCACCGACCGCCGCGCCATACTCGAAGAAGCGGCCGGCATCACGAAATTCAAAACCAAAAAGCGCCTGGCCGAGGCCCGCCTCGAAGACGCCAAGCTGAATCTCTCCCGCATCAACGACATCTTCGACGAAGTCACGCGCCAGATGAATTCGCTGAAGCGCCAAGCCTCCAAAGCCGAACGCTACGCGCGCCTGCGCGAAGAAATGCGCGCCAAGCTGCGCCTTGTTCTGGCCAGCAAGTTCGCCGCCATCGAGCAGGAGAGCGCCGAACTCGACTCCCAGCTCAATGCCCTCGCCGAAGAAATGCAGCATCGCACCGAGGCCGTGCAGCAACTCGAAGCTCGAACATGCCGAACGCACCCAGCGCGGCTACACCATCGAAGCCGAGTTGCGCGAGAACCGCGACCGCATCAGCCAGATCACGCTCGAAATCGACCGCGCCCACGCCCGCCGCCGCCACAACGAAGAGCGTTGCGCCGAGTTGCTGGTTCGAGCCGCTTCTTCCGAAGCCGAGCTGGCGCAGGCTCGCCACCGTCTGACCGCGCTTGAATCCGAACGCGAATCCAACCGCCAGATTCTCGAATCCGCCGCGGCCGACCTCGCCGCCGCCCAGTGTGATCTCGTTCTTTGCCAGCAGGAAGCCGCCTCGGCCTCAGCCGGCCTCGCCGAAATCGAGCGCCAGCAGGAAGAATCGCGCGTCGCTATTTTCGATACAGTCTCCTCGGCATCGCGCCTGCGCAATCAACTCGCGCAAGCCGAAGAACGCCTGGCAGGCGTCGACCGCGAAGCCCGCCGCCTCGAGGCCGAAATCGCGAACGCGAATACCCAGGTCGAAGCCTTCGGAGGACAGCGCGGCCAACTCGCCCTCGAATTTGAAACCGTCACTCAGCGCGTCAGCGGGATCACCGAAGAGATCAGCCAACTGCGACGCCTAGTCGAACAGAAGAAGCTGGAAGAAACTCGTTCCAAGGCCAACCTCGACGCTCTGCGCGCAGAGTACGCGACCGCTCTTGGCAAGAAAGGTTCGCTCGAAGCCGTCATCGCCGAGCACGGATACTCCACCGAGTCCGTCCGCCGCCTGTTTCAATCCGGCGTCATGCAAGGTGGCCTCGCGCCGGTCGGAGTTCTCGCGGACTTCCTGGAAGTGGAACCGCGCTACGAGCGCGTAGTCGAAGACTTCCTGCGCGACGAACTAAACTACGTTGTCGTGAAATCCTGGGACGCAGCCGACGAAGGTCTGCGCATGCTGCGCACCGGCGTCGATGGCCGCGCCACCTTCCTCGTCCATCCCGAAGATTCGCAAGCCAAGTTTTCTTTCATCGTCGATGAAGCCGCGCACTGCGCCCCCCCCGCGGCGCAGATCGTTCCCTTGAAAAACACAATCCGCGTGCTGGATGGCTTCGGCAAATCGCTGGAAGTCATCCTGCCCAAGCTGCGCGACGGCTACATCGTTCCCGAAGCCAACGTGGCCCGCGGCCTGGCTCTCGAAAATCCCGACGCCTTCTTCCTTTCCCAAGCCGGCGAGTGCTTCCACAACGTCACCGTTACCGGAGGCAAACAGCGCTCTGAAGGCCCACTCTCGATGAAGCGTGAACTGCGCGAAGTCCTCCGCCAGCTCGAAGATCTCGAACGTGCTCTGCGCGACGAAGAGATGCGCGTGCTCACCCTGGGCCGCGAAATCAAAGACCTCAGTTCCCTGCTCGATCGTCTGGACGGCGAAAAGCGCGAAGCCGAGCATCAGGCCATGACCTCGGGCCACATGCTGCAGCAACTCGAATCGGAGATGACCCGAGTGAGTGAACGCCTGAATGTCGCCCAACTCGAACTGCAGCGACTTGCGTCCGAGCGAGCCGAGCAGGAAGGCATCTTGTGCGCCCGGCAGTCCGAAATCGAAACCCTGGAACTGCAACGCATCCAGCTCGAACAGCAAATCGCAGCCGCGCAGGAATCCCTGACTGCCCTGCGTCAACGCCGCGAGGAATCCGCTCAAACCACTTCTCAGCACGCCGCTCGTGTGGCCACTCTCGAAGAACGCCATCGCTCAGCGGCAGCCGTCCTGCAACGCATCGAGTCGCTGTTCTCTGAGATGGGAGATCGCGTCCACGCTCTGGCGTCGCAGATCGAAGCGGCGGCCGCGGAAAAGCTGCAGCGCGAATCAGAAAATGAGCAACTGGCTGAGCACGCCGCCGATCTGGAAGCCGAGCGCAATGCCGCACAAACTCGCGAAGGCCTGCTGCAATTTGAAACCGAACAACTCCGCGCCCGCCTGACCGAAATCGACGAACTTCTGCGCAATAGCCGCCTGCTTCTCGATCAGGCTCGCGACCGTCGTGGCGAATTGTCCGCCGCCGCCGCCAAGCTCGAATCCGACGCGCAATATATGTCCGAAACCTGCATCAACGAACTCGGCGTCGAGCGTGCCGCATTAATGGCCGACACAACCCTGGCCGCGGTCACCGGCGAACAACTCGCCGCCGAAGACCAACTCTACCGCGACATGCGCGCCAAGCTCGAAGCCATGGGCCCGGTCAACATGATGGCCCTCGAAGAGTACAAAGAGACCGCCGAGCGTCATTCATTCCTCGAAACCCAGCGCAAAGACTTGATCTCGTCGATCGAAAACACCACGGCCACCATCCGCGAGATCGATCAAATTTCGCGCCAGAAATTTGAAGAAGCTTTCGCCAAGATCAACGAAAACTTCCAGGCCACCTTCAAGAAGCTGTTCGGCGGCGGCCACGCTTTCATGAAACTGACCGACGAAGAAAACAGCGCCGAGAGCGGCATCGACGTCGTAGCCTCGCCTCCCGGCAAGCGCCTGCAAAGCGTACTCCTGCTCTCCGGTGGCGAAAAAGCGCTCACCGCGCTCGCCCTGCTGGTCGGCATCTTCCAATACGCGCCCAGCCCGTTCTGCATCCTCGACGAAGTCGACGCCCCGCTCGACGAAGCCAACATCGGCCGCTTCACCGAACTGGTCAAAGAAATGAGCGTCCAAACCCAATTCGTCCTCATCACCCACAGCAAGAAAACCATGAGCATCGCCCCAGTACTCTACGGCGTGACCATGCAGGAACCAGGGGTCTCGAAACTGGTCTCGGTTCGTTTCGGTGGCCCCGCCTAATACACTGAATACAACCACATACGCGTGGTATAGAATGTATACAGAGGGATACGATGGCCGGTTCTTCTGTACTTACTCTACGCTTAGATCCAAAACTAAAGAACCAGCTTGATCGCCTCTCAAAGGCGATCAAGCGCAGCCGCTCGTTCGTGGCCGCCGAAGCGATTCGCGAGTACGTGGCATTGAACAATTGGCAGATTGAGGAAACCGTTAAGGCCGTTTCCGAAGCGGATCGTGGGGACTTCGCTACCGACAAGGAAGTAGAACGAGCGCTTACCAAGTGGACGCGCCGTGCGCGTTAGATGGTTGCGCACGGCCGTCGCCAACCTGATCACAGAAACGGAATACATTGCGCGAGACAATCCTGGGGCGGCAGCGCGGGTCGAAGCCAACATCAAGCGCGGCGTGGAAGAGCTTCGTCGTTTTCCCTCGCTTGGCCGTCCTGGAAGAGTCGTCGGGACCCGAGAGCTGGTCATCCCCGGCACTCCCTACATTATCCCGTATCGAGTGCGCGACGATACAATTGAGATACTGCGGGTTTTTCACGCTGCGCGAAGATGGCCGGAAAAGTTTTGATCCCTCGCCCGTTGTCCTCAAACTGCCGCACTGCAGTTCTTGCCTAATCGATCCACGTTATCCACTCCCATCCTCAGCTTTTCCACAATGCAGCGTCGCTGGAACCCTTACTTCGCTTGACTTCTCGCCATTCGATTACCTGTCAACATTTTTCCGCAGACCGAGCCCCCATGGTCGTCGAGCCTTGTGATCAGAATCGTTGACAATTTTTTCTGACCAGCTAGAATACGCCTCGCCTCTTACCTGTAAAATTTCCTCATGAGCCCCGAACTTCTCGATTCCGTCCTCTTACAAACTGACTTCCCCGACCTTCACCTCCACACCAGCGGCAAGGTTCGGGACGTGTACGGCGTCGGCGACCAGCAACTGCTTTTCGTCGCCACCGACCGTATTTCCGCCTTCGACTACATTCTGGCCACGGGCATCCCCCACAAGGGACGCGTGCTGAACCAGATTTCCATGTTTTGGTTCGATTACCTCGCCGATATCGTCCCCAACCACCTGATCACTGCCGACGTAGGCAAATACCCGCCCTCGGCCCGCAAGTATGCCGACCAACTGCGTGGACGCTCCATGCTGGTGCAGCGCGCAGAAATGTTTCCCGTAGAGTGTGTCGTCCGCGGCTACATCGCCGGCTCGGCCTGGAAGGAATACAAGGCCACGGGGAGAGTTTCCGGCATCCAGCTTCCTCAAGGCCTGAAAGAATCCGACGCATTCCCGGAGCCCCTCTTCACGCCCTCCACAAAAGCCACAACCGGACACGACGAGAACATTTCCTTCGACGAGATGTGCAAGCTGGTCGGCGTGGAAACCGCCAGCCATCTTCGAGATCTGACGCTGCGTGTCTACAAGAAAGCCGCAGTCTATGCCCGGCAACGCGGCATCATTATTGCCGACACCAAGTTCGAGTTTGGACGCACCACCAGGGGCATCATCCTGGCCGACGAAGTCCTCACTCCCGACTCTTCCCGCTTCTGGCCCGCTGACAAGTACGCTCCGGGACGGCCGCAGGATTCGTATGACAAGCAGTACGTTCGCGACTACCTCGAGCAAATTCACTGGAACAAGCAACCGCCAGCGCCGGGCCTGCCGCCGGACGTGGCTCTACGAACCAGCGAAAAGTATCTGGAGGCTTATTTCCAGCTGACCGGTCATAAGCTGGATGTGTAACTTGCTTCGTTCGATTTCGACCCGCGGAAGCTCAATATGACTCTCGCGGACTGGATCATTTGCGCGCTTGTGCTGGTAAACGTCGTCACAGCCGCCATGCAGGGCTTTTTCTCTGAGGCCCTGACCATGGGCGGTCTGGTCGTGGGCTACATCGTGGCTGCGTGGCAGTATCGCAGCCTCGCGGATTGGTTTGAGCGGTTTATAAAGAATGAGTGGTTAGCTGAGATTCTCGGCTTCCTCATCATCTTTTTTGCCATTGTGCTCGTCTTCGGTCTGGCCGCCAAGATCGCGCGTTGGGTGATGAAAGAATCCGGGCTCAGCGGTTTCGACCGTTTCCTTGGCGCAATTCTGGGATTGCTGAAAGGCGGGTTGATGGTGGCGGTGATCCTGATGGGTATGACGGCATTCGAGCCGACTTCCAAGCTGCTGCAGAATTCGCAACTGGCGCCCTATTTCCTCGTACTGGGCCGGGCGGCGATCTGGCTGGCTCCTTCGGAGTTGCGCGCTCGTTTCTATCAGGGTCTCGATCTCCTCCATCAGGCTCCGCAAAAGGCCGGCGCCCGTGCTGCCACGCCAAGATAGACTGCAGTACAGTCAAAAATTCATCGTAAAGAGAGAGACGCACCGTGAAAGATCAACTGGAAGCGCTTATTCTGCAGATGTACCGAAGCAATATTCTCTATTCCGAGGGGGTTCGCGAGTTCAAGAAACGCTTCATCCTGACCGTTCTCCAGGAAAACAAAGGCAACCAGTGCCGCGCCGCCCGCGAACTGGGCATGCATCGCAACACCCTCAGCCGCACCATCAGCGAGTTGAAGATTGACGTCCGCCAGCTCCGTGATGGCGCCAAGCGCCCACCCCGCAGTACACGTCCCGTAACTCTTGAAAAAAAGATCGTCCGCTAATTCTTCCAGTCTTAATCGGTCCAAAACATGAGGCAGCAACAAAACGAAAGGCAGCCCTCGCGGGCTGCCTTTCTGCCGATCAAAGCCGCGGTCCGTTATTGCGACGCCGGCTTGTGATGCACTGGCGCTTTATGTGTCGTGGGCGCCGCCTTTGCCTTGAGCAACGTTCCCTTTTCCATCACCATCATGAACGGGTTTGGCGTATACGACGCCGGCTCGCCCTGGAAGTCGAAGCTGGCTCCGTCCTTTGGAATCAGCCGGACCGGAACCTTTTCTTCGAACTTCAGAGTAATGTCAGCCTTCTTCGCCTCGATGTCATCCGAACTGCCGGCGATCATGAACTCGGTCGGAGTGGTACTGATGACGGTGCCGTTCATCTGCACGGCCTTGCCTTTGATGGCACTCCAGACCTTGTCCTGATCTTCCGGGCTGCCATTGCTGAGCACGAACTCCCAAGTGGCGAAATCCATTTTCTCCGGCGAGGTAGTGGCAATCATGTTGTGCGCCTGCTCCGCCGGTGAAGGCGCGGGCTTAATCGGAACCTGCGGACCGTTCGCCTTGGCCGCAGCCAGCAATTCCGCCCACCCGTCATCTCCCGCGTGGAACTTCACATACTGCGAGCGCGCATATTTCTCAATTCCCGCCTGCGCTTGAGCCGGAGCCGCCGCCGCTGCCCGCGCCGCGTACCAGATTCCATTCTGATAGTCGGGCGGATTCTGCCCGAGATAGGCCAGCGCCAGCGGATATACCAGGCTGAAGTCTTTTTGACTGTCGGGACTGGAATCGACCGCGGGTTTCAAGTGTGCAACCGCGCAGGCATAATCCTTATCCTGCAGACAGGAGATTCCGATCGCCGCGTTGAAAATCCCGGTCATCTGATCTTTCATCTTCAAAATGTCCGGGTCCGGACGCCTTCGGCAGGCATTGCAATCCCTGCTCGCCATATTTTCTGCCATCTGCCAGCAACTGCTTCGAATTGGGATCTCCTCCCTGTGCGGCAACCCGGTCCAGATAGGCCAGCAGTGTCAGAGCGCGCACATTGCATGGATCCGCCGCCACCAGCTTCGTTCCCGTCTCCATCGTCTTCTTCATGTTGTTGGATTGCTGGTAGGTTTGCATCAAAATTTCCAGCGCCTGATTCTTCATCACGCTATTGGGGTATTGATTGAGAAACGCCTCCAGCCCGCTGATCTTCGCGTTGGGATCTGTCGCCTGCACTGCGGCAACGTAGGCGTTGTATTCCGCAGGATCTTTAATGACCGGCGCCGCAGCCGGAGCAGTCTGCGCCGGCGCCGCGCTCGATTGTCCCGGATTCGATTGCCCCGGTGCGGGTGTCGCCGTTTGTCCCGGCGCAGGCGTCGTGGCTGGTTGTCCTTGAGCCGGCGTCTGTCCCTGCGTCGAGGGCGTAGACGGCTGTCCCGGAGCCGGCTGCGAAGTACTCTGTGCTGCCGCACCCACCGCAATCCCAAGCACAACCGTAAGCAGAATCTTTTTCATCAGTATGGCTCCTTGGATCTTTTGGGGAATAGCTTTTCTGGGAAACGTGTTTCTGAAACTAGCAGCAACCGCATTCCGTCTGGACCACTCTGCGTTCGGATCCTGCTTTGGAATGCCCGGCTTCCTGGCAGGGCACCGGGGAGAAGGGGTGACTGGCTCGAACGCAAGCTTCCAACCTTTTTCCCGGCTCGCCGGATTATAAGTACCTCTCCCGCCGAAGGCAAGCGACTTCCCAATCGTCCTCCTATTTGTTGCTAAGATGCGCATAGCGGAGGCGGCGGATGTTCCTGATCTGCTTGGCCGCCTCCGGATCGAATCGCAGGAGAGCTTTTTATATGGACACCAAGCAACCTTTGGCCGGGCAAGTGGCACTCGTGACCGGAGCTGGCCGCGGAATCGGAGCCGCCATCGCGCGCAAACTCGCTTCCCTGGGCTCCAGCGTTGTCCTCTGCGGACGCACCCAATCCACACTTGATTCCACTGCCAAAACAATTCTCGCCGAAGGCGGCAAGACCGAAGTCATCCCGTGCGACGTAACTCTGCTGCATCAACTCGAATACGCCGCCGCCCGCGTCGACAGCACCTTCAAACGCCTCGACATCCTCGTAAACAACGCCGGCATCGGCGGGTTCACCAAACTCTTACATGAGCTTCCGCCCGAGGAGTGGGACCGCATTCTCAACACCAACCTGCGCGGCGTCTATTTTTCCGTCCGCGCCTTTGCTCCCCTGATGATTCGCGCCCGCTCCGGGCACATCATCAACATCTCGTCCTTGGCCGGCAAAAACCCTGTCCCCAAAGGCGCAGCCTACGCGGCCTCCAAGTGGGGACTCAACGGCCTGACGTATTCCCTCGCGGAAGAACTGCGCCCCCACAACATCCGCGCCGCCGTCATCTGCCCCGGATCCACCGCAACCGAGCTCAGCCCGCACGCCGGCAAAGATCCAAAGAAAATGCTTCAACCCGACGACGTCGCCCACGCCGTAGCCATGCTGGTAACGCAAGCACCCCAATCGTTTGTAAGTGAAATCCTGCTAAGGCCAACGCAAAAGCCATGAATACTACGTAGCGACAGCCGCTTCGGCTGTCCGCGAGGGAAGCTCCGCTCGGAAGAAGTTAAAAAATCCTCTGTGCTCCTCAGTGCCCTCTGTGGTTATTGGCTTTCTACTTCTTAAACAAATTCTCAAACGCCGCCCGTGCATCATTCGGCCGCAAACTGGCAGGCGTCGAAGTCTCCTTCTCCCGCGTCACCCGAATCTCAAACAACGGACACTCATTTCGCAAATCCTTCTTCGGGATTCTGACCTTCACCGGCTGCATGCACTCAAACCTGCTCCCCGGATCGAAATACGTACACTGCTTGCAGGAATGCAGATCAAAGCCGCACTTCGGACATTGCCCGCTGGCCGGCATTCCCTGAAGCACCGTGCCGCACTGCGTGCACCGTGAAACCGCCCGCGTCCCCGGCAAATTGACCGGTCGCGGACCAAACGTATCATCCCTCTTCGGCGGCGCAGCGCCCGGCCTTTCTCCCGAGCCCTTACGTGACTCGTGATCGCGGTCCTGATACCCATGCTGACGATATTTCGCTGCCACAAAACCTCCCCCGCATGCGGCCGTATTGTCTCCCCTATGCACCGCACCCTGCAAGTCTCAGTCCATCGGGAACTACATTGAATCGCCGTGTCCGGTGCAGATTTTCTCAGCGTCCTCTGCGGTTCACGCTTTTTGATCCCAGCTCAGACTCGCTACGCGTCATACAATAGACCCATGATCCACGAAATCCTGCCCGTCGGCCCGCTGCAATGCAACTGCTCCGTCATCGGCGACGAAACCACCCGCGAAGCCATGGTCATCGACCCAGGCGATAACATTCAAGAAGTTCTCGCCCTCATCCGCAAGCACAACCTGCAGGTCAAGCAAATCGTCATCACCCACGCCCATATCGACCACGTCGGGGGAGCCATGAAACTCCGCGCTGCCACCGGCGCTCCCATCCTTCTCAATCAAAACGATTATGCTCTTCTGAAAATACTGGACGCGCAAGCCGCCTGGATCGGGGTGCCACCGCCCGGCAAAGTGGAAATCGATCGCAGCGTGACCACCGGAGAGACCGTCACCGCCGGGTCGCTAAGCGCTAGCATCCTGCACACACCCGGCCACACCGAAGGCAGCATCTGCCTCTATTTCGCCGCCGAGAATAAACTCATCGCCGGCGACACTCTCTTCGCGGGCTCTATAGGCCGCACCGATCTACCCGGCGGGTCCATGCAGAAAATTCTGCATTCCCTCCACGACACAGTCCTGGCCCTGCCCGACGACACCGTAGTCGTTCCCGGCCACGGTCGGCTGACTACCATTGGGGAAGAACGCGAAACCAACCCCTTCCTCGTTAAAACTTAAAGGTCGCGAAAAAATGAACGGCGGAGGAATTGACCTCCGCCGTTCGTTTCACAAATTCAGGACTTAGCTACTGGTGGTCCATGTGCTCGTGCTCTTCATGCTCCTGATGCTCGTGCCGCCAGTTCCAGTAAGCTCGCTGCTCTCTATGCTTGAGGTGCTCATAATCCACGTAGGCCGTGTGCCGTGTTTCGAGCCAGTGCCGATAGACTTCGTCCTCGCGCGAATCCCAATTGTGATAATCCTTGTGATATGGATCGTAAACTCGTCGCTCTCGTTCTTTTTCTTCATGCCGCTCGTGCTCGTCCTGTGGTGCGGCCATAGCAAACGCGCCCAGGGGCGCCAGCAGTGCGGCTGAGAGAAACAGCGAGGCAACATATTTGTTTCCACGATGCATAGTTTTTCCTCCAAGTGGCCAACTAGGATGATATCGTCACCCTCAGGGTTGGAAGCTAAAATCGCTTGCGTTTCTATTGAGTGCGCGTTCTCCCGTCCCAATTCGGGTAGGTCACGCGGACATTGGACCTACGAACTCAACTTTTCGAGTACCGCTCTCACTCCGTCGGCGAACTCGTTACTCGGCGTAATCAAACTCAGAACCAAATATCCGTCGCGCGGAAAATCATAGAAGTGCCCGGGATGCACCAGCACCGATTTTTCGCGGAGCAGTTCGATCGCCAAGTCCTCATCCGACCGCGTCACCGGAACGCGCAACACTGCATACCATCCGCCTTCCACGCTCAGTCGCTGACAGGCCTGCTGCGCCGCCAGCTGCCGATCGAGTTCCGTTAGATTTGTTCTTACCCGCTCCAGCAATTGCGGTCGAATGTTTTTCCGCTGCCCCAGCAGCGCCGGCGTCGCCCACTGCAGCGGCGCATTCATCGAAAGATAGGTATCGGCAATCACCTCGAGCCGTCCCATCGCATCTGCAGCTTCGTTCTCCGGTCCGCTCGTCACCACCCACGCAATTTTCATTTGCGGCAACGCCGCGATCTTCGACAGGCCGCTCAGAGTAAACGTCAGCACATCGTGATTCCCGGCAAAGCTGGCATGCACCGTATCTTCGAGGCTATAGTCCAGAAAAACTTCATCCGCAATCACCGCCAGTCCGTGCTCGCTGCAAAACGAATTCAGCATCTCCATTTCCGTGCACTGCACATACGATCCAGTGGGATTATTCGGATGCACCACCACCACACCTCGCGTTCGCGCCGTCACCGCTTTCTCCAGCGAGGGAAAATCCATTTGCCATCCGTGATCGTAAATCAGTTCGTATGGAGCCAACTTCACGTCCTGCAAATCCGCCAGAAACTCGAACAGCGGATAACTCGGCTTCGGTACCAGCAACTCATCACCGGAATTGCACAGCAACCGAAACACGAACGAATACCCCTCGCTCGTACTCGTCGTGAGAATGATCTGCTCCGCATTCAGATCGCGAACCCCATGTTCTTCGCGGTAATATTCCGCCACTGCCTCCCGTGCCTCGCGCAGCCCTTTCGACTGCGGATCGTAATCCAGCGCCCGCGGCGATGCCAGCGCTCCCAGAATTGCCTGCTCGTCGTAATGCAGCCCCGCTCGCGTAGGGTTCGAAACTGTGAGATCGAGAACTTTCGCCCCGCTAGCACGTACCTGTCCCAGCGCCTGCGTAAACCGGTTCTGCACCAGCTTCCAGTTGGTCCGTTCAGAAAACATCAGTGGGATTCTATGCGATAGGTAGGAAGAACCGCAGTCAAGCGCCGGAGGCGCGTCCGAAAATAGCCCGGCGTTTCAAACGCCGGGTACGAGGGCAAGGATGGAAACCGCGTCCCGGCGGGACGCCTGAACCAAAAGCAATGTCTGTTCTACGCTCCAGGCCCGCGAAACTGCTGCCTGGCTACTTCGGGAATCGAGTCGCGACTCACATCATCCTGCACCATGCGTCGCTGCAACGTGGGCCAATCTCGAATCCCGACCGCCGGACAAATCAAGCCCTTCCCATCTGGTCGCAGCAACTGGCGCAACGTTTGCACACCATAGAACAATCCCTCGCCCGTATTGGCCGCCACAATCAAATGCGACTTGTCGGAAAATAGCAGATAGCCATCCTCGCCCACCAAGTCATCGGCCTGGAGTCCATTCCGCGCCAGAAACCGCCGTACCCGTGCGTCCTGCAACCGAGCCAGCACAATCGCGCCGCCTTCTGCCTTCCCGGCAGCCTTCATGCCCCGAATGTCGAGCCTCAACCCCGACTGGTCCGCAACCTCTTCCGCCAGCGTTTCCGCGGCAATGCGGTCCTCGGACTGATGCCCGAGTTGCACGAAAATCTTGGTTCGCGGCCCCACTTGAAATCCGCCATCGCGCAGTTGCACCTCTTTTGGCGACGGCACCAGCTTCAACCGCGGCCCGCCATCGGAATCCAGTGCCACCGCGGCCGAAGCGCAAAGAACCACACCACACACAACTGACAAAAGTCGCTTATTCATTCGGTTCCTTCAACTCGACAGCCTAAGTCCGTATTGTACGCGCAAGCGGGCGCGAGGGTGCCCTGAAACGTTCTAATGCCTCTTAGTTAAACCCCGTATCCGGCTTGATTCCTCGCCGACGAGAACTATTTGCCAAACGCTTCCTTATTAACCACATACGGCATCTTCGTGACATCTCCGCCGTAGTTGCCTTCCAGCACGTCGATCAGCCCCTGCGCACATCGCCCCGCCATCCCTTTCTCCGGATCGGTCGAAAGCCGCGTGATCCGCGCCGCGCTGGCAAAGTGCGGCAACAACCGGCACCGGTCCGCAATCGCCGGATTGCGGAGTGGAGATTCCGCCGGCAGCGGCTCCTTCTCGTAAACATCCAGCGCAGCTCCTGCAATCCAGTTCTCCAGCAGCGCCCGCGCTAGCGCCGCCTCATCCACCACCGGCCCCCGGGATGTATTCACTAAGAAAGCGGTCGGTTTCATCAGCCTCAGATTTTTTTCGTTGAATAGATGATACGTCGGCGTAGCGCTCTCCCCAGCCCGCAGCAGCGGCACATGCACGCTGACAAAGTCCGCTCCCCGCAGAGCCTCTTCAAAAGGCACGTACCTAATCCACGCCTTCTCTTTCGTCAGTCCTCGCGCATGCCGCAGATCGTTGATCTCCTGAATAGTCTTGACGAAGGCATGGTTCTCATAGGCCGGGTCATAGCATAAAACGTTCATGTCGAACCCGACGCATTTCTTGATGAACGCCAGCCCGATGCGCCCGGTCCCAATCACGGCGACCGTCTTGCCGGTAACTTCGTCCCCTAAAAACGGCAAATAAGGATGCCAGTATCCCCACTGGTTCTCGCGCGTCAGATGCTCCGCGGTCCACATTTTCCTAGCCACGGTTCCCAGTAAAAAAAATGCAAATTCCGCCGTTGCCTCCGTCAACACATCGGCGGTATGGGTGAACGGAATCTTGTAGCGATTGGCGTCCGCGCGGTTGATGTTGTCGAACCCTACCGCAATCTGCGCCACCACCTTCAACCGGCCCTTGCCCGCCTCAAACACTTCCGCGTCAATCGGATCGCGCAGCGTCGTGATCAGCCCGTCGATACCCGCTTTCACCTTTTCGACGATCAAACTCTTCGGCGGCGCTTCCGGCTTCGGATAGACTTCAACCTCGTATCCGCGCTTGCGCAGCAATTCAATCGCTTCTCCAATATCACAGGTTGCAAACACGCGAAATTTCTTGTCCATGGTTTTTCGGGATGATGGCTAACGCGATCGAGTCCGCATCACGTCGCACATCATCGAAATATCATACGCGACACCGATTCGCGCTCGGACGTATCTTCAATCAAAGCGACTACAGACGAACTTTTTCTCACACGGGCATCGAGTCTCCCGGCGTTTATATGTCTTTCATCTAATCTTCAGCCTTGCGGCATGTAATGAATCCGGTGGTTAGCGGAATGAGGGTGGCGGCCCCCTAATTGCCGCCCTTGTTCTCAAACATTGTTTTCAAAAATTGCTCCGAGGAGTCTATGCGTACAGCAAGATTTGCCGTTGTTGCAGCAGCCCTCTCCTTTACATCCCTCGCGCCTGCCCAGGAAAAGAAAATCGAGCGGAGAGATCTGCCCCCCGCAGTTGAAAAGACTGTTGCGGCCCAGAGTAAAGAGGCCACGATCAGGGGATTCTCCCAGGAAAAAGAAAACGGCAGGCTTAATTACGAAGCCGAATTAACCGTCAACGGCCACAGCAAAGACGTCCTGATCGATGCCAAAGGCGCTGTTGTCGAGATCGAAGAGCAAGTACCCATCGACTCCCTGCCCTCCGCCGTGAAAGATGCCCTCCACGCGAAAGCCGGTGCGGACAGGATTCTCAAAGTCGAATCCCTCACCCAGCACGACAAACTAGTGGCCTACGAAGCGGTCGTGGAAAGCGACGGTAAGAAAAAAGAAATCCAGGTCGGCCCCGATGGCCAGCGGCTCAATCACGAAGAATAGGAAAACATCCGAAGTTAGGAGTCGGAGTAGGAGTAGGAGTAGGAGTAGGAGTAGGAGTCGGACTAGGACTAGAGACTTTGTCATCCTGAGCGAGGATTGAGGTTCGCCGAAAAGGCGAACCTCAACCGCAGTCGAAGGATCTCTATAGCCACCCGATCTCCCAGGTCGCCACACTCCCATTCTTGCAGTTCTTCTTGGGCAAGAAAGCCTGCTGTCCCGCCGAAACAAGAATCCGCAGTCAACAGATCTTGCCATTGCCGGGGTCGGAGGTATGGCTTAAAGTGGTTGCGGAAGAAGTCGATTTTGCCTTTGTTTTGAAAGGGCGCGGCTTCAAGCCGCGCCGTAAGTGCTGCAAAATCACTGACCGCTTTAGCCGCTGAGGTTGGTGTCGACCTCGCGAAAGAGTCTTTCCGCAACCTCTAAACTCGTTTACCCCGCCCTGCGGACCCGAACTCTCGCATCGGCAACGGAATCTTCCCCGCAACCCAGCAGCCCTGCCACGCTTCGCAAGCCCTCCCAAGCCGCATAATTCAACGAAGGCTCCGAGCTCACCAGGTCGCGGATCATCTCCCAGGCCGCCATGTTCAACGCTCCCTCGGGTGGTAGGCCCATGGCCAGCGATACCGCGCACTGCGGACAAAAGCAAATCCTCCGCGCCCCCGATTTCTGCCGCGGCTTCACTCCTACGGTCTGCGCAAACATGTACACCGCTACCGACTTCTGTCCCGCCTCGATCTCGCGCCTGCAGCGCAGACAAACCATGGATTGCATGAATTGCACCCTGTTGTTGGTATTTTGGACTCGGAACCTAACTCTCTCCGACCGCACGGCGACCGGCAAGTATGAAGAGAGATTCCGCCTCGAAGGGCATGGGGCACCCCAAGCTTTTCTGGGAGGACGAGAGTCAAAATCCCCACGATTGTGTCGAGTCTTCCGCTGCGCGGGGAGAAAAGCCTTTGACCGCAGAGCACGCAGAGAAAAGCCGCAAAGAACGCTGACCAAATCTTTTGATTTTGCTCGTCTCGGCGTTCTCGGCGGCCTTTCTTAGCGTCCTCTGCGGTCAAAGGCTTCTCTCCCGGCGCGGCGGAAGACTCGACCCCACGCGCGCATGAGAACCAGTGATGATTGCGCTCGCTGCTTTTCAGACGCGCCTGCCTTCTAGCGGGGATCATAATCTTAGCCTCGGGCAAAGCATTTCTCCGCAGGCCCATGTTTTTTCGCCTTGACAGGTTTCTGTCCAACTGTTACATATTGTAACGCTACAATGACTAACACACTCAAGCGTCGTCTAAAGAATCTGGGAGAAGTCGAACAACTGGTCATGGACTACATCTGGACCCACGGTCCGTCGTCCTCCGAAGCTTGCCGGGAGGCACTGGCTTCATCTCGTCCCATGAAGGACTCCACCATCCGCACTGTCCTGCGCCGGCTGGAAGAAAAAGGCTATCTCACCCACCAGGTTCAAGGTCGCACGTTTATTTACAAGGCGTCGGACGCACGCCAGAACGTCGCTGTACGCGCGGTAAAGGGCATCATCGATCGTTTCTGCGGCGGGTCCGCCGAGCAACTCGTGCTTGGCATGGTGGACAACGCCGTGCTTAATCGCAAGCAACTGGAACGCCTGGCCCGCAAGATTGCTGAAAAAGAGATCGCCGAAAAAGCTGAAAAAGACAAAGCTGAAAAAAAAGATAGCTGAAAAAGGAAAAGCCATGACCTCCATCGCCATCCCGGCCTCCTCGACCTTGCTCGCGCGACTCGCGATTCCCGCCGCCCGCGCTCTAACGCTAAGCGTGATGGTAGGAGTCGGGCTCTCGGTCTTTCGGGTGAAAAACACTTCCCTGCGCCTGTTCACCTGGACCGCAGTCCTCTACACCGCCCTCGCCATGCCCTTTCTTCAACAGATGGTGCCGACACTACCGATTCCCACGCCAGCGTTTCTTGAGCACGAATTGACGAAGGCGCGGGCGGTATTCAGCGGCACTGCGGAAACAACTCCTCCGCTGCGCAACTTGGCGGGAGCCGCGGACCGGCGAAAGAACGCAGCCCACGGCGGAAGCGTTGGGAGAGAAGTAGACGCCAACGAGCCCCAGCGGGACGAAAGATCAGTGTTCATAGATACACCTAAACGAGTCTCTAAGGCGCTCGCTTCTTCGTTATCTCCCACAATTGACGCGCGTTCAATAAAGTCACCGCATGCATCATCTCCCGCATATTCGGAATCGTCTCCGGCTTCAGTTCGTTGGAGCACAATCGCAGCCTGGATTTATCTCGCCATCGCTTTGATTTTGCTCGCGCGATTCTTCATAGGCCTCGCATTCACCCGACACCTCCTGCAGGCTTCGCAGCCAATTGACGATTCCCGCCTGACTCAGCGCCTCGCCGCGCGCGCGTCCGCCTGGAGCCTTGCCTCCATTCCGCTAGCCGCCGAATCCGAAATGATTTCCGTGCCGGTCACGATGGGCGCGCTGCGCTCCACCATTCTGCTGCCCGCCTCCTGGCGCGAGTGGGAAGACTCGAAGCTCGACGCCGTCGTAGCGCACGAAGTTTCGCACGTTGCCCGCCGCGACGCCCTCACTCAGCGTCTTTCCCTGCTTCACCGCACGATCTTCTGGTTCAGCCCGCTCTCCTGGTGGCTTGACCGCCACCTCGCCGATCTCGCCGAGGAAGCCAGCGACGAAGCCGCCTTGTCGTGCGGCGCGGACCGCACACACTACGCCAAAATCCTCGTGGGATTCTTCGAGACCTTGCACACCGCCCCGGGACGAGTGTGGTGGCAAGGCGTCTCCATGGCAAAAGCAGGACAAGCCCAACATCGCGTGGAAAGAATTCTCGCTTGGAAAGGATCTCTAGCTATGCGTCTTCAGAAATCGATTCCCGTTGTGGTCGTCGCCCTTGCAGTCCCACTCGTTTACCTCGCAGCCTCCGCGCACCCGGACCAACATGTCAGCGTGCCAGTCGCGCAACTCATGCAGGACCAAACGCCACCTCCCACTTCCTCGCCGGCGTTGGCTCCAGCTTCGCCGCAGACGACCCCTCCGTCCGAACCTGGCTCCCGCCTCCGGAGTGACGACCGGAGCGATGGACGGGTAACAGACGGACAGATCGGCGGACCGATTTCCAGCGGGCCAACTACTCCACCTGCGCCGCCAGCACCGGCGCCAGGCGTCGATACAACCGTCAGAGCAGAAGTAGCACCGGTGGCGCCCGTTGGTCCGAGGGCTCCTGTAGTTGCGATCGCGCCCGTAGCTCCGGTTGCTGCGATTGGCCAATCAGAGTCGGTAAGCTCATCCTCCGGTCACGGCTTTTCTTATCACTACGGCTACGACGACGAACAGCGCTTCGTCATCGTCTCCGGCAAGACCGATTCCCTCACCATGTCCGGCTCGACGGAAGACGCCCACCATGTCGAGAAACTCAGAAAGCAAATCCCCGGCGACTTCATCTGGTTCCAGCGCGACGAAAAATCCTACGTCATTCGCGACCAGGCCACTGTCGACCACGCCAAGAAGCTCTGGGAACCGCAACAAGAGCTCGGCAAGAAACAGGAAGCGCTCGGAAGACAACAAGAAGCTCTGGGCAAACAACAACAGGAACTCGGCGCAAAGATGGAACAGATTCGCGTCAACGTCCCCGACATGAACGCCGACCTCGAAAAACTGAAAGCGGAGTTGAAACAACTCAGTTCCAGCGGTGCCACAGTGGAGCAAGTCGGCCACATTCAGTCCGAGATTGGAGAACTTCAAAGCAAGATCGGCGACCTCCAATCCCACGCCGGCAATCAGCAAAGCAAGCTGGGAGAAGAGATGGGTGCCCTCGGAGAAAAGCAGGGCAAACTTGGCGAACAGCAAGGCGAACTCGGCCGCCAGCAGGGTGAACTGGCCGAGCAGGCCACGCGTCAAATGAAGCAACTGCTCGACGAAGCGATCACGAAAGGCATAGCGCAGCCCGAAATCTAAAGGCTTTGGGTGCTCCATCCTTGTCTCGCCGTTCTTAGGCGAGACAGGGTGGGGATTTCGATTTCCGTATTGCGATTTGCAAAACCAGGCTCGGGAGCGGATCCGCGCGGCTGGCTCGCCCAGATGATTTTTTATCGTTGGAGCATTAACGTCCTGATCCGCCGACAGAAGCTAACGGTCTCGACCTTCATAGTGCCCTAAGACTGCACAGTTCGTTATCCCCTCCGCCCCGCGCCAGCGTTCGGCACTTGCATTCGACAGGGTGTTTCTCTGTGGGCTACCTGGCTGTAAAATAAGCGGCAACGACCCGGGTCGGGTTTGGCATCCAAATACGCCGGCATTCTTCGGAGCAATTGCTGCAAGTACCAGGCCTGATCCTCTGCTTCGTCGGACCTCCCGGCGTTGGCAAGACTTCGCTCGGCAAGTCCATAGCGCGCGCTCTAGGCCGGAAGTTCGTCCGGTTATCGCTCGGCGGCGTGCACGACGAAGCCGAAATCCGCGGCCATCGCCGCACTTACATCGGCGCCTTGCCCGGACAAATCATCCAGGGCATTCGCCGCGCCGAAACCAAAGATCCGGTTTTCATGCTCGACGAAATCGATAAGGTCGGCCGCGACTTCCGTGGTGATCCCGCCTCCGCTCTTCTCGAAGCGCTCGATCCCGAGCAGAACTCCACCTTCCGCGACAATTATCTCGACGTCACCTTCGACTTGTCGAAGGTTCTCTTCATCACCACCGCTAACATGCTCGACCCCATCGCCGAGCCCCTGCGCGATCGCATGGAGATCATAGAACTGCAAGGCTACAGCGAGGAAGAAAAACTCCACATCGCGGTACGTTACCTGGTTCCACGTCAGGTCGACGAGAATGGAATCACCGCCGAACAAATCGATTTTCCCGACGACGCTTTGCGTTACATCATTCGCCATTACACGCGCGAAGCCGGCGTCCGCAGCCTCGAGCGCACCATCGGAACCATCTGCCGCAAGCAGGCGCGGCGCTTGGCCGAAGGCAAAACCGAAAAGCTGGTCGTCACCCAGGAAATCATTCAGGAATTCCTCGGCGGCATCAAGATCCGCACCGAAGGCGAGATCGAAGAACGCACCGAGCGCCCCGGCGTGGCTGTTGGCCTTGCTTGGACTCCTTCCGGCGGCGACGTCCTCTTCGTCGAAGCCAATGCCATGAAAGGCAAAGGCGGATTCACCATGACCGGACAAATCGGCCAGGTCATGCAGGAATCCATGCAAGCCGCTCTGACCTGGGTGCGCTCCAACGCAGCTCACCTGGGCATCGCCGAAGACTTCTTCGCCGACCACGACATTCACATGCACGTCCCGGCGGGCGCCATTCCCAAAGATGGTCCTTCGGCGGGCGTCACCATGGCAACCACCCTGGTGTCGCTGCTCTCCGGCCACCACATTCGGCCGCTCACCGCGATGACCGGCGAAATCACGCTCAGCGGCAACGTCCTCCCCGTCGGAGGCATTAAAGAAAAAGTCCTGGCCGCCAAGCGCGCCGGAGTCACCACCGTGATTCTGCCCGCGGAAAACAAAATGAATGTCGACGAGGATCTCACGCCCGAGCAAATCGCGAACCTGACCATCCATTACGTGAAGACCATCGGCGAAGCGCTCCGCGTGTCACTGCCCGCAGTGGCGGACCCGCTCGCCGCGAAGTCCATCACGTCACCGCCCAAGGAATCAAAGCCTGACCATCCTCCGGTCCAGCCCGTCCAAGGGCCGGCGGTAGCTCAGGACAAAGTTGTGAGCTGGCATTCATAAAGTAGCCGCCAATAAACTTGCGTCGTTGTCATGCTGAGCGAAGCTGGGAGGACGAAGTCCTCCCAGCGCAGTCGAAGCATCCCTACCACCTAGCCCACTGCGTTGTGGATTTCCCCAGCTAAATAAAGTGAGCGATGACCCACGCCGAGCCGGATTTTTTTCCGGACCACGCTGAAAATAAAGTAATCCCCCTTCGCCCTATTTCTTCCCCAGAATTACCCACCAAGCCTCCCGCCATTTCTCAAACATCGCTCCCTTCTTGCTTCCATCGGGATAGAACCACAAATTCTTCCGAGGCACAAACGCCCGAACCGGCACCACATACCAAATGTCCCGCGACACAATGTAACCAATCAGCACGTCAATATCCTTCGCCGTCAACCCAACAATCTTCCGCCCCACATACACCGACGCATGCACCGCATACCCCCGCGCCCCAAACCGGTGCTCCGTCGACCGCACCTGCGTCCTCCACAACCGCCCGCCCGCGTCGCACACAAAATCGTACCGATAGCTGTCCCCCCACGGCTTCGACACAATCATCCCCATCCCCATCGCCTTCCGCAAAAAATCCAGCTCCGAAAGCTCCCCCATCCGCTTCGGCGGAAGCCTCCCCTGAGTCCTCAACGAAGGCCGAGCCGCCGCCGCATCTTGCACCTTACGTTTTTCTAAATTTTTGTCATCCAGAGGGCCGCGTTCCTTGCGGTCCGAAGGATCCCTATCACCACCACGCTCTCGCGCAAACTTGCCGAAGGCCCGACTCCTCTTGCCCGAATTCTTCCTGGCGCCACCACCCCGCTCCTCCGCCACCGCCATCAAATCCCCAATCAACACACCCATCACCGATCACCCCTGTCCTCTCTAAAGTTTTTGTAGTTAAAAACGCTTTGTCATTCCGAACCGGGCGGAAAGCCCGGTGAGGAACCTGCTGTCTCCAGCCGCTGCAAATACGCTGGGGAGAACCCGCCGCAGAACTCCCCCATATCCAGTATCCCCACCCAAAACGGGAAGCAAAGGTCATCTGAACATCAAAGAAAATAAACCTGTGGAAATCTTCCGGCGACTCTTAGATTTTGGGCAGCGCCGCGCTTCCAGCGCTGCGATTAAAGGACGGAACATCACGGCGGCTTCAGCCGCAGAGCGGCGCAAGAATGCAGCCCACGGCGCAAGCCGTGGGACAAGAAAGTGAGAAAAGAAGTAGCCCCGAAGGGGCGGAAGAATACTTCTGACGCAAACCCTTCAGCCCCCGTGGTGGTTTCCTCCCTCTGCTGCGGCAGGTCCAGCACGGGAAGGACACCAGATCGCGCGCACTATCCCCACGCCGCTTCACCAATTGCAAAATCCTCTGATGCAACGCCGCCTTCAGCTCAAGTTCGAGACCCGCCTGCCGATCCAGCACGAGTTCATCCAACACGCTCCCATTCACCTTCTACGGAGCGCCTGTCCGACATTCTTCTTTTCCTCGCATCCGGCTTCCAGAAGCCGCACAATCGCTGACAGAATTAGCTCGGGAAGGGCACGACTTTAGTCGTGCCATATCAGCCGCGAAAAAGGGAACGCGGCTTCAGCCGCTGAGGCATGATGCGAGCGCCACCCGTCGCGGTTTTCGAAGAGCCTGCCCTGACCGAGTCGAAGGGATCGCCACAATGCAGCGCGCAGCGCCGCTTCTGACTTCGCATGGCGCCGCCACTGAAACGTGGTCGAGGGCCACGCCCAACCCTCATACCCGCCCGCAGCATCGACTCCCACCTTTCGAAAATCGCGAAAGTGGGGCGGCCCGCATCGCCCCGATCTTTTCGGAACGACGGGAATGGGGCGATTCACGGAAATGGTAGTAAAATCTGCGCATGGCGGAAGAACTCGGTGCCTTATTGAAGAAGGCCATGTCGCTTCCGGCCGGGGAGCGTGAGGCTCTGGCGAGCGCTCTACGGGTCAGCTTGGGCGAAGCACCCAGTGACAGCGACTGGATAAGCAGTCATCGGAAGAAAGCCTTGGCAGGCCTGAAGCAATCGGGTCGCGTCGGATTCATGGAAGCCTCGTTTCGAATATCTGCCGGGCTCCCTTATAAGTCGCAGCCGGAGCTTGTTCGGAGTGCTGAGCGCGCTGCCATTCATGCCTTCGGATGGCCGATCGGCATAGTACTGCATAACGAAAGCCGGCCCAAGCCCATGTCCGAGGGAATCGTGGCTGAGATTGGAGGGCCTGACTCCTCATACGACTACTGGGCGTTGCGCACCAATGGTGACTTTTTCTTCTTGGGCAGCCTGTTCGAGGACGAACGGTCTAAAGACGCCATTTGGTTTGATACTCGTGTAATGCGAGTGACCGAAACATTCCTTTTGTGCTATCGGCTTTACAAGGCCCTAGGCGCAACCGAGGAGACTGGAGTGACCGTCAGCCTCCGACACGGGGGCCTACGTGGTCGCAGGCTGGGCTCGGCCAGACCGGCTCTTTGGATGCCCGGAAGAATGTGTCACGAGGACGAGGTTAGCTGGAAAAGGAACTTGACGCTGGAGTTGTTGCGAACGCAACTTCCAGAAACCGTCCAGGAAGCGCTGGACCCGCTCCTGGTTCTTTTTGATTTTTTTCAGCCCCAGGACGGCCAAGTCCGCGCAGTCGTGGAGGAATTTCTAGCTAGGGTCAGCGGTCAACAGGCGCCTTTCGATCCGTGATGGTGAACGAATGCTGAAAAACCCGTTCACACCCTCGTTTATAGCCACCGCCCCCGACGATTTCTTCGGTCGCTCCGACGAGCTAAGGGTTGTAAAAGGGGCCTTAAGGATGGGGTCGGTCGCCATCCATGGGCCGATCGGTATTGGAAAGTCCTCTTTGCTAGCCCGCGCTGTGCTTGAGCTGGAGGGATTCGCAGGAGAGCAGGTTGCCCAAGCTGTCACGGTAAGCGTGCACAAGGACGTGAAGACGATCGACGAAGCCGCGCGCCACATCCTCGAAAGCCTCGTAGACATTGATGAAGCTCACCGAAAGATCACATTCAAGATCGGTTCACTGTTCGAGCACGAATCCGGTGAAGTCACGCGGAACTTCGTTGAAGGCAGGCACTTGGCGGCCCTCGCGCGAGTTCTCGGCCGCGAGTCGCTGAAGGCAGCGCTCAAGAAAAATCAGCAATTGCTGATTATCGCGATAGACGAGGCCGACAAATGCCCAATACCCATCGCTCAACTGGTGAGATCCGTCACCTCCGACGCGCAGCACGCCGGCGTAAAGAGCGTTCGATTCCTCTTGGCTGGCGTCAGCCCGTTCTATGAGCGCATGCTTGACGAAGATCGCGGTATAGAGCGATTTGTCTATAGAACAATCTCTCTTGATCCGATGGCCCCAGAAGATGCAGCAGATCTCCTTAAGACGAAATTCGACTCTGTAATTGAAGACGCTGAAGGATCAGGCATTCCTCTGCAGATCGCCTCTGATGTTATTCCCCGCGTGATAGCGCTCTCCGGCGGCCATCCTCACGTTTTGCAGCTCCTGGGATCGTATCTTGTGGAGCACGAAGACCAGGATCCCGACGGCGTCATCGACTCAAAGGACTTGCTGAACTCACTCTCACGGGTCTGCTACGAGGACAGGGCGAAGGCCTACGACGCCACCTTGCATATGCTCTCCGTAGAGAACAAGTTGGACCATCTTCAAGAGCTCCTTGACCTTTCGGGGAAGCACTTCCCGACTCGCATTCCTCGTGCAGAAGCGACTGATGCCGTCGGCCCAGACGTCCTTACATGGTTCGTAGATAGGGATATTCTTTCACTTCCGAGCGCAAGATCTGCACATTACGGACTTGTGGATGAATTTCTGCGGATCAGACTACTGCTGGACTCGGAGCAGTCCGATCAGAGCAAGCGGGCGCTTGAGGCAGAAATAGTTCGCTCAGTTTCGATAGAGGAATTCCTCGAGGCTGAGCTCGCTTCTGACGACCGCGATGTCGAGGACTTTGCGATCAAGGACGAGGAGATAGACGTGCCCGAGGCGGAGGGGTCTGAGGACCAGGACGTCGAAGAAGAGTGAATGAGCGCGGATCGGTCGTAGGCAATCGTCACAAAAAGGCCCCACTCTCCCGAGCAGGGCGCTTGACTTTACTGACGGCTGAAAGCTGGTAGCTGACAGCTTCGCTGTTACTTCGCGTGAACCGATGCCTTCGGCGCGGGCGCGCCGAAGGCAATCCTCCCGTGCTCAGGTCTTCGTCCAGATCGGGCCAATGAATCCCATATCCCCCGCCGGCAATCTTCCAATTCTGGCGCTGCGCAGGCGTGGCGTTCAGCAGCCGCGGATACCACACCAGCGGCACCGCGATGACGCGACCATCCTGCAGACTTACGCTCAGCGCGTCGTCCACCACACGCTCATCCGCCGCCGATGCTGAAAAACTCATTCCACTCCTCGCCGAAAAGCCAAGCCCCGAGCATTTGCTCGGGGCTCGCAGATACTAAACGCCGATCGCCAATCAACTTCTATGATAAGCCAATCCAGTCCGTAGTCAAGAACCTTCGGTACAAGTCGAGCGACCCGAGGAGGGTAAGGGAGTCGAACCCTAGTGGCTGAAAAGCCACTCGACTGATTGGCGATCAGCGTCCAGTACCCACTGGCAATACCCTCCTAAACGCCGCTCGCACAGGTAAATTCTATCGGCACGCCAGCACACCAGATAAAAATCTCTAAGAAAAAACTTACATCCGTTCCCGAATCGGTCCGAAAAAAAGCCCCACTCTCCCGAGCAGGGCCCTTGATTCAAGCTAGTAGCTAGAAGCTAGCAGCCGTCCTTAGTACATGCCTTCCATACCACCGCCACCGTGTCCACCCGGCATCGGAGCGTCCTTCTTTTCCGGAATCTCCGCGACCAGGGCCTCGGTGGTGAGCATCAACGACGCGATTGAGCCAGCGTTGGTGAGTGCGGTGCGCACCACCTTCGTCGGATCGAGCACGCCTGCCTTGACCAAGTCCTCATACTCGTTGTTCAGAGCATTGAAACCGTAGTTGGGATCCTTGGAGTCGAGCACCTTGCCGAGGACGACCGCACCTTCTTCGCCGGCGTTTTCGACGATCTGGCGCAGAGGCTCCTGCAGGGCTTTCCGCACGATGTTGACGCCAATCTGCTCGTCACCCTCGAGCTTCAGCTTGTCGAGCGCCGCACCGCAACGCGCCAGTGCCACTCCGCCGCCCGGGACAATGCCTTCTTCCACGGCTGCGCGGGTTGCATGCATGGCGTCTTCCACGCGGGCTTTCTTCTCTTTCATTTCGGTTTCGGTCGCGGCGCCGACTTTGATTACGGCTACGCCACCGACCAGTTTCGCCAACCGCTCCTGCAACTTCTCGCGGTCGTAGTCGCTGGTGGTTTTGTCGATCTGGCTGCGAATTTCCTTTACGCGGCCTTCGATCTCGCTGTGCTTGCCTTTGCCTTCGACCAGGGTCGTGTTGTCCTTGTCGATGGTGATCTTCTTCACCTGGCCGAGATCGCTGATCTGCACGTTCTCCAGCTTGATGCCGAGATCTTCGGTGATGGCCTTGCCACCGGTGAGGATCGCGATATCCTGCAGCATAGCCTTGCGGCGATCGCCGAAGCCCGGAGCCTTAACGGCCGCGACCTGCAACGTTCCACGCAGCTTGTTGACGACGAGCGTTGCGAGAGCCTCGCCCTCAACGTCTTCCGCGATGATCAAAAGCGGCTTGCCGCTCTTAGCAATCTGCTCAAGCAAGGGCAGAAGATCCTTCATCGAACTGATCTTCTTCTCGTTGATCAGAATGTAAGCGTTCTCCAAAGCAACTTCCATCCGCTCCGGATCAGTAACGAAGTAAGGAGACAGATATCCGCGGTCGAACTGCATCCCCTCAACCACTTCCAACTGCGTCTCAAGAGTCTTCGACTCTTCCACGGTGATAACACCATCCTTGCCAACCTTCTTCATAGCCTCAGCAATGATGTGCCCAATAGTTTCATCGTTATTCGCGCTAATCGTTCCGACTTGGGCTATCATTTCGCCGGAGACGGGCTTGGAGAACTTGTCGAGTTCGCCTTTGGCGCGTTCGCCGGTTTTCTTGTCGAAGGCGCCGCAGACTAGAGACACGGCCTTCTCGATGCCGCGCTTCATGGCCATTGGATTGGCGCCGGCGGCTACCGTCTTTACGCCTTCGCGATAGATCGCTTGGGCCAGGACTGTTGCCGTGGTGGTGCCGTCGCCGGCTACGTCAGAGGTCTTGCTGGCTACTTCACGAACCATCTGGGCGCCCATGTTCTCGAGGCCGTCCTTGAGTTCGATTTCTTTGGCTACGGTGACGCCGTCCTTGGTGATGGTGGGCGAACCGAATTTCTTTTCGATGACAACGTTGCGGCCCTTGGGGCCGAGTGTGACTTTTACTGCGTCGGCGAGAAGGTTGACGCCGCGCAGGATTGCCTGGCGGGACTCTTCTCCGTGTACGATTTGCTTTGCCATTGTTTCTTCTCCTAATGAATTCTTGAGAATCTAGTTCTCAGTTCTTGGTTCTCAGTAACAACCTTGAGAACGAGGGTGCCGATTAGATCGAGATCCTTCGCGCAAAGTGCGCGCTCAGGATGACAAGGCGTACGGCGCGCTCAGGATGACAGCGCCAAGTTAACGGCGTGCGCCTACGGTTTCCTTCTTGCTCGAATTTGCGGAGCTGGAGGTTCCGGTGAGGACGCCGAGGATTTCTTCTTCTTTCATGATGATGAAGTCTTCGCCGTCGATCTTGATTTCGGTGCCGGAATACTTGCCGAACAGAACGCGGTCACCTTCTTTAACGGCGAGAGGAAACGTCTTGCCTTCGTCGTTAGTGCGGCCTTTGCCGGTGGAGATGACTTCGCCTTCCTGCGGCTTGTCTTTTGCGCTGTCGGGAATGATGATGCCGCCTCGGGTGGTGGAAGCTTCTTCCACGCGACGAACCAGAACGCGGTCGTGCAATGGGCTGAATTTAGCCATGGGTGGAACTCCTTTCAAAGTTGAGGTTAGGGTTGATGTGCTGTAAACCTATGAAAAGTCTGAGTTAGGGAGTGCCTGTTAGCAGTCTCGCCTATCGAGTGCTAATTATAGGGAGGTGAGTGGGAAGTTGTCAAGGGGGCCTGACGGTCGCGTGTTCACCAGATATTATATAAGTAGTTATATACACAGGGCGGCGTCTGGTAACTTTGTGATCGCCGCTCGAGCGCGCCTCTCCGCTTTAAGGCGGAGAATCGCAGAACAGAGGAGACAGAGTAAGAGAAAGAAGTAGGGCGGTGTTTCGGCACATCATTTCGGCACGTCACGGTTTGACGGCCGATAACAGGAGCGAGAGTATGTCACAGAAGCTGTTCGAGGATCTCGGATTCTCACCGGCAGAGGCGGCGGCCTTGAAGCTGAAGGCCGATCTGAACACGAAGATCGTTAAGGCCGCGGCACGCTACACCCAGCAAGAGCTACAGAATAAGCTGGGGACGTCGCAGCCGAGGGTAAGCGATTTGCTGCGAGGGAAGATGGCCAAGTTCAGTTTGGACACGCTTGTTCTCTACGCCGAACTGCTGGGGCTACGCACCGAGATCAAGACGACGGAGGCGAAGAAGCAGAGTCGCACGCGTGGAGCTGCCGCGGGCGCGACCTTGGCGCGGTAGTTGTTGGTTGGACGGCGACCAAGTAACCGCGGGGACTAGGTTGTCGAGTCTGCTACGCGATGATCGGCCGAGCTTGCGCGGTGAGTGTCTAAGCCAGACGCGGAAGGAGTTAAAATCCCAAGAGGGTGAGGTTCATGGAATCCCACCTTTTGCAAAGAACGCAAAAGATGGGGCGCCAGGCCAGACGCGGGAAAACTCAAAATCCCAAGAGGGTGGGGTTCATGGAATCCCACCTTTTGCAAAGAACGCAAAAGATGGGGCACCCGGCTCTTCGTGTGTTTACACTTTAGATCGCCCTCGATTTCATGGTGAAACGTGCGTGTAAACTAATGGTCATCATGAGTGCTGCGTTGGACCACTTCATTTCCGTTCTGGACACCTTTGCGTCCGAACTAAAGAAGAACTTTGCACTCAAAGCAGCGGCACAGCCCGAAGACCAGCTGAAAGCGCCGGTCAAAACTCTGCTGGCGGCGTGTGGCAAATCTCTCGTTGGGCGAGACATCGATTCACGAACTGAGGCTCAACTCGATTTCGGACGACCAGACATGGCCGTCCTTGCCGACAAGCTTCTGACCGGTCACATCGAGTTGAAGGCACCGGGCAAGGGTGCCAAGACTGAGCTGTTCAAGGGGGCAGACTCCAGGCAAGCGAAGAAGTTTGCCCAATTGCCGAACCTTATCTACACAGACGGAAACGAGTGGGCGCTGTACAGGTCCGGAGAGAGAATCGGAAAGGCTGTTGAGTTTAAGGGCGATGTCACGAAGTCGGGTCCGAAAGCCATTGGGGACGAAGCCCCCGACGAATTGCGAAGGCTGCTGTTGGATTTCCTGCTGTGGCACCCGATTGTGCCTTCATCCCCGGAAAAGTTGGCGGAAGAGCTGGCTCCGTTGTGCCATCTTCTCAAGGAAGATGTGCTAACGACCATTGGGAAGAAGAACTCGAATCTTCGCCAGCTTGCGAAAGAGTGGAGGACCATTCTTTTCCCCGAGGCCGACGATGCTCAGTTTGCAGACTCTTATGCCCAGACTCTGACGTATGCTCTGCTGCTGGCGCGGCTGACCGGAAAGAAGGAAATCACCCCCAATACAGCAGCTGATGCGATCGACGAGGGGCATCAGCTCCTGGCACAGACTCTCCGGGTACTCGCTGACCAACAAGTACGCAAGGAAATCAATCTCGGAATAGAACTGCTCGAACGAACAATCTCCGAGGTTGATGTTGGGTTGCTCAAGAAGAAGGATGAGGACGTTTGGCTGTATTTCTATGAGTACTTTCTCGCTGCATATGACCCACAGTTGCGGAAGGACCGGGGAGCTTACTACACACCTGTCCAGGTGATTCGGTGCCAATGCGTACTTGTTGAAGAACTCTTGCAGCAACGTTTCAAGAAGGAACTGGGTTTTGCTGACAAGAAGGTTGTCCTTCTTGACCCTGCCGCTGGAACTGGTGCATATCCTCTAGCAGCGATGCAAAAGGGCTTCCGTGCTGCGGAGAAAAAGTACGGAGCAGGGGCAGTGGGAGGCTATGCCTCCCAGATGGCAGTAAACATCAACGCCTTCGAGCTTCTGGTAGGGCCCTATGCCGTCGCTCATCTTCGTCTCACTCAGCAAGTGGTTAGCGCTGGTGGAAGTCTTCCGAAGGACGGCATTCATGTTTACCTAACGGACACTCTCGAATCGCCCTACTCAGAGCCCAAGGGTGTTGTTCCCCTCTTCCAGAAGCCACTAGCTGAAGAACATCGACGTGCCAGAGTGGTCAAAGAAAAAGTGAATGTGTTGGTGTGCATTGGAAATCCTCCATACGACCGACAGACGATTGCTCCAGGAGACAAAGGCATAGAGCGTAAAGGAGGATGGGTTCGGAAGGGAGACAGCAAGTACTCGTCTAAGCCGATTCTTGAGGACTTTCTGGAACCCGCTCGCAGCGTAGATAACGGAGTTCACGTAAAGAACCTGTACAACGACTACGTCTACTTCTGGCGATGGGCATTGTGGAAGGTTCTTCAGCAGAATGACAGTCCTGGGATTGTTTCTTTCATCACCGCCTCTTCTTATCTGGTGGGCCCAGGATTTGTGGGAATGCGGAAGATGATGAGGATGCTCTTTGATGAGCTTTGGCTAATTGACCTCGAAGGAAGCAGCCTTGGGGCGAGGAAGACGGAGAATGTCTTCAACATTCAGACGCCAGTTGTCATCGCCGTTGGCGTCCGCTACGGACAGCCTCAACCTGAAACACCTGCCGCCGTTCACTACTCCCGAATCACGGGCTCGCGAGATGACAAGTACACGAGGCTGAATGCGATTGAAGGCTTCGATGCTCTTATCTGGCAAGATTGTCAAACTGGATGGACAGACGTATTCATGCCCGTGATAGAGACCCACTATAAGGATTGGCCCCTGCTCACCGATGTATTCCCCTGGCAGATATCGGGGGTACAGGTGAAGAGGAAATGGCCAGTCGGCGAGCTTCCAGACCTACTGACCCAACGTTGGGAAAAGTTAGTTGGGCTCCCATTCGAGGAAAGAGGCGCTGCTCTATTTGAGACAAGGGACAAGAAAATAGGAAGGACGTATCGAGACATCCTTACGATGGAGAAGCTCGTTCCTCTCGCGAACCTTGACAGCACAGCCCAGTCAATGGCGCCAGTACGCTATGGGTGCAGAAGCTTAGACCGACAGTGGATTCTTCCAGACAATCGTGCGGTGGAGTTCCTCCGTCCTAGCTTGTGGAGGTCGCTGAGCGATTCCCAGCTTTATTTGACGAGTCTGTTGACGGCTGAGCTTGGTAGAGGCCCAGCTGCAATGGTCTCGCTGGAAGTTCCCGACCTTCACTTTTTCTGCAACCGCGGAGCCAAAGACGTTATTCCTTTGTGGAGAGACAAGAAAGCACAGCACGCCAATGTCAATCATGCGTTGCTCGAAAAGCTTCAGGAAGTCTACGACTCTGGGGTGCTCGCCGAGGACCTATTTGCCTACTGCTACTCGATCCTCGCTAGTCCGTCTTATACTGACCTGTTCGCTGAAGAGCTGCGTATTCCTGGCCCTCGTATTCCGTTGACTAAGAACAAAGGGACTTTCGAGCGAGCGTCAAAGCTAGGCAGAAAACTGATTAACGTTCATACCTTTGGTGAGGGAATGGTTCCGAAAGGTGGGACGAAGGGGGCGATGACTGCAGGCAGGGCCAAGTGTGTGAAGGGGATCGACGGAAGCGAAGACAAATATCCGAACGAGTTTGAGTATGACGAGGCAACTCAGTCGCTGCTGGTTGGTGATGGGGTCTTCAAACCCGTTAGCAGGGCCGTCTTCGACTACGAGATTTCAGGATTCCATCCGGTGCATTCCTGGCTGGGCTATCGAATGCGAGAGAGAACCGGAAAGTCGTCTTCCCCACTGGACGAGATACGTCCGACGAATTGGACGGTAGAGATGACCGACGAGCTTTTGCAGGTCCTATGGACAATCGAAAGAAGTCTCGCAATGGTTCCAGAGCTAGCTGCGAACCTGGACCGTGTCACTCAGAGCCCGCTTTTCCACGCTGAGGACTTGCCCGAGCCGCAAGAAGCCGAGCGGGGGACTCCGGATGAGACTGAATCCGAGCAGGTGTCTCTCGACCTCACTCCCGCCACGTAAATGGCGGGCGGGAAACAGGAATGTCCGTCCCACACGAGCGAACCTCAGGGGCTGAAGCCCGCATTCTTCTTGGCCGTTTGCGGCACGACTGAAGTCGTGCCCTTCCCGATCTCGCTCCTTGCACGCGCAGTGGCGGAAGCGGGTCAGACGAGCCTGACGTTGCGTTCGATGGTCTTGATCACATCGTCCATCTTGCCGCTCCATACCTGTTTGGCCATGCTCAGGGTGAAGCCTTTGGCCGTGTGGAAAGGAACATGCGACGGTAGCGACAGGGCGAAAGGATCGACGACCGCATCGACGACGACGGGGCCATCTTTGTGGGCTAGGGCTTCGGCAAGTCCATCGCGAACGTCGCCGGGATCTTCGATGCGGATTCCCTTCGCTCCCATCGCTTCGGCGACCTTGGCGAAATCTGGATTCTTGAATTCCACGCCGAACGGGATTATCCCGGCCTCTTGCTTTCGATATTGACGAAGTCGAGGGATCCGTTATTGAGGATGATCTGAACCACCGGAGTTTTTCGTTGCACCTGGGTCAATAGATCGCCGAGCGCGAGCATAGTAAAGCCGCCGTCGCCGGCCAGGGCGATGGTTTGCCGGCCTGGGTATGCCAACTGCGCGCCGAATGCATTGGGCGCGGCATTGGCCATGGACGCCCAGCTGAACGAGCCGAAGAGCCTGCGATTTCTGCCGCCGGTGATATGCCTTGCCAGCCATATGCATGCCGTACCGGTGTCGGCGAAGAACATCGCATCGTCGGAAGCGAGATCGCTTAGGGTGGCGGCCAGGAACTCCGGACGTATGGGCTTGATCTCAGGTCCTTTGTCGACGTAGTGCTGCAGAAGATCGTGGAAAGAGTTGGTGTCGGCGACGTGCTTGTCGAGGAAGCTGTCGTTGGTCTTGTCGGCGACGCTGCCAAGCAAGGCGGTGACGGTTGCTTTGATATCGCCGACGAGCCCAAGATCAACGGCGGTGCGGCGGCCGATGTGTTTGGGGTTCTTGTCGATCTGGACTTTCTTCACGCGATGGCCGGGGAGAAACTCTGTGAAGGGAAAGTCAGTGCCGAGCAGCAGCAGGAGATCGGCATCATGAATGGCGCCGTAGGCTCCGCCGTAACCGAGCAAGCCAGTCATGCCAACGGCATTGGGATTGTCGTGTTCCAACCACTGTTTGCCGCGGAACGAATAGCCGACAGGCGCTTTCAATCTGGCCGCGAGTTGGACCACCTCATCGTGGGCGTCCCTGCAGCCATCGCCTCCGAAGATCGCTACCTTTTTCGCGTCGTCGATCATCTTTACAAGCTGATTCAGGTCGGCGTCGGAGGGGCGAAGAATGGGAGGGTTAGGGATAGTGATCGTCGGCAGAGTGGTCGGCATTCGCCGACGCGACGTCGCCGGGGATCGAAATTACCGTGGGCCCTTTTTCCAGGACGGCAGTCAGAATCGCAGTGTTGATGATCGCGCGCGCCTGCTCGGGATTGACAAGCCGCCCGGTGTAGAGAGATGCGGCTGCGAAGAATTTGTAAGGATTGAGTTCTTCGAGTGCTTCGGTGTCGATCAAGCTCGTCTCCACGTCGCCGGCAATGGCGATGATCGGAGCGCCCTCTTTGCGCGCGTCCATTAGCCCGTTGAACAAATGGACGACACCGGGGCCAGCAGTTCCACACACCGCAACGGGATTGCCGGTTAGGTAGGCTTCGGCGACGGCGGCGAACACGCCGTACTCCTCATGGCGGACGTGGATGAACTCGATCTTACCGTTGCGGCGAAGCCCGTCGATTACGGGATTAAGAGCGTCGCCAACGATGCCATAGCAGCGTTTGACTCCGGCGTTGGCAAGCATCTCCCACAAAAGGTCTGCCACTTTTGCTGACATAGAAGGCCTCCTTTCCAAGCTGGAATTCCGATTCTGAGTCTCCCGATGCGGGGGATTATACGCCAAGGTAACGCGTTGGATTTTTTGCGGGACTGGAGGGGGCGAGGGGTTGCAAAAAGAGCGCGCGTCGGGCAACCTCGTAGACCATGACGCGAACCAACGGCGTGGGTGGAGCTTTTCTGTCCTCTTATTTTCTGGTCTTCTCTTTTGTCATCCTGACGGCAAATGTCTTTCTTGGGCAGGAATACCCTGGGCCGGAGGAGGGCGGGAACGAGGTGCAGGTTTGGGCTGGGGGTGGGCATTCGGTGCCGGGCGGGACTCAGAAGACCGAGGCGTTTGATGCGGGGTTGCGTTACGGATGGGTGATCACTGGCGAGCATTGGCCGGGAATCTTGCGGGGACGATTTGAGTATGCGGTGGATGTGGTTCCGGTGTATTTGATTTTTCAGCCGGCGAATACGGCGTATGGGTTGGGATTCAACCCGTTGGGGCTGAAGTGGAATTTCGAACGGCGCGGGCGGCTGTCACCTTATTTGGAGTTAGGCGGCGGGGCGGTGTTTAGCAATCATAGTGTTCCAACTTATACGAATAAGGTGAACTTCACTCCCAGCGCGGCGTTGGGGACGCACATTCTGGGAGAGAAATATAACTGGAGCGTGGAGTTGCGGTATCTGCACATTTCGAATGCGGGGTTGGGGAATTACAATCCGGGGCTGAATACGGTGCAGGTGAGGGTGGGCGTGGGGAGGTTTTGGAAGAAGTAGTGAGGACGAAATCTTGGTGATTATTTACACCAGAGCATGCGGAGTCGTGCGGATGCAATCACCCCACGTTCTCCCCAATCTTCCATCTGTTAACAAGCGCGGCGATAATGTCAGGCCCCTTTTGGGTGAACGAAAGCGCAGGAGGCCACCGAAGTGGACCGCTGAGCGGCCAAATATCAAGGAGGTTTACGTCCCACGCACCATATTTACAACCCACACGAATTCCCTGATAGGGAAGGGGTTGAAGCACGCGCGCCGACAAAATCTGGCAGACAAGATGGCCGACAACAATTGTTGTTACGCAACCTTGGAAAGCCCTCGGGATTTCGTCTATTTGTCCCCAAACGTCCGTTCCCCCGGCATGAAAGGCTTTGACAGAGAAGCGTCCAAGCCAAACAAGCGTTCCAACAGGAATGAGGGACGAAGGCGTCTTTAACTGAGTTCTTTCGAGCGTGCTATAGAAGCTCTTGCGCTCGCGGTTCACGGCGTCAACAACCATCGCCTTCATTACTGTCCAGAGAGCAATACAACGCTGATCCTTTTCGGTGAGATAACAGGGTTCATCGTTCATCATCGCTCGGACCGCGGGTTTATTGGACGTTTCCAGATCGCTCATCCACTCGTTGTTACAGGTCTTGCATAGGCATTTAATCTCGATCTCTGGTTTGTCTATCCAAATGGAGGGTTTTTTGCCAACGGTTATGCGAACCGATGTTGCCAGTTTGAGGTCTTCAAGAATCCAGTCAGACCAGAGATGCTCGATATCTCAAGGCGATGGCTACTTGGAGGGAGTTGCGCGGCGCGAAGCCTTGAGTTTCTTGACATCTGCTACCAGCAAGTCAACGCGGGCGTTCTTCTCAGCTTCCGAAAGGCCCATCTCTTCCATCTGTTCTTCAAGCAGGCGGGCAATCGTCCGAAGCGCCTTTTTGCGAGGATCTTTCTGCCGTCCCTGTGGACGTGGAGTTGGGAGTGCGGACACTTGGCTGCCCTTCCTGTTTATTCTCTGAGACACCTTAGTTTACTCCGTTCTTTGACTCAAGGCTTTTCTTAACTTTATCCCAATTATTTTGATGCGTGAAAGTTACGGAGGGCACATGAGTCAAGTCCTTATTTTCCTGCGCTGAGGGACATCCTTAGCTTCTGCTTCAGTTAGCCGTCTATCCTTCTGATCTATGTCAACGCTAGTGGAGTGTGTGCCGAATTTTTCGGAGACGACATTACTTCTTGCTTATGAGAATGGACTTTACATCGCTTTGCGGGAAAAGCCGGCTTACGTACCCGATGGCACCGGGGGTGGCGGATACGTATTCGATGAGGGCCGATTCGGAATCGCAAGCTTTGGGCATGGCGCCCTGTCCGGTAAATACGGCTTTGCGCCAGCCCGCGCGGAATTCGTCAGGACCTTCGCCGAGGTGGTTTTTCAAGAAGACTTCGTGCACCGGTCCACCTTTCAAAGTAACGGGCACGGCGTGGGAACCGTCGGCGAATCTGGTTTTCTCGCCGGTAAAGATGGCGCGCAGATCGGTATCTTTGATCACCGTAATGTTCACGTTCTTGTTGGCTACCAGTACGACATCCTGAGCCCAGGCCGCGGACGCGCAACGGATGATGGCATCAGCAGGATCAACCAGCGAGTTTTCGTCATGGTCCGCATCTCCTGATCGGTCTGAAAGCTGACGGTTAGAAGCTGAAGCCGATCTTGGCCGCCAACATGTTCGAGTTTGGCTTCAGGCCATTTAGGTTGGTGCTGGTGTAGTAACCGATTGCGGTTCCATGAAGGAAATGGCCCTCGATTTTTCCATAAAAATAAGAGTTGAAGTCGTAACGTCCCGAGACCACCCAGTCCTTCGAGTAATTTTCGGGCAGATGCGTGTCCAACGCTTTATTAACGTAGTGGCTGTAATAAGCTCCGAGCTGAAATTTTTTTGCGAGGCGATAACTCCCCATGGCGAACCAGGCGCGGACATCGAGAGGGATAGGAATGGTTGCCGGTCCCAGGGTCAGAATGACGTTGAGCGGCAACCTCCTATATTCCCCGGCAAAGTAGAATTTTCCTTTTTCGAACTGGGCATACTCTGCGGGGACAAAGAAGGGAGCGATGTGCTCGGTGCCGGTTGGAGCTCTTCCGTCGATGGCTTCAACCAGGCCGCTGGCGCCAACGGTCAATCCTTTCAAAGGGGTTCCCCAGCGCAGATCACCGCCGTAAACCTTGCCTCCGGGAGCGGAGGTGAACACCAACCCTTCGTCGGCGCTCTCTTTGAGGTATCCGCCCGTCAGATCGAGATAGGCCTCTCCAGCGTAGGCGCGATAGCGCAGGTTTCCCGCGTGGCTGCCAAGGGTGAGATTGCCGTATACTTCACCCCCCAGATGCGACAAGTAAAAGCTCTTGTTGTCGACCGGATAAGCGGACTGCGGCAGGAGTATCCAGAGGAAGATGGAGTCCACGTCCTGGGAATCATTGAAAAGACCAAGGGGAGTCTTGACCTTGCCGGCGCGAAATCCAAGACGATCGTCGACTCTGTAGTCTCCCGATGCCCAGTCGACCTGAACGTTGGGGCCGCCGAGATCTCCTAGCTGGTACATGTGCAACTGAATTCCGACGCGGAGGTTGTCGGTGAGGGAGTCCGTGACGCTGATGGCGCCGTCGGTCCATTGCAGGCTTCCGGAGCTCGACTGCATGGACAAGTAGTTGTTGTGGGAGCTGTAGAGAAAACCCTGGGTGGCGAAGCCGTGGATCTCGATACCCGCTAAGTCTTGGGCGTACAGGCCGCCCGCGCAGAGGCACAAGAAGAGCAATAGGAGCATTGGTCGAGGCATGCGATATTCTCCCGATTTTCTGTATATCGGCAGTTCCGTGCGTGAGTTTAGCGATGGAAGGCAGCCTTGCTTTGCCAACTGCGGCCCGGCTATTCTTCTGACCATGTCAACACTAGTGGAGTGTGTACCGAATTTTTCGGAGGGGTGCGACAAAGGCAAGGTTGATGCCATTGTGGGCGCCATGAAGGTGGACGGGGTCTACGTGCTGGACCGCGAGATGGACGCGGACCATAACCGCTGCGTAATTACGCTGGTGGGAGGGCGGGAGGCGATTCAGGAGGCGGCGATTCGCGGAGTAGGGAAGGCCGCCGAGTTGATTGACCTGTGCGTGCATAAGGGGGCGCATCCGCGGATGGGCGCGGCCGATGTGGTGCCGTTTATCCCGATTGATGGCGTGACGATTGAGGATTGTGTGGCTATGGCGCGGCACGTGGGCGCGGAGATTTGGAAGCGCTTTCAGATTCCAGTTTATTTATACGAGGCGGCGGCGGCGACGCCGGAGCGGCAGAATCTGGAGAACATCCGGCGCGGACAGTTCGAGGGAATACGGGCGGAAATTGCGACGAATGCGGCGCGGAAGCCGGATTTTGGCGAGGCGAGGGTGCATCCCACGGCGGGGGCTACCGTGGTGGGCGCGCGAAAGTTTCTGATTGCTTACAACGTCTTTTTGAACACGCCGGATGTCGAGATCGCGAAGAAGATTGCGAAGGCGGTGCGTGCTTCAAGCGGCGGGATGCGGTTTGTGAAGGGCGCGGGATTTCTGGTGCGGGGGCTGGCGCAGGTTTCGATGAATCTGACGGATTTTGAGCAGACGCCGGTTCATCGCGTGTTTGAGATGGTGAAGCGCGAGGCGGCGAGGTATGGAGTGATGCCGGTGTCGAGTGAGATCGTGGGACTGATTCCGAAGAAGGCGCTGGAGCAGGCGGCGGAGTGGTTTTTGCAGGTGGAGAACTTCGATTCGTCCCTCATTTTGGAGAACCGGCTGGCGGCGGTAATGAGCGGGAAGATGGCGGTGGGAGGATTGCGCGCGGGAGTGGAACCTTTTATCGAGCAACTGGCGGCTCCGACGGCTACGCCGGGCGGCGGCAGCGCGGCGGCAGCGGCGGGCGCGATGGCAGCGGGGCTGGCGACTATGGTGGCGTCGATGTCACGCGAGAAAAAAGCGTACGCGCAATACGAAGCGCAGTTGAGCGCGGCGATCGGAAAATTAGAGAAGGTGCGGGAGGAATTAAAGGCGGCGGTGGATGCGGATGCGGAGGCTTACGACGCGGTGATGAAGGCGTACAAGCTGGCGAAGACTGATCTCGCTGGAGGTGACGCGTTGATCGATGCCGCTTTGAAATTGGCCACCGGCATTCCATTGGGCGTGGCGGAGAAGGCGCATGAAGTGGCGGGGATTGCGGGGGGTTTGTTGGCGATTACGAATCCGAATATGAAGTCGGATTTGACTACGGCGCAGGCGCTGGCGCGGGCAGCGGTTACCGGGGCGCTGGCGAATGTGGAGACTAATTTGGCGTCGTTGAAGGATCAGGGATTTGCGGCAGAAGTTAAGAAGAGAGTGGCGGCGGTTGGGCGCAGCGGCTGACGCCGCGTTATTTTTTGCATTCGTTCTGCGGCGCGGCTGAAGCCGCGCCCTTTCAAAACCTTAATCGCCAGCGCTGGTTGCTGCTGCCGTCTCCGGTCTGGTCCGAGATTCCCACCATGCTTCCACACCTTGCCTGGCAAGTTTAAAGATCGTCCGGCGATTCTCGGAGATTACTTTCCACCAGGCGAAGCGGCCTAGCATGGGGAAGTAGATTCCACGGAAACAGAGGCGGGCAATCAAGATGTTGACACGATAGCCAAGAGGCTGGTCATCGAGCGAGTCCACGGCTTGGGCGATGGCATCGGGGCCGTAGGCGTGGGACCATCCGTAGTTCACTTCGGCATGGGCTTCGTCGATGGACATCTTTAGCGGGGTGTGGGCCATGGCGAAGGGGATGAATTCCTGCCAATGCTTTGGACGCGTGAGGCGGCCTGCGACTGCGAGGCGCTTCAGAAGCGGAGTTCCGGGCAGGGGAGTGAGCAACCCGAAAATGGGCAAGCCAGGAGGCCAGGTGCGAACTTGCGCGAGGGTGCGTTCGGCGGCGCCGACGGTGTCGTTATCCATGCCGAAGATGAATGAAGTGATGGCGTAAACGTTGCGCTGCGCCAGGCGCTCGAGGACGGCGGCGTACTCTTCCGGCTTGTTGAAGCCTTTGTTCACATCTTTTAAGTTCGCGGGATCGATCGACTCCATGCCGATGAAGATCCATTTGCCGCCCGAGGCGGAGATGAGGTCGACGAGTTCCTGATCGCGCAGAAGGTTGGCGCTGATCTGCGCGACCCAATTGAGTTGCGCGCCGGCGGCGATGATGTCGCGGAGTAAAGACTTGGTGCGCTTGAGATTGATGGCGAAATTGTCGTCGATGAAAAAGACAGCGATTTGACCGCGTTCTTTACGGGCCCGTGCTTTTAGCAGCAGAAGTTCGTTGACCACGCTTTCATTGGTCCGAAAGCGGATGGAGTCGCCGAAGAATCCGGTGACGGTGCAGAACTCGCAGCCGTAGGGACAACCGCGACCTGATTCGACGGGAATGATGCGGAAGGTTCCCCAGCCCTCACCGATTTTCTGCAGCCAGTGCTTGGCTGACCCGGGGACGAGATTGAATTGGTGGAGATCGATGGTATCCCAGGGAATAACGGGATAGGGCTTGAGGGAGGGTTTGAGCTCTTTGCCGGCGGCGTCGACGGGAGCATAAATGTCTTTTAATTCGCCACGAGCGGCGTCTTCCACAATTCGAGGCCAGGTGTCATCGGCTTCACCGAGAGCGACCGCGTCAGCGTGGCGAGGACCGCCGTCGCGCCCGAGGGCCTCATCCGCCATTTCAGTGACGTGAGGTCCGCCCATCACGACCCGCACGCCGACAGCACGCACGGCATCCGCCATGCGATAGGCTTTGGCGATCATGCGGGTCATGGCGCCGATGCCGACCAAATCAATTTTTTGTTCGATCACGTAACGGGAGATGCCGGCTTCGTCCATGGGTTGGGCGTTGCCGTCGATCAGTACGACTTCGTGGCCGGGAGGAGTTAGAGATTGCAGGAGGAACATCCAGAGATGGGGCATGAAATTGCGCGTAACCCCGTTGTCGGGGTTGTAGAGTAGGATTTTCAATATTCCCCTGATTTCTCGGGCGCCAGGAAGGCAAGGCGCCTAGGTGCGGTAGCGTACGGAGTCTTGAAGTCATCTTACACCAATCGCTGCTGCCGCAAAGCGAAAAATTTGCGTTGTCATGGAGACGGCCTGTGCCAAATTGGTTACAGGGCTAGTACTTTCGGATTTGGCACGAGCGACGCCCTCAGGCATAGAATTAAGATCACCGCAGTTAACTGGAACATCGGAATCGGCATCTAATCTGCAAGAAGCCGGTGGTTTTCCGTTCATTGTTCAGGATAAGAATCATGAGGATTGAAACCGTTATGAAAATCGTTAAGGTTTGTCCGGGCTCTTTGCTCACCTCGGTGATGTTGGCTTTGTTTTGCGTGAACGCGAATGCGATGCCGCTGAATTCGTCGGCGCGGGCGGTGATGCCCGCGGATCTGCAGCAGTTGATTTCTGTGGATTATCGGGCAATGAAAGACTCACCTACTGCGATGCAACTGAAACAGCAAGTGCTGCCTGACAATTTGAAAGAGTTTGAGGCGGCGCTAAAGGGGATTGGGATCGATCCTGACAAAGACGTGGATACGCTGTCGTTCGCTTCGTTCCGCACGCCGAAGGGGTCGGTGAAGGCGGTGGGCGTGGCGGCGGGGTCATTTGCCATGAAGACCGTACTGAAGAAAATGGCGCTGCAGAAGATGAAGCCCACGAAATATCACAATTCGAATATTTATTCCATGGACGGCGGCATGGTGATGATTTTTCTGGACGACAGCACGCTGTTGTTTGGGGAGAGTTCGGCAGTGAAGTTCGCGCTGGATACGCGGGACGGGGAGGTATTGAACGTGGATACGAACGCGACCATGTCGGATATGATGTCGAGCGTGGATTCGGCGCCGGTGTGGAGCATTCTGGATCAGCAGGGAACGCAGAATGTGATGCGGTCGGCTCTGGGGGATGCTTCGAAGATTGCCGACTATGACACGATCAAGAAGCGGTTGCTTGGGTCGCGATACACCCTGAACTTCACCAGCGGGGTTAATTTTGATTTGACCGTGGTTTCTTCTGACAGCGTCAGCGCGGCCACGCTTTCGTCGGTGGCGAAGGCGGGCCTGCTTTACAAGAAGATGAATGCCAGCCCCGTGGAAAAAGCTGCGATGGATAACACCACCGTGGATTCCGATGGGTCGAATGTGCAATTCCATTTCAAATCGAGCGATCAGCAGTTCCAGTCGCTGATGCACTCGGAGCTGTTTGCGGCCGTTTCGAAATAGGAGAAGAGCAGTTTAGTTAAGGCACTGAGACACGGAGAGAGTCTCAGTGCCTTTTGCTTTTGGAGATGGAGATTCTATCTACGCGTCTATTTTCGATTGCGATTCGCTCGCTTTTCGCGGGCCCAGCCTTCTTTCACGGTCTGATGTGCGCGGCCCAAGGCCAGGGCGTCTTCGGGTACATCCGCGGTAATGCAGGAGGCGGCGGCTACGTAGGCGCCTTTGCCTATGCGAACTGGGCGCGACCAGAGTGCTGTCGCTGCCGATGAAGACTCCGTCTTCGATGATAGTGCTGTGCTTGTGAACGCCATCGTAGTTGCAGGTGATGGTTCCGGCGCCGATGTTGACGCCGGCGCCGATCTCGGCGTCGCCGAGATAAGTAAGATGGTTGGCCTTCGATCCCTTGCCTAGCTTGATCTTTTTTGTCTCGACGAAATTGCCCACGTGCGCGCCTTCTCCGATGTCACTGCCGGGCCGCAGATGAGAGTAGGGGCCGAGGATGGCGCTGGGGCCGATGCGAGCTTCTTCGAGAATGCAGCCGGGGCGAATTAACACTCCCTCGCCGATTTCTGAGTCGCGAATCACAGAGTAGGAGCGGATGCGACAGTTAGCGCCGATGCGCGAGCGGCCAAAAATCTGGACGAAGGGTTCGATCACTGTGTCGGGAGCGATCTCGACGTCGTTATCGATCACGCAGGTCGCGGGATAGAAGATGGTCACGCCTGCGGCCATCAGTTCGTGATTCTTGCGCATGCGCATTTGATAGTCGATGAGAGAGAGTTCGACGCGGGTGTTGGCGCCGAGAACTTCCGCGGAGTTTTCCGTCTTCCAGGCTGCGACGCGCTGCTTCGCCTTGCCGAGTACCGCAGCCATGTCGGTGAGGTAGTACTCGGTGTGGGGATTAGCGGTGGAGAGCTTTTCGATGTTAGAGAACAACTGAGGCACGGAGAAGACGTAGAAGCCGGCATTGATCTCGCGAATCTTTTTTTGCGCGGGAGTGGCGGATTTTTCTTCGACGATGGCCTGGACTTCGGCACTGCGGGCGTTCTTTCGGATGACGCGGCCGTAGCCGGTGGGGTGGTCGAGATCGGCGCTGAGCAGGGTCATGGCGGCTTGCTGGTCGAGATGGAAGTTGAGCAGTTGGGCTATGGTCTGGGCGGTGATTTGCGGGGCGTCTCCGGAGAGGACGATGACGTGGTCGTAGGCGGAAAGCGCTTCGCGGGCGACCATGAGGGCGTGGCCGGTGCCGCGCTGTTCGGATTGCAGCACGAAATTGACGCCGGTGTGGGCGACGGCAGAGCGGACGCGGTCGGCTTCGTGACCGATGATGGCGAAGACGTCCGTGGGCGGAACGACGCGGGTGGCGGCGGCGATAACGTGAGCCAGCAGAGGCTTACCGCCAACTTCATGCAGAACTTTAGGAAGCTGCGATTTTAGGCGTGTGCCTTTGCCGGCGGCCATGATGGCGACGGCCAAGCGGGGGGCTGAAGTTTTCGAAGGCGCTGCGTTTGCGGATTTCTTCATTTGCCTCACTATATCGTGAGTCGGGACGGTACATGAAGGGGGATGACAGGTTCCCGCGCGCGGGATAGTAATTTTACGCGGCACAGAATAAAATCTTCGGGCATCACGGACAGGCCGGAGTTACATGGCAATCAAACGGAGGAATCAATGCCGAAATATGTGATTGAGCGCGAAATCCCGGATGCGGGAAGTTTGACGCAGGAACAAATTGCGGGGATTTCGCAAAAGTCTTGCGGTGTTCTGAAGAACCTGGGGCCGCAGATTCAGTGGGTCGAAAGCTTTGTGACGCAGGACAAAATCTATTGTATTTATATTGCGCCCAATGAGGCGATGGTGCGTGAACATGCGAAGCAGGGCGGGTTTCCGGCGAACCGGGTATCGGAAGTGAAGCGGACGATCGACCCGACTTCGGCGGAGAGGTAACCGAGCGTCGCGAAAAGTATCGTGGGGTGAAGAAGCTCACCTCAGGCGCTAAAGCGCGGACTTTTCTCAGCGATCTAACGGCACGACTGAAGTTGTGCCCTTCCCGAACTCGCTCGGGCGGAGTTTTCGGCAGCTTTTTAGAGACCCAGGCCGCCATCGACCGCGAGAATTTGGCCGGTGATGAATTGGGGGGCTGTGGCGAAGAACAAGACGGCTGCGGCGATCTCATCGGCGCGGCCGTTGCGCCGCATGGGAGTCTGTTTCGCCATGCGCTTCATGAATGCTGCGGCTGCCTTTTCGCCTAGATCGATCATGCCGGGCGCGACCGCGTTTACGGCGATCTCTGGGGCGAGAGCTTTGGCCATCACCTTCGTGAGCATGTGCAACGCGGCTTTCGAGGAACAGTAGTGGGCGTGCGTGGGCCAGGGGCGCAGGCCTCCGAGCGAGCCCATGTGAATGATCTTAGCTTCGATTTTGGCTTCGGGTTTTTCTGAGGGTTTCGATCCGGTGCGTCTTCGGCGCATCCACTTCAAAGCTTCGCGCGAGACCAGGAATGGGCCGCGGGTGTTGGAGGCGAAGATGGCGTCCCACTGGCGTAGTGTGAGGCGTTCGAAGTCGGCGGTCTCGTAGTTGCCGGCGTTGTTAACGAGGATGTCGATGCGGCCGAGCTCGCGGCCGGCTTCTTTCATCATGGACTTGACGCTGGCTTCGACGGTGATGTCGCAGCGCAGAGCGAAGGCGCGCACGCCGAAGCTGGAGAGATCGACGACCGTTTGCTGGGCTTCGCGAGCGGAATTGCGGAAGGTGATGGCGACGTCGGCGCCGGCTTGGGCGAGGGCTAGGGCGGAAGCGCGTCCCAGACGGCGGGCAGCGCCGGTGATTAGGCAGGTTTTGCCGAGAAGCGGTTTGGCGGGGTCTTGGCGCATGCGGAAGTCGTGCATGCGGAATTCTACCGCGAATGGGGAGAAGCAAGCCCATTAACCACCCTTCGACTCCGCTCAGGGCAGGCTCCGGACACGGAGGTAGACAAAAGGTGGGAATCCTCGACAATTCTTAGCGTTTTTTCACAATTTCTCAGTGGAATCGGGACTGCGAACAAGGCTACAATCCAGCCGTGCCGGAGCCGCGCCAGGTCGTGGTTTACTCGCGCAAAGGGTGTCACTTGTGCGAAGTGGTGAAGGAGAGCATGACGAAGCTCTCGCGCCGCGGCGGGTTCACGTGGCGGGAAATCGACGTGGATAGCGACAGCGAATTGCGGCGGCAGTTCAATGATGAAGTGCCCGTGGTGTTCATTGACGGGCGCAAGGCGTTTAAGTATCGGATGGATGAGCGGGAGTTTTTGAGGAAGCTCGTGGGATAGACAACGTATTCCTCAAACCCAACTATTCATTCCGACCTTCCCGCAACCCCTCCAAGTTACTGAAACGGAAGAGGTAGGCCGAGGCACGTTGGTTACCTTGCCCGTGAGTCCTGCCTGGGGCATCCTCCTAAAATGTGGGAAATCCAACAGCTTGCGGGCTTGGACGCGGAGGCGGGAACTCCGGAGTCGATTTGCGTCTGCGTGGCCAAGATTTTCCGCGTGAGCGCGACGGAAGTTGCGCTGTTGGAGCTGAGTGGGAGCCTGCTGAACTTTTTGTATCCGGCTGAGTTGAAGACGGCGGGGGCAATTCCGCTTTCCAGTTCCGCGGTCGCGGCTTGCACGGCGCGGAGTAAGCGGGCGGAGATGTTCAACGGCTTCGCGGAAGTGAAGCACTTTAGTATTTTCGAACTGGTCAAGCTGGGCGACACGGGACTGGATGATCAAGTGATTCAGAAGATGATGTCCGCTCCCGTGCTTGCGGGGAATGAGGAAGTGTTGGGGGTGATTCAAGTCTCGCGCAAGGCTCCGCGGCCAGCGGCTGCTGGGCCGGATTTCACGGCGGAGGATTTGAGGAAGTTGGAAGCGGTTGGCCGCTTTGTGGGAACACTTATGGCCAAGGGCAAAGCCTTCTTGCAAGCGAGCGCAGGCTAGTAACACACGAGCCACATTAGGCTTCGGGCGGAGCCGAGTCCATGCTCTATCCGCTACAATCATCCCGCGATGCTGCGAACTCGGCTCCACGCCGATCCTGACAATGTGTTTGTGCATGACGCGGTGCTGGCGTCTTGCCGACGGCATGGGGAGAAGACTGCGTTGGTCGATGCCTCGTGCGGACGGCGGCTCAGTTATGCCGAATACGGTGCGACCGTCGAGGCGCTGGCGCGCGGGCTGGTTGCGGCCGGAGTGAAGCCGGGAGAGGTGATCGCGATTTTTCTGTGCAATTCGTGGGAGTTCTGCGCGGCTTATCATGCGGCTACTTTGGCTGGTGCGATTCCGACGCTGTTGAATCCGACTTATCGCGCGCGGGAGGTGCGGCATCAGTTGGGAAATTCCGGTGCCGCTTTTCTGATTACCGATGGGCCGAATATTGACGGGATCAATCTGGCGGGGCTGCCGAATCTGCGCCGGGTGTTTTGCACGCGCGAGCAGGGAAGCGGCGCCGAGGCGTTCTCTGATTTGTTGAGGCCGGTAAGCGCGGTGCTGCCACTGCCTGGTGTGTCGTCCCTGAAAACTTTGGCGGCGCTGCCTTATTCCAGCGGCACCACGGGATTGCCCAAGGGCGTGATGCTTTCGCATCACAATCTGGTGGCGAATGTTTATCAGTTGCTGGGGCCGGGCGCGGTGACGCTCGGCGTGGCCGACAATATTCTTTGCTTCCTGCCGCTGTACCACATCTACGGTTTGAATGTGATGTTGAACCCTGCGCTGATGACGGGGGCGACGCTGGTGTTGATGCCGCGGTTCAACGTGGAGCAATTAGGCGCTCTGCTTCCACAGGAAAAAATCACCATGATGCCGCTGGTTCCTCCGGCGATGAACGCGCTGTGCCTGGCGGCGGAGGCTGGTCAGTTTCCGAAGGATCACACGGTGCAGTGGGTGAAGTCTGGGGCGGCTCCGCTGGCGCCCGAGTTGCCGCGACGATTCACCGCGCTGACGGGCATTCTGGTGCGTCAGGGATATGGGATGACGGAAGCTTCGCCGGTGACGCATGTAGGTTATCTGGAGCCGGAACTCTACCGGCCGGATTCGATTGGGCATCCGGTGGCCGAGACGGAGTGCCGCGTGATTGCGCCGGAGTTGGCGGCTTCGGCGGAGAGCGCGGCAGAGGTTGCTACGGGCGAGCCGGGAGAGTTGGTGATGCGCGGGCCGCAGTTTATGCAAGGCTACTGGAAAGAACCGGACGCGACTGCTGCGGTGCTGCGCGACGGATGGTATTGGTCGGGCGACGTTGTAACCCGAGATGCCGAGGGATTCTATCGGGTCGTGGATCGCCGCAAAGAGATGATCAAATACAAAGGATTTCCGGTGGCGCCGGCCGAGGTGGAAGCGGTGTTGCTGGAGCATCCGGCGGTGCGAGAGTGCGGGGTGGTGGGGCGTCCGGATGCGGCGGCGGGCGAGATTCCGGTGGCGTTCGTGGCGCTGCGCGACGGGTTTGCGACAGGCAAAAAGATGGAAGAGGAGTTGAGCGCGTTTGTCGCAGAGCGGTTAACGCGCTACAAGCAGCCGAGGGAAGTGCATTTCGTGGAGGTCGTTCCTAAGACGGCCTCGGGGAAAATTCTGCGGCGGGAGCTTAGGCAGTTGATTGGTTGAAGCGCAAATGTCACAACCAGAAGTGACACGGATTTGACAATTCCCTGACAACTGAGCATTTCGGTGATTCCACACTAGCTTCGCAAGAGCGGTCAGGTTCGGGCCGTTCCGGGGCTTCATCCGAACCGCTCACTCTCAGGAGAATCTCAATGAAAACAGTTAGAAAACTAAAGTCTTGTAGCACTGTCGCAGTGCTGATCGCAGGATTTGGAATGTGCCTATCCGCTCAAACAAGGCAGGCGCCGTCGGCTAGCGACATCAGTGTGGTTGCATCGACAGTTCCGGCCAATGGGGATCTGAACCCGTACGGTTTGGTACGCGTAGCGAAGAGTTCCGGGTCACTGGTGGAGGGGAACTTTCTGGTCAGCAATTTCAACAACAGCAAAAACCTTCAAGGAACAGGAACAACCATCGTGCAGATTTCGCCGGAAGGCGTGGTGAGTTTGTTTGCACAAATCGATGCAAGTAAATTGCCTGGCCCCTGTCCGGGAGGGGTCGGCTTGACCACCGCGTTGTCTGTGCTGAGCAGCGGGTGGGTAATCGTAGGTAGCTTGCCGACGACCGACGGAACCTTTGCGACGGCGCAGGCAGGTTGTCTGCTGGTGTTGAACAGTAGCGGCAACGTCGTAGAAACGTATTATGGTTCGCTGATTAATGGTCCGTGGGACATGACGGCGCTAGATTCACAAAGCAATGCGGACTTGTTCGTCACCAACGTGTTGAACGGGACCGTTGCAGGCGGAGGGAACATCGTGCTCGGAGGAACCGTGACACGGTTGAAGCTCACGGGCCTGAACGGGACTATTCCGACCCTGGAGTCGATAACGGTGGTAGGGTCCAGCTTCGCCGAGAGAACCGATCCTGCGGCCGTAGTGATCGGGCCGACCGGAGTGGGCCTCAACCACAGCGCAAGCATCCTCTATGTGGCCGATAGTTTGCACAATCGGATCGCTGCCATTCAGGATCCCGTACTCCGAACGACTTCCGCCGGAACGGGCACAACGGTCACTAAGGGCGGCAGCCTTAACGATCCGCTGGGCCTTACGGTTTCTGGGGATGGCAACATTCTGACCGTCAATGGGAACGATGGGTTCCTGGTGGAAACGACACCTAATGGGGATCAGGTGTCCAAGACACTGTTGGATAGCAGCGGCAACCCTCCGGGAGCGGGCGCCTTGTTCGGACTAGTAGAGGCGCCGGACGGGGGTCTCTACTTCGTGGATGATGCAAGCAACACTTTGAATCTATTCCAGTGAGCTGAGGTGGCGGGAGCGCGTATGGCGAATCCATGCGCGCTCTATTTTGCATTTGCGTCATTAAATACGGCCCAAAAGAACCCACACCGGAGCACCTCCGCACGCATTTGGTCGGCCAAAATGATCGCGCCACACGGTCACTTATTTCCGAAGAATCAAGAAAACGATTCCAGGGATTAGTTTTTGAGACCTGCATTCCCGTTGTTCTGCGGGTAGACTTGCGGTAGTATCTCTGCCTCATGTTTCGAATCCTGCTGCTGTTCTTGCGCCGGCTCTGGCTGCCGCTGGTAGTGTTTGCCGGATTCAGCGTTATGTGTGTACTGGTGTACCGGCGGCTGGAGGGTCTGAGCTGGCAGGACGCGCTGTTCTGGATGATCCAGCCGCATGCGATCGATGCGAAGCGAGTCCGCAATGCGACCAAGCTGTTCTCGATCTTTGTGTACGCGGGGGTGTTTGCGTTTCAGATCTGGGTGGCCGAGCGGGTGGCGGTCACGATCTTCAAACGGCAGGGAATGGAGGCCTGGAGAACCATGGTGAACGATGTGAGCATCGAAAAGTTACGCGATCACTTCATCATCTGCGGCTACGGGCAGGTGGGGCGGACGGTAGTGGACCAGCTGAACCGGCTTAAGATTCCTTTTGTGTTGATTGAAACCAACGAAGGACTTTGCCGCGAACTGTTAAAGGAAAAAGTGCTCAGCATTCAGGGCGATGCCAAGCGGCATGACGTGCTGCAGTCGGCGGGAATTGAGCGCGCGCGCGGCGTCTGCATTGTGATCGATAATGACGCCGACAATCTTTATATAACGGTGACGGCGAAGGCGCTGAATCCGAAGGCGCGGATTATCACTCGGGCGGGGCAGTCGCGTTATGCGCAGGCGATGCGCAACTCGGGCGCGGATGAGGTGATCATTCCGGAATATGAAGGCGGATTGATGACCGGGCGCATGATTGCGAAGTTTTATCCAGATGCGCAATCGCATCTGGTGTAGAGGATGCGCTATTTTCCGGTTCCGCTTTCGCCAGCGATTTTGCGAGTAACCAGGAAGCTCCAAATCGTCTCGTTGGCGTTGAGAGCATTGCTGGTCTTACCGACCTCTTTTTCGGACACGTATTGCTCGCCGCCGGGCCACGTGTTGCCGGCGCCTTTAACAGCATAAAGTACAACTTGAGCGTTTTCGTGACATCCGTTGAAGGTGAAAATCTTGGTTTCCTTGCCGCCTTTCTCTAGAGAAGGGAGTTTGGCTTCAGTTGGTTTTTCTTCGCAGCGGTCGAACTTGGCCCATGTTTTGGCGCTATCTTCGGCAGAGAGCACGTGGAAGCGACCCGGCTTGTAGCTGCCGCCGCCGTAAGGATCAATGGGATCATCCGTGCCATGCATGAACACTGCCGGCACGGGGCGCGAAGGCAGGCAGATCATGGTTTTCGGCATGGATGCACTCACCGAAGCAATCGCGGCAACGCGATCGGCCATGTTGCAGCCAACGCGCTGTGCCATGAAGCCGCCATCGCCCAACCCGGCCGCGTAGATGCGGCGAGTGTCGACCGAATACTTGAGGGCTAGCTGATCCAGCATTTGGTCGAGAAAGGCGACGTCATCCGCAGGCTCGGGTTTACTCTTTTCTTCAGTGGATTGGCCCCCGCTCTGCCCGCCGCCCGGATAACCTCCTCCGCCACCGCCGGGATAGCCTCCGCCGCCGCCCGGGTATCCGCCACCGCCGCCGGGATAGCCGCCTCCTCCGTATCCTCCGTGACGACCGTAGCCGCGGCGCGGCGGTCCTTCCGACGCTTGCTCGGGCCGCACTCCGATATTCCATTGCCCGCGCGTGCCATTGGGATAGACCGCGATAATGCTGTCTTTGTCGGCGAGCTGGTTAAAGTGGGTGAGCCGCGCCATGTCGTCGGCGTCCTGATTGCGGCCGTGAAGCAGAACGACGACCGGATAATTCTGCTGCTGGTCGTAGCCCTTGGGCAGATGCACCACAAACGTGCGGGTGACATTATCGACATCAATCTTTTCCTGCGATTCCTGCGCACACAAAGGAGCTATGAGCAGTAACGCGGAGAGGCTTATGGCCGATATGCATGCCTGCGGGAAGGGAGAATGCGGCTTCATATTTGCTGTTTCGGAGCCATTACTGAACTGAGTCGGATATTCGCATAAGAATCATTGGGCAGCCGATGGGTTGCTAATGAACAGCCGGAGTTTTGCAAAGTTTTGTAAGGGCGGAGGCCCTCACACAACCGAAGTAGGGAACTTTTTGTTCCGGCGTTCGTAAATAGGAATGAAGAGGCGTTCAAGCGATCGGCACATCAGGAGGGACTATGGACGGCAACTTTGTCGGGCTGGCGGCGGTAGTGATGATCTTTGGAATTCCGATGGCAGCCATGTACACGTTTTATCGAGTGCGCAAGCTGCGAAGTGAAGAGCGATTGGCAGCCCTTGCCCGAGGCGTGGATGTACCGATGCAACCGGAACTGTCAGAGGCGGCGCGCTCGCGGCGGTCGGGAATTTTACTGGTAGCAGGGGCGCTTGGGTATATCGTCACTTTTGTTTTGATCGGACGCGCAGAGCCGGACGCGATGATTGCGGCTACGTTTGGCGTGATTCCGTTGGCGATTGGATTGGGCTTTTTTGTCGATCACGCGCTGATCCGGCGTGATGCGAAAGCGCACTAAGTTTGGATATGTTGGTTGATGACGCGCCGGGCGCGGGCTCGCGATGCATGTTCAAGCGTCCCTACGGGGGCGCGTCTCGGTCTGCAACTCCTCCCGGCGCTGAAAGCGCCGAGCTATTATCAGGCGCCTCTCTAGGGCGCAAATCGTTGTCTCTATCTCTTTTTATCGCCTTTATAATGGTTCACTAATAGCCGCGCAGTTTCGCTGCCTGCCTGAAATTTCCACCTACAGTTTTGCCCGTATGACGAATTTCCTCCTTTGTGTCGAAATTGCATCCTGTGGCAGGGCTGCAAGTTTTTTCTCCCCTCGCCTAATGCTCTTACCGCAAAGGAGATATCCGCTTTCTGGGGGGCGTGGCCCCAACCTTGCATTTCTTTCCTCGTGGCCCGGACCGGGGCCGCACTCGTCGTTAGGAGGGTAAACAACCTTTATGAAACGCAAAAATGCACTGATCCATTGCGGCGTCATCTTGCTGACGTTTGCCGCCGTTCTTTTCGTTGCGCCCAGAAGCGCGCAATCGCAAAACACGCCACCGAATATGGCCCCGCAGAACATGGCCCCACAAGATCGGGACGACGACGTAACCCGGCGTCAACTCGCTGACTTCGACCGTTTTCTCGACAGTCATCCCGAGGTCGCCGAACAACTGCGTAAGGATCCTTCGCTGGTAAACAACCAGCAATTTATTGAGGGGCACTCAGAGTTGCGGCAGTATCTGCAGCAGCATCCGGAAATTCAGGCAGAGATCAGCCAGAATCCCAATGGATTCATGCACCAGGAAGATCGCTATGACCGCCGCGAAGACCAGGGTCGGGACCGCGACGCGACACGCGGTGAACTGGCGAACATGGATCGGTTTCTCGACAGTCACCCGGAAATTGCCGAACAGTTGAGACGAGATCCCTCGCTGGTGAACGATAGAAAGTTTGTTGCGAACCACACAGCTTTGCAGCAATTCCTGGCCGACCATCCGGGAGTTCGGGATCAGTTAAGAGAAAATCCGAATGCATTCATGCATGAGGAAGAACGTTTTGATCAGCGCGCAGACCAGGGCCGCGACTTGCCTCGCCGTGAACTGGCGACGATGGACCAGTTCCTCGACCGTCACCCGGAAATCGGGGAACAGTTGCGCAAGGATCCATCGCTAGTAGACAACAGGGAGTTCATGGAGAACCATCCGGCGCTGCGGCAATTCCTGGCGGATCACCCCGAAATGCGCGAGGAGTTCAAAGAACATCCGAACGCATTCATGCGTCAGGAGGATCGTTTTGACCGCCGCGAGGATTCCGGTATGCGTCGCGATCGTGATGTTACGAACGGGGAACTTGCCAGCTTTAACGAGTTCCTGGAAAATCACAGCAACATCGCCAGCGAGCTTTCCAAGAATCCTTCGCTCGCCAACAACCAGGAATATCTTGAAAACCATTCCGAGCTGAGCGCTTATTTGAATGCGCATCCTGGGGTTCACGAAGAGTTGAGCGAGAACCCTCAGGGCTTTATGCAGTCAGCGCAACAATTCGGCGCACATAGCACGGTTAGAGTGGGCACTGAATCGAAGCCCAAGTAATTCTGGCCGAACCGCGAGAGAAAAGGGCGGCAATAAGCGGCCCACCTCTCGCGCTTATTATTCGCGTTATCTTTTGGAAATCGCGAAGAGTTCCAGTTTAAGGGAGGCCGTATGAAGTGCAATGTACCGCTGATTGCGATGCTCACGCTGCTTCTTGCCGTTCCGGGATTTGCGGGCGACAAGAAGAAACATGCCAACCGTGCCATGATCGAGAAGATGGAAGCGGTCCCTTGCGGCGCCAAGGAGCACGGCATGACAGGTCTGGGCAGCCTCTGGGGGTCGGTAGGCGTTACACACGTGAATTCCGACGAAAAACTGTGTCCGCAATATCTGTTGCGCACCGATGACATGGAGTATCACGTGCGGCCGCTAGATCATAAGCATCCCAAGCTGCTTCCGGTGGGACAGGAGGGAGAATTCAAGATCAAAGATGACAAGCTTGACATGCGTGTCCCGGACGGCGACCGAAAGATGCTGCATTATCAAGTGGTGGCGATGAAGCCGATTGACCATTCCGATGTGCCTTCGGAATCGAAATACGATATGCCGCGGAAGGACTATGCCGATAAACCGCTGGCGGACAAGAATTACGCGGACAAGAACGCGCCCAAGCCTCCGGACAAGCCGAACAACGGGCCAGAGCAGTAGGAAAGCGTTGGTGGGCGCGCTGGATGGAGGGTCAGTCGCCCGCGAGCATTTTATATTGCGCGTCGGTCAGAGGAACGACGCTTAAGCGCCCTTGCCGCACCAGAGGCGAGTCGGCGAACAGCTTGCGGGTTTTAATTTCGGACAAGGTGACTGGTGACAGCGCCTTGCCGGCTTTAATTTTGACTTGAGGATTCTTCGGGTCCGAGGTTTCCACGGAAACCACGGTGGCGGTTCCGACAGCGCTTTTCTCGTCTCCAGTGTGATAGATGACCAGCCGGTCTGCGGTCTTCATGGCGCGAAGATTCTTGAGCGCGACCGGGTTGGTGACTCCGTCCCAGATGGTGGTGTTTTCGCGCTGAAGGTCGGCAAACGAATAAACGGTAGGCTCGGTTTTAAGAAGATAGTTCATGCGCAAAATTCTACTCGGCACCGGGGCTCGACATCCAGAACTTGCCGGCAGCCTAAACCCTGATTGCAAGCTTATTGCGGTTTCGCGTTTGGATCGGGAGGCGGTGTCTTATCATCTTTCTTGTCGGCAGGGTGGCTTTCGTAAATCGAGTATTGGCCTTGCGGCCGCTTTAACCTGACGGTGAACTCCATCTTGGCACGGTCTATGTCGTAGTCTTCGCCAAAGGTCTGGAATCCGGAAGCCAGCACCTGTACGCGCAGTTTGCCGTAGGGAATGCCATCGAAACTGGTTTTGCCGTCGGCGTCGGTCTTGAGTTCGAGTCCGCCGCGGCTTTGTTTGCCATGCGTGTTTACCGGGTGCATGATTACGGCCGCGCTTCGCACGGGCTTTCCGTTGTCTTCTTTAATGACCAGAAAATTCAGGATCGCGGTGGGTTCCACGCCTGGGTCCCTTTGTGCGGAGGCTGCGCCGAGAAGGGCGAACACAGACAGCGGGCCGGCGATCATCCAGACTGTCGCCCTTATCATTGAGCGGTTCGTTTTCATACTTGAACATTCTAGCGACTGGGAAGGGCATAGGAAAGGAAAAGAAGAGGTGGAAGCGCGCGGCCGCTAAGGGTGTATGGTGGAGCGGGTTTTGCGCTGTGCGCTGGTGACCGATCCAGCAAGTTGCACCAAGTCGCTGGCGATACGCGCGGTGTTATGGCGCGCAACGCCGCCCTCTTCGAGGTAATCCCCCCAGACAGGGATCACACCCAGAGCTTCGATCTCGTCGAGATCGGCGACGATCTGGCATGCGCCTTCGAGGGCGTACTTGACTCTCAATTCGTCAGAAACAGGCGTGCGATTGATCAGAGCGTAGTCGAAAATTTGTTGGCGGGCGTGGGCATTGAGGGCGCGGATGTGATCAGCGGCAGTAAGGTCCAGACTCTCATTCGCCTGAGTCATGAGGTTGCAGATGTAAACCTTGGTGGCGGGGGAGTTGACGATGGCGTCCGAGATGCCATGCACCAGCAGGTTGGGAATGAGACTGGTGAATAGCGAGCCGGGACCGATGCTGATGATATCGGCGCAGGCTATGGCCTCGAGAGTCTGGGGCAGGGGATCCACGTTGGGAGGAACGAGGAATAGTTCCTTAATGCGAACCTTGCTGGCCGTGATTTTAGTTTCTCCGCGGACGCGCGTGCCGTCCTGCATGAGCGCTTCGAGTTCGATGTTGGAGGTGGTGGCGGGATGAATGTGGCCACGCGTGACCAGAATTTCCGACGACAGGCGGACCGCTTCGGAGAAATCCTGAGTAATATCGGTCAGCGCGGCCAGAAACAGATTGCCGAAGCTGTGACCTTCGAGGCCCGAACCTTTATCGAAACGGTGACGGAAGAGGCGAGAGAGCAGAGCTTCGTCCTCGCTGAGGGCGACGATACAGTTGCGAATATCGCCGGGAGGAAGCATGTTGAGTTCTTTGCGTAGGCGGCCGCTGGAGCCTCCGTCGTCGCTGACGGTAACGACAGCGCACAGGTCTCGAATGATGGGCGAGCCGTGGGGCGCCGAGGCTATTTCGGCGGGGGTGAGGACGAAGCGCTTCAATCCCTTGAGCAGGGTGGACAGCCCGGTGCCGCCGCCGATGGCGACGACGCGGAGGCCACGCTCGCGCGTGATCTTTTCTGACGACAATAGATCAGCGATTTTGGGCTCCATCCGAGAATCTCGTAAGCCGACTAAAAAGATTCGTCTTCCCGGAAAGAGCCTTGTGGCACGGAAAGGTCGGCAGCCGGATCCGGGTACAGCAGCTCGGTAAAGCGAGGGTCTTCGGCCAGGTTGTGAAAGTCGGAGTCGTTGCGCGCCTGGTAGCGCAGGCCGGGGTTCAAGCGAAGAGCCTCGTCCAGATGCCTGAGGGAATCTTCCACGTGACCGGTAAGGCAATCGAGTGCGGCTAAACCGTAAATGACGAAATCGGTCTTGGGCGCCTGTTTGAGCAGCTTCTCGATGTGCTCGCGGGCGGTGACGTAATCGCCGACATTCATGAGAGAGACAGCGTAGTCGTAGTGCTCTTCGACGCTCTTGAACTGCGTGGTGGTGGAACGCTCGAGGTGTTGGTTGCAGATGCTGAGATGGACGGCAGCCCGGTCCGTGAGTTCTTTGCTGGGACCGGCAAGTACTTTCTGGAACAAGGGTTTTGCCTTCTCGAATTTATGTTCCTGCAAGGCGCGGAGGCCCGCTTCGTAATTCTGCAGGGCCTGAGTGACGCGCGGATCTTCGGGAATGGACGACTTCTTGGAGGTAGCCTTCTGAGCCATGTGAAGAATTTTTCCTGTGCTCGTCGTAATGGACTCCTTGCCTTCAAACTCGATGAGCTAGCCACTCAAGTATCACTCAAAGGGCGGGTAGAGGGCAATTCCGGGTGCAGTACCTAGTACCGAGTTGCAACTACCGAGCAACCTCGGTGTTGATGGACGAGTTGCTTTTTCTCGGTGCCCGGTGTCCGGTACTATCGGCACTCGATACTAATTGATCGCTGCGGCCGACTGCAGATCGATCTGCTTCCAATCGCCCTTAATGATGCCGGCGCGAATCTGGGATGCGGTCTTGCCTTTCTTGCTCTGTTGATAGGAATAATAGACTTCCTTGAGGCAGGTAGCGCAGCGGGCGCCGTGGGTGCTTTCGAAGCAGCTGTGAAGACTGTTGTGACCCATGCGGTCGCAATAGCAATAGCAGGGCTGCTGGTGCAGGACGGTGGGAACCTTTGCCGCGAGGTCGTAGGCATGAGACTGGTAGGGATACTGTGCGTCGGCTCCCCAGAGTTCGCCTTTGCTCATGATGGCCTGGAGCTTCGTGCCTTTGGGCGGAGGACCGGCGTTGTAGGCAGGAATGCCTCCTTCTTCTTCCTCCTGCGCCGTCCATTGGGCCGACATGGTCAGCGTCACCGCGAATAAGAAAATGAGAGTCAGGGCGCGGTAAACATTGCGGCTTCGGAGCGAGCGCGTCGGTCTCATTGGAATCTCCTGCATCGAACCATTTTAACCTGTTTAACCTGCTTGCGAGTTAGCAGGGTAGGGAGGAGACTCTCGAAGAGGAGACTCCCGAAGGTCTATGATGTTCGGTCCATGCAACTCGCCGCCGGTCGACGCGATCTGTATACAATAGAAAGGCATATGCCCGATACCCCAAGCCTGGAATCAGAGAAAAAGCAGATGTCGATGGTTGAGCGAACCGAAGCGGCAGAGTCCGGGGCGCGCTTGCGTCCGGGCTTGGGAGTGTGGCTGCGCGATTTGATTCTTTCGCTGGCCATTTCCGCCTTCATCATTGTGTTCATTTACCAGCCGGTGAAGGTCGAGGGCACGAGCATGATGCCGTCGCTCGAGGACCAGGAGCGAATCTTCGTCAACAAGTTTGTGTACCGCCTAGAGCCGATTTCGCGGGGGGACATTGTGGTATTTCGTTATCCGCGCGATCCTTCGAAGAGCTATATCAAGCGCGTGATCGGGGCGGCCGGAGATCGCATCCGCATCGACAGCGGACAGGTGTATGTGAACGGCGAGGCGCTGGATGAGGACTACGTTCCGCCCGCCTATGCCGACTCGCGCTCGTACCCGGAGACGGTCGTGCCGGCGCAATGCTATTTCGTTCTCGGTGATCATCGTTCAATGTCAAACGACAGCCGCGATTTCGGTCCGGTGAATCAGGGCTATATCTACGGCAAGGCCGTGTTTGGGTATTGGCCGATGGATAAGGTGGGACGAGTGCGGTAGACGAATGCTCGCCAATTGAGGATGAGCCTCGATCTCCGACATTTCCACACAGACGCAGCGTTCGGTGCTTGGCCAGCGGCGCAATCCCTGATAAACTCTTTAAAATCCACTCCCCCGGAGCGAGAATGCAGGCTATCCTTGCGCTGGAAGACGGGCGAGTCTTCCGAGGCAAAGGCTACGGCGCCAAAGGCGAATGCTACGGCGAAGTCGTTTTTAATACTTCCATCACCGGCTACCAGGAAATATTCACCGACCCTTCTTACTCAGGGCAGATCGTTGTCCTGACCAACCCCCAGATCGGCAACTACGGTACCAACCAGGAAGATAACGAAGCCACGCGTCCGTGGATCGAAGGGCTGATCGTGCGCGAGTTCTCGAAAGTGAGCTCGAATTGGCGATCACAGCAGGTGGCGGAGGAATACTTGGAGCAGTTCAAAGTGCCCGTGCTTTCGGATATTGACACGCGGGCGCTGGTGCGCCATCTGCGCGACCATGGGGTGATGCGCGGCGTGGTCTCGACGCTTGAGAACGACGCGGAGAAATTGGTGGCGAAAGCCAACTCGATTCCGAAGATGGACGGCACTGACCTGGCGAAGGAAGTGAGCACAAAGCGTCCTTATGTGTGGGAAGTGGGAGAGCGCTCGCACGAGCCGGTGGCTCAAGTGGGCGTGAAGGACGAGCCTGAGCGCTTTCACGTAGTGGCTTATGATTTTGGTATTAAGCAAAATATTTTGCGTAAGTTACGCGGTGAAGGTTGCCGGGTGACGGTAGTCCCTGCGCAGACGTTGGCGGAGGATGTGCTGGCGCTGAAGCCCGATGGAGTCTTTCTATCGAATGGTCCGGGCGATCCGGAGCCGTGTACGTACGCAGTGGATTCGATTCGGCGTCTGATGGGAAGAATGCCCATCTTTGGCATTTGTCTGGGACATCAGCTTACCGGCATTGCGCTCGGCGGAAAAACTTTCAAGCTGAAGTTTGGACACCACGGTGGGAACCATCCAGTGAAGCAGTTGTCCACGGGGAAGATTGAGATCACGGCGCACAACCACAATTTCGCGGTGGACCCGGATTCGCTGCCGACTAGCGAAGTTGAACTGACCCACATCGACCTGAACGACTCGACCCTGGAAGGCCTGCGGCATCGAAACCTGCCGCTGTTCAGCGTGCAGTATCACCCGGAAGCGGCGCCAGGGCCGCATGACTCGCATTATCTGTTTAAGGATTTTGTGAAGATGATGGAGGAGTGGAAAGGGTGAAGACATCGTCGATAGCGGATACCGGGTCCAAGGAACGAGCTCTCGGTTGGGTTGCTCGACGGCTGTTGCTCTATATCGGTTTGGCATTCGCTTCGCTCGCGGTATTTGTGTTGTTCTTTGCGCTGACGATTCGGCTAGGTGTTACAGACAAAGTTAACACTTGGTTTAAAGACGGTTGGGTCGGATTCTTGGCTTTCACCGCTCTGCTCTTCTGGATCACGGTGCGCCAATCGAGACGACGTTGGCGCCACTGGAGTTTCTGGGTTGTGATCGCCTGTCTGCTGACGATTCACTGTCTTGCGTTCGTCACCATCCTACGGATATATCCGGACTGGCGCGTGATTTGGTTCTGGCCTATTACCGTTGTGGAGGCCGGCGTATTCGGTGGCATGCTGGCGTGGTTGTTTCCGGAAACGAGCGCCAGAATTAAGGGAGATGAAGATCCGTGGAAGAGCGCATCCTAAATGCCTAAACGCACTGACATCTCGAAAATCCTGATTCTCGGCTCCGGGCCCATCGTTATTGGGCAGTCGGCGGAGTTTGATTACTCGGGCACACAGGCCTGCAAGGCGCTGAAGTCTGAGGGCTTTGAAGTGGTGCTGGCCAACTCAAATCCGGCGACCATCATGACCGATCCGGAGATCGCCGACCGCACTTATATTGAGCCGTTGACTCTCGAATATCTGGCAGAGATCATTCGCATCGAGCGGGAACTGGCGCCGAGCGCTGGTTTCGCCGTGTTGCCGACCGTAGGCGGGCAGACCGCGCTCAATCTGGCGATTGAACTCTCTGACGGCGGCGTTCTGGAAAAATATAACGTGAGCCTGATCGGCGCGAATGTGGCGGCCATCAAGAAGGCCGAAGACCGTCTCTTCTTCAAGGACGCGATGCAGAAGATCGGCCTCGACGTGCCGAAATCGGCGCTGGTTAGCAGCACAAAAGATGGGTTGGAATTTGCGGGCAAGATTGGCTTTCCGGTGATCGTGCGGCCGTCGTTCACGCTGGGCGGGACTGGAGGCGGCATTGCTTTCAATCGCGAAGAGTTGGTCGAGGTGCTCACGCGCGGTTTGGATATGTCTCCGGTACACGAGGCTCTGATTGAAGAGTCGGTGCTGGGATGGAAAGAATTTGAACTAGAGGTGATGCGCGACACCAAGGACAACGTCATCATCGTTTGTTCGATCGAGAACTTCGACCCCATGGGCGTGCACACGGGCGATTCGATTACAGTGGCGCCGGCGCAGACACTGACCGACCGCGAGTACCAGGCCATGCGCGACGCATCGATTGCAGTGATTCGCGAAATCGGCGTGGATACTGGCGGATCGAATATTCAGTTTGGAGTGAATCCCGAGACTGGGCGCATGGTGGTGATTGAGATGAACCCGCGGGTTTCGCGCTCGTCGGCGCTGGCGTCGAAAGCGACGGGATTTCCCATCGCGAAAATTGCCGCGAAACTTGCGGTCGGCTACACGCTCGACGAGATTCCTAACGACATCACACGGAAGACTCCTGCATGTTTTGAGCCGACGCTCGACTACGTAGTTGTGAAAATTCCGAAGTGGCAGTTTGAGAAGTTTCCGGGAGCCGACGAGAGTCTTGGAGTGCAGATGAAGTCGGTGGGCGAAGTGATGGCGATTGGACGCACTTTCAAAGAAGCGCTGATGAAAGGCGTGCGCTCGCTCGACACCGGGAAGCGCGTGGGCGGTGCGAAGATTGAGCCGAAGATTCTGACACAACGCCTCGTCACGCCGCATCCGGAGCGGTTGGCTTATGTGCAGTACGCGCTGCGGCAGGGGCACACGGTGAAGCAGCTCGCGAAGATGACTTCGATGGATCCGTGGTTCCTGTATCAGCTCAAAGAAATTAACGACATGCAGCTTGAGCTGGAGAAGCATCCGATGGAGTCGATTCCGACCGAAGTGTTGCGTGAAGCCAAGCGCATGGGCTTCTCCGATGGGCGGCTGGCCAATGTGTGGCGGCTGGAAGGGCAAGAGAAAGTACGACATCTGCGCAAGAAGCACGGCGTGTTGCCGGTGTACAAACGCGTTGACACGTGCGCGGCAGAGTTCGAAAGCTTCACGCCGTATCTTTATTCGACTTACGAGGACGAAGACGAAGCGGCGCCGACCGACAAGAAGAAGATCATCATCCTGGGCAGCGGACCTAACCGCATCGGGCAGGGAATTGAGTTCGACTACTGCTGCTGTCACGCATCGTTCGCACTGCATGAAGACGGGTACGAGACGATCATGATCAACTGCAACCCTGAAACCGTCTCGACCGACTACGACACCAGCGATCGGCTTTACTTCGAGCCTCTCACGTTTGAAGACGTGTGGGCAATTTATCAGCACGAGACGTCAAAGGGCGCGCCTTGCGGCGTAATCGTGCAGTTTGGCGGGCAGACGCCGCTGAACCTGGCTTTGCCGCTTAAGGCAGCGGGCGTGAATATTATCGGCACGTCGCCGGAATCGATCGATCTGGCTGAGGACCGCAAGCACTTCAACAAGCTGCTGGAAGAACTGAAAATTCCGCAGGCCGCGGGCGTGATGGCGACTTCGCTCGATGAAGCCATCGAGGGCGCGAAACAGGTTGGCTATCCGGTTGTGGTGCGGCCTTCCTACGTGCTGGGCGGGCGCGCCATGGTGATCGCCTACGACGAAGAATCGGTTGTGCGGTACATGAAAGAGGCGGTCGAGTACTCGCACGATCGTCCGGTGCTGATCGATCACTTCCTCGAGGATGCCATCGAAGTGGATGTTGATGCGCTCTCTGACGGCGAAGATGTTGTGATCGGTGGCATCATGCAACACATCGAGGAGGCGGGCATTCACTCCGGCGATTCCTCGTGCGTGCTGCCCGCGGTAGATATTCCTCAGCCTTTGATGGAGCGCATGCGCGATTACACGTTTAAACTTGCGCGGGCGCTCAAGGTGATTGGGCTGATGAACATTCAGTTCGCCATTCCGCGCGGGGATGGCGGTGGGTCGGGCAATGGCGGGGAAGGGGGGAAAGTTTACGTGCTGGAAGTGAATCCGCGAGCTTCGCGCACGGTCCCTTACGTTTCGAAGGCCACCGGCGTTCCCATGGCGAAGATTGCGGCGCGCTTGATGACGGGGCGTAAGCTGCGCGAATTCTTGCCAGAGAATATCGACCGGCGTGCTGATCTCGACACCGGAAGCTGCTACTACGTGAAGTCGCCGGTGTTTCCGTGGAATAAATTTCCGGGTGTCGACACGGTGCTGGGGCCGGAGATGAAATCTACCGGCGAAGTGATGGGCGTGGGCGACAGCTTCGGCGAGGCTTTCGCTAAGGCTCAGTTGGCAGCGGGACAGAAACTGCCGACGCAGGGGACGGTGTTCATCAGCGTGACCGATCACGACAAACGCTACGTCGCCGAACTCGCGCGGAAGTTTGTGCATATGGGTTTCAAGCTGGTAGCCACGTCAGGCACGGGCGATGTGATCGAATCTGCAGGAATGAAAGTGGAGCGCGTGTACAAAGTGAAAGAGGGCCGTCCGAACGTGGTGGACTTGATCAAGGGTCAGCGCATTCATCTGATCGTGAATACTCCCACGGGTTTGGAGCCGTGGTTCGACGAGAAGGCAATCCGCCGCGCCGCGGTTATGGCGCGTATTCCTACCATCACCACGCTATCGGCAGCACGCGCGGCTGCGGAAGGCATCTCGGCGCTGCAGCGGGGCGAAGTGAACATACGAGCGCTGCAGCAGTTGCACGCGGAGCGCGCCGTCAAGAGCCGGTAGACCCATGTCGCGGCTCACCTCTCGCATGTAATACTAGATGCGAGAGGGTTCCTATGCTCCTTCACGGCATCTTTCCTCCGATTACAACGCCGTTCTATCCGGACGGGAACTTGTACTTCAAAAAGCTTGAGAGCAATGTGGAACGCTATTCGCGCACACCTTGCGCGGGCATTGTTGCGCTTGGCTCGACCGGAGAGGCAATTCTGCTTTCCGACCAGGAGCGGCGCGATGTGCTGAAATCTGTGCGCGAGGCGGCTGCGCCGAACAAAGTTTTGATTGCGGGTACCGGGAGCGAATCCGCCATCGAGACGCTGCGGCTTACCGCGTACGCCGCCGAACTGGGCTACGACGTAGCCATGGTGCGCACGCCGCATTACTACAAGAAACAGATGCAGGCTGCGAACATCCTTGCGTTTTACCGGACTGTGGCCGATCGTTCGCCGCTGCCGGTGATCATTTACAACTTTCCTCAGGCGACCGGCTATGACATTCCCGCCGAACTGGTGATTGAACTGGCCGAGCATCCGAACTTGATTGGAATTAAAGAATCCAGCGGCGACGTAGAGAAAGTCCGCAAGATGGTGGAAGGCACGCAGCACATCCGACGTAGCGTCACGGTGACCGAGACGTTTGAGGCGGTGACGCCGCGCATGCTGGCGGCTGCGAGTGCCGGATCCGGCGGCAACGGGGGGGAACTGGTGCAGGTTGGGGCGTTGGCGGGGGCGGGTTCGCCGTCGGTGGGGAAGGCGTCTTCTGCGGCGGTGACGGTCGTGGGCAATTTGAAAACCCGGCAGAAAGAAGTTGGATTCCAGGTGCTGGTGGGCGCGGCGCAGAAACTGCAACCGTCGCTCGACGTGGGCGCGGTCGGCGCGATTCTAGCTTTTGCCTGCGTTGCTCCGACAGCGTGTTATGAGATTTACGCTGCGTGGAAAGAGGGGGATGCGGAGCTAGCGCGGCTCAAGCAGGAACGAATTGCTCAGGCGGCCCAGAAAATAGTGGGCGACTTTGGCATCCCGGGCGTGAAGTATGGCATGGATTTCAACGGCTACTTCGGCGGTCCTGTACGCCTCCCACTGCTTCCGCCCAGGGGCGAGATGAAAAGCGAAGTGGAGCGGTTGCTGGCGGATATAAGGAACTGAGCGAAAATCGCGATCTTTTCAAAGCCGACGCTTGGAATCACCATTGCATTTGCCGTATACTGATTTCGAACGAACGTTCGAATCAGCGAACGTTCCCGCGAGTTATGGCAAGCCCTTCCACACCGGCGCGAATGTCCAGACGTCCACCTCGCGCTGCTCCTTTGGAGGCTACGCGTTTTGACCGGCGGCTGGGAGAGATACTTATCCATGCCACTGACGTCTTCTGCAAGAAGGGATATGAAGGCGCTTCGATGCGCGATCTCTCGCGCGCGAGCGGCATGTCGCTGGCCGGGCTTTATTACTATTTCGAATCCAAGGAACGGCTGCTGTTCCTGATCCAGAAGCACACATTCACGACCATTGTGCGGCGGTTGAAATCGCGCCTAGAAGGAGTTAGCGATCCTGAACAGCGGGTGCGTATCTTTATTCTCAATCACCTTGAATATTTTCTAGCAAATCCAGCGAGTATGAAGGTGTTGTCGCACGAGGCGGAGGCGCTGAAGAACGGATTCGCTTCGGACGTGGCAACGATCAAGCGTGAATACTACCGCATCTGCGTGGGCTTGCTGGATGAATTGAAGCGCGATCGGGAATTGCAATTCTCCACGCGAATCGCGGTGTTGAGCCTATTCGGCATGATGAACTGGATTTACACGTGGCACAATCCGCGAGTTGATGCCGACGCGGAGCAGCTCGCGCGCGAGATGGGTGACGTCTTTCTGCGGGGAGTGATGAGCGGAAGTCGTGCGCGGAGGGATGGACGATGAGGTCGGACTTATTTCGGGTTCCGGCGAAACCTAAGGTTCCACGCTTCGCTCGGAATGACAATTGAATATGTAGGACATGATCAGGAAAACATAAGGAGTCAAAAACATGGCGACCACCACAACACAGCCGGCAACCGGCGAAACTACCAAGCAGCTTGTCAACTACAGGAGGGACGGCGGCGTCGCGGTGATCGAGATGTGCGATCCGCCGGCCAATACTTACACCTACGAAATGAACCGGGAGCTCGATGAGGCAATCCTGCGCGCGCGCATGGAAAACGATGCCTACGTTATTTTGTTGACTGGCGCCGGCGACAAGTTCTTCTCTGCCGGGGCTAACATCAAGATGCTCTCGAGCGTCGATCCGACATTTAAGTATTACTTTTGCCTGCATGCTAACGAAATGCTGCTGCGGCTGGAGCACACGCCAAAGCTGGTGATTGCTGCGATCAACGGCCATTGCGTCGGCGGCGGATTGGAAATTGCGATGGCGGCGGACATTCGCATCGCGCGGAAAGATGCGGGGAAGATCGGTTTGCCGGAAGTGAATCTAGGCGTGCTTCCGGGCACTGGTGGAACGCAGCGCCTTTCGCGGCTGGTGGGAAAAAGCAAAGCAATTGAACTGATGGTGACGGGCAACACGTTTTCGTTCGAAGAAGGGCTGGAGCTCGGCATTATCAACGACATCTACGAGCGCGACGGCTTCATGGAAAACGTAATGGAGTACGCCAAGCAGTTCTGTCCTCCAAACAAGGCTGCCAAGGCCGTGGGGCGGATCAAGCGTGCGGTGCAGACTGGATGGGAGATTCCCATGGAGTCGGCGCTGGCGGTGGAACGCGAAAACCAGCAAATACTTTTCCAGAGCGACGACGCGAAAGAAGGTTTGGCGGCTTATGTGGAGAAGAGGCCGGCAATTTTCAAGGCGAAATAGAATCTGGTAGCGAGTAGCGAGTGACTCAGCCGGCCGGGCGAGGATGCGTGTCGGACGGCGGGACGCCGGCGCTACTGGAGCGACGGAACGAAAGAACTAATGCTTGCAGCTAAAGTGAAGGTTGAACCCGGGCAGTTGCTCATTGACGGGCAATGGGTCGATGGAGCGAAGAAATTCGATACCATCAATCCGGCCACGGGCGAAGTGTTGACGCAGATCGCGGAAGGTTCCAGCGCGGATGTGGACCATGCTGTCGAGGCTGCACGACGGGCTCTAGAGGACCGGAACGGGGCATGGCGGAAGCTCTCGGCGAGCGAGCGTGGGCGTTTGATCTGGAAGCTCGCCGATCTGCTCGAGAAAAATATAGACGAGTTCGCTGAACTCGAAACTCTGGATAATGGCAAGCCAATTTTCGAGTCGCGCTACGTCGACATGCCGATGGTGGTTGACGTTCTGCGCTACTACGCTGGTTTGGCGACGAAGATTCACGGCGAGACAGTTAATGCCCTCGAAACTGCATTCACGTACACTCTGCGCGAACCAGTAGGTGTCGTCGGCTTAATCGTTCCCTGGAATTTCCCCCTGTTGCTGGCTTCCTGGAAGATTGGCCCGGCGCTGGCTTGCGGCAACACGATCGTGTGGAAGCCGGCCAGCCAGACTTCGTTGACCTCGCTGCGATTTGGAAAGTTGGCGATGGAGGCGGGTGTTCCGGCAGGGGTAGTCAATATCGTCACCGGCCCGGGTTCGGTAGGCAGGGCGATGGTGAAGCATGCGGGGATTGACAAGATCGCCTTCACGGGCTCGACCTCGGTAGGCCAGGAAATCATGCGGAGCGCCGCCGATACGGTGAAGCGCATCACTCTGGAGCTCGGCGGAAAATCGCCTAACATTGTCTTCGCCGATTCTGACATCGACAATGCAGTGAAGGGCGCCATTACAGGAATTTTCTACGGCAAGGGTGAGGTCTGTAACGCGGGTTCGCGGCTGTTCCTTGAAAGCAGAGTAAAGGACGAGTTCACGGAAAAACTTGTGGCGCGGGCGGCGAAGATGCGTCCTGCGGACCCGCTTGATCCGAAGACGCGGCTGGGAGCCATTGTCAGCCAGGAACAAATGAAGACTGTGCTGGGCTACATCGAGTCTGGGAAGAAGGACGGGGCGAAGCTCGTCGCGGGCGGCAATCGTGTCTCTGTGGATGGGGGCAAGGGCTTCTTCATCGAGCCGACGATTTTCGGCGACGTGAAGAATGAGATGGCAATTGCGCGGGAGGAGATTTTCGGACCAGTGCTTTCGGTGCTGACTTTCGACGACGTGGACGAAGTTGTTGAGCAAGCAAACAACAACCCCTACGGCTTGGCAGCAGCGGTGTGGACGCGCGACGTGAAAAAAGCGCACAGCGTTTCGCGGCGATTGAAAGCGGGAACCGTGTGGATCAATACGTATGGACTGATGGACGCGTCGCTGCCATTTGGCGGCTATAAGAGTTCGGGCTTTGGCCGCGAGCTGGGAGCCCACGCGATTGAGCATTACACGGAGTTGAAAACAGTTTGGTTGAACATGGTGTAGGAGCGGAATTATGCCGGGCAAAGTAGCAAAAATCGGAACCTTCAGTGATTGGATCGGAATGTTCAACGATTGGCGCAAGGATATTGGCGTCAACACGAAGGATATTGAGGATTTCCATTTCGACACGTTGTATGGCGCGATCGACACCGACGAGATCGAATTCGGATCTTACAAAGGCCGCCGCAAGTGGGAGAACCTGCGCCAGATTCCGACGCAGCAGATGCGCGACGCGCTCATGAACATGATCGTATATCAGGGTGACACCGAGTTTGCCAGTGTCGAGCAACAACGCAATCTGCTTGAAAACGCCCCCACCGACTGGGACCGCCGCGCCATCACGCGGGTGATGATCGAAGAGATGCGCCACGGCTGGCAGATGTGCGCTTTGCTGGTAGATCACTTCGGATATTCGGGAAAAGTCGAAGCGCAGAAAATGCTGGAGCGGCGCGCCTTTGAAAACAAGCGCCTGCTCGGGGCGTTCAACGTCGACGTCGACAACTGGATGGATTTTTTTACCTACACCGACTTCGTCGATCGCGACGGAAAGTTTCAGTTGCAGATGCTGAAGTATTCGGCCTTTGCGCCCTTGGGACGATCCATGTCATACATGCTGCGCGAAGAAGCTTTTCACATGGGCACGGGCAACGATGGCCTGCGGCGCATCGTGGAGGCGGGAGTGATTCCAGGCTGGCTGATTCAAAAGTATCTCAATAAGTGGATTTCGAGTTCTTATGATCTGTTCGGCACCGATCATTCTTCGTCGGCGCATTGGGCCTACGTGTGGGGCGTGAAAGGCCGCTACGATGAGCCGAAGAACGAGCATCCGCCGGAGCTTGACGACTTGAACGATTACAACCGGAATCTGTATCGCAATGAAGTGGCGGGGCTGATCGAGCGTTTTAATGGCTCGCTGAAGGCTGGTCAGCCCAAGCTGTACGCGCCGGATATTAAGTTCAATCGCGAAATTGGCCGCTGGGCCGGACAGAAGTTCCACGCACAGACGGGCGAACCCCTCGACGATCGAGCCTACGAACAGCATGTGAAGGAATACATGCCGTCTGCGGAAGACAAAAAGCTGCTGCTGGAAATAATCGCGAATGAAAAGAAATGGATCGCAGAGAAAGTGGGCGCGCGCGATCCGCTGGCCAGCATCGGCGAGGTAAGGAAGTCGGCGATTAATTTGTAGCTGGGTGGCTTTTCACCCAGAGACACAGAGAAAATTATGGCGTTCACGCTAGTGGAATCCAAACTCGCTCGGCTCGCCATCGATATCACTTCACCCGCGGCGCGTATTCTATTGCGCCATGCTCCTCTGAACGTTATCGATATTGCGATGATGGAGGAACTGGCGCGGGCGTTGGCAGATATCGAAGTGCGTTCGGATGTTTCTACAGTCGTGCTCAGCGGCGAGGGCAATATCTTTTCGGCCGGAGTTGATGTCGCAGCGCACACTCCCGACAAGATCGAGGAGATGCTGCTCACGTTCCATGGGGTAATTCGTGCCCTGGTTGCCACTAAAAAGATCACGATTGCTGCAATTTGCGGGCACTGCCTGGGTGGAGGCGCGGAACTCGCGATGGTTTGCGACATTGTATACACCACTGACTCGGCGCGGTGGGGATTTCCAGAAATAAAGCTGGGCTGTTATCCGCCAGTGGCGTGTACAGCTTTGGCGGCGCTGGTGGGGCAGAAGCGCGCGGCAGAACTGATTTTGACTGGACGAACCCTGACAGGGGTCGAGGCAGCGGAGATAGGTCTTGCGACTCGATCCATGCCGAAAGAAAAGCTGGCTGGCGCAGTGGATGAGTGCGTTAGTAATTTGCTGAGATTGAGTCCCGCGGCTTTGGCGGTGACTAAGAAAGCGGTTTACGCCTGGGATTCGATCCACTTCGATAAGGGCTTATTGCGGGCTGAAAAGATTTATCTGGACGAGTTGATGAAGACCGCAGACGCGCAGGAGGGGATCCGCGCCTTCATGGAAAAGCGCGAGCCGAAGTGGATGGGGAAGTAAGCTGGCCGATATGGATTACGAGATCACGCCTGAAGAAGTGAAGACGAAGCTCGAGGAACGCGTAGAGTTCACGCTGCTCGATGTCCGCGAGCCCTGGGAGTTTGAGACGGCGCGCATGGCCGGAGCGAAGCTGCTGCCGATGGGCGATGTTCCATCCCGCGCGCATCAGGAACTGGATCCGGAAGATCACATTGTTGTGGTCTGTCATCATGGGGTGCGCTCTCTGAATGTGACGGCATGGCTACGGCAGCAAGGATTCGAGAAGGCGCAGTCGATGCGAGGCGGCATCGATGCCTGGGCACGGCGGGTGGATGGGAATGTGCCGGTGTATTGAAGCAGCTGTTAGCTGTTAGCTCTTAGCGTTTAGCAAAGTCGGCCGAGCTAAGACCTGAGCGCTAAGAGCTAACAGTTAACGGCTCACAATGAAAAAAGAACTCGTCGAACTCAAGATCAACGGTCGTAGCAGCGAGCTGGCGATTGAGCCAAGCGCGTTGCTGCTGGATGTGTTGCGGCAAGACTTGGGATTGACCGGAACTAAGCGCGGCTGCGATGAATCGTCTTGCGGGGCGTGTACGGTGCTGGTGGATGGCGTTGCCATGATGTCGTGCACGCTGCTGGCGGCGAGTTGCGAAGGTCAACAGATCACCACGATCGAGGGCGTGAGCGAGCACGGCAGCCTGGCGGCGATCCAAAAGGCATATGGCGATTGGGGTGGAGCACAATGCGGCTTTTGCACTCCCGGGTTCATCATGACGGTGAAGTCGCTGCTGGCGGAGAATCCCGATCCATCGGAGGCCGACGTGCGTATGGCCTTGAGCAGCAATCTGTGTCGGTGCACCGGCTACAGCCAGATGTATGAGGCCATCAAATCGGCGATCGCGGCGGAGAAGCAAGGGATGACTGCAAGCTGACGAGCAGCAGCGAGAAGAGAACAAGTCCTCGCTTCGTTCGGAATGACAAAGATTAAATGAGCAACTTCAGCATCATCGGCAAGCGCACTGCAATGGTCGACGCGGCGGCAAAGACCACGGGCGGTGGCAGGTACACGGACGATATCAGCGTGCCTGGAATGCTGATTGGAAAGATTCTGCATTCGCAGTATCCGCATGCGCGGATCAAGCGTATCGATACATCTCGTGCCGCAGCGCTCGACGGCGTTGTAGCCGTCGTCATAGGAAAAGACGCGCCCAACCCTTATGGCATTCTTCCCGTCGGTCACGATGAGCACGCGCTGGCGCTCGACAAGGTGCGTTACGTGGGCGATAACGTTGCGTGCGTGATTGCGATTTCTGAGGGCATCGCCGAGAAAGCTTTGGAGTTCATCGATGTGGATTACGAAGTGCTGCCTGCGTACTTCGATCCCGAAGAATCGATGAAGGCGCAGACCGATCTCATCCATGACAACAAGCCGGGCAATCTAGAAAAGGATTATCACCATGTTTTCGGTGATCCGGACAAAGGTTTTGCCGAGGCGGATCATGTGGCGGAAGCGCGTTTCATTGCGAACGAAGTGACGCATGCAGCGATGGAACCGCATTCCACGCTAGCTTCGTTCGAAATTGACCCGCACACAGGCAAGCCGGGACGACTGACAGTTTGGTCCTCGACGCAAGTTCCTTACTACTTGCAGCACAAGCTCTCGCTGGTCCTGGAAATGCCGATGTCGCAGATTCGAGTGATCAAGCCGCTGGTGGGCGGCGGGTTCGGCGGCAAGAGCGAAGTTATTCCGCTTGAGATCATTGCCGCAGTGGCCGCGCGCAAGGCTCAGGCTCCCGTGAAGATCACTTACACCCGCGAAGAAGTGTTCTGGGCGCACCGCGGACGTCCGCGCACGATAATCGATCTGAAAACGGGTATTAGGAACGATGGCCGGATCACTTCCGTGAAAGCCCGGGTGGTGCAGGATGGCGGTGCGTATTGTTCGTACGGCGTAGTCACGATTCTTTACTCTGGAGCGCTGCTTGGCGCTCTTTACGATATTCCAAACATTCAATACGACGGGTTCCGGGTGCTTACCAATAAGCCCGCGTGCGGCGCGATGCGCGGTCACGGCACTGTCAACGTGCGTTTTGCTTTCGAATCGCAGCTCGACGAACTCGCGGAAAAGATTGGAATGGATCCCGCAGAGATTCGACAACGCAACTTACTGAAGCCGCCGTGCATCACGGTGAATGGCTTGCGCGTGCAAAGCTACGGCCTGCCAGAGTGCATCGAGAAGACCGTTGAACGTTCGGGCTGGAAGCAACGCAGGGGCAAACTGCCGAAGGGACGCGGCTTGGGCATTGCATGCAGCCATTACGTGAGCGGCGCGGCCAATTCGATTATTCGTTCCGACATGCCGCACTCGACGGTGAACATCAAGATCGATCGCGATGGAGGTGTGGTCGTATACACCGGCGCGTCGGAGATCGGCCAGGGATCGGATACGATGACGGCGCAGGTCGCCGCCGAAGTGCTGGGATGCTCGCTAGGGCGCGTCAGGGTAATTGCGGCGGACACCGATTTAACGCCGATCGATATTGGATCGTATTACGTAGCGCTGCAGCGATTGTGAGTGTGTTCCGCCGAAACTCAAATCCGCCTTCGCATTCGTTTCCAGATCCACATGCTGCATGCACCCATCCCTTCGCTGAATGTAAACCACGTCTCACGCTGTTTCCGGTTCCTAAGGTGTGCAAATAACGTGTCGGTTTCACAACCACGAGGAGGCGGCCGTGGGACCGAACCTTGGTTTATACTCTATGAGCTTCTCTGAACACACCTGCATACTGTGGAGAAAGTCCGCTAGGCTGCAAGTTTTTCGCAGCAGCTTCATTTGCCGTCCGAGTAAACGAGCAGTTAGCATTTCCCGAAGGCAAGTTAACCAATAATCCCAGTTCGGTGACGGTGAGGGCCGCGTTATTCGGATGCTCTTCTCTAGCTATAGTTAGGGAGCCCGGTCGTCGCGCCATTACGCTGCCGCGCTACCTTTCAGCCTTGTCGATTCGCTACTGAATAATGAACACGTTCATGCTCCCCAGGGCTGCAGAGTGACCGTGAGAGGCAAGCTCTGCTGATGGAACGATGTTGACTCTGGTCCCGCCCATTCGATACTGGTGTAGTCGTGATTAGGATCGACGGTGCAGGTGGGCGCCGTGTCGCAGCTTGTGTTGGTATAGTCGTAAATCTCCTTGTCGTACCAGTACCACGCCACGCTGGGCGAGGTGCTCTTGCCCCGCGACCGTAATCGTAACCGGTTCGGCAGTGGTTTCGTTGCGGTTGATGATCACTAGGGCTGTGCCGCCGCTGTGGGTCGCCGCATATGCAACGATATCCGTGGTATCGCCGGCCACGCTCGGAGTCAGCACATGCTCACCATTCACCGCGACGTTGCTAAAGAGATTGAAGGCGACC
>CAVPFI010000009.1:0-310415 GCA_963703685.1 uncultured Acidobacteriaceae bacterium | reverse complement strand
GTTAACGTAAAGATGACCGCCGAGGATTTCGATAATCTTCAGAAGGCGGCGAACGTATTATGGCCGGATGCCATTCTCAGCAACTCGGGGATTATTCTTGGACTCGCACGCCTCTCGGCCAGAAGTGCTCAAGAAAAAGACGCGCAAGCCTGCTAAGTAGCGTGGCTGGCTCTCGATCTTGAGCGCTTGCCCCGTGGGGGAATTAAGGGACCAGTCCTCATTCATTTTCTTTCACGCGCAAATCCCAAGACAATTCCCCGGCGCCACAGTTCCGGCAAGCTCCGTCGCGTGCTGGTCCTTCGTAGCCGCATGAGCACTCGATGTAGTATTCGCGTCGAATGATCACGTGCCTGACCTTCGTTCTCTCTTCAGCGCATATTTCTCGCGACCGGCGGGGCGTTACAAATCCCTGTCCTCCGAGAGAATCGGCTAGGAAATGAATCTGCGATGTGGACCGGGCGCGGGGGAATTTCGGGTCACGAATGATTTTCAGAATTAGTTCTGAAAACTGAACAAGGCTCCCGCTCATTCCAACCGCTTCGTCGCTGACTGCTCTGACGATTTCTTCAGAAGATTGCGCAGCCACCAATCGCGGACCCAGTTTCGGCCAGAACTGGGGCAACGCGAGACGGTAGTGGTCCGCTTGTCCCAGCAGTATTGAACGATCTATCCGGCGCGGCCTGCCCCTCCCCTTCTTTTCCTCTGGTGTCTCTGAAGATTTCTTTTGCACCATGTAATTTTTCCTTCCCAGATACTTTTCTGGGGATTTGGCGGTCACTAAAGGAGTAATTATATGTGCGAATGCGCGACTTAACCACCTAATTTGCAGCACAGCCGTTTGGCTGATGTCCTGTAACGCCATGCAATCATTGTGATTGATGCGATTGTCCATTGTGTTCCACAGCGATCCGTAGCACTATTTATAAGGAGATACGACGATGATTGCAAAAGACACACAATGGTTTCCTTGCCCGATCTGCCTAAAGCCGCTCGATGTCCGAACGAGCAAACGAAAAAAGCCTTATGTGATCTGCTCGCCCTGCGGAGTGCAGATGTTCATTCGTGAGCGGGCTGGAATCGAAGCCTTTGGAATGTTAGTCGAGCAAGGGCTGAAGGCGGACGTGTTAACCCGAATCGGCCAACTGGAACAACGCTACCAGCTGAAATGTCCCGAGTGCAAGAAGCCATTTTGGGCCACTCCCGATTTGCTGGGAACGAACTGGCTCAACACCAAAGCCTCGGGCTACCGTTGTCCCGAAAAGAATTGCCACGGTGTTGTTCCGATTGAAAAACAGGCTAGCTGATGTCCATAGCAGATCAAATCGAGAGATCTGGTCGAGCCCGACCGCAAAGGAGCTATCGAAGCTCCTGTCCGTCTCCAAGGTGACGATCTTCAAGCAGGCCGCAGCCGGACGCATTCCCTCGTTCCGTGTGGGAACCTGCGTACGATTTGATCCGAGAGCCGTAGCGAACTGGCTACGTTCGCAGTGAAGTTCTGAGTGAGTGTTCCACGCTAAAAATCAACTCAAACAAAGGCCGAACGAATCGGACTGACTGGCGAGTTCACATGAGAATTGAACACAATAAAAACTTCCTTACGTTCGTAACTTGTACCGCGAAGTACGTCGGCGTAAAACCTGCTTTGAGGCGTGCGATCCATGAAAAGAACTGGAATGCCATTCGGGTTGCTGATTGCAGCAACTTTCTTAAATGCACAGTCCCCAGTCAAACATGTACATCGAATCGACGTTGACGAGCTTCACTTTCCGAACAATCCAGACTGGGACGGGATTGTTCGTTCGAAATTGATAAGTTCTCTGGCGCAAGATTGTGGTTCCGATTGCACGGTCGTGGAAGCCGTAGGACCTAGCGGAGATAACGGCGAGATACTGCGGATGGCGTTCTGACCGGAACAGTACTCGTTCAATCCCCGGATAATCGACGCTATCGAGTCCAGGGAGCGATGCGACTCGTGGATAAGGACGGGACGGTCGTATGGGCAGCCACTATCTATAGCAGCCCATTTGCCCGAAGTGCTACATCCAGTTTTGCCGACAACACGGCGAAGAAGTTGACTTCTTTCTTAATCCAGCCAGTCAAAAAATGAGACTCTGGACCGTCGCGTCGGAGGGCAGGCTAACGAAGGAAGCGTTTCAGAGTTTCGATGTAACGCGCCCTTTTATCCGTCACGGCCCCCATCGGCATTTAGCTTAGGCGAAAATCTTGTTCACCTTCTCACGCACTTGCTGGCTGCGTGACGGCTTCAGGTAGCGCATGGTGCTTTCCATGTCAGAGTGGCCAAGCCACTGTTGCACCGTGCGAAGATCGACCCCCGCCCACAGACATCGTGTTGCAAACGTTGCACGAAATTTATGCAGCCAAAAGTTCTCTTCGCCTAGGTCGGCACGGCCTGCCACAGCCTTCAGGCAATCGAGAAAATCGAGCTTGGGTTTGCATCCAGCGGTAGGGAACACTAAACCGCACGTCTTGTCTGCTCTTGTTTTCCAGATTTTCAGACTCTTGACCAGCTTCGCAGGGATGGGAATCTCACGTTCCTTATACGCTTTCGGAGTCCATCCCCGGTCTGGCTTGTGGCTGACGCGAACCGTGGCGTGGGCAAAGTCGATATCCGACCAGTACGTGTACATGACTTCCTGTTCCCTCATGCCTGTCATCAGAAAGAACTCGTACCAAAGTTTCTCTTCCGCGTCGCAAGCCGCAAACAGCTTTTTCAGTTCTTCTTGTTCATACATTTCAGGTTCTTCTTCGGTGTAACGCGGCCAGTCGTTCTTCCCCACCAGACCGCGAATCCCATTCGCCTTCAGAAAGGTCATTACGTTCTCGAATTTGTTATAGACGCTCCGTGGCGCTTGTTCCCTTTCGTCTCTCAAAAAGGCGGAGAACTTCAGCAAGTCTTTGCGCTCGATATCTTCGAGGTAGAGTTTCGGGCAGGATTCAGTGAAATAGTTCAGCGCGGTAGTGTACGCGGCGAGAGTCTTAGGTTTTTTCGTGAGCTTCGTTTCGTCCAAAAACTCTGCGACCGATGCTGCTAATGAGCGATGTCCGTTGTCGCCATTTTCAGGCACGACGGAAACACCGTTGTTCACGGCGTTCAGTTCAGCTTCCTTGCGCATTCGTCGTGCGCTGGCGTCGGCGGAGTCCTTCCCCATCGAAAGGCGCACTCGTTTCGAGCCTTCGCGCCATTCTAGGTAATACGCGCCTTCGGAGTGCCGTTCTTCCTTGCCGTTCACGACTACAATGTCAGGCTTGACACGTCCATTGGAAGACAGCAGAACACGGCAATACCGCATTCCGTGGGGCGTTTGGACTCGTTTGGTGAGATTGACTTCGCGGTTGGCCATCGGTGATCCTTCCTGATTCTGGTATCAGTGTAGGTATCACCGGCATGCAAGTGCTAGATAACAAAAGTAATGGCGGAGAGGGAGGGATTCGAACCCCCGATACCCTTTCGGGTATGCCGGTTTTCAAGACCGGAGCCATCAACCACTCGGCCACCTCTCCGGCTGCCGCACACTAGCAGAGGCGGCGCGCAATCCGCCGCTGCTCGTTAGTTTACAACAGGTAGACGATCGAATCTCTACGGCTTGGGCAGGAGGCCGAATGCTCGGGAATGAAATTCCATGACTTCGGCGAAGTGCGACAGAAAATAGGTTAGGCTGTGGTCGCCCGGGTATGGGTGATATTCGTGCTTCACGCCTTCTTTCTGCAATTCGTCGTGCAGAGCGGCCGCGCCTTTTTCGAAGCCGTAATTGTCGTCCTGGCCGCAGTTGAAATAGATGGCTAGTCTTTCGCAAAGCTGTGGCATTTCGTTTCGCCAGGACAAACGGACTGTTGTCGTTCCAGTGGGACACGTTGATCGGTTTGCCGAACACGGCTGCGAGTACTCCAGCCAGGGGAGCTCCGGCCCGGGATGCGGAGTCCAGTGTTTGCGGCGATTCGGTGATGAGTGCAGCGCTCTGGGCGCTGGCGGCCGAGAAGAGTTCAGGATGCGCGAAGGCAAAGCGCAACGCTCCGTAGCCGCCCATGGAAATTCCGCTGATGGCGCGGCCTGCGCGGCCGGGACGTATTCGGTATTTGCTTTCGATGTGCGGCAGAAACTCCTGCAGAAAAAAATCGCTGTAACGCACGGAACCATCGGCGGAGTTGATGTAAAAACTGCGTCTGCCTTCGGGAGCGACGATGAGAAAATCGCCCATCTTGCCCTGGTTACGCAGATCTTCGAGCAGGGTCCAGCCACCGCTGTTGAAGAGGGTTTGCTCGTTGTCGCCGAGGCCGTGCAGAAAATAGAGCACCGGATAACGCTTTGCTGGATGCTGTGCGGCGCTCGAATCGTATTCTCCGGGCAAATAGACGCAATAGTGAACCACTTGCTTGAGGATATGGCTTTCCAGAGCGCTGCAGTCGATCCGGCTCTGCGCGGCCGTCGTTGAGGCTGCTATCGAAAAAAACAAGCAGCCAAGCCTGAGGGAACGGATCATTCGAGGGATGTCATTCGTAGCGCAGCGCTTGTACTGGGTCGAGTTTGGCGGCGCGCGCAGCCGGATACAGGCCCGACACTAGACTGACCAGAAACGAGAATCCGATCGCTAACCCAACCAGCCACCACGGAACAGCCCAGAAATTATCCGGAGTAAGAGATTCGCGCCTCAGGTAGACGTTGGTTGCCAAATTTATAATCCGCCCAATCGCCCAGCCGAGAGCGACTCCGGCGATCCCGCCCAGAATCCCCATAGCGCCGGCCTCGGCGAAGAAGAGCTTTTTAACGTCTCCATCGCTAGCCCCGATGGCCTTCATGATGCCGATCTCGCGGCGTCGTTCGAGAATGGCCATCACCAGTGTGTTGACGATTCCTATGGATGCGACTGCCAGGGCCAGACTGCCGAAAATCAAGAGGAACAGATCAAGAACTCTGAAAAACGTCCGCAAACTCTGACTCGCATCGAGCAGAGAAAATGTGGTAAACCCCATTTTCTTGATGGCGTCTTCTACGACCTGGACCTGGGTAGGATTTTTCACGCGTACGCTGACCGAAGAATATACGGGTTGACCGCTAGCCGCTTGCGAGATTTCGCGCAGGTCGGTGGGCTGCATCACGTGAAGACTTTCCGCCAACCTCAGCGGAAGAAATACTTTCGCTCGGGCTGGACCGCGCATGCTCTCCGGGTCCAGGTCGGCGACGCCGACAATCTTGAGCTTCTGTTCGCGTGAAACTACGGAGTAGGCGGCCCCGGCGAGATCGCTATCGTTCGAATTCGGGGCGTTGGCGAGCGGGGACGTCGGGGTCACGCTGGCCGCACGCTGCGCGTAGCGCATCGTCAATTCCTTGCCCAGAAGCGGCTTCGCAACATCGGCGACAGGCGGTTCAACGCCGCCACGCGCCGGAGTCTTGCCCAACAGTTCCTCAGCAAATGTTTTTTGCAGAATTACCTCGGGTGCCGTGTCCGAGGAGAAGAAACTGCCTTGCATGCCGTCGAAAGCGTCATTCGATTTCGCGGACGAGGGCAAGGCCGAGATCATGGTTAGATGCGGCTTGTCGTCGTAGCGCACTTCCGTGATGAACCGAATGTCCGGATAAGCCTCGAGCACGTTGGGCAGACGTTCAATTTCCTGCCGCGCGGGTTCGTCGAGAACGCGGCTCTCGCCGGGTGTGGGTCCGCTGCGTTCTTCGCTGCGCTCGCGGTTGCGCAAATCGCGGCGTGAAGTGACTACAACCGTGTCAAACAATCCCGACTTCCCCAGTCGGCGCGACGCTAATTGTTGCAGGCCAATGCCAAGCGAGAGCATTGCTACTAAAGACGCTACGCCGACCGAGATTCCAATCGTGGTCAGCGAGTTTCGCAACAGTGACTCGCGCAGATTGCGCAGGGCGAGTTCGGCCAGATCTGGAATCTTCACGATTGATCTCCCTTATGATCGATGGTGGACGCGTTCAGCCGGTCGTCGTTTAACCGATCATCGATCAGCTTCCCGTCTGCCAGGAAAATCATGCGTTGCGCGTAACGCTCTGCCAAGGCACGCTCGTGCGTCACCATCACTACGGTCATTCCCAGCGCGCGATTGAAATCGCGAACCATGTCCATGATTTCGGTTCCGGTGTGGCTGTCGAGATTCCCGGTAGGCTCATCGGCCAGCAGAAGTTGTGGACGATTGATGAGGGCGCGGGCCAAAGCGGCTCTCTGCTGTTCGCCGCCGGAGAGCTCGCTGGGACGATGGTTCATGCGCGCCCGCAATCCCACTCGGTCCAGCGCGTCGGTGGAAAGAGTCTGACGCGCGCTGCGATCGACCTCCGCAAAGCGGAGCGGCAGTTCCACGTTCTCTGCCAGCGTCATGCTGGGAATCAAATTAAAAGATTGGAAAACCATGCCCACAATGTGCAGCCGATACTTGGCCAGTTCTTCGCGCGACAGTTTTGCCAGATCACGATCCTGCACGATGACGCTTCCCGACGTCGGACGATCGAGTCCTGCGATCAGATTCAGTACGGAAGACTTGCCCGAACCGGAACTGCCGAGGAGCGCGACAAATTCTCCGGCGCGAACTTCGAGCGAGACGCCATCGACCGCGCGGATCAGGGTCTCGCCCATGCGGTAATGGCGGCAAAGATTTTCGCTGCGGATTGCGACCGTACCGCGCTGCGGCAGAAACTGCGGGAGCTGTCGTCATAGGAGCTAGCGCATCTCTCCTCGCAGCACGCGCAAGGCGTCGCCCGCCTTTACATCACCATTCTTGGCGTCTGCGCCGGCTATTCACCGCTACTGCATCTCCTTCGCCTGGAGCCAGAAACAAATTTTCTTCGACTCCGTGCTGGCGGGTGTAAAGGTCGTAGTAGCGTCCGCGCGCCGCATAAAGCTGGGCATGCGTGCCCCGCTCCACGATCTGGCCTTGTTCCATCACCATGATCTGGTCGGCGCGGCGAATCGTCGAAAGCCGGTGGGCAATGACGAACGTAGTGCGCCCCTGCATCAGATAAGCAAGTCCCTGCTGGATCATCTGTTCCGATTCCGAGTCGAGGCTGGACGTGGCTTCATCCAGAATCAGAATGCGCGGCTCGGCCAGAATGGCGCGGGCAATCGAGATGCGTTGGCGCTGTCCGCCCGATAGTTTCACGCCCCGCTCCCCCACGATTGTGTTGTACTTATCGGCAAACGATTCGGCGAATTCATCGACGCGGGCGATCCGGCAGGCGCGCATGATTTCTTCCTCGCTCGACTCGGGCCGCGAGAAGGCGACGTTCTGGCGGATGGTTCCATCGAATAGGAACGATTCCTGGAGCACGACTCCCAGGCGGGTGCGGAAAGAGTCGAGCCGCACGGTGCTCAAGTCCACGCCGTCCACCAGAACCGTGCCCTTGGATGGAACATAGAACGCCGAGATCAAGCCAATCGTCGTCGACTTTCCCGACCCCGACGAACCGACCAGCGCAGTCACCGTTCCTGGTTCCGAGCGAAAAGAAATATCGCGGAGAACGTCGTGGGTTCCGTCGTAGCTGAAGGTTACATTGTCGAACTCGACCGTGCCCACAATGTCGCGAAGCTCGACGGAGCGTTTGGGGTCTTGATCCTCCGGACGCTCTCCCATGATCTCCTGGGTTCGCTCCAATCCAGCCAGCGCTTCGGTGAGTTGCGTGCCGATGGAAACCACCTGCATGACGGGAGCGATCAAGAAAACGAGCAGGAAGTTGTAGGAAAAATAACTGCCGGCGCTCAGATGGTGGGCCACCATCTGGCGACCGCCGACGTACATGGTGGCGGCACCAACCACGCCGAGCAGCACGCTGGCGGAAAGGCCCATCAGCGACGTTGCGGTCAGACGTACGCATGACGTTGTCGAGCAACCGGCGGACGCCGACCGCAAAGACTTTTTCCTCGCGCTGTTCCGCGTGATATCCCTTGATGACGCGGACGCCGCCCAACGATTCCGTCAGACGTCCCGTAACCTCGGCATTGATCTTGCCGCGTTCGCGGAAGATAGGGCGAATCGTCTTGAAGGCTCGGCTCAGGGCAAATGCGAAACACCCGAGCGACCCCAGAGCAATGAGCGTGAGTGGCGCGCTGATGCGCAGCAGGAGTGCCACTGCGATGCCAGCCGCTACTATCCCTCCGGCAAAGTCCACCAGGCCCGTTCCCAAAAGATTGCGAACACCCTCCACGTCGCTCATGATGCGTGAAACCAGAGCGCCGGTTTTGTTGGCATCGTAAAAGGCTACGGGCAGGCGTGAGATGTGCGCCTGCACCTGTTGGCGAAGATCGGCAATCAGGCGCTGAGCGGCCTTCGACAGCAACTGGGTCAAGGAAAAGGAAGTCACGCCCTGGACGAGGGTCGCGAATAAAACCGACAAAACCAGTGGGCGCAGCAGTCCGGTCTGGTGCTTCGTCACCACGTTATCAATCAGAAATTTCGAGGAATACGGCAGCACGAATCCGGCGACCTTATTGATCACCATCAGCACGAAGCCCAGGGCAAGCAGTCCGCGCCGCGGACGCATCAACTTCCACACTTCCGGCCAAACGGCCTTCAGTCGTTGGATGTTCGGTGGCTTTGGGGCATCTTTGGCTGCAAGACTCAATCTATTGTTTGACTCCGTGGGGTCCTGATTCGCTTCATTATTACAGATTGTCACACATCCAGCGGTCGAGCGCCGCTTGTGACAGGGCGCTTCCAGACGTTGTATGCTCGGGGCGTGTCCCGCCTGTCCGCCCCGGAGCGATCGCCGACCCTAGGCCTGTTGCTGGGCCTGCTCATTACGCTGTCCGCGGTCGTGGCTTATTCGGGCTATATCACCTGGCAAGTCACGGGTCTGCGTAAGTTGCAAACCGAACTGGTGGACCGCAACCGCAAAGATTCTCTCCAGTTGTTGAGAATCCAGAACGATCTCAACCTCCTCGCCGTTGCCATGCGCGACATGGTGAGCAGCGATGAGCCTTATCCGCTAATCGCGTGGTCGGCGCAGTTCCAGCGAATTCGGACCGATCTGGATGATGCCATGCGTCTGGAGGCAGGCTTTGCCGCCGCCAGCCGAACGCCGGAGCAGAGCGCTTTTCTCACTGCGTCGTTTACCCAGTTCTGGGATGCCGTCGACCGCATTTTCCATCTGGCACGTGACGGAAAAGAAAGAGAGGCGCGCGAGCAGATCCAGCTTTCGCTGCAGGAGCGCCAAGCCGCGCTGAGCACGGCAGTAGCCCGATTGTTGGTTCAGAACAGCGAGAATGAGGAGCAAGCCGGCCAGCGCATCGTTCATATTTACGATCGCGTGCAGCGGCAGGTCTATGTTTTTCTGGCGGCGACATTATTGGCCATCCTGCTCAACGGTCTTTCGCTGATTCGGTGGGCCCGCCGATTGTTCGCGCGCCTGGCCGAAATTTCCGAGCGCCGCAGCGAACTTGCTCAAAAGCTGATCGCCACTCAGGAATCGACCCTGCGTTATATCTCGCGAGAACTGCACGATGAATTCGGCCAGATTCTTACTGCTGTTGGGTCGATGCTGCGGCGCGCCGGAACACACGCGCCGGAAGGTTCCTCACTGCGGGCTGACTTGCAGGAAGTTCTCCAAATCGTGCAGACTACGCTGGAGAGCGTTCGCAGCCTCTCACAGGCTTTGCATCCTGTGATGCTCGACGAGGCCGGATTGGAAAGCACCCTCGACTGGTACATTCCCACCATAGAACGACAAACCGGAATTGCCATATCCTATGAGAAGCAGGGGGTGGCGTTTGCCGTGGATGGCGGCGCCGGCGTGCACGTTTACCGCGTTTTGCAGGAGGCGCTGAACAATGTGGCACGGCACTCCGGGGCCAGGCAAGCGTGGGTGCGCCTGCGCTTCTTGGCGGCCACACTGGAGTTGGAAGTGGAAGATCATGGAGTGGGATTCCACGAGCGCCCGAACAAGCGGGGGATTGGTTTGGTAGCGATGCGGGAGCGTTCCGAGTTGATGGGCGGGCAGATTATTTTTTCGCGTCCACAGGAAGGTGGAACGCTTGTGCATCTGGACGTTCCCCGGGAGAAAATAGAGTCTTATGGAAAAGAAGATCACAGTGTTGTTGGTGGATGATCACAGCCTGGTGCGGCGCGGCTTCCGCCGCATGCTGGAAGACGAATCCGACATGGAAGTTGTGGGCGAAGCGGGAGACGGCGAGGAATCGATTACGCTGGCTAAGAAACTTCATCCCCGAGTCGTGGTTATGGACTGCGCTCTGCCGGGGTTGAACGGCCTGCAAGCCACCCGGCAAATCATGGAAGATTCTCCGGAGACAGCGGTGCTTATGCTCAGCATGCATACGGAGAGTACGTGGGTGCGCCAGGCCATCGAAGCCGGGGCCAAGGGATACATTCTGAAGAACGCGATGGATCTGGAACTTGGCGCAGCGATTCGTAAGGTGGCCGCCGGAGAAACGGTTTTCGATCCGCAGGTCGAGCAGCGATCCGCGCTGAAAGGCGAGCCCAGCGCGGCACTCACCCAGCGTGAACTGGAAGTTTTGCAGATGATCGTCGAAGGCAAGTCGAACAAGGAAATTGCGACGGTCCTCGATCTTAGCCCCAACACCGTCGCCGTTCACCGCGCAAACATTATGAACTCTCTGGGAATTCATAAAACTGCGGAGTTGGTGGTTTACGCTATTCGCGCCGGGTTGGTGAACGTTCCGTGAATCGCAGGTCGTTCCTTGGGGGGATGGCGGGGCTGGCGTCGTGGTCGCAATTGCCACGATTGCAGGCTCTGATGGCGCAGACGGAAGCCTCGGCTACTTTGGGTTTTCGTTTTACGGATATAACCAGTCAGGCGGGAATTCACTTCCAACACAACAGCGGAGCTTTCGGCGGCAAATTCCTGCCCGAAACCCTCGGTTCCGGGTGCGCCTTCATGGACTACGATCGCGATGGCTGGCAGGACATTCTGCTGATCAATGGCGCCGATTGGCCGGGCCACAAGAAGCGCCGCACCACGCTGCAGCTTTATCACAACAATGGTAATGGCACATTCAGCGACGTGACTGCCCGCGCCGGTCTCGATGTCGAAATGTACGGCATGGGCGTGGCGGTGGGTGATTATAACAACGACGGCTTTCCGGATATTCTGGTCACCTGCGTCGGACAGAACCGCCTATTCCGCAATACCGGCAAAGGCACGTTCGTCGATGTGACCAACAGCAGCGGACTGGGGAAGCGCGAAGGGTTCAGCACTTCCGCGTTGTGGTTCGACTACGACCGCGATGGATTGCTCGATCTATTTGTCTGCAACTATGTGAAGTGGTCGGCCGAGCATGACGTTTTCTGCAGCCTGGACGGCAAGCACAAATCCTACTGCACCCCGGAAGCGTATCGCGGAGCTACTTGCTGGCTCTTTCACAATCGCGGCGATGGTACGTTCGAAGATGTTACGGCGCAGAGTGGGATCTTCGACAGCAGTTCCAAATCGCTCGGAGTGGCATTGTTCGAAAACAATGCCGATGGCTGGCCTGACCTGCTCGTGGCCAATGACACTCAGCCCAACAAGCTTTATCGCAACCAGCACAACGGCACATTCAGAGATGCCGCGGTGGACGCCGGGCTCGCGTTTAGCAGCGAAGGGAGAGCCCGTGCAGGCATGGGAGTCGACGTGGCGGATTTCGACAATTCTGGCACACCTGGTGTGGCGATCACGAATTTCGATAACGAAATGATTGGGCTCTACCGTATGAGCGGCAAGAGTTTCGAAGACATCGCGCCGCAGTCGGGAGTAGGCATCGCCTCCAGGAACAGCCTCGGCTTTGGTTGCGCGTTTCTGGATGTCAATCTTGACGGCTGGCTGGACTTCGCCGTGGCCAACGGACACATCGACGAGACCGTCAGAAACATTCGCGGCAACGTAGGATATGCGCAGCCGCCGCAGTTATTTCTGAATCGAGGTAAGGGAACGTTTCGCGAGGTCGCGGCAGAAGTTGGCGGAGGCTTCGATCAGCCGAAAGTCGGCCGCGGGCTTGCTTATGCCGACTTCGATCGCGACGGCGATCTCGATCTGCTCATTACTACCAACAATGGTCCAGCCTACCTCTATCGCAACGATCTACTCGGCGGAAATCGCAGTATTCGTTTTCGTTTAGTCGGAACCAAGTCCAACCGTGATGCGATCGGCGCGAGAGTGCGAATCTTTACCGGCAACTTGAGTCAGTCGCGACTGGTCAAAGGCGGCTCAAGTTATCTATCGCAGTCCGAGCTTCCGGTTACTTTTGGCCTGGAAAAGCGCGACCGCATTGATCGCGCCGTGATCGATTGGCCCAGCGGAAGAACGGAAGAATACAAAAATCTTGCGGCGGGCCGCTGCTACGTGTGCACGGAAGGAAAAGGAATCGTCCCGCAGGATGGTTACTAGCGACAGCCTACCGAGCCGAATTAGCGATTGAGGGTCTCCCCACGTTTCCAGCCGCCGTCAAATCAATTTCCACGGAATCGTTGACTTTTAAAAACAGAGTACTGGGATTTTTCATTCCCCACTTCGCGTATGGAACCGTGAAGTGCACAGTAGCGGTCCAATGGTTTGCAGACATCTCCACTTCAGCCGGTACCGTGATCTCGCGATCCACGCCGTGAATGTTAAACATGCCATGTACTCGAACGGACGACTTCCCCTGATTTGAAACAGCTCCTTCAATCCTGTCGGGATGAAAAGTTATTTCGGGATAGCGATTGCTCTCCAGGACTTCTTTATTCATCTTGCGGTCGCGCATGCCGCTGCCGCTGTTGCCGCTGCCAGCATCGACCACGATCTCTCCAGATATTTTTCCTGAAGCCGGCTCCAACTCCAAAGAGCCGCGCTTCAACTGGAACGTTCCTCGTACCGTGTGGAGAACGTCGCCCACAGTAAACTTGACGGACGTTTGCGCCGGGTCAAGCTGGAACGCGGTGTCCTGAGCTGCGGCTGAGACGGCAAAAGCGAGCAGCAGACTTGAAAGCGCTGCTCCAAACCTGCGCAAGAGAAAAATGCTGTGAACTTTACGAGAACGGTTCATGACGTTATGCGGTCAACAGCCCCCATCCCAGCGTCAGGCCATCCACGGCAAGGTGCAAGGGGGACAGAACTCCGACGTGCAACTCCAGCAACCGCCGAAAAATGTCGGGACGTTTCTGGAGTGCCTGCAGCGTACGACGCTGCAGCCAGGGACGGCCATCCAGCGTGAGCATCAATCTCGTCATCAGGAAGGGCCGCAGCGCGAGGCGGCGGTGTTCGCGCTCGTAACGCGCCAGATCGCCGCTGCGCAGGCACTCCGCCAACACCATCGCCTGGCTAAACGAGAGGCAAAGCCCCTCGCCAGTGATGGCATCGACTGTGCCCGACGCATCTCCGATCAGCGCAATATTTCCGCGGCTCACGCGCTTCAGTTTGCACGTCGCCGTCAGTGCGCCTTTCTCGACTGAAGAAACATCGGCTCCGTCCAGCCGGGACTTTAACTCCGGGAATCGCTGCAGCGCCTCGGTCAGACGCAACTTCGGATTGCGGGAAATCAGCGCCAGGCACACCTGATCTTTCGCGATCGGCGTGACGTAAATTTGTTCGTGCCGCCCCCAGTGGAGTTCCATGCGATCGGTCCAGGGCGCCACGCGATAATGCTGACGGAAACGCGTAGCGGCAATCTCTTTTTTGAAAAGCGTCGAGCCCGGCCCAGCGCCGCACTCGCGAACTGCCGCCGTCGGCTCCAATAATCCATCGGGCGCTCACCTTGCGATTTCCCAGGTGAACTTCATTCTCTGAAATGCCAGTCACCGGCGTCTGCCACAAGAAATCGATTCCCAGACTCGGAGGCGCGCTCGGCGATCAGGCGGTGCAACACAGTTCGCCGCACCCCAATCCCCGAGGTCCGATGCGGAAATTCCGCATCGACTGCAAGTCCGGAGCTGAGAAAACGAATACCGCGGAACTGGCAACCCTCTTCCGCATCTACGGAAATTCCCAGCCTTTCAAGCGCCGCCAGGCCATCCGGCATCAGGCCTTCGCCGCAGGGCTTGTCAATGGGCATTTGAGCGCCGTCGGCCACGGTAACGCGGAATCCCTGCTGCCGAGCCGCAATGGCCGCCGCCAGTCCTGCAGGCCCGCCACCAATCACAAACACATCTGTAGAGTTCACCAACTGCCAGACCTCACCACTTTAGAAGAACAAGTTCGGAACAAAATCCCGGCCCCATGGCCGCCAGCACGCCCAGCGTGCCCGGTTCCGGGCGCCGGTTTCTCAGGACGTCTTCCAGCACCACCAAAACCGACGCAGACGAAAGGTTCCCGACTTTTCTTAAACAATCCCAGGAAGCGTCGAGTTGCCCGTCGTGGAGATCGAGTGCGTCCGCGGTCGCCTCCAGTACTTTCGGACCGCCGGTATGCAGCACCCAACTTCCGATGTCGCCGCGCTTGTGGCCGTGGTCGGCGAGAAATGCGTCCACGCCCTGCCCGAGGTGCTCGCGAATCAGCACCGGCACTTCAGGCGAGAGCGTGATGCGGAAGCCCTTCTCGCTGACTTTCCATCCCATCATCTCTTCCGTGTCGTAATAGAAGATTGAGCGGGTTGCCAGAATTTCTGGTCCCGTGGCGTCCAGATCGTCGCCCGTGACAATGACCGCAGCCGAGCCGTCGGCAAACAGTCCCGAGGAAATCAGATTGGCTACTGAAAGATCCTCGCGTTGAATGGTCAAAGAACAAAGCTCAACCGAAACCAGCGCGGCCGCTTGCGACGGATAAGCGCGAACATAATCCGCCGCGCGCGCAATTCCCGCCGCGCCCGCAACGCACCCCAACCCAAAGATCGGCACACGCCGGATGTTGGCCGGCAGCCCCATGCGGTTGATCAGTAGGGCGTCGATCGATGGACTCGAAATACCGGTAACGGAAGTAAAAAATAGCGCGCGCAATTCGCTCGACTCACGCCCGGCATGATGCAAGGCGCGGCATAGCGCCTGCTCTCCCAGTTCCTGAGCCACCTCAATCCAGACGTCATTCGCCTGGCCCCAAGTTGTCATTTCGTTGTACTTCTCGGGCGGCATCGCGAGGTGGCGGCCCTCCACGGCGACGTTCCGGTGTAATCGCGCCAGCATCTGCGGATTCTTTAGTTGGTCGCCCCAGTATTCCTGAAGCTTTTCCAGTAAGAATTTCTGAGGATAGTAATGCTTAGGGAAGGCGCTGGCGGCGCTGGCGATTTTCATCTTTTTTGGATCCTGGTCCCGGCACGGAGTCAGCGCCATCAACTGCCGGACATCGAGGCTTGCTAACTTAGATGATCGCTCGCTGCCTGCGGTTGTACCCGCGGCCTGCGTGCCGTTAAGTGTAGAGTCCTAATGATATTAGGCCAAAATGTCCTTCATTGCTAAATCACGCGCGTTAATCAGATTTGTTAGATCCTGCCACAGGTGGGTGCGAGGCCTAGGTGCGAAAAGCACGCCGCGCCAGTCCAAGAGCCTCAGACCAAAAAGCGCCGGGCGAATGTGCGAGCTCAACGACGTCTCGAATTGCCGCCACAAAGGCGTCGAGTTGTGCGTCGTTCACCACCAGTGGCGGAGCCACCTTCAGAACCATGAAGTTGTTTCCGCAAATTTGCGTCAGGAATCCGGAATCGCGAAACAGACGCATCACCACGATCTGGCCGAACATAGCCGGATGTACCGCGCCAAAAGCTTGGAAAGGAATTCGCAGGCGAAGCTGGCGGGGAGCTTGAAATTCGATACCCATCAGCAATCCCAAACCGCGGACTTCCTTAACCATTTCAAAGTCGCGAAGCGCTTCACTCAGCCGTGCTTGCAAATAGTTGCCGGCTTCGACCGAACGCCGCCCCAGTTCTTCGTTCTCCAGAACCTCCAGCGTGGCAAGCGCCGCTCGCATCGCAAGGCCGTTCTCGCTGAATGTGGAAGTATGCACGAAGGACCGCGGCAATGACGAATAAACCGAACTGCAGACCGCATTCGACATGAGCACCGCCGCGCAGGGCACCAACCCTCCACTCATGGCCTTGGCCATGACAACCATGTCGGGCTCAACCCCGAAGTGATGTGCGGCCAGAAAAGGTCCAGTGCGATACATTCCGGTTTGCACTTCATCCAGCACAAACAGGGTGCCATGACGCCGGCACAGTGACTCTGCGATCCGCAGATAATCTCGATCGGGGACGCAGACTCCAGCTTCCGATTGAATGGGCTCAACAATGAAAGCCGCGAAGCGTTTGCTCTTCAGTTCACGTTCCAGCGCCGCGAGGTCGCCGAACGGGACCGCGGCAGTATCCGCCAGAAGCGGGCCAAATCCTTCGCTCCAGAATTTGTCGCTCATCAGCGACAGCGCTCCGCAGGTCAGGCCGTGGAACGCATGTTCGGCAGAAAGGATGCCCGCGCGCCGGGTGTGCGCCCTCGCGAACTTAATGGCCGCTTCCACGCCTTCGCTTCCAGACGAAGCGAAAAATGCCTTCGCCAAACGCCCCCCGGCACGCTGACACAATTTCTCCGCCAGTTCTCCGGCGAGATCAGCAACGTGGGTCTGGATCATCGCTGGACCGCTCCGGTCCAATTCATGCTGAAGAGCGCGCACGACTTCGGGATGATTGTGGCCAACATTGTGCACGCAGTACCCGGAGAGGAAGTCGAGAATACGCCTTCCGTCATCGGTGAAGAGTTCCACTCCTACGCAACGCTCATAACGCACATTCATCTGCAGCAGAGTCCAGCAGCCGCACCCACTCCCGATTCACACGCTCGGCGTAGCGCTCCGACGCGCGTGCCGCTTGCTCGATTTGTAGAGTTGTACCCATTGCGCTCCTGAATTAGAAACTACGGCGTGACCGCAATCGAAGTCGGCGAACCGGGCAGGGTGTAGGTGGCGACCGAGGTGAGCGTTCCGCTGCCGCTGTCCAGACTGAACGACTGAACCGCGGAGTTCGTCTGGTTGCCGACAAACAGATATTTTCCGCCAGAGTCAAATGCAAGCACCGTCGGTTCCGCTTTGGTGGCAAATGGAGAATTCGTCAGCAGGTTGAGCGCTCCGTCGGACCCGATCGAGTATGCCGAGACGTTGGTCGAGCCTTGATTTGCCACAAACATGTATTTCCCGGATTTATCGATCAACATCGCAACCGGCCCCGCGAATTGCTCGCCAATCGGGGAATTGGGAAATTGTTGGAGCGAACCGTCCGCGTTGACGGTGAATTCCGAGAGCGAATTGTCCAGCTTGTTGGCGGTGTAGAGAAAACCGCCGCTGGAAGCAATCGCCAATCCATAAGGCCCCGTCCCCGTAACAAACGGAGTACCCGAGATCACAGAAAGAACTCCCTGGTTGACACTGAAGGCTTCGATAAATCCAGCCGGAATCCCTGTGCCGGTCACGTAAAGCACATTTCCCGACGGCGACACCTTTAGGTTGAGCGGAGTCATCCCAATCGAAAAGGGCGATCCGGCAACCGGAGTGAGACTTGGCCGAGTACTCTTCGCGTTGATGGAAAACACGGAAATGTTATCGAAGCCAGAGTTGCCCACGTACAGGAAACTTCCCGTGGAATCCATGGCAAGCAGGGTCGGCGATGTGCCAACCGGGGTGCGGGGGGTGAGTTCGGTCAGTGCGCCCGTCGCCGCAATCGTATACAAAGAAACGTCGCCCTCGCCCGCATTTGCCGTGAACAGGAACTTGCCGGACGGATGCATCAGAATGGACTCTACCGCTGAACCCGCGGTAATCGGACTTCCTGCCAGTTGCGTAAGGATGCCGGAGTTGGGGTCTTCGCGATAAATAACAATCTGGTTGGTCCCAGGAATCGCCACGTACAAATAACGGTTACTGGTAGAGCCACAGCTTACCCAAAGGCCCATGCTCGCGCAAACAAGGAACAGAGCCGCAGCTTTCTTTAGCATCCATCACTCCTGGAGGAAGTTAAAAACGAAAAACTGGAAATCACTGGCTGCCGGCAGCAGCCGGAACGAATGTGTTTTTCTCAAGCAGTAGTGCCGTCACTCCTATCATACGGGAGAAGCCGTTCCGGGCGCATCAAGCAAGCTGGTTTAGCTGGTGCGATGCGGAAGTTCTCCAGCCAGGTTGCACGTGCCTTCCCCGTGTAGACGATTGGTGCCTCTGCATGGAGCCTACCGCGAGCCCGAAACGAGCACGCTCCGCCGGTCTATGCGCGAATCTATACGCGAAAAAACGCTCAGTGGGCGGGGCTCGGCCGTGCAGTGCCGTGCGAAGAGGGTTCGGGCCTAACATTCTCTTCGCCGCCCCGCAAGGCCAATCTCAGCCGATCGAGGTAGACATAAACGACGGGCGTGGTGAACAGCGTGAGCAGTTGGCTCACAAACAGCCCGCCGACAATGGTGATTCCCAGCGGCCGATGCAGCTCGGAACCAGTCCCTCTACCCAGGGCCAGCGGAAGCCCGCCCAGCAGCGCCGCCATGGTCGTCATCATGATCGGCCGGAAGCGCAGGATGCAAGCGTCGAAAATCGCCTCTACCGGCTTCTTGCCCTGAGTGCGTTCGACGTCAAGAGCCACGTCGATCATCATGATTGCGTTCTTCTTTACCAGGCCGATGAGAAGGATGATACCGATGGTGCCAATTACATTCAGTTCATTGTGCGTCAAAAGCAGCGCCAGTAGCGCTCCCACGCCCGCCGACGGCAAAGTCGAAAGAATTGTAATGGGATGAATGTAGCTCTCGTAAAGCATGCCCAGCACGATGTAGACCGTGATCAAAGCGGTCAAAATTAAGATAGGTTCGCTTGAGAGAGAATCCTGAAAAGCTGCGGCCGTTCCCTGAAAACTGGCCGCAACCGTCGGGGGAAAACCGATGGTGCGCTCGGCCTCCTCAATCGCTTGCGTGGCCTCGCCGAGAGAAACTCCCGGCGCCAGATTGAACGAGATGGTGACCGATGGCACCTGGCCCTGGTGATTTACCGCCAGCGGCGTATTCGACGGCTCATAGTGAGTGAAGGCCGCCAGCGGCACGGGAGCTCCGGTCGTCGAACGCAGATAGATATTCTGCAGGGCCTCGGGAGTTTGCTGGAATTGCGGCGCGACTTCCATCACGACGTGATACTGGTTGAGCGGTCGATACATGGTCGAGACCTGGCGCTGCCCAAATGCGTCGTATAGCGCATTGTCCAAGGTCGTAGGATTGATTCCCAGGCGGCTGGCCGTATCGCGGTCGATGATCAGCTTGGCCTGGAGCCCCTTATCCTGCTGGTCCGAGTTCTGATCGCGCAACTCCGGAAGCGTCCTTAGCTTCTGTAATAAACGCGGGGCCCAGGTATTCAAGTCGTCCAGATTCGCGCTCTGCAGCGTGTACTGATACTGCGCGTTGCCGAAACGCCCGCCGATCGTGAGATCTTGCGCCGACTGCAAAATCAGTGTAGCCCCCGGCACTACCGCCAGCTTGGCGCGCATCCGGTTGATGACGTCGTCCGCCGTCACCACCGGACAGCGCTGCCAGAAATGCTGGGTATGGCAAACATTCCGTTGTTCCAGAGGCTTCAGCATCATAAAGAACCGGCCCTGGTTCTGCGCGGTGTTTCCCCCGGCAAAGCCAACTACGGAGTCGACCGCCGGATCTTTCATGACGATGTCCACGTAGCGCTGCATCTTGTCGCTCATCGACTGAAATGAGATGTCCTGCGCGGCCATCACTCCGCCCATGATGCGTCCGGTATCCTGTTGCGGAAAAAAGCCCTTGGGAACCTTGATGTAGAGAAACACACTGAGGCACGCGACCAGGATAGTCACGACCAGCGTCACCGGCTGATGGTTCAGCACCCACTTCAGCGAGTGACGGTAAGTGAGCAGAAGCCTATCGAAAACCCATTCGCTTCCGCGGTAGAACAAGTTCCGTTTTTCGTTCTTGGATGGCGGTCGCAGGAATTTCGCGCACATGGTCGGCGTGGTAGTCAGCGAAACCACCAGGGACACCGCGATCGCAATGCTCAACGTCACCGCGAATTCGCGGAACAGTCGGCCCACGATGCCGCCCATCATCAGCAGTGGAATAAACACCGCGACCAGCGACACGCTCATGGAGATCACGGTGAATCCAATTTCAGACGCTCCTTTGAAGGCCGCCTGCACCGCGCTCATGCCATGCTCCACGTAGCGCGTGATGTTCTCCAGCACGACAATGGCGTCATCCACCACGAAGCCGGTCGAGATCGCCAGCGCCATCAACGACAGATTGTCGAGGCTAAAGTCCAGCAAATACATTCCGCCGAATGTTCCGACCAGCGAAAGCGGTACGGCAATACTCGGAATAATGGTGGCCCGCACCGTCCGTAAAAACGCGAAGACTACCAGGATCACGAGAATGACGGAAATGATCAGCGTGGTTTCAATGTCTTTGACGGAGGCGCGCACGGTCACCGTCCGGTCCATTGCAATGGACAGGTCGATCGCCGGTGAGATTGAGGACTGTAGAAATGGCATCAGCGCCCGCACCCGGTCGACCGTGTCGATAATGTTTGCTCCAGGCTGCCGAAAGACGATGACGAGGACGCCGGGCTTGCCATTCGCCAGTCCGATGTTGCGCCGGTCGGAAACCGAATCTTCTACCTCGGCAACATCTCCCAGCCGCACCGGCGCGCCGTTGTTATAAGAAACGATCAGAGGGCGATATTGGTCGGCGGTGAAGAGTTGATCCGTATCGGTGAAGGAGTAGGAAGTTGTGCTGTTGGAAACCTGTCCCTTGGGCCGGTTCGCATTGGCGGCATTCAGCGCGTTGCGAACGGTGTCGAGTCCCACTCCTAGCTTATTGAGTAGCGTTGGGTTCACTTCGGCACGTACCGCGGGCTGCGCCGCTCCGCCCACGAATACCTGGCCCACGCCGGCGACTTGCGCCAGTTTCTGCGCCAGAATCGAGTCCGCGGCATCGTACATCTGCGGCACGGTCATTGTGTCCGAGGTCAATGCCAGAATCAGAATGGGCGCGTCCGCCGGGTTCGCCTTACGGTAAGACGGGTTGCTCGGCAGGTTGGCAGGCAGCTGGCTGCGCGCTGCATTGATGGACGCCTGCACATCGCGCGCCGCGGCATCGATGTTCCGGTTCAAATCAAATTGCAGGGTGATGCTGGTCGTGCCCAGTTGACTCGAGGACGTCATCTGGTTCACGCCGGAAATACGCCCGAACTGCCTCTCCAGCGGCGTGGCCACAGCCGACGCCATGGTCTGTGGGTCCGCGCCCGGCAAGCCCGCGCCCACTCCGATCACGGGAAAATCCACTCTCGGTAGCGAAGCTACCGGGAGAAAATTGAAGGCGAGAATCCCTGAGAGCAGCAACGCCGCCGCTAGCAGTGACGTGCCGATGGGACGCCGAATAAATGGAGCCGAAATACTCATCTTCTAATCCGCCGACATCGGCTCTTCCGAAATTTGATTTCCAATTCGGTAGCGCGAGAATCTCTGCGCCAGCCGGTCAAACCACAAATACACGACTGGGGTCGTATATAAGGTCAGCAACTGGCTGAGCAGCAAGCCGCCAACAATCGTAATGCCCAGCGGCCGGCGCAGTTCCGCGCCGGTTCCCGAACCCAGCGCCAGCGGCAGTCCGCCCAGCAGCGCCGCCATGGTCGTCATCATAATGGGCCGGAAACGCAACAGGCACGCCTGATAAATCGCTTCCTCGGGCGGCTTGTGTTCTTCGCGCTCCGCCTCCAGCGCGAAGTCGATCATCATGATGGCGTTCTTCTTCACGATGCCGATCAGAAGAATGATGCCGATTAACGCGACGACCGTTAAATCATTTCCCGTAATCATCAACGCGAGAATCGCGCCCACGCCCGCCGACGGCAGCGTAGAAAGAATCGTGACCGGATGAATATAGCTTTCATACAAAACGCCGAGCACAATGTAGACCGTGATTACAGCCGCCAGAATTAGATAAGGTTCGGACGCCAGCGAATTCTGAAACGCCGCGGCCGTCCCCTGAAACGCCGCATGGATACTCGCCGGCAACTGAATATCTTTCTCGGCTTCCTGAATCGCCTTGGTCGCGTCCCCCAGCGACGCGCCCGGTGCAAGATTGAACGAGAGCGTCACCACGGGGAACTGCCCCTGATGGTTGACCGCCAGAGAAGCGTTGCTCGACTGCAGATGCGTGAATGTCGAGATCGGAACCGGAGCTCCACTGGTCGCAACTGCCGCTCCATTGGCCGTGGGAGCGCCCGAGTTTGGTGTTACCGTGCTGGGCCGAATGTAAATGTCTTTCAGATTGTCGGGAGTCTGCGCGAAATTCGGCGCCACCTCGAGGATCACGTGATACTGATTCAACTGCGTGAAGATGGTCGAAACCTGCCGCTGTCCGAAGGCGTCGTAAAGCGTGTTGTCGATGGCTTGCGGAAAAATCCCCAGGCGAGACGCGGTGTCGCGGTCAATGGTGACGTTCGTCTTCAGCCCATTGTTGAGTTGGTCGGTCGCCACGTCTCGCAACGAAGGCAAGGTTTGCAGCTTGGCCACCAGCTTTGGAGTCCACTGCGCCAGTTCCTGGGGGTCCGCATCTTCGATGGAATACTGGAACTGGGTGCGGCTCACGCGATCTTCAACGGTGAGATCCTGCACCGGCTGCATATAGAGAGTAATGCCGTCCACCTTGGCCAGTTCAGGCTGTAGCCGCCTGATGATCGCGGAAGCGTCGTCAGAGCGCTCATCGCGCGGCTTCAAGTTGATCTGAATTCGGCCTTCGTTCGGAGTCGTATTCGTGCCATCCACTCCGATGAACGATGACAGGCTGTCGACGGCCTTGTCCTGCAAAATAATTTTCGCCAGCTCCTGCTGCCGCTGCGCCAAGGAGTCGAAGGAAATAAAATCGGGAGCCTCCGAGACGCCCAGAATCACTCCCGTATCCTGCACCGGGAAAAATCCCTTGGGCACGATGACGTAGAGAAACAGCGTGAGGACAAGGGTTCCGAACGTCACCAGCAATGTGGCAGTCTGGTGTCGCAATACGATCTTCACCGTGCGTCCGTAAAAGGCAATGATCCGGTTGTAGTAATCCTCGGTGACTTCGTAAAAGCGCCCCTTCTCGCCTTCCTTGCGATGCTTCAGCAGCTTGGCGCTCATCATCGGAGTCAAAGACAGCGAAACCGCCGCCGAAACCAGAATCGTGACCGCCAGCGTGACCGCGAACTCGCGGAACAGCCGTCCGACAATATCGCCCATGAAAAGCAGTGGGATCAGAACCGCGATCAGCGATACCGTCAGCGATACAATCGTGAACCCAATCTGCCCCGCTCCCTTCAAAGCAGCGTCCAGCGGCGAGTCCCCCGCTTCCAGGTAGCGATCGATGTTCTCGATCATGACAATGGCGTCGTCCACCACGAAGCCGGTGGAAATGGTCAGAGCCATCAACGTCAGATTGTTGAGACTGTACCCGAGCAGGTACATCACCCCGAACGTTCCGATCAGCGAGAGTGGGACCGCCACGCTGGGAATCACGGTGGCCGCAAGATTCCGTAGAAACAGAAAAACCACCAGCACCACCAGCGCGATCGACAACATCAATTCAAATTCCACGTCCTTCACGGAAGCGCGAATGGTAGTGGTCCGGTCCGTAAGAATCTGCACCTTCACGGCCGATGGCAGCGACGCCTGCAGCTGAGGCAGAAGCTTCTTGATCCGGTCGACCACGCTGATAATGTTGGCCCCCGGCTGGCGTTGAATGTTGACGATCACGGCCGGCGTCAGATTCATCCATGCCGCAAGCCGGGCATTCTCGGTCCCATCTATGACGGTGGCGACATCGCTGATCCGGATGGGCGCCCCATTGTGATAAGCGATGACGATCGGCTTGTACTGATCGCTGGAAAAAAGTTGATCGTTGGCGCCGATGGTATAGGACTGCCGCACGCCATCGATCACCCCTTTGGCTTGATCCACGTTCGCCTGCACCAGCGCCGCGCGCAGGTCTTCCAGGCTCAGTCCATAGGACGCCAGCGCTGTCGGGTTGGCCTGAATCCGCACCGCCGGTTTTTGACCGCCGCTGATCGAAACCAGTCCCACGCCCGGCAGTTGCGAAATTTTCTGTGCCAGCGAAGTATCCGCAAGATCCTCCACTTTCGATAAAGGCAGCGAATCCGCGGTCAGTGCCAGCGTAAGAATCGGCGCGTCGGCCGGATTGACTTTGTTGTAGATCGGCGGATTTGGCAGATCCGTCGGCAAATACGTGGAGCCGGAGTTAATCGCGGCCTGCACCTGCTGCTCTTCCACGTCAATGTTCTGATCGAGTCCGAACTGCAGCGTGATGACCGAACTGCCAAACGAACTGGTCGAGGTCATCTGGCTCAGCCCAGGCACTTGCCCGAACTGCCGCTCCAGCGGAGACGTCACCGACGAAGCCATCACGTCGGGATCGGCCCCCGGATAGAACGTCACCACTTGAATCGTTGGATAGTCGACCTCAGGCAGCGCCGAGACCGGCAGTTGCATGAATGCAACCCAGCCCACAAGCAGCACTCCCACCATGAGCAGCGTGGTCGCGACGGGCCGAAGAATAAATAATCGTGAAGGACTCATGAACCTGGTGTAGCCGAGCTTGGTGTGCTTGAACCTTCGCTTCCCGCTTCTTTCTCAGGGGCGGAATGCCGCCCGCCACTTTGCCCCGTGCTGCGGGGCTCAATTCGGCTGCCTCGTTGCAATTTGTCCTGACCATCGGTTACGACCATGTCGCCGGGATTGAGTCCGGCGGTAATAACCGTGGTATCGCCCTGGGTCAAAGACACCGTGACCTGCTTGTCCTGCACCGTCTTATCGGGATTCACAGCATAAACGAACGTGCCCTGCGGACCACGCAAAATTGCTGCCGTCGGCACCACCGTGCTGTTTTTTCGCGTCTCCAGCAGCAGGTTCGCATTCACGAACTGGTTGGGCCAGAGCTGGTTGTCCGTGTTGCTGAAGACGGCCTTGAGCTTCGCCGTGCCGGTCGTGGGATCGATCTGATTATCGATGGTCAGCAATTTGCCGGTCGCCAGCTTGGTTTGGTCGTCGCGGCTGAAAGCGTCCACCTGCAGCGTGGACTTCTTCATGTGCTGGGCCACGTTCGGCAACACATCTTCGGGGAGCGTGAAGATCACGGCAATGGGCTGCAGCTGCGTCAAGATCAGCATGGGATTCGTATCCGCGGCATGAACAATGTTGCCCGGATCCACTTGCCGCAGTCCCACGCGTCCGGTGAACGGCGCCGTGATATGGCAATAAATGATCTGGAGTTTTGCGTTATCGATTTGCGCTTGATCCGTGCGCACCGTGCCTTCGAGCTGATCCGCCAACGCTTTCTGCGTGTCCACCTGCTGCTGCGCAATGCTGCCGGAAGGAATCAGTGTCGTGTAACGCTGCAGATTCAGGTTGGCGTCACGCAGTTGTGCCTGATCGCGAAATAACTGGGCCTGCATCTGCTCCAATTGAACCTGGTATGGCCGGGAGTCGATCTCGATCAGCAGGGCTCCTTCCTTGACGTTTTGTCCTTCCTGGAAGTTCACTTTCATGATCTGGCCGTCGACTCGGCTCTTGATGTTGGCGGTGTTGAACGCTGTGACTGCGCCCAGGCCGGTCAGGTAGACCGGTACGTCCTGCCGCTGTACCTGCGCCGTCGCCACGGAAACGGAACGAGGCCCGGCAGCCTGCGCCTTCTGCTGCTTGGGGTCGGCACTGCTGCAGCCGATGGAAAACGCGCAAATTAGCACAGCGGCCAAAACCCAGGGGACGCGCGAAGGAATCCGGGACGCGCGCAATTTTCTTTCACAACGTTCAGTCATATTCACAGGTTAGTCCGTCGCCGCTCTTTCTGGGCCACGCTCGGCGGGAAGCACAGGTTATTAGACGTAAGCATCGTAGACTCGGTTGCGAAATTCTCCCCGGGAAGGCGGGAATTCTCGGCGGAAACGGTGCCCCTCACTCAATGGTCCAGGCAGGAACGAAGGCGTAAATGCAATAGTGAAACCGCACCTAACCAGCATCAACCGTGGCCCTGCAGCAGGTCAAGATGGGGGCGAAGGTTTTACAAATCTTTACTCCCTTTGACCTTTCTTTGACTGATGAGGTCGAGTGTTAGCAGGTTCTTAGCGTATTCGGTACCGGATGCACGGCCTCATACGCAGCAATCTCCGCTTCATGCTGAAGCGTGAGCCCTATGTCATCCAGTCCATTCAGCAGACAGTGGCGTATGAATTCGTCGATGGGAAATTTCGTGCGGAATCCTTGATCGTCCCGGACTTCGCAGCGCTCCAGGTCAATGGTGACCTGGTAGTCGTCGATGTCTCGGGCCCGCTGCATTAATTCCGCAACTTGATTCTCGCTTAACTTCACCGTAAGAAATCCATTCTTGGTGCTGTTATTGGCGAAAATATCCGCGAAGGAAGACGAAATCACCGCGCGGAAGCCGAAGTCGGCCAATGCCCACACCGCATGTTCGCGCGACGACCCGCAGCCAAAATTCCTGCCTGCAACCAGAATGCTGGCGCCCTCGTAACGCGGTTCATGCAGCACAAAGTCGGGATTCTTATTTCCGTCCGCCGCAAACCGCCAGTCGTAAAACAGAAACTGTCCAAACCCTGTGCGCTCGATTCTCTTCAGAAACTGCTTAGGGATGATCTGGTCGGTATCCACATTGATCCGGTCCAACGGCGCAACCCGCCCGCGATGCACGGTAAATGGTTTCATGGTCGCGTTCCTGTTCTGGTTGCTCTCATTCTGCCTCTGTAAAGCAGGCCGTCATCCCGAGCGGAGCCGCACTTGAGGCGGAGGGAGGGATCTCGCGCGCACTGCTACAAATGCCCGCTATTGAAACTTCCAATTGCGAATGTCGGTAAAATGTCCGGCAATCGCCGCCGCCGCCGCCATCATCGGACTCACTAAATGCGTCCGCCCTCCGCGCCCCTGTCTCCCCTCAAAGTTGCGATTGCTGGTCGAGGCGCAGCGCTCCCCCGGCTGCAGAATATCCGGATTCATTCCCAGACACATCGAACATCCCGACTCCCGCCACTCAAACCCCGCATCCTGAAAAATCCGATGCAGCCCTTCTTGCTCCGCCGCTCGTTTCACCGTTTGCGATCCCGGCACCACCATTGCCCGCACTTTCGCGTTGACGTGATGCCCGCGTGCCACCCGCGCCGCCGCTCGCAAATCTTCAATCCGCGAATTCGTGCACGATCCGATGAACACGCGATCAATCGCAATATCTTCAATTCGCCGTCCCGGCTCCAGCCCCATGTACTGCAAGGCAAGCTCAGTAGCCCGTCGGTCCGATTCCTCTAATCCTTTAATCTCCGGCACGCGCCCGGTAACCGGAGCCACCATCCCCGGATTCGTTCCCCAGGTCACAAAGGGACAAAGCTGGGCCCCGTCAATCGCGACCACCTTGTCGAACGTCGCCCCGTCATCGGAAGGCAAGCTCCGCCAATACGCGACCGCCTTCTCCCATTCCGCATCCCGCGGAGCAAATCGCTTTCCCTTCACATAAGCAATCGTCGTCTCGTCGGGAGCCACCATGCCGGCCCGCGCGCCCGCCTCAATGCTCATGTTGCACAGCGTCATGCGCCCTTCAATCGAGAGCGCGCGCACTGCGGGACCCGCATATTCGATCACATGACCCGTCGCTCCGTCGGTCCCGATCTGCCCGATAATCCCGAGAGCCAGATCCTTCGCCGTCACGCCATCTGCCAGCCGCCCGCGCACCTCGATCTTCATCGTCTTCGGCCGCTGCTGCGCCAGGCACTGTGTCGCCAGCGCGTGCTCCACTTCCGACGTGCCAATCCCAAATGCCAGCGCCCCGAACGCTCCGTGCGTGCTGGTATGGCTGTCGCCGCAAACAATCGTCATCCCCGGCTGCGTTAGTCCCAACTCCGGTCCAATCACATGCACGATCCCCTGCTCCGGCGAATCCATATCAAACAGCCGGACGCCGAACTCCTTGCAGTTCGATTGCAGAGCCGCAATTTGTTTCGCGGCAATCAAATCCGTAATCGGAGTCCCGCGCGGTTCGGTCGGAATGTTGTGATCCACGGTCGCTACGGTGCGAGCAGGTTGCCGGACTTTTCGTCCGGCGGCGCGCAACCCGTCAAAAGCCTGCGGCGAAGTCACCTCATGCACCAGATGTAAGTCGATATACAGAATGGGCGAGCGCCCGCCCGGCTGCGCCACCAGGTGCGCATCCCAAATCTTTTCGAATAATGTCTGCGCAGCCATAAAAAACTCACGTAGGGACAGCCGCCTCGGCTATCCAGTCGAGCGAAGCTCGATAGCCTCTGCCGCTCCTAACGGTCTAGCCTACAATCTTTCCAATGCAGAAGAAGATATTCTGGCTGACCTTTATCTTGCTCGGCCTGCTGGCCGATTTCCTGCTCCCGTTCTGGTGGGCCTTCTTCGCCACCGTCCCCATCGTGTTCGCCTCATGGTGGATTGCTTACCGCAGCGACTGGTTTTAGGCCTGGCGCGGCGTCGTGATCGCTCCTTGCGATGCCGAAGAAACCAGCGCTCCATATTTCGCGAACACGCCGGTTGGATATCGCGGTTGCGGAGCCTTCCATTGCGCCATCCGCTCGCGCAAGACATCCTCGCTGACTTCGACCTCCAGAACGCGGTTGCTGACATCGAAGTGAATCATGTCTCCATCGCGTACGCCGGCAATCGGACCTCCGAGCGCCGCCTCGGGAGAAACGTGTCCCGCCATCAACCCGCGTGTCGCACCGCTGAAGCGACCGTCAGTCAACAGCGCCACTGAATCGCCCAGGCCCTCGCCCACAATCGCCGCCGTCACGCCCAGCATCTCGCGCATTCCAGGCCCCCCCTTCGGCCCTTCATTGCGAATCACGACGACATCTCCCGCTTGAATCTTCTTGGCGGTGACCGCGGCCATGGCGTCTTCCTCGGACTCGAACACGCGCGCCGGACCGCGCTGCTCCAGCCGTTCATGGCCGCTGATCTTCGCCACGCAGCCTTCCGGCGCAAGATTCCCCTTAAGAATAACGAGTCCGCCAGTCGCTTTCAGAGGCCGGTCCAGCGGAACGATCACTTCCTGTCCCGGGGTCTCGACAGCGCTCTCGGTCTCGGAGCCGATCGACTGGCCCGTAACAGTCTTCGCCGATGGATGCAGATACTTGCCATTGAGCAGCCGCCGCGCCAGCAGACGAATCCCGCCCGCGCGATGCATATCCGAGGCCACAAAGCGCCCTGAAGGCTTCAGGTCCGCGAGCAAGGGCGTGCGAGCGCTCACGGTTTGAAAGTCATCGATCTCAAGTTCCACACCTGCCTCGCGCGCGATGGCCAGCAGATGCAAGACTGCGTTGGTCGATCCGCCAGTCGCCGCCACCGACGCAATTGCGTTCTCGAAAGCCTCATGCGTGAGGATGTCACGAGGCCTAATTTCTTTTTGCAACACGTTCATCACGACCTTGCCGCACGCAAAAGACACGTCGTCTTTCAGCGGATCCATTGCCGGAACGCTGTTGAAGCCCATCGGTGAGAGTCCGATCATCTCCATCACCGTCGACATGGTGTTCGCCGTATACTGTCCGCCGCACGCGCCCGCTCCCGGACACGCGACGTTCTCCAGTTCGCGTAGTTCCGCGTCGCTGATTTTCCCCGCAACATTGGCTCCGATCGCCTCGTACACATCCTGAATCGTTACGTCTTTTCCGCGATAGCTGCCGGGCGCAATCGTTCCCCCATAAAGCAACATGCCCGGCAGATTCATGCGCGCCAGCGCCATCGCAGCCGCCGGAATCGTCTTGTCGCAGCCCACCACGCATACGACGGCGTCAAACATCTGACCGCGGCAGACCAGTTCAATCGAGTCGGCGATCAGTTCGCGGCTCACCAGCGACGCGCGCATTCCCTCGGTACCCATGGTCTCGCCATCGGAGATCGCGATGGTGTTGAACTCCATCGGGGTGCCGCCCGCTTCGCGAATCCCCTCCTTCACCTTGGCCGACAAGCGCCGCAGATGAAAGTTGCATGGCATGGTTTCGATCCAGGTGTTGGCCACGCCGATCAGAGGACGGCTGAGATCGGCATCGGTGAATCCAATGGCCTTGAACATCGAGCGCGCGCCCGCGCGGTCGCGCCCCTCCGTAATTCCGCGGCTAATGTGCTTGAGATCCATAGTCAGAGATTACAGGACACGTAATGCAGTTGTGAAACGGGAATCCGACTAAGTGAAACGGGAACCAGCTTGGCAGCAAGTTCACAATTGCCGTCGCAACTTGAATCTATGCCAGCGCCGCCGCGCGCGAGTCTTCGCTCCCTACTCCGACCGGAGGATGCGCCGCTGTCCACGCTGTTGTGTGCGCTACGCCAGAGCTAACTTCGATGACATCCGTGATCGAATACCATTCACGGTGAAGTTGGCCGACTTGCTTTTGATTGACCTCGAGCGCCAGCGTGACCTGATGATCATGCCCGGCCGGTTCGGCTTGCACCAAAGGTAAGTCGAGAGCGCGACGCGACGCCGCATTCAGAATGCGCATCAGCGTCCCTTGCGTATTGCGATAACGAATGTAAAACTTCTGCATGTGCTCGCTCCTGTCGCGCGGCATTTGTAGCGCCGGCGCCCTCGCCCGCTGTCCGGCGGGCAACTTGCCCGCCGCTTTCGCACCTACTGCGCCGGTTCTTCTTCCAGCAACATCTCCGAAAGCGCTGCGCCTGCCGGAACCATCGGGAATACGTTGGCCTCCGGAGCACAATCAAACACCAGCAATTCCGGCTCCGAAGAGCGCAGAAATCGGTCGATCTGATCCCCGGTCTCGGTTGAAACCGGAAACTCCCGCATCGCGTCCTCTTTCAACCGAAAGCTGTGAATCTTATAGGCCTTCGCGATCTCCACGAAATCCGGATTATCGCTCAGGTCGGTCTCGGCGTAGTTGCGCTGATAAAACAGCTGCTGCCACTGCCGCACCATGCCCAGATATTTGTTGTCGATGATGACCATCTTCACCGGCAGGCCGAGGCGGTGGACCGTGGCCAGTTCCTGGATGTTCATCTGAAATCCGCCGTCGCCGGAAACGCAGAGGACACAAGTGTCCGGTTTTGCGAGTTGTACGCCGACCGCAGCCGGTAGAGCGAAACCCATTGCCCCGAGCCCGCCCGACGTGATGAATCCTCGCGGAGAAGACGACCGGTAGCGCTGGGCCGCCCACATCTGGTGCTGACCCACATCGGCCAGAACCACGCTGTCTTGGGGTAAGCGGCTGAATAGTTCGTCTAGGAATCGAATCGTAGGCTGCGCCAGCCCGCGCGGATCGAGTTCGGCACGCGCATCGCCGCAGGCGACCGCACGCCATTCGCTGAAATCAGGCAACCGGGTGCCCCATGTCTCGCCGGTTTTGCGAGACGTGGGGATTTTTCTCAACCCAGCATGAAATGCTGGAATCGTATCAGCGAGATTACCGATTACCGGCAGTTCGCAGGGCCGCACGCGGTCAAGCTGCGCAGGGTCGATTTCAAAGTGGACGATCTTCGCATGCGGCGCAAACCGGGTTGGATCGCCGGTCACACGGTCATCAAGTCGTGCGCCAAATACCATTAGCAGATCGGTTTCGTGCAGCGCCATGTTGGCCGCACGGGTTCCGTGCATGCCTACCATCCCCAAGTAGAAAGGAGCCTGCGGCGGAACGGCGCCGAGACCGTGAACTGTGGCAAATGTCGGAATATTCAGATCGTCGAGCAAGCTCCGCAATTCAGGGATCGCTCCCGATAATTTTGCCCCTGCGCCCACCAGCGCCACGGGCTTCGAAGATTGCTGCAGCAACGCGACGATCTTCTCGGTTAAGTCCGTTTCGGTGAATCCGCCCTCGGCTTTGGCATCGGCAGGCCGCGCGTGCGGCGAGAATTTTGCCGGACCAGAAAAGTCCTTCTTCGCTTTCAGCAGGTCGGTGGGAATATCAATTACGACTGGCCCCGGACGCCCGCTTCGAGCCCAGTGAAATCCCTCGGCGATTGCGTCAGGAATTTCGTCGATGGTGCGAACCAGGCGGCTCCATTTGGTGAGGGAGAGTGTCACCCCAAAAACATCGGTTTCCTGAAACGCGTCCGTGCCGATCAAAGCGCTGCGCACCTGGCCGGTGATGCAGACCAGAGGAACCGAATCCATCTTCGCGTCGGCAATGCCTGTGACCAAATTTGTCGCGCCAGGCCCGCTGGTAGCCATGGCGACACCCACTTCGCCCGTGACCCGCGCATAACCCTCGGCCGCAAAAACCGCGCCTTGTTCATGGCGCGTGAGAATGTGACGCACGCCGCTGCCTTCGAGCGCGTCATACAGCGGCATGATCGCGCCGCCGGGATAACCAAACACCAGCTCCACGCCCTCGGCACGCAGGCACTTCAGAACAATGTCCGCTCCCTTAAGCATTCACCACCTGTTTTGTGGAACCCTTGGGAGCTTCCGCGGGCTTCTTGCCTTCCTTGGGCAGCCAGCTCATCATGCCGCGCAGTTGCGCGCCCACGATTTCGATGGGGTGCTGCTTCTCTTTTTCGCGCAGAGCATTGAACTTATAGCCGCCGCTTTTGTTCTCCGCAATCCATTCGCGGGCGAACTCGCCACTCTGAATATCGGCCAGCGTCTTCTTCATCGCAGCGCGAGTCGCATCGCCTACAACCTGCTCGCCACGCGTCAGATCGCCATATTCCGCCGTATTCGAAATGGAGTAGCGCATCCGGCTCAGGCCGCCCTCGTAGATCAGATCCACGATCAGCTTCACCTCGTGCAGGCACTCGAAGTAAGCGATCTCCGGCGCGTAACCGGCCTCGACCAGCGTTTCGAATCCTTTCTTGATCAGCGAGGTCAGCCCGCCGCACAGGACAGCCTGTTCACCGAATAAATCGCTTTCAGTCTCTTCCTTGAAAGTCGTCTCGAGCACGCCCGCGCGCGTCGAGCCGATGCCGTGGGCGTAAGCTAGCGCCAGTTCGTGCGCGTGGCCGCTGGCGTCCTGTTGAATGGCGATTAGTGACGGCACTCCGCGGCCTTCGCTGTACACGCGCCGCACCAGGTGTCCCGGACTCTTGGGAGCAATCATCACTACGTCAACGTCGCTCGGCGGAACGATGGTTTTGAAGTGAATGCTGAAGCCATGGGAAACTCCGAGCACCTTGCCGGGATGCAAATACGGCTTGATGTGCTGTTCGTAGAGTTCGCCTTGGGTCTCATCCGGGGTGAGCACGTGGATCCAGTCAGCACGCTTGGCTGCCTCGTCGGGCGCGACGACAACCATGCCATCGGCCCGTGCCTGTTGCGCGCTGGGACGGTTCGGGTCTAACCCGATAATCACTTTGTGTCCGCTGTCGCGGAGATTCTGCGCCTGCGCGTGTCCCTGGCTGCCGTAGCCCAGGATGGCGATGGTCTTGCCCTTCAGCGCCTCGGGCTTTGCATCACGTTCATAGAAAATTTTGACCACCGCGTGCTCCTCTCATTCCAAGGCTAAAAAACGTTGCTCAATTCCATGCTTTGACGACAAGACCGACCGGTCGGTCGGTACGTAAGAAATGCTACCTGTCAGCCCACGGTAGTGTCAAGGGAGAACTGAATTCGTCCGCCTTCGGCATTTACTGCAACCAGAGTTGGCTTTCGGGGCAGCAACTATTTACCATGACACGCGATGGCCCGCGAGACTGTGGTCGATTCCCGGCAGGAAATTCTGCGCACCGCCGCACGGCTGTTTCAGCAGCGCGGATACGACGCGACTTCCATGAATGACGTTGCCGCCGCGCTCAAACTCAGCAAGGGCGGGCTCTACCATCACTTTCAGAGCAAAGACGAAATCCTGTTCGAGATCATGGATCACGCGATGGAAATTACGCAGGAGCGCGTTCTTAACCCGGTGCGCCTCATCGACGATCCCGACGAGCGCTTGCGCGCTCTCATTCGTCTGCACATCGAAGTCGTACTCAGCCCACGAGACCGTGAAATCACTGTGATGCTGCACGAAAATCATCCCCTGCCGCCTGCGTTGCGCAAGCGCATCAACACTCGCAAAAAGGAATATATCCACTTTGTCGAGGGCCTGATCGCCGAGGTTCAGGGGAAACGCAATCGAACTCGACCAACGAAAGGTGCAGTCAGCCCGCGCGCCGCCGCCTTCGCCCTGCTCGGCATGATCAATTGGATTTACCAATGGTATAAGCCGGAGGGCGATTTGCAGGCGAATAACCTGGCCCCGCAATTCACCGATCTGGTGTTCGGAGGAATTCTGGCGTGAAGGCCATGTTCGCTCACCTTCGGGGGATTGACAGGCAGGTGCAGGAGAATGGCAAGTTGTACCGCGAACTCTTGCGCGTCCCCTCTATGAGCGCAGGGCTGTATGTACTGCGTCCTGGAGGAACCGACCCGCAACATCCGCATCATGAAGATGAGATGTATTACGTGCTCCGCGGAAGAGCGCGCTTCAAAACCGCGGACGAAGACCTGGAGATTTCCGCAGGAAGCCTGCTGTTCGTTGCCGCAGAAGTCGAGCACCGCTTCTGCGACATCGCGGAAGAGCTTGCCCTACTGGTTTTCTTCGCACCCGCAGAGAGCTAGAACCTGAACGCCCCCCAAAGAGGACCTACTTTATGGAATTATTCGGAATTGCTCTTTCGATTCCAGTGGCGTTTGTTGCTGCCACGCTCTACTGCCTATTTCTCGCTCGAGTGGTAACGAAGTTTGGCCGCGCGAGAAGCTGGTTCCGGATCGCCTCTTGGTGTGTGCTGGCGGTATTTGCGGCTGAACTTTTTCTTCTGGTTACGATGGGTTCCGTGCGCAGCCGTGGACTTCTTGGACCCGGATTCTACGTTGCCCACCTAGTACTCTTCTTCCTCGGACCTCCAGCACTAGCAAATCTCCTTGTCCTTCGATCCCATCGTGGAATCACGGCGAAATGGTATGTGGCGGCCTCGCTTTGTACTGTATTTGCCTTTTTCTTGGTTCTGCTGCAATACCACGTCTCTGAATCGCTTTACGGAGTTAACGGTGACGACGGTCCATACTCGCAGCCATCTACTTCGCCGGAATCCAGTAAACCTCTTCCTTGACCGCGCCCTTGTCGGTGAATCCGCGGCGCTTCAAAATTGCCTTGCTGTGCTCGATCATTTCCGGATGGCCGCATAGATAGGCCACTGTGTTGCTCGCATCCAGTTCCCAATGATCGGCATACTTGCGCAGAATGTCGTCGGCGCGGCCGATTTCTCCTGCCCAGTCCGCGTGATCCCACGGACGGCTGACCGTGGGCACGTATTTGAACCACGGCAATTCTTTGGCGAACTGATTTAGTTCCTCGAGATATCCGAATTCCCAGGGGCGGCTCGCGCCATTCAGCAGGAACAGTTTGTGGGTCCCGTCGAAGCGGCCTTCTTTCCATTCTTTGGAGAGCGTGCGCACGAAGCTCACGAAAGGAGCCACGCCGGTTACGGTGGAGATCAGCAGATGATTTGTCCGGCCATTTTGTGTGTCCAGAGTAAATCGTCCCTTAGGCACCTTGCGCATGAGCAACTGATCGCCCGGCTGCAACTTGTGGAGCGAAGGCGTAAGTGCGCCTTCCGGCACCAGTTCGAAGAAAAACTCCACCTCATCTTCCGCAGGCGATGACACGATCGAATACGGGCGCTCGACGCGCTTTCCATTTGTTTCCACTCCCAGTGTTGCGTACTGGCCCGGAATGAAATGGAACTCTCCTCCGCTGCGAATGCGCACCATCCACAGGTCGGGAGCAAAATCGACGCGCCTGGTTATCTGCGCGCGATAGAACTTTTCCTCGGCAATCGGCATTAACCTGATCTCAGCCATCTAACTTGGACACAACCCCGCTCGATTCAGGTGCAATAAATAGCGTGGGACTGCAACCGAACGGTCTTACGGTTCCCTGGATTGCGTTATGGTCGCAGAATCATTGTTTTGTGAAGGCCCTACGCTGCCAGCGCTTTGCGAAAATCAAGGTAATTATGTGTCACGGGAGGAACCTGCGCCCAGGTCCAGCGAGGCTCGCTCCGCAGCAATAGCCGGTTTATTTGCCCACCACCAGAACCACGAAGCTGTCCGGAAGAATCGGAGGCCGTGGGCGCGGATTGTCCGCAGTTGCAGCCGGCCTGGGCCCGAACTGGGCCGTTACCACGAACACGTTGTGCGTCTTAGCATCGAGCGCCAGTGTCCGCGCACCTTGCTGCGTGGTCACATTCTCCGCGACGATCGAACTTGTCTTTGGAATCCTCTTTCACCACGGTGAGCACGCCGTCGCGCCCGCAGGAAGCAAAAGCGAGGTTGGTCTCTGGATCGAATGCGGTCGCGTCCACGCCCTCGCCGATGGCCGGCGTGGCCAGAACCTTTCCGCTGTCGGCGTCCACCACCGCCATCATTTTGTTGTCGCAGCCTACGAACAGGCGCCGGTTCTTGCGATCGATCGAGAGTCCGCTCGGCTCGGTGCACGGCGCCAGCGGCCATTTCGCCTTGACTTCCAGCGTGTTGGGATCGATTGCCGTTAGTTCGCTCTTGTCTTCGATGTTGACGAAGATTTCGCCCTTGGCGTCGCTGGCCGCGAACTCCGGCTTGCCGTCCAGTTTGATCGTGCCCAACACTTTTCCGCTGGCTGCATCGATCGCCGTGGAATCCTGGCTGCGCCCGTTGAAGGTGAAGACCCGCTTGGTCGCAGGGTCGTAGAGAATGGCGTCGGGATTGTCGCCGACTTTTACTTTGCTGCTGGTCGCCAGCGTCTTCATGTCGAAAATGCTGACCGTGCCTTCCCGCCCGTTACTGGTAAATCCGCGTCCCAATTCCGGCGCCAGAGCGATGCCGTGAACGCCAGGAGTATCGGCGATGTCGCCGACGCTCTTGCCGGAATCTGCGTCAATCACCATAACGTGGGTGCCACGAGAGATGTAGACGCGCCGCGCGTCGGAATCGGCGGTCAGGTAATCCCAGCCCCCGTCGCCGCCTACCTTGTAGGTTTTTATAACGTGATATCCCGGACCAGCCGCAGCCAGAGCCACCGCCGCCAGGGACGCACTGATAATGGATACCAACCACTTAGACCTCATAAGCATCAATTTCTCCTCGTTACTGTGGAATCGCGGAAGCCACCTCTGGCGCCCCTTCCCAAGATCGAGAGTCCGCGTACTTGCATCGAATCCGGTAGGATCCGAACCGAAGTAACTTTACCTTATTTCGGCCTCAATCCTAGACTCTTAATTATATGGATGTATCCCAAACACGCTTTTGCGGAGCAAGGCGCGACGCTGGAAAATGCGCCGATCGCCGATCCGCGCTTGCAGCCGACACCGGACTATGGCACGCTGGGGCCGGGCTCCGATGTTGCAGTCGGCCACCCTGAATCGAGCGCGGATACTATTCGACGGTCGACGGACCCGAGACGCTATGCCCCGGTTTTTGCCGCCGCGATCGGCGTACTGATGGCTGTGCTGGCGGGGAGCGTCGGCAGTGCGCACGCTGCGTGGTCAAGATTCGAGAATCTGTTTTCCTCACGAGAAGTTTCGCCGGCTTCCGCTCAAGATACACGGCAACTCGATCGCCTGAGACCACAGAAGCAGGCAGAGGCCCTGCTCGAACTCGCTGTCGGGCGCAGGGACGGTGCCGTGGATCAGATTTCCTCCCGGGTCGACCGTTGGCAGGGAAAAGTGCAATGGAGCCCGCAGATCGCTACCCTCACTACCGCTGCGCTGAACTCCAATGACATGCGTGTGCGCGAGTCCGGCATTGAGGTGGAACTTGCCGCCTACGGGCTAGCCAAGAACTCCGCCAGTCTCGAATATCTGATCCGAACCTCCGCGTCTTCCGATCACGCCCGAAGGATCTGGGCGTTCTGGGCACTTGGCCTCATAGCCAACCGCGGCATCGGAACCGACCGCGTGGTGCAGGTTCTGACCGGCCATCTGAAAGATAGTGACGAAGACTCGCGACGGTGGGCGGTCGAAGGCCTCGCGCTGGCTGGCGCGACTGAGACCATCGAGCCTCTGCTGCAGACCATGCACGATGATCCCTCCGCTAATGTGCGGGAACGGGCCGCGTGCAGTCTCGCGGAGTCCGGAATGTTTACGCACGAGCAGCGGCTGAGCGCCGTCCCACGGTTGTTGAGTTACGTCGACGATCCCTCCCTCGATCCCCAGACGCATGCCTGGGCTTCTCAGGCGCTGAGTGACATCACTCACCAGCATTTTGGCAATGACGCCAATGCCTGGAGGAACTGGTACAACTCCCCGAAGCCCGACTGATTCACGAAAGTTCAGCATGGATGCTAATCCGGGACTGTTTCGCTCCGAAAAAGTATTAGTAAATGTTTAGAGTCTGTCCAAACCCAGCACCGAGGGAGACTTCAAGCAGAGGCCTCATGGAAAAACTGAATGTAGTTGTTGCTCTCACCACCAGAGAGAATGATTACCAGGCCGAACAAGCAGTCACTGCGGCCGAAATCGCTACACGACTCGGCATCAAGCTCCAGATCATTTATGCCGACAACGATGCCGTCAACCAGACTCAGCAACTCATCAAGATCATTCAGGACTCGACGCAACGGCCCAGTGCAATCCTGGTAGAGCCAGTGGGTACCGGAATGCCGCAGGTTGCGAAGGCGGCGGTGGGAGCCGGAATCGGGTGGGGGATTATTAATAGCGATCCCGAATACATCACAGAACTTCGCCAGGCCGGCGACACTCCAGTTTTCTCGGTCAGCACCGACCAAGTCGAAGTGGGCAGAATCCAAGGCAAGCAGGTGGGCATGCTCCTGTCCCGAGGGCAACGTTTTGTATATTGAAGGGCCCTTCAACAGCACGGCGACCCAACTTCGGACGAAAGGAATGCTTTCCACCAAGCCGGCTGCGGTGGAACTGAAAATGCTGAAAGGCGATTGGACCGAGCGCAGCGCGCACAATGCAGTGAAGTCCTGGCTATCGCTGGGCTCCTCGCGCCAGCTTCAAATTCGGGCTGTCATCTGCCAGAACGATGCCATGGCGATGGGCGCTAGAAAAGCTTTTATCGGCCTGACGGACAAGGATCGCGAGCAGTGGCTCAGCATTCCATTCACGGGTTGTGACGGGGTTACTAAGACAGGGCAAGATTGGGTGCGCCGCGGATTGCTGAAGGCGACAATCGTTACTGCTCCGGCGGCAGGCATCGCTCTGGAAATCCTGGCGAAGGCGTTCAACGCTGGCTCTATGCCGCCGGACCGCACGTTGATTCCGCCGCAGTCGTTTCCAGCGGTCGAACAATTGCGCGACAAAACGATGAAGGCGAGTGGCTAGGAAACAGTGGGTGGGTCCGGTATTCTGCAAAAACGAGTGACGCGAGAATCACCACCAAACATTTATCGCTAACCAACAGTCATCGCTCACCGATCGCTCCTCCCTGACCACGCCCACTCCTTCTCACTCTGCCATCTTCGCGACGTGCACATCGAATCCGGTCTTCGGCAGCAGCGAGGTCAGCGAGAACGCTTTGAAGCCGTCGCCGCTGACCTCGGTGTGCCGATAGATTCCCGGCTCGCTCTCGATCATTTCCCGGCGTCCTTCCATGTTTCCCAGAAAGTCCTGCGCGCGACTCACGCTTACCTCAACTTCCTTGGCGCGTGTCACCACCGCCTCTGAGGCGTAGGAGCGCACCAGCTTGGGCCAGTATTTTTGCAGCAGATCTGTGCTGGCAAAAATGTCTGCCCAAATGACGCGTCCATTCACCGCCACCACCACCCCAACCGCGTTGCGATCGCGCAGTTGCCGGATCAGGCTTTGATAATTGTGTTCGATCGGCGCGGCGACGGCGTCCACCTTTTGCTTCACCTCATCCGTCTCCATCACCCTGGCGTAGGAGGTCATGCGCGAAACCCCAGCCGCCGCCGGCGCAGAATCCGCTACCAAACTGCCTGCGACCGCCGCCTTCTGCTTTCCCACTTCGTCCCAAACCTCCTGCTGATTCTTGTCGCCCATTGCCTTGGCGCGAACCGAGGGTTGCGCCATCATCGCCATGGGAGGTTGAACATGGTTGATGGGACCGCCGACAGCGGAGCCATACATCGCTTCCGACGCTCCAAAATGTTCGCTGGTCGCGACCCACCGCCCCGGTTCCACGCAGAACACGCTCAGGTCGACGGGATCGCTTTCCGCCGGAACGATGCGGTCTTTGCCGATCACGCGATCCTGCTTGCCTCCGGCGACGATCTCACCCGCCAGCAAAAGCAGCGGCCGCTTGGAGTTATTCACCAACACCAGCCGGTTGACCTGCGCCCCGTCGTGCCGTATGCCTGGCGTCGGATGCCGCCGAATCAACCCCTGCACACTGCCCGCCTCGGTGACCACTACTTCTCCGGAGCGCAGCCCTTCATCGAGCGTCAGAAACTCCCCAGTGGGATAGCTTTTGGCCGCCACCACTGGAAAGACAGTTAAATTGCCATGCCGGATCGGCTCCAGCACCTTGTAGCCCGGCGTCGGTGTGACCTCGCCAGCTCGGGCGTCCCGCTGGTCACAGACCACAAGCCCGGCCACTATCAGACCTACCGCCAACACCAAGAAAATCTTCGGACTCATATAGGTTCCTCCTGAGCCGGAGAACGTATCCCTTGGCGGACTGAAAGTCCGGCCTACCCAAGCTTGAAAGCCGTCCGGGACATCGCCCTTTCCGACCCGTCAGAAGAACGAAGGTGACAGATTGGCTTGCGATTAAAATTCGCGCCAGGTGTATCTTGTCTGATTGTTTTGTTTCAGAAATCTGAGGCTGGAAGGGAGGCCCATCCCGACTGGCGCTATTCCCTGTAAAATTGAAGGAGCGATTCTGGAGCCACTTCCGCATTGTCTTTTCTCGACCAACTGAACCCGCAACAGCGCGAAGCCGTCGAAACGACGGAAGGCCCGGTCTTGATCCTGGCCGGCGCCGGCAGCGGGAAGACGCGCGTCATCACCTATCGAATCGCCTATCTGATTGAGCACAAAGGCGTGATGCCGGAGTCGATTCTGGCGATGACCTTCACCAACAAGGCCGCCGCCGAAATGGGCGAGCGCGTCGAAAAGCTGGTGGGCGGCCTGAGCATCGCCAAGCCCGTGATCTCGACCTTCCATTCATTCTGCGTGCGCATGCTGCGGCGCGACATTGAAGCCATGCGCATTCCGTCGAGCGTTCCCGGCCAGGCGCCGATCGGCCACACCAAGAATTTTGTGATTTATGACGAAAGCGACCAGCAGGCCGTGGTCAAAGGAGTGATGAAACGGCTCGGTCTCGACGACAAACAGCTCACGCCGCGCACTGTTCTGGGCCGCATCTCCTGGGCGAAAAATCACATGCTCGATCCGCAGGAACTTTACCTGCAATCGGCAGATCCCAAGACCGAGCGTATTGCTCATTTGTACGAGGAGTATCGCAAGGAACTGCGTAAAGCCAATGCCCTCGATTTCGACGATCTACTACTGGAGGCTGTCCGCCTGCTGAAATCCTCCGCGTCCGTGCGAGAGCACTACAACCGCCGGTTCCAGTATTTGCTGATCGACGAATATCAGGACACGAACCGTCCGCAGTACGAACTCATGCGCATGCTGGCGGGAGAGCGCCACAACGTTTGCGCCGTCGGGGATGAGGACCAGTCGATTTATTCCTGGCGCGGCGCCGATATCCGCAACATTCTGGAATTCGAGCAGGATTTTCCTGAGGCGAAGATCATCCGCCTCGAACAGAACTACCGCTCCACGCAAAACATTTTGCAGGCGGCGTCCGCGGTGGTCGCGAACAACATCCGCCGCAAAGGCAAGAACCTGTGGACTTCGCGGCAGGGCGGCACGAAGATTGGCTACTACGAGGCGCCCGACGGCGAGAACGAGGCCCTGTTCGCCGCCGACTGGATCGCTCGCTACCTGCGCGAAGCCGCGGAGCATGGCGAAACTCCGCGCGCTGCCGTGCTCTATCGCACCAATTCGCAGTCACGATTGTTTGAAGAGGCCATGCGCCGCTACGGCTTGAAATATCACGTGGTCGGCGGATTCTCGTTCTACGAGCGTGCCGAGATCAAAGACATGATCTCGTACCTGAAAGTTATTCACAATCCCGACGACTCGATCTCACTGCTGCGCGTGGTCAATACACCCACACGCGGCATTGGCAAAGGGACGATCGACACGTTGGAGCGGCTCGCGCTCGAGACAGGGCTGTCGCTGTGGGGCGCGATCGGAGAAGCGATTCGCCGCCAATTGTTGCCGCAGCGAGCCTTGTCGTCGCTGCAGAGTTTCAGGCAGTTAATTGAGGACGCCCGAGCCATGCGGGCCGGAATATTCACAGAGCAATTGCAAGAAAGTGCAAGTGTGGGCGCGGGCGACTCGCCCGCACAAATGCCGGAGGCATCAGAGTCTACGTGGGGACAGCCGCCCAAGCCTGCCCTGAGCGCAGTCGAAGGGGCTGTCCAGCAGGGCGAAGCCCTGCCGCTGACGGCCGACAGCGAAGACGCCACAGCCTTTGATCCGACAGAATTTGGAAATTTCTCGTTCGACTTCGGCGCGGACGAAGATGAAACTGCAAGCAGCCAGAAAGATTCCGCAGTGGAGGCGAGCCGCCTCCACGACAGCCGGCCGGACGCCGGCGCTACAAACTTCGACCGGCCGCTCCAGCCGCAGATCGGCTCGACGCCCGAGTCGTTTCCCGCTCCCACTGTCAGCACCGCCGACATTCTAAAATTCCTCATCGACCGGACCGGCTACATGAAGCTGCTCGAAGAAGAAGACACTCCCGAAGCCTTCTCCCGCATCGAAAACCTGCGTGAACTGGTGAACGCCGCCATGGACTCGCGCGATCGCGCCGAAACTCTGGACGAATTCCTGGATCACGCCGCGCTAGTCGCCGATGCCGACGACTACGACGCCCGCGCCCAGATCACGCTCATGAGCCTGCACGCCGCCAAGGGACTGGAGTTTCCCCTGATCTTCCTCAGCGGCCTCGAAGAAGGACTTTTTCCGCATTCCCGGACCATGCTCGTTCCCGAAGACATTGAGGAAGAGCGGCGCCTCTGCTACGTCGGCATGACCCGCGCCATGGACCAACTCATCCTGACCCGCGCCGTTTACCGCCGCAGATACGGCACAGACCTGCCGGAAGCCAGCGTCCCCTCGCGCTTCCTGGAAGAAGTGCCCGCGCCACTGATCGAAGAACTCGGCACGCGGCGCACCAGCAGTGCACGTGTGGGAATGAATCATGTGGGGACGGCCGCCCCCGGCCGTCCGGCGGGGCGAAGCCCCGCAGCCGCGGCCGAGAGCACCCATTACTCATACGAAGACGAAGACCAGAGCACTTCATGGCACACCCTGGATAGCGCTCGAGCCAACCCCCGCGCCGTAAAGCCCACAGCCCCGTCCCGTCCTTACAACTCGATCGAGAACATCGCCGAGTTCTTCGCCAGCCGCGGCAAAAAATTCACTGTCCCGAAGCATGTAGTCGAAGAGCCCACCGGCAAGCGCGGATTCCGTCCCGGCCAGAAGGTTCGTCATCCGAAATATGGCGAAGGCACGGTCTACCAGCGCGAAGGAGAAGGCGAAGAGGCCAAGATTACGGTACAATTCCCTCGCTTCGGATTAAAGAAGCTGGTGGAGAAGTACGCCCAGCTGGAGCGCGCATAGACCATCGACTAATTAGGCACAGCCGCCTCGGCTGGTCCGTCCGGAGCAGGACTCAGCGGCCTAGCAGGGTATCATTAGATTCACTCAACTTGCATTCTTAGGAGAATTGCTCACTCCAAGAAAGCATTCATGGCAAATACATCGAAGCTAACCAAAGAAGAACGCAAGAAAGCCAAACGCACCGCCCGCAAGAAACGCAAGGCGGAGAAGCCGCTGAAGCCCCGCGATTACGCACGCGGATCGAAAAAGCCCAAGGTTAAGAAACTGGCGCGCGGCCAGGCGAAGCGGTAAGCGGCACAACTCGTGTGGGGGCGGGCGAATTCGCCCGCTCCATCGCGAGGCGACGCCGGATAGAGTTGAATTTTCGGGAGATCACAACCGCTTGTCACAACCAACCACGGAACCTACAGACGTCATCCGTACTTCCGACAATCAGCTATTCTGCTGCAAATCCATTGACAAGCTGATCTCTGAGTCTGAAGTGCCGGGCCAGCGCCTGCAAAAAACGCTTGGTCCGTGGTCTCTGACGGCGCTGGGCATTGGTGCAGTGATTGGGTCCGGAATTTTCGTACTGACCGGCACGGCCGCCGCAGGGGAATACTTCAAGGCATCCTCGATCTGGCACGCACAAGTTCTCGATATTCTCGTCAACCTCTTGCGCACCGGGAACACTGCCGGCGTTCTTCTGCATGGACGCCCGCCGGCTGGCCCCTCCATTGCGATTTCATTTTTCCTGGTGGCCGTCGCCTGCAGTTTCGCCGGGCTCTGCTACGCCGAACTGGCGTCGATGATCCCAATTGCCGGCAGCGCCTACACCTATTCCTACGCAACCCTCGGTGAAATCTTTGCCTGGGTTATCGGGTGGGATCTCATTTTGGAATACGTTGTCAGTAATGTGGTCGTGGCTATCGGCTTCAGCGCCTACACCAAGTCGCAACTCGCTTCGTTCGGCATAAACTTGCCGGATAGATGGTCAACGCCCGTCTGGGAAGCCGGCCACTGGACGGGCGCTTACTTCAACGTGCCCGCCTTCCTCATCATTTTCATTCTGACCGTGCTTCTGGTGCGGGGCATCCGCGAATCGGCTAAGGCGAACAACATCATGGTCGCGATCAAGATCGGAGCGATTCTCGTTTTCCTGGTTGTCGGTGGCGCGCTGGTGAATCCCAGCAACTGGAAACCCTTCGCCCCTTCCGGTTTTGGTGGTGTCGTCACCGGGGGCGCTATCGTATTCTTCACCTACATCGGTTTTGATTCGGTTTCCACGGCAGCGGAGGAGTCAAGAAATCCACAGCGCGACTTGCCCATCGGCATCATCGCCTCGTTGATCGTCTGTACAGTGCTCTATGTCGGCGTCTCCCTCGTGCTGCTGGGCATGATGAAGTACACCACCTTTGTCTCGGGGGAAGCCAACGAAGCTCCGGTCGCCTACGCCCTGCAAATGCTCGGCGCCAGCCGTTGGTCACGATCCGTCATTGTTATCGGCGCCCTCACTGGGATGCTCTCGTCGCTGCTTGTCTTCCAGTACGGCCAGGCGCGCATCTGGTACGCCATGTCGCGCGACGGACTTTTCCCCAAGTTCTTCTCTAAAATTCATCCCAAATTCAAAACGCCCCACTGGTCCACTTGGGTTGCGGGTTTTGCCGTCGGCATACCCGCGGGACTCATGGCCACGGCCGATGCCGCCGACCTCTCCAACATAGGCACTCTCTTCGCCTTCGCTCTGGTCTCGCTCGGCGTGATCATCCTGCGCCGCACTCAGCCGGATCGCAAGCGCGTGTTCAAAGTGCCCTTCGTGCCATGGTTTCCGCTGATTTCGATCGTTCTCTGCGGCGGCCTTATGACCGGATTAACCGTTATCACCTGGGGACGCTTTATCGGCTGGCTCATCCTCGGCTTGCTGATCTACATCTTCTACAGCCGCCATCGCAGCGAGTTCGCAAAGTAGCTCTCAGCTCACTGCCATCAGCTGCCAGCGAAAACGCATTGTCATCCTGAGCGAAGCAGACCGGTGAGCGAAGCGAATCGGCCTGCGCAGTGAAGGATCTCTGCAACTCTGTTCGCTGCTCGATGGCGCCGAATAGTTTCACCACAAAGAACCTCGACGCTTACTTCACCCACGCCCCCGTGAGAAACAAATTCATAACTTCTCCCGGTTGAAGTAAAAGAAAGCAGGATTGTAACGGAAAAATATCCAGGCAAGATTCGCGCTCTCGCAAATCCTCCGGCAAGAATCTACAATCGGGAGAAATGACCTCCGTCACGTTTCGTCCGCCCAATGCCTTTATCCGCCAACTCCCCAAGGCGGAACTTCACTTGCACCTCGAGGGTGCGGTCGAGCCCGCAACGCTGCTCGAACTCCGCAAGCTGCACGGTGAGCGTGCCACACTCGCCGAGGTCGAGGCTCTTTACGGCTATACCGATTTCCAGAGTTTTCTGATGGCGTTCAAGGCAGTCAGCGCGCACCTGCGCGGCCCGGAAGACTATGAACTCATCACCTACCGCCTGATGCAGCAGCTGAAAGAAGAAACGGTGCTGCACGCGGAGGTCTATGTTGCGGTCGGCGTCTGCTTGTTTCGCAAACAGGATTTCGCCGCCATCTTCGAAGGCCTGGAGCGTGGCCGTGCCTGCGGCGCGCGTGATTTCGGCGTGTCGCTGCTTTGGATCTTCGATGCCACGCGCCACTTCGGAGTCGAAGAAGCGCAAAAAGTTTTCGAGCTCGCCGCTCGCTACCGGGATCGCCATGTGGTGGGCGTTGGCATCGGCGGTGACGAAATAAAGGCGCCGCCTGAACTTTTCCGCAGCGTCTACGCCTACGCCGCCGATCACGGCTTACGCCTCACGGCGCATGCAGGGGAGACCGGCCCTCCCGAATCGATCTGGGGAGCCCTGAACCTGCGCGCCGAGCGGATTGGCCACGCCCTGACCGCTGCCCACGACGCCGACCTTATCGAGGAACTTGCCCAACGCCAGATTCCGGTCGAACTCTGCATCACCAGCAACCTCCGTACCGGCGTGTGTAAGACGGTAGCCGAGCATCCCACGAAAAACTACTTCGACCACGGCGTCATGATCACGCTCAACACCGACGACCCGGCGCTGTTCGGCACCACGTTGTCGCGCGAATATCAACTGGCCCAGGAAACCTTCGGATTCAGCGATGAGCATCTTCGGGAACTAGCCCGCAACTCGTTCGAAGCGTCCTTCCTGCCCGCGGAAAAAAAGCTCGAACTCCTGAGCCTGTTCGACGCCGCCGCGGCCAGGTGAAGGGCGCTGAAGAAGAAACACGTAGGGACAGCCGCCTCGGCTGTCCGGCCTGGGCAAAGCCCGGACCGATCATATCCGCTGTTGTAAAATCGCCGTTGGAACTGCGGCTGAGAACTGCCATGCCCATCCGTCCCGTTCTTCAACTCGGCGACCCGCTTCTGCGTCAAACGGCAGTACCGGTCGAAGATCCTACGGCGCGCGACATCCGCACGCTGGTCCAGGATCTCGCAGACACCCTCGCTCACTGGCGGTCCGCCACTGGCTACGGACGCGGCATTGCCGCGCCCCAGCTCGGCGTATTGCAGCGCGTTATTTTCCTCAAACTTCCCGGAGCCGAGCCTTGGCCGCTAATCAATCCGGAGATCACCGAACGCAGCGAAGAAAAAATCATTGTGTGGGACGCCTGCCTGAGTTTCCTCTCAATCTTCATGCAGGTGGAACGCCATCGCCACGTGACGGTGCGCTATCGGAAGCTCAGCGGCGAAGCTCTCGAATTCGAGGCCGGAGACGAGAGCAGTCTCTCCGAACTGTTGCAGCATGAGATTGACCATCTCGACGGAACTCTGGCCATCGACCGCGTCATCGATGTCAAAACCATCTGCACCCGCGAAGAATTCGAAAAGCGTTACCGGGACACGAGCCCTTACGCGATCGCTCCAGCACAATCGAAAGCTGAACTCGCTTCAGGTCAAACTGGCGGCTGACAACTGGCAACAGGCCACTGATGTTACACATCGGCATCGTCGCATCCAGCGCGGAAGGCGCCGCGCTCTGCTATCGCACCATCTGCGTTGAAGGCGCCGACTTGCTCGGTCCCTACAATCACCCCGAAGTGTCGATGCACGGCCACCCCTTCATTCAATATAAAAACTGCATCGACGCGAAGGATTGGGCGGGAATCGCGGAACTCATGCTTTCGTCCGCAGAAAAATTGGCCAGGGCCGGCGCCGACTTCCTTATTGCGCCGGTCAACACCGTGCACCAGGCTTTTGATCTGGTTGCGCACCGTTCTCCGCGGCCATGGCTGCACATTGCCGTTGAAGTCGCCCAGGAAGCCAAGCGCCACGGCTACAAACGTCTCGGAGTACTCGGCACCCGCTCCTTGATGGAGGGACCGGTTTACCGTGAAGCCCTGAATACCGCCGGCATCGAGCAACGCGTGCCGGATGCGGAGGAGCGGGAGCGGATTCATCGCATCATCTTCGAGGAGTTGGTACAGGGAAGTTTCTTGCCTCGCACTCAGGCTCATCTCACCGAAGTGATTCAAGAACTGAAGAATGAAGGCTGCGACGCGGTGGCGCTGGCTTGCACCGAAATTCCGCTCCTGATGACCCCGGAATCCTCTCCGCTGCCGATGCTGGACTCGACGCGCATTCTCGCGAGAGCTGCTCTGCGCAAGGCGGTAGACGGCTAGTGGGGCGCCATCAACTTAAGTTCCGCTTACTTCCTGGCCGCTATGCCATCGTACGTCTCGTTCCCGACGCGCCCATCCCCGATTGGGCAACGAAGGGCGAGTTCACTTCGGTTACTCGCAGCCCCGATGAACTTTCCATTGTCTGCCCCATGGTGAATCTGCCTCGCGAGGTGCATTCTGCGCACCGCTGGATCTGCCTGAAACTCGAAGGCCCATTCCCGTTCTCCCAAACCGGAGTGCTGCTTTCCTTCATCGAGCCTCTGTCGACGAAAGATATTCCCATCTTCGCCATCTCCACTTACGACACGGACTATGTACTGATCCAGGAAGAGTTCGCCTGGGCGCTCGACGTCCTGCGTGAAGCTGGTCACGAACTGAGCCCTGGGTGAATCCCGGTTCAGCCGCGGTTCGGCGCTGAGCCTCTAAGCCTTGATCGTGTACGCACTTTGGTCGGACCTCGGCTCTCAACGTGTACTATATCGGTCGGCGGGGTGCGCAATCTCGGAAAAGAGAATCCGAATGTCTTTTTCTGAACACGATCTTCATCAAGTCGGCGACGCGCTCGCCCTGGCCGCCCGCACTGAAATCATGCCCAGATTTCGCAAGCTCACGTCCACGCAGATTCGGCAAAAATCCTCCGCGCTCGACTTAGTCACTGACGCGGACGAAGCCACCGAAGCGGTGGTCGGCGCAGCGTTACTGGCGGCATTTCCAGGCGCGCTTATCGTCGGAGAAGAAGGAACCAACAGGAATCCTTCTCTGCTGCAAGCCGTCGGCTCCGCCGAACTCGCATTCCTTGTCGATCCCATCGATGGCACCAAGAATTTCGTCTGCAATCTGCCTCTGTTCGGCGTGATGGCGGCGGCCACGATTCGCGGCGAGATTGTCGGCGGTGTGATTTACGATCCAGTCTGCCGCGATTGGGCTTACGCTCTGCGCGGCGGCGGCGCATGGTTGGAGCGCGAAGACGGAAGCCGGATTCCCTTGCGGGTCGCACGACCGGTGCCCTTATCGAGCATGGAGGGTGTTGTCGCCACCGGGTTTTTGCCGGAGCCCCTGCGAGCCACTGTGATTGGCAATCTAACGAAATTAGCGGCGAGCATTAACTTGCGATGCGCGGCCCACGAGTACCGCATGGCCGCAGCGGGTTACTGCCATATGCTTTTTTACAACCGGCTCATGCCTTGGGACCACGCGGCTGGATGGCTCTTGCACCGGGAAGCCGGCGGGTATAGCGCGCATTTCGATGGTACTCCGTATGAAGTCACACATCACGCTGGCGGTTTGATCTGCACGCCCGACGAGGATACCTGGCATTTGGTGCACAATGCGTTGTTAGATCACTCGTAGAGGCGTAGCTCGCTACGTCTCTCTCTCTACGACGGAAATTCAGCGGACGCTAGTCCAAACTTGATAGATCACAATTCCGAACATAAAGACTAGGTAAAACCGCAGGGCCCAGAACAGGATTATCTCCTTACGCGTGAGCCGACGGCGCGGGCAGTGATGCTTTTCTTTCGCCGAAATGAGCTGGTCCGGCTCCAGGGCTGCGACTACGGATGCGATATCCTCGCCACTGATGTCGGCGTTGGATGCGTCACCAAATCGCGAGTCCATCTACCTGCCTCCTATCAACGCCAGCGCATGCGGAGCGACTACGCTGATTCCAAACAGAAGGCCGGCAGCGACCAGCACAACTACAACTCCGAGAGCCAGGACATTTGCCCACAGAGGACTGATCAAATCGCCCATGATTTCGCGGTCGTTGACCAGCATGTAGAGAAAGAGCAGAGCTGGAGGCATGGCCAGCACCGCGATTACGTTCACGATCAGCACGATGTAAACCAAAGGGATGCCGGGAATTAAGACTAAGCCCGCAGCCGCGGCAGCCTCGAGAATCAGAACGAGGTAAAAAGATTTTCCCTGCTGGAAGGGAAGATTCAGGCTATGCGGACGGTGGGCAACTTCTCCGAACGCATAGGCCGACGAAGTCGAAATCGTGACCGCGGCGACCATGCCCGCTTCAAACATGCCCAGAGCGAAGAGTGCCGAACCCCAGTGGCCCACGAAGGGCCGGAGGGCTTGCGCGAATTCGGCCGCTTCGAAGTTGCTCGTGGACATGCCGTGCGCGAACAGAGGAGCCGTAGCCACAATCGTGGCCAGAGCCGCCAGCGCTGCCAAAGTCGCGCCCAGAATGGTGTCCACGCGACCGAAGCGGATATCGTGCGTGGTCAGGCCCTTGTCGGCGATGGCGCTCTGCTGGAAAAACAGCATCCATGGCGTGACCGTCGCTCCGATATTGGAGAGCAGAATGAGGACCGTTTCTTGAGTGAGTCCCCCGGGAAGCGGCTTCCAGGTTAACAAAGCGCTACCAATCGCGCCCCAATGCGGATGGCTCAGGAGGGCGACGGGAATGAATACTAGGTTAAACATGGCGGCGACGAGCGTGATGCGCTCCCAGGTCCAATAGCGGTGGGCCATAAGGGCGATGAAGAGCACGAGCCATGCGCCTATGACCGAGACTGCGGGAGGAACGCCAAAGTAACCTAACCCGGCGCGAATGGCGATGAACTCGGTGACCAGCGTCAGAAAGTTGCCGACCATGAGGTCGATCATCGAGAACCATCCCCAGAAGGGACCGAAGCGGTCGAAGATCAGTTCGGCGTGGCCGCGGTGCGTGGCCGCGCCCAGGCGGACGGTCATCTCCTGAACTACGCAGGCCATCACGAAGGTGAGGACGACGAAGGGAAGGAAGAAGCCAATGCCGAAGTGGGCTCCCGTTGCGGCATACGAGAGCATGCTGGGGCCGTCGTTCTCTCCCAACATAACGAGGATGCCCGGACCAATGAGCAGCCAGAGCAGTCGGGCGCGCGACCATGGACCGCGCTGGCTGCGTGTGCTAAGGACGCGTTCCCGGTCGTGCGCCCGATCGATGTCCTCGTGGGTAATGACAACGCCGTCGCTTGTTGCTGGCCGTCCTGCCGGGACCTGCATCGGCAATTCCTCTTGCGGCTTCGATGTTGTCTTCGACTCGTTCATTCAGCGGGTATTCGGCCGAGCGGGTTTCCAGCGGCGCACGACATGTGTTAGCAGAAGTATATAACAGTAGATGAACTATGGTTAACTATTGTCGGCTGTAGTGGGCGTTAGCGTTTCTGGCGGGAAGAACTTGGGACGAGCCAGACGCGCTCCGACGCAGCGGGGCCCAGAGAGACGGTGCCGGCGGGCGTAGAGAGGGTGAGGGTCTGGTCATAGTTCCGCTCGATCAGGCGCAGTTTCGCTCCCGGACGCACGCCCCGGTGTTCCAGGAACTCGAGCAGGCGGCGGTCACGCTCGTAAATTCCGCTGACGGTATAGGTGTTTTCGATTTGGGCGTCGGCAAGCAGGACGAGACCCCGCCGGCGGCGGCTGGCCGGGCCTTCAAGTTCACTCAAGTTTCCGTGCGGACACGCTCCGCCGGAGCCTAACTTCGCCAGGAGTTTAGCCTCGAAATCGGGCGAGACCGCGTGCTCCAGCCGCTCCGCCTCGTCATGAACCTTCCACCATTCCATGCCAAATAGTTCGGAGAGCATGCGTTCGATCAGGTGATGGCGAAGGGTCAACTTGCGGGCAATCTTGCGGCCGGCAGCGGTCAGGCGCACCTCGCCTCCACTCTCGACCCGCACCAGGCCGTCTTTTTTCAGGCGGCGCAGCGCCATGGTTACCGCCGGCGGCGAAACCTTCAGCAAGTCTGCCAGTCGCGCCGAGATTACCTCTTCGCCCTCGCTCTCTGCTTCGAGGATCGACTTGAGGTAGTCCTCCTTGGAGACTGTAATCATGGGAAAGATTATACGACGGAGGGTTAATTGTGGTTAATTGCGGCGCCTAACGGTCGAGGAGCACTGCGTCAGAGACCCAGCGCCGGACGAGAAAGAACCCCGGCAAAGAAATTAGGACAGCCCGGAGCCCCCGAGACTGTCCCTCAAACCCTCCCGGTTAGAAGGGCGACTTGATGATTCGAATGTACTGTCGCGATGTTGCAAAGGGGTTACAGAACAATGAATATCAGATGAATCCCGCTGGGGGGGCGCTGCTATAGTAGTCGGTTGCACAGGTTCAGTCTGTTGACATCTCATTTCTCCATGTCGAGAGGAGTCGATGCCGCCCACCACATCGCATAAGACTGAACAGTCGCGCCGTTTGCAGTTGCGAGCGGAGAGCATGATTCCGGGCGGCGTGAATTCGCCGGTCCGCGCGTTCCGCTCGGTCGGTGGAGATCCCCGGTTTATTGTGCGCGGCAAAGGGTCGCACGTCTGGGACGCCGACGAAAATGAATTGATCGACTACATCGGATCGTGGGGCCCACTGATTCTAGGGCACGCCGAGCCGAATGTGCTGGATGCGATCGTCAGCGCGGCCTGCAACGGTACCAGCTTTGGAGCTTCAACCCCGGCGGAAGCGGACTTGGCGGAGCTGGTGCTGGGCGCGTTTCCGCACATGGAAAAAGTCCGCTTCGTGAGCTCCGGGACGGAAGCGACCATGTCGGCGATCCGCCTGGCGCGGGCTTACACAAAGCGCAAATACATTATCAAGTTTGAAGGCTGCTATCACGGTCACGCGGATGCTCTGCTGGTAAAAGCAGGATCCGGCGTCGCGACCCTGGGAATTCCCGGGTCGGCGGGCGTGCCCGAGGAATTCACACAGTTTACGTTGGCATTGCCGTTCAATAATCTATCCGTGGTCGAGCTCGCCTTCCACAAATTCAAGCACCAGATTGCCTGCGTGATTGTGGAACCGGTGGTCGGCAACATGGGATGCGTTCCCGCCGCTGACGATTATCTGGTGGGGCTGCGCCTGCTCACCGAGCGCGAACACTCGGTGCTGATTTTTGATGAAGTGATGACCGGGTTCCGCGTAGCCTTCGGCGGAGCACAGGAACTTTACAGCATTCGCCCAGACCTGACGACCATGGGAAAGATCATTGGCGGAGGTTTGCCGGTGGGCGCGTACGGCGGTTCCAAAGCGATCATGGATTTGGTGGCGCCCCTAGGGCCGATGTATCAGGCGGGAACGCTTTCAGGCAACCCGTTAGCGATGGCCGCCGGATGCGCGATGTTAAAACAGTTGCGAGATCGCAAAGCCGAAATTTATCCACGGCTAGAGAAGCTCAGCGGAGAGTTAGTGGATGGCGTGGCTGCGGCGGCGAAAGAAGCGGGAGTCCCACTCTCTCATAACCGCGTAGGTTCAATGTTCACCTGGTTCTTCAACCCAGGGCCAGTGACCGATTGGGATTCGGCATCGAAGTCGAACACGGAATCGTTCGGCAAATTCTTCCGCAGCATGCTCGACAGCGGCGTGTACCTGCCGCCCTCGCAGTACGAAGCGGCTTTTCTGGGAGCCGCGCACACTGAGGAAGATATTCAGCGGACAATTGCGGCCGCGAAGCAGGCGTTTGCCACGATGCGTGCGTAATGTTGTGCGGACAGTGTCAGTGAGGAGATTTGCTGGGGAATTTCGTGCGGGAATTTTGCTTATGCTGGGACCGAGTCTTTGACCCGGTCGCGGCGCGCAGCGCCGCGGTCTTGTTGCTGCCGGAGAGTCGCCACTCTCCGCAAAAAGAGCGGCCCTAAGGGCTGCGGCCGGGTCCCTTCGACTTCGCTCAGGGCAAGCTCCGACCCGGCCCCACACGATCATTCATCATCTGCGGAATCGTCACGAATTCGTGGCCCTCTGACTTGTAGCGCGTAATCAAATGATCTGTTGCTAGAACTGTCTGAGACCGATCGGCCCCCATCTCTTTATGGCCGCCGTCATGCAAAAGAACGACATCGCCACCACGAATCTGCCTCGCGACCTTCCGTTCGATTTCGGCAGCCGGAGGCGCGTTCCAGTCGTAGCCCGTCACATTCCACATCACGGGCTCCAGGCCTAAATCACGCGCGATGCGCAGCACAGCCGGACGCCGCCCACCGAATGGAGGACGGAAAAGGTTGGAGACGAGTTGGGAATCTCCGCCGATTGCGTCGTGCAGAGCAGAGCGGCAGCCGGAGATCTCCTCCCGAATTCCAGTCGCGCTCTTCACAGTCAGCAGCGGGTGAGTAAAAGTGTGGTTGCCGACCACGTGGCCAGCGCCCACAATCTGGCGGACGATTTCGGGGACCTGTCGAACGTAACGTCCGATCAGAAAAAAAGTCGCGTGTACTTCGTGCCGCGCGAGGACTTCCAGCAACCGCGGTGTGCACGCATCGTTGGGTCCATCGTCATAGGTGAGAGCGAGTTGCTTTGTCCCGCGCGACAGACCGGTGAAGGTGCGGCCGTACCATTGTCCCGTGGGCGCCATCGACTGATATCCCGCGGCCACTGCGCTTAGCGTGGCGACTCCAGTCAGGGCAATGCCAAGCATGAAGAAATTGTACTGGATTGAGTAATTGGGAAATTTTGTAATTGTGTAATTGAAAACACCTCGGAACGAAAATCCTCAATTGCCCAATTACTCAATTCCCCAATCTGCTCCTGTTAACTCTTCCCGCAATTGCCAGTCCGCCCCAACCGAGATATCCTGCCAATTCCGAGACATCGCACGAACTCATGGCCAATCTTTTCGAATCGCCCCGGTACATTGCTGTGGAAGGGCCCATCCGAGTGGGCAAGAGCACGCTGGCGCGCATTCTGGCCGAGCGGTTGAACGCTCAACGCGTGATGGAGCCGGACGCGAATCCCTTTCTGGATTCCTTCTATGAGGGAGACCGCGGCGCGGCTTTTCAGGCGCAGTTTACATTTCTGGTACGGCGATTCGAGCAGTTGCAGGCGCTCGATCTAGCTCCGCGATCACAGAAAACCGTGGTTTCGGATTTCATCTTCGAAAAAGATAAGCTATTCGCCTGCCTCAATCTCACCGATCAGGAACTCGACACCTATAATCGCTACTACAACCATTTCCGCGATCAATTGCCTACGCCAGACCTCGTGATTTATTTGCAGGCGACGCCCGAGGTGATCAGGAAGCGGCTCAAGAAAAAGAATGCTCCCGGTGAGCGAGCAGTGAGCGACGAATATCTGGCGGAAGTGATCAAGGCTTACGAACACTTCTTCTTTCACTACACGTCTTCGGATTTGTTGATCGTGAATACGTCCGACATTGATTTCGTCGACCGCAACGAAGACCTGCAGGAACTTCTCCGAAAAGTCACTGAGCCCATCAAGGGCACGCAGTATTTCCTGCCGCTCGGCGGGCAGGATGCAATGGGGGCCTAGCAGATATTCACCAGTGTTTTCGCCCCAGACTTCCAAGACAACCTCACGTCCGCTCGTTGAATCGAAACTCAGGCTCCCTCGGGCAACGATACCGAAATCTATGGACGCCAGCCAAAGACCAAGGATATGACTACGCAATTCCAGCAATCTTTTCGCTCAACTTGCACCGCGCGTTTTCTAGGGTCTGTAACCGTACTGATTATCGGACTGACATTTCTCGCTGCGCCGCTCCCAGCGCAGACGCTGACTACGCTTCACGCCTTCGCCGGTGGAACGGACGGAGCGCTTGCCTTCGACGGAGTTGTCCGGGATGACAAGGGCAATCTTTACGGAACCACGGGGTACGGTGGAGATCCGAGCTGTAACAGCAACTTCACCCCTTCGGGCTGTGGAACGGTTTACAAACTGGATCCGGCTGGCAGGGAGACAATCTTGCACGCATTCACCGGCGCGGCCGATGGACAGGTGCCTACCACCCAAGTCCTGCTTTCCGGCACCGACTTGTATGGCACCACTTCTCAGGGCGGAGAGGGGGGTGGGACCGTATTCGAGCTCAATCAAAAAGGCCAGAAAATAGCTCAGTACAACTTCCAGGGAGGGAACGACGCGGCGTCGCCACAGGCCGGTCTAATTCAAGATGCAGGCGCTATTTTTGGCACAGGATATTTTGGCGGAACGAACAATGAGGGCGCCGTCTTCGCACTAAACTGCGGCGCAGCCGCAGCGTGTAGAGAGGTGGTGCTGCATAGCTTCGTGGGCGGGCCAAACGATGGCGCGTATCCTAACAGCCTTCTGCTGCCTCAATCCGGCGCGCTCGTTGGGAGCACAATCTACGGTGGCAGCGGTACGTGCAACAATGGGTTCGCCGTTGGTTGCGGTACCGTGTACAAGCTGACGAAGAGCGGCGAAACCTTGCTGCACAGCTTTAATGGCGCCGATGGCACGTATCCCAGCGTGTTGATTCCCGCTGGGACAAGCGGCTTCTACGGCATTACCGGCCAGGGCGGCAGCTCGGGCAATGGTACGGTTTTTCACATGAGCTCAAGCGGCGTCGTAACCACGCTGTACTCGTTCATGGGAGGCAGCGACGGGGCGTTTCCTGGTGGGTTAATCGAAGACTCCTCAGGACATTTGTTCGGTACCACGTACAGTGGCGGTGCCTCTGGCGGTGGGACGATTTTTGAACTATCCCCTAACGGCCACGGCGGTTGGACAGAAACCGTGCTCTACAGCTTCACCGGCGGTGCCGATGGAGACGGTCCGCAACGCGGAATTGCGCTCGATCAGCAAAACCGCACCCTATACGGATCTACCTCAGGAGGGGGAGACCCTAACTGCAACGCTCCATACGGCTGCGGAACCGTGTTCGCGTTATCGTACTAATACGTCGTTGTAGATTCCAGTGGTTAAGGACAGGCGAAACAGAAACCGTGTGCGTGTAGTGGATCGTGTCGCGTGATGAAATCTTACGGCAGACGAACGTGATCGCCGCTATTTTTCGTAGCTATTTTTCGTAACGAGGAAGCGAATACACCGACAGCGCTTTTCCCAGCTTCAAGAATTCCGGATCAGCTGTGACCAACCATGCGCCGCGTTCGATCGCCAGTTCGGCGGCGAAAGCGTCGGCATATCCTAGGCTGTGTTTTTGTTTGAGTGCCGCGGCGCGCGTGGCCCGATCCAGGTCGGCGGGAAGCACCACGATGGGGAGTTCCCGCAACTTCGCTTCAGCTTCGCGAGCGTTGACCTCGCCACGATACTTCCACTCAGTGTAGAAAACTTCTCCCCAATTGACTGCTGACATTAGCAGTGGAAGTTCCCGAAGAAGCGCATCACGGAGCAACTGCTCAACCTTTTCGGCGATCCGATCACGATCCTCGAACAAACCGACGAGCGCATTGGCATCCAGCACATACCGGCGACTGCCCCCGCGAAGCGTCCGAGCCATTATTTCTCTCTCCTGCGCTCTCGCTCCCGTTCCTCAAACAAACCGTCGAAAGCTGACGGTTCGCCCGGCTTTGGCTTGAGAAATCCCCGAATCTCGCTCAGGCGCTTCTCTGTGATCGGAGTCAAAACCAAGCGGCCTTTTTCTTCGGTCCAGATTGCGCGGGTACCCTTTTCCAGCCCAAGCTGCTGCCGCAGATCTGCGGGAATGACAACCTGACCTCTAGAGCTAATTACAGTGCGGTGAGCGGACATGAACTTAATCTTACTATGATATAAGACAACACACAAGATGTCTTACGCGTGGGGATGGGCGTTTTGAAATCCTCTCACTTCGAGAACCTTCGAAACAGGTCAGTCAATCCGAAGGCGAGAGCGGCAAAGCCAACTATGGCAAATATTGAACGCAGCCATGTGACCACCGGCCAGTGACCGCGAGTTGTTCCGCGGCCAGTCAACGCACCTTCCAGAAGAGTGGCTGCGATAGCCAAGCACATGATATCCAGCCATGGGATGTCAAAACTAAGCAGCGATAGACATTGGACCGATCCAATAATTCCACGAATTCTTCCAAACTCCGAACGTTGGCCCATTATCCTAGCCTCCATCAAAAGAGCCCGCCACCTACGCGTGGGCCATGTGAGCCGCCGCAAAGCCATGAAAACATTGACTCGTGCAGCATCGACTGCCAACCCTTTTCCCGCTACAATAGTCCAAGCTGTAGAAATCAGATGTGTACAGGCTCTATCCGCCCGAGGCGGAGGGGCACTGGAGGACATCATGAGTTTGACCCCGATTGGCGAGCCTCGCCATAAGATCACGACCGCATCTCTGCGGGAACAGAAATTCCGCCACGAACCCATCACTTGCCTTACTGCCTACGACTACTCTGCCGCGCGTCTGGTTGACGAAGCCGGCGTCGAAATGGTGCTGGTCGGCGATTCGCTGGCCCAAACCATGCTCGGTTACGAGAACACGCTCTCGGTCACGATGGACGAGATGCTGCATCACGTAAAAGCGGTGCGGCGCGGCGTCAAGAACGCGCTGCTTGTGGCCGACATGCCCTACGGCTCATACCAGATCGATTCCAAGACCGCTCTCAGCAACGCCGCTCGCTTTGTAAAAGAAGGCGGCGCCGAAATGGTGAAGGTCGAGGGCGGGGAGAAACGCGCCGACCTGATTCGGCAGATTATTGACGCCGAGATTCCGGTAGCGGGCCACATCGGCCTGACTCCTCAGTCACTGAATGTAATGGGCGGCTACAAGGTGCAGGGAAAGAGCTTAAGCGAAATCGAACAGCTGATGCGCGATGCAGTGGCTTTGGACCGCGCCGGCATTGCCTGTCTTTTCCTCGAAGGCATTCCGCGCGAAGTGGCGGCAATGATCACGGCCGAGATCGGCGCTCCGACCATCGGCATCGGCGCCGGCCCAGACTGCGACGGCCAGGTGCTGGTGTTTCACGACATTTTGAATCTAACGTTCGGGCCTCCGGCAAAATTTGTGCGGCGCTATGGCGATGGCGCAGCGCTGATCACGCATGCGGTGCAGGCGTTTCGCGCCGACGTGAGGTCGCACCAGTATCCAGCGGACGGAGAGTCCTATCACCTGCCCAAAGCGACCGGCGCCGGGCTGGATGAGATTCTTTCGCGTAAGCGGGCCATGCGGCGGTAAAGTGACAGCGCATCTCCTTGGCTGGACTACGCGGAAACGAGGGAACTCTGGCCCGTTATCTTGCGTACCTTCCGTTAGTGCCAGTGCATTCCAAGGGCGACACAAAAACTGCGCTAGCATAACCGGCTGCAGCGCCGCTCCGATAATGCTAGGCTATAGATAGGGAGGCGGTCATGATTGTCTCAGCGTTGCTGTTCTTCCCGTTCGTCGGCTTGCCGTTCTTAATGTATTTTCTGCCCTCGATCATTGCGTTGGCACGAAGCAAGCGCGATCTGCTTTCGATCTTCCTGCTCAATCTTTTCCTGGGATGGACCGTAATCGGATGGATCGTCTGCCTGGTATGGGCGGCGAAGAACGACGTTCCCGCGATGGTGAGGTAACTTCGGTCCCGTGATCAGCAAGTCTCGTCGTCTGCGGGGGTCGTTGATTCTGTTGTTAGGAATCTCGCTGGTTGCCTGTTCGCAACAAAACGCCGCGACCCCACCTGCTCCGGAAGTTGTATTGCAGGCCATCCCCGCAGCCAATGCCGCGCAGGTCGAGCGCATTCGCGACATGAAAACCTGGCGCAATCCTTATCTCATCATTCGGCCGGACGGCGTCGCCTTGCTCGATGTTGCCGATAGCGCGGAAATCAGACTGAAACCGCCTGAGTTGCTCCCCGCCCTGGCGGCCTTGCCTGCTTCGAACTGGCCCTATGGCCGCGTCGTCGCGGCGGCGGAAAACACCGCGAAGGCTTCCGAGCAGGATAGTGTCGCCATTCGCCGCAACAAAGGCATTATTGGCGGAATTCTCGAGAGCGCGCACATCGCCATCAAGTGGGTGCCTTCGACGTGAAGCGCCGCCGCGGCCGCAAGAACCATCCTTGAAAATCTCCACTACCATTCACGAAATGCGGGCTGCGTCTCGCGCCCTCCGACACGCAGGCAAGCGGCTGGGATTTGTTCCGACCATGGGAGCCCTGCACGAGGGGCACCTGTCGCTGGTACGGGCAGCTCACGCATCCGCCGATGTTGTTGCGGCATCCATTTTCGTCAACCCCACGCAGTTTGGACCCAACGAAGACCTGGCGAAATATCCCAGATCGTTCGAGCGCGACTGCGAATTGCTGGAACGAGAAGGCGTGGAATTACTTTTCGCGCCGTCAGTGGACGAGATGTATCCCGCAGGCGCGGTCACATGGGTTACCGTAGAAGGGTTGAGTGACAAGCTCGACGGGCGTTCGCGCCCCGGACACTTTCGGGGGGTCACCACCGTGGTGGCGAAGTTATTTCACATCGTCAAACCGGAAACCGCATTCTTCGGGCAAAAAGATGCGGCGCAAGTGGCAATCATCCGCCGCATGGTACGCGATCTAAATCTGCCTGTAGAAATTGTGGTTTGCCCGATCATACGCGAGCCGGATGGGCTAGCCATGAGCTCGCGCAATGTTTATCTCGATCCCGAGCAGCGGAAGCAGGCACTGGCGCTGCGCCGTTCCCTGATCCGCATGCAAGGCTTGGCGGATGCTGGCGAACGCGACGCAGCCAAGTTGTTGGCGGCGGGGCGCAAGGAATTTGACAAAGAAAGTTCGGCTCGCCTCGATTACTTCGAAATCGTAAACCCGGACACGCTGGATCCTCTCGAAGATGTTTCCAACGGCGCACTCGTAGCCGTAGCCGCATTCGTTGGGAACACGCGCCTGATCGACAACGTCGTCCTCAAGAAGAATACTCCCTAGAAGATAGTACTTCTTTGCGCTCTCTGCGGCCGTTCTCAGCGACCTCTGCGATTAAACGCTTTTTGAACTTACGACGAACCGCAAACAGCGCGAAGAGCGATCGCGAAAACGCGCGAAGTGGGAAGTAATAGAAGCCCTAAAGGGAAGGAATCGCCGCCGTAGCAGCGCGGTGGCGGCGCCATGCGCTGCCGCACTAGCCCCTCGACCTGCGACCACAGGCGCGGATCGCATTCGCTCTGCATGTGGCTGGGAGTGAACACCCGTTGCAGCCAGGATGCTCCACTGCACCGCACCGGTTCTTTCTGATAATCGAAGCGGTAATTTCCCAGGATCTGCGTCTTCGAATCGTCGGCGGCGGTAATCTGCGCCCGCCCGTGGAGCAGTCCATGCGGCTGATAGAAGTTGACCGCCGCGGCGACATTGTCGGGAATGATCTGGTCGTGTTGCCAGGGCTTGGCGACGCTGTCCACCTGCACCGTCAGGAGCACCGGGATTCCCGCGCGATCCAATTCGCGAGACAGCAATACCACGGCGGAAGCTCCCCAACTGTGGCCGAAGAGAATGATGTGGGCCTGTAATTTCTCCTGATCGCTGAGGACGCCATCATGATTGCTGTCGAGCAAGCGAAGGATGGATTTGTAAGCAGCTTTCCTGTGGCGGTTCTCAAAGACCTGAATCGAGTCGCCTTTCGGAAGATCAAGTCCAATCCGTCGCGCGAGTTTCACGGGTCCGTGGTGCGGATTATCGTGGCGCACAAAGCCGCCCGCAAAACCGACGAGGATATAAGAGGCTGATGTCGGGGGACGACTGGCAATGGCGCCGTCAGCGGCGTTGAGCAAAGGAGCCGTCGCGGAAGAAACTACGAGCGTAGCAACCAAAATCCGACAGCACGCAAGGCGGGACATGCGGCTCCTAACTCATCAGATGATTCGCTGCGCTGCAGGGTTGCGGACAATTGTCCGCAAGCAGTGCGCGAAACGCCCATTCCAGCAAGGCTTCTGGAATACTCGACCCGACGCAAGTCTACACCGCGTGTCAAGGTGCAGGCGATCAGCCTTGTGTGGGACCGGGTCTTCGACCGGGTCAGGCGGCCTGAAAGTCCGCGGGCTTTCCAGGGCCGATGCAACGAATGTCGAAAGCTACGTGACAGGTATTCTGCGTCCGGAGACGAAGGGATTTCCTGCAAGAATATAGCGAAGAGGCTTTTCTGCCGCCTTGGTAATGCCGATTCGGCAGGTTGTACGAATACGTTTCGCGCGATACCCATCGTCCCCAATCCACAGGCTGCCGGCCGCAGAGGTCAGATCGCAACCATTGTCCCTAGCGCGGGTGATGCCGAAAGCCTGCGCGAGCCGCCCCGGCCCGCTGGTAAGTTTGGGCAAGTCTTTGGGACCGGCGATCTCAATTCCGCGCGCCTGAGCCATTTCTGCCACGCCCGAGATGGGTTCCAGGGCCCGGATCAGCACAGATCCCGCGCGGCCTTCCGGCTCGCAGGAGACGTTCAAGCAGTAATGATTCCCGTAGATGAAATAAACGTAGGCATGCCCGGCCGGTCCGAAAAGCACGGCCGTACGAGCCGTATTCCCAGCAGCCGAATGAGCGGCAGGGTCTTCCGTTCCAAGATAGGCTTCGACTTCGACGATGCGGGCGCTGCGACGCGCAGGTTTTATTGCCTTGGGGATTTCGTCCCGGACGAGCACCTTGCCCAACAGTTCGCGAGCCACGCGGCGCGGATCGCGGCAGAAGAAAGTGCGCTCCAGAGGCCGAATCGGGCGGATGTGTCCTAAGCTCTGCGATGACTTCCGCATGCAACCAAATCTTAACCGCTCCAGGACGAGCTAAATCGGTTTGGGCTGCGTATTTCTTGCGACCGTGACGTTCGTCGGCGGGTCTTCGAAAGATTTACCTGGTTCGTAGGCGCGCTTCTCGTGTCTCGTACCTACTTTTCGAATCACGTCGTGCCAGCCATCTTCCCAACTGATGCGAGCCTCACCGTCGACCACAGTCCAGGTTCCATGCGAACCTCCGACAGTCTTTCTCGCCTCTCCATCGGCATCCAGGGTGATGAAGAACGTATCGCCATTGCCCTGGCCCACTTCCCACTTGCCCACATAGTGGCCTCGTCCCGGCATCATTTCGCTCAGCGAAGAACTGCCGAACTCGATGCGGGCGATGTCGGAAGGCGAAAATCTCTCCTGGTGGCCGTCCTTGTAAACGATCACGGCCGGCGCCTTAAAGTCCATGCGCGCGATCTCAGCCGCCGCGAAGCTCTGGCGGTGGCCGTCTTTGAAGACGATCACGACGGAATTGCGATCATCCGCAGGCCCTGCAGCCGGCTTCGCCATAGCGCCGGCAACGGCAAAGAGTAAGACCAGAAATCCAGAAAGTGCGACGCTTCCAGCGAGACCGCGCATGATTCTCCTCCGCACATGGCGTGCCCAGGGAAACAAGCTCCGCCTGTTTATGATACGAAGCGCCTGTCGCAATAGTTCCATTGGCCGCTTCGCAACCACCCTAAGCCTCGCTCTTGGCCGATTCTTTTAGATATTCCAGTACCTCTTCGGCATGGCCCTCCGGATTTACCTTCTCAAAAATATGCTGGATCCTGCCCTCCGGACCGATGATAAAGGTCGTCCGCGCCACGCCCATCACTTTCTTCCCATACATATTTTTTTCTTTCACCACGCCGAAAGCCTCGGCCACCTTCTTGTCCGCGTCTGCCAGCAAGGTGAACGGCAGATCGAACTTTTCCTTAAACTTTTTTTGTGCCTTCGGAGTATCGGGCGATATGCCGAGCAGCACCGCGCCCGTCTTCTGCATCTTTTGGTATGTATCGCGGAACCCGCGAGCTTCGATGGTTCAGCCTGGTGTGTCGGCGCGCGGATAAAAGTAGAGAACGACGGTCTTGCCGCGCAGGTCTGTCAGCGCGACTTCTTTTCCATTCTCGTCCTGCAAAATAAAGTCAGGGGCCTTATCATTGACCTTCATGGGGATTTCTCCAAGCAAATCGAAGACGAATGTCGTCGAGGCTGAGCGGGCGGCATTCGGCAAACTGGCTTTCCCCAAGATTTTATACCGTGCTTCGTTTTTCGTCGCGCTGCTCGTCTGCGTTGCTATGTCGCCGGCCTCATTGAGTGCGCAGGAAGAGCGTCCGCAGATTACACCCGGGGAGCGAAAAGCTCCCAGAAAGAAGGACGCGGGCCCGCGCGCGGTGGGCGTGCTCCAGATCGCGGCGAACGGCAAAGCCTCGCTGGTGCCGATTGCGATTCTGGTCGGTGGCAAGTTCTGGGACGCCGGTGCCTACAAGGCCGATCCGATCCCCATGGCTTTAGAGTCGGGGACGGTCTACGAGGCCGAACGCGCGGGCAGTTCGCTGGGCCTATTCACGGTGAACGGCGCGCTGCACAGCAACGCGGTCAACGTGCAGACTCCATGGATCGGCACGGGAGCCTGGGTTCCAGAAGGAGCGGAGAAGCCAAAGACTTCGCTGAAGGCAGAGAAGCAACCGGTGGGCATCGATCCCACTGACGCGCCCCCTCGCCTTACCCGAAGCGGTAGCGCGCCGCAGGAAACTCCTGCCACGACTCCTGCCCCTTCTGCGTCGCCGCAGAACACGAGCGGAACTTCAGGATCAAGTCAGACGACACCGGGGCAAACGAATCCCAGTCCGACGAGTCCGAATCCGGCCGGATCGAGTCCCACTCCGCCCACGCCGACTTCTTCTGCGCCTCCATCATCTGCTCCTACACCGCCGGGCAACTCCAAGCCCCCGGATTCGAAGCCTGGCGATTCCAAGACAACCGATCCCAAGCCGCCCGATCGCCCATCTACGCCCCAGTCTGACAGTGGAGCCGGCGAAGCCAACCGTCCGCGCTTGCGCCGCGGCAAGCCCGTAGAACCCTTGCCTGAAGACGAAGTGCCGGGTTACAGCAAGCTCGGCGCAGTTGCTTCCACGGCGCCCATTGCGAGTGCAGCCAAGAATTCTGAGCCCACAGCTGACAAAGCTCCCGTGCAAACGATCCCCGCAATTTCCGATGCGGGCGGGCCCGAGCCCAAGTCGTTCGCCTTCGAGTGGCTCAAGGATGAAGAGGGCGAGCGCCTCAAGCAGATCACGGCGCTGGCCAGGGAACAAGTTCGCGCCTACGTCGCGGCGCGGGCCAAGGCAAGGATAACGATAACCCCCGTGCCCGCGTCGAAGTCGCCTGGTTCGCAGGCTACGCGACGCGCTTCGACCTCAAAGACAGCGAGCCCCAAAACGGGTGACCCGATTCTCGAGAACGCCCAAATGAAAGCATTCGACCTCTGGGGCAACAACCAGCCAGTAATGGTTTTCACCGCCGACGCACATATGCCTCCTCCACCCACTAACGCTGCACATTCGGCCTCCGATTCCGACTTGCAATATTCGATACTGCTGGTGGCCAACCACGACATCTACAACAACCTGCACAAACTCTACGTCGGCGTCACCGACAGGTATCATCTCGACATCGCTCCCCGCATGGAATTGATCGACGCGCTCGACGCCGACGGCGATGGCCGCGGGGAATTACTCTTTCGGGAGACTTCCGATAACAGCAATGGCTGGATTATTTACCGCGTCACTGCCGACAAACTGTGGAAGCTGTTTGATAGCTTGAATCCCGAATAAAAAAATAGGCGCGGATGGAACCGCGCCTAAGTCTTTTCCGCGAATTTCTCCACCAGAACCTACCGCGAATTTCTCCACCAGAACCTACCGCGATTTTCTCTTCGCCAGAGCGTCACTTGCCTGGCACAGAAACGTATCGACGGCGTCGCTATATGGCTTCTTGAAACTCGCTGGCCAATTGGCTTTGTCGGCGTAGAGCCTTTGCAGGTTCTTCTCCGTGCCGGGATCGCTGCCAGTAAACATAGCCAGCAATTCTCGCCTGCGAGCTGCCAACTGCAAGCCCGTTTCGCTAGCCGGGTCCACCCCGTTTGCAAGAGCTTGCTCAGTATCACGAGCCAGCGCGGCCCAACCGCGCTCCGATTCCGCCTGCACCTCGGGCGACCAACGCTGGCGGAGATTCGCGAGTTGCTCTCCGGTGTAATACCTTTTCATCCAGTCTTTTCTAGTTTGCATTTGAATCACCTCAATCACCTTGCGGAATGGCTCCCAATCCGGTTCTCCGCCGGAGGACACGATCTCTTCCGCGCGTTCGATCGCCTGCACCGCCCGGTCGAGATGGTCTCTCTTCTCGGCCATAATTTGGCGTTGCTGTCCAAGCGCTGCGGATATGTCCGTGTCCTCGCGGCAAAGAATGTCCCGGATTTGAGATAAGGGAAAGCCGATGAATTTCAACGCTACAATCTGCTCCAGGCGCGCGAAGTCGCGATCCGAGTACACACGATATCCCGCAGCCGTGCGGCCGCTCGGCTTCAACAACCCAAGCCGGTCGTAATGATGCAGGGCGCGGATCGTCACTCCGGCGCGCTTTGCGAACTCGTGAGGCAAATACGAACGGTTCACGGTTTCCCCTAAATGAGGTTTTACGGTCTGACGTAACGTGAGGGTCAAGCAGATTCTAGCTTGGGCTCAAATACTCGGACTTGGGAAAGCGCACGGACTCAGCCGTGCCTCGAGCTTCGCAAAACTCCCGGAAGACTCTACAAGCTGCTATCGCCCGTTTCCGCTAGAATCTGTCCCTGTGAACCAACAAGGAGAACCCGCCTAGTTTGCCTCTGACCCGCCGCAAGTTTATGCAATCGGCCCTCGAGGCTGGAGCCATTGCGGCGCTGCCCGCCGCGTTGACGGCGTGCAGTGGATCTTCCAAAGCGAGCACCGCAACTCCGCCGCCTGCTACGGCTCACACCTTCGACACAACCCTTCCCGCTACATTCCCCAAGGGATTCTTCTGGGGCACAGCCACCGCCGCCTACCAGATCGAGGGCGCGTGGAATGAAGATGGCAAAGGCGAGTCCATTTGGGACCGCTTCGCGCACACCCCCGGCAAAATCAAAAACGGCGACACCGGTGACGTAGCTTGTGACTCCTATCATCGCTGGCGGGAAGACATTGCTTTGATGCGGGCCATGAATTTGAACAGTTATCGTTTTTCGATCTCGTGGCCTCGCATCCAGCCTTCCGGGTCGGGCGCGCCGAATTCCAAGGGTGTGGATCACTACAGCCGCCTGGTGAATGCCTTGCTCGAAGCACACATCCGCCCGCTGATTACGCTCTATCACTGGGACCTGCCGCAGGCGCTCGAAGATGCCGGCGGATGGACCAACCGCGACACTGCAGAGCGCTTCGCCGACTACGCGCAGTTGCTCGCGCACGCGCTGGGCGACCGCGTCTCCGACTGGATACTTCTCAATGAGCCCGCTGCGTTTGTGGATCTAGGCCATTTGGAAGGCACGCACGCTCCCGGCCGCAAGAGTCTGCTCGACTTTCTTCGGGCCACGCATGTCGTCAATCTGGCGCAGGGCGCAGGTTTTCGCGCGCTCAAGGCTGTTCGCGCGTCAGCCCGCGTGGGTTCGGCGTTCAGCATGTCACCTTGCGAACCGGCCACCAATTCCGAGGCCGACAAACTAGCGGCCACGCGCGCGCATGCCATGACCAACAGTTGGTTCCTCGATCCGGCGCTCCGCGGCCGTTATCCCGAAGCGCTTACGTTTCTGCCGGAGACCGCCATGAGGATCAAGCCGGGCGACATGGAAAAGACACGAGCTCCGCTGGATTTCATCGGCATTAATCTTTATTACCGGGCAATCGTTTCAGCGCCCCCTGCAATGGAGCGCGCCACGCACACCCAGGAATGGCTCTTTCCCGTAAAGATGGACGGAGGCCAACAGGGTTCGAAGACGGACATCGGATGGGAAGTCTGGCCGAAGGCGCTCTATGACATGGTCCTGCGCGTCACCCGCGACTACAACCGCCCTGTAATTGAGATCACGGAAAGCGGATGCTCCTACAACGATGGCCCGGACGCAGCCGGCGCGGTCCACGACATTCGCCGCATCGCCTATCACCGCGAATATCTCGCGGCGCTGGCGCAATCCGTCGCCGACGGCGCCGATGTTCGCGGCTACCACGCCTGGAGCTTGCTCGATAACTTCGAATGGGCCGAAGGTTTCACCCAGCGCTTCGGCCTCACCTACGTGGACTTCAAAACGCAGCAGCGCACGATGAAAGATTCCGCCCGCTGGTACGCAAAAGTAGCCGCCGAGAATCGCGTCGAAGGGGACGGAGGAAATTTCAGATTGTAGATTTCAGATTTCAGGTATCCCATACATCACATTTTCACACGACAAAATTTGTCAATCTGAGATATTCAATCTGCAATCTAAAATCTGCCATCCAGCCTACTTCTGCTGCATCACCAATTCCCCATTCTCCACCTTCATCGAGCCCACATTATCCGGCAGCTTCAGCCGGTCTCGCTGTTCAGCCAGTTTCTTCTGCAGCGCCGGATTCACCAGCGACACCGGCACACTCAGATCTCCCACCTTAAATTCCGTCGGATCAAAGGTGGCGTACCCGTCCTTATCGGCGATATGGCCGGAGATCGTGATCCAAACATCCTTGCCGGCAACTTCCGTCAGGAATTGCCCATGCACCAGATCGCCCTCGAAGCTCACCTGCTGATCCTTGATGGTAGGCGCTGCGCCGCCAACATTGGAGTCGGGAGAGAGTCCAGATGCTCCGGCGGCATTGCCCAACGACTGCGCCAGCACGGCGCTGATTTCGTCGGAATTAATGTGGACTTCAGGCTTGGAACCGGGAGACGCGGATTGTCCCGCGTCCGGGTGGGAAGCGGAACGATCGGAGGAACCTCCCGATGCCGACTGTGACGCCTGCTCGAACTGCGCCATCTTCTGGTCAAACGCCTGCGCATGTTCCGCAATAGCCGCAGCCGGTTGCGGTTTCGCCACCGGCGCCGGCTTCTTCAGCACCAGAATGACGGCAACCAACGACGCAACCAGCGTTGCAATGCTGATGATGCGGTCAACCTTGAATTTCATCGACAACTCCCAGGGTCAGCCCGGAGGGGCCGGCCTAGTTGCCATGGTAGCGAGCCATCAGGCCGAAAGGCAGATGACTAAAGTGACAGTCACCCCAGCTTTTTCCCCAGCAACTCATTCACAATCTGCGGGCTGGCCTGCCCTTTGGACGCCTTCATCACCTGCCCCACAAAAAAGCCCAGCACGGTTTTTTTGCCCGCCCGGTACTGCTCAAGCTGTTTGGGATTGGCCGCGAGAATTTCGTCGATGATCTTCTGCAGCGCCGACGTGTCAGTAGATTGTTGCGGTCGCCCTTCTTCTTCGTAGATAACCGAGAAGTCCTTGCCGCGCTCGAATGCGAGATCGTAAAGATCCTTCAGCATCTTGCCTGAGATCGTCCCTGCCTCCACCAGATCGGCGGACGCCGCGACTCCCCGCATCGAGATTGGCGACTGCTCAATCTCGATTCCCTTGGCCTTAAGCCGCCCCATCAATTCGCCCTGCACCAGATTAGCGACACGCTTCGGATTCTTCGCGGCTTTCGCCGCCTCCTCGAACTGATCGGCCAGCGATCTCGAGAACGTCAGCACCTGCGCGTCATATTCCGTGATCCCATATTCCTTCACCAGCCGCGCCCGCCGCTCCTCGGGTAGTTCGGGCAATGCGCGGGCGATCTCGGCCTTCCACATTTCATCCACCACCAGTGGAAGCAGATCAGGCTCCGGAAAATAGCGGTAATCATGCGCCTGTTCCTTCGAGCGCATGCTATAAGTCTTGCCCTCGTTCGCGTTGTAAAGCCTCGTCTCCTGCTTGATCTTGCCGCCCGCTTCGAGAACCTCAATCTGCCGCCCGATCTCATATTCCAGCGCGTCGCGGATGAAGCGGAACGAATTCACATTCTTGATCTCGGCCTTGGTGCCAAATTCCTTCTGCCCGCGCGGCCGCACGCTGACATTGGCATCGCAGCGCAGCGACCCTTCCTCCATATTGCAGTCGCTGACCCCTGTGTAGAGGATGATTTCCTTCAGTCGCGTCAGGTACTCGTAAGCCTCGTCCGGCGATGCGATGTCAGGCTCGCTGACAATCTCAATCAGCGGTACACCGGTCCGGTTGAGATCGATGGCGGTCTTTTCGTCAGCGCCCGGAAAGCCTTCGTGCAGACTCTTGCCCGCATCTTCCTCGAGATGCAGGCGCGTGATGCCAATCTTCTTCTTGCCAGCGCCTGCGGGAATCTCGATGTACCCAGACTCGGCCAGCGGCTTGTCATACTGCGAAATCTGGTACCCCTTAGGCAGATCGGGATAAAAATAATTCTTGCGCGCGAAAATAGAAGTCTCATTGATGCGGCACTGCAGCGCCATTGCCGCCAGCGTGGCGAACTCCACAGCTTTCCGGTTGAGCACCGGCAGCGCCCCCGGCATCCCCAGGCATACCGGGCAGACATTCGTGTTCGGCCTCGCCCCAAACCGCGTCGAGCAGGAGCAGAAAATCTTAGTCGCCGTCAGCAGCTGTACATGCACTTCCAGCCCAATGACCGGCTCATATTTCGGATGGGCGGCGACGGGAGTTTCCGCAATCGTGGCCATAAAAGAAAGATTATAGAACCGCGTCCTCGAAGCTCAGGCTTAGTTTGGGAACTAAGGCGTCCTCGGCGCGTTCAGATATTTGTCCACCGGAATTTCAAAATACATCAGTTCCTCTCCCCTCGCATCGTCCACCCCTGTGATGTCGATGTTAGCCCCCGCCAGAGGCGAGGAGATGCCGCCCACATCAAAAAATAAGAATCCCGACTGCGTGCCGTGCGGCTCGACCGCCTTGGCCGCGAATTGCGACGACTCGATCTCCTCCATTTCCTTCTTGCTGACCGTACCTTTGACTTTGTGCGGCAGAGGAATCGGGACAGGACTGGGCCGCGTGCTGGCCTGCGGATTCGAGAGACGCCGGTACAAATCGTCCGTAGAAATAGGTGTCAGCTTTGAGTGATTGGCCGTGATCAGCTTGACTTCCATGTTGGCGATGGAGACAGGCTGGTCGCCGTCATTGGTCACTACGAAAAAAACCGGCAGGAAGCCGTGTGCAGCAAAGTCCACCGAAAAAATCTTGGCCTTTTCCGGTGTGTCGTAAGGATCCGCGGCAATGCCAACTTTCGAGTCGCGATGAAAATCGTGTGCGGGATAGTTGATAGCGGTCCGCGCCACCGGCTTGACGAAGTTCTTGCTCGCCAACAGCAGTATAGGGAAAAATAACCCGGCACCAACCGCCAGTACGACAAAGCGATAGCCAATTCGCGAGAGAGAGCCCGAAGACAGGAACGGCATGTCCGCAATTATAGAAGGCCAGCGCGCCTCCCGCCGACGCGGCGGTTTAGAATGACTCAGCTTGAGCTATCTCCTCTACAGCCTCGCGCTCACGCTGGTAATGCTGCTGAGTCTGCCGTATTGGCTCTACCAGATTCTGGGCCACGGCAAATATCGCAAGGGTCTAGCCGAGCGCTGGGGCAGGGTTCCGTCGCGCCTAAGCGGGGCTGGCAGCAGTTCTCCAATGGAGCCGCAACGCGATCGTAGCGTCGCCGTCCCGGCGGCTGTCGCGGGAGCCTGCCCTCAGCTTGCCGAAGGGGCGTCTCGCCCGCGCTCCCCACAGGATCGCGTGATCTGGATTCACGCCGTCTCCCTCGGCGAAGTGCTTGCCGTCTGCGGATTGGTGGATCAAATGCGCCGAACCTTCCCCCATCATCGCGTGCTGGTCTCCACCACCACCGGCACTGGACAAGCTCTCGCCCGCAAGCGCTTTGGCGAAGCAAACGTATTCTACTTCCCCATGGATTTTGCATTCACAATCCGCCCGTATCTGCGAGCGCTGCAGCCGGAACTTGTGATACTCGCGGAAACCGAATTTTGGCCAAACTTTCTGCGACTGGCCCGCGGCAGCGGCGCGCGCATCGCGGTGGTGAATGCGCGCATCTCCGATCGCTCCTGGCCGAACTATCGCCGCTTTCGCTGGGCTCTGCGACGAATGCTGGTTCATGTCGATCTGTTTCTCGCGCAGACGCCCCAGGATAGCGCCCGGCTGCAATCGATCGGCGCCGAAGCGCAACGCGTGCAGGTTACAGGCAATCTTAAGTTCGACATGAGTTTGCCTTCTCCTCCGCCGATTGTAGAAAGCCTCCGCCAATCTTTAGCGGCGGAGAGGGCTGGTCCGATTCTAGTCTGCGGCAGCACGGTCGAAGGTGAAGAACCGCTGCTGCTCAAGGCCTTTGAGAATTTGCGGGTGGCGCATCCGCGCGCTGTGATGATCTTGGCGCCGCGCCATCCCGAGCGCTTCGATCAGGTTGCGATCCTTCTGCGGCAGTTGGATATTCGTTTCTTCCGGCGCTGCCAGTGGCAGGGAAAACCTCTCGCGGGCGGTGTTCTGTTGGTGGATTCAATCGGAGAACTAGCTGCGCTCTATGCCCTCGCCGATGTTGCCTTCGTCGGCGGAAGCCTGGTGCCCCGCGGCGGCCACAATATTATCGAGCCCGCGCAGCACGGGGTAGCCATCGTAACCGGAAACCACACGGAAAATTTTCGCGACATCGTAGCGCTATTTCAAAGCCGGGACGCCGTCCGAATCGTCGGAATGGCGGAGCTGCCACTCACCCTGATGCAACTACTCGCAGACGATGCCGAACGCCGCGCACTCGGCCGGCGGGCGCAGGAAACCGTGCGGTCACAGATGGGGGCGACGTTGCGGACCTTGGGAGCGCTGAAGACTCTAATCGCCGCCGGTCGCGATACTCTGTCCATTTCGGTCCAGGCCGCACACACTGATTGAATCCTCTCTCAGCCATTTACGGTGGCGTGGTCAGAACGCGTAACGCGCTTTATGACCGGGGAATTCTGCCGGCGCGGCGGCTCCAGGGCCCAGTCGTCAGCGTGGGCAATCTTTCCGCGGGAGGGTCGGGAAAAACTCCTTTTGTAATTCTTTTGGGCGAGTTGCTCAAGGCTCGCGGGATCAAGGTTGATGTCTTGTCGCGCGGTTACGGACGAAAATCCAAAGGTGTGTACTTGGTCGACCCCGCGGGCCTTCCACAGGAGTTCGGCGACGAGCCGCTCCTGATCGCACGCAAACTGCAGGTGCCGGTAATCGTCGGCGAAGATCGATACCAGGCCGGGCGCTTCGCCGAATCGAAGTTCGGACCGCAACTTCACCTGCTCGACGACGGCTTTCAACATCGGGCATTGGCTCGCAACTTCGACATTGTTCTGGTGACGCCACAAGACGCGAGCGACCAGCTATTCCCCGCAGGACGCTTGCGCGAGCCGTTGTATTCCTTGCGACGCGCCGATGCCGTGGTCTTGGCCAGCGGTGCGTCGCCGGAATCGTTCCCACTTGAGGGGAAAATAATCTGGCGCGTGCGCCGCGGCATTGTGCCGCAAAATGTTCCGCCGCGTCCCGTAGTTTTCTGCGGTATCGCCCGGCCGCAGAATTTCCTGTTGCAACTGCGCTCGGCAAATATTGACCCGATAGCCGAAGCCTTTTACCGCGACCATCATGCCTACACCGAGAAAGACATCCGCGAATTGATCGAAGTCAAGCAGCGCAGCGAAGCCGGCGGCTTCGTCACCACCGAAAAAGATGCGATAAACCTGGGCGGCTATCTCTCCGCCCTCGCCCCACTAGCGGTTGTTCCCGTGAAAACGGAGCTGACGGACCCAGCTAACGCCGTCGATACCATCCTGCACAAGATTGGCGAGCAAAAGCCCAAGCCATGAGAGAATCGGTCTTCGCAGCGCGGCCTAGTAGCGCCGCCGTCCCGGCGGCTGTCGCGGGGGCGTCTCGCCCGCGTTCTCGCACGAGCATGGGAATTTCACAGCGTCAGCCGTGCCGCAAAGGGTCGGGAAGGGCACGGCGTCAGCCGCGCCGCCAACGCGCTCTCTGATTAGGCTTCAGCCCCTGAGGGAACCTTGGCCGGATTACGACGTGGAGGGCATCTTCTCTAAAACGCGCCAATGACGAAGCATCCTAAAGAAGCCGATCGCCTGAGAAAACTCGTCGAAGCCTTTTCCAATCTGACCATCACCTTGTTGGGAGATTTGGTCGCCGACGAATTCATTTTCGGCGAGATCTCCCGCGTCTCGCGCGAAGCGCCCGTCCTGATCCTGAAGCATCGCGAGCGCACCGTGCTGCCCGGCGGCGCAGCCAACGCCGCGAATAACTTGGCCGCTCTGGGAGTGAATGTCCTCCCCGTTGGCATTGTGGGCGACGATGAACACGGGCGAATGTTGCTGAAATATTTTCGCCGTAAGCGAATCCCCGTCAGCGGCGTCCTCAAAGACAAGAGCTACACCACGGTTACGAAAACCCGCATTCTGGCCGGCATGACGCACACCGCGCGCCAGCAGGTGGTCCGCGTGGACCGCGAACCGCAGCAAGCCCCGAACCCTCATTTGACTCGCGAACTCTACCTGGCAGCGAGGAATTATGCTCATGCCTCGGACGCGCTGCTGGTGTCCGACTACGGATACGGCGCCGCCACTCCGGCAATCGTCAGTGCATTGCGAGAGAAAGGTAAGTTGGAATCGACGCCGATCGTCCTCGATTCGCGCTACCGTCTCCTGCAGTATTCTGGCGCCACCGCCGCCACTCCCAACGAACCCGAAGTCGAGGAGGCTCTCGGGACTCGCATCGGTCAAGACTGGAACAAAGTAATCGCAGCCGGGGAGCAGATCATGTCACGCATGAAGCTGCAGTCTCTGCTGATCACCCGCGGACGCGACGGCATGGTGGCTTTCAATCACAAACACAAGCCGGTAGATATCCCGATTGTCGGCTCCGATCAGGTGGCAGATGTGACCGGCGCAGGTGATACCGTGATCGCGGCATTCACCGCCGCGCTCGCCGCCGGAGCCACGACGGAAGAGGCGGCGCAACTGGCCAACTACGCCGGGGGAATTGTGGTGATGAAGCGGGGCACCGCAACCGTTTCACGGGAAGAGTTGTTGCGAGCGATTGAGCAGACGCCGCCCACGACACGGCCTCATTAAACTTTACGGAATTGAAACTGCCAAACAAAATCTTGAGTCGCGAAGAACTGCGCAGTCGCGTAGACGAGTGGCGCGGTGCCGGTGAACGCATCACGCTAGCCAATGGCAACTTCGATCTGCTGCACGTCGGGCACGTGCGCTACCTGCGCGGAGCGAAAGAACTCGGCGGCCGGCTGATCGTCGCCATCAATTCCGATGAATCTGTCCGCGCGCTCAAAGGTGAAGGCCGGCCCATCATGCCTGCCGAAGAGCGGGCCGAGATTGTCGCCGCGATGGCTGATGTGGACGCGGTGATAATTTTTCCTGAGCTCGACGTGCGAGCCATCATCCGCGAGATTCGTCCGGACATTCACGCCAAGGGCACCGATTACACCGCTCGATTCGGTTCCAGAGCGCGACGCGGTTGCCGAGTATGGCGGTCGCGTCGAAATCGTCGGCGATCCAAAAGATCATTCGACCAGCGAGATCATTCGCTCCCGCCTCTCGCCGAGGAAATCTTGATTGTGGCGGCGGAGAGCATTCCGCAAATCGACCGCTTGCTGATCGTTCGCCTCAGTGCCATGGGCGACGTAATCCATACCCTGCCTGCCGCCCAGGCTCTGCGCGCGGCATTTCCCAACGCGACGATTGGCTGGCTGATCGAAGAGCGTTGGGCGGAGCTTCTTTGCGCGCCCGGAGCGCCGCGGCGCGGGCCGCGATCGGCGCAGCGGCCTCTGGTCGATTGGGTTCACACCGTCAACCTGACGGGATGGAGAAAGTCGCTGTTCACAATTTCAACTCTGCAGCAGATCGCAAAAGTCTGGAACGATGTTCGAGCCGTGCGTTATCAGGTTGCGATTGATCTGCAAGGAGCGATTCGCTCGGCGGTGCTGGCGCGCTGGTCCGGCTCGCGCGTGGTCTATGGCGCGGCCGAACCGCGCGAGTCTCCCGCCACTTTGTGGTACACGCGTCCCGTGATCGCGCGTGGCACGCATGTGATCGAGCAGAATCTCTCCGTCGCCGAAGCAGTGGCTCAGCGCACGATGAAAGCCCCGCGAGTGGAGTTCCCCCGCGACGTCGAGGCCGAGCAGCGCATGGACCAGCGATTGATGGAAGCAGGCATTGGCCAATTCGCAATTCTCAATCCGGGCGCGGGTTGGGGCGCGAAACGCTGGCCGCCCGAGCGCTATGGCCGCGTGGCTCGCGCCCTCGCAGAAGATGGAGTGCAGTCAATTCTAAACTGCGGTCCCGGAGAAGACGATCTGGCGTGCGCCGCCCAGGCTGCGAGTGAAGGAGCGGCCCATCCCATCAAGTGTTCGATCACTGAATTGATTGCGCTGACGCGCCGGGCAAAGTTGTTCGTCGGAGGCGATACCGGCCCGCTGCACCTCGCGGCAGCGCTGCAAGTTCCGGTCGTGGCGATCTTTGGACCGACGGATCCGACGCGCAACGGCCCTTATGGAGCCCGAAGCATTGTCTTGCGCAATCCGGAGAGTCCAACCACGCACGCGCGTCGAACGGCGCCCGACGAAGGGATGCTCGAGATCAGCCCCGAAGCAGTCGTGAACGCGGCGCGCAGCTTGCTGGCAGACGCCGCAATGGGCGGTGCGCATGGCTGAGTGGTCGCGCATCGCGCGCCGCATTCGCGTGCCCATGGGATTTGTGTTTGCGGTGCTCTATTTCTGGCTGGCGCGGCCGACGTGGCGCTTCCTCGCGTTCGGCGCGATCTTGATTGTGCCGGGGCTTTTGATTCGCGCCCTCGCTTCCGGCCACGTCCGCAAGAATGAGGCCCTCGCGACTTCGGGCCCTTATGCTTACACGCGGAATCCGCTTTATCTCGGATCGCTGCTGATCGGGATTGGCTTCGCCGTGGCCGCGCGCAGTTGGTGGGTGGGAGTCGCGCTGGTCGTGATGTTCTTCGCGATCTACCTTCCTGTGATCCGCGATGAAGAATCGTTTCTGCGGCAAAAGTTCCCCGAGTTCGCGGAATACGCGCAGCGCGTACCGCGAATGTTCCCCCGAATCGCGCCCCAGTCGCGGTCACGCCAGATACCTCCGCGGGATTCTCCCTCGATCTGTATCTGAAGCATCGCGAGTACAACGCCCTGCTCGGAACCGTGCTCTTGACTTGCGCACTCATTATCAAGATGACCTTGTCATCCTGAGCGGAGGATTTGCTTCGCGAATGCGAAGCAAATCCGCAGTCGAAGGATCCCTATCAGCAAGGAATTACTTGCGAGCCACCAACTCCCTCGCCCGGCTCAACTCCGGCCGCGTCGAGTTGGACCCATCGCAATCCTTCAACAGCAACGCGTAGTACTCATTCGCTTCGCTCTGCTTGCCTGCCGCTTCGGCAGCCCGCGCCGCGCCATAGAGCCCGTTAAACCGATTAGGATTGAATTTCAAATCCGTCTGATATTCCGCCAGCGCCTGCTGAGGACGTTTTGCCTCAAGCAGAATTTCCGCAATCATCTCGCGCGTGGGAATGCCTTGCGGTTCGTCGCCGAGCGCATCTTCTTTGTCGGCCATCGGGCGCAGAGCCTCGACCGCATCGTCATACTTCCCGTCGGCGAATGCAAGCCACGCTTGCGCCTGTTTCAGATCGGTCTCCGTGCCTTCGGCAAAGTCTTTCTTTTTCTCAGAGACGAATTTCTGGTGGATGGCCTCGATCGCGCGGACATCTTTTCGTACTTCCTCTGGCTGATGAAGATGCGCGGCCCCGATCGCCCTTGCCCAATGGCCCGTGGAATCTTCCGCCGTGCCCGGAACCGCCATCGGGGTGATCGACGCCGCCGCGGCCCAGTCCCGCATCTCGATCGGATACAGCGCCGCGAACTGCGCCTCCGTGGCCAGGTGCGGATCGAAGCCTACGCCATACATGTCGTGCATCTCCGGCATGGCCTTGACTTCATCCATTAAAGCCCTGGCGTCCGCCTCTCGCCCGCTCTGCAGGTAGGCGTAGAAAAGAAAATCCATGGCGTGAAACTGATGGCCCTCGCCGCCCATTCCCATGGCGGCAGTTCTGCGCGTGGCGACGACAGAGGCCAGGTTCGACTTGATGTCGTCCTGCCAGAATCCGACGCGGGCGAAGATGTGCGAAGGCATGTGCAGGGCATGCGGAGCGGCAGGCGCGACCTGCGCATAGCGGCGCGCGGCCGGAATGCCGAGCTGCGCCAGTTGCGGCTTGTCGTAAGCGTGAATCAGATAGTGCGCCACGCCGGGATGGTCCGGTTCGATGGCAAAGAGTTTTTCCAGAATCGCGGCGGCCGCTTTGCGGTTGGCAAAGGTCTCATCGTGGTGAGGCTCGGAGGCCAGCAGCGAGAGCGCGTAGAACGTGGCCGCTTCGTGATCGTCAGGATAGGCCTCGTACACTTTCTTCATCGCGTCAGAGTACGCTTTGGCGCGGGCGTCATGATCGAGTTTCTCTGAATCGCTGTAGAAGGCAGCGACGGCGGCGATGTAGGCCCGTTCGCGCGGCGTCGCGGGTTTCGCTAATTCTGGGTCCGACGCCAGCTTTTTCGCGTCTATGGCCTCGCCCAGGCCACGCTTGATGACGTTCGCATCCGGCTCATTCCACAGCTGATGCCACAGGCTCATCGCGATTCCCCAGTGCGCCATGGCGCAGCGGGGGTCGGTATGCGTAATGCTAAGAAATTCCTTTTCCGCCTCCTCGTACCAGAACGAATGCAGCAGCGCCACCCCGCGTGCGAACGGCTTTTGCACCGACGCGGCGCAGGAAACCGGGAAAGTGGACGGTTCCCAGCTGAGTCTCGGTGAGATCTTCGTGATGTTGATGATCTTTATTCTTGTCGTCGTCAGCGAAGGCGGCGAACGTGGAAAGGGCGACGAAAAGCAGCAGGCAGGCGACACGTTTCATGACGAACCCCAGGAGCGATCTGATCGGGATTCTAATCATGGGAGGAGGAAGGGTCAAACGTTCGCGTGCAAGCGCCTCGGGATATTGACCGCAACATTTTTTTGATATCTCCCTCGGTAAAATATTCGATCTGTTGGGGTTAGGGGAGATGGGTATGCGGCTCTGTGCGCAAAGTCTTGAGAAATAAGGACTTAAACGTAAAATATTGCGGAATAAGGAGTTACGGCTACCAGGAAGTCCCCTGAAGCCGAGTTCGCCGTTTGAGCGCACACGGCCAGTCTGCGCTTTCTGGATTTCTCAGTAAAGGTTGTTCGTCACAGGAAGTACGATCTCGGCTGTGGAAGGCTGTGGAAAACCGATCGACGGCGGGGGATACCGCGTCGAGCGGCCAGGAGAAACCCGAAGAATCTGGAAGTGTCACCGACCGAGATTCCTCCACCCCTCGCGTTCGCTCGGGGGTCGGAATGACAAAAGAGTATTCCTCAAGCACCTACGATTCCCAACCATAAAGTCGAACCGAGTTCGTTGACGTCGTCGCGGATCGGTTCGGTCTGGCGCCGCACGTATTTCTTGCGGGCAAAAAGATTGACGCCTCCCCAGAATCCTCCACGGGACGGCGCTGCCAGAAGCGCTTTGCCGCTTGCGCGCTCCGACCGCCCCCCTCGACTTCGTCCGGTGATGGGCGCAGAGGAGAGCAGATTCCTCCCTTCGGTCGGAATGACAAACTCGGTGGTCGGAATGACAAAACTTAGTTGTGCTGGGCCGAAGTGTGTCAGAGCCAGAGCAGCGGGACGAGGCCGGCGGCGGCCAGGGCGATCAGAAGCGACAGGCTTTGGGTGCCGGTTTTTCGGTCGGCCAGACTGTAGGAGTAGATTCCTTTGATCAGATTATTGCTGGCGGCGGCGATCAGGACGGCGGTGGCGGCGACTTTCAGCGGAGTGAGTTTGCCGGCGGCCTGGGTCATCCCCATGATGAAGGGATCGACGTCGGTGACGCCCATGATGGCGGCCAGGATGTTGACGCCGGCACGGCCAAGATACGTTACTGCCAACTGCGTGGCCACCAGCATTCCAAGAAAGAAAAGGGCGAAGAGAAACGCGGCCAGCAGTTCCAGGGGATTGCCGGGATCGAATTCTCGCTTGATCTCAGAGACGTCCGCGTCTGGTCTGCGGGACCAGAACCATCCGGCGGCAATAGCGACGGCGGCGAGGGCGAGGAAGGCTGGCGCCAGCATCGCGCCCAACTGCCGATTGAAGAGCGTGAGAAGGACGACCAGGCGAAGGTACATCACGCCCGAGGCGATCAGGATGCCGCCGGCGAAGAGATGCGGACGGTGTTCACGAGCGGCCCGGCGCGACATGGCTACTGTAGTCACGGTGGAAGAGTACGCTCCGCCGAGAAAGGCGGCGAGGACGACTCCGCCGCGCTCTTTGGTGACCTTCTGGAGAACATAGCTGCCATAGGAGATCGTGCTGACGGCGACGACGACAAGCCACGTCTTGAAAGGGTTGACGTGAAAGCGCCCAAACTCCTGATTGGGGAGTGCGGGGAGAATGACTGCCGTGAGCAGCAGAAACTTGGCGAAGGTGAGAATTTCTTGCGGAGGGGTACGGTTGGCGAGGGCTTCGAGAACTGCCTTCAGCTCCAGCAGCAATAGGCTGGCCACGCTGAGAGCAGTCGCGATCCAGAAATGGTCGTAGTAAACGAGGGCGCCGACGAGATAGGTGGTGAGGCCGGACATTTCTGAGGTGACGCCGGCGGCCTCGGTACAGCAGAGCTTGTGCCAATAGGACAACAACAGGAATCCGCCGACTACGAGGAAGCCCAGGGTCACGGGAAGCATCTGGGTACCGGCGAGCAGAGCGATGGAGTAGCCAATCAATCCGATCAGAGGGAAGGTCCGGACTCCGCCGAAGGAATAGGAACCGCCGGCGGTTTTGTGCTCCTCGCGCTCCAGTCCGATGAGGAATGACAGGAAGAGAACGAGGACGATCTTGACGGCATCCGGCGGGAGCCAGCGGTAGAGATCCACTCGGGGTCACGCCTCCTCGACCTCTTCGCGGTGACGGACGAGCTTAGCATAGTGCGGAGCGATGGGGCGGGAAGAGGAAAGCAGATTCCTCCCTTCGGTCGGAATGACAACTAGAAAAGCAGAAAGCAGAAAGCAGAAAGCAGAAAGCAGATTCCTCCCGTTGGTCGGAATGACAGTGCGGGGGTGCGAATTGGCGGGGATGCGAATTAGGAATGAAAAAGCCCTACATTCCCAGCAGGTTGCTTTGCAACTTGGTGTAGCCGTGCTCGCGCGCCCAGAGATCGAGGGGAGCGGAGGCAAGTTCGTCGACCAGCGGTTCGGCGTGCCCATTTTTTGTCAGGTCCATGCTCTTGATGTAAGTCTTGCAGGTGTCGCAGCACTCCACGCGGATGTAATCGAACTCGCTGGCCGTAAAGACGGGAAGATTCTTGTTGTTTTCCTCGCCGCACCCGGGGCAAATGATGCGGCGAAAATCCCACTCCGCCAGGCAGAAAGAGCAGACCATGGATCGCGCTCCGCCATCGCCCATCTGCCGCAGCACACCGAAGCCGGGTTTGCGAAGGCAGAATGGACACAGGGCGTGCGCAGTCGAAGCCGGCTTGAGCGAGGTACGAGAACGCAAAAGTTCGGCGTACGGCTGAAGAAAAGCCAAGGCCAGCAGGCCCGGAGCGTCGGACGGAGAGTGCGCGGTCCAGGCGCGATCCAGCAATTCAGACCAGAAGTCTCGGCCGCGAGTGCGCAGTTCACCGCTCAGTTCTGCCAATGCCTTGGGACCGTGCGCTTCGGCGATGGACAGAAACGAGTCAAATCTGGAGCTGAGATTTTCCAGTTGATCGGGACTGAGTTGCAGCGAAGTACGGAAGCGGGCTGTGCTTGTCGAGGAAAAGCCGCATTCAATTGGCGATGCAAGTCCTCCTGAAAGCGGGCGATGTGAATATAGAACCCGAGCATTTCCGCGGCGAATGGATATTGTCCGGCCAGCTGTTGCGCGCGTTGGATACGTCGCTGCCACGGGGAAACCGCCATCGGGCAATTATCAACTCAGTCGAACATCAGAGCAACGGAACCCGCTTGAGGGTAGTGGCCAATTTCGGCGAGAAAGCTTTTAACCGCAAAGTGCGCGAGAATTCGCAGAGGTCGCGAAGAAAACAAAAAAGAAAACAAAATCGAGATTGGACTCTCCCCGCTTGAGGAATATGGAGGCCAGCGTTCTACGCCTTCTGCCGGATTGACTCCCTTCCGGTCTCGGCGTTATATTCTCCGCAAACAAGCTTTGGATACGACTCGGTCGTCGGGCGTGGGAAACAAAACGACCGCAAACTTTAAGCTCTGTCTCACCTGTGTCCCCTGCGTTCCGCATGGCATCTGAATGCGGATAGATAGCTGGAGGTTTTAATGGAGTTCTCCCGCAGGACGTTTCTCAAGGGCAGCATCCTCGGCGGAGCAGGCCTGTCCGTGCTGGGATTCGATCTCACTCCGGTCTACGCCCAAACTCAAAACCTGAAAATCGCGCGCGCCAGCGAAACCCGCAGCACCTGTCCCTATTGTTCGGTGAGCTGCGGTGTAATTATTTACACGCTCGGCGACAAAGCCAAGAACGCGATCCCGCAGGTGGTGCACGTCGAGGGAGATCCCGATCACCCCATCAATCGCGGAACGCTTTGTCCCAAAGGGTCGTCGCTCGAACAGGACATCCTGAATGATCGCCGGCTGCTCAAGCCGCAAGTGCGGCGGCCGGGCGCCACCGATTGGGAAGATATTTCCTGGGATCAGGCCTACTGCGGAGATCGCGCAGAAGGTAAAGAAGACGCGCGACGACACTTTCATCGAGAAAGACGCGAACGGCCACACGGTGAACCGCTGCGAAGGTATCGCGTGGAGCGGGGGCTGTACCGACACCAACGAATTCAATTACCTGGTCGTCAAGACCATGCGCAGCCTGGGGGTCTGCTACCTGGAAAACCAGGCCCGGGTTTGACACGGCCCTACGGTCTCCAGTTTGGGGCCAACATTCGGACGCGGGGCAATGACCAATGGCTGGATCGACATCAAGAACACTGACATGATGTTGATCATGGGTGGGAATCCAGCGGAGAACCATCCTTGCGGCTTCAAGTGGGCGATTGAAGCCAAGATTCATCGCAACGCGAAAACCATCGTCGTCGATCCGCGCCTGACGCGAACCGCCGCGACCGCGGACATGTATTTACAAATTCGCGCCGGCGCTGACATTGCGTTTCTCGGCGGCGTGATCAACTACGCGATTCAGAACAACCGCATTGCCCACGACTATCTGGTCAATTACACGAATGCGGCGTTCATCATCAAAGACGGATTCAAGCTTCCCGATGATGGACTGTACTCGGGCTTCGATCCGGAAAAGCAGGTTTACGACAAGGCGACCTGGAACTACGAAGAAGGCGGCGACCTGGCCGGAAAGCCGGTCATGCCGACTCCAGCGTCGCAACAGCCTCCCGCGGCGCACGCCACCGGCAGCCCTAACGAAGGCGCTGCCAAGCAGGAAGGACAGGGATATCAAGGGGCCAGCCCAGCGGGCGCAAAAGGCGGCGCCGCCCGGCGCCCCTGTTGCCGCCGAAAATTGCGTTTGATCTTTCCCTGCAGCATCCGCGCTGCGTCTTCCAACTTCTCAAGAAGCAGTACGAACGCTATACGCCAGAGATGGTCGAGCGCATTACCGGAATTCCGCAGGACCAGTTCCTGAAGGCGGCCGACCTTTACACGTCGGTCCGCAAAGATGGGGACATGAAAAAAGTTTCCACCATCATCTATGCGGTGGGATGGACTCAGCATAGTTTTGGTACTCAGATTATTCGTACGGCGGCGATGCTGCAGTTGCTGATGGGAAACATCGGGCGCGCCGGCGGCGGCGTGAACGCGCTGCGCGGACACTCCAATATTCAGGGCGCCACCGACATGGCGGGAATTTTCGACGTGCTGCCGGGATATTTAAAGATGCCCAACCCGGCCGACGTCGATCTTGCCACGTATCGTGAAGCGCACCACTCCGACATCGTCTAAGCCCGATCCGTGGGATTCGTACAACTACTGGTCGAACACGTCGAAGTTCACTGTGTCTTTGCTGAAAGCGCTATATGGTCCAGCGGCGACCAAAGAAAACGATTTCGCGTTTCACTATCTGCCCAAGATCGACCGCAACTATTCGTGGGTGAACATCTGGAACGACATGTACGAAGGCAAGGTGAAAGGTCTGTTCGCCTTCGGCATGAATGGAGTGATGATCGGCCCCGATTCGGAAAAGAATATCAATGCTTTGAAGAAGGCTGACTGGCTGGTGGTCTGCGAGATTTATCCGGACGAAACCAGCGAGTTCTGGCGCGCGCCCGGCATCTCTGCCGAGGAACAGAAAAAGATCAACACCACCGTGTATCGCCTGCCAGGCGCGGGATTCGCGGAAAAAGACGGGTCGTTCACCAACTCCGCGCGCTGGCTGCAGTGGAAGCAGGCTGCGCTTCCGCCGCCGGGACAGGCGCGTCTGGATCAGGACATTCTGGCGACCATCTTTCTGAAAGTTCGCGAACTTTATCAGAAAGAGGGCGGCAAGTTTGCCGATCCGGTTCTGAATGCGACGTTCGCCTATACCACTCCGTACGCTCCGTCGTTGACCGAAGTTGCAAAGGAGATCAACGGCAAAGCGCTTGCCGATCTTACCGATCCGAAGACGAATGTCACCATCAAGGCAGGGCAGCAGCTTCCGGGTTTTGCCTGGCTCAAGGACGACGGCACAACCGCGTCCGGCAACTGGATTTATTGCGGCTCCTGGACGGAGGCGGGCGGACTGACGCAGCGGCGCGGAACCGAGGATCCGTCGGGTCTTGGGATTTATCCGAACTGGGCATGGTCGTGGCCGATGAATCGGCGAGTGCTCTACAACCGGGCGTCGTGCGACATTGATGGCAAGCCTTGGGATCCGCCGCGGCGACAGGTGTGGTGGGACGAAAGTAAACAATCATGGGCCGGAGTTGACGTGCCCGACTTCAAAGTCGATTCGCCGCCGAAAGATCACATGGGGCCTTTCATTATGAATCCCGAGGGCATTGGCCGACTGTTTGTGCCGCTGGGCGCGATGGCGGACGGGCCATTCCCCGAATTCTACGAACCGATCGAGAGCCCGATCGCCAATCCGCTGCATCCGAATCAGTCCACGAATCCGGTGGTGAAAAAGTACAAAACCGATATGGACAAGTACGGCACCGTGGAGCAGGGCTTCAACGTGATCTGCACCACGTACCGCTTGACCGAGCACTATCACTACTGGACCAAGAACAATCCGATGAACGTGCAACTGGTGCCCGAGCCGTTCGTGGAAGTTCCGGCCGAACTGGCCGATCGCATGGGCATTTCAGGCGGAGAGAAAGTCAGAGTCACCAGCGCACGCAGCCAATACATTGCCAAGGCGATGGTCACGCGCCGCATCCGTCCCATGAAAATCGATGGCAAAGAAACCTTCCAGATCGGCATTCCCATTCATTGGGGATTCCGCGGCATTGCCGAAGACGAAGGCAAGACGGCGAAGACATTGGCGAATCAGCTGACTCCGACGGTAATCGACCCGAACGCGTTCACGCCGGAGTTCAAGGGGTTTTTGGTGAAGATCGAAAAAGCATAAAGCACAGCGATTACCGAGAGAAAAATCGAAAGCGAACAATGAGCGACCGCAAGACACTTCAGGTCAAGCAAATCTCGGGACACTCCGGGCCGTCACCCGGCTTCGACATGCAGCGCGACGCGGAGGTCTGCAAGCTGATCGATACTACGATTTGCATTGGCTGCAAGGCCTGCGAGGTCGCCTGCGTCGAATGGAACGACATGCCGTTCAGTCCCACTACGTTCGACAACACTTATCAGACGATGCCGGAGACGCGCTGGAATTTCTGGAACCTGATCAAGTTCAACGAACACCAGCGCGAAGACGGCACCATCCAGTGGCTCATGCGCAAGGACCAGTGCATGCACTGCGCCGATCCCGGCTGCCTGCGCGCCTGTCCCGCGGATGGCGCCATCGTGCAGTACACCAACGGCATCGTCGATTTTCAGCAGGAAAACTGCATCGGCTGCGAGTACTGCGTCTCGGGATGTCCTTATGACATTCCCAAATTCAATCCCGCGACGAAGAAAGTGTACAAGTGTACGCTGTGTTCCGACCGTGTCGGCGGAGGCCTGGAGCCGGCCTGCATCAAGGCGTGTCCGACAGGATGCCTGAAGTTCGGCACCAAGGATGATATGAAATACATCGCGGAAGAACGCGCCAAGCAACTTCGCGAGAACTTTGGATTTGATAAAGCTGGCGTGTACGATCCGCAATCGATTGGCGGCACGCACGTGGTTTACGTCCTGCACGACGCGGAGAATCCCGAGCGCTACGGTGGGCTGCCCAAAAATCCGGTGATCCCGTGGAGCTATACGGTCTGGAAGTGGCTGGCCAAGCCGGTTCTGGGAGCCTTTGCCATGTTCGGTTTGATGGGAGTTCTGCTGCACTACGTGACCGTCGGACCGCGTGTGCCACAGCCGGAACCGCCCAAGAAGGAGGGCCCAGATGTCCAGCGCGGTTGAACGTTTCGACGACAAAGCGCGTGATGCCTTCGATCGTATCGGGCAGAATGAAGTTTACGTAGGCGAGTTGCAGCGTCACCGCGTCTATACGCGTTTCCTGCATTGGATGGTCGCCTTATTCTTTTTTCTCGCACTATTCACCGGCTTTGGAATTTATTTGCCGTGGCTCTTTCGCTGGTTCACTCCCATCTTCGGAGGCGGCGCGCGCGCCCGCGAACTGCATCCGTGGTTCGGGGTCGGATTTGTAACGTTCTTCAGCCTGCAAGTGCTGAATTGGATCGATCCGATGAAGTGGACGCGATGCCGACTCGAGATGGATGCGCAATCTGCGAAAGATCGCCGGCGGAAAAGAGAAAATGGAGCCGCCGGACACCGGATTTTTTAATGCCGGACAGAAAGCACAGTTCTGGGAGATCGTCGTCGGGTCCGTGGTTTTTCTGATCACCGGAATTATTTTGTGGATGGGAGCGCGCACGTTCGGACGCTGGGCAGTCGCGGTCAGCTATGTGCTGCACGATATTTCTGCCATCGTCATGCTGGGCGGAATCTTCATTCACATTTATCTCAGCACCATCGGCGAACCCGGTACGTTTCAGGCGATGATTCGCGGCGCGGTGAGTGAAGCCTGGGCCTGGACGTTCCACCCGGCGTGGTACAAAGAAGTCACGGGGCGCGACCCGGTTCAGGCTTGCGAGGAAGCACGTCGGCGTGGCGAAGTCGCGAGGAAGTAGTCTGCAACCATCGTGACCTGCCGTCTCAGGTCTGCTCGCCAAATCCCCTTCGACCTCCTCAGGGCAGGCTTTCCCTCCGGCTGAAAAGCGGCTCCGGTCAGGACGACTCCCGGTGGGATGCGTCGGAAACTCACACTGCAACAATTCTTTTCGCCGGATTAATCCTTACACAAGCTTCGTGACGCCCGTTCATGCGTGCCTGTGGGACTCTGTGATTAAATAGTTTTTCTATGGCACTCGAAGAATATAAACGGAAGCGGCGGTTTGAGGAGACGCCGGAGCCGCCGCCCAAGGTTGCGGCCAAGGCCGGGAATCGGTTTGTGGTGCAGAAGCACGATGCCACGCGGCTGCACTACGATTTTCGCTTGGAAATGGAAGGCGTGCTGAAGTCGTGGGCGGTACCGAAGGGCCCGTCGCTCGATCCCGCCGACAAGCGGCTGGCGATGCAAGTCGAGGATCATCCGGTTTCGTATTTCGATTTTGAGGGCACCATTCCGGAGAACAACTACGGCGCAGGAACGGTGATTGTGTGGGATGTGGGCACGTGGCAGCCGCTATCGCCGGTTCCGGTGAATGGCAAGTACGTGCCGGGCACAGAGGCCGAAGCGGCTGCAATGCTGGCCAAGGGCGACCTGAAATTTCGTTTGAATGGGAAGCGGCTCAAGGGGGACTTCGCGCTGATCAAGATGAAGGGGCGGCGTCCCGGAAGCAAGGGCAACGAATGGTTGCTGATCAAGAAGCACGATGATCACGCTGAGGAAGGATATGACATCGAATCGATCGATCAGTCGGTACTCAGCGGGCGCAATCTCGAAGAGGTTGCCGGCGACGCGGGTTCGCGGGAGTGGAAGAGCCGGCCATCTTCTGGACGAGGCAAGTTGAAGGCCGCCTGGCTGGCCGATGCCGTGGCCAAGCTTGATCAGAAGAAGGCTGCTGAGAGCGGGCAAAAAAAAAAGCAGAGGCCACAGCTCACCGCCGAGAAAGCAAAGAAAACACCGCAAAGGACGCCGAGAAAAACAACCAGCAAGCCCAAGCCTTAGCCATAGAAATTCCTCCCATTAAACCGGCCTATTCGCCCGGCAGCAAGAAAGCAAAATCCAAGTCCTTCTCTGCGTCCTCTGCAAATTCCTCCGCGCCCTCGGCGGTTCAACCTTTTTCGAATGCTCCGGTGAAGCGGCCAATGCCAGGCACGATTCATCCCATGCTTGCCGAATCGATCTCAGAGCCGTTCGACGGGGCGGATTGGCTGTTTGAAGTCAAGTGGGACGGATATCGGGCGATCGCGTTCCTCGAAGGCGGCAAAGTACGGCTGGTTTCGCGGAATCAGAATGATCTGACGGCGCGCTATCCCGAGTTGAAGGATATGGCCCGACTCATCAAGGCAAAGTCGGCGATTCTGGATGGCGAAGTGGTGGCGCTCGATGCGGAAGGAAAAGCATCGTTCAGTCTCATGCAGCAGCGCACCGGATTCCGTCCCGGCGGGCATCGGGCGGCAGGGAATGCCAATGTGCCAGTGCTCTATTACGCCTTCGATCTGCTGTATCTCGATGGCTACGACTGGCGGCGCGTGCCTCTCGAGGAGCGTAAACGCAAGTTGGCGTCGGTGGTTGTGGGAAGCAATGAGGTGCGGTACTCCGATCATTACGAGGAGCGCGGCAAAGCGCTATTTGAAATTGCCCGGAAGAAAGGCCTGGAGGGCATTGTGGCGAAGCGGCGCGCCAGTTGTTATGAAGAGCGCCGCAGCAGCGATTGGCTGAAGATCAAGATTCGTCACCGGCTGGAAGCCGTCATCGGCGGGTACACGGAAACCAAGGGCAGCCGCACCCACTTTGGTTCGCTGGTGCTCGGACTGTACGACAAACAAGGGCGCCTGATTCATGTGGGGCAAGCGGGCAGCGGCTTCAATCAGAAATCGCTGGGCGAGATTTCGAAAGTCCTGGAAAAATTGGAAATCAAGAAGAATCCATTCTTCGGGGATGTTGACGCGTTGCGGAAGGTGAGTTTCGTAAAGCCCGAGTTGGTGGCGGAAATTGAGTTTGCGGAGTGGACGGGCGGGACCAATGCGGGTAGCGGCCCAAAGCTTCGCGCTCCAGTGTTTCTGGGATTGCGCGACGACAAAGATCCGAGGGAATGCGTGTTGGAGGAAGCCCGGGCGGAGTCGTCGTGATGCTTCAGACGTCCTTACAGGTCGCGTCTTCCGTTATTAGCCTGCCCGCGACTGAACGAGGTGGGCGATTGTCGGGCATCCCTCCGGGATTCAGCGCTGGGTCGGACCGGGATCCGGTGGTTTACTTATTTAATATCTTTCATGGCCAGCAGCGTGCCGTAGTCCCTGCCGTTTGGATCGACGGCGCGGGCCACGATGGCGGCGAAGGCGTCTCTCACTTCCGGATACTTGGTTGCGACAGCCTTGATGACGGCCACATTGCTTTGATAAGCCTGGTTCGTGTTTGAAACATCGGCGGCCTGATACTTTACGATCAGATCGAGATCGTTGCCCACGATCTGCGGAAACATCGAGATGAGCTTGTAGGTAGCGGCTCCGGCGGGAAGGTCGACGGTTTTGCCCACCGGAAGGTCAGCCGGCTGAACGCTCTGGGCCTCGTCGGCAATCTTATCCGTGGCCAATGTGCCCATGAAGGGCAGCGGCGATGTCAGAAGACGAGCCTGAGTGTAGAAAAGCCAGGCATTGTGCATTTGGCCTTTTGTTTTGTATTCGCGGGCCCGCGCCAGGAACCAATCGCTGTCATGGCCGCCGACCTGGGCCGCCTTAATGTAGAGGCCACCAAGTTTCCAGTCCGTTCCCTCCTGCTGGAGAATTAGCGAGAACATGGTTCGTCCTTTGGCGGAACTTGCGTCGAGAAGAACGACGGCGTATTTGCCGGCAGGGAGATTGTCGAGGTAGAAGACCGCGCTGTTGGCGGTCTGGCCGCTCTTGCCGAAAACCCCGCAGTAAAACTCGGCATGCGGAGAAGGCGTCGTACCGTCGAGCAGAAAGATGCCCTTTACGGTCCCTTGGGCGCCTGCGAGATCCGCCTGGTGGTCTTTGATGGTAGCCTCAATCCCACCGAAATCGGAAGCGAGGCTGGGAATCGCGTTCTGGCGCACCGAGGCAACGTCGCCCTTGGTGGCCATAGCGAAAAGGCGTTGGCCAGCCGCCGTGACGGTGTTCCGTGTAGCGTCGTCGAGATCGCTCGAGGTCTGACAGCTCTGCGCACGTGCGTACAAAGGCCCTAATGCCACCGCCGAAAGCGCAATCCAAAGAGCTGGGGTGAGGCTACGGACGACATTCATGTTGAACTCCGCCTTTGCTTTCAAAGAGTTGGAAAAGGCTGGGTTCAGTTTACTCTGCTTCAGCCTTACCTCGATAAGATTTACCGCCCACGGAAATGGTTGACTGCAATTCACTTCTGGATGGCGGCCTCCCGGAAAGCGTCGACCGCACGCAAGAGCGTGAGGTGCAGACGTTCTCTCTGGTGGAACCCCGTTACTTCTTCAAACCAGCAATTCTTCAAACAGTTTCGGGAAGCTCACCAGTGATAAAATTGATAAGTCGGCCTTTGCAGAGTCCCCAAATTAATTTCTTGGGAGGAGTGGCGTGAGAGCGGGACGGAAATTCAACAGGATCGCGAAGATCATAGTCCTACGCCTCGCACTCGTATGCGTCGGAGCGCTGGGCTTGGGGATCATTACTCCAGCGAATGCTACGTCCTCGCAAAGCCAGGTTAAAGCCAAGCCTAAGGCGAAAAAGCCGCAAAAACCGCAGTTGCCTGTGCTGCCCTCCGGGCCGACCGGCCCGGTACAGCCGATTCCGCTGGATTCGATAGCGCCGGTGCCGCCGCAAGTCAGTTATCAAAACGCACAATTAACCATCGTCGCGGCCAACTCAACCTTGGGTGACATTTTGCGAGCCGTGCGCAAGCAGACCGGGGCAGAAATTGAGATTCCGGTGGCGACAGAGCGTGTAGTGACCCATCTGGGACCGGGTTCGGCGCGGGATGTTCTGGCAGAACTCTTGAACGGCTCGCGCTTTAACTATGTGCTGCTGGGATCTCCGGCGGACAGCGCGGTGCTGACGCGCGTGGTATTGGTGGCAAAAACCGGGCCAGACAACGCCGGCGCTCCGAATAACCCGGCGATCACAGAACAACCGCAGGCTGGAATTGTGCAGCGCTCGGGTGGTCCGGGCGCGGCCTCGCTGCCCGATGTGGCCGGCGACGCGGAAGCGACGGACAATACCGACGACGCCGCGGATCAGGCCGCCGCCGAGGCGGAACAGCAGCCGCCTGCGTCTCCAGATCAGCCAGCCGTGAAGACACCGCAGCAGATGCTGCAGGAAATGCAGCAACGGCAATTACAGCTCCAGCAGCAACAACAGGGCCAGCAGCAGCCACCGGCCGGACAACCGCCCTATCCTGTTCAAACCGTGCCCCCACGACCGGAAGACAAACAGTGAGCGTTTCCCGACTTGTATTCTTCTCGACTTGCCTTCTTGATGTTGAGAACGTTTACGGCTGATTGCCGCTAACATTTTCCGACCGTGCAGCGAGCCGGATGGCCGGCGAATCACTCTGCGCCATGGTGTTCTGAAGGAGTTCCCAGTCTCGCGCCACTTCCGTTTCCGAAATACCGAGCGGTGATCTACGCCCCAATTCCGACTGCAGGCGGGCCGCCAGGAGCTGACGCTGCAACTCAGGAGGAGCGTTGCCGCTCAAGACATTGCTCGCGGACACGCCGATCTGCATCCGGCTCTCTCCTACTTGAACTTCGAGAATCGGTCGGCCCTGGTCGTCGACGGCTGTCTTGGCCTTTGACTGCAGTCTGGCCCAGACCTTATCTACTTTGCGTCCAGGTTTTTCTGGATAGGCTCCGGCCAGAAAATGTTTCAGTTGCAACTGGTAGGCTCGGCGATCTTCCGCACCCAAGGGCCGCTCTGGAGCGCCGCCTACTACGAAGACCATGGCGTTGCGTCCCGGCTCAAAGTGGCCCGCGCCGGTGCCGACATATACCGCAGCCACGCATCCAGCGAAGATCGGGCTCACCACCAGGGTGGGCACGATGTACTTTTTTGCCCTAAAGAAAGACTCGACCACTCCGTGCACGTTCGTGCTGCGCGGCATGCTGCCGGGCACCTGCGAAATGATGAGTCGCGAAAACTCGAACTCCGGATGATGCGCACTGAACTTGGTAAGCATTTTCGCAATCTGCTTCGGCGTGGTGATGCCAACATCGGCGACCAGACTGCGATGCAAGGATTTCGGGTAATAGAAGTTGAGTACACCTTTCGCGAAGTCGGCGCAGTTGTTCGTAACCAGGTGGAAATGAGATTGGTTCGGCGAAGCATTGTATTTACGGATCAAGGCATCGTCCTGGTCCGGAGTAGTTCCGATCTCGAAGCCGTAGATGGCGCGATCATAAGACGATCCGACGAGCTGGTACCAGTTCCCGCCGGGTGTTTCGCCATTCTTTGCGTCGGGCGCAATATCTTCCAAATGTCTGCGGCGATAGTGATCACGCAGGAAGGCGGCCATCTTGGCGTTGGCAAATAGCGGCACATCTTCGGGGCGTTCGACCGCGTAGAGATAGGGAATCAGAGGAATCGCGACCCAATCATATCCGCCCACGCCGTCATAACGGCTGAGAACGACTCCCGTTTCGCCCGGCGCACAACGGCGCAAAACCAGCGGAGTGTCGGCGCATACGCCGGAAAGATATACGGCCGCATGACCGGTCGCGGTAAAAAATCCCATCTTGCCGTAAGGCTCTTCGAGAAGAAGAGTGGCGGAGGCGCAAGCCAGAGAGGCGCAGCCCAAAACCATTACGACTAGTGTGACGAAAACGCGCCGCATTTTCAGAATGTGGCGTGCAACCATGCTCCCCCCGGCGACTGAATCTAAGTCCGCTAATAAGAACCCTTTGGGAAAAGATTAGTTGCAGGTATACGGGAAAACCAGTTACGGAAGTTTGCAAAATCAAGTGAAAACTGTAGCCCGTCGATAGCGAAGAGTGGCCTTGGCCTCACTGGTCTCTCGTACGAAATCGCGCTTCAACGGTTGGATGTCAGTAACTGTGTCTTTGCCCACCGTGCGCTTTCGGCAACGAATTCGTCTTCATCATTCGTCATGGGCTCGAGCAGTGGCAGAAATTCTTTGTTTCCCGCTGTTTCCCATGGCGATGGCGACGTTGCGGCGCAGGCCGGAACGCTTGGTTCGACGAATCGGCGATCCGCGAAAGGCTTCGCGAAACTGTTCCGCGGACATTTCGGCGAGCCATGCAAGTGCCGGATTCACCAACCCGGGACGCGGCTGAAATTCGAGCGCCGACGATGCCGGAGCTTTGCGGTTCCATGGGCAAACGTCCTGGCAAATGTCACAGCCGAATACGTGGCGGCCTATCCCGGCGCGAAGATCTTCGGGAATCGATCCGCGTTTTTCGATGGTGAGATAGGCAATGCATCGATTGGAATCGAGCTGGTACGGACCGAGCAGAGCATCGGTCGGGCAGGCGTCGATGCAGCGGGTGCAAGTGCCGCAGCGGTCAGGAGCAGGCATGTCGGGCGCAAGTTCGAGGGACGCGAGGATTACTCCCAGGAAGAGCCACGAGCCCTTTTTCTGATTTATGATGCACGTATTCTTGCCGATCCATCCCACGCCCGCGTACTTGGCGTAGACGCGCTCGACGATCGGGCCGGTATCAACGTAGCTGCGGGTGGTGAGAGTCGGCTGGGACTCGGCGGGCACGGCCTGATGCAGAGCGCCTTCCACCTGCTTGAGTCGGCGAAGAACCGCGTCGTGATAATCTTCGCGGCTCCAGGCGTAGCGCGAAATCCATCCGCGGTCAGCGTCGTGTGACTTCCGTCGAGTAGGGATTCTCTGTGTTGTAGTTGATGGCGCAGACGATGACGCTTCGCGCCCACGGCGCGACGCGGGCCAGCGAGGCGCGCTTGAGATCGCCGCCATCATCCCGCGCTTCCAGATATTTCATCTCGCCGGCGTGGCCAGCGGCAATCCATTCGGGAAAATATTCGTGTTCGGCCGCATCGGTGGCGGGAGCGATGCCCGTGAGGTCGAAGCCGGCTTCCATCGGCGGCCCGCTTGACGATGGCCTTAACGTTATCGTTATCGTTCAAACTTGTCACTTCTCCCTCATCCCTGGCTATGAGGTTATAAGCTTTACGGTCTGGAGTCACGCCTGGTCCTGGACGGCTTCGAGTATTAACGCTCTTTCTTCTTCCGCGCATAAAACCGCTGCACCTTCGCGCGATTCCCGCAGCGCGTCATGTCGCACCAGCGCCGGTGATGGTTCTTGCTGGTATCCAGAAAAAACCATTCGCAGGCTTTCGACGAGCAAGCTCGAACATAAGCCAACTGCTCCGAAGCCAGCAGATCGGCGGCCGACCGCGCGATCGGCCACAGAACGCTGTCGAAATCCAGCACTTCGTCGAAGCTCCACTCAAAACCGTCCTTCACCGGAACCAGACGCATGTGTCCTGCCGCCGCTTGAACGTAGTTGTTCAGCTTGGCGAGCGCGAGCGCCGGCACTTCGCGCTTGTTCATGATCGCCCAAAAAACATCGTGGATCGCTTCGCGCAACTCTCTGCCCAGTAGCAAAACTTGTTGCGCACGCTCGGGATTAACGTAGCTACGCTCGAACAGCCGATCCACCTGGCTCGCCGTCAAGACGCCAGTGTCCTCGCCGAAGCGCGCGAGATCGATATAAGTCTCCAGCAGCTCTTTGGGCTTGATGTGACGATCGTCGAGCGTGTTCACGAAGTCGAGGCAAACGCTGCCCGCAATCAGATCGAAACGCGGCGGACGTCGCCGCACAATTTTCTCTTCCGTCGTCACTAGATTCCTTTTCTCCAGACTTCGAGACCTCGGACTTTGGACTTCTGACCTCAGCCGAGCAAGGTCTGAGGTCCGAGGTCCGAGCGTCCGTCTTCTATTATCTAACCATTAAAATGATCTTGACAAGTTAGCAACTGAAAGTCTACCATTCATCTAACCGCTGAAATATTAGTTTGGAGGTTAGATGATAGACAGCCTCAAAGCGGCGCAAATCATGGCGCAACGATTCGCAGCAGCCAGTTGAAAAACATTGGAGGCAGACCCGTGCTCGTGCCCACGCCAGAAAAATCCGCAATCGTTCACAGCCGCGCCTACTCCATTCAACTGGCGCTCGCCTTCGCCGCCATCTATCTCGTCTGGGGTTCGACGTACCTCGCCATCCGCTACGCGGTCGAAACCATTCCGCCGCTTGTCACCGCAGGCATTCGGCACTCCATTGCAGGCGCAATTATGCTGGCGTGGGCTTGGGCACGCGGCTATCGTCCGACGCGCGCGCATTGGATTTCCGGTTCGATCGTGGGAGCATTATTTTTTCTCGTCGGTCACGGATCGCTGCACTGGGCCGAACAATACGTGGGATCGGGCCTGGCTGCGCTGCTGCTCGCGACCGAACCTATGTTCATTCTGCTTCTGGCCTGGTCGATGGGACAGCAGAAGATCAGCCGGCTTAGCGCGCTGGGCCTGGGTTTGGGCGCGCTTGGCGTGGCCGTGCTCACCGGCGCCGAGTTGACCGTCAAAGGCTCGAGCTTGCTGGCGCTGATGGCGGTGCTCGTCGGTTCGTTCGCGTGGTCGGCGGGAGTAGTGATCTCCCCCAAGCTCAAGCTGCCTTCGGACGCGCTGGGACGCACGGCGCTTCCGACCATTTGCGGCGCGGTGATGCTGCTCGCTGCCGCGGGACTGACCGGTGAGTTTCACGCCACCCACTGGGCGAACATTTCTTTGAAATCGATTTTGGGCTTGGCCTACTTGATCGTCTTCGGATCCGTGATCGCGTTCACTGCCTACACATGGTTGCTGCAACGCTGTCCGCCGGCGCTGGTGGCGACGCACACCTACGCGAATCCAGTCGTGGCCGTATTTCTGGGATGGCTGCTGGCTTCCGAACGGCTGACGATGCGAGTGCTGCTGGCGTCGGTTGCGATTCTGGGAGCGATCGTGCTGATCCGCAAAGGCGAGCGGACTACGGCTCAGGCCGCGTGCGCACACAGTTCAGCCCGCAACGGTCCGCGCCGCGGCGGAGGCAAGATCAGTCGAGGAGTGCGCCTAGCGTCTAATTTCTTCGGAGGTGCGACGTGCAATTGAAGCCTTTCCTGCTGGATATGTGGCTGGACAACTACGAGCACGATATTGAATTCAACCTGGCATCGAGCGAGGGGCCGCGTTGGACTGTGAATGAACTATTGAACCTCGCGGGCGAGGAAGCGCGGCAGCGGTTTCTCAATCATGAGTTGGTCTATGGCCGTCCGGCAGGGGCCGACGGGCTGCGTGAAGCGATCGCGGAAATGCACGATGTGAGTGCGGAGTGTGTGCAGGTCATGACCGGCGCCTCGGAGGCTTTGGTCGTCCTGATGTGGCTGGCGGCTGAGCCTGGAGCCAACGTAATACTGCCTCGGCCTGGATACGCGCCCTTTTCTGCGCTGCCCGAGTCGCTGGGGATTGAGACCCGCTTTTACGGGATACGCAAGGAAAACAACTTCAACATCGACGTTGAAGAGATCATGAAGCTCGCGGATGCAAGGACCAACCTGATCATGGTGAACAGCCCGCATCACCCGACAGGCGCGACGATGAGCGACGCGGAGATGGAGAGGTTGCACGAGTTCACATCGGCGCGTGGAATCCAACTGGTGAGTGACGAGGTGTATCACCCGATTTACCACGGACGAGAGACAAAATCGGCATCGCGACTGCCGCAAGCGACTGTGATCCACGATTTCTCGAAAGCGTTTGCTCTGCCCGGCCTTCGTACGGGATGGATGATTGAGCATGATCGCAAACGGCGGGAACGCTACTGGAATGCCCGCACATATTTTTCCATCTCGAACAATTCGGCAGGAGAGATGCTTGCTGAAATCGCGATGCGCAAGCGCGATGTGGTTCTCGGGAAAACGCAGGAAACCGCAACAGCTAAACCTGGAGCACCTGGATCGCTTTATGGCTGAGCATCGCGAAACGCTGGGGTGGATTCGCCCTCAAGGAGGAATGACGGCGTTTCCCTGGCTGGTCAGCGGAGAGAACGCCAGGCCATTCTGCCAGGCTGCAGCTGAACAAGGAATTCTGCTCGCCCCAGGGGATTGCTTCGATTGCTCCGTCGCATTTTCGACTTGGCTTCGCCGCCACCGGAGACAAGTTCCCACAGGCTTTGGATCGCTTCGGCGAATTCGTGAAGGACTGGCCTGAAAAGGTCGCAAGCAGGCGATCAGTATAGTCCCGGCTCAGGCGTCAGACGAACACTAGCATCTCAACTGCTAGTAGTTGCGTTCCAGTTCGGAGCAGACGATCCACAAGTGATCCATGTATTCGCCACTCCTGGATCGGAACCCGGTGACGACGGCGCCGGGCGGGCAGTGGGCTTCGACGGGTCGCCCTCCGGGATGCGGACGCGTAATCGATTCTGTCAGCTCGACTCTGGGATGATCGCGCCCCTCGACAACCTCGCGTACGTCACTGCATTCGCCGATGGCTTCATCGATGGAGGCGCCGGTTCGTCCGCGCAGCCCGCGCAGAACGCGGCCGTCGGAGCAGCGGGCATCATAGACGGGCCGGCCGCCGGGCGTGCCAGTTCTCTCCGTTATCCTTCGCTCGTCGCCCGCGTCCCCATCGGGCCGCAGGCGGGCACAATCGAGCCATGCCTGATTGAAGAATTCGCCGGTCTGGACGTGAAAGCCCACGGCAACGAAACCGGGCTCGCAGAGCGCATCGGGGGAAGGCCTTCCACCCGAACCCCCGCCGAAGTCGCGCGCGATGCGTTCGCGAGACTTGACGTGAATTCCTCCGCGGTCGTGGTCGCGGTCCCGATCGTGATCGCGGTCGTGATCTCGATCCTGAGGCGCCGCCAGCGCTGCCAACGCGATCACAAACAGAATCGCGAACACGGGCAACACTCGCGCACTGCCGCGTTGCCCCCGGATGTTGCCAGTCGGAATCCCCTGACTTCCTTTTGCAATTGCCATAGCACGCCCCTAAAAAGATCGCCGGTTTGACTGAGCAGGACCGCCGATCCCAATTTGATCGGGATAGTAAAAGTCTACGGTTGCGCTGTCAATGCGCAGTCGGGTTCCCCGAATTAAGAGCCCGCCAAGTCCTTTCTCGCACAGCTCCCGCTGTCGTATAGCCGTAGCCATAGCGAACCGAAGAACCGCATCGTGCACTTCCTTTTCCAGCTCTTTACTCCCATCATCGAAACACACGCCCGTCGCCGCAAGCTCGGCGCATACCGAATACGACCGCTGCGTGGATCTTTCTTTCGAAGCGTTTCTTTCGAACCAGCGATCGAGTGCGCGATGGGCGAGTCCAGTGCGGGGTGAAGTGAAAGATGTTCACAGAGAGACGCGGTTGCCTGCGACATAAGGTGCACGGTCCAGTGTTTGCCAGCTTTGACGGCGTTACCGGCGGGATGATTCTGGATCTCAGCGAGCAGGGTGTGTCCATGCAAACGATTGTCCCGCTGGAAGCCGAGCGCCGGCTGAAGTTGCGCCTTGATCTGGCGGATTCTGACGCCTGCCTGGAGACGACGGGCTATGTCGCCTGGGCCGATGCGCTGGGTCGCGCCGGAGTGCGATTCTCGGAACTCCCCGAAGATGCGCGGCAGCGACTGGACGAGTGGCTGGCGCGCAATGAAAAAGCGCCGAGTCGCAAAGCGCCGAAGCTTACCTTCGATCGAATGCCGGAGTCGAGTGTGGGAAGGACATCCTCAAGCGATGGAGTTATCAAGCCGCGATCCGTGAGTTTGGAAGCGGAAAGCGGCAGTCCGGAAACGGGAGCGGGCACGGTGGAGAGGCCGGCTAATTCTCCAGCGGTTTCAAGCACCATGCAGTACGAGTTCAACGCACTGGGACCGGATCTGAATAGCGCTCTGCGGGTGATTAGCGAGCGCGCACGAACGCTTTTACGCGGAACGGGGGCCGCCATCGCGCTCAGCGACCACGGTCCGATGATGTGCCGGGCGAGCATCGGAAAAGGCGGGCCACCGCTCGGAACCCGAGTGGATATCGATTCTGGTTTTTCCGGGGAGTGCATCCGTGTGGGAAAAGCCTTACGCTGCGATGACACCGAAATCGATTGCCGCGTCGATCCCACTGTGTGCCGGCGGCTGGGCATTCGCTCAATCGTGGCGGCGCCTATCCGCTACGAACGGGACGTTGTTGGGTTGGTGGAGGTTTTCTCTTCGCAGGTCTGTGCGTTTGACGAGGGTGATTTGGCCGTCCTGGAACGTCTGGCACAGACCGCGCTCCTGGTGCTGAGTCAGACGCAACTTTTCAAACGCGGGTAGAGCCGCGCGTCCTCTGCGCCGCTTGGCGTGCTCTCCGGTCAAAGGCTTTATCGCAGAGGTCGCGAAGGGGCCGCAGAGGACGCAAAGCAAAACGTCTTATTCTGAACGGCGACAGCCGAGAGTCACGAATGCCACTGTCGTTCTTCGCGGCTGGCTGACAAACGTATTTACGATTTTTTCAACTTGTAGCCGGGAGGGATTTCGAACAGCGAGGGATGAGGCTCTTCGGTGGAGGTGGGCTTGCAGTACGTAGTTTGCTCGCCGGCGGCGGTGGTCACTTTCGTCAGCACCGGCATTTTCAGTTTTACACTAGTCCACACCTCGGTCACGCTGGGCTGCGGCGGTTTTGGTGGCTGCGGCGGCTTGGGCGGCTGGGGCGATGTCGGTGGCGGCGACGCGCCCGGCTGCGGCGGTGCGGGCGGCTTTGGAATTTGCGGAAGCTGCGGCACCTGCGACGGTGCGGGCGGTGTGAGGACGAAGCGCTTACCCTCGACTTCATGGCCCTCGATCGTGCTCTTGCCCAAATCCTGCACTTGCATGGGAGGAGGAGGCGGCGCTTGGGCGGGCGTCTGCGGACTTCCAGATGACGACGGCCCCGCCGGCGGCGGCTGCATGGGAAGGACCACGGCCTCTTTTTTCAAATGATCGAGCAGGATGGCTTTTTGGGCGGCGGGGTTGGTGATGATGCTGGTGCTCAGCGTATCGATGCGCATGTTGCCGTTGCTCGAGCGCCACATGCGCGATGCGGCTTGAGTTGGCGCGCCGCCGCCGGCGGCCTGGGTTTTAGTGGCGCAATCGGAACACGACGGAGGGTTCGGCGGCTGGGAAGGCTGGTCCACGGTGCGACAGTTTATCACGCCTGGTTCCCATGACGCCTCGGTCTTCACGGCAAGGCCGGCGGGGTTTAGACGCGCGGGGTGTGCTTCAAACGAGATTGCACGAACCTGGAACTTCCCGGTGAGATGTTGGGGGCAGGGCCAGCGCGGGACGATAATGATTGTCCATTCACATTCCGTGGAGGCATAGATGAGAAGAGCCGGCGTAGTACTTGCAAGCACGTTCGTAGTTGCCGTTTTATCAAGCGCCATCGGTCAACAGACCTCCGATGCGCGAGCGATGGCCGAGGCAGCCATCCGGTCGGCCGACGCTGCCGGGCTGAAAGCCGCGCAGGCCAAGGACATAGCAGGCGCCACTGCGAACTACGCGGACGATGCATCGTGGCTTCCGCCGCACGCGCCCATCGTGCAAGGGAAAGAAGCGATTCGAAGCGCATGGGCGCAGCTCTTGAGCAGCCCCGGACTCAAGATAGACTGGCAGATTACGAAAGTTGACGTCTCCCGGGCGGGTGACATGGCGTACACACTTTATAAATTCGACATGACGATGGGCGCCGCAAACGGTGCGCCGATTCAGGATAGCGGCAAGGACATGGCCGTTTGGAAGAAACAAACAGACGGAACCTGGAAGATGGTGGCCGATACCTTCAATTCGGATCTGCCTCTCCCATCGAGCACAAGCAAATGAGGATCGACGCAGATTCTTGCGCTGCGAATCCGCCGGTGATCGGTCATTATTCTCGTGCAATTCTCGTGCAGTGGACTTCCGCGGGAGCGCGGTCACGCGGTGAATGGCCATTGTGAGTCCGCAACTTGGTCGTGACGCCGAAGCATCCTCAGCTTGCACGCTCGGCGCGTACTTGCGTACAAGCACAACCTGAGCCAACGCCTGAGCCAAGCTATTGCTCAAACTGAGCGATTTGGACCATTCCGGAATTCTTTTCAAGCTTATGCTAGAGGAGATGGAACAGTTGAAACGAAGGGCGCTACTCTAGCCTTGAACTAGCCTTGAAACTAGCCTTGAAAAGAGACCGGAATATGAGCCAAAGCAATCGAGCGATACCGAAACTGCGTAGAAGCCCTCAACCGCCGCTGACCTACCCCGGTGCGATTCCAGACTCAGACCGCGCCAAGAGGCCGCCGCTCGGCGAGCCCCGAGCCAGGGACAAGGAATTGACTCCCGGAGATCGGGTCGAAGGTCTGGGCAACTTCGGAAAACCAAATGGGGAATTAGGTACGGTTGAACGAACGAACGAAGAAGACGCGGTAGTCAAATGGGACGATGATGGTCGTACCAGACTCCACCAACCGTCGCTCAAGAAGGTTTAGGCTGCGCGAGCGCTCGATGAGATGAGGTTGCGGAAAAACTCTTTCGCAAGGTCGACACTAGCCTCAGCGGCTATAAAGCCGTCATTCATTTTGCGGCACTTTACGGCGCGGCTAGAAGCCGCGCCCTTTCAAAACAAACGCAAAATCGGACTCTTTCCGCAACCCTAAGAGGCGTGGTGCGAACATGAGAATCTCTTCGTCTAGTTCGTTGGCGGACGAGCCGCGAATGAAAAACGTTCGGGGCTAACGACTCCACGCATGTTCAGGCCTGTGCGGATTGATTCATGCTGGCGCGATCATCCACAGGCGCCGGATGAGCCATCGCATAGAGGGGTACCGTCGCGCGCATGCTTGTCCCACCAGTATCTGACTCTATTTCCAGCTCGCCGTTCAGCTCGTGCAAGCGCTCACGCATTCCAGCCAATCCCACTCCAGCTTCCGCGCTGACTGCGCGAAGCAGCCGCAACCGTTCTTCAGGGATACCCTTACCGAAGTCTCTTACTTCCAAAATCACAGCTTCGCCTTGCCGACTGAAATTGATGCTCGCCTCCGACGCTCCCGAGTGGCGATGAACGTTGGTCAAGCTCTCCTGCAGCACGCGGAACAAAGCGACCTCCATACTCCGGGGAAGCCGTTCGCGCGAATTGGCTATTTCCGCTTTGACTTTAATTCCGCTGCGCTTGGAAAAGCCTTCGATATACCACTCGGCGGCGCAGGCAAATCCCACCTCGTCCAACAAGGGCGGGTGCAGTAAATAGGACATCGTTCTGATTTCTTCGAGCGCCTGATCCGCCAGAGCTTCCACTTCGGAAACCAGAGCCAGCTTCGGTGAGTCTTCCTTGCAGCTTTGCTGCAGGAGCATAATGCTCATTTTGAGAGCCGCCAAGGTCTGGCCAGTACTGTCATGCAGGTCGCGCGCTATTCTTCGTCTTTCCTCATCCTGCACCTTCAGGAGGCGCTGGGTAAGTTTTTGCAGTTCTGCGGTGCGTGCCGTGACGAGCGCTTCAAGTTCCTGATGCTCGATCGCCAGTTGTCTGGACTGTTTTGATTGGATCCACATAACTTCTCCTTGGGAGCGGTAAGGGGACATTTGGCCCGATTATTTAGTTAAGAATTGTTTACGAAAGGATTGTCTAGATAAGAATGTTCTCATTCTCCCATTTCGGGAGACGGGAGTCTGATCACTATTGCTCAACCCTGTTCCGCCAACGAGCCTTAGGTCCGTATCTATATAGAAAGATTGCATGAGAACTCGTTATTGCTTTGCGCTCCGCGAGTTTTTCGCGACCTCTGCGGTAAAGCTTTTGACCGCAGAGTACGTAAGGCGGCGCAGGGGACGCGAAGAAGAGCAGATTATTCATGACTTTCGGCTATCGCGGGCGGGGGCGCCCGCGCCACGTTCAGCGATTTTGGTCGCGGCGGCGGAGGTAGTCGATGAACATCTGCTCAACGGGCTTGTCGTAGGCGATGGAGATATGGCGGATAGGGCGTCCGCTGACGAAGTGGCAGACTTCTTCGGCGAGATTTTTGGCGTGATCGCCGGCACGCTCGAGCGACTGGGTCATGAAGATGACTTGCAGACTGGCTTGTCGGTGGATGTTTTCCGGGTTCTCGATGTGGCGCAGGAAGATGAGGTTGCGCAGGCGATCCATTTCAGCGTCAGCACGGAGGACGTCGATGGCCTTCGGGACATTGCGGCCGGAGAATGCGGCGCCGCAATCGGTGAGCATTTTTTCCAGCAGGGTCGCCATCTGGGTGAGGTCGCGGATGTCTTCGGAGTCGATGCGTCCGCTGACCGAATGAGCGCTGTTGGCGAAGCTGAGCAGCAGGTCGCCAATGCGCTCGAGGGCGATCATGACCTTCATGCAGGCCAGCAATTCGCGGGCTTCGGCGGGAGCAACTTCGGTAATCGCGGTGGTGACTCCGCTGTCGATTTCCATGTCGAGGGAGTCGAGCTCGCGCTCGCGCTGGCGCAGCGAGTTGAGTAAAGCGCCGGAGCCGGTGGCGATGCCCTCGGCTGCCGCGCCGGCTGCTTCCTGAGCCATGCGGCAGGCCTCCACGGTACGGCGCACGAGATAGTGATGAACCGGTTCAGGAAGCGGAGCCTGGGTCGCGATGCTCATATGTTGATTCGGCGGAAGAAGATTGGGAGTCGTGGTCACGATCCTGTGATCTTGGAATAAGATCGCGCACGGCCAAGCATAGGACTGCCGATATTCGTTGTGGTTAACAAGCCGTGAATTTTGTGTGATTTTTCGGGGACTTCCAGTTGTAGGGCAAGGCCCTTCACCATGGAGCATTCGGCAGTGATAGAGATCCTTCGACTGCGCTCAGGATGACAATGCCGGGAGCGACTTTCAGGCGGTGGGGAGGGTGAAGAGGAAGGTGCTGCCGCGGGTGAGTTCGCTTTCGGCGCGGATGGAGCCGCCGTGGGCGAGCATGATGTGTTTGGCGATGGCGAGGCCGAGGCCGGTGCCGCCGGATTCGCGCGAGCGGGCTTTATCGACGCGGTAGAAGCGTTCGAAGAGGCGGGGCAGATGCTCGGAGGCGATGCCGGCGCCGAAGTCCTGGACATAGAATTCCACCCCGAATTCGGTTCCGAATTCCACGCCGCGGCGCGCCGGGCGCGCGCCCAGAACGATGCGGCTGCCGGTGCGGCCATACTTCATGGCGTTGTCGATGAGATTGGAAAAAACCTGGTGGATGGCTTCGCGGTCGGCGCGCACCGGTGGCAGGGATTCGACGGAGCGGGTGCCTCCACTGGTTTGGGATTTCTGCAAGTCTGCATTTTGCAAGTCTGCGATCTGCAAGTCGACGCCCTGACTGCGGGCGATCTCGCGAAAACTTTCTTCGGCATCGTGCAGGAGTTCGATGGGCGGGACGGCTTCGGTATCGAAGCGGGTTTCGCCGGATTCCACGCGCGCGAGTGTCAGTAAATCTTCAGTGAGGCGCGACATGCGCGCGGCGTTTTTGCGGATGATCTCGAGAAATTCGCGAGTGGGACCGGAGTTGTCGGAACTGTCGAGCAGGGTTTCGGAGTATCCCTGAATCGAAGTCAATGGAGTGCGGAGCTCGTGGGAAACGTTGGCGATAAAGTCGCGGCGAGTTTTTTCGACACGCTCGGTCTCGGTGAGGTCGCGCAGCACGGCGACGGCGCCGCCATCGGGCAGGGGAGCGGCGGTAACGTCAAAGGCGCGGCCGTGGACGATCGAGGTTGCGCGGGTGGTCTTTACCTGTTTGGTGGTGGTGGCGGCTTTGACGGCGGCCAGGAAATCGGGATCGCGGATGGTTTCGACGACGGGAGCGTTGAGGCGCGTGTGCTGCGGGACAAGGCGGTCCATGGGCTGATTCGCCCACTGCACGAGGCCGTCGCGGCTTACGGCGATGACGGCATCCTGCATGCTGTTGAGTAAAGTTTCGAGCTGATGCTGGCTGGAGCGCACGGCGGCGAAACTGCGTTCGACCTGGCCGGCGGTCTTGTCGATGGCGGCTGCCACGCGGCCGATTTCGTCAAGCGGTTTGTCTTCGACGCGAGCTTTCAGGTCTCCCTTTTCGATGCGGACGGCAACATCGACGATGCGCTCGAGCCGGCGGGAGGTCCAGACGGAGGCGAAGGCGGCGATGAGCAGAGCGATGAAGAAGGCGATGGTGGATCCCCAGAGAAGGCGGCGATGCACCTTGGCCTGGACGGCTTCGACGTCGGAGAGTGGATAGGCGAGGCGCACTGCGCCTCCGGAAATGGGAGCAGCCACATAAAGAAAAGGAATACCGAGCGTGGCGCTGCGGCGTTCGTTCTGGCCGGTTTGGCCAGCCAGAGCCGCGGCGAACTCCTTGCGGCTCGCGTGATTTTCCATGGTGGCAGGATTGGATTCGGAATCGGCGAGAACTTTTCCTGAGCCATCGATCACGGTGGCGCGGGCGCCGGCAGCGAGGCTTTCTTGCGCCGCGATTTCAGTGAGGGTGTGCGTGCGGTCAGTTTCGACGCGGTGCGCGAAGAGAAGAGTCTTCTGGGTGAGGTTGCGCTCAATCTCAGTACGCAGCGAAGCTTCCCAGGCGCTGCCGATCATGACATCGAGAATGGCGGCGGTGGTGGCGATTACGATCAGGAAGACGGCGAGGAGTTTGAAGAAGATGCGGTTCTTCATGTTCTCCTCATTTGGATGGGAACTCGCAATCGGACGAAGTGAAAATCCCCACCCTGTCGCAAGGAAGCGCGACAAGGTGCGGCACCCGCTTCGTTGTGAATGTCGTGCATGGATTGAAGAAGATGCGGCGCTTCATCTTCTTCTCACTTGGGGGACTCGAAGCGGTAGCCGGCGCCGCGCACAGTTTTCAGATATCGCGGGTTCTCCGGGTCGGGCTCGATTTTTTCGCGGATGCGGCGGACGTAAACGTCGACGGAGCGCGGGGTGACGTAGGCGGTGTCGCGCCAGACGGAGTCGAGCAGGTGGTCGCGGCTGAAGACGCGTCCCTTGTGGCGCGCGAAGTAGTCGAGCAGGCGGAACTCAGTGGCCGTGGTGGAAACGGGATTACCGCGCACGGTGAGCGTCATGGCGGAGGGATCGATTTCAATGTCGCCGACTTTCAAGGGGCTGGGCGGCAGGGGACGCTCGAAGCGGCGCAGCACGGCTTTCACGCGGGCGACGAGTTCGCGCGGGCTGAAGGGCTTGGCGATGTAGTCGTCGGCGCCGAGTTCGAGGCCGAGGACGCGGTCGGCTTCACTGCTTTTCGCGGTCAGAAAAATTACGGGAACCGAAGAGAGGCCGGGTGTTTGGCGGATGGTGCGGCAGATTTCCAGGCCGTCTTTGCCGGGGACCATGATGTCGAGCACGAAGAGCGCGGGGCGCTGGCGTTCGGCGTCGGCGAGCACGTTGGTCCCGGTGGGATAGACGCGGACGGTGAAGCCGTCGTTTTCGAGATGATGGCGGACGAGGCGGGAAATGTCGGGATCGTCTTCGACGACGAAAAGGCTAGGTTTCACGGGATTATTGTAAATGGAAAGCAGTTGCCGGTTGCCAGTTTGTCAGTTGCTGGCGGGGAATTAGGGCGAGAATTTCATCGGATTGTAACAATCAGGTTGGAAGAGCGGTCGAGACGGAAAGTTTTCCCCGGTGGGATCACGGTGGTGGCGCTGTATTCGGTGATGATGGCAGCGCCGGAATATTTCTTGGCGGGTTGGAGATCGTCGCGGGAGTAGATTTTCGTGGGTAGCTTTTTGCCGTCGAAGTAGGCTGGAGCGGTTGTCGAGGAAGGCCTGCCGAGCCTTGCTCGGCTTGGGCGGACCAATGCGTCCGCCCCTACGTGATTCGTTTTCGATTTCAGAATGGCGCGCAGGCGGAGGGTTACTAGTTCGACTTCACGATTGGGATGGGTATAGCCGTAGCGGCGCTTGTGCTCCTGCTCGAAGTCGCGGAGAAGATTTTTTGTGAAAGGAATATTTAATTCGTATCCCTGACCGCGGTAGCGGATGTCGACGCTGCGGTTGTATTGCTGCTGTCCCTGCCAAGCTTCTTCGCGAAAATCTTTCGCGGCTTTTTTTTTCAAGGCGGAAAATTCGCGATTCAATTCCTGCGTGGGAACTTTGCCGGAGACGCGCCACAGGATCGTGCGGGAATAGTCTTTCACAACATCGCTGGCGAGAATACCGAGCGCCGAGAGCGCGCCGGGAAACGCGGGGACGATGACTTGAGGGATGCTGAGGGCTTGGGCGAGCGCGCAGGCGTGGAGGCCTCCAGCGCCGCCGAAGGCTAGTAGCGCGAAGTTTCGCGGGTCGCGGCCGCGCTCGATGGAGACCGCGCGGATGGCTTTTTCCATGGTGGCGTTGACCACGCGAATGACGCCGGCGGCGAATTTTTCCAGAGTGAGCGGCGAGGAATTTCTCTTCAGCCATTCTGTTGTGAGTACGCGCGTACGATCGAGATCGAGGGTGAAGTCGCCGCCGAGGAAACGCGTGGGCTGTAGGCGGCCGAGAAGAAGATTGGCGTCGGTGACGGTGGGCTGGGTGCCGCGTCCGTAGCAGATGGGGCCGGGATCGGCGCCGGCGGATTCGGGGCCGACGCGAAGGACTCCGGCGGCGTCGAAGCGGGCGAGCGAACCTCCGCCGGCGCCGACGGTGTGGATGTCGAGCATGGGGACGCCGATTGGCAGGCCGGCGATTTGGGCGTCGGTGGCGGTGGTGATGTAGCCTTCAACCAGAGAGACGTCGGTGGAAGTGCCTCCCATGTCGAAGGCGATGATGCGATCGAAGCCGCTGGCGCGGGCGGTGGCGGCGGCGCCGACTACGCCTCCGGCGGGGCCGGAGAGGACGGTGCGGACGGGTTCGCGGGCGGCGGTTGAGAGCGCGGTGATGCCCCCGCTGGATTGCATGACGAAGATGCGGGGGGAGGATTCCACAGGGGCTAAAGCCCCGTTGTTGGACCGCTTTTTCGCGGCCCTAAAGGGCCGCTCTTCCACATCCGCGTGCTTGGCCGTGAAGCGCCACTCTCCCACCAATTCTTGCGCGCGCCGTTCGAGACTCTCCAGATAACTCTGCATGACCGGTTGCAGGTATGCGTTGATGACTACTGTCGAGGTGCGTTCGTATTCGCGGAATTCGGGGAGGATTTCGTGGGAGATGGAGAGCGGGACTGCCAGCGACTTCAACGCTTCCACCACATCTTCTTCGTTTTTTGGATTTGCAAACGAGAAGAGCAGCGAGATCGCGATGGATTGCGGAGTAGCTTGCGCGATTTGAGTTCTCAGGGCATGCAACTCTTCCGGCTTGGGTGAGATCAGGATTTCGCCATCGCTGGCGGTGCGTTCGTTGATGCCGAAGCGAAGATCTTTTGGAACCAGGGGCTCGATTCGGTCGAAGAAGAAGTCGTAGAGTTTGGGACGGGCCTGGCGTCCGATTTCGATGGCGTCTTCGAAACCTCTTGTCGTGACGAGGGCGGTGCGCGCCCCTTTGCGTTCGAGGAGCGTGTTGGTGCCGACGGTTGTGCCGTGGAGGAGGACGAGGTCGCCGACCGTATTCTCTTCGGTGATTCGGCGGATGGCTTCTACGATGGCTTGCGAAGGATCGGCGGGAGTGGAAAAAACTTTCAGCATGCGAAGGCGCCCGCGGTCTTGCCAGACGCAGTCGGTGAAGGTGCCACCGGTGTCGATGGCAATGCGGAGTGGTTGGGAGCGGCGGGGCATGGAAGTTGGTCTTATATCTTGGTTGGAAACTTACGAGTGCGAGCGAATTCGACCGCCGAACTCAGGCAGCCTTCTATGCGATATTGGTTCGCAATTTCCAGCAGTTGCTGGCTCAGGGCGTCAACCGGGAACGCTTGTCTTTCGTCGGTCGCATAATCTACGAGCCAATTTGCCAGCGTGTGATGCAGCTCATTCACGCCGTGCAGCATACTTATGATCGCTTGCTCTTTTCCCTTCGGCATTTCCGGCAAGAACAATTCTCGCGTACAGACGGTTAAGCTGGAGTAAATCAGGGCCAATGCTCTGATCCTCTCTGAGACAGACAACGAGTCCAGCCATCCAGAAAACGCCTCGGAGTTCATTCAGCCTCCTACGAGTGCACCAAAGAATTCAATGGCGACGGAGGATTAGATTAACATCCGGGAAAATCCCCACGTCTCGCAAAACACGCGAGACATGGGGCACCCGGTTACACACAAACCTCGCTTCGCTGCGCTTGGCGGGACGGGCGAAGGCGTCCGTCCCCACATAAACCTTTCGGCTGGCTCTTTTACTTCGTGGTGAAGGCCAGGGTTAGCAGTGTTTTCTGTTCTACGTCGTGGGCTTTGCTGCTGCCTGTCGCCGGGCTGGCGCCGGAACTGCGTTTCACGCTGAGGACCGGACGGTCGCCGGCGATTCGCTTCAGGCGCGGGAGCATGTTGAAGAGAGCGCCCATATTGGCGGGCTCTTCCTGCACCCAGACGATGTCCGCGTTTTTACCGTGGCGGTCGAATTCGGCGGCGACTTCCTGCTCGGGAAATGGGTAGAGTTGCTCGAGGAAAACGATTGCGGTGCTGGTGTCTTTTCTTTTCTTTCTCTCCGCCTGGAGTTCGTGGCCGATTTTTCCGGTGCAGATCAGGATGCGGTCGGCTTCGCCGACTTCGGTGTCGGGGATGACGTTCAGGAAATTCTTGTGGGTGAAATCTTCAATCGGCGAGCTGGCGTCGGCGTGGCGCAGCATGCTCTTCGGCGTGAAGACGACCAGCGGCTTGCGCCAGTGGCGCAGGGCCTGGCGGCGCAGGAGATGGAAATACTGCGCGGCGTTGGAAGGTTGCGCGATCTGGATGTTGTGCTTGGCGGCGAGCTGGATGAAGCGCTCGATGCGGGCGCTGGAATGTTCCGGTCCCTGGCCTTCGTAGCCGTGGGGCAGCAGCAGCACGACGCCGGAGAGCAGGTTCCACTTGGCTTCGCCGGCGCTGATGAACTGGTCGATGATGGCTTGCGCGACGTTGACGAAGTCGCCGAACTGGGCCTCCCAGAGGACAAGTGATTCGGGATAGTCGCGGCTGTAGCCGTATTCGAAGCCGAGGACTCCGGCTTCGGAGAGCGTGGAGTTGTAGATTTCGCAGCGGGCCTGGCCGGGCGCGATGTTTTCCAGAGGAACGAATTCATCTTCGTTCTCGGTGTCGATGAGGACGGAGTGGCGCTGGTTGAAAGTGCCGCGGCGAGTGTCCTGGCCCGACATGCGCACGTGGATGCCGGTTTTCACAAGACTCGCGAAGGCCAGGGCTTCGGCCATGCCGTAATCGACGGGACGCTTGCCAGCGCCCATTTCCGCGCGTTGTTCGAGGAGTTTTTTTACTTTCGGATGGATGTGGAAGCCTTCCGGGTACGTGGTAAGGCGCGTCGTGAGCTCGGATAATTCTTCGGGAGCGAGTCCGGTTTCGACTTCGAATTCGGGTTTGTAGAGGCCGCCGTAATAGTTGTTCCAGTATTGCGGCAGCTCGCGCATCAGAGGTTTGTGCTTGATGCTGCCGGCTTGTTTCTGCGCGGCTTCGAACTCGGCGCGGATGGCCGCTGCCTGAGCTGGCGCGTCGGTGGCGCCGATGTCGTCGGCGTAGATTTCCCACAGCGGCGGATGGTCTTTAATTCTTTTGTAAAGCAGAGGCTGCGTGATGGTCGGATCGTCGACTTCGCTGTGGCCGTGGCGGCGGTAGCCGATGAGATCGATGACCACATCGGTGCCGAACTTGTAGCGATACTCGGTGGCGAGGCGGGCGACGCGCACGACGGCGTCCACGTCTTCGGCGTTGACGTGGAAGATGGGAATCGACTGGCGGCGCGCGATGCAGGCGGCGAAGCGGGTCGAATGCTCTTCGGTGTAGCTGGTGGTGAAGCCGAGGAGATTGTTGACCACGACGTGAATGGTGCCGCCGACCGTGTATCCCGGCAGGTCAGCGTAGTTCATGGTCTCGGCGAGGATGCCTTGTCCGGCGAAGGCCGCGTCGCCGTGAACGAGTAGCGGAAGATATTTTTCGCGTCCGCCTTCACCGGTGCGATCCTGCTTGGCGCGAGTGCGGCCGACGGTGACGGGATCGACGGCTTCGAGATGGCTGGGATTCGAGACCAGATGGATGTGAACTTTGCCGCCGCTGCGCGTAGTGGTATTCACCGGTGGCGCCCATGTGGTACTTCACGTCACCGGAGCCGAGAACGCTGCGGGGGTCGACATCTTCGAATCCGGCGAAGATTTCCTGAGGCAGGACGCTTGGCCACGTGTGCCATTACATTGAGACGGCCGCGATGGCTCATACCCATGACTAACTCGATGGCGCCGAGTCGAGCGCCGGTGTCGAGAACTTCGTCGACCAGAGGGATCAGCGCGGTGACCCCCTCGAGCGAGAAGCGTTTGCTGCCGAGATAGCGCTGCTGCATGACCTGCTCGAAGATGTCGGCGCGGATGAGGAGGTCGAGAATGCGCTGCTGAAATTTTTCTGTGACCTCGAAACCTTGAGACGGGGATTCCATGCGGTCGAAAATCCAGTGGCGGCGTTCGGGCCTGTAGATGTGATTGATTTCGACGCCGATGGTGCTGGAATAAATCGCGCGGGCTTCGCGGGCATACTCGCCTTCGCGCTCCAATTCGGGTGTTTCGCGGGGGCGGAGAAATCCGAGAGGGTCGAGGTCGCCCTCGAGGTATCCCCACTGGCGGTAGGCGTTGAAGACGCGTTCGCGCTCAAGGTTGGCGCCATTTTCGACGACTGCGGCAGCGGAGCCGCCATTGGAAGACCTGGGTTTCGGGGTCATAAGAGTGCAGGTACTAGGATAAAGGATGCGGGGAGGGACGTGCAGGATTCGATGAGCAAAAGGGCAAGACTCATCACGGAGGACACGGGCGAACACAGGGTACGGCAAATCAAAAGCCCCACCCTGTCGCCAAAAGCGCGACAAGGGTGGGGCAGCCGCTTTTGTGACTGCTTTTAGTGACTATCGTGGTCGTGATCGAAACTAAACAGGTCCATCAGATCGCCGATGGCTGGCGTGTTCAGTGGGACGTAAGGGTTGTGTTTGCTGGTGACGGGGTTGGGGAAGTTATCGCGGCTGCGGCTGGTTACCGGAGCGACTCCCCAGTTGGCTTCGATGAACTTCAAAACGGACACGTGATCGGCATAGGTGTGCGAGATGTGTCCGGCCTTGGTGAACGGAGAAACTACGATGGCGGGGATTCGGGTTCCGTCGCCGAAGTAGTCCAGCGGTTGAACGTAGCCGGAGTCGTAGTAGCCGCCGCCCTCGTCGAAGGTGACGACGATGGCAGTGCTTTCCCACAGCTCCTTGTTCGCCTGAACGCCATCCACAATCTTTTTTACGAAGCCTTCGAACAAGTTGAGCTTCGAAGAAGATGGGTGACCGTCGAGCCATCCGTCGGGTTTCACATAGGAGACGGCGGGCAGGGTTCCGTCCTTGATCGCCTGATAGAGCGCGGTGGTGTCCTGAAGATGGGCCCGGCCGGAGGCGCTGGTCATGATCGACGTTGCGTATTGGAACGGGTTGCAGATGTTGCAATAGGTGTTGTCGGCGGTCACGTAGTTGTTGTCGGGATTGGCGAGGTAGGTGCTCCACTGGTCGCCGTAGTAGGCCCACGAGATGTGCTTTGCGCTCAGCCTGTCACCGATCGTCGGAAGAGGAGACGGTGGAATGGTGAAGACGGTCTCGTTTGGATTGGTGATGTCGGCGTAGGCGCTCTTGCCGCTGCCGTAGTATCCGGGATTGTAGTTGTTCAGCAGGTAGTAGCGGCCTTCCTCACAGTGCGGATCGATGGGTCTGCGCAGCGATCCGAGGTAGCTGGCAATGGGAGCGACGCCAGGTTGGGTGGTGTCGAAGCAGTTGGTGTAGGTTCCGCCGCCGTAAGACGGAGATCCGTAGGAACCGCCGCCGTAACCATCTTCCGTATACCAGTTGTTGGTTCCCGGCAGCGGATTCGGGTTTTCAATTTCGTCGACGACGCCTGCGTTAGGGCTGCCTGCCGCGACTAGCTGGTTGTGAGGCGGCTCCGCGGGATTCCCGTTGCTATCGGCGAACCAGACCGCGTCTCCCATGCCGAGCATGACGTGATTGGCGCCGGTGCCGCCCATCACGGCCTGGTGATAGTTGTCGCTCATCGCATAGTGGTCGGCGAGATACTTCAAATAAGGAGCATCGCCACGCTGCACGTTATAGAAGCCCATGGAAGTCGAACCCTCTTTGGTGCTGGTGTCGTTGAAGCCCGCCGGTTGAGGAAGGCCATTGGATCCGGCGCCAATCGTGGTTTCGACCCAGGGAAAGAGGTCCGCGCGGCAACCGGTCGGATTCGATCGGGTAGCGTTCGCTGCGTTGCAATCTTCTTGCTGCCACATCTGATAGAAGCGGTGAACCGGGCTGTTGTCGTAAGCGTCGTAGGGGTGCGTCGCGGATGTGATCTGGAAAGGACCCGAAGGGAGGGTCGCGGCATTGGGGATGCGCGTGTCGACCGCTCCGTGAGCCAGTCCGGTCCCGCCGGTGGTGAGGTAAACGTAATAGTTACTGGGAAGACCGTTTTCTACAGCCATGGCGCTCGCGACATTTGGAAATGGCGGTGTGGTGTATCCACCGGCAAGGACCGGCGGCAGGACGGAATAGGTGACGTTGTCGGGCGGACTGAGTTCGTACGTATCCGGGCTGCTATCGGTGGCAGAGGACTGGCTGGCCAGGGAAAAGTTGGGGCCCGGTGTTCCGTCCCCGTTCACGATGCCCTTGGATAGCAAATTGGAAACGCTTTCACCGTGACGCGGCTGATAGGTCGCAAATACGTGGTCGAAAGTACGGTTCTCTCCGATGATCACGATCACGTGCTTGATGGGCGTAGCGGTGCCTCCGTGCTTTTCGTGATCTTCAGCGGCTGCGGGAAGCGGCGCGCCGAGATTCGCGATAAGCGCGAAGAGGCTGGTGGCAACGGCGAGGTGCTGCCTGGCTTTCGCCAGGAATGCTGGTGCGAACATGATTTTCCTCCTGAATGACTTGCATGGAGAAGGTAGCGGGGCAGCAGTTACAGGAAGGTGACGCCGGGATGAATTGCAGATGAAAAATAATCCACAGGGATAAGGGCGTGAACTTGCGTGCCAGAACGGGCTTACAAACCCCATTTCTCGAGGCCAGTTTCAGCTGTGCTAGTCTGCCTCTTATGGCACAGCGCACTGCTCCTAAGAAAGCCCGGAAGCCTCCGGCGCGGACTTCCGAGAAATCCTCCTCGTCTAGAGAATTCCCAATCCCCACTTCTCGCTAAAGAGGCGAGAAATGGGGCACCCAGGGCGGTTTCAGCGCCCGCGGTTTCGGGTAAACAATTTCTTAGCGATAAGGTTGGGCGCTTTACCGAGTCGGTGATTCGGGAGATGACGCGGCAGGCCATGCTGCATGGAGCGGTCAACCTGGCGCAGGGATTTCCGGACTTTGCGGCTCCGGCGGAGATCAAACAGGCCGCGCAGCAGGCGGTTGCGGCGGACGTGAATCAGTATGCGATCACTTGGGGCGCGAAGAATTTGCGCAATGCAATCGCGCGGCAGATGGGCGTGTGGCAGGGGATCACCGTCGATCCGGAGAAAGAGATCACGGTGTGCTGCGGGTCGACCGAGGCCATGATTTCGACGCTGCTGGCGGTTTGCAACACGGGCGATGAAGTCGTGATCTTCGAGCCGTTCTATGAGAACTACGGGCCGGACTCGGTCTTGAGCGGGGCGAAGCCGAAGTTTGTGAAGCTGCGTCCGCCGGCGACGGACGGCGGCGAGTGGACGTTTGATGAGAAGGAATTGCGGCGCGCCTTCGACAAGCACACGAAGGCGATCATTGTTAATACACCCAACAACCCGACAGGCAAAGTTTTCACGCGGGCGGAGTTGGAATTGATTCGCGATCTATGCGTTGAGTTCGATGTGCTGGCGATCACGGACGAGATTTACGAGCACATTCTCTACGACGGGACCGAGCATATTTCCATGGTGTCGCTGGAAGGAATGCGCGAGCGCACGGTGACTATTAATGGCATGTCCAAAACCTACAGTGTGACGGGATGGCGCGTGGGATGGGCGGTTGCGCCGGAGAAGATCACGAACGCGATCCGCAAGGTGCATGATTTTCTGACGGTGGGCGCGCCCGCGCCGCTGCAGGAGGCTGGGGCCGCGGCGTTGAGCTTGCCCGCGGAGTATTACGCGAAGTTGGCGGGAGGGTATAGTGGGCGGCGCGATCATCTCATGCCTGCGTTGACGGCGGCTGGATTCAAGTGCTTCCGGCCGCGAGGCGCATATTACGTGATGACCGACATTTCGGCGTTCGGATTTAAGGATGATGTTTCGTTTGCGAAATATCTGGTACAGAAAATTGGCGTGGCGTGCGTGCCGGGATCGAGCTTTTATCGCAATCCGCGGGATGGGGCGCGGCAGGTGCGATTTGCGTTCTGCAAGAAGCCGGAGACGCTGGATGAGGCGGGGCGGCGGCTGGGGAAGTTATCCCGCTGATTTGCTGCTGCTCACGCGATGACGCGGAGCATGCTGCCGGCAAACAGCAGATTCCTCGCTTCGCTCGGAATGACAAAGGGTAACTAACTACTTCGTGATCACGCCGCAGGCGACGCGGTCTCCTGAATTGCCCGAAGGGTCGGTCTTGTAGTCGTCGGCTTTGGCGTGGACCACGATCGCGGTCGCCACCGTTGTTTAGTAAGGAATGGGGGCCGTCCTTGAGTGTAACATCGTCATCTTTGAGATCGGCGCTCGCTTTGCCATCGGCGCGGACGGTGAAGTTTTTCATATCGCCGGCGTGGTGGCCCTCGGGATTATCGAAACCGTGCTTCTTGCCGTCGGGATTGAAGTGCCCGCCGGCGGATTTGAAGTCGGGGCCTTCGCACTTGGGAACCTGATGGAAGTGGATGGCATGTTCTCCGGGGGTGAGATCGTGGAGTCGGAACTCCAGGGCGACGCCCGGTCCCTGATCCCACAGGACGACATAACCGACGTCTTTGCCTTGAGCGTCTTTGAGTTCGACTTTAGTCTTGGCCGCGCTCCGGGATGGGAGGGCAGCCAGCGCGAGGAACAAGGCGAAGGAGAGAGAGGCAAGGCGTTTCATAGATTCGGAGCCTCCTGGCAACAGAAATTATAACGAATTCGGCGAGCCCGATGGCCGCAATTTCGGCTAGCGATAGAGCGCATTGTCCACAGACTTTCGGAGTATACTGCGAGGAAGTTTCATAAATCCTGCGGGGAAGAGTGCAATCATGGCGATGAATGCGGTCGAACAGGTGTCAGACCAGGTTCCGGCGGACGATTTTCAGGCGCTCGAAGACAAAATCTATCGCACCATAGAGCTGTTTAAAGCGGCGCGGCAGGCTCAGGCTACGGCGGAACGGGATGCGCAGCGGCTGCGGCAGCAAATGGAGGATCGCGAAGAGGAACTGGTAACGCTGCGGCGCGAGACGGTGCGGTTGAAGAAGGAGCGGGAAGAGATTCGCGGGCGCGTGGAGAAGATGCTGGAGCAGATTGAGTCGTTGGCTGTGGCCAGCTAGGGCCTGTGATTGCGCAGGCAGAGACGTAGCAAGCTACGTCTCTACGATTTAAGTCTGCGAAGATTTTACGATCCGAAGACTTACGACCCTACGGAGAAACGGTTATGGCTACCGCAACCAAGAATCAGGTGGTGAAAGACCCGCAGAACGCCAGCGTGCGGGTGGAGATTTTTGACCAGGCGTATAACCTGCGCGGCTCCGACCCGGAATATATACTGAAGCTCGCGGAATATGTCGACGCCAAGATGCGCGCCGTGGCCGAGGCGACCAATACCATCGATACAGTGCGGCTGGCCGTGCTGGCGGCGCTGAATATTGCCGATGAATTCCACTTGCTCAAGAAAAGGCAGGACAGCGGGGCAACCGATTATCTGAAGCGGGCGCATCTATTATCCAATGCGCTGGATGAAGTCCTGGTCGAAAAACGCAAGGCGGGATAGTCTGCGGCGCGCCGCAGCGAGCTTTTCTGTTTTGAATTTTCTCCTCGTTCTGACCCCGCTGGTTTTGACGCTCCTTGGCGGCATCGCTCTTCCTCAGGAAACAACCCTTCGTTCCCAATCCAATGTGGTGCTGATTCCGGCGCTGGTGAAAGACCGGCAGGGCGGAATCGTGTATGGGTTGCAGGCCAAGGACTTCATTGTGGAAGACGATGGCGTGGAGCAAGCGGCGCGGCTCGACGAGGCGCCGGAGGGGCAGCCGATCTCGCTGGTCGTGGCGATTCAGCGCGGAGGCCGGGCGGCTTACGAGTTTCCACGAATGCGAGGGCTGAAGTCGATGCTGGATCCGCTATTTGCTCTCGGAACGGCCCGCGTCGCCGTGGTGGAGTTCGACAGTCAGGTTGAAATCACCAGGAATTTTACGCGCGACGCGACTCTGGTTGAAGACGATTTGAGAAATCTGCAGCCGGGGGGCGGAGGCGCGGCGATCCTGGATGCGATCGACTCATCGATCAATCTGCTCAAGCAGGAACCGGAGGAACGGCTGCGCGTGTTGCTGCTGATCAGCGAAACGCGCGACCATGGCAGTCACGTAAAGATCGAAGACGCGGTGGCGGCCATTGGGCAGAGCAATTCGGTAATGTACGCGCTGGCGTTTTCTCCGGCGCTATCGAACATTCTCGACACCGGGCGCGGGACGAACAAAAACGAAATGCATCAGGGCATCGACTTCCTAGATCTGTTGTACATGACCGCGCAGGCCATGAGGAAAAACGTCCCGAGCACCATCGCTTCCATGACCGGCGGGGAATACGAGTTGTTCGCGACGCGGAAAAAATTCGAAGTGCGGATGACTGACTTCACTAACCATTTGCACAGCCGATATCTGCTGAGTTTCGCGCCGAAGAATCCGCATCCCGGGCTGCATCAAATCCGAGTGCGGTTGCGAGCGCAATCGGAAGACGCAGGTAGTGCGACCGTTCTTGCACGGAGCAGCTATTGGGCCGAGGGAACTAAGCAGTGAGTTGGCTTGGCAAGCCCATTTGCGAACCCGGCATTACTTTGGTAGCAAGCGGCCTGCCAACTTTTTGCGGCATGCCTCTTGCCAAGCGCGCGAGTTTTGCCTAGCATCCAACATGAAAGCCGGCCTGCCGGGTTGGTGATGGCGGTAACCGATTTTTGAACCAATGCTGAATGAACGGGGACTCGACTCGAACTAGGATCCGGTGTGCGACGCTCCGCCATGCGGAGATGCCTAAAGGGTCTCGGCGGGTTCCCAACGTCTACCGACGGGTTCATTCTCGGCCCGTCACACGGCACAGTGGGTCGGCTTGATAAAATCGGCCATTAGCTTTTGGCTTTTAGCTCTTAGCTAAAGGCCAAAGGCTAACAGCCAAGCGCTGCATTCCTGCTAGACTGATCAAGTAGCAAATCCTTGGTTTCCCGCATCTAACTAAACTGTGTTTCCACAACTCTTTCATATAGGGAAATTTTTCCTGCCGACGTATGGATTCTTGGTCTCCCTGGGCGTCCTGATCGGGCTGTGGATCAGTGTGCGCAACGCCGAGAAACTGGGAGTTGACGGCGACAAGGCATGGAACCTTGGGATTCTCGTCGTTCTGTGCGGCATTATCGGGGCCAAGGTGCTCTACGTTATTAATGAGTGGGGTTATTACTCGGCTCATCCCGGCGAGATTTTCAGCATCAACACCCTGCAGGCGGGCGGAGTTTTTTCCGGAGGCCTGCTGGCCGCGTTCGTGGCGGCGGCCTGGTATGTGTGGCGGCACAAGATGCCGGCGCTGGGGACTTGTGATGCCTTCGCGCCCGGACTTGCGCTGGGACATTCGATCGGCCGCATCGGCTGCTTCGCCGCGGGATGCTGCTACGGAAAAGAAACGCATCACTGGTGGGGCGTGGTCTTTCACAATCCGCTGGCGAACTCGATTACCGGGACGCCGCTGGGCGTGCCGCTCGAACCGACCCAATTGTTTGAGTCGGCGGTGGAGCTGGCGAATTTCTTCTTCCTCATGTGGCTGCTCAAGCGCAGAAAGTTTGAAGGCCAGGTGATTGGCGCGTTCATGTTCATCTACGGCGTCGCCCGATTCTTCCTCGAGTATTTGCGCGACGATCCCGGCCGCGGCTCGGTCTTCGGCGGCGCGATGACCGGCACGCAGCTGATCGCGGTGGGACTGGTGCTGGCGGGCGGATTGATCTGGTGGCTGCGGCCCGGGTCGAAGACGATTCCGGCGCGGACGGTCAGCGCTACGCGTTAAGGAAAGACCACCCTACTTCCCGCGTTCCGGGGCAAGTCTGATTTCGAAGATGCTTGGCCAAAGTTTCCCGGTGACAAAAAGCCGCTTGCGAAGTGGATCGTACGCAATCCCGTTGAGCACGGCTTCGGGTTCGAGACGATAAACTGGGCTCAGAATTCCGCCGAGGTCAATCCACCCAACTACCTCCCCGGTCTGCGGAGAAATCTTTGCGACGAGGTTGCTGTGCCATACATTGGCGAAAATCTGTCCTTCTACAAACTCCAGTTCGTTGAGTTGATCGACGGGAGTTGGACCATCGTGAACCTTGAAACGGCGTATTTCTCGGAAAGTCTCGGCGTCAAAGACACGAATTTCCGACGTGCCGTCACTCATAAATAATTGATGGCCATTCGCAGTGAGGCCCCAGCCTTCCCCGGAGTAAGAAAATTTCCGCAGCAGCTGGAAATTGTTCAGGTCATATACAAAGCCTACTCCTGACTTCCATGTAATCTGGACAACTTTATCTTTAACAAGCGTGATACCCTTCCCCGAAATACTCCGACGCCAAATCCAAGCGCTGAATCACCTCTCCCGTTTCCAGCCGTACCTTTCGAAGTGACGACTGGCCATTGCGACCTGTGCCTTCATACAGGAAGCCATCGCGATACGCGAGACCTTGGGTGTAAGCGGAGGTGTCGTGGGGAAATACTCGAACGATCGCGAAGGTGTACTTGGGCGTGGCCCCCGCTGAAGCGTTAGCTTGCCCTGGAAGAAACGGACTGCAGGTGGTTAACAGAAACAGGACGACAAGCCGCGAACGAATTGCTTTCATCCTCATAGAACCAGCTAATTATCGCATTGCGACGGGCACACAGTTCGGTCAATCAGTGCAACAGCTATGTTCCGCCAACAGGTCCCGCACAACTCTACGTTCCCAGCGAAGCGAGAAAACTTCTGTTGCCGCCCCGGCCTTTCCTTCCGATAGAAAAAAAGGGCCAGCAACAGCGCTGGCCCGCATACATTCAGTTTCTGCCGAACCTACTTCGTGCAGGTATCGCTGACCATCTTTACGTCGGTCACGCTCAAATTGCCGATCGCCTCTTTACTGGACGCCTTCTCGACCTGTCCTTCTTTTTTCTCCTCAGCCTTGGTTTCAGGGCTGGCGGTTCCGGTTACGGTTACCTGATGGCCAATGTGCTGGTCAAGTTTAACGCTGTCGCTGCGCAGGTCGTAGCTCTTCCCGTCGGCTCCGGTGAGAGTCACTTCGCCTGGCTGAGTGCCTTTTTGCAAACACCCGGTCACCGTGAGAGGTTGAGCCGGTGCTGTCGGTGCTAACGGTGCAGGTGCCGCAACTGGCACGGTTTCTGGCTTGGCGGCATCTTGAGCGAGAGCCACGGTCGACGCCAGAAGAGCAAAAGCAAACAAAACGAACATCAGCTTCTTCATAGTATTAAAACTCCTTCGGCCAGAAGCTAGAAAGGTTATCTGTCAGTCTGAGGACCTCCGAAGCCGCTGCGACGTCAGCGTCTTCCGCGGTCCTCCATTACAAATGAGAGGGTTTCTGATCTGGCCGATTGAGAGGGCACGGATGACTCGGCCTCGGACCTCGTCCCGAAGATGATGTGCTCAGCGTGGACAGCAGGCGCATTGGGACTATTCTGCCAGCCAATGCGCCACCCGCTCCCGCGCTACAAGCAACATGGCAAGGTTATCTTGTCGAAAGATGCTCGTCTGGTCACAATTGCACGTTTCTTAGAATGCTCTTGGACACCCGAGCTGAAAACCGTCGCCCATTCGATCCAGCCTCGTCGCTGCGTGCTGGCGGCTACACTCTGGTTACTTGTCAGCGGCCCCGTTTCCCGGTGCAATTAGTTCTTGGGGAGGGACCTATGGGCCGCATCTTTGGCTTTCTCAGCGTCGTCATTGTAATGGGCGTTGGGATGTACATTTATTCCAGGCAGGCAACCAGTTCTTCTGCTGCCGCCGGGGCCAACAATCCGCAGGCCGCCATCAACATCACCGGCGTAAGGAGCGATCTGACGAGCATCGCCCAGGCCGAGCGCCGCTACTTCGCCAGCGAAGGAAAATATGTTTCGTTCGACGAACTGGTGTCGGCGAACTACATTAGCGTTGCCCGGCAGCGTCCGCCTTATAGCTATGAGGTCCAGACCAGTTCCAGTGGCTTTCATGTGGTTGCGACGCGCTCCGGCGCCAACGTCGGTGGCACGCCTGCGCAGCTTTCGGTGGATGAGAACATGGAGTTTCAAAGCTCGGAGTAAGAGAGTTGCGGTCGAGTTGTGGCGAAGACTCGAGAGTCTCGGCTACGCAACTTGGTCAACTGAGGGCAACGGCGATGTTAACGACAGTGTGACCTGCATACTCCTAGCCACGGGTCTGGGGCGCAATGAACGTAAAATCCTCGGTTACGAAATGCGAGCATGGGTCAAGACCGCGTTTTTAGAATAGTCGATACGGTGAACACTGCCCTCATCGCTCTCGGCCTCTACTGGCTTCTGCTCTCAGCGCACGGTGTTGTAGAAACGGGGTTCGGCCTACCTGCCGATTCACTCGGCCTAGCTTTAGATGTCCGCCTTTCACGTCATGACCAGCGATCAACTGTCGCCTTTCTTGACGGGACATACGTGCGCCTTGAGTTAGTAATCGCACGGTTCGTAGCAGCTTTTCATCTATTCAGGTTGAATAAATCTGGCGTTCTGATGCCCTCAGTTACCTCCGCATCACTCGTGGGTTACAGCATACTCACCGGAATGCTCTGGCTTGCAGGCGGTGGCGTTGGAATGACCGCATTGGGGCGGCCACAGGTGTCGGGAACATGGGCGTTGCACCCTTTGAACTGCTGTTCGTAGTGCCATACGTGTACCCGGTAGCATCGACGATAATGCTGCTTATCGCACGACGAAAAATGAAAGGTGCGCCTTATACATCCGAGCGTGCCGCGCCAGTTTAGAGTGCTGTGGAAGACCGCGCATGGTTGGCACAACCAGGCGTTGCACCAACTGCGGCCCGTCTGACACGCGGCGAGCCGTTCAGCTCTGCGGCCTGTAGTATGCTTCCCTCCGAATGCCGGAAGCGTTTCCCATTCTTATTTCTGTTGCGGTTGATGATGCGGGCAAGCGCCTCGATCAATTGCTGGCGGCGCATCTTGACGTCAGCCGGGCGCGGGTGCAGCAGCTGATCTCCGAAGAAAAAGTTCTGGTGAACGATGCGCCTGCGAAGGCTTCGCTGAAGCTGCGGGGCGGGGAGCGCATCACCGTGCTCGGCTCGGCCGAGCGGCCTCCGTTGCGCGCGATCGCCGAGGAGATTCCGCTCGACATCGTTTATGAAGATGACGATCTGGCGGTCATCAACAAGGCTGCGGGGATGATGGTGCATGCGGGCGCGGGCGCGACGGAAGATCAGCGCAATCGCGGGACGCTGGTGAATGCGCTGCTGCATCATTTCGCGACGCTGTCGGCGGTGGGCGGGGAGATGCGGCCGGGGATCGTGCATCGGTTGGACAAAGAGACCAGCGGGCTGATCGTGGTGGCGAAAAACGATGAAGCGCACCGCAAGCTGGCGGCGCAGTTTGCCCGGCGCGAGGTGAAGAAGACTTATATTGCGCTGGTGCACGGGTGGGTGAAGAAGGATCGCGGAACGATTTCGGCCAGCATCAGCCGCGACCGGGTGCGGCGCATACGGATGACCACGCGAGGGACGGGCGGGCGCGATGCGGTGTCGCACTACAGCGTAGTTCGACGGCTGGATACGGCGTTTGGCAAGTTCACGCTGGTTGAGGTGAAGATCGATACCGGCCGGACGCATCAGATTCGCGTGCATATGGCGTCGCTGGGGCATGCGGTGGTGGGCGATGCGCTGTATGGTGCGCCGCGCGAGATGCGGGCCAGGCGCGGGCGGGCGACGGACGAGGGCGGCGCGATTTCGCTGGCGCGAAATTTTTTGCATGCGGCGCGGTTGGAATTGGCGCATCCGCGGACGGGGGAACCGATTGCGCTTGAGAGTCCGCTTCCGGGGGAGCTTGAGGCATTTTTGGCGACTATCGAGAGAGACGTTGCAAGCAACGTCTCTACCGAAGGCGTTAGAGCCGCGCTCACGCGCTTGGGGCGGATATAATGTTGATGTCGAGGGAAACTTTGGGGACGAAATTCATTACGCTGTCCAGGCTCGTTCTGCTGGCGCTTTTTGCGGCCGGAGCGACGTCGCCCAATCGGGGACTCCAGCTTCGACTGCTCCGAGCGCTAACCCGGCTGCGCAGGAGCAGAAGGCTGCCGATCCGAATCCCGCCAGCGGAGACGATCCGGTCACCACCATCCGTTCGACCACCAACGAAGTGAACGTCGTCTTCACGGTGACCGACAAGCATGGGCGGCGCATTACCGATCTGAAGCAGGGCGACTTCCGCGTGCTCGACGACAACAAGCCGCCGCAGGAGATTCGCAGCTTCCACGCCGAGGCCAACCTGCCGCTGCAGGTCGGGCTGCTGATCGATGCCAGCAACTCCGTGCGCGACCGGTTCAAGTTCGAACAGCAATCGGCCGTCGAGTTTCTGAATCAGACGATTCATCCGCGCTATGACCAGGCGTTTGTGGTCGGTTTCGATGTGACGCCGGAGGTCACACAGGATTTCACCGACAACACCGAGAAGCTGGCGCATGGCGTGCACGAGTTGCGTCCCGGCGGCGGTACGGCGCTCTACGACGCACTATATTTCGCATGCCGCGACAAGCTGCTGAAAGCTCCGAAGTCGACCAACGTGCGGCGCGCCATCATTTTGCTCAGCGATGGCGAAGACAACCAGAGCCATGTCACCCGCGAGGAAGCGATTGAGATGGCGCAGCGTGCCGAGGCCATCGTTTACACCATCAGCACCAATGTGAGCGGGACCAAAGGCGCGGGCGACAAGGTGCTGGAGCGCATCGCCGACGCAACCGGTGGGCGCCCGTTCTTCCCGTTCCAGATTCGCGATGTGGCCAATGCATTCGCCGAAATCCAGGACGAACTCCGCAGCCAGTACGCCATTTCCTATAAGCCGGCGGACCTTAAATCCGACGGGCATTACCGCACGATTGAAATCGTCGCCAATGATCGAAAGAATCTTCGGGTGCGGTCGCGGCGCGGATGGTACGCGCCGGGCCGTTAAAGTCTGACCTCGGACATCAGACGTCAGACCCTGTCCGCGCAACAGTAGACTAGGCTGGATTTTCTTCAGACACAGAGTACAATCTGCGACGACCAGCAGGAGGTATTTTGTGTCCCATCCGCTCACCGTCACACTTTGTTTGGCAATTCTGGCACCGTCAGCATTCACTCTCCTGGCTCGCGCGCCGCAAGCCGAGACCGCTGGGCATCCGGCAGAGGAAGCCGCGATCAAGGCTATTGTTGCCGAGCGATGGATGGGCGGGTGGAATGCTCATGACGCCCATCAGTTTTCGTCAATGTTCGACCCAGATGCGGATTTCACCAATGTGCGCGGACAGAGCGCTTCCCGGCAGGCTGAAATCGAGAAATTTCACGCCGTGGCGTTTGAACGATTTTTCAAACAGAGCCATCAGACTGGCGAGGTAACCAAGATTCGCTTCCTGCGGCCTGACTTGGCAGCGGTCGACATCCACTGGGAGATGACGGGCGCTATCGATAACACCGGCAAACCTATTCCTTACCGCACCGGCCTGGCCGATTGTATATTCACAAAGTCAGACGGAAGTTGGCTGGTGGCCGTCATGCACAATGCTGAGTTGACCCCTTGGGTGCAGCCGCCACAAAAGTAAGAATGGCAGCCGACACGATCCACATGCCGGGATACTCTGGAACGCCGCTACCGAAAAAGCTGGGCATCAAACCTGGATCGCGGGTTTACCTGCCGAATGCCGCGCCTGATGTGCTTGCGGAGTTGAGCATCACCCTCGCCGGCTGCGAGAACGTGAGTAACGGAAAAGCTCCGCTCGACTTCGCGATGGTGTTCGTGAAATCGAAGGCGGAATTGGCGAGGGATTTCAAACGAATCAGCAAGCTCCTGGCGCCCGCGGGAATGCTCTGGGTAAGTTGGCCGAAGAAAAGTTCCGGCGTGATTACGGATCTGAATGAGAACATCGTTCGCGAGATTGGACTGGACGCGGGACTGGTGGACGTGAAAGTGTGCGCGGTGACTGAGGTCTGGTCGGGATTGAAATTTGTGCGGCGCGTGAGGGATCGGTGAGCAGGCGGCAGAGACGTAGCAAGCTAAGTCTCTACGAAACGGGCGGGGCGCTGGACACGAGGAAAGAGAAAACATGGTGCGAGTGGGGTTGATCGGATTCGGCATGGCGGGGCAGGCGTTTCATGCGCCTGTGATTCGGGGCGTCCAGGGGATGGACCTGGCCTGCATTCTCGAGCGCCAAGGGTCGAAGGCGAAGGAAAAATATCCGGAAGTGCGCGTGGCGCGAACTCTCGACGAAATGTTCTCCGACAAGACGCTCGCCTTGTGCGTCATTGCCACTGCCAACGATTCGCATTTTTCCCTGGCGAAGGCGTGTCTTGAAGCTGGACGCCATGTCGTGGTGGACAAACCATTCACCCCGACAATGGCGGAGGCGGAGCAGTTGGTGCGTCTCGCCGCGGATCGCAAGCTGCTGATCACCGTGTATCAGGACCGGCGCTGGGATGGAGATTTTCAGACCGTCAAGGAACTGGTGAAATCAGGCGGCCTGGGCGCGGTTGTTGAATATGAAGCCCGCTACGACCGTTTTCGTCCACAGCCGCGGGCAAATGTGTGGCGCGAGCGTCCGGGTTTTCCCGCTGCCGGTGTTTTGTGGGATTTGGGGCCGCACTTGATCGATCAGGCGCTGGTTTTGTTTGGCGAGCCGGAGACGGTCTGGGCGACGGCATTTCGTCAGCGCCAGAACTCGACCATGGACGATTCCTTCGATGTGCATATGGAGTATCCCTACTTGCGGACGACGTTGCGCGCGCGGATTCTGGCCTATGCGCTCTCCCATCACTTCCTGATTCACGGGACCGAAGGATCGTTTGTGAAATATGGGATGGATCCGCAGGAGGAGATTCTGCGTAGCGAGCACCCTCCCGAAGGACTTGACTGGGGGGCGGGTTGGGGCGAGGAACCGGAGGCGCTCTGGGGAACGTTGAGCCGTGTGGACGAGCCAATCCGAAAAGTGAAGACCGAGCGGGGCGACTACCGCGGGTTCTACGCCAATGTCAGGGATGCGATTGAGAAAGGATCTCCACTGGAGGTGACGCCAGAACAGGCGCTGCGCACGATGCGTGGCATTTTGCTGGCGCACAAGAGCAGCCGGGAAGGGCGGAGAGTGCGGTGGACGGAAGCGGTGGAGTAGCAACGTTCTGAAGTTTCAAGGTTTCAAGGTTCCAAGGTTTCAGGGTCGGGCTTCTCATTGGCCGTAGACCTTGAAACATTGAAACTCTGAAACCTTGAAACCTTGAAACCTTCTTTCAACTTTTCATTACTTTTTGGAATGCGGACTGGAAGCGGGCCATTTCTTCTTGTGTTCCTACGGTGATGCGGACGTAGGTGGGCATCACCGGCCAGACGCGGCCGATCAGGACGTTTTCCTTTGCCATGGCGTCTCTCACTTCCTTGCCTGGGCGCTTGGTATCGAGCAGAAAACAGTTGGACTCGGATGGGATGTAGGCATAACCGTTGCTGTCGAGCCATTGAAATGTCTGCTGGCGGATGCCGGCGTTGATGCGGCGGCGTTCCAACACCAAAGCTGAGTCCTTCAGGCTGGCAATGGCGGCGGCGACGGCTGTGGTCGGCATAAAATTTTGGCCGCCACGGGCGATGACTTTTTCCAGCAGGTCGGGACGAGCAATCACGAATCCGCAGCGCAGCCCGGCCATCCCATAAACCTTCGAGAACGTCCGCAACACAATGACGTCTTTGCCTGCCTTGACCAGATCGAGCGCGGACGGGGCTTCGCACAAGTGGATGTAGGCTTCGTCGATGAGAACGATTGAGTCCTTGGGCTTGTTGGCAACGAGATATTCGATGTCCGAGTGCGGAGTGAGCGTGCCCGTGGGGTTGTTGGGATTGCAGATGTAGAAGACTCCGACATCGGGTCCTCCGGCTGCCACCATGGCTTTCACGTCGTGCGCGTAACTTTTGGTGAGCGGTACCTTGATTACGCGCGCTCCCGCAACGGCGGCCATCATCATGCCCGTCTCGAAACACGGGTCCGCGGTGACGTAACTTTTCTGCGGCGAAGTGAAGGCCAGCACGCTGAGGCTGAGTGGAGGCGTTGAACCCGGCGTGCAGTAGATGTATTCGGGATTGAGGCCTTCCTGCTGGGCGAAAGTGCTGACCAGATCGTCGGTGAGATTGTCGGAGTAGCGGCCTCCCTGCGGAATGATGGCGGAGACGGCGTCGCGCGCGCTCTGGCAGGGGCCGAGCGGATTCTCGTTGGAATCGATCAGCACCGCGTCTTTTGCGTGCGGGCGGCGGCGGGCAGCGGCGGCCAGCATGGGTTCGGACATTCCATGGAACGCAGCGACTGCCGAGGCGGCAGCGGACAGATGCAGGAACGAGCGGCGGGAAAAACGGGGCATGGAAACCTCCGCAAGGGAGTGTATCAGCGTTTGTGCGTCTCTGCTACGTGGAGCGGGCGCCCCGCCCGCGGCTCTTGTTGTTGACTTTGCTCGTGCTTTCGCTGCGGGCAGAATCAAAACAAGATCAAAAGCAAAGGCCGCGGGCGGGGGCGCCCGCGCCACATTGTCCGGCTAGTCTTGCTTGCGGCCGGCGTAATATCCGGCGCGGGCCTGGATTTTGTAGCCTTGCTTGTTCTTGATTTCGAGCTTGCGGTAGGTGCCGTCGAGCTTGGCATTAATGGGGGTGTAGCCGATGTTGTACTGGCTGCGCAATTCGGCGGCAACCTGGTCGAAAGCTTCCCGGAGCTTGTCGAACTTGTTGCCTACGTTAATAACGCGGCCGCCGGTCTGCTCCGTGAGCTTGCGCATTTCGGATTCGCCAGAATAGCCAAAGCCGCCGTAGAAGCCGCGATCCGCGCAGAGCAGGACGTAAACGATGGAATCCGATTTCTGCGCGGCCTCAATCGCGTCCTGGATTTTCAGCTTGCTGCCTTCATCCTGGCCATCGGTGAGCAGGATCATGGCCTTGCGACCCACTTCCTTAGACAGCATGTCATGACCGGAAAGATAGACGGCGTCGTAGAGCAGAGTTCCCGGCGAATTATGCTGGGGCACGGGCCCTCCGCCCATGCCGGGGATTCCGCCACTGCTGTAATCCACATTTACTTTCGCTTTGTTCAGCGCGGCCTGCAAGCGGTGAACGTCGCGGGTGAAATCCTGCAGCAGATCGACGGAGATATCGAAGTCGATGACGAAGGCCTCATCTTTGTCGGTCAAGATTTGCCGTAGAAAGGCTCCGCCGACTTCTTTTTCCATGTCGATGACGTTGCGCTGGCTGCCGCTGGAGTCGATCAGAATTCCGAGCGTGAGCGGAAGATTTGTCTCGGCGGTAAAATATTTGATGGTTTGCGGCTTGCCGTCTTCACTGACTTCAAAGTCGTTCTTGGTCAGGTTGGGAATCAAGGGCCCCGTGCTTGTCTTTTACGTTGAAGAACAACTGAACCACATTGACGTTTACTTTCAGAGTTTCGGTCGGCTGCTGCGAGTCGTCGGATTTCTGATCTTCGGGCCTCTGGTTAGCGGGCGCGGGCTGCTGGGTCTGCGTCGTTGGCTGGGCAGGAGGTAGGGGGCGGCGACTGCTGGGCAGACGTACACTGGACAGCCAGAAACAGCGCAGCTAAAACCATTATGGGCGGGACTCGGCGCTGGGAAACAAAATGCTTGGGCATCCGGACACTCTCGCGTTATCGGTTAGTGATAGTCTAATCCTTTAGATGCACCAAACAGGGTGGATTGAGCATCTTACAGACGAAAAGCGGGATTTTTTCGCGGTGTTGGTTCGCGGGACAGGGAAAGTCATGGCGCCGTTGAAAAGAAATATGGTTTGTCGGGTTCAGACTGGATTCAGGCTGATGGCTGCCGCCGTTCTGATGCTGGGGATTCCGTTGCTCCACGCGCAGTCTGGCCAGAGTCAGTCTCCACCGGCGGCCACGACGCAACCGGCGCAGGATATTCCCGATGCGCCCTCAACCGTCCAGCCGCCCGCTCCAAAGGCTGCCGACGCGCCGCCGGAGGGGAGCACAAGGCAGCGCGCCGCCTGCGTATCCCGGCGAAGCCGGGCAGCAGCCGGATCAAGAGAAGCCGGCTCCGCCTCCCATGCCCCCGATTCAGACAATTCCTGCAGGCAGCAGGCCCAGGAATCAGATCAATCCCAGGGAAGATCTTTACACCATTCCGGTTTCGGTCAACGTGGTACAGATTCCCGTCCTGGTCAAGTACTCCGACGGGCGCCCTGTGGACGGTTTAGTTCCCAAGGATTTCGTCGTCAAGGAAAACGGCAAGGTACAGACGCTGACGTACTTCACCAGTGATCCATTTCAACTTTCAGTGGCGGTGCTGCTCGATACCGGCATCGCGGACGTAGCCTTCCAGAAGATAAATCAGACTTACGCATCGCTGGTCGGTGCCTTCAGCCCTTACGATGAGGTTGCGCTCTACACCTACAGCAGCACAGTCAGTCAAGTGACGGACTACAACAGCCGGCCCGAGAAACTAACGGCCGCACTCAACCAGATGAAAACGGTACGCGGCCGCGCCAACGGCCCGCCGGTGCTGGGGGGTCCGCTGGGGCCGGATGGCCCGACAGTCAATGGTGCCCCGGCGGGAGGACCGATCATCGCACCCGTCAACACCCCGCCCCGGGAGGCGCACGTTTTGAATGATGCCATCCTGCGCGCGGCGTTGGACCTGAGTAAGCGCGACCGCACCCGCCGCAAGGTAATCTTTGTGATCAGTGATGGGCGGGATTTGGGGAGCAAAGCCAGCTACCGCGATGTGTTAAAAGTGCTTGAGACCCACGGCATTCAGGTAAAAGCCGTGGTGGTCGACAGTGGGGCCCTGCCGGTTTATCGTGAACTCGACAAACTTCATTTGAGAGGACAGGGTTACAGCAATATCCTTCCGAAGTACTGCTCGGCTACTGGAGGCGGAGAGGTCTTCAGCGAACTCTCGCGAAATGCGATGGAAGAGGCTTATGCGCAGATCACCTCCGAGGCCAGGAACCAGTACACCTTGGCCTATATCCCAAAGGCGACGGCGGGCCCAGCATTTCGCAGCATCGAAGTGCTAGTAGACAAGAAAGGGCTGAATATTTACACCAAGGCTGGATATTATCCCGTGCCATCGGCCCATTAAGCCTCTGAAAACACCCGGGGTCACCTGAGTAACCTGCGTTCGGCATCTCCCGTATGATATAAAGACCCCGAGCCTCCATAAGGAACTGGTGCAACGCGGCAGCCCCTAAGGGTATGCCTGCATTTGAGGAAAGTCTTGAGTTTCATCAACTTCGCAGCTCGCGAGATCAATTGCAAGATCGTGTACTATGGCGCCGGGTTGGGCGGCAAGACCACGAATTTGCAGGTGATTTACCAGAAAACCGCGGACCAGCAGAAAGGTAAGATGATCTCGCTGGCCACCGAAACCGAGCGCACGCTATTTTTCGACTTTCTGCCCCTGGATTTAGGGTCAGTTCGCGGTTTTAAAACCCGTATTCACCTCTACACCGTGCCCGGACAGGTCTTTTACGATGCCAGCCGGAAGCTGATTCTGCGCGGCGTGGATGGCATCGTATTCGTCGCCGACTCCCAGGAGCAGCGCATGGACGCCAACGTCGAAGCGCTCGAGAACCTGATGTCGAATCTGAAAGAACACGGCTACGACTTCAATAAGATTCCCTACGTGCTGCAGTTAAACAAACGCGACCTGCCGAATATTCTGCCCATCGATCTGCTCTCCACCGAACTGCGCAAGAAAAATGAACCCATCGTCGAAGCGGTTGCCTTTCAGGGTGTCGGCGTGTTTGAAACTCTCAAGGAGATCGCCAAACAGGTGCTGACGGAACTGAAGGCCGGCGGGTAGAGGAGCAGTTTTCAGTCTCCTGTATCGCCGGCATCTTGCCGGCTGTCCCGTGGGCCTCTTCCCCTCGGGGCTGGCACCGCTTCACCGACTCGAAGTTCACTCGTTCACCCTACCTGACCGGTTCCCACGTAGTCGCACATCAGCACTGTCAAATCGTCGTCTTGCGACGCAGCCCACTGCTGCGCCGCGGAAATAATCCGATCGGCCGCGTCGGCCGGAGAGATGCCAGCGGTCTGGCGCAAAATGGCGCTCAAAGATTCTTGTCCGAAAAATTCTCCGCTGGCCTTCGCCGCTTCCATGGGAGTTTCGGAACCATACGTTGTTCGCACAGTCATTACCAACGTAAGCGCACCACGTGACTTTCTACAGCCATGTCGCTTGCGCATTCGCTAGCCTGAACACGGGCGTGCCAGCCTGCCCTCGGCGTAACTTCGTCTGTGATCTTATTTGCCCTGATTCTTCGCGCCTCGGATCCCACCGGACTTCTGGTCTGGTGTGGCATTGGCTTCTGCGCCGGGATCGGCCTTTTCTTTTACGGATTCCAACTACTGCAGCGCCGCCGCCTGATTCTCGATACTCCGTTCTCAAAGATTCGCAGCGCTTCGATGGGAATGGTCGAAGTCAGCGGGCTCGCCGCCGGTCCCTACACGATGATCGCCCCCATCACCGCGCGCCCCTGTTACTACTACCGCACCTTGGTTTGGGAGTACAAACAACGCGGGAAGAATAAAGAATGGGTCAAAGTCGCCGGCGAGTGCATGCACGTGCCCTTCTTCGTCGACGACAATACCGGACGCCTGCTGGTCGATCCGCGCGGAGCCGATCTCGACCTGCACCGTGATTTCGAACAGCAATTCTGCGATTCGTTTTTCACCACAAAAGATCCCGCCCCGGAGAATGTGCGCGGCTTTCTGGCGCGCCACGGGATTGCCACCAGCAACAAAATTAAGGTGGAAGAATATTGCATCAAGCCGAAGAATTCGCTCTTCATTCTGGGCACGCTGAGCGAAAACCCTGGACTCGAAGTCGGTCCGCAGCCGGTGCAGGACAACGAAACAGTCAATCCGCTATCCATGGGTGCGCTCTCACAGTCGATCGGGGCGATTTCCTTTTCGCTCCGGGCGGGAAAGCAGGACTTGATACACCAGGACTTGGAACAGCAGGAGTTGGGCTTCGACTCTTCGCCCCACGGGCCAGCGATTCGATCTGAAAGTCCTTCGCGTCCCATCATTCGCCTGTCGCCGGTGGAATCCGTCCCCACGAAATCCTCGGAGATGACGCAGCAACAAAAAGTCGCGGCCGCCCTGCTGAAAGCAGGAATCTCGAATCCCGCGGCATGGGCCATGGCAGGAGTGCCTGCAAACGGCGGAGTGCAGGTCGTTGCCGAGGCGGCACCAGCGACGGCCAGCAGCTCCAATCTGGAAACGAGTCCCGAAGCACAGACAATTATTTTCGATCCGCATCCACCGGTAGTTCTGATGAAGGGAACCAACAACAAGACCTTCCTGATCTCCTGGCGCAGCCAGCGCGAGGTCGCCCGCTCTCTCGGCTGGAAATGCGCGCTGATGATCTGGGGCGGCCCCGCACTCTCGCTACTCTGCCTCTACCTCATTTTGAGCATCGAGCGCCTTTGAGTGCGCGCCTCTAAATCAGGCCTCCCCGCACCACGCTTCTAACCTTGGCGCCACCGACTCCCGCCTGGCTCGCAGCTTGCCCTCTAGTACAATCAACCCGTGAGCGACGGCGTACGCATCGGAATCCTGGGCGATTTTAATACTGACTTCCGCTCGCACCATGCCACCAACGATTCTCTGCAACATGCCGCCCGCAAGCTTCGGATGAAGGTGGAATCCGAGTGGCTGCCCACTCCCTCGCTCGCCGCCGCGACCGCAGAAAAGACGCTCGAACGTTTCGACGGCTTGTGGGCCGCGCCCGGCAGTCCCTACAAGAGTTTCGACGGCATGCTCAAGGGGATCGAGTTTGCCCGGCGCCGCGATTGGCCGTTTCTTGGCACCTGCGGAGGGTTTCAATACGCCTTCATCGAATTCGCGCGCAACGTCCTCAACATCGCCGACGCGGACAGTGCCGAGAACAATTCCGGATCGAAGAACATCATCATCTATCCGGTGGCCTGCGCCGTGCCCAATCGCAAGGGCGATGCCCCCAAGCTATCCGGCGCGGTCCCGGAGATTCGCCTGCGTCCCGGCTCCTACCTGCAGTCTTTCTACGGCAAGGACAAACAAACGGCGACCGAGGAGTTCTTCTGCAACTTCGAAATCAATCCCGAATTCGAATGGGCGGCGATGGAAGCGGGATTTCCCGTGGTCGCGCGCGGTTCGCAGGGCGAGATTCGCGCAATCGAATCCCCCACCCACAGATTCTTCCTGGCGACGCTCTTCCAGCCGCAATTATCGTCCACGGAAAAGAAGCCGCACCCCATTGTTCTGGCGTTCGTGCAAGCCGCCGCCGACTGGGGCAAGAAAAAACTGGACGATAGTGTCCTGGAGTAGCGCCCGTAACGGCCGCCAAAAGTAGCGCCGGCGACTCGCCGGCTGTCGCGGCGGCATCCTGCCGCCGCGTTCGCGAGTCGGTTAAACATCGCTAATCCTGCGCCCGCGGTTACCAAAGACCCAGCACTCGGCCCGTTATGGGACTCGCACCATTCGCATCTGGGCCCCTGCCCACTCTCCCGCTACACTCATCCCGATCGCTCCCCCCGCCCGAAACTCACGTCCGCAGGAGCCGCTCGTCTATGCATATGCAGTTGATCGATTTATCTCGCATTCCGTTCACTACACTGATCAGCTACATCCCCGTGATCGCTACGGTTGTAACCTGCCTGTTCAGCGTGATTCTGGCTCGCGCCACGCTGCGCTACGTTGAAGCCACCGACAAAGGCCTGGCCCTGGCCCGCGAAGAATTCGAGCGCGAATGGTCGCCCGACATTCACATCAAGCTGGAACGCGTCTCCGCCACCGAGGCCAAAGTCATCGTCACCAACCTGGCGAAGACCTCGGTCCTTTTGCAACTGCTGCAATTGCGCAAGCTTTCGCATGCCATGCCATTCGAACGCTGCCGCTTAAACGACCCTCTGGTTGGCGGCCTGACCTGGTCGCAGGAAATGGGCCGCCGCATTCTGAACTGTACGGGAGAAGAATTTGAAGGCCCCATCGCTGCCTCGATGACGTTCTATGCCGCGGGCCGAATGTATCGCACCGACTGGTTCCGCGCGCAAATCCAGGTACGCGAAGGCCGCATTGCCAGCCTCGAACCCAGCACCATGCCCGCCCGCCGCGTACGCGTGGTCGAGCACAAGGGCCCGGAACGCCGCGAGTTTGCGCAAGACGTAGCGGCCGACGCAGTCTCGGAGGAAGAGGTAGTCAGGCCGGATGAGAGCGCCTTCGCAGCCGAAGCCTAAATTGCCGGGACCATGCCCTTTGGGATCCCTCCCCCATTTCTCCATTGAGATCATTGATTTCGACCACCTTTCGAAAACCGCGAAAGATGGAGCAGCCTCAAGTCTGACGGTCCAGGCAAACAACAAAACCAAAGGTGGGCCAACCCCCGCGAACGCGCGCTTCGCCGTGGAAGAACGACCCTTTTCAGAGCCTGCCCTGAGCTTGCCGAAGGGGCCGCGTAAAGCGCCTGAAATGAGACCGGGCTTCAGCCCCTGTGGTCGCTTTGCCCTCCGTGGAAAAGTTTTTCCGCAGCCACTTCAGTCGTGCCGTAGAGCTTACCCGCAGAATCGCGGCTTCAGCCGCTGAGGGCTGGGAGCTTCGGCTCTTCATCGACCATCACAAACTTGGCTGCCTCACTACCACAGACTCGAAAGGCGGAAACCAGCGACTCAGAACCCGTATTCACCGCTCAAACTCGGGGATTCCCGACAGCACGATCGGCTCCCGGTCGGGGAATTCGACGACCAGCGACAGCTGCCCGCCCATGGCCTGTACATAGTCGCGCAAAGTGGAGATCAGCAGATCGCTGCGCCGTTCAATCTTTGAGACGCCTTCCTGTCCGATGCGCAGCGACTTCGCGACTTTCTGCTGGGTGAGCCGGCAAGCTTGCCGCAGTTGCCGGAGCGTCATTTCCTCAGCAATGAGTTGAGCGGCGCGAGCCTCGACCTTCTTCCGCTGTCGCGCGGGAAGGTTGTGGATAATGTCATTTACGTTTCTCGGCATGGTTACTTCCTTTCTTTCCCGTGCATTCGATTCAGATGCGCATCGAAACGCTTGTCCGCCTTCGCGATGAGCTGCTTGTAAAATTTCTTCTCGCTTCCGCCTGACTTGTCGCCCGCCACCAGCAGAATTGCTTTCCGCTTTGGGTCGAAAGCGAAAGCCACTCGCCATTCTCCGTTGGCCGCGCTGAAGCGAAGCTCTTTCATGTTCGCGTGGCGGGATCCTTTGAGGGTATCGACCCGCGGTCTTCCCAGCTGCGGCCCGAATTGCTGCAGGAGTCGCGAGAGCGCCAGAATTTCAATCCGCACTTCCTCGTCCAGTTGGTCGAATTCCGGCGCAAACTCATCGCCGACTTCGACGGTCCAAGGCACGTTTATAGTATGCCTTATAGTGCATAGTCAGTCAAGTGCATTATGTTGTCCAGGAGCGTCGGGTTCCCCCCTTGAAAAAACGCAAGGACGGGGAACCCCCAGTTTTTGCACTGTCCGACGAAAGGCTGGGCTCCCGCCCCTTGCCCCACCGGGGGCTTTGGGGTACAACTCTGTGAGGCTTGAGCCCTCTATGCGTTTCGGCACTTCCGTATTGTTTCTCCTTGGATTCTCCGTCCTGAGTGTTGCCCACCCTCCCGCCGGTCTTGCCTCCGGCGCGCTCCGGGAACGAGGCGGCCGGCAACACCCCGAAAACGCACCGCCGGCGATCGTCAGCAAATCGGAAAGTCAAGATTCATCTGTGATAGCGAGTACCCGCGACTATTCGAAAGAGGCGTTTGTTGTCGAGGGCATGAGTTCCCGTTTTCGATTCGAGAACGACGGCACCGGACGTAAGGAAAGCATTTTTCGAGTTCGCGTGCAGAGCGAGGCCGGCGTGCAACGTTGGGGACAACTGCGCTTTGGTTATAACTCTGCGGACGAAAGTATGGAGATTCCTTACGTGCGCGTCCTGAAGCCGGACGGCAGCGTCGTGAAAGCCGGTTCAGAAGCCGTGCAGGACTTAGCCCCGATTCCGCAAGTCGCCAGCCTTTACACCGACTATCGAGAGAAGCATGTCACCGTCCCGGGGTTGCGCCCCCGGGACGTGTTGGAGTGCGAATCAGTCACCGTAATTCACACCGCTCTCACGCCAGGTCAGTTCTGGATGCAATACGATTTCGATCTATCGAACATCGTCCTCGATGAACAGCTTGAACTCGACATTCCTGGTGGTCGCGTTGTGAAACTCAAGACCAAGCCTGGTCTGGATCCAAAGATTAAAGAAGATGGAGGAAGACGCATTTACCACTGGACCAGTACACACCTTGTCCGCGAAGACGATAGCGAAAAGAAAGATGATCCAAAAAAGAAAAAGAAAAAGAAAACGGACGAACTTCCCGCAGTCCAGCTAACCACCTACGGGAGTTGGGAAGAGGTCGGACGTTGGTACGCGGGACTCGAGAAAGATCGCCGGCAGCCGTCCAAGGAAATCCGTGAAAAGGCGGCGGCGCTCACCAAGGGGATGCAAACCGATCTCGATAGGGTGGAGGCCCTCTATGATTACGTGGCCACGAACTTTCGCTATGTGAGTCTTTCGCTCGGTGCGGCGCGTTATCAGCCGCATCCGGCGGCAGATGTGTTGCACAACCAGTACGGCGACTGCAAAGACAAACACACGCTTCTCGCCGCTTTGCTGGAGGCTGAAGGATTTCACGCTTCAGCTGTGCTCATGAATTCTTTTCGCAAACTCGATCCGGAGGTGCCTTCGCCTGCGCAATTCAATCATGTCATCACCATGGTGCCGTTGGGAAAGGAAGAAGTATGGATGGACACGACCACCGAAGTTGCGCCCTTCCGCCTTCTTGCTTACACGCTGAGAAAGAAGCAGGGGCTCGTAATCTCTCAGGACGCTGCGTCTCATCTGGAAGAGACGCCTGCGGACCCTCCCATGCCAGATGTGGAACGGACCGAGATTATCGGCAAGGTCGGCGAGAGCGGCGGGTTGGAGGGCACGGTCAATTACACCCTCCGTGGCGACAGCGAACTGGCAATGCGATTGATCCTTCGCCGGATACCTTCAGCGGATTGGAAGAAGCTTGTAGAAAACCTGAACAAGGGCCTCGGACTGGGAGGTGAAGTAAGCGAAGTGAAAATCGCCGATCCCGCCGCGACTCACGAACCTTTTACGCTGTCGTACGCAGTCAGTAAGGCAAACTTCGTGGACTGGTCAAAGAAAACCGTCGAGTTGAAGCTGCCGCTCTCACGGTTCCAACCGGCCGGTGTCAGCGCAGATGTGGACGAGGATGCGGAAAACATAAATGCTGAGAGTCCGGACCCATTCAAACTGGGCCCTCCCAATGAGCAAGACTACAGCATCAAGCTCGATCTCGCGACGCGATACACAGCCCGAGTTCCAGTCCCTGTACATGTGGAGCGCGACTACGGCGCTTACCAGTCAACTTACAAACTCGAGGGAAGCGTTTTGTTGGCGGAGCGCAAATTGGTGATACGAATGGGCGAGTTACCGCCGGCCCGAGCTAATGACTACCGCGCCTTTCGACGCTCGGTGCTGGCCGATGCGGCACAGGTCGTTACCGTCGAAAGCACGGTAGCCGATACACACGTCGCGCCTGCCGAAATGAAAACCGACGAACTCGTCAGCAGCGGAAACAATGCACGCAAGAATGGAGATTATCCGCTGGCAATCAGTTTGTTGAACCGGGCCGTCGAGGCCGCTCCCAAGAGCCGGGGTGCGTGGAATGACTTAGGACTGGCGTATTACGAATCACGGCAGGACGAACTGGCAGTGAATGCCTTTCAAAAACAGATTGAGATCGATCCTTTTCATCAATTTTCCTACAACAACCTTGGGCGTGTTTACCTAAGACAGCGCAAATACGAAGAAGCGATCAAGTGGTTCAACAAACAGGTCGAAGTGAATCCGTTGGACAAGTTTGCTCACGCGAACCTCGGCCTCGCTTACATCGATTGGCATAAATATGAACAGGCGATCCCAGAATTGGAACAAGCTGCTTCGCTGACTCCGAACAATGCCGACCCTCAAACCAGGCTTGGCGAGGCTTATTTAAATCTAGGCGAAGATGAGAAGGCAATGGCAGCCTTTGATAAGGCCGTGCAGATTTCCGCTACGCCTACGGTATGGAATAACATCGCTTACCAGTTGGTGCTGAAGAAGGCTCATTTGGATATCGCTCGGAACTATGCGGAATCGGCGGTTAGTACCACGGCTGCTTCGCTGCGCAACCTATCACTGGAGCAGTTGACACAGCGCAACCTCAGATCCGCGGCGGCTATGGCAAATTATTGGGATACTTTAGGATGGTTGGAATCTACTGCTGGAAACGGGGATAAAGCCTTGAAGTACGTGACGGCAGCTTGGGAGCTTGGCCAAGATGCGGTTGAGGCAGATCACCTCGGTCAGATTTATGCGAAACGCGACGATAAGGAGAAAGCGCAATATTTCTACGCACTGTCTCTTAATGCAAGGCGGCCGGATCCTGAAACACGGGCTCGATGTTCAGAATTGTTGGGCGGGGATGACAAGGTCGACGCGCTGGTGGAGAAGTATCGTGGTGAATTGCTCCGGTTGCGCACCATCAAACTCGGCAACGTCAAGACGGGTAGTGACCGCTCCGCAGAATTCTTCGTGTTGTTGAGCCCCGGTCATAACTCGATAGCGACCGTTGACGGCGTTAAATTTGTCAGCGGAGACGAAAAATTCAAAGAGGCGGCCGATGTCCTTCGGGCCCCGAAGTATGAGCAGTCCTTTCCGGACGATACGCCAGTTAAAGTTCTGCGACGCGGAACGCTGAAGTGCGCGACATCTTCAGCGGATTGTGTTTTTGTGCTCGCGCTTCCCGATGATGTCAGTTCAGTAGACTGAAATGCAACAGAATTAGGTCAGGGTCCAATCCCCCCATATTTCCGAGCTTCACCAAAAGTCGCGCCAGCCTTTTTCCACAGCCTTCCACAGAAAACTTCCTGCTTCTTGTGACGAACAACCTTGACTGAGAATACAAAAAGCGCAGACTGGAGCTGTGCAACGACCCTACGATAAAGTGCTGCATAGCGCCGACGGTTCGGCGAGATTGATTCGAGGTGTTCGCTAACTCCATTGTTATCAAGATTTTGACCTCTAAGCTCTTTGATGTCCGGATTTTGCGGGGAATTTCTTGCTAACCCGATGGTTCCAAAGATTCGAGGGGGGAGGGGGATACCCGGTTTTAGAGGTATAGGAAGCGATGATTTCCCAGATCGACTCGCTGGAAGAGAGCTCATCAACCTTGCTTGCCGGAATTTTTTCCTGCGGGCTTCTCCGCTACAATCAAAGGTTAGTTCTGTGAGCCTCATGTCCCTAACCAAACAGCAAGCCCTGGAGATGTTCGAGTCCGATGACCTGATCGGCATTGGGATGGAGGCGGACGCGGTGCGCCGCAAGCTGCATCCCGAGGGCGTGGTCACTTACATCATCGACCGCAACATTAATTACACCAACTTCTGCACGGAGTACTGCACCTTCTGCGCGTTTTACCGGCCGCTGAAGGGGCCGGCGGCGAAGGAGGGATACATTCTCGACTTCGACACGATTTACGAGAAGATTCGCGAGACCGTCGAGCTTGGCGGGACGGGCGTGCTGATGCAGGGCGGCCTGCATCCGGACTTGAAGATTGATTGGCACGAGAAGATGCTGCGCGGCATCAAGGAAAGGTTTCCACAGATTCATCTTCATTGCTATTCGGCGTCGGAGATCATCGCGATTGCGGAGTACAGCTCGCTCTCGATTCGCGACACCATCCTGCGCCTGCGCGATGCGGGACTGGATTCGATCCCCGGCGGCGGAGCGGAAGTGCTGGACGACGAAGTCCGCTACAAGATTGCGCGCCTGAAATGTTTGACCGACGACTGGCTCAACGTGCATCGCACCGCGCATCAGATCGGCATGCGCACGACCGCAACCATGATGTTCGGCGTCGGCGAGAACTACGAAAACCTGGTCAACCACTTTCAGCGGCTCTACGAATTGCAGGAAGAGACCGGCGGATTCACGGCGTTCATCCCCTGGAGCTTTCAGCCGCACAACACCGCGCTGGGCGGACGCCACTGGGACGAGGCCACCGCGGTCGACTATTTAAAAGTTCTGGCCATCTCCCGAATTTATCTTTCCAACTTCCTCAACGTGCAATCCAGTTGGGTGACCCAGGGCCTGAAAGTCTGCCAGATGGGCCTGCGCTTCGGCGGAAACGACGTCGGCTCCGTGATGCTCGAAGAAAACGTGGTACGCGCCGCCGGCGTGAACAACTGCACCACCGAAGAAGAATTGCGGCGGATCATCCGCGACGCCGGCTTCCGTCCCGCGCAGCGCGACACGTTGTACCGTCAGTATTTTCTGAACTAGAGAGAGTTAGGGATTCCCGGAGATTATGTGGCGCGGGCGCCCCCGCCCGCGAAAGGCCCGGTGCTACTTCGATTCTTCTGGAACGATGTGCAGCTCCAGCTTTTCCGTCCAGCGGAGAACGCTCAGCGAGCAACTCACACCCACGCGCACATCAGTCAGCACGCGATGCAGATCGTCGACTCCGGACACGGGTTGGCCTTCGAGCGCTACGATGATGTCGCCTTCCCGTAAGCCTGCGCGCTTCGCAGGACTGCTTTCTTCGATTCCAACTACGACTGCACCCATCTCCTTCGGCAGATCGTAAAAGCGCACCACGCGGCGATGCACGGGAACCGTCTGCGCCGAGACGCCGATGTAGCTGCGGCGGATGCGGCCGTCGCGCAGCAATCGGCTAGCCACGAACTTTGCCGTGTTGATGCCGATCGCGAAACAGATGCCTTGCGCGGGCAAGATGGTCGCGGTGTTCACGCCTACAACACGTCCGGCGGAATCGACCAGCGGACCGCCGGAATTTCCCGGGTTCAGCGAGGCGTCCGTCTGGATCACGTCGTCGATCAGGCGACCCGAGTAGGAGCGCAGCGAGCGGCCCAGAGCGCTGACTACGCCTGCCGTCACGGTCGATTGGAATCCGTAGGGAGCGCCGATTGCGATCACGATCTGGCCTACGCGCAGTCGCTGGGAATCGCCGAAGGCCGCTGCCGATAAACCGGGTTCGTTCACGCGGATCACCGCCAGGTCGCTGGCGGGATCGTCCCCGATTAGTGTTGCTGGCATGCGGCGGCCGTTCGTCAGTGTAACGGCGATGCGTACTGCGTCATGCACCACGTGGCTGTTGGTGAGGATCAAACCGTCGGGGGTGAATACGAATCCCGAGCCTCCGCCTTGGCGCTCGCGCGGCTCGCCTGAGCGCGTGCGGCCGGCGGTCTGGTGAACTTCAATGTTCACCACTGACGGGCTCATGCGGTCGACCGCGCCGGTCACGGCGGTGGAGTAGGCGTCGAGCAGGGAATCGTCGATTGAAGCATTGTGGTGTGCAACTGGCGATCCTTTTGAGGAGTCGTCGCTCCAATTTGCGCTCTCTGACGCGAGATGGGATAAGTCATTCCCATCGGAGACTGCAAAAAATGGGCCGAGATTTTCTTGGTTCATGCAGGATAGATGCCGATCAATCTACTTCGGATTCACGGCGCGCTTTTCGTGCCAGACGCAGGGTCAGTCGTTGTGAAGCGAGCAGAATCCCCACTTCTCGCAAAGGATGCGAGAAATGGGGTAGCCCGGCGGTGTACAGATTATAGGGATCCTTCGACTGCGCTGCCGCCCGCTTTGCGTGCGGCAGCTTCGCTCAGGACGACATGGGATTGAGAGTGGGATGTTGCGGACAGAAAAAAGCCGGGACCAAAATCGGTCCCGGCTAGTGTTGGCTGGTTGCCCGGATAAAATCGAAGTTTCAAAGCGATAGGGTTTCACCAAAGTTTCAAAGTGATAAGGTTTCAAAGTTTCAAAGTAAACCTGCAGCGAGACAACATTGAAACCTTGCAACTCTGAAACATTGAAACCTTGATCTCTACGCGCTTCTGCGCGGCCTTATCGTCAAATCTCGCACTTGAGTTAAGATGCTGGACATTTGCATTCCGTTTAGTTGCGAAACGAAGGGCAGGAGTTCGGCGATAAATTGATCTTTCATCAATTCGCTGACTTCTTCCTGGCGGGTGAGTTCGCCGCCGCTGAGCAGATCGGGCACAGTGACCTCCAGTGCACGCGCCAGCCGTTCCAGGGAAGACAGCGTAGGCGTGGCTTTCTCGTTTTCGATTTTTGAGACATAGGTGCGAGGGACGGACATACGTCCCGCGAGTTGGCGTTGGCTGAGCCCGTTGCGCAGGCGCAGGGAGCGGATGGAGGTCGCCAAGTTCAAATGTCCGCGACCGTTGTGGCCGGGCACGGGCATCATCATGGGTGGCGCTACCAGGATGGGCTCGGGTTCAGGTTCCTCGTCCAGGGACGCGTGGCAGCGCCGGCAATTATTGTTGGATGTACGGAACTGAACCAGCAGGCAGTGATCGCATCGTACGACTTCCCTAGAGTCAACCGGGGCAAGAGTCGTGGCCATCGGGTTGTGGGAGTGCCAGAGCGGGCTACTCCGTGCAACATAACTGCGTGCAGCCTAAGGTGCAGGAACTAATTGGGGGAGATTCCGACTGCAGGGTCAATCTGCGGCATATGCCCTGTGGAAGTCAAGATTAAAATAGTAGGAGCCCGCGAATTCTGCGGGCGAAAACCGGAACGACACGGCAAATATCCGGAGAAAACAGGCAAAGACCATGATTGATCGCGAGTCCGCATGGTGTTTACTAACTGAGTTCACCCAATCGGAAAGTTTGCGCAAGCATGCGCTGGCGGTTGAGGCTTGCATGCGTGCTTGCGCCCGCAAGTGGGGGAATGGTTCGGCTGAAGACGAAAATTTGTGGGGCATCGTCGGTCTGATTCACGACTTTGACTACGAACGCTGGCCCAGTCTTGACGACCATCCTTACAAGGGCAACGCGATTTTGAAAGAACGCGGATATCCCGAAGAGATCAGCCGAGCGATTATGTCGCATGCGGAATATACGGGCATCACGCGCGACACGCCGATGGAGAAGGCGCTCTTTGCCTGCGACGAGCTTGCGGGATTCATTACCGCGGTCGCGTTGATAAAGCCGGGGAAGTCGCTGGCCGAGGTCGACACCAAGTCGGTGCGAAAGAGGATGAAAGACAAAGCTTTTGCCCGCAAGGTGAACCGTGACGATATTATTGCCGGAGCGGCTGACCTGGGCGTTGATTTGGATGAGCACATCGGGTTCTGCATCGAAGCTCTGAAGCCCATCGCGAAGGAGTTGGGGCTGGATGGGAGTGCGGTGAAATCGGTTGGGTAGGTTTTCGTATCGCCTCTGCGCGAGACGGTTTTTCTGGGGCTAAAGCCCTCCATTTTTTCGGCGCTGATCGGCGCGGCTGAAAAGCCGCGCCCTTTCAAAGCAAGATCCGACAGAGAGAGATCCGAAACAACGAGACAAAAATAGCGTGCAAGGCGCTGCCGTTTCGCCGATAATGCCTAGCTCTCCCCATGGACACGCCGCACAGCGACCTGGAGGCCATCCGGCAGATTCTGGCTGACCTGACGACGCGGGTCTATCGCATCGAGCGCAAGCTGCGGATGGACTCGGCTACGGTCGAGGCGCCGGCTGTTGACCCTTCAATTCCAGGGCCTTTCGCAGAAACTTCTTCCGTGCCGATGCAGGCAGAGACCCAGGTCCCTCGCGTTGCTCGGGATGACAATGTCGACTCCAGCGCGCGCTCCGTATTCAGCGCGTGCTCCTTATGCTGTGCGCGCGCAACCCGACTCCGACCTGGAATCGCGCATTGGTTCGCATTGGCTGAATCGGATTGGCATAGCGGCGCTGCTGATTGGAATTTCGTACTTCCTGAAGTTTGCGTTCGACAACAACTGGATTGGCCCGGTTGGCCGCGTAACCATCGGCCTGCTCGCCGGGATTGCGATGGTGACGTGGAGCGAGCGATTTCGCAGCAAGGGCTACCAGGCTTTTTCTTACTCGCTGAAAGCGGTTGGCATTGGCGCGATGTATCTTTCGCTGTGGGCGGCCTTTCAGGTTTACGCTCTCGTTCCCAGCAGCGCCGCTTTTGTGATGATGCTGGCAGTGACTGCGGCCACCGCGGCCATGGCGTGGGCGCAGGACGCACAGATTCTCGCCGCCTTCGCGCTGTTCGGAGGATTCAGCACGCCACTGTTGCTCTCGACTGGCCAGAACCGCGAGATTGCTTTGTTCACCTACGTGGCGATTCTCGATCTGGCCACGTTGGTCCTGGTCGCGTTCAAACCATGGCGACGCCTTCTCATCATGAGTTACGCGGGCACGCTATTGCTCTACATTGGATGGTATTCAAGTTTCTACACTCGCAGCCAGCTTAATCCCACGCTAGCCTTCGCCACGCTGTTCTTCGCCATCTTCGCGATTGCGCCGCTGATTACGCTGCAACCGGAAAGAGAGCCTCCGCTGCTCGCCTCCGTGCCGGCCGTCGTTGCTTTTGTAAATGCCGGCGTCTATTTCCTGCAGGCTTACGCGATGATCCAGGAAGTCGATAAGACTTACATGGCCTGGTTCGCGCTGGCGTTGGCGGCGGTCTACATCGTTCTCAGCCGCCAGGTTCATAACGGGGCGAGTGCTGCCCGGCGCATCCGAAAGGTTGCATTTTCTGCATCTCGCCTTGGCTATCGGATTTATCACCGTTGCGATTCCGATTCGACTCGACGCGCACTGGATCACGATCGGATGGTTTGTCGAGGCTGGCGTGCTTCTGTGGGTAGCGAATCGCATCCAGTCTGATTTTCTGAATGTCTTCGCTCTTGGCGCTTTGGCGTTGGGCGTAGTCAGACTGCTGTTGATTGATAATTTTTACACCACGCAACTCATCTTCAACTTGCGGATGGTGACATACGCCGTGGCGGTGACCGTGCTGGGAGCGGTTGCGTGGTACGCCTCGAAGCGCGAAGATGATTCCGCGCGCGCTGTGGCCGCGGTTGCGGTGGTTGCTCTGAACGTTCTTGCCCTGATCGCCCTTACTCGGGAAGTGGCCGATTATTATCCGCGGCAGATGGTCGCGGCTCGGCCGGCGCCGCCCATGCCTGCCGGACCCATGCCTGCTCGACCCATGCAATCGGCGACGGCGTATTACTACACCGATCTTCGACACTTCGACATTGAGCGCGACTTTACTTACTCGGCGCTGTGGATGGCCTACGGCGCCATGTTGATGGTGATCGGATTTTTCAGGCGCTCGGCCTTCGTTCGCTGGCAGGCTCTTATCCTGATCGCCGCGACGGTTGTGAAAGTGTTTGTTTACGACGTCTCCCAACTTGACCGGGGATACCGTATCCTCAGCTTTATTGTGCTGGGCGTGTTGCTGCTGGCAATTTCGTTCGTCTACCAGCGAGACTGGCTGCAGCTTTCCGCCGAAAGTAGAGTGCGACGGAAAACAGAAACGGATGCCAGCAGCGCATGAGACTTGCAACAACCTTGTTCCTCATGCTTCTGGCTGCAGAGGGAGCCACTCCGCCCGAGCCGGCGATTCCGTATTTCAGCAATATGCGTGATGTTCACATCTCTGAGCCCGCTCGGCAGAATTACTTCATCGTCGATGAGGAAATTTGGGGTCAGTCGCGTCTCGATCTCGGGGATCTGCGCTTGTATGACGGAGAATCTCAGGTCCAGTACGCGCTGTCGGAGCAACGCGCCGGAATCTCGTCCGAAGAAGTCGCGGCGAAAATACTTAATCTCGGCAGCGTGTCCGGCCATACCGAATTCGACCTCGATACCCAGGACCTCGCTGAATACGATCGCATTCGCCTGCGTCTCGATGCTCGGGACTTTGTGGCCAAGGCATCCGTTTCTGGGGGCAGCACGCTGGGACAAACGACCGACGTCGAACTCACGCCGTCAACACTCTACGATTTCAGCAGGGAACAGCTGGGCTCGAGCTCGGTGTTGAAGTTGCCTCCCTCCAGTTTTCGTTACCTTCACGTTCGGTTGTCTGCAGGAATTCTTCCACAGCAGGTGAAGGGCGCAACCATATTCAACCTGCGCGAGCAGCAGGCTTCCTGGACTAAGATCGGTTCTTGCTCCGCGCCCCAGGCGAAGCGGCGTACCACCGAAATCGATTGCGATATTCCGGCGAGAGTTCCGCTCAACCGAATCTTGCTGCGTGTAGATCCCGCGCAAGTCAACTTCCGCCGCATGGTCAGCGTCGAAGATGCCAAGGGAATGCAGATCGGCACGGGCGAGATCAGCCGCGTGAGGATGAATCGCGCGGGCACGCCGATCACCAACGAGCAACTAGCCGTGAACACGATCGGCTTAAACGTGACGGCCGCGAATGATAGTGATTCCGTCCATCTGATTCTCACCGTTGACAACGGAGACAATCCCCCGCTCACCATTCTCGCGGCAGAACCGCTGTCGCTGGAGCGGCGCGTCTATTTTGATCCGCAAGGCAAGACAGCTCTCAAGCTGTACTACGGAGACGAAAAACTTTTCGCGCCGGTTTACGACTATGCCCGATTCTTTCACGTGGACCGTTCGCCCGCGCAAGCGCAACTTGGTCCTGGAGCGCACAACGCGCAGTATACGGGGCGTCCCGACGACCGGCCGTGGTCAGAGCGGCACAAGGGGGTGTTGTGGGCAGCGATGATTCTGGCGGTGCTGGCGCTGGGCATTGTGGCGCTGCGTGGAATGCGCACGGAACAGCCGCGGTGAATCCTTCGCAGCGAAAGGTATGGATTCGCGCGGACCTGTGCTAATATCTGCTGGCATTTCTGCGTTTTGAAAAAGGTCCCGGAACGCAGAATGCGCCGCAAGTCTTCCTCTTTTTCGCGAAGTATGGTTCGCACTTCAGTTTGAAGTCGGAGAGTAGTTGAGTATGCCGACCAATAGCGCTACACCACCCGCCGCTAAAGTTCTGCTGGGATGCGCCAAGTGCGGCGCCAGTCTGCCGGATGAAGCGCAGTTCTGCCTGAAATGTGGCAAGCCGGTGAGTCTTCCGCCTAAATCTCCCGTGGTGGTGGAGGCACTTCCCCGGGAGATCCGACAGCCGCGACGTACGCGTCCAATCATCGCGGGAATTATGCTGGCCGTTCTGGCCGGACTGATTGCATGGGCTGGGTTCAGCGACAGCCCGAGCGCGCAACAGGTGCAGGAATTTGTGGGATGGAAGCACGATCGGATCATTCTGGACGCTCCTTTTTCCGTCGGCCCGCATACCTTTCGGTATTACAAATTCGCTTTGCCGGAAGGGTCGGTAAATGTGGCGGTGGTGGGGCAGTTCACGTCAGCAGCGGAGGGTTCGAATGCAGGCAATCGCAGGGACGCCACGAGGAGTAAGAAGGAAGAGATCGACAACAACATCGAGGTGTATGTTTTGACCGATTCGGCTTTTACGGTTTGGCAGCACGGATATGCGACCAGCTCTCTCTACGAAAGTGGAAAGGTCGCTGAGGGCGAAGTGCAGGCGGAGGTTCCGGCGGGAGCGGGAATTTATTATCTCGTCTTCAGCAACAAGGCTGCGCCGAAGATGGCAAAGAATGTTCACGCGGCAGTTTTGCTGCGGTATAAGAGTTGGTTGCCAGAATGGTTTCGTCGGATGAAGGGGCGGGTGCTGGATTGGGTTGGGGCGTGAGGATGTTTCAACTGGCGCAAGGACGCGTGCCAACTATAGAGATCCTTCGACTTCGCACGACGGCTCGCTGCGCTTGCCGTCTTGCTTCGCTCAGGATGACAGGGTTATTTAGCAGCGAAGTTACGCAACCCGATACTAGCGCGTGGTCTCCTCGATTTCTGAAATCCAGTCGGGACGTTTTAGGACTTCGCGGGGTTTGGGGCCGTCGGCGGCGCCGACGATGCCGTCTTGCTCCATGAGGTCGATGAGATGCGCGGCGCGGCCGTAGCCGATGCGCAAGCGGCGCTGCAGCAGGGAAGTGGAGGCTTTGCCGAACTCCACCACCAGTTTCACTGCGTCGCCATACATGGGATCGTCTTCGGCGTCGCCGTCTGCACTGGTTTCTCCGGAATTGCTTTCAGCTCCAGCTTCGCGCTCGCCTTTCGGCGCTTCGAGGAACTGTTGTTGATATTCCGCCAGTCCTTGCGCCTTCCAGAACTCGACTACGGCCGCGATTTCCTTTTCCGTAACGAACGGAGCGTGCAGGCGGTGCACGCGCGCCGAACCGGACGGCAGATACAGCATGTCGCCTTTGCCGAGCAGGGCCTCGGCGCCGTTGGCGTCGAGAATGGTGCGCGAGTCCACTTTCGTGGCGACGCGGAACGAAACGCGCGCCGGGAAGTTCGCTTTGATCAATCCGGTAATCACGTCTACCGAAGGCCGCTGCGTTGCCAGCACCAGGTGAATGCCGACGGCGCGCGCCATCTGCGCGAGGCGCGTGATCGATTCTTCCACGTTGCTGGAATCGAGCATCATCAGGTCGGCCAACTCGTCGATGATGATGACGATGTAGGGAATCGGCTTCTCGTCGCCTTCTTCGTCGAACAGGCTCGGCGTGCCATTCTGATCGAACAGCTTGTTGTACTGGTCGATGTTGCGGACGCCTTTGGCCGCGAGCAGTTTCAGGCGGCGCTCCATTTCGCGAACCGCGTTGCGTAACGCGTTGGCCGCGAGTTTCGGCTCGGTGATGATCGGCGTGTAAAGATGCGGAACGCCTTCGTAGTTGCCGAGTTCGAGGCGCTTCGGATCGACCAGAATCAGGCGCACCTGATCGGGCGTCGCCTTGTACAGGATCGACATGATCATCGCGTTGATGGCGACGCTCTTGCCCGCGCCCGTGGAACCGGCGATCAGCAGGTGCGGCATTCCCGCGAGATCGGCGGTGACGATGCGGCCGTTGATGTCTTTGCCCATGGCGATCGTCATCTTCGACTTCGATCCCATGAACTCCTGCGACTCGATGTTTTCGCGCAGCCAGATGATTTCGCGCTGGCGGTTCGGCACCTGAATGCCGACCGTGCTCTTGCCTGCCATGCGCTCGATCAGAATGCTCTCGGCTTTCAGGGCGAGGCAAAGATCGTCGCAGAGATTGGTGATGCGGCTGTATTTGATTCCGGCTTCGGGCTTGAACTCGAACGTGGTGACGACCGGTCCGGGATTGATCTGCGTGATCTGTCCGTGAATTTCGAACTCGGCGTATTTTTCGGTGAGCACTTGCGCCAGCAGTTTGAGTTCATCGGCATCGACGGCCTGCTGTTCGTCGGGACGCTGCAGCAGGCTGCTCGAGGGCAACTTGTATCCGCCGGCGGCGATGCGGGGCATGGTGGTCTTGGCTTTGTGTGCGCTGTCGGCGCGCTCGGTGACTTCGGGATCGGCGGCGGATTCCTCCACAACGTTCATGGTCAAAGGTTCGGGCAGAATTCCGCCAGTTGCGGTGCACGGCCTTGACGCTTCCTCTTCGCCATCATGCGCTCAATACCGGTGCGGCGCGGTTCCGAAACTGCATGACCTTGCGGCGCCGGCCGCGAGGGAATCAATTGCGTCTTCACCACCGGCTTCGAGATGCGGCGCTGTTCCAGTTCTTTCTGCTGACGTTTCTTGGCGCGCTCCTGCTGCCAATCTTTGTAGCGATTCCACAGCGCGGTGACGAAGGCGAGGTGCGTGGGAGCCCAGAGTTGAACTGCCGAGAACGAAAACGCCGTCGAAAGATATAACGCTACGGCGAGTATGGTCGCGCATACAATATAGGCGCCGACCACGTTCAAATAATGAATCAGCACGTCGCCGACGACACGGCCGAGCAGGCCTTCGATGGGGATCACGTGCTGCCAGCGAAATTGTACGGGCAGCAACGCCAGCATGGCGGGAACGAACATCACAAGCCAGATTCCGCCCAGACTCTTTGCCAGCGGGGACTGCACTTTCATGGAGCGAAACCAGCGCGCCCCCAGCATCACCGGGAAGATCACGAGCAGGAATGCGCCGATGCCGAAGAACTGCAGCATCATGTCGGCGGTGAAAGCGCCGACGACGCCGATCCAGTTGCGCGCGGCGTGCGAACCGGTCAGCACTGAGGCGCTGTTCCACGAAGGATCGAGCGGAGAATAGGAAACCAGCGCGAGGAACAGGAGGAGCGCGGAGACGCACATCAGGAAGCCGATCAGCTCGTTGAGCCGACGGTTCCCGGTGGGAATGAAAATGCTTGCCAGATAATCCATGTGGGGCAGATTCGAGCACACTGAAGACACCAACACTCGACATTCTTCAGTGCCACGATCGGCCAGAGCCCTTACATTATGCCAAGAAGCGGGTGATCCGACAATGCAGGAAATGGGAGGCAGTATTCAGGTGGTATCCCGTCGTAGAGACCGTTGCTTGCAACGTGTTCTATGCCGGGATCGGCACGTGCATGCTGGTGGACGGCAAGAGACGTTGCAAGCAACGTCTCTACATGAGCTTTGAGGCGAAGGCGAGCACCAGCGCTCCCACAATAATCCGGTAGACGGCGAAGGGGGCGAAGCCGCGCCTGCGGACATAGGCCATGAACCAGGCGACGGACCCGTAGGCGACGACAAAGGAGACGACGAATCCGATGGCGAGAACGAGCCAGCCATGCGCGTTGATCTGCGCGACGCCGATCGGATTCTCGCCTTTGCCGCTGAGCGATTTGAGCAGCGTGTAAATTGTGGCCGCGGCCATGGTGGGCATGGAGACGAAGAAGGAGAACTCAAGGGCTGCGGCGCGCGACATGCCTGCAATCTGACCGGCTGCGATGGTCGACATGGAGCGCGAAGTTCCCGGGAATACAGCAGAGAAGATCTGGCAGAAGCCGATCCAGATGGCTTGCGCGACGCTCATGTCTTCCATCTTCCAGGTGTGGATGCGGCTTCCGGCTGCCCCGGGACCAGCGGCTTCCGACTTGGAATTTAGAGCGTCGACCAACCACATCACGACTCCGCCAATCAGCAGCGACCAGCCCATGATCAAAATGTTTTCCAGGTGCTTGCCAATTATTTTCGTAAGCAAGAACGACGGAATCGCCGTGACCACGAACGCTACCGTGGTAAGGCCGAGAGGATGAGTTAATGCGGTGCGTCGTCCGCTGTCGCCGTGGGGAAACGTGGAAAGAAACCTTTTGATACGGCTCCAGAAATAAACCGGCAGACACAGGATTGCGCCGAGTTGGATGACGATGGAGTACATCTTCCAGTAGCCGTCGGACAAGCTGATGTGCAGCAGCAGTTCGGAGAGTGCGCAGATGCGCGGTCGAGCTGACCGGCAGAAATTCGGTGAGGCCTTCGACGATGCCGAGGATCAGCGAGAGCAGGTAATCGTTCAAACGTCCTCCGGGGAGAAATGTAAGGGAACAGTATCGCAGAAAAAGTTTGTGCGGAGTGTTTACGCTGCTGGCGCGGTGGGCGGGGACGCCCGCCGACAGCCGCCGGGACGGCGGCGCTACTGTTGCCGCGTTAGTCGCTGGCGTTGCCGTAGGTGGGGACGCCTTGCTGAACGTAGAAGATTAGCATTTGCGCGCGGGAGGACCAATCGCTTTGGGCGTACTGCGTGGTGATCTTTTGCGCCAGGCTAGGGCGCGGTTTTTCGATTCTTCGGATTTTTTCTGGTTGGCTTCGGTTTTGTAGATCTCGATCAGGGCGGAGCGGCGCCAGGCGGCGTCGTATAAGGCTTCGGGCGCGGAGGGGGACTGCTCGTGCTCTTTCGCGTACTTCTCGTACATGTCGGCTTCTTTGTCGGGGCATTTGGACGCGGCTTGCCAGTCGCCGCAGAGTTTATTTTCGATCAGATGGAAAGCGGCGAGGTCGGCCCATTTTGTGCCGGGGAATTTCTTCATGACCAGCTTCATCCATTCTTCATCGATTTGGCCGCGCATGTAGGAATCGCGCTCGCGGGCCGAGGGGCGCGTCAGCACATCGGAGCGTTCCATCTGCCAGCGAATGTCGGCGGCGCGGTAAAGGCCTTCGGCGGCGAGCGGCGAAGTGGGGAACAAATCGTAGACGCGATAGTAAAGGCGCATGGCGTCTTGCGCGGCGTCGCGGCGGCCGCGGCGGCGGCTGGCCTGGTCTTCGGAATCGGCGGCTTCGCCGAAGACAATTTTGTCTCCGTTGGGCGTGGTCAGATTGACCAGGGCTTTGCTGGAAACCCATCCGGTGATGGTTTTGCCCTCGGACGCGGGATCGTCTTCGTCGGCGTCTTTGCGTGGTTCTCTGAGGATGGCTTCGACGTGAGTCCAGTCATGGCCGGTTTCGATGATGACGAGTTCGTGGCCGCGTCCGGCTTCGCCGAGTTTGGCCGCGTCGGCGCTGGGAGAGACGCGGATGGATTCTTCGTGGACGAGCGTGCCGCGTTGCGCTTGAGCGGCGGCGAACGAAGTTGCGGCGACGATTGTGAGCGCGAGAAAAATGAGTCGAAGTCTCATATCTAATGATTATTGGCCGTGGAGGCGCTGCTTGCAACGCCTAGTCGCCGGAGAAGTTCCTCGAGCATCGTTGGTTCGATGTTGCCGCCGGAAATAATGGCGACGTTTAGTTTTGTTTTGGGGAGTTGATCGGCGCGGAAGAGGAAGCCGGCGGTGGCGACGGCGCCGCTGGGTTCGGCCACGGTATCAGGATTCGTGGAGAGCAGTTTCACGGCCTGCTGGATTTCGTCTTCGCTGACGGTGACGATGGCGTCGACGAAGCATTGCATGTGGTCGAAGTTAATGTTGCCGACGCTTTGGGTGCGAAGGCCGTCGGCGATGGTGCGGGAAACCTGGTCGGCAGGGAATTGAACGATCTTGCCCGCGCGGAGGCTGGCCTGGGCGTCTGCTGCGAGTTCGGGTTCTACGCCGATCACTTGGACTTCCGGCCTGGTTAGTTTGATAGCCGCGGCCACGCCGCTGATCAGGCCTCCGCCGCCTACGGGCGCGAAGACGGCTTCGACTTCGGGCAAGTCTTCGAGGATTTCCAAGCCGATGGTGCCTTGGCCGGCAATGATTTTTTCGTCGTTGTAGGGAGGCACGATTATGTAGCCGTGCTGGGCGGCGAGTTCTTCGGCTTTGAGTTGGCGTTCCGCGCTGCCGGGTCCTACCAGAACGAGCTCAGCGCCGAAGGCGGCCGTGGCTTCGCGTTTGATGGCGGGAGCGTTGTTGGGCATCACGATGACGGCTTTCACGCCCAGGGCGCGGGCGGCGTAGGCTACGCCTTGCGCGTGATTGCCGCTGGAGTAGGAGATGACGCCGCGTTTGCGGTCGGCTTCGGAGAGCGAAGCGATTTTGTTGTAGGCTCCGCGAAGTTTGAAGGCGCCGATGGGTTGCTGGTTTTCGGGCTTGAGGAAAAGGCGGCGGGACTGGTCCGTCAAATTCCCCACGTCTCGCAAAGGAGGCGAGACATGGGGCACCCGGGGACGGAATTCTATCAGGCGGGTGCGTGTTGCGATGCCTTGGAGGCGGGCACGGGCGGAGTGGATGTCGGGAAGGGTAATCATTTCGCTCGAATGGCGATTTCAACGAGTTGACTAGATCTCCAGAATTACCGGCATGATCAGCGGGCGTTTTTGGGTTTGCTTGGAGATGTAGCGCTTTAGGTCGGCGCGGATTTTTTCTTTGATTACGCCGTAGTCGGCTTTTTCTTCTTCGCTGGAGTGGGCGAGCGTGTCTTCGACCATTCTTTTTGCGCCTTCCATGAAACCGTTTTCGCCGACGTTGAAACCTCTTGTCACGATTTCGGGGGCGGTTTCGACTCGTCCCGTCAGTTTGTTGATGGCGATGATGGGGAGGACGATGCCGTCTTCGCTGAGGTGGCGGCGGTCTTTGATGATTAAGTCTTCAACTACATCCGTTCGCGATCCGGAGTCGATGCAGACGCGGCCAACGTTGATGCGTCCGGCTTTGCGAGCGCCGTGGTCGTCGAATTCCAGGATGTCGCCGCTTTCGATCAGCATGACTTTGCCGACGGAGCCCTTCATGGCGCCGGCCATTTCGGCGTGCAGCTTTAATTGGCGGTATTCGCCGTGAATGGGAGTAAAGTAACGCGGCTTGACCAGGTTGATGATGAGCTTGAGTTCGTCCTGGCTGGCGTGGCCGCTGACGTGGATGGGCGGCGAGGTTCCGTCTTCGTAGATGACGTAGGCTTCGCGGCGGAAGAGGTGGTCGATCATCCGGTAAATGGTTTTTTCGTTGCCGGGGATGATGCGAGAGGAGAGGACGACGGTGTCGCCTTTTTCGATCTTGGCGTGCTTGTGATTGTCGACGGCGGCGCGGGAGAGCGCAGACATGGGCTCGCCTTGCGTGCCGCTGATCAAGACACAGACTTTTTCCGGAGGGAAATTTTTCATCTCGCCGGGATTGATGACGAGGCCGTCGGGAATTTCGATGTAGCCGAGATCTTCGGCGATCTCGGCGGAGTTGTTCATGGAGCGGCCGAGGAAGGCGATCTTGCGGCCGTGCTGGTGGGCGAGTTCGACCGCCAGATTAATGCGGTGAATGGACGATGAGAAACAGGAGATGAAGAGGCGGCGCTTGGTGTGGGCGAATACTTCGTCGAACTTGCGGCGGACAGCGCGCTCGCTGGGCGTGTATCCCTTGCGCTCGACGTTGGTGGAATCCTGAAACAGGGCGAGGACGCCGGTCTTTGCCGTATTCGGCGAAGGAGTGCAGGTCGAAAAGTTTGTTGTCGGTGGGAGTGGGATCGACTTTGAAATCGCCAGTGTGAATGATGACGCCGAGCGGAGTGTGAATGGCGAGCGCGACGCAATCGACCAGGCTGTGCGTGACGTGGATGGGATGGACGGTGAAGACTCCAGCCTTGAAGCGCTCGTTGGGGCGCATTTCGCGGAGGTCGGCGTCGTCGAGCAGGCCGTGCTCGTCGAGTTTGTCTTCGACGTAGGCGAGCGTGAATTCGGTGCCCCAGACCGGGACCTTAAGTTCGGAAAGCATCCAGGGAAGGGCGCCGATGTGGTCTTCGTGGCCGTGAGTGAGAACGATGCCGCGGATGCGCTGGCGGTTTTCAGTGAGATAGGAAATGTCGGGGACTACGATGTCGACGCCGAGAAGTTCGGCTTCGGGGAACATGAGTCCGGCGTCGATGACGATGATGTCGTCGCCCCAGCGGACGGCCATGCAGTTCATACCGAACTCGCCCAGGCCCCCGAGGGGAATTATCTGCAGTTTTCCCGTTGGCATTGAGTAAGGATGATGCTAGCACAGGGAGCGAGCTGCCGACGCACGCGTAAGGCGCAAGAGCGGATCGGTAGAAGACTTACCGGTCTGAGAGCAGAAAACTATAACCAAAGGGTGAGGAGTAGGGTCTTCTCCGAATGGCTTTGTCGGCTCCGGTGCGATAAGGTTGAAATTGATGGCAGAGCAGAAAAAATCGTGGCTGCGGCGGCGAGTTGAGTCGGGGATGGTGAAGGGACTTACGCGCGCCTATTCGACGGTTCGCGTGGATCCGGATAGATTTCTGCTGCAGCTGCGGACGGCTTACCGGATGCCGATCAGCGGATATCACGGCGTGTATTCGTTAGAGATCGGCGAGATCGATGTGGTGGCCGACTCGGTGATTCGCGGGGGGATGAAGGTGGCGGCGGTGGAGGGGGCGGGTTTCGGATTGGGGGGGTTGATCACGATCGTTCCCGATCTCGGAATTCTTTCTGCGATTACGATGCGGACGATTCAGAAGTTGAGTCTGGTTTATGGATTCCAGTTCAACACCGACGATGAGATTGCGGCACTATGGATGGCCGCGGCTAGCGCGGCCGGAGTCGACATCAGCCGCGATCTTCTGGAGAAGGAAGTACTGAACAAATTTGTGCCGCGGGTGATCCAAAGAATTGCGGCGAAGGCCAGCGCGGAAGTGGTGGAGAAGTGGGCGGGGCGGGTGATACCGCTGGCCAGTTCGGCGATTGGCGCGGCACTGAATTACTGGTTCGTGCGCGCCTGGGGACAGCGGGCTAAGATGCATTTTCGGCAGCGGCATCTGTTGCTGCGGGAGCGGGCGCGGCAGGAAGCGTTAGCTGCGCAGGGTCAAGCCATCCTTCCACCGGCTGCGATTTAGGTACTTTCGATTTCTTCTCCGTATAACGCTCTTTTCCGCCCACTGTGATTAAATATCTATAGATGGCCATCCTTTCATGCTCAGCAATCCTTTTTGACTTGGACGGAGTGTTGGTGGACTCGACCGGCGCTGTGGACCGGGAGTGGCGCCAGTGGGCGCGACGCAAGGGCGTGGACGGCGACGCGGTAATGGCCATTGCGCACGGCGTGCGCACCATCGAGGTGATCCGGCGCGTGGCGCCGCATCTCGACGCGGAATCGGAAGCTTGGGAAATCGAGAACGAAGAAGCGGGCGATCAACAGGGCGTGCGGGTGATGCCGGGTGCCGCGGCGCTGCTGCATTCGATTCCTGAGGGACGGTGGGGCGTGGTTACGTCGGGGACACGGCTGCTGGCGAGCGCGCGGCTCAGCTTCTGCGGATTGCCGGTACCCAAGGTTCTGGTGACGGCGGATGATGTGGAGCATGGAAAGCCGCATCCAGAGCCATATTTGAAGGGTGCCGAGAAGTTGGGGTTCAAGCCGGCGGACTGTTTGGTCATTGAAGATGCGCCTGCGGGAATTTGGTCGGCCCGCGCAGCGGGGATGAAGGTGATTGGGCTTGCGAGCACTTATCCGGCGGCGAAGTTAAGCGAGGCCGATGCGGTGGTGGCAGGGCTGGGACAGATTCAGGTCTCGGGCGATGGCGGCGCGAAGCTTAGCATCAACGTCGCGACGGCGAAAGCAGATTCCTCTTTAGTCTCGCCGCGCTAGGCGCGCGGCTGCGCCTGCGTTCGGAATGACAACGTTTTAACAATGAACCATGCTTGCGCCGCGGGCTCAGGGCGCAGGACGTTCAAAAGATTTTCCACACATAGTGCGCCAAGAAGGCGACTAGCAAGATACCGCCAACGCCGGCAACCCAGAATAAAAAATTGGCCGTTAATTTCGGGGAATTGATTTCCTTCTTGTCCATCGCTGGAATTATACCGTTGAATTCTAACCTGATGCCGGGGTCGCGCGTGTTTTGGGGAGGTGAAATTGAGGATCAGGGTCGTGAAGGCAAAAACAGATTCCTCTCTGGTCTCGCCGCGCTAGGCGCGCGGATGCGCCGGCGTTCGGAATGACAAGATTAAACGATACGATTAAGCGTTGTGTAAGAGCGAGACCGTTCTACCTTCGCCAGTCTTCCAGCTCGATTCCGCGGTCGGTTCTTTCGTCGCGGTACCCAACGGCTCGAATGGGTTCACACGAATTCGTCGAGGATCAGTACTTCTAAGTTTGTCAGCCGACGAAAAACTGAATCATTCGTGAGGAAGGCAGTTGCGTTCGCGTGCAGGGCGGTCGCGGCCTGCAACGCGTCAGGTGTTCGCAGGCGATGTACCGCACGAATTTCTGCCGCGAGATCAGCGATCTCAAGGGTCGGAGAGATCCAATCGAGATTGGGATAGGTCGAGAGCAGGGTATAGCACTTATCCACCGTTCCTTCGTCCGATTCCCGATATGGCTTAACCAGTAACTCCGTCATCGTAATGACGGATGTAACTCCGGCGGAAGTATTTGCATCGAGCCAGGAAAAAACGAAGTCGGTGAGCGCGAGATATTTAGTGTTCGCTTCTAAGTGGTAGATAAAAATGCTTGTGTCGAGCGCGATGCGGAGGTGGCGACCAAGCGACTTCCGGAGTCGCTCTACTCCCAACTGTCACGTTCCTTGCGAAGATATCCCTTGCCATACCCTCGTCGCGTGAGGCCTCGAATCGCCCGGCTGTAGGACTCTGGTTTTTCCAGGATGAGGATCTTCCGACCGTGGGTCCGTACAATGAGTTTATCGCCGGGCTTAAGCTGCAAAGCTTCGCGGGCCTCGCGCGGGATCACGATCTGGTTTTTCGAGGATAGGGTGGCTTCTGCCATGCTTTACATTATAGCAGAAAGTAAAGCGCAATGGCGGTGTTCGAGTCTCTGACTTTCTCATCTGAGCCAGTCTTCCAACTCGATTCCGCGGTCGGTCTTTTCGTCGCGGTACTTCACGATCACCGGGGTATAGAGCGAAAGATTCCAATTTCTTGCTTCGCCAAAGGCGGCTTCTTTTTTTACCGCGCGGGAACCGGGCACGACCACGGCATTTTCGGGAACTTCGAGCGGCGCATCGCTCGTGGCGCGGTAAACTTCGCCGCGGACCAGATCGTAGAGCGGAGTGGAGCGAGTCAGGATGGTTCCGGCGCCTAGCACTGCGCGTGCGCGCACCAGAGTGCCTTCGTAAATTCCACAATTGCCTCCAATTAAAACGTCGTCTTCGATGATTACCGGATCGGCGTTGATGGGCTCGAGGACACCGCCGACTTGTGCGGCGGCGCTCAGGTGCACGCGTTTGCCGATCTGGGCGCAGGAGCCGACCAATGCGTGAGAGTCGATCATGGTGCCTTCGTCGACGTAGGCTCCGACGTTGATGAACATGGGCGGCATGCAGATGACCGAGGGAGCGACGTAGGCTCCAGTGCGGACGGAGGAGCCACCGGGGACGACGCGCACGCGATCGGCGGTGGTGAACTGGCGGGCAGGGAAGGTGTCTTTGTCGACGAAGGAGAGGCCGGCGGACATGTCCGTGAGTTCGCCGAGACGGAAGCCAAGCAGGATGCCTTGTTTGATCCACGCGTTGACGATCCACTGGCCGTTTTTCTTTTCGGCAGCGCGAATCTTGCCTTGCGTGAGTTGGTCGCGGAATTGGAGGAAGGTGCGGCGGGCGACGGGATCGTGTTCGACTTCGCCGAGAGAGGCCAGGCGCTCGATGGAAGACTTCAGGGAGGACATGCGAGAAAAGTATAGAGGATTTCAAATTGTTGATTGCAGATTTCAGATTGTCGGACGCGGCAAATTTCAAAGATGCGTATTTTCCGACCGAGTCAGGCGTGAAATCTGCAATCTGAAATCATAAATCTGCAATCACGTTTCTACACGCATTTGCATTCGCTGCGGATCAGGACGCCGGTCATGGCGTGGGCGGTTTCGCGGGCTTCGGGCAGCGTGGCGTAGGGGCCGTGCCATCGGGAGTGGTTGGCGTCGTGGCCCGAGGGGCGGCCTTTGCCGTGGGCGCATTGCCCGCAGGAGGCGCGGTGCAGGACGATTTTGCGCGGACCGGCGGCCCAGTTTTCGTAGATGAAAAATTCCGGTACTTCGGCGGCCGGAGTGGCGGGCTTGCTGATTAGTCCGACTTCGGTGGCGGTTTTCTGCAGGCGGGAGCGGGTGTCGCGGCGCATGGGCAGAAGAGGCAGGCGATACACTTCTTCGATTTTCCCCATCATGGCGAGAACGGCTTTCACCGGTAGCGGACTTGACTCGATGAAGTTGGCTTGCATCAGCGGAAGATATTTGCGATGAAGGGCGCGCGCTGTGGCCCAGTCATTCGCGAGCGCGGCGCGAGTTAGCGCGGCCATCTCGTGCGGAATTTCGTTGGAAGCGACCGAGATGATTCCGACGCCGCCGAGGGCGATGACCGGAAGGGTAACTGCGTCGTCGCCGGAGAAGACCAGAAATGTTTCGGGGACGGCGTTGATGACTTCGGCAATCTGCGTCATATTGCCGCTGGCTTCTTTCACTCCGATGATATTCGGAATCTCGGCGAGGCGCGCTACCGTGGCGGGCTCGATATTAGCGGCGGTGCGGCCGGGGACGTTGTAAAGAATAACGGGCTTGTCCCCGACGGCCTCGGCGATAGCTTTGAAATGGCGATACTGGCCCTCCTGCGTGGGCTTGTTGTAGTAGGGCGAGGCGGTGAGGATGGCGTTGACACCGGTGCGGGCGGCGATTTCTTTTGCTTTCTCGACAGCCTCGTGAGTGGAGTTAGACGTGGCGCCTGCGACGATGGGGACGCGTCCGGCAGCGACTTCGATGGCGGCGTCGATGACGTAGAGCCATTCGTCGTGCGTAAGAGTTGGAGTCTCGCCGGTGGTGCCGCAGGGAACTAAGAAATCTATGCCAGATTCAATCTGCCAGGTGACGAGATTGCGGAGGGCTGAGTCGTCGATGGAACCGTCCTGATGGAAAGGAGTGACGAGAGCGGTGCCACAGCCGCGGAGTTGCATAGGGATAGGATAGCGCGAACGGGGAGTGAGGGAAAATCGGCGGGAGACGCTCTCGTGGACAGAGAGACGTTGCAAGCAGCGTCTCTACAGATCGCGCCAGATTTTGCTGAAATCGTAGAAGCCCTTCTTGCCAGCCAGCCACTCTGCGGCGCGGACTGCGCCTTCGGCGAAGCCGCGGCGCGATTTGGCGTCGTGGCAGAGATAAATTCTATCGGCGGGGGATTCGAGGACCACCTCGTGCAGGCCGACTACATCGCCTTCGCGGAAGGATGTGATCTCCAGAGGCTCGTGCTTGCCGCTGGCTTCGCGGATTACGTCCTGCAATGTGATCGCGGTGCCGGAGGGCGCATCTTTTTTGTCGGCATGATGGCGCTCGAATATTTGGCCGGAGTAATCGTGGCGCAGGGCGGCAGCGGCGGTGCGGGCCACGTCGAAGAAGAGGTTTACGCCTATGGAGAAGTTGGCGGCGTAGAGGAAGCCGGTTCCGTGGCGTTCGACCAGATTGCGGACGCGATCGATTTCCCGGTGCCAGCCGGTGGTCCCGACGATCATGTTCTTGCCGGCTTTGACGCAGGCTTCGACGTTGGCGATAACGCAATGCGGACCGGTGAAGTCGATAACGGCGTCGATGTCGCGAAGCTTCTCCGGCAGTAAGGGCGGCGGTGGAGGCGTTTTCTTTTGCGCCGACGATGGCGATGCGGTGTTTGCGCTCGACAGCTACTTCGGCGACCAGCGATCCAGTCTTGCCGCGGCCTAGAAGGAGGAGGTTCATGACGAAAAAGCTTTTGACCGCTGAGAACAGCCGCCGAGGTCGCTGAGACAACCTATGTGGCTTTTCTTGGCGGCCTTTGCGTTATCTTAGCGTTCTTTGCGGTTGAAGTCTCTTGTCGTAGTTTACGCGAATACTGCGGGGTCCAGGTCGGAGAAGAAAGTTTTGTGCAGACGCTGGATTACGTCGGGGACTTCGTCTTCTTCGATCACGAACGTCAGGTTGATTTCGGATGCGCCCTGGGAGATCATGCGAATTTTTTTGTCGGCGAGCTCGCGGAATACAAGGGCTGCAATGCCGGGCGTGTTGCGCAGGTTTTCGCCGACCAGGCAGACGATGGCTTTGCGGCCTTCATACTTAACGTCGGCTAGCTTGGCTAGATCGGCTGCTAACGCGGGAATGGCCTGGTTGGAATCGACGGTGAGCGAGACGCTGACTTCGGAGGTCGAAACCACGTCGATGGAAACTTTGTGGCGGTCGAAGACCTCGAAGATGGACCGCAGGAATCCGTGAGCCAGGAGCATGCGGGGAGCGGCCACGTCGACGATCGTGATGCGCTTCTTGGCTGCGATTGCCTTGAAGATATTTTTACCTTGCGGGGCGCGGGTGGTGATGCGCGTGCCTTCGCAGCTTGGATTGCGCGAGTTCAGGACGTAGACGGGAATATTTTTTTGGATCGCGGGCAGAACCGTGGCGGGATGCAGTACTTTCGCGCCGAAGTAGGCAAGTTCGGCTGCTTCGTCGAAACCGATGACTTTGATGCGGCGCGCTTCGGGGCAGATGCGGGGATCGGTGGTGAGGATGCCATCGACGTCGGTCCATATTTCGATGCGCTCGGCGCCCAGGCCGGCGCCGATGATGGCGGCGGAAAAATCGGAGCCGCCGCGTCCGATGGTGGTGGTGATGCCGGCGCGATTGGCTCCGATGAAGCCGCCCATCACCGGCACTTGGCTTGCACTCAGCAGAGGCTGAACTTTTTGCTGGAGCCTGACGTTGGTTTCTTCGTATTGCGGGACCGCCTGCATGTAGGTGCTGTCAGTGACGAGGATGTCGCGGGAGTCGACGTGGACTCCTTTGAGACCGCGGGCGGAGAAGGCGGCGGCGACGATTTTCGCGGAAAGCATTTCGCCGAAGGCGGCGACGTGATCGGTGGTGCGAGGCGTGATTTCGCCGACGGCGGAGATGCCGCGCAGGAGTTCGTCGAGCGACTCGAAGTCGGTGCCCAGTTCGGAGTGGAATTCGGTGAAGCGGGCGGTGCCGAGCAGTTCGCTGGCGGTGTTGTAGTGGCGTTCCTGGAGCGAGCGGCAGAGTTTCAGGGCGGCTTTGCGCTCGCCTTCTCCGGCGGCCTTTGCCATGGTCAGAAGAGTGTCGGTGACTTTGGCCATGGCGCTGACCACGACCACAGGCTTCTGCGCGAGGCGGCCCTCGACGATGGAAGCGACGCGGTCGATGGCTTTGGCGTCTTCGACGGAAGTGCCGCCGAACTTCATGACGATCATGGGCGGGTCCTGCGGGCTGGGATTATGCCGCCGCCGCCCGAGTCGGTGCGCGCGAGATTCCTCGCTTCGCCTGAAGAACGGCTCCGCTCGGAATGACGCCATCGGTTTTGAGGAAGCGAAAATCCGGTTCCGCCGGCAGCGAAGCGCGCAGTCATCCCAGGTAGCCTTTGGCTTTTAGGAGTTCGGCGTTGAGGACGGCGGCTCCGGCGGCTCCACGAATCGTGTTGTGGGAAAGGACGGTGAATTTCCAATCGAGGACGCCGCAGGGACGCAGGCGGCCGACGGCCGTCGTCATGCCGGCGCCCATGTCGATATCGAAGCGCGGCTGGGGCCGATCGGCGGCTTCGAGGTACACCACCGGTTTCTCGGGCGCGCTAGGTAATTTTAGTTTCTGCGGCTCGGCGCTGTAGCTGTTCCATGCCGCGATGATTTCTTCGGGCTTCGCTTTCGTCTTCAGGCGGATGGAAACGGATTCGGTGTGGCCGTCTTCAACGGCCACGCGATTGCATTGCGCGCTCATAGCGAAGGCGCCGGGAATTATTTTTGAGCCGTTGAGCTGGCCGAGAAGTTTCTTCGTTTCCTCCTCCATTTTTTCTTCTTCGTTACGGATGAAGGGAATGACATTGCCCAAAATATCGAGAGAAGCTACTCCGGGATATCCCGCGCCACTGACGGCTTGCATGGTGACGGCCATCACGGTTTCGAGGCCAAACTTCTGATGCAGCGGCGCGAGCGCGAGGACGAGGCCAATGGCCGAGCAGTTAGGATTGGTCACGACATAGCCGCCTGATTTCTTGCGCCAGGCTTGTATGTCGATGAGCTTGATGTGTCCGGCGTTGACTTCGGGGATTACGAGCGGGACGTCTTTCTGCATACGCAGGGCGCTGGAGTTTGAGACCACGGCGCAGCCGGCGTCGGCGAAGCGGGGCTCCAGATCGGCGGCGATGGAAGCATCAAGGGCTGCGAAAATAATTTTCGGCGCGCCTTCGGGAGTGGCCGGGGAAACTTTCATGGCGGCGACCGCGGTCGGAATCGGCGTCTTCAGACGCCAGCGCGCGGCCTCGCCGTAGACCTTGCCTTCGGAACGGTCGGAAGCGGCCAGCCAGGCCACTTCGAACCAGGGATGGTGCTCCAGCATCTGGATGAAGCGTTGCCCGACGACGCCGGTGGCGCCGAGGATGCCGATGGGAATTTTGCGGGTCATAGGATAGTTGGAATTCTATAACAGGCGCGGGCCAAGGGCGCGCTGGAAGGGTGTCGGAGCGTAGGGATCCCTCGACTACGCATGATCTTTCGCTTCGCTCTCGATCATGCTGCGCTCGGGATGACAGGGGCTCTTGACTGCAAGTATGCCTACGGGTGATGGGTTTCCTGGGCGTGGAAGGGATATTCGGACAAGGGCCCGAATTTTTTCTTTTCGGCGTAGAGTCGCCAGCGGCGGAAGACGATGCGCAGGCCGGCCATCACGGGAATGGAGAGATAGATGCCGAGGATGCCGGCGACTTCGCCTCCAGCCATCACGCCGAAGATGGCGGCCAGGGGATGGAGTTCCATGCTCTCGCCCATGATGCGGGGGGAAGAGACGTAATCCTGGATCAGTCGCCAGATCCCGAGAAAGACGATCAGGATCAGCCAGTGTTGGTAGCTCATCAGCAGCGCCACGCCCACAATGACCAATCCGGCAGCGAGAGGGCCGACCACGGGAATGAATTCGAGCACTCCGCCCAGGGTGCCCAGAACCAGCGCGTAAGGAACTCCCATGATGCCGAGGACCGCGGAGTACATGACCAGAGTCAGCGCGGCCAAAGTCAGTTGGGCGCGGATGAAATGGGCGAGCATCTGGTTGAGATCGTTGAGTACGTTTTCCAGAAACTCCCGCTGCGGGCGGGACTGGACGGTGGAGAGCAGGAAATCGCTAAAGGATCGGCCGTCTTTCAGGAAGAAAATGGAAAGCAGCGGCACCACGAAAAACAGCCAGGCTTGCTTGGCGACGTCCGCGACGCGCAAGCCGATGCGCTGCGCCAGTTGAGTGATTTGTGCGCTGCGGCTGAGCAGGAACGCTTGCGCCAAGTCGATCGACTTCTTGTTCCAGCCGTGTTCTGCGCCGAGTTGCTGCGCGATTTGACCCGAACTGAGTTGGGTCAGGAGCGTGGGGAGGGATTGCCCCAGCTTCGCGCCTTCCCGAGTTACCTTGGGGCCGACTTCCACGAAGAACACCACTACCAGAACGAGCAATAGCGCGTAGATGACGGCAATGGCGGCTACGCGGCTGCGCAACAGAGTCTCCAGCCGATTCACCAGCGGGCTCATCAGGTAGGCGAAGAAGATGGCGAACAAAAAGGCGATCAGAGTGGCGCGCGCCACATAGAGAAAGCCCAGCGCCAGCGCGAAGAGCAGCACCGTGACCAGGATCCGCGCCGTACGTGCGTCAGTCAGCAGCAATAGGTTTTCCAGGGCGATATCAATTCTGCCGCCGGGCAGGCACAGCTTTAGTCCCGGACCACTTCCGTACTATCGGCAGGAATCGCCACTCTTATGAGTTTGAACTGGTCGTGATCGTCCAGCCAAAGCGCCCACTCAAAATCTTCTCCGGAGAAATTCAGGCGCAGCAGTTCGCGCTCCGCGCCGCGGATACTGATTTTTTCTTTGCCTACCAGTTCCATGCGAACGCTCATGGAAGTATGGTCCTGGGGCACGAGGGCGCCGAACTGCGTTGGGCCTTGCGTGCATTTCAGGTTCCCAGCCTCAGGCTTGCAAGCGCTACCGAGATATCGCCAGGCAAGAATTTCGCGGTGTATAAAGAAATTATTGTCGAGAATCACGGTCGTGCTGGGCATGAGGAAGGACTGTTCGGCGGGCTTGCCGTTGCCGCTCACGGTGGTTCTCTCCATCAGAAAATCGTTGCTGGGAGCCACGTTCAGGGAGCCGCCTGAGGACTGACTCCATTCGTAGCGCAGCAACTCGCCGTTGGCGGTCATATCGAGCTGCGACTTCTGATTGGCACCCTCGGCGCCGGATGTTTCCTTGAGTTGCGATTTGACGACGCTGGCGCCGTCTTGTTGCTCAATCTTAAAGGTTTCGGTAACGACGCGCCGGCCCTTGATGAAGACGCCAAAGGAACCAGTGTCGACGATTTGGGGAGGGGCGGGTTTTGCCTTGTCTTTCTTGTCGGCTGCGGGGGCAGCATGGAGGGTTGCGAAGGCAGAAGCTAATGCCAGCGCTGCGGTAAGGTGCATTCGGGCTGCAAACTTCACTCGACTTCTCCTTGCTCCGTGCGCACCGCGATTCTGTTCAGGCCAAGCGTTGCTGCAATTTCAGATACGATCGTTTCCACGGCGCGGTTTCCAGTTTGAATCTGCAAGGACGCTTTTGAATAGTGGCGGCGTCGAGTCTCATAGAGCTTGCGAAACTGCTCCAGGCTGCCCAGCAGGGGACGTTCTGTCCCAAGCTCGCTGGCCTGGATGCAACATCGCTGCCATAGTTCTTCGACCGGCGCATCCAGAAAGATCGTTGGCAGGCCGGATGTCTCCAGCAGCGCCGCGTTTTCTTTCTGCACAAAGGCGCCCCCGCCCAAGGCCACGATTCTTGCGCCCCCGGCACGCAGTTCCCGGAGCAGCTGTTGCAGAGCGGCGTGCTCGGCGCGACGAAACTCGGATTCTCCGGAATCGCGGAAAATCTCGGCGACGGTACGACCTTCGCGTGCCTCGATGCGGTCGTCGAGATCTTCAAAGACCCAATTCAGCCGCTGCCCAAGGACGCGGCCCACACTGCTCTTTCCGGCTCCCATGAAACCAACGAGGAAAACAGCGTTGGTCGAAAGACTTCCAACCCCGACCGGCAAGGGTTTGGGCCGGGTACGGACGATCGCCTTCACCGTTTTTCCAGAAGCCTTCGTCAAAAGTTAGCCGCGAGCTGCCGGCTCCCACGTGGATAGAGGGACGTTGCAAGCTACGTCTCTACATTCAACTATTTTGCTGATCGTTTGCTGAGGTGGATTTTACCACTGAAGCTGCGCAGGACCACGGTCGAAGAGACCGCGGCTCGACCCATGGTACCCCAGAAGGCACTTCCCTCTTTGATGACGAACCAGGTGTGGGTTTTGGGTTGGAGAGGAATATCGTCGTGCACTTCCCCGCGCACCGAACGCGCACTCACATCGGCGGAAGTTGTGTCCGGCACCATCGCTTCGATATTGCCGCTGTGGCTGGTCAGGCGGTACTCGCCACGGTCGCCAAAGTCACCAATGTAGCTGATGCTGCCACTGGTGGAGATCACTTGCACCAGAGGACCGGTGACGCCGTTGAGGGTGACGGCGCCGCTCAAGGAATCCACTTCGACGTGTCCGTCCTGCACATTGGTCAGCGTTACGGGACCATTCAGGGTTTTCACGTGCACGTGAGCGCCGGTAATGTCGCGGATCTCGACCGTGGCGGCGGCGCCCTCCAGGGTTACATCCCCATGAAGCCTTTCGGCACGCAGAGGGCCAGTGCTGGAATGCAACGTAATGCTGGCGTCGGCAGGCACGAGGATTTCGTAGTCCACGCGTCCGGATTGCGCGTCCGCGCCCGGAAGAAGGTGAGATTGGATCTCGACCCGGTTGCCGACCAGGTTCTTGTCGACTTCGACTTTATCGGAATAAAGCAAGGCGTTGATGACGACGATGTTTCCGGTGGATGGCTTAACGGAGATCGAGCCGTACGGGTTGTTGACGGAGACTCCGGCCCTGGGGCCTACATTGACGCGAAATTCCTTGCGGGTCTCGGCCAGCAGCGTCCCGGCCAGCAACGCAACGATGGCGACAAGTTGGATGGAGCGACCGTCGATGAATCGGGCTTTTATGGCTCGAGTGTTTATGATTCGAACGTTGCTTGCGCGAGCGTTGATGAAGACTTGCCCACTCATTAAGACTCCCCCGAATGCCCCTGTCGGTCCGCCCCAGCGCAAGACTGGCGGCGAGAAATGCTTACATTATGGCAAAGAACGATCCATGGCGAACTCAAAAAGCATGGCCTTTTGCTGATACGCCTCCATCAGCGAGTGGCGCGCCTCCTCGTCGTTGGGATTGGCGGCGACTACGCTTTTTGCATCCTGAATATATTGATTGACGCGGCGAAGATTGTCCGCGTACTGGGCCTTTATCGCAGGCGACTGTTGGCCTACCTCCACGAGCAAGTCGTCGTCATTCAGGCCGGCTAGGTCGGAAGTAGCGACAGCCGCGGTGTCGCGCGCCAGCTGATGGACTATCGAATGCTGGCGGATGTACAAGCCTAGCGTGATCAGCAAGGCAGCGGCGGCGGGAGCCATCCATCGCACCCAACCCCAATGGCTGCCGAGCGCAGGCACCAGGGAGCGGTTGGCGCGCTGGGGACGAATCACTCCTTCTTCGCGCAACTTGCTTTCGATAGATTTCCAAATGTGGGGCGCAGGGTCGTCGGCCGCGCGCAGTTCGACTGCGGCGGACGATATGAGGATCAACTCGGTAAGCAGAGCTGAACACTCCGAGCAAGTCTTCAAATGATCCCGCTGTGCGGCGCTCCGGCCATCTTCGATCTCCACCAGACTGGCTTGCAACTCAACGCAATTCATACTGCTCTCCCCGAGCCTCTGTCGAACCAGTATTTCTTACGTCCAATTAGCTGGCGGCGCTGCGCCGCAGCCAAGTGCTTGCCGTGTCCGGTCTTTTTCATTGCCGGCTCACATAAATCGTCCAAACTGTACTACTAAAACTCGATCGCTAAAACTCGTAACTGCTTCAAACCTGAAACTCGTCCCGCGCTCTAGGAAGCTTTATCTACCCGCTTCATTTTCAGCAGGTCGCGCAGCTTCATGCGCGCCTTGTGCAGTTGCGACTTGCTGTTACCGATGGAGCAGCCGACGATGGTTGCGATCTCATTATGTTCGTAACCTTCGACGTCGTGAAGTACAAAAATCGTGCGGTAACCGGGAGGGAGGTCATCGACTGCTTTCTGCAACTGCAGCCGGTCGATCGATCCGGCCAACGCCAAATCTTCTGCCCCGAAATCTTTCTTCGGCGTATCTTCTTCGCCCGCCTGCGTAGTTTCTTCTAACGAAACCACCGGAAGGCTCTTTTTTCGCAGGTGCATGAGCACCACGTTCACTGACAGGCGATGCAGCCAGGTCGAAAATGCCGACTCGCCGCGAAACGTCCCAATCTTACGATAGAGCTGCAGGAACGCTTCCTGTGTCAGATCTTCAGCTTCGGCGGTATTCGCCGTCATGCGCAGACAGAGCGAATACACCCGCCGCTTATGCTTATCGTAAAGAGCCTGAAACGCTTGAGCGTCCCCTTGCTTGGCCTTTTCGATCAGTTCGGCTTCGTTCGAGTCGTTGCCTTGAGGCTGGCTCTGTCGCTGTCCTGGGTCGGTCAAGTCGCCTTTTCCGGCCGCACCCCATGAGATGCGGCTAACTATCTTTCTGTTGTATGGCTTGCGGACTCTTTGCGGTCGAACTAAGGTAATAGCTGTATTCAGAATATCAGAGTAGTTCTACGGAACTTGGGATTCTGGTTTCTAGCGCTGTGCCTATGGAAATCCTTTGCTTGCTCAGAGTTGAACGACTGTGCTTGTAGCGAGAATAAACCCGATTCCAAATTTAGAGTCGCGATCTTCGGAAATTGGTAAGTTAGCGCACCGAAAATTTATTTGAGGCTGGTGGTAATCGTCTCCAATCCGTGTCCGTGCGGGCCTCGTTCACGTTGCCGGAGCAGGAACGCGAAGGTCAATCCCAGGAATCCCAGGATCGAGAAAATCCACATGCCCAGGTTGTAGCCGCTTGGGTGGTCGGGACCGGCATGGCTAAAGTCGTTGGCCCAGCCGACTAGCAGATTGAACCCGAACAGGCCGATGTTCTGAATCATGGTCATCAGCCCGTAAGCTGTGCCGAGTTTGGATTGGTCCACGATGTAGGCGACCGAGGGCCACATCACGGCCGGAATCAATGAGAACGCTACCCCCATGAGCGCCATGGGGATATACAGATTTACGTGAGTGTAAGCCATCATCAGATAGACAGGGATCAACAGCAGGGAACCGAACATCATCAACAGAGCGCGCTTCCCGATGCGGTCGACCCAAAGACCGAAAAGGGGAGTGGCGATCATGGCGAAGAGTGTCAGCATGCTGGAGAGGAATCCGCCGAACTCGCGCGAGGTGCCGTGGGCTTCGATGAAAAATTTCACTGCGAACGTCTGGAAGGGAAAGATGGCCGAGTAGAAAGTGACGCAGAGCGCAACGATATACCAGTAGCTGACGCCAAACTTGAAAAGATCGGCGAAAACGACTTGGTCGGTAGAGGCTTCGCCGAGGTGAAAGTTTTTTTCTGCCTGCACTTCCATCACCCAGTAGATGATTGCGCCTATTACGCAAAATGCGGAGAAAGCCAGCGCGATCAGGAATGGCCAGCGCCAGTTGGCATACGCGGCACGGGCCCAGGATGGCGAGTTCAACGCAGCGAAGGAACCCAGGCGGCAGATGGTGAGATTGATGCCGAAGGCGAAGCTGAGTTCTTTGCCCTTAAACCAGCGTGCAAGCGCGGCGGTGACCGCGACATTCAGGGATTCCGCTCCCATGCCGAAGATGAGGCGTCCCGCGGCCATTACAGATAGGTGGCCGGAGGTGGCTGTGATAGCGGGGCCGATGAAGCAAAGTACGCCGAACAGCATCAGCGATTTTCGCAGACCGAAGCGGTCGATGATGAAGCCGCCGATCACGACGGTGAAGATGTTTGGGAAGCTGTAGATCGCCTGGAGCAGGCCGATGTTCTCGTCTGAAAATCCCAGTTGTTGCTTGAGTACATCGGCCAGAGGGCTGAGTGCGTCGTAGGCGTAGTAACTGCCGAACATCGCCAGGCTGAGAAAGACCAGCACCATCCAGCGATAGAGGCGGCTTGGCTCGGGACGGAGGGTTTCGTGCATCAGCGCTCTTTGTTCCTTGTTCCTTGTTCTTTCCGGGCAGATTGGACTTCGATTCGTGAGCAGAGAAGAGTAGCAGAAGGCAGCTTCTAGCAGCTAGCGTCTCGCTGCTAGCCTGTAGCTACTCTCAGCGAAGTTGACGGGATCTGGCATTTATTCCTGACCCGCGCTTCGGGCGTCATTCTGAGGGGAGCCGCTTTCAGGCGGAGCGAAGAATCTCCCTTGAGCGACGTCCTGATCTGGCTCGTGCCATCTTGAGTGCCACGGGAGATCTCTCACCCGGCTGTAGTGCGCCGGGTTTCGGGATGACGCCTCCAACGTCAACGCTCAGCCTCGGCGTGCTTGGCCGAAAACCACCACCTTGGTGGAACTCGGCCACCGGAGGGGCAAGTGGCACATCCCGTAAACTGGTTTTGTGTTTATCTAAATCGCTAAAAACAATGCAATTAGAAAAAAGCCAAAGGGTCAATTTGCATTGGTACTTGGGCTGCACGCTGCCGAGACAATGCGTTTGACCCTGGACCGGGATGTTGGTGCTCAAACGTCCGGACGGGGAACACCATCCAAAGGAGTGTCTCCCATGCGTTTCCGCATTTGTGGTCTGTCCTTTGCCTGTCTGCTGGTTCTCGCTTTTTCTGCCCTGGGTTGCAACAACGCTCTGAACCCTTTGTGCGCCAGTTCGAGGCCCGCGCCGCTCATTGGCTCTCTCTCGCCCAGCACGGTGACATTTGCCGAGGTGCAGCAGGGGGTTACGCTCACCGTAACTGGCAGTAACTTTGTTTCGGCATCGGAGGTGCTTATTAATACGACGCCTCTCAGCGCGACTGTAGTCAGCAATCAGCAAATGACAGTGAAGCTCACGCCCGATGTGATAACCGGCGCGGGAAAAGTAAAGGTGATGGTGCAGACTCCGAGTGGCAACACCGGAGACTTGGGCTGCACCAGCGGAGGGAACAGCAGCGTGCTGATGTTAACCGTCAATTAAGTTGGAGGAAGTGGATCGACGATTACGACGTCATCTCAATCGGGAATGCCTCAGGGGCTAAAGCCCGCGTCATTCGCGGCTGGTAGCGGCAACGGCTGAAGCCGTGCCCTTCCCAAAACGTTTAGGAGTTTGGAGCGAGCGTCTAGCTTCCTACGTAGCGCGCGTAGAGACTGCGCGCAACGGCTGTGTCGGTGGTGCCTTTGATGATGGCGCGGCCGTCTGGAAATAGCGTCAGCTCGTAGGGGTCGCGCCAGAATTTCAGGACGAAGTCGTTGTGGCGGACGGCGCCGTGGGGCTGGAGGCGGCGGTCCATCTCGGCGAAATCGATGGGGCGCTGACGCTCATGGATCTGCACGGAATTTCTGCCGCACAGCGTGATGTGAGGACGAGCTTCGCCGGCGAGATAAATGAAATCGCGCTCACCGCAGGCCCGGCAACCGGGCCGGGGCTTTGCAGCGGAGATTTCGGCGTGCTCGTTGGTCCAAACGTCGAAGGAAAGGAGGGAGCGCCGGAGACCGGGATGGTTCGGGCCGCCGATGAGAATTTTGAGCGCCTCGGTTGCGGCGATTGACGCTACGAGGTTGACCGCCGAATTCAGGATGCCGGAGGTTTCGCAGGTTTCAACCATCCCGTGCGGCGAGTCTGGGAAAAGGCAGGACAGACAGGCGGTTTGACCGGGCAGGATGTTCAGGGTGACGGCGTAGCTTCCGACGGCGGCGGAATAAATCCACGGAAGCGAATGTTCTACAGCGTAGTCGTTGATCAGATAACGCGTTTCGAAATTGTCGGTTCCGTCGAGCACGAGTTCCATGCCTTCGAGCAAAGCTTCTATGTTTGCCGGGATGAGATCTTCAACTTTCGGCTCAAGCGCGATCTGGGAATTGAAGGCCGCGACTTTGCGGACGGCGGCAATGGCTTTGGGAAGGGAATCGGACGCATCCTGTTCGTCGAACAGCGATTGGCGTTGCAGGTTGCTGGGCTCAACGTAGTCGCGATCAATGATGCGCAGAGTACCGATACCGGCACGCGCGAGTAGTCCGGCCAGGGCAGAGCCGGTGGCGCCGCATCCCACGATCGCCACCCGGGCGGCTGCGAGTTTTCGCTGGCCTTCGGCGCCGATGCCACGGAAGAGGATCTGGCGGGAATAACGTTCGTCCGAATAACGTTTGTCCCAGTCAGTTTTGTCCGGGGCGGAATTGCGCCGCGAAATTTGCTCAGGTTGTGACTGTTGTGCCAAAGAGGTCACCAATGTCGGGCGTTAAAACCTTTATTATAAGTGGCTGGCTGGCCGGTGGATGATTGCCGGGCTTTTCGGGAAAGCCCGGGCCCTAACCCTTCGAAAAAGGGCCTTGGGGCGCATCCCATCGAATCTAAATAGCGCCTGGCAAGGACACTGTTTGCTGAAACGGCACGCGCCACCTCTGACTGCGATGATCCTGCTGTGGTCTGCGGTCGTGGCATCGGCGGCTTGGGGGCAGGTGGGGGGCTCTCCGGCATCGCAAGGATATACATCGGGAGGTTCTTCTCCATTGAGTGCAACGCAATCGAGTGCGGCGGCCTTGCCCAGCGCAGCGCCGCAGAACTCGACCCAGCCGACCCCAGCCCAGCCAAGCTCGGCGTCGACGCAGTCGGAGCCTACGGGTCAGCAGGACCAGCAACTGCCATCCCCGGCTGGAATTTCCGGGTTCGAAGGGAAGCTTGTCGAATCGATCGAGATTCCAGGGGTTGCGGATAGCGATCGCGAACACATTCTGCAGTTGCTGGCGCAGAAAGTGGGCGAGCCGCTGGATCGAGGACGCGTCCGCGACAGCATTCGCGCGCTGTATGCGACCGGGCGTTTCGCCGACATCCAGGCGGAAGTTTCGCCGGCGGGCCAGGGCGTTGCGCTCATCTTCACGACTTCGGCAAATTTTTTTGTGGGGGCGGTGCAGGTAGAGGGAGCTCCCGCGCATCCCACCTCGAACCAGATCGTCAATGCCTCGAAGCTGGAATTGGGCGAGCTTTATACCCAGGAGAGGTTGCAGCGCGCGCTGGAGAACATTCGGCAACTCATGCAGGAGAACGGTTACTACCGGGCACGAGTTACCGAAGACAGCGTTTCGAACGCAGCCACCCAGCAAATGGAAATAACCTTTCATGTCAGCCGGGGGGAGCAGGCGCGTGTGGGCGAGGTGAAAGTCACGGGCACGTCCGGCATGTCGCCTTTAGAAGTGCAGGACATCGCGCATGTGAATCGCGGAGACCGGCTCACGGCCGAGCGGGTGAGGGGTTCGCTCCAGCGGCTGCGCAAGAAGTTTCAGAAGCAAAATCGCGCGCTGGCGCAGGTTTCGATTGCCCAGCAGCTCTACCATCCCGAGAACAATCGGGTTGACTTCACATTCCAGCTCGATCCGGGGCCGGTAGTAGTGATCTACGCGCGCGGCTTTCACATCAGCCACGGCGTATTACGAAGGGAAATCCCAGTCTACGAAGAGAACGCAGTAGACGATGATTTGCTCAACGAAGGAAAGCGGAACTTGATCGACTATTTGCAAACGCGGGGCCACTTCGATGCCAAGGTAAATATTTTGAAAGAAAGTGATCCGAAGACGCTGCGCGTGATCTATCAGATCGATCCCGGACCCTTGCATAAGCTGTTTCTGCTGGACATCACGGGCAACAAGAATTTTCTGGACACTGCGAAGCTGCGATCGTATCTGCAGATTCAGCAGGCGAGCCGGTTTGCGAGTCATGGACGCTATAGCGAAGCCCTGCTTAAGAGCGACGTTGCGACCTTGGAAGGGCTGTATCGCGCCAGCGGATTTCGCCAGGTGCAGATTCAAACGAAAGTCGACGACAACTATCAAGGATCAGAAAATAAGCTGGCGGTTCACATCCACATTGAAGAAGGAGTTCGAACCCGCGTAGGAGAACTGCATGTGCTTGGAGCACAGAAGATCGCCTTCAATGAACTTCCCGAACTGAGTACGCGGCCCGGGCAGCCTTATTCCGAGCAGGATCTGGCGAACGATCGGGAGAGAATCCTGAATTTTTATTTCGACCACGGATTTCCCAATGCCGCACTGGAGATCAGCAGCAAGCCTGCGGATCATCAGCCCAATTACGAAGATGTAACGTACACCATTCAGGAAGGGGAGCGCTTTACGGTGAATCGCGTGCTGGTAGCCGGAACCGAACATACGCGCGATTACGTGGTGAACCGGGAGTTGAAAGTGCACGAAGGAGAAGCGCTCAGTCAGCAGGATCTTCTCAACACGCAGACCCGGCTTTACGATCTGAGCATTTTCAGCCAGGTAGACACCGCGGTTCAGAACCCGGAGGGAACCGATCCACAGAAAAATGTGCTGGTGCAGGTGCAGGAGGCCAAGCGCTATACCTTCACTTATGGAATTGGATTGGAGTTCGAGACGGGTCAGCCCGCGGGAACGGCCGCCCCACAAGGGACTACAGGGGTAAGCCCCAGAGTCGAATTCGACGTGACCCGGCTCAACGTTGGCGGACGCAACCAGACGTTGACGTTCCAGTCGCATGTGGGACGCCTGCAACAGCGGGGACTGGTCAGTTATGCCATCCCGAAGCTATTCGACAACGATAAGTTCAAGCTCATCTACACCGCCTTTTACGACAACAGTCTGGATGTGGCCACGTTCACTTCGCAGAGGCTTGAGGGAAAGATTGATCTGCGGCAGCAATTTGGAAACTCCGGCGCCGAGCCGGGGACCCGGCAGGGTCCCAACGCGATAACCTACCGGTACGATTTTCGCCTGGTGAAGGCCGGCCATTTTGCGAACAACTTCAGCGAAATCGCGCTGTTGTCTCTTCCGGCGCGAGTGGGGGGCCCAGGCTTCACCTTTATTCACGACAAGCGGGACAACCCACTGGAAAGCACCAAGGGGGCCTACTTTACGCTGGATGGCTTTGCCTCTTCGACGCACTTCGGATCGGAAAGCGATTTCGGTCGCGCCTTGGGGCAGAACTCAACCTATTATGCATTTGGCGGAAAGGGTAGGTCTGGACGGCAATTTGTGTTTGCCCGTTCGACGAGCATTGGCCTGCAACAGCCCTTCGGAGGTACGAGAGTCGTTCCACCGGGAGCTTGTCCCACCAATCCCAATACGCACGAGTCGGTATGCGGGGGGATTTCATTGATACCACTGCCGGAACAATTCTTTGCAGGGGGCGGCAACTCGCATCGGGGATTCGGGTTAAATCAAGCGGGACCCCGCGATCCATCGTCAGGTTTTCCTGTTGGGGGTACGGCGCTGTTCGTCAACAATCTGGAGCTGCGCTTTCCGCAAACTACGCTCCCTTATTTAGGGGAAGGATTTGGCTTTGCCCTTTTTCACGATATGGGAAATGTGTTCACCGCGCCACACGACATGTTGAAGGGCCTGTTGCGCTGGCACCAGCCCAATCCAGCCCCGTGTCTACTGCCCGATGGTACACGGAACCTCGGGTGTTATACCCAGTTCAACAACTCCGGATATGATTACACATCGCAAGCCGTCGGAATGGGATTGCGTTATAAAACGCCCATTGGGCCTTTGCGTTTTGACTTCGGATACAATCTGAATCCGACCCGATATTTTCAAGGGCTCCTGTTTGATTCGTCGCAACAACCGATAACTTTCGAAACCCAGCGACTACGGCACTTCAACGTATTTTTCAGCATAGGCCAGCCATTCTGATGGAAAGAGTTTGCACAAAGAAGACGGTCGTAGCGGTGGCGCTCGCTTTATTGATGGGTGCTCTCGTCCTGCCTGTGGCGGGGGCTGGACAGGTGATCGACCGCATTGTTGCCACAGTGAATGGACACATTATTCTTCAGAGCGATTGGGACGAGGCGATGTGCTATGAGGCCTTGCTCAATGGGCGCCCGCTCAATCAATTCACTGACGACGATCGTCGCGCGGTCCTGGATCGCCTGATTGATCAGGAACTGCTGGGGGAGCAGATGAAGTCGGCGTCTTTCGAACACGCCTCGCAGTCTGAAGCGGCCGCCCGCGTGAGCGCGGCTCGAAAGTACTATCCGGAGGCCGCAACCGACGATGGATGGAAGTTAGTGCTGAGCCGGTTCGGATTGTCGGAAAAAGATCTGCTGGCGCATGTGCAGCAGCAGATCGATCTGATGCGGCTGGTGGATGCTCACCTTCGTCCTGCGGTGCAGATCGATTCCAAAACCATCGAAGCCTATTACCGGGAGAAATTCGTTCCGCAGTTGAAACCATCGGTTGCGCTGGAGATTCCCTCGGCCGATGTTGCAGCCAAGATTCGCGAGTTGCTCACGCAGGAAAAGGTCAACGAGCTGCTGATTTCCTGGCTGCAATCCTTGCGTTCGGAAAGCAAAGTGAGCGTGCCGGGCGCGAGTGGGGCTGGGGATGGAGTGCAGACGCGGTGATGCCGCCCGCCGGCAGACCTCCGCGCTGGTGGAAATTTCTGCTTCTTGTAATTGCTGTCGGTATGATCGCCTTGCTGGCTGCGATCTGGTACTCCACAACCGATTCGTTTCAGGCTTACGTGCGCAAACGCGTGGTCGCCGAAATCGAGCGGCTCACTGGCGGGCGCGCGGAGATTGGCAGCTTCCACGTTGTCCCCTTCCACATGCAGGTCGAAGTGCGGAATATTACCGTTCATGGGAAGGAATCTTCTACCGACGTTCCGCTGGCGCATGCGGACAGCCTGATTGCGCATTTGAAAGTCATTTCATTCTTGCGCACCGAGTTCGGCTTCCACTCGGTGATTCTCGAACATCCTGTCATACACGTTGTCATTGGGCCTGATGGCGTCACGAATGTTCCCGCCCTGCGGGTGCGCGAGATAACTTCGACAAACCTTCCAATCGAGCAACTGTTCGCGCTGTCCATTGATCAGTTGTCCGTGCGCAACGGCGAAATGCTCTGGGCGGACCGGAAGATCCCCCTGAATTTTGCGGTTCATGATACCGGCTTGCAGATGAATTACTCGTTCCTGCACGTCCGCTATGAAGGCCATCTCACGGTCGGCAAGGTCGATACTGCGGTCGAGGATTTCCGCCCATTCGCATGGATGACGACCGTCGATTTCAGCCTGGCGCCCAACTTTGCCGACATCAAATCGTTGCGCTGGAATTCGGGGCGGTCATCTCTGGAGATGACCGGACGGGTCAGCGACTTCCGCAATCCGCATCTGGACGGAAATTATTATGCCCGCATCGATCTCGCGGAGGCGGCGGCGATTGTTCGCCGGCATGACCTGCGAGAAGGTAGCGCCGAGTTCAAGGGCAGCGGTCACTGGTCGCTGAATGAATTCGCCAGCTCGGGTACTCTGGCGTTGCGCGAACTCGGCTGGCAAAACAATCAGATTGCATTCAAGAGAGCGAGTGCGACCTCGGATTACGCGGTGACGGATGAGCAGATCAAGCTATGGAAGCTGCAGGGAAAATTGTTAGGCGGATATTTCACTGGCGACGCCCAGATCGACAACTGGCTGCACAGCGTGCCGTTGCCGCCGGGCAGAGCGAAGAAGAGCAGGGAAGATATTGCGGTAATGAGTGCGGCTCGGCCACCGGCCAGGAAAGGCGAGAAAACCAAGGTGCCGGGCGTACAAAACGGCACGGTGCATCTTCGTTTGCGAGATGTTTCGGTGGGAGAGATGGCGGCGGCTCTGGATGTGCCTGCGCATCCTCTGCACCGGTTTCATCCCGCAGGACTGGGTGCCGGCACGGTGGACGCGTTCTGGAGGGGATCGGCTAAAGATGCTGAGATCGCATTTGTAGTGGATGTGAATCCGCCCCCGCATCCCGCTGCTCGCGAACTGCCGGTGACGGCCCATAGCAAGGGTAAATATCGCGCGGGGAGCGACTCACTGGAACTTGGTGAGTTCAACTTGTCGACGCCGGCGTCGAAGATTCAGGCTTCAGGGATTCTAGCGGCGACCTCGACGCTGCACATGTCTGTCTCGACCTCCAACCTGGAAGAGTGGCGGCCGCTGGTGACTGCACTGGGCGGCCCCGCCACACCTGCCATTTCGGGTAAACGGCCATGCGACGTTTAATGGCGTTGCCGAAGGCACGTTGTCGGAGCCGACGGTGGCAGGCACGCTGGTTGCGGAAGACTTCCTATTCACCATGCCGGCGACGTCCCGCACACCGGCGCAACAGGTGCACTGGGACTCCCTTGCGGCCAGTATTCAACTCTCTTCGCAGGAGCTTGCGCTGCGCGGAGGCTCGTTGCGGCGCGGGGACACGAGCGCGGATTTTGAGGTCAGCGCGGTTCTGCAGGATGGGCAATTCAGCGAGAACAGTCCCTATACGGCGCGGGTGAATTTGCACAACGTGGACGTGGCCTCGACGGCGGTTCTTGCCGGGTTCGATTATCCCGTGTCGGGGACTGCGGACGTCTCCGTCCAGGTTGCCGGCACGCGGGCGCATCCCCGGGCGCAGGGACACATTCACGCGGTGAATGCCGCGGCCTATGGCGAAGCCATCGAAAAGTTCGACGCAGATCTTCGGATCGAGGGCAGCGAAACTGCGCTCAACAATATTCAACTCACCCACGAGGACGCGTCGGTTTCCGGTAGCGCCGCTTATACGCCGGCAACGCGCAGCTTCCGGCTTGACCTGATTGGGAAAAATTTCGACGTATCGCGCATTCGCCAGATCCATCTGGATCCCTTGCCCATGGAGGGCCGCGCCGACTTTACGTTGAAGGCGTCGGGAACGCTGCCAGCGCCGGTGATCAACGCCTCGGTTCACTTCAGCGACCTCACGTTTGATCACGAACTCACGGGTGGATTGGACGTTGAGGTTACGACGAAAAACGATGAACTGGTAGTGAGCGGACATTCCGAATTTGCCCAGGGCACCCTTAGCCTTGGGGGAACCGTTGGAATGCATGGAGATTATCCCGCGAACATTACCGCGCAATTGGATCATGTGGATCTTGACGCACTGTGGCGCGCCTATTTGGGCCAGCAACTTACGGGGCACTCCGCGTTTGGCGGTGCGGTGACCATGCGCGGGCCTCTGTTCCATGCTCGCAGGTGGACGCTCGACGGCAGCGCCACCGACGTTGCCATTGATGTGGAGTATGCCAAACTTCACAATCAGGGTCCCCTGCCTTTCACCTATGCGGATCAAACCATTCACATCGAACCCGGGCACCTGGTGGGAGAGGGCACGGACGTGGTTGGACATGGCTCGATTCATTTTGCAGGGGGGCAGGAACTCGATCTCTCGGCCGACGGACAAATCGATTTGAAATTTCTCGGCAGCATGGTTCCTGATCTCACCGCTTCGGGTCTGACGACGATCCATATGACGCTCGGAGGCACGCTGAGCGGCCCGCTGCCGCAAGGCAGCATCGAGGTCAAAAACGGTGCAGCCAATTATGCCGGGCTGCCCAGCGGCCTGAGCGAGATGAATGGCTCACTGTCGTTCACGCGGGAGCGTATTCACGTCGATCAGCTCACAGCTCGAACGGGCGGCGGAACGCTGGACTTGAAAGGCGACGCTACCAATTACAACCGTCAACTCAATTTCAACCTTACGGCCATAGGCAAGGACGTACGGCTGCGCTATCCGCCGGGGGTCAGCTCGACGGCGACCGCGGAGTTGCACTGGGTGGGGAACCGCTCCACTTCTTTGGTTTCCGGGGACGTCATGGTCACGAAGCTGGCGGTGACGCCCGGTTTTGACTTCGGTTCGTACCTGGAGCGAAGCCGGCAGTCGGCGGCGATTACGCCGGCCAATTCGCCGCTCTACAACGTGAAACTGGATGTGGCGGTGCATACCGCGCCTGAACTGCAGATGAAGACGGCGGTCGCGCGACTATCCGGCGATGCGGATTTACGGGTGCGTGGTTCGGTGGCGCGTCCGAGTGTTCTGGGCCGGGCCGACATTCTGGAGGGAGACGCCACTTTCAACGGCATTAAGTTCCGGCTGGAGCGCGGTGATATTACATTTGCGAATCCCGTGGCCATTGAACCGCAGCTCAACCTGGAGGCCACGACTCACGTACGCAACTACGATCTTGACGTTACGGTAACCGGGACGCCGGAGCGGTTGGCGGTCAACTACCGTTCGGAGCCGCCTTTGCCCAAGTCGGACATCATCGCGCTGCTGGCGCTAGGCCGCACTAGCGAGGAGTCGGAGCAGTTGCAGCAGCAATCCGGTCAGGGCGTGTTCACGGACGAGGCCACCAACCTGATCATCAACCAGGCCATCAACTCGACTGTGAGCAGCCGCGTGCAAAAGCTGTTCGGGGTCAGCCGGATCAAAATCGATCCCCAGGGCCTGACCACCGAAACCAATCCCACGGCGCGAGGCCCGCAGGTCACCATCGAGCAGCAGTTCGCCAACAATATTTCACTCACGTACAGCACAAACGTGTCGCAGAGTTCGCAGCAAATTATTCAGGGCGAATATTACGTCAACCGAAGTATTTCGGTGGTGGGCACGCGCGATCAGAACGGCGTGGTCAGCTTCGATATCCGCGTTCGGCAGCGCAAGAAATAGAATCCTCTCACGGGATGCATATCGGAACTCCTCATGAACTCCTCTGGAGAAACCGTCGCGTTCTCGAACTTGCGGCTGCGCATGGTCGATTCGCAACTGAAGGCACGCGGCGTTAGCGACGAACGTGTGCTTGACGCCATGTCACGCGTGCCGCGCCACGAATTCGCGCCGGAACGGTATCGCGATCAGGCCTATGAAGATCATCCTTTGCCCATTGGCGAAGGGCAAACGATCTCTCAGCCTTACATGGTTGCCCGTATGTTGGAAGCTGTGGCGCTTTCACCCACGGACCGAGTGCTCGAGGTTGGCACCGGGTCAGGCTATGTGACGGCGCTACTCGCGGAACTGGTGGCGCAGGTTTTCTCGGTGGAGCGGCATCCCGCGCTGGCGGATGCGGCTCGAGGGTTGCTCTTACGACTGGGCTACACCAGTGTGAGAGTGCTGGTTGGCGACGGAAGCCGAGGCTTTGCGGAGGGGTCGCCCTACGACGCGATCATTGTTTCTGCGGCAGCCGTCGAGGTGCCGCCCGCGCTGCTCGAACAGTTAGCGGAGAGTGGGAGAATGATTATCCCTGTGGGCCCGGCTGATTCTCAGCAGTTGCAGTTGATTCGCATGGAAAACGGCCGGCCGAGAACTGCGTTGCACGAACTCTGCCGGTTTGTTCCGCTGGTTTCGGGAAATCGGGGTTAGGTCTTGGGTCTTGGCGTTGACCTTCGAAATGGAAGTTAAAGCCTGATCCTTATCCCCAAGACGGCGGGCGAGACGCCCGCCGGACAGCCGCCGGGACGGAGGCGCTACTCTAACGTGGGCTACTTTTGACCTCGATTACAATTTACTCGTGCCTGTCCTGCACAACCTGCGTGTCACGATGGAGATGATTAAGTGGGAGCACTCTGTGTTTGCGCTCCCGTTTGCGCTGTGTGGGGCGATGCTGGCAGCGGGCGGAGTGCCTACGGCACATCAATTGGTGTGGATCGTAGTGGCAATGATTGCCGCGCGTTCCGCCGCGATGGCATTTAACCGGTGGGCCGACGCTGCCATCGATGCCGCCAACCCGCGCACCAGCACTCGCGCTTTGCCTGCCGGACATCTCACGCCGGGGTTCGTGGCTTCGTTCGTTGTCGTTTCCAGCGCCATCTTCATTCTGGCCGCGAGCCAACTGAATCGGCTCGCACTAGAGCTTTCTCCGGTCGCGCTGGCCGTGCTGCTGCTTTACTCTTACACCAAGCGAGTGACGCGCTGGTCGCATCTGGTGCTGGGATTCGCGCTCGGCATTGCGCCTGCAGCGGCGTGGATCGCCGTGCGGGGCTCGCTCGATCCGCGCATCCTGCTGCTCACCGCTGCCGTGACTTTTTGGGTGGGCGGCTTCGACGTTCTTTACGCCTGCCAGGATTTCGATTTCGACCGCCAAAGCGGACTGCACTCCATCCCGCGATATGTCGGAATTCGCGCCGCGCTTTGGATCGCGCGCGGCTTTCATGTGGTGATGGTCGGCCTGCTGATTGCGCTGCTGATCGTATTCGGGATGGGGAAGCTGGCGGCGTGTGGCGTGCTCGCGGTGATCTTGCTGCTGCTCTATGAACATTCTTTAGTGCGGCCGAACGACCTGTCGAAACTTAACGCAGCATTCTTTACCATGAACGGCGTCATCTCGGTAGTGTTCTTTATGTTTGTCGCGGCAGATCTGCTGCTTCGGAAATAATTGGTGCGGGGCTCGTGTGGAGCGGGCACTCTTGCCCGCTAGCTTGCAGCGGCAAAAAACCATCGGGCAAGAGTGCCCGCTCCACATAAAGCAGAACGAAGAAATTATTTTCCTTGATTTTTTCTTCTCTGTGTCCCTGTGCCTCCGTGGTGAAAACGACAGCGTTATTGATTGACCCTTAGAAGCAGCATCGTGCCACTTTCCACCTTCACGTTGTTTTTCTCCGAACTCAACACCGATCCCTGGGTCGCATTCTGTGCCGGTTGAAGCTTCAGATTCGAAATGCCCACGACACCCTGCGTGTTCCCGTTGATAGCCGGAGACGGTCCGCTTTGCGATTGAGCGTCAGTGCTACCGGTCGGGGGTGATTGAGGTTGGGATTGCGTAGCCCCGGCACCTGCTGGGCTATGCCCGCTGCCCATAGGTGATGCCGCGGTGGCGCCACTGCTGGCGGGAGTGGCCTGATCGACTCCGCTGCCGTTATTCGCATTGTTACTGGGAGGAGCGATCACAGCCTGAATCGACATTGGCAGAGGCATTTCTCCGTCCTTCAGTACGGCGCGGTCAAACGCGATTCCGACCTGTGACTCTTTCTGTTCTTTGCTACGGGCTTGCACCTCAGTCACGCGTCCCATCACTTTCGTGTCCTTGGGAATCATTACTTCGCCGCTGGTCGTTTTCAAATCCATGGTGACCTTGGCCACTATTTCGTCCCCGGGCTTAGCCTTCTTAGCGTCAATGGTCTTGGTCAACTGCACCGGGATCACGCTGCCTGGGGCAATTCGATGCTGCCCAGCGGGCTGATTCGTCGCGGTGGCCGCGGCAGTCAATTCGGTTGCTTGCTGAGATTGCGGTGCAGCGGGCTGTGTGGACGCGCTAGGGGCTGGTTGCGCGTCGGGCTGTGACGGCGGAGCGCTCGGGTTCTGGGCGGACGGCGCGTTTTGAGCGAACAAGGCCGCAGAGAGCAATGCCCCAGTTAGGAAAGCAGCACTAAAAAAGTTTTTCATCGGCAGTCTCCTTCGTTTTGCAATTTGCGAGGAAGGCGCGCAGAAATGTACATCTATTGTGTAGATGCACTTTTTGGACTATTGGTAGACAGCAAATCCTCAGATCCAGGGAGTCTGGTAGTCGCGGAATCAACTCTCCTGCAGGCGAATCATGGTCTTCGGCACCGTCCTGCGATATCATCAAAGGGATGTCTGTCACAGGCTTAATCCATCCATTCCAGACTGACGACCCGCGTCTCGCGCCGATTCATGAGAAAGTTCTTGTCGGCGATCGGTTGGATGTTGACGATGCCCTCGCTCTGTATCGCACTGGGGACATTCTCGCACTGGGTTGGATGGCCAACTCGGTGCGCGAGCGCATGCATGGCGACAAGACATACTTCAACGTGAACCGGCACATCAATCCAACGAATGTGTGTGTGGCGGCGTGCCGATTGTGCGCCTTTGGACGAAAGAAGGACTCGCCCGGCGCCTACACCATGGCGCTCGAAGAGGCATTTGAAACTGCGGCTTCCGGATACTCAGAGGCGGTCACGGAATTTCACATCGTGGGCGGATTGCATCCCGACCTGCCGTTTCAATACTTTCTCGATTTGTGTTCTGGCCTGAAGCAGCGCTTTCCGCAGGTGCATCTCAAAGCGTTCACCATGGTCGAGGTGGCGTATTTATCGAAGCGAGCGAAGCTCTCGATTCGCGAGACGCTCGAACAACTGAAAGCATCCGGGGTGGACTCGCTGCCCGGCGGCGGGGCAGAGATTTTTGCCGACCGCGTGCGGCACATCATTTGCGATCACAAAATTGATGGCAGCCAATGGCTCGAAACCGCCAAACTGGCGCACCAGATCGGGCTCAAGTCGAATGCGACCATGCTCTACGGGCACGTCGAAAATGACGAAGACCGCGTCGACCACCTGCTGAAGCTGCGGGCGCTGCAGGATGAGACAGGCGGCTTTCAGACATTTATTCCGTTGGCCTTCCATCCCGATAACACGCCGTTGCAGCATTTACCGAAGACCACTGGCATGCTGGACATCAAGCAGATCGCGGTGAGCCGGCTGGTGCTCGACAATTTCCCCCATATCAAATCGTACTGGCAGATGATGACCGCGAAGATCGCGCAGATTTCACTGCGCTTCGGCGCCGACGACATGGACGGGACGGTGATCGAAGAGAAGATTTACCACGATGCGGGCGCGACCACGCCCCAAGGCATGCGTCGCGAAGAATTGGAGCGGCTGATCCGCGCCGCCGGGCGCGAGCCGATCGAGCGCGACACGCTATATCGGCCAGTGACGCGGACGGAGACCTCGGTCACGGTCGCAGTGTAGAAGTTCTAATGGTGTTGCTCTGCAGTTAGTGCGCGCAACTCCTCCGGCGACGAATTCAACAGATTCCTCAATACAGCTACTTCGGCGGTAATTCCGGCGTGCAGCGCGGGATCAACGTCCGGCGCGAACAACGGGGAATGGTTCGAGGGCAGGGATGTCCCGGATGCTTTCGCCTCCGCGAACTTTTCGGGATCGGCTCCGCCCAGGCTGAAATAGAAACCGGGAACGCCCTGCTCGATGAAGTAGGAGAAATCTTCGGAGGGCGTGATGGGTGCTCCCGTTACAACTTTATCTTTTCCCAGCGCGGCTTCCAGAGGCGCCCTGAGCCGCTCGGCCAGCGCAGGATTGTTGTAGACGAGATCGGTTCCCTCGTAGCGTTCCACTAAAGGTTCTTTCGGCGCGCCGGCTGCGACGGCCTCTGCCTTGGCGATACGGGTGATGGCGGCGAGAATCTGCTTGCGAACGTCCTGCTTGAAAGTCCGCACGGTTAATCCCATTTCCGCATGGTCCGGGATAATGTTGTTCTTTGTCCCCGCCTGGATGTAGCCGACGGTCACCACGGCCATTTCGCCGGGTTTGACTTCCCGGGACACAATGGTCTGCAGCGCAAGAATCGTCCGCGCCGCAATCACAATGGGATCGATGGCCGTGTGCGGAGCGGAGCCATGCCCGCCTTTGCCGTAAATCGTAATGCGCACGGAATCCGAATTCGTGTTGTAAACGCCCGGAGTGATCGAGACCATTCCCGCCGGCAGTTCGTTGCCTACGTGCAAAGCCACCGCTACATCTGGCTTGGCGAAACGCGTGAACAATCCGTCGTGCAACATTCCCTCCGCGCCGCCGATGGTCTCCTCCGCGGGCTGACCAATCAGCATGAGCGTTCCGCGCCAGGTATTCTTGCTGCGTGCCATGATTTCGGCGGTGCCCAGAATTGCCGCCATGTGCAGATCGTGTCCACAGGCGTGCATCACCGGAACCTCGCGTCCGGCATCGTCTTTTGCGTGTACTTTGCTCGCGTAGGGCAGGCCGGTCTTTTCTTCCACGGGAAGCGCGTCCAATTCCGTGCGCAGCATGATGGTCGGGCCGGGCCCATTTTTGAGCATGGCGACTACTCCTGTGCCGCCGACGTGTTCGGTCACTTCATATCCGGCGCTACGCCAGCGCGCGGCCAGCTTCGCCGCGGTCTCGGTTTCGTGCGCTGAAAGCTCTGGGGTCTGATGCAGGTCGAGGTAGAGCGCGTGAGCGTCAGGATAGACGGTACCAACTTCTTTTGAAGAGGGAGCTTGCGCGCAGGCAACGGCGGTGAGCAAAGCCAGCAGTGGGAGTCTGAACCAAGTCATGGTCCGGGATCATAACGTGCCTCTGCGGAGGTCTGCAAACCAAAACTGCAAATCCAGTCTTTGAATCGCAGTTTCTAAAAATTCTTTAAGCTGCAACGAAATCCCGAATGCGAACATCTTAATTTTTAGTAGCACAATTCTGCGTTTTCATTTTTTCTCCGGGTGTACAATCGCCCTAAGAAAGCACTTGGTTGCGCACTTCGCTGGTAAGGCCGAGGCGCTATGAACGTCCACGTCAGTTACCGTCTTCATAAAATCCCCGCCGTAGAGAAAGACATTCAACATCAGATCGAAAAACTGCAAAAACGTCTGCAGGTTTTTCGGCCCGAACTGATCCACTTGAAGGGAGTCGTGGAGGAGATTTCGGCGCGCGAGGGGACCAGCGTATCGCTGAACCTGCGCTTGCCGTCGGGACAAATGGCGGTGCAGTCTTCGGCTCCAACGGCTGCGGCTGCGGTGAAAGGCGCGTTTGAGGATCTGCTGCAGCAGGTCAATAAGCACAAGGAAATTCTGCGCGCGTCACACAAGTGGCAGCGTGGCAAGCGCGGAGACAGCGCGCGTCCGAGTGCGGTGGTGAGTGAAGTCCCGTTCGAACAAACTTTGGCCGCCGTGTTTCCGGCAACGATTTCGGCGGACGACATTCGCTCTTATGTGAACATCAATCTGGCGCGGCTCGAGCGCTTTGTCGAACGTGAAATCTACTTCCGCGAAGCGCAGGAATCGATTGCCCCGGACAGCGTTTCAAAAGAAGAAGTGATTGATGAAACCATCGCCTCCGCTCTGGGCGACGGCCAGGAGAAGCCGGAACGGCTGGCGCTCGAACCCTGGCTGTACCGTTTGGCCCTGCGAGCTTTGGACGAACTATCGCGAACCGAAGAGAGCAATGGAAGCGCCAGGCCCCTCGAAGATTCCGCGCGCCGGCCCAACGTGAAAGCCAGCGATGAACCGGAGCTGCAATTTCACCAGCCGGACGAGTCGATGACGGGTGCGACGGTGATTGCCGACGGACGCATCGCAACGCCGGAGCAGATTCTTGCCTCTGACGAATTGCTGCGCCTGATCGCGTCAGCGCTGCGCGATTTGGGCTCGGGCCCGCGCGAGGCCTTTATTCTGCATGCGGTCGAAGGCTTTAGCGTGGATGAGATTGCGGCAATTACCGGCCTTCCGGCCGAAAGAGTGCTCGCCTTTGTTTCGGCGGCGCGCGACCACTTGCGCAAGACGCCAGGCTTGGCCAAACAGTTTACTTCCCGGCTCGCGCCGACCGGCACCGCATAAATCAATTCCGACTTTTGGGGGAATTATCCATGAGTATTACCCGCGAACAAATCCGCGAACTAGCCGAATTTCAAGATGAAAAATCCTGCGCCGTCAGTTTTTATTTTCAGCCTTCCACGCCCCGCAATAAGGCCCATAAAGAGGACGTGATTTTGATTAAAGACCTGGCGCGCGAAGCTCTGCGCGGTCTGGAGAACCAGGGCAGAAAGGAGTGCGCCCACGACGATATAGATCGTATTCTGCGCCTTTCGGCCGAATTGCGCAGCAATGGCACGCACGGCAAGGCTGTGTTTGCCTGCTCCGCTCAAAACTTCTGGCGCGAATATGATGTGCCTGCAAATCTGCCGGGAACGCAACTCTTCGTGGATCACCACTTCCATCTCAAGCCAATCGCGCACCTGTTGGGCGCTTTCCCGCTGTTGGGAGTAGTGCTGGTCGACCGGCACCGGGCCCGCATATTCGATCTTCGCCTGGGCGAGTTGACAGAACGGGAAGATTTATTTCATCCGCTGTCTCGCAGAGGCCGGAGCGACGGCTTTGCCGGATACGATGGCGGGCACGCGCAACGCCGGGTGGAAGACGAGGCTCGCCATCATTTCAAGAATGTTGCGGGGGCGCTGAAAGCATTGTTGGAAAAGGGCGTATTCGAGAAATGGATTCTCGCCTGCCAGGATGCTCAACTCTCACTGCTGGAGCCGCAACTGCATTCCTATGTGAAACAGGCGCTCATCGGCCGCTTTCACGCCGACGTCGGTCATATCGGCAAAGAGGAGATTCGCGCCCACGCGCAGCAGATTCTGGAACAGTGGCAGAATGATCGCCGTCGCGAACTTGTCGAGCAGGCCTTGGAACAGGCGCGCAGCAATGGACGCGGCGTTACCGGACTGCGCCGGGTATTGCGTTCTCTGGAATTAGGAGAAGTCCAGACCCTTTTGCTGGGGGAAAATCTTCAAGCTCATGCCGTCGAATGCCCGGCATGTGGGCATATTGACGCCCATCTCGTCAGTTCCTGCCCGGTCTGTGGGCGGTCGACCCAGGAGATTGTCGATGTCGGCGAAGCGATTCTGCCGTGGGTCATTCGCCGCGATGTCGAAACGTTTTATGTGAAAGACGATCCGGAATTCGACAAGGTGGGCAATATTGCCGCGCTGCTGCGTTTCCGCTCGGAAGATGTGCAGCCCATCTCAACCGCTGTGGCGGATCAATTGGGAAAGGCAGGGGCCGCGTATCCTGGCCGGCTGCGCCGCTTCGCGAGCCGTTGAAGGTGTTGAAGTGCGCCAGAGTTGCAAAGAAACGTCCCTCAGGGCAGCCGGCTACCGAGCTACCGGGATGGACTTGCTGGATCGTCGCTTTGGGATAGAACCCACGCAGTTCCGCCAAGGACGATTCCCCCAGCAATACCGATCGCCCACGGAGAATCAAGAGCCGCTCCCCAGGCTGGAATCGCGGCAGCAGCTACCCTGCGGTTCTTTTTCTTGTCGTCCGACTGAGAGTCGTCTCGAGAAGTCTGCTCCCCTTGTGCCAGCGTAGTGGTTCCCTTCTCATCGCTGATGGTCACGTCACCTTTTCGCGCCGCGATCTGGACCAGACCATCCACATCCCTGACTTCAAATTCGGTCCAAGCTCCAGAGGCCGGAGAAATTGTGACGGCTCCGGCACGAGTCGCCAACAGCTTCGAGGTGGAAACGCTGACGCCTCCGTGCTCCAGTTTGACTGTGCTGCCCTCATACTGAACCAGCGACTCGTTCAGAACCAGGACGCTGGACCCCGTGGCATTGATGTTAGCCACAGAATCGGAGTTCGTCTGCACCAGGTCGCCCGAAAAGATGGCCGACGATCTTGCGATCGTGTTGCCATTGAGCAATGCGGTCCCGTGACTGTAGAGCATGGCGCCAGGTTGGTCGGCCGCGAATAAAGCAATCGGAAAAATGATGACCGTCAGACAGCTTAGGATCTTCAAGTAGAAAGCCCTCGTCATTGGCCATCCTCGCAGATGACTTTGGATGATGGTAGTCCGAACGATTGTTGCACGCAAGTTATGATCGGGCGCGTTTCCCACACGGGTGCGCCCTTTCGTCGAATGTATCCTCCTAGGTTGTTGGCAGTCAATGCTTTTATGGTGTCCGGTTACTCTTCGGAGCGGAGAACTGCCGCGTGGAATCTTCTGAGTCAACTTTTCCACAGCGTACACCGCCGGTATTTTCCTCCGCACTTTCCCTGAATCCAGCCGAGAGATGCAATCCCGTGTGCTAAAATTGAGCCGTTGGACGTTAGTCCCCCACGATTCATCCCGGAAAATCCCATGACAACCTATTCCGCCGCGGACACCTCTGTGGATCAACTCAAGGCCAGAATTCAGAAGCGCCAGGCTCGCGTGGGCATTATCGGCATGGGGTACGTCGGGTTGCCCCTGTCTTTGCTGTTCAGTGAGCAGAAGTTCCCGGTGACCGGCTTCGATATTGACGCCCGCAAGGTGGAAACTCTGGCGAAAGGCGGTTCTTACATCTACCGCATCACGCCGGAAGAGGTTCAGGCGGCCAAAGCGAACGGCTTTTCCGCCACTGCCGACTATTCGCAAATCACCGCGATGGATGCCATTATCATCTGCGTGCCCACGCCGTTGAATGAATACCACGAGCCTGATCTCAGCTTCATCACCTCAACCACGCACTCGATCGCTCCCCATTTGCGGGCAGGGCAGCTGGTGATACTCGAAAGTACGACCTATCCCGGCACCACCGAAGAAGTGATGATCCCCATCCTGGAAAAGGAGAACAAGGGCAGTCTGAAAGCCGCTCGGGAACAGGCACTCACGGGAAACGAGTTTTTTGTCGCCTTCTCGCCCGAACGCGAGGATCCGGGCAATACTACAGTGGCGCGCCGCGACATTCCGAAGGTTGTCGGAGGATTAAATCCCCAAGCCTCGGAGCTTGCCGGCGCCCTTTATGGGTCCATCTTCAATCGAACCGTTCCCGTCTCCTCTCCCGCTGCCGCGGAGATGACAAAACTGCTGGAAAATATTTACCGTTGCGTGAATATCGCACTGGTCAACGAACTCAAGCTTTTGTGCCTGCGCATGGGCATCGATATCTGGGAGGTCATCGCAGCCGCCTCCACCAAGCCGTTCGGCTTTCATCCGTTCTATCCCGGACCAGGCTTAGGCGGGCACTGTATCCCCGTCGATCCCTTCTATCTGTCGTGGAAGGCCAAAGAGTGGGATTTCCGCACCCGCTTTATCGAACTCGCAGGAGAAATCAACACCAACATGCCCTACCACGTTCTGTCTTCGGTCGGCAGCGCGCTGAATCGCCATAAGAAGTCAGTGAATGGCGCGCGGGTCTTGGTTTTGGGCGTGGCCTACAAGAAAGATATCGACGACCTGCGCGAGTCGCCCTCGCTCACTATCATCGAGCTTTTGCAGAAAGATGGGGCTCAGGTCAGCTACCACGATCCCTATTTCCCCTTCATCGGCAAAGGGCGGAAGTACGACCTGCAAATGAAATGCGCGGAGTTGAAAGACCTGGGGCAATACGACTGCGTCCTAATAGTGACCGACCATTCCGACTACGACTATCGCAAGATCGTTCAGGAGGCCAGGTTGGTGGTTGATACGCGGAATGCCACCCGTGGGATCGTAAGCTCGAAGATTGTTCACTGCTGAGGCTGGAGCCGTGGAGGCTCGCGTACGGGAAATCTGTTTACCTTAGGATGTAGGTTTTGGTCGGCTTGCGCGAATGTTCCCTGCTCGATTAAATCAGAGATCGCTTAACTCATTGATTCAAATAAAGCTTGACGCAATTGCCTGCATCCCGGAATGGCCTTTGTCGTGCATAGATGAGGGAGGAATAGTACACTCTGGGTAGACCCGCCCTACGAGGTTTCCATCATTTGAAAAGACTGGTAGAACCTTTACAGTTGGATCGGGTTTTTGAACACAGACAACCGAATTGATTATGGCGCCTCCGTCTCGCGAATTGGGCCTGTTCTCGCCGCTCCCCCGTTGGGAAACGCCGTGGACCGACTTTCTGCTTAGCTATGGTATTCAGGCTGTTGTGGTGGCAATTTTTGTGTGGATCCCTATTCTTCACCCCGAGATACTGGAGCGCCCGAAGCCTGACTATCATGCCATCGAGCTCGTACCTACGCCCGTGCCGGTGAATCACCAGCCGCAGAGACAGCTTCCTAAGCGGATTGAAGTGGCCAAGCTTGATCCGCCGCCATGCCGCTATGCGGTTGCCGGTTCCTCAACTTCAGCCCAAACCGAAAGTGGAAGTTGCTCCGGCTCCCGAAGTGAAGATGGCGACTCGGAAGCTTGAACCCTTGCCAACGTCTGCGCCCGTGATTCCAAAGCCGCCAGTGAGGACCAACGTGTTTTCTACGGGGAGTTCGGCGCCGCAGACGATAGACCGCCCGCCCCAAAAGGTGCAGACCGGCGGCTTCGGCGATCCCAACGGAGTACCCGCCAAGGCGAGTCAGAATAAGGCGGTCAACATCGCGCAAGCTGGCGGATTCGATATGCCCACTGGGCCAGGTTCCGGAAACGGAACCGGCGGGGCGCATGGTGCCCGCGGCGTGGTTGCCAGCACAGGATTCGGCGGCGGTGTTGCTACTGGAAACGCACACACACCGTCTGCGGGCACAGTACGCGAGGCCGGCTTCGGCGACGCCGATGTTGCTGCCCCTCCCACCGTTCAAGCGCATCCAGCAGCACAAGCGGCGGCCAAAGTGGTCCCGGCGGAAATCCTTTCCAAGCCGGTTCCGATCTACACTGAAGAAGCGCGCGCCAAGAAAATCGAAGGCGAAGTGCTTTTGGAAGTCGTACTGGAAGCTAGCGGAAAGCTACGCGTGGTACGAGTAGTGCGCGGATTGGGGCATGGTCTGGATGACGCGGCGGTGCATGCCGCCGAGCAGATTCGCTTCAAGCCGGCCCTGAAAGACGGCCAACCCTCAGATTCGACGGCCGTGTTGCACATTATTTTTCAGTTAGCTTAATCTCCGATTAGCTTAATCTTGAGTTAAGCCGATTGATTCTCCAGAAGGTTCTTTATGCAAATCTGTCGTTCGGGCTCGGTATTGATTCTTGTTTTGGGATGCGTATTGGGGGTGCAGGCACAGGATCCTCCATCCGCTGCGACGCAACCTGCATCGGGTGGTACAGATGCTTCAGTCGACCCAGCTCAGAGTGCCACTTCTCTGCCGCCGGCCGCTCTTACGCTCAACGATGTGCTCGATCATGTTGTGCAACGGGAGCACATGTTCATGGCGCAGATGCGGCACATGCATCCCCTGGTCGAAACCTATCTGCAGGACTTAAAGAACGACCAGGCAGGGAATCCCATTCCCGTGAAAGATCAGTATTTTCTCGGTCGCCTCGACATGAGCGATGGGCCGGAGGACATTTCTTTTACGGGCCAGTCCGGATTCGGCCGCCGGATGCTGAACAAGCTGACAGGGGTTTATGCCCTGCACTTCCTTCCCCTGGGCTTTGCCCAGATGGTTGTACTCGACACCGATTTCCAGAAGAAGTTTTACGACTTTAATTTTGTTCGCCGCGAATTTTTGGGAGAGCTTCGTTGCCTGGTCATCGATGTCCAGCCCAAGGAAGGCCAAAAAATCGCGCGTTTCAAAGGAAGGATTTGGGTCGAAGACCAGGACTACAACATTGTCCGCTTCAACGGAACGTACGTTCCGCAGCCTAAAGTCAATTTCTTCTTCCACTTCGACAGCTGGCGCCTGAACATGCGCCCCGGAGTGTGGCTGCCTGCGTACGTCTACACCGAAGAATCGAACCTCAAGACGGGGTTCACGAAGGCCTTGCATTTCAAAGCGCAGACTCGGCTCTGGGGTTACGACCTGAAGGGGTTGGGCAAGAATGAGGAGTTTACCCAGATCCTGATCGATTCGCCTCAGTCAGTCAAAGACCAGAGCGATGCCGCTTCCGATGCAAGTCCGGTCGTCGCGCAGCGTATGTGGGAACGGCAAGCGGAAGAAAACGCTGTCGAACGCATTCAGAAGATTGGCTTGCTGGCGCCTTCTGGGGAAGTAGACAAGATTTTGGCCACAGTGGTCACCAATCTGCTCGTCACCAATAATATTGACTTGCAGGGGGATATTCACTGCCGCGTACTTTTGACCGCTCCTCTGGAGTCGTTCACGATCGGCCACACGATCGTTATCAGTCGTGGGCTGCTGGACGTGCTTCCCGACGAAGCGTCCCTGGCCATGGTTCTGGCCCACGAACTCAGCCACATCGTACTCGGACACAGCTTCGACACGAAGCTCGCGTTCAACGATAAGCTGTTTTTCCCCGACGATGAAACGTTCCGCCGGCTCGACTTCAAACGCAGTTCCGCGAACGAGGAAGCTGCCGACACTAAGGCGCTGGAACTCCTCAAAAACTCTCCTTACAAGGACAAGCTGGCCAATGCAGGACTGTTCTTAAAGGCACTGCAGGAGAAAGCGCCTGAGCTGCCGAACTTAATTCGGCCCCACCTGGGAAACAGCTTTGCGGGGAGCAAGACGATTCGCATGTCGAGCCTGGTGGCCTCGAGCCCTGCGCTGGATGACAAACGCCTCGATCAGATCGCGGCGCTGCCGTTGGGTGGCCGCATCAAGGTCGATCCCTGGAGCGATCGGGTGGAACTGTCCAAAGCCAAGCCCGTGGCGCTGACCGGGGTGCGTGAGAAAATGGAATTTGAGATTACTCCGGTATTTCCTTACCTGAGCCGATTTTCCACTGGCGGAGCGGAGAAAATGGCGCTGACTACGTCATCGCCATCAGAGAATACTCCAAAGTAATTTGAAAGAGAGCGGAGTGACAACAAGGTATGTGTTCGCGGCAGGACAGAGACGACGGACGCACGCTCGGCCGCATGCCTGAGGTCACGAATTGCAGAATCGGCTGTTTTACTGAATTGCGCTGCCCACCTGGGAAAATACATTGTTCGCATTGGAGCCGATGAGCCGGATCGTGCCCACCACGATCACCAGAATCACAGCCAACATCACTGCGTATTCCGCAATGTCCTGACCTTTCTCATCGTTCCATAGCTGTTGTAAACGTTTTGCCACGGGGCTCCTCATTTCTCACTTTTGATAAATGTAATGAAGCACTCACACCGGGGTACACCGAACACATGTTGGTTCCCGGCGGTTGTCCCCAAGCTGATCTGTGCTAGTGATTTTAGGGGCTGGCCCCACATCCGCCAATAGCACCAAAGTGCCACGGATTTCGGGGCGCCATGCGTACTAGTCAGGCAATACTTTTCAGGGGCAGAGACTGATTCACGGCAAACAGAGCAAGCTCCAGGCGGGTTGAGACGCCAAGCTTGTCGAAGATATTGCTCAGGTGGTGCTTGACGGTGTCCTCGCTAATCTTGAAGTATTCGGCAATTTCCTTGTTCGAGTACCCGGCCACAACAGCCGAAACGATCTCCAGTTCGCGCGGTGTCAGGCCAAATTTCCTTTGCCGTGCCTCGTCATTCGTAGACTGCATCAGGGTGCGCAGGTATTGCACAAGGTTGGAGACGCTCTCTCGTCCAACCCAGTATTCCCCCGCCATCACCGTGTGAATGGCCTTTAACAGCAGTTGCGTGGCAGAGTCTTTGAGCACCACTCCGCGGGCGCCCAGTTGTAGCGCTTCCACGATTTGGCTCTTTTCCGCCGCCGCGGTGAGCAGAATGACCCGCACTGGAGTCGCATTCGCGGGCATACTCAATTCCCGTAAGGCTTCCAACCCGGGGTGCTTGGGCATGGCCAGATCCAGCAGAAGGATATCGGGCTTCAACTGCCGCGCCAGCTTTACCGCTTCGGCTCCATCCGAGGCTTCCCCCAGAACTTTCAGATCCGGCTCTGCCTCCAACAAGCGCCGCAGACCATCGCGAAAGATGGGATGGTCATCCGCAATGACAAGGCGAACCGACTGCGCTTTTCTAAAATTCATGAGGCACGTCTCCAGTGCGAGGCACGGTGACTTCCAGGCGGGTTCCCTGGCCGGGATTTGATTCTACCGTGAGTTCGCCGGCAATCAAACCGACGCGTTCCATAATGATCATCGGACCTTTCCCCGCCTCGTCCATCTGATCCCGATTGTAACGGCCCGCAAAGGGGAAGCCTTTCCCATCGTCTTCCAGAATCAAGTTCCATTTTTTGAGGCTTGAGCCCAAACGCACCAGCACGTGGCGCGCACCACTATGTTTGCGGACATTCACCAGCCCTTCCTGGACGATGCGCAGAATTTCGCGGCACACTCTTTGCGGCATGTCCAGATTCTCGAGGTCGCTGACGAATCGGGCGCTGATCCCCGTCTCTCGCTGGAATCGTTCGACCGTGTCATTCAAAACCGGGAGCAGACGTTGCGCATCCACTTCGATGGCTTTCATCTGCTGCATCAGTTCCCGCAGCTTGAGCACTTCTTCGCGAAGCAGGCCCTGAATTCGGGCTAATTCTCCACTGATCGGCTTGCCGGCGTCGGCATGCCGCCGTAACACGTCCACCTGCATTTCGACGGCAATCAGCGACTGTACGGCGCCGTCATGCAGCTCCCGGGCAAAGCGAGCGCGCTCCGCGGCCCCCGCCCGGCGCCGCAACCGGTGCAGCAGATAAACGTTGTAAACGGCCGGGCCCACCTGCTGGACCAGATCGAGTAGAAAACGAAGTTCCTCCTGCTTCTCGCCCCGCCATGAAGGGTTGAATAGGAATATTCGGCCTCTCCACTCGGTCCCGAAGAGAAAGGCCACGGTAATCAGTGAATCAAAATTGCGCGACTCCCGCAGTCGAGAAACTGCCACCATGCTCTCCGCCGGCACCTGGTGGCCAATGTGATCGAGTGCAAGGGTGGTCCATCGATCTCCGTTGATCGCAGCGTAGAAGACATCTCCCGGAAAATCGTCGAGATAGGTTTTCGCGTCCCGCGAGGAGGATTCCAACCAGCGAAACTCGGATGACGTACCCCCGCTGTCCTTATTCAATTCGCCGAGGAATATCCGTTGACTGTGAGATTCCTGCGATGCGACCACCGCTTGGGACGCCCCGTACATAGACGTGGCTTCCCGGAAAATCTGTTCAATCGTTCCCGTCAGGCCGGACTCCACCCGGATCCTCGATAAAGTTCCGGTGACCACCGCCTTCTCCGCCCGCAGGTGTTTCTGCTGTTCGGCCAGATATCCCAGCAATAACCCCATCACCAACAGGTACACCGACAACATGAATAGACGTTTAGGCTCGAAATCCGTCGTATTGACGCGGAGCCCATTCAGCACCGGCCAGGGCAGGGAACCATGCGGTCCCAAGCTCAGGTGAAGAATAACGAAGCTCTCAGCCCACAGCAGAGCAACTTCGGCGGCAGCTGTCGCCAGGGTCTCCCATAATCCCCAGCGGTAGGCGGCGGCTGCGAGAACAAAAACAAAGAACAGAAAAAAAGGAGTGCGGGGCCCTTCGGAAAATATCGAAATGAGGGCCGGCCACGCGATATCCCCCGCATGGACCATAAGGCGAAACGCAGCCGTAGACTGCTGCCGCCGGCGCAGCAGCATGAGAATAAGAATGCCATTCGCCATGTAGAAGACGAACAGACCATAGGCTGCCCAGGAGCGGCCCAATTGCGTCGGGTCCATCTGGATCGCAACTAATGCCGATACAGCGAGGAAGAGCCGGGCAGTGGCCAGCCAGCGCTCAATCCGTCGGGTCTCGCCCGGGTCGGGCGGGATTCTTAATCTCCAGGATTGTCGATAGCGCTCAACTTGAGAATTCAATCGAGTCCGTCTCCACGAGCGTGGCGGCTTCGGGGCATATTATTGAATAAAAGAAGTTTATCGGCAAGTCAGAGTCTGTGCTGGTTTTGGTGCCAGCTGGTTTTGGTACCAGCTTTTCTTCATAGATTACTTCAGTAATCAATGCCGCTCTGCGATCCAATCTAGAATGGGGCCGGAGGAGTGTTTTGCGGAAGTTTTCCCATCTCTGGTTGGCCGCGGTCGCGAGCTCGTTGGCAACCTTAATTGTGGCTGCTCTCGTATTGCCGCGATCTTTTGCGCTCACCGCTTTGAGCGATGTAGTCCAGTGCTTCCTGCTGATTTCAGGCGCGGCTTCCTTCGTCCCCCTGGTGCTGCGCGGCAAAGGACGCATTCGGCTGTTCTGGTCGCTGATCACACTGGGAGTTTCTTTCTGGTTGTTGTACCAGCTCCTTTGGACTTACTACGAAGTAGTAATGCGCCGCGACGTCCCGGATCTCTTCGCCGGAGATGTCATCCTTTTCTTGCACCTTGTGCCGCTGATGGCAGCTCTTGGCTTGCGTCCTCACGTACCGCGGGACGAGTATTCCGACCGTGTAGGGCACTTCGATTTCGCGCTGCTGATGATGTGGTGGTTCTATTTGTATGTTCTGATCGTCATCCCGTGGCAATACGTGATGGCCGACGCCGCTGCTTATAATCAGCACCTGAATGCGCTCTATGTCGCCGAGGAGATCGCCTTCCTGCTGGGATTGGTAGCTTGCTGGATCACCAGTAAAGATCATTGGAGAACCCTCTACGCTGGCCTTTTTGGCATGAGCGTTTGTTACGCTGCCAGTTCCACGGTTGCGAATTGGGCGATCGGCCGGCAGGTGTATTACAGCGGCAGCCTTTACGATATACCCCTGGTCGCGGCGATGGCGTGCCTTACCTGGATTGGCCTGCGTACGAAGGCTGAGACGCCCACCTACGCCCGCGAGGCTTCCACACTCTACGGCGTGTGGATTGCGCGCTGCAGCATGATCGCTGTGTTTTCACTGCCCATGTTCGCTGCCTGGGCATTGGCGGACGTGGCCGTGCCCCTCTGCCATGCGGGTATTCCGGCTGGCATTGACTCTGATCGCCGCATTCTTCATGGGCGTGATGGTCTTGGTTCGCCAGCACCTGCTCGATCGAGAGCTGACCGAATTGCTGCAACACTCCCGGCAATCGTTTGACGGTTTGAAACAATTGCAGGCCCAGGTTCTTCAGTCGGAAAAACTGGCTTCGATTGGCCAGTTCGTCGGCGGCGCCGCACATGAACTCAACAATCCAATCACCGCCATGCTGGGTTATTCCGACATGCTGCTCAGCACCCCGCTCACTGCCGAGCAGCGGCCACTCGCGGCCAAGATCGGCCAGTATGTTCGGCGCACGAAATCGCTGGTCGCGAGTCTGATCAGTTTTGCCCGGCAGGCGCCATCACCCAAGAGTCCCATCGATCTCAACACTCTGGCACGCACTGCCATTAAATTGACCCAACCCCAGTGGGAGGCGATCAGGATCGAAGTGCGCACGGAGTTCGATCCCGCACTGCCCAAAGTTCTAGGGGATTCCAATCAGTTGCTGCAGGTCTGCCTGCAGATCATGGCGAACTGCCTGCACGTGCTGGGCGATGGTGGAGTCGTTAGGGTCAGCACCGAACGGCAGGGGGAGACTGCCGTGGTGCAAATTGGCACGGAACCGATGCCAAGTCCCCCATCGACCGGCCAGGTGTCTTCCCGTAACGATGCGAACGATCAGGAAGACAGCTTTGGTCTGAACGCGTGTCAAGGCATCCTGCAAGAGCACCGCGGTCAAATTTCACAGGAGCGCCGCCAAGACGGTGCCATACTGCTTCGCGTGGAACTTCCTATCATCGAATCGGCTCCGGCCAGGACGAAGGAATCTACAGTGCCGGTGCTGTGGCAATCTCGACCGTACGCTTGAGCTGACCGCACGCGGCGTAGATGTCCCGCCCGCGCGGACGCCGCACAAACGCAGGAATCCCAGCATCCCGCAGAATCTTTTGAAAGGCCGCGACCCGCTCCGCGTCAGGAGTCGTGAACTCAATTCCCGGCCCGGGATTCAGGGCGATCAGATTTACTTTGCAACGCATTCCGCGCAGCAACTCCGCGACTTCTTTCGCATTTTCCGGCCCGTCGTTTACATCTCCAAGCAGCACATACTCGAATGTAATCCACTCCCGGGTGCGCAGCGGATAAGCGCGCGCCGCTGCCATCAGCATTTCCAGATTCCACTTCTTATTGAGCGGCATCAGGCGCGTGCGCAGGGCATCGTTCGAAGCATTCAAAGAAATGGCCAGCTTCGGCCGGATCGTCTCCCCACCAAAGTCATGAATGCGCGGCACGATTCCCGCCGTCGACACCGTCATCCGGCGTTCAGCAATGCCGACTTCCTCCACCAGCAGGCGCGCCGCCTTGACGAAATTTTCATAGTTCAGGAAGGGCTCGCCCATGCCCATGAAAACCAGGTTGATGCGATCCTCAGGCGGCGAAACTCTCTGGTCCTTGAGCACCGCGCAGACCTGGCCTACGATCTCGCCCGCTGTCAGATTGCGCTTCACTCCAAGCAGTGCCGTCAGACAGAACTGGCAATCCACGGCGCAGCCAACTTGGCTGGAAATACAAATCGTGGAACGGCCTTGATTCTGACCTTGCTTTTGGGAGGCGCGCGCTTCAGCGGTGTGACTGGATCGCATTGCTGAAAAGGCTTCACCCCTGAGCCTAGTCGGGACGCCTTCCGCGAAACGCTCCGCCATTCTCCGGCCTCGCTTCCATCTCCTGCTTCTCCGCCATCGCCCTCGGGCATCCACACGGTCTCGACGCTTTGGCCGTCGGCGAACGCAATCAGATAACGCACCGTGCCATCCTGCGACACAAATCGCTTTTCGATTCGCGGCAAACCGATCGATATGCCCTTTTCCGCCAGCTTTCCCCGGAGCTCACGCGAGAGAGTCGAGACTTCTTCCACCGACTCCACTCTCTGCCGATACACGGCTTCCCTTAACTGCTTGGCGCGATATGCGGGCTCGCCCCAGCTGTCGACGAGCGCAGCCAGTTCAGCCCGATCCAGTCCAAGCAACGAGATTTGCGATACGTCCGCCATGTTCTCCGACTCTTAAAGATGATTGCGGGCTGTCTAACAATCCGGAAAAATCCGGATCGCTGCTTTGTCGTCAATTCGCGACTTCACGTAACCGACTGATTCTAAATAACTAAACTATTCTCGCACGTCCGATGGCCCTATGTCAGAATAGTAAAGAGACATCCGCACAGTTTCATTACTATCCATTCAATACGCAATGACTAAAGAAGTGCGCAACATTCGTCGTCAAAAGCTGCCCAACGGGCTCACCATCATCACTGAGCAGATGCAGCACATCCGCTCGGCCTCCATCGGAATCTGGCTGCAGACCGGTTCGCGCGACGAAGACGCCGAATGGAATGGCATCTCGCATTTTATCGAGCACATGGTCTTCAAAGGGACCAAGCACCGCACCGCAGAAGAAATCGCGCGGCAGGTGGACTCCATCGGCGGCAACATGGACGCTTTCACCGCCAAGGAATGTATCTGTTTTAACGTCAAGGTGCTCGACGAGCACGTCCCCACCGCGCTCGACATTCTCAGCGATCTGGTTCTGAATCCCAACTTTGATTCGGCCGACATTGCCCGCGAACGCGGCGTGATCATGGAAGAGATCAAGATGGACGAAGACAATCCCGATTATCTCGTCCACGAAATCTTTACCCAGAATTTCTGGAAGGATCATCCTCTGGGCAAGCCGATCCTGGGGACGAAAGAAACCGTGAAGCGCTTCGAGCGCCCGTCAGTCGTCGACGCCTACAGTCACCGCTTCGCGCCCGGCAACATTATCGTCTCCGCCGCCGGCAACCTCGATCATGACAAGTTCGTCGAGTTGGTCACCGGGCACTTTGAGCACATGAAGGCGTCAAAGAATGGGAAGAACGGCTTCCATTCTTCCACGCCGAAGATTTTTTCGCGCATCATCCTGCGCAACAAAAAAGCTTTGGAACAGGTGCAGTTGTGCCTGGGCGTGCCCGCGCATCCCATTGCCCACGAGAAGCGGCATGCCGGCTATGTGCTCAACACTTTGCTCGGCGGCGGCATGAGTTCCCGCCTGTTTCAGAACATCCGCGAGCGCCAGGGGTTGGCTTATTCGATCTACAGCGATCTGAATCCTTATCGCGACACAGGATGCCTGGCAGTTTATGCCGGAACGTCGCTCGCGTCGGCGTCGAAGGTGGTGCAGTCGGTGGTCAGCGAGTTCCGCAAGCTCAAGGCGGAGCCCGTGCCTGAAGAAGAACTAAAGCGCTCGAAGGCTCAGCTCAAAGGAAGCCTGATGCTGTCGCTCGAATCGAGCACCGCCCGCATGTCGAACCTGGCGCGCCAGGAAATGTATTTCGACCGTTTCTACGGTCTCGACGAACTGATTGAGAAAATCGAAGCCGTCACCGTCGAGGACCTGTCCACTCTGGCCAATGAGTTCTTTAAGACCGAATCGGTGGCCCTGACCGCACTAGGGAACCTCCCGGGGCTGAAGATCACCCGCGAACAACTCGCCTGCTGATCCCAACTCTGAAGAAATACATATATGTACGTACAATTCGGTACGTCGCTGAGGCTCGACTTCCGGTTGGCGCCTAACAGCTTTCCGGGCGGCTTCCAGAATGCCATTTGCGGAGCCGGGAAGGCACCTGGCAGCGACGATCGTCGCAGTCACCGGGGTGAACATCGTCCATCTGGGATTTTGCTCTGTAGCGGCTCCCACATGCCTCCTACGATTTTTCAATGACTTAGGAAGGCCCAAGCGGTCCCGCATTCGGCAACATTCTGCCAGCAAAGCAGTTATCTAGGATTTTTCCAATCTGGCGCCCATAAAAAGCCAGCGGGGACATGTAACTTCTTTCCGCCGGGGTCATCTCATTTCTGCCCTCAGGTAGCCTGGCGGCGCAAACCGAACCACATTCAAGGAGAAACGTATGAAGAAGATTTTTGGCAATTTGATGCTGGCGTGTGTTCTGACCGCTTCCATGGCCGCCTTTGCTCAAGACCAGATGAAGCAGGACACCATGAAACAGGACGACGCCAAACAAGACAGTATGAAACAAGACAGCATGAAGAACGACCAAATGAAGAAGGACAAGAAGAGCAAGAAAGCTAAGAAAGATTCAATGAAGAAGGACGACATGAAGAAAGACAGCATGAAAGACGACAACATGAAGAAGGACGATATGAAGAAAGATGAAATGAAGAGCAACTAGGCCCGGCGTCCCATATCAGGGCGCGGGCCGTGAGCCCGCGCCGAGTTTTTCGTCCCCGCCTGCATCCTACCGCTGGTTTGAAAATTCAGCTATTGCCCGCCCACCTCCATGTCGTCTTCATCCGTTTCCGCAGCGGCTTCCACTTCCAGCGCAAGATGTCCGGCAACCGCCGTATGCAAGTATTCCCGCATGCAGCGCAGGCATGGAACATAGCCCTCCCGCATCGCTTCTTTCGCAGTGAGAGTTCGCTTCGTCTGTTTATTGTGAATAAAGTCGCATCCCGCCACATGGAAAACCTTGGCGCCAGAGGTCACCACTACCAGCATGTCCGGCGGAATGCCCTCGCCCGGTTGCGCGTGTTCAGATTTCAAGGGCGGCGAGGCCGTCAGTGAGTTCGCCAGCCGCAAGGCGCCGGCAAACAGCGCCAGCGCTGCCACCGGGACCAACCATGCCGACCAGCGGCTGCCACGCACGCGCATATTCTCCGCCAGCCGTTTTTCCAGCCGCCGGCCAAATCCCGCAGGCACTTCCATCATGCGTTCATCGCTATACAGGCGGATTACATTGCGCATTCCTGCCAGCACCGACGAGCAACGTTGGCACGCAGGGAAGTGCTGATCCATTGCCGCGCGCAACGCCGGGTCGACTTCACCTTCCAGATAGTTCGAAATCTCGCGGCATACCTGTTCGCAATTCACGGCTTCATTGTTCACCATGGTTTGTTTCCCTTCTCGAACGGCAGGCGGCTGAACCAGCCTTGCTCCCAGCCGGCGGCGAGCAGATCCCGCAACATCAGCCGCGCCCGCAGCAGCCGTGTCTTCACCGAAGCCACCGAAATTCCCAGCGCTTCGGCGGTTTCCTGAATATTTAACTGTTCCATGTCGCGCAGCACGAACACTTCGCGATATTTGCGGTCGAGCGTAGCCAGGGCCTCGGCCAGTTTCTGCCGGACTTCTTTTCGTTCCAAAGATTCAGAGGGGATCTCGCGCCAATCGGCAAAGTCGCGAGGTACATAGTCGCTCTCTTCGTCGCGTCGGTCGTCGATGCCTTCCATCACCACAGTCCTCTCCCGCCGCCTCCGCATCAGCGCCTCGTTAATCGTGATCTGGATCAGCCACGTGCTGAAGCGTGCTTCGGCGCGAAACTGGCGGATATTGACGAATGCCTTCAGCATGGCTTCCTGCGCGGCATCCTCTGCGTCAGTTTCATTCCGCAGGATGGCCAGCGCGGCGGCATACACCCGCCGCTCATAGGGCCGCACCAGTTCATAAAACAATTCGTTTTGGCCGCGCTGCACCCGTGCGATCAAATCCTGCTCGCGCGTGGCAACTGCCTGCTCCGGGTTGTGAAGCAAAACATTCGCTTCGGACATCTTTAGTCTTTACTCTTTACTCGACCGCCCGTCGCATTCCGGGCCGTTAATATTCCGGATCCTTCTTCCAACCCGTCAGCATGGAAACGAAATTATTCCAGCCGTGCAGAACCACCATCACCAGATGTCCCAGCACAAATGCCAGGATCGCCCACATGATCAGAAAGTGCCACAACCGCGCCCAATGGAATCCGCCCATCAGCCATGCCAGCCAGGAAAATTGCACCGGCTTCCACACTGCAATTCCGGTCAGAACCGAGAGCACGCCCAACGCGATGGCGGTCGTATACGCATGTTTTTGCAGCGGGTTGTAAGCTTCGCGCACTGCGGGCTTCGGCCCGAAAAAGAAATAGTGTTTCACCATTGGCCAGACGCCGGGAATATCCTTGGGCGTAAACAGAACTTGACGGTAATTCCCGCTAAAAATCTGGTATCCCAGATAGAGCAGTCCGGTCGCGATGTAAATCCACATGAAAGTGAGGTGCCATTGCAGGGCTCCGCCCAGCCATCCGCCAATGGCGAATGACTTTGGCCAGTTCAGCAAGTCTTTCTGGGGAATCTTGGCGCCAAAGCTGGGGAAGGCGCGGAAGATCTGTAGGCCGCTGCCGACGAGAACGAACAGCGAAATCGCGTTGAGCCAGTGGCAGAGGCGCACCGGCAGAGGATGTTCATAGACCGCGCGCGCCACTGTTTCGGTTTCCTCGCCTTTTGTGCGAACGATTTCGACGACCGTGCCGCTCATGCGTTATCTCCCGAATTCCGAACTTCCCGGCCGCCGTCAGCAGTGAGGGCAAGGTACCCTCGCGACAGCCGGCAAGTTGCCGGTGCTACAGAACCTCACAACGAATAGAACGACGAATAGCCCTGGTCTTCCCAGTAGCCGACCTTCTCCAGAACGTTGGTGACTTTCAAATCGGTCAAATATTTGGCCTGCTTGTAGCCGATCTTGGTAGGAATATTCAACCGCAGCGGCGCGCCGTGCTCGCGGGTGAGCGGCTGATCGTACATTTCATAACAAAGCAGAGTTTGGGGATGCAGCGCGGTCGCCATATCCAGCGACTCGTAGTAATCGTCGGCGCAGGTCAGGGTGAGGTATCGGGCTGAGGTATCGGCACCGATCATGTTCAGGAAATCGGAGAGCCTCGCGCCGCCGAAGCGCCCGATCACGTCCCAACCTTCGACGCAAACGTGGCGCGTGTTCTGGCGGATGCGCGGCAGGGCCTTGATCTGCGCCAGTTTGTAGTCGCCGGGCTTCTGCACGGCGCCGCTTACCGTCAAACTCCAGTTCTCAAAGATCACTCCTGGATCGTCCACGTCATATCCGTTGATGGGAAATTTGTCGAAGGGGGTCAGGTCGGCATCCGCAAAAGTAGGAGCCATGTGGCCGCTCCGGAACAGGCGAGCCGACGCCCAATCGCTGAACGCCAGTCCCTTTTTCAGCAGCGACTGCTGAAAGCGCGGAATGGCAAATGCTCCCACCGCCAGCACCGGCAAGACTTTCAGAAGTTCCCGGCGCGACATCTGTGCGAACTTGCGTTCCGTCACCCTGGGTTGAACGAGTTCTGACTGGACGGGCTTGGCCTGAATGGCCTTCGAATCGGCGCCTGACTCCGCGATCTTCGGACCGGTGTTTCCCGAGCTAATAGTGTTGGGATCGGCCGCATTTGGCTCGCCAGCCTTCGATTCGTCCCCGTCCGCTTTGTTGTTTTCTGATTGCATATCCCTCCCACCAACAACCCAGCAGCTCCCTACATGAGATTGAGAAGGTCCGCGAAAAGTTACGGCCAAGATACCATGCTGGGTCAAGCCCGTTCGGGCGGCTAGCCAGGCGAGTGCACCGTCCCGGGCGTATTGTTTGCGTTAGGGATTAACGGGAGGCAAGCTGATCCTCAAGGCTGTCAGCGTCCTCAGTTGTGCAAGTAAATGCATAAAACGTGAAATGCGCCGGGGCCTTGCGGAATGGCGAGACAAAAAAGTCATTTGTTTTCAAGTAAGGCCGTTCGGTGAAAGGATTGCTCAGTCCCTGCGACAGCGGGAGGCTAACCATGCGCGCACGTGGAGTAGTCTTGATTCTAGGGCTGTGTCTGCTTTGTCCGATTTTTCTTCGGGCCGATGCGGTTTACAACCTCAGCTTGGACTATAGCGGCATCTTAAATAATCCACCGGGCAGCACCTTGCAATTGCAATTCGTCGTGCCTTCCATCTTGACCACTACTACGACGGGTATCACTGCGTTTACGGAGTCAGTTGGGGGTTCTCTCAGCGGATGTATTGGTTCCACGGTCGAGGTGGACAACCCGGCGTCGACATCATCGGTGATCCTGCTGAATTTTTCTCCGTTGTGCGGCCCCGGAAACAACTTCGAAGGAGCAGCTGCGGCATTTAATCAATCCATTGGATCCGCAGGTTCCTACACTGCGTTCCAGCGGCCTGGAAGCAGCACGATAATTGGCACCCTAACCATCGTCTCAACCCCAGAACCGTCCAGCCTTCCCTTAGTCGCTATCGGCCTAGTCTGCTTGGTGCCGGTTGTCCGACGTCGCTTAGCGCACTTGTGTTGAGCAATTTCTTTAAGCGCGCTGGCAGCCTGAAACGCGCCGGCACACTTTGATGCTTCCATTTCTTCCGAAATTTGCTGCTTCTGAAGTTGCCTGGCGAGCGCCCGGATAAAGAGCCTCTCGAATTTGCAGACTGCCGCCGCTTTTGCTGGCATTTCGGCGATTTTATAGGCATACTATCGGCGAAGTATTTCTCGGAGCAGTTTCAAGTCCCAGCATGTTCGAGCTTAAGAGCGCAGTTCCCAAAAATGATCGCCTCCTTGCGTCCGCGCCCCAGGCTCGTACTTTCGAGGAACGCAAACAGCGGCGGATGATGGTCATCGCTCTGGCTCTTCTCCTGGTTGCTTTGGGATTCGTGCTCTACCGGGATCGCGATTTTTGGTTCCCGGAGACGCAGGAGGCGGAAGAACAGCCGCTGCCGCAGCCTCAGCAGACTACGCCTGCGTCCGCCAACTCGGCGACGCAGACGGCTGTCGCTCAACCCGCATCGGCCGCTCCCGTCGCGCATAAGAACTCCCGCCGGGGCAAGCTGCAGCCGAAAAGTTCCGCCCCATCCGAATCCGCATCGCAGGATTCGGACGGTCCACCGATGAGCGCGACGACCACCAGAACCGTGTTGCCTCCGCTTGAAGTTGAAGTTGTCGCCGGAGACGTTCATCGAACCGTTCATCCCGGCACCACTTCGGTGAGAGTCGACTTGCAACCGGGCTCACCTGCTCAGCAGGTCGCAGCTCCTCCTGCGGTCAGCGCATACACCGATACCGCATCCCGGGTGACTAGCAATGCTGCCGAGCGCGTGCAGATGTCTTCTGACACGGCCGAGGTGGTCAGCCGTCCGGTAAGGCCTGACTATCCTCTGTTGGCGCGCCAAATGAAAGTGCAGGGCTCGGTGATTCTGCAAGTGCTGATCGGCCGCGACGGCTTGATCCAGAATCTCCATGTACTTAGCGGCCCGCCGATTCTGGCCAGCGCCGCGGAGGAAGCGGTAAAGCAGTGGCATTTTAAACCGCACTATCAGGGCACGGATGCGGTCGAGACGCAAGCCAGGATCACCGTGAACTTCACCATCTCGACAAACTGAATTTTCGGTGGTCCCGTTGTCGCTGCCTTTTGCTTCTGAAAATCTTGCCTGCTCGACGTCCCGCCGCCACGTACGGCAATTGGGAACTGTCTTGAGATAGAGGCAACGCCGCCCAGTCAGGCTCTTCCCGCGACATTTATTGACCACCCGATAAGACTGTGCCAAACTCCTCGCTGCCTTTCGTTATGACCGGTCGGTGCTCCTTTCCGTTCAGTCCTTCCGTGCGCTTCCTCTGCGTATCGTTTCTCGTCGGCTGCTTGCTCACCACAGCCGCCACTGCTCAATCGCCTGGCGACAATCTCAATGGCCAGGGTTCCCATCGAGACCAGATGGCGATAGCGAGATCGTACAGCACTGCTCCAAACACTGGAGTGCTCGTCTTCGAAGTATTTGCCGAGCGTCATGGCACTCATCTCGATCGTCAGGCTCTGTTGAAGCTCGTCAACTTACAGACTCAAATGTCCACCTGGCAGACCACTGAGTTGGAATCGCAGGGCCCGTATGGGGAGAGCCGGGGGCGGGGTGTATTTACGAACATCCCTTATGGGGATTACGACGTGGAGGCTAGTGCGGTCGGCTACCTCAGCAGGCATAAGGAGCTCAAAGTAGTCAGCACGCAGGTCGAGCAGCAAATTGACATTGTGCTTCCCCGCGATCCGGCCGCAGTCAATCTCGACGTGGCCGACCGCGTCTTGTCGCCGAAGATACGCAAAGAAGCCAAACGTGCGGTTTCTGCTTTGAAGTCGGGAAATCTCAAAGAGGCTCAGAAGCAACTGGAGCAGGCCTACAACTCGGCTCCCTCCAGCCCGGACGTGAATTTTCTGCTGGGTTACTTGTATTTTCAAAAAAAGGATTTCGCGCAGGCTGGAACTTACCTGGGCACGGCAACGAGTCTTAACCCTCACAACGCCCAGGCCCTCACGCTTTTGGGAAGGACTGGACTGGAAAGGCAAGACTATCCTGCCGCCAGGTCGGCCTTGGAGCAAGCTGTGCTGGCCGATGCGGAAAATTGGCTCCCCCACAACTTGCTGGCCGATACTTACCTGCACGAAAAGAATTATGCCAAGGCCCGCGATGAGGCTCAGATCGCCATCGCCAAGGGGAAGAGCGCGGCCGGCTCAGCCCAGCTTGTTCTGGGAGAAGCATTGGTCAATCTGGGCCGCAACCAGGAGGGCATTCAGGCTTTGAACGTCTTTCTGCAGGAGTCGCCGCGACATCCCATCGCCGGGCAGGTTCGCAGTCTCATCGCGGAGATACAGCAGCAAGCGTCCGCTCCCGCGCCGGAAGAAGGTGCACAGCAAGCCAAGGCCCGCCTCACAGGCGTGGACCCTTTAATGGCGCTTCTCGCGCCGCGGCTTTCAATGAAATCGTGGCAACCGCCCGGCATCGATGACCTCAAACTTTCCCTGGCTCCTGACGTTAGCTGTCCGTCTGAGCAGGTAATCGAACAATCGGGTAAACGCGTGCAGGAGCTAGTGAAAGACGTGACCCGCTTTGCGGCAGTCGAAGACTTGTTCCATCAGGCTCTCGACGAATACGGTAATCCGATTCGCACCGAAACCCGAAAGTACAACTACGTCGCTTCGATCTCAGAGCCAGAGCCTGGATTTCTGTCGGTGGACGAATACCGCGCCGACAAGCTCACCCTGGAGGGGTATCCGGACCAGATTGCGAGCACGGGTTTCGCCGCGCTGGCACTTGTGTTTCATCCGGACATGCGCGACAACTTTGACATGTTGTGTGAAGGCCTTGGAGACTGGCGTGGACAGGCCACATGGCTGGTGCACTTTCGCCAGCGCGAGGACCGTCCCAACCGCATGCACAGCTATAAATTGGGAAATCAGATACGTTCGGTCGCGCTGAAAGGAAGGGCTTGGATTACTGTCGATAAATTCCAGATCGTTCGTATGGAAGCGGAGATGGTCAAACCGATGCCGGAAATCCAGCTTCTGAGTGAGCACCAAGCCGTGGAATACGGGCCGGTTCCGTTCCCCAAGAAGCACACATCGCTGTGGCTGCCAAAGAGCGCGGAAATCTATTTTGATTTCCGCAAGCACCGTTACTACCGGCGTCACAGCTTCGACCACTTCATGCTGTACTCGGTCGATACCGAGGAAAAACGCAAGGAGCCCGTAAGCCAGCCCGAACCCAAATCGTAAAGACGTGGTTTGCCACGTCTCCGCTCGATCACGATCTGATCTCGATGTTGCGTTGAAATAACTTTACATTCCACCCCTCTAAACCATTCCTTGCACAGCTGTATAATCCCCGATTGATTCCCGCTCAGGAGCCACCATTCATGAAGAGGTATGTTCGATTCGCATGTTCGCTCGTTGTCGTTTTATGTTTCGTCGCTGGCGCACTTTGCCAGGAAAAAGTTGATCTCGAAGCCATCTCCCGCATTCGCTACGAGGGTTTCCGCGATTCCAAAGTGATGGAGCTTGCCTCCGGCCTGATGGATTCGATCGGCGAGCGCCTCACGGGATCTCCCAACATGAAGCGCGCCAACGAGTGGACGCGAGACCAACTCACCGCAATGGGGCTGAGCAATGCTCACCTGGAGCCTTGGGGGCCATTTGGGCGTGGATGGGCGAATCAGTACATCAATGTCCGAATGACTTCTCCCGATATCGTTCCTCTCCTCGTCTACGCCAAAGCGTGGACCCCCGGAACGAACGGAGTTGTCAGCGGCAAATGTGTTCGCGCCACGATTGAAGATAAAAAAGATTTCGACAAATACCGCGGCAAGTTGGCTGGAACGATTGTGATTCTGGGCCCCGACGCCGAAGTGAAGACCATCACGGAAGCTCCCTTCAAACGCCTGAGCGACGACGACCTGGCGAAGATTTCCGACTATGAAATTCCCGGAGAGCGTCCGGCCTTTCGTATGGCCGAGATTGCGAAACGCCGGCAGTTCGTCAAAGACCTGAATCAGTTCTTCGCCGACGAAAAGGTGCTGGCGGTCATCGATCACAGCCGCGGCACTGCTGGCGGCGGCACGGTTTTCGTTCAGTCCGGCGGCTCTTTCAAGACAGGCGAGACCACGACAATTCCGCAGCTCACGATGGCCTCCGAGCACTGGTCGCGCATAGCCCGACTGCTGCAACAGAAGAAGGACGTTACGCTTGAACTGAACGTGGCTAATACCTTCTACGACGATGACCCGATGCAGTATGACACCATCGCGGAAATCCCCGGCACCGATAAGAAAGATGAGATCGTCATGCTGGGGGCGCATCTCGATTCCTGGCACGCCGGCACGGGCGCTACCGACAACGGCGCGGGAACTATCGTGATGATGGAAGCGGTTCGCATCCTGAAAGCGCTTGACATCCATCCTCGCCGGACAATTCGCATCGGCCTGTGGAGCGGCGAAGAAGAAGGACTGCTCGGCTCGCAAGGATACGTCGAGCACCACTTTGGATCGCGCCCGCCTATGGACGATCCCAACATGAAAGGAATGCCAACCTTGTTGCGGCGCGATGCGGGGCCGGTCACGGTCAAACCGGAGCAGGCAAAAGTTTCCGCCTACTTTAACGTGGATAACGGCAGCGGCAAAATTCGCGGGGTCTACTTGCAGGAAAACGAAGCCGTGGCGCCGATCTTCGAGGCCTGGATGCGACCTTTCAAAGATCTGGGTATGACCACCTTGTCCATGCGCAACACGGGCGGGACCGACCATTTGTCTTTTGACGCCGCCGGTATTCCCGGATTTCAATTTATCCAGGATCCCATCGAATACGAGACGCGCACCCACCACTCCAATATGGACGTGTACGACCGTCTGCAGCCGGAAGATCTGAAACAGATTTCGGTGATCGTGGCTAGTTTCGTCTACGACGCAGCCATGCGCGACCAAATGCTGCCCCGCAAGCCGATCGAAAAGGCGCTGCCCAGGGAACCGGAAAAGAAAGAAGAGTGAGAGCGGCGGCCTGGGCAACCTGAAAACGAGACATGCATTAGAATCGTGGCGCTAAGAATGAATCCTATATGTTTTCGCCGCAGCCGATTGGATATGTGCGAAGCCCATACCAGAATACGAAGCAAGTCCCCAAAGGTTTCGGCGTCAAACACGATGCGGAAGGCATTCTCGAAATCCTTCCGCAGTTCGAAGCTGGCCTCGCCGACATTGAGGGCTTTTCGCATTTATTCGTTCTGTGGGTGTTCGATCGTTCCGAGGGATTCGAGTTGGTCGGAGCGCCGCCGATTGACGACCTCCCGCATGGAGTCTTCGCAACTCGATCTCCGAGGCGTCCGAATCCGATTGGACTCACCGTAGTCGAACTTCTGAGATGCGATGGCACTCGCCTGCACGTTCGAGGGGTCGATATGCTCGACGGAACGCCGATTCTCGATATCAAGCCTTACATGTCGAGTATCCCAGCGGAAACATTACGGCGCGGCTGGCTGGCAGAAGCGGAAGCGCGTCGCGCAAAGTAATCGATTGGTGTCGTCGAACCCAGGTAGTCGTCGCGAGGTCAGATGGCCAGGTCAGGGATTGAGGTCAGGCATTAAGGAGAGCGCGTGAGAATTAAAGTAGCCACGATCGTGCTGTGCATCATTTCGGTTGCGAGCGCCGTAGTAGCGCAGACGGCCAGCAGCGGATTTTTCAAGACTTCCGACGGCATCCGGATCCATTACATGGAGGCCGGCAGTGGTCGCCCTATTGTTTTCATTCCGGGTTGGACCATGCCAGCCTGGATCTGGCAGAAGCAGATCGACGAGTTCTCGAAAAAATATCACGTGGTTGCGGTCGATCCGCGTTCCCAGGGAGAGAGCGACAAACCAACGTACGGGCACCTGCCTGAAACTCGGGCGCGCGATTACAAGGAACTTGTGGATCACCTCGGCCTGAAGCAGCCTGTGCTCGTCGGGTGGTCCATGGCATGCGGAGAGCTGGCGAAGTATGCGGAGCAATTCGGCGGCGAGAACGTTGGGGGATTTGTGTTGGTGGACGGCTATCTCTCCGACAAAGCGAGTCCTGAGATGGCCTCCGGAATTTCAGGATGGATGAACCAGCTGCAACAGGACCGGCGCCAACAAGCCGACGGTTTCGTGCGAAGCATGTACAAGAAGCCGCAGACGGAGCAATACCTGAAAAACGTCGTCGACGCTTCCGTCCAGGTTCCAGCCGATACTGCGGTCGTACTCATTTACAACATGCTGGCCGTCAAGGATTTCTCGACAGGCTTATCCAAGATGAACCGGCCCGTGCTATTTGCCTACCAGCCCGACTCCCAGCCCAGCGCCGACTATATCAAGTCGAAGCTCGGAGACAAAGTCCGCCTGGAACGGTTCGACGGCGATGGCCATGCTTTATTCGCCGACGAGCCGGAAAAGTTCAATCGCGTGCTCGAAGAATTCGTGCAAAGCGTGGCCAAGTGAGGCGAGTCACTTCACTTCCCCGCTTCGGGCTGTGTCACCAGAATCGCGGGAACCTCCTGTTGCTTCACCAGGTTGTTGTAGGCGGCCACGTCGGTCGACACTATCGCCTTCCATTTGGCCAATTGTTCATCGACGGCCTGGTTGAGCATGTCGAACACTTCGTAGGACTGCTTCGTCGGAGCGGAATCGGCGCTTCCCACCACGCCACTCAGTGCGACCAGATGATTGTTTAATCGAACCGGAAAATTGAGTACGTCCTGTCCGCTCTTGGCCTTGGTCTGGATGAGCTGTTCTTCCACCTCAGTCATTTTCTTGTCCAACGCTTTGCCCGCGTCGGCAATGGCCTTCTCGCGCGGATCATTCTTCAGTCGCTTGTTCTCGGCATTCACCTGATCCCGCACATCGCGAATCTGAATGATGGCATCGTCAGTCTCGGTGACTTTGTCTCTAATCTTCAGCAGCAGATCGAACTGCTTCGCCAGATCGTTAGCCCCTATTTTGAGACGAGGGTCGGCCTTAATCTCCAGCGGAGCCGTGTAGCTCTTGCCGAGCACCGTCAGCCGCACTTGATACTTGCCCGGCAGCGCCATCGGCCCCTCCGTGCTACCTCCCCAGAGAGGCGCGTGCGGCACTTTGGTCGCTCCCTCATACCGCAAATCCCAAACGAAACGATTCAGCCCGGCATCGGCTGGCAGGTTTTCTGCGCCGCGATCGCGCTCGAAAAAATTTTCCTCGTCCCCCGCGGGCTCTTCTTTCTTGGGAAATTTGCGAATTACTTTTCCCGAGGAGTCAAGAATTTCCAGGCTGATCTTCGGTGCTTCGTCTTTTTTCTTCTCGTCTCCACTCTTGGCATCTTCCTCGGTCTTCGGCTTCGCCTCCGGATTGCTTGCGCCCGCTGCTTCTTTCTGGTCTGGTTTTTTCAGGGAAGTCTTCAACCAGTAATCAATCGCAGCACCCGCGGGGGGATTCTTTCCCACGTTCCCTTGGGAGCGAAAGCCTGAGCCTCCGAACACGGTGTGACTGGCCGCTGAGGGAGGAAACAAGTGCGCCTCCTGCTTTGGCACAGACTCCTCGTATTGCTCCAACGGTGTGATGTCGTCCAGCACCCAGAAGCTGCGGCCGTGGGTCGCGACAACCAGATCGTTGCTGTTGTCGGTTTTCTTGACAATCAGATCGTTGACCGGCACGACTGGCAGATTAATTTGCAGCCCCTGCCAGTGCCCGCCGTCATCGAAGGAAACATAGACACCTTGCTCGGTTCCGGCAAACAGCAGGCCTGCGCGACTGGGATCGACCCGCACTGCATGCACGTAGTCATTTGCCGGAAGGCCCGTCACCAGCTTAGTCCAGCTTTTTCCGAAGTCGGTCGTCTTGAAGACGTACGGCGCGAAGTCGTCCATCCGGTGCCGTTCAACTGCGATGTAAGCCGTGCCAGCCTCCCGCGGAGAGGCTTCGATCATGCTCACCGTGCCCCATTCGGGCATGGCTTTGGGCGTGACGTTCTCCCACTTCTGCCCGCCGTCGCGCGTTAGTTGCACGAGACCGTCATCGCTCCCGGCCCAGATCAAATCCTTCTGCACCGGCGACTCCACTACTGAGAAAATCGTGTCATAGACTTCTACTCCGGTGTTGTCTTTTGTAATTGCCCCGCCCGACGCTGCCTGCTTGGTTTTGTCGTTGCGCGTCAGGTCGGGACTAATGATCGTCCAACTCATTCCTCCGTCCGTTGTTTTGAATAACACTTCACCGGCGAAGTAGAGCGTTTTCGGGTCGTGCGGCGAAAAAACAATCGGCTCCGTCCACTGAAAGCGATGCTTTACGTCGGCCGCAGCCCATCCGATCGGATTTACCGGCCACGGATTAATTGCCTGTTCTTCGTGGGTGTGTTGATCGTGGCGCGTAATTTCGCCGCCATACGAACCGGCGTACACGATCAGCGGATCAGTGGGATCGGGCGCAATGTATCCGCTCTCGCCGCCACCCACTTCGTACCAGTCCGGACGATCGATGCCGCCCTCGGCGCTCGCACTCGCAATTCCAACGGTCGAGTTGTCCTGCTGCGCGCCATAGATGTAATAGGGGAACCGGTTGTCGGTGGTGACATGGTAGAACTGCGCGGTGGGCTGGTTATTTTGGCTGGTCCAGCTTTCGCCGCTATTGGTGGAAATCGTTGCGCCTCCGTCATTTCCGTTGATGAGCCGCTTGGGATTTGCAGGATCGATCCACAGCGCGTGATTGTCGCCGTGTGGCGCCCGCACCGGGCTGAACGTCTTACCACCGTCGTTCGAGCGAAACACGCCGGTATTCAGGATGTAGACCGTGTCTGCGGACTTCGGGTCGGCGAAAATGTGCGAGTAGTACCAGGCACGCTGGCGAAAACGATGGTCGTCGGTCATGAGATGCCACGAATCGCCCGCGTCGTCAGAGCGATAGATTCCGCCTTTCTCGGCTTCGATCACCGCCCACACTCGGTTTGGATTCGCACCCGAAACCGTGACACCGATTCGCCCGAAAATTCCTTCGGGGAGGCCGTGCGCCTTCAGTTGCTTCCACGTGGTCCCGCCATCGTTCGATCGATAAAGGCCGCTGCCCGGGCCGCCGCTGTCCAAACTCCATGGCGTCCGCTTCGCCTGCCACAGCGCCGCGAAAAGGATATTAGGATTGCTGGGATCGAAAACCACGTCGATGCCCCCGCTTTTCGCATCTTTGTAGAGAACCTTCTCCCACGTCTTGCCTCCATCCCGGGTGCGGAAAATCCCGCGCTCCTCGTTGTCGGCAAAGGGATGCCCCAGCGCCGCCACGAAAGCAATGTCAGGATTCTTAGGATTTACAGCCAATCGCCCGATGGCATGCGTGTCGCGAAGGCCCACGAACTTCCAGGTCTTGCCGGCATCCACGGATTTCCACACGCCGTTGCCGCCCACGATGTTGCCGCGGATGCACGCTTCACCGGTGCCGACATAAATCACATTCGGGTCCGACTCCGAAACTGCAATCGCGCCGATCGAGGGGGACGCATCCTTCGTCTTATCGAAGATAGGCTTCCAGTTGAGGCCGCCGTCGGTCGTCTTCCAGACGCCCCCGGCCACCGCGCCAAAATAGTAGACGTCATCCTGTCCCACGACGCCCGACACTGCGACCACACGCCCGCCGCGAAACGGCCCGACCAACCGATACTGCATTCCTTTCCACGGCCCTTCGGATTCGCGCTCGTCCTGATCTGCCTCAGTCGCTGCTGTGCCCGCGGCGGCAGCTTCTGGCTTCTGCGCTTCCGTCTGCTTTTGCTCGGGCTCGGTGCCCGGCTTCGGTTGGGGTTTCTGCTTCTGGGCCCATAGCGAGGTGACACAACATGCCATCAGGATTACGAGGGCGACGGTTCGCAAGGTCTGTTCCTCCGAGAAACGTACACAATAAACCTGTCGCTCCTAGATTCTCAACAAAATCTTCGAATCCGGAAGAATTCGCCCCAGGCTCTATATAATTCCAATTCGCAGAAACATGAAGAATTGGAAATGGTCGCGACATTCCGGGAGGCCCCAGTGAAATTGTTCCGCTCATTCATTTGTTACTGCATCGTTCTCTTTCTCTCACAAACCAATGGCGCGCAAATCACGGCGGCGAAAACTTCCGCACCAAGCCGCCTCTCGGGATATACGGGGCAATCCTCCAGCCCGGAGCAGGAGTGGGAAAAGAGATTTCAGGATGGCATCGCGCGTGAGAACCTGCGCGAAAACTTGCGCCGCATGAGCGCCCGTCCGCATCATGTCGGTTCGCCCTACGACAAGGACAATGCGGAATGGATTCTATCCAAATTCAAAGAGTGGGGATTCGATGCCCATATCGAAACCTTTCAAGTGCTGTTCCCCACGCCCAAAGAGCGGCTGGTAGAACTGGTTCAACCTACGCAGTTCCGCGCCAAGCTGCAGGAACCGCCAGTTGCGGGCGATCCCACTTCGAGCCAAACTTCAGAGCAGTTGCCCACTTACAACGCTTACTCGATTGATGGGGACGTGGCCGCGCCGCTGGTCTACGTCAACTACGGCAGCCGCGAGGATTATGAAGAACTCGATCGTCTCGGAGTTTCCGTGAAGGGCGCCATCGTCATCGCCCGCTACGGAGAAAACTGGCGCGGCACCAAACCGAAAGTTGCGGGCGAGCACGGCGCGATCGGATGCATCATTTATTCCGACCCGAAAGACGACGGTTTCTATCAGGGAGACGATTATCCCAAGGGCGGCTGGCGGCCAAAGGATGGCGTCCAGCGCGGCAGCGTCATGGACACCGACTATCCCGGCGATCCTCTGACTCCGGGAGTCGGGGCGACGGCCGATGCCAAGCGCTTGCCAATCTCTGAAGCCAAGACGATCACAAAAATTCCTGTGCTTCCGATTTCATGGGGAGATGCGTTGCCGCTTCTCTCCGCGCTGGCGGGTCCTGTCGCTCCGGAAAAATGGCGCGGCGCGCTGCCCATTACTTATCACGTCGGCCCTGGGCCGGCCAAAGTGCACCTCAGAGTTACTTCGAACTGGGACACGAAGCCGGTCAACGATGTCATCGCAACCATGCGTGGCTCCCAAGCTCCCGACCAGTGGGTGATTCGCGGGAATCACTTTGATGGTTGGGTTAATGGCGCCGACGATCCGCTCTCCGGAATGTCGGCCGTGCTCGAAGAGGCGCGCATGCTGGGCGAATTGCACAAGCAGGGATGGAGCCCGAAGCGCACCATCATCTACTGCGCGTGGGACGGCGAAGAACCCGGATTGCTCGGTTCGACTGAGTGGGTTGAAACTCACGGTGATGAGTTACAAAAGCACGCCGTCGCCTACATTAATTCCGACAGCAACGGCCGCGGATTTTTTCGCGCGTCCGGCTCGCACGACCTGGAAAAACTGATCAATGACGTAGCCCGCGAAATCAACGATCCCGAAAAAAATATTTCCGTGTGGCAAAGGGCGCGGCTTTCACGCATTGCCAACGCCAAGAATCAGGAGGAACGTGCCGAGATTCGCAAACGTGCGGATCTCACGATTGGATCCCTGGGGGATGGTTCCGACTATGCTTCCTTCCTCGATCACGCCGGCATCTCGGCGTTGAACATCGGATATGGCGGCGAGAACGACGCGAATGCCTACCATTCCGTCTATGACGATTTCTACTGGTACACGCACTTCATCGACACTGATTTTTCCTACGGACGCGCTCTGGCGCAAACCGGCGGTACGGCAGTCATGCGTCTCGCGGATGCCGACCTGATTCCTTTCGAATACGCGAACCTGGCTGAAACCATTGGCAAGTATGTGACCGAACTCGAGAAGCAGCTCAAAGAAAAGCAGGACGAGATCACCGAGCGCAACCTGGAATTGAAAGAGGGACTGTTCACGGCCGTCGCCGATCCCCGAAAAACATCGGTGCCTCCGCCGCACGAAACGAGTCCGCCCTATATGAACTTCGCGCCGCTCAAGAATGGAGTGGAAGCTATCAAGCGCAGCGCAGAACGTTATGAGTCCGCAGTGGCGAAAGCACAGGCTGACGATGCGCCCGCCCTTTCTCCGCAAGCTCTCGATTCATTGAACAACGATCTCCTGAAAATCCAGCGCACTTTTCTGACCGACCGAGGACTCCCCGAGCGTCCCTGGTTCAAGCATCAGGTCTACGCGCCCGGCGCGTATACCGGATATGGCGCCAAGCCGATCGCCGCAGTCCGCGAGTACATGGACGAGAAAAAATGGGCCGAGGCGGAAGCGCAGGTGCCGGCGGTCGCCAAAGTCTTGGAAGATGTCGCAGCAGCCATTGACAAGGCGGCTGATGACTTGCGTTCCGCTACTGCGTCGGGACGCTAACCTCACAGAGATCACTTCGCAACGTCCTCCCAAGACGAGGAAAAAAGACGTGGCAAGCTACGTCTCTACGAAAAATTCGACGGTGCGTTTTGAAAACGCGCCGTACCCGCATATTCTTTCGGTGGACGATAACTTGTGCCGAATGATTCCATCGCTCCGGTTTAAAACGCAAACGTATTTCACACCCCCGGGCTGATTTTCCAACCCAACCTTACGGTCCCATACCGCACCAAAGATTACAGGGTCTCTCCCTTTGCGAGATGCGCTTATGAAAAAGACGATTTGCTTGATCTCCGCCGTTCTGCTTTCTTCGCTGGCTTGGGCGCAGGATAACTCGGCCGCCCCCATGTATCCGGCCGCTCCTCATCCCGATCAGGCTCCGGCCACTAATCAGGATGCTGCTCCGCAACAGATGAATCAGAACACGGACCAGGATATGCCTGTGTTCCGTGTCAACGTGTTTGCCCGAACCACCAAAGCGGTGAACTACCGCCATCGCGGCGGTTCCACGATGGTTGATTTTCGCGGTACCGACCTAATGCCCGCCGTGGGCGGTCATGCCAAAGTTGACGGCAAAGCCGGCCGGCTGGCCATCAGCGTAGAACTCACCCATCTTCAACGGGCCGCCAGCCTCGGGGGTCAGTATCTCACCTATGTCCTATGGGCCATCACGCCGGAGGGTCGTGCTGTAAACCTGGGCGAGGTCTTGCCCAGCGACGGCGGGAAAGACAAGATCGATGTGACCACAGATCTCCAGGCTTTCGGATTGATCGTGACCGCTGAGCCTTACTATGCGGTCGTGCGCCCCAGCAATAAAGTAGTAGCTGAAAATATACTTCGCCAGGAGACCAAAGGATTCGAGGAACCGATTGACGCCAAGTTTGACGTGCTGGAAGGCAAGCAGTACACCATTGACGTTCCCGCCGAGCAGCTTCCGGCCACTCAGGCCAACGCCAATGCTCCTCTGGATTTGCTGGAGGCACGCAATGCCGTCGCGATTGCGAAGGCCGCGGGCGCCCAACAATATGCCCCCGACAGCCTGACGAAGGCCGAAGACATGTTGCAGCGTGCCGAAGATTATTTGCAGCGGAAGCAAGGGCGCACTCCGATCGGCACGGCGGCTCGCGGTGCAACGCAGATGGCGGAAGACGCCCGAGTGTTGACCCTCCGCCGCAAAGAGCAGGAACGGCTGGACGCGGAACGTCGCGCCCACGAGGAAGCCCAGGCGAAAGCCGAAGCTGACGCCGAGGCTGCCCGCCGAAATGCCGAGCAGGCCCAGGCGCAGTCCGACGAAGATGCCCGGCGTCGGGCGCAAGCTGAGGCCGCGAATGCAGAAGCGCAGCAACGGCAAGCCGCGGCTCTCGCCGCTCAACAGCAAGCTCAGGCCGATGCTGAGGCCGCCCGCCGGGCTGCGGAAGAGGCCGATCGGCAGAAAGCCGAAGCACAACAGCAGACAGCAGCAGCCGAGCAGGCTCGACAGCAAGCCGTGCAGCAAAAAGAGGAATTGCGAGCCCGCTTGCTTGCCCAGCTTAATCAAGTGCTGCAAACCAAAGACAGCGCCCGCGGCTTGATTGTCAGCATGCCCGATGTTCTGTTCGACTTCAATAAATACACGTTGAAGCCCGAAGCCCGCGAACGGCTGGCACGTGTCTCCGGAATCGTGCTGGCTTATCCGGATCTACACCTCCAGGTCGAAGGCTACACCGACAGCATCGGCTCGGACGAATACAACCAGGAACTCTCGGAAAAGCGCGCCGCCACAGTCCGGGATTATCTGGTCAGTTCAGGAGTCTCGATCAACAATGTGGTTGCTGAAGGTTTCGGAAAAGCCGATCCTGTCGCCGACAACAGCACGGCCGCCGGACGCAAGCTGAACCGCCGCGTTGACATGGTTGTCTCAGGAGACGTGATTGGAAAAGAAAACACAGGAACTCCGTCATCCTATCCTTCGGCAGCCCCGCGGCAGTAGCCGAGTTGGCCAGCAGCGCATGCGGTTAGCATTTGAGTGAGGTTCGAGCCCAGCATCAAAAGCTGGGCTCATTCCTTTTCGGTCTTTTTCTTCTCCGACGTCTCTTTCCCGGTCTCTCCGATGGTTCGCCCCTTTTTGCCGCGCCTGGCAAACAAAGGAGCGCCCCAGCCTCCCGCCGCTAGAAGCGCTCCGAAAAGGATGACGGCGTCGATGCTGGCACGCCCCTCGCGCGCCCAGTAAACATCCCTCAGATTCAGCCAGAGAGCAAATTCGTCGAGGGTCAGCGCGGCACCCACTCCATAGAGAATAGACATCAGCCGACCCGCAAAAATCGACGAATTGTCGGCGCCGTTTCCGATTTCGCACAACCAACCATATCCCACCACAAGGAGAATGATGATTCCGAAGACCAGGTGATGAATGTGTCGGCCACCCATCTGGATGAAATGAAATGGAGGAATGTGGTGAACATCTGCATAGACCACGGCTCGAACTCCGGCAAACGTCAGGAAGAAACTTGCCGAAGCGAGAAACAACCGCCGGCGTGGACGGTCGGGGATCCGTTCGTGGAGGATTCGGCCGAGCGAAGTCCCATGCAGCAGCAATAATAGGAATACGCTACCGGCAACAGCAAACAGGAGTACGAACCACGTATAAGCCATGCGCCATTAAACAGTATTGCTCGCCCACAGTAGTGCGAATTCGGTGCTCGGACGTGCTAAGCGAAGGTGCTGGACCATTACTTGTCGGACGCTTCTCCGACCCTGACGCGCGGCTCTATCTCCCGATACTCGTCCTCCGACAGGACGTGCTTGGTCAGCAACTCGCGCGAACTCGCGTACGGACGATGCTCAATCACGTGATCGCTTTGGGCGCGAGTCAGGCCAGTGGAAACAAGTTCTTCCTTGCTGGCAGTATTCAGGTCTACGCGTTTTTTATCCCGGTTCCAGCCGTCCCGTACGCCTTGGGCGACGGACTTCGCGTTTTCCTTCAGTTCCGCAGTCCGCTCAGCCGTTTTCTCACGCAAGTCATTGGGATCCTGCTTGTGATCGTCCACGCATCCTAACAGGCTCAGGCTCGAGAACAGAATGACCCCCAGCGCACAACTGAGCCGCGCGTGTGGGAACTTTGCTGCCCGCTGCGACCGCGGGCCCAGACTCATTTGATTGCTTTTCATTTTGGACCTCCCAGCGTAAAAAGCGCCCCCTCGGCGGCAACCGCCGAGGGAACGCTCATTGCTTGGTGATGAAATGACCGAGGTTTAATTTGGATCCGTTTTAATTTGGATCCGTCTTATCTCGTACTTTGTCCGCGCCTTCCTGCGTCTTCTCGGCAGTCTTGTTCACAGCTTTTTTAGTCCCGTGTTTCACTGCGTGTCCCGTTTTCTTCGCAGTTTTCTTAGTGGCCCGTCCGGTATCTTTGGCCGCATTCTTGGTGGCGTGCCCGGCGTCTTTCATATCCTGTTTCGGGCTTTGCTCGTCTTGTGCCGTTTCCGCCGTTCCGTAGGTGGCGCCTGCCAATGCAACTGTCAGAAACAAGGCGGGAGCGTATTTTCGAAAGCTCATCTGCAGTTTCTCCTTTTCGACGCAAAAAATCGCTTGCCACAACCTTAACGAACAGCCGTGCACCAACCTGAAATAAGTGACAGCAGCCCCACTACTCGGTTCCGGTTGCGCTGTAATTCTGGCCCGACACTCGACCCTTCACCTTATCTGTGATGTCTTGCACCTTTTCACTGATCGAGTTGCGAGTTTCCTCGCCACTCGCCGGTGCCAGCAAAAGGCCGGCGCCTACACCCACTCCAACGCCGGCTGCAAACACCAGGACGTTGCGAAGCGTGTGGTCTTCCTCAGGGAAGATAGCGGTTCTGGCATCGTCCGCAAACTGCGAGGCACGATCCGACGCCCGGTCGACTTGCTCAGCGGTCTGGTCCATGACGTAAACTGCGGTTTTCAAAAATGATCTCAGAAGTTTGTTCCATCTCATTGTGGATTCCATCCTTTCGTGGTGGGCACGAAGCCCGTGAACTCTTCAAAACAGCGAATGTATATGTGTGGGAACCGACTAGCGGACACGAGCGGATACGAGTGTCCGCCTGTTTTACGCAGCGCGCGGGCCCAGCACAAAGTGCAAGATCAGCGAAATTACGGCGAACACCAGCAGAAGGTGAATCAGGCCACCCGCTACGTGGAATACCGTGAAGCCGCCCAGCCAAGCGATCAGCAACACTACGAATAGAATCGTCCAAATGCTCATTTTTCTACCTCCGTTTCGAAGATATGTTTCCCGGCGAAATAGGAAACCGTCTTAGGCGCGGAAAGCTGAAGAACCGCGTGGCCGACGCCACCCTCTCGGGCGGATAATCGAAACTAAATCCCGGATTGCGCTCGTGTCATTACGGCGAACCTTGTACTTCATAGAAAGCATTGGGGTAGTCCGCGTTAGGAGGGAGTCCTGAAGGCAAAATTTTCGGAAAAGACCACAAATCCTTTAGTTTGTGCCAACCTCGTAAATGGTTTCCCTCTCTAAGCAGCGAAGCCGCCGAACTCGGACGAGAACGCGCCCTTGGGTCACACAGAAGCTGCGAATTACAGGTATTGGTGAGGGTCGCTATTTCACTCTATTATTGCAGTGACGGTGGCTGAGGAAAGACAAAAATGACAGACCAGCAACGACTTATCACCGGCATTGAAGGACTGGACGACATCTTGCAGGGTGGCCTGCCGCCGGGACACCTTTACCTGATCGAGGGCGACCCGGGCACCGGCAAAACCACGTTGGCTCTGCAATTTCTGCTTGCGGGTGCGAAACAAGGGGAGACCGGCTTGTATGTGACTCTCTCAGAATCTCAGAAGGAATTGGAAGCGGTCGCCGCTTCGCACGGATGGTCCTTGGAGAAGATACAGATTTTTGAGTTGCTACCGGACGAGGAAGCCCTAAGACCCGAGCGTCAGTACACTGTCTTTCACCCTTCGGAAGTGGAACTCGGGGACACGACGAAAGCGATCATGGGCAAAGTGGAAGCGGTGCATCCGAAACGGATCGTGATCGACTCGCTCTCCGAGTTGCGAATGCTGGCTCAGGATCCGCTGCGCTACCGCCGTCAGATTCTCGCATTTAAGCAGTACTTTACGGGAAAGCAATGCACAGTCCTGTTACTTGACGATCGGACTAATACCGACCGCGATCTGCAGCTGCAAAGTATCGCCCACGGGGTCTTGTCGCTAGAGAACCTGCCTCGGGACTATGGAATCAAACGGCGGCGGCTTGAGGTGCTTAAACTGCGGGGATCCTCTTTTCGCGAAGGTTTTCATGATTACGGCATTAAGACCGGGGGATTGTCGGTTTATCCGCGTTTAGTCGCTGCGGAACATAAAAGCAAGTTTCTGGGTGAACGCATCTCCAGCGGAATCAAAGAACTGGACGCACTTGTGGGCGGCGGCATTGATCGCGGCACAAGCACATTAGTGATGGGCCCGGCCGGCGCCGGTAAGTCTACGATTGCGGCCAAATATGCGTTCGCTGCAATGGAAAGAGGGGAATCGGCGGCCGTCTATTTGTTCGATGAGGGCATCCAGTCTTACCTTTCCCGCCTGAAAAGCCTTGGTTTCGACGCTGAGCCGTTCCTGAATAACGGGCGTTTTCTTCTCCACCAAGTCGACGTTGCCGAACTCTCGCCCGGCGAATTCGTGGATCGAGTGCATCGGGCCGTAGATGAAGACGGAGCCAAGGTAGTGATCCTGGATAGCTTGAATGGATTCATGAACGCCATGCCCGGCGAAAAATATCTGCCCATGCAGCTGCATGAACTCACTACCTTCTTGAACCAAAAAGGCGTCGCAAGTTTCATGGTTCTGGCGCAGCACGGGCTGATTGGGCGGGAGATGCAGACTCCGGTGGACGTCAGTTACCTGGCCGACTCCGTTCTTCTGCTTCGTTTCTTCGAAGCCAACGGAGAGGTGAGGCAGGCAATTTCCATGATCAAGAAGCGCAGCGGCTCTCATGAACGCTCGATTCGCGAACTTCGCCTGGACCATGGCATTATTGTTGGCAATCCATTGTTTGACTTCAAAGGGGTACTAACCGGCGTTCCCGATGTGTTGGTTCGCAAGCGCCGCAGAACTAATGGCAACGACGCAAATATCGCCCAAAACGCTGCCGACTGACGCGAACAGTAATACTGACGCGAACAGTAACAGTAACAGTAACAACGACCGGCGAGTGCTGATCCTCGCTCCGAGCGGCCGCGACGCCGATCTCATCTCCGCAGCTCTCAGAGATGCGGGAGTGTCTTGCCGCGTTTGCAGAACCGCGGCCGACGTTGTCGACCAATTGGCGTTGGGCGCTGCCGCCGCCGTCATCGGGGAAGAGGCCCTCGGAGAAACCCAGGTACAGGCCCTGGCATCGGCGTTACAGAGGCAGGCAGCCTGGTCGGATTTGCCGATCATCGTGATGACCGGGGGCGGAGAGCCCAACCGTGCAAGCCGGCATCTCGCCAACATGCGCACGCCGCTGGGCAACGTTACGCTTCAAGAACGGCCTTTACGAGCGGTCACTCTGGTCAGTACCGTCCAATCGGCACTCCGAGCCCGGGCAAAACAGTACGATGTCCGCGATCGTCTGGCGGAGCTGCACTTACGGGAAGAGGCTCTCCGCCGCGCGGAAGAACAATTTCGCCAACTGGCCAACGCCATGCCACAACTGGCGCTGATCGCCGATGCTGACGGCCGAATCTTGTGGTTCAACGACGGTTGGTATCACTACACCGGCAGATCTTTTGAGCAGTTGTCCGGCTCGGGATGGCATTCCCTTCATGACCCGAATATTTTGCCCGATGTTCTGAATAGCTGGCAGGATTGCATTCGAAGAGGAGTTCCCTTCGAAATGGAGTTTCCTTTACTTGGTGCAGACGGTTGTTTTCGTTGGTTTCTCACCCGCGTGACCCCCGTAGGTGACGACCAGGGAAAAATCGGACGCTGGCTGGGGACCAGTACCGATATCCACACGCAACGCGAAGCCCGAGAAATGTTGAGGTCGAACAAAGAAAGACTGGAATCTGAAGTTTCCAAGCGCACTGCCGCGCTTCGCCAGCTGTCGGCGAAATTGATGCGCGCTCAGGATGAAGAGCGGCGCCGGCTCGCCCGCGAATTGCATGACAGTATGGGTCAGTACCTTGCCGCGATGTCGATGAGCCTGGCTGCGCTGGTTGCGGATACGCCTTCCATCGACAAGAAGCGCTCCGACGATCTGCAAAATATCATTCAGCTTTGCCTCGCCGAAAGCCGCACTCTCTCCCATCTGCTCCATCCTCCGCTGTTGGACGAGGTCGGATTGAACTCCGCCATGAAATGGTTCGTGGAAGAATTCGGCAAGCGCAGCGGTATCCGGGTCACGCTCACCAGCGACTGCCAGGGCCGTCTTCCTACGTTGGTGGAAACCATGGTGTTCCGGGTGGTTCAGGAGGCGCTCACCAATATCCACAAGCATTCGGGGAGCGCTACCGCAGAAGTTTCTCTACGAAGCAACCATTCAAGTGTCGTACTCGAGGTGAGCGATCAGGGCAGGGGGATGCCCAAAGAACTTCTTGAACGCGCCGGAAATCGCGGCAGCGTAGCGGGTGTGGGATTAGCCGGCATGCGGGAGCGCGTCTGCGAAGTTGGCGGTGACTTTCGGGTGAAATCCGGTCCCGAGGGTACCAGTATCAGAGTCTCGATCCCTGTTACCCTGGCGGCATAATACAGACTCTCCTCACGTCACTCCGACGGGTGGGGTCCGGTGAAGTCTGAACAGCAGGGTTTACGCACGGGCTTGAACTCCATCAGTTCCACCCGCGTTAAGTCTGGATCATAGACATTCAGCTGCCACTTGCCGTCCTTGCCCAACTGCGCTTTCTCATCGCCATGCGACTTCCAACCATGCGATTCCAGAATCGCTTGCGCCTTTTTCATATCCGCGACGCCGAGTGAAATGTGGTTCATCACTCCCGTCACTCGCGGATCGGGATGTTCCGGCTGATTCAGCATGTACTCCAACCAGTCGGTGCCGTCGGGCACCTGCATAGCTACCCAGTCAGTCTCATCGTCTTTCATTCCGCCATGCCAGTAGGGACGAAAGCCGAGGATGTCGCGGTAGAAGTGGTCCTCCGCGTCGCGGTGGTGAACCAGAAATCCTACGTGAATCATGTGGCGCGAAACGGCGGACGTCGCCGGGGGCGCCGGCTCAGTTTTGCCTCGCTTCACAAACTCGATACGATGCCCTTCCGGATCCTCGACAATGAAATAACGGCTGTGGTCAGATCGTTCCTGAATCTGCGGAACCTTAATTCCCTGCGCAGTCAAATACTGCTGAAGTGCGGCGATATCGTCGGTGGCGAAGGCCACATGATCCATGCGATCGCTGGATTTGGGATCAGGCGCAGGACTGTAGCCGACCCACTGCTTGCCCACCATGTAGCGTACGGTGCCGCCGGGTTCCAACGGAGCAGCGGAAGCTAGGCCCAAAATATCACCGTATAGTTTTTTTACGGCATCAGGCGCGGTCGTGTAGAACGCTACGTGGTCAATGCCGAGAATGTGCGGCCGCGGTGCCGCAGTTTGACCGTGCGCAAATATCTGGACGACTATAAGGGCAAACGCAGCGACGAATTTCTTCATAGTTTCCCGATTCTAGACGAAAGTGAACTAGAGACCGTCCAGAAACTGGCGGAGAAGCTTGGCTGCTTCTTCCGGCTGCTCCCACGGGGAGTAGTGTCCGGCCTTCGGAATCACGCGCATCTGACTGCCCGGAATGTGCTGACGCATCAACTCGGCTTCGTTTACGCCGGTCATAGCGTCCTCGTCTCCGGTCACCAGCAGCGTGGGAACGTTGATGGTCTTCAAGGTTTCGATGGAGTCGGGGCGCGCGGCCATGCCGCGCTGTACTTGCGCGACGTCCTCGGGCGACATCCTGCGCATCATGCGCAGCGCGCCCTCGACCAGGTCGGGTCGCATCTCTCGCGTAGTCTTCGCCAGGACTTTTGGAATCATCGATTCAAAGAACGGCTCGGTGCCACGCTCAAGGACATCGTTCGCCGCCTGCAAACGCCCGGCACGCGCCTCTGGACCGTCGGCTCCGGCTTTGGTGTTGCACAATCCGAGCGCAGTTACGCGGCCGCGATACTTTCGCCAGAATTCGAATAGCGCATAGCCGCCGATCGAGACACCGACCAACGGAGCGCGGCCGATCTCGGCGTTGTCCATTACGCTGGCGATATCGGCAGCATGTTTCTCCATTGCGGCTGGGCCTTCGCCGACCCCGGAATCGCCGTGTCCGCGCAGATCGGGCAGTACCACGCGATAGCGCGTGGCCAGTCGCTCGGCAACCGGGAGCCAGAATTCATGGTTGACCGGAAAAGGATGGAGCAGTATCACCGGGGAGCCGTCGCCAATCGACCAATAAACGATTTCAGCGTCGCCGCTTTTGATGCGCTGCGAGGGAAGGCTCTGCATGCTGGCGATTAGATCACAAGTCCGGCTACCGGCGTCCGGCCACCCGAGTTAGGAACTTGTCGCTTGCTGCGTGATAGCTGGCGCCGGAAGCAACAGCGGTTCTTCCGGCATCACGATCCACGCGATGATGTAGGGAATGAAACCGATGCAGGTCATGATCGCCGTGATCAGCCACACGACCCGCACTACGGTGACGTCAATATCGAAGTACTCCGAGAATCCGAGGCAAACGCCTGCGATCTTTCGACCGTGGCGCGGGCGTACCAATTTCGTCCTGGCCAGAGATGCACCGATGCGAACTCCGCAATACGCGCAAACTGCGGCATCGTCCTGAATCAATTTCCCACAGTAGTTGCAATACATAGTTCCGCCCTCACCATCTAATACGCAATTGCGGACCGAAAGTTCCGTGTGGCTCGCTTTGTACGAAGGAGAATCGTTCTCTAGTGTGGCGGACAGTTGCCCTCGGCTGTCGGGTCGAGCAAAGCTCGACATGCTATCACCCGGCCGAAGTTCAATTCGTCGCACGCCTCGCTACGCTCTGCGGGACGGCCGAAGGCGGCCGTCCCCACATAACCTTGGTTATCCACACCAGACCGAGGACACAGAATCCCTCTGACTCACTCCCGGTAGGCCTCTTTGATATAGCGCCGCGCCTGGTCAGCGGGGCCCGTGTTCGCATTCCCGGCAAGGACGGTTTGATACTTCTGCATGGCCAGATCGCGTTTCTGCAGCAAATCGTACATCTCCCCAGCGGCCAAGTTAGCCCTTTGCAGCACGTCGGGGTCGGGGTTCGGGGCTTGGTTTACGAGGTCATAGGCAGCGGCCGCGCCGGCCAGATTCTTCTCGCTGCGCAGCAATTCTCCCAGTCCCCAGGCCGCCAGTTCGTAGTGTAGGTTGCCGTACTTGCCGTCGTGGCCGTTCTGCCATACTTTGCGGTAGCTGGCCTCGGACTCAGGGAGGCGTCCCGCCGCGCGCTGCAGGTTCGCGACTTCGGTCAGAAACAGGTGATTCCTCGGATATTTTGCCGAAAGCTCGTTCATATAGCCGAGCGCCTCGTCATATTGGTGCTCCCGCCGAAGGAACAGTGTGAGCACGACTTTGGCATCGACTGCGTTTTCGCCTTCGCTCCTGGCAACTTCGCGGAGATATGCCAGACCTTTTTCCGTTGATCCACTCAAGCCAGCCAAGGCCGCAGCCACTTTCACACTCCAGGGCAGATGTCCGACCACGTAGTTGTGAGTGCCCACTACCAACTTTGCGTCCGCATAACTTGGATCGATTTCGAGTACGTGTTCGTGGTCGTGCCGCGCTCCTACCGCATTGCGCAGCGCCGAAAACCATGCCCGCTCCACCAGAGCGGTGTAGACCGAAAACTGGGCTCGAGTTACTCCGCGACAATAAAGACTGTCCACGTCCTTCGAATTCAACTTCAGTTGGTGCTCTTCCAGATCCTCAGCCCGCCGAACCAATTCCTTGATGCGTTCCTTTACTTCAGGCTTCGTGGGGCGGGGAGTGCGGCCGATAAAGCTGTCATTGCTGTAATCCCCGGTATTCATTGCGCCCGTATCGTAGAGGTCGTGCATGAGCACCACAGTGAGCAAATGATTCACTGCAAAAGGATCGGTGGGATGTTTCTCCACGATCTTCTCGAACTCCTGGGTCGCGCGATCGTAGTCCATGTTGTAGAAATGGTCGAAGGCTGCTTCGGTCTGCGGATCGCGGGTCGCGCCGTGGGATGAAGCCGCGCCAACACGCGACTGGCTCATTGTAGGAAGGCAACATGCGATCAGGAGGCAAACAGATAGCACCAGGGTTTCGGCGCCCTGTTTGATCGTTATCGAGAGATCTTTGGTGTGGGCGATCACGGTTCGATGCTACCCAGTTTAAACGAACCGGCTCTCTCATGCCGCGGCCTGGTTGCAGCTGAGCAGCGAGGCTCTGGAATCAAGAACGTCATCTTACGTGCCATCAACGGTACCCCGCCAGACCTGCGTACACCCTTATAATCGGCAGCTGCGGAAGCTTGTTGGCGCTACTGCAAGGCCCCGGTCTTTCGTAACCGGCGCATCTTTACCCGCTAGCGCGCGTAATTATTGCTTACGCTGCAGTTGCTGCGCTTGGGCGAAAGGTTGCAAGTAATTGTGGTCGTGGCATTTAGGATCACGGCTGCTTTGGTGGTTGGAATGCGATTACACAATTAAGTTTTTTGCTAAAAGGTCCCAATTATGCCGGACGTGGTTCAAGAAGCCCATCAGGAATTCTGGCGTCCGCCCTCGCCGGTCGTGGCGGAGGAAATTGTCTTCCAGCAGGCGACTCCGGCTAGGGCGGAGGCCTGCTCGCGCTGCGACACCGAATTTCTGCCTGGTTCCGGGTTCTGCCACACCTGCGGCGTCCGCCGTCCGGAATTGACCTCGGGTGGCGCGGCGGCGGAGGGTGCAGCATTGCCTGGATTTTGGGAGCAGGGAACCACGCTAATTTATTCCCTCGTCGCCCGGTTTTCATGGAGCAAGATCAAATTTCCTTCGTGGCTGCGCTATCTCCACTTCCACGAGATTAAGAGCTGGATCGGTCTTTCGACGGCATCCCTCATCGCGTTCGTAATCGGAATCGGCTGTGTCGCGGGAGCATTGCTGGTCGGACTGCTGACGGCAAGGAACTTCGTGGATTGGCAGGCGATTCAATTCTACCGTGCGGAATGGCTGCTCGCCGCAACCGCATCTTTTGTAGCGGGAATTCTGCTGAAGAACCCTTCCAGTCGTGATCGCAATTAAATGTCGTGAACCAATTAAATGCTGTCTACATTTCGCCTCCCGAGCCCACGGCGCGCCTCTGCTGGCTCATGCGATAAAGATGGTGCACCGGTCCTGTTCCGCGGCCTAGCGGATGCCCGTTGGCGATGGCGGCACTGACGTAAGTTTTCGCCAGCAGGGCGGCTTCTGCCAATCCCCGATCCAGTGCCAAATGACATGCCATTGCGGTGGCGAAGGCGCACCCCGTACCATGGGTTGAATTCGACCTTTGCCGTTCGGCCTTGAATACTTCCTGCTCGATCCCCCGCCTGCTTTTGAAACTCAACAGATCAATAGCCTTCTCCAGGTGCCCTCCGGTGATGACCACGGCTACAGCACCCATGTCGTGGAGCTTCGCCGACGCGGCTTTCATTTCCTCCAGATCTCTGACTTTGATTCCAGTGATCGCCGCGGCTTCGTCGACATTGGGCGTTATTACGTCGGCCAGGGGTATTAGTCTTTCGACCAACAATCTGGTGCCGGCGGCATCAAGGAGTTCCGCGCCGGAAGAGGATCGGAGGATCGGGTCGAGCACGACATTGGGCAGCCGCACCCTTCCGGGTTCTCTTTCGAGACGGCTTTCGCTTCGGCCCACTGGCAGGCCAGAGAGAAAGTCCGCAACCGCTTTTACTATCTTTTCCGATCCCAACATCCCAATGTGCACGGCGGCAATTTCGAGGTCCGCCGCTAGTTCCTCGAGGCTCTCGGACAGCACGGAGGGGTCGACGACCGCAACTCGCTTTACTCCCGCGGTGGACTGCACCGTCAGGGCGGTGATGCAGGCTACTCCATAGCAGCCATGGGCGGCAATCGTCTTGATATCGGCAGTTACGCCCGCACCGGAGGAGGGGTCAAACCCCGCGATAGTGAGTACGACAGGTGGTTTTTCGGGCATGGCCTTCGGTTCCGCTGAGTTCGATAGTAACGCCACTGAAGGCTCAGCATCTCACATTGGCGGCGGACGAAGTTACTTTCGGGACTTACCCTTGGAAAAAATTCTTGGCGGCATCAGTCCACAGTGTTCTCCGTAAATACCTGATTCCACGTAGTTTGGCTGGAAGCAAACGGTAAGCCATTGATTCCAATGATCTTGTAAATTCTACCTTGCTTTCCCGGACGTGCCATTTACCCTTTGGTAAATATCTAAGCTTCCGATAATAAAGGGATTTAGCGGAATGTCCCTATATTTACAATAGGTTACGTAAGTGATCCATTACTGCCCTTACACCCGACTACCCCCCAATTCGTATTGACACTGGTTTGGCAGGCCAATAGCATCAACAGACTGCAGGTACGAAAGCCTTAAGGCCGAAAGCACTTTTGAGTATGCGAGGAGAACTGAATGCGACGATATTTAGCTCATGGACTGGCGATTGCCTTTTTGATCGTCTGCCTGGGAGCGGCTCAGGGACCGAACATCTCGGAGGCGACAGCGGCTCCAGTTAGTTCAAGACAGCAGAATCCCGAAGTCCGTAAACAGGTTAAGACAAAGCCCTATCAGGTGGGAACAGCTTCCTGGTATGGAGAGATTTTTGATGGTAAACCAACCGCCAGCGGCGAGCCTTACGATATGTACGATATGACCGCCGCGCACCTGAAGCTGCCCATGGGGAGCTATGTGCGGGTCACGAACTTGCGAAATGGCCGGGCTGTCATAGTCCGGGTGAATGACCGCGGTCCGATCGTGCCGGGCAGGATTATCGACCTGTCTTATGGTGCCGCACAGGCGCTGGAGTTCAGGCAACGCGGTCTACAACGGGTCCGTCTGGATCTGGTCAATCCCAGAGACGTAAAGCCGGCTTACCCGACAGTCGCCTATAACCATCCACTGGCGAAACTCCCCTAGAGACTTTACACTGGCTGGGATGTCTGCGACCTTACCTCGCATCCCAGCCGGTGGTTCAAACTACAAAGACTTGGACCCGCGCCAAAGGCTCATTGTCGCTTTGGACGTGTCAACCGCTGCGGCGGCCCGGAGGATCGTGGCGGCATTAGGAGATTCCGTGCTGACTTATAAAGTCGGCATGCAGCTCTATACCGCAGAGGGACCCCACGTCGTGCGGGATTTGGTGGCCGCCGGGCACCGGGTCTTCCTGGATCTCAAGTTTCACGACATTCCCAATACAGTCGGGGCAGCCGTAGCAGAGGCGGCTAAGCTTGGGGTCAGTATGCTAACGGTACATTCCTCAGGCGGCGGCAGAATGCTGCGCGCGGCGGTTGACGCAGCAAAGGCGCGCCCTGAACTGATGGTGCTCGCGGTCACCGTACTCACCAGCATGGACGAGAACGACATTAGAAGCATCGGCATGCAAGGTACTGCGCAGGACAGCGTCGTGCGCCTGGCCAACCTCGCATTGGCCAGTGGCTGTCCGGGCGTAGTGGCCTCCGCGCGCGAAGCATCTGCCTTGCGATCAAAGCTCGGTTATGCTTTCGCCGTAGTAACCCCGGGGGTTCGCTCCCTCGGAGGCAACGTTGGCGATCAAGTTCGGGTCGTCACCCCCGCCGAGGCCATTGCCGCAGGCGCCAGCCATCTTGTGGTCGGCCGCCCCATCACGGAAGCTGCCGATCCGGCAGCCGAAGCTCATGCGATTTTGAAACAGATCAGCTCATAAGAATCATTGTTAGCGTGGCTGTCCCGGTTGACGGATTTTCCCACTCCCACCAATGGTGGTATGATAGTGGTATGAAAGAGAAGACATCTGTCACACTCTCGCCAGAGGTGCTGACTGGAATCGATCGCCTCGCGGGATCGAAGCGCTCGCGCTCTGCCTTCATCGAGGATGTTCTACGTCAATACTTGCGGGAGCGGTGCAAAGCCGCGCGGGACGCCCGCGATATCGAACTGATCAATCGGCACGCGGAAAAACTAAACCGCCACGCCGAAGACGGTCTGGAAGATCAGGCTTCCGAAGAGTGGTAGGCGGAGCGTTTACAGCAATGAGGCGCGGAGACATTTACCGTACCTACAAGCCGGAGGGCGACCCAAAACGGCACCGAATCTGCGTCGTTATAAGCCGACAAGCCCTGATTAATTCCAGCTACTCTACTGTAGTGTGCGCTCCGGTGTTCACCGGCGGAGAAGGACTTTCGACTCAGGTCGCTGTCGGGGTCGACGAAGGACTCAAGCACGAGAGCTGGATCACATGTGACAACCTGAGAAGTCTTCGGAAAACCGACTTGACGCAATTCCTAGGATCGCTTTCCCACGCCAAGCTTACCGAATTGGATGAAGCGCTGAAGATCGCCCTTGCGCTGGACTAGGAAGGGAGCAAGTCCGCGCGAGCGTCAAACGAAGGGCCAGGAGGACCAGGTCCGGTCCGGCGACCAGAAGCCGAAATCCTCCTCTTACAGCTTCTCGAAAAACTCACACGCCGAGCATGAGATGTAAACTCCGCCTGGGACGCCGCGTTCGCGGTCTTTCACCCGCTTGACGATGCGCGTGGCCTTGCCGCACTTGGGACAATCCGTGCTCTTCGTTGTGTCCATAACCTTCTTCCGGTCTGCTGTTTTTGCGATTTTGGCGCCTACTGCCATGGTTTGATGTCTCCTGATCTTCTATGTCCGCGCAGCGCGATCCGCTGTAGCGAGGTGGACATTTTGTGGATGGAATCTACCAGTCCTAGCCCGCACCTGCGGGGATCCACTCTGGAAGATGCTGCGTCTCGATTCTGTTTTCTCTTCCGTCGCTATCGATTTTACAGTAAGGTTGGGCCGGCTGTCTTGTCGTCGGCTGCTCGATCTGAGTATGACGCGCGCTTTCGGCCCCATTCCTGAAGCCTATCCTGGTCGCCGTTGACCCGTATCCTTCGCCCCTGCTACCGTCATATGTTTGCCCTCCGATGTGCGCCCGATCCTGTGGGCGGCAAACTACTTTCCCTGTTTTCATTACAGGATTCGGCGACCCCTTCTTCAGGAGATCATCATGCCTGCCATTAAATTTCGCGGCGTCGATTTCATCCAGTACGACGCCCTGCTCACCGACGAAGAACGCTTGGTCCGCGATACGACTCGCCAGTTCATCGAAGATAATCTCATTTCTATCATCGAGGAATGCAACCGCGCTGGGCGCTTCCCGCGCGAATTGGTCAAGCCTATGGCGGATCTGGGATTTTTCGGCGCGTCGCTCAAAGGCTACGGCTGCGCCGGGATGGGCAATGTGGAGTACGGTCTGATGACGCAGGAACTCGAACGCGGCGACTCGGGGGTCCGCAGCTTTGTGAGCGTGCAGTCGGCGCTGTGCATGTATCCAATTTACGAATTCGGCAGCGAAGAGCAGAAACAGACTTGGCTGCCGCCGATGCAAAAGGGAGAAAAGCTTGGCTGCTTCGGCTTGACCGAGCCTGACTTCGGCTCGAATCCCGGCGGCATGCGCACTCGCGCCAAGAAAGCCGGCAACGAATACGTGATCAATGGCGAGAAGATGTGGATCACTTCTGGCAGCATCGCCGACGTCGCCATCATCTGGGCGAAAGTGGAAAACGAAGACAATAAGATTCGTGGATTCCTGGTTGAAACCGACCGTCCTGGATTCAAGGCCGACGACGTTCACGGCAAGTGGTCACTACGCGCGTCGGTCACTTCGGGTCTCTCGCTGCAGGATGTGCATGTACCCGAATCGAATTTGTTGCCGAAATCGGGCGGCCTGAAATCTCCCTTGATGTGCCTGAACCAGGCCCGCTACGGCATCGCCTGGGGCGCGCTGGGCGCTGCCATGGCCTGCTACGACTGCGCCCTGCAGTACTCGCTGCTGCGCAAGCAATGGCGCGATCAGCCCATCGCCTCCCACCAACTCGTGCAGGACAAGCTCACCTGGATGATCAGCGAAATCACGAAAGCGCAGCTACTCGTGCTGCAGGTCGGCCGCCTGAAAGACGCAGGCAAAGTCGAGCACCAGCACATCTCCATGGCCAAGCGCAACAACGTCTGGATGGCCCTCGAATGTGCCCGTCTCTCCCGCGACATTCTCGGCGCCAACGGCATTGCCGACGACTATCCCATCATGCGCCATATGATGAACCTGGAGTCGGTAAAGACCTATGAAGGCACGCACGATGTCCACTCGCTGATCATCGGACAGAGCGTCACCGGGATTGACGCATTCTAGAGTTGAAAAATGTGGGGACAGCCGCCCTCGGCTGTCCGGTCGAGCAAAGCCGGACGGCTTCGACACCCACCTCGCTGCGTTCGGCTGAACAGCCGAGGGCGGCTGTCCCCACATATACATACAACTGCTGCCTGCGGCATTCATGTCTCGTCCGAAGTCTTCTAGTAAGATTCTCTCCGATTGAGGTGCGAATGACACGATCTCGTCTGCTGTTCGTCGTTTTGTGGATGTGCATGGCCGTCCACGCGAAGACGGAAATCGGCAAACTCCAAGGGGCAGAGTTCCGCATCGATGTCCCCGGCAACTGGAACCACGGCCTGGTTGTCTACTATCACGGTTACAGTGCCGAGAATCATGGCGTTGGATACGACGAGAAGAAACCGCTCGATCCCGCGCTCGCGATTTTCACCAAAGCCGGATACGCGCTGATTCAATCCGGGTACTCGCAGGGAGGGTGGGCGTTAAAACAGGCTGTTCCGGAAACCGAGGCTTTGCGCCGCTATTTCATCGATAAGTACGAGAAGCCCAAAGAAACCTACGTGGCCGGCCACTCGATGGGAGGACTGCTCACCGTCATGACAATCGAACAGTCTCCCGAGAATTATGTGGCCGGTCTGGATCTGTGCGGAGCGGTAAGCGAGGCTCCTTCTCTGTTGAGTCGCGCCTTTGACCTTCGCGTACTGTTCGATTATTACTTTCCCGCAGAATTACCCAATCCGGCTAAGGTTCCCGGTAGTTACGAAGCATCGGAAAAACTGGGGCAAAGAGTCGGCACTCTGCTTCAATCCAAGCCCCAGGCTGCTGCGGCTTTGCGGCGCTTCGGAGGCGTCCACGATAATCGCGACTTAACCAACGACCTGCTTTTCGGAACTTGGGTGCTGAAGGACATCGAGCGCCGTGCTGGAGGCAATCCCTTCGACAACCGCAACACCATCTACACCGGAACAACCGACGATAATGCCTTGAACGACCATGTAAGACGCTATGCCTCGGATCCAGGCGCGCTGAGTTATATCCAACGTTATTACACGCCGACGGGACACCTGACCCGGCCCGTACTGGCGATTCACACCACCTACGATCCTCTGGTCTCTCCGGGAGTGCCCAGTGCATATGCTCAACTGACCCGGACGGCCGGGAGTGGCGATCGATTCGTCGTGCAATACGTCGAACACGATGGCCACTGTAACATCACCCCCGAAGAAATAGAGCGCGGCTTTGCCGAGCTTCGTCAATGGAAGGACAAAGGTGTCGCTCCCGAGCCCGGACGGTTGCAATAGATTCGTCGCTAGCGCTTTCGTTCCCAACATAAAAACACGGGCGGGGGCGCCCGCGCCACATACGCTAGGCAGTCGGTTTGTCTCGCGGCGGCTCGACGGCGAGGAATTCTTGCGCGAAGCGTCGCGCGTAATCGTCGAGCAGTTTCGGAATCCGTTGCGCATCTTTCGATCGCAGCACCAGTCCCGCGTGATGATGCCTCTTAATCCGAAGATGGACTTCGGGATCGTTGTATGCGGAAGTATCCGGATTATCCTGCCGAGCTAACGAAAGTATCACGCCCGCGTATTCTTCGCGCACGGGCGGCAACCTGTAGGTGCCGTTTTCGCCGGCGACTTCGATGCGAGCCCACTCCCGCCAGAGATTAATTCCAGTGGCGGCCTCGACCATCTCATTGATGTAGGCGCCGCCCACGCGGGCCGCACATTCGAGAAAATAAAAATGCCCGTCGGCGTGCGCCCGGATGAACTCCGCATGGGCCACACCGCGCAGAAGTCCCAGTGCGGCAGTCAGGTCGCGATTGATTGACCGCAGTGCAGAGTCTTCTTCGCTTCCCCGAGGCACGGTAAATGTGGTAAAAATCCCGCCGCCCTGAGCCACATTCATCGGTGGCTTGCCGTATTTGCTGACGTTGGCAAAGACAACTTCGTTTTCCGACACCACCGAGTCCACGTGATAGACGTCGCCGGGTAAAAACTTTTCCAGCAAGAATGAAGACTGTTTGTCGCCCAGTTCTTCTAGCACCGGCCACAATTCTCCCTGCGCGTGAATCTTCTTGATCCCAATCGCCGACGCCTCTTGGCGCGGCTTGAGCACCCACGGACCCGGCACGTGCTCCAGGTAATAGCGAATGTCTGCATGATTTACGACCGGCACAAAATCCGGAACTCGCACGTTGCGATCGAGCGCTCGCATCCGCATGGCCAGTTTGTCCCGGAAGTAGCGCATCGTGGTGAGCCCCATCCCCGGAATTCGGAGATGTTCCCGCAAAGTAGCAGCTGTTTCCATGTCATATTCGTCGAGAGCAACAATGCGATCAATCTTCTGCGAGCGCGCCAGGTGCGTGACTGCCTGCACGATGTCAGCGAGTGCGATATTTTCAGGAAGGTAGAACGTCTCGTCGAGACTCTCGCGCGGCCAATCGGCATCGCGCAATTTTTCCGCCGTCAACAGGATTACGCGGCAGCCCTGGCGCTGGCATTCGCGCATGAACTCCTGCCCCTTTTCGTAGGTCGTGATGCAGAGGAAGGTCAAAGGGCGCGGCTCGGGCATGGCGTTCATTTCGTAGCAGGTCTGCGAGAATAACACGGGCAGTCAGCCGAACAAGACGCAATTATTCGCTTCTTCCTAGCCGACTATCGCATACAGGCATACCGCGCCTCCCAGAGGGCCGAACTCGGTCGCAAATCCGCTGCTCTGATAAACTCGGTGGGAATGCCGAACCCGACCGACCGTCGCAGAAACCTCGCGCCCTGGTGGGGACTCTTGTTCGCCATCGGCGCCATAGGCTGCAATGTCGCGTTTTTTGTGAGCTCTCCCTTGCAGGGAGCGCTTCCCTGGCTGAGCCTGTCGTTAGCCGTCCTCGCGTTGATATTTCTGGTCGCCGGACTGTGGCGAGCGTTGGGCCAGCCGCAGGTCTACCGTGGGAGAGCGCTGAGTGTTGTGCTCTCCGTAATCGCTGTTTTCGCAATCGGGCTAACTGCCTTTGCCTTCGTGAGCGCCCGGAAGCTTCCCAGTTCTACCTCTGCACCCCAAGTTGGCCAGAGGGTACCAGACTTCAGTCTTTCGGATACTTCCGGGAAGCGCGTGTCGCTTGACCAACTGCTCGCTGCCGGATCTGGATCCCCGGCTCCCAAAGCGCTCCTCCTGATTTTCTATCGCGGCTACTGGTGACCGTTCTGCAACCTCGAGTTACGAGGCATCGAAAAACGTATGCCGGAGTTCGAGGCGGCCGGAGTTCGCCCAGTGGCGATCAGTGTGGATCCGCCGGAAGTTTCGCGTAATCTCGCCAACAAAGCCGGGTATACCTTCCCCATGCTCTCCGATCCCGACGCAGTGGTGATTCGCCAATATCACTTGCTGCATCTGGCAGGCGGCCCGGACGGGCACGATATCGCACGGCCAGCAGAGTTTCTGGTCGACTCCTCCAAGGTGGTTCGTTGGACCAACTTCACCGAAGACATCCGCGTGCGCGCGCGAGCCGACGACATGCTGGCTGCCGCCCGAGAGTTGCGCTGAAACCGGCGAGACTCCGCCGCGCGATCTTAAGATCGACATCCGCGACTCTTGTTCGAGGCCAGTATCTTCTGATGCACTGTGCCTTTCCAGCTTCACAGGATTGCGTTATAGTCTCAACCCGGCGCGTAACCGCCGCATCCTAAGGCGCCGGGAGACATTCAGAATGGGTACGCAGACTCGTGCAGAAGGCAAGGCTCGCACGTACGGGGAGAACATTGAGAGCGACCTGGCGTCGCGATTCCTGCGCGTAGTGGAAGTGGCCGCCATCGCTTCGGCCCGCACCATGGGACAAGGCGAGCGCAAGCTCAGCGATCAGGTTGCCACCGAGGCTATGCGACGCACCATGGACTCCATCCCCATGCGTGGGACCATTGTCATCGGCGAAGGCGAGCGCGACGAGGCGCCCATGCTCTACATCGGGGAGAAAGTCGGCGCCGAGTTTCCCGACGGAACGGGAGTTCCTGAGGTCGACATCGCCGTCGATCCGCTCGAAGGCACGAACCTCTGTGCTACGGGCGCGCCCGGAGCGATCACCGTGCTCGCTGCCTCCGAGCGCGGAGGCTTGCTCCACGCCCCGGACTGTTACATGGAAAAAATCGTGGTCGGGCCATCCTGCAAGGACGCAGTAGAACTAGACGCTCCCGTTGCCGACAATCTGAAAAATATCGCCAAACGTCTGGATCGCGACGTAGAAGACCTGGTGGTGATGGTGCTCGACCGCGAGCGCCACGAAAAGCTGATCGCCGACATTCGCGCGGCCGGCGCCCGAATCCGCCTGATAGGCGACGGCGATCTTTCCGCTGGAATCGCCGCCGCTGTTATCGGTACCGGCGTGCATGCGGTAATGGGCTCAGGCGGCGCGCCGGAAGGCGTGATCACTGCCGCCGCCATCCGCTGCCTCAATGGATACATGCTCGGCCGCCTCGTCGTGAAGCCGGACCAGGAAGAGCGCCTGGCTCGCATGGGCATCAAAGACAAGAATCGCATCTACGAGGCTGAAGATCTCGCGCCGGGAAAACAATTGATCTTCGCCGCCACCGGCGTCACCGACGGCGCGCTGATGAAGGGCGTACGCTTCTTTGGAGAAGGCACGCGTACATCGTCCGTCATCCTGACGCTGCGCACTGGCAAGGTGCGCTTTGTGGAAAGCATCCACCTGGAGAAGGGGCCAGATGTGAAGGTCAGATTCTCGTAGCGTCGGCGTCCCGCCGGCCGTCCGGAGGGCGTCTCGCCCTCGGCGTAGCCGCCTGAGCAGATGATTTAGGCTAATTGGTCGATGAATAGATAGGGGATCAGCATGCGCACCGTGAGTTTGATCAAAGCCCAGCAGGAGCTCTCCGAACTTGTCGAGCGCGCCAGCAAAGGCGAGCAGATAGGGATCACACTGCGGGGTAAGATCGCAGCCATTATTGCTCCCGTGCCGCCCGCAATCAGCCTCGCCCAGGCCTTTGCCGATATTGAGAAAATCCGAAAACGAGCGAAGCCTCTTAATGGCATGACTATCAAGGATCTCATTGAAGAGGGACGCCGATAGCGCGCCTCTCTTTCGCGCGGCGGGCGAGGACGCCCGCCGGACAGCCGCCGGGACGGCGGCGCTACTTCTACTTCAAGTACTCCGAATCCTTCTTCAACTCTTCCGGAATCGGCGGGAACGGCGGCCACTCCTGCGAATATCCTTTCAGCAGCGGCATCGCCACTTCGGAGCGCAGCGTTCCGTCATGCACCGTGAATTTATGCTGATGACCCGCCGAATATCCTTCCCACAGGCACACGCCCGCATACGCACCGTCTTTGCGCAGAATGTAATAGGTCATGTCCATGAAGCGCAGCTTGTTCATGTCTCCGTTGTAGTTGCGCACGATGCGTTTGAGGGCGTCCATGCCGGCTTCTTGAGGCGACATGCCATGGCGCATGTTCTCGACGATCGTGTGAGCGCCTACGACCTTGATGTTTTCTTCCCCGGCGCCGGTAGCGCCGGCGGAGCCTACGTCCTGATCGGTATAGCAGCCCGCTCCGATGATAGGCGAATCGCCGCAACGTCCCGGGAGTTTGAACGCCAAGCCGCTGGTCGTGGTGATGCCCGACATTTCGCCCTTCTCGTTCAGAACCGAGCAGTGGATCGTGCCGGTGGGTGGAAACAAAACGCGACGCACTGCGGCTAATTGAAATTCCGGCTCAATGCCGAGTTCAGCAGCGCGCTGCTGCAATTGTTTAATTCGTTCCCGCCAAACTTCGGCTTGCGGTTTGGATTCAGGCGCGGGCGGATGCCAATGTGGATCGGCAATCCCCGGTCCCCACCAGTCGCGATCGGAATTGAATTGCTTCCACAGCAGCCAGATTTTGCGCGAGTGTTCGGTCAGAAGGTTCTCGCGCGGAAAACCCATCGCCACCGCAAATCGCTCCGCCCCCTCGCCTACGAGCATGACGTGGCCGGTGTGCTCCATCACGGCCTTGCCGACCATCGACACATTTTTGATGTTGCGTACGCCGCCTACCGCCCCCGCGCGCCGCGTCGGTCCATGCATGCAGCAGGAATCCAGTTCGACTACGCATTCCTCGTTGGGCAAACCGCCCAGCCCGACAGAATCGTCGTTGGGATCGTCCTCCGGACCTTTCACCACTCGGACCCCGGCTTCGAGCGTGTCGCCGCCGCCTTTGAGGAAGGCGTATGCAGCCTCGACGTATTTGTAGCCGTTATTGGCGCAGATAATGATCGCGCGCCCGGCCGAATCCGCTGCAGCGGAATGACCTGGCTGGCCGCTTTCGGCGACAGCCTCGGAAATTGCAGCCGGAACTCCAACTCCTGCGGCGACAGCTCCTAACACGGACGTCTTCACGAAATCGCGGCGCGAGAATGTCACGGATTCCTCCCGATCAATTTCCGGTTGCAGACGAAGTTACTCTCCGATAGCGGCAATCCCTCGTGCAGATAGAAGCCGGAAGGATATCATGAACGGTTCACAGGAGATGCTCTGGCTGTGGTCTCATTTTGGTAGGCGGAGGAGCGAGTACTCTTGACCGGAGCGATTGGCAGCACAGTCGGACAGAACGGCAGAAACACGCCAACATTCCGCGTAGTGGTCCCGCAGTCTTCCGTCAGATACGGCGGTGAATCTCCGTTCAGAAGCGAAAGACAATGCCACCGCCGACGAAAATATTGTGTTGTCGGCTCTTGTTTGTACTCACATTCAGGTTTGGGATACCCGACCAGAAGTCTCTGGCCTCGCCGCGCAGCCTGAAGTGCCCGATAAGCTTTACGTCCAGTCCCACTCCGGCCTGCAAGACTCCGGTGGTGTTTCCGTTCTTGTTTGGGTTGGGATTTCCAAACTCGAGTGTTGAACTTGGACCGAAATGGCTGAATCCGCCACCGAAACTGACCCAGGGAGAGACCGCTTGATCAGGAAACGCATTCAACCGTGCAGCGGGAGTCAGGAAAATCGAGGAATATTGTCTGGGAGTAGCATCCACTCCGGAGTGGATATCCTCGTCCGGGTTCCCGAGGAACGGCAGTTCCAGAGAGAGCGACCAAAGGTCGGCATCGAAGACGCGCCGGGAATAATTGATTTCGTAGGTAAATCCCTTGCCGAAATGCACATTCTGATCGAAGGAGGCCGCATTTGGGATACCTAGGTCACTGATAAAGGTATGTCCAAGCATGCCCGTCAATTCGTTTTTTTGTCCCGCGGCTGGTGCAACCAGGGTGCAAACCGCCACCAAAGCCCCGATGGTGAGGTGTTTCAGCGACATTTCTCCTCCCGGAGTTGAGTTATTCGTTTTAGCAAGTTCCCGCTAGACTAGCACGGACCCGCGTTTTCCGTCGCCCACTTTCTAACCTTGGCGTTAGACGTTGAACTACCAAGCATAGTACAACTCAGTTGTGGCGCTTTCTGAAAACGCTGGCCCATCTCCTACGCGGATTTAAAGCGACCGTTCCCACAAGTCGCCGTTTCCCGACTGAGTGCGGCGGTTTCCAGACTCTCCATCCATGGGCCGAGATCGCGATCGTCTGGACAGCGTCTCCAAGGGTCTGGAGGCGGCCAGGCCGCACAGCGCATAAAAAAAAGCGGCATTTGCCGGAATCTGCAAATTGAAATCCACCAGACTGTGGACAAGAATTCCAGTGCATCCCAGCAAAGAGGCAAGGGATACCGCCCAGTCCCACTGGAACTCCCAACGGCGCGAGGTCGGTAGTCCGTATTGATAAAGGCGAATCAAAAACCAGATCATCAGCCCAAACCCAAGCAAGCCCATCTCCACCAGGAGTTGCGCATAATCATTGTGCGCTTCATTGATGAACAAGTTGGTATAGAAACTGCGATACTGCGGGTAGACGGTTGGAAATGTTCCAAGTCCCCATCCCAATACTGGCCGGTGGCCAAACATTTTCAGGCTGTCTTTCGTGATATCCAGGCGGATGCCGGGACCCAGGTCTCCGAGGTGGCTCAAGGCATGTCCCTCGTCCAGGAAAAAAAGCAATGCCAGAATGAAGACGCACATTGCCATGGATCCCAAGGCTATGCGAGGACTTCGTTTCTTTCCAAGAGCCAACGCTCCAAAGAGCACGGCTTGGAAAATGAAAGCGATCATCCCTCCTCGCGAGCCGCAAACAAAGATGGTGGTCGCCATCAAGCCGGCGCAAAATCCGGCCATAGCACGCTTTCCGCCCTTGAGCAGATGCCCCATACTGAGCACAATGGGAATAGGAGTAAGCATCTCCATGAGGCCCGCATAGTGATTGTGGTTGACGTAACTTCCGAAGATCGTCGCGCTGTTGAAATGAGGACTGTGGACCCAGAAAATCTTCCCATTCGAGTTCAGCGTCTGGATAAGGGCAAACAATGCGTAGATGACGCCGAAGACGCTCATGATCTGCGCGAATCGTTTGCGAGTCGCTTCCTCGCGCACGCTTTCTGCCGCAATGAAGAGAGTAATTCCATACGCGACGTATTGCAGTGCCTCGTATTTGGTAACGTAGCCGTAGGCCGTCCGGCGAAGCGCGAGTTGAGTGAGAATGAGCCCGAAAAAGAGAACGGTTGGCAGGTACAGGGGATTGTTCAATATCTTGATTCGTTCCGAAACAATCTGCTTTGTCCCCCATACAAGAAAAAGAATTGTCGCCCCGGCCTCGAAGATAAATGTCGACCACTCGTCGACCGCTCCGAAGGCCAACACTCCAAAAATCAGAAGTGCGCACAGGCCGAGAACCAGTGCCCAGCCCAAAACTCCCGGTTCACCACCTCGTCGATGTCCCAGTTCCACGGAGGTGGTCGGGTCGGCGACCATGTGCGATGACATTTTCAACTTTGGCCGATCCTCGATCTATGGTTCCACTAACTTGAGTTCGTCGATCCACAGCTTGCCCCGGATAAGGGGATTCGCAGGCTCGCGGACAATTTTCAACAATACCAGTTTCGTGTTAGGGCCGGTATGGAATTGTGCCTGTTCCGGATGCCACGGATTCGTGCCCAGTATGTCGTCGGTGAGGACGTAAGAGGTCCCAGTATAAGCGTCTGCTATCGAGAAACGCGGCCCACTGGCAGTGTCCAACTCTTCCGACCGATACTGAGCGCTGAACTCGTATTGCGTGTTTGGCTTTACCGGAATGAACTGAAAAATGCCGGCATCGTCTGCACTTTGGCCATCGAAGGTAATCGAGAGGGACCGGGTTCCCCCGGAGAACTCACTGGTGTCAATAGCCACGGCTGCGTGTGGGTTGGATTGATACCACCAGTCAAATCCTCCGTTCAGAATGTTCTCTTCAAACCCCCCATTTACCACGAGGTTCTGCCGGGACGGAAGATACGCCTGAAGCGAACGGTTGACGCTGGCCGCTTGTTGCCAGGCAGTTTGAGCCGCTGCCACTTCCTGTTTCGCCAGCAGAAGCCGAAAATAAGGGAACGCAAGCTTCGTGGGAAATTCCTGGTTTAATGCGATTAGATGTTCCCAGACATTTTCCGCCGCGCCTACTTCCTGTTTGGCAATCAGCAAATGCAAGAACGAAAGGTAAAGTTCCGGCCTTCGCGGCAGTACCTGGGTCACAATTTGATTCGCGTCGCCGGTAGCGCGCCAGCAGAGTTGGAGGGCAGTGTCTACCAGCTGCGGATCGTTTGCCATCACCACTCCGAAGTAACGAAGCGCCTTGTCTCGATCACCCTCAATCAAGAAAAAGTTGGCAGCCTCCCACGCGACATGCGGAGTATTGGGATCTGCTTCCACTGCCCGCTCCACGCTCTCTTCTTGCTCACTGGTGCGGCCTGCGACTTGATAAGCCCCCGCCAGATCCAACCAGCTTCTGGCGTCGTAAGGATTTAGATGAACCGCGGTTTGGTAGTTTGCGATAGCTTCGTCCAGATTGGCGGCCGACAGGGCAAAATTCCGCCCCAGAAATTCGCGATATTCAGCGTTCGCCGGTTCCAGGCGAATGGCTCTTTGAAGATGCGGAACGTCTGGAACCGCCGCCAGCCGGGCCGCCAAGTATATTCGCAGAGACAATCCCCAATACAACGCAACCAAGAAGCAGCACACGGTTGCAAACGCAACCTTTCGCACCGTGGAGGATAGTTCAATTCGCATTCCGACTCACAAGCAATGTAAATGCGTGGCCCTTACAGTCTAGATAAACGAAAACCAGGTTAAGTACGAGACGAAATGTTGGAAAAACGCTGGAATCGATTTGATGCGACTGTTGCAGATACACACTTATACAGGAACACCGGATACTGTGGAAGCGACTCTGAGGCGACCGCGCGCGTTGTGGGTGGAACTAGGTTTTGCCTGAACACAGACTGATGCTCCCAGGGTTTCAGATTGCTGTTCAGGGATTCGCTGATGTGGGCATGCCCTTCGGACTTTGGGTGCCCTCACTATTACCTCCGTAACGTTTCCGGGCTTACCGTTTCGCTTTAACCTTGAGGTTCAAACCTGGATTTGGAAACCTGGATTTTCGAGGAGCCGGCTATCTCCGTGACCAATACATCGCAAGCTTCGCGTGCCGCATCGGCGCGGGCGTTTGTGCACAGTCTGAACATCCTCATTAAGTACGCGCGGATGTATGGCTATGGGCATAAGCGCACGGAGGCGCAGTTCGAAATTACCTGGAACGAGTTGCAGCAGGGGCTGCCGACGACCGGAGACGCGGGCTTTCTGCTCGGCGTTTCCGACAACAAGTTGCTGCTGGATGGCATACCGCTGGAGACGGGAAATGCGGAACGGAGCTTCGCGACGCTGCTGAATACAGCCGGACTGGCCAGCCTGCATTTTTCCAAAGAAGTGACAGAGGAGGATTTTGTCCGGCTGGTGCGAGCGTTTACGGTAGCGGGATCGAAGGGGCAGGATGTATCCAAGCAGATTAAAGAAGCTCTGGGCGCAAATAAGCCGGGGAGCAGCATCCGCATCAATGAAGTGAAGTTCGTGGCGGCCGATCCGCTGACCGGAGATGTGAGCATCGCGGCGCAGATTGCGGCGCAGACGCTGGGACCGGAGTTCAAGCAATGGCTGAACGATCCGCAGAAGTTGTTGCAGTTGATTGCCGCCGCCGAAGGAGCGAACGCTGGCGGGGCGACCGCGGCTGGCGGGGTTCCGATGGTCCCGCTGGGCAGCGTGCCCAACGCTCCGAAGGGGACGGGAAAGGGAAGATGGGTTGCAGACGACGCCGCCGGTGCAGCGGCAACCGGGGCCGCGCCAGCGTGGACTGGCGGAATGGTTCCCCTGCAGGAAGAGGAAGTGATTCAGGCGATTCGGCTGCTGACGCGGTTTGGGCAGGTGCAGACCGATCCGGGCGTCAAAGAAGAAGATTTGCAGAAGGAACTGACGGAGACCGATCCGAATACCCGGTTAAACCTGCAGCAATTGCTGGGAAGCCTGGCGTCAAAGGCTTCCACAGCGGAAGAGGAAGACACGCCGCTGTTGATGAAGGCGGCCGAACACATGGCGATTCGCTTCGCCCTGGAGCGTTATTCGAAGGGCGAAGTCAAAGTTAACGCGGTCCACCAGATGATGGAGCACATGAGCCGCCAGATGGACTCGCTCCGCCAGATTCTGAAATTGCAGGAAGAGAAGATGAGCAAGGCCGGGATTCTGGTGGAGTCGCACGCCGACATCCTGGATCGCATGTTCTGGGCCGAAGTGCCGGAGTCGGGCAAGAAGAGCGTCTTACTATCGCACGAAGCGCCCTGCGTACCGCCGCGAAACTTGCGGCAGTTTGTGGAAGTGCTGCTGGATCGCGACGACAAGCAAGGTGCGGCAGAAATACTGAATAACTATTCGAGCTGCCTCAGTGCCAAGGAACTGGAACCGCGGCGCCGAACGGCGATTGGGCTGAGCCAATTGGCCGACTTGTACACGCGGGTCGGCGGCGAGCCAATGGGCCAGGCGATCCGAAGGCTGAGCGAGTATTTGATCCACGAGAAAGACGCGGAACTGCAGAGCCTGTTCAGCGCCGCATTCGTGCGGTTGAGCCAGGAAGCCAGTTCAGCGAAGAATTATGGAGCGGTGAACGAAGTATGCGCCGGCATGGAAATGATCAGCATCGAGCGGCCGGTTCTGATGAGCGATTTGCGTCCCCGAGTGGGAGTGGAGAATCGTCTGCCGGAGTTTATTGAGGAAGCGATTCACGTGGATCCGATTCCTGCGGACCTGCTATCGGTTTTGCGGCGGACCAGCCATACCGGGGCGGAGCACCTGGCGGACCGATTCTTCCGCTGCATGCGGCGCGACGAATGCGATCGGATGATTGAACTGGTGAAGCAGTTAGGATCGCCGGTGCTTCTGCAGTTGCGGGAGATTCTGCGAACCGGGCAGCCGCGGCAGGCCTCGGGAGCGGTGGGCTTGGTAAGCCGTCTGGACGTGGGAACACTGCTGGAATTGCTGCCGTCGCGCTTGCCGGAGTGGAACCGGTTCTATCACGACATCGTGGTGCGGCAGATTGCATATGGCGCGGCTGCGGATCGCGGGCGCACCTTGCTGGAACTCACGGAGATTTTGGATCCCCTGGTGTTGGCGGAAGCAGTGGACGAAATTGGGATGAGCGGCGACATGACCGCGACTCCTCCGCTGATTGCGATGGCGCGGCCCGGTGAGGCGGCCTCCCGTTCGCCTTACGTGCAGCTGAAAGCCATCGAATCGCTGGGGCGATTGAAAGATGGGGAAGCGGTGACGATACTCCGGGAGATTCTGGAAACCAAGAAAACATTTGGATTTGTGCATCATCGGGAGTTGCGAATCGCGGCAGCGCAGGCGCTCGCCAAGACCGATCCGCGCTACAGTTCGCAAGTGCTATCCGACAGTGGGCTGGAGCCGGCGGAGATGGCGATTGCGCCACTGGATATGGCCCCGGCATGTCCGTGGGTGCGGCAGCGGCGATACGAGCGGTTGGTGCTGGCGAGAACCGTGTATGGGTTGCTGGGCAGTTCGTGGGGAAAATCTCGGATTCAGATTCGCGAATTGAGCCTGGGTGGCGGGATGGGTACGAAGGAAGATAATCTACGCATCGGCAGCGAAGCGGATCTGGAGATTTCGATCGGACTGCGGTCGAAAATTCGCGCCCATGTGCTGCTCCGCCGGGCCCGAGTGAACGAAGTGGGATTCGAGATTGTGAGCACCGACCTGGAGAGCCGCTACCGGCTCCGCCGTTTGCTGGTGGAGGCCTTGAACCACGCTCCGCAGGGTAAGGGGCAGGAGTGGAGTGGGGAGCGGAAGATTTAGGAACCGAGCTATCGTTTCAAATGCAAAAGCCTCTGCCTGAGCAGAGGCTTTCGTGATTTCAGGATCTCCCCTACTTCACTTTTGCGAAAATGATGACCAGCGTGTAGAGGGCTAGGGATTCGATCAGGGCCAGTCCTAGAATCAGCGCCAACTGAATGCCGGGGCGGGCTGCCGGATTGCGGGCCAGTCCCTCAGCGGCAGCAGCAGTTGCCTTGCCCTGGGCCAGGGCGCAAATGCCAGAAGCAAAGGCCATGGAGAAACCGGCGGAAATCGCGACCCAGTTAACTTCGCTGGAAGCTCCGCCCTGCGCGATGGCAGGGACGGCGAACGAGAGTACAGAAAGTGCCATGAACAGCTTGCTTAGCGTACGCATTGTGATTCTCCTCGTATGAATTGCCGCCAGTGGGTGGTTGACGCCGTACCTTGCAGACGCCCTCACGCTGAACGGCCTTGCCAAAACCCAAAACGAACTCAGTGCTCGTCGGCGACCGCGCCTTGCAGATAGACGGTCGTCAAAAGAACGAAAATGTAAGTCTGTAGCAGCGATACGGCTGCGTGCAATCCCAGAAAAAGAATCGGTACGCCGATGGGCACGAGCGAAAAGAAAACAAACGTAACCATGTCGCCGGCGAACATGTTCGCATAAAGGCGGATGGTCAGCGAGAGCACACGGGCCAGGTGGCTGATCAGTTCGATCGGAATCATTAGCGGGGCCAGGGCCGGCATGGGGCCGGAGAAATGCTTCAGATAGCTCACGCCCGCATGTTTGAATCCCTGGTACTGATAGTAGACGAAGGCGCAAAGGGCGCACCCTAGCGGGACGATAGGAACGGCCGTAGGCGACTCGAATCCGGGGATTACGCCGATAAGATTACAGAGAAGAATGAAGAAGGCAAGTGTAGCCAGAAATGGAGTGTAACCTTCGCTGTGGTGGCCGATGATTTCGTCGCTCTGGTTCCGAATGAGTCCTTCCACGATCTCGAAGACGTGCTGCGTTCCCCCCGGGTTCTCAACGGAGAGCCGCGAGCGCACCAGGAGAAATAAGATCAGCAGAAACAAGAAGACGAGCAATTCCATTGCAAGCGAGTTTGGAATTGGAGCGGTTGGGTATTTCGGAGTGATGGAGAGGTGATGCAGTAACGAAGTCACAGGACCGGCGAACAGATGGTTGAGGATTTTAGTGAACCACAGTTGTTCAGGCATATTGCGCTTTTACTCTTTTTCCAACCGGGCCGGTAGTTCTACATTCCGCGGACCAATGCTGCATAAACTTCGTACGCGGCTTCGCACGCAATAGCGGCGACGGGCAAAAATAAGCCCGCAAGAAGCCCATTCAGGCTTGCGGGTGAAACAGTCAATATAACATAGGCGCCCACAGCCATCAAAACGTAGCGCAATAAGAAGCGCGAGACGATTCCATCGCTGGATGGAGAAGTCGCAGTCCCGGCAGCGCGATCGACGAAGCCGCTGATGACGCGCTTGAGCCAGTAGAAATTAATATAGGCGATGAGACATCCGAAGGCGAGACCAGCGGCGGAACGTGCCCCGAACCTCCACCAGGTGGCGGCAATGAACGGAACGGCGAAGGCGGCCATGAAGCGGCGAATTCGATCCAGCGCGCCGGCATAAAAGCGCTCAGAGGGAACTGCTGTCGGATTCGGTAGCCGATGGTCGGGAATCATGAGTCGACAACCACACATGGTAGCCCATGCCCAGGAAATTCTCCGAGTATTCCCTCACTTCGTGTCTCGCAGCACGGTGCGGATTAGTTCGATGAACCCGGCGGCGATGCCGAGCAGAATGCCGGCCAGGTAAATCCAGGTCGTGTGCAACCAGCGGTCGAGGGCGGCGCCGACCAGCCACCCCACGACGAGGGCGGCGGGGAGAACAAACGCCAATTGGCTGTAGCGGGCAAATTGCAGCCAGAAAGATTTTTTCTGTTCCGAATTATTGTCGTCAGGCGGAATAGAAGCTTTCATGGACTCGTCTGCCGGAGTAATTTGGGCTCAGTGCGTCAGCTTCGCGATCGCTGGGTTTTGGGCTATGCCCAGGGCCCAATTTACCAGTTCGATAAAGCGGTTGGGCAGTATCCCGATATAGATCGTGGCCAGCGCACTTACGGCGAGGGCCGCGCGCATGGTCAAGCTGATTGGGAGTCGCTCTTCGCCCTTCTCCACCTGGCCCATGAACATTGCGTTGGCGATCTTCAGATAATAGTAGAGGCCGAAGACGGAGTAGAGGACACCGAGCGAAGCCAGTGCGTAGTGGCCGGTTTCGATCAGGCTGAGGAAGATGAAATATTTCCCCCAGAATCCGGCCAGCGGCGGGATGCCGGCCAGCGACAGCATGAAGATCAGCATCAGGACGGCTTCGACGGGAGCGCGCGAGTAAAGGCCGTTGAGGTCGTCGAGCTCATCTCCGACTACATTGCGATGGCGCAGCGAAGTGATGACCGCGAAAGCGCCCAGGTTCATGAAGGTGTAGACAAGCAGATAGATCAAAATGCCTTTGATGCCGTCCGGACTGAGTTGTGTGGCGGTCCCGGCGACCAGACCCAGCAGCATGTATCCAACGTGGGCGATGGAGGAATAGGCCAGCAGGCGCTTGGTATTGGTCTGGGTGAGTGCGGCGAAGTTAGCGCCGGTCATGGTGGCGATGGAAACGAAGACCAGCAGGGGCACCCAGATGGGCCGCATGGGCATCAGCCCGATGACGAGAACGCGTAGCAGCATGGCCCATCCGGCGGCCTTGACCGCGACGGACATGAATCCGGTGATGCTGGTGGGCGCGCCCTCGTAAGCGTCGGGCGCCCATTGATGAAATGGGATGGCGGCGATCTTGAAGAGCAAGCCGGTGATGGTCGTCAGTAACGCGACGACAGCAACAGGTTTGTATTCGTTGTGCAGAATGGTCCGCGTCAGTGCCTGCTGGATGACTCCCAGATTGGTGCTGCCAGTCAAACCGTAGAGCAGGGACAATCCGTAGGCGAAGATGCCTGACGAGAACGCGCCGAGCAGCAAGTATTTTAAAGCGGCTTCGTTGGAGCGGCGGTCGCGGCGCAGGAAGCCGACTAAGACGTAGGTGGAGATGGCCATCAGTTCCAGGCCGATGAAGATCAGGACGATGTCGAAGCCGGCGGCCATGCACATCATGCCGGCGACGGAGAGCAGCATCAGAGCGTAATATTCGCCGTGATTTTCATGCTCGGTCTCGAGGTAACGCACCGACGTGAGGATGGCAATGGCGGTGGCGGCCAGGAACAGATACCAGAAATAAATGGCGAAGCGGTCGACCAGCAAGGTGCGCATCAGGCCTAAGGAGCCCGGAGAGCCGCCCATCCAGAGTTGGATTTTATAGACGCCGGCGGCGGAGAAGAGCACCCCGATCATGGCAGTCACTGCATTGGCCCACTTCATCTCGCGCGGTAGCATCAGGTCGATCAGCAGGATGCCGAGGGCGAACAGAGTCAGCAGCGTGATCGGGAGCGCGAGAAGGTAGTCGGTCCAGACCACTATTTCTTCCCCTTGGCTTTCGTGGGTGCTGTGGCCGCGGGTTGCGGAATTGTGGTGTACGTCATATTGGTGGGTGGGGCGACTTCGGCCGGTTGGGCGGCGGCATTGACCGCGGGCTGCGGATAATCCGGCCGCGCCAGCGTGATCGTGTGATTCACCGGCTGCTCAAGAATCTGGAAGAACGGTTTGGGATAGAGGCCGATCCAGAAAGCCAGGACCAGCAACGGGACGAACGTCGCGACTTCGCGCGGCGTGAGGTCGTGGAGCTTTTCGTTCTTCGGATTTGTGACGGTGCCGAAGAAAACGCGCTGATACAGCCAGAGTAGATATGCGGCGGCTAACACGACTCCGGGAACGGCCCACGCGCCCCACTTCCAGTTCTCCATGAACGTTCCCTGCAAAATCGTGAATTCGCCAACGAAGCCGTTGAGCAGCGGCAGGCCCATCGAAGAGAGGAACATGATCATGGTGATGGTGGCGTAGACGGGCATGACGTTCGAGATGCCGCCGTATTCGGCGATCTCGCGTGTATGCCGTCGCTCATAAAGGATGCCCACAATCAAGAACAGCGCACCGGTCGAGATGCCGTGATTGATCTGCTGCAGCACAGAGCCGCTCAGCCCAAGCGGCGTGAGCGCGAAGATTCCCAGCGTGCAGAACCCGAGGTGGCTCACGGAGGAATACGCAACCAGCTTCTTCATGTCCTTTTGCATGAGCGAAACCAGCGCGCCGTAGATGATCCCGACGATGGAGAGGAAAATCATCCAGCCACGCACGGACATATGCATGAACGTGGCAGGATTCGACAGCACGTTGGGAAAGAAGGGAAGCGAGAAGCGGATGAAGCCGTAGGTTCCCATTTTTAAGAGCACGCCCGCCAGGATTACGGAGCCGGCGGTGGGGGCTTCCACATGGGCGTCAGGAAGCCATGTATGGAAGGGGAACATCGGTACTTTAATTGCAAATGCGAAAAAGAAACTCAGGAACAGCAGCATCGCAACATGCGGTCCGTAGTCGGAATAAATTCGCGGGGCGGTGTCGTAGAGGGCTTGCAGGCTAAACGTATAGACGGTGGTCACATGTTGATGATGGAAGTAGAGGAACAGGATGCCGAGAAGCATTAGCACGGAGCCGGCCAGCGTGTACAGGAAAAATTTGATGGCGGCGTAGAGTTTGCGCGGGCCTCCCCAGATGCCTATCAAGAGGTACATGGGAACGAGCATGGCTTCCCAGAAGACGAAGAAGAGAAAGAAATCGAGCGCCATGAAGACGCCGAGCATGCCGGTCTGGAGAACGAGAAACCAGATGTAATATTCCTTGACGCGATTCTCGATGGCGGTCCAGGAGGAGAGGATTGAGATCCAGCCGAGAAGCGTCGTGAGCATGATCAGCAGGAACGAAATGCCATCGATACCGAGGACGTACCCGGCGCCGATGGAGGGGATCCAGTTGCCGGGAGTGCCCTCGATGAACTTGAAGCCCGGCTCGAAGCGCTGCTCCCAGAACATGGGGACCAGCGGAATTGAGACCAGCAGTCCGGCGAGCGCGAAAAAGTTCGCGATCCAGCGGACGGCGGGTTTGTTCTCCTTGGGAACAAACAGGAGAACGAGTGCGCCCAGCAGCGGCGTGAACAGAATGATGGATAAGATGTGCATAAGAGCTTCTAGCTACTTGCTTCTAGCTCTTGCCACTTAGCGATCAGCGCTTTGCTAGAGGCTAGGAGCTAGAAGCTGCCTTTCAGTGATACACATAGTAAAACGCGAAACCTACCAGTCCTGCGGTCATCACCAGCGCATACCATTGCACCAAGCCCCATTCGAACAAGCGCGCGGGATAACTTAGCATGCGTGCCAGGATCGCGGGACCGTTGACGCCGATTCCGTCGATGATCCACTTGTCCCACCAACTGGAGAACGTTGCGGTTCCGCGAATGACGGAACCCGCCGCGTTGACGGCGCCGTCGATGATATGTGTGTCGAACCATGAACTGGCTTCGCCGGCGCCGAGCACGCCGAGCCGTACGTCCCCCACTTTGCGACGTCCGGTGAAGACGTAGTCGTAGCCTTCGTCGACGTAATACTTGTGTAGCAGCGTGTTATAGACCGGCGCTGAGATGTTGGCGATGGGCTCCGTGTAGCCTTTGTCGGCGTTCTTGTAGGCGCGCCCGGCCATGAGATATCCAGCGCCGGCCGCGGCGACCGATAGGAACATCAGCAAATATTCGGTGGAACTGGTGTGCTCTTCTTCTTTCTCACCGGCAGCTAACTGTCCGGCCTTACCTTCTTCGCTTAGGACTTGTGCCTCTCCCCGAGAAAAGACCGGATCGAGGAAACTCGCGAAACGGTCGGAGCCGCCCAGGCTGCGCGGCCAGCCAAGAAATCCGGCAAACAACGAGCAGACGGCGAGAATGACCAGCGGCATGGTCATCGAACTGGGCGACTCGTGGATGTGGTGTTCGACTTCATGGCTCATGCGCGGGCGGCCGCTGAAAGTCAGATAAATGAGACGGAACATGTAGAAGGCAGTCATCAGCGCAGTGATGTAGCCGATGAACCAGAGGACGCGGTAGGCGCCGCCTTCCGAGGTCCAGGTCTGCCAAAGAATTTCATCCTTCGAGAAGAATCCGGCGAAGGGCGGAACGCCAGATATCGCCAGAGTGGCGATCACCATCGTCCAGAAAGTCATCGGTATGCGCTTGCCGAGGTCGCCCATGTTGCGCATGTTTTGCTCGCCGGACATGGCATGAATCACCGAGCCCGCGCCGAGGAAGAGCAGAGCTTTGAAAAAAGCGTGAGTGAAAACGTGGAAGACGGCGGCGGAGAATGCTCCCACGCCAAGCGCCAGGAACATGTAGCCAAGTTGCGAGACGGTCGAGTAGGCGAGCACGCGCTTGATGTCGTTTTGGACGAGGCCGATGGAGGCCGCGAAGATCGCGGTGAGCGCGCCGACGATGGCGACTGTCTTCATCGAAGTCGGCGCCAGCACGAACAGCGCGTTCGAGCGCGCGACCATGTAAATGCCGGCCGTGACCATCGTCGCCGCATGGATGAGCGCGGAGACTGGCGTGGGGCCCTCCATGGCATCGGGCAGCCAGATATAAAGAGGAAGCTGCGCGGACTTTCCGCAGGCTCCGACGAATAGCAGCAGCGTTGCGGCCGTGATGATGGGGTCGCCGATCTGGAAGTGGCCGCTGCGGGCCAGATGATTCACATCCACGTAGCGCAGCGATCCGAAATACCAGGCGATAAAAAACATTCCGAGAAGAAATCCGGCGTCGCCGATGCGATTGACGATAAAAGCTTTGTTGGCGGCATCGCTGGCCGACTTGCGATGGAAATAGAAACCAATGAGCAGATACGAGCACAGGCCGACGCCTTCCCAGCCAACGAACATCAGCACGTAATTATTGGCGAGAATGAGCGTCAACATGGAGAACATGAAGAGGTTGAGGTATCCGAAGAATCGGTAGTAGCCGCCTTCATGCGCCATGTAGCCCGTGGAATAAATGTGGATCAGCATGCCGACGCCGGTGACAAACAGCAGCCAGATGCTAGACAGGGGGTCGAGCAGGAATCCAGCGTCGGCTTGAAAGGGGGCCTCAGTGCCGTCGGATTTTACGAAGTTGAGGTGGCCGGTGTCGCTGCCCAGCCAAGTGTAGAGAATTTTCTCGTAGGGACGGTGATCGTTCGCCGAGGCCGAGTTCGTATATTGCAGCACGGCCCCGCACGACCACAGAAATGCAAGAACCACCGAACCCACGCAGACCGCGCTCACCGTAGCCTTCTGCAGCTTGCGCCCAAAGAAAAACATCAGCGCCGCGCCGAGAGCGGGGAAAAGCGGGATGAAGTAGATGTTGTCTAGAAATAGCATTGTAGCTCTCAGCTGTCAGCTCTCAGCCTTCAGCCAAATCATCTGGTTCAAGCGACCGGTACGAATCCGCCATCGCATTTGCAAGTGCTGACAGCTGAAAACTGATAGCTGACAGCTCCTTCTCTACCACTTCAACAAATTCACTTCGTCTACATTGACCGTCTCTTTATTACGGAAGAAGGCGATCAGGATGCCGAGGCCGACTGCGGCTTCGGCGGCGGCGTCGGTGATTACGAAAATTGCGAAAACCTGGCCGTGCAGGGCGCCGGCACCGTGGATCCCCTGCCAGTAGCGTGAGAAGGCGACCAGGTTCAGGTTCACGGCATTCAGGATCAATTCAATCGACATCAGCACGATGACTACGTTGCGGCGCGTGAGCACGCCGATCACGCCCAGGAGGAACAGAGCAGCCCCGAGGACCAAGTAGTGCAGCGTCGTGATGTGGAGCATGGAGTCCATATGGAGCTTCGAGTTATGAGCTTTGAGCTCCGCGCTGGTTTGGCTCCCAGCTCATAGCTCAAAGTTCGTAGCTATATCCTCTTCTTAGCCATTACTACGGCCCCGATGATCGCCACCAGCAGCAGCAACGAGGCGATTTCAAAGGCGAACATATATTGACCGTTGGCGCGGTCAAAGAGCAGGGCCGCGATTTGCTGGGTGTTTTGCGTCTCCCCGTAGGTCATTCGGCCTTCGGGGAAGAGTGCTTTGCCTTTTGTAGTAGTTGTGTATACCGCAATAAAGAGGCCGCCAAGCGCGGCGGCGACGACGATTCCAACCAGCCATTGCTTGTTGAACTGGCGCTCTTTCTCGGCGCGCTCGATCGAAATCAGCATGATCACGAATAAAAACAACACCATGATGCCGCCGGCGTAAAGAATGATTTGCACGCCAGCGACGAACGGGGCATAGAGCATGAGGTAAAGCGCGGCCTGGGCTAGCAGCGTAGTGATGAGCGCCATCGCCGAATGGACGGCGTTCTTGCGGGTAATGACCAGGACACCGCCGATGATCATGATCGCCGCCAGCAGAGTAGAAGAAGAATGGAGTTGCGACGGGAGGATTCGTTCCTGCGGGAATCATTCCTACGGGATTCATGGCCGCCACGCTCCCTGCAATTCCGCCCAAAGTTCCGTCCGCATTCCGACGACGGCGGTCAGGATCAAGAGCGCCAGACCAGTCGGCAGCAGAACTTTCCATCCTACTTTCATGAGTTGGTCGAAGCGATATCGCGGGAACGTGCCACGATACCAGATATAGAGGTACATGAACCCGGCAACTTTGGCCGCGAACCAGAAAATGTCGGTGACCCGTATGCGGACGGCAGGAATGAAGAGAATCAGACCGATCAGTCCGAGAACCACGCCGAATCCAGCGAGCCCCATCGTTTGCACGCGGAATAGCGGATGCTTCGGCATGCGCGCCGTGTTGTAGAAACACATCACGGCCAGCAGCAGAAAAGTGATTCCGGGGAAGAAGTGAGAAGACCAGATCCCAGGTGGGACCGCCCAGCAAGTTAGGGAACGGCCGCAGCCATCCACCGAGCCACAGGGTCACCGCGATCGAGGAGACCGCGATCATCGCCGAATATTCGGCTAGGAAAAATAATGACCAGCGAAAGCCACTGTATTCGGTGTGGAACCCGGCGGTCAATTCGGATTCGGCCTCCGGAAGATCGAACGGTGCCCGATTAGTCTCGGCAACCATGGCGATGGCGAAGATGCCGAATCCGATCAGTCCGAGAGGGAAAAATTTAAAAATAAACCATTCGCCCTGAGCCAACTGCGCCTGCACAATGCCGATCATGCTCAGGGTGCCGGTGCTTTGGTCGTTGAGGCTGGTCATCATAATGACCGAAATGACGGCGAGGCCCATGGCCACTTCATAGGAAACCATCTGCGCGCTGGAGCGCAGCGCCCCGATCAGCGGATAATGCGAGTTGGAAGCCCACCCGGCGGTCACGATTCCGAGCACGCTCAGCGACGAAACTCCGAGCATGAACAGGATGCCGATGTTCATGTCGGTAATGGCGTGAGTCGGGCCGAACGGGACAACGACGAAAACCGTGAAGGCGGCGAGCACAACGATGAATGGGGCGATCCAGAAGACGGCAGCATCCGCTTCGGCGGGAATGATGTCTTCTTTCAGAAGCAGTTTGATGGCGTCGGCGATAGGCTGGAGCAGGCCGTGCGGGCCCACGCGCATAGGACCGAGGCGCACTTGCATGTGAGCGAGAATCTTGCGCTCGAGCCAGTTCATGGCAATGACGGCGATCGAGAGCCCGACAAAGACGAGCATGATATAGACAATCGCCCAAAAGATATTTCCGGCGCCGCCCGGGGTTTGGTCGCTGTCGAGGTAGGACTGAACGTACTGGATGAGAGCGTGCATCGCGATCTTTTATTTAGCGATCATTCATTAGCGATCCACCTCGCCGAGAACAATATCGAGCGTGCCAATGACGGCGATCACGTCGGCGACAAGTTGTCCGCGGCACATCACGTCGAGCGCTTGCAGATTGACGAAACTCGGCGGGCGCACGCGGATGCGATAGGGCTGCGTCGATCCGTCGCTGACGATGAAGTAACCCAGTTCGCCCTTGGGAGCTTCGATGGAGTGATAGATTTCGCCGACCGGTGGCTTCATGACCTTCGGAACTTTGGCCATGATCGGGCCTTCGGGAATGTTGTCGACGGCCTGCTCGATGATGCGCAGCGACTGGCGGAACTCGGCCATGCGCACGAGATATCGGTCGTAGGTGTCGCCGTTTTCGCCAGTGGGAATATCGAAGTCGAAATTCTTGTAGTTGGCGTAGGGCTGAGCCTTGCGAATGTCCCACTTAACGCCGCTGGCGCGGAGGACAGGGCCAGTCACGCCCAGGGCAATGGCGTCCTTGCCAGAAATCTTTCCGACACCCTTGGTGCGTTCCAGCCAAATGCGGTTGGTGGTAAGAAGTTCTTCGTATTCGTCAATCTTGGGCCGCACGAACGAGACGAAAGTTCTCACCTCTTTTTCAAATCCTTCGTAGGTCTCGTATTGCAGGCCGCCGATGCGGAAAGCGTGGGTGGTCAGGCGCGCGCCACAGTATTTTTCGAAAATCTTGAGAATCTCTTCGCGATCGCGGAATGTATAGAACAGCGGCGTGATGGCGCCGATATCGAGCGCATGCGTGCCCAGCCAGAGTTGGTGGCTGGCCATGCGGTTCAGTTCGGTGAGGATCACGCGGACGTATTGCGCGCGCGGCGGCGCTTCAACGTTGAGAAGTTTTTCGACCGCTTCGCAGTATCCCAGACCGTTTGAGACCGCAGCCACGTAATCCATGCGGTCGACATAGGGATTGAACATCGTGTAAGTGCGGTGCTCGGCGATTTTTTCCACACCGCGATGCAAGTAGCCAATGACGCACTCGAGGCCCATCACCTTTTCACCGTCGAGGCGGAGGATAACGCGCAGCACGCCATGGGTCGCGGGATGTTGCGGGCCCATGTTGATGACCAGTTCGTTGGCATCGAGAAAGGTCTTGTCGGGTGTGTCAAGATCCAGGGGCGAGAGTGTGTTCGGGTCAGTCATTGTCAGTCATTGAATGATTAGGTCTGGAGTCTGAGGTCTGAGGTCGTCATCATCAATTTACTGCCCGCTCTCGATTCCTAAATTGATCTGTACCCACTCGTTATCCTGTTGCAGGATGCCATAGTCTTTGCGCAGAGGATGCCCCTTCCAACCGTCAGGAAGCAGGATGCGCTTCATGTCAGGGTGTCCATCGAACTTGATGCCGAACATGTCGAAGACTTCGCGCTCCAGCCAGTTAGCGGTCGCCCAGATGGGGACGGAGCTGGGAAGAGTTGCTCCGTCGGTGATTTGCGTTTTGACGCGGATGCGTTCGTTGCGCGGGAATGAGTAGAGAATCCAGAGCACGTCGAACTGCTTTTCGCGCTTGGGATAGTGCACGGCAGTGATGTCGACGCAATAGTCGAACTGCTCTTCGTTGCGTAGAACCTGGAGGATTTCCGGAATCAGAGAACGGTCGACCACCATGTAGTTCTGCCCGAGATAGGTCAGTGGTTCGATCCCGGAGCCGTATTTGCTTTGGAGTGTTTGCACCATCGGCGAATCCCAGGGACTGGGCACGGGAGCCGCAGGTTTGGGCGGAGCCGCCGCCGGCTTGGCCGCTGGGGGTACCGGCGCGACGGCCGCGGGTTTCGGAGCAACTGCGGAAGCCTCAGCGGGTTTGTCGGGAGCAGGTTTGGTTTCCGATTGAACCGAGCCGGATGGAGTGGCCTTCACACCGCCAGGAGTCGCAGGGCGGTCCGCCGTCGGCTTCGGTTCACCTTCCGGCGGCGGTGAAGCGGGGGATTTCGTTTCGTCCGACATATCGCGAAGGCACAAACCTCCGGCGCAGTGTGTGTTGAAAAGAACGTTAATTTTTATCAGCTTGAAAGGGCGAAGTCAACGCCAGTTGATCAGCAAAATGTCATTCTGAGCGCAGTGTTTGCCTCGCGAAGCGATGCAAACGCGTAGTCGAAGAATCCCTGCGATGCACCGCGATTGGAAAAAATCAAGGCAGGCGTTTGGGACGGTAGAGATCCTTCGACTGCGTGTCGTTCGCTTTGCTCACGACAACTCCGCTCAGGAGGACGCTGCGCGACAGTCGAACAGATCGACTCTCCTACCCGCGCGATTGGGCTTGATACTGCTCGATCAAACCGCGGATGCGTTGCGCATCGGCTTTGCGGTGACCGTGACTGGTAATAGGATCGGTGCCGCCCGTGGATTCGATGACGATCTCGGACCAGAAGACGCCGGTGGAAATATGGACGGAGGCGATCTTCGTCATGGCGATGCTCTCCTCGTTGCTGCCAAACATCCGCGACTTGACGCGGGCGACGCGTTGCGGACTGACGACCAGACGCGTCGGAAAAAAGAAATTGCCCTGCGTCCAGCGGCTGGCCGTAAAGGTTTCTGCGGGCGAGCTATCCATCGGGTTGTCGAGCGAGGTGGTCATGTTTATCAGGTAAGGTTCTCAAGTAGCGCCGCCGTTCTCGGCGGCTGTCGCGGGGGCGTCTCGCCCGCGCACACATTAGACCCATTCCAGCGCGCCCTTTTTCCAGACCCAGATGTAGCCGACGATCAGAATCGCCAGGAAGATCAGCATCTCCAGCAGCCCGAACAGGCCGAACGCCTTGAATCTTACGGCCCAGGGAAACAGAAAAATCGTTTCCACATCGAAGACCACAAACAGGATCGCGATGATGTAGTAGCGGACCGTATAGCGGCCGCGAGCGCTGTCGATGGGGTCGATGCCGCACTCGTAGGGCATGAGTTTGGCCTTGCTGGGATTCGAGGGCCGTACCAGCTTGGCCGCCAGCAATGTGACCGGCAGCAGAGTGCCAACGATCGCGATGAAGATGAAGATCGGAACGTAGTTTTGCGGCATAGCTGACTTTGGCTCCTGAACTAGCGGAGCAGGCAATAGTAGCGCCGATGGGGCTGACGTTCAAGCGAGCAAGAGACACGTCGCTATCTCGATCGTACCAGTCCACCGGTTGAGCTCGATCTCTCGATGTTTTTCTTCCGAACTCAAACGAACTTCGAACCCCGATGTTGACACGTCCCGAAATTAGCGTCGATCGCGGCTTTGCGATAGTATGGCCGCAAGAAATCGACACAATCTCACCGGGGACAGGCCATGATTGGGTTTGTTGCGTTAACGCTCATTCTCCCAGGATTGTTTATGCACTTCATCGCTCCACCATCTTCATCGAGTGGCGTGCTGCTCGTAGCCAATAAAGGAGACCAGACGCTTGGCCTGATTGATCCCGATGCCACACGGCAGGTTGCGACCGTCGCCGAGGGAGGCGTGACCGGGCATGAAGTCGTTGCGTCACCCGATGGCAAGCGGGCATTTGTTCCGATCTATGGCAACTCCGGGGTCGGCATGCCCGGCACGGATGGACGCACTATGGCTGTAATCGACCTTGGTGAGCGGCGGGTAATCCAAACTGTCGACTTTGGGCACGGGGTAAGACCTCATTGCGCCGTCTTTGGGCCTAAAGATGGTCTTCTTTATGTGACCACTGAGCTCGACAAATCTGTAGCCGTCATCGACCCACGGACTTTAAAGATTGTCGGGAGCGTTCCGACCGGGCAGGCCGAATCTCACATGCTGGCGATCAGCCCCGACGGGCGCAAGGGCTACACCGCGAACGTGGGTCCAGGAACAGTCTCGGTGCTCGATCTTGCCGAGCGAAAAACCCTCACCGTGATTCCCGTAGCGGCGCATGTGCAACGCATCTCGATCTCTCCTGACGGGCATTGGATCTTCACCTCCGACACCGAGAAGGCTCGGCTGGCAGTGATCGATACCGCAACTAATAAAGTTGATCGCTGGATTGAACTGCCCGGAACTGGATACGGCACCGCACCAACGCCCGACGGGAAGTGGTTACTGGTTGCGATCCCCAGCACGAATGAAGTTGCAGTTGTCGATCTTGCGGCCATGCGCGTCGTGAGGACATCCAAAGTGCCACCTTCTCCTCAGGAGGTGGTGATACGGCCGGATGGCAGGGTTGCCTACGTCTCATGCTCCGGCAGCCATAAGGTTGCGGCAATCCAAATCAACGATTGGAGCGTCAAGCTCATTGAAGCCGGACCCGGGGCTGATGGGCTGGCGTGGGCTCAATGAGTTGGTAAGTCAGCGGTGGTCGTCCGGGGTCTAACCTTTTACCGCTGAGCGGATTTTGGGCGTGCCCGCGACGGCAGCTTTCAAGCCGGCATCGGTTTCGATTAGCTCCAGGACTTTTCTGGTCATCTCCTCGTCAATGTCGGGCGCCCTGCGAATCTCCACCGGATAGCGCACCAGCAATTCCAGCCCGGCGTCCGCGAATTGGAGGCGCGCTTCGGGCTGGGGCCGCTCCACCTGAATATCCACGTGGCGCTCGATGGCGGCGTGCTGGCGTTCAATATTTTCTCGATATCGCGAATAAACCGAATTCACGGCGGTCACCAGTTTCTTCTGCGCCTCTTGATGATTTCCATCGGGTGCAATCATCACCACGACTTCGTGCCAGGTATATTCGGTCCCGGGGATCTGTTTGAACAGCGGCGTGCTGGTTTGAAAAAGGACGGCGTTGGAGAACACGACGATGCGTCCCGTGGGATAGAAATCCAAGCCTGTGCCCGCCAGTTCCATCAAGTACAGTCTTACCAGTCCAATATCGACTACGTCACCGGTAACGCCAGCGACGCTGATCCGGTCGCCGACGCGGATGCCATACCGGCCGATAATGAAAAAGTATGCGGCAACGGAAAGCAGCACCGCTTGCAATCCAACGGCGATGCCGGCGGTGATGAATCCGGCAAACGTCGCAAGCGAACTGAACTCACTGACGAAGCCCAGGACCAGGACGACCGCGATCAAAAAACCAATCACGACGCGGCGCATGACCAGAAACTGCCGCCGGCGGCGCGGATCGCTGACGTAGCGGAACGTGATCCGGCGCCAGACTTGCGAGAGAACCAGAATCACGGTGAGAGCCACAACAATCGCAATGACTCGGATGAGTACCGAGCGCAGCACCTGCCGGGATTCGCGAGACATCGCGCTGCGCCACTCCTCGAAATTCGTCTTGCTGTCGTTGAGAACGATGATTTCCTGGCTGAGCGGAAGCATGGCGCCGGAAAGCTGTTTGAAGCGCTCGGTGAGTTGCTGGAATTCCTGTTTCTCCGCCTGAAGCTGCTGCGGATCGGTTGCTGGTGGCTGACTGGCAAGCTGTTGACTGCGCTGGATGGTGGAACGCATCGCGTCTCGGAGTGGCGTGCGCAAGCGGTCCGCGGCGTCGCGCATAGCGTCGGTTTCTTTCAGTAACCCCTCGATTTCGTGCGCGGCGCTTACGTAGCCATACAGTGTCACTGCCTCGCTGATTAGACCGCCGGAGTTAGCGATTGAGGGTTTAGCGGGCGTCGCTGCCACGGCCGTTTTTTGAGGATTCGCGCTCGTACCCAGCACATCGGGAATCGAACGGGCCAGCTGATTGATGCCACCCTCGAGCCCACCTGAAATCTCGCCGTTCGTTTCAACGAACGCCGCCATTTTTTGAATGGCATCAAGCAGAGCTTTCTGCAGTTCCAGTTCTCCCTGCAGGGCGTCTCGCTGTGAAATCAAACTGTCTCGTGCAGCGGATGGTATTTTTGGGATTTGCTCATTTATGGTCTCGATCTGCGACTGCAACTGGTCGATCTGGGAAGAAGTCCTGGCCTCCATTTGCAGCAGGTTCTGCTGTTGGCTAGTCTCCGCAGACGGCTGGTGCGCTCCACTCTTTTTTTGTTGGGCCAAGATCAGTGCGGCATCGGCTTTCGCCGATTGGAACGCAAGCCGCACTACTTGAGAGCTCAGACTCTTGGCATTGTCCTGGTAAATCGCATCGCTTGGCAGTCCCACGGGCTGGATGCCGGTTGTGCAGTGCCGATACCAGTTGATGAGTTGGTTGAGGTGAGACAGCACGGCAGATTCATCCAGCCGAATCGGCGTCAAGACGTTCGGTGTAGTTTGTGAACTTGGTGCAGCAATTGCGCCAGGGGCTTGGGATGGAGTCGAGTTCTGCGCCCACGCAAACAGGCCGCCAATTATGGCAAGCGCGATGATTACGATGATAGGTATGCGTGAGGCGCGCAAGCTCGTGATCAGATGCTTAGTATTTTTTCGCATTAGTGATAAGCGTTTGTTCACTTTCGCATTTATTTTATTGAAAGATGCGGGGACTGTGCGTCTTGTTGCGAGAAGTGTGAGCGGCACGCGATATTGCCGCAGCACCAAATGCTTCGCAATACGTGCTCAACCTCGGGACGGATCTCGCCTAGGGCGATATTGACCGCAAACCCGCCAACTTCCGGAAGTTTACCTGCATCTTAATTGCGCGCAATCCGCGGGTTGGCGAACCTGCCTCCGCCTTGCGCACGAGATTCCGTTTCGCTTGGAGACACTATGAAGCTAATTCGCTTTTTCGCGCTTCCTGTAATTGCCCTTCTGGCAATCGCGACCACCGCGCTCGCGCAGGAAGTTAAAACCGATTATGACCACCATGCGAACTTCTCCCAATATCACACTTACTATTGGGAGAAAATCAAGACAACTGACCCTTTGTGGCAAAGCCGGATTCAGGATGCCGTGGATCACGAATTGCAGGCAAAAGGATGGCAGCGTGTGGATAGTGGTGGAGATGTTGCTCTTACTGCAGTGGGGAGCGCTCGCAACCAGCAGGAGTACACCACGTTTTACAACGGCATGGGAGGTTGGCGCTGGGGTGGTTTCGGAGAAACCACCACGCAGGTAGAGAACTATCCTGTTGGGTCACTCGTCCTGGATTTGTACGACACACACAATAAGCAGTTGATCTGGCGCGGCGTCGGCCAGGAATCGCTGTCCGATAAACCGGAGAAAAACGAGAAAAAGCTGGAAAAGACAGTCAGCAAGATGTTTGAACACTTCCCCCCGCACGAAAAGGGCTAAGGGCTAAGAGCTAAGTCCGCGAGCGGATGCATGGCGCAGGAATCGGTTTCGCGCCGCCTGCATCCGCTCGAAATGTTTTCGCGCCTAGAGGGCCTAAGGTCCAGGTCAGCCAACAGCTAAGAGCGAAGATTTTATGCACGATGTATTTCCCTTCGAGCGTTCAGCTTTAGAATGAGAACCGATTTCTGACCGTTCATTTTTCGAATCCGATCAACTAATTTTTTAATCCGGCTCGCGCTCCCGCCCACAATTTCAATCACAATTGATTTCTCGGGCTTTTTGCGGTAATAGCCTAGCGTGGGCTGAAGAGTGAAACTCTCGAATTGGGCGGCCACTAGATCCACAATCGCGCTCTTATTCTTTTCCTCTGTGTAAATGCGGTATAGGTTCTGCCGGCGCATTTAAGCTCCTTAAAGAAGATATATTTTGGATGGCGTCTTCATCCGCCTTGCACGAAAGCCGACTTCCGGGCCAATCGCTTTATTGTTTCGACCGGCCGATATTCCAGCTCCAACCCTTGCGTACAGCACCGCAGAAGCATGCTGCCCCGGCTCATATCTCCCCGCCCAAGGAAGTCCCGGGGAAACAACAGGCGCTCTCCGAACACTTCCGTGATCGGTGTGATGTACTTAAAGGTTGCAACACTTCCCAGCAGGATAATCTCCGTTTCATTCCCCACCGCCTCTCGCAAACACAGCAGATCGGAGTCAAGAGGCCGTCGATAGTGCGAATTCTTAGCGTCGATCGCAGTAGACGAGATCCTACGCAGGTCGCTCAATGTGACTACCGTTTCTGGCAACATCAATCCAGCCCCAGTAATGATTTGCACGCCCGCGATACCGCGAGGAGGGTTTTGGAACTTTTCCGAATACTCGAGTTTTCCCCGAAAATACAGCCTGCTAATGAATCGATACACCTCACCCAGAGGCGCTCCGCAGCGCTGCAGGCGCAGGGCTAGGTCCGATTCTCCGCTCCCCCCAAGCAGCCTCTGCCCGTTCACTCCGGAGGCATTGGCCGGCGACAGCAAAAAAATCCGCGGGCGAATCCTGGGATTGCTTATTGCCAGATTGCTCATTGCCGGCAAATTTCTCCTACATCCCTCTTTTTCATTCAATACGGCGGCTTCTTTAATCTTGTACAGCAAATCGAGAATCGAAGCTCGATTCACATTTCGTATAGCTTCAATCATATATCGCTCGAACAGAGCGTTCCCGGCTCACCGCCTTTTGGAGTCCGGAGAATTTTTGAGCTCGAGGTCAGTAATCATCAGTAATCAATGGAGGTACAGTGCCGCGGTCACCAAACGTAGGCGAGAGAGCAGGGCAGGCATTGGCGCCAGCGGACCCAGCCGAGCCGTCCGTCACGAATTCGGAGATCAGCGAACTACTGGCGATCGAAGCAGAGAGCGCGTCGCAACCCCTACAGAGAGCGTTCCGCCGCGCCTCGCGAAAAGCGTTGCTTTGGACGGACGAAGCCTCGCGACTACACGGGGAGCGGCGCTCATTAACGGAATTGCCGGGCATCGGACCCTATCTGGAGAAAGTTATTCTCCGATGGTTGGAGCGCCCGCCGCTGGTTTCGACTCCTCCCGCCATTCGACAGAACTTTCTAACCTGGACACAGGCGCATTCGATTCTCGAGAAGGCATCCTCGTGGTCGCAATCGGTGAAAGGCGATCTGCAGATGCATTCGCTATGGAGCGATGGCTCTGGCTCCATTCAGGAAATGGCGGAAGCGGGCGACGCCTTAGGATACGAATATATTGCCATCACCGATCATTCTAAGGGACTCAAAATCGCCGGTGGCATTAACGAAGATCAGTTGGAGCAACAGGCAATTGAGATTCAGATTGTAAATGACGCGTTTGAAACGGCTGGACGCACAATTCGCGTCCTGCGTTCCGTGGAGTTGAACCTAAGCCCTGCCGGCGACGGGGACATGGCCGATGAGTCGCTTCAGCGACTGGATCTCGTCCTGGGCTGCTTTCATTCGGCGCTGCGGAAAAAGGATGATCAGACGGAACGTTACATCGCTGCGCTGCGGAATCCCTCGATTCAGATTTTGGGACATCCCCGAGGACGAATTTACAACTTCCGTCTGGGATTGAACGCCGATTGGCCGCGAGTTCTCGCGGTCGCAGCCGAACTCGACAAAGCTGTCGAAATCGATTCCTATCCTGATCGCCAGGATTTGAGCCTCGATCTTTTACGGCTCGCCAAGAAAGCCGGATGCCGAATATCCATCGGCACCGATTCTCACGGCCCTTCACAACTTAGGTTCATTCAGTTTGGACTGGCCGCCGCCCGGCGGAGCGGAATTGATCGCAGCCGAATATTGAATTTCATGACACGCCAGGAACTGGCGCACTGGGTACAAAGCGTTCGCAACGGCAAATGATGGAAGGCTAGAACCAGAAAGTTTGGGGAATGGAATTAACCATCGGGTTTCCTCTGTAGGCACACCTAGGTCCCCTGAGGCATCATAATGGAGCGTCCAACGTCTCGGGTCGGTCGAGGGAAAGCCTCGGCCCGTACTAATTCGACAATCTGGGGAATGCCGAGCCGGGCTGAAGCTCTGCTCTGAAAGATGAAATCACCTATGAAAACATCAACCAAAAATTCACCCTGTTGGCTCGCACTGTTAGCAGGATTGCTGGTAAGCACTGCGCTGATACAGCCGGGAATCGCGCAGGACCAGTATAATCAAGACGACCCGCCGAGCCGCGTGGCGCGCCTCGGTTACCTCCAGGGCTCGGTATCATTTCAACCCGCTGGCGAATCGGAATGGGTGGAAGCCGCTCAAAATCGGCCCATGACAACCGGGGACCAGTTGTGGGTGGATCAAGACTCGCACGCTGAACTCTCATTGGGATCAGCTGTTATCGATCTAAACGGCAACACCGGTGTTTCCTTTCTCAATCTGGACGATCACACCGCGCAAGTGCAGCTCAGCGCGGGATCGATCAACGTCCGCGTGCGTCATCTGGACCGTGACGATGTGTTTGAGATCGACACGCCGAATCAAGCCTTCTCCATCTTCCAGCCGGGACGATACCGGGTGGAAGCCAGTGAAGATGGAAGCTACACCGTAGTCAGCATTCGCGAAGGAGAAGGCGAATCAACCGGCAACGGGCAAACCTACACGGTGCATGCCGGCCAGCGAGCCACCTTTGACGGAACCGATACGCTGAACGCTCAGGTGGAGAATCTCGGCGGCCCCGACGATTTTGACAATTGGAGCGACAGCCGTTACCGGCGCTACGAGGATTCGCGGTCGGCAAGATATGTGTCTCCTGACGTCGTTGGCTATGAAGATCTTGATGACAACGGCGACTGGCGTCCGAATCCCGCCTACGGCAACGTCTGGTATCCCCGCGTGTCGGCGGGCTGGGCGCCTTATCGTGACGGGCATTGGGCGTGGGTTGATCCCTGGGGATGGACTTGGGTGGATGACGAACCTTGGGGCTACGCTCCGTTTCACTATGGCCGCTGGATGTCTGTGGAAGGCCGTTGGGGATGGGTGCCGGGACCCAGGGAAGTGGCGCCGGTTTACGCCCCCGCTTTAGTCGTATTCGTCGGCGGAGGTGGCGGATTCGCCGGCAACATGGGCTGGTTTCCTTTGGGCCCCCGAGAAGTGTATGTGCCGTCGTACCGCGTAAGTCGTGGATATGTGAATCGAGTCAACGTCAGCAACACGACCGTCAATACCACGACCGTTACGAATGTCTACAACACCACCATCGTCAATAACAACACTACGATCAACAACGTTACGTATGTGAACAGAGGCGTTTCCGGGGCGGTGACGGCGGTTCCTCGACAAGCCTTCACCAGCGGGCAGCCGGTTGCGCGGGCGGCCGTTGCGGTGAACGCGAGGGAAGCTGCGTCGATGCCAGTGAGCTCAAGGGCTGCGGTCGCGCCCACTTCGAACAGCGTTCTGGGATCTCATGCCAACACGGCGAACCATGTGAAAGCGCCTCCGACGGCGGTGGCCAGTCGCGCGGTTGTGGCAAAGGCGAAGGCGCCGCCTCCGCCGGTGCCTTTCGCGGCGAGACAACAGCAGTTGGCAGCGCATCCGGGGCAACCGATCGCGCGCCAGGAGATGCAGCGCTTGCAGCCGGCGAATAATGCCGCGTCCGCTCCGCGTCCTCCGGTGAAGCAGGCTCCTCCGGGAAAGCCGGCTACCGCAACAGTGGCCCAGCCTGGCAGCCAGCCAGCTAGGGCGCCAGGCAATCAGCCCGCTAATCGACCAGGGAGTCCAGGAGCCGCAAACGAGCGTCCCGGCGCAAATCCCGCGCAACCGAATCGCCCCGCTCCGAACAATCAACCGGCCCAACAATCAGCCGGCCCCGAATAATCGTCCAAATTCACCTGCACCCGAGAATCGTCCCGCGCAGCCACCGGCGCGCACCGATCGTCCACCGGCAGCGCAACCCAATAATCGGCCTGAAGCGAATCAACCGAATAATCGGGCGGAGCCGAATCGTCCAAATCAGCCGCAACCCAATAATCGTCCGGCAGAGCCGCCGGCGCGAACAGATCGTCCGCCCACTGCGCAACCAAATAATCGTCCTGCGCCGACTCCTTCCGAACCGAATCGGCCGCAGCCCACTCCAGCCACACCGGGGAATCGTCCGGCGGAGCCGCCCGCACGGAACGATCGTCCACCTTCCGCGCAACCGAATAATCGGCCGGCGGAGCCACCAGCGCGAACTGATCGTCCGCCTGCGGCGCAACCCAACAATCGTCCTGAACCGAATCCTCCGGAACCGAATCGGCCGCAGCCCACCCCGGCCGCACCGAATAATCGTCCGGCAGAGCCACCGGCACGGAACGATCGTCCACCTGCAGCGCAGCCCAACAATCGTCCAGAACCGAATCGACCGCAACCGAATCCCCCGGCACCGAACAATCGTCCGGCCGAGCCGCCGCCACGAACGGCGCCTGCCGAGCGTCCTTCGACTCCTCCGCCAAGCGAGCGCCCGCCCCAGCGAACTCCGCCTCCGGCGCAGACGCGCCAGGCTCCGCCGCCGCAGCGTCCGCAAACGCCCGAGGAAAAAAAGAAGCAACAGCAGGAGGAACAGAAGAAGCCGCAATGAAAAACAGCAACTAGTGACTCAGACTGAATTCCCATTTCTCGCAAAAGAAGCGAGAAATGGGGCGCCAATGCAAAAGGGCGTCCGAATCTTCGGGCGCCTTTTTGTTTTAGACTAGCCTTCGCCGAAACGGCTTGTCAGTGCACGCGGAACAAGTAATCGAGCAGGACGAAAAACCCCGCGCCGACAAACACGAGTAGAGCCATCTTCATTGCCGGCTCTTTGTTGACCTCGGGGATCAAATCGGAAGCGGCGACGTAGATCGTCACACCCGCGGCCAGCGGCAGTCCCGCGCCCACGTGGTGGCGGAACAGCGCCATGGTCAGAACGCCGGCAAGCGTTGACCCGCCCAAAACCACCGATGCTCCCCATGCCGTCCCCCGGCTGCGGCCGCTGGCCAGCATCACGGAACTCACAGTAAAGCCCTCCGGAATCTTGTGCAGAAAAATCGCAAGAAAGATCAGCCATCCCAGCCAGTTCGATACTAAAAATCCCGAGGCAATAGCGATGCCGTCGAAGAACGTATGAATGATAAGTCCAAGGAGCACGGAATATCCCTTGTGGGAATGCATGAACTCGTCGTGATGTGTTTCCTCGCCAAAATGAAAATGCGGCGTGACCGTATGCTCGAAAAAGTGGATGATCAGGTAGCCCAGCAGCACAAGAAATGCGGCGGATCGTCCGCGCAGCTCGAGACTTTCTGGAACCATCTCGACTAAGGCCGTTGCCAGCATGAATCCCGCGCCCAGCGCGACAAAATAGCGAAGGTAGCGCCGCTCCCAGTGCCGCTGCACGATGATCGCGCCGCCAAAGATGTTAGCCGCGGCGGCAGTTAGTCCGAGGATCACGCTGGTTGCGATGGGGTTCATTGGCTCGGGGGATGATATCAGTTCTCATGGACTCGCTAGTCAGCTTAAGCGAGCCGCGGTTTCGGTTCCGAGCAACATAGCAGAAGGGCAAGCGCGCTTCTCGAGGAAAGAATTCCATCACTTTCTGAGTTTCGCGCGAGGTTCGTTCGTCGAAATTGAGACTCAGGTGATCATCGCGCAAAATCTTAACTATCTGACGCCAAACCAGAGTCAGCCGTTGCTCGCCGAGGCGGCGGAGTTGGGCCGAATTCTCAACGGCCTCCTCGCGTCAATAAAAAAAGCTGCGTAAGCTTGCAATTCGAACCGATTGTCGTAGTTCTTTTCTCAGAACTCAGAACTCAGAACTCAGAACTGAGAACTGAGAACTGAGAACTGCTATCCGCTATGCCGAATATGCATCACGTCCCCGTCCTGCACGATGTAGTCCTTGCCTTCCAGCCGCAGCGTGCCTTTGGCTCGGGCGTTGGCTTCCGAGCCGGCTTCAAGAAGCTGATCCCAGCGGATAGTTTCGGCGCGGATGAAATGTTTTTCCAGATCGGAGTGGATAGCGCCCGCACCTTCCTGAGCGCGCGTGTTGGCGGGAATCTGCCAGGCACGGCACTCATCTTCGCCCGCAGTGAAAAATGAAATCAGGCCAAGCAACTTGTAAGTCGTCCGAATAAGCCGGACAAGGCCGCTTTCCTTTAGACCGTAACTGGAGAGAAATTCTGCGGCATCGGCGTCGCTCATTTCGGCGAGTTCGGCTTCTACTTTTCCGCAGATAGCGGTGGCCGCCGCATTCGGTCGGGCGGCAATTTCAGTCAGCTTATACTTGCTCACCGCCTCTTCCAGCTCCTTGCCCAGTTCGGTCGACTCGCCGATGTTGAGCACATAGAAAATCGGTTTCTCGCTCAGGAACATGAAACCGCGGAGGCGCTTCTTGTCTTCCGCCGTCATTTCCATTTCGCGCAACGGCTTCTCCGCTCCGAGATGTGCATTGGCGCGCTTGAGCAACTCGAATTCCTTCTCGAGTTCTGGCGTCTTCATCTTCTTGAGATCTTTTTCCAGACGCTCCAGTCGCTTCTCGATCTGTCCGAGATCGCTGACCATCAGGTCGAACTCGACATTCTTGATGTCCCGCAACGGATCAATTTCCGCTACCAGCGGGACTGCCGGATCCTCAAACACGCGTACGACGTGGGCGAGTGCGTCCACCTGGCGCAGATGGCCGATGTAGGCGGTCTCCTTCAGCGCGTCCTGGCCGATGGCGCCGACATCGACGTACTCGACCGAGGTGTGCGTCAGCTTCTTGGGGTTGTAGAGAGCGGCGAGGCGGTCAAGACGGTCGTCGGGAACTTTCGCTACGCCGATGTGCGCCTCGCGCGGATTTGCTTGCGCGGAAAAATGCGCCTTAGTAAGAATTCTAAATAAAGATGTCTTGCCTACCTGGGGCAGGCCGATAATGCCGGTTTTCATAAAAGCAGCTTCTAGCTGCTAGCTCCTAGCTTGTAGCCAGTACTCCTCTGAATTGAGGACAGGGTTTGACGGTGCGCTCAGCAAGCTTCAGACAACCTTTTTAGGATAAACGATCAAGTGGAAATTGCCCAATGGCGTATGCCGCGAGCACCTAACGTTTCTCTGCGGGAAAATTCAGCCTTAGTCCGACTCGATACAGGATCGGCGGACCGATGTTGAACAGCGACCCGGCGGCGGTGGGAGTATTCGCCACGTTGTATCGTTCATCCAGAATATTTTCGGCGGCGGCAAAGATTTCAAGATTACGCGTCAGGTTGCGTCCGACCTGTAGATCCATCGTGTAGAAGCGGCCCAGAGGATACTGGTTTTGGTCGTCATCGAACTGGTTGCCGACGAAGCGTCCCTGCACACTGACCATAATGCTCCTCGGGTTCCAGTAACGGGCTTCCCAGGTAAAAACATTTCGCGGAACCTGTGCGACGTTTTTCCCCAGCAGAGAGATTTCTCCCGGCGGGACCGTATAGTTAACCACCGTCGCCGCCGTGAAATCGTACCCCGCGGAAATCTGAATATCCCGGCCAATGTGTAGTACCCCGTCAAGTTCAACCCCGCGCGAGCGGATTCGCCCCACATTTTCTTTCCGCCGCAGAACCGGATTCGATGTCGGGTTAACCGTGACGTTCTGTACGGGATCAACGATGTCGCTCCAGAAAAACGTGCCGCGAAGATCGAGCTTTCGATCCAGCGTCGTAACGTTCAATCCCGCTTCAGCCCCAGTGAGCCGTTCGGCATTGAGGAAGGGATTATTTTGAGTCAGAACGTTCGCCAGGCGAAAGCTGCGGTACAGCTCGTTCAGTGTCGGCGCACGAAACGCGCGGTACGTCGATCCCGTCACCGAGACGTTGCGGCCCAGAGCGCGCAGCACCGAGAGCCTTGGGCTGAAGGCAAGATCGCTCCGCGAAGGAAACAGCATGCTGGGAGAGGAAGCGCACGTTCCGGAAACCGGTGTGCAGATCGAGCTGGCATTGAAATTGTTCCAGTCGTCGAAACGTCCGGCAAGAATGATAGTCCAATTGTTCAACCGTACGAGATCTTCCCCAAAGGCTCCTAGAATCCGCTGCCGCCCTCCGGATGCATTGTTTCGTGTGTGCGTGCCCGTAGTGAAAAGTTGTTCGTCGCTCGCACCCATCACTTCCATCAGGTCCATGCCGGCGATAAGCGTCTGATGTTTGCCGAGAAAATGCGTCCATTGAGCCGCGCCTCCGACCACTTGTTCAGGAACGTACTGCAGGTCGGTGAGCGATTCGCTGTTCCGGTTGGCTGCGACGGACGAGAATCGCTGATCGTATCCCTGCACCAGACCATAAGCACGGAAGGTGAGGGAATCGCTGCTGCCGAATTGCTGATCCAGTCCAACGGCGCCCTCGCCCATGCGCGTGTCATTGGTCTGGACAGGCGTGCCGTTGTTTCGAAATTCGGTGTAGAAGCTGCCACGCACGAAGACTCGGCCTTTTTCCCCGAGCTGATGACCGGCGGTGAAATCAACCGTCGCGTCCTCCGAATTGGCTGGCGTATCCACGCTTCCACGCTGCCATGTAGGCACAATGATGTAGCCGTCGGTGCGGAACATTTCCGAAGCCAGCGACACATCCCAGGGACCGGCGCGCGTCCCGGTCCAGAAAGAAAGATCGGGAGTGCGTTCGTTGCCGTAGGAGGTGTCCAGCGTAAAAGCGGGGCGCTGCGGTTGACGAGTGATGAATTGCACGACTCCGCCGAGCGCGTCGCTGCCGTACAAATTCGAGGCCCCGCCCCGAAACACTTCCACATTGGCAAGCGACGAGCGCGGAACGCGGTCCCAGTAAACCCAGCCCCCGAAGGCATCCACCAGCGGAAGTCCATCTTCGAGCACAAGGGCGCGGCTGGCGGCCGTTCCGCCCAGTCCTCGCAGCGACACTCCCTGATTAGAGGCGTTCGCGGTTCGGCTATCCGATCGCCGAAAAAGCGAGAATCCTGGAACCTGTCGCAGCACGTCATCGACGCGTAACGCCGGAGTTGCGGCTACATCGGTATTCGTAAGCAAAATTGTGCTGCCTGGAGTTTCAGAAAGGCGCACCTCCGTACGGGCTGCGGAAACGGTGACTTGTTCGCTCGCCGAAGCGAGTTGCAGAACGATTTCGAGACTGACGTTGGTTGCTGCTCCGGCGTTCCACAGTTGACGAACGGTGTTGAACCCTTCGCGGCTGATTTCAACGGTTCCCGACGCGGATGGAACCAAAGAAAATAGGAAGCGTCCACCGAAGTCTGTCTGGGTTTCGCTCTTATAGGAACCGGACTTCAGAGCAACAGATGCATTCGCGATCACCGCGCCGCTGGCGTCGCGAACGGTGCCTTCGACATGAGCGGTCTGTGCGGACAGGCAGGGAAGACCTGTCGCCCACAGCAACAGAGCCATCCAGCGAATCGGTTGTCGATTCAGCATCGGTGAAGGCGCAGGTCGACTTAAGATCCCGCTTGCGCGGGTAAGCGATTCTAATCACACTGAGACGTGGCAGGCAAAAAAGATGTAAGCAGGGCGGGCTCGATTTCGAGGAATCAACGCCAGGTGATCCTTCCGGCTGCGGTGGAGGGTCGTTAGGAGAACAATCGGCGTGATGACTTGCCACCGTTCCCCGGGACTAGCGTCCCGCTGACTGCGCCATGGCCGGCGCCGGAACCGTAATCTTTATTAAGTCGGGCTGCGTCCACACGGCCGTGCCTGTGGTCAGGTCCAGGCGGTTCATCGTCACTTTCATTTGTTGCTGGTCGACCTCAACCAGCAGGTAGTGATAATTAATCCGCTTGCTCTGAAAAGGATCGCTCGGATCGCGCTCGATGGGGTAAGCGTGCGCTCCTCCTCCGCCGGAGACAAAATAAGTGACGCCGCCGTGTTCATGCCGCTCGTAGTTGTGCACGTGTCCGGAGAAGACCACAATACGGAAGCGAGCGTGAGCCTGGCGTCCCTCCAACATTTTCGCCAGTGCCTGTTCTGTGGTGCGAGCCGAGTGTCCGCCCCCAAAGGTCTTCGCGTCGGAGGAACTGGTATACGGCGGATGGTGGAACATCAGAAAGACAAAATCCACGTCCGAGGAGACATGATCGAGTTTGTCGGCCAGCCACTGGCCTTCCGGACCGCCGGTCTCTTGCAAGGCGCTGTCGAGCACGAGCATCAGGGTATTCGCTGCGCGCAGGGAGTAGTACCGGCTGTTCTTCAAATCGGGGAAGCGGCGGAAGTAATTTCCCAGCGCGACATTTTCATCTCCGTGCAGGTCGTGGTTGCCCAGCGAAGGATAGACAGGGATTTTTTTCTCACGCCAAATACTGGTCTCGCTATCCCAGACCTTCCAATCATTACCATCGTAGCCGTTGTAGACGATGTCGCCGGTAAAGCAAATAAATGCCGGATCGACTTCAGCGATGGCCTGCACTAGGGCCACGCGCACGGGAGGATTCGCCGCTTCCGTGTCGGTGGGATCGTGGAAGCGCGTGTCTCCGTAAGCCACGAAGCGAAACGGAGCCTTCGCGTCGATTCGCAAATCCACCGGAGTTGTCTGAGCGCTTGACTTCTTGGTGCAACAGGTCAGAGCGAGCAGGGTCGCGGTCGCGAACAAAATCACTACTGCCTGCGAGAGAGGTGTGCGTCGCGAACTCATACGTGAAAACCCGGCTAGCCAGAGGGCACGCTTAATCATTTGATTTGCTCTCTGCGCAACTCTACGTGGCGCGCCTGAAATTTGCCTGAAGTCTCGATTCCAATCAGAACCGCACGCGCACCATGAACTGAAGCTGCCGGGGAAGACCGGTCCCGGTGTTCGGCGATGCTTTGTTGTCATTATTATTGTTGAAATTCACGGTCGAGGTGATGATCCCGAAAGTTCCGGGAGTGTCTAAAAATGACGCTGGGTGACCTGGGGAAGCGTCGTAAACGAGCCTTAGGCTGCCCGGGTCGCCGAGTTGAATGTGATTGAAAATGTTGAAGGCCTGTACAGCGAACTCCAGCGAAGCCCGCTCCGTGAGCTTCGTCTCCTTGGTGAGTGCAAAGTCGATTTGCCAGCTGTTTAACGCACGAACGAGACCATTTGGGGCGTCACCGTAGCGAAGGAAGTTTCCGTTTGCGTCCTGTGGCGGCGCCTGAAACGCGGCGGCATTGATCAGCGGTACACCATTGCGCCCGCCTCCCGGGACAGTCACTGGCACTCCGGGAATGAGGTCGGGACGCTGGCTGGTCTGATCGTTCCCATCGGGGAGAAAGTAAGTGTAGGGAAGGCCGGCGAACGGAGAACTTCCGAAGTCCCCCTTGGGATCAATGCTCTGCGTAAGGTCCATCTGAACCGTCAAGGGATGGCCCGTATGCCAGAGACCGATGCCGCTCATTTCCCAGCCGCCTAGCACCTTGCCGACAACTCCAGGAGAGCTGAGAAAGGGCTTTCCGGGTCCAAACGGGAGTTCATAAATCGCGTTGACCGTGACGTTGTGACGCACGTCGAAGATGCTGGGCCCTTTGTCGCAGGGGAGACAGTTCACGTTTTCCGGACCGTTGGATTCGCCGCCTCCGACTGAGCCGTCGTTGATGGAATGGGACCAGGTGTAACGCGACTGGAAAGCAAGCCCTGTACTAAAGCGGCGCTCAAGAGACAACCCCAGCGCATTGTAGCTACTGGAGCCAATATCCTTCTTGCTGTCGACGGAGCCAAACGGATCAGGATTGTTGGGGTCGGGATAGTACTGGTCCAGGGGCCGGACGCAATCGCCATCGTCCGGATTAAACGTAACCGGACTCGTGCAGAGATTTACGCCGCCGCGCGAGAATAATCGCACCCCACGACTTCCAAGGTACTGCGCGGACGCCAGGAAATTCGAGGGCAACTCATGCTCCAGAGTCAGACCCCATTCCTCGGCATACAAGTCGCGACGGCCCTGACGTTGCAAGGCACGCGGATGCGACGCCTGCTTTTGAGCAGTCACGCTCGAAAGATCCGGAGTGGTTTGCTCAAACGCCGGGCTTAGCGGAATGGATTGATTCACCTTTACACGGAACGTGTCGCTCTCCAGCCCGGCATTCAAGTCGTCGTTCTGAGCCGCGCCATGGTAGATGCCGAAGCCCGTGCGAATGACGGTCTTGCCATGCAGCGCGCTGGGAGCCCAGGCGACGGCGATTCTTGGGTCGATGTTCCTGTAGTTCGGATTGTACAAAGAGGGGTTTCTTGGGCAGGGCGGAGTATTAATTGGACCTGAGCCGGGGGGAACCGGAAGTGTATTAAAGGATCCTGATCCAAGGCAGACGCCGTGAAATTGGTTTAGATCAAACACCGTGGTCCGATTGGTAGCCTCATGCGCAACGCCGTAATATTCCCAGCGCACTCCTGCGGAAAGAGTGAGCGTGGGAGTCGCCTTCCATTCATCTTGAAAGTAGGGCATGTAAAACATGCGTCGAAGCCGATGGCAGCACCAGGGAGCTACGAAACTGATATTAGAAAGCGTGGCCGTTGTCATATCGGTCTCGCTGGCGAAGCTGAGGACGTTATCGGCAGTTTGCCCTTGATTGAGCCTGACTCGGCGGATTTCCATCCCGGTCTTGAAGGCGTGGCGGCCGTGGGTCCAGATCAGGTTGTCGACAACTCCGAAGGTGGTTCCAATTTCGATGTCGGCCGTGTTGTCGTTAAGTCCCACGAAATTACTCGTACTTACCGCGAAGGGCAGTGCGCTCGATTGCGGATTGTGAAATGGGGACCGATTGATGTAGAACTTCGTTTCGTTGAAGAGATTCGGTGTGAAGGTGTGCTCGAGCGCTAGCAGGTAGTTCGCGGGGTGGTTGATGGTTTGAAGTTTGTCCCCCGGCAGGCTGCTGCCGTTGGGCGCATCGACCAGGCTGATGTCACGCTGAGCACGGCCATAAAGAAGAGTTTGTTCGTTGATTTTGTGGTCAATGCGTACTAACCAGGTGTCCTCATGGACGGTCGTAGGCGTTGCCGCCGTCACATTGTCGGCGTTGGGATCGTAGTTCTGAGCGCTCGGATCCTGCCCCAACCATTGGAAGGCAGTGTCTGGATACACAAAACGTGGTGAGCATCCATTGATTGTGCCAGCCGAGGCGCGCCAGGGATACCCCTGCATGATCTCGCACATCTGAGGAGATTTATTGAGTACCTGTTGTTGGAAGGAAGTTCCACCCGTAGTTGCCGGAAACCCGGAAGGCACCGTGAATACCTGGGTGGTCGACTGTAACTGGCGAAGCCCTTCGTAGCTGATGAAGAAGAAAGTCTTGTCCTTCTTGATCGGCCCCCCGAAGGTCAGTCCGTACTGCCCCATGCGAAACGGAGGAACGGTTGGGTTTCCGTTGAGATCATAGTCGTTGAAGTTGCGCGCATCGAATATGGAATTTCTGAAGTAGCCAAAAATCGTGCCGTGCCAGTCATTGGTTCCGGACTTGGTGACCACGTCGACCTGGCCGCCGGCCTGCGTCCCATACTCCGCATCGTACAAGGCGCTGTTGACGCGATATTCCTGGATTGCGTCCTGAGAAATTTGCAGCCGCGTCTGCGATTTTTGCGCCTGCTCCTGAATGCCGCCGGCGTCCACGCCATCGAAGGAGAAGTTGTTGTCGTCGCGGGCCCGGCCGGCGAAACGGATCGTGCGCTGATCGCCGCCGCCGTCGTCCTGGGCGAAAGGCGCGAGCAGGGTGAAACTGGCCCAATCACGACCATTATTGGGAAGTTCGGAAATTTGCTCCGTATCAATCACTGTCGAAGCCTCCGCCGAGCTGCGGTCTGCGGGTCCAGTCGAGGCCTTTACTTCAATCTGTTCGTTGATCGCTCCGACTCCAAGCTGCACGTCCAAAGTGCGAGTTTGGCCGACGCGCAGGATGACATCTTCGATCTAACTTGGTCCGTGAATCCGGCGTTCGCAACCGTCACCGTATAGCCACCCACCGCCAAACCAGAAATACGGTAATAGCCCTTGGAGTTCGTCTGTTGTTCTTCGGTCAGGCCGGTATCAACGGCGACGGCCTTTACACTCGCGCCAACGATGACGCCTCCAGACGGATCGCTCACCGTCCCTTCGAGCGCGGCGCGATCTACTTGAGCGTACGTTGCCGGCGTCGCGGCCAGCAGCATCATCGAAACCAGCATCAGCGCAGGCGCAAATCTGAAGAGAAGGGAGATGGTCGAACGGCGGTAACTGAAATTCATGACTTCAGCTCCTAATGAACAAGAAAACGCTGAATCGGCAGAGCCAGAGACAGCGCTCCCCGATTAAATTGGATCCCGTGAACTTGATGAGCGGGAATCCTAGTGCCGACGTGTGACGCAAGCATGAACGTCAAGTTAATATTTCTTCAGATTGCAGAGCTGTGCCATGGTCTTGGTTTTAGACTGTCAAAGAGCGGTGCATAGAGAGTTCGGGCGAATCCGATGAAACTGCTGATCGTGGAAGACGAAGCGCGTATGGCCGACCTTCTTCGCAAGGGATTGACCGAAGAAGGCCACATGGCGACTTGCGCGGCAGATGGCGCGGAGGGCCTGGCTCTGGCGAAGTCTTACGAGTTTGACGTGATTATTCTCGACGTAATGATGCCCAAGCTCAGCGGCTATGAGCTCGCCAAGCGTCTACGCGCAGAAAAAGTTCGGACGCCGATTCTGATGCTCACCGCCCGCGACTCCGTGCCCGACGTCGTTCGCGGACTCGATCTGGGCGCCGACGACTACATGACCAAGCCGTTTTCGTTCGACGAACTGGTGGCGCGTCTGCGCGCGGTGAAAAGGCGCGCACTCGCGGCGCAGGACATGAGTTTGCGAGTTGCCGATTTGGTTATCGATCCTGCCAGCCGTGAAGTTGTGCGTGGCCAGGAACGAGTCGCTCTGACGCGAACGGAATACAATCTGCTGGAGCGCCTCATGTACCGTGCCGGCAAGGTAGTCTCCCGCCGCTCGCTCATCGAATCGGTCTGGGGTTTCGACCGCGACATCGAAGAAAACACGCTTGACGCTTTCATGCGCCTGCTGCGCAACAAAATCGACCCGCCGGGCCGCCCGAAATTGATTCACACCGTGCGCGGCGTGGGCTACATGATTCGTCCGGACGGTCACTCATAACATGGTCACTCATAAAATGTTCACTCATAAGACGACAGTCATGAGAAAACGAGCATGAGAAAACTCTCCATCGGCGTGCGGCTCACGCTCTGGTACCTGCTCTTTTTTGCGGTCGCACAGCTGTGTTTCGGCGCCGGCATGTGGTGGATCCTGCGGGACAACATTTACGATCTCGTGGACGACGGGCTCGAACAACAGGTCGACGATCTAAAGAACTTTCTGCAATCGCAGCCTGCGGATCGTCCGATCGCAAAGCTTCGAGAGGAAGTGAACGAAACGTACGCCATCGAGCATCCCGGCGATTATCTTGCCGTCTACGCGGAAAACGGTGAGGTCATCTATTGTTCCCCATTCTTGCAGGCCCACCACTCCGTCGTGATGCCACCCGAGCAAGTTACGCAGCCCATCTTGAAAAGCCGCAAAATCAATGGCAGGCATTTTCGTTTTATCCTGCAAAAATTGAATGTCAACGGCCACGTCTACACCGTCGAAATGGGCACTCCAGCCGAAGATGCGGTCGAGACTCTGCATTTGTTTCGTTCTTATCTGCTCATGTTTGCTCCGCTGCTCTTGCTGGCGGCGGCGGCCGGCGGATACTGGTTGAGCCGGCGCGCGCTATCCCCCGTCGATGCGCTGGTGCGAACCGCTCGCGAGGTCAGCGGAACAAAACTCAACAGCCGCCTTCAAAGGTTGGAGACTGGAGATGAACTGCAGCGTCTGTCCGACACTTTAAATGAAATGCTTGATCGGATTGAATCCGCATTCCTAAGAATCACTGAATTTACCGCGGATGCTTCTCACGAACTTAGGACTCCGGTTTCTCTCATCCGCACGGAAGCGGAACTGGCCTTGCGCCGATCGCGGGGAGAGGCTGAATACAAAGAGTCGCTGCGTCATATTCTGCTGGAGGCAGAACGGACCACCGCCCTCATTGAACAACTGCTGTCTTTGGCGCGCGCCGACTCGGGGCGCGAAACGCTTCACCTGCAGCCCGTGGATCTTCGCCAGACGTTGCGCAGCGTAGTCGAGGGCTGGCAGCAGGTTGCCATCATGCGTGACCTGGAATTCTCGGCGAATCTTGACGTCCCAGAGTTTTTTGTTCTGGGCGATGAAACCTTGCTGCGCAGGCTGCTCGACATCCTGATCGACAATGCGTTCAAGTACACATCCGCACCAGGCTCGGTTCGCCTATTGCTCGCGCCGAAAGGCGAGAGTGCCGTGATCACGGTTCACGATTCCGGAGTGGGAATCGCCGAAGAAGAGCAGAGCAGGATTTTCGAGCGTTTCTACCGCGTCGACAAAGCGCGGAGCCGAGCACAGGGCGGCGCGGGTCTCGGTCTAGCCATTGCGCAGTGGATCGTCACTCAGCACAGCGGTTCGATCACAGTCGAAAGCCACCCCGGCGACGGCGCCACCTTCCGCATAGAGCTCCCAATGGCAGCGGCGCCCGTGAAAAATCCGCTTCCAGTGTGATCATATTCAAAATTCGAAACTGCTGCCGTACAATGGAAGAGCCTTCCCAATGCCGGGATGGCGGAACTGGCAGACGCAGCGGACTCAAAATCCGCCGACCTTCGGGTCTTGGGGGTTCGACTCCCCCTCCCGGCACCAGTACTAGCACTTTCCTCCCAGCGCCCGAGGATGGGCGAAGCCCTATCAATTCCAGGAACAGAGAGTTCAGGAGCCGTTCGTTAAAATTCAACAACGTTCAAAGCGAGACCGAACCGAACACAAATCAGCCTCGATTCTTTCTTTCGTACACCGGATTGACAGCCTGACTTTCTCGGAAATGTTTTCACGCAGCCGCTGCAGAAATTCGGCCCTTCAGTTCCGCCTTTAGCTCCTCGATCTCTGCCTGCATCGCCGCCAACTGCTTCGCCACCGCAGGCGATATTCCTGGGTCGAGCGTGGCGGCTGCTGGCGCCGTCTTTCCAGCCGCATCGTCCGTTTCGTTTCCAGCCCGAATCGTTTTATCGGAATCGGAATCATGCAGCGCTGCCACGTCTGCGGGAGCCGAAGCCTGCGTTTGCGCAACACTGGGCGGGAACTGCAGTTAGGCTGAGGATTAGCGCAGCTGGCAAAGCTCCGAACTGTAAGGCTCTGCACAATCTAATATCGACGGTCTCATGGTACCGATCTCCGGCTGTTCCAGGGTTGGATTGCATTGAGTGGGACCAATCGCTGTCAGTCTGCTCAAGCGTAAGGAGGTTTTTCAAGAACTTATTTCACGTCCTCTAGATTGCGTCGGTCCTGCCTATTTACTGAGCGCTGGCGCGTTTCTGTGCCGGAAATTGCTGGTCCAGATCCAGGTTGAGTTCAAGCACGTTGACACGCGGTTCGCCCAGAATTCCTAACTGCCTTCCCTCTGTGTGTTTGGCGATTAGAGACCGTAGCCGATCGACCGTTGCCCCGCGTTCTTTGGCGACCCGAGACAATTGGAACTCGGCAGCCGCAGGAGTGATGTGGGGATCGATGCCCGAGGCGGATGCGGTCACGAGATCGATCGGCACCGCAGTGCCCGGGTGCTCTGCTTGAGCAGTCGCAACCTCGCTTTTCACTCGATCGATCAGCTTCTGGTTTGTCGGCCCCAATTGTGAACCATTGGTATTCGCAGCATCGTACCCATTCCCTGCACTCGATGGGCGAGAATGAAAGTAAGCCGGGCCCGAGAATCCCTGGCCGATAATGCTGGATCCTACAGTCTTGCCATCCACCTGGATCAGTTGGCCATTTGCTTTCCTGGGAAACAGGAGCTGAGCAATTCCGGTCACCACCAAAGGATAGATAATCCCCATCAGAATCGTGGTCATGATCGTCATCAGCACCGCTGTAACTAGATTCTTTTTCATTCTCAGTTCCTCTACGCAAGCCCGATATGGGTAATGATGATGTCGATGAGCTTAATTCCGATAAATGGCACAACGATTCCGCCGGCGCCGTAAATCCACAGATTGTTTCGAAGCATAACCGCGGCCGCCATGGGCCGGTACTTGACGCCGCGCAATGCCAACGGAATTAGAGCGATGATGATCAGGGCGTTGAAGATGACCGCGGATAAGATCGCGGACTGCGGCGTCTGCAGATGCATGATGTTCAGCGCATTGAGCACGGGAAAGGTGCCGGCAAACATTGCCGGGATGATGGCAAAGTATTTCGCGACATCGTTCGCAATCGAAAAAGTGGTGAGTGCGCCACGGGTCATCAACAACTGTTTACCGATTTCGACGATCTCGATGAGCTTGGTCGGATTCGAATCCAAGTCCACCATGTTCCCGGCTTCTTTCGCGGCCTGCGTGCCGGTATTCATCGCGACTCCCACATCTGCTTGCGCCAGTGCCGGCGCATCGTTGGTGCCATCCCCCGTCATTGCAACCAGCTTGCCGTCCGCCTGTTCCTTTTTGATCAGGTCCATCTTGTCCTGCGGAGTCGCCTGGGCCAGAAAGTCGTCTACTCCAGCTTCCTGCGCGATCGCAGCGGCTGTAAGCGGGTTGTCGCCGGTGATCATGACGGTCCGAATTCCGATCGCTCGCAGCTGATCGAATCTTTCTCTCATTCCACCCTTCACGATATCCTTCAGTTCAATGACGCCGAGGGCGCCGCGGCCCTTCTCGGCTACCACGAGGGGCGTGCCTCCGGACCGTGAAATTTCTTCCACCGTGGCTTTCACCTCGCTGGGCATCTTGCTTCCGTTCTGGGTTATGTACTTCACGATCGCATCTGTCGCTCCTTTGCGGATTTCAAAGCTGTTGAGATCCACTCCAGACATCCGGGTCTGAGCGCTGAAGGGCACGAAGTGCGCGTCATGCTGTCCCAATTCGCGCCCGCGTAAGCCGTATTTCTCCTTGGCGAGCACAACGATGGATCGGCCTTCGGGAGTTTCATCGGCCAGAGACGAGAGTTGCGCGGCATCTGCCAATTCCTGCTCGGTTACTCCGGGGGCAGGCACAAAGCGCGAAGCTTGACGATTTCCCAGAGTGATGGTTCCAGTTTTATCCAGCAAAAGCGTGTTGACGTCGCCTGCCGCCTCCACCGCGCGGCCGGACATCGCCAGAACGTTGTGCTGCACCAACCGGTCCATCCCGGCGATTCCGATGGCAGAGAGCAATCCCCCAATCGTGGTGGGAATCAGGCAGACGAGCAGCGACACCAGAACGAATACTGTTTGCGGCGCACCCGCATAAATTGCGAATGGCTGCAGGGTCACGACCGCGAGCAGAAAGATGATTGTCAAGCCCGCCAGCAGAATGTTTAGGGCGATCTCGTTCGGTGTCTTCTGCCGCTCCGCGCCTTCAACCAGGGCGATCATTCGGTCGAGGAATGTCTCCCCAGGATTGGAGGTGATCTTGACCTTAATCCGGTCCGACAACACGCGTGTGCCGCCAGTAACCGCTGATCGATCACCTCCGGCCTCGCGTATCACCGGAGCCGACTCGCCGGTGATGGCCGACTCATCCACCGAGGCTACCCCCTCGATAATCTCGCCGTCCGACGGAATGAACTCCCCTGCCGAGACGAACACGAAGTCGCCGGCACGGAGTTTTGAACTTGCCACTTGTTCGGTCTGCGCGCCGTCCCCAAGGATCCGATTCGCCATGGTTTCCGAACGCGCTCGTCGCAGTGTCTCCGCTTGCGCTTTGCCCCGGCCTTCGGCCATGGCTTCAGCGAAATTCGCGAAGAGGACCGTGAACCACAGCCACAAAGTGATCTGCAGATTGAACTTGAACGCCGACCCGCCCTTGAAGAGCAGCGCGGTGGTGATAACGCTTCCAATCTCGACCACGAACATGACGGGATTGCCCATCATCTTTCGCGGGTTCAGTTTGAGAAAAGCATCTTTCATCGCATTGCGGACAATCTTCCACTCCCAGACGGCTTTCTTTCTGGGTTTCATCGGCGAGTGCCCGAGCCGAACGGTTTGAGCCTGGGGAAGCGTTGGTTGCGTTGTCATAGCCATATTTCGGATCCTCTAGAACGTCTTGCCCGCCGCCAGGAGCAGGTGCTCGAGGATGGGGCCAAGGCTCAATGCCGGGAAAAATGTCAGCGCACCCACAATCAGGATCACGCCAATCAAGAGCACCGTGAACAGCGGCGTTGTCACCGGGAAAGTGCCCAGCGATGGCGGCACATATTTCTTCTGAGCAAGATTGCCCGCAATCGCCAGCATCGGAATCTTCATGAAGAACCGGCCCAGCAACATGGTGATGCCAATGGTGGTGTCGTACCACGCGTTGTTCGCGGTCAACCCGCCGAAAGCCGACCCGTTATTTCCCGCCGCTGAAACGAATGCGTAGAGGATCTCGCTAAACCCATGAGGCCCTGGATTCAAAATCCCACCTGTTCCGAAGGGTTTCACCACAGAGATTGCGGCAAAGGTCAAAATCACGAGAGGAAAGATGAGGACGAACAACATGGCCATTTTTACGTCGTAGGCTTCGATTTTCTTTCCCAGATACTCCGGCGTCCGCCCCACCATCAATCCTGCGATGAACACCGCCAGCACGACGTCGATCAACATTCCATACAGCCCAGAACCCACTCCGCCGAAGATCACTTCACTCATCATGATGTTGGCGAGCGGAATCATGCCTCCGAGAGGCATGTACGAATCGTGCCAGCTGTTAATAGCGCCGCAGCTGGCATCCGTGGTCACAGTGGCGAACAGCGCGCTATTGGCAATGCCGAAGCGGACCTCTTTGCCTTCCATGTTTCCGCCCGGCTGAAAGATGCCGGCCTTCTGATCAGTTCCAGCGAGCAATGGGTTTCCGCGGGCTTCGGCCCAATAGGCCACTGTGACACCCGCCAGAAACAGAATCACCATGGCAGCCCATAACGCCCAGCCATGGCGTTGCGACCCTGTCATCCGCCCTAAGGTGTAAGTCAGGCCGCTGCCGATAGTGAAAATGCAGAACAACTCGATGAGGTTCGTCAACGGTGTCGGATTCTCAAACGGATGCGAGCTGTTGGCATTGAAAAAGCCGCCGCCATTGGTGCCGAACTCTTTAATGATCTCCTGCGAAGCGACCGGACCCTGCGCGATGGTTTGCTCCGTTACGGTGTCCATCACTGGCTTGCCCTGGCTATCGACCGCCGGTTTACCGTCCGCGCCAAGTTTTTGTACTTGCATGGGCTCGACCAGTTTCGCCGTGTCATAGGGCTTCAGGTTCTGAACTACGCCCTGCGACACCAATACCAGCGCGCCTACCACACAAAATGGCAGCAGCACCCACAGTGAACAGCGGACTAGGTCCACCCAAAAATTGCCAATCGTCTGCATCTGCCTGCGAGCGATGCCGCGCACAAACGCGATCGCCAGTGCGATACCCGTCGCGGCGGAAATAAAATTGTGATAGGCCAGCCCCGCCATCTGGGTGAAATAACTCATCGTCGTCTCACCCGAATAGACTTGCCAATTCGTATTCGTAGTGAAAGACGCAGCCGTGTTGAAAGCCAGGTGAGCCGGGGCCACTGCTCCGAACTTCTGCGGGTTGAAGGGAAGGTATCCCTGCAAGCGCTCCATCAAATAGAGCACCACCATCGAGACCATGCTGAACAGGAGCATCGAGATTGCGTACTCCGTCCAGCGCATCTCGTGATTTTCATCGACGCCCGTGACGCGGTAGAGAAGGCGCTCGACCGGCCGCAGCACGGGATCCATGAATGTCTTCTCCCGGTTGAACACGCGCGCCATGAAGATGCCCATGGGCTTGGTAACGAGGAAGACGAGCACCAGGAACAGCAGGATTTGCAACCACCCGTTCGCAGTCATGTCAGAATTTCTCCGGACGCAGCAGCGCGTAAATCAAATACACCGTCGTTAGGACACTGACCGCAAGCATGATCATCGATTCGAGGCTCATGATTCTTCCCTCACTTCACCCGTTCACAGAAGTGGACGTAGGCGATCCCTACGCCGAAAAACGCGATTGTGACCAATATCCAAAAGATGTCTTGCATAGCGCTTCTCCAAAAAAAAATTCCAGACCATCCTTTATTGAAAACGGCGGAGCATAAAACTGGTCTAAAAAGTCCATAAAGAATTCGTAAAAATTTGGCTGAGGAGACGAGGAACAGATCCTTCGATCGGTCAATAGTTTGGACTAGACCGTGACCGAAGAGCGCGGGTCGAATCGATAGATGACCCATGGTTCAGTTCGGAGATATTGGTTGCCGGAGCCGACTGCGTCGAGTTTCTTCCGCAGACTCAGCAATGCCTTTAGGAACTCGGTTTGATGGAGTCCGTCGCTCGTCCAACTTGTCGCCAACACAGTGCGTGGAGTCACGCACCGCTGAGGATGACCGATCAGGTAGAGAAGCACATCGAATTCCTCATCCGTCAATGCCAACTTCTCGCCTCGCAAAGTGACGAAGCGCTTGGCCACCTCGACTCTAAAATCGCCTGTTTCGATTATCTCTGTCGAAGAGACGCCCTGTCCCGCGTTCCGTTCTCGCTCAATCGCTTTCCTGGCAAAAAGTTGCCGTAGATTCCAGCTTCCGGCCATCGGAATTCTCCAAACTCGCAACTAGCAGTGTTCAAACTTCCGGTTCATGCGCCCCATTCCGCTTCACCTGGTTTTGCAAAATATGGTTTTGCAAAATATTTCGTTCGATCCGCTGGTTCCCGGCCAGTGCCCGCCAGTTCCAGCAGCGCCAGGCGCGCAGCAGCAACCATACGGCCCTTTTCCTGCTGCGGAATTTCCTCCCAAGGTTCAGCGTTCGGGTCGCTCGCGCACTGAAAATCCGGCGCGAGCGCCTGATGATAGTGGTGAAACAGCGCCGCCAATAGTTCCGGGGATACTTCTTGTATTGACATCAGATCCTTTCCTTTCCGAATTGCTCAAAAGTTCCATTCGGTTTGATTTCGATGCGCCGCATTACCAGTTGCGGGTTGCGTTTGTTTGTAGAGCGGAGCCGTTCGACTCGGGCTACCTCGTGGAAGCCGGGTCGCAAACGTTTACTGAATTCAATCAGACGAAGATTGCCTTCTTTGCAGAGTGCAAAAAGAAATCGCAAGTAAAAGACGACTCCTGCCGTACACAGCATCGTTATGACGGGCGTCAGCAACATCGCAATGACTCGCTTCGATTCCTGAGGCGCGACCACGGAACCGCTCTTGGTCCTTAGTCATTGGATACAAAAACTCCTAAATCTCGAATAAAAGGATCGTAAAGAGTTCGTAAAAGTGCGCCGCGCAAATCAATACCTCCCTTAGCAGGTGATGAGCCTGTTGTACCTTGAACGCAGCGTGCTAAAGGGTGGGGTTCGGTTTTCCGGATGGTTTGTGCTTTTTGCTTTAGTTTCCCGCGTCGAAACGGTATCCAATCCACGGTTCCGTGATGATGTAGCGCGGTTCAGTTTCGTCCACTTCGAGCTTCTTCCGCAGGCGACCGACGCATACGCGTAAGTATTCCGTCTGTTCTACGCTGTTCGGTCCCCAAACAGCCGAAAGTAAAGCGCGGTGCGTAACGACTTTGTCAGGGTGCCTCACGAGGTACACGAGAACATCGAATTCTTTCGGAGTAAGATGCACCTCCTGCTTTCGCACTTCCACCCGCCGGCCTGGAATGTCGATATGAAAATCGCCGGCCTCGATTACAGGAGTCTCCGACTGCTCGTCCGTATAAGTTCTGCGAAGGGCCGCTCGTACTCGCGCCAATAGCTCCTTTACGCTAAAAGGCTTCGTAACGTAGTCGTCTGCACCGGCATCGAGTGCCTCCACTTTAATTGTCTCTTCGCCCTTGACCGACAATACGATAATCGGAATACGAGACTGGCTTCGGACCTGCCTGCAAAGCTCCAGTCCGTCCATGTTGGGCATTCGCAAATCGGTAATGATTAAATCCGGAGCCCAGGTTTTCATCTCTAACAGAGCCTGCATGCCGTCGGCTGCAGTTCGAATTGCGTAGCCTTGAGCGGAGAGCGTGGTCTTGAGCACTCGCGTTATCTGCGCCTCGTCATCGACCACTAAAATGTTGTTCTTGCCGTCTGGATTGACCATTGGCCTCACTTCATTTCCTGCGTAACGATGTGGACATCGACTGGCGGAGCATCGCGCAAGAATCTGTGGATGGCCGAAAGATACAAATAGCGCTTCCATCCTTTCTGCGCCGAACGCCCGAACACCACCTGGGTGATGTGGTGCTCTCTTACGACCTTGGCGACTTCTTCCGCGACGTTCTTTCCCTTCGATCGAATCACTTTAGCGCCAAAATTTTCAGCGAATCGCAGATTTTGCGCCAGGCTGCGTTGATCCTGGGGATCGTCATCGGCGCCGACGTCGATGTAGAGGACGTATAATTCCGCGTCAATGCGCTGAGCCATCCGCCCGGCTCGCGCGATCAAGTATTGCGCTGCGGGACTGGAACTGACGCACACCGCAATTCGCTCTCGCAATGCTAGATTCTTGTTCAGCCCTTCGCGTTCCAGGTACGACTCAAGGCTACGATCGACGGCCCCGGCAACTTGCTGCAATGCCAGTTCGCGAAGAGCGATCAGGTTGCCCGGCCGAAAGAAGTGGCCCAGCGCCCGCTCCGCGCGGTCCAGAGGATAGATATCCCCGCGTCGCATGCGCGTTTGCAGCGCTTCCGGCGTCAAATCTGCGAGTACGATCTCGTTGACCTTCTTCATCACCCAGTCCGGAACCGTCTCTCTCACCTGTACTCCGGTGATGTTGAGCACCGTTGGAACCAGGCTTTCGATGTGTTGCACGTTCATGGTCGAAAGCACATCGATTTGCGCATCCAGCAAGTCCATTACATCCTGGTAACGCTTAGCGTGCTTGGCGCCTTCGATATTCGTGTGCGCCAGTTCGTCCACGAGAACAACCTGGGGTTTACGCGCCAGAATGGCGTCGAGATCCATCTCGTCAAAGGTTGCGCCCCTATATTGAATCTTGCGTCTCGGAACTGTTTCTAGTTTCGAAGACAACTCGGCAATTCCAGCACGTCCGTGAGTCTCCACCACTCCGATCACCACGTCCTCGCCGCGGCTATGGCGCCGGATGCCTTCACTGAGCATATTGAATGTTTTCCCCACGCCGGGCGCGTAGCCCAGGAAAAGCTTAAAAACGGGCTCTTTCTTCCGCGGCGTCGTTTCTTCCAGCCACTGCTCAGGTGTCTTCGGCATGCTTATGTATTATTCTCGGTGCTGTCCAGATTTCGAACGACTAGAATCCTCGCACGTGAAGCGCCCATTTAACAATCCGATCTTGCGCCTCTTCGCCTGCGTATTAATTGTCGCAGGCATCGTTCTCTTCTTCTCTCGATGGCTGCACGTAAATCCGACGACTATTGGATTCAGCTTCTTGCTGGCCGTCTTACTGATCTCTACTACCTGGGGCTTGCGCTACGCTACTTTCACAGCTATTCTCGCAACCGCAGCCTACAACTTCTTCTTCCTACCGCCCCTTTTCAAGTTCACCATTGCCGATCCGCAAAACTGGATTGCGCTCTTTGCCTTCCTGGTCACCGCCGGCGTAGCCAGTCAACTGTCCGAGCGTGCGCGTCGCGGCACCGCCTATGCAGACCAGCGCAGGCATGAAGTTGAAAGGTTATACGCTTTTAGCCAACAGCTGTGGCTCAGCGAGAACGTCTTCGAATTGCTGAATGTCATCCCCAGGAACATCGTAGACTCCTTTGAACTCAGCGGCGCTGCCCTTTTTCTTGAAGGCAAGCAGGAGAGCTATTTTCTGGATGATCGTAGTCGAACTCTATTCCCCGCTGACCAGCTGAAATCGATTAGCGACCGGGGTGAACCGGTTCTGGATCGGCAACAAAAGATCTGTTTCATGCCCGTACGCATGGGGGTGAGGTCTGTCGGAGCCTTGGGACTGTCGGGGTGCGATCTCTCTCGCGAGAGCCTTGAGGCCATTGGCAGTTTGGTTGCCATCGCCATTGAGCGTGCCAATACCGTGGAAAAACTCACCAAGAGTGAAGCGGCTCGCGAGAGCGATCGTCTGCGCTCCATCCTCTTGGATTCGATCACTCACGAATTCCGCACACCCTTAACGGCGATCAAAGCGTCGGTCGAAACGCTGCTTTCGGAGGCCCATTTTGACAAACCGCAGAGAACCGATCTGCTCCAGGTGATCAACGAAGAGGGCGACCGTCTGAACCGCCTGGTAGGCGAGGCCGGAGAAGTCGCCCAGCTTGATGCTCATCAACTTCATTTTCAGTTCGAACCACATCTGATCCGCCAAGCCGTGGAGAATGCCGTCAAAAACACTCAGGCCACTCTACGCACCCATCCTGTCGAGATCTCAATTCCTCCGAATATTCCGCCCCTGCGGATGGACCTTGAGCGGATTACGGAGGTGATTTCTCAGTTGTTGGACAATGCGGGAAGGTACTCACCGGCGGACGCTCCGATTCATGTCAGTGTGGAATTACAGGACTCCGAGGTGATCACCAGCGTGGCCGATCAGGGTCCCGGCATCGACGAGATGGAACAAGAGATGATTTTCGAGAAATTCTATCGCGGACGAGATCAACGCATGTTGATGCCGGGTACCGGCATGGGCCTCCCGATCGCGAAAGCTATCGTCGAACTGCACGGCGGCAAAATTGGAGTCGTCAGTCAGCTGGGCCGCGGCTCGGTCTTCTATTTTTCCTTGCCCGCAAAATAGTTAATCTGGTACCGACACCCACAATACGCCAATCAGGGCACCGGCCCGCTCCGTGTTGCGAAGCTATTTCTGTTTGTGATGCTTCGAGTCCCAGAGGAACCCCCGAATGCAGATCGCGGAGAAGAGCACTACAACTAAACAAATACCAACCATCACGGATTCAAGCATAGTACCTCCGGCAGGTCGCTACTGGTATTGCACCACCAACCGCATAAAGAACGTATAAATACTTCATAAAAAGGGCGTATAGAGCCGACTTGCCGCTCTCGAAGATCACGACATTTTCCTCATTGCCCGTGAAGTGCTGAACGATGATCTGGTCACAGGACATTTCTTTCTGGCCGTCGTTGAATCGTTTCGCACGACGAAAAAGTTTGGCTTACGCTCAATGGAACAACCCAATGGCCGGGCAACAAAGTGCTCCGTCGGCTCGGTGAAACACGGATGACAGGCACGCCTGCTAAAATTCGCGAGATTCTTTGAGCATGTCTCAGACGCCCTCTCGCAAACCGAGATCGATCTTCGCTCATACATCAAGGAACATCCCGATTTCAAGGAAGTGGGTGAGCGCATGTTGCAGGAATGGGTAAAGGGACGACAACTGTCGCTTCAAGGCGTTAGTAGTTCGCATTTCTACAAAGTAGAGGAAGATAACGTGGAAACTCCCACTCAAGCGCAAACTGGTGACGAGGAAACGGATGTGTAAAATCGGGCAACGTGCCCTATCATGAGGGAGGCAGCCGCGCGCGGGCGTGGCGGAATGGCATACGCAGCGGACTTAAGGAAAACTTGAGTGCTCGTCTGGGAAACCGGCGATGCAGAACTGCTCAAATTCGGGGAAACCTTAAATGGCAATCCCGAGCCAAGCCCGGAGAGACAACAGCCGGGAAGGTGTAGAGACTAGACGGGCAGCACCTAAGCTCCGGAGCTTCCGGGGGAGGGTGAAGAGATAGTCCAGACCGCAAACCTGGCGTGAGCTCTCCAAAGGAGTCACGTCGGGGCGGCGAAAGCCGTAGACGGTATGAAAATCCGCAGGGCTTAAACGGCCCATGAGGGTTCAAGTCCCTCCGCCCGCACCACGTTTTGCTCTAATCCAAGCCAGTTTTGAATACTTCTCTACGCCAGGTGTGGGTCTGGCGTCGGTTGCAGGTATCCCGGATGGTGCTGGCTGGTTCATCGGAGCACAGCGTGAACCCAAAGACCCGGTGCTGGAGACTTTCCGAGCGAATATGCGCAGCGCGCTATGGAGAGTGGTTGGCGAAGGAGCCAGGTCTGATTCACCGCGAACACATGGTCGATCCAGATACCATTCACAAAGCGCGTCCAAAATTCGGTGTCGAGGTAGTCAAGACCATTAAGAAATACAGCCACCCAAAATGGGAGGCGTGATGTTGTCTGAAGATACTCTATGGTCCGTTGCAACTACCCTGGAGGGATACGCCAAAAGCATCAGTTCGAGACCTCAGGCGCGATCTAGAAAGGGTGAATCGCGACGAACCTTGAGCAAACCGCTTTCTCCATTCGAATCGAAACCTATGTATAATCCGCCGATGCAAGGAATACCGTGGAGCACAATTGCGCTCGGATCGCTGTTGCTCATCTCGGCCCGCTCAACAGGAGGACAGGACGTGAAATCTCCGCAACCTGCAAAGTCGAAGCCGCCTATCAAAACGGAGCAGCGCGGGCGCATCCTTGGAATCGGCGGTGTCTTCTTCAAATCCGCCAATCGTGATCAGACGCGCGAATGGTATTCGAAGCATCTTGGACTCGCTGACACGGGCCAAGGCGCGATGCTTCCGTGGCGCGAACACGACGACCCGCAAAAGGAACACGTTACAGTTTGGACTGTTTTTCCCGCCTCCACTAAGTATTTCGATCCCAGCCCCGCACCGTTCATGATCAACTACATCGTGGACGATATGGATGCTTTGCTCGACCGCTTAAAACAAGAGGGAGTAAAGATTGACGCCAAACGAATGGATGAATCCTATGGTCGCTTTGCCTGGATCTATGACCTGGATGGGAATAAGATTGAGCTCTGGCAGCCGCTGCCCGCAAAGCCCTAAGGGCCTTCCACTGCACTTACTCAATCGGTTTTCTGTAGCTACAGTCCCGTAGTCGTAGAATGGCCGGAAGTGCTTTGCGCCTGGAAGCCCGAGATTTCATGCGCGAGTTCAGACGATTTCTCCGTACTCGCGAAGCGCTTCCTCCTCAACGCCATGCCAGATCGACCGCCCGGTTCCAGGTTAGCGAAGAAAGACAGGAATCTTATCGAGCACGCTACAGCACCATCTTGTCTGTGGAGATCAGGCAGATGCCGGAGAAAAACTCCTGTACGTGCTTGCTGAATCGAGTCTCGCCACTACCAGGCAGATCAATGATTTCTTACAGCGGCTAGGAGAACAGACCGGGTGTTGCGTCTAGGTGACGTGCGACAGCACGACGCTGTCGAAGCCGGACTCCCTTATTACCAGTTACAGGAAGCCGGAATGCGAACCGCGCATCGGGACGAGATCGTCCGCCAGAAGAACCCGGCAATCAAAGAGGCGGTAGAGCAGCTTGCCAGCGGCGACGTTCACGCCGCCATCGACAACCTTGACCGCCAGGGCCGAGTACCTATCCCATTTTTCAAATCATTGCGATAAGAAATATCTATTGGACGCAGTGAAGGCGTCGATTTAGTTTCGCGCATTACATGAATTCGATTGGCGAGCGTGGGGAGCAGCTAACGGTAGTGGCTTGACATCGACGACGCATTGGCAAAGCAGGGGGTATCCGCCGGCTTCTCAACTCAGATCCGATTCTCTTAATGCTTAAGGATTGTGAACAAAGTCAAAAGCATGCGAGTCGAACCGGAGATGTTCCCAAGATCTGCATGCCGGGGTATCCAGAGGACGCCGTTGTCACAACATCGTACTGAAAAGGATGCGAAGCGCATGCGATCTCTCGACCAGACCCTTGCTGTGCCAGGAGCGACATTTCTTCTACTTCTGATTGCCGCGACATTGGAAGTCGTGGGAGACGCATTCTTCCAGTCGGCGGTCCATCGCTCATCTGGCGTATGGCGATGGATCGCCCTCGCCGGAGGAGGAGCCACCCTGTCCTTCTATGGACTGGTGGTCAACTTGCCTCGCTGGGATTTCGGAAAGCTGCTCGGCGTGTACGTGGTCTTCTTCTTCGTCACTGCGCAGATTGTTGCCAAGGTTCGATTCAATCAGCCGGCCAGCCTTTCTACACTGGTGGGCGGCTCCATGATTATGGCCGGCGGTCTCATTATTTCGTTCTGGAAAGGATAGAGCTTCCCACAGCAACCCCATGCGCCACAAATTCTCAACCGTGATTCGAAGCTACAGGGTCAGCCTTTCCAGATTCGCCATCTCAGCGACCCCTGGCTGCATCGCGGTCGGCTTGATCACCTACCTCTGCTTTCATTTCCATCTGAACCTCACGATCACCAGCTTTCTTTACTTGATCGTCGTCGTGTTGCAGTCTCTGCGCGGCAACTTCGCATCATCCGCCTTCGTTTCGCTGCTGACAGTGGCGTGTTTAGATTTCTTTTTTACTCAACCACTCTTTTCCTTTGAAGTGACGAACCCCTTGGACATTCTGGCGTTGCTTTCCTACCTCATCACCGGCTTGGTCATCACGCGATTGACTACGCGCGCTCGAAGGGAGGCAGCTATTTCAAACAACCAAAGACGCCTGGTCAATCTGCTTTATCAGGTGGCGAAGCAATTGCTCGCGCTCGACCCAGACAATGATCTCCTAAAGGGATCGGTAGAACGGTTTCGTGAAGTCTTTGATCTGAAGGCAGTGTGTTTGTTCGATGCCGTTAGCGGAGAGCTTTATCTCTCCGGTCGTTCTGGCGAAAATCTGCCGGACAGAACTCAAGCCACGTGTCATCTAGGAGAAGATGCGGACGATCCGGCAATTGGAGTTTCAGTCCGATGCTTGCGAGCTACCGGAAAGAACATCGGAGCCGTGGGATTCGAAGACTTGCACGGCAACGAACTTGCGATCGGGCCACTCGCAGCACTTGCCGCCGCCATGCTGGAAAGAACTCGAGCATTTCAAAGTGCAAGCCGCTGCGCGGCAGCAGACACAGGCAGAAGTATTTCGCGCCGCAGTACTCGACGCCTTGGCCCATGAGTTCAAGACTCCGCTGGCAACGATTCTTACCGCCGCCGGTGGTCTTCGTGAGACTCTTTCGTTGCGCCCACAGCAGCAGGAGCTGGCGGATTTGATCGAGTCCGAGACTTCGCGTCTGGCCGGGCTGACTTCACAGGTCCTTCGAACCAGCCAGTTAGATCGAGACGAAATAAAACCGCGTTTAGAACGAACGGATATCACCCGATTCGTAATCAATACGGTCCATCAGTACTCCCGTGAATGTGCCGACCGCAAATTCCAAATCGCGCAGGGAAGCGTTTCTCCTGAAGTTCTTGTGGACCGCGGCCTGCTCGAACTCGCCATGAAGCAATTACTGGATAACGCCTGCAAATATTCGCCTCCCGGCACGGAGGTCGAAGTAAGTATCGAAGGCGGCAAACGATTCGCAACCGTACGCGTGCTGAACAGTGGAACGCCGATTCGGGACGGCGAACGAGCGCGAATATTTGAACGCTTTTACCGTGGTTCTGAAACTCAGCACCTCGCGCCCGGTTCCGGCCTGGGCCTTTACTTCGCACACAAGATTGTCTGCGCCCACGGGGGCAGCATCGAGCTGGAGGACGCTGGTCGCACCTTCGCAAAAGGAACTGCCTTCCGTCTGACCTTTCCGCTCGCCGAATCTGAATGCTGACTTTTTGAGCCTCATGCCCAACGCCCTGCTTGTCGACGATGAAGCTTCTTTTCGGAAAGCCTTGAAAACATCGCTTTCCGCCAGCGGATACGCCACCGAGGAAGCTCGCACCGGCGAGGAAGCTCTGGAAGTCCTTCGGCGCCGCTCGTTTGATCTGGTTTTGCTCGACATCAACATGCCGGGTATTGGGGGAGTGGCAACCTGCCACCAGATTCGCGCGCAGTTGCTGAGTATCGGAATTATGATGGTAAGTGTCCGAGATGCCGAAGCCGATCTCGTACAGGCTTTAGAGGCCGGAGCTGACGATTACATCGTCAAGCCGGTGCGTTTTCGTGAACTACTGGCCCGCATCGGAGCAGTGTTGCGGCGGGTGCAATGTGATAACGGGGCCGAATCCGCCGTTCTTCGAGCCGGCCAACTGGAACTCGATATGCGGCGGCACGTGCTTCGCCGAAACGGAGAGCCTGTCCATCTCACTCCCACAGAATTTCATCTGCTGGCTCTCCTGATGCAAAATCAAGGCTTCCCCGTGACTCACGTTAAGCTGTTGCGCTCGATCTGGGGACCCGAGTATGGCACGGAGCTGGACTATCTGCGCTCATTTGTAAAGGCTCTGAGAAAGAAGATTGAGCTGAATCCTTCTGAGCCGCAATACATCGTGACCGAACCTTGGGTCGGTTATCGATTATGTGACCCTAATAATTCGGAATATCCCGCCGCAAAATCGAACTAACTCGCCAGCCCTGATCAGATTTTCTCCCAGCCGGCTCTCATAGACCACGCCATCCGAATCCCGCAAGATGCGAAACCATGATCACTGCTAGTCAAATTACGAATAGAGGTCTTCACGGATTCTTCATGCCCCGCATTGTATTGTCCAAGTCATCGGGAGGCCTCACTTGCAAGGTGCTGCAGTGGGCCCCTGCCAAATTGTGCTCCGAGAAATCTTTATAGACTCTTGCTGAACTCTTTACGCAATTTTTATGACTTTGATGATGGAATTTGAGAGTCATGAAGGAAGTGTCGGGGAAAAACTGCCAACGCTTGAACAGACGTGAGAGCTTCTGCTCACAGTGAACGCAATCCAACTCTAGAACTGCCGGAGACCGGTACATGATGATCGTCGATATCAAATTGTGTAAAGGCTTACAGTTTGCCGCTGTGCCATTAGCTCTAATTCTCAACATTTCCACTCAGCGCTGCGTTGCTCAGACGCAATCTGCCAATCCCACAACCGTGGCTACGCGGCATGTCTCCAGTTCTGATGAAACGGGTAACGCTGGGGGCGGAACGAACAATAACGTTGCCAAGACAGCGGCGGCTACCAAGCCCGACCCGGAAATTTCGCTCGATATCGCCAAAGAACTGGCTGTCATGAAGGCGCGCATCGATCAACTCGAGGCGGCATTGAAAAGTCGCGCCCCCGCCGAAGCAGCAACATCGACATCCGTTGCAGGAGCAAAATCTGCTTCTGCCAGCGGGACAGAGATGAAAGCACCAGAGCCCACGCCAGCGGCAGCTGGTGTCGATGCGGCGGCTCAAGTCCGTTCCGGGTTACCCGAAAAGCCGAAGCCAACGGAACCGTTTGCGTACGCCGATTGGACGTGGCTGAACGGCAATCCGCGCAACAAAGATGCGGTTTGGGATTCCAAATTCTTCACTCCGGAAATTCGCATGGACATCCACTACGTCATGGATCTCAACCATCCGAAAGACGACACCATGGGCGGCTCGACCGAAATCTTTCGGTCCAATGAAATTCAGGTGGAGCAAATCAGCTTTGGCGGCAACTTCCACTGGCAAAATGTTAACGCCCGCATCTTGACCATGAATGGAATGTTCGGCGTCACCACGCCACGGAATGATGCCAGTGCTGGGCGCGGTCAGTGGGACCTTCGGGGCGCGTACAAATACGTTTCGGAGGCCAACGCCGGTTATCACTTCGACGTAAACCATGGGCTCAACATCGACGCCGGAATTTTCGTCTCCTACATTGGTCTCTTCAGTTACTACAATTTCGATAACTGGACTTACCAGCCGTCCTATGTGTCCTCTAACACTCCGTGGTTCTTCAACGGAGTGCGCATCCAGTGGTTTCCTACTGACAAACTGAAGATTGAGCCCTGGATCATCAACGGCTGGCAATCTTACGGCAGATTAGGCAGCAAACCTGGTCTGGGCGGGCAGATCTTATATCGGCCGAATGCCTTGGCTTTCTTTCGTCTTCAACAACTACGGGATGGGTGAAGATACTCTGGGCAATGGAGACGGCCAATTCGGCCGCTCGCGCATCCACACCGACGACAGCGTTGAAGTCAAATATTACGATCACCCAGAAAAGTTCCTGGACAAGATGGCGTTCTCGGTTACGGGAGACCTTGGCTGCGAGTATGGCGGCCACGGATCGTTCACCAGCGCCCAGGGTCGAACCATCAACAACAATGTGAATTGCCACCACAACACGGCTACCAGCAGTAAACAAACTTTCGCCGGATGGATGCTCTATAACCGCTGGTGGTTCAAGAAAGACTTATATGGCATCACCCTTGGCGGCGGAGCGATGGCCAATCCGGGGCGCTACTTGACGCTGCTTCCGCCAATCAATGGAGCCGATGCCATTACCGGCTCGCCGTATTTCACGCAGAATCCCGGGGATCCGTACAAAGCCTGGGATGCTTCGCTCACCTTCGACTGGATGCCCAGGCAGTACATCACGTTCCGCGCAGAGTACGGGTATCGCCACGCCAACGTACCCTACTGGACGGGGCGCGGAGGAATCACCCCGGGAGACAACCTCACTCCCAGTACAGTTCCCAATCCATCCGCCGGATCTGTGGTGGGAAGCACTACGTTCGTGCCGGGCCCCACGCTGTCGGCCACACCGGGTTTCACGTGCGTGGCCGGAGCCACGGGTTTCTGTCCCGATCTGCGAAAAGATGAACCCAGCTTGAGGTACGCGATCATGGTGAAGTTCTAGCTTGGTGACGACGGAGAAGAAAGAACTACATGGGCAAAATGGACCGAAGCAGGGTTCAACAGTTAGTTCCAATCGCGGGCCTGCTCCGTTTTTTCTTTGTTCTCTCTTTGCCAGCTCTGCTGGCGCTGGTCGGTTGCACCGCGCACGCCGACCCGGCGGCGGAGGCGCCGCCGCCCGCAAACATCGTGCCTGGAGCGGATCCCGGTCTGTTCACGGTGGATCATCCCGAGCAATTTCCGCTCGCGGCGGCGGTTGAACGTCCCTCTTCGTCCGAGTTGGTGGTGACGGGAACCGTTACGCCGGATGTAGCTCGCAACGTGCCGGTGGTTTCGCTCGCCTCTGGGCGTGTCGTCGCGATTCACGCGCGATTGGGCGACACCGTGCAAAAAGGCCAGTTGTTGCTTACCATTCGAAGCGACGATGTTGCCGGCGGGTTCGACTCCTATCGCAAGGCCGTCGCCGATGAACTTCTCACGCGAAAGCAATTAAATCGAGCCGTGGACCTATACGCCCACGGCGCCATCGCACAACAGGATCTTGAGGTCGCGCAAGATGCGGCCGATGACGCGAAAGTTACTCTTGGGACCGCGACCGAGCACCTGCGGCTCCTGGGCAACGATCCCGACAAGCCCATGGGCATCGTAGACATTGTTGCACCCACTTCGGGCGTGATCACCGATCAGGAAGTGACCAACGCGGCGACCGTTCAGGCCTACTCATCGCCCAGCCCGTTCACGATTTCTGATCTCTCCTCGGTGTGGGTTGTGTGCGACGTGTATGAGAACGACATGGCTCATGTCCGCCTGGGAGATACAGCGGAGATCATCCTGAACGCGTATCCCGATCATCCGTTCAAGGGAAAGGTCAGCAATATCGGCGCCGTCCTCGATCCCAGTATTCGTACGGCGAAAGTACGCATCGAAGTGCAGAATCCTGGAATGATGAGGCTCGGCATGTTCGCGAGGGCGACATTCCGCGGTCAAACCACAGAGATGCACACCATTGTCCCCGCATCGGCCGTGCTGCGGATGCACGATCGTGATTTTGTCTTCGTTCCCGCCCCCGACAAGAAATTTCGCCGCGTGGAAGTCGTCAGTGGGGACGTGCTGACGGAAAACACGAATTTGCAGGAAATCAAGTCAGGCCTCAAGCCAGGGCAACCAGTAGTTACGAACGCGCTGGTTTTGGATCACGTGCTCGCTCAATAACGGATGGTGCAAGCGCATCCGGCCTCGCGAATACGGCTCATGTCGACAATGCAAGATCAGTGGCCATTACTAGCGGTTGAGCTGGCGCATCGGCAAACAAAACAGGAAAAGGAATGATTCGGGCCCTCGTAGACTTTGCCCTGAACAACAAATTTGTAGTGCTGGCCATTGCCGCCCTGCTGGCCGGTTGGGGAGCCATTTCGTTTCACAACCTGCCGGTTGAAGCCTATCCCGATATCGCCGACAACTATGTAACGGTGATTACGCAATGGCCGGGCCGCTCTGCGGAGGAGGTGGAGCAGCAAGTCACGATACCGATCGAGATTCAAATGTCCGGAATGCCGCACATGAGCTTTCTGCGTTCCGAATCGATCTTCGGACTGTCGTTCGTGATCATGATCTTCGACGACAGCTCGGTCAACGACTGGAATCGCCAGAAAGTCCTGGAGAGGTTAACCCAGGTTAATCTCCCACCAGGGCAAAACCTCCAGCCACAAATCGGCACGGACTGGAGCACCACGGGCCAAATCTATTGGTACACGTTGAGAAGCACGAATCCCCGTTATGACCTGATGGAGCTTCGATCGATAGAAGACTGGGTTCTGCTCAAGCAGTTTAAGTCTGTCCCGAATGTGGTCGACGTTTCTGACTTCGGCGGCACAGTACGTGAGTACCAGGTTCGCGTCGATCCGAACAAACTAGTCTCCTACGGATTAAGCATCGGCCAGGTCGAGCAACAACTCGCCAATAACAACATTAATGCTGGCGGCAGCTTCGTCGAAGTTGGGATGCAGCAGATGAATGTCCGCGCGCTGGGGCTCTTCTCCAGCGTGCGCGACATCGAGGACACCGTCTTAAAAACTCAAACCGGTACGGCCCTGCGGGTGAAAGACATCGCGGAAGTCACACAAGGTCCCAAAATCCGCCTGGGTCACATGGCGAGAGCGAATCACATGGAAGACGGCCGCATCATCGACGAACCCGATGTTATTCAGGGTGCTGTGCTGATGCGCAAAGGCGCTGAAGAACAGCCCACACTCGATGCCATTCACAAGAAAGTGGACGACCTGAACAACGGCCTCTTGCCCCCGGGTGTGAAGGTCGTTCCCATGCTCGACCGCAGCGATCTCCTCTATTTCACCCTGCACACGGTCATGCACAACCTGGCCGAGGGCATGATTTTGGTCAGCGTGATCCTGTTCCTGTTTCTTCTCAACGTTCGTGCCGCTCTCATCGTCGCGCTGACAATTCCATTCTCGCTGCTCTTTGCCTCGATTTGGCTGGATTTGAGCCACATTCCAGCGAATCTTCTTTCTCTCGGCGCACTCGATTTCGGAATGGTCGTGGACGGCGCGGTGGTCATGGTCGAAAACATCGTTCGACACATGAGCCGCCTGAACAACGGACATGGATCGGCGAACAAGAAAACGCCCGCGGAGGCCATTCGCGAAGCCGCGCACGAAGTGCAGCGGCCAGTCTTCTATGCGATCGCCATCATCATCACCGCCTATTTGCCAATCTTCACGCTGCAACGCGTGGAGGGTCGGCTCTTCCGCCCCATGGCCTGGACGGTCGCGCTCGCTCTCTTGGGCGCCATGACATTTTCCGTTCTCGTCGCCCCCGTGCTTGCCGGCATATTTTTCCGCAACGGCGTCCATGAACGGCGCAACCGAGTGCTGGATTATCTGACGGAGGGGTATCGAGGGCGCCTGCGCTGGGCGGTTCAGCATCGGTGGGTCGTGGCGGGCGTTGGCATCGCCGCCTTGGCAGCAACTCTCTACTTGGGCTTTGGTGGTGTCATCGGTGCGGAGTTCTTGCCTCACCTCGATGAGGGCGCTATTTGGGCCCGCGGCACTCTGGCCAATAGCACAAGCCTTTCAGAAGGCGAGAAGTTCACCACCAACTGTCGCTATGTTTTCGCATCATTTCCGGAAGTGAAAACGGTGGTTTCGGAAGTTGGCCGTCCCGATGACGGCACTGACACCGGAGGCTTCGGCAACACGGAATATTTCGTCGACCTGAAGCCGCACGACCGATGGCGTCCTGTCTTTCACAAAAGCAAAGAAGAGCTGATCGCCGCTATGAGTCGTGCGCTTGAAAAGTATCCGGGCGCGATCTGGAACTTTTCCCAGCCCATCGAAGACAACGTCGGGGAAACGATGACGGGCACTAAGGGTTCGCTCGCGCTCAAGATTTTTGGGGACGACCTGAAGACTCTCGAACAGAAGGGCGAGGAAGTCACGTCCGTAATGTCGAATATTCCGGGCATGCACGATGTGAAACTCTTACGCGATTTCGGCCAGCCGAATCTCGATCTGACGATCGACCGCCGCCAGGCCGCTCGCTTCGGAATCAACGTCACCGACATCCAAGACGCTGTCCAGACCGCTGTCGGCGGCAATGCGGTGAGTCAGGTGTTGAATGGCGAGCAGCGCTACGATGTAGTGGTTCGGTACCAGGCTCCCTACCGCAATACGCAACAGGCCATTGAGAGAGTTCGTCTACTCTCCCCCACAGGCGAACGCGTGTCGCTGGCGCAGTTAACCAGTGTGGAAGTCAAAGATGGCGCCTACGACATTTTTCGCGAAGGCAATATTCGCTATGTGGCGGTGACCTTCAGCGTGAGAGGCCGCGATCTCGGCACTACCGTCGAAGACGCGATCAAACAGATCGGCAAAAAAGTGAAGCTGCCGCCGGGCTACAGCCTTGGCTGGTCGGGCGAATACGAAAGCGAGAAACGAGCGGAAGCGCGGCTGGCCCTGATCGTTCCCCTGACGATCCTCGTCATCTTCATCATTCTCTACACTATGTTTCGCTCCTACAAATGGGCGCTGCTCATCTTGTTGAACGTCGGCCTAGCTCGCGTCGGAGGCTTCCTCGCTCTGCTGCTCACTGGAACTTATCTCAGCGTCTCGTCGGGTGTGGGCATGCTCGCGCTGTTCGGCGTATCGGTGCAAACCGGCGTCATCATGCTCGAATACATCAACCAGCTTCGCGCCCGAGGGTACTCGATTCCGGACGCCGCGGTCGAAGGCGCGGTCCTCAGGCTTCGCCCCATCATGATGACAATGCTGGTGGCTACTCTGGGACTTCTCCCTGCAGCGCTGTCGCATGACATCGGATCGGATTCGCAAAGGCCATTCGCAATCGTAATCGTAGGCGGACTAATATCCGATCTGCTTTTGAGTATTTTCCTGTTGCCCACCTTCTACGTGTGGATCGCGCGAGACGGCGATCAACTTCCGCTACCGGAGGTGGCCCTTGAATAGTTCAGCACCCTTCCGGAGAATCGGCGCAAATCTATTAACGAGCGCAATGTTGGCATACGCGCTGACTAGTTCGGCATTCGCCCAAAACACCGGGCCGACAATGATTACGCTGGATGAAGCCATCCAAATGGCGCTCCAGCACAACCACAACATGCTGGCTATGATGACCACCATCCAGCAGGCCGAAGCGGAAGAGATCACCGCGAACCTGCGTCCCAACCCGACCCTGTTTGCTGATTGGGAATATTTACCTCTTGGGTCGCCAGCGCATCAAAATCCAAACCTCTATCCAAATGTTTCTACCAACGATTATCTGAAGAACAACACGGAAGGCGATGTCGGGCTTAGCTATCTGATCGAGCGCGGCAGGAAGCGGCAACACCGGTTGCAGGCAGCGAAGGACATTACCGCGCAGACGCGCTCACTGGTTACCGACAATGAGCGCAGCCTTACCTTCAGCACGGCCTCGCTCTTTGTGAACGTGCAGCTTGCCGAATCGACCATTGAACTCGCCGAGAAGGACTTGAAGAGTTTTCAGAAAACGGTCGACCTCAGCCAATTGCGTTACGACAAAGGCGCCATCAGCGAGGACGACTACCTTAAGATCAAACTCCAGCTACTGCAGTTCGAGACCGACTATCAGCAGGCAGAACTGGCAAGAGTCCAGGCGCTCTCCGACCTGCGTCAACTCCTTGGTTACGAATCCGTTTCTCCAGACTACGACGTAGCAGGGCCGTTCGACTATCAGCCGCTGAAGGGTAATCTGGAAGACTTTCAGTTGAAGGCTTTGCTGAACAGGCCTGATCTCCGTGCAGCCCAACAAGGAGTGACGGCGGCCCGGAGCCAGTACGAACTGCAAAAGGCAATTGGCAAGCAAGATGTTACCGTGCAGGGTAACTATTCCCACGTCAACGGGATTAATGCCGCTAACTTCCTGGGAAGCATCCCACTTCCAATTTTCAATCGCAACCAAGGCGAAATAGAGAGAACTCGCATCGCCATCACGCAAGCGCAAGAGCAGGAGAAAGCCACCAACGGTCAGGCCCTAACCGATGTACGCGACGCCTATGAAGGATTGCGCGTGGGTGACCGGATCGTCCAACTCTACCGCTCGGGCTATCTCGACGTCGCGCAAAAAGACCGCGATATCGCCGAGTACGCGTACCAGCGCGGCGCCGTGAGCCTGCTCGACTTTCTGGACGCCGAGCGCAACTATCGCGCGACTCAGCTTGCCTATCGTCAGGCCCTGGCTTCATACTTGCTCGCCCTGGAGCAGTTGCGCCAGGCCGTGGGTACTAGGGCTTTGCAATGATTCGGGACCAAGCTTTACGTGCGCTTTCGTTAACGTCCATACCGCGACCATGGCAGTGGCCGCCCCAGGAGCCGGAGCGTTGAACAAGCAAGACGTACGGAACCGGATCGAACAACTTGGAATTATTCCCTCTATTCGCGTCTCGACGTCGGAGGATGCGCTTTTCGCTGCCGAGGCCATCGCCCGCGGCGGGATTCCTATTCTCGAAGTTACCTTGACGGTACCGGAAGCGATCAAAGTCATTGCGCAAGTGGTGCAGCACGCTCCCGATGTGATCGTCGGCGCCGGCAGCGTCCACGATGTTGAGACCGCGCGCCGCTGCCTCGACGCCGGAGCGAAATTCCTTTCCAGCGACGGTCTTGATGCAGAGACGGTGAAGTTCGCTGTGCAGCAGAACGTGGTCGCGATCCCGGGAACCCTCACCCCGACAGGAGTCATCACCGCGTGGAAGCTGGGTCCGGATTTCGTCAAGATTGTTCCCTGTGGACACATCGGAGGTGACAGTTACATCAAGGACCTCAAGGCGATGTTTCCCGACGTCCCCATGATCGCTGCCGGTGGCGTAAACCAGCGCACCGCATTCAGCTTCATCGCTGCCGGCGCAATTGCACTGGGGGTTGGCGGCGAACTGATCCCGAGAGAAGCCATTCGCCGCCGGCAGCCAGATCGCATCGCGGAACTCGCGCGCCGGTTTCTGGAATCGGTGAGCAACGCGCGCGACCGCTGAACCGTGTTTCGGAGAAATACGGGCGGAGCCGGAGCCACGTTCGAGAAAGATATTCCCATCCCCCGGCTCACGGCTGGGAAAGATAAGAGTTCTTTGTGAATCAATATCTGGCGGTGCTGTCGGCGAGCATAACTACCTTCGCTGCCACAAATATAGACGACGCGTTTCTGTTGACTCTGTTCTTCGCCCGCAGGATTCCGGCGCGGCGCATCGTAGCGGGCCAGTACGTGGGTTTTGCCGCCATCGTTGGCATCAGCCTGATCGGTGTCTGGGGCGCTCTCGTGATTCCGCATCGCTGGATTCACTTTCTCGGCCTGCTACCGCTCGCGATCGGCATTAAACGCCTGTTGCAGGCGGGCCGTGCCACCGCAGGGGATCCTCGCGCCAGCTCAGAGGGCCTCGCTGCCATCGCGTTCGTGACTCTGTCGAACGGGGCCGACAACATCAGCGTTTACGTGCCCTTCTTCGTTATTGCCCGATCGAACCTGTGGCTGATCCTGAGCGTGTATGCCGTCCTCGTGGCTCTCTGGTGTTTCGTCGGCCGGTGGCTCGGGAACCATCCGCTCATTCTGCGCTCCGTCGACCAGTGGGGTCATTGGGTGGTACCGCTGGTATTCGTTGGACTGGGGATTTATGTGCTGAATTCGTGAAAAAGCAGGCCAGTAATAGAAGGGAAGAGGCATTGCGATTCTATCCCGGCCGAACCGCGCTTCTTCGTGAAGGCCGACTCCTGAGCTTTCGGGAACTCCACGCTCGGGTAGAGGGCATTGCCGCGACCCTCACCAGCCACGGTGCCTCCAAATCAATCTGTGCGGACTTTGGAGAGCCCACTTCAGAGCTTATTTTGCGGGGACGACTTGCAGATTATTGGTCACCGAAAAGATTCCTGGGACGCTGTTGGCGCGAAGGGTGACCAGGTTCTTGTCGGCTTCGCTGTCCACGACGCCCTCCAAGGTAACTTGACCGTTCTTCACGATAATGCGGATGGGCTTCTGCACGCCGAGCGCGTATTTTTCTAGCGGAGGGTAGCCGTAAATGGCGCGGTACAGAGCAAGGCGCAAACCATCATCCATGGAGGATGGCGGTAGGACCTCGATCTTGTTTTCGACGCGCTCCACGCCTTCAATGCGTTTGACCGTATTCTCGGCGTCGGACTTGAGTGACGGCCGGACGACTTGGCCCATCAAAGTTACAGTGCCTCCATCGACCTTAAAGGCGATGTAGTCGAAAACTCCGAACCAGGGGAGCATCAGCAATTCGTGGCGAACCTCTCGTGCAATCCGCTCCTGAGAGCGTGCATCGGCTTGCGCCGCCGCGTTCTGGTTGACTGCTACTGCGGTCAGTATGGCTAGACTGATGGCGAGTGCTAACAACCTGTGTTTCATGTCGGCTCTCCTTGCCGGACAATTCCCATTAAGGACTTCTTTGTTTTCGACAAATGGCGGACGCAACGGGAAGTATCAGTGTTTCTAACGGCTCTTACTAGTGCCCGTTGCCACCTGGCTAGACGTATGGCGTTATTGCTGTGGAACCTCCACCTGGATGATGTGCAGGTCACCTGTATCAGGATCTACAGCCACAATGACCGCCACGTGTTGGTCCTCGTAATCCTTCAACGCGTCGGGGTTGTTCACCTGGTACTTCTTGCTATCCGCGTCATTGGTAAAGGTCTTGCCGTCGGAGCTGACTTTGCCAGACATGTTCTTATCATTCTTTGCATTGGCCTGGTTCTGCTGACTCTGGTTGGGCTGATTGTTATTCTGCTTGGTCGTGTCCTGAGCCACGGCCACGATTGGCAGGGACAGGGCGAGAACCGCAACGCTAACGACTAAACTTTTCATGAGAGGTACTCCTTTTTGCGTCAGTTTGGAATTGACAACGTGAGCTGACATTCGAGCGTCAGATTACTTTTGTTAAGTGGTGAGCACAATTCCTCGCAGGAATGAAAGAGGATTACGACTTTCGACGTAAGGATTTTCAGCGTCGGCTGGCTAGCCCTGCCCAGTTGCCCCATTGCGGACGAGAGCCTGGCCGGCAAAAAAACTCCCGCCACGAATGGCCGTTGAACGTCGCCGTCAAGAAGACGTGTAATTGCCGGTCGCGGACGCTCCACCTGAACTGATCAGCCAATCGAATGTTCGGTCAATCGTCGCAGATCAGGCCGTGTCGGTTAGCTCACCTACCTCTAAAGTCTTATAAGCCTTTCACTCTCACGAAGAATTGTTATCACTGGCGGCCCTGCCTACGATGCTTTCCTGGAGACAGATTCGATGTGCCAGGGGTCTATGCGATTAAAACAAACCTGCCAATTCGCAATCGTGTTCTTTCTAATGCCGGTGGTTTTCGCAACGATAGCTCAAAGTGCGAGCAAGAGGGCGGATCAGAAAAGCGGAGCACAAGTCCATGTTCCCAATCGGCCAACCTCACCTCTATTCAACAGCACGCAAGGCAAGCAGAAAACGGAGATCCGTTTCGATCCTGCGACTGGCACGG
>CAVPFI010000008.1:0-148606 GCA_963703685.1 uncultured Acidobacteriaceae bacterium | reverse complement strand
AGACCCGATAAGACTCGAAATGCACCCTAGCAAGTAACTATGGAGTTCTTGAGTCGGGGCGGCCCTGATGTTAAGGGCTGTCGATCCTGGGCTTGACGTGTTTTCGTTTGGATGTCTCCGAAGCCGACTTCGGGCCAGCGTCGAAGTCCGCAATCAAGTGTCGCATCCACTCCGCCTTGACTCAGGCAGGAGCAGTAATCGCCATCTATCCATAGCCCGTTTTCTGGATAACATCCGGCTAGCGACAATCCAGGCGTCGGTCCTCGGTTAGTCCCGGGGGCTTGACTCCGACCTGAAGGCAAATGCCATCATCCGGCTGAATGCGGAGCGTTATGACATTCGGCTCTTCTAAGAAGAGGGATTCGCTCTTGCATGGTTCGAGCGGCTCGAGCAGTCGCCCGTCAGTGATTAGGCCCCCTGCTCGTGCGTTTGCAAGAGCGGACTTGTTGGCAAGCCCTTTACCAAGCAAGTCCGCTTCCATCCTCCGCGCAAGCGAAGCGGGCACGAGGGCATTCAATATGCGGTTCAGCCGGCCTGGAACGATTCTGGAGCGGTTTTTGAGCAGACCGCTGAGGCCCTCAGATACGCACTGCTCGACGCTCAGCGGTTTCATCGGCATGGTCTTCGGATCGAGGCCGAACTTTGCGAGCACCGCTGTGTCCGTAAACCCGGCTGCCAGTACAGTGACGTAGACACCTAGAGGTTTGAACTCATAGTGAAGCGCCTCGCCAAGGCTGTGTACATACGCCTTCGCGGCTCCGTCATTCGCCATACAGGGAACGCCGTTTTCCGCACCCATTGCCCCCGCGAGGATCAAGCCGCCCCGCCTCCGCTTGGCGAGTTTCGCGCCGAAGTGGTGGGTGATGTCCAGATGCGCCATCGTACTGAGCCGCAGAGTCGCCTGAAGCAACTGCCGATCAAGCTTCAAGAACTCGCCGGGATTTCCGGTGCCGGCGTTGGAGACGACAAGGCCGATGTCGAGATCTTCAGTGGCGGAGACGAGTTGCGCGATGAAATCCTCCCGAGAGACATCAAGCACGACGACTCGATGCTCCACACCGTAACGCCTGCTAAATTCAACGCCTACTTCCTTAAGCAAGTCCTCCCGCCGCGCAACGAGGACAATATTGATTCCTGAAGCTGCGATTTGCCGCGCAAATTCCTTGCCTATTCCGGACGAGCACCCGTGACGAGTGCCCAGGGGCCGAACCTTTTTTTATCGAGTGCGACTCTCATCTTTTTGCTCCGTTCTGCCTGCTTAGGGCTTGTTCTGTTTGTTGTGTCATAAATTATTCGCCAGTCAATGGCCGTGGATTGAGTCGGTGAACTGACTGAATGGCTAATCGCAACAGATCGATTCTTTTGTCAACCCGGATTCTTGTGATGTTGCCGGGCGGTCTTCGAATAAACGCTGGGTAAGCTCAATCTACTCTGTAAACGCGGCCGGATTGCGCCCCCAAGATAGCGCGTTTGTAGGCTTGTCCAACTTTCCACCCCTCGACCGGAATCACGCCGTGAAAGAACGAACCCATACTAGATACGGATTCTTCTAGGATCGTGGGATTCACCAAATTGATACGCAATCCCTTGGGAAGTTCGATTGCGGTAGCCCGAACAAAACCTTCCAATGCGCCCGAGACGGTTGAAGCCGCGACACCGGCGAAGATCGGTTCGTCATTAAGAACGCCCGAAACCAAAGTGAATGATCCATTTTCTTTGATGAACGGGATCGCCTCCTGAACCAGGCTGATCTGACCCATGAGCTTGCTTCCCAACGAGAACTGCCACTTTTCAGCGGTGAGTTCCGAAAGCGGAGCAAATGCGACTTCGCCTGCTGCGATGGCCACGGCATCAAACGAGCCGACGGCTTGATAAAGCTTCCTGACACTTTCGCGGTTCTCGATCTCGACTCGGAAATCGCCCGATTTGCGTCCGACCTTGACGATCTCATGGCCAGCACCCGCTAATGCCTTTTGAACCAGTTCGCCGATCTTTCCGTTTGCACCAATCAAAATAATTTTCATAAAAACTCCATTCTGCCCGCTTAGGGCTTAGGTCTTTCCATCGCTTGGCTAGTCCGATTATGTGTCAGGTGACTAACTAACTTCGAGACGCAGTCTAATGAGGCTCCCTTTCAGGCTCCGCCGTGTGGGCCTGCGGTTTCAGGCCGCCTGGCGTCTAACAAGCTTTGAATTAATCGGTGCCGAGCATGCGATCGACCGATCGGCTCATTTGTTTCAAAATAAATCCTGGCGCCACGCGACTCATCATTTTGAGCTGATTCGCCTGCCCTGGACGTATTTCAAATCGATCGGCTTGCATTCCTTTGACGGCGACTCTAATCATGTCTTCCACCTTCATGATAGAAACGCCTTTCATGTCTTCAGAACTAAAGGCACCCAAAAGTTCGGTTTGTGTCGCCGGCGGTGCTAGCTCAAATACCTTCACTTTAGTGTTTTTCAGTTGCACACGAAGAGACTCGGTGAACGAATGCAGACCGGCCTTGGTGGCGCAATAAACCGGTGAAATGGGCAATGGAACAAATGCCAATCCCGATGAAACGTTCATGATTGCGGCCTCTGATTTTGTTTTCAAATGCGGCAAGAATTGTTTCACCATGCGAATCGGCCCGCTCAAATTGATTTCAATCTCGCGAGTGATGTCTTCGAGGCTTCCAGCTTTGTCGTGAACATTGATCTCACGCATGATGCCGGCGTTGTTGATCAAAATGTTGAGCTCGGGAAATTGTTTGGTGACGTGTTCGTAAAGAGTGGCGATCGCTTTCGGATCGGACACGTCGCTTCGAAAGGTGTGAATTGTTTGGAAAGGCCGCTTTCGCACGGTCCATCTTAGATTGATCGCGGCCCGTGATAAGAATCGTGTTACCAAGTGCCGTGAGTTGTTTGGTAAGTTCGTAACCGATGCCGCTGCCACCGCCGGTGATCAAAATCGTATTGCTCGTGAGTTTCATAATTGAATACCCCGCATAAAAGACGCCCAACTTCCGAGCACTTCGGACACTATTGAATGGATAGCCGGATAGTAGAAATCGCCGCGTGGTCCCGACCCGTAGACGGTTTCCCAGCCGACTTCGGCGAGCGGAGGGCCGGTCGCGAGCCGCTCGACCAGGTCGGGATTGGCGATGTAGGGTCGTCGAGCGCGACCTTTCCCTGAAGTTTCTTCATAGTGAAGTGCCGATCTTCCCTGGTTGCTCGATGATTGCGTGTCACAAGGTCCCGATCCAGTGTTTAAGCCTCTTTGCCTCCATCACCACCACCTCGCGGTCGCTGGTGCCGAGCGCAACAGCCGCCATGCCCTGAAAGGCGGAGAACAAATGGACCGCGAGTTCTCGTGAATCTTTTTCATGGCCAATGGCCCGGAACTGCTCCTCAAGCCAACGCATGGGCTCCTTGAAGAGCGCCGCGGATCTCTTCGCGAGAGCGCCGCCCTCCTTGTGCAACTCCGTGCACAGTCCGCCAAGAGCGCATCCTCCGCGCGCAAGTTGCTCCCGGTTCGCTTGGACGCTATCCACGAAAGCTAACAGCCGCTCCTTCGGAGAACTCAAGCAATCCCACTCCGCCCGGTTTGCGCGAAACTCTTCCAGGCGCCGCGCCACCACGGCTTCGGCAAGTTCTTCCTTGGTTTTGAAGTAGTAGTAGACATTGCCTACCGGCACCCGAGCCGCCTCGGCGATGTCCGCCAGACTTGTCTCTCGGAACCCGCGTCCATACGCCAGCTTCGTCGCAGTTTCAACCAGCCGCGTTCGCTTGTCCGGTTGTGTCGTTCGCATATTTCTCGCACTCAGAGGAGTTAGTTATCTAACTGACTCACACCATAAACCCGACACACCCGTGTTGTCAACCCCCGCGACAGCGAACGATCTATTGTTTACCGATTCGCCAGAAACGGCTTCGAGGACCGCAACCGGACTTCAGGGACCGATCGTCCGATTAGGGAGACCGCGAAGGGCTGTCATAAAGTTTTCGATCTTCCGGGTCGAGGAGGTTTTGCCGGCTTTGAGGTTGCTCTCAATGCATAATCCGGAAAAGAAAGACAGCACCATCTCTGCAATTGCGGAGGGAGCCATCTGGGGCTTTTCCGCCTCGATGTTCATGGCGAGAAGATGCTGCAATAGCGCGCGATTCTCCGTCACGACCCCGTAAGCCTCGTTCGGAAGGATAGCGAACTCGCGCATCGAGTTGACGGAAAGACATCCCTGCTGCTCCCCCTTGTTAAGAGGACCATTCTTGAGAAAAGTCTCGACGTTCTTCCAGCCGAGAGGCTCCTTAGTGAGAAGCCCTCGTTTCTCTTGGCTCTTAAGATAGTGCCGAAGGCACGCTACAAAAAGATCCTTCTTGTCTCGGAACTCCGCATACAGCCCTGACTTGTTCACTCCTGTGGCTCGTTCCAGGTCCTGAAGACTCGTGTCCGAAAACCCATGGCTCCAGAAGACAGGCATCGCCTTTTCCAGCACTTCCTCTCGACTGAAGTTCTTCGGCCGCCCCATGCACGTATTATCCAATAACAAACCAAATAGTTCAAAATCTCTGCATCCTCGCGATGCCTCCATCATCGTATAGAACCAAGCGGTTCAGAATAGCCTGGCGATAAATCAGATAGTTGAATCCAGGCGAGAGAGGGTCGATGGCTACACTCCAAACTAAAACAGCTCCTGTAAGCGCCGCACCCATGCAGCGAGTTCATGTCATGTCGAATCAGCCACTTTTCAGACCATATCGGATGGGAGACCTCGATCTTCCTAACCGCATCGTCATGGCGCCACTCACCCGCATGCGTGCGCAACCGCATGATCAAGTGCCCACGACCTTGCAGGCAGAGTACTACGCGCAGCGTGCTTCGGCCGGAATGATCATCACCGAGGCCACCGCGATTAGCCCGGAAGGATTTGGCTGGGCCGATACACCCGGCCTCTGGACGGAGGAGCAGGTCCGCGGATGGCGACGTGTCACGGATGCCGTGCATGCAGCCGGCGGCCGCATCATCTCACAGCTCTGGCACACCGGCGCGATCTCGCATCCTGAATTACTGGCCGGCGCGCAGCCCGTGTCCGCCTCGAACGTCGATCCAGGCCAGCTGTCGTTCACTCGGACGGGACGAAAGCCGACGGTAACACCGCGGTCTCTGACCAGGGAGGAGATTAAAGTCACGGTTGCGGACTTCGCCCGAGCCGCGCGGAATGCGATGGAAGCCGGCTTCGATGGCGTCCAAATTCTCGCCAACTATCTCTATCTGATCTCGCAGTTTCTAAACGCCACCACCAACCTGCGTAAGGACGAGTACGGCGGGAGCCTGGAGAATCGTTCGCGCTTTCTTTTCGAAATAGTAGAGGCGGTGCTAGGCGAGGTCGATCCACAACGGGTTGGAGTCAAGATCAGCCCGATGCACGAAGGCGGCGCATTTCAAGCCAATGACGAAACGCTACCAGTCACCGAGTATGCCGTTCAAAAATTGAGCTCCTACAAGCTTTCCCACTTGTTGCTCATGGGGAATACCACCGATTTTTCCGGTACTCCACTTGAGAAATTGGCTGACGATGGTATGTTTCGGCATTTCCGCCCCCTGTTCAAAGGCGCTCTGATCGCGAACGTGAAGATGGACCGTGATCGCGGCAATCGCCTTATCGCGGAAGGTCTCGCAGATCTGGTGGCGTTCGGGCGTCCTTATATCGCAAATCCTGACCTGGTCCAGAGGTTTGCGGAGAATGCCCCTCTTGCGGACGTGGATTGGGAAACCGTATACGCCTCGGGGCCGTGTGGCTATTCCGATTACCCAACCTACCAATCATCGCAAGAGAACCTCGGGACCTGACCATGCCAAAGACAACACCCCAACAGAAAAAGGCGAATCGCTCTCAAAGCCTTCGATCCTCTTTCACACAACATTCACCTACACACAGATTGGAGACATCATGAAACTCACTGGAAACACCATCTTCATTACTGGCGGCGGATCGGGCATCGGCCGCGCTCTGGCCGAAGCGCTGCACAAACGCGGGAACAAGGTAATCATCTCGGGTCGGCGCAAGGGCCATTTGGCCGCCGTCGTGACGGCCAACCCGGGCATCGAGGCGATCGCACTCGACATCGCCGATCCCGACAATATCAACAATGTAGCGAAGAAGCTGATTCAAGAGTATCCCGACCTGAATGTTCTCATCAACAACGCCGGGATCATGGAACCAGATCAGGCGGCTGGTGTCATCGACGATGCATTGCTTCTGTCGACCGTCACGACCAATCTTCTTGGCCCAATTCGGTTGACGTCGGCTCTAGTGGATCAACTGAAAGGCCGTCGTGGAGTAATTCTCTACAACACTTCGGTACTTGGGTTCGTGCCCTTGGCTGTGACGGCTGTCTACTCTGCTACTAAGGCTGCACTCCACTCCTATGCCTTGTCGCAACGCTTCCTGCTTCGAGACAGCGGTGTCAGAGTTCTTGAGATGGCGCCGCCATGGGTGCGCACAGAACTCATGAACAGCCAGGAAGCGGAGCAGGCAATGCCTCTCGACCAGTTCATCAACGAAACGTTGGACGTGCTGGCAACAGATGCTGATGAAATTCTTGTTGAGGCGGCGAAGCCTCTGCGGGCCAATCCTGGCCGTGAGGAACATGCCTTGGTGAACGGGTTCAACCAGCAAATGCTGAAGCTATTCGGTTCAAGCCAAGCGTAACCGGGCCGGGCCACGTCTCATTGTTAGGCCGACTGAGAGCAAGGAAGAATGAGGAAAACTACCGATGACCGAAATTAAGAAACTGCACGGAAAAATAGCAGTCATTACTGGTGGCACAACCGGGATAGGCTTGGCTGCAGCAAAGCTCTTCGTCAAGGAAGGGGCTTACGTATTCGTCATGGGCCGTCGTCAGAAAGAACTCGACGAAGCCGTTAAGGCGATCGGCAGCAACGTCACTGGCATTCAGGGCGACATTGCCAAGTTGACCGACCTTGACCGTCTCTACGAGGCCGTCAACGCAAAGGGGAGACTTGACATCGTCTTCGCCAATGCCGGTGTTGCGGAATTTTCGCCGCTCGGCAAAATCACGGAGGAGCATTTCGACAAGCTTTTCGACATCAACGTTAAGGGTACCCTGTTCACCGTGCAGAAAGCCTTGCCGCTGATGAACGATGGCGGCTCGATCATTCTCAATGGCTCAGTCGCAAGCGTGAAAGGTACGCCCGCCTTTGGGGTGTACGGCGCGACCAAGGCCGCCCTCCGTTCTTTCGTGCGGACCTGGACATCGGATCTCAAGGACCGCCATATTCGCTCAAACGTTATTAGCCCAGGTCCGACCGATACGCCAGCTATAGATGGGCAACCTGCGGATGCCATTGCACGGATTGTATCCACCATCCCAATGGGACGCGTGGGGGAACCTGATGAAATTGCCAAGGCGGCGCTATTTCTAGCTTCGGATGACTCCAGTTTCGTCACGGGTATCGAACTGTTCGTTGATGGCGGAAGAGGACAAATCTGATCGAAAACCGCTGCGTTGCCTCGCTACTTGAGTGAGCTTTATGAGCTGTTCAAAACAAAAAAGTCAACCATCGATTTCCCAGAAGGAAAACCATGAGAGATTCAAATGCGGAGAAGAATAAGGCGATTGTACTGGAGGCATTCGATACCCTGTTCAATAAGCGAGACTACACGGCTGCGGAGCGCTTTTGGTCGCCCAACTACATTCAACACAGCGCCCATATCGAGCCGGGACGAGACGGGCTCTTCAACCTCATCAAGGCGGCGCCGCTCTCGCTCACGTATGACCCTGGGGTGATTCTTGCAGAAGGTGATTACGTCATCGTTCATGGCCGGTTCTCCAACATCGGACTGCCGGTGAACTGGATCGCAGCGGACATCGTTCGCTTGAAGGATGGAATTCTCGTCGAGCACTGGGATGTCATTCAGGACGAGGCCACGGAGCAACAGTCCAAGAGCGGGAATCCGATGTTCGGCGACTCATTCCCGAAGTAAACACAAGCGGAGCGTCACTCAACAATCCTTTTCTACGCACTTCCAAGGCTTCTATGGGCAACCTTCTCCAACTCGCAATCGAAGCCCATGGCGGACTCGAACATTGGCGCAAGTTCAACGTCGTAAGAGCCAACGCTTCGATCACGGGCGCACTCTGGCACCTCAAGCGCCAGCCGGATGTGCTTAAAAATATTCAGGTGGTTGCTCAACTCCATCGCCAACACTTGGTCACTCATCTCATCGGGAAAGACCGGCGAACGATATTCACTCCCGGTCAGGTCTCAATCGAGTCAGAATCCGGGGTTGTCAAGGAAACCCGCGTAGATCCGACTGCCTCGTTTCAGGGGCAGAGCTTCGACAGCCCATGGGACATGCTGCATGTCGTCTATTTTGCCAGCTACGCACTATGGAGCTATCTCACCATTCCGTTCCTTTACACCTATCCTGGATTTGTCAGCGAAGAGATTGCCCCATGGGAGGAAGATGGCGAACAGTGGCGCCCTTTAAAGGTCACCTTTCCCGATTCCATCACCGGCCACACGCGGAATCAAATTTCGTATTTTGGTCCTGACGGATTGTTGAGGAGGCACGAATATACCGTGGATGTCCTTGGCAATGCTCCGGGACTCAACTACGCCTCCGACTACCGAGCCACCAACGGACTTATGGTGCCACATAAGCGCCGAGTATTTGCCTACGACAGCGAAAAGCGAAAGGTAGTGGAGCCTCTGCTCGTCGCGATCGATATCCATGAGATCGAATTCAGCTAATTTGGCTGACTCAATCATTTTGCCCCAGCGACAACGACGACCAGCACCATCACGCGATCAAGGTTATTCCGGACTTGTGGGAAGTAAAGCCCGCGAGCCCGCTTTACGGCTGCGGCGACCTGCATCAAGTGAAGGAGAACATATGACAAATGCAAGACAGATTCTGGAAGAGTTCACAGCCTCGTCGTTCCGGGACCCGAAGAAGGCTGCGAAATGTTTGCTGCAGGACGGTGCTTTCGAGATGCCCTATCTGGACGGCCTCGGCTTTCCATGGCGCTATGGCAATAATAATAATAATGAAGATAAGTCCTCGTAAACGCACTGTGTTGATTGAACCGATCAACTCCCGGATTGTCGGCCATCCGGAAAAGGGTAGACGATCTGACTTCCCAGTCAGACCTGGGTGCAACTAAGGTGCAATAAGGCTTCCCGGGGATTACTTTGGGCGCTAACATTGGCGATCGGCGCCGTGAATCGTCAAGCAGTTACCTCTGAAACATACGCTGTCACGGCAGAGGCCGCGGGTTCGAGTCCCGTCGTCCCCGCCATTTCTTCTAAAGCACTTGCGTTAATTTTGGCGAAACCATCGAGGACCCAAAAGGGCACGGTTTTGTGCCCTTTTTTGTGTCCATTTTCGCCCGGCGAATTCCGTCGGTGGTCCTCACGCTGCAACGCCACCCGATACAGACGGTAGTGACGTTGCGTTCGCGTCGCACGAAAACACCAACGACAAGACCGCTGCCTGAGCTGCATGTTTCGCAGGCGTGATCGCCTGGGTATACACATCCAAGGTGGATCGCAGAGTCGAATGCCGCAACAGTTCCTGCATGACTTTGAATTCCGTGCCCACGCTTCTCAGCAGCGTCGAATACGTGTGACGAAACGTGTGCCAGCCGATGCATTTCTGGATTCCAACTCTTTGTGCAACCGGCCGGACGTATTTGCGCAAGATCGCTTGCCCCCAATACGGTCACCGACCCCGATAACGCCGGCTGGCAAAAACCCAATCATCTGGCTTCGTGTAAACGCACTGTTTTCGCCAGTCAGACAAAGCATCGGCAAGGCGTGGATGAACGGGCACGGGCTTTTGCGATGACTCGGTCTTGCATGGGCCGACTACGCCGTACACGATGGATCGCGTTACGTTCATCGTGTATTGAACAAGATCGATGTCACCCCATTTCAAGCCGAACAACTCGCTCTGCCGCAAGCCGGTGGATACTGCGAGGAGAACCAAGGTTCGTTCTCGAATGCCTAGACTGTCCACCAGCGCCTTGATTTCCGCGGGCATCAGGACGGTTGGTGCTCTGCGGCGCTTCGCACTCTGACGAACGAGGTAGATTGGATTGCGGTCAAACAGCTCGTATCGGCAAGCATGATTGAAGAGAACGGACATCAGATTTCGAATTTTGGCGCAACTGCTTTTCGCCAAGGGCAAACGTCGAAGCCAAGATTCGACTTGTATTGTTCTGACCTCAGCCAGTTCGTAATGCCGCCAGTGGGGAAGAACCCAGCGGGTTAGGTACGCCTGGTACGTCTTCTTGGTCGAGTAACTGCGCCATGTGTTGTCCCTTGCTAGCTGGCTGCGATTCGCGAGCCTCGCGCCGTGGGTGAACTTCGCAAAATTCTCGAGATGAGCAACGATATTGCCTGGAACAGCGCGGCGGTACGCGCTCTAGGCGCACTCGGCGCTTCCGATTTTGCGCCCCAGTTCTTAGAAATAGCGCGAAACACCGGAAACCCACTCGGCCCTTCGGCGCTCATCGCCCTCGGCGACCTTCATGAAGCCAAGGCCCTTGAAATTGCGCGAGCCGGCTTCGCTTCACGAAACCCGGAGAGATTGGCGGCCAGCGCTCGCGCCGCAGGCAACCTCGTCGCGCTGCCCGGCGTAAGCGCTGGCGACGTACGCGATCAGCTTTCCACACTGCTCGCGGATCGCGGTGCCTGGCAGCCAGCGCGCCTCGCGGCACTCAATTCGCTCCTGGGCTTGAATGATCCGCGCCTCGATGGCGCCCTGGCTCTTGCGGTGCGCGACTCTGGCCTCGAGGGCAGCGACCTCCTCAACAAGATCGAAGAACAGTTGTGCAAACGAAAAGTGAGTATCAACTTGCCTTAAGCGAAGATTCCCTCGATCGACCTGTGCGCGCTTTTCTACCAAACAACGAGAAATGCGGTCCGCCTTGTTACCGCGGCGATTGTGCCTGGATCACGGGCAACTCTTACCTAATCCGCTAAGAGAAGGGTTGCCGACCAACCGCCCAGTGCGTTGATCGTTCGCTAGACAGGCGTAAACGTGAGGGCTTGACCAAACATTCCCTTGGTTGTATGCTCAATGATCGATATATCGATTATCGATCATAACCATGCCCAAACAAAAGCTCAGTCCTCTACCTTCCGCAGCATTTCAGATCCTGCTCGCTCTGGTCGGTGAGGACCTTCATGGCTATGGAATCATGCGCAATATCGCGCAGCAGACAGGGGGCCGCATGCGATTGGGGCCCGGAACCCTCTACAGTTCGATTCGTGCACTGTTAGAAGAGGAACTGATTGAAGAAGTTGATCGTCCGCGAGACCCGAGTGTGAGGGATGAGCGACGACGTTATTACCGCTTAACATCATCGGGCCGAAAGCTGGCTCGTTCCGAGGCCGAGAGACTTGCCGATCTGTTGCGTGTGGCAAGGGCCAAGAACATATTGAGGGGGGATTATGTCTGAGGTGATCTTTCGCTTATTTCTTCACCTGTTTCCCTCGCGTTTCAGGCAGGAGTACGGGGACGAAGCCCTGCAGCTATTTCGTGACCGTAGGCATGACGAAGCTGGAGTGTGGCCGTCAGTCCGGCTGTGGTTCGACTTGCTTACTGATCTGGTCATATCGCTTCCACGCGAGTACTGCGATTCGCGACCCGAAGTGGCACGTGCTTCGGCCAAGACCTGTTTGGACGGCACGCCGACCTTTTTTGTGTTCGATACTGCATCTCCCGGCCGGCGTCCACTGCTACTCGGCGGACTGTTGTCGCTGATTACGCTTGTATCTTTTCCCAAGCTGATGAACGAGGTCGGCAATTTCCGACGGCCCAGCGGTTGGAGCTTTGCATCGCCGGGGACTTACGACAGACAGAGTGGGGAACCACAACGGCCAGCGTCGGGGAGCGAGCAGAGTGTCCAAGGCCCACGAGGCGCCAACCCTACCTTAGATGCCACGTCGCGGCACCGGATTATCGCCAGCGCCATTGCGTCAATTAAGCAGCACCACATCGATCCCGTGGAAGCACAGAAGGCCGCGGACGCGCTTCTCGCTCACGAGCGACAAGGCGATGATGATTCAGCCACGAGCACCGAGGAGTTTACGGGTCTCGCAACAAAGCAGATGCGAGAAGCAACCGGCGATCATCAATTGGAGTTGCTTTACAGCCCGCGTGCTATTCCGGAGCGACCGCCGGGACCACCGCCGGCGCCTTCTGCTGCATATCGGGACGAGGCGCTGCGGGTCAACTGCGCCTTTGAACAGGTCAAAATACTGCCGCACAACATCGGCTATCTGAAGCTCAATGCGTTCCCGGACACGTCTGTGTGCCAAGGCACTGCCACCGCAGCCATGGCTAAATTGAATGATGCCGATGCCCTAATCTTTGACCTGCGGGACAACCGTGGCGGCTTTCCGAGCATGGTCAGCCTGATCGCGGCTTACCTTTTCGACCATCCCGAGTACATGTATTGCCCACTCGAAAATACAACTGCAGAATCATGGACTCACTCACCGGTTCCCGGCAACAAACTCGCCAACAAGCCTGTGTATGTCCTCACGTCTCCTCGAACGATATCCGCCGCGGAGGAGTTCACCTACGATTTGAAGATGCTCAAGCGCGCGACGCTAGTCGGGGAAACCACCGCCGGAGCTAATCACGCGGCGAATCTTCACGCTATCGGAGACAATTTCTATGTTGCTACTGTTGAAGTGCGGGCAATCAATCCTTACTCCAAGTACAACTGGAACGATACGGGAATTGAACCGGATTTCAGAGTCAGGGCTTCCGATGCGCTCGAGGCTGCATTGAGATTAGTAGATGAGAGACTCAACGTGGAGTAGTCAGAGGACGCGGCTAATCGCATTCGCGCAATATTCGAAAAAGCCATTTCCGGATCGCGGCGATTCGAAGTTAAGGCTGGTTTACCCGATTCACTGATGACAATCCCAAAGGCATCGATGATTAGTACGGGCAACCAGCACCAGCCCCGTTCAGCTCAGAAAACCGCCGTCTTCGGAGGAAGCTATGAAAATCTTGCTGCTCTTTCTTTTGACCGTTCTCCCACAGATCGCTATGGCTAAAAATCTCGCAGAGCCGAAGCCGGAAGACGCGACTCGGGCTATGATCCGGTTGCTTGGTCACCACGACATTGTGATGTTTGGAGAAATTCACTTCGAGTTCGGAAATGCTTTATACCAAAAAAGCGTGGATCGTTACGTCGCGTCCGACGACGTTTCGTTCGAGCAGGTTCAAAAGGCGTGGCGCAATATGATCGCATCAGTTCCGCCAGTGTCTCCTGTGTACGGATGGTTCTACCAAGCGGTGCGCGACGCGAATCTGCAAAGCCGTGGCAGGCACGGGATCCGACTTCTTATGGGGAGCCCGCCGGGCGATTGGGCCAAGATCAAGACAGCGCAAGATCTCGCTCCCCACGAGGCACAACGCGAACAGTGGTATTTGCATGTGGTTAAAGATGAGGTTCTGGCTCGACATCATCGCGCATTGCTCATAATGGGGGCCATGCATTTTCTTCGCGGCTCTGATCAGGCCCTACAGGATGAAATGCTTGAACAGCAGCACAAGCCCGTACCGCCTGCTGATCGAGGCCGCTTGGCTCCTGGATACATTGAACGCGAACTCCGTGTAGCCGGTGCCGACCCATACTTAGCAGTAATGGGGACAGATGTTGTGGATGGCCGCGATGATGTGGACTCGCGCATCGAGTCGTGGCCAGCCCCTGCCCTTATTCCTGTTCACGGCAACTGGCTCGGCGAAATGCCAGCCCAGCCAATCGTTAGTGGCGGACACGCACCAGCGACACCGCTGACCCTTGCCGATCCCCCAGCGTTTGTCTTGCTCCCCTGGCTAATCTGCATACTTTCTGGCGGTACCGCCGTTTGATTTTGTGAACGCATGACGGGCTACCCGGACAGAACAGCATTAGGGAAGAGTTGCCGACTATCCGTGAACTGGGGTATCGAGGTGCTTCAACAGAGGTCAGGTGTGTTAACCAGAGCACGCTGCCATCGGGAACAAAAAGGATTACTTCGGAATTGCTTGCATCAGACTGGTTTTCTCCGCCGTTTTGCCGACTTCTGACGGTGCGGCTAAACGCAAGATAGTTGCGGCTGCTGTGTACTTGACCTCTTTTTGGAATCGTTCAGCAAAGGCTCAATTCAATGCTTACCTTCAGGTACGGCGTTTCACCGAAGCCATCGAAGAGTTCCAGAGAATTCTGTCGTTGAAAGGACTCTTCTGCTCTGATCCGGCCTGTTCACTGGCCCGAGTCGACTGGCACGCGCATGTCGCCTGGCTGGCGAGGGCCAAGAGTAGGGCAGCTTACGAGACCTTCTTTGCACTTTGGAAAGATGCCGACGCGGACATTCCCATCCTGAGTCAAGCCAAAACAGAGTACAGCAAACTGTACTAGATCTGTCCGGGCGAACTGCGCTGCAAAGAGCGTCTGACGAGTTCCTGGCTAGACAGCAACGTGGCACCACTTTCCCTCAAGAATCCTCTCGCCCCATCACCCGGGAGGACGTTGGGGGGATTAACGGGCGGAGCGTAGCAATGAGTTCCGGCGCAGATCGCTTAGAGGAAAAAATGATACTCGTTGCAAACGATTAGCGTTTCAAAGGAATCGGAACTGACGGACGGATCTTCGTAGAAGGAACGATCCCCTGTCCCTCAAGGATCGAATAGATCTTATCAGCAGCGAGGTCTCTTAGAGTCTCGATTTTCCCGGAGGGCCAGCGAATCTCGAGAGTCTCGATTTTGGTGGCAGTGTTCAGTCCGAAATGCACACGCAAGTCGCTTTGGGAAAGGTAGCTGCCGCCACTATGAATCTCTTCGCTTTGAGTCATGCCGCCGGCGATAACCTTCAGTCTTGCGCCGATCGCAAGGCGATTGCTCTTCGTTCCCTGAAGTTCGAAGCTCACCCAATGCCGTCCGGGTACACCGCTGTTTTTGAGGATCATCGGTTCGCCCGCAAGGTCTTCCACGACAATATCCACGTTTCCATCGTTGAATAGGTCGCCCGCGGCGAGGCCGCGCGAAACGCGCGGCATGCGCAAGGCGGAGCCTGCTTGTTCGCTGGCATCGCAAAATGTTCCGTCCTTTTGGTTCAGCTCGAGGATCTTGGGTTCCCGGTAGCGTGCACCCGCCGGCAGCGTGTCCACCTGCGGATAAACATGCCCGGCCACCACGATCAGATCGAGCCAGCCGTCATTGTCCGCGTCAAAGAAAACCGTACCCCATTTCACGTAGGGAAGCGAAGCGAGCGCCACACCCGATTTATAGGAGACATCGGAGAAACTCCATGCCCCATCATTGCGGTAGAGATCGCTGTATTCGTCCGAGAAGTTGGTGACGTAGAGCGACGGAAGCCCGTTGTGCAGGTAATCGCCGACCGCAATACCCATGGAAGCCTGTTCCGAGCCGTCTTCACTGACTGCTGTGCCGGACTCGAGTCCGATCTCCGTGAATTTACCGTTCCCCAGGTTCTTGTATAGAAATTTGGCGGCGGAATCATTTGCAACGTAAATGTCCGGCCTTCCCGTGTTATTGAAGTCGGAAAAAATGACCGACATTCCGTAATAGCCATTGGGATCATCCACCCCAGCAGCTTTCGAAACGTCAGTAAATGTGCCGTCGCCGTTGTTATGAAAAAGCGAATCGCCAGCACCTTTTAATCCGCGCGGGCCGCACTGAACGTCGAGCCCACGATATTTGCAATTGGGAGCAGTGCCGAATCCAGGCAAATCGTTCAAATGAAAATCCACATAGTTGGTCACCATCAGATCCAGATAGCCGTCCCCATCGTAGTCGCCAAACGCTGCTCCGGTAGACCAGCGGCCATCGGCCACACCAGCCTGCTTGGTGACATCGGTAAAGGTGCCATTGCCGTTGTTTCGGAAGAGCTTGTTCCCCCCCAGGCACGTCAGATACAGGTCGGGCCAGCCATCATTGTTGTAATCGCCGACCGCGCCGCCCATGGCGAAACACGGAGTGGCCAGACCAGCTTTGTCCGTTACGTCTGTAAATGTTCCATCGTGATTGTTGTGATATAAAGCGCCTCGCGGCGTTTCTCCTTTGATCGCTATGGCAACGGTCGGTGCATTTGTGAAATAAATATCCGGGTAGCCGTCACGGTCGTAGTCGATCAAAATTACTCCACCACTCATCGACTCGACGACATATTTGCTGTCGTTGGAAGAGACGTGGCTGAAGTGAATCCCGGCTTTTTGGGTGATATCGGTGAACTGCGGGACTTCGCGGCCACTGCATTTTGCGGTCTTTGCGCCGCGAGGAGGGGGCGGCGGCACTGGGTGAGCTTCTTGCGCCGACGCCAGCAGCACGAAGAGAAATGCAGCAACCCCAATAAGAACAGACCGTGAACGGGTACACAGATTCAACGATATCTCCAGAATTGGGGAATCCTTACCAGACGTGCATCTCTATGGACGCTCCATGGGCCGTGGCACGGTCGCCTCGCGGTTTTTGGCTTTCAGTTCCTTGTAGAGTTGCAGTTCCCGGTCGGCGTCGGCAACTCGTGATTCCTTGCGATACGCCACCTGTAACTGGTAGTGGACATAGTCACGCTGAGGCATCGCACGGGCTGCCGCCTCGAGATGGCTCACAGAGTCTTCGACCTTTCCCGTCTCCAACAGCAGCTTGCCCAATTGATAATGTGCGTTTCCGCTCTCGGGATGAGCCGACACAACGGAGGAAAACAGTTCCATGGCTTCCGCCTGCTTGCCCTGCTGCATGTAAACGTACCCGATGCCGATCCTCGCATCGGTGTCGTCAGGAACCAGCTTAAGTGCCGCATTGAATTCCGCTATAGCCTCATTTTCGTGATTCCAGTGAAGCTGGGCTAACCCGGCGAAGTAGTGTGCCTCGGGAACCGTTGGATTGGCATGCAGAGCACGCTGAAAGGCCTGCACCGCGCGTGAGTAATCGCCGATGTCGGTCCACAGTTGTCCAACCAGGACCATGGCCTCCGGAGCGAGCTGGATTTTTTCGTATTCCGAAAGAATCTGCGTGGCCTGGGTGAACTCCCCGAGCCGCGCAAGTGATGCTGCCCAAGCGTAGCCCAGGGTCGCGTCGTGAGTTGCGCGTTGGCCAAGCGGAGCGATGGTACGGACCGCGTCGCCGTAATTGTCCAGGGAAAAGTATGCGGAGCCTAAGGTCGCCTGCACCACTGCATCATCTGGACTGCGGGCGACCACCTGCGACAGAGCGCGCACGCATTCCGGGTAGTTATGTGCTCGAAATGCAGCCATACCCAGATTGCGCAGCAAATCCGGCATGTCGGGGTTCCACCGCTCCGCCTGCTGATAGTGTTCGACCGCGGAAACATAGTCGCGGCGAATGGCTTCGGACGTAGCCAGATCATTGAGGCTTGTGGCCAGAACGATCCGAAGGCGCTTCTCCTCCGAAGCAGCTGCCTCCGAGTTTTCCTTGGACAGGGCGGAGTGCGCGAGGGCGTCCGCATCCAACGGCGCTGTCGGATCAATCGGCCCGGACAGCAGTTCGACAGGCTGATCCTCTTGACGCTTCAAGAGGGCAACCACGGCCGCGGGAGACACCGAACCCTCGTCGGATGCCCGGCCTGCCACGGTCTGTTGCGCCTCAGCCAACGCTAGCTTCTGATCTTCCCGGGCACGCTCGAGATAGGGTGCGGCTTCCGCGGCTCGACCGGAAGCGTGCAAAATGCGGCCCAAGGTAATGTAGGCTCTGCGAACTTGGTAGTTGCCGCGCGATTCATCCTTGCCCGTCAGTTCGATACATTTGCGCAGATACTTCTCCGAGTTCGCAGTATCACCCTGAGCATAGGAGTTCAGCCCAAGGAAGAGCCAGGGCTCCGGCCATGACGGATCAATTTCCGCTGCTGCCTTCAAATGAACGTTGGCTTCCTCGTAACGCCGGTCATTGGAATCGAGGTAGCCGAGAAAATAGTTAGCCAGGAAATCTCGCGGATAATTCTGCAGCTCAGTCACGAATTCCTGGCGAATTTCGGGCGTAGAGGTCCACTCATTCTTCCAAAGTAAAGAGAGACCGAGAAAATAGTGTGCGTGGGGCGTCCGCGTATCCAAGGCCACAGCACGTCGAAGTTCGCGAATGGAGTCGTCCTGCATCTCCGCGTCGCGGTACGCGCGCCCAAAAAGCACACGTAGCGAACCGGAATCGCCCATCGAGGCCACGATCTGGTCAAAGACCTTCGCAGCCTGTTCCTTGCTTGCGGCGTCATTCATAGAGAGCAGCGAGAACCCTAGAGCATAAGCAGATTCAAACTCGGGATGGAGATCGAACGACCGCTGAAGCGAGTCGACCGCCTTGTGGTAGTCGCGCTTTTTCATCCACGCCTTGCCCTGAATGTTGAAAGCGCGCGCGCTAATGGGATCCACCGCCAGGGCTTTGGATGCTTCCGTCAGGGAATCATCCGGCCGATTGATGTAAAGATCGCAGATTGCAAGTCCCACATGGGTTTCAGCAGCATCCTCCCACGTGAGGGACCGCCGGTAGAGCTCAAGAGCCTGGGAAAAGGCGGCTTGCGCAAGGCGCACGTTTGCCAGTTTGCGCAGAGCCAACGCCAATACGCGGGCGTTGGCGCTTGCAACTTTGGCTGGATCTCTGGACTCGCGAGCAGCGGAAGCGGCACTGATGAGAGCTGGCAGGTCATCGCCAGGAGCCGCCGGGGCACGCGCCGCCGGGGCAGGGGACTGCGCTGCGGCGAATCCGGGGAGCAAGACGACCGCGAGGGCAAGGCCGGGAGAAAGCAGGCGAGTAATCCGTCTATCGCCCAAGATGTTTTTGGCGATACAAGCCACGCGGAACGTCATGAATCAGGGAAACCACTTAGGATTGTATCAACAACTGGGTCGAGCATACACGACGGCCCTGAGCTGCAACAGAGCCTTTTATGCCGCAGATTGCGAAATCCTCACAAAAAATAACGGGGCCCAGACCACGGGCCCCAAGTTCTCGGTCTTAGGCTGCCGCTCGTCAGAAAGTGATTTTCAATCCATACTGCAGTTCGCGAGGAGTCTTGATAGATTGCGCTTTACCCCACTGGGTATTTGCACCGCCGATGCCGGCAGCGGTGTTCCCGTAGGCGCTTATAACGTTGTTCGTGGGGCTGCACGGCTCGTAAACTGGAGCGCTTGAGCTACCGCTATTCGCACCGCAGTATACGCCGCTGCCGTTATAGAAGTAGCCGGCTTGGTTGCCCACACCGCCTATCCCATTCGCGTCGAAGTTTGTATGGTTGAACGCATTGAAAAAATCCATGCTGAAGCGGAGATTGACCTTCTCCTTGACGCGCCAGTTCTTGTACAGCCCGAGATCCGCATCGACATAGTGCGGTCCCTCGCAAATTCCGCGAGGAGCGTTTCCTAGACTTCCGATGGCAAATCCAATCAGCGTGAACGCGTTCGGATTCATCCGTTGGATACCGTGCTGGTTGGAATTGCAACCCACACCGGGCACGATGTTAGGCCGCTGGTTATTGGTATAACCTGTGCCGGACAAAGAGGTTAGTGCGCACGGGAAAGTCGCTCCGTTGTAACTGCACGGCGCGGGATTCGCCTTTGGATCCAGGAATTGCGTCGCTGCACCCAGGCCACTCTGGTACACGGACATCGAGTTGCCGTTCTCGGCGGTGAAGATGGTGTTGAACTCCCACCCACCGATAGTGTCCTTGACGAATGCGTTGTGTCGATCCAGCCGCGGCAGGTAGAACACTTCATTCATTACAAATATGTTCGGACGATTGATGGTGGCATTGCCGCGATCAATCCTCGGGTTTGTGATGTCGGTAAAGCTGCCCTGGCTGGCTCCTCCATTGGCCGCGTCTTCTTCGATGTCGGCGATGGTGTGCGACCAGGTGTAGGCAGCCTGGATGGTCGAGAAATTCCGCAGCTTCGATCGGAACATCACCTGAAGTGCGTGATAGCTCGAATGACCGTCTCGGCTGAAGTAGTTGATAGCGCCGAAGTTTGCGGCCGGTCGTAACACATTAATGCCTGGAGTGGTGTAACTCGTTCCATTAATCGTCGCGGTGGTGGCAGAAGCCGGCAAGAAGGCACCCAAGCCGAAGCTGCTATCTGGCAATTGGTTAATATCGTAGGTGCTCGTGAGGTGCACACCTACGTTACCCACGTAGCCCACTTGAAGGGCGGTATTGCGGGCAAGTTCACGCTCCACGGAAACGTTCCACTGCCAGGTATTCGGCACTACTGCGCGGGGCGACTTGCCGTCGTTTGGTGAAGTAGACGCGCCGGCCAGGGGAACCGCGGTGTCAAAAGGACGATTAATGCCGCCTGCGGTGATCGAAAACGGCGCAGTGTTTGACAGGCCAACTTGCGGGCTGACGCGCTCGCGTTGATAGAACTGTCCTACGCCCACACGCAAAGCCGTTTTGCCATTTCCGAATAGGTCCCAGGCAACTCCAAGCCGCGGAGCGATCGCATGGTTATTGTTATTCACTAATGCGCGGTTTACGCCCGGAGTCCCAGCGCTCAACGGCAGACCCAAGGAGGAAGCCGCTGCGCTGCAGAAATTCGTGCCGGGGACAAGAACCACCCCGTTGCAAGCGTCGTTGGGATTTCCCTTAGGATTGTAGTCAGCAAGATTAAAGGAGGCCATCCTGTTATTGGCATCGTAAGGTTCGCGCAAGAAGGACCAGCGGAACCCGTAGTTGACGGTAACCCGGCGATTGAGCTTCCAGCTGTCGCCGGCATAGAATTCGATATCGTGCCAGCGCCCCTGGTCCACCGGGTTGACATTGGTTTCACTGACGCCCTCAATAATCTGTGGGCAGCCGTTGGCCGGCGTTCCTCCCGGAGCGCAACGCGGATCGGTGTAAGGTATCGGGGTTCCCGAGCCCGGCAGCAGCACATTGGCCAGAGCATTTCCTGTCTCTATCGATTGGCCCCATCCATTGTTGCTGATGCCGAAGGTTGGGCGGTCAGCGCCACCGAATTGATTCTCCTGTTTGACGTTGTGACTCACCAGCGCGCCAAACTTCCAGATGTGGTTACCCTGGATTTTGGCAACGTTATCCTGCCAGGTGAACAAGTCCATGTGGTTCCCATAGCCCACGATGGCCCAGATAGAATTGAAATTCCCATAATTCTGCAGGCCACCCCACACCGTCGGGAGGCCGCCGGCGGTTTTCCCTGAAGCCGGCCACACGGAAGGCATGGCGGCATCAAACTGAGCGCCCAAGGTAGGATCTGAGCCGCCCGGGGTAACGATGATCGCGTTGTGGGCGTAGCCGAACTCGAAATCGTTAATCAGAGAGTTGCTGATTTGAGTTGTGAGTTTGCCCATAATGCTCTTGGAAGGCTGGTCCCAGTTCCCCTGGTAGGTGGCGAAGTTGTCGTCCCCCCAGCCGAAAGCATTGTTTGGCGCCGGAAACTTCCACGAGTCTTGCGTATAGCGGAAAGCGATTCGGTTGCGCTTCGTCACATCAAAGTCGATGCGCGCGTTTTCTTCACGCCAGGGTACCCGTCCGGCTGCGCCTGACGCGAAGTTGTAGTTCGAATTAGGGATGAGAGTCGTTAGATTGGGAAGTGGATAGTAGGCAGCAAGCAATTGGCCTGCCTTATCAGGATTCGCAATCGCGTACGGATTTCCTGCAGCCTGGAAGGCTGCCGGTATGTTCGATGTCGCTGACCAGACGCCACCCGTCTGCGAATACGTAGCCGGCGGGGGCGCATTGCAAGTTGTGTTGTTTGTCGCAGCTGACGCGGAATTGGCAGCTTGCACGGATGCGAGGCCAGTGGCCACATCCGCGCTGAAATCGCCGGCGCGCTCTGCGGCCGTGGGGACACACTGCGTAACGATTTGGCCCCGAAGGTCGCGATTCCACTCCTCGTTCCACCAGAAGAAAAGCCTATTCTTTACGATGGGTCCGCCGACGAAGTATCCCCAATCATTGCGGCGCAATGACGGTTTTGGAAGTTTATCCAAATCAGCAATGTAACCCGCAGCATTCAGGGCATCGTTCCTGCCTTCGTAGAAAAGGCCGCCATGAAATTGATTCCCGCCAGAGCGCGTGGTGATGCTAACGATCGCGCCGGAAGCCTGCCCGTACTCCGGTCCGTAAGAGTTCGTGAGCATCTTAAATTCCGCGATCGAATCCACTGAGGGGTAAATAAGAATGGTGCGGTTGGACCCCACGTCGTTATTGTTCACTCCGTCAATCAAGAACAAATTGTTGGTGCTGGGGTTGCCATTGACCGAAAAATCCGAGCCGCCCTGCAGGCCTTTATCCTTCGAATCGAACTGGTTATTTGCCGATACGCCGGGTTGTAGCTGGGTCAAAGCCATGAAGTTGCGGCCATTTAAGGGCAACTCGCGAACTTGCGTGCCTTCGATGACGGCACCGACGTCGGCACTTGCAGTCTGCACCTGAACGTCGCTCGCTTCGACGGTCACGGTCTCACTGGTGGCGCCCAGTTCGAGTTTGGCATTCAGTTCTGTGGGAGTTGAGACGTGAACTTCAACATCCTTAGCGACGAACGCCCTGAAGGTAGCCGCCTTGACCGTCACTTCATATGTACCGACGTTGACGACAGGGAAAGAAAATGCACCCGACTCCGTCGTGGTCGTCGATGAAGTAGCATTTGTGGCAACGTCACGCAGGGTGACAGCGGCACCCGGAACCGCCGCGCCAGACGGGTCCGTTACTGTACCAGTAACTGATCCCGCATAGTTCTGGCCGTAAGCGACTAACGGTGAGAGCAGAAGCAAACATACAATCAGCAAGCCGGTAACAACACTCACCGCTCTATTTGACAGACCGAAGGCGCTAGATTCGCAAGTCACTTGGCACACCTCGAGACAAGGTTTTCACTGCGGCATCTTGGTCGGGACGATGGGACTAGCCAAGACGCTCACTGCCGAGCCACAACAACGCGAAACCCAAACCTATTCAATTTACCGAGGGAGGGAAACCCGAGCCGTCAGCAATGGCAACCTTCTACCTAGTGCTTTTCAACTACCGGAGCTATATATCACTTACCGATTGTCTGTTGTCAAGAAAAAAACGATATTCTGGACAAAAATCTTACTTTCAAAGCCACTTGTGTCTCTTTATTGGGCGAGAACTTCTGATCTTAATTTGGGAGGGTCAGTTGTCCAAGGTTCCTGCGACGGTAATGTGGATTTACGGCCGCGATCCGATTCCAATATGGGGAATCTCACTGGTGGAGGGTCCCTTAAGGTTTTTAGCCTCGCTGTCTTGCTTCTTCTTAATCTGCGAATAGAGGTCTAATTGCGCTCGGGCTTTATCTGTCGCACCCAGGCGCGAGTAGGCGAGCCCCAGTTCATAGTGGTTTTGGGCTTGGTCTGGCGCAAGCCTCACTGCCTGTTCTAAGGCGTGAACAGCTCCCGGCATGTCGCCCGCCTGCAGAGATAAAGCTCCCAGCGCCGCCTGGGCGACCGCATTGTCTGGATTCTCAGCTACACTCTTTGAGAGACTCTGGATTGCTTCGTTCACTTCCCCGCCCATTTTTTGAGCCATCCCAAGATAGTAAAGGGCTCCCGGATCATTTGGATTCTGCTTTAGGCAAACGTCTGTGTGTTTTCGGGCTGCCGCCAAATCATGATCGTCATTGATCGCAACATCGGCCAGGATGAGGTGCATTTCGCGATCCTCCGGGTGGGCTTGAAGCACCTCTTCGGCATAGTGTCTGGCTTGCTCCCATTTTCGGGAGCCGAACAGAGCTAGTGCCAACAAATAGGCGGAACGCGGGTCATCTGAAGTAAGCAGGTAAAGCTTGTGGGCATTCGTCACCGCATTTTCTGTCTGGTTTCCGTACAACTGGGCCGAAACCAATCCGTACAGAATGTCCGATCGCTCCGGGGCTAGGCTCGTGGCACGTGTAAACGCTTCCGCTGCCGCGCTCCAGTTCAATTGCTGGCTCGCCACTTGCCCAGCTGCGTTAAGCGCTTCGACAGAGTCGGGTGTGCGCTCCAGAACAGCCTCAAGAGTACTTTGCGCATCATTAAGCTGCCCCAAGCCAGCTTGCGTGAGCGCCAGATCTATACGCAGCCGATCCGTCGCACCCGGCTTGCCCTGTGCTAACTCCAGGAGTTGTTGCGAGCTCTTGAAATCGCGATGAGCGATAAAGAACTCAGCCAGCTCAGGCACCAAATCGGGGTGCTTGGCCGACATCTCCAGCATTGCGCGGACCTCAACTCCAGCTTTTTCCGGCTGCTGTAGTCCAAAATAATCCGCTGCCAGAATCGGCAGGAGTTCGGCGCTGCGTTGGTCAGGGGGAATTCTTCCCGCAGCCTCTAGCGAGCGGGCAAACTCCTCCTTCCCCAGATATAGCTTTGCCACCGCAATGTTGACGCGGGCATCCGCGGGCGCGATCCTGACCGCACTTTGATAAGCCGCCAGCGCTGATTCAATTTTGCCTGCTGCGAGATAAGCGTTCCCAAGATTGACCCGCGGTTCAATTAGTGAAGGCGCTTTGGCGATTGCCTTCTGGAATACTGCTTCAGCTGGCTTGAAACGTCCCTCCATCAGATAAACAGTCCCGAGCAGGTTGTTTGCTGTTGCCGATGCAGGATGGGTCTGAAGATAGCTCTGCAGATGACTTTCGGCCTCCTGCAATTTTTTCTGCCGGATGAGAGAGTAGATGACGTCGAGGTCCGCCCGCTGTGCGAAAGCAATTCCGGGACCTAGCCCAAGCGCTATAATGACGCAAGCGCACGCGAGAATCTCTTTCCAGGCGCTGGCCCGCGACGGCCTCCGCATTGGCACCAAGCCTTCGGGGAAATGCAAATGGATCTCCACGAAAAATTCTAGTCCAGGCCAGAGAAACAAACTAGAAGCTTTTCGTACTTTCTCCTGGCACCACTTTCTCTTAGAATTCCGAAGATCAATCAGAAAACCCCGATGCGCTTTTTTGCCGTTTTGCTCGCCTTGCCGCTCCTATCGGCCTTTGCCGGCGGACAGGCTCCTGTCATTCATTTCCGGGAAATCGGTAAGGAAGCAGGACTGACCAACATGCCTTTCAGTTCTAGGAACGAGCACTACGTGGTCGAAACGATCTCCGGCGGAGTTGCGCTTTTTGACTGCGACAACGATGGCAGGCTGGATATCTTGGTGGTGAACGACTCTACCATTGAGCAAGCCAAGGCTGGAGGGGTCCCCATGGTCACGCTCTACCATCAGGTCGACAATCTCAAATTCATCGACATCACCAAGGAAGCTGGCCTAAACCACAAAGGCTGGGGCATGGGGATTGCCGTCGCAGATTACGACAACGACGGTTTGGCCGATATTTACGTTACTGGTTATAACGGCAATGTTCTCTACCACAACTTGGGCGGCTGCAAGTTCGAAGATGTTACTGAAAAAGCGGGAGTTTCAGGCGGGGGCTTCAGTGCTGGCGCAGCATGGGCCGACTATGATCGCGACGGGCACCTCGATCTGTTCGTTTCCCGTTACGTACACACCGACCTGAATCACCTTCCCACCGCAGAAAACCCTTCGAAAAACTTCTTCCATAAAGGTTTGCCGGTCGAGAATCCATGGACTATGGACGGCGAAACAGACCTCCTGTACCACAATCGTGGCGACGCATCCTTTGAAGAAGTTTCCAAAAAGGCTGGTGTGGACGACGCAGCCGCCCGATTCGGCCTGGGTGTGGTCTGGGGCGATTTCGATAACAGCGGATGGCCCAGTCTTTTAGTCGCCAACGATACCGGGCCAAACTATCTTTACCAGAACAAGCACAATGGCACCTTCGAAGATGTCGGCATGCTTTCCGGTGTTTCTCTTAGTCCAGAAGGGAACGAGGTTGGAAACATGGGCGTAGACATGGGCGACTTCGACCGCGATGGCCGACTCGATTTTGCCATTACCGACTACGCCGACCAACCCAAGGGCCTCTTCCTAAACCAAGGCCAGCAAGGATTCGCAAATATCACCTACTCGGCCAGGATAGCGCAGAGTTCGCTGCCCTACGTTTCCTGGGGAACTGGATTCGTCGATCTTGACAACGATGGACTGCCGGATCTGGTGATCGCAAGCGGCCACGTTTATCCCGATGTGGACACCGTTCCCAAGAACGTCAAATACCGCGAACCGCTCTTGCTTTACCACAACAAGGGTGACCGGACGTTTGACGAAATCGCTGACGCTGCGGGGTTGAACTCTGGCCCAATGCAGTCGCGCCGCGGCGTGGCCTTTGGCGACATCAATAATGACGGCAACATTGACATGGTGGTTTTCAATGTCGGAGCACCCCCTTCTCTGTTCCTCAACGAGACTAAGAGTTCCAACCACCGTGTGCTGTTCAAACTGATCGGAACGAAAAGCAACAGGGGTGCAGTGGGCGCCCGCATTACGCTCACATCTGCCTCCCGCTCGCAGATGGAAGAAATCAAGGCAGGATCGAGCTATCTCTCGACGAGCGATTCACGCTTGCATTTTGGCCTTGCCGGAGATTCCGTGATCGATAAGGTAGAAATCCGCTGGCCAAGCGGTTCCGTGGAGGTCTTAAAAGGTCTGCCCGCAGACGCCATTTACACCATCCTTGAAGGCCACGGCATTATCGGCACGATCAAACTTTTGCCACCTGGTGTCCTCGCCAATCGTCAAGCCAGTGCTTCGCCATCGGGGAAATGAGAGACGAGTTCAGAGCGATTAACACTGTCTGCCCCTACTGCTTGGCCTGGTTCTTGATCTGCTTGGCAAGTTTTTCGATTTCCTGCGCGCGTTTCAATAGGGACACGCTGAGAACCGTATTTGCGTTGGTCTTGTTCACTTCGTCTTTCAGTTCGCTGACCATCATGTACAGTCGCTGTACGTTGGCTCGGAGCTCCCGCTCGTTTTGCTCGTTTATCGGTACTTTTCTGGTTTCAACTGAGGTTGGCACCCCCTCCAAACCTCCTGGGACATTTTGATTTGTAGGGGCATTTGGGGACTGGCGTGGCTGCGGAGGTGATGGCGTGGGGTGTTGCCCTGCAATCGGGGCCGAAGTAAAAGCCAACATTCCCACAATGCATATTGCCAACGCAAGGAGCTTTCTCATCTGTCCCCCTTCTCGCAGTATCACTCACGAGCGCGTGGGAGTACCCAAACTCACTTATACACCCGAGAAAAATGGACGGGAAAGCATGCCTGCAGTGCTATAGAGCACCGCCCGGTGTCTCTTTGTGGTTAATGTAAAACCTGTCGTCAGCGGCAGTTCCTTTTTGACTGAAGTGGAACTGTCCCAATCAAACACGAGACGCCCGGTCATCAGCTGAAATAGTTAGGGACTAAAACTACAGCGTGGTCCGGTTCTCGACATCAACTTTTGCTCGTGGTATAAGGCAGAGATTTCGCACTCTTCGGATTCGCTTTGCCCAAGCTCTCGCAAAGCGGGCGATGCGGAAGGTTTTTTGGGGGGAGGAAGTGACTGTCGCTAAAATTATGTCACGCAATCATCGCGGCAGTATGCCTGTCTACAAACAAATCCAGAGTGCTATTCGCAAGCGCATCGATTCCGGCGAGCTGAAGCCTGGACATCTGGTTGCCTCTGAGCGTGAACTAGCCAGGGCTCACAACGTCAGCCTGATGACTGCGCGCCATGCACTCACGGCGCTGGAGAGGGCTGGCATTGTGGAAAGGCGACAAGGAGCAGGTACATTTGTCGCGTCCCCTAAAATACATTTCAACAAGCTAATGAGCTACACCGAGCATATGTCCAGCCGTGGTCTTAGCCCGCAGTCACGCGTATTGTCAGCCCACATCGTTCACCATGAAGCAGAAGTGGCTGGCAGGCTTGGCTTGCCATCGATCAGCTCGTTGGTCAAAATCGAACGGCTTCGCGAGACTGGGAATGCCCCTTTTGCCCTGGAAACCTGCTATCTGCCGGCCAGTGAATTTCAAGAGTTGGTAAATGCACCCTTGGGGCGGGTCTCTTTATTTTCGACGCTGCAGCACACCTATGGCGTGGAACTTGCATACGCTGACGAGGAAGTTGACGCGACCCAGGCGGAAGACGACGTTGCCGAACTGCTGGCCGTCACGCCCGGAGCCCCCGTTCTGCGTATCCGCCAAGTGATCTACTCGACAAAAGGAAAAGCGACCATTTACGGTGCGGGCTTCTATCGCTCCGAGTGTCACACGCTATTCATCCGCCGCTTTCGCCAGCGGGCTGCGGAAAAACGGCTTCGCTGACCGGTATGCTTTCGGCTTTACCGATCGCCGCGTGATCCTTCGCGATTTGAAGATCGATTCCTTCATTAGCCCCGGTGGCTAGGTCGACGGGGTTGTCCCGCATCGTAATCTCCTAGACATTCTCGTCAGAAACCGACTGCGGTAGTCTGTCCTAACATCCCCATAACGCTCAAAATCCCGTTGGAAGGACGAAGAGACGGGTCATCGTCGCTGGTTTCGCGCTTGCCTCGATCTGGTTGGCACTGAATGGGGTTAGGAATGCCCAGCTCGACTGCCTCCTTCATCATGGCCATGTACTCAAATGTGGTCCACGAAGTTGGCGCACTAAAACAGACTTGCCGCGACAGGAGGCGGCGGAGTAAAACAACCTAGTCCCAGGCCACTTTCCATTGGCCGGGTTTGACGTGACCCTGAGCGTGCTACGGCACGGCAGTCGAAGATGGCAAGTCCCCATTTTCGCCGAGACGAAATTCGAGATTGCATCGTTGAGCAAGCAATTCACAGCAGCTGCAATTCTGGAGTTAGCCGACGCCAGCAAATTGAACGTTGAGGACCCGGTCAGCAAGTGCTATCCAGACAGCCCTACATCATGGAAGGGGATGACGATCCATGCACCTTCTGACTCAGACCGCCGGTCTCCCCGAAAATGAGCCCTTGATTTATTGCAAAGGCTCGGTGATCGTCAGGGTCTGGTTTTCGGGCAGATCCTTGGTGAGAACCTGCTTGCGCCCGGAGGGCCAGTTCACCTCGATCTGGTCGATCTTTTCCGCGTCGCCCAAGCCGAGATAAAGCGGCAGAACGCTTTGAGAGAGGTAGCCGGACTTGCCGTCGTTGTAGCGCGTATAGGTCTGCCCATTGGCGTGTACACGAATGGTGGTGCCCAGACCGTTGCGGTTGGATTTTGTACCTACAAGCACAACCTTCAGCCAGTGAATTTTCCTTTGTTGCGCAAGGTCGCTGATCAGCACCATGGGTTCGGAGTTGAAGTCGTTGGTGACGATGTCAAGGTCGCCGTCATTATCGAGATCGAACATTGCCGAGGAACGACTGGCCTTCGGCGCGGTTACCATGACTTTCTCGGTGTGCTCTCCACAAACGGCCTGGCCGAGCGGGGCAAGAACAGCGTGGTTGGTGCAATCCATGACGAACCACGGGGTGTACGGCGCCTGGCGGGGCTCGATACCCAATAGGAATTCAGAATCCAGAAATTTTTCGCCGCGATTGTTCAGAAGCAAGGAATTGATGCCGTAGCGGAAAGGAAAATTCATGCCTGAGGCGATGAACAGGTCCTCGTAACCATCAGCATTCAGATCGCCAACGCTGACGCCCCAGGGCCAGAGTTGCTCGACGCCCATTTTGTCCGAAACTTCCTCGAATTTACCGCTGCCGAGGTTGTGATAGAGCGCGTTGCCGAAAATGAATTTATCAACTGGGCCGCCAAGCAACTCGGCCGGGGGATGAGAGGAGGTTTTGTTTTTCTCCTGGTTGGGGCCGTGTTCTTCCATCATGTCCGAGTGCATGTCGGTGACGAGCAGGTCCATGCGGCCATCGTTATCGTAATCGAAGAACTTCACTCCCATGGCGCCCCAGGGAGTGCGAGGAAAGTAGTCCGCAGTTTTTTCGACGAACTTTTTGCCGCCTTGATTCTCGAAGTATTGATTGGCGCCCTGCATGTTCAGAAAATAAATCCCAGGAAAACCGTCGCCTTTCAGGTCGGCGAAGGTGGCATCGCCGCACCAGCCTTTTGGATTCAAACCAACTTCCGCGGTGACATCTTTGAATTTGTAGTGGCCAAGGTTCTTATAGAGCACGGGATGCTCGAAGCGCTCCGGACGCAGGTGCCCTCCGAACGCATCTTTTAAGCCCACAAAGACGCCCTCGGAGTCCTTTTCGTTGGTGGTGTAGACGCCGACGTTGCAGACAACGAGATCGGGCAGGCCGTCATTATCATAGTCGAAGAAAAAGGCGCCGGAGGAGTGCGAGATGAGGTCAAGGCCGGCTTCGTGCGTGATGTCCTTGAAATGACCATGGCCGTCGTTCTGGAACAGGACATTACCTTGCTTGACGGTGGTGACATACAGATCCTCGTGACCAGTGTTGTCCACGTCCCCGAAGGCCGCTGACACACTGACACGGTCTTTCAGCCCCACGCCAGCTTGCTTGGTGATGTTCTCGAATTTGCCGTTGCCCAGGTTGCGCCACAATTCGTTGCCGCCGAGTTGGCTCACGAAGTAAATGTCGTAGAGGCCGTCGCCGTCGACATCGGCGACGGCCAGGCCGGTGCCGTGATCGTAATGCACGGGCATATATTGGGTGCCAGAGTACGCGGTCATATGGTTGCGGAAAGTAATGCCGCTCTGCCTGAGTTGGTCTGTGAAGTGGAACTGGTAAAAGACCTTGAACTGATTGAGGGACGCAAGTTGCGCTTGCTTGCGCGCATCGAGCGTGGCGAGGCCGATGTCGTTGCGAGGGAAAGGAACCTCCGGGGGCGCAACCGTTTGCGCACTATGCAGAATTGAAAGCGCGCTCGCGAAGAGAGATAGTGGCAGCACGGCACACAGCAGAAAACGGCGCGACATTCGATCCCCAGAGATATTTTGAGAGCGCGCGTGATACTGCATTGCTGCAGGGACGCTGGTCGCTCCCGCGAAACGTGTCGCTTAGATTAGCACGGAGTAGCACTTCGGGGCAGTGCCTCTACAGAGCGGAGTCTCCGAGACGATATTAGAGCACTTGTAACGAGCTTTAACCTACTATCCCTTGGCGGGCGATCAACAAGGCGTTCTTCTGGATTCGAACTCGCGCTCGAAGTCCGGGCCGCTTCGCGGATGACGGAACTCTTCCTGAGGCTGTTCACAACTCTCGCGCCAGAGTAATGTGAACCCCAAAATTATTATGGGGCAAGAAACCCCTTGGGAGAGGTGCGCTGTTGTTGAGTGTCGTTCGGATCTCCGCGAAGCCCGTTTCTGGATAGCGTCGGACAATCGCTCCGGGGCTCGTTGGTCACGGGATCGAACCGGAGGAAGCCCGCAAAGCTCGCCGAGGTTCCCGCTTACTGGAACCTCAGAGTTCATAGAGAGTCTTTCCCGGACAGAACGCACGCAGATCAAGGAGTAACGGGAGAACGCTCTTGGGCGCGTGCGGAATTGCCAAGACCCAAGCTCTAAGTATTAATTTAATAGTTGACAATGGGAGATTGTGTGCAATATAAATCTGTAACTATTAATTACTTAATTGTTCGTCCTCAGGAGGTAGCGTTGGCGCGGAAAAAATCACCGAACTTAACGGAAGGCGAACTACGGCTGATGAACGTTGTGTGGAAGGAAGGGCGAGCGACGGTGGGTGACGTAGTGGAATCCTTGCCGGCCAATCCGCCGCTTGCGTACAGCACCGTGCTGACCACGCTGCGTATTCTCGAGGCCAAGGGCTACCTGCGGCACACGAAGAAAGGACGCGCCTTCATCTATGAGCCCGTGATCGCGCAGGAAGAAGCCAGCCGTACCGCACTGGGTCATCTGGTGAACCGCTTCTTCGGCGGCTCGCGCGAACTGCTAGTCGTGAATCTGCTGAAGGAAGAAACCATAGGCCGAGCCGAATTGCGGCGCATCAAGAGGATGATCGCGGAGAGTGAGCAAGGAGAGCAGAAATGACACATATCAATTTCGCCATGACAACTCTTCTGAACGGAATCTGTCAGGGCACAATTCTAGCGGCAGCGATGTGGGTGCTTCTGAAACTGCTTCCGCGATTGAACTCGACGACCCGCTTCACGGTTCTATGGCTAACCTTGCTCGCTGTCGCGGCGCTGCCAACCGGGCTGGTGTCGCCCAGAGTTCCCACTACTACAGGGGCTCAACCGGATTCGCTTCCGATTACAACAACGAACACGCCTGTGGCCTCGACTTTCGCTCCTGTTAAGAATCGGTACTCGAAATTGAAGGCGGCCGCGAACCCCGAGTTACATCCCGCAACAATTCCTGAGTCAAACCGTGAATCCGCATCTCGCCCAGGTTTGGAATCACCAGGTTTCGAATCACCCGGTTTCAAATCACGAGGTTTCGAATCCGCGCTGCGAAACGCGGCCTTCCGGACTTCATCGCCTGTAATGGAGGCGGTTGAGCATCCACTGATTCGCATTCGCTCTGGAAACGTTCTTGCCGCGATCGAGATTCTATGGGCTCTCCTGTCGCTAGTGATGCTGGCGAGGCTGGCAGCTGGATACCGGGAGCTGCGAAGGTTGAAATCAGGCGCGACGCCGGCTCCGGACCGCTGGGAGTTGCGCTTGAGCCGTCTGTGTGCAATCAACGGCGTTCGGCGGCAAACGCGATTGCTCATTTCGAGCCAGATCGCGGGCCCTGTGTCGCTCGGATTCTTCGATCCGGCGATCCTGATCCCTTGGGCATTTCTCGACACGCTTTCGGACGCGGAACTCGACCACATCGTGATGCACGAACTTGCCCACCTGTACCGCCGAGATGATTGGACCAACCTGGCACAGAGATTCATTGAATCAGTGCTACCGATTCAGCCGGCGGTCTACTGGCTCGGCCACCGGATGTCACTTGAGCGTGAGATGGCATGCGATGACTGGGTGATCGCAGCAACGGGAACCGCGAAGCCATATGCGGCTTCGCTAACGAAAGTGGCAGAACTCTCGCAATTTGGGCCCGCGGGCATCTTGGCCGCAGGCGCGGCGGGAAGCCGGTCACAGCTCCTCCGGCGCGTTCATCACATGCTGGACAGAACCCGGAACGCAACCCCGAAGCTTGTCTTTGGTCCACTGGTAGGGGCGGTTGCCGCGGTCGCCGGATTGATCTACTTGGGTGCGCAGGCTCCGCAAATGATCGCGTTCGCGCAGAATCCGGCAAACGAAAACAGCCGACAGGAGCTTACCGCACCAAAAGCGCCAAAAGCTCCGAACTCACTGCAGGCGCCGATAGCGCCAATTGCGGCGCTGACTTCTGGCGCACCTTTGGCGGCCCACGCATCGCTAACCCCGATCGCGGTGCTTACAGCGTCGGCATCGCCGGCAGCGCAGGCTCGCCACTTCGCCGCTCGCACCACCAGCGCCTCTCGCGCCCAGCGCTCCGCTAACGGCTATGGCGCCGCTAGCACCCCTGGCGCCCGCAGTCTCGCAGCAGAGTGGCGAGACTCATATGGAATTTAGGACCCAGAACGGGTGGACGTCACTGAAAGTGAAGATTGACGGCGTAATCGAATTCACTGACGACGATCACGACGTTAAGTCATTGTCCCCCAATGGACGTTTCACTCTCGAAGAAGGGGGTTGGCTTTCCGGACGCGGGTATGACGTGAGAGCGGATGCCACTGGAAATCTTACAAAGACCTACTCGGTGGGCCGGACTTCGAAACCTTTGGACGACGAAGGGCGTGCATGGCTGGGACGCTTGCTCCCGCAGGTGATTCGCGACACTGGGATTGGGGCAGGACCCCGCGTCACGCGAATACTCCGGCAAGGGGGTCCGCCGGCTGTGATCGCCGAGATTGGATTGATCCACAGCGATGGATCGAAGCGGATTTATCTGGAACAGCTCTTCTCCCAGGCGACTCTGAATACGGAGCAGCTCAAAGACTCCTCCAAGTTGATTCGGGGAATATCGTCGGATGGCGATAAGTCGCAGGTGCTGATTACTGTGGATGAGAAGTATTTCACTGGTGACCTTCGTCCGTACCTTTTTGACGCAGCCGAGAGCATTAGTTCCGATGGCGACAAACGAAGGGTGCTTTCCGACATTGTTAAGAAGGATGCGGGAAACACTGAGTCCCTTGTACGCGCGGCTCGGGCCGCAGGACATATTTCCTCCGACGGTGACAAGGCGAAGGTGCTGGTCGAGATTGCGGATCCCTATCGTGCGAGTGATGAACTTCACATGGTGTACTTCGAGGCGGTGAATTCGATTTCGTCGGATGGGGATCACGCGCGCGTTCTCTCGAAATTGCTGCAAGTACACGGCGACGATAGCGACACACTAACTCGCGTCCTGCGCTCGGCTGAAAAGATCTCCTCGGACGGCGACAAGGCTCGGGTGCTTAAAGAGGCGGTTTCCAGTTATAGAGATGACCAGCCCGTGCGAAAGGCATTCTTTGATGCGGCGAATTCGATTTCGAGCGATGGCGACCACCAGCAGGTGCTGGTAACACTCATCCACCGGCAGGGAATTGGGACAGAGACGCTTGGAGGAATCGCGAATTCAGCGCAACGAATTTCGTCGGACGGGGATAAAGCGCGTGTCCTGGTGGATCTCACTGCGGCGAATATTGACGCGGTTCGCGATGCTTTCTTTAGCTGCTGCGGACAGCATCCATTCAGATGGAGATCGATCCCGCGTTCTGACCGCGGTGCTCGACAAGCCGGGGACTTCGAGCGCGATGGCGATTGGGGCAATTCAATCGGCAACCGGAATTTCCTCGGAGGGGGATAAGGCGCGTGTGCTGCTGAACGCGGCTAACCGGTATTCCAATGATCCGGGCGTCAATGCAGCTCTGCGCAAAGCTGTCGAAAGCTTGCACTCGGATGGCGAATATCGAGCGGTGATGTCTGAAATCGAGCGGCATCGCGGAAGTATCTAACATGGACAACAATCTTCCTAATGGAATTGCACACTGATTTGCCGACCGATCTTTCGTGTACCGTGATTTCGACCAGGTGTCTTTGTTGTGTGTTTGTTCACGGATTACGAACCAAACTCTCGAACCTGGGCCGCAATACATTGCAAGCTTCCAGGAACAAACAACCTCGATCTCGCCATCTACAAGGACCTCAAATTCGGCGAAAGAACGTCATATAGATTTGGACGCAGTTCGCGAACATCGTTAATCATCCCCAATACACTCCGGGCAGCACTCCGGGCTATGGTCTGGGAGTGAATGCTATAAGCGGCTTCCCCTCCGTCGGGACTTCGTACAAGTCTTACATTACTCCCGGGAAAGCTAACTTCAATGTTCCGCAGTCGGTATTCGCCAGCAACGCCCGCTCCATTGCTTTGGTGGCGAAATTTACGTTCTGAAACTGATACCGGTTGAACGGTGAAGGGGAGACAAGGATCTCCCCTTCCGTTCAGTCCGTGGTTCTGGCTCCTTTGCGCCGAATCGCAGGCGAGTGTTCTGATCCTCAAGATAAGTGTATTCATCCTACTTCGTTGATGGAGCGCGATTCGCTGAACTAAGCTGACATTCGACCACTCGTGTTTGGACGCCTCCTGTTGGGGCCTGTATCAAACACAGACGGAGGAAATAGGAAGTGAACAGACGCCAGTTTGTAAATGGACTCGGAGTCCTCACTGTGCGGAGGGTTGCTCTTGCCGATGAATTGCCGGCGGCGTTTCGTGTGCGCTGCAATCGAAGTGCTTCGGAAGCACGAGCCGAAGCGACCCCATTGCCAGCCGTGGTTGCGGGCGTACGACTAGTAGACTCGAAGATCGCGCGCAATGCTATTGGACTGGCGCAGTCCGTCTACGCTTCCTACTTGTTCAACCATGCCATCCGCACCTTCCTCTTGGGATCCCTCGCCGGGCGCGCCCTGGGACAGCATTTTGACGAAGAACTTCTTTTTCTCGCGTGCATCCTGCACGACTTGGGTCTGACGGAGCGCTTTCAGGGAGACTTGCCTTTCGAAATTCAGGGGGCCGACGCCGCGAAGCACTTCCTCGAAGAGAATGCTTATACGAGCGAAGGAACGGAAACAGTTTGGGACGGAATTGCCATGCATGCGTCCGCTATCGGGCAATTCAAGCAGCCCGAGATTGCATTGGTCGGCGAAGGAGCTGGTGCCGATGTCCTGGGACCGGATTTTTCCCGTATCAAAAAGACCGACGTCGCCGAAATCTTAAAGGCATTCCCTCGGCGGGGTTTCAAGGCCGCTTTTGTCCAGACCTGCGGAGAGGTCGTGCGCAAGCACCCGCGAAGTGCCTCTCGCAGTTTTATGCGTGACATTGGGGAACGCTATGTGCAGGACTTTCATCCGCACAATTTCTGCGATCTTCTAGCACAGGCTCCTTTCCCTGACTGACGGAAAGTTGCTGAAGCATGTTCGCCGTATAGCAAATGCTCGAGAAGTCCTATGAATCCCGACTCCATCGTCGACAAACCTACTGGTGATCCTGGCCACGATATGAAGCTCCATGTGGAAAAGGTGATCCAAAGCGCGCACGAAGAACTCTCTGAGCTGTTGCGACAGCGGGCCGCAATCACACGACGGATTGGGACGGTGAATCAGACCATTGTCGGGTTGATCAAGCTTTTCGGAGAGGAAATACTTAGCGATGATGATTTAAAACTTCTGGGGCGTAAAGCGTATCGTCGAGGCGCCGGTGTCACCGATTCTTGCCGAAGGGTGCTGATGGAGGCCGGTGGGCCTGTAAGCGCCCGAGAAGTGCGGGATGCGATCCAGAAGACTAGACCTGAGGTGCTCGCTAAACATCAGGATCCTTTGGCGACGGTCAATACTGTGTTGGGCCGCCTTGCGGAATACGGCGAGGCGCAAGCCTTAGTCTCTGAGGAAGGGAGACGTGCGTGGCAATGGTCGGCTGAAACCCATTCCGGTCCGAATCAGAACAGTTCGGTGCCCGAAACGAGTTAAAAAGGGGCGAGGAAAACGCGAGCTCGAGTCGTAGTCCTCGAAGGCTCATCCTCCAAGGCGATTCGGAACGATTCAATGTGACCTTTCGCGGCCAGGAGTGTTTCGCGATCATGCTTTCGAGTGCGGCTCGATAACTCCGGCTGCGGGAAAGTTCCTTGCCGTTTTTCAACACTATAAATGTATTCGCCGCTATTCACTGGAATCAATTCCTAGATCTTGCGCGCGTTGACGATGGTGGAGATCGCCGGTCCATCAGCCCGCCCCCTTCCTCTGGCTATTGAAGTTGGTATCTCGGAATCCTTTGTCTACAACTTCTTGTAGGAAAAAACAGAATTCGTTATCAGAACCCTGTGGAGCACTAGCAGCAAAACAGGAACAGAACGCCAGCAGATGACCACTGGTCACAGAAACGAGGTCACTTGTCCCAGACCACGTGGTTCATCCGAACAGTGGCATCTCGGATGTTGCCCGCAAGTTCCAACCGCTGTCGATTTCAATGTCAAAAAAATGCATGTCAATCTTCGGTGAGGAGGAAGCTATGCAGACGCGCAGCATGAAGTTGGCTTTGGTTCTCCTGTTGGTGGTTTGTGCGGGGAGTGTTTTGCCCGCGCGGGCGCAATCAACGTCAAGCGGTACTGTAGCTGGCTCAGTCACTGACCAGACGGGAGCGGTGGTGGCAGGAGCCACGGTGACGGTGACCGATACCGCGACCCATAGTGCGCGAACCACCACCACCAATGCCGCCGGGCGGTACGCCTACGTCGACGTTAACCCGGGCACCTACACTATCGAAGTAACGAAGCCGGGGTTCGAAACCACAAAGACCGAGAGCGAGGAGGTAAAGGTCGGAGCCAGTGTCACGATCAATTTATCCCTGCATGTGGGTGGCGCGAATGTGGTCGTGGAGGTGACTGCTGCTGGCAACGAACTGCAAACCATGAATGCGACCGTCGGCAACACCATCACGAATCTCACCATCGACAGCCTGCCTAGCCTTGGCCGCGATGTCAGCACGTTCATCGTGTTTCAGCCAGGCGTGAGCCCCGATGGCTCCGTTGCGGGAGCGGTCGTGGACCAGAGCTACTTCACGCTCGACGGCGGCAACAATACCAACGACATGGACGGCAGCATGAACGTTTACACGAAAAGCTTCGCCGGCGACCCGACCGGGGGTGTTGCCAACCAAAATAGCGTGGGACCTTCGGAAGGTGGGACGGGAGTCGGTGGTGCGACTGGAGTATTGCCCACTCCGCAGGACAGCGTCGAGGAGTTCAAGGTTAGTACTGCCGGCCAGACCGCCGATTTCAATAGTTCTGCCGGTTCCGAGGTGAAGGTAGTCACCAAGCGCGGGACCGATGCCTGGCATGGCACAGGCTACGAATATTATAAAGATAACAACTGGTCGTCCAATTCCTGGCAAAACAATCACAATGTCCCAATTACGCCGGTTCCCAGCTTTCATTACAGCCGTTATGGCGGAGCGATTGGCGGCCCGGTTATTCCGAAGGCGCTTCTTGGCGGCAAGACCTATTTCTTTTTCAATTATGAGGGTTTCAGTTTCCCCAACTCCGAGACAATCGTTAGAAACCTCCCGTCGCCGACTTTACGGCTGGGACTATTGACGGACGACGCGACTGGCGCCCTTTACAACCTGAACCCGACTCCCGTGACCTACAATGGCATCACTTACCCGGGGACTTCCCTCGACCCGCGGGGGGTTGGAGTTAATCCTCTGGTTCAGCAGATATGGAATAAGTATGAACCGCAATCAAATGCGAACTGCACTCAGAGCCTGTGCGACCACCCTGCTATTGGAACCAATTCGAACATTCAAGGATTCTCGGCCAATCTTGCACAGCCAACCACCAGCAAGTTCGCAGTTGGGCGCGTGGACCACGATTTTTCCTCCAAGTGGCACTTTATGTCCACTTATCGTTGGTTCAAGCTGCAAGCGGCGGCGGATGCTCAGGTTGATGTCGGCGGTTTCTTTTCCGGCGACAAGCTCGGCACCCCAGCTGCTCAGTCCAATCTTCCGCAGCAAGCATTCTTGTGGACGGCGGGGCTGACCACGAACATCAGCAGCAACATTACCAACGATGTCCACTACAGCTTCCTGCGTAATTACTGGCAATGGAAGCGGACAGGAGATACCCCGCAGACATCCGGGCTCGGCGGAGCGCTCGAAATCTTTAGCGGCCAGAGTCTCGGCCAAACTCAGGATCTCGGTCCTTACAACGTGAACACGCAGCAAACCCGCAACCGTTTCTGGGACGGACACGATCAGATGTTTCGTGACGATATTTCACTGTTGAAAGGCAACCACCTGTTCACGTTTGGCGGTATCTACGAACATAATTGGGATTACCATCAACGCACCGACAACGGCGGAGGTATCAACAACCAGCCCGTCTACGTGCTTGGCAACGGAACCAGCGGATCGGGACTCACGGCGGACCTACCACTTTGCTCGCAAGCGGGCGTCACTATTAGCAATTGCAGCTCGCTTAGCGCGGCAGCACTCGGCATCGTTTCCATTTCCCAGGTCGCCTATACCCGCTCGGGCCCAAATCTGGCCTTGAATCCTCTTGGCTCTCCAGCGTTCGACAAGAGCACCATCCCTTTCTACAACGTCTATTTCAGCGATACCTGGCACATGAAGCCGACCTTCACTCTGACTTACGGGCTCGGCTGGACGCTCGAGATGCCGCCCGTTGAAGAGGCTGGCAAGCAGGTGGAAATGGTGGACTCAGCAGACCAGCCAATTTCGGGTGCAGCCTACCTGTCCGCTCGGAAGCGTGCTGCTCTGCAGGGCATAAACTACAATCCGGAGATCGGCTTTGCCCTGGTGGGTAACACCAGTAATGGACTGAAGTATCCCTATAACCCGTTTTACGGCTCATTCAGCCCGCGGATCGCCGCGGCTTGGAGCCCTCACTTCGACGCTAATTCCTTTGCTGGCAAGATCTTCGGGCATGAAGACACGGTTGTTCGCGGCGGTTATGGCCGCATCTTCGGCCGCTTGAACGGTGTTGATTTGGTGCTGGTGCCGTTGCTCGGACCTGGTCTCCTCCAACCCGTGGAGTGCCGCACCGGCCTCATGAACGGTACCTGCGGCGCGACTGGCTCTACCACGGCTGCCAGTGCCTTCCGCATCGGAGTGGATGGCCTGACTGCCCCGCTCCAGCAAGCCTCGCCGACGCTGCCCCAACCGTACTTCCCCGGGGTCAATGGCATTTCATCCGCCACCGCCTCGGTCCTGGATCCGAACTTCCGACCCAACCAGGTTGATTCGTTCAACCTCACGATTCAGCGTCAGCTGTCCCGCAAAGTTATATTGGAGATTGGCTATATTGGGCGCAGGATCACCAACGAGTACCAGCCCATCAACCTTAACGCCGTGCCTTACATGATGACGCAGGGCGGCCAGAGGTTCGACCAGGCCTACAAGAATGTCGTATTGCAGTTGTGCGGCGGCATTGCCGGACTCGCTGGTGGAGGCTGCAATGGCGATGGCAATGGTCACCCCACCCCGTCCGTAGTTACGCCGCAGCCGTTCTTCGAGAGTGCTATGAAGTCGGCCTACTGCAATGGAGCGACGAGTTGCACAGCAGCCGTCGTGGCGAATGAAACTCCAAATTTGACTACGGCGCAGGTCTGGTCTATGTGGAGTGATCTGGATGGTGGTGCCGGGTGCTCCGGCTGCGGTGGTGCCGGATTCAACTTCGGGACGAACATGATGAACAACACCAACGCAGCCATAGGAGCCACTTCGCCCCAGATGACGTCGGGGCCCGCTGTTAATGGCAGTTATGGCTACGGAAACTACAATGGTGGTTTCGTTTCACTCAAAATGGCCGACTGGAGGGGATTGACGATGCAATCCAACTTCACTTATTCCAAGGCGTTGGGGACTGGAGCGGAAGTCCAAGCGACCAGCTCATTTACTCCGGACGATCCCTTCGATTTGCAGAGGCAGTACGGGTATCAGACCTATAATCGCAAGTTCGTATACAACTTCTTCTTCGTGTACCAGCCGCCGTTCTTTAAGGGGCAGTCAGGACTTGTGGGACGGGCACTGGGCGGATGGACGCTCTCGTCTGTTTTCTCAGCCGGCAGCGGTGCGCCAGTCGAGATTTTCACGAGCACCGGAGATGGCCAGGAGTTCGGCGCCGGGGATAACAGCAGCTATTTTGGCAATGAAAACGCCGTAGAGATTGCACCCATCAAAAGCGGTCACGCCTACTCCCAAGCAGGGAATTTCCCCAATATGTTCGCGGCCGGGCCGAGCGCGGTTAACAATTTCCGCAACCCGATTCTGGGATTAGATACTAGGGACTGCGGCTTTGGCTGTATCCCCGGCCTGCCCTACTGGAACGTCGACCTAAGCATCAGGAAGAATATTAAAGTGGCGGAGAGCGTTAGCCTGGAATTGCAAGGAGTCTTCGCTAACATTTTCAACCATAATCAGTTTCTGGATCCGGACGGCTTTTTCGGAATCGGGTTAACCCCCGGCTTCTCCGCTGGTGGTTTCGGTGAGCTGAGTGGTGGCTCGGCGCAGGAGGAACCAGGAGGCAACCGGCAGATCGAAGTAGGGGTTCGCGTTCGCTTCTGACTCACAGGTGTTCGAGGCGCAACGGAGTGGGAGGCGGTGAAGGTGAAAGTCGTCACCGCGGCGAAAAAGGGCCGCGCGTAGACGTCGCGCGCTCAGCCGTCAGCTCTTAGGCGGACGTGTTGAAAAACGCTACCGTTTCTGAAGCACTTTCAATATCGCCTTCTGCGCCTCCATCCCCGCGGGATCCGATGCATTGGCGCTAAGGTATGCCGCGAGTCCCCGCAGCATGTAGGTGTCATTCTCGAAGGTTTGCAGCAATTCGAGACGCGGCGGAGTATCTTTCCAAACTTTTTGGTCGGCGGCGTCCAGCGCACTGAGCCAGCTGTGAAATGCTGGCGCATCAAAATCTTTTCGCACTACGATCGTTGCCGCGAGCGCCGATAGCCGGTCCTGTTCTCCGTACGTGAAAATCTCATGGGCGGAAGATAGACGGCGCGCGATCGCATCCAGCAAATGTCCCTGATCTTCATTCTTTAGCAAGGGATTAGCGGCCAATGCCGCCAGCAGATCGGCGGTATGCGCGGTCGCATGAATCCACCCCAGCCTTGAATCAAATCCGCGCAGATCGCGTTCATCCCTAAGATAGGCGAGCGCATTCGCCAGGAATGTACGATACCTCTCTTCGCCGAGAAACGGCATCTTCAGGTCCCGCTCCGCCAGCGCTACCAAAGACAGGGCTGAAAACGAACGTTTGAGGACGCCATCATTCCCAGTTTCACCAATCCCGGTCCACAAGTTGGCCTGCCAGTCATCGAGCAGCGAGTATAGTTCGTCGGTCGAAATTTGCTTTTGATGCTTGATCCAGATGGTTGTAATGGAGTACGCGAGGTCGTCGCGAAGTTCGGGATCCCGCGAACCGAGGTATCCACTTAATTCACGCAGCAAGGGGAATACTGGCTGCCCGTCCGGGACCGCATACCGGTTTTTTGCGATGGCTCGCCAGAATTCGCGGTCGTGCAACGGCTTTCCTTGCACGCCATCAGCGGATGCCTGAGACTGCGCTAGCATTCGGAAAGACATCAAGAACAGTGCCACAAACATCACCGTCCATTTCACAATTGGTCTCCTGACAAATAACTTGCGCTATATCTGATTCACCGAGACTATCAGGTTAAGACGAGACGCTGATGACGGGTTGTCGTTAGCACTTGTTCTGGACTCAAATAAGATCGTCTACGAACGCTCCAGCCGCTACAGCAATGAGAAAGCGGAACGACTGAACCTGGTGATTACATTGACTTGGTCCCCCAAGCTGGGAGGCCGTGAGATGAGAGTCAGAGGTCCGTGCTCACTTCCAATCCCGTGTGAAAAGGAATACTAACCCGAGCGAGCGCTCCGCCTTCCGGCAGGGCTAGTAACTCCACGCTCTGGTTTTGGCCATAGATCGTTTCAAGCCGCTCCCGTATGTTTCTAAGTCCCACGCCTCCTGATGAGTAGTGGCTTGACTCACACAATCCAGGCCCATTGTCCCTCACTTCCAGATGAAGGTCACCATCGAACTTAGCGGCTGCGATTCGAATCGCGCCTCCAGCCGCTAACCTTGAAATTCCGTGCTTGATCGCATTGTCCACTAAAGGCTGCAACAGCAAGTGCGGGACGCTTGCGTCAAGAGTTTCTGAAGCGACTTCGACACTCACCTTGAGCCTCTCTTCAAACCGGACCTTCTCGATCTCGATATAACAATTTACGAACTCCAGCTCGCGGCTCAGTGTTGTCATTTGGGTGCCGGCGGTTTCAAGACTGATCCTGAGCAAGTCGCCAAGACGCGTGATCATTCGATCGGCCGCTTCGACGTTCGTCAGCATTAGCGCAGAAATGGAGTTCAACGTATTAAAGAGAAAATGCGGCTGTAGCTGGCTCTTTAGCGCTTGGAGGCGCGCTTTCTCCAGTTGTGCCTGAAGTTGCGAGGTTCGCAACTCCCGCTCGCGGAATCCTAGATAGTAAGATGCCACGTGTGCGATCAGTACGATCGGTAAGTAAGTGGCGACGACGTCATCAACGACGTTAGAAAGGAATAGACTCCTATACATATACCAATGTATGCGAAATCCGTGGGCTTGAGAATCCCAAATGGCAGAGACCCAGTGCCTGACTCGAGGATCCCAAAACGCATATGGAGTCAGTCCCCTAAGGGCCACCTGTGCCACGGTAAACACCAAGCCGCCCCCAAGAAGTACTAACGATCGCTTTGCCCAGTTGCTTCGTTGCACTTGGTAGCGATTCGCGAACGCGAAAACGAAGGGAGTAAGCGGAGCATAAGTGAGAACTTGGCTGGATTGAAGAGCTAGAACACTTAAGAAGCTCATAGACCCGCCGGTCGAATGATATAGCTGATAGATCGTAATGGCGTAGGCTAGAGCAACAAACGTCCACACGGCAAAGCTTAGAGCCCAGACTACGGAAGTGCGAAAGTTCCTGGGGACATCGATATTTGTCGTATCTTCCGCTTTCACCCGTAGAGCTCGCCTCGGCCGGAGCACTAACTCGCCTCCACAGTGTGAGCAAATGTTGTGCATGTTCGAGGAACAGATCGGACAGAAGGTGCATTCGTAAGAGCACACGTATGCCCTGCCATCAGCTGGTAAGGCGAGCCCGCACCCTTCACAATTGATCTTCATGTCGAGAGCGCTCTCATCGACGTGGCCGTTCTTTGGTCCGCGGGATGCCAAACGCGGGTCTCATCATGCACTACCTTAGGTAGCCGAATCAATCATAGACCGTGGCGGCTGACGGCAGCACTTTCATGTCCCACAGAAGCCGTAGTTCGTCCCGCATATGTGGCAGTTCGTCCCATGCCATTACCGGCTACGGGAGCAACGGCGCTGAAGTGCGGGAGCGTGTCTGGTTGGGAACTGTCGATGTCGAGCGCCGACTCCACAACCAGGCGCCCCCGCAATCAGTCTCGGCCTCATCCTAGAAGTTAAGTGTCAGTGAGAATTTCGACCTCGTGGAGTTCACAGTTCTGTCTCCATGTTGAAGCACCACCGGAGGTGTTCCTGGGTGGATGAGTTGGCGAGGTCCGGCATCTTGAAAAAGCCGACGGCCAGTGCAATTCTGTTTGCAATCAAAGCCTGACCTAACTGGGACCGGAGCACTCAGGATGGGGACAAGACGATACATTTCAGGGGCTATCCGCCATGATCTCGGGATGAGTAGCGAGTCCCGCGTCCATGTTTTAGACAACTATTTACACGATGTTACGTCTATCGAACTGTTAGACCCACTGTGAGGCAGCCAATGATTCCAGATTCTCTTGGTTTGCCCAGGCAAGAGCAATCGGTGGTGCGGACCGTCGTTGCCGATGACGAGCGGCTGGCACGCCAGAAGCTGCTCATCCTGCTGAATTCGGAACCACAGGTACAAGTGGTAGCTGAGTGCCAGGATGGCAAGCAAACTGTATCCGCAATCCGCAATTTCCGGCCCGATATGCTGCTGCTCGACATCCAGATGCCGGAGTTGGATGGCTTCCAGGTGCTCGGCGAAATCCGTCCGGAGGAAATGCCGATGGTCATCTTCACTTCCGCCTACGATCAGTATGCGATTCGCGCCTTTGAGGCAAATGCTCTTGATTACCTTCTAAAGCCGTTCGACCAGGAACGGCTGCATCACGCCGTTGAACGGGCCCGATCCGAATTATTCAAGTCCCGCGACAGCGAGATCACGCACCGCATTCTCAGTCTGTTGTCGCAGGTCAGGTCAGTAACCTTTCCCGCATCGGAGCGAGATAACCGTTTGGTGATTAAGGTCAATGGAAGGGTCGTGTTCCTGGACTTGGACAGTATCGATTGGGTGGAAGCTGCCGCCAACTATGTGCGCTTAAGCGTCGGGAAGGACTCCTACCTCCTGCGTGAAACGATCGGTGGGATTTCCGAACGCCTGGACGCGAGCCACTTCGTCCGCATCCATCGCTCGACGATCGTAAACGTCCGCAAGATCAAGGAACTGATACCTGTTAACAGCGGCGAGTACGTAGTGGTCCTGAAGAACGGGAAGGAACTGTCCTGCAGCCGCGGCTACCGGGCAGGCCTGCAAGGGATTGTCGAGCGGAGTCCATGAGCCCCCGGCTTCGGAGGAACGACCGTCTACAATTTCTACACCATCAATACAGACGGAAAAGCAGAAGTCCCATTCAAGCGCTTGAAAAGATTGGTCGGGTGGAAGGATTTGAGCCTCCGACTCCCCTCGTTCCGAACCAGGTACATGGCACTGCGACAACGCCGTTCGGAAAAGAGGAGCGACCTGTACGGTCAGAACGCACGGGGTCGCCTCCACAACGGCATCTCCTGGAAAGATAAGGTCGCCGAGACGCCCCAGAAGTCGGCTTCGAGGAGATCGCCAATGATCTCCTCCAAGCCCGTTTCCGGACAACTGGTTCGTAAAGCGTGCGATGAGAAAAGTACAATGAAATACATGTTAAGAGAGTGGGTTGTAGCCGGTATTCTTGCTCTTCTCGCTGCGGCAATTTTGGACCTTTTACCTGTCGGCGGGTCTCGAATTCTCAAATGTGCTGGGGCTCGTTAAAAACAAACTGTCCGAAAAATCGGTCGCGCGACTAAAGAAGAGGATCGAGGAATTGGAGAACTACAAAAAGAATTTGGATCTAATGCTGAATTCAGATAAAGCGCTTTACTTGAACACATTCCGTGCCATTTTTGGAACCTTACTTTTCATGTGCATCGGAGCGATCCTGACCACCTTGCGCCATTCCGAGATGCTAGCAGTGGCGCGACCTGAATCACCTGGTGCATTAGCCATGTTGGATATGGCGGCTATTGTGATGTTTGCGCTTGCAATCACAGTAGGCCTATCCTCGTTGACGATCACAGTAGCGGAGGACAACAAACAAAAATTTGCGGCACAAAGCGAAAAATATGGCAAAGAAATAGAAAATTTGAAAATGATACTCAATACCCGGCTTGATAAGCTTGGCCCTCGCATTTGATCTCCTCGAAGCCCGTTTCTGGATAACTTTCGGTTGGCCGACAATCCGGGAACCATCTCCTAGAATCGGGACGCCAAATAGATTCACCTCTGCGAAAACCGTGCTTTTCGTCCACGTACTGAGATGGATTTCCGAAAGATTGTAAATGCATTTCGCGAATCGGATCGCTTCGGGTTGAGCAAGTCCTTATGCTAGGCATTCGGGAGGGCAACCGGAGGCTCGCGAGCAGACCGCCCATGGGCGAGTCGTCCAACGTGATCGACCCCTCGTACAGTTGGGCAAGATCGCGAACGATTGCCAATCCCAGTCCCGAACCGGGGGCGCCTTCGTCAGCGCGCACTCCTCGCTGCAACACTTCATCGCGAATGGAGGGGGCAGGCCTGGGCCATCGTCAGTGGTTCCCGGCCGGGCACCAGCAAGAACTCCCGATGGCTCGATGTAAACGCTTCGAACCGCTTCATCGTTGGTCAGGCACGAAAGAATCACGTCCGCAGTGTGTGCCAATTCAAAGCTGTTCTTCGCAACGACGCCGCCTACGGCCTAATTATTCTCTCTGAAACGCTGGAATCACTTTGTCAAAGATACGTTCAGCAAAGCCCTTATCTAACGGAGCGTGTCCCTGCAACCATCGAAAGAATAAAGGTCCATTGAGCGCATCAATAAGCAGTTCCGTATCGGTTCCCCGCTTCAGTTGGCCCGACGCGATAGCCTCTCCGACAAAGCGGCGTTGCATCTGACGCCTTGGCATCACATATCTTTCCAAAAACATTTGTTGGAGTCTCTTGTCATCGTGGATGCCTGTGACCAGACGCGCCATGATGACGCCGTCGTCGGAGGCGAGGAACTCAGCCACATACACCACATATCGCCTCAGGCGTGCTAAGGCTGAGCCGCTGCCGGATACCACGAGGACGGGTTTCATATGCTCGAAGCACGCATCCAACAAGATCTCTCCCTTCGAGCCCCACCATCTATATAACGTGGCACTGCTAACGCCCGCAGTATTTGCGATCTCGTGCGAACCAACTGTCTGAAATCCTTTCGCCCGCAGGAGGTTATAAGCCGCCGCCAAAATGTCGCACCGCGCTTCTTCGCTTCTCGGCCGCCCGGCACGGCGTGACCGGGCTTTTCTCTTGGGCGCTTTCATAGTTAGCTGTCTGAATTACGAAAATAAGTGTTTCGTTGTAGTTTGACAAGCATTAATTGCGAGTGTACAAACGAAACCAGTAGTTTCGTATTGACAAAAGCGGAAGGTGCGTAACGGACGCAGTTCATGAGGGGGCTTGGAGGAAATAATGAGAGGCGTCATAGTCCGCACAGGCAAGCGCCTCACGGAAGTGGTTCACCGGATGGCGGCGCTGCTCACCAACGGATCGCACAAGTCACGTGAGTTGCAAGAAAGCAAAGCCAGGCTTGAAGAAGCCCAGCGCGTCGCCCATGTCGGCTACTGGGTATGGGACCTCGATTCCGATCGCGTAACTTGGTCTGACGAAACTTACCGCATCTATGGGCTCATGCCGCAGAAAGGTCCGATAGACTTGGCGACAATACGCGAAATGGTCCACCCTGAAGATCGAGAGACCGTCTTCGGGATAGCGGAGGAGGCCATTCTTGGCCGAGTGCGTCCCGACGCTGAACACCGGATCGTTCGTCCCGGCGGAGAAGTGCGCACGGTGAACAGCCAGGGCGATTTGAAGAGAGACGCGTCGGGTCGGCCCTATCAAATGTTCGGCACGGTGCAAGATATCACCGACCGGAAGCGGGCAGAGGAAGCCCTGCAACGAACCCAGCTTTATCTCAGCGAAGGGCAGCGCCTCGCTCATATGGGTAGCTGGGCATGCAACGCTGCTGGATTCGAATATTGGTCTTCCGAATTGTTCCAAGTTCACGGCCTGGATCCGAGTGGCAAACCGCCAACGGCAGAAGGCTATCTGGACCTTGTACACCCCGAAGATCGGGAGTTCATGGAACGAGAAATTAAAAAGATGTTGACCCACCATTGCGGATTCGACTTTACGAAGCGGATTGTGCGGCCAGATGGAAAGACTCGTTATCTACGTTGCGTGGGTGTACCGGTGACGGAAGGACTGACTTTCAAGGGGTTCGTCGGGACAGGGATAGATGTGACCGAGCAGGAACTGCTGGCCCAGGAATTGCGGCGGGAGCAGGCATACCTCGCGGAAGCGCAGAGCCTGACCCATATCGGCAGCTGGGCGTGCAATTTTGTCACCGGGGAAATATTTCATCTATCGGACGAAGCCTTTCGCATGTATGGCTTCGATCCCAGCTTTCGCGACACTCCGTTCGAACGCTTTTACAACGCCACTCACCCGGAAGACGAGCCTGCTTTGAGGGAAAACTTTTATGGTGCAATCCACGCAAGAAGAGATTATGACCTCGAATATCGGATCTATCGTTCCGACGGTGCCATCAGATGCCTGCGTTCCTTAGGACATCACAATCCCTCTGGAGAAATCGGTGAATACGTCGGCGTCACGATGGATATAACCGAACGAAAACAGGCCGAGCAGGAACGCGAAAGGCTGCGCCGGTTAGAGGCTGATCTCGCGCATATCAACCGCGTGAACATAATGGGAGAAATGGCCGCCGCGCTGGCGCACGAAATCAAACAACCCATCGCGGCCTCGATCACCAGCGCGAACGCCTGTTTGCGATGGCTTGCACATGATCCGCCCGACCTGGAGAGGGCACGCGCGGCAGCAACTCGAATTGAGCAGGACGGAAACCGTGCAGCCAATGTTATCGACAGTTTGCGGTCCTTCTACAAGAAAGACACTCCCTCTGAGCGCGAGATGGTGGACATCAAAGACATCATTCGGGAAATGACTACCCTGCTCAGGGCCGAAGCGGTTCGGCACTCTATCACCATCCATTCCGACCTCCAAGCAGATCTGCCGAACATCCTGGCAAACCGGGTGCAACTTCAACAAGTGTTCATGAACCTGATCCTGAATGCGATCGAGGCCATGAAAGACACAGGAGGCCAATTGACGGTTAGAGCGCGACCGGATCTCGAAGCTCAATTGGTCATTTCGATCAGCGATACAGGCATAGGGTTGCCGGCGGAAAGTAGCGAACGGATGTTTGAAGCGTTCCATACTACGAAGCCACAGGGGACGGGCATGGGTTTGGCTATTACCCGCTCGATCGTGGAGTCTCACGGAGGGCGAATCTGGGCCACTGCCAATCAGGGAGCGGGCGCAACCTTCCATTTCACTGTCCCCGTAGAAGCTGAGGCACATGCATGAAATCGGCAGCTGTTCGCACGGTATTCATCATCGATGACGACCGCGGCATGCGTCAGGCGATCCAGGATCTCGTCGAGTCCGTTGGCCTGCGCGCCGAATCCTTTGCAACTGGCGAGGAGTTTCTGACCAGGAAACGCACCGGTGACCCGAGTTGTTTAGTTCTGGATGTAAGACTGCCTCAAATGAGCGGCCTAGATTTTCAGCGTCGGTTGGCCGAGACCGGCGTGCAAACCCCTATTATTTTCATTACGGCGCATGGGGATATTCCCATGTCCGTCAAGGCATTGAAGTCGGGTGCAGTGGAATTTTTGACGAAGCCCTTCAGGGACCAGGATCTGCTGGATGCAATTCAGCAGGCCCTGCAGCGTGACTCCGCCGCGCTAGAACAAAAGGCCGCGATCCACGATTTGCAAGAGCGTTATCAAGCATTGACCGCTCGAGAGCGGGAGGTTATGGCTCTCGTAGTCTGCGGAATGCTCAATAAGCAGATCGCCTATGAAATTGGGGCCAGCGAGGCCACAGTAAAAATCCACCGAGGTCACGTCATGCAAAAAATGCAGGCCGGATCGTTAGCTGAATTGGTCCGTATGGCCGACAAGCTCAAACTCTCTCCTAGTAAGTAGCCTCGCTTGCTTTTTCGCCTGTCCGTTATTTCATTCGCTCTTCGCTTCGAATCGACTACCACCTAAGTCGTAGTTGGCACGACTAAGGCCTGATTGTGCCCGCTTTGTCATGGCGCTACTCTTTGCCCAATGAGCATCCGGAAAACATCAAGACTCATAGCAATCGTCGACGACGACGAGTCGCTTCAGAGGGCACTGCAAGATCTGATCGAATCGGTCGGGTTGTCCACACTCTGCTTGGGTTCCGCGGAACAATTCCTGGAATCTGAAGCCCGACACAAGGCCGCGTGCCTGATCGCCGACATTCGCATGCCGGGCATGTCAGGCCTTGAACTGCAAGCGAGGCTTAAGGCCGAAGGATGCCGAGTACCCATCATCTTCATCACTGCGCATGGCGACTCCGAGATGCGAACTCTTGCGATGGGAGATGGCGCAGTGGAGTTCTTGACCAAACCTTTTAACGACGCAGTCTTACTAGATGTGGTTCATGCCGCTCTCGAGAGGTCAGGAAATGACTGAGCAGGCCAACACTCAAATCTGTGGAAACGGTGAAAGGCGGTACGCGACTCGCGAGGAGTTTCTCAAGATTTTTGACCAGGATATGAATGGCCTTTATCAGCTGTCGTTTCTCCTTACGGGAGATCACCAGAAGGGAGAAAGGTGCTTTGTAGCCGGCATTGAGGATTGCGCTAAAGAGAACCGGGTGTTTAGGGAATGGGCACGTGCCTGGGCGAAACGCGTCATTGTGAAAAACGCAATTCGTGAACTGAACCCGCGACGGAGCCATTCCAATTCGTCGGCGCTCCCAACCGTCTTTTCTCACAATCAGCAGTCGAGCGGTCCAATCGGACATTTCGACATGGACGCTGTGTTATGGCTTGCAGACTTCGAGCGGTTTGTTTTCGTACTGTGCGTTCTGGAGCGCTACCGGGAGCACGAGTGTGCTCTGCTTCTCGGCTGCTCGGCTTCCGAAGTTCGGGACGCACGCACTCGGGCAATAGTGGAGTTGGCCAGTAACGGCGAAAAGGCCTCCTCTTGGTATGAAGACCGCAAGTTGGGTCAGTTGGCAGCAGCCCGCATGTCATGAAAGGGAGGCACAAATGAAGGCACTTGTCCTTAATACACTGGGTCGAGGCTTCGATTTCGAGGATGTTGACATTGCAGCGCCGATGGGACGCGAAGTCCTGGTCAACGTGCAAGCCTCTGGGCTATGCCACACCGACCTGCTTTTTGCTACTCACGATATCGTTCCAACCCCGGCGGTGCTTGGTCATGAGGTTGCGGGGATAGTGGCTGAAGTGGGTCCGGACGTCGCGCAACTCCGTGTCGGAGATCACGTCGTAGGTTCTCTCGCGCAGTCGTGCGGAGCGTGCGCTAGATGTCTATCGGGCCGCTCCTTCCAGTGTAAACATCCGGAATCGACGCTGCGCCGACCGTCCGATGCCCCGCGTCTAAGCCGCAATGGGACTGGCTTGTTCCAGGGGTTCGGGCTGGGCGGTTTCGCCGAACGCGCGCTCATCCACGAGAACCAGCTTGCCGTGGTACCCAAGGAGCTTCCGTTCGCGCAAGCTGCGCTGCTCGGCTGCGGAGTTGTAACCGGCGCCGGTTCCGTCTTAAACACCGCAAACGTTAGCGCCGGGGACACGGTCGTGGTCTTCGGCGCCGGAGGAGTTGGGCTCAATGCCGTTAGTGGAGCGCGCATCGCAGGCGCGTCGAGGATCGTCGTCATCGACCTCCAGGCGAAGCGACTCGACGAGGCCCGACGATTTGGCGCCACCGACGTCATCGATTCCACAAAAACAAAGCCCGTCGAGGCCGTCCGTGATCTTCTTCCGGAAGGAGCAGATCATGTCTTCGATTTCGTAGGGCTCAAGGCGGTCGCCGAGCAGGGGCTCGCAATGCTCGGAGTCGGGGGTGGACTCTACCTGGTCGGCGTGTCGAGGCCCGATGTCGAGATCGGTATGAACATCTTTAACGCGATCGGTGGGCAGAAGCGCGTTCAAGGCGTCAACTTCGGCTCGACCAACAGCAAGCGCGACATCCCGATGTACGCAGAGCTGTACCTGCAAGGCCGAATGAACCTGGACGATCTGGTTTCGAGAAGGATCTCACTGCGTGACGTGAACGATGGTTACGCGGCGTTAAAGGACGGCTCGCTCACGCGCGTCGTCGTTACTTCGTTCTGACTGTAGAAGACTCATATAAAAGGAGACACACAATGGCAACGATGGAAGCAATCACTGAGAGAGGCACGATCAAAACCATCACCACTCACTATATCGATGGAGCATTCGTTGAATCCCGCGGCCGCGAAGTCATGGGCATCATCAAGCCGACCAACGGCAAAGTGATCGCCCGCGTCACGCTGGGCGATGAGGAAGATACGCGACGCGCCATCGCCGCCGCCAAGCGGGCATTCGTCACTTTCGGCCGGACCACAAAGGAAGAGCGCGCGGGCTACCTGCGCCGCCTGCACGAGGCTGTCTCGGCGCGCATCGATGATCTTACGGCCGCGATGGTGGAAGAGTACGGAGGGGTTGTGCGGTTCGCAAGGCTTATCGTGCAATCGGGGATCGATGCCTTCCCAGCCGCGGAGAGGGGACTCGACGAGCTGCCTTTGACTCGAAGCTGGGGCAAGACGACGGTCACCTTGGAGCCGGTCGGCGTTGCCGGTCTGATTACCGCTTGGAACGCAAACGCGCTGTTCATTTGCCTCAAGCTAGCGTCGGCCGTCGGTGCTGGTTGTACGGTCGTGATCAAGCCCAGTGAGCTGAGCTCGCTGCAGACGCAGGTGATGCTTGAATGTCTGGACGCGGCTAAGCTCCCCCAAGGAGTCTGCAATGTCGTGATAGGCCGCGGTAATGTCGTAGGGGCCGAACTCGTGCGCAATCCCGACGTTGCCAAGATATCTTTCACGGGCTCGGTTGCCGTTGGCCAGTCGATCATGCGCGACGGCGCCGCCACGATGAAGCGCGTCACGCTGGAATTGGGAGGTAAATCGCCCACCATCCTGCTCGATGACGCGGCTCTCGATCGAGCGATTCCGTCGGCTCTCGTTCTGGCCTTTATGAATAGTGGACAAGCCTGCGCCGCCGGGACACGGCTCCTCGTGCCCAAGAGCCGGCTCGACGAGGTGAAGCGGGCCATACGGGATGAGATGCGTGCCTTCACCGTCGGCGATCCGGCTGATCCAAAGACTGCCGTCGGACCGATGGTGTCGCAGAACCAATACGATCGAGTGCAATCGTACATCCGCAAAGGTATAGAGGAAGGCGCAGAAGTCCTGGTCGGTGGCGAGGGCCATCCGGCAGGTTTTGAAGCGGGTTACTTCGTGAAGCCCACCGTTTTCGTCAACGTGAAAAACGACATGACGATCGCCCAGGAAGAGATTTTTGGCCCCGTTCTGTGTGTCATCACTTATGACTCCGAGGATGAGGCAATCCGGATTGCCAACGACTCTAAATATGGGCTTCACGCCGCCGTGCTCGGGACCGACCTTCAGCGCGCGCGTCGTGTGGCCTCACAAATTCGGGCCGGACGGGTCGTGATCAACGGCATGACGGACGATCCGCAGGCACCCTGGGGCGGATTTAAATATTCCGGCTTCGGCCGTGAATATGGCCAATACGGGATCGAGGCGTTTCTCGAAACCCGCGCCATACTTGAGTCTTAAGGAGGCACTCTCATGAGCCAGCACGCTGACCATCTCTCCCAGCGAGGCGGCGGACCGCCTCGCTATTCGAGAGCTCGTCGAGGCCTACGCGCACTGCGCCGATCGTCGCGATGCGAAAGGCCAGATGTCTCTCTTTACTCCAGATACGCACTTCGTCGTGTACATGAACGCCAAGGATCCAAAACCTTCGCAGGAGCTGCACTCGCGCGAGGCGCTCGCTCCCGTGTTCGCTGACCTGAACCAGTACGCCGCGACCATGCACTTCCTTGGACAGACCACGATCCTCACGCTGGCCAACGACCGAGGCACAGCGGAAACTTATTGCATGCCACACCACCTCACGATCGCCGGCGAAAAGCGACGTCTGATGATCGCCGCTCTCCGCTATACGGACACCTTCGCGAAGGTGAACGGCGTGTGGCTATTTGCGGAACGCCAGCTGTACGTAGACTGGATCGAAGACCGCGTGCTCTCATGACAGCGAACGATCAGGCAGGATCTGCGGGCCAGAAGTGCCTTGTAATCGTGGGTGCAACTGGAATGGTCGGCGGATACGCCCTTCGCTACGCGCTCGATCACACCGCCAGTGGAAGTATCACTTCGATCGGGCGCAGGAAACTCGATATCTCGCACCCCAAGCTGAAGCAGGTTGTGCACCAAGACTTCGCGGACTGCTCCGCACTCGCGGAGACGCTCTCGGGTCAGGATGCTGCAGTGTTTTGCCTGGGCACGTATACCGGAGCTGTATCGGATGCGGAGCTCCGCACCATAACCGTGGACTACACGATCGAGTTCGCGCGAGTTCTCCGCGGTAGCAGCCCTGACGCGGACTTCTCATTCTTGAGCGGGAATGGCGCGGACCCGACGGGACGAAGTCGGATTCCGTTCGCACGTTATAAAGGACAGGCCGAGACGGCACTACTTGCGGCCGGGTTTCCCTGCGTTTATATCTTCCGGCCCGCGTACATCTATCCCGTCGAGGCGCGAAAGGAACCGACTTTCAGCTACCGCTTGTTGCGCGCGACCTACCCCGCGTTTCGGGTGCTGTTCCCGAACCAGGTGATTCGGGCCGACGACTTGGCCCGGGCCATGGTCGATATCGCCATCAGCGGAAGAGGGGAGCGCCGAAGCCTGGTTTTAGAGAACCGTGACATCCGAGCCATGGTCAAGTCGCATAATGTTCCTATGGGATATCCGCACGTATCCGTTTGAAAACCGGAGCCCCAATGCACTGGAAGCGAGTTCTTCTGCCCCATGACGCGCAAACCGGGCCTTATGCTCGCGTACGAACCGTCGGGGCGCTCTCCCGAAGTCGGCTTGTGGGAAGGAATCCGTAGCTCTCGGGTACGGGCAATCCAGAAGTAATGAAGCCGAATCGAGTTGGAAAAACGGGTTGCCTTGATAGATACGACGGAATCTTTAAACTTGACTGGCCTCAAGAACCGTAAGCGATCAATGCTTCAAAATTATGGTCCAAGTATGGTCCAGTAATTCTTTCTCAGTGCTCTGAAACCGCCTTTGGGAGCCACCCGTGTCGCGTAGTTTCAGTTAGTTACGAGTAACCACGTCGCTGTCACGGCAGAGGCCGCGGGTTCGAGTCCCGTCGTTCCCGCCATTCTTTTCCGGCACTCGACCTAACGTCCAGCGAATCAGGGGATGTTAGCGGGCGATGAGCGCCGAACGAGAATGGTCCCTTCCCTGGAGATTAAGCCAACAACCGGTAACCGAGCGGCGTAAAAGTCTAACCCTTGAGACCTTTGCCGTTCCGAGTGTAGCTCGGGAATGTAGTTCCGAACATGGGCCGCTTGCTGATCGACTGTTCTTCCGTCGCTTCATCCTGAATGACGTTCCAATGCTCGACAAGAATCCCGGTCATACAGAAACCGAAGGCAACGCAACCGCGGGAACCTTTGAGGGCGGAGCCGGCGCCGTTCGGGCAGGGAAGACGCCGCTCGGCCGGCTCGGTCGCGTCACCGATATCGCCCCGCTGGCAGTGTTCCTGGCGTCAGACGAATCAGCCTGGATCACCGGAGAGGTCATTCGTGCCGCAGGCGGCCTCGTTGTAGCCACTTGAGTACAATGTGCTGATCTCGCAATAACAAACGCAGTCAGGGCAACATAGAGAGGAGAGACCGATGCAATTTCAAAGTGATTACTTCACTGCTTATCACAACCTAAAGCTGACACGAGATGACAAAGGTGTGCTGGTTGCTGAGTTCCATAACAACGGCGGGCCGTTCATTATGTCCGCGCCAGCTCACACGGAATTTGTCGATGCCTTCTACCGGATTTCGCAAGATCGAGCGAACAAGATCGTAATCCTTACGGGCGCCGGTGGGGAGTTCATTACGGATGTCGATTGGTCCTCTTTCGGCGATGTCACCGATCCCGGCGTTTGGAGCCAGGTTCACGACGAAGGTGTTCAGGTGTTGGAAAATATAGCCAACATACGTGTGCCGGTCATTGCGGCGATCGAAGGACGCGCCCATGTGCACTCCGACTACGCGCTACTTGCCAGCGTAATTGTGGCAGCGGAGGGCGCGACCTTCCAGGATGTGGCCCACTTCTCCGCGGGCGTTGCCCCCGGTGACGGAATCTTTACCACGTGGAGCTATCGCGCGGGAGCGGGACGAGCGGAGGCGTTCCTGCTGAACCCGCAGCCGCTCCCAGCGCAAACCGCGCACGCATGGGGAGTAGTTGCCGAAGTTGTGCCGAATGGCAAGGCGCTCAGTCGGGCCCGGGAATTGGCCAACTTGTACCTGAAGGCTCCGGAGGTGACCCGCCGCAACACACGCATCCACTTCATTCAACCGTTGAAGGAGCGCATCGTGCGAGAAGTTGGCTACGGATTGTCGCTCGAAGGAGCGTCGTCCGCCGACCTCGTTAAATCAATGCGAGCCCAGAGTGAACCTGTCGCTCGGAAAGGAAAAGTCGCCTAAACCGCACCGAAGACACCGAGTCCGCGGAGCGATACGGATACGTCAATCGGGCGGTTCCCGAGCAGAAGCTCGTTTGGGCGACCCAGGGGGTTCCGAAACCCGACCTGTTTAACGCAAAGGCCGGAGGAACCGCCTGGAAATCGAAGCCCACCTGGTACATCGTCGGCAAAAAAGATCACACCGTGCATCCCGATCTGGAGCGCTCCATGGCCAAGCGCATGGGCGCAACCACCTTCGAACTCGACAGCAGCCATGTGCCAATGCTCTCACAACCGGAACGCGTCCTCGAGGTGATTCGTGCCGCGGCAAAAGCCGTTCAAGAAACCAAGGCAGCCGCGTAAAGCGCGTCGGGTACATGCCCACTCAAGTCGAAATCTGGCTTGAGTGGGCAGTTCTTCTGATTGCCGACTACTTACTCGCAATTCTATCTTCCAACGCCTGATCGAAGCAGAGTGCTCTCGAACCATTCGGCCTACGGTTAATAACGTATATTGCTCACGAATTTACCCTAGAAAATCGATTGTCTCTTGACGTCGTCATCGTCAGATAGTAATCATTTTGGCTCCGTGCAGATGATCCGCATGGTTGCATATCTCACTCGACCGGGAAATCCCATGAAGTCCCTTTCCAGCTTCAGCTCATTCACACTTCTCCGTTCTCTGCGATTCTTCTGGCCATTTGCCGGCGCCGTACTCTTGCTCACGTCACGCGGTTGGGCAGACGGTCAACGTCGTTCAAACGAATCCAGATCAGACAGCGCTGCTGAGCCCGCAACCGTCGCTGACTTTCGCCCCGGGCGCAGGGAGCACGCTGGCCATCAATGTAGACGACACCATTCGTTACCAGACGCTGGAAGGGGTGGGCGCTTCGTTTACAGATTCGGCTGCCTGGCTGGTTTGGGAAAAGCTGACGCCGGCGCAGCGAAATCAACTGATGCAGGATCTTTTCAGCCCGGAGGGGATTCATTTGAGTTTTCTCCGCCAGCCGATGGGCGCCACCGATCTCGCGCTGAGCAATTACACATATGATGACCTCTCGCCCGGAGACACCGACCCGAACATGACGCAGTTTTCAATTGCGCATGATCAGGCCTACATTATTCCGACCATCAAGGCTGCCTTGGCGGCTAATCCTCAAATCAAGGTGCTGGCATTGCCCTGGTCGCCTCCTGCATGGATGAAGACGAGTGGATCGACGAATGGCGGCACGCTAAATACCGAATATTTTTCAGCGCTATCGAAATACTTCGTTAAGTTCATTCAAGCGTATGAGGCAAATGGGATACCGATCAACTATGTCGCTGTCCAGAATGAACCGCTGTATGAGACCGGCGGTTATCCGACTATGTTCATGACGCCGCTGGATCAGGGCAACTTCATCAGCCGTTATCTGGGCCCGGCGCTGATGGCGCGACGCTTCAGAAACCAGGGATGGAACTTCGATCGTCAGAACGCTTCTCCAACCGACGCGACACCTGGCATTTTGGGCTACGAGCACAACTGGGACAACCCACTGTATCCAGAACTGTTGCTGCGTAATCCAGAGGTGCGTCCGTATCTGGCCGGCGTATCTTTCCATTGTTATGCAGGCAGTGTCGCCGACGCACAGAATGCGATTCACTATCTGCAGCCCGGCACACCTATATGGTTCACCGAATGCACTGGCGGATATTACGCGCCGAATTTCGCGACTAATTTGCCGAACATGGTTGAAGGTGACGTGATCAACGTACTCCGCAACTGGGCGAAGAACGTGACTTTGTGGAACATGGATCTCGACGAGAATGGGGGCCCGACTGTACAGAACGGCTGCACTGATTGTCGCGGCGTCGTAACGATTGACACCAGCACAACTCCTGCCACGATTGCAAGGAATGTGGAGTACTACGTCCTGGGGCATCTCTCGAAATACACGCAGACCGGCGCCTATCGCATCGACTCAAATACATTCGGCTCGGGCAGTGTAGAGGACGTGGCGTTCAAGAATCCCGATGGATCGATTGCCGTGGTGGTGTTGAACTCGGCTTCTAACCCGAACACTTTCAGCATCAATTGGCGCGGTCAGAATGTCGTCTACACTCTGCCGGCGGGAGCGGTTGCGACGTTTACTTGGCAGGGTTATCCGGGATCGACATTCGACGTAACTGCGGGTCCAGATACGCAGATCGTCGCCCCGGGAAGCGAGACGCAATTTGTTGTGGATGTAGACCGCTATGGATGGGACCGCGGCGCCGGTCAGCCTCGACCTGAGCAGCCTGCCTTCTGGCGTGCGGGGAGAACTCCGGCCATCGTGGAAATCTCCAAACCAGTCATCGCTGCAGTTGAAGAGCTCAGACAGTGCAAGTGCCGGGACATATCCAATAACCATTACGGGCACGCAGGGGAACCTGCAGCGCTCTTCCACCGTGCAGCTAACGGTCGGCGGTCCGGAAACACCCTTTGGTGGAACGCCGTGGCCTTTACCCGGGCTGATTCAGGCGGAAAACTTCGATAATGGCGGTAATGGCATCGGCTACTTCAACCTGTACGCCAGCAACCCTGCTGGAACGAACTATCGTCCGGGAACCACTGTCGGCGTGGAAGACAACTACGATGTGGGCGGAGGTTACGACGTCGGCTACACGCATGAGGGGCAGTGGCTGAAGTACACCGTGAACGTCACGCAGAGTGGACTATACAATCTTCAGTCTCGCGTCGCATCGCTCGGTCCTGGTGGATATTGGCATGCCGAATTTGATGGTCGAAACGTCACCGGCAATCAATTCACGCCCGCAACTTACGGCTGGCAAACCTGGACGACCATGGTGAGCCATGCATTTTGGTTGGAGGCAGGACAACAAGTGATGCGCGTGGTTTTTGACGGCAATGGGCCGACGGGTGGCATGGGTAACTTCAACTGGTTTAACGTGCAGCCATTTACTGCGTCCACACCGTTTTCGGGCCCGGCCGCAATCCCCGGTCTGATTCAGATGGAGAATTTTGATAGCGGCGGAAAAGGCCTGGCCTACTGGAATGGCAACTCGCAGAATAATGGTGGAGCGAATTACCGCCCCGGCGAAACCGTCTATATTGAAAATTGCTCCGATTCAGGCGGCGGATACGATGTCGGTTCAACCAATCCCGGCGATTGGCTGAACTACACAGTCAACATCGAGCACCCGGGTATGTACACGCTGAACGTGCGGGTCGCCACAGATGTAGCGGGAGGTGTCTTCCATCTCGCCTTAGACGGACGGGACGTGAGCGGTCCAATTTCAGTGCCACAGACGAACGGCTGGCAAACGTGGCAGACACTCACCGTGCCGGGAATCCGCCTACCCGCGGGCACCCATACCTGCAGATGGTCATGGATACCGGAGGCTACTACAACACGATCGGTAACTTTAACTGGTTCTCGCTGGAGTAGAAAATCGCCCGAACCAAAAGGTGAAAAAATAAAATACCGACAGCCAAGAGTTGTCCGCCCTCAAGCCTGATTTTGGCTTGTGTGGGGTAGTTCAGAGCTGAACAGGGAAGGTTCGGGGAAAGACGCAACGTTCCAGTAACTAGTTTGCACCGCAACCCATAGAGAATCGCAGGGCAGCACACACCTCATTCATTCGTGCGGAACTAAGCGGGCCACACGTTTTCCCAGGCGCCGTTGCGACACGGTAACTGCATTGTGCAGGTTCACCGCGCACGTTCAGCACGACTTCCGATGGCGCGCGCTTCGCACAAAAATTTAGCTTATATATGCCTTGACAAGTATATGCTTGTTGAGGTATATGAAGAGAGTGGAATCTGTATTTGAAATCATTGCGGAGCCGAACCGCCGCGCGATACTGAGCCTCCTGGTCTCGTCCCAACGGTCGGTAGGAGAGCTCGAGCGCCAACTTCGTATGCCGCAACCAACCGTGTCAAAGCACCTTCGAGTGCTGCGAGACGCCGGTTTCGTGGAATCCACGGTGGACGCACAGCGCCGTCTCTACCGGCTCAAACCTGAACCACTTCAGGAACTGGATGCCTGGTTGGCTCAGTTCCGCCGGTTCTGGTCCGCTCACCTGGATGCTCTCGAACGCCACCTCGACCGCATGAATCAATCAAGGCTGGGTCATCAATCAACAACGAAAAGGAAGACGAAGGAAAAGACGACGCGGCCCAAACCGCGAACGTGACAAAGGAGAAACGAAATGAAAATCAAAGTGACAAGCGTATACGTGGACGATCAAGAGAAGGCCCTGCGCTTCTATACGGACGTACTAGGGTTTGCCAAGAAGACCGACTTCAGTCAGGGCCCATATCGCTGGCTGACCGTGGCCTCGCCCGAGGAGCCGGACGGCACTGAGCTGCAGCTTGCGCTGAACAACAACCCCGCGGCCAAAGCATATCAGCAGGCGATGTTTCAACAGCGCCAGCCCGCGGCCATGTTCTTCACCGACGACGTCAAGGGCGACTACGAGCGGATCAAGGCCCGCGGCGCCGAGTTCACGATGCCGCCCACTGACGTGACCGCCTCGACCATTGCGATGCTGAACGACACCTGCGGCAACCTCATTCAGCTCACCCAGCTGGCACACTATTCACGCTAAGAATTAAAGGAGAAGGAGAAGAAGATGAGCCACTTCCAGCACTACACACCGGGTCCAGCTCGCGGGGCGCAGATACGAAAGGACCGGGGACAAAACGGTGACAATGAAGACAAGTGGACGCTCATCCTCGTCAGAGAACTGCGCCACTCGCCGGAAAAAGTCTGGCAGGCGCTTACCGACCCAGCGCAGCTGCGCGAGTGGGCTCCCTTCGACGCCGATGGGAATCTGGGTACGGTTGGAGCCACGGTGAAGCTCACCACGGTGGGAGCGCCCACACCGCGCGTTACCGAAACAAGGGTGACGCGAGCCGACGCTCCTGAGCTGCTTGAGTACAAATGGGGTGGCTTCGATATGCGGTGGGAACTCGAAGATCTTCAACTCGAAGATCTTGGTGGCGGCACGCGCCTGACGCTGTGGACCAACATCGGTCACCGCTTCATCGCAATGGGCGCTGCGGGCTGGCACATTTGTTTCGATGTTCTGGATCGCCTTCTCAGCGGAACTCCCATCGGACGCCTCGTCGGCCCTGAGGCCATCAAGTTCGGCGGGTGGCAACAATTGAACGCGGAGTACGCCAAGCAGTTCGGTATCGAAACGCCCAACTGGCCGCCTAAAGCGGCTCAAAAGTAGTGAATCAATGTGGATCGCACTTCGTCTTCAGAGGAGGTCTCAATGAACTGGAACAAATGGATTCGGTTGACCCACCGCTGGCTGTCCATTGCCTTTACGGTGGCCGTCATCGTCAACGGCGTCGCCGTGGCACAGGGGAAGTATTCATCTAGGCTCGGCCTTGTGGCGGTGTTCACGCTCGCCTTGCAGTTTTTCACCGGTATGTACTTGTTCGTGCTGCCGTATTTCGCCAAGTGGGGCAGCGGGCGACGCACCGACTGAACCGTCGGCCGGTTAATTTACTGCGGAATGACGGCCTTGCTCTTGATCGGCGGCTCGCCCGCGGCTACGGTCTGAAACGTTCCGACGCCGCTGATCGCTTCGCCGGCATTCACCACGCGAAAGTAATATCGAGTATCGGGCGTTAAGCCATCGAGTCGCACATGATGATTGCGCCCGTCATTGCTCGCCACCGCCTCTTTGGTTTGCGTCATCTTGGCAGGATCGGTGCCGTAGCGCACGGTCATAGTTCCGGATACGCGGCTTGACCATCCGATCGTGCAGTTCGAATCGGAGACATACTCAGCGACGGGCCCATTGCTGATCTGCTGGTCCTGATTTTGCTGACCCTGACTCTGAGTAGACACAGCCGAATTCTGGCCAACCGTGCTGCCAGGTTTACTCTGCGCTGCCGCGAAGCAAAGGGCAAAAACGCTAATGAACAGGAATGCCAGCGATAGCTTCATCTCAAAATTCCTCCGTGCATGGGGATGGCGAGTGGCGGTTGTGCGCCAAAAAACAGCTACGTATGGATGCGCGAACAGGAGGTAAAGTTGGAAGCCACGGCGGCGAGCGCCTGAGCGTCCCGTTCTGGGCTGTAAGTTTATCTTTTAGTTACCTCCCCCCTCCCCCCCCGTATTTTTTGCCAAAATATCTGGAATCAGCAACTTACCGACTACGACCGGCGAAATTCCTCGCAAAATCTTCATAACAAAGACCTTATAAGTCAAAATCTTGAAAGCATGGGACTTACGGGCCGATTTCTTGACTGCGAGCGTCCTTTGCAGGCTTAACTGCCAGATCACGCTGATTTGGTTGCGCACGATTCCATTGTGAGCGTTCCGTATCCTCGGTCAAGGTTGTTCGTCACAAAGAATCGATTTTTTTCTGTGGAAGTCTGTGGAAAAAGACTCGATCGCTGGACGAATATCGAAGTCAAATCCTGAGGGATTCACGATCGGGATACCCCACCCTTTGCAAAGAACGCAAAGGATGGGCCACCCGCCCGAACGTCCCGTTTTGTCCCCGAATTTCTTGTTCTGTTATTCTTTGCGCCTCATGAAGTGATCAAGATATGCGCTCAGAGCAAAGTACTCCAAGAGTGTGGCGAGTGCAAAACCGATCAGGCCCACCTTTCCCAAGCGCGAAACGATAGTGAGCCCCACGCCAAAGTGAAACACCGAGAATAACGTCATGAGCCCCCAAAATCTGCGTTGGCTCCAATGGTCTCTCTGAGAGCGAAAGGCATTCAGGAAGACGAGGCCGGTCATAATAGAGAAACCGAGCCACTTAACCGGTAGCCCGGGAGCTTCCTTTGCGTGAATCTGATGGTTGCCGTACAAAATAATCAGAACGACCAGGGCAACAGCAATTGCGCAATAGAGCAGAAAATCTCTGATCTTGGCCCACCGCGTGCGGTGCCTTGTCCCGACTGCCGTTCTCGCTATCATTAGTGACACACACCGGTCATTGCTTCTTCGTATTCCGTCAGGAGCCCTTGGGCCATCGCGCCGTCAACATAGCCGCCGACGCCCTCGGCAAGATTCGTCACAGCACTGCCCTTTAAAATGTTGTTATATGGGATGGACTTTTGAGGAAATATGAGCCCCTGTCCGCCAAGAACATTGGTTCGTGACGCCGCGTATGCTTGTGCGGCGTTGTACCTCGTCGCAGCAGAGACGGTCATCGCACCCGCCCCGCCCGCCCCCGCCAAGCTTGGACTGGCTGGGTTCAAGGCATCCAGAGAGGCGCTGGCGAAGGTGCTTAGACACCCGTTGTTGCTAAATTCACTCTTGTAGAAATTCAGCGAAAAGAAATTGCCAAAGAAAGCCTTGGAGAAGTTCCATCCCCAACCGTTTGCGCCACTATTGCCGCTAAACAGGCCCAAACCAACTCCGGTCCCATAAGTTTGGGTCCAAGCGCCCCAGGCATTGCTGCCCATGGCACCGGCTCTGCTGACCTCAGCATTTCCGCTGGAATCATAACCGAGCCCCGTCACGGTACCACTGTCCACATCGATGTTCACCTGAGATCCCCCTCCGTAGGATCCCGATATCCAATATCCACCATTATCGCCGCAACTGTCTTTGTTCCCATCGTCGTCGATCTCTTCTACCTGGTCGCCCTGGTCATTCAGGTACGCGCAGTACAGGCCCGATGGGTCGACGTAGCTGAAGGGGTTATTGAGGGCATAAACGTAGCGGTTCCAGGACTGGGGATTGCTCGGGTCCACCGCGCTCAGCCCGGCAGGATCAGGGGACAACCAGCGGCCTACACTTGAGAGTTCGCGGTTCGGTGTGTCCCACATCACTCCGTTGTCTAAGATACTTCTCAGGCCCGCAAACATTTCCACTGCTCCGGTTGAAGTTACGCCGAAAGCGTCATACATTTCGCCGTACGGCGCGTATGCTCGATCAACGTAAACGGACGGGAAACTTTCGTTTGAAACAACTCTGGCATTGCCCATCCAGTCTTTGTGATGGTAGAACGGTGCGCCTCCGCCACTGTAAACCGTCCCGCCTCCAGGCGCGGGCCACACGGTATCATGAAACGTAGCCCCCCGCCCCCAAAAAACACAAGGTCCCCTTCGACTTCGCTCAGGGCAGGCTCTCCACTCCACAGATCATCGCGTTCGCGATGATCTGGAAGAGTTGAACATCCCCACTCAAGCCAAAAGTGGGCTTGAGTGGGCCACGCGTCCCGACTGCGGATTCATCGATCATTCTTGCCCTTGGGGCATCGTGGTTTGGAATCTATTGCCCGTTGCAGCAAAATGTGTGATCGGCCAACGGAGTGCCTGCGCGATACAGATAATGTGCAGGATCAGAAACAGTGGCACGGCGAATGTCGGAATATAGCTCATGGGAAGTACGGTCATGGCTGTGGTGGGGATTCCATGCGGATCAATGACCCCGGCGAGCGCGCCCAGGGCCAGGGCATTGACCAGGTCGGTTATACCCAGGACATGCCAGAAGGTAAAGCCTTTGCGATGCCCAGGGTTCGCCAACCAAAGAGCCGCGAACGGTGCGGTCACGCCGATGGCGATGTCGCCCCATCCGGCGGACAAGGCGAAGAACGCGGGCAGAATCTTATAGGTGCCGAGGACAAGGAACACAATGCCGGCGATGCGCATGCTTTGCAGCAGTGTCAGAGTGCGGGGGTTCAGCGATAGGACGAACTGCCGGTATCCCGGCGAGGTTGCAAACCAAACCAGGAACAGAACGACGGGCGTGACCACGGCGATGCCGAACGCGATCGGCGGCGTGTTGGGAGCGTTCCTGTAGAGGTGCAGGGCGGAAGAGAACAAGGAAAACACTAACCAGGCTGCCAGCAGCCCGGCACTCAATTTGGCGTATTTGGACATGGCGAATCTCCTTATGCTGTGACCTCTGCGGTCACCTGGTTGGCTAGGTTCAAAAGTTTGTTCCAGCGCTTGTTCCCGAGCCGCGCACGCAGCCCCTCCTGCAGTTTTTCCCAGTGGGGAAGCGCGCGCTTGTATTCGGCCTTGCCGGCCTGACTCAAGGAGAGCCGTCGTTCCCGGCGGTCCTCGCCAGATCGACTGGCGATCCAGCCTCGGCGCCCCATGATGGCGAGCGTGCGAGTGAGCGTGGTGCTATCGATGGCCAGAATCTCCCCGAGCGTTCCCTGGGAGACTTCTCCGGCGAGGGACAAGGCTTGCAGGAGAGTGAATTGCGTCGCTCTGAGGCCGAGTGGCCGGAGAGCCGTGTCATAGTGCTGGGTCAGCACGCGCGAGGCACGGCGGAAACTCGCGCACAGGCAAGGAAGGGCGAACGTCGCAGGCTTAGTCATACCCTCAATAGATGCATATACATATATCGCGATTCAGGAAAATCGCTACACGTGCGGAGGTTGCGGGTTACGCTGAGCGCGGCTAAAGTAGGTGCGAGAGTTGGAGCTATACATGAAAAGGCGCCGTCCCGGTGGAATCTGCCTCTGCATTGATCGACCAGTTGATCGCGAAACTTACAGACTGGCGTGGCAAAACGTTGGCCAGCGTCCGCAAGAGCATCCTTGAGGCCGACCCTGAGATCATCGAGGAATGGAAGTGGATGGGAAGCCCAGTGTGGTCTCGCGACGGAATGATCGCGGTCGGCAACGCCCACAAAGATAAGGTGAAGCTTACGTTTTCCCACGGGGCGAGCCTCCCGGATCCTGACAAGCTGTTCAACGCGGGGCTCGGAGGCAACGCGTGGCGAGCGATCGATTTGTTCGAGGGCGATAAGATTAATGCGCAGGCTCTAAAAAATCTGGTCCGTGCCGCCATTGATTACAATCAGATCAAATTGAAGAGGAAAGCGCCCGCGGATACTCGAGCGAAAGTACGCAAAAGTAAAAAGCGATGAAACTACAGCTTTTTCTCAATCGCTAGCATTCGCACCTTCAAACACTCGATAGCGGCCGATTTTGAGCGCCCGCTCCTCACGGTCCTTACGCAGCCGATAGCGCCAGGCACAAAGCGCTGCGGTCATCACCACTAAGAGACACGATTCAATAAACAACTTTTCTCCATCCAGGGGATCGATAGCATGCCCCTTCAACTCGGGATCGGCAAGGATGCCGTGGATAAAAGTACAAATACCCGCCGCATAAACCAGGTAATGGAATCGCTTCCACGGGCGGCGTCCGAGCCAAAGCCGAAAATAGGATGTGACCAGGACCACCACCAGCAGGTACGCGCCGACCGCGCCGACTGTATTCTCAATGGGTTGGACTGGAGACCATAGCGGAAGGGCGAGGTCCAACAGGCGCCATCGAGGCTTGGTAGAAAAAAGCAATAGGATTGGATGGGTCAACACGGACGCCATGAGGACGTAAGCGGTCCAGTTGTGGAGCGCGAAGATGTTGATTCGCCGGTGCGGCCACAGGCGCCGCGGACTGTAACGCACGGCAATGAGTAGTCCCAGGCAGATGTTCGCCGTCGCCAGAAAAACCGCAACTAATCCCACGTCCGCGGAAAGATCAAGCGCCGTCATTCTTTTCCGTTCTCCATTCGCATTGTATGTTGGATGCAACGAATCCATTCTCGGCCAGCGCGGCCGGCCCGGATCCTACGCAGGCCGATGCAAAAAAGCGATGGTTGTCCGTTAGACTGTGTGTTCTAGCCGAGGACAACACTTGAACAAATTTATATCGCGTTCTTATCGTTGTATTCTTCTTGCGGCGCTTTTCTTACTCGCAGTCTCCGCGGTTGCTCAGACAGTTCCATCAGAACTATTCGATGGGCTTAAGTGGCGGCTCATTGGCCCGTTCCGTGGCGGCCGAGCGGTTGCAGTGGCGGGTGTCCCCGGTGACTCCACTACTTTTTATTTCGGCGCCGTAAATGGCGGGATTTGGAAAACAACCGATGCCGGCGTCGTCTGGACGCCAATTTTTGACGGCCAGCCGGTCGCGTCGATCGGTGCTCTCGCGGTTGCTCCCTCGGACCCCAAGACGATTTATGCGGGAACCGGCGAGTCCGACATTCGCTCGTCTCTCTCCTTCGGCAACGGCGTCTACAAATCTAGGGACGCCGGTCGAACCTGGGCGCACATTGGTCTCGAGGACACGCGCCACATCAGCAGGATCGTCGTCGACCCGCAGAACGCGGACGTCGTTTACGTCGGCGCTCTGGGACATGTCTATGGTCCGAACGAGCAACGTGGCGTTTTCAAATCTATCGACGGCGGCTCGCACTGGACCAAGGTTCTCGATCAAGGCCCTGAAATCGGCGTCTCCGATCTGGCAATCTGTTCCGGTCATCCGCGGCTTTTATTTGCCGGCACGTGGCATACGTGGCGTCCTCCGTGGAGCACTTATGCGCCAATCGATCGTCCCGGCGGCGGATTGTTTCGTTCTCAGGACGGGGGCGCGACTTGGTCTCGACTCAACGGCGCGGGCCTGCCAGAAGGCGATTGGGGACGCGTCGGGGTCGACGTCGCGCCGGACGGCAAACGCGTGTACGCGCTGATTCAAGCGAAAAAGTCCGGCCTCTACCGTTCGGATGATGGAGGCGATACCTGGACGCTTGCCAACGACGATTCGCGCCTCACCAGCCGTGCCTGGTACTTCAACAGCGTCACCATCGATGCCAGCAATCCCGACGTGCTCTACATTCCGAATGTCGCTCTGTATCGCTCTGACGATGGAGGCAAGACCATTTCGATCGTTCGCGGCGCACCGGGCGGAGACGATTACCATCAGATTTGGGTCGACCCCAAAAATTCCGCGAGCATGGTTCTCGGAACCGACCAAGGGACCACCATCAGCCTTGATCGCGGCCGGACCTGGAGCACATGGTACAACCAGGCAACGGCTCAGTTCTACCACGTCATCACCGACAACCAGTTTCCCTACGCGGTGTACGGGACCCAGCAGGATAGCGGCAGCGCTGCAGTTTTAAGCCGCACCAACTATGGCCAGATCACGCCGCGAGATTGGTTCCCGGCCGGCCCCAGCGAGAGCGGATACATGGCACTGGATCCCAACGATCCTAATATCATTTATCTGGGTTCCAGTTACGGTGGAGTCGCTCGCTACAATCGCCGGACTGGGCTCAGCCAGGACGTCACCCCATGGCCGGTTCCAACTTTCGGTTCGGAGATCGATCAGCGCAAGTATCGCGCACCCTGGTCTCCCGTGCTGGTGTTTTCACCGTCTGATCCGAAAGCGCTTTTTCTGGGCACGCAGTTCGTGATGAAAACTCTCGACGGCGGGCTACACTGGGAAACTATCAGTCCTGATCTCACGGGCGCCACCGTAGCTTTAGAACAGAAGAGGCCGCGCGAAGCGCCCACTGTCGAGAACGCTAAGCAAAGAGGCTACGGGGTGGTGAACACGATCGCGCCATCCCCGCTGAATCGCGAACTGATTTGGGCGGGCAGCGATACCGGTCTGATTCACCTCACGCGCAATGGTGGGAAAAGCTGGAAGGATGTTACACCTCGCGGACTCAGCGTTTGGAGCAAGATCTCTTTAATCGAGGCCTCGCATTTTGATCTTGCCGTTGCTTACGCCGCTGTGGATCGCAGCCGGCTGGACGATCAATCGCCACATCTCTATCGAACCCGCGACTATGGCGCGAGCTGGCAGCCGATCACCGACGGCATTTTCGCCCCGGCTTTCTTGCGCGCGGTTCGTGAAGATCCGAAAAGCAAAGGTTTGCTTTTCGCTGGAACCGAGCTTGGAGTCTACGTGTCCTTCGACGACGGTGACCACTGGCAGTCCCTGAAATTGAACCTGCCGGTCAGTTCGGTCCGCGATCTCGTCATCCACGGCGATGACCTGGTGATCGCTACGCACGGACGTTCCTTCTGGATTCTCGACAACATCACGCCGCTGCGCCAGACATCGGAGACCGCCAAGGCGAATGCGGCATGGCTCTATCATCCCTCTGCGGCCATTCGCGTGGACAATGATGATTTTGTAGGTACACCTCTGCCACCCGAAGAACCTACGGCAGAGAACCCGCCGAACGGCGCGATGATTGATTATTTCCTGAAATCTCCGGTCGGCACAATAACGCTTGAGATTTTTGACTCGCAACACAAGCTGGCGCGGAGATTTTCTTCAGAAGAGAAAAACGCAACGAAGCACGGGACCGTCCCCGTGGCGGAGCGCTGGTTCCCGAAGCCGGAGATCCTGGCAAAGAGTCCGGGTATGCACCGCTTCGTATGGAACCTGACTTGGGGTAGTTCGGGGGCGCCGGCTGCGGATGAAGAGGCAGAATCTCGCAATCCACCCGGCCCCAAGGCAGTTCCAGGAATCTATGAAATCCGATTGACGGTGGATGGGCAGGTGCACACCCAGCCGTTGGAAGTCACGATGGATCCGCGTTCAGCCGCCACTCCGGAGATCCTGCGGCAGCAGTTCCAGCTGGCGAACCAAATATTCGTCGAAGCCATGGAAGCTCGCCGCGTCCTGGCGGAGATCAATTCAGTGCAGAAACAGATTGCAGAGGTCCAGCGCAAACTTGGAGAACAAAGCCCCGAGGTCAAATCAGCGTTGGCGGACGTCCAATCGGGAATCGCTGAAATTCTCAAAAAGAAGGACGATAATTCGGTGCCCTCAGCTGGACTGCAGGAAGCCTACCAGAACCTTGTCTCAGCGCTGCGAGTTGTGGAACGCGGGGAGCGTGCCGCGCCCGCACAGGCAATCGAGCTCTATAAGGAATCCAGTCAACAAGCAAAAAGATCCATTGAAGAGTGGACCACGTTCCAGCAGATGAAATTGCCACCGCTGAATCAGCGGCTACACGAAACTGGAATTCCGCCGATCACGATCTCTGAAGTTGAGCAGGATGTAGACTTCCTCATGTCGCGCTAGATTGGCTCCGTCATGCTGGAGACACTGACGAGGCACGACCTTGCACGCCCCCAGCTTTCCCTCCGACAGCGCTCGTCATTGTTCATTGTTCTTGCGGCGCTCGATGCCAGCGTCCAGTAAGTGTGGGTCGAAGAACATAACCTGTGGAAAATTGGCCATTGTGATCGTAATATATTTCCGTTTCTGCTCAATACCATACCCAGTATGGTATATTGCGAGGTGACAATAAAACCATGAGCCACACAATCAACGAAAAACAAAGTCTCCTGCTCAGAGCCAAACGCATCCGCGGGCAGGTAGAAGCTCTGGTGCGAGCCCTGGACGAAGAGCGCGATTGCTCCGAAGTTCTGCAAGTGATGAGCGCCGCAAGAGGAGCCATGAACAGCCTGATGGCCGAGCTTCTGGAAGGCCACATTCGCAGCCACGTTTTGAACGGAAAACACAAACCGTCTTCGCAACAGGTGGCGGCCGCGGATGAAGTGATCGACATGGTCAAGTCGTACTTGAAATAAGCGCGTTCGCAGTACGGAGGGTACCTGCTATGAGTTCGTCGCCCACGATCGAAAAGTCCCCGACAGGAAATCCTGCCTTCGGGAAGAGGCGAAATCGCCCAGAATTCAAGGAGCCCGCCTCTGGGACCGAGCAGGCAGAACACGGGCACAGAGTGGAGTGGGCCGAGCTCGTCCGCATAGCCTTTGTGGCATTGGCTGCGGCTGCGGTCTGGTTTCGGCTCTGGGAGCCGTTTCCGCACGTCAGCGTGATCGGCATTGCGGCCGCCCTGATCGGCGGATATCCCATCTTTAAGGAAGCCTTCGAGAACATCGTTGAACGCAAGATGACGATGGAACTCTCGATGACCATCGCGCTCCTCTCGGCGTTGGCGATTGGAGAGTTCTTCACCGCGCTGGTGATCACTGGCTTCGTCCTTGCCGCCGAGGTATTGGAGGGGCTCACAGTCGGCCGGGGCCGCCGCGCTATCCAGAGTCTCCTGGATTATCTCCCCAGAACTGTCACAGTCCGCCGCAATGGTCAGGTGGTGGAAGTGGCGTCGGCCGAGGTTCAAGCTGGTGACGCAGTCATCGTGAAACCGGGTGGACGCATCCCGGTGGACGGCGTTGTGCTTGGCGGCCGCTCGTTTGTGGAACAAGCGGCAATTACCGGCGAAGCCATGCCGGTTGAAAAAGCTGCCGGAGACGCGGTTTATGCCGGAACCATCAATCAATCGGGCGCGCTCGAAATCGGCGCTCAAAAACTTGGCCGCGACACGACTTTTGGAAGAATCATCGAAGCTGTCGAGCGAGCCGAGACGTCACGGGCTCCCATCCAGAAAACCGCGGATCGCCTGGCTGGTTATCTCGTTTATTTTGCCCTCGGAGCAGCAGTTCTGACCTTCATCCTCACTCACAACGTCAGATCAACCATTTCGGTTGTCATTGTTGCTGGCGCGTGCGGCATCGCGGCTGGAACTCCACTGGCGATCCTCGGCGCAATCGGCCGCGCCGCGCACCAGGGAGCCATCATTAAGGGTGGCCTGTACCTGGAAGCGCTGGCCGCCGTGGACACGATCCTGTTGGACAAAACTGGCACGTTGACTTTCGGTACCCCGCAGATCCGGGAAGTCATTTCCGCTAACGGCTTCGGCGAGCGGCAGATCATCGCCGCCGCCAGTATTGCCGAGCGCAAGTCCGAACATCCTCTCGCCAAGGCGGTTGTTGCGCGCGCAACCGAACTCGCCATTCCACTGGTGGATCCCGATGAATTCTCGTACACGCCCGGAAGAGGAGTCAGGGTGAGTTATAAGGGCGAGGAAATCATGGTGGGTAGCCTGACGCTTTTCGTCGAACAGGGCCTGACGAGAGGTTTACCGATCGAACCGAACGGCGCGCGTAACGGCGATAGCAATGGCGCGGGCACGGCGTCGGAAGTCTACGTGGCTCGCGCCGGGCAAGTTCTGGGAAGCATCCGAATTGCGGATGTGTTGCGTCCCGAAGCCAAGAGTGCAGTTGCCGCGATGCGACAGATGGGTTTGAAGACTGTTCTGTTGAGCGGAGACACGCAGGCTGCGACTTCCTCGGTTGGCCGCGATCTTGGAGTGGACGAAGCGGTTGGAGGCCTCCTGCCGGAGCAGAAGGCAAAGTGGGTGACGGAGTTGCGTAGCCAAGGCCGGAATGTCGCGATGGTCGGTGACGGAATCAACGACGCTCCAGCCCTGGTCGAAGCCAATGTCGGCATTGCCATGGGATCGGGAACGGACGTTGCGCGCGAAAGCGCGGATGTCATCTTGATCGGGAGCGATCTCTCGAAGCTGGTCGAAACTCTGCGGGTTGCTCGACGCTGTCGCGGAATCATCATGCAGAATTTTGTGGGCACATTGGTCGTCGATAGCGTGGGAGTAGGAATGGCAGCCTTCGGTTTGCTCAATCCGCTGCTGGCCGCGTTTATTCACGTGACCTCAGAGTTGGCGTTCATCCTCAATTCCACCAGATTGCTGCCCCGTAATACCGAAGCCAGGCTGTGATATCGAGCAATATTGCCAATTCGCGCTATTGAATTGCGCTTTGGCTTTTCTGAAAGCAGACGGGACCCGCACCATGAACGAGGATCAAGATCATCCGCTGAAAACGAAGCGCCTCGTGGTCGGTCAAATTACGATCTGCCGGGGCTGCTGTTGCGGCAATGTCGAACGTGGGCTGCCCGAAGTTCCCGTGGAATGGCTGAAGAGCGAATGGCGCAAGCGAGGCCTGTTGAAGCGGGTGCAGCTAACAATTAGCGGTTGTGTTGGCCCTTGCGATGTGCCCAATGTTGTGGTGATCACAAATCCATCCGGCACAGAGTGGCTGGGGAATATCGTTAAGTTCGATCAATACCGGAGCCTGTTGGAGTGGGCTGTCCGGTGTCGGGATGCCGGCGAGATGCTAACCCTGCCGCGCGAATTTCAAGCGTGCAGACTCAGCCCTTTTCCTCGTTAAATCCGCGAATCGTTGTGTACTTCGGAGTGATGGTATCGAGATGCTCATTCCGTTCATGAGCGAGAGCAATGGGCGCGCGTGAACGAAGTGTAAGCGCAACGGGAACGCACGCCCCGCCCTAGAGAAGGCCCTGCGAGCGGAACCGTTTGACCGGGTCTGCGACTGGCAGACCTTGCCGCCGGAAGATCCAGCGGGCCACCGCAAAGCCTATCGCCGCATAGCACAAATGCATCATTCGCATAAATACCCCCAATCAGGATCGACTCATGGACCCTCAGGGGAGGAGTCAATTTTCAGACTCTATCGAAACGATAGCAACGAGATTAAGCGCGAGCAAGGCACAACAGTGCCATCGAAATGGCACAGAGGTAATAGGGGTAACACGAAGGGTCAGGAACCGGAGAAAAGCCCGCAGTTTCTGGCTCTTTCCCGGCTCTGAACGTGAAATGACCCGAGCCTTCAGTGCGCCGCAACCGGCTCATCCGTTGCCCGGCCCGCAGGTGGCACGACCACCGTCGATAGGCTGCCTTCAGCAGTCAGCTTCTGAAACGCCGCCAGATCGCGCCGCTGCAAATCTTCCCAGCGGCCGATCAGCTCTCCGCTCTGCCGCTTTAGCTTCTCGAATTCCCTTTGTTCGGCTTCCGTCGGTGCCGAGTCGGCAGTCCCGACGTCCATCGCCAAATACGCCAGCTTCGCGTCCAGTTGCGGAGGATAGGCTAGCGAATCTTCATTGGCGCTGATGGTCAGGTTGATCAGATCCTCGCGAACCGCAACCAGCTTTTTCTCGAGATCGTCGGCCGCCGCCACAACAGTTTTCGCGCTGACGTTCTCCGGCAAGCGCCGCTTCAGGCCGGATAACTGAGAACGAACGTCCTGGATCTGATTGACCGTGTCATACACGCGGCTGAGTTCGTCCCGCGTCTGCAACACCAGATTGAATTGCTGTTCGAGTTCGGCCTGGCTGGTTTTGACTCGCGGATCAAGTTTCAAATCGAAAGCTGCGGTCTGGGTTTGACCGCCCGAGGTGATTCGAACCTGATAACGGCCCGGAACAGCCACGGGACCGCGCGCTCCCGCACCATATTCCCACAGATAGTAGCCGGGAACGTGATGTGCTTCTTCGTAGCGCAGGTCCCACACAAACCGGTTCAACCCCGCTTCGGGCTTAATTTGCTTCTCCGGTTTCTTATCGTCGGGATCGAGCGGCTCTTCCAGCGTGTTGTATTCCGCGCTCGAATATTTGCGAATGACTTTGCCGGAAGCGTCCAGGATTTCGATTTTGGTTTCGGTATCGCCTTTCGGCGCATCTTTCAGGAAGTAATAAATCACCGCGCCCGCCGGCGGATTCTGCCCCGTCCTCTTGGAAGGATGGCGCTCGCCGCCTGCTCCCGCCTGCATCCGGTAAGCCGTCCCCGGCGTATACAGAAATGTGTCTTTCTGCACGATGTCGTCGCTGTACTGCCGCAGCGGCGAAAGGTCGTCGAGAATCCAGAACGCGCGGCCATGCGTGGCCGCGACTAGATCGTTGTCTTTGATGACGAGGTCGTGCACCGGCGTAGTCGGCAGATTTAACTTCAACGGACGCCAGTTCGCCCCGTCATTGAACGATACGTAAATCCCCTGCTCGGTCCCCGCATAAAGCAGACCGCGCTTTTTCGGATCCTCGCGAACCACGCGAACGAACGTCGTCTCGGGAATTCCTTGCCCCAGCTTGGTCCAGCTCTTGCCGAAATCGGCGGTCTTGTAAATGTATGGACGCAGATCGTCGAATTGATGCCGATCGGCGGCGACGTACGCTGTCCCAGCGTCGAAAGGCGAAGGATCAATCTGGCTGATGCGGCTCCACTCCGGCATGTCCCTGGGCGTGACGTTGCTCCAGGTTTTGCCTTCGTCCTTCGTAAGCTGAACCAGCCCATCGTCCGTGCCCACCCACAGCAATCCCTTGGTGATTGGCGACTCCGCCATTGCGAAAATCGTGTCGTAATATTCCGTGCCGGTGTCGTCGAGCGTGATGTCGCCGCCCGAAGGTTTCTGTTTCTCTTTATCGTTGCGAGTCAGATCGGGACTGATGGCCTCCCAGTGAACGCCGCCGTCCGTGGTCTTAAACAGCCGCTCGCCGCCGTGATAAAGCGTGTTGGGATCGTGCGGAGAAAGCATGACCGGAGCCGTCCACTGGAAACGATGTTCCAGATTTGCCGCCCCGCGCGCGTCGGAAAGTTCCGGCACTTCCGTGATCGCCTTCACCTGCCCGATGTGCCGATCGTAGCGCGTGATGTTTCCCTGATAGTCAGCGGCGTAGACAATATTCGGGTCGCGCGGATCGGGCGCAATATAACCCGCTTCGCCGCCGCCCACGTCGTACCAGTCGCTGCGGTCAATGGATCCATCGTCGCTGCGGCTCGCGATCGCGACCGTGCCGGCATCCTGCTGCGCTCCATACACGCGATAGGGCGTCGCCGAGTCTGCAATCACGTGATAGAACTGCGCTGTCGGCTGATTATCCTGGCGAGTCCAGTTCTTGCCGCCATCGTAAGTCACGGTAACTCCGCCGTCATTCGAAGCGATCATCCTCTTTGTATTCTGCGGATCGATCCACAGCCCATGATTGTCGCCGTGCGGGACTTTCACCTTGTTGAACAGATGTCCGCCGTCCGTGGATTTATATGCCTCGACGTTCATGATGTAGAGCACGTTCTCGTCGCGCGGATCGGCGATCACGTGCATGTAATACCAGGGACGCTGCCAGAGACTATGGCTGGGATTCACCAACTGCCACGACTCGCCGCCATCCTCCGAACGATATAGCCCGCCATCCGGATTGTGGGCTTCGATCAGAGCATAGATGCGATCTGAATTCGCCGCCACTGCGACGCCGATCTTTCCATACGGTCCTTTCGGCAGGCCGTGTTCCTGCAGTCGCTTCCACGTCGTGCCGCCGTCATTGGAACGATAGAGGCCGCTCCCCGGCCCTCCGCTCGACATGTTCCACGAAGTGCGCCGCGCCTGCCACAGGGCCGCAAAAAGAATATTGGGATTGTGGGGATCGAAGGCCACATCAATGCCGCCCGTGTTTTCGTCCTTGTAAAGAACCTTCTCCCAGGTCTTGCCGCCGTCGGTGGTCCGGAAGATTCCACGCTCGGCATTTGGGCCATAGGGATGGCCCAGCGCCGCTACGAACACAATGTCAGGATTGTTGGGATTGATAATTACTTTGCCGATGGCGCGCGAATCGCGTAGTCCGACGTTCTTCCAGGTCTTGCCGCCGTCGAGTGACCGGTACACGCCGTCGCCGTGAGAAATGTTTCCGCGGATGCAGGCTTCGCCCGTTCCCACGTAGAGCACATTGTGATTGGAACTCGCGACGGCAATGCTGCCGATCGCCGACGTCCCTTCTTTATCAAAAACGGAAGCCCATGTCATCGCGCCGTCGGTCGACTTCCATACTCCGCCGCCGGTCGACCCGAAATAATAAGTTGTAGGATCGCCCGGAATGCCAGCCGCGGTCAGCGACCGGCCGCCGCGGAAGGGTCCGATCAGGCGATACTTCATGCCTTTGAAAGCTTTCTCCTCCGGCTTCGAAGAGTCGGCAGTCTCGGAGTTGTTTTCCTCCGTCGTCGCCGGCTGAGCCGTTTGAGTGGTTTCTGCCGGCTTCGCCGCTTTCGCCGCCTTCGATTGCCGTTCCGGCTTGGTTTGGGCGCTTACCGCGGTGGCCAATAAGATTGAAAAAAGGATTGCGAAAACCATCCGCGTAGAAGTAGAGAAAGCTGCATTCCTGCGAAAGCCGTCTGGGCCCATGTGAAGTTCTCCAGGAAGAAGTGGACAAAGCGCTATGGTAATCGCTGCACAGGGTTTGCTGCAAAGGGCAGGGAAGCATCGAGCGCTCGATCGGCGTCATCCCGACCGGAGCCGTTCTTCAGGCGAAGGGAGGGATCGATCTCGCGTGTAGAGCACCGGCGTCGACAAGGGGGTCGCCGCTCACTTTTTCGCTAACAACTCCCGCTTCGCCGCTTCCAGTTCCTTGCGCGTTGCCGGATCAACCTTGGGATACGACAGCTTCAGACTCTCCAGCGTCTCGACCAAAACCGTCGACACCACCAGCCGCGTGAACCACTTATTATCCGCCGGCACCACGTACCAGGGAGCCTCTTCGCTCGCCGTATTGCGGATCATCTCTTCGTAAGCATCCTGATAATCGTCCCAGTACTTGCGCTCACGAATGTCCGCTGCCGAAAACTTCCAGTTCTTTTCCGGATGGTCGAGACGCGCCAGAAAGCGCTGCTTCTGCTCCTTCTTGGAAAGGTGCAGAAAGAATTTTCGGATGACCGTTCCGCTCCTCGACATGTGCCGCTCGAAGCATCGAATGTCTTCGAATCGCTCGTCCCATATATTCTTGCCGACGAGGGAAGAGGGCGTCTTCTCGCTCTTGAGAATCTTGGGGTGCACTCGCACCACCAGCACTTCTTCGTAATACGACCGGTTGAAGATTCCAATGTGTCCGCGCTCGGGCAGGGAACAGGTCGTCCGCCACAGAAAATCATGCTGCAGTTCGGTCTCCGTCGGTACTTTGAAGGAGTACACCTGGCAGCCCTGCGGATTGACTCCCGACATCACGTGACTGATGGCGCCGTCTTTTCCCGCAGCGTCCATGGCCTGAAATATCAAGAGAACCGCCCACTTGTCCTGGGCATAAAGCATTTCTTGCAGCTCTGCCGTGCGGGCAACCCCCTCCAGCAGCGCCTTCTCGGCATACTCCTTGGAGGGGCAGTCCCCAGTATCCGCAGGATCAAAATCTTTCAAACGAAAATGCTTCCCGCTCTCCACCCGGTAGGTTTTTTCCAGCTTGCCAATCTTCATCTTTAGTTACTCCTTGGGCGTTCACCCTGACCGTAGCCGTTGTTCAGGCCGAGGGACGGATCGTGTACGCTAGGTCAGGTTCGAAACCGCAATGGCGCCACCGATTCGCAGCGTTCAAGTATTAAGATTAAGTTATCTCACAACTGGCAGGAATGCGTTTCGTTCAACAAAGTTCGTTCAACCAAGAGAGGATTAGCAAACTCTTCGAACGCTCCCGGCTTGTTAGTGATAGGATCACTGTCGCGTTTGCTGCTTCCTTTGTCCGGAGTTTCCTATGAAAGCGTTGCCCCTGGTCGGAGTCCTGCTGCTGGTGCTGGGAGTCCTGTCTTTCGTGGTACCGGTTCCTCACAGCGAGCAGCACGGCGTGAAAATCGGAGACGCCAAGATCAGCGTCGAGACCCAAAGTAGCGACAAGCTGCCTCCTGCCGTTGGCATCGTGCTCATCGCTGGGGGAGTAGTCGCGCTTGTTTTAGGCTTGCGCAAAGCGTAGCTCTAACCGTGTCCTCGTCGAAGGCCTAAGGCCTGAATCGACAGTCGCTTAGGCACTCTTACTTGCACATCTGTACATATATTCCTGCCCTCAAAGTGTTCCTGCAGGAACACTTTTTCCACAGGCTGAAGCCCGACATTGAATTCGAAATAACTGAAGGGATTACGAAGGCAGCGGCGTGATGAATTCCAAGCCAAAGCAAAATCCATTGCGGGAGCGAACGATGGCGGTCATCCGCGAGAGCGTGGGGGTCTCGAACTCAATCTCCAACAGGTCGCCCGGGTTCAGCAGGATTCCCGCATACAACACCATGCCGCCTTCGCTCATTTCGGTGCCGCGGCCCTCGACTACCGTCGTGGAGAAGCCTTTGGAAGTGACGACCCGCACCGGCATATCGACCTCGAGGCGCGGCCAGCGGCGTGTGTTTTCAGAAGCGGCCATGATGCCAATCATTATTCTTGTGGGCGCTTTTTTCAAATTACGAAGGTGACATGAGCTTCCGCGCAAGCGATTCGCTGGAGAAATCCGCGGCAATTGCGTTGGAAACAAGCCGGTGGGGGCGCGTCCCTGTACAATCTGCGTGTGAATTTGCTCAGAAAATTGTGTCTGGCTACGCTCGTCGTCCTGTGGCTGGGCACATTGACGTGGGCAGAGTCCGTTTCGCAACTCCAACCCACGGGGTACGTCAACGATTTCGCCCATGTTCTTGACCCCAATACGGCGGCACAGATTACGGACATCTGCCGGCAGATCGACGAAAAGGCTCACGCGCAGATTGCGCTCGTGACCATTAATTCCCTGGATGGTTCCGATATAGAAAGCTACGCCGTCGACCTCTTCAAGAAGTGGGGGATCGGAGCGAAATCCACCAATCGCGGAGTTCTGATCTTATACGCGATTCAGGATCACCGGGCTCGCATTGAAGTGGGTTACGGATTGGAACCAATTCTGCCCGATGGCAAGGTCGGCGGTTTTCAGCGCGAGGCCATTCCGCTGATGCGGAGCGGGAACTACAACGACGCCTTGCTGCTGGTTACAAGCCGCGTGGCCGAAGTGATCGCGACGGACGCGGGCATTCAACTCACGGGTTCACAGCCGCGAGCTCCAACACAATCGGAGCCTCAGTCTGGCGGCGGGTTGTCGGTGGGCGGGATCATTGGAATCATCGTCGTTATACTGATCATCCTCTTTACGCCGCTACGCAGCATTCTTTTCTGGCTTCTTTTTTCGCAGATGTTCGGCGGACGCGGTGGCGGTTTCGGCGGCGGAGGATTCGGTGGTGGTGGGGGATTCGGCGGCGGAGGCGGGTTCGGCGGGTTCGGTGGAGGCAGTTCGGGTGGCGGCGGAGCAAGCAGCAGTTGGTAGCAAGCGAGGACGAAATGGTTTCTGACTCTAAGCTCGACGAGAAGATCGAAGAGAAGATCGGCGAGTTCGTAAAGCGACTTCGGGAAGCAGCGGGCGCGAATCTCGAAAGCATAATACTATTCGGCTCGGCGGTGTCCGGTGATTTTCATCACCGGGCTGTCGAACCTGAATATGTTCTGCGTTCTGCGCGATTGCTCGTTCGCCGCGTTGCAAGCGCTGGCACCGGTGGCGAAGTGGTGGGAAAAGCAGAAACAGCCTCCGCCGCTTTGTATGACTCGCAAAGAACTGCGAGCGCTCGACCGATGTCTTCACCATTGAGTTGCTGGACATGCAGCAACATCACCGCGTTCTGTTTGGCGAAGATGTGGTGCAGGGCCTGCGAATTTCCCTGCACGTTCATCGAGTACAAGTCGAGTATGAGCTGCGCGAAAAGCTGATTCTGCTTCGGCAGCAAGTCTTGTTGGCCTCGGGGAACAATTCTCGATTGTGGGATTTGCTGCTGCGGTCTGCCCCATCGTTCGGCACGCTGTTTCGGCACGCCCTGATCGCGCTGGGGGACTCGTCGCCGCTCGGACGGCGGGGAGCGATAGAGGTCTTATCGAAGCGGGTGGGATTCGATCCTGCGGCGATGGGTCAGGTTCTGGATGTTCGGGAGAAGAAAGCTGATCCCAAGAAGATCGACATCGACGAGCTGGTGGCTCGCTATCTGGCAGCGGTGGAGAAAGTCGCTGCCGCGGTGGATGAAGCGTTAGACTCAGATGCACACGGCCCGGCGTAAGCGCAGCACATTCAGAATTGCAAGGAGGAAGGTATGGGGAAAGGTTTAATCGCGGTGGTCGTAATCATTGTTCTGCTGGTGTGCGTGCTGGCTTTTTTCGGCCAATACGTGAGCGTGAAGAATACGCTGGTGAGCAAGAATGAGGCTGTGAAAAGCGCATGGTCCCAAGTTGACATCGTGCTGCAGCGGCGCGCCGACCTGATTCCGAATCTGGTCGAGACGGTGAAAGGGTACGCCAAGCAAGAGCAGACTGTGTTTGGCGACATCGCCAAAGCCCGCTCGGCGCTGCTCTCGGCGGGAACTCCGCAAGAAAAGATCGCCGCTAACGGACAGTTGGATGGCGCTCTCGGCCGCCTACTGCTGATCGTAGAAAATTATCCGCAGCTGAAGTCGAATGAAAATTTTCTTCGCTTGCAGGACGAGCTTGCCGGCACGGAGAATCGCATCGCAGTTGAACGCAAGCGATATAACGACACCCTGCAGGACTACAACACTTACGTCCAGCAATTCCCCAACAGCATTTTCGCGAAATGGGCCGGGTTCAAACCGAATGAAGCATACTTCGCGGCGTCAGAAGGAGCGCGCGAAGTTCCCAAAGTGAATTTTTCGAATCCCAGTACATCGACTCCGCCGGTGACTCCTCAACCAGCGCCAGCTCACTAAGAAGAAGCCCGGCTGTTCCAAGTTGGGCGGCGTCAGCCCCTAAAGGGGGCAGTAAATGCGGACCGGTTACGACACCGCTGAAGCGGTGTCCTGATACAAACCATGTCTTTTCAGCGAACGGACGGCTGCGACTTCAGCAAACGGCTACGGCTGCGACGACATGCGGTCGGATTACGTTCGCTAGCGTACAGCGTCCGCCGTATTCCACATTGAGCCAGAGGGCGTATGGTCAAAGAAGCCCTTCGTCGGATTAATGCCGGATCATCAGCACTCACCATGGTGGATGCGATGCGAACATTGTTCAAGGATTGTCTCCTGGGCGAAGCCTCGGATCGCTCAGCCGTAATCTTTATCTTTAGGTTTGCCGAAAGAGGCTATTTTGTTGCGGATTCTTCTGGTGGACGACAACGCGATGGCGAGATCCGCTATCAAGGCAGCGCTGCAACAGCATTCGGAGTGGGTCGTGGTTGGAGAAGCGAGTAGCGGGCGTCAAGCGTTGGAAACATTCCGCCGCCACAAACCCCAGCTTACTGTGATGGATTTCAAAATGCCCGAAATGAACGGCCTGGAAGCAGCCCGTCGCTTAACTGAGCGCGACCCTGAGGTTCGGATTTTGATGATCACCACTGATCCCTCAAGCCAACTGGAGCAAGAAGCCAAGAAGGCCGGAATCAAAGGGGTTTGTCCCAAGGATGAAATGCACTGTCTGGAGAACGCCATTGACGTGGTGATCCGCGGAGGGACTTACTTTTCTCAGGAAGCGGCGTAAATACTCTTTCTGCATGATGAGTTTCCCATTTTTAAACAAGGTCTGCCCTTACTATTCACTTTTTTAATCCTGTTGTAATCAACACTCGACGCTTTCGGTATATAGTTCCCCCACCGCAAGAAAATTCCTGAGCCCAGCCAACTTGTGCATGGTGTCGTGCACGAAGCAGGAGATCCTTGCGTCGAAAACAAGGAGGGTGTTTTATGCGGTTTCAGCGACTGGGGAGAAGTGTGTCAGTTGCTCTGTTGCTGCTTGCAAGCCTGGCAGCGTTGGCCCAAGTGCCTTTGTCGCAACATGTGGTGCTGGTAATCGACGAGAACACCACTTTCAATGATGTGATCGCCAACATGCCCTGGCTGGTGAGTAAGGGCAATGCGAACGGATATGCCAGCAATTACCACTCCGATAACAGCGGCTCGCTGATGGACTATCTGTGGCTTGCGTCGGGTAGTTGCCACTCCAGCGCTAATTGCACTCTGCCTGCGCGAACCCATAACTTCAACTGCTCGGGAAACGACTGCTTCTACCCGGGAACGGCGACAGCCGATCCCATTACAGACGACAACATTTTTCGGCTGATGAATAACGTCGGAATTTCGTGGAAGGTCTACGCCCAGTCGTATGCGCTGGCAGGGGGAACGCTGACGACCGCGGATAATCAAAACGGCACGTTCTACTACCGACGCCACAATGCGGCGACCTGGTACAGCGACGTCCTGAATAATGTTGATGGATCTGCCAGCAAGGTCGTCGATCTCACGGAACTCGCGACTGACGCGGCGAATGGAAGGTTGCCGCGATTCACCATCATCGTCCCCGATGGCAATCACGATGCTCACGACTGTCCGGTGGGCATGGTGACGTGCTCGGTCCCCGAGAACCTGGCCTCGGCGGATGAATTCCTCAGCAGCACGTTGAGTCCAATTCTAAGTGCCGCGGAGTTTCAACCCGGCGGCAGCGGTCTGCTGTTCGTAACCTTCGATGAATGCGCAGGTGGCACGAATGAGGGATGCGGAGCGTCCGTTTACACGGCTGTGATTGGTCCTCAGGTGAAGCCTCACACGATCTCTGTCCTGCCTTACAAGCATGAGAATACTTTGCGCACCATGCTGGCGGCCCTGGGAATCACCACTCTGCCAGGCGCGGCGGCTACGGCGGCTGAAATGTCGGATTTTTTTACGACAAGCCGGCAGCAAACCATTGGTTGCGGTCGGGTCGCCGGCCAAAGGCGCGACGGTCGGTCCTTCTGTGGCAATTCAGGCTTCCGCGGTCCCCACCGTCAATCACGCGATCACGGGATGGTATGTCTATGTGGACGATGCTCCGGTCTACGACGCAGAATCGGTACCTGCAATCAATCCGGTTGTGAGTATGAATATAGGGACACACACCGTGCTGGTGCGAGCATGGGACAGCTCGGGAGCGTTTGGGGATCGAAGCTTTTCCGTGACCGTCGTACCGAAACCAATCGTTGCCGTCGGTACCCCCAGCAATTACGCGAACGTAGGTTCCCCGGTCAGTCTTCGAGCGTCGGCTTCGCCGACTGCCGGCCACACCATCAGCGGCTGGTGGATTTATGCCGACGGGGTTGGGGCTTACAGCGCGGGAGCTGGGGGTGCAATTAACGCCAGCTTTGCCTTGAGAGTTGGCACGCATAGTCTGTTGGTGCGCGCGTGGGATACATCAGGAGCATATGGCGACCAGACGCTCTCCGTGCAAATTCATTAGGCGGCGAACCTGGTCGGTTTCTTTTGACCTTCCCACCATCGCTGGAAACACGGGCGAGGCGTCGGTGCTTACTTCGTTCTCAAGACGACAGTATTGCGCTCGTCGCCGGCAATGATGCGGTAAAACGTTTTCAAATCGTCGGCACGGTTTACGGGCACGCTTAGTTCTTTCACTTCGAGAGTGCGGCTGTAGTGAATCAGGTTGCCGTTCACTTCAGTCTTGGCGTGATAGCTGGCGAAAGGATAGTCGGCATCGACGGCGGGAGGTAGATCGTCCACCACGTAACCGGCTGGAATTGCGATTTCGAACGTGTCTGTGTCGCGCGACGGACCATCGAATTCAATAGGGAACTGGCGCGCCTCTTTGGTTTCCAGGAGGCCGCTGCTTTTCACTCCCAGCACGCGCGGACGAACCAGCAGCAGACCTCCGGCAGTTTTGGCGTATTCGCGCGCCTCGAACGTATAGTGAAAACCAAACGGCTGGTCGGTGTGGGTCAGGTTCTCTATGCTGGCATGGGTAATGCTGAACAGCGACAAAGAACCCGCTAACAGATCTTCGATAGGCTTGATCTGATCGGCAGACGTGGTCACCGAACGCAGTCGCGAACGTTCCGACCAGGCGCGATCTCCCAGCCTTGTTTCGCTGACCTCACCTTTCAGAGTGCCCAGAGGATCGAGAGTAAGTTTGCCGGTGCGAGGTTGGCGGGACACAGCTAGCGGGATATGGATTGTAGGGTCAGCCCAGGAGCAATTGAGGATCTCAATGCGGGCAGGGATACGCTGATGGTTGTACCGGGGTTCAGGGAATGAATTTCGAGACAGCCGCCTAATTCGCGCACGCGTTCTCGCATGCCGGTGATTCCGACTCCGGTAGCTACGGAGGTGTTGAAGCGACGCAGGCGCTCTTCGGGAATGCCCTTGCCGTTGTCGCGTATTACAAGCTCGAGATGATCGCTGTCTCGATTGAGGCGAACGCTTGCGGTTGAGGCTCCGGAGTGGCGATGGACATTGGTAAGGCTCTCCTGCAGAATCCGGAACAGGACCAACTCACACTCCCTGGGAGGACGCTCCATTTGTTCGGAGATCTCGCAATGGACTTGAATGCCACTGCGGCGGGCGAATCCCTCGATGAACCAGCGGGCGGCGGATGCGATGCCGGCTTCATCGAGTAGGGGTGGATGGAGGAGATACGATGTCGTGCGAACCTCCTGCAGGGCGTCATCAGTCAGCGTATTCAGGTCGTCGACCAGGCGCGCAAGATCGGGAGTGGCTTTGATTTGGCGGATCAGGGCAATCGACATCTTCATGGCGGCGAGCGTCTGACCCGCCGAGTCGTGTAACTCGCGAGCGATGCGGCGGCGCTCTTCGTCCTGCAGGGTCATCAGGCGAAGCGAGAGATTGCGGAGTTCATCTTCCTTCTTCTCGCGCACTCGGATTTCAGACTCCAATCGGTTGAGGACTTGCGAGAGTTCCACGGTGCGCTCCGCCACGCGATGCTCCAGTTCGTCGTGAGCCCGGCGCAGTGCGTCCTCCGCACGTTTTCGTTCGCGCGCCTCGGTGGTGAGAGCATCAATGGACTCGTTCAGGCGCAGTTGCTTGCGCCGGTTGGCGTCGCCTAGGGCGATGAGCACGGCGCACACCAGGAAGCAACCAACAATGGCATGAATTTCAGGGGGTTGGTGAATGAAAGAGAGCGAGTGACGGGGATCGACGAACCAGTAAAAGATTCCCAGGAAACCCAGCAGGCCGCTGAGAATGGCGGGAGCGAAACCACAAACCATCGCAGAGAATGTTACTGCGACATACAGGGTGACATAGAAAGCGACATGCCCGAGTACTGGGTCCAGGAGCCAGCGAAGCAGGATGGCGAGGACCGTTGAGCAAATCGCAATTGCGTAACGGTCGGCGACGCGTTGACGCGGAAGTGGGATGAGAAGTCTCACGATACGCGCGGGAATTTGCCGGCCATGCAACGTCACGACTCAAGCCAGGTTGAATGAGATTCTCGATTTCGTGAAAAAGAGAACCAGAGCCTAGCTTACCAGATGCAGGGAGCGTGAGCACGGTTGCATAAAACGGATCCGCAGATGGCCGGCGAATTGAGAGAGCAGAGAGCGGAAGCACCGGACCATTTCCCAAGCATGACTCGCCGCATATCTGATTGTGCCGAGCATGCTAGACTAGGCTCAAATTCCTGTCACCGAGGATAGTAATGAAATTCGGCGTGCTAGTTTTTCCTGGCTCGAACTGCGATCACGATGCTTTCTGGACGATTCAGCACGTCGCCCGGCAGCCGGTCACGTTCCTGTGGCATGAATCGCACGACCTGGGGAACTGTGATGCGGTGATCGTGCCGGGAGGGTTTGCTTTCGGCGACTACCTGCGAACCGGTGCAATTGCCAAGTTTTCGCCGGTGATGGAATCGGTCCGCAAGTTTGCCGACGGCGGCGGTCTGGTGCTGGGCATCTGCAATGGCTTTCAGATTCTTTGCGAGTCGGGATTGCTGCCGGGCGCCTTGATGCGAAATGTCGGCCTCAAGTATGTCTGCAAGCCAGTGCAGGTGCGGCTGGAAAATGTCGAGACTCCATTTACCAACGCCTGCACGCAGGGAGAGGTGTTGACTATCCCGATCGGCCACATGGAAGGGAACTACTTCTGCGATCCCACGACTCTCGAAGAATTGCAACGCGATCATCGTGTGGTGTTTCGCTATTGCTTGCCCGACGGGAAAATCACAGCGTCGGCGAATCCCAACGGGTCTCTGGAAAACATCGCCGGCATTTGCAGTCCCGGTCGCAACGTAGTGGGAATGATGCCTCACCCCGAGCGTTCGGCCGAGCCGGAACTGGGCTGCACGGATGGAATGAAAATATTCCAGTCGATGGTTGGCGCCATGGCGAACCGATAGGTTCCTCCTACCGAGACGTTCGTCCTAAAAAAAGTCTGCAGAATTTTCTTGGTTATTAACAGGCTGTGGGTATATTGTCTCTGCGTCTTCCCCAGTAACTCGGGCCCCTAAACCTGATCATGTTACGCACACGCGGGGAGGCGTGTCTCCAATGACACCGAAGCAGATCCTGGATTCCTTTTCAGAAACATTGGTACGAGACGAGCGGATTCTGAGTGCGCCAGAACGCGCGCTGGTCGCGACTCTTCTACAGCATGCCCGGGCTGCGAGCGCGGAAAATCACGAGATCCAGGAAGCAGTCAGGATAGTGATTGCGTCGGCAATTGGCGAGACCGTAGCGCAACGCGCTTTCGCGGTGCTGGGCGGCAGCATTGTTGAGCGCATTCTGGAGGGCGGTAGCTTGCCGCTCGGCGACTCGGCGGAAGAGCGGCCGGCGGAAATTTACGCAAGAGAACCGCAGCCACCATCGGGTCCGGGGCCACATGTGAAAGCGCCGCCCAAGGCGCCGCAACCGCCGGGTTCGCCGATGCGCACACCGGGAGAACCGCAGCCACCGTCCGGGCCGGGGCCGGGTGTGAAAGCGCCGCCCAAGGCGCCGCAACCGCCGGGTTCGCCGATGCGCACACCGGGAGAACCGCAGCCGCCATCGGGTCCGGGGCCGAGTGTGAAAGCGCCGCCCAAGGCGCCGCAACCGCCGGGTTCGCCGATGCGTACACCGGGAGAACCGCAGCCGCCATCTGGGCCGGGGCCGCACGCCGTTCGCACAGCGGTCGTTTCAGAAACCAGCGCAGCCGTCGTTGAGCGGCCGTCGGCCCTGCCGGCGCGGTGTGTCGTTCTCGATGAATTCCTCTCACCGCAGGAGCTTGAGGAACTCATGCGCTTCACTGTTGAACGTGAATCCGCTTTCAGTGCGAGTGAAGTTGTTTCTCCCAGCGCGGATGGCGGCATTGTGAATTACGATCATCGCCGTTCTCGCGTACTCACCGACTTAGAGCATCACGAAGGCGTGATGCTGGCGCGAATCAAGGCCGTGTTGCCGCAAGTTCTGGACAAACTTGGCATGGCAGAATTTTCCGTTGTTCAGGTTGAAGCTCAGGTCACTGCCAGTAACGATGGGGACTTCTTCCACTTCCATAGTGACAATGGCAGCGATCGGGTTGCATCACGACACCTTACCTTTGTTTACTTCTTCCATCGCGAGCCGCGGCAGTTCGAAGGGGGTGAATTGCGGATTCACGACGCGCGTCTGGAAGACGGCGCTTACGTCAGCGAAGGAACGTACCAGACGATCGTCCCGCAACAGAACCAGATTGTTTTTTTCCCGTGCGAATTGCTGCACGAGATCACTCCGGTGAACTGCGCGTCACAGCAATTCGCCGACAGCCGCTTTACCCTAAACGGATGGCTTCGTCGCTAAACAATCCGGCGTGGCTGGAGTGGATGACAGCTCTGATGGGAGAGGTGTCGCCGGCAGGAGAATGGCATGGAGGACTGTCCGAGGAGAGAGTGTCGGAGGAAAGGTTGTCGGAGGAAAGACTGTCGCGGAGCACCTATGCCGCGACCTTTCCTCCGGATCACTTCTACTGCTTGCTGGATGAATTGCCGCTGCACTTGCTCCCGCAGCACGCCCGCCGATCACTTGAGATGCAAGATGATCGTCCCCTCTATCTGAATCCCGAGTGCTTCTTGTGCCGGGCTGAGCAAGCGCCGGAGGAGCTGGCGTCGCACGAAGATCTGCTCTCTCGATTTGCTTTGCAGGGAACTGTGGCTTGGGTGCCCGACCGCGCAACCGGAAATCTGCTTCCGTTCTGGCTCGGGCCGCAACTGGAAGGTGTGTTGCGCGATCTGCGGCCGAATGAACCGGCGCCGTCGTCAGTGCCGGAAGAGGAGCGCGATGCTTGTTGGCGGCCGCGCACATTCTGGTTCCGGAAGACCCGTCCGGACAGCTCAATCGGGAGAGGGAAGAGAAGATCAGGAAAGCGTCTTGCGAATTTCGCGAGAAAGGCTATGCGCCGCTCGGCGAGTTGATCCATCCATTTCACGTCGCCGCGTTGCGCCGATACTATCGCTATCTGATCCGTAGCGGCGCTATCCGGCTGGGCGATGGTCAAAGCCCGCGTCGTTACGTTGCCTATAACGAACCGGTGGCGCGCTTCTTCCATCATCACATTGCGGCGGCTCTTAGCGCGGTTGCCGGGGAACCGCTCAAGCCGTCGTACGTATATCTCGCCTCGTACCTGAGCGGAGCAGAACTAAAGAAGCACACCGACCGAGAGCAATGCGAGTTCAGCGTAACGCTCTGCCTCGATTTTTCTCCCGAGCCCGCGTTGGCCACGCCCTGGCCCATTCGAATGGATACTCCCACCGGGACGGTCACGGTCTACCAGGCGCTAGGGGACGGTCTCGCTTATCGTGGAACTCGTTTGCCGCACTATCGCGATACCTTGGCGAGCGGGACAAACCTCAACATCAATTTTCTTCCACTATGTTGGCGTCGATTTCGCGGGCTCGCTGGATTGATAGACGCTATCGTAGGCCGGAAATCAAATATAAAACCGACAGAACCTGGCTATAGCTGTAGGCAAATCGGGTTCCGTCTCGACTGACCTGCACCGGAGCGACCATCACAACTCCTGCAGGAACGCCAGGGCGCAACTCTTGCACGATGGTTTGCTTGCCCGTGTCGATAGTAACCTTGTAGATTCGGCTGGGAAGTTCGCCGATGTGGTACCCGTAGAGAACGGCGCCGTCGCTCGACCATTGCACCGGCAGAAAGCCGGCTTCCAGCTGAGGAATCTGACGAGGAGTTCCGCCCTCGATTGGGTAAAGCGCGACGGAAGAATTCGGTCCCACTCCAACCACGAAACGGTTATCAGGCGATGACGGCCCGCACACGGTTCCTTCCGGTGTCACGGCTTTCGGTTTTGCGCCAACCAGATCCAGCACGTAGCATCGAGTCGCGTGGGCCGGCTCGTTGCCGTTGGTTATGATCCGTTGTCCATCCGCAAGGAACCGGGCCCAGCCGCTCTGAATATGCTCCAGTCCACTGCTATCGACAGATCGAGGCTGGCCTGGGCCGATGGGCAACAGCGTTATTTGCTGGGGTTGGCCGGTCGAGATTGAGATCGCCCACTTGCCGTCGGGAGAAAGTCCGCCCGCGCTGCCATCTCCAAGACGAACTGGCAGGGTTCCGTCCAACTTTCGCAGCGCCACGGCATACCCCGGCCCTGCCGCCTCGCTGGCATCTTCAAAAAGCACAAACTTTCCGTCACGCGAAATATCCTTGGCGACATTCCAATCGTGCCACGATAGTTCCACATCTTCCTTGCTGCCCAGCGAGCTGAACGCCATCGCCAGGCGCTTGGAGTTCAACGAGACCAGGACGTTGCCGTCGGGCGCTATGTCTTCCAGAGTAATTCCCATGGGCAGGTCAAGCACCCTGCGGACCTTGCCCGACAAGCTGACCGCCATTAAATTCAGGTTCGTGCCTTTTTCGATCGCGGTGAACCAGATTTCATTGCCGTGCCAGGCGACTCCTTGCTCGGACCCGTATTGTGAGGTGAGGGTGTGCACCTGTCCCGAGAGGTCCACCACACAGACCGCACCGCGATTATCCCAAAGTGCGGGGTGATCCATGAACGCGATCTGATTGCCATGAGGCGAGAATCGAATGTTGCTGATCCATCCCCGGCTCTGGTACAGCACCTTGCCAATGGGATATTCCAAGCGGCTGTGACCGTCAACATAATCCACCACGGCTAAATTGCCTTGCGCATCCCAATCGGCCCAGCGAACGTCGGCTAGCAGTTCCTTCGGAGATCCTCCCGCCAGCGGTGCGCGAGCCAGCATTCCGCCGACGCTTTCGAGTTGACCGTTGTGGCTGCCGTGCAGCACCACCGCGAGTTCATTGGTGCGCGAAACAGCTAAAAGATTGGCGTCGCTCAACTCCAGCGGCTGGGCCAGAAGAGAATCTCCCACGGTGGAGAAAAGCTGAACCGGTTTGTCATTCCAGGCGGCGCTGTAGACGATCGACTGGCCGTCGGGTGCGAAGCGTGCCGAATACACCGTTCCCGCCTCGAACGTTAAGCGGCGATAGGCCGGAGGCGGGACCCAAGTGTAGAGGAACTGGCTCACTGCCAAAAGCGCCGTGGCCGCGGTCAATAGGGCCACCAGCGTCCAAGGCAACAGGGGAGTGGCGCGAGCTTTCTTGTCGGATGGGGAAGCGATCCGGAGCGGCGACGACCCTGACAAAGTCTGCAGCGCGAAGGTCAGATCTTTGGCGGATTGAAAACGATTCTCCGGATCTTTTTCCAGACAGTGTCTGACAATGTCCTGGTATCCCGGCGGGATGGCAGCCTCTTCCAGTTTCGTGACCGGCTGGTTCTTCCCGCAAGACCGCGGTCATGGTGTCAACTTCAGTTTCGCCGCGAAACGCCCGCGCGCCCGCCATCATTTCGTAGAGAATCGCGCCGAAGCTGAAGATGTCGCTGCGGTGGTCCACGGGCTTGCCCCGCAGTTGCTCGGGAGACATGTAGGCGACAGTGCCGATCATGGCTCCATGCTTGGTCACCGTGGTCATGCTTTCGATGGAGCGATCGTCCGCGGCAGGAGCTTGCAACTTGGCCACACCGAAGTCCAGGATCTTGACGCGGCCATCGGTGGTCAGAAATAAATTTTCAGGCTTGAGGTCGCGATGAACGATTTTGCGCTCATGTGCGGCGGTAAGGCCGTGGGCAATTTGCAGGGCGTAATCCGCGGCCTCGCGCACTGGGATTGGGCCTTCTTCCAGACGCTGCCGGAGATTCTTTCCCTCGAGCAGTTCGGAGACAATGTAGGGCACAGTGCCTTCGAAGCCGACGTCGTAAATGGCCAGGATGTTAGGGTGGTTCAGGGCGGCAGCGGCACGTGCTTCCTGTTCGAAGCGCCGCAAATGATCAGGATTGTCGCTGGAAGCCGGCCGAATCAACTTTAGAGCGACATCGCGTCCCAGCCTTTCGTCGCGCGCGCGAAAGACTTCGCCCATCCCTCCCGAACCGATCTTTTCGAGGACCCGGTAGTGCCCCAGGAGCTGGCCAGCCATAAGAGGTTACACGAGCTTGATCTTGGCTTCGAATGTTAGGTGCGATGCCAGGCAGAGTCAAGACCGCAAGAATTGACCGCAAGGATTGAATTCAGCAAGGTTCGGGTGTACATTATCGCCCGGGCGAAACACAGAACACGCCGTTCCATGGCAATTTGCCACGAGAATGAACCTGAAAACAAAAAATCCTGGCAAGGGAGGACATTGGACATGGCTGACGACCCGAACTTCCTGGACAAACCATTTACCTCGTTTTCAAAGCCGGCGTTTCGTGCCAAACGTCTGATCAATTTTCCCACCGGCAAAGCTAATTTGGTAATTCCGCATCAGGATTGGTTGGTCCAGTCAACCGTCGCCATCCCTCCCGGCCGCAATTATCGGATTTACATTGTCGGCTTCGCCTCGCAGCTCGGTTACGCGGGAAAAGGTGCGGAAGGATCGGATGCCGCTAATTTAAATCTGTCCTTCCAGCGCGCCAACCGCGCGGCGCAAATGATGGAGGCAATCAACCCGGACATATCCAACCATATAGACGTATTCCAGGCGAGAGGCAATCGGGATTATGTCGCGGCACCAACCGACGACTCGCCATTCTGGCGCGCAGTTGAGGTCCATGTTTTTCTTGACGATCCGCCCCCTCCGCCGCCGGAACTTGAAGCGCCGCCGCCCTGTCCCGGAGGGCGCCGATACCGCAAGTGGTCGATCGCAACGCCGGCAGGTTTCACATGGAGCCCAGTTCCCGGCGCCGTGGTGGGCGCAAACATGGTAGTGCTTCGCAGGGACGAGGGCATCGTCGCAACCCACTACTACATCGCTCCTCAAGTTGGGGGAGGCGTTTCTTACTCTGGTCCCGGCCGCGCCGTGGGACTTATTGCCAAAGCCATTCAACTGATCCGCGGCAGTTTGAGTGTCTCGGGGATGTCCTGGACGTCGTTCACCGCCGACACGCCCTTTAATTTCGGAGACCTGGACGGCGCCACCTGCCACATCGTTTCCGCCGGTGCGGGCCGGGGGATTGGGGTTCAGGCGTCCGATGTCTCGGTTTCGGGACAGGTGTGGCTCCGCGAATCGAGCGGGAGGTGTATGTTCAAGATGGGCGATTTCTTTACGAATGTCATCTCCGTGGGCAAGGACCTGCAGTTCGGAGTCGGCGGCTCCGGAATCGGGGGGCCGTTGATCAAGGTTGCCTAGCAGGACTCGCTTGTGGTGCGCGGACACCTGGCCCTTGCGGAGCTGGCTGTGACTCACGCAAAACAATATATCTCGGCACAGGCGACTTCAGCAGCATGCTATAATTTGACTTCGCCTGCATGTATATCGAGGCAATCCTGTGATCTCCTCTGAAGGCGAATTCTGCGCCCTCCAGCGTTCTTTAGAGACGGATTTTAGATACGAGGTCTAACCATGTCTGGCCATTCAAAATGGGCCACAATCAAGCACAAGAAGGGCGCGCTCGACGCCAAGCGCGGCAAGATTTTCACCCGTCTCATTAAGGAAATCAGCATTGCCGCAAAGAACGGCGGCGGCGATCCTGACTCCAACCCGCGCCTGCGCGGCGCCATCGTTGCGGCCAAGGCCGAGAACATGCCCGCCGACAACATCAAGCGGGCCATCCAGCGGGGCACGGGCGAATTGCCTGGCGCCACCTACGAAGAATTCTCTCTCGAGGGCTACGGGCCCGGCGGAGTTGCGGTGTTACTCGACATCAATACGGACAATCGCAACCGCACGGTAAGCGAGATTCGGCACGTTTTCGGCAAAAACGGCGGCAACATGGCCGAAGCCGGCGCCGTCTCCTGGATGTTCCACAAGAAGGGCGACATCCTGATCGCCAAGACAGCCGCGAAAGAGGACGACTTGATGAACATCGTTCTCGAATCCGGTGGCGAAGATTTGAACGATGATGGCGACAACTGGGAAATTCTGACCGAAACATCAGCCTACGAATCCGTGCTGGAAGCGGTAAAGAAGGCCGGCGTTGAACCGATATCGGCCAGCGTGGCCATGATTCCGCAGAACTACATCAAGTTGGAAGGCGCTGCCGCCAACACCATGATTCGCCTGATGGAAGCGCTCGAAGAGCACGACGATGTGCAGAACGTGCACTCGAACTTCGACATCGATCAGAAAACGTTGGAAGAAGTCGCGGGATAGTTTTGGAATTAGGCAAAGATGGAACAGCCGCCCTCCTTTCGGGCGGCTTTTCTTCTTGCTCGTCCTGATTCTGATCAGCAGGCATTCCGCGCACCGAAGTTTTCAACACGTTCGTGGAAAATGCTGTGGAAAAGCACCGATGTATTCGCGTAAGTGATTCACCGAGAGATGCTTCAACACTTTGCACTGAAGCGAGTGCTGGCACTTTCGTGGTAGAACTCGCGGGCAAAATAATTTTGAAAGTCAGACTCGACAAACTTCTTGTAGACCGCGGATTGGCGGCGTCGCGCGAGCGCGCTCAGGCGCTTATTCTTGCGGGCAACGTGCTGGTGGACGAGCAGAAACTCGAAAAAGCGGGTGCGCAGGTTTCAGCTGAATGCGCAATTCGACTGCTCGGCGCAGATCTCCAATATGTGAGCCGTGGCGGACTGAAGTTGGAGCGCGCTCTCGAACACTGGAATATCGCAGTCACAGGAAAAATCTGTGTGGATGTTGGCGCGTCCACCGGAGGATTTACCGATTGCCTGCTGCAGCGTGGTGCTGTGCAAGTCATCGCGGTGGACACCGGTTACGGTCAGATGGATTTCAAACTTCGCCAGGATGCGCGAGTTCGGCTCCTGGAAAAAACTAACGCTCGCTATCTGACGCGCGAAACGCTCGGAGCCACGGTGGATTTTATCGCCATGGACGTTTCCTTCATCTCGGCTAGTCTCGTTCTTCCAGCCGTGATCGGCGCGGCATTTCCCCAGTCCCACGACCAACGCGGAGGGCGAACAATCGTCGTTCTGGTGAAGCCTCAGTTCGAAGCGGGCAGGGAACATGTGGGCAAGGGAGGCATCGTTCGCGACGAAGCCGCCCAACTCGCAGCCGTGGAAAAAGTAAGAACTGCGCTGAAGAGTCTGGGTGCGAGGCAGACCGATACCATCGAGTCGCCGATTCTCGGGGCCGAGGGTAATCGCGAATTCCTCCTCTACGGAGTTTTCTAGTATAGTGACCCAACTCTGACTCTCCGACCTCGCGTCATGAGTTGCTTTCCCTTCGCGTCCTCCGCGACTTCTCAGCCTCCTTCGTGGTTAAAAGCTTTTTCCGTGGGACGTCGTTGGGCTACCAAACCGCGTCGATGCACCTGTGGTTAAACGCTTGAGATTCTGTACAATCTTTCTTTCATTTATCAACATGTCCAGCCCGCAACCATCCTCCCCGAAAACCGCCGCCATCATTTCACGGCCCAATCGTCCTCAGGTCGCACAGATCATTCCCGGGCTGCTTTCATGGCTTGCCGATCACGGCTACAAAGTCATCATCGATCTGGAAACTTCTCAATACGTCAACGGACCCCCGATTGTGCCTCGCACGCAAATGGCGTCGCATCCCCTCGATCTCGTGGTTGTCTTGGGCGGCGATGGAACACTGTTGTCCGCCGCAAGGCACACGGCTACGGTCGATGTGCCGCTGCTGGGCGTAAACCTGGGATCGCTCGGATTCTTAACGGAAGTGCCGCTACAGTCGCTCTATCCCATGCTCGAAGCGATTAGGCAGGGACGCGCCACGGTCGAAAATCGCTCGCTCATGCAAGTCGATCTAATGCGTGACGACGAAATTCGCGGCAGCTATCTCGTCTTTAACGATGCAGTCGTCAACAAGACCGCGCTCGCCAGGCTGAATACCTACGATCTCCATATCGACAAGACATTCGTTTCCAGCTATCGCGCCGATGGCCTCATCGTTGCCACGCCCACCGGGTCAACTGCGTACTCTCTATCCGCCGGCGGACCCGTGCTCATGCCGACTGTGAAAGCATTTCTAGTTACGCCGGTGGCGCCGCATTCTCTGACCCATCGCCCGCTGGTTGTGCCCGACTCGGTGGAGATTGAGATCCTGTTGCGTAGCGAAGAGGAAGTCGCCTACCTGAGCCTGGATGGACAGCCAGGCTTCGATCTGCGCGACGGTGATCGCGTCCGCTGCCGCCGCTCCGAGCATCAGGTGAATCTGTTTCGCACCGGCACGGATTTTTTTCATGTGCTTCGCAACAAGCTGAAGTGGGGAGAACGCTAAAACTGAGGAGGAAGTATGAAGATGCTTCGAATCTGCCTGGTCGCTTCGCTGTTCGCGTGCGAAGTCTCGGCATTCGCGCAAGACCCGGGTGCCAAGCCGGCCAGCGAATCTTCTACCGTCCTGGCAACGTGGTCGATGATCGAAAAGGACTTTATCTCCGCTGCCGACGCTATGCCGGAAGACAAATACTCCTTCGCTCCCATCGACAGGAGAATTCAAAGGCGCGCGTACCTTCGCGCAACAGGTGGGACATGTGGCGTGTGCCAATTTTGCGTTCTTCAAAGAGTTCGAGGGAACGAAGCCGGACGAGGACTGCCGTTACAACGGCAAGGAGGCCAAGAAGAACAAAGCAGAAATCATGAAGTACCTGCGGGACTCGTTCCAGTTTGCCGATCAGGCGATCGCCAAACTGACCACGGAGAATTCCCTGGACAAGGTGGAAGGTAACTACGGCGGCCCCAGTACCAAGCTCGGGATCACGGTGCTGGCAGTCTGGCACGCCTCGGACCACTATGGCCAGATCGTCGAATACCTACGCATGAATGGCATCGTGCCGCCCGCCAGTCGCTGAGTCCGGGATAAAGTGCGATCACAATTCCCCGCGCAGGAGGTCGGAAACTTTTTCGCGCCTCCGAATCACCTTGGCCGACTTGCCTGAAACCAGCACCTCGGCCGGCCGCGGACGAGTGTTGTAGTTTGACGCCAGCACCATTCCATAAGCGCCAGCATCGAGGATCGCAAGCAAATCTCCTTCCTCCACTACCTGCAACTCGCGGTCACGGGCAAAAAAGTCTCCGGTCTCGCACACCGGACCAACAATGTCCGTGACTTCGGACGGAGATGCCGACTCCTGGCTCTGCGTGACGGGAACAATCTCGTGGTAGGCGCCGTAAAGTGCCGGACGGATCAAGTCGTTCATCGCGGCATCGACGACCAGAAATCGCTTGCCGTCGTTCTGCTTGCGGTAGAGAACCGAGGTGACCAGGAGGCCCGCGGGTCCTATGATCGAGCGCCCAGGTTCCAGAAGGAGGGTCAGGTCCAAGCCGCGCAAGGGCCCGGCTAGCACCCGGGCGTAAGCTTTAACATTGACTGAAAAATCATTCGCGGTGGGTTTTTCGTACGCAATACCCAGCCCACCACCGGCGTCGACATAGTCGATGCGGTGACCGTCTCGGCGCAGTTCGCGGACCAGATCCGCCACACGAGCCAAAGCCTCGCCAAAAGGCGCGACCTCGGTGATCTGAGAGCCAATGTGAACACTCACTCCGCGCACCTTGAGATAGCGCGCCGCGGCGCCTTTAGCGTAGAGCGCCCGCGCATCGCGGATGGGCACTCCGAACTTATGTTTGCGCAATCCCGTAGAAATGTAGGGATGAGTCTCGGCCGCGACATCGGGATTCACCCGCAGCGCCAGCGGCGCGGTTTTGCGCAGACGTCCAGCGCACTCTGCCAGCGCCCATAATTCCGACTCGCTCTCGACGTTGAAAAGCATAATCCCGGCTTTTAACGCCGTAGTCAGTTCTTCCCGAGTCTTTCCCACGCCCGAGAACACAACTTGCTTCGCTGCCCTGCGGTCGGCGGTGAGCACCCGTTCCAGTTCACCGCCGGAGACCACGTCGAATCCGCAGCCTTTCCTGGCTAACATTCGCAAAATGGTCAGATTCGAATTCGCTTTGACAGAGTAGCAGATGGTATGCGGCAGTTCGCGGAACGCGTCGTCAAACGCCTCATAGCGCTCGCGGATCGTGGTGGCTGAGTACACGTAGAGAGGTGTGCCGTGCCGCTCAGCCAGCTTCGTAAGGCTTACGTCTTCACAGTGCAGAACAAACCGTCCACCGCGTCGAAGAATGCCGCGCTTCGTCTCGCGATAGACGAAGCCGGGCGGGCGGGGTGCTGGGGGTTGACCGCGGGACATCATTTTTTCTTGGGGGATGTCTGCGTGCCCCCACGCACTCGAATGGCGACCACAGTCTGGTCATCGAAAGTTTCGATCCCTGCGGAGTGTTCGGCTGCTGCCTGGAACAGTGAATCCACTACGCAGGTTGCCGACTTTCCCTCGCACTCTGCGATGATTTGTTCCACCCGGCCGCGTCCGAACAATTCTCCCTTGCGATTGCGGGCGTCCAGAATGCCGTCGCTAAAGAAGACGAACATATCTCCCGGCTTCATCTTGAACTTGAATTCGTCGTAATCGGCTTCGTCAAACAGGCCGAGCGGCAACCCCGTCGCTTCCACGGCCTCAATCATTTCATCCTTGGCATGAACATAAATCGGACGAGGCAGGCCGGAGTTCGCGACTGTCAGAATGCGGTGCTCGTCGTCCCAGACGGCGTAAATAATGGAGACAAACTGGGCTTCAATGCGGCGCTCAGCCAACGATAGATTGACCGCAGAAAGCATTTCCGCCGGCCCTGGTTCAATCGGAGCATGCGACCGAATGATCCCACTGACCAGTGCGGCATAAATCGCGGCGGGCGCGCCCTTCCCACTAACATCGCCTATAACGATGCCCATCCTCGACATCGAATAGGGGATGAAGTCATACAAGTCGCCGCCAATGGCTCGCGCCGGAACGAACTTCGCGGCTACGTCCAGATGAGCGAGCTTGGGATTGGTTTGCGGCAACAGCCGTCCTTGTAATTCCCGGGCCAGCGCCAGATCGCGTTCCAGTCGCCGTTCCTGTCGCTCGATTTCCTCGTATAAACGCGCATTCTCGATGGCAATGGCAATCTGGGCGGCCAGGGTCGTCATGGTGCGCTGATGCTCTTCGGTGAAAAAGCCGGGCCGTGTGTGCTCCAGGTCAAGTACGCCGATCACTTTGTCCTTGTATACAAGCGGAACCGCCAGTTCGGATCGAGTCTCTGGATTGGCCTCGACGTAGCGCGCATCTTTGGTGACGTCGGGAACCAGCACCGCCTGCTTGCTTTCCGCCGCCCAGCCCACCAGTCCGCGCCCCAGCGGAATTTCATGCTTCAAATGAATATTTTCGTTGAAGCGCAGGGAAAAACGGTGTTGCAGTTTCTCGCCCGCCGCGTCCAGCAAAAGGATGCTGAACATCTGGTAATCGATCAAGCGCCGCACCAGTTCCGCGATGCGGCCGAGCAACTCGTCCAGATTCAGAATCGACGTGAGCTCGCGCGCAATTTCGTTGAGCAGCAGCAGAATGCGCGCCTGCTTGGTCGTGCGCGTATAGAGCTGCGCATTCTCGATCCCTGCCGCCATGCGCGATGCCACCAGCGTCAGTACGCGGAGGTGCTCTTCGTTGAAATAGCCGGGCTCCCTGGCCTCCAGATCAATCACGCCAATGACGCGGTTCTTGGTGATCAGCGGAACGGCTAGCTCTGAGCGCACCTTGGGAACGGCTTCGATATAGCGTGCGTCTTGCGTAACGTCGTCAACCAGCACGGCCTGCCGCAATTGAGCAGCCTGTCCCGTAACTCCCTCGCCGACTTTGATGCGGCTTCGTTCGATAAATTCGGGCGGATATCCTACTTGAAAACGGAAGCGCAGCTCCTGAGTTTTTTCGTTGAGCAGTAAAATGGCAAAAATTTCGTAGTCGATGACTTTGCGGACGACTTCGGCAACCCGGCTCAAGGTTGTGTCCAGATCGAGCGAAGTGGCCAGCACGTCGGCAACATCGAGGAGGAGCGACTCGACCGGCAATCGATCCGGTTTAGTAATGACGGAACCCATCGCAGGTATGATAGCAGCCGCGATGCCTGTTCCTTTATCTGGGAAGTGCAGCGGCTCGATTGACAGCTTGCTTACTTTGGGTCCGATCCAGAGAAGCTATCCTCTCGGGACAACGCAAATATCAGAGAGGTTGCGATATTTCTCAGCGTAGTCCAGTCCATAGCCGACGACAAACTCGTCGGGAATCTTGAAACCAACATAGTCGCCTTCGAGCGGGAGCTTGCGGCGCGACGGTTTATCGAGCAACGCGGCGACTTTCAGGCTTCGAGGTTGACGCGCCCACAGCATCTTTTTTAGGTACGTCATGGTCAGGCCGGTGTCTAGAATGTCTTCCACCAGAATCACATTCTTGTCTTTCATCGTCTGATCCACGTCTTTGGTGAGTTTCACTTCTCCGGTCGAGTCCCATCCGCTCTTGAGTTCCTGCGTCGGGCTGGGGCGATTGCCGTAACTCGATACTCCGATGAAATCAAACGTGGAGTCGAGATCGATATTCCGCGCCAGATCGGAGAGAAAAATCGCCGCGCCTTTAAGCACGCCCACGAGAATGACCGATTCTCCGGCAAAATCTTTCGTGATCTGTGCGCCCAGTTCGCCCACTCGCTTTGCAATGTCCTGCCGCGAAATCAGCACCTTGAGTTCTGCCATGGGGTTTGATAATAAACTAGGAAGGCTGATTACACACGCAGGAGTGGACGTTGGCAGAGTGCGAAGGACTGGGTTTCTCTGCGAACCTCAGCGCTCTCTGCGGTAAAAGCTTTTTACCGCCGAGTACGCAAAGAAAAACTTTCGATTTTATAAGAGAGAAGTATTACGAGGATCAGGCATTCATGAATCTGAAAGACATCAAACTCACATGGCTGGGACACGCGACTTTCCGCATTGAAACGCCGGCCGGTAAAACCATCATCATCGATCCCTGGATCATGGGCAATCCCATGTGTCCCGAAGCTGAGAAGAAAATCAAGAAGGCCGACGTCCTGCTCTGCACACACGGCCATTTCGACCACATCGGCGACGCGGTCGCAGTCGTCAAGCAGCACAATCCCATTGTGGTAGGAATCTTCGAACTCTGCGGCTGGATGGAGAAGAAAGGCGCCAAGCAGACTTCCCCCATGAACAAAGGCGGAACGCAAACTGTCGGCGATATCAAAGTCACCATGGTTCACGCCGATCACTCCTGCGGCATTTCCGACGGCGACCAGATTGTTTATGGCGGCGAGGCTTGCGGGTATGTCATCGAATTTGCCAGCGGCCTCAAGATCTACCATGCGGGCGATACTGCGGTGTTCGGCGATATGGCGATCATTCGCGAACTGTACGCGCCAGAGATTGCGATGCTTCCCATTGGCGACCGCTTCGTGATGTCGCCCCGCGAAGCCGCCTACGCGTGCAATCTTCTGAAGCCGAAGACAGTTATTCCTATGCACTTCGGTACATTTCCGCAGCTCACGGGCACTCCTGGCGAATTCAAGAAACTGGTTCCAAACATCGAAGTCATCGAAATGAAGCCGGGCGTTACCATCGGCGGGTAGGAAACCATGAAAGGGAAGATTGTGACCGAGAGCAAGACCAAAGGCAAGAAGGCGGAAAGCCAGAAGAAAGACGACAAAGCCAGCTGGCGGCACTACAACTTCACCACAGCGGGGCCGATTGATGACTATCTCTATTCCATGCTGCCCACGCGCGACCCGGTGCTGGCCGAGATGGAAGATTACGCGACCGAGCATAAGATTCCGATCGTAGGCCCGGCCGTGGCGCGCGTTTTGCAGCAGCTGGCAATCATGATTAGTGCCCGCACCGTGTTCGAACTCGGGTCCGCCATCGGATATTCGACGGTCTGGTGGGCTCAGGCCGTGGGCGATAAAGGACGCGTGATTTACACGGACGGCGATTCCAAGAACGCAGAGCGCGCTCGCGGATATTTCACGCGCGCCGGAGTCTCCAACCGCATCACTCTGCACACTGGTGACGCGCTGGAATTCCTCTCGGAGCAGAAGCAGGAGTTCGACATCATCTTTAACGACGTCGACAAGGAAGACTACCCGCGTGTGCTGCGACTGGTGGCGCCGCGACTGCGGAAGGGCGGCCTGTTCATCACCGACAATGTGCTGTGGAGCGGACGCGTCGCCGAAAAACATCCCCCGGACGCGACAACCAAGGCCATTCTCGAATTCAATCGCAAACTCTACGACGCTCCCGAGTTCTACACGACGATCCTGCCACTTCGCGACGGGCTGGCAGTAGCACTGAAGAAATAGCGACGAAAGATTCCTCGACGCAATTTCGCAGAAGCGTTAAAGAAAAGCCCTGTCATTCTGAGCGAAGCGAAGAACCTATGCAGTTTGCGTGAGGTGGAAACAATGCGTAGGTCCTTCGCTCCGCTCAGGATGACATAGCATTTTGGGTGGGAAGAATAATCCCTCGCTATTTCGGCGGCTGTATCAATTCCACGTCGATGGTGATGGTTATTTCGTCCCCAATGGCGCCCGGCAAAGCACTTACACCGAAATCCTGGCGGTTGACTTTCGTGGTTGCCGACGCGCCCATACGCTGCCCTTTGCCCATCGGATCTTTGATTGGGGCCGACGGACCATCCACGTCGAGCACAACCTCTTTGGTTACGCCGTGAATCGTCAGATCGCCCATGATCTGTAATTTTCCAGGGCTTGCCACTTTCGCGTGCTTGGAATGAAAAGTGATTGTCGGAAATTTCTGCACGTCGAAAAAGCGCGCACTGCGCAAATCGTTGTCGCGCATTTCTACCCGCGTGTCTACCGAGTTCGCGTCGATCGTTGCTTCGAGTGCATCTTTCGACGGGTCCGCGGGATCATACTGTGCCGATCCGCTAACCTTCGTGAATGCGCCTCGTACCGTGGACACTCCGAGGTGGCGCACAGAAAACTGCGCGGCCGTGTGATTGGGATCGATCTGCCAGGTTGTGGCCTGGGCTGCGGCGGTAGCGGCCATCGCGAGTGCCGTTGCGAAAACGAAAATCATGCGAAACATATTCGCGACTCCTCCTAAGTTTTGAGTGCAGCAATGCTAAATGGATTTGACCGGAATGGCCAGCAAATCGTCGACCAGCCCGATTTCTTTCTGCAGGAATGGCTCAGCAAAAGTTACGCCGCCAAGCATGCCGTAAAAACGCGCCATGGCCTCGACGCGCGCGCGGATCTCATCGTGGGCAGGGAACAGGTCCTTGCCCGCATCCTGATCGCTGAACTGCGATTTGTAAGCCAGGATGGAAGCCAACTTCCCCTCAAACTGCTCGCTGATATCGACGACAAATGAAGGGCGAACGTCGTAATAAAGCGTAGCGTAAATAATCTTGAACGGCCGATGCGGAGCAAGAAGAGTAGCGCCGGCATCCTGCCGGCTGTCCTGAGGGCGTCCCGCCCTCGGTGGCGCGGGCGAGGCGCCCGCGCCGACGGCCGCCGGGACGGCGGCGCTACAGTCCAGTTTCGCCAACCCCGCCAGAAAACAAGCCTCATATCCCAAGACCGAAGCCGTGTAATGATCGGGATGCCGCCCCTTCCAATACGGCAGAATAATCACTCTCGGCCGAGTCTCCCGAATCACGCTCGCCACCTTCAGTCGATTCTCCCAGGTATTCTCGACGCGACCATCGGGAAGATCGAGCGCCCGGCGCCAACCCACACCAAGAATCTTCGCCGCGTCATCCGCTTCGCGCGCGCGATCTTCCGCTGTTCCGCGCGTCCCCATTTCTCCCTGGGTCAGGTCGAGAATGCCGGTACGCTGCTTTCGAGCGGCAGCTCTCAGAAGCGTGCCGCCGCAGGTTTGCTCTACGTCGTCGCGATGCGCGGCAATCGCAAGGATGTCGAGAGCAGGACTCATGGGAAGGGAAGACATGTCAGTCGAGGCTTCCTTGCTCCAGCACGACGTTCTCGCGCACGATCAAGCGGTGGGCCGCCATTTCCTTCAAAGTGGGCAGCACGCGGCTGACGTGCTCATCGGTGTCGACGAAGATGATGATGACCGGCAGTTTGCCTCCAGCCTCGACCAGATGCGAAGTGTGCACTTGTTGGCGTCCTAGGAATCCGGCCACACAATGGATCGCTGTTGCTGCGTACACATTTTCCTTGCGCAGGTAATTAAGAATCTCCATGTGCAGGGGCCGATGATGCCACTGGTCGGCTTCGTTCAGATAGATGGTGACTTGAACTGCCATGGCGTTCGCCATTTTACAGCACCCGCGCCAGCGCCATTCCGGCGAGCGCGGCTCCCAGGCAGAGCAGATTGTTGCTGAGCACGTTCGCTAGCATCAATCCCCAGTGGCCCTGTTCGAAGTAGGACATGGTCTCAAATGCGTAGCTCGAAAAAGTGGTGAACGAGCCGCAGAAACCCACTACCACGAGTAACCGCCAGCGTGGGTCCAACAATACGCGCTCGCTGGTCCAGATGACGAAAAAGCCTACGATAAAGCTGCCCAAGACGTTGATGATGAGCGTTCCGGCAGGGAAGACCGGGCCGAATTCTCTGGCGGCGAGCCGGCTGAGGAAATATCGAAAATTGGCGCCGGCGATCGCGGCGATGGATATGGCGAGGAAATCTTTCACGATGGAATCTCCTACAAAATAGTTCGATTCTGTAGGAGTTATCAGCCTGAGCATGCGTCAACGGCGCAGGCGGTTATGGCGAACTCCATCGCCTACTTAGTTTTTATCACAGAGGGCACAGAGGAACACAGAGCTTGATCTTGTCAGAGGTCCGATGTCCGACGCCCGCTTTTCTCACTTCTTCCTTTCCACCAAGAACCTTGCCAATTCTTTCAACGTCTCCGCCCGCTCACCGAAGCTCTCCAGTTCCGCCAATGCTTCATTCACCAGCGCATCTGCCTTTCGCTCTGACGCTTCAATCCCAAACAGTGCCGGGTAGGTAACCTTCTCCGACGCGGTATCTTTGCCGGCAGTCTTGCCGAGTTGTTCGGAAGTCTGCGTCACATCGAGCACATCATCCACAATCTGAAAGGCCAATCCGATCGCCAATCCGAAAGCGCGCAGCTTCGCCGCCTGGCTGTCTTTTGCTCCCGCGTATAACCCGCCGCTCACTAGGCTTGCCGTGATCAAAGCGGCCGTCTTCGAGCGATGGATATATTCCAGCATTTCCTTCGTCGGTTGCGAATGCTCCGCTTCGAGGTCCACGACCTGGCCGCCGATCATGCCGTCAATCGTCCCTGTATCGTGAGCGATCTCCGCAATAATTCGCACGCGCGCTTCGGCCGGACACTGCAACCGCGCCAAAACTTCATAGGCCTGTGTCTGCAGCGCATCCCCGGCAAGAATCGCGAGGGCCTCGCCAAATACTTTGTGGCAAGTCGGACGCCCGCGGCGCAAATCGTCATTGTCGAGCGCGGGCAGGTCGTCATGAATCAACGAGTAGGTGTGCAGCATCTCAAGCGCTGCGCCCTAGTTCTTCGATATGCGCCGGAAACGACCCGGCCACCATGCGTCCCGCCTCGATGCAGAGCACTGGCCGCAGCCGTTTACCTCCGGCAAACACGCTGTGGCGCATGGCCTTGTGGATGGAGACTGGATGCTCGGTCTCCAACGGAATGAGCCGATCGAGCGCGGCGTCCGTCAGCAGCCGTCCTTGTTCGAGAGTTTCCTGGAGCATGAAGCAGTGAGTATAACAAGGCCACGAATATGGCATTCGCCTGCCGCGTGCGTGTTCGGAAAACAAAAATAAGGACGCCCTCGGGCGTCCTTATCGGCACAGAATAAAATCTACGCGGCCGCGCTCCGCGAAAGCGCCGTACTTCGCAAAACTGAAGTCAGCACGTTTTCCACATCACCGGCAGGGCACACATCGCTGGCGCCTGCTTCCAGCGCGGCCATCCACATTTCTTCATCGGGAATGCGGTGGGTGCAGACGATGGGCAGGGACGGGAAGTCGCGGTGCAGGCTCTCGACATCCGTCAGCCGCCAGTACTCGATGTTGAGAACCACGGCTTCGGGACGGTTCCGGACTACGTTGTCCCGCAATTCGTCGCGGGATTGGGTTACGTGAACTGAGAAATGAGGGCGAAGTCTACCGGCCAGCGACCGCGCAACTCCAGGATCTTGCTCAAGGACAACCACATTTTGGGTCATTGTTCCCCTTTTCAACCTTCGTCAACGGCGGACGTCAACATTTTGACTAGGGCTGCGGGGTGGTCTGAATACCACAACTCCACAGACATCTAAAAACTCTCGAATCGCGGTCAGAAATTCACCCGCCTAGCGGCGTGCAGGCAACTTTTCTGTCAGCGGTTCGAACGGTTCGGCCTGAAGCTTCCCATTCTTTTTCAACAGGATCTCGACCTTTCCCTCCGCCTGTTCCAATTCCTTGCGGCAGGCGGAAGAAAGCTGCATCCCTTCTTCGAACAGTGTCAGAGACGTCTCCAAAGGGACCTCTCCCTTTTCCAGTTCCTGAACAATTTTCTCCAGTCGCTGAAGGCACTCTTCAAACTTGGGCAACGGGTTTCGCTCCGTCTCTTATTGTAATGCAACTGTTTGCAACCGGTGTCCAGTCTTTTCGATGGAAAGCATCTAAAAAGTCAGAGTATTTGGTTCCGCAACGGGAAGGTTCCCGCCAAATCAGCAGGTCATCTAGGAGGAAGCGGCGGGGGCGTTGGTTCCCAGCGCTTCCAGCACATCCACAGCCGAGCTATATCGCCCAGACGGCGCACTGATTTGCGCGCCTTGCACCATCTGCCGGGCTGCAATCAGCATTTCCCTCGCAATCGCGACGCCCTCCGCCCGCGCAAGCTCCGGAGTCTGCGCCCGCGCCATCCGCTCCAGAATCGCGTCCGGCACGGAGACCCGCAGCTCGTTCTTCATGAACTCCGCGTTGCGCACGCTCACCAGCGGCCAGATTCCAGCCACCACTGGGATGCGGCAGTGCTCGATCCGCCTGAGAAAGTTTTCCAGCAAACGCAGATCGAAGACCGGCTGAGTTACGGCGTACTCTGCCCCGGCTTCGACTTTGAACTCGAAGCGGCGAATCTCCTCGTCCATATCCGTCAAGCCCGGATTCGCTCCCACGCCAATCACAAAGCCCGTCCCGGTCCCAATTGGATTGCCTCCCAGATCGAGCCCGCGGTTCAGGTTGTGGACAATGTTGACCAGGCCGATTGCGTCCACGTCAAAAACCGCGGTCGCATCGGGATAGTTGCCCATCTTCGGAGGATCGCCGGTGATGCAGATCAGATTCTTGATGCCCACCGCGGCCGCGCCCAGCAGATCGCTTTGAATGCACAGCACATTGCGATCGCGACAGGTATAGTGCAGAATCGCGTCCACGCCGACCTCGCGCTGAATGAGCAGGGAGAGCGCCTGATTGCTCATGCGCGCCGACGCTCGCGGGCTATCCGGAATGTTGACCGCGTCGACCCCCACCGACTTCACAAATCGTGCTCCGTCGATCTCTTTCTGCACGTCGATCCCTTTCGGAGGGACGATCTCCACCATGGTCACAAACTCGCCCCGAGCCAGCTTTGCGCCAAGCAGCGACCGGTCCTGCAGCGGCACGGCGGGAACCGCCAAGGGCACGGACAAGCCGCCCGCCGCTGGTCTGGAAACCGCTTTTCCCCGCGCCTCGCCGACCCGAAGCGCCGACTTCATCACCCGGATGTGTTCCGGAGTAGTTCCGCAGCACCCGCCCACCAGCCGAACTCCGGCTGCCACAAACTTGCGGGCATAGCTCGCCATGTATTCGGGCGAACACAAATAAATATTTCTGCCATCCACGGATCGCGGGATCCCGGCGTTCGGCTGCGCGGCCAGCGGAAGGGAAGTGGCGGCGCGCACGCGCTCCATCGCGTCCAGCATGGCCACTGGACCCACGCTGCAGTTGCACCCAATCACATCCGCTCCCCACTCCACCAGCTTCGGAACGAATGTCTGCGGATCGGAGCCGTCGAGGCAGTTGCCGTCCTCGTCGATGGTGACCTGCGCCACCAGCGGTATCGAGGGACTCACATCCCTGGCGGCAAGCATGGCCTGATGGATCTCCTCCATGTATCCGAAGGTCTCAAGAATCAACAGATCGACCCCACCCTCGACCAGCACTTCAATTTGCTGTCGAAAAGCCTCGCGCGCCTCTTGAAACGAAGTTTTCCCCAGAGGTTCAATTCTGGTTCCCAGCGGGCCAACCGATCCCGCCACCCACACATCGAAGCTTTTGGCGGCTTCACGAGCAATGCGCACCCCAGCCCGGTTGATGTCGCGAACTTGGTCCGCCAAGCTGTGCCGTCCCAGGCGAAACGAATTGCCACCGAAAGTATTGGTTTCAATAATCTCGGCTCCCGCTTGCAGATACTCGTGGTGAATGCCGCGAATCAAGTCGGGCTGGGACAGATTCAGCTCGTCATAAGACCGGTTGATAAAGACGCCCTTGGCATAGAGCAGCGTCCCCATAGCGCCATCGCACAATACCGGGGCCTGCTTGATCCGAGCCAGAAAGTCAGCTGCCATAGATGTTTTGAGAATACAGGATGAGAAACGATTCGTGCATCTTCATGATAATCATACCGGGGCGAGGGCGCGGGAAAAAGTGGCGTCCGCTTCGCGGGTTTCAGGCGAGGTCCGCGTGAGCCCACGTTCCCGGTCTGTTATAATCCACCATTTCGCAATTAAATCTCCCTTTTTCATGTCGTTAGGAGCATGCCGTTTGAAGAGAAGCATCCTCGTTCTCATGGTCGGATTGTGCGCCATGCCTGGGTTTAACCGGTTGCAGTTCAACTGGCAAGAAGAGTCCGCCCAGCGGCCTGCCGCATCGAGTTCTGGCTTCTCAGGGCGTCACCTCGACCTCATCTTTCGGCGGCCTGTTGATCATCGACGGCAACTATGACATTCTGCGCCGGATCCCTCCACTGGGAGCCGGCAGCAACCCGGGTTTGATGGCAGTGTCGCCTACCCGTAACATCGCGGCAGCATTTGATTCCAGCAGCAACACAGTCTTTGCCGTCGACACCACCAAGGAGGCTGCCCTGGGAAACGTGCACCTGCATGGGCCCACCTACAGCATGGTGATTCCCACTTCCACCCCCTTCGGATATGCCGCAGTTCCCAGCGCCACGATCAACGGTTTTTCTTTCACCGGCGCACTGGAAGTGATGAATTTCGCCGGCGGAGGGCTCACCACTTCGATTGCCGTCACCAATGCTCAAACCGTAATCTCGAACGCAAACGGCACTCAAGTTCTGGTTTTCAGCAACGATTCCAACTCGGTTACTGCGCTTACCCCCGGCGCCGCAGTGCCTCCCGTCGATACCAGTTGCTTGACCAATCCCCCAAATGCGGTTTGCACTATCGTTCCAGGCTTCGACCGGCCTGTCTACGGCATCATCAATGGCAACACCGCTTACATCCTGAACTGCGGTCCGCAGTGCGGCGGCGTGCAGGCCAGCGTGATGGTCTTCGACCTGCCAAGCTTGACGATCACCCAAACGATTCCTGTTGACGCCGCCACCTGGGCGTTATTGAACGGCTCGACCCTCTACGTAGCCGGCACTTCGCCAACCAACCATGCCTGCACCGGCGAGACGACTGCGGCCACGATCTGCGGACGCCTCGATATCGTCGATCTAAGCTCGGGAACGGTCACCGGCACCGCCGTAATCACCGACGGCTACCATTGGCGCATGGATCTGACCACCGACGGCCAGCTCTTCATCGGATCGCACGATTGCACCAACATCGGCAACGTCAACAATCCCAGCGGCGAAGTTCGCGGTTGCTTGTCCATTTACCGGACCGCAGACAAATCTGTTTTCATCCCTCCCGACAACGGCGACGTAAATGGCCTGCAAGGGTTTACTACCCGCCTTATCGAATACGTGGCCGAAGGTGGCGCCTTGCGCGTGTATGACATTCCCCAGGACACCCTGCACATCAACGCGGACTTGCTGCCGCAGGGGACTATCGACATCGTGGGTTATGTCGGGGATGTGAAGGCGATCGATTTCTTCTAGCGGCTGTCGGACCTTTCCTTCGGGTCAAAACGTGCAATGGGATGGTTTCTACAATTGCCCGTATAATCCTAGCGAAGAATCTCGAAACCCAAGGTTGGTGGAAGCAATGATCTGCCGTTGGAGAGGTGAGTTAACTCTTTCTTGCCTCTTAATCAGTCTTCTAGCAGCGCCTGTTTGGGCACAGAGAACGATAAACGTTCCTGGTACCGCCGCGAGTATTCAAGCCGGAATCAACGCAGCTTCTAACGGGGATACAGTGCTCGTGGCCCCAGGAACTTACGTCGAGAACATCAATTTCAACGGCAAGGCCATTACTGTTACTAGCTCTGGGGGGCCTGCAAGCACCATAATCGACGGCAGCCAGGGTGCTATTGGTGTCAGTTTCGTGAGCGGCGAAACAAGGACATCCGTGATAAATGGTTTTACCATAGAGAATGCGGGTGCCTCGATGTACCCAAATAGTGATCCGAGCGTCTATTTCGACGGGATCAAGATTGGTTACACCGCTGCTTGTCCGGGCTGCATCTCGAATCCGACAGTTACTAATAACGTCATCACCCACAACCACGGCTATGGCATCGAGGTGGATTTTGGCGGAGCTCTTATCAGCGGCAATACCATTAGCTACACCAGCACACAGTACGACCCGCAACAAGACTACGGCTGCGATTACGATGACGGCGCCGGCATTCACATCCAGGGAACGCCGAACTCGATTACCGAGCCTCCGGTTGTCGACCATAATACGATTGAGCAAAATGTGGGACACTGCGAGGGTGGCGGGATAGCTCTCTTCGCCGCGCCGGCTTCAACGATCATCTCCAACAACATCATTGCCAATAACGAGAGCCTGGGCTACGGAGGCGGACTTTACGAGGACAACGGCTCGGTCTCGCTCTATCAGAATCTGATCTACAATAATGTTTCTGGCGTGGCCGGCGGTGGCGTTTACCTTGCCATGGCATCGGAAGTCGACGGAGCCACCGGCCCCTTGACCGTATTCGTCACGAGCAACACGATCTACGGCAATACTATTTCGTTGAATCCTCTCATAGAGGATGCTTGGGTTGACGGCTCCCAGGTGGCGCTCCCCGGCTACGTCAGTCAACTTGGTTTTTTCAACAATCTGGTCATCGCGAATGATTCTTACTCCGCAATTGCATGCTGGCCAAGCTATCAATATTTGAGTGGCTCACCTCCGGTTGTTGTGAACAGCGACGTGAGAAACACCGTCGGCGCGGCGTACGGCGGTTGGTGCACGTCGCCGGCTGGCAATACCGCAAACATTTCTGCCGATCCGAAGTTCACGAATCCATCCAGCGCCGACTTTCATCTGCAGGCCGGTTCTCCGGCAATTGACAGTGGCTTCAACGCAGCACTGGGGCTACTCACTACCGATTTCGACGGCAATCCGCGCATCCAGAATGCCACCGGCACGAGCGAGCCCATTGTGGATATGGGAGCATACGAGGCATCGGGTGTTCCAGAATCGCGTTCGACTTCGCAGACCACTCTTACTGCTCAACCAGGGACCGTCTTCTATGGTCAGCCCGTGAGCCTCTCAGCGACCGTCGCAGACAACTCTTCCTCGCCCATTCTGCAAGGCACAGTCAACTTCATGGACGATTGGTCGGTGCTTCGACAATCGCCGCTCAATAATTCTGGCGTCGCAACGATGTCGACCAGCAGCTTGGGGGTGGGACCGCATTGGCTCGTCGCGTCATTTGGCGGCAATACCGCTGATCAGCCGAACGTCTCCGCGCCTGCTGAAGTGTTTGTCAATGGATTCTCGACCTCGACAACAATCTCGTTCTCTGCTAACCCTGTTAATTTCGGTCAACCCGAGACTCTGACCGCCACAGTATCACTTGGGTCGGGCAATCCTGCGGGTACCGGCACCCCCACGGGCAATATCGCCTTCTATGCATTTCTTCAACCAAATGTGATTGTGCCTTTGAACGCGAGTGGTGCAGCTAAGTACACGACCTCTTCGTTGCCGGCAGGAACTACTTACATTCAAGCCGTTTATCAGCCTACAGGCGGTTTTCTTAGCTCCTCCTCGCAGAACCTTCCTTTGCAAATCGTGGCACTGCCGGCGTTCGCGATTTCCGGAACCGTGGTATCTGTTTCTCGGGGTGCAACCTCGGGGAATCAATCGACGATTACGGTCACTCCATCAGGAGGATTCACTGGTAATGTGACGGTTACGGCTACGATCACAGCTAGCCCGACTGGGGTTCAAGACCCACCTACGTTGAGCTTCGGTTCGACCAGCGCGGTAGATATCACCGGCGCCTCCGCCGGAACCGCCATCCTCACCATCTCCACCACGGCAGCGACGAGCGCTGCTCTAGCATATCCGGAGCGGCCAGGAGCAAGATGGTACAACCTCGCGGGCCTAGCCTTCGCCCTAGTATTTGGGATGGGCATCCCATCGCGGCGTAGTAACTGGCGCACGAGACTTGGTCTGCTCGTTTTCCTTCTGCCTCTCACTGGAGGGCTACTCGCGTGCGGCAGTGGCGGCAGTGGCGGCACCGGGGGTGGTCGAGGCGGCAATCCCGGAACAACGGCGGGCATCTACACCGTGACTGTGACGGGAACCTCAGGTAACACCACGGCAACGGGAACTGTCACTCTTACCGTGCAATAGTCATGGGGCGGCAGCCTGATCGCTAGATTCAGCCTGCATTAAGGTCTCCACGCGCAGAAAATTTGGATACCCTTCAGCGGAATCCGCGCTGTCAGCGCTGATAGTTGTCGATAAGTCCCCCATAGCACTCAATGACCGAGCAGCCTGCTCGATTCCAGCCAATGCGCCTCTTACTTGCCCGTCTCCAGCACCAGTCGATGGACCTTCGCCGCGTCCACCGCCTTCGCGCTAAACGGCAAAGTAAACGTAGTCCCCCCATACCACGCCTTCCATTGATCCATATAGTAGGGGCTCAGAAAATTTCCGCCCTGCCCGGTGACGATGTTCAGCGTCGACTGATCCAGGTCCGCCAAATTCGCCGTGAACCGCTCCGACGGCCCATGGTGTCGCGTCACCGCCTTCACCGTATATCCACTGCCTGACTGCTCCTGCACTCCGGGCCCCGCCCAGTGTCGAATGATCGGAATCTTTCCCAACACCGGATGCTCGATCTCTACCGCATTGAACTCGCCCCACCGCCATGATGCCAAATCCTTCGGCACGGTCGGACCATTCACCGCCACCTCGACGGCGGCGGTCAGCAGTTCGTCGTAGTTCGGAAATGCATCTGACAGCCACCGCTTCGGCCGGTGGAGCAAGATATTTTCCAGCCACACCGAACGCATCTGCCACGAATACGTCTTCCAACTTAAAACCGCGTCCTGTTTCGCAGGATCGGCGGTCGCGCTTCCCAATTTCGGTTCGAGCAGCAAACGCCTCAGTTCAACAAGGGAGCTTTCAGCGATCGTCGGCGCCGCCGCCGAGGCCTGCATCCGTCCATCCCAACTGCGCATGATATCGGCAGCCTGCTTGGCTCGGGCAGAAGGTTTCGTGGCGTGATCGACTGCGTAAACCAGGCGCTCGGCGGCAAACAAATCAGCCTCGGAGTGAATATCCGTTTGCAGTGTAAGCATGTCCGCCGAAGAGAACTGCCGCCCCGACTCCAGCACGTGATAAATCCGCGCCGTGCGCCACGGCGCCTCCCATTCCATGCTGATCGAATACGGATAACTGTCCGGCGCGATTCTTCCATTCGCCGTGCCAATAATTCCCGACGGCGGATTGTAGATGCTGGGCAGCTTCTCGAAGGGAATATAAGAAGTCCACTCGTGCGCGTCGTCCGCTCCGCTCACTGGAAGACTCCCATCCCCCGCCGCTCGAATCGGAATCTTTCCGGTGGCTTGATATCCAATATTCCCATCCACGTCGGCGTACACAACGTTCTGCCCTGGCGCGTCGAACTGCGAAAACGCGCGCCGGAATTCCTGCCAGTTCTGCGCGGCATTCACATCAAACAATGGAATATGCAACACGTCATAGAGCGTCCAACGCAAAGCCAGAGGCCGCGTTTCACCGGGAACCAGTTCTGTGATGATGGGCCCGTGCCGCGTGCTCTTCACATCCACGCTCACGTCGGGCTTGCCCTTAACGTGAATCGTCTCGACGCGATGTTCCGGCTGCACCCAGCCACTCGGAGTTTGATACGCGCCCTGCTGATTAAAATTCTCAACGTAAACGTCAGTCACAGTCGGGCCGACGTTCGTAAATCCCCACGCAATCCGCTGATTGTGCCCAACGATCACATAGGGCATGCCCGGCAGCGTAACCCCCGCAACATCCAGAGTTCCGGCGTGCAAGTGCGCCTCGTACCACAGGTTCGGCATCTGGTGGCCGAGATGCATGTCATTCGACAGCAGCGGCTTTCCCGTCACTGTATGTGCCCCGGAAACTACCCAGTCGTTCGATCCATTTACCGGCAAGCCTTCCGGTAAAGCCTCTAGCAAAGGAATTCTTTCCCGCGTGACCGAATTGTCGGGAGAATCCTCATCGTCGTCATCGTCGGAATCCCCCGCATTGCTGTCGGGCTGGTTCAAATCTTCACGCATCACGGTCGGCGGACGGTCATGCCAGGAACGATTCACGTATAAATCCGCGGTCAACTCCGGTCCCAGCTTGGCCAGGATTTTTTCCCGAGCCAGCGCGTCAAAGAAATAGCGGTAGTTCAAATCCTTGACCATGTCGTTGGCGATGACCACCGAGTCTTCGGGCAACCACGGCGTTGGCGCATAACTCAGAATGCGAAATTCAATTGGCAACTTGTGCGCCTGCGGGCCCATGTAAGCATTTACTCCGCGCGCGTACGCTTCAAAAAAGCTGCGATCTCGCGGGCTCGCAGTCTGTAGCGACTTGATGGCCGTCGCCCGCAGCCCGAGGATCCTCTGTTCGCGATCTACCTTGAGCAAATCCTCGCCCAGAATCTCTGAAAGCTGGCCGCTGCCAAAGCGCCGCATGATGTCCATCTGCCATAGGCGGTCCTGGGCGGTGACATATCCCTGCGCGAAGAAAAGATCCTCCAGATTCGCCGCTTCAATCGTGGGTACGCCGTGGCTGTCGCGGGTCACCGTGACCGGCGCTGAGAGCCCGCTGATCTGCAATTGCCCATCGAGCTGGGGCAGAGCCGAGTGCGCCACGTAGTAGGCATAACCGACCGCTCCAGCCAGAAGAATTAGTGCGGCCAGCACCAGCCACAGCAGAATGCGCACGATGCGGGAAATCGACGTGCTGCGGGATTTAAATGTGCCGACTTCTGCGAGAGTGCTCATGCCAGTGTGATGACGGGAAACTCTGATTGTATTCCACTTCCACGCGGCTAGCCGCTGATCCGCGCTGAAAATGAATTTCATTTTCAAGATGCTCGGATGATATTCTGACTATGTTTCACCCACCATGCTGCAGAAGCGCATCGATGATCAACCCACCATCTCCCGCCAGATGGTCCGCGAAGCCCAGGAAATCCTTCACCGCCATCTAAAGAAAGTGGGCCTGAAGCAAACTGCGCAGCGCGATGTCATCCTGCATACCTTCCTCGAAACCCGCGACCATCTCTCCACCGACGAACTGCACCGCCTGGTGCAGAAAAAAGATGCCCGCATCGGCTACACCACGGTCTATCGCACGCTGAAACTGCTGGCCGAGTGCCGCTTGGCCAGCGAAGTCGCCTTCCACGACGGCATCGCACGCTACGAGCACCAGTACAACCGCCGCAGCCATCACCACATGGTCTGCACCGATTGCGGCAGTTCGGTCGAATTCTTTTCCCAGGACGTCAGCCGCCTCGAGCAGGAAATCGGCCGCAAATACCACTACCTCACCACTCGCCACACGTTCCAGATTTATGGTGTCTGCGAAGACTGCCGCAAGAAGAACCACACCCCACGCCCACTCTCGGGTTAGATTTTTCTTCGCTTCCGGTAATTTTTCCTGCGGCGTCATCCTGAGCGAGCCGTTCCTCAGGCGGAGCAAGGGATCTCGCGCGTAGTGAAGGACTCGTGTAGCCTGTCGATTAAGCCCCAGCATCGCCCCCGGCGCCAGTAATTCAAACGGATGCAGCGGAAGATTCCGAACAATCCCAAACAAGAATAATCGCCGCGCAGAGCACTCTGATCCAAGCCGCGCGCAGGAACGGTTGCGGCAAACCTTGTCCGCGAATTTCGAACAAGGCAAACGAAACCAAACCGTAGGTCAAAAACGGCAGCAGAACCACCGTCAGCGGATTCAAAGCCCACGCCGCGCGCAGATTTCCATGCAGCAATTGATGGATGGCCCGCAGCGATCCGCATCCCGGACAATACCAACCTGTCAAATAATGCACCGGACACGGCGGAAATATTCCGGAAGTAGCGGGATCGAAAACTCGCAGCATCACCACGCCCGCGGCACAAACCGCGAGCATCGCCGCCAGCAGCCGATTCTTACCCATCGCCAGCCTCTCTTACCGATTCTGATGAATCCCGCTCAGAACTCCAACCATGATCAGGATCGCGTATAACGCCATGCACCCGATTCCGAGTCCCAGGGAAATCAAGCACCACATCTTCGCATTCTTGGACGCGATCTGCGCTCCCGCCACGTCGCCCGCCTGCAGCTTGCCATTCACCTGAGCGGCATAAATAATCGCCGGAATCCCAGTCGGAAGACAGCAGAACACAGTGGTCAGAATGGCGAACACCAGATAATTCTGCACCGTCGTGCCCGGTGGTAGAACGACTCCCGTCGGCTGCAACGGAGTCGGCTGCAATGGAGTTGCCGGAGTCACCGCCTGTAAGTTCCTGCCACACTGCGTGCAGACCACCGCAGTGTCTGAGTTATTCGCCCCGCATTGGCTACAAAACATTCAGTTCCTCCTGAGAAACTCGGTGCTGTTCCCGCAACCTGCACAGAACGACGGCCATGCATCCTCTTGAAATTGGCACGAACCATACTCCCCGCACGCCTCGCCGTCAATTCGCCATATAGATTCTGCGCATTTGCCGCCCACCCCTCATTTTGATATGGTCCCGACAATGGCCTCGATGAACGTTCCCCTTACCTCGTGCCCGGACTGCGCTGCGCAAATGCCCGAGACCGCTGCATTCTGTCCCGGTTGCGGCCGCGCCATGCAGACCGAAGCGCGCGCGCAAGGCAAGGTCGGCGCTCTGTCCGAGCCCATCGCGGGAGCGCTCGCCTACTTCACATTCATTCCCGCAATTATTTTCCTGCTTCTGGAGCCGTACAAGCACAACCGCTTCGTGCGCTTCCATTCCTTCCAGTGCCTCTCGCTTTGGGGCGCCGCCGTCCTGCTTGCCATCGCCCTGAAACTGGCCGGACTGCTCCTCTTCATCATTCCAGTGCTTGGCCCACTCCTCGCCGTGCTCGTCTCCACGGTAGTCGGGTTCGGGGCGGTCGTACTCTGGCTGGTTTCGGTAGTAAAGGCTTTCCAGGGAGAGATGTTCCAAATCCCTCTGCTCGGCGCCTTTGCCGCGCAACAAGCTGCAAAGTCCTGAAATAGCGGTTCGAAATTGTTCATTGCTTTGCCGCAAGCTTTTTGATACCTTGCCGCTGCGTCGCTTGGCAGCAGTCTCGCGCATGCTGACAGGGCCGCATCCCTTCAATCCAAACGACTCCAGGAGGATACCTCTATGGCCTTTTGCAATATGTGCGGCGCACAAATCGCGGACGGTACCACCACCTGCTCGGTATGCGCTGGTCGAGTGGCAACCGCGCCCGCTTCCCCCACCACAGCCACCGCCGGGGGGATGACCGACAACGTCGCGGGTATGCTGGCCTACATCACCATCATCCCAGCGATCATTTTCCTGGTGGTGGAACCCTACAACAAGAATCGCTTCATCCGGTTTCACTCGTGGCAGTGCCTGTTTTTCGCTGCAGCGCTGTTTGTTCTCCACATCGGACTCTCGATTTTTACCTTCGTGCCATTCCTGGCCTTGATCACTTTCCCCCTTCATCTTCTGGTTAGCCTGGGAGGGTTCATCATCTGGATTATCCTGCTGATCAAGGCGAATCAGGGCCAGATGTACAAGCTTCCGGTGATCGGCGATCTAGCGGAAAAGCAAGCGAACGCCATGTAGCGCGAAGCCCGATGCGCCGCATTCGGGCTTCGGATTTTAATCTCACGATGCTCATGTGGGACAGCCGTCCTCGCCTAGCTTGCCCTGAGCGAAGCCAAAGGGTCGAGTGCAGCTCGACCGCCCTTGACTTTCTTGCTGTAAGCTGTCAATCCTATTAGCTTTTACCCGCGACGCAATTCCACGCCGACGGCGTGGTTTCGCCGCGGGAATCTGTCCAACGATTGGGGCATTCCTTGCGAGTCAGGGTCTTCTATCACGACAAATGTTTTGACGGAGCCTCCTCCGCCGCGTTGTTTTCGCGCTTCTATCGCGAGCGTATTCGCGGCGACGCCGACTTCGAATTCACCGGCCTGGTCCACCGCGCCGGAGCTCTGTTTGACGAAAAGGAATTCGACGGTGAGGAGAACGCCATCGTCGACTTCAAATACTCCAGCTCGCCCAAGATTACATGGTGGTTCGATCACCACGAGAGCGCGTTCCTCTCGCCCGCCGATGCCGAGCATTTCGAGCAGGATCAAAGCAACCGCAAATTCTACGATCCCGATTTCAAGTCCTGCACCAGTTTCATCGCCATGATTGCGCAGCAGCGTTTCGGCTTCGATCCCGCATCGGTGGCCGAGCTCGTCCACTGGACCGACATCATCGACGGTGCGCTCTATCCCGACGCCAAAACCGCTGTCGAGATGAAAGCGCCCGCCATGAAGCTCACTATGGTCATCGAATCGGCGCCCGACCACGGCTTCGTCCCCAACCTGATCCCGCTGCTGGCCACAAAATCTTTAGCCGAAATTTTGGAAGAACCGTTCGTGGCCCCGCTGCTTCCGCCCCTGCTCAAACGCCACGAGCTTTCCATCGGCATCTTGGAGCAGCGCACCGAATGCACAGACGGCACAATTTTCTTCGATGTCAGCGACCACGATCTCGAAGGCTACAACAAATTCATTCCGTATTATCTGCATCCCGAATCGGTCTATAGCGTGGGGCTGAGCAAGAGCAGTTTCCGCGTGAAAGTTTCGGTAGGATCAAACCCCTGGGCGCCGCAAGAGCCCGAAGTAAACCTGGCCCGCATCTGCGAGCGTTACGGCGGCGGTGGCCATGCCCGCGTCGGCGCCATTTCCTTCAACGTGGATCAACACGCCGCCGCCGTCCAAGCCTCGCAGGAAATCGTCGCCGAACTGCGCGCCGCCATCCGCAAAAAGAACGGTTGACGCCAGCGCCACAGTCCCGCAGGTTCTGCGATTGCACTCCGCGTGATACTCTGCCTTCAGCCGTCCCCAGCATTCATGCCCCAGCCCGGAATCATGTCTGTTCCGCACCCCCGCCAGCGGCAAGTTCTTAAGGCCGTGGCCGCATTCGAATTCTTCAAAGGCAGCTTTGTGATGGTGATGGGTTTCTGCGCTCTCGCGTTGGTACATAAAGATGTCTGGCTCTATGCCGAGAGTCTGCTCGCCCTGTTCCATATCAATACCGATCGCCGCTCCGCCCAACTGTTTCTCGACTTCGCCGACAACGTGACCGACGCCCGCCTCTGGGCAGCCGCTCGCATTGCCTTCGCCTATGCCGCGTTGCGCTTTACCGAAGCCTATGGCTTGTGGAAATGCCGGACATGGGCCGAGTGGGTAGCTCTAGTTTCCGGTGCCTTGTTGCTTCCGTTGGAAGTTCGCGAACTCTTCCGCGGTGTGACTGCCCTGCGTTGCGCCTTCTTTTTCGGCAACCTTGCCGTTGTTCTCTTCATGCTCTACGTGATCCTCAACAACCGCCGCGAGCGCCGATTCACGGCCTCCAGCACCCCCTGCGACTAGACGTGATCCAGCTATCGAGCGATCTCATAGATAGTTTGGGAAGAGCACAGGCGTCAAATCTTGGGAAGCATTCCGGTTCGTATCAGCGGCACGGCTTAGCCGTGCCGCTGCCGAGTGACCGATGAGGTGGGCCTTTAGCCCCTGGGTTGAACATCTGAACCTTAATCTTGCACAAATACCGCAAAACCCTTGCCAGCAGCCTACTTTGGGTCCAATCCCTCTGGCAATTCACCTCCTTTCGGTGCATAATCACTCATGAAAACGGAGGCCGTTATGCGTCTCGCATGCTGTCTATTGTTCGCCCTGGTGGAAATCGGCGCCGCCCAGGACACGAACTTCCCCGTAGGTCCGCAGTACCTCATCACCTTCGACTCGCCCATGTTCGCCCGGCCTCTGGCCACCCCTTCTCTTTCGCTCGACGCCCCCCTCCCCGACATCCAGCCGCTCCCCGAAATCGTACCGGTAATCGGGAATCAACCTTACATTCCGAATCCCGTACTTGAGCACCAGCCCGATTTGTTGCCCATCTTCTACGGCTACCCGATGCCCAGCGTCGTCGAGCTGGTCTCGCCTGAGTCGTCCCCTGAGTTACCCCAAAGCATCACCGACGCTGGGGTCACCCGAATGATCGATGTGCAATCTCTCCGTGAATGGGGATACGGCGTGACTCTCGGAGAATCTGCCTCGTTCTGGAAATCCCACAAACCTCACGCACCGCGTGTCTACACCAACGCCGACGTCGATCGCTTGCATGGCAGTTAGTTAGGTCCACTCTGACAATTTATCTCGCTCCACTTTCCGTTGCGTGCCGCCTCGCGTGATAGCCTGAATCATCTCATCCGCAGCGGGGAGTTCATGCAAGACGCCAATCCTTCGCCTATTGATCCGCAGAGAACTGATCTGCAGGAAACAAAACCGCACAAAATCGATCTGCAGCAGACCGCGAAAGAAATCATGCAGCAGCGCGGTTTCCAGCCCGATTTTCCTCCCCAAGCTACCCAGCAACTTGCCGACCTGAAAGCCCATCCGCCGCAAGTCAGCGCTGCAGGCGATATCCGCGACCTTCGGAATCTGTTCTGGTCCTCCATTGACAATGACACTTCTCGCGATCTCGATCAGATCGAGGTAGCCGAGCGCCTGTCGAATGGCGATGTGAAAATTATGGTCGGCATCGCCGACGTCGACGCTTTCGTGCCCAAGAACACGCCGATCGATCAGCACGCTGCGCGCGAAACCACGACGGTCTATGCCGGAGTCCGCAACTTCCCCATGTTGCCCGAAGAACTCTCCACTGGCTTGACGTCTCTGCTCGAAAATCAAGACCGCCTCAGCGTCGTCATTGAATTCGTGGTCGATTCCACCGGAGGCGTGAAGTCCCCCAGCGTCTATCGCGCCGTGGTCCGCAATAAGGCACAACTGCAATACAACTCCACCGGCGCGTGGCTGGAAGGCAAGTCTGCCGCGCCGCCGAAGATCATGGCGTCCAATGACTTGCAGGCGCAACTGAAATTACAAGATGAGGTTGCGCAGAAATTAAAGAACCAGCGCTTTCAGCACGGAGCGCTCAGTCTGCAGACCGATGAGCTTCAGCCTCTGCTGCTCAACGATCAGGTTGTCGACGTAGTGAACCAGCAGAAGAACCACGCCACGGAGTTAATCGAAGACTTTATGGTTGCGGCCAACGGCGTGGTCGCTCGCATGCTCGAAAAGGTTTCGTCGCTGCGCCGCATCGTGCGCACTCCCAAGCGTTGGGACCGCATCGTGCAGTTGGCCTCGACGATGGGTGAAAAACTACCCGCGCAGCCCGATTCCAAGGCGCTCAATGATTTCCTGCTGCGCCGCAACGCCGCCGATCCCGATCACTTTCGCCGATCTTTCCCTCGCCGTCATCAAACTCATCGGTCCTGGCGAATATGTTCTGGAACGTCCCGGCGAAACTGCCCCCGGACACTTCGGCTTGGCGGTTCAGGATTACACTCACTCCACCGCGCCCAATCGGCGGTTCGTCGATGTCGTCACCCAGCGGATCATTAAAGCCATGCTCGCGAAGCAGAAGAATCCTTATTCCGATGATGAACTGACCGCCATCGCGGCCAACTGTACGCAAAAAGAAGATGCGGCCAAAAAGGTTGAGCGCGATATGGCTAAGCGGCTCGCGGCGATTGCCATGCAACGTCGTATTGGCGAGGTCTTCGACGCCATCGTGACCGGCGCAACCGACCACGGAACCTTCGTTCGTATCTTCCAGCCCCGCATCGAGGGACTTCTGGTGCAAGGCGATCATGGACTCGACGTCGGAGACAAGTTGCGCGTCAAGCTCATCCGTGCCGACGCGCAAAGAGGATTCATCGATTTCGCGCGGGCTTAGACAGTCGCGTGCGATCACTCGGTTTGCGTCAGAACGTTCGCGGTTATTCGGTGACCACCGCTTTCACGAGATTTCGCGGATGGTCGACGTCGTATCCTTTATTCACCGCTACGTGATAAGCGAAGAGTTGCAGAGGAATGACTTCGACAATGGGCAGCAGTAACTCCGGAGCCGCGGGAACGTGGAACACGTGTTCCGCAATCTCCGCAACTTCCTTATCGCCTTCCGTCGCCACCGCGACCAGCGGCCCGCGGCGCGATCTCACTTCCTTCATGACTTCGAGCGTGCGACGATATCGTAATACTGAATCCGGATCGCGATGGTCACAAGTTGCCAGCACGACCACCGGAAGCTTTTCGTCGACCAATGCATTCGGTCCATGCTTGAGTTCGCCCGCCGGATAACCTTCGGCGTGTGCGTAAGAAATCTCCTTGAGCTTAAGTGCGCCCTCGCGGGCGATTGCATAATGCACGCCGCGCCCGAGATACAGAAACTTCTCCGCCTTGAAGTGCACCGTGGCGAATTCTTCGGAAAGAGCGTCCCATGCAGGCAGTTGCTCTTCGATCGCATCCGGAAGTCGCCGCAGCCGCTGCAGATACGATCGCGTCACCTCCGAGGTCATTCGTCCGCGTTTGCGAGCGAGAAACAACGCCATCAGGTAGAGAATCGTGAGTTGCGTTGTAAAGCTCTTGGTCGCCGGCACCGAGACTTCTGGTCCTGCCCCTGAGATCAACGCGGCGCTGGCTTCGCGCGTTATGGTTGTGTCGGCAACGTTCGAGATCGCCACCGTCTTCACTCCACGCGTCAGGGCTTCGCGTTGCGCCGCGATTGTGTCCGCGGTCTCCCCGGATTGCGTGATCACCATCACGATCGGTTCCACGGCTGCGTGCGTCGAGCGATAACAGTATTCGCTGGCGTACTCCACGTCCACGGCCACGCCGGAAAGATCTTCGATCATGATTTCGCCCGCCAGTCCCGCGTGCCGGCTCGAACCGCTGGCGGCGATGATCAGCTTCTCGAAAGTCAGGAGCGCGCTTTCGATGGCATGCAGTTCCCCGGGAAAGATGATGTCGTCCTTGAGGTGCTTCTCGACGGTCTTCGCGATGGCTGCAGGCTGTTCGTAGATCTCCCGCCGCATAGCGTGAGAATGATTCCGGTGACTGAAGCTCGTCGTCTGATTAGCAGGATTCATGGGAGATGGGGTGAGACTAAATCATTTTCCGTGCACCGGGCAAACTGCGCGGGCGAGGACGCCTCCACACCGTTGCCTATATACCGCCGAGGTTCTTTTCATATTCTGCGAGCAGAATCGACAGATCATCTGGATAAGCGAAGAACTCAGCGTTTAGATCATCAAATTCGTCTGTCTTCGGGAACTGTTCGCACAGAATTTCCAAGCGCGCAACTCGCTCTGTCGGTGATATTTTGTCTAGAAACCTTTCAATGGCCCGACGAAGGATATCAGCCATTGCAAGAGCGCCGATTTCAAGGAGCGCCGAGATTGTATCTGCTGCGTTGTCGCCAGACGAGTTGTTGAAGTACTGGTGAAAGCCGCCGTTGTTTACTTCATCTTCCAACTCTCTGACCAAGACTACAGTTCGTTCACGATTCATTGGGTCATTACCCCTAATATCCTGCCTCAGCGGCGCCTTGTCTCGCGGCCGCAAGAGTTTCGGGGAAGCCCCAATATACCGCGGGCGAGACGCCCCCGCGACGCCGGCAAGATGCCGGCGCTACAAACTACCGGCGCTTCTTTCCGGCAGCCGCGCCTTCGAAATAGGCTTCAATTTCTTCCAGCGTCTTGCCTTTCGTTTCCGGCAAGAACCAGGTTGCAGTGATGAAATAAATTACGGTGCACGCGGCAAAGCCGAAGAACATGGTCGAGTATCCATACTTGCCGACTGTTGGCAGGAAAATCGCGGCGATCGTCGTTGACACCGCCTGATTGAGCACTAACGCGATGCTCATCCCGTTGGAGCGGATGCGCGTGGGCATCAATTCCGACAGTGCCAGCCAGACGCACACGCCTGGACCGATGGCGAAGAATGCCATGAATACAAACAGCGTGATCGCAACCATCCAGCCATTGCGCGGGAGCGGGACGGGACTGATGAGCGCATTCTCAATTTTTAGCGGCGCTTGACGCGAGGCATCGAGGTTGCCGAATGGATTCGAGAAAAATGCCACTACTTTGTTGGCAGGGACACAATCTTCGCGCTTAATTTCGATCGGCTTCGCGGCAGGATCGTCGGAACGAACCACCTGGCTGGCCGCACGGAAATCTCCGTAGGAATAGATAAGTACGAGGGAAGTCGGACGTCCATCTTGCGTTCCGCTGGAGGCGAGTGTGGCGTTCAACAATTTTGCCGCCAGTTCTTCGTTGTATCGCAACGTGAGGCGTTGGTCTGCAGCAACCATAGACTGGACTGCAGCCCTGGTGTCGACGCGCCGCCACTCCGTCCTAAGGAAGAGGACTCCCGTGCAGATCAGCGAAACGATGATTCCGGCAGTGCCGATGCCCAACAGGAATTTCCGTCCTTTGCGATCGACAAGAACCACGCCGCCGAAGGTTACTGCAAAATTAATGATGGTGAATACGACGTAGCCCCAGTGCGCCGCGACATCGGACAGGCCGCTCTGCAGAAGAATGTTGGTGTTGTACGCGATGATGGAGTTGATTCCAGTCGCCTGATTACAGGCGAGAATGATGCACGCCAGCACGAATGGGATTACATATTTGCGCCGCAAGAGCGATTCACCGGCCTGCGTTCCGCCGGAAGTCTTTCCTCTTTCCGCGGCGATGACTTCCTGCATTTCGCGGAGTTCGAGATCGGCTTGCTCGGTAGTGCGAGAGCGGAGGAGAGCGGTATAGGCAGCGTCCTTCTTGCCGCGGCGCAAGAGCCAGCGAGGCGATTCCGCGACCATGAAACTGCCGATGACGAACAAAATTCCCGGCGGCAAAGAGACCCAGAATATTCCGCGCCATGCCGTGTCTTTGAATGCGAGGAGTCTGGCAGCATCCCCGAGTTTGGCCACCTGGTCGACGCGGAAACTGAAGTAAACGCCGACCAGCGCCGCAGTCACGATCCCCAGCGTCAGCAGCCACTGAAAAATGCCGGTGCCCTTGCCCCGGCTTGATGCTGTGAGGCACTCAGCCAGATACAGTGGCACGACGACGCCGATTAAACCCGCGCTGACCCCCTGCAATAGACGGCCGAAGACCAGTGGGCCATAACCATGCGACAGGGCAATCATCGGAATGCTGATGACGAACATAACGCCGCTCAGTGCCATGAGAGCCCTTCGGCCCATCCAGTCCGCAAGCACTCCCGCGAAGAGCGTGGAGATCACGCTCCCCAGCAGCACGGCGGCGACCACGATCGAAAGTTGTCCAGCGTTCAGGCCCGAAGTCGCTTCCAGATAAGGCAGTGCGCCGGCGATGATGCCCACGTCCACCCCATAGAGCAGGCCTCCGAGACCAGCCACGATCAGGAGAAAGCGGTTATAGAGAATCTGTTTGTCGGCGAGCGGGGAGGGGTTGCCGGTGGCGATCTCAGCAGTCATAAGGTTGTTCAGACGTTGAAGCTGGAAACGCACATTGTAGCCTAGGCGCAAGCGCATACTGTCCAAGATTGCTGGGCAAAGACGTCGCTGTGACTCGGATTGTAAGGCTGGTATAAACGAGCACCGGGCCTGAATTAGCTTTGAATGACTTAGCTGGAAAAAGCCGGTAAACGCCAAGAACCAGAGCCTGCCAGGATCGCACGATAAAAAAAGTGTATCCAAGTGAGCCATTTCGTTCTATTATTCCGCGTTATTAGTTGAACAGCCTCCCAAAAGGCTGCGAAGTAGCGGTGAAGGGCCCCCCCACGAGAACAAAATCTGATCGTCTGAGGAGGACTCATGTCCACGCAGCCAAGCGGTATACCGCAATCGAATAGCTCCGCTCCAACCTTGATGCCACACCAGCGTAGAAGTTGGCTGGGAAGGAACTGGGGAAAACTCCTGGCCGCCGCGTTTCTATGCATGGTTTTGTTTATCGGTGGTGTTGTCACTTTGCTCATGGGTGCCATGCGAGGTTCCGATGTCGCGAAAGAAGCGCTGGCTAGAGCTCAATCGAATCCGCTGGTCACCCAGCATCTCGGCACTCCAGTCGGCGAAGGCTGGTTCGTAGGTGGTTCGATCAATGTGTCTTCCGGTTCGGGCGACGCCGACCTATCCGTTCCGATCTCCGGCCCGAAGGGCAAGGGCAAGGTCTACGTCACGGCGCAGAAGACGGCCGGCACGTGGGCCTACACCCTGATGGTGGCCACATTTGACGGCAGCAACGATAAAATTGATCTTCTGGCCAATGCCGCGGCTAGCGCCCCGGAATCCAATCCCCCCACGGCGGCGCCGCAGCCGGTGGCAGATGTCCAAAGCCAGCCTGCCCCGGTTGACACGTCTGTTGCGATGGCAGCCGCCCCGCAACCAGCCGCGGCTGATGCAGCACCGGCTTCCGCTGTGCCGGCGGCTCCGGCGGCATCGGGCGTGATTGCCAGCGCGCAATTCGCGAACGATCCCAATCTCCGATGCGATCTGCTCGAGTTGAAGCGAGTAAGCGGAGGCGCTCTATTAGCCCGATGGCGTATTGTGAACAGCGGCGCGAAGCCTATCTATTACGACTTTAGTTGGGACGACATTTATTACATCGATCCGGCAACCAACAAGAAATACAACAATCTCACCATTGACGGTAAGAAGATCCTGGATATTTGGTCGGGATCGCTGGCGCCCGGCGAGCAGCATATGATGTGGGCCAAATATCCGGCTCCGCCGCCGTCGTCGAAGCGTATTAGTCTGAATGTGCCGAAATTCACGCCCTTTGAAGACGCTCCGGTTTCCGAGTGACGATTGCGCAGGATGCAGGGAAGCGAAACTTCGCCGCAGTGAGTGGAAACGACTGCGAGTAAGTCATCTCGGCCTGAACACTGGGCGAGATCGGCGCTCATGTGTTTCTCCGAGAAATTCCGACTTAATTCGGCGATTCTGGGAGGCTATTTTGAGGGAACAAGATCGAAAAGTTTTCAAGAAAGTAGCACGAGACGAAAATGTATGGTTACTGGCCCGCCTCACCAACCCCATGTCTCTTATATGGGCGGGAAAACAGAATTACATTCCCAAGCCTATCTCGTGCAAAGCCAAAACCGCCAACAGGAACGATACCGACGCACGCTATCGAATCGCTGGTCTGGTGGCCGATCCCTATGAAGAGCATTGCGACCAGTTCAAAAATCCAGCCGACGCAATGAAATATTGGGACGAGTTCCGCACGGCGCACCTGGATCAGGATTATCGGAAGACCGGGAGGGGAAGAGACGGTTACTCGGTCGACATTGACTCCAACTCCTCCCACTACCTTTGCGTGAAACGTGACGGGAAGTACATCCACGGGGACTACGATCTGCTCGACATCATCGACGCGAAAAATCCACGGGTGAATGAAATCATCGAGGGTTTCCTGGATGGTGCCCGGCACAACTACAATCCTCGTTTCCCGGAAATCCAGAGAATCCTCAACGCGAGGATGGACACTCCGATGGTGCAACACGGAGGCGAAGCACAGTTCACGTACCTATACGAACAACCCATTCACGTGTTCTTTCCGAGGACCGGTCCGAAGGGCGAGGACTACAGCCAATACGATCCCATAATCTGGCTGAACAAGCTGACCGCCCAGCACTGGTATAAAAATTGGTTCGGCGGACGACAGGCGGCCAAGCCTTCGCCGGCGGACGCGCCGCGCGCGCAATTCCCAACCCCTGCACAGGTCATTCCAGTCGACTTCAAGAAGGGACAGCGGCTTTAGAAAAGAGTTTCAAGTTCGACGAGTTCCGCAGACCTCATCCGAATGGAGACCCAGGCGGCGTCCGTGCCCACGGACTCCGGTTATTTGCTCAGGCTCACCACCGCAACTTTATTCACTCCGCTGCATGCCAGGTACAAGCGCCGATCCGGGGTTGCCACCATGTTACGAACCACGCCGCCTCCCGATGGAATCGGCTCGGTACTGAAGCTTTCCGACTTCGGATCGAAGTGAACCAGAGTATTGGGATGCACTCCCGACTCGCTGTACCAGACCTCGCCGTCGTGCGTAATCGCGATTCCATACGGATTGGAGTCTGCGCCGCCGGGCGACATCCATTCTTTCACCAGCGCTCCCGCCGACGGATCGAAATGTCCCAGATAACCGCGAGCGTAATCGGTGTAATAAATTGTCCCGTCGGGGGCCAATGCGATTCGCCGCGGGCGAGCTCCGGCAGATGGCAAAGTGTATTCGTGAATTGTCATGGTGCGCGGATCGATGCTAGCCAGCTTGTTGGCGCCGAACTCGCAAAAAATTGGCGCGTTGTTCGGCAAGATCACGATTCCGTAAGGCACAGCATGCGGAGTAGGAACTCTGGTCAGAGTCATCTTGCCGGTTTTCGGATCGAGTCGCCCGATGAAGTTGGTCTGCTCGTTCGTGAACCACAGAATGCCGTCGTGATCGAAGACGGGCGTATGGGGATCGATCTCGACGCCATTCTCGGCTCGATATTCGGCGATCTCACCTGTCTTCGGATTCAGCTTGCCCACATAGCCGCCCGAAATTGCGGTGAACCAAATATTTCCGTCGTTGTCGGCGACCAATCCGTGAGGCCCGGAATTTGGCGTCTTCAGCGGGTATTCCTTGAACTCTCCCGTCTTCGGATCGAGGCGTCCGAGCTTATTCGCTCCCTGGCCCGTGTACCAGAGCGAGCCGTCCGGAGCGAGCGCGGGATCGTGCGGCCGCGACTTCGGCGTCGGAACTTCGTATTCCTGAATCTTTACATTCAGCGTTCCCACGGTTGGGGAAGCGAGCGTCGCGGCTAGCGTGAACAGGCACAGTTTGCTCAGATACATGGCGTCCTCCTTGGTCCTTCTCAAGTGTTGTTGCCGCTGATCACCTCTACACAACAGATTCAAAAAACGGATTATAGGCTTCCTGCTTTCCTACTTGTTCAAATCGGCCCAGCGGGCAAAGTCCGTCTTACCCGCTAATCGGCAGGCCGCATGCGATGCCGCCACAGCTCGGATTAGAACGAATATTCCAGGCTTCAATCTCTTGCTTGGAATTTCTTGCTCGCCTCGCTGCCAGTGCGGGCTCCGGCAAGTCGTCTCAATTTGCGTAACTCCCTGTCACAGTCGGGTTTGCGCGACTGCGCTTGATTGGCCACCGAATTGCAACTTTATATTTCGCGTTTCGTGCCTGTTTATCCCGTAGTCCGCAAGGAGGACCATGTATGACAGGCTTCGCCCGATTCATCTCGCAACGCGACATCCTCTGCTGCATTTGCGCCGAACCCATCTCGCTGGAAAACAGCAACACCGATGAGCGCGGAGAGAGTGTTCATGAGGAATGCTATGTCCGTAAAACGATTTCGAGATTCAGAACAGCCAGCGTAGTGCATCTCTCCGAAAATTGGTTCAGTTCGATCGTGGTGCGGTTCGAACGCACAGTCCGCGTAACCGATAACTATTAAAGTAGCCGACTGCTCTTCCATCGCACCTCGTCTGTCCGCTGTACAGGACTGCGCCAGGCGCCGTCTCGTGCGCAGCTGGCGCTCGTGCTTCTCGCAGAGCAACGCGCGAAGAGATGTGGTGGCAGTGTAAAATTGGGGCTACCGCGTTGGCCCCGTAGCTCAGATGGATAGAGCAGCGGTTTCCTAAACCGAAGGTCGGCAGTTCGACTCTGCCCGGGGCCACCAGAGCCTGCTTCCGACACTGCGAGATCTGCATTGACACGACAGGGCGGCCAGCGCTAGGCTTTCGCCCAAGAGTAAGCCAAGAACAGCAATTTCCGATGTACACCCCGTCCCAGCAATCGATGTACACCCACCCAGGAGCGATCAATGAACAAGAACAGTACTCCACGTCGAAAACTTCTTGTCTCCGCAGCGTTAGTAGCCGCAACGGGGCTCTCTCTTCTCGGCTTTACGCAATTCTCCCAGGCGCAGCTTCCGGCGATCTCCGACGGCGTTCTGCAAAACGCAGCAAGCAACAAAACCTCAACTGAAAAGGCCTACCAATTTCAGAACACCATGATGGACGCATACGCTTCCGGAAGCACGGTGCGTCTCACGCAGAGCTATTCTGATCAGGCGCTGGGCGCAACCGCGTTTACTTATGACAATGCCGTTGCCATCGATGCCTACCTGCTGGGAGAAAGTCATGACGATGTGGTGCGGGCCGAGGTTCTGGGCAACGGACTGATCTACGCGCAGGCGACAAATTTCCCGTTCAATGATGGACGCTTTGCGCAGGCCTATTTTGTCAACACGCCTGCGCCGGATGGCAGCGGCGCGTACATTACTCCGGCGGCGTATCCCTTTTACTTTTACGGCAGCGCGGTTGGCGACCAGGCCTGGGCAGGTATGGCGCTTGCGCAACTTTACCGACGCACCCACCAGCAGCAGTATCTAACTGCGGCGCTCAAGGTGGCCAATTGGATTGTGGCAAATACTTACAACACACTTGGTCCGGGAGGCTATTCTTTCGGAACTTTCATTAACCAATTCAACCAGTCGGTCCCTTCGCCGAATGGCAAGTCCACCGAACACAATATCGACACTTACGCTTTCTTCTCCATGCTGGCTCAGATCACGCACAACGGCAGTGCCGCGAACGGCGCATCGTGGAGCAGCCTCGCCCAGCATGCGCTGAACTTTGTGCTGGCAATGTATAACCCTGCTGGAGACTACTTCTACACCGGAACGCTGGGCGATCAAATTACTATCAATCCATCCCCGATCCCGGAAGATTGCCAGGACTGGTCCTATCTGGCGTTGCTCAACAATCGTTACGCAAACACGATCGATTGGGCGCTGGCCAATCTGCAATCTACCGATACCGCTGCATCGCCACATTCCAGCCTTACGGGAAGCGAAAAGATTACCGGTATCGTTTTCGATACAGCCAGCTTGTCTACTAACCCCGCTGCTTACCCCTTCGCGGATCCCAATGCGGTATGGCTCGAAGGTACCGCCCACAGCGTCGCGGCCCTGATTGCCCGAATTATCGTGGGGCGAGGCAGCCCTTCGCGCTTTAAGGATCTGGAAACTGTCGAGTTCTTTGTGAAGAATTCTCAGGAAGCACAGGCCGAGTTAGGCGCAGGGCAGACGGTCAATGGCGTGGCGATCCCTGTTGGCGAAGGCCTGGTGGCTTCGACCAGCGTGATGGACACAGGCTTCGGCTATACCTACGGGCCCTCGCTGCACATCGGCGCCACGGGTTGGTATCTGATTGCCATCCAAGGGGGAAATCCGTTTCAGCTGAGCTACCGGAGCCACAGGCCATAAGCGGCTCGATCGGATTCCACGCGACTTTTCGGTGACGGGTACCTGCGCAAACTCGGCCCGACCTTCGGTCTGGTCCGGGATGATGCTAAAGGCCCCCCACCGAATCGGTGCGACCCACCCCGCGCCCCCACCTTTTGAATCTCTGCCAGCAACCGTCGGCCAGCCTATGCCCCTCTAACCAGAGTTTCCTTAGTTTCCTTTCCTCGGGGCTATAATTCCCCGATTCGAAGCCGCAAGAGGAGCTTCCTTTTGAACGTTGACGCGAATGAGCTTCCCATTACCGACCGTGCCCATCAACTCCCCGAGCACGCTTCGGAAACGCACCCGCATAGAATGCCGCGGTGGATTCTATGGATGCTCGCCTTGCTAGTGCTGGCGCTGGTTGCATTTTTCTTGTGGCGACATTACAAGAGCGCGGCCAAGCCCACGCCTCCGCCGCCCAAAATCAACATCACGACGGCGACGGCTCAGCAGGGAAACATTGGCGTCTATCTTGACGAAATCGGTACGGTCACGCCGATGTACACCGATTCGATTACCAGTCAGGTGACGGGTCCGGTTGTGGCGGTGCACTTTAAAGAAGGTCAGGTGGTGCGGAAGGGGTCTCCGCTGGTTGACATCGATTCGCGTCCTTACCGCGCCACGCTCATGCAAGCTCAAGGCGTGCTGCAGCGAGATCAGAATCTCCTCGCCCAGGCACAGATGGACCTGGAACGCTACCGCCAGGCCTGGGCGCGGAATGCGATTCAGAAACAATTATTGGACGACCAGGAAAAGGTCGTTCTGCAGGATGAAGGCACCGTAAAGAACGATCAGGGAGCGGTGCAGTATGACGAGATTCAAGTCGGATACTGCCATATCACCGCCCCCATTGCCGGCCGCGTTGGCTTGCGGCTGGTGGATCCCGGCAACGTTGTTCAGTCGGCGGGCACCATAACTCTCGCCGTCATCACGCAGGTGCAGCCGATCACCGTCATTTTCACCATACCCGAAGATAGTCTCGGTCCGGTTGTCGCTCGATTGCAGAAGAAGGCTAAGCTCGCGGTTGACGCCTTTGATCGCACCGCGCAAACGAAAATTGCCAGCGGAACCCTGTTGACGCTCGATAACCAGATCGACACCACAACCGGAACCGTGAAAGCGCGAGCCCTCTTCCCGAATAAGGATAATGCGCTCTTTCCCAATCAGTTTGTGAACACGCGCTTGCTGGTAAATACCCTGCAGGGAGTCACGCTGATTCCAGCCGCGGCGATTCAACAAAATGGCTCGGCATCGTTCGTGTATGTCATTCAAAACAACGTCGCTCACATTCGCAGCATAAAGCCCGGAGTTACAGACGGCGGCGTCACTCAGGTCGAAGGCCTTAACCCGGGAGACATCGTCGCCACCAGCAGTTTCGACAAGTTACAGGACAATGTCGCAGTGACTACGGGGAACAGCGGTGAAAACAACCGCGGAAACAGCGACGCGGCAAAAGGCACGGGCAAGACCGGGAACAAGGGTTCCAAGACTGGCTCGTCCGGCACGAGCGGGAGCAAAAACAAGTGAGTCCGTCTCGCCCGTTTATTCTGCGGCCGGTCGCTACCTCCTTGCTCATGGCCGCGATCATGTTGGTGGGGATCGTGGGTTATACCCAGCTGCCGGTCTCGGCCCTGCCGCAGGTCGATTATCCAACCATTCAAGTTTTGACGTTCTATCCCGGAGCAAGTCCCACGGTAATGGCGACGACCGTGACGGCGCCACTGGAGCGGCAATTCGGCCAGCTGCAGGGTTTGAGCCAGATGACCTCCAGCAGCTCCGGGGGCACGTCGGTCATCGTGCTGCAATTCAATCTGACTCTGAACATTGACGTCGCGGAACAAGAGGTGCAATCGGCCATCAATGCGTCCCAGAGTTTGTTGCCTTCCATTCTGCCCGCGCCGCCGACCTACAGTAAGACGAATCCCGCCGATGCGCCTGTGCTCACGCTGGGAATCACATCGAGCGCCATGCCGCTGTCGCAGGTCGAGGACCTAGTCGACACTCGTCTTGCGCCCAAGATCTCGCAGCTAACCGGCGTCGGTCTGGTGACCATCAGCGGCGGCCAGAAACCTGCGGTTCGCATTCAAGCCAATCCCACGGCGCTGTCCTCCTACGGCATCAACATGGAAGATCTCCGCGCCGCGCTGACGCAGTCCAGTGTGAATGCCGCGAAAGGTAACTTTGACGGTCCGCGCCAGGATTACCAGATCGACGCCAACGATCAGCTGATCACCAGCGACGACTATCGCAAGGTAGTCGTGGCTTACCGCAACGGTGCGCCCGTGATGCTGACCGACGTCGCGCAAGTAGTGAACGGAGTCGAGAACAACAATCAGGCGGCGTGGATGAATCAGACTCCCGCCGTCATTCTGAATGTGCAGCGCCAGCCCGGAGCGAACACCATCAGCGTGGTCAAGAGCATCAAGCAACTCTTGCCGCAGTTGCAGGCCAATTTGCCCACCGGCATTCAGGTAACGACGCTCACCGATCTCACCACCGCCATAGAAGCCTCGGTCGCCGACGTTGAGTTCGAATTGATGTTGACCATCGGACTGGTCGTACTCGTCATCTTCCTCTTTCTGCGCAGCCTCTACGCAACCATTATTCCGAGCGTGGCGGTACCGTTGTCCCTCGTGGGCACTTTCGCGGCAATGTACATGCTGGGTTATAGCCTGGACAATTTATCGCTGATGGCGCTGACTATTTCCACCGGATTCGTGGTGGACGATGCCATCGTCATGATCGAGAACATCGCGCGCTACATCGAAGCCGGCGACCCACCGATGGAAGCCGCCCTGAAGGGCGCAGAGCAAATCGGCTTCACGATTCTGTCACTGACCGTGTCACTGATTGCCGTACTGATTCCTCTGTTGTTCATGGGTGACGTAGTTGGCCGCCTGTTCCGTGAGTTTGCGGTCACGCTTGCAGTCACGATCGTGGTCTCGGCAGTCGTGTCTCTTACCCTGACGCCGATGATGAGTGCCCGCATCCTGCGGCACCAGCCAAAAGAGAAGCAAGGAAAAATCTATCAAGCGTCGGAACGTGTTTTTGAGGGGATGATCGCGTTCTACGGACGAACCCTCAAGTTTGTTCTGCAGTTCCAGACGATCACGCTGTTAGTAGCGCTGGCCACTCTGTTGCTTACGATTTTTCTCTACATCATTATTCCCAAGGGTTTTTTCCCGGTGCAGGACACCGGCGTGATTCAGGGCATCACGCAGGCGCCGCAGGCAATCGGCTCCAAAGCCATGGCAGCAAAGCAACAGGAGTTGGCCAAGGTCATTCTCTCTGATCCGGCCGTCGAAAGCCTCTCGTCGTTCATCGGAGCCGACGGAACCAATACCACGACGAATAGCGGCAGAATTTCGATCAATCTCAAGCCGCTCGATCAGCGCAACAAGATGAACGCCTCCGATGTAATCCGCCGGCTCAAATCGAAACTGGACCAGGTGCAGGGGATCGAACTGTTCATGCAGCCGGTGCAGAACATTTCGGTGGACGACCGCGTCAGCCGCACGCAATACCAGTACACGCTCGAAGATCCCGACGCGAATGAATTGAACGACTGGACGAATCGCTTCGTCAGCCGCTTGAGGCAGTTGCCCGAACTAGAAGATGTCGCCACCGACCAGCAAATGGGCGGACTGGCCGTGTCGCTGGTGATTGATCGGGTCACCGCCTCGCGATTGGGCATCGCTCCCTCCACTGTCGACAACACTCTATACGACGCCTTCGGGCAGCGGCAGATCAGCACCATGTATACGCAGGTGAATCAGTATCACGTCGTGCTCGAAAGCCAGCCGCAATTTCAGCTGGATCCAAACAAGCTGGATCGTCTCTACATTCAATCGAATGCGTCGGCGGGGGCGACCGGGACTGGAGCCTCGACCTCTTTCGCCGCCTCCGGATCATCCTCCGCAGGATCGAATGCGTTGACTTCAACGGCGCTGTACACGCCCGCAGCCAATACGCTCTCTCCTCCCGCGAACGCGCTCACGCCCACCGCATCCACGACCGCGAATCGCGGAGCAAACTCTGCCGGCACAACGAGCTCGACCATGGCCAATGCCGTGCCGCTAAGCGCGTTTTCGCATTTTGAAAAGACAACCGAAGCTCTCTCCATCAACCACCAGGGACAATTTCCGGCCATCACCGTATCGTTCAATCTCGCTCCCAATGCCGCGCTGGGCGAGGCCATTACCGCCGTCGACAAAGTAGAGAAAGATTTGCACATGCCGGCCAGCCTGCAGGCTGGCTTTCAGGGCACGGCGGCCTCATTTACTAATTCGCTTTCCAATGAGCCGTTGCTAATCCTTGCGGCTCTGGTCACCGTGTATATCGTGCTCGGAGTTTTGTATGAGAGCCTAATCCACCCCATCACGATTCTTTCTACACTTCCCTCGGCGGGTGTTGGCGCCTTTCTTGCCCTGATTCTTTTTCACCAGGACTTGAGCGTGGTGGCCATCATTGGCATTGTTCTCCTGATTGGCATCGTGAAAAAGAACGGAATCATGATGGTCGATTTCGCTCTCGAGGCCGAACGCGAACACGGCAAGAGCGCCACGGACGCGATCTACGACGCCTGTCTGCTCCGTTTCCGTCCCATCATGATGACCACTATGGCCGCGCTGCTCGCGGGCTTGCCGCTGGCGCTGGGAAGCGGCTTTGGTTCCGAGTTGCGACGTCCACTCGGCATCGCCATGGTTGGCGGGCTGTTGCTCAGCCAGGCCCTCACGCTTTACACCACGCCCGTGATCTACATCTTTTTCGATAACCTGGCGCAGCGCTTTTCTCACGGGACGAAGCGCGTGGAATCCCGTAACGCGGAACAGGCGGGTCCGGCATGAATATATCCGCTCCCTTTATTCATCGGCCCGTAGCTACGACTCTGCTCACGGTAGCCATTGCCCTCGCCGGCGCGATTGGATTCCAGGTGCTGCCAGTGGCGCCCTTGCCGGAGGTGGACTTCCCTACGATTTCCGTCAGCGGCGGCTTGCCGGGAGCCAGCGCCGCAATTATGGCGTCGTCCGTAGCGACGCCCCTGGAACGGCAGTTCGGCCACATTGCCGGGGTGACGGAAATGACCTCCGCCAGCACGCTCGGCAATACCTCGATCACTCTTCAGTTCGACCTCAGCCGCGACATTGACGGCGCGGCACGCGACGTAGAATCGGCCATCAATGCTGCGCGCACTTATCTGCCCAGCAATCTCCCGGGTAATCCAACGTACCGCAAAGTCAATCCCGCCGATGCGCCCATCATGATCCTCGGCCTGACCTCGGAAAAATTTGGTCCCGCCCGCTTATACGACCAGGCATCGACAGTTGTCGCACAGAAGCTATCACAGATCCAGGGCGTGGGTCAGGTCTCGGTCGGAGGCGGTGCGTTGCCATCCGTGCGGGTTGACGCCAATCCCACACAGTTGGCCAACTCCGGACTCACCATGGCAAATCTGCAGTCTGTGTTGAGCCTGCAGAACTCCGATCTCGCCAAAGGACAAATCACCGACGGCAACGTGACCGCCGACATCCTGGCCAATGATCAGATCTCGCTCGCGCAGGACTACAAACCGATCATCGTCGGTTACAAGAATGGCGCGGCCGTCCGTCTCTCCGATGTGGCTCAAGTGACAGACTCCGTTCAGAACATCCGCGCCGCTGGATACTTGAACGGCAAGCGGGCCGTTACGATGATCATCTTTCGTCAACCCGGCGCCAACATCATTGCCACGGTCGATCGCATTCGCGCCGAACTGCCTTCGATCCAGGCATCCATTCCGCTCGGAATCGACATGACCATTGTGCTCGATCGGACCACGACGATCCGCGCCTCAGTGAGCGACGTCGAGCGAACTCTGCTCATCTCCATCGCCCTCGTCATCGTGGTAGTGTTCATCTTCCTGCGCAACGGTCGCGCCACCCTGATTCCCGGTGTGGCCGTGCCGGTATCGCTGATCGGCACCTTCGCCGTGATGTATCTATTCGGATACAGCCTGGACAATCTCTCGCTGATGGCTATGACCATTGCCACCGGATTCGTGGTTGACGACGCCATTGTGGTAATGGAAAATATCGCCCGCCATCTGGAAGCCGGTATGGAACCCTTTGCCGCGGCACTGAAGGGCGCAAAGGAAATTGGTTTCACCGTCTTCACCATCAGCATTTCACTGATTGCCGTATTCATTCCTCTTCTGTTGATGGGAGGACTCGTCGGTCGCCTCTTCCGCGAGTTCGCCGTGACGCTCTCCACGGCGGTCTTCGTCTCGATGCTGATCTCTCTGACCACGACCCCGATGATGTGCGCTTACCTTTTAAAAAGCGAGCGGGATGAGAAGCACGGCCGTATCTACATGGCCAGCGAGAAATTCTTCGACTGGGTGCTGTCGCTGTATCGCGGCAGTTTGCACTGGGTGCTCGACCATCCAACCCTTACCCTCATCGTGCTCTTCATCACCATCGCCTCGAACATAGTGCTGATCATCAAGATTCCCAAGGGATTGTTCCCGGTCGAGGACACAGGAGCGATCACCGGCAGCGTCCGCGGCCCGCAGGATTCCTCTTTCCCCGCAATGGATACGTCGATCCGGCAGATCGGTGAAGTCATCAAGAAAGATCCCGCGGTCGCCAATGTGATTGCGTTCACCGGAGGTGGTGGGGCCACTAACAATGGCTCACTGTATATCGCGCTCAAACCGCTGGCCGAGCGCAAGGTCACCGCAGCGCAAATCATCGCCCGCCTCCGGCCCCAGCTGAACCGTCTGCCGGTGGCTTCAGCATTCCTGCAGGCCGTGCAAGACTTGCGTATCGGCGGCCGCTCCAGTAACGCCATGTATCAGTACACCATCCAGTCCGACACGGTGGAGGATCTGGTCCAATGGGGACCGAAAATGCTCAGTGAGATGAAGCGGCTTCCCGGCTTCCAGGATGTGAGCTCGGACCAGCAGAATGGCGGCCTGGATGAGTTGCTGACTTACGATCGCGTCACCGCGGCCAAGCTCGGCCTCACCGCGCAAACCCTGGACTCAGCTCTCTACGGCGCATTCGGGCAGTCGGAAGTCTCCATCATTTACACCCAGTTGAATCAGTACTATGTGGTGCTGGAAGTTGCTCCCCAGTATTGGCAGAGCCCCGAAGGACTGAAAGACATTTATCTGCATACATCGGCTGGTGGCCCGATCCCGCTGCTCGCGGTGGCCAAAGGTCAGGCCAACACAACTCCGCTGGCGATCAACCACACCGGCTTATTTCCCTCGATTACCGAATCTTTTAATCTGGCACCGAATATGTCACTGAGCGACGCCACCTTGAGCATCAGCCAGATGCAAAAGCGCCTGGGAACGCCTTCCACCATGCAAGGCTTTTATGCCGGCACACTGCTGGCCTACGAGCAATCGCTGGGCACTGAGCCGATACTGATTGTGACGGCGCTGCTGGCGGTCTACATCGTCCTCGGCATCTTGTATGAAAGCCTGGTCCATCCTGTGACCATCATTTCCACTCTGCCCTCGGCAAGCGTCGGCGCCATGCTGGCGTTGATGATCTTTAAGGAGGATCTCAACATTATTTCAATCATTGGCATCGTACTGCTGATAGGAATCGTCAAGAAGAACGCCATTATGATGATCGATTTCGCTCTGCAAGCCGAACGCGAGGAAGGGAAGAAGCCAATCGACTCGATCTTTGAAGCCTGCATGCTGCGCTTCCGCCCTATCCTGATGACCACCATGGCCGCGCTCCTGGGCGCTCTGCCGCTGGCGCTCGGCACCGGCACGGGCTACGAGCTACGCCGGCCCCTCGGGATTACGATTGTGGGTGGGCTGATCTTGTCGCAGTTGCTCACGCTCTATACCACTCCGGTCGTTTATTTGGAATTCGACCGCCTGCGGTTGTGGATGGCGGGCAAAGCAATACGGCAATCCGAACCGGCTGCTGAAGTTGGATAGCGTGTTGGTTGATCTAAAGTGTTATTCGAGCAAGCATGCTATGGATTTAATAATGTTACGCGAAAAATGTTGAGAAGCACGATCTGGTTCGGCGCGGACCGCGCTCTTATTGAGTTTGCCGAGCTGCGTGGTCGGTCCGAAATATCATCCGCCTGCGACGCCCGCGCCTGCAGCCGTCTACAAAGAATCACCCACTCAGTCTCAGCAGGGAACCGAAGGCTGGACCGTCGCTCAGCCCGCCGATGCAAAGTTGCGCGGCAAGTGGTGGGAGATATTTAACGACCCTGAGCTAAACAGCCTCGAAGAACAATTGAATATCAACAACCAGAACATCAAGGAATTTTTCGAGAACTTCATGGCAGCCCGCGCCGTAGTGCGCGAGGCCCGCGCCCAATTCTTTCCGACGCTGTCTGCTGCACCCTCGGTTACACATTCACGAATTTCGCAAAATCTAAAGGGCAGTACTACTGTAACGGCGAACGGCACCGGCTCTAACTTTAGTACGCAGAGCACAATCTATAACTTGCCTCTCGAAGCGTCCTGGGAGCCCGATCTTTGGGGCAGAGTCCGCAACATCGTGCGCCAGGCCCGGTACGCAGCGCAAGTCAGCGCAGCCGATTTGGAAAACGAGCGGCTTACCGAGCAGGCGGCCTTGGCTTCATTTTTCTTCGAAATTCGCGGACAGGACGAACTGCAAAAGATCTTTAACGAGACTGTTGCGGCCGATAAGAAAGAGGTTGAACTCGCCCAATCGCTCTATCAGGCCGGCATCACGAATCAAATCTCAGTGGTCCAAGCTGAAACCGAACTGCAGACGGCGCAGGCAGGCGCAACCAACGTTGCCATCGCGCGCGCGCAATTTGAACACGCGATTGCAACCTTGATCGGCAAGGCCGCCTCCGGTTTCTCGGTTCCCGTGAAGCCGATGGTCGTTGTTCCGCCTCCCATCCCAGTAGGAGTGCCTTCGGAGTTGCTGGAGCGTCGTCCCGACATCGCGGCCGCCGAGCGCACCATGGCCGAGGCCAACGCAGCAGTCGGCATCGCCTATGCAGCCTACTATCCCAACCTGACGTTGACCGGGCAAGGCGGCTTTGAAAGTTCGAGCTTGAGTCACTGGTTGTCCTGGCCGAGCCGATTCTTTTCCGTTGGAGCGAACATTTCGGAAACGATCTTCGACGCCGGGCTCCGCCGCGCCACCGTCCAGCAATTTACTGCGACCTATAATGCGGATCTCGCCGCTTACCGCCAGACCGTGCTGAACGCATTTCAACAGGTGGAAGACGGTCTCGCCGAAGTGCGCATTTTCTCCCAGGAAATTCAGCAGGAGCAGCAAGCCGTGAATTTCGCCCAAACTAATCTCACGCTCGAAGAAGCTCGTTATGAAACCGGAATCGATCCTTACGTCGACGTGCTGATCGCGCAGACCACGCTCTTGTCCGCGCAGCAGACCCTGAATAACCTTCATGTGCAAGAAATGACTTCTGCCGTGGCGCTGATCGAAGCTCTGGGCGGCGGATGGGACCGTTCGCAACTGCCCAGCCCTCAGCAAGTCACGCAAAAACCCGCGGCTTCGGACACTGCGATCCAACAGTGAGAGGCAGAAGGCCCTGGGTTGCGAATGGTTTTGGGAAGGACGCGGCTTCAGTTATTGAGCAAAAGACCAAGAGATCCAAAAGACCAACGAACGCGTCCATCGTCGTGGAAGAGCGGGCCTTTCAGGGCCGCGTATCGCTCGTGAAATGAGAACGGGGCTTCAGCCCCTTGGTCAACTTTCACGGCAGCCTATATTTTTCGCAGTTTCTTCAGCCCCGCCACTCAGATTCGGAAATGACGCGAGCTTTGGTCCCTGAGGTCTCTCGCCATTTGCTCCCTCGTTCACTAGGATCTAACCGAACCCCCACACCTTTACTCATTTGGCGGCTGTTCAATTTCCGCCTCCTCCGCCCGATGGCTTTCCGCTGACAACTTCCGCAGCGACAATCTCTCGTGGTGCGCCAGCACCAGGCCCGTCGGCACCACAGAGGCGAAGGTAACCAGCCAAAGCAGGATTCCGCAACTGGCCGCCATCTCCGGCGGTACGTCAAACACCGCCGACAGCGTCGCGATGGTCGCCATCTGCGAGCCGCCCCCCACCGCGGGTAACTGCAACATCGACCCGGCCATGCTCGCGCCCATCAGAATCAGGAGTTGCGACACCGGTATCTCCAGCGCATCCACCCCATAGGAATGCGTCACTTCCTTGTAAGCCAGTGCCGTGATGTACCAGATCAATAGCGACAACAGCGCGACCCACAATAGGGACATGGGTTCGTGAATCGTCTTCAATCCCGTGCCGAACTCGCGGACTCTCTGCGCCAGCTTGTGTCCGAGGCCAGAAGACAAGTGTGAAAACCTTTTTTCCACCCACTGCGCGATCGCTTCGCCGTTGCGGCTGATAACCACCGCAACCCCCGCCGCCACGGTGACTCCCAGCACCAGCACAAATCCCGCGTCGCGAAACTGCCGGTAATATTCCGGATGCGGAATAGATTGCAGCGCGCTCGGTAAAAAAATCGCCAGCGCGATCAGCACCGCAAATGCGCCCACATCAAAAACCCGCTCCACCGCCCACACCGCTAATTGTGACGAGAAGGAAAGATCGGCGCGCCGCGCCACCAGATAAGGACGGATAAATTCGCCGGCGCGCCCCAGCAGTGCCAGCCCCGTGAAGCCGATCATCATGGGCGCAATCAGCTCGTACGTTTTCACCTTCGGTCGCACCGGCTTCAGAAAAATCTTCCACCGCAAAGCGCGCAGCACGTATGCCGCGTAAACATAAGCGATGGCATGCACCACATGAATTTTTCTGATGCGATGAATCTGGCCCCAGAACGTTCCCCAGTCAAAGCTTCGCCAATGCCGGTATTGCAGGTAAACCAGAAAGGCCAGAATAAGGAACACAACGACGCTGGCCAGAATGCGCTTTTTATCCATGCAGTGGGAAAAACTCCGCGCCGCGACCCTCGCAGGCGAAGCGGGAAACGGCAGTTCCAAGGTAAATGACCAAGACCAAGGGGTCAATCAATGAGAACGGAGAACAAAGGATGTGGCAAGCTGGGTTGGAGTTACTCGTTACTTTGCGGCGCGCTCACCTTGGCTTGAGTTATCGGAGATGCTTTCGCTTTGCTGGCGGGATTCTCGGTTTTCGCTCCCGGTCGCGTAGAGACTGCGGATTTCGAAGCAGACTTTGCGGTCCCGCTCTGTTGCGCCGCTTTCTTCTTATTGAAATCTCTTACTACGCGCGCCACATACGCCCGAGTTTCATAATAAGGAGGTACGCCTTTATACTGCTCCACCCGCAACGGCCCGGCATTGTAAGCGGCCAGCGCCTTCACCAGATCGAAGTTGTAACGCTCCAGCAGTTCGCGCAGATACTTCGTTCCACCCTCCACATTCGCCTGCGGATCGAATGCATTCGGCACCCCCAGTTGCGAAGCCGTTCCAGGCATCAACTGCATCAGCCCTTGCGCTCCCTTCGGAGAAACCGCCCGCGCATTGAATCCGCTCTCCGCCTTGATCACGCTGTTCACCAGATCTGGATCCAACCGATAATGTCCACTCGCCGAATTCACAACGTTATCCAAACTGATTGGATTGGGGACGAAGCCCAGCGATGCACTGGGTGCCCCATTTCCCGCGGCCTTTGCGAGAAAGCCTGCCCTGAGCTTGTCGAAGGGTGGGGATTGGGACTGCACTCCGGAAGCCGGAAGGCGAGAGCCGGAAGCCGGCAGCTCCGGCGCAGCCTCAAAATGTTCAATCTCCGCTGTAGGAACCTCGACGAAACTCGATCCATCCGCCGTCACATAGAGCCGCGTGATGTCGCCGACCACCTCGCGGCGCTCATGGCGAATCGAAAATCCATTGCGCAGCACCGCGTTCTCCCCTGCAAAGCAGGGAACAGCGGCGACCGCCAACGTCGCTAGGACGCCGAGACGTAACCAAAATGAAAGCAAAGTTCGCATTTGCCAACGACCAATGACCAACAACCAACCACCGCTACTATCCAACGATAAACGTTTCCGCGCCCAGCGCCAAATCTACCGCAGCCGCGATGCCGCACGCGTCATTGCCGCGAGTGACGGTCCATCCGCGGCTCAACAGTTCTTCGCAGGCATTCCCCATGATAACCGGATGGCCGGCAAACTCAAGCATTTCGATGTCGTTGTGATTGTCACCCACGGCCATGACCTCCTCCCGGCGATAGCCGCGATGCGCAGCCCAGCGCTCCAGCGCGTGTCCCTTGGAACATCCCGCATTCAGGACATCAATCATCGACAAATCGCGCTCCGGATATTCGGTTCGCAAAACAGTTACAGTCCCATCCACCCCTGCGCCTTCGAGTGCGCGCAGCGCCTCGCTCATTCGCGCCATGGTCCCGCAGAACATCGCCTGCACTGGATCGCTCACCAGCGCCTTTTCGATTGGCACCACGAACTCGATGTACTCCATATTCTTTTCCAGCCAGCGCCGGATGTTGGAGCTGAGCTCGTCAAGTCTTTCCAGCACAATCGCGCCCTTGATTTCTTTGTCAAACGTAAGAACGGTATGGCCGCGGAATTCTTGCATCGCGCCGCACAGCCTGCGGCAGGTTTCGGCGGGCATCAGGTCGCGATGAAACGTTTCTGCCCGCCAGCGAGCGCGTCACCGCTCCATTGGAACTGATCAGCCACAGATCGAACCCAAGTTGCTTGGCGATCGGCAAGGCGAAGGTATGCCGTCGTCCGGTCACCAGCACAATTTCGATGCCCGCGGCGTGCGCCCGGCGCAGCGCCATCAGATCGCCCTGGGAAATCTGAAATTGTGGATTGAGCAGCGTGCCGTCGATATCGGTCGCCAGCAGTCGGATGGAGGGCCTGGAAATCTTCACTACTGCAATTTTACCATCGGATTGTGCGACCACCGGCCACGTAGGGACAGCCGCCTCGGCTGTCCGTCGAGCGAAGCTCGACTCTTGAGAACGTCACCCGGCCGGAAGTCGCGCCAGCAGCGAGTTTGCTTTGCGGAACCATGGGCGTTCTCGGCGGCGAAGATATACCGGCATGGTCGGTTTCTTTTCCAGAATCTTGCGCGCCCACTCGCGAGCCTCGGCGGCGCGTCCTTGCGATTGCAGGAAAAGTGCGTAGTGGTAATAAGTCTCCGAGATGGTCGAAATCTGGACCGCTTCTCGAAATCGCGCGTCTGCTTTTTCGGACTGTCCAGTCTGCGCGTAGGCCCAGGCCAGCAGGCCTTTGGCGCGGTGGAAGTCGTAGCCGGGATCGGCTTTGACTGCGCGCTCCAGGTCCGGGACGGCGGCAGGGAAGTCTTCGAGTTCGACTTCGGCGATGCCGCGGCGGTAGAACGGATCGGCATGATCCGTCCGCGAGGAGATCGCCTTGTCGTAACAGGCGCGGGCGCGCGCGAAGTTGCCGTCGTCGAGATACAACAGGCCGAGCTCTTCGTAGTTTCCCGCCGAAGGATTGTCGAGGACGATGCGCTCCAGTTCCTGAATCCGCCGGCGGCGCGGGAACACTTGAAACGTCCCGCGCAGCAACGGCGCATCCGGGATGACTTCCACCAGGATGTAGACGAGCGCTCCGACCCAGTGAAACAGGATGACCCATAGCCAGAAGAAATTTGGGCGGCGGCGGATGAAGTGGACGATGGCCACAATCCGCAGCAGAATGGACCACCACGAAAAAGCGAAGAGCAGGAAAGATCCCATCTGCGAAATCGCACTATAGCATGCGGGCTTTGCCTTGCGTCCATAGTCGAAAATCTACAGACGAAAATCCCCGCTCAAACGGAGCTTGGACGGGGCGCCCTGGTGTTAATACGAACGACTCCCGATTGCAGCGGTTCAGTTTTCATTTGGCGGAATGATGGTCGTAGCTCATCACGCGGGTGATTTTCCAGGCGCCGTCTTTGTATTGCCACAAGTGAATGAACTTGCCTTCGCCGACGCCTTCAGTGTCTTCGTGGCCGGGATGGTGGAAGCGGTGAACTCCGACTTCAATCGCGCCGTAACCTTTCATGTAATAGACGTGCAGGCTGCCGGGGACGAGTTCCCGCGTCGTCTTGCCGCAGATGTTTTTCTTGACGCTGTCGGTTAGGGCCGCTCTACCCAGGGTCACGCCGCCCTGATCGTGGTAGAACTCGACGTTTTCGTCGATGAGGGAAGCGAACTTGTCGAGGTCGCATTTGTTGTAGGCGTCGAATAGCGCGGCGTCGAGTGCGGTGATCGCGCTGTCGAGTTCTTGCTGGTTTTGAATCTTGTCGAGCGGCGGCACGGTTTGGGCGAAGGATGGGCATACGAACAACATCGATAGCAATGACACTACGACACAGACGAGGGAACGTCGGTTCATGGAATCTCGCTTTCCTGAAGGATCGGTGATGCTGGAGGAAGTACGAGAAAGAGAGCGGGAGGGTTCCATCGTCATCGGGGTTTGGGAAGCAAGGTTCCTGAGTTGTACATCCAAAGAGGCGTCGGGGCTGGAACTCGAGGCATGTAAACCTCGCATTTTTTTTGATATCCCCTAGATAAAATCCTTGTTTTCTTTGAGTTGCGGGAGGTTGATATGGGTCCTTCAGTGCAAAATCTTAGAACGAAAGGACTTATGGGTAAAATCTTCCGGAATAAGGAGTTACGTGGACCCGGTGGGTGGCGGATCGAGGTGTTTTCGGCCGGTTGTGTGGAAGAGGCTCTGGGCACGGTTCCACTATGCGCTTTCTGTATCCTCGGTAAAGGTTGTTCGTCACAAGAATGCGGTATTTTTCTGTGGAAGGCTGTGGAAAAAGATAGGAATCCGATCCACCGAAGAGAGAATCCCCTTGGGGAAGCGGGTCGGGTCCCGGGGAGGACCGTCTGACAATAGCCCGGCGTTTCCGACGCCGGGTAAATGTTAGAGAAAACGGAAGCGCGTGCCGTAGGCACGTTGAGCCAGAATCCCACTTTGGAACAACACTCGGCGTTCCTCGACGATTGTTCCTTCGTATGAAGCGACCTTGTTCTACGCTTTGAACCGTGTCGCACACCTACGTTTCTTATCTCGTGCACTGCGTCTTCTCCACGAAAAATCGGCGCAATCTGATCTCGCCCGAAATACAACCTGATCTGTGGGCATTTCTCGGCGGCATCGCGCGAAAGAATGGATTCAAGGCCCTAGCTGTTGGCGGCACCGAAAATCATGTTCATGTTCTCTTATCTTTGCCGGCGAACATGCCGCTGGCGAAGGCCCTGCAGTTGATCAAAGGCGCATCCTCGCGATGGATGAACGAAACTCATACCAAAGATTTTGCGTGGCAGGAAGGATACGGAGCGTTCACCGTAGGAATTTCACAGCAGGCCCACACGATCGCGTATATCCGTTCGCAGGCCGAACATCATCGGAAGCGCAGTTTCGAGGAAGAGTTCATCGCGTTCTTGAAGAAACACAATGTGGACTACGATCCGCGATATGTGTGGGGATAGAGGTTTGTGATGGCGTCTCAGGCGTGCCTCCGGCACGCAGTTCCATTTTGTGCGCCCCTACCCGGCGTTGCAAACGCCGGGCTATTTTCAGAGGTCCCTCCGGGACCGAGGATGTGTGGCCACAATATCCAGGCGAAAACCAGAAAATAGCCCGCCAGTTCCACTGGCGGGAATGCGTGACCCGGCCCGTGTCCCCGTAGGGACACATGAACCAAACCAGAGACCTCGGCAGCATCGATTCCCACACTACGAAAACCGCGTTGTGTGGGCCACCCGCCGCCAACGGACTTTAGATCCTCATCCATCGATCCGCCGCAATCTCTGTGATTTGGTTATCGCGCAAGCACCGTTGAAGCGCAAGATTCATCTCTCCCTTACTTCGTGTACCGTATGCGTGTCTCCACCGCATTTCGACATAGAGTTCGGTCCGTGTGAAGGCGGCTCCAAACGGCAAAGACTCGATCCACTCCATCGTGCTGTAATATGCATCCATCCGTAGGATCTGCCGATGATTGTCTGGCAGATTGCAGTCGGTGAACGGACAATTCGCGGAAATGTTTGGACCGGGATTTGTCCAAAATGGAGCTATGCGTCGAGGATTGGCCTCCCTACGACAGGTGGCGGGTCTGGTGCCGCAGTTGGAGGCGCTGGAGTGTTGAACCTTATCCACATGGCGAGGAGACGTCTGCCGCGCCGCTTATATGTTTTGCGAAGTCCATCTGCAGAAAAACTCTTCTTCTTCCCCGGCTGCATCGAATGCATCCGTTAGCGAACGAGCCAACTCTTCGAAGTGGCTCATCTTAGAATGAACATACGGTATCTCGCCAGGAGCAGTGCAACTCCAAGATCAGTCTTCCCCACGCCCTCAGATACTGGCCAAACTTTGTTGCCTCTCTTCCTAGGATTTTGGCCATTGTCCGCATTCCTGCAACGATAAACTCCGCGCCGGGATCATCAGCCATGGTTTTGGGGGACGGCATACCAAGCGCATTCCCACCATTCATGAATACCCAGAACCGAACAACCGACATTGGGTCATCGATCCGCTCCTTTGCCTCTTTTGCCAAGAGATCCATTCGCCTCGATATGCTTTTAAGAGCGGACTGGCGTTGCCGCATCAATTTAAGTAGCCCTTTCCGATCCCCGATAGCGGCGAGAGCCAAGAGGGTAACTATAGATTTTCGGTCCACACCCACTCGCGCCAACGCATCCAGATCACGATGGCCGACGCGACAAACAGTCTCCTCGATTCGTTCTATCTTTTCCTTCCATTCTTTGTAGTCCGGGTCCATGTCATATTCGAAAGCAAATTTGTTATGGCTCATACTCGGTCCTCTGCCGGAGAGTAACAAAAAGCCCCGCTCTCGCGAGCGGGGCCTTTGATCTTACTGACGGCTGAAAGCTGATAGCTGACAGCTGCTTT
>CAVPFI010000007.1:90000-106640 GCA_963703685.1 uncultured Acidobacteriaceae bacterium | reverse complement strand
GGTGTCGTCATCTCCGCGTCGCACAATCCCTGGACCGACAATGGGATCAAAGTTTTTTCCGGCGATGGCTTTAAACTGACCGACGCGCGCGAACTCGCCATTGAAAAAGAAATCTTCGCTCTTCTGCAAAGTGCGGCGGCCGATGACACTGCGCTCAAAGTTCCAAAACCATCTCTGCCGGGCGAGGCCGAACTGCGCCACGCCTACGTCAAATCACTACGGGCGGACGTGCGCTCCGATCTAAGCAAGCTGCGCGTGCTCGTGGATTGCGCCAACGGCGCCGCCACCGCTGAAGCGCCGGAACTGTTTCGCAGTCTCGGAATTCAGGCGACCTTCATCCACGTTTCGCCCGATGGAAAAAATATCAACGAAGGCTGTGGCGCCTTACATCCGGAGACTTTAGGGAAAGTGGTCGCGGAATCCGCGGGCAAGTTCGATTTGGGCGTGACTTTCGACGGCGACGCCGACCGCGCCCTGTTCTGTGATGCCGCTGGCCGCGTAGTGAACGGCGATGCCGTGCTGTTGGCTGCAGCTCGCGACATGCATGCGCAACGAAAGCTGAAAGCCGATACCGTGGTGGCAACCACCATGTCGAATATGGGCCTCGAAATAGCCCTGAAGAAGTCCGGTATTCGCATGCTGCGGGCAAACGTTGGCGATAAATATGTGCTTGAGGAAATGCTCAAAACCGGGGCCACTCTCGGCGGTGAGCAGTCCGGCCACATTATTTTTCGCGACGGCGACGCGACCACTGGCGACGGACTGCTCACCGCGCTGCGCTTGATGGACATTATCGTTCGCGCCGGCAAGCCGTTGGCGGAGCTAGTCAGCGATCTGAAAGTCTTCCCGCAAAAAATTCAGAATATTCGCGTGCGTGAGAAGATTCCGTTCGCCCAGATCCCCGCTGTGCAATCGGCCATCGACGCCGCCGAACGCGAACTCAACGGCAACGGCCGCGTAGTCGTCCGCTACTCCGGCACGGAGGCGCTGGCCCGCGTTATGGTGGAAGCCGAATCCGAAGAAAAGATGCGCTCCCTGACATCCGCAATTGCCGCGGAAATTCAGAAAGCGCTGGGAGTATAGGACGGGTTTATGGGGAGAGGTTATGTGGGGACGGGCGCCTTCGCCCGTCCAGCCTGGGCGAAGCCCGGCGCTCTGCCTTCGCTGTTCTAACGATCTCCCGATCGATTCCGTTTTTTCCCCGTCTTCCGCACCGGCGCTTCCTCCATCACCGCAAACTGAATCTTTTTCTCCACCGGATCGATCCGGTCCACCAGCACGCGAATCTTCTGCCCGAGGTGATACCTCTTCCGCGACCGCTGCCCAATAATCTCGCGCGTATTCTCGTGGAACGTGTACCGATCGTCGGTCAAAGTATTCAGCGGCACCAGCCCCTCAACAAACAAATCTGTGAGCTCCACGAAAAATCCGAACTTGGTAACGCTGGTGATGAGCCCGTCGAAGTCTTCGCCCACGCGATCTTGCATGAACTTTACTTTCTTCCACTCCATCAGGTCGCGCTCGGCATCGTCGGCCCGGCGTTCCGACTGGCTCGATTCTTCAGCTATCTGATGCAACTCCTCGAGCGGAATGGGCCCGCCCAAAGGTTCGAGCGCTTCCCGATGAGCGGCAAGATCGCGCCGCTTCGACCACGGGGATGGCGGGTCGTCCGTAGCGGCAGGTTGCGTAGCGCCGGCGCCGGTGCGGCCGCGATTTGAGGTTTCGACGTCTACGCCGTGGTCATGCCTGCAGATTCGCGCGGCAGGCCCGCGACACGGCGTCGCCGCGCTACTTTGCCTCAGCACATCTTTTAAAATCCGATGCACAATCAAATCCGGATAGCGCCGGATCGGCGATGTGAAATGCGTATAGCTGGTGGCTGCCAGTGCGAAGTGCCCAAGATTCTCTTCCGAATACCGCGCTTGCTTCAACGAGCGCAGCATCAGGTAACTCAGAATGCGCTCCTCCGGCTTGCCCGCAATCTTTTCGGTCAGTTTCTGATACATCCGCGGCGTGATGTGCACTTCTTTCGGTACTTCAATCTCGCGCACGCGCTTGCCCGTCCCATAAGCCGCGCGCCGGTCGGCCTTCATCTGTACCCGATGAATCGGCAGCGGCCCCACGCCCAGCGAATACCCGAACGTCGCCGCAATCATTTCAAAATCGTAAACCCGTTTCGCATCCGGCTTCTCATGCACCCGATACAGCGACGCAATGCGCCTCGATTCCAAATGCTGCGCCACGCACTCATTGGCCGACAGCATGAACTCTTCAATCAGCCGGTGCGCCACGTTGCGCTCCGAGCGCGCAATGCTTTTCATCAATCCGAACTCGTCGAACTCGATGACCGGCTCCGGCAAATCGAAATCAATCGACCCCCGGCGCTGTCGCTTGCGATTGAGAATCAGAGCCAGGTCGCGCATCAGCTCAAAAGTTGCCACTAGCGGCGCATAGCGCTCACGCAGCCCCACATCGCCTTCCAGCACCGCATTTACCGCAGTGTAGGTCATTCTTTCAGCCGACCGGATCACGCCCTCACTCAACTCATAACTCACGATCTCGCCGCGGTGGTCCATCTCCATCACGCACGACAGCACCAGCCGTTCCACTTGCGGCCGCAAACTGCAAATGTCCGTCGACAACTCCAGCGGCAGCATGGGCACGGCGCGGTCAGGAAAATAAACGCTGGTGCCACGCAGCCGCGCTTCCTGGTCGAGGGCCGACCCAGGCGTCACGTACTCCGCCACGTCGGCAATGTGCACCTGCAATTCGAAATTTCCATTGGCCAGCTTGTGCACGTAAACGGCGTCGTCAAAGTCGCGCGCCGTTTCGCCGTCGATCGTCACAATCGGCAGCCCGCGAAAATCGCGCCGCCGATGCAATTCTTCCGCCGGGATAACCGAAGGCGTTTCCTCCGCTTCGCGCAGCACCGCCGCTGGAAACTGATGTGGCAGATGAAACTTCCGAATCGTAATCTCGACATCGACTCCGAAATCATCCTCGCGCCCCAGAATCTCAGTCACGCGACCCCGCGGATTCTGCGTCGGCGAGGGCCAATCGGTAATCTCGACGTCAACCACTACACCCTCAAGATCGTCCCACTGACTCCGCCGCGCCACCTCGTCCCCCAGAACGCGATCCACCGATTTCTTCCTTTGTGTCCTCTGTGTCCCCTGTGGTTCAGGTTTTGTTTCCCCCTCCCCTCGAGAAGCAGCCGAGCCGTCCGGCACTTCCATCCCCGCCGGAATCACGATCTCCTGCGTAATCTTCGAATCGATGGGCGTCACATAGTTGCGCTGTTTCCCATAGTGAAAGGTTCCTACCACGGTCGGGTGCGCGCGCATCACGGGCCGCACAATTCGCCCTTCCGCCCGCCCGTCCGGCCGCACATTACTGATGTCGACCAGCACGAGATCCCCGTGCATGGCGTTGCCAATCAGATGCGGCGCGATGAAGATATCGCCCGTGAGCCGCGCGCGCAGCGCAGGGCTCAACGACTTGCTGTCTGGAATGACGAACCCGAATCCATCGCGGTGCGTGGTCAGCCGGCCCGCCACCAAGTTCTTGTCCGCGGCGGGATTAGGCAGCGTATAACGGTCGGAGTCAATTCGAATCAGCGCTCCGCCAGCCACCATTTGCCGTAAGCGCTCGTCCAGTTCCCGGCGCTCCTCGCCGTGCAGACCGAGTTCGCGTACTAGTTGCTTGAGTCCCGCCCCTTGCTTCGGCTGTCTCGCAATATGTTTCAGGATGGTCGAATCGGTAATCATAGAAGGCGGTCAGTCAGGTTTTCAGCATACCTCACGGGGCACACAGCAGAGGGGTTACCAGGTCCAGGACGGCGACGAAAATTGGAAGCCCTGCCCCTGGTAGAGAAAAAGCCGAGTGTTAGTACGGTAGCGTACCGACAAACAAATCGCGCGCATTAAATAATTTGACAGATCGAAGGTCTGCGCGGTTCCAGAAGGTCCCAGATGTACAGCGACGAGTTGTTCCCCCCTCAAACTCCGATCTGCCCGATTTGCCGTAAGGCTGTGCCGTTGAACGATGCGAAAACAGATGAAGACGGCAATGCGATTCACGAAGCTTGCTACCTGGTCAAACTCGGGGTCGCACCTGGGGCAGAAAATGAACTCAAAGTATCTAAGATGTATCTTCTGAGACCTACGTTTCAGAAAAGACACACCGGGCGCTAGCGATCAATAACCAGACCGCTCCGAAGTGAAATCCGCGTTCTTTGTACATAGGTCCAACGCCCGAGGCGTAAGGGTTTCACCGTATTCCCGCACGCCATGAGAGAGCAGTAAAGTCTGCTAACTTCTATGCTAGTCCCCGGCGTTAGAGGAGAGCGCATGAAAACTGGCCGCGGAGAACCTTGGCTTTTTCAACCATGGGAAACTCTGTACAAAGATGCGCTCTTCGAATCGGATGTTCGAAAAATGCCCCACCGCATCGAAGTGGCGAAGCATGCGGTTTTAGATCGTCTCGAGGATGTCACTTGTGCCCGCAAGAAAGAGCATTTTCAGGCTGGAGAAACGATAGCTCTGCGTAATGCTCATCGCGCCTTGAGAGCACTCGAGCAGCTTTACCGCACGGACACTTCCGACAAAAAGATCGCGTAAAAGCCGAAAAGCATTCCTAAGACGCTCATCGAGCTCGCCCGGTCCACCACAAGACCTTCCCCACGATTCGCCAATCCGAACCGGCGGTAATCGACACCGCTTCGTACTCGCGGCGGTCGGACACCAGTGCGTCCATGTGATCGAAGCGAATCATGCGCGAAACCAGAAGTCCCCGCTCCCGGTGCCAGGCGACGACGATTTGTCCCACGAGACGATCGTTTTCCGTCGAAGACGTATCGACAGCAATGATGTAGCCGTCCAGAATTAACGGAGACATCGAATTTCCCTTCACGCGAAGGCAAACGGTGGAAACCGGGTCGGGACACCAATCTCGCGGGGCCGCCAACAGGGATTCAGGTGAAATGTCGGTGAGATCCGTGGTATCGCCCTGTGCGCCGGGAGTGCCGGCGTGCACCGGCAGAAGCGGGATCGCAACCAGGTCAACCTTGGCCAGCGAATGCTTTTTCTGGCTGCCCGCATTCACAACCTGCACATCGAAGATTCTATTTTCGGCGAAGCGGCGATTCGCTTCAGGCAGCACTCGGGTTACGTCGGAGAGTCGAAGGCCGGCCCGCTTCCAGAAGAACCAGCATAAAGGCGCTTCGGCCAGATTGCCCAGTCGAATGTAGGTTTCGCCCGTGGGTTCAGCCACTCCGCGTTCCCACCGCGAGACCGCCATGGCCGACACGCCCACGCGGCTGCCGAAGCCTTCCTGGCTCAGCTTGCGAGTCTGGCGCATGTCCTCGATCTTGCGCGACCACTCGGGAACCACGATATCGGATTTTCGACGCACGGCCTGTCACCACAAGAGTATTACGAGTCTGAGCGGAAACTCACTGGGGCTGTCGGAGGGTAGCCCTTACACCCGTAAAATTATTGTACGCTAACGTACCCCTTCCCGTCTGGTCTAAATCGCTCAGGTTAATGTAACGACTTAAGCTAGTATTTGTAGTTAGCCGAGAATTCGATCCGGCTAAGGAGCAGCGTGGCGAAAACTCAATTGGATGTCTCCGAGAAGGCCTCGGCTAAATCGCCCTCCAAGGCCATTGATCCCCGTGCGATTCGCAATGAAATTCTGCTGGCGCTTCCGTCGAAGGAATGCACAGCTGTGCTGGCAGAGCTGGAATTTGTTGAGATCCCGGCATACGACTTGCTGAATGAAATGGGAGAAACGATTGAATTCTGCTACTTCATGAACAGCGGGATGACGTCCATTCTCACCATTATGGGCGATGGCAAAGGAGTCGAGGTCGGACTGACCGGAAAAGAAGGATTCATTGGTCTGCCCTTGATCGTAGGTTTAAAGACCAGCGCCACCCGCGCCCTTGTGCAGATTACCGGCAGCGCGTTTCGCATTAGTGCGGCAAAACTTCTGGAAGCCTTGGCTAAGTGTCCGCAACTGGGGAAGAAGTTGAATCGTTACGCACAAGAATTGGGGATGCAGGCCACTCAGGTAGCCGCGTGCAACCGCGTGCACAATGTGGAGGAACGCCTGGCTCGCTGGTTGCTGATGAGTCAGGACCGGGTGGGAGGGAATATTGTGCCGCTGACCCAGGAGTTTCTTTCCCACATGCTGGGAACGCGGCGCGCCAGCGTGACGGTGGCTGCTGGGATCCTTCAGAAAGCGGGTCTGATCAAATACGCGCGCGGCTCCGTGACCATTGCCAACCGAAGCAAGCTGGAAGAAGCATCCTGTGAATGCTACTCCATCATTAATCGCCAATCCCAAGCCTGGCGCAACGAAGCCCAAGCCTAGACGTCCGCAAGCCCCGGATGGGACGAAAGAATGCAGCCCACAGCGCAAGCTGTGGGAAGCGAAGTGAAAATAAGCAGCCCCGTGAGGGGCGAAAGACAAGTTACGACATGGTCTCCGCTCGCGCGAACGTTCCGCCCGCGCACTTGCAACGCCCAAATCCAGACCAAAATCGGCCGAAACACTTTCGCCGGTATTATTACCTCGAACCATGAGTCTCCATTCTGACGCCTACCATCGCGGCATTCGCCACTTCAACGCCCGCGAATTCTACGACGCCCATGAAGTTTGGGAAGACGTGTGGCGGGAATCTCACGGCTTGGAAAAAAGGTTTCTGCAAGGATTGATCCAGGCTGCAGTCGCCTTTCATCATCATTCAACGGGAAACCTGGTGGGCGCTTACTCGCTAATGGAGCGTGCCCACAAAAATCTGGCGGCCTGCCCCACCGATTTCGGCGGAATCGCTGTGAGCCCGTTGCTCGAATCATTGCAACAATGGCGCGCATCTCTGGCCCGCGGCGCCGCTACGCCGGCCCATCCAGTGATCGCGCGCGTCGACTGAGGTCCTCGGTACTTAAGTTCCGATCTGAGTTTCATCCTACAGCGACAAGTACGTCTTCCTATGCAGCCAACTATTCTCGTCGCCAATCACCACGTAGTCGGGCCACTGCGGGGCAGTCTTGATCAGCAGGCGCAGGCCAGCAGCATCTTTGGGAACACTGAATTCAAGTCGGGTGGTATAGGATTCGGCGGGTTTCAACGGTGTTACAAGTGGTGAGCCCGCGGTACCGTCGGGAGCGTACTCGTGGCCGGCGCGGTCGACCAGGCGTATCTCGCGCGGGGAAGGTGTCAGGGTCGCATCCTTGGGACGCCGGGACGATGTAGTCGTTTCGTCGAAGCGAGTTCGCAGAGTGATAAGGTAATGGCCGTCGGGCTGCATCTTGACGTCGACAACGGAATAAGCAAGATGGCAGTCGATCTCGCAGAAATATTTTTCCTGCCCGCGAGCGAGATCGGTCTCATGGCTGCCGGCGGAAAATCCAAACAGCAAAGAAAAGTAAACTACGGCACACATACCGATGCCGGCAGCGGCAATCCGGGCAAATCTTGGCTTGCGGGCGAACCAGAAAATTAGGGCTGAAACAGCCGCGAGCACTAGCCCACCGCATGCGGCGAGGAATCCCAGGACCGCAAGTGGCGCCGGGAAATTCATGTTGCTGGCCATGTGTGCGTTCATAATCGCATCTCCTTCATGAGATGTATGCAATGTACTTTACACTGCAAAGTTTAAAGAGCCAAAAAAATTGCCCCTATTCTTCACGGGTAACCCGAATCCACTCTTCCATCTGATCGAGATACTCCGCCAGGGCGCGCCGGCCCGCTGGGGTCAGACGATATTCTGTGCGCGGAACGCGTCCTTCAAAAAACTTCACGCAGGAAATGTACTCGGCTTCCTCCAGTTTGCGGGCATGAACGCTGAGATTGCCGTCGGTCGTCTTGAGCACGCGCTTCAGGTCGTTGAAGCTCAGCGAATCGTTGGTCGCGAGCGCGCTCACGATGCCCAGCCGTATGCGCTCGTGAATCAGACGATCGAGTTCCGGCAGTTCGGGAGCGCGTGGCGGCGCCTGCTCAGGAGCATGCCCGCGGCTTTGTTGACGAAGCCGCGCCCTAGTCTTGGGGGCTTTGTTGCGCGATGGAAGAGCTCTAGCCACCGTGCCTCCTGCCGATCAACAGTCCGAAAACAATATGCAGTCCACCGAAACCCGCGCCCAGAAACCAGTTGCCCCACGCCGCCGGACCAAGCACGGCAAGCCCGCCCAGCAGCATGAAGCTGAGGCCCATGACCGGAACGATGGGAACCGAGAACGCGCCTCCGGTCATGATGCCGGCGCCGTAGAGCAACAGCCAGGTTGCGGGCAGCGCCGACTGCATCCCCGCGCGGAACAGGAGAAATGTGAGGAACGCTCCGGCGACCAAGGGTGGCGCGAGTCCGAGGGCAACTTTGCGCGCCGGTCCGGAAAACAACGGCAAGCCGCGGCGGTTCGCCTTCCAAGTGCACGCCAGCAAGCCGATAGCGGCAGCCAGAAGCCCTTCCGCCAGCCAAACGCGCAGCCAGGCGAAAGATGAAATCTGATTGGCGGCGAGCCACGCAGCTCCGGCCGCCGTCACGCCCAGAAGCACCTGCCCCCACCCCGAAACCGCGGTGAAAGCCGCCGAGCGCTCCATGGTGTCGCGAATGAACCGCAGATCTTCGATGACCTCGGGAGCAGTCCGCGGCGGGCCGAAACTCTCCCTCTGCGAACCATGAAATCGGCGAATACGATGCGTTCGCGGCTCAAACATAACGACATCCTAACGGCGTCCTAGACGCGTGTCAAGTACTTTGCAACGCAAAGAAACAGCCGAAAGCAATCAAAAGCGGGTGCCCCACCCTTCTCGCGCCATTTTGCGAGAGGGTGGGGAATTTGATCTCGATCGAACCTTCCTATGACTAAGGTCGTAATCAGCTGCTACCCTTTCGTCGGACTTCTTCAAAAACCTAGGAAAAACTCGTGCGTACAACAGTACGATGTAAGAGTGGAACCCATCCAGCTGAAAGGCGGGAGATAGCGTGACCGATGTGGGCAAACTATTAATCGTTCTCGGAGCGGTCCTGCTACTGGCTGGAGTTTTATTCATTGTCCTGGGCAAAACGAACCTTCCCTTGGGCCGCTTGCCGGGAGACATCATCTATCGCGGAAAGAACACAACCTTCTATTTTCCGCTCGCGACTTCAGTGCTGGTAAGCGTGGTGCTCTCTCTTCTCCTGTATGTAGTCGGGCGATGGCGGCGCTGAACCACTCAGCATTGACTTTCCCGGTGATCACCCGTTAGATTCGTTGCGACCGTAAATTTTGTTACTGCTGTCGTTCGGAACGCGCGTCTTCGCCGCTCGGCGAAGACAGGGAAGCGGGTGCAAATCCCGCGCTGCCGCGCAACTGTAAGCGAGGAAACTGCCATCGGCCACTGGGAGAATCCCGGGAAGGCCGCGGGCATTACCGGATGGTGCGACCATCCTTACTCGTGAAGCCAGGAGACCGGCGCGATCCGTCTACTTCAACCTCTTTCGCGTGCAAAGGAGGAAGTATGCGCATATTCGTTACCGTCTTTCTTGGTCTGATTCTCTCTGCAGCCGCTTCGGCCGCCGATCTCAAAGTCAAACTACTCGCTGTCAAAGTAATAGATCCCCAGTCTGCTGCCGTAGCCGGCGCGCAGGTGTCCCTGCTGCGCGGCCAAAGCAAAGTCATCGCGACGCAGAACACCTCCGCCGAAGGGATAGCCACGTTTCACCCAACCGGCGCGGGACCTTTTCAGATTCAAGTTCTGGCTCCCGGCTTCGCCGCGGAGACGATTGAGGTTTCATCGCAGGCGGAACTCACGGTGAGTCTCCGCTTGGCGACCGCCTCCGAAACTGTGGTCGTCAGCGCGACTCGCACTCCCGTCCCGGGCGAGGCTGCCGGGTCTGACGTGGACGCGCTCAGCGGTGCGCAACTTACAACCATGCAGCCCACCGCCGCCAGCGACGCGATCCGCTTTCTCCCCGGCGCCATCGTCAACGATGCCGGGCAGCGCGGAGGTCTGACGTCCCTGTTCGTGCGCGGCGGTGAATCACGCTACAACAAAGTGATCGTCGATGGAGTCACCATTAACGAACCCGGCGGAACTTTCGACTTCGGCACGCTGCCGTTGGATCAGGCCGACCGCGTGGAGTTTGTCCGCGGCGCCCAGAGCACCCTCTACGGCTCCGACGCCATGACCAGCGTGGTGCAGGCGTGGACGCGCACCGGCAGCACGCGCGTCCCGGAATTTACCTTTGGCGCCGACGGCGGCAACTTCACCACCGCCAAGGGATACGCTTCCCTGGCTGGGGCTCGCGGCCGCTTCGACTACAACTTGTTCGGCAGCGAATTCAATACCAATGGCGCCGGCATCAACAATGCATATTCGGATTCGCTCGAGGGCGCGAATGTCGGGGCTACGCTCAACGATCGGACCTCTCTCCGCATTCGCTTCCGTCACTCGGATAGTCACGCCGGTGTTGCCGGCGAGTGGAACTTCAACAACTCCCCGCTGCAGCCGCCCGATCCCAGCGACTGGTCGCAGCTCAACGATCTGCTGGGCAGCGCGGAACTGGCTGTAGCCGCTCCCTCGGGATGGCAGCATCGCTTCACCGGCTTCGATTACCTCTATCGCTACAACGAGCTGAACGTGAACGGTGATCCCGCCCGTGTGTTTGATTTCCCATCTCACGAAGTCGATCACATCAATCGTGCCGGATTCGAGTATCAGGGCGACTATTCCGAACGAAGCTGGGCTCACACCACGTTCGGATATCGCGTGGAGAATGAAAATGGATTTGTGGGCAATCTGGCCTATGGTTCGCAGACCCACGGCCAACGCCTGAGCAATGACCTCTACGCGCAACAACAGGTGACATGGCGAAGCCTGACCGCGATCGCGGGTGGCCGTTTCGTGCACAACAGCGCCTTCGGCAACATCGGGCTGCCGCGGGTTGCTTTAACCTGGCAGGCCTTGCGCGGAGGCGAATTGCTTTCCGGAACGCGTCTGCGTTTTTCCTACGCGACGGCATTCAAAGAACCTCGACTGGAAGAAACGTTTAATGGAATTCCTGCGAACCCTTTCAACATTCCGAACCCGGGGCTGAAGCCGGAACATACGCGGGGGTTCGAGGCTGGCCTGCAGCAGGATTTTCTGCGGAGCAAGTATGTCTTCACCGCGACGTACTTCAACAATCTCTTCCATGACCAGATCAATTACGTAACCGTAGACCCGGTGAATTTCGTGGGCGAGTACACCAACGTGAATCAGGCTCTGGCTCACGGCGCCGAGATCGGCGTGCAAGCCAGGCTGCGTTCTCGATTGTTCTTGAACACGGCCTATACCTACACATCAACGCAGATCTTGGAAAATCCTGCGCCCATCAATTCGCTGTACAACCCCGGCCAGCCGCTGTTGCGCCGACCCAGGCATTCCGCAACTTTGTTGTTGTCCTACCTGGGGACGCGCTGGGGCGGAAACATCGGCGGAAGCTTCGTAGGCCGCCGCCCCGATTCCGATTTCCTAGGCTTCGGCATCGATCACGCCGCCGGATACGTGCGCGCCGACTTCGGCGGATGGTACGCCCTGCATCCGCGCGTCACTGCCTACGTAAACGTTGAAAACGCCCTCGACCGCCGCTACAACGAAGTAGTCGGCTACCCGGCCCTTCCGATCAATTTCCGCGCAGGATTAAGATTCCGCCTCGGCGGAGAATAGCCGCAGAGAGGAAAAAGAAGCAGGTGCCCCACCCTTCTCGCGCCCTTTGCGAGAGGGTGGGGATTTTGATTTTAGGATTTTGATCTAGCTGACTTTTTGTGGCGATCTCGGCAAAGGCATGCACGCAGCAATCTTCGCGCCAAAATATTTGGTGCGCGCCATGAGAAGCTTCTCGATCTCCACTTCCTTCAGCGGTTGCTGTCGTCCGAGCAAATGCGTGACCAGGGCAATCTGGGCAAAGTGCTCGACTGTTTCCATCTTCATGTAAGCGTGCTCGAGCGTATCCCCGTAGGTGACGACCCCGTGGTTCGACATGAGAATCGCGTCGTAGCCAGGAACGTAAGGTTCAAGCGTCTGCGCCAACTCCGAAGTTCCAGGGGTGCCATAACGCGCCAGCGGTATGCATCCCAATCCCATCACCACTTCACAAACCAAAGGCTCGGTCAGGGGAATGCCTGCGGCCGCAAACCCAGTTGCGGTCGGCGGATGCGCATGCACAATCGCCTGAATATCGGGCCGCGTGCGATAGATCAGCAAGTGCATCCCAAGTTCGCTGGTCACGTTGCGGCGCCCCGCCACCTGCTGCCCGTCCAGGTCAACAATCACCATGTCCGCAGCCTTCATGGCACCCTTACTGACACATGTCGGAGTTACCAGCACCCGGTCTCCGTCCAGACGGACGGAAAGATTGCCGTCCATGGCGGCCACGAACCCGTGTTCGTGCAGCATCCGTCCGTAATGAACGATTTCTTCCCTGTATTTGCGTTCCGTTGGCATGGTTCCCTTGCCTGGATATCCTGGGAGAGACGATAAAAGCAGGCTGCAATCGAGCACCCGCATACTACCAGCAGTCGCCTCGTCGAGACAATCCAATTTTCAAGAAAAACCAACACAAAAGGACAAAACCTTGCGCAAGAATTTTCAAAAAGGGACATTTCTCGGTGTAAAACGGCCGAAGTTGAGAGCGCCCAGCCGCGAAGCGGCGAAAGAATACAGCCCACGGCGCAAGCCGTGGGTGGAGACGGGAAATCCGGTAAGCCCTTAACGGGCGAAAGAAAAGCTACGACTTAGACCCAGGGGCGGCATCGGTTCCTGCGTACCTTGCCGGACCACAATATTGACACATACTGGCACCGACCCTATCCTTGATAAACCATCAAAGCCCGCATCGCGTTTGCATCCCTATAATTAAAGCGCGTGCTGGTCTCCGATTTCAATTACGAACTCCCCGAAGAATTGATTGCCCAGGAACCTCTACCGGACCGCGCGGCCTCGCGTCTGCTGCATGTGGACAGCGTCGCCGATGGTGCGACGGCGCGGCGGGTCTGGGGTCTGCATGATCGCCAGTTCCGCGACTTCCCCGAACTCCTGCGCCCCAGCGACCTCGTCGTCTTCAACAACACTCGCGTCTTCCCCGCGCGCCTCTATGGACGCCGCGGCGGACTCCGTTCGGAAGCACGTGAGCCCGCGCAATCCCGCGTCCCGCGATTTTCTTCGCGGGCGCGTCGAGGTCCTCCTCACCAGGCAATTGCAACTCGAGCCCAACGAATGGGAATGCCTTGTGCGCCCGGGACGAAAGATCGGGGTCGGAGAAAATCTCTTTTTCGGAGACCACGTGAACTTCAGGCCGAGGTGATCGCGCGCGGCAGCTTTGGCGAGCGCCGCATCCGTTTCGCGCCGGTAGAGAATTTTTTTGGGCTTATAGAAAAGATCGGCCACATTCCGCTGCCGCCCTATATCGCCCGCGAAGATTCTTCCGCCGATCGTGACCGCTACCAGACCGTCTACGCGCGAGAGCGCGGATCGGTTGCAGCTCCCACGGCCGGCCTGCATTTCACCCCAGGGATTCTTGCCCGTATGCGCGCCCGCGGAATCGAAACCGCCGAAATCACGCTCCACGTCGGCCTCGGAACCTTCCAGCCCGTCCGAAGCGAGCGCGTGGAGGATCATCAACTGCACTCAGAGGCTTATTCCATCTCGGCGGAGGCCGCCGAAAAGATCAACCGCGCGCGGAGTGAAGCGCGGCGGATCGTTGCGGTGGGGACTACAACTGTGCGAACTTTGGAATATGCGGCGCTGCAAGGGGCGGGCGCGATACGCGCAAGTTCAGGCGAGGCCAATCTATTTATTTATCCTGGCTACAAGTTTCAGGTGGTGCAGGCGTTGCTTACGAATTTCCACTTGCCGCAGTCTACGCTGCTCATGCTGGTGTGCGCGCTGGGAGGGAAAGAGAACATCATGTGCGCCTACAAGCAGGCGGTGGCCCGACGCTACCGGTTCTATTCCTACGGCGACTGCATGTTCGTGGAATAGAGGCGGGCGAGCGTTTTATTTTATGGCCAGCGAGATCGGATAAAACTTCTGAATCATTCGTCCAGTCATGAGCCCCCCCTCATATTCCGGAATGATGACCTCATCCGCTCCCGAACTTCGGATGGCGTTAGCGTAGCGCTGCTGGCCCGCTCGCGTAATGATCTTGATCCTGGGATTGAGCGAGCGCGCCGTCACCGTGATATAGAGATTATCCGCGTCGTTGTCGATGACGATGCAGATCCCGCGTGCCCGTTCGATTCCGGCCTCCAGCAGAATGTCGTGCCGCTTGGCGTCGCCCTGAATGACCGGAGTTTTGTCGTTGAGCAATTCGCGATACAGGCCTTCGTTGGTCTCGATCAGCACGAAGGGAATCTCCAACCGCTGAAGTTGGTCGACTACCGTCCGCCCAACCTGCCCATATCCGCAAATAATAAAATGGTCCCGCAGACGATCGACGTTCACTTCGTTGACCATGGTTCTCCAGGCCTCCACGCCGTGGCGGTTAAAAATCGTGAGTAGCACCCGCTCGGCGATCCAGATCTGCAGCGCAAATACTCCCGCGTAAACGAACAGGGAAAAAATCTTCGTAGACTTGTGCACCGTCCGGTATTCAATCGAATGGGGATGGATCACCCAGAACAGGGCGTCCAACGGGCGAAGTCCTTCCACCCGCATGTAAAAGATGACACATGCTCCCAGGAATCCCGCCAGCACCAGCAGTGGCAGCCACAAACGCCGGATAAATACAAGGATGATGCGTCCCATAGCTATGCCGCCGTGACATCGGCTAAGTCGAGAAAAATGAGAGCGAGTATATCAAGCGCCTGCAATCACGTGCATGAATTCTTCAGGAGTGAGGGATCGAACCCGCAGGATCGCGTACCGACATTTTCGGCAATCTTCCCCAAAAAACGAAACGGGCATCCTTTGCGGATGCCCGCTCCCGACCATCGGCCAAATTTTCAGCGAAATCTACGCCCGGGCGCCGACCGCGGCCGGCTCTGGCGTCGGAACAGCCTTCTCTTCGCCGTTGGCTTTCGCCGGCGGCTGCTGCGGCTGTCCGCCCTTGCGGATGTCGATGCCGCCTTTGAAGAACGCACCGTCTTCAATGGAGATGCGCGCCGCAATCACATCGCCGGTCAGAGAACCATCGCTGCGAATGTCGACGCGATCGCTCGCCGTCAAATTCCCGCGGACCTTGCCCAACACCACGATCTCGCGCGCATTGATATTCGCGGCGACCACGCCGTTCCGCCCCACCGTCACGCGATTGCCGGAGAGATTGATCGACCCCTCCACGCGTCCGTCAATGTAAAGCGACTCAGACCCGGTCACTTCGCCTTTGATGACGAGCGACTTGCCGATCGTAGCCTGGTCCGCGGTAGTAGTACTCAAAGGCCGGGGAGCCGAGGGCTCACTTGGCGTCGAAGTCATGGTTGGCGCACTGGGCGTCGAGGTGTCGGGCGTTCCGGCTCGGCAGGACGGCCAGGGGTCTGGGGCTGATTGGTGGGCTTCCACATGGGTAAGAGATCCTTTCCTTGTTGGGATTAGGGGTCACTGGCCGCACTTTCGTGACCAAAACCGATTGTACTCCCAGAGCGCGCCGTCGGCGCTGTGGAAAATCCTTTATTTTCAATCGGGAGTTCCTCTCCGGATACGACCGTTCGTGCATTCCAATTTCCGCCGGCGTTCCATAGGGATGCATACTTTCTCCCTCTTCCGTGTAACGATTCCTGGAATGATCGTCTTCTCCTTCCCCTTTCCAACCCTTCCGGCGTATGCTTGGTGCCCAGATCTTGCAAGGACTCGATTTGAGGGCCTCAGAATTTGGCGGGGAATAAGGAAAAGATATCCAAAGCGGATTTCTCCGTAACGAGTCTAATCTTTCACCAGTTAATCCCTGCAGGACGTGCCTTGCAGGACGCCCGCGTTGAGAAAGCCCGAATTCAGCCGGTAGGCACTCTTTTAAAGAAATTGGAGCCAAGTATGCCAGAAGCCGTCGCCACCCCCGCAGCATCGACCCTGACCATCGCTCGCCCCGAACCCGGCGAGTACGCGCCGTATTATGACCGCTACATTTCCTTGGTTCCGGGCTCCGACATCCTCGCCACGCTCGACGCCCAGCGCCGCGAGACCATGACCCTGCTCTGCGGCCGCGACGAAGCCGACGGCGACTTCCGCTACGCCCCCGGCAAGTGGTCCGCGAAAGAAGTGCTGGGCCACGTCTGCGACACCGAGCGCATCTTCGCCTACCGCGCCCTGCGCATCGCCCGCGCCGACCGCACGCCCATCGAAGGCTTCGAGCAGGACGACTACGTCCGCAACGGCCCCTTCGCCCCAGCCCCCTTGCCCGAACTCATCGAGGACTACATCGCCGTCCGCCGCGCCACCCTAACCCTGCTCCGCAACCTGGACGAGCCAGCCTGGACCCGCCGCGGCATAGCCAACAAAAACGAAGTCAGTGTCCGAGCCCTGGCCTACATCATCGCTGGACACGAACTGCACCACCGCAAGATCCTGGAAGAAAAGTACTTCGCAGCGAATATGCACCCGTAGCGACAGCCGCCTCGGCTCACGAGCAAGCGAAGCGAGCAAGCTGTGAAGGGCGTGGAAAGGGGCGAGGTTGAAACCACCCCTAC
>CAVPFI010000007.1:0-85000 GCA_963703685.1 uncultured Acidobacteriaceae bacterium | reverse complement strand
GAGAGGGCTGTTGATTTCGGTTTCTAGCTAATAGCTAGAGAGCTAAGAGCTAGCAGCTTCTATCACGAGGACGATATTTGACAACTGAATAGATTGGGCAAATTACAAGGCGTTGTAAATTTTTATGAGTGCCTGAAAAACCCTGCTGGTGTACGTAGCATGAGGTTTCAGCGTTTCCGGTTTCAAGGTCTCGGGGCTGTCCCTGAGATGGCAAGACTGTGAAGCGTTGAAGCTGAAGCAAGCGTGCGAGGAGCAGGATCAAAGGCCCATAAAGTTTAAACGGCGTGTTCGGGTTTTGTTTTTAGCTAAAAGCTAAAAGCTAATAGCTAGGAGCTGAGCTCGAGTGTGCTGAGTAAATTTTGTGGTCAAGCTACTAAGGGCGCATGGTGGATGCCTTGGCAGAAGCAGGCGATGAAGGACGTGGCAAGCTGCGATAAGCCTCGGGGAGCCGCAAGCAGGCTTTGATCCGGGGATTTCCGAATGGGGAAACCCACGGGGGTAAAACCCCCGTACGGCCCGATGAATCCATAGTCGGGCACGAGCGAACCCTGGGAAGTGAACCATCTCAGTACCAGGAGGAAAAGAAAGAAACCTCGATTCCGAGAGTAGTGGCGAGCGAAATCGGAACAGCCTAAACCTGTTCGACCTTCGGGTCTAGCAGGGGTTGTAGGGTCGACAACAGTAGAGTTACCAATCCAGTCATTAGTCGAAGCCCTCTGGAAAGAGGGGCCATAGAGTGTGATAGCCACGTAGACGAAAATGAGCTGGACTCGAAGTCGATACCTGAGTACCGCGGAGCACGAGAAACTTTGCGGGAAGCTACGGAGACCATTCCGTAAGGCTAAATACTAGCTTCTGACCGATAGTGAACCAGTACCGTGAGGGAAAGGCGAAAAGAACCCCAGCGAGGGGAGTGAAATAGTACCTGAAACCGTGTGCCTACAAACGGTGGGAGGACTATGCGGCGCAAGCCGAAAGTCTGACCGCGTGCCTATTGCATAATGAGCCGGCTAGTTATTCTTGTCAGCAAGGTTAAGCGAAAGCGAGCCGTAGCGAAAGCGAGTCCGAATAGGGCGATCCAGTTGGCAGGAATAGACGCGAAGCGGGATGATCTACCCTTGGCCAGGCTGAAAGTGGGGTAACACCCACTGGAGGGCCGAACGGGTGTTTGTTGAAAAAAGCTCCGATGAGCTGAGGGTAGGGGTGAAAGGCTAATCAAATTCCGTGATAGCTCGTTCTCTCCGAAATAGCTTTAGGGCTAGCCTCGGATGATTTGTCGTGGTGGTAGAGAACTGAATGGACTATGGGGCTTTCCAGCTTACAGAATCCAATCAAACTTCGAATGCCATAGAACAACCAATCCGGGAGTCAGACGGCGGGGGCTAAGCTTCGTCGTCGAGAGGAAAACAGTCCAGATCGCCTGCTAAGGTCCCAAAATACAAGCTAAGTGGGAAAGGAAGTCGGAACGCCCAGACAGCCAGGAGGTTGGCTTAGAAGCAGCCATCCTTTAAAGAAAGCGTAATAGCTCACTGGTCAAGCGGTCCGGTGCCGACAATTTAACGGGGCTTAAGCTTGTTACCGAAGCAGCGAATGCATGGTGTAACAGCCATGCGTGGTAGGAGAGCATTCCCAACAGTTTGAAGGTAGACCGAAAGGACTACTGGACGGTTGAGAAGAGACCCTGCCGGCATAAGTAGCGATAACGGAGGTGGGAACCCTCCGCGCCGAAAGTCTAAGGTTTCCTGAGAAAGGTTAATCCGCTCAGGGTCAGGCGGTCCCTAAGGCGAGGCCGACAGGCGTAGCCGATGGACATCCGGTTAATATTCCGGACCTCCCTTGTGTTCGTTATACGATGGGGTGACGCAGTAGGATAAGCAGGCCGTTCTATGGCTATAACGGTCGATGCGTGCAAGGTGTTTCTCGTAGGCAAATCCGCGGGGAAGCTATCACTGAGACGCAAAGCAGTACTCCGTATGGAGGAAAGCTGCCGATTCCACACTGCCAAGAAAAACCTCTAAGGAGAACGTAAGGGAACCGTACCTCAAACCGACACAGGTAGACGAGGAGAATATCCAAAGGCGCTCGTGAGAACAGTTGGTAAGGAACTCGGCAATATAACCCCGTAACTTCGGGAGAAGGGGTGCCCCGGTAGAGTTAGAGTTTAATAGCTCAAAGCTCGAGGGGGCCGCAGCGAAATGCGCACTGCGACTGTTTAACAAAAACACAGGTCTCTGCAAAGTCGAAAACGACGTATAGGGGCTGACGCCTGCCCGGTGCTGGAAGGTTAAAGGGAGAGGTCAGCCGCAAGGCGAAGCTTCGAACTGAAGCCCCAGTGAACGGCGGCCGTAACTATAACGGTCCTAAGGTTAGTATTCGCTAGCCTTAGTAAAATCTGGCTATATGCTGGAAAATCTGAGTATCCCACGCTACGCGAAGGCAACTTCGCGTGAAAATGCGCTGGGTGCAGACAATCAGCAGGAAAGGCCAGTGGGAAGAAGCGCGGACTTGGCGCGCGAAGCGCGAGGTTCGTGGAAGGGCACGACTTCAGTCGTGCCGTCAAGGTGGCAAAAATCTCGAGGGCTTTAGCCCCTGAGGTTGCGCTTCCATCCTGCTGGAATCCTCAGAGACTATATGCCAGATTCCAACCACAAATCTAAAGCGCGTGGTGAAAATTCCTTGCGAAGCCGGTGGCAACACTGGCAGGCATGGGGTTCTTCGCTTCGCTCAGAATGACAGGCTTTGTGGGTTGGAAAAGATATAGTCCGAACTGCATGGCGACATGCAGAGAATGACAGAAATGTTCATCCCGCCTCAAGCTAGTAGCTAAAAGCTAGTAGCTAAAAGCTGTAACAAAGTTGAGCGAAATTCCTTGTCGGGTAAGTTCCGACCTGCACGAATGGCGTAACGAAAGTGCGACTGTCTTGCCGACTGACACGGCGAACTTGTAGTGCCGGTGAAGATGCCGGTTGCCCGCAACTAGACGGAAAGACCCCGTGCACCTTTACTATACCTTTACCATGAACTATGGCCCTTGCTGCGCAGGATAGGTGGGAGGCTTTGATTCCAGGCTCTCGGGCTTGGAGGAGCCAACGGTGAGATACCACCCTGCGAGATCTGTGGTTCTAACTTACTCCCGTGAACCGGGAGAGGGACATGGTAAGGCGGGTAGTTTGACTGGGGCGGTCGCCTCCTAAACGGTAACGGAGGCGCGCGAAGCTACGCTCAGGCTGTTTGGAAATCAGCCGACGAGTGCAAAAGCATAAGCGTGGTTGACTGCGAGTCCTACAAGACGAGCAGGTACGAAAGTAGGCTTTAGTGATCCGGTGGTTCTGCATGGAAGGGCCATCGCTCAACGGATAAAAGGTACGCCGGGGATAACAGGCTGATCGGAGCCAAGAGTTCATATCGACGCTCCGGTTTGGCACCTCGATGTCGGCTCATCGCATCCTGGAGCTGTAGAAGGTTCCAAGGGTTAGGCTGTTCGCCTATTAAAGCGGTACGTGAGCTGGGTTCAGAACGTCGCGAGACAGTTCGGTCCCTATCTGTTGTGGGCGCAGGAGATTTGAGAGGACCTGTCCTTAGTACGAGAGGACCGGGATGGACGAACCTCTTGTGTTCGAGCTGTCATGCCAATGGCACCGCTCGGTAGCGAAGTTCGGTTGTGATAACCGCTGAATGCATATAAGCGGGAAGCACTCCTCAAGATGAGATCTCCCAACCCGTAAGGGATAAGAAGGGCCCAGGAAGACTACCTGGTTGATAGGCTGGAGGTGGAAGTGCAGCAATGCATGTAGCTTACCAGTACTAATCGCCCGTTCGGCTTGACCATAAAATTTACTCGGTGCAGAAAACAGTTGTCAGTTCTCAGTTGCCAGTTGCCAGTTCGAAACTGAACTGGAATTAGCAATGTGTTTGGAAGTCGTTAGAAACTGAATGACTGAGAAGCAAGACTGATAACTGTGCGCCGACGCTTTTCGATTCTATGGAAGAAGAAAGCAAGCCGATGTAATACGTGGCAGAAATCGGAAGTTAACAAATATGAAAGTAAGCCACACCCAATCTATTCAGTTGTGAGGTTTCGTCCTCACGATCTTTGAAAAATCAGCTTCTAGCTCCTGGCTTCTAGCTCAATCCACCGGGCTCGGGCTGTGGGGCGGAAGCCGACAGTTCAAGTTTGCAGCGAGAAATCTTCCCAGATCGCGATAAAGTTTGCGCCGGAAGATTCAAGCTAGTAGCCAGAAGCTAGTAGCTAGAAGCTGCTTCAAGTTGTCGGTAATCATACCGCGGGGGATCCACCCGTTCCCATCCCGAACACGGAAGTTAAGCCCCGCCGGGCCGATTGTACTGCACGCGAAAGTGTGTGGGAGAGTAGGTCGTTGCCGGCATTAATAAAGGCCAGTCTGAGAAATCAGATTGGCCTTTTCCTTTGTTGCTACACCACTCCGGTTACCTTGGATACTCGCTACCCCGAGATGTGCACGCTAGCATAGTATCGCTGTGTTCCTTGAGAATCATGGTGACGGTCAGTCCGTTTACGCGCGCCTCGCGCGTTTGATAGTTGGCTGGGCGACTGCCGGCGTTCTCCTTTATGCCCTCTCTACGGTCGTGCCGGTGGAAGTGCTGGCGATTATTGCGATTATGGCTTGGGCGATTGTAAGACTCGACACTGTCTCACGAAAGAATAAAAGCTTGGCATCGCTGCTTTGTTGGATCACGTGCTTGCTCACTGCCATTTGCGCTGCGGCGTTGAGGATTACTCATTGGCATGACTATGTTTTGGGAAGGCTTATTTTCGTAGGTGTATGCCTCGGGGCCGGCCTCATACTTCTTGATCGGCGAGCAGATGTTTGACCATCTCCAAGCCCCCGCCGGGCTTCTAGGGCTCAGGAGATCGCGCTGGCGTCTCAAGTCGTACCCTAATAATCTCTGCATCCCCAACCAAAACTTTGTATGCAAAACGCTCATCCTTTTCCATTCTGAAAAATTCATCCAGACTGTGCAAACTTAAGCCTCTAGTCCGGGCTTTTAAATGAAGTCTAACCTCGTGCTCCGGCCAGTACAATTCCTCAACGATGTTGCTAAAGCGCCGCCCCCCTTTTCCAGGCGGCATCGATGCGACTCTGTTCAGCATTCTCCCGATCATGAGGAGAAAATCGCGGTTCAAGTCCATAGAATATGTCTAAGTCCCCCAGCGTGTTTTCGCCTCGCGCGTAGCTGCCCGACACAATGACTGTAGAGACGCGGTAGATGTATTCAGCATGCGAGTTCACCTCCTGGACCCTTCTCAAAAAGTCGGCTAGCATAGCTTCGGCCTTTGGCCGGGGCATTCGTGGAAGTGCGGTAGCGTTTGATAGCTGAAGTCCTTCCGGGGTTGTTTTGTACCATCGCTTACGCCCTCCGCGCGCCCATCTTGGACGCTCTGCCATTTCAACGAACTTGTCTGTCAGAAGGGCTTTGACTATGTCTCTGGCTTTGCGCTCTGACACTTTGCACTCTTCGACGAACAATTCAAAGGTGAAAACTTCGCGATTACGAGCACGGTGCAAAGCATCACGCACGACAAGCGCGGGGATACCAGCAATTAGACGCCCCTTGATTTGCATCGTTGACATGATCGCTGCTCATGCATTTTACGCCTGCTGGCCGGCGGGCCCGTCGATCCTGCAGTTAGGACCTTGTCGCCGTAGCGTGGAGACATGCGGGCGCTCCCGCATATTGCAAAGAGATCTGCCGTCGCGCTATCCTCTGCTGAGAGTTCCTTCGATGGCAGCCCTTGATTGGTCCCAATGTTCGGCAGTCGAGAGCGTTCCCGGCAAGGTGAGCGGCGCCTGGGTTTTGAAGGGCACGCGAATGCCGGTATCCGCCATCTTCGAGAATCTTGAGGCAGGGTCCAGCTTGGACGACATCATGCAGTGGTACGACGGACTTGATCGCGAACAGGTCAAGGCCGTGATTGAGTTTGCCGCGCGGAGCCTCGACAAGGCCCCCGCCCTCGCCCCGTAGGTTCGCGTAAGATGCCGAAATGCGCATCTTGTTCGATCAAGCGACGCCGTTACCGATTCGCCCCTATCTCAAAGGACCCGAGGTTCGCACAGCGGCACAGCAAGGCTGGGACCAACTCAAGAATGGCGAATTGCTCGTGGCCGCTGAAGCGGACGGCTTCGAGGTGTTGCTGACGACCGACAAGAACATGCGCTATCAGCAGAATCTTACGGGCCGCAAGATCGCGGTAGTGGTTCTCGGCCTCCAGCAATGGCCGAGTCTTCAACCTCATGTCCAGCTCGTCGTAGAAGCGGTCCATCGTGCCGTACCCGGCAGCTACGCAGAAGTAGACCTGCCCTTCTTGCCGATCGCATAACTGGAAAAGCTGGCGGTTCTCCGCGTGCGCTCGAATCAAAACTCGAAAAAGGTGGCTAGCCGGGCGGTCGAGGTGTATCCTCACCTGCGTCGGGCGAACCGAATAGAGGTTCCAGCTCACGCGGCTCCCCCGGCTCCCCTTTATGTCCACTGTCAATGTAGAACCCGTCGGGACTGTTTTGGTCCCGGAAAAGAAAATCAGCAGGCTGACCGTGGGCGGGCGCAACGGCATGGTGCAGCTTGTGCAGCGATATTTTTATTTTGCGATGTCACTGCTGATGGCTGCGATTGTGGTCACTGGCTTCAGGCGCACGGTCAACGAGAACCTGTTCCATCCCGCGGTGCCGCGGCCCTTCATTCTCTGGATTCATGGCGCGGCCTTCTCCGGGTGGGTGATCTTTTTCATTTTTCAGTCAACCTTGGTCCGCGTACACAAAGTCAGCTGGCATCGTTTCATGGGATGGTTTGGCGCCGGGCTTGCCGCCGTGATGGTTCCGCTGGGCACGGCCACGGCCATCATCATGGACCGCTTTGATACGGTGCAACTCCATCAGAGCGGCGGGGACGCTTTTCTGAGCATCCCGTTCTATGACATGATCGCCTTTGGCGTGCTCATTGCGCTTGCCATCTATTGGCGCAGACGGCCGGAGCTGCATCGGCGGCTGATCTTTATCGCAACCTGCGGGCTCATGGACGCGCCCGTTGCCCGCTTTGACTATGTGTTCGACCATAATCTCTTCTTTCCCTGCCTGGACCTCCTGATCGCTCTTGGCGTGGCGCGCGATCTGCTGGTAGATCGACGCGTTCACAAGGTGTATCGCTATGCGCTGCCGTTGTTGATCGTTGGCCAAAGCCTTGCGATCTACATGTGGCGGCAAAATCCTTCTTGGTGGCAGGGGATCACGCACGCGATCATGGGATAGCCACACGAGGCCAGGTTCAGAGTACTGCACGCGAAAGTGTGGGAGTCCTTCGCCTTCCCCCTCGGGTTCGCTCGGGGCTTCGCCAAAGCAGGATAAAATCCGGTCGTTGCGGGCACTAAATGAAGGCCACGTTCAAAAATGCGCGTGGCCTTTCCGTTTTGGGACCGATGCTTGCAATAAAGTGGCATCGACTTTCATTTGGAGAACGTGGAAGAAGGCGATGGAGTTATATTGGAGCCTAAGGAAGAATATCCGCGTGAAGAACTCGCTCGGACGTGGAAGATGGGCAGTCCGTGAGGAGATGTTATGTGCATTGTGTGTGAGCGCGAACTATGGGGCGAGCATCGAGCGCTAGAACGCGAGTTCTTCAAGCCCTGCAAAAGATGTAAGAAATTCCCTGGCGCCAGCTCCGAAGGAACGTGCTATCACTGTTTCGCTGTTGGCAGCACCATCGACGAGTGCCCCGAGTGCGCCGGCAAACCATGGAGCGACGAATTTCTGGAGGCTAAAGACGAAATCGAGGGCCCGGACAAGCTGCTGGTCCCGTTCTAGTTACCAGTCGATCCGCTTGGTTCCGGCCACCAAATCGAAATGGCGATCACGGCTCAAGAGCGGGAGAGAATGCTGCCGGCACAGTGCGGCAATCCAGAGGTCATTGGTTGGAATCGGCTTGCCCTTGCGCTTTAGTTCGAGACTAATCTCCGCGTAATGATGCGTGGTCGGCTCCTGAATGTCCAGCACCACACAGTAGGGGAGCAGTTCCGCCAGCCAGCTTTCGTAGCTCGCCCGATGGCGCGACTGGGCGAAGCCATGGCGATACTCGCCGAGCACAATCACGGGAAGCACCATCTGTTCGGCGCGGGCGAGAAGGGCAACCACTCCAGGGTCATCGTCCGCTGCGGCAGACAAGGCGTTGGTATCAAGGATCATTTTTAGGGGATCATTTCCAGAGGATCATTTCCAGAGGATCAGCGCCAGACTTCCCGATCGATCTGCTCGAACGCTTCTTCCACCCGCTTTTCGACTTGCTTTCTCTCCTTGTGCAGGTGTTTGAGCTTTCCCAGATGTTTCATCCACGGCTTTTCCTGGGAGGTAGTTTTCAATTTCTCCTGGACCGCCTCGGTCACGAGCTGGCGCAGGGGAATTCCGCGTTGGGCGGCGGCTGACTTTGCGCGGCGGAACAGAAAATCGGGGATCTCAAGGGTTGTTTTCACTCTCCCATATTACCATATTTATGGGGAGGATCGTGAAACTTCCCCGCTTCCCATCTCGAACACGGGGTCAGGGATCATGCAGATTGCTCTTGTCGGAATGACAGGGATCTGAGAAATCAGATTGGCCTTTTCCTTTTGACGCCGCGATTTTCCGGTCTACGGATTCGGAGGCGGGCTCAATAACTCACAATGCTCGACGCACTTTACCGTGTTGGCCTCGACCGTGGCTTTCTTCTTGCCGGAAAAATCGATGTCGGGGAGGATCAACAGGGTTTGCGTGCCGTTGGCGACGTTAAACGTGCAGTTGAAGCTCATGGACTGGACGCCACGTTCCTTGCAGCCGGTTTGGTCGAGGGCGTCGGTGAGGGTGACGGTCTTGTCGTAGACCTGGTCGGCAAGATGCGATGGCAGCAGAGCGACCGTCAGCGGGATGGGCGACTTGATCTTCAGGCTGAGTTCCTGGCCGTCGTGGTCTGGAGTCATCAGACTGTAGACCTTGGGTATCGACGTGATCTGATATTTTTCGTCGAGGATGCGGCGCCAGCGGAACTCCGGCTGAACGCAATTGTAGTACTGGATGTGGAGATCGTTGGGGGACATGAATTGCCGCGCTCCCGGTCCGAGGATGGCGCCAATGGTGGTGACGACGGGCCTCTCGGGCCTGCGCTCATCGCGGAAGGTGATGATCATGGGCCGATCGGAGGGCAGATGACACTCGTAAATCGCGCTGGTGACATGCTCCTTCACGCAGAGGAAGCTGAAATGCGCAGCGGATCCGGGGCGCATGGCGGCGTTCCATTCGTCGGCCCAGGCCATGGCCACGGTGACCGGATATCTGGAGTCGATTTGCACATGCATGTCTCCGCCCCCGACGGCGGGAGTGTAGACGCGGCCGGCGTGCAGGCTGGCGGGCTCCAACGGGATGGTCGCGCTGTCGGCGGCAGTCCAGACAACGGGATTTTGCGCATGCGAGTTCGCTGCCAAGGCGCAAAACAGCAGCGTGGCGAAAATCGAAAATTTCCTCATACTGGAAGTATTGGCGGGTTCAGACGCACACTCTAGCGAATTCGCAAGGGAGGGATTACGAAGGTACCGAATGCCCGCGATCCGCGCCTCGAGGAGGCAGTATCAGAGTCTTGCCTCCGAGGACTGAATCCACGGTTGAAATATAATCACGTAGCCCGGACGCATTCGTCCGGAACCGTTTCGCGTGGCGGACCCTTCGACGTTGCTCAGGGCAAGCTGCGTCCGCCGCCACGTGAGCAATCTCGACGAAAGGACAAGACGTGAGTAAAGTCAGAGTCGCCGCGTTTTCAATTTCCCTGGATGGCTTCGGCGCCGGCCCCCGGCAAGACTTGCAGAATCCCCTCGGAGTTCGCGGGACCGAGCTCCACTCCTGGTTTTTTCACACCGAGATATTCAAGAAGATGCATGGTGGAAGCGGCGGGACGACGGGCATCGACAACGATGTCGCCGCGCAGTCCTTCGACAATGTGGGCGCCTGGATCCTGGGCCGCAATATGTTTGGCCCGGTTCGCGGTCCTTGGGCGACCACGGGCGATTCCTGGAACGGATGGTGGGGCGACAATCCTCCGTACCACACGCCGGTATTCGTGCTCACCCATCACGCGCGGCCTCCGCTGGCCATGGAAGGCGGCACCACCTTCCACTTCGTCACCGACGGATTGGAGTCCGCTCTGGAGCAAGCAAGAGAAGCGGCCGGGAGCAGAAATAAAGACGTCAGAATTGGCGGCGGCGTGTCCGTGATCCGCCAGTATCTGCTCGCCGGCCAGATCGATGAAATGCACTTGGCCGTGTCGCCGGTCCTGCTGGGCGAGGGAGAAAATCTATTCTCCGGAATCAATCTCCCCCAACTTGGCTTCGCTCCCTTCAAAACCGTCGCCGGAGAAAATGCGACCCACGTTTTCATGAAGAAGAAATAACCGTCAGCCTTTTGCCTTGAACGTGTGGAGTGAACGTGTGGAGCGGGCACTCCTGCCCGCTGCCTTTGACTTTGCTTTTCTCGCCGATGCCTTCACTCTCTGCTGCGAAGAAAGGCGGCCCTCACGCGTGGACTGCGGCGGCCATGCAGCACGGCGATGACGGCGAGAGGTTTCTCATCCGGCGCGTAGGCAATTACATAATCGCGTACAGTTTGAAACCGCAGCGGTTTCGACGTGAGGTCGGGCCGGCTGTGGCCTATGTAAGGAAACGGGACAAGGGACTGGATCGTTTCGTAGATTTCTTCACGGACACGATCGGCGGCGTCGAAGCTGTCGGCAGCGATGTATTCCCAGATTTCGTCGAGATCGGCATAGGCCTGCGGGTGGAGAACAAATCCGCTCATGAAGCTACCCGCTTATGAACCAGCGCGACGGGTTTTACTTTTTTGCCGAAGTTTGGCGAAGCCCTCTTCACCGTCCATTGGCTTCACGCGGCCGCTCTTGAGATCGTCGTAGCGTCCATCCAGCATCTCGCGCACCTGGGACAGTTCCAGCAAATACCCCGCCATTGCGTCCTCGATCAAGTCGCCGGGCGTACGCCCACTCTTGCTGGCGAGCTCCTGCAGGCGGGACTCAGTTTCGGGTCGAAAGTGTACTTCCATATTCGCCAGTCTAGAGCGGAGCATGGCTAGTGTCAAAATCCTGGATTCCATTTTGCTCCAGTGTAGAGCGGGCGCCCCCGCCCGCTGCCTTTGACTTTGCTAGCCCCGTAACCCATCCACAGCCGCCCACCACCAACCCTTTGTCATTCCGACAGGTGAGCGAAGCGAGCCAGGAGGAATCTGCCTTCTGTCTGCAAGGAGACCCCGCCGGGCCGATTGTACTGCACGCGAAAGTGTGCGGGAGAGTAGGTCGTTGCCGGCCTTTTTGCGCGGCAACTATAGGACAGCAAGGGTGGCTGCGTTCAGCTCCTGGAATTCCGCCTTAGGAATTCGGACCACAGAGCTCCTCCCGCCGGTCATTGATGTTCCGCCTGACTGCTGCACCCAAGAGGCGAACTGTGCCATGTGGTCGAAGGTGATGAACCACCAATTGACGAGGTTCCTCGTCTCAGGGCTGTCGATCTCCCGTACGACGAAGATGGAATGCAAATTCCCCCTTTTCGCAGCATAGAACGCAAGCTTGACGAATGGGCCGACATCCAACCCGAAGTATGGGCCCATGTCCCGCGATGGTGCCGGGGTCTTCTCTTTGATCTCGAGCGGGTACGTGTGTTGCTGTCCCCAGAGTATTCCGTCGATGTCCGATATTTCGGAAAAGAAGCCTGTCTGGAACGTTACGCGGAGATGTTCTTTAGAGAACTCTTCCGGCACCGCGCCCCCTGGAATGCCATCAGTCTCTGTTTTGTAACGCAGAAAATTGTAAGGTCTCTCACGCCGGCGGAAGTTCAGCGCCGCAGCGGCGTCGAGGAAAGGGATGTAAGGCTGGGCGGCCGGAAGCCCGAGTTGCACTGAGTGCCAGTGCAGCGTCGAAGCGTCATCTTCGTTGTCTACAGTCGCGGCGCAGTAAAAACTTGCTATACCGCTCTGGTGGAACGTCGAGCAGATCGTGTGCAGACCAAGCGTAGGTTGGGGAAGTTCTCTGTCTGGTGAGTAAGCGACGCCGGGTTGTACTGTCTCCGGGAAGAAAACTGCGGTAGTGTGCCCGAATATGCCCTGTCCTTCTTGCCTTACAATCCATCCTCCCGGCGAGGTACGATCCTGGAAGCCCAGACGCCCGAGGTGGTCTCGCAGGGAGATCTCTGCCAGTAAGCCGTGGCGCTTATTTTGATTAAGGCTGGAAATACTTCGCCGGAGATATCCTTGCATCGCTGGGATTGAAAGTGCCGTCATACTCCGGCGTGATTATACAGAAGCGGCTTCATCTCCCAGAGAAAATCTCTGGGGCGCAGCGCACTAGCTTACTTATGACTGCCGGAGTATTTCCGAGTTCGTGCTCCCATATTCTAATAATTCGCCAGCCATCCGCCCTAAGAATTCTATTGACTCGTCTGTCGCGTAGCTTGTTGCCTTCGAGCTTGTTCTTCCAGAAAGCGGCGTTGTTTGCCGGCATGTTTCCACACTTAGGGCAGCAGTGCCAGAAGCAGCCGTCGATGAAGACGGCTATACGCTCGCGCTTGAATGTGAAGTCCGGGCGGCCCGGTAACGGAAGGTGCCGTCTCCAGCCGGATATACTGTGCTTGCGAAGCAAGGAGGCGAACAGGAGTTCGGTATCCTTGTTGTTTCGCGATCGTATCCGAGACATGACCTCGGATCTTTTTCGGGGAGTAAAAACGTCTGCCATTCCCTAGAGATTTTATGCTGTCGCTAGCTCGTACTGCACGCTTGCTAAATCGGGTAATCCGGATCGATCTTCTTCGGCAGGTGCGTTGAGGGATTTGACGATTTGAGTCGCGAGCCGCGCGACTAGGGGGACGACGACGGAATTACCGAACTGCTTATAGGCTTGGGTATCTGAAACCGGTATCTTGAATTTCTCGGGGAAGCCCATCAGCCTAGCGCACTCGCGCGGAGTCAGCCTTCTGGGGTTGGCATTCGCTTGTGGGACGAGTATCTCAGAGCCGTCCTTGTAGTAACGGGCGCTCAATGTCCGCGCGACACCTTCGAGATTTGTTAGACCGTAACCGAAACCATTCCCGGCCGCCTTATGTTTAGCAGCGTAGTCCTGCAGATAGCGCCAGAGATGGTCAGTCAGCGTGTACTTTTCAGAGACGTTCTTTTCCAGGATTTCTTTGAATGCTGGTCCCGGCGATCTAAATTTAGGCCACTCAAACCGCCGGGGCTCCCTGAAACCGATTATGAAGACTCGCTCCCGGTGCTGCGGCACCAAGTGCCTCGCATCGAGCACTTGCGGAGCGTACACATGGTAGTCGAGGTCTTGCGCCAGCGTTTCGATGATGGTTTCCATCGTCCGGCCTTTATCGTGATTGGCAAGATGTTTTACATTCTCCAGCAGGAATGCGGCGGGCCGTTTGTCGTGAATTATCCTAGCGACCTCGAAGAACAAGGTTCCTTGGGTCTTGTCGGCGAAGCCGTGCGCCTTTCCGAGGCTGTTTTTCTTTGATACTCCCGAAATGGAGAACGGCTGGCAGGGGAAACCTGCCAACAGAATGTCGTGATCTGGTATTTTCCGGACGGAACGTCTCGAATGTTTCCGGCTGGCTTTTCGCCGAAATTAGCCTCATACGTCAGGTTGGCATACTTGTCCCAGTCGGACGAGAAGACGCACTCGCAGCCTGTTCGCTCGAAGGCTAGACGCATGCCGCCAATGCCACAAAATAAATCGATGAACCTGTATCCGGACATGGCTCTCCGCCTTCGGCCTGCTGAAAGAGTAGCAGTTTCCTTTTTGGGAAGCCCGCATGGCGAGCTTTATCTATATCACAGTGTTCCCCTCTTGGGAGCCTGTGCATTTCTGGGAACACAGAGGATAACTGGGTTCGGCTTGGACGATCGCTACACTCTCCGTCCCAGATGTAGCGGACTTCCTTTGTGCCGATCTCCGGCAAATGTGGAGGAAGTTCGGCGACATCGCCCATGTTGGGTCCCCGGTGGAATCAGTCGCGCAGATTCGGCTTTGGACGTTTGACGCCATGGAGAATTCGGCGTACATGCGGTCGGTTGCGGCCTGTGCGGCTGTGATCACTCTGGGTTCGGTGCCGTTGTGCGGCTGAATGATCGTTCCGAGTCTGCGGCCGTCGCGATCGCGAACTTCCCGGATCACGACGTTCTTGAGCTTCGGCCTCGAAGGTTTACCAGAGACTTCGTGTCGCCATTCGCCGTTGACATCTGGGAATCGCTCCTTGCCCTAAGAACAGGATACCGACGATTCGTCGCGGAAACGAATATTGTGAGGTTACGCATACCATGGTGCTCCCCATGTGGGAGCGGGTGTATTTTTAGGAACCGGGGCTGGCGCTCCGTTCCGTTTTTTCCACACGCGGATGATGTTCATCCAACCTTGACTGAGATTTTCGAAAACCTCATACTTGCGGCAAGGCAAGGAGAATTTGGTGATTCGAAAGAGAATTTTCAGATTCGAAGGCTAAGTCATTGCGGCTCAAGATTTTGCCCGTAAACTATTGCAGCCCTGGGATTACTTGGCGAAATCGCGCTAACTCGAAGATTCCAAAGATTCGAGGGGGGAGGGGGATACCCCAAGAGATCGAGTCTTTCCCAAATCGGAAATTGGAACTCGGCAGCCAAATGCGCTGCCGCGACAGAAGGCGTCGCGGCCTGGACGGGTCAGAGGACCCGTCCCCACATCAGCATCGTGCCCAAACCAGCATCGTGCCCACACGAGCATCGCTCCACACGAGCATTTAATGAGTGGCGGCTGGGTTTGTTTTTTCCTGGGCCCATTATCGCTTGGCCTGGGAAAACGTTCTCTACTAGCTTTTCTTCGTCGATCACTGGGGTTCCTGCTACGAGCAGATAATGCACGCCGACGCTGGGCTCCATCGGCTTGGCGAACGTTGAGCGGTCGGCGATGGTTTGGGGGTCGAAGATTACGATGTCGGCGTCGGCGCCTTCCTGCAGGCGTCCTTTTTTGTAGGCGTCGGGAGTGGAGCGCGCCAGCATTTCCGCGGGCATGAACGTCATCTTATTCAGGGCTTCCATCAGGGTCAGCGTTTTTTTCTCACGGACATATTGGGCGATCACGCGCGCGTAAGTTCCGGCGTTGCGGGGATGTCCTTCGGCTCCGTCGCTGGCGATCATGACGAGCGGGTTGGGAATGGTAGCGTCGACCATTTCCTGGGTGTTGGCGAAGATCAGCACCCATTGGGGCTTGCTGGAGTTGTGCAGCTCTTCGAAGCGCTCTTTGGTGAGGTGCTCGCCGGTGTCGGGAATGACTAGATTGCTGTAGTCGATGCCCTGTTTTTCGCGCCATCCGGGATTGAAGACGGCGGAGTTGATGGCGGTCATTCCGGCGATGTAGGGATAGGCTTCGGTGGTGATGTCGAGTCCGCGGGCGCGAGCTCCGGCGATGAGCGAGATGCATTCCAGCGTATCGCGCAGGCAGGTGCTGTTGATGTGAACGATGTGCAGCGGCGCTCCGGTGATCGCCGCCGCGCCGATGACTTCCTCGACGGACTCGATGGCGGAGCCGGGTTCGAGGCGGCCGTTGCTGCGCAGGTGAGTATAGACCGGCAGCTTGCGCTCGGCGGCGACGCGGAACATGTCGATGACTTCGAGGCGCGTCGCTCCGGGAGTGTACTGAATGCCCATGCCGACGCCGAGCGCGCCGGCGTCGAGCTGGTCGCGCAGGCGCTGCTGGATGCGTTCGATCTGTTCGGGAGTAGCGGGTTGGTCGGTGGCTGGTCCGCTTTGCGGCAGGATGGTTCCATCCGGAAGCGGCGCGCCGAAGATCAGGGCGCGTGCCGCCACGTGGCTGGCGGTGCTGCCGTAGTGGATGAGCGAGTGTCCTTGCTTGGAGTTTAGAAATTGCGTGACGTCGGGAGCGCCGATTTCCATTTCCAGGGCTGTGGTCACGCCGTCGAAGGCTTTCACGCGCTGGCTGGCTGGGTCTTGGCCATGCTGATGCAGATCGATGAAGCCGGGGGCGACTACCAGTCCGGCGGCACGAATGACGCGGCGTCCGTTGAGTGCGTCGCTGGTGACGCGGGCGATTTTGCCTTCGCGAATGCCGACGTTGCGGACGGCATCGAGGTGAGTCTCGGGGTCGATTACGCGGCCGCCTTCCAGGACTAGATCGTATTGCTGGGCGTGCAGGAGTGGCGATAGCAGGAGAAGAAAAAGAATCAACTTGCGCATGGTGGCTCCGAAGGTAGGGATGATAGCAGGAGCGGGGTCAGGGTATGGAAAGCTAGCCGCGACAGAAGGTGTCGCGGCCTGGACGGGTCAGAGGACCCGTCCCCACACGAGCATAGTGATCACGTACACTAACTGCTCTCTTGAAATCCATTGGACACATATTGGCGCGGTATACGGCCTGGGTTCTGGGGCTGATGAAGGTGCTCGGAATTTGGGGGCCGTTTGTAATTGCGTTTGCCGACAGCGCGCTGCTGGGGATGCCGGTGGATTTTGTTGTTGCCACGTATGTGTATCAGGATCGACGGCGGCTTCTGCTTTACATCACGATGGCGTCGCTGGGCTCGGCGCTGGGGAGCATTCCCCTGTACATCGTGGGATATCTCGGCGGGGAAAAAGTGCTACGCAAGCGGATTTCAGAAGAGCGCTTTCTGAAGATTCATGAGTCGTTCGAACGGCATGAATTCTGGGCGCTGATGTTTCCGGGGATGCTACCGCCGCCGACGCCGTTCAAGATTTTTGTGTTGGGGGCGGCGGTGTTTGAAATGAGGTTTCGCGATTTTCTGGTGGCGATTTTTCTGGGAAGATTTATACGGTTTGGGATATTGTCGGTGCTGGTGTTATGGTTTGGGCCGCAGATTGTAAGTCTGTTCGGCGGAGTCGTGAAGCGGCACTGGATCGCGGTGGTTGCGGCAATCGTGTTCGGGGTTTGCTCGTGGCTGGCGCTGCGGCTTTGGCGGCGAGCGCGGGCGGTCGAACAAGAATGAAACAGGAATGAAAAAATGAATAGATTATTGTAGGTATCCTCGCGATGTCAGCACATCTGTTTCCTGGCAGCGGGACAACTCGCGAGACGGAACGAGAGTCCAAATAGAGTAGGACTGGCAGACGCGGTTTGTCCCTGCGCAACCAATCGCTGCTGGGTGGAGGAACTGAAATGAAGAATTCCACCTTGGTAAACGCCCTTCTTGCAGGAATCGCTTCCCTCGCTCTCATTTGTGTGTCGACGCCCGCTCTCGCTCAACATGGAGGTCATGGAGGTGGTGGAGGCGGCGGAGGCTTTCATGGCGGTGGCGGTTTTTCTGGTGGTGGCTATCGTGGCGGCGGCTATCACGCAGGAGGATACGGATACGGCGGTTACCGCGGCGGCGGATATGGTTACGGCGGCGGCCGGTACGGAGGTTCGTCATCGGCGCGCAGTTACAGCGGAGGAAGAAGCTGGTCCTCGGCGGGCCGAAGTAGTCGTGCCACTTCGCCAGGATGGCATTCGTTCGGGGGATCTTCGTCGGGGAGATCTTCATTAGGGAGATCGGGATTTGGAAGATCCGGAAACACTGGGGGCATAGCTGGAGGCCAACGGGCAGCGATTGCTGATGGGCGGTGGCATTCGTTCGGAGGGGACCGCGGTGGGTTTGGCCGCGGCGAGGGCTTTGGGCGTGGGATTGGCTGGCGAGGCGGGTTCGGTGGACGCGGCTTTGGCTGGGGATGCTGGGGTTGCGGGTTTGGCTTTGGTTTTGGGTGGGGGCTCGGTTGGGATCCTTTCTGGTATTGGCCACCGTACTGGTATAGCCCGTGGTGGGGATACGATGATTATCCTTACTAGATGAAGCACTGCAGCCGGGACAGAGGGCGTCGCGGCTGGGACAGCCGGGGGCGGCTGTCCCCACATGAGCATCTCTACTACGCGGCTGCGGGGCGGTCGCTGGATTTGTCGAGCCATCCGGCAAGAGTGTGCAGCAGGACCGGCGTCCCGAACATCGCAATGGAGAAAAAGAGGTCGCTCTCGGCCGTTCCGCGGAAGAACGGAATCCCGGCGGTGTAGGACATCATCAGGCCGCTGAAAGTTCTGGGATACATTTGCGGCGAGGCCGCCCATACTGCAAAGTTACTGATCAGGAAGAACGAGACTGAACTAGTCACAGCCGCGCCCACGACCCGCCAGAAGCCGGCTTTTTCGCGCAGATTTGTGCCCAGCCAGAGAATTCCGGCATACCAAGCCCAGATAACCAGTTGGTCCCAGGAGAACGGGTAGACGTAGATGAACTTGGTTAGAACCACGTCAGTAGCTGCCAGCAGCACTAGCGGAACCCACATTTGGCGGCGCGACCCGCGTGCTCCGAAAAACAGCAACGACGCCGCTAGCGGTGTGAAGTGCCAAGCGTGCGGCAGAACGTTCAGAGGACCGGCGAACGGCAGAAAGCGGACGGCGATAGTTAGTAGTACGAATAGGTAGGCCAGCATGAATCACCTCGAACGAAATTACATTCTGGGGGCTGGCAAGGCCCGGCGTCAAGAGAGGATCGGCGGAAAGGAGATGAAGTTAATTGATCCGTGGTCTGAAGTCCGAGGTCCGGGTAGTGGACTGTATTAGAACTCACCGTGAAATCACATCCCAAATCTTCCCAATTACGAGAAACACAATCCCGTAGCTAAGACCATTCGAGAGCGCAAATATCAGAACTATCGTCGCCACATCTGATGGCGTTACCCGTTCCGTCGCGATCAGCAGAATCGAGGTCGGAGCCAAGCAAAGGTAAAGAAGAGAGAGATCGTAGGCGAGGTGGTGGGAATTTGCATAATAGGCAAATTCGGACATAAAGAGCGCCAGGCAAAATCCTACACCTGCGCCGATTAGTGCGAATTTCTTCGCTTTACTCATGCCGCAGCCTCCTCCCCCTTTGCTCCAATAATCCCACAAACTTGTCGAAACTCCGAACGTGACTTCCACAGCCGTCCGCCAGCTCATAAATTTCAAGATGGCCCCACTACCGAGGTCCGAGGTCTGAAGTGTGCGTCCGGCTCGGTGATACACTTTGTGTTCACCCATCCTTGGCGCTTGCCGGAGTTCACTCCCCAATGTCTGAAACGCAAATGCCCACCGCGCGCACCCGCGTGGTTCGCGAAGCTCACCGTGGCGTCTATGATCGCGAGACCGTCTACCGCATCCTCGATGAAGGATTTCTCTGCCACGCCGGCTTCGTGATGAACGGCCAGCCCTTCGTGATTCCAACTTCGTATGGCCGCAAGGACGCCAGCCTTTATATTCACGGCTCGGCTGCGAGCCGCATGCTGCGCCAGTTGAAAGATGGGATTCCCGTCTGCATCACCGTCACATTGCTGGACGGACTCGTGCTCGCCCGCTCGGTTTTCAATCACTCGATGAACTACCGCTCGGTGGTGATTCTGGGCAAGGCCACGCCGGTGGACGATCCGGAAGAGAAGCTGGCCGCTTTGCGAATTTTGTCAGAACACATTCTGCCCGGCCGCTGGGAGGACGCGCGTCAGCCCAACGAACGCGAACTCAAGCAAACCTCGGTTTTGAGACTGCCTATCGAAGAATTTTCCGCCAAGGTGCGCACCGGTGCGCCTATCGACGACGAAGAGGATTACTCGTTCCCTACTTGGGCGGGAGTTGTTCCGCTGGAAATGACGGCAGGCGCGCCGATCACTGATCTGCTAAACACTGATCTGCTAAACAATGATCCGCGACTCGATCCCGCGCAGGAAGTCCCCGCCTACGCAAAACGCTACACGAGAAATCGATAGGTCGCGCTTCCGGTTGAGCGATTCCCGCGCTTGCGTATAACATCTGCTGCATGAAACCGCTCGAAGGCCGTGTCGCTCTCGTTGCCGGCGCGACTCGCGGCGCTGGACGCGGCATCGCGTGCGCTCTCGGCGAAGCCGGCGCCACCGTCTATTGCACCGGACGGAGCGTGCCTGGCAAACCCGCTACCAAGGGCCGACGCGAGACCATCAACGAGACCGCGGAGATGGTCACTGCCAATGGCGGCAAAGGCATCGCCGTGCGTTGCGATCATACGAAGGAAGGTGACGTCAAGAAACTCGCCGCCCGCATCTTGCGGGAGCAGAAGGGCAAGCTCGATATCCTAGTCAACGACGTCTGGGGCGGCGACTCGCTGACCGAGTTCGGAAAAACTTTCTGGCAGGTCTCGCTCGACAAAGGCCTGGCCATGCTAAATCAAGCGGTGCATTCGCACATCATCACCAGCCGCCATTTGGCCCCGCTCATGGTTGAGAAAGGGCACGGACTCATCGTCGAAATTACCGACGGCAACTTCTTCGGCTACCGCGGAAACCTGTTCTACGATCTGGTGAAGACTTCCGTCATTCGGCTCGCTATGATCATGGCCTACGAACTGCGCAAGACAGATATCACTGCTCTGGCGGTTACGCCCGGATTCCTGCGCTCCGAAGCCATGCTGGATAACTTCGGCGTGAAAGAAGAAAACTGGCGAGAAGCCGCAAAGAAAGATCCCAACTTCCTGCATTCGGAGACGCCGCTCTTTGTGGGACGGGCCGTTGCCACCCTGGCGGCCGACCCGAGCCTGAAGAAGAAGTCCGGGCAAGTTTTCAGTTCCTGGGATCTCTCGGAAGAATACGGCTTCACCGATGCGGACGGCAGCCGCCCGCATTGGGGACGCCACTTCGCGAAGACCTACGGAGCGCCCATCAGGAAATTCGACGCCGCTCTTTACAGTTGCTTCTGGGAGAGTCCCATGTCGCTAGTGTTCCCAGACTGGCCGTGAAGGAAAGGGGAAAACTGGGTATTGACTTCGGCGGTAAAGATTGATATCTTTACTGTAAAGCTTGGTGGTAAAGAATGAAGAACTCCAGCACAATCAGCAGCAAGGGCCAGATTACCGTCCCGCAGGAGATTCGAAAACGCCTCGGGTTGGAAACCGGCGACCGCGTCGAATTTGTAGTGGAGGAAGATCGCACCGTGATCCGGCCGCTACGTTCGGACATCAACCCCTTCGAGAAGTTTATCGGAATTGCAGGTCCGTTCCCCGGCGGGGACGAGGGGATAAAGGCTTGGATCGACGATATGCGAAGCGATAAAGACTACGAATGAGGACAGCGCTGGACACCAACATTCTATCGCCCGTTTGGTCGGGAACGCCCGCAGCGGTCACGATTGTTGCTGAGTTGTCAAGAGTTCGCGCACAGGGGGCGCTAGTCATAAGCGCTCCGGTCTTCGTCGAGTTATCAGCAGTCCCTGGGCTGAATGTGAAGTTGGTTCGGAAAGCGCTTGGGGAAATGGCCATCGCTATTGATTTTGACCTTGAAGAGGATGTCTGGCTGCTAGCGGCAGAAAGCTTTGCGGCCTATGCCATTCGCCGTCGCCGTTCGGGCGGAGGTTCGCCAAAGCGTCTTCTGGTGGACTTCATCATCGCGTCGCACGCGCTGCTGAAAGCGGACAGGCTTATGACACGCGACGCAGGCCGCTATGGTGTGGACTTTCCGAAACTACGGCTGATTTGAAGAAAGTCACGATGGCGTCGACGACCCTTCTCACGGAACCAGCAGCAGTTTCCCAGCGAGTCTTGCGCGCTTCCATGTCGCGGTGGGCCTGCGGCGCTTCGGCCAGTGGATAAGTTTTTGCGATCCGCAGCTTGAGCTTGCCTTCAGCGATCATGGCAAACAGCGCGCTCGTGCGCGCCAGCAGTTCCTCGCGCGTCGCGGTGAAGTGCGCCAGCGTAGTGCGCGCCATGTAGAGCGAACCTTTCTCCGACAACTTGGCGGGATCCACCGGCGGCACCGGACCGCTCGACATGCCATAGAGCACGAGCATGCCGCGCGGGCGCAGGACATTTAGATTTTTCTCGAACGTCGCTTTGCCCACGCCGTCGTACACCACGTCGACGCCCGCGCCGCCGGTCAGGCGCTTTACTTCGGGTTCAAAATCCTGCTGGGTGAAGACGATGACTTCGTCCGCGCCTGCTTCCCGCGCCAGTCCAGCTTTCTCTTCGCTGGAGGCCGTGCCGATCACGCGGGCTCCGATGATGCGCGCCATTTGCACCAACAGAAGTCCAACGCCGCCCGCAGCTGCGTGCACCAGAGCGGTTTCGCCCGCTTTCAGTTTGTGCGCATCGTTCACCAGATAGTGCGCGGTCAGGCCGTGCATCATTGCGGCGGCGGCTTGCTGGTCGGTCACTTCGTCCGGAACCGGCACCAAGCTGTCTGCCGCCGCTGCCACGTATTCGGCGTAGGATCCGAGCGTCCCGCTCCACGCCACACGGTCGCCGACTTTCACCGCCTTCGCCTTGCGTGCCTACTGCCGTCACCACTCCCGCGCCTTCCTGGCCGGGAATAAACGGCAGCGGCGTCCGCAGGCTTCCATCGCGGAAGTGGCCATCAATCGAGTTCACCCCGGCAACGGAGACTTTCACCACTGCCTCGGTGGGTTTCGGCTGCGGCGTCGGGAAGCTCGACGAGTTCCATGACCTCGGGGCCGCCGGTGTGTTGCACGCGAATGGCTTTCATAGTGTTCCTTCTGCGAACACAGCATTGTCATCCTGAGGTCCGCGCTCTTGCGGGCCGAAGGATCTATGCACTCTCAGCAGCGCCGACACCGCCAAAGAGTACAGAGGTCCTTCGCTTCGCGCAGGATGACAGAGCTTTGTGTGGGACTGACGTTCCGCCTACGGAATCAGCAGCAACTTCCCAGTCGTCTTTCGTCCTTCCAGATCGCGATGCGCCCGCTGCACTTCGGCCAGCGGATAGATGTGTTCGATCCGTAGCTTAAGTTTGCCGGCCGCAATCATGGCGAACACTGCGCCGGATCGCGCGACCAATTCCTCCCGCGTTGCGATGTAGGCCACCAGCGTGGGCCGCGTCACGTAAAGCGATCCCTTTTGCGCCAGCACCATCGGATCAAACGGAGGCACCGCGCCGCTCGATCCGCCGAACAAGGCCATCATGCCGCGCGGGCGCAGAACGTTGAGGCCCTTCTCGAAAGTGGTCTTGCCCACCGAGTCGTAAACGACGTCGACGCCCTTGCCGCCGGTAATCCTCTTTGTCTCAGCTTCGAAGTCCGTTTTTGTATAGAGAATGATTTCGTCCGCCCCCGCCTCGCGCGCCAGCTTCGCTTTCTCGTCGGTCGAGACCGTGGCAATCACGCGCGCGCCAATATTGTGTGCGCCATCTGCACCAGCAGCAGTCCTACGCCGCCGGCGGCGGCGTGCACCAGCGCCGTTTCGCCGCGCTTCAAGGGATACGTGTCATGCGAGAGATAGTGCGCGGTCATGCCTTGCAACATGGCCGCTGCCGCTTGCTGGTCGGTGACGCCGTCAGGAATGGGCACCAGACGGTCCGCGGGCACGGCCGCATATTCCGCGTACGATCCCAAGACGCCGGCCCAGGCGACGCGATCGCCATTTTTAACCGACGTGACGTCGGCGCCCACGGCGTTGACGACGCCCGCTCCCTCCTGCCCCAGCACAAATGGCGTGAGCGCTTTATAGCGCCCTTCCCGAACGTATACATCGATAAAGTTGACGCCCGAAGCGGACAGCTTCACTACCGCCTCATTTGCCTTCGGCTGCGGAACCGGCAAGTCGACTAGTTCCATCGCCTCCGGCCCGCCAGGTTGTTTCACTTGAATGGCTTTCATAAAGTTCTGGGATTCGCAAATCTCGCACGAAGATCGTCGACAAGTAATTTTACATGCGACCGTCGCTTCGGACGATCGTTGCTCTGGATTAAGTCGCTTTGCGTCGCCGCCGACTCTGCTACACTGGCACGTCTTTTCCGCAAGGAGATCCACATGGCCGAAAAGAAACCGCAGACTTTCGCGAATCACACGCGCTGGGACCCGCCTTTTCACTTTTTCGTGCTTCCGATTCTTCTGCTGGGGCTGCTCCTGACGCTTATCCATTTTTTCGCCCATATCACCCACGGCGATATGCACGATCAGATTCATGCCGTCCTGCTGATCTTGCTGGCGCTAGCCTTACTAATATGGGCGACCAAAACGCGCTTCTACGCGATTAGGGTGCAGGATCGCATCATTCGCCTGGAAGAGCAGTTGCGACTGATGCGGCTGCTGCCGGAGCCCTTGCGTTCCCGCATTCCCGAATTGACCGAAGGCCAGCTGTGCGCGCTGCGCTTCGCATCGGACGCTGAGCTTCCGAAACTGGCCGAGCGCGCCCTGAACGAAAAAATGTCGCGAGCCGACATCAAGAAGGCAATCCAGAACTGGCGTCCCGATTACTGGCGGGTGTGAACCCGACCTCAGAGCCGAGGCCTAGGCTCTGATTGCTAGGAATGCACCGAAAGAAGGCGCCGCGTAGTCGTCTAGATAGTCGGCCAAAATATTGCACCGAGGAAAGGGGAAATTTTCTGATGGCTTCCCTTACAGATGCTCTGGTCAGGCAGTTTTTGGACGGCCGATACATCGCGTCGTTCGCGACTCAGAACCCTAACGGCTCGACTCACATGGTTGCTGTGTGGTACCGGTTCGACGGTGGGCACGTTTTTGTAGCGACGTCGTCGCGCAGCCGCAAGGCCAGAAACCTCACATCAAACCCCGAAGCTTCGTTAATGATCGACTCTCGCGATCCGGCGGCATCCTGCGGAATCACCATCGCCGGAAGCGCGCAGATCTTGACCGGCGACTTATCCCGAAAACGGAATGCCGAGATTCATAGCAAGTATCTCAGCGAAGCTGCTCTAGCGGACGCGAGGGTGGGTCCGGTATTCGCCGCATGGGATGATGTCACGATCCAGATTACCCCGCAGTCGGTGATCGCGTGGGACATGCGCGAGGCAGACCGCCAATTCTTCGGCGGCGTTCTGGCGAGCAATCCGGCATACCTGTTGCCGCTGCAGAACTGAGACCTGACCCGCGATAGAATTTGGCCCAGATTCGAAAGGGGCACGTCGAGCCATAGGTTTGGGCTGCGATCAGTCTGGAGGCGCAACAACCGCGGCAAACGGCGAGTCATCCAACTTAGGTCTGGGTCCTGACGCAGACTTTGGGGAGTAACCGCTGGAACCGATGTCTAAAGTAACGGCTAGGAAGCCTTTTCCGCGTTGACCCCAAGGGAGGCACCGAGTACGATTTGGTAGAAGCCACCGGCCCTTAATCCTACGGAGAAGCACGTATCTCATAGAGAAATATGCGATTAGCAAAGCTCTATGTCCGGACCGCTGTGCTGGCCTCTTTGGCCTTGGCTGCCTGCGCCTGTCAGACGGCGCAGAAACCGGCCTCTCTTCTGCCGCCAGGGAAAGCTCCGGCACTCCAGTCGCAAACGACTCCTGCGCAAGCTCCCAGCACTTCTTCGACAACCACTTCGCCTCAGGCGGAGGATGCTCCGCCGCAAAAGGCTGGTCTCACAGAATCTGCCGCTTCGCCTGACTCCACGCCGACCCCGGCATCGGATGCGGTCGCCGACTTGATTGCACGGGCCGAAAAGGAATACCGGCAAGGAATGGCGAATCAGCAGGCCGGCAAGACGGAAGAGGCGAAGCAGAATTTCGACAACGCGCTGAACGCCCTGCTCAGCAGCAATCTTGACGTTCGATCGGACGAGCGGCTGCAACAGGAATTCGACCGGATCGTCGCCGGCGTGAACCAACTCGAACCGGGGGGCACGGCGCCCGACGCCGAGGCGCAGCAGCAGAAGTCCGAACCGGCGCCGATCGATGAGACCAACGGTCTTACTCCCGCGCCCGACGCCAATATCAAAGCCAAAGCCCAGGCAGAAATCAAGAATACCCGTTCTGATCTTCCGCTGATGATGACCGATCAGGTCGCCGGCTACATCACTTACTTCTCTGGCCGCGGGCGCGATACCTTTGAGCGCGCTTTTGCCCGGTCGGGACGCTACCACGACATGATCGTGGCGACCTTGAAGCAGGAAGGCGTTCCCCAGGATCTGATCTATCTGGCCCAAGCCGAGTCGGGATTCCATCCGCTGGCTGTGTCACGCGTGGGCGCCCGCGGCATCTGGCAGTTCATGGGAAGCCGCGCCCGCGGATACGGTCTCTCGCACAACATGTGGGTTGACGATCGCCAGGATCCCGAAAAATCCACTCGCGCCGCGGCGCACCATCTGAAAGATCTCTATAACCAGTTTGGCGACTGGTATCTCGCCATGGCCGCTTACAACTCCGGTCCCGGCACGGTGCAGGCTGCCGTGAAGCGCACTGGCTTCGCGGATTTCTGGGAACTCTACCGGCGCAACGTTCTTCCCAAAGAGACGCGCAACTACGTGCCTATCATTCTGGCCGTGACCATCATGACCAAGAATCCGTCGCAGTATGGATTGGATAGTGTTGCGATGGACCATCCTGCGGATTACGACGCCGTCACCATCAATTATCCGGTGGATCTGCGGCTGGTGGCTGAGTGCGTGGGTTCCACGTCCAACGAGCTGCAGGATCTAAATCCCAGCTTGTTGCGCCTGGCCACGCCGCGCACGGGCAAGTTTGAGCTGCACCTGCCGGCCGGGACCAGAGATCAGTACGAAACAGCGATCGCCTCGATTCCGCCTGACATGCGGCTGTGGTGGCGATATCACACCGTTCATCCCGGCGACACGCTCGCTTCCCTGGCCCGGAATTATCACACTACGGCCAAGTCCATTGTGGCCGCCAACCACCTGGAAGACACGGAATTGGGAGCTGATGCCAAGCTGGTGATCCCCGTCGCGCCGGGCAAGCATCCGCTGAGCGACACTGCGACTTACGCCCGCCGCATCACCCGCTACCACGTACGTTCCGGAGACACGGTCGAAAGCGTGGCCGACAACTTTGGCATTTCCACGCAGATGCTCCGCCGGTGGAACGGCATTCACGGGGACAGTCTGCGCGGACGCAGAGTACTGGCCCTGCACCTGCCGATTTCTCCAGGTGCGCATGACGCCGAAGTAGCGTCCTCGCGAGTGTCTTCGCGAACCAAGTCGAAACACCCCGCTGCCGGATCGAAGTCCACGGAGACCGCCACGGTCAAGCCTCCAGCCACCAAGTCGGCGCAGATCGAACACCTGCAGGCCGCAGTGGTTCATCACAAAGTGAAGCACGGCGAGACTCTCTACTCCATCGCCAATGCCTACCGGACCACCGTCGCCGCCCTCAAGCGTGACAACCGCAATGTCGCGGTCATCCGTCCCGGCATGATTCTGATCGTGCAATCGTCGCGCTAGGACTCATGGTCAAAAAGAAACGCGGGGGCCATGGGCGTAGGATTCTTTCAGTTTTCGGTCCGAGATCGGTTTTCTTCCTTTTCTTCTTCCCTTAACCCACGTCACTGTGATAACAGGATAGCGAGCGGTCCGTGGCAGTCCTTGTCCTTGCAGGCTACACGGAATGTCGTGCTATAATCGCGCGCCGTTCCAGCAGAAGTTTCCGGTGGTCTTTTAAATTCTTCGTGCCCGCAGCCGGGCAGCCCTATCCGCACCCGGCCGCCACTGAAATCAGGAGGAGCAATGACGTTCTACGATCCCACGCTGTACGCACGTGATGAAGAAGAGGAATTCGGCGACAGCGGCGCTTACAGCGAGTCGCTGGAAGAAGATTTCGAAGAAGAGGAGGAGGAAGAAGAGTCCGGTACACCGGCTCCCGAAGGCAGCACGCCGGCATCCATCAGCGTTCCGCCGCCTCCTGCCCCCAAGCCCAAACCCGCGCCGTCCGCCCCAAGCGGCGGAGGTGGCGGCAGCAAGCCCAGCGCGAAAAAGAAGGCGGCCAAAAAGCCTGCGAAGAAAAAAGCAGCGAAGAAGCCTGCGAAAAAGAAGGCTGCCAAGAAAACCGCGAAGAAAAAAGCGGCGAAGCGTCCCGCGAAGAAAGCTGCGAAAAAAGCGGGGAAGAAAGGCAAGAGACGCCGTTAAGTCGGAGCTTGGCCTCGAGCGCCTCCAGTTGTCTAAAGCCGCGCATTTCAGTGCGCGGCTTTTTATTTTGTCGAAATGGACCCGCTTGCCACCGTAACTGCTGCGTCTTGCCAATCGATCGTATCCGGCAACTCGACCAGCCCGCCGCCACATGTGTGGACGACTTCCAGCCCCGGCATGAAATCCCTGCTTGCCTGCCACGCAACTTCAACCGCTTTGTCATAAGCGGTTTCACTCGGGTCTCGAGCTTCGCTTACCCTTACAACGTAAAGGCCGTCTCTCGAAACTGGAAACTCGTAATAGCCATCGGTGTTTGTGGGTGTGCTCGCGAGCAGTTTACCGCTTCGCAAGTCGAGCAATTGGACCAGCGCGCGCGCAAAAGGCCGTCGCTCGCTCCGATTCTGCGGGCTGTCTTTTTGCCAGGAAGTGATCTGGCCGCGCAAGCTGCGAGTGACGGCCGGCGACCACGGCCATTCAATCCGAACTTCTTCCGCCCTGCCGTTGTTCGCCTCTACTTCAATTTCCGGGCTCGGCGCCAGCAGTCCCTGATCGATGTGAGCCTGATATATTCCTGGGAAGATCATGAAAAAGTGAGCGGCACCATCCCGATCAGTGTCTGCGGCAGCTACCACTCCAGAGCTCGGCTGAGCAGTTTCGTCTATCAGGACAACCTTCACTCCAGACACCGGCTGCTCACGAAAAGAAACTCGTACGTTGAAATCCGGGCCCTCGTGGTGACGATCTCCGATCAGCCCGGTAGCGGTGCAGGACGTCCACCGATCCCAGTCAACCGAGGCTGACTGTGCGTCTGCTGTAATCCCGCCAGTGATCGCTGCGGCAATCGTCACTGCGGCGAGCGTCGCTGCAAGCTGGAGCATACTCAACCAACGCGCTGCCGTGCCTCGGTTCAAGTTGCTCATCGCCGCACCCGTGTTAACTCGATCTGGATCTGCTCCTTACTTCTTCGCGGCCACTGCGCCTAGGCACTTTCCGTACAACTCGAGCAGGTGGGCGGCGTAATCTTCTGGTTTGGCGGCGGAGCCGGTGCCTTGAAATCCCACGCCGGAAGACGTAGTTCGGCCGTAGCCGGTGGTCATGGCGATAAACTTCATCAAATCCAGGGCGATATCTTCGTTGCGGCGTGCGTGGCCCGAGCCTGTGGCGGGAACTTCGTCCATGAATCCTTCTCCTCTTCCGGTACGAATCGGTACTTCGTCGTCCTCGTCCTCGAAATCCTGCATAGTAGTTGCGAAATGCTCCGCCAGCGATGATAGCAGAGCCGGCTTTCGGGTTTGGCTTCCGGCTTCCGCCACGAATCCCTTGAACTTTGAACTGAGGTTGAGAACCCAAAGCCGAAAGCCGAAAGCCCCTAGTTCTTCACCTCGCTCATCAGTCCCATCAAATTCCCTTCGGTGTCGCGGAAGAACACCATCCATAAATCGTGGTCAGGCATTCTGGCGATCACGTGCGGCTCGTCCTCAAAGCGCACGCCCTTATCTTTCATCGCCGCGTGGGCGGCCTGAATGTCGGGGACGGCAAAGTAGAGGACCGAGCCGGGATGATCAAACTCCGGCTTCTCGGGACGCGTCAGCATCAGGCGCACGCCGCCGCAATCGAAAAACGCGAGTCCCGGGCCAGCCTTGAATAGCAACTTCAGGCCAAGCATATCCTGATAGAACCCGCAGGCGCGCTCAACGTCATGGGCGTTGATGGCGATTTGACCGATGCGCGAGATTCCGATTCCAGCCGTAACCGTATCCATGTCTTGACCTCCAATGGGTAATTAGTTAGCATAGCTAACTATATTTGGCCGGGCCCGTCAAGCGCAAAATTCGATTGCTCGAAAAATTCGATTGATGATGATGAAAATCGGAGACCGAGTGCACGCAGATTTCCCCGCAAATCCTGATGTGTTGGCGATTGCCGACCGATTGCATTCTGCCGCCATCCACCTGCTGCGCCGGGTGCGCAAGCAGGATGTCGCCACCGGCCAGGGGCCGGCTCGCCTCTCGGCGCTGTCAGTGCTGGTTTTCGGGGGCCCTAAGACGCTGGGAGAACTCGCCGCCGCCGAGCAGGTGAAGCCGCCCACCATGAGCCGGATTGTGGCCGGGCTGGCGCGCAGCCGCTTGGTGAACATCATTGCCGACCCGCGGGACGGGCGCTGCATGCAGATTCGGCCCACCAACAAAGGCGTCCGGCTGCTGCAGAAAGGACGCCACCTGCGCATCGCCTACCTCGCCTCTCATCTGGATGCGCTCGCACCGGTTGACCTGGCGAAGCTCGACGAAGCTGTGGAAATCCTCAAAAGGCTGCTCGAAGCCTGGTAACAGCTTGTGTGGAGCGGGCACTTTTGCCCGCTGCTTTTGTGCCGCCGCAGGCAAGCGGGCAACAACGCTAAGAAAACTGTCGAGCGGGTGGTAAAACTTTCTCAGGCCGTAGCGCCGCCCATCACGGCGGGCGGGGACGCCCCATCGGACAACCGCCGGGACGGCGGCGCTGCCATAACCGCTATACCTTAGATCGGACCCGGAAAACCTTGAGACGCCAACCCACCCTCCCTGTTCCTCAACCAACTCTAAAGCGACAGATGCGAGCTACATAGCTCAGAAGAGTGGCACGTAAAGTGCTAGTTTCGAGAGTAGCGGTGGTCGGAATCGTGCAGAAGCCGGAGCCGGGAAGCGGCGGGCCACCTCGCAAATTGCAGTTAGTATGAAACGAATTGCACCAATCCGGGTCGTGGTTTTTTGCCTAGTAGCGGCTTGTGCCGGTCTGTGTCAGAGCGGACATGCTGGGTTGAAAAGTGCAAAGCAGCAGCAGCGTACGCCATTCAAAACCTTGCCGGATGCTCCGTCGGCACAGGTTCTTAACCGGACGATTCCAGGCCAGGAAGAACTACAGACAGTCAGCAAGGAAGCGGCTTTGCCCCATCTGCCTGCGGCGGCGGGTCCTGCGGGAGTAAACGCAGCCGTGGTTCGCGAGGCTCATGCCGGAATTGTTCTTCCCGAGGCGCCGAGCGCGATTTTGCTCTACAAGCCTGTCCCGCTTCAAAACATCGAAGTACGAAACGAAGCGCCAAACAAGGGCGACGCCTTCTTCAGCAAATACCTGAATCCGTCGAAGCTGAATCAGGCACCCCGTTATCAACCTTCATCCCGAGATAAGGTGATGGATCGAGCGACTGATGCGGCTTCGAGAATTTTTGTCACGCGCGACGAGTCGGGAAACCGCAAGCTGAACACTAACTACTTCCTCCGGGTGTTGACCTCGGTCGCTGCCGATAGTGCTTCCCGTCGCTATCGAGCGCGGTCCGGTGCGGCGCCGCTCACAGATTTCGGTTCGACGATTGGCGGCGACGCGGGCAGGAACCTGCTGCACGAGTTTGGGCCGGGCATCCGCCAAATAGTGACCTCCCACATGCCGGCATTCGTGTTTCGCATTCAGGATCGTGTGGTCCGGCAGCAGAGCCCCCGGCCAGCCAGCTTCGATTCCCGCCAGATAATCGCCGTAACGCTCTGCCAGAGTAAGGCTTGACCCAATACCGTACTCGCGCTGCGTAGCGTAGATTAGCCATGAGGTCAAATCCATGCTTCGGAAATTAATTTCCCCGCGACGTGTGGTGGTGCACTTTGCGTTCATCTGTATTTGCGCCGTTGGGGTCCTGCTCTCGGGTACTTTGGCTATTGCGCAAAGTCAGAAACCTCAGCATGGGGGGAAAGCCGGCGGTGGCGGAGTCGCTCGCGGAAAATATGTCGTGGAGAGCGTGGCCATGTGCGGACAGTGCCACACCCCGCGCGACCCTGGCGGAAGTCCTGACCGGGCCCATTGGTTGCAAGGCGCACCCGTGCCTTGGACGCCGGTGACGCCCGACCCGAATTGGCCGATCAACGCGCCGCGAATCGGTGGCACTCCCTTGCCCGCCAGCGACGCGGACATGGTCAAGCTACTGACGACTGGGATCTGGACCACGGGGAATCGGCTTCGCCCTCCCATGCCACAGTTCCGCATGAACCGCGGGGATGCAGAAGCGGTGGTTGCCTATTTAAAGTCTGTGACCGCGCAGCAGTAGAGTTGGCAAAGAAAAAGAACATCGTTGGTGGGCGGTTCGGTCTGGCTGTTCTTTGCGTTCCTGGCGGGGTTCTTTGCGAACTCTGCGATAAAAAGCTTTTGATCGCTGAGGGCGCAAAGGAAATCGCGGAGGGCGCGAAGGAAGACTTAGAGGCAAATCTGGGAGGGGGCGGCGCTCAGTCCGTGGCTAGGCTCTGCAAGCCGATCTGGCCTTCTTGCGGCGTACCCGGCTCTCCCACCCAGATGACTAGAAATCGCGCGTCGCAGCCGTCTGAAACCAGATTCACGACTTCGCCGGCCTTCAGTTGGAATGAAATCCCGCCGAGCCGCGCGCCGCGATGACTGACATCGATGAAATGAGTCGTCTCGATGGAAGCTTCCTGATTTTCCTGTGCCCGCACTTGAACCGGCAGGGATACGGCGATGCGTGGTTCCCGGCGTTGATAAGCGAAAGGGTCGGAAAGATTCAGGTCCAACGCTTCGTCGGGAAGCCCCGCGGAAGCTGCCAACTTGTGCTTTTCCAGTTCGGCCAGGAACTGTCCTTTGGTGAGCGAGGCCCCGGTGCGGAACAATTCCAGCAGAGGATCCTGATTGGGCTCATTCTTCAGTTCCTGGCTAGTCGTTCCGGCCGACGACGCAGAGGCCCGCTCCCAATCGATTCCATCCGGCTCCACCAGCACCTCGGAGACACAGTCGGGGCTGGCTGTCATCTGCTGGATTAACTCTTGCAAACGCTGCTGGTGCTCCGGGGTCCGGGCCAGGAATTCGATTCCCATGCCGAGTTCGGGATCCATGAGCTGCACTCTTCCCTGCGTCTTGACGGAACAATCTGCGGCCCGGAGCAGCATCTCGACCCGGGTCTGGGGAGGAAAGGGCGACTGGGTACGCAAGAAGCATCCGCCAGAACTTAGCCCCACGAGAGCGCAGCGGATGGGCGGATCGTGCTTCTCTCCGGACTGCAGTTGCAACCATTCTTTGAGACTCTGCAGCGAGGCGTCGGAAAGCGAAGCAAACTGGATGCCGGCGTGTTGGCGCGAATCCTGCCAGGCAATCGTTCCCGTCGCTTCAATCACGGTGGTGGTGTCAGGCAGCGCAAAGCTGAATGCGATGGGACCGCTTCTCTTGCCCGGCGCTCCGGAAAATCGGACCGCCATGCCGCCCTCGCTCAAGCTGGAGATGGAGACCTGCTCGCCCTCTCCATTCTGGAAGCGGAAATACGCGGCGATATTCACTTGCAGCCGCACCGAGCGGCGGCGCTCCCGCTTCATGAGGGCGCGGGCGGCGCGAAAACTCGACTTCGCTTTTTCGGTCGAGATGGGTTTAAAGACAACGAAGTTCGCGCCCAGCTTGAATGCAGCCTGCAAATTTGTTCGCGCTTCGATAATCGCAATCGCCATGGATTTGCTGTTGTGTTTTCCGGCACGCAGGCTGCTCAGCAGGCCGAAGCTGCGCTCGTCTTTGCAGTCGATAATGACGGCTCCATAGCTGCGCTGAGCCAACTCTTTGGCGGCGCTCACATCGTCCGCGCAATGTTCCACGTCAATTTCTAATTCGCCCAGGACGCTGCGCAGCACGCGCAAGGCGCGGTCGTCCGAGCAGATTAACAATGACGTTAAATTCATAACTGTTCAATGATAGGGAAGAAGTAACAACGTCCAAAGTTACGCCGGTAACGTCAATTTGGATTGGTGTTTCGAATCGGGAAAGAAAAGGTGTCGCTTACTGGTCGCAAATTACGTCGAATTGGGTCGCTCGGTCCCCACGCCGATCAGGCGAAGCAGATCATCAAACCGCGGGTAGTCCCGAAGTGGATCGAGCCTCGGGTCGCACTTAGCCCAGCAGGCTAGCGATAGGGACCTTTCCCGGTACGCCTTTTCTAAGGAATCGAGGGCCTGCTCGAATTCTCCGAGGCCGACTTGGATGAGCGACTCCCCATATGAATCGCGACAGAGCGACTGGCCCGGCTTCACTAATTGGCCGAGGACGTCTTCTGCCTCCGCCCTGCGCCCTGCACGAGCCAACGCGTGGCCGTGGGCCGCGATCAAAAAGTGTATACCGCCGCGACCATCCCCCCGGGCCCTCTGCAAAAAGGTCAGCGCTTCCTCGTGCATCCCTTTTTCTGTACAGGCAATTCCAAGCCAGAAGGCGCACAAAGGAAAGTTGGGTTCCATCTCCAACGCTTCACGGCAGTAAGTGATGGCCTCATCGTAACGGCGCGCAAGCAAGTGAACCCACGCCGCATGGTGGAGAAGCACGAGAGATAGCGGTTCGATCTGTTGAGCTTCGCGAATTGAAGCAATCGCCTCATCGAAGCGCCCCATTGCAGCTAGGGATACTGCATACCAACTGTGGGCCAAGGAGCTACCAGGATTGAGTCGTATGGCCTGCCGGAAAGCGGGTTCAACGGTCGCCCAGTCTCGGTCACATGCACTCACGAAACCGAGTGCCGTATATCCATCGGCGAGCCATGGATCGATCTCTACAGCCTTACGAGCCGCTCTCTTGGCCTGTTCGATCCCCTCGCTTGGCGAGCAGACGTCGGTCCATGTCAATAAGATTGAGCCCTCGGCTAGCCCGGCATAGGCCAGGGCATAGCCGGGGTCTTCCTGAATCGCCCGCTGGAAGTAAGGGAGAGCGTGCTTGACATCCTCCGCCGTGCGCCTGGCGCAGTGGTAGCGGCCCTTGAGATAAAGCAGATACGCCTCACGGCTCTGAGTGTGTTGTCTGGAGAGACGCTGCTTCTCCTCGCCTGTCAACTGCAGTCTGAGCGCCTCGGACACCTGCGCGGCAATTTCTTCCTGGACCGAGAATATTTCAGAGAGATGACGATTGTAACGTTCGCCCCAAAGCTGTGCCTCACTGGCCAGATCCACGAGCTCTGAGCAAACGATGAGACGTTCGCCTCGCTGCACTACCCTTCCCGTAACTACGGCGTCGACGCCGAGCTCACGCATCAGCCTTGCGGCGTCGGCCTCCCGCGTCTTGTAACGGAACGCGGTGTTCCGGGGTACGACGCGCAGCTTCGACAGCTGTGAAAGATGGTTGATGATCGCTTCCGTAATCCCTTCGCTCAAGTATTCCGCATCAGGATCACCGCTGGCATTAGTGAACGGCAGAACCACCAAGGAATTTATGGTCTTGGCATCTCTCCGGCTTCGATCTGCAGGCCGGACCGCCTCCTGGCCGCCCGGAGTAGCAATGGTTCCATTCACAAATGTAACCGGCGCCAGCAACCGGTAGCCCCGCTTGGGGATGGTTTGAATGACGGTGGATTCCCGCGCGTCATCTTCGAACGCGCGCCGCAATTCCGAAATCGACCGCGTCAGTACGTCGTCGGTAACGAACGTGTCCGCCCAAACGGTCTGGAGCAGTTTTTCTTTAGTGAGAGGCTCGCCCGGATGCTGAGCCAGGCAGACCAACACCTCCATCACTTTCGGCTCGAGGTGAATTGTCGCGCCGTCGCGTGTGATGGCGTCAAGGCTGGGCTGTACCAGCCAGGTTCCGAGTCGGAAGTCTAGGTCCACGACCTGCCCCGGCGAACAAAGTGGCTGGATTATATACCGCTCGTGCAGGCCGGTTGAAAGATTCGGGAAGCACGGCCTCGGGAGAACCTCTCCCGAATTTCGTCTTTCCCTCGGGACTTTCTGCTGGATGGCCGCGTAAAACCATGGCCGGGAAGCGGTCGAATGCGATCCATCAGGAGGTTTCTCATGAAACGCAAGTTTGCACGGACAACGCTTGTGACATCAGTCGCGGCCCTCTGCCTGGGTATGGCACCGGTACTGCACGCGGCTGAAACATGTTCAAACGCCAAAGCAGCGGGAAATTGGGGACTCATCCTCACGGGAACCCTTCTTCCTCCAACCGGCCCCGTTCCGGGTGCGGCGGTAGCTAGAGCCAGAATAGACGCGGCCGGGAACGTCTCTGGCACGGAGGCCAGAAATGTGGGCGGCGGCTTCGCCAACGAGACCATCACAGGATCGTGGAGTGTGAATTCTGACTGCACGGCCACCCTGACTGTGAACATCTTCGAGTCCGGAGTTTTGGTGCGCACATCCGTCCTGGCCGTCGTTTTTGTCGACAACTCGAGGAAAGCTCTCATGGTCCAAGAGTCGCTGACGCTACCCGACGGTACTCCCATTCCGGTTGTCATAACCGTTGAGGGAAACAAGTTGTTCTCCGAGGAGGGCGATTAGAACGGACGCGAAGACTCAGTGCCGATACGGGTCCTGACTTTGCCTGCACGTTCAACGTGTAGGACGGGTCGGGACCTTTTCAGTGTTGAAGGCATCCCTGACGAATCGCGCTTGCAGCACGGCTGCGTAGGGAAGTGCGGTTGCAGCTCAAGGAAGGTCGAAGCGGGACCTGACCGTGGAATCCGTTTCATTAAACAGAAGATCGACGGGTTCCCATCTGAACGGCCTCCTCTTGTTCGTTTTTCGTAACAATTTTATCGCCTCGCCCGATCTCGCCTCCGTTCGGGATCTAGGATTCGCCCAACGTCCTCCCCCGGTAACTCCCGTTCGCGACCGGCATTGCTGCGAGCGGCCCGAACCCTTTTTCGAGTTGCGCAAATTCTCAGCAATTTCGATTCTCTCCGAAGGAGACTCCCATGGCTGTGAGAAAGCTGGACCGTTCAGTACCCGACTCTCGAACTGGCGTCACCATGCGGCAGGATCCTACGCGGATAGATCCCCGTAAACTCAAACTGGGCAAGGGAGTGGCGCGGCACGATCCGCGCACGCTGTTGCTGGCCTCTTATATTACGCCGAGCCTGCCAGTGCCGCCGGCGAGTTTTGATCTTTCGCCGAAGGTCGGCGCCTCGTGGGGCATGATGGACAACGATCAGATTGGCGATTGCACCTGCGCGGCCGCGGGCCACCTGATCATGGAATGGACGGCAAATGCCGGGAAGAAAATGGCGACGCCCACCGATCAGCAGATCGTGGCCGCGTATTCGGCCATCACTGGCTACAATCCCGTGACCGGAGCCAATGACAATGGCGCCCAGGAGATTGACGTTCTGAATTACTGGCGGCAAACCGGAATCGCCGGTCACAAGATTGGCGCGTATATGGCGCTCGAACCCGCCAACCACAACCACATCATGGATTCGGTATATATCTTCGAAGGCTGCTATATCGGAGTGCAGCTGCCCATCAGCGCGCAAGGCCAGGTGCAGAATCATCAGCCCTGGTCGGTTCCTCCTGGCGGCCCGACGGGGGATGGAAAGCCCGGGTCCTGGGGCGGACATGCCATTCCTGTAGTGGCTTACGATGTCCGCGGCGTCACGGTGGTGACCTGGGGGGCGTTGCAGGTTATGACCTGGTCGTTCTGGGAAGCCTATTGCGACGAAGCCTATGCCATCCTCAGCACGGACTATCTGAATGGAAAAGAACAGGCTCCGCAAGGCTTCAGCATGCAGCAGTTACAGGCGGATTTGGCGGATTTGAAGTGAAGCTCCGCGAATGTGTGTAGAGACGTAGCTCGCTACGTCTCTGCCTGCGACCATTCCACCTGCGAACATTACCGCTGCGAAAATTCCAAATGATGGCGGCAGAGACGTGGCAAGCAACGTCTCTACGGCCGAGTGCGATTCGGAACCGTTTGCGTTGCCATTGCTGGATTTCCGGCGACTTCGGCGTATCGCACCACGCAAGTATCGTTTTCAGAACAGCGTACATATTGAGCGCATCTTTGCGATATAGCTTAAGTGAGTTGTAATGACGGTCGATCAGCAAGGCTATCCCGGGTATCAGCCGTGGATACGTAGTTGTGGCTTCCTGCCATCGATTGGAGAAGCATCGATTGGAGAAGCGCGAAGCTAGCAGCGGCTTTTAGCAGGGCGCGTCGTCGGAAAGATTTCCACAGGTCGCGTTGGTCTATCCAACCTTGACTGAGAAAATTCACAGCTATAGGATCGCAAAATCTTAGAGGCCACTATGCTCCGCGGTGGAAAGCCATGACGAGTCATCTAGGAAATCCAAACGAAGAAAGGGATTTCGGCGAATTTCGGCGCAAGGTGAAGTCGGCCGAAGTATTGTCTGCGTCCATGGAGCACCTGCTGATGTCGCTCCACTTCTCGGGAAAAGTGACCGTGATGATGCAAAACGGGCGCGTACTCAAGTCCGGCTACGAGGAAAATTATTTCCATCAGCGGCAGAAAGGAAGTGCAGATGACGAGAGTACGCACAAACTGTAGAGCGTGGTTAGAAACTGCCCCGATACAAGTCAGTTATGACGTACCGATGCCGAGCGGTTGTTGTAGAACGTAATCAAACTAAATAGCTCAAGCAGGTCATCGTAAGAGAAACGAGCCCTGCGTTCGGTTCCGCAAGCCGCGGAATCGGCGCAGGGCTTTTTTTGGACATGAGCTTGAGGCAGAGAGCTGGCGGGCCCGCCAGAGGACGGCACAAGGCGCGAAGCAGGTAGAAATTCCAAAGCAACAAAATCTGGAGGGGTGATGAAAAGCGAAGAGAAGGGCGAAGTGAAGAAGGAAGTCGGAGTGGAATTGAAGTACTGCGAGCACTGCGGAAGTTTATGGGTGCGGGAGCGCGGAGCAGGAGTTTACTGCAACAGCTGTCAGCTCAAGGTGGCGGACTTGCCCGCTGGGAAGCAGAAACCGAGCCGGATCGTCCTGCCAGTAAGGCCGCCCACGGTAGTCGAGGACTATGAGTTCGAAGTCGAAACTGACGACTTCAACGACTTCGAAGCGGCGGGAGGTGCGGCATGAGCACACTGATTGCATGGATGGCAGCCGAGGCGGAACGTCCGGAGATTGGGGCGAGCCCCGGATTTCCGCGGCGGACGCGACGCTCGGAGGAGCAACCAGCGGCGCAACACTTACCCGCGCACCAGATTCGAGCGCGCAGATTCCGGCGGCGGCGGCCCGAGGAAATCGTAGAACTGGATTCGTTCCAGCAGCGGTTGCGGGCGGAGGAAGATCGCGAACGGGAACGGCGAACCTACCGGGGAAGGACGGTCGCGATGTTGCGGCGCTACATGCGTTACTCGATTGAAACGGGACGACTGCCTTCGCTGCTGGGGCGGGAGTTTTTTCGGGCGAAGGTGACTTCGTACACGGTGGTCACGTTCGAGGATCGCGTCATCTTCGTGCATGACATGGAAAAATGCCTGGACCGGCTGGATGAATTTTCGCGGCAATTGATCGCGCGGCACATCCTGCAGGAGCACGACCAGGTCGCAACCGGCAAACTGCTGCACTGCACGGAGAGGACGGTGCGGAACTATATGCCGGTGGTGTTGGATGTGTTGACGGAGATTCTGATCGATGTGGGATTGATGAAGCGGATGGTCTCGACGCGACAAAATTCTTGTCAAGAGGGGAAAAACGATCAAATCCCTTCAAGTGATTGTGAGGAGGGCAAATATAAAGTTTAAAATTTTGCCGGTTACCCCTTGGCGATTTGATATTCTGGAAATAGAGAGTTAGAAAAAAGAAATTTATGGTGGAAGGCGCGTCGTTCAGGGCGCGCCTTTCTTTTTTGGGAGAGAGGCTCAGGCGCCAAAGGCCGCATCACTTGCGGCTTTGAGCGGCGCAGCTGAAGCCATGCCGTTCCTGAAACCGTTGATTAGGCGGCGAGGAAAAGCAGATTCCTCCGCCCCTCGCGTTCGCTCGGGGGTCGGAATGACAAGAGAAGTCGATTCGGAAAAAATGTTGTCAAGGGGGTAAAAGGGATCGAATCGACGCAAGTGATTGCGACGATGGGAAATATAAAGTTTAAAATTTTGCCGGTTACCCCTTAGCAATTTGATATTCTGGAAATAGAGAGTTGGAAAAATAAACTCTCTGTGAAGGGCGCGCTTTGAGAGCGCGCCCTTTGCTTTTGGCGAGGATGTGGTTCAAGGAGATTTGGGTATGGGGCAATGACCAAGAAAAAGGCGAAGAGTAAGACGGCGAACACGAAAGCGAAGAAGAGCAATGGGACAAAGCGCAAGAAAGAGTTGAATCCGGCGGAGGTGCGAAAGGGCATCTCTCGAATGGTGGAATCGCATGCCAACAAGATGACGAAGGCAGTCATTGATGAGGGAGAGAAGGGACAACTGGCCACGGTGAAGTATCTGTTCGAGATGGCGGCAATTTATCCGGCGTCGACGGATGGAAGCCATGCCACTGAGGACGAAGATTGCCTGGCGAGGACTTTGCTGAATCGATTGGACCTTCCGACGGAACCGGTGGGGCGCGATGAAGAGGATGAACCGGTGAGACCGGCGAAACCGACCCCGGCCTCGGGGAAAGACGCGGGCGAGAAGGAATCGAACAAGCAAAGCATAGAGCAGAAGAGTTCAGAGGACGCGACGGACGAGGAAAAGAGTCAGGATGCTTCTCTGAGTGGGCTGGCCGATGGCGGCGAGGAAGCGCGGTAAGCGTTTGGAATGGACCGATGAAAGTCGGCACCCTAGCCGCCAAGGACGCGGCTAGGATGGGGTACCCGGCCACAGGCTGGGGGAAGAGCGGCGCGAGTACTGACGTTTCTCTGATGAGTGTGAACGATACCGTAGAATGAGGGCGGAACGGTGCGACGAGAATCGGCGGTGGCGGTTTGGGTGGGGCCGCGGACGAAAGTCCCCACTTCTCGCAAAGGACGCGAGAAATGGGGCACCCAGACGGGCGGCACCCGCGAGAGGCGATACAGGACGGGGATGGATATTACATGGTTGACCGATCGGATCGCGGTCGGAGGCGGGATTTGGACGGCGGATAACATGGCGAAGGTGGCGGAGGCGGGAATCACGCACATCATCGACATGCAGATCGAGTTTGATGACACGCCGCTGGCCGCGATGCACGGCATCGAGGTGCTGTGGAATCCGACGGACGACGATTTCGAGGAGAAGCCGGCGGCCCTGTTTGAGCGGGGCGTGAATTTTGCGCAGGCGGCGCTGGCCGGATCGAATGCGAAGGTGTTGATCCATTGTGCGGCTGGAGTACACCGGGCGCCGATGATGGCGCTGGCTCTTTTGGGCTCGATGGGATGGAGCCTGCATAATGCGATGGAACTGATTGAAAGAGAGCGTCCGGTAGCGGATTTTGCCGATGTGTATGTGCGGAGCGTCGAGGAATTTCTGGGGCAGTAAGGACGTTGGGCAGATTAGATAGGGACTGCTTGGCTACCGAGAACAGCAGATCCCCTTCGACTTCGCTCAGGGCAGGCTCTCCACTGCTTCGGTGGGGATGACAAGGGGTTGAGAAGTCTAATTGAGTTAGAAGTTGAGAAGTTCTAATTGAGTTCGAAGAAGAGGGCCCGGGCGAATGCGTCCGAGGCTAGGTGGATGGAGGAGACGATGTTTGACGCGGGTCGCCGCCCTAGTGGGCGGCTTTTTTATTGGTGGATGGCCGTGGCGATGGTTGCCGGGTTTGGGCTGACGGCTTCGGGAGCGGCGCCTGCCCCGCAGAGTGGACCGGCGACGACCACGATCGCGGATACAGTTTATCTGGCGGACGGGAGCACTGCGCAGGGAAGCCTGATCATTACGTGGCCGGCGTTTCTGACCGCAAGCGGAGCGGCGGTGGCTGGGGGCACGACGACTACGACGCTGGGTGCGAATGGGACGCTGAGCGTAGCGCTGGTGCCGAATGTGGGAGCGAGTCCGGCTGAGGTGTATTACACGGTGGTCTATCAGCTGGGGCCGGGCGAAGTGAGGACGGAGTACTGGATGGTGCCAACAACTTCTCCGGCGAACCTGGCGACGGTGCGGACGACACCCGGGTCGGGCGTGGCGGGTCAACCAGTGTCGATGCAGTACGTGAATTCGGAGCTGGCGACGAAGGCGAATGACAGTGCCGTGGTGCATCTGAGTGGAACGGAAACGATCAGTGGGGCCAAGACATTCTCGGCGGCGCCGAACGTTCCGGCTCCGACGAGCACGGGGCAGGTTGCGAATAAGGCGCTATGTGGATCAGTCGGTATCGAACCTGGGAGGGGGAATTTTCTTACCGACCGCAGGCGGCACGATGACGGGGCCAATAAATCTCCCGGCGAATCCTTCGTCGGCGCTGCAGGCCGCGACCAAGCAATATGTGGATCAGGGAGTGTCGGTGAAGGCGGATTTGATTTCCGGACTGGTACCGGCGAGCGAATTGGGAACGGGCAGCGCAACCGCGGGAAGTTGTTTGCTGGGGAATGGGACTTGGGGTGCTTGCATCGGCGCGACGGGCGTGGCGGACGGCTCGGCACTGGTTTCGAACGGAGTCGGACAACCGGGCATTTATCAGACGAAAGCTATTGCAGACGTGGCGGACTATCCAGCGGTGGTTGCGGATGGAACGACGGACAACTGCGCGAGTTTTCAAGCGTTCATTGACGCGAATCCGGGGAAGCGGTTGCTGGTCAGGAAAGTTGCCGCGTCTACGCAGGGCGGGGACTCGTATTCAACCGTCGACTATTATTCGAGTTGCACTTTTCACTTGAAATACAACGGAACAGTCATTGAAGGCAATGCGAATGAAATGTGGCAGGGAGCTCCAGTATTCCTATTTGCCGCCGGAGTGACGGGGTTCCAGATCGACCCGTCGTGTATGGGGTGCGCGCTACGGGACATTGAAGAAATTGGCGGAGGGAAGCCTTGGCCGAACGGCGGGGCGGCTTGCTACAGTTCGGGCAATGCGCTGGTTTATCCGTTCACGGGCGCTGCGGATGGGGTTCTAGTTTATGGCGGGGAGCCGACGATTGAGCGGGTGGAGGCGAACTGCAATCCGCGCGACGGGATTCATATTGACGGGACGAATGTTGTCATCAACGGATTTACCGGCCAGCCGGATTCATGGGAAGTAAAGGGCGGGCAAGGCGACGGCAACTGGCATGACAACCTTTATATTCACGGCGGCGATTCGAGCGCGGGCGTGGAAACTCGATTCATGGCTTACAACGCGGGCGGTTGGGGAATTGAGGATGATGCCAACCTGGGGAATACGCACATCAGTTCCTTCACGACGGCGAACGGGCGCGACGCGGGCATTGCGGCAGGAGCGAGTTCCAACCTATCGAGCATCAGTTGCTCGGCTTCCTCGTTTACGTGCAGCGTTGTGACGGCGAGTGCGGTTCCGGGAATTCAGAAGGGCATCTGGATCGTTATCGCGGGAACGGTCAACTACAACGGCGTCTATTACGTTACTGGGTTTACCAGTACAACCAACTTTTCGTTTTCTCGGGTAGCCGCAAGTGTGGCCGGTGAAAGTTCGGGCACGATCAGTGTGGATAGTTCCACGCACATGTTTGCCAATGCCACTCGCACAGTGGGAGATGCTTCGTGCCCGGCGGGACAGGCTATAGTTACGTCACAGTCCGCGCAGTTCGGCAAGGATACGCAGGCCGGAGCTGCGATCAACGTTGCGGGAGCTGGGAGTTCCGGTGGGCTGCTGACTACGACGATCTCCTCGGTGCTTAACGAATACACGGTGCAGCTGGCCGCGAACTGCATTACGGCGGTGACGAATGCGCTGACCAGCTATGGCGGCGGAATTTCGCACGGACCTTTCTTTAGCAGTACGACCGCGGTTGCGAATACATGGATCACACCTTACTGGGAAGCCGATCAGCCGCCGTCGAAGATGACTTCGGCGAACTTCGTTACGGGCGGCGACATGAGTTTCGACTACAGCTGGGGCGTGCCGCGATGGTGGACGATCAATGACCAGCTCATCTCGCAGTCGTTCTCGCTGAATGACCCGGTGAATAGCGGTGGATTCTTTCAGCTCCAGTGCGGAGCGACGGCCTATCAGGATTGCGGACTTGCGATTCTTGATTACGGCAGTACTAATCGTTGGCAAATCTATGCCGTGGGATCAGGCGGCGATCAATCGCTGTGGATTCGGGATGAGACGGCCGGTGGAATTATTCCGTTTGCCACGGCGCACGGAGGGACGACGGACATCTCAGCCGCGACGAATGTCACTGTGAATCCTGGAAGCGGGAGTTCGGCAGTGGTGAACGGAAACCTGACAGTGAATGGACAACTGCAAGTTGCGGGGCCGTGGATGGTGAGTTCGCCGGTTCCGGGAACGGCGATGGCGGCGGCGGGGGCGGGGACTTCGGCTTTAGGGATCTCCAATGATGGGAATTTCTATATCTCGGCGAATGGTGGGACGCCGGTAAAAGTGGCGACGACCGCGACGAGTTCTTACTTTTCGAATTTGTGGCAGGAAGATGCCAATGATCTAGGAGAGTACAACGGGACGACTCCGCAGGGACTGAACGTTTACGGGACGCGGAGCGATGCGAGCGACTACGAGAGGATGTTCCTAGGCTACGACACGGTGAATACGAATTATTTCAAGATCGATGCGCAGGGGTTGGGGACGGGGACGAAACGCGGATTGGCTTTTTGGGTGAATGGTGCAGCGCGGTGGGGGATTGATCAGAATGACTTCTTGAAACCGTTCGTCGACAACTCGTACGACTTGGGAGCGACGGCGTTTCGAGTGCGGAATGGATATTTTGGCACGGGAGTGGTTACGCCGAGTCTGACTTTGAACGGGACGGCGCTTACGAGTGCGATTGGGACGCCGTCGGCGAACTTAATGACGGCGGGGACGGTGACTGGGACGGGACAGCCGCTGTGCACGGATGGTACGGGGAATCTGACGATTACGACGGTGGGGTGCCCACCGGGGACCGGGACGATTGGGGGGAGCGGGGCGGTTTCGCAATTCGCATACTGGACGAATACGAATGGGCTGGGAGCAGCGCCGGTTTACGTGACGAACGCGAATACGGTGGAGCAGTACAACGGGCCAAACGTGCAGACCTTCAACGTGTATGGGACTTATACGAGTGCGACGAGTTACGAGCGGGCGTCGCTGGCGTATGTTCCGGGGGACACGTATTACGAATTGCAGACCCAGCAGGGATCTGGAGGGGGATCGCAGCGCGGGCTTTGCTTCGGAGTAAATAATTCGTGCAAGTGGGCAGTGGATACAAATACGGCGTTCAAACCGTTCAACGACAATACGCGGGATATTGGAACGTCGTCGCTGCGGGTAAGAGACTTTTACCTGGGGCGAAATTTGGTGATGAGCGGTACGGCGACGACTTACAACGGGAAGACTACGGCGGGCACGGGGCTGGCGCCGGTGTATGGGACGGCATCGTCGACTGGGTTGACGGCGGCGGTTGCGTCTACGGCATTGTGCGCGAGCGCGACGTGTGGGGCGGGGCAGTATGTGGTGAATTACTATCTCGACTCGACATTGGCTTGCACTACGGCGGGGAGCGCGGCCACGGCGGTGACGATCGGCTGGACGGATGAGGTGGGCGCGAAGACTTTGCAAGTACCGTTGAGTGGAGCGGGGGTTTCGGGAGGGAATTCGTTGCCGTTGGGGAACGCTACGAATTTCGGGAGTGGAACTTTGACGCTGTGGTCCGCAGGGAGCGCCAACATTACTTATTCGACTTCGTATACGGGTTGCACGACGGGGACCGGGACTTATGCGGTGCGGATTGCGGTGAGACAGTTGCAGTGAGGGAGCTTAGCTTGCGGGCTGAAGATCGAGCTGCGCTCGAAGGACAGCCGGGGGCGGCTGTCCCCATATAAAGAGATGTGGGTGGATTCGTGGCCACTGGCTAGAGCTGGTGGCTTTTTTATTGGCACTAGAGTGGAGACTCCCACTTCTCGCAGAGGCTGCGAGAAATGGGGCACCCTTGTGGACTTTTCTTGGAGTTTATTTTGGCGAGGAAGTTATGGGGCATAAATTGATTTTGTTTCTGGCGGTTTTGTTTTGTGGGTTGGGATGCGGGCGGCGGGCGGTGCGGTCGTCGCTGCCGAATCTTGCGATCCCCCTCGATTGCGCTTCGGAGATTACGTTGTTGCATTGTGATGAGCGGATCGATCCGCCGAAGTGCGCGAGTGCGCGAGTGAAGTATCGGAAGGGGTGTGAGCGGATTTTGGTGCAGGCGGGCGAGTTTTAAGAGCTTTAACCACAGAGGACACAGAGGTTTACAGAGGCCATCGGCGATGCTGGTGGCTTTTTTGTTGGCGGGCTGGATGAGTCAGGAGATGGCGTGGTGGAAATTCCTATCAGAGGCGTTGGTCGGTCAGACAGGGAAGGAATCCTTCGACGGCGCGGGGCGATTCGCTTTGCGAATCGTCCCGCTCCGCTCAGGATGACAGGTCCGCTCAGAATGACAGGGCTGTTCAGGATGACAAGGCTAGTCAGGAACACAATGTTGATGTGTGGCGTCTTCGCGTGTTTGTTGAGTTCGGCGTCGGCGACTACTTACTACGTGAGTTCGAGCGCGGGGAGCGATTCGAATGCGGGGACTTCGTCGGGTGCGGCCTGGCAAACGGTGGCTAAGGTGAATGCGCAGGCCTTCTTGCCGGGAGATTCGATTTTGTTTCGTCGGGGAGATGTTTGGAATGAGAGTTTGACGCCGGGTTCTTCGGGGGCTGCAGGAAATCCGATTACGTTTGACGCCTATGGGATGGGGGCGCCACCGAATTTGACCGGATACTACGCGGTGCCTTCGTCGCCGTGGGTGCTGGTGACAGGGAATGCGTGGAAGGCGGCGGTGCCTGCGACTTTTTCTACGGTTAATTTTTGTTTGTTCGGATCGGTGTGGGGACAGAAGGTGGCTGCATCGACGTCGAATCTTACGGCGCAGTGGGATTTTTATCTGGCGAACGGATTTATTTATGTTTTCTCAGTGGGCACTCCAGCTAACTACTATAGCGGGCCGATTGTGCCGATGGCGTTGAGTAATACGCCGGTGATCAACGTCAATGGAAAGTCATGGCTTACATTTCAGCATTTGCTGGTGGACTGGTTCGATCAATATGGCGTGTATGTGCAGGGGGCGAGCGATCATCTGGTCTTCGCGAATATGGAAGTCGACTCCATGATCCCGCAAGGGACGCAACCGCTGGGATTTTATGTGAACGAGAGCGCGCCGGGGCCGGGGGATATCAAGATCTACAACTCGGAAGCGCATATGAATTACGACGGATTCCGCTTTGATGGAGCGGCGACCGCGATCACGATGGTGAATGACAAGGCATATGGGAATCGCGACGGGGCGCTGGTCGACAATACCGCAGCTGTAACTTATTCATACTGTCATTTTTATGCGTCAAGTTTGGCGGTGGCGGGATCGACGGATGTGGAGTGGACGAGCGGGACGGGTCCGGTGGCGGGAGCGGGTAATGTTGCTCAGGACACCGCGCCGGCGGTGCAGGCGTGGCAGAGGTATCCGGCGCAGGTGACGTTGACGGTGGACGATGCGGGAATGACGGCCGGAGCGGATACGTATTACGCGAATACGGTGCTGCCGATTGCGGATGGGTTGGGAGTACCGGTGGGAGCGGCGATTACGGTGGGGTATCCGCTGGCGCAGACGCTGGTGTCGGAATTTCAGGGATGGGTGAATGCGGGGCGGGATGTGACGTCGCATTCGATGTCGCATACGTATTATACAAATACCGATGCGCTGGAAATTCAGTACACCGGAACGGGAACGGCAGCGTCGATGAGCATTAGTGGGAAGACGCTGACCATTACGCGTAACAGGAGCGGTAGACAGCGTGAGTTATAACCTGGCGCAAGGTCAGGCGCAGGGAACAATCAAGGCGTTACGGCTAGCGCTGCTGGCAACCGGAAAGTTCACGGCTACGGAGATTACTGTGTGCCAGGGGCCATATGGGACTGGATGTTCGTATAACACGGAGTCGGCGCTATTGGCGCAGGATTTGGCGGATGTGAGTCCGCAGGACGTGAAGAGCGCGGTGTATCACATGCAGTTGGATGCGACGCGACTCACGTCGGATGAAATCACGTTGTCGCGGCAGTGGATGACGACAAACCTGACGGGACTGCCGGTGACTCCGGTGTATGTTTATCCCGGCGGATATGAGACGCCGACGATGCAGGGGATTACGGCGGGCGTGCCTTATGGCGGCGCGCGTGGGGCGCTCAAGGAAGATCTGGGTGTGAAGGACACGTATGCAAGCGGGTTCGATGTACAGAATGTGACCAGCTTTGGAGTGAATCCGACATGGATGGGGATCGCGCCGGCGGCGTTGAATCAGAAGGTGCAGGCGCTGGTGTGGAAACAGATGCTGTGGGGCGTACCGTGGGGCATTTTCTGGCATTTGAATGAACTGGTGAATAACGATCCGGTGGGTGGGAGTGAGATCACGAATCTGATGCAGGATCTGCAGAACAGCGGGGCGACGATCAAGACGAACACGGGACTGGTGAACTGGCTGACGAGCGGAACGCTTGAGGCTGGAACGGACGGGAGTTTCTATTACAAGTCGCCGGCTTCGAGCATGGTGGTTGACTTTCGACCGACGGCGAAGTCTCCGGTGGTGGATGCGGGAGAAAATCTGGGGACGGCATATCAGATCGACATTAATGGGATGAATCAGAACAGCTACGGGAGTGGGTGGGAGATTGGAGCGCATGTGTTTGCGGGGTACTCGATCTATGGAGCGACTCCGCCGACAAGTTCGCACTTCACGATAGGTGAAGTGTCGAGTCCGTGCGAGCCTCCTAACTACTGTGCATATACCGGTACGGGCATTGTAGATTGGCCTGCGGTCCCGAATATGGGAGGACTGACGAAGAACGGGTCGGTTTTTTATGACACGTCTTTTCCGAGCGGAACTCCGAGCCCCGTAGTGCGGTGCACGGACGGGGCGACGGCGGCCTCTGGAACCTCGCCGAATGCAAGCAAATCAGCGGGGCTCCAAGGTTCTGGCGATGCCGCACCGCTGTTTAATGCGAATGACACGCTGCTGCACGTGAACGACAATCAAGGAGACAACTGGATTGTTCCCTTCAATCCTACGACGCTGGTCTGCAGCCCGGCGATCGCTGCGAATTTGAATCAATCAAATCCTGGATCGAGCAGTTCCAGCTTTAATTTCGGCTCCGGATACTTCGACTGGACGAACACTGCTATCTATCATGGAGCCACTAATAGCACGCAAGTCACGCCCTACACGATCAACTCGTCTACAGGGACATTCACGGTCGGTGTAGGTGGGGGCGTGGGAATTACCGGCGCCCCGGAGGTTGATTTTCAATACGGACTTCCGATGGGGTCGTTGGTGGCGGCATGGCAGCCGAGCCATAGTTATACCAGCGGGCAGTATGTTACTTATAGCGAAGTAAATACGACCAGCAGTCTGGATGACAGTCTTACTAACTGGTCGATTTGCGTGTTGCCGTCGTGTAATCCGGGAGGGTCGGGAACGCCTGCCGGAACGCAGACTGTCAACAATTCGACGCCTTCGTTGGATGGGGAGGCGATGCAAATCAGCATCACGGGCACGGCCAATTCCAATGCGCTTTTCATCAACAAGCCTGGAGCGGATGACAAGGCCACGCAATTTACCGGAGACTACGAAGTCTATGTTCCTTCGGAAAGCAATGTGGGGGAACTCGAGTACGATATGTTCCAGTTTATTTATATCGGGGGGACAGGTACGGAGTTCATGTTCGGCACGCAATGCGTGATTGGCGGGGTGTGGGATATTTTTAATCAGTATCTGGGGACTTGGGTGCCAACATCGCTGGCCTGTAGTCTGTCGACGGGGACCTGGCATCACCTCACTTGGAACGTGCATCGCGTGGCTGGAGACGTGTCCTGCACAGCCGGTTGGCCGTGCATGCATTACGACAGTCTGACGATCGACGGAACGGTGCACCAAATTAATCTCACGGAACCGGCGGGACCTTTGCCGAGCGGGTGGGCGGAGACTTCCGGGATTCAATTTCAGATCGACCTTAACGGGAGCGGTGGGACGGCGACGGAGTATCTGGACGATGTGAATTTTATTCAGTCGCAGGCTCCGGACTGGCAGGCAAGTTACGCGTTTTATGCGGCGGGCGACATTATTCTTCCAGTGCTGAACAATCCCGTGGGCTGCTCGTTTAAGTTGGTGACTGCGGGAACGACGAGCTCTTCGGAGCCGATCTGGAGCACGGCGGGTAGCCCGTGCCATACAACTTCGTGGGGTGCCTATTCTGATGGCACGGCGGCGTGGGAAAGTCTGGGAGGGCCTCCGGTTTTCACCTATCAACTGACGAGCGCCAGCGGTACCTCGGGGTCTTCTGTGCCGGCTTTCATTCCGGCGGCCACCGGCCATCCTGATTTAATGACTACCGTTGCGGATGGGTCATTGACCTGGACTAATACCGGAGTCGCGATTGGTCCGGCTTACGAAAGCTTCGCTGGCGTGTCTTATGACGGGACACGGTTCTGTCAAACGACCTCAACCAATGTGTACGGTTACAACGCGAGCTACTCCAATATCAATGGCACGCAGGGCTCGGGGAACTGGGAGATCTGTTACAGCTCCGCCCTGAATGAGTATGTGACCTTAAACACCACGACTGGATGGCAGTCGGTAACCACCTGTAGTGGAGGGACGGGCTACAACTGCTCGGGCGGAACGTTTGCCATGAATCCGGCGGGCTCTTATCCGGCGCTGACCAGCGGAGGGTGCGGCTTCTTTACCCGGGACAACCGCGGCAGCTACGCGATGACCTACGTCTCGATCGGGGTGCAGGCGAACCTTATTGGATCGAATGGATGCGACACCGGCAACAACTACGTCTGGAATCCGTTTGCCAGCTTCGCTTCTTGCGGGCCGCCCAATTACTGCGCGCGTACGGATCTGAATGCTGTTACGTTGCCATCGGTTCCCCCGCAGGTTGGCCCCAACCCCTGCACAGGATCGCTGAATGCCTGCGGGAATTTAACGGGTGCCGGAACCAGTTTTACCGACCCGAATTTTGGTACCACCATTTATCGGATTACGGATTCCAGCACGAACCAGCCGACAAATCAGTACTACACTATCAACACCACGGCCTCGGGCTCAGGCGAAGAGAATCTCTTCAGTTGCGACGATTCGATGATCGTGGTCTCGAACACGGGAGGCTGGTCCTATCCACTGAATTTTAATTTCTCCTCGAACCCGCGGATGTATAGCACGACCTTGAGCTCAACGAATGGTTTCGTGACCGGGGCAGCAGTGATCGGCTGGAGCCGAGTTTGTCCAGCGAGGAATAATCTGCTCTACGTTTTGAGCGGGTCCACCATCGAGTCCTACAACTTCGCCGGCAATTGCGCGACCTGTACGCCGCCTAGCCCGACGACCGTTTACAACTTCACCAGTTCCGCGAATGGTTTGGGATCGGGATTTCGCGTGAGCTATTCCACGACTGGAAGTCTTACGCAGGGCGATTCTGACTTCGCGGTTGGTTTCGGCGGCGGCCCGGATTGGACCGCCAGCAACGCTTATAGCGCGAGCGGCTATGTGACCGGAGTTATCTCCGCCTCGATCATTTTTCCCAGCTTACATAACTCCGGTTCTTATCTCTACCAGATTTCCTCGAACTGCACGAGCGGATCAACCGAGCCGAATCCGTGGAATCAAACGGTGGCGGGGACTACCTCGGATGGAACATGTACGTGGACGAACATCGGCACGGGAACCCAGGGCGATCAAGGAGCGCAATATGTTGCGGTGTATCGAGTCGGTTCTGGCGTGCGCGTGCTCAACACTGTCACTGACGCAGTGGCGGGAGATTGGGGACCCACGGGAGCGATTTCTGGAACGCCGTGCTCTGCTTATCTTCACAACGCCAAACTCGGCAAGGTTGGAGGGTCGCAGGGGTGGTTGGATTGGACCTCGGCGTCGAATTGCTCCGGCAGTTCGTATTTCGAGTGGAACTACGCCGCCTCCTTTTTGACCGGAAGCCTGTTCTCTCTGTGTGAAATCTCGCCAGCGGAATGCGGAGGGCACGACACACAGGGACTGCTTCAGTGGGTTAACAATCCAGGGAACGGTATCCCAAAATTTATTAACATCTGCACGATTGGGACGTGTCCGACTCCAACCGGTCTCACCTATGCTCTGCCAAGTGGCGGGATTCAGTCTGGCCTAGACATGCACTTCGGCTGGAATGAGCTCAACGATTCATGGCCATTTTGCGGTTCTACCTTTGTTGCGGGGGGGACCACGAAGGCGTGGTCCAATGAGATTCTTTGCTTTACCCCGACCTATGGAGCTTGGAATCCATGGAGATTTGCTTCGACCGAAAATACCGCGGCGAATCCGGACTTCACCACCGATGAGGCGATCGGTGCCATGTCGCAGACCGGGCGGTGGTTTTTGTTTACTTCCGACTGGCAATCCACTCTAGGATCAACGACTGGTTCGGCTACCTGCACAACTGGCTCCAGCGGCAACTGCCGTGGAGATGTATTTGCCGTCAATCTGCTCTCGTCCGGGTCGTCCGGGATCAACATGTACCGCGCGGGACTCAACCATTACGCCATGGGCAATGGTCGTCTGTTTGACAATGGCCAAGGCTGCCTGGACAACAGCATTGGAGGATCGGCTTGTCCGGTTGGCACATTTGGATATGCCACCGGAGCTTATCTCGATGTCTACCAGTCGGCGAATCCGTATACGTTGGGGGATACGCTGATCAGTTGGCAGCCAACACCATGTGATAGTAGAGCGTATGCGGTGGGGATCACTTATACGAATCCTCCGTGTGAATTTGCGAATGCCTATGATTCGCATCTTAGTGCTGCATACAATCCGGGAGGCGCCGACGCTTCTCCGGTTTGCGGAAGTATTTTCAACTATGAAACGTTGTCTCCGGTTCCCTACGCTCCTTTTCAAGGAGAAGTGATCTGCGTGCCCACGTCTCCGAGATGGGCCAGCGGCGCCAGTCCGGTGGGACAAAACGCGCCCTGGCGTTTCACGCACGAATTCAATACAGGAAGCAACGCTTTCTTGGATGTGCAGTTTGCCATCAGCCAGGAATCGACGGATGGGAAGTTTTTGGCTTTCTCGTCGGATTGGAATTGCACGCTGGGCAGTATTGCGGGCGGAAGTTCCTCTCTGTGCGGGGCCCCGTGGGTTGGAGGCGCGGTCTACAGCACGGGGCAGTACGTGAATCCGTTCAGCGCGCCGGGCGGCGGTGGAACTAATTATGGGGTATACAAAATCACGGTTGGGGGGACGAGCTCGGCGACACCGCCAACCTGGTTTGTATGCAACTCCGGAAGCGCAGGAAACGCGGTTACGGATTCCAATGGCGTGGTTTATACGTGCCAAGGTTCGGGCAACGGGCGGGGAGATGTGTTCATCGTGAGGTTGGCGCCTTAGGCTCCCTCAGCGGCTAAAGCCGTCATTCATTTTCTTGATTTACGGCGCGGCTACAAGCCGCGCCCTATCAAGACAAACGACTCTAGAGTTAGCAGTTCTTAGCGGCAGGGCGATCCCAAAATAATTCAGGCTTGTCCCGGCGGTGACTGAATTTCGGTCACGGCGCTGGAGTGTATTTGCGAGTTAAGAGAACGATCGAAAAATTACATGGAGGAATCGATATGAAGAATAACTTTACTTTGGTGAAAGTGGCTTTGGCGCTGGTGTTGTGCCTGACGATTACCCTGGGCGGATGTTCGACGGCGTGGATTGGAGAGGCAGAGCAGATTGTGGCGGCGCTGATTCCGGCAGCGGCAAATATTATTACGCTGGTGGCGGCGCTGCAAGGGAAGAGTGTTTCAGCGGCAGATTTAGAAACGATTCAGAAAGCGGGGACGCAGGCGGGAGCGGATCTGCAGCTGGTGCAGTCGCTGATTGCGGCGTATCAGAAAGCGGATGCGACGGCGCAGCCGGGAATTCTCAATCAGATTCAGGCGGCGATAGGAGCGGTGCAGGCTAGTCTGCAAGGATTGTTGCCGGCGCTGCACATTCAGGATGCGGCGACGCAGGCTAAGGTGACGGCCGTGGTGGGGATCGTGCTGTCGGAGGTGCAATCGCTGGCGGCGATCGTGCCGCTGGTGAGTGGGAAGGCTGAGACTCCCACCGTAGCCGCAAAGAACGCGGCCAGGATGGGGCAGCCTCAAATGCCGTTGACGGCGAGGGAATTTGTCTCTTCGTTTAATGCGACGTTAACTGCGAAGACGGGGAATGCGGGACTGGACCGGGCGACGGGGGGACTTCAGATTCATATGCACGGGAAGATTGCGCGGTGGGCTACGGCGGGATTGTTGAAGTAGGAATACTTCACGTCCTGTGCCAAGTTTTCTGGCAAGAGTGGCGGAGTCGGATATACGAGATTCCCAGGTCTCGCAAAATCGGCGAGACCTGGGGTACCCGAGGCGGTGCGGGGAAAGTCAAAACCCCACCCCTGTCGCAAATGACGCGACAAGGGTGAGGCACCCGGATTAATTGAGGGATGGCATTGTGTGGACTGATCTTCAGTTGGTGGAACAATTCGGGCCGTTTCTGGATCATTGGTCGAAGGAGCAGACGATACGGGATCTGCTGATCCGGAAGATGCTGAAGATTCGCATCAAGAAGGGCGGATTGAGATATCTGAAGTTGAACCGGGCGCAGCAGGAGTATTCGCGACGATGCAGCAAGCGGAACATTGTGTTGAAGGCACGGCAAGTGGGGATCACGACTTATATTGCGGCGCGGTATTTCATGCAGACGATTACGCGGCCGGGGACGTTGACCGTGCAGGTGGCGCACAGTGAGGAATCGGCACAGGCGATTTTTAACATCGTGCATCGATTTTGGGAAAAACTGCCCAACAATCGGGTGCATCGAGGAGCGCTGGTGAAGTCGCGCTCAAACGTCCGCCAGATTGTGTTTCCAAAACTCGACAGCGAGTACCGGGTGGAAACGGCGGATGACAATGCGGGCCGCGGGATGACCATCCACAATTTACATTGCTCGGAGGTCTCCCGCTGGCCGCGTGGCGGCGGGGAAACGCTGGCGTCGTTGCGGGCGGCGGTGGTGCCAGACGGAGAGATTGTGCTGGAGTCGACGGCGAATGGGGCGGCGGGATTGTTTTACGAGGAATGGCAAAAGGCGGCGGAGACGGGATACACGCAACACTTTTTTCCCTGGTGGTATGAGCCGTCTTATAAAGAGGATTTTCCGAAAAAAAGTCGGGCTTCCGTTTACCGATGAAGAAAAAGAATTGATGAAGCGGCATGGGCTGAGTAATGAACAGATCGCGTGGCGGCGGGCGCGGTGGCAGGTTCTGCGGGGACTGGCGGGCCAGGAGTATGCGGAAGACGCAGTGTCTTGTTTTTTGGCATCGGGAGAATGCGTGTTTGATATGGAGGCAGTTGACGCGGCCGCGGGGCGAGCGTCGCCACCGTTCGAGTCCAAGGATAATGGAAGGATGTTGGTGTGGCTTCCGCCGAGTCTGGGGGGGCAGCGACAGTACATCATTGGAGTGGACACGTCGGGCGGCGGGTCGGAGGGGGACTACGGGTGCGTGCAGGTGATTGACCGAATGATCGGGCTGCAATGTGCGGAGTTGCGTGGGCATTTTCCTCCGTTTGAACTGGCGCGGCGAGTGGTGGCGCTCGGTCACGAGTATGGAAATGCGCTGGTGGCGGTGGAACGGAATAATCATGGATACGGCGTGCTGGCGCATTTGAAGGATTTGCATTACGAGAACATTTTTCATCAGGGCGGGCAGGAGGGATGGCTGACGTCGGTGGTGACGCGGCCGGCGATGATCGAGAACCTGGCGGCAGTGCTGATCGAGAAACCGGAGTTGTTTCATAGTCCGCGATTGTTAGGAGAGCTTAGGACATTTGTGCGGCATGCCGATGGACATGGAGCGGCCGCCGAGGGAGCGCATGACGATTGCGTGATGGCGATGGCGATTGCGCTGGCGGTGCGGCGAGAGGATGCGGGGCGGGTGGGGCGGAAGAGGACGGTGGAGGTGGGGAGTTTGGTGGTGGGGTAGGTTGGGTTTCCGGTGTCAGTTCTGGGTGTTCCATTATCGGCTTTTGAGAAAGGCATTTGCGGCGGAGCGCTCGATCACAAAGGAAAACATCCGAAAATGGCCAAATGGCATCTGAAATGCGTGTTAGCCTGTACGGGAATCCGAACAGGCACGAGATTCCTATAGCGGTCTGAATTACGTTGGTGTAGAAGTGCAAGGTACTTTGGGCACGTTGGATTCGCTAGAGGCAGCGCCTGTAATGACCGAAGATGAAGCTGTTGAGGTGCTGGACAGTTTCGCCCGGTACCTTGATGAACAAATAGTTCGGCCAGCAGTAGTCGACATCACGGCGGCGTTAGAAAAGTTCGCTCCCAAACCTAAGCAGATTTGGGAGATGTTGGGAGAGTATCTCCGAGAAGCAGCAGTGTTGGTCCTGATTTTTGTACCTTTGGATTTTCTGATACCGAAGGGGATCAAGTCGAAAGGGCTGGCTCTTACACTGCTTCTTAGTATTGGTGCATTCTTCGTGGGCGCATGGCTAGAGCGTAGGAGATGAAATGGAATATTCGAGTGTACTGGGGATATTGGCTATATTTTTTGGATTGGTTGGAGCGTTGGGGTTCGGTCTGAAGGGCTTTTCGCCTGAGCCTCCGCCGAAGGGCGGCGTTAAGGAAACGGCGGCGAAGATGTCGTTTGCCGAGTTCCACCGTACTCGGAGCAAAGCCCTAAATCGAGACCGCGACACTATTCATGCGGAGCGCCGTAGCGCATAAGTAAGTTCTTCGAGGCCCGGATTTAATGATTCCGAAAGCCGAGCGCGGAATGTCCAGCGCTGGTTTCACGCGCAACGATCTGTGAATCCCGAAAAATTATAGTGTAATAACAACCGCGCAACTGCGTGATCGCGGTTCTCTGACTTCTTACCAAAAAGCATTGCCAGGCGACATGATAGGCGGGATTGACGGCGCATTTCCAACCAGCCTTGAAATATCACTATTGGATGTTCATACGTCACAGCGAAAAACAGCGAGGTTGGGGTAAGATGGCGGGCTTTGTGAACGGAGAGAGTGTCGAGCTGCACTTGACGGACAGCCGAGACGGCTGTCCCTACGTAGGATGATTTGGTAGAGGCGGTACAACACGTGCGGCGGATGCGGGGCGGGGCGCAGGGGCATTTGATGCGCTGCTCGGATGGAAACTTTTATGTGGTGAAGTTTCGGAATAATCCGCAGCATTTGCGGGTGCTGGCGAATGAGATGCTGGCTACGCGGTTAGCAGAGCGAGCGGGGCTTCCCGTTCCGGTGACGGAAGTTGTGGAGGTGGACGAGTGGCTGGTGGAGCACACGCCGGAGCTGAGTATTCAACTAGCGCACAATACGATTCGGTGCCAGGCGGGACTACAATTTGGATCGCGGTATGTGGTGAGTCCGCTGGAGGGGCAGGTGTTGGATTATCTTCCGGTGGAGATGCTGGGGATGGTGAGAAATCTGGAGACGTTTTCTGGGATGCTCGTGCTGGATAAATGGACTGGGAACGCGAATGGACGGCAAGCGGCGTTTTGGAAGCGGCTTCGGGAAAGGAAGTATACGGCGTCATTTATCGACCAGGGATATTGTTTCAACGCGGGAGAGTGGACATTTCCGGATTATCCGCTGCGCGGAGTTTATGCGCGGAATGAAGTGTATGAGGGCGTGCGCGGGTGGGGATCGTTTGAGCCCTGGTTGTCGCGGGTTGAGAATATGGAACAGGAGTTGGTGTGGAAGCTGGCGGGAGAGATTCCTCCGGAATGGTACGGAGGGGAGTGGGAAGCGTTGGAGCAACTGGCACGGACTTTGATTGAACGAAGGGGAACGGTGCGGGAATTGATTGAGGCGTTTCGGATTTCGCCGAGGAGGCCGTTTCCGGGGTGGGCGGAGCAGGCTTGACGAAGAGCAAAGACTTTAATCACAGAGGACACAGAGGCGCACAGGGGAAAAGCAATTCTTAATGGGTGAGCAATTGCAACTCGAGTTCTTTCTACTGCGGTACGTGCCTCACGCGATCAGGCAGGAGTTTGTAAATATTGGGGTTTTGATGGTGGAAGCAGGTGCAAACGGATCGGTGCTTGCGGATGTTCGTTTCGCCAAGGATTGGCAGCGGGTGCAACGTCTGGATCCGCAGGCGGACGTGGAAGTGATCGAGGCGTTGCTGCGTGAGATTCGAGCAGAGGTTGGAGAAATCAAGGATCGCGCGATGCTCTTAAGAAGGATGGAGGACTCGTTTTCGAATGTGATTCAGCTTTCCGCACCGATGCAGGTGGTGACGGCGACGCCGGCTGCAGAGATCGAAACACTGGCCTCGATTTTCGTGGATGAGGCCAAAGTCTCGCCGGCCAGGGCGCCGACCGGTCGAGGGCGTATTTTGGAAGCGATGCGGGATGCATTTGAGCAGGCGGGGGTGGCGAAGTTTCTGAGTTCGGTGCCGGTGGCTCCCTACACGAAGCCAGGGGATCCGTTCAAGTTTGATTTTGGGTATCGAGTGGGGAACGAGATTAAGTTGTTTCATGCGGTTTCGTTGAAGGCGAATGTTGATGCTGCGGTGCTGCTGGCGGCACGATATCCGAAGATCGCTTCCGCAATGGAACTGATGACTGCGGCCACTCCGCGATTGACGGCGGTGGTCGATGACGGGTTGGATCGGACGCAGGAGGTTATGCAGTTTGCGTTGAGCGCGATGGAGGAGGAGAAGATTCGGATTGTGGGGGTGGGGGAGATTAGTGGGATTGCGGAGGTAGCGCGGACGGAGTTGAGGGCGTGACTGTGCTGCCCGAGCGCAGAGATCCTCGTTTACCTTAGGATGACGTGACTTAGATAAGACAGAGTGAGTTGACTGAAGGCTCACATGCTGCGGAGTGTTTTTGAGTGGGGATCGCATCCTTTCTCGTTGGCGTGGAACGAGCGCAAAGCTGAGCGCAGAGTTTCGAGGAAGTTTGGGAGAGTCAAAATCCCCACCCTGTCGCAAACGACGCGACAAGGGATGGGGCACCCGCATTACTTATCGATGCATAGAGTTCGCGGGCAGGAGTGCCCGCGCCACACAATCTTTTTGGACAGCCGAGGCGGCTGTCGCTACGTGAGTTGGGGTAGGAAAAAATAATCATGAAAATTACAGAGGCGGTACGCGGCGCCTGGCGCCGGGTGGCGGGAGTGTCTTCGGGGAGCTCCTCAGTGCAAATCGAGAAGAGGCGGCGGACTTCGGCGCTGCCTTCGATCTTTAATTCTTACGGGCCGCTGACGGATGCGATGCCCAAACCGACTCCGTACAACTTGCGGCGGTTTTCGGAGACACCGATCGCACGACGGGCGATCAACTGCATTAAGGATCGCATCGCGGGGATGCGGTGGAGGATTCAGCCGCGGCAGGGGTATGCGCTGGAGGCGATATCGGCTGGGGCGCAGCGGGTGCGGCTGCTGACGGATAACTTTCATGCGCCGAATCCGGATGATTCGTTCCGGTCGTTGGCGGAGCAGGTGCTGGAAGACATTATTGTCGGCGGATTTGGTGCGATTGAAGTGCAGCTCCGGCCGGAGTGGGATCGAACTGATTTGCCTCGGTCGGGAGAAGAGTCCCATGTCTCGCAAAAGCGGCGAGACCCTTCGACAAGCTCAGGGCAAGCTATGGGGCCCCCAGCGGCTATCCCCACACAAACCTTGCCGCTGGTGTTGTGGCCGGTGGATGGAGCGTCGATTCGGATGAACCTGGAGTGGGATGGGTCGCCGCAGTCGCAACGGTACATGCAGGTGAACGATCAATCGGGGGCGAATTCGCAGATCAAGCTGGATGACGATGAGTTGATTTACATCCGGCTAAATCCGCGAACCCATACGCCGTTTGGGTTGGGGCGGCTGGAAGTGGCGTTCGAGACGATCAATTCTTTTATGGGAGCGCACCGGTACGCCTCGCGGCTGGCGTCGAATACCGTCGTGCAGTATGCACTGTGGTTGCAGGATTTGACGCCGGAGCATCACGAGCGACTGATCCGGTGGTGGCAGGACGAGATTGAGGGCACGGGAAAGGTGCCCATCCTATCGGCCGAAAGCAAACCGGAGGTACTGAGGTTCGGTGGAGGCACCGATGCAGACTTACGACTGCAGTGGCAGGAATTTCTGCTGCGAGTTGTCGCCGATGCTTTCGACCTTCCTCCGTTTTATCTCGGGGTGGAGCGGGACGTGAATCGCTCCACCGCGGAGGAATTGAATGACCTGGCGTTTCGGCAGGCGATCGTGCCGACGGCGCGATTGCTGGCGGAGTCGCTGACGCGAGATGCGATCGCAAAGAAGTTGGGATGGAACGATCTGGAGTTTGTGTTTGCGGATGTGGATACGACGGATCCGCTGGAGGAGGTGCAGATCCAGCAGATTCTGTTGCAGAACGGAGTGCTGACGGTGAATGAGGTGAGGCGGATGCGGGGGTTGCCGGAGTTGGGGACGCCGTGAGTTCGTCGCGGGGAGTTAGGGAAGTCAAAATCCCACCCGGCTTCGTGTGATGAAAGGGTATAGGGATCCTTCGACTGCGCAGGCGAGCCTTCTCGGCTCGTCTGCTTCGCTCAGGATGACAGGACAGAAATGAGGATTGCATGACGATTGCATTGGAGAGTATGGCGGTGGCGATGCCGGAAGTGGAGGGGCATCCGAACCGGGCGGCGTTTCGGGGCGTGTTGACGGTGGTGGATGCGCCCTCGCAGAGGGCGCCTTCGGGGTCGAACGGACGACGGGTAGTGCTGACGAAAGGGGCTGCAGAGGCGGCGTTGGCTTCGTTGCTGGGGATGGCGGTGGATTATGCTCCAACGTTTGACCGGCACGATGTGCGGCGCAAGATTGGGGTGATCACGAGCGCGGATGTGGTCGGGCGCAATCTGGAGGTTAGCGGATATCTGTACGCGAAGGATTTTCCTGACATCGTGGGGGAGATTGAGAAGTCGGGTCGGCGGAGTGAAAGAAAAGAAGTCAAGGTCCCCACGCTCTCGATCCGGCCTGGCCATGCGGCCGGGCTGGGCTCAGGGCAGGTTCTTGCGCAAAATGCGCGCAAGGATGGGACACGCGGAAGATTGGCGATGCACGCGGCGACCGAGCGCGGAGGAATTCGGTTGACAGTTTCGCTTTCGTCCGCGGTGCAATGCATTCGTAATTTGGCGATGACTATGCGAGGACGTACGAGTGAAACCCCTGCATCCCTTGCCTTGCGAGCCAGTGCAAATACGCTCGCTGCGGGGGAGTTGGGAATGTCGTTCGAAGTCACGGATGTGGTGGTGGCGGATTCGCGAATGAAAGTGTGGACATTGATGAAGGTGACTTTTACGGGCGCGGCTATTTTGCGGAAGGACAAGGCGGCGTATCAGGACACTTGGATTGAGTTGAGCGGCTAGGGCGCGGGGCGTCGGGGGATCAAAATCCCCACCCCTTCGACTTCGCTTAGGGCAGGCTCTGTCGCAAAAAGCGCGACAAGGGTGGGGCACCCAGATGGAAACATTTTAACCACAGAGGGCACAGGGGCTCACAGAGGTTTCGACGAGTTAGAGGAGGAAGGAAGCGTATGAGTGATGAAATAGTGCAGCAGTTGATGGCGACAGCGGAACGGCTGGCGAGTGCGGCTGAATCGTTGGATCGCGTGTTGGGGCGGTTGGATTCGCAGCAGGATGCGTTGAATGCGAAGGTGGACCGGATTGTTGCGGCGGTCGATGAGCACGCATCGTATGAACCGGCGAACCGTGAATTGTCGAACGTCGAGGCGGCGCGACAATTGCAGGAACGGGTTTCCGAGTTGGAGAAATCCAATACCGATCTGAAAGCGCAGGCGGCGCGAATGGTGCGGAAGACGCTTCCGCCCATGGTCTCGGCGATTCTGGCGAAGAGTGGGACGGACACTGGCAGCGAGAAAATTGAAAAGGGAGTGTTGGATAAGACGTTGCAGAGTTTGAGTGTGGAGCAGCGGATTGCGGTGAAGGCGGAGTTGGCGCGGGCGGGGATGATCGAGTAGGGGCTTTTAGCTTCTGGCTTTTACTTTTGGCTCTTAACAAGGGCACGACTTTCGTCGTGCCTTTTGTTTTGCGCGCAAAGGGAGAGCCTATGCGGACATTCGAAGGCGTTCTTGAGAATTTCTTTTGAGGCCGCCGTTGCATAACACAGAAAGGGATCCTTCGACTGCGGCGTTGCTTCACTTTGTGAAGCAACTCCTACGCTCAGGATGACAGCCCGTTTTGGACAACGACAGTTTGGGATTACAGAAAGTTTTGACAGCAGATTTTGATTTCGAGCACAAAAACTAATGGAGGAGAAAACATGGCAGGACGATTTGTGGATTTGATGGCGGCGGCGGATTTTCTGGGGCCGGGCGCGATTGAAGTTGACCGGTATCAAACCGAGATTTTCGACATCGTGAGGCGGCGGGGAGCGTTTGGACAACGGATCAAGCAGGTGCCGGCGACCGGGCATCCGTCACGGTTTTTTGAGGAGACGGCAATTGCGTCTCCGACTGCGGCGCAGGGTTTCATGGATCCGCGCAACATCGCTCCAACATTGCAATCGCCAACACGGATTGAGCTGGCAGTGCCGCTGAAGGCGCTGGTGTCGCAAATCAACTACAACCTGTTCGATCTGGAGGTGACGGCGCAGCAGAGCCAGTTCGCGTATTTGCAGGCGAAAGACCTGGCGGATGCGGTGGATGGACTGATGCGCACTCACGATGTGGCGCTGTGGAATGGTACGGACACCTCGTTGAGCGCCCCGACCACGACGCAGTATTTCGGAGTGATCGGGCAGATTGAGGCGGGCGGGAACACGACCACGATTGCGACGACAGCAAGCATTGTGGATGGGCTGAAGAGCACGATCGCATCAATGGTGTCGAATTCTTCGTACCAGGTGCGGCCGACGGCGATTTATGCCAATCCCGTGCTGTTGGACTTGATCGACCGGGAGATGAAGACGGAGTTCAACGTGGTGTTGAATACCGTGGAAATCACCGCGGGTTTCAAGGTGAAGGCGTTGAGCACGCAGGCGGGAGATCTGCCGCTGATTCCGGAGTGGGCGGTGGGCTATACGGGGACGCCTGGGTCGGGAACCGCGGTGCTGCCGGCGTACATCGTCACCGAGGATCTGATCGAGTATCACTGGCTGACCGATCCGAATCCGCGAGTGTTCAAGCTCGGACTGCCCAGCGCGTTGACACAACAACAAGTGGTGGTGAAGTTTGGGGCTCCGGTGGTGAAGGGGGCGAACTTTGCGCATTACGAAGTGAAGGTGCAGAGGTAAGGCAGTTGCCAGTTGTCAGTGGCCGGTTGCCAGCAAAAACCGCCACTATGCGATGCGCGAGCGCGGCAGGGTGAGGGAGGAAAGTCAAAATCCCCATCCTGTCGCAAAAGCGCGACAAGGGTGGGGCAACCATTCGATTGAGAACCGAGAACTCTTATGAACTATCTGGATACGACGGAATATTTGACTTACGGGCTGGATGCGGCGACGGACCCATCGTGGGTGACGGCGGCGTCAGCGATTATTGACGCACACTGCCGGCGGGCCACGCTGGGAGTGAATCAGTACGAAGAGCGGTTGAAGATGCCGCCAGAGTTGAATACGGTGCGGGTCAGCTATTTGCCTCTGGTGGCGGTGGCGCCGGCTACGACGCCGATTGTGACACTACAGGGGCGGTACGGAATTCCACGGCGTGGGGAATGGCCGTATCCGGAAATGAGTTTGGAGTTTGCGCTGGTGTTTGCATTGCCGGGATCGTGGACCACGATTGATCCGACGACGATTGATATTTGGGCGGCCAGCGGAGAGTTGACGTTTCCGGTGAACGCGATGGGGTTGTTCTTCAATGAAGTGGACGTGGTCTACAACGCGGGGCTGGCAACGATTCCTGCGGGTGTGAAGGTGGCGTGCGCGCAGGTGGTGAAGAATGCGCAGGTGACTCCGGGGCTGAACGTGAAGTCGGGGAAGTTAGACCGGATGAGGCTGGACTATTTTGGCGACACGCTGCTGGATGACACGGTCCGCAGTTTATTGGAGCCGTACGTGTCGCGGAAGGGTTCCTAGCAAAGAGGTCGTGATTGGTTCTCGCGGGCAGGAGTGCCCGCGCCACACAAGGGGGAAATTATGGGCGGGGGAATTTGCGGGTCGGCGCTGGTGCGAGCGGCGGATGCGTTGTTGAGGGCGTTGGGAGGAGATACGGTGAGTCTGTTATTGCCCGGAGGCGCGACAGCGAGCGACGCGGCGGGGCAATTGGGATTGGTGGATCCGGGAGTGCAGGAAGTTTTGATCTCGCCGGTCGTGAGTCGAGCGTTAGAGACGGGGAATACTGGGCCCCGGCGGCGGATCGAGTTCACGCTGCCCGCGTCGGCGATCGCGGATCAATTGCCTGGGTTGGGCATGGGCACGGCGGAAGACTTGTTCAATGCAGCGCTTGGACTCAGTTATACCGGCGATTTGTTTCACATCGAGAAGGTGGTGCCGGAGAATTTTGCGGGGACCGCTTATTTTTATGTTGTGACGGCGGTGGAGTGAGGGGGTGGCGTCGTTATTAGTTGGTCAGTTAGCGTCTGAGGTTGTTTCTTGCGCCCCTCCGGGGCTTGTGGTGTTACTTCTTTGCCTCCACCCACGGCTTGCGCCGTGGGCTGTAATCTATCGCCGCTTCGCGGCTGGAATTTCTCACGGCGTTACTTTTTCGTGATGCCGTGGGCTAGAAGTCTGTAGCGGGGCGTGATAGTCAACATTCGACTTGGTCGAGCTGAAGGCTGATGGCTGACAACTGAAAGCTGGTTATATGCAATTTGCGAAGGACAGTTTTTTTCTTGCGCTGCAGCAGCGGCTGGCCGCACTGAATCCGGCGCGGACGGTGACTCTGAATGGGGCGACGGTTCCGGCGATAGTTGTGGTGGAGAATCTTCCACCATCTTCGGCGGAACCGCAGCCAAATACGTTTTACATCGAATGGGGAGCAGCGGATGTGGTGGAAGGACACGCGGGCAACGGGCCGGTGATGAGCCTGAACGTGGTTGTTTCCTACTACACCCTGGGTTCGGTTCAGAGCATGGTGGACCGAGGAAGGTTGCTTGCCCAGTTGGATGATGAGCTGCTTAGTATTTGCCAGCCGCCGAATACCGAGAAGCGAGATTACACGCAAGCACCGAGTGCAGATTTAGGCACGAGCGTCTTTTGGGGGCAACCGTCGTTTACAGAAGGCAAAGGCGGGGGATTGTTTTGGGGACAGGTGTCGTTTCCGGAGCGCATCAGGAGCGGAGTGACCGATGCGGCTGAAAGTCTTCAGGATGCGCGGGTCGAGCGTAAAGCGAGGCTGACGCTTTATTTCTTTTCTGAGGTGATTTTGGCATGAGCACTTCTCCCTTACGCGCGGCAATGGTTCCAGTGACACGGCAGATGCGGGCATACTTTGCGCCGGTGAACCGGACAACGGAAACGCCGACGATTTTCGATCCTGGCCTGAGCGGAGTGTTTCCGCTGGGCTTGCCGCCGGCACCGTGGCTGGATTTGGGATGGATCGAGAATTTCACACGGTCCTATGACACGACGACAGACATTGTGCGATCTGGAGCGCGGATGCTGCCGGCTGTTCAGGTTCGCGGGCCGCAAGAAGCGCGAGTTGAATTTAATTTTCGAGAGTGGGGCAAGCTGCAGATGGCACTCGCTGGTGGGTCGGAGCACATGAACGTGCTGGCCCCGGCGTCAGGAACGACTTCGCCAGCGCCTTCAGGGGGAACACCAGCGGCGGGAGTGGCGGTGCTTCCGGGATCGACTGCGAGTCAATTAGTTTTTGGCGCGGGTGTGGCCAGCGCGTTTAGCGTGGGAGAGTTGATTGCAGTGGATCTCGATTACCAGCAACAGACCGGGTACGTGGGATCGGGAATAGCGGCAGCGTACGTGAGCAGCGCGGCGGCGGTGCGACAAGATCCGAATTATGTGCGGCGAGTTACGTTCAATGTTGGGCGAGTAGCGGAAGTCACGGCTACGTCAGTGGTGCTGGCGCAGCCGCTTTTGGGAGGAGTGCCCGCGGCGGGGGCATCGGCACAAGTGATCGTGGCGTTTGTCGATCGAGAGGGCGGATCGTTCTTTCAAGAATGGTCAGCGCTGTTTGTGGCGGAGGCAGAGTCGGGCGGGAGAGTTTGTTTTTATTATCCGCGGCTGAGTCCGAATCCGGGGACGGGATCGAGCGGAGTCAATTGGAGTTCCGGCGCTGGGACGGGGATAGTCCAGGGAACTTCGAAAGGTAGCGGCGGCGCACAAAAAGGACTGACGAATTCAGGGGGGAAGTTTATGCGCGAGGAATTTAGCGCGATCGAGCCGTCGTTGTCGGCGATCTCGCTGCGGGGTTCTTTCCTGGCGTTACCTTACGTCGATACGAATGACGGGCAGAGCGTGCTTTGCTTTCGAAGCTATTTTCCAGCGGGGATGGCGGCGGCGTATTGAATGTTCCCTTCGGAAGTTAGATTTCAACCACAGGGCGCTCAGGGTTAAAGCCCGAATCATTCGCGATCTGATGGCAGGGCTGAAGCCCGCGCCCTTCCCAAGACATTTTAGAGATGTGTCGGGAAACACATTCACGTCATTTTCGGAAACATCTATGAAACTTACGATCGACAATCTGCAGGGACTGGGAGCGGTGGACTATACGGGCGCGCTGGATGGGGCGGTTGCGCCGCGGGTTGAGAGAAAAATGAACCAGCCCACCCGTTTTCGATGCAGCCTGACGGGTAGCGCACCCGGATTCGCAGTTCCGGTGGCGGGGGCGCGAGTGATTCTGGCTAAGACGAGCGGCAGCTTTGTCTTCACGGGATACTTGATTCAATCACCCGAGTTCGAATATTTGGGGTGGGGCGAGCAAGGGGCGGTATATAGGTACGAACTGGCCGCGGAGAGCGATGAGTTGTTGCTGGATCAGAAGGCGCTGCCGAATCGAGCTCCTTTTGTGGAGCGGACTGCGGGAGCGGCGCTGCGGCAACTGGCGCAGGATTTACTGCCGGGATGGTTCGACACCAGCGCGGTGCAGGACGTGGATACTCTGGCGGCATATCAAGTCAATCCGCAGAAGAAGTTTTCTTATCATGCGGCGGAGATCGCGCTGGCTGCGAGGGCGAGCTACCGGGCGATGAATGGGGCGCTCTTGTTGGCGCCGATAGGAGCGGCGAGCTATGCCTTGAACGAGAGCGATGCGAATTTTTCTCCGACGAATCTGAAGCTGGCTTGTCCGAAGCTGCTGGTGAATGACATAACGGTCATCGGACTCGAGGAGCCTCAAGCTTACGTCCGGGACTATTTTGTGGGAGATGGGCTCAGTTTGCGGTTTTACTTATCGCAAAAACCGTTTCCGCAGACCAAGCCTGCTTTGATTGATGAGCAGTACCTGGGGCCGACGCTCGATCCGGCCACGTGGGTGGTGAGCGATCCGGCATCCGCAGTTTCGGTGCTTGCACAAACGTTGCAAGTGAATGGGGGCACGGGACTCGATGGGCAAACAACGGTTCAGTTCATCGAGAAGGTTGAACTCGGCGGGGCTGTGCAGTTGCAGCATGGGAACGTGAGTTTCACGGGACCATCGACCGGAGTGCTGGGCGGATTGTATGCAGGAGCGATTTCTGCGGCGGGATGTCTGGCGGGGTTTCAGATCGCACCCTCCGGTGCAGCGTCTACGATTCAGGCGCTTATCAATGGAACTGCGACTGGGCCCGTAATTACGACTACGGCCGGACACTTGTACGTTTTGACGACTTATCTTTACTGCGCGGAGGTGTATCGCGGAAGCGGGACTTATCACTCGTCGCTGCATCCCGCGGGCAGCGGCGTGGGAGGGGCAGCAGTTGCGGCGGATGTGAGGTTTGTGCTGGAGGTGCAGGACATCGATTCCGCGAATCCGGCAACCATGGTCGCACCCGCGACCGTGTTGTTCGATGACCTAATCGAAAATGCACCGGGGTTCTGTGAATACGTTTTGGTGAACGCGACCAGCATGCAATGCAGCATCGCGTACAGCTATGTAACTCATATTTCTCTTGCCGAAGTGCGGACGGCCCTGCCGGGTGCGAGTTACGTGACGGAACTGGTCGCGCCTCTTTCGGACGGTGGAGAATGCTCGATCGCGAGTTCTACGTCGCTGGATTTTTATCCGCAGTATGTGCCGGCATTGAATACGCTCATCGTTGCCAGTTATCGCGGGACTGGGCGTGCGGTGGCGGAAGTCGTGAACAGCGCGAGCGTCGCGGCTCTGCAGGATGGCGCGGACAACGGAGTGCGAGGGATAGTGCGGACGATGAAGAATCCCGACACTCGAACACAGGCAGATTGTGAAAACGCGGCGCTGGCCATTCTGGATGACGCGGGCGGGTTGGCATGGATGGGCACATATGAGATTTGGAGTGATTTCCTGCCGAGCGGAGCGGCCGACATCTTCCCCGGAGATGCGCTGACTGTGAACGTAGCTTCGCGAAGTGCGGTTTTTACCGCGATTGTGCGTAGTGTCGGCATTGATGTTGTCGATCTCGCTGACGATCGCGGGATGTATATGATTGAGTTTGCCAATGATCTGGCGGCGCCATTGGCGCTGCAGGATGCGTCGAGTGCGACGACGGTGCCGTTGCAGGCTCTGCCGGTCCGGCTTTCGACATCACAGGTAGGGAACATACTATTTGGCGAACTTGACGGACGCTCAGATTACGCAGGTGACTTCGACGACCGTGCAGGTGGATGCGGGAATCGCGCCCGGCAGCGGATTCGGAATCGAAGTCAGGGCCAGGGATTTTGGTTGGGGAGTAGCGAACGACAGAAACCTGCTGGGCCGTTTTAACACGCAGACGTTCAGCTTAGCGCGGTTCGCGCGCACGCAGAATTATTTCTTGCGGCTGTATGACAGTTCAACGCCGCCACGGTATTCACGCTACGCAGCGGCGCTGCATGTGGACTATCCGTTATGAGCGAAGATTTTGTGGGAAGCAGGCCGCGGCGCGCGGGCACGGACAAAGCGGTACCGGTGGTGCCCTATACCGCCAAGGACTTCCAGCTGGAAGTGCTTGGCAAGTTGGAAGAGATGCAGAATCTGGCGGAGTCTTTGGAGGAATCCCGGAGCAGCAGGCTGGATACGGTTCAGGAGAAGCGATTGGTGAAATTCGACAGTCGAACCCTGATCGCTTTGGGAGCGGTTGCGCTTTCCGTTGCCGGCTATGTGATTCAAGATGCGCGTAATACCGCGAGACAAGAAAGTGAAATCGAGACGACCAAGGCGAGGGTGGTTACTCTGGAGCAGATTGGGACAACCAATACCGAAGCTCGCATACGTACTGAAGTGGAACTGAGAGGACTGCGAGATGAACTGGCCGAGATCAAAGTGTTGATCGTGGCGCAAGAGAATGCGATCCGGAAAGTTCCGCAGCCAAAATAGTATGCGGAAAGAGCGAATCGGGGTTGAGTCAGAGCGAAAGCGTTGAGTGGCACCCCACGCTGGAAACCGATACAAATTTGTTACAACGTTTTCCGTTCTGATTGAACGGAAAAGCGGAGCATTGCGTTTCACATCCATTGGAGGAGGACACTATGAATTTTCTAAGTCAGCTTTTGAGAGGGATCGCGTTTATCCCTGCGTTGGTGAATGGAATTGAAGGGCTTTTCGGGTGCAAGTCGGGAAACGAGAAGAAGGATGCCGCGATGTCGTTTCTGGAGAGTGCGCTGGCTACTGTCGACGCGGTCGCGGCGCGGGAGATTGTCGATCCCGGAAAATTCAGGGACGGAATTTCTAAAATTATTGACGGAACCGTCGAGTGCTTGAACGCTTCTGCCTGGGCGAGCGGAAATTCTCAGACAATGGGTGTCACTCCTCAGCCTTGAGCTAAAGCCCACATCCTCCGAATTGGCCAGCGAAAAAGCTATTTACCACAGAGGGCACAGAGGTAACTACAAATTCTTTATCCGATTTCTTCGCTCCAGGTATCGAGATTCTTCTTTACCTGTGCCATGAACTGATCGGCGACGGCGCCGTCAATGAGGCGGTGATCGTAGCCAAGAGTCAGGTGGACGACGGAACGAATGGCGATGGAATCGTTTCCATCCTTGTCGGTGATCACCATGGGCTGCTTGGTGATTCCGCCGACGCCCATGATTGCGGAGTTCGGCTGGTTGATGATGGGAAGGCCAAACACGGCGCCGAACTGACCGGGGTTGGTGATGGTGAAGGTGGAACCTTCGACGTCCTCGGGCTTGAGCTTTTTGGTGCGGGCGCGCTCGCCGAGATCGGAGATGCCGCGCTGCAGGCCGAGGAAGTTCAGGTCTCCGGCATTCTTCAGGACGGGAACGATCAGGCCCCAGTCGAGAGCGACCGCGATGCCCATGTTGATCTGGCGATGATAGCGAATATTTTCGCCTTCGATGGAAGCGTTGATGATGGGCCACTGCTGAAGGGCGATGACGGCGGCGCGCACGAAGAAGGGCATGAAGGTGAGGCGCGCGCCGTGGCGCTGCTCGAATCCCGCTTTGTGCTTGTTACGCAGATTGACGATGCGGGTGAAGTCCACTTCATACATGCAGTGCACGTGAGCGCTGGTGCGGCGGGACTCGATCATGTGCTTGGCGATCAGTTTGCGCATGTTCGTCATGGGGACGAGATCGCCGGGGTAAGGCGCGGGAGCGGATGGGCGTGGCGCGGCGGGCGCTGCTGCTGCGGGAGTTGTTGGCGCCTCGCTTCGCTCGCTGGGATGGACGAATGCGTCCGTCCCCACTGGGGCGGGTTGCGATGCCTGGCTTTCGATGAACTGCATGATGTCTTGTTTGGTGATGCGGCGGCCGAGGCCGGTGCCGGAAATTTGGGACAGACTTACTCCATGTTCGCGCGCGATTTTGCGGACGAGCGGCGAAGAGCGGGCTTCTTCTTCCTCTTCGTCTTTGTGAGGAGCGGACGCAGATGTGGCTGGCGGCGCCGGGGATGGAGCGGATTTTTTCTCTTCCGCCTTTTTTACCTCGGGCTTTTTCTCTTCAGGCTTTTTTTCTTCAAGCTTGGCGTCGGACGGCTTCGCAGAGGAGGCCTTCGCGGGAGGGGCAGCGGATTCGCCGTCCACGGCGATGGTTCCGACGATCGTGTTGACGCCCACGGTTGTACCTTCGGTAACTTTAATTTCCTGCAAGACGCCGGAGGCGGGCGCGGGAATCTCGGCGTCCACCTTGTCGGTGGAGATCTCGAAAAGGGGCTCGTCGCGCTGGACTTTGTCCCCTGGCTTCTTCAGCCACTTGGTAATAGTGCCCTCGACGATGGATTCGCCCATCTGGGGCATGATGATGTCAGTTGGCATACTTTCCTTCCACGTAGGCCCAGAGTCGAAAATAGAGGGCTGGACGCAAACAAATATTATAGCGTTTGGCTGAGTTGATGCGTACGACGTAGGCCGGCCGATTACCCAAGCCTGACGATCATCGACCTTGAGCTTCCCCAGCGACTAAAGCCAAAAACTGAGTGATGGTTACGCACGACTGAAGAGGCTGCGGAAGAACTATTTCGCGAGGTTGATACAGCCTCAGCGGCTAAAGCCGTCATTCAATTTCCACGCCTCACGGCGCTGCTACAGCCGCGCCCTTTCAAAACGAACACAGAGGCGGACTCTTTCCGCAACCACTGAAGTCGTACCCTTCCCATTTGCTCCGGAGACTCTAGTGGTGATCGCGATCTTTCATTTCTTCTTTTTTCTCGACACCGGGTTCGACATTGAAGTTGGTCTTCCAGTATTCCTGCACGGCGGGCGGAAGTTTGTCGAGGTGAGAGAGCAGCATGGTGATCTTCCACATATCTTGTTCGCTGAGGACTTTATCCCAGGCGGGCATGCCGGTGTAACGCACGCCGGTGCGGATGGTGTAGAAGAGGTGCCACTCGGGATCGTCGGGCGGGTCGGAGATGAGATTCGGCGGCTGCGGATAAAAAGAATGGGCCAGCGGCGAAGGCTTGCGGTCGAGGCCTCCGTGGCAGAGAGCGCAGTTCATGGTATAGAGCTTCATGCCGTCTTCAAGATTGGGATCGGTGGGCGTGAGCGGGTTGTTGACGCGCGGGGCGTGGCGCTCCATGGAGGCGTCGACAGCTCCCATCGCCAGGCGGCGCTCCAGACGCGGAGGCGCGACGTTGGCAGCCGTAGGGAAGAATCCGAGCATGGCGAAGCCGAGGCCACCGAGGATGAATACCAGGAGCGTGACGACTACACCAAGTGCGAATTTTCCCATGAGTCCTCCGGAGGGGCTATTGTGGCAGATGGGCGGGGTGGGACGCTAGTTGTGGCCGACAGAGCAGCCTCGCTGCGCTCGGCTGAATCCTTCGGCTTCGCTCAGGGCAGGCTCACGAAGGCGCCCGTTCCCACATGGCCTCCTTTCCCCCACGTTCCGCTTGTCTCGCATATTTAATACGATTTGAGGTTGCGTGCTTCGCGGACTACATCGTCTACTTTTGGCAGATAGTGCTCTTCTTGTGGCGGAGAAAAGGGGATTGCGGAATCCAAGCCGGCGATGCGGACGATGGGACCGTCGAGATCGTCGAACGCCTCTTCATTAATGATAGCGGCGATTTCGCCGGCGAGGCCTCCGGTGCGGGAGTGCTCGTGCAGGATGATGACCTTGTTGGTCTTCTTCACGGTCTGCGCGATGGCCTCGCGGTCGAGGGGGGAGACGGTGCGCAGGTCGAGAATTTCGAGATCAATTCCGTCTTTACTTAGAACCTCGGCTGCTTCCAATGCGGTGTGGACCATCGCAGCGTAGGTAATGATGCTGAGGTCGCGGCCTTCACGGGCGATGTTCGCTTTGCCGATGGGGACGACGTAATCTTCCGCGGGAACTTCGCCTTTGATTCGGCGGTAGAGATATTTGTGCTCGAAAAAAATGCAGGGATTGTTGTCGCGAATGGCGGCTTTGATCAGGCCTTTGGCGTCGTAGGGCGTGGCTGGGCAGATGACTTTGAGGCCGGGATTGTGGACGAACCACATCTCGGGATTCTGCGAGTGGAACGGGCCGCCGTGAACGTATCCGCCGCTGGGTCCGCGGAGGACGAGCGGAGCGGGCGCGCCCCAGAGGTAATGCGTCTTTGCGACCATGTTGCTGATCTGGTTGAAAGCGCAGCCGATGAAGTCCATGAATTGGAACTCGGCGACGGGGCGCATGCCGGTGAGCGAGGCTCCGAACGCCGCACCCACGATGGCGGACTCGGCGATGGGCGTGTCGATGACGCGCTCGGCACCGAAGCGGTCGATGAAACCATCGGTGACTTTGAAGGCGCCGCCGTAGATGCCAATGTCTTCGCCGAGGCAGAAGACGGAGGAGTCGCGGTCCATTTCTTCCCAGATTCCCTGGCGGATGGCTTCGAGGTAGGTGAGTTGCATAGGAGCTGCGATTCACTGCCACATTAGCGGGAATCTAATTTCAAAGCTTTTGCAGTCCTGCTAACGTCGTGACGAGGAGGGTGTTATCGCTGATTACGCTCGTTTATTTACAAGTCGATGATTCTTGCACTCCTCGGCGTGCATCTGATAAAACCCATGCATAGACGATGCAACTCGCCTTCGAGTACGCCGGCTCTCGCTCCTGAATTTCTTCACGTAGCCAGCGGAGGAACCCGATGTCAACGGCCATATTAAATATCACGGATCTCGACAATCTCATTCGTCAACCACGGGAATCTATCATTGCCTGATCCTTGTTGAATTTGGCGATCTAAAGATCGTAGTTCTCGCAGCGAGAGGATGCGTACTCAATCGTGTAGGGCAGATTCGAACTGAACTTGAGCCCAAGCTCTTTCTTAACGTCTGCCAGGGGAATCGTCGGCTCGCGCCAATCTCGTACGGACTTCTCCGAGGTCCATGTAGCTTCGATTTGATCAAGTAACTCTTCGCGATCGGTTGGAGCCAAGCTGCATATCGATCGGCCTGCAACCTTGCGTACGCCCGGAGAACATGGTCACGTAGACTTCACCGTCGAGTTCGTGATTTACGGACTCGATCCGGCATCCAAGAAATCTTGTGCTTGAATCACTTCCACTTCCATCGACGACACCTCGTCCTACCGAGTCCGGCTATGTCGAGGCCAAGGACGCAACATCCACACACTCTACCAGATGTTCGATGGGATTGACGCAAGTTTGCGGCCTCGTAGTTCGGGCTGTGTGCCACTGCCCTGCGGACTTTTTGATCGAAACATTAAACAACTCTTCGACGATAACGCAGCGCCAGTTGGCTGGAGAGCCGTCGGGTTCAACCGTTGCTGCGCCTCCCGCGAATTGATGCATCAACGATTGAAGACGACCGTTCTTTGCCCGAGCACATGCGGACACATCTCGGACATAGCCATGGTAGGTAGCGACCACGATGTCTTTATCCAAAATCGCTGCCGGATCATTCGATAAGTCTCGTTTGCAGCTTGAGCGCCGGAAGCCATGAACATTCACCTAAACCTTCATTTTATCTCAGATGCACCGCCGCTTCGGTCTCTTTGTACCCAGCCGTTCCCTTCTTCACTTTCGGCATCCCATACTTCGGTTTAATCTCATGGCAGCCGTCTTCGCAGAACACCCCGCCCTCAGCGGATTCCGGCGTCGGCATCGGCGAGTTCACCGCGATCTCGCGCTCAGCTTCGATCACCCGCTCGACTTCTGAAATTAATTCCGCATTCTCTTTCGCTGTGAGCCACTTCTTTTCTTTTACCAGATAATTCTCAAAGCGCGCGATAGGGTCGCGCTTCTTCCAGAATTCGAACATCGGCTTGGGAACGTACGCCGCGGCGTCGTGGATGGCATGGCCTTTCATGCGCATCATTTTTGCTTCGATGAGTGTGGGACCTTCGCCGCGGTGGGCGCGTTCGACGGCGGCGCGGGCGGCGTCGTAGACCTGGCAGGCATCGGTGCCGTCGACGATCACGCCGGGGATGCCGTATCCGATGGCGCGCTCGGCCAGGTCTTTGCAGCGGTACTGCAGTTCTGACGGCGTGGAGTAAGCCCAGAGATTCGATTCGACGAAGAGCACGAGGCCGAGATTCTGCACGGCAGCGAAGTTGATGCCTTCGTAGGTGACGCCGGTGGATTGGCCTCCGTCGCCGATGTAGGTCATGACGGCGACGTTGCGTCCCTGGAGACGCGCGCCGAGAGCTACCCCCGAGAGCACAGGGATGAGATCGCCAAGCATCGAAATGGGCGAGACCATATTGCGCTTTTCGATGTCGCCGAAGTGCGAGGTGCCGTCGCGGCCGCGTGTGGGCGAATCGGCCTTGGCCATGTACTGCATCATGGTGTCCGAGGCGCGGAAGCCGCGGACCAGCAGCGATCCCTGATTGCGGATCATGGGCGCAAACCAGTCGTCTTTATCGAGCGCGTAAGCGGAGGCGCAGGAGCAGGCTTCCTGGCCGAGTCCGAAATAAACTCCGCCGACGACTTTGCCCTGCTTGTAGAGATTTTCGAGCGCGACTTCCATCTTGCGGTTGAGCAGCATGTAGCGGTAGATCTCGATGGCCTGCTCTTTGCTCAGATATTTGGAGTCGCGAATCGGTGGGACTGGCGCGTCGAGATTGCCGGTGACTTCGTAGCGGACGTGCTCGGCGCCGTCTTTGTCTTTTTCTATTGTTTGGCGGACGGAGAGGTTGGGCTGCTCGAGGCGGAGATCGGGGATGGTGTAGGTGCGGACATCAGAAACAGACGCGGGTGCCCCATTTCTCGCGTTCTTTGCGAGAAGTGGAGATTTTGACCGGGACGTCCCGTTGCGCGGACGGTTGCCGTTGGAGCTTGTTTTGGACTTCGTTTTCTTGTTGGGCATGGTTGCGGCGCGGCAGGCGCGATGTAGTGATGGTATCGCGAGCGAGGTAGGAAGGGCTAGGGCGTCACAAATCCACGCTTGACCCAGCGCACGAGAAAGAAGATTAGGTAGGTAACGCCCCAGCCCAAAGGGACGGGGACAAACGCAAACAATGCAGCGCTGAATCGAGCATTGCTAATCGCCAATGAGAGAGAATCCTCAGCATGTTTGTCGCATGCACGAAATGCGGCCTCGTAAGCCTTCTCGTCGTTTCTCCACTCAGGAAGGTGGCTGTCGCATGCGACGTGTTCGGCAGCTATGGCCCGTGAGGCCCTTTCAGCTTCTGAATCGTAGGTGTATATCCCCACTCCGAGGATCCAGACGGCAGAAGCGATGATCCCTATTCTTTTCCATCCGTTTAGCTTCATGATGTTGATTCGGGTGGATCCGAAACACGGGCTACCGCGAAACACACGTGTTAGTTTGTTTCGTCCTAAGGAACGCCGTCAAGTCCCACTGCTGGTGACGCCGCTCAGGCCCAATTTAGATCATCTTCGTTGGAAATCTGCCGGAGCTCGCTAGGCAGCTTCATCGGGACGCCGACTGTACGGCCGAGCAGCGCGTCGAGAGTATCGACCCAAAGCATTTGGCTCGAAAATACTGTGCCGAAGTTGCGGGAGATGGATTCGGCAACTGCGTTTAGGTCGAGTTCTCTGCCGAGTTCCTGCTGCATGGACGTGACGGGCTTTGCGGTAATGCCGCAGGGAACGATCAGGTCGAAAAAGTTAAGATCCGTATTTACGTTGAGAGCGAAGCCGTGGGAGGTGACGAAGCGGGAGATGTGGATGCCGATGGCGGCAATCTTGGCTTCCGCGGCGTTCGTGGTACGGGCCGGAAACCCGAGGTCCCTCGACTGCAGAGAACGATTCTGCGAATCGTTCTCTTCCGCTCGGGATGACAAGGAATTGGGATTCGTCCAAACGCCGGTTAGACCCGGAACCCGCTTCGCATCGATTGCGAAGTCGGCGCAGGTGCGGATCAGGATTTCTTCCAGGCGGCGAACGAATTCCACGACGCCTAAGGTCTTGCGTTTGCCGTCGGGGTCGGCGAATCCGCGCAGGTCGAAGATGGGATAGCCGACGATCTGGCCGGGGCCGTGGAAGGTTACGTCGCCGCCGCGGTCACATTCGAAGAGCTCAACACCACGCCGGGCAAGGATTTCCGGGGTCGCGATTACATTCACTGCTTTTGCATTACGACCCAGAGTGATGACGGGGGAGTGTTCGAGCAGGAGCAGGACATCGCCGATCTTTTCTTCTTTGCGAAGCGCGACTAGGTTCTGCTGCAGGCGGAGGCCTCTGGCGTAGTCGACGGTGCCGAGTTGGACGATAGAGATCAAATTCTTGTTGCCACGGATTCGCGCGGATTAACACGGATCAAAACCTTTTCACCACAGAGACACAGAGTCACAGAGAGACCTCTTTGTTGGTCTTTCTCATGCCTCTGTGACTCTCGTGGTGAGGTTTTGGTGAGTTAGGCATTAATCGCAATTCCATATACGCTGTTCGACGCATCCAGCATGGCCTCGGCCAGGGTTGGATGCGCATGGATGGTCCACATCAAATCTTCGACCGTGGCTTCGAGTTCCATGGCGGCCACGGCTTCGGCGATTAGTTCTGTCGCTTGCGGACCGATGATGTGCACGCCGAGAATTTCGCCGTAGTCGGCGTCAGAAACGATTTTGATGAAACCTTCGTGCTGGCCGACGATCGAAGCGCGCGAATTCGCCGTAAAGGGGAACTTGCCAATCTTCACGTTGTATCCAGCTTCCCGAGCCCTGGTTTCGGTAAGACCGACACTGCCGATTTCGGGATGGCAATAGGTTGCGCCGGGAATGTGTTCAGGATTGATCGGCTTGCCCGGCTTGCCGGCGATTTTTGCGACGGCCACCAGTGCTTCCATGGCTCCAACGTGGGCCAATTGCGGCGTGCCCAGCACGATGTCGCCCACGGCGTAGACTCCCGGTTCGGCGGTCTGCATCCAGGAATCGGTTTTGATGAATTCGCGGTCAGGCTTAATCTTCGTACGCTCCAGCCCGATGTTCTGTGTGCGCGGCTTGCGGCCGACTGCAATCAAAATTTTCTCCGCTTCGATCTTCTGCTGTTTGCCTTCCGCCGTGATCGTCACTGTGATACCAGTTTTGGTTTTCTCAACCTTATCGACCTTCGCGCCGGTGTGAAAGTTAATGCCGCGCTTGTGGAAGACGCGGGCAAGCTCCTTCGACACTTCTTCGTCTTCCACCGGCACGAGCCGCGGCAACATTTCGATGATCGTCACTTCGCAATCGAACGAGCGATAGATGGACGCGAACTCTACGCCCACGGCTCCTGCGCCGACAATCACAATTGACTTCGGTAGCTCTTTCAGACTGAGAATTTCAATGTTAGTAAGAATGCGATCGCTGGCTTCAAGGCCAGGCAGCATGCGGGCTTCGGACCCGGTCGCGAGAATCACATTTTTCGCTTTGAGCTGAGTTGCCTTGCCTTCGTTCGTGACTTCGATCGAATGCACGCCATTCTGCGCCGGGCCCGTGAGTTTGCCGTAGCCCTTCACCGTCTGCACTTTATTCTTCTTCATCAGGAATTCGAGGCCCTTAGTGTGCTTCGCAACGATTTTTCCTTTGCGCTCCTGAATCGCGGCCCAGTTGAGTTTGCGCGAATCTACGCCCTCGATTCCGAATTCCTTGGCCTCTTTCAGGTGATCCCAAAGTTCCGCGTTAAACAGCAGTGCCTTAGTTGGGATGCAGCCGACATGCAGGCAGGTGCCGCCCAGGAATCCATCTTTCTCGATGAGGGCTGTCTTCAGGCCATATTGGCCGGCGCGAATCGCGGCTGTGTATCCCGCGGGTCCGCTGCCGATGATGGCTACGTCGTATAAAGTTTCGGGCAATGGAGTAATCCTCAATAGAAGAGATGATGAAAGGCAAACGAATGATTCTAGAACAGGACGATGGAAGAGACCAAGAGGGACGCCTTGCGTTGTAGAATGGATGGAAATTCCTTCAGGCGACCGAGTATGACGTAGAGTAGGGATCCTTCGACTGCGTAGCAGCTTCGCGTTCGCGAAGCTGCTACTTCGCTCAAGATAACAATGCGGGTTAGTTATTTTCGTTGCTCGCGCGCTTCCAGGAAATCAACTCGCCGATGGTCGAACTGGTGCTGGAAACGGGCTGCTTATAGGCTTCCACTTCCGAGCGTGACGCTTCTTCACCGACAGCGCGGATGCTGAGTCCGACTTTCTTTTCTTCCGGATTCATCTTGATGATCTTGAAGTCGTGCTCGAATCCCGGCTCAAGGTGGAGCGGTTGGCCGTTTTCGTCGACCGCCTCCGATTTGTGGCACAAGCCTTCCACGCCCTCTGCGATTTCGACGAATGCGCCGAATGCGGCTACCCGCAGCACTTTGCCGTGAACCACATCGCCGACGTGATGCGCCTGAAAGAAGGACTCCCAAACATCCGGTTGAAGCTGCTTGACTCCTAGCGACAAGCGCCGCTTGTCGGGTTCGATCGCCAGCACAACCGCCTTCACGCGGTCACCTTTTTTCAACACTTCCGAAGGGTGCTTCACCCGCTTGGTCCAACTCAAGTTGCTGACATGTACCAGCCCGTCGATGCCGTCCTCAATTTCAATGAAGGCGCCGAAGTCGGTCAGGTTGCGCACGCGTCCTTCCACTGTCATGCCGACCGGGAACTTCTCGTGCAATGAATCCCACGGATTGGCCGCCAGTTGCCGCATTCCAAGGGAAATGCGCCGTTCGGTCGGATTCACATTCAGAACCACGCATTCCACATGGTCGCCAACGTTGACCAGCTTCGACGGATGCTTCATGCGCTTTGACCACGTCATTTCGCTGACGTGAACCAGTCCTTCAATGCCCTGCTCCAATTCCACGAACGCGCCATAGTCGGTAACGCTTATCACGCGACCCCCGACATGCGCGCCCTCGGGATAGCGGTGCTCGGCGTCCAGCCATGGATCCGGGGTCAGTTGCTTAAATCCCAGCGAAACGCGCTGCTTTTCTTTGTCGTATTTCAGGACCTTCACCTGAATCTGGTCGCCAACGTTGACCAGATCTTTAGGATGAGTCAACCGTCCCCACGACATGTCGGTGATGTGCAGCAAACCGTCCAGCCCGCCCAAGTCGACGAATGCCCCGTACTCGGTGAGATTCTTGACTACGCCGGTAAGTATCGATCCTTCTTCCAGATGCTCCAGCGTCTTCGAGCGCTTTTCGTTCTGCTCGCCTTCAAGCAAATCCTTGCGCGAAACCACGATGTTGCCGCGCTTCTTGTTCAGTTTGATGACGGCGACTTCGAGCGTCTGGCCCTTCATGCCATCCAGATTGCGGATCGGCCGCAGGTCCACCTGCGAGCCGGGCAGGAACGCGTGCGCCCCGAGAATGTCGACGGTCAACCCGCCCTTGATGCGGTCAACAACCACAGCCTTGATCGGCTTCTTTTCGTTGTAGGCCTTTTCGATCTCTTCCCAGGCATGGATGCGCTGCGCCTTTTGGTGAGAGAGATTGATGTAGCCCTCCTCGGCTGGGCCCTTCTCGCGCATTACGTCGATCTCGTCGCCGGGCTTGAATTTCGGCTTGCCCTCGTGATCGAGCACTTCCGCCAGCGGCAACATGCCTTCCGATTTGGCGCCGACATCGACCACCACGTGCGTCCCGGTCAGCTTCAGCACCGTGCCTTTGATGACCCGGTCTTCACTGACCGCTTCTTCGGCTTCGGTGGTGAAATTCTCAAGGACGGAGGCGAAGTCCTCGCCAGCTGCCGCCTTGTCGTCTGAGGTAACGTCCGAGGTAACATCTGAAGAGGCGTCCGCGGCGGACTCCGTATGCGTCTCGGTGGATTCGTCGGTGGGGGCGGCAGCCTGATTTTGTTCAGGCTGGTGCTGCTGTTCTGTCGTCGGTTCGGCTTCGGTTGCGACAGAGGAATTGGATTCGGAGTTGTGGGCGGTGGTCTCGTCGAACAAGGTTATGCCTCTCTGATAATCGGATGCGGGGCCTGCTCTGCGGACTGCTGGATGAGTCGTTTGGTTGTGGTGGGCTCACCCTGGCGAGTGAGCTTGGACAATCCCAGCTGTCGGACGTTTTAACAGAGAACCCGCGTCCAATGGGAACTCTTCGACTATAGCAATCGCCCGCGAACAGTGTCAAACGCAAATCTGTTCTAATGTTACAGCCAAGTTTCAGCGCGACCTGACGCGTGCCGCAAGGGATGAAAATGCGGGCCATTAGGCCATGCGCAAATTCGCACCGACCTTGAAGGCGTCATCCCGAAGCCCTGCGTTTTCACAGCGGCGGCGAGGGATCTCGCGTGTGTGTCGCCCTAGTTTTCTCGATTCGCGTTCATCTGCTACCCTCCCCTGCTATGGATTACCTCTGGACGCCGTGGCGCTACGCCTACGTCTCCGGCACACACAAAACCGAAGGCTGCATCTTTTGCGACGCGCCAAAAGAGAAAGACGACGCAAAGACTTATATCGTGCTTCGCGGCCAGCACTGCTACGTCATCCTGAACGCTTATCCCTACACGCCCGGCCATGTGATGATCGTCCCCTACGCCCATCTGGACGAATTGCAGAAACTCCCCGCCGAAGCGGCCACTGAAATGATGACACTTTCTCAAAGAATGGAATCCGTCCTCCGCGAACTCTACCACCCCGACGGCATTAATCTCGGGCATGAACATCGGCAAAGCCGCCGGCGCCGGCATCGCCGGACACATTCACATGCACATTCTGCCGCGCTGGGTCGCGGACGCAAATTTCGTGTCCGTGATCGGGGAGACACGCATCCTGCCGGAAACGCTGGACGTGACGTGGAAGAGGATGCGGGAGGCGCTAACTTAGTAGTGATCGTAGACTATTCAAACGTTGGAGTCGCATCGAGCATATGGCCGTTGAATATCCCGTTAACAATGATGATTCGATAGTGCAGCCTCCTCATAGACGCGAAAGGGAGCTACCAAACATCTTTTCTCCATTCTCAAGATTCTCGTAACGGGCATCGCAATCCCTGTTTTCGTCTCGCTTGTAACTTCCTTTTACGTGAACACACGCCTACTGAAACCAAGGCTCAGGGCTGACTATTCATGGGCTATGGTCATGGTCATTCCCATCAAGGATCATCCAAATGACTTTGTTGCGGCCCTAGTGGATTTGTATTCGGGGCTCGAGGCGCCCCTTCCTCCAGGAAAACGCTCGATAGAGTCGGTAAATCAACCGCTTGATTTCTCAGGCGGAGAGATCGTCGTGGCCAAACGTCTGAGGTTTAAATCCAAGAGCGACTTCGTCGTCGACTCCTCGCCTTCGTCATCTCGCATAGACAAGGTCATGCTCGTAAATGACGGATACGCGACTGCGAACAATATCAGCATAGGACTGCGCTTCCAAGACGGTCTAACAAGTAAAATTGTTCCCTCTCCGAACATCAAAATCTCTCAAGAGGCAATCGCGGGGACAAGGGTAAATCCTCCGTTTGTGAAAGTTGAAATCGAGCGATTGGGGCCAGGGGAAAGGGCAGTCCTTACGGCATCCTCCACGCCGACTGCCACCACCGTCCGACCAGATGTCGACAGCACATACGTCAAGATTCACGAGCAACCGGGGTACCCGCCCATTGTCTACATCACTTCTACCGAGGGAATTGGTTCGATTGGCAAAGGGATCTCTTGGAAAGAGACGACCACATGGGAGGAAACTAATTTCCCGAATTCTGTGATTGGATTTTGGGCGTCACGAATCCATCCCCGCAAGGGAGTTTCACCGTCTATCGAGGATCTAAAGAACCTTGAAATGCATTACGACGCCGTCGACAATGACGAAAAACCTATGGGACAGGGTGTTTGGAAGCTGAACCCGTCGAACTAGACGAGCCTTTCACGACCTAGGTTCCCCCACTCAGGAGTCTTGCCATTTCGCCCTCGTCAATCACCGCCACACCCAACTCCTTCGCTTTATCCAGCTTCGACCCCGCATCCGCGCCCGCCACCACATAATCCGTCTTCTTGCTGACCGAGCCCGAGACGCGCCCGCCCGCATCTTCGATCATCTTCTTGGCCTCGTCCCGCGTGTGTTTCGCCAGGGTGCCAGTAAGAACGAACGTCTTCCCCGCGAGCTTGGTCCCGCGTTCTTTCTTCGCGCCCTTGAACGCAAGCCCCGCCTCGCCTAGACGCTCGACGAGTTTGCGGTTTGCAGCAATGCTGAAAAACTCCACGATGCTCTCGGCGATCCGCGGCCCGACTTCGTTGACGTTCTGCAACTCTTCAATGTCGGCGCTCGCCAAAGCTTCCATCGATCCAAAATGTTCGGCCAGAAACTGGGCCGTGCGCGCGCCAACAAAACGAATACCGAGCCCGTAGATCACCCGCTCCAGCGGCAGCTTTTTCGAAGCCTCGACCTCGTCGAGAATGTTCTGCGCCGACTTGTCGGCGAATCCCAGCTTCGATCCCGCATCCGCGCCCGCCACTACGTAGTCCGTTTTCTTGCTGACCGAGCCTGAGACGCGTCCCGCCCGCATCTTCGATCATCTTCTTGGCCTCGTCCCGCGTGTGTTTCGCCAAGGTGCCGGTAAGAACGAACGTCTTCCCCGCAAGCTTCGTCCCGCGTTCTTTCTTCGCGCCCTTGAACGCAAGCCCCGCCTCGCCCAGACGCTCGACGAGTTTGCGGTTTGCAGCAATGCTGAAGAACTCCACGATGCTCTCGGCGATCCGCGGCCCGACTTCATTTACGTTCTGCAACTCTTCGAGGCCGGCGCTGGCCAGCGCCTCCATCGATCCAAAGTGTTCAGCCAGAAACTGCGCCGTGCGCGCGCCAACGAAACGAATGCCGAGCCCGTAGATCACCCGCTCCAGCGGCAGTTTCTTGGAGCTCTCAATTTCCTCCAGGATGTTTTGCGCCGACTTGTCTGCGAATCGCTCCAGGCTGAGCAGGTCCTTCTTGGTGAGATCGTAGATGTCGGCGACGTTCTTCACCAAGCCGCGCTCGATCAATTGATTGACGAGCGATTCGCCCATGCCGTCGATGTTCATCACGCCCCGCGAGGCGAAATGCAGAATTGTACCCAGCAGCTTCGCCGGGCAGTTGGCGTTCACACAGCGGTAATCGACTTCGCCCTCGGTCCTCACAACTTTCGTGCCGCACACCGGACACTTTTCCGGCATCACGAATTCTCGCTGCCCACGCGGATGATCTTTACCTTCAATTACCTTCGCAATCTTGGGAATCACATCGCCGCCGCGCTCCACCTGCACCCAGTCGCCGATCTTCACACCCAGCCGCTCGATCTCATCCATGTTGTGCAGCGTGGCATTGCGAACGGTCGTTCCGCCAATCAAAACCGGAGCCAGCATAGCGACCGGCGTAAGTTTTCCCGTGCGTCCGACCTGCACGCGAATGTCTTCGAGCTTCGTGATCCCCGCCCGCGCCGCGTACTTGTAAGCAATCGCCCACCGCGGAGCCTTCCCGGTGAAACCAAGTTCATCCTGCAATGCGATGCGATCGACCTTCACCACGATGCCGTCGATCTCGTAAGGCAGTGACTCGCGCTTTCCTTCCCACTCGCGAATAAAATCCCAGACTTCATCCATCGAGTGCACCAGCTTGCGCGCCTGATTGACTTTGAACCCGGCGGCATCGAGCGCGTCCAGCGTCTTCGAATGTCGATCGAAATAAGTCCGCCCATTGACCAGCAGCATGTACGAAAAGTAGTCGAGCCGCCGCTGGGCCGTAATGTTGGAATCAAGCTGCCGGACGGTGCCCGCGGTGAAATTGCGGGGGTTCGCAAACGTTGACAGTCCATTCCGTTCGCGTTCTTCATTGATTTTCTTGAACGACGCGGTAGGCATGAGCAATTCGCCGCGCACTTCGAAGTCCGCAGGAATCCCCGCTTTCTTCAATCTGTCTTTCGGAATCGACAAGGGCACCGAGCGCACGGTGCGCACGTTGAGCGTGACATCTTCTCCGACCGATCCATCGCCGCGGGTCACACCCCGCGCCAGCCGCCCGTCTTCATACACCAGCGCCAGCGACATGCCATCGAGCTTCAGTTCGCAGACGTAATCCACCTCGCTGCGCCCGGTGAGTTCATGCACGCGCCTTTCCCAGGCACGCAACTCTTCTTCGCTGTAAGTGTTGTCGAGCGACAACATCGGCGTGGAGTGCCGCACCTTCACGAATCCCTCGCGCGGCTTGCCGCCCACACGCTGCGTAGGCGAATCCGGCGTGATGAGCGAGGGATGCTCGCTCTCCAGATCCTTCAACTGCTGCATCAGCTTGTCGAATTCCGCGTCGCTGATCTCGGGATTGTCGAGAACGTAATAGAGATATTCGTGGTGACGAATCTTCTCGCGCAGCGCCTCAATCTTTTTTTCGGAGTCTTTCGGGGCAGGCATCGCAAAAGATTATAAAGCAATCACGTAGGGACAGCCCCCTCGGCTGTCCAGCCAAGCG
>CAVPFI010000006.1:0-189024 GCA_963703685.1 uncultured Acidobacteriaceae bacterium | reverse complement strand
CGGAGACTTCCTCGATCGTCTTCAAGAAATCCTCTTTGCTGGGATGAGTGAAGCGATATTTCATAAAATACGCATGCATCGCCTTGGCCATTGCGTCCTCGCCAATGATGCTCTCGAGCGTTAGCAGCACGCTCGCCGTCTTGCCGTAGGTGATTCCGCCATAGGAGTTGAAGCTGTAATAGTCGTAAGCCTTCTGCGCCATGGGATCCCGATCGGCCACGCCGATGTAACTCAAGCGTTGCTCTTCCCGTTCGCCCAGAGTGGCGCGCGCGACGCTCAACATGGATGTGTTCTTGCCCAGGATCGAATCCAGGGCTTTGACTTCGGTATAGCTGTTAATGCCCTCGTCCATCCAGGCGTCTTCGAATTCATTGGTCGCTACCATGCCGTACCAGTACTGGTGTCCGAATTCGTGTTCGACCACCACCTCGGGCAGGTAAAGTCCATCCGGCATAAACCAGCTTGTTTCCCCGGTGATGAACGTGGGATATTCCATTCCACCGGCGGCCGAGTCTGGCTCGGGATCGACCACGGTTAAGGTTTTGTAAGGGTACGGCCCATACCACTTTTCGAAGTGATCGAGCGTTTGTCTTGTGATTCGTTCGTGGCGCTCCGCCTGGCTCCAGTGCGCGGGTTGCATCAGGAAGCGAAGGTTGATCGGGCCCATTTTCGCCTGATATATGCTCCCTCTGACTTTGTAGCGCGGACTCGTGGTCCAGGCGAAGTCGTGAATGTCGTCGCCATGATAGGTTGCGGTCTTGGTGTTGTCGCCATTGTTCTTTTCCTCGACCAGCACTCCGCTGGCGCCGACGACTTCATTCTGCGGTACGGTGAGTTTCACGTCGTAGACGCCAAAATCGGCGAAGAACTCCGTGGTCGCGTGATATTGGTGGCAATTCCAGGCTCCCTGCCACCAGACGCCGACCTTGGGAAACCACTGGCCGCCGAGTGTGAAGTCGCGCTTCCATCCGGATCGCGCCTGAGTCTCGGGAAATTTGGTCTGGAACGCAATCTTGAACTGCACGTATGCGCCAGGAGCGATGGGTTTCGGAATGTGGACATCGACGACGGTCTTGTCGTCTTTATTTCCATCGTCGGGCGCGATGTATTGCAGTTGCCCGGTCAGGTCGCCCTGTCCTACTACTTCAAGCCTCTTGATGTCTTCCGAGCCATATTGCTTATCTTCCCACTTGTCGTAGGCGGTGTCGCGGCTGCCTTCGAGCTTGGCTTCACGCATCCATGTGGATTTTGGTTGAAACGCATTCTGATAAAGATGAAAAGGGAAGTGGTCGAGCGCCTGTCCAGTCAGGTTGTGATAGGTCAGCACCTCGGTCGCGTCGACGATGTGCTTGCTCGCGTCATACTTGGCGTCGATTTCGTAGTGCACTATCCGCTGCGACATGGGTGTGGGGGAATTGATGGCCAGCGTGGTCTCGGGGATAGAAACTCCGTCGCGTGGAGAAATCTTTGCCAAAGGTGATGTCTGGGCCTCTGGAGGCGCGGTTTGCGGAGCGGCCGCCGTAGCCGTTTGTTGGTATAGGAATGCCGTAACTCCGAATGCCAAGACTGCAATCAGACAGACATGCTGCCATCGAATCTGCATATAAAGACCTCACGATGTGAGCCAGGGCCTGAATCATATCTTACGGCGCGCAATCGCCGCCACCAGGATGCAGAACGGGACGGCGTAGGCAGCCATCGAAGTTTCCAGGATTTGTCGTCCGCAACCAGTCGAACTTGTGGACGAATGTGGGGGAGCTTGCGCTTTTCCCGTTCCGCCGACGATACTGAAGATTCACCAAAATTATGAAAACGACCATTTCTCTGTCTACGCCTGCTGAACTTGAAACTGAATCGCTTGTTGCCGTGGTGCTCGATCACGCCGAGCCAGCTCCGAACGTAAAAGAAAAGGATAAGAAGCCACAACTCAAAGTGACCACATCCGATTCCGCCGTGCAGTCCGTAGCAGCTGATCTGCTGGCGAGCGGCGAAGTGACCGGCAAGGCGTTTGAAACGAATTTGCTGCACAAGCCTGCCGGCCTGAAGGCGAAAAGATTACTTCTCATCAGTGGAGGCGGCGCCAAGAAATTTTCAAGCTACGAACTGCGCCGCATCGCGGGCGTCGCGGTGCGCGCGCTCAAATCCCGCGCAATCCGCAGTTTTGCTTTCGTCGCACCGGCCGGCATTCCTACGGAAGAAGCGGTGCGCGCGATTGTGGAAGGCGCGCATGTGGGAAATTTCGATCCTGACTACTACCGCAGTGATCGCAAAGACCAGAAGGTTGACGCGCTTACCGTAGTCGCGAGCGGCGACAAGTCGGCGCTGGAAAAGGCGGCCAATGAAGCGAACATCATCGGAGAATCGCAGAACTTTACGCGCGATCTGGTGAATGAACCTTCCAATCGCATGACGCCTACAATTCTTGCCGATCGCGCGAAGAAGATGTCCGCCGAAGTGGGTTTGAAATGTGAAGTCTACGGCGCTGACAAAATCAAAGAAATGAAAATGGGAGCGTTCTGGAGTGTGGCTCAGGGGTCGGACGAACCGCCAACACTGATTGTTATGCGTTACGAACCTGCGGGCGCACCGGAGAAGCCAGTCTTGGGCCTCGTGGGGAAGGGAATTACGTTCGACACCGGAGGCATCTCGATCAAGCCTGCGGACGGCATGGAGAAGATGAAATATGACATGGCCGGCGGCGCGACCATGATCGGCGCAATGCGCGCCATTGCGCTTCTGAAGCCGAACGTGAAAGTCATCGGCATCGTGTGCGCGACCGAGAATATGCCCTCGGGAAAAGCGCAGAAGCCGGGCGACGTGCAGATTGCGATGTCGGGGAAGTCAATCGAGATCATCAATACTGATGCAGAGGGCCGCCTGGTATTGGCCGACGGCCTGTACTATGCGCGGCAACTCGGCTGCACACATCTGGTGGATGCCGCCACCCTGACTGGAGCGGTCGTGGTTGCACTCGGCTACAACAATGCGGGAATTTTCGCCAACGACGACGACATGTACAACCGTTTTCACACTGCGAACGCTAAGGCCGGGGAAAAAATGTGGCGGATGCCTCTCGACGACGAATATAAGGAACAAATTCGTTCTTCGATCGCGGACATCGTGAACTCGGGCGGACGTTGGGGCGGGGCGATCACGGCCGCCATGTTTCTGAAAGAATTCGCCGAAGAAACGCCTTGGATTCACCTGGACATCGCCGGCACTGCATGGACGGAAGATCAAAAGCCGTGGATCGCCAAAGGTCCGTCCGGCATAGCCCTGCGCAGTCTGGTTGAGTTCGTGAAGAGTTTCGCGGGATAACAAAAGCACGGCGAACGTTGAGGGAAATTCGTGCGGTTGTTATAATCGAGGCGTTCCACAGGCGCGTCCGCAAGTGGAACATTATTCGTTCGGTCGCGAATCCCGCCACAATCAGCGTGAAGCGAACCGTGCTCGCACCCGCAGCCAGCGGGTCTCAAGACGTGGCCAGGTAGCTCAGGTGGTAGAGCGCAGCCCTGAAAAGGCTGGCGTCGGCGGTTCAACTCCGTCCCTGGCCACCACATTCCAAAGCAGTTAACATCACTTTTCATTTTGCGTATTACCCGCAGTTTACCCGCAGTTGCCCGCACTACCGCACCAAACCCGTTACCGGGTAGTGGTGCAGTTTGAAATTCACAGGTCTAGCGTTCGGCTCCGGCCTGTGGGAAACTATGAATCATGCCAAAACGCGAGATGCAGATTGTGAAGAAGATCGGGCCTGCCCCGTACATGGCCGTATGCACGAATTGCAGTCATCAATTCAGGGTTACCAGCGGCAAAACCTTCACCGTGGAGGATGCGACTGAAACCCTCGAAAAGCAGTTCGCCGCCCACGATTGCAACGAGGATGCCAGCCAAGCCGCTGCTCGGATTGTGAGAGAAGCAACGGAGAATCGCTAACCTTCGAATCCCGGAAGCGTTCCCTGCTCTGGAAGTTTCGCTTTAAACGGCTCCGGCAATTTGAATTTCTGCCAAGTTGCCTTCCTTACGTCCTTGATCTTGGGCGATCCCTGATAAACTCGCCCGCGCTTTTCTCCTGATGGGACAAGAATCCCTTTATCCACTAGCAGTTTCAAATCACGACTCGCTAGGTTTTCAGAAATTCCATTGAACGCTCGGTATGTAGCGTTCTTTATCTTTAATCCAAAAATCGCATCCGCTACAGCTTGCAGTGTTCTCTCCGGCAGGTTTTTCTCGCTGCCAATCCTCTCGACTTCTTTCCATACGCGATCAAACTGATCATTGAGCCAGAGAATTCTATAAGCCTGAACGAGATGCGCTTTTAGGATAAAACGCACCCACAATCTAGCATCGTTCTTGGGGTGCCAAGAGCCCCGCCCAACGCCAGCGAGAACATCATAGTAAGCCTGCTGTTCAAAGCCCAAGTATTCTTCAATGCTACAGAATTCAGGTTCTAGGATACCTTCTCGCGCAAGCACGAGAGTATGAAGACAGCGCCCCATGCGCCCGTTCCCATCCGAGAACGGGTGGATCATAACAAAATTCAAGTGAGCCATTGCAGCTCTTACGACTTCAGGAACGCCTGATTTTTCGTTGAGAGCCACCGTTAGATCCTTCATTAGCGGTTCAACCATCTCACGGGCCGGAGCTTCATAGACGATTCTTTTATTGTTTTCGTCTCGCACGTACACTGTTCCGGGTCTCCAATTTCCGGGATTTTTGCTCAAGTCATATTGCAGCATCATGTAGTGAAGGCTGCGAATTAATCCCTCTTCGTATTTAAACGACGGGTCATTAGCAAGCTGCAACACAAAAGTCATCGCGGATCGATAGCTTGTCAGCGCGTCCCAGGTTTCACCCGTTGCATCGAAAGGCTCTACGCGCTGCATGGCAGCCATTGCGTCTTCGACACTAGCCTTATAGCCTTCAATACTGTTTGAACCGCGAATTGCCCCAGCGACCATCATTTGCCGTAGCATTCCTGACCATTTGCGGGGCTTTCCGGTAATGTGCCGTACCTGTTTCCTGATAGTGGCGATCTCTTCGAGGGCGTCTATTTCGACTTTTTCTAGTCTAGGGGTCGAAAATAACATTTTGTCCTTCCCGTCAATTAATCTCTTGCAATCTGACTTTATATCAGATAGTATCTGTTGTCAAGTCAGATTGCATGTGATTAAAGTGCGTGTGGATAAATAGACATGAATGTTCTTTCTCTAGATCGAAGGGTCGCTGTAGTTAACGCTTTAGTTGAGGGCATGTCGATCAGTGCCACTTGCCGGATGACCGGAGTTGCGAAGCATACCGTTTTGAAACTGCTCAGGGACATGGGGTGCGCTGCTGCCTCCTATCACAATGCCCACGTTCGCAATTTGCGCGTGCGCCGCGTGCAGCCCGATGAGATTTGGGCATTCGTGTACGGCAAGGATAAGAACTTAACGATTGAGCAAGTTGAAGGGGGCGCGGGTAGCGTGTGGACGTGGACCGCATTGGATGCCGATTCTAAGCTAATCATCTCGTACACGCTCGGGGATCGTGGCGCGGATACAGCTCAGGCGTTCATGCAGGACGTTGCTTCGCGGATCAGCAATCGAATCCAGCTCACGACTGACGGACACCGCATGTACGCCGATGCTGTGGAAGATGCCTTCGGCGCGGACATTGACTACGCGATGCTGGTCAAGATTTACGGCGCATCAAACGACAATCCCGAATCACGGTACAGTCCTGCAACTTGCATCGGATGCCGTACCGGAGTTTTCGCCGGAAAGCCGGACCCTGATTACATCTCGACTTCGTTCGTGGAGCGCAGCAACCTTTCGATGCGCATGGGAATGCGCCGATTCACGCGCCTGACGAATGCTTTCAGTAAGAAACTAGAGAACCACGGACACATGGTTGCTCTGTATTTCATGCACTACAACTTTTGCAGAGTTCACAAATCGTTGCGGGTCACCCCTGCGATGGAGGCGGGTCTAACAGATTATGTTTGGGATATAGAGGAGATGATAAATACACTAATGCCACAGGTTATACACAGGGAAGGTTAAACTTTCTCTTTTATTTCGCCCTCAAACCTGATGCAATTGTGGTATGCATCAAGTCAAGGGAGAGCGGAGCGAACTCGGCCTTAGAAACTAAGTCGCTCCGCCCTACCGATCCGGTGACCAGGATGGCCAGCCGAAAGCCTTCGATGGTATGGCTGCCCTCTCTGGTTGTCAACGTATAAATACTTACGACAACCAAATGGAGAAACAAAATGCCAGTTACAAATCCGTGGAACTCGATCAAGGAACCTCACTATCACAACAACACTAAATGCGGACCCGGTAGCGAAATTCCTCCGCACAATCGCGTCTCTGGCACCGGCAATAAGCCGCTTTGCCGAGATTGCGCCAAACTCAACAACGAGGGCAAGTAGTTAACGCTCCTTTGACAAAAGTAATTTCCCAATAAGGGCCTGTAGGTTCTCCATTCTGCACCTGATAGTAACGGCGCAATTGGTCAACCTGCAGGCCGTTTTGTTGAGCAATCGCTAGCGCCCGGAATCCTTCCGATCCATCCCCATGGAACCTCACTGTCGGCTCTGGAAAAGGATGGCCTTCGCCACCCTCACATGACTCAAACGTCTCCACCCCGCCCGTCCTGAGAATAGAGACGGCGCGTTCAATTCCTGCATCGAGCGGTCTTTCTATTTCACTACTCATGTTACATGAGTAACGTAGCATACTCATCTAACATACGTAAGCTCAAAAATGCTCCCCAAGGAACCAATCTGTGCATTAAATCTTCGGAAGTTCCCGAAGGAACTCAGGAAGCGTCTGAATAAGATTGCTCTTGATCTAGAGGAGGACGTTCAGGACTTTGCGCCGCGCTGGCTGCGAGAAAGAGTCGAACAGGAAGAGAAGAAACTCGCAGAGCGCAGCAAGCCTACTGCCAAACGAAAAATGCCTTAGATTCAAACTGCACCAAACCCGTTACCGGAGCCGTTTTCACCAGGTCCTTGACCGGATCAGGTTCAGCCGCCTTCCTACCGCGGAACAGCAACTCCAAGAACATCCCCTGGGCTTCGAGCTTGTCTTCGGTCACCGCCTTCGCGTAGACCTCAAGGGTCGTCTTTAGATTTTGGTGCCGGAGTATTTCCTGCACCAACTTCGGATCGACCTTCATCTTGACCAAGACCGAAGCCAGCGTCCTCCGGAACGTATGGAATCCGAAAGTACGCGGCGGAGCCACTACTCCCGCCTTCTTGGCGGCCACGCGCAGGTAATCTGCAACCAGCATGTTGGCCGCGGGAGGCTTGGTGCCCTTGGCGCGAAGACTCGGGAAAACCAAGTCTTCGTTGGAGGCGTAGAGGGTTTCCTGACGCCAAGCGAGCACATGTGCCGCCAGCAGAGGATGCATCGGAACCGGAGCCTTCGAGGCTTTCGATTTCGGAGCTCCAAAACGGCGGTACACGTAAGCCCGGCGCACCCGTATCAGCTGCGCCACGAAATCCAGATCCTTCCACATCAGGGCCAGAATTTCGCTGACGCGCAACGCCGTGGCCGCGTCCGTTAGGACCATAGTGCGGCGCATCAGATCCAGATTGTCGAAGATATCGAGTACCTGGGGCAGGGTGAGGATCACCGGCTCGAAGTCACTCTTGGACGATTGGCGGACGATATGAATTGGGTTCCCCTCGTCGGAACGAGGAAGAAGCCCGTATCGCTGTCCGTGTTTGTAGACCAAGTTCATGACTTTCCGGATCTCTACTAGAGTTGAGTTTTCAAGGCCATGTTTCTTCCTGAGCGCCTTGAGCCAACGCTCGCCTTCGATCGGCTCGACGGTGAGTGCTGGCGTCCTCTCCCAGCGGGGCAAGGCCCAACGTTTGAGATAGCGCCGATACTTGAGGATCGTCGAATACACTTTCTCGATCTGGGCATTCTCCTGGTTCTCTGGGAGTTCGTGTCGCGTGTAGTGTGCCGCAAGCTGACCAAATGTAGCCTGCGGGCTGACACCGAACGTTGATTGATTGGGATTGAGTCTGAGTTCTTCCACCCGCCGCCAGGCGGTTTCCTCGCTGGGAAATTCCTTGAGGGAACCTACTCGGATGGGTGTGGCCTCCACCCACTTGCCATCCTCTTGGCGCCGCTGGCGGTAGCAAAATAACCAGACCTCCCCGGATTTGCGATGCTTCTTGCGAAGCCATCCGTTCTGAAACCGTGCCATCACTTCTCCCTTCGAGATGTGGCACGGGTGGCTGAGGCGTTCCTGAAACATCAGATCACCATCGGTCACGCTTTGCTGATCGCCAAGCTCCCGGCTTCGCAACAGCAGGAAGCATTCTCGGCTGCGTTTCGGGGTTTGTGGACCAGCGAGGGCAACAGCCAAGTCCTGATTCCAGTGCGGGAATTGGCGTTATGCAGTGCACTGCATAAGGCCAATAATGCGGAGTGCGTCTTTATGCAGAGTGCGGCAGCGTAGCAAGGGATGAACTGCTTTAGGGCCAGTATGATGGGCTGATCGCTAGAGAGTGACAGCTTCGCATAATCTGCAATAGTCTGAACTTGACTTGACTGACAGATTGAATTGCTATCAACTTGCGCGGAGCACCAGCCAGCGAAAATTCAACTCCAGTATTGCCGACAACACACCAACAGATCGCCGCGTCTGTTGTGTCTGATGAACGGCGAAGGTGGTCTCACGTAGCTTACCGGTTAAAGGGTGAACTGACGCCGGTGATAGATCCAGATCGCGGATACATGAGCCGAAGCGCACGCAACAGGCTATATTAGGAGCGTGACAAGACCAGTGGCTATGAGCGCGGCTGCCCAGACCAGGTCGAAGTTGAACCACGCCTTGCGGAGAAGTGCGAGGCCGAGCTTTCGGTAGACCACCCAAGCGATCAGTCCTGTGACTGCAAGATAGGCAATCGTGTGGACGCCGGTGGCGAGCATTCCGGCCAGCGGGCTCGCAGTCGCAGACATGTGGTCGTGGCCTGTCATTCGGCCCTGCGCTTCGACTGTGCTGCTACTCAACAGCACCGGCACCACCATTAACCCGGCGCCGTGCGCAGAGGCCATCAGAAACGACCAGACGGTCAAATCTCGAAAGCCTACCTGCATACGGACCCAACGTGGGTGCTGATGCCGCACCAGGCAATAAACCCCAAGGCTGGCTAGAATCGCAGCCACCGAGTAGCGGATGGCTACCAACGGCAGCGTCATGCCCAGCAAGGTGGCAGTCAGCACAACGCTGCCGATGGCCAACGCGTGGCCGGTTGCAATGGGGATGAGGGACTTTATTACTGCGCTCCCCTTTTGCTCCTGCATCCCCAGCGCCACCGCGAAGAGCCAGCCCATCCCAGGATTGAGTCCGTGGTAGGCGCCAAGGAGCAGCATCAGCCACAACGTCGTCGAAGTCAGCCCCGCATGGGTCATTTCTCGTCCGAATAGCAATAGGAGTCTGACGAAGCGTCGCCCCCATCCAACCGAACCTGGTGGGCGCGCAATCCCTCGAACTCAACAAAGAACTTTTCGTCGAGTTTCATCCCGCCCTTTGGGTTGTTATCGATTTTCACCATCCAACTCTTTACACCATCGGGATAGAACTGCTCGTCCCACGGGGAGTAGAGCGAGTTAGTGAAATAGGCGCGCTTGCCGTCGCGGCTGATCTCAACCATCTGCGGGCCACCATTTAGGGCCATCGCGGGTTTCTTTGGGTGAGCTGCTCGTCGTACGATGCCACCAAGATGGATCGAGCCAGTCCTCTTCGGCTCGGCGGGCTCGGAGACGTCGTATTGGATGAACTCACCTGTCCCCCAACATGAAACATAGAGGAACTTGTCGTCGAGTGAGAGGTTGATGTCCGATACCAATGGCGGCACCGCCTTGAAGCCCTTCAACAGTGGTGGGAGGCTTTCTGGATCAGCCGGCTCAGCGGGAATTTCAATCACCTTGCGCACGGCCCATTTGCTGTTCTTACCGCGATCCTCGCGGTACCACATCCAGATGGAGGACGAAAGGTCTTTCAGCGAGATGACCACGCCGACGAATCCGAAGGTTTTCTTAGGATCGTGGGAGGGCCGAAGCTCCAGCACCATCTGTTGCTCCGCACCCAGGTCAATCTCCTGCAGATGGCGGCGCTTATCTAGATCCCAGATGTGCAGTTTGTGGCCATACTTTCCGCCCAGCAGCAACTCCGGGATCAGGCCGTCCTTCACCATATTCGGAGTGCCCCATTCAGACGTGATCATGGTGTCGTGCCCGAGATGCCACCAGAAGTCGTAGGCCAGATTCTGAGGGCCGTGGTCCTTCTCCCACTGGCCCTTCAGCTCAAACGTGTTGGCATCCATCAGGAAGATGCCACCGGGACCGTCACCGCTGGCCGAACCGAGGGCGCTGCCATAGATACCATCGGGACCACAATGAATAGTGTGTGGCGATGTGTAGCCCGTCTTTTTAACGAACTCTTCAGGCTCAATCACCTTTACGATCTTGGGATGATTCGGGTCCGCCTTCGTATCCAGAATGTGAATCCGGGACGACCCGATGCCCGGTACGACCAGATAGCGGCGCTCCATGTGCGGATGCGGAGCCTGTGGGCAGAGGCACGCGCTGCACGCGTTCCAGCCGAAGTGATGCAACTCGTTGTCGCCGCCGGGAAAATCCACCTGGCCGAGAAACTGACCATACGCAGAGGAGCGCGGGTCGACGTCAATCACGCCCATGGCGTCGCGCTTCCCATTCTTACCGACGTTGAGCATAGCCACGTACGCGATGCGTTCCGGCGCTGCCTTCATCGCCATGCCTGGCGAGGGGTAAAACGTTGGATCGGGCATCAAGGACATATTCGTATTCTCCTTTTGCAAAGAGTCGCTGCGAAGGATCTGATCCGGACAGGTTCGACTGACCGTTTACAAACCGGCCCGCTCCCAAAAAGATAGCAGGATCGCCCAGGCGTTTCTGCCCAACAATCTTATTCCTGAACTTATTGGGAACTGTTCAAATAATTTGCTCCTTGAACCGCGATAATCTCAGTGCGCCAAGCGGATCCGAACAGGGCTCTTATTCTCACTTAGGCTATTGGCCAGCAAAGGCCTGGCAGGAAACGTTGGGATGCCAATTCACGAAAGCACCGTTGGGATTCTCCTTCCAGGCCCACACATGAAGTGTGTAGAACGCTGGTAGGCCGAAGCGATTGGGGCTCTCGAAATAATGAAAGAGCTGTCCCATGAGCTGTGGCGCCCCTTGTCCCGGATGCGCCTTGTCCCAGTCGCTTGCGATGACCAGGAAGTCCGCACCGATCAGTTGCAGGTGGCCGTCGGGCATCGGCTCGTAGATCACGATCTGGGGGCGCGTGGCGTCGACTACGCCGGAGGCCACGAGGTTCAGGTTCACAAAATGAAGGCCCATTGCTCCGGAGTCCGGTCCGCTGACACAGCCGAACAGAAGGGCATAGCCATCTGCTTCGGCCACGGAAACATCCTCGTACTTCGCGGTATTTTCTCGAACAATCTTCAGAAGCTCGCCCTGGGCGGCTGTCAGTTGTTGATTTTGTGCGGTTATTGCGTGCGAGTGTCCGTTTTGCGCCAGTGCGCCCGCCGCACATACGGCCACTAGCACAAAAGCCATGATCGAATGTCGCAATTGCTTTGTGAGTCGTCCGATTTTCATGTCAGTAGTCTCCTTTGGTGAAAAATGAGATCTGCCGATCCATGGCACCTCACTCCTAAACCGGCCTCAGATGCGCTAGAATGCACTCGAAAATCCCCACGGGCTGAAGGGCGGCGCCAAGACCGCTTGTGTTCTGGGAAGATGTCAGCCTCGGGCATGGAATGTCTTTGAGGAGTTCTGAAAGATTTCTTGAGAATTTCTTCATTTGGGTGTGTCGTTGAGATTAAGGCACTTATACCGATTCGGTCCTTATCGCCTTGACGCCGAGGAGCGTGTGTTGCGGCGCGATGGTCAACCTATCACGCTCCCGCCAAAGGACCTGGAAACCCTCCTCGTCTTGGTCGAGAGGACTGGGCACATCGTGGAGAAAGAAGAGCTGTTGGCACGAGTGTGGCCGGGGGTCTTCATCGAGGAAGGCAATCTGTCCCGGCACATCTTCAATCTGCGGCAGGTGTTGGGCGACAGCCCGGACGGGCGCAAATACATCGAGACTATTCCCAAGCGAGGCTATCGCTTCGTGGTGGCAGTGCAGGAAGAGGGCGAGCCGGACACGCCTGCTCTATCCGCCCCACCGCCTTCTGGGCAGCCCCAGGCTGGGGTGCAGCCCGGCCATAAGAGGCGCCTCTGGTTGTGGCCACTGGTTTTATCAGTGCTAGCCGTAGTGGTGATTCTGGTGGCGCGGCACTTCTGGCCGATGCGAAATCCTCCCTCGCAAAGGGTCATGCTGGCGGTGCTCCCGTTTGAGAATTTGAGCGGGGACGCTGAGGAAGATTATTTTGCCGATGGGCTTACCGAGGAGATGATTGCCCAACTGGGCCAGCTCCAGCCCGCCAAGCTCGGAGTGATCGCGCGAACCTCGACTGTCCGATACAAACGTACTAAGGAAACCGTCGCACAAATAGGCCAGGAACTGGGTGTGGGCTACTTGCTGGAAGGAAGCGTTAGGCGCGGCGGCGAACGCGTACGAATCACCGCCCAATTAATCCGGACAGCGGAACAGACGCATCTTTGGGCAGACACCTATGAGCGGCCGCTCACCGATGTCTTGAACATACAGAGAGAGATCGCTGAGAAAATCACGCATTCTCTTTCTATTCAGTTGCTGCCACGTGAGGCGAACTCCGCTTCAAGCGCACCCGCCAATTTTGAGAGTTATGACAAATATCTTTTGGGACTGCATGACCTTGGAGAGGGCACGCGAGGCAGTATCAACAAAGGAATCGAGCACCTTCAGGAAGGTATAACTAAGAATCCCAAGGATGCTCGCCTCTATTCTGCCCTGGGCGAAGCCTACGAGGCATTAAACACCTACTACAGTTCTCCGACCGAGGTGATGCCGCGAGTAAAAGCTGCGGCGCTACAAGCCCTTCAGCTAGATCCCAACCTCGCGAGCGCGCATGTTCTCCTTGGCGATGTGTATTTGCTTTTCGACTGGGATTGGCCTGCGGCAGAAACGGAATATCGCCGCGCTCTCGAAATTAATCCAAGCTTGCCGGATGCTCAACTGGGTTACGCCACCTACCTCGGGACTTTGGGCCGCTTCGAGGAAGCCCTGTCACACGTGCAGCAGGCCTACCTTTCTGACCCGCTTGCAATAGACAGTCGCAACGACGCGCTTTGGATCTACTACTTCTCAGGGCGAATGTCGGAGACCGTGCAGCAGTGTCAGAAAGCCATTGAGCTGGAACCCGCAGCTGGTCTTCCTTACGCGATGCTCGCCATGGCCCACGCCCAGTTAGGACAACGTGCCGAAACGCTCCAGGCCGCAGAAGATGCTATTCGTTATGCGAACAGCCCGTCAGTGATCACCACCACGGCTTCGGCACTCGCGCACGTGGGCCAGAGCGGCGAGGCGAAGCGGCTTCTAAGCAGAGCATTGGATATGAGCAAGGAACGTTATGTTTGCCGCTTCATCGTGGGGGCGACTTATGCCGAGCTCGGCGAAAAGGAGCAGGCCTTGGAGTCGCTTGAGCAAGGATACCTCCAGAGATCGACTTGAATGCCATGGATCGGGGTGGATCTCCGACTCAACCCGCTCCGGGGCGATCCGAGATTTCAGGATCTCGTCCGCCGCATCGGAATTCCCCGCTGACTGTTCCGGTAGCGCAGAGAGTCCCTCGGCGAGTTGGTTTCGTTATCGAAATCGCGAATCTAGAGTCGACCGCGTAGTGCGGATACTGGTCGAATGACGGGCAAATGGAAACTGAGGTTCAGCCGAGTCCGACAGCTCCGCTTCGTCCTCACAGTAGCGCGTGTAAGGTCAAGTCTCCGCCATCACACATAATCATGATGCTCCCAAGGAGGGGAACATCATGCTGGTTCGCTATTTCACACGGCCATCACGTATCGAGGAACTGCGCAGTAGCAGGGGTGGTCATCTGCTTGAAGGGTTCGCCAATCAACTGTCCCAAAGCCGCTATCAGTGGGTTGCAGCGCGCAAACATATTCGCGCGGCGGAGCACTTTCTCCATTGGATCGCCCATCGAAAGCTGTCGTTCACGAACGTTGAGGAGCGATGCGCACAGCAGTTCCTCGATCACTCGAAACGATGCTGTTGTCAAGGACACCATCCGCCGCTGAAACCTCACCGGCAGAAGTACAGTGTCGATCTCTGGTTCGCCTATTTACGGCGCGCTGGCATCGTCACGACACCGTGCCCTGCTGAGCCGGCGATCGAAACAGCCGTGTTAGCGTCCTTCTGCGATTGGATGCGTCAGCAGCGCGGGGTTTCCGATGCCACTCTTTCCATTTACCGCTTCGAACTGCGCGCTTTTCTCACGGAACTCGGCGAAGATCCGCGCCTTTATGACGCGCGGAGCCTGCGCCAGTTCGTATTGGCGAAAAGTCGGCATTCGGGATGGGCTTCCACGAGAAAGTGCATCTGCGCCATCCGCATGTTTCTTCGCTTTCTGATCTCACAGGGCAAGTGCCCCAACAGTCTGTATGCGTCAGTTCCTACTCTTGCCCATTGGCGGCTCTCCCCTTTGCCCCGGTACTTACAGCCTGATCAGATTGAACAGATCATAGCGTCAGCCGATCCGAAGACTCCGCTCGGAAGCCGGAACCGGGCGATTCTTCTCTTGCTCGCACGCTTGGGACTACGGGCCGGCGATCTCGTTCGACTTCGATTCAGCGATGTGGGTTGGAAGGAAGGTGTGATCCGTGTTTCTGGAAAGGGACGCCGCGAAACCGTGTTGCCCTTGAGCCAAGAGGTAGGAGATGCACTGGCAGCCTATATTAAAGACCATCGGCCCCAAGCTGATACGGATGCAGTTTTTGTCCGATCATGTGCGCCCTATCGTGCCTTCACAGACTCCACGTCGATCTCGATTATTGTTGCTCGCTCGATGCGCCGCGTGGGTATCAACTGCCCGAAGCCAGGAGCGGCTCATGTTCTGCGTCATTCCGTGGCTACTTCCATGCTTCGGGAAGGAGTGTCCCTCCAGGAGATCGCTGCTCTGCTCCGCCATCGTTCCCTTCTGACTACGGAGGTTTACGCCAAAGTAGATGTGGTTACGCTGCGGGAGATCGCGCAGCCATGGCCGGAGGTGAAGACATGCTAAGTCAGGACGTGCAAGCATATCTGGCTGTGCGCCGGGCCATGGGATTCGCGATGAAGTGGTCAGGCAATCTCCTACGAAGCTTCGCAGCATTTTCCGAGTCGGCGGGCCAACATCATGTCCGTTCTGAGATAGCGATCAAGTGGGCTGGATCGGCGCTGTCCGTTCGGACGCGGGCTAGACGGCTTGGTCTGGTGATTCGATTGGCGCGGTACTTGCGCGCGGAGGACCAACGTCATGAAGTGCCGCCTCCCGCATTCGGAAGAGAGGAGCGGCCGCGGCGCACTCCTTATATTTATTCACGAGAAGATGTCCAACGGCTCGTTCAAGCTGCATCTCAGGTGGGGCGGTATCCCAACCCCGCGTTTCGCGGCCTTACCTACAGCACATTTTTCGGACTGTTGGCATGTACCGGGATGCGACTCTCAGAGGCCATCAATCTGCGTCTGCAGGACATAACCCCGGATGGTCTTATCATTCGTAACACCAAGTTCCGCAAGAATCGCCTGATTCCCCTGCATCCGACGGCACAAGCTGCATTGGAACGTTATCTCCCAAAGCGGCGCCTCTTTGCTCCATTCGACGATCACGTCTTTGTTGGCCTGCGGAAACACAAGCTACTTCGGCACGACGCCTATGTTGCATTTCGCAAGAGCATCGAGAAGATCGGCCTTCCGCGCCATTCGGGCCATCCCCGGCCTACAATCCATGCGCTAAGGCACACATTCGCAGTCAGGGCTCTGGAAACCTGCCCTGATGATCGAGATCGAATCACCCAGCACATGGTCGCACTCTCAACCTACCTCGGCCACAGCGATATCAAGCACACGTACTGGTATTTGGAGGCGACGCCCGAACTGATGGGGAACATTGTTGAATCCACCCAACGCTACTTCATGGGAGGCCGGTCATGACTCTGATCGCGCCACATATCGCGGCTTTCCTCCAACAGCGGCTGCCTTTGGAGCGCCAAGCGAGCCCGAACACCTGTGACTCGTACGCGCACGCTTTCAGGCTCCTCTTTGAATACGCGAGCAACTGCCTGAAGGTTCCGCCCTCGCAGTTGCAGTTGGAGCACATCGATGCAGTACTCATCATGAACTTCCTGAATCACCTGGAAGCAACGCGCGGAAACGGCGCTGCTTCCAGAAACATTCGGCTCGCAGCGGTCAAGTCGTTCATGCGGTATATGGAGTACCGGGTGCCATCTGCTCTCGAACAGATTCACTGCATTTTGGCGATTCCGACCAAGAAGACGGACGCGCGTCTTGTGCGGCATCTGACAGCCAAGGAAAATGCAAGCGGTCTTGGATGCTCCTGATCCGGCACGCCGTATCGGTGTTCGTGATCGCGCAATGCTGCACCTCTGTTTTGCCGGTGGATTGCGGGTGTCGGAACTGATCGGGGTTCGTGTTATTGACGTTAGACTCCAACCCGAGCCTAGCGTCCTGATCCACGGTAAGGGCCGCAGAGAGCGTTGCATTCCGCTGTGGAAAGAAACCGCGTCGGCGGTGCGCGCATGGCTGTCTGTAAGAGGCGAGGTGCCGACCCCAGAACTATTTGTCAATGCTCGCGATCGATGTATGACTCGTGCCGGGTTTGAATACATCCTGAGAAGGCACGTCCATATCGCCGCAAAACGTTGCCCTTCTCTTGCATCGAAGCGAGTGTCACCCCACGTGTTGAGGCACACCTGCGCGATGACGATCCTCCAAGCCACGAAGGACTTGCGAAAAGTGTCGCTCTGGCTCGGCCATTCCAGCGTGCAGACAACGGAGATCTACACCCGCGCCGACCCGAGCGTAAAGTTGGAAACTCTCGAAGCCGCAATTTCTCCGAAGCTGCGCACGGGTTGCTTTAAGGCGACGGACAAGCTTATCGCATTGCTGAAGGCCTCTACGATTATGCGGAGTGCGGGAGCCATTCCTTAACGGCAATTCTGTGCCCGGCAGTGCGGAGTCCGCATAAAAACGGACTCCGCATTACTGGCAGCGTGGATTGAATCGAACATCCTGCTGCAACTGGCCTCTGCGTCGTTTGACAAGCAGGATGAGACACTCGTTCCCGAAGCAGGTTCGTGCGTCAACTGCCCGAAGCGAACTGGATTCAACAAGCTACTTTTTCCCGACGTACGTAAAGATTCATGCACGTCGCCCGATGTTTCCGAGCCAAGATCGACGCTTCCGTGAAAAAGACTCTGGAAAGCAAGGAGCTAATTCAGATTTCGGCGGCGTGGAATTCCCGCGAGGGCGCTCCCTCGGGACGGAATCACTATGTCGAGTTGGAGATCAAGAAACCCAAGCCGAACGGCGCAAGCAGCAAGCTCTCACTGTTCAGAAACCCTGTGACAAGATGACCGAGGCCATCGTCATGGACGGCGGCAAGCGCTTACAGGTGGTCAAGGTGTGTGCCGATCCAGCCTGCCGTGTTCACCACGCCAACACGCCTTCTCCGCAGCAAGTCGAGCGGGAGCGGGCAGGGGAACGGAAGCGCATCGAAAAGGAGAAACTGGCCATCACGACTCGCCATCGTATCTTGGCTTCGATCCTCCAACGCATATCGGCTCCATTGAAGAAAGCTGACTTGCTAACGGTCGCCGACTACCTGATCGGCCACCTCTCTTATAGCCAAGTTCCGGCTTTGGCGAAGCGGCACAAGGTCGAGGCGAAGAAGGACTCTGCGTCCGCACAGGAACTTCTGGCCAAGCAAGTCAGCAAATATGACGAGGCCGAACTCTGCAAACTGCTTCTGGAAATCAGCCTGCTGGATTCGGCATATCAGCGATCCACCGCAAGCCGCGACGACGTTCGCTTCGCGAAATTGACGCAAACATAGGTGTCGTCTTGCGCCATAGGAAGACTGACTCTGAGAATCGACGTGGCGTCGTTCCCGGGTGTTCTTGAGAGATGCGGCCGCGGCGCAAACACAATCTGGGATGCCTTCGGCTTCACGGAGCCTGAGTACGCCTCTCCAAGTTCAGGCGCAGACCACCTAGGATTCCGGACGGTAGAGCCTGAAGGTTCCCCATGTCTTGCGGCGTGAATCGTTCACCAAACCTCTCATTGAGCAGACGGTAGGTAGGAAGCGCACGGCCAGCCATCGAGTTGATCGCCGTATTTCCGACGACGATGCGCAGGGTGTTTGTCCCGACGGTCAGAAATCTGGTGACATCAATTGTGTACGGCGGATGCCAGACGAAACCCGCGGCCTTGCCGTTGACATAAACCTCAGCGGCTTCACGGATAGGTCCTTCAAAATATGCCTTCATGCTGAACTGCGGAAGCGGGTTTGGCTCTTCAATCGGCGTACCCTGTCCGAAATCAAGCACGCCATTCGTCCCGGAATTCAGATCCTCCGGGGACAGATCGAAGGTCCTCAAGTAACTCGCCTGGCCAGAATAGTATTTGAAAGTTGGATCTTCGCTCCAGAAACGGAGTCTCGGCATGGCGATAGTTTGATTTGTCCCGGTGAATGTCACCTTCCAGTCCGTTGAGAGCTCGACTGTTTTTGACGGAATGCGCGAAGGCGGTTGCCTTTTTTCGAGAACAGTCGCCGAACCGCTGAACAGGATCAGTCTTGACTCGTAAGGCTGCAAATCGAGGTCGACCGCTGTTGGGTTCTCCACGGCGGATATCTGACCCGTGAACGGATCCCACCATTCAGCGTGCTTCGCAGCGTGACGAAATGTCGCCTGCACGTGATGTGGTTGGTTGCTGGTGTTCGCCACGAAATATAAATCTCCAGCCACCAACTTTCGGTGGATGAACCCGATTCGCGGAGTCCTGGGAGAAAGAATGACGTCGGCGGGGAGATAAGCTGCGAGAGCAGATCCCAGTTGTTTCTCATCCGAAATGAAGTGACCTGCAGCGTCGCTCGCCTGGAAAAGGCGCTGCGAAATCTCCCGAATCTGCCGACCGTCGGAGTCCGCTTGCAGGACGCCTGGCGCACTAGCGGGCAGGCTGTGCGCGGCAATCACAATCCCTCCATGCCGAGCATATTCCTCGATCTTTTGATAGGTCGCGAGCGGTAACCGGTCAATTGCTGGCAGAATCAATACTGGGTATGGAATGCCCGCGCTGTCAATTGCGTCAGCGTCGATGAAGTCTACGTTGAAGCCAGCATCGAGAACCTGTGGAATGACCGCGTTCACCAGCGAATGATCCAAAGATTCATCAATGCTGAAATTCGAGCCTACTGTGTTGAAGCCGCCCTGGCTAATGACTGGGTTCATGGAATTGGTTCGCACGGAGAACGTTGACCACACATCGTCATTCGGCAAGAGCAGCGCAACATCATTGGCGGGCTTGCCTTGCCGCAGAGCGAAGCTGACGCGTTGCAGATAAAGAGCCAGCTCTGGCATTACAAACGACCATGGGTTGTGAGTATTGAGCGCGGCCGCAGCGTACATCCGCCATCCCGGCTCTCCCGCTTCTGGGGGAGAATACGGCCAACCGTGCCCGACTAGTTGGTTGATGCCCTGCAAGAAATGCAGATCCGCTTCTGCCTTCAGGTCCAGCGGTGTAGCGCGAAAGGCCGGAGAATGTAGCCACGTCCAGGTTTCCGACGAGATCACCGGTCTGCTGAATAGGTGACCAGCCGAAGCCGCCCAACGTACATCGGAGAATTCCCGCCACATCAGCAAGGATGCTTTTCCCTCGCCTTCAGGAAGGTCCACATAACGATTGCTCGACAGCGTGACTGGAGGAAAGCCGTAAGTCTGCGACCGGAATAAGGTATGGTGCTGTTGCGCCCATGCATGTACCGGAGCCAGGAAGCGCTCGTTCGCCAGTTCGGTAAGTGTTCTTCCCCAATCATGTCGCACCGCGGTAGTCAGTGGGCCCATATCGCCGATTAGCGCCGGCAAATACGGGGTAAGATCGTACCCGCGCCGTATTCGAAATTGCTCGATCAGATCGCTCGTCCAATCGGATCCGTAGTCTTCCAGGCTGTCGCTGAAAACGGCGTAGGGAGGTTGGCCTCCGAATGCTTCCATGAATCGATCCCCCACTGCATGCAGATGAGTCTCGATCGCGTTTTGATCGTAATGATCGAGCACGAACCCCTCGGCACCAACTGCTGGACGCTTCACCGTCATCCCAGTCCGACTTGAGATAAAGAAAATCGCATCGTTTGCGACGTCTAGCGGCGGAGATATGCGCAGACGGCCATTCACGATCGATGACACCTGTTTTGCATCCTGCAGTGTTACCTGGCCCTCTCTGACGGGAGCTAGAAAGACAGCGAGTAACTGCTCCCCAGTGGCAATGTCGGGTACAGCGATTGAATCTGTTCCCAGTGGGACTGGGGCCATTTCCACACGTAGCTCACCGGCAGCCTGGGTTACCGGTATATGAGGGCCTCCAAACGGCCAGCCGCTTCCCAATGTGATGTCAACCCGAAGGCCAAGCTTTCTGGCCGTGTTCGCGGCGAAGAGAATCGCGTCAAGGTGCTCATCGGAGAGAAACTTCTGGTTGTGAAAGCCCGTCTTCGGGTCATCGAGAGCAAGAGGGTACAGCGTGGCAATCTCGACGCCGCCAATGCCCTCCGCCTTCATTTGTTCGAGCTCTCGCTGCAACTCAGGTTTCGTGACTCCAGGGCCAAACCACCACCATCGCATCATGATTCGGCAATCGTCTGGGGGATTCGCAAAAGACTTTTCCAGAAGCGCCAGACTTTCGTCCTGTTGCGCCGTGCTCCTCGGTGGCAGCAGCGAGCAAGCGAACCAGAAGAAGAAGTATGAGGACAATGACTTTCCGTTCGAGGATTCGCATGTTCCGATCTTGCTGGGGAGGTCGAGCTTTAGTGGGAAGATCCGCCAACGTAATTGCCGTAACCCACAATAACCGTCGAGCTAACCAGAACCAACAGACTGACTGCCACCAGCAGCCAAGTCCTGCCACTGGCGCCCTTCCACTCTTTCAGAGCGATACCCCACAGCGTGCTGAAAATGATGATGCTGGCCATGTGCAACGTCCAGCTGGAAAACTTGTATCTTCCCATCTGGGTCTCGCCCATGGTGTAGAAGAAAAACTGCATATACCAGGTCGTGCCCGCGAGAGCCGAGAACAAGTAGTTGGCGAGCATCGGGGCTCGAACAGCCGTGTTTTGCGCAACGGCGACGGCAACCGCCATCTCCTCACCGGGGGCATCGGTGGCAGTTTCAAGAATGTGCTCCTCGCCATGTTCGGGGACTTTGCCGCGAATCTTAGAATCGAAGTACTGGTAGCCAGTACGGTTGCGAATGTTCAGGATGAGGCACCAGATAAAGTTTGTCGTGAAGCCACCGGCGAGTACTACGATCAGCACGGGAAGACCCTGCCACAATACCGGGGTGCCATGTTGGATGGTGATGGCCTTGATCGGATCGCCCGCCGCGAGTCCGTAAGCGAAACAGGCGCTCATGACGCCAGAAAAAGTGGCGACGAGCAATCCTTTCTTCAAGTCGAATTCTTTGATGGAGGCGCGCTTCTGCTCGGTCGACATCTCCCGTTCTTTGGATACTCCTGCTGCGCCAGCGATCGCGATACCGAGAAGACAGACGGCGACACCGCCAAGAATCACCAACCCGGAGTGAGTGCCGAGGACTTCGGATGCGAAAACTCCTCGAAAAATCGGAGGCATCAGCGTTCCGAACGCGGCGGTGTATCCGAGGACCATGGCCATGCCGAGCGACATCCCCAGATATCGCATGGTCAGACCGAAGGTGAGGCCGCCGAGTCCCCACAAGACTCCGAAAACATACGCCCAGAAAGAGGCTGCTGGCGGGCGCTTCGTGCAGCACTTGAATAAGGTCATGTGTCATCGTAAGGGCGAGGATCCACGGGGCAATGATCCAACTGAAGAATCCCCCAACCAGCCAGTAGGTTTCCCATGCCCAATTCTTTACCCCGCGATAGGGGACGTAGAAGCTGGCAGAGGCGAGACCGCCGAGCCAGTGAAAAAACACTCCTAGTGCTGGGTTCATGGAATCCTCGTGTCGAAACTTACAGGTGAAAGACTTCTTCCAGCGGCTGCATGGCGCGATCGGGCAACACGCCGTCGGGCTGAACGAAAAAGTTACCCATCTCGCGCTGCCAGCGTTCGTTCACTTCGCGTCTAGCCATCGCCGCTCGGGCGCGTTCAAAGTTTTCCGTCTCGAGATAGCCGACAAGAAGGCCATCGTCTCGCAGGAACAACGAGTAATTGCCCCATCCAGTTTCACGCAAGGCGGCCTGCATCTCCGGCCAGACGCTGCGATGGCGCTCTTTGTATTCCTCGAGCCGCTCCGGCTTGACCTGCAACACAAAGCAGACACGCTGCATATTGGCTCCTTAACGCAGGAAAGCCTCGGAGAGACCGCCGTCTACGGGAATGATGTGCCCGGTCGTCTTCGCGCTCTGATCACCGGCCAGCCACACGATTGCGGCCGCGCAATCCTGGGGGAGGATGGGCCGTTTCGTCAGTGTGCGCTGAGCATAGAAATCGGCGAGCTTGGCTCGCAGTTCCTCGGTCGACTCTGATTCCGAGAAGCTGATCTTGTATTTCCGCAGCCCTTGAATTACGCGATCCCGCGGGAACATGGTCGAACCGGCGACCACGGTCGCGGGAGCAATTCCGTTGACGCGCACATGCGGACCGAGTTTGATCGAGAGTTCCCGGATTAAGTGGTTGAGAGCCGTCTTGCTGGTGTCGTAGGCCTCGCTGCCTTTCTTGGGAACCACAGCGTTGGCCGAACTGGTTAGCACCATGGCGGCTGGCAGGCCTTGGTCCTCGAATACCCACTCCGTTTGCCGGGCAAGAAGATAGTTGCCGGTGACATTGACCAGGAATGTCTGCGCCCATTGTGCGTCGGCGAGTTCGCCGTCAGCGCCGGGGACGGGATAAATCGCCGCCGTGTTAACGATGATGTCGAGGCCGCCGAACTGAGAGATTGTAAAATTCGCAACCTCCGCAAGGGACGCAGCGGAACTGAGATCGACACGAGCGTGAGAGACAAACTCGGGAGATGCTATCGCACCGGCCTCGTCGGCGACCCTCTTGGCGCCTGGTTGATCGAAATCTGCCACAACGATGTGGGCGCCCTTGCGCGCTAGCAGTAGGGCGACTTCACGACCGATCCCGCTGGCGCCTCCGATGATCAGTGCGATCTTGCGGCTGAACTCCGCTTCTGCGGGCATGCGTTGCAGCTTGGCTTCTTCGAGCGCCCAATACTCGATGCGGAACGCCTCTGATCGGGGCAGCGCCACATAGTTGTGGAATTGCGTGAACTGCTGCGACTGCCCGGGTTGACGGGCCTGCGGCACAGTCTGAGGAATCTCTCCATCTTCCAAGGCATTTGCGCCGGCCATAACGTGAATAGCATTGATAAAAAACTCGGTTGTGAACCGCGCTTCTTTCTTATTCTTGCCGAAGCCGAACAAGCCCAGGCCGGGAACGACGATGACAGAGGGGTTCGAATCCCGCAACTTGGGTGAGTCGCTGGTAGCCCACGCGTCGTAATACTTCTGGTAGGAGGCTCGATACTCGACAGCCTGGGCTTGGATGCGCGCCTTCAGAACTCCGATGTCCTCTTTCGCGGAATTCCAAGGAAGAAATAGAGGACAGACTCGCGTTCTCAAAAAATGGTCCGGACAACTGGTGCCGAGCGAACCTAATTCCTTTGCCCACCTCGAGCCGGCAAATGCCAAAGCGTCATTATCGTCGGCATAGTGGGCTATCACTCTGCGATTCGAAGATAGTACTCCACGGAGCACAGGTAGGATTTTGGTTGCTATGTTCTTGCGATCCTGCGCGGGGCCGTATTCGTCTCCTCCGAATAAGGCACCCTTCTTCGACTGATGTTGGAGAATGAATTCCCCCATCTGATCGATGGTATGAATGCTATTCAAGTAGCAATCGCGCTGCGTCATTCCCCAAGTGAACAGTCCGTGTCCACCAAGAAGGAGGCCTTCCGCGCCCGGATTGTCTCGGACTGCCCGTTCAATCATCAGTGCCAGTTCGAACCCGGGCCGCTGCCAGGGTACCCACACGATCTTGCGATCAAATTCTTTGTTGAACTCGTCCAGCTTTCGTTTGCCATTGGCGCTGGCGGCCAACGCGATGGCCCAGTCGGGGTGCAGATGGTCCACATGGGAGGCGGGAAGGAACGCGTGCAGCGGAGTGTCGATGGATGCCGCCACGCGATTCTCGCCAAATGCCGAGAGCGGATAGTAGCGGACCATCTCATCCTCGTACTGTTCGCCGCGATATAACTCTTTCAGTTGCTCCAGACGATCGAGGTAGAGCAGGGCAAATCCGGCATCGGTGATAGAACCGAGATCTCCGCCACTGCCTTTTACGGCCAGCACGCGGACGGGCCGGCCAGTAAACGGGTCGGGAAGTTCGAACTTTGAGCTGGTGTTGCCCCCTCCGAAATTGGTGATGCGCAAGTCGGCCCCTAACAGGTTCGAGCGATAGCGCAATAGCGCCAACTGATTGCCGGACATCTTCTGAGCGTCGGCTTCATTCCACAAGTCTTTTAGGTGAGTGGTCTCTTTGATTTCAGGCATAGATACTCCCGCAATAGTTCTCAAATCGTTCCGCGTGCTGATCCCACTTGTCGGTTTCAAGCGGTTCGAAGATTTCGGTTGGGAAAGACCGGTCTACAATGGCGCGAACTTCCGGGAGGGAAGACGCACCTCCAGTCGCGAGAATTTGTATCGCCACATTTCCCAATGCCGTAGCCTCGGCCGGGCCGGCAAGGACCTTTCTTCCGGTGGCGTTTGCAGTCAGTTGATTCAACAATCGATTCTTCGATCCGCCGCCGATGATCCGAATCTGCTCAATGCGCTTCCCACTCACGTGTTCCAGATTCCGAAGGACTATGCGGTATTTGAACGCGAGACTCTCCAGAACGGCTCGTACATATGCGCCGGGATCCTTGGGCACTGGCTGGTGGGTGCGGGTGCAGAAGTTGTCGATGGCCATGAGCATATCCGGTGGGCGCAAGAACGAGTCGTCATCCGGATCGATGAGGTGACGGAACGAGATCTCACGGACGGCCAGTTCGATCAATTCGCGATAGTCATAGCGATGGCCCTGCGCGGTCCAGGATTGACGGCATCCCTGCAACATCCACAGGCCCATGACATTCTTCAACAGTCTTGTAGTTCCATTCACGCCACCTTCGTTAGTGAAGTTCAGACGCAACGCTTCAGGTGTGATCACCGGGGAATCCAGTTCGGTGCCGAGCAGCGACCAGGTTCCGGAACTAAGAAAGGCGGTGCCGTCGCGAGCGGAAATCGCTGCCACGGCGGAGCCGGTATCGTGACACGCTGGAGCAATTACCGTGGTGCCAGCAAGACACGAATGACCGGCGATGTCCGGCAGGAGTGTTCCAATAATCGAGCCCGGCTCAACGATAGGCGCCGGCAAATGAGCCGGCAGTTCCAGTCGCTGCATCAGTCCGACGGCCCACGCGCGTTCCAGTGGGTCCACCATTTGGGTGGTCGTTGCGTTGCTAAATTCACAGACTGCATTTCCGGTGAGCCAGTAGTTGAACAGATCTGGGATCGTGAGCAGATATTTCGCAGCTTCAAGAAGATTAGGAGTTTGACGCCGCGCGGCGAAGAGTTGGTAGAGCGTGTTGATGGGCATGAACTGAATACCGGTCGCCTCGTAAATCTCCTTTTTTGTGACCCGGCCCAGGACTTCCTCCATGATTCCTTCGGTCCGGCGGTCGCGATAGTGGTAGGGATTCTGGAGCAACTCACCGCGCTCTCCCAACAGGGCGTAGTCCACTCCCCACGCGTCGACTCCGATGCCCGCCAGTTCCACTTCGCCCAACCGCGAGAGCGCGTTCCTGACTTCGAACCAGAGCCTGGGCACGTCCCAGTGAAGGGATCTGCCGTATTCGACCGGCTCGTTGGCGAAGCGATGCACCTCCTCGGTCGTGAGAATGCCTGACTGAAGATGCGCCAAAACCGCACGTCCACTTTGGGCGCCAAAGTCGAAGGCTAAATAAGGCTTCTGCCGACACTCGCGCATAAAAGATGACACTACCCTAATGCAAAAAGCTCATTACGTTTTCGCGTGAACACTTTCGCACCATTTATGGCAATCATCAGAATTAATCTTCTGCCATAATGTGGGAAACTTGCATGGTCATCATGAAGACCGAGGGATCCTCACGCGTATGAGGTAATACTCTGTGAATTTCGCGCGGCCCGTTCTTTCGTGATTCGCTCCATGTAGCCACTTTCCAGAAATGCTTTCAGCGGATCGCGAGGCAGTCCTTTGGAATCACGCCACTCCTGAATTGCGGGGCGGACGTCTATGTTGAAAGCGTCCTGTAACAATGATTCGGCACCGACGAGATCGCAGTTAGTCTGCGCATGCGAAAGCTCCTCGTGGTCGACCAGCGCGCCTTTCGCAAATAATTGTTGTGCCATGGTTACCGTTTGGATCGCCTCTTCGATTTTTCCCTTCAGATTGTGACTCTGGTCGACCATGTATGCGATATCGGCCCGTTTGCCCGTCTCCCACTCGAAGTTGCGAATCTCGTGGAAGATCCGAAAGACCTGATACGGATCGATCGACCCGAGGGTCAAGTCATCGTCGGCGTACCGGCGATCGTTGAAGTGAAAGCCGCCGAGCATGTCTTCTGATAGCAGCCATGCAACAATTTGCTCGATATTCTGAGCTGCATAGTGATGTCCGGTATCGACTAAGACTTTTGCTTGTGGGCCGGCAGCCCGAGAGAGCAGCAGAGACATGCCCCAGTCAGCGATATCGGTGTGGTAGAAGGCGGGCTCAAATGGCTTGTACTCAACCAGAAGTCGTTGCCCAGGCGACAATGCGGCATGGGAGTCTTTTAGCGCCTCCGTAAACCACTGCTTGCGTTGCCGGATGTTCGCAGTTCCGGGGTAGTTTGATCCGTCCGCAAACCACATAGAGATATCGCGACTGTGAAGGCGCCGGGCAATCTCAATGCTGTCTTTTGTATGTTGCAACGCGCGGCGCCGAATAGCGGGATCAGGATTGCCGAAAGATCCAAACTTGTATTCCTGGTCTTGAAACAGGTTAGGGTTGATCGAACCGGGGAGAACTCCGTAGTGATCGGCGAACTTCTTGATTTCGTCTGCGCTCCGTATTCCATCCGGGCAGTCCCAAAGAACATGCAGCGCCACAGTAGGGCACACTCCAGTGAGCAGATGTACCTGGCCAGCGTCGCTAAACTTCTCCTCAGTAGTGGTAGCTGCGGCTGATTGGATAAATTTTCCGAATCTTGTGCCCGTATTGGCGAAGCCCCAGGATGGTAGCTCGATACGGAAGGACTCGAGCGCATCAAAAATTTTCTCAGTCTTGTGTGTGTCCATACGGGACCTCAATCTTCGGATTCGAAGAGTACAATCCTTGCCTTAACAAGGTCACGAATTTCTTTCGGAGAACTTGCGGTTTCGCATTGCAGAACGAATAGCATAACACTCTGAAGTGTCAAACGCGTCAGAGGCCGAGGCATTGGAATCGCCGAATCACAGGAACCCGTACGGAGCCGAGCTTGGACTGGAACGACAGTTCTGCCATGCAAAATCTTTCCCCGGTCCCCCGGCCCGATGGGCGACGGCCAGGGAACGACCACCGGGCCAAATTCCGCTTATTTGCGTGGCCGGGGCTGGGCGCTCAAGATAACCTTGGTGCTTCACTTACAGAATTGCGATTGAGCAAACTGGATTGGCTCTGGTTCTTCGAGACGACGCCTTACACAACAGGTCTGGAGCCCCTCGCCCTAAGCAACCCGCTCCACGCCCAGCATCACAAATTTTGCTTTGCAAAATAGGAAAAACGGATATTATCCATACTCTATGAGCCCCAAGGTTCTTTCCCGGGATCGTTACCTGGTGAAGTCCATCGTTCACTCCTCGCAGTTGTTGACTGCTTTCCGCTCTCCTGGCGAGGCTCTGCCGTTGAAAGAAATTGCGGCACGATGCGGGTTGCCGAAGACCATGGTCTTCCGCCTTCTCTATACGCTCGAGAAATGCGGGATGGTGGACAAACTGGGGCAGAACCTCTATCAGTCTCGAGTGCGTCCGTGGAAACAGAGACTGTATCGGCTGGGATATGCAGCGCAAGGTACAGACTACCAGTTTTCCCGAGAGATCTCAGAGAGCCTGCAGCGTGCTGCGGTTGCCGAGGGAATCGAACTCATTTGCGTCGACAACCGGTACAGCGCAAAAATTGCCCAGCGCAGCGCGGATCTCCTGGTGCGCGAAAAAGTCGATCTCGCGATTGAATTCCAGACCGATGAAGAAGTGGCACCGATCGTGGCGGCTAAGTATCGGGAAGCGAACATCCCGATGATCGCGATTGATATACCCCATCCTGGCGCAACCTATTACGGCGCCAATAACTATGAGGCGGGTCTGATCGGCGGGCGATATCTCGGCCGATGGGTCAAAGAGCACTGGCAGTCTGAAGTGGACGAGATCATACTGCTTGAGTTGAAGCGGGCTGGGAACCTGCCGCGTATGCGTTTGTCCGGATTGCTGGTGGGCATCAACCTGGTGCTTCCGAGCGCAGCGCATTGCCGGGTGACGTATTTAGACGGGGATGGAGAACTCGGCCCCAGCTTTGAGGCCGTGCGAAAACATCTGCGATCATCTCATTCCAGACATGTCGTGGTCGGCGGAATCAATGACCCTAGTGCACTGGGAGCGCTGCGCGCTTTTCAGGAGGCGGGTCGAGCCGAGAACTGTGTCGTCATGGGACAGAACGCTTCGCCCGAGGGAAGAGCAGAGCTGCGCGAGCCCAAGACGCGTCTTGCGGGATCAGTCGCTTTCTTTCCAGAACGGTATGGAGAAAACATCATTCGAGTCAGCCTCGATATCTTGAACCAACGTCCGGTCCCGCCTGCCGTCTTTGTGGAACATAAGTTAGTCACGCCTACCACCGTTGACCATTACTATCCGAACGATGGCTTGGCACAGATGGCGCGATCCGAGACCACGGTAATGCAGCGCGAGCATCGCACCGCGTAAAGGGCTTGTCGCTCCGTTACCCACCGCGCTCTGCCAGACCTTTTTGTTCCCGACAAGACTGACGCGTCGCGCCCTCGACGTCCATTCGCCTTGCCCCCCTTTTTCAAATCCAAGCGAACCGCAAGCCTCCGACAGAATCATTTTGCAGTGCAGAATCATGCCCTTGCTTTCGAACCCTGGCACATTCCGACCTGCGCTGCCTTCATTTCGAACGGAGTTCACTGTTGCGTAAGCCGTTTGACCACCTTCTTCAAGCGAGTGGTGCTTGTTTCTCACCGCGAAACGCGAGTCGATTGCTAGTTGCGGGTTGACGGTGTGTAACCGCCAGTGTGAGCATCCCGCCACGGGTGCGAGAGATGTGTGGGGCGGCGTCCAACCAGCAAGTTTCTTCGTGACCAGAGGGAGGAAATCAACATGTCCACGATGACACGTAATTTCTTGCTGTTCTTCTTAGTCGTTTCGTCAACGGGTCTGCTGTGCGCTCAAGGCGGCGCCTACGGGACCATCCTTGGAACCGTCACGGACAACTCTGGCGCAGTGATGGCCAAAGCGAGTGTCGACGTTACCAACGTCGCCACCAATATCTCCAAGCACACGGAATCGACGTCCTCCGGCGACTTCACCGTACCCTACCTGACGCCCGGAACCTACCGCGTGACAGTCGAGTCAAAGGGGTTTCAGAAGTCAGTCGTGGACAAGATTAGCCTGGAGGTCGGTCAGGAGGCTCGTGCCGATGTCAGTATGAAGCCCGGCGCAGTGACCGAAAGCGTGCAGGTTGAGGCCAGCGCCGTGGCCCTCGATACTGACAGCTCGGCGATCTCACAACTCGTCAGTCAGAGGCAAGTGGAAGAGCTTCCGTTGAACGGGCGCAACTTCATGCAATTGATGCTGATCGGCGCCGGCGCGGTCACAGTGGGCGGCGAGCAGGGCACCATGCGCCAGGGCGAAGGCAACGCCGTGAGTATCAACGGCGGCCGGCCCGAAGGCAACAACTATACCCTGGACGGACTGGTCAACACCGATACAGCGCTGGTTACTCCGGCCGTGATTCTGTCCCAGGACGCGATCCAGGAATTCAAGGTGGAGAGCGGCACGTACTCGGCCGAGTACGGATTCAGCGCCAGCCAGATCAACATTGTCAGCAAGAGCGGCACCAACCAACTCCACGGGGCGGTGTTCGAGTTCGACCGCAACGATGCCTTCGACGCGTTGCCATTCGCTACCTCTACCGACTACATCGCTGGTGTAAAAACCGCGAACCCGGTTCTGCGCCAGAACCAGTTCGGATTTGTTGTGGGCGGACCGGTCTACATTCCCAAAGTCTATGACGGCCGCAACAAGACTTTCTTCCTGGCGAACTACGAGGGCTGGCGCATCATCAACGGCGCCAGGGTGTCTGAGACGGTTCCGAATCCGGCGCTCCTGACCGGCGATTTTTCGAACGAGACTTATCCGGCTGGAGTGGGCGGCCTGCCAGGCGGTCTGTTGCCTGCTTATGGAACGCCCGCTTGTGCGACCCTGATCGGCCTCGGCTACGACTGCATGCCGGTAGATCCGACAACCGGACAGGCCTTTCCTGGGAACAAGATTCCCTCCAGTCGCCTTTACCAGCCGGATTGGGCTGGTTGCCGTCAACAACAATTTTTGGGGGGCGCCGACGGTCGCAAACCAGCCTGAGGGCGTTACCAACTTCATCAAGAGCGTTGGTTTCCCATTGACCACCAACCAGCAGACCTATCGGGTAGACCAGAACATCGGGAAGTTCGGTTCGGTCTTTTTCCGCTACACCCATTCCAATTATCAGAACAACTCGACTTACAATTCCGGAGACCTTGCTCACGGGATCGAGCAGTATTTCGAAACGCAGAAGAACTGGGCAGTTTCGCACACCATCAATATTGGCAAGTCTAACGTGAACAACTTCCGCATCGGCTACTTGGACGCCTCGGCCCCGCAGGGTGGTTCTGTCATACCCGCTTCGCAGGTAGCCGCGCTTGCTGAGACCGGCGTCTTTACCCACTTTTCTGCCCTCCAGCAGACGTGGCCGAATGTAAGCCCGGGAAATTACAACAGCGGCGGCGGCTCGGTCAATTCCTACAGCGGATCCGATCAGCCGGCGTGGGAGTTTGCCGATTCGTTCACCTCGGTCCACGGAAAGCACACCATTGGACTGGGCTTCGACATTCGCCGCGTGCGCCTAACTCGTAACCTGGACGACGATTTCTATGGCGACTGGGGTTTCAGTCCGTCGCTCATTCAGACCAACAGCCCCGGTTGTCCCAACGCGCCGGTGTCTGTAAACGGTGGCCCCCCTACAAGTCTGTGCGGCACCGGCAATTCCATTGCCGATATGATGCTCGGATATTACTCCGGCGTGGGCGGATTTGTGCCCGGTCCATTGAGTCCGACCAATACGGCGGGCAACCCGCAGACTCACGTCTTCAATTATTTTGCCCCCTATGTGCAAGATGATTGGAAGGTGACCCAGAAGCTGACCCTCAATCTGGGCCTGCGCTGGGACTACCGCGCCGCCGCCTATGAAACATCGAACCACTTTTTCTGGCTCGACACGACTAACCCGGAAGGAGGACTGTGCTACGCCGACCCGAAGCTGTCGACGGACGGCGTCGCTCCCGGAGTTGGATTAAATGGCGGACCCATTCTGCGGTATTGCGGCTCCGTCCCCCACCCCGGCTCGAAGAAACCATTCGCTCCAAGAATCGGCTTTGCCTACCGGCTCAGCAACAAGACCGTTGTGCGGGGCGGCTACGGAATCTTCTTCGACTCTGCTGAAGGGCGCGAAATCGACGACTCGGCGGACATATACCCGTACAGCATCCGCAACAATCTCACCCCCGGTTCGGTTTCCACTCTTCCCAAGTTCAGCAACCAACTGTTCCCGAGTTACTCCACACTTGGGCCGTTCCCCGAGTCAACGCTGTCGTTCATCGCGGTCATCGAGTCGGAGAATCCCATCAATCCTTACGTCCAGTCCTGGAATCTTTCGGTCGAGCGTGAGGTTGCACGGAACACGACTCTCGAGGTGAACTACATCGGCACTCACTCGGTTCATCTCCTGGACCGGCATGACATCGCTCAGGCCAATAGCATCCCTGCCTCAAGTCTGTCGTTTTGCCAGGCGACTGATTCAGCCGGCAACTACATCAACATCACCCAAGCCCCATGCACGGTGGCGAGCCGGTTGCCGTATCCGAACTTCAACGGGTTCTACATCGACAGCGACTGGCACGGCTATTCCCACTACAACGCGATGAACGTCAAGTTTGAGCATCGCGCAGGCGACTTGGCCGTGACCTCGGTCTTTACTTGGGCCAAGAGCATGGACGACAAGTCGGCGGCGGCCGGAGTTGGCGCCACCGGCACCGGCTACCAGGGCTTCATGGACAACCATCATCCGTCGTTGGACTACGGCCCTTCGGACTTCGACGTCGATCACAGGTTTGTGGCGAGCTTTGTGTACCAACTGCCGATCGGGCGCGGCAAGAAGTTGGCGGGCGGAGTCGAGCCGGGCCGCCAACCTGCTGGTTGGCGGCTGGGAGATAACCGGGATCACGACCTTCCAGACCGGGTTCCCATACGGCATCTCGGCGAACGATATCGCTAGTATTAACGAAACCGTTGCCCAGCGGGGAAGCTTGATTCCGGGCTGCGATATTCACAGCGGTCTCACGGCGAAGTTCCAGCGCCTGAACCCCGCCTGCTTTACCACACCTGCGCTCGGCACGTATGGAGACACAAAGCGCAACTTCCTGCGCCAGCCCGGAATCAACAACTGGGATATGGGTTTCGGCAAGAACCTTTTCCTCGGCGAACGATTCAAATTCGCGATACACGTGGATACGTTCAATACTTTCAACCATCACCAATACGCGGGTGACGTAGGCGCCCTGATCACCGGAGGATCGGGCGGCAACAATACCATCTCCAATACCGTGGGTGCTTCCAACTTTGGGCTGATTACAGGGGCGTCGTCGTCCCGAATCGTTCAACTCAGTGGAAAACTGACTTTCTGAACTTTCCGCTTCCCCTTCAACTCCGCCGCGCCGCTCTGGCGTGGCGAAGTTGTCTGTGGGAGTTTTCTCAGTAAGAGATACACTTCAATCATGAGGGGCCGCACGTTCAGACCAAGCTTGACGCTGGCAGCGTGTTGTGTATTCGCGGCGTTGGCGTTCGCGCAGACAAACAGTGAAGAAGCGTCTGCGCGTTATGCGGCTGCAGGGCAGCAAGCGCTGGCGGCAGGACACTATTCCGAGGCGCAAACAGACTATGAGAAGTTGGCAAAGCTTGAACCTGCCATCGCTGAAATACATGCCACGCTTGCGGTGATCGACTTCAAGCTGCGTGATTATGAACTGGCGGTGAGCGAGGTCCAAACGGCGCAAAGGTTGAAGCCGAGCCTCCCGAGACTCGACAGTCTGCTGGGCATGGCGCTGGCGGAACTAGGGCGATTTGCCGAGGCCCTGCCAGGACTGGAGAAGGGTTTCAAGCAGTCAGCGGATGCCGAAGTAAAGCGCATGTGCGGTTTGCAACTGGAGCGCGCTTACACCGGACTCAAGCGCGACAGCAAAGCCGTGGAAGTGGCGATGGAGTTGAATCGTCTTTATCCGGACGATCCCGAAATCTTGTATCAGACGGGAAAGATCTACGGAAATTTCGCCTTCCTGACGATGCAGAAGCTGGCGCGAGGTGGCTCCGTCTTCGGTGTGGAGGCATCTAGCTGCCGCCGAGGCCGATGAGAGTCAGGGATCCTATAGTCTTGCCGTTACCGAGTACCGGCAGGTGCTTGCCCTCGAACCGGATCGCCCGGGCGTTCATTATCGATTGGGTCGAACGCTGCTGGCGCGTTCCCATCAAGGGACCTCCGCCCAAGACACGGCTGAGGCCGCGAAGGAATTTGAGCAGGAATTGCAGCGTGATCCGACGAACGCCAACGCGTCGTATGAGCTTGGAGAGATTCGACGCAAAAGTGGACAATTCGACGAAGCGCAAAAATTTTTTGAGGCGGCCCTAAAGAACTATCCAAACTTTGAAGAAGCTCATCTCGGCTTGGCGAGCGTGTTGCTTTCCTTGCAGAAGCCGGAGTTAGCCTTGCCGCATCTTCACCAGGCGATCGAACTGAACGCGCAAAACGAAGTTGCCTGGTATCGTCTTGGGCAAGTACAGAAGGCGCTGGGCAATACGGTCGATCAGCAAAGAGCATTAGCCGAATACCGACGCTTGCATGACAAGGCAAACCAGCAAATCGGAATCGAGCCGGTTTTCTCGCCTCGTGAAGTGACGAAGCAGACAGTTGATCCGAATGCGCAGTAAGTAGCAGCCGGTTTTCTACGGGAGCGTGACCACCGTCACCGAATATCCGGCCAGGCCTACAGTATCGGCAATAAGTTTTGCGGTTGCCGGAGGTTGAAACGCGGTCGTCTGATCCACGTAGTCTATTTGTCCCCCGCTTGCGCCTGCGATGGCAACATCAAACGAACGATTGCGCTTGTTGACGAGCAACACACGTTTCTTGCCGTCGTGCGTTACGAATGCGATCGTGTAGACGTAGGGGTTGTCGTGCGTGGCTGGTTCGATCTCTACCAGTTTGTCGCCGGCGCCGAAGTTGTCATGAAGCAACTTTAGCACCCAAAAGCGCGCGTTCGGCTTTCCGTTATTCCAATCCACCATGGAGACGCTGGGAAACTGCGTCGGAAATCCCACAAGTTGCGACTCGCCGGCCACATCGATACCGATCTTCGTCAACTCCCCGAAGATGTAGGCGTACATCGCTCCAGCGAGGTTCCAGTAGGAGTCTTCAATCGGTTTGACAACGTGACCAGGTTGATCTTGCACAGTATCGTCAGCCGAGATGACCCCAAGTTCGTCGATTGTTGTCTTCGTTTGGGGAGAAAGTCGGTTGCGAATGGACTCGATATAGCGAACCGTTTTCAGAAATCCGTCAGCTTGATCGAAATATGTAAACTGTTCCACTTCGGGTGTTTCGTCGGCTGTCGGAACGGCATAGAAGTGATACGAGATGAAATCGAGCGGAACTCCGGGCTTGTGGTTCTTGTGGTCGAGGAAGTATTCGAAGTAGTGCGGGTCGGTGGTCATGGCGAGCGCTAGCCCAACGAATTTCATGTCGGGCTGCACCTTCATCATTGCAGTGACCACTTCATCATAGAGGCGAGTATAGGTTTCCGGGTCGATGTGGTGCTCGAAATCGATTTCGTTCAGCACCTCCCAATGAGAAATGGAGTAGTGGTATCCCGACTCGTGACGTTTGCCAAGTTCGTCCGTGAACCCGCCCTGCGTGTACCAGGAAATCAGACGGGCATAGTAATCGGCCACTTCTTTCATACTGGGATCTCGCAATTCGGTCCCTTGTTCGTAGCTCCATGTGACCTGGCTTGGGTCTCCGGGATAAGTTACCGGTTTGTCGGTCTTGTACATCCACTGCGGAATAGTGCTGAAGTTGAGAATGACGGAGTGTCCCTTGGTCGCCTCGAGAAAATCGATCGTCATGGGATCGATCGCGGAGAAATCCCAGAATGTTTTTCCATCCTTCGGGGGCTCCAGTTCAGCAACTCCTAGCTTCGGATAGGGGAGCCAAGGCACATAGCGGACATAGTCCGCACCCAAATCGTGCAGGGATTTGAACGCATTGTCGTGCACTGGCGTGCCGCGCTGCAAAGGAGGATTCACCACAACCTGCAATGTCGGTGTGGTTTGGGAAGTTCGGATAACGTTGTCCCAGCGCACGGTAACTTTCACAGGCTGATCCTGAGCGGCTGACATCAACGAGCACATCGCGAAGGCCGTTAGCGCGGATGGTATCGCTGACCAGGACTTGATGCTCATTAGGACTCCTCCAAAAAAATCAGACTTGTCACGTTCTGTAGCGGGGGGGCGCTTGCTTCTCCGGCGAAAGCGACATGCTCGCATTACCTCCCGTCGCCGTCAATTGCCGATTGTAGGGCACGAGCCATTTCGCGGTGAGAAACAGGCAGAGTGCGGAGCGCGGCGGCGTGAGGATAGTGCGCTTACAGGATTACTACTCATCGATCGGAGACATCCGAGTTTATGGGAGCATTGCAAAACGGGGTCATGATTTTGCATCGCAAAACGCATGGCGCAGCCACGGCAAGGCTTGTGGCTCGAGCCCCCTGGGACTATGCTTGCCACGATTTCGGAAGGGCTGTTGAGGAAATGAAGCGGGAAGAGGGCTCATGGAAGCCTCAGACAATAAATTCAAGGTTGGACTCTTCGGAATCGGACTGGACACTTACTGGCCCCAGTTTCCTGGACTCCGCGATACTCTGATCGGATTCACGGCTCAGGTTGCCCGCCAACTCGAGAGTTGTGGGGTGCGCGTCGTCAACTTGGGGTTGATTGACACCGCGGAAAAGTCTTTTACGGCGGGGCACGAATTCCGCAAAGCGGACGTGGACCTCATCTTCTTATATGTCACGACCTACGCCCTTTCCTCGACGGTGCTTCCCGCGGTGCGCCGGGCCAAAGTTCCAGTGATCATTCTCAATTTGTCGCCGTCGCCAGCGATTGACTATGGCAATTTCAATCGCCTTGGCGACCGCACCAAGATGACGGGGGAATGGCTGGCATACTGCCAGGCTTGCCCGGTTCCGGAAATCGCGAACGTTTTTAACCGTTGCCGGATTCCATTCTTCCAAGTGACCGGAATGCTGAAAAACGATCCGGTTGCCTGGGACGAGATTGGAGAGTGGATCGAAGCTGCCCGCGTCGCCCACGTGATGGAGCACAATCGCCTGGGCGTTATGGGCAACTACTACGGAGGAATGCTGGACATCTATTCGGATCTCACCCAGCAGTGCGCCTATTTCGGCGGCCACATAGAGATTCTCGAAGTGGAAGAGTTGGCAATGTTGCGGCGCGACGTGGGCGAGGCCGATCTCAACCGCAGAATTGAGGAATTCAAAACTTCTTTCGACGTGCAGGCAGATTGCTCTGCTGAGGAACTGCAGCGCGCCGCCCGCACCTCCGTCGCACTCGACAGGCTGGTCGAAATTCATCGGCTTGGATCGCTGGCTTATTACCACAAGGGAGTGGGAAGTCCCGAGAATGAGGACGCGATCAGTTCGATCATTCTGGGAACGAGCCTGCTCACCTCGCGCGGAGTTCCTGTCGCGGGGGAATATGAAATCAAGAATGCGCAAGCCATGAAGATCATGGATTCGTTCGGGGCCGGCGGCTCATTTACCGAATACTATGCGGTGGACTATACCGATGATGTGGTGCTCATGGGACACGACGGTCCGGGTCATATCGCGATCGCGGAAGGAAAGACGAAGGTTCGTCCACTGGCGGTGTACCACGGCAAGGTTGGGCGGGGACTCTCGGTGGAAATGTCAGTCAAGCATGGACCGGTGACCTTGCTTTCGGTCGTGCAGACTGTGGACGGCAAACTCAAACTTCTGGTGGCCGAAGGAGAGTCCGTGCCGGGGCCCATTCTCGAAATCGGGAACACCAACAGCCGGTATCACTTTTCGGTAGGCGCGAGGAACTTTCTCAATGAATGGAATGTGCATGGACCGGCCCACCACTGTGCCGTGGGAGTGGGGCACATTTCGGGCAAGCTGAAAAAGCTGGGCGCGCTGCTGGGAATGGAGTGCGTTCGAGTGTGTTGAGACAATCACCTGCTTCAGGCTGGATTTCTCGGGGGCAGGCATTCCGCATTGCGAAACGTAGTCGGCGATAGGAGATTCGGTAGCTCTGAGGGCGTCACGCGCTTTGAGTATGTATCAACGCGCTGAACCGCAACTCTTCGGCCTTTCCACTCGGAGCTGTAGGCTTGTCCAACCTTTTATATAGCGAAACGTTAATTGTTAGGAAGTCGACGATTGACACCCGTGTTGCTCAAATGAAACCATCCCCGCCGTCGGTTATTGTCAGTCACCCGAACTCGACATCTAGTCGCACGTCCCGAAAGAGATTGATTTGGCTTTGGCTGTCGAATCCCATTAGTCACGTCGAGTCTGAGCGCAGGAGGAGCAAAGGTGGAGCATTCCAGGTCGTTGAGCGTCGTCGTCGCAATTTTCATCCTGGCATCGGTCGCTCCCGCCAACCCGGTTCACCTGCGCTGCGAATACTTGGAAAATCCTCTAAGCATTGACGTCGCGGCCCCTCACTTCTCGTGGCAGAGCGACAACACTGAGCGCAATTGGAAACAGGCGGCTTACGACCTTTTGGTGGCGAGCACCGACGAGGGCCTCCGGGCCGGCAAAGCCGACATCTGGGACAGCGGAAGGGTCGATTCAGGAGAGTCGGTTGGAATTGTCTATCGCGGACCTGCGCTCAAGTCGCGTAAAAGATACTACTGGAAAGTTCGCGTATGGGATGCGGCAGGGCTAGTCTCGGAATCGGCTGAAGGAACCTGGTGGGAGACGGGCCTACTCCACCCGACGGACTGGAAGGCGAAGTGGATTCGTCGGAAGAATCCCGAGGATGACGCCGATCGCAAAGGGATTCGCTGGATTTGGGTGCGGGGACAAGACGCGCTCTCGGTAGCTCCCAAAACGGCCGCTTCGTTCCGTGTCACCGTCAAGCTTTCTGAGAAACCACGAGAGGCCGTGTTGTCGCTCGCGACGCGAGGAGATTTTGTCGCGAAGGTCAACGGTCATGAAGTTGATGCCAAGAGCAGATGGACCACGTTTGATCGAAGAGATATTGCTGATCAGATGGTCGTGGGCAAGAACGAGATTGAAGTGACAGTTACGGCTCCAGAGTCATCGCGGGCAGGGACCAAACAAGGGGGCCACAACCACGACGGCCGCTCTGGCAGCGTTGGTAAAGATCACCCGTTCGAACGGCTCGACGATGCGCTTTCCAACAAATCAACACTGGAAAGCGACTCTGGGAACGGCATCGCGTTGGCAGGCAGCCAACGTCGTAGCGGACTTGACCGATAAGCGGCTCCGAGATCCGGGCGAGTTGCCGCAGCCCGCCGGGTACTTGCGGCGAACAATCACGCTGACGAAGAACGTACAGAGCGCGAGGCTCTACGTGACTGCTCTTGGCAGCTACCGCGTATTTCTAAACGGCAGCCGGGTTGGAGGCGATGTTTTGACACCCGATTTCACCGACTATCGCAAGCGCGTCCTGTATCAAACCTACGATGTGACCAACCTATTGGTGAATGGCAACAACGTGATCGGGGCCGTACTCGGTGACGGCTGGTACGGCAGCGGCCTGACTTGGATTGGGATGCATTTCTTTGCTCCTCCAGACCGTTTTGTGGCGCAACTCGAACTCGATTACGCAGACGGCGGTCATGACACGGTTGTGACCGACGAATCATGGAAGGCGGCTGCGTCACCGATTCTTCGGTCGGATATTTATGGTGGGGAAATATACGATGCACGCCTGGAACAGACCGGCTGGGAGAAGGCTGGGTTCGACGACGCTGCGTGGAAGCCGGCGGTGGTCGCGGAAGCGCCTGCCATTGCGGTGTCCAGCCAGATCACGGCGCCGGCACGAGTCGTCGCCACATTGATCCCGAAGAGCGTGACTCCTGTGACCAACGGCACCTACATTTTTGACATAGGTCAGAACATGGTGGGATGGGTCACCCTGAAGGTGAAGGGCGCGGCAGGTTCCAAGATTAGACTCCGTTTCGCTGAAGTTCTGAATCCGGACGGGACAATCTACACGGCAAATCTGCGGAATGCCGACGCGACTGACGTTTATATTCTGCGAGGCGGGGAGGAAGAGACCTTCGCCCCCCATTTTACCTTCCATGGTTTCCGCTATGTCGAGGTCACTGGCTATCCCGGAACGCCTCCGGTCGATGCGATCAAGGGCGAGGTCATCAGCAGCGTGAGCGGCGACCCGGTAGCCAAGCTGGCGACGTCAAGCGACCTCGTCAATCGGATGTGGGCGATTGGCATCTGGGGCCAGCGCGGAAATTTCCTAAGCATCCCCACCGATTGTCCGCAGCGCGACGAGCGCCTGGGCTGGATGGGAGACGCCGGAGTTTTCTGGCGGACTGGAAGCTACAACTTCGATATCGCGGCGTTCTCGCAGAAATTCGTCCAGGACATTGTCGATGCTCAAACCACGCAAGGCGCGTTCACCAATGTTTCTCCCAACACGCTTCCCTTTGGCGGAGACGGAACAGAAGGGACATCGGCGTGGAACGAAGGCATGGTAGGAGCACCTGGCTGGGGTGACGCCGGAGTAATTGTTCCATGGACCACCTGGGTGCAGTACGGAGACAAGGCCATCATTGAGGACAACTGGGACGCGATGCAGCGCTGGATGGATTTCATCCAAAGCCGGAATCTCGACTTCCTGCGGACGAAAGGCGTTGGGCCCAACTTCGCAGACTGGCTGGCGCCCGACGAACATACGAACAAGGACCTGTTGGCGACCGCATACTGGGCCCTGATTGCCAATATGATGTCGAACATGGCGCATGCCACTGGCAAGGAAACTGAGGCAAAGCGCTACGACGAGGTGGTGCAGAACATTCGCGCGGCTTTCCAAAAAGCCTATATCAAAGACGATGGTGAAGTTGGAACGGGGACACAAACCTCCTACGTCGTCGCGCTCTACACCAAGATGGCTCCCGAAGCTCTTGAACCCCGGCTGGTTAACAATCTCGTCAAAGACATCGAAGCGCGCAATTGGCATCTTTCGACAGGATTTCTCGGAACACCCTTCCTGCTTTTCACGCTTGCCGATCACGGGCGCACCGATGTCGCATATCGTCTGTTGCTGAACGATACCTATCCATCTTGGGGTTACATGCTCTCGAAAGGTGCAACTACGTGGTGGGAGCGGTGGAACGGAGACACCGGCGACCCGGCGATGAATTCCTACAACCACTATGCATTTGGATCGGTCATAGCCTGGGTCTATCGCTACGCTGCGGGAATTGATACGACACCGGATTCGCCAGGATTCAAAGAGATCGTAGTTCATCCGCATCTCGACGCGCGCATGACCGCGGCGCGTGCGGAATATGACTCCATCTACGGCAAGATCATCAGCGATTGGAAAGGAACTCCCGCGGGTCCATTTTCGTTGAGCGTCACAATCCCGCCGAATACCTCTGCCAAGGTTTTCTTGCCCGCAATTGCGGGGGCGCACGTCACTGAGGATGGCAGTCCCGTGGAAGGTCAACCGGAAGGCGGATCCTATTTTGTGCGCATAGGGTCGGGTTCCTACACCTTCGAGGTGAAGTAATTCGACGCCGGTCTTTGAGATCCTTTCCCCCAAAGCCGGGCTGCGGAGGAGCGTATGGCGGAATCGCAAAAAGTGAGGAGCGAGATATGAAAAGCATGCGCGAGGCAATGTTTCGAATCGCAGCAGCGGTCCTGGTATTAGCGGGTCTGGTCGCCGCAATGTTGGGTCAAAGTACCGGTGACACGCTGGAGAGCGGATTCAAAACACCGCCGAACTCCGCCAAGCCGCGCGTGTGGTGGCACTGGATGAACGGCAACATTACAAAAGAGGGCATAAAGCTCGACTTGGAATGGATGAACCGCGTTGGCATCGGAGGTTTCCAAAATTTCGACGCGTCACTGGGCACTCCCAAACTGGTGGACAAGCGTCTGGTCTATATGACGCCCGAATGGAAAGACGCGTTCCTGTTCACCACTAAACTCGCCGACCAACTTGGCCTGGAAGAAGCAATTGCCGGTTCCCCCGGTTGGAGCGAGTCGGGTGGCCCGTGGGTGAAGCCGAGTCAAGGGATGAAAAAAGTGGTGTGGAGCGAAACCCCAGTGGAAGGCGGCAAACCCTTTTCGGGCGCCCTACCCCATCCGCCTACCGTCACCGGTCCTATACAAAACATCCCAATCTTCGATTTCCTCGCGATGATCGGCGGCCAGGCGCCACCCCCTCCGCCGACCTTCTATGCTGATACCGCGGTCATCGCGTATCGGGCGCCCGACAGCGACGTTCCGGTTTCGTCGCTCCAACCGAAAATCACCTCCAGCAGCGGCAACCTTGATCTTGCTGTATTGACCGACGGCGATCTGGTGAAGACGACGCAGTTGCCCAAAGCGCCCGCTGGACAGCAGGCTTGGGTTCAGTACGAATTTTCCTCCCCGCAAACGATGAACGCCGTAACCCTGGTGCTCAACGATCCGGGCGCGGCGGCAGCCAACATGTTCGGAGCGGCCCCCTCCATCGCGGATGCTGAAGTCAGCGAAGACGGTCAGACTTTCCGCAAACTGGTCGACATCCCCAATGATGGGGGGGAGGAGCACACGATCGCTTTCCCCGCAACTACCGCCCGCTTCTTTCGCGTGGCATTTACAGACAAGCCGCCGTCGAGCTTCAGCGAATTGACCTTTGATGTGGAGAATCCTTTCGGCGATTTCAGTGGAGCGAAACCCAATCCCAACTTTGAGATATCGGAACTGGTACTGCATCCTGGCGCGCGCGTCAGCCGCTTCGAGGAGAAGGCTGGCTTCGCCAACCTGCAGAGTTTTGAGCCCTACCCAACGCCGGCGGTCGCAGCCGCTGACGCAATTCGCAAAGCTGACATCGAGGATTTGACGTCCAAAATGCGGCCCGACGGAACACTGGATTGGACGCCACCCCCCGGCCGCTGGGTCGTGATGCGCTTTGGCTACTCCCTGACTGGTGTGACGAACCATCCCGCATCCCCCGAAGGTACGGGATTAGAGGTCGACAAACTCAGCCGCGAGGACGTCAAGGAATACATGAACACGTACCTCGACAACTACAAGAGCGCGGTGGGCCCGCTCATGGGCAAGCGCGGGCTTCAGTACGTGATTAACGACAGTTGGGAAGCAGGCACCGCGAATTGGACCGACGACATGATCGCGGAGTTCACCAAGCGCCGCGGCTACGATCCGCGCCCGTGGCTTCCGGTGCTAGCCGGCCGCGTCATCGAGAGTTCGGAGGCGAGTGAGCGCTTTCTCTGGGACTATCGCAAGACTCTCGGAGATCTGCTGGCGGAATATCACTATGACCAGATCACCGAAATCCTGCATCAGCGCGGGATGGGGCACTATGGCGAGTCTCACGAAGAGGGACGCGCATTCATCGGCGATGGCATGGAGGTCAAGCGCAGTAATGATGTTCCCATGTCTGCCATGTGGACGCAAAGGCCCGGAGTCAACAAGGACCTGCCCGGTTACAACGCCGACATTCGCGAGTCTGCTTCGGTGGCACATATTTACGGCCAGAATCTGGTCGCGGCGGAGTCGATGACGGCGTCCTCAGGCGCCTGGGCATGGTCGCCGGCGACCCTGAAACCTACCGCCGACAAGGAAATGGCGATGGGATTGAACCGCTTCGTCATTCATACTTCCGTCCACCAGCCGCTGCTCGATAAGAAGCCGGGTCTGGCGCTCGGACCTTTCGGACAATGGTTCACCCGTAACGAGACATGGGCTGAGCAGGCTACACCGTGGATTCGATACCTGGCTCGCAGTTGCTACCTGCTGCAGCAGGGCCATTTCGCCGCGGACATCGCGTACTTCTACGGGGAGGACTCCAACCTGACCGCTTTATTCGGGAAGAATGGACCGGAAGTTCCTGACGGATACAACTTCGACTACTTCAATGCGGACGCGCTGATTCACAAACTGTCCGTCGTCGACGGCCAGCTGGCGACGGAGAGTGGAATGAGATACACGGTTCTGGCGCTGGATCCGCACAGCCAGCACATGTCGTTGCCGGTGTTGCGCAAGATTCGGGAGTTGGTGCAGTCGGGTGCGATCGTGGCGGGGCCAAAGCCCACGGATACTCCGAGTTTGAGCGACGACCAAAAAGAATTTCAGAGCATCGTCGATGAGATGTGGGGTTCCAGCCCGGGAGAGCATAGCTACGGGAAAGGTAAGATTCATGTGGGGCAAATTTCGGCGGAGGTGATGCGGATGATTCAAGTCGCTCCCGACTTTGAATACACCAAACCGCAGAACGATACCGACGTCCTCTTTGTCCATCGCAGACTCGCCGATGGAGATCTCTACTACGTAGACAACCGTCAGGATCGGAACGAAGACCTGGACGCAACCTTCCGCATTACCGGAAAAGAGCCAGAACTGTGGCATGCCGATACTGGCGTGATGGAGCCCGCATCTTTTCGCATCGCTGACGGCCGAACGACCGTGCCACTGCATCTTGAACCTTGGGCAACGGTGTTTGTGGTTTTCCGGAAACCCGCACAAACTTCGTCGCGTACCCTGCCCAAGACTGCCGACAGCACGATTGCCACGGTCGAAGGCCCCTGGGATCTTAGCTTCCAGCCGGATCGTGGGGCGCCGGCGAAGATCACGCTGGACAAGCTAGCTTCGTGGAGCGACAACCCCGACGAAGGAGTCAAATATTTTTCCGGCACCGGTACTTACACCAAGACGCTTCAAGCTCCGAGCGACTGGTTCAAGCGAGGGATTCGTTTGGCGATCGATTTGGGAGACGTAAAGAATGTCGCGGATGTCTCGGTCAATGGCAAACCTCTCGGCATTGTTTGGAAAACGCCATATCGCGTAGACGTCACCCACGTATTGAAGCCGGGTACGAATGCAGTCGAAATCAAGGTGACCAACCCTTGGGTGAACCGAATCATCGGCGACCGTCAGCCGAATGCACCGAAGACTTATACACTAACCTCGCCGAAGTACTACCGGGCTGACTCGAAGCTGGTGCCGTCCGGTCTGTTGGGGCCAGTGCAGATTGTTCAGTCGACAGCAGAAGCCCCCGCTAAGTGAGGGTGTGACTGTGAGTGTCAGAAGGGGCATTTCTACCAACTACGTGCGCAGAGTGAAAATGAATGACAGCAATCGTGGACAGTGTACTGGGAATTGCTAACTGGGTTGTACCAACGATCGATCAGCTCGTAAAAGACAGTGTCACCTGCTCCAGGCTTTAGCAAACGTTGTCGAACTTTGAAGTCAAGGCCATAAGCGTTGGAGTTGAACCCATGATTTCCACCCACGATTCGCCTGTCTCTCATGTCTTCTCAAGTACCTTAGGTGGCCAGTCCTGAAAGGGCTGGCGTCGGCGGTTCCACTCCGTCCCTGAGCCCCACATTTCTCAATCGTCTAGCAGACCAGCCCGAAATTTCACACTTGTGTTTTCTCACAGCCCCTGGATGATCATCCGCGTAGTGGCGGGCAAGGGCGGCAAAGATCGCGCTATCCTTTCTTCTTACCTGTCAAAGTCTTGAGTCGTGTCTTTCGTGGCAAGTTTCTCGCTGCCCTCAAACGCCTCCACCGCAGCAAGAAGCTCCAGTGTAGCGGGCCCGGCTGCGGCTCTCGCGGACCCACGACAGTTCGCCAAACTGCTCCGTCGTCTCCATCGCCGCGACTGGGTGGTCTATGCTAACCAAAGAAAGGTTTAATTCTCGGGGCGATTTACTTAGTCGAGCCCAACCCGGTGGACGAAGTCGGTAAATCGAGGGTCTCCGCGCACGGGATCGAAGAAGGGAGCGACTTTGATCCACTGCAGAATGGCTGATTGCTCCTCGTAGGCTTCCTCGCACCAGTAGAGCGCCTCGTCGTAGTCACCGAGTGCCAGGTAAGGCGTGATGAAAGCACCCGAGGGAATATAGCCTTTTTGGCGGCGTTGCTTTAACTCTTCAATCAAATGTAGTGCTTCCGCGCGATTGCCTGCGCGCGCATGGGCCGTCGCCAGCATGGCAAGCGAGCCGGGACTTCGGTTCATCATCGCAACCGTTTTCTCCAGTTCGGCAATCGCCTCATCGGTCTGATTCTTAACAATCAGAGCGAAACCGAGGCCCCAACGAATCCCGGATTGCCGGTCGTGCGGACACAATTCATGTTCCGGAAGGTACCCTCTCAGAGCAGGCCAACGCGCCTGAGAAGCTCTTGAAAACGACGGTCGGAGCGATAGCGATCAAAGATCGGGTCGACGGCGAGGTATCCCATCCAAACAGCGCGCTCGTCATAGGCGGCTTGCAGCCATTTGAATGTGTCCTCCTTCTTGTTTAACGCTGCGTAGATCTGCGCCAAGCCGTACGCGGAAACGTAACGCTTTCTTGAGATCGCTTCCAGTTCGTGAGCGATTCGAAGCGCCTCGCGATTCCGTCCTGCGACTGCTAGGGCAACTGCGACTTGCGCCCTGTAGATTGGACTGTCTCCTGAGAGATCTGCCGCCTTGTTCAGTTCGTCGACAGCTCCGTTCCGCAACCCTGCCTGTACATAGTCTTCTCCGAGCAGAAGGTGAGCGGCAGCGAAGTTCGGATCGAGTTCAACGGAGTCTCGATTTTGTTCGATTGCGTGGCGGTAGTCGTGTGCCAAGTAGTAGCGGAGTCCCGCCCAGGTGCTGATCATAAGATTGAGGGGATCGAGTTCTAGTGCCCGCTTCGCTTCAGCAAGTGCCTCGTTATGGCGGCCCCTGATAGAAAGGTAGTCTCCGTACCAATGGTGCGCGTTTGCATATTGGGGATCCAACTGCAGAGCGCGCCTGAACTCGGCTTCCGCTCCAGTCCAATCCCAACGATGGCTCATCGCAAGGCCCAAAGAGGCGTGGGCTTCGGCCGACTCCGGATTGATCTCAAGCGCTTTGCGTGCCGCGGCGTAAGCTTTCGGGAGTGCCTCGGCTGGGGATTTAAATCCGTGCCACGTCAGTCCGCTGTTGCAGTCGGCCAGCCCGGAATAGGCCGCGGCATAGGTTGAATCGTGGTCGACCGCCTGCTGAAAATATTGCTCCGCTTTCTGCATGCTCTCGCCGGTTCGCTTATTCCAGTAGTAGCGACCCTTCAAGTACGCCTCGTATGCTGCCGGGCTCAGTTGCTGCGGAGTAGCTAAGCGCTTTTCCTGTTGTTCAGTAAGGGCGATGTGAATCTGGCTTGCGATGCTCCGCACGATGGAGTCCTGCACCGCCAGCACATCTTTAAGTTCGCGATCGTAACTCTCGGTCCAGATGTCCGTCTGATCCTGCGCTTGAATGAGTTCGACCGTGACGCGTACACGCCCTGACCGGCGTCGAACGCTTCCTTGGACAAGATAATCGGCGTTCAGCTCCTTACCGATCTCCTTCGCCGACAAGCTGCTCCCTTTGTACTTGGCGACAGAACTGTGGGCAACAACCGTGAGTCGACCCGGATTCAATTTCCCGGCTTGAGCGACTATGTCTTGAGTTAGGCCCTCACTGAAGAACTCTTGATCAGGGTCTCGGCTCAAATTGTCGAACGGCAGCACAGCTAAGACTGTCTTGCGCTGGAAAATGGCTGGGACGCGCGAAGCGCGCCAACCCCAAACTGCGACTAGTGACAAAATGCACACGACCGTCAGCGAAGTCACCCCAACGAAAAGCCAAATCCGAGCAGGCCTACGCCCCTGACGAGCGGTGTCAGGATCCAGCGACTGCCCTGCGGTGCGCTCTTGTTCTTGGTCCACCCTGCCCAGGCTGCGGATTTGCAGGTGACTGTCTGGCTGCGAAACGAAACCCGGCGGACTGGTGGCACCAATTGATGCCTCAGCGTTGGGCTCGTCCACGGAATGTCCTTCTTCGGAAGGAACAACCGGCGCAATGAATCGATACCCTCGTCCGGTCACGGTCTGGATAAACCGCGGCTGTTTCTGGGTCGTCCTTCAGGGCGTGGCGAATTTTGCGGATCGCTCCCCGGATGCTGTTGTCGGTATCGAGAAAAGCACCCTGGCCCCAAACTCTGGCGACAATTTCGTCGCGCGGCACAGTCTGACCGCAGCGCTCGATGAGCAGAACCATGATTTCCAGCGGGATACGCTCGACCTTCAGCACGCGATCGCCGCGCCTTAATCTGCGGGCGGCGAGGTCAAGCTCGAAATCCTCCCCGAACCTGATCGGTTCTTGCACTTTGACTGGCTGAGGGGCCATGGGCACACTCGGAGGGAAGTGGACGAATTCTACACCACTTCGCAGCCCTAGTCTAAGTACAAACAACTCTGCAACTTGGCGCGACACAGAAATTAACGCTCCCGACACACGCTTCGCTATGGACAACATTGTCGCCCGCTGCAAACATGCAGGCCGCTGGTGACCGAAGCCCAGCCATGAATCGGGAGGATGCGCGATGAAAAGGCTACATAGCGTCACAAAGAACAGAGGGTTCGTCCTATGCATGCTGATGGCGGCACTATTGTTCTCTCCCATCGCAAGAGCCGATGTCGTTTTGGATTGGAATAAAATTGCCGTAGATACAGCCGTTGCCAACAAGCAGAACCCATTTGCCCAGGCGCGATACGCGGCCATCGTTCAACTCGCTGTATTCGAAGCCGTGAACGCCATTACTGGCGAGTACCAACCATATCTTGGGACCATAACAGCGCCGCCGGGCGCTTCGGCCGAAGCTGCAGCCATAGAGGCCGCGTATCAGGTGCTGAGCACCTACTTTCCAGCCAGCGCGACGACGCTCCTCACTGAGCGCACCAATTCGCTGGCACTGATACCGGATGGCCAGGCTAAGAGCGAAGGTATTGCGACAGGCGACGCCGCGGCGGCCGCCATGATCGCTCTCCGTGCCAACGATGGGTCTTCACCACCGCAATTCAAGGTTCCCGGCCAGCCTGTCCCGGGAGAATGGCAGGCCACACCCGAGCTGTCCAATTGTGAATGGAATCGCGGTCGGAATCGCGTTTCAATGGCAGAACATAACTCCGTTCGGCATCCCCAGTGCTAGTGATTTTCTCCTCGATCCGCCGCCGGCGCTCGCGAGCCGCGCCTACGCGAAAGCCTACAACGAAGTAATGACGGTGGGAGGCATCGATAGTACAGAGCGACCACCAGATCGCGCGAATGTCGCGCTTTTCTATGCGGCGGCCTCGCCAACTCAGGTCTTCAATCAGGCGGTTCAGCAGATTGCACAGGAACGGTGGCATTCGCTGTCCGAAAATGCTCGAGCCCTGGCCCTCGTGAACATGGCGATGAATGATAGCCTGGTCGCGGCATTCCTCAATAAGTATCACTACAATTTCTGGCGACCCGAAACGGCGATCCATGCCGGTGACACGGACGGTAATCCGAGAACGGTTGGCGATCCCAGCTTTGTTCCGTTTATCACGACTCCATGCTTCCCAAGTTATCCCTCCAACCACGGCAGCGCAGCCAATAGCGCAGCCGAGATTCTGAAACGCATATACGGCGAAGGCGGGCATTCCATTACATTGTCAAATCCCGCCGTGCCCGACATCGTATTGCAGTACACAACGTTCAAGCAGATTACCGACGACATCTCGGACGCGCGCGTCTACGGTGGCATACATTTTCGAACCGATCAGGACGCAGGCGAGCGCTTGGGAAAGGCTGTAGGCAGGGCCGTGTACAGGAATAATTTACGTCGCATGCACGATTACGACTGAGCGCTCAGCTCGAGAGCCACTCGCTATTCATGTGTTCCGGTCTGCTGATGTGCCGCGGTGGTGCACGAATGGCGAGCTCGCGCGGGATGCCTGGCTCGATCAGATCCTGTCCACCTCGATTGAGGTTCGCCGCAAGGCGATGTCCATAGCCGACTGGTGCGACACACTGTCGAAAGTCTGGAAAGGTAAACTTTGCGTGGGTCTGGGCGGCGCACGTGCGGATCGGATGGCTGCGTTCGGTAGCAAATATCTATCATGCCTTTGCCGTTCAAACGTTCACAGATGAGTTAGCCCATCGTGCGAGTCGAGACCCGCTCGAATATTTGCCTGAGGTGATCGGCCCACCGAGCACGCTGAATTTCAGCGGCGTCAACCACCCAAATTACGGAGCGGATCGCGGCACTTATCCCTGGGAGACTGGCCGCTTACGGCAGGTTACCGAAATCGTCGCCGAGAAGTCCGGCTGGGGAAAACGCAAGTTCGGTGAAGGCTCGGGAATTGGCATTGCCGCCCATCGTAGCTTCTTGACATATGTCGCCGCCGCAGTGGTAGAAGTCGAAGTCGGCGACCAGGGCGACATCAAGATTCCCCGGGTCGACTACGTCGTCGATGCGGGACGCGTGGTAAACCCAAAGGTCACGCGCGCCCAGTTCGAAGGGGATGCCGTGTTTGGAAACAGTGTCCCTCGCAGCGGAGAGATTACTGCCAAGAACGGTGTAATTGAACAATCGAATTTCGATACCTATCCTGTCGCGCGAATCAACGAAGCTCGTTACCAGACTAATGTTTACCTGGTGGGTAGCCAGCCTAGACTCTCAACCCCGGTGTGAAGACACGGCAGTGAGTTTTCTCCGGACAAGGGGAGCGACGCGGGTTCCGAGAAGCTCGATGGAACGTAACATCTTTTGATGGGGGAGGGCCGAAACACCCATCTGGAAAGTAATGCGACCAAGTCCGCCGAGCACTTCGTTCACATACAATATCTTCTGCGCCACGATCTCGGCGTCCCCGATCAGCAGGGCACCCGTGGGTCCGCGCAGAGCGTCAAATTGTGGCCGCGTCGTCGGAGGCCAGCCGCGTTCCTTCCCAATCTCCGTGAATGTGTGTGCATATCCGGGATAGAAGTCCTCCGCTGCCTGCTCAGTTGTATCTCCAAGGAAGCCGATTGCGTGAAGGCCAACGACGAGCCTTTCGGTGCGATGACCGGCGCGGCGACCGGCTTCGCGGTAAAGATCGATAAGCGGGCGAAATCGTTTGGGTTCGCCGCCGATAATCGCGACCATCAGGGGAAGTCCCAGCGTGCCGGCTCGAACGAATGAGGCGGGAGTGCCGCCCACACCGATCCAAATGGGCAGAGGATTTTGCAGCGGACGCGGGTAAACCGCCTGCCCCGTAAGGGCTGGGCGGTGCTTACCGATCCAGCGAACGTGAGTGTTCTCGCGAATCTTCAGGAGAAGATCCAGTTTTTCGGAGAAGAGGGAATCGTAGTCATCCAGATCGAAACCGAAGAGCGGATATGCCTCCACTGACGATCCGCGTCCGGCGACGATCTCAGCACGGCCATGGGAGATCAGATCCAGGGTGGCAAATTCCTGAAAGACGCGGACGGGATCGGCGGCGCTAAGAACGGTTACGGCGCTTGTCAGGCGAATGTCTTTGGTGCGCGTGGCGGCCGCAGCAAGGATGACAACTGGGGCTGAATCCACGAATTCGCTACGGTGGTGCTCGCCGATGCCAAAAACGTCGAGACCAACCTGGTCGGCCAACACAATCTCTTCCAATAGATTCTGCATGCGCTGGACTGCGCTCAGGCTGATCCCCGTAGCGGGGCCAGAGATGACTGCCCCGAAACTGTCGACGCCAATCTGCATCTTGGTCAAACCTTATATTCCGATAGCATCAGAGACCGAATCGTCGCAAAATAAAATGAAGAAGACCCACGGCTCTAGTCCGCAGCAGTTTGTCGATTATCAGCGCATCCTTTGATGAGTCAGTTCCAGCTGATGTTCGAATCATTGCCGCTCCTAATCGAGATTTGGCGACCGCATTGCTTGCGGAACATTTGCGCCGACCTCTTCTGCCGATTGCACGTTTTCCCGATCCACGTGCTGCCACTCCTAAACCGATCTGCAATCCTGTGTACCGGAAAACCTTCTAGTTTCATACCTGTCAGTACACATATTGAATCTCTCCTCAGCCGCCAGCATCTAGAAAGAACGACCAAGCTTACGAGGATACTCGAATGAAAAAAGCAAATGTTGGTCTGTTCATAGGGTTACTAGGCCTCGTCTCTTTTGCGGGTTCCGGATGCGGCAAGACAAAAGCTGTGCAGGCTGCCCCGCAGCCTCTTCCGGTCACCACGCAGACGGTGAGTCTGACGGCGGTGCCGCGGATGGACGAATATGTCGCAACGGTAAAGTCGCGCCGCTCAGCGAGCATCCAACCGCAGGTTGACGGTTCGTTGACCCGCATCCTGGTGAAGTCAGGGGACCGAGTTGTTGCGGGACAAGCGTTGATGACGATCGATCCGCTCAAGCAGCAGGCGACCGTCGACCAGCAACGTAGTACAGAAGCTCAAAAAAAAGCGACTTACGATTACAACCAGCAGGAACTTGAGCGGCAGCGTCAACTTTTCCAGGCCGGCGTGACCAGCAAGCAGAATCTCGACCTGGCTGTGCAGGCATTCGAAAACTCCAAAGCCGACTGGGAGGCTTCTACCGCGGCGAGTGTCACCCAGCGTCGCCAACTGGCTTACTACAACCTGACCGCGCCATTCTCAGGCGTCGTAGGGGACATTCCGGTGCATATCGGCGACTACGTTTCGCCGCAAACATTGCTGACAACCGTGGATGAGAATAGCGAACTCGAAGCTTATGTCTACATTCCCACCGAACGTGCCGCGGAAATACATGCCGGCCTTCCCGTACGCATTGTTACCAGCGGCGGGGAGCTACTCGAAAGTACGAAGGTCAATTTTATTTCGCAGCAGGTCGACAATGCGATTCAGGGGATCTTGGTGAAGGCGCCTCTCCGCAGTTCGCTCGAGAAGTTCCGGAACGCGCAATTGGTTAAGGCGCAAGTAATATGGAGCACCGCTCCAGCGCCGACGATTCCAGTGCTGGCGGTCACGCGCATCGGAGGACAGTCGTTTGTCTACGTCGCCACTCCGGCTGAACACGGCAGCGTTGCCAAGCAGCGTGCGGTGACTCTCGGAGATACCGTGGGCAACGATTATGCCGTACAAGGAGGCTTGCAGCCCGGAGAGAAAGTCATTGTCTCCGGAACTCAGTTCCTTATTGACGGCGCGCCGGTCAAGCCACTCAGTTAGGTTTATTGTCGCGACGCAGCCGCAACCCGCGAGCTACGGTGCCCCAGAAAGGGAGGTGTACCCTTGGTTGATTTCTTTATCAAGCGGCCGATTTTTGCCACGGTCTGCGCCCTGCTGATCATTCTGGCGGGCGCGGTTTCCATCCCTGGTCTGCCGATCTCCTTGTATCCCGATCTGGCTCCCCCGCAGGTCACGGTCACCAGCAATTACGTAGGTGCGAACGCGCAGGTGGTCGAGTCCGCGGTCACGATTCCTTTGGAGCAACAGATCAACGGCGTCCAGGGAATGCACTACATCACCTCTACCAGTTCGAATGACGGCACCAGCAACATCAACGTAACCTTCCGCACCGGCTATGACCTGAACATTGCCGCGGTTGACGTGCAGAACCGAGTGGCGACCGCGCAAGGCCGCCTGCCGCAAGAAATCAAGAACACTGGCGTCACCATCACGAAGGCAAATCCCAACTTCGTTTTTGCCGCCGGATTCTATTCTCCCGACAACAGTCTTTCGAACGCCTACATCTCCAACTACCTCGACGTTTACGTCAAGGATGCATTAAAGCGGATCCCCGGGGTAGGAGACGTAATCATTTTCGGCGAACGCAAGTATGCCATGCGAATTTGGCTCGACCCGACGAAACTGGCTGCGCGACAACTTACCGCGGCTGACGTAGTCTCTGCTTTGCAAGAACAAAACGTTGAAATACCCGCGGGGCAATTGGGACGTCCACCCGCCGATGCCAAGCAGAAGTTTCAAGTGACGTTGCGGGTAGTAGGGCGTCTCTCAGAACCGAAGGAATTCGAAAACATCATCATCAAGAACGCCAAGAATGGGATTGTGCAACTCAAGGATGTTGGGCGCGCGGAAATTGGCGCCGAAAGCTACGACACCAACCTCTTGTACAGCGGGCACGAAGCCGTCGGCGTTGGCGTACAGCAGCTGTCGAATGCGAATGCGCTCGACGTCGATAAGGCTGCAAAAGCGGTGATGGTCGAGCTTTCCAAGTCTTTTCCTCCCGGCATCAAGTACGTAATTGCGTTTGACACGACCACGGTTGTCGGCGACTCGGTAAAGGAAGTAGTCACTACCCTGGAAGAAGCGGTGATCATCGTCATCATTGTGATCTTCCTCTTTCTGCTGGACTGGCGTGCAACCATTATTCCCGCGGTCACTATTCCTGTGTCGCTGATTGGCACGTTTGCTTTTATCAACGCCTTTCATTTTTCCATCAATTCACTAACGCTTTTTGGAATTACGCTCGCCACCGGCCTGGTGGTCGATGACGCAATTGTCGTCATTGAAAATGCGCAGCGACACATCAACGCGGACCACACCGATCCGCACGCAGCCACGTCGGTCGCTATGCGCGAAGTATCGAGCGCAGTGGTGGCGACGTCCCTGGTTCTGATTTCCGTCTTTGTGCCTGTGTCGTTCTTCCCCGGAACTACCGGAATTCTCTATCGGCAATTCTCTCTGACGATCGCATTCTCCATAGCCATCTCGCTTTTCAACGCACTCACTCTGTCGCCCGCGTTAGCCGCGCTCTTGCTGCGGGGCGAAGAACAAAAGTATTCAGTGTTGGATTGGACGCGTATTTCCTGGCTTTCGAGCGGCTATCGGAAAGTCGCACACGGAATTGACAATGCCATTCATGGCGTAGGCAGCGCCTATGGAAAGACGATCACGAAAGTATTGAACTTCAAGTACGCCATGATCGTGCTATTTCTAGGCGGGCCTGGCTGCCACCGGTTATATGTACATTCATGTTCCTACGGGATTTGTTCCGCAGGAAGATCAGAATTACTTCATCGTGGTGGTGCAAGCGCCGCAGGGAGCGTCGCTCTCCTATACAACGGATGTCGCCAGACAAGCGGAGGAGATTTTGCGGGCCGATCCCGATGTGTTCGGCACATTTGCGGTCCCAGGGTTTTCGCTGGCGGGCGGCAGTTCGTCAAATTATGGTCTGATCTTCGCTCCTCTGAAGCCCATTGACGACCGCAAAGGCAAAGGTCACGCGGCCAGTGACATCGTTGCCAGAGTGTCGCCAAAACTATTCGGGATTCCTGGAGCCATCGTGGCGGCGTTCGAACCACCCGCGATTCAAGGCCTGGGTAGTTTTGGCGGCTTCCAGTTTGAGTTACAGGATCTGGGCCGAAACACGTCTGCAGGATATCGACACCGTTTCTCACAAGATCGTTGGCAGCAGCCGCCAGCGTGCCGACCTGCAAGGGCTATTCACCAGCTTTACCGCAAACGATCCGCAACAACTGGTCCAGATCGATCGCGAAAAGGCCAAAGCCATTGGAGTACCGATCACTCAGGTGACGCAGGCGCTTGGCGTTTATATGGGCTCGGAGTATGTGAACGATTTCGATTTCAACAATCGTTCCTATCGCGTGTACGTGCAGGCCGATCAGCCGTTCCGCATGAAGGCGCAGGACCTGCGGCAATACTACGTTCGATCGGAGACTAACGGCTTGGTGCCTCTGGGAAATATTGTCTCGCTTGAAGGAAACGTCCGGGCCGCAGGTGATCAATCACTACAATCTGTTCCGCTCGGCGGAAATTGACGGGGCCGCAGCCCCCGGATACAGCTCCAGTCAAGGCCTGAAGTCGATGGAGGAATTGGCGAAGCAGAATATGCTGCAAGGCATGTCGTTCAGTTGGACCGGGCTGGCTCAGGAGGAAGTTGAAGCGGGTGGTAAGGCAATCATTATTTTCGGCTTGGGACTTCTGGTGGTATACCTCACCCTCTCGGCGCAATACGAGAGCTTCGCGCTGCCGTTCATCATCTTGCTGGCGGTTCCCATGGCAGTGCTGGGAGCTTTGGCATTCGTCTCCATGCGTGGGCTGGTGGATGATGTTTATGTGCAGATTGGTCTCGTAATGTTGATCGGGCTTTCCGCAAAAAATTCGATTCTCATCGTCGAATTTGCCGAACAACTCATCGAGCAGGGCCGATCCGTTACAACCGCCGCAATTGAAGCAGCCGAGTTGCGCTTACGCCCGATCCTGATGACGTCGTTTGCATTCGTTCTCGGCGTGCTTCCGCTCTATTTCGCAACCGGGGCTGGCAAGTTAGGCCGGCACTCGGTCGGAACCGCGATCGTCGGCGGTATGCTGTTCTCCACTGTCCTTAACCTATTTTTTATTCCAGTGCTGTATGTTATTGTCAAAAGCCTTCTGGCTTCGTTTTCGGAAAAGAAGCAGAAACAGAGACCACCGAGACACCCGAAAATGAAGTTAGCAGTACCGTCCGTAGGGAGTGCCGCCTGAATGTTTGAAAGTATTCTCTGCGAAGTAACCGAATACGATCCGGATGTGCTGGAGCCACTGATTGGACTCGCTGTCGAAATTGCGCGTGAAGGCCGGGAAGGAAGGCGTATTGGCACGCTGTTCACGCTGGGGGATGAGGATGCCGTGCTGGCCCGCTCGAGACCATTGATTTTGGACCCGTTGTTCGGCCATCCTGAGTCTTCACGACACGTAACCAATCTCAATCTCCGCGGAACCATCAAGGAATTGGCACAGTTGGACGGTGGATTTGTAGTGAGTCACAACGGAATTGTGCTGTCCGCTTGCCGTTATCTCGACGCCGTGGCCGCGCAAGTGGATGTCCCGTTGGGACTGGGCAGCCGTCACATTGCCGCTGCAAATATGAGTGCCGTAACGAAGGCAGTTGGTATTGTGGTTTCCGAGAGTTCGGTGGTGCGACTTTTCTGCCATGGCCAACTAGTTGGCGAAATCATTCCCGAACTTTGGATGATGGACAACGCCGCCCATCTCCGCGGTTCTGTGAAGAAGGAGCAAGTCGGTGAGTTGACCGTGCTGACTCCGAGTACGCGGCGCAGCAGCGTAAGATAGAGGAGCGGCCGTCACTGCGGCCAAGCGCCCATCGCCGTTGTCACCACACGATGCAATGCCTTGCGGCTCGTGCCACCTGCGGCCTGCACAGCCATCCCTTGGGAGACGGTCATCACGTAGCGCGCTAGGTCGGCTGGATTTGAATCGGGCGGAAGATCGTTCTCCGCTTTCGCGCGTTGGAAGCGCCGCCGTATGGCAGTCTCGCCCGCTAAGCGCCGCGAAATCAGCTCCTGGCGAATGCAATCGCCAGCCTTTCCACACACGAGCGCACTCTGTACCATCAGGCATCCAGAGGGGTGATTCGGATCGGTAAGCAAGTTCGCGGCTCCACGTAACAGCTGTTCGGTTACCCCCCGTGCCGTAGGTTGCTGCAGAGCTTCGCGCATACAGGCGTCCGGCCGTTCGACATACCGATCCAGCGCCTTGCGGAAAAGGGCTTCCTTGTCACCAAATGCGGCATAAATACTGGGACGGTTGATGCCCATCGCTCGAGTCAAGTCGGAAAGGGAAGTACCTTCGTAGCCTTTACGCCAGAAGACCAGCGTGGCTGCTTCAAGAGCCTTGTCTACATCGAATGAGCGTGGCCGGCCGGTGGACCTTGTGGGCTTGCGGGGGTCCATATAGCTTCATCGTAGCACTTTCTTACCGTTCAGTACAGATGCCAGTGAAGCAGGTTTCAAGCAGAGTGCCACGCGGGACTTGGCATGTCCCGCCAAGGCTGTGCAATCGCCCTAATTGCCTGCGTGTGCCTTGCTATAGGATCGACTCGCGATTACACCTTTGCCTTCCTGCACCGTAACTGTCTGGCCGGCGTCAACGTTTGAAAGCTTATCCATCTGCCCGCTAGGCCACTGAATTTCGACCGTGTCGGCTTTGGTGTGAGCGCCCAGTCCGAAGGTCAGTACTAGTTCGCTCTGTGCCAGATAGCTCGATCCCGATCGCAGCATCTTCCACTGCCTGTCTTTACTATCCCCGTCCCCTGCAACCACGCGTACGACTGCGCCGATGCCATCGCGATTCGATTTCGTGCCCACCAGTTTCACGCGCAGGCTGTGGTTCGTCCCACCTTCGTTGTGGAACAGGTAGGCGGGCCCCGCATTGGTGGTCAACAAAATGTCGAGAAAGCCGTCGTTGTCGATGTCGGCGTATGCCGCAGCGCGCGCCACTTTTGGCGCAGCGAAAATTTTCCCCATTTGAGCCGTGACTTCGGTGAATTTCCCGCCGCCGAGATTGCGGAACAGATGCGGAGGCTCCGCATAACTCACCCGCTTCTGCACTCGCTCGATCTGATCTTCAATGTGGCCATCGGCGACAAAAATATCTTGCCAGCCATCGTTGTCGTAATCGAAAAAGAAACAGCCAAAGCCTAGCGTGACCAGCGTTGCCCGGCCCACCTCGGACTGAGGCGCTTCGTCTACGAACAGGCCATTGCCTTCATTGTGATAGAGCGAGACCATCTGATTGGCGAAGTTGCTGATGATCAGACTGGCATATCCACTGCGATCGTAGTCGGCCGCGTCTGTTCCCATTCCAGCGCGCGCGATGCCGTCCTCGCTGAAACCGATACCGGCAGCAACTCCGCGTTCTTCGAACGTTCCATCTTTTTTGTTGAGGTAGAGTTTGTTAGGTTGCGTGTCGTTGGCGATCACGATATCCGGCCAGCCGTCGCCGTTGTAATCGAGAATTGCGATCCCCAGGCTCTTCGAAGTGGGGTCGCCCAGACCCGCCTTCGTCGTTGTGTCCTCAAACTTGCCGGCGCCGAGGTTGTGCCAGAGCCGCACCGATGTCCCCTTATACGATTCCGGCGTGCAATAGGACTTGTGAGCGCCGTCGAGGGTGCAATAAAGATCGCTCTGCTCGGTCCACTGCACATAATTTGCTACGACCAGATCGAGTTTACCGTCGCGGTCATAATCAACCCAGGCGGCACTGGTCGAAAACTCGCTCGGTCCCCACATTCCAGCGGACTTCGTGACATCGGTAAATGTACCGTTGCCATTGTTGTGAAACAGATGACTCTGCCCGAGTGCAGTGACGAAAAGATCGTCAAATCCATCGTTGTCGTAGTCGCCGACCGCAACGCCCAGCCCGAACATGGGAACCGCGAGTCCCGCCCTCCGTGTAACGTCGGTGAACGTGCCGTTGCCATTGTTATGGTAGAGCTTCAGAGTCGTAGCGCCGGCGTGAGCGTGGCCAGGAAAATCAGTGCCATTGATCAGAACGATGTCGGGATATCCATCGTTGTCATAATCGATGAAGGCACAGCCCGGACCCATGGTTTCCGGAAGCCACTTCTTTCCAAAGGCGCCGTTGTTGTGAGTAAAGTGGATTCCCGCCGGTGCGGTGATGTCGCGGAAGTGGATTTGCTGCGCACTGCTGGTAGTCCCCAAGGCGAAAATCAATAACCACAGAGACACAGAGAGACAAAGGAAACTTTGACAAAGAGGTTTTTGTCTTTCTCTGTGTCTCTGTGTCTCTGTGGTGAACTGTCTTGAAGAATCGCGCATTATCTGGAAGCCCCGGTGGAAGCGGAGGAAGCTATCCGAGTCTTGGCCGGGGGGATAGCCGAGGCGGCAGTCCCAACGTGCTTCGAGGTTGCGACCGGCAACTTCACCGAAACATGTTCGTGCACTGCCTGCCGCTCGTTGTTGTCCTCGGGGTGAAGCTGTCGGTAGGGCCCCGTAATGGCCTGCGATGACTCGTCGGCTTTGAACCGCATATAACGCGCTTCATGTTCTTTAGCCAATTTTTCCTGGCCCATGCCGTTGTAACAGAGCATCAGGTTGTAATGCGCTTGCAAGTCTTCCGGGTCGATGGCCAGTACTGACTGCAGTACCTTCACCGCGTCCTGGTATTTGCGTTGCAGGAACAGAATACGTCCCAGGTCATTGATCGCGACGCGGTCGCGCGGATATTGCGCCAGTACCATCCGTAATCGCGCCGCTGCGCCCTCATAGTTTCCATCCGCTCGAAGAACCTTGGCATAAAAGAAATTGGCGCGAGCCAGCTTCGGAGATAGGGCTAAAGCCTTCTCCAGTACGTTGCGAGCCCGCTGCATGTCGCCTTCCTGTACAGCGCAGCGCCCAATGTTCACCCACCCGTCGGGATTGTTTGGATCGGCCTCGGTGACCTTCTGAAACGCTGCTGCGGCGCCTTTCAAGTCTCCTTGAAGGAACAATCCGATTCCGAAATCATTCCAGCGCTGCCACTCTTCCTTGCGGACGATGGTCTTGGGTTCCGCCGCAGGCGCGCCATGTGCAACCACCGGAAGCGTGACCTCATTCTCGGCGATGGCGACAATCGGCAGGTCGGGAATCTTCTCTTGCTTGGCCGAAACCCCACTGAGCGATGCCGTGAACAATGTCGGACGGTCGTCGTAGTCCGGCGCGACAGTGTAAAGCTTGTTCGGATCAGGCAGCCCAGCAAAAGCCTCCTGCGTGCCGTACCACGAAAATTTCCTGTAACACAACCGAGCATGCAGCGTGATCTTGTTACCGGCAGTTTCCGGGAATGGTCATACGGTAATGCACCGTATCGGCCGCTCCCGGCGGAATCAGCCGACATACACAACCGCCCGCGTCGCCCACGCATTGCGTTTGTTAATAGGATTGCCGTGCGCGTCGATTTGTAAGGAGCGGTAGAAATGTGCTCCCTTTTCCACCGGCCCGTGCCCATTGTCCTCGACCATGCCGCTCCAGAAGATCGTCTGCCCTTTGTCGTCTGTGGCCTTCAGCTCAAGCCATGTGTCGTAGGCGTCGACCGTGCCGCCGGGAAAGAAGTGTCCGACTTTCTTGGTGCGCACCACGACATCGACGCGTACCGTATCGCCGCGTCGCAGGGCCGGCTGCACCAGATTTAACGGCGCAGTCACCGGAGCGACTTCTCCACTGGTCTCGGCATTCATCTTGCTCTCAGCTTCTTCTCCAACCGCGAACGTCGTAGAGAGCTCCGATTGCGTCGTAGCGCCGGGCTTGAGCGCGGCCTGCGCCGGGGACAGAGCAAATACGTCCACTGTCAGCGCGCCGCTCTTGAGGAAATCTTCCGTCAACTTAAGCTGCGGAGCGTCTTCATTTGCAGTCGGAACTGCTGTATTGGCTCCAGGAAAGCGGTGCGAGTGCACGAAGCCGTTAATATTGCCCGCATCCATGGAGGCTTCCGCGGGCATGTGGCAATCCGCGCACTGCTGCGGCGCTTTCGGATAATAGAACGACCGCGCTCCCTGGCCGGAAACGCCGCTGGCCTGCCAGTTGTCGTATTCGTTGAAGCCGCGGAACCAGCGGTAATGATTAACCGGAATGTCCAAGTGCACCTTGTGGCACGACGAACAGAACTCCGCCGTCTGGTCGCGCATGAAAGGCTTTAGGAACACGCGCCGGTGAGGCTCCGGATTCAACCGGATCAGAAAATCATGCAGAGCCCGCGCCACCGGATTCTGAGTCGCCGCCAACTCGTGTAGCTTGGGGTACTCCAGGTAGAAATCGCCCTGCCCCATGGTGCTCTTCACGTTCGCGATGGAGTGGCACATCATGCAGCCCAGGCCCGCCTGCGCTTCGGGCCGGTGTACGATCTGTTTGATCGGAGTGTCCATCAGTCCTGCGTACAGGACTGCGGGATCGTGACATCCGCCGCACCACTTCGAGGGCTTGGTGCCGACCGTATCCTGCATATACTCGATTGACTTGCGGTACCACTGATTGTTGAACGACGAGAAATGATGCGCCGAGCTGAACCACTGGTTATAGATGTCTTCGTGGCAGCGTTTGCACGAATCGGACTCCATGAAAAACTTGCTGGGAATTTGCTGCTTCCCGTAAACCTGCGCTGAGCTGGGGAAGAACGACCCCTCGGGACCGTCGCCTTCGCCGTTCATGTTGTTGGGAGGCATCGCGGGATTCTGTATCCGCCCCCGCATCTGCCAACTCTGGCGAACGTAGCGCGCACCATAACCGATACCGGCCAGCACAGCAAGACAGATCGCAACCCGCGCCGCAGCCGCGCCCGCGCCGGATTTGGTCGAGGCACGCTTGCCGAGCCAACCGGCAATCAGCAGCCCCACGCCCGCGAGTGAAATCACAATATGAAGATATAGCTTGTTCCATTCAGTGCGCGGAGTGCCCGTCTTGATGAGGATCAAGCCCAACACTGCGCCTGCGGCGATCAACAGCCAGCCAGCTCGCGAGGAAACGCTGCCCTCCCGAACGAGCCGCAAGAAGACCGGGACTAGAAGGATCGCAGCGATGCCGCCACCCGCGGCATGTAGCAAGACCAGGCCCGCATAGAAAATATTCGGCTGAGGAAACGCGTATAAGTAGACCGCGGAGATAGTCAGAAAAAACACGAGCCAGAACAGAGCCCGATCCACAAATCGCGCAGATGTTGACATTTCTCGCATGTGATATGACGGTGGAAAGGTACCGGACAGGGATCGGCCCTGGGTGCTGAAACCTCGCGCCGATAACGTTACACAGACACGGCTGACGGCGGAATAACACAAAGATATTAGTGCTACCTCCGCCCCAATCCACGACTGGCCCAGTCGCAATGAGTGTGCCCAAGTCTTCTTTGTCAATCACAGATTCGTAGCGGAACCTGACTCGCGAGCAAGTTCCCATCTAGCCATGAATGCAAAATATGCGAGCTAAGAGCTAAGAGCTTGGCGCTGTTGCGCAATGAGTCCGCCTCTAGAGCGCCTTTGAATTCGCCCGCCGGCTTTCCCCGGCACAACTGCGCGCCGTGCTGCACTCTTTCCGGTTGCCGGAGAAACGAAAGAGCTATTTGCAGAAGGATCTGTAGGCGAGGAAGTGACGGGACGCAACATCGATGACCACTTTAAATAGAATCTGAAATCTCAGATCCGAAGCCCTGCCCCTTAACGTCCTCCGCCAATCTGCAGGATCGCGCCCGTCGTGTACGAGGCTGCTGGCGAGAGCAGCCACAGCACGCCCTCGGCCACTTCGCGGGGCGTGCCGGCCCTTCCCATGGGGATAGTTCCCATCAAACGTTGCAATCGGCCTGGATCACCATTGGCGGCGTGGAGCCCGGTGTCGACTAAGCCCGGAGCTACCGCATTTACTCGAATTCCTTCCGTCGCCACTTCCCGCGCCAGACCAATCGTGAAACTGTCGATTGCACCCTTTGAAGCCGCGTAATGCACCCACTCTCCGGGCGACCCAATGTGCGCCGCGCGCGAAGAAATATTGACGATGACGCCGCCGGTTCCGCCGCGCCGCGTCGACATTCTCCGCACGGCTTCGCGCGAACACAACATGGTTCCGCTGACATTGACTGAGAAGACGTTTGCGATGGCCGCGCTCGACACTTCCTCGACTCGCGCGAATCCGCCAGTTACAGCCGCGTTGTTCACCAGAGCTTTGATCGAACCCAACTCGCGCTCCGCTTGCTCGAACATACGGATGATCTGCTGTTCGTTCGAGATGTCGGCCTGAATTGCGAAGGCGCGTCCGCCACCAGCCACGATCTTCTCCACAACTGTCGCCGCCTCAGAGTGGCCGCCGAAGAAGTTCACCGCAACTGCGTACCCGCGCTCTCCCGCTAGTGTGGCGATTGCCGCCCCAATTCCACGACTGGCCCCAGTCACGATGAGTGTGCCCAAGTCTTGTTTGCCGATCATAAATTCGAAGCTGAAACTACTCGGGAGCAAGGGCCGCATCCGATCAGGGGAAAAAGTAAGGGAGCGAAGAGCCAAAAGCTAAGAGCTAGAAGCTAGAAGCTCTACTGCTTCACCGCTTCCCATTTCCCGTGCATCAACTCCACCACCGCCGTGTACAGTCGCTTCCGCGCCTCGTGCCGTTCGTAGGCGCGCGTGATGTAGCGGGCGTGCACTTCGATGCCCATCGCTGTCGGACGGATGTTAAGTCCCGGCACGGCAGACAATGTCTTCACGCGATAGCGAGCCGAGGCCTGCTGCCACTCCTCTTCCGCGCTGCTGGCATTGGCCTCCGTTTCCTTTTCCACCAATTTCTGAATCCCGTCAATGATGGGATAAGGATCCTGACCCGGCGGGATCAATACTTGCAAGTCGTCCCACATCCATTGGCCCGAAGTCGTGAAGTTAAAAAAATGACCTTCGATGGCGAAACTGTTTACGAACGAAACGCGGCGGCCCGTGGGATGTCCCGAGTCGGCCCAACTGCCGGTCTCTAGCAGAACCGTTTTCAGCAGTCCCACTTCGACGACTTCTCCGCCGACGCCATTGATTTCAACCCAGTCGCCGACCCGGATTCCGTTTCGTCCCATCAGGATGAACCAACCGAAGAATGCGACGATGAAATCCTTCATCGCCACTGTGAGTCCCGCCCCTGCTAATCCTAGAACCGTGGTGGTTTGCGTCGGCATGCCGACAATGATGAAGAGGATGGCGATTGCGCCGATCGCCTGCGCCGCAAATTTCACCACCGCGCGCAGCGTGTCTACGCGTTTGTTTTCCGCGGTCAATCCGGTGAACAGGTGTTCAATGAGCCGGTCCGCGAGGTACACCGCAAGCAGGGTCAGCAAAATCCACAATAGCGATTCTATGAGGTTGTGCAGGGCCGCCCGCTCTCGGCTCTCGACCAGAGCGATCCAATTGAAATAAGTCTCGTTCAGATCCTGCTGGTACTGCAGTCGCTTCCCCAGGTCAGCAAGATTCTTCTGATCGCGGGTGTACTGCTGCAGGGAATCGAGAGCAGCCTTTGCCGTCGACCTTGAGTCTGCGTGCGCACTGGCATTGTTTCCGTTTGCGAAACCTTTCGCCTGCTGCCTCGCTGCCTCGCGGTTCTCTTTGTCTTTCTCCACCTGGGCGGTAAGGTTTTCATGGCGCTGCGTCAGCCGTCGTTGTTTGGCGGTGGTCTCCTCGCGCGCCGCCTCCAGCTGAGCCTTTTTCTCGCGCAGCGCCCGCCACGCGCGGAATACGTTGAGTAGCGTGTGCGCCTGATAGTCTTTCTCGTGCGCATTTACCGCTGCGCCCATGGCGGCGTCGGTATTGTGATCGCCGGCCTCGTGTTCCGCTTGCAGCCGTTTGATCTTCGACTGCGGATCGCCGCCGGCTTGCTCCAGTGCCTCGGACACATCGTCCAACTCGTCCTGATCCAGATCCAGCTGCGCCTTGGCGACATCGATCTGATCCTGCAGGTTCTCCTTCTGCGCTTCGGGCGCCGCCGCCAGTTTTCGGGTCAGCAGCGTAACGCTTTCTTGGTCCTCCTTGAGTTTCAGTTCCGCTTTATTCTTGCGATCCGCAATCTGCCTGGCTTCCGGCGAAAGCTTCGGAGGATTTTCCTCCGCCGTTCGCAACGTGTCCAGGAACGCGAGATCGACTTCATGGTCTCCAACTTTTTCCGCCTGACGGGCCAGCACCTGCTCCTCGGGAGTACCCGCGAGCGCCGCCATCCTCCGCGCCGTCTGCAGGGGTCGCTGGTCCACCAGTGGATGCTGCGCCTCAGGCGCTTTAGGACCGGGAGCGCTACTCCCCGGGGTTCCCACGGCTTCCTCATTCGTCGCCGGCAATTCGCGAGTCCACACCAGTCCCACAATGGCCGCACCCACCAGCAGAAGTAGAACGATCGCGATAATCCACTGCCGAATTTTCATAGAGATCCCAAACTAAAGCGGAAGAAATCCGGCTGCCTACATCTCTTCCGGCACAGCGCAGCGGCCGAGGTCGAAGAAGACCCATTGTTGCCAGACCACTGTAACAAGAAAAGTCTTTTCGGGCGACGGCCGCACGTTCGTAACCTGCGCGTTCGCATTGGCGCCCCTAGAATTGTGGTTGATCGCCCATGCTCGAAGCTATCCAATCGATTTTCGACGAACCCTGGAAACCCGTTTCCCGGCTGGCGCTGCTGGGCTGGCTGGTATTTTATGTCGGGTTCCTAGGATACGCATTCTCGGCCCATGGCGGATTTCTCTTCATCGACAGCGCCAATCTCGTGGTCCACGAAGGGGGGCATAATCTCTTCGGCTGGTTCGGGCCTACACTCTGTCTCTGGGGAGGCACGCTACTTCAGTGGCTTGTTCCGTTTCTTTTGGCGGTTTACTTCTTCACTCAACGCCAGACTACGGGCTTTGTTTTCTGCCTTTTTTTCTTTTTCGAGAATTGGCTCTATACCGCAACCTATATGGCAGACGCGCGCGTACAAGAGCTTCCGCTGGTCACGACCGGCGACCCCGACTTCGTGGAACACGACTTCTACGCCATCTTCTCGAGTCTCGGTGTGCTGAATCACGACACGCAGATCGCGGCGGTAGTTCGACTGCTCGGCTGGTGTGGGATGGTAGCAGTAGTAATGTGGCTGGCCAGTCGAACGATCGCCGGACAAGAGCGCTGCAAATCAGGTATTTCGCTTCCAATTCAAAATCCAGAAAAAATCTTAAATCGCGGAGGTCGCTGAGGTGCGCTGAGGGCGCAGAGAGAAGCGAGCTCATCGGTTGACGCAAGGCAATATGTAAGTAATCGTTGCCGGCAACAAAAGGTTCTCCTCGCGCTCTCCGCGGCCGTTCTCAGCGAACTTTGCGATTGAATGCTTTTGCCAGCGCACAGAAAGAAGCGCAGCCCTAAAGGACGCCGAGGTTGCGCAGAGAACGTACTTACTTCCGGAAGTGATTCCGAATCGCGTCTGCCTGCGTACGCGTCACGACTGCCGATAGTGCCGCCGGGTCCGCCTGCTTCACCGCCTGCACGCTGCCAAAGTGTTCCAGCAATCTCCGGGTTGTGCTCGCACCCACGCCGGGAATCTCCAGCAATTCAGTCGACCGGTCGCGCATCTGTCGGCGCTTGCGGTGGAAGGTCACGGCAAAGCGGTGGGCCTCGTCGCGAATGAGTTGAATCAGGTGCAGAACTGGCGAATGATGGTCCAGCGCAATCGGATCTTTTTCCTGTCCGTAGACGTAGAGAATCTCCTCACGCTTGGCAATCGCCGCCAATGGCTGGTTGATGATTTCCAATGCGTCTAACGCCTCCGCGCCTGCGTGCAACTGTCCCAAGCCACCGTCGATCAACACCAGGCTGGGCATAGGTTTGTTCTCATCCTGCAGACGTTTGTAACGCCGTGTCACCACCTCCCGCATTGAAGCGAAATCGTCTACGCCTTCGACAGTGCGAATGATGAACTTGCGGTAGTCCGACTTCTTCATCTTACCGTCTTCCCACACCACCATTGACGCCACAGTCTCGGCGCCTTGAATGTGCGAGATGTCAAAGCACTCGATCCGCTTCGGGAGTTCCGGCAGGCTGATCGCCTCCCGCAATTCCTCCTGAATTTTCTGCGCGTTGGGCTTAAGCACACGAAACCGCTGGTCGTAGGATTGTTTGGCGTTGTTGCCCGCGAGGTCGATGAGCGAGCGCTTGTCCCCACGCTGCGGAACCAGAATATGCACCCGTGAGGCGCGGGCGCCCTCGCCCGCGCTTTGCTCGGAGAGCAAATCCTCGAGTGTCTCGCGATCCTCAAAATCAACAGGAACGTAAAGGTTGCGGGGAACGTAGGGCTGGCCGATATACAGCTGCTTCAGCAGGGCGGAGAAGAATTCACCGGGAACAAATTCCGTAGAGACGTTGCTTGCAACGTCTGCGGCGCCGGTGCTCTGGTCCGGTTCGGATATGCTGTCGGCAGAGACGTTGCAAGCAACGCCTCTACGTACAGTGCTTTCTGGCGATGCGAATTCCGGCAGGTCTTCCCAGAAAAACTCGCGGCGATCTACCATCTTTCCCCCGCGCATATGAAACAAATTCACGGCCAGCATGCCATTCTCGTAGTGATAGCCGAACACATCCGCATCGTCGCCTTCAGCGGCAGCAATCCGTTGCCGCTCCTGCAACTGCTCCACCGTCGAAATTAAATCGCGATACCGCGCCGCGCGCTCGTATTCCTGGGCGGCGGCAGCCTGTTCCATGCGGGCGTGCAGCGAACGGCTCAGATCGGTGGGGCGCCCTTCCAGAAACAGCTTCACATCCCGCACCGCTTCCTGGTAAGCGTCAGGCGTAGTCAGTTCTTGCACGCACGGGCCCAGGCAACGCCGGATGTAGTACTGCAGGCAGGGACGCGGATGGAAGCGCGTAAGATCGACCTTGCACGAGGGAATGAGAAAATTGCGATGGATGAGATCGACGATTCGGTATGCCAGGTTGGCAGGGAAGTAGGGACCGTAGTAAGCGGCGCCGTCTTTGCGTAAACGACGGGTCACATAAACCCGCGGCCAGCGCTCGCTCAATGTGAGTTTTACGTAAGGATAAGTCTTGTCGTCCCGCAGCAGAATGTTGAATCGCGGCTTGCGCTGTTTGATCAGATTATTTTCGAGAGCCAGCGCCTCTTTGTTGTTTGCGACCACTATGTAGTCGACGTCGACGGCCTCACGCACCAGCGTTCCAGTCTTGGCATCCTCCCATCGTCCTTCGTGAAAGTAGCTGGCCACGCGGCTGCGCAGGTTCTTCGCCTTGCCCACGTAGATCACGTCACCGTCGGCGTTCTTGTAAAGATACACGCCGGGTTCCATCGGAATCGTGCGGATTTTGGCCTGCAAATCCATGCTTAGAGATCTATTCTATTGGATGGGAAACACTACCATTGTGGTACAAAAAGGCTAATGACTCCTTCTTGCACGGTTCGAATATTCTTCGCACGAAATCTACTGACAGCCATTTTCTTATTGCACTTTCTCTTAAATATCGGTTCGAGTCCAGCTTCGGCGCAAAGCATCACCCAGCTGCCGTCGGACCAGTCCAAGCCTGAGCTGACAAAGTCTCCCCAGGGGAAACAGGATGAAGCGGCGCGGGCCGCAGCCCGCTCGCCCGCGCACCATTTCGACCGCGTAGTGATCATCATTCTCGAAAACGTCGATTACGAAGTCGCCAGCAAAGACAAGAATCTCGCCGATCTGGCCACCCAGGGCGCAAGCTTTACCAACTTCCATGCCCTGTTTCATCCCTCTTACCCAAATTACCTGGCGATGGTCGCAGGAACGGACTTCGGTATTCACCGCCGCGGACGTCTGCTTGCGGACAACCAGATGAATATCCCGGACGATCCCGCGCATCGTACGATCGCCGATCGCCTCATCGCGGCCGGCCTCGACTTCAAACAATACGCGGAGGAACTCCCCGCCGAGACCTGTCCCTGGAACTTCTCAACGCAGCATGTCGCGGACAAACGAGGCAATTACGTGCGCCGCCACGTCCCCTTCCTCAGTTTTCGCGAGGTGCAGCAGAAGTGGTGTGATCGCGTGATCCGGGTCGATTCCAGCAAATCCGACAATTACTTCGTGCAGGACGCCAAAAAAGGTTTGGTCGCCTACTCCATCTACAGCCCCAACATGAATCATGACGGTCACGACACCAACGTGCAGGTCGCAGGCGCCTGGGTAAAGAAGTTTCTCGATGACACCTTCCCTGCAAAGTTGCGGCAGGGAACGCTGGTCGTTGTCACATTCGACGAATCGGGCGGCAATGCCGACAATCGCATTTACACGTTGTTTCTCGGCGACATGGTAAAACCGGCGAACCAGCAGGACCCCAAGGCCCTCGGCAAGCTATATACGCATTACAGTGTGCTGCGCACGATCGAAGACAACTTTGGCCTGGAGCCCTTAACCGCGAACGACCGCAGTGCCTCGCCCATTACCGATATCTGGAAGTGAAGGAGTGCTAATTTGATGTTCAAACTCTTTCTGCTCAAGCTGTGCTACAACAGTCATATATGATTCGTCAGCTCGTAATTGGTTTTGCAGGCCTCCTAGCTTGGCTAAAGAAGACTTCGCTCAAGGCGGGCGTCCGTGGATTACCGCTTGGTGAGCGAGCGACTCGATCACTCTTCGAAACTCGGCGGTTTCTACGTCACGCGGGAGCAATTACCGGAGGTCCTGCGGATGTCTCTTCGCGCAAGGGATTTTCAGGCTCCTGAGGGCTAGTACACCCCGACCCTTGAGCCAAACCATATAAAATTTCCACTCGCGTGTGTGGGCTTTGCGTTCCTGAGCTCTCTAGCGGCGGTCATATCCAGCCCAGCTGCTTCCGCAAATCATTGAAAATGTATATACTTAGTCCGACGTGAGGAAGTGGTTAAAACTGGCACTTCTCGTGCAGCAGCATGTCTGGAATATAAGCAACGAGTAGTTATACCCAGGGCATCAAATTTGCTAATTTGCGCGCGGGATTAGCCAGGCGCGCTAAACAAGATCGATAAGGAGTTCCACCCTATGACCCGCACTTCGTTAGTAGTTTGTCTAGCAGCCAGCATGGTAGCCACCGTGGGCTGCGCCAGCAAGAACTATGTGAAACAGCAGACCACCCCGCTGATCAACAAAACCAACGAGCTCGATGATCTGGCCGCCAAGAATTCGAAGGACATCAAGGACGTTGACGCACGCGCTCAGTCCGGCATTCAAGCCGTAAACGCGAAGACCGCCGAAGTAGAGCAGAAGACCCAAGCCGCCGGGCAAACCGCAACCTCCGCCCAGCAGATGGCGGATGCCGCTAATGGCCGTGTCGGCGTGCTGACGAACACCGTCGCTAACCTCGACAACTATCACGCCGTCGCCGAGACCTCCGTGAAGTTCGGCTTCAACAAAGATAATCTGACGCCCAAGGCGCAGGAGGCGCTCGATCAGCTCGCGGCCGGCATTTCTTCGACCAAGGGCTACATCATCGCGCTGGAAGGCGGAACAGATTCAGTGGGCTCGGCGGACTACAACTACGATCTGAGCCAGCGCCGCGCCAACTCTGTAATCCAGTACCTGGCCACCAAGTACAACGTGCCCGCGCACAAGATTTACGTGATTGGTCTCGGCAAAGATAAGCCGGTGGAGTCGAACAAGACGTCCAATGGCCGCGCCGATAACCGTCGCGTGGATGTGCGCCTGATGACAAACTACCGTGGGTGACAGCAATCACCCGGCCTCGACGCCGACCACGGGCCAGAACAATCCATCGTCGATGTAACGAAAAGTTTACCCTCCTCCCCGGAGGACTTCGCCAACCAGGCCGCTCAAGTCTCCCCCCGAGCGGCCTGTTTTTTGTTTCTCTACTTGTAACTGCGTCTCTCTTACTTTGCGTTCGTCGCGGCGTTCTTCGCGATCTCTGCGATTAAAAAGAATTTGACCGATAAGCCCGCAACGGACTCGCAAAGCTGGCAAAGCAAAGTCTAAGTACCAAGGTTTTTCTGGAGAGATTTGCGTCCGGCGAGTAGGATGGGTTTCATGCGTTCCGCACCATCTCTTTCCCGCCGCTCGTTTCTTGCCATGTCGGCCATCTTGCCGTGGGCCTTTAAAAGCGCTGCCGCTGACCGCTCGATTCCAGTCGGGCTTGAACTGTACTCCGTGCGCGACGCATTGAAACAAGATCCCGAGGGCACCGTCCGGGCAGTTGCCCAGATGGGATATCAGGCCGTCGAATTCTACGCCCCATACTTCGAGTGGACCGATGCTCAAGCCAAGCAGACGCGCAGGTTGCTGGATGACCTGGGCATCCGCTGCTACTCGACGCACAACAATGCGGATTATTTTCTCCCGAAGAACATCAACCGCGTGCGGGACCTGAATGTGACTCTCGGCTGCAAGTATGTCGTGCTGGCCTGGTCCGATCCGAAGACAGGTCGGGACGGATGGAAGGCGGTAGCGGACCAGCTGAACTCAGCCACTGAGACCCTGGAGCCCTCCGGTCTGAAGCCGGGATACCACAACCATCAGGCTGAGTTCACGGGCGCGGTCGGGCAGCGTCCCATCGATTTTCTGGCCAAGAATACAAAGCCCTCCGTGATGTTGCAGTTGGATGTTGGAACTTGCGTGGAAGCGGGTTCCGACCCCGTAGCCTGGATCCGAGCCAACCCGGGGCGCATCCGGTCCATCCATTGTAAAGAATGGTCTCCTGACCCCAATAAGGGCTACAAGGTCTTGTTTGGAGAAGGCGTGGTTGATTGGAAAGGCATTTTTCAAGCTGCCGAAGGCGTAGGCGGCATCGAGTACTACCTCATCGAACAAGAGGGAAGCCGGTATTCCGAATTGGACACCGCGCGCAGATGCCTGCAGTCATTCCACACTACCCACGGAGAGCGCTAAAATAAATCTATGCGAAGTTTTCTTTTTGTTCCGTTGCTCGCATGCTGCGTGGCCGCATGGGCGCAGAATTCCAACCCTTCCAGCCCTGCGCCGGCGAATTCGCAGTCGTCTGATTCCTCGCCATCCAAACCTGTCCCAGCCCGAAGCCCGAATCTGGCTCCGCCGCGATCCGATACCGTCAATGCCGGTGCACTCGGCGATGGACAGAGTTCGAGTCAAGACACGCTCATCGACTTAAGTCCTCCCGAGGACGACGCCAAGGCTCATCCTCAAAGCTCTGAGATCCTGATGGATGCCCAGCGCGGCTCAGGCAATGCGGATGTCGGTGAATTCCATCCGTGGAATCCGCACAAGGCGGCGAAAGATGTCGAGGTGGGAGACTTTTACTTCAAACGCAAGAACTATCACGCCGCCGAGGACCGTTATCGCGAAGCGCTCTTCTACAAAGATAACGATGCGATTGCCACCTTTCGCCTCGCTGTATGTCTGGAAAAAATGAATCAGCCCGAAGACGCGCGCAAGGAATATGAAAGCTACTTGAAAATCCTGCCTCATGGCCCGCAAGCGGATGAAGCTCGCAAGGCCATCAACCGGTTGAAGGGCCCAGGTGAAAGCGCGAAGGCCGTCCGCTGAAATTCCGTAATCCTTATGTACGACGGCGCGCGATTGCGCCCGCGCTAACTCGCAGGCCACGAATGGTTCACCTGTGCAGTTTCCGGCGTTTGTTTTTTTTCTTTTCATCGCGGCCGTCGCCATCTCCCGCGCTACTTTGTTTGCCCTCGCCCAGGATCAGATTGGAAGGCCATTTTGGCCTGGTATGATTGCGTCCCCTGGAGCGTGCCGCCTGTACGATCCTCTCAAACGCATCCAGGGATGCAAGAATGGTTTGCGTGCGCAGCTCCCCCTCGAAATTGCCGCGGATGATCAGCATGGCCGTGCCATGCATCAGCGACCACACCGCCAGCATGAGACGCGTATGCTCCCGTGGCTTTCCTCCCAGACGTTTCGCCAGCCGTTCGCGGATGAGATTGAATGACGGCCAGGGTTCGTGCAGGGAAGGAGGCTTCCCCACTCCATCGAAAAGCACTTCGTAGGCGTGGCTGTGTTCGAGGGCAAATTCGAGATGGCGCTCGAAGGCCTCGCGGAGCGTACGCGTCCGGCTCAACGCGGCAAACAATTCGCGCCGTGTCTCCTGGCGCAGGGCGCGAAGAATGTCGTCGCGATCGCGATAGCGCTCATACACCGTGGGCGTGGTAGTGCCGGCGGCCCGGGCCACGGCGCGCATAGTGAGCGCCTTTTCGCCTCCGCGCGCCCAGAGGCGCGACGCCGCGCCGAGGATACGCTGTTCCAGATCGGGATCGGGATGCCGTGGCACGCTGACTCCGCTGATCGAAATAAAGTTGCGAAGTTTAGTTAAGCCGCTCGACCCGGTCTACTTCTCCACTCGAATGAATTCGCCCGTGGAGGCATTGACCGACACCGTCAGCTTGGCTCCCTCCCGGTTGGCGCCGTAAATCACGTGCCAGACTAACTCATTCGTGTTGTGGTTCCAGTCGCACACGTAGATAACCGGCGTGTCGGGCGCCTTTTCCAGAACTTTGTCGCCGCCATGTTTCTGCGCCGTGCCAAAAGCCTGATCGGAATCGATTTTGAGAAAGGCGATGTCAAACACTTGCGTGCTGGAGTTCGATGGATTGTAACTGTCCTCAATCCCGGGATTCACGCCGCGTGCCGGCGCTCCATCTGCCGCACTGCCCGACCAGGTGTAAGACTTCACTGAGCGTTGCGTCGCCGAAGCGAAGCTGCCACGCCAAACCGCCCACTTGCCGTCGTGACCATTCCCGTCGCCCGTCGCCATCGAATCCAGGCGATAGGGCTTCGCATCCGGCTTCCAGCCGCGGGCCGCGATGTATACCTTCTGAAAAGCAGAACGCCCGGTGATGAGCTCGGGGCCCTCAGGCTTGGCCGGTTCCGCCGGTTTGCTGGGTTCCGACGAGCAACCAGCGAGCAGAGCGAGCAGCCCCACGGCCAGCGCGGCACATGATAGCTTGTACAAGGTTGCCATCCCTCCACGCCGTCGATGTTGAGACCCCCTGTGATTCCGCATGTTCAGATTGATTGAGAAACCGGTTCCAAACTTTTTCGCTGAGTTCGCGCTAGGCTCCGTTTGGGCAAGGCTGGCCGTCTTCATGGGCATCCTTCCTGTGATAACTTGGGTGGTTAGTTGTCGCGCAACATTCTAGCTGAAAGAAGTAAAAAGGCTAAGTAACCCTCGTGGATCGTTATCTCGAGCAGTTGCAGCAGCAGATCGCTGCGGCGATCTCCGGGCTGTCAGCCGAGCAGTTGAGGCGGCATGCACCTGGCAAGTGGTCTATCGGAGAAACTCTGGAGCATCTGTATTTGACCTATACAGGAACGCTGAAGGGATTTCAGCGCGTGTCTGAAGCGCGCAAGCCCTTGACCACAACCCAAACCTGGAAGCAGCGCGGACGGACGCTGATCGTAGTGGTCTTCGGACACATGCCCTCAGGCAGGGAAGCGCCTCCGGTATCCCGTCCGCGAGGATTGCGGCCCGAGAAAGTGCTGGCCGAGATTGGGCCGAAAATCGGCGAAATGGATGACCAGATCGCGCGCTGCGAACAAAGTTTTGGATCGCGCCGCAAACTCCTGGACCACCCCATCCTCGGTGCACTCACCGGATCACAATGGAGAAAGTTCCATCTCGTGCACGGCCTGCATCATGTAATGCAAATTCGTCGGCTCCGCGCGTCTGAGGGTTCTAAGGAGTAGCGCCGGCGTCCCGCCGGCTGTCCCGGGGGCGTCTCGCCCGCGGCCGCGAAAGCAGCACACACTTCCCGCTTTTAAAGTGCAGCGCGGCGATTCTGACCGGCGGAAAATAATAAAAGCGCCGGAGCAAGCCCCGGCGCTCGATTTACTGAAAGGCTACTGCTGTTGCGGTTCGCTCACTGAAGTTGGTGCCCCCGCTTTGCGTGCGTCTTCCTGCAGGTCGTCGAGTTTCTGCTTGGCGTCATCTAAGGCTTTCTGCTTGTCGGCGATTTGCTGTTTGTACTGGGCGTCCTGCTTATCCCAATTCGCCTCATTGCGCATGCGGTTCCCGGCGTCGGCATACATGGCGGCGGCCCGAATCTGATATTCCCGCTGTAGCACGTCGAGTTCGCGCCCGACCAAGTCAATCTGCTCTTTCTGCGCGGCAATCTTGTCGCCCCATTGCTTTGCCGCAGCTTGCTTCGCTGCTTCATCCTCGGGACCCTTGGCTTCGCTGTTCAGCGGAACTTTTTCTCCCGTCCCACTCTTGTCCCTGTTGTCAGGAGCCGCACTCCCCGACTGAGCCGATGTGGTGTCTGCGGTATTGTCGCTGGTGGGTGTCGGCTTCTGGCCTATGACCGAGAGTTTGTCTTGCTTCGGCAAATTGTCGTTATCGTAAACTTTCGGCGTAGCCTTGCCCCCGGGATCCTTGCGGACTTGCCGGGCATAGTCTCCCAGCGACGAGCCAGAGGACGAACTCGGCGAGTTCGAAGGAGCCTGATTCTGGGCGCTGGCCGAAACTCCGGTAAGAACGAGAACCAAGAGCCCAACTCTACTGCATGCGATATTTTTCATAACTCCCCTTTTCCCTTACTCTGATTCTGTCCGCTTACTCCGATCAAATTCCTGTTCTCCGTAGTACGTACTGGTTAGAACGTACTGCCGGCAGCCGCTCCCTGCGCGGCGTGCTTTCTGTTCAGAAACCCTCCAATGCTATGATCCAGTTGCGCCGCCTCGTGCGCAATGTCGATGGCAAGTTGCTTCGCCAGGTCTGCATCGCGGCTGTCGGCCAGTTGCAATGCGTAGCCGGAAATCGTGGTCAGAGAGTTGCGCAGCTGCAGCGCCATTTCCGCTGAAAGCTCAGTCTGCAACTCCTGCTGGCGGCGCATCTCTTCCATCTCGGTGCGGTCGTTGATAAGGCAGGCGGCCCCGAGCAGGCCACCATCCACCGCCGGCACAGCGGAAACCGTGACGGCGATGAACCGCTTCTCTCCTGCCGGAGTTTTATATTCCGCCTCAACTTCTCGCCGCTGGCTGCCTTCGCGCAATACGGCGCCGATCTCATCCGTCAGAAGGACGGATTCGGCCTCGTTACTGCTTCCATCCGCCCAGACGGGAGACGCTGCCGATTGAGCAGAACGCACGACCGAATAACGAAAAATATCTTCTGCTCCCATTCCTGTCATGGAGGCGAAACCCAGTATCTCCTTCGCGGCGCGATTCGACGTTCTTGCCAATCCGTTGGTTCCGAAGACCAGCACGCCGCAGGAAAGATTGGAAAGCACCGCCTGGCTGAAATTTTCGCTGGTGCGGGCACGGTGCTGCTCGGCCTGCGATTGCACTTGCAGCGCATGCTTCTGCTGCTTGAGCTGTTGAATCACCGTGTTGTACAGATGCAGCGGCAGCGTCTCCAGCGATGGCGAGGCGTTGGCCGAAATATTGCCCTCTTCCGTAATATTTTTTCGTAACATCCTGATGAATAGCAATCCAATCAGAAAGGCGCTCGCGGCGCATACCAGCACCACCATCGCTCGCAGCAGCACGGGATTGGCCAGTACGATCACCATAGCCCCCCGTACCAGTGCAGGAATCGGTCTCCGAAGAAGAACGCGATCATCGCCATGCCCCCCAGAAACACTCCAAAGGGCATCTGATAATGGCGGTAAACCATTTGCGCCGATTGCCATCCGCGACGCCGGGCCGCTTGAGCATTTGCCAGCGATTTCATGAAACGGTGGGTGCGCTTCATCCAAACCACGAGTACCGTAGTTAATCCACACACGGATCCCGCCAGCGAAGCAGTAAAAATCGTAAAGACCGTCAACTTGATTCCCAGGAACGCGCCCACCATCGCCATCAGTTTGACATCGCCAAACCCCATGCCCTCCGCGCCGCGCCAGCGCAGATAAAGCGCTCCAGCTCCGTAAATGAACCCCGCGCCCACCGCCGCGCCCAGCATGGAATCGAGCAGCGACAGAAGCCGCAAAGTGACGTCGCTGCTGAAGGGCAGATTCACCACTCCAGGCAGAAATTGAGACGCCAGATCATTCACCGGAACCAACAGGCTGAAAATCAAGCCCAGCGCAAGTCCGGGCAGCGTCATCTTGTCTGGCAGCAGCTTGGTTTCGGCATCCGTGAAGATCAGTCCCAGCAGCAAAAACGCCAGCGTGCAATATTTCAAGGTCATAAGCGTCGGCCCGAAAAACCAGTAGCACGCCAGAAACAGCAATCCCGTAAATAACTCAATCATCAGGTAACGCCGAGAAATTCTTTCCCTACAGTGGCGGCAGCGCCCGCCCAGAATCAGCCAGCTCACGACCGGAAGATTGTCATAAAAAGCGATCGGTTGCTTGCATGTTGGGCACGCCGAGCGCGGCGTCACCACCGACAAGCCCAGCGGCAGCCGATAGATACACACATTCAGAAAGCTGCCGAAGGCCAGCCCAAAGAGAAAAATCGCCGATGCGAATACTGGATCCACGTGGTCTTCTTTAGCTTGCAGGGGAGCGCCCGCACCTTCGGCGCAAGCCTCCCCTAAAGAACGCTGACTTTCGTAGTTCTTGGATCGATTATAAGGCGATTAGATCGGCGAGACTAAGGTACTGAAGTCACTGGCCCAACGGCCACGGGGCGCTAAGATACTGACAATCGGGATATCCGGTCCGGCTACAACGCGGCGCGCAGCTTACCTTCGTTTTTCCTTTAGGTCAGAAGAAAGGTCTCGACTGCCGACATCAAATACTGAAACCCGCAAACTTCGCAAAAGAAGCCTTGGAGATCCGTACGCCCGGGTCTAGGCACATGCCGACTCCAGCTATCCTCCTCGCATCGTTTACGGCAAAATTGTTGTGGTTTTGGGCGTGACGGACTATGCTCTTTCGGATTCAGGAGAAAGCTATGGCGCGTCGGCTGTTTCTTTCGCGGTTGGCGCAGTTGGCGGCTCTACCTTTTGTTCTTGGGGGTAGCGCTTTGCAGGGGCAGGGAACCCATAAGTCGCTCAAGATTGTGATGAAGAGCGCTTGGGGATCCGACGATCCAACCAAGGCGGCGTTCCCCTTTTCCCATGGACTGGCACTCGCCGAAGCCGGACACGAAGTGCAGATTTATTTGCTGGGAGAGGCGGTGGTCTTGATGCGCAAGACGGTCGCCAACGCGGTCACGCCGGTCGGATGGCCCGCCGTGGGCGAGACGCTGGATAAACTCGCTGCCAAACACATTCAGATCTATGCCTGTGGCGCGTGTTCGCGGGCCAGGGCCGTCACCGAAGCGGATCTGAATAACTACGGAGCGAAGTTTGGCAATCCAACGATATTCGTTTCGCTCATTGAATGGGCCGACCACGTGATCACCGAGTAGAAAGCCTGTCACGGGAAAACGAACCGCAACACTTCTCCCTCTAACGCACGTGCGGAAGTCTCCTCAACCGGAAACCTTCCGTTCCAGAATCTCCAACTCAAAGGAACGAGGCGCGTCTGTGCCGCGGAGACTTCCATCCAGCCCCGCGCCGTTTCTTCGCGCAGAAAAACGGAAAAAGCTGAAACCGAGCCCGCGGTTTGCAATGACTCTAACTTCCATTCAAACAGGCTCGCCGCCAATTTTTCCGTGATCGATTCGCACGGATCAAGATTCAGGATCCATTCCGAGCGCGCGAGTTGAAGATAGTCTTGGGATGAAAATCCAGCCGAAGCTTCCACCACTCTCGCGCCATATTCGCGCGCGGTGCGCACCGTGGAGTCCCGCGACCCATGGTCCACGATCAAAATATCGTCGCAGGCGTAGAGCGTCTCCAGGGCGCGCCCCAGCCGCAGGCCGTCATTCTCTGTGTGCAGCAGCGCGGTAATCGAAGGCATATACGAAGATGGGTTGCCGATTGTCTATGTGGCGCGCGCGCCCCGCCCGCCACTGCCTGCAGCATAAGTTAAGGCCGCACGGGCGCGGGCGCCCGCGCCACACCAGAATCGTCAATCCGCCAGTTTCGGCCGGTTTGCGTCTGCACTCGAAGCCTGCACCACGGTAATCGGCGACTGCAAGGTAAAGTTCAGCACCGTCTCCGACGGAAGTTTAATCTGCTGGCTTTTGGAAGCTGCCTGGGCTCCGCCCCCTACTCCCGCTCCCGCCGCCGTACCGATCGCTGCTCCCTTGCCCCCACCGGCGATTGCCCCAATGATGCCGCCAAGAATAGCTCCTCCGCCCACCTTTTCTGCTGTGTTCTTGCCGCGCGACTTTCCTTCTTTCCGATATTGATCCGTCTGCAGGCTGTAAGTCTTACCGCCGGATGAAAGACTGTCCAGTTGCAGCACCACCACCGACTGCCCCGCAAACTTGCCCGCGCTTTTCACGTCAACCAGATGCCCCTTGACTTCCGTACCCGCCGGCACAGCCTGTTCCCCATCGGACGACAGGGGAGCGTTGAGTGTGGCACGAAACGTGTCTCCACTCTGATTCTTCTCGCTGTCGATCGGATCGATCAGTCGAACCGCAAGTTGCGTTCCCTGATCGATGATCAATCTTTTCGGCGCCGGCGGAGGCGGAGGCGGAGGTGCAGTTTGTACGGGCACCGCATTGTTGGATGGAATCTCTGAGATTGACGGGGGCGTGTCTGAAGCAGAATTGTTATCCGCACTCATCTGGCTCGAATTCGAGTCATTGATGGGACCGTTGTCGGCGTCGGAATCCTCAGACCGCCGAGGCTTCCTACTTTTTCTGCCCATGCCCCTGGTGGCTCGCTCGGTCGGCACCGTGCTTGAGGTCTGAGTTGCAGGAGGAGCCGCGACCGCCGCGGCGTGCGCACTCCCAACCTGCAGATTGTTGACCACCTCCCTCACCCCGGCCACCGACGCCGCCTGACGGCTCGCCGCCTCCCGCTGCGTCTCATCATCCACGGTGCCCCCCAGCGTCACCACGCCGTTGTTTGCCTGCACCGTTAGCTGCTTCGCCGAGAGCCCGGAATCCTGGCTGAACTTGCCTTGAATCTCGCTGGAAATCTTCGCGTCATCGGGCTTCTTACCGCACCCGACTCCTGCACCCAGCGCAAGTGCCAGCACCCACCACAAAAATAAACGGGACGTTCTTTTCATACGTAACTCCTGATGCTCGACTCCTGAAATTGGCCAGAACAGGCGGGCCCCTAGAGATTAAAGATACAGTTTAGATGCAGAGAGGGGTTCTTGCAGATGTAAACGGGTCAGAATCGCAGTTGCTGAGGGAGTCCTACCCCTGCCGAAAAGGTCTGTCGGACTCGAAATCGCCTTCCGAGAGGACGCGGCAATTCTTAGTGAACAAACTTGTAATCGACGATGGACGCCGCCAGTTCGCCATTATGATCCACGGGCACCTCTGCATCTGTGGCCCGCATCACGCGACCCTGGCAGATGACGTTGCTGTTCTTCTGTCCGGAGATTTCTTCTGGCATCTCAAACACCATCTCGATCAGCGCGTTGACCGGAAGCTGCGCCGGCCCGTTGAAAAGCACGCCACTCTGGCTGATGTTTTCGATAATGCCCTCGTACCATGTGCTCGTCTTGTTGACGCGATAGCGCAACGGAATGTCAAGCTTGAGCCGACGCGCGCGCGGCACCCACGAAGGCCGTTTCTCCCGCGCATGGCTGCGCCGAATCCCGGTCTCCGGCTTGGCATGCTCCACCCGTTCGGTGCGGCGCATGGTAGCCCAATCGTACTTGTACTCCGCGGCGCACAGCAGGCAGACTTGGTAGTAGTCGCCATCGCCACCACGGCGCGGCCAGGAAAACTCGTGTGAGCAGCGCCCCAGCATAAGCACATCCATGAATTTTTGCGGCATTGTTATAACGTCCGGGTGAAGGAACCTTCGGATGCAGGCCCATCATCTCCCGTAGATCAGACTTTGGGTAGGTTACTTTCGTGCAAAGTCTGGCCTGCTACTGCAATAAATCAAATGAATACAAGCGTTTACCCTGTGGAAACCACAAAGCCTAATCCCACTTTACCGATGACCCTGGATTTGCTCAGCGACTCCGCAGAAGTGGCACAGTCTCACACACCGGAAATTAATCCCCTCCGTGTATCATCGCCCCATGGACGAAACTTCGCCCGGCGTCACGGCATTCATCCTGGTTGGCGGCAAAAGCACCCGCATGGGCGCCGACAAGGCTTTCGTTACCTTGGATCACCGGACGCTGCTGGCGCGTGCCTTGCAACTAGCCCGTTCCGTCACGCGAGACGTGCGCATCGTCGGTGACCCCGCAAAGTTCGAGCCTTTCGCTCCGGTGGTCGAAGATAGATTCCGCGATTGCGGTCCGCTTGCAGGAATCCATGCCGCGCTGCTTGCGTCGCCGACGGAACTGAATTTGATCCTGGCCGTGGACGTCCCATTTGTTTCGCCGTCGCTGTTACAGTACATGATCATGCGGGCAAAAAACTCCGCCGCGACCGCGACCGTGCCGCGAACGAATGGAGGTTGGCAACCCTTGTGCGCCGTGTATCGTCGCCAGTTCGCAGACGCCGCCGAAGAAGCGCTGCGCGCAGGGCGGTACAAAATTGATGCGCTCTTTGTTGCCGTAGAAACGCAGACCATCGAAGAAGAAGAGCTGAGAACCGCCGGCTTCTCTGCAGAAATATTTCGCAACCTGAACACGCGTGAAGAACTGGAAGCCGCAAAAACAGAAGATGTCAGCCGCTGACAATTACACAGATCCTTCGGGCAAAGAACGCGCTCAGGATGCAAGGCTGTGATGGCAAGACGAAAGAGCTAGGAGTTAGAAGCTAGAAGCTAGAAGCTAGAACCTAACCAATGCCCAACGATCCCAAACCCGCGCCCTACATCGAGTTCAAAGAAGTTTCCAAAGCCTTCGGCGACAACGTCGTCCTCGATCGCGTGAGTTTCGACGTGCTGCCGGCGGAAACGGTCTGCATTTTGGGCCGCAGCGGCGTAGGCAAATCCGTGTCGTTGCATCACATCATGGGATTCCTGAAGCCTGACTCCGGTCGCGTCATCGTCGCCGGACAGGACATCACCGACTACACCGAGGAACAACTGGAACTGATCCGCAAGAAAGTCACCATGGTCTTCCAGAACGGAGCGCTATTCGATTCGCTCACCGTCGGCGAAAACGTGGCTTTCCCCTTGCGTGAAAGCCGCGAACTGGATGAGGAGCAAACCTATCAGATCGTCGACGGATTGCTGCAGATGGTCGGCGTGCAGGAAATGCGCGACTTGCTTCCCTCCGATCTTTCCACTGGCATGAAGCGGTCCGTCGCGATTGCCCGCGCGCTGGCCGCGCGCCCGGAATGCGTTCTCTATGATGAGCCCACTACCATGGTCGATCCGCTGATGGCGCAGCTGCTCGGCGATCTGATCAAACGCCTGAAGATTCAACTGAACCTGACCAGCATCGTCGTGACCCACGACATGCGTCTGGCCAAAAAACTCGCCGATCGCGTCGTGTTTCTGCACGAGGGGAAAGCGATCTTTTTCGGTCCCTACACAGAAATGGAAAAGTCCACCGAACAAATCATTCAGGAATTCCTGGAACTCGATGAAGTGAAGTTGGAAGTCTGAGTCGATCAGTAACGGGTTGCCAACTCACGTAGCGACAGCCGCTTCGGCTGTCCCGGCAGGGCAAACCTGTCGGCGCTGCAGAATGCTGCGCCTAGAATCCTTGCTGCACCAGATCCTCCACGGTCAGTGAACTTTCGGCGTTGCCCTTGATCATCTTCTCGACGTATTTCGCGATCAGGTCAGCTTCCAGATTGACCGGATCGCCAGGTTTTAGGGAATGCAGATTCGTCATCTCCACGGTGTGTGGAATGATGGCGATGGTGCAGCGGTTGTTTTCCAGTTGTGCAACCGTCAGGCTGATGCCCTCAATGGAAATCGAGCCTTTGTAAACTGTATATTTCTCGACTTCAGCCGGCAGTTCGATGTGCAGCCACCAGTTTTCCGAATCGGCGATGCGTTCGAGCGCAATCAGCTTGCCGACTCCGTCAACGTGTCCCTGCACGATGTGTCCGCCGAAGCGACCGTCGGCCTTCATGGGCAATTCAATATTCACCAGCGCGCCTTCGTGAATGCGCGAGAAAGACGTTCGCGCCCAAGTCTCGGGTGCAAGATCGGCACAGAACGAACCCGGCTTAATATCGAGCGCGGTGAGGCAAACGCCGCTTACGGAAACGCTGTCTCCAGTCTTGAGTTCTTTCGGTGCGTTCTGGGCGGCGATCGTGATATGCCGATTTTCACCGCGCTCCTCGATGCGAGAAATGCGTCCCACTTCTTCCACTATACCGGTAAACATCAGTGACCTCTCGGATGAACACAACATCTTAAACCCATTCACCACAGAGTCACAGAGACACAGAGAAGAACAAATCATGACCTGGTTTTCTCGGTGTCTCTGTGACTCTGTGGTGGAAAAGACTCACTCCCCATAGGGATCGCGCAGATATCCTTCCACGGCAAAGTCTTCCCCGAAGCGATGAAGTTGGATGTGCTTGACCTGTGCGGCTTGGCTTAGGTGCGGGAATCCGGCTCCGGCGGCGAAGGGAATCGAACCGGAACCCGCTAGAATTTTGGGCCCGTAATACAGAAAAACTTTGTCCACGACGTTGGAGGCCAGCGCGGTCCAGTTCACCGTGGCTCCGCCCTCGATCATCACCGAGGTAATTTCCAGTTGTCCCAGGCGTCGCAGAATCGTGGGCAAGTCTGGTCGTCCATCGGATTCGACAGCGGGAATCGTTTCAACGCGGATTCCAAGCTGTTCGAGTTGCAATTTCTTCTGTTCGTCTGCCTCTGCGCAAAAAACCAGCACGTCGTTCTTTCGATCCGCTGCCGCGTTCTGCACCAGTCTTGATTCGAGCGGCAAGCGCAGGCGCGAGTCGAGGATCACGCGCAGCAGAGGGCGGCGCCGCGGACGGCCGCTGCGGTCGGTGAGCAATGGATCATCCGCGAGAATCGTTCCCGCACCAACAATTAGTGCGTCATTCTGATGGCGCAATTCCTGCACGTGCGCGCGCGCGACGTCGCTGGTTACCCATCCTCCGGGAGGAACTCCGTCCTGCCGTTCCAATACGTCACTCGGCGGCGGAGCGATCTTGCCGTCGAGGGTCATCGCGGCTTTTAGCGTTACTAGAGGCATGCCGTGACGGATGTATCGAGCGAAGGCTTCATTCAGGTGGCGAGCCTGCTCTTCGAGGCCTCCGACTTCGACCAGTACGCCTGCGGCGCGCAGCTTATCGAATCCTTGACCGCTCACTTTCGGATTGGGATCGGGCATCGATGCCACCACGCGATGAATTCCGGCGGCAATCAGCGCGTTGGTGCAGGGAGGCGTGCGTCCTTGATGCGCGTGCGGCTCGAGGTTGATGTAGAGTGTTCCGCCTCGCGCTTTTGGGCCTGCAGCCTCCAGTGCAAGAACCTCGGCGTGCTTGCACGCCGCTGTAGGTGTAGCTTCCAGTGCCGACCACGCTGCCGTGGGCGTCAGCAATGACGGCGCCGACATAAGGATTGGGCGAGGCGAGACCGATGCCCTGGCGTGCGAGTTCCAAAGCGTGATGAATATGTTTCTCGTCGCGAGAGTGATCGTGCATTCAGGAGAATCTAACACGGCAGGGATCACAAGGCTGAAGCCCGCAATTCTTCGGAACCACTGACGCGGCCCTGAAGGGCCGCGCTTCCACATAAATGCTTTCACATACATTGCTAGTCACGGAGCCAAATTTTGTCCACTCTGCTGCCCGTCCACGCATAGACGATCGCCCATGCGTTGTATTCACAGAAAACGATAACCGCTCTTGTCGCTCGAATTTTCTTCTCACCGTAGACGTCTTCGTATTTGCCGGGACCTTGGCTCCAAACGACGGGGACTGACGATTCTGCGGTATCGATCAAAACAGTCTCCCACTTCCGGGCAAGCTCGTGCGCCACGACAAGCTTTGCACTCTCTGTCGCGCCCCCATTTACGATCAAAACCAACGCGAACGTCGGTTTGCCGTCACCATAGAAGTCGACGTTTACTAGGCCAGGACAATCGTTTCGATGATCCTTTTGAAAGAGACCCCTATCATCCTCGCCGAGATCCTGCAGGGTAACGAGCCTCGCCCCAGGATAGTTGTTCACGACTTCGCGCTGCAACGTCTGAGGAAGATTGCACGGATCAGTTGTCGGCGCAGCAATTGCAACCCGAACAGAGGCGAGCAAGCACGATGCTACTACCAGCACGGTCGCTTTGAGTCGCATGTGGATCCCCCTCACTTCGAACGGATCTGGAAACGAGTCACGCGGTCCGAAGGGCTGCTCCTCCAGAATATCCTTTTACGGGCGCAAAACGTTCCGCTGGCGGACTCCCTACCTGTCCTCAACGGCGCGGCGGAAAGCTTTTATACGAATCTTCTTCGATCTCGGCAACTGCCGAGCCGCTGCGACCCTTAGGGCCGCGACGTAGGGGAGCCATCGCGTAAGCGTATGGATCGCCGGGAGGCGCAGGCTTTTTGGCTAGCAGGCGCTTCAGGAAATCGAGTATGAGCTTGAATCGCGAAGATTTTTCGTCAGCACCGGACATATGCGCTCCTATTCGAACAACGAGTCCACAAATTCTTTCGGATCGAAAGGCAGTAGGTCTCCGGCTTTTTCGCCGACTCCGACATATCGCACAGGCAGTCCGAGTTCGCGCGAAATCGCGACTACGACGCCGCCTTTCGCGGTGCCATCTAATTTTGTTAGAACAATGCCGGTGACCCCTGCGGACTCGGTGAACATGCGGGCCTGTTGCAGTCCGTTTTGCCCGGTAGTTGCATCCATCACAAGCAGGGTTTCGTGCGGGGCTCCGGGAATGATGCGCTGGGCGGTTCGGCGCATTTTGTCGAGCTCGGACATCAGGCTGGTCTTGGTGTGCAGACGGCCTGCGGTATCGACTACGACGTAGTCGACCTTGCGCGCCACGGCGGCTTGCAGGGCGTCGAATAATACCGCTGAAGGATCGCCTCCGGGTTTGGTCTTGATCACTTCCGTGCCGGTGCGCGATCCCCAGATTTCCAGTTGGTCGATGGCGGCGGCTCGGAAAGTGTCAGCGGCGCAGAGTAGCACATTCTTTCCCTGCGAGCGGAATACCTGGGACAGTTTGCCGATCGTCGTGGTCTTGCCTGTGCCGTTTACGCCGACCACAAGAATCACTTCCGGCGTGCCTTCGACTTTGCTGACAGGGCGCGTGTTCGTGGCATTCAGAATCGCCAGCAGCTCTTCCTTCAGCAGGCGCTTGAGTTCCTGAACATTTCCGATCTGTTTATGATTGGCCTTTTCGCGCAGCTTGCACAGGACTTCCTGAGTGGTCGTGCTGCCGAGATCGGCGGCGATGAGCGTGGCCTCGAGGTCGTCGAGCGTTCCGGCGTCGATTTCTTTGCCGATGGAGATGACTTCGTCGAGGCGTTCCGCGAGGTTTTCGCGGGTGCGCGTGACCGCCTGCTTCATGCGGTCCATGAAGCTGGGCTTTTGTTCTTCCGTAAGGCTGCCGAATAGGGTCTGGATCATAAAGACTTACGAGTGATTATACGAGGTCGGCTGCGAGGGCGAGGACGCCCACGCGACAGCCGACGGGACAGCTTGCGCGGTCCCCTTCGGCGCTTTCCAAGGCATGTCGTTCTTCTACACGCCTTCGCAAAATCCATTGCTGTGTGTCAGGAATGCGCCCGGTCTGTACCAACCGAGGGGTATCCCCCTCCCCCCCTCAATCTTTGGAATCTTCGAGTTAGCACGAAATTCCCCGCAAAATCCGGATGGCAAAGAAGTTACATATCAAAATCCGTGAAACAAAGGATTTAGAGGCGGACGTTTTGGTTTCAACCAGACTGTCGCCCTCGGGGCCATAGTGCCGCGATTGAAATCCGCAGTCAAGGTTGGGCGTCACATGCGGGGCTGTGGAAAAAAATGGCCATGATCGCCCCTTGGGGCTGTAGCGGGGGAGACACAATCGCTGAAGGTTACAAGGGCGCTGAGTTTGCGTGATCACGCTTGAGGCAACCTGCCGATCAGATCGGGGAACCTGCGCGTCTAATAGCCGCGCCCTTCAAAACAAAGGCAGACTTTTTGATCCAGTTAAAGCCGCTCCTAACAAAAAAAGACCAAAACGGACTTCTTCTACTGCACGGTTGGGCCACCGGTTTGGCGCACGAACCACGTGCGAGCCGAGCCGCTGGGTAAATTGCTGTTGTGGTCGTCTGGGTAGACGATGTATTCGTTGCCATCGAGGTAGACGTCGGGGGTCCAGTATTCGGCCATGTTGCGTGTGCCCGAGGCACAGGCCAGTCCGTTGTTGCAGATGGGGCCGACGTGATTGATGCCGGTAACCGCGCTTTGAGCGAAGGCCGGAACGTTGGCGAAGGCGTTCGTGGTTTGCGCCATGAACACTTGCCATTGAGCGGCGGTGTCCAGCACGTTGGAGTCGCTCGAACCGAGCCAAGTGACGTTAACTTTTCCGTAGGAGCCGGACGTTACCCAAGGTTGCATTGCGCTTCGCGTATTGGATCCGTTGTTGACGCGGACGGGCGGAGTCCAGGCAGCACCCAGGTTGCTCGAACTGGTGAGGAAGACATGGTGGGCATCGGAGAAGACGACGTGGAGTCCGCTGCCCGCGTCAATGGCGACCGCGGCAAAGATGTTCCCCAAGATGGGTGCTCCAACTGGCGCCGCATAAATCTGTTTGAGCGTCCAGGTAGTGCCGCCATCGGTTGAGCGGGCAATATAGACCTGAGTCTCAGTGCTGTCGAAGAAGACGGTATATACATAGCCGTTCTTCGGGTCTACCGCAATGTTTCCCTGATCGCCGGGCTGGACGCCGAGCGCCTGGGTCGTGATCTCTACCGGGGCGCCAAAGGTGATGCCTCCGTCGATGGACTTGACCACCAAGATGCTCTCGGTGCCGCTGGAAAGCGCACCGAGTTGCTTATAGGTCAGGTAGACAATATTGTTGCCGTAGTTGGCGATCCACTGGCGATCGTCGCCGACTATGTTGCTGGCCACTGGGTTATCGATCCAGGTATTGCCGCCGTTGGTGGAGGTGCATTGGGTGGTCGAGCCGAGCCATAGCGAATTCATCCACACGGTGCCGTTGGGGGCAATGGCAAGGTCCTCGTCTCCGCCGCCAACTCCTGCCCCAGTGGCGCCTGCCATGGCTGCGGCTTGAGCGCCGTCCGGTTCACCGAGATAGTTGAAAGTGCTGCCGCCATTCATCGACTTCCATACGTCCACTCCGCCAGGCACTCCTTCGATGGCTGCCACGTACAGGTTTCCTAGGGGATCGTGGCCGATACGAGGTTCGACATCCTGGTCGTTCGTTATGATCACGCTCCCATCCGTGTTCTGGATATCCGTGGGACGGGTCAATTCGAAAGGCGTGCTGAAAGTGAACTTGCCTGCGTGATAGCGGGCGCGGCCGCTGGGAACTGCGGGATACGGAGAGATGCTGGCGCTGCCGGAGTAAGTGGAGTTCACGGCGGGCGAGGCGACGATCCATACTGTGTAATTGCCGGCGGGAAGCTGGCCAGCATCAATGTTCTCCCAAGTCGCGAATGACTGCGCTGAAGAGGCGACCAGATTTCCGCTGGAGTCGTAGATGAACAGGTCGAACTCGTTCAGATCGGAGGCCCAATTGATGCCAATCTGGACTTCGTCATTGGGATAGGTCGTATAGAAGTTAGCGGGGATGTTCACGCTCAAGTTGAAGCTGTCGCAGGTGAGAGTGGTACAGGCGCTGGTATTGACAGGGCTGTTATCGACGGTAGCGCCAGTGTAAGGTCCACCGGACCAGGTTACGGTGGCACCGGCGGAGGCAAGCGTGCCGGTGGTGGGGGTAGCGGCGAAGAGGGTAGAGGTCGCGAGAGACAACAGGAGTACAGCGAAGGTCTTGCACATGGGCGCTCCTATTCGGCGGCGGTCTTGATGCAGCAGTACGACTGGTGTTTCGTCGTTCAAGCGACATATATACATTTATTTTCATGAGGTTCTACATAGATGGGTTGCCTTAGGTAGTTGTCTGTACACTACGGGAAACCACCCAGACGCCGATGTTGTGGCATTCTCTGCATTCGTTGGCCACGCTGCTAAAAGACGGGCGAATGCTTGGTCGGCTCATGTGCGATGCAAGAAGCAGGCAAGCACATGCAAGTTCCGTAATCTTCTGCAGCGCGTTCGCGACTCAATCGCCGGGGAGTTAACAGCGCGGTGAACTGGGCTAAGCAATCTTCAGTCAACCTTTCCGATCACATCAGGAGCCGTTGAACGTCTAACAGGGGAAATCCTTTTACCAACGAAGCGGTGGAAGCGTGGCGTGCGAAGATACAATGCGAGTAGCGGTCCGCCCGGAGCACATGCCAACGTCGACGCTTCGCAGAATTTTCAAGGCCTTTCAATATCGAGACTTCCGCCTGATGTGGTTTGGCGCCTGTACGTCCAGTATCGGCACCTGGATGCAGATTGTGGCGCAGGGCTGGCTGATTTACCGGTTGAGCCACTCTGCGTTTCTATTGGCTCTGGATCAATTTCTCGGCGGCATTCCGATTTTTCTGTTCTCCCTGATCGGCGGGGTGGTGGCCGATCGGACGGAGCGGCGGAAGATTCTTCTCGTGTCCCAATATGTGCAGATGGCAAGTGCCGGGGCGCTCACCGTGCTGGTGACGTTCGGGTGGGTACACGTGTGGCAGATTCTCTGTCTGTCATTTGTTTCCGGGTTGGCGCAGGCATTTGGCGGGCCCGCGTACCAAGCGCTGATTCCGACGCTGGTGGATCGCGAGGACATGCCGAACGCGATCGCGCTGAATTCGATTCAGTTCAATATGGCGGTCACGATTGGTCCCGCGCTCGCGGGACAGGCCTTAGCGAAGCTGGGAGAGAAGTGGTGTTTTGGGCTGAACGCAGTTTCGTTTCTGGCGCCGATCATTTCGCTGTCGATGATCTCGGCGCGGTATCTGCCGGCAACCACCACTGAGTCCATGTTCAGTAGCCTAAAGCAGGGTATCGGATTCGTGCGCAAGCAGGGATCGATGGAAGCCCTCACCCTTCTCGCGTTCTGCATGACCGCTCTCAGCATGCCAATGCGGACTTATATTCCAGTATTCGTGAAAGACATTTTCGGCCGTGGTCCGGAAACTTATGGGAACCTGCTGTCGCTGATGGGAGTGGGCTCGATTTGCGGGTCGCTGGCGGTGGCTGGTATCGGGAACATGCGCAAGAAGGGGCGCTTCGCGCTGACCATGCTGATCTGTCTGGGCGCCGCGATTTCAGGCTTCTCGCTTTCGAAATCGTTGCCTGTGAGTTACGCCATGCTGGTGCTGGTGGGGGCGTCGATGATGGCGGTGTTCGCCACGGTGACTTCGCTGGTGCAATTAATCACGACCAACGAAATGCGGGGACGAGTGATGAGCGTGTATAACTGCGCGTTTCGCGGAGGCATGCCGATGGGGAATCTGGTGTCGGGATGGCTGGTCCCGATGTTTACGGCGCCGATCGTATTGGGCGTGAACGGGCTGCTGCTGATGCTTGTGGCGGTTTATTTCCTGGTGGTGCAGCGGCGGGTGGCGGCGTTGTGAGTTGGTTGAATGGTTTGAAGAATGGGCACTCTACGCGAGATCCCTCGCCCCGTTGGATAAAACGCGGGACTTCGGGATGACAGCGTCACGGGAAATGCGGAACAGGCCACCGCTGGAACGGATGTTGATACTTTCTAGACGCGAGTTCTTTCCAGAGTCGCGATTTCCGTGGGGGCCGTGCCCGCTGCGGCCGCGGCGAGGGCGGGAACTTCTGTGGGTTGGGGGGCGACGGGGCGCTTGATGGTGAAGCGTTGCAGTTTGATTTCGCCGCGGGCGAATACCGCGAGCAGAGCTTCGACCGCCTGGGGATCAAGGCGCTTGCCGGCGAGGTTCCGGATGATCTGGAGGGTCTGCTCGGATGTATGAGCCTGCTGGTAGGGACGAGTGGTGGTCAGCGCGTCGAAGGTGTCAGCTACGGCGATTACGCGCGCCAGCAGCGGAATCTGATCGCCCTCGAGTCCGTAGGGATATCCGCTGCCGTTGAGCGCCTCGTGGTGGAATTCGATGCCGGGAAGCGTCTCCGCCAGTTGCGTGACCGGGCGCAAAATGTTGGCGCCTTTGGTGGTGTGCGTCTTCATGACTTCGAATTCTTCTTCGGTCAGCGCTCCGGGCTTTTTCAGGATGTGATCTTCGATGCCAATCTTGCCCACGTCGTGCAATTGGGCGGAGATGCGCAGCGTCTCCATGAAATCCTGGGACAGGTTCATTTCCTTGGCGATCAGCAGGGAATAGCGAGTGACGCGGTCGGAATGGCCGCGGGTGTAGGGATCCTTTTCGTCGACGGCGCCGGCCAGCATTTGGATGGAGCCCATGAAGAGCTCGCGATTCTCTTCGGCGGCGCGCTTCAAGTCGGCAACGAAACGTTCGAGTTCATCGGACATGGTATTGAAAGTGTGGGCGAGTTCGCCAATTTCAGTGCGGCTGGACAGACTAACACGCTGGGAGAAGTCGCCGCGCGCCAGGGCTCGGCTGGATTGGGTTAGCACCTGCAAGGGATTGGTAATGCGGCGCGCGGCAAAGATGCTGACGCCGACGCTCAACAGCACGGCCAGAAGGGCCAGCAGTCGACCCGTGCGCTGCATTTCAAGGATGCCACGGTAGGCTTCGCGCTGCGGTTTTTGCACCACTACGGCCCAGGCCAGAGAGGTGACCGGACTGTAGGTGCCGAGCATTTCAACGTGATCGGAGCCGTTAGTGACGGTGAACTCGCGGGTCTCTCTTATTTGTGCTTTGTTGCCGCCATTGACGAAGTTGCGGACGATGTCGAGATTCTTCATGTCCTGACCGGTGGCAAACTCGGGAGTGGCTGCGGCGACCAGACGGCCCTGGGCATCGACCACATAGGGGGTCAGGCCGCCGCCGCTGACTTCCTGCAGACGGCGGATCAGGAATTGAAGGTCAACTACGGCGCCGATCATTCCTAGAAAACGTTGTCCATAATTGACTGGATAGCTGACGAGGAAGACGGTATGGGCGTTCTTTCCTTCGCCGATGGCGAGAGCCTGGCCGTTATAGGCGCGGCCGTCACGGGCGGCAGCGTAGGCGCGTTCCAGTTCGCGGTTTAGAAAAGCGTCGGGAGCGATCTGTCCGGCGAAAATTCCTTTACCATCCGCGTTCAGCAGCGTCGCGTAGGCGATCTCGTCGGATGAGGACACGAAATTCTCCAGCAGGGCCCGAAGTTCAGGAGACTGAATATTGGTTTCGCCAATGTCGCCGCCACTGGCGACTTGAATGGCGGAGGACAGGTTGGCCAACATCATGTGCAGGGAACGTTCGTGCTGGGAAAGATCGTCGGCAAGCGAGCGCGTCACCGTGTTTTGCAGCAGCATCTCGTCTCTCTTCAGGACGTCGCGATTGTTGACCTCGACCTCCGACGAGTAGAAATACATGGGGACGATGCTGATGACCAGGAGCACACCGAGGATTACATAGAGAATCGGGATGCGCGCGGGTTTCGGGGCGCTGGCGGACAAGTCTCTCCCTCACCTATCGCAGTCGCCGAAGACGAAGTGGCGGCAGCTTTCAAAGGTCTCATTAAAATTCTAGCGGGGAATGTTGCGGGTTGGAGCGAAAGCTGGCTGATTAACGTTACCAAAGTTACTTGAGAGCGCGGTACGCGCAGAGGGTTTGGCAAGGCAACGCGGGCGGATCGATTCGGACTTTGGACTTGTGGCGTCGGCGTCATCGGACTGGCCTGAACGGCATTCCCTTCGCCGCTCTGCCCCGCTCGGATATTGGATTAGTTAGACGATACCCCACTTCGCAAGGGCATCCATCTGGTTTGTTCATCCGGTGTGATTGAGTTCCGTGAGGCTTTTGTGCCTAGCCAAAAGCAAAACCAATCGACGACCGCTTGCTGGGCGTAGGCCCTATCCGAAGGTTTTATTAGGAGGTGAGGCGCGTCAGGAAGATATATGAGATCGACTGGCTTTTGCGTTCTGGAAAGTCCTGAATACCACTCCCAGCTCTTGAGAAGTGATGACTGCCCCAATGCAATTAACATCACTGGCGCGGAGACCCTCTCGACGTTGAAACCAGGCGCACCCTGAATCCACTGATCTCGCGCAGGCCCGTAGGGTGTGCCACCGTAGATGGCTTCGAGTTCTACGCGCATCCGCTGGTACATCAGGTACTGGACGTAGCTGCCATCGAACCCATCAGCTAGTATAGCGGCACCGAACTTGAACTTAGAATGCGTGAGTGTGTACCCAACTGTGAACACTGTCCGGCTGAAGCCAATAATACCCACTCGAGACGTATCCACCAGCCCGCGACGGTCCAATTCGTCGATCGCAGCTTCAAAATTCTCCATGTGATAAGGACCCTCTTGGGGGGTATGCATCGTCTTTCGGCTCGTTGCGACATTCCAGCCAGCTTGCAGCACGAAGAATCCCTTACCCGACAGAGGCTGTGCCGCAAAGGCTGAACTCCACGGGCCATCGAGGGTGAATCGAGTGCGGTTGAATCCGTGAGTTTGAATCACCAGCGGATAGCGTTGGCCCGGTTGATAGTCAGATGGGTAGGTTAAGCCTCCTTCGACTTCCTCGCCGCCCGGATCGTGCCACACCAACTCCTCCACTCGACCCAACTGCAGTTCCGATAATTGTGGGTTCAGTTCTTTCAATACGGTGACAGCCTTTGTGTTCCGATCTATTGCGACTAGCTTCGGCGGATGCTGAAAATCTTCCTCGATATGAACGTCTAGCGGGGTCTGCTTCTCCGCAGGAGCTTCGTCGTGGAGGGTTTTTATCTGCCCGTTATCTAAATTCACCTCGACATCAAACGTTTGTTTTTTGCGGCTCTCATTCTCTGACGGAGACCCAACCAGCGGAAGGTACGTGTCTCTTACCGTAACGGTCTGATTGCTCGTCCACGCGACACCTCGGGATGACCACGAAAGCGGGGCATCTATGAGAGGACGCACCTTTCCGGTCACGGTGTTAATCAGGTCGTAGCGCAGAATGCGAGAGGGACTGAGCGGGGGACGCTTTTCTCGGACGTAGAAGGCAAGCAATTTCTCTTCGTACTCTTCCCACGCTTTAGGCAACGTCATGACAGAGACAGGCACCACCGCATGATTCCCATCTGGCGAAACGGCGATACGAAAATTCCCCTCAGTCTCACTCTTGTCCGTCATTCTGACGGGTATCTCCGGACGATTCCGACGTTTTATATATAGCTCGACGTTTGGCGCGATCTCATCAGGATCTTTGTGCCCTGAAAGTAGTTCGTACAACTGCTCGTTCGGGGCGATCGCACGTCCGGGCAGAGCGCTTGTACTTGGCTGCGACACTGGTTCTTCAGCTGTGAATACTGTCGTCCTTCCATTCCCGCTTATGTCAAACGAAGTAATCGGAGTGCCATGATCGGTAATGCGTCGCAATCGATGGTGCAGGGGATCGTAGGTAAACACTTGGGTCGAGCTGGTCCCGCTGTTGCCTAAAAATGCCACTGTCTTATTGTCGCTTAGCCATTTGATTTGGCTTATTGCATCCCGATTCGACGAAGACGTCAGTTCAAGAACAAGGTGATTTTGCGGAGTTGCCAAACGGTCTGTTTCAAAAAGCAATAGCGAATACACATTCAGGTTCCGCTTAATATCCCCCTTTCTGAGAACGACCGTAAATTGCTTGCCGTCAGGAGAAAATGTCGCTGTCCTGCTGGATGAGGGCAAACCTTGGAAGTATCCAGGATCAACCAGGATTGTCATCCCGATGCAATCAGCAATGGACACCGAGGGAGCCTTACCTTTCGTTCCCCATAAGGGAGCGCTTGCCAAAAGCAATAAAAACAATGCGATCTTCCGAACTGTTTGAGGAATCATCCGGCAGCACCTCGATGATCACGCGAATACGCTGGCATTGTACAGGATTGGCGAATCACAACATCCCATTACACTCAAGTTGCGCGGGATTTTGCTCGCGCAGGCGCGAGCGGCGGATGCTCGCACGACAACCGCCGAGGCGGCGGTCCCTACCTTCGTGACCGCGGCAGATTAACTCCCGACAGTTAATTTAGGAGTTTCTTTAAGTCCTTCCATCCGATCAGGACGATGTGGTTGTCTTGCAGGGCCTTCTTGAATTCGGGACTGGTAACCACGTCGTAGTCGCGCTGGCGCCAGGCTGAACCGTAATCAGGGTGGTCCACCGTGACGGCTTGGAGTTCGGGATCATCGTGACCGAGGTGAACGATGATTTCTGTGACGCCGGGTTTGAGGTTCTTAATCGCATCAGAATAGAACGACTTCCAGTCGCTGACAGCCACCTTCGGATCGGCCATTACGATCGAGTCCAGGATTACGTCTTTGTCGGAAAGCATGAGCAAGAAGTTCTTTCGGCGCCTGCGGAGGTCGGACTGCCAGAAACGGTAGTTTGTATTCATGAGCGACTTTTACGTAGATGGCGAAAAGCTCGGGGCGCGAGAAAAGTACGCCCATGTGGCTGTCGAGATGAGTGGGATGAATTCCCACGGCGATCGCATGCTCGATCTGGGCGCGGACCTCGCGTTCCACTTCCTCGGGTTTCAGATTGCGGGCAGCCTGATCGGTTTCCGGCCAAAGGTATCCGGAGGGATCGAGCAGGCTTGGGACCTTGTCTTTGGATTCGACCGGACCCCAACGATAGGTTTTCCATTCGCTGGTGAGGGTGAGGTGCAGGCCGAGATCGGCGTCCGGATGGTCTTTTGCGTAGGCGGCAACTTCGGTCAGCCAGGGACAGGGGACCATAATGCTGGCGGAGGTTACCGCATGTTTGTCGAGTGCGTCGAAGCTGGCAGCGTCTTCGGAGTGGGCAACCGCCAAATCGTCGGCGTGGATGATGAGGAGCTTTGAGTCGGCTGGATAACCCAGACGCTCGGCGATGGTTTTGGTTTGTGCAATTGCGTTGTTCACCGCCAAGACTAGAAAGATGAAAGAGACGACGAAGTTAACGGTGCTCATATCGAACTCCCGGCATCAGGTGAAGCGTCACAGCGTACCATGAGTGATCGCCGGAAATCAGGAAGTGATTCCACCCTCGCTCTTCCCGCTGCGAGCCATCAATTCCTGGATGGCTTCACGCGGAGATTTGCCATGGTGCAGGATGGCGTGCATCTGTTCGGTGATGGGCATTTCCACGCCGCGGGCGTGAGCCAGGCCAACGGCGGCGGTGGTGGTGAAGACTCCTTCGGCGACCATGCCATGCATACCGGCGATGATATCGGGAAGTTTTCGTCCGCGGCCGAGTTCGACGCCGACGCTGCGATTTCTGGACAAGCCGCCGGTGCAGGTGAGCACGAGGTCGCCGAGTCCGGCCAGGCCGGCCATGGTCTCGGCGCGGCCTCCGCAAGCCACGACCAGGCGAGTCATCTCCGCCAGGCCGCGCGTGATCAGGGCTGCGACCGAGTTATGACCGAAGCCCAGGCCGTCGCAGATTCCGGCGGCGATGGCGACAATATTCTTCAGAGCCCCGCCCAGTTCCACGCCGATCACGTCGTTGTTGGTGTAGATGCGGAAACTGGAATCGCTGAATTCCTGCTGCACGGTGCGCAAGAGCGCGGCATCCTGCGAGGCGATGGTGATTGCCGTGGGGTCGCCGCGCGCGACTTCCTGGGCGAAGGAAGGACCGCTGAGCGCTCCGACAGCCGGAGCTGAGCCGTCCTCGCGCTTCAGGACCTGGGTGATCACCTCGGTCATGCGCTGCAAGGAGCCTTCTTCGAGGCCCTTGGTTGCGCTGACGATCAAGGTTTGTGGTTGGATCAGTGGGCGCATGCGTTCAAACAAGCTGCGGCAATGTTGAGACGGCATGACGCTGACGACGATGTTTGCGTCCCGCAGAGTTGCCGAAAGATCGTTGCTGGCGGAGACGGAGTCCGGGATGCGGCGGCCGGGAAGAAATTTCTCGTTGACGCGATTCTGGGTAATCGATTCGCAAACGTCGGATTCGTGCGCCCACAAGCGTACGCCATGCGTCCCTTTGCGGCCGAGCACGATGGCGAGACCTGTGCCCCACGCGCCCGCACCGATTACTGCGATCTCGCTCATGCGTGCCTCGATCCCAAGCGGTTTTCGGATCCTGCCAGCAGACGGCGGATGTTTGCGGAATGCTTCACGACGATGAGCACCGACGCTATGGCCATCAACACGAGGGCTACCGGGCTGTTGCCGTACTCGTGCAGGAGCAAGGCGACGTTAGGAAAGGCGGCGACCGCGGCGATGGATCCCAGAGAAACGTAACGGAAAACCAGGACAAGAATCAGAAAGATGCCAGCGGACACGAGCACGGCCTTAGGAGCGATCAAGGCGAACGCGCCGAGCGCCGTGGCGACTCCTTTACCGCCGCGAAAGTTCAGCCAGAGGGGAAACATGTGTCCGGCGACGGCAAAAAGCGCGGCTAAAGCAGCGCTGGTGGCGAATTCTGGCGAGGAGGCTGGGAGCATCGTTCGCCAGGAAATGTGGGAGAGTGACATGCTGTCGCCCATCGCCGGACTTAAGATGATGCCGGCGGCCACGGCGGCAGATCCTTTCAGCGCGTCCAGCAGCAGAGTTAAGACGCCGAGGATGGGAGACTTGCGGGCTACATTGGTGGCTCCGATGTTGCCGCTGCCGGTACGGCGCACGTCTTCGCCGCGAAAGGTGCGGACTAGAAGATAGCCGAAGGGGATTGAGCCCAGGAGGTAGGCTGCGGCGGCGATGAGTAGGAATCTGGGCATGTTTGAATCGTGCCAACTTTTCATGTGGCGCCGGCTGCGAGGGCGAGGACGCCCACGCTACAGCCGGCGGGACGCCGGCGCTACTTTAAATCAAAACCGGCTAACTTTGTGTACTTTGATCCTTTCGGGGATAGCTGGCTTTGGTACAAAAAGAATTCGCGGGGCGTCATAGTGCCAAACTCAGGGGCTGGTCAGAGGCGCCAGTTTTTCCTGGAGGCGTTGGAAAGTGCGATTCGGGCCGTCTGTTTTGTTGCGGCGCGGCGAACCGGAACCGCCTCGGCCGCGCGCCAGCGTCAGGTGCGGACTGAAGGCGCGATCTTCTTTTGGGACTCCCAGTGACGCCATACTTTCGTCGATGGCTTGCGCCAGGGCGGCGAGTTCAGGGCCGGCTTCCAGGCCGAGCCAGAAGACACGCGGTGACTTTGCTGTGGGGAAGAATCCGTATCCGCGGAAGTGAATTTTCGGGGGGCTGGCGGGAATTGTGGCGAGCGCGTCTTTGATCCCTTCGAGCGCGGCTTCGGGTTGCTCGCCGATAAACTTCAGAGTCACGTGCAAGGATTCCGGTTTTGCCCAGCGCGCGTCGGGAGCGAATGCGCTTACGCCTTCCACGAAGCGAGCAATGCGTTCGCGAATGGCGTCGTCGATGTCGAGAGCGATGAAAAGGCGCATGGGACAGCTTCTAGCTCCTAGCTACTAGCTTAAACAATGGAACAGCGGAAGGAGCGGATTTCCTGTCAACTGTTTGCTGCCGGGCGGAAAGGCAGACCATAGAGCCACAGCAGAGGCTTCGAGCTAGAAGCTAGTAGCTGGCAGCTAGCAGCTAGGAGCTTTCTTTCACATCAACTTCTTTCTCAGCATATCCAACGCCATGGTGGCGGCGAAGCGGCGGATGCGTTTGCGGTCGCCGGGAAAATTGCGCTGCACCACTTCGGTGCCGCGGTCGCTTGCCACTCCGTGAAATACCAGGCCAACCGGTTTTTCCGGCGTGCCTCCATTGGGTCCTGCTACGCCGGTGATGCCTACGCCAAACGTTGACTCGCAGCGGTAACGGATGCCTTCGGCTAGGGCAGCGGCGACCTCGCGGCTGACCGCGCCGTGACGGTCGATCATTTCTGTGGGGACGCCGGCAAGTTCCGTTTTCAAGGCATTGGAATACACGACTGCGCCTCCGAGAAAATAGCGTGAGCTGCCGCTGATCGAGGTGAGGCGTTCCGCCAGCAGACCTCCGGTGCACGACTCAGCTACGGCCACGGTGGCATTGCGCATCTGCAGCCAGTAGCCGACGATCTGCTCCAGCGATTCGCCGTTGCGCGAGTAGACGGCGTCGTCCAATTCGTCTTCGACCACTCCCGCGACTTCGTCGACGCGGCGCTGGGCAGCGTCGAGCGTGGTGGCGCGAGTCTTGAAGTGCAGTTCGATTTCTCCGGCGCCAGCCAGGATCGTGGTCTCGACGTCAGGGTAGCGCTTGTAGATGGGCGCGACGCGGGCGTCGACCGCCGATTCGCCCAGCATCGCAACTTTCAGAGTGCGAACCGCCAGAGATGCTGGAGGAACTTTGGCGCGCAGGCGGTCGCGCACTTCGCTCTCGAACAAAGCTTTCAGTTCGTGGGGAGGGCCGGGCAGCAGCACGATGATGTGTTCGCGGCCGTCGAACTCTCCGCTGAGCCACTGTCCGGGCGCGGTGCCATTCGGATTGGGAAGCACGGTGGCGCCGTCCAGAACATCGGCCTGCTTGGCATTGTTGGATGCCATGGTCCAGCCGCGCTCGGCAAAGCGCTGTTCCAGACGAGTCAAGATTTCCGGATCGCGCTGCAGATTCAAACCCAGCGCTTCGGCCACCGCTTCTCGCGTGAGATCGTCTTCGGTGGGGCCGAGGCCGCCGCTGAAGATCAGAATGTCGGAGCGGAAGAGGCCGTGCTGCGCGGCGGCTACGAGACGGCGCAGATCGTCGCCGACAATGCTTTTGAAAATTACGTCGACGCCCAGCAGATTGAGCTGTTCGGTGAGATAGAGCGAGTTGGTGTCCATGCGGAAGGGCGTGAGCATTTCGGAACCCACCGCAATGATTTCAGCATTCACTGGGTAGAAGTTTAAATGAAAAGGGCGAGCGGACGAACAGGGGTGGATGGTGGCGGCAGAAAGCAGATTCCTCACTTCGTTCGGAATGACAACAGAGGGTGAGGGATGACAATAGGACAGGATGCAGAGAGGCTGCAGAGCAATAAATTAAATTATTCCGGCGGCAGCGGTAGGCCCTGAATATCCCAGGAAAGATGGTGCACGCTGCTGGTGGTGGCGAGAATTACGGAACGTCCGGGGGCGAATGCCAGGCCGACCAAACCCTGGCCCGCGACTTCGAGATTGGCCAGGCCGTCGGGCGCGATCTTCACGATCCCGCGGGTGCCCGAGAGCGATGCCGCGACGTAGAGATTCCCGTTCACGTCGAAGGCCAGCCCTTGCGGTCTTCCCAGACCCTTATAGAAAGTGCTCACGGTTCCGTTGGGATCGATTTTGTAAACGCGGTCGGTGGGGCCGGTCACGAACAGATCGCCTTGCGGGCCGAAGGCCAGGTGATAGGCCGATACGCTGACCTCGAGCGTGGCGAAGACAAAGACCTGCTGGTCGCGCGCGATCTTGAAGATGGTGCCGTTGCGGTCGCCGACGTAGAGACTCTGCTCGCGATCGAAGGCGATGCCCGTCGCCATGCCCATGCCTTCGGCGTAGGTGGTCATGGTTCCATTGGGAGCCACGCGATAGACCGCGCCGTCGTAGCGCGAAGAGACATACATCTGTCCCTCGCGATCGAAGGCGATTGACGTCGCATTCATCATTTCGGAGACGAAGGGCTTGACGGTGTAGTTGGTGTCAATCTTGAAAATTGCCACCGGAACTTTCTGGCCGCGCGAACCCGAGACTGTGGCGTAAATGTTGCCTTCGGGATCGAGCGCAGGGTTGGTCACGGGGTGAAGATTGTCGGCGATGGGGACCGCGACCCTCACCGTGTGAGAATTGCTGACGTGGCCGTTGGTTGCCACCACGACCGGGCCGGAAGTTGCGCCTTCAGGAACGCGCGCGATCAGAAAGCCATCGGAACTGACGATGATGGATGCTTCGAAGTCGCCGAATTTTACTTTGGGACGGTGCAGTTCGTGGGGTCTTAGCCCCGAACCAGTGATGCGAAGTTCGCCTCCGGCCAGTGCCAGCGAGGGCGCTACGGTATCGATGTGGGGTCCGCCGTTGAGGTTTTTCTTGCCGAGGATGCGGTCGGAAAATCCCATGAGGAGTACCAGGTAGTGAGTCCAGGGCCGAGCCTTTTTTGCTCGACACGACTCGATACTAAGTTAGTAGCCCAAAGTGCAGCAAGAGATGCATCACCGCCAAGGCGAAAACTCCTGCCGCGACGTCGTCGAGGACGATCCCGGTGCCCTCCGGAAGTCGCTCCAGTTGCCGCACCGGGGGGGGTTTGACGATATCGAAGGCTCTAAAAAGTATAAGTCCCGCGAGAAAAGTTTTCCATGCCAGGGGGACGGCGATCAGCGCGATTAATTGGCCGGCGACCTCGTCGATCACGACAAACTGGGGATCTTTGGTGGCTGCGGCGCGGGAAACGCGGGTGGCGGCGGGAATGCCAAGGAGCGTCATAACGAGCGCCAGGATAAGAACAACCGCAGTCCGCAGCGAGGGCGGTAACAGATGCGCGAGTGCCGCCCAGATCGCGACCGTGGCCGCGGATGCCCAGGTGCCGGGGCCGGGGCGCAGGCGGCCGATTCCGAGGAATGTCGCGATCAGCGTCGCCCATAGCGGGGCGCGCGGGCGGGACGCCCCTTCGGCAAGCTCAGGGCAGGCTCCCGCGACAGCCGGCGGGACGCCGGCGCGACGGTCGGGAACCGCGTTGCGGTTAAGGAACGCGCTGCTCGTTACGTCGGAAGTCTCATCCGGCTTCACGATTCGTCCTCTTGGTCTTCCGGGTTGCTCTCACGGATCGATTCGTCGGCGTCGGTTACTGGAGAGGAGATCACGTATTGGCCGCTGGCCCATTTGCCTAGATCGATGAGGCGGCAGCGGTCGCTGCAGAAAGGGAAGTCAGGGTCGGTGCTTTTGACTGACTTCTTGCAGATCGGGCAACGGAGTTTGACGGTGCGCTGGCGTGGCATACATTCGTTGACGGAGAATCTACACGATTCTTGCTACCAGGTCGTAATCGTGCGCCTCGGTGATTTGGCACCGATAGAACTGGCCGGGTTGCGGATTCGCTTCCTCGGGGAAGTCGTTGACGAAAACTTTGCCGTCGATCTCGGGGGCGTGCATGGGAGTGCGGCCTTCGAGCAGCAATTCTGTTTCTTCCGATTCGCCTTCGAGCAGCAGATCGAACTCCCGCCCAACGAACGCTTTCTTTTTCTTCTTGCTGATTTGGCGCTGGATTCCCATCAGATGCTTGCGGCGGCGCTCGATCTCGCGCGGCGAAAGCTTCTTTTCCAGCGCGAAGGCTCCGGCGCCGTCCTGGTCGGAGTAGGCGAAGGCGCCCATCCAGTCGAACTGGGCCTCGCGGACGAAGTCGCAGAGCTCTTCGAATTCTTTTTCGGTCTCGCCGGGGAAGCCAACGATGAACGACGTGCGCAGGGTCAGGTCCGGGATGGTGCGGCGCATTTTTGCAATGGAACGCAGGAAGATGTCGGCTCCGCCTCCGCGCTTCATGCGCTTCAGCACCGAAGCCGAGGCGTGTTGCAGAGGCACATCCATGTAGGAGCAGATTTTTTCGTGGCGCGCGATCGTGTCGAGAAGCTTGCCGGTGATCTTGTTGGGATAGGCGTAGAGAAAACGGACCCAGCGCAGGTCTTCGATGGCGGCGAGCTTCTCCAGCAAGCAGCGCCAGACCATCTTTCAGGCCGAAGTCTTCGCCGTAGCAGGTGGTGTCCTGGCCGATGAGAGTAATTTCGCGGACGCCGCTTTGTGCCAGGCGTTCGGCTTCGGCGATCACGGATTCGAAGCGGCGCGAGCGGAACTGTCCGCGCAGCTGGGGAATAATGCAGAACGTGCAGGGGTGGTCGCAGCCCTCGGCGATTTTGATATAGGCCATGTGCCGGGGAGTGGCCAGAATGCGCGGGGTGGCGTCGTCGTAAAGATAGTTCGGGAGGTCGCCGATGGCTCCGTCCCATGATTCTCGACCCCAGGACTGGCGGGAGAAGCGGCCTTGTGCGGCGCGCGCATCTCCTTCCGGGCGCGAAGGCAAGACGACGAACGGGGAATTGGTCGGGAGTCGGCGCAGCAGGCCAAGCCTGTTGCAGAGAGAATCTTTTCCAGTTCGCCGGTTCCGACAACGGCGTCGACTTCGGGGATGTCCTGGCGAATCTGGTCGCGGAAGCGCTCGACCAGGCATCCGGCCACGACCAGTTTCTTGGCTTTGCCGCCGGTTTTGTGGGCGGCCATTTCGAGGATCGTGTTGACCGACTCCTGCTGGGCGCTTTCGATAAAGGAACAGGTATTGACCACGATCACGTCGGCGTCTTCGGCGCGGCGGGTCAGTTCCGCTCCTGCTCGTGCCAGCAGGCCCATCATGACTTCGCTGTCCACTAGATTCTTAGGGCAGCCGAGGCTGACGAAGCCGACTTTCTGGGGGCGCGGATTCTCCGGAGATTTCTCTTCCTCGAAATCTGGCTTGCAATCTGGGGAACCGCTAACGGTGAGGTCTTTTACGGGCATGCAATCTTTCTATTTTAGCATCTCGGGAGGCGCTGCCGTTCTGTGCGGGAGATCCTTCCGTTCGCCTGAAAAGCGGCTCCCGTCAGGATGACGCCCCGCAGAATCGGAAGGAAATTCAAGCACTCGCATTAGAAACGTCAACGGCTGCGGGTGGCGGATTCGACTTCTTCGTACAGTTCAGGCAAACGCTGTACGTCTTCCGCGGAATTTCCAAAGCGCGCGGACTCGTAGACTTGAGTGAAGCGCGCAACTGGCTCGCGAAGGCGGCTGTCGTCAATCTTCTTCACGAACTCCTGCGCCGTCTGCGCGGCTGGTTTTTCCATGCCCCGTCGGGCCAGCGCGCGGGCCATCCGCCGGTACCACATGGCCGCAGCCTGTTCGGGAGATCGCTCGGGATGCGCCTGTAACCACTTTTCGTGCAGCCAGCGGGCGATTCGCCCCAGGTTTCCCAGAACCACAAGCGCGAGCGTAATGGCCGCGCCGAAGATGGCCCATCGTGAGGGAGAATGTTCCACACGATCCTGACTGCGCCGTGCCCACGTCAGCATGGAACTGTAGTGAATGCGGGCCCAGTTGCGTGCGCCTTCCCACACGGCGCGGCTGCGGCCGATCGCGGACTGGCCGAGCACATATTGATGAGACGTGTCGTAGCTGACCACCCAGTCGCGCCAGAACGATGCCATGGCGTCGATGTAGAGGGCGACGCGGCCCCAGCCCTGAGGACTTCCGCCGTTGCCGGCAGGAGTCGGATCGAAGGTCTGCCATCCGTAGCCGGGAAAGTAGGCTTCCACCCAGGAGTGCGCATCCTTGGCGCGGACCACATAGTTGCCGGTGAGGTCGTTGAATTCGTCGCTGCGAAATCCGTTGACCACGCGTGAGGGAATTCCGACCGTGCGCAACATGACAGCCATGGCGGAAGCGAAGTATTCGCAGTGTCCTTGCTTGCGCTCGAAGAGAAAATTTGCGATGGGATCTTTCACTTTGGTGCGCGGCAACTGCAGGGTATAGGCGAAGTGCGTCCGGAGATAGTTCTCGATGGCGGAAGCTTTGTCGAAATCATTGCTGGCGGAGGTTGTGATCTGTGTTGCCAGGCGGGGAACTCGCGGATCGAGGGCGGGCAAACGCAGATAAGCGGCCTGGATCTGCACGGGATAGTTCTGTCCCGCTGAACGCAACTCGGAGGGCGCCGCCGTAGCGATGTCCGATTCCGCTTCGTAACGGCTGATGCCGTGCCCGGTATCGAAGTTGTAGACCGCGCCCGACAGAATCGGCGGCCAGCATCCGATAATCGCCCCTTACGCTGCGAGCCCACGGGGCCAGGAAGAAGACGTTGGTACCGATCGGTTCCATCAGGACGCGATAGTGGATAATCTGCTCGCGCGCCCGATTTCGCGTCACATAGGACTGCAGCACTGCGTTGACCTGGGGTATGCGATAGCTGCTGTCCGGCTGGCGCTGCAAAATGATCTGCTCGCGCGGAGTCGACCAGTTGGCGCCGTCGAAATTCGACAGAGCAACGCCGCGCCAATGCAGGTCGTAGCGGCCGACTTTGTCGCCATCGATCTGAATATGCATGACGACCGCATTCGATTGCTGAATCTGCCCGATCTGTCCCAGCTGAACGTGATCGCTGAATCCGGAAGAGAGGTCGGTGCCGAAAGAGTAGTCGCTCAGGTATCCCGCCGCCGACATGCGTGGCATCACGAAAAATACGGCCGCGCCGCCGAACAGAATCATTAACATCAATGCCGGTGCGACTCGCGCCAGCGAGAAGGCTAGGTGCCGGTGTTCCTGGGGATCGTTGGAGTGTCTGGCCTGAATGTTGGCCGCGTGCCCGGAACGGCGCATTTCCATCAAGACAAACGTTCCCACCGCCATCATCATGAAAGCCGCGAAAGAGAAAAGGAAAACGCTGTCGACCGTAAGCACCGCGGCGGCCAGCACCATTAAGAATGCGAGGATGGCGAGGGTGACATGGTCGCGCTCGCGGCGCAGCGAGAACATTCGCACCACCACGCCGAACAGAGCCAGGTGCACGGTGGTGGGCAAGAAGGCTCGCGAGAACAGGATGTAATCGGCGGCGAAAAAGACAAAGTAGGCGATGGAGAGCGGTGTAGTCCAGCGCTCAGAAATTGTGAATTGACGCCGCTTGGCCAGCAGATACCCGCGGACTACGAGCGCGGTTGCTACCAGAATAATTGACGGCAGATCGAGGCCACCGGTGCTGGCCAGCGTGCCAAATCCAGTACAGACAAGAAGATAGAGAGCGAGATCGAAGTAATGGTCGATAGCCCGTGCCATGGGAATTACGCCGGCGAGTGGTGAGTGGGTGGACATTCGTCAGGTTCAGCAGGCTAGATCCATTGTTCGACAATCGCCTGCAGAAGGGAAGAGCCGGGCGCGGAATTCTTGCACCGAAAGTCACATGCCGTTGGTGGAGAGTGGAGAGTTCGGGAAAACGGCGGGTGCGAGGCTAAGATGGCCTCGCCACGGCCGGCGGAGACGCCGGCGCTACAGCAACAGGGCGACAACTTTTGAATGCTAGAATGATTTAGGTCAGGCATCGGTCTCACGCGACGTTTTCCCGCCAACCCCGCCAGGTCCGGAAGGAAGCAACGGTAACGGGCTCTTGCGTGTGCAGTGAGGTCCCGGTGCCTGGCTTATTTTTCTGGCCGCGGTTCCTGCTCTTCTGATTACCAAGATTTACACGACTTTTACGACTCTTTTCGCAAGAAATCATCTCCTCTAGCATCAACACAAGAGAGGCGGGAGTAAATTATTCGACCCGGCCAAGAGGAGAAAAATGAACAGTCGTGGTATTGCCCCCAAGCTCGCTCCCCGTGTCACCATTCGCGTAGCCGGAAAATTGTTTCACGGACATCTGGCGTATCTGGATCAGTTAGTTCAGTCGGCGGCCGAGTGCCATCTGTGGCCCGTGCTGAATCTGTCGCACTTGGAGGAGTTGGATCGTCCGGCCCTCATATATCTTATCGACGGCGAAAATCGCGATTTCGGCATCGTGTCGTGTCCGAGTTTTATCCACCAGTGGATGGACCACGAGCGGTACCGCGCGGCTGCGTGAAATGCCGCCGCGTTTGGGTTACAAAGTTGCTCCTCATCCGTCAGAATCGAGTCGGTCTAAAATCGGAATGGACGCCGGAGGATGCAGTGACCGTTCGTTGCGCCTTTTCTGTGCTGGCATTGTTGACCTTAACCTGGACAACCACTTTCGCTGCTGAGGCTGCAAGAATGAACTCCGTGCTCGATATGACGGAGTTTGTTCGCGACTGGCAGGCTTCGAAGCAGTTCACGCTCGACGTCGCGAATGCCATGCCCGCGGACTTCTATGACTTCAAGCCCAATCCAGAGGAAATGACCTTTGGCGAGCAGATGATTCACATCGCCGGTGCCAATGTTTTTCGCTTCAACCAGATCACTGGGATCAAGCCGCCTTTCGTCTTCGATCCTGCCAAGCCGCCTGCTTCCGACAAAGCGAGCGCTGTCAAATTGCTCGGGGAGTCCTTCGACTACGTTCTCGAGACGCTGCCGACGATCACTCCCGAGCAACTTCAGCGAACGTGGCACATTCCTTCGTGGAAGGGACGCACAGATCCCGACGGGCGCGCGATGATTATGAACATGTTTGTGCACACGGCGCACCACCGGGCTCAGTGCGAGGTCTACTTGCGGGCGAAGGGGATCAAGCCGCCGGACTATACGTTCTGACAGACGTCTGGTTCGCCTGACTTGGACAGCCGAGGCGGCTGTCGCTACGTAAGTTGGTTAGACATTCTGCTCCTGATGGTTGAGAATATTCAGTTTCCTATTTCAGGAGCTTCTCATTGACGAAACCGATCCGCGCCAAAATCAGCGCGTTGGGCACATACGTGCCGCCTCGCCTGCTCACCAATGCCGATCTGGAAAAAATGGTTGATACCAATAACGATTGGATCATGGCGCGGGTCGGCATTCGCGAGCGCCACATTGTGGATAAGGGCGTTGCCACCAGCGACCTCGCCGTCGCAGCCGCCAGAAAGGCGTTGGAACAGCGTGGTCTTGCTGCTACCGACCTTGACGCTATTATCGTCGGCACGGTCACTCCCGACATGTTTTTTCCCTCCACGGCCTGCGTGGTGCAAGACAAGCTGGGCGCCAAGGGAGCGTGGGGATTCGATCTCTCTGCCGCCTGCTCGGCCTTTCTTTATTCGATGCAGGTAGGCGCACAGTTCATTGGCACCGGGGTTCACCGAAGAGTGCTGGTGATTGGCGCGGATGTGATGTCGTCGATCATCGATTATGCGGACCGCGCCACTTGTGTGATTTTCGGAGATGGGGCGGGAGCGGCGCTGCTGGAGCCGGCGGAAGACGATTCGGTCGGGTTAATCGACTTCATTCACGAAGTCGACGGCTCCGGCGGCCAGTTTCTCTATATGCCCGGCGGTGGAAGTCTGAATCCGACGAGCAAAGAGACCATCGCCAAGAGAATGCATTATGTCCACCAGGATGGCCAGCAGGTGTTCAAGTTTGCCGTTCGGAAACAGACGGAGCTTTGCCAGAAGTTGCTCGAACGTAACGGGCTGAAGGGATCGGACATTGATGCTTTTATTCCCCATCAGGCCAATCTGCGCATCATCAATGCCACCGCTGATCGCCTGGGCCTGCGGCCCGAGGCTGTGGTTGTCAACATCGAACGCTATGGCAATACCACGGCGGGGACGATCCCTTTGGCAATGAATACGGCGATTGAACAAGGCAAGCTGAAGAAGGGAAGCCTGGTGATGCTGGCGTCGGTGGGCGCCGGATTTACGGTAGGAGCGACCCTGCTGCGCTGGGCATTCTGAAGGCAGACCTCGGACCTCAGACCTCAGACTACACACCTCGGCACCGGGGCCGCAGGCACTAAAGGCCTGCGATCCGAAAGCCTCATGACATTCGTAACTCTCTTCGGTTCATTTCGATAGCGTCGGCAATTCCCCACTGTTATGTTTCTCGCACGTTCGCCCCACGTAGGGATGCCGCGAGCTTGTAAACTATGATTCGCAATATATGCTGGTGTCTGCTGCTGGCTTTGGGTTCGGTTGCGATGGCCGCCCAGCAGGCCGATCCACGTGAGAACCATCTGTTGGTTCTGGAGCGCTTGTGGAATGAGGCTCAGGTGAACCGGGATTCGGCTGCCCTCGAGGCCCTGGTTTCGAGCAGGTTTGTGAACACCGAATGGGATGGCGAGCTCACCAATAAACAGAAATTTCTTGCCGAAATCAAAGACCCACATTTCAAACCTACTCTCCTCACCATCCAAGACGTCAAAATGAATTTCTTTGGAGAGACCGCGGTGGTCACGGGTGTCTATCACACGCAGGGCACCTTTCAAGGGAAGCCTTACGACCACGTGGGACGCTTCACCGATACCTGGGTTCAGGACCTGGGTAAGTGGCAGTGCGTGGCCAGCCATACCAGTCTGCTGAAGAAGTAAAGCACTCTTCCCGAATCACTCGCCCGTTATAGCCTCATAAAATCTTTTTATGCAGGAAGCCTGCGTCCACAGCAGGCGCGAGTAATCTAAGCAACTCAGCATTGGTTGTGATTTCGGGCAGGGATCATCCGCATGCCGACTGTTTCTCCGCCGCGGGCATGGAAGGTGTTGCTGGCCTTCGCCACAATTTATTTCGTCTGGGGCTCGACGTTCCTGGCGATTCGCGTCGGGGTGCGCGAAGTTCCTCCGTTTCTTCTCGCGGGCATGCGCTTCTTCGTTGCCGGAATCGTTCTTTATGGCTGGATGCGATTCAGAGGCATACCGTCTCCGACCGCGCGCGAGTGGAGTGCAGCGTCGTTTCTCGCGATTCTGATTTTTGTCTTCGATTACGGCTTGCTGTTTTGGGCCGAACGCCGTGTGCCTTCGGGCATCGCCGCCGTCATGTTGGCGACGATCCCCGTGTTCATGGCGATCGGGGAAATCATTTTTCTCCGAACTCAACGCCTTACGTTTCGACTCGGGCTTGCGCTTCTCATAGGGCTCGGCGGCGTAGCCGTTCTTGTCGGACACGCAATGAGCCTGGGCGAGGCTCCCGTGGATACGGCAGGGGCTTGTGCCTTGATCGTTGCGGCGATGAGCTGGTCGGTGGCGGCTTCTCTGACGCGCAAGCTGCCGCTGCCGGCGTCGAAAGTCATGAGTTCCGGAGCGCAGATGCTCGCTGGAGGCGTTCTGCTCACATTGACGGCGGCGCTGCTGGGAGAATTCCGCGGCTTTCGCGTGCAGGCAGTCTCCCGCGAGGCATGGTTAGCGTTGGCATATTTGATCGTAGCGGGATCGATCGTTGCCTTCACCGCGTATGTGTGGCTCATTCATCATGAGTCGCCGACCAAGGTGGGTACGTACGCTTATGTGAATCCGGTGGTCGCGGTCGTGGTGGGACATTTCCTCGGCGGCGAATCGATTGGCCCACGCACTATCGTGGGGACGCTGCTGGTGTTGGTGAGTGTGATCGTGATCACGACCACGCCGAATCGGATAAGAGGACTTAAGGCAAAGAAGGGAGCGGAACTCGCTGAGTCATAGTCGAACGCAACTTTACTGAAGGACGACAAGCAAGGAGTATTAGCCTACCATCCGATAAATTCCTTTCCGACAGCAGGGCCCCATTTTATTTCTTCGTGACAGTTCTCCGGAGTAATCTTCGCGACCAATTCTTCCAGAGTGGGAGCCTTATCGGCCGGGCGAAGTCTCACGTGCTCGTCCAAAGCTTCGATGAAAATTGGATCACCTTCCTTTATGCGAGCTCGTTCCGCGAAGCCTTTCGGAATACGCACTGCCAAGCTGTTACCCCACTTCACTACTCGTACTTTCGGCATCAGATCCCTCGATCAAACCGTAGATGTGTAGTATATCGTCCCAATATTCGCCCTCTTGAGGGAAGCTTTTCCATCGGGAGGGAAGCGTCGCCTTGCGGCGGTCGGTGTTTTTCAATAAACTGCCTAACGAAAACGCCAGGCGGCCACTTTGGCCGATGGGAGCGAAAACGGATGAGCCGGAGCCTGTTCACGTGTCTGGTCTTGCTATTCGCTGCCCTGCTATCCGCTCAAGACGTTACAAAGAACATTACGTTGGCCGATAAGTCGAGCGTTCCCCTGAAGAAAATATTGAATGCTAAGCCGAAAGAATGCAACAACGTCAGCATCACAGATGGCTCAGCCAGGAGCGAATTCACACTAGAGGCTATCGAAACGGCGACGCGGTCTGGTCTTCGCATCTCGGTCGATCATGAATTCGATCTCACTCTTTTCGACCCCGACGGCAACACGATCAACGCCGTGTCAGATGAATCCCTTGCCCACGCGATGAAGATTCTGTGCCGCGCGATAAAGACATCTGTGCCGGTCGAGGTGGTGGACTCGAAGAACCTAACGCAGTCCGTGGATGTCCGTGGCGATACGAACGACGGGGCGGCAGCGGCCATCGTAAACGCCACAACCGGAAGAAGAACCCACACTGATACCGCCTCGATATACGTCATCGTCAACGTGAGCACGCCCTGCTGGACTGTTATGAGCGTCGTACGGGTTGCGCCACGATTGGCCCAGGCAAGTACTACGGGGAACGGACTGGCGACGGGATTTGGGTGAGCTATCGAATGCCGGTCACCCACAAACCGATGCGCAACCACTACAAGATAGCGGGTGGCTGGTAAAGCCCTGGAACCTACCACGGCGATCGCAGCCCCTACGGTCTCGTCATCTTCTCCGGCTTCACCAGCTGATCAAATTCTTCGCCCGTGAGATATCCCAACTTCAGCGCGGCCTCGCGCAGGCTGCTGTGTTCAATGTGCGCGGTGTGTGCGATCTGGGCGGCTTTGTCGTAGCCCACTTTCGGAGCCAGCGCTGTGACCAGCATCAGGGAATTCTTCACGTACCAGTCCACTTTGGCGCGATCGACTTCGATGCCCTTGAGCATGTATTCGACGTAGCCGTGGCAGGCGTCGGCGATGAGGGTGACCGAGTGCAGGAAGTTGTAGATGATGACGGGCTTGTAGACGTTGAGTTCGAAGTTGCCTTGCGAGCCGGCGAATCCGACGGCGGCGGTTGCGCCGTGGACTTGTACGCAGACCATGGTCATGGCCTCGCACTGCGTCGGATTTACTTTCCCGGGCATGATGGATGATCCCGGCTCGTTCTCGGGAATCGACAGCTCGCCCAGGCCGCAACGCGGTCCGGAAGCTAGCCAGCGAATATCGTTGGAAATTTTCATCAGCGAAGCGGCCAGCGTTTCCATCGCGCCCTGGGCGAAAACGATTTCATCGTGGGCCGAGAGCGCGGCGAACTTGTTGCCGTGAGAGCGGAAGGGAAGGCCAGTGAGTTCGGCAATCTTTTTCGCCGCGCGCTCAGCAAATTCCGGATGGGTGTTTAGCCCGGTGCCGACCGCGCTGCCGCCGATGGCCAGATCGTAGAGTCCCTCTAACACCTGTTCGAGGCGCTTGATGTCGCGGTCAAGCAGGCTGGCCCAGCCACCGAATTCCTGTCCCACGGTGAGTGGGACAGCGTCCTGCAGGTGAGTGCGTCCGATTTTTACGATGTTGGCGAATTCGTTGGCCTTGGCGGCGATCGCATCGCGTACGGTCTTGATCGCGGGAATCAGCGCATTTTTTACCCGGTCGGCGGCGGCGATGTGCATGGCCGCGGGGAAAGTATCGTTCGACGACTGCGACATGTTGACGTCATCGTTGGGATGAATCGGCTTCTTCGATCCCATCATTTCTCGACCAAGCGGGCCGCCCGCAATTTCGATGGCGCGGTTGGAGATGACCTCGTTCACGTTCATATTGGTCTGGGTGCCGCTGCCGGTCTGCCAGATGCGCAAGGGGAACTGGTCGTTCAGCTTCCCGGAAATTACTTCGTCGGCGACTTGCACGATCAACTTCGCTTTGTCCGCGGGAAGCTTGCCGAGATCCTGATTTACCAGCGCGCAAGCTTTTTTAAGAATCCCGAAGGCCCGGATCAACTCGGGCGGCATGGTGTCGCGCCCAATGTTGAAGTGCAGCAGCGAACGCTGTGTCTGCGCGCCCCAGTAGACATTCGCCGGGACCTCGATCTTTCCCATGCTGTCGGATTCCGTGCGGGTGCGTGCGGCCGGCTCGGTAATAGAAGACACTATTGGCTCCCGATTAAGAGGACGGATGAGTGCAACCGAAAATTATAGCTCTTCGGAATGCCGCATCGGACACTGTTGGTTAGTATAACGCTTGACGTAAAACGTTAAACAGTATAACATCAGAAAGTGATCAGGTCGTTCCGCTGCCCGGAAACCGAACGCCTTCACGGACGGCAGCGCAGTCGCCGGTTTCGATCAATCGAAACCATTGCACGACGCAAGCTTCGGCAATTGGACAGTGCGACGGAGTTGCGGGATCTGGCGTCGCCGCCGGGAAATCGCTTAGAACCACTACGGGGCGAGCGGAAGGGCCAGCACAGCATTCGGATCAACGAACAGTGGCGTCTATGCTTCACGTGGCTCGACGGGAACGCCTACGATGTCGAGATCGTAGACTATCATTAGAAAGCCGCGTTTTAGAAGGAGTAGCAATGGCTAAGTCTCAAAAACTTCTTCCCCCCATTCATCCCGGGGAGATTCTGCGCGCGGACTTCATGGAGCCATTGGAGCTTAGCATGAATCGTCTGGCGCTCGATCTTCGAGTGCCGGTGACGCGAATTGCCGAAATCGTCCATGAGCGAAGGGGCGTTACTCCAGATACGGCTTTGCGGCTGGCACGATACTTCAATACCAGCGCGGGCTTTTGGCTGAACCTCCAGTCCTCTTACGATTTGGAAGTTGCGCAGGACAAGCTGTCACGCGTGATTGAGCGAGAGGTTCGTCCAGCGTCCTTCTCTGATGCGAATGCAGCTTCCTGAGCGACCGCTTTCCGTAAGGGTTTTGTAATTGCCGCGTGCTAGAATCTCCGTTTCCGAGTTGCGCTCGAACCCACGTCGCCTCGAGGTGCTCCGCAGTCATCCCATGCCTCAATCCCTTGTCGGTGAAGAACTCGTTGTGCTCCCCAAAGCCAAGGCCAAGTCTGGGCAGGAGATGCGAGCGGATGTCCTCGTCATCGGAGCGGGGCCTACCGGGCTGGCGTGTGCCATTGAAGCGCAGAAGATCGGGCTGAAGGTCGTCATCCTCGACAAGGGATGTCTGGTGAATTCGCTGTTCCACTATCCCGCGAACATGTCGTTCTTTACTACGCCGGAGTTGCTGGAGATCGGCGACATTCCGTTCACCACGGCCCAGCAGAAGCCTACGCGCGAAGAGGCGCTGGAGTATTACCGCAAAGTGGCCGAACATTATCATCTGGATCTTCGACAGTATGAGTGGGTCAAGACGGTGATGGGCAAAGACGGGAACTTTGCCATTACGGCGACCGACCGCTCGGGACGGCCGCACGATTACCGCACCAAGAAGGTCATTGTTTCGACGGGCTACTACGATCTGGCGAATCAGCTTTGCATTCCGGGCGAGGATCTGCCCAAGGTTTCGCACTATTATGGCGAGCCGCATCCTTATTACGACACGGATGTGCTGGTGATTGGGGGCAAGAATTCCGCCGCCATTGCATCTCTCGATTTATGGCGGCACGGAGCCCGCGTTACCCTGGTCCACCGCGAGGCGCAAATACACAATCACGTGAAGTACTGGATCAAGCCCGACATTGAGAATCGCATCAAGAACGGCGAGATCGATGCTTTCTTCAATAGTTCTGTGCAGGAAATCGGCATCGACTACGTGTTGATCAACACGCCGGCCGGCCCGCTGCGGCTGAACAACGATTTTGTGCTCGCCTTGATCGGCTACCATCCTGACTATGATTTTTTGCGCAGCATGGGAATTGAACTGTCCGCCGATCAATGCCGGCCGGTGTGCGATCCGGTTTCACTGGAAAGCAACGTGCCGGGAATCTATGTGGCGGGAGTGATCGTGGCCGGATCGCGGACGAACGAAATCTTCATTGAAAACGGCCGCTTCCACGGCAAACAAATCGCCGAAGATCTGAAGCTCAAGCTTCGCCCAAAGACTTAGACCGCCCACAGAACAGCCAGAAAAAAACAACCCCCGAGATTTCTCGCGGGAGTTGGAAGAGATTCGTAAAGAGGAAACGAAGTCAGACGGTTTTCGAGACGAATCGGCGGCGAATCAATCCACCGAGACCCACCAATCCCGTTCCCATCAAGCCCAGACTGCCGGGCTCGGGAACCGTTGTTCTCCCTTCCTCTCCGCTGGCGAACCCGGTGTTCGTACTGCAGCTCGGGTCTGATGCGGTGCAGAAGTGAAGAGCAGCGCCTGTGAACTGACTCGCGCTGAGGCCGAAGGCAGTGAGCACAAACGTCACCTTGTCGGCACTCACCACGCCATGTGGTTGTCCCTTGCAGTTGCTGAAATCGAAAGCAAACGTCCCAAACATACTGATGTTCTGGTCGGTCCGGAGGTGCTGAAAACTAAGGCCAGAATTCCGGTCTGCGGTGAGCCCGCTCACACTGGAGAGCGAGAGCCCGGAGGGCCCGTTGAAGGCGAAATCTCCGCCATTCAACTTCGCGGAAAAGCCGGCGTTCATCATGATTGTGACTGTGACTTTATTAAGTCCCGAGTCAACAATGGTGACTGTACCAACCGAACCCGAGATTCCCAAGTTGTTGGAGCTTAGGTTAAATGTAACCGAATTCGCGGACGCCATAGGCGCCATGGCCAAAGCGGCTGCGATCGACAAAACTGATATTGCAATCTTGAGGCTTCTGATTGTCACGGCGCGATCTCCCTTTACGACGAAGTTGTTCCATCCGTTAATGATTCAGTGAGCACGGCTGCACCAAACCACCGTTACCTGCAGCTTTAACACGCTTTTATATTCGACTGATTCTAAGAGGCTTATTAAACGCACCTCGGTTAACTTCGTTTGCCTTTCGCGGCAGAGCCGAAAATTCTGCAGTCCGAACGCCTGTTGGACGAGGGTTTTAATACCTCAGGGTTTTAATACCCTCGGCGGCCTTTGATGCCGGACCAGGTTGCTGCGGTTGTGGACAGAATATTTTTCAGGACTGGTATCTTTGTCGGCGTCGGCCACGCAGCATCACATGGAACCCCAACCGGAGCGCGGCGTCCCATCCATTTCGCTTGCGTCCTACCTCCGCCTGCTGCGGCACAACCCGAATTTTCGGCGCCTATGGCTGGCACAAATTGTCAGTGAGGTTGGCGACTGGTTTTACACCCTCTCGATTTACACGCTATTGCTGCAATTAACCGGGCACGCCGGATCCGTGGCATGGGCGCTGGTTCTCCAGGTTCTCCCACAGACTTTCGTCGGCCCGACGGCAGGCGTGGTGAACGATCGCCTGCGGCGCAAGTACGTCATGATTGCGGCCGATATCGGGCGCTTCGCGGTAGTGCTGGCGATGTTGTTCGTCCGTTCCCGCTCAATGGTTTGGCTGGTCTATCCCTTGCTGCTGGCGGAAACCTGCATGGCCGCATTCTTCGAGCCCGCCCGCAGTGCGGTGATTCCCAATATCGCGGCCGAGGATGAAGTTCTGGTCGCCAACACGCTGTCTTCGGCAACCTGGTCAGTGAACCTGATGATCGGAGCGGCGGTCGGCGGGGTGGTGGCGGCTTTCTTTGGGCGCGACACGGTGTTCATTCTCAACGCGCTTTCGTTTCTGACCTCGGCGTTTCTGATCAGCGGTATGCGTTTTGCCGAGCCTCATTCCGAGTCTGCCGCACCGCTTCGACCGCGGGATCTGGTCGACTATTCTCCGGTGTTGGAGGGAATCCGCTACATCCGCAGTCATCCCACTTTGTTGCCGGCGGTTTTTGCCAAAGCCGGGGAGTTGATGGTGGGGCCAAGCTGGGTCATCTTTACAGTGATGGGGGCGCGCGAATTTGCGGTGCATGGTCGCGGCATCAATGCCGCAGGCGGAGCCATGCTGGGCATGAGCATTCTGCTCGGGGGCCGCGGTTTGGGTGCGATGGTGGGGCCGGTGGTGGCGGCGCGCTGGGCGGGCCGAAGCGACCATCGCCTGCGTCTCGGCATTCTCTTTGGATATCTCACAATTGCGGCCGGATACGCCGTGTTGGGCGCCAGCCGCAGTGTTTGGATGGCGGCGGCGTGTGCCATGCTGGCGCATGCCGGAGGCTCGACGGTCTGGGTCTTTTCGACGACGCTATTGCAGTTTCACACCGAAGACCGCTTTCGCGGGCGTGTGTTCTCAGCCGATCTTGGCTTGGGCAGCCTTACGTTTGCCGTAACCGCTTTCCTGGCCGGTCGTTTCCTGGATGCAGGGATTTCCGCCCGCACGGTCGCGACCGGCACCGGTGCGCTGATGCTGGTTCCGGCGACAATCCTGGCGGTCGCGCTTTGGGCCAGCCGGTCCAGGGAAGCAAGCGCCATCTCGTGACTTTCTCCTAGACGGCGAGGTCCAGAAACTTTGGGCACGTTACCAGTGTGCCACCAACGGTCGGGCCATTCTCAAGGCGGTTTTCTGGTGGGAAACTGAAACACAGTATGGCACTCGAATCCACACGCAAAGACAGCCTGAAAGTCGAGAAGTTTTCGCTTCTCGTTCTGACTCTTTGTATCGTGGTGCTGATTTACCTGCTCGTGGTTCGACCGTTCTAGCAAAGCCCCTGAAAGACACGAAGGTTTGTGTTACGCGGTGCTGAGCCGGTCGATCTTTGCCGCCATGATGAAGTCGCTCTCCGTCAGCCCGTCAATTTTATGCGTCCACAGCGTGATCTCGACTTTGCCCCAGGCCAGCAGAATGTCGGGATGATGGCCCTGCTCCTCGGCCACGGCGCCCACGCGATTGACGAACTCCAGGGCCTGCTTGAAGTCGGGGAACTTGAATTCGCGATGAAGTTGATGTTCGTCATAGACCATCCACTTGGGGACGTTCTGGTGTAATTTCTCCAGTTCCTTGCCCTTGAGCGGCGGAACGCCGCCGCGGCACGGTACGCATTGCTTGTCGGCCAGTTGCTCGGTCATACGCTCCTCGAATCTCGAACTGAAGCCATTATCTCGCGAATAGGAAATTTCAACCGGCCTGCGCCGGAAGGGGAGCTGCATGTGTGGGCGCCGGCGTTTTGAAATATCGCTTCAGCCAGAGCAGATAGCCGAAAAGCAGCACCATCGAAATGAGGCCCCACCACAACAGAACGTGGCCGCGAAACATTGGAGTTCGAACTCAGCATCTTCAACTGCGCATCCGACATACCCATCTTTGAATATGCCTGCATCATATCGGCCCGGGCGTAAGTGAGAATCATGGATAACAGGCGGACGGGGATAGTGATGGCAGCGATCCACCAGCCGGAAGATTGCAGACGGAAGAGCGCGACGGCCAGATAAGTATCCAGTGCAGCCATTACGAGAAAGCAGGCGGAACCCGCGACTCCGGTGAGATATTTTCCGAAGAAGGGGAACACTGGATTCGTGAGTCCAATCAATAAAAGATAGAGCGAGCCCAGAGCGAGTACGACGCTGGCGCCGAGCACGGGCAAAGGCGTTCGATCGGTCCAGCGCTGGAGGGGATCGCGATGGTGCACAGTCTCGGCGACATCCTTGCGGCCGTAGAAAACGACAAAAGCGATAGGTACGGCGACGAGAAAGAACGCGGCAAAAATAATAATCAGCGTCAGGATCACTGCCATTACGCCCGTGGAAAGCTGCGGGCGATGGACCTGCCGGGGCATTTTGTTGCACCTGCGCCAGCGCGCTTCGCATAGTCATCGGCAGCATCGCGGTCAGCAGGACTGTCATCAGTACGCCGGTGATCAACCAGTACCAGGAAATGACCAAGGTTAGAGCCCGCGCCCAGCGCTTCATTTGCACCGATCCGATCCCGAGTGCAACCAGCGCTGCCGCAATGAATGCATAGCTGGCAACTCCCGAAAGGAATTGGCCGGGACGCATAGAGCCGCCCGGTCCGAGACGGGACATGAACACCCCCAGTGCTGCCAGCGGCACCATCAGCGCGGCCAGCAATCCCAGGATGATCTGAAAGACTCCGAAGACGACCAGGCTCGTGCCGCGGTCGCGATATGCGGGTACTTCGGGACCGGGCGGAGCGGCGATCACAGGGGCAACTGCAGGGCCAGTCGCAGCTTGTTCGGTCACCGGATCGGACGCAGCTCCAAAATCAGATCCGCGATCGCGCGGCAGCTCGGTTTCCACGGAGACCTCCGAGAAGGATCGGCACATCTTAGCAGGCCGTTAGAGAAAGAAGGAGCAGTGCGTAGAGACGTTGCTGGCAACGTCTTGCTGTCCACGGGCACTGACCGTCCCCGGGGGCGTGAGGCGCCGCCGGCAGAGACGTAGCAAGCTACGTCTCTACGGGGTGCTCAACCGAATGCCGGCTCCGGTTTTCGTGCGCGACCCGAGCAGCCCGTATAATTCCGGTGTTGGAAAGGATAAGGGAACAATGGTCGTTCTCGTTATCGGCGGTGCTGGATATATTGGCAGCCACACGGCCCGTGCCCTTAGGCGCGCGGGGCATGAAGTGATAATTTTCGACAATCTCAGCACTGGATACGAATTTCTGGCCGCAGGGTTTGAACTTGTAAAGGGCGACGTGCTCGACGCGGCCGCACTGGCGCGAGTGTTGCCGCGGGCGGAGGCGATCATGCACTTCGCGGCACATGCCTATGTCGGAGAGTCGGTGACGAATCCGAAAAAATATTTCCATAATAATGTCGAAGGCGGGCTTTCTTTGTTGAATGCGGCTATGGATGCGGGAGTCAAGAAGATCATTTTTTCTTCCACGTGCGCCGTTTACGGCGAACCGGCAAAAGTGCCGATTGAGGAAAATACTCCGCGCCAGCCGGTGAATCCCTATGGCGTTTCGAAGTTGTTCTTTGAGCAGGCGCTGGAGGCGTATGACCGAGCCTACGGTTTCCGCTTCGCCAGCTTGCGTTATTTCAATGCGGCGGGAGCGGATGACAGCGGAGAGATTGGCGAATTGCACGACCCTGAGACGCATCTGATTCCGGTGGCCCTGCGCGCGGCGGCGGGGCTGGGGCCGGAGTTGCACGTATTTGGGTCGGATTATCCCACGCCGGATGGAACCTGCATTCGCGACTACATCCACGTAAACGATTTGGCGAGCGCACATATCAAGGCGCTTGATCACCTGGCCGCAGGAAAGGAAAGTTTCGCCGTCAACGTGGGAACCGGAACCGGAGCGTCCGTGCAGGAGGTGATTTCTGCGGTCGAAGAGGTGACGGGAAAGCCCGTGCCTCGCAAGATGGGACCGCGGCGTCCGGGAGACCCTCCGAGGCTGGTGGCGAATCCGGCGAAAGCGCAAGCGCTGCTGCAGTGGAAGGCGACGCGCGGTTTGCGCGACGTGGTAGCGACTGCATGGAATTTCATGGAGCGGAGAATCGCTAGCGTCGTCAAACAAAGCGTTCGTTAGTCCGAGAGAATTCAGAGGGCATCGGCATTTCTTCCTCCGTGAAACTCTGTGTCCTCTGTGGTTAAGGCTTTTGCAGGTGCATTTAAGTTCCGAGGAAAATTATGGCAAGTGATCTGGCAGGGAAGACGGTGGCGTTCCTGGGCGCCGGCAAGATGGGCGGCATTATTCTGCAGGCATTGTTGAAAAATGGTTCACTTTCGCCAAAGTCAACCCGCGCCACAGTCGCCCATGAGGAGCGGGCGAAATCCCTAGCTGCAAAATTGAAGGTGAGAGTCGGCACCAACAACGCTGAGGCGGTCAAAGGCGCCGACATTATCGTGATTGGAGTGAAGCCGCAGGTGGTGGAGGAAGTAGTACGAGAAATCAGTGGTCGCATCTCGCCGAAGCAGTTGGTTATTTCGGTGGCTGCGTCGGTGCCAACTTCCATGATTGAAAAGAACCTGCCCCCGAATGTTCCAGTGATCCGCGCCATGCCCAACACTCCGTGCCAACAGGGAGCTGGGATGACGGCCATCTGCAAAGGCAAGCACGCCACCGCCGACGATGTGGCTATGACCTGCCACATGTTCGATGTGGTGGGACGAACCGTGGTGGTCGACGAGAAACACATGGACGCAGTCACGGCGCTTTCGGCAAGCGGTCCCGCGTACATCTATATCATTATCGAATCGCTGGCGGAGGCGGGGGTGAAAGTGGGGCTGCCTCGCGATATCGCGACCCTGCTGGCCGCGCAGACCACGATGGGAGCCGCTCGCGTGGTGCTCGAGACAGGAGATCATCCGGCATTGCTGAAGGATGCAGTTACTACGCCGGCAGGCTGCACCATTGACGCGATTATGGAATTGGAAGAAGGGAAGCTGCGAGTTACGCTGATTAAAGCGGTGGTGAAGGCAGCGCAGCGAGCAAAGGAATTGGCTTACAGCTAACACATTCGAATCACTGGTTCGATTCGATCGTCGAATCGCTGGTGGCGTTCACCACTTCGCCGCGACTGACGCAAGCAGAAGTTTTTCCGCCCGTTAGAAATTTCAGCGTTCCAGATTCGTCGGCGCAAAAGGTCTTCGCGCCATCGTCTGCATCGATGGGCACCGCGGTGATCTGATACCTGGACCCTGGCATTCCCTCGCATCCTGTGAGTTCGAAGCGATATCCGTTCGATTCTGAATTCGCTAGACCGGGATCGTAGTAGACCTGTGGCGGGTCGAGATTGTCATCCACGGCATTTTCATTCGTTTCCGGTGTGAAAAGGGTCGGCAACGAGCAGATGAAGCCGCGGTCAGGGTGCCGTTCCGCATAGCCGTCCTCTGCGGCAACAATGCTGTTTATACGCATTTGGGCGGCCGACTCATTGGCTTCTTCTTGCTGCTGCCGCAAACCGCGTAGATACTCCGGATCGGTGAGGGGCACCCGCGCTGAAACTGTGACCTCGATTAGCCGCCAGACATGCCTTTCTTCTCTTAATGCAAAGATCAATCGTGGTATGACGGAAAGCCATTGCTCCTGCCCGCCGTGGTAGACATGAACGGTGATCTCAATTTCGTCGTTTTCACCGACCAAGCCATCGCTTTCGATCGCGACTTCGGTTTTGTCCTCCTGGCTCTGTTTGATAATCAAAAGGGTGGGACCTTCGTCGAAGGTCTCCACCCCCTCACTTCGTAAGAACCGACGGTTGCCGAAGGAAGCGATTGAATAAATTATGGGTCCAAAAGCTTGTCCTGCATTCTGCGGAAGCAGTTTACGTACAGCGTCGGGAAGATGCTTAGCGAACGCCTCTTCGTTGTTACTTGTGAACATTTCGATCAACGCCTGACGCGCGGTCTGTGGAGATTGGAGCTGGATTTGAGCGAGCGAAGGAAGAGCTGAGAGCAATAACGCAAAGGTCAAGATCGAACATTTGCACATCGTCATCTCCGCGACCTTTTGTAGCCGCTCGGCCTCGTTCACTGTGCTCAGACTCCGGAGACCGGGGCGGAGTTCCCGGTTTCCAGCCGGAATGACCTCTGACGTGGCTCTCCTGAAGCCATGTAGAAAAGTGATGGACCGTTCACTCTTCGTATGATTCCCTGCTTATGGTTAAATCGTTCCAATCATGAACCTGCTGATCGTTGTGCATCACCGGTTCGGCCTGTGGAGGGCGCCGGTCTGGTTTGGGGAACGCTTGTCGCAGGAGTTTCCGCAGCTGCAAATCACACAGCGCGATAGTTACGAGGGCATTGAGGAAGTTCTGCGCGAGTCGGAGATACTCTTTACGCTCTCGCTGCGGCCGGAACAATTTGCCGCCGCTCTGAAGTTGCGATGGATTCATGCGCCTTCGGCGGCGGTGCATCAGTTTCTATTTGCCGAGCTAGTAAATAGCGAAGTCGTGCTGACTAACTCCAGTGAAGTCCACGGCCCGGTCGTCGCCGAGCACGTAATGGCGTTAATTCTCGCCTTGGCCAAGAAGATTCCGCAGGCTGCCCGGTTGCAGCAGAAACATATCTGGGGCAAAGAAGCGATCTGGAACGAGGAGCCGCATCCACGCGAAATTGCCGGCGCGACCCTGGGTCTAATCGGTGTGGGAAGCATTGGACGCCGGGTGGCGCAAATGGCATCGGCGATGGGTATGCGCGTGATCGCGGTGCGCGAGCATGTCGAGAAGGGAAGTCCCGAAGGTGTGCAGGCCGTCTTCGCTCCCTCGGCGCTCAATGAGGTGCTGCAGCAATCCGATTACGTCGTGGTGGCCGCGCCGCTGATTGCCGCAACTCACGGGTTAATCAATGCTGAACGGCTTGCGGTAATGAAACCGGGAGCCTGCTTGATCAATGTGGGGCGCGGCCCGCAGGTGGACGAGATCGCATTGGTCGAGGCCCTTCGCACTGGACGAATTGGCGGAGCCGCGCTGGACGTGTTTGAGCGCGAGCCGCTGCCGGCGGATTCCCCGTTGTGGGGAGTCGAGAACTTGCTGATCACGCCGCATACCGCCGGACTTACCGATAAGCTCTGGGATCGACACTACGAACTGTTCTCCGACAACCTTCGCCGGTACCTGGCGGGACAGCCCTTGAGGTTTTTGGTCGACAAGCAAAAGGGATATTGAGCGTCCGTCTTCGTGCTACAGTTTTGTATTCGCCGTTTATTGCCGCAGATGCGTTACTCGGGCAGTTCACGAACCCAAATCTCATGGAACCGCGGCTTATCCTTCTCAATTTGCTGTTCCGGCTGGGCGTAGCTGCGGCTGTGTCGAGCAGCCTGGTACGAGCCAAGGAATTCAAGTCTTTATTATTTCGCGAAGAGCGCACGTTCAAACAAAAGTTGTACCTGGTTCTTTGGTTTGGCCTGCCGATTATGGTTGGCGTAGGGACGCGAATATCCCAGAAGAGTTTCGCGGCAGGCGACCTGAGCTTTGAAACGGCCCTTCTCCTGGGAGTGATCGGCGGCCGCCTGGCGGGATCTTTGGGCGGTGTATTGATGGGCCTTCCCGCCTTGCTGCACGGCGAGTGGGCCGCGATGCCGTTCGACGTTCTTTCCGGTTTTCTCGCAGGCCAACTGCGAACCATGGCCGCCGATAAGGACGATATCTGGTCGTTCTCACCGTTCGTGGATCAGAGCATCATTCGCATCATCCGGCGCAATTTGCCCCGCCCCCGTTTATTCGACTGGCAAATCATGTTCTTCTGGACCGTGATTGGCTTGCGCTTCGTGCAAACGCAATTGGAGCAACATTTCCCGCATTCCATCTTCAGCATCGAGAGTCCCGACAACTACTGGGTATATAGCGCTATCTATGCGGCGAGTGTGGCTGCGGTCGGCATCGAGCTGAAGATTTTCAACAGCGTTCGCATCCAGATCAAGCTGGAAGAACAGGAGCGTCTGCTGCTGCACGCGCGCATGGAGGCGCTGCAGAATCAGATCAATCCGCACTTTTTGTTCAACACTCTGAATTCCATTTCGTCGCTGGTTCGCTTCGACCCGGAAATGGCGCGAGATGTGATCTTCAAGCTGGCAACCATTTTGCGGCGGTTGCTCAGTAGCGGTGAGGCCTTTGCGCCGCTGCGCGAGGAATTTGAATTCATCGACAACTACCTCGACATCGAGGTGGTACGGTTTGGGCGCGACAAACTGCGAGTAATCAAGGAATTCGATCCCGCTTCCCTCGATGTGGTAGTTCCCAGCATGTTGCTGCAGCCACTGGTCGAAAATTCCATCAAGCATGGTCTGGCGCCGAAAGTGGAAGGCGGCAGCGTTTACCTGCGCAGCCGGGTAGTCGATTCGCGACTTATTATTGAAGTCGAAGACGACGGTGTGGGAATGGGCGGGGCCCAACTGGAAGAAAGCAGCAGTTGGGCCGGGATGGGAATCGGCATGGCAAACATATCGGAGCGCTTGCAGGTGCTCTACGGCGACACGGCTCGGATGACCATTGACAGCCACGAAGGGAAGGGAACATTGATCCGGATTCGGCTGCCGCTGGTGGAGGCCGCGAGTTCCGTTCCCGAGGGCTTCTACGCCGAGCGCTCGAGCACCCGGCGGTAGAAATCTTCGTACTGCTTCACAATTTTGGTGGAACAGAAACGCTCCAGGGCGACTGCACGAGCCTGCTTCCCCATGTCCCGTAGCTGCTGCTCGTTGCTAAGCAATTCGATGGCATAGCGCGCCATGGTTTCTACATCCCCTACGTCGGCGAGGTAGCCTGACTTTCCATGGTCGATGACTTCCGGCACGCCGCCCGCTCGCGTGGAAATGGGAACCACTTCGCAGGCCATGGCCTCTAACGCGGCCAGTCCGAACGATTCCAGTTCGCTCGGAAGCAGCATAATGTCGGCGATGGCCAGCTTTTCCTGGATCTGGTCCTGCTTGCCGAGAAATAAAACGTCCTTGTGAATTCCCTTTTGCACGGCCAGCCACTCGGCGACGGAGCGGTCGGGACCATCGCCGATCAGCAGCAGCTTCGAGGGAAATTGTTTGTGTACCCGATCGAAAATTTCAATCACGTCGGTAAGACGTTTTACCGGACGGAAGTTCGAGAGATGCACCAGGACCCGCTCACCGTTGGGCGCATACTCTGCACGCATCTCTGGGTTCGTTTCCTGGTTGCGGGAGTAAACGTCGCAGTTCACCGAGTTATAAATCACTTCAATGCTGTTCTTCACGTCGAAGACGCGCTGCGTGCGGTCGCGCAGGTAATTCGAAATCGCGGTGACGCCGTCGCTCTGCTCGATCGAGTAACGCGTGATCGGCAGATAAGACCGGTCCAGTCCAACCAGCGTAATGTCGGTGCCGTGCAGGGTCGTAACAAATGGAAGCCGGCGTCCGCGCGGCCCCTCGGCAAGCATCTGCCGCGCCAGCAGCGCGCTCACTGAATGCGGAATGGCGTAGTGCACGTGCAGCAAGTCGAGATCATAGAGCTGCGCCACCTCCGCCATCCGGGTCGCCAAAGCGAGATCATAGGGGGGATAGTCGAATAGCGGATAGCGTGAGACTTCCACTTCGTGAAAGTGGATGTTCGGTTCCTCGCCCCGCAACCGAATAGGCTGCGCGTAGGAAATGAAATGGATCTCGTGTCCGCGCTGAGCCAGTTCCAGGCCCAACTCCGTGGCCACGACTCCGCTGCCGCCGTACGTGGGATAACAGGTGATTCCGATCTTCATGGGCGAGTGGCTGCCTGCTGGTTGCTCTTCCCTTCGATATCCTGTCATTCGATGGCTGGATTGCGCAGTGGTTGCAGATTTTACACGAGCCGGTCAAAGACATACGCGAGACCGCTGTTATTGGCTGGTTTTGGGGCCGAGCGACGCGGCGGGATCGAGCTGGTTGAGGTGAGCTTGGAATTCTCTCTTGGCCTCTTCTTGAAACCCCGAGAACTCGATGCCCATTCCGACCCCCGGATCTTTCGTGCGAACGATGGCGGTGGCGGAGCGCCGTTCGTCCTCAATCCAAAAGTCGATGCGAAGGGCCGTACCGACGGCCAGCGGCATTACGGTCTCTACGTAGCAGCCATTTCCGCTGATGTCGGTGGCATGCACGCGCAGTGGAGTATTGACGCGCTCATCCCGCAATTCCAGAGGATAGGAAATCTTATGCCGCATGAACTTTCTGCGATTGTCGTGGCGCTGCTGCGTGCGTTCGTCCGGTTTCATGTCCGCGGGCAGCGCCAGCGCCCACGGACAATCCTGGTCGGCCACGAGCTGCACTCCGACCTGCGTTTTCTTCAAAGCTCCGGCATTGACTACCCAGACCACCCGGCAGCGTGCTTTTTTGGCCTCGTATTGCACCCCAATGACATCGCCTATATTCAATTCGGGTTCGATGCCGTAGATGCAAGCTCCCGTCGCGCTGACATTCTGCGCCATGGCATTCTGAAAGAATGGCTGATTATTGGCGCCCATGCCCCAGACTCGGACCTTTAAGTCCAGAGTCGCGCGCGGAGCTATGGCTTTGGCTGGCATGAGCGAAGCACCTCCCGCACAAAAGGGTGGCCTATAAAACATCATACCCACTGAGAGGTTACTCGGCAGGTTACGACGGTACCCTGCGGGGAGCTTCTGTGCTGGAAGGAAACGGGTTTGCCAACAGTTCGCGGTACGATATCAACTTAATGCCTTCCTGCAAAAGCAGCTCGCGGGCAGCCGGCAGAGTCAGGACACGAAGTTCGGTTTCTCGCGATTCGCGCAGTCGAGTCTTGGCCCCTTGCAGATCTACATCGCTATAACCGGGATGGCAAACGAATTCCCAGGTGCCTTGCGGAATGCTGCGAGCGATGGCATGGAACAGCGTTTCGTCGAGCGCTCCGGTGACGAGAATGCCGAGTGTGCCGTCGGGCGTGACGAATCCATCGTGATCTACAGCCTCGCGAAATTTCCCGGCGAAGCGTCCCAGGAAACGGAGTTGAGCGGCGCGCGCCCAAAGTCCCGGGCGCGCCATCAGGTCGCTTGACCGCAGCGGCAGGCGAGGTCCAAACGGATTACGCACAGCGCGAATCCCGCAAGCCGCAGCCGCGCGCAGCAGAGGACGGAGAATTTTCGGGAATAAATGTGTATGTTTGTGCGTGTCGATGTGCGAAACCGCAATTCCCGCCGCCTGAATCTTGCGAATCTGTGCGGTGGCTTCGGCGGTAATTTCATCAGCGTCGATGCTGCCGGCGATTGCCCGCGCCGCAAACGTCATCATACCGTTGCGAAAGTGTCCGGCGTTGGTTAGAGAAGGAACTTGCTCGGCGCTCAGAACTGGCCGGCCATCGATCAGCACTACGTGGCAACCGATGCTCAGAGTCGGGACCGTCTTTGCCAGCTGAGCCGCCTCCGCGAAGGCCGGACCGTTCGCCATCAGCGTCGAGGAAGTCACGATGCCGCGGGAGTGCGCCTCCACGATGCCGCGGTTCACGCCCGAAGTGAAGCCAAAGTCATCTGCATTGACGATCAAACGCCGCACGCAGCCAGTCTAGCAGGGCAGTGGGGTGGAACGCCGAAGCGCTTACAGCTGCTCGTCGGTGCGCATACGCCGGCGCCTTGGCGCGCTGTCGAGCTACAGCCACTTCGTTTGACCGTTTTTTCGCGGCTCGCGTATACTCGCGAAGGCACGGTTCCGTGCGGATTCGCCTCCATCGAGTTCCGACCAGCGCGCCGGTCCGGCTGCGCGAAGGTACGAGGGGCGGTTAGCTCAGCTGGTTAGAGCGCCTGCCTTACAAGCAGGAGGTCGCAGGTTCGAGTCCTGCACTGCCCACCATAAGCATCTGATCACATGACGTTGGCAGCCTCTTGGTGTCGCGCCCCATTGCCCTGATTTTCCGTGTATCTAAATTTCAGGACCAGTGGCAGGCGGCTTACGACCGTTCTTCTGGCCCTCCCACCACTGGTCCTACCAACCGGCGCCGTCCCTGTACTGCGAGTGAACGTAGGTCATGCACATCTGGATTTTCTGATGTCCCGCGATCCGGGCGAGCGTCCAGGCGTCACATCCAGAACAGCCCAGGCGAGTCAGCGACGTGGCTCGCGAACTGACAGTCATGCTTCGAGGATTACTTGCCCCCAAGCATGGTTTTGGCTTGAGTGGGTTTGTGTCCACGCGTAAGCTAGCCTCATGCCTTGGGGCTTGAAGCGATGGCGGCGACCCCCGCAGAGTCAGCCGTGACGTTCGGCTACAACCCACATCCATTCCCAACTACACCGGCAATACCGGTACGGCGCGTGGCGGCGCGGTACGGAACTGGTGTTGCCGTTTTCCTGTTCGCCTGGGTCAGTATCGTTCTTTGTCTTGTCGGACGACAGGAGTCACAAACTTTCGACGAAGCGAATCACATTCTTGCCGGCTATCGTTATTGGATGTGCGCAGATTTCGCCGCCAACTCCGAACACCCTCCTATGGTCAAGCTTCTCGCGACCGTCCCTCTCCTCTTTCAAAACGTGAAGGTCCCCATTCCTCTATGTGGTTCAAGTCATTCACCCCACCAGGACTTTCTTGACGGTAGAGCGTTTCTTTACTCTAACGATGCAGACTCCATTCTTTTTCGGACCAGGCTGTTCGCGGCGGTCTTCACCGTGGCTCTTGGTGTCATCGTCTTTGTTTCAGCTCGACGAATGTTCGGCGACGGCCCGGCTGTCATTGCGCTCGCCATCTTCGTGTTCGAGCCAAACATTCTGGCGCACGGATTCCTGGTCACCACTGATATGGCATTGGCGTGTTGCCTCTACGCAGCGGTGTTCGCCTTTTACCGCTATCTGGAGAAACCGATGACATCCCGATTGATTGTCACCGGAGTTCTTGCTGGCACAGCCCTGGCGGCCAAACATTCTGGCATTCTAGTTTTTCCTATCTTAGCCGCACTCGCACTCGCAGAACTAATGAACGCATCGGAGCCTGAGTCCAAGAGCAAACGGTTTTTCGGATTGCTCACTGCGCTGGCATTCGTTGGATTGATTGCCTACGTGACGCTGTGGAGCTTCTATGGATTTCGTTTCCAGGCCCAACCAGGCCCGCACGTGAGGGTCAGCGCCTTACAACTGACACAGGCCCATGGAGCAACAGCGTTGAAAGACCTGTTTCTCGGGTTGGGTAGATTTCATCTGTTGCCTGAGGCTTATCTGAATGGGTTCCAACGTGTCGCGAGGTTATTAAGAGCAGGTGGCGACGTCTTCATTCTGGGCAAGATGTATCCAACAGGGAGGTGGTTCTATTTTCCGCTCGTCCTTCTTGTGAAATCGACGTTGGGTTTTCTAGCCCTGCTCCTCTTAGCGGCTGTGACATTGATTGTTGCCCCGATTACTCAAAGAAGAGCTTTGACAAGTTTAGTTATTCCACCACTCCTGTTCTTGGTTGCGTGTCTTCCTGCAAAATTGAACCTAGGGATACGTCATATTTTGCCACTGTACCCGTTTATCATAGTTCTTGCGGCGGCCGGAGCATGGGAATTCTGCAAGCGTTGGCGAGGTCGATGCGCTGTCGTCTTATTGCTTGCACTACATGCCATTTCCTCTCTGGCCAGTTTCCCAAATTACATCCCGTATTCCAATGAATTATTTGGTGGAACAGCAAAGACCTACAAACTTCTTGACGAATCGAATGTGAATTGGGGGCAAAGTCTTAAGTCTATTCAGAGTTACATTCGCAAGAATGCCGTTCGGAACTGTTGGCTTGCATACGCCACCTCCGCAGATCCGACGTATTACCAGATTGGATGCAAATATCTTCCATCCCCCTATTCTTGGATTTCGCGCGACGACATGACAGGAGCGGAAGTTGAAGGAACGCTGTTGATAGGTACCAGCGAATTAGTGGGCCCGCCTGAGTCTAATCCTTACGCTCAATTTCGAGCCGACACTCCCGACGACCAAATCAACGGCACTGTACTTGTGTTTCACGGCAAGTTCACTCTGCCACTCGCATTCGCTACGGCTCTAACGAATCGTGCATCGATCCTGCGTGAAAGGGGCGACGTTGCGGCGGCAGTTGAGACAGCCAGGAAAGCGATAGCAGCCGCGCCGAATTCCTTCAGATCCCACGCGGAGCTCGCCCGCGCACTTGCTGCGGGGAATCACATTGACGACGCCCGAAAAGAGTACCAGTTGGCGGCGGCCCTCGCTTTAAGTTCGAATCCGGAATTCAACTCTTGGTACGTAGCGGAGATAATGAATGAGATCCGTGAGCTGCAATAGATGCCCCTAAGCACACGTGAAAGTGAGTTGGCGCGGGCTGGGAAGTTGATTGTAGACGAGGCGGCAGGCGCGGTAAGGGTGACTTCGCTCACCGACCGCGAGATGTTTGCTCGTCGGGTGAATTCTTGAATTGGAGGAACATCCCATGAGTCCGTCGAGGATTTCCCGCCGGCAGTTCCTCAGCGCAACGAGTGCGCTTGCGGGCATGGGGCTCGCTGGCGCCAGTCTTCACTTGCCCTGCTTTGGTTTGCTGCCAAGTGCCAGATCTCGAGCGGCGGAGCAGACCGCAGCCGATTACACATTGCACATTAAGACTTCGCCGATCGAGATCGCTCCTAAGCGAACCATCTCTGCGAGTACATACAACGGTCAGTTTCCAGGCCCATTGCTTCGCTTCAAAGAGGGCCGCCAGGTCACGGTGGACATTTACAACGATACGGAGACGCCTGAACAATTGCATTGGCATGGCCAGATGGTACCGGTTGAAGTGGACGGAGCCGCTGAGGAAGGAACGCCTTTCATTCCGGCGCGTGGAAAGCGCCGGATCGCATTCACTCCCAGGCCGGCAGGTTTTCGTTTCTACCACACTCACAATCGGGCGGCCGGGAACCTCGAGTCGGGACAATATGGTGGAGAGGTCGGCCCTGTCTACATCGAATCGAAGCGCGAACCGGGGAACTACGACCGCGAAATCTTTCTGGTGCTCAAAGAATTCGAGCCAAAGTTGAGCCGTGGCGGGGACATGGACCAGGATTTCCTGGCTCCGATGAGCAACGGTGAAAGAACTGAAAGAGCAGGGCGAGTCTGCCATGAAGGCGTCACGCGCTAAGGGGATGCCGAAAGGATATGAAGTCGGCTACAAATCGTTCACCATCAATGGCCGCATGCTGTACCACGGGGAACCGATTCGCGTGAAGCAAGGCGAACGAGTTCTGTTTCACGTACTGAATGGAAGCGCGACCGAGATTCGCAGTCTAGCGCTGCCGGGCCACACATTTCATGTCGTTGCTCTGGACGGGAATTCCGTCCCGAATCCCTCGGACGTTCCAGTGCTCTGGCTGGGCACAGCCGAGCGGGTTTCCGCCATTGTGCAAATGAACCACCCGGGGGTTTGGATTATGGGGGATACCGCCAATGACGACCGAAAAAACGGGATGGGCATCGTTGTCGAGTACGCCGACCAAAAATACAAACCGGTCTGGACGGCTCCGCCAAAGGAATTCCGCTGGAATTACACCCGCTTCGCCAAAGCTGGCGTCAGCGTAACACCGCCGGACGAAACCTTCGAAATGATATTTACAAAGGACAATGCCGCTGCAGAAGGCTTCAACCGCTGGGCCATCAATGGCGTCTCTTATCCAATGACTAACCAAATGGCGCCGGCTTCGTTTCATCTGAAGCAAGGCAAGCGGTATCGAATCCACATGCGCAATGCCAGCGATGACATTCACCCGATCCACCTCCACCGGCACAGCTTCGAGCTGACCAACTTCGCAGGAACTCAGACCGCCGCAATTATGAAAGACGTAATGATGGTCGGAGGTTACCAGGAGGTCTCGGTCGATTTTGTTGCCGACAATCCAGGGCTGACGTTATTCCACTGTCATCAACAGCTGCACATGGATTTCGGGTTTATGACGCTCTTTGACTACGTCTGATTCTTAGCAGCGGGCGCGGTGAGCACGGATTCAAGATTCATGCCACGAGGTTGGCACTTCTTTGAGATACAATGTTGCGCTCACGCAATCGCACTTTCGTCGAATTCTGCCTTTCTCATCTCAAGGTTGCGGCCTGGAATGCGGCGTCCCGTAATCAGAACCAACTGAACTCTTCTCGGAGGCTGAATGAAAAGGTTAGCCTGGCTGTTCGCAGTTCCTGTACTTCTCTCGGTGGCGGCAGCGCAGATTGCCTCGTCCCTGAATTCTCACGGAAACGATTCGCAGGGAAACGATTCGCAGCGAAGCGATTCTCAGAACGGCTCGCGGTCTAGCAATTCGCAAAGCACTTCTTCGCAAGCCAGTTGGCGCGAGGCCGATGCCGGCGACCGCATGTTCTTCCCGCGCGACATGTTCTGGGGATGGGCCGAGCTCGACCTGGCGCCTCCGCACAATGAGGTGGATCCCAACCTCTGTGCCGGCAATGCGGGCCAATACGGCGGAGTCAACGCACCCTGCAGCCTCTTCGCGCGCTACATTCTCTCGGGGATTCTAGAGGTTCGTCCCTTTCGGCCGCGGTCCGTTGCGCCGGTTCATGGTCTATGGCGCACCCACATTCCTGTTCGGCAAGACGATCCCCAAGACCCTCTACACCTGGTCTCCGGACGCGATCGGAATTGAGCACTCCTGGGGCGTCGGGATCTACATCGACAAAGGATTCGAGTTTCGCGTGACCCAGCACTTCCTGTTCGATCGTCTCGGCGCTCGCGACAAAAACCTGGGCGTCGCCGACCTCGGCAACAACGGCCCCTGGGGCCGTTACGTAACCCTGGGCGTGCGCAAAACATTCGGCACGCGAAGATGGTGACATTCCGGCGCCTAGCTCCTCTTCCCATCTGAGTTCCCCGGAACTGCCGTATTACTCAGCTTAGGACATCTAAAATAAAACGGAATCTTAGTCTCTGAACCAGGTTTGGGGGTCGTTGGATGACCAATGAAGCTGCTGTCGGTTTCCTAAGCCAGGAATGGGCTAGGGCTGGAGTTGGAAAGGGCGACATGCTGCTGCTACACAGCAACACACGTGGAACACTCCGTAGACTCAAACAGCAAGGCTTCAAGATGGACCTGGAAACGATCCTTGACAGTTTTCTCTATGCATTAGGAGAAGCGGGCACTCTCTTGCTCCCTCTGTTCAACTTCGATTTTTGTGCCGGGAACCCTTTTGATATACGAACCACCCCCAGTCATATGGGTGCTCTGACGGAAACGGGACGCCTCCGTGCCGGCGCCGTGCGCACAGGAAACCCTATGTACTCTTTTGCAGTCCTGGGAGCGCGGAGTGCTCTCTTTCGTGAAGTCGATAACTTCAGCGGATATGGAGCAGACTCGCCGTTCGGCATTCTTCACAAGTCGGGCGGCAAGATCGCGATTTTGGACCTGCCCGATCAGCACAGCATGACCTTCTATCACTACGTGGAAGAATCAACTTCTGTGGATTACCGGTTCCACAAGCGCTTCTCGGCCCCTTACACAGACTCCGACGGCCAAGTAAGTGATCGCACTTACGGGCTCTTCGTGCGAAAGCTGGATCTGGGCGTGGTTACCCATGTCGACCCAATGGGTGAAAGGCTTTGGGCTAAGGGCTTGTACTCCGGCGACCGTCCGCTCACGGGTTGCGGCCTTCGGGTCATCAGCGCCCAAGCTCTCTACGATGAGGTCGCCAGTGTGATCCAGCAAGGACAGGCGAGAGGGATGCTTTATGAAATTCAGAAGACTGCGGGATAGCCCATCCGTTTTCGACGAAGCGAACGTGGGAATACTGATGCATGAACTCGCGGCGGAACTTTGGCCTATTCCGCGAAGTATTACGGGCCCGGGTGTCAGAAAAACGCTGGAAATTCTCCAGCGAGAAATTCCTGATCTCAAAGTCGAATCCGTTCCTAGCGGTACCAGATGTTTTGACTGGACAGTTCCAGACGAATGGTCCATTACCGAGGCGTTCATCGAAAATGAATCCGGACGACGCATCGTGGACTTTTGCGATAACAATCTGCACGTGGTCGGCTATTCGGTGCCTGTGGATGATTGGCTCGAATTGGAACAACTGCAGCCGCACCTGCACTCTCTTCCAGACCAGCCAGATGCGATTCCTTACGTCACCTCTTATTATGCCCCTCGCTGGGGATTTTGCATGACCCACGCCCAGCGGCAAAGCCTGCAATCGGGGCGATATCGAGTTGTGGTTCGCAGCGAACTCAAGCCCGGTGTCTTGAATTATGGTGAAGTGCTTCTTCCCGGGGAGAGTGATCAGGAGATTCTCCTGTCCACGTATGTCTGTCACCCATCAATGGCAAACAATGAACTATCCGGGCCCGTCGTCACGACGGCCCTTGCAACTTGGCTGACCTCTCTGGAGCGGCGGAAATATACGTACCGAATTCTTTTTATACCGGAAACAATTGGTTCAATTGTTTACTTGAGCCTTAACCTGCCGCACATGAAAGCAAAAACAATCGCGGGATATGTCGTCACGTGTGTCGGCGACGATCGATCATATTCTTTCTTACCTTCGCGGAATGGCGAGTCGCTGGCAGACGTCGTCGCCATGCATGTCTTGCGTCACCTCGCGCCTAACTATCGGAAATATTCCTTTCTGGATCGCGGAAGCGACGAGCGCCAGTATTGCAGTCCAGGAGTTGACTTGCCGGTCGCTTCGGTCATGCGGACCAAATATGGAACGTTTCCTGAGTACCACACTTCGCTTGACGATCTCAACTTCGTCACGCCTTCAGGGTTGGCGGGCGGTTTTCTTGTTTACCGCAAAATAATGCAATGCCTCGAATCGAACTGCTACCCAAAAGTTACAGTACTGTGCGAACCGCAGCTTGGAAAGAGAGGTTTATACCCGACGCTGTCAGCAAAGGAGTCTGCGAACGAAGTCCGCACGATGATGAATCTGATCGCCTACTCCGATGGTTCTTTGAGCCTGCTGCAGATCGCGGACCAAATTGGCCAGCCCGTGTGGAAGTTGCTTCCAATAGTCGACAGCCTGGTACAGAACAACTTGCTCACAATGTCCTGACCTCTATGTTATGCGGCTGCCGGGACCGGCGGCCGCATCAACCGCCGAATCAGCCAGACGATGAATGCAACGAACCCACCTAACAAGATCAAAGGCAGAAGGAAAATCAGAAACATCCAACCCGGACCACCCATGGCAGTAACGTCGCCCCCAACCGCCGATGCGGGATCGCGGCGAATCCGGCCGCCGAATACAGTGACATCGCGGGCAATCTTCGCTTCTTTGTCGACACGGATGTCGCCGCCAAAGGCAGTGGCGTCACCGCCGACCTGCCCGTGATCTTCAACCACAATGCTGCCGCCGAACGCAGTTACGTCTCCCGTGACATGCCCACGCACGCGGATACTGCAGCCAAAGCAGGTTGCGTCGCCGACCTCTTCATCGGGTCCCACGCTGATGGTGTGTCCGACCTGGGTTCGATCACGATCGGCAAACGCTGAGCTGGTCAGAGCAACGAACAAGAACAAGCCTGCAGAAATCAATCGCAGACAGGGAGCATGGGAAGGCATAAAGCATCCTCCGAAAAGGCGGGCAGACGAATTATGGCACAGATAGACCCTGCTGGCACGGTATCTCCGGAGGCAAGTAAAAAGGACGTGGCGCATTTGAAACTCAGCTAATTGTTCCCCGCTTTGCGTTCTCGGAGGGATTTTCTTTGCGAACTCTGCGACTCCTCGGCGACCTTCACGGTTAAATGCTCTTTTACTGCGTGTGCAAAAACAATAATCCGCCTCGAATCGCGAGCATTCTTTATAATAAAAAGTTTCGTAAATCGCTCTGGAAACTCTGCCAGCGGAGGTTGTGCATGTCGAGCTCTTATAACGGAGTAGCTGCCCCGGGAGATGGAAAGAAAATCGGTTATGCGAATTGGAAAGTATGACGTTCCCGATAATCCGATCATCCCTTTCATAGAGGGTGACGGCACAGGTCGCGACATCTGGAAGGCTTCTCTCCGCGTATTCAATTCCGCCGTGGAGAAAGCATACCGGGGCAAGCGCCGCGTCGTCTGGTATGAAGTATTCGCCGGAGAGAAAGCCAAGGCCAAGTTTGACACCTGGCTGCCCGACGATACGGTCGAAGCCATTCGAGAATTTCGTGTCGCCATCAAGGGCCCGCTCACTACGCCCGTGGGTGGTGGCATCCGTTCGCTCAACGTAGCGCTGCGCCAAATTCTCGATCTGTATTGCTGCGTGCGTCCGGTGAAGTATTACAAGGGCGTGCCCTCGCCGGTGAAACATCCCGAGCGCATGAACGTCGTCATCTTCCGCGAAAATACCGAAGACGTCTATGCCGGCGTCGAGTGGGAGCAGGGAACCGCCGAGTGCGCCAGGCTGATCGAGTTCCTCAACAAAGACATGCTCAAAGGCGGCAAGAAACAAATCCGTCTCGACTCCGGCGTCGGCATCAAGCCTATCTCCGTGACCGGAACCAAGCGCCTGGTGCGCATGGCCATTCAACACGCTCTCGAATCCAGCCGCAAGTCGGTCACGCTAGTGCACAAGGGCAACATCCAGAAGTTTACCGAAGGCGCCTTCCGCAAGTGGGGATATGAAGTCGCCACCGACGAGTTCCGCGACAAAGTTATCACCGAGCGCGAAAGCTGGATCGTCGACAACAAAGACAAGAATCCAAGTATGACCGTGGCGCAGAATGCCGACGCCATCGAACCCGGTATGGAGTTCGCTCCTCCCGCATTTCGTCAGGCCGTCGAAAAAGAAGTGAAAGAAGTGCTCGACCGCATCTACGCCACGCACGGCAAGGGCGCCTGGAAGAAGAAGATCATGATCAATGACCGCATCGCCGATTCGATCTTTCAGCAGGTCGTCACCCGCGCCGACGAATACTCCGTGCTGGCCTGCCCGAACCTCAATGGCGACTACATCTCCGATGCCTGCGCCGCGCAGGTAGGCGGACTGGGAATCGCTCCCGGCGCCAACATCGGCGACGGCTACGCCATCTTCGAAGCCACCCACGGCACCGCGCCGAAATACGCCGATAAAGACGTGATCAATCCCGGCTCGGTGATTCTGTCTGGCGTCATGATGTTCCGCCACCTGGGCTGGCCCGAAGCCGCCGATCTGATCGAGCAAAGCATGGAGCGCACGATCGAGCAGAAAAAAGTCACCTACGACTTCGAACGCCTGATGCCCGGCGCCACCAAAGTCAAAACCAGCGAATTCGCCGGACACATCATCGAGAACATGAGCGCAGGCGTGCTGAGTGCAGTCTAGGAAAAGTGCGACACGAATTTCACGGATCAACACGGATTAAGAATTTTCTTCTGTTTTATCCGTGAGAATCCGTGACATCCGTGGCTAAGAAAGGTTTTCATGCGTAAAAAAGTAACCATCGTAGGCTCGGGCAATGTTGGCGCAACCGCCGCCCACTGGATCGCCTCTAAAGAACTAGCCGACGTAGTTCTAATCGACATCATCGAAGGCGTCCCTCAAGGCAAAGGCCTCGATCTCCTCGAAGCCATGCCCATCGAGAAGCGCGACTCCTATGTCAGCGGCACCAACGACTACAAAGACACCGCAAACTCCGACATCGTCGTAATCACCGCCGGCATTCCACGCAAACCCGGCATGAGCCGCGATGATTTGCTCAACACAAATTACGGAATCATGAAAGCAGTCGTCGGAGAAGTAGTAAAGAATTCCCCGAATTGCATTCTGATCATCGTCTCGAACCCTTTAGATGCCATGGCGCAAGCCGCCTACAAGCTGAGCGGCTTCCCGCGCGAGCGCGTCATCGGGATGGCCGGAGTGCTCGACTCGGCCCGCTTCCGCGCCTTCATCGCCGACGAACTAAAAGTCAGCGTAGAGAACGTCACCGCCTTCGTCCTCGGAGGCCACGGCGACACCATGGTTCCCCTGCCGCGCTACTCGACGGTTGCAGGCATCCCAATCACTGAACTAATCGAGCAGACCAAGCTCGACGCCCTTGTCCAGCGCACCCGCGACGGCGGCGCCGAAATCGTGAAATATCTCAAGACGGGCTCAGCGTATTATGCGCCGTCAGCCGCCGCCACGGAAATGGTCGAAGCCATCCTCAAAGACAAAAAGAAAATCCTCCCCTGCGCCGCCTACCTGCAAGGCGAATACGGAATCAGCGGTCTCTACGTCGGTGTGCCCGTAAAGCTAGGAGCGAAGGGAATCGAGCAGATCATCGAAATTAAGCTGACGGCAGAAGAGAAGGCTGGATTAGACAAGAGCGCGGCAGCTGTGAAGGAATTAGTGGGCGTAATTGGCGTATGATTCGAATTGTGTGGGGCGGACACTCCTGTCCGCCACTTTGACTTTGCTTCTGAATGTGTGGCGCGGAGGCCCTCGCCCATGGAAGATTTTCGTGCCAGAGCATGACTTCAGTCGTACCGCCCAGATCGAGGACGCATTTACGGGATGGCTGAAAGCCATCCCCTGACATTCATAAATAACTCTGGCCTCCAGCGGAGTCGAGAGACCTGCTTTTCTTTGACATTTCCGGACAGCGTACCCAACCCACCGCCGCAATCCCACTCCGTAAAACCTTGTCATTCTGAATCCGCTTCAGCGGCGAGGAATCTGCTTTCCGCTATGCACCTTAAAGAACGACGGGTGCCCGACCCTAGCGCGCTTTTGCGCTAGGGTGGGATTCCACAAATGCGTCCGGAATGGGACGGTACCTATGAGGGGCGGCGAGTCCCTGTCCGCCGCCATAGACTTTGCTCTTGACTCAGTAAGGAACTCCGATAGCTGCCCAAGCTGAGCAAGACTCTAGGGGGCGTTCTGAAGGCTGCTGAGTGTGCCGAAGAGCTGTCCGATACTCACAACAGGATAACTCAGGTTCCGCGTGCGGACGGCCCGGCCAAAGTTATCGAACTTCGTGAAATTCGAATTAGAGCGATACTTGTCGGGTATGGATCCGTCGAGTCCTGTCCCCACGTAGGAAAGCAGCGCCATCCACTCTTTGAGTTCCTGAACGTTGGGAGTGCCTGGAGCGGCGTCGATGCGGTTAGCGAGTAGACCCGGAAAGTTCGCGCCCGACAATATCGCTGGGCCCGTCGCAGAAGCGTACGGAGTAATGGTGACACCAAACTCGGCCTGTACCGCGCCGAGCAGCAGCACTGCATAGAGGTCCACCGCCATTCGCACGCGGTCCGCATCAGACAAAGCAGTCGCAGGGCCTATATTCTCCGTGTCTCCTGGCGCAAAGCCTGAGACAGTATCGATAGCAGCAATAGCCTTCGAAACAATCAACGCACTTAACGTATTCGTACTCGCCGCCGCCGCACCCGCAACTTGTCCCAGAACACCTAAGTTGGCGCCGATTTGACCGTTATCGGGATTCACGTCGTTCAGGCTGACCATCGCGGCGGCATAAGGATTACCTCCGCCATACGCTGCCAGCAGGGCTGCGCCACTATCCGTGCCGAGTGTGGAAAGCGCCTCCAGCGCCTGCAGCGCCTCGACTGACCCCGCCGTCGCCTTCTGGCTCGTCAGCTGTAACACCGCCCCCGCCGTGGAATATTTGAAGTACACATACGATTCCGCGGGCTTGAGGCTATATTGAAGGCCCGACAGATTCAAATAAAAATCCGGGGAAGCCAGACTTGTCTGCACCACTAACTGGAGCGCGCACACTTTCTTAACGTCCCCCAGTTCGAGGTAAGTCGAGATGAGCGGATAGCCGATAGGCAGCGGCTGAGTTGAATCTGGAGATATTCCCAAAGGAAGGACGTTATAAATGTCCGCGAAAGAGAGTGGCACCCCGGCCAGCAATTTGCTGCGCAGAATTCCCGTTGCGACTGCGGAACCCTGGTACGGGGTGAAATCGTATCCGGGAAGATTTGCCGGATTGCCTCCCACCGCCGCCAAAGTTTGCTCGATGATACTGTTGGGAACGCTGCGGATCGCATCGGCGGCCAGGTCTCCAAGTCCGTTCGGAGGAGGCACAGCGCTCATTCCGTTGGATGCCATCTTCCGGTTGCTTATCCCCACCGGATGATAAATTCCCGTACCCAACTTCGTGGGGTCGTAATCCGGAAAGGTCTGCTTGAAGAAGGGCGCAAGCTCGGCATTGATCGCCTGGTCGGTAGCTAGCACGAGATTCGCTACTCCTGGATCAGGCGATAAGCCGAGGCGGGCGAGAGTGTCACTTGTCATGCGCAAATTGCTGAAGTGCTCACGCGTTGTGGACATCGTGGCGGCCGTGTACTTGAGATCAATGCGGGCTACATTAGTGCCGTAAGCGCCGGCGTCAATGATCTGGGTTTGCCAGGTTCCGTTCGCTACCGTATGGGGAGTGTTCAGCGGAGTGTGCGTGTGTCCGGATGCGATCACATCAATGCCAGTTACATGTTGCGCCAGGCTGACGTCTTCCCCCGAATTGCCGCTCGCGTCCGTGCCGGAGTGGGAGAGAACAATTACGATCTGCACCTGACTCACATTCCGCAGTTCATCCACCAAAGCTTGAACCGAGGCATAGTTAGTCGAAAAATCTGAGAAGCTCACCGGAGCCGAACCCGGCGCGTCTTGGGCTGCGGACTTGCCCATGAGTCCGATATAACCCACCTTGATCCCATTTGCCAATTCTTCGACTTTTGTGGCGGTAATAAGCTTTCCATCGCCTACGAACGGGGCGAGATGCGAGTCGCCCCCAAGATTCATGTTTGAGGCCACGATAGGCGTTTGGAAACCGAAAGAACTCTGCGCCGCGCCCAGCATCTGCGCCAGGCCCGCAGGCGTGTAATCAAATTCGTGGTTGCCTAGCGTCACGCAATCGTAGTGCATGAGCGTGAGAAATCTGAGGGCGAGCGGCTGCGATCCCAGGGTCAAATCGTAAAGCGTGCCCATGGTCCAGTCCCCGGAGTCCACAAGTATCACGGGATGCTTGGTGTTGGCGCGCACATAATTCACATAAGCTGAAATTCGGGAGTAGGCGCCCGTCGCGCTCGTGCCATCCACCGCATTAACATCAAGGCCCACATGGTTAACGCCATTCGCGTGGTGGTGCACGTCGGTAGTCTGGAGGATGGTGATTTCCGCGTTGCGGAGCGCTGGGTTCTGGGATATCTTTTGCGACTGACTCTGCTGTGCAGCAGCCGTAGCCGGAGTAGCCAGCGCGGCGAGCATCATAACTGCCGTGATAATTTCACTACGCTTGAAGTTCATCGTCTCTCCTTTTCAATCGACGTGTAACTTCGTGCAATACGCGGCGAACCCGGCGGTGCTCCGCCAGAGGCCGCGATAGTATCACGAAAGGCCATGGTGAGAGCGAGTTTCAAGGGTTTGTTTTGACGTTCAGGTCCGCGCCGTTCAGCGGGATCGATACCAACGCAGTCATCCCGAGCGAAGTCAAGAGACCTGCTTGATTTCGGGATAGCAACCCATTCCCGCGCGCAGCTTATCAATCGACCGATGGCCCATCCTTTTCGCGCACTTCGCGAAGGGCGGAATTCCACAAATCCTCCCCGAATGGGATATTGATTTGCCCGTGTAGGGCGGACACTCCTGTCCGCCGCCTTTGACTTGATTCTGGTCAAATCGCATAAACAAAATGAAAAAAGTCCCGATCTCCGAATTCAAGGCCAACTGCGGAAGCAAATTGAACCAACTGCGCAAAACGCATTGGGCAATCCGCATCACCCGCTTTGGGAAACCCATTGCTGAAATCGTGCCACCATCGCCGGGGAAGCGTGCCCGAAGGCTGCTCGGAGGTATGGTCGGCGCTGCCAAGATTTTGGGTGATATTGTTGGGCCCACTGGAAGCCTTGATGACTGGGTCGCATTCAGGGACTGAAGCTACTCCTGAAGCTACTCCTCCGGACCCTACGTTCGTTTTCCACAACCTAGGTTAGTTTTCCACAGAACAGTTCTCAGATCCTGTGACGGACAACCTTTACTGAGGATTTAGGGAAGCGCAAATTAGGAAGATGTTCGCAAACTCCCTGAATGACGAAGTGACACGTTGTGGACGCGGTAATCTGCGCTCTAGCATTAACTCTTTATTTTCCAAGATTTTACGTATAAGTCTCTGCGGCTCAAGATTTTACTCAGACGCGCGCATATCGCCGGCCCGCAAGTCTATTAAGATCAATAATTTAGAGGTTGGGGATAAAAATATTCGCATGCTGCTAGAGATTGAACAGGGAGGGAGTGTCGCGTGCAGCACGAACCACGACGGAAGACCGAGTCCAACGACTAACGACGGCTCCTAAAAAACGACTGAAGCATTTCCGCCGTGCGGCCGGCCAGCACTCCGCCGTGAATCTCAATCGTATGGTTCAGTTGCGGATGATTCAGGACTTGCATCACGGAATGAACTGCGCCAGCCTTAGGGTCATCCGCGCCATATACCAAGCGCTTGAGGCGGGCATGCACCAGGGCGCCGGCGCACATGGCGCACGGTTCAATTGTAGAAAACAGCTCACAGTCTTCCAGACGATGGTTACCAACGGCAGCACCAGCTTCGCGCAGGGCGATGATCTCGGCGTGGGCCGTCGGATCGCAGCCGGAGATGTTGCGGTTCCAACCGCGCCCGACGATCCGGCCGTCGCATACCACGACCGCGCCCACAGGGACTTCTCCCGCTTCAAGCGCGCGCTGGGCGCAGCGCAGGGCTTCTTCCATCCAGATCTCGTCGGGAGTGGCCGTGGGTTTTCGGTCTTCGATGTTGGGGCGCTCGGAACCGGGTATTTTCTGTGGGGGCACGCGGAGGACGCTCCGCCCCGCATTCTAAATCGTTTGGAAGTGAAACGCAGGATTCTGCGCCGTACAGAAAATTCCTATTTTCTCGCAAAGGCGAGAAATGGCGCACTGATCGTTGCGAACTTAAATCACGGTCAACACGGCGCGCACGGCTTCGGGGACCACCGCGTTAACCACCGCCGGGACCACAATGCGAATCACCGGGTAGGCAATCACGACCGCGGGCACGACCAGCAGCAACCATGTTCTCGTCGGCAGATTTGTGAAATACGCCTTCATGACATCCTCTCTCCTAAGGATACGGAGGGACCCGCGAGAAAGTTCCCGTCCAAGGTCCAGCGCCGTCAATGCGGGCGGGCGCGGGTTTGGGTGATTCGCCGGATGATGGTAAGCTAGCTGCATCATGGGCTTGCCGAGTTTGCTGCGCAAAGTGTTTCTCGTCGACCTGCTGCAGGGGCTGAAGGTTACCTTCCGCTATCAGGATCCCAGGGAAGTCTATACCGAGCAGTATCCGCTGGAGCGGCCGCAGGTGGCGGAGCGCTATCGCGGGGCGCCTCGGTTGAACGTGAACCCCGACACAGACGAGACCATGTGTATTGCCTGCGATCTGTGCGCGCTGGCCTGTCCGGAGAATCTGATCGTGGTATCGAGCGCGCGCAACGAGCAAACCCGCCGCAAGGAACTCACCGACTTCACCTACGACCTGAGCCGCTGCATGTTTTGCGGCCTGTGCGAAGACGCCTGTCCCGTCGATGCCCTCGAACTCACACAAGACTTCGAACTTGCCAGCTACACTCGCGAAGGCTGGATCTGGGATCGCAAGACACTGGAAAAAGGGCCGCAGCCGACGCAGTACAAGAGATAGCTATCAGCTGCCAGCTCTCAGCTATCAGCGATATCACACCTGCCCCCAGCATTTCTCAAACGCAAAACAATCGAACCACAACTGCTTGGGTCTTTACTGAAAGCTGATAGCTGAGAGCTGACAGCTGCTGTCCTACGGCTGTTGTTGAGTCATGCAATGCATTGCACCCAAGCCCCAGATGAAGTCTCCGGAATAGATGGGGACGATTTCGCGGGTGGGGAATAATTGGGCCAGCGTATTGAGCGCGATGCGGTCGTTGGGGCGATTGAAGATCGGGACGAGCACGACTCCGTTGGCGATGTAGAAGTTGGCGTAGCTGGCGGGAAGGCGACGGCCTTCGAATATTACCGGCTGCGGCATGGGCAGTTCGACGACCGTCAACTGTCTGCCGTTCTGATCGCGGGCGGCTTGCAAACGGCGCAGGTTGGCGCGGAGCGGGGAATGGTTTACGTCCTTCGAATTGGGCTCGACCATGGTGACGACGGTGCTCCGCGAGACGAAGCGCGTGAGGTCGTCGACGTGGCCGTGAGTATCGTCACCGGAGATGCCGCGTCCCAGCCAGATGGTATGGGGCGCGCCGAGGTAGTCGGCAAAGGCTTTTTCGTAATGAACGCGCGCCATTTGAGGATTGCGTTCCTGGACTTTGCTGAGGAGACATTCTTCGGTGGTAAGAATTGCGCCGGCTCCGTTGACATCGATCGAGCCGCCTTCGAGGACAATGCGCGCTCCCATGGATTGCGGTCGAATCTCCCGAGCGTGGGCGGCTTTCGCCATTAAGGTCCCGATTTTTTCATCATGGCGCCAGTTGGAATATTTAGCCCAGGCGTTGAAGCGGAACTTGAGGGCGAGAGGCGTGCCTTCGGGGGCTGACGTCCTCATCTTTTTTTGATGCTTATCGGCACGAGTGAACTCGTGCCCTTCTCGCTGGTCGCCGCCTGTGAGATCAAGACTGATTTCAGTTTGCGAGGGCTGCTTCTCGCGGGCGGGGGCGCCCTTGCCACATTTCAGGAAGATGCAGCCGGAGTCGCGCAGCCATACGCGGTTGGTGGGCCAGCGGTGAAGCCGGATGTTGGCGGAAAGAGCATCTGCTCCTTTGAGCACTTTGCGCGCCTGTCTGGCGGCCGCAGTGCTGTTGACGATCAACTCGACGCGCTCATGTTTGGCCAGGTTGCGGATAATTTCCGCATACACCCAAGGGATCGGCTCGAACTTTCCGGGCCAGTCTTCGCGGTTGTGCGGCCAAGCGAGCCACGTGGCAGAGTGAGGCTCCCACTCGGCGGGCATCCGATAGCCGCGAACGCCGGACGCCAAGTCGGCACTTGAAGTATTACTTGAATGTTTACGTGATGCTTTAGGCAAAGGTTTCCTAGTCTATTAAGCGGTTGGTGATAGGAGCGTAGCTGTCGATACGGCGGTCGCGCAGGAAGGGCCAGTTGCGCCGAATGTCTTCCAAGGCCTTCAAATCAACATCGCCGATCAGGATTTCCTCGCGGTCGTGCGAGGCTTCCGCCAGCACGCGTCCGAAGGGATCGCAGAAAAACGATGCGCCCCAAAATTCCAGTCCCGGGCCCGGAGCGGATTTGCCCCGAACGTTGCCGGTTTCAAAGCCGACGCGGTTTACGACGGCCACGTAGACTCCGTTCGCGATGGCGTGGGACCGCTGGATGGTGCGCCAGGCGTCGTGCTGCGCCAGGCCGAATTCGGCTTTTTCCGCGGGATGCCAGCCGATCGCGGTGGGATAGAACAGCACGTGTGCGCCCTGTAACGCCGTCAGGCGCGCGCCCTCGGGATACCACTGGTCCCAGCAGACGAGCGTTCCCGAGGCGGCCGGCGCTGGTGTCGAGCGCGCGGAATCCGAAGTCGCCGGGAGTGAAGTAGAACTTTCTCGTAATAGAGCGGATCGTCGGGGATGTGCATCTTGCGGTAGAGGCCGCGCAGGGAGCCGTCGCTGTCGAAGATGGCTGCGGTGTTGTGGTAGACGCCGGCGGCGCGCTTTTCAAACAGGGAGGCGATCAGCACGACGCCGTTCGCTCGAGCAGTAGCGGCTAGCTTTTCGCTGGTAGGCCCCGGAATCGGTTCGGCCAGGTCGAAGAGTGAGTGGTCCTCGCGCTGACAGAAGTACTGCGTCTGGAAGAGTTCAGGCAGGCACACGACCGTAGCGCCGCGGCCGGCCGCGTCGGACACGCGGCTCAGGGCCTTTTGCAGATTCTGTTCCGGCTCCGGGCCGCAGGACATTTGCACTAGGGCCACACGGAATTTTTCAGGGGGCAAGCGTTGCGACCTCCGGGAACAAATATAACAGGGCAGCTCTCAGAACTAACTCCGAGTAGTCGTTTGCTGAACTGCCAAGGAACGCGCCAGACGGGGGTTGCCTGCGACCAGTTTTTCGAGGCGCTGGATGACCTCTTGCGACGGCATGGAACGGCAAATAGCTTCGATTGCGGCTTCCGCATTCAACGATTCTGTGCGAACCAGGTCGAGCAGAAATTCCAGAGCTGCGTCCTGGCGTGTTAACGCGATCGCGGAAAGCAGAACGGAACGCCACCAGGGATCGTCTGCCTTTAAGAAGCATTCGCCCAGAGCTTTGAAGCCTTCGTCAGAGTGCGTGCCGGCAATCGCGAGCGCTGCTTCTGCGGCGTTGTCGTCGGCGGTGGCGAGGAAACGTTTGATCCACGGGAATCGCACTCACACCGTCAAGGCGCAGGATTCCGCTGTAGCAGGCCCCGAGCACTTCGGGTTCATCGTTGGCAAGAATGGCACGCTGACGGAGCAAGAGCGAGGCCGTCGGCGAGCCTACCTGTTCGATTGCCCGCGCAACCTCCGCTCGAACTGACTTGTCCTTATCGGCTGCGAGATCGACGAGATGCGCCAGCAAGTCCGAGTCGGTCAGGCTGCGACATTGCACGAGCGCCAGCGCGCAGGTGGCACGCAGAGTTCCGGCGGTGTCGGACTGGCCTCCCCACACCGGTTCCATCTGGATATGCCACATTCCGCGCAGATAAATCTCCGGGTCCTGGTGTTCGAGCGCGGCGAGAGCACGGCTCAGCGCGTTCTTGGCCCAGCACTGCGGATCGGTCTTCACCGGATTGTCGAAGAAGCGATCGAAAGCGGTCAGCAGTTCCGAAGTCAGCTGCGCCATGCGAAAGTCGCGAACGAGGTCAGCCGCCTTTGCCACGATGAAGTTATTGCGATGGGCCAGCGCTTTGCGCAACGGGACAAGCCGAGCCTCCTCCGGCTCGTGGCGAACCGCGTCGAGAGCGGCGACCTGCTCTTCAAAGCTCCGCTTATGGGGCATGGGGGCAGTTTAACCGACGAATTAGTGCTTGGAGTCAGGCTCGCACTTTGGTCAGGAAGATTTTTTTGCGGCCTCTGCGATCCCTCTGCGGTTAAATTCTTTATCGCAGAGGTCGCAAAGAAAACCCGCTGAGGACGCGGAGTAAAAAGCCATGGCGTTTTGCACAACCGTTCTCGCCCGTTAGGTAGTCTTCGATCCACCGGTCCTGTACAGTAATGAGTCGGGGATCAACTGGTTGAATCTGATAGGTCCGAGCACCTTGGGAGGTCGCGTTGAAACAGGGCAATCATACTAATTCAAAGCCGCATTCGAATCCGGCACAGGGACACGGCTCCGGTGGTGAGGGTAAAGATCGTCATCTGCACAATCCCATTGAAGACCGCCTGATTCCCCTGGAGCCGCTGGATTTGGGCAAAGTGAGGTCGATCGATGACCTGGTTCGGGCGATGTCCAAGACCGCGTTCACCGGGCGCCAACTAGGAGAGGCTGCCGACGTTCTCGAGGCAATGGCCCTCGACGAAGACGCTTTTATTGTGATGACGCTGGCCGGGGCGATGACCGTAGCCAAACAGGGACTGATTGTTACTGAGTTGATTGATCGCGGCATCGTGAATGCGATTGTGTCGACCGGCGCGCTCATGGCTCACGGACTAGTCGAGGCGACGGGCCGGGCGCACTTTCGCGCCAATCCTGAAGTATCCGATGAGGAACTTTACGAGCAGGGATACAACCGGGTCTACGACACGCTCGAACCGGAGCAGAATCTCGACGACGTCGAGGAAGTCATGGCGGCCGTGCTTGAGGCATGGGATCACAACGAGGTCATGTGCTCCTACAAGCTCAATCACGCTATCGGCGCCTACCTAGCGAAGCGGAATCAGGTGCAGCGGGGAATTTTGAAGTCCGCTTATGAACAGGGGGTTCCGGTGTTTGTTCCGGCATTCAGCGACTCGGAACTAGGCCTCGACACGGCATTGAACAACCGGCTGCGAGAATCCACCGGGCGGCATAAAATCCGCTTCGATCCGTTCGAAGATCTGGAGCACTTTGCCGCGACTCTTCTGCGGCAGAAGAGACTAGGGATCTTCACCATCGGCGGCGGTGTGCCCCGCAACTGGTCGCAGCAGTTCGGGCCCTTCATCGAACTCAGGCACCGGCGGCTGGGAGAGAATGTGCCTCTGAAGCGCTATCACTACGGGCTCAGGATTTGCCCGGAGCCGGTGTATTGGGGTGGGCTCTCCGGCAGTCCCTATAGCGAAGCAATCTCTTGGGGAAAATTCGTGCCTCCGTCGGAAGGCGGGAAGTTTGGCGAGGTTTTCGTGGACGCGACGGTGGGACTGCCGATCATAGTAGCGGCCGTGATCGAACGGCTGGACAAGGCCAAAAAGGGCGGGAGCGCGCGCAAGCGCGCCAAAGCTGCCGCCAGGAAGTAGCGGCACAAGGAGTGAGTATTGGGGTGATCAGCCCGCCTGTTGCTTAGGCGTTGGTCTCACGGGAAGCAAGATCTTGGACGGAGTCGTTCTCTTGGACGTCATGACTGCCCGTCCGGAGCCGACGGTAAAGCGGCGCAAGAATACTGTTTCCAAGGACTTCCGACTCTGCTTGAAACCAATCCTGCAGCGCCTGCCCCTCTTCCTGACCGCGCGTTTCATAGAGCTGTTTGGCACGGGACCGCACCTTTCGCTCTACAAGTTGCACCATCAGGGCCTGTTGCTTTTTTCTACGTGTTTCAATGTCCACAACTACTCCTCTTTCTGTTTCCTACTCAAATCTATGATAACCGAGGCATGTTAACTGAGCATTACATTCGGCTTAACACAGGGTTACTAAGGTTTTACTCCCTACGGCCTCCCGCCCGTTCTCCTAATGGCCAACTTGAGTTATCAAATTCAGGTATCAACTTCATTAATTTCATGTAGTTAGATGCGCGAGGGCGGGCCTCCGATTCAGCACGATTGCTACGGCGGCATCAGCGTCCGTTTCTGAATATCGGCTTGCTAAGTGACCTTGGTCGCGCCGCTTGCGGCGAGCGCAGCGGTGACCTTGGCAGGCACGCGATCCGATCAGTCGAAGATCAACACCGCCGAGGCGATCACTGTGGTCCAGAGGCCGCGCTTGTCGCCCACGGCGGATTGGGTGACGTTGGCGGTGCGCACGATTTTGTTGGAGAGGCGATAGATCTGTTTCTTCTCATCCCAGGAGCGGTCGGGATCGAATTCCACATTGAGGGTCGTTGCCAGCATTTCGGCGGCGAGTTCCTCGGCGTATTCTCCGGCGGCATCTTCGGTCTCGCCAAAGGAATGGTGCTCGCTGAGATAGCCATAAGTATTGCGGTCGGCGGGAATGGCGACGCCGATCGACGAAGCCAGCAGCCGGTGCGGCTCGCGCGTGGAGTTTTCCGCTACCACGGCGAACACCACTTCCCCGGGGTGGAGATACTTCACGCCTTCCTTGCGGGCAAGCAGCTTGCAATTTGGAGGAAAAATGGAGGAGACTCGAACCAGGTTCTGGGCAGCGATACCGGCGTCACGCAACGCCAATTCAAACGAAGTCAGCCGCTCGCGGTGTTTCCCCACTCCCTTGGTAAAGAAAATCCGCTTCGGAACCATGTCTTTGCCCAATTCGTGATCCTCCAAAAGAAAATTGAGTATTGAGAATGCACAATCTAACACAATGCTTTGTAAAGGAAATATGAATTTGCAGGCGAGGCCAAAAAAATTGCGGGGACGGCGCCGGAGCGCGTCCCCGCGGGATGTCGAACGCTGCCGATTTTGCGGCGGAGTTTAAGGAGCGGCGGTGACTCGCTGTAACCATAATCGTGTTGTCCTTCTCGGTCCCGGTGACCGTGACGTTCGCGCCGGCTTGTTTGTCGAGAACCGCCAGGGCTGCTTTATCGCTGGTGTCGAGAGTGTAGACTTTGTCGCCGGACACGAGAGCGTACTTTGCTCCCTTGCCGACGCAGACGCGAGTGCAGCCAGCGTCGTCGTTTGATTCCATATGCTTGGCGCCACACATGGAGTCGCTTACTTTCCCAGTAAAGGATTTCGCTTTAGCCGCGAATGAGGAGGAAACGGCTAGTCCTGAAATCACAATTACGTTCAACAGAAGGAATCCCATTTTGCGAAATCGTGCATTCATCTCAGATTCTCCTTGTGGGCTGGCACCCGAGCGACGCCGGCGGACCAGCCTCTGCCTTAGAGAATGACCCAACCGGGGAGAAGTTACAAGTTATGCAGAGCAAGAAAATGCGGGGAGCGCTGGCGCGCATCCCCGCTTGATTGCCCGGAGTTATGTAAGGGGGGAGGGCCCGGGCCAAGCCTTTACTTCACATGATCGCCGCGGCTGGCGGCGAGATTCAATTTTTGTTCTAACAAGAAACCTGATGTTACGCGATAAAAGCGGTCCCTTGTAAAACCGTCCGAAAATGTTCCAAAAAACGAACAAGCGCCCTAATCGAGTCACGCCGCAGTGACAGTCCTATTTGGGCGCTTTTACCGAGTAGATAAGATCGACGTCGACGGTCTTGTCGCGGCCATTGGCAGTCACATGCGACGCCACATCCCAGTCCAACGTCGCCGGCAGCAGCTTGTGGGCTGCGGGCAGATATTCACTGAGGTAAGTCGAGTCGTAAACCTCGCCGGGGCGGATCTTCCAGGCATTGCGGAGCTTCGCCGTCAGGCTATTGTCGAGCCCGCGGAACTCGAGTTCGCCCATGTGATAGACCGCTCCTTCGTTGACGTCGAGGCGAATGGCAACGGTGCCGGAAGCATCGTCAAACTGCGCTTCGGTCTTGATCGTGGCAGTGATAAATCCCCGGGATCCGTAGAGCTTTTGGATGTCTTTCAGATTATCGCCCAGGCGGATGGTGTTAGCCGGTTGGCCGATCTCGGCGCGAACCATCTTTTGCAGCGTTTCAATGGGGAACTCGTGATTGCCCGACCACTCCAGGCTCTTCAGCTTGTATTGTGGGCCGGGATTGACCGTATAGGTGACATCGACGACGGTCTGGTTGCGGGGGCCATCTTCGTTTTCGGTGGCAGGCTGTTTCACGACTTTGGTTTGCGGCTCGCCGAACTGGGCTTTCAGATAGCCGCGCTCGAAATAGACCGGAAGAAGCTGCCGCTGGACGAACTGACTGAGGCGGCTGCGGGAATATTCGCGATCCGGAAGCCTTTTCCCGGCCGCTTCGAGCGCCGGCAGATCGGCGTCGGCAGCGCCGGTGAACTCGATGTTTCGGATTTGAATGAGAACGTCGTTTACATGGTAATTAATCGACTCGACCGGTCCGTCCTGTTTGCCCACACGCAGATATTCGACGTGTCCGGGAATCGAGTTTTCGACCAGCATGGCCTGAAGCACATCAGAAACTTCGTCCGCCAGGCGGCCGAAGAGCGGAAGTTCGCCGTCAAACAGGGGAGCATGTTGCTTGATACGCTGACGCAGTTCGGCGTCGGAAAACCAGACGAAATCCTCAAAGCGGGCGGGGACAAACTTGCCCGCATCGGTGACGTGCAGTTCCAGCTTGGTTCCTGCCGAGGAGAAAGAAAAGCTGTACGCGATGTCGGTGAATACTCCGGTATCGCCCAGGCGTCGGGCGGCTTTTTTGAAATCGTCGTCGTTGACCGAAGCGCCCATCTCCAGTCCGGTAGCGGCCGCGATGGCTTCTTCGGAGTAACGCTTACTTCCGGTAACTTTGATCGCGATCAAATGGCGTGCGGAAGCCGGCATCTGCGACAGCGCCTTTTGCGCGGACGCCTGGCCTACGCACGGCAGGGAGAGCATGCCAAGAAGGATTAGAAGCCTGGAGATCGCCTTGATCATCGACTTGGGGTCTGCACCAATTCTTCCGTAGATTTGTGCTTGACCGCAATGTCGATAAAGGCGAGGGCCGCCCGGCTGAGAGCTTTGTCTTTGCGGAAGACCAATGCCAGATCGCGGCGGACCTGGGCGTCGGCGATCGGAACCGCGGCGAGAACTTTGGCGCGAACATCGTCCTCCACATTCGACCGGGCGATGAAACCGATGCCCACGTCGGCCGCCACGAAGCGCTTCAGCAGTTCGCTGGAATCCAGTTCCATGGTGAAGTTCGGCTTCAGCCGTCGTTCGTGAAAGAGCTGCTCGATGGCATCCCGCGTGTGCCCAGCCTTGGGGACGACCAGGGGAAACTTGGCCACGTCTGCAACGGTGGCCGATTTCATCTTTCCCAGAGGATGCTGCGGCGGCGCAATCACGATCAACTCATCCCGATGAATGAGAACCACGGTCAGGCGGTTGTCGGTAACGGGAAGGGAAATGACTCCGAAGTCGACCGAGTTGTCGATGATGGACTCGAGAATCTTGCCATAGTCTGCGCGCTTGATGTTGACCGAGACATCGGGATACTGCTTTTTGAAGTCGGCAAAAACGTAAGGCAGGATGTGCAGGCATGTGCCCTCATTTGCGCCGACAATAATTTCGCCGCGGGGCACGCGCTCCATCTCCGCAATGGAAACAAGCATCGCCTTGCGGGCGTCGAGGGTTTCCTCGACGTATTTCTGAAAGGCTTTGCCGGCAGCCGTGAGCGATACTTTCCCGCCCGACCGATCGAACAGCTTGGCCCCGACCTCTTCTTCCAGCCCGCGAATCTGCGACGAAATGGCAGGCTGCGTGCGAAAACGCTTCTCCGCCGCCCGCGAAAACGATGCGTGCCGCGCCACTTCCAGAAACGTCTCGAGCTGATCGAAATCCATAACACAGGCAACCACTACACCCTGAACCACAGAGGGCACAGGGTCTCACACGGGAACAGAAAACGAAAAGCCTTACCCCGCGCTCCTCCGTGCCCTCTGTGATTCAAGTTTTTCGTCGACTTCAGTATAAAGTCCCGTTATCCCCGCTATAAGAACAATCGAATTGCCAGCATCGACGAGCGGCTTTACACTCTTCGGTCTGCACAACGCGACCGATTGTAACAGCCTGTCCGCCAGCCGGACTGTCCGTGATCGTTCGCCAAATTTCTCGACCGCAGCTTTCCCGCAAGGAGTTTTGATGGCGGACGCCAGGACCGTTTTAGATTTTGCGAAGCAGCACGACGCGAAGATTCTAGACCTGCGCTTCACCGATATTCCTGGGCTCTGGCACCACGTTTCCTATCCGATCGGGCAGTTGACCGAGGCTTCGTTTGAAGAAGGATTCGGCATCGACGGTTCGTCGATCCGCGGCTGGGCCGGCGTTCACGAGAGCGACATGCTGCTGAGGCCCGATGCCAATTTTCATTTGCTCGATCCCTTTACCGCCGTGCCGACGCTGGTGCTGGTCTGCGATGTGGTCGACCCCGTGACCAAGCAACGCTACGATCGCGATCCCCGCTACATCGCAAGAAAGGCTGAGATCTATTTGAGTGAAACCGGCATCGCCGATACCGCCTTCTTCGGCGCCGAGGCCGAATTTTTTATCTTCGACAACGTGCGCTTCGATCAGCGCGAACAGTACGGTTTTTACTACATCGACGCCGAAGAGGGCCGCTGGAACTCGGGTAGGGAAGAGAACAATCTGGGATACCGTCCGCGCCATCGGGAAGGTTACTTTCCCGTGCCGCCCACCGACCATTACCAGGACCTGCGCTCCGAAATGATGCTGACTATGCAAGCCTGCGGCATAGATGTGGAATGCCACCATCACGAGGTAGCTTCCGGGGGTCAGACCGAGATTGATTTGAAATTCGACTCGCTAGTGCGCTCCGCCGACAAGATGCTGCTCTACAAATACATTGCGAAGAACGTGGCTAACCGTTACGGCAAAACGGTCACGTTCATGCCCAAACCAATCTTTGGCGACAACGGCAGCGGCATGCACACCCACCAGTCGCTGTGGAAGTCCGGCGAGCCACTGTTTGCCGGTGACGGCTACGCGGGGATGTCACAGCTCGCCCTCTGGTACGTCGGCGGCTTGATCAAGCACGGCCCAGCGCTTTCGGCGATCATCGCGCCCACAACCAATTCCTACAAGCGGCTCGTGCCAGGTTTCGAAGCTCCGGTGAATCTGGCCTATTCGCGGCGCAATCGCTCGGCCGCCTGCCGCATTCCCATGTACTCAATTGCTCCCAAAGCCAAGCGCGTCGAATTCCGGCCGCCAGACCCAAGTTGCAATCCCTACATGGCATTCGCCGCCATGTTGATGGCCGGCCTCGACGGCATCGAGAACAAAATGGATCCCGGCCAGCCGCTGGACAAAGACATCTACGAACTGGATCCCGAAGCGCTATCGAACATTCCGTCGATGCCCGGCTCGCTCGAAGACGCACTCGACGCTCTGCAGCGCGACCACGCCTTCCTGCTGAAAGGTCGACGTCTTCACCGAAGAGCTGCTGCGAACCTACGTCGACTACAAGCGCTGCGAAGGAAGTCGATGCCATCCGCCAGCGCCCGCATCCGTATGAGTTCGCGATGTACTACGACATCTAAAGAGAATACTAGTTCCGATCGATGTTCGACGAATTGGTGAAATCCCTCTTTATCGACGTTGTGCCGCAATGTTGGCTTTATTTTGAGTGATCGGCAAGCCCGCTTGCTGCACCCGAAACTTCAGTTATTTTGCAACTACCCCCCATCACTCGGCTTATTCGTTCCACAGCTTCGGGCATTTTGTACTTGGCGGCAGCATCCAAAGTCACTTTGCAATCGTCCCTAAATATCGGCTGCACCAACCTAAAATCGGCTTCGCCTTTGAAGGTGAATATCTGATTGCGAAATGTGCAACGTAAACATTCGAAGCCGTCGAGAGGTTGAGGGCCACCGTCACTGCAAATGCATTTGTAAAGCGGGTCTTAAACGTCGGAGCCAATGGCGCAACATTCCGCTTTCGAGCAATCCAGCGAAGCCCCGCTTCTCTTCGAAAGTGTTGCAAGATCTCGGCCCCCCAACTCCGGCCGCTTCCGGAGCGTACTTCACGGTATTCTGGACCAAACCTCGCCGCTAACTGCTCGGCCTCCAAGTCAATTCATCCAGATGACCCGCTTTCTTAAGTTCAAAATAGCGACGCATGATCATAGTAGTGGTGAAGGGAATTGTATCCCTTCGTCCGTCAAGCGTTATTAGAGCGTCTTACCATTGCCGATGGTGCGCCGATAGCCACAACCTTAAGAGCGGGTTCGGATATTGGTAAAACCTCTCCAGGCGAGAAATATTTTCGTCCAGCAAAGTCGGTATTCACGGAGAAGTTTTGCTTGTAGCTTACCCATTGCCTATCCCCGTTAGGCCGAAACGATACTCCACTCATGCCAAAACCGGGTTTCCCAAAAGAGTGACATCGGCATCTAGCAATCCCAATACGACGGTGAGCCGCGTTTGAAAGAAAGTGGCGAACTGGTGAGCGTCCATGTTTTGAGCGAGTTGAGCATTGCGCGCCAAGAGTAGGTTTGTGTGTCGCCATCTCGTTGCAACGGACGATTCGAGCACGAAGCCATCTCCCTGCGCAGTGGAGCTAACGTTGCCCGCGACTACACACGCGGTGAATTTGCCGATTGCAAACAGCTTTTCGCCATCGTCCCTCGCCCCCACAACTCGGTTCCTGCCGTCACTGAGGGTCAGTCGACTGTCAGCGGCCAGAGCGTAACCGTCCTTTGCGGCTACGATCACCACGATCGTGCCATGTCCTCGACGTGCCGACGCTTCCCCAGCTTCGTGGAGTTTGGGCGTTCCATTTATTCCGGCTGAGGTAGCTGGCTGTTGAGCAGAGCAGGTGACGCACGGAAACAAACATATGACCGTCAGTGCACTACGAAATAGCATTGGACGCTCCTTCACGCAGAACGACGCGCGACAGCGTTCTTGCGGCTACTAGGCAACAAAATTGGTCCGCTCACCGTGTGACGGAGTTGCGCTCGGGATGGAATACTTCGAAGGGGCATGTTTGCTCTAGAGACCGCCCTTACTCGTGCCGCAAAGCCTCAATGGGATTCAGCCGCGAAGCGCGGACGGCCGGCACCATGCCGCTGATCAATCCCACCGCGCCAAGAATGAGTGTGGACGCGATCAGTGTTCCGGGAGCGATGATCAGCCGGATGTCGCCAGCTTCGCCATTCTTGGCGAACGCGCTGTACAACGTGAGCCTTCCTACGGAAAGCGCAACCGCATAAGCCAGCAGTACTCCCAGCACGCCGCCGATGAAAGTAATAGTCAAAGCTTCGGCGAGAAATTGCATCAGGATGTATCGCCGCCGCGCTCCCAGCGCCTTCTGCACGCCAATCTCACGCGTGCGCTGGGTCACCGACACCAGCATGATATTCATCAGGCCGACGCCGCCGATGCCGAGGGTGAGGGTTCCGATAAAGCCCATCAGCACCTTCAATCCGAGCGTGATGATCTCGAACTGATGCACCTGAGTCATCAGGTTGAACACTTCCACAGCCTGGCGGTCCGTCTGGTTGAACTTGTGCTGCGTCGCCATGATGGTGCGGACGGATTGTTCCAGGCTCTGGTACTCCGGCGTCTGGTAGGTGAACCAGATGGTATCCAGGTAATGTGTGTTCTTCAACTCGCTCATGGTGGTGAAGGGGACGTAGATCACGCGATTGATATCGTCATTTCCCTCCTGCATTTTGGCGCTCAGCACACCGATCACCTCGAAGCTGAGACCGTCCAGTCGAATGTGCTCGCCCAGCGCGTTGCGTCCGGAAAATAGTTTTTCTTTCGCCTCCGAACCGATCACGGCTACATGGGCGCGCTGGATCTCGTCTTCCGGGTTGTAGAAGCGGCCTTGCGCAAGCTTGAGGGCGCGCACGTCAAACACATTGGGATAATTGCCGCTGACACCCCATGTGAAAACCCTGGTGTCGTACTGAATGCTGGCCTGCTTGCTGACTTCCGGCGTGATATGAGTGATTTGAGGAAGATTGGTGGTAAGCGTCTCTACATCTTCCTGGGTGAAGCGAATAAGCGCTCCCGCCTTCTGCCCGCCAGCCTGCATGGAAGTGCGGCCCGGTACTACGATGACGAGCTTGGTGCCGAAATTGGCAAAGATATTGGCGCAGGCCCGGCCAAAACCATCTCCGTAGGCCAGCAGCATGACTACCGTGGCGATACCCCAGGCCATCCCCAGCATGGTGAGCGCAGTACGGCGCCGATTGTGCCGCATGGCGCCGTAAGCTTCCTGGAGCAAATCATGGAACATATTGCGTTACTCTTCTGACCCTGGCATCACTCCTGCCGGAGGGCTTCCACCGGCTGCAGCATGGCCGCTTTGCGGGCGGGATAAAGACCTGCGAAGACTCCGGCCAGCGTCAGGCTGCCAATCGCCAGTACAGCCGACATCGGCACCAACTTGGGCGGATCAAAACCGCCCGGCCCCTGCACATTTCCCATCAACCCCATTAGGGCCGTCGCCAGTCCCATACCGATCAGCCCGCTGGTCAGTGTGAGTAGCAACCCTTCCAGAAAAAAATGAAATAGAATGCTGCGATTCGTCGCGCCCAAAGCCTTGCGCAATCCGATCTCGCGCGTGCGTTCGCTTACGGCGACCAGCATAATGTTGACGACGCCGATAGCGCCCAGAGCCAGCGTAACCATTCCCACCGCGCCCAAAAACATATTCATGACGTCGAAAATTGTTCCCACCATTTTCGATTCCTGGATCGAATCCCAGCCGTCGAAGGCGTTTTCATCGCTAGCATCGAATCCGTGATTGCGCGCGACAATCCGGTGGACATCATCTTGTGCCAGCTTGTGCTCGGCGGTAACGCGCGGCTGATATTCGATAAAGGAAATCGAGTTCTGGTGATTTTCGCCCTTCAGGGGAAAATAAGTCGCCATCACCGGGAAGGGAATATAACCGCGCATGTTCAGCCAGGTGTTGTCGCCGCGCCCCAGGTGCGGCATCGTGCCAATCACTTCGAACCGAATGCCGTTCAGCAGGACGAACGCGCCTACAGCTGGCCGCCCGGGGAAGAGCGTTTTCAGCAGTTCGTTTCCCAGGACGATCACATTTCGTCTCTGCGCTTCGTCCATCTCATTGAGCCAGCGTCCTTCCTTGAGGGGAAGATAACTGATCTCATTCAGCTGACGCTCCACGCCCAGGATTTCGACTCCCGCTGTGGCGAACTCACTGACCTGATGCAGATCGGTGCGAGAAAGCATAGGGCTGGCGTTGCCTACGTGCGGTGCCTGCGCGCGGATATCCGCATAATCCTGATAAGTGAGCAAATAGGGACGCGCCGAGTTCATGCTGCCCTTTACCGCCGGCGCGCGCCCTGGAAAGAGAAACATGATGTTCCTGCCGAACTCGGCCAGCTCGCGCTTGTTGCCCGAGCGGAATCCTTCGCCCACACCCACCAGCAGCAATAACGACCCCACCCCCCAGGCAATCCCGAACATGGTAAGAAAGGAGCGCAGTTTATGCGCCCACAGATTGCGGAAGATTTGCGCGAAGATGTCGAAGACCGTTCGCATGATCCAAAGAAGCTAAGATCTAAAGACGATTCTACATCCTCGACGTTGAATCGCACGCTACGCCTGCATTTCGAAGGAATCGCCCGCCGAGAGCTAGCCCGGGGCATTCCAGAACAAGGTGAAGCAAAGATAGCTCCGCGCAGACGATTCGCGGAGCTATCTTTGGCAGTGATCCAAAGGTTTAATTTAACGATGTTTGATGAAGTCGCCGGTTTGCAGTTCTGCCATTGCCTGGCGGAGCTGTTCCTGCGTGTTCATAACGATCGGGCCATACCATGCCACGGGCTCTTCGATTGGCTTGCCCGAGACCAGCAGGAAACGGATACCCTCGTCTCCGGCCTGGACGGTGATCTCGTCGCCATGGTCGAACAGAACCAGCGAGTGATTGCCGACGTCGTATACCGGCGGCGCATCGGGCTTCTCCACGCGCTCGGTCAGAACGGCGCGGGGACTCGATGAGTCGCGGAAGGTGCCTGAGCCGGCGAACACGTATGCGAAAGCATTGCGCGTGGTCTCGATCTTGAGCCGCTTTCGCTGGCCCGGGGCAACCGAGACGTCGAGATAATGCGGATCGGCGGCCACCCCTTCCACCGGCCCCCTCTTTCCCCAGAACTCGCCGCAGATCACGCGCACGCGGGTGCCATCGTCATCGGTGACCTCGGGAATCGCGCTCGCCGGAATGTCCTGATAGCGGGGATCGGTCATCTTCAGGGATGCGGGCAGGTTCGCCCACAACTGGAAGCCGTGCATGCGCCCTTGGGTGTCGCCTTTCGGCATCTCCTGGTGCAGGATGCCGCTGCCGGCCGTCATCCATTGCACGTCACCATCCGTCATCTTGCCTTTGTTGCCCAGGCTGTCGCCGTGTTCGACGGAGCCGGCGAGCACATATGTGATGGTCTCGATCCCACGGTGGGGATGCCAGGGGAATCCGGCCTTATAATCATTCGGGTTGTCGTTGCGAAAATCATCCAGCAGGAGAAAGGGATCGAACTCCTTCGTCTTGCCAAACCCGAAGGCTCGTTGCAACTTGACGCCGGCACCCTCAATCGTGGGCTTCGGTTGAATAATCTGTTTTACTGGGCGGAGTGACATAACTCCTCCTTCCTTTTCTTTTCTGCGCAGGAGCGATTCTGAGCTCAGCGCGGATTTGTTAGGCGGCCTTTACGAACTGAACGTCCAGAGTGATGGTCACCTCGTCACCCACGAGCAGGCCGCCGGTTTCAAGCGCGGCATTCCAAGTCAGGCCAAAGTCTTTGCGGCTGATCTTCGTGGTCGCAGAGACCGCAATTCGGGCATTGCCCCAGGGATCCTTAGCAGGCGGAGTCGGGCCCTCGACAGAGAACACTACCTTGCGTGTAACCCCATGAATGGTCAGGTCGCCTTCGACCGCCAGTTCGCCGTCCCCGAGACGCCGGATGCCCGTGGTCTTGAAAGATAGGGTAGGGAACTTTTCCACGTCAAGAAAATCGGCGCTCTTCAGATGTGCATTGCGTTGCGGATCGCGCGTTTCGATCGAAGCTGCCTCAATCGTAGCCTCGACCTGCGATTTCGTCAGCTCAGATTCGTCTAGTGTCAGCTTTCCTGTGACCTTGGGGAATTGCCCCTTCACGTTAGAGATCATCATGTGTTTGACCTTGAACTCGGCGACGGAGTGAACCGGGTCGAGGTTCCAGGTGGTGCTGGAAATTTGCGGTGTAGCCAGGGTACTCATGGTGTTTGTCCTTTCAATTCAACTTAGATGCGTTACGACGATAATCGTTGCAACAGATATATGGCCCAAAAAATCAGGCGACGACACTGCGGGCGGCGAGCAGGAGTTCGGTCAGCGCCCGAAGCCGTTCGCGTCCCAAATGGCCCAGTTGCTTACGGTGGGCTTCTTCTATTGGCTCATCGAGACGACCCAAGAGCTTCAGTCCATCGGGCGTGATCCGGGCCATCACCATTCGCCGGTCTTTGGTTTCACGGCAGCGTGCGATCAGGTTCCGGTTCTCCAGACGATCGAGAAGACGGGTGATGTCCGGATCGCGGGTGATCATGCGGCTGGCAATCTCGCCGCACGGAAGGCCCTCTGGCGATCCCCTGAGGATGCGAAGCACATTGTACTGGTTGGACGAGAGATCGTCGCCCTTAAGAACAGTGACCAACCTCCGGGTGAGCATATCGGTGGTACGCAGCAGTTCCAGGAAAACGGCCTCTTCGGGACAATGCGGCCGGCGTTTGCTGCGGGATTGATCCGTGGCTTTCATACGTTGTAATACTAGTCGTTACAACGACTATTGTCAAGACACGGGAATGTGCTCACTCAAACGGGACGTAGAGGATGTCTCGGCGTGACAAAAGTGTTTCGGAACTCCGGCTACCTGGCGCGAGCAGGTCGCGGAGGCTGTGCCACCAGGTGCATCAAGTCACGCGCCACCCGGGTGGTGTTGTGGCGCGCGACTCCAGCTTCTTCAAGATAATCGCCGAGAACCGGAACCACTCCGAGAGCTTCGATGGCTTCGAGATCGTTCACGATCTGGCAAGCTCCTTCAGTCGCATACTTCGCTTGAAGTTCCTCAGAAGCGGACGTGCGGTTGATCAGGGCGTAATCGAAAATTTGTTTTTGGGCGTGGGCGTTCAGGGCGCGGATATGGTCGGCAGCGGTCATCCCGAGGCTTTCGTTGGCCTGCGTCATCAGATTGCAGATGTAGACTTTGCTCGCGGGCGATTCGACAATCGCCTTAGCGATGCCACGCACCAGTAAGTTTGGGATCAGGCTGGTAAAAAGCGATCCGGGACCGATAGTGATCAAGTCGGCGCTGGCGATGGCTTCAAGAGTCTGCGGCATTGGTCCGACATCGGGCGGAACCAGAAACAGTTCGCGAATGCGCCCCTTGCTGGCGGTGATCCTGGTTTCACCGCGAACCCGCGTGCCGTCTTCCATGAGAGCTTCGAGTTCAATGTTCGACGTCGTTGCGGGATAGATGTGTCCACGAGTAAGAAGAATCTCGGAAGAAAGTCGAACGGCTTCGGAAAAGTCAGAAGTCAGGGAGGTGAGTGCCGCGAGAAACAGATTGCCAAAGCTGTGGCCCTCGAGTCCCGAACCTTTTTCGAAGCGGTGACGGAAAAGCTTGGAGAGCAGAGCTTCGTCTTCGCTGAGCGCGACAATGCAGTTGCGGATGTCGCCCGGCGGCAGCATATTGAGTTCTTTGCGCAGGCGTCCGCTGGAGCCGCCATCGTCGCTGACCGTAACGATCGCGCTCAGATCACGGATCGAAGGAAAATCCGGTTCCATTGAACTTTCCGAAGGCCAGAGCACGAAATGCTTGAGCCCTTTGAGCAGAGTGGAAAGTCCGGTGCCCCCCCCAATGGCGACAACGCGAAGGCCGCGTTGCCGCACGGGGTTCTCCGGAGGCCGAGACTCGGCTGTATTAGTGTCCATCGGAAATGAGGTCTAGGCAGGCTCTTCTTCGCCCAGCTCGTCGTCCGAGGAGCCCGGTTCGACGCCGGGGTCCGGATAAAGCAATTCGGTGAAGCGCGGATCCTCCACCAGATTCTGGAAGTCGGAATCGTTGCGCGCCTGGAAACGGAGTTGAGCATTCAAACGAAGAGCCTCGTCGAGACGCTTCAGGGAATCCTCGACGTGCCCGGTAAGACAGTCCAGCGCCGCCAGGCCGTATACCACATAGGCGGTCTTGGCATTCTGCTTGAGCAGCTTTTCGAGGTGTTCGCGAGCAGTTACATAATCGCCAATATTCATCAGCGAGACGACATAATCGAAGTGCTCCTCGGCTGACTTGAACTGGGTTGAGGCCGCCCGGTCCAGGTGCTGGTTGCAGATGCTTAGGTGAACATTGGCCCGGTCAGTCAGTTCCTTGCTAGGGCCGGCAATCACCTTCTGAAAATGAGGCTTCGCCTTGTCAAATTTATGTTCCTGCATGGCGCGCAGTCCGGACTCGTAGCTCTGCAGCGCCTGCGTGTAGCGCGGATCTTCCGCCACGGTCTTTTTCGCGGTAGGTTTCTGAGCCATGTGCAAAACTCTTCCTGTGCTCTTGGTAATGGGAAACTCCTTGGAATCCTGGCATTCTAGCCGCAGTAAAGTATCACTCAAAGAGTGGGTTGCGGTCCAGTTGACTACGAGTACCAAGTACTGAGCAGGAGTACCGAGCGGAAGCAAACTGGTTTCTGTCGCTGCTTGATACCGTAAGTCGATACTAGTTCATCGTGGAGGCCGAGAGGAGATCGATCTGTTTCCAATCTCCCTTAACGATCCCGGCGCGGATTTGCGTGGCGGTCTTGCCATTCTTATGTCGCTGGTAGGAGTAATAAAGCTCCTTCAGGCAAGTCGCGCACTGAGCGCCGTGCGTGCTCTCGAAACAGCTGTGCAGGCTGTTGTGGCCCATGCGATCGCAATAGCAATAACAGGGCTGCTGATGCAGCACATTGGGAATCTTCGCCGCCAGTTCGTAGGCGTGCCGCTGGTAGACATTCTGGGCGTCCGCTCCCCAGAGCTCGGACGTGGCAAGGATGGGAGGCAGCTTTGTCCCCCTGGGCGGTGGCCCGGCGTTATAAGCGGGCACGCCCCCGTCTTCGGGCAGCGAGGCCCATTCGGCGGACATAGTGAACGTTGCTGCCAGGAAAAGAAAAATCAGAGTCAAGCCACGGTACACGATCTTGCGTTGGGAGAAGCGACGTATCATGAAAAATGTCCTCGCACTTGGTTATTGTAACCCGTTGCCGAGGAGACTTGGACGCCTGAAAGCACCAAGTCTGACTAAAGCTGCAACGCCCATCCAAGTCACTGCCAGCATGACCGGTTCTGTATACAATAGGAAGGCATGTCAGGGACACTTTCAGATCCAAATCCAGTCGGCTCGGCGGAGGTAACAGCGCCCGGTGCAATCGCGGCGGAGCCTGTACCGATAATTCCCGCTCGCCTGGGGACCGGAATCGGTGTCTGGGTGCGCGATTTGATTATTTCCCTGGCTATTTCCGCCTTCATCATCATTTTCCTCTACCAGCCCGTGAAAGTTGAGGGAACCAGCATGATGCCCTCGCTCGAAGACCAGGAGCGGATCTTCGTGAATAAATTTGTATATCGGCTGGAACCCATTGAGCGCGGGGATATTGTGGTGTTCCGTTATCCGCGCGACCCCTCGAAGAGCTATATCAAACGCGTGATTGGAATGGCGGGCGACCGCATTCGCATCGACGGCGGCCAGGTGTATGTGAACGACCAAGAGCTCGACGAAGACTACGTTCCGCCTGCCTATACTGATTCCCGCTCCTATCCCGATACCACGGTTCCGGCGAATTCGTTCTTTGTGCTGGGCGACCATCGGTCCATGTCGAACGACAGCCGCGATTTCGGTCCGGTTCATCAGAGCTTCATCTACGGCAAGGCGGTGTTTGGGTATTGGCCGATGGATAAGCTGGGGAGGGTAAGGTAAGCGGCCCACGCACGCGTTGCCTCTTCGTGAGTTTCGCGAGCGTTGAGATAGAAGCGCCTGACGGAAGGGCGGCGATTGCTCAGAGCAAATAATTTGTTTCTGGATTCTGCGTTCCGCTCTTGGCCGCTGCGGCATTCCCTGATAAGATTCTGAAAATCCACTCACCGGAGCGAGAATGCAGGCTATCCTTGCGCTGGAAGACGGGCGAGTCTTCCGAGGCAAAGGCTACGGCGCCAAAGGCGAATGTTACGGCGAAGTCGTTTTTAATACTTCCATCACTGGCTACCAGGAAATTTTCACCGATCCCTCCTACTCAGGGCAGATCGTCGTTCTGACCAACCCGGAAATTGGCAATTACGGCACCAACCAGGAAGACAACGAAGCCACGCGTCCCTGGATCGAAGGGCTCATTGTCCGGGAATTTTCGCGCGTCAGCTCGAACTGGCGCTCGCAGCAGGTGGCCGAAGAATATCTGGAGCAGTTCAAAGTGCCCGTGCTTTCCGACATCGATACCCGGGCGCTGGTACGCCATCTGCGCGATCACGGGGTGATGCGCGGCGTGGTCTCGACGATTGGCAGCGATGCGGACAAACTGGTAGCTAAGGCGCGGTCCATCCCCAAGATGGACGGAATGGATCTGGCCAAAGAAGTCAGCACTAAACGACCATATGTGTGGGAAGTGGGGGAACGCTCGCACGAGCCGGTCGCCGTGGTCGGAGTGAAAGATGAGCCGCCGCGATTTCACGTCGTCGCTTACGACTTCGGCATCAAGCAGAATATTTTGCGCAAACTGCGCGGCGAGGGCTGCAAGGTGACGGTGGTCCCGGCGCAGACTCCGGCGGAGGATGTGCTCGCCCTGAAGCCGGACGGAGTTTTTCTCTCGAATGGTCCCGGGGATCCCGAGCCCTGCACTTATGCAGTGGATTCGATCCGCAGGCTCATGGGGCGGCAGCCGATTTTCGGCATCTGCCTGGGGCATCAACTTGTCGGGATTGCTCTCGGCGGCAAAACGTTCAAGCTGAAGTTCGGGCACCACGGCGGAAACCATCCAGTGAAACAATTGAAGACCGGGAAGATCGAGATCACGGCGCACAACCATAACTTCGCCGTCGATCCTGACTCGTTGGCTGAGAGTGAAGTCGAGTTAACGCATGTCGACTTGAATGATCAGACGCTCGAAGGCCTGCGGCACCGGAATCTGCCGCTGTTCACGGTGCAGTATCATCCGGAGGCTGCGCCGGGGCCGCATGATTCGCATTATCTGTTTAAGGAATTTACGAAAATGATGGAGGAGTGGAAGGGGTGAGAGTCGCACCGCTCGTGCTGACCGCAGTTTTTCTTGTGGCGCCGCTTGGCGCTGATACGTGCCTGGCGCCTAAGACCCCAGTGCCAGCAGCGGTTGTTTGTGGCCGCGTACTCGATCCCTCCGGCGGGTTTGTGGCCGACGTGGAACTGCAACTTGTGAGCAACGATCGCGTCGCTGCTGAAGCGCATGCCGATGCGAAGGGCAATTTCATGTTCGCTCCCGTGCCTAAGGGCGAATACGACCTGACCACAGCATCGGAGGGTTGGCACATCTTCTGGCCAGTCAAAGTTACGAGTTTTCAGGCGCGTAAGACTTGTAAACAACCACTGGCGGTCCAACTCTCCATGAAGACCTGCGGGGCGGCAGTTAGCAAGAAGGGGTACCACCCAAAATTTGGAAATTAATTGGTGCAGCAAAGATTAAATGCCCAAACGTACTGACATTCAAAAGATTCTGATTCTCGGCTCCGGCCCCATCATCATCGGGCAGTCGGCGGAATTTGATTACTCTGGCACGCAGGCTTGCAAGGCGCTCAAGGCGGAGGGCTATGAAGTAATCCTGGCGAATTCGAATCCGGCCACGATCATGACCGATCCGGAGTCGGCCGACCGCACTTATATTGAGCCGCTCACGCTGGAGTATCTGGAAGAGATCATCCGTATGGAGCGGGAGATGTCACCGGGCGCGGGCTTTGCGGTGCTTCCCACTGTCGGCGGACAGACCGCGCTGAATCTGGCGATCGAACTTTCTGACGGCGGTGTGCTGGAAAAGTACAACGCGTTTCTAATCGGTGCTAACGTAGCGGCCATCAAGAAAGCGGAAGACCGCCTATTCTTCAAGGATGCGATGCAACGCATCGGGCTCGACGTGCCCAAGTCGGCGCTGGTAAACAACACGAAGGATGGCATCGAGTTCGCGGGCAAGATCGGATTTCCAGTAATCATCCGGCCATCGTTCACGCTGGGCGGTTCGGGCGGTGGTATAGCCTACAATCGCGAAGAAATGCTGGAAGTTCTCAGCCGCGGCCTCGATTTCTCTCCCGTGCATGAAGCTCTGATCGAAGAGTCGGTGCTGGGGTGGAAGGAATTCGAACTCGAGGTGATGCGGGACACCCAGGACAACGTCATCATCATCTGCTCGATCGAGAACTTCGATCCCATGGGCGTCCACACTGGCGATTCAATCACCGTGGCGCCGGCGCAGACGCTCACCGACCGCGAGTACCAGGCCATGCGCGATGCATCGATCGCCGTGATCCGCGAAATCGGAGTGGACACCGGCGGATCGAACATTCAGTTCGGCGTGAATCCCGAAACCGGGCGGATGGTGGTGATCGAGATGAACCCGCGGGTCTCGCGGTCTTCAGCATTGGCATCAAAAGCAACAGGTTTCCCGATCGCGAAGATTGCCGCGAAACTGGCCGTGGGCTACACGCTCGATGAAATCCCCAACGACATCACGCGCAAGACTCCGGCATGTTTCGAGCCGACGCTCGATTATGTTGTCGTGAAGATTCCGAAGTGGCAGTTCGAGAAATTTCCCGGCGCCGACGACACGCTGGGCCCGCAGATGAAGTCGGTCGGCGAAGTTATGGCCATCGGGCGCACATTCAAGGAAGCGCTCATGAAAGGCATCCGCTCGCTCGATACCGGCAAGCGCGTGGGCGGCGAAAAGATCGAACCGAAAATTCTGACCAAGCGGCTGGTGACGCCGCACCCCGAGCGGCTGGCGTATGTGCAGTACGCGCTGCGCCAGGGACACACGGTGAAGCAGGTTGCAAAGATGACTTCGATGGATCCGTGGTTTCTTTATCAGTTGAAGGAAATCAACGACCAGCAACTGGAACTGGAAAAGCATCCCATCGAGTCGATCCCCACTGAGGTGCTGCGCGATTCGAAGCGCATGGGATTCTCCGATGGACGCCTCGCCCAGGTATGGCGCCTAGAAGGTCAGGAAAAGATCCGGCACCTGCGCAAGAAACATGGCGTGATGCCGGTCTACAAACGCGTGGACACCTGCGCCGCTGAGTTCGAGAGCTTCACGCCCTACCTCTATTCGACCTACGAAGATGAAGATGAGGCGGCTCCGACTGACAAAAAGAAAGTCATCATTCTCGGCAGCGGGCCCAATCGCATCGGGCAGGGAATTGAGTTCGATTACTGCTGCTGCCATGCCTCATTCGCGCTGCGCGATGACGGCTACGAGACGATCATGATCAACTGCAATCCGGAAACCGTCTCGACCGACTACGACACCAGCGACCGCCTCTACTTCGAACCGCTGACCTTTGAAGATGTTTGGTCGATCTATCAGCACGAGACTTCAAAGGGCGCGCCGGTGGGCGTGATCGTGCAATTTGGCGGGCAGACTCCCCTCAATCTCGCGTTGCCCCTGAAAGCCGCGGGCGTCAAGATCATCGGCACGTCGCCCGAGTCGATTGATCTGGCGGAAGACCGCAAGCACTTCAACAAACTGCTGGAAGAATTGCAGATTCCGCAGGCGCCCGGTGCAATGGCCACTTCCATCGAGGAAGCCACCGAGGGAGCGCGGCGCATCGGATATCCCGTGCTGGTACGGCCTTCGTATGTGCTCGGCGGCCGGGCCATGGTGATTGCCTACGACGAAGAGTCGATCGTTCGCTACATGAAAGAGGCGGTTGAGTATTCTCACGACCGTCCTGTGTTGATCGATCATTTTCTGGAAGACGCGATCGAAGTCGACGTCGACGCTCTCTCCGACGGCGAGGACGTAGTGATCGGCGGCATCATGCAGCACATCGAAGAGGCCGGCATTCACTCCGGCGATTCGTCGTGCGTGCTGCCCGCGGTCGATATTCCGCAACATCTGCTTGAACGCATGCGCGAATACACTTTCAAGCTGGCGCGCGCCCTGAAAGTTGTGGGGCTAATGAATATTCAGTTCGCTATCCCGCGCGGAGATGGCGGTGGGACTGACGGTGATGGAGATAAGGTCTACGTACTCGAAGTGAATCCGCGCGCCTCGCGGACCGTGCCTTTTGTTTCCAAAGCAACGGGCGTTCCTCTCGCGAAAATTGCGGCGCGGCTCATGACGGGCCGCAAACTGCGGGAGTTTTTGCCGGAATTTGTCGAGCGCCGTGCAGATCTCGATACCGGGAGCCACTACTACGTGAAGTCTCCCGTATTCCCCTGGAATAAATTTCCCGGCGTCGATACTGTCCTTGGCCCCGAGATGAAATCAACCGGCGAAGTCATGGGCGTGGCCGACAATTTCGGCGAAGCATTCGCCAAGGCGCAGCTTGCCGCAGGCCAGAAGTTGCCCACGCAGGGCGCCATCTTCATCAGCGTTACAGATCATGACAAGCGGCACGTGGCGCAGGTTGCCCGCAAGTTTGTCGACATGGGATTCAAACTCGTGGCCACGGCCGGAACCGCCGACGTGATCGAAACCGCCGGTATGAACGTGGAGCGCGTCTACAAGGTGAAGGAAGGACGGCCCAACGTCGTCGACTTCATCAAAGGCCAGCGCATTCAACTCATCGTGAATACACCCACGGGACTAGAGCCCTGGTTCGACGAGAAGGCAATTCGCCGTGCGGCAGTGACCGCTCGCATCCCTACCATCACGACGCTGGCGGCGGCACGGGCCGCGGCTGAAGGGATCGCGGCGTTACAGCGTGGGGAAGTGAACGTGAAAGCGCTACAGCATTTGCACGCGGAACGTGCAGGTCTGACTCGATAGTTACGAGAAGTTGCTTTTAACTCGCATGTCTAGCTTTGTAACCATCTATGCCTTGTTATGGGCAGGTGTGCTTATTGTTGCGCCCATCGCTTGTGCTTACGCTCTGATAAAGCCATCAACGCCACTAACACGCGGGCGAAGTTCCGGCATTGCGATTCTCGGTCTGTTGCTGTCCGCCCTACTGGTTTTCAGCTTGGCAACGACCGAGTTGCAACCTCTTGCCGTCGTATTTCTGCCTGCCCCTCTGGTTTTTGCGTTCGCGATTCTTATGCCATCGATCCTGTCTAAGAAAGGCGTTCGCGTTTATCTGGTGTCCTGTATGGCGGCAGCGGAACTGTTTTCGATATGGATGTGCTGGTCCACGCTCATGCGGTCTCGATCCTAGTCGAATTGTCTACTGCCAGGAACAACGCGTAACGATCCTTCCTTATGGCCACCAGGAGGGAGGTGATACGCTTGAAGTTTAGGTGAACCTTATGCTGCTACACGGTATTTTTCCTCCCATCACCACGCCCTTCTACCCGGACGGCAACGTATATTTCAAAAAGCTTGAATCGAACGTGGAGCGCTATTCGCGAACGCCCGTCGCTGGCATCGTGGTGCTCGGCTCAACCGGCGAGGCGATCATGCTCTCCGATCAGGAACGGCGCGACGTGTTCAAGGCTGCGCGCGCCGCCGCCGCGCCCAGCAAAGTGCTGGTTGCGGGTACGGGCATCGAATCGGCCATCGAGACGCTGCGCCTCACCGAATATGCCGCGGAACTCGGCTACGACATCGCTATGGTGCGGACGCCGCACTATTACAAGAAGCAAATGCAGACGGCCAACATCCTGGCCTTCTATCGCACCGTCGCCGATCGGTCGCCGCTGCCGGTGATCATCTACAACTTCCCCCAGGCCACTGGATACGACATGCCAGCCGAAGTGGCGATCGAATTGGCCGAACATCCGAATCTGATCGGCATCAAGGAGTCGAGTGGCGACGTGGAAAAAGTGCGGTTGATGGTGGAGGGTACACGTCACGTCAAGCGCAGCGTGACAGTCACGGAAACGTTTGATGCGGTCACGCCGCGGATGCTGGCGGCCGCGAGCGCCGGAGCCGCCGCTGAGAGTAGGGAACTGGTCACGGTGGGAATGTTGTCGGGGAGCGTGGAAACTTCCCCACGTCTCGCAAAAGAGCGAGACATGGGGCACCCTGGGAACGCGGATCCGTCTCCAGTGAAGCCTTCATCGTCGGCTGTCACGGTCGTGGGGAAAATGAAGACACGACAGAAGGAAGTTGGATTTCAGGTCTTGGTTGGCGCCGCGCAGAAACTGGAGCCGTCGCTCGATGCCGGCGCGGTGGGCGCGATCTTAGCGTTCGCCTGCTCGGCACCGACTGCTTGTTACGAGATCTACGCCGCGTGGAAAGAAGGCGATGCCGATCTGGCACGGCTAAAGCAGGAGCGCATTGCCCAGGCGGCACAGCGCGTGGCTGGCGATCTCGGTGTCCCAGGTGTGAAATACGGCATGGACTTTAACGGTTATTACGGAGGCCCGTCGCGACTGCCGTTCCTTCCGCTCACGTCGGACCTAAAGGCTGAGATTGAACGGGTGCTGTCGGATATCAGGAACTAAGGCTGGACAGGCGATGACGCGAACAAAATCTTCACCTCCAAACCTTCCGAAAGTTTCTGAGCAAATGAAGGCCTGGTCTGCCGCCTTGGCGGACGAAGTCGCTGGCTGGCCCAAAGTAAGCACTCGGCCCTTCTTTGGTTTCACGGCCCTCTACCGCGGAGACAAAATGTTTGCCGCGCTGCCCCGAACTCGCGGCTGGGAATCTGCGACTTCTCTGGCTTTCAAATTGGAGGCTCCTTCTTCGGTTGTTTCGGCTGGTCTGCAGAAGGACCCCCACATCAGAGTCTGGTCAGGGAACGTGGAACGCGCGCGATGGTTCTCTTTCGAACTCGCTTCCGACGCCGACCTTCACGGCGCTCTCGACTGGCTGGGACGGGCCTATGATGCGGCGGCTAAGGGCGCTAAGGGCCGGAAATCGCAATAGTTTCGCGCGCTTGTGATCCGGGTCGAGCGGGGGTATACTTGGTTCGAACGAACGTTCGAATATATTCGTTCCGGTTTATGGCGAGCCCTTCCAGTGCAGCCCGCATTACTCCACGGCGATCTCGCGCTACGCCCATTCCAGCGACGCGCTATGACCGGCGTCTGGCAGAGATTCTCGCTCACGCCACCGAGGTTTTCTGCAAGAAGGGATATGAGGGCGCGTCCATGCGCGATCTTTCGCGCGAGAGCGGCATGTCGCTGGCGGGACTTTACTACTATTTCGAGTCCAAGGAGCGGCTGCTTTATCTGATTCAGAAGCACACATTCACTACCATCGTGCAGCGGCTGAAAGAGCGGCTGCAAGGCGTGGACGACGCGGAAGAGCGCATCCGGATTTTCATCCTTAATCATCTGGAATATTTTCTAGCCAACCAGTCCGCCATGAAAGTGCTTTCACATGAGGCCGAAGTGTTGAAGAACGGCTTCGCTTCGGAAGTCGCTGCTATCAAGCGCGAGTACTATCGGATTTGCGTTGGGCTGCTCGACGATTTAAAACGTGAACGCCAGCGGCAGTTTTCCACGCGCATTGCTGTGCTCAGTCTCTTCGGCATGATGAACTGGATCTACACCTGGCACAACCCGCGTGTCGACGCCGACGCGATATCAATTGCGCGCGAGATGGGCGATGTTTTTTTGCGTGGCGTGATGGCGGGCGGTAAACGTAGGGACGGACGCTGAGCGAATGTTTTGGACACCGGCGACAGCAGATTCCTCGCTTCGCTCGGAATGACAAGACTGGGAAATCGGAATGACAAAGCTTTTTACGAGATCGAAGGAGACACAAAGATGGTGACTACAGTGCAGCCCGCAACCGGTGACACCACCAAACAACTCGTCAACTACCGCACCGATGGCGGCGTTGCGATCATCGAGATGTGCGACCCACCGGCGAATACCTATACCTACGAAATGAATCGCCAGCTGGACGAGGCGATCCTGAAGGCGCGCATGGACAACGATGTCCATGTAATCTTGCTGACCGGCGCGGGCGACAAGTTCTTCTCCGCGGGCGCTAACATCAAGATGCTTTCCACGGTCGATCCGACCTTCAAGTACTACTTTTGCCTGCATGCGAACGAAATGCTGCTGCGCCTCGAACACACGCCGAAGCTGGTGATCGCGGCCATTAATGGCCATTGCGTGGGCGGAGGGCTGGAAATCGCCATGGCCGCCGACATTCGCATCGCGCGCAAGGAGGCCGGCAAGATCGGCTTGCCCGAAGTGAATCTCGGGGTGCTTCCCGGTACCGGTGGCACGCAGCGGCTGTCGCGCATGGTGGGCAAGAGCAAGGCGATCGAACTGATGGTGACGGGCAATACATTTTCATTTGAAGAGGCGCAAGAGCTCGGCATCATCAACGACATTTTCGAGCGCGACGGCTTCATGGAAAACATCATGGAGTATGCCAAGCAATTCTGCCCGCCTAACAAGGCTTCGAAGGCCGTGGGACGCATTAAGCGGGCGGTGCAGACGGGCTGGGAAATCCCGATGGAGTCGGCTCTCGCGGTCGAGCGCGAGAACCAGCAGTTGCTCTTTCAGAGCGAAGATGCGAAGGAAGGCCTGGCGGCGTACGTGGAGAAGCGGCCGGCGCAGTTCAAGGCGAAATAACAGGGAGAAGTAGAGGCCAACATGCCTGGAAAAGTAGCGAAAATCGGAACCTTCAGCGATTGGATCGGTTTGTTCAATGATTGGCGCAAAGATATTGGCGTCCGTTCCGATGACATCGATGCCTTCCACTTCGACACGTTGTATGGCGCCATCGATACGGAAGAAATCGAGTTCGGTTCGTACAAGGGCCGCCGCAAGTGGGAGAACCTGCGCCAGATTCCTACGCAGCAGATGCGCGATGCCCTCATGAACATGATCGTCTACCAGGGCGATACCGAGTTTGCCAGCGTCGAGCAGCAACGCAACCTGCTGGAGAACGCGCCCACTGAGTGGGATCGGCGCGCCATCACGCGGGTGATGATCGAAGAAATGCGCCACGGTTGGCAGATGTGCGCGCTGCTGGTTGACCACTTCGGATATTCCGGGAAGGTCGAGGCGCAAAAAATGCTGGAGCGTCGCGCGTTCGAAAACAAACGTCTGCTGGGCGCTTTCAACGTCGACGTCGACAACTGGATGGACTTTTTTACCTATACCGACTTCGTCGATCGCGACGGCAAGTTCCAGTTGCAGATGCTGAAGTATTCCGCATTCGCTCCACTGGGACGGTCGATGTCGTACATGCTGCGCGAAGAAGCCTTCCACATGGGCACGGGCAACGACGGATTGCGCCGCATCGTGGAAGCGGGCGTGATTCCCAGCTGGTTGATTCAGAAATATCTTAACAAATGGATTTCGAGTTCCTACGATCTCTTCGGCACCGATCATTCTTCATCGGCGCATTGGGCGTATGTGTGGGGCGTCAAGGGCCGATACGATGAGCCGAAGAATGACAAGGCTCCCGACCTCGACGACCTCAATGATTACAACCGAACTCTCTATCGCGACGAAGTGGCGGGTTTGATCGAGCGTTTCAACAACTCGCTCAAAGCAGGCGAGCCGAAGCTTTATGCACCCCATATTAAGTTCAATCGCGCCATTGGGAAATGGGCTGGCCAGAAATTCCACGCAGAGACCGGGGAACCGCTGGACGATCGCGTCTATGAAGAGCACCTAAAAGAGTACATGCCATCGGCCGAAGACAAGAAGCTTCTCCTCGACATCATCAACAACGAAAAGAAATGGATCGCGGAGAAGACAGGCGCGCGCGATCCGCTCTCGACCATTGGAGAAGTACGAAAGTCGGCGATCAACCTGTAAGGCTGTTTTCAGGAGTCGGCAGTAGGGCCGGCGGTAATGGCAGCGTTGGGGAAGGGCACGGCTTCAGCCATGCCGCTAAAAGAAAATTCAGTGCGGCTTAGCCGCTGAGGGTAGGAAAGCCGGATACATGCGGACTGCAGAGACATCTTCCTCCCGTCTGGCAATCGATTGTGCCGCGCCAGTTGCGCGCATCGTGCTACGTCATCCGCCGTTGAATGTAATCGACATTCCCATGATGGAAGAGTTGGCGCATTCTCTGGCGGAAATTGAGGCGCGCCAGGATGTTTCCGTCATCGTAGTTAGCGGCGACGGAAAAGCATTCTCCGCGGGCGTCGACGTCGCCGCTCACACTCCCGACAAAGTTAACGAGATGTTGACCAGGTTTCATGCCGTAATCCGCGCGCTCGTAGCGACGAAAAAAGTCACGGTTGCCGCTGTGCATGGGCATTGCCTGGGCGGCGGCGCCGAGTTGGCCATGGTCTGCGACCTCGTGTACACCGCGGAATCGGCGCAGTGGGCTTTTCCGGAGATTAAGCTGGGCTGCTATCCGCCGGTAGCTTGCACTGCGCTAGCGGCGCTTGTGGGACAGAAGCGCGCAGCGGAGTTGATTCTGACGGGGCGGCCGATCACCGGCAAAGAGGCGGCGGAGATCGGTCTGGCCAACCGTGCTTGCTCTGACCATCAACTCCCCGCGGTCGTGGAGGAATGCATTGGACAGCTGCGCAGGCTTAGTCCGACGGCTCTGGCATTGGCCAAGAAGGCCTCCTGCGCCTGGGATTCCATGCATTTCGACAAGGGTCTGGCTCGGGCCGAACGGATTTATTTGGACGAGCTGATGAAGACGTCAGACGCGCAAGAGGGAATCCGCGCCTTCATGGACAAGCGCGAACCGATGTGGACTGGGAAGTAGCTTTTCGCACCCGCGATCGATGGAATACGAAATCACTCCCGAAGAAGTCAAGAGCAAGCTCGAGGCAAGCGAGCGTTTCACCTTACTCGATGTTCGCGAACCCTGGGAGTTTGAAACTGCCCGAATCGATGGCGCGAAGCTGATTCCCATGGGAGACGTACCTTCGCGCGCGCACCAGGAACTCGATCCGGAGGATCATATAGTGGTCGTTTGCCATCATGGAGTTCGCTCGATGAATGTGACGGTATGGTTGCGTCAGCAAGGATTTGAGAAAGCGCAATCTATGCGCGGCGGCATCGATGCGTGGTCGAAACGCGTGGATGGAAGAGTGCCGGCGTACTGAAAGAGAGCTGCTAGCTAGGAGCCAAAGCGCACAAGTCTTTGCGAGAAGCTAGCAGCTAGGCGCTGGAAGCTGTTTCTATGAAAAAAGAACTCATCGAACTGCGGGTCAACGGCCGTCCCTACGAGCTTGCCATCGAGCCCAGCGCTCTTCTGCTCGACGTGCTGCGGCAGGAGTTGAACCTCACCGGCTCAAAGCGTGGCTGCGATGATTCCTCCTGCGGGGCATGTACGGTCTTGCTGGATGGTGTTGCGATGATGTCCTGCACGCTGCTCGCAGCCAGTTGTGAGGGACAAGAGATCACGACCGTCGAGGGTGTGAGCCAGCACGGTGCCCTCGCGGCGATCCAGAAGGCGTACGGCGACTGGGGCGGCGCGCAATGCGGCTTCTGCACGCCGGGGTTCATGATGACGGTGAAATCGTTGCTCGCGGAAAACCCGGATCCCTCTGATGCCGATGTTCGCGCCGCGCTAAGCAGTAATCTCTGCCGCTGTACCGGCTATAGCCAGATGTATGAAGCGATTCGGGCGACGATTGAAGCCGAGCAGAAGGGAATGGCGGCCGCCATTGCTGCAAGGAGTTAGTGAGGAGGACGTTAATATTGCGACTTTCAATGGTTTCACGAGTAGCACTATTTACGCTGTCACTCTTGTCAGTGGCAACTGTGTCCGCCTCGAAGCATGCTCCCACGTCCTGTCCAGTGACTAAAGGCAACGGATACACACCTGCCGGTGAGCCCGCAGGCCCGAATCGCTACGGCACCAGGGCTCTGTCGACCATTCTTTACAGCACACTAGAGTTCCGTCCGGGCGGCGCAGGATTCGTTCTGCCAGACGGTTCACTAAAGATGAAGTGGCCCTGGTGGAAAGAGAAAGAAGGTAATTTAACAATAACTGGGCGAAGACTCGATGGCCGTGCCCCACCGTTACGAGCGGACGTTGCCGACTCTGACGGGTACGAAATGGTGCCTACATATATTATTTTTCCGACCACGGGATGTTGGGAGGTGACTGGGAAGGTCGGTAATGTCACCCTGACTTTCGTCACTCGCGTTGTAAAGATTGGGCGCGGGCCCTGAGTTCCACCTTGCGAGCACGGCTGTCCCACATGCTTACCTATGTCTGATTTCTCCATTATCGGCAAGCCCACGGCGATGGTTGACGCCGCGCAGAAGACCACTGGCGCGGGCAAGTACACGGACGACCTCAGCGTCCCCGGCATGCTGATCGGTAAGATTCTACATTCACCGTATCCGCACGCGGGCATCAAGAGAATCGATACCAGTCGCGCCGAGAAGTGCGAAGGTGTTATCGCCGTTGTGGTCGGCAAAGACGCGCCGAACCCCTACGGCATTCTGCCGGTTGGTCACGACGAGCACGCGCTGGCTCTCGACAAGGTGCGATACGTCGGCGACAACGTGGCTTGTGTGGTTGCAGTTTCTGAAGTGATCGCCGAAAAAGCGCTTGAATGGATCGACGTCGAGTATGAGGTGCTGCCCGCTTACTTCGATCCCGAAGAATCGATGAAAGCGCAGTCCAATCTCATCCACGATTCGAAGCCGGGCAATTTGGAAAAGGATTACCACCACGTCTTCGGCGACCCTGATAAGGGGTTTGCCGAAGCCGACCAAGTGGCCGAGGCGCGGTTTATCGCGAACGAAGTTACCCACGCTGCGATGGAGCCGCATTCCACGCTCGCATCATTCGAGATTGATCCGCACACCGGCAAGTCCGGACGCCTGACCGTCTGGTCTTCGACTCAGGTTCCCTACTATCTGCAGCATAAGCTCTCACTAGTACTCGAAATGCCGATGTCGCAGATTCGGGTGATCAAGCCGCTCGTGGGCGGGGGATTCGGTGGTAAGAGCGAAGTGATTCCGCTGGAGATTATCGCAGCGGTTGCGGCGCGGAAGGCTCAGGCTCCCGTCAAGATCACATACACACGCGAAGAAGTGTTCTGGGCGCATCGCGGCCGGCCGCGGACAATCATCGACCTCAAGACTGGCGTGAAAAAGGACGGACGGATCACCGCTGTGAAAGCCCGCGTGGTGCAGGACGGCGGCGCCTACTGCTCTTACGGCGTGGTCACGATTCTTTATTCCGGCGCGCTGCTAGGCGCGCTCTACGACATTCCAAACATTCAGTACGACGGATACCGGGTGCTGACCAATAAGCCTGCGTGCGGGGCCATGCGCGGACACGGCACGGTGAACGTGCGCTTCGCCTTCGAATCGCAGCTCGATGAGCTGGCGGTGAAAATCGGAATGGACCCCGCCGAAATTCGTCAGCGTAATCTGCTGCAGCCGCCTTGCATCACGGTGAATGGTCTGCGCGTGCAAAGTTATGGATTGCCGGAATGCATCGAGAAGACAGTAGAGCGGTCCGGCTGGAAGCGGCGTAAAGGCAAACTCCCCAGGGGGCGCGGGCTGGGAATCGCATGCAGCCATTATGTTAGCGGCGCGGCCAACTCGATTATTCGCTCCGACATGCCGCACTCGACCGTGAATATCAAAATCGATCGTGACGGCGGCGTTGTGGTATATACCGGTGCGTCGGAAATCGGTCAGGGATCGGACACGATGACCGCGCAGATCGCGGCCGAAGTGTTGGGATGTTCGCTGCCTCGCGTGCGAGTGATTGCCGCCGATACCGACCTGACGCCGATTGATATTGGCTCCTACTCGAGCCGCGTGACCTTCATGGCGGGAAATGCAACATTGCGAGCGGCTGAGGAAGTGAAGAAGCTGATCGCTGCCGCGGCGGCGAAGAAGATGGAGTGTGGAGCGGAAGATCTGATCTTTCGGAATGATCGGATTTTCAGACAGGGTGCGGTGGCATCGTCACTGGCAGGTTCGGCGGACAAAAGTGTCCGCCCCACACGACACGAAGCATCTGTCAGTGGACACGTAGATGGCCAGATTCTGCGGGAGTCGTTGCAGCAAAAGCGGAAGGAAGAAGGCCCGAAAGATTGGATGACCTTCGAAGAGGCAGTCGTCGCTGCCATCGACTTTCATGGAGCCCTGACAGGCACTGGTTCTTATTCTCCTCCGCCCGAGGCTCGTGGCGGCAAGCACAAAGGCGCAGGCGTGGGGCCATCGCCGGCGTACTCGTATTCCGCGCAGGTTGCCGAGGTTAGTGTCGATGAAGAAACCGGCGAAGTAGTCGTGCACAAAGTTTGGGCAGCGCACGATTGCGGACGCGCCCTGAATCCTGTTTCCGTGGAGGGTCAGATCATCGGCTCGGTCTGGATGGGGATGGGGCAAGCGCTGACCGAAGAAATGGTCTGGAAGGACGGCATGCTGATGAACGCCGGGTTGCTCGAGTATCGCAGCCCGTCCTCGGTCGAGTCGCCCGAGATCGAACCCATCATCGTCGAGAGCATTGATCCCGAAGGTCCATTTGGCGCGAAGGAGTGCAGCGAAGGATCGCTGGCGGCAACCATTCCCGCAATTGCGAACGCAATCTACGATGCGGTCGGCGTGCGCTTGCACGAGTCGCCATTTACACCGGAGAGAGTTCTGGCGGCTCTGCGCGCGAAAAAGAACGCAAAAACATTAAACCTGACTGAAGGCATAGATCCGACTTCGCCCACACACTTCCGCGAACATGGTGGATCGCTTTGCTTCAACGGTAAAGGACCGGAGCGGCACGCGGCCGATCCCTCTCGACGCCAATCGCCATCCCTTGCAGGAGGCGCGGATTGAGCCTGCCGCAATTCAAACTTCTGCGGCCCAAGTCCGTCGATGAAGCCGTTGAGCATCTGGACAGGTACTCCGCTAGTGTGGGCGCGGGCGACTCGCCAGCGCCGCCCCCCAAACTTCGCGTCATCGCCGGCGGCACGGATCTGATTCCTTCCATGCGGCAAAAGCTGTTCGAGCCGGAGTACGTTCTCGACCTTCGCGGAATCTCCACAATGCGCGGCATCAGGCCGCAGCCCGACGGTGGCGTCGAGATCGGCGCCTTGACTACTCTCCGCGCGATTGAGCGTTCCGATTTTCTGCGCCAGCATTATGCGGTGCTAACCGAAGCCGCCACTACCGTCGCCTCGCCGGTACTGCGTAACATGGGGACAATCGGCGGGAACATCTGCCTAGACACCCGTTGCTTGTGGTACAACCAGTCGCTTACCTGGCGCAAGGGCTGTGGATTCTGTATCAAGAAAGATGGCGATCTTTGCCATGTAGCGCCTGGTGGCACGAAGTGTTGGGCGGTATTTTCCGGAGACACACCGCCGGCATTGCTTTGCCTCAACGCGGAAATCGAAATTGCCAGCGCTGATGGAACGCGCCGTGTTCCTCTACGCGAGTTCTACACCGGGCTTGGGGAAGACTACCGCAAACTGCAGCCCAACGAATTGGTCACGCGCGTTTTCCTGCCGGCTTCGGTGGCAGGCTACCGTGGCGTCTATCGCAAACTGAGAGTGCGCGGATCGATCGATTATCCCCTGGCCGCAGTCGCAGTTATGATGAAGCGATCCGACGGTCACGTGATCGATGCCCGCATCGGCATTACGGCTGTAAATCCCGCGCCCCTGCTGGTAAAAGGTGTCGGCGAATTGCTCGCGGGCAAGGTTCCCGATGAGGCATTGGCGGAGGCCGTTGGCGATCTGGCCGCAAAAACTGCCAAACCGCTCACCACTTCCGCATTGACGCCGGAATACCGCCGCGAAATGATTCGCGTCTTCACCAAGCAGGCTGTGCTGGCGGCGGCGAATTAATTGCTCTGATATTCTTCTGACGACCGTTCGACACCTTTGAATCCATACTCACGGAATGATCACCGACTGCCACATCCACATCCAGCCTGTCGAAATGTTCAAGCCCCAGGCGCTGGAGGTGATGAAAAAGAAGCGGCCTGACTTCGACCAGATCGTCGAGTTCTGCCGCTCGCCCAAGGCCTTCCTGAAGTTTCTCGACAGCAGCGGCATCGACCGCGCCATGCTCATCAACTACGTTGCCCCGGAAGTTATTGGGTTCACCAATGGAGTGAATCAATTCGTCGCCGACTATGTAAAAGAAAATCCCAAGCGCCTGCTCTCCTGCGGCAGCCTGCATCCACGGCATACCACGAACGTCCTGGCCGATGTGGAACACATTCTGCGGTTAGGGCTGCAGATGATTAAGATCCACCCGCCGCACCAATTGCTGTTTCCCAACGACTACCTCAGCGGAGTAAAGGAACTCGAGATCATCTATCGCGCGGCTGAAGCCAATGGCGTGCCGGTCATGTTCCACACCGGAACTTCGATTTTTCCCGGCGCGCGCAACAAGTATGGCGATCCCATCTACGTCGATGACGTTGCGGTCGATTTCCCCAAACTGAAGATCCTGCTGGCCCATGGCGGACGCCCGCTGTGGATGCAGACCGCATTTTTTCTGGTGCGACGCCATCCCAATGTTTATCTCGACATCAGCGGCATCCCGCCCAAGACGCTGTTGAAATACTTTCCCCGCTTGGAAGAAATCGCGCACAAGACCCTATTTGGGACGGACTGGCCCGGGCCGGGCGTGCCCGACATCAAGAAAAATCTTCAAGAGTTCCGCGCTCTTCCACTCAGCGAGGCCGTTCAACACCAGATCCTGACGAAAACGGCACTGACGATTTGGCCGGCCTGAATGCCCAGCGCTTGAACAAAAGGCCTGCATCGCAAGACGCAGGCTTTGATGATTTCCACTGTCAGTGAAATTACTTCCCCGCCTTCGCACCTTCGGACTTGCTGCCCATGAGTTCATCCGCCAGAGCGGTCGCTCCGTAGATCTTGCGCAAGGCCTCCTGAATGCCGCGCGAATCGACAGAAACCGCGCGTCCCTGTACATCGCTGTAGGCGAAGTTCCACGGCAACGATTGAATATTGCCGTCGAAGATGATTCCCACGACCTCACCCTCTTTGTTCACCGTGGGGGAGCCGGAGTTTCCTCCAATGATGTCGGCGGTGGAAACAAAGTTCAGCGGAGTTTTCAGGTCGAGATTCGATTTGGACTTCATCCAGCTTTCAGGCAGATTGTAGGGCGGCTGGTTATTATGTTCAGCCGCATGCTGGTAGGCTCCGCCAATGTTCGTTTCGAAAGGAATCGTCTTTCCATTTTCCTGATAACCCTTCACCGCGCCATAGCTCAAGCGCAGAGTAAAAGTCGCATCGGGCGGTTGGGAAAAGCCACTCTGTGCGAAGCGGGCCTTGGCGACGATGGTACCGTCTCGGCGCACAACCGAATCGACTCGATCGTCAAACTCCTTGCGGGCGGCACGGGCCGAGGGTTCGATCGCACGCATGGTCACGATCAACGGATCGGTACTGGCATCGATAGCTGGCTGCCCGCCTTCATAAAGCTGCTTCCGGACTGCTACGTCGTCGAGTTTCGTCTGGGCGATCATATCTTTCGCCGCATCCCCAGGTGTTTTCCCCTGCAGCACTTTTTGCACATCGGCATTGTTTTTGCCGAGCGCATCTTGCATCTCGCTGAGTGAATCGGCAAGTAGAGCGGTGTCCAGATTCTTATAAATCGGCTCGGTCGAGAACAGCTGCTGTTCGAGTGACGGCAAGGCGGAATCGCGGAATTCACGCATCCGTTCCGGATTGGGTTTCGGCTTCTCCTGCGCCGCCCGCACCAGGGTTCTGGCAATCTGCGCCAGATGCCCGGAGAACCCGCGCATGCGCTCCAGATAAGTCAAATTAGGATAGATAGACTGTTGCACCTTGATCGCCTGCGCAATTTCTTCCCAGGGGTCGGGCGCGCCCGCATTCTTGGGGTCGGCCTTGAAGGCGGCGCGCAGCTTCGCTTCGTCCCCGGCCTTTTTGTCCATGATGCTTTTGTCGAGCAAGCCCGACTGATAGCCGGTGATCGCCTTCTGCGAATTCTGCAGCCCGAAAATATTTTCCTTGGCGATGCGGGCATTTTCTTCCGACTGCTTGCTGAAGTCTTGCAGCAGCGCGATACGACGTGCGAAAGTTTCAAAGCCGACGGATACTGCACGTCGCGCAGGAACTCGAGTTGCGCCATGGTCAGCAGGCGTCCGGTATTTCCCGGATGCCCGGAGACGAAAATCAGGTCGCCGTCCTTCACTCCGGTGCGCGACCACTGCAGGTAATTATCAAGGTGCGCCGGCTTGCCATTCTCGTAGACTCGGAAGAAGGTGATATCCAGGTCGTAGCGCGGATAGGTGAAGTTATCGGGATCTCCGCCAAAGAAAGCAATGTCGAATTCGGGAGCGAACACCAGCCGCACGTCCGTGTACTTTTTATACTTGTAGAGGTTATAGACCTGCCCAGAATAAAGAATCACCACATCGCAGCGCAGTCCAGTTGTGGTGGCGCAATCCTTTTCAACTTGCGACATGGCGGCGCGCTGGGCCTGCCCGGCGTCCGCCGCCGACATCCCGGCCTTTACTCCTGCGTTGATTTTGTCCGTCACGTCCTCAATTCCGACAAGTTGATTGAGTTCAAGGTTTGGACACTTAGCCTCTTCTGCCTGCGTCTTAGCGTAAAAACCGGTCTTGATATAGTCGCGCCCTTGGGTCGAAAGCTGCTGGACGCATCCCGCTCCCACGTGATGGTTGGTAAAGGTCAGTCCATCCGCCGAAACGAAAGAGCCGGAACCGCCGTTGTTGAATCGCACCGAAGACAGGCGAACGTGGTCGAGCCATTGTTGCGTCAGCTCGAAGCCGTATGCGGCTTTGATTTTGTCCTTCGGAGGTTCGTTATAGAGCCACATGCCCTCGTCGGCGCTGGCCAGTGTCGAAAGGATGAAGGCGAAGGCAAGCAGAACTGCGAAAAGGCGTTTCATTTCTGGTGGATCCTCCATGAAGAATAAAGAGCTGTTACACAATTGCGTCAATCTGCGGAAGGACGCTTTACTATACCCCCCGCCAAAGACGCGTGGCAAAACGGTTTACGCCCCTCGCGGCCCTCCGAACATGCCGCAAGCCGAGCATTAGAGCCCTTCCTGACTGATTTCCCTCCCTTCTAATTCGCCCAGGGCTGATGGAAAGTTCGGTGCGTTTCAGGTATAAAAAGAGGTTGCCCTCCCGCGTCCAACACGCGCGGTCCAGCAACCCGCGATCCGGTAACAGAAGGTCTGGCGATCGAAGCGAGAAACCTAATGTCCAGCGTGACCACAAATCATCCGCCCAAGGGACTCGAGGGCGTCGTTGCCACCACTTCCAAGATTTGTTACATCGACGGAGATCGCGGCGTCCTGGCGTATCGCGGCATCGACATCCACGAACTGGCCGACCAGTCGAACTTCGAAGAGACTTGCTACCTGCTGTGGTTCGGAAAACTGCCCACTCGCGTTGAGCTTCGCGAACTGCATGGTCGTCTGGCCGAAGAGCGCAAACTGGATCCGGCGATCATCACTTTACTGCGCAATGCCCCGCGCCATGCATTGCCTATGGACGTTTTGCGCACCGCGGTCTCGGCCTTATCGTTCTACGATCCCGAGGAGAAGAATAACGACCACAAGGCGAATGTCGACAAGGCGATTCGCATTACCTCGCAAATCGCCATGATCGTTGCCGTCTACGATCGCCTCCGCAAAGGGCTTGCGCTGGTCGAGCCCGACCGCTCGCTCTCTCATGCCGCCAACTTCCTGCTCATGCTGAACGGCAAGCCGCCGTCGCCCACCGCCGAGCGCGCTCTGGACATCGCGCTGATCCTGCACGCCGACCACGAACTCAATGCCTCGACCTTTGCCGCGCGCGTTACCGCTGCGACTCTGTCGGATATGCATTCCGCCATCACGTCGGCGATTGGCGCGCTGAAAGGGCCGCTGCACGGTGGCGCCAACGAAGCGGCATTTCAGATCTTCAAGGAGATTGACGCCTCCGGTGCGGATCCAGTCGAGTACGTCAAAAACCTGCTAGCTCAAAAGAAAAAAATGCCCGGCTTTGGCCATCGCGTCTATCACACCGAAGATCCGCGCGCGACGCATCTGCGCGCCATGTCCCGCGATCTCGGTAAAGCTAGCGGGCAATCCAAGTGGTTTGAGATGTCGCACAAAATAGAAGAGTTCGTGAAGGCCAATAAGAAGCTGAACGCCAACGTCGACTTCTATTCCGCTTCCACCTATCACACCCTGGGCATCGACGTCGACCTGTTCACGCCCGTCTTCGCAGTTTCACGTATCAGCGGCTGGGCCGCGCACGTAATCGAGCAACTCGATGACAACCGCCTGATCCGCCCCCGCGCCGATTACCTCGGACCCGAGTACCCCAGCCCATTCATTCCCATCGACCAGCGATAGCCCTGTAGAGACGTTGCTTGCAACGTCTCTTCTTTCCAGCACCCGAAATGCCGCAAGCAAGACGTAGCAAGCCACGCTCTTTACGCCTCCGCAATGTAGAATGGAAGCAGGTTCCGTATGCATCGCATCTACCTCGACAACAACGCCACCACCCCGCTTCTGCCCGAAGTGTTCGAGGCTATGCGTCCCTATTTCGTGCGACCAGTTCGGCAACGCGTCGTCGATCCATCATCACGGCCAACACACACGTGCCGCGGTCGAGGATGCTCGTGACTCGGTGGCCGCATTGCTAGGCTGCCTCTGCTTCGGAAATTATTTTCACCAGCGGCGGTACCGAGGCCGACAATCTTGCGATTGCAGGCCTGGTTGGCGCGGGTGAGCATGTCATCACCTCGAGCATTGAACACCACGCGGTATTGCTGGCCTGCAAGCATCTCGAAGAAATTGGCGCAGAGGTGACGGTTTTGCCCGTGGACGGCCGCAGCCTGGTCGATCCTGCCGACGTGCGTCGCGCCCTGCGTCCGAACACGAAGTTGATCTCCGTGATGATGGCGAACAATGAGACCGGAGTCTTGCAGCCAGTCGAGGAGATCGGAAAAATCGCGACCGAAGCGGGCGCTTATTTTCATACGGACGCCGTACAGGTGGCTGGCAAAGTTAAAGTTGACGTGAAACAGATCGGGTGCCATGCTCTCTCGATTTCCGGCCATAAGATTCACGCACCGCAGGGCGTGGGAGCGCTCTACTTGCGAAAGGGAATTCCGATTCGACCGCTCTTTTATGGTGGGCGGCACGAGCGTTCCCGCCGCGCCGGCACGGAGAATGTCCCCGGGATTGTCGGTCTAGGAAAGGCCGCGCAACTGGCGAAAGAGGCGCTCGACCGGGGGGACGACAAGAAGATGTCCGCGATGCGCGACCGCCTGCAGGAGGGAATCCTCGCCCAGGTAGAGGACGCGGGTGTGAATGGCGACGATGCGCCGCGCGTGCCCAACACCACGAACATTCGCTTCGATCACATCGACGGCGAGGCCATGGTGATTGCTCTCGATCTGAAAGGAGTCGCCGTATCCACAGGGGCGGCCTGTTCTTCCGGTGCCATTGAGCCCTCGCACGTGCTGCTGGCCATGGGTCTGCGTCCCGATCAGGCGCGCGCCAGTATCCGTTTCAGCCTGGGCAAGCAGACGGTCGCGGAAGATATCGATTGCGCTTTGGCCCTCGTGCCCGAGGTGGTAGCGCGTCTGCGGGAGCTGTCGCCGCTCTACAGAAAAGCGGCTCTTAGCTCTTAGCTTTTGGCTGTTAGCTACCGGCGAAAGTGCGAATGGAACGCGAGATGATCGAAATATGACACCGCGATTCAAAAGGATAGTAGAAGCAGGACTCTGGTTCGCCGCCGGATTCATCACCCATATGGTTCTTCTCTATTTTCATCATCATCCGTAAGTATGCAGGATGGCTCAAGAATCTAAAGCTAAGAGCCAAGAGCCAACAGCCAACCGCTAGAAGCCAGGAGCTAGAAACTGAATATCGAAACCATTGCGGTAGCTATGTCAGGCGGTGTCGATTCTTCGACCGTCGCGGCCATGCTGCGCGCAGACGGACACAACGTCATCGGCCTGACCATGCAACTCTGGAACCAGCGCCGCCTGTCCGGGCGCGAGGGCATGCCCGAGTCTGTGCAGGGACGCTGTTGTTCGCTTGACGATGTTTACGATGCCCGCCGCGTGGCCCAGCAGATCGGTATCCCCTATTATGTGGTCAATCACGAGGAGCGTTTCGAGCGTGACGTGATTCGTCCGTTCGTGGAGGAGTACGTTTCGGGTCGGACGCCCATCCCCTGCAGTCTCTGCAACAATCACTTGAAGTTTGATCAGCTGCTCATTGTGGCTCAGCAGATTGGGGCTGAGCGCGTTGCCACCGGTCACTACGCCCGCGTGGCCTTTAACGAAGCCCGGGGCCGCTGGCTCCTCGAGCGTCCTGCCGACGCAAGTAAAGACCAGACTTATTTCCTGTTCGGCCTGACGCAAGATCAGCTCCGCCGCACGATGTTTCCGCTTGGCGATATCACCAAGCCGCAAGTCCGTGAACTCGCCCGCCATCACGGCCTCGCGCTCGCGGAGAAGCCTGACTCACAGGAAATTTGCTTCGTCCCCGGCGGCGACTACAAGCGCTTCATCGACGCGTATCTTGCAGAGCAAGGCGAGGCATTGCCCGACACGGCCGGTGATCTTGTGACCACAAACGGCGAAGTTATCGGAGAGCACGGCGGCGTTCACAACTTCACGGTGGGCCAACGCAAAGGACTCGGCGTCGCCACCGGCTCGCCGCTCTACGTGATCCAGATCAGCGGCGCGAACAAGCAGGTAATCGTGGGCAGCGAAGACCATCTGTATTCGCGCAGCCTGCGCACTCGCCGCGTAAACCTCATTGCCGTCGACGATCTGCGCGAGCCAATGCGCGTGGCCGTGAAGATTCGCCATCGCCACGAGCCTGCGGCAGCCATAATCGAGAGAACCGGCGACGACGAAATTCTCGCCACATTCGACCAGCCGCAGCGCGCCATCACGCCGGGACAAGCCGCGGTCTTCTATGACGGCGACATCGTGGTTGGCGGTGGTTGGATCGCGTAGAGCATGGCGGGAAATTTGCGCCAAGCTTGGCGAGCAGCCCGCCATAACTCCTTGCGCTCGATCTCATGCTTGCCTTTTTAGGCGCTCGTCTTCAATGGCAGGGCCGCGAACTGCCAACTATCCGCTCTAATTAGTTCGTAGCGTTTGAACCAGTCGTCAGCGGGCTACCGCGGGGCAGCAGTAGTGGGGGCGCGGTATACAGTGGTGTGAGCAGGGAGCACGGCGCCAACCACTGCCCCGCTGGGGGCGCCAATCACCAGGCCAACCAGAGCGGTAATTCCGCGCGAAGAGCCTCCCAGGAAACCGGTGTTCGAACCCGAGGCGGCGCCGACCCCCGCCCCAACGGCTGCGCCGATGACAAGGCCAATCAGGGCGTGCTCGCCGCGCTTAGCCCCTGAAGATGTTGAGACGCGAGCCACATTCTCGCGTTTCATCGAGACCTCGGAGCCCTTTTCCTTCAAGGTGAGCAATTCGTCACTGACAGAGACAAATTCTCCGGCGTGGTGCTTCATGCTCGATTCGATCACTTCGATGCCCTGGCCGGCCTTCAGGCCATTCAGGTTGGACCACGACTGCTCTTGAGCCAACAGCGCGCCAGGAATTCCAAGAAAAAGCAGCAGAAGCACCAGGGCCCTCGACATGTAGATCTCCTATAAGTCCTCAGTCTGAAAGGGCCCTATTGCGATTTTGATGTTGCACGCGAGCCTATGCTGAGCTCGCGCTCGCGTCAAGTGCAGATTGCCGAGGCCTTGGTGACGTTATTTATGAGAGGGCTGATCGCTTTTTGCGCGGAGCGCGCCTAGAAAGGGTTCGCCGGTGCGTTTCAACTTTTCTTCCAGCCGTGCTGTGCAGTCACAGTCACCGCAGGCCCACGGCTCAGTCCCATTTTCGTCGCGGCATTTGCGACGGTCGTGCGCATCCTGCACGCGCGTCAGATCGAAATATTCTTCCCAGTAGGGTTGTTCTTCCTGCAATGGAGTGGGGCAGTAGCAGACTTCCACCCAGCGCGCGGTCTGGTCTGCGCACAGCCGCGCGTCCTGCATGTTTCGGAGATACTCGCCTTCTGCGACCGATCCTCGACCCAGGGTTTCTTGATCGATGGCCTCAAGCAGATCAGTCTCACGGCCAGGCTTGACGCGGGCTCGAACCAGATAACGCATAGTATCAGTGGGACTTCTAGATGAACATCTCATCCTGGGGCACGGGACCACGTTCTCGGCTGCCGCCGTTTCGACGGCCACGTCCTCCGAATAAAAACTCCAATCCCACGGTGACTCCCTGCATCAAGCCGGAAATCTGCCGCACCGGAGAAATCACAGTCCGGTGCACGACGTCGGTAGTCCGCTCCACGCGATCCAGCGTGCGAGTAAACATTTCATCCGCACGGATGATCTGCAGGCGGGCGCGGTCCACCACATCGTTGACCGTCGCATCGACGCGTTCGATCTGATTGCGAACCATGGCCGTCGATTCCTCCACCTGCTCGGCGATCGCCTCCGCTTTAGGACGAATCTCCGCCAACATCGCCTCTGCCTGCGCAATGGTCGGCAGAACTTTCGTTTTCACTTCTTCGGCGAGCGCTTCCATTTTCGTGCTGGTCTTCTTCAAGGCCACAAAGATAGCGACCAGGACGCCTGCCTGCAATAGAACCGCAATCCCGGTCAAGGCGATAAACACAGGGGTAAGATTTTCCATAAGCTTGCTCCAGCAATTCCATTCGAGTGCGGCCTAGCGGAAAGCCGGACAGCAACGCCTACAAATTCTTGGGCGCAACCGTCTCCGCCGTCGCGTCCTGGTAAGCCTGCCTGCCCGCCTCGTAGGCAGCACGGAACTGTTCTTTCTGCTGGCTCACTACGTCGCGGCCTTTGTCGGCCCACTGCGACGCCTGGTCTCGTGCCTCTCGCGCACGAGTTTTTACATACTCGCGGCCTTCTTCGGCCCGAGCGCGCAGAACATCCCGGGTCTCGTTGCCCGGTCGCGGAGCGTAAAGAACTCCAGCGAGCGCTCCTACACCTAACCCGGCCAGAAACCAAACAAAGCTGCTACCGTCATGATCGGACATAGTAATCCTCCTCGTAAATCACTCAATTGATGGTACATCCTTCGGAAGGCAAATACAATTACAGGGGAGTCTGTAATTTATGCAGGACCGCACGGGGGACGTACTACTCGAGGCCAGCAGTTTGGCTGGGCGAGCGCGACAAGTCCAGAGTCTCGCCGGGGAAGCGGGGAACGATAACCAACTTAGAAGGGATCGCCCAGAACTGTGGGACCTACTTCTGCGGCGCAGACGGATTCGTGGGACGCGTCGGCGGCGCCGGCTGGGTCTTAACTGGTTGCGATTTCACACCCTGCAACACCGAGGTCGGACCACCGCGCCGGGCTGCATAAAGCGACAATGTGATGGAAGTGATCATAAAGGCCACGGCCGACCACGTCGTCGCCCTCGAAAGCGCGCTGGCCGCGCCCCGAGGACCAAACGCTGTCTGGCTGCCTTGCCCGCCAAACGCCGCGGAAATATCCCCGCTCTTGCCGCTCTGCAGCAGAACGACAACGATGATAAAAAAACAAACCAGAATGTGAACAGTAGTGACCAAATAAATCATAAGTTTTAAAATTTTCTCACGTATTCAGCCGAGAGTTCGAGCGCTCAAGGTCTCTGCTTTTCTCTGCGATCTCTAGCGTTCTGGGGGTTATTGATTTCCCACGCTCGGATCATGGTGCGGAAGGGGGGATTTG
>CAVPFI010000005.1:0-1104389 GCA_963703685.1 uncultured Acidobacteriaceae bacterium | reverse complement strand
ACCCGAACCTGTGGCTCAACTCCGCCGCCTCCGAGCGACTCGGGTATCCGACGCAAAAGCCCGAAGCCATCCTAGAACGTATTGCCTCCTGCAGCAGCAACGAGGGCGACACTATTCTCGATCCCTTCTGCGGCTGCGGCACGACAATTTCTGTCGCCCAGCGCCTCAACCGCCGCTGGATCGGCATCGACATCACGCATCTCGCCATCGGCTCTCATCAAGAAGCGCCTCGACGACGCCTTCGGTGAATCAGTCCGCGCAACCTACGAAGTGATCGGCGAACCAGTCGACCTGAGAGGCGCAGAAGCTCTCGCCAAAGAAGATCCATATCAATTCCAATGGTGGGCGCTCAGCCTGGTGGGAGCGCGCCCGCTGACCAGAAGAAGGGCGCAGACCAGGGCATCGACGGTCGCCTCTATTTCCACGACGAGAAGGCGGCGCCAAGACCAAGCAAATTATTCTGTCCGTCAAGGCAGGCAAGCTCCACGCGCCCTATGTCCGCGACCTTCGCGGCGTCATCGAACGAGAGAAAGCCGAAATCGGCGTTCTCATCTCAATGGAAACACCCACCAAGCCGATGCAAAAAGAAGCCGCCGAGGCCGGATTCTACCGCTCACCAGGATTGACCGATAAATACCCACGCCTCCAAATCCTCAGCATCGAGGAATTGCTAGCCGCCAAGAAAATTGACTATCCCCGCTTCGCCGCCGACGCGACATTCAAGAAGGCCCCCAAAGCCAGAACGGCACCCGAAGAACAAATGCCGCTCGGCGGGGACATCGAAGAACCCTTCTAGTCGCTTTTCCAAACCGTCTAAGAAGGGTGACGCCGAACGAAGCGGGCGACACCACTGGCAGTTGTCATGCTGAGCGCAGCGGTGGGGATCGCGAAGCGATCCTCACCGCGGAGTCGAAGCATCCCTACCTTCACTCTGCGGTCGGCCCATCTTTGCGCCCTCCGCAAGGGGGAGGCGCGATGCTGCCACCAAATAAATGCCCCGCGGCTAAATTCTTTTCCACAGCCCCGCATGTGACGCCCAACCTTGACTGAGGATTTCATCCGCGCAATCATGGCCCAGGTCGCGGCAGTCTGGTCGAAACCAAACCGTCCGCCTCTAAATCCTTTGTTTCACGGATTTTGATATCTAACTTCTTTGTCATCCGGATTTTGCGGGGAATTTCGTGCTAACCCCATGATTCCCAAGATTCAGGGGGGGAGGGGGATACCCTCGAAATTGGCTCCGCTGCGTGAAGTCCGGGGGTAAGAAGAATGATGAGAAGTACGACGAGAAGAAATAACGAGAAGAATGAGGTGAGAAAAATATGGGCCTGGAAGATGTTCCAAGATGTCAGCATGTAAAGATGAATGGGACGCAGTGCGGGTCTCCGGCGCTGCGGCGCAGGCGGCACTGCTTTTTTCATGAGCGCATCCGTCGTGAGCAGGCGAAAATTGCGGCGGATGTCTCGGCGCAGCGTCTCTTCGATTTGCCGCTGCTCGAAGACGCGAACTCGGTGCAGGTGGCGCTGATGAAAGTGATCCAGATGCTCGGGGCCGGGCGCCTGGACCATAAGACCGCTGGACTCATGCTCTACGCTCTGCAGACGGCCAGCGTCAACCTGCGCAACGCGACCTTCGAAGCGGACGAAGCCACCGACGTGGTGATCGACCGCGACGACGTGCATCGCACCTGCATTGGCGGTCCGCAGTGGTTTGAAGACGATTTTGAAGCCGAGGCCGGGAGCGATGAAGAAACCGACGAAGAAGACGACCAGGAAGACAACGAAGAAGACGACGAAGAAGCCGACGATGATGTAGAGCACAAGAGTGTCGTTGTCGCCGAGCCAGCGGACACCGCAGCTGCAAAGAAACAGGTCGCCGCGGTAAATGACACCGCGGCGGACGAAGCTCGAAGGCAAGAGGTAAGGAGGAACGTGCAAGGCGTCGTCCGAAATTGGTTGCTAGAGGCGGCGCGCGAAAAGGCCGCTGAGAAGCCGGGGTAGGCTCTATCCCGCGGATATACTAATCCAATGAACATCACCCTCAGCCTTGATGATGAGCTCTTGGCTCGCGCCCGGAAGAAGGCGGAAGCGCTTGGGAAGAGTCTCGATGATCTGGTGAGCGATTGCCTAAAAGCGGCGCTCGACGCACACGATGAAGCCGAGCGCAGCATCGCAGAGTTCCAACGACTTTCAGGGCAAGGAGACTCGCAAGGTGCACGTTTCAGCCGGGAGGAGATTCACAGTCGGCGCGGGGAGCTCGAGAGCTGACAGCTGACAGCTACCTCGCCGCCACTTTCACCGCATGCGAACTGGCCGCATACCGCGCGATGCCTTTGTACAGTGCTTCGGCGATCTGTTCGCGGTAGCCGTCGCTGCGGAGTTTTTGTTCGTCGGTGGGGCTGCTGACGAAGGAGACTTCGGCGAGGATTCCCGGCATCGCGCTTTCGGTGAGCACGACGAATCCGGCTTCTTTAATGCCGCGATCGCGCAGCCCGGGATTTTGTATCGAAAGCGTGCCATACAAAGACCGTTGCACGCTGGCCGCCAGACGCCGCGATTGCTCGATGCGTTCGTGCAAGTCGGCGGGCGAAAGGGAAGTTGTTACCGGAGTCTTTCCGCCGCCTCCGATCGTCACATGCGTGTCAACGTCTTTCGTTCCCGGCGCCGAAAAGAAATTCGTGTAATAGGTTTCCACGCCACGCGCCGAAGGCAGGTCGCTGTAATTGGCGTGCACCGAGACGAACAAGTCGGCCTGCGCCTGATTGGCGATGCTGGCGCGCTCGTCGAGAGGAATGTAGTTGTCATCCTGCCGCGTGTAGATCACTTCCATCCCCAACCGGCTTTCGAGCAGCTTGCCCAAGCGTTGCGCGATTTCGAGGACGAGATCTTTTTCCAGCAGTCCGCGACGTCCAACTGTTCCCAGGTCCCACCCACCGTGACCGGCATCGACGACGATGCGCATTTTGGGAACGCGCGCCCGCAACTGCAAATCTTCTTTCGTCGGCGGAGGAATCACGATGGCCAGCTGTTTCTTTTCTGGCGCGGAAGCGTTGGGGAACAGGTTCACCGCGGCTTTAGGGGTCGCGCCAATCTTGCGCACTTCCACCACAAGGCGATAGGGATTCGGCTCCAGGCTCACGGAGAAAGTCGAGTTCGCCTTGGTCTCCAGAACGACGCGCGTCATGCCCGCGACGGGCTGCGCCATGCGAATGCGGCTAACCAGAGTTTCTCCCACGTCCATCGATTTTCCAACCAGGTCGCTGGCGAGTTGAGTGTCGCGCAAATCGAAATAGATGCGGTCGGGCCCGGCCAGGCGGTGCGCCTCATACTGCACCTGATCTTGCAGATCGAGAACCACCGTGCTCGAGTCGGGCGACGACCAGTGTCGCACCCCGGTGACGCGCGGAAACTTTGATAACTCCTGCGCCGTGGCCGGCGAATTGTTCGGCTCGCCGCCATCGGGAAACGAGTCGGAAGTTGCGGAGGAAGTCGCGGTGGAAGTTGGGTTCTGCGCGGTAGTTGAATTCGCAGGCGCGGCGGGAGTATTCGAAGGAGCAGCCATCGCATCTTTGTCGCGCTCATCTTTACCGCGCTCACCTTTGTCGCGCTCCTCGCCGCCTTGCCTGCCCGGCATTTCGTCCGTGCGGACGTTCTCCGCTTGAATCATCGCGCCACTCAACTGCGCCGTCTTCAGCTTCCACCACACTCCGCCCGCAAACGCCGCGGCGATGACAATGCACACCAACAGGATCGTTGCCACCGGCGGGCGGACCGCCGCTTCGGGCTCACCAACGGCAATTTTGACTTGAGCAGAACGTTCGGCGGCGACTTTTGTTTCGACCTTGAAAGTCTTTTCTGTTGCGGTTTTGTTGAGAATCGCTGCCGCTGGAGCGGAATCGACTTTCATTGCGACCGGCTTGTGCTCAATCGCCTTATCCGTAAGGGTTTTATCGACGAGTTTCTGAGCGACGATTTTCTGATCAACGACCGGGGCAACAGGAACTGCCGGTGCAGCGGGGACAATCGGTGTCGGTTGGATCGCGGTGTGCGCTTTCGCCGGAACCGAAGGCGCTTCCAGCTTGCTGGCGGCGGCCTTTGCCGACTCTGCGAAGCGGTCTTCATCCTCAGGCTTTAGCGCACCCAACACTAGTTCGGCCAACAGGCTCAGGTTGCGAATATCGCTGTCGTTGAATCCGAAAGGCCAGGAGGAAAATGCTTCCAGCAGGCCGATCACGCGCCGGCGTCCGCAGAGTGGGACCGCCACCATGGAACGCGCTCCCAGCTTGCGGCAGGCTTGCAGGTTTACCCTGGGATCGGTTTCGGTGTCGTCGCAGTTTACGACTTGCGCGGTGCGGAAGCAGGCTCCGGAGAACGCTGAATCGCGGTCGATGCGAGCGCCTACGTCGGGCCGGATCGTGCCTGCGGCCGCTCGCAAAACAATCTCACTGTTTTCGGCAAGTGCGATGGCCAGACCATCCGCGCCAGTGATCGCAACGGCGCGTTCGGCGACCAGTTGCAGGACTTCGTCGAGAACGAATTGCTCGTCTTGTTCAAACTCCGGCTTTTCAAACTCCGCGATTGGGGCGCCTGCATCGAAACTGTTGTTTCGCGCGCCTAATGCTCTTCGGCGGCGGACCTGATCGTGCAGGGCCGAGAAGGCCAGCAAGGCCTGCAGCGCGTCCCGTTGGGATGGTTTGGTGGGATCGTGTTCCGCGAAATCCTGTTTCGTCCGACGATGCGCCGGATAATCGGAATGTCCAGAGGCGTTCTGCTCTCGCGGCCAGGCAGGCGCACCAGCTTGGGCAGACGAAGGTGTTACGTCCAAGTCCGGCTTGGTTGTGGTGGTTGCCATTGAGGATGGTTCACTTTTAAGTTATCGAGCTTTGCAGCCACTTTCAATTACCTAAATGTGCCCTCTTGGCCATGTACTTTGGTAAGGCAGCTTTCCGGCAGTAGAGACGGGGCCTGCAACGTCTCTGCCGCCACCGTTCGGGACGCCGCAGGCAGAGACGTAGCTAGCTACGTCTCTACGGAAGATTCTCTTCCCAACCACCCATGGTTACTAAGAAGGTACTTCGGGCCAGCAATAAGGATAAGATTGAAAGGCTAAGCCTCCGGCCGACCAGCGATTTCGCGGAGCATGTATGGATACAGGATTATCTGGTGGACGGCAAGCTCGGGTTCATCCCAGGCACGAACTGCACACTCTGACTTACGTTACGCTCGACCAGGCCAATGGTGGCATTGTTCGTGATATCAGTCATGGGGGCGTTGGGGTGCAGATGGTGGCTGCCGCGCCTCCGGGGCAGCAATTGCGGGTGCGTTTTGAATTGAACCATCCACGTCTGTGCGTGGAAACCCTGGGCGAAGTGTCGTGGTCAAGGCGCTCCGGCCAATGCGGCATTCGTTTTCTCGACCTCTCGCCTAGCATGGGCCGCCAGATCAACGAATGGATTTTCGGCAACCTGCTCGAAGAAGCCTCCAAGCATTGCGCGCAGCAAGGCTCCATTTTTGCCGGAACAATTTTTGCCGGAACAATGTTGGCCGCAACCCCTGGGACCGTCGCGGTTCGGGATGCGGATCATGAGGGCGATGGGGTGATGGACGATTGCCTGATGGTCTCTGCTGCGCCGGTCCAAGTCATCGAGATGCCGGCAGGCGCCGATTTGCCATCCCTGCAGGCGGTCAGCGAGCACTTTGGAGCATCGCGACTGGACTGGCTTTTTCAACCTCTTTCCGGACGCGGCCTCGTCTGGACTGTCAATGCATTGGTGATCGTCGCGGCTTTACTGCTGTTTGCGCTGATCTTTCTTTCTATTACTGGTGAGCCGCCGCGCTGGCCGTTCACCACCGCAAGCGCAGCCGCGATTTTCGTCGCTGCATTGTATTGGGGATTCTTTCGGCTGTTCGGAGGATTAACTCCCGGCGCAAGACTGGCGCGGATGGCGGGGTTGGATTTGGAAGAGAAGGAAGAAGGGGCGGATGCTCGCTTTCGCTGAGGACCAAACTTTAGTTCGAAAATTTAGGTTTAGAAATTCAGTTCGCAAAATATTGTTGCGCCAGCCAAAGTTGCAGGGTTCGATGTTGCTGGGGCGCGAGTTTTACGAAGCGGATGCCCAGATTGCCGCGCTTGTCCTGCCACGCGATTTCGGCTTTGGCCTTCATTCCTGCCCGGGCGCCGGGCAGTTCGAATGAAACTTGCACCGCCTTCGTGGCCTCGGGGAGATCGCTCATGCGAAGCTGCATTCCACCCTGGCTCAGGTTGATCAGGCAGGCATCCATGCCTTTGCGTCCCTTGCAGCTTAACGAAACAGGAACTTCCAGGCCGGTGCGGTGATAGCGCAGGCGTCCGTCGAGAATCATATTGCGAGCCGCGGAGAGAGTGCGCACCGCCTGTTCCACGGAAATCGGTTTCTCGAAAGCAAACAGGGCGCCGGTCGCGTCCAGGTTCTGGTTGCCCGTGTTGGAACGGCTCCCCATAATGACCAGCGGAATCGTTTTCGGCTGTCCTTCCGCGCTTTGCAGTTCCCGCAGGAATTGCGAGCTGCCATTCAGATCGCAATCCACGATGAGCGCGTCCGTTTTTGTCTTGATGAGCCGGGACAAAGCCCGCTGCGGTTCTTTTTCTACGGCAACATCCATCTGCAAGCCGCCGAGGATGCACTCCAGAACACTGACTTCCTGCCAGTCGCGCGAAACCACCATCGAGGAAAGTGTCATGTCGTTACTCTAGACATGTCGGTCGGGTGGCCGTAGATAACTAACGTAACGGCGGATCTCGGACCTCAGACTTCGGACTTCAGACTTCGGACGTCAGACTTCGGACCTCAGGGTTTCGAGCGCTACGCCATCGGCGCTTCTGGTGGGATAGCTCTTGGGCCGCGATAACGGACGTATTTGGGACCTCGCGCAGAATTCGACGCGGGTCACTGAGGGTCATGGCGCTACGTCAACTGCGAGAGGTCGCGGCGAGTGGTAATCTGACTCGTGGCCTGCACATGAAAACTGAAGAAGTGTTTTTTCGACTCTGCATCTTCGCGGTCAGCCTTACGTCGGCTCTTCAAGTCACTGCCCAAGAGTGGGCCAACGTTGTTGTCCCCAAAGGGTGTGTCGCTCGGGTTGTTGACGCGAGAGAAGACTATCGATCATGGATCAAGCCTTACACGAAACGTTCGCGGAAAGGCACCTTGAGCCGCAAACAAGTCGAAGTCTCAATCACAGTTTTGGACGGCGACAATCTCGCGCGCGATGCATCAGCAGGAACCGGGATCTGCGGAAATTACTGTTGCCAGATCAGTACGACGTATTCGGTGTCCAGCGACGGGATGGTCTCTATGACGCGGGTCACACCGATGGCTGTGCAAGGAGGAGGACCAGAGCGCCTTCCGAGTGAAGAGCTGTGGACCATTCAAAAGCTCATTCTAGATTTGCTACGGCACCCTCCGGGTGAGCACGCGCACTTGCCTCCACCTGGCCGACGCCTCGTACTCCACGTGGAAGGTCGCAATAAGACCATTTCTCGCGTCTACGATCGAGCGGACATCCCATCGCCGGTGATGGAGGTTCTCGGCCTGATCGGAGCAACCTCCGGTCCCATATGGATCGACTTCAAGCCAAGCGTCAGGAAAACTCAAGAATTAGGCGAGCCGCTGATTCCTGTGAGTGCAGTCGGGATTCGAGTTCCTCACCCTAGAGACCCAAAAACACATGGACTTCAACCCGACTCTGCCACGTTAGCCATCAGCCCGGATGACTCAATGATTGTGACGCGGTATCTCCCCTTTAACAAAGTGCTCGTAACAAACCGCGATGGGACGTCCATTTTCGACGCAGAGTCAGACTATATTCTCGACCAGCGCGTGATTTATGTTTCTCACGCCTTCTTTACTCCCGACTCTCGATATCTGCTGCTCCTTAGCAATCTTCCCGCGATGTACATTTACGACACGAAGACTTGGAGTCCCGTCAGCAAGTTGCCGGGTATGCCATTGGGGGCGACCGCCTTTTACCCATCCTCAGACTGGAAACACGGTGTCGCCGTATTGCGCAACGGCGAAGTTGAAGCTTGGGACGTTTCGAAGGGCGAAAAGCAGTCCGACGTAGATCTTCAGGGGGATCTGCAGGATGTATCGTTTTCCGAAGACGATTCTCTATTCGCGGTGTCCAGCATTCGTCGCAACGGAGATTCTTCTTCGACCTTCCGCCTTCGTGTGTGGGACACCAACACCGGCACGTTTCTCCGAGAGATGATTCCACCGTATTACTTCGAGCACGATGTGATCAGCAGGCCGATGTGGTGGAGTCACGGGAAATATCTCCTCGCAAATGTCCGCGCTGGACATTGGGGTGGCTACATGATAGCCGTCTGGAACGTTCAGTCCGGTCAGCTTCGCGGTGGGTTTTCAGCCTGCGACAGTTCGCAGGACCCCTTTGAAGTTGGGATCGACGGGGCGCGCCTCCTGAAATGGTGTTTTGGTGGCACGCTATTGGTTTGGGACATTCCCGCTGCTATCGAGAGAATCGCCGTCTTTGAGCAGTCCCTAAATAGGATTAGGTAGTTGCTGCAACCAGGCCATTTCGCTCATTGATTTTTTTTGAGCGTTATTGGGGATTTAACCCGAGATGTCCAGTGTTTGGTCGGTAGTAGAAAAGGGGGATCCCTCGCAGCCGCCCTGCGCCTATTGCTTACCAACTTCGATCCCAGAATGCTAACTTACGTGCTGTCCATCTATCGATTGATTAATTTCTGCAGTCTTTCCGGATATCTTTCCCCTTGCACGGGGATCTTCGCCGCGGCGGAGTCGATTTGGCGGAGATCGTCGGGGGTAAGTTCGATGGCTGCGGCTCCGATGTTCTCTTCGAGACGATGCAGCTTCGTCGTGCCCGGGATCGGAACGATCCACGGTTTCTGCGCAAGCAGCCAAGCGAGCGCGATCTGAGCGGGTGTCGCCTTCTTTCGTTCTGCAACCTTGCTGCCAGCAAATCGACCAGCGCCTGATTCGCTTTCCGAGCCTCTGGAGTAAAGCGTGGGACGCACATTGCGGAAATCGGTCTTAGCGTCGAATTTCGTGTTCTTCGTTGATCTTGCCCGGTGAGGAAGCCTTTGCCCAAGCGGGCTGAACGGGACGAATCCGATCCCGAGCTCCTCGAGCGTCGGCAGCATCTCCTGCTCCGGTTCTCTCCACCACAGCGAGTATTCGCTCTGCAAGGCCGTGACCGGCTGAACCGCGTGCGCGCGGCGAATCGTCTGCACTCCGGCCTCGGAAAGTCCGAAGTGCTTCACCTTGCCTTGCTCGGATCAGATCCTTCACCGCTCCTGCCACGTCTTCGATCGGCACGTTCGGATCGACACGATGCTGGTAGAACAGATCGATCGACATCGATCTTGAGGCGCTTGAGCGAGGCTTCGGCGACCTCCTTGATGTGCTCCGGCCGGCTGTTCAGGCAGTCCACCCTGGGCCGCCTTGCGGATCGGAGCGAAGCCGAACTTGGTGGCGATCACGACCTTTTCGCGGAACGGGGCAAGCGCTTCGCCCACAAGTTCTTCGTTGGTGAACGGACCGTAAACTTCCGCGGTATCGAAGAATGTAACGCCGCGTTCGACCGCCGCGCCGATCAGCGCAATCATTTCCTGCTTGTCTGCCGGCGGGCCGAGGCCAAAACTCATTCCCATACAGCCGAGTCCGAGGGCCGAGACCTCCAAGTTGCTTTTTCCAAGTTTGCGCTTTTGCATTGTTTCTTCTCCCGAGGTAACGAGATAGTTTCCCACAATTTCAGCGGAGAGGGAGATTGGTCGTCGCGATTGGCGTAATATTCCCCAAGCTGATGATACGAGAGAGACGAGTTGAGGAACCGGTGGCTGCTTTCCAGAATTCGCTGACGAGATTCTTGCTCTCACCTGACTTTCTAGAATCCGGCACTCGTGCTTATTTCCCTCGATACCACTCCACCGTGCGCCGCAGGCCTTCTTCGAAATCTATTTTGGGTTTGTAGCCGAGACCGGCTTCGGCTTTCGAGATGTCGGCGAGGGAGTGTTTGATGTCGCCGCCGCGCTCGGGTGCGTACTTGGGCTGTCCCTTATAGGACGTCAAGCCTTGCAGCAACTTGACGGTTTCATTCAGGGTGACTCGGCGGCCGGTGGCGACGTTGAAGACCTGTCCTGCGGCTCGGCGCGGCGGGAGCGGTGCAGGCCAGCAGATTCGCGTCCACCGCGTTGTCGATGTAAGTGAAGTCGCGGCTCTGTTCGCCGTCGCCGAAGATCGTGGGCTGTTCGCTGCGCAGCATCTGCGTGATGAATTTCGCCAGCACGCCGGAATACGGAGACGACGGATCCTGCCGCGGGCCGAAGATGTTGAAGTAACGCAGAGCCACGGTCTCGAGTCCGTAACAGCGGTAAAACGAAATCAGATAGTGCTCGCTGGCCAGCTTGGCAACGGCGTAGGGAGAAATGGGATCGGGCTTCATGGCTTCGTGCTTGGGCAAGGTGGGCGTGTCGCCGTAGGCAGACGATGACGCGGCGTATACGACGCGTTTTACTTTTGCATCCCGCGCGGCCACCAGCAGGTTGACCGTGCCATCGATGTTGGCCCGGTTGCTGCCCAGCGGGTCCAGCACGGACTTCGGTACGGAAGGAATCGCCGCCTGATGCAGGACGAAGTCCACTCCGGCGCAAGCTTTGTGCATTGCTCCCAGATCGAGAAGGTCGGCTTCGCGGAAATCGATGCGATCTAATATTTCGGCGATGTTCTCCCGCTTGCCGGTGGAGAAATTGTCGATGCCACGCACCTGCTCGCCGCGCGCGAGCAATGCCCGCGCCAGCGACGATCCGATGAAACCGCCAATGCCCGTGATGAAATATTGCGCCATCTTTTGATCATAGCGAATGAACGACCCTTCGCTCGTAAGAGAATTGGTTCCGGCGCAGGATTAAAAAAGGGAATGCGCGAGAGGCAGGACGTTCACAGGACGTTCGCTGACGTGGGCGTAGGGCTAGGCCTTCACCGCCGAGTGCGAGTTCTGGCTCTTGCGGAGGATTCTGAGAAAGTCGTCGCGCAGCAACGCCTGTCGATTTTCGAAGAATTGAGCCAGGGCCCGCAAGGCGGAGGTAGGATCCGTGACTTGAGCCACCAGCCCTAACGTCCCACTGGGGGCAATGGACGAAGACATTCCATGTGGCGTACCCACTTTTCGCCGGGAAATTTGGCTCAGCAAGTCTCGCAATCGCGCCACGTTGGCCTCTGACATTTCCTGGAAGGCAATGCCCATGCCGAGGAACGGGTAGTTCACCCGCACCAGGCCATTGGTCTCTACATGAACGCCGTTCGCGTCCAGTTTCATGTGCAGAATGGTACCCACCGCATAAGTGGCCTGCACTTCCATATAACACCCGTGGAGGCTCACGTCGCGGAAGGTAGCCCAGGTGCGCACGTCGCGGCCTTGTTCGCGCAGTTCTGCGTTTCCCTCGCACTTGTAACGATGGCTACGCCGTTTTTCTGCGCCTTGGAAGCGTGCGCCGGGATCGCCTTCGGCGCCGCTAACATCGGGATGCTCTTCATGGCGACGCTCCGCCACCGCCGGCGTCGGGCCATCTGACTGTTTCAGCGCCGTAAAATAAGAGATGCTTTCGATTCTTCCCTCTGCCATGGTGCTCCCGATCCGGTTCCCAAGTTATCTAACTTCTCCTGCGCAATTCTTCTGGGCAGGCGAAGGGGCGGAAACTCTGTTGTCTCTATCGGGAGGAAGAGGCTGAAACATTAGAGCCCGGCATGCGAATGTCGCTTTGATAAATTCTTAATGTAGAGTCGGGGCGGGAGAAGGTTCGGCCATCGTCGTGGGCTGCGCCGCCTGTCGAATTTCCTTCCACAGTTCCTCGCGTCCCGCGCCGGTCTTGGCCGAGAAGGGAAGCAGACGAGCCTCGGGATATTCCTCGGTCAAGGTTCGCAGAGTATTGTGCAGTTGATTGTTCGAGAGCCGATCGCTCTTGGTGGCTACCAGCAGGAAGTCGCGGTCCGAGGCGCTGAGAAAGTCCAACAGTTGGCGGTCGCTTTGTTGCGGCGGAACGTTCGCATCCACCAGAACGATGCACAATCCGAGCGTGGGACGGTCGTTGAGATACGGTTCGATGAATTTTGGCCACTCCTGCGAAATCTCGCGCGAGATCTTGGCGTAGCCGTAACCGGGGAGGTCGGCGAAGATCAGCTCGGGGCGCGGCTTTCCGGGCCAGCGGATTTCGAAAAAATTAATGCTGCGGGTACGGCCGGGAGTGGAACTGGTGCGCGCCAGCTTGGTGCCGACCAAGGAATTGATCACGCTGGATTTGCCCACGTTGGAGCGGCCGAGGAAGGCAATCTCCGGCAGGCTGGGAGCAGGGAATTGTGCGGCATCGGTGGCCGCCGCCAGGAAGCGGGAGAGAACCCTCATGCTCAAGTTTGCAACGCGGGAAGGGAAGTTGGCAAGTTGGGACTAATGATATACAGATGTATTTGGGGAAGAAGATTCGTATCAGGCTGTGCCTTCAGGCATAGCGCAAATGCTGGTTAATCAATCAGGCCTTCAGGCGCTGCTGCGCTGCAAGGTTTCGCCCTGCCACGACCGCAGCGGCTAAAGCCGGGTTCTTTGCTGAGCGCTGGTGTGGCACGCCTGAAGGCGTGCCCTGATACGACTCTTTTTCACGAATCCTCTTCTCAATCAGCCCCCAACAAATAGTTAGCGGGCTGGTTCGCGGCGGAACTGCTTGCTTAGCGTTAGCGCCTGATGCTGGTAGGACGAGCCTATGTTTGTGCCGTAGATTTTTTCGGGGCGTGAGAGCAGGTGCATGTAGTTGAGGCGGCCGACGAGTTGTCCGTGTTCCATCAGGAACGGGACCTCATGGGCACGGACTTCGAGTACTGCGCGCGTGCCTTTGATTTCGCTGGAGCCGTATCCGAAGCCGGGGTCGAAGAATCCGGCGTAGTGAATGCGAAATTCGCCGTCGGCGGGATCGAAGGGAACCATTTCGGCGGCGAAGTCGGGAGGGACACGCACCCGCTCCCGCGACGCGAGAATATAGAAGTCGCCGGGCTCCAGAATCAGATTCTTGTTCGTGCTTTGGTGACGAACTTCCCAGAACTCCTCGGTCGGGTAATGGCCGATCTTTTCCAGATCGATTACCGGTGCATATCGTTTCGCCTTGTAGGCAATGATCTCGCCCGGTTCCGCGGCTTCGAGATTGACGGTGATTCGCAGGCCGCGCTGCAGTTGCGCCTTGCCGGGGCTGCTTTCGTCCATGTAGACCAGCGGCTCCTCATGATCCAAATCTTTGATCATGCGATCGCCCGATCGCGGACTGCCTTGCACAAAGCGCAACTGGCTCAGCCTCATCCCGGCGCGAATGGCAACGGTGAAGGTGCGGGAAACGACTTCGGCGTAGAGTCTGCCTTTGTATCCCTGCGGCACGCTATCGAACTCGGTGCCGTAGTCGGTGATGAGGCGGGTGAAAATGTCGAGGCGTCCGGTCGTGCTCTTGGGGTTGGCCTTTCCGGAAATATTTTCCGGCAAGTTCAACTCTTCCACCAGAGGGATGATGTAGACGCAATCTTTTTCGAAAACCGGCGCAGCAGTCAGATCGACTCGCGCCATGCGGAGATCTTTGATTTTCGATTCGACGGTGCTGTTTGGGCCCGGCAGAAAACTCGCTCGCACCCGGTGCGCCATGTCGCCCAGGCGCAGGTCGAGACTCGCCGGCTGGATATGTTCGGGCTCGATCGCGCGGCTCGCGCTAATGTGTCCGCGGGCGATTAAGTTGCTGATTTCCTGCGAGGGAAGTATTCCGGTGGTCCGAGTCTGTCCCGGTTCGATGGACGATTCCGGCTCGTCTTCAAAGAAAATTTGGCTTTGGTTCGATGTGGACATCTTTAAGTGCCCGTGCCTGAATTCAGAATCGTGTGCCGACGCGTTCGTCCGCCCGCGAGCCCAGCACCTTAGCAGTCTATTCGAAAACGCGAACGAAGGGTGCTGTGTGCGGCTCAAGGGGACTAAAGCCCAAAATTCTGAGTGCGTGGACGGCCGGCTGGAAGAGTTGCGGACAAACCGAATCCACTGCAGAAGTTCGACCACAGGGGCTGAAGCCCGCTAGGATTTGGATCGGCTTACGCGGCCCTGGAAGGGCCGCTCTTCCACGGCGAAGCACGCATTTGCAACTTTTCCCGCAATCTCTGAACGCCGTGCCGTTCCATTGGCGTTGACCTGGAAATCGCCAGTTGCCCTTCCTACTGATGGGCAGTGGGACTCTCGCCGGTGCTGGAGGTCAGCGGCGCGATCGGTTGCTCGATTTCTGCATCCAGCTTGGGCAGTGGAGACTCCAGAGCGATCTGGAGAACCTGGTCCATGGTGTCCACAAAGTGCAGCTTCATGGCATTGCGCAGGTTTTCCGGCACTTCGGCCACGTCTTTTTCGTTGTCCTTGGGCAGAATCACTTCGAACAGTCCTGCGCGGTGCGCGGCCAGTAGCTTCTCTTTCAGACCGCCGATGGGAAGAACCTTGCCGCGCAGCGTAATCTCGCCAGTCATGGCCAGATCGCGGCGCACTGGGATTTTGCTCAGGGCACTGGAGATGGCAGTGGCGATGGTGATGCCGGCCGAGGGCCCGTCTTTTGGGATGGCGCCTTCGGGAACGTGCACGTGCAGATCGAGATTGCGGTAGAAATCGCGGCTCAGGCCGAGGCGTTGCGCGCGCGATCGCACGTAGGACATTGCGGCCTGCGCGGATTCCTGCATGACGTCGCCGAGTTTTCCGGTCAGCGTCAGCTTGCCTTTGCCATCGACGACGCTGGCCTCGGTGCTCAGGATCGAGCCACCGACTTCGGTCCACGCGAGGCCTGTAACCAGTCCGACTTCGGACTTTTCATGCGCCAGCGTGTCGCGGAACTTGATGACGCCCAGGAAGTCGTTGACGTTCTCGCCGGTGATCGCAACGTTATAGTTTTCCCCTTCTTTGACCACCTTGCGGGCGACTTTGCGGCAGACGTTGCCGATTTCACGCTCCAGATTACGGACGCCAGCTTCGCGAGTGTAGGAGCGGATGAGATTCGTAATAGCCTCATCGGTGAACCTGATGTTCTTTTCCGACAAGCCCGCGGCCAGCATCTGCTTTTTGACCAGGAACTGTTTCGCGATCTCGACTTTTTCCTGCTCGGTGTAACCGTGCAGGCGGAGCACTTCCATGCGGTCCTGCAGAGCGGCGGGAATGGTGTGCATCACGTTCGCGGTGGCGACAAAAAAGACTTGCGAGAGATCGTATTCCACGTCGAGGTAGTGATCGACGAACATGAAGTTCTGTTCGGGGTCGAGCACTTCGAGTAAAGCTGCGGATGGATCGCCGCGGAAGTCCATCGACATCTTGTCGACTTCGTCGAGCATGAAGACTGGGTTCTTGGTGCCCGCCTTCTTCATCATCTGAATGATCTGGCCGGGCAGAGCGCCGATGTAGGTGCGGCGGTGGCCGCGAATTTCGGCCTCGTCGCGCACACCGCCCAGCGACATGCGGACGAACTTGCGGCCGGTGGCCTTGGCAATCGACATGCCTAGGGAAGTTTTGCCTACGCCCGGAGGGCCGACGAAGCACAGGATGGAGCCCTTGGGATTCTTTACCAGTTGCCGCACGGCAAGAAATTCAAGGATGCGCTCCTTGATCTTTTCCAGGCCATAGTGATCTTCGTTCAGAACTTTTTCCGCGCGGGAAATATTGCGGATTTCCTTGGAGCGCTTCTTCCACGGCACGGCCAGCAGCCAGTCGAGATAATTGCGCGAAACCGTGGACTCGGCCGACATGGGCGGCATGGCTTCGAGTTTTTTCAATTCCTGCAGCGCCTTGTCTTTTACGTCTTTCGGCATCCCGGCGGATTCGATCTTCTTCTTCAGTTCGTCGAACTCGCTTTTTTCGCCGCGGCCCAGCTCTTTCTGGATGGCCTTGATCTTTTCGTTGAGGTAATACTCTTTTTGCGCCTTCTCCATTTGGCGCTTCACACGCGACTGGATAGTGCGGTCCACGTTCAACTTCTCGATTTCGATGTCGAGGACGTCGGCGATGCGGGTCAGGCGCTCGGCGGGATCGAAAATTTCCAGCAGTTCCTGCTTTTCCTCGATGGAGAGTTGCAGGTTGGCGGAGATCACGTCGGTGAGCTTGGCCGGATCTTCCATGCGGACGGCCGAAATCATGGTTTCGTAGTTCAGGGCCTGGCAGAGCTTCACATATTGTTCGAAGAGAGTGGTGACGCGCTGCATGCCGGCTTCAAGGGCCTGGTTACCTTCGGTCGCGTAGCGCGCGACCCGCACGGTGGCCTGCATGAATCCGTCGGTGTCGACGACCTGCAGAATCTTGCCTCGCTCCACGCCTTCGACCAGAACTTTAATGTTTCCGTCGGGCAGCTTGAGACTCTGCACGATGTTGACGATCGTCCCTACTTGGTAGATCTCGTTGGCCTTGGGTTCGTCGATAGAGGCATCGTGCTGGGTGGCCAGGAAAATCTTCTTGTCCGCCGCCAGCGCCTCTTCCAGGGCACGGACACTCGATTCGCGGCCCACCACGAAGGGCGTCATCATGAAGGGAAAGATGACCACATCCCTAATGGGCATCATGGGCAGCTTTTTGGATTCGAACTTTTCCTTGGATGTGGTCACTGAGTCTCCCTAGGATGACTGCCTATAGATTCTACCGCGTTTCGGCCCTGGTCGTCGGTCTTTGGTCGTTGGCAGAGGCAATTTGCCCCGGGCCAACGACCAGCGACGAACGGCCAGCGACGGTGCCTACCCTGCCTTTTCCATCACCGTGGCGAACGAGGCGCTGCGCTTTTCGACCATCTCGCGCGTGACCTCGAACTCCTTTACTTTCTTCTGGCTGGGGAGGTTGAACATCAAGTCAAGCATGAGCTCTTCGAGAATCATGCGCAATCCGCGAGCTCCTACCTTGCGCGCCATGGCCTGGCGGGCGATCGCCCGCAACGCTTCCTCGTTGAACTTCAGACGCACGTTCTCAAACTCAAAAAGGCGCTGGTATTGCTTGACGATGGCATTTTTTGGCCGGGTCAGGATTTCGATCAGCGCGAACTCGTCGAGATCTTCCAGCATCCCAACGACCGGCAGACGGCCCACAAATTCTGGAATCAACCCAAATTTGATCAGGTCTTCGGGCTGGATCTCGGTCAGTAATTCCTGCGTGCGCTTTTTAGAACTGTTCGCATCGTCCTTGTCCGCATCTTCGCCGCCACGGAAGCCGAGAGATTTCTTGCCGATTCTGCGGGAAATGATCTTGTCGAGGCCGACGAAGGCGCCGCCGCAGATGAAGAGAATATTCGTGGTGTCCACAGGGGTGAATTCCTGGTGGGGATGCTTGCGCCCGCCCTGGGGTGGAACGTTGGCGATGGTGCCTTCCAGAATCTTCAGCAGCGCCTGTTGCACGCCTTCGCCGGAAACGTCGCGGGTAATCGAAGGATTCTCGTCCTTGCGCCCGATCTTGTCGACTTCATCGATGTAGATGATGCCGGTCTGGGTGCGGCTCACATCGCCGTCCGCCGCCTGCAGCAGCTTGAGGATAATGTTCTCAACGTCTTCGCCAACGTAGCCGGCTTCGGTGAGGGTGGTGGCGTCGACAATGGCGAAGGGCACGTCCAGCATGCGTGCCAGAGTCTGCGCCAGCAGTGTCTTGCCCGTTCCTGTCGGTCCGATCAGCATGATGTTCGACTTGCTGAGTTCGACGCCGTCGCCGGCTTTTTGCCGGTTCATGAAGATGCGCTTGTAGTGGTTGTAGACCGCGACTGCCAGTTTTTTCTTGGTCTGCTCCTGCCCGATTACGTATTCATCAAGGAAGGTTTTCACCTCCTGGGGCTTGGGCAGTTGGTCGGGTTTGGCGGGCTGAGGAGTGGTGGTGCGGTCATCTTCCAGAATGGAGTTGCAGACCGCCACGCACTCGTCGCAAATATAGGCGCGGGGATAGTCACTGGGCGAGGAAATCAGTTTGGCTACGGCGTCCTGCGACTTATGGCAGAACGAGCAGCGTAGAATCTCGTCGGAGCCCGACTTGGTTTTCACTCGGCTCTACTCCTTGAACCTTATGCGGCAAGAATGGGTCCCCAGCGTTCTTCAGCCCCTTCCGCCGTTCCGCTGTCGCCCACGTTCCATCAGGCGAAGGCAGATCATACAGCTTTTACTGTCTTATAGATGATATCGTCTATGATTCCGTATTCCTTAGCCTGCTGCGCGTTCATAATGAAGTCGCGCTCCACGTCTTTCTCGACCTTGTCGAGTTTCTGCCCGCTATGCTTGGAGAGTAACTGGTTTGTAATCTCGCGCATACGCAGGATTTCCCGGGCGTGAATGTCGATATCCGTGGCTTGTCCCGACAGTCCTCCCATGGAAGGCTGATGTATTAGAATTCGCGAATTAGGCAGCGCCAATCTCTTTTTCGATTCGCCGGATGCCAATAGTAACGCTGCCATCGAGGCGGCCTGGCCGACGCACAGGGTCATCACGTCATTCTTTACATACTGCATGGTGTCGTAAATCGCCATGCCGGCCGTGATGGATCCGCCCGGAGAGTTGATGTAAAGCTGGATGTCTTTCTCGGGATCTTCCTGAGCCAGAAACAACATTTGGGCGATGACCAGGTTGGCAATGTTGTCGTCAATCGGGGTGCCGATGAAAATAATATTGTCGCGCAGCAGCCGGGAATAGATGTCATAGGCGCGTTCGCCCCGCCCGGTCTGCTCGATGACCATCGGAACCAGCATCATTTGAGGATCGTTCTTTGTCGAATCGTTCTTCACATTCACCTGCCACACTCCGCCCCAACGCAACGCTTAGACTGCATGGGGAGGGTCGAAGAGGTCCGCATCGTCAGTGAGTGACTAGGCGGACTGGTGATACAAAAAGTCGAGGGTCTTTTCGCTGCGGATTCTGTTTCGGATTCTATCGAGGCCCCCATCCTGTGTCAAACGAGCGCGGACCGCTTCCGAAGTCTGTTTTGACTGTTTGGCCAGGGCTTCAATCTCGTGATTCAATTCGTCATCCCCGGCCTCGATTTTTTCCAGCTCCGCAACGCGTTCCAGTAACAACGACGACTTCACATCCTGCACCGCCTGATCGCGCTGACCTGCCCGCAAACGTGGCAGATCCATTTTTTTTAGGTCCTCCATCTTCATGCCCTGAGCCGCCAGCGCGCGCAGACCTCGTTCCAGGCGCAGATCGATCTGGCGATCGACCAGCGACTCCGGCACTTCAAAGTCGTTGCGTTTGACCAGTTCGGCCATCAGCTTGTCTTTGGCTTCGCGCTCGGCGTCGTGCTTGCGCTCCGCTTGCATGTTTTCGCGAATCTGCTGGCGCACCTGATCGAGGCTGGTGAACTCGCCGAGCTCCTTGGCGAACTCGTCATTCAGCTCGGGAAGGCTCTTCTGCTTGATGGCATGAACCTTCACTTTGTAGACGAACGTTTTGCCGGCTAACCGTTTGTCGGCGACGTCCTCGGCATAACTGACTTCGAACTCACGTTCGTCTCCGGCATTGGCGCCGCGCAGGTTCTCGGTGAACTCCGGGACGGTGTTCTTGCCGCCGATTTCAATCAGGACTTCATCCATGTGCACGGGCTGAGCTTTGTCGTCCCCATCTTTCGGCTTGCCGTCCATGGAAGCCTGCGCGAAATCGCCTTCGGCCAGCGGGCGGCCTTCCACCGACGTGTAGGTGGCGTGCTGCTCGCGCACGCTGTTCACTGCCGCTTCCACTTCTTCGTCGGTAACCACGATCTCGGGATGGTCGGCGCGAAGTTCTTTGTAGCCCTCGACCACGATCTCGGGCAGGATTTCGAAGCTGGCCTTGAAGCGTAGCGGTTCGCCGTCATGAATGTGCAGGTCGGTGACGCGAGGCTGGGAGACCGGAATCATCCCTTGCTTTTCCGCCTCTTTGCGGAAATAGCGCGGAACCAGGGCCTCAACCACGTCGCTCTTCAGGTCTTCCTTGAAGCGCTGCTTGATGATGGACGCGGGCACGTGTCCAGTCCGGAAGCCTGGCAGCCGGGCGACCTTCTGATATTTCTGGACAATAATTTCCATCTCGCGACTGACTTCGGCGGCCGGAATTTCGACCGAAATCTCGCGTTTGACGCCGTCTTTCTTCGCGTCGTTCGCGGCGTCGACTGTTTCTGTGGGACTCACGTTGACCCTTTCGGTTGCACTCCCGTTTACACGGCGTTCATCTGAGTGTAAAGACTCAGGGAGAGCAGCGTCAAACGCGAGGTGGAAGGAGAGAACGGCAAAACTGCCCCACCCCGGCATCGCAGCAGCTTTAGACTTCCGTTGGCGGAATAACCATGAAACAATTCGCGGTGCCTATGAAAAGTGACATTCGAAGCCTGGTGCCACTTGTAGCGACTATTCTCCTACTCTCATGCACGATCACAAGCCTTGGAGAAGAAAAGCCTTCTTCGGCATGGAATTCGCACGATTTTCAGTTTCGCGTCTTAAATACAACTGCTAGTTCCGGTTCTTTGTGGATTTGTGGCACGGATGAGGCAATCGCGGTTTCGTCCGATGACGGACAGAATTGGGAAGTAAAGCACCGTACTCCCGATGGGAATTCGTTGCTGAACATCGATTTTGTGAATGACAGCTTTGGTTACGCAACCGGAACGGGAGGCTCATTTCTAACAACTGAGGATGGCGGTAAGACTTGGCTCTCGCTATCGATCGGGAAAGACACAATACTGCAGGCGTCTTTTTCTGACTCTCAACACGGGATTATCCGCACCCCAAGTTCGTTGCTGTTTACAGCCGATGGTGGACAGCATGTTTCAGTCGTGTCCGATCGGCAAAATGAGGATGACATAAAGCATTTTCCGTACACGTTCGCTCTAGTTGCCCTAGACCCAAGGCACATGGGGATCATGATGAAACAGGGATCAGCCCAGTACGAAGGGCAGCGATTCTTGGTTTCGTCGGATTCAGGCAAGACCTGGAGCATCACGCTGATACCGGATTCCACGATCTACAGCTTCCTACGCGTCGGGGGACAATACTGGGCTGTTGGAACACAAGTAAGCGGAAAAGACAAACCGGGTGGCGGTCATGCAGTAGCGGCCGCGTTTTATTCATCAGATGGTGAGAAATGGACTCACGCGAATTCAGATGTTTCGGCATGCCAGCTTAACATGTGTGTTGCCTGTAAGAAAGAAGGATGCTTCTCGTCGAATGGGTTGATCACGAGTGTTTTCCAGGAGAAATCGACTTATAGCGAGTTTCCGTCCAATGCTGCACTCACGTCGAAATGGTCGAGATCTAATTCCACCATCTGTTTTGTGGGTAGCGACCTGCAATGCGCGAGCCTAAAACAGGTGGATCAAGCCAAAAACTCAGAAGGCTCTCCCAGTCCCGTTGCCGTTTCTCCCGGTCCGCTGGGCGCAGCGACAACACCTGGACCACAGTGCATTGTTTGCACAATGGACCGAATATTGATCGACAAGGGTGCACAAGGGGCGTTCACAATAAAACTAACGCTCACGATTGCAAAGAACGGAATTGTGACAAATGTGGAATCCGAAGGCGCGCCCACACCTGAAATCAAGTCTCGAATCGAGCAGCAGGCGCAACAGTGGCTGTTCGAGCCTTATCTAAAGAACGGCGAACGCGTGAACGTAAAGCTAAACACCAGCGTTAGCGTCAATGTCATAAAATCTCGATAGGGCACGTCGCTTGCTGTTGCTTCATGATCTTGGCGAGCGTCTTGCGGCGAAACGCCTTCACTCTCCAAGATCCTGTCCAGAGTGTGATAGCTTCCCTCGGGTCACGTGTTAGTCCTCGAATTCCGGTCTTGCAATGCCTCACCCCCGTCCCCCGACACCGCGCGTCCGGTTCGGGAGCCGATCGACCAGAGGCGAGCAGGTGAAGTATTGAAAGCGCAAGTGTGTGCGCTCGGGATCGCGCATTCGCGCAGCATCCATGATCTCAGTGGAGCCGATGCCCCGAGCGCGGTCATGAGGGCCAGGCTCTACGGCGTGACGTGATGTGGTGTAATAAACGGGTGTCCTGGCTGACTGTTCTTAACCGCGAAGTCGTTTCCTGCACCCGCTGTTCGCGGTTGGTCGCGTACCGGGAAGAAGTGGCTCGGGTCAAGCGACGCGCTTATCTGGTTGGGAATATTGGGGCAAGCCCGTTGCCGGCTTCGGCGATCCTGAGGCGCGCGTACTCGTCATTGGTTTAGCTCCCGGCGCTCATGGCTCGAATCGCACGGGACGCCCGTTCACCGGCGATGCTTCCGGGAAGTTCATGTATCCCGTGTTGCACCAGACGGGATTTGCCAGCCAGCCCACCGCCATCGACCGCAACGATGGGATGACCTTAACGGATCTTTATATTACGGCCGCAGTCCGCTGCGCTCCGCCGGACAACAAGCCGCTGCCGGAGGAGCTGACCGCGTGCGCGTCATTTCTGGATCGCGAGTTGGCAGGATTAAAAAATTTGAAAGTTGTGGTCGCCCTGGGCAAGATCGGTTTCGAGGCTTATCTCAACTACCTGAAGCGGCAGGGCGTAATTGACAGCAAGAAAAGCTACGTCTTTAAGCACGGAGCCAGCTACCGCATGCCTGACGGCAAGGTGCTGCTCGCGTCGTACCATCCGTCCAATCAGAACACGCAGACCGGCAAGCTTACGCGCGAAATGTTTGTAGAAATTTTTCAAACAGCGGCAGGATTTGCCGATCGTAGGCTGAGGCGATTCCTGTGAAAAATTGTTGATTGTTGATTTTTGAATGCTGATTGAAAAGCGTAAAGCACTTCGGAAAGGTTTGCTGTTCAATCAAAAATCAAAAATCAACAATCAACATTGCCTTTCCGGTCCGCCCGAACTATTTCAGTTTCGTCACCGTTACTTCGAGCTGGAATTGCCGCTTCGAGTTGGGATCGTCCACGCTGCCGATCACGATCGGTTTCCCGACCACCAGCAATGTGTCGCCACTGATCTTGATTTGCCGAACCACTGGTGTCAAATGCTCCGGAGTGCTCCCCATTTCCACATCCAGGTTGCTGACCTCGCCCCTGACCACCAAGACGAACTCATCGCCGTGCTCTCTCAACTGAGACCAGATTTGGGTTCCGACGTCCGATGTACTGGTACTGAGTGGGCATCGTCGTGGTCGAGCCTGAGCCGCTTGCAACCGGAACCCGCGTCCCGATTTTTATTTCGTCGGGATTACCGCCGGTCATGTTCATGGAGTAATGCCGGGTGTTTAGAATCTTTCCGTCAGCCACTTCATTGAAGGAAAAATCGAGACGATAGGACTGCAACGGGTTGCACTCGGTTTTGGCTTTGCGGGCTCTGTCGAGCCGCTTTCTTTGGACCCCTCCTGCGCTTCTGCGGGCCTCGGTGCGAACCAGAGCCCTATTGTCACTACCGCGATCAAGACTACAAACATTTTTCGCATAGATAGCTGCCTCATCTTTCTTGTTCGTCGGAATTGGAAAACCCGGTCTCAGAATGTGCGTCTTTCATCTGCTGCCGTATCTCTTTCTCATATTCCTCTTGCGCTCGTGCGATTAGCGTTGCCTCCTCGGAAACTCGCTGACATATCTCGCTAAGGCCAGTTCTTGCTCGCTTAGCGGCTGCCGCGATGGGAACTGGTCGAGCTTGGGATTGGCGGCCGCAGCGACCTCGCGACGAGCGCGATGCGTGGCTCGCCTCGTCGCCGGACTGGGAGCTTCTGGATGAACGTTGTTTGCTCCAGTCTTCGCCGCGACCCGCGGTCCAGGCTGCTCCACGCTCGGCGTCCGGATTGGAAGATGATCCGCCACCAGTGGATGAGGCCGCTCGCCTGACCGCCATGCGAAGGTTATTGCCACGATGACAATTGCCTCCGTCAGGACCATCACGCCCCAGCGCCACCACGCTCGATTTGCAACCTGCGACCGCTCGGCGCGCAAGTTCGCCAGCACACGCTCTTCCAGTCCTTGCCTCGGCTGAGCCGCCGCGTATTTTGCCAGCGCGGCATCCAGTATGCGATCGAGTTCGTCCCGCTTCATTTCTGCCATGACTTTCACCTTCTGCTGCCAATTCGTCCCGCCAACTTTTCCCGCAAAATCTGCCGCGCCCGGAAGACGCGCGACCGCACCGCCGCTTCGTTGATGCCCAGTGTCGCCGCGACTTCACGGGGCGACATCTCTTCGAGGGTCGACAAAATCAGGGGCTGGCGAAGTTTCTCGGGCAGCGCCGAGATCATCCGCTCCAGTGCGACTTCGAACTGAGCGCTCTGCACGGTCTCATCGGCCGGAGCGTCGTCAGAAGCTGGTTCCGGCAACGGCTTCTCGGGATCTTCCAGAGGAATTTCCCGCGTCCGTCCGCGCTGCCTGCTCCGGTCTATGGCGACTCGCCACGCGATTTGCGCCAGCCACGTCTTCTGATTTTCCACGGCCGCAAGCTTCGAACTGTAGCGCAGCACCCGCATGAACGTTTCCTGCGCGGCATCCTCGGCATCGTGAGGGCTGCGCAGTACGGCATAGGCGATGCGATAGACGAGCCGTGAATGCTCCCGAACCAGCGCTTCGATCGTCTCATCCTGACTGCGCTCGATCGTTGCTACCCCGCTCAGGATCGCCTCTCCCGCCGCCACTTGTCTGCCCTCATTCATGAAGACCGTCCCGAGTCCCGTTTTGTTCAGGAATTTCTTTTGGTGGGAACGTTCGGAGGGAAGGTGCTTGCAGGGTCTAAAGAGAAGAGGATTGTCATTCCGAGCGCCTTGTCTTTGGCGCGAGGAATCTGCTGTTGCGCCGCCGGGAGAAAGCAGATTCCTCGCTTCGCTCGGGATGACAAATTTGAGGATGGAACTGACAACTGGGAACTGACAACTGACAACTGGGAACTGCTCTCAGAAGCCGACCATCACCGGCTCCGGCTCCAGGCGTACGTCCCATATTTCCGCGACGCGCTGCTGGATCTGATCTTTCAAGGCGAGGACTTCGGCGGTGGTGGCTCCGCCGCGATTCACAATGGCGAGCGCGTGTTTGCTCGAAATGCCGGCGTGGCCGAAGCCGTATCCGCGGGCGAATCCGGAATGTTCCATCAGCCAGGCGGCGGAGACCTTCTTGCTCTTCTCCAGCGCGGGATAGCTGGGCAGCGTCAATCCCTTGGCTGCGGCCCGCTTCCTTAATTCTTCATGCTGCTCTTCGGAAATCACTGGATTCTTGAAAAACGAGCCCGCGCTCAGGGAATCCGGATCGCCTGCGACAATCAGCATGCCCTTCCGCGCGCGGATCTGCCGGATTGCCTCGCGCGTCTCAACCAGAGTGGGCTGGGTCTCGCGGCCCTCAAAGTGTCGTTTCAAATCCGCATAGCCAATGCGCGGGTTGCCGTCGGGGGATAGCGCGTAGGTGACTCCTAGAATGACGAACCGTCCGCGTTCGGTCGTATTAAAAATGCTGGAGCGGTAGGCGAAGCCGCAGGCCTCGCGGCAGAGCTCGCGGACCTGGCCGTCGTTATTGTCGAGCACTTCGACCGACTCGATGGTCTCCGAAACTTCCTGTCCATAGGCGCCGACGTTCTGTACGGGCGTGCCGCCCACGCTGCCCGGAATTCCGCTCAAGCACTCGACGCCCGCACACTGCGCAATCACGGTCTGCGAGACGAAGCGGTCCCAGGATTCGCCGGCGCCAACGTCGAACACGTGCTTTGCCGTCGATCTCGCCCGGGCGGCGATCGATGCCGGTGATGCTCACCTTGAGGACGAGTCCGGGCCAACCTCGATCCGCTACCAGCAGATTGCTGCCGCCGCCCAGAATGAACAGAGGCAGATTCTTCGAACGCGCGAATGCGACGGCCTGCTGCACTTCTTCAACTGACTTTGCTTCCACGAAGAAACGCGCGGGGCCTCCCAGGCGGAACGTGGTCAGCGGTGCCAGCGGAACATTTTCCTGAAGCAGCATGGAGAGTCAGCTTCAATATACACATCGCGAGTATCTTCGCGGATCGTCTATCTCCACGAGTGTCATCCTGAGCAAAGGGACTGTTTCGCGAACGCGAAACAGTCCCCCAGTCGAAGGATTCCTGCGATTAGGCACAAACCGTAAACCCACTCAATCGGACTTTGGCGGCCACGGGGAGAACTCCCCGGTATGCCGATGGCGGTGCTCAGAGGGTAGGGATCTTTCGACTGCGTTGCCGTTCGCTTCGCGTACGGCAACTTCGCTCAAGATGACAGTGCATTGAGGGGTACAATAGAAGTTGAGAAATTCAATCGAGAGAAATTCAATCAGAGGAAGAATCCAACATGGCGATGTATCCCGAAATTATGGTGATCCCGATGCGCGAGGAGTTGACGCGCCTGGGAATCGAAGAACTGCGCACTGCCGAGGAAGTGGACCAGGCGCTGAAAAACCGTCCTGGAACGACGATGGTCGTGGTGAACTCGATCTGCGGATGCGCTGCCGGACGGATGCGTCCTGCCGTGCGCATGGCCCTGCAGAATTCCGTTCGGCCCGATCATGCCTACTCGGTGTTCGCCGGGCAGGAGATAGACGCGACTGAGCGGGCGCGCGGTTACTTCACCGGATATCCGCCATCCTCGCCGTCGATCGCGATTCTGCGCGACGGAGAGCTCGTTTATATGATGCAGCGCCGCGACATTGAGTCGCGCGAAGCTCCAGCCATTGCCGCGGACCTGAAGGCGGCGTTGGATCGCTTCTGTGGAAAGCCCGTCCCGGTACAATCGTAGGTGCTGGGGTGAGACGTAACAAGTTGCTTCTCTACGAATGTTTTTGTAGAGACGTTGCTTGCAACGTCTCTCTCGCCCGGCGTCAATACGCTCTCACTTCTTCGCGGGTTTGCTGGCGATGAACGCTTTCACCACGATCGCGTTAGGCTGCATGCCCACGGGAATCAGCGTCAGCAGTGAATACTCCGAAGTCTCTAAGGTGCGCCGCGGCCTTCGTTTCTGAATTACCGTGACGTCTCCCGACTGCGTGTCGAGCACCAGCAGATAATTCTCATCCGGCGTCAGCGCGAGGCCATCGGGACGGCTTCCGACCATCAGCGGCGCGCCAATGCGACGTCCCATGTCAATGTCGTAGACTGCAACGGTGTTCGAGCCGAAGTTGGTCACGTAGAGCCGCGAGCTGTCGAGCGTGACCACGCCGCGAGAAGGGTGCTGTCCGATCTCCAGGCTGTTGCCCACTTCGTCGTTTCCGGTTTCGATGATCGAGATGCTGTCGGAGTCGAAGTTGCACACGACCAACTCGCCGCCGTCGGGCTTCACGGTGAGGCTGACCGGGGTGCGGCCCACATCGAGCAACGCCATCAGGCGGTCGCTTTTCTGATTAGCGTTTTTCTGATTGCCGCTTTGCAGCGCAATCGAAGCGACCTGCGACGAGCCGGAACACGCGACGAATGCCTTGCTCGAGTCCGGCAGGATCGCAATGTCTTCTGGCTGCCGGCAGACTGGCAGCGTGGCGCGTACGCGTAGAAACTGTGTGTCGATCACGGAGACGGTATTGTCGCCGCGGTTGCTGACCACGACTGTCGAACCGTCGTGCGAAACCCGCGCCAGCCCTGGCGACGCGCCCACGCGCACGTTGCCAATCACCATTCGCTTTTCCAGATCGATCACGCTGACATTGGACGAACCCGAGTTCGCCACGTAGGCGTGTTTGCCGTCCTGCGCCACGTCGATGAAATAGGGCCGGGCTTGGACGCCGATCGTAGCCACCACAGTGTTCATCTCCGCATCGATGACGCTGACGTTGTTGGAACCGGCATTGACCACGTAGATCTCATTCTTCTTGCTGTTGGCCGCGATTCCCGTGGGCTCGCTGCCGACCGGGATCGTCTTGAACAACGAGAATGTGCGCAGGTCAATCACGCTGACGGTGTTGCTTTTGCCATTGCTGACGTACGCGTATTCGCGGTAGGCAGGGCCGTAGTCGGTCAGCGATTGCTCGCGGAAATACCACCAGCCAGCCCCGGCCAGGATGGGAATCAGAACAGCGATGAAGAGGAGTTTTCGCAAGATGGAGGCCGCGATGGCAGAAGAGAAAGATTACCAGAGCGGGGGCATGTCAATCTTCTAGTACAGCTTGTAGTCGACCTCGACTTTTAGGCGCACTGCCACAGGCTTCCCATCTTTGGTGGCGGGTTCAAATCTCCAGGTGCTCACGGTTCTCATAGCTTGTTTGTCCAGATCTTTGTCTACGCCCGCAACAACCTTTGCGTCGCGGACATTCCCTTTATCCGTGACCACGATCGAAAGCACGACCGAGCCCCGGATTTTCTGCTTGCGTGCTCGATCAGTGTATTCGGGATTCGGCGTGTAGACAGCTTTTGGAGCTGTTACATCCGGTCTTACGTGGTCAAGGTCGTAAACAATGTCCTGAGGTTCCTGCGGCGGATCTTGCGCCACCAACGCGCTTCCCCAAAGCAGAAGGGCGATGACGCTCAGCACCAGGATTAGGTTGGTTTTCTTCACAAGCTGTCCAGAGTCGAGTTGTCCGCCATTTACTTGCTGGCCGCGACCGTTTCCCTTACTCCAATCGCGGGCACGGTTCTTCCTACCACTGCAGCGATCTGACGGACCTGCTCCATCAGTTCGTCGAACTGATCGGGGAAGAGCGACTGCGGGCCGTCGGAGAGCGCTTCATCCGGTTTGTGATGCACTTCCACCATCAGTCCGTCGGCGCCGACGGCCACCGCCGCGCGCGATAGGGGAGTGACTTTGTTGCGTTTGCCGGTGCCGTGACTGGGGTCGACCAGAATCGGCAGATGGCTTAGGCGCTGCACCGCTGGTACCAGGCTCAGATCGAGCGTGTTGCGGGTGTGATCGGCGAAGGTGCGAACTCCGCGCTCGCACAGCGCAACGTTGTAGTTGCCTTCGCTCAGAATGTATTCGGCGGCCATCAGAAACTCTTCCAGCGTGGCCGACATGCCGCGCTTCAGCAGCACGGGTTTGCGGGCGCGTCCGGCGCGCTTGAGCAGAGAAAAATTCTGCATGTTGCGGGCGCCGATCTGGATTACGTCGGCATACTCTTCGACCAGGTCGAGGGATTCGTTGTCGATGGCCTCGGTGATGATCTTCATCCCGAATTGCTGGCGGATGTCCGCCATGATGCGCAGGCCTTCCTCTTCCAATCCTTGAAATGAGTAGGGCGAGGTGCGCGGCTTGTATGCGCCGCCGCGGAAGAACTGCGCCCCGGCGCGAGCGACACGCTCGGCCACGGCGAACGCCTGCTCGCGAGTTTCGATCGCGCATGGGCCGGCGACGATGGCCAGTCCCGGACCGCCGATGGTGGCTGCGGTTCCCGCGAAACGAATGACCGTATTGTCCTGCTTGACGTCGCGGCTGACCAGTTTGTACGGCTTCGAGACTTTGATCACTTCCTGCACGCCGGGCATCTCTTCCAGCGTGCCCTGCTCGACTTCGCCCTTGTTGCCGGTGATGCCGATGGCGGTGCGCTGCGCCCCAGGCATGGAGTGCGCGCGGTATCCCAACTTTTCAATTTTCTGACAAACGGCGCGCACCTGCTCTTCCGTGGCCTGCGCCTGCATGACGACTAACATAATTTTCACCTTAGGAAAGGACTATGTAGGGACAGCCGCCCTTCGATTTCACTCAGGGCAAGCTCTCCTCTGTCCGTCGAGCGAAGCCCGACTTTCTAAATACGGCTGCAGGAGAAGCCGCTCAACAAGTCTACCTTTGCCCGCGCCTGCACCGCAAATGAAGCAGAGTTTTTCGCGGGGCTTGTCGTCCTGAGCGGAGTTTTCGTCCGCGAAGCGGACGAAAACGGAGTCGAAGGATCCCAGCAACTACGATGAACCGCTCATGGAATTCTTTGCGAAGCGTTCAGGGCTGTCGCGCGAACGCCCGAACGATCCAGGGTTATCGCATAGCGAAAGGGATCCTTCGACTGCGTTGCCGTTCGCTTCGCGGACGGCAACTTCGCTCAGGACGACAGATGGATGGACGACAGATGAATGAGAAGGTCGTGAGCATCACCTGCGATCAGAAACAACCCTATCGTGCCTCTACATCCTCGTGCCTCTGCATCCAACGCCGTTGGCCAGCATCCATATGCAACTGCGGAACAGATTTCTTCAGGAGCATCTATGAAAGCAGCAGTGGTTCCCTCGATTAATGGCAAGTGGGAAGTAAAAGAGTGGCAGAAGCCCACGGCTGGGCCCAATCAGGTCGTCATCAAGATTCTACGCCAGCGGCCTTTGCTATACCGACGTTCACATTACGCACGGCATGATCCCTACGCAGTTTCCGCGAGTTCTGGGTCACGAGCCCGTGGGGGAAATTGTCGAGATCGGTGCCGGGGTTACGTCCCGCAAAGTGGGGGATCGTGTTGGCGTGGGATGGGTGCAAAAAGGTTGTGGACGCTGTGAGTGGTGCCTGCGCGGCAAGAAAGAACTTTGCCAGAATGCAATTTCGACCGGCATCGGGCTGCAGGGCAGCCACGCGGAATACATGCTGGCTTTTGCGGACGCGACCATGCTGATCCCGGACGCACTCAGCTACGAGCAGGCTGCGCCCATTTTCTGTGCGGGATATACCGTGTGGAGTGGGCTGCGCCTGGCCGACCCCAAGCCGCACGAACGCGTCGCGGTGGTCGGCATTGGAGGACTCGGGCATCTGGCGCTGCAGTACGCGAAGGCGGCGGGCTTTGAGACGATCGCGGTGACCAAGTCGAAAGACAAGGAAAAGATGATTCGCGAACTGGGAGCCGACGAAGTGGTCGAGAGCGGAGCCAAGTTGCTGGCGGCGGGCGGCGCTGACGTTTTGCTCGCGACTTCGAATTCCTGGGCAGCGACCGCAGAGGCCGCGCAGGGAATGCGTCCCGACGGCCGCGTCGTAGTGATGGGCGCGTCGAACGAACCGCTGGGCTTCAACATGGGCATGATGCTCAGCCGCGTGCGCATCCTGGGATCGAGCCAGAACGGTCCAGAGTATCTCTACGAAGCGCTGGATTACGCCGCGAAAGGCAAAGTGAAAGTGGTTGCCGAAACCTATAAGCTTGCCGAAATCGGCAAAGCCTACGATCGCGTAGCGGAAGGCAAAGTTCGATTCCGCGCCGTGATCACAATGAATTAACGGCCGAAGGGCTCGTGTGGGGACGGGCGCCTTCGCCCGTCCCGCCGAGCGAAGCGAGGCGTCGTCTGGTTATACTTCGGCCATGCCTCGCTCCATGGTGCAGGAACAGGACATCCTTAAGCGGCCGGCGCCGAAACGGCCGCCCCGCCTGAGTTCGCGCCGCATCGGCATTCACACTTCTTCCGCAGGAGGTGTGCAGAATGCTGCGGAGCGGGCTTATCGCCTGGGCTGCAACACGTTTCAGATTTTTTCTTCCAGCCCGCGCCAGTGGGCGCCATACGAGCTTGGAGATCCGCAATGCGCGGAGATGAACCGGCTGCGCGCCGGCTACGGCCTGAAACCGCTGGTGATCCACACCAACTATCTGGTCAATCTGGCGAGCTCGAACGAATTATTTCTGCAGAAGTCGATGCTGGCTTTTCGCGGAGAAGTGGAGCGGGCGCTTTCTTTGTGTGCGGAATATCTGGTCTTGCATCCGGGCTCATTTCGCGGCGCCGATCGCGAACAAGGATTGCTTCGCACGGCCGCGGCCATCGCCGCATCCACCGAAGGGCTAGATCTGGCCAAGGGCGGCTTGACCATTTTGGTCGAAAACACAGCCGGCGCGGAGTTCTCTCTTGGCGGAAGCTTTGAGCAAGTGGCGGAGGTGCTGGAGCGGCTGCGCGGAATCGTTCCCGTCGCGGCCTGCATCGATACTTGTCACACGCATGTCGCTGGATACGACATTGTCAGCGAAGAAGGTCTCTACGCAACTTTGCGACACCTCGATGCCGCGATTGGACTGAACAACGTGAAAGTCTGGCACTGCAATGACGCCAAAGCCGCGCGCGGATCGAAGCTGGATCGCCATCAGCACATTGGGAAGGGAACCATCGGCAAAGAGACGTTTCGTATTCTGCTGAACGATCTTCGGCTGGCGCACGCGGCGTTCATCGCGGAAACGCCGATCGATCAGCCGGGAGATGACCGCAGAAACGTCGATGCACTAAAAAAGCTGGTCGTAGAGACGTAGCTGGCTACGTCTTGCCGGCGGCGTTCGGGATGCTGGCGAGAGAGACGTGGCAAGCAACGTCTCTACGGTCGGGCGTTGTAGAATCTAAGTTTCAATTACCGAACAAGTTCATTTATGGCGCAGCAAGAAAAGTCCGAGACGACCGTGACGGAACGTCACAACCCGGAGCGTAACGACGAGCGTTACGATCCCCAGCGCGTCGAGATGAAGTGGTTCGAGCGCTGGCGGCAGGACGCCGCGCTTTATGCGGCGGAACCCGATTCGGCCAAAAAGAAATACTACGTGCTTGAGATGCTGCCCTATCCCTCGGGCGCGCTGCATATGGGACACGTGCGCAATTATTCCATCGGCGACGCGCTCGCCCGCTACATGTGGATGAACGGTTACAACGTCCTCCATCCCATGGGCTGGGATTCGTTCGGCTTGCCCGCGGAAAATGCGGCCATTCAGAACAACACGCCGCCGCGCCAGTGGACGCTGGGCAACATTGCCAACATGAAGGCGCAGATGAATCGCCTCGGCTTCGCCTACGACTGGTCGCGCGAAGTGACGACGTGTCTGCCGGAATACTATCGCTGGAATCAGTGGTTCTTTCTAAAGCTCTTCGAAAAAGGACTGGCGTATCGCAAGAAGAGCAAAGTGAACTGGTGTCCGAAGTGTTGCACCGTGCTCGCGAATGAGCAGGTTCTTTCTAACGGATGCTGCTGGCGGCACGAGGACACGCTGGTCGAGCAGCGCGAACTGGAGCAGTGGTTCGTGCGTACGACGAAGTATGCCGAAGAATTGCTGCATGGTCTAGATAAGCTGGACGGCTGGCCGGAAAAAGTTCGCACCATGCAGCGCAACTGGATCGGCCGCAGCGAAGGCACGCTGGTCGATTTCAAACTGGACGGTGCGGCAGGTCCCGCCGGTGCGACCATCAGCGTCTTCACCACGCGCGTGGATACGATCTACGGTGCGACTTCGGTGCAGCTTGCGCCCGAGCATCCCATCGTTAAAGATCTTGCGGCGACGAATGCCGAGCTGCGAGCGAAAGTCGATCAACTGATCGCCGAGCAGCGTAAGGCCAGAGAAGCCGGAGACATTGGCGAGATCGAGAAGCACGGCGTGCCCACCGGACGCTATGCGATCAATCCGTTCAACGGCGAAAAGATTCCGGTCTGGGTCGCGAACTATATTTTGATGGACTACGGCACGGGCGCCATCATGAGCGTGCCCGCGCACGACGAGCGCGACTACGAATTCGCGAAGAAGTATAAGCTCGAAATCCGGCTCGTCGTCGTTCCTCTCTCGAACGATCCGGAAGAGACCGTCGCCGAACCGCCGTTGCCGTTTGTTGCGCATGAAGGCGTGCTGATCAACTCCGGTGCCTACAACGGTCTCACCTGCGACGAAGCGATCAAAAAGATGTCGGCGCATGCGGAGAAAAAAGGATTCGGCAAAGCCACCGTTACCTATCGCCTGAAGGATTGGGGGATTTCGCGGCAGCGCTACTGGGGCACGCCGATCCCGATGCTCTACTGCGAGAAAGACGGCATCGTCCCCGTGCCCGAAAAAGATTTGCCGGTGATCCTGCCCGAGAACGTCGACATCACGCTGACCGGCGGATCGCCGCTGGGCCGCGTACCCGAGTTCGTGAACACGACCTGCCCCAAGTGCGGCGGTCCGGCGCGCCGCGAGACCGACACCATGGACACGTTCGTCGACTCGTCCTGGTATTTCTATCGCTACACTGACGCGCACAACGACCGCGCGCCTTTCGATGGCAAAGTCGCGCAGTACTGGTTTCCGATTGATCAGTACATTGGTGGCGTCGAGCACGCGATTTTGCACCTGATCTACTCGCGCTTCTGGACGAAATTCATGCGCGACCTGGGCCTGATCACCAATGACGAACCTGTCGATCGTTTGTTCACGCAGGGCATGGTCATCAAAGACGGCGCGAAAATGTCGAAGAGCCTGGGCAACGTGGTTTCGCCCGACGAGATGGTTGCGCGCTACGGAGCCGACGCCGCGCGGCTCTACAGCTTGTTCGCCGCGCCTCCCGACCGCGATCTCGACTGGCAGGATTCCGGCATCGAAGGCATTCAGCGATTCCTGGGGCGCGTGTATCGATTGGTGGTTCGAAATACACCTGCGCTTGCAGCGTCTCGCTCACCATCTTCCGGCACGGCGCACGCAGAGACGTTGCAAGCAACCCCTCTACAGGCGGGGGCGCGCACCATTCAGCGCAAACTGCACCAGACCATCAAGCGCGTCAGCGATGATTTTCAGGGACGCTGGCACTTCAATACTTGCATCTCGGCCATCATGGAACTGGTCAACGTTTTGTATGGCGCTGAGGAAGCGATCGCCAGAAATGACATTCCTGCGCCGTTTCTGGCCGATGTGGAACGCAATCTCGTTTTATTGCTCGCGCCTTTCGCGCCTTATCTCGCGCATGAACTTTGGGAGATGCTGGGCGAAAAGGGGAACCTGCTCAAGACGCCGTGGCCGAAGTATGATGCGGCGCTGGCGAAGGAAGAAGAGCTGGAGATCCCGGTACAGGTGAACGGCAAACTGCGCAGCCGCGTCGTTGTGTCTGCGGATGCCACGGAAGAGACCATTCTCGAACTCGCGCTCGCCGACGAGAAAGTGCGGGCGGCGATCGCGGGCAAGCAAATCGTGAAGACGATTTACGTGCCCGGCAAGCTGGTGAATATCGTAGTGAAATAAAAGCGGTCGAAATAAATCGGTTGAAATAAAACCGGTTCAAATAAAAAAGACAGGCGCGCTGAATGCACGCCCGTCTCGAAGTTCCCACTGGGAGAGTGGCTGCGTTACTCGCCAGCAACGACCAGTGCATCCTTGCTGTGATTGAAGTCGATCTCATCGACTTGTTTCGTCTGATCGGCGAGAGTGCTCTCCGTCACAGCGCTATAAGGGGCGGGCCGATCCAGACTCTTGAGATGCCCTTGCGTGGTGGCGACCGTCTGGCCGTGTTGAGTGATCGAAACCTGCAGGTTATCTGCGGGGCCGCTCCATTCCGCCTTGTAGTCCCCGGGTTGAAGTTCGGTTGTGCCCACCTTGGCTGACTCCGACAGCGTGAAGTTGCCGGAATGATTGTCCTTGGCAAAAGCGCCTGCTGACAAAATGAGTGTGAACACTGCGAACGACGCCAACGATGCTCCAATTTTCATTTTTTTCTCCTATGAATATGAATCGTTAATAAATCCGCCTTCGGTTCTCGACGAAACGAAAACTCGGCGGGCTTATGATCGTGCTTACACTTACCAAGATGCTCGCCGCGAATCAGCGGATGCAACTATCGTGTCAAGATACGTCAAGAATTCACGGGACGTTTATCTATTATGTAAGCGGTGTCAAAAGATTGACACTCCGCTCACGATGACATTCACTCTTTGGAATTAGGACTACACATTTCCTAACGAAATCCGGCGTTCCGCTCTGAGATGGCGGTGATGAGTTATCCTGAGCACCTATGGCGATCTCTCCAACGGTCGAAGGATTTCGCGCAGCGTTTCGGCGGCCGTTGTTGGCGCTGGCGGAAATCATGTGGCGCTGGATCGTGGGCGCCACAGCCGTAGCACTCTTGGTCGTCGGGCTATTCGAATATCTCGACACGCTGCCCGTGACCAACGGGGAACTGCTTTTTTTGCGCACGCGGCATCCGTATCTCGTCGGTGAGGCGATCGCGCATATTCTTCGTGGAAGTTTGAACCGGGCCGCCATGGCCTCGTTGCTGGCGGCATTGATGCTGAGCGTTCTCTGGATCTTCACCGCTTCAATGGGCCGGATCGCGACTGTGCGCGGCTTGCTGGATTATTTTCGTCCGGACGTTCGCGGCGACTTCTTGGACGGCGACATTACGAGTGATAGTAAGAGAGACGTTGCAAGCAACGTCTCTACGACAGCTTTTGTTGCACTTGTCAGGCTTAACTTTCTACGCGTCGTGTTGGCGCTCGCCGCAATCGCCGGATTCGCAGGTGCGGGCATCCTGGCCGGGTTCGCTTCTCCGGACGCCAATCCTCAACCTGGACTGGCGTTCTCTCTTTTTTTGCCACTCGCGGGATTGATCTGCTACTTGTGGTGGGCACTGAACTGGCTGTTATCGCTGGCGGGCATGTTCGCCGTCAGGAATGCCGAGGACGCAATAGGCGCGATCGGTTGCGCCGTGGATCTTACGCGAGAAAATACCGGCGCAGTTTTTGCGATTACTACCTGGACTGGACTTGCGCATCTGGTGGCTTTGGTTGGGGCGGCCACGATTGCGTCAATCCCGATGGGGTTTGTGGGGCTGATCCCGTGGCGGCTGATCATTGCGGCAATGACTTTGGTCGCGCTGATTTACTTCGCGCTTGCGGATTGGCTGTACATGGCGCGCCTTGCGGGATATGTCTGCGTGGCGGAAACGCCCTTAGCGTTGCTGGCGGGATTGCCGCCCGCGCCGTTGCTTCGGACACCGCCGGTTCAGACCACGCCGGTTCAGACCATGATTGATCGTGACGAACCGATTCTGAGCGACCTGCCAAATCTCGCCGTAGAGACGTAGCTTGCTACGTTCTTGCTTACGGCAGGCCGAACGATGGCGGGAGAGAAGTTGCAAGCAACGTCTCTACGAAAGGATTCCGGGGCGGTACTTTACACTGTCTGCTGGAATCTGAGAAACTCATCCGTGGAAACCCAATCACCGCACAACCGGTCTTCGCTCCGACAATCGTCGCTCACCCAATCTTCCCTCGGCCAGAGCATCGTCATCCTTGACTTCGGCGCGCAGTATACCCAACTGATCGCGCGCCGCATCCGGGAGCAGAACGTTTTTTCGGTCGTGCTGCCTTGCACGGCCAAGCTCGACGAGGTCAAGAGCTATGCCCCCGTGGGCATCGTTCTTTCGGGAGCGCCGTGGTCGGTGTACGACAAGGACGCTCCGCCTGCCGACGCGCGCGTCTTTCAGCTGGGCGTGCCTGTGCTCGGCATCTGCTATGGATTGCAATTCATGGTGCACACTCTGGGCGGCAAGGTGCGACCCGCCGCCAAGCGCGAGTACGGACACGCGGAAGTCGACATTGTTTCCGACTCGATTCTGTTTCAAGGACTGGCCAAGAAACTTGCAGTCTGGATGTCGCATGGGGACGAAGCGCTCGAACTGCCGCCGGGCTTCGAGTTGATGGCGAAGACGCATTACGCAGTAGCGGGCATTCAGAATGCCGCGAAGAAGTGGTACGCGGTGCAGTTTCATCCTGAGGTCCACCACACGCCGCAAGGCACGCAGATGCTGAAGAATTTTATCTTTCAGATCTGCGGCGCCAAGCCCACATGGACTCCGCAGCGCTTTATTGATTCGACCATCGAGCAGGTGAAACGGCAGGTGGGCAGCGGACGCGCGATATGCGCGCTCTCGGGCGGCGTGGATTCGTCCGTTGCGGCGGTGTTAGTGGACCGCGCACTGCGCGACGCCAAGGGCAAGTCGCGGCTGACCTGTATTTTTGTGAACAATGGAGTGCTGCGCAAGAACGAATTCGAGAAAGTGCAGAAGGCGTTGCGCGACAAGCTCAACTTAAATCTGGACGCCGTGGATGCGACTGGTCGCTTCTTGGGAAAGCTTAAGGGAGTCAGCGATCCCGAGAAGAAACGCAAGATCATCGGCAACGAATTCATCAAGGTGTTCGAAAAAGAAGCCCGGCGTATCGAGAAGACGGAAGGCAAGGTCAAATGGCTGGTGCAGGGGACACTCTATCCCGATGTGATCGAGTCGCGGTCGGTGCGCGGGCCGTCGCAGGTCATCAAGTCGCATCACAATGTTGGCGGCCTGCCGGAAAAAATGAAGCTGAAGTTGATCGAGCCTTTGAAAGACCTGTTCAAAGACGAAGTCCGCAAGATTGGCCGCGATCTGGGTATGCCCGAAGAGATTTTGCAGCGGCAGCCGTTTCCTGGCCCCGGCCTGGCGGTGCGAGTGCTGGGAGAAGTGACGCCGGAGCGCCTGGCGCTGCTGCGCGAGTGCGACGACATTGTGGTCAGCGAAATCAAACAGGCCGGCCTCTACACGAAAATTTGGCAGTCGTTTGCGGTCCTGCTGCCGGTGATGTCGGTCGGCGTAATGGGCGACATGCGGACCTATGCTTACACCTGCGCCATCCGCGCCGTCAGTTCGGAAGATGGGATGACGGCTGATTGGGTTCCGCTTCCGCACGAAGTGCTGAAGATCATCTCTACGCGGATCGTGAATGAGGTGAAAGGCGTGAATCGCGTGGTGTATGACGTCACGTCGAAGCCGCCGGGAACGATTGAGTGGGAGTGACAGCTTCTAGCTGCTAGCTTCTAGCCAAACCGAGGATCACGTTGGGACAGCCGCCCTCGGCTGTCCGCCGAGCGCAGCTCGGCAGGGGTTGCGTTCCGCGGATGGCGGGCAATTCGAAGCTCGACATCGGGAAGGGCACGAGTTCCACTTCAGCCCTGAGTAGCCTTGAGCGCCTCAGTGCAGCTCTTTTCGACGCTTTTCGGCACGACTGGAAGTCGTGCCCTTCCCGATTCCTTGCCCCAGCGTGAGAATCTTCATTCATCCCGGTGCACGCTCTCCATCGAAAATGCGGGCAGGCAAACCGCGATGTATTCCGCGCCACCTTCTTGCGGGGTGGAGTAGCGAATCCATTCGCCGGCGTGGGCGACGACTGCTTGTCCGGCGGCGACGTCGAGCGATCCGCCTTTGTGTTCGACTCGAAGTGTTCCCTTCAGCACGATCGTGAACTCGTCGAATTCGGGAGTCTGGCCGGGTTCGAGCCATCCTTGGGGACTGCGCATGTGGGCGACGCTGGCGGCGGAGGTTTTCGTGTTGACGCGGCCGACGTATTCGTCGATCAGTTTGGGTTTGTTGCCGGCGGATTGGATTCGCGTGGGTTCGGGGATGAGTGTGGGCATGAGTTCGGGCTTCCGGCGCTCGGCTTCCGGCTTTCGGTTACGGGATTAAGAGTACAACAAAAGCTTTTATCGCAGAGTTCGCGAAGGAAAGGCGGAGTGCGCGGAGAAAGGCTTGGTCAGATTGGAGGATCACGCAGGCAAGGGTATGCCACGGACGGCGGCGCGGTTGTGCTGGACGCTAGACGTAGCAAGCTACGTCTCTACGGATAAGGAGTTAGATCTGCCCAGTTTTGCTCGGCTGGACAGCCGGGGGCGGCTGTCCCACATCTTACCTTTCCCTTTCTTCCCTTCTTGTCTTCATTCTTCTTCTTTCCTTGGTCCTTTCGCCGATACTGCATGCTCTCAAAAACGTTAGGAGTGATCACTCCCACAACGGGCGCCGGTCCCGAGCTATTCGGGTTAGCTTACCAAAGCGCCCTGGCTTTCGGATGTCCCAGCTGTCCCTCGCTCGCATGGGGAGGTTGCGGGGGCCGCGAGTTTCCTAGGACTAGCGCAGCGCCACACCCGGTACCTACGCTTTCCAAATTAGACAGAATTGAAATCTCAGTGAAGGTTGTTCGTCACACGTGCAATAAAAAATCTGTGGAAAACCGAAGAGCGAGCTTTTTTTGCCCCCGGTTTTCCACTTCGCCTTACGGACACGGATACGGTGTGCCCGGAGTCGCCGGTATTCCGGGGATCGTCGTTGGCGGGCCCGGAACGCCATCCGGTCGGGGAGCACCCGGGATGACGGTGTCGGGCGTCCCTGGGGAACCGGGGGTGTAGCAAGTTCCATGATCGGTGTTGGTCAGTTGCGGAGGCGCCACCGGACGCTTCGCGACCGGCTGCACCGCGACCGGCTGCGGTTCGGAGTCACGAGCGGCATCGGCTGCCGGCGGTTCCTGCAGAGTCAGCGGCTGCTGCAGGGTCATCTCGACCGGTGTTCCTACGTCCAGGAAAAAATTGTGAGAACTGGTGAGCAGCACGAGCGAGGCGACGAAACCGACCGCGCCGCCGATACCCGCGCCGATGATCGCGTCTTTGGCTTTCGTGCCGAAGACGGGCGTGGTTATCGGGCCGCAAAACGGCGGTCCTCCGATGCACCCGGGAGGGAAGTTGGAGGTGACTTGAGATTGGGCCTGCCCGACAGAGTGGCCGATTAGCGCGCCGACGCCAGCTCCAGCTGCGGGCAGAACGACGAAGCCGATCGTCCGCTTCTGGCCCGGATCTTTCAGAGCATAGCCTTCGTCGCTCTCCAAGGTTACCGGTCCGTGCGATCGGATGCGACATAACCGTCGGGGAAAGTGATCGACATGGATTGAAGATGAAGTTCCGCGCGTCCTGCTCTTTGTTGGAGCTTGTCGACCTTGCCTTGCACAAATGTGCCGGGAGGAATCACCATCTCATTGCCGGAAGTGACCGGAGAGGTGATCTGGGCATAAATGTCGTCTCCACGGCGCATCGATCTGCTCTGGACATCATGTGTGAGCACCAGAGCAATTCTGGTTCCGGCGGGAAGCGTCACGGTGGACGGTTCTGGCAGGGCCGGGGCCTGTGCGCTGGTTTGCGACTCCGAAGTTGAGGGTGGTTGGGGTTGAGTTTGAGAATTATCCTGAGCCACGCAGGTGATGGTGAAAAGTAACGCGGTGAATGCAGCGAGTGATTTTCTTGCGATTGTCCCGGCCAGAGTCAGAAAGGTCGAAACGGGGTAACTGCTGGTGTATACCATTTGCTACCTCCTGTCGAAAGCCCGTGAGGTGCAGCCTTCGATCTGTGGACCTCGGGAGCGGATCGGCTCCCAGTGGCTTAGACCCGCGACCTAGCACAAAGTATCTTTTTCGTGGGTAAAGGTTTGCAAAGAGACGGTAGGGAATTGTAAAGGCTGGGCGGATCACGTCGTAGAGACGTAGCTTGCTACGTCTTGCCGGCGGCGCCTCAGACAATGCTTCACCCGACGATGGCGGCAGAGACGTTGCGAGTAACGTCTCTACGATACTTTTTCTGCGACCCAGCGCGAGATGGCGGTAACCATCTTGCGCGGGGCGAAAGGCACGGATTGCGCCAGCAACCAGTTGTGCGCGCCGGAGATGGCGACGATGCGGCCTTGCATCAAGGCCCGATAGCCGTCACGCGCCACTCTTTCTGCGGACATGGCACCCAGCTGTTTGAACAGCCGCGAATTCTCTGTGCCGGCGCGCTTGGCGAAGCCGGTGTGGGTTGCACCCGGACAGAAGCAAGTCATGGTCACGCCCGATCCGCGCAGTTCGTTGGCGATCGCTTCCGAGAACGAAAGCACGTATGCCTTGGTCGCATAGTAAACGGCCATCAGCGGCCCGGGCTGGAAAGCTGCGGTGGAGGAGACATTCATGATTCTGCCGGCGCGTCGCTGCAGCATGGGTGGGAGGAAGAGGCGAGTCAGTTCGGTGAGCGCGGTGATGTTGAGATGGATCTGGCCGAGGATTTCTTCTTCGGGCATCTGGGCGAATTCTCCGTAGGCGCCGAAAGCGGCGTTATTGACGAGGATGTCGATGGGAATGTTCTCGCTTTGCAGCCGGTCGAAGAGAAACTTGGACGCAAGTGGAGTGGCCAGATCGAGTGTCATCGTTTTGACCGTAACGCCGTACGCTTGCAGTTCGGTCGCGATCTGCGCGAGTTTGTCGGCGCTGCGGGCGACGAGCACGAGGTTGTGATGGTCGCGGGCGAAGAGTTTGGCGAGTTCGTATCCGATGCCGCCGGAGGCGCCGGTAATGAGGGTAGTGGACATGGTGTTCCTCGCGAAGAAAACATTTTAACCGCGGAGTGCGCGAAGGAAGGCCGCGGAGGTCGCAGAGAAAAGCGCAACTGCGATCGAATCCGAAAGAAAAAGAGGCGCGGGCTCGCCGCCCGCGCTCGCACGAACTTCACCACACAAAGCTCGTGGGAGTGCCCGCGCCCACACGTTCTATGCGTGGACTAGTTCTACTCCGTAGATGGAATGCCAACTGGTGGCGGCTTTCAGTTTGTCGTTGACGTTATGGATGTTCTTCACGCCCTCGGTTTCGAGCCACTTGCGGAAAGCTGCTGCGCCTTGCTTGGCGTAGATCGGGATGCCGTCTTTCCATGTGGCGCTGCCGCAGAGAACGCCGTTGAACTTCACGCCGGATTCTCCGGCAAGTTCGAGGGTTTCGCTGAACTCGGCGTTGCTCACGCCGGCCGATAAATAAATGAATGGCTTGGTCGCGACGTTGGCGGCTTTGTGAAACAACTCGATGGCTTCCTGCTTGGTGTAGGCTTTCTGTCCGCCGAACGATTTGGTGCCTTCGACGAACTTCATGTTCACCGGCACTTCAACTTTGAGAACGTCGACGCCGTAGCGGTCTTTGCTGAATTCGCGCATGCTTTCGGTGACGATGTGCGGCTTTTTCTTGGCGTAGTCCAGACCTTTCTCGTCGGCGCCTTCCTGGTAGCCAACGAATTCCAGGAAGTAGGGGATGTCGTTGGCGCGGCATTCGTCGCCGATGCGCTCGACCCAGGCGTGCTTCTTGTCGTTGACGTCCTTGGGATCGTCGGGAGTGTAGTAGAGCAAAATCTTTACGCAGTCGGCGCCGGCTTCTTTCAGGCGGCGGGCTGACCAGTGGTCCAGCAGATCGCCCAGGCGGCCGGGACCGGTCTTGTCGTATCCGGTCTTTTCATAGGCGAGCAGCAGGCCGGCGTTTTTGGCGCGGCGTTTGGAGGCGGGCAGTCCCCACTCGGGATCGAGCAGAATGGCCGAGGCGTGAGGGGTGAGAACTTCGGTGACCAGGATTTTGAACTCTTCCATCATGGCGTCGGTAATTTCGCCGCCTTTTTCTTTGGCGAGAGATTTTTGCAGGGAGCCGCGCTGGTCCATGGCGGCGGCGGCGATGATGCCGCGTTCGTTGGAGACTTTCTTAAGGCCGGCTAGTTTGCCGGGTGTGATTTTCATAGGATCCTCCAGAATTGCGGGATGAAGGTGAGCGCGTAGAACGGATCATTGTAAACCAAGGACGGGCCGGAAAGACGTGTTGCGTTTTGGGTGTCAGCTTTCGGCAATCCCGAGTTTAGGGGGCACGCCAAGCGGCTATTTCGGCACTTGACCGTGTGAAGGCAAAGTACGTAATATAACTACTTGGGGACTAATCATGGAAAAGGCAATCACAGCAGCCGATGCGAACCGGAAGTTCTCGCAAGTATTAAGGGAAGTCAAAGAGGGACAGAGCTACGTGGTGACCAGCCACGGAAGAGCCGTAGCTCGCATAGCACCGTTTAAGGAAGATCGCGCGGCAAGCAACGCTCGAGCGTCCCTTTTGAACCGGTTGCGCTCGGAGCGTGTCGTCCGGATTGGGCGCTGGAAACGCGACGAGTTATATGACTAGACGATGCCGCGCCAGTCGCGGAGTGGACACGCCGTGAGGGTAGCGCTTGATACTAACGTCCTAGCTTATGCGGAAGGCGTGAACGGCGCCTCAAGGAAGAAGATCGCTCTCGAGATGATCGGAAAGCTGCCCGTGGAGGCAACACTCCTGCCAGTGCAGACCTTGGGGGAGCTTTTCCACGTGTTAGTGCGGAAGGCGGGACGCTCGCCGGAACGGGCGCGGACTGCGATCTTAAGCTGGCAGGACACGTTTCCGCTAATCGAGACGTCGCCGGCAGTCCTGCTCGCCGGGCTTGAGTTGGCAGCGAAGCACCGTTTCGGAATTTGGGACGCGATAATTGTCGCCGCAGCGGCGGCTTCGGGCTGCCGGTTGCTTCTCTCAGAAGACATGCAGTCCGGCTTTACGTGGAGCGGCGTGACCGTGACCAATCCGTTTTCGCCCACCCGTCATGAACTATTGGCGACATGGCTGGGCGTTTGAATCGTCCGGCGCCCGCCTCGTAAAATCCATTCCGAGAGAACATTAATCATGGCCATTGCAACCATCAATCCCGCAACGGGGGAAGTAGTCAAGACCTTTCAGGCGCTTTCAGACGCCGAGATCGAGAAGAAGTTGGAGCTTGCCGTCGCCGCGTTCAGGGCTGAGCGCAAAACGCCCTTTGCTACGCGCGCGAAACGCATGCTGAAGGCGGCGGAAATTCTGGAGCGCGACAAGGACGAGTTTGCTCACCTGATGACGCTGGAAATGGGCAAGCCGTATAAGGCTGCCGTGGCCGAGGCGGTGAAGTGCACGACGGCGTGCCGCTACTATGCCGAAAACACCGAGCGGTTTTTGGCGGACGAAGTAGTGGAGACCGGGGCGAAGAAGAGCTTTATTCGGTATCTCCCGATCGGGCCGGTTCTGGCGGTGATGCCGTGGAATTTTCCATTCTGGCAGGTGATTCGATTTGCGGCGCCGGCGCTGATGGCGGGCAACGTTGGACTGCTGAAGCATGCCTCGAATGTGCCGCAGTGCGCGCTAGCCATTGAAAGTATTTTCCTGGAGGCAGGATTTCCTGAAGGCGTTTTTCAGACGCTTCTGATTGGTTCGGCGCAGGTGGATGCACTGCTGAACGATCCGCGGGTGGTGGCGGCAACGCTGACCGGCAGCGAGCAGGCTGGGATTCAGGTTGGCGTGGGAGCGGCGAAGCGGATCAAGAAAGTTGTGCTGGAGTTGGGCGGGAGCGATCCGTTCATTGTAATGCCGAGTGCTGATCTGGACGCTGCTGTGAAGACTGCCGTCGAGGCGCGAGTCATCAACAACGGGCAGTCCTGCATTGCGGCGAAGCGGTTTATTGTTGCCGAGCCGATCGCGGCGGAGTTTGAGCGGAAGTTTGTGGAGCGCATGGAGAGCCTGAAGATCGGCGATCCGTTTGATGAGAAGACTGAGTTGGGTCCGCTGGCTACGGCGGATGCGGTGACTTCGCTCGATGCCGATGTGCAGAAAACGGTGAAGGCGGGAGCGAAGGTGCTGACGGGTGGACATCCGTTGAAGCGGCAGGGAAATTATCTATGCGCCTACGGTTTTGACCAACATTCCGAAAGGTTCGCCCGCTTATGGTGAGGAACTCTTTGGGCCGGTGGCGTCGATTTTCCGGGCGAAGGATCAGGATGAGGCGATCCGCATTGCCAACGACGTTCGCTTTGGGCTGGGGGCGAGCGCTTGGACCAAGGATGACAAAGAGCGCGAGCGCTTTATCAACGAACTGGAAGCGGGGATGGTGTTCATCAACAAAATGGTCGCTTCCGATCCGCGCATTCCGTTTGGCGGGGTGAAGCAGTCCGGGCACGGGCGAGAGTTGGGGGCGCTGGGGATACGCGAGTTCGTGAACGCGAAGACGGTGTGGATCGCTTAGGGCGGTTGTGGGCGCCTTAATTCTCGATGGGTGCCATCGCGTGGTTTCGTCATCTGACAAGACGGCACGTAAAAGCACCATTCCACAGACTGCATCAATCCGCTATTCTCGAGGGCGAGTGGCGAGGATGACGGCAACAAATACGGATTCGCATCGACTACACGGTTTTATCCTCCTGAGCATCGCCCGGGCGAGCTCTGCTGGGATTTCAGAACTTTCAAGACGCTAGTTAGTGACGGTGCACACCTTCGCGACAGTCTCATAGTTAACGTTCCGTAGGAAAAACGGCGCCGGTGACTGAGTTCACCGGCGCCGCCGTGTTTGAGAGAAAGCTGCGGCTCAAAAGTTGAGCTTCATCGCGACCTGCATAATCCGCGGATCACGCGTTGAGGTCACTTGGTTGAATAGCGAAGAGACGTAGCTGAGGGAGGCACAGCAAATCGGGTTGGTATGGTTGAACGTGTTGAAAGTCTCCCAGCGTAACTGGCCCGTCAGGTGCTCGTTAAACCTCATGTTCTTGAATAGAGAGAGGTCTGTTCGCCAGAAGCCAGGGCCGCGGATGGCGCCGGGGTGCTCGGTAGTCTCCGTGGTTTGGGTTGCACCGGGCACGGCCAAGGCAGCCGCGTTGAACCAACTCGCGTAGGTGTGCGGAGCGGCAGCGTTAGGGTTGCCCACCAGATTTGGACGGCAGCCCAAAGGCGAGGCCGAGAGGAGGCAGCCCGAACCCGTGGGATCGACGCAGGTGGCGCCAGTACCGTTAACGCAGCCGCCGTTGCCTAAGACCGCAGTCAGGGGAAGACCGGTCTGGAAAGTCTGCACGCCGGAAAACTGCCAGCCTCCGAGAACGTGTCCGGTAACACCGTGGAGATTGTGGGTCCAAGGGATTTCCCAGACGAAATTTGCGGTCAGCACCTGGCGCCGGTCGGCGATCGTGGGCCCGTAATTGCCGCGAAGGTCGCCGGTAACCTGTGGAAGAGCCGCACCTCCCGTGCTGCGGTCGGCAGGATCGGTAGTCAAGCCATGAGACCAGGTGTACGAAATGTTGATAATCGAGTTGCCGGAGAAGCGCTTCTGCAACTGCGCCTGCAAAGAATGGTAGTTGGAGGTGAAAGCGTCGACAAAGAAGAGCCCGGGGCCGTAGCCCGTGTAAGGCCTCAGCACCGCCAGCTTGTTCGAATTGGTCGTGCCATTGACCGGACCAGTGATGATGACATGGTCTGCAGCAGACGGAGCGGGGCCAGCCGTACAGGGGGTGGCGGCGGTGCAGTTCAAATAGGATGCTACCGGGGCCTGGTTGAAATCTTCGAAGCCGGGAAGATGGATTCCGTTGCTGCCGTAGTAGCCGACATCGGCCAACCAGCTCACGCCGAATTGACGTTGAATATCCAGGCTCCATTGTTGCGAGTACGGTGACTTGTAATCGACGGGCATGCGCGACTGGATGGTGAACGGGGTAGTGGTAGAAACCGTCGTGGTGGCGCCGGTCGGGTCCGAGAATGTGCTGCGGTTAATGCTGAGATTCGTCAGGAAACCCTGGCTTAAACCGACGTTTAGCTCAGGGTTACCGAACTCGAGGCCATTGTCATAATACATGCCATAGCCAGCGCGGACGGAAGTTCGCCCGTTTCCGAAGGGATCCCATGCGATGCCGAGGCGCGGTGCCACGGCTCCATCGAACTCCTTGCCAACCTTGGTGCCAAAGGGCGATTTCGTGCCGACGAACCCGTGGAAGTTAGGCGGGTTGGCGAAAATGAGTCCATTGAGTGGATTGTAGTTGGGGTTGCACGCGCTGCTGGTCGGAACGCCATTGACAAGGGTTACGTCCATTGCGCCCGAAGCGGTAATGCAGGGCGCTTGGGCCGGTTTGTAGAAGGCTGGATCAAAATTGACGAGACGGCTGGTGCCGCCCGCGCCGCTCGCATCGGTCGGCTGGCGGAAGAAGGAGTGCCGCAGGCCATAGGTAAAGGTGAGGTTCTTTCTGATCCGCCAGGTGTCCTGGCCGAAGTACTCGAACTGATTGTCAAAAATATTGGCGGTCACGTCGAGCGACGCTTGCGCGAACGTGCTGGTCTGACCAAGCAGAAAGTTCGCGTACGATTGTTCGAAGGAAAAAGGACAGGTGCCCCCTGTGGCAGCGGTTCCCGTGCAAACCGGGTTTCCGCCAGATAAAGTCGCCGAAGTGGGTGCGTTCTGAGCGTCGAAGGAGAACGCGCCGTTGTTGCTGCCGCTGAGCTGGTTCTCGTGCTTGTTGTAGTGGTAGTAGATGGCGCCGAACTTGAGCGTGTGCGAGCCAACGACTTTGGTGACGTTTCCGTACACCGTGTGGTTGACGTTGTAATCATTGTACGGACCGAAGTCAGAAATGCCCGTGCCGCCCGTGAGAGTGATGCTCGGTACACGGCCGAGGAAATTCTGGAAGGGCATTATGGTGCCGAGCGCAGTCTGGACGTCCGGTGACTGAGAGTAATTCTCGGCGCCGATCACGGTACTGAGAATGGCGCCGTAAGAATAACGGTAGCCAGCCTCGATCAGGAATTTGCCGGTGGGCGTGTATGTGGCGGCGATGTTGTACTGGTGTCCCGGCGAGTGGGTCGACGTGGTCGCAATGCCGTTGACCGGCATGGAGGTAAAGAGGCCTCCAGCTTCGATCGTGGGATTGGTATCGTGCAGGAATTTGCCGTTGATGGTCAGCTTGGGCCCAAATACATGATCGATCTTCACCATGTCTTCCCGGAAGTTAAAAATGTTTCCGAGCGTGGTGATGTCGGTGAAGGGACTGGCGACAGTAGCGGCATTGGGCAGTGGGAATTTAGTGAAGAGGTCTTTCACGTACGCTGCGGCGACAGGGTCGATTGAGGTGGATGGGATGCTCGTGCCATACGCGGTGCAAGGTCCCGGAGCCCCGTTGCTGTTCGCCCACTGGGTGCAAACCACGTGGTTGAATTGGCCATTTGCCATCCCCGAATAAGGAACGGTGGCAGTGGGGTTGCTGTAAGTGACAATGCGGCGGGCCTCATCAGAGAAGAAGAAGAAAGTCTTGTTTCGGTGCTCGTAGATTTTGGGTATCCAAACCGGCCCTCCAATGGTTCCGCCGAAGTCGTTGTATCGCAGCTTCGAGCGCGGAGTAACGGGCTTCGTCGCGTTGTTGAAATAGCTGTTGGCATTGAGAATGTCGTTGCGGAAAAACTCGTAAATGCCGCCGTGAAGAGTGCTGGTTCCAGAGCGGGTAATCACATTGACCTGCGCGCCAGCGGAACGCCCGGACTCGGCGTCGTATGCGCCACGAACGACGCGAAACTCGCTGATCGCGTCAATACTGGGGAACGAGAGCAGCGTGAGATTGGAGCCGCGATCCATATTGTCAGCGCCGTCGACCTGCCAATTGTTTTCCTCGCGGCGGCCACCGTTGATTTGGAAGGTGACCAGGTTGGTTCCCAGCGGAGCGGTGGCGCCGGGAAAAATCTGGTCGGCGTTGCCGGAATCCGAAGCGCCGGGGACCAAAAGCACCAACTGTGCGTAGTTGCGGCTGTTCAGCGACAGCTCGCGGAGTTGCAAGCCCGAAATCACTCCGGTAGCGGTCGCGGTTTCTGTATCAACCTGCAGAGCGTTGGCCTCCACGTGCACCGTCTCGCTGACTGAACCCACGTCCAGCGAGAAATTTACTGCGACCTTGTCATCGACATTCAAAACGATGCCGGACTGGATTGCTTTCTTGAATCCGGTAGTTTCCGCAGCGACGTCGTAATGCCCCACAGGCAAACCCGGGACGACGAACTGGCCATGGTCGTCCGTTGAGACGGTACGCAGGACTACCTTTTGATCCGCGTTCGTAATCGTGACCGTTACCTTGGGAATCACGCCGCCTCTGGGGTCAGTTACCGTTCCCAGAATTGTCCCCGTGACGTTTTGAGCAGAAAGGGAAGCTGCCCAAATGGTGAGCAATGCCGCCAGCACCAGCCCGGCAGAAAGACCCCGGTTTTTCCGTTCCTTTTTCATTTTTTCGCCCCCGGAATTCACTCTAAAAACGAAAGAGAACGTACTGTCTCAGCGCGCCGACCTGAATGGTGGTTGCGTCAGCTAACCTGAAAGAACGAGGGATTATACACCCGCTTGTCCACCTAATGCAGTTCGAATGCACTCGGTCCAGGAACTCTTTCTCAAATTGTGCTGGCCGCAATCCCGAGGCTACTGCCGGAGAGTCAGCGCGCTCAGCACGACTTGCTGCTTGGCGATTAGAGTCTGCACGCCCTGGCGGGCGTAGGCGATCATCTTGGCTAGTTGTTGCTCGTCGAAGACCTGGTGCTCCGCGGTGGCTTGGACTTCTACTAGCTTGTGTCCGGCGGTCATGACGAAGTTCATATCTACGTCGGCGCGGGAGTCTTCTTCGTAGCAGAGGTCGAGCAGGATTTCTCCGTCCACAATTCCCACGCTTACGGCGGCGACGAAATCTTTGAGCGGAACGGACGTTAGCGTTCCTGAGTCCACTAATTTTTCCAGGGCGAGGCCGAGGGCTACGAATGCGCCGGTGATGGAGGCGGTGCGGGTGCCGCCGTCGGCCTGGATGACGTCGCAGTCGATCCAGATGGTGCGTTCGCCGAGGCGCGTGAGATCCGTCACCGCTCGTAAAGAGCGGCCGATCAGGCGCTGGATTTCGTGGGTGCGTCCGCTCTGGCGGCCCTTGGAAACTTCGCGCGGGGTGCGGGTCAGGGTGGAGCGGGGGAGCATGCTGTATTCGCTGGAGATCCATCCCTTGCCCGAGTTGCGCATGAACGATGGGACGGTTTCTTCGATTGAAGCGGTGCAGATCACGCGCGTGTTGCCCACTTCAATGAGCACGGAACCTTCAGCGGTGGAGATGAAGTCCGGGGTGAGGACGACGGGGCGAAGTTGGTCGGGAGAGCGGTTGTCGGAGCGATAGAACATTATCCGGGATTGTAAATGATTGGATAGGCGAACTTCGGATATTGGAGTGCACCTCAGCCTTGCGCTAATTCTAGGCCAGAGACTGCATTCACTTCTTGGCTTGTAAGAGAGCGACGGACCGTTTTTCGTCAATCAGGTGGCGTCGGCCATCTTCGCTTGCGGTTGCGCCCTGGCGGATGAGCTCGATGACCTGCGCGGGCGTGAGCGAAGGATTCAGCGCAAATAGTTTGGCCGCGAGATTGACCACGTTCGGAGAAGCCATTGAAGTGCCGGACAGCCTCAGCTTCGAGCCACCGGGAACATAGCTTTCGACGTCGTAACCGTCGGCATCGACGACGACCGTGGATCCGTAGCTGGTGAATGAGGTTTCGTCGCCTGCCTGATTCACGGCGCCGACCGCGATCAGGTTGGGCAGATGCAACGATGCCGGAACGTCGTCGATGAATCCGCTGTCGCTGTCGCTATTACCGGCAGCGGTGACAAACAGCGTGTTCGGCGCGTTCTTGATTGCGCTCTCGATGGCAGCGCGCCAGATCGCGTACAGTTCGGCCGCCCGTTTCTTACGCTCGGCGGGATCGGCGCCACCACCGGTCTTGGAAATCCAGGTCTCGAACTCCTGCGGCTCATCTCCCCAGCTCATGTTCACGACTCGCACATTGCGGGTACGGAAGTAGTCGGACATTTGCTGGAAGTCAGCGCCCAGATGGCGAGCCCACTCCGGCGTGGGAGCAAACGGGAGGTCGGGCAGCTGATCATTGAACCGGGCGACCACCAGGCGCGCGGCGGCATTGTTACGCACCGCAATTCCCGCACAGTGCGTTCCGTGCACATAGAATCCGAGCACTTTATCCAACTCGAAAAATTGATGGATTTGCTCCGGGGAGAGCGTGCTGTACCTTTTCTGGGCCGCATCGGCCGCCGCAGAGTCGATGCCGTTCTCAATGTCTAACCGCCCCTGGCGAAGTTCGCGGAATTCCGGATACTCTTTTTCCTGCTCGGGAGTAAGCGGATACAGCCACGAGGTAGAGGGATCGCCATGGTCATCAAATGCCAGGCCGTGGGAGCCGCTGGCGGTTGGTTTCGGGTCGGTGAACAATTGATCTGGGAAGACGGAAACGTCGATGCCGGAGTCCCAAATGGCAACCAATACGGGAGAGAAATTCTGCTTCGCGGTGAGGATGACTTCACGGGCAGCCCAGATATCGGGTTTGGCTGTGTTGTGAGCCGCGATGTACTGCTTCAGAACCTGGCTGCGGGCAGGAAGCAGCGGAATTCGAAATTGCAAGTCGCATCGTGTAGAGATCAACTCCCACGCTTCCCCGTTATCCAGCGCACCCGACTTCTGGACGGCGGGATCGAGTTCCGTCATCACGTCGGCGAGAGCAACGGATTTCGTGTAGAGGCGAGAGCTGGCATAGGATGCTTTGATGTCATCTTCGACGACATCCCAGGGCAGCGGAGTGACCGCCTCTCTGTAATGCCGATTGAAAGACTGCTCGTAAGCAGGGCCGTTGGTCGCATGGGCGTCAACGGCAGCTTGCAACATCGTTTGTGTGTAAAGAAAGGCGACCAGCTTGGCGGCAGGCTTCTCCTGCAAAGCGCGCAGGGCGACGGCGGTCTGCAGCGCGCCCTGGTATTCGCCGGCGAGTTGCTGTAAGTCGAGCTTGACGGAAAGCAGAGTTCGCAGCGTAGCTTTGTCATCGATAGCGTAGTCGCGAAAGATGGAATCGAGGTCGGTGCGGACTTTGACGGCAAAGGCATTGAAGGTGGCATCATCCGCTTGCACAAACTCGGAGGCTCGGCCCGCCAGCGGATAACTGAAGCGAGGCAGGTCCGCCTGACTGGTGACTTTCTTCTTCTCACTCGATTGTGGGTCTGCGAAAGTCGCGACCAGCAGCAGAAGCCAGGCAAGACTAGATGTAATCCGGCGACGTTCCACCATGAGACACCTCCGGTTGAGATCGGAAACAAAATCTGAGACTAAGCATTCGGGAAGTCTAGTGACCGAGTGATAGCCCGTCAATACGCTACGCTGGGAAGTTAGCGCCAAACCAGCCGGGAGGGGCGACTTCTTGCCCGACCTGCTTAGCTAGCGCTCATTTCGCCCTCATCCGGGTAGAAGCCCATATCGATTCTGGAACTCTATTTGGCGCTCGCGCCGCTCTTCAAACGTTGTGCCCGCGGAGTGCGTCTTTTCCGATCTGGCGACAGGTGGCTACTGCCCGGTTTGCAGCTGCGTGGCTAGTTGATTTACCGCTGTCACGTCGTAGAACGAGGAGAGGTCGGCGTGGCCGGCGAGGGTGTCGCGTTCGTTTCCGTCCACCAGGATCTTTACTTTTTGAATGCCGGGAGTGTTGGCGGAGATGGTGTGGATCAAGGACGCAATGGTCAGTTCTTCCACCAGGACGCCGGAGCGGTGTTTGTCGGCGAAGGCGGAATTCAAGTCGATCACCACGACTCCGGGATCGACCAGAAATACGGCGCGGACTTCGGCTCCGGCGCCCAGGACATGGGGCGAGGACTTGTCGAGATATAAGGAGAGCAAAGCGCGGAGAAGTTCTTCGGCGCGCTGCTGGCGTCCGGAAGGCATGGGAATCTGAGCCGACTCGGCGCGCAGGCTGCCGTCATTGTCGTGCGCGACAAAGAGAGTTACTTGCTCGCTGGGTCCGGCTACGGGGGGCGCTAGCGGGCGAGTGTCGGTGGACGCGACCGGCGTGGAAGCTGCTGTCTTTCGCATGTGCCAGGCGTAGCCGGTCAGCCCCAGCACTGCGATCAGCAGCACTGCGATTGCGATCACGAAGTGGCGGGGGATCATTGCTGGGCTCCCAGTTGATCGCGGGTGGCGGCGATGGCGGTGGCCACCGCGCTGGTGACGAGCTGCTGGTAGTCGGGTGCGGTGAGTTGAGAGGAGTCGGGACCCTGGGGTGCGACTTCGACGGCGATGGCGGCTCCGATGACGTTGTTCAGCGGGCGGAGCGGAGCTGCTAAGGTTCGCACCGGGATCTGGCGTCGTTGCATTTCGGCGGCGACTGCGTTGGCGGCGCTCTGGCTTAGCGGCAAGGACGCGTGCTGAGCGGAGGTCCAGGAGCGGAAGGTTCCACGATCATCGCCGCCGAAAGGGAGCAGCGCAGTGTAGACCCGGACGCCACGTCCGTTGGACGCGGCGTGCAGCGCGATATAGATCGCAGCATGCCCGGCATTGGCGAGGCTGGCCCTCTGGTCGAGCGAGAGGTTGGCGTCGGAATCGCGCAGCACCAACGTGGGGATGCCGCGGCTCTCGAGTTCCTGGCGAAGGCTGCGGGCTAAGGCGACGGTAACGTCTTTTTCGAAGAGCGTGTTGCTGAGAGTTTCGCCGAGATCATCGCCACCGTGGCTGGCGTCAACCACGGCGAAGTAGCGGCGTCCAGGCGCGATTGTTGTGGGTTGGGGAGTGGAGGCTGCGGGAGTGGGTTGGGTTGTTGTGGCTAGCGGCGCGACCGAGGCAGTTGGGTTTGGGCTCGGCGATGGCGCGTTCGCGGCCGCGGATGTGGCGGTCGGAGAGATCGTCACGGTGCGGCCGTCGGTGCTGAAGGTGGCGATCACGGGGATTGAGGCATTCACAGTGACCACCGCGGCGCCGTTGCCTTCGCTGTAAATGGCCGAGGGAATCGCTTTGCTGCCGAAGGTTAACGTGGGCGAAGCGGGCGCGACCAGGGGTTCGTGCGAAAAAGTCATGCGCAGTGCGCCCGGTTCGGTGGCGATGCTGGGATTGACCGGGGAAGTGAAATGGAAGACCAGACGCGGTGGATTATCTGCGGTTAAGGATGCGGTGAAGTGAGTGGCCACGCTGCCGATAAAGAGGCGTCCGGAGTCTTGGTGCAGGGTGGCGGGGCCGCCCAGGAAGCGCGGCAGCAGGGAAATGAGTGAAGTGACGGGGACCAGTCCACGATTATTTTCTTCGAGAAATCTTCCTCCGAGATCGGCGTCGCGGCCCTGCACACGGGCGTGCGTTTTGCCCACCTGGAAATCGCCTTCTACGTTGTTGTAGCGCAGACGCCAGCCCCACTTCTCGGACTTGGCGCTCACCTTGCCCAGGGGTTCGAGCACTTCGAGCAGGCCAACGTATTGGCGGCCATCGCGCTGCACTGTGGGGAGGGAATAGTTGGCGGCGACGGAGTAGACGGCGAGATGATTCTCGGGCGGGGCTCCGGAGAGGAGGAGCGAACAGATCAGGACGAGCGCGCCGGTGGCGACGAATGCGACCGTGACCCGCGGGCAGGACGCCCCCGCTACAGCCGGCGGGACGCCGGCGCTACGCGGGACGCTCGCGCTACGCGGGACGCTGGCGCTAGGCGCGCGTTTGGGGCTAGTCCAGGGCATAGGCGGTTAGGCCGCTGAGGAGCTTGGGGTAGAAATCGGTGGACTTCTGCGGCATGACTTCGCCGGCGAGGGCTATGTCGCGCACCTGCGCTACCGGGCAGGGATTCATCAGGAATGCGATGTTGGCCGCGCCTTTGCGGACCTGGTCGAGCGCTTCGGAGGCGTCGCGCAGGTAGGAGAGGTTCTGCTGGTTGCGAATCGATTCTTCGGAAAGATTGAGCACGCCCTCCAGCAGGCACTTGTGCAGTTGGACGACGTCGAGCGCTTGCTGACGAGGCGACAGACCTGCAAAAAAATTTGCGCCCGCCGCCTTGGGCGAGTGCAGCAGGGAGGCGCGACTGGCTGTGACCGCTAACAGAGCGGTTCCGGTGCGACCTTTCTCTCGCAACAGAGCGGTAGCGCGTTCGGCGTCGATGGCGGGGTCGACTTGTTCCACTGCGAAGAACTGGCTGGTGTTTTTCTGAAACTCATCCACCGAAAATGCGTCCAGCGAATGCACCACGCGATGCGTGGGCAGCACCAGCAGTCCAGGATCGTTCATGTTGACCAGGGTCATCATGACGAATTCGTAGGGAGCTTGAGGATTCGAACCTGTTCCGGTCGCGGCACGGCATTCGTCACGGAAGTTGAGCGCGGTTTCGTAGCGGTGATGGCCGTCGGCGATGACCAGCTTCTGGTCGCGCATCTGTTTCTGAACGGAGGAAATCACGGTGGGATCGGAAATCTGCCAGACCCGGTGCGCGACTCCATATTCGTCGTCTACTTCAATCGTGGGGGCGGTGGCGGGCTCGAGCAGGGAAGCGATTTCGCCGGAATCTTCATAGAGCAGAAATAGTTGCTCGTAGTGAGTGCGAGTAGCGCGGAGCAGGTCGAGACGGTCGGCCTTCGGCTTGGACAGAGTGTGCTCGTGGCGGAAGACGACCTTGGCGGAATAGTCTTCGAGGCGGCCGAGGGCGATGAATCCACGGCGCTCGAATCTTTTTCCCGACGGGGCGGTGAAGGTCTGGGAATAGACGTAAATTGAGGGTTCGGAATCCTGGCGGAAGATGCCGTCGGCTCGCCATTGGCGGGCATAGGCCGCGGCCCGGGTGTAGACATTATTGTTCCCGCTATCTTGAGATTCGCGGCGGCCGAGAATGATGCGTACCAGGTTGTAGGGGCTGGCAGCGTAGTAGTGTTCCTGCATCGCGGGGGTGATCTTGTCATAGGGCTGAGTGACGACCTGCGCGGCGGGAACTCGCTGCAAGTCATAGCGGAGAGCACGAAAGGGATGAATGTCTGCCATGGAAACTTTTGATTGTAACAAGATAGCGGTAGTCGTCGTGGAAATGCCGCAGGTACCGTGGAGTGCCCATTTCTCGCTGCTTTGCGAGAAGTGAGAATGTTATGTTCATTCGTCACAGACAGGGATGTAGCACGCGGTTTACGATTGCGGTTGCCTGGGTTGTCGGTGTTCCAGACGTGGCTCACGCGGGATGGAAGCGCCCATTTCTCGCAAAAGAGGCGAGAAATGGGGCACCCAAAGAAATGGGCACCCGACGATAAACGACGATAAAGATGGGGGCCGGGGAACAATTAGAGGCGAACTATGGAGGCAACCCCTTTCCTATAAAAGAACAACCAAGCTGCGGTTCTGCCAGTTGTCTCTGAGATTTGACAAAAACCTTTGCGCTGCGAGACGGAAGCTGTGCTAACATCCGCCTCATTGAGGTATTTATGGCCCGCCTGCGTAGCGATGATGGGCGCTGGTCATCTCACCCGATGGCCGTAGTGCGATGTGGCCGTCTGGTTCTCCCCTGGGACCCGACGAAACCCCTCCTGTGCAAAAACCGTTCTCTGGGCTGCACGATCCGGCTTTGGCTTTCGCTTGCTCTGGCTGGATTGGCCTGCCTGGCCGTTCCCGCATTTGGGCAAACGACCGTCAATGACGTGCACGTTGTGCCGCGGGAAGCGGACAAACCACCCGAAACTCCGAAGCCGGAGTTGGTTTCCAATACGACGGACCTGAGCGCGCGCGTGCGTCCGCTCAAAGTTGATGTCGACCTGGTGCTGGTTCCGGTGACGATTACCGATCCAATGAATCGTCTTGTGACGGGTCTGGATAAAGTCAATTTCCAACTCTTCGAAGGCAATTCCGCTCAGGAAATCCGAACATTTTCGAGCGAGGATGCGCCGGTGTCGCTGGGCGTCATCTTCGATTCCAGCGGAAGCATGGCCAGCAAGATGGACCGCGCGAAAGACGCAGTCATCGAGTTCTTCAAGACGGCGAATCCGCAGGATGAGTTTTTCATGATCACCTTCAACGACGAACCGGAGGCGGTCAGCGACTTCACCAACTCGGTCGACGAGATCCAGAACAAGCTGGTGTTCGCTGTGCCCCGGCGCCGTACCGCGCTGCTGGACGCGATTTACATGGGCATCAGCAAGATGCGGCAGGCCAAGTATCCCAAGAAGGCGCTGCTGATCATTTCAGATGGAGGAGACAATCATAGCCGCTACACCGAGGGCGAGATTAAATCGCTGGTGAAGGAAGCCGACGTGATGATCTATGCGATCGGTATTTATGACCGCTATGCTTCGGCGATGGAAGAACGGCTGGGCCCGCAGCTGTTGAGCGAGATCACGGAACTGACCGGGGGGCGGGCGTTTACGATCGACAATCCGAACGACCTGGGAGATGTTGCCACCAAGATTGGGGTTGAGCTGCGCAATCAATATGTCCTGGGATATCGTCCGACGAAGGTGGTGCGAGACGGCAAATGGCGTAAGATAAAAGTGAAGTTGATGCCACCGAAAGGATTGCCGCCTCTACGGGTGTATGCCAGGACGGGATATTACGCGCCTGCGGAATAGGGTTGCGAGGGTTCTTCTCTTCACGCTGTTGATTGCGACCGTAGTGCGGATGGCGATGCCCGCCTGGTCGCAATCGACTGCGCCGCAGCAAGTTAACACGCCCGCGACGCCTCCCTCTACCTCTCCATCTTCTACTTCGGCCCCATCATCTGCTGCGCCGGCGGCACCGCCACAAACACAGCCGAAGAACGACAATCAAGACAAAAATCTCAATGATCAGGGAGTTTTCGTCTTCCGAAAAGATGTGGACGAAGTTCTGCTGCACGCCTCGGTGATCGACGACAAGCAGCACATCGTCACCACGCTCGACCGCAACGCGTTTACCGTGTTCGAAGACGGGAAGCCGCAGAACATTATCTCGTTTCATCACGAGGACATTCCGGTGTCGATGGGCATCCTGATCGACAATTCTGGATCGATGCGGGAGAAACGGAACAAGGTGAACCAGGCCGCGCTCAATCTGGTGCGAGCCAGCAATCCGAAGGACGAAGTCTTCATCGTGAACTTCAACGACGAATATTATCTCGACCAGGACTTCACCAACGACCTGCTGAAGATGAAGGAAGCGCTGGAAAAGATTGACGCCCGCGGAGGGACAGCGCTCTACGATGCGGTTGTGGCCTCCGCCGAGCATCTAAAGCGGAACGCGCGCCTGGAGAAAAAAGTATTGCTGATTGTGACCGACGGCGAGGACAACGCCAGCAACGAGACTTTGGAACAGGCCGTGAAGCAGTTGCAGGAAGAGAATGGGCCGTCGGTATACGCGATTGGAATTCTGGGGGATGAGGAACATCCCAAGCGCGCCAAGCGTGCGCTGGAGATTATGACGCAGCGCACGGGCGGGATCGCATTTTTTCCCAAGACGCTGGATGAAGTGGACGCCATCAGCAGGACCGTCGCGAACGATATCCGGAGTCAATACTCTATTGGGTTTAAGCCGACCAATCCCAGGGGGAACGGCGGCTTCCGGCAGATTCGCGTCGAGGCCAGGGCCAAAGGGCACGGCAAATTGATGGTGCGCACCAAGAGCGGATATTACGCGGGGGCGAAGGCGGGGGCGGCAGGGAGCAAGTGAGCCAAATCAAGAGCCCCTACGCGAGTTCGGTATTAGCGGAAGAGTCCCATGTCTCGCAAAAGCGGCGAGACATGGGGCACCCAACGTGACATGGGGCCCCACCCGTAACGTGACATGGGGCCCCCGCAACATCTCTACTCGAACTAGTGATTCTCCAGCAATTGCGTGGCTGATTCGATCAGGGACGATTCTTCTTGCAAGGCTTTCGATACGCGTACAATTTCCTGCTCGGCCTCGGCATATCTTTTTTGCTCGATACCTTCGCGGACGCTGGGGACGGTCTTCACGCCGTAGCCGCTGTAGACTCCGGGAGCATAAATCAGATGCTTGTACCAGGGACGGCGCGGGAGACCGTCGTCGTTGGTCAGCTTGCGTTCGCTGTCGATGAGCCGCTGGTTCAAGGCGCGCAACGATTCCAGCTGGCTCTGGTCCAGACCGGCTTGCATCTTCGATAGCGCTTGCCGGTAATGGTCCGCGCTGCGGGCCAGCGCTTCCGCCGCGTTCTGCATGGGGGCGAAATTCATGTGGGGAGGAACTTCCTCCCGAACGGGCGCGACGGTGCGACGCCGGGGATCGAGTGTGGCTTTGAATACGCCTTCGTCTAATTCCTGATTGCGCTCGCGAATTTCTTCTTGTTTGTCCGCCAGCAATTTTTCCAGGTCTTTGGTGTACTTCTGAATGGTGTCGGCAAAATCCACGAAATCAAAAGGCAGGATTTCGGCGTCGGCGAGGCGCATCACCGAGGTTCCGATGGTCTGTGAAAGGGCCCGGCCATACACGAAATCGACGTCGGAAAAGTGGGTGTACCAGTAGAAGTCGTCATAAATCGAGTGATAGATGCCTTGTTCGTCCTCGCCTGCATAGCCGAGATCGAGAGTGGCGACGCCGATGTGATCGAGAAATGCGGTGAAATCCGTGCCTGAGCCCAGAGCGTTGATGCGGAGATCGGTGCGCTGCCGCAGTTCTTTCCGGTCGTCGGCGGACTTTGCCTCCGCAATTTTCGACAATTGCAGTCGCTGCCACACGGTCATCTTCGTCTCCGGGTCCTCGATGTCGCGGGCGACTCCGTTGATGAATTGTTCCAGAGTATGCGAGCCGCCCATCTCAAGAATACCCCGGTCGTTGCCGTCGCTGTTGATGTAGACAGCGGCATGCTGGCGCAGTTCGTCGGCATGCGCCTCCACCCACTCCGTGGAGCCCAGCAGCATCGGCTCTTCGCCGTCCCATGCGCAGTAGATGATGGTGCGGCGTGGCTTCCATCCTTGCTTAAGCAGCAGGCCAAGGGCGCGCGCTTCTTCGAGCAGAGCGGACTGGCCGGAGATCGGGTCTTCGGCTCCGTTTACCCACGCGTCGTGGTGATTGCCGCGAATGATCCACTCGTCGGGCGCAATGCTGCCGGGAATTTTCGCGATGACGTCGTTCACGGGTTTCGTGTCCCAGTTGAATTCAACTTTCAAGTGGACCTTCGCCGGTCCCGGTCCCACGTGGTACGAGATGGGTAGACTCCCACGCCACTCTTCCGGCGCCATGGGCCCTTTGAGCGCGGCGAGCAGCGGCTGCGCGTCGCCGTAGGAAATCGGAAGCACGGGAATTTTCGTGATGCTCTTAGCATCTTTCAGCGCGAGTCGCTTTGCACCAGGCGTGGCGCCGACGCCGGGAGTGAGTGGATCGCCGGGACTCGCGGAGGCGAAGTCCATCACACTGCCGCGCTGCACGCCGTCGGGATTGCGCATCGGCCCCTTGGGAAAAACATCGTCGACCGTATAGCCATCATCCTTCGGTTCCGAGTAGATCAGGCAGCCGATGGCACCATGCTCGGCGGCAACCTTGGGTTTTACTCCACGCCAGGAGTGGTAGTACTTGGCGATCACGATCGCACCCTTCACGGAGATGCCGAGGCGGTCGAGTTTCTCGTAGTCTTCCGGGAGTCCATAGTTTACAAAGACTAGCGGCGCAGTCACGTCGCCGTCGATGGAATACGCGTTATAGGTGGGAAGTTGCTCGGACTTCTGGTTCGAGGTGGGATCGACCGCGAGCGCCGGCTCCTCGAGCTTCGCCGTGAATTTGGTCGGCTCGATCATTTCCAGCACGCGCACCTTCGGCGTGGGAAACAGAACGTCGAAGGTTTCGATGTGGGCGTCGAGTCCCCATTCTTTGAAGCGGGCGAGAATCCATTCGGCGTTATCTTTGTCGTACGGAGACCCCACGTGATGGGGACGCGCGCTAAGACGGCGCATGTATTCCTTCAGATTCGCAGGATCGGGGATGGCGCGAAACTTCGTCTCCCACTCGCGCTCGGCCTGGCTGGAGCGGGGCGAGTAGCCAACCAGAGGGGTCTCGTCGGCGGCTAGTAATAACGATGGAACAATGAGGTTGAAGATCAAAAGCACAGCAGCGAAGCGTCGCATGCGATTCCTTTCTGGTTTCAGGTGGGGGGAATTATAACGTGAGGCGAATTGAGCCTGGCGTTGGGCTGTACTTCACGCTTCTCTCCGCGAACTTGGCGGCAGTTCTCCGCGTTCTCCGCGGTCAAAAGCTTTTAACCGCAAAGGCCGCAGAGAACTGCCGCAGAGTTCGCGGAGAAAAGCTGGTGCGCTTGGGTTGGGCCGGTACCCGGGGCTTTCGGTAATTGACGATCCTGCACGGTCCCTCGTACCCTGTAATGTGACTTCCAAGACTTCTGAAATGTCCCGCCTGCGTGTTGCCGACGACATCACCCAACTGGTCGGCGAAACTCCCATGTTGCAGTTGAATCGGATGGTTCCGGCCGGGTCCGCGCACATTTTCGCCAAGCTGGAATACTTCAATCCCGGCGGCAGCGTGAAAGATCGCGCAGCGATCGGAATCATCCGGCGCGCTGAGCAGGAAGGGAAGCTTACGCCCGGTGGAACAATTGTGGAGGCCACTGCCGGAAATACCGGGATCGGGCTCGCGCTCATCGGAGTGAATCGCGGCTACAAGGTGCGGCTGTTTGTGCCCCAGAATTATTCTCAGGAAAAAGTGATCATCATGCAGGCTCTTGGAGCTGAGGTGGTTCGCACTCCCGACGCCGAGGGCATGCAGGGCGCGATCCGGCAGGCGAAGGAACTGGTCGCCAGCGATCCCACCGCATTTATGGCAGGGCAGTTTGAAAATCTTGCCAATCCTGACTATCACTACGAGACCACGGCCCGCGAAATCTTCGAACAGATGGACGGAAAAATAGACGCCGTGGTGCTGGGGTGTGGCACCTCGGGAACTTTTTCTGGAGTCGCGCGCTATGTGAAAGAAAAGTTGCCGCGAGTGCTGGCGGTTGCAGTCGAAACGCAAGGCTCGACGTTGGGCGGCGGGGAGCCGGGGCCGCATAAAGTTGAGGGGATCGGCACAAGCTTCATCCCAAAAACTTTCGATTCCTCGGTGTGCGATGAAGTAATGATGGTGATGGACGATGAGGCGTTCGGCACGGTGAAGGCGCTGGCCGCGCAGGAAGGCGTGCTGGCGGGGTCGAGCGGCGGGGCGGCGGTGTTCGCGTCCCTGAAAGTTGCGAAAAAGTTAGGTCGGGGCAAGCGCGTGGTGACGATTATTCCTGATTCGGCAGAGCGGTATCTGTCCAAGAAGATTTTTGAGGGCGGCGTTTAGGGAAACAAATCTCGCAGATTCACATTCATGAAAAAAAATAAAGAACCAGGTTTTGCCACGCGCGCTATTCACTGCGGACAAGAGCCGGATCCATTGACCGGGGCCGTAACCGTGCCCATTTATCCCACCTCGACTTACGTTCAACAAGGGATCGGCGAGCATAAGGGATATGAATATTCGCGCGTATCGAATCCGACGCGCGCGCGGCTGGAGGAGAATCTCGCCTCGCTCGAAGGTGGTGTGGCAGCTCCTGTTTTTGCCAGCGGCATGGCCGCCATCAATGCGATTGTCAGCATGTTGAAGTCGGGCGAACACGTAGTGTGTGGCAACGATTTATACGGGGGCACGCCGCGGCTGTTTAACAATGTGATGGCCGGATTCGGGCTGGAATTTTCGTACGTTGACACTTCCGAGGCGCGCAACGTCGAACGCGCTATTCGCAAGAGTACGCGGATGGTCTACGTGGAGACGCCGACGAATCCCCTGATGCGGCTGAGCGATCTGGCGGCGATCAGCGAGATTTGCCGGCGGAAAAAAGTTTGGCTGGTCGTGGATAACACGTTCATGTCTCCGTACTTTCAGCAGCCGCTGGCGCTGGGCGCGGACATGGTCGTGCACTCGACGACGAAATTCCTGAACGGCCACAGCGACGGCTTGGGTGGAGTGGTGATCTGCGCCAAACAGGAGCACGCCGACCGGCTCGCGTTTCTGCAGAAGGCGGCGGGCGCGATTCTTTCTCCTTTCGAATGCTGGCTGGTGTTGCGCGGGGTGAAGACACTGGCCGCGCGCATGGAGATTCACGACCGCAGCGGGCGCATCGTCGCCGATTTTCTGTCGAAGCACAAGAAAGTGAAGGCGGTGTTCTATCCGGGTTTGCCGGATCATCCGCAGCATGCCCTCGCACGAAGGCAGATGAGCGGCTTTGGATCGATGATTACGTTTGAGACAGGCTCTCTGAAGAACGCGAACACGATGCTCAAAAAGGTGCGCGTGTGCTCGCTGGGGGAATCGCTGGGCGGGGTGGAGACGCTCATCTCGCATCCCGCGACCATGACTCACGCAGCGTTGGGTACGAAGGGTCGAAAGGCTATCGGAATTACTGACGGCCTGGTGCGAATTTCCGTGGGCATTGAGGATGTGGACGATATTCTCGACGATCTCGATGGCGCGCTGAATTCGATTTAGAAATTCTTTGCCACGGATTTCAGGGATCAACGTCGTTAAACCACGCCGATAAACCTTGCGATGACTTCCAAGGAAAATCAATCTTTTTTCCGCGAGTGGAATTCTGATGTGTATCACCGGGTTTCCGGACCGCAGGTTAGTTGGGGTAAGAAAGTTCTGGCGCGGTTGCGGCTGCGCGGTGATGAAGTTGTGCTGGACGCGGGATGCGGCACCGGGCGGCTGACGGCTGAACTGCTGGACCCTTTGCCACGCGGGCGAGTGGTCGGCGTCGATCTCTCGCAAAACATGTTGAGTAAGGCACGCGAGCACCTCGCGCGCTATGGATCTCGCGTAAGCTTGATTGCTTGTGATCTCCTGCACCTTCCTTTTGAAAGCAGCTTCGACGGAATCGTCAGCACAGCGGCGTTTCATTGGGTTCTCGATAATGATCGATTGTTTGCTAACCTGCGGCGGGCACTGGTTCCGGGGGGATGGCTGGAAGCGCAGTGCGGCGGAGGGCCGAACGTACTGACCTTGCGCAAGCGCGCGAACGCGCTGGCTGCGACTCCGAAGTTTGCATTGTTCTTTTCGGACTTCCGCGAGCCGTGGCGTTTTCAGGATGCGGAGGGAGCGGCAGATAGTCTGCGGCGCTCTGGATTTGCTGAAGTCGAAACTTCGATGGAAGCGGCGCCCACGGTTCTCGAGGGCGCGGACCAGTACAACGAATTCGTGCGCAACGTCATTTTACGGCGGCATCTGGAGAACATTCCTTCGGAAGAACTTCGCGCAGAGTTCATGGCAGAGCTGACCCAGCAGGCTGCGGGCGATGATCCGCCGTTTTTGCTGGACTATTGGCGGCTGAACCTTCGTGGTCGGGCGGGCTAAAGCAATTCCGCTTAGGAATTGTGTCGTTGTTCGTAGAGTACCAATCGTACGATTGACGCGGAACTCGCGCCGCGTCCACACTGGAAGGTTATGGAAAAGCTTCGGGTCGGAATTTTATTCGGCGGGCGCAGTGGGGAGCATGAGGTTTCGCTGCTCTCGGCTGCGTCGGTTCTCAACGCCATTGATAAAGAGAAATATGAGGTCGTGCCCATCGGCATCACCAAAGATGGCCGGTGGCTGACGGCGGAGCATGCCGAGAATCTGCTGCAAGGCAAACTCATGCTGGAGCCCCGGAATCTCCGCGCCGGTGATCCGGAAACCACTTCGTCGGCGGCAGTGCTGGCGCGGGGTGAAGCGGTGGTCGTGCCGCCAGAACCGATGCGTCGCCAGAGTGGTCTGGTGCCTTTCCAAAGTGATGCGGCGATGTTTCGCCGGGCCAGCGACCGCGCCATCAATGTGGATGTAATTTTTCCCGTGCTGCATGGCACCTTCGGTGAGGACGGCACCATTCAGGGACTGCTTGAACTTGCCGACATTCCCTACGTTGGCGCGGGCGTATTAGGCTCGGCGGCCGGCATGGACAAGGACATTATGAAGTCGTTATTCCTTGCCGCCGGGATCCCGATCGTGAAACACATTACGATCCTGCGCAGCGCGTGGGAGAACGATCCGAAGCAAGTTCAGAAACGCGTCGAGAGCAAGCTGATTTATCCGGTGTTCGTGAAGCCGGCGAATCTGGGATCGTCGGTGGGCATCAGCAAAGCCCACAATCGCAAAGAACTGGGCCCTGCGATTGAGGAGGCGGCAAAGTTCGACCGCAAAATTGTGATCGAGCAGGGCGTGGGCGGAAAGAAAGAGAAGGCCCGCGAGATTGAGTGCTCGGTCTTGGGCAATGACGAGCCCTCGGCGTCGGTTCCGGGGGAGATTGTTCCGGGCAAGGAGTTCTACGACTATACGGCGAAGTACGTCGACGAAGGTTCGCAACTGATTATTCCCGCGAAGCTGACGAACGCCCAAACGAAACGAGTTCAGGATCTGGCTATCGCTGCGTTCAAAGCGGTCGATTGTTCGGGCCTGGCGCGAGTCGATTTTCTGATGGATCCGAAGACGGCGAAAATTTTCCTGAACGAAATTAATACTATGCCGGGATTTACTGCGATCAGCATGTATCCCAAGCTGTGGGCGTCGTCCGGGCTGGCTTATCCGGACCTGATCGATCGGCTGATTCAGCTCGGGATCGAACGGCACGAAGACAAGAAGAAGAATCAGTACAGCCGGTGAAGTAAATGGATGATTGTTGATTTTTGATTGTCGATTGCAAATCGCCGTGCGCGGCGGCTACTTTTTTCCTTCACACACAAAGTTCACCGCCTCGTTGGTATCGCCGGTCCCTTTGTATTTTGCGACTTGCGGATACGGGCACAGCGGCCGGGTCATTGTGGCATCCTGGTTGTCGTCACTCACGTACTTAGAGGCAGTGATCATCGTCGGCGCAGTTCCTTTTTCCACCCAATATTCCAGAGCTGCATCCATGCTGTGCTGAGGATCGTCACCGGTCATCTTGCCGACCTGCCCGAAGGAGTCGGGGCCGGGACCGTTGTCGCAGTGCTGCATTCCCGGCGCCATGTAAAGGCGCACGAATGAATCCGCATCGTGCTGGCCAATCTTCGCGACGACGCTCTCATAATAATTGACGGTATTCGTCGCCGGAATCGCCGGATCATTCCAGCCGTGATACACAATCAGCTTGCCACCTCGATCCTTAAAAGGCTTTAGATTTGCATCCGTCGCGTTCAGGGCGCTTGCCGTTTTCTCGCCCGCCGCGTTCATTCCTGCTTCGAGAGCGAATGTCTTGTAATCCCAGTCGGATTTTTCAAACACCATGTTCGAGAAGTACCCGATGCCGAAAGATGCCATCAGGCTCTTCCCAGGAGCCGGGCCGAGGATCCAAAGTCCCCACCCGCCCTGCCCGTTTTCCGCGCCAGGCAAATAGCCTGGGAATATTTCGCGACCCTTTATGTCGTGTGGACCCGCGTAGATCTTTTTCAGCACAGCGACCTGCGGTGGAGTCAAGCACTTTTCAGGATCACCGTCCGGCTTGCACTCGATGGTTGCTGGATCGAAGTGGCATTGTCTGGGATCGTTGAGAATCCCGTCGCGTACGCCATCGAGCTCGTCACAAGCGGCAAGGACTGCGGCGGAGATTGTGGGAATCGTCGCCGGAGAGATAAAGCTCGCCGGATCAAGAGTCAGTGCTTGCGTGTCCCAGGCAGCCGTCGATAGCAGCGCCGTCCAGTAATTTGCCGGAGCTCCAGCCAGAATGCCGTCATAATCCGCGGGGTAGCGCTGCGCCTCCATCAACGCCTCGCGTCCGCCATCGGAACATCCCGCAAAGTAAGATCGTTGCGCAGCCTTTCCATAGAAGGCGTGCACGACTTCCTTGGCTACGCGCGTCATTTCATGAACTCCGCGATGACCGAAGTCGACGATCTTCTCCGGATGCCCTAACGCCCACGTCGCATCGATGGGAGATCCGGTGTGACCGGTATCCGTGCCAGTCGCCGCATATCCTTTGCTCAGCGCCACGCCGAGTTGCCTGTCTTCGATCAGCCCGGCGAATCCGCCGTTGCCAATGCCTTGCAGCTTGCCGTTCCAGCCGGCGAGCGGCATCCAAACTTCGATCTTGATATCGGAGTCCGCGGTCGGCTTCGCCTCCGCCACGACCCGGCAAAATGCAGGCAGGCCTTTGTAGAATGCGCTCTGGTCGGGAACGGGAAAAGGCAAGGGAGGAGCTACGAACGTTCCAGCCACAACTTGCGCGAGAGTAACTGTGGCGCCTGGAATTTTTGTGTTGGCCAACTTTTCGCACGAGTCCTGCGAGAACGCGATTGCGCTGGCGGCGACAAGAAATGAAAGTGCGTAACTAAGCTCTGCTTTCATAAACTCTCCGATTGTCGGATCGTGATCTTTACTGCGCTCCGGCTTTGCCCATAAACGCGGCCTGATCTGCCTTCATTTTCTTTAGCCCTTCTGTCGGTAAGTAGACCATGTGCCCGGCATCGTAAGTCGCAAATGAGACGTTGTCTCGGTACTTCTGCGGAAGGTTGAGATGGTCCACGGTGTAATTGGCGGCGAAATATGGCGTTGCCAGATCGTAATAACCTTCCATTACCAGAATCTTCAGGTATGGATTCTTCACAATCGCCTGGCGCATGGCCGAAGCCGTGTCCGGAAAACCTTCGATCGCCGATCCCCAATCCCAGGTATCGTTTGGTCCTCGTGGCGCGCGCACGTTGTAAGGCATGTCGGTCTTGTATCCCAGTTCGGTGCGGATGTAGTTGTTGAAGACTGACGTAAACGGCGGCTGCGTAGCCGAGCCGGTGGGATCGTACATCGGAGTATCGAGCAAGCCGTTGGGATCGGGGCCGGTGTAGCGGGCGTCGAGACGGCCTATGCGAAGCTTCTGATCGATCAGAAGATAGTGGGTGAATTTGCGGACGTTGATGCGCAGGTTGGCCTCGTCGATCACTTCTTTAGTCAGTCCCGTGAAGCGCGCGAGCTGATCGATTATTTTCTGGCGTTCCTGCGGGCCGAGCGCATCGCCCTTAGCCAGAGCTTGCGTGTAATCGGTCGATGCCCATTGTTCCGATTCCTGCCGGGCCCGGTTCATATCCTGCGCAAGATCGGCTGCCAATTTGTGGTGATAGCCCGCGATCATGGTGAAGGATGGAACCAGAAAGATGTAAGGCTGATCGTTGGTGTTGTTGTCTTCGAGTGTCTCGAAGTTCAGCACCGTCGACAACAAGGTGATGCCGTTGAACGAAATGCCGCGGTCGGCGAGGTATCCGGCGATGCCGGCGGAGCGCGTAGTGCCGTAGCTTTCACCGAAGAGAAATAGCGGTGACGACCAGCGCTCGTTGCGCGTGATGTAAAGCCGAATGAATTCGCTGAAGGCTTCGATGTCGCCCTTCACTCCCCAGAATTTCTTGAACTGCTCGGCGTCGGCAGCGCGGCTGAACCCGGTGCCAATCGCGTCGATCAGCACCAGATCGCTTTTGTCGAGCAGCGTGTAAGCATTATCTTCCATTCGGTAGGGAGCCGGAGGCATGAAGCCATCGGGCTGCAGGACCACCTTGCGCGGGCCGAGCGCTCCCATGTGCAGCCAGATCGAAGCTGATCCGGGGCCGCCGTTAAAGGCGAAGGTGAGCGGCCGCCTGGCGCTGTCCTGACCGTCGAGCGTATAGGCGACGTAAAACATTTCCGCTTCGATTCGTCCGTCGCCGCGCTTGATGGGCAGGCGTCCGGCGGTTGCCGAGTACTTCAGCAGTTTTCCGTCGATGGTGATCTGGTGATGGGTTATGACCGGCACGGCTTCGGTCATGTCGTAATGCTCTTCTTTTTCTTTTTCTTTATTGTCGGGCGTTGACTCGCGGGCCGCGGGCCTTGGCTCGGCAACCGGTTCCGGCTTGATCGCGCTCTCCGCGGGCTTTTCGGAAGCCTGAGGGGCTGACTGTCTCCTTGTGGCTGGGGGCTTGGGAGCGTCAGGCTGTTGGGCGAAAGAAGTTATGGCGCAAGAAGTAGCAAAGATCAGTGCGAAGAACACAACAGCGAACGTCAGAGAAATCTTCCTCATGGTTCAGTCCCCACGAAATGATTTTTCGCGACCAGATTTTCTGAGCTTGCGAGTGGGAGGAATTGTACACTGACCTGCAAAAGGAAGATGTACCTGGCGTGCTATCCTTCCGCGCATGAAACTTCGTCCCCCTGTAACTGCGCTTCTGTTGGCCTTGGCTTGTACCGTTTTACCCCTCAATGCCCGCGTTGTTCGGGTTGAAACGGTTTCGCGCACTGAGGTTCTCGGCGGCAAGCAGTTCGGAAACGCTGGAGTGTACGAGCGCATCACGGGTCGCGTTTACTTTTCTTTACCGGTGGGGAATCCGCACAACCGGCGCATCGTCGATCTTGGCAATGCCGTGAATCTGAAAAAGGGCGAGGTCGAGTTCTCTGCCGACTTCATCGCTGTGCGTCCCAAGGATGCGCACAAGGGGAATGGCTCGCTGCTGCTGGAAGTTCCCAACCGAGGACGCGGTCGCATTCTTTCCCTGGTTGACGGCGGCGACTGGGATCTCGCTAACGATGCGGGGGACGGCTGGATGTTGCGCAAAGGGTTCACTATTGTGAGCCTGGGCTGGCAGTGGGATGCGGCTGGCGAAGGCGCGCTGCGTTTCTTCGCGCCCGTTGCGAAAGAAAACGGAAAGAGGATCACCGGCATGCTGCGCGGCGATCTGATGCCATCGGTCGTGATGCCGGAGATTCCGTTGGGGCATCTCATCCTCGGCAATATCGGCGGCACTGAATACCCAGTTTCTGCGCCAGACGATCCGTGCAATGTTCTGACGGTGCGGGATTCCCGCGCTGGAGCGCGCACCGTCATTCCCCGCGCTGAATGGCAGTTCGCGCACACGGTCGATGGAAAGCTGACGCCCAGCGACCGGCATATCCACTTGAGCGGCGGCTTTCAGCTCGGAAAGATATATGAATACGTTTACGTTGTGGCCGATCCTGTGGTGGCTGGCGGCGGCTTTGCCGCGATACGCGACTTTGCGTCCTATGCCAAGCACGCGCCTGATGCAATCACTCCCGCAGCGCGCGTCTATGGCGAAGGCATTTCGCAGAACGGACGTTTCCTGCGCGACTTTCTCTACCAAGGCTTCAACGCCGACGAGGACGGAAAGATCGCGCTTGATGGCGTTCTGGCCCACGTTGCCGGAGCGGGGCGCGGCAGCTTCAATTACAGATTCGCTCAGCCGTCGCGCGACGCGCAGCCGACTTCGTCGGTTTTCTTTCCGACCGATATCTTTCCTTTTACCGATCTACCGGAGAAAGATCCGGTTACCGGAGAGACCAGCGGGTTGCTCGATCGTGCTGTGGCTGACAAAGTCGGGCCGAAGATTTTTTTCTCCAATACTTCTTATGAATATTGGGGCCGTGCCGCCGCGTTGATTCACGTCACCGCCGACGGCAAACACGACGCGCCGATTTCAGACAACGTCCGCATCTATCACTTCACCGGCCTGCAGCATTTTTCCGGCCCGTTCCCACCGGAAAAAGGAAAGGGCGATCTGCTCGGCCAGCAGCCGCAGTCGCCGCTTCCGGTGAAATATTTCTGGCGCGCGATGATTGCCAACATGGATGCGTGGGTGCGCAGCAATACGCTTCCGCCGCTCAGCAGCTATCCGAAGATTGCGGACGGAACGCTGGTGCCGCTGCGCGAATACGCGATGCCGGCAATCCCCGGCGTGAACCGTCCGCAGGAAGCGAATGAAGCGTGGCATCTCGATTTTGGACTGAACTGGCGAGAGGGGATTCTCAGCATCCAACCGCCGAAGGTGGGAGAGCCGTTTCCCATTCTTGTGCCGCAAGTCGATGCCGATGGCAATGAACGCGATGGTGTGCGGTTGCCCGACATCACTGTTCCGCTGGCGACGTATGCGAGTTGGAATCTGCGCGATCCGTCGATTGGAGCTCCCGATCAGCGCGTTTCCTTCGAGGCCTCTTACCTGCCATTTTCAAAGACTGCGGCAGACCGCGAGAAGAACGGTGATCCACGGAAGTCTATTGCAGAGCGCTACAGGGACCGAGACGACTACATGATGCGGTACAAAAACGCAGTAGATGAACTGGTGAAAGAACGCTGGATACTTCCGGAAGATCGCGACGGTTTGGCTCATCGGGGCGAACAGGAGTGGGCGGAAGCAATCAAGTAAGCTGAGGGTTGCTTCCTCCGCGGAGAGATTCCGGACGTATTGAGCACCCCAGTCGCAAAGAACGATAAGGCGCTAAGCTGCTTTTGATCTGCGCTTTCGCGGCGGGTGCGGCCCGAATCTTCCGACAGAGGAAACAGATCCCTCTGCTACGCCCGTCACGTGGGCAATTACAACTCTCGGAACGTGATACTCCTGCAAAAGTCGAATGTCATCCCTATGCTTGTTCGTGTATTTGCTCTGTCCCGCCTTCGGCATAACTTGCCTCCAACCCGCAGGATCTTAAATCGTTTCGCCATGGGTTTGTCACAGGCATAATTCCGGAATTTCCTCTTGACGCCGTACCTGGCATTTTGTAGCATCGTAGCAACAAGTCCACTCTTCAATTTGATCTTGAGTGGGCCTGAATTTCATGCAGAGTGGCTGAGGGACGAGCCCTGTGACGCCACGGCAACCGATCCGGGATCATATATCCCGGGTGACTGGTGCCAACTCTCTCCTGGAAACGGGGAACATGGGATTCGGCATGCGAGCTGTATTCGGCATTCCGATCGCCTCTTTTCCTTTTCCTGGAAAAAGAGGCCTTTGCTTTTTAGGCCGCTTTTTCAGGCTCGTCCTCAGCTATTCGCGATTGTCCCTCCGTTCGCGGTTTTCGAACGTTGGACGACTACAAGGAAAGCGAGTAGCTCCATGTCTCACTACGAACTGCGCTGCCGGGAATGCGGACGGACCTGGGGAAACCAGCCCCGCTCCATCTGCGATGACTGTTTCTCTCCTCTGGAAGTTGCATACGACTACGACGCGCTACGTGGCCGGCTTGGCCAAGGGAAGTCTAGTCGCGAGCGCATTTCTCAGCGGCCGCCGAACATGTGGCGCTACTCCGAACTTTTGCCGCTCCCCCAAGGCTATGAACCGCGGCTGCCGGTCGGCTTCACTCCACTGCTTCAGGCTCCGCGTTTGGCGGAACAGTTGAGTGGGACGACCGCCGCCGCGAATAATCTCTACATCAAGAACGACGCGGTCTGCCTACCCACGTTGAGTTTTAAAGACCGGGTGGTGGCAGTCGCTCTGTCGCAGGCGAAAGCCTTCGGGTTCGACACCGTGTCATGCTCATCCACCGGGAACCTGGCCAACGCCGTCGCGGCCCACGCGGCCCGCGAAGGACTCAAAGCGTGGATCTTTATTCCGTCGGATCTCGAGCCCGCGAAAATTCTGGGCACCAATGTCTTCGGAGCGAAAGTCGTCCGCATCGCCGGCAACTATGATCAGGTCAATCGCCTGTGCTCGCAAATTGCCGACGAGCATCGTTGGGGCTTCGTCAATGTAAACCTGCGGCCCTATTATGCTGAGGGATCGAAAACAGTCGGCTTCGAAATCGCCGAGCAACTTGGCTGGCGGCTGCCGGATAACGTGGTCTGTCCCATGGCTGGCGGCTCGCTGATCGTCAAGATCAAGAAAGCGTTCGACGAACTGGTCAATTTCGGCCTGGTCGAAGGCAAGGAAGTTAAATTTTTCGGAGCGCAAGCCACTGGATGTTCGCCGATTTCGACCGCGGTCAAGACTGGCAGCTCTGAGATCGAACCGCAGAAGCCGTCAACTATCGCGCGTTCGCTCGCCATCGGCAATCCGGCGGACGGACACTACGCGATCAAAGTGATCAAGGGCAGTGGCGGATGGAGCGAAGATGTCAGCGATCCGGAAGTCATCAATTCGATCCAACTGCTGGCGGAAACCGAAGGCGTCTTTACGGAAACCGCGGGCGGCGTGACCGTGGGCACAGCGCGAAAACTTTATCGGCAAGATCGGATTCTTCCGGAAGAAACGACGGTGCTCTGCATCACCGGCAACGGATTGAAGACGACGGATGCTCTGGCCGGCGTTTACGAGACCGAACCGGCGATCGCGCCGAAGTTGGCGGAGTTCGAGCGCTATCTGCAACAGACCCTGAGCCCCTCCGATATCCCCGGCGTGATCGCCGAAGCCGAGACCGTGGGAACGTAACCATGCCCATCACCGTGCAAATTCCGACCGCATTGCGCCGCCACACTGCGGGCGTCGGTTCAATCACGTGCGCGGCGTCGAATCTTGGGGAGTTATTCTCTGTGCTCGACGAAAAATTTCCCGACCTGAAGCCTCATCTGCGCGATGACAAGGGCCAAGTTCGCCGCTTTCTCAATATTTATGTGAATGAAGAAGACATCCGCTTCCTGGGCGGCCAAACCTATGCCTTCCAGGAAGGCGATGAGGTTTTGCTCGTGCCCTCGATCGCCGGCGGCGCGCTCTAGCTCCGGATCAGGCTTCACAAAACATTTCATCAGGAAGAAACTGATTTAAGGCCGCCGCCAGCGGCCTTGTTTATTTGCATTTTGTTTCTGCAGAAATTCCACTCCGCGATTCTCCACTCAACAACAAACATCTCAACACTTTGCATTTACATGCGTGTGCGGTGGAGTGATGTTAGCGAATCAGAAAAGAATCGAAGAATTCACTTACAGAGCTCAGTCCGTTGCTACCAAATGATTCGCACACTCGTCTCACTCTCCGAGTTGTCACACGAGCCTTCCTGCTCTCCGGTGACAGGCAACGAGCAGGTTCCTGACAGCGCCCTTGGAGCGTGCCATGAAGGGTCGCATGTTTGTAGTGTTCCTGTTGCTGATCAGTTCGGCTGCGGCGCAACTCGGTGCAAGCAACCTTATCCGACGAGTGCGTGTGCGACTTGCCCTTGAGAATGGAATCTGTGACGCGTCGGTTGACGTCGGGTTGGTTGGGCATAACGGTCCGGTAGGGCAAAGCGTGACCGAATGATCGCTGCGAAGTGGAGTTCTTCAACGTGCCGGAAGGCGACTACCACGTGAAGGTGTCTGGTGGAAATTTTACTAATGCAGACTCCGGTAGCATCAATATGACCGCGGCCGGACCGAACGAGTTCGAGATCCAGGTGAAATCGCGGAACGAGCCGGATCGCAATTTTGGCGGGCCCGCGAGCGCGTTTGTGTCGGCTTCCGATCTTGGCGTCCCGGGCCGCGCCCGTAAAGAACTTGACAAGGCGAGTGAGTTGGCCGACAAGCAGCAGTTAGCGCAGGCCGTTCAGAAGCTGAACAAAGCCATCTCCATCTATCCCACCTACGCACTCGCCTATAACAACCTGGGCGTAATTTATTCGCGCCTGGGAGATTCGGTGCGAGAGCGAGAAGCGCTGCAAAAGGCCATCAGCCTCAACGGCCACCTTGCGCTGCCCTACGTTAACCTGGGAAGAATGCACATGGCGGCTGGCGATTTCCCTGCGGCGGAAACCGCACTGGACAAGGCTTTCACTCTCGATCCTGCCGATCCGGTGACCCTGATCCTGCTCTCCTACTCCCAGTTCATGGATCGGCATTTCGACGAAGCCGTCGCGACCAGCCAAAGAGCTCATGCGGTCGGGAAGCCTCACGCCTTTCGTGCATCGTGTGGCGGCTCGTGCTTTTGAACAGCAGAGACAGGGAGCCGCCGCAATTGCAGAACTTGAGCTATTTCTAAAAGAGGAACCCGCGGGCCCGCAGGCCGACGCCGCGCGCAAGGAACTGGAAGTCGTGAAAGCCGTTCTTCCTGTGAATCAAAGCCGCGACCAACCCCCGCACTGACCCTGAGCGAGCGGCGACTGCTGGACGAGCCGGACTCCATCCCGAGTCGAGAATCGTAAGAGCGTCCCGTGGCAGCCGCTACGGAAAGAGTTGTGTTGGTGTGACGCCGCTGTCTATAATCTAACTAACTGGTTAATTAATGGCGAAGCTCTTCAATCCGCGGATTGGCCTGCCGCGCCGCATGGGTTCGCGGGGCCAGCCGAAAGAGAGTCGTGCCGCCATACTGCAGGCCGCCGCAAAAGAGTTTGCCGAGCACGGAATTGCGGGCGCGCGCACTGACGCCATTGCCCGCGAGGCTCGCGTCAACAAGGCGCTCCTCTATTACTACTTCAAGGACAAGGAAACTTTATACGGAGCTGTGCTCGATAATGCATTCTCCGGCCTCAAAACGACGGTCTTCCGTGTGCTTGACAGCAACCTGAGCCCTAGAGAAAAAATAATGGCCTACGCGGGCGCATATTTCGACTTCATTGCTTCCAACCAGATGTATCCGCGACTTATGCAACGCGAGATGATGCGGGCTCGCGATGGCCAGTCTCCACACATCGACAAAATGATCAAGACCTATTTCCAGCCGATTTTCGCCCGGGTCAGCGAACTGATGCGCAAGGGAATCGCGGACGGCGAATTTCGTCCGGTCAATCCCGTGCACTTCGTTCCCTCGATGGTCGCCCTCATCGTTTTCTATTTCAGCAGTGCCCCCATGATGCAGAAGATTGTGGGATTCAATCCCCTCACTCGGGATCGCATCGCCGAGCGGCGCGCCGCAGTGCTGGATTTCATTTCCGCTGCGTTGTTCCGCCCTGACCGCAATGCCATGCCGCGCAAGGAGCACGCTCATGAGCGCGCGTAACCGTTTCGCCATTCTTCTCGGAATCATCCTAGTGATTGCCGCGGCTTACTATTTTCTTTCCACCGACCACTCGCGCGACCTGGTGCTGATCGGCACCGTCGACGCCAACCAGGTCATCGTCAGCGCGCAGGTCGAAGGCCGCATCCAGAAGTTGCTGGTGGACGAAGGCACTCCGGTGAAAGCCGGAGACCTGATCGCCGTGCTCGATCCTTCGGAGTTGCAGGCGCAGGAGGCCGCGGCGACGGCGACCATCTCCAGCCTGCAGCATAAAGTCGCCGAAATGCAGCACACTGAAAAATCGACCTCGGGCTCAACTTCGAGCGACGTGGCGAACGCGCAGGCCAAGCTGTCGTCAGCGAAGGCGCAATTGCTGCAGGCCAAAGCCACGCTGGAGCGTACCGCGAGTGACAGCCGTCGCGCTATCGCACTGGCCAAAGCCGGAATCGCTTCCGATCAGGAGCGTGTGCAAGCCGAGACCAACTTGCAAGCGGCGCAGGCCACGGTTCAGGCGCAACAGGAATTGATCAAGGCCGCTGAAGCCGACCTGAACTCGGCAGTGGCGCGCACGCAACAGGCGAATGCCGCCAAGAGCACGGTAGCCTCGACCGAGGCGGACGTGAAGAGCGCGATTGCGCAGAAGAATCAGGCCGCTGTCAGGTTGGGGTACACGAATGTATATGCGCCGGTGAGCGGAACTGTTTCCGTGCGCGCCGCGCGCCAGGGAGAAGTCGTCAACATCGGTGCGCCGATTGTTACGATCGTCGATCTCAACGATACCTGGGCGCGAGTGGCGATTCCGGAAACCTACGCCGACCACATCGGATACGGCGATGTGTTGCGCGTGCGCTTGCCGGGAGGAACTGTTATGAGCGGCAAAGTTTTCTTCAAAGGCGTGGAAGGAGACTTCGCTACGCAGCGCGACGTCAGCCGCCGCAAGCGCGACATCAAGACGATAGTGCTCAAAGTTCGAATGGACAATCCCCGGGGCGCATTCGTTCCGGGCATGACCGCCGAAGTCCTGGTTTCGCCGGAGCAATTAAAAGGCGGCAGCGCGCCAAGCGCCGCAACGGCGGAGCAACGATGACGGCCGAAGAAAGTCCACAAAACGCGCTGCCAGCAAATACGCCCAGCTCCGTGCTGGAAAAACCGGTCTACGATCCCACTGCGCCTTCGGCCATCGAGGTCGAGCACATTGTCAAAAAGTACGGCGACTTCACCGCGGTCGATGACGTTTCCTTCACGGTGAAGGAGGGAGAAATTTTCGGGCTTCTCGGTCCCAACGGCGCAGGGAAGTCGACGCTGATCCGCATGATGACTACATTAATCCCGATCACGTCCGGTAAGGCTCGCATCGGGGGACACGATGTCGCCAAGGAACCGAACGCGGCGCGACGCATGATCGGCGTGATTCCCCAGGCGCTGACCAGCGATCTCGACCTCACCGTCGAAGAGAACATGAATATTTACGCCAAGCTCTACGACGTGCCGGCGAAAGAGCGCAAGCAGTCGATCGAGGAGCTTCTGCAATTGGTGGACCTGACGAAATGGCGCGATGCGGCGACGAAAACGCTTTCCGGAGGCATGCGGCGCCGCCTGGAAATTGCCCGCGGCCTGGTGCACCATCCCAGAATCTTTTTTCTGGACGAACCTACGACCGGACTGGATCCGGTTTCCCGCGTTGCGGTGTGGGAGATGCTGGGAAACATCAAGGAGCACCGCCAACTTACGATTCTGATCACCACGCACTACATGGATGAGGCGGACCGCTTATGCGATCGCATTGCCATTGTCGATCACGGCAAACTGGTCGCGCTCGACGCACCGATGGCCCTGAAGGCGAGTGTGCCAGGATCGAACGTGATTGAAGCGCAGTTCGACAACGCCCCTTCCGATTGGGAACAGCGTCTTCGCGCGCTCAATGAAGTCACTTCGGTGCAGCACGAAGGCGCGGGCATGTATCGCGTACTAACCGGCAACGGCTCCCGGACTACCACAGAACTGGTCGAGATGGCCGTGCACAGCGGAGTGCAGGTGAGGTCGCTTTCGGTACAGAACACTACGCTGGACGATGTCTTCGTTCATTACACGGGAAGGCAGTTGCGCGACGAATTGCAGAAGGCCTATGCCTTCGTCATGCCACAGCGGCCGGGCCTCCAGCCATGATGCACTACGAGCCTTCCGGCTTTCGGCTCTCGGCTTCCGGAAAGTCGCTCTGGCAACAGCCGGGGGGCGGACACCGGAAGCGAATTGTGGGGTGGAAGTTATGAACCGCATGATGGCGATTGTCGAACGCGAAATGCGCAAGTTCTTTCGCTCGCCGGCGCTGATGCTGGCCTCCATGATCTTTCCGCTGGTGCAGTTGATCATCCTCGGCAACGCTTTCGGTGGAAAAATTCACGATGCCCGCGTCGCCATCGTCGATGAGGACGGCGGCCCACAGGCATTGCGGGTCCGCGAAGCCTTCGACTCCGTGCGCTCCAACATTCGCACCTTCGTCCCGATTTACTACGACAGCGATCGGCAGGCCATGGACGATGTGCGCAACGGTAAATTGGAAGGCGCCGTGATTATTCCCCCGCAGTTTTCCCGGCGGGTGTACGAGGAAAACCATCCGCGCATCGCGTTGGTCGTTGACAACAGCGACAACTTCATGAGTTCGGCAGTCGAATCCGAGTTGGCGGATTTAACCAACTCGCTCAACCAGCCCACGGTCTCTCCTCGCATTCTGCAGCAGACCGCGCTCGACATCGTCGAACTTTATCCCTACATCGAATACATGAAGTTCCTGCTGCCCGGTTCGCTGGCGTTGGCCATGTTCGTCTCAGTCATGATCGGCGGCGGCATGCTTTACATCGACGACAAGGCGCGCGGCGTGCATGAGGGTTATCTGGTCACGCCAATCACCAAGCTGGAACTGGTGCTCGGCTTGAACCTGGCTGGCGCCATTAAGGCCGTGATGACGGGCGTAATCATCGTCGTGATCGGATCGCTGCTGGCTGGCGTCGGCACAATCTTCAATCCCGTGACCGACCTCGGCTTGCTGATCATGATTGTGCTGACTTCGTTGGCCTTCAATACCATGATGTTTCTGCTCATGGTGCGGATCGAAGATCCGCTGGTGCCACGCGCCATGTTCGGCATTCTTAACACGCTCCTGTTTTTTCCCAGCGGATCGGTCTATCCCATCCAGGCATTTCCTCCGTGGCTGCGCGTGATCGCGAAGTGCGATCCATTCACTTATGCGGTAGACGGCTTCAAGTGCCTGCTGCTGAAAGAAACGACTCTCTCCGCGGTCTGGGGAGACATGCTTTTTCTCTCCATTTTCGCTGCAGTCACGCTCGGCATCGCGATTCCACTATTCAAGCGAACTCTCTAAAAGCATTTACCTCCGAGTACGCTGAGACCGCGAGCGTTTCAGACTAAAAATCAATTCCTAAGTCATTTCTCCGCGACCTCGGCCTGCTCGGGGGTAAGTCTTCCTTGGAACTTTTAACTTGCGCGCCGTGTCCGTTATGCTAGTGAGGTATGACACTCCTGGACGCTCAAGAGTACGACCCGGAAAGATCGCGGAAACGCAGGAATCGAATCATTTCGGCAATTGCGATCTTGCTGATTGTATTCTGCGTTGTCTGGTTCAATCGCTATTGGCCGGAAAAACGCATCGTCGGCCATTTCTTCGATTCCCTACAGAAGCAGGATTACAAAACTGCCTACGGCATCTGGATGTCCGACGCAGAGTGGCAGCAGCATCCGGACCAGCATCCAAAATACACGTTCAACGAATTTTATCGGGACTGGGGTCCCGGTGGAGAGTGGGGGCTGATCAAGACCTACAAAGTCTACGGCGCCAGCACGTGCCCCGGCGGCGGCAGCGGCGTGGTCGTGGATGTGATCGTGAACGACCGTACTGAACACGCGCAAGTGTGGGTGGAGAAGTCGGACCACACGCTAAGCTATCCTCCATGTGAATTGATATTCCGCTAGACGATACGCCATTGATCGTTCGGTTGGGAAGGGCGGTCTGCAAGGGCACGGATTCAGCCATGCCGCTCGAGTGACTCCAATGTTTTTGTCAGGCTCGCGTCGTCGCTCACATTCAGGCAGGTCTTGGAACGATCGATCTGCCGCATCAATCCACATAAGACTTTCCCCGGTCCAACTTCAATGAATGTCTGCACGCCCTGCGCGATCAAGACACGCATGCAGGCGTCCCACTTGACAGACCCCGTGACCTGCCGAACGAGAGTGTCGCGGGCGCGCAGATCATCGGTCACCAGTTCGGCCTCCACATTGCAAGCGACGGGATAGGTCGGCTTGTGCAGATTGAGGGCATCCAGATCGTCTTTAAGCCTATCTTGCGCCGGCTTCATGAGTGAGCAATGGAACGGAGCGCTGACCGGCAACAGCTTCGCGCGTTTGGCACCGCGCTCGTCCGCCAGTTTCGCGGCCCGCTCGACCGCCGCTGTATTGCCAGAGATGACGATCTGTTCCGGGGAATTAATGTTCGCAGGTTCGCAGACCTCGCCCTGCGCCGCGTCCTGACAGACTGCGGCGACTTTTTCGGCCTCCATGCCGAGGATGGCCGCCATCGCGCCCACGCCAACCGGAACCGCTTCCTGCATATATTTGCCCCGGTTACGCACTGTACGGACGGCCTCGGCAAAACTGAATGTTCCGGCAGCGACGTGAGCGGAATATTCGCCCAGGCTGTGCCCCGCGACATAGCTTGGTTTGGGCATGCGTGTCTCGATCACACGCAGGGCAGCGATCGACACCGTCAGAATCGCAGGCTGCGTAATCTCCGTCAGGCGAAGCTGGTCTTCGGGTCCTTCGAAGCAGAGAGTGGAGAGCTTGTAGCCGAGCGCCTCGTCGGCTTCGTCAAAAATCCGGCGGGCGGCTGGATACTTCTCAGCAAAATCTTTCCCCATGCCGACCGCCTGCGAGCCCTGCCCGGGGAACAGCAATGCAATTACGTTTTCAGTCATGAAGGCAATCAAGTCTTGTCATCCTGAGCGCGCTTTTGCACGAAGCTTGTGCAATTCGCTGGCAATTGCATAGGTCCTTCGCTTCGCTCAGGATGACAACATAAGATGACAACATAAAAAGTTTGGACCCTAGACAGAGCCAACCGATGCGGGCCGTATTGCCGCCAGGCCACGCTCAATCGATCCGTTAATTCCACTCTCCGAAAATTCCGCCGCTACGCGTACGGCATTCTTGATCGCGTTGGCGTTCGACGAGCCATGCGTAATGATGCAGGCGCCCTTCACGCCCAGCAACGGCGCGCCGCCGTATTCCGTATGGTCGAGCCGCTTCTTGAAATCGGTGAAAGCGCTGCGCGAGAGAAGGGCACCCACCTGCCGCGTGATCGTCGCTTTCAGCGATTCCTTCAGCGCCGTGCGGACGAGGTTCGCCACGCCCTCGGAAATCTTCAATGCAACATTTCCTACGAACCCGTCGGCAACAATGACGTCGACCTGGCCGTTGTACAGATCGCGCCCTTCCACGTTGCCCACAAAGTTCAGTGGAAGGTGCTTGAGCAGCTGGAAAGACTGGCGCGTAAGCTCGTTTCCCTTGCTTTCCTCTTCGCCAATGGACAGCAATCCCACGCGCGGTCCCGCGCTTCCAGCTTTCTTTCCGAACATGGCGCGAAAATAAATGTCGCCCATCACGGCAAACTGTTCGAGATTCTGCGGTGTGCAGTCGACATTCGCGCCGACGTCGAGCAGCATCGCGGGATTTCCCGGCGCGGTCGGGAAAACCGCGGCCAAGGCGGGACGATCCACGCCGGGAACCGCGCCCAGCACGACTTTCGCTGTTGCCATGGCGGCGCCGGTGTTGCCGGCGGTAACGAAGCCCGCCGCTTGTCCCTCGCGCACCATGCGCAAACCCACGCGCATCGACGAATCGCGCTTGGCGCGAATCGCTTCTACTTTGTCTTCCATGGTGATGAATTCGCTGGCGTGCACGACTTCGATAGGCAGGCGCGCGGCCGCCGGGTGGCGCTCCAGTTCCGCCTTGAGCGCGGTTTCGGGGCCGATCAAAAGCACCCGCACGCCATATTGACGGGCCGCCTGTATGGCGCCCTCAATCTCCGGCTTCGGAGCGCGGTCCGAACCCATCGCATCCAGCGCAATCACGCTAGGCATGGTGTGTATGAACTAGCTGGCGTCTTTTATGTCGAGGACTTCGCGTCCCTTATAGTAACCGCACTTGGGGCAAGCGCGATGCGGCATTTTCTTCTCGTGACAATTGGGGCACTCGGCAAGACTGTGGCTCTTCAAAGCGTCGTGAGCGCGTCGGGTCGAGGTGCGTTTCTGGGAGTGTCGCCGTTTCGGATTAGGCATGGTTAAAATTCCTCTCGTGAAAAGCTGTCAGCTCTCAGCTTTCAGTTCTCGAACTCTATGATCGACTGCCAAAATGCGTTGATCTCAACCTGAGCGCATTGGCCCAAAGCTGACGGCTGATAGCTGGACAGCTTTAGTGCTCCAACTTGCTGCGAATCTCTCGCAACGCCGTCCAGCGCGGATCTTCGATCGCTGTCGTGCAGCCGCACAGTCCTTCATTCAAATTCTTGCCGCAGTGCACACACAAACCTTTGCAATCTTCGCGACACGTGACTTTCAACGGTAACGCCAGCAGGACTTGCTCGCGCAAAACGTCTTCCAGCAGGATCCCGTCGCCTTGATAATAGCCGATTTCGGCTTCGGCGTCGGTCACTGAAAGCTCGTCGCGACCCGCGTCAGCACCGAGCGGACGGTACAACAGTTCAAACTCGCGCGTTATATTCTGGGCGACCGGCTCAACACACCGGGCGCAATCCAACTCCAACCCCGCCGACAAACGACCCCGCAGCCGTATGTCCTTGATTATCTGGTGCTTGCCATGATGCTCTTCGACTACCTCCGCGTGCCCCGACGCTTTCAGTGGCGTTCGCTGCCGGGCCTCTCCGCCCAGGTCGATGGCATCGGGCGGAAACTCCTCCTCGAAATCCAGAGGATGGCGTTCCAATTCATGGATGTCCAGAAACATTGCGAAACCTCCGCGCTAAGTTGCCGACCCGTTCCGCGGAAGCACGCCCGAGAAGGCGTAAGTACCGCAAGGAGCAAGACTTAGGATAGTGGGGAAGGTACGGTGATGTCAAGAAAATGGCAAGCGCTCGGAGCCCACAAAAGTGCTAGACTATCCCTAGGAGTTCCCTATGGCAACCCTATACGTGGAGAATGTTCCAGACGATATTTATAAGGCTTTGCGCAAGCGTGCCCGCACCAATCGCACGTCGATTGCGGCGGAAGTAATTTCGCTTTTGGAACACTTTGTTCCAACAACGGACGAGTTGAAGCGGCGCAGGGAATTCTACGACCGGATGGCCGAACTGCGAGCCAAACCTCCTCTAACTCCCGGCCCCTTCCCCTCGGCCGAAGAGATGATTCGCGAGGACCGAGAACGTTGACGACGTTGATTCTCGATGCCAGTGTTGCGATAAAGTGGGCAATGCCAATGGCCCGGGAGCCGCTCACCGACGAGTCCCTGCGATTGCTGAAGCGCTACGTCGACAGCGAGATCGAGTTCATTGTGCCGGACATCTTTTGGGCTGAAGTGGGCAATGTCTTGTGGAAGGGCACTCGCCAGCGAAGATGGCGCCAGGATCAGGCTGAAGCAGTCGCAACCGACATGAGGAGTCGCGATTTTCCGACCGTGTCGTCGATTGCGTTGCTGCCAGAGGCCTTAAGAATAGCCTTCGCCTACGATCGATCCCTTTACGATTGCTTGTATGTGGCCTTAGCGGTCCAATCCAGGACCAACCTGATCACCGCCGACGAGCGTCTGGCAAACGCTCTCGCCTCGCACTTGCCGGTCAAATGGTTGGGCGCATTCTAAAGGGCTGCGGTTGTTCCTTGGATAGGCGCCAAAAGCTATTCGCTCAGGCGCAGCGCCTGAATGGTTTGCGTAGGCGACTCCTCGAAGATCAGTTTCCTCTCGATATCGATGGCGCTTTTCGCCAGATGGTGCGGGATGTACCATGCCACCGCCGCGACCGGGACCAGGCAGATCATTAGCAGAGGGTTCGCCAGCGCCGACGATTCGAACTCCGGCGTATGAACGGAATACAGAAGAAATCCGAAACAGACGGATAAGAGCGTCACGAAAGAATGTTGCTTGAAGAGTGGCAGCGTGCAAGTGAACGGCAGCTTGCGGAAGCGAATCAAAACAATATTCGTCAACAATACAGCCCAGGTCGCCACCAGCAGCGTATGAAGGCAAGCGATAACCCAGCCCTCCAGGTATAAGTAAAGGAAGAACGTGATCGCCAATAGCCAAGGCAACAACAGGATGAGAATCACTTTTCGCGCCAGGGGCTCGCACTCTTCTCCGTCTCGATCAAGCATCAACTGGAAGATCCAGTTCGAGCGCAAGTCCGCCGGAATCTCGAAGACGAGGCGCAGACCAACAATTATCAGGAAGGAGAGAATGAATGGAATCGAGAGAGCGTCAGGGGACAGCATAGATTGGCGCCAGGACTTCGCGTTTTCAAAAGCATCCATCAGAGCCTGCGATGCCAGGACTAGGCTAAGTCCGCCGATCGCGGTCAGAACCAGCCGATGCGCCTCGCTGCGAAGCAAGGTTTTGCAAACAAAGCGGAAGTTGCCTTTTTGGAATGGAGTGCGAAGCACCAAGTCATCCAGTAAGACGCCCAGGCGCGAGGCGCGAGGGCTGCGGGCGGCCGCAGTTGTGTCGGCGATCTCTGCAATGCGTACAAAGTGACGCTGGTAACTCACCGCGTAAGCACAGAGAGCAACCCCGACCACGGCTGCGACCCCTGGCAGAGCCAGTCTGGACAACTCCGCGAGCACTGGACCAGCGCGCCCGCGCAAAGACTGGCATAGACCCAGAAACCAGCAAGAAGGCATGAGGAATGTCCATGACGGGGCATGCCCAGTTGCCCCCCGCAACGCGTTCGGGACCGCGAAAGTAGTACAGAGAAGCGCGACCAGATACACCACTACGATGCCACGAATGTAGGCCGAAAATCGTCTGAATGCCGGGGGCGGCAGCACGGCCATCAGAAGACCTAATACTGAGAACACCGCAAAGAACGCGAAAATACTTGCCAGCACTACTCCGACCGCATGCACCAGCGCGAATTTCGCAAAGAATAGGAATTTGCTTTGCGTCGCTCCCACAACCATGGGGAACAGGATGCACGAGGCAGCGTTGACGTCGAATGCGATCAATCCGACCAAGAACAGGACTGCCACGAGATTGGCCAGGAAGATGGTCCGGGTCGAGATGGGCAGCGGGACAAGATTCATATAGTCGCGCCGATCGGGAAAGATAGCGTCCCATCGCCATACCGCAACCGCGCCGGTAACGGTCATGGAGAGGACAATGAAGAAGTACTCGTCGGGAAGCACAACCAGCAGCGGATCCACGTTAGGGGTCCCGCGCAGCCATTGCAGGAAGGTCCCATATTTGTCGAGCAAGAAAAGGGAAACGAAGCCTCCGGGCAGGGCCAGCAGAGTGAGCACGAGCCCGATGCCAAGATCGAGGCCGTCGGTGTCCGCGTCGCCTCCTCCACGAAAGATGCGGGCAACGAAGAGCCGAACCATCCGCCAGAACGGACGCTGACTGTGCTCCTCCCATTGAAGGACGATCGCGTCGATTCCCTCTGCAATCATGCAGCCTTCGTCTTCATGACGGTTACAATGTCGCGCGCCACACTCATCGTGTCCACATCGTCGACAAGGTGCAGGAAAGTATTCTCCAGCGACTGTCCCAGAATCTGGCCAATGTTAGCCACGGAATCCTGCGCGATCACCACACCTTTCCGCAGGATCAGCACATCGGAGCAAACTTTTTCGACGACCTCAAGCACGTGTGAGCAGTAAAAAACTAACTTGCCTTGTTGTCCGAGCGCCTGCACCAAGTTCTTGAAGATTAGCGCCGAAGTTACGTCCAGCCCCGAGAGCGGTTCATCAAAGATGAAGATGTCGGGATCGTCCATGATCGCTGCGATCAGCAGCACGCGCTGCCGCATCCCCTTCGAATAGGAACCGATGCTGGCGTGCCGGCTCGGGTGCAGGGAAAACAGTTCCAGCAGCGAATCGACTTTCTTTTCGAGATCGCGGCGCGACATCCCGCGCAGCGTTCCAATCAGCTCCAAATATTCCCAGCCGGTCAAATATGGATACAGGTTGGGCTCTTCCGGCACATATCCCAGGCGCTTTCGGTAAGCCTCAAGATTGTCTTGAATGTTTTGACTGTCGAATTGAACCACGCCGCGTGTAGGCTGCAACAATCCGGTGAGCATCTTCACCGTGGTGCTTTTGCCCGAGCCGTTGGGACCGAGACATCCCAGCACTTGCCCAGGCCGCAACGAGAACGACAAATCTTGTACCGCGGGCAAGGATGCGTAGCGCTTGGTCAGGTGCACGGCTTCGAGCATGGACCACCTCGCGAGAGGGACTTCAGGCGGCGGAGCGAAGAGAAACCCTGTGATGCTAGCTTAGACACCGGCGGCGCACGATCGAGTTCCGCGGAAATGCTGAGCAATTCGAGACTCTGCCTAGCTGAGAATCGGCAACGCGCGAATTCTCTTCTTGGTCGCTGCATAAATTGCATTGCATAGAGCAGGAGCAACCGGCGGCACCGAGGGCTCGCCAATTCCACTCGGAGCCTCGGAGCTCGGAACGGCGTAGACTTCGACTATTGGCGTTTCTTCCATGCGCAGCGGAGCGTAGTCGTCAAAGTTGCCCTGCACCACGCGGCCCTTCTCGATCGTGATCTTCGCGCGCAGCGCATTGCCCAATGCGTAGACGATTCCACCCTGAATCTGTTGCTCCAGAATGGTCGGATTCACAACCTGCCCGCAGTCGACAACCGCCACCACGCGATGCACGCGAGGCTGATCGTTCTCCATCGTGATCTCGACTACCTCCGCCATGTACGACGCGAAGCAACCGAAGCAGGCGACTCCGCGATAGCGGCCCGCAGGAAGCGGCAAGTTCCAACCAGATTTTTCGGCGGCGAGTTGCAGAGCCGCGCGCATCCGGGCTGTATGCCATGTGGTCGTGAAGTACTGCAAGTCCTGATCCTTCGCCAGCAGATGCAGACGGTACTGGAGTGAATCCTTGCCTGCGGCGATTGCCAGTTCGTCAATAAAACTCTCGAGCGCGAATGCTGCCTGCAGCGCGTAGACCGAGCGCATCCACCCCAGCGGCACTGGCGTTTCGGTCATTGTGTAGCTGATCACGTAGTTGGGAATTCCGTAGATGGGTCCGGCTTCATCCGGCAAATCAGGATCGACTCCGTTCGGGACGGGCTGTCCTTTTTGCCCGCTGATTGACGGCGAGATGATGTTATGCGTCAACGCGACGGGAAATCCTGATCCGTCAGTCACGGCGCTGAGCTGATGGACGCTCGCCGGGCGGTAGGTGGAGAATCGCATGTCGTCTTCGCGCGTCCAGACAACTTTTACCGGAGCATTGATCGCCTTCGATACCAGCGCAGCTTCCACGGCGTAGTCGTGTTCCAGTCGCCGGCCAAAACCTCCACCTATCAGAGTGACGTGGACTTTGACCTGTTCAGAGTCAAGCCCAATCGCGGTCGCCACCGAGTCGCGGCAATCCTGCGGAACCTGCGTGGGCGCCCACAGTTCGCACTTTGCTCCTTGATAGTGCGCGGTGCAATTGCCCGGTTCCATCGGCGCGTGCGCCATGAAAGGCAACTCGTATTCTGCCGAAATGTGCCGCCCCGAAGCCTTCGCGGGTTCTCCTGCCGCATACAAACTGATCCCTTTCTTCGACGCCGCCTGCTTCAACGATGCCGTGACTGCCGCGGTATTGAAGTCTTTGTTCGGGCCATCGTCCCACGTGACGTTCAATACGCGCCGGCCTTCCATGGCTCCCCAAAGGCTGTCAGCGACCACGGCCACTGCCGAGTCGCCGATCTTGCCGACGAAGCTCACGCCGGAGATCTTCTTCGATTCTTTATCATCAAAGCTCGAAACCTTCCCGGCAATGGTGGGACAACGCGAGAGCACTGCGAACTTCATTCCTGGCATTCGATAATCGAGACCGAAGATGGCTTTGCCTTTGACCTTGTCGGGCGTGTCTAGTCGAGGCACGCGTTGCCCTACGATCTTGTAATCCTTGCTCTGCTTGAATGGCACGTCAGTGGGAACCGGCAGCTTTGCCGCTTTATTGGCCAGTTCCCCGTAACTTAAACTTCGGTTCGTCGCGGCGTGCTTGATGCGGCTCTTCTCCGCCGCGCACGAAGATCGTGGCACGTTCCACGTCAGTGCCGCCGCCGTGATCAGCATCTCGCGCGCGGCCGCTCCGGCTTTGCGCATGGGATCCCACGTGGTACGGACGCTCGCGCTGCCTCCCGTAGTTTGATCGCCGAAGAGGGTGCTGGCTCCGGCCTGCTCAATCTCGATCTGGTTCCAGTCGGCTTCGAGTTCTTCGGCCAGGATCATGGGCAGCGCCGTGCGCACGCCTTGCCCCATCTCCGAGCGCGCGACCACGATGATGATTTTATTGTCGGGCGTGATGCGCAGATATGCGTTGGGTGAGAAAGATTCTTCTTGCGAACCAGTTCTATGAGGCAGGTAGAAGCCGATTACCAGGCCTGCGCCGGCAGCGACTCCGGCGGTAACAAATTCACGGCGGGAGAGAGGACTCATCGCGAGCCTCCGCTTCCGGCTGCACGATGGATAGCCTTGCGAATCCGTTCATAGGTTCCACAGCGGCAGAGATTGCCGTTCATCGCCTGGGTGATCTGCTCATCCGTCGGTTTGGGAGTTTTCGCGAGCAGCGCTGCGGCGGACATGATCTGTCCCGTTTGACAGTACCCGCATTGCGGGACCTCTTCCTCGATCCAGGCCTGCTGTAAAACATGCAGGCCGTTGGCCCCAAGCCCCTCGATCGTGGTGACGTTCTTGCCCGCCACTTGCGATACAGGAGTGGAGCAGGAACGAATCGCACTGCCATCGACGTGCACCGTGCAGGCGCCGCACAGCCCAGCGCCGCACCCGTATTTGGTTCCGGTGAGTTCGAGAGTATCGCGGAGAACCCAGAGTAGAGGCGTCTCCGGAGGGATGCTGACTTTCTTTTCACTGCCGTTGACGTGGAGGGTGATGTCTGCCATGGAGTTGAAGATTCCTGGAGCCGCAGAACATGGTAACGAACCTGCGAAGAAAGTGGAAATGGTTGGCTAGTTTGGCATCGGTGCGATTTGAGAATTAAAAACCCGAAGCGATTCTGCGTGCAGACCGGCACGCGTCTGGGAAAGGTCCCACGCGAAATCCTTCCGCCGGCTCAAGAACGCCGGCGATCGGGATGACGCCATACTCTATCAAGTTTGACCCGCAGAAAAAGCGCGTGATACGGTAAGCAGTCACACCTATCCCAGCGGCTTCCCGCTGATTGAGGTCTATTTTGTCTTCGGTTGAGGCGACCCCTGCCGTCCGCAAAACTGCGCTGAACGCCGTCCATCGCCAGATGGGCGCGAAGATGGTAGATTTCAACGGCTGGGACATGCCCGTTGAGTATCCCGCGTCGCTGGGCGGAGGCATCATCGCCGAGCATATGGCCGTGCGCACGGGCGTAGGCATCTTCGACGTCAGCCACATGGGCGACATTCGGCTGGCCGGACCGCAGGCCCTGGCCGCGGTGCAGCACATCTGCATGAACGACGCTTCCCGGCTGGCCGTGGGCCAGGCGCAATATTCCGCGCTGCTCTATCCGGAAGGAACATTCGTCGATGACGTGATCGTCCATCGCCTCGGGGAGGACGAGTACCTTCTGGTGATCAACGCTGGGACGCGCGAGAAAGATTTCAGCTGGGTGCGCGACAATACGCGCCAGTTCGACTGCGCGGCCGAAAATCTTTCCGATAACTTTACGCAGATTGCGATTCAGGGCCCAAGAGCCGTGAATCTGCTGCAGAAACTGACGGACGCCGACTTGAGCGCAGTGAAGTTTTACTGGGTGACGCGCGGCAAGCTGTGCGGTCTGAAGAATATTCTGATGGGCCGCACCGGATATACCGCCGAAGACGGCTTCGAAATTTATATCCCTGCGGACGAAGCGACCAGCGCCCGCGTCTGGAACGAGATTCTGGCGGCAGGCAAGGAATTCGGTGTCGTGCCCTGCGGACTGGGTGCGCGCAATACGCTTCGCCTCGAAGGCAAGCTCCCGCTCTACGGACACGAAATTTCCGATACCATTAATGTCTGGGAAGCGGGGCTCGACCGGTTCTGCAAAATGGAGAAGGCGGAATTCGTCGGCCGGTCTGCTCTCGAAATGGCGAAGGCCGCAGGAGTAAGGCGGAGTCTGGTGGGTCTGGAAATGACGGAGCGCGGGATCGCCCGCGATGGATACAAGGTGCTAGACGAGGGCGGCCGCGAAATTGGATATGTGACGAGCGGATCACCCGCGCCGTTCTTGAAGAAAAATATTGCGCTGGCCTACGTGCCGCCGCGGTTGGCAGCGGTGGGTGCGGCGGTGAAGGTAGAGATCCGCGGACAGGGGGTAGGAGCGGTGGTTGTTCCCACTCCGTTTTACAAGCGGCCAAAGAAAGTCGCATAACTCAGAGATTTAGCTAGAAGCTAGGAGCTAGAAGCTTTCATGTCCTACCCGACAGATCGCAAATACACGAAACAACACGAATGGATTCAGGTGAACGGAGCCGCCGGCACCGTCGGCATTACAGACTACGCACAGCAGTCGCTGGGGGACATCGTGTTCGTTGAAGTGCCCAAGGTTGGCGCCGAGCTCACCGCCGGAAAACCGTTTGGCACGGTTGAGTCGGTGAAAGCTGTGTCGGACCTGTTTGCGCCGGTGTCTGGCAAGGTGACCGAGGTTAACGCGGATTTGGCCACGTCACCCGAGAATGTAAATAAAGACGCCCATGGTTCGTGGATGATGAAGATCACGCTGAAAGATCCCGGCGAACTGGATCGCCTGCTTTCTGCCGCGGACTACGAGAAATTCGTTGCGGAGGAAAGCGGTCATTGAGGATTCGTGATTCTTGCAGATTCAATGGCGGCGTTACGCCGTTAGCGCTGATCGGATTGCTCGTTGCAACGTTCGCAGTTCCTGCGAGAGCGACCGGGGAATCGCCCATCTGCAAGCCGGATACGTTGCCGGCGGAGCTGCGGAATCAGCTCAAGAAGGATTTCGCAGATTGGAAAATCCAAGAGGCCGCGAACCTAGGCACGCGTGCGAAAGAGAGATGGCGCGGCGAGAAAAACTCGGACTGCCCGGGCATCGCTGTGGGGTCCCTGGAAAGCGACCATACGACTTCATACGCAGTGCTGCTGGTGCCGGCGAGCGCTCCTGATTCGGCCTACCGACTCGTGGTCGTTACTCCAGGCTCAAGCACGTCCGGCAGTTCATTCCGCGTCGTAGAGTAGTGGGACAAAGGGGGCGCTTCTCATTACTTCATACACAGCGTCCGGATCAGCAGCGTGTTTAGCTCAGAATGGGTGCGAAAGCTTCATATGAGAGCACCTGAGGCTATTCTGTTTATCGACGCTGCCGCTGCCGACACGGAATACGAAGCAGATGTTTACTTCTGGACAGGCAACCAATACCAACATCAACCGATAGATGAGTGATGAGATGTATAGTTGAGCAACTTCATTTCTATGCGTTATTTACCCAAATCTCCCGCTGATCGCGAAGCCATGCTGAAGGCAATTGGACTGCGCTCGGTCGACGATTTGTTTGCTCCGATTCCCGCCGAGTATCGCCTGACCCGCGACCTCAACATTCCGCGCCAGATGGCGGAATCGGAAATTGTCGACTTCTTCCGCCAGCGCTCGCGCGAGAACGGCGAGGGCTACACCAGCTTTCTGGGCGCAGGGGCCTACTTCCATTACCGTCCCGTGATCATCGATTCGCTGATTTCGCGCGGCGAGTTTCTTACCGCCTATACGCCCTATCAGGCGGAGATTTCCCAGGGCACGCTGCAATCGATCTTCGAATTTCAGACCATGATCTGCGAACTGACCGGCATGGAAGTGGCGAACGCGTCGATGTATGACGGTTCCACGGCTGCGGCCGAAGGCGTGATGATGGCGGTGCGCTTGACTGGCCGACGGTCCGTCGTGGTGGCGCGCAGTCTGCATCCGGAGTACCGCGAGGTCCTGGCTACCTATGCGACGCATCAGGGGATGCCACTGTCTGTCGCAGGTTTCACCGACGACGGCCGTCTGAACTTGAAAGAACTCGAAAAGTCGATCACACCGGAAACGGCGTGTGTGCTCATCCAGACCCCAAATTTCTTCGGCACGATTGAAGACGTCGCGGCAATTGCCGAAATCGCACACAAGCACGGAGCGATGCTGGTGGTCTCGATTGCGGAAGCGGTTTCGCTCGGGATCGTGGAACCTCCGCGCGAGGCCGACGTTATTGCGATGGAAGCGCAGTCCTTCGGCGTGCCGCTCGGATTCGGTGGGCCCTACTGCGGCGTCATTGCCACTCGCGAAAAATATGTGAGGCAAATGCCCGGACGGCTGGTAGGACAGACCGTCGACAAACAAGGCCAGCGCGGATTCGTCTTGACCCTCGCGACCCGCGAACAGCACATCCGGCGCGAGAAGGCGACCTCGAACATTTGCACCAATCAGGCCCTGGTGGCGCTGATGGTCAACATCTTCATGACAATATACGGCAAAGTGGGCCTGAAGGAATTGGCCAAACAGAATCTGGCGAAGACGGCGTACGCGGCAGGCCAGTTCGCGAAGCAGGGCAAGATTCTGTTTGGCGGTGCGCCGCGATTCAACGAGTTCGTGGTGCAGACCAGCGAAGATCCCTACGCCATTAACGGCCGCCTGCTGGGTCACAAAATGGTCGGCGGTCTGCCACTGAAGAAGTTCTATCCCGAATTAGGGAACGCTGCCTTGTGGTGCTGCACAGAGCTGACCACGCGTACCGCGATCGACACCGCAGCTGGACTGGTAGCCGAGAGCGAGCGTTCAGTGCGATCGTCCCAGGAAGAGAATGTGGAAGAGGTGGCGCGATGAAGCACATCCCCCGCAAGGCAACGCGCCACGTTAATCAGAACGAAGGGCTGATCTTCGAGAAATCGTCAGCAGGCAAGGCTGCCTGGAAGCTGCCGCCGCTCGACGTGCCGGAAGTCGACACTACCAAGCTTCTGGGCGCCGCAGAAAGAAAAGATCTTGGCAACATGCCGGAAGTCAGCGAGATCGAAATCATCCGCCACTTCACGCGGCTCTCCACCTGGAACTACGCCATCGACCTCGGCATGTATCCGCTGGGCTCGTGCACCATGAAGTACAACCCGCGCGTGAACGAGGCCGTAGCGCGGGTCGAGGGAATCGCAAATGGCCATCCCTACCAACCCGAGAAGATTTCTCAGGGTGCGTTGTACATCATCAAAACGCTTAGCGAACAGCTGATTGAAATTACCGGCATGGATGCCATCACGCTGCAGCCCGCAGCCGGTGCCCATGGCGAGATGACCGGTCTGCTGATGGTGCGTGCCTATCACGAGTCCAAAGGAAATGCGCGCAAGAAAATCCTGATCCCGGATTCGGCGCATGGAACCAATCCAGCCACTGCCGCGATGGTCAACTATGCCGTGGAGAATTTGAAGTCGGATTCGCGCGGCATGGTCGATTTCGCGGCGCTCGCGGCGCAGATGAACGAAGATGTCGCCGCCCTCATGCTGACCAATCCCAACACGCTCGGAGTCTTCGAGCAGGACATCCACAAGATTGCAGACATCCTGCACGCCAAGGGCGGCCTTCTCTACATGGATGGCGCCAACATGAATGCGCTAGTTGGCAAGGTGCGGCCTGGAGATTTCGGTGTCGACGTGATGCATCTGAACCTGCACAAGACTTTCTCGACCCCGCACGGCGGCGGCGGTCCGGGGTCCGGGCCGGTGGCGATAAAAAAGGCCCTTGAACCTTTCTTGCCGACGCCCGTTTTGATCACGAGGTCTGACGGCACTGTGGGTTTCGACTACAACCGTCCGCAGTCGGTGGGACGCGTGCGCGCTTTCTACGGTAACTTCGGAATGTTTGTGCGCGCCCTCGCTTACATTCAAGCGAACGGTCCCGATGGCCTGCGACAAACGACCGAAGACGCAGTGCTCAATGCCAACTACATTCGCAAAGGCCTCGAAGGCGCCTACGATCTCCCTTATTCCACTCCTACCATGCACGAAGTGGTTTTCAGCGACAAACTGCAGTTGAAAAAAGGCGTGCGCACCATGGACATCGCCAAGCGGCTGATCGACTACGGATTCCATCCCTACACCACTGCGTTTCCGCTCATCGTGCCGGGCGCGCTCATGATCGAGCCCACCGAGAGCGAATCGAAAGAAGAGATGGACCTGTTCATCGAGGCGATGAAATCGATCGCGGAGGAAGTCGAAGAAGATCCGCAGACCGTGCTCGAGGCACCGCATTCGACCCGCGTTTCGCGGCTCGACGAGACCGCCGCGGCTAGAAAGCCTGTCCTGCGATGGAAGCCGGCCAACTAAATTGTTGATTGCTGACTTTTGATTGCTGATTGAGGACCACTGCGCACTCGAATTCGACGCTTTTCAATCAACAATCGAAAATCAGCAATCAACAATTGTTTGCCCCGGCGTTATTTCGGCGAGATGTCGACAGTAGCGCGGGTTGTGTCCCACTCCTCGCGGAGAGTGCAGCCCGAGTCAGTCTTGTCGTAAGCGATGGTGAAGTTCTCAACCGGAGACGGAAGCTTGGAGAGCTTCATCTCGACGCGGGCCAGTTCGTCGGCTTCGTACTTGTAGGGAATTCCCCACTCGCCGGTCTTCTTGTTGATGATGAGGGTCCACTTGTCTGGATCTGGGACGACGAATATCGTATAACTCCCGGCGGGCACGCTTTTTCCGCCGACCACGAGATCGCTAGCTGGTAACGAAGGTTGTCGCCTCATTGGCCCCGTTCCGCCAGACTTTGCCGTAAGGTTCGTGCTCACCGATCATCTTGCGGCCTTTCAGCCGCGGGCTGGAGTAGTCCGTCTTGATGGTCTTGCCGCCGCCGAGATCGCACGATGCGGAAGCGGCCGGACTGGGTTTGCCCTGACAGGCGGCGAAGACGCTGAGGGTGAAAATCAGGCCGATAACAAAGGCAATTCGTTTTTGCATGGTTCTCTCCTTTTGGAGTTGCTGGATGCGCTAAAAGCTTTTGACGTTTGAGCAGGGATTATGTCAGCGGCCCTATTATGCCGCATGCACCGCCGCAGTTACAATCACCACATGCCGGTATTCGACGAAAAGCAGGAAGAACTGGAACACTACGAAACCATGATGGGCGTGCCTCGCGGACGCCTCGCCGTCACCATGGACACGATCACCGACGCCATGGCGCTGGTCGGCCAGCACGGCGTCTATTGCCAGAGTCAGCGCTGGCCCGGCAAGCCGGTCATGGACATTCAGATCATCATGAAGAGCCTGACCGACGCGAAAGAGCTGATCCAGAGCGTGATGGAAGAGCTGAAGAAGAATTCGTGACGCCATTCACCACGGAGTCACGGAGAAGTAAACCAAGTCCTTGTTTTCTCCGTGTCTCTGTGGCTTCCTGGTGAAAATCGCTTTTGTCGAGTTAAGGCTTTACCGTGATCATCACTACGCCGTGCGAGGGCACAGTCGCCGAAAATTTGCTCGTGAATATTCCCAGATCTTTATGCTGCCACAAGTCGCGCACCGAAGCGCTGATCGCGTTGGGATAGCCGAGATCCTCCCAGTTCGCGGAGATTTCGTGTTCGGCTGCGCCTCGATTCAGCAGCACGACGGCACGCGTCCCATCTTTTAGCTGCTTCGCCCAAACTTCCAGTTCGCCATTCTTCGCGACGCGCTCACCCTGGCGCCCCAGTGGATCCTGATCCACGGCGATCACTTCCTGATTGGTGAGAATGTCGTGAATCTCCGGCCGCATGTTGCGCAGGTCATTGCCCGCTATCAACGGAGCAGCCAGAATCGCCCACAAACTGAAATGCGAGCGGTACTCCACATCCGTCATTCCGCCGTTGCCGACTTCGAGCATGTCAGGATCGTTCCAGTGCCCAGGTCCGGCGTAGGAATGGAGGTCAGCCTCTTGATCGATAATTGCCAGCACGCCGTTGGAACAACAACTCCCATCCTTCCATTTCTCCTGCCCGCCCCAGCGGTCGTTGATGTCGCCGGTAGTCCTCCACAAATTTCCGCCCACTTCTTTTCCCCACAGCCACGGCTGCGCCTTTCCCCATTCGCAAATGCTCAGCACGATGGGCCGCCCGGAGTTGTCCAGAGCAGCGCGGATGTTGGCGTACGAAGCCTTCGCATCCTGCGTGGTCGTATTGCACCAGTCGTATTTCAAGTAGTCGACGCCCCACGACGCGTACTGGATGGCATCCTGATACTCGTGCCCCAAGCCGCCCGGCCGCCCTGCGCAAGTCCTCGACCCCGCATCGGAATAGACGCCGAACTTCAATCCGAGCGAATGAATGTAATCCCCCACCGACTTCATGCCATGAGGGAAGCGTTGCGGATCGGGGACGATGTTGCCACTGGCGTCGCGACTCACTTGCCAGCAATCGTCGATATTCACATAAACGTATCCCGCGTCTTTCATGCCCGACTTCACCACCGCATCTGCCATGCCCTTGATCAACTCCTCGCTCACATTGCAGGCAAACTTGTTCCACGAGTTCCACCCCATCGGCGGTGTCAGTGCCAGATTGGCCGAAGGAGAAGTCGTCTCCTGCGCGATAAGACCGGTGGCGAGAACCAGCATGCAGAAGGGTGTGGTAAGGCAGACGCGGCTCGTTTTCATGCAGACGTTTTACCAGAAGCTCCACCGATTGGTACACAAAGATATGTTGTCCTCCTGACCGCAGCCGCTCTTCAGGCGGAGGGAGTCTCGCGCGCAGGCCGGCGTTTCCATTGGGGCGCGCCTGCCGTCGATCCATTTACAATGCCGGGTGCAAGTGGTGGCAGCAAGATACCCACTGAACGGAGGATTTCATGCGCTCTCGTCGCACCTTCAGATTTTGTGTCTTCAGTCCCCGCGCTTTAATGGCGTTCGTACTCCTGGGTTGTGTTTCTGCTTTGTGTGCTCCCGCCTGGGCGCAAGATGACCCAGCGTCCTTAGGAATTTTCGCAAGCCACAGCGATGTGGGTACAATCCTGCACGCAGGTTCCGTCGACTACGATGCCGCCAAGCAAACCTACACCGTCAGCGGCAGCGGCGAAAACATGTGGTTCGCGGCGGACGCCTTCCAGTTCGCATGGAAAAAGACTTCAGGAGACGTAACTCTAACGGCCGACATTTCTTTCTTGACCGCGACCGGAAATGAGCACAAGAAAGCGGCGCTGATACTGCGGCAGAGCCTGGACGCCGACTCCGTCTACGCCGACGTGGCCCTGCACGCAAGCGGCCTGACATCGCTGCAGTTCCGCGACCAGAAAGGTGCGATCACGCGCGAGATTCAATCGAATATCTCAGCCCCGAAGCGCCTGCGCATCGCCAAGCGCGGCGACTACGTCTACATGTCTCTCGGCTCAAGTGGGGGCGAACTCACCGTCTCTGGCGGCTGGTTGCGCATTCCGTTGCAAGGCGAGTTCTACATAGGTCTCGGCGTATGCTCCCACGACAAGGATGTGGTGGAGAGGGCAATTTTCTCCAACGTAGAGTTAACGCAGCGTACTGGGATAGGGTCGGGTAGGGCGACTCTCTATAGCACGCTAGAAATGGTCGCGATCGATTCTGCGGACCGCCGCGTTGCTTATCTCGCGCCCGGACGCTTCGAAGCGCCCAACTGGATCCATGACGGCAGCGCGTTTCTTTTCAATCGCGATGGCCACATCGAGCGTCTTGCGATTGGCAGCGACAAGCCGGTTGTTATCGATACCGGTTTCGCGAACCGCTGCAACAACGATCACGGAATTTCGCCCGACGCCGCGCAAATCGCCATCAGCGACAATTCGCAGGGTGACCACAACTCACGGGTCTATCTCGTGCCGATTGCCGGCGGCACGCCGCGGCGGATCACCGGAAAATCTCCATCGTACTGGCATGGTTGGTCACCTGACGGCAAGACACTCGCCTTTGTCGGGCAGCGCAACGGCGACTTTGATATTTATGCCATTCCGGCAGCGGGCGGCGAGGAGACGCGCCTAACAACCGCGAAAGGCCTGGATGACGGTCCGGAGTATTCGCCGGATGGGAAATATATCTACTTTAACTCCGAGCGCACCGGCCATATGCAGATCTGGCGGATGAAGCCCGACGGCGGCGAACAGGAGCAAGTCTTCTCCGACGACCTCAATAACTGGTTCCCGCACATTTCCCCCGACGGCCAGTGGATGGTGTTTCTCACGTACGGAGCGGAGGTGACCGGCCATCCAGAAAACAAGGATGTGATGCTGCGCCTGATGTCGCTCAGCGATTCGAATGCGAAAGACAAGAAGATCACCGTGCTCGCGAAACTGTTCGGTGGACAGGGGACCATCAACGTTCCGTCATGGTCGCCGGACAGTAGGCAGGTGGCATTCGTCAGCTACATGCTTGTGCCCGAAGATAGCACCGCCTGAGGAAGATAGCCGAGAGGTTACTCGGCGTAAGGTTAGCATTTGAGTAACTGGTGTAGGTCAATCATTGAATTCTGCCACGGCTACGTGATCCTCCGACAGCATTTGGGGTCACCGCCCGATAGCTTACTTTTTGCATAAGTATCACACTTAGCGCAATAACAGAGAAGAACCCAGGTTCTCCTTTGACCGCGCCCCTTCCTCGCTGTACAAATCTTGCCTGGAGTATCAAATTCGATGAAACCATACAAACTTGCTTTTGTCTTTGGGTTGCTCGCAATAATGACATGCTCGCTGCTGGCACCCAGCGCCGTCGCTCAAATTCAATCAACCATCTCTTGTCCCGCGGGCCACGGATATTGGGACATCTTAAGCGTAATGATGATGGACCCGAGTCTAGCCTCTGGTTACCATATGGAAGGCTACAATGCTCAGGGGGATCCTTCGGCATACGTCTACACGACCTGGGATCAGGGTAATAGTAAAGTGTATTACGTCAAGAATCCTCAGGGAAATCCTTGGGACATTAATCTTTATGATTCGCAACCCAGTATCCCGCAACAAGGTTACATTTACCAGTGGGTTACCGAATTGGACAGCTACAACGGCGTTAATTATTGGAACGATCCCACCAGTTGTAAGAAATTCAACAGCGGAAACAACAGTAGTACGGCCGATTACTCGATGCGGTGGGCGGCTCGCTGCGCGGCTCCAGGAGGAACTAACAGTTCGATCTGGAACAACGATAACGTGGGCCAGGGCGCGCAATACACTACAAACTATTACCTTTACCTGGATAAGGTCATCCAGAATCCGAACGGGAGCAATGTTTTATATGCCAACCTTCAGCTTCTACCTACGAGTACCACGAACATCACCGATACTCGTCCAGCAACTCCACAGACCTTCTCCATTACAACCTTGCCGCTCCAGTATTCGTACAACTGCAGCGTTTCGGGAAACCTAAACTCATGTAAGTCTCAGGAAGTGTTTTATTACGGTCTTGACACAACTACGAATCCGGTTGACGGCATCAAGCACAGCTATGGGTGGGTGAGCTGGCAGCTTTACTCCAACTCAACCGGCGGCAACCCGAATGAGCCCGCCAACTGGGGCAGCCCAACCCAAACTACAACGAATAATTATTTGGTAGCAGGGCAAGTCTCCATTAACTTTCAGTGTTTCTAGATTATTCCGCGTGAGCGGCACGAGCCACAGCGTCTTGAGGGCTGGTGCCGCTTAAGCGCCGAATCCTATCGCCCGACGCGTTCGTCGAAGAATTTCGCCATCAGTTCCAGCGCTTCTTTAGTTTCGGGCAACTGGAAGTGATACCAGAAGGCATGCGGCAGCGCCTCGAACACGACAAGATGTGCATCAACTCCCGCCTGCAGCAACGCGCGATGGAACGTGGACGTATCGCTCAACAGAATATCGCGCGTGCTAGTGACGAGCAGGCTGGGAGGCATGCCGTGCAGATCGGCGAATAGCGGTGATAGCACCGGATCTTTTCGATCCGTCTTGCCGACATAATCGATCATCGGGCAGGTGATTGGGATCGACCGGCTGCATCTCGCCGGGAAAGCCATTCAGGGTAAACAGCTGCCGCGAGTCGCCGACGCGGCTGAAGTCGCCGAGTCCGGAGAAAATTCCCAGCGCCGCCGGGAAGCGGCAGTCCTAATTGTTTGAGACGAACTGCTACTTCGGCAGTCAGGATCGCTCCCGCCGACGTTCCGAAGATTCCAATGCTGCCGGGCTTGTACGTTTTGAGAAGTTCCTTGTAGACCGCGACCACGTCGTCGACCGCGGCAGGGAAGGGATTCTCCGGCGCGAGACGGTAATAGACGGAGACAACTTTCATCTTCGCCAGATTCGCAATCGGAATGCCTTCAATCAAAGAGCCAGAGTCGGAATTGAATCCGCCGCCGTGCAGGTTGATCAGCACGCGATTGCGATTAGCCTCGGGCATCGTGATGGGCGTGATGATGTCGGTGCGAACGCCCGCAGTCGTCGTCTCTTCCACATTGGCGGGATAATATTTGCGCGCTTCCCCCGAGCCGAACTTCCGCCATTCATCCGTGCGCGCGCGCCGCTCCGCCAGCGTCTGCTGTCCGTCTCTTACTTTGCGTAAGCGACGCCAGCCAATGCTGCGCCTCTGGACTGATGGTCGCGGGCATGGGTACGACGCGGGTGATGTGAGCGGTGCCGTCAGCGTCAAAAGTTGCGGTGTCCTGCCGAGAGGTTGAATTCGACTGTGCGGCTAAGGTTGGAGCAAGCGCGATTGCGGCGATGAGGTGCAGTGCTGTGATTTTCATCGTGACATTTGTATCAGAGGTACGAGCCGAGGAGAAAACTAACCACAGAGGGCACGGGTACACAGAGGATTAGCCTCGTGAACCTCTGTGTCCTCTGTGGTTCAGGGTTTACGTGCTCAGAGTTTATGCCAGCGTGTACTTTCCCCGTTCAATCATCTTCTGCGCGATCTGTTGACGCAGTTCGATGGTGTTGAATGGTTCGTACTTCGCCAGGCGCCGCAGGATGGCCAGCTGCGTCCGCATCATGTCGCCGTCGGCCACGGCCGCAATCACTTTCCGCGCCGCAGATTCCACTTTCTCCATCGCCTGCGAGAGATAGACCCGCGTCATCGCAATCGGCAAATGCCGCGCCGTCTTCTCCCTTGGCTTGCACAATCTTCTGCGCCCGCAGCACAGCCGATTCCATGGCATAGGCTTCAATCGTCATGTCGGCGATTGCGCCCATGATTTCCTGCTGATCCTGAATCGCCTGCATGTATTTCTGCGTGGCCGCGCCCGCAGCAAACAGTCCCAGCTTCTTGGCTTGCGCCACTAATCGTCGTTCTTCCGGCAGCGGGCCTTCGAGTTCTTCCGCCATCGACGGACCGGAGAGCACTTCATCCATTAGCTTTTTAATTGCCGGCATCAGCGGCAGTTGCCCGGTCATCGCGCGCTTCAGCAGGAAGCCGGTGATGATCAGTCGATTAATCTCGTTGGTGCCTTCGAAGATGCGATTGATGCGGGCATCGCGGTACGCCCGTTCGGCGGGATACTCCTCCACGAATCCATAGCCCGCGTAAATCTGCACCGTCTCGTCGACGACATAGTCGATCATCTCCGAGCCCCACACTTTAATGATGGAGCACTCGACGGCGTATTCCTCGATCGCCTTCAACGTTTGCTTGCCCGCGTCGGCGGCCGATTTGTCCACATCGCCCAAGGCGACGTCCATCATCCCGACAGTGCGATAGACGAGCGATTCGCCGACATAAATCAGAGTCGCCATGTTGGCGATCTTCTCCCGCACCAGTCCGAAGTCGGCGATCACTTTGTTGAAAGCCTTGCGCTGCCTGGCGTAGCCAATGGCGTTTTCCAGCGAGACGCGGCCTCCGCCTACGCACATCGCGCCCAGCTTGAAGCGGCCCACGTTCAGAATGTTGAAGGCAATCACGTGGCCCTTGCCGATTTCACCCAGCAGATTTTCCACCGGAACTTTGCAGTCATTGAGAATGATAGGGCAGGTCGACGACCCACGAATGCCCATCTTGTGCTCTTCGGCGCCGACCGAGAAACCGGGGAAACTTCTCTCGACCAGAAACGCGCTGAACTTCTCGCCGTTGATCTTGGCAAATACCGTGAACAGGTCTGCGAAGCCGGCGTTGGTGATCCACATTTTTTCGCCGTTAAGCACATAGTGCTTGCCATCGGGCGAAAGTTCGGCGCGAGCCCGGCAGTTCAGTGCGTCGGACCCAGAAGACGCTTCCGACAAGGCATATGCGCCGACAATCTCGCCCGAGGCCAGGCGCGGCAAATACTTACTCTTCTGCTCTTCAGTGCCGAAGTACACGATGGGCAACATTCCGATTCCGCTGTGCGCGCCCCAGGTAGTGGCGAAGCCCGCATACTTCGCGATGTGGTCGGCGATGACGGCGGCGGTCACCTTGTCCATTTCCAAGCCGCCGTAAGCTTCTGGAATTTCGACCCCACTGAGACCGAGTTCGCCGGCCTTTTTCAGAAGCTCGCGAGAAACGGAGAAATCCTTGTGCTCAATTTTTTCAATATTGGGCACAATTTCATTCATGGCAAACTCCTCCGCCGTCTGGCCAATGAGTTGGTGTTGCTCGCTGAAGTCTTCAGGCGTAAAAACTTCGTCTGGCTGGCGCGATTCCAGCAGAAAGCTGCCGCCGGAAATTCGATTCTTGGGAACTGCCGTGGTCGTTGCCATCTGTCTCCTTGGATAAAGAAACCGCCGAGTCGAGCGGCGACGGAAAACGCACTTCAATTTTAATGCGGGAAGGAAGGGAATGATAGGGACGCTAATTCAGGTGTTTATGGGGGTTTCGTGCCGGAATTTCAGGCGTCCAGGAATTTTCCGATTCTGAATCCGTCGCCGACGCGTCCCTGCAACGTCCTCTCGCAGAAGCGGGTAAAAAAGCTCAGCGCTCTGTCGGGACCGATTGTCCCACCGTGGTCTTCAGATGGTAACGGCTCGCCCGCCGGCAGGTCGAATAACCCACGGGGTGCGTGGAATCCGAGTCCTTGGAATCGCGCGCGACAACATAACTGCGGATCGCATAGCAGGTCGCATCCGCCTCCATTGACCCCTCTTCGTCCATGATCGCGACGCCAGTCTGGGCTTCCATCTTGGGACGACCCGTGCGGGGATCAAGCTGGCCCCGATCAAGACGATACTGATCAACCCGAATGTGGTCGGCCGAATTCGACGAAAAGTCGGGCCGATTCGGAATGACCCTCCAAGGCTCCGACGGAGTGGCCGTTGCTTCCCCGTTCGTCAGAACTGACGAGGTACCATTGCCTGACACGGTTTGTCGATCTTGCGCGAAGGCAGAGAGAGAATAAAACAACAACGCGGCACCGAGAAGGCGGGCGGAAGTCATAAGAACCTCCTGAGGCGCATTATAACGCCGTGTCAGCTTAGATTTTCGAAGATTCCGGCGGCGCCCATGCCTCCGCCGACGCACATCGTGACCATGCCATAGCGACCCTTGCGCCGCTTCAATTCGCGGATCACGCTGGCCGTCAGTTTCGCTCCGGTGCATCCCAGCGGATGTCCCAACGCAATCGCCCCACCGTTCGGATTGACCTTCGCGGGATCCAATCCCGCTTCTTTGATCACCGCCAGCGATTGCGCGGCGAAGGCTTCATTCAACTCGATCACGTCAATATCTGCGAGCTTCAGCCCAGCCAACTTCAGTGCTTTCGGGATCGCAAACACCGGGCCTAGTCCCATTTCTTCCGGTTTGTATCCCGCTGTCGCGAACGACACAAAACGAGCTAGAGGCTGGATGCCCAATGCCGTGGCCCGCTCGGCGGACATCACTACCGCGGCTGCCGCGCCGTCCGACATCTGCGACGAATTCCCGGCAGTCACCGTGCCCTTCATGTGAAACGCGGGCTTCAGGCCAAGCAGCGCTTCGAGCGAAGTGTCGGCGCGCGGGCCTTCGTCCACTTTGAACACGATCTCCTGCCGCTTCGGCTTGGATCCATTTGGCGTGCTGAAACTCACCGGCACGGGTACGACTTCGTCGTTGAACTTTCCGGCCTGAATCGCCGCCAGCGCTTTCTGGTGACTACGCAACGAGAACTCATCCGCGGCTTGCCGCGTAATGCCGAATCGCTGGCCCACTCGCTCGGCCGTGAGTCCCATGGAAAGGTACGCGTCGGGATAGTGATCGACGAGCCAGGGGTTAGGAGAGATTTTGTGTCCGCCCATCGGAATCATCGTCATTGACTCTGTTCCTCCGGCGACGATCACTTCCGCGCCCCCGCTCATAATGCGTTCCGCCGCCATAGCGATCGCCTGCAGTCCCGAAGAACAGAAGCGGTTGATAGTCAGCGCCGAAACTTCAACCGGCAATCCCGCGCGTAGCGAGGCGATGCGGGCCACGTTCATCCCTTGCTCGGCTTCCGGCATGGCGCAGCCCAGAATTACATCTTCGATTTCTTTCGTGTCGAGTTGAGGTACACGTTCCAGCGCGCCCTTGATCGCAACGGCGGCGAGTTCATCGGGACGAGTGGCGCGGAGCGTGCCCTTGTACGCGCGCCCTACGGGAGTGCGGACGGAAGAAGCAATAATGACTTCACGCATTGTATTTCTCCGATTCTTGGCAAGCTGTCCATTAGATGCTTACCACGCTCCACGAGCTTCGAAGGCATGACCTTCACTTGGCCGGGGCGTAAAAGTAATAGTCGGCGGTGTAATCGCTCTTGGTTTCCGCACCTTTGTGGGACTCGTCGCAAGCGTCGCTGCTGGGCTTGCCGCCGTGAGTGTGGACCCGCTGAATGGTCGTCACATTGGTCAGCAGGCCGGCCTTTCCCGCATGGCTTTCGACATTCACCAGCAGCCATGGAATCGAGTCCGCATCCAGCGAGTCGACATGCGCGGCTGCTTTGCCGGTGACTTCACTGCCGTCTTTCAACTTCCAGGTCGGTCCGGCGGAATGTTGTCCGATTACTTTGTCCTTGCGATCCTTCAATTCGGCCTCGGGACCTTTGAGCGTCCAACTGAACTTGCCGTCGGCTCCAGCCTGACAGGTGTAGATTTGCGATCCTTTAGCGCGGACGAACAGTACCGGCGCAAGGCCTGATGGGACGGCGATTGCGTCGGGGACATCGGGCGCTGATTCCTTCGCGGGAGAATCTTTTTCATTGTTGGCCTGGGCGTTGGCGAGTGGCGCCGAAGAAATAAAAATGATGACGGTCAAAGGGATGGCCACAGCAACAGCCAGCAAAGTTCTTCGCATGTGGTGATTGTAGCGCAGGGAAAATTGCGGGAAGAGAAAATCCTGCCAGGCCACAGTCATCGTCGAGTGGCAGGGATCCTTCGACTACGCCGCTGCTTCGCATTCGCGGAAGCAGTGGCTCCGCTCAGGACGACAAGTCTCTCGATGATCTGCATTTTGCAATATTCTGGTGTTTGCCCAGTCGGCATTCCCCATTCCGATCCGTGCGATGTAAACTTACCGATATTTGTGATGAGTCCTACTCCCACGCGCAGCGGCGCAAAAGAAGTAACGCGCCCATGACTCTCTTGCGACATGCGATCCTTGGTGTGGGCGGAGTTGGGGGCCTGATGGGGGCATGTCTGGCGAAGTGCGGCTCGCCGGTTAGCGTCGTTGTCAGGCCTGAAATGCTGGATCGATTTCCCGAACAACTTCAGTTGGAAAGCGCTTTCGGGAATTTCAACGTTCCGGTTTCACACGCGGCCCAGGTTCCGCCTGCCGATGTGCTTTGGATAACGGTGAAGGCAACGCAACTGGAGGCAGCTCTTGCGGCGCTCACAAAGCCCGAGTCGGTGAGAGCGATCATTCCACTGTTGAACGGCATCGACCATCTTGCGGTGTTGCGCGCGAAGTACGGCGTGGAGAAAGTGATTGCGGCGACCATTGCCGTTGAGTCCGAACGCGTCGCGCCGGGGCACATCGTGCATCGTTCTCCCTTTGCCCGCCTGAATGTGTCTTCGGCTGGACGAACCTTGCTTGGCGAAACTCTCGAAGGGCTTCAGAAGATGGGGTTCGAGTGCCGGTTCATCGATGACGAGGCAACTCTGATGTGGAGCAAGATTGTGTTTCTCGCCCCATTTGCCTTGAGCACGACGGCTGCGAATAAAACTGTGGGCGAGATTTTGGCCGATCCGAATTGGCGAGATCTGGGTGAGGATTGCGTTCGCGAGGCTTGCGCGGTGGCCGTGGCAGAAGGCGCCAGAGTCGATGCGGAATCGATCCTCGCATGGGTCAGGAGGGCGCCTCCAAATATGCGCAGCTCAATGCAGAAAGATGTCGAACGCGGCAATCCGCCGGAACTCGACGCCATCGCCGGACCCATTCTGCGCGCCGCTGTGCGGCATGGGATCGAGGTGCCGGCGACGAAGAAATTGGTGGCGGCGGTGGAACGTCGAGCAATGTCATCCTGAGCGGAGCGGCGTCTTCGCTTCGCGAAGACGCCGCGGAGTCGAAGGATCCCTGCAATCACGCGTGGTCCGGTCGGCTGTAGGGGCGCTTTTGATTTGCTGCGCCTGGGCGATATGAAGAATTTCCCTTGCCAGGCCACGGTCGGCACCAACCTGCAGAGATCCTTCGACTGCTCCGCTCAGGATGAACAATGCTGATTTGATGATCGCGTGTCGAGAGTGCGCGGACCTCAGTCCCGTCAGCACAGGCGTGACCAAAGTTACGGTTTTCCGACCCATACAGTTACCACCTTCCCGTAATCCATTGTTTCCTCGGTCGCCAATGCCCATTCCGCCGCGTAAGTTGTAAACTTACAAAATACTTATCATGAGCCCGACTCCCCCTCGCCCGGACTTGCCGGACCTTGCGCCTGCCGTCAAGCAGGAAGTGCAGCAGGAGGTGGCGCGTCTGGCGGCATCGCCGGAGGTGCGGTCGGCCTTCAACTGGTTTCGCACGCAGGAGCCGCAGCTGGCGCACTGGCAGATGGAGATGGCGCGGATTCCAGCGCCTCCGTTTGGCGAGTCGGCGCGGGCGGCTTGGCTGGCGGAGCGCTTTCGCGAAATCGGGTTGGACGATGTTCGCATCGACGATGTGGGCAATGTGTTCGGCGCGCATCCCGGATTTGGCCGGCGCTACGTGGCGCTGAGCGCACACATCGACACCGTGTTTCCCGCGAATACGCCGCTGAATATTCGTCAGCAGGGAAGCCGGATTTACGGGCCGGGAGTTTCCGACAACGGCGCGGGCGTGGCGGCGATGCTGGGAATTGCGGCGCTGCTGCGGACGGTTCGCATCCGGCATGCGCTGCCGTTTGTCTTTATCGGAAACGTGGGCGAAGAGGGCGAGGGCGACCTGCGCGGCATGCGGCACATTTTTTCTACTCCGCGCTGGAAGGATTCGATTGCCTACAGCGTGGTGCTCGATGGCGCGGGTGCGGACACGATTGTGGCCGAAGCTCTGGGCAGCCGGCGGTTTGAGGTGATCGTGCGCGGGCCGGGCGGGCATTCGTGGAGCGATTTTGGCGCGCCCAATCCCATTGTGATTCTGGCCAAAGCGATCGAAACTTTCACGGCGACGCCAGTGCCCGCACAGCCAAAGACGACGTTCAATATTGGCGTGATCCGCGGCGGGACTTCGGTGAATTCGATTCCGGAGTCGGTGAGCATGAAGGTGGATATTCGTTCGACTTCGATGACGGAGATGGAGCGGCTAGAACAATCGCTGCGCCTGGCGCTGAACCGCGCGGTCGAAGATGAAACCGTTGCCGCCGAGATGCGATCTTCCGCCCAGAAGAGGCCGTCCGGCGTGAGTTGCGAAGTACTGGTCATCGGGAATCGTCCGGCGGGCGAGTTGCGGGCGGGAGCGCGGATTTTGCAGGTGGTGCGGGCGGTGGATGCGCAACTGTCGAATGCAGCGCAGGTGCAGCGGGCTTCGACGGATGCCAACGTCCCGCTCTCGCTGGGGCAAGAGGCGATTGCCATCGGCGGCGGCGGTTCGGGCGGCGGGGCACATACCTTGCAGGAGTGGTTTGACTGCAACGGGCGCGAGTTGGGGTTGAAGCGGATTTTGCTGACCATGCTTGTATTGGCTGGAGTGGGGAATGAGTCGAACGTCAGGGGGGCTTCGTGATGTTAAGACGGCATGGCCGGTTACCTCAGGGGCTAAAGCCCGCATCTTTTTGGTGGCCTGACGGCGCGGCTGAAGCCATGCCCTTCCCAAAGCAAAGGCCTAACGGCGCGACTGAAGTCGTGCCCTTCCCAAGGCAATTTCTGCGATTCGCGAGCCGCTTTCCAGCCTTCCCGACGAAATTCCTTGTCTTGCCGACTCGACTCCTCACATCAGCTTGTTTGCTGTGTTGGCTCGTGATGCTCTGCGTTCTGTGTGGTGCGCAAAGTCCCACTGACAGTGCAACGACGGAAAGCAAGCCGAGGGCGGAGCTTACTGAGGCAGACACGATTAAGGCGGACATTATTTTCGAGCACGCGAATGTTTATACGGGTGTGCCCGCCAACGAGCAGTTCAGTTCGATTCTGCGCGAGGAGGCCATTGCGGTGCGCGGCGGTCGCATTCAGGCGGTGGGCAAGAACTCTGATCTGCGGAAGCTGAAAGGGCCGCAGACTCAGGTGGTCGACTTGGGCGGACATTTCGTCATGCCCGGATTCAACGACGCTCACCTCCATCTGGACGATGCGGGGAATAAGAAACTGAGTGTCGATCTGACGGGCGTGAAGTCTCTGGACGAACTGCGCGCGCGAGTCGCGAAGAAGGTCGAAGATTCGAAGGCGGGAGATTGGATTCTGGGAGAGGGCTGGGACGAAACGCTCTGGCCTGTGAAAGCGACGCCGACCCGTTGGGATCTTGATGAGGTTTCTGAGGGGCACCCGGTGTTTCTCGTGCGAATCGATACGCACATCGCGGTCGCCAACACTCGCGCATTGCAATTGGGCAGCATCACGCTGGCCAGCCGCAATCCCCAGGGCGGGCAAATCGACCGGAATCAGAATGGAGAGCCTACCGGCATTCTGCGGGAAACGGCGCAGGCTGCAATTCTGCAAGTGATCCCTAAGCCAAGTCACCGGCTGCGCCGGGAAGGTCTCGAGCTTGCACTGGCCGATCTCGCCGAGCATGGCGTCACTTCCGCGCAGGATTATTCGCCGGTCTGGGAGAATTTTCAGATCTACGAAGAACTGGAAAAAGAGGGCAAGCTAACCGCGCGCATCTCGGAGTGGCTGCCGTTTGACGAGCCGGTGGAGGAGTTGAGCCGGAAGCGCGAATCGCATCCGCAGTCAGACTTGATGCTGCACACGGGGATGCTGAAGGGATTCATGGATGGCTCGCTGGGGTCGCACACGGCGGCGCTGCTCGAGCCATACACAGATGATCCGAAGAACTCTGGCTTGCCGCGATATGATGCGGCGAAGCTGAACGAGATGACCAAAGAGCGCGTGCTGGCCGGCTTCCAGATTGGCTTTCACGCGATTGGCGACAAGGGAGTACAAATGGCGCTCGATGCCTTCGCCGAAGCCGAGAAGGCGGCGCGCGAGGCCAAGGTCAAAGCGCCCGGCGGCGGCGACGATTTTCGGTTTCGTATCGAACATGCCCAAGTGACTACTCCTGTGCAGATCGGCCTATTTAAAGGATTGAAAGTGATCGCTTCCATGCAGCCCAGTCATTTGCTGACTGACATGCGTTGGGCGCAGGATCGGCTTGGACCGAGGCGAGCCGCGACTTCCTACTCCTGGCTCGCTTTTCTGAATAAAGGTGTGACGCTGGCCTTTGGCACGGATTATCCAGTGGAACCGGTCACGCCGTTTCGAGGGCTTTACGCGGCGGTTACGCGCCAGAGCGAGAACGGAAAGCAGGAATATTTTCCCCAGCAGCGGCTCACGATCGATCAGGCAATCGCGGCCTATACCACGGGTTCGGCCTTCGCGGAATTCGAGGAGATGGAAAAAGGTAAGCTGGCGCCCGGAATGCTGGCGGATTTCGTCGTTCTCGACCGCGACGTGACAGCGGCCTCGCAGGAGAAGATATTGGCGACCAAGGTGCTGTTAACGGTGGTGGGCGGGAAAACGGTGTACGAGGCGAAGTGAGCGCTCTTTCGTAGAGACGTTGCTTGCAACGTCTTCTGCTGATGGTCAGAACGAGACGTAGCAAGCTACGTCTCTACGTATAAATCCCCAACGCATAAAACGGTTTTGATAGTTTCTGCGTCTAATACCAGAAGGATTCAGGGTGAACTTCGCGCGGACCCGCGGCCGGGCCGCACGCCGCAAATGGGTATACTATAAAGGTTTAAACAGTTTTGGAGGAAGTAGACATATGGACTCGGGCGCAATGTGGATGCGCATGAAGGCTCATCGCTGGGCCTACACGCTCAGTATTCTGGCAACGCTTTCGGTGGGCATTCTGATTGGGACGGTCATTTCCTACGGGGTTAAAGGGAAAGAAGGGCAAAAGAGCGATGCGACACCGCTCAGTCTTCCTTCGCCGCAGCAGATGTCGAACACATTTTCGCAGATCGCGAAGCAGTTAGAGCCGAGCGTGGTCAATATCAATACCGAATCGACCATCAAAAATGCGCATCGGCGCCGCGGGCAAAATCCGGACGATGATGACAGCGGTGGTGGCGGGGGCATGGATGATTTCTTCAACCACTTCTTTGGTGGCCCCGGCGGGCAAGCGGGTCCGGGAGGTCCAAGCGATGGTCCGATCCGCGAGCGGTCGCTGGGTTCCGGAGTCGTCGTTGATTCCAAGGGATACATCGTTACCAACCGGCACGTAGTCGAAAAGGCGGACCGCATTCGGGTCCGGTTCGAGGACGATCCGCCGGGCGTGCAGCATGACGCCAAGGTCATCGGCACCGATCAGGAAACGGATCTGGCCGTGATCAAGGTAAATGTGGACCGGATATTGCCGGCCGCGAAAATGGGTAATTCCGACAGCATGCAGGTGGGCGATTGGGTTTTGGCCGTCGGCAGCCCGTTTGGATTGTCGGAGACAGTGACGGCGGGGATCGTTTCGGCCAAAGGCCGGGACATCGTGCCGGGCCGGCAGTTCCAGACTTTCATTCAGACCGATGCCGCGATCAACCCCGGCAACTCGGGCGGCCCGCTGGTGAATATGAACGGGGAAGTAATCGGAATCAACACCGCAATTCTGAGCGAGACCAACGCCTATGCGGGTGTGGGCTTTGCGCTCCCCTCGAAGACCGTAGTCGATGTTTACAACCAGTTGACCGGGCCGGAGCACAAAGTTTCGCGCGGGTCGATCGGCATCATGTTTGACGCGGTTGAAAATCCGGCCATTGCCCGAGTCTACGGTTCGGGAAGCGGAGTAACCGTCTCGAGCGTGGTGGCTGGAAGTCCGGCGGACCAGGCAGGATTGAAAGTCGGCGACACCATTACCAGCGTGGACGGCAAGAAAGTCAGCAAAGGCTCCGAACTGGTGGCCGACATTGCCTCTCGCAAGCCCGGATCGAAGGTGAATCTCAACTTCCTACGCAATGGCAAAACGCAGGAAACAAGCGTAACTATTGCCGATCGCGCCAAACTGTTTGCGGCGCGCCTCGGGGACGAGCAGGAAAACGACGACGAGAGCTCTCCCAAGCAGAGCAAGTTCGGTGTGACCGTGCGCAAGGTTACGCCGGAGATGGCCGACCGTCTTGACATGTCGGCTGGCAAAGGCGTGATCGTGCAGGATGTGAAGCCCGGTTCGTTTGCCGAAGACGTGAACCTGGGACGCGGCGACATCATCCTGGAAGTGAATAAGCAGCCGGTCAACAGCGAGGAAGAATTCGCCCGGATCGAGTCGAACCTGAAGAGTGGCCAGGACGTGGTATTCCTGGTGCGGTCGCGAGGTTCATCGCGGCAGGATGGGACGATCTTTCTGGCCGGTACACTTCCGTAACTTAGAAAGCCCAATGAGGACTGGCACTGTAGCTTCCTATCGAGGATGATTACAGTGCCAGCATTTGGTTGGGCTTTTTATTTTGCAGGGGTTTTGAGTTAAGGTTTTGTGAGGTGAGTTTGGTTTCAGGCGTTTCAAGTGAGATCGCGAAGTGCCGATTCATCAGCCTGTGTGTGCTGATCGTGATCTGCGTTTGCGGTGCGGCCGCGGCTCGCCAGAGTTCGACCGGGGAGGCTGCCGCAAACAAGTCTGCGACTCCAAGTCCTGCGTCCGAGAAGCCTCACAAGAGCCAGGCAAAAGTGTCTTTCACGTCAACCAGCACTGGCACAATTCGCACATCCTCGAGTAGAAAACGCTCTTCGCGAAAGAAGCGGGTGCGCGGCCAGCAGAAAATCGACTCGGAGAGAGCCCAAGCCATTCAGGAAGCGCTGATCCGCGAGCATTACCTGAAGGGCGAGGCCAGCGGCACATGGAACCAGGCCAGCGAAGCGGCCATGCGCCGCTACCAGGCCGACAACGGATGGCAGAGCAAAACCGTTCCAGACTCGCGGGCGCTGATCAAGCTGGGCCTGGGACCGAGCAAGGACCATCTTCTTAATCCGGAGAGCGCCATGACGACCGTGCCGGATGCTCCGCGAGCCGAGCCGATGCCCACGACGTCGCACAGTGCGAGTCCGACCACGGATGCCGCGCCTGCTGCGAACCAGCCTGATTCGTCCCGCCCGCAGTAACGTCGGATAGGCACCTTCAGCTAAATTATTCCGCTTGTCATCCTGAGCGTAGCGCCCACTTCGCGAAGCGAAGCGGGCGCGAAGTCGAAGGATCCCTTTTGGCTCACTATCGATGGCTTGAACGAGTTCTCCCGTGAATTACAGACACCGACGCACAGGGAGAATGCCCCGACACTTTCGGGGAGTACTTAATGTGTAGGGATCCTTCGACTGCTTCGCTCAGGATGACAGACGGCGAGCGGCCCAAGCAGCAGGCCTTCACTAATTCTTCCGATAGCTCGTTATTACGGGGCGCGGAAAATAAGGCAGCGGCTGGTTGGTGATGATGGCGCGGGGATTCCCTTCAACCAGAGCCTCAGCAACTTCCTGGCCAAAGATTTCCGCGACTGCATCGCGCGCCGGGGAGAGAATCGGGACACGTTTCTCCGTATCGTGCGCGTCAGTGGCGAGGACGTGGGCGGCCTGATGTTCGAGCAGCCATAGCGCGGCGCGGCGCGTATGATCGCCCCAGAATCCAGTCAGTGCCGAGCCTGTCATCTGAATGACGCAGCCCTGTTCCGCCCACTCCGCCACCCGTTGCAGATTCTCGCGCAGAATCGGGTTGCGCTCGGGGTGGGTGATGATGGGGGTGATTCCAAGGTTCGCCAACTTCTGAAAAGAATCCGTGGTCTGCGGCGGAATGCTGTAGTTGCTGAACTCCACCAGGAGATAATGTGTGCCTTCGATGACATAGCGACTGGGATGGGCGAACGCGTCCTGCAGGTTGTCGTACGAGAGGTGAAAGTCGCACCCCAGGCTGAGTTTCGGGGCATCACCGACGAGTTGCTGAAGGTGCGCGACCAACCCTTGCAGATATTCGCGATCATAGTGATAACGATCGTTGGCGTGGGGGGTGGCGACCATGTGAGTGATGCCGTCGGCGGCCGCCGCGCGGCACATGGCGACGGAGATATCCCAGGATTTCGGTCCGTCGTCCACTTCTGGAAGGATGTGAGAGTGAATGTCGACCACGATTGTGGAAACCCAGGCCCCGCCCACGGTTGCGTCTGACTTGATTTAAGCAGATTCGCACGGAAAGTCCAAGAGGGCGCGGCAGCTGGTAGATTATTGTCATCCCCGAGTTTAGAAGTGATGTCGAGCCCAACTCCGATTGCGATCGCTACTTTGGTTGGAGTGATTCTGTGCTGGCTCTTTTTTGTCGGCATCTTTCTGCTTCGCAAGCGCCCTCCGAAAGCGCCCGAGGCCAGGCGGGACGGGTTCGCTACCCTGGGTATCGTTCTACAAATGTGTGCCTATTTCCTGGTGTGGTTTCAACCTCCATGGCAGCCCTTCCTGCCGCCGGTTGCCGCACTCTCCGGAACTCCTGGGATTTTGTTTTCTGTAGTGACCGTGGCGATCGCGGCCGCATCGGGGTGGCTGCTCGAAGCCGCGATTCACACCTTGGGGAAGCAGTGGGCACTGCGAGCGCGGCTCGTCGAAAACCACAAGCTGATCACGGTGGGGCCCTACGCCTATGTTCGGAACCCGATTTACACAGGCATGTTCGGGATGCTGATCGCAACCGGGCTGGCGATGGAACACTGGACCGCTCTCATAGCAGCAATCGTGTTTTTTGCTGTAGGCACGGTGATTCGGGTACGCAGCGAAGAGAAGTTACTACGCAGCGAGTTTGGCAAAGAATTCGACGATTACGCGGGGCGAGTCCCGGCGGTGCTGCCGGGGATTTTCTGAGGTCTGCGCGCGTAGAAGATGCTCAATCAATGTGAAGGAATCGATGGCCTGAGGTTTGCGGTGCAGCACCAGTGTGATTCAGCAGTGGGTTTGCTTCCCTCACCAGATAGTCGAGAGTGCACGTGAATTCCGGATTTCGCGGTCGGCGGTGAGAAGCGGAATATCTTCCACGAGAGCGGTGGCTCCGATGATGCGGTCGGCAGGATCGTTCGGATAGCCCGCGGGTAGTTCGAACGCTTGCAATGCAATGTTGCCCGTGATCGGAAACACGACGAAATGGCGCTCCACTTCGGGCAGAAAAGTCTCAAGGCCAGGCGTCAAGCGAATTCGTCCACGACTCGCAAGCAACGCGATTTCGAAGAGAGTGATGGCGGAAACGGCCAGGCCGTCGTCTTTCGTACGTGCTTCCTCAATCGCAGCATGCGCCCTTGGAGTTATCCGACTGTAATCTTGGGCGAGCCAAATCACTACGTGGGTGTCCAGCAGGATCAATAAAGATTGCCCCACTCTTCGGGTGTGAGTGCCGGGGAGACAATGTCCCCCTTGATTTCAATTTTGCCTTTCCCCTTGAAGAAGCCGAAGATGTCGTCCTTTTCCTTGCCGACGGGGACGAGCTTTGCCACGGGCTTGCCTCGCTTGGTAATGAGCACGGCTTGGCGCTTCGACTGGACTTCATCCATGACCGCCAGACAATGGATTTTGAACACCCCAGCTGCCATCTTTTTCATCGATCGATACCCTTTCGATCATGGTCATTATACCATGGTCATGTGCCTTGTGCGCGCCGGATAATACTCCCGATCAGCGAGTTCTCATTCTGTAGCAGTCTTTGCGCTTCCTCGAAGGCAGGAACCGACCGGTTGAGCTCGCATGCCCACCGGAGCAGTATTGCCATCTTTTCTTCGCCGTCGCCCCACGGACTTGACCTGACGATGACTCGACCTGATTTGTAATGTTCGGAACCGAAAAGGCGGTTCTTATCCGAGTCGTGCAGTGAGGATTCTGTCTCCCGATAGGCGGCGTAGTTGATTCCCTCGACAAGGAGTGCGCGGGCTTCATCCGGAGTCATATTCATCCAGCATTTCCGTATCTGTCGCGGATGAAATCCGCAATTCCGCCATAGGCTGTGCGCAGCGTCTTTTCATCCGGCAAAAACACTATGCGGAAGTGCTGCGTCCCGGGTTTCTGGCCGAATCCGGAACCATGGACGACCATGACGTGCTTCTGGCGGATGAGTTCTTTGACAAAAATCTCGTCGCTCTCGGGAATGTCGATGCGAGGGAAAGCGTAGAACGCGCCGCGCGGGGCGACGCAACTCACGCGCGGGGCGGACTCGCACCATTGCTGGGTGAGATCACGGCGGGAACGCAGTTTGCGCTGCACTTCAAGGAGATGATCCTGCGGGCCTTCCAGCGCGGGCTTGATCGCGTATTGCTCAGGATGATTCGCGCAGAGGCGCGCGCGCAGCAGCCGGTGAATGCCTTCTGTATACGCTTTGACCGCGGCGGCATCGCCGGAGACGATGCCCCATCCGATGCGCCATCCCGGGACGAGATAATTTTTCGACATTCCCCCAAAGGTTACGCACGGCACGTCAGGCGCGACCGATGCGAAGGCGATGTGCGGAGTGCCGTCGAGAATGAGCTTGTCGTAAATTTCGTCGGAGAAGACGATCAGATTATGGCGGCGCGCCAAGTCGGCGATTTGCTCTAGCATCTGCCGGGTGCACAGTGAGCCGGTCGGATTGTTGGGATTGATGAGCACAACGCCGCGGGTGCGCGGCGTGAGCTTGCGTTCGATGTCCGCCAGTTCGGGCTGCCAGGCGTCGTCCTCATTCAGGTCGTAGGCGTTGATCGCGATGCCCAGCTTGCACAGGACCGCGGAGTAGAGCGGATAGTCGGGCTTGGGAGTAAGAATGTCTTCGCCGGGATTGACCAGCGCGGACAGGCAGAGGTCGACGGTTTCACTCACGCCGGAAGTGACGAAGACATCGCGCACCGTCGTGATGCCCTTGCGCACAGCTTCGCCGCGAATTGCTTCGAGCGCTTCAGGAATTCCCGGAGACGGCGCGTATCCGTTCTTGCCGTTGCGCATAGCCTTGTAAACGGCTTCGATGATGTGCGGCGGGGTTTGGAAATCGAAGTTCAGCGGATCGCCGACGTTGAGCGGAAGAACTTTGTGGCCTTGCTGGATGACTTCATCAGCGACACAGGCCAAGTCGCGGATGGCGTAGCGAACGTTGTCGAGGCGGGAGGCGGGGACGATTTCGCGGGCTTGTGTGATCGGCATGCATGACTCCGGCAAAGCAAAGCAAGAGCTTAACCGCAAAGATCGCAAAGAACCACCGCAAAGATAGCTGAGAACTTCGATTGCTTTTCTCCGCGAACTCAGCGGCAGTTCTCGGTGAACTCTGCGGGCAAAGGCTTTTAGTCTTCCCGGTCAATCTGCGCCTTCTGCAGCTTGTCGGAATAATCGACGTAGACTGATTTCCACTCCGTGTAAAAATCAATCGCGCCGATGCCGCCTTCGCGATGGCCGTTGCCCGTCGCTTTGGTGCCGCCGAACGGCAGATGCACTTCGGCGCCGATGGTTGGTGCGTTGATGTAGGTGATTCCGGCGTAAAGGTCGCGAATCGCGGAGAAGGCCTTGTTCACATCCTTCGTGTAGAGCGCGGAAGACAGGCCGTACTCGATTCCGTTGGCGATCTCGATGGCATCTTCCAAGTCGTCGCAGGGAATGATCGAGACTACCGGGCCGAAGATTTCTTCTTGCGCGATGCGCATCTTGGGATCGACGTCGGTGAACACTGTCGGCTCCATGAACCAGCCGTGCTGATATTCGCCCTGATCAAGGCGGTTGCCGCCGCACATCATTTTCGCCCCTTCGTTCTTGCCGATGTCCACATAGCTCAGGTCCGTCTGCAGTTGCTTCTCATTGATCGCTGGTCCCATCTGCACGGTTTCATCCAGTCCATTGCCAATTTTCAACTTCCTGGCGCGATCGACGTAGCGTTCCACGAATTCGCGGTAGACGCCTTTTTGCACGATGATGCGGCTGGTGGCGGTGCAACGCTGACCGGTGGTGCCGAAGCCGCCCCAGAGGCCGCCTTCGATGGCGAGGTCGAGGTTGGCATCGTCAAGCACGATCATGGGATTCTTGCCGCCCAGTTCGAGCGAGCAGTGCTTAAAACTTTTTGCCGCAATGCCGCCGATGATGCGACCTACGGCCGACGATCCCGTCAGCGAAATTGCGCGCACGTCTGGATGCTCCGCAAGCGGCGTGCCGACTTCCGGGCCAAATCCACTCACGACATTGATTACGCCCTTGGGCAGGCCGGCATCGGTGAGAGCGCGGACCAGATTGAAGGTGGAAAGCGGTGTGTCCTGCGCGGGCTTGATGACGCAGGTGTTGCCGCAGACGATTGCTGGCAGCAGCTTCCAGGAAGAGATCGCCATGGGAAAATTCCAGGGCGTAATCATGCCGCACACGCCGATGGGTTGGCGCACGGCCATGGCGAATTTGTTGGGCATTTCCGAGGGTACGGTGGGACCGAACAGGCGGCGGCCTTCACCGGCGTTGTAATAGGCGGCGTCAATCGCTTCCTGCACGTCGCCACGCGTCTCGGCGAGGACCTTGCCCATCTCGCGGGTCATGTCGCGGGCGTAGTCTTCTTTGCGCTCAATCAGAATCTCGGCGGCGCGGAAAACGATTTCGGCGCGGCGCGGGGCGGGAACGAGTCGCCATTTGGCGAAGGCGCGCTTGGCCGCGTCGACGGCGGCATCCACGTCAGCCTTGGCCGATTTCTGGAAGATGCCGACCAGGTCGCGGGTGTCGGCAGGATTGCGATTTTCGAAGGTCTGGCCCGTCGAGGCCTCGACCCACTCGCCGTCAATGAAATTCTTGAATACTTTGGTAGGGCCATAGCTGAGGGTCGGCGGAGTGGTCAAAGTATCGGTTGCCATAACTCTCCTTAATAAATGCCTAAGAACTTGATGCTACAACCGCCCGAGGAAGGTGCCGCAAGGGAGGTCGCGCCGGGCCGGTGCCAGTCGCGGTTGAGTTATCGGAGGCAGAACCGTCGGCGCCCTTCCTGAAGGTTAGATGGTCCCCACACCAACGTAACGTCCCAAACTCATTACCTGTTCTTTCCTGTGTTTTGCTTGTGCTAACGTTTGATCTACCGCATATTTACTGAGGATTTCGGGCTACGTGTCTTCTGACAATCGCAAACCGGGGATCCACGTTGCGTGGACGACGGTCACGTACCGCAGCGTGATTCTGTTGGTCCTGGCAGGAGTCGCGGTGTTCCTCATTTTCCTGCGCGTGGCGTTTCCGCAATTCAGTGAGAACACACTGAAGTCAGGGGAAAACGTAGCCGGTAAGATGCTGGAACGCGTGGCCGGCATGGCTCCGACGACCGGTTCGGGAGTTCTGACGGCGCAGCAGGCACACTTCACGGCCCTGGATGGCACCGTGCGCATCAAAAAAGCCAACGGCAACAGTTGGATCAAGGCCGACTACAGCGTTCCTTTAGAAAAAGGCGACGTGGTGCAGACCGGTTCGGAAGGCATGGCGAAAGTCGTCTTTAATGACGGCACCAGTTACACGGTGAAACAGGATTCGCTGATCGTGGTCGAAGAGAACTCCGCGAACGATCAGCAGCAGACCAATGTGGCGGTAGCGGTCAGCACGGGGACGGTGGACCTCTCGACCGCGACCTACAGCCAGGGTTCAAAGTCGCAGGTGATTGTAGACGGCGCGACGGCCTCGCTGTCTCCCGAATCAGCCGCGCAGGTCCATAACGATCCTAAAGCGAACCAGCACGAAATCCTGATGAAGAAAGGATCGGGCGAGGTCACGCGCAACGGTGAAACCGTGAAACTGGCCAACTGGGAGAAGGTGAGCTTCCAGGGAGAGAAATCGCATCTGGAAAAGGCCAAGGAGATTGGTCCGCCGACGCCGATTGCGCCGGCCAACATGGCGCCGCTGTTTTCGGCAGGCGAAGCAATGAAGGACGTTTCATTTTCCTGGACTCGGATGGCGAATGCAATTGGTTACCGCCTGCGCATCTCCCGCAACCCTTATTTTTCTTCTACACTAGTTGATAAGAAAGTTAATACAACCGCTGTAACTGTCACCAGTCTCGGAGAGGGTGCCTATTACTGGATGGTGCAGTCCTATGACTCGGCAGGAAAAGAATCGGTCGAGAGCGAGAAAAACCGGTTCACCATCATCTCTAAAGGCAAGCAGACCGAAGCCATCCAACTTGAACTGGATCCTTTCGTGCAGCACGGGCACGTGATCGAGGTGACGGGCAAGACCCAGACCGGGGCCCGGGTGATGGTGAATGGCAGTGAAGTGCCGATGGTAAACCCAGACGGCGGCTTTCATTACTTCACGCCGCCGCTACCCACCGGCGAAGCCGTGATCACGGTGACGGCACAAACGGCGCAGGGCGGAGTGAATACGCAGCAGCAGAAGATCATTATTCAATAGGGTGGGTATTCAGCCGGTAGATGGCGGCGCGCTTTTAGGTGAGACGCTCGGGCAGGGACTTTCGGGTCGAGGAAGGTTGTCGGTTTCCCGTAGAATGAAGAGAACCAGCCGACAGCAAAAATAGAATTCTGGGGCATATCCAGAAAGAGCTAACACGTCGAAAGACGCGGGAATATTTCGTCATGTCAAACAACGGATATCATTCGGGTCCTACGCGCAGTCACAACCTCCGGTCGCTGTTCAGCATTTTCTCCAGCGACCTGGCCATCGATCTTGGCACCGCTAACACGCTGGTGTACGCGCGCGGCAAAGGCATTGTCGTGAACGAGCCCTCCATCGTCGCCATCAACAAGAACACGGGCGAAGTTGAGGCCGTCGGCAAAGAGGCGAAAGAGATGCTGGGCCGCACCCCCGGCAACATTGTCGCCATCAAGCCCATGAAAGACGGAGTGATCGCCGATTTCAAAGTCACGGAGAAGATGCTGAACTATTTCATCCAGAAGGCACACAACCGCAAGATGCTGGTGCACCCCCGCATCGTGATCGGCGTGCCGTCGGAGATTACGCAGGTGGAGAAGCGCGCGGTCATGGATTCCGCCTATCGCGCCAAGGCCAGTGAAGTCCATCTGGTGGAGCAGGCCATGGTGGCGGCGATTGGTGCGGGACTGCCCATCACCGAGCCCAGCGGCAATATGGTGGTCGACATCGGCGGCGGTACTACTGACATTGCAGTGATTTCGCTCAGCGGAATTGTCTATTCGCGTTCCGTGCGCATGGCCGGCAACCAGATGGACGAAGCGGTAATGAACTATCTGAAACGAAAATATAATTTGCTGATCGGCGAACGCACCGCCGAGCAGATTAAGATGGAAATTGGCTCGGCGCACCAGCTCGACAAGCCGATGACTATGGAGATCAAGGGCCGCAACCTAATCGAAGGCGTGCCCAAAACTATTACGGTAGACGACGGCGAAATCCGCGAAGCGCTCAGCGAATGCGTTTCGACCATCATGAATGCGATCCGCGTAGCTTTGGAGCGGACGCCGCCTGAGCTTTCGGCAGACATCAGCGACCGCGGCATCGTACTCACCGGCGGCGGCGCGCTGCTGAAGAACCTGGACAAACGCATCCGCGAAGAAACCGGCCTGCCGGTCTCGATTGCCGACGATCCGCTATGCAGCGTCGTGCTGGGCACGGGCAAGATGCTCAGCGATTTCAAGCTGCTGCGAAAAATTTCGATCGAATAGATGGTTCGGGGTGAAGGTTCAAGGTTTCAGAGTTTCAAGGTTTCACGTCGAGCGTCGGCGCGAATGTTTTGAAACCTTGCAGCTTTGAAACCTTGAAACTTTGACACTGGTTTTTTATGGAAACTGTCCTTGGCCGTTACCGCAACCTGATCATTCTTGTAGGCGTGCTGTTTCTGCAGGTGCTCGGGCTGGCGATGCAGGTCAAGAAAAATGGCGCCGATGAGGAGAAGACCCGCCTGATTCGGATTTGGGCCGTGAATGCGGTTACTCCCCTGGAGCGCACGCTGGTCTGGGTTGAGAACGGTAGCGGCAATCTCTGGCACAACTACTTTTATCTGCGCGGTGTGCGCGCCGAGAATCGGCAACTCAAGGAACAGATTGAGCAAATGCGGCTGCAACAGGTCCGTCTGGCTGACGACGCCGCCCAGGCGCGCCGACTGCAAGTCCTCCTGGCCTTCAAAGAACAGTTCATCTCCCACACCGTGGCCGCGCAGGTGATTGGCTCCAGCGGCAGCGATCTCTCCCGCATCATTTATATCGATAAGGGAGAGAAGGCGGGCATAGAACGCGACATGGCCGTGATGACCTCCGACGGCATTGTGGGCAAGGTGCTGCTGGTTTATCCATCGGTCGCGCAAGTTTTGCTAATCAACGATCAGAGCAGCGGCGTGGGCGCTTTGCTCGAAAAAACGCGGCTGCAAGGCGTGTTGCGTGGCACTGCCAATGGCGAGGTCATGCTGGAACGGGTGATGAGCGACGAGCAGGTTTCGCCCGGTGAAACCGTGCTGACCAGCGGCGGAGATCAGATTTTTCCCAAAGGATTACCCGTCGGCACGGTTACTAAAGTAGGAAACGGAAGAGATTTGTTTCTGAACATCAAAATCAAACCGGCGGCCGACCTCAGCAAACTGGAAGAGGTCCTGGTCCTGGTGGAGAAACAGGAACGGCAGGCTCCAGCGGAGGAAGCCGTTCACATGCGGGCGTCGGATATCCTGGCCCAGCGTTTGCCGTCGGTGCCCGACAAGAGCGCCGCGGATGCGAAGTCTGCTGCCGCTGCTACCAGGAGTAGCGTGGCCATCAATGCGGTAGCGCAACCTAAAGCGCAACTCAAGCAACCGGGCAACGGGGCGAAGCCGGGAGGTCTGCCGGACCCGGGCAAGCCGGCGACCGCCGCAAAAAGCGGTACACAAGGATCAACCGGCGTCACTGGTGCGAAGGCCAGGAATTCGTCTGCCGCCAATGGAGTTCCCATCACCTTATTGCCGGACACTTCAACCAAGTCAGCAGATCCGGATTCCGCCGATCCACGAAGGCCGGATAGCAGCGCTACTCCCGTGAAGGGAGCGCAGCCGAACGCTTCCCAAGAGGGTCCGCCGAGCCCGCAGCCGAAACCGGCCACGCCATCCACGCCGCCGCAGTCCAGTTCACAACCGTCTCCCGACGAGAACAAGCCACAATAGCGTGCCCATTACCTATACATCCGGGGAGCAGGTTGAGGTTTACCGGTTCAGTCTTCCGGTGACCGTCGGAGTTCCTTTGCTGGCACTCTTTGTGCAAGCGTTTGTGCCGCTTCGGTTCCCGGGTTTCGCGGTTTATATCGACCTTCCTCTATTAGTCACGATTTTTTTTGCCATGGCACGCCGCAATCCAATTTCGGGCCTGCTCACCGGCGCCGTCATCGGGTTGGCGCAGGACATGCTGGGCCATAATCCGATCGGAATCTACGGCATCGCCAAGACTGTAGTCGGTTACGGAGCATCTTCGTTGGGTGTGAAACTCGACGTGGAAAATGCCGGAGCACGACTGCTGGTCACGCTCGGATTTTATTTTATGCATGCCGCGGTCTACTTCACCGTTGCTCACGGACTGGTCAACATGACCCAGACCTGGAGTTGGCCCCGCGGCCTTTTGGCCGCCTTGGCAAACGCGTTCCTGGGAGTCGTGTTGTACTTCGTGTTGGATAAGTTTAAGCAGAGAACGTGAGGCAGTTGCCGGTTGCCAGCGGCCAGTTGAACCTGTTGAGTCCGGTGACTTCCGTTACCACCTTCGACATACCTTCCGCGCCCCTAGGCATTACAATATTCCTAATCACCACCTACATTCTTATCCAACGAGGGCGTGACACGTTGCAGGCCAGCAGAGGTTCGTGCAAAGTAACCACTGGCAACTGGCAACTGGCCACTGACAACTGATGTTCGGCCGCGACGAAAAAGTTTCCCCGATCCGCCTTACGGCGGCGCAATACACTATCCTCGGCATCTTCCTGGTGCTCGCTTACGGGCTGTGGCGCTTGCAGGTCATGCAGAGCGATTTCTACTCGCTGGCCGCGGAAAAAAATCGCATTCGCAACGTGCCCGTGCTGGCGCCCCGCGGCAAGATCCTCGATCGCGAAGGACGCACCGTTGTCGATAACTATCCGTCGTTTTCCGCGCTGATGATGCGCGATTCCTCGCGCGACCTCGCCGGCGACGCAGACTTAATTGCCCAAGGGCTGCATCTGGATCCCAACGAAGTGCGAGCCCGCATCCGGCGCTTTGCGTCTATGCCGCAATACCAGCCCATTTTCCTGAAGGAAGATATTACGCCCGACGAGTTGCAATTTATTGAAGCACATCGCAACGAGTTGCCTGAGTTGGACACGATCATGGCGCATCGCCGCCTGTATCCGCGCAATGGGTTCATGGCGCACCTGATCGGTTACGTGGGCGAAGTCAGCGAAGACATGCTGAACCAGCCGCAGTTCGAGCTCTATAACGCGGGGGACGTGGTCGGCATTTCCGGAGTGGAACGCCAGTACAACACAATGCTGATGGGTACGAACGGATCGCGCCAGGCGCTGGTCGACAGCCACGGCCGCGAAGTAGGACGGCTGGGAGAAACTGACGCGGTTCCCGGCAAACAACTTCGGCTGACCGTGGATATCGATCTTCAGATCGCCGCCGAAGAGGCTCTGGCAGGGAAAAACGGTGCGATTGTGGCGATGGATCCGCGCACTGGCGAAATCCTCGCCATGGTAAGCGGGCCCACCTTTGATCCCAACGATTTTGCGGTGCACGTGTCGCGCGATCAATGGAACAAGCTGGTCACCGATCCCGACAAGCCTCTGTTGAACAAAGCCATTCAGGCTCAGCTTGCGCCCGGGTCGACGTTCAAGATCATCATGTCGGTGGCCGGCTGGCAGGAAAATATTGCGCAGACCCTGCATGTGAACTGCACCGGAGGCGCGGAGTTTTACGGCCGCCGCTTCGGTTGCTGGGTGAAAGCCGGCCACGGAGAAGTCACTCTGGAGAAAGCGATCTACCAATCCTGCGACGTTTTCTTTTACACACTGGCGGAAAAACTTGGCATCGACCGCATTGCGAAATATGCCACCGAACTGGGATTAGGCCAAAAGACCGGCATCGATCTGCCCAACGAAGTGAGTGGCGTCATGCCTTCGGAAGAATGGAAGATCAAGAATTTCAAGCAGAAGTGGTTTGCGGGGGAAACGATTTCAGTCGGCATTGGACAGGGCGCGGTCGCCATTACACCCGTGCAGTTGTTGCGGGCCATCAGCGCGATCTCGATGGGAGGGCGCATGGTGGTGCCTCACGTCATTAATCCAACCGACATGCCGCCGGGCTACGTTGAGGCCCAACACTATACGGAAGTGAAGAATGTTCCGATTGATCCGAATGGGTGGAACTTCATTACCGACGCGATGTCCCGTGTTCTGCTCCCGGAGGGAACGGCCCAGTCCGCCCACATCCCAGGCATCGATATTGCCGGCAAGACTGGATCGGCGCAGGTTGTGTCGCTAGCCACGCGCGCCAAATTCAAGAATAGCGAAGATCTGGCGCAGAATGGCTGGTTCGTGGGATTCACGCCACGGCGCAATCCGGACATTGTTGTCTGCGTACTGTTTCAGGGCGGCGAGCACGGAAAACTGGCGGCACGACTGGCGACTCAAGTAATTAAAGCCTACGTCGATAAACAACGGCGCACGCCGACGAAAATGGTAGAAAAGCCAAAGAGCGACGGAACCGTGGATATCGGCGGCCTGTGGACGGCTCCCGATTCGGACGGAGATAAAGAAAAGCTCGAGGGCGGACGTTTTATTCTCGAGCTGCCGAAAAAGCCGCTGGCGCTGGCAACGGCTGCTCCAGGAATGTCGGTGCAATGATGTTGGAGATGTTGGATACGAGTGCGAGGGCGGAGACGCCCTCGCGACAGCCGGCGGGACGTCGGCGCTACCAAAGCTAAGAGCCAGGAGCTAGAAACTGTTTTTATGGCACGTTACGTTTCATATCGCGACTTCGACTGGATCCTCCTGATCTTCGTGCTCATCATTTGTTGCTTGGGCGTGATGGAGATTCACAGCGCCACGACCCACACCAAGTTTGCCGGGGCACATGTACGGCAGGTCTATTGGGTAATGGCGGGCGTGGGCGCGATGTTCATGATGAGCCTGGTCAACTACCAGGCGTTGCTCGACCAGATTCACTGGTTTTACATTGCAGCCGTTACGGCTCTCCTGGCGGTATTACTCTTTGGCCAGAAATATCTGGGAGCTAAGCGGTGGATCAAAATGCCAGGAGGCAATCACTTCCAGCCTTCGGAGTGGGTGAAGCTGATTTTGATTCTCGCCATCGCCAAGTATTTTGCCGACATGCGCCAGCGCGAACTTTCGTGGGCTGATTTCATGAAAGCGGGAGCGATCGTCGGCATCCCCATGCTGATGGTGCTCAAACAGCCCGACCTGGGCACCGCTCTCACTTATCTCCCAATTGCAGCCATGGGCGTATTTCTCGGCGGACTGCAATGGAAACAGGGACTGGCGGTTGCCCTGCTCGGGACAGTAGCGGTCGGCGCGGTTTTTTTCGTCCCCAGGGTGCATGTTCTGAAGTCGTACCAAAAGCAGCGTTTGACCAGTTTTGTCGATCCCGAGCTTGATCCGCAGGGCTCGGGGTACCAAGTTGAGCAATCCAAGATTGCCGTGGGTTCCGGTGGGCTTTGGGGCGGCAAAGGCTCGCAAACACACGGTGCTTTCCTCCCGGTTCCGCAAACGGACTTCATTTTCGCGGCTTTCGCCGAGGAACATGGATTCGTAGGCGCGCTGGGGATTCTGCTGCTATACTTCATTGTGCTGATGCGTTTGACCCAGAACGCGCAAACAGCGCCCGACCGCGCTGGAACGTTCGTGGTCATGGGTGTGGTGGCTGTGCTTAGCTTCCATATCCTGGTCAATGTCGGCATGGTGGTTGGCTTTATGCCGGTCACCGGAATACCCCTGCCGCTCATGAGTTATGGTGGGTCTTCCGTGTTGTTCATGTTCCTGGCGCTGGGGATGGTTATGAATGTTCGCATGCGCCGCTTCGTAAACTAACTGGGTTAGCGAATCGGGCAGCCCGATTAAGATGAACCAGTTAGGACCAACAAATTTCAGAAGCAACAGGTTCAGGGACGCGGAAGACGGCAGGAAGCAGTTCGCTGCGCTTGGAGGCGCAGCCCCAAAATATCGATCGCCCTCGCGTAAAGGGGGCATTTCACCGGCCAGTCGAGCAGTCGAAGGCCGGGCAGGATTGAAGTTGAGAAGTCAGCCGGGCAGGGAACGGCCCCCCGACCCCATGGGTCTGAGAGTGCGGTCACAAACCCCGGCAGAAGTTAAGCGATAAGTGCATAAGATTCCCAAGCTTGCGCAACGGACTCGACTCAGAGAACAACTCTGTGGCTCAGTCTGTCCCCGTTTCGGGGCGGCATCGCGACCCTCAATCCTCCCGCACCTCTGCTGACTCCACCCCGGTGAAGCCCGCCCTGCTTTCTTAAGTAAGCCGGGGCCGGACCGGAGTGTTCGATGAACAAGGAACTATTTGTCTCTTCCACCCCCCACGAAACCAAAGTGGGCCTGGTGGAAGACGATCTGCTCGCAGAAGTCTATCTTGAGCGCGAGAACGAATACACACTAGCTGGATCCATCTACAAGGGACGCGTCACGCGCGTGCTCCCCGGCATGCAGTCGGCTTTCGTCGACATCGGCCTGGAGCGCGACGCCTTTCTCTATGTTTCCGACTTCATGGAATTGGAAGAGCACGACGACGATTTGACCGACGTTGTCCCAGCCAACCGCAACGTGCAGGATTTGCGTCCGCAGCCGGCGCGGGCCGAGGCTACCGAGTGTCGATCGAAGCGCTCGGAAACCGAACACGCGGCCGACACTGATTTGCAACCGGAATCGGAGGAAGGAACTCGGTCGAAGGCGGAAGATCAGAACGACGCGCAACCAGCGCAGTCGGCAGGTTCGATCCGCAGAGCCAATGCGGCGATTCGCAGAGCCGCGAACGCGGAGGCTACCGCGGCCGCCGCCGCCGTCGTGGCGGACGCCGCGATGGCCGAAATGAAGTCCGCAGTGACGGCCGCGGCGATGGCCGGGATCGTGGATCGGAACGAGGTTCGGATCGGGGCACGGAACGAACCCCAGATCGAGCTTCCGATCGAGGTGCGGATCGCGGACCGGAGCCACGCTATGCTCGTCCCGCCGATGTTTCTCCCTCGCGCGCATTCGATTCCGGCAGAAGCCAGCCCTCGGGCCCGCCGCCCGGATACCAGCCAATCCTGCTGCCGGGAGAGTCGATTTCCAAGTACCAGCGCTATGCGCAGCACCCGGCTGCACAGCAAACGCCAGCTCGGGAAGCGATCGCAGAAGGCGCAGCTGCAGCTCCGCCGAATCCTCAGCGCCTCTAGCCGCGACATTCCCCGAGGATGAACCCATCTTTTCCGCCGCCGCCACCGAATCAGTCGCCGAGCCTCTTCACGAGCAACACGAAGACACTCGGGCAAACCACGAAGAGCAGCCGGAGCAGGTGGAATCGGCTTCGACTTCGGCAGACTGGAATCAGGAATTTCGCAGTCGCGAAGCGGCCAGCATTCCCGCTCTCGGCTGGCCCGGAGAGTCCCGCGTTGCGGATGAACGGGAAGAAGTCGAGTCAGGAAGAAGACCGCAAATCCGAGAAGCGAGCGAGGTGCGGCCGTCCCGAACAAAACGACCGGCCTGCGCGTTCGCCGCGCGAAGAGCAAACCCCGGTCTTCGCCGCCCCGGGCACGATGGAAGAAGAGACCATCGACGACGAAGAAGCCGACACAGTTCGTTACGAATCTTCTTCCGATGAAGGTTACGAAGAATTCGAAGAGGAGACGCAGGCGGCCGGCCAGCCCGCGCACCTGAACGGCGACGCCCGCGAAGTCGTCTCCGAAATCCACAGAGCTTCGCTTGCCGAGTCCGGCGAGCCGCATGCCGTGGACGCTGCTCCTGCCGAAGGCGAGGAAGACAGCGAGGAACTGGAACTCGAAGAGGCCCAGGCCCAGGCGGAAGCCGCGCTCGACGCCGAAGCGCGCGGCAACGGCACTGTCGATGCCCGCGTCGAGGTTCGTGCGCCATCCGGCACCGCAGGTTATACACAGCGCACGCAGCGTCCGCGTCCCGGTTATGATCGCGGACGCCAGGGTGGGCCGCGCGATCGCCAACGCAGTGGTGGAGGCGGTCGGCGCTTCCGGCGCCGCGAGAATGCGTCGGTCCCCCTGATCAGCGACTTGCTCAAGGAAGGCCAGGAAATTCTGGTCCAGATCGCCAAGGAACCCATCGGCAAGAAAGGCGCGCGCATCACCAGCCACATCGCGCTTCCGGGGCGGTTCCTGGTCTACATGCCCACGGTGAATCACACCGGCGTCTCGCGCAAAATTTCCTCCGACGAAGAACGCCAGCGCCTGAAGCGAATCATCATGAGCGAGCGCGAAAACGGCCACGGAGGCTTCATCGTCCGCACCGCCGCGCAGAGCGCCAGCGAAGAAGAACTCCGCGCCGACATCCGTTTCCTGAAAGGCTTGTGGCAGGACATCAAGAATCGCGCCGAAAGTTCCAAGCCGCCTGCACTGATTTACCACGATCTCAACGTCGTCGAGCGCGTACTGCGCGACCAGGTGACCTCCGATTTTAGCGTGATCTGGGTCGACACCGAACCGGAGTACGAGCGTGTTCTACGCTTCTTCAACCGCTTTCAACCCGCGATGGTCAAGCGCGTGAAGCTTTACACGAAAGAGACGCCGCTGTTCGAACAATTCGGTCTCGCCGAAGAAATGAACAAGGCGCTCAAGTCGAAAGTCTGGCTCAAGAGCGGCGGCTACATCGTCATCAACCAAACGGAAGCGCTGGTCGCGATCGACATCAACACCGGCAAATATGTCGGCAAGACCCAGCGCCTGGAAGACACCATAGTCAAGACCAACGTGGACGCGATCAAAGAGATCGTGCGCCAGGTTCGGCTGCGCGATCTGGGCGGCATCATCATCATCGACTTCATCGACATGGATGAGCGTCGCAACCGCCAGCGCGTGATGCAGGCTCTCGAAGAAGAACTCCGCCACGACCGCGCGCCTTCAAAGACTCTGCAGTTTAACGATTTCGGCCTGGTCGCCATCACCCGCAAGCGCGTCAAGCAATCGCTCGAACGCACCATCGGCGCGCCCTGCCCCTACTGCGAGTCGACGGGATACGTGAAATCCGTGACCACGGTTTGCAATGAAATCTACGTCGAGATGCGGAAGATCGCCAAGCACCTCGAACACGAAGACGTAATGTTGCGCGTGCATCCCGACGTGGCCAAGGAATTGAAGGCCAACAATGGCCGCTTGCTGAACGAAATGGAAGAACTGACGAAGCGCACCATCATCGTGAAGAGCGACCCGGCAGTGCACCAGCAACAGTTCGATATCAACTGAGCGGCACTTGTGGGGACAGCCGCCTCGGCTGTCCAGCGGGCAAAGCCCGGCAATCGCCTGCGTTGCGGCGAGTATTATAATTGCTCCACCCATGGCGCTAGCCTCAGGCACTAAGCTCGGGCCGTATGAGGTCCAATCTCCGCTCGGCGCAGGCGGCATGGGCGAGGTATATCGCGCCCGGGACATCCGTCTGGATCGAATCGTAGCGATCAAAGTTCTCGCTTCCCATCTTCCTTCTTCGCCCGAACTGAAGCAGCGAATGGAACGTGAGGCTCGAGCCATTTCCTCGCTGAACCATCCCCACATCTGCCATCTCTACGACATTGGATCGCAGGACGGCATCGATTATCTGGTCATGGAGTTTCTCGAAGGAGAAACTCTGGCCGAGCGGCTGCGTAAAGGCGCTTTGCCGCTGAATGAAATTCTCAAGATCGGAACTGCCGTTGCCGAGGCGCTTGCCATAGCGCACCGCCAGGGGATTGTGCACCGCGACCTGAAGCCGGGAAACATCATGCTCACGAAAGGCGGAGCCAAGCTCATGGACTTTGGGCTGGCGAAGTCCGCGGGTACTGGCATTCCCGCTGGATCGAGCGCGCCTCTTTTGTCGGCCGCTCGAACCATGAGCCAGGGCAGTCCGCTGTCCCCGCTCACCACAATGGGCGCCATGATCGGGACGGTCCAGTACATGTCGCCGGAACAGATTGAGGGCAAGGAAGCAGACGCCAGATCGGACCTGTTTGCTCTGGGCGCCGTGCTTTACGAAATGGTAACCGGCGCCAGGCCGTTTGATGGCAAGAGCCAGATCAGCGTGGCAAGCGCAATTCTCGACAAGGAACCGGAGTCGATTTCTGCATCTCAACCACTCACTCCGCCCGCCTTCCAGTACGTCGTCACCACTTGCCTGGCGAAAAATCCGGACGATCGAGTTCAGACTGCACATGACGTCATGCTGCAGCTGAAGTGGATCGCACAAAGCGGGGCATCTGCGCTCAGGCCGGCCGGAAAACAGAAAAGCAGGAGCGAACTCCTGCCCTGGCTGATCGCCGGCGGCCTTGCCCTGATGCTGATCGCATCCCTTCTGTGGTGGCGCGGCTCTAAGGATAACTTACATACTACATATTTTTCCGCGCCACTACCCTTCGCGGCGCGAGATGTAGCGGTCTCTCCCAATGGCCACACGGTTGTGATTGTTGGACATCGGGAGTCTGAACGAAACAACCTGCTATGGATTTACGAACCTGGGTCCCAGGACGCGACCAGCCTTCCAATCACGGACGGTGCCAGCTTCCCATTCTGGTCTCCTGACGGGCGGTCGCTCGGCTTCTTCGCGGACGGAAAACTAAAGAAGTTAGATTTGACCGGCGGCGCGGTGCAGACGTTATGTGATGCACCCACTGGCCGCGGTGGTACCTGGAATAAGGATGGCATCATCCTTTTCACTCCCAGTGGCCACCTGGGAGTGGGTCTCTATCGAATTTCAGCCTCAGGCGGAACTCCGGCTCAGATCACGGTTCCCGATAAGAGCCTGGTCGAGGACAGCCATCGCTGGCCGCTATTTCTACCGGATGGAATCCACTACTTTTATTCCGCGATCCACCTTTCCGGACGAAGGGACCTGACTTCGATCTACGTGGGTTCGCTGAATTCGAACGAGAAACGCCTTGTCACCAGAGCCAGCGCTAACGTGGCGTATGTGCCCCCGTATCTACTCTATTATCGCGATCAGACTCTTTTCGTTCAAAACTTCGACCCCGGAAAATTTGAGTTGACCGGAGAACCTGTACCTATTCTGACGGACGTGCAATACTCGCCGCGAATTTCGCGGGCTGTATTCGGCGCTTCCACCGGGTTGCTGGTGGCCCAAAAAGCCGGAGATTCCGGTGCCTCTCAATTACTGTGGGTCAACCGGAAAGGCCAGGAGACTGGACTGGCGCTCCAACCCGGCATTTACGGCAATATCATGCTGGCCCCTAACGGCAGAGTTGTGGCGTCAGATACGACCGATCCTGCGAGTCAAAATACCGACATCTGGACCTACGATCTCGAAACCCAGAGCGCGAAGCGCCTGACCTTCGATCCCAGCATCGACACACTGCCGATCTGGAGTCCAGATGGAAGCCGAATGGTGTTTTCATCGAACCGAGGGGTCACGTTCGATCTGTATCTAAAGAATACGAATGGGGCGGAAGATGAGAAACACATTCCTCAGGACGGTCCCGACAAGTTTCCCACCGACTGGTCCCCCGATGGAAAATACGTGCTTTACGAGCGCGGCGCAGATTTGTGGCTTATGACGATTCCGGGACTCAAGCCCACTGAGTTTCTCAAGGCGAGCTCCACTTTGAAGAGCGGCCGGTTCTCACCGGACGGCAAGTGGGTGGCGTACGCCTCGAATGAGAGCGGACGATGGGAGATTTATGTAACCTCTTTTCCCGAGGCGCATGGGAAGTGGCAGGTGTCGAACAGCGGCGGAGATCAGCCTAAGTGGCGGGGCGACGGCAAAGAGCTCTTCTATCGTTCCAGCGACAGCAAAATCATGGCTGTTCCGGTGAAAATAGGGGCAAATTTTGACGCTGGTACTCCGGCAGCGCTCTTTCAGGCCAATCCGCGTGAAATGCCCTCAACGTCGGAGCGCTTCTCCTACGATGTCACCAGGGACGGGCAGAAGTTTCTCATCAACACCCAGCTGAAAACAGCGATGACGCCAGTATCGGTGGTCCTGAACTGGACTGCAAAGCTGGACAAATAGGTTGAACAATACTTCGGCTTCTTGCACCTGGCGCACAAGAGTGTCTTATCGTGGGATGTGCAACGCTTTAAACGGTTAGGTCCAGAAATTAGCAGGCGAGTTCGCACTCCCTGACCATAAGGCCTGGCGTATTCGCTTTCAGCGGACTCATGCAGGAGAGCCGACTCGGCTGCCGGGCTCAAGACTCGCCGCAACATCGGTGTTCAACCTCAATTGCTGCGCAGGGCTTCCATGGGATTAATGGAAGAAGCACGCCGAGCGGGAATGTAGCCGGCGACCGCTGCTACCAGCAGCAGTGTTCCGGCCATTCCGAGATACGTCGGCAAGTCCCACGGCGATGTCGCAAAGAGTAGAGAAGCAATCAACTTGGCCACGGCGAATGCGCCGAGCGTACCGAGCGCCATGCCCGCGAGCGCCAATCGCATCGTACCCGCGAGTACGTGGCGCTGCACGCGACCAGTGCTTGCGCCGACCGCCATGCGGATACCGATCTCTGGTCTCTGGCGTGTCACCGAGTATGAGATGACGCCGTAGATCCCGAGTGTCGCCAATACCAATCCCAGTCCAGCGAATGCGGCGACCAGAATCATGAAGAAACGCCGCGGAGAGACGGAGCGGTCCACGATTGAGCGAATCGGCCGGAACTCGGCGGCTGGTTGATTGGGATTCAGTTCGCGCAGAGTGTGGAGGATGCTCGCGGCGAGGGCCGCGGGCGGCAGGCTGGTGCGCACAACCAATTGCGCCCATGCCGGCCCTTGCTGCGTAGCCGGATAATAAATTTGCGAGCCCGTTCCCCCTTCCACGCTTTCCTCGTGGATATCGTCCACGACGCCGACGACGTGATCCTCCTCTTTATCGCGCATGAGGATCTTGCCTACCGCGTCTTCTCCGGGCCAGTAAATGCGAGCCGCAGATTCGTTGATGAGAACAACCCTCTCGCTATGCGGTCCATCGGCCCAGGTGAAGTCACGCCCGTGCAAGCGAATACCCATGGCGCGGATGAATCCCGGTGTGATCACGTAAACGAGCGGGTCTGGCAGTTCGCCGGGAGCGAAGGTCTTTCCCTGGGGTACCGGAGTATCCCATTCCCGGTTGGGTCCGAGGGGGAGGAAATCGGCGATGCCTGCGGCTTCCACGCCGGGGAGTGCGCTGACTCGAGCGAGAATGTGCTGGAAGATGGCGCTTCGCTTGGCGACCCTGGCGTCGGCGGTGGGTGCGCCCTCGTCATAGCTCACGCTGATCGAGGCCGCGCGGTCCGGCTGGAAGCCAAGGTCAACATCCAGCACTTTGACAAAGCTGCGCAGCAGCAGGCCTGCACTTACCAGCAACATGCATGCTAAAGCAATCTCACCGATTACCAGTGCGGCACGGACGCGCTCGTGTTTTCGGCCCAAGCCGGCGCCTGCACCCGAATCCTTGAGCGCCTCCTGCAGATTGCCGCTGGCCATCCCTAGGCCTGGAAGCAGGCCGAAGATCATGGCGGTGAGGACCGCCATGAAAACGGTCCAGACGAATGCCTGGCTATCGATGCGCAGCGTGCTGAGAAGAGGCAGAGCCACAGAGCTCTGGTGTGCAAGCCACGCGATCAGCATTAGGGCTAGTCCAAACCCTACAGCGGCGCCCGCGCTGGAGAGGACGAGACTCTCCATGAGCAACTGGCGCACGATGCGGCCGCGGCTCGCTCCGAGTGCGCCACGAACCGCGAACTCCTTGGCCCGCGCGGCGGCGCGAGCCAGCAGTAAATTGGAAAGGTTCACTCCGGCGATCAGAAGTATCGCGGCTACGGCGCACCACAGCGCGATCAAGGAACGGCGCAGCTTGCCGGTGACGTAATCCTTGAGTAGGACTGGAATGAGATTTCCTTTGTACTGTCCCAAGGTCTGGGGAAATCTCACGTTTTGATAGATGTTGGGCGCAACGCGCCTGCCGTCATCACGGGCCTGGGCCAGCGTAACGCCGGGCTTGAGGCGGCCAATCAGTGTGGTGATATTTCCCCAGTTGCGCTCATAGTCCAAGTTGAGCGGGACGAAAAGATCGACTTTTGCGCCAGGAGAAAACACGGCGCCGAAGTCGAAGCTTGCCGGCAACACGCCCACCACAGTCACGGGACCAGAATCATGGGGCGTTCCGTTCAAATCGATTGCTTTGCCTACGATGGCGGGGTCGGCGGCGAATTGGCGCCGCCAATAGGCATCCGTCAGCAGAGCGACTGGCGCGGTGCCGCGAGACTCCTCGGAAGTGAAAAGCCGTCCCCTGGCGGGTTGCACGCCAAGAACCTGGAAGAAGTTGCCAATGACTTCGATGCCGGTAGCCGGCTCGGGCTCGCCTCGGCCGGCGAGACGGAGGTTATCGGGAGTGGTGAAAGCTTCGTATCCAGTCACGTCCCGATAGGTGCGGCTCTGTGCGTGGAATTCTTCGTAAGCATCTGCCGAGTAGGTCGCGCATGACAGGCCGCAGGCAGATGGCGGGGGCGCGATCCACACCAATTCCTGCGCGTTAGGAAAAGGTAGCGGGCGCAACAGCAGAATGTTGACAACGCTGAAGACCGCGACGTTGGCTCCGATGGCCAGAGCCAGGATCAGAATGGAAACCGCAGTAAAGCCGGGGTCGCGGCCCAAGGTGCGAATCGTGTAACGCAGATCGTGGACTACATCAGTCGAGTAATTCGCGAAGCCTCTCTGGGGTTCCATTCTCTCTGACATTCGTTGGCCTATCCCCTTCGCGACGGCCAGGTTACCAAATCTGCCATTTCTCCTGGGAAGGCGCGGAGCTAAAGGACAAACTCAAATTACTGCAACGATTCGTTTTGATTTAGGACAAACAGCCTGAATGGTTGGACGGCTCAGTCAGCGAATGGTTAGGGCAAAATACGAAAAGGCTTAGCTTACATTGGCGAGAGTCTTCACCGCGACGTCGGCCTGATTGCGTAGTTTTTGGACGGACTCGTGGATGGCGCGGGCCGCGGTGCCAGAACCGCTCTGCTCGGCCATCTGCGCCACGCTGCCCGCATCTTCCGTTGATGAACTGGCCATATCCAGCAGTACGACCACGGCATCGGCATGTAGCTTCCAAAGAGATGACATTTTCGAGCTGCGCTTTAATTCTTCCAACTCGGTGCTGATGCGCGCGGAGATTGAGACCATGCGGATCAGCGTGCGGGCCACATCGGCGCGCAGGCTTTTTTCTTCCAGGAACGCAGCGCCATATGCGTCGGCCTCGGCCACCGTCAACGTAAGGTTGAAAAAGCGCATGGGAACAACCTGGCGGTATTTCGGATCGGCGACGCGCACAAATACCCGAATAGATTCCTCCACGCGCCGCAGTTTACTTTCCTCCGCCGAGATTTGCTGCGCGGTAACAGCGGGTGGCTGGAACACCGGAGCCGCGGCCGGGGCTTTCGCGGCCGCAGCTTTCGCAGCCTTGGGCGCCGCTGCTGCGCCGCCTGAGGGGCGCGCGGCCTGTCCTGCCGGGGTCAATAGGGCCCGCCGGATTGGGGGACGACGGTCCAATTCCTTTTTTAGCTTCGAAACTCGGCGAAACTTTTCCAATGCGCCGCCATAGTCGGCCTGCAACAATTTTTTCTCTTCAATCGCCGCGACATGTTCCACCGTAACTTCCACGCCGTCGACCGTGGTCAGAATCGTGCCGCCCATTTCTTCCAGCGCCTGTCCAAAGTTTTTGATCTCGCCCAGCGCCTTGACGAACAATTCGTCAAACTTCCTGCCGAAAGTTGCGTTATACGCTGACACAGTAGCCAGGACACCAGGATGATAGAACGACGCATCCAGCCACTGTTTGAGTTCTCGCACGCGCCCGATAATGCCGGAATCCATCAACGCGTTGAACTCCCGGAAACGGCCTATCTCTTCGCGCAAGGGATCGAAACGCCGCAACAATTGCACGTGTTCTTCAGGCAGCGACGGCACGTCGGTATCTGCGAGGATTTCAATCAGCGCAATTTCAAAAGGTGAAAGAGGCAAGGCGCCGTCCAGTCCATAGCCGCTTTGCTGCCATTGTCCCGGCACTCGGGGATGACGATAGAGAAAGGTTGCGATCAGATCGGTCTTATCGCGGTTGATGTCGCTGGGTTCACGACGCCGCACGAAATAACGCAGCAGCGCCTCTGCTACTTCGGAATCAGTTTCGGGAGTCAGCGCCTGCCGCACCATTGCCGGCGTAATCGCCATATCCAGCATGTGCAGCCAGCGGTACATCCGGGATAACGTGGTCGGCAATTCATGGTCGGAGTGGCGGAGCGCGTCTTCGTCGAGACCGCTCGGAATGGGAACATCCCCGCCGAGCGCGTCCCGCATCAGCTTCTGGTAGAAGCCCTGAACGGTCGCCAAAATAGCCAACTCAAACCGAAGATCTTCGGCCAAACAAGCCCCCGAGAGAGTAATTTCCTCTGAACTTTTACGATCTCTCAAGTAAAAATGAAAAGTAACTTCCCGTGCAAGTTACTACCGGAGCGGCATTGTCGCGAAGAGAAGATGATTCTGGAAGGACATGACCTTCCGCGCGACAGCGGAAAGTCGGCAGAATCTGGCGTAGAGACGCAGCTTGCTACGTCTCGGCAGCGCTCCTACTTTTTCAGTTCTTTCAAAATTTCGCGCGCCGCATTCGCGCCCGAACCGCCGGTAAGCCCGGCCCCGGGATGCGTTCCGCTCCCACACAAATACAAATTCTGAATTGGCGTGCGGTAGCGCGCCCAGTCCAGCAGCGGACGCATGGTGAAGAACTGATCGAGCGCAAGCTCGCCATGAAAAATCTGGCCGCCCGTCAGCCCATAGTGTTCTTCCAGGTCGCGCGGTGTAATGATCTGGTGCGTCAGTATCAGTTCCGGCAGATTCGGTGCATATTGCGCCAGAGTGTGCGCCACGGTTTGACCGAGCGCATTCCGCTCGCGTTTCCCAATCACCTTTCAAGTTATAAGGCGCATACTGCATGTAAACCGACATCACATGCTTGCCTTCGGGAGCAAGCGTCGGGTCGGTCAACGATGGAATCGTGGCTTCCAGGTAAGGCTGCCGTGAAAAGTTGCCGTACTTCGATTCGTCGAACGCGCGCTCCAGATAGTCAATCTCGTTACCGATATGAATGCGTCCTTTGAGCGCGCTGGCATCGCCATTCTTGAACGCGGTAAACTTTGGCAGCCCCGATAGCGCAAGATTCACTTTCGCGACCGTCCCGTTCCCGCGATAGTGTTGCAACTTCTGCACGAAGTCCGGCGAAAGATGCGTAGGGTCGGTCAACTTCAGCAAAGTGCGTTTCGGGTCTGCATTGGAGATGACAGCCTTCGCACGAATTTCTTCACCAGTGGAAAGCAGTACGCCGGTAGCGGCGCCATCCTGTACCAGAATTTCGATGACCTCCGTGCCCGTGCGAATCTCCGCGCCCGCCGCTGTTGCGGCCGATGCCATGGCTTGCGTAACCGCGCCCATGCCTCCCCCGGCAAACCATGCCGAGCCCGCGGGATGAGGATCTGCCGCCGCGCGGATCAGCAAGACCAGCGCGCTTCCCGCCGACCACGGACCAAGAAATGTTCCAAAGACTCCGCGTGCCGCGATTACCGCCCGGAGCAATTCGGTTTCGAAGTATTCCGACGCCAGATCGGCCACCGCCATCGGTCCCCAGCGCAGCAGGCGAAACATGTCTCGCTTGCCCAGCTTGCGAATCGCGCGCCCGGTCTGCAGCATGCTCCACAAATCCCCGCGGCTGGGGTGGTCGATGTCGGGCGGCGTGGTAGCCAGCGCTTCGCCAATGACCTTGCGGATTTTTTCGAGCGAATGCTGAAATTCGGAATACTTCGCCGCATCTTTCTGCGAGAACGCAGCGATCGCCTGCGTAGATTTGGTCGTATCTTGATAAAGCGACAGAGCGCGACCGTCCGGCGAAAGCGCGGTCACGCAAATTTCCGGCGTGATCCACCTGAATCCGTGCTTCTCCAGTTGCATGTCGCGGACAATCTGCGGTTGAATCGGGCCAGCCGTGTGCGCCAGAGTCGAGCAGCGAAAGCCGGGATGAAACTCATCGGTTACGGCCGCGCCGCCGACCTGCGCGTTGCGCTCGAGCACAAGCGGTGTGTACCCAGCCTTAGCCAGATAGAACGCGGTGACGAGACCATTGTGGCCGCCGCCGATAATGACGACGTCGCGCGACTCACGCTGCGTGGGCGCTGACATGGTTATGCCGCTCCCTTGATGTCCTTCAGAATCTCCAGCGCTGCCAGTCGCCCGTTCGCGCCCATGATGCCGCCGCCCGGATGTGTCGCAGATCCGCACATGTACAAATTCTTAATTGGGGTGCGGTATTGTGCCCAGCCGGGCACGGGACGCAAAAAGAAAAGTTGCTCCAGCGAAAGCTCGCCCTGGAAGATATTGCCCTCGCTCAGTCCCCACTCGCGCTCCAGATCCAGCGGAGTAATCACCTGTTTGTGAATGATGATGTCTTTAATATTGGGCGCGTACTCGGCAATCGTGTTCACCACGGTGTCGCCGAAGGCTTCTTTCTGATCGTCCCAGTTCAGCCCGGGCCGCAGTTTGTAGGGCGCATACTGCACGAAGCACGACATCACATGCTTTCCCGGCGGCGCCACCGAGGGATCCGTCAGCGAGGGAATGACCATGTCAATATACGGATGTCGCGAGAAGTTGCCATACTTCGCATCGTCATACGCCCGCTCCATATATTCGACCGAAGGCGAGATAGAAATCGCGCCTCGCAAATGAGCCCCGGAGCCCGGCATGCATTTGAAATCGGGAAGAGCATCCAGAGCCATGTTAACCTTGCCCGAGGAACCGCGAAATTTATAGCGATTGATATCTTCCAGAAAGTCTCCGGGAAGATGCTCAGCGCTCATAAACTTGGTAAACGTCAGTCGTGGATCGACGCTGGACGAAATCACATCGGCGCAGACCTCGTCGCCATTGGCGAGAACAACGCCCTTGGCCTTGCCATTATTTACGATGATCTGCGAGATCCCCGACTGGGTGCGAATTTCGACGCCGGCCTCGCGGGCGGCATCGGCGATCGCATTCGAAATCGCTCCCGTGCCTCCGCGTGCAAATCCCCACGCGCGAAACGCCCCGTCAATCTCTCCCATATAGTGGTGCAGCAGCACGTAGGCTGTCCCCGGAGAGCGCACGCCCAGGAACGTTCCGATGATCCCCGAAGCCGACATCGTGGCTTTGAGCACATCGGTCTCGAACCATTGATCGAGAAAATCAATGGCGCTCATGGTCATCAGTTGCACCTGGTTGTACTTGTCGTAGCTCGACATTCCCTGAAAGCGCCGCCCGATGAACAACAGCTTCATCAGTTCACGAGGATTCAGCGTCGTCGGGTCGGGCGGCACCATGCTAAGAATCGGTTTCACGAAGCGGCACATCGCCTGCATCGCCTTGCCGAATTCGTCATAAGCTTCCGCGTCGACCCGCGAGTGGCGCGCGATTTCGCGATGTGTCTTGCCATGATCGTTCACCCGCCATAGATAATCGCCGCTGGGCATAGGCGTGAACGTGCCGTCGAGAGGAAGAATCTCCAGACCGTGGCGGGGAAGTTCGAGATCGCGAATAATCTCAGGCCGCAGCAGTGACACTACGTAAGAGCAGACGGAGAATTTAAATCCCGGCACAATCTCTTCAGTGCAAGCCGCGCCGCCCAACACGTGCCGCCGTTCGAGGACCAGTACTTTCTTGCCCGCTCGCGCCAGATAAGCCGCGTTGACCAGTCCGTTGTGGCCGCCGCCGATGACGATTACATCGTATGAATCAGAACCAGCCATTAGCTTTTAGCTCCTAGCTTTTAGCTCTTACTTTGTGATGTGTGGAAACGCAATGACAATAGTGCTGGAGAGTGGAAGGCGGGTCAGAGTCCGCTGGGACGAACGCTCCATTTGCGAAGGACACTGGACAAGGTTGGTATGAATGAGCGCATGGCCTGAAAGTCGAGCCGCCATTCTATCGAGAAGCGAGCCATCTTGTCTGCAAGACTAACTAGCAGAACGGCGTCATCCCGAAGCCCCGCGTTTTCTCCAGCGGGGCGAGGGATAATCAGCTGCCGGCGCCCCCAGGCGCGGAATGATCTTTAATAACGGCTCCAGCGTATAATTCGGCTTCTACCAATCTTTTCGAGGCCATCATCTTGCCCATTGGAACCGCATTTCACGAACGAACATTCCCTTTGTGCCACAGCCTGAACTACCGCGAATGGTCGGGCTACTACACGGTCAGCGTCTACGAAGTACATCACGAGCACGAGTACAACGCCATTCGCAACGCGGCTGCACTCATCGACATTTCGCCGCTCTACAAATATCTGGTCACTGGCAAGGACGCGACTCGGCTGGTGAACCGCGTAATTACTCGCGATATCAATAAAGTCAAAGCGGGCCAGGTCATTTATTGCTGCTGGTGCGACGAAGAGGGCAGGGTCATCGACGACGGCACCATCTCGCGTCTCGAGGAAAACGTTTATCGTTGGACGGCCGCCGATCCCAGCCTGCGCTGGTTTCGCCAGAACGGGCTCAACCTGGATGTGCAGATCGAAGATATTTCCGAGAAGGTCGCAGCGCTCGCCCTGCAAGGCCCAACTTCAGCCAAGCTGCTGAAGGCCGTCGCCGAGGCCGACATCGCGAATTTGAAATACTTCCGCGTCACCCGTGGCAAAATCGCAGGAGTGCCGGTCGACATTTCACGCACCGGCTACACCGGCGATCTCGGCTACGAAATCTGGATGCCATGGAATGACGCTGTAAAAGTCTGGGACGCGCTGGCGGAGAAGGGCAGGCAGTTCGATCTGCACGCCGCCGGAATGCTGGCGCTCGACGTTGCCCGTGTCGAAGCCGGCCTGCTGCTCATCGAAGTTGATTACACCAGTTCGAAGAAAGCGCTGATTCCGTCCCAGAAGTTTTCGCCCTACGAACTCGGCTTTGGCAAAATGGTTCATCTCGAGAAAGAAAACTTCATTGGCAAGCGCGCTCTTCAGCAAGATGCGAAGAGGGGCGTGCCGCGCCAACTCGTAGGACTTGAAGTCGATTGGACCGATATTGAGCAACTCTACGAACGCTACGGCCTCACTCCCGCGGCGCCCACGCAGGCCTCGCGCGTCGCGGTTCCTGTGTACTCAGGAGACAAGCAAGTCGGCAAGGCCACCACCACAAGCTGGTCGCCAGTCCTAAAGAAGCTGATTGCGCTGGCCAGCGTTGAGGCCGAGTATTCGAAGCGGGGAAGTTCGCTGCAGATGGAAATCACGATCGAGGCAATGCGTTTGAAGACGAACGTAACAGTGAGCACCCTGCCGTTCTTTAATCCGCCGAGGAAGACCGCGTCGCCGGTATAAAAGTTTTATATGGGAACAGCCGCCCTCGGCTGTCCAGCGAGCGAAACTCGCTTCGGAGCGAGCAAACCAGCCAGAATCGGAACCGAGCCGGGCTTGTGCCCGGCGGACAGCCGAAGGCGGATGAATCCTCCAAAGGTTGAGAAAACAGTCCGGCCATTATAGGTGGATTTGCGATTTTGTCGAAAGTGGCGCAACAGCCCAGGGGCCAATGATCGAAGGTGAAATCGCCAAGCGGCGGGCACTTTCTATCTTCAACCCTGGTGACATAAAATCGGAGCACGGTTGGCAAACGGGAACGAACTGCACTGGCTCTATCGCAACATCGAAACGAGTGAGAAAAAACTATGTCACAGAGCGCGCACAATCGAGTTGCAGAATTACATAACCTTGCGGCCCACACCCACCAGGCGGCTGCTGTCGCTCACGGTAAAGGAGATCACTTAACCGCTCATGAACTTAGCAAACAGGCCCTCGAACACGCCATGAATGCCCACAAGCTAAGCGAAGAGCTTGTCACAGCATCGCAGAGCCGGACAAAGTCTAAGGGAAGCACGATCCCAACTTAAGTCGGGGCAGTGGCGCGCCCCTTCGCTGGGCAGGTCCGGCCAGGACCGTCCTCCCTCGCCGGTCGCGAAAAAACTCCCATCTCTCGATCGAATCGGGGCACACTTACAGCAGTGGGCTGGATCTCGAGGACAATAGTCTTCTCTCCCTCCGATCGAGACGAAGTTTTTTCTTGACGTCCCTTTTTATAGAACTCATTCACCCCCGAAAACGGGCTTCTGAGGGCTATTGCCCTCATGACGTACCGAGCAACGGTGCCGTCTGGATTGGGCTTGCCGATACGAATGGCAGGCTTAAACGTGCACGACGCTCCGCACCAGCTCAAAAGCCTCGGCAGCCCGGCAACCCACGACCGTGCCCCAGCGACGCGCAACCAGTTCTAATCCTTCCAGCGAGCGCGGATGCGGGAAAGCTAGCACTTCGGTTTCATAGCAAGCCATGGCGCGTTTCTTGGTTCCGATCGTGGATTCGATGTTGAAGAAAGTGTTTGGTTCGAAGCCCGGCCTCAATCTCAAACGCGTACAGGTTCCGAACGCAATGAACGTCGATCGGGCGAGTCGCGGTTAGGACCGCGCGATGCGTGACGCGGTGGTCCACGTTGAGATCGGCGAAACCGTGCGTGAAAATGGTGTCTGGAGAATGCCGCTGAATCAGCTCCTCCACGACTTTAACCACGTCGAGAATGGGCAGCGTATCGAAACGATTGTCAGGCAACTCGTATAAGAAGAGATCTTCGACGCCGACCACTTCGGCAGCCCGCCGGCTGTGCTCGCGCAACTTGCACAGCAACGCCGCGTCGGTTTCTGCCCGAGTCCGAGAGCGAGAGGTCATGCCTTCGCCCAGGATAGCGATTTTCACGTCATGACCTTCGGCGCGCAGGCGCGCCATCGTTCCGCCGCAGCCGAGAATTTCGTCGTCCGGGTGGGCAGCGATTACCAGGACGCTGCCAAAGTGGGCAGTCAGGGTTGCTTTTGAGGCCAGCATACTTCCTCTCCGCCGTCGCCGCATTGCCGCTGAATAATTTCAGTGGCCAAGAGCGAGCCTCGGAGACAACAGGGTCCATCTAGCCTATCAGTTGCTAGGCGTCAATGGGTTAGAAGGGGTCGACCTGGGGGAAATGGATTTTCAGCTTATAGCAAACGTAAAGAATCAGAATTGCGCCCAGCGTGGAAAAAATGAGGCCGGCGGGATGATAACGCTCATTGGCCGGGCGCGAAAACATATGGGTCACGGCGCCGCCGAGGATCGATCCGACGATGCCGAGCACGATCGTCCAGAAGATCGTCATGTGCACGTGCATCACCGATTTCGCGATCACCCCCGAGATGAGCCCGATGAGTACGTACCAGATCAAGTGAAACATTCGTTTCCTCCAGAGTCTGCCATCAGAGCGTCGTCGAGTATACCCCACGAGTTTGGCCTTGGCCAGAGGGTGCCCCCTGTCTCACCTCCTTTGCAAGACCTAGGAAGTCGCACAGCGCCACTTGTTTGTTCAGCCGGACCCTGCAATCTGGCAAAACAAAATAGGCGCTGCGCGATTGCCCGTTGCAGAATTCGCCGGCTAACACTAGAATTCGCCCGGCAAATCAGTCCCACAAAAAATCGGTCCCACACAAAATCAGTCTCACCCTTTGTTCAATGGAGGCAACATGAAAGTAAAAACGAGTGTATTGACGCTGGCATTGTGCTTTGCAGCCAGCGCAGTCTGTTTCGCCAGCGACACCCAAATGGGTACCTGGAAGTTGAATGAATCTAAGTCGAAGGTGGCCGCGGGTATGCCGAAGAACAACACAATCGTCTTCGAGGCTGCCGGTGACAGCGTAAAAGTCACCATCGATGGCACGACCGCCGACGGGAAGCCCATGCATAGCGAGTGGACCGGTAAGCTCGACGGCAAAGACTATCCGGTCACCGGCGATCCGAGTTCTGATATGCGGTCGTACAAGCAGATTGACGATCACACGCTGGTGGTTAATATCAAGAATGGCGGCAAGGTCACCATCACCGGCCGGGTTGTGGTGTCAGCGGACGGCAAGACCCGCACGGTCACCACCAGCGGAACCGATCCGCAAGGCAAGAAAGTCAAAGGCTCCACGGTCTACGACAAGCAGTAGCTTGGATTACTCCCAGGGAACCGGGCTGTAAAACGTAACGCCCTTCCGTTCGGTTTCCGAACGGGAGGGCCATGTTTGGTAGCCATGTCTGACAGCCACGTTTGGTAGCCACCCCGTGCCCGCATAGGCTGTCCCCATGTCCAAAATTTGACCTAACTTCGACCGTGGCGCTACGTCTAACCGAGGATCCAAGGAGGGATTCACTATGAGGTGGACCATGCGGCGATCTGGGAAGTGGTATGGGCCCGTGGTGGTTGCGGTCACGTTTTTTGCGGTCATCGGAACCAGTCTTTACGGGCACGGCCAATCGGAGAATCAAGCTCCAGGTCCAGCGCGTTCCCGAGCCGATGAAACGCTGGACCGGTGGAACGACATCGGGAACAAACTTGTCGCCATGGCTCAAGACTTTCCCGAAGACAAGTACGACTACAAGGTGCAGAAAGATCAGCGTACGTTTTCGCAAAATCTTTTGCATCAGGCCGCATTCGATTACGTCGTGATGCGGGCGATTTCCGGATCAAACCTGGGCCCCGACTTCGGCAAAGGCGACAATCCGTCGCGGGACGTTTTCAAGACCAAAGCCGATGTGGTGAAGTTCGTTCAGCAGGCGGTCACGGACGGGGCAAACGTGATTCAACAGCAGGGCGACGCGGGGCTCGACAAGACGACGAAACTTCCCTGGCGAAACAAACTTGTGCACAATTCCTATCTGTGGATGTTCGCCATCGAGCACAGCGGCGAACACTACGGCCAGTTGGTGGTGTACTATCGCGCGAACAACCTGGTGCCGCCGGACTCGCGACGTTAGGCCCTGAAATTCTCGATCGCGACAGATGTGCGATGCAGTTAAGTCCGTCGAAGGCACAGTCTTGGGGGCGCCAGGACGGTTGCGTTTACGAGTTGCTGGAACGCTTTTCGGAAGAGCGTCTTTCTAGCTCCCTCCGTAGAAACATTAGCCCCGCCAGCGCATCGCTGATCGCTAGCCGTTCTTCGGGCGTACCACCGTGGTCTTCCTGCAAATCATGAAGTCGGTCGTCAATGGCGGCCTTGGCTGCTTGGATGCGATTTGGCAACTTGCTCTCGTTCGTTTCGGCCCGGGCGGCTTTGTACACTTCGTCCCACACGTAATCAGGTCTCATGATTTCCTCTTTAGCCAGATGCGCTGATGGGGGCCGGGTCGAGAGGGATGCGAGAGCAGACAGCACTCCGCGTGAACCGCCCTTAATCGTTCTTCCCTTTTGCGGGTCTCAAGCTCTACGGGTTTATCGCAAACGACACAAATCGGAAGATACGGCGCAGCCGTGGAACGGCCTCCATGAGTGAATTATCAGATTGCACACGAGACCGTCGCCCGTAACGGGCACGGCGGAGGGATGTGTAAGAGACCTCCAAAGGCTAACACCAGCGAGACACTTTGTATGTTCGACATCTTGCAGTGGGCTTGCCTGCAATGAATTGACCTCAGTCAGAAATCGTGTTCAAGACGCGCTGCATGGCGATGTGCCCCTCACTCCCGATCTCGACGGTCCACCGACCGCTGCGCTTGTGCCAGTCGAAGTTTTCATCGCGCAGAGTTTCGCGGAATCGTTCTGGCTTATACCCGCCTGTCGCGATTGAATGCTGAGCGTACGGTATAGTACAGTCGAAGGATTCTTGCCGGATTTTCTCTTAGCTGTCGAAAACAAGGCGTTCGCACTGCGCCCCGGTTCAAAAGAGAGAGAGAACTTCCTAAGATACTCCGATTCGTACTTTTCCAACGGGAAGTTCCGCTCAATCAGGAGGGTCATTCGTGCCCAAGGAAGAGCCTAAATCCGAATTGAAGCGGCTCCGCAAAGAGCGGGATAAGACCTGGCGAGACGAGATTTTTGGCGGTCTGTCGCTCGCAGAACAAGCGGAATGCGACCGAAAGTCAAAACGCATTCAGGAACTGGAAATTGAACTTCATGGCCGGGGAACCGACGAAAAGAGGGTGGAGGCTGCGACGGCCGCGCAGCGGCTTCAGTGGAACAAGCGGCCAGAAACCGATACGCCGCAAGGCGAGGCTCATCAGCCCTACCGGCGGAGAGAGAAAGATTCGGCGGACAACTCTAGCGGGTCGAGCAGACAGCCGGGAAAGACACCAAGGCGCCGTGAAGAAAAAGGCGGCGAGTAACAGACGCGAATTTTCCTTCCTTTGCAACAAAATTGTCGACGCAGAATTCCCAGAGCACTCATTGGCTTTCCACAAAGTCCACTAGCCTCGGGTAACGTCCGAATTTCGCCGGGTCTCGGAACCTCGTGAACCGACGACGAATCGAGAGTATGTGGTCATGCGAAGAGGCAGCTAGCGAGTCTCTTCAAAAAATTCAGGCGCCGGCAAACCGACGCCTGTTTCAAAAAGGGCCGAGGCTTTAGGGACACGGTGTGGCCGCCTGCGGAAGGGCGGCGGTGTTCGGATAGCTGAACGCTCCTCCGATGGCGTTCGAAGGGTTGCCTATCTCAAACCATTGCAGCAAGGCCTCGGTCTGGGGGTGGTATGTATATACTTCATTTCTTTCACGCGTAACAATCGGCACTGTGGCAGTGGAAAGCACTTCCACAGGATCGCCGGTTTCGAGGTTAGCCTGGCATACCCCGGGTTGACCTGGGAACTGCCAGGTGGGCACGATATTGTACCCAAAAGGATCGTTTAATGCTTCGGATGTCTCGTGCGACAAGCCAGTCACATCCTGAAATCCGCCGCTGAAGATACCGGGGGAGATCCAACTGGCATAAGCGTAAATCCAGCGGGACTCGGGGTTTGTCGTGGGATCGAAAATGTATTCGTGGAAGCCGAGAATGCAGCAGTTCGTATCTCCCTGTTCATCGATCACAGAGTACAAGTACGTGTTGGGATAGGCATGGTAGTTGATCGCGTCGGTGGTAAAGTAGCCGCCGTTGATGTCATTCACGGCCTGATTGAAATCAAGCAGGTTGAACAGCAGGTCGAGCATAATTACGACGGTGCTGCCATCCGGCGCGGTGAAAGTCTGGTAGCCCGGTACCGTGAGGATCGTGCCGTCGTTAAATTGAACCTGGACGGTTGCCGGTACCTGGATGGTCGCGCGATTGACGATCATCGCATTCAACCGCGTGTGCCAGCTTGGATCCATCATGTTATAAAATTCGGCCCGCTGCACCGCATCCCCGAACTGCGTGTGACCCACGGAATAACTGGAGTCGCGGAAGTTGGGAGAGTCCTCAGTCAGATCCTCAAACGGTGCGAAAGGCACGGTGGCCAAAACGCTGCCGTCCGGATTGAGCAGTTGCACCGAAACCGTAGTGATCTTAGCCGGAATCACGGTGGTGCCACCCAGCAGCGGATTGTTTCCAATCATGATGTAAGGCGATGTAGTTGTGAATCCGTCACTGCTTTGAAAGAAGTCGATGGACGGCGACGTAGAGTTGAAGGCGCCCACAAATGTCGGTACCGTGTCCAACCCGCGGATACTCGGTGAGTTGTTTCCAGGGTGCCGATTGGCGGGGTTGTGTGAACCACCGCCATTGCCATCGTTGACGAACATTCCTCGCGTGCTCGTCACGCCTTTGGGCAGTACTAATCGAATCGAAGAACTCGGCAACTGCACCGCGTTGATGTTGATTTTCGGCATCCGGGCGTATCCCGGCTTCATGGCCTTCAGGTTTAGTTTCGGGGACGGAGTCTGGCAAAAAGTGGTTGCTGCAGTGCCCAGCAGAAACACGCTGCACACCGAGACGAAGCGCACAAAAGCTCTCATGGAAATTTCTCCTACCTTCGCAGGGCAGATTGGGGGATTCAGTGCCCGCACGGACAATACACCTACTGTGGGCTTGAGTACACAGAAAAACTTGGAAGGGACCTGCTGCCGTGTCGCCAGCTGGGGCCGGTGACAAAAAAAGCATCAGAGTAGGTAAAAGATTGCATAGTCTCGCTTGGCTAAGCTAAGAACGTTAAGCTGAGAACGTTAGACTACGCACGTTAAGCTCAGAACGGGATGGAAGGTGATTTCGTACTGAACTGGGAACCTGGTTTGTAGCTGGCGCTGAGCCGCCATCTCCCTCATTGACGCTTCACGAATTCCACGACCTCGCCCTCAGCCCAGCGCCCGTCGTCGACAGGATCGCCGTTATGTCCGCCGTTGCGGTCGCCTAGGAATGCGCAGTGTCCGCCGTCTTTCGTCTCCACGTAAGTGATGTTGGGGTTCGCGGCAATCCGCCGCAGCGTTTCCGGCTGCATGCGAATGAAGGGATCGTTTGCCGCGTGGATGATCAGCGTGGGTACCGCGATGCGGTCGACCACGTTGGCCGCGGCGGCCCGCGCGTAATAATCGTCGGCGCCGGCAAACCCGCAGTAGTAGGCGGTGATGCGGTCATCGAACATGCGCAGGCTGGAAATACCGCGCAGCCGCGAAACATCGAACTTGCCGGGAAACAGGCGCGCCTTGGTGCGCAACCGGCGAAACAATTGCAGCAAAAAATAATACTCGTAAATGCGGTTGCTCGGCTCGTGCAGCGCGTCCGCCGACGCTGCCAAATCGATTGCCGGACAAACTGCGGCCACGGCCCGGAATTGTGGCGGGCCTGCGCTGCCCCATTCTCCGGCCAGTTTCAGCACCAGGTTTCCGCCCATGGAAAACCCGATCAGCGCGAAGCGGGAGACACCGTCGTTCTCAAGTACGCTGCGTACCACGCTGGCGACATCTCCGGACAAGCTCGAGTTGTAGAGCGTGGGCGCGCACGCGTCCATCCCGCCGCAGTTGCGCTGGTTCATCAGGACCACGTTCATTCCGGCAGTCAGCCCATTGCGGGCCACGCCCAGCATGTACTGCGAATCGGAAGAGCCTTCCAGGCCGTGTACCACGATCAGGGTCAGGCCCTCCCGCCGACGCGCTTCGTCTTGCCAGTAGCACCAGCAGCGAATCTTGATCCCAGGCTCGACCTCGACCAGCCGTTCTTCCGGCACCGGCAGGCCGAATTTTTCGCGGCATCAGAAAGCTGGCGATAGTCTGCACGTGTCCCCCGGCCATCCAGCGCCGCGCCCGAAACGAAGCCCGCGCCGTCCACGGTGGTGCCGAGCTTGGGGGCGCGGAATCTGGGACCGGAGAACTTGCCCGAGAAACTGGAATCGGGGAATCCGGAACTTGCGAAGTCTCCATAAATTGATTCTAATAGGTTCCGGAGTTATCCATGCCGATCTTCGAATACATCTGCAAAGAATGTAATCATCAGTTCGAAACGCTGCTCTACGGGAAGCAAAAGCCCGAGTGTCCGAAATGCCACGCCACCCGGCTGGAACCGCAGCTCTCGGTCTTTGCGGTCTCGGCAAAGGGCTCGACGGCCTCCCCACCTGGCGCAGGCACCGGGAGTGGCGCCTGTGGTTCCTGCGGCGATCCTCGCGGCCCGGGCGCGTGCTCCCTTGGCGATATGAATTAAGCCGGGAGAATCCGTAAATATCCATCCTCCCTGGCAAAACTGTCTAGAATTGACCAGCTTCTATCCGAAAAGTGCGGTATCAAAAAAGGAATGAAAGTCACACTGAGACAGGCCCTATCGGTACGTTGCGTCACCTGTGGCGCCAAGCCAGGAGAGAAATGTGAACTCAGCAGTGGCCAACTCCGCACTGAACCCCATCGCGATCGGCGCCTGACCGCATCTGACCTCGAGCTAGCTCCGAAAATACGAAATCACAGCAAGCGCTGACGACGTTATCCTTGGTCCTCACGCGCCAGTCTCCCGATGTGAGCTATGTTGCTCAGACATCCAATTCTCGACCTGTCATTCTTTATTCTGCTGAGTGTGTAGATAGAGCGGCGACCGCCAATTCGCAGCTCTTATTCTCAGGTCGCAACGACTCGGAGCGAATTTGACTCGCGCGACCCCATCCAGCTCATTGGCATTCTTCGTCCGTGGTCCGCGGAAGTCCACGGAATCACGCTGCGACCCGAACCATTTTCTCGAATCAGCACTGAACGGCCTCCAGGTGGCCAGTCTCCGCACAACTCGAAAGGTAAACCATCATGCCTTTAATTCAAATACTGGAAGTTCTGATCGTGGTAGGCGTGCTGCTGTGGCTGGTGAATCGCTTTATCCCCATGCAGGGCTCGATCAAGTCCATCTTGAATGGCGTGGTCGTGATTGCGGTGGTTCTTTGGCTGCTGAATATTTTTGGGCTCTTTCACTCCATCTCCAACATCCACGTTGGAAAAGGCTGAGATTAAAAGCCGATCGAAATATCGGCGAGACCAAGATCGAAAGAACAAGCTCGAAATTAGCAGTAACACGGCAGACGTCTGCCAAAGGAGATCAATTGAAACGAAAGCTGTTGTTCACTCTACCCATCGTGTTGAGCTTGGCCGCGCTGGCTCAAGCTGCCCCCCAAAGCGAACGGAGCGTTGCATCCACGAGTCCGATGTATACCTTCCGGGTCACGGTAACCAGCCGAAGCGTGCAGGCCGTCAACTATAAGCATCGCAGCGGAGCCACGAAGTTAGACTTCGCCGGCACCGACCTGATGCCCTCGGCCCGCGGCGAAGCCAAGATAAACAGCAAGCGCGGAGCCATCGAGATCGAAGCGGAATTTTCCGGCCTGCAGAGGCCCACCAGCTTCGGAGGCGAGTATCTGACTTACATTTTGTGGGCGATTTCGCCTGAGGGCCGGGCAGCGAACCTGGGCGAAGTGCTGGTCGGCGGGACCAAAAGCAAGTTGAATGTGACCACGGACTTTCAGGCATTCGCGCTGATCGTGACCGCGGAACCTTACTACGCGGTGCGGCAACCCAGCAACGTCGTCGTCATGGAGAACGTAGTTCGTCCCGACACCAAGGGGACGACCGAGGCCGTGAATGCGAAGTATGAACTGATGGAACGAGGCGGCTACATTCCCTCGGGCTACAAGTTCGATCCCGTGGTGCTGAACACCAGGTTGCCTCTGGAATTCTTCGAAGCTCGCAACGCCTTGCGCATTGCAGAGTCCGAGGGAGCCGAGCGCTACGCGCCCGACAGCTATCGGCATGCAGTCAAGTTGATGGACGAAGTGGACGCGGACGCAACCCAGAAACACATGGAGAGGAAGCCTCTGATCGCCGTGTCCCGCGAAGCCGTACAGACCGCGGAAGACGCGCGCGAAATCGCCGTCAAGAAAATGGACGAGGAGCGCTTGGGCAATGAACGCCAAGCCTCTGCTGACTCGCTCTCCCAATCGCGCGCCGAGACGAACGACGCCACCCGGCAGAAAGAACATGCGCAATCCGATCAAGCCCGAGCCGAGAACGGCAGACGTCAGGCAGAATCGGATGCGGATAGATCCCGCGCCGATGCGGCAAACTCACAATCTGCGGCCCTCCAGGCTCGAAGTGACGCTGATAATGCAAGGTCAGACAGCATTCAAGCCCGCAACGATGCTACCGACGCGCAATCGGCAACGGCCAGAGCCAGATCCGATATGGCGGACAACCAGGCCGCTTCAGCCACCGCACTTTCCGCGGCCCAGGCCGACGCCGACCGATCGCGCCTAGACGCGCAAAGAGCTAATTTAAGCGCGCAACAAGCGGATGCGGACAAAGCCGCCATGCGCGCGAAATTGTCGGAGCAGCTGAATTCGATTCTGCAGACGCGCGACAGCGCGCGCGGGCTCATCGTCAGCATGTCGGATGTGTTATTCGACACCGGACAGTATTCGCTCAAGCCGGGCGCACGCGAGAAGCTGGCCAAGGTTGCTGGCATCCTGCTGGCTTATCCGGGATTGAACATTGAAGTCGGCGGCTATACCGATAACGTCGGCGGCGATTCGATGAATCAAACCTTGTCTGAAAATCGCGCCGGCGCGGTGCGGGACTACCTGGTGCAAGAAGGAGTCTTGAGGAATTCGGTTTCGGCGCGAGGCTTTGGCAACACCATGCCGGTTTCCTCGAACGACAATGCGGCGGGACGGCAGGAAAATCGCAGAGTGGAACTCGTTGTATCCGGGGAAGCCATCGGCAGCCCGGTCAACGCCACCACAGGAAGTCTGCGTTAGAGCAAACGGTCGAAGGTGATCGCTTCCCTCTAATGTCGGCGCGAGTCTGCTTTACGGGACTCGCGCCGATTCTTTTCGACAGCTTCTCCCATTTCCGGCCAGGTCTCTTTTTGCTGAGCAGTTTTGATCATAAAAAAAACGGCCGAAAGCCTATAACCAAAGCTGACTCTCCCTCATACCGAGTCACGGAGCGCGGCTTGGAGGACGAGGAGGCAAATTTATGAAAATAACTGGAATCATCAGCACGACAATGCTGTCGTTGCTTCTCGGAATCGCGGGCCCTGCCTATGCACAGCACGAAGGCGAAAAACAGGACCATCCCAAACAGCAAGAGACCCAGCCCGCGCAACAGAAGCCCGCACAGCAGCATACTCAGCAGCCGCAACAGCGGCAGCAACCGCACGCCCAACCCCAGCAGAGACCGCAACCTGCTCAGCAACAGAGCAGACAGCAGCAAGCGCGACCCGCACAGCAGCAGGCTCAGCAACAACCGCAACAAAGTCGGCAGCAACCGCACGCTCAACCACAGCAAAGGCAGCAACCCGCTCAGCAACAGAGCAGACAGCAACAAGCGCGACCGGCACAGCAGCAGGCTCAGCAACCGCAGCAAAATCGGCAGCAACAGCATGCTCAACAGCAGAGGCAGCAACCGAATCAGCAACAGAGCAGACAGGGCCAAGCGCGACCCGCACAGCAGCAGGCGCAACAGCGGCGCGGAAACAATCAGCCGCAACGCACTCAGGAACAACAGCGCGTTCAGCGCAGCGCATGGGACGGGCATCGCTCACAACACTGGGATACGGATCATCGCAACTGGCAACAACGCGGCGGCTACCGCGGCTACCGCATTCCTGACGGCCGCTTCCGCGGATACTTTGGGTCGGGCCACGGGTTCCGTATCGGCGGCCTGCCCTTCCTGGTTGTCGGCGGATATCCCCGCTTCCAATACGACGGGTACTGGTTGAGCCTGGTTGATCCATGGCCCGAATCTTGGGGGGATGACTGGTACGACAATGACGACGTTTACGTCGCTTACGACAACGGCTACTACTTGTACAACCGCAGATATCCCGGGACAGGAATTGCGATCAGCATTTCAATGTAACGATTCCCAGGGAGAGAGCTGCAGTGGTTATCAAGTCTCAATAGTCAAATCTTGCGATAAAAGCCAAAGGAGAAAGCCATGCTCGGAACGATCTTAATCGTGATCCTGATTCTAGCCCTCATGGGCGCTCTGCCCCGCTGGGGGCACAGCAAAGATTGGGGCTATGCCCCAACCGGAGGAGTGGGCGTGATTCTGGTGATTGTGATCGTGCTTCTGGTTCTCGGGCGCATTTGAAATATGTGGGATACCTCCATCTCGTCAGACGCTGACGCCGGGAGTTGGCGAATGCTGGCTCTGCGGGCCGTTACTGTGCTGCTTCTGGTGCTGATGTCCTGCAGTCGATCGTCTGCGTACTCGGTTCTGACTCACGAAGAAATTGTCGACCTGCTGTGGACGGATAAGATCCAGCCGCTGCTCCTGAAGCGTTTTCCCGAGCTTACGCCGGATCAACTCACCGAGGCACACGCCTACGCTTACGGAGGCGCGGTCATCCAGGATCTGGGCTACTACCCGTTCGGAAGCAGGGAGTTCAGCGATCTGGTGCACTATGTCCGCAGCGGAGATTTTGTTCGCGAGCTCCTGCTCGAAAGCCAGAATGCCAACGAATATGCCTTCGCGCTGGGGGCGCTGTCGCATTATGCCGCCGACGTCGCCGGTCACCCCGCGGTCAACCGGTCAGTCGCCATCGCGTATCCCAAGCTCCAGGCCAAGTATGGCAAGTCGGTCCGATACGCGCAAGACAAGACCGCGCATTTGAAAACCGAGTTTGGCTTCGACATGGTGCAGGTCGCAAAGAATCGTTATGCCTCGCAGCAGTACCACGCCTTCATCGGATTCCAGGTGTCCAAGCCCTTGCTTGAGCGTGTATTCCCGGTGGTGTATGGAATGGAATTGAAAGACGTGCTCACCCACGAGGATATCGCAGTGGGCTCGTATCGTTTCTCGGTCAGCCGCATGATCCCGAGAATGACCCAGGTCGCGCTGCAAACCCACAAGAAGGACCTGATGAGCGAGACTCCCAATTTCGCGAAGCGAAAATTTCTCTACCGGCTTTCGCGGTCCGATTATGAAAAGGAATGGGGCAAGGATTATGTGAAGCCTGGAGTCGGCACCCGTATCCTGTCCACGCTGCTGCGCTATATGCCGAAAATCGGTCCGTTCAAGGCCATGGCATTCAATAACCCGACCCCGCAAACGGAAGATTTGTATTTCAAGAGCATCAACACGACCGTCGATCAATATCGGGCATATCTCATAGCGGTAGGCACGGATTCGCTCACTCTTCCCAATCGCGATTTCGACACCGGCAACATGACCAAGGCGGCGGAATATACGCTGACCGATGACACCTACGCGAAGTTGCTGTCCCAGCTTTCCGACCGGAAATTTAACCTGACCTCGCCGGAACTGCGCGCGAACCTGCTGGATTTTTATTCCGATCTTTCCGCTCCCAACAGTACGAAGAGCGATGCCGTGCGCTGGCGCAATGTGCTGGCCGCCCTCGACCAACTCAAGCTCATCAGTCCGGCGCCGGTGGTTGCCGCGGGAGCGGCGCAATAATTTCCCCGCACTTCGCGGTCGGCCGACGCCGTGCAATTAGAAGGAAAAGACAATGGCTGAAATCGTGTGGACCGTTAAAGACTTAGCCGAAGCCCTGAAGCGCTTTCCGCCAGACGCGAAGGTTTATTACGAGATGGGGCCGAATGGCGCGGGAACTATAGGCAAAGCGCGATACGTGAGAGCCTGCGCCGTCGGCAACGACATGTGCGTGCTGCTCGATCGCTAGCCCGTCGCCCCGGACTCATTTTTCTACGTCGTCGAGAAGCGAACGCAGTTTCCCCGAGCGGGAGGGATGGCGCAGTTTGCGCAGGGCTTTGGCTTCGATCTGGCGAATGCGTTCCCGGGTTACGTCGAATGACTGGCCAACTTCTTCCAGCGTATGTTCGGAACCATCATCCATGCCAAAGCGCATACGGATGATTTTCTCTTCGCGCGGACTGAGCGTGCGCAGCACGTGCGCGGTGCGTTCCTTCAGATTCACGTTCAAAACTGCTTCGGCAGGAGACATCTTGGTGCGATCCTCGATTAGGTCGCCGAGATGCGAATCGCCCTCTTCGCCAATCGGAGTCTCCAGCGAAATCGGCACGCGCATGATCTTTCGCACTTTGCGCACCATGGCTTCGGGGATGTCCATCTGCTTGGCAATTTCCGCAGACGTCGGCTCATGACCCGAGGCCTGCACCAGTTGCCGCGACGTGCGAATCAGCTTGTTCACGACTTCGATCATGTGTACCGGTAGCCGGATGGTACGCGCCTGATCGGCGATTGCCCGGCTGATGGCCTGACGTATCCACCAGGTGGCGTAGGTGGAAAACTTGTAGCCGCGCCGGTATTCGAACTTATCGACAGCTTTCATCAAGCCGACATTGCCTTCCTGAATCAAGTCGAGGAACTGCAACCCGCGATTGCCGTACTTTTTGGCGATCGAAACCACCAGGCGCAGGTTGGCCTCGATCAGCTCGCGCTTGGCCTGCTCGGCATTCATGTCGCCCTGAATCATCCGGCGCTGCGTGCGTTGCAGATCCGAGAACGTCATTCCCGCTTCTTCCTCGAGCCTCTTTATTTCCGCGCGATGCTGGCGCTGCGCCGAATGGTAAGTCTTCTTGAGTTCCTCGCTGCGAGTCGCCTTGACCTTAGCTTCCAGGCTAATCACCTCGCGTTCCAGCGAGCGCATGAGTTCGATGGTCTTATTCACCCGCTCGATCAAACGCTTGCGCTCTGCGTGGTTCAGGCCAAGATTCCGGATGATCAGCGATATCCGGACCATCTCGCGGCTTAAATGTCCGCGGCAACGGCGGTATTCGCGAGGCTTCTTCTTCGCCGACAGCGTCGATAGACGTTCAGCCTGCCGCAACGCCGCCTTATAATGCTTATTCAGTTGGTCGATGCGGCCGGTAACCTCTTCGACACGCTGCTGCAAAATCTCGTCGGTAATCTCTTCTTCATCAATGACTACCGTGTCTTTGATCGAGCGCAAGCCGCGTTTTAGATCTTCGCCAATAGCCAAAACCTGCTGGATCACAATGGCCGACCGCGACAGGGCTTTCATCGAAGTGACTTGACCGCGCTCAATGCGCTTGGCAATCTCGACTTCCTCTTCCCGCGTCAGTAAGGGCGAGGCGCCCATCTCGCGCAGGTATACGCGCACCGGATCACTGGTCGACTCCGCGGCGCCTGGGGTCAGGTCCAGCTCGACTTCGTCGCTATCCCGCGAAATCCGTTGCTCCAGCGCGGAGTAAGGCGAATGCGGCTCTTCGACCACGTCCAGCCCCCGCGTGCCAATGGAGCTGATCATGTCGTCGACGTCCTGGGGGGAATGCACGTCTTGCGGAAGCAGTTCGTTCACCTCGTCGTCCGTTACGTCCGCCTTTGTGTTTTGTAGCATCGATCGATTCTTAATGTCGCCCGTCGCCAAGTAAAGTGCCTCTTCGTCCTGTGTTCTGTAAGCGGTGCCTCTGTATGGGGAGAAGAGAACTTGGCGTACCGTCGCAAGTTCAACAGAAAGCGTGGATTGAACCTATATTGATGCTAGCACAGGCGTCGAAGCTTCTTAAAAAATACCGTTGTTACAACCGAAAAAGATGAGGTTTTTCGGGCATCCGTGCTTCTATTGGGGGCTGTCGTTGCGCGCAGGTGGAATCGCCGTCGCTTCGGCCGGCGTCAGGCGCGAGAGATCGCAGTAGCCGGAGCCCTTCAAGCATGCCGCATAGTTTCGCTGGTGTTCGGCCTTTTTTAGCGCCCCAGCTTCCGCCGCGGTAAGCGCCGAATAGTCGCAGGTTTCGAGGCCGTCCTTGCATTCGGAGAAATTCCGCTGGTGCTCGGCAGTCGCCACTCCTCGAGCTTCCGGCCGCGTGAGCCGGGAGTGGTCGCAGTCGCCCCAGCCATCGCTGCAATTGGAAAGGTTACGCTGCTGTTGCGCCGACCTCACTCCAGTCGCTTCCGCCGCGGTCAGCTTTGAGGAATCGCAGGAGTCTACGCCATCCCTGCAGTCGGACACGTTCTGCTGGCGCCTCGCGCCCGCCACCTGATTCGCTTCGGAAGCACTCAGCTTGACGCCGTCGCACGGCCCTAAGCCATCCTTGCAATCCGAAAAGTTACGCTCATGCTCGGCGACGACTACTCCGTGCGCTTCGGACGGGGTCAATCGCGAATGATCGCAGGACGTGAATCCGTCAGTACAGTCGGAAACATTGCGCTTGTGGTCCGCTACGGCGAGCGCAATCGCCTCCTGCGAAGTAAGTTTCGAGCGGTCGCAAGCCTGCGAACCGTTCCTGCAATCGGACACGTTGCGCTGATGCTCGGAGCTATTCAGGTCGGCTTGCGCCAACAGGGAAAACTCGCAGGTCTCCCAGCCATTGGTGCAGACCACCAGGCGATCGCTGAGTTCCGCTGCTCCGGGTGATTTTTGCTCCGCTCTGCCGGGCGCCGGCAATCTTGGGGGAACCGTTTTGGAGGCTTCACAAGCGTGCAAGCCCGCGTTGCAGGCCGCAAGGCTGTCACGCGCGTCCGGCGCCTGGCCGAACGCAAAGGCAGACAACAAAGCGATGCAGAACACTTGCAACCAGGGGAAATTTTGGAGGAGAAGCTTCATGTTTTTGCCGCCTTTTCGGAAGCTGAATACGCCTGCGCAGCGGGAAATTGCTCGGAACGAACTCTGACCGGGACCAGCGCCCGATCCCGGTCAGCAGAACGCCGAAGGAATTATTTCCTGTTTTCTATTTCCTGTCTTCGTCCACTTCAGCGATGTGAGCTTGTTGGCCTGCCTCGGACACCGCTCTCACGAACGCCTCACCGCTTCTCGGCGTCGATACGCGGCCCGAAAGGATGGAGCGAAATTCCATGTGCTTGCCGTAAATGGCGCGGGTAGAGTCATTATCCTGCTCCACCACCGCACCTTCGAGCGTCAGACCAGCGAACACTCCATGGGAGCGTGAGTAGGTCAGCACTTCAGTATTCATCTTCCAATCAGTTCCCGCGGAGGCATGGCGTCCAACCGGACCGGCGGCCACGGAACCTTCACCCGTAAGCTCAAACTTGCTGGATAGCAGATGCTGCAGGCCGTGGTCGTTCATGACCAGCATGACCAGGTCCACATCTTCAATACCGATCTGCAATCCCCAACTTCCACCGCCAACGCTGACAAACGCAGGCGCGCTCCAGCCATCCGCGGTGCGGCACGAGGCCACGCCGCGTCCGTGCTTGCCGCCAAAAATGAAGCCGCCTTTGATCAAGTTAGGCACTACGAGGATGCACTTCGAACCGTTTAACACTTCTTCCGGGATTCCTTTATCCGGAGTCCCCATCACCGCGTGCAGAACTTCCACCGCCGACTGCAGGCGGTCGACCGAATCCTCGCGGCCCGATTTTGCCCAGGCCAGCGATCCAAACAGGCCCATGAATCCCATCAATAGCACTGCCATTGCTCTTTTCATATTTTTCCTTTGAGCGCAACCAAGCTTTGAGCGCAACTAAGAGAAGAAGACTTCAGATGGGCTGACTTAGCTCAGGGACCTGAAAGAGAGAGAGGAGGTGCTCGTCTCTAGCATTATGATGGCTTATCGCTCTAGAAATAGCTGATCTGAATTGCTCACTTGCCGGCGCGAACCGGGGGCAGTTCCGTTCCGGCATCGGTAAGCTCCATGGCAAAAGCGAGCAATCTTGCACAGAACGCCGGTAACCGATGTGTCATTGTGGTTCGAGTAGAAACGCTGAATTGCAAACATGTCCTTCTCCCCGCATCCGCTTCTTGCCAGCCTGCGCAGTCTGCCTGCCCTGGTCGGCGCTTCGCTGAGGAAGTTTCTGAAGATGGAAGCCCACGCAGGCGACTTTACGTCGCAGCGCATGTGCCCCTTTTGTGGGCTGGTCACCCCGCGCCACGAACGATCTTGCCTGGAGTGTGGCCGCGCTTTCAAAACAGCTTGAGCTTGGATGACAGCTTAGAAGTTACGCGTACACTCGCCCGCAGCGCGTGTCCACGCATGGGCTCAAAACTGCACAGTGCCATCCAGAATGTCTTTCCAAAGTTCGGTCGAAAATGGGCTGGCCCGCTGGCTCCGGTCGGCCGCAATCTGTTTCGGCGCAATCTGTTTCGCTGCAATCTGGTTCGACCGCATCGCCCGCTTGCCACGGCGTATCTCGCCGTGCCGTTCTCGCATGGGTCGAGCCCCGAGCGCGGAACGGTCCTGGGCTTTGGTGGTCAGCAGGAAATGCAACGCCGCCCACACCAAATGTGGCCCGTCCGATTTATCCACCAGCGTATCCACCGACTTTAACGCCTCATGAGGCAAACCCCGCGGGTCAGCTACCATCACCACGGGAAGGTGCGGCCGTATGTGTTTGATTTCGTCCGCCACGATGGCGCCGTCCAACAGTCCCAGATAATATTCCAGAACCACGGCATCCACGGTCTGTGTCATCAAGAGCCGCAGGCCCTCGCAACCGCTGGTTGCGGTGACCACGCCGTATCCCTTCTCATTAAATAAGGTCAACTGCCGGGGATCACGGTGTATGAACAAAACAGTGGCGTTGGCGTTGCCGGCCATGCCCTCGTATATATAGGCTGAGGCTGCGCAGTTCTGTTCACAATTGCTCACCCTAAAGAAACCGCGAACGCCTACCGACTGAGCAATTGTGAGCAGACGGCCCCCACGTTAAACGCCTAGCCTGTCTCTAAAGAGGCGGTACTTCACTCACAAAAGGACCAAAAAATGAAGAAGCAGTATCTTCACCTGTCGGTTTACCGTTGCGACCAGTGCCAGGGGCCTGTCGTAAGCGGTTCGCTGGCCGTGCGCGAAAACGAAATATCACGAGAGACCGAGAAGCAGGAAGTTGGGGCGATCTGCATCTCGTGCGGCCACCGGCAAAGCAAAGTAACTGCGCCCGGCCTCGCCCGTCACTTTCCGCCCGCCGAATGGCAAGGTCCCGCTTCCACGGATCTGATGAGCCGCGAGCTGGCGAAGGTCGAAATGCTGGCCACCCGCGATTGAAGCCTGCAAATGCTCTTAGCCGTGCGAGAGGGTGTCCTGGCGAGACTACGACGTGCGCTCAACAACGATAGAACTTTCCCTGTTCTCTGCGCGAAGCTGTTCTGCCGTATAACAATTTCCGCAGGTGCTGCATCTCCACTTCGCGTTTGGTTTCGCCATAATTCCCGCAATCGGACTTCCCCGGCCGCTTTCGCTGGGACGGAATGCCATCACCAGATCGCCGCCGCATTGCAGGCATTGTCGCTTCCGCATAGTGTATTGTCACTGCGACGCTAAAGATTCTCTGGTCACAATTGAACATTCTCAGATATTCATATTTCGACAGTCAGACCGGATAAATTCATGAATATGACGGGTCGACGAAGCGCTTTTGCGTTCAACGGCGCGAAAAAGACCAAAAACCGTGTCTGTACAAAACTGAACACTTTTCAACAATTGTCTGCGTTATGGTAAATCCAACCATGAAAATATCTTTCCTCGCGGTTGGCACCCTGTCGTTTCTTGTCGGATGGGGAGCCATGCCAGTTGCAGCCGCGCCACTCGATCCGCCCGCCGCCACTCCTGTGCCGCTGCTAAGCGCAGACGAAATCGTAAGCCGGTTGGTGGAGAGAAATCTTGAACGTGCCCGCGCCCTGGAAGCCTATGAGGGAACTCGAGTCTACCGCCTGGAATACCGCGGCTTTCCCGGCTTCCGAAGCGCGGAGATGATTGTCGACGTAAAGTACCGTTTTCCCGGAACCAAGGATTTCACCATCCGCTCCGAAAAAGGTTCCCGGCTGATTATCGAGAGAATATTCAAACGAGTTCTCCAGACTGAGAAAGAGTCGCTCAGCGAACAGAACCAGAGTCGCGTAGCCCTGAATCAGGACAACTACGAATTTACCCTGGAGGGATACGAGAGCACCCCCGACGGTCCCTTTTACATTCTTTCGGTCGAGCCTCGAACCGATAACAAGCTTTTATATCGTGGCCGAATTTGGGTGGATGCGCAGGACTTCGCGGTGGCGCGCATTGAAGTGGCTCCCGCGAAAAATCCGTCGTTCTGGACGAAAGAAACAAAAATCGAACAGGTCTACGCGAAAGTGGGCAGTTTCTGGCTTCCTTCGTCCAATCGAAGCAGCAGCGATATTCGGCTGGGAGGGCACGCCTCCTTCACTATCGATTATCAGGACTACCGGATCACGGCTGCCAGGGCTGTGCGCCAGCAGGGCGAACTCGCCGGATTTCGCTAGCGCGCAATTTCGAATGAAGGGCGAAGGGGCGAAGGGCGATCCGGGCGGACGCAACCCACTAGTCGTGTAGAACCACATTCAGCAGGGAACTGTGAACCTGCAGTCCGCCTTCTTCCCCGCCGGCATAGTGAATGAATCCCAGCTTGCGGAACCGGTTCATGAAAAAACTGACTCGCGAACGAGTGGTGCCGACCATTTCCGCCAGGGTCTCCTGGCTGATTTTAGGAACCACGGTTTCCGGGACGCCTTCCTTGCCAAAATGAGCCAGCATGAGAAGAACGCGGGCAAGTCGCTTCTCGCTGGAATTAAATAACTGGTCGACCAAATCCTCTTCATAACGGATATTGCGCGACAGCAAATAGGCCACGAACATGTCGGAGAACGCATGCTCGCGATGAAGAGCGCTCATCATCGCTTTCTTATCGATGCGCAGCAGCGAACAATCCGTCATGGACACGGCCGAACCCATGCGCAGAGCCTGTCCCGCCAATGAGCCTTCCCCAAAAAAACTTCCATCGCTCAGGATGCCGATAGTCGCTTCCTTGCCGGTCTTGGAGACGACGGTGAGTCTGACTTTGCCCTTCTGAATGTAGAAAACCGAGTCCGCAGCATCTCCCTGGGTGAAGATCCCGTGCTTCTTGGAAACCGTCAGGTTCTTCCTGCCTTCACCAATAGTTGCAAGGAAGGTGGTGGGATCGAACTCACGATTTTTCCTGGCCGCAATTGCCATGTCTTGACTCGCATCTGGCTGAAAAGCTTGCCCAACGGTTAGGTGAGAATTAGGACGCTAGGGGCAACTGGGACACTATAAAAACAAGTCTACCAGAGATCTCGGTACGGTAGTGTACAAAAGTGATCACTTTTGCACACTACCATCCCTGGGCTTTTGGATAGGAGTTTTAGTCCGTGTATGGGCCAAGGACGGAAACAGCGTGCTGGCGCTCTGGTTCCGAGCGCATTCAGAGACATTCTTTCCTTCTCCTCGGGGTCAGTGTGATCGGGTAGCGGATCACATACAACCCCCTCGCGCTCCCGGTCCCGGCGGTGAATCTTAGCACTCCGAAGAACTGGGATACGTAGCATTCTTCATGGATGGCCTGCCCATACTCATTGGCCTTGCTCTCTTCAAGCTTCACGGATTCTTTACAGATAACGCAGTCCGGACGCCACTGAGCTTCGAATAGATGGTCGCGTTGCTGAACTCGAGTCATTTGGTGCCTCCTGGGAGAGGACAATGTCAGCTTAGCCTTAGTCGTTCCTAATGTATGAGCAATGGGGCTCACTTTTGTGCAAAAGCCTATTTCCCCGCCGATCGTTAAATGGGAGCAGTTCTTCACGAATCCGTTCTATTGGCTTGTTGAAAAATAGCATCTTCGTGGCTCTTTCCAGGGTTCGAGCTACATTGCTCAGACCTGAACCTGAAGCAAGATTAATGTATGGATTGTCCTCTCCCAGGAGGTAATCCAATGTCCCATGTTCAGTCCGAAGGCCAGTGGCGTCCCGAGTGTTCCATCTGCAAAGAATCCGTGCCGCTTGAAGAGAGTAAAGTGGATGAGCACGGGAAGGCCGTTCACGAAGAGTGCTACGTCTCCAAGCTCACCAGAACACCAAACGGTCAGGGTGTCGCGGCATAAGCCTTGCGTGTTTGAGCCCGTTACAGCCCAGCTAGAGCGCACTGCCGGCTAGGGAAAGAAACCCGGCTTTTGTAAAAGTTCGTATATCGGTAGGGCGCCATGCTGACAATCGTTAACCTCTTTGGTAAGCTCTGAGCGTTAATCCCCCTCAGGTCCCAAGCAAGTCACGAGGTGTCTTATGTCGAGCGCCACTCGGCCACACTTCAACTGTTCGATATGTAACCAGCCGCTTGATCTGGAAACAGCGAAGGTGGATGACAAAGGAAAACCAGTACACGCTGAGTGCTACGTCTTGAGCGTGGCTCTGAAACCGCCATCTCAGCCTAGCAGCCGACCCCCTGTTCCGTAGGCAACGGCATGCCAGCAGAGCGCGGCCCCGCTAACCGATTGATTTTTAAATTGGTCGGGGCGATAGGATTTGAACCTACGACCCCCTGCGCCCAAGGCAGGTGCGCTACCAGGCTGCGCTACGCCCCGACTCTCTTGCTTCACCGATTCTAAATCACTTCCGTGAAGGGCACCATGGCGGGCGCTCAGCCGCTGTCATCACTCTTGTTTTGACTCCACTTGAGTCCCGGGCTGGGTTTTGCACACGCGTATGCTTTATTTTTGTTCCAACATTGCCTTGACGGCGCCGGTGGAGATACCGCCGTCCACAAGCAGCGTTTGCCCGGTTACATACCGGCTGGATTCTGCCGCGAGAAAAACTACCGCGGCGTCGAGATCGCGAAACTCGCCAGGCCGTTTGACGGGGATTCGGTCGCGCAGATATTCGACCCATTCTTTATTCTGGTACAGCACTTTGTTCTGCTCCGTGCAAAACCAGCCTGGAGCAAGACAATTTACCGTGATCCCATGCTTGCCCCAATCATCCGCCAGGCTCATGGTCAACTGGCGAATCCCTCCACGACTGGCGCCATAAGGACCGAGGCCGGCATAGCCGGCGACGCTGGTGACGGAGCCAATATTGATGATCCGCCCATACTGTCGCGGGACCATCCGGCGCGCAACTTCTTGAGCAACGAAAAAACTGCCGCGCAGGTTGGTGTCCAGCACAAGGTTCCAGTCGTCCCAGGTGACATCCAGCGCGGGTTTACGCACGTTGCAGCCGGCATTGTTCACCAGAATATCGAGGCGGCCGTAGAACGCTTCGGCGTCGGCCACCATGCGCTGAATGCTCTTCAGGTTGCGGACGTCAAGTTCCAGCGAAAGGACGCGCCGGCCAGTGGCTTTGATCTCGCGTTCGAAGTCAGAGAGATGATTGGGATCGCGGCTGGTCACTACCAAGTCTGCGCCGGCTTTCGCCAGAGCTCGGGCCATGTGTTGTCCCAGACCCCGGCTCGCGCCGGTCACAATCGCAACCTGTCCGCTGAGATCGAAGAGTTCACCGCTCATGGTTGTTGTTCACTATTATTGTTTACTTTTCTCGTTTCACTCCGGCGCGCCCGGAGTAAGCACTACCTTCATCAGGTTCGGCTCGCGGGAATGGAGCCGCTCAAACCAGCGAGGCCCCTCTTCGAGTGGCGCGATGGCTGTAATCAGCGGCTTGACTTGAATTCGTCCGCTGCCCACTAATTCGATCGCTTGAGGAAACTCTCCCGCGGAAGCGCAGGAACCTTGCAGGCGTATCTGGCGTGTTACGACCTTTTGCAGAGGCAATTTCACTTCCGGTTCAATGTTGCCGACCAGCGTAACGGCACCTCCCTTGCGAACGCAATCGATCGCCGTCCGAACCGTTTCATGGATGCCGACCGCTTCCAGTGCAACATCAACGCCGCGTCCATGGGTGAGATCAGAGATCTGCGAAATCAACTCCGCTTCCGTGCTCAGTAGAGCGGCGCTCGCTCCCAAGCCGGTTGCAAGCTTCAGTCGGGAGGGATCGACATCTGCGACAAAAACCTGCGAGCAGCCGGCAACGCGAAGCGCCTGCAGCGTCAGCAGTCCAATCATTCCGGTACCGAGAACCAGTGCCGTCTGCCCGGGAGCAATTTTCGAAAGCGAAACGGCATGGAGCGCCACGGACACAGCCTCGAGCATCGCCGCCTCGGAGAACGATAAGCTCTCAGGCAAGCGGTGGACGATGTGCTGCGGAACAACCACGTATTCGGCGAAGGCTCCGGCGCAGCGATAGTCTGCGCACGAGACGCCAAGCACTCTGCGGTTATCGCAGAGATTGATTTCTCCGCGAACGCAATAGTCGCAGGCGCCACAAGAAATGGTGGAATCGAAAGTTACCCTGTCGCCCACGGAAAAGTTTCTTACTCTCGCGCCCATGGCGCTTACCGTTCCCGCCGCCTCATGCCCCATCACAATGGGTGGTATGCGACGGCCCGAGGATCCATCATAGCCATGCACGTCGCTGCCGCAGATGCCGCAGGCCGCGACGCGCACCAGCACGTCGTCCGGGCCTGGTACCGGGGGAGGCATGTCCGCGATTTCCAGGTGACGATAGCTCGAGAGCAAAAGCGCCCTCATGTTTGCTCCCTAGCTGAAAATGTTCGTGTCCAGAAACTGATTGCGGAATTTGCCCTGCGGATCGTAAGTCTTGCTCAATTGAATAAAGTCGGGCAACTTTTTATAAATGGATTTCAGCTCCTTCGGAGTGGTGGTAAAAAGTTTTCCCCAGTGCGGCCTGGCATGGAATGGGGCTAATTCTTTTTCAATCACGGGCAACAGTTTGCTGACCGCCGGCCAGTCCGGCTTCCAGGTAAAGTGGATGGTCACACAGGACTGTTCGTAACACGGGCTCATCCATAAATGATCGGCGGCAATCGCGCGGATTTCCGAAATCATTAAGTGCGGACTGACTTGGTCACGCAATCGTTCGACCGCGAGAATTGCTTCCACCGCATGCTCACGCGGCACGAAGTACTCCGATTGCAACTCTTTACCCGCGCTCGGTGTGAAGCCCATGCGAAAATGCGGCAATCGTTCGTACCAGGGTCCAGGCACGCCCATCTGCTCCGTACAGTTCTCGGCGGAAAGTTCCGCGATGGGGTGAAGATTCTTTGTTGCTCGTTTCGCGCCGAAGAATTCCGGGGTTGCATCAAATGCTTGCCCCTTTTCCTCGCGACTTTTGATCCAAACTTCGTTAATGCGCTGGTTTTGCCAGTCGGTAAAAAGACTGACGCTATACGCGCTGGATTCGATCGCGTCAAAGTGCTCTTTCATTGCAGAGAGCGGCAGGTTTTCGTAGACGTACTGCCGCATCGTGTAAGTCGGCTGAATATCGAGTGTGACCTTGGTGATGACGCCGAGCGCACCGAGCCCCACCACGGCTCCGCGTAACTTCTCCCCGTCTTGCTGGCGCGACAGCTTCACCACTTCGCCCGCGGCCGTGACCATTTCAAGTGCCGAAACCGCGGTCGAGAGATTTCCATTCTTTTCGCCAGACCCATGGGTTGCGGTGCTGCACGCGCCAGCCACGGAAATATGGGGCAATGAGGCCAGGTTGTGCAGCGCAAAGCCCTTGCCATCAAGGTACGGGCAGAGTTGTCCATAGGTCATGCCGGCGTTGATGGTCACCGTGTGCGCGTCGGAATCCAGCGCAACCACCTCGTCCATCGACTTCAATGACAGGAGGCTGTGCTTGCTGTCTGCGATGTTGTTGAAGCAGTGGCGAGTGCCCAGTACTTTTAATTTGTTTTGCTTCCGAACGTAGCTTCGGACCTCATCGACGGACTTGGCGGAGTACAAGCGGTCAGTGCCGTATTCCAGATTGCCCGCCCAGTTTTTTAGTTTGTCACCGGACGCCCACGTCACCAGAGGTGAAATGACGGGGCTTGCCATCAACGCAGCGAAGAGCCTGATAAAGGTCCTCTTATTCATGTTCATGGCTATAGTCCAAGTAGTTCTTCTTTAGCGGAAAGGACGGCGCGATTGTACACCTATTTCTTAAGTCTTCAGTACATCGCGCATGCTGCGGTCAGATTGCGCCACGAGCGTCTTAGCGCTGCAAGGTTCGTGTGAAGCACTGGCTCAACGATTTGATAGCCGCTCGCTCCCGTCACAACGTCCTTCCTTCGACTGCTTAAAAAGAACCACGGCCTCTCCGAATTCGAGCGGCTATCCCCAGGTTCACGAATTTGACAAGAATGTGACGATTCCATGACAAGCCCGGCAGGGCGCGAACGTTAAGTTGTTCAACGACGTTGATTCCTCGAAACCGCAAGCCCGAGTATGACCGATCTTCAATTCCGGAGAAAGAGTCAGGGGGCGCAGTTTGGCGAGTTCTCTCTGGATTTCCGGACCATGGAACTCTCTCGCGGCGATCAGACTGTCCGCCTGACGCTTCTGGAGTTCAAAGTGCTGAAGTTTTTAGTTTCCCGACCACGGGTTGTCATTTCGCGCCAGAAGCTCATCGGTTCCGCGTGGCCGAAACGAAAGCGCTCCAGTTACCGCACCGTGGACAACTGCATTGCAAAACTGCGACAGAAGATCGAAGCCAATCCTGACCGTCCCGTCTTCATACGGACCGTCCAGGGAATGGGCTACAAGTTTGTTCCGCTCGAAGAATTGCGTCCTCTTGTAGATCCTGCTGAGTAAGGGGCATCGGAGAAGAAATGGGAATCAGAACTACGAAGAAAATGGCGATGCAGTGGTTAATTCTGGCGACGCTCTGTGCGTGCGCTCCGATGGCGCATGGGATTCCTGCCTTCGCACGCAAATACGGTCTCCCATGCTCCGCCTGCCATGAGGCCTGGCCCATGCTCAACAATTTCGGCCAGACCTTTAAAGACAATGGATATCAATTGGGCAACGGCCGGGACGCACCGGTTTATCAGGATCCCTCCTATTGGCCAATCATGTTTCGCACCACTCCGGTCTGGCACCGGGAAAGCAATAACCGGCAAGCGATCGACTTAGTTCCAGGAAACGCTGCCAGCGGTCAGTTCGAGTCTGTGGTGACTACGTCAGGGTTCGATTTGGGAGGGGTTGACCTTATCACTGCCGGCACCCTCTACAAGAACATTTCGTTCTTTATCCAGCCCTTTATCGGAAACAACAACATCACGCTCGAACAAGCGTGGGCGCGCTTGGACAATCTTGCGGGATCTCATTGGCTGAACCTGAAGCTTGGCAAGTTCGAATTGGATGAGCCCATCTCCCAGGAGCGCTCGCTCGTCACCAATAATACGGGGGGCCTCTACTACAACTATTTCTTTACTCCGCCGGGGGACAATAATTTTTTTGCCGGGATCGGCCTTCCTCAACTTGGCGTTGAGTTGCTGGGGCATTCCGACAACGACAACACTCGATATTCAGTCGCGGTAGTCAGCGACAGCAATGGCTCGACCGGCCTGCCGTCAAATCAGGCTTATGACATCTACGCGAATTTCAACCAGTCGTTCGAGGCGCCCTGGTTTGGCAGGCAGCAGGTCGGGGTGTATGGATATTTCGGCGAGTCACCGACCTACTTCCAGACCAACGGCGGAAATCCTATTCCGGGGACGGGCACGGGAAATCGCAGCTTTTACCGGCTCGGAGCGTACGGGCATTGGTACGTCAATAAATTTGACTTCTATACGTTCTATCTGCACGGATACGACAATGTATTTCTAGGCAATTGTGTACCCTCCAACCAACCGGCGAGGTTGCCGGTGGGGGCGGTAGCTCCGGTATGGAATGGCGGTTTTGTCGAGGGCCATTACAATCCCACGCCGCGATGGATCGCCATCGGCAAATACGAACTCAATCGCGTGTCGCGAGAGGCAAATCCGAACATTCGAGGCAATTTGGGGAATCTCGACACCTGGACGGTCGGGTATCGCTGGTATCCCATCATGAGTCCGCGTGCCGGCCTGGCGTGGACCCAGGAATACTCCCGCATCATCAACGCCGGCACTGCACCTCTGTCGGGTAAAGACGACATCCGCAACAGTTTTCTGATGGGTTTCGATTTCGATTTCTGAGGAGGTCACCGCTGTGCGCAGGAAAACCAAGACAACTCGTACGGCTGTGATACTGGGCTGCATGTTGTGGTGCATCACCAGTGCCGCGCAGGATAGCCATATTGGAAAACTGGTGGGGAACGCGAAACGCGGAAAAGCGCTGTACGTGCGCTACTGCGTCTTCTGTCATGGACCAGACGGCGATGGCCGCGGAGAGAGCGCCCCCTATCTCGTTCCGAAGCCTCGGGACTTCACCAAGGCAGTATTCAAATGCCGATCCACCGCCAGCGGAAGCCTGCCTCTCGATAGTGATCTCTACGACACCATCACCCGGGGAATACACGCCAGCGGGATGCCGTCATGGAAGCCGCTGCTGCGACAGGAGCGTGCCGACCTGGTTGCGTATATAAAAACCTTTTCTTCCGCGTTCCAGGAAGAGAAGCCCGGCGAACCCGTGCCCATACCGGCTGAACCTACCAGTTCTCCTGAGAGCGTGAAGCGCGGAGCGGAACTCTTCCAGAGCATGAATTGCTGGTCCTGTCATGGCAAAGACGGGCGCGGCCATGGCCCGTCGGTAGCTTCACTTACCGACAACCAGGGCAATCCCATTACACCTTTCGACTTTACCAGTGGAACGCGCTTCAAATGCGGGGAGACGAATCGAGATATGTTCCGCGACTTGCTCACTGGCCTCGACGGTACTCCGATGCCATCGTTCGCGGCCGCAATGACTCCGGACCAGAGGTGGGACGTAATTCACTACATCCGAACCTTGAGTTCATCCAAGACACATTCAGCAGGGAAAAATGACTCCATACAGACAGTGAACTGAAACATCTCGTTGGTCCGCATGGCGCCCTTCCTACGTAGCGCTTGGTGATGCGCTGCTTTCTACTACATACAGCAGCCCTTGGTATTGCGAGGGCGGAAAGTCGGTGTTTAGTGAAAAAGAACTTCTACCTATTCATGATCGCGGTTGCCACTGTTGCCTTGTCGGTTCGAATGTCCGCCGGTCCTGCGGATTCGTCCCCTTCGTTAAAGGGTGCAGTGAAGTTCGAAGGCACCGCGCCCAAGCCTTCGCGCATCGACATGTCGCAAGATCCACTTTGCGCCAAGACCCACTCGACGCCGGCCACCACGGAGGACATCGTTGTCGACGCTGACGGCGGCCTGGCCAATGTGGTCGTCTATGTTTCCGACGGACTCGGCGCCCGCACCTTTCAACCCCCGCAGCAGCCGGCTGTCTTCGAGCAGAAGGGTTGCCAGTACAAGCCCCACGTGCTGGCCATGCAAGCCAATCAGAAGCTCGATGTGGTGAATAGCGACGAGACCACCCACAACATCCATCCCAGTCCAGCCAACAACCGAGAGTGGAACATGACTCAGCCTCATGGAACCCCCCTCGAGCAGACATTCGCGCGCGAGGAAATCGCCATCCCGGTGAAGTGCAACGTACATCCCTGGATGCGGGGCTACATCGCGGTTTTCAAACATCCATATTTTGCGGTGACGGACAAGAATGGCAGCTTCGACCTGAAGGACCTGCCGCCGGGCACATACACGATTACAGCATGGCAGGAGAAGCTGGGTACTCAAACTCAGAAGGTAACGATCGGAGCTGGTGAAGCGAAAACATTGGACTTCACTTTTAAACAGTAATCGGCGGTATCCCGTTTGATAAAGAAGCTCACGAAGGCACGCTCATTGACTCGCGGGCGCGTCCTGTCGCGGAATGTACAACGAACAGACGCACCTTCGACAGATTTCGTTGTGCGCAACATCCAGACTCGATCGAAACTCCAACGCTTTCGGACCGTTGATGATGTCCGGCAACGGCTGGCGGTGAATGTTTCCCAGCACCGGATGGAAAAAACACGGCCGGACGTCCCCCGAAGCTTCGATGACGGCCGAGACCCAGGGGGCATTGCAGCGTGGCGCAACATTGTCGGTCTGCCCAACGTGGGCGCGGAAATGTTGAACAATGCGCCGTAATTTGTCTGGGCTTTCAACCACAAATTGAGACTCCGGCTGGGCTCGCCATTCGTCGATGAGCCGTTCGATCTCTAGCTCTAGTGTGTCAATCTCCTCGGAAATCAAAGCGACTCGGTCGATGCGCTCGGGTCTCCACCCTTCGGAGCGGTTGAACGCTTCGGAAGTCAGGTCGGCCGCCAGGAATGAAACCGAGTTCAATCCAATCTGCTTCGCCGATGTCACGACCGCGCGCAGCGCATGATGATTTGCTTTTTGCACGGTGCAGCGCGCCCCAACCTGCATCTCAGGACGGAGATTGTGTAAGGCCGTAACCCCCTCCGCCAACTGCTTAAACGCATCGGGAACGCGGCGAATGCTGTTGTGAACCGCGGGCGGGCCATCGAGAGAGACGATGACGTCGTCGACGCTGTCAGTGATCGCCTGCGCTTGAGATTTCAACAACAAGCCAGCTGTGAGCAAGCTAACCCGGCTTCCCGTGGAACGAAGCATCTGCGCCAGGCAACTCCACTTCTCGTTCAACTGCGGCTCACCGCCGGAAAACACAAACCAGCGGACACGCAGTTGTCGAAATGAACTTAGGTGTTGTTCGAGATCGTCAGGAGTAATTTCTTTAGCCTCACGAATTCGCCAGATGTCGCACATCACGCAACGGCAGTTGCACTGATTGTGCGGGAATATGACCACGACCGGCAGCGCATGAATTTGGTGGGCCGCCAGAGCAGCCGAGTCGCTAGAATCCGTGATGGAGACCAGAGTGCTCATTGGTCAATCACACTGAAGCCGTGTCGGCGCGCTGCAATCGCACCAACACGTGATCCGCGAGCAACCGGATGCCGGGAACCCGCCCCATCACCGAATCAGCCCGTTCACAAAGCTTGAACAAACGGGGATGACGCTGGGCCCAGAGTTCAACGTAGCTGGGAGGTACGGCAATCCCAATGCCTTTGACGGCTTTGAGCCGAAATTCTGGCGCAAACGTTCGCGACAGTAAACTCACGGACGGATAACGAACTCGCACGAAGGCTCCATCCGCAAGTTTGGCGCTGACTCCATCCCGGTGCAATCGCCGGAACGCTTTGGCCGGCTGTCCCCGGGTGAGATACCAGACCATTTCCCACATGCAGCAGGGGCCCATCCAGCAGAGCAACGCGGTTGCGCCAGGCTTGAGCAGCGCGGCGAGGTCGACAGCCAGGCGTCGGAGATCCCCGACACAATTCAGTACGCCAAAGTTGGAGAAGGCTCCGTCGAACAATTCTTTTCCTGACAGAGTCCCTGATAGCGTGGAGATGTCTTCGGCGCGGAGCACCACCGGCGTCACAAGTTTCTGCAGTCCCTTTTCTTGGACCCTGCGCATCGTGACATCAATCATCTGAGACGAACTGTCGCAGGCGATAACGCGAACCGCTCGTCCCGCCAGGAAGCACGCGTCTACCCCGGTTCCGCATCCTATTTCGAGCGTCAGGTCTCCGGGATTGAACGCCTTCGCCAGTTCCTTCCACACCGCCGTGCGCTGAGCCTGGCCGATCTTCGACGAGGTGAAGGTTTCGTCGTAGCGAGCAGCCAGGGCATCAAACGGAGCAGCGTGGAGTTGTTGCTGGGCGACAGACATTCGTCAAACCTCAACTTCGGAGATCGTCGCCTGCAGGCCAGCGCGGGCCTCGGCAATTCCGCCTTGCAATTGCGCGAGCGAAGCATCGTTCGCGTCAGCCTTCTGCCGTAAGCGGCTGAGCTCTACTTCACTTCGGAGCAGCTTGTCTGCAAACCGGTAGAACTGGCGCGAGTGGCGATTGCGAACGCGAAACTCGCGGTCAGAACTCTCACTCCAGGGTTTGGCGCTCTCCACGCGCTCTGCTACCTCAGAGAAATAGGGCGTGCCTTTGATGGGATATGCAACCGTAGTGAAGAAAATATCGGGGTCGGTTTTCTTTACGTGTTCGACCGTGGCTTCAATGTCCGAGAGTTCTTCACCTTCGTATCCCCACATCAGGAACATTCCAGTTTGAATTCCCGCCGATCGGCACAATGCTACCGCGGTTTGCACCTCTTCTACAGTGACGCCGCGTTCCATCGCATCGAGGATTCTTTGCGAGCCACTCTCGGAACCGATCCAGACGCGGAAGCAGCCCATGTCGGCAAGCGTTTCCACGACTTTAAGATTCAGACGGTCGGCTCGGGAAATACATTCAAACGGCAATTTCACGCCGCGACGTTTTAACTCGGCCGCATATTGAAACAACCAACCGTGATGAATGGTAAAAACATCGTCCGCCATCCATGCCATTTGCGGCTGGTAGCGGCCGATCAACCATTCAAGTTCATCGGCTACAGACGCGGGACTCCTGCGGCGATGCGTTTTTCCAAAGACTTCGTGGCTGCACCAGCGGCAATGATAAGGACAGCCGCGCGCGGTGATGAGAGAAACGGAGCCCATGCCGTGGTGCTGGCGCCACACTTCGACATAACGCGCCATGTCGATCGATTCCCGAGCGGGCCAGGGCTGCGCGTTGATGTCCTTGATCTGCTCTCGTGGTTTCGTCCGGACTATTGAGCCGTTCGGAGCCAAAAACGCAATTCCGGCAATGTCGTGTAACTTGTCGGACGCGTTCGAGTGCAGCGCCGGCACCAATTCTTCCAGCGTAATTTCTCCCTCGCCGATGACCACCACGTCGGCCCCGGCTGCCAGGTATTCGTGAACATACGCGCCCGGTTCCGGACCGCCGACTAGTGTCCGCCAACCACATTCCTTCGCCATCCGAAGAATTTCGACCACGTTGGATCGCGTCATCAAGTTTGCGTAGACGCCGATAACGGACGGCGGACCTTTCCGTAGCAGGTCCCACAACTCTTGACGCGATGAAAACGTGGAATCGAATACTTCCGCACTCAGGCCCTTCTCGCGCAAATGCGAGCAGATATACAGGATCCCTAACGGCGGATAGGGCTTCATGATCTGAAGTTCCTTGGGATCTTCGTAAAGGAAATACCCGTGAGTGAGAAGTATGTCCATGTCTTTAAATCATGTGCATGAGCGATATCAGCTGCCAAGAACGTTCAGCAGTTCTTCGAAGCTGGTGGCATAAACCGGCGCTTGCAACTGTACCAACTGGTGCCCGGCAAAACTGTTTAACACCGTGGGTTTCGGATTCCGGCAGGTTTTTTCCAGTCGCATCACGCGCCGCCACAGGTCGTCAGGATCACCGTGAGTCGGCTGCCCTTGCTGGCCGCCTTGTACCGTAGAGTTCCAGGAATCAACCTGGGCGTGCAAAGCGTCGTGCAGAGCGCGATAAAACTCGTTGGTGTACGCGCCCTGGAACATCATCGCCATGTCCTCGCTGTCGGACCAGTTCGTCTTGTCGCCCGAGTTGCGCCTGCACGCGATCGAAGAACTTGGTTCCGGGCAGGGGATACGAAACCGAGACTCCGATGTCGTCGGGCCGTGTGTCTCGAACCAGTTTGATGGTGTCTTGAATGTCTTGCCAGGTTTCGCTGGTATATCCGAATTGCAGGAAGTAGCAGGCCCGAATCCCTTCGTGCCGCAGATTTTCGCGGGCCCTGGCAACCTGGTCCACCCGCGTGCCTTTGTCCATGGCATCCAAAATCTTTTGAGAACCAGACTCGACGCCCATCCAAACTTCCGCGCAACCCGCGCGGCGCAGGGAGCGCACGTTATCGGCCGTCATCAAGTCCACGCGAGATTGCATTTTGAAAGGGATTGCCGCGTCTAATCTCTCCACTTCTGCCGCGAGCTCGCGAACCCACTTCGGCCGCAGTCCAAAAATGTCATCCGCAAACCAGAGGTGATCCGCTCCGAAGTCGTACTTCAATTGCCGCATCTCTTCGGCGACCGATGCCGCGGAGCGCATGGAGAACGAGTCCCCATAGATCGGCTTCGCGCACCAGTTGCAACGGTAGGGACAACCCCGGCTGGCCACGATGTTCAGAGAAAAATATCCGTGCGCGGCCTTCCACGCGTCCCGATACTGGTTCGTGTCAACCAGGTCGCGAGACGGAAACGGCAGCTGATCCAGATCGCGCATTAGTTCGCGCCGCCCTGTTCTCACCAGCTCTCCAGTGTCTTTATGGAGATATGCAAGGCCGGGGATGTGCTCCAGGGATTCTTCTTCCTCCTTAAAGCTGTTTCTTTGGAAGCTGTTTCTTCAGAAGATGCGAGACCGTTTCCAGCAATGTCGCTTCGGCTTCGCCAAGCAGCACGCAACGGAAGCCTCGCTGCAAATAATCCTGGGCGTGATCGGAGGCATCCGAACCGTTCACCAGCACCGTAGCTCCCGCCCGTTGAGACGCCTCAAGAATCTGATAAGCGACTTCCCGCATTCGGGTCAGGCACATCTTGGAGAGGAAGTTAAAGTTGTCTTCGAAAACCACAACGATTCGCGGCCGATGGAGATCTAGAGCGGACTGAAATCCTGCCTCCGGATCGTTCAGCATCGTATCGAACACGGTTACCGAGAGACCCGCGCTGCGCAGCAGTCCGGCGGCGTACAGCGTGCCGAGCGGCGGATAAGGCTGCATTTTCCGCGTCTGTTTGCGGTCGTAGTACAGGTGATACGAATGAGTCAATAAAACATCAGTCACGTCAGTTCGCCTCACAGTCGCTAGTGTCAATCAACACACTTCCTGCGTCCGCTCCGCCAGAGGTTGCCCGGTCAACAGAGACCGTCGAGTGATCACTTTCTCTGCGGCCCGCGACAACCACAACTCCCATGGAAACGAGTACCGGCTTTTTCCAATTCGCCAACGGACAGGCGCTCCCAGAAGACGCCGGACACCGCGCCGTCCCCACGGAAGTTTTTTCGTCACTTTTCGAATCTGATTATTCAGAAGGAAATATTCCAGGCTGCGTCGCAGCCTGCGCAGATCTTCCCCACGCAACCAGGGCAGAACATTCGTACCCAGCGCCAGCGTCTCCCACTCTTCCAGCGACTGGGGCTCGCGAACTCCCATTTCTTTCAGCTGCGGCCAGATCGGAATTCCAGGATACGGAGTAAAAATGTTCGGCGAAAAAGTGACGTTCGAATACTCCCTTGCAATATCGCTCATGATGCGAAACGTTTGCTGCCGATGGGCTTCGGTCTCTCCGGGGTACCCGAGAATTATGTTGAACACGACATGAATGCCGGCTAGATGAGTCTTGCGCGCCGTCTCCACCATTTGATCCACATGCTGAAAACGTTTGTTCATCAGCGTCAGAACTTCCTGCGAGGCGGACTCGGTTCCGAATCCGATGTGGTGCACACCGCTTTCCGCAAGCAGACGCACATCCTCCTCGCTCATCAGGGCGAGGAAGTCGGTCGAAGTCTGGAAGTCCCACTGAAACTTGACGCCACTTTCCACGATTCCCTTTGCAATGGCCACGGCACGTTTCCGGTCGACCAGGAAATTGGAATCGAAGAAAGGAACGTGCTCGATGTTGTAGCGAGGAACCAGATTCGCCCAGTTCGTCGACCACGCGTTCCACGCGATAGGCGTTGAAGCGGCGTTTGTAGAAAACCTGGTCGGTACAGTAATTGCACTGGTAAGGGCAACCCACGCTGCTGGTGTAGGCGAGTTGCCGCGTGCCCGATATGGCAGCGTAGATTCCTGGATCCGCGAGATGATACGCAGGCGCCGGCAGGTCATTGACGTTCGCCACCGGCCTTTCCGGCTCGTGAATGATTTTCCCGTTCCTGTCCTTGAATGAGAGGCCGCGCACGCCATTCCAATCCTGCCCATCGGCGATTCGCTGAGCCAATTCGAGCAGGGTTAGCTCGCCTTGGCCTCGCACCACTGCGTCCACAAACGATTCATCCAGCGTTTGCTGAGTCGCTAAGCTGGCGTGCCAACCGCCAAAGATGATCGGAAGGTGCGGACGTAACTTCTTAACCGCTCGGGAGACGCGAACCGCCGCCCCGATATGTGGCCCGGTCAACACCGAAATACCTAAGCAGAGCGCGTCCTCGGTCTCGCGAAGAATCGCTTGTTCGTAATCCGGGTGAATCAGGTTGTCGACGACCTTGACTTCAAACCCAGCCTGCAATAACGGGGATGCCAGGCAGAGCAGCGAAAGCGGCGCTCCCAAAGGCGGTCCGTCATACGGCGGATAGAACAACACGACTTTGTTGGGTTTACGCAAATCGCGTTCGCTTTCGAGAGTTCGTAACAGAACTCTAGGTCGCCACGCCCCGTAGACTTGTCAGCAGATTGTCAATTTTGTGTCACTTCTGGACGGCTCTGGAGCCCGCGTTTCGAGAACTGATTCGACCGAAATTCATCAATCTTAAAATTGCAGAACTTTGACAAATTGGAGACAAGTCGGAACCCTGCGGTTGTTAGCGTCGTGCGTACTGGATTGCTCTTACAGGCTGTCAGCCGAGCCGGACTTTGCGATTCAAGCACGAGTAGTTCGAGAATGATACTTTTCTATAATCCCAAAGCGACAAAGCCACGCAACCGGCGTTTCCCGTTGTCCATTCTTGCGATCGCGGCGGTGGTGGAGGGCAAAGAAGACTACGCCATCGTCGATGGCAACCTGGATCCAAATCCCACGGAAAGTCTGATCACGATCATCAAGGAGCACCCGACTGAGCTCCTGGCCGTGACCGTGATGCCAGGTCCGCAGACGGTTGGCGCGGTGGCAAGCTGCCGGGAAATTCGTGCGCAGTTTCCCAAGCTTCCGATTGTATGGGGCGGCTATTTCGCCTCCAACTACACGGCCGCCGCGCTCAACGCAGATTACGTGGATTATGCCGTTCGCGGCCAGGGAGAAAAGATTTTTCTGGAACTGCTCGATGCCATTCGCGGCCATCGCGATCTCAAAGACATCCCCGGACTCTCCTATAAGACTGCAGACGGGACGCCACGCCATAATCCTGAGCGCCCAATGGGCAGCCTCAACGATTTCCCGTGGTATCCCTATCATCGCCTTCCGGTGGAAAAATACCTGCTTCCGACGTTTTTAGGCCGGCGTACCGCGGTTCATCAGGCGAGTATTGGCTGCCCCTATCGTTGCAATTTCTGCGGCGTGGTCACATTTTCCGGAAGCCGGGAAAAAATGGAATCGCCGTCCCGCACTGAGGCCATGCTGCGGCATCTGGTGCGGACCTACGGAGTCGATGCCGTCCAGTTCTACGACAACAACTTTTTCCTCCGGGAAGATCACACCCGCGAACTGGCCGACCGGCTTGCACCTCTCAATCTGCGCTGGTGGTGCGAAGGACGATCCGACGTCATGATGAAATATTCGGACGCTACCTTGGAGGCATTGCGGCGCGCCGGCTGCACTATGATCTTTTTCGGCGCCGAATCCGGCTCCAATGAAGTTCTCAAGGAGATGAATAAGGATCTCCGCGCCGAAGACACGCTGGCTCTGGCTTCGCGCATACGGCAGTTTGGCATTGTTCCCGAGTTCTCCATCATTTTCGGAAATCCAAAAGATCCCGAAGGGGACACCCGCGAATGCATCGGATTTATCAGACAGCTGAAGCGCCTGAATCCAGATGCCGAGATCATTGTCGAGCACTACACACCGGTGCCCCAACGCGCTCGTATGTACGGCGAGGTGGAAGACAAAGTCAGTTTCCCGACTACGCCGGATGAATGGGCCACAGAGCACTGGCAGCGTTTCGCCACGCAGAAAGATCCGCAAACGCCGTGGCTTCGGCCCACTACTAAACAATTGATCGACAATTTTGAGCTGGTGGTTTCGTCTCGCTGGCCGACGATTCAGGACATTCGCCTGCCGAATTGGGGTCGATTGGCGCTGCAGGCCATGAGCAGTTGGCGCTATCGCCTCGGAGTTTACGGGGCACCCTGGGAACTGAAATGGATGCAGCAAGCGATCGAACTGAGAAAGCCCAAGGCCGAAAGCCTGTGAACACGGGTGCACAGGTATCGGTTTCTGTGGCCGAGGGCTATGAGCGTTGGGCTCCTACCTACGACCATGCCCCGAACCCGCTCCTGGCGCGCGAACAACGTCAGCTCTTGCCTCTGCTCACAGACCTCCACAGCAAGCACATCCTCGATCTGGCGTGCGGCACCGGCCGGTGGCTGGAGACGCTCATGCGGCAAGGCGGAGAGTTTGGCGTCGGAATTGATTGCTCAATCGCAATGCTGCGTGTCGCAGCGAAAAAGAGTTGCATCACCGGGCGGCTCGCCCGCGGGACCTGCGATAACCTGCCGTTTCGTGCCGGCGTTTTCGATCTTGCGATCTGCTCGTTTGCCTTAGGGCATGTGGAAGATTTGCGATCGACTGTTTTCGAACTGGCGCGAGTAACAAAACCTCACGCCGACATTTTTGTTAGCGATCTTCATCCGGAAGCTTATGCGCGCGGCTGGCGGGCCGGCTTTCGCGATCGGCACGAGGCCCTTGAGATCGAAACGCTGCCTCGGGAAGCCGAAGAGATCGCTCGGGCGTTTTGTGCCAGCGGCTTCGAGAGCCTGGCGAACATGGCTCTATGCCTGGGCGAGCCTGAGAAACCGATCTTTGCTCGAGCCGGCAAGGAACAGCTATTCGCAGAAGCTTGCCAATCTCCCGCAATTCTCCTCTCCCACTTCAAACGCGGATCAGATCATTCGACCCAGTCTTCACCGTCGCCATCACTGTCCCGCGAGGCGATTCAGTGAGACGAACGCCGGGACAAGAAATTGTCGATTTCTTAAGCTTTTCGAGCGCCGCAAAGCATGACCACGCGCGGCTTAGAAACTTTCGTGAGCGCGACTGGAGGCGTGCCTCGAAATGGCTGGACGACACAGGCTTGGCATTCTACTTCTTGCGAAAGCTTGAGGACACGAATGCGAGGGACGCGGTTCCAGCCTGGGTCATGAACCGTCTCGAACAAAGCTTCGCGGACAACCAGCAGCGTGTCGGCGAGATGTCGCGCCGATTTGATTCTCTGAACAGAAAGTTCAACGACGCCGGCGTCCGGTATGTGGTATTGAAGGGCCTCTCTCTCGTTCCAGAGTACTGCCCGGATGCGAATCTCCGTCATCAGGGCGACTTCGATTACCTGGTGGACGACCATTCACTCTCAACGGCACAGCGGATCGTGGTCGATGCTGGATATAACCCGAAGCCGTCCGCTTCCAGCCAGGAATATATTTTCGTTTCGCAGGGGACAGGTGTCGCGACCCGTAGCCCTGAGCAATACTCTGCGCGAGCGCCTCACGCCGTGGAGCTGCATCTGGATATCTGGGACAGCGAGCAGCATGGGCTGCCTTCAATGCCAGGTTTGTTCTCTGTAGAACGAACCAGAATTCATCAGTGGAACGGACTCACTTTTCCCGGACTCCCGGATGAGGACGCATTTCTTCTTCAGGTGTTGCACGCCTGCCATCACCTGTTCACTTATTGGATAAGAATGTCAAGCTTGTCTGAGATCGGCTTCTTTCTGAATCAGCGCGGTTCTGACGCGTCGCTATGGAATCGGGTGGAGCAGCGCGTCGGTGACAACTTAATGCTGCGGGATTTCGTCGTGATAATCACCGAGTTGGTAGCGAAGCTTTTTGCAGCGCCAATTCCGCGGCTGGTTCGCGCCTGGAGTAATCGCATTCGACCGGCAACTCGAGTATGGATTGAAAGGTACGCGCGGCATTGCGCATTTTGTGAGATACCATCCTACGAGCTCTGTTTCTTGCCCAAGGCCAAGCTCGTTCTCTTTCTGCAGCAGCAATATGAGAACACGGGCCTCCAACAACACCGGGCGCGGAAACGGCTGACAGAGTTCCCGCGCCTTTCACGAATGGTCTCGTCGCTAAGAAACAAGCCTTCGCTGGTGCTGAACGCAGACTGGTGGAAACGCCAGCTTTTCATTCGGCGAAGCCTCTTTCACACGCTGGCTGGGCTGCGATACCTATGCGAGATCCCGCGTTGGCGGTGGCTGAATCGGACCAAAATGCGGCCCGCATCACCGACTCCGTGACCCAAAAAGATGACAATGTGACGCAATGTAAGGCAAGGCCGACTTTGACACAGATTTAACAATTCCGAGACAAAACTCTGGCAAGCGATTGTTACTTTGTAGCCATAGATTCAACTCAAGTTCTTCGTTCACGGTTCGTCGAAACGCATTCGTATGAAATCGTCAAAAAAAATCGTATTCTTCGTCGCCTCGTTCTCCAGCATCGAGGCTACCGCGCCGCTCGGCATCCTCGCCATTTCAACTCCGTTGTTGAACGCGGGATACGACGTGCGCATCATCGACGCATCGATCGCGCCTGACTACAAGAAGCGGATTCTGGAAGAAGTGAAAGACGCGCTCTGTCTGGGGATATCCCTGGTAACCGGACCCATGATCCGCGAAACCGTCGACGTGGCCAAGGCAATCAAGAAGTGGGATCCCGACTTCCCCATAATTTTGGGCGGCTGGCATCCGTCCTTGCTGCCCACTCAGACTCTTGAGGCTCCCTACGTCGACATCGTAATCCGCGCCCAGGGTGAGGAGAGCATGCTGGCAGTAGCCAATCGCCTGCGCGACGACGCTCCTCTCGATGACGTTCTGGGCGTGGGATTCAAGCGCGACGGGAAACTTATTTTCACTCCCGAACGTCCTCTCAAACGCCTCGAGGACATGCCCGCCAAAGCCTATCAACTGGCGGACTTCGACGCCTACGAAAAAATTTGCGGACGCCGCTGGGCCATGTATGTTTCCAGCCTTGCCTGCCCCTTCAACTGCGCCTATTGCACCAACGCCGGAGTCTACGGACGAAAGTGGAATGCTCTCCCGGTCGAGCAAGTAGTTGCGGAAACGATCGAGTTGACGCGGCGCTACCGGCTCGAACTGCTGTGGATGGCGGACGACAACTTCCTGGTTGACCTGAATCGCTCGCTCAAGATCGCCGAAGGCCTGATCAAGGCAGGCGGAACTTTCAAGTGGAGCGTTCAAGCCACCACCAATCTCACCGCCCGACTCAGTGTCAGCGAGTTGACTCTGCTGCGCCGTTCGGGGCTGCATCAGATTTGTCAGGGAATCGAAACAGCCTCTCCTACCGTGATGAAGCTGATGAACAAAGATTTTCAGGTTCTCGGCGACATCTATCAGTCCACGGAACGCTGCATCAACGCGGGCGTTATCCCATCGTTCAATATTATTTTTGGCTTTCCCGGAGAAGGCCCGAAAGAGCGGCGAGAGACCGTCAACTTCATGATGGATATCTGCCGGAAGTTTCCCGGCGCAGAATTCTGGACAAACATCTTTACGCCGTATCCGGGTTCGCCAATTTTTTCACAGACCGCGAAGCTGGGCATCGAAGTGCCGAAAACCCTCGAAGGCTGGGCGGACTTTTTCCCGCGTTACACGGTTTTGCCCTGGCTCAAAGGCAGCGATCATCAGCGCGTTCAAACCATGCGCGATTATCTGCGCATCGCCTTCGATCGCGAACCCATCGCCACCACCGGCCATGGCCGATTTGCCAAGGCGATTCAGCACCTCACCGCCTACCCGGCACGGGTGCGCCTGAATTACGATTTTTACAGCTTTCCAGTCGAGCTGTGGATCAATCGCCAATTGAAAAACATTGTGAAATTGCCCAAGCCCAGCATCGATGCGAAAAGGCTGCAGCCGGAAACCGCGCCGAGCTGAGGTAAAAGGCTCGCACCTCTGGCTATCGGTGAGTGGGTGTTACTTAGAACGCTCCCAGATCTTGGTTCCATTACCAAAACTCGTCGCGACGTGATAGTGGCTCTGTAGATAGCCACGCAGCGGCCCCAGATAGTTTCCTTGCGCATCTGTCGGATCGTCCAGTCCGTGGTACCAGCCTACGAATCGAACCTGGCGCTCCTCAAGCTCCTGCACGACGTTGCGAACTTGTTCCGGCCGGGTGAAGGCGTACGGCGTGATGTAAAGTACTCGGCTCGGATTCCGCAGCCTCAGGTCAAAGCAGAGAAGTTGATCGCCGAAAAAATAATCGGCGGGATGAGTCCGCTCCATCACCCACTTCGTTTCTTCGTACGCCCCATGTTCGAAGAAAGCTGTGCGTCCAGTCGGAAGATCCAGAACAGCCTTCCAGCGGTTTTGCGTCACTATGGGCCGCACTATCGCCAAGACCAAAACGGCGACCCATAGAATTCGTAGAAGAATCCGCTCCAGCTTCAATGGGGACTTCAGAAACCAGACAAGCATGATCAGCGCAGGCAGGGAAACCGTGTACAACCTGTTCCAGGCGGGGGCAGACGCAATCATAAGGAACAAGGACAGCCCGGTGACGTTGATGAGCATCAGCCGTTCCCACGGCTCATCCGGCCGTAAGCGTCGTTCCCGCCAATAGCGCACGAAGAACAAAATGTAAATCAAAGGAATCAGAAAATGAATCAGTGGCCACGCCGTCAGGTCCGGCCAGTTCGCCCACGCATGAACCGACGGCCAGCCGATCATATACGTTCTCCACGAACCGGGCTCGTAGGTGGAAAAGTATTTGGCAACGAAAGTCACTGTGTAATTGAGGAACTGTTTCAGCCCGACCTGCCATACAAAGTAGGCGTTGAAGGCTGCAACTGTGGCCACGTAGCTCGCCAATAGGTAGGCTTCCTTCAGAAGCAGCGCTCTCCCGTCTTCCTTTTCTCTATAGTGCTCCCACACAACGAACAGACCGAGCGCCACTGGACCCAGCACTAGCGATTGGGTGAAGCATGTGCCTAGCCCCCATAGCGCTCCCGCCCACGCCAGGCGGGTGGCAGTTCTTTCTTCGATCACGATCGCGAGTGCAGAGATTGCGGCAAGGACGCTGTACAAATGATGGCTTGCATCCAGATAACTAGTGAAAGGAAGAGTAAGAAACAGGAAACCAGGAAGAAAAACCGCCGGACCATTCATCACTTTTCTGGCGATCCTGAAGCTGAGCCAGGCGGACATAACTCCGACTAAGAGCAGCATCATCTGGGGTATCCATGCCCGAACGCCAAATAACTTGAAGAGAGTGAAGTAAAGTAAGTCCGTGCCAGGCAACGTAAAATAGTCGTAGTCTCGGTAAATAAGCTGACCTTCGTACATGCGTGTTGCGCTGTGCAAGTAAATGGACTGATCGCCGACGGCCACACGAGGCGTCGCCGGAAGAGCGAACAATTGCAGATACAAGAAAATCCCGCACGCCAGCAAGATAAAACAAACAAACCAGGTCCCGGACCAGGGCTTCAAGAAGCCCGGCGCCGCGTGGCGAACGGGGACAAATTGAGTCGAGGGGTTCAGTTCTGTCCTCCTCATGCCAGCGACCGGGCTTAACGAAAAACGCTCAATCTCGCCAGGGCTGTGAATCCAAGGCCACGGCCACAATCGGTTGCATAGATGAGCTCGTGAGAATCAAGCGTCCAAGCGGGACTAATTGAATTGCAATCGCTGTTGGTGAGCTGCGTCTCTTTCCCAGTGATCCGGTTCAAGACATGAACTTGCCAGGTTCCGCCGTGCAGACAACTGAAGGCGATCCGCCCTCCATCCGGCGAAATCGCGGGATAGCGCGCCGAGCAAGTTGGAAGTCTCATCTCTTCGATAGTTCCAGAGGCCGTGTCCACCTCAAACAGCCTGAAACGCCCGGCGCGTCGTGAGCTGAAGACCATGCGATGATCAGGGGAGAAGGCCGCCTCACGAACATCGTATTCCGGGCCTGCGATTTGGCTATCTTCTCGAGCGCTTTCTCCGCTTATGCCCGGTTTTATCTGACGAATCCATAAACTGTTTTTCCCTCTTACCTCTCGGATAAACGCAAGTAACTCCCCGTCGAACGATACGACGGGTTGCTCCGCGTTTTCGGTCTCGACAGTGACATCGGCCGGTGAGCCTGCCGGAACAGCGGAAGAAAAGCGCACGATTCGCGAACCCGCGTCCGTGACCATTTCGGCCCACGCGATTTCAGGATCGTTTCCAACGGCGGGATGAAACCAATCGCCTCCGATAGCAAAGGAAGTGACTGAACCACCTTTCAGTTCGTGAACCGCATAGGTGTCCGGGACCGCCGGAAGAAATTTTGGAACCAGGGCAGTGAAGAATATTTGCCCCGGCCTGACCACGGGATCTGCCGCCATGCTGGAGCCGGCGACGGTGACCACGCGTGACGCGTAGTTGTCAAACTGTCCCCGGAAATGCCGCAAATTTCCCACGAAGCCAAAGGCGAAAAGCGCCATGAACACACTCGCCGAAAGCAAGGAACCTGGCGATCGTAGTCGATACCTGGCTGGGTCTGCAGCCGATGAAATCAGAGTCCGCACTAACAACCCGCCAAACAGAAGCATGAACAGAAGTCGTGGGAAACACAAAACGATTCCCCAGCCGGCCGGTTCCGCGGGACACAGCCACTGGTACGAGCCACAAGCCAAAACATATAGACCAGTCAGCACCACGGCGTTGGTCAATTGACCGTGCTCGATCAAATAGTCTGTGATCAGTACAGCCGGAAGTATGAGGGAAACAAAATGATAGGGGGCGGGTTGCGAGGATACGAGCAAGAGCAGAAATAGATAGCTTGCCCATTCCAGTTTTACTCGGCTCCGATCTTCTGTCCTTCCCCAGCCCATCGCCCAGACAAAGACGGCACAAATGAAGGCAAGAATCAGGGAATACAAGAGCGCATACAACCAAGGCATGTGAGCTGCGGGGGATGGATTCAGTTCGGGCTCGTAAATAAAAAGCCCGGCCAGCAACGCACTCAGCGAACCCCACGCGACACTGTAGGGATTGATAATTTGTGCGCGCAATGCAAAAGGTAAGACTTCTCGAGCATAAACCCGGCAGGCATCCATTCCGAACAGGTGAATCGAGAGCAGGACGGCAGCCCCTGTTCCCACAGCGAGACCGGCCGCTGCCCGCCATTGTTTCTTGACTAAGAAAAAGACCAGGAACAGGCCGGGATAGAGTTTCAACGCTGTGGCCACGGCGAGCGCTAAACCAGACATGAAGGGCCGCTCCTTGAAGTGCAACCACGCCGCCAGCGTGAGCAACAGCAACACCAGGACATGCATCTGCCCGAAAAAGAAATTGCTGCACAACGGAACCACTGCCAAAAACATCAGCAGCCCAACCCTCTGCGGCCCCAGCCTCGTACTCCGAACCAACAGGAACAATGTCAGCAACAGAAATATGAGGTTCGCCAGTAACCAATAGCGCTTCGCTTGCAAAGCAGGAAGCGACGATAAGGGCGATACGACCAACGCCGACGGAAGAGTGAGCGGGATGTAGCTGACCAGCCTTTGACCAAACCCCGAATGGTCGGCATGCCTCTGGAACCAGATCCATTCGTATACCCGCTCCAGGGGATATCCCTCACGATACAGGCGCGCGACTACGTAGTAGTTGCGAAAATCGGAATTGAGATGTCTCCACGCCGGGACGAATCCCCAACGCACAAAGGAGAGGATCAATACCATCAGCAGAATTCGTTCCCCGGATCTCCTCCACCAACGGCGAAGCGCCTCGGGCCGGATTTCCGTGAAACTCAGTCTTCGCAATTCAGTGCTATCTCGTGGCATCCTGATGAACGCTCTCAAAGAAAGGTATCTTCCGATTTTTGTGTCCGCGTCGGTGTCGCCTCTTTGCACATTCATGAGGCCTATGTCGATCGCGCGTAATATCGCGATTCAAAAAACCAGCTAGTATTTCCCAGACTGTTCCCTCAGGGCAGCATCTTCCGAATAAAAGTGGCAGCCGTCTTTGGATTACTGTCGTACTTCAGGTCATAGGCTGGTTTTGCGGCGAGGGCGCTGATTGCTTCCTCGACTTGCGCATCGAATCGTGGGTTTTCCTCGAAGAGCATGCAGTCGCGCAATCGCGTAGCCGCGTTCTCTGGCGAAATCTGCGTTAGCTGGGGCTCAGACGACGCGCTGCGATCCAAAAATAGACTGCAAACCGGAATCACCGGTTTTGCCCAGCGCGACTGCAACGCGGACTTGTCAAAGTAATAGAACGAAAGATCGATATAGGTAGAAAAGTGGACCGACTCCCGTAACTCTGGCAGATAGTCCAGCGTTTCCGGACGGAAAACCGCTGGGGAGGGGTCGCCCCAGACACGAAGCCGGCCGCTACTCATATCGAGAAAGACAAGTTGATCGGCGTGAAACTCCATGCCGAGTTTCGCCGCAAGATAGCAAGCAGTGGTTTTGCCCGAGTTGGGCGGACCAAAGACCAGGACGCCGCGATCGTTCAACCCTGCGCAGCCTCCGGAAAGGGCGACCAATCCCAAGCTCGCGGCGGTCATGCAGGACAAGAGATCGAGCGGCGGACGATCTCTGAGTTTCGTTTCGTCTTGAAAGAACGACTCGGAAAGGAATCCGATCGCTTCGCGACGGTCCAGGTCGACGGCCAGAAAATTGCCCTGGCCGATGTTGACGTACTGAAGACCCGGATCTGAAAAAGCCGAGACGTGCACGGTGGTGGATTGGGCCTTCGGGTCAGGCTCGGATACCAGTCGCCAGGTAAATTCAGGAACGCCCGCATTTCCGTTTTGATAACGCTCGAAGAACTTCCGCGCAAGTTCCAGTACAGCTTCGTCATTTGTCTCGATGCGCACTGTCCGCCCCATCAGTTGCAGGTTCGAAACAAGCGGCGTCGAGCTGAAACGGCGCAACGGATCCGGTCGCGTCTGAGCACGAATACCGTGGCGAAGCCATTGGGAGCGATCCTTCGCTCCATCCCGCCGCGCGAATTTTAAGACAGTCTCTATGTTGTCCTACCCTGGCTGCAATACTCAGAGTTGTTCGACACAAAACTGCTTAACTCAGAAGTGCTTGACTCTGAACTGTTTAAGAATGACGCGGCAAGTTGCTCTGCAATCGCTTGCGGCCGCCCACCGTATCGCAAGCGCCAACACGGAAGTGCCAGCAGATTGTCCAGAGTCTTCTCTTGTTTCTCAATGGCGAGGGAATCTTCCGCCAGCAAATCAAGTTCGATGCTGGACTTGATCTCGCTTGGTTTCATTGGGGCCAGGTGAAAACCCAGGTCTTCGTGTCTTTCGAGAAAAACAAGTCCTCTTGGTTCACACGCCATCAAACTCTGTTGCCGGAACTGCCGCCCAGGTTCGCAATAGAAAACAGTTTCTCCGTTTTGAACATCGATTGGTTCTCGATCGCGAAACTTTTCAAACCAGGCCGCCGCCTCGCGCCTGAGTTTCAGGGGACGCGGCAGACCGTACGCCAACAATCCGTTCTGCGTCAGCGAACAGAAGGTTCGGTCATCCGAAAGCAATCTAAAGCCAGCCTCAATCAAGGCCAGCGCCAGAGTCGACTTGCCGGAACGCGACGGCCCAATCAAAACCAGACCGTCCTGTTCTCTGGCCACGCAAGAAGCGTGCAGCTCCACAATTCCGAGCGAGCCAGCCAGGATGGAAAGCAACATCGGAAAGATTATGGTGTTCCAATATCTGCCGTCGCTGGCCATAGCGGCTGAAAAGCGCCCGATCACCCGTCGCTTGCGAAGATCCACAAGCATTGAACTTTTCGCATCCAGTCCTACAAAAACCAGTTGGTCTAGTCCCCGCAGGTGGGGCTTGGGCCACGGTGGGCGTGCCGCGTCAGCATCGTCAACCCAGAAGCGTACTGAGAAATCGGCCGGGCCAGCGGCCGCTTCAGCAGGCAGGAAACTCCCACGCGCGGCTGCAAGCAGTTTGTCGCAATTCGTCGACAGGCTGAAAACAGCCCCCGCAGCTGTGTAATGTTCACAAAGATGTGTTTCGGCGTGCTTATGTAGGAAGTCTCGGGAGTGCATGTGAACTTGGGAATGCGGACCAAAGACCCGCCTGCCTCCGATGAATCATCGTAATCTTCGTCAAATCGGGCTGTAATCGTGTCACCTTCTTGTCAAGAACTTGTAAAGCTTTCTTCGAAAAAGATTGGCGAGACCCGAGAGCGTTACTAGCCGATGCCCCGCCCAGAGCGGCCCGGGGGGGTATAATTTTCCACCAGTATGCAGAAGCTGCGTTACGCGTTGGTTGGGTATCTGAAAAATCCGGCAGGAGAGTTCGTCGAGAACCTGCGCCGCGAATTGCATCCTGACCTTCCGCACCTGGCGGCCCATCTGAGCATTCTGCCGCCGCGTCCGCTGCGGGGCACGGAGAGTTCCGCGCTGCAGATCCTGGACCGCATCTGCGGCAAGGAAGAACCGTTCGAAGTGACGTTGGGCGAAGTAGAGACGTTCGTCCCGGTAACCCCGACGGTGTACATTCGGGTGCAGGGCGCGGCCACCCGCATGAGCGAACTGCACAGCAAGCTGAATACCGAAGCCTTGGCGTTCGAGGAACAATGGCCTTACATTCCGCATTTGACCATCGCAAAAATGAGCGGCGAGCAGCCCGCGCAGATGGCCTTTGAGATGGCGCGCGAGCGCTGGAACCGCTATTCGGGCAGCCGCCGCATCCTGTTGGAAAAGCTGACTTTTGTGCGGGAAGACGAGGAGAATTGTTGGATTGATCTGGCGGCGGTTCCCCTCGGTGGCCGCCTGGTTTCGCGATAAAGTTTCGCATAAACTCCCGTAACAAGCCTCCCGGTTACCCCATCCAGTTACTCCCGACGAGCCAGGCGACTTTAAGTACATCTCCCTCCCGTGCATTGAAAATACGGGGACGCGGTTGTAGATAAAGAGTAGGTCAAGCGTCCGCCAATCCCGTCAAACACCACTTGTGGCGCGGGTTTCCGGTTCAGCAGGGAGAACAAATGCAGATCGGCGTTTACGGGTCGGGATATCTTGGGACAGTGATTTCGGCCTGCCTGGCGGATTTTGGCACCCCAGTTTCCTGCTGTCATCCCGACCGGTCGCGCATGGTGGAGATGGCCCAGGGCAACGTCCCTTTCTTCGAAAAGAATTTGAAAGAAATCATCCGGCGCAATGTGCGGTCCGGCCGGCTGTCTTATTCCACCGACATTGAAACTTTTGCCCGCAGAACCCACGTGATTTTCCTGGCCGAAGACAAAGCGGAGGGCTTGGCCGACATTGCCTTGCGGATTACGCGGCTGGCGTCCAAGCCTCCGATTCTGTCGATCGTGACTCCGGTTCCGGTGGGCACGGCGAGCAAGCTGGAAAAGAGCCATCAAAGACGCGGGATTGCAGGCGACGATCGTGTCGCAGCCGATGTTCTTTACCGATGGCTGCGCGGTCGAAGACTTCAACTGGCCCGACCGGATCATTCTGGGATCGACTTCGCAAGAAGCCGTTCACATGCTGAAGCAGATTTTTCATCCGCTGGTGATGCGCGGCGTGCCGGTGATTGTGACCAACCAGGCGACCGCGGAGTTGGTTCGCGAAGCGGCGACCGCGTTTGTGGCGACAAAAATTTCCTTCATCAACGAAGTGGCCGCGCTTTGCGAACGCGTGGACGCGGATGCGGTGAACCTGGCTCTGGCTCTCGGCCTCGACAAGAAAATCGCTCCGCGCTGCCTGCAGCCCGGGAGCGGGCATGGGCGGCGTGTTCGCGGAATCGGATATGGACTCGCTGGTGGAGTTGGCGCAATCGCATGGCGTGCCGCTGAAGGTGCTGAGCGCCGCGCGCGACGTGAACACTTATCTCGCCGAACGACTGGTCGATAAGATTTCCCTGGTGCTGAACTCCGTCGAGAACAAGGAAGTCGGCATTCTGGGGCTGGCATTTAAGCCGAATACAAATTCGGTGGCGGGATCGTCGTCGGTGCGACTGGCTGAGAATCTGGTGTCGAAAGGCGCGCACGTGCGTGCCTACGATCCTGTGGCCATTCCCGAAGCCAAGATTCGGCTCAACGGCTCGGTGCGTTATTGCGACTCGGCCTATGCCGCCGCCGAAGGTTCCGACGCGCTGGTCGTGGGCACGGGCTGGCCGGAGTTTCGCGCGCTCGATTTCGACCGCATCAAGCATTGCTGAAAAAGCCCGTGATCGTGGACACCAAGAATCTGCTGGACTCGACGCGGCTGCGCGCGCTGGGATTTGAGTACGTCGGTGTCGGGCGCGGGTAGCGGCGGTTGTGCGCGTGGTCAGAGAGACGTTGCGAGCAACGTCTCTACAACAACACTTCTTCTTTGTAGTGCTTTACCTTATTTCTTCACCCTAAATTCTTCATTTTCTTTTCATTCGTTCTTGCTCATCGGCCTTGCGTAGTGTTTATAGCTGGGGAGCGATCACTCCCACCACGGGCGCCAGCCCTGGGTCATCCAGGGTGACCTGTCTGGTAAGCGCCCGCACAAGATGTCCCGCATCGTCACTCCCGAAGGTGCGTACACGGGTCCGCGAGGTGTCTAGAACTGCGCGGCTGAACATCTCGGCCTGCAATTTCGACCCTAACGGGAATAGAAATCTCAGTCACGGTCGTTCGTCACATTGGTGAATTTTTATCTGTGGAAAAAGTGCGGCGGGGCAAGGGCTCGTTTATTTTTTTTTGCGGTCGGCGCGAGGTTCCTGGCGAACTTTGCGGTCAAAAAAAGATTTAACCGCTGAGAACGCGAAGGATTCGCAGAGATCGCAGAGCAGGTCTTTTCGGGGAAGCATGGTTCACACATATACCTTGAATTCGGTTTGTTCTCAAGCGGAAGCTCTGACGGCGCGAGACTGCAATTGCTATAATCGAACACGGCGGTGGGAATAGCTCAACTGGCAGAGCACCGGACTGTGGCTCCGACGGTTGCGGGTTCGATTCCCGTTTCCCACCCCAGATTTTCAAGAGCTTTCCTTGGCTGACGCCAAATGTGGCATGATTCCTTCGGGCGTGGCGAGCGATTCGAGCGTGCGATTACGACCCCGTAGCTCAATTGGATAGAGCATCAGTCTTCGGAACTGAGGGTTGGGGGTTCAAGCCCCTCCGGGGTCGCCACATTGCTCTGTAGGAGCGCATAGCGCGCTTATTTCAGTTTCACGAAGAGCAGCACGAAGATTGCCCAGACGCCGACGGTCAGGGGAAACTGCACTAAAGAGGCGTCGCGCAGCGCATTTCCTCTGGGCAGGGCAAACGTCGCCAGCAACATGGCAAGCGCGGTGAGTACTCCAAGCATCAATCTGCTCTTCCAATTCATGTTGTTCGTCCTCCCTTTTCCGTTTTCCGTTGGGCATCGAACATAGTGGGGATTGTTCCTGTTTCCGACGCTGAACCGCAAATCGCCGTCGCCCCTTACTTTGCCAGCGCTCGAACGTGCCCTCTTAACTTCTTAATCGCCGCCAAGGCAATCGCTTCTCAGGGTTCTCTCTGTTGGTTATCTTTCACGATGTCGTGGCGAGGAACGAGAGTCTTTTTGAGGAAGCTGTAAATCTTGCTCAGCTCCCAGAAGATCAAAACCAGCAAGATCGCGATCACGAACAGCAGAAATAGAACATTCATCGGGTAGCTCTCTGCCTGACAAGGAATTGTAAAGGCTCAGGCATTCTACCCTTGTTCGTCAAGCTTTGGGAAAGAAGTAGAGTTGCGGGGGATGGGTCGGTTTGAGATTCTCCCTTGCAGTCCTAGAATCTGGTTGTGGACATCAAACGGATCGGTCCGCGGCCCTCCGGCAAACGTTCGGCAGAGTGCTTTACCGGCAGGGTGCGGACCGACCCTCTTTTTCAGGCGCCCGACCCGGTGCTCGTTGGTGGCGCCAGCGTCACATTTGAGCCGGGAGCGCGTACCGCCTGGCATACGCATCCGCTGGGACAGACCTTACTGGGACAGACCTTAATTGTTAAGACAGGATGCGGATGGGCTCAGCGGGCGCGCGGTGCGATAGAGGAAATTCATCCCGGAGATGTGGATTGGTTCGCGCCGGGAGAAAAGCATTGGCATGGGGCGACGCCCCGGTTTTGAGTGTAATCGGCCCGATTACGCCGGTCAGAGGTGTCAGAACATGGAGTTTGGGTTGGCTGATTTTTCGGGGATTGTTGGAGTATCCTCATGGGCGCGGCGGGTAGAGAATCAGATACTGGTAGGCTGCGGCGGCTTCGTCCTGGCTCAGGTAGGTAAAGACGGGCATCCTGCCTCTGTAAGACGCTGGTGGAGCGCCCATGATGATGGGGGCACCGCTGGTAACTTTTCGGACGAACTCGGGGAGGTTCACTCGTGTCGTAAGGGTGGAGAGCGGTGGAATCGCACCTCCCAAGATTTGCTTAGGGTTCGGGTTCCGCCCTGTAGCGCTGTGGCAGATGTGACAGGTGGATTTCACAATGTGCTCACCAATCCGGTAAGACGATTCTTTTACTGCGATCTGATTCTCTTCGGCGCCGCGTACGTCGGAGAGTTGTTCGAGGTAGGGGACCAGAGAGCGAATTTCTCCTTCGCTTAACGTGGGTGGCGGCATGTGTTGTCCCCCGACGTGGAGCCGCTGATGCAACAGGACCGTGGATTCTTTTGCGATGGCGGTTACATCTGACCGGCTCATTTCCCGCCCGGCCTTCTTCATTCGCTCCGTTGTGCCCGCGACAGAGGTCGCCTGGACCGGGCCGATGATGGAATTTATTTCCGGAGGAGCGCCGTGACCGGCCTCTCCGTGGCATCCCCGGCAGCTCAAGCGATATAGATCCGAACCGTGGAGCGTAATGGTTCGCGCGGTATAACCAGGCGATAGGTCCAGCTGCCAGGAGGGGGCTTCCTCTCCCGGACGGGGCGGAGCTGGTCCTAAGGTCCAGGTCTTGGCCATGCTGGTTTCGCCGAATGGCTTGTGGAGGAAACTAATCCAGCTTTCGCCTTCCACCGCTGTTACCGAAATACCTCTAGTCCCGGCCGTCTGACCGAGCAACGACGACGCAACCAGGAACACCACCACCAGAGTTGTCAGAAGTCGACAGTTTTTTGTCACTGCTTCACCTGGGAGGCTAGCCCTTTAAGGCATACCGGCCAATCGACGCTCTTCTGCAGCGCAATGGAGCAGTACCGCCCGGCCCGTGGCAGACGGGACGTGCATACGTGCACAGGAACTCGACTCTGCCGGTCCGGATACAAGTCGAGATTCACCGATTTGGTGGATGGTTCCATGTGGGCCGTCCAGTCCAGTTCGCTATTTCTTCACGGTTAACTCGACGCTCGTCGTGGCATCCGCCGCTGTGATCGTCTGGGTGGTGGGTTTGCCGTCTTCGCTCCACGTTTTCAAAGTGTACGTGCCCGGCGGAATATTCTTGATCGTGAAAGTACCGTCATTGCCAGTCAGGGCGAAGTATGGTGTCGGAACGACTATAATGTAGCCGCTCATTTCGAGGTGGAGATTGCAGAGCATCTGCGCCGCACCAAGGTCGTCGAATTGGAACGACTTCTTTTGACCCGGAGACACAATGGTCAAACTATGCCGGAGTTTCTTGTCACCGTTGATCGATGGCCAATAGACGTTGTGAGCCACCTGGTCGCTGTTCAGAAAATCCACGGTGGTTCCCCGCAAGATAACTATGGCGTGAGGTACGAACGCCGAGTTCCGCTGGTCAACTGACACATGCTCCACCGGACGATCGAATTTCTTGCCCGGAATGGCATCAATGTAGACCGCAATGTTCTCGGCTGACTTCAATCCTGCCGCCGATATCTTTCCCGTCACTTCCGCTGCTTGCGCAAGGCTGGCAACGAAGAGCGCACTGAAGAGAATAGCCACAAGACCAACTCGCCTAATAGTTTTCATCTAAGTATCTCCATTTCGGAAATTCCGCAGGCCGCGTCGGACGAATTTCCCTTTTTGACCTCGAAAACGGCAGCATTGTGCGCCTGTCTCCCTAGCTTCGATTACTTCCTTTCGAAATACTGTTCAGAATGGATCACTTCGGGCAGGGCGGTATCCGATAAGTGCAAGGTGAACTGGCGGATCGCAAGGGCTAGCATATGAAGTGACCGCAACTTGTCGGGTCCCGAGCTTGATTTCTGGAAAGTGGCATTTTCACCGTTGCGACGGTATTCCGACCCAGAAGACTTGAAACGGGTGAAGTCCGACATCCATCGTCGTGCACAAGGACCCCGCTTGGGCGAAGAATTGGCAGCAGAAGTTTCAGCCATAGGTATTGCTAAATCGCCATAGCACGCATTGACCTTCGAAGGGGTTTTGAATGCAATCGCCGGACAGCGTTAGCAATCCCATCGTCACCTGGGAAGAAACGTCGGTTGTTACTTGGATGTTGACTCGCTCGCGGGATGACTGAAAGGGAGATCCTGGCTAGTTCGCAGGTGCAGATCATTGATGCTTAGGGAATAGCTGGGGTCGAACGGATCGTTCCATACTTTGCCGTTCCTCAGCTTTTGTATTTGTCCGTCAGCTGTGAATAACCAATCGGTGACCGCGGGCCGTTGACCACCAAGAAAGAACTCATGGCCGCTGATGAGGCGACATGGGAAGAGAAACTCGCAGGATGTTGGAACATACCAGACGGCGCGAATCCGAATCAGTTTGGTATCGGCACCGTAGCAGTAGTCGACGCGTCGCTGGGCGCCGACGACTGGATTCCAAACCCGAGGCGGCCTCGCCATAATCGTTACTCGAACAACGGCGCCGTCTCGATTCCACACGAATGCAAGAGGAGACGGTTTGCCGGCTGCGTCCCACTCTTCTTTGTTGGCGAATTCCCTCCAGCGATCGTTCTTCGACTCGGTTGCCGTGTCCATCTTTAATTCAGTTTTCAATTCGGCGAATATGCGGGGCGGCTGTTCCTGCACGGAGTCGTCGACAGCGTCACAGTAGCTCATCAGCGAACGCACTGCGGCCTCGTTGCCTTTGTAGGAAGCGACTTCATGTTCAGTAAGCCGATGTTCCTGAGCCAACAGAGGAAGGGAGAACTACCAGTAGGAACCCAAGTGACTTGAGAGCTGGCATGTCCTATAACTCCCAGACGAGGCGGTCACTGCAACCGGGCTAAATTCTAGCACCAGGTCTGCACTAATTAGGCTCCGGTCATAGCTTGCTGTTGTAACTCATTCAAGCCTTGCCGAGGGCGTTCGTGGCTAGTGAACCAGAGCTCCGTACACAATCTCGCGTAGCCCTCGCCGGTACGGGCCTGCCTCCACGAACGGCATCTGCAGCATCATCAACGCGTATAACTTCTCCTGCGGATCGATCCAGAAGTAAGTGCCGGCCGCTCCCGCCCAGAAATAGTCGCCGACGGAGCCGGAGACTGGAGAGTGTCCGGCCTGGGTGCGAACCGCGAAGCCAAGGCCAAAGCTCTGTCCCAACTCCGGGACCGGCGTGAGATCCTGCGTGGCTTGCAGCATTCCCACGCGCGACGCACCGGGAGGCACTTGATCGGAGGTCATGACCGCCAACGTCTTCGGCGACAGCAGGCGAACGCCGTCCAGTTCGCCTCCGTTCACCAGCATCTGGCAGAAGCGCGCGTAATCCGATGCGGTAGAGAGCATGCCACCGCCGCCGGAAAACCATTTCACTTTCTCTTTGGTGAAGTCTCCGGCTTTGCCAAACTCAGGCGGCTTGCCGGTGGCGGCGTCGATTTGCGGCTCGGCCATGCGCAGAGCTTGCGATGGAGTGAGATAAAACGCGGTGTCGTGCATGCCCAGCGGATTGGTGATGCGCTCCTGGATGAAGCGGTCGAATGGCATTCCGGAAACCACTTCTACGATTCGTCCGAGTACATCCACCGACATGCCATATTCCCAAACCGTTCCCGGCTGATGGGCAAGCGGCAACTTCGATAACTTCGTCACGAACTCCGCCAGCGTCTGGCCGCTATCAAACAGGTTGGCCTGGTTATAGGCCTGATGGACCAGCGAGTTTCCGAACGGCCCATACACGATGCCCGAGGTGTGGCGCAGCAAATCCTGTACGGTCATGGGGCGGGAGGGGGCCTCAAGCGAGAGCGTGGGCTTTCCACCAGCCGGGTCCATTTTCTCGACGCCGACTTTGACATCCTTGAATTCAGGCAGGTACTGCGCCACCGGGGCCATCACATCGATCTTGCCTTCTTCCGCAAGCATCATCACGGCGACGGTCGCGATCGGTTTGGTCATGGAGAAGATGCGAAACAGGGCGTCCGTCTTCATCGGAGTTTTCTTTTCGCGATCCTGATAGCCGATCGCCTGGCGGTAAACAACTTTGCCGTTGCGAGCGACCAGCAGCACCGCTCCCGGAATCTCTCCCTTGTCGACTGCACTCTGGAAGAACTGCGTAATGTGGGCTAATCGTTCCGCGGAGAAGCCCGCGTCTTCGGGGCGACTCAACTTTGCCGGGTCCTGCGCTAGTGCTGAGATTACACAGCAGAGAAAAAGACAGACCGTGAGCGCTCGCCGATGCCAGTTCATTCGGTTCCTCCCGATTCGTTGCGACTGGGCATTTTACCCTAGCGAACAGATAAGGAGATCGCGTGGGTTCCGGTCCTGAGATTTGAAGGCGTCGTTGACTCAGAAATCTACCCGCACGCCCAACTGCGCCGCAAACGGAATTCCAACGGTTGTTCCCGGGCCGAAGAAGTCGCCCAGGCCGCCGGCGGGGATTTCGAGTTGCCGCAGGCTGGTGATGGGTTGGAATTGGGTGCAGGTTGGGAAGTCGAGGCAGATGTGGGTAGCGTTGCCGGATGCGATGTCGCTCTGCGGAAGCGGCAAGAGGCTGATATTTCCGACGTAGTTCGCGCCGGGATTGTTGCGGTTGAACAGGTTGAAGAACTCGGCGAAGGGGCGAACTTCAAGACGTTCGCCGAATTTGAAGGGACGAGTCACGCGCACATCCATTTGGATGTAAGGCGTGCCGCGGAAGGCATCGAGGGCGGTGGGCGTTCCGTTCACCGAGATGCGCTGGCTGTTATCGGCCGTCGTGATGGTGAAGGGCCTGGCAGACTCGGCCTGAAACAGGCTGCTCAATTCGAAACCGCCGGGGATGAAGACTGTTCCCGCGAGTACGAAACGATGGCGAACATCTTCGCCGGACGGTCCGTAATCTCCGGGGCCGAACGGGTTCAGCGGATTGCAGACTCCGTTCACGTAGTCGAATAATTCGCCGAGCACGCATCCCCAGGTTTGCGCCTTGGAAAAAGTGTAGTTCGCGACCAGATTGAAACGCTTCGACACGTTGCCTTGCAGGTGAAGCAGCAGGGCGTTGTAGCTGGAGCGATTGTCGGAGCGGAAAACCTGAGCGGAAAATGGATAGGCGCGATAGGCGTGATTGCCTTCTTCGTGGGTATAGTCCGCGCTCGCGGTCCAATTGGAATTGAACGCGTGCTGGACGCCGGCGGTGGCGTGCAGCGCGTACGGAGTTTTGTAATTGGGATCGATCAGCGCCGCGGGAGGGTTTGGGCCTCCGTTTACGGCCTGGAAGGCGGCCGCCCAGCCGTTCTGGGCGAGGTCGTTGTAGAAAAGCCCGAAGCCGGTGCGTATCACTGTGCGGCCGCTCGCGCCCGGCGAATAGGCAAGTCCCAGGCGCGGGCCGAATTGTTTGCGGTCATCTTGCGGCGTTCGCTCTGGAAGTCCGAATGACGGGAGGAGCGAGAATGATGGATTTGCCGTCTGATCGTGTCCCGAGGCGAGGAAGAGACCGAAAGTAGTTTGCCAGCGCAGTCCGTAGTTCAGCGTGAGATGGCGCGAAAGACGCCAAGAATCCTGCGCGTAGAGTGCGAAGCGCTGGATATTTTGGGAGAAGGCGCCGTCGCTTGCGGGAGTGGTGGAGGCTCCGTTCGAGTAGTCGAGAGGGAACTGGGCGAGGTTCGCGGCATTCAACGTGTAGAACGTGGGATCGTTGGGGAACGAATAAAGGGTTTCCTGATTCCCCGGAAACGCTCCAGCCAGCACGGGCTCGTGAATGAAATTCACTCCGAACTTGAAGGAATGGTCGCCGGTGGCGTGGCCGAGGTCGTAGCGAAGCTGATATTTCTCCTGATTGCGAAGCGAAGGAAATAACGTGATGGGCGTGGCGAACTGGTTGTCACCGTAGGTCTCGAAACCGGAAACGGTCAGTGTCGTCGAGCTGAACGGAAAGGCAAGGGCGAAGCCCAGCGTGGAGTTACGCGTCTGAGTCAGGTGCAGCAAGCTGGCGTCGAACACGAACGTGCCCAGCCATGTTGGGCTGAAGGCGTACGTGTTGCTGATCACGCCGTTCCAGTAATTATTGTGCGTGGTCAGTCCGGTGGAAGGTAGGGTGGCCTGCGCGACTAAGGCGTTGCGGGTCAGATAACTGTCTTCCGAGGCGCGCAGGAACCACTGCGATTTTGTTGACTGCGCCCAGTCGAAACGCAGCGATCCCGGGTAGTCACGAAACGGAATCGGCACGCTGCGCGGAACCGTGATCGAGGGTACGCCGGGAATCAGGCCATCCGCTGCGATTTGTGCCATGGCATTGAACTGCGCGAGGCTGTTGGGGCTGTAGGCGATGCTGGCGTTCTCGTGGACATATTCGAATGCGGTGAAGAACCAGACTTTGTCGCGCGCTATCGGGCCGCCGAGTGTCCCGACATAATTTTGCCGTGAGAATGGCTGCTTGGGATTGGGTGCGGGATTCTCAATGGGGAAGCGCGCATTCAACGCGGCCGCGCGCTCGTAGAACGCTGCAGTGCCGTGCCAGTCGTTGGTGCCGCGCTTGGTGGTGATGACGACCGATCCTGCCGTGGTGCCGCCGGTGTCGGCGTCTTCGTTGGCGGTGCGCACGGCGAATTCCTGAATCGCGTCCGGGGAAAAGTTTTGCAGGAATCCGCCAATCCAGTCGTCGGAATTGTCGCCGCCGTCGACGGAGAGATCATTGTTCAGTCCCGAACTTCCTCCGGTGGAGACAGCGGTAATTCGCGCTTTCGTGGGATCGGAAGGTTCGACCGGTTCGGTTCCGGGAGCGAGATACGCAATGTTGGCGAAGCTGCGGGCGGCAAGAGGAAGCGTCTGCAAATCCTGGCTGGTGATCACACCCTGATGCACCACGCTGACCAGGTCGATAGGCTGGGTGGTGATCGAAGAATTCTGACCCTGCACCGATACCGACTCTGCCGGGGTGGCCGGCTGCAGAGTGACTGTGACTTCGCGCACCGAACTGACAGCGATGGATACATGCGCCTGGGCCGGCGCAAATCCGGCTGCGCTTACGGTTATGCGGTATGCGCCGGGGAGAAGGTCATCCAGACGAAACTCGCCGCGGTCTTCGCTAGTGGCGGTGCGTTGCATCCGCGAATCGACCGATTGCACAACGATGCTGGCCGATGGAATGCGGGCGCCGGTTGCATCCTGCACCGCTCCGCGCAGAGAGCCGCGCGGGTTCTGGGCATGCAGAAGGGTGGCCAACACAACGACGACGAAAAGCGATTTTCGGAACAAGTCTCTCCTGTTTTCGATCAGTCGATCTTAGCGTCCTCTGCGAATTCTTTGCGTGCTCTGCGGTTTAAGATTTTTCCGAAAAGATTTTAACCGCAGAGGTCGCGGAGAAAAGCCGCGAAGTACGCTGAGCAGACCACAATCTAAACTCACACTGGTCACTTAGTCCGACCAGCGCTGCGGAGTGCGGTCCCAGCGATGCTTCTTCAGTTCCGCCAGCAAGTTCTTGTCGAGAGGGCCGGCGTCACTGGCCGCAATGTTCTGGCGAACGTGGTCTGGTTTACGCATGCCGGCAATGGTCGTGCTCACCGCCGGATGCGACAGTATGAAGCGCAGCGCCAACTCCGGCAGCGTCATCCCAGGGGGAAGAAGTTCTTTCAGTTTATCTACGCGCTTGACCGTCTTGGCGAGATTCTCCGGACCGAAATATCCGGCGCGCCAGTCGCCTTTTGGAAAGCGAGTCTCGATAGTCATCTTGCCGCCCAGGCTGCCTTCATCGAGCGGGACGCGGGCAATTACACCCACGTTGAGTTCCTGGCAAACGGGGAAGAGCTCGTCTTCCGGGGCCTGATCGAAGATGTTGTAGATCACCTGCACCGTGTCTACGAGGCCGGTGCGCAGGGCCTTGATGCCATTCTCCGGCTGCCAGCGGTTGATGCTCAGGCCGAAGAAGCGAATCGTCTTGTCGCGCTTCAGTTTTTCCACGGTCGAGCGGAACTCAGGTTCCGTGGTCCAAGTGTCGTCCCAGACGTGGAACTGCAGCAGGTCGATGGTATCTACGCGCAACTGCTTGCGGATCAGGTCGGCGTATTTGAAAACGTGCTGCGGGGAAAACACGTCGCTGTATTTGTATTCGGGCAGGGCAGGCCAGCGCTCATTGGCCGGAGGAATCTTCGACGCAGCGTAGAGCCGTTTCTTGGAGTTGCGCGCCATGATCTCGCCCAGCAGGGCGTCGCTCTTGCCTTCGCCATAGGCCCATGCCGTGTCGAAGAAGTTGCAGCCGAAGTCGACGGCAAGCTGCATGGCGGCTAGGGATTCCTGATCGTTGGAGCCGCTCCATCCGCTCATGCCCCAGAGTCCGTGGGCGATGTCGCTGATTTCAAACTCGGTGCGGCCGAGCTTGCGGTATTTCATGACGGCGTCCTTTGATGAGGGTTCGGCGCTTCAAATGAAGCCTAAGAAGCGAACTGATCAGCATATATCGAAGCTTGGATTCCTGCTCAACCAGCGCTCTTCGATAGACCTCTCCAAAGCGATGCAGCGGCAACGCGGGCGAGGGCGGCCGCGCCACACAGTCGCTGCTTCGTGCGGGTTTTTCGATAGGAGTCATTCAAATTTTGGAGGCTCCGATAAAGGCTCACAGGTGTTTAATGAACCTAGATCATAACGATGGAGGTCGCTCCAATGAAATCCGATTATCCGTATAACTCAATGCCTCGAAAGAATGAGGAGCTAACCGCGCCGGCGCCGTCCCGCTTTATCGACGAGAAGATTTCGGACGAGTCGGGCGCGGAAACCAACTCTGACAGCGCGCTCGCGCCGGCTGGGCTCAACAATCCTTTCTGGAATTAAAATCTCTGGACTAAACCTCGTCTGGGTTAACCTCGGCTAGCGTCGGTTCGTCGCAGCGCAGAAATTATCGCGACGGCCGGCGCCGATTTTTCTCAGCCAACCTACCGATCTTCAACGATGCTACCGCAGAATTGGTAAGCAGAGGCACGGCCGAATCGAGAAATCCAGCCCTGCCATTTCTTCCAAAGCCGGACGCAGCGTCGAATCGCGGCAAGGTTCCAGGGTAATCACGAACGGCAACGAGGCCTTGTCGAAGCCCGGCTTCTGCAACAGAGAATCGATGTTCAAATGATGGGTCGCCATGATTTGAGCGAGCCGCGCCACAATCCCGGGCTGATCGCGGACAAAAAAACGCAAGTACCAGGGCGTCTCGAAATCACTACTAATGACAGGCGTAGAGACGTAGCTTGTTGCGTCTCTTTTGCCCACGCTCGAACTCAGGTTTTGCGCAACAAATATCACGTCAGAAACGACAGCCACAGCGGTTGGATCGCCACCTGCACCCGCGCCGAGAAATGCCATGTCTCCACCGTACTGCCCAGAGGTGAGGACAAGGTTGAGATTTCTTTGCACCCTTCCGAAGGGCGACTCGGTTGGGACCAGGCAGGGCCCCACCTCGGCGAAGAAAATCTTTCCCTTCCCGTCGTCTTTCAGGACGGCGCGGGAAATCTGGCGGATGGTGCAGCCCAGTTCCGCGGCGTAGTCGAAGTCAACCGCATCGATGGCTCGAATGGTGCGGGCTCTGATGGATTCGGGCGCGACTTGCATGTGCAATCCCGCCAGCGCCAGAATGGCCAGCTTGGCGCGGGCGTCGCCGCCATCCAAATCTTCGGAGGCGTCGGCCTCCGCGTATCCCCGGGCCTGCGCTTCTTCCAGCGCCTCGCTGAACGGAATTCTGGAGCTCTCAATTCGGCTCAGGATGTAGTTACAGGTGCCGTTGAGAATCCCAGCAATGCCGTGCAGCCGGTCCCCGCTCAAACCGGTGCGCAGCGCGGGAAGGACCGGAACTCCGCCGGCGACGGAAGCGCCGAATTCGATCTGGCATCCCTTGCTGCGAGCCAGTTGCAGAAGATCGGAGCCGTGGCGGGCGATCAGCTGCTTATTCGCCGTGACCACCGACTTCCCCGACGCGAGCGCGGTGCGCACAATCTTCCCGGCGGGATCGAGTCCGCCGATGAGCTCGATTACGATGTCGACATCTGATTTCAGGACGGCCTCTATATCGTCTGTCCAGATGACATCGCTCGGAACCCAGGGCTGTCTCTTTCTTTCCACATTGCGATTGCAGATGTGGGTGAGGCGCAGAGAGCTTTCTCCGCGCTCACACAGAATTTTTGTCACGGCGCGGCCCACGGTTCCAAATCCGATTAGGGCGACACGGGCGGCGGAGTCTCGCTCCGGACGCTGGCGGGCGTCTTCTTTCACTCCCAATTTAGAGATACGCTTCGGCAAGGAATGAGTCTCGCTCACAAAGGAATTTCTTATCATACGTGCGACCTGCGTTCTCGGAAACTGCAAACGATCTCCTCCGGGCTGCTGCAGAGGCGGAAGCAGCATCAAAGTTGATAATATGGTGCCTGCCTGCTGCGAGTGCAATCCCGGCGGGAGCATCGCGGATACGGTCTTTGAGAAGCGCCCTCTGGTTGCCGAGGTATGGGCTGAGCGCGACGGTCCGCCATCACACCCGGCAGCGGGAGGAGAATGAATGAGTCGAAAGTTCGCGAGGGTTTCGGGGTTCAGGGTCGTTTTGACGGTAATGGCAGTAACGATTCTGGCCGGAGCCGCAGTCGTTCATGCCCAGCAAACTCCTGAGCAATCATCGTCGAGCACTCAGTCGAGCCCCCAGCAGCCGCCAGCCAGCCAGCCACCCGTCAACCAGCCACCCGTCAACCAGCAGCCTTCGGCCCAGCAGCAACCTAGTAACCAGCAGACCAGCAACCAGGAAGCTTCTCCTGAAGAGATAGGACCGGTGCGTAAGCCGAAAGTTAAAGGCTATAAAAACTGGTCGTTCAACGTCGGCGGAGGAGGAAGTCTGACGAACGGCGCTACGGGGAATTTTGTGCGGGGCGGTGGCGGGATCGCCGCTGCCGGCGTTGCCCGCAACACCAGCAAATATTTTGGATTGCGCTTCGATTTCCAGTTTGACAACTTGCCCTTACGCACTTCGGCGCTGGAACAGGCCCAGGCAAGAAGCGCGACCAGCCATGTCTACTCTTTCAATCTCGATCCCATCATCAACATTCCGGTCACGCCATTGTGGAGCGGATACATCGTGGCCGGGGGCAGTTTCTTCCATCGCTCGGGAAAGCTGGATTCTTCGACCGCCATTCCGGGATCGGCCTGCAACGCCTTTTTCACCTGGTGGGGCAACTGCTTCGACTCCAGCCTTCCGCTGAACCGGAATTTTATTTCCACCAGCCAAAACGAGTGGGGGGAGAACTTCGGCGGCGGCATCGCACGGAAAATTCGCGGGAACATCGAGATTTACGGGGAATTCCGCTATCTGCATGGCACACACAGTGGGGTTACTACGGATTTGCGGCCGATTACCGTGGGCGTGCGCTGGTAATAAGCCTGATTTAAAAGCTTCGGGATTGTTTGCGGTGGAGGCACCGAGCGCGAGACGCGCTCGGGACGCCGACGCTACGTTATTTGGGCGCTACTTTATTTCAGAATCTTCTCCGGTTCTCGAATCGATTGCGCGAGATCATTGAGGAACAGCGCCGCCCTTGCGCCATCGACTACGCGGTGATCGCAGGAGAGGGTGAGCGTCATCATGGGCCGGACGGCGGGCTGGCCGTTCACGGCGACGACCCGATCGGCGATGCTGCCCACAGCGAGAATCGCCGCCTGTGGCGGGGTGATGATCGCGCTGAACTGATCGACCTGGTACATGCCGAGATTGCTGATGGTGAAGGTAGCATCGGCAATGTCGGCGGGCCGTAACTTTCCAGCTCGCGCCCGCTCAGTGACGTCGCGGCGCTGGATGGACATTTCCGGGAGACTTATGCTGTGCGCATTGCGAATCACCGCAGCGACCACGCCGTCGTTCACCGCGATGGCAATTCCCATGTTCACGTGATCGTGCAGGCGAATGCCTTCGGCGGTCCAGGTCGCATTCAATCGGGGATGCTGCAACAACACGCGGGCGGTGAGCGCTACGAGCAAATCCGTGTGGGTGATGCGGACCTGATGAGAACTCTCGATCTCGGCCGTGATGCGTTGGCGATATTCGTTGAGGGCGGTGGCTTCGATCTCGCGGGTTACGAAGAAGTGAGGGACGGTGGTCCAGCTCTGGGTCATGCGGTCCGCCATGATGCGGCCGAGAGTGGTGGGAATTTCGATGCGGCCGGATTTTTTCTCCGGCGTCGCAGGCGCTGAGGACGCAGGCTGCACATCCGAGGCGAGAATTTCACCTCCTGAACCCGATCCGCGAATTGTGGAGAGATCTACGCCCAACTCTTTGGCGAGCCGGCGGGCTTTTGGAGAAATTCTTATGCCTGATGGCGGCGCTTGTGGCGAAGCATCCGATGGGCCGGCATGCGGAGATGACTCAGCTTTCGCGTGCGATCCGCCACGCGCCGCCGGAGCGGACGATGCGGTTTCCAGCGGAGGTTCTTCGCCGGGAGCTACGATCCACGCGATGGTTTGTCCCACGGGAATATCTGCGCCGGCCGCGGCTTTGATGCCTGCGAGGATTCCGTCGGCGGGCGCTTCTATCTCGACAACGGCCTTGTCGGTCTCGATTTCGAGGAGGGGTTCGCCCTTGCTGACGCGGTCGCCTTCCTGCTTTCGCCAGGCGAGGAGCTTGCCGGTTTCCTGCGCCATCTCGAGGGCGGGCATCACAACGCTGAAGGCCATAAGTGATTTCTAGTTCGGAATAGTGGCCTACTCACAGAACCAATGTAGTTTCTCTTACGCCCCTCCGGGGCTTGCGTACTTCACACTTGCCACCCACGGCTTGCGCCCCTTCGACAAGCTCAGGGCAGGCTGTGGGCTGCATTCTTTCGCCGCTTCGCGGCTGCGCTGTGGTCAGTCCGGGACTGCTACCCGCTCCGTTTTTGCGCTGGTCTCGATCATTTCGAGCACGCGTTCGCTGGGCGAAGATTCGGATTCTCGCGTGGTTGGGAGCGGTCCGTTCACCGTGTAATAGTGAGCGCCCGCCACCAGAAGTTGTTCGGCAGGGAAGCGCGTGATGACTTCGTGCCCGGTCGCGGTGACCACGATTTCTTCTTCGATGCGCGCGGCGCTCCAACCGTCGGTCGACGGCCAGAATGTTTCGAGGGCAAACACCATGCCGGGCTTGATTTCCACGGGATGCTCGAAGGAAACCAGGCGGCTGATGACCGGCTTCTCCCAGATCGCAAGTCCGATGCCGTGGCCGTACTGCAGCGCAAAAGCGGCTTCTTCGTTGGCGAAACCGAAGTCTTGCGCCTTCGGCCAGACCGAGGCGATTTCGGCGGTGGTGCGGCCGGGACGCACCAGTTCGATGGCGGCGTCGAGGTAATCGCGGCAGCGTTTGTAGGCGTCGACCATGGCGTGGGACGCATAGCCTACGGTGAAGCAGCGGTAGTAGCAGGTGCGATAGCCCATGTAGGAATGCAGAATGTCGTAATAGACGGGGTCGCCGGGACGCAGCACACGGTCGGAAAATACGTGCGGATGCGGATTGCAGCGCTCGCCGGAAATCGCATTTACCGCCTCGACATATTCCGAGCCGAGATCGTAAAGCACCTTGCTGACCAGGCCGACGGCTTCGTTTTCGCGCAGACCGGGCTTCATGGCGCGGTAGAGTTCGTCGTAGGCGGCGTCGACCATCATGGCGGAAGTGTTGAGCAGCGAGATTTCATCCTGCGTTTTGATGACGCGGGCCTCGGACATGAGTTGCTGGCCGTCGACGACTTCGATGCCTTCGCGCTGTAGCGCGAACAGTACCGGGAGTTCGATGATGTCGATGCCGACTGGCTCTTTGTGCAGGCCGCGCATTTCGAGTTCAATACGAATTTTTTTGGCGACGTCTTCGGCGCGGCCCATCTCCGGCGTCATGGCGCCGCGCAGCATGGAAATTCCCGGGCGCGAACGCTCGCCCAGCCACGGACAATTCAGTTGATGATGCCTGGCGGCAGATCCGAAGTCCCAGAGGATCGGCTCGTCATTTTGCGGCAGCAGCGTGAAGCGATTGGCTTTGTCTTGCGCCCAGGTGCCGATGTGCGTGGAGGTCAGGTAGCGCACGTTGTTCATGTCGAAGCAGAGCAGCGAGCCCATCGACGACTGTTTGAGCAGGTCTTTCGCTTTTTGCAGGCGCTCGCGGCGGAGGCGGTCGAAGTCGATGCGGTTCTCCCAGTCGACAGCCATGGTTCCGTGCGTTTTGAGTCCCATAAAAACTCCTTCAGCTGCGAGCTACGAGTTTGTGAGCTACGAGTATTTCGCTTCGGTTCTTGCTCATAGCTCGAAGCTCGCAGCAGCTTCACTTTTTGCACATTTGCCGCGCCGCCTTCGTCACCGTTTCTTCCGTTGGCACTGTCACGTCTTCCAGCGGCGGCGAGAACGGGATTGGCACGTGCATCGCGCCCATTCTTCTTACCGGTGCATCGAGATCGTAAAATGCGCCTTCGGCGATTACCGCTGCGAGTTCGGCCGTCACTCCGTAGCGGCCGTAGCCTTCGTCGAGCACGATGACGCGGGACGTTTTCTTCGCCGAGTCGATAATCGTTTTTTCGTCCAGCGGCCACGTCGTTCGCGGATCGACTACTTCAGCGCTGATGCCTTCTTTTTCCAGCATGTTGGCCGCGCCCAACGCGACTTGCACCATGCTGCTCGTAGCCACGAGCGTGATGTCCTCGCCGACGCGCTTTACGTCGGCCACGCCCAAGGGGATCGTGTAATCTTCCGCGGGAACCGGGCCCTTCAGCTTGTACATCATTTTGTCTTCGAAGAAGACTACCGGATTCTCGTCGCGGATCGCGGTTTTCAGTAAGCCTTTCGCGTCATAGGGAGTCGATGGCAGAACGACTTTCAATCCCGGCACGTGACTGAACCAGGCGTGCAGCGACTGCGAATGCTGCGCCGCCGAGCGGCGCGTCGCGCCCAGCGTGGTGCGCATCACCATGGGAACTCTCCAGTGACCTCCGGACATATAGTGCGCCTTGGCGGCCTGGTTCACCATCTGGTCCATGGTCAGCGTGAGGAAATCGCCGAACATGATGTCGACGACCGGACGCAGGCCGGTCATGGCGGCGCCGACTCCAACTCCGGTGAAGCCAGCTTCGGAAATCGGCGTATCGACCACGCGGTCGGCGCCGAATTCTTCCACCAGCCCGGAGAGTACTTTAAATGGCGTTCCAGCTTCGGCCACGTCTTCACCGAAAATGCATACGCGGGAGTCGCGGCGCATCTCTTCGGCGAGCGCTTCCTTTACCGCCTGGGCAAATGTGAGTTCACGCTCTGGCATAAAAACGTTCAGGCATACACATCTTGTTCCACTTGATCGACGCTGGGATACGGCGACGCAACGGCAAACTTCACTGCAGCTTCCATCTCGGCGCGCGCCTCGGCGGCAATTCGATCGAGCGCCGCGGCATCCGCGTATCCTTGCGAGAGCAGCCACTTTGCGTGCAGCTTGATGGGATCGCGCTCGGTCTTCCACTGCTGTTCTTCCTGCTTGGTGCGGTAGTATTCGCGATTGATGTCGCCCACGTGATGGCCGCTGTAACGGTAGGTGTCGACCTGCAGAAACGCCGGGCCCTCGCCGGCGCGGGCTCGCTTCACCAACCGCTCCGCGACTTCATTGACCGCGCGCACGTTCTGGCCGTCTGCTTTCGCGCCTTCCAGCCCGAAGGCAGCGGCGCGTCCCAGAATCGTTCCGGCGGTCGTCTCCGAAAAGTGGGTGTACTCGCAGTAAAGATTGTTTTCGCAAACGTAAATCACCGGCAGCTTCCACAACTGCGCCAGGTTCATCACCTCATAGAGCGATCCCTGGCCGAGAGCGCCTTCGCCGAAAAAACAGATGGCCACTCGCCCGTTGCCCAGGCGCTTGGCGGCAAAAGCCGCGCCGGTGGCGATGCCAACGCTGCCGCCGACGATCGCGTTCGCACCCAGGTTGCCGGTGGCGGGATCGGCGATGTGCATCGACCCGCCTTTGCCGCGGCAATAGCCGGCTTCCTTGCCCAGCAGCTCGGCGAACATGCGGTCGGGCGAAGCGCCTTTGGCGAGACAATGTCCGTGACCGCGGTGGGTGCTGGTGATGTAGTCGTCGATGTGCAAGGCTTCGCAGATGCCGACCGCAACGGCCTCTTCGCCGCTATAAAGATGTGCCAGACCCGGCATCAGCGCGCGCGTGTAGAGTTCGTTCACCTGCTCTTCGAACAGGCGAATCCTCACCATCTGGCGGTAGGCCCGCAACCACCTGTCTTTCTCTGGCTCTGTTTCCGTCTTTTTATTTGTCTCGCTTCCAACCGCACGCCCGACATCCGGCCTGGAAGTTGTGGTGTTCACTTCTTACCTCCTGTATGGACATTGATCGGTGTCGTCACTCCCGACATGGCGGCCAGCACGTCGAACATGCAGGCGAAATCGTATTTCGCAAAACCCATGGCACGTGCCGCTGTAAGAATCTCATTGCTGACGGCAGTTGTAGGCAGCGGCACGTCGAGCTGCCGTCCCAGGTCCATGGCCAGCACCATATCTTTCTGCATCATGTTCACGTCGAACCAGGCTTCTTCCGGCTGTTGCAGGACGAACGGTCCGCGGTACTGAATCATGGGCGACGCGACGGCGCTATGCGTCAGCACATCGACGGCGACTTCACGCGCGATGCCGCTTTTTTCCGCCAGCAGCACGCCTTCGGAAAATGCCAGCATCTGCACCGCCAGGCTCAAGTTGGTGGCAATCTTCATGGAGAGCGCCAGGCCGTTGTCGCCGACGTACGTGACCTTGGGGCCGATGTCGAGCAGCAGCGGCTTGATCTTGTCGAACGTTTCTTTGCGCCCGCCAACCATCACCGACAACTTGCCTTCCTGCAGAGTGATCACGCTGCCCGAGACCGGCGAGTCGACCATGTCCGCGCCGGCGGCGCGCACTTTCGCAGCCAGCGCACGGCTCACTGCTGGGCTCACCGTACTCATGTCGATCAAGATTTTTCCCGCGCTCAATCCCGCCAGCAGTCCGTCCGGACCTTCGGTGATGGCCTGGATTGCCGCCGCGTTCGTGACCATCGCGAAGGTGTAATCCGCAGCGCTGGCGACGGCGCGCGGCGAGTCGGCCCACTGCATTCCCTTTTTTCACTAGCCACCGCTGCCTTGGCGCGAGTGCGGTTGTAGCCGGTCACGGTGTGACCTTTGCTCAGCAGCCGATTCACCATCTGGCTGCCCATCACGCCCAGGCCGATAAAGCCTACTTTCGCCATCCGCTACCGCCTTCCGAATCTTTTCCCGCAAATCTTCGCAATAAATGTCTAGCGTTCTTATCGTGCACTCGGCTTGGCCGGAGCGCGTTTGCCTGGGGCCACTTGGCTGTCATCGCGAACCTGGCACAGATGCGCCCGCATGGCTTCACGCGCGCTCTCGGCGTCACGCCGCTCAATAGCATCGAGAATGCGCTTGTGATAAATCTGGCCGCGTTCCGGTCCGCCGGGAACGCGGAAGATGCGCAGGCGCTGCTGGCGCAGAAGTCCCACGATGGAATCGAGCAGCGACAGGATAAGCGGATTGGCCGCGCCCTCCGCCAGTGCCAGGTGAAAATCAAGATCGGCTTCGATGTAGGTTTCCGGATTCTTGCCGGCGCGGTCCATGGCGGCGACCGCGTCCCGCAAGGTGGCCAATTCCGGTTCCTGAATGCGCGTCGCCGCCATGGCCGCAATCTCCGGTTCAAGGATGGCGCGCAGCTCTGCCAGATGAGTCGATCCCTCCGGCTGACCGATCTTTGCCATCAAGTCGAAGCGACTGGCGCACCGCCTGCGTGGTTCCGTCCGTGATGAAGGTGCCGCGTCCCGAATATGCTTCGACTAGTCCTTTTTCGCGCAGGGCCTTTACCGCCTCGCGCACGGCCGTGCGGCTCACGCCGAAACGTTGAGCCAGATCGCGCTCGGCAGGCAGTTGATCGCCTGCCTTGAGATCGCCTTTAACAATGGAATCTTCGATTTGCTGAACGATTTGCTCGTAGAGACGCGAGGTTCGAACCAGCTTGTACACCACGTTGCCCTCCGCAGGGGGAGAAACGAAGCCAGCCGGGGTGCCAGCTATGGTCTGGCTACTATACCGCATCTCCACGCGGGTCAGGGGCGTTTGTTCGGTAGATGACATAGCTGGCCTATCGGTATAGTGGTATGACCAATCCAATTTACTATGTAGCCTTGAAATCGCGCAAGCCCGGCTCGCGGGACTTTCAGCCATTTATGGGGTTGCCGGTTTATGGACTTCCGCATTCTCCCCGAGAGTAGTACGTTGCCAGAGTTATCCAAAAATCAATTTGCTTGACACGGTTTCTCCGATAGTGGTATGGCTGTCGGACCGGAACCACGGAGGGCTTTATGCTATCCCGCAGGGTTGGTGCTGCGTCGTGTGCTGAGGTTCGAGTGGGCGCGCAGGCTAAAGGTCGCTTGGACGATCAGGCCAATGTTGACGCTTGTGTTCACGGCGGCGTTCGAGGGACTGCAGGCCTCAAGCTACTGTCCGCGACCTGCGCCCTGCTGCTGCTCTCTGTGTCGGCGATGGCGCAGTCGACCACGGGACGCATTCTGGGCACGTTGACCGATCAGAGTGGAGCCGCCGTAGCGGGAGCGACAGTCTTGGTTACGGATATCCAGCGGGGCACTTCACGATCTTTAACTACGGACGGCTCCGGCGACTATGCGGCACCTGACCTGCCGCCCGGAACCTATAAGATCCACGTCGAGGCCAGAGGCTTCAAAAGTGTGGAACGTCCTAACGTGCTCATTGAAGTCGCCAGTGACGTGCGGGCGGATTTCTCACTACAGCCGGGGCAAGTCAGCGAGACAGTAACCATCACGGAAGACGTTCCCCTGGTCAATACTACTTCCGCCACGCTGGGCGGCACACTCAGCAACAAGGAGATCAACGACCTGCCGCTGAACGGCCGCAACTATGAAAATCTGCTGCAACTGCGTCCGGGCGTGATGCGTTATCCGGGCGGCGGTTTTTCGACGACCAGCACCGACGGTCTGCGCGCCGAAGACAATGCCTATTTCGTCGAGGGATTGTTCAACAGCGAACCGTTTTCCGGGCAGGGCATTATCAACGGCGCCGGCATTGCGGGAGATTCAGCGACCATCCTACCCATAGATGCGATTCAGGAATTTAACGTTCAGGAAAATCCTCCCGCGGAATACGGTTGGAAGCCGGGGGCGATTATCAATGTTGGATTGAAGTCGGGAACGAACTCGCTGCACGGCACAGCATTTGCGTTCGGCCGCGACGGAGTCATGGACGCGCGCAATTACTTTAACGCGTCACCTGCACCGAAGACCGACCGGACCCTGGAACAGTTTGGCGGGAGTTTCGGGGGCGCGATTATTAAAGATAAAGCATTCTTCTTTGGCGCCTACGAGGGGCAGCGCTACGACGTTGGAAATTCCTATACCGTGAGCACGCCGTCGATGCTGGCGCTGCCCGCGCCGGCGACGCCGAACTGCACTACTGTGGCCGGCGACTGCGGCAACAGCATCCCGAATGCGATTGCCGATCTGGTGGCCAATAGCGTCCCAATCAGTGCGGCCAGCCAACAAATCTCCGGCTGCACCGTGACCGGCTCATCGGTCACGTGTAAGGGTACAGGCTTCCCCATCAACAACACCCAGAGCATCAGCATCGTGCAGGGATTTCCCAATAATGTAGGAGTCGACAATGCGCTGGGGAAAGTGGATTACAACTTCAGCCAACGCAACAGCGTGAGCGGGATGTATTTCTACGGAAACAACTCGGGGACAGTGGAAGATTTTCCGGAGTTGCAATCCCAGTGGCGATCTAAGATCCACACCCGGGCGCAGGTGGTCGGAGGCAGCTGGATTATTACGCCTGGCACTCGTTGGGTGAACGAAGCGCGCGTTGGCTACAACCGCCTCTACCAGCCGACGCTGCCGGGGGATCTTGGCACACCAGCGTCGGGCTACGGTCTGAATACGGGCGTGAGTGGACCTTTCACCGGAGGACTGCCGCGCATTGGATTTGCGGGAGCGTTTGTCCCAGGGCTGGGCGGATTCAAGTGGCCAAAGTTTCAGGGGCCGGATTCCATCACTCAATTCATCGATCATGTTTCCTACACGGCAGGCAAACATTCTCTAAAATTCGGCGGCGAACTTCACCGCGACGAAGTGAATGGCGGAGCTTTCGGCAATGCCAGGGGGAGCATTACATTCCTGGGCGGCGTGGCGCTGGCTGCATCCACACCGCTGGAAGATTTTTTTGCCGGAGATCCTTTCAAAGCGTCGGTACAAGTCGGCAATCCCAGCCGCCAGATTCACAACTGGGCCTATGGCGCCTTCTTTCAGGATGACTGGCGCGCCACCCGGAACCTTACGTTGAACCTTGGGCTGCGTTATGAATTCAGCTCCGTGATTAAGGAAGCTCACAACCTGCTGGGTAATTTCGATCCCAACTCCACCACCGGATTAATTCAAGCCGGAATGCATGGCGTAAATGGACCGTACAATCCCGATCACAAGAATTTTGCTCCGCGCTTCGGCTTTGCCTGGGACGTAACCGGAAAAGGGAATACGGTCATACGGGGCGGAGCGAGCTTAGTGTACGAAACCATAAACTGGGAAGCGCTGCTGGCTTTCAATAACGCTTTTGGTCTGTCGAATGTTCCAACTGGCGCTATCATCGATGCTGCGGGCGATACGGCCGGCGGCACCATCACGGCGGGCAATCTGGCGATCCCTCCCGGCATGCCGCAGTGGGACAGTGGCGTGCCAATCTATGGCGCCAATGTCAGCACCGCCACGCTCAATTGCTTCAACAATCCCTGTCCTATCATGAGCGTGGACCGGAATATCACCACTCCCTACGTTTGGAACTGGACGCTTAACCTGCAACATGCATTCACTCCCAATCTCTCCATGGAAATTGCCTATGTCGGCAACCACGGCTCGAATCTGACCGGGATTCGGGACATCAACCAGCCGGCGGTGGGATCGGGGTGGGACGCAGGTACGGTCGACGCCTGCGTAACTTCCGGCTTCAGCAGTTGCGGCTCTAACGGCGGGGCAGAGCAGGCGACCCAACCGTACGCCACGAAATTCCCTTACCTGAGCAATATCTTCCAGATGGGGAACGTCTATCGGTCGAATTACAACGGTCTTCAGGCCACATTGAACTCGCGGAACTACCACGGCCTGAGCATGGTGGCGGGTTACACGTTTTCTCACTCTCTGGACGACGTGGGCGCGAACTGGGACTTCGGTTATGGCGCCGGGCTGCCGGTAGATTCCTATAATCTGGGCCGCGAATATGGCAGCAGCGACTTCGACATCCGCCAGCGTTTCACTTTGTCGCTGACCTATGCGATTCCTGGCAGAAGCGGTTTTGGGCAAATGATGGAAGGCTGGGAACTGAATTCCATTGTGACCCTGGAGAGCGGGCAACCGTGGGGACCGATTGATCTGGGCACGGACGCTTCGGGGACGGGGCCATTGCCTGTAAGCCCTCCAGCCAACAGTCCCATTCGGTGGAATTTTTTCGGTAGGCCGTCAGACTTCAAGTCGCGTCCGGCGCCAATTCCTTTCTTCGCGGGTAACCACGATCAGGCTTCTCCGACCGACAATGCCGCTTGTAACACGCAAGCTCTGAGCCTGGACGGCGGAACGCCGGGCCGGGCCACGGATGCGTTGGCGCTGTATGGGTGCTATGCCCAGGGAAATTCCCTAATGATCCCGCCAGCTCTCGGTTCGCTGGGAAACATGGGACGGAACTTGTTCCGCGATTCCGGCTTCCGCAACTTCGATTTCTCGATCGCCAAGAACTGGCACTTCGGTGAAAAGCTGCGCGCCCAATTCCGGGCTGAGTTCTTCAACATCCTCAACCATCCCAACTTTGCCAATCCTTACGGCGGACAGAATGGATTCGGGTTGAACGATCCTTCGGTGCAGCCGTTCGGCTGCGGCTGTGCCACGCCGGACGTGGCTGCGGCGAATCCCGTGATCGGCTCGGGCGGAAGCAGGGCTGTGCAGTTGGGTTTGAAGTTTACGTTCTAGGCCCTCCGCGGTCGAGACACGTAGCAGTATCCAAGCGGTCGTCCGATTGAAACATTGAATTATTGAATTATTGTTCCTTCGTCCCTTGGTTACCAAAGGGGGTTACGGCATTCATTTCCGCCAGCTATAATGAATCAGTAATGTTGACGGTTCGTGATGCGCAACACTCCCAATTCGTATCGGCCCAATTCGTGTTGGCCCGATTTGCATTTGCCAGAGTGCTGGCTGCGCCATCTGGTGTGTCCGCGGCGCTATCGGGCGAATCTGCCTTCGCGATTGCGTCCCAGCCTGTTCGGTAGCGACTAAGTCCTAATCCTCCATTTGTTTCGCCTCGGCCTGCGTGTGTCCGAACCAGGACTCTGCGTTTCGAGGTTGCATTTCCTGACAACTGGCGGGTGTTTACCGACTGCCGCTGACGGAGGATTTCATGACTGTTAAAAACATGGCTGTTGAAAACATGACTGTTGAAACCATGACCAAGACTGCGACCGCGACGAAGGGTCCTGCTGCGAACGGTCCCAAGATCAAAACTGCCCTGCCGGGACCGAACGCCAAGCGCGTGCTCGAGGGGGACGAGAAATACATTTCGCCGTCCTATACCCGCTCCTACCCGCTGGTGGCGAAGAGCGGGCGCGGCATCGTCATTACCGACGTCGACGGCAACGAGTTCTATGATTTTTCCGCCGGCATTGCCGTGACTTCGACCGGCCATTGCCATCCCCACGTGGTTGCCGCCATTCAGAAACAGGCAGGCGAACTGATTCACATGTCGGGCACGGACTTTTATTACGAGAGCATGGTGGAACTGGCGGCGCGGCTGTCGAAGATTGCGCCCATGCCGGGGCCGCACCGAATTTACTACGGCAACTCCGGCGCGGAGGCGGTCGAGTGCGCGCTGAAGTTGGCGCGTTACCATACCAAGCGGCAGAACGTGATTGCATTCCTCGGGGCATTTCATGGACGGACCATGGGCGCGCTCTCGCTGACCGCGTCCAAGCCGCAGCAGCGGCGGCGTTTTGCCCCGCTCGTACCAGGGGTGACGCATGTGCGTTATCCCGACGTTTACCGCGGCGCTGCCGGCTCGCAGGATGCTGACAACTTTGCCTCGGGCTGCGCTCGGTTCATTGAAGAAAAGTTATTCAAGACTACGCTGGCGCCCGAGGAAGTGGCGGCGATATTCGTCGAGCCAGTACAGGGCGAGGGCGGCTACGTTGTGGCTCCGAAGATTTTCATGCAGGAACTGCGGCGCATCTGCGATCGTCACGGCATCATGCTGGTGGTGGACGAAGTGCAGAGCGGCATTGGACGGACGGGGAAGTGGTTTGCGGTCGAGCACACTGGCGTCGAGCCTGACATGGTGTGCATGGCGAAGGGCATTGCTTCCGGCATGCCGCTTGGCATTACGATGACTCGCGCGGAAATCATGGATTGGGTTCCGGGATCTCACGCCTCGACCTTTGGCGGCAATCCAATTTGCATTGCCGCTGCTCTAGCAACTCTTGATGTGATCGAGAACGAGCATCTGCTGGAGAACTCGGCCAGCGTAGGCAGTTACATGATGAAGCGCATGGCCGACTGGCCTGCGAAACTGAAGCTGGTGGGCGATGTGCGCGGCCGCGGCTTGATGATTGGCGTGGACATCGTCAAGGACAAGGTGACCAAGGAATACGCGAACGCCGAGCGCGACCGTATTGTCGAAATGGCATTCGAACACGGAGTGCTGTTCCTGGGTTGCGGGCCGAGCACGGTGCGGATCTGTCCGGCGCTGGTGGTCACGAAGGAAGAGGCCGACGTTGCCGTCGATGTGCTGGGAAAGTGCATTGCGGCGGTGGGCGGCATCCTGAAATAAAGCCTAATTCACCACGGAGGCACGGAGACACAGAGAAAATCAATCTTGATTTGTCATTCGTGGCTCCAGGCCTCTGTGGTGAAAAAGAGGCGCGAGCGTTGTACAGGTCATGGTTCCCGATCCGGGAAAGAGCGACCTTAATCGTACCGGCCTGGCAGCAGATCACATCTTTCTTCCGGACAGTAAAGTATTCTCTGTCCTATGCTTCCCGCCGTTCTTACGCGAACCATCATTCACGGGTTGGATTGGGTGGCCGCTCGGTTCCTCGCGGCTGATCCGCGGCCGATGCACCAGCGCACCGGCACCCGGGGCGAAGAGGACGCCTACTTTCACCTGCGGAAGCTGGGATATGCAATCGTCGCGCGCAATTTTCGTTCGCCGCGCTGCCGCGGTGAGATCGACCTGATTGGCTGGGACGATGATGTTCTTTCTTTCATTGAAGTGAAGACACGGACTTCGCGCGACGTGAAGCCGGCCGAGGCAGCCGTGGACCGGCACAAACGGCGTGAAGTGGCCGAAGTAGCGCGGGAATACCGGCGACCCCTTCCTCCTTCCTGCCAATGGAGATTCGATATTGTGAGCGTATACTATGAATATCCGGGTGCCCGCCCGCAGATCGAAGTATTTCGCAACGCTTCCTTGTCGGGATAAAATAGTAAGTTGGCGTGACAGCACGGAGGAGATTCGGTAATTGCCTGAGCTAAGAAAAGATCCGATTGTGGGCCGTTGGGTGATTATTTCGACGGACCGGGCCAAGCGCCCAACCGATTTTGTCCGCGAAAATATGAAGATCAAAGGGGGATTCTGCCCCTTTGATTATGGAAACGAGAGCAAGACGCCTCCTGAGATTCAAGCCTATCGCCCGAACCCAAACGGCGGACAACCACCCCAGCGTGACACTCCGGGATGGACCGTGCGCGTCGTGCCCAACAAATTTCCCGCCTTGGGCATCGAAGGCACACTGAACCGCCAGGCGGAAGGCATGTTCGATCGCATGAACGGAATCGGGGCGCATGAGGTCATCATTGAGACGCCGGACCACACGGCCAGCCTCGCGACTCTGCCGCCGAAACGGATTGAAGATATCCTGTGGACCTTTCGCGATCGCATTCTGGATTTGAAAAAAGATCGCCGTTTCAAATACATCCTCATCTTCAAGAATCATGGGGAAGCGGCCGGAGCGTCGCTGGAGCATGCGCACTCCCAGCTCATTGCCTTGCCTATTCTTCCCATCAATGTCACGCAGGAACTGGAAGGCGCCAAGCAATATTTCCTCTACAAGGAACGCTGCGTCTTTTGCGACATCATTCGCCAGGAGATGGATAACGGCACGCGGGTGGTGGCGGAAAATGAAAATTTTGTCACGCTGGCGCCCTATGCTCCGCGCTTTCCCTTCGAGACTTGGATTCTGCCTAAGCAGCACGAGTCGGCGTTTGAAAACTCGTCCTCGCACATGTTCGAGAACCTGGCCCGGTCGCTGAAGGACTTGCTGGGCCGGGCCGACCGGGTGCTGGACAATCCGCCTTATAACCTTGTGATTCACACCTCGCCGGCGCAGGACCCATCCAACGACCACTATCACTGGCACATTGAATTCATGCCCAAGCTGACGAAGACTGCCGGATTCGAATGGGGCACCGGCTTCTACATTAATCCCACTCCGCCCGAAGAGGCGGCGAAGTTCCTGCGCGAGGCGAATGTGGAAGAGCCGTCAGCGCTGTCGGTTGGCTAACTGGAAACCCAGCGCGAAAAATTAGGGCACGGCGAGCGCCGTGCCCTTCTGAATTGGACCGTAGAGAGAGAAGAGCCTGCGATTTCTCGCTGCCCTTTATGTTGGTAGGATAGGGCGATTCGTCCCTGCTGGTTGTCACGAAGTTGTAAAACTTTTGCGAAGCGGATTGCAGTTAGATCCTGGCAGGACAGACCAGCTTGGTGCGCGATCAGCCTTGGGTGCGATCCTGCACTTCTTCATGCCAAGCCATTTGGATCGCTTCCAGCTTGCCTTCATTCGAGGCCTTGGGATCGCCCGCAAAATCCGGCAACTCGGTGATGTAGCGATGCAGATCGGTAAAGCGTACCGCCAGCGGATCGAGCGTGGGGTGAGTTTCGGAGAGCAGGATGCCGAGGTCTTCGGCGTCGTCCCAGGTCAGTTTCTTCGCCATGCTCAGTGCTCCTCGGAGACGTAATTACGGTTCCAGGCGGGGATCTCGACCACCACTTTGCCGGGCTTGATGATCTGCGCCTGGCAGCCGAGACGCGAGTTTAGCTGGAGATCGGCGGCCATGTCCAACCGGTCGGCCTCGTCGTCGTCCATTGCAGAAAGATTTTCGGCGCCTTCCTTCACCCAGATGTGACAAGTGGTGCAGGCGCAGTTGCCGCCGCAGGCATGGTCGAGCGTGACGCCGAAATTCAGCGCGACGTCGAGCAGTGACTGCTCTTTGCCGTGATCTTCGTAGGGCAGTTTTCCGTTTTCAAACTGGACTGTCTTGCCTTCGGGCAGGAAGGTGACCTGCACCGTGTTTTCGCCGGGAGCCTCTTCGGTCAACGTGCCGGCTCCTTGTGTCTTTTCTTCAGCCATATGTTCCTCAATCTCTCAATCAATCTTGATACTGTCATCCTGAGCGGAGTGGATGTCGCGCGAAGCGCGAAATCCACGCAGTCGAAGGATCCCCTAGCAGCGCCACACTTTGTACGAGTGCAGGGATCCTTCGACTCCGTGCGGCTTCGCGTTCGCGAAGTCGCAGCTCCGCTCAGGATGACAATTTCCGGCGACACCATAATCATTCAAATTCTGCTTTCGCCATGGGATGCGGGGCGGTCGGGGCTTCGCCCAGATCCGTCTCGTCCATGTTCTTGCCTTTCAGCGCCGTCGAGACGGCGGTGTCCATCATCAACTCGGCGAGGCGCATCGTGCCCTGGTTCAACGCGTCGATGGCTTTGCGGATCGCCTGATAATCTTCTTCGGCATTCACCGCAGCCAGCGCTTTTTCCATTTTCGCGATCTGTTTTTTTTCGTCGGTGGTGAGTTGTCCCCAGGCCGCGCTCTTCTTGCCTTTTTCGAGTGCGGCGAGGATGGTCGAAGTTTCGCTGCGGGCTTCGATCAGCTGGCGGCGACGGAAATCTTCTTCGGCATTGTCGAACGAGTCGAGAATCATGCCTTCGACCTGCTCGTCAGTCAGACCGTAGCTGGGCTGCACTTGAATTTCCGCCTCTTTGCCGCTGCGCTGCTCGCGCGCGGAAACGTGCAGAATGCCGTTGGCGTCGATCAGGAACTTTACTTCGACTCGCGGAATGCCGGCGGCCATGCCGGGAATCCCCTTCAAATCGAAGCGCGCGAGCGAGCGGCAGTCCTTGGCCAGTTCGCGCTCGCCTTGGAGCACGTGAATTGCAACATTGGCCTGACCATCAACCTGGGTCGTGTAGAACTGCGTGGCCGAGGCGGGGATGGTCGAGTTGCGCAGAATAATTTTGTCGGTGACGCCGCCGGCGACTTCGATGCCCAGCGACAGAGGAGTCACGTCGAGCAACAGCATGTCTTCCGTAGCTTCGGAGCCGCCACCGAGAATGTTGGCCTGCACGGCCGCGCCCAGCGCGACGACTTCGTCGGGATTCAGATCGATGTGCGGTTCGCGACGGAATAGTTCTTTCACCAGTGCGCGGACTTTAGGGATGCGCGTCGAACCGCCGACGAGCACGACTTCGTCAATCTGTTCAGGCTTCAGCCCGGCATCTTTCATCGCCTGCTTGCATGGGCCGACGGTGCGATCAATGACGGGCTGAATCAGTTGTTCGTACTGCTCGCGGGTAATTTCTCGCTGGTAGCGCCGGCCGCCGGGCAGTTCGATGTCAAGCTTGATCGAGGGCTGCGATGATAATGCGATCTTGGCTTCGATGACGGCCTTGCGAATCGCTTGTACTGCTTCGGCATTGCGGCGAAGGTCGAAATTCAGGTCGCCGCGAATGTCGTCGAGCGCGATGGTGATGAGCAGGTTGTCAATGTCGTCGCCGCCGAGATGCGTGTCACCGTTGGTGGCGATGACTTCGAATATTCCGTCGTGCAATTTGAGAATCGAAATATCGAAGGTGCCGCCGCCAAGGTCGTACACTGCAATAATGCCGTTCTGCCTCTTGTCGAGTCCGTAGGCGAGTGACGCGGCAGTCGGTTCGCTGACCAAGCGAAGGACTTCGAGGCCGGCGATGCGGCCCGCGTCTTTCGTGGCTTGGCGCTGCGCGTCGTTGAAATAGGCGGGAACGGTGATGACCGCTTTCGTAACCGGGCCGCCGAAGAAGCGCTCCGCGCTGCGCTTGAGCTGGCGAAGAATGAGCGCGGAAATCTCCGGTGGCGTGAAAGTTTTGTCGCCAAGAGTGATGCGGAGAACCTCGCCCGCCTGCATGTCTTCGGCGAGGCGAAAAGGGAAGAGTTTTAGTTCTTCCTGAATGTCTTCTACCCCACGTCCCATTAGGCGTTTAATGGAGTAGACAGCGCGCTCCGGAGTTTCGATCAGAGCATTGCGCGCGGCATTGCCGACGACGGGCTGGTTGCTCGCGTCCAACGCGACCACCGAGGGGAGAAGATTCAAACCGTCGTCGCCCGGGATTACGACTGGCGTATCCCCTTGCATAAAGGCCACCAGAGAATTAGTGGTGCCGAGGTCGATGCCGACGATGCGATCTGTAGCCATCTTTGATCGTTACTCTTCCATTGCCGCATTCACATCTCTCACCAGGTTGCGGATGTAGTTGCGGCGGTTCAGCACGCCCACCATTTTGTCTCTTACCTGCGCTCGTTCTGCGTCGGCGGCTGGACTGCGATCGATCAAGTTGTCCCAACTCTTCCAGTAAGTTTGCAGTTCCTCCAGCAGCGCTTCGTGCTTGGCTTCGAGCGTTTGTTTCTGTTTTCCCACCTTGGCAATCAGCGAAGGATCGTCTTCGCCGATCTTCCTGTTCATGCGCAGCTCTTCGAGTTGCATGTTCAGTTCGAAGACCTCTTCGAGCAAATCCGGGGGAACGATCTGTTTCTTGGTTTCTCCGGTGGCGCGGGCCTGCTCGGTTGCGCTCTTGGACTGCTCTTCCAGTTCCACGCCTTCGAGGTGCAGCAGGTATTGCGTGCGTTTGATCGGATCTTTCACCGTGCGGTAGGCGTCGTTGAGCAGGGAGCTTTGTTCCAGACTCCACTCTTGTTCCCGGCTGCCGGCGCGCGCAGTCAGATCCGGATGGAGCCTGCGGCTCAGGTCGTAAAAATCCCTCTCCAATGCCGAGACGTCGACATTCAGCTTCCGGGGCAGACCGAAGAACGAGAAATAGTCGACGGGAACGGGAGGCTGCACTTTACCGCAAGCCTCGCAGAAGTGCGCGGCGCGCATGGATCCGCACGACCAGCAGGAATGCGTGTCCTGGGTCAGGGGCTTGGCGCTGATCGCGGTAAGTGCGGAGTTGGTCAATTCTTTTTCCTCGTCAATTCTCTTTCACTAGTAAACTTGCAACGCTGATGACAGCGGCACCCGATCAGCCTGGCGGAGTGTCGTTCGCGGGCAACCTTCGCGGGCGTGGGCGCCCGCGCCACACGGGCATCAGGCGGAAAATGACGTGCCACAGCCGCACGACTTCGACGCCTGGGGATTCACGAATACGAAGCCCTGTTGCATCAGCGTCTCCTGATAGTCCAGAGTCATGCCGTGGAGGTAGATGAACGACTTCGGATCCACGAAGACGCGCACATCGCTGAACTGGAAGATGCGATCCCGTTCGCGCGGTTGCGTGTCGAAACGGATGTTGTAGCTCAGGCCGGAACATCCGCCGCCTTGTACGCCGAGCCGCAGGCCGCCCTGCTCAGGCGAAATGCCTTCCTTGGACATGGCGCTGCGCACCTTCGTCAGGGCTTTCTCGGTTACGAGAATTCCTTTGGCGGGCGCCTGCGCGGGTTTTTGTTCCGTTGCTGTCGTCATAGTCAGATACGAGGTCAGCTGCGAGTCTTGAGCTATGAGCCCTAAGCATCACGCTGCGAGGAGTCATAACTCGCAACTCATAGCTCGAAGCTCCGAGCTACTTCGCTTCGGCGGCGACTGGGGTGGACACTTCCTGCTTCTTCTTCCAATCCCCGATCGCGGCGCGGATGGCGTCCTCGGCCAGCACCGAACAGTGGATCTTTACGGGAGGAAGCGAAAGCTCCTTCACGATGTCCATGTTCTTGATGGCGAGAGCTTCGTCCACAGTCTTGCCCTTGACCCACTCGGTGGCGAGCGAGGACGAGGCAATGGCTGAGCCGCAGCCGAAGGTCTTGAACTTGGCGTCTTCAATGACGTTGGTTTCGCGATTGACCTTAATCTGCAGCTTCATGACGTCGCCGCACTCGGGCGCGCCTACCAGGCCGGTGCCCACATCGGTGCTCTTTTTGTCCATCGAGCCGACGTTGCGGGGGTTGTTGTAGTGATCGATGACCTTATCGCTATATGACATTTTTTTCTCCAGGTTTCAATGTTTCAAAGTTTCAAGGTTTCAATGACTAGGCTCCAGAGCTTCAAGGACTTTGAAACCTTGAAACATTGACGCCTTGAAACCTGCTTTACTCTCCCGCCCACTTCACATCCTTCAGATTAATTCCTTCTTTCGCCATCTCGTAGAGCGGAGAAAGCTCGCGCAGACGCTCCACCGTTTCGATGACGCGATCCGCAACGTAGTCGACCTCGGCTTCGGTGTTGAAGCGGCCGATGCCGAAACGAATCGAGCTGTGCGCCAGGTCGTCGCCGGTGCCCAGAGCCTTCAATACATAAGATGGCTCCAGCGTCGCCGAGGTGCATGCCGAACCACTGGAAACCGCGATGTCGTTGATGCCCATCAGCAGCGATTCGCCTTCTACGTAGGCGAAGCTGATATTCAGGTTGCCCGGCAGGCGATGATCCATCGAGCCATTGATGTAGGTCTCATCGAGACGGTTCATGATTCGATCCCGCAGGCGGTTGCGCAGGCCCGCCAGCTTACAGGATTCCTGCGGCATTTCTTCTTGGGCAATGGCACAGGCCTTGCCCAGTCCAACGATGCCGGGAACGTTCAGCGTGCCGGAGCGCATACCGCGCTCGTGGCCGCCACCATCGATGATCGCGGAAATCTGTACCCGCGGATTCTTGCGGCGAACGTACAAGGCACCCACACCTTTCGGCCCATACATCTTGTGACCGGAAATGGAAGCCAGGTCGATATTCTGTTTGATCACGTCCACTGGCACTTTGCCGACCGCCTGAGTCGCGTCCGTGTGGAAGATGACTCCCCGCTCACGACAAAGTTTGCCGATTTCGGCAACGGGTTGCAGGACTCCGATTTCATTATTCGCGTACATGATCGTGACCAGAATCGTCTTGTCGTCGATTGCCCGCTTCAAATCGTCGAGATCGACCAAGCCGTCTTTCTGGACGGGCATGTAGGTGACGCGATAGCCGTATTTTTCCAGCCGCTTGCAGGTGTCGAGCACGGCTTTGTGCTCGGTGACCGCAGTGATGATGTGATTGCCCTTTTCGCGATACATCTCGGCAACGCCTTTAATGGCGAGGTTGTCGCTCTCTGTGGCGCCCGAGGTGAAGATAATTTCTTTCGTGGTCGCGCCAACCAGCTTGGCGATTTGCTCGCGCGCCGTTTCCACGCCTTCTTCCGCAGCCCACCCGAACGAGTGATTGCGGCTAGCGGAATTCCCGAACTTCTCCATGAAGTAAGGCAGCATCTCTTCCAACACCCGAGGATCCATAGGGGTGGTGGCGTGGTTGTCCATATAAATGGGCAGCTTCACACCCTTCGCGTCGGGGTGGTGCGCCTGCGTATTTGCCTGGGGGATCTTGACGTCCGTGCTCATGGTTTGCCTCTCCTACCTCGACTGATATCTTGATTTATCTCTCAATTAATTCTTGCCCAATTAACCTTGTTCACTCTTGTCCTTGGATGAATCTTGCCGTCTCAAAGTCTCAGGTGATGGTGACTAAATCTGCCGTTTTGGAAGTCCTGCTGATTTCCTCCGGCTCTTCACGCATGTGCGAAATCTTGATGCGCCTTAACACCGCTTCAATACTCTCGTTCACCTTGCGTAGCGGTTCGCGGATATTGCAACGGTCGGTCTGGTCGCATTCTCCGCGCACTGTGACGCACGAGGTGATGAACAGCGGGCCATCGATAGCCTGAATCACCTCAAAGGCCGAAATCGTGTGGGCGGCCCGCGCCAGCGTGTAGCCGCCATTGGTGCCGTGCTGCGATTGCAACAAGCCGGCCTTCGCCAGGCGCTGCAGAATCTTCGCCAAGGCCTCGGGCGGAATGCCGTAGGCATCAGCTACATCCTTCGCGCTACGGGAGCCTTCGCTCGAGTGCTCCGCAAGATGCTTCATCGCCATGAGCGCGTAGTCGGCTTTTTTGGTCAGCTTCAGCACTTGTACCCCGTGTAGCCGTAAACGGCCGGCCGGACCTAAATCCGACCATTTCTGTCGCAATTTCATTTTACGTCAGCTCCAGCGTCTAGAGCAAGCCTATGCAGCGAGACGTCAGAAGCAGCATTTAACTGTAAGTATTGCGGGCTTAAGGGCTTAAGATAGACGACATCTTTAGTCGGATTTTAACGATGGAGGGATCGGCGACAATCGTAATTGTGGTTTGTTCTAGTTACGAATTTACGACGCCGTAACTTTTAGGGACTTGACAACCAGAAAACCGAGGCTAAAATACCGTGAAATTCCGGGCGCAACATCCTCTCCACCTGTTTGTTTGGAGACTTTCCGGATTTATGACCCCAAAGTCGACCACTCCCCAAAGCCGTGATATGAAGCAGCCTTGTAAGCACCCGCAAGTGCAAATTGTCAGCAGAGATGAGGATTCTGAATTCGTCGAGTGTAAGGAGTGCGGCGAAATCTTCGAGTCCAGCGAATTCAAAGACATGAATATCGAAGAACGCGCCCAGGAAACCGAGATTTGACTTCTATTTTCCGGCTCGTCGCCCCGGCGAAGGTAACCGCCGCCTGCGCTTTCAGCTTGTTCCGCCTCTCTCTTCCTGCTAGTGTCCGACCCGGAGGCGTGTGATTATGAGGTCTCCGTCGCTTATGTCGAAGGTGGCTCTGGTGGTCGACGACTCCATGCTGATGCGCTACGCCGTGTGTCACCTGCTGGAGCAGCGCGGATTCGCAGTCGAGTCTGCCACCAACGGCGAGGAAGCGCTGGAAGTTCTTACCCGGGTGCAGCCGGCATTGATCATTACCGACATGGTGATGCCGAAGATGTCGGGAAGTGAATTCATCACTGCGCTGAAGAGCAAGCCGGAGACGGTCGGAGTTCCTATCATTATCGTCGCCTACAAGGCTGGCGGCTTCGACCAGTCGGAGAAACGCGCGAACTTCTCCATCTACAAAGACATCGACATTGAGGCGCAGCTCGCCAAGGCGCTGGACGCGGTGTTGGGTGATCCCAGCCAGCCGCAGCGCGCCGGGAATTAGCGCGGCGAATGGCTGGATCGAAGCCGGATTTCTTACCGCAAGAGTAGACCAGCTTCCGCGGAAAAATCCATCGCGGCAAACTCCTTCAACAGAAATTTGGGATAGGCGGCGGCGGCGATCATGGCCGCATTGTCGGTGGACAGCGGACGCGAGGGGAAGTACACGGGCAGGCCTTCTTTCGCGCCCTCGCGTTCAAAAGTCTGGCGCAATTCCTGGTTGGCGGCAACTCCTCCGGTGACGAAGAGCGTGGCCACATCGTAGGCCCGGGCCGCTGCCAGAGTCTTTCCCACCAGATCTTCGACGATCGCGCGCTGGAAAGATGCGACCAGGTCGAGCGTGAGCTTGTCACAGTTGGCGAGATAGTCTTCCAGTTTGGGTTTCGCAATATTCGCTAAGGCTTTCCGGCGCGCTTCTACCGACGCGTGCATGCCGTGCGTCTCCACGTAACGCAGGATCGCCGTCTTGATGCCACTGTAAGAAAAATCAAAGCGCGGGCGGATATCGTCGTTTGCTTCCACGCTGTTGCCATCGTTCCTGCCGCGGCGATCGCGATGTTTGATCTGCGCGGGCGGAAACTTCACGGCTCGGGGTCGCCGTGCGGAGCCAGCCGATCGATGGCCGGGCCTCCGGGATATCCCAGGCCCAAGAGCTTGGCGACTTTGTCGAAAGCTTCGCCCGCGGCGTCGTCGCGAGTGTGGCCGATGTTCTCGTAAGTCCAGGAAGAGGCCTTTTGCGCAGCCAGATACAGATGGGTGTGTCCGCCAGAGACGACCAGGGCCAGCACCGGAAATTGCAATTCGTGGTTTCCCTTCTGCCGCTCTTCCAGCAGCACGGCATGAATGTGGCCTTCGAGGTGGTTGACGGCGATGAGCGGCTTGTCGAGGGCGAAGGCCAAAGCTTTCGCGTAGCTGATGCCAACGAGTAGCGCACCCGCGAGGCCGGGGCCTTGGGTGACTGCGATGGCATCGACGGAGTCATAAGTGTGCTTGGCTTCGGCCAGCGCCTGGCGCACAACCGGCACGATGGCGCGCAGATGCTCCCGCGACGCCAGTTCGGGAACGACGCCGCCATAGGGCTGATGGGTCGCGATCTGTGAGGCGACGACATTCGAGATAAGCTGTTCGCCCGAACGCACCACGGCGGCCGCGGTTTCGTCGCAGGAACTCTCGATGCCGAGGATGTAGGCGTCAGGCATGGACGTCGCTTTTCAGTTTATCGTTTTTGAGGCGCGATGGACTGGAATGGATTCAGCAGTCACCTAATCTTGCGATGATGTCAGCGGTATCATGGAATCAGTTTCCCCGTCGCCGCCATGTTAAAGGATTTCGCTACCGTGATCGTACAAACCCTGCGCCAGCGAGGCTTTCAGGCCTATCTGGTGGGGGGATGCGTGCGCGATCTTTTGCTCGGACGCGAGCCCAAGGATTACGACGTCGCGACCGACGCGACGCCGGAGCAGGTCATGGAAATCTTTCCCGAGACCTATGCGGTAGGTGCACAGTTTGGGGTCGTGCTGGTTCCTGCGCCGGAAAGAGATGCTGCAAGTAATCTTTCGTCGGAAGGTTCTTCAAAGTCTCCTGCGGTCGAGGTGGCGACGTTCCGCAGCGATATCGGATATTCCGACGGCCGCCATCCTGACGAAGTTCGTTTCAGCCGCGATCCGCGAGAAGATGTCGCACGCCGCGATTTCACCATCAACGGCATGCTGCTCGATCCCGTAAGCGGCGAGGTGCTCGATTTTGTAGGCGGGCGCAAGGATCTGGAGGCGGGAATCATCCGCACCATCGGCGATCCCGAGCAGCGATTCAATGAAGATAAGTTGCGCATGCTGCGCGCCGTGCGTTTTGCGGCGCGGTTCGAATACACGATCGAGCCAGCAACTTTTTCAGCGATGCAGAAGTCGGCTGACCAGATCCAGGTCGTCTCGCGCGAACGGGTGCGAGATGAATTAACCCGCATGTTGACGGAAGGGCACGCCCGGCGAGCATTTCTTTTGCTGGATGAGAGCGGCTTGCTGAAGCCGGTTTTGCCCGAAATTTCGGCGATGAAGGGAGTGGAGCAGCCACCGGAGTTCCATCCCGAGGGCGACGTGTTTGTGCACACGCTGCTCCTTCTGTACAACCTGCCAAATCCTTGCCCCATGACGCTGGCCTGGGGAGCGCTGTTGCATGACGTCGGCAAGCCTGCGACGTTTCGGGTGGCGCCGGATCGCATCCGTTTCGACAGCCACGTCGAGGTCGGCGTGAAGATGGCGGAAGCAGTCTGCCGGCGGCTGCGATTTTCTAACGACGAGACGGAACAGATTCTCGCCCTGGTCGATAATCACATGCGTTTTGGACACGTGGGCCGCATGAAGGAATCCACGCTGAAGAAATTTCTGCGGATGCCTGCGTTCGATGAGCATCTTGCGTTGCACCGCGCTGACTGCCTGGCCAGCCACGGCAATCTGAGCACGTATGAACTTATCCAGCAAAAGCGCGCGGAGATCCCGGCGGAGACGATGCGGCCTTCGCCATTGGTTACAGGCGACGACCTGATTGCCGCGGGCCACGTCCCCGGGCCAAGATTCCGTGAAATCCTGAGCGCGGTAGAAGACGCGCAACTCGAGGGACGATTGCCATCGCGGGAGGCGGCGCTGGAATTCGTACGCCGTGAATTTCCGGCTTAAGATTGCGCGGTCCCAGCGTCTGCCGCGCAAGTGCTAAAATTGAGGATCTTCCAGATGATTTGCAGCGCAGGATGAGAGAAGGATTTTGAGCTTGGAGCAGGCTGGTTCAGGGCTGGAAAAAATTGTAGCTCAATCGTTGAGGCTGGCGCCGCCGTCGCAAGCGCCAATCATGGCGTGGCCGGTGGTCTGTGGCTCTGCCATTGCCGAGCGCACGCGGGCGCTATGTTTTGAGGATGGAGTATTGCGCGTGGAGGTCGCCGGCCAGCGATGGAAAGCGGAACTCCAGTCTCTGGCGCCACGATATCTGGCGGCGATCAACCGATATACGACCGAGGCGGTTCGCAGAATCGAATTCGTGCTTGCGCATTCGGAAAGCGCAGACAAAAAACTCCGCTAGATCTCGCCTTTTTGTTCCGTGAGTCACAACTATGAAAGTTACCGACAAAGACGTTGCCTACGTCGCCGACTTGGCCAATCTTGAACTTACCGGCGAAGAGCGCGCGGGAATGCTGCGCGATCTGAATTCCATTCTCGAGTACATTGACCGGCTCAACGAACTCGACACCTCCGACGTGCCGCCGATGGCGCAGGTTTCCGATCGCTACGGAGTCGATGAAGTCAAAGCAGGGAAGCGCGCGGTTCGCCTACGCGAGCCGCGAAGATGTTCTCGAAGGGTTGCGCAAGTCGTTGCCGCATGAAGAAGCGCTGGCGAACGCGCCGGACGCGGATGAAGATTTCTTCAAAGTCCCCAAAGTAATTGAGCGATAAAGCGCATCGCAATCTCATAAAAATCTAATGGATCTGAAGTCACTCACCATCGACGCAGCCCGTACCGCTGTGCAGGAGCGCAAGACGACGGCGCTCGCGTCTGGCGGAGGCGCACTACGCCCGCATCAAGCAGGAAGACGGGCAGATCGGCGCATTCCTGACGCTGTCGAAAGAGCGCGCACTCGAGCAAGCCGACCGCATCGACCGCATGGCGGCGGAGGGCAAACCGTTGCCAGCCGCTGGGCGGCGTGCCGGTCGGCATCAAGGATGTGATGAGCACGCGTGGTGTGCGCACCACTGCGGGATCGAAGAGTCTGGAGAAATATATTCCCCCGTATGACTGCACGGCGGTTGCGCGCCTGGAAGTGGCGGGCGCGGTCATGCTCGGCAAGACGAACTGCGACGAGTTTGCCATGGGCTCGTCGAATGAAAACTCCGCCTATCATCCGGTGCGCAATCCGCGTGACCTGAGCCGCGTGCCCGGAGGGTCTTCAGGCGGTTCGGCCGCGGCGGTCGCAGCCGATATGGCGGTCGCTGCTCTGGGATCGGACACCGGCGGATCGATTCGCCAGCCGGCATCGTTCTGCGGCGTGGTGGGATTGATGCCTACTTACGGCCGCGTTTCGCGTTACGGGCTGATCGCATTCGCGTCGTCGCTCGACCACATTGGGCCGCTGGCGAAAACGGTAAAGGACGCGGCACTTGTGCTGCGTACGATTGCCGGGCGCGATCCCATGGATTCGACTTCCGCAGATGTCCCGGTGCCTGACTACATTGCGGAACTCGACAAGCCGGTGCGTGGAATAAGGCTTGGAGTTGCGAAGGAATATTTCGGCGAGGGCCTGGATGAAGAAGTCAGGCAGGCGGTGGAGATGGCGATCGATAAGCTTAAGAGACTGGGCTGTGAGATCGTGCCAGTTTCTCTGCCGCACACGCCTTATGCAATCCCAACTTATTACATTATTGCGACGGCGGAAGCATCGTCGAATCTGGCGCGCTACGACGGAGTCCGCTACGGCAATCGGGCGCGCGGAGTCAAGACGTTGTCGGAAATGTACCGTCGCAGCCGCGACGAGGGCTTCGGCGCCGAAGTGAAACGGCGCATCATGCTCGGCACATACGCGTTGAGCGCGGGTTACTACGATGCTTATTACTTGAAGGCGCAGAAGGTGCGAACCCTGCTGACGCGCGATTTTGACGAGGCGTTTCGCAAGGTCGATGCGATTGTGACGCCCACAAGTCCGACGGCGGCGTTCCGGCTGGGCGAAAAGTCAAATGATCCGCTGGCAATGTACCTCGCCGATATCTACACCGTGACTGCGGATCTTGCGGGGATTCCGGGAATATCGGTGCCTTGCGGGGAAACGAAAGAGAAGTTGCCGATCGGGCTACAGATCCTGGGCAAGCATTTTGACGAGGCGACGACTTCTGCGAGTGGCGCATGCATACGAGCAGGCTTGAAAGGATTTATTACTGCTCGGCCGGCTTGTAGTAGCATTCCCCAGCGCACGCCCGGCACAGAACCTTGCCCTCGCGCCGCACCTCTCTGCGAAAGTTAATTCCTTCGCCGCAGGCCTCGCACACGACGCGCTCGCCTTTGTATCCGGGAAATTCTTCGGGCGGTAGGTCGACTTTGACCCACTGCATCGTGAAAAGATCGTCGTCGGAGATTTCGCGGTAGGCCAGCATCTGCTGCTGATTCTTGTCGGCAATCTCGGGATGCATCTGGCGCGCCAGAGCCTTCGACGATTCCTTCGCCGCGATGCGGATCGCTTTGCCGTTGTTCACGTCCACGAATGTGGCGGCAACCTTGCCCCAGTCGCGAAACTTTAATGCGCGTTTTCCGAGGCGGCACCCAGTGACTACGGCGACCGCGTCGGTGGCGCAACGATCGATTTCAACGAAGGTGACGAGGCGCTTTCGATCTTTTCCTCGAGGATCATCAATGCCAAGTTTCTGCAAGCCCAGCATCGCGAGGCGCACACCCAGAACCTGCCCCGCACAGAGGTGCCCGTGGGCTTGCTCAGCGTCGCGAAGATATTCGTCGAGAGAGTTCATGAAAGCAGCTCAGCTATCAGCCGTCAGCTTTCAGCTTAACATCTTCCGCCGCGGACTTCCGGGCGTGCAGTTGCTCATTTCCTGCGCCAGCGAATTCCGTCTTTGGTGATCTCCACCAGGATGCCTGCATCGGCAAGTTCGGCGCGGATTGCGTCGGAGGTTTTGAAGTCGCGGGCGCTGCGGGCCGCCTTCATCGCTTCTATCTTCTTTTCGATGTCGGCATCGGACATTTGTCCCGACTCGAACCGCTTCGCGCAACCCACTGCTTACCTCTTTGTCGCGGCCTTCCGTCGGGGCCCACTCGAAAACTCGCTTCATCTTCGGACCATCGTCATCATCGAGCACGGCAAAGATTTCGTCGAACTTGGCTAACGCAGTGAGGAGGGGCCGGACATCATCATTTCTTGATTCCGCCGGTATCGAACGCGGCGTTCGCCTGGCGCACCATCTCGAAGATGGCGGCTTGCGCCTGCGCGGTGTTCAGGTCATCGTCCAGCGCGGCCTTCATACGTGCGATCGTGTCAGACGCCAGCGACTGCATTTCAGAACTGGAACCTTCAGCGAAAGTTCCAGAACTCAGGCGCAACCGAAAGTTTCGCAGGCGTTCCACCGATACCGCGGCCTGCTTCAGCCCATCGAAGGTGAAGTTCAGCTGATTACGGTAGGGAACTGACGCCAGCAAATAGCGGATCGATGAGGGCTTGTGACCCTTGAGAACCAGGTCGCGGAGCGTGAAGAAATTCCCCAGACTCTTCGACATCTTCTCGCCTTCGACCAGCAGGAAGCGCGCATGAAACCAGAAATGCGCGAAAGGCTTGCCGGTAAAGGATTCTGACTGCGCGATTTCGTTTTCGTGATGCGGGAAGATGAGATCTTCGCCGCCCGCGTGCAGGTCGAAAGTTTCTCCGAGTTCTCCCATGGACATGACGGAGCACTCCAGGTGCCAGCCCGGCCGCCCCGGCCCAATCGCCGTCTCCCACGAAGCTTCGCCCGGGTTTCGGCGCTTTCCACATTGCGAAGTCGCGTGCGCTGTCTTTGTCATATTCGTCGACATCGACGCGAGCGCCATCCCGCATGTTCCCAAAATCTTTTTTTGAAAGTTTGCCGTACTGGGGAAATTTAGCGATGCGGAAGTAATAGGACCCGTCTTCCGTGCGGTAGGCAAAGCCTCTCTCCACAAGTTTCGCGACAAAGTCCGCCATTTCCGGAATGTGCTCGGTCGCCCGCACCAGCGTGGGCTCCTCGATTCCGATCATCGCGGCATCTTCCAGAAATGCTTTCTCATACTTCGCGGTGTACTGCTGCACGCTGACGCCGTCGCGCGCCGCAAACCGGATAATTTTGTCGTCCACGTCGGTGATATTCATGACGTGGTGCACTGTGTATCCGCTCTGCAGCAAAAACCTGCGCAGAATGTCAACCGCAACGAAAGTTCGGAAGTTGCCAATGTGACCGTAATCGTAGACGGTCGGGCCGCAGGCGTACATGCGGACCTCATGATCGACAAGAGGACGGAACTCCTCGATCCGCGACGACAGGGTATTAAAAAGACGAAGCGACATTTTTAGTTCGAGTACCGTGAAACGAATGCGAGTTTAGCGAATTAAAGATTCTAGGGTGGGCAACACAGTGGGTCAAATGGCCGTCAGACGGCGGGATTTCGGGCTGGCGGTAAAGCATGCGTGTGTTCGCGCAAGCGCCGTTGCACCAAAATGACATAGTGCAACGCAGAGATGATGGTGAAGAAAAACGTAGCACGAAGAAACTCGGTGCGCGCGATCCATATCCCCCGCAACGGTCGAATCTGAAACAGAAGAACGAAAAAAACGGCGCCGATCTGCGAGAAAGTGTTGGCCTTGCCAAAGATGCTGGGACGAAAATCCCGCAGCCCGGCAATGGCGAATAAGACCGCACTGGCCGCAAGAATCGAGATGTCGCGACTGAAGACCACCACGGTGAACTTCCACGGGATCTTGCGCAAGATGGAGAGTACCAGGAAGATTGTGCTCAACAGAAGCTTGTCAGCAATCGGATCCAGATACTGTCCCAGAAGAGTCTGTTGATGAAGAGTGCGGGCCAGCAGGCCGTCCAGGCCATCGCTAAATCCGGCTGCCACGAAGAGCACCAGCGCCCACAGGTAGTGCCCGTCGACCAGATAGATCACGATGAACGGAACAAAAATCATCCGCAGCAGGGTGAGTTGATTGGGAGCGGTGAAAACTTGCGAGAGTTTCACGCACGCTCCTTCGCAGCCCGCGATCCGGAGTTGTGAAGTGCGTTGACCGTGCCGCCTTGTTCCCCGGTGGACGGAGCGAGGGCCGCGGATGGCTCCAGTCCGGTCTTAGCGAGGAAGCGCTGCGAGAGAGAAGGCAGACTCCCATCGGGCAGGTCCAGTTCGACGCGTTCGAGTCGATGCATGGGAAAGAAAACCACGGCGGGAGTGAACGGCTCGCCGTCCCGCACCATCACGGCGAGATCCTCGAATGAGGCGAGTTCGACTCCGCTCAGACTCAGCCCTTCAGTCGCAAGAGCCAGGATCATTCCCCAGAACTTTTCCCGTGGATTGGACAGAGTTGCAATCACGATTGCGCCGGGCGCAAACGGCGCACGCGAGTTGAGCCCGACTGAACTACCGGCTGAGGAGCGATTTTCCACCGTACGATTGTCGCCGGGAAAAGCGGGCATTGCAAATCTACCGGCGCAGGACGAATCGTAAGACGAAACGAGGTGCGAATCGAAGGCGAATTCGACTCCACTCTCAACCGCGAACTCCGGTATGCTTGGCGGACATGCAACCAGCGCCTGCAACTCCGGTGATTGAATTCCGCGATACCTCCTACCGCATAGCGGACACGCAGGTGCTTTCCGGATTCAATCTGCAAGTGCAGAACGGTGAGACCGTCGTTCTGTTGGGACGCAGCGGCTCGGGCAAGACCACATCGCTGAAACTGGTCAATCGCCTGCTGACGCCTTCTTCCGGCGAAATTCAGGTGAACGGTGTATCCAACGCGGAAGTCGACCTTATTCGGCTGCGTCGTGGCATCGGCTATGTGATCCAGGATGTCGGCCTGTTTCCACATTTCACCATTGAGCGAAATATTGGGCTGGTTCCGAAGATTGAAGGATGGCCGCAAGAGCGGATTCGCAGGCGCGTCCAAGAGTTGCTGCAGATGGTCGGGCTTGCACCAGAGATCGCGACTCGGTATCCGCATCAGCTTTCCGGCGGTCAGCGGCAGCGGGTGGGCGTGGCGCGGGCGTTGGCCGCAGATCCGGAGATACTTCTGATGGACGAACCGTTTGGCGCGCTCGATCCGCTGACGCGTGACGAGTTGCAACGCGAATTCCTTTTGCTGCAGCAAAGGCTCCACAAGACGGTGGTATTTGTCACGCACGATCTGCGCGAAGCTCTGCGGCTGGGATCGCGCATTGCATTGATGGAAGCGGGGCGACTGGTAACCGTCCTTGCGCCAGACGAGTTTCTGCGCTCCACCAATTCATTGGCCGCTGCCTATGTGAGAGCCTTCGGCGGAGATTTGGAGTCGGCGGCCAAACGAGGCCCTTCATGAATGTATTTCGATTCATTCTGCAGAATCACGATCAAGTGCTCGAACTTAGCGTGGAGCATCTTCGGCTGGTCGGCCTCTCCACGTTATTCGCGATGCTGATCGGCATTCCGCTGGGCATTTTCATTGCGCATCAACCGCGGTTCAACAAACCGGTGTTGGCGAGCGCCAACATCATCCAAACCATCCCCAGCCTGGCGCTCTTTGGATTTTTGCTGCCGGTGCCGTGGCTGGGAGATCGCGCCGACCGGCTTGCGATCCTGGCACTCACACTTTATGCATTGCTGCCCATCATCAGAAATACCTACACCGGGATTCGCGGAGTCGATCCCGCGGTAACGGAAGCGGGACGTGGCATGGGCCTTACCGAATCTCAGCTTCTGTTTCAAGTGGAACTGCCACTGGCAGTGAGTGTGATTCTCTCTGGCGTGCGAGTGGCTGTCGTGATTTCCGTGGGCTTGGCCACGATTGCCGCGGCGATTGGGGCAGGAGGTCTTGGCGAATTCATCTTCCGAGGATTGGCCATGGTCGACGACAGGGTTATTCTTGCCGGAGCTATTCCAGCCGCGCTTATGGCGCTGGTGGCCGATTTCAGCGTGGGGTGGCTGGAGAGGCGTCTGCAGCCGCAATGAAGATCCTTTGCGTTTCCGTTCTCGTCGTAGTCGCGCTTCTGCCCTCGTGTTCGCCGTCGCACTCCGGCCGCATCGTCGTTGGTTCCAAGAATTTCACCGAATCATTCCTGTTGGGCGAGATTGTGGCGCAAATGATCGAGGCGCACACCACTTTGAAAGTGGATCGCCGTTTTTATTTGGCCGGAACTTATATTTGTCAGCAGGCGATTCTGGCCGGGCGAATTGACGTCTACCCGGAATATACCGGCACAGCGCTGACCGCAATTCTCAAACAGAATGCCAGCAGCGATAAGCAAGAGGTTTACCAGCGTGTGAAGAACGAATACGAACACCGATTCGGTCTGACTCTCGGCCCAGCCTTCGGCTTCAACGATACTTTTGCCATGGAAATCCGCGGCGAAGATGCGCGCCGCCTGAACCTCAAGACGTTGTCGCAGGCGGCCACGGTCGCTCCGCAATGGCGCGCTGGGTTCGGCTACGAGTTCATGGAGCGGCCCGATGGATATCGGGGCTTGGCTGCGACGTATGGGCTGCACTTCGCAGAACCGCCGCGCATCATGGATTTGGGCCTGCTCGCGCGGGCGCTAAAAGATCGCCAGATCGACTTGGCCGGCGGCAATACCACAGATGGACTCATTCCGGCTCTAGGCTTCCTCGTGCTGGAAGACGACCGGCATTATTTTCCTCCCTATGAAGCGGTGTCGGTAATACGACAGCAGACTCTGCGGCAACATCCGGAGCTGGAGCAAATCTTTGCCCAATTGGCGAAAACAATTTCCGATGAGGAGATGCAAACCTTGAACTATGCGGTGGATGGTCAGCACCGCGACGCGAAAGAAGTCATTCACGAATTTCTAAGAAGCAAGAACCTTGTCCGGTGAATGAACGTCAGGCGCGAATTGCGAGTCAGATCTGCAGCGTCCCTTGCAACGTGAGCACTGCGTCTCCCTTGATAACAACGCGCTTTCCGGCCATTTCGCACCAAAGTTCCCCTCCGCGTTCCGACAATTGGTGCGCATAAAGTTGCGTCTTGCCCAGCCGCTTCGTCCAGTAGGGAGTCAGCGCACAATGCGCCGAGCCGGTCACTGGGTCTTCTGGGATGCCATAGCTGGGCGCAAAATAACGCGACACGAAATCACTCTCCTCTCCGGGCGCTGTGACCGCGACAGCAAACGGATGAAGCTCTTCCAGTCGCGCGAAATCAGGACGGATATTTTGGATCGCAGCCTGGTTTTCGTATACCGCAATATAGATGTCATTCGCTTCCAGCAAGTTGGATGGACGCGGCGCTGGCCCCAGACCCTGAATGAGCGCTTCCGGCAAAGATGTGCAAGGCTTTGCGAACATCGCAGGGAAATCCATTGCCAACTTTTCACCGTCCCTGGTGACAGTCAAACGCCCACTGAGACGCGTCTCGAACCGAACCGTTTGGAGACTGGCTTGCAGTAGATTTAGCAGCACGTAGGCCGACGCCAGGGTAGCGTGGCCGCACAGGCGAACCTCGCAACGGGGTGTAAACCATCGCAGGTCGTAATGTTTGCCCCGGGGCACGACAAAGGCGGTCTCTGAAAGATTATTCTCGGCGGCGACCTTGAGCAGCAACTGCGTCATCTAACCATTCCTGAAGAGGGCAGACTGCGGCGGGATTGCCGCGAAATGGCTGGTTGGTGAAGGCGTCAACGTGAAATAGGGGAATCCGCATCGCCCTCATTTTACTTGGCGGAACGGTCCGAAAACCGGGCGAGGATTTTGAGAGTCCAAGTTCACCGGGAACTCGTCCAATCCATACAGCGGGAGGCCCAATGCTCGTGGCTCAGGGAGAGATCGCAGGCCGTCGTCAACTGCTGGAGCGGGTCTCTGATGGTCGCTCGCGAAGTGACGCACTCTTCAATATCGTAAGGGATCAGTTCCTTTACGAACGGCCCATTCCCGAGCGCCACCGCATCATCTTTTATGTAGGGCATCTTGAGGCGTTTGACTGGAATCTGCTGCACGAAAATGTGCTAGCTCTGAAGACTTTTCATCCGGAATTTGATCGCCTGTTTGCATTCGGCATCGACCCGGTCGGCGGCGGATTGCCTTCGGACCAGCCTTCGGACTGGCCGTCTCTCGAAGCGGTGCGCGATTACGTAAGCAGAATTCGTGGGGCCCTCGACGAGAAGCTAGTGGACGGAAGTCTGGAATCATACACTCAAGGGCGCGACGGTTTTCCACTCGATACTCTCCTCAATGTAGCTGTTGAGCACCGCCTGATGCATGTCGAGACGCTGGCCTACATGCTGCATCAGTTGCCGCTCGACCGAAAAGTATCTCCAGGAAATTCATTCCATCTCGCAACAGCACCTGTGACTCATCGCATGATTGAGATTCCAGCGGGTGCAGCAACACTAGGCCTTCCGCGCCCAGCCGAAATTTTCGGATGGGACAACGAATACGAAGCCCACGCCGTACACGTTCCATGCTTTGAGATCGATCAGTACGAAGTGACCAACCGGCAATACCTGGAGTTCATGGCGGCCGGCGGTTATGAAACGCGCGCGTACTGGAGCGATGAACACTGGAACTGGAAGACTGCGCACGCGGTCTCGCATCCCGTGTTCTGGACTAAGACTTCAAGCGGCTGGCTCTATCGTGCGATGTTTGACGAGCGCCCGCTGCCTCTGGATTGGCCAGTATATGTGAGTCACGCCGAGGCCATGGCGTACGCCCGTTGGGCAGGGAAGTCTCTGCCTACAGAAGAGCAGTGGCATCGCGCTGCCTACGGGACAAAGGATGGAAGCGAAAGATATTATCCGTGGGGCAACGAGTCGCCCAATTCCAGCCTCGGGAACTTTGATTTCAGCCATTGGAATCCTACGCCCGTAAACGCCTTTCCTGCGGGACGCAGCGCTTTCGGCGTACACGATTTGTTGGGCAACGGTTGGGAGTGGACTTCTACTCCTTTCGCTCCCTTTCCTGGGTTTGAGCCGTTCCCGTTCTACCCGGGCTACTCGGCTAATTTTTTCGATGGCAAACATTTTGTGATGAAGGGCGGTTCGCCGCGCACCGCCGCGTGCATGCTGCGGCCTACGTTTCGGAACTGGTTTCAGGCGCATTACCAATACGTATATGCGGGCTTTCGCTGCGTGAATCACCGATCTTGATTTCTGGAGCAAAGGAGTTTGCCATGCTCGTTCATGCCATCCCCAGCAATGTCTCATACGATTTCGCCGCCGACGTTCGTGACGGGCTTACCCGTACCGGTCAAAAAGAGCTTCCCTCGAAATACTTGTATGACGATGTGGGCTCGGCGCTATTTGAAGTGATTAGCCGCCTGCCGCAATACGGCCTCACTCGCGCCGACGAGCGTCTGCTGCGGCGGCACGCCAATGAGATTGTCGACCTGCTTGCTGGACCTGTAGCGGTCGCGGAACTGGGAAGTGGCAGCGGCAAGAAGACCCGCTGGCTGCTGGAAGCGTTCTGTCGACGGCAGCGCACGTCCTATTATCCAGTCGAAATATCACGCTCGGCGCTAATGATGTGCGAGCGCGAACTAAGTGACATCGATGCCATCAGCATCGTCGGTTTTGAGCGTGAATACTTGGAGGGGCTACTGGAAGTGGCGTCATACCGCAAGAGCGGTCAGCGTCTGTTCGTGCTGTTTCTGGGCAGCACGATTGGAAACTTTGATCGCCCGGCAGGGGTGAAATTTTTGGGCTCTGTCCGAAGCATATCTGCAGCCCGGCGACTCGCTGCTTCTAGGAGCAGACTTGGAAAAGCCGACTGCGCAGCTGCTGGGCGCCTACGACGACGAACTCGGAGTGACGGCCGCTTTTAATCTCAATCTGCTCGCGCGCACAAATCGAGAACTCGGCGCCGACTTCGATTTGCGCGAGTTCGATCATCTGGCGAAAATCAACCCGGTCGCACGCAGCGTCGAGATGCACCTGCAATCAAAACGAAAGCAGACGGTGAATATCCCGCGGGCAGAAGTCTCTGTCGAGTTTCAAGAAGGAGAAACGATTTGGACGGAGAGCAGTCACAAATATTCGGCCCAAGAAATTGTCGAGACGTCTCGCGATGCGGGATTCCGCTGCGAGCGGCAGTGGATCGACGAGCGCTGGCCTTTTTCTGAGAATCTGCTGATCGCCGAATAAATCAGGCCGGCACTCGCTGCCTTTTTCCGCAACCTCATGGAGCCCGCGGGTGCGGTGCAGGTGAAACCGGAGCAACAGAAAATTTCGGAATACTTCAATCTCGACAATGGCACGGGAAAAATTCGTGGCGTTTATCTGCAGGAGAATGCTTCGGTGGCTCCCATCTTTCAACAATGGATCGCGCCGCTGCAGGACCTGGGCGTGAGCACGCTCACGATGAGGAATACGGGCGGAACCGATCACGAGGCGTTCGATTCAGTGGGGGTGCCGGGATTCCAGTTCATTCAGGATATGCTCGACTACGGGTCGCGCACGCATCACTCCAACATGGATACTTACGAGCGGCTGCAGCCGGATGATCTGGCGCAGGCGGCGGTGGTGGAGGCGATCTTCGTCTACAACACGTCGATGCGGGACCAGATGCTGCCGCGCAAGCCGTTGCCGCGTCCGGAACTGGAGGAGCAGCGCAAGGCTCCGCTGAAGAAGGTGATGCCGGGAGCTGAGGCCGCGGCGGAGGAGATGAAGAAGGCAGACAATGAGTAGCGCCGCCGACTCGGCGGCTGGGAGCCTGCCCTGAGCGGCGACTGCGCGGGCGAGGACGCCCTCGCAACAGGCGGCAGGATGCCGGCGCTACTTTTTTTGGCTGCCACTCTGCGCTGAATCCCATTTGCATGCTGAAACCTTCTTGATTTAGCCTCGTCTAACGCATTAACTTCCGCTCTGGAGTCTTCCAATGGCTGCGATTCACTTGGTCATCAACAACAGTCCACACGAGTTGGACGTTGCTTCCGACATGCCTCTGCTGTGGGTTCTGCGCGACAAACTCAATTTGACGGGCACGAAGTATGGCTGCGGTATGGGACTGTGCGGGGCGTGTACGGTTCATGTTGATGGCGAGGCCGTGCGCTCATGCCAGACTCCTGTGTCTTCGGTCGGGGTGAAGAAGATTACGACAATCGAGGGGCTCTCAGCGGACAATACACATCCGGTGCAGCGGGCTTGGATCGCCGAGCAGGTGCCGCAGTGCGGATACTGCCAGCCGGGGCAGATCATGTCGGCGGCGGCGCTACTGGCGAACACTCCCAAGCCTAGCGACGATCAAATTGATGCCGCCATGGGCGGGAACTTGTGCCGGTGCGGCATGTATGGACGCATCCGGCGGGCGATTCACCGGGCCAGTGGTTCGGGCAACAATGTTGCTGCGGCTCTCCAGACTATGAGGGGAGCGTAGCCATGGCTATCAGCCGCCGACAATTCGTGGTGGGAGCAGCCGTCGCCGGGGCGGGAGCTCTGGTGATTGGCGTACGGCTCTCGGGACATCTGGTGCGGGCGCAGGAATCCGATGCGGGAGCGAAGAAAGCTGCGCCTAATCCGTTTGACGCTTACGTGCATGTGAAGCCGGATGGGCACATCTCGCTGATTGTCGCGAAATCCGAGATGGGGCAGGGCATCAAGACGGGGCTGGCGATGATTCTCGCGGAGGAGGCCGAGGTTGATTTCAATTCGGTGAGCGTGGAGCAGGCGGAGACGCGGCCGGATATTTATGCGCACATGGGGACGGGCGGGAGCGGCAGCACTCAGGAAAATTTTACTCCGCTGCGCCAGGCGGGCGCGACCGTGCGCGAGTTGATGATTACGGCGGCGGCCGCGAGATGGAATGTGCCACGCTCAGAATGCGAAGCCAGAAAGGGCATCGTGCTTCACCAGGATTCTTCGCGTAAGGCCAGCTACGGAGAACTGGTGGAAGCGGCGGCGAAATTGCCGCGACCCGAGCCGGAAAAGATCGAACTGAAAGACGAAAATGATTTTCAGCTGATCGGGCATGCCACGCCTCGTGTGGATATTCCTTCGAAGGTCAATGGCAGCGCACAGTTCGGCATTGATGTGCGGGTTCCGGAAATGGTGTTTGCCGTGGTGGCGCGGTGTCCGACGTTCGGCGGCAAGGCGGCGCACTTCGATGCGGGCAAGGCGAAGGCGGTGGCGGGCGTGCGCGACGTGTTTGAAATTCCGGCGCTCGGAGCTGACAAATTTACTGCCGGAGGCGTGGTCGTAGTGGCCGATTCGACATGGGCCGCGATGAAGGGGCGGGAGGCGCTTCAGATTGCTTGGGAGCATGGCGCGGCAGTTTCGGAATCGAGCGAGGGGATGCGTTCGGGGTTACAAGGCGCGGCGAAGAAATCCGGCAAGCGCATGCGCAATGATGGCAATGTCGATGCCGCGCTTTCGAACGGGGCGAAGAAAGTCGAAGCGATGTACGAGATGCCTTTGCTGGCGCACGCGACCATGGAGCCGATGAATATCACGGCGCACGTGCGCGCAAGTGATGTGGAAGTGTGGGCGCCGACGCAGTCGCCGGATTGGGTGCAGGGCACGGTGGCTTCGGTGCTGGGATTAAAGCCCGACAAAGTCATTGTGCATACAACGCTGATGGGCGGCGGATTCGGGCGGCGCTATATGGCTGACTTCCCTGCGGAGGTGGCTCAGATCGCGAAGGCTGTCGGCAAGCCGGTGCAGTTGGTATGGACTCGCGAAGATGACATGACGCATGACTTCTACCGGCCGGCGACGTGCCATCGCCTGCAGGGCGCGGTGGATGCACAGGGGCGTCCGGTGGCGTGGTTTCATACTTTAGCTTCGACGTCGATTCGCGGCTATTGGGATCCGAAGGCCGATCCTGCCGAGGGGGAATCGGGTGGGGCGCGGCAAATGCCTTACGCAATTGCGAATGTGCGGCTGGAATTCAACGGGGTGGGCAGCGCGGTGCCACGCGCGTGGTGGCGGTCGGTCGAACATTCCTTCAACGGTTTTGTGGTGGAAAGTTTCATCGACGAATTGGCAGCGGCAGCGGGCCAGGATCCTGTGCAGTTCCGTAGAAGTTTGCTGGTGAAACCACCAAACTGGAAGCCGAAGTTCGAATACGATCCGGATCCTGCCCGTCTTCTTGGGGTCTTGAACCTGGTGGCAGAAAAGTCAGGCTGGGCGAATCCTTTGCCCAAGGGCAAAGGCCGAGGCAATGCTTGCTATCATTCCTTCGGAAGTTATTTTGCCGAAGTGGCGGAAGTGACGGTCAAGGGCAGCGACTTCAAGATCGATCGCATTGTGGCTGCGGTGGATTGCGGGCAGATCGTGAATCCGGAGTCGGTGCGTTCGCAAACCGAAGGCGCGATTATTTATGGATTGAGCGCGGCGCTGAAGAATGAGATCACAATTAAGAATGGCGCTGTCGAGCAGACCAATTTTGATGGATACGATCCCATCCGGATTAACGAGGCGCCGCCGATCGAGGTGCATTTGGTCAGCAGTAAAGAAGATCCTGGAGGGATGGGAGAGCCGGCATTGCCGCCAATCGCGCCGGCGGTGGCGAATGCGATATTTGCGGCGTCAGGGCAGCGGTTAAGGAAGCTGCCATTTCAGTTGAAAACAGCGTGAGGCGTCTGCTCTCGCGGATAATTGCGGGTGTCTTCGCGAACTCTGCGCATTCTTCGCGGACTCTGCGGTTAAAGGCTTTTGACCGCTGAGTGCGCTGAGGGATCGCGGAGGTCGCAAAGAAAACCTGAGCGGAGTGCAGACCGCCGAGGCTTGGCAAAAAGAAACGCCGCCGATTGCTCGGCGGCGCTCGCTTCGAGGTTCAAACTTTATTCTTCGAGCCTAGCTTACCGCGGCGCTTCCTCCAACAAACCCTGCTCCAGTTTTTCCTGGCATTCGATGCAGTGTCGGGTCCAGGGGACAGCTTCGAGCCGTTTGGCGTTGATTTCTTTGCCGCAATGGATGCATTCGCCGAAGCTGCCTTCCCTGATGCGGATGAGCGCCCGGTCCACCATCTGCAAGAGCTGGCGCTCGTTATTGCTTTGGCTGAACAGGAATTCCTTGGTGTAGGAACTGGCGGCGCGGTCGGCAATGTCCTGGGCGGTGTCCTCGTCGGCGGAGCGGCCATCGGCTTGGGTGCGATTTACCGTGCGCCGCAATTCCTGCTGCCGCGTCTCCAGGCGTTTCTTGAATGATTCCAGCTTCTTCTTATCCATAAGTCACGTTTAGTCGATTAATCCTCAAAAAATTGGCACATCAAACTTCGAGGACGCCCTCTCCGGGGCGTCCCTGGTCACAAGGCCAAACGAAGATGATAAGCGCGTAAATTAAGATGCGTCAACCGCCGCGAAGGCTGCAGCGGGAGTCCGCGTAAGGCGTAGCAAATCGTTTCTTACCGGAAACCCAGTAAAGACCCGGCCCGTCCGGGTTGCGAGTGAAAAACAAGAAGCGATGCGTAGAGACGTAGCTTGCTACGTCTCGGCCGGTGGCGATCCGAATGATGGTGAGAGAGACGTTACAAGCAACGTCTCTACAGAGCCGAGGGATTTATCTCGGCAACGGATCTTTCATGCTGGCCAGAGCATATCCCATGACAGCCATAGCGGCGGCGTTCTCGCGCAACTCGGCGGGAACGATTTTGTCGAGCGTGTCCGCAGCGCTGTGATGGTAGTTGAAGTAAGTGCGGCCGTCTTGCAGGATGCCGAGCGCGGGCACGCCAGCCTCTGACATCGCGGCAATGTCAGCTCCGGGCGCATAGCTCGTGGGCATTGCGACGTTGCTCCCGATGCTTTGCAGGACTGCAAGTACAGGACGCAGAAGTTCCGCAGCGTGCGGAGTCATTCTGATGTCGAAGCCCAGAGGATGGGCTGCGCCGGAATCGCTTTCGATCGCGGCCACATGGTTGGGAAATTCAGCGGAATGATCCTTGGTATAGGCCTGGCTGCCGGCGCCGCCATTTTCTTCGTCCATCCAGGCAATCACTCGCAGCGTGCGCCTGGGGCGGAGGTGGATTTTCTGCAGAATCTCCGCCGCTTCCATCGCGATCACAACTCCGGCGGCATCGTCGATGGCGCCCGTGCCCAGGTCCCAGGAATCGAGGTGTCCGGAGACGACGACGAACTGCTCGGGATGCTCGCTGCCCTTCAGGTCGGCGATAACGTTGTAGCTGGTAGTATCGGGCAACTTCTGAGGCGTGAGCGTGAGATGCATTCGGACTCTGCCTTGCGCCGAAAGATGGGCGATCAGGTCGGCGTCTTCCGCAGTGACGGCGCCGGCGGGAATGCCCGCAGGGAGACTGAAGCCGGTATGCGGGAGGCGGAAGTCGGCCCCGCCGACTGAGCGAACCAGAGCGGCCACTGCTCCCAGATCGGCCGCAGCCTTGGCACCGGCAGCGCGATAACGCACGGCCTCGCCGTAGGCCATGAACGCCATTCCAGCGGCGGCCTTCTGTTTGTCGAAGAGTTCGTTGAACAGGACGATTTTTCCGGCGACCTGATTGCGGCCGAGAGCGTTGAGTTCATCGAAATTATTGACGACGACCACGTCGGCCATGATGCCATTCGCAGGCGTTGACGCGCTGCCACCTAGCGCCGTGAGAACGATCCTCTGCGTAGTGCCGGCGGCCTGGCCTGCGTATTCGGTGAGTTCCGCGGTTTCGACGCCCCGCACCCAGTGTGGAACTTTTACTTCCTCGAGGTGGACGTCCAATCCCAGTTCGCGCATTTGGGCAGCTACGTAATCGACCGCGGCTTTGGCTTGCAGAGATCCGCTGGGGCGCGGGCCGATATTCTCGGTCAGATAGGCGATCTGGCGATAGGCGTAATCGTCGGACAAAGCGGCGGTCTTGATCGCGGAAAGTTCTTCGAGCAATTGTGGCGGGAAGTTGGCTTGCTCGGCCTGGGATCCTTGAGGCTGTGCCGCGAACGGCATGGGCGATGCATTGGTCTGTTGATTCTGGGAACTTGCAATACTTACGAAAAGGAAAACGGATAGAACGATAGAGCAAGACTTCGCCGAAGTGAGCGGGGAGACGGGAGACGTTGGAGTCATGGTCCTTGGCCAGTGTATCCGAGAGCGGCAGGATCACAAAACAGGCCCCACTGTTTTTCACGGCCGAATTGCCCGTGAGTCAGCACGCCGCGAGTGTTCACGAACAGGAAGAAATAGGTAAGTTTCGCCTGATATTTCGATATGTGTCATCGCTTTGTAACATGCCATTCATCAAGAAATAATATTCCCGTCACCATTCAGCGGCCGAGACCTGCTATCTGTTCTGAGTGGCACGATGGCCTTCCGCATCAGCTTGGGGCAGCTGAAACGGTTCCAGCGTATGCCGCCAATCCTTACATTTGGAGATATCAATGTCGAAGTTAAAATTCTTCCGCAAGCTGGGCATATTCGCTCTTTTGACCACCTTTACCAGCTTCAACGCCAGCGCGCAGCAGATCAATACGGTCTTCGTGATCGCGATGGAAAATCACAACTGGACTCAGCCCGCAAACCAGTTCACCGGTGGGATCCAGCAGATTTATCAGAATCCGGCCGCGCCCTTCATTAACAGTCTTGTGAACGGAACCGCGTATGCGGTCGTGGATGACTCCACGGTCCACATCAGCGAGCAGGTCGCCTACGCCACCGCCTACCATAACGTTCTGGCCACTCCGAGCGGAAACAATCCGCATATTCATCCTTCCGAACCCAATTACCTGTGGTCGGAAGCCGGCACCAATTTTGGTGTGTTGAACGACAACGATCCCTTCTCTCCCAGCGGCCCGACAAACCAGAACACCAACCAGCACTTGGTGTCTTTTTTGACGCGCGCAGGCAAAACCTGGAAGTCGTATCAAGAAGACATCGACCTTACGACGGTCGGCGGGCAGCTGACCAACGTGCCGCTGCCGAAGGATCAGTGGACTGTTCCTCTCACCAGTCTCTCCGGGATTTTTGCCCCCGGCAGCTTTAATGCGTACAACGGCTCCAACCAATATAACTATGCCGCTAAACACAATCCCATGGTGTTTTTTACTGACAGCAGTGGCGGCGATGACTCGACTCCCGCGAATCCGTTGTCCAAACAGTACGCACCCCTTCAGCACTTGGCCATCGATCTGGCCAAGGACACGGTGGCTGACTACAACTGGATTACCCCCGACCAATACAATGACATGCACACCGGGCTCACCGGCGGCTACAAAGGGTTGACTGGGGATGCGGCAAAAATCAAGCAAGGCGACGATTTTCTGAGCCAGATCATTCCCATGATCATGGCGTCGGACGCCTATAAAAAGCACGGAGTGATCATCATCTGGTTTGACGAGTCTGAACAAGACGGTGTCTCAGGCGATAATCCCGATGACTTTAACCACACGATCGGCGAGATCGTTATTTCCTCACGTGCCCACGACAACGTAGATGGCCTTCCCTACGCGAGTCCCGTGATTTTCACCCATTCCTCCGACTTGCGCACCATGGAGGAAATCTTCCATGTCGAACCGTTTTTGGGTGATGCAGCCAATGCCACCGATTTGTCCGACCTGTTTGATCGTGGCGTGATCTCGAAAGGGCGGAAGGACGGGCGCGACGACGACGGTTGGGATCGCCACTAGTCAGGTTATCTACAGTCAGGACTGCAGCGGCGCAGGGATCGAAAAAACATCGATCTCTGCGCCGTGCCATTTTGGGCTGGCGCCGCGACCCTTCGACACATTGCTAGTATTCCCTGGCTTCCCTAAGCTCGAAAGCAGCATCCAAAGGCTTCCATATGGTCCTGCAATCCAAGCTGTGTCTCGTGGTTGTACTCTTTTGTGTGAGTATCTGCGGTTCAGCGGCTGTAGCCCGGGCGCAGGATGGCGGCGCAAATTTGGCGGACAGTCCGTCGGCGGTGCGCGCGGCCAAACATGCGAATGACCCGGGAGGAGAGCGGGAGGTCACCTTTCACTCTCTACCGAAGGATTTTCTTCACGATCAAAAAGCGATCTGGACGTTTCCCGCACAATTGGCCAAAGGGCATTATTGGTTGCCGACGGTTGCCATCGTAGGCGGAACCACGGGACTCATTTACGCCGATCCGCATGCCATGCCGTATTTTCGTTCGCACGCGAGGAATCTCGACGACATCAATGACGTTTTTAATTCGTACATTACCACCGGGGAAGTCATTTCGGTGCCGGCTGCGCTGTTGATTGCCGGCTACGCGCGGCATGACTCGTATCAGGTGAGTACGGCGCTACTGGCGGGGGAGGCTTACGCTGACAGCGCGATTGTCGACCTTGCCATGAAAGCAGTGACGCGGAGAAAACGGCCAATTGACGTGGTCGGGACCGGGTCTTTTAACGATACGTTCTTCAGTGGGGGCAAGTCGCCGTTCAAGGGGAGCGCGTTCCCCTCCGGACATGCGGCCGCGGTTTTTTCCGTTGCCACAGTGGTGGCAAGCCGATATCACAATCATCGCTGGGTTCCGATTCTGTCATACGCTTTCGCAACCGCCGTTAGCTGTTCCCGTATAACCACGCTGGCTCATTTTCCGTCGGATGTGTTTTTCGGAGCGGCGCTCGGTTACACGATTACACGCTATGGAACGTTGGGTCCGCGCTGAAACTCTCCCTTGTTGTGCAAGGGCAACTCATTCATAACGCAGCGCGACCAACGGATTTACGCGGGCCGCGCGGTGGGCCGGGAACCAACAAGCCAGGAACCCGGTAATCAGAAGCAGAACGGGAACGCAGGTCAACGTCCAAGGGTCGTAGGCCGAGACTCCCCAGAGCTGGGTCGCGAGGATTCGCCCTAAAGCGAGACTGACGACCAACCCGACCCCGACGCCGATGGCGACGAGCCGGAGGCCCATGCGAATCACCATATTCAAGACATCCGAGCCTTGTGCGCCGAGTGCCATGCGAATACCGATTTCCTGGGTACGTCGAGCGGTCGTGTAGGAAAGCAAGCTGTAAACCCCGATCGTGACCAGGATCAGCCCGATTGAGCCGAAGATGATCATCAGCATAAATCCGAATCGCGGTCCGGCATAAGAGAACTGGCTGATGTAGCCCTCGAGTGTTCCCGTGAGCGTGAGGGCGACGTTGGAGTCTGTGGCCCAGACTTCATGGCGGACGGCCTTCAGCATGGAGAGCGGTTCCTGAGCGGTGCGAACAAGAATACCTCGAAAGGCCGAGCCGGTGACCGTGTAGGGAATCCAGATTTCCGGCCCGGGAGGATCCTGCAGCCCACGGTTGTTGACGTCGGCGACTACTCCAATGATCTCAAAAGTCGGATCCGGCACCTTGTCTTCAAATTCGGCGAGTTGCGAGATGCGAACCTGCCGTCCGATGGGATTTTCACCGAGCAAATATTTCTTCAAAAAGGTTTGGTTCACGACCGCTAGTTTGCGCGCGCCCGCAACTTCCGCCTCGGTAAAAGGCCTGCCATTGAGAAATTGGATTCGGAGTACTTGGAAATATCCTTCGCTACAGAGTTGAAAGATGGACTCCCATTTCTCGGAATGGGTCTTTCCGGGGACTTCGATCTCGCTGGGAATGCCGCCATAGGGCGGAAGCGTGCTGGTTTCGGTGACAGCGACGACACCGGGCAGGGCTTTCAGGCGCAGCAATAAAGGCCGGTAAAAGCCTGCGATTTGGTCAGCAGTCTTGTAGCGATCCACGGGAAGCGGCAGCCTGGCTGACATCACATGATCAGGGCGAAATCCGAGATGGACTTCGCGCAAGGCCACAAAACTCCGCATGAGAAGTCCGGCGGCCACCAAAAGCGTGAGCGAAAGCGCCACTTCCAGAATAACGACTGCATTGCGGAGTTTTCCATGGCGAAAGCCGCCGCTCAATCCCTTGCCGGTATCGCGCAAGGGCTCGTTCAAATCTTTTCGCGCAGCCTTGAGCGCGGGTAGGAGGCCAAAAGTGAGAGCCGTCAGGATAGTCACGGCGAGAGTAAACATCAGCACTGCTGCGTTCAGGCGAATGACCGACTCCGCTGGAATAGTATCCTGCGGCATCAGGCCGACGATGAATTTCAAACCACCCCAAGCCAGCAAAGCTCCCAGTATTGCGCCGCCCAGCGCCAGAATCAGACTCTCCACCAGGAGCTGGCGGATCAAGCGGCTGCGGCTCGCCCCCAGCGCGGAGCGAATGGCAAATTCTTTCTCGCGAGTGGTGGCCCTCGCTAGAAGAAGATTGGCGACGTTCCCGCAGCCGATCAGCAGCAGCAGCCCAACGGCAGCCAGCACGATATAAAGAGTGGTGCGGAAGCGCCCCACGACCAGGTCCGTGAGCGATTGAATTTCAACCGTGAAATGCTTCGGGTAATCCTTGGGATAGATTGTGGCCAGCCGGTTGGCGACGACCGTCACATCCGCGATGGCCTGCTTCTGCGACACTCCGGGCTTCAGATGTCCCATGAAGAACCAGTAACGGTTGAAAGCTCCGGCACGAACGTTCTTCTGAACGGCATGGCTGGGCTTATCGGGAATCCATAACTCGGCGTCACCCCAGCCGAAGCGCGGCGGCATGATGCCCACCAGGGTCCGCGCCGTGCCGTTCAAAATAAACGACTGATTCAGAATCTTGGGATCGGCGGCAAATTCGTTAACCCAGGTCTTGTAGCGCAGCACGAATACCGGGGGCGAGCCAGGTTCGTAGTCCGCGGGCTGCATGGCCCGGCCAAGAAGTGGGGCCACACCCAGAAATTCAAAAGTGCCAGGAGTCACATAATTTCCGCGCAGGAGTTGGGTGCCCTCGCCGGAACGGTAGAGCACGTCCAGGCTGTCATTGGCGATTACGCGATCAAAGACGTGATTCTGCGCCACGTAATCCAGGAATTCGGGCCCGGTGAAACCGCCGCGCCCGCCCGGTTCATTGCGCTCCGTGTCGTGGATTTGAATGGACATGTAACGTTCGGCATCCGGGTAGGGAAACGGTTCCATGACGATGTTTTCCAGAATGCTGAAGATGGCGGTGGACGCTCCGATTCCCAACGCCAGTGTGAGCACCGCGACCACGGCGAAGCCCGGAGCCTTAACCAAATTCCGCAGAGCATAGCGAATATCCTGGCGTAGCGTTTCCATGTTGTCCTCGTCTCGCGTCGTCGATCACGCGCGCGCTTTAGGTGAACACGGCGTGCCCGCCATCGTGTACCCGATGCAGCGGATGGCAGAGGAATAACAAACGTAATCTTCTCTTATTTCAAAGTACGCAACGGAACCACAATTTGTTCGACGCGCCGGACGTCTCGTCGATAGGTCGCTGAAGAGATTCTTGGCCAACAAAAAAAATGGCCCCATTGCTGGGGCCAAGTTTCAAGAGGCTACGGATTGGTGGGTGATGTCAGGAAAGGCGATACAAGATGCCGTTCCGCCAGCCGGAACGGTTCGGGAAGTGACGCGGAGAAAAAGTGAAGGTCATGGTGCTGAGTTTGCGGCCTCTTTGTTGCCCAGAAAAAGTGCATTTGCCGCGCCAAAGTAAGAAGGCTGCGCGATCCACGGTGCCGCCGAGCATAAGTAACTGATCGTTAACGACTTAGCTTGAACCTGGATGTTAGGGGCGGGCAGGCGTGGAAATCATCGACCAAATTAGGAGTGCAGAACAATGCATATTCAATGCACTCCCGTACTGAACCATTCTTTCTTTTGTATCGAACCCAGTAAACCGCAAGCCCATGGCGGGGTGTGGCCAGCCATGGGCTCGGGTTTGCGCTTGAGATCTAAAGATCTAGCTGTTGCCCGCGACAGTGCGCAGTTTCCCCGGTAGAAAGTGATAGGGAGGCCAGGGGCCGCTGATCGCGACTTCGCAGTTCTTCAGTTGCTTGGCGGCGGTGGTATAGCGATTCTGATACTTTTCAACACTCTTCGAGTCGATCAGGTGGGCGATGTCGATCAACATGCCCTCGGGCGCGACTTTCTTGCAGCTGACTTCTTCTTCCAGCGGGTTAAACAACTTGTGCACTTGCACCGAAAGAGCACGGGCCTTCGTTTGGCGTTCGCGCTCACGGGAGGCCTTTACCTTCAGCTTGGACAAGTAGTCGCCGCCGACGGTGTCGGGTAGTTCGATGTCGATCATGGCTTCGCGCAGCGAGCCATCCCGAACGACCAGTTTGATGTGCATTTCGGACTTTCCGCGCAGCTTGGCAACGCTCAGGCCGAATGCTCGGCGATTGACTCGGACGGCTTGGCGAAGAGCGTCGTCGCTGTCGAAAATCGTTCCGAACTTGAAAGGTAGGACAGTGGAATTACGGAAGCAGTTACTGACCACGCGAGCGTGCTCAATCGCGGATTTCTGGTCAAGTTCACCCGCTGTGTGGTCGTATTCGCTGACAATGACTGCGAATTCACCACTGGGGTAGCTCAGAACCGCAGCGCCGTTCACTCCTTGAACGCCCTCTAGCAGGAAAGGGCGGCGAGTGCGGGTTCCATTGGGTAGGGTTTGATGCTCAGTCAGACAATACGCGTACCACGCCATAGTGAACTCTCCGAACCGGTAGAGGCGGGCCGGGCCACCTCTCGTCGAGTTGTTAGCCAAAGCTTATGTTGCAGTGGTTGGAACGGGCGGTACCTGGGTGTTAACTATCGAGAATGCTGCATGTCCGCATCCCCTATTTGCATATTACTTTGTGCAGACAGGAAAATGCAACTTTTTCTTCGCGAGATGCATCGAACGCCGTCATTTTCCCGCGGCGGTCCGGTTGGTGCGCTCCTGCAGGGCTAACAGAACCACGCGCAGCATCTCATCCCAGGGGGCGGGTTTCCCGGTCCAGATTTCGAACTGCCGGGCCGCCTGATGCACGAACATTTCGATTCCCGGGATGATCTGCGCGCCCCGCTCTTTGGCCAGTTTCAGGAAGCGGGTTTCGGGTGGATCGTAAATCATATCAAAGACATAGCGGGCGTTGATCTCTTGCTCCTGCAGCGGTGATTCGCGCTGGCTGCCCATTCCGATCGGGGTGGCATTGATGATTACGTCGAAAGCCAGCTTCTTCAGGTCAGGGCGCTTCACAATTCGGGCTCGAGCCTGGTGAGCGAGTTTCTTGGCAGGTGCGGGAGTGCGGTTCAAAATGTAAACTTCCGATCCTCTTTCTTTGAGGCCAAAGACGGCCGCGCGGGCTGCTCCTCCGGCCCCGATCACCAGAATTCGGGCGCCTTCGAGAGTGTTCAGACGGCGCTCCAGAGGACGAACGATGCCGGCGGCGTCGGTATTGAAGCCGTAAAGCTTGCCGTCCTGCGCCCGCACGACCGTGTTGCAGGCGCCGATCTTTGTGGTGTGGGCGTCTGTGTTGTCGAGGTGCGGGAGAATAGCTTCTTTGTAAGGCATGGTCACGCTGATGCCGTGGATAGGAATCTCGCGCACGCAAGTCAAGAGATCCTTTAGCATCTTGGCGTGAAGAGCCAGATATACGGCATTCACGTTCTCACGACGGAACGCGGCATTCATGATGGCCGGAGAAAGCGAGTGTGCGATGGGATCGCCGACGACTCCATAAACTCGCGTGGCCACGTCTACCTGCTCGATGCGATAGACACTGCGTAGCTCCTGCGCGGTCACCTGGCCGGGCGCAGTCTCTTCGCCGGCGCTAGCGGAGGCGAAAGTGAAGACGCTGCCTGCGCGCACGCCGAGTACGCGACTGATGATGCCTTGTTCGCCCATGCACATGCCGACCAAAGAGTGCCGATCTCCTTCGCGCGCCAGAAATTTGATCATGCTGACGTTGTCGGCGAGAGTGGTTGCGGTGGTCACGATTTTGTAGAAGTCGGCAGCATGGAGCAGCATCTTTTCCAGGGTTTCGTCCAACTTCTTGGTCGCGCGAAAATCATGAAAGGAAAGGATCAGCGCCGCCCGGGTGCGAAGCTTTTGCAGTTGTTCGGGCTTGCATTTGTTGGCGGTTTGCAGTTCGACGTCGACCAACTGACATCCCCCGGACGCAGCCTTGGTGAGAACGTCCAACTGGGAGGCGATTGAACCCCGGAATTTTCCTCCATTGGCAACTCGGCGGCAGGTGGCGATTACAAATGTTCCGGGGTGGGATTCCATGAACCGTTTGATTCGGGGAAGTGCCAGGATGGGCTTGGAAAGATAGTCTAACCTGAACTCCAGAAACGAGTTATCCCGAGCGAGAAGCTCGGCTTTTTCGGCCAATTCGTTGGGATCGGAGCCAATGACTGCCACGCAAACTCGCGGCAGTCGCAGGGGTAGGAGACGCGGCGCGTAAGGGGGAGCGGGGCTCATCTTTCAAATTAAGTACTGGATTCGCGGCGCACAGCGAATGACGGCGAATTATTACAGGGCCTTAATTGCTTATGCAACAACGGATTCATAGTCCTTTAGAAAAACCCGAAAAACTTCCGCTCCAGGGTGCCCAACACCCTCGTAACCTTGACCCACCCTTACCCAGTTGTTACCTTCCGACTGAAGCCTTTTCTTTTCCGGCATTTAACTAGCATTTAACCAGGGGGGACGCATTGCAGTCCTTACCCGGAGGTAACATGAAGAAAACAGGACTGTTTGTGTTGTTGCTTACGACAGCAGTTTGGGCGCAAAGCGGCCCGGACGCCAATTCCACCGATGCACCCCAGGGAACTTCGCCGACAACGGTGAGTTTCCCGACGATGCGCGTTCAGACGCCCACTTACGCCGACCTGTATTGCGCCGGATTCATCAGCAAACAGACGCTGCCGGACGCCAACTACGTGGCCGGGGGCTTGCAGACGCCCACCACGACGAAATTCACGCGTGGCGACATCATCTATCTTCATGGGAGCGGATATAGCGCTGGTGCGGAGTACGAGATTGTGCGCGCTTTACGCGATGTCAACGAATATGAGATGTATCCCGGGCAAAAGAAACTGTTGAAAGCGACTGGGCAGGCCTATCAGGAAATCGGACGCGTGAAAATTATTGATACGCGTCACCGAACTGCGATCGCACAGATCGAGTATTCCTGCGACGGCGCCAACCCGGGCGACACTGCCATTCCATTTGCAGAAAAGCAGGCCGTGACTTTCCATGAGCCGATCCATTTTGATCGCTTCCTGCCTTCCGGCAATAGAGTATCGGGCCGGATTGTAATGGGTAAAGATTTCGACTCGGTTCTAGGCACCGGGCACAAGCTTTATCTCAACGTCGGCGCGAACCAGGGGGTAAAGATCGGCGACTTTTTCCGCGCAGTGCGCAGCTATGACGCCGACCTGAAAGACCCGGTGGATTCCCTGTCGTTCAAGGCGGCGATTGCTGAAGATACTCAGCTGAAGACGCCCTCGGTGGATCCCGCAATGTTTACCAAGGGGAACGGCCCGGTGATTCATGTACGCGATCTGCCGCGACGAGCGGTGGGAGAGATCGTGATTCTTAGCGTGACCAACACCACCGCGACCGGCATGGTCGTCTTCGCTCTCGAAGACATGCACGCGGGGGATAGCGTTGAACTGGATCAGGTGCAGTAATCTTTTGATTTTCGAGTAGATCAGAGCCGGGGACGGGAAACCGTCCCCGGCTTTGTCTTGCGACAGATAGGATTTGCCTCACACATACAGGTGTGTAACAATCTACACATGGCTACCAACCTGGCGATCGACGACAAGCTAATCGAGGAAGCACGGAAGACCGGTGGTCATCGCACCAAGAAAGAAGCGGTGACGACCGCGCTGCAAGAATATATCCAGCGTCACAAACAGCGACGAATTCTCGCCGCCTTCGGGACCTTTGATTTCGACCCAACCTACGATTACAAAGCTGAGCGGCGCCGCAAGCGTGTATGAGTATCCTGGTCGATACACCGGTGTGGTCCTTGGCTTTGCGGAGAAGGTCCGCGGATCTCGCACAGAGCGAACGCCGTGCTACGCAGCTCCTGTATCAGATTGTGGACGATGGTAGAGCTCAGCTTCTCGGTTCGGTCCGCCAAGAACTGCTCTCCGGTCTGCGCGAGCCCGCTCAATTCCGCCGCCTGCGCGATTACTTGCGAGACTTCCCCGATACTATGCTGGCCATCGAAGATTACGAAGAAGCCGCGCGCGCCAGTAATGAATGTCGCAAGGCCGGCATCGCGAGTACGCCGGTGGACATGCTGATTTGCGCGGTTGGCCTCCATCATGATTGGCAGATTTTCAGTACGGATCGCGATTTCGGCCACTACGCCGCAGTGCTTCCCATCCAGTTATTTTCGCAATCGTAAGATCAGGGCCTTCCAGGGGCGCCCGTCATTTCTCCGAAAACTTCTGCGGTGAATGCCTCAATCGTTGCGCCGTTCTTCCACGCGTCCATGGGGAGCGCGGCTTTGCGGCAGGTCTGTTCCAGGAAGGTGATGCGGTCCCAGTTGTGCTCGATGGGTACTTGGGGCAGAAGCAGGCCGCGATTTTCTGCCAAGGTGATGAGCAGGCCATGGCGTCCGATTTCGATGGCTTCGATGGAAATCGGTTGCGGCAGCGAAAGGATGCTGAGCTCGATTTCCACCTGTGCCGCTTCTGGAAGCGTGACTGGACGGAACCGCGAGTCTTCGAAAGCCGCGGCCCGAGCGGTATCTGCGACTGCGCGATAGACGGAACTTACCGGCAAAACGTAACCGACGCATCCTCGTAACTCGCCGCCCCGGTAAAGCGTTGTGAATGCCCCGCGAGGTTCCGCGAGGTGTGGGGTCGGCGGATCGAGCGGGATCTCACGCCCTTCAAGAGCGGAAAGAATGGAATCGTGGGCTAGACGCAAAAGTATGGCGCGCTCGTCCTGCGAGAATTCGCCTCCATAAAGTTGGGGGGAATTTACGGCAGCCGGACTAGATCGTAGTAGCGACATCGCGGTCCGCCTGCGGCGGTGGCACGGGTTTTCGTCGCCGGCTCAGTATGAAGGCGCGGCGACGGCGCTTGACCACGCGACGGTCGATTTTCGACCAGAAGGCGACAAAGTAGTCGATCGCCGAGGCTAGCGAGACACACACCGTGAACCAGATGGCCACATAGGCGATCCAGTGAATGGGAAAGATGTAGTGACCGTAGACCGGCAATTCTTTCCAGCGGTGATCGAGAATAACCGCAACCACGGAAACGATCTGCACCACCATTTTGAACTTGCCGAGGTCGCTGGCTTCGATCGTGAATCCCTCGGAAGCGGCGATCGAGCGGAGACCGCTGACCAGGAATTCTCGTCCAATCACGATCACCGCGATCCAGGCTGGAACCAGGCTGGGATTCAGCTGCACGAGCGTGATGAACGCCGCCGCGATGAGAAGCTTGTCGGCCAGCGGGTCGAGCAGAATCCCCATAGTGGTGATCTGGCCGCGCTTGCGCGCGAGATAGCCGTCAATTCCGTCAGTCATGGAGGCGGCGATGAAGAGCGCCGAAGCAAGTAATTCCCTCTCGCCGCTCACGCTACTGAAACGGCTGCTGGCAAGAATCCACATCAGCAAAGGGATGCTGAAGATGCGGATGAGCGTGATGGAGTTGGGCAGGTTCACACTTCGAGGTGTCCGATGGCCAGCCGGAATCCAAGTTCGATTATCCTCCACCGCCAGAGGGAACGCAATGGAAGGAAGCATGGGAACCTCCGTAGAGACGTAGCTCGCTACGTCTCTGCCGAAGCGGTAACCATGGTGGTGTCGGCAGAGACGTTGCAAGCAACGTCTCTACGCGAGGCGATGATTTCGCGGAAACAGGTTATTTCGGGGCCGGCGCCATTTTGTCGGTTTTGGGCTGCTTGGCGATGATCAAATCTTTGACTTTGTCGTAGGTGGCCTGTGGAACGATCTTTTTGCGCACGAGGTCGGTCTTAACGCGGTAGGGACGGCCGTCGATGATCTTCTGCGAATAGGCGTCGCCAATTCCGGGAAGCTGCTTGAGTTGATCCTTCGTGGCGGTGTTGATATCGAGTTTCTCGCCCGCCATTGGGGACTGATCCGCGTTCATTTCGGGAACGCTTCCGGTTTCGCGCGCCTGCGCAACATTGAGCTGCGGCTCGCTGCTGGCAAGAGCAACTGCAAACATAACAGTCAGAACTAAAATCCCGAGCTTCTTCATAGTTCCTGATTCCTCCTAGGCGTAAATGCCGCGCTGGCGGATAGTGTACGCCACGCGGTCAATGGCCAGCATGTAAGCCGCGATGCGATTGTTAACGCGGTGAGTTTCGGCGTAACGAACCACATCTTCGAAGGACGACTTCATGATGGCGTCGAGCTGTTCGTTGACTACCGACTCTTTCCAGAAGTAGCCCTGGCGGTCCTGCACCCACTCGAAATAGGAAGTGGTCACGCCGCCGGCATTGGCCAGAATATCGGGGATTACGAAGACGCCTTTGTCACCCAGGATATCGTCCGCTGCAGAAGTGGTGGGACCATTCGCGCCCTCGGCGAGGATGCGGCACTTCACGCGGTTGGCGTTACGGCTGGTGATGACGTTTTCGGTAGCTGCGGGAATAAGGATCTCGCAGTCTTCGACCAGCAGGTCGGCCGCATCGCATTTTTCCGCCCCGGGAAATCCATGGACGGTCTCGTGTTTCTGGCGATAGTCCACCAGGGCCTTCACGTCAATGCCGTTCGTGTTGTGCAGACCGCCGCCAACCTCTGCGATGCCGATTACTTTATAGCCCGCCTGATGCATGAGCACAGCGGCATTGGAGCCCACGTTGCCGAAGCCCTGGATGATGACGCGGGTAGTTTCGCGATTCAGGCCAAGCTTCTGGCAGGCTTCGTCGCACACGATCATCACGCCGCGGCCGGTGGCTTCGCGGCGTCCGCGGGATCCGCCGATATTGATGGGCTTCCCCGTGACGACGGCGGTAACCGTCTGACGCATGTGCATGGAATAAGTGTCCATCATCCACGCCATGATTTGTTCGTTGGTGTTGACGTCGGGGGCGGGAACGTCTTTTTCCGGGCCGATGAATTCGATCAGCTCCGAGGTGTAGCGGCGGGTCATGCGCTCGACCTCGCCCATCGACATTTTGTGGGGATCGCAGATCACGCCGCCCTTGGCTCCGCCGAAGGGAATGTTGACCACGGCGCACTTCCACGTCATCCAGCTGGCGAGGGCGCGGACCTCATCGAGCGTAACGTCGGGCGCGTAGCGGATGCCACCTTTGGCCGGGCCGCGCGCGATGGAATGCTGCACGCGGAAGCCGGTGAAGACTTCGAGGTGGCCGTCATCCATCTGTACCGGGATGTAGACCGTGAGTTCGCGGTTGGGATAGCGCAGCACGCGCCACAAGCCCTCGTCGAGGTTGAGTTTCTGGGCAGCCAGGTCAAAACGCGCCCGCTGAGACTCCCATGGATTGCTTTCTTTATCCACCTGCGGGGGCGTCATAATCGTCGTCATAAAAATATCTCCGGAATAATTGCAGGGGTGCTGCGGGCCGTCGCCGGAAGGTCTCCGGTTGGAGGCGGGCAAACGTTCAGAGTATATGAGGGGCGATGGGTGGGAAGCAAGGCGCAGAGGGGCGTGAAATACGCTAGGCGGCCATCCCGAATCGTCGAAACGGCCTCAAAGCTCCTTCCTTCGGCATATAATTCCCCGCACAGATGGCGTTGACCTTAGGCACAAGACTCGGTCGTATGAAGTCGTCGTGGAACCGCTGGGTGCCAGCGGTTCCGACGAGGAGTGTTGCGCTCACGACACGCGGCTCGGCCGCGATGTGTCAGTCAAAGTCTTACCTGAAATAGTGGGCCCGAAAATAAATCCGAAGATTTGCGCGCATCGGAAGCGTTCTATGCGCGCGCGGGCAAATGTCTAAGAAGAAACGGAGTCTACCGAAGTCAACTTAAGGAGAGAATCTCATGAACACGATCACAGTGAAAGACGGGACGACGATCTACTACAAAGACTGGGGAAAGGGCCAGCCCATAGTGTTCAGTCACGGGTGGCCGCTCACGGCGGACGACTGGGACGGGCAGATGTTGTTCTTCGGCCAGCATGGCTACCGAGTTATCGCGCACGACCGGCGAGGGCACGGCCGTTCCAGCCAGACCTGGGACGGCAACGATATGGACACCTACGCTGACGATCTCGCAGCCCTCACCGAAAAGCTCGATCTAAAGAACGCAATCCATGTGGGGCACTCCACTGGCGGCGGAGAAGTTGCCCGATACATCGGGCGGCATGGCTCGAAGCGCGTCGCCGCGGCCGTGCTGATCAGCGCTGTCCCGCCGCTAATGGTGAAAACGGACGAGAATCCTGCGGGCGCGCCGATCGAAGTGTTCGACGACCTGCGGGCCCAATATACGAAAAATCGGCCGCAGTTTTACCGGGACATTACCCTTCCGTTCTACGGCTATAACCGGCCAGGTGCCAAGATTTCGGAAGGCATCCGGGACAAGTGGTGGCTGCAAGGGATGATGGGCGGGATGAAGGCAGGCTACGACTGCATCAAGGCTTTCTCCGAGACAGATTTCACAGAAGATCTCAAGAAGTTCGACGTGCCCACTCTCATTCTTCATGGCGACGATGATCAGATCGTGCCGATCGGCGCGGCGGCTCTGCAGTCCTCGAAGCTCGTGAAGAATGCCACGCTTAAGGTATATCCAGGTTTTCCGCACGGAATGCCCACCACCCACGCGGACCAGATCAATGCCGACCTGTTGGAGTTTTTAGGCAAAGCTCAGAAAGGCTCGAAAGCAGCCTGAGTTCAAGACGCCGCAGCGGATCGGAAATTTTGCAAGCCGTCTGCCGCGGCGTCAATCAGGTTGAGCTGATCATCCGTCCCTGAGCGCGCTCCCGACCCCGATTCTTGGCCCATGACGGGTGTCCTCCGATAAGCCTTTAAGGTAAGGCTTGCCGACCCTGCGCGAGCTACCGGAGAAGTATCAAGACATCCGCCGATTCACGTCGAACTAGGGCTTGTTGATCTTCACAGCAGTGAGCTAAATTTCCTGTTGTAAGGTGTTAAATGGTCAAGCTTGCGCCAATCATCATACCCACCAAGCCAATGGGCAGTATCCCAAGACCCACTGATCTTATCGAGAGAGTCGCGCCAAAAGCCGACGGTGAGGATCCTCGGAGTCACTGCTCCAGTCGATCCCATATTGAGACCTCAGAAGAAGGGCCGGACCGTGTTCGTTCCAACCCGGCAAGAATTGGCGCTGGCGCTCGAGAAGCGATTAATTTTTAATTGAAGCGCGGCGCGTCTGTTCCGCGTGGCAACCGGATGGGGTCAAATGGCTGCCGTGAACTTGATTGGCTCGTACAACTACGCGCTCGTGGCGCTTTCGGTGTTGATTGCCATGTTTGCGTCGTACGCTGCTCTGGATCTCGCAGCTCGCGTAACGGCCGCGGGCGGTTGGACTCGCGCGGTTTGGCTGCTGGGCGGGGCCGGCGCGATGGGAACTGGCATTTGGTCCATGCACTATATTGGGATGCTGGCGTTCGTCCTGCCGGTTCCCGTGGCCTACCATTGGCCGACCGTTCTCCTGTCACTGCTTGCGGCCATTCTCGCTTCGGTCGTTGCCCTGGGCGTGGTGAGCCGACAGAGAATGGGTGCGTTTCGGGCGCTCGCCGGAAGTCTCCTGATGGGTACCGGTATTGCGAGCATGCATTACATCGGCATGGCCGCCATCCGTTTACCGGCTATATGCCAGTTTAATTCCTTTCTCGTCGTCCTGTCCGTCGTGTTCGCGGTTCTGATTTCTCTCGCCGCGCTTTGGATTACCTTTCACTTCCGAGACGAGAAAACGGGGATCGGCCGGGAAAAGTTAGCCGGAGCCGTCGTGATGGGTGCAGCGATCCCCGTGATGCATTACACCGGCATGGCCGCCGCCAGTTTCACGCGATCGGGCATGCCGGTGGACCTATCTCACGCTATAGGCATCTCCATGCTTGGCACCACCGGAATTGCCGCCGTCACCTTTGTCGTCCTCGGGCTGGCCTTGCTGACGTCCTGGGTGGATAGGCGATTGGCAGCCCAGACCTTGGAACTGCAGGAAGAGAAGCTGCAGCGAAGCGAGGCGTACTTGGCGGAGGCGCAGAGGCTCACGCACACAGGGAGTTGGGCCTGGCGGGTAGCGGGTAGAGACGCCTTGCATCTGTCGGAGGAATGGTACCGAATCTATGGCTTCGATCCAGAAAATGGCCCGCCAGCTTTTGAACAACTTCTGCAGCGCACTCATCCAGAGGATCGAGCCAAGTGGAAAGAAGCAATAGACCGAGCAATCGACCGAAAGTCGGATTACGAAGTGGAATTCCGAATCCTTCTCCCTGACACCACAATCAAACACGTCCACACCGTCGGCCATCCTGTTTTGAATGCATCGGGAGATTTGGTGCAATTCGTGGGTAGCTCGACGGACATCACCGAGCGCAAGCATGCCGAAGAAGCGCTGCGTCAGGCGCAGACGGATCTCGCACACGCCAGCCGGGTGACCACTATGGGAGAGCTGACTGCCTCCCTGGCGCACGAAGTGAATCAGCCGATTGCTGCCGCTGTCACCGACGCCAATACCTGCTTGCGCTGGCTCATGCGCGATCAACCCGATCTGGAAGAGGCGCGTGAGGCTGCGTCGAGAATCGTTAAAGATGCAACGCGTGCCGCAGACATCATCAGCCGGATCCGCCTGCTTTTCAAGAAGGTTAGTCCGCAACGGGAGTTGGTTGATGTAAACGAAGTCATTCGAGAGATGACCATCCTTCTGCGCAACGAGGCATCGCGATACTCCATATCGGTCCGCACGGAGTTGGAGGCAGATTTTCCGCTGGTCATGGGAGACCGTGTGCAATTGCAGCAGGTTTTCATGAACCTCATCCTCAATGCCATTGATGCGGTGAAGGATGTGGACGGGACGCGTGAGCTCGCCATCAAGTCGCAAAGAGAGGAAAACGACCAGCTTCTGGTGTCCGTCAGCGATACCGGCGTAGGGCTACCCCCGCAGCGAGCAGATCAGATTTTTAATGCGTTCTTTACAACGAAGCCTCATGGAACGGGGATGGGGCTGCGCATCAGCCGCTCGATCGTTGAATCGCATGGTGGCCGCTTGTGGGCTGCCGACAACCCTCCGCGCGGAGCAAGCTTTCACCTCACTCTACCCACCAAAGCCGAGTCGCATGAATGACACACGACGGAGCTCCCGCGGTATTCGTCATTCATGAAGTAGCGGCTGTGCGTGCGGCCATTCAGGGGCGCGCGACGCCGCGATGGACTCAATTATCCGACCGATTTTGAAATCGCCCGTCGATCAAAGGTGTCCGCGTGAGGAGCGACCACGCAAAAGGGATCGCTAATCATTCTTTGAAGTGAATCAGTCCCGAGTGACGGGCTATTCGGAAGCGGTCTCGCCACTTCCGGTTTGCCGACCAACCGGTTACGCCAACGGCCCAAACCAAATGCGGGCACAATCGTTCGGATCGTTGCTGTCTGGTCAATTGTGATCAGTCCGCAAGTTCACTTTCGTTCGATACTGATAACAGCCCTTGGTGAGTAAGTTCCGTGATCGATACGCCTCTATGGAAGTTGTCTTTTAAGCTTTCCTCGTACCGACGCAGGCACAAATGTTGCTGCCGAATATTTTGTCCCCAAAACCCGTCCTAGAGGTTGTTGGTTCCCGCTTGCCGGGACAGATGGTTTTGCCCGCCCGCCCGAGATTGAAATCCAAGCCATCGCTGCCCAGCCGAATCGCAGTGATCGGGAATTATCTTCCGCGGCACTGCGGCATCGCTACATTTACCACCGACCTGTGCGAGGCCATCTCTGCGGAGTATGGAACTGCCCGATTGATGGCCTTGCCGGTCAACGATACGGAATCAGGTTACGACTATCCCGCGCGAGTACGGTGGTCGCTCGCTCAGGACGACCCCACTTCCTATCAGCAAGCCGCCGAATTCCTGAACTTCAACAATATCGACATGGTTTGCCTGCAGCACGAATATGGAATCTTCGGCGGCCCGGCCGGAAGCCATATTCTGCAACTGCTGCGCGGGCTGAAGATGCCGGTGGTGACCACGCTGCACACGGTTCTGCGCGAACCCAATCCCGATCAGCTTTTGGTGATGCAAGAAATCGCGGAGCTTTCGGATCGCCTCATTGTCATGAGCGAGCTCTCTGCCCAAATGCTGCAGGAAATCTTCAGCGTGCCGGGCAGCAAGATCGACATGGTTCCGCACGGGGTTCCAGACTTGCCCTTTCTCGATCCTAATTTCTTCAAAGACAGGTTCGGAGTCGAAGGGAAGGCGGTTCTGCTCACCTTCGGCTTGCTCTCGCCGAACAAGGGAATCGAAAATGTCATTCAAGCTTTGCCGCAGATTCTTGCGAAACATCGGAATGTCGTTTACATCGTTGCGGGCGCAACTCATCCGCATGTTCTCCGCCGCGAGGGCGACAGGTACCGAGATAGCTTAAAAGCTTTGGCGAAGGAAGTAGGAATGGAGGCGCAAGTGATCTTCCACAACCGCTTCGCCAGCCCTGAAGAAATGGCCGAGTTCATTGGCGCTGCGGATATTTACATTACTCCTTATCGCCATGAAGCCCAGGTCGTTTCCGGGACGCTCGCCTATGCTCTGGGGGCGGGCAAGGCGATTATCTCGACTCCATATTGGCATGCGATTGAATTGTTGGACGACCGTCGCGGAGCGCTGGTTCCGTTCCAAAATTCAGAAGCGATTGCGCAAAAGACGATCGAACTTCTGGATACTCCGGCGATCCGCCATGCCATGCGCAAGCGCGCTTACGTGTTCGCGCGCGCGATGACTTGGAAAACAGTGGCGCAAGGCTATATGGAGAGTTTTTCTCGCGTGCGCAGCGATCGCATGGAGACTCCGCGGGTTCAGTTCTCGGCGCGCGCCACCGAGAAGTCGCTGAATCAACTGCCGACGCTGAATCTCGATCACGTGAATGCGCTCACCGACGACACCGGGATGTTGCAGCACGCCATCTTTACTATTCCCAATCGAGCCGAGGGATACGCCACCGATGATAACGCGCGCGCCCTCATTTTTACGGTGTTGCTGGAGCAGTTGGGTATTGATCATTTCGCCCAAGCCAATTCGGTCAATCCCGATTGGCCTTTCCGGTATTTGGCATTCCTCGAACATGCCTTCAATCCCGTGAAGCAGAGGTTCCGAAACTTCCTCGGCTACGATCACCGCTGGACGGAAGAGCAGGGCTCGGAAGATTCTCATGGCCGCGCGCTGTGGGCTCTTGGGACTCTGCTTGCCCGTTCGACAAATCGTGGTTTAAGGGGTGCGGCCGGACGCCTGTTCGAGTTCTCGCTTTCCGCCATAGTTGAATTCCACAGTCCCCGGGCCTGGGCCTATGCTTTGCTCGGAATTCAGGAATACCTACATTCCTATCCCGGTGATCGCGACGCCCAGCGCATCCGATTGGCGCTGGCCCGAAGACTGCTCGCTCTGTATGACGCGGTCCGGCGCACCCGCTGGAAATGGTTTGAAGATGTTTTAGCCTACGGAAATGCCAGACTGCCTCAAGCCATGCTTCTGGTGGGGTCGGCTTGTGCGGATGATCGAATGGTTTCCGCCGGCCTGGAATCGCTGGATTGGCTGATGGAACAACAGCGCTGCGAAACCAATGGCCACTTTGTCCCCATCGGCTCGCAAGGCTTTTATCGACAGGGTGAGGAAAAGGCTCGCTTCGATCAACAGCCGATTGAAGCCGCAGGCGCGGTTTCGGCATGTCTTCAAGCGTACCTGGTTACGGGCGACAGCCGCTGGCGCAAAGAAGCGTGGTCAGCCTTCAACTGGTTTCTTGGCGACAACGATCTGCAGTTCTCTCTTTATGATTCCGTCACCGGCGGTTGCCGCGACGGCCTTCATCCCGACCGCGCGAATGAAAACCAGGGCGCGGAATCAACGCTATCGTTCCTCATGGCACTGCTGGAAATGCGTGCTCTGCAAGAGTCGGAACCAAAGGAGATTCTGTCGTGACTATCGCACAAAAACCTGTGAGCACTGTTAGTACCAGCTTCGAGGCGTTGCTGCTTCGCCATCCTTCCAACCCTATTCTCACCAGCAAGGATTGGCCCTATTCAATCAACAGTGTGTTCAATCCCGGTGCGACCCTGCTCGCCGATGGTTCCACGTTATTGCTTTGTCGAATCGAGGATCGCCGCGGATTATCGCATCTTTGTGCCGCGCGCTCGGTGAACGGCGTCGACGGATGGCAGATCGATGACACTCCGACCTTGATGCCCAACCCAAAAGATTTTCCGGAGGAGATTTGGGGGATCGAGGATCCCCGCATTACGTTCGTGCCCGAACTGCAGCAATACGTCGTCACCTACACGTCGTATTCGCGCGGTGGCCCCGGCGTATCTCTGGCTCTCACCAAAGACTTCCGAACCTTCGAACGTTATGGCGTGATCATGCCGCCGGATGACAAAGACTCAGCGCTTCTCCCGCGGCGAATCGATGGATACTGGGCGCTGATTCACCGGCCAGCAACCAATCTGGGCGCGCACATGTGGATCTCCTACTCTCCGGACCTGCGTCATTGGGGCCGGCACCGGCTTATGCTGGAAGCCCGCCGCGGCGCCTGGTGGGACGCCAACAAGATTGGATTGTCGCCGCCTCCAATCGAGACCTCCCGGGGATGGCTGGTCATTTATCACGGAGTTCGCCACACGCCGTCGGGCTGCCTGTATCGATTGGGCTTAGCCCTGTTCGAACTCGAAAACCCGGCTAAGTGCCTACTGCGCGGAGACTCCTGGATCTTTGGGCCGGAGGCGGAGTACGAGGTCCATGGCGATGTCGACGATGTCGTATTCCCCTGCGGCTATACCATGGCGCCCGATGGCGATACCCTCAACATCTATTACGGAGCTGCGGACTGCGCGATAGCCCTGGCCCGGGCCAGCGTGCGCTCATTACTCACTTGGCTCGATGAGAATGGAAGTTGCGAGCGCCGACAGCGCGCGCAGGATTGATGAAACCAGGGTAGGAAGTCGAGCTGCCGCGCGCAAATGTAGCAGCCCCTAATCGCGGAGAGGTCTCGTGCGGTCAGGTTGAGGTGATACTAACCGAATGATCCTGCCTGAGACCCTTGCTCCAGACCTGCGCTACGGAATCCGCATGCTCTTCCGCACCGCCGTATCGGTTCTAGCCTTTGCCCTCGGTATTTGGTGTCAACACGGGAACCTTCACCGCATATCATGCGCTCGTGAAACGATCCCTCGGTGAGGCGCACTAAAGCATCTGCCTTTTCTGGGATACTGTTTGTAGCTTAGTCGGAAACCTGAAGTTTACGGTATCGACCAGCCGACCAGTAGTACAGGATGGCGCCCTTCTCGATCCACTCTACATAAATGCTGTCCAGCCTGAGCTTGGCCGACTTTGTATTCTCGAAATCTGAGTACCGCCCGGGCGCTGCTGTGGAAATGACAAGTCCGTCAGAGCCAGGACCCTGTTCCTGATCAAGAACCTTCAAAGAATAGTCGTTCCCGGACTGCGGCGTACTGAGCACGACGATTTTGTATCCGCCGCTCGACTTTGCCTTTGGTACCAGCAAGACGGCATAGGCAAGTTGGTCCGAACTCTCGAAGTGCCCAGCTGCGATGCTAGGGCAATCCTTCGGATGGGCTTTAAGCCAAAGCTGCCTATCATCTCCCTCCAGATCCGAGATTTGTTTTGCTCGCCACAAAGGAAATTTCGCCTTAAGCAGTTCGCCGGCCGCAGTCGGCAGCGTCGTTGCACTGCAAATCCTTGAGGTTTGGCCGGACAACGATGACGTACGAGTCAGAATAAACAGGCTCACGGTCGTGAGCACCGCGATTTGTCCAATTCGAGTTTTCACAGAACGATCTCCATGCCCTCGGCGGCGGCACGAATTTTGGGATAGTAGTTGCGGGCGTCCTTCACTACTTTGTCCACGATGGCGTCGGTGTGGTCGGGGTCGTGATGGTAGAGGATCAACTCTTTTGCGCCGCTTTCCATGACGATGTTGACGGCTTCGCGCCAGTGGCTGTGTCCCCAGCCGCGGCGGCGGGCTTCGTATTCTTCGGGAAGATACTGCGCATCGTAGATCAGGATGTCAGCGCCTTCGGCTAGTTTGCGGACCGCTTTGTCAAATTTTGCATCGCCGGGTTCGTTGTCGGTGGCATAGACCAGCACGCCTTCTTTGGTCTCGACGCGAAATCCCATGCAGCCTTGCGGATGATTCAGCCACGCGGTCTTGATCTGGATGCCCTCGCCCATGGGCATGCATCCGTTTTCAATGTTGTAGAAATCGCGCTTGGCGCCCTTCATGTAGTCCACGCTGACGGGGAAATATGGAGAGGCCATCTGCTCGCCAAACACCTGTTCCAAACTCCGGGTGCGGCTCGACGAGTGGAAGGAAAACTGACTGTTGGCGCTGGTGTACAGTGGACGGAAAAACGGCATGCCCTGAATATGATCCCAATGGAAATGAGAAACGAAAACATGCGCTGAGAACGGCCGGTCGCCAAACTCGCGCTCGAGTTCCTGCCCCAGCACGCGGAATCCGGTGCCGCAGTCGAAAATATAGATTTGATCTCCCAGACGAACTTCGACGCAGGAGGTGTTGCCCCCATAGCGCAGGTTCTCGGCCTGTGGAGTGGGCGTAGAGCCGCGTACGCCCCAAAACTTAATGCGCATAATATCTGATCGTGTTTAGTTCTAGGTGTTCCAGCACACAATTTCCAAGATGTTCATAATACTTGGGATATCCAGATTTTACCGGTTGTCTAGGGCTCAACAAGTGACCAAAGTTTTCCCGATTCCCGCGAATGGACGAACCGTTGGCCGTTCAAGGCCTGCGTTGAGCGCGGAAGTTTCCGTCGAACACCAGACCGGTGACTTTCCCGGTGCCGTCCTTCTCGAATTCCACGGTGGGACCTTCGATCATGAAAAACCTGGTTGCGCTTTCGGGAAACAGTTCGGTCCTGTCGCGGCCGCGAACCTGCCCATAAAGCTTTCCGTCTTCGAGTGTGATAATCGTGTAGGCTCCGGGCGCCATTTCGTATTGCCCCACGAACTGCTTGAGATCCTCCGGGCTGATTTCGACAATCTCTTTTTCGACGACTCGAAGATCAGGCCAGTCGTAGGCTGCCGCGATGCTGTACAGCAATTCGTCAGCGAGTTCGCCTCCGCGGTCTGCGTTGGTAAGGATGACTGCTCCCTGGCCGCGGCTGGCATAAGCAAATAGCACGGCCTTGTAACCGGGAGTGGAACCGTCATGACGGAACGCTAGATTATCTCCCGAGCCTTGCAGTTGAACGCCCAGCCCCCAGCGGTCGTTCTGCCTGGTTAACATTTGTTTCGCCAGCGGTGGCGAAAGAAAGCTGCCCTTGGCTCCGCGGAACGAACGCTGAATCGCGATCACTGCCTGAGCCAGATCGGACGCGGTCGTCCACAACCCGCCCTCGGGTGCGCCCACGACGCGCCATTTGCCGTCTACCACTACGCCATCCGCGGTGTGGCCGAAGGCGATGTTTTTCGGCGCAGAGTCCGGGGTGAAAGCTTGAAACGTGCTGTGGGTCACGTGAAGCGGCTTGAACACGAGCTCTTCCGCACTTTCGGGAAAGTTCTTGCCGGTCGTGTCGGAGATCAGTTGTCCTAAGATCAGGTAGCCGCCATTGGAATACCGGAAACCCGAACCCGGAGTGCCATCGACCTGCACCGGTTTATTTTGTGCCGGCGGTTCGCCCTTCAATCGCTGCAACAGGGTCGGCAACGGGCTGGCCGGAGCCAGCGCCGACTCGCCCGGCGGCCAGTTAATAGCGGCGTTGTGGCTGAGTAGTTCGTCGATCGTGACCATGTCTCCGGAAGAATTGGGGAGCTTCCAGCGATGAAGTCTTTCGCTGACGTCGTCCTTCAGGCCAAGGTCTTTGAGTTGCACGAGTCGAAGTGTCGCCAGAGCAGTGATGACTTTGCTCACGGACGCAGCCTGGAAGAGCGTCTCGATATCCGCCATATCGGGAGGGCCTGCTTGCTTCCAGCCATAAGTTCTGGCCCATTCCAGCGCGCCATTGTTGATGACGGCTAAGCTGACTGCCGGCACGCGATAATGTGCCATCCGTTGCGAAATCGTCCAGTGAGAAAGCGGCCGGCCCTTGATGTGAACTCGCTCGGTAAGTCCAGTCTCCGCTTTTTCTTGCTGAGCGCTCACCGAGGTCTTATCGTTCGTTTTGGACGACTGTGCTAGCAATCGCGCGGCGCCGATGCTCAAAGAAATCAGAGCCATGCTGATGGCAAGAGCTGCGGTGGAACGAATCACGGTAATCTTCACAGCCAAAGAGTCCTCGGATCGTCGATACCCGAATCGAGTATATCCACGATTAGTAGGCGCCCAATCAGGATCTTGCATTATGCGGCGCTGCCGAAAAAATCGTGAAGGTTCTGACTTCGTCCATGCTTCCCCTATAATAAAAAACCCGCGAAGTTCGATGTATTTGCACCTGAGGGCCGAAGCTGTCCCGGATCCAAAACGATGTTGCAACCGGATTTCAAACAGTTCTCCCAGTTGGCCCGAGAGGCCACGATCGTTCCGGTGGTGAAGTCAGTCAGCGCCGATTTGCTCACTCCGGTTTCTGCCTTTTTGGCCATTGCAGAACAAGAACCGCACGCGTTCTTGCTTGAGTCAGTGGAGCGCGGCGAGCAGATTGGGCGCTATACGTTCCTGGGCGTACGCCCCTACATGCGTGTGAAAGCCCACCAGGGAACTGTGGAGATCGAGCGCGGACGGCGGCGCGAAGTCGTCAAGGAAAACATTTTCCTCGTGGTAAAGCGATTGCTGCGCGAGCATCGTCCCGCCAACATTCCCGGACTGCCACCGTTTACCGCGGGAGCCGTAGGATACTTTGCGTACGACGTGGTGCGCCAGTTGGAAAAGATTGGCGAGCACGCCAAGGATGATTTGAAGCTGCCCGATGCCGAACTGATGTTCTTTGACCGGTTGCTGGCGTTTGATCACTTGCGGCACCAGATTCACATTGTCGCCGCCGCCGATGTTGCGCGCGAGAATCCGCGTCGCGCGTATGACCGCGCGCTACGAGACATTGCCGCGTTGGAGCGGAAATTGGCGGCGGGACTCAGCCCCGCTCTTTGGCGCAAGCCGGCCAAGGGGAAGGCGGCCAAGCTGAAAGTTCATGCCGGCACGAAGCGCGAAACATTTCTGCGCAGCGTGGAGCGCTGCAAAGAGTACATTGCCGCGGGCGACATATTTCAGGTCGTGCTCTCGCAGCGGCTCGACTTCACTCCGGAGGTTGCAGCCTTTGATTTGTATCGCTCGCTGCGACAGGTGAATCCGTCGCCATATCTCTATTTCTTGCGAACCGGCGACACGCACATTATAGGTTCGTCTCCCGAAATGCTGGTGCGAGTGACCGGAAGAAAATTGGAGTATCGGCCGATCGCGGGGACGCATCCGCGCGGGCGCGACGAGGCCGAAGACCTGCGCCTGGAACAGCAGATGCGCACCGACGAAAAAGAACGCGCCGAGCACGTAATGCTGGTCGACCTGGGCCGCAACGACTTAGGGCGCGTGAGCGAATATGGCTCGGTGAAGGTGAAAGATCTGATGTACGTTGAGCGATATTCCCACGTGATGCACCTGGTCTCGGCGCTGGAAGGCACGTTGCGCAAGGATCTGGACGCGCTCGATGCCTTTGCCGCATGTTTTCCCGCAGGAACGCTGAGCGGAGCGCCGAAGGTGCGGGCGATGCAGATTATCGAAGAACTCGAGCCCACCCGCCGCGGAATTTATGGGGGATCGGTGCTGTACGCGGATTTTGCGGGCAATCTGGATTCGTGCATCGGGATTCGCACGCTGCTCATGCAGGGCAAGAAAGCATATCTGCAGGCGGGAGCGGGAATTGTCGCGGACTCCGATCCGGCCAGTGAATTTCAGGAGTCGATGAATAAAGCGCAGGCGGTGCTGCGAGCGGTGGAGATGGCGCGAGCCAGGCAATAGCCGTCGGGAGTAGCGGAGGCGGTTCGCATCCACGGCAACAGCATTGTTTAGTGCGCTACTGGCTGGGCCGACTTGGCCGGTGCGGGCGTGCAGCGCGGTGTTGTGTCCGGTGCGTTCGGGTCAATGTTCTGTGAGTTGTGAGCGAAGCACCATGGGACCAAGGTAGAGGGATAGCGCTGCCGGACGTACTGCGGAACATCGGACTCGTGCACCTCCTCAAACGAAAACTGAATCGTGCCGTCGACTGCGACTGTGGCCAGCAAGTATCCATAGACGTCTTGTTTCGCTGTGGACGGAGCGCCATTGGGCAGTTTGTAACGCACAGCTCCAGCGGTTCCCACAATCCATCCGGGAAGTGGTTTCGCGCCGTTCGCCTTCAGCGCGGGTGTGTCGAAAATATTTTCCATATAAAAGTGCGAATGGCTGGCAAGCACATAGACCGGCTTGTGGCTCTGGTCGCGAAAACTCGACTAGAGCTTTGTAGACTTTTATGCCGCTGGGGCGGGCGGCGGGGTTGTCGCCCATGCTGTGATAGTTCGCAATGCTGTCGGGCAACGCTTCATGCATGCCGACGACGACGCTTTTTACTTCGGAATTAGTCTTAGCGCTGTCCAGGCGGCGCGCCAGCCACGCGATCTGGCCATCAGAAAAAGCATTCGTAGCATTGTCGAGCGAGATGAAATCCACGCCGCCCTGAATCCAGTGATAGTAGGGCTCGGGCTGCGGCGGTTCTTTATCCTGCAAACGCTGGTCGTGGAGCACCGGCACGTCGAGCCAGTCGTTGAATTGGCGTTTGAAGGCGGCTTCTGTTTTGGGCGGGATCACTTCGTGATTGCCAATGCCCACGTAAAACGGAAGGTTGCCAAACGCGGCAATCTGGTGCTCGCTGTAATCGTTCCAGGCCAGTCTTTCATAAACGTCGCAGGTGAGTGGGTGACCTTGATACTGGGCTTCGAACGCCATGTCTTCATCAATTTTGTAGGTGGCCCGCAGATCGCCAAGGTGCCAGTAAAAGTTGGGAGTGAACCGTGCGCTGTGGGAGGCAATGGCAGGCATGACGATATCTCCACAGTTGCGGGAGTCGCCGGAAACGATGAAGCGCCAGGAGCCTTCTGGCAACGGCGGTACGGAGCCTTTTTCAGCAGCTCCTGGCGAAGTGTCCACAGTCGGCGCGGAGCCGACTACGGTCAGGAGAAAGAGAATGTTAAGAACAACCGGATAGATCGTATGCCCGATCAGCATTAACAGGCTGATGATTCCCGACAGGAGGAGCAATGCGATCCCTGCCATAATGAGCCCTTGGCCTGGTCGAGCAAGATCCCGCCCAGATCAGGCCAATTACGCCAAGGTAAGCGATAGCGCCAGCGAATCCCGGCCACAGTGACGGAGTTACTTTCTTCGCTCCTAACGTTAATGCCTGCACTAGGATCGAGTTGAACGAGACCGAATTTTTCTCAGGCTTATCCATCACTGCTCGCGGGTTCTAGACTGTGGTAACGCACCCTTAAGGTCAAGCGGTCGGGGGGAAGACTAAAGTATTGGGGAATGCGGGGTTGCTGTCAATGCGACGTGCGACAGAGGGCAGCCCTTCGCGTACTTCATCGCAATACGCTTGAATGCAGTGATACAAGATCGCCTTCGCTCAGCGAGCAGGGACGAGCTTCAGATTCTTACAGCGCCATAAAATTTGCTACCAGCTTTTTCCCCGCATCCGTCAACACGCTTTCCGGATGGAATTGCACTCCCTCAACTGGGAAGTGCCGATGGCGCAGGCCCATGATGATGCGGGTGCCGTCTTTTTCTGTGGTCCAGGCGCTTACTTCCAATTCGGCGGGGAAATCGCTTTCCTCGACGATGAGCGAATGATAGCGCGTAGCCGTCATGGGCATGGGAAGACCTTGAAAGACAGTTTTGTTGTCGTGTATGACGGCGCTGGTCTTGCCGTGCATAAGATGGGCGGCGCGCACCACGCGTCCACCGAAGGCTTCGCCAATTGCCTGATGCCCCAGGCAAACTCCGAGCACAGGGACTTTCCCAGCAAAATGCCGGATTAGATCGATGCTGATGCCTGCCTCATGCGGCGTGCACGGCCCGGGAGAGACGACGATGCGCTCCGGCCGTAGCTTCTCGACCTGGCTCACCGTGACCTGATCGTTGCGCCGAACCTCGACTTCGGAGCCCAGTTCGCCAATGTACTGGACCAGGTTGTAGGTGAATGAGTCGTAGTTATCGAGTACGAAAATCAAGCGTTTCGCGGCTCCTGATATCAGCTTACACCGGAGAGATATTTCAGACTGCAATTTCAGATTCGAAATTGCAGATGGAAGATTTTTTCGACCCGCGCGCTTTCAAATCTGCGGCCTGCAATCTGCCATCTAAAATCTGCAATCGTACCTCTCCCCCCAAAGGGCCATCCGCTTACCCAATGGTGGTATTGACCGTGACACTTTCGCAGGGCATTCTTATTGATTATCGCAGATGGATTATCACAGATGATAGGCGTCACTTGGAGGATGCATGGCTGAGTCCCAGCAGGAGAAGCGAGCGGCACGGCGCTTCCCGCTCCGCGTTCCGGTCACCGTCGATCATGACAATGCCGTCCATGCTGCTCAGATTCGCGATGTCAGCGCGCGTGGCATCTCGTTCTACCTCGACTCTACCGTCACCCAGGGCTCACCCATAGGATTTACCCTGACACTCCCGCCCGAGATCACGCTTACCGAAAGCATCCGCGTGCAGTGCAAAGGCCGCGTGGTGCGAGTAGAGGACGGAACCGGAAACGGCAAACTTGCTGTCGCCGCTGTCATTGAAGAGTACGAGTTTTTGCCGGAAGCCTGAAGGCGGACCTCGGACCTCAGCGGCCGTTCCTTGTTGGTGGTGGCATAGCGCCGGCATCTTGCCGGCTGTCGCGAGGGCGTCTCGCCCTCGGCGCGGCGTGCGAGAACGCCCGCCACTCGTCCTTGCTCGAGGCCGTCTCCGGCCGCCGAGACGGCGGCGCTACTTTCTAGGGTCCGACCCCAGCGGTTACTCACTTCTCTCCCATCCACCGCAGGTGGTATGTTTCCTTCAAGCTTCAGCGAGGATTCTTTGCCGCGACGTGCGTTCAAATCTGTGTGCCTGGTGATGTTGTCGGTGCTGATCGCTGGCGGGGCCTTTGCCCAAACTTTTGGCCCGCCGCCGCTGATAAAGGGCGTGCGTATCATTCATGAACGCGGTGTTCCCGTGGTGGAAATTCTATCCAGCGGCCCTGTCATTCCGGAGATACAGAGACTCGATTCTCCGCCGCGCTTGGTCATCGATCTGCCCAACTCGCGACTGGGATTGATGCCGAAGCGGATTGTGATTCAAAAAGAAAATATCCTCGCCATCCGTGTCGATCAATATCAGCAGAAGCCGCCGATGACGCGCATCGTTCTGGATTTGCTCGCGCCCTATGGCTACTCGTGGGATGGAGCGGGTACTCGCCTGTTGGTACGACTCAAGCCAGCCGAGGACGTGAACGCAAGTAAGAAGTCGTCGCCGCAACCGCCGATTGTGCCGGGCATGTCGCTGGATGCCGCCCCGGTGGTGGTTCCGGTTACAGGGGGCACCGGTGCCATGGTGACGGCGGGAAGCCGCATCGGTTCCGCTCCGACAGTGACTGCCGGCTCCGAGACGGCGGTCTTGCGTTTGTCTCGCGGAGGAGAACTTCGAGTGTGTCCGGGCACGACGGTTTCGGTAACGCCATCGCAAACCAGGCGCGACCTGATGCTCGGCCTAAGCAGCGGCGCAATCGAGGCGCACTATACCCTGCGCGCATCGTCTGACACCGTGCTAACACCGGACTTCCGCATCCTGTTTGCGGGACCGGGAGAATTCCACTTTGCCATCAGTGCCGACCCGCACGGCAATACCTGTGTGCGGGCGCTCAAGGGCAATGCTTCTTCGGCGATCGTCTCCGAGCTGATGGGAGACCGGATTTATCAGGTGAGACCGACCGAGCAGGCGGTGTTTCACTCGGGACAGATCGACAAGATCGATACCAACGTTCCGCTGGAGTGCGGCTGTGCTGCGCCTTCGCCGCTGATGCGGGCTCAGGCTTCTTTTGCTCCGAATGTGCCCGACTCGGAACTGCCGGCCAAGGCACGCATCGGAGGCGGTAACACTCCAGTTGCAACCACCGCGAACGGTTCTTTAGGCGCGACAGGCGCGGTCGCCTCGAACACCAGACTGTCGAACGGGCCGGAAACGGCACCGCTGCCGGCTTCTCAACCGAACGACCCACACGTGCAGTTCGATACCTCCCTGGTGTTTACACCTAAGAGCCGAGCGACGGCCAAGGCATCCCCGCCGCCGTTGCAAGCCGCTAAAGATTTGCCGGTAGAGGATTCGCCGTCCCGGCAGGTGCATCTCGATACCGTGATTGAATCTCCGCCCCTGGCGAAGAAGCCGGAACACCGCGGCGTTCTTCCGGCGAGTCAAGGGTTTCTTTTCGGGAATTTTCGGATAAACCGTTATGCATAGCTATCCGTAGCGCCGGCCTCTCGCCGCCTGTCGCGAATGCATCCTGCACTCGCATGTGCGGAGACCCCGCTTGCCCGCCTTGAGCTTTCGCAGGGACTGCCGCCGGGACGGCGGCGCTACTTTTTCGTACCTGGAAATCCTTTTCGCGCTGTTGTGCGTCTTACGGCAAGTTGGGGCTGCGATAGTTCGCAGACAACTCGTCGGCAGGAGCGCGCCATGACCGCTGCATCTCCCGGACCGGGCTCGAATATCTTTTCCATTCTTTCGGAGCAAAATGACGGACTATATCGCGCCAGGCGCGAGACTTTCTTGTTCTCATTGCTCGGGCAGGCGGCCGTCGTAGGGGTGCTCATCTACTTCACCAGTTGCTTGATCCGCAACACGCCAGAAATCGCCAGCCGCTTACCGAAATTCAACGAGCTACCTTTAGTGTTCTCCGGACACAATGGCGGAGGCGGTGGAAACCATGACCCACGGCCGGCGTCGCGCGGCAATCTTCCCAAGGCTTCGCTCGACTCTCAACTGGCGCCGCCGACAGTGATTCTGCCGAAGGAACCTCCGAAGCTTGCGGTGGAAGAAACAGTGCGCGTGGCGCCGAGTATCGAATTGCCGCAGGGCGGGCAAGTCGGCGATCCGCTGTCTCAGTTTTTCCTGGTGCTATCCAATGGATCAGGCGGTCCCGGAGGAATCGGCCCCGGGTGCTGCGACGGCGTCGGACCGTCAACAGGGCCGGGATTCGGCCCCGGTCCTTCGGGAATTTATCCGGCAGGAAAGATGGGAGTGACAGTCCCGCAAGTGATTTTTAATCCCGAGCCGAGTTTTTCCGACGAAGCGCGCAAGGCTAAGGCACAAGGAATCGTCATGCTTCTATTGGTGGTAGGGAAGGATGGGCTCCCACACGACATCCGCGTCGGACAGAGCCTGGGAATGGGTCTAGACGAGAAGGCCATCGAAGCCGTCCACCGCTGGCGCTTCCGTCCGGCCACCCTCAACGGCCAGCCGGTAGCAACGCAAATCGCGGTTCAGGTCGATTTTCGTTTGTATTGAAACTGAAAACGTCGGACCTCAGCCGTTCTGAGGTCTGAAGTCCGAGGTTCAAGGTCTGATGTCTGGCGCCGTTCTCCTTATCTTCGGGTGATGACGCGGCGCAGGGGTTCTACTCTTTCCCTTAAATCATCCGCCAGGTCCGCGCCCCGGGCAGCGGCGTCCCGGACATGGTCACTGGCAACTTTCACGCGGTCTTTGGCTTCGTCAGCCCAATCCTCTAAAGTTTCTCTGGCGTCTTTGTAGCCGCGTTGCAGGTCGCGGCGCATTTGCTTGCCTGTCTTAGGCGCGAGCAACAGCGCGGCGAAAGCGCCGGCGCCAAGCCCTATCAAAAGAAACGTGACTGCCGTACCGAGGCTGTTGCTCTCTGATGATTCGTAATTTCCACTTCGCATAATGAAGACCTCAATTTTCCGCCCGGAAATTGATCGGGCATATTGGCGAAAGCTGCGCCGAGATTCGGCCAAGACTGATTCTAGTCCTGCAGCGCGTACTCGGCGAACCCAAAACGGAAGGGATGGATTGCGCTCATCTTCGATGAGTTCTTAGTCGGGAAGGTTTCTTTTCCGGCGCAACTGAGTGTAAAATAATATTTTAGCCCTCGTGGCTGCGGAATTTGTGGCCTGCCCCGCCTTCCGCCGGCTTCACACAGCGCAATCGTACAAGGAGAGTTTTTCAAGCGATGTCGATCCCTGCCACCCAGCTTCGTCCTGGCATGATCATCAAGCACAACAATGATCTGCACTCCGTCTTCAGCGTCGAGCACCGCACGCCCGGCAACCTGCGCGCCTTCATTCAGGCCAAGCTGCGTAACCTGCGCACCGGCGCCATGTTTGAGCACCGCTTCCGCTCGCCCGACCCCATCGAGAAGGTCAACGTGGACGAAGTCGAGATGCAGTTCCTCTACGCTGACGGCGACAGTTATTACTTCATGGACACCACGAACTACGAGCAGACTCACCTGAGCAAGGAAATTCTGGGCGATGCCGTGGATTACCTGATTGCCAACCTCGAAATCAAAGTGGAATTTTTCGATGGCAAGGCGGTCGGCATCGAGTTGCCCCAGACCGTGATTCTGACCGTGGTCGAAACGGAGCCCGGGCTGAAGAGCGCGACCGCATCCAGCGTGACCAAGGCTGCAAAGACTGAAACCGGGCTGGTGGTGCAGGTGCCGCCCTTCATCAACGAAGGTGAAAAGATTAAAGTTGATACCTCGGAAGGCGCGTACCTGTCCCGCGCGTAAAAGTACAATTGTCATCCTGAGCGTAGCGAGAACGTCGCAGCGACCCTCTCGCGGAGTCGAAGGATCCCTGCGCTACATAGAATCGCGGCAGCGCGGCAAAGTATTCTTCCGGAGAGTTGATTGAAATTTCCGGCAACGCCCGCGGAATTTTGAGATTATAGGGATCCTTCGACTCCGAATCAGCTTCGCGTTCGCGAAGATGATTCTCCGCTCAGGATGACATTTTTCAGAAATGAATTTCAGTGAAAAGCCGATTGACGCGCGGCGCTTCATCGTCCGCGGACGCGTGCAGGGCGTCGGTTTCCGCTGGTTTGTGGAGCGCGAGGCGCACATTCTCGGCATTGCCGGGTGGGTGCGCAACAATCACGATGGCAGCGTAGAAGTTCTTGCTCAGGGCACTCGCGATCAGCTCTCGGGGCTGCATTCCCGCCTGCGCGAGGGGCCGCGTGCGGCTCGCGTGGATGCGGTCGAAGTATCCGACGCCTCTGCGGTCGCCGGACTGAATTCATTTCGCATCGAAGGAGCGTGGTAAATGCCGTCGCCTCTCGTCCCGGCCATGGATTCGGACCACTTAAAGAAACTCATTCGCGAGATTCCCAATTTTCCCAAAAAAGGGATTTTGTTTTACGACATCACCACTCTTCTGAAAGACAAGACCGGGTTCGCTACGCTGATCGACAAGCTCTCCGAGCACTACATCTCGCGAGACATTGACTTGGTGTTGGGCATGGAAGCCCGCGGTTTTATTTTCGCTCCGGCGCTCGCCTATCGCCTGAACGCCGGATTCGTACCCGTGCGCAAGCCCGGCAAGCTTCCCGCCGAGTGCGTGAAGTACGATTACGCCCTCGAGTACGGAACTAATTCGCTGGAGATTCACAAGGACGCGATTCAGAAAGGTCAGCGTGTCCTGATCGTGGATGATCTGCTGGCCACCGGAGGCACCGCCGAGGCTACTGCCAAGCTTGCAGAAATGCTGGGCGCTAAGATCGCCGGCTTGGGATTTGTGGTGGAACTGGAATTCCTGAAAGGCCGCGACAAACTAAAGGGGTACGACGTGATGTCGCTGCTGCGGTACGACAAGTAGGCGTGGCGCTAAACGTGAAGGACAGGCAGGCACCAACGTGCCTAGCCTCGGATGTTTGGCGAGATCGAAATCTTCTAGCGCAAGAAGCGCATTACCATCAGCGCCACTCCTGCCCAGACGCTTGCGCTGAAGGCAACCGATAATCCCAATCCTAAAATTCTACCGTTTCGCTCGCTGCGATCGAGTTCCGCTTCCTCTTCAAGCCATGATGGCGGAAACCCAAACTCTCGCGAACTTGCAACTGATGCGCCCCAGGAATCCTGGAACATGGAATCCTGAATCGCGGTTCTAGCCCGTATTACGCCGGTGCTTGCTTGGGGGGAAAGCTGCAAGACTTTGTAGCTCAATGAAGCACCTCCTCGGATTCGATTTCATTTCAAGGGCCGATCTTAATCTCGGCCCGAGTTGCTCAATATGAGGCCCTTCCTTTCCAGGGGGTTGCCGGGTTTGCGTATTGCTTGAAGATTCTAATCGTCGGCCGAGTTTCTTGAGTGACGTGCCGGACTCTTTGGAATTGATGCGCCGAATTCTACTCGCCGCCCAAAGCTTTTGTATACAGTAAAACCCTGAGGCCGAGTTACGTCTTTAATTCACCGTCAATGACAAATGCGACTCCTTGGAGATGTAGCCTTTGCGCCGGAACCAGTCCTCCATGGCGTCCCGGAGTTGGTCCAGGGGCACGCTGGAACCGATTTCCATTTGCCCGTCCGAGAGTGGAAGGGTGTCGTCGAATACGCTCGCATTGGTGAAGTTGCGCATGGAAAAACTGTCGAGCCACTTCAGCGGGCAGGGAATCTTGCGGCCGTCGGCTTCGTACTCCACGCGAATCTTGCGGGCGAACATGGTGTGATTGATGACGATTGACGATTGATGATGATCAAGACCCACAAGCCACTCGGGGCAAGGTTTTCAATCAACAATCAGAAATCATCAATCAACAATAAGCTTACCTCTGCTTCTTCGGCCCCGCTGCCTTCACTTCTGCCGGCGCGTCGAAGTTCTCGAAATTCTTGGCGAAGCGATTGCGCAAGTCGTCGGCGGCTTTATCGTAGGCGGCTTTATCCGGCCAGGCATTCCTGGGATTCAGAATGTAGGAAGGCACGCCGTCGCAAGCCTTGGGGATGCTGAAACCAAATGTTGGCTCAATCTCAAATTCCTCTCGAATCAGTTCGCCCTCAACGGCTGCGTCGACCATAGCGCGGGTGTAAGGAATAGCCATGCGCTTGCCCACGCCATAGGGGCCGCCCTGCCAGCCGGTATTCACCAGCCAGCATTGCGCATTGTGCGCGCGCAAGCGCCGGCCCAGCATTTCCGCATAGGTTTTCGGAGGCAGCGGAAGGAATGGTGATCCGAAGCAAGTGGAGAATGTGGCCGTAGGTTCCTTCACGCCGGCCTCGGTTCCCGCAACCTTCGCCGTGTACCCCGACAGGAAGTGATACATGGCCTGCTCCGGCGTCAGCTTCGAAATCGGAGGAAGGACGCCAAAGGCATCGGCGGTGAGAAAGACGATATTTCTGGGATGCCCGCCGATGCCTGGGATAACGGCGTTCTCGATGAAATCTACGGGATAAGCGGCGCGCGTATTCTCCGTCTTGCTGTCGTCGTTGTAGTCGGGAATGCGGGTGTGCGCATCGAGTGTGACATTCTCCAGCACGCAGCCGAAGCGGAGCGCGTTCCAGATCTGCGGTTCGTTCTGTTTCGAAAGCTTGATGCATTTCGCGTAGCATCCGCCCTCAAAGTTGAACACGCCGTCGGCGCTCCACCCATGTTCGTCGTCTCCGATCAAATCGCGAGAGGGATCGGCCGACAGGGTGGTCTTGCCGGTTCCCGAAAGCCCGAAGAAGAGCGCGCTTACCCCATCGTGCCCAACATTCGCCGAGCAGTGCATCGGGAAGACATTGCGCGGAGGCAACAGAAAGTTCATGACGCTGAAGATGCACTTCTTCATCTCGCCGGCGTAGGAAGTTCCGCCGATCAACACCGTGCGGCGCGTGAAGTTCAACAGGATGAAGACTTCCGACGCCACGCCGTCGCGTTGGGGATCGGCCTTGAATTCAGGAGCCGCGATCACGGTGAATTCGGGCTGGTGATGTTTAAGTTCCTGCGCTGTCGGCCGCAAAAATAACTGCCGCACGAACAAATTGTGCCAGGCATACTCGTTCACGATGCGAATCGGCAAACGGTAGGCGGGATCGGCGCCGCAGAAAAGATCCTGCACAAAAAGTTCCCGCCCGCGCAGATGTTCCATCACCCGGGTGTAGAGCGCGTCGAACTTCTCCGGTTCGATGGGCGCATTTACGCCGCCCCAGGCGACGGTGTTCGCCGTGGCCTCATCTTTTACGATGAACTTGTCTTTGGGCGACCGCCCGGTGCGGTTGGTATAGCCGACGAGAGCTCCATTGGCCGCCAACTTCGCTTCGTTCCGCCGGACTGAGTGCTCCACCAGCACCGCCGGAGAAAGATTAAAGTGCGTCCGGCCTTCGCTCAGCAACTCGCCTACGTCGCTGACGTGCATCGTGGTCGCCATGAGGACTCCTGAATAAGTGCAGAAAAACCGTCACAAAACCGCAAACACACTATTCTCCCTCAAAACTCATTGCGTTGCCAAATGTCATGGTTTTGTCGGCGTGCTCCCCTCTTTTCCGTGGCGTGATCCCGTGCCCGACGAAATTCCGCGGCGGAATTGCAGGGAGCGTCCCAGATCCGCGGTGCCAGACAGCGCTCCGGATCGTTTCGACCTTCTCAGGGCAGGACCTTTCTGCGACGAGAAATCGGTACGATCGAACTGACTCAGATACCGTGCGAGACCGGAATCGAAGGAGCAGGTTGGAGAAAGAACGCAGGCGGCTTCCTACTCCGAGGTCTTATAGTCGCAAGCCTTGCGGCAGTCCTCACAATACATAAGTCCGTCGTCGCAAACCCGGATGTCCATCACGCCCTGGCAGAGGCAGCAGAATTTTTCGCAATCGCACGAACCTTCGGCCTGGTCGCACTGTGCGCAGCGATACTTGGCGGAATCCGTTCCCGTACTCATAAAATAATGTTAGCGCGCTTTGGCCGCCGGCGCGAAATGACCTTGGTAATCGCCGCCACGTTGTAAAGAGCGTACGACCACAACGCCCGCTTTCTCCCTGGCCTATAATTCTCAGCAATGACGTTCCAACATCTGCTGGATGGCGCGGAGGTTCTCGCCCAGAACGGGGACTCCAGCGTCAATGGTGTGGAATACGATTCGCGGCAGGTCAAGCCAGGAAGCGTTTTCGTCGCCATACACGGAGAGACGTCTGACGGCAACCGCTTCATCGATCAGGCGATCCAGGCCGGAGCGGTCGCGGTGGTCACTGATTCCCCTGCGGAGAGGCCCCGCGAAGGCGTGGCTTGGGCCGTGGTCCCGCATGGGCGGCGAGCTCTGGCCCGCCTGAGCGCAAATTTTTATAAGCGTCCGGCCGAGCGGATTGCAATCACTGGAATTACCGGCACGAACGGGAAGAGCACGACCGCGTTCCTGGTCGAGTCGATCCTGACCGCTGCCGGACGCAAGAGCGCCCTGATCGGAACGATTGAATATCATGTGGCCGGTCACGTCTATCCCGCGCCGCATACCACGCCGGAAGTGCTCGAACTTTCACGGCTGCTCAATGAGGCGTTGGGACTGGGCGCAACCGACGCGGTCATGGAAGTTTCCTCGCATGCCCTCGTCCAGGAACGCGTATTCGGCGTGCCGTTCGATGTCGCGGTATTTACTAACCTGACCCGCGATCACCTCGACTACCACAAAACGATGGACGAGTATTTTGCCGCCAAGCGAGTGTTGTTCGAAGGCTGTGGCACGGATGCGCCCCGTGCCTCGGTGACCAACCTCGACGATGAGTATGGCGTCAAGCTCGCCAGGTTCAGCCGCAAGCGCAGCGCCGTCGTCCTCACTTACGGCTGGGAACGCGGCGACTTCCACGCCGAGAATGTAGACATCAGCCCGCGCGGTACGAGATTCGACATGGCCACCCCGCGAGAGAAAGAGAGGATTCCTATCTTCTCTCCACTCATCGGGCGCGTGAATGTGTATAACATCCTGGCAGCGGCGGCCGCCTGCTACGCGCGCGGCTGCACCTCGCAGGCGATTGCTCGCGGCGTCGAATCGCTTACCCGCGTTCCGGGAAGATTTGAAGGCGTCGATTGTGGCCAGCCGTTCACCGTGGTCGTCGACTACGCCCACAGCGACGACGCTCTGCGCAATCTCACAGCGCTGGCTCGCGAATTCGTATCACGCGGCGGAGGCACTGCTCGCGTTTTAACTGTCTTCGGGTGTGGAGGCGATCGCGATCGCGCCAAGCGCCCGCTGATGGGCGAGGCCGCCGGGCGCGGCAGCGATTTTGTGGTGCTCACCTCGGACAATCCACGCAGCGAAGATCCCCGAGCAATCATCAATGACGCTTTGGTGGGCCTGCAGAAGACGGGCGTAAAGTACAGCGTCGAAGTCGACCGCCGCAAAGCGATTGCGCTCGCGCTCGCAGAAGCGCGTCCCGGAGATATTGTCCTGCTTGCGGGCAAAGGGCACGAGAAGGTGCAGGTCACGCGTGACGGATCATCATCCCTTTGACGACGTCGAAGTGGCGCGCCAGTCTTTGCGCGCGTCAGGCTTCGAATGTGAACCAGCGCGCAGCGCAGGCAACCACGCATGAAGCTGCCGCTGGCGAAAATTGCCGAGTTCATATCTGCCGCGCTCTCCACAGGCCACGTAGGGACAGCCGCCTCGGTTGTCCGTAAAAGCGATGATCCATGCCTGGAAATCGCGCAAGGCTATTCCATCGACTCCCGAACGGTTAGACAGGGCGAACTTTTCTTCGCAGTAAAAGGTGAGCGCCTCGATGGCCATGACTACGTGAACGTCGCTTTGGAAAAAGGAGCCGCAGCAGCGGTCGTCCGAAAAGATCAGCAACACCGCTATCCGGATGAAAGCCGCCTGCTGGGGGTCGACGATACGCTAGTAGCCCTGCAAACACTGGCCACCGCCGTGCGGAAGCTGTGGCGCAAGCCGCTGGTAGGCGTTACCGGTTCGGCGGGGAAGACGACGACCAAGGAGGCCATCGCGCACGTGCTCGCGGCGCGCTTCCGCGTGCTCAAGTCCGAAGGCAATTTCAATAATCATTTCGGGCTGCCGCTCATGCTCCTCAAGCTGGAACCGGAGCACGACGTCGCGGTCATCGAGATGGGTATGTCGCATGCCGGCGAGATTCGAGCACTGGCTAAGATCGCTCTGCCCGAGATTGGCGTGGTGACCAACGTCGCTCCGGTGCACCTAGAGTTCTTCGATTCTCTTGATGGAATTGCGCGTGCAAAGTATGAACTGATTGAATCACTCCCTGCCAACGGAACCGCCGTGCTCAATGCCGACGACGAGTATGTTTCGCAATTCGGACGCGACTTCAAAGGCAGGGTCGTGACCTATGGCACGCGCGCGATGGCCGATGTGCGCGCTGAGAATATTCAGACTCGTGGCGCGGAAGGCTCGGAGTTTGATGTGGTCATGTCAGGCTCTCGCGAGCATGCGCGCCTACCACTCGTTGGAGAACACAACATTCTCAACGCCCTGGCTGCAGTGGCTGTGGGAATCGCTCGCGGCCTCACGCCTTCGGAAGCAGTCGTCGCGCTGGCGACTCTTGCGCCGCCCGACAAACGCGGGCAGGTTCTCCAACTGGGTAACATCACCGTCATCAACGATTGCTACAATTCCAATCCGAAGGCGCTAGAAGCCATGGTCGATGCTCTGGCCGCGATGAAAGCGGTGCGTCGCATTGTGGTCGCTGGAGAAATGCTCGAACTCGGTCCAGCAGCTGAACAGATGCACCATGCCGCCGGTGAGCATATGGGCGAGAAGAAGATCGATGTTCTGCTGGGCGTGCGCGGCCTGGCGCAGGCCATGGTCGACGGCGCGCGGCCTGCGGGAACGGAAGCCGAATTTGTGGCGATCGCCCGAGGAAGCCGGCGAGTGGTTGGCGCGTGAAACGCGAGATGGCGACGTCGTTCTGCTCAAGGCTTCGCGCGGAGTGAAACTGGAAAAGGCTCTGGACACCTGGAAGGCGCGGCTCGAGGCCCGAAGCTGATACTTGCGAAAGACGGAGGCTGATTGCTCTACTGGCTGTTGTTCGTCAAGCTGCAACATTATGTTGCGCCCTTCCGCATCTTCCGCTACGTCACTTTCCGCACGGCATTCGCCAGCCTCACCGCTCTGTTCACTGCGCTGATCGTGGGTCCTCTGGTCATCGGACGCCTGCGCGACTTCCAGATCGGGCAATACATTCGCGAAGAGGGTCCGAAGGCGCATCAGAAAAAAGCCGGCACGCCCACCATGGGCGGACTGCTGATCGTCATCGCGATCGTCGTTCCCACGCTGCTGTGGGCGGACCTGAGCAATCGCTTCGTATGGATTGCCGTCTTCTCCACCTGCGCGTTCGCGGCCATCGGATTCGTCGACGATTACACCAAGGTGACACGCCGCCGCAACCTCGGCCTGACGAGCCGCGCCAAGCTAGGACTGCAGATCGCCACCAGCATCGTGATCGCCTCCATGCTGATCGCCATGCAGACCTATGGCATGTACTCCACCAAGCTGATCGTGCCGTTCTTCAAGCAATTCCACCCTGACTTGGTGCTCGGCAGCCTGGAACGATATCCGCACATATGGCCGCTGGCTTTCTTGCCCTTTATTGCCTTCGTGACGCTTGTGATTGTAGGTTCAAGCAACGCGGTGAATCTAACCGATGGCCTGGATGGGCTGGCGATTGGTTGCACCGTAATTGCTGCAGGAGCACTGACCGTGCTGACCTACGTGAGTGGCCACGCAACTTTCGCGACCTATCTGGAATTGCAGCGCATGCCGCAGGTCGCCGAATTAACCATCTTCTGCGGCGCGATGGTAGGGTCATCCATTGGATTTCTGTGGTACAACGCGCATCCCGCGGAAGTCTTCATGGGCGACGTAGGGTCGTTGGCCCTGGGGGGCGCGATTGGCACGGTCGCCGTTATGATCAAACAAGAGTTGCTGTTGCCGTTCATTGGCGGCATATTCGTGATCGAAGCGATCTCGGTGATTCTGCAGGTCGGCTCCTATAAGTTGCGCAAGAAGCGCATCTTCAAAATGGCTCCTCTGCATCATCATTTCGAACTGATGGGCTGGTCGGAGTCGAAGATCATCGTGCGCTTCTGGATCGCGTCGTTAGTCTTCGCCCTGTTCGCGCTGACGACATTAAAGCTCCGATGATTGTTCACCACAGAGTCACAGAGGCACAGAGAAAACAAATAGAATTTGATTTTCTCGGTGTCTCTGTGACTCTGTGGTGAAATGGCTTGAATGGAACTCAACGGAAAACGCGTGCTGGTGGTCGGCCTCGGCAAGTCCGGGGTGGCGTCGGCGCTGTTCTTGAAGGCGCAGGGCGCGCAGGTCACCGTGTCAGACACCAAGAGCGGCGACGAACTGCGCAACGAGATCCCGGTGCTGCTCGATCACGGCATTACCGTTGAGACCGGCGGCCACGGCGACCGCACCTTTCGCGGGCAGGATCTGATTGTCGTCAGTCCCGGCATTCCCGTGGATGCGCCTCCGCTGGTACAAGCGCGCGCCTTGGGCGAGGCTGTGATCGGCGAGATCGAACTCGCGGCGCAGTTTCTGCCCGGACCCATCGTCGCCATCACCGGATCGAACGGCAAGACCACAACTACCACATTGACGGGAGAAATCATGACCGCCGCCGGTTTCCCCGCGCTGGTCGGCGGCAACATCGGGACGCCCGCAATCTCGCTGGCCGAGCGCGCCCAGCCCGAAACCGTGATTGTTCTCGAGATTTCCAGCTTTCAACTGGAAACGATTCGAACTTTCCGCCCGAAAGTTGCAGTCATACTCAATGTCACGCCCGACCATCTTGACCGCCATCGAACCTTCGAGGCTTATGTCGATGCCAAAGCGCGCATCTTTGAAAACCAGCAGGCGAGCGACTTCGCCGTGCTTAACGCCGACGACCCGACATGTGTAGCAATGGCGTCGCGGACGCGCGCACAAGTTTTTTGGTTCAGCCGTCAGAAAGAAGTGCAGCAAGGCGCATGGGTTCGCGACGGCACCATCGTATTCCGCACCGCAGGAGAGCAGCGCGAGATCATGCAAGTCTCCGAGATTCCGCTGAAAGGCGCGCACAATCTTGAGAACGTGCTGGCCGCGGTCTGCGCCGGCGCGCTAATGGGATGTGATCCCGACAAGATTCGCCAAGCCGTGCGCGACTTCAAGGCAGTCGAGCACCGGCTGGAATTCGTAGCTACAATTCGCGGCGTGGATTATTACAACGACTCCAAGGCCACCAATGTGGACGCGACCATCAAGGCGTTGGAGTCGTTTCCGGCAAACATCCACCTGATTCTCGGCGGCAAGGACAAAGGCAGCGACTATACCGTGCTCAACGACTTGCTGCATCAACGGGTAAAGCGTGTCTACACGATCGGGGCAGCGGCGGCGAAGATCGAGTCGCAGATTAAAAACGTTGAAGTGGTGCACGCAGAGACGCTAGAGAATGCGATTCGCAAGGCGAGTGCCGCGGCGCGGACCGGCGACGTGATACTGCTCGCCCCAGCCTGCGCCAGCTTCGATCAGTTCAAAAACTACGAGCACCGCGGCCAGACGTTTAAAGAGATCGTGCGGGGGCTGGCCAGCGAACCCCGTAGGTAATGGCCGCAGTCCACACCCTGTCATCCTGAGCGGCGTCATTTGCCGCGAAGGGACCTCTGCAACTCGCACAGGAGTACACAGGTCCTTCGCTTCGCTCAGGATGACAACATCGAAGAGAACCAAAACAATCAACAATCAAAATTCAACAATCGACAATTCATTCTCCGCGTCTCCGTGTCTCCGTGGTGAAATGAACTTCCCATGGCAAAGCGCGTGAGCGTCGATCGCTGGCTGTTTACCGTGACCATGCTGCTGGTGTTCGTAGGGCTGGTGATGGTGTTCTCGGCTTCGGCGGTCATGGCTCGGGAGCGCTTCGGCTCACCTTATGCCTTTCTGTCGAAGCAGTTGATGTGGGCAGTGGCCGGACTCTTCGCCATGGTAGTCACCATGCGCGTCGACTACCGGCGCTACAAGCATCCGGCGTTGGTGTTTTCGCTGATGGGGTTCACGACTCTGTTGCTGATCTCCGTCTTTTTCCTTGACCGCTCGCACAATACGCATCGCTGGATTCATGCCGGGGGTTTTTCGTTCCAGCCCTCGGAGTTGGCGAAGCCGGTGCTGATTCTGTTTCTCGCATATTTTCTGGAGAATCGAGCCAGGACCATCGACGATGTGCGCAACACGCTTCTCCCGGCGGCCGCGCCCGTGCTGGTGTTTCTGGGTCTGATTGTGCTGGAGCCGGATCTCGGCACCGCGATTGCCTGCGCCGGAATTGCCGCCTGCATTCTCTATGTCGCCGGAATGCGCATGCGCTACTTCGCCTACACCTTTGCGGCCTCGCTGGTGCCGTTGTATTTTCTGATTTTTCACGTCAGCTTTCGGCGCGCGCGCATTCTCGCATTTCTAAATCCCTACGCCGACAGCCAGAAGACCGGCTTCCACATCATTCAGTCGCTGATCGCCGTCGGCACCGGCGGTGTCACTGGCACAGGCCTGATGGAAGGGAAACAGAAATTGTTCTACCTGCCGGAGCCGCACACTGACTTTATTTTCGCCGTGACTGCGGAAGAACTGGGCTTGGTCGGCGCGATGTTCGTGGTCACCTTGTTCGCCATCTTCCTGTGGCGTGGAATGCGCGCTTCGTGGCGCACTGAAGATGTCTTCGGCCGCCACCTGGCGGTTGGAATCACCAGCATGGTCGTGCTCCAAGCATTCATCAACATTAGCGTTGTGCTGGGCATGATGCCGACCAAGGGCATCCCGCTACCACTGGTTTCCTATGGAGGATCGTCGTTGTTCGTGACCCTGGCCTGCGTCGGAGTGCTGCTGAACATTACCAAACAGGCCGAATGAAGAGTTGCTATGGATTTGTACGGATCAGCACGAAGTATTTGCACATCTCTTGGTTTATCCGCCTGAATCCGTGTAAATCTGTGGCTAATCGATCTGGTTTATAGTCATTTCATGCGCGCAATCCTGGCGGGCGGCGGCACTGGCGGACATGTGATCCCGGCGCTGGCCATCGCCAATCAACTCAAGAAAAGTTATGACGCTGAGGTGTTGTTCATCGGGACCGCGCGCGGGATAGAAAATCGTTTAGTCCCCGCCGCTGGATTTCCCTTGCAGTTGGTGCGCGTCGGTGCGCTGAAAAATGTCAGCCTGATGACGAGGATGAAGACTGCCTTCGATTTGCCGCGCGCGGTCTGGGATGCGGGCCGCATGTTGAATCAGTTCGCGCCCGACGTGGTGATTGGCGTCGGCGGATATGCCTCGGGGCCCGCGATGCTGGCGGCAGTGGTCAAACACATTCCTACGCTCGCCTTCGAGCCCAACGTGGTGCCGGGATTTGCCAATCGAATGGTGGCGCGATTTGTTTCGGGTGCGGCGGTGCATTTCGAGGAAACCGCAAAATATTTTCGTCATGCCGAGGTCACGGGCGTTCCCGTACGACAAGCGTTTTTCGAAATTGCACCTAAGCGCGGAGGAGTTCCCACTTTGCTCGTGTTCGGCGGGAGCCAGGGCGCGCACGCCATCAACGATGCGATGATCCGCTGCTTGCCGGTTTTGCAGCGCGAGGCCCCGGGGATTCACATCATTCACCAGACCGGCGAGCGTGACTATAATGACGCGCTGGCGGCGTATCAAAGCTTGGGTGAGTCCGCAGAGGTCTTTAAGTTCATCGAGGACATGCCCGCAGCCTTTGCGCGTGCCGACTTAGTCGTGTGCCGCTCGGGCGCGAGCACCGTGGCAGAAATCGCGGCCGCAGGGAAGCCGGCGGTGTTCGTCCCATTTCCGCGCGCGGCCGATGATCATCAACGCGTGAATGCCGAAGCCTTAGCGCGCCACGGAGCCGCGGTAGTGGTCGAAGAATCGAAACTGGAAGGCGTCTGGCTGGCCGAAACGATCGCAGCGCTGCTTCAGGATCCGCATCGCCTGCAGCAGATGAGCCAGGCCGCGCGCGAGTTAGCGCATCCCAACGCCGCGCACGATATCGCGGCGATGGCGGCGCGGGTTGCCGGAATGGAAGAAGGCTAGCCACGGATTTACACGGATCTCCACGGATCCTTCGAAGTATTGTCATTCCGAGCCGCTCGCAGCCGCGATAGCGGCGAGAGCGAGCGAGGAATCTCGGTTTTCACGGTTATCCGTGTGAATCCGTGTGATCCGTGGCCAAGAATTTGATTTATGTTTGCGAAAATTCAGCGCATTCATTTTGTAGGCATCGGCGGCATCGGCATGAGTGGCATTGCCGAGGTCCTGCTCAATCTCGGCTACAAAGTCTCCGGCTCCGATCTGAAGAATTCCTCGGTGACGCAGCGCTTGGCCGGACTCGGCGCCGCAATCTTCGAAGGACACCGCGCCGAAAACATTGCTAGCGCCGAGGTCGTCGTCACCAGTTCCGCGATTTCCGTCGAGAATCCTGAAGTCACCGAAGCCCACAGCCTGCACATTCCCGTAATCCAGCGCGCGGAAATGCTGGCCGAGTTAATGCGCCTGAAATACGGAATCGCCATCGCCGGCATGCACGGCAAGACGACCACGACCTCAATGGTAGCGGCCGTACTGGCCGCGGGCGGCCTCGATCCGACCGTTGTGGTCGGTGGACGCGTCGACGCCATGGGATCGAATGCCCGCCTCGGGAAGTCGCAATACCTGGTGGCCGAAGCCGATGAAAGCGACCGGTCGTTTCTCAAATTGTCCCCGATACTCTCTGTCGTGACCAACATCGACCGCGAGCACATGGACACCTACCGCAACATGCGCGACGTGAAAAAAACATTTCTTGACTTCATGGACCGCGTGCCCTTTTATGGAATGATTGTCGGCTGCAATGACGATCCGCTGCTGCGGCGTCTTTTGCCCGATGTCCAGCGCCGCACCGTAACCTACGGAACCAGGCGCGGCTCGGACTTTCTGATCAAGCTGTCTGAGCCGATTGTGCGTAAAGATCAAAACCCCCACCCTGTCGCAGAGGACGCGACAAGGATGGGGCACCCGCTCAGCCGCTTCCGCGTAAGCTATCGAAAAAACGATCTCGGCGAGTTCACGCTGCACGTGCCCGGCGTGCACAACGTGCTGAATGCAACGGCGGCGATCGCCGTGGGCGTGGGTCTTGATATCAGCGTGGAATCAATCCGCACAGCGCTCGATCAGTTCCGCGGCGTCGACCGGCGATTCCAGTTGCGCGGCCGCGCGGCCGGCGTCAGCGTCGTCGACGATTACGGCCACCATCCCACGGAGATCAAGGCTACGCTGGCTGCGGCGCGCCAGTGCGGCTTCCGCAAGATTCACGTCATCTTCCAGCCCCACCGCTATACCCGCACCCGCGACCTGATCGAGGAATTCACCACCTCCTTCGGGGATGCCGATTCGTTGTTCGTCCTCGACATCTACGCCGCAAGCGAAAAGCCCATCGAAGGCATTACAGGCGAAATCCTGGCGCACCGCATCCGGGAAAAAACAGCAAAGAATGGCCGTTACGTGAACTCCCCCGCCGCAGCGGTGGATGCAGCCGCAGCGGTCGCCGAAGATGGCGACATGATCCTAACCCTGGGCGCGGGCAGCGTCTCGCAGTTCGGGCCGATGATTTTGGACAAATTAAAGGAACGGGAGGCCGCGCATGTGGGAAACTAGCCGCTCTCATACTTATCGTCGGCTCACTCTGTCTTGCGACGACGTGTCTCGGACAGCAGTCCCCATCGCCTGCGACGAAGTTGACGCCCACCGAAGGCGATTATGTGAGCCGCGACTTCCATTTCAAATCAGGCGAGACTCTTCCCGAACTCCGCCTGCACTACATAACCTTTGGCAAGCCGGAACGCGATGCTAAAGGGAAAGTGACCAACGCTGTACTCATCCTTCACGGCACCGGCGGCTCCGGGCGGCAGTTCCTTGCTAAGCAATTTGCGGACGTGTTGTTTGGCCCCGGTCAACTGCTCGACACGAGCCGCTACTTCATCGTCCTTCCCGACAACATCGGTCACGGAAAATCGAGCAAGCCGAGCGACGGGATGCACGCCCGCTTTCCACAGTATGACTACGACGACATGGTGGCGGCGCAGCGCGAACTGCTGGAGAAAGGATTGAGCGTCAACCATCTCCGATTAATTCTGGGCACGTCGATGGGCTGTATGCACGCTTGGGTCTGGGGCGAAACCTATCCCGACTTTATGGACGCGCTGATGCCGCTGGCTTGCCTGCCTGTGCAAATCGCCGGCCGGAATCGCCTATGGCGCAAGATGGTCATCGACGGAATCCGGCAGGATCCCGACTGGAAGAATGGCGACTACGCGACTGAACCGCGTGCGGCATTACAGATCGGAGCTGATTTCCTGCTCATTGCCGGAAGTGCGCCGCTGCCGATGCAGAAAAGCCTTCCCAATCGCGATGCCGCCGACCAGTACCTCGACGACTCGATGAAGCGCATCACCGCAACGATGGATGCCAATGATCTGCTCTACGCCGTGAGCGCTTCGCGGAATTACGATCCTTCCGCCCAGCTGGAAACGATCAAGGGGCCGGTTATGTTCGTAAATTCCGCGGATGATTTCATTAACCCACCGGAGTTAGGCATAGCAGAGCGCGAGATCCAGCGCGTAAAGAACGGACGCTTTGTGTTGATCCCTGTCTCCGAGCAGACTCACGGACATGGGACGCACACCTGGGCCGCAATCTGGCAACAGTATTTGAAGGAGCTGCTGGTGACCTCATCACACTGAGGCTCCGGGCGCCCGTAACGGGCCTTGCGGCTTGACCCGTTTCCCTGGGAACTTTCCTGCTCCGCGGCTCGTATCTTCCTTTGCTAACGGATTGAAATGCCCTTCGTCTATTCATTCATAAGGGGTTAAGCGCTATGAAAGCAAATCAAGCATGGGGATGGCTGGCGGCAGGAGTGTTGGCAGCCGGGTTGAACGCAAACTATTACGATGGCGGCTTTCAGTGGGCGCACCGCATTGCGGATCAGGTCGAGCAGAATTCAGCCGCCATGCTGGCCCAGGCTTCGGGACAAGCCGACCAATTGCTGACCGAGGCGCGCATGCTGTCCGCCCGTAATCAAAGTGCTTCTTGCCCGCTGTCTGCCGCTCTCGCACGGGTCCAGACACAGATCGCGCGTGCCCAGGCGGGATTCGATCGTTTCGAAGCCATGTCGGACAGGCAACAAGCTCAATTAGCGACCCTTGAGGCGAATCGGTCCCGCATGAAAGCCGAGATCGCTATTAACCCCGTCCAGGTTCGCACGGCAATGGCCGCTTTCGCTCCAGTCGTACTCCGGTCCATCCCCAGTCCTGCAGTTTGTCCCCGCGTGCGCGTGAACATTCCGCAGCTGCCAATGGTGAAATTGCCTCCGATGCCGGTGGTCCACATCGAGACCGCGAGCGCTGGCCCGGTCTAACCGAAACTGATTCAAGCTTAGCCTCTGCTGCGAAAAAGGGAAAGATGGGCGCGGAAAACCAGCCGCGCCCTCTTCTTTCATCTTTTCTTGTCATTCCGAGGAGCGAAAGCGACGAGGAATCTGCTTTCTCTCGCTTGCGGCAGTACAGCAGATTCCTCCGCTGCGCTCGGTCGGAATGACAAAATCACTTGGGCATGGTGTCCAACCGGGTTCCTCTCTGTGCAAATCCTCTAACTTTTTGTCTATCTCAATTCGAGAAATGCGGCTATATTGAAAAAGCTCAGCGATTCCTTGGCGACAACTGACCTGGACTGATGGCGCGGAAATCCAGCGGCACCATCTTGCAGGAAGAGTTGTACCCACCCAGCGTTCAGCCTGCGCGTGAGGAGCTCGATGACGCGCGTCTGGTTGATCTGGATGTAGACGAGGAACCTCCCTTCCTGCGCGGGCAAAAGCGTGTCTCCGCCCGCCGCAGTTCACTGCCGAAAAAAACTGCAAGCCGACTGTTGTGGGCGACTCTTGTCCTCGCATTTCTATGCGTTGCCGTAATCGCCGCCGCCGCGCTGTACGAGTATGGCGAGCGCTCCTGGCGCTTTCGCGTGGAATCCAGCGACAACATTGAAGTCACGGGGATGCGGAACGTGAACAAGGCGCAAATCATGGAAGTGATGGGCGCCGACATCGGACGCAACATCTTCTTCATCCCCCTGGCCCAGCAGAAAGTGCAACTTGAACAAATCCCGTGGGTCGAATCGGCCAGCGTGATGCGCTTCGTGCCCAACCGGCTCAGTGTGGAAATCCACGAGCGGACGCCCGTCGCATTTGCGCGCGTAGGCCCGCGAATCGCGCTGATCGATGCCGGCGGAACTCTGATGGAGCTGCCGCAAAAACACAAGTATTCCTTTCCAGTCATTGTTGGAATGAATCCCGGCGAACCGCTCTCCACGCGCGCCCCGCGCATGAAGGCATACAACGAACTGGTGCAAGACCTCGATTCCGGAGGCGCTCGCTACTCGCAGGATCTAAGCGAAGTAGATCTCAGCGATCTGGAGAACTTAAAAGTACGCGTGAACGATCCAGCCGGCGACGTCTTGGTGGAACTCGGTTCCTCGGAGTATCTGAAGCGCTACAAAACCTACGTCAGCCACGTGCGGGAGTGGCGGCAGCAATTCCAGAAGCTGGAATCGGTGAACCTGCGCTACGACAATCAGGTGATCGTCAATCCTGAAATAGAAGGAAAATCCCGGCAGTCTGCGCTATCAGCCTCGGCGGCGAGGGCGGCGGCAGCCGCGGGCGTAAAGCCGGCCGCTTTAATTACGCGCATCAGTCCTCACGACCGATCTCTTCCCAAGCCGGCGTTTGAGTTGACCGAGAAAAAACTGGCGTCCGCAGCGACGAAGAAGCCGGTGGCGAGAGCGAAGATCAAGAGGGCAAAAGCGGGCAAGAGTGCGAGCTCGAAAAAAGTGGCGGCGAAAGCCTCCGCTTCGGGGTCTCAGGCGGCAACAGCGGCAGCGCATGTCGTAACCCACAAGCCGGAGGTCAAGAAGCAATTTCCTCCGTCGGCGGTGGTGCACCCAACGATTCCGAAACCGAGTCCAGCAATCGCCAAACAGCAATCCAGTACGAGTTCAGATTGATTCCGGTTTATCGAAAACGAGTTTATCGAGAACGAATTTATCGACAACGGGGAATTCATAAGCGATGGGGAACCAGCAGGGAAACTTTCTAACGGCGATTGACGTAGGCAGCGCCAAGACCTGCGCGCTGATAGCGGAGTTCACCGACAGCGGCCTGCGCTATCGCGGACACGGCGTCGCCGAATCGCGCGGCTCGCGCAAAGGCGTCATCGTGGAACTCGACAAAGCGGTGGCCGCGATTCAGAAGGCGGTCGAAGCCGCCGAAGACACCGCAGGAGCCGCGGTTGAGGAAGCAATCGTGGGCATCGGCGGAGTACATGTTCGCGGCATCAACAGTCATGGCGGCATCAACCTCGGCACGCGTCCCCGAGAGATTGGACGCGACGAAATCAAGCAGGCGGTCGACCGGGCCCGCGCCATTCCGCTGCCCAACGATCGCGAGATTCTGCACCTGCTACCGCAGGAATTCATTCTCGACGATCAGGCCGGAGTGCACGATCCGCTGGGAATGATGGCATCACGCCTCGAAGTTCGCGTTCACATGGTGACGGCGGCGACCAGCGCCACGCAGAATGTAATTACCGCCGTTAACAAGGCCGGAGTCCATGTCGATGACACGGTGTTCGAGCCTCTGGCTGCGGCCGATTCGGTACTGCGCAACGACGAACGCGAAATGGGAGTTTGCCTGGCGGACATCGGCGCCGGCTCGACCGAGATTATTGTTTTTCAGCAGGGCGCCGTCATTCATACCGCGGTGATTCCGGTGGGCGGCGATCATTTCACCAGCGATCTCTCGGTGGGCCTGTGCACGCCTCTCGCGGAAGCGGAAAAGATCAAGAAGATTTATGGCAACGCCATCGTGACCTTGATTCCCGAAGGGAACGAAGTAGAGGTTCCGTCCGTAGGCGACCGTCCATCAAGGCTGCTGCGCCAACGCCTGGTCGCCGAAATCCTGGAACCGCGGGCGCGCGAGCTGTTTGAAATGATGCGCGAGACTCTGCGCCACAGCGGCACGTTCGATGTGTGCCTGGCTGGCATCGTGCTCACGGGAGGAGCCTCGCGGTTACCGGGAATTTTCGACGTGGCCGAGTCGGTGCTGCGCCGGTCAGTGCGACTCTCATGGCCCGCCCCGCTCGCCAAGATGCCTTCAACATTATCCGAACCCGAGTTCGCCACAGTCCTGGGCATGGTGAACTATGGCCAGCGCGCCCGCATCGCGCGGGGTCTGCAGGAAGACCGTTGGGGATCGAGACTGAAAGCGCTGTTGGTAGGCAAAGGAGCTTGACGGCAAGGTTTCAAACGTTTCAACGTTTCAGGGTTTCAACGACCTTGAAACTCTGAAACCTTGAAACTTTGAAACTTCGTTACAAGGTGGACAACATGAAGAACGATTCAGGAATTCGCATCAGCTTCAACGAAGAGGCCCGCAACGATGCCAAAATTAAAGTAATCGGCGTCGGTGGCGGCGGCGGCAACGCAGTGAACCGCATGATCGATGCCGGTGTTGAAGGCATCGAATTCATCGTCGCCAACACCGACCTGCAGGCGCTCCGCATGTCGCACGCGCCGGTGAAGTTGCAACTCGGCGTCAAGCTGACCAATGGCCTGGGCGCGGGCGCCAACCCTGAAGTCGGCCGCAAAGCCGCGCTCGAAGATTCCGACAAGATTATCGAAGCCCTCGAAGGCGCCGACATGGTCTTCGTCACCACCGGCCTCGGCGGCGGCACGGGCACTGGAGCCGCCCCTATCATCGCGTCGCTAGCCTGCGAAATGGGCGCGCTCACGGTTGCCGTGGTCACCAAACCTTTCTCCTTCGAAGGCAAACGCCGCATGCAGCAAGCCGAACGCGGCATCGCCGAACTGATGGAGTCGGTCGACACCACCATCGTCATCCCTAACGAAAAACTTCTCGCCGTTGCCGAAGATGCCGGCTTCTTCGAATCGTTCCGCATCGCCGACGACATTCTGCGCCAGGGCGTGCAAGGAATTTCCGACATCATCACCATCCCCGGCATCATCAATCGCGATTTTGCCGACGTGAAGACCATCATGGCTCGCATGGGATACGCCGTCATGGGCACCGCCTCCGCCAGCGGCGGTAAGCGCACCATCGAGGCCGCACAGAAGGCGATTGCATCTCCGCTGCTCGAGGCCGGGGCGATCGACGGCGCGCGCGGCATCCTCATCAACATCACTGGTTCCGCATCGCTCAAGCTGGCCGAAGTGCAGCAGGCGTGCTCGATCATTCAGGGCGCCGCGCACGAAGACGCCAACATCATCTTTGGCGCCGTGCTGGACGAAAAGATGAAGGATTCGGTGAAGATTACCGTCATCGCCACCGGTTTCCGCGAAGCGCCTTGCGCCCGGCCCCGTTCGCAGGAAATCCGCACCTCATTCGCCGCCGCGCACGAGGACGCCATGGAATTTCCCGAGGAGCGCGGATCATACGATCCCAAGCCTGAGCCCACGGCCAAACACATCATGGGGAGCGCAGTGTCGGACGCCGGCTTGGCCGAGGACAGCGTTTACGCGGACCATGTGCCACCAGTCCCGATGCACGCCTCCGATCGTGTGGCCGGCGATGTGATTTCGCTGGACGCCATGCGCGACAACCTGCGCGGTGCCATCGTCACCAACTTCGAGCAGGACGATCTCGACGTTCCCGCGTTCCTGCGTAAGCGCAACGACGTGATGTGATGAAGTGATGGGATGTCGAAGGCTTTTGCGTGACAATTTGCTCCCGTAGCGAATGCCGCGAGTTGTACAAAACGCTTTCACATAAGGAGAAGTATCTTTCCAGTAACTAGGTAACGCGTTACCGGAAGGGTCTGGCCTCCGGTAATCTATGCTATCTCTTTATTTCATAATAAGTTATAGGAGCAACCAGATTAATCAGCAGCCAAACTTTTCCGTTGCCAGCAACCGGCTAAGTCTCGTACTATCACCGAAGTCGAGTAGTGGCGGCGGGTTACTGCTGGTTGGCACGGTTCGTGCATCGAAATAGGAAGCGTCCGGGGAGCGAGATCAACAAGATGTTCACAGGAAAAAGCCTTCTTCGTCTATTACTGGCCCTGAGCGCTTCTCTGCCTCTGGCGGGCATGAGTTGGGCGGCGCACATCAACACCAGCACCCATTCCCAGCCTAAGTCAAAGACTCCGGCCAGAAGGATAAGTGAAAGCCAGCGCACTCGTCGCCGCATGCACCACTTGGCGCGCAGTCGCGGCGCCACCCTGACCCATGCTTCAGTCTCCACGCGCCGTCGCCGCTATTACGAACGCTTTCATATGAGTTCGTTCGCCGAAGACATTGCCTCCGGTGACCTAACGGCAGGCGAAGATCCAGTCGTACGTCAGGCCGCGATGGATGCGCTCGGCAACATGAACGGCACAGTCGTCGCGATCGAACCGACCAGCGGACGCGTGCTGGCCATGGTGAACCAGAAACTGGCGCTTTCGAGTGGCGCGCAACCCTGCTCCACCATCAAACTTTCTGTGGCACTCGCGGCGCTCAGCGAAGGCCTGGTTTCCAAGGAAACTGAGGTTGCTCTCGGCGGCCGCAGCCGCATGAACTTGACCAACGCCCTCGCGCATTCCAACAACGCTTATTTCGAGGCGCTCGGGCGCAAACTCGGTTTTGAAAAAGTCGCCTATTACGCGCACGAATACGGGCTGGGCGAACTCGCGGGATACGACATTCCCGGCGAACAAACAGGCAGTTATCCCGACGAAGCGATTCCCGAAAAGCTGGGCGGCGTAGGCAAAATGTGCTCCTTCGGCGAAGGCGTCTCCATGACTCCCTTGCAGCTGGGCGCGATGGTTTCGGCAATTGCCAATGGCGGCACTCTCTACTATCTGCAGCATCCCACAACTCCCGACGAGGTTGCCGGCTTTCAGCCTCGCATCAAGCGCCAGCTCGATATCGCGCCGCTCATTCCTGAACTTTCCGATGGCATGGCCGGAGCGGTGCAATACGGCACGGCCCGCAGCCTGCGCTTGAACTTCAACGAGGAAGAAATTCTAGGCAAGACCGGAACCTGCTCGCACGATGGAACCCGCTTCGGCTGGTTCGCTTCCTACGCCAACACCAGCGTTGGCCGCGTTGTGGTCGTCGTCTTCCTGCAGGGCGGACGCCCCACCTTCGGTCCCAAAGCCGCGGAGATTGCTGGACGCATGTATCGCAACATGTACGATCACAATTTCTTCATCGCCACCCACGGCTGGCCTGCCGACGCCGCCGCGGTGAAGCCGGTCAGCACCCCGTAATCTTATTCCCACTCTCTTCGTAGAGACGTAGCTCCGCTGCGTCTCTCTTTTTGTTTCAAGCGCTAAATTGCCGCAGCTTGCAGGCCTTGCGATTTTCCGCATTTCTACGCAGGTAATTCCCAACCCCCACCAGCCCACTTCTGAGTTTCTTATCGATATCTAATCTAATAAGAGAAATGCCTACCCTGCCGATGTGCTCTGAAGGGACGCGCGGACGCGGGAAATTCACGTCTATCTGTCCGTCTCCCAAGTGCCGTAAAGCAAGGCAGGGAGGACTCTACGTCCGGACCGTTGATTATTCACGGAAGTTACGACTACAGGCTGGTAGCGCTTTCCGTCGCGCTGGCGATGGTCGCTGCTTATACCGCGCTTGATCTGGCTGGCCGCGTGACCGCGGCACGGGGCCACGCGAAATGGTTTTGGCTGGCCGGCGGCGCGACGTCCATGGGGCTCGGAATCTGGTCCATGCACTACATTGGGATGCTGGCCTTCAGCTTGCCCGTGCCGGTGCTTTACCACTATCCCACCGTAATTCTCTCATTACTGGCGGCGATCGCGGCCTCCGCGGTGGCCTTATTTACTGTCAGCCGCGAGCGCATGGGCGTCGGAACTTTGCTGGCTGGCGGCGCGGTCATGGGCGGAGGCATCGCGGCCATGCATTATATCGGCATGGCGGCCATGCGCTGGCCGGCGAAAGCGGTTTATCGCCCACTTCCTTTCGGCCTGTCAGTGGCACTAGCGGTCGCCATTTCGCTGGCCGCTTTGGTCCTGGCATTTCAAGTGCGTCACGAGCAAAAGACCACCCCACGCAAACTCCTCAGCGCCCTGGTCATGGGCAGCGCGATTCCCCTCATGCATTACACGGGAATGGCGGCGGTGAGATTTCACGTGTCCACCATTCCGTTCAGTGTCCAGTCCACCGTGCGGATTTCTTCCCTCGGCATTGTGGCCATCACCGTGACCAGTTTTCTGGTGATGACGCTGGCTCTTGCGACCGCACTTCTCGATCGCATACTGGCAATGCAGGCTACCATCGTCAACTCCGCGCGCGACGCAGAGGCCCGTCTGCGTATGTTGGCCGAGGCGATTCCGCAGGTCGTATGGACTGCGAATCCCCAAGGGGCTGTCGACTACTGCAATCAGCGCTGGTACGAACTGACGGGCCTCAACGAAGAACAAACCCTGGGAGCGGGCTGGTCCAATGGACTCCATCCCGACGATCGGCCCGTCGCCTGGCGCAATTGGGAAAAGGTTCTTCTCACCGGCCAGCCTTTCGAAATGGAGTACCGCCTGCTCACTGCCGCGGGAAGTTTTCGTTGGCACCTGGTTCGCGCACTTCCAATGCGGGATCTTGACGGCATCATCGTGAAATGGTTCGGGGCCTGTACCGACATCGACGATCAGATGCGGCACCAGGAGGTTCTGGAGGACCAGCTCAAGCAGCATACCGCAGCGCTCGTGGACGCCAATACCCGTTTGCAATTGGAAATGCGCGAGAGGGCGCAGGCCCAGCAAGAGCTGAACCAGCAAAGCGAGCGCATGGTGCTGGACCTGACCAAGCGCTCCAACCGGGCCATTCATCTTGCGAAGATGGCCGAAATGCTGCAGAGTTGTGCCGCTGTGGCCGACGCCTGCTCCGTTGTTGCAGTCATGGCGCCTAAGGTATTTCCGGAACTCCGCGGTGCCCTGATGCTGTTCAGTTCATCGCGAGAAGCACTCGAGCCTTGCGCAACTTGGTCGGATTGCGACTTAAGCGGAACTGCATTCCAACCTCACGACTGCTGGGCCCTGCGTACCGGGCACGCTCACGTTGTCTCTAGCGGCGACCGCACAGTCGGCTGCAGCCACGCGGCTGGTGTGCAGTCGTCATACTTCTGCCTGCCGCTGCTGGCGCACGGCGAGGCCCTCGGAATTTTGCACTTTCAAATGATTGGGCCGGGCGATCCCACCGAGCCGATCTTATTAGTGGCCGCTACATTCGCCGAGCAGGTGGTACTGTCTGTGGCCAACATCCGGCTGCGCGAAGCTCTGCGAAATCAGTCCGTCCGCGATCCTTTAACGGGTCTCTACAACCGCCGCTATCTGGAAGAAATTATGGAACGGGAGACCCGGCGGGCGGTGCGCTCCGAGCAAGGCTTGGGGCTTCTTATGCTCGATCTCGACGACTTCAAGAAATTCAACGACACCTTCGGTCATGACGCGGGCGATATGGTCTTGCGCGAGAGCGCTTCCTTCCTTTTGAAAAGTGTTCGGGTGGAAGATGTGGTTTGCCGCTTTGGCGGCGAAGAGTTTGTCGTCGTCTTGCCCATGGCAAGCCTCGAAGTAACCCAGGCTCGCGCCGAACGAATTCATAGCCGGCTTCGAGAGTTGGCGGTGACACATCAAGGGCATGCGCTCGGAGCAATTACTGTTTCGATCGGCGTGGCAGAACTTCCTCAGCACGGCACCACCTCGAAGGAACTGCTGGAGTCCGCCGATGCCGCGCTCTACCGCGCGAAGCGGGAAGGCCGAGACCGCGTAGTGGTCGCAGCTATGCGTGTACCCTCCGAAATGAAACTCACATAGCGCAGTGCTGGTTCAAAGTAGCGCCGGCGCCCCCGCCGGCAGTCGCGGGGGCATCCTGCCCGCGCCTCCCTGAGTTCAACTGTCGTCTCCGCGTCCTCCGCGGCCGTTCTCAGCGACCTTTGCGGTTAAAAGCTTTCTGTCGGTGCAAAGCAAAGACTTTAACCGCTAAGAACGCAAAAAAAAGCCGCAGAGATCGCAAAGCAAAACGCCCAGCCTCATGGCTGGGCAATGCAATTCTCAAAAACCGAAAGGCGAAAACCTCAGCTCCGTTGCCCGCGTCCCTTGCTCTCATCGCTCGCGATAACGCCATCTTTAATGTGAATAACCCGGTGCGCGTACTCGGCAATATCGCCTTCGTGCGTGACCAGAATAATCGTATTACCCTCCGCATGCAGCCGGTCAAAAAGCGCCATGATTTCCACGCCTGTTTGCGAATCCAGGTTGCCGGTAGGTTCGTCCGCCAAAATAATCGACGGCTTGTTCACGAGTGCTCGAGCAATGGCGACGCGCTGTCTCTGCCCACCGGAGAGTTCGTTCGGCTTGTGGCTCATGCGAGCTTCCATGCCCACGGCCGCGAGGGAACCTTTGGCGCGCTCCATGCGCTCTTCCGTAGGAATGCCGGCATAAATCAAGGGCAATTCCACGTTGTGGAGTGCCGTGGCCCGAGCCAGCAGGTTGAAGGTCTGAAATACGAATCCAATTTCCTTGTTGCGGATGCGCGCCAGTTCGTCGTCATCCAGTTCGCTGACCAGTTGGCTATTCAGCCAGTACTTTCCCTGCGAAGGCGTATCCAGGCAGCCAATCAGATTCATGAGCGTCGACTTGCCCGAACCCGACGGTCCCATGATGGCGACGTACTCGTTGCGCTGAATCCGCAGATTCACTCCCCGCAGCGCATGCACCTGCTGTTCCGATCCCATATCGTATGTCTTCCAAAGATCTTCAGCCGCAATCATGCAAGATTCCGGCGGCGCTAGGTTCGCGATATTGGGCATGCTGATGACTTCTGCGGTTGCCATGTTTTTCTCCTGGTCCGATCCCACTGACCTCTCCCGATCGTTGGATTCAGTACGTCTGGTCGCAGGCTCCGTTTTCCGAGACTCCGTTGTCCTAAACCCCGTTGTTCTAAACTAAGTTCTAAACTAAATTACCGGGTCGAGACCTTTTCGGCTTTCCCTTTTGGACGTACCACCCCGGCTAAGGTCATGACTCTTCGTCTTCTTTTTTGGGAACCGAGTTGTCGATCTTCACGCTGCTGCCCGGACGCAATGTCCGCAAAACCTTGTAACTCCCCGTAATCACCTCGTCCCCGTCTTTCAGCCCGTCCAGCACTTCAATATCGGTCGTGCCGGTAATTCCCGTTGAGACTGGAACGAAGACCGCTTTCTTATTGCGGATGACGAACACCCCCTGCACGTCATCCTCTTTCTTTCCCTTGGATGCGACTTCCTTGGGTACAGGTGCCGCCGCGTGCACCGAACCTGGCGGATTATTCTGCTGCTCAATTTGGGCCTTGCTCCGCAAGGTCAGGGCCTGGATCGGCAGGGCGAGCGCACTGCTGCGGGTTGCTGTCGTAATCTTGGCCGTGGTGGAAAGTCCCGGCCGCAAATCCATTGGCGCATCCTGCAGGTTGACCACAACTTTGAAGTCTTTGGCCTCTTCGCTGGCGGTCGCCTGCTGCGACGTAGAGACTCCGCTGGAGCGGACGATCGCGTTGTCCCCAATTTCAGAAACCGTGCCATGAAAAATCTTCTTAGGAATGGCGTCGATGGTCACTTCGGCAGGCTGTCCCAGGTGCACATTCACAATATCGGTTTCGTCCACCTTCACTTCAGCGGTAATGACCGACATGTCGGCAATCGTCATCAGCGTGCTGCCCGGCGCGTTCTGGATGCCCATTACCACCGTCTCGCCCTCGCGCACCGGCAGGTTCGTGACCACGCCATCGTAGGGCGCGTTGTAACTCGTCTTCTGCAGCACATCGGTCACGCGGGTCAAATTCGCGCGGTTCTGGGTAATGTGTCTGTCGGCCGAATCCTTCTGCGCCTTGGCTTGCGCCACGCGAGACTGCGCTTGCACCAATCCCGCATCCGCGGTTGCCCATGCATTTCTGCGGCTGTCAAAATCCGATCTGGCGATCAAGCCGTCTTTGAACAAGCTTTGCGCGCGTTCCCAGTCCATCTTGTTGCGTTCATAGTCGGCCTGGGCACGCAACAGATCGGCCTGCGCCGTTTTGAGATTGGCGTCCGCCGCCAGCGCATCGGTCTGCGCCGCCTGCAAAGAAGCGTCGGTGGCGTTCACATCCGCCGATGACTGAACGTTCTCCAGTTGCGCCAGCAATTGACCCTTCTTTACGTGATCGCCCTCCCTCACATAGAGGTGGGTGATCTTGCCCATCGCGTTTGCGCCGACGTTAACGTAATTCTTCGGTTTAATCTCACCCGAAGCGCTCACTACCGTTGCCAGATCCTGCCGCTGCACTTTCCCGGTCTGTACGGTGGTAACGTTCTTGCTGCTCTGATGAACGGTGAAGCCGACAATAATTGCGAGCAGAACTGCTATGCCAGCTCCAATTGCAATCTTTTTCCAAGGTTTCATAACTCCTGCCACCATCCGGGCAATTTATTTCCACGCAGAAGGCCAGTTCCTCTTACCGCTATATTTGCGCAAAATGACCTCCGCAGCCTCGGGTAGGGTGACGGGCACACACCATCTGTTACGATCCTTTCGCCCAGAAAGTTCCCCGACGGGAATTAAATAGAGGAGTGCCCGTTGCGCGTGCGAAATAGCTACCGCCCCCGGAACCGGGATCATTATAGCCCGACCGCCCACTCTGGCGGCCACACATTTGCTCCCGCTCCGGGCAACTCGGAGCAACTTCCCCAGCTTCTAAGGTAGACGGCGGTACTTTAATCGGTTCTCCGAGCGCGACTTAACCTTGCTTTCACGCGACGAACAGGCCTAAAATAGGCAGACTAGTTGTCAGCAGGAGTCCCTCTCATGTTCCGGGTAGTGTCACATCAAGCTGTTCTCCGAACTCTGTTCGTTTCTGCGGGTCTGTTGGTTGCTGGCGCCGTCGCTCAGGACCAACCGGAGCTGAAGGCTGCCGACAATTCCGCCACCCAATTGCAGCAGCCGAGCGTTGTGCAGGAATCCGCGCCCGCGAAACCTGCTCCCGACGCGGTAGATCCCCTCAAGCGCCCCACCAATGAGAAGCAGAAAAAGAAGAACGAGCGGGCCCTAAAACAGGAATTAAGCCGTCCTTATAAAAAGTGGCTGGAAGAAGACGTAGTCTGGATCATCACCGACGAAGAACGCGCCGCCTTCAAACAGCTCTCCAATGACGAGGAGCGCGACAATTTCATTGAGGCCTTCTGGCAACGCCGTGACCCCACTCCCGACACCGAAGAGAACGAGTATAAAGAAGAGCATTATCAGCGTATCGCCTACGCCAATGAGCATTTCGCGGCAGGCGTACCCGGATGGAAAACCGATCGCGGACGCATGTACATCGTTTTTGGCAAGCCCGATGAAACCGATTCGCATCCCTCGGGTGGAACCTACGAGCGCCCCATGGAAGAAGGCGGTGGCGAGACTTCGACCTTCCCCTTTGAACAGTGGCGCTATCGCTACATCGAAGGCATCGGCCAGGAAGTCATCATTGAGTTCGTCGACACTTGCATGTGCGGCGAATATCACATGACTTTGGATCGTTCCGAAAAAGACGCGCTCCTCCAGACACCCAACGCGGGCCTCACCCTTTACGAGCAGATGGGGATGGCCAACAAGTCCCAGCGCTTTTCCGGGAACGGACTGGAGCGTCTGGGCGCTGGTCCGGAGAGCTCCATGCTGCAGACCAAGGAGTTCGATCGTCTGGAGCAATTCGCCAAACTGCAAGCCGCTCCCAAAGTGAAGTTCGCGGATCTTGAGGAGGAAGTTAACTCCAAAATGATCCTGAATCCCATGCCCTTCGATGTGCGCGTCGATTTCGTGAAGGTCACCAGCGATACGGTGCTGGTACCCATCGCGGTCCAGATGAAGAATCGCGACATTACATTCGTCAATAAAGACGGCATTCAACGGGGAACGGTCAATATCTTCGGTCGCTTGACCACGCTAACCGGCAAGGTTGTCCAGACCTTCGAAGACCCTGTGTCCGTCGACGTCCCCGCAGAGCTTCTGCCTCGCACGGCGGAGAATGCCTCGCTTTACACGAAGGCTGTGCCGTTGCGTCCGGGCCTGTACAAACTCTATGTCGCGGTGAAAGATGTGAACGGTGACCGCAAAGGCATTTGGAGCCGCAGCATCAAGGTTCCGGAATTTTCCGATGACAAACTGTCCACGTCGAGTCTGGTGGTAGCCGACGTGATGGAGCCGGTTCCCACCAAGGATATCGGTACTGGCAACTTTGTCATTGGCACCACCAAGGTTCGGCCACGTGTGGCCCCAGCCAATGGCAAGCCGGCTCTGTTCAAGAGGGATAAAGATCCCAAACTGAATTTCTGGATGCAGGTCTATAATCTCGGCGTGGACGAGAAGACCCACAAGCCTTCTGCCACGTTCGAATACGACATCACCAATCTTGCGACCAACAAGCAGGTGGTTCAGAAGACCGAAACCACCGATACCATGGGCAACATCGGCGAACAGGTTACGCTGCAGAAATCGATCGTAGCCGCCAACCTGCAGCCCGGAACGTACAAGATCGAAATCAAAGTGAACGACAACATCTCGAAGCAAACGGTTAATCCGTCGGCCTTGTTTGCCGTGGAATAAACGAGTAAGAACAGCAAGAATAACGAGTTGACTCCCTGCGGTTCCCCCCAGGGGGTGGGGTGGAATGAGACTGCGAAAGCTGAGAGCGCGTCATCTCGGAACTTGGGCAATGCTGGTAGGGTTGTCGCTTCCTGTTTGGGCCGCCGAGCAGCCCGGAGCGATCTCGGGATACGTCCGCAATAACTCTGGCATTCCCCAAATGGGCGCCGTGGTGCAAATTCTCGGCGCCGCCAATCGCGGCCTCACCGTCTTTACCGACGGAGCCGGTTACTACACAGCCAGCGGATTGCTACCTGGTTTCTACACACTGAAGGTCACCGCGCCTTCCTTCCTTCCCGCGTTGCGCGAAAAAGTCGGACTCCACGCAGGCGCCAGCCTCAATGTGAACGTAACCCTGAGCACGCTGCTGGGCGTCATGCAACTCGGTCCTATCCGTCCTCTTCCCGATGAAGATGACTGGAAGTGGACTCTGCGCTCGGTGGCGAACCGCCCCATTCTGCGCGTCTTTGACGATCCCATTTCCAACGGCGTTACCGAACCAGCCGAGAAGCAAACCCACGAGTTGAGCGGCACTCTCTCCTTCCTCGCAGGCTCAGCCGCCGGCGGCTACGGTACCGGCTCCGACATGAGCACCGGCTTCACTCTGGAGCGCTCGATCTTCGCCGACGGGCATCTCTCCTTCAGCGGCGACGTCGGTTACGGCAGCACCATTCCAGCAGGCGTGTTGCGCACAACGTATTCCAACCGTTTGTCCGATGGCTCCACGCCCACCCTCGGACTGACCGTGCGCCGCTTCTCTCCGTCCGACCCGAACCTGCATAATGCCGCCCTGCAATCGCTGGCTCTTTCGGCGAGCGATGACTTCACCGTCGCGGACGTGGTGGAATTAAAATTCGGCAGCGAGCTCCAGACCGTCCAATTCCTCGGCCACGCCACCGCCTTTCGTCCCTACGGTTCCGCGCATCTACATCTTTCGCCCAACACAGTTCTGGGATACGACTACGCCACCTCTCGTCCGGACCTGCGCACCGAGAAGGGTTTCGATTCTTCGCCGGCCGATCTCAGTGAATCGAATCCGCGAGTCAGCTTGCTGGCTTTTGCTCCCAAGATCGAGAGCGCTCATCATCACGAGTTAAGCGTGTCCCGGCGCATCGGAAAGAACAATCTGCAGGTCGCCGCCTACTCCGACCGCGTTGTCGACCCCGCGCTCCTCGGCACGGGGGAAGTCACCGCCGCCGGCGGATTCCTCCTGCCCGACGTCTCCTCAGGAACCTTCACCTACGCCGGCAAGAAGCTCGATACCAACGGCCTTCGCGTCGTTCTGCAGCACAAGTTCTCCGACGACCTCAGCGCCACCCTCGACTACGCCTTCGGCGGCGTGGTTGATTTATCGAAGCCCGACGTCACTTTGAAACAGGCCCAGCAGTATCTCAACACGGTGCGCCGCCAAGCCATTGCCGCCAAGTTGAGCGGAACCGCTCCCCACACTCACACTCGCTGGATCGCCTCCTACCGCTGGGTGAACGGCTCTGCCCTTACTCCAGTAGACATGTTCAACGCCTCGCCAGGTCAAAGCGAGCCTTTCCTGAATATCTTCCTCCGCCAGCCAATTCCCAGCCTGGGCGGCCACATGGAAGCCATCATCGATGTGCGCAATCTCCTGGCAGAAGGCTACATCCCCGTCCTCGGCCGCGATGGCCAGACGGTCTATCTAGTCCAAGCCGCCCGCTGCGTCCGCGGCGGCGTCTCCTTCACCTTCTAAGAGTCCTAACGCGTCGCATTTCAATCCCGACCGGCAAAAGCTTTTGCATTCAAACTTTTAACCGGCATCATCGGAAAAATCGATTCCCACCGCCACCCCCAGAGTGTCCGTTCGGACAAACCATACCTGTTTTCATATCTTCAATACAGTAAAGTCCGTATTTTTGTATCCCCTAGCATCAGCTTTTTTGCAAAGTATTGAAATACATAACCTTACACAACTACGGCTTTGGCTGGAAAAATGCCCAATCATCTCTACATCGATAACTTCAAGCTCGGGGCGAACGCTCAGCCCAAATCGACTTCCCAGTGAGAGCGACAATGGAGATGCACATGCGACGTTGGTTCGGTCTTATTCTTGCAACCATTCTGGTAGCGGTCAGCGCCTACGGCCAGACCTTCCGCGGTTCCATTAACGGCACCGTAACTGATCCATCAGGAGCAGTAGTGCCCGGGGCCAGCGTCAAGGCTACCGATGACGCGACGGCGAGTGCCGTTGACTGCGATCACCACCAGCGATGGCGAGTTCTCCTTCCAGGATCTGCCCCTGGGCACCTACAAGTTGAAGTAACGGCGGCGGGCTTTCGTACGGCTGCGGTGGACAATGTCCCAGTCACGGCAGGAGGCGTCTACACCCTCCCAGTGAAACTTTCTACCGGAGCAGCGGGCACGACCGTGCTCGAAGTCTCCGCCGCTGCTCTGTCGCTCGACACCACGACCGCCACGCAGGATAACATCCTACCCACCGAGGCAGTGCAGGACGTGCCCATGAACGGGCGTGATTTTACGCAGTTCATTGCGGTTCAGCCCGGCTACGGCGGTTACGCCGGTGGCGGCTTCGGCTCGCTCAACGGCACTCGCGCCAACCAGATGAATTGGCAGATCGACGGCGTCGACAATAACGACTTCTGGCACAACATTCCCGCCGTCAATCAAGGTGGCGTGTCCGGCATCGCCGGTGTCATCATGCCCTTGGACGCAGTGGACGAATTTGCTTCGCAGACCCAGTCCAACGCTGAAGGTGGACGCAACGCGGGTGGCATCGTCAATGTCGTGCTCAAGTCCGGCACGCAACCAGCTCCACGGTTCGCTCTATTACTTCAACCGCAACACTGCTCTTGGCGCTGCCTCTCCCTTCTTCAATGCGAGCGCGCCTAGCCGGCTGGCTTACCCGACAAGAAACCTCCGCTGCGGAATGAGAATTTTGGTTTCTCGCTCGGCGGTCCGATCATCAAGGACAAGACCTTCTGGTTCCTTTCGTTCGAGAAGCAGAAGTACACGATCGGCCTTTCGGGGCTGGCAACGGAGCCGTCAACTGCCTATCAAAATGAGGCGTTGGGTTTGCTCACAGCCAACGCAGTTACGGAGAGTCCGATTTCGAAGCAATTGATGGCCAATCTCTGGCCGAGCTACATCGACGATCTGCCCGCCACGACCAGTAACTACTTTGCCACCAATCCATCGATCGGCTACAGCTACAACGGAGTCATCAAACTCGATCACAATTTCACCGATAAGCACCATCTGTCCGCTCGTTGGTTCGGTGGACAGGGAGACCAGATCGCGCCTCTCGGCGGCAGCGCGGCCCTGGCGACCGCCAGTTCGAACTTGTCGTACTACTTCGAGAAAGCGCCCATTCATGTCTATAACTACGCCATAACCCTGAACTCGGTCACTTACGCCCAGCATGACAAATCAGATTCTGGTTGGCGTGAACTACTTCAATCAGGTGTTCAACGATGCCAACAACAGCTTTAACACAGCGTCCTACGGACTCAATCTTAGCCCCGATGCAACCATTCACGGCCAGCCCATTCCTGGCGCTCCTAAGCTTGCTATCGTTGGGTTCGAGCAAGTGGGTATCACGCCCCCAGAAGGCCGGAATGACATCACTGGGATGTTATCCGACATCGTCTCTTACAACGTGGGCAGACACCAGCTTCGCTTCGGCGGCGAGTTTCGTCAAGGTCGCGTTGATGAGTTCTACCACTTCAACGGACGCGGAAAATTTACTTTCGACGGCACGCAAGGACCTTGGGCAACCTATTGCGCTGCGCCACACAAGCTCGCCGGTTTGCGGCGACCCCAATGTGTATTCTCTCGCCGACTTTCTGGCCGGCAATGTCAGTGTCCTCTAGCATTAACGTAGGCAACCCGGAACGCAAAGTAGTGGTGAATGGCCTCGAACTTCTTCGGCCAGGACTCATGGCAGGTTACGCCGCGGTTGAACCTGAACCTGGGGCTTGCGCTGGGATTACTTCGGTCCGCTGCACGACGGCAGCAAGGACCTTAGCGGTTTTTGTTCCCGAGAAGGGCCTCGTCATTCAAGGTAACGGGATCAGCGACGTCTTTCCGCCCGACAAGAACAACTTCGCACCCCGGATTGGCTTCGCTTTTCAACCCACCAGTCGACAAGATCTGGTCGTGCGCGGTGCCTTCGGAGTGTTCTATGACCAGATCAACATGAACCCGTTCCTCGACTTCCGTCCACCGAACAATGCCGACGGACTGGAAGACAATCCGGCGGGCCCTGCTCCCGTTTCCGCCTACAGCACGAAACCGATTGGAGCCAAACTTCCTATATCTGGGATAACCTGTCGAAGGTCCCACCCAGTCGAATTCCATCTTTCCTGGCGTACAACTCTGTCCTACGGAAATGTGCCCCGGTAACTTCGACGTCTTCTCCGTCAACCAGAATTTCCGCACCCCTTATTTTCTTTAACTACAACCTGAACGTTCAGAAGAGTTTCGGCAATGGCATGGCAGTCTGGCAAATCGGTTACGTGGGCAGCGAAGGCCGCAAGCTCTCGATCATGCTCAACATCAACCAGTTCGGCCAGCTCGCGGCGCAGTTTCCCAACTTCGGCGGTGTCAACCAACTCAACAGTATCGGCACCTCGAACTATAACGCGCTGCAGAGCACATTGCGGCTGCGAGCCTGGCACGGGCTCACGACTACGTTAGCCTATACCTGGGCGCACGACCTGGACGAAATCTCCGCCTACCGTGGCGCAATTCCGTACGACAGTACGAACTTGAAGGCAGAATACGGCAACGGCGATTTCGACACTCGCCAGAACTTGTCCGCTACGTTGACCTGGGACATCCCCGGCTCCGACCGCGGACCGAAGTGGGTCACGCATGGCTGGTCCAGTCAATAGTCTGATGACATTCCACGGCGGCCAGCCCCTCGACGAAGTCCGCACCGGATACGACATCATCGGCAATCCTTTCGCCGGTGTCTCGCACAGCTTCCAGAAGACCGCCAGCTTTACCGGCGTGCAATGGATCAATCCGGCTGCATTCTGTCTGCCAGCTATCGACGGTGGCACGGCGCCCTGTTCGGGACCGAACATCTTCGGCGGCGACCTGCGTCGCAACCAGATTTACGGCCCTGGCTTCTCCGATGTCGATATGTCCGTCTTCAAGAACATCCCGATCACGGAGCGCGTTCACGCTCAGTTCCGCGTCGAGTTGTTTAATCTTTTCAACCGCATCAACCTTGCATCTGGAGTCTTCTCTTAGGACGTACCTGCGCCACGAGTCCGGCCGGTCATCGCGGTGGCCGTCGTCCGACACCATCGGCGACTTCATCGGTGCTCCCGGCATCGGTCCCGGCGAAGCCTTTAACATGCAACTCGCTTTGAAGATCCTTTCTAGACGACCGAGTGATTCTACGGCTCCTTGCCGTGCCCGGCAGGGGCGATTTTCCAAGGTGGAGTTTTGGAGACTCGCACGCAATCCACAGGGGACTTGTGACATCTGACCTTGCGCCCACACCCGAATTAACAGATCATGGGCTAGCGCGTGGAGTCGGGGCTTAACCATAATTGGAATCGAAGGGAGCTAACTCTTTGTTTCCAAGATTTTGGCCCCAAGTCATTGTCGCCCAAGATATTGTCCGAGATTTCGCGCTAACCTGATGATTCCAATAGATCAGGAGGAAGGGGGAGGGGTCGGCAGTACTAACTAGTAACTAGATTCAGAAAGCGGATGCAATTTGCAAATCGCTCTGAGCTGTTAAGAAATTTCGCTTCACACTCGGAGCTCAACCACCACCTTTCGCCCTCCCAACCACACCATCTCTTCGCATCCGACTTACGTCTTTCGTCACCTCCTCGCTTGATTACGCCGATGTTACCCTCTTCCTCGTAATCCCCCCATTAACTCTGTCCCGGAGATCTCTGGATGCGCCGCACTTTTCTTGTGGAAGCTCTCTCTGCCAAAGCTCGCTCGGTTAACGCTCGGTATCGTAAGAATCGTTTACGGAACACATTCTCCCTGTTGGCGCTGGCTCTTTTTCTTTCCGCGCCGCTCTATGCGCATCACTTGAAAAAGGGAGAATCCACCACGCTGCCTGTTACGACCACGTCCACCAAAGCCCGCGAGCTCTACGAAAAGGGAATGGCCGATTACGAGAATCTTTATCTGGAGCGCTGCAACGACGATTGGCGCGCGGCTGTGAAAGAAGATCCCAACCTCGCCGTGGCTTGGGCATGGATCGCGTTCAACAGCAGCAATCCCAAGGAAGTGAGTGAAGCTCGGGCCAAGGCCAACCAACTCGCACCCAAGGCCACCGCTGGCGAGCAGTTGATGGTTGCCTGGATTTCCAAAGTGCAGGAAGGCGATTTCCTCGGCGGCATCACCGCCATGAACGACATGCTCGAGATGTATCCTCATGACAAGCACCTGCTCTATCTCACGGGCAATTGGCTGATGGGCGAAAACGGCGACGATCAGGCGCAGCGCTTCTTCGAGAAAGCCCTCGCCCTCGACAAGAACTTTCCCGCCGCGCTGAACGATCTTGCCTACGTCGACGCCCGCAACCGGAAATTTGCCAAGGCGTTCGCCGCCATGGATCGCTACGTCGCGCTGCTTCCCAAAGAGCCCAATCCGCAGGATTCCTACGGAGAACTGCTGCGCATGGCCGGCAACTTCGAAGGTTCGCTCACCCATTATCGCGCCGCGCTCAAGATCGATCCCGACTTCGTGACCTCGCAACTGGGTCTCGGCGACACCTACGCTGTCATGGGAAGTGAGGAGCAGGCTCGCTTGGAGTACGACAAAGCCATCCGCTTCGCCCATAACGAAGCCGATCGTCTGACCTACAGCATGCAGAGAGCAATGACGTTCGTGCGCGACGGCAATTACGCCCAGGCCGACAAGGATCTGCAGGAAATTGCCGAGACCGCCCACGCCCAAGAACAGGATCTGCAGGAAGCCCAGGCGTTCCGCCAGATGGCCGAGTATCAGAGCGACGACACCGCTGCCCTGAAGCATCTGAAGCTCGCCGAAGACGCTCTTAGTCATTGCGCAAGTATTTCCGTCTCAGACCGCGACGAAGAGATGTCGCGCATCCTGCGCAACCGCGCCGTACGAGCCGCACGCTCGGGCGATCAAGCGCTGGCGGATCAGTCACTGCAGCAACTCGAGGCTCTGGCCAGCGGCAGCCGCAACCGGGTGATTCAGAGTTCTTACCATGGCGCCGCTGGAACTCTGCTGATGGACCAGAAGAAATACCAGGACGCAATTGCGCACCTGGAAGAGGATCAGGACAATCCATTCACCATGGAATTATTGGTGCAGGCCTATTATCAAACCGCCCAAACCGATAAGCTCCACGAAGTAGAGGCAAAGCTGCGCGGCACCAACGTGCCCACCATGGAGCAAGCTTTGGTAGTCCCGGCCATCCGCACCAAGCGGCCCATCATGTAGCGACAGCCGCCTCGGCTGTCCAGCGATGGCGAACGCAGACTATTCGGGAAGGGCACGGCTTCAGCCGTGCCGCAACGAGTCACAAATGATGCGGGCTTTTAAGTCCCCGTGGACTCGCGACCCGGAACGCCGGAGCCTGTAACTCCTCGTCCAATCCGCGGCATTGGTGTACAGTGGTTGGGCACTTCGCCCATGAAGGTCGATACTGAGCGCCGCTCCGGAAGAAGAATCCCCACGCGGGTTCCCACGCGCCTGCGCATTGCTGACGGCGCCGATCAGACCGCGCAGACCCGCGACGTGAGTTCCAACGGAGTCTTCCTCTACACCAAGTCCCGCATGGAGAAAGGCACGGACGTTGAACTGGTCCTGATTCTCCCTCCCGAACTTACCTCCGGCGAAAAGTGCTGGGTCTGCTGCCAGGCCACTATCGTCCGCGTGGAAGAAGAAGGATCGGAATTTGGAGTGGCCGCCCAGATCCGCCGTATGGACATCCTCCCCGAAGTCGCAATCTGAGCGACTGAAGTCGTAGGGCGAGTGACGGTGCAGGAACCCTGCCACATGGAGATTTCCAGAGATACGCCACCGGGCGGAAGACAACCAGCGGCGACTCGATTAATATATTCGCATCCCTTATCTCCGTAGCAATGAAAAAAGGGCTTCCCATATGTATGGCGTTCCTGCAATAATGGCGGCCCTAGAATTACTCTGGCCAATTTAATTTCAGGTTCCGAGGCGGGCCCAGGTATGTTGATCGAAAAACTGGCGGCCGGGGTGGTACAGGTTCGTACACCCATTGGTCCGCGTTATGTGATGCCTTCATTTCTTCAGCGGGTATATTTGGTCTGGATGTTCCGCAATTTTCCGATTCTCCCACACGCCGTGCTCAATCGACGGCAGCAACGCCTGATCGATCGCATGTGCAGCGAGCAGCGGTTCGCGTCCATGGCGTATGCCGACGGCATGGATGAGGCGCCGGTGATCGGCACCGTCGAGCACCGTCCACCAATCGCAGCCGACCAGTTGTCCTCGCAACGCGCGGTGACCAGCGACTCGGGACGCCTGGCCGCCGAAGTCCGCCAACGTTCATAGCTTGGCGCCAACGTTCATAACTTTGTTTGGCGTTGCAGGATCTGGACACAACCGCCGCGGCGGATGTTCGAGAACGCGACGTTCCGCGTTGTGTTTCGGATTCTTTGGGCAAACGTCACTGCGGCGCGGGCGCCCAGTACTCGTGCGATCCACGAAAACAGAATCGCGCCACCATCTTGAGGCTCGCTGTACCCTTAGGCATTAATCCGCCCATTTAGCCAGTCATCCCGAATCTTCGGGGGCGCGCCGCCGCAAGAAGCCAGCGATGCTATAATTTCCGTTCGTCCTACCAGCCAAATCCCCACCGTGGGCGCGTAGCTCAATTGGCAGAGCAACTGACTCTTAATCAGTAGGTTGAAGGTTCGATTCCTTCCGCGCTCACCACACTTTTCAAGAAGAGCCTTCCAGGTTCAAGGGGCCGCTAAGGGGTCTTGGAACGGCACTTGAGTTGAGTCCGATAAAGACGTCCGGATTTCGCTGCCTGTGACTTCGCGGCGTTCGCTTAGGATGCCATCAGGAATGACCACCGCCACCCAGGGAGTCTTCGGCGAGAGTACATGGGCGTGCCAGACAGCCTCTCGGACACCTCCAGAAGTCAGATTGATCTCCTGCATGCCTGGTTCTTTTGCGCTGAGATTGTCGGTGCGTATCGTGAACGTGTGACGACCCGCGCCTTCGGCCGAGACTCGCAGTACGACTTCATTGTGACCGAGATTCTGAGATGTCACTTTGAAGTCGAGCACGCGGTCAGGCCGCAGATCGACATCATAGAATCCGCCTGGGAGGACGGTGACACTCGTGTGCGCCGAACCCTGCCGCACATCGTAGTGACCTTCCGGCAAATGCACATTGAATTCGCCGTCACGCGAATTCGAAGGTGCGGCTGTCACCGGACCATTCTTTTGTTCTTGAAACACCACTGGCTCGCGGCTCGCAGGATTGGCCGTTCCCCTGACCGTCGCAGGCACGCTGATGTTCTCCATTAGCCATATCCACTGCCCCACCGGCTGAGTCCAAACCTCTTTATAGGTCCAGCAAATTTGGTTGGGCCAGTAAGGGGCATCGTCGAAGCCTTTGGTTTCGATGCCGACAGGAAGTGCTCCAACCATTTGGCCAGAACGGACGCTGTACAGCGGTGTCCAGTCGTATCCCTCGCCATACATCACACTGGCGGCGAAGGGATTGCGGCCGACTAACCACTGAGCCTGTTTCTGAGCCAGATCTTCGGCCTCCAGATCGCCTCGCAACCCTCCCGCTGCCGAGAGTGCTTTGGCTTCCGAAAGCAGAACGCTGGAGTTGCCACGAAAATCGAACCAGACGGGAAATCTGCGCAGATAGTTCTCGCCCCCCAGCGGAATTCCGCGCCGCACTTCTTGCACATACGCATCGCGGTCGGCGGCGCGAAGCGGGGTCCAATTCTTGGATTCGGGAATAAGCCGCGCTTCGCTCTCGCGATACACGGCCGCCGGCAGAACCGCGTAGGGCTCATCGACGACGGCCGCCGATTTTAAATAATACTGAGAGTGCAAGACGACTGCCGAGTACCACTTCATCCACTTCTCATGATCGGGGAAAGCTTCGCACAACCGGATCAGTGCGATGATCGGTTCCTGCTCTTGGCCGATGTGAAAGCGATGAAAAAGATTTTCTCGTTTCGGGCTCGTGTAGAAATAACCAGTCAACGGAATCGTCCAGAGCTGCAGCGTGCGTTCCTGAGAACTGAGCACCTGATCACCCAGGACTATAGCTTCTTGTGCGTAGCGATCGTCTCCCGTCGCCAGGTAAAGCTCGACGGATGCGACCACGCCGAATGAGATGCGCTCCAATTCATCCTGCGCTCCATAGACTTCAGCGAGGGGAGGGGCCGTCTTCAGGCCTTCGACCGCATACTTCCAATCTTCTTCCGCGATCAGGAGGCTGCGATTCGCCAACTCCCGGTCGGTGTCCTTCAATACACGTGCCGCTAATGCTTCCACCCCACTAACGCGAAAATTCCATTCCGGGTTATTGACCGCTTGTCCGAAGCGATCGTCGGACGTGCCCATGATTCCATCGGTCCAATAACTCACCAGTTGGCCGGTGCTGCGATAGCCGTCGCCAAATCGCGTTTTGAGCACCCAATTCAAGCCCCAGCGAGCTTCTTCCAGCAAACGGCGGGAGAGAAGAGGATCTTCGTCGTGCCGCTTCAGGCTGTCCGCGAGTGACAACAAGGCATACACCATTCCGGGCGTGTTTCCGGTCGCGGTAAGATCGCCCGCGTCGTGGTATCCACCATTGACCACGATGCGCTTGTCGTCGTGAATCGTGTAGATATCCTGATGACACCTGCCGTGAATGCCTGGAATTTCAGTTCCGCATCGCTCGCTGTACATGAAGTTGATCGTCTTCCAAATGCTGTCAACCCAGGCGTCATCTCCAATGCGAAACGAGCGCGTCTGCGTGTCTCCCGCTTTGATCACGTACGTGCCTGGCTTACGGATTTCAGAAAAATCCAGCAGTTGAAACTGGCCCAACGGAGTGGTAGTTTGCTCCACCGGCTTGGTCAGAACGATCTGGCCGCTCTCTGAGTCAATCACAGAGAACTGGGGGGCCGTCAGATCGCTGGCGATCGCGGACTTTGAGGAACCGATTGTGTAGCCGCTGTGACTGAAAGCGATCCTTCCCGACGCCACATCCCATCCCTCGACGTGATCGGGCGCCACGCTCTGTAGTTCCAGCTGATCGATGTCCAGGATCGTCTGGTCGCCCGGGTCGGGAATTTTCTTGGGGAGACTGTAGGCGAATTCGAGAGCAGTGATGCGGTCCCGGTCGAGAGGAGCGATTTCCCACACCACATGGTTCCACGTGTGATTTTTGAGAATGATCGACTCGTGTCGGCCCTCATTATATGAATCCGGCAACTTATGCTCCCCGTCATTGTGCAGGACTAGAGAACACGAGATGGCGGGCGCGCCGATGACATCGGCGTAGACCCAGAGAGAGATGCGGTTGTATCGGCTCCAGTCTTCGCCGGCAAACTTTCTGGTCGCTACCAGATCTTCCCACTCCCCGCCGCCTTCAACCTGGGCGACATTGGTAGTAGAACGAATTCGCAGCGAATGCCGGCCATCCTTGGCGCGGACGTCGGTTAAAGTCATTTCCCCCGCGCCAGCGAACGACCAGGCGGATAGGTCCTCCATGCTGTCCAACAGTCGTGAATTGAGGACCTTCTTGTTCAGCCATCGGAATTCAGCGCCGTCCTCATACCTCGCCTGCATCGGCATCTCGGGAACCATCTGCTGTGCCGCGAGAGACACGCCCAAACAAAAGACGCTCAGGATCGCGCTAAAGCTGAACCGGCGTGCCTTGTTCGAACAGTCACTCCATCTTGAGTTGATATCCATGATCGGGCCCCTGTGCGTCCCTGTGTGATCAGGCGTCCCAGCAGTGTAATTGCCATCATGAGCGAATATGTACCGCTGAATTTGCCACCACCGAATCATTTTCTGTTTTGCCGCCATTTCCCCAGAACGTCGCCAGCACCGTGCGGGCGAGTATATAACTCTCCGCGCCAATGCCTCTAGCCCTAGACGCAAACTCGGCCGCATGAAATCCAGCTTCCAACTGGGTGCCGATCCTCGGCCACGACAAACTCGTGCTAAAGAAACTCGCCGATTTCCAGTTGGACCTCAACCCTTCGCCGGCATTATCATCTCAGGACTTCATGAATTCTTCACGAGTCGTCAGTATCGAGGACCTGCGCGTTCTGGCGCAACGCCGTCTTCCCAAGGCGGTGTTCGATTATTTGGATGGCGGCGCCGAAGCGGAATGCACCTTGGCGGAAAACTGCCGGATATTTCGCGATGTGCTGTTTCGCCCCCGCAGTGCGGTAGCCGTCGGCAACTGCGACTTGAAGACTCGCGTTCTCGGCCAGGAGCTCTCTTTTCCTGCCATTCTCGCACCAGTCGGCTATAGCCGTTTGATGCATCCCGAGGGCGAAGTCGCCGCGGCGCGCGCGGCTGGAGAGGCAGGGACGGCTTACATCCTCTCCACCATCTCTGCTCACCGATTAGAAAATGTGAAGGCGGGATCATCGGGTCCCGTCTTTTATCAGTTGTATTTGCTGGGCGGACGCGAGGCCGCGGAAGGCTCCATCGACCGGGCACGCCGCGCGGGTTTTTCCGCATTAGTGATTACCGTGGATACGCCCGTCGCCGGAATGAGAGAGCGCGATCCTCGCAATGGGATGAAGGAACTCCTGGGTTCCTCGTGGTTGGCAAAAATTCCGTACTTGCCCGAGATTCTCGCGCATCCCGCATGGCTGGCGTCATTTCTCCGGGACGGTGGCATGCCGAAGCTGGAGAACGTCATAATCCCTGGCAAAGGCCCCATGGAACTTCTCGATGTTGGCGCGGCATTGGCCAGCGCCACCGTAACCTGGGAAGACCTGCGCTGGATCCGCGAACTCTGGCCGGGGCCCATCGCGGTAAAGGGCCTTCTGACCGCAGAAGATGCCAGGCGCGCTGTTGACGAAGGCGCATCCGCCGTAGTCGTGTCCAACCACGGAGGCCGTCAACTCGATTCCGTTTTTCCCACCCTGCGCGCGCTTCCGGAAGTCGTCGCCGCCGTCGGAAGCCAGATCGAAGTTCTCATGGACGGCGGAATCCGCCGTGGCGCCGACATTGTGAAAGCACTTTGCCTGGGAGCACGCGCCGTTCTGGTGGGGCGCGCCTACGCTTACGGCCTTGCGGCCGGTGGGCAAGCAGGGGTAGCTCGCGCGTTGGAGATTTTGCGCTCTGACGTTGAGCGCACCATGCGACTGTTGGGCTGCCCTTCCATCGCCAGCCTTGATCCGTCGTATGTCGAGGTTCCTCAAGCTTGGTCCACTCACCGAGCGGGCGAAGCAGTTTCCACCTGAACAGCGTCGCTTGCGACGGGTGGTCGGACAACGCTGGGGCAGCCCCCGCGCCTGCAGTGCGTTGTAGAGACGTAGCTCTGCTACGTCTGCTGGCGTGAGCAACCGCACTATCCTGCAAGCGGCGTACTGTCCGAGATCGTTTCAGTCTTCGCGTCCCAGAAAACTTTCTTGCCTGTCCAATAAGACTGCGCCGCCATGATGCAGGCCACTGAATGCGCGAATCCGTCGTACACCGTGGCATGGGGCTGCTCGCGCGAACGCAGGCATTCAAACCAGTTCGCCATGTGCTCGGTTGTGAGATCGTCAATCCCAAGAGGAGGCAACTTAGTCTCCCCGGGCAGGAGCACAAACTTGGATTCTCTCTTCTGGTCAATGTCAGCGTCGTCTTCGTGCGTGCCTTTCTCTTCAACCACCCGATAGTGCGGGCTGCCTTCGCCACCGTCGTTGAACAAGCTGGCCTTCTTGCCCATGTAGCGGGTAAAGCTGGGCGCGTCATTGCCGAAGCTGGTCGAATAGCTGACCAGGAAACCTTTCGGATATTCGAGCAATGCCTGAAACGTGTCGGCCGTTTCGCGGCCGTCATGCCACGCGAAAACTCCTCCGTGAGCTACCACCGACGTCGGAAAACTATCACCCATGAACCAGTGCACCAGGTCGATGGCGTGGCTCATCCACTGATCCGGAATCCCGCTGGAGAATTCCCTATAAAGGCGAAACTCAAAATACATTTGCGGATCGAACGGACGCGCCGGCTTCGTCATCAGCCACTTACCCCAATCTGTGTCCTGCTGACGAATCTCCTTCACCTCTGGCCGTCCGCGCCACCGCGGGCCGTGATAGTTCCACACCACTTCAACCTTGCTCACCTCTCCCAGCGCCCCACTCCGCGCCACTTTTTGCGCAGCTCCAGGGTAAGGTTCACTGCGATGCTGGGTGCCGACTTGCACAATCGTTTTGGCTCGCAACACGGCTTCGCGCGCGGCTTTTGCCTCGGTCAGCACATTTCCCATCGGCTTTTCGATATAAGTATCCTTGCCCGCCTCGGCCGCCATTTTCAGAAGCGGCGAGTGCGAATGCTCCGGAGTGGAAATCAAAACACCATCGAGATCTTTCATGGCAAGCAGCTCTTCGACATGCTGCACCGCCCGCGGAGCCCTCCCGTAATAACCCGCATTCGTAGCTGCCGCCTTCTCGCGGTTCACCTTCCACAAGTCGCAAACCGCCGTCATCTCCACGTGATGACTGTCCTTCAACTTGGACGCGATCAAGTCGAGATCGCCACCCCGGCTTCCGATGCCGATATGTCCGAGAGAAATGCGGTCGTTTGCCCCAACAATATTTCCGTAGGACAACGCAGTGCGAGGCAGCACGACGCCTCCAGCGATCACTGCAGCCGATTTGCCCAAAAACGCCCGACGGTTAATCTGTGGCTCACTCATGATTTGCTCCGGGATACGAATCGATTCGACTAGGCTAAGTGTTTCTTCGCGATCTCCGCGTGCTCTCCGCGAACTCTGCGGTTAAGAGCTTTTGACCGCAGAGATCGCAAAGGAAACGCGAAGGTCGCAGAGAAAATATTTTCCGGCGCATCTTCTTCGAATTAGAAATCTGAGCGGGAGGGCGAGCCCGGCTGGTCTTCCCGATTCCTCAATCGTTGATCGCCTGATACGCGAGCACGTTGATTTCCCGATCTAGAGTTAAATTCCCTGTCGGATGCAGTTGCGCCATGAAGACGACGATCATCTGTTCTTTCGGATCGATCGTGAACCCAGTGTAGAAAAAGCCGCCCCAGTTGTACTCGCCCGGCGATCCTAGTTCGGAGAGCGGGCTCTTAACGCCGGACACTCCGAAGCCCAGCCCAAAACCCTGGTCTGGACCGATCTTTCCGAGTTGATCTTGCGTCATCAGTTCGACCGACTTGCGGCTCAACAGGCGCGCATTGCCGACTTTGCCGCCGTCAAGCATCATCTGGCAGAAGCGCGCATAGTCCATCGCCGTGGAAACCAACCCAGCGCCCCCTGAAAATAACTTCTTGGGGCCGCGCGAAGGATAATCCGCGGAATAAACAAAAGTCCCTTCCTTGATAGGTGCATCCGGAAACCGGTTCAACCCTTTGTCGGGATAATACGTATAAGCCACGGTCAGCCGGTCGAGCTTATTGTCCGGCGGATAGAAATATGTGTCCTTCATCCCCACCGGTTCGAAGATGCGGGTGCGAAAAAATTCGTCCAGTGATTTGCCCGAAACAACTTCCACTAGCCTGCCCAGCACGTCGACGCTGAGGCTGTATTCAAAACGTTCCCCCGGATTGAACAGCAGAGGAATGCCCGCCAGCTTCTTCACGCTATCCGCAATGGTCCCGTCATACTGAAGCAATCCGCTCGCCACCCCGGCACTCTCATACATGGCGCCCAGGTCATTGTTCCAGTTGTAGGTGAGTCCCGATGTGTGGCGAAGCAAATCCCGAATCGTAATTTCTTTCGTGGCCGGAATCGTATAAGGCTCACCGGAAGCCGGCTTCACCAGCACCTTCGGATTCTTGAACTCCGGAAGATATTTCGACACCGGATCGTCGAGCAGAAATCGCCCCTCTTCGTAAAGCATCATGACGGCCACGCTGGTAATGGGTTTGGTCATCGAGCAGATGCGGAACATCGCGTCCGGCCGCATCGGCTTGCCGGCCTCGCGGTCCATCATCCCCTGCGACTTGAACCACGCGACATGTCCGTGTCGAATCACCAGCGTGACCGCGCCCGCAATGCGTTTGTCCTCGATCTCGTGTTGCACCACTGCGCCAATGCGCTCCAGTCGTTCCGCGGACAGCCCGACCGACTCCGGCTTTGCCGCGGGAATATCCTGCGCCAGTGCGCAAACATTTAGTACAAGAAAGCCGAGCAGAACCGGAACGATCTTCACCCGTGGCATTCTCATCCGCATAATGTCTCGGTTCCTTTCGGGGAAAGTAATCAAACGCATCGTTCCTCCTGAGCTCCAGCGTGCTGATGAAAACTAAGCCTGCGACAGAATGCCGAAAGGCTAGGTGTTGCAAGGGCGCGGCTTTTTAGCCGCGCCGTGAAGGCTCCGCAAAATCAGCAGCTTCCTCAGCCGCGGAGACGTATTCAATTGGGGAACGCATTCAGGCTACGTCGACTTAACGGTTTTCGAAGCTGCATCCCACGTAACCGGCTTCTGCCGGAAATACGATTCGTTCGCCATGTGACACGCAATGGCAGCGTGGTTGCCGAAGACCGCATCCTCCGTCACCGGCTTGCGCGACTTCACCGACTTGGAAAAATACGTTCAAATGCGGAGTCATATCGTCCCAGTCATGTCCGCGGTACACCGTGTCGTCCTGGATTGGTTCTTTGCCCAGCGGCGGGTCATGTTCCGCGTGCCACTGCTTCACGTATTCTTGCCGCAGTTTCGAGGGGAAACCGGAACTGTAGTAGCTGGGGCTGGTGTCGACGCCGGCCTGCGGAGAATGCCGCAACTCGAACTCCCCGGCATCGAGCAGTCCTTTCGGCCCCATGAACCGCGCCAGTTCAGGCGTCTCGCACCCCAGGTCCAGGCGCACATAAACCGGAATGCCGTGATAGTCGAAGAGCACGGTATGGAAATCAGGCATATCGCGACCGTCTTTGAAGCGAAAAATTCCGCCCATCGCAGTTGCGGAGCGCGGAATCTCATTCCATCCCAGCGTAACCAGCATGCCGCTGATCAAGTGCACCATCAAATCGCCCGCGACGCCGGTGCCGTAAGCTCGCCAGCAGCGCCAGCGCGCGAAATGCAAAGGGTTGAACGGAATCTTCGGGGCATCGTTGAGCCACGTATCCCAGTCGAGCGTCTCCGGAGAAAGATCGGGCGGCGGCGGATACTCCCACGCGCCCGTGGGATCGTTGCGTCCCAACGTGAGTTCCACCATCTCCACATCGCCGATCGCCCCACCGGCATACAGTTCCCGAGCCTTGGCGCACAGCTCGGAACTCACACGCTGCGAGCCAATCTGCACGATACGATTGTTTTTCTGCGCCGCTTCCACCATCGCCAGTCCGTCGGCCACATTGTGCGACATCGGCTTCTCGCAATAAATATCCTTGCCCGCATTGCACGCGTCAACCACCACCCGCCGGTGCCAGTGATCCGGAACCGCGGCCACGATGCAGTCGATGTCCTTGCGATCGAGCAAATCCCGATAGTGGCGCGAAGTCGGAAGGCTTGGGTTCGCGGTAATTTCTTTGGCCAGCGTGTGACGTCCGTCGTACAAGTCAGCAGCGCCGACGCACTCCACGCCGGGTATCGTGATCGCGTCCGTCAGCAGACCCGAACCTTGCATCCCGATCCCGATCATGCCAAAGCGAACTCGATCGCTGGGCGCCACGGCGCGAGGAAACGGTTCCGCTTCAAGTCGGACAGTTTTTGAAACCAGCAGGCCACCCGCGGCGGCCGCCGCACTTCCCTGCAAGAATGCCCGTCGCGAAAGAATGCGTTTCATGCCAATCCGTTTCATGCCAATCCCTCCGTATATCGATTGTCATCCTGAGTAAGCGTATTTTGCGCAGCGCAGGATCTGCTTCCTTATTTTTTCAGCGGCTTAATCGCTACTTCCTTGAAAAACACGATGTCGTTGTCGCTGTGATTCTGCAAGCCGAAATACCCGAAGTTCGGCCGCGGACCACGTTGCGGCTCGAAATCAAACTTGCGGTCCGGCACCGGATCGCCATCCTTATAGTCCGTGACTTTCACTCCATTCAGCATGACGATCGTGCGCGGCCCATCCAGCGTGATCTCCATCGTGTTCCACTCCGGCCCCGGTTTCCACGCCTTCGCCAGCGGCTTGGTCAGCGAATAGAGCATGCCAGTGGAATGATATTCGTCTTCTTTCGAAGTCTCGGGATGATTGTCGATCTGCACTTCGAATCCATAGTGCACCGGCATCCACTCCTCGCGCGGCTCCACCGGAATGCGGATGAACACTCCGGAATTGTCGTTCTCGTCGCGCATCCTGTAGACGACATGGATCACGCAATTGCCGATTTTGCCGCCCGTCCAATAAAGCAATCCCATGCCGCCATGGGTATGGATCAGGCCATCTTCCACCGTGTCGCCGCCCGGACCCACATGCTTCCATCCCGTCAGATCTTTTCCGTTGAAAAGCTGTTGCCATTTGTCGGGATCGCCCTTACAAACGTTCTGATCTTCTTCCGCGGCGAAGGCGACCGTTACCAGAGCCGTCAGCGCAATAATCGAAACAATAAATCGTTTCATCATGGGCAATCTCCTAAGTTTTTCTCCGCGTGCCATTCGTGGGACAGACCACCATACTCGCACCCGCGCCCGGAATCAAATCGGAGTACTCCCGAAATTAGATATACAGGAAGTGTGATGGTGATAATGATGCAGAAGGCGTAGCGCTGGCGTCCCGCCCTCGGCACCGGAAGCGGGCACTATGCCTGCCAATTTCAAGACTGCCCGTCGCCTGGCAGTGCCGCCGAGCATACTGATGCGCGTACAGTCCTACTCCATCTCCCGCGTCTCGCCAAAGAATCGCATTCCCGCCGCCGCGCCCGACCCACCCTCCGCCTCGCGCTTTTTCTGCCACTCCGCTTCGCTGAGCACTGTGATCGCTTCGGCTTTTTTCTTCTTCAATCCCGCATTGATCCCCGGGAGTTCCTTCTGCGTCAGCTTCTGGAAATCTCCAATGACATCTTCCAATTCATGGGCCAAAGATTCTTCCCGCGCCGCCTGATATTCTCCCGGCCGCCCCTCGTATCCATTCACTGTCCCATACAGTTGTCCCAAAAGTTCGCGGATGCGTTCCTCTCCCGTGATCATGCCGCCTTCTTTCGTAGCCACAATTTTCGACCGCAATTCGTCACACTTGGCCGCCAGATCCTGCAACTGTTTCCGCAACGGATCTTTCTCCGCCAGCTTTGCAGCCCTGGCGTTGGCCGTGTTCCGCACTCCTTCAATCGCCTCGACCGAATAAGTCATGTGCTCGATGGTGTGATAGATCTTCATCACCAGATCAAACTGCGCTTTGCGGTCTTCCAGCGAAAATTTCGCCCGAGGATCGAGCACCACATTCAATTGCTCGGTATAGACGTTGTCGCCCTTGGTCATCTTCACCGTGTAGGTTCCCGGCACCACTCGTGGCCCCTGCGCCGCCTCAAACAGCGCCGTCGCCGCCGGCGGCACAGCCGGCGCCTTTACGCGCATCGACCAGTTCGCTCGATTCAATCCGCGATGTTTGCTTCCGGCTACGCTATCGACCAGTTTGCCGTTCTGATCCAGAATCTCAATCTTGAGATCGCCAAAAATGTGCCGCCCCTTCTGATAGTAGGTAATCTGCGCTTCCCCCGGCCGGCTGCGTCCGGTGAAAGTTTCGTCCCCTTCGGCCCATCCGCCGAAAGTATCGAAGTACTGCACCGCCTTGCCCGGAATCAGCGTAGCTTCCTTCGACATCAAATCAGGAGTCAAAGCGCGTAGTGGAGAAATGTCGTCAATAATCCAGATTCCGCGCCCATGCGTCGCCAGCACCAGATCGCTCTCCCGCGCCTGCACCGCAATGTCGTCGACCGGCACGGCACGGGAAGTTGCTCCCTTTATATTGTGCCCAGTGCTGGCCGCCATCGACCGAGATCCACAACCCAAATTCCGTTCCCAGGAAAAGCAGATTCGGATTCACCGAGTCTTCTTTGATCACGTGTGCGAATCCTCGCGCCCCGCTCTCCTGGGCCGGAAGCGCCGTCCAGGTCTTGCCATAGTCGGTGGTCTTGTAAGCGTATGGCTTCATGTCCCCGAACGTGTGCCGGTCGAACGTGGCATACGCCGTAGCTTCGTCAAATCGGCTGGCCTCAATCGTGGAGACCCAGGAATTCTTCCCCAGGCCCGCGATGTTGCCCACCACGTTCGTCCAGGTCTTACCGCCATCCCGCGTGATCTGCAGATTTCCGTCGTCCGTTCCAGCCCAGATAATCTGCCCATTCTTCGGCGATTCCGAGATCGAATAAATCGTGGTATGCATTTCCGCCGAAGAATTGTCTACCGTCACACCGCCCGATTCTTCCTGCTTCTGCTTCTCCGGATCGTTGGTCGTCAGATCCGGTGAAATGCGATCCCACGACTGCCCGTGATCGCGCGAGCGAAACAGAAACTGCGCTCCGATATAAATCGTGCCTTTCTCATTAGGACTCATATGAATCGGACTGTTCCAGTTGAAACGCAGTTTCTTCTCGCCATAATTCGGCAACGGCTTGATCCCGCGAATTTCATGCGAATAGCGGTTGACGCGCCCGATTTCTCCGCCCTGCGCTTCCGCATAGATGTAGTTCGGATCGGACGTGTCTTCAAACATCCAGAAGCCGTCGCCGCCATACATGTTCTCCCATCGCGAGTTCGAAACGCCGCCCGGGTACGATGAGTCCCCAACCCACGAACTGTTGTCCTGCAGCCCGCCGTAAACGTGGTAAGGATCGGAATTGTCGGTGCTCACGTGATAGAACTGCGAAACCGGCAGGTTCATCTGATGTTTCCAGCGATTGCCGCCGTCCTCGCTGCGCCACAATCCGCCGTCGTCGCCCGCGATCACAATATTCGGATTCTTCGGATTGATCCACACATCGTGGAAATCGCCGTGGTCCGAACCAGAAACTGTGTTAAAAGTTTTTCCGCCATCCGTGCTGTATAGCAATATAAGATCGGGTTTAAAAATTTTGTTCTCGTCCTTGGGATCGACAATAAGATTGCCAAAATAAAACGGGCGCCACACCATGAAGTTGCTCGCGTCGAGCTTCGTCCAGTTCCCTCCGCCATCGTCTGAACGATAGAGTCCTCTTCCTTTTTCCGCCTCGATGTTGGCATAAACTACCTGCGGCTTCGAAGGCGCGACTGCTACGGCGACTCGTCCCCAAGGCTTAGCTGGCAAGCCTTTCGCGCTGCTGTCGTTGATTTCGCTCCAGTGATCGCCACCGTCCGTTGACTTGAAAAGCCCGCTGCCTGGCCCACCGGAGCGGAACGTCCAACCCTGCCGCCGGAAATCCCACATTGCGGCGTACATCGTCTTCGGCTCCTGCCGGCTCATCGCCATCAGCGCACAGCCCGACGATCCATTGACGCCCGCCAAAACCTTTTTCCACGACTTACCACCGTCGGTCGTTTTGTAAACTCCGCGCTCATCGTTGTCATCCCACAAATGTCCCATCGCACAGACCAATACATTGTTTCCATCTTTGGGATCGACCAGAATTTTCACAACGTGCTCGCTGTCTTTGAGTCCGACGTTGGTCCAGTTCTCTCCGCCGTCGGTAGACTTGTAAACGCCATCGCCTACCGAGACGCTATTTCTTACCCAACCCTCACCGCTGCCCACCCAAACCGTTTTCGAGTTCGATGGGTCAATAGCCACCGCGCCGATCGACTGCACACTCTCGCGATCGAACACCGACTTGTAAGTCGTCCCGCCATTCACTGACTTCCATACGCCGCCGCTGGCTGCGCCGACAAAGACGGTGATGCGGCCGTTCTCTTCCACCGCGTCCAGCGCGGCAATGCGGCCGCTCATGGTGGCCGAGCCGATATTGCGCGCTGGCAACCCGGAAACCGTTGCGGCGTCGAAGCGGTACGGCGCCTGCGCTGCGGCCTGCACAGGCGCGCACAGCATGGCTGCAGCGAACAACACAATCACTCCCCAGGAATTGCGAGCGGATACTTTCATATCTTCGAGTCCTTTTCCACGTAGTTAATTTCGTTGCGTTTTCCTCGTGCCGGCAGCCCGCCCTGTGCGAGCCGAAGCGTCCTGCCGCACGGTCGGGACGAGTCGCAACCCTTGCGCAAATCACTCGCCAAAGAATCAGTGAATCCCGACCAACCCGGACTTCTTTTCCTCAGTCCTCAGCGACTCGGGCAGCGCAAAGTCAGACTCTTGAAAAGCGACATTCACTTCAATCTTGTCAATCGTCATCGCTTGCGCCCCAGGGTTGTTCTTCGGTCCCTCGGAGATCGAGAAAGGATACATGACTCCGTCCACCGGCTTGTACGAACCCAGATCAACCACTCGCTCTCTCACCGATCCCCGGATAAATTGCTGAATCTCTTTGCGGATTTCAAGATAGGTGTCGGGGTCGAGATAGTAATAAATGATGTCACCGTTTTTCAGCGTGACCTTGAGCCGCAGGGCGTCATCGCCATCCACCTCGGCGTGTCCCAGGTATTCGATCGTGTTGCCGTTCGCGGCGTAGTCCACGAGCGGACCGTCAAAATCGGCGGCCAGAAGCAGATCCCGCAGGTTGTCCTCGCCCATCAACTCCGGATCTTTACGTCCGCGAAAGGGCTGAGTCTGCCAGCCCACCGAACCGTCGTACGCCTGGACCGCAGTCATCCCTTGCATAGAGAGATTTTGACGAACCAAGTCCGGCCGCATGTTCATCTGTCGGAAAGCAACCGTCGATCGGCGTCTGCCTCCGCCTCTTACCTTGCCGGTCGTAAGCCGGGTCTTGGCAGATTTGATCTTGTCGATCCCGCCCTTAGCCCGGATATTCTTATCGACAAGTTCCTCAGCGGTTTGAGCACATGCAAACACACTGAGGCTCGTGGCCACAACCACAGCAATCATCGTGTGACGCATGACAACTCCTGTTCTACAGCGAACCAGTGAGTTCGTTAGTGAATCCCGACCAACCCGGACTTCTTTTCTTCAGTCCTCAACGAAGCGGGTACAGCAAAGTCAGCCTTATCGATAGGTATATTCACTTCGATCTTTTCGATGGTCGTACTCTGCGCCGCCGGATTCGCCTTTGTTCCCTGCGCAATCGAGTAGGGATACATGACGCCCGCGACCGGCTTGTACGAGCCCATGTCTATGACGCTCTCGCGCACCGAGCCGCGAATGAACTCCTGCACTTCCTTGCGAATTTCCAGAAAGCTATCGGGATCCAGATAGTAGTAAACGATGTCGCCATCTTTCAGCGTGACTTTCAAGCGCAACGCGTCATCGCCATCGACTACGTCGTGCCCCAGAAACTCCACGGTGTTGCCCTTTTCTTTGTAATCCACCAGTGGCCCGTCGAAGTCTGCGTCCAGCAGCAGATCCTTCAAATCGTCCTCTCCCATGAACTCAGGATCTTTATGTCCGCCGAATGGCTGAATTTGCCAGCCAGTCGCACCGTCGTAGGCAGTGACAGCGGTCATACCTTGCAGCGTGAAGGTCTCCCGCACCAAATTCGGGCGCTCATTTTCCTGCATCGTTGCGGCGGTAAATCCACCTCCGCCATTCAGCTTTCCTGTCATGCGGACGGTCTTGATCGCCTTGATCTTGTCCATTCCGCCCTTAGCTTGAATGTTCTTGTTAACCAGTTCTTCGGCGCTCTGCCCGCGGGCCAAAACACTCAGACATGAAACCGCCGCCAGCACAATCACTGCGTGACGCATGGGAGGAAACTCCTGTTGTATGGAACTTGGATGGACTTGAACCCGGGAAATAAGACGCACAGTACTCTACCCGGAAATAGACGTTCTTGCCAAGCCTTGGTGAGCAAATTTGGTCAGCGACGCGGCTCACGTAGACACAGCCGCCTCGGCTGTCCAGCCTGAGCCTGCCCTGAGTGAGCGCAGCGAGTCGAATGAGCGAAGCCTGCGAAACGGCTAAGGAGCAGTTGCAGGAGCCTATTTCTGCGCAGTCTCGGCGGCGATTTTTTCGATCACCATCGCGGTTGAGCCGCCACGCGCGTACGTCTTCCCGCTTGCGGTGACTCTCTGTCCCGCGAAGGGCAGCAACCTCTCATTCTGGCCGGTCGAAGGCGTGGTGTCGGCGATTGGCCAATAGATAGTTCCGTTATCCCCCAAGAATCACCAGAGGTGACCCCGCCCTCGCGCAAGCCTGGGCGCACTGGGCACTGATGGGCTTCTTCAGATCCTTGGTAAACGCGCACGCAGAATCGAGGACATAGCCGTTCACTGAAACGAGTTTGCCGGCATCGCTTCCAGCGGCCACTAGCGCCGCGAAAAGGCAAACCGCAATCCCTCCTCTTAGTGCTTTTTGAATACTCATTCTCGTAGCCTCTCTTCGAGTCTTGAATTCAGATTGAATCCCCTGGTTAGGAAGCCTAAGTTAGCAGAAGAGAATTCCGGTGCAATAGTATGAATCATCTAGACTCTTCCCGGTGTTTACGAGATTTTCTCGCACAGACGGCAACGTGCACCTAAATCGACTTCGCCGGGAGCAGGCTCTCGGCTGTCCCTTCATGGGGAATCCCAAGAAACGGGGAAGCCCCGGAATTTCCCCACCGGCGCACTGTCAGATTTTTTCGGATCTACGAAGATTATCGTTGACACTACGAACGTCTTCGTAGTACGCTGCTTCCCATGAAGCAGACTCCGCACAAACCGACCGCCTCGGAGCTCGAAATTCTTCGCGTCCTGTGGAACCGCGGACCCTCGACTGTGCGCGAAGTCCACGAATCGCTGAGTGAGAAGAAAGATCTCGGTTACACGACAGTGCTCAAACTTCTCCAGATCATGACCACAAAAGGCACCGTGCGGCGAAACGAAACCCAGCGCGCGCACGTCTATGAGGCATGCCTTCCCGCGGAGCAGACCAAGCGGCAACTTGCCGGGGACATGCTGCAGCGCGTTTTCGAAGGTTCTGCGAGTCAGCTCATGCTGCATGCGCTCGCCGGCCGCAAGTCCTCTCCCGAAGAGATTAACGAACTACGCCGTTTGCTGGACGACTATGAAAGGAGCCGGCGATGAACAGTCTGCTGAATTTTGTTTCTCCCAGCGCGATGCAATCTTTAGGATGGGCCCTGCTGCATTTCCTCTGGCAGGGAACCGCTCTCGCCGCGCTGGCAGCGGCTGCCATGGCAGTGTGCCGGCGCGCGTCAGCGCGCTATCTAATAGGCGTCGGTGCTTTGGTGCTGATGCTGCTGGCTCCGCTGGCAACTTTCTTGTTCTATGCGCAGCAACACGCAGCTGTGCCGGAAATCGCCAGATCCCCGCTCAGGGCTGCTTGGCCGATCCCGGCGAGCAAGACCGCTGTGAGTGGCTCGGTTCAACCTTCTTCCATTACGCCTTCTGTCGATGCGTTACCCTGGCTGGTTGAGGCGTGGCTTCTCGGCGTGGCTTTCTTCAGCCTTCGTTCTGCCGGCGGATTCTTGCTGCTGGAGCGCGAACGGCGGAGACAATCGGTGGTGGTGAGTGATCGAGTGCTGGAAATCTGCCACTCGCTGCAAGATCGCTTCGGCCTCAATCGCGCAATCGATTATTGCGAATGTAAATGGCTGCAGGCGCCTGCGGTGATTGGATGGTTTCGTCCGGTGGTGTTCTTGCCGGTCACAGCGCTGACTGGACTTTCTGAAGAACAGCTGGAGGCGATCATCGCCCACGAACTGGCGCATATCCAGCGACTCGATCCCTTTGTGAACGTGTTCCAGGTGTGCGTAGAGACGCTGTTGTTTTACCATCCCGCGATCTGGTGGTTGAATAAACAAATTCGCGCGGAACGCGAGCACTGTTGCGATCACATGGCAGTTACCCTCTGCGGCAACGCCGTTGAATATGCGCGCGCTCTTACGCTCATGGAAGAATGGCGAAGCGCGCCTGCGTTCGCCATGGCCGCGAACCGAGGTCCGCTCACCGAGCGCATCGTTCGCGTCCTCGGACTGAAGACGCTGGGCGCGGGAATGCGCGGCATTGGCTTGACCGGCAGCGTTCTCTGTCTGACCGCCGCGCTGGTCGCCGGAAATGCGTTGCTGGGAATGGCGCATCCGCGGCAGGCTCAGGCGGCTTGGGATTCGCAAGCGACTCCCAATCCTGCGACTAACGCCTCGCAACAGCCTGCTGCGCGAACCACTCCAACTTCGAAGCCTTCGCCGTCGCATCCGCAAAGCAGCGAGTCAACTCCGAATTCTTCGTCTTCTTCCTCCGAGTCCGCTTCAGCCTCATCCTCGGCGTCTTCCTACATCGACGGGATGAAGGCGGCGGGGCTTGGCGATCTCACCGTCGATCAACTCATCGCCATGAAGATTCAGGATGTCACGCCGGAATATGTCCGGGAACTTCGGGAACAAGGATTGCATCCTGACGTGAACAACCTGATTGCGATGCGTGTGCAAGGAATTACTCCTGAGTACGTTCGCGGACTGCACGCGTCGGGCCTCAATCCCGATCAGAACCAGATCATTGCGCTGAAGATTCAAGGAGCAGACGGCGAGTATTACCGCGGCCTTAAAGAAGCGGGCCTTCAGCCGGACGTGAACACTTTGATTGGACTGAAGGTGCAGGGCGTAACTCCCGAATATGTCCGCGAACTCCGCGCTGCGGGCCTGACTGTGACTGCAGATCAGGTGATCGCCCTGAAGGTGCAGGATGTTTCTCCCGAATATTTGAAGGGATTGCACGAGCAGGGAATCGATCCGCGAACGGACGATGCCATTGCCATGCGGATTCAGGGCGTCACTCCGGAATACGTTCGCGATATCCGGGCACTCGGCCTGAGGCCATCGGCGAACGAATTTATCTCGATGCGCGTGCAGGACGTTACGCCGGAATACATCAAGGCGTTGCAAGCTGCGGGATATAAGTTCAGCGTCAACGACATCATCAGCGCCAAGGTGCAGGATGTTTCGCCGGAGTTCATCGAACGCGCGCAGAAGCATGGCTTCAAAGATCTGACCCTGCAGAAGCTGATTCAGTTGCGGCAGCTGGGAATTCTGGATTCGAAGGCTGACCTCTAAAAGCACAACCACTCGAAAAGGAGATGATGTATGAGAATGCGCCGAACTCTCGCGTACCTGGTCTTCGCGTCCTGCGTGCTTCTGGTGGCGGTGAAGAATCGAGCTGCGGAAAATCGCAGCGGGGACTGGACCATCCGCAAATCCGACGACGCGGGCAAGGTGGAGTTCTCGCTGATCGAGCATCATCGTGGCGGAACTTCGAGCCACGAGTCGGATTGGCCCGCGAGTTCGTTTCAGGGTGTGGACTTTTCGAAAGTGGGACGTCAGGACGTCCACTTCACCATCGCGCGCGACGCGGGCAAGATTGAGTGCGAGGGATTCCTGGATAACGGGGAAGGCGCTGGCATTTTCCATTTTCAGCCGGATGCGAATTATCCGCGCGAGATGAGCGGGCTGGGATTTTCCATCGACGACGAGAAACAGTTCAGCATGGCGGTGATGGACGTCAGTCTGGAATTTGCGAGGCAGATGAAGAACGAGCATCTCAGCGATCTTGATGCGGACAAGCTGATCGCGTTCCGAATCTTCCACGTGGACGCTGCCTTCATTGAGGCATTGCGCGCAGAAGGATTGAAGATTTCCGACGCCGACAAACTTGTCGCCTTCCGCATTCATGGGGTGAGCCCGGAGATGGTGCGCAGCCTTCATCAGGCGGGTTATTCGCCGAATGAAGATTTGCTGATCGCCATGAGGATTCACGGCGCGACTCCGGAATGGATGGCCCAACTCAAGCAGCGCGGTTACGACCACATTGGCCTGGAAAAGCTGATTGCGTTTCGCATCCACGGCGTTTCGCCGGAGTTTATTCAGAAGCTGCAAGGGCTGGGATACTCGCATCCCGATCCGGACGAACTGATCGCGATGCGCATCCACAACGTGACGCCGGAATACATCAGCGACATGCGCGCGCGAGGAATTCACGACCTCAGCATCGATCAACTGGTCAGCATGAGGATTCACGGGATCGACTAGGCTCGTATTCGAAGAATCAGCAAGAAGGAGCCGAGCCATCCTTGCGCGGCTTCTTCTTGGATATGTTTCTCAGTTGGTGTGGCGCAAGGCCCCGTCTCTGCCGGCTCAGATTTGTCCCAGCCCGCCGTCTACATTGATTTCCACGCCGGTGATGTAGGACGCGTCCTGGGAGGCCAAAAACGCAACCGTGCCGGCCACTTCCTCGGGTTGCCCAAAGCGCTTCATGGGAATCTTGGAAATGGTCTCCTTGGCGAATTCCTCAATGGCTTCCTTGGGCAGCCCGGTCTTGCCGAAGATCGGGGTAACGATCGGACCCGGCGCCACCGCGTTCACGCGGATGCCGCGCCCCACCAGTTCCGCGGCAGCCGTTCGCGCCAAAGAGCGCAGCGCCGCTTTGGTTGCCGAATACGCGCTGGCACCGGCGGTGCCTTTGCTGCTGACCACGCTGGTGTTCAGGATGATCGAGGCGCCATCATTCAGAAACGGCAGCGCCTTCTGGATGGTGAAGTATGCTCCCTTGATGTTGATGTCGAACTGCTCGTCATACGTGCTTTCGGATGTTTCGGCAAAGGGCGCGAACTTCGCGACTCCAGCGTTCACGAACAAGACATCAATCTTGCCCAGCTTTTTCGACACCTGGGCATAAAGCTTGTCCACATCCGTGAGCTTGGAGACATCCGCCTGCACCGCCAACACGCCGTTTCCGATGGTGTTGACCGCTTCATCCAGGGTTTGCTGGTTTCGACCCGATATGGCTACTCTTGCGCCTTCGTCCTGCAGACGCTTGGCTGCTGCCAGGCCGATGCCGCTGTTTCCACCGGTAACTACCGCTACTTTTCCTTCGAGTCTCTTCATAATCAGTCTCCTAAATGTCGATCGAATTGTCGGTCTGTTCCTTTCGGCGTTCCATCCGTCGGCCCGCTGTTCGATAGGATTTAGATACTTTGATGATCATCGAAGTAATTTCGATGCGGGTTTTTCCGCCAGGAATATTTCGGGGAAAGTTCTGTATGGCGGCAGGACGATGATGTGGCTACACTGGGGACTCATGGACCGTTCTGAAGTTGGAAAAATATCGAAAGCCCTGGCCGACGAGACCCGCCTCCGGATCTTCGAGGCCATTTCGGCGAGCAGCCACATGAACTGTGGGGAAATCGTCTCAATGCGGGGTGTGACCCCGGCTACGGTCTCTCACCATCTGAAGATTTTGAACGAGGCGGGGCTGATCGAGTGCCGCCGCGAAGGCCAGTTCGTGTATAGCGAGGCTGTCCCTGAGACCATTGCAGCCTACACTCGAGAGCTTGCAAGAATCGCGCGCGGCAAGAAAAGAAACGCGCATGCGAGAAGATAGACCGCAAGTTTCCGGTGTTATTCTGCCGGACGAAGGCGAGTCGTCGCCGCAGGTGTGACGCAAATCTGCGCCGCATCTTTCAAGGCCTGTTGCAGATCTTTTCCCAGAAGTGCGAGCTGTTCCTGGGTCATCAATTCCTGCAGGCGCTCAAAGAGTTGACGTTCTTCCTTGCGGATGTGAGCGGACATGTGCTCCGCGAATGCAGAGACATCGGCAGCCGCCATGGCGTGGGCCTCCGCTTTGGCGAAGCTTTCGCGCAGCATGAAGTGGTCGAGGAGGAGTTCCTCCACCAGCGGAACTAACGCGGGGAACGTGCGCGCCGCCGGGAACAGAACGCCTTCCTCCGCCGCGAAATGAATGCGAATTTCGGATTGAAAATGCTGCGCGATCTCCGCTTGCCAGGCCGCGAGGTCGGCGTCCCCGACTGGCGATGCACGATCGATGCGGACACATAGCACCAAGGCACGCCGGTGCTGATGAGAGAGCGGAATCAGATTTCGGTCGCGCAGCACTATAGGGGTGGCCTCAGGGTTTCGCGCCCGCCAGTCCGGGCAGCGACGGTTCTCCTTCCGTCTCCAGGCGGTCGGCGGCGGGACGCACCGTCAACCAGTCGGTGCGGACACGCTGCCACTCCTGAATCAGCATTCCGTTGGCTTCGAAGAAACTGCGAATGCGGTACCGCTCCCAGCCCGCGACTTCTTCGAGAATCGGCGCCAGCACCGCGAGAGCGCTGGTGCTGAGCACGGTGCGTTTCGCAATCTGCGATACGTCGGGCGATTCCGACACGGCAATGGTGAGTCCGTCGCGTGAGTTGATGTGCAGCATGACGTGAATGTCGGAACTACCGTCGCCGGTGTAAATCACGTGATCGGGGCCGGCGACCTGTTGCAGAAGCAGCTGGTTCAGAACTGCGACTTTTCCGTAACCGGCCGTTGCCCGCACGATGGTGTCGATTTCGCCCGAAGGTTTGTAGCGAAACTCGGTGCCGTAAATGTGATCGGGCGGAACAATGTCTTCCAGCGCCGAGAGAATGACCTCGACCGGCGCGGCCGATAAGATATAAAAGTCGAACTGATGGCCATCAATGCCCGCGTCGAGCAACTGGTAAAGCAGTTTGATGTCGCCCTTGAGACGAATCCGCTTGCCCACTTCGTGCAGATGTTCCTTGCGAACTTTGGCTTTGAATTCCGGATCATGCAGCAACAGGTAGGCCAGCTCCGCGCCCTGCTGCACCAGATTGATCTTGGCCATCCCTTTGGCTTTGCGCTCGAAGTCCTCGGTGGGAATGCCGACCAGTTCGGCGAGCACGTAGCCGGAATCGTTGAAGGTGAGCGTCTGGTCGAAATCGCTCGCGAAAATATAGCGTTTGAGAGGTTTATCTGCCATACCTATTCGATTCTCGGCTTCGGCTCACGCCCCATTAAAAGAATTGATTGGAATTATATGCCTGCCTGGTTAACTCGTTGTGAATAAAGAGTTGAGCTTCTTGCGCAGAGAATTCTGATTGGTACAGGTCCCTTCCCGAGAACGAAATCGCGGAGAAGACGAAGGTTCCGGACAGCACGAAGTCTCAGGGAGAGGTAAATTGGATTGTGTTAATAGGAGACAGCGCGCCAGATTTCTATAGGACATTCCCAAGGTTTGGCGGAGTGTTCGCGCGGCGTTGTGGCCTCAGCGTATGTCGCGCACGTTACAAGGATGCAGAGGAGCGAACCATCTGATGAGGGAGATCACCCTGAATGTGAATGGTAAGCGGCACACTCTGGCGGTTGAGCCAGAAACTCCGCTGCTATTTGTTCTGAGTGACGAATTGGGGTTGCGCGGACCGCGATTCGGATGTGGCATGGCTCAGTGCGGAGCCTGCACCGTGATCCTGCGCAGCCAGGTAGTGCGGTCTTGTGTCATGCCCGTAAAGGCCGTTGGTCAAGACGAAGTCACGACACTGGAAGGCTTGGGCACGCCTGAAAAGCCGCACCCCATCCAGCAGGCGTTTATCGAGGAAGGAGCGGCCCAATGCGGTTTTTGCCTCAGCGGCGTGATTCTGACGGCTAAGGCCGTTCTCGATGTAAAACCGGATGCCTCTGATCAGGAAATTCGGGATGCGCTTGGGGGCGTCTTGTGCCGCTGCTTCGCGCACACTCGCATGTTGCGGGCAATTCGAAAGTATGCCGAGGCAAGGCGCGCATGACGCATTCCCGCCGTGAGTTTCTGATTGGTTGTGGCGCCCTGATTGTCAGTTTCAGGGCCGGTGTGCTGTCCGCGCAGGACCGCGGACCGTTCGGTACCCATCCCTCCCACATTGATCCGAAGAAGCTCGATTCGTGGTTAGCCGTCGGCGCCGACGGGAGTGTCACTGCATATACAGGGAAATGCGACTTCGGGCAGGGCATTTTTACGGCTCAATCGCAGCTCATTGCGGAGGAACTGTGCGTTCCCATTGCCCGTGTCAAACTGATCCAGTGCGATACATCCGTTACTCCCGATCAGGGAACTACGTCTGGAAGTCAATCGACTCCGACAAACTTTAACTCAGAAAATCTCGCGCTTGCCGCAGCCACTGCGCGGGAAGCCCTGCTCGGTCTTGGCGCCAAGAAACTAGGAGAGCGGGTTGAGCAGCTTACGCTGGCGGACGGAGTCATCCTCGGCAAGATGGGGCGCCGCGTGAGGTACGAGGACCTTATTGGGAACCAGCATTTCAATCTCCCGCTGAGCGCCACGGCTAAGCGGCGATCTCGCGCAGATTGGACGGTGCTGGGGAAACCAATTCCTTCGCTGGATAGAACCTCCCTGATGACTGGTCAGTTCGAATTCGTACACCATGTCCGAGTCGCTGGAATGCTGCATGGGCGTGTCGTGCGGCCTCCCGGGATGGGAGCGACGGTTGCCCATGTAGACGAACAATCGGTGCGAAGTATCTCAGGTCTGGTGAAGGTCGTGGTCCGCAAGGATTTTGTGGGCGTTGTCGCCGAAACGCAGTACGGGGCGGTATTGGCGGCCCGTCAGTTGGCGGTTCAGTGGAATCCAGGGCCGGAGCACCCGCCGCAGAATGGTTTATTCGAGTATCTCCAGAAGCAGCCTGCCCGCGACGTTCTCAGCATTGACTCTCGCGACCTTGACGCTCAGCTCGCCGCCGCGAGCACTGTCATTCGGGCAAGGTACACGTATCCCTACCAAATGCATGGATCCGTAGGTGCATCGTGCGCTGTGGCCGACGTCAAGCCGGAGGGTGCAACGGTATGGTCTGCAACTCAGTCTTCTTATCCAACGAGAAGCATCGTTGCAAAGCTTCTGGATATGCCGCCGGATAAAGTGCGTGTGATCTATGTGCGAGGATCGGGCTGCTACGGACTGAACGGCGCCGATGCCGTGTCTTTTGATGCGGCAATACTCTCGCAGGCCGTGGGAAAACCGGTTCGCCTGCAGTTCTCCCGGCAGGACGAAATGATGTGGGAAAACTTTGGCGCCGCGTGCGTGGTGAAGCATCGTGCTGGCCTTGCACAGGACGGACGCATCGTCGCCTGGGACCGCGAGGATTGGGTAGCGTCGCTGGGCAATCGGCCGGGCTATGATCGGCCGGGGAATGTCATCACCGGCATGCTGTTGGGTTATGAACCTGAGCCGATTGAGCCACGCTCGGCCAAGCCACCCTCGGGCAAGTTGCGCAATCAGAGCAACACGGTGCCATCCTACTTCGCAGGATGCGTTGGTGGCAGCTGTGGCGGCGGGGGAACCATCCGCAGCGAACGGGCCCTGACGCATACGGTGCGTTCGCCGTTCTTCACGGGGCCACTTCGCTCACCGCTGCGAATTCAGAATACCTTCGCCAATGAATGCTTCATGGACGAACTTTGCGCCCAGGCGAAGAGTGATCCTGTGGCTTTCCGGCTGCAGCATTTGGAGAACGCTCGAGTCATCGGCGTCCTCAAGGCCGCTGCAAAGGCAGCAAGTTGGCAGGCTCGCTCCTCGCCGAGGGCGGACATCTCTCGGGCGCACACCGTAAGCGGGCGTGGTATCGCCTGCGTCGCTTATGAAGGAGACAATGGCTACGCCGCGCTGGTTGCCGAGGTCGACGTAGATCTGGAAACCGGAACGGTCCATCCGAGGCGCTTCGTAGTTGCGTTGGACTGTGGTCCCGTCTCTAACCCTGATGGCCTGCGAAACCAGACCGAAGGTGGCATACTGCAGGGCATGAGCCGCGCCCTGGTGGAAGAAGTCACATGGGACGAGAAGCGCGTGACCTCGGTCGATTGGGAGACCTACAACAGTTTGTATCTTGATTACGAGATGCCCGCGATCGAGACGGTCTTTGTGACGCCTGCCAATGTCCCCGCAACCGGGGCGGGAGAGACGGCCATCACAATCACTCCCGCTGCGATCGGAAACGCCATTTTCGACGCAACTGGTGCGCGTCTGCGGGACTTGCCGTTTACTCCCGCGCGCGTGAAAGCCGCGCTGCTTGATCGTGCCCACCGGGACGAGAAGGCCCCAGTGTGAGGAATCGAAAATTCAGTGCGTCCCTCCTCGTGGTCGCGGCAACGTATTGTTTCCTGTCGCTGCTCACCTTGCGGGTGGTCGTTCAGGGAGCGGACCATGCCGGCGCGCAAGTCATTCCGCACGTCATTCATGAAGTGGCGCCGCGCGACCATATTGCCATCGATGTTGCCGACCATCTTGTCGACAACGTTGCCGCCGCTGCTGCCTTCGAAGCAATGGTCCCGGTGCTTCGCCACCCTCGCTGTATGAATTGCCACTCCAAGGGAGATTTCCCTCGTCAGGGTGATGACAGCCATCGCCACACCATGCAAATCCGCCGTGGACCAGACGGGCACGGCGTGAATGCGGTCCGATGCAGCAGCTGTCACCAGGACCACAATCTCGTGGGCTTGCATCTGCCGCCGGGAGCGCCCGATTGGCATCTGCCATCTCCCGCCATGCCGATGATTTGGGAAGGGCTGACGGATCCTCAACTCTGCGAATTGCTCAAAGATCCCCAGCAGAACGGCCATCGCACGCCTGCGCAGATTGTGGAGCATATGCGCACGCCGCTCGTACTGTGGGGTTGGGCGCCGGGCGAGGGCCGTACTGCAATACCTATGCCTCAGCCGGAGTTCTTAGCGAAAGTACAAGAATGGGCCGCTAAAGGCGCCGCATGCCCGCTTGCCGCAAATGCCAGAATGGTTTCCGGGCATTGGTAGCCGGGCATTAGTAGCCGAACATTCGTAGCAGAAGCCGGATATCCCTTTATTCCGATCAATTCCTAACGAAGGATTTTGCTGAAGGGTAAGGGTGCGAAGAACCTACAGATCTCGAAAGCAGAAAGTGTAGCGGCGATGAGAACGGAATTGCTGCGATTCAACGGCGCTGTCGAGCGGGATCCCACCATCGATGCGTGGATGAAAGAGCATGCAGGTGAATTGGGAGCCATCGCGCATCGGTGGTTTGAGATGATGCGAAAATGCGGAGACGAAGTCCGGGAACTTTTGCATGACGGCTGTCCGGTGGCATGTTTGGGAGATGCGCCCTTCGGCTACGTCAATGTATTTACTTCGCACGTAAACGTGGGGTTCTTTCACGGCGCAGCGCTGCCGGATCCGGCCCGCTTGTTGCAGGGCACCGGCAAGTTTATGCGACATGTGAAGTTGAGACCGGGAACGGCCACGAACGGCGCAGCGCTAAGCAGGCTCATCGATGCGGCGTACTCGGATATGAAGGCGCGCGTCGAACACGGCTAACTCAGAGAAACGCCTTGGGAGCCGGACCCGGATATGAACACGGCTGGCCGCGATTGGTGTTGAAGGGCTTTACCAGGCTTGGCCGAACGGCGGTTATTTCATGCTGCGCACTTCGTCGACCACCTGTCGGACTGCTATGACCACGGATTCCGGCGATTGCGTCATGCCGTGGTCCGCATCTACCACGACTTGCCGCCCATGCGTTGACAAGCGTGCCAGGCTGGCTTGCAATTGATGTACCCGGACCTCGTGATATTCCGCCGCTTCCTTTTCGAAACCGGGAGGAGCCCAATACCGTCCAGCGGTTAGCACGATGAGTGGGCGATCACCGAGGCTGCCGGCGTGCCGCACAGCGTTGTCGATATCGGGGTTCGTGCCGGTTCTCGGAACGATTCTGCCCTCGTCAGTTGCTGCACAAGCCTGCTCGGCATCGGTCCTAAACGTCTTGGGCTGTGCTTCGAGCCTCGCCAATGTGTCGCTTTCCTCCGGGGTGAAATCGGACGAAGGAGGACGCCGCTCTCGGCTCGCCACGAAACGAATTATTCCAAGTCGCGTCATTGCGGGTAGAGCCATGCAAATCAGGTGCCTTGTGCGGCCCGAAAGGCGGTTTATTGGCGCTACCATGAAGTCGGGATCACGTTGGTCCGGAGTCGCGGAATCCACTAAGACCAAACCCGCCACGTCCGCGGGGTAGCGCGAGGTGTAGATGCGAACATATTGGCCGCCCACGGACCCTCCCATCATCACATAAGGCGGCGGAACTCCCGCCCGTTTTAGCGCCTCGTGAAGATCGCTGGCAACACTGGCGCTGGTTCGTGGAAACGGCGGGGGATCACTCCACCCCACTCCAGCACGGTCGTACCAGCACGCACGAGTGAAGGCTGCCATCTTGGATTGCTGCAAAAGCAACGAATAACCAGGCGAGTTGCCTCCGGTTTCAAGAATTACGGTGGGAGTACCCTCACCAGAGCAGTAGAGGTTTAGAGTGCGTCCACCGATATCAACCGCCTGTCCAACTCGTGGAGGCAGTTGATTGACATCCCTGGCTCTCCCGACCTGTTCATATGTAAGGCCCCCAAGAAGTGCCAGCACCAGCAGAGTCAGAAACATGTACAGGATTTTCCGAACCAACTTTTTCATGTGCCCGATCTCCTCGTAAGAAATGGACCGACAATTCAGCGCACACATTCATTAGGAAATCCTCTGGGTTACGAGTGCATAGGCCAGTTGAACAAAAAACTTCCGAATCCGATCAGGACCGGCACTGCTCCGGCGATCCCCCCGAGTGCCCATTTCCATACTCCCGACCGAATGAGCCACTGTCGCAGCAGGGAGATGACGGCGTCATACAGGAGCGGCGCCGCGCCTGATGTGTCACTGGATTCGTCGAATATCCAAAGAAGTTCTTGTTCGAACCGCAGGCGAAAGGCGGGTGGATGCAAACAAATGAGCCAACGATACAAGATGCGGTTCATCATGCCCTCTCGGGACGGATCTTGAGATGTAGTCTCGCTTCTCGTACCACGCCTTCGAGCCTCGCGACCTCCGCAGCCAAGAGTCCACGGCCAAAGCGTGACAGGCGATAATAGCGGCGCCTTGGATCATCGCTGAGAGAGTGCGGGGAGCGCTCTTCCACAATGCCTTGATCGAGCAGTTTTTGTAGATTGTCGTACAACGTGCCGGGGCCTAACTTGTAGCGGCCGTCCGACTGACGGGCCACCTCCCGCATAATCCCATACCCGTGGCGATCTTCACTGGCGAGGGCGAGCAAGATATGTAGCGTGGCAGCGGAAAGAGGTACGAATTGATCAAAATCTTCTTTCATAGTCGGAGTTCGTTATATCGGAATCCGACTACTAGAGTCAAGTCCTATCGAACTGCCCTCTTTTGGTCGGAGAACGAGGGGTGCGTCGGAGGATCCATATCAATTGCTGACGGTGCCGGTTGGCTGATTTTCAGGCTCTTCTGCGTGGCTCACGATATTTTTGTATCCCGGGAACCCGTAAGTCCATCGGTATAGAATTCCGTTGCTGCGATTACCGGCTAGACGAAGAGATCTTTCCTCCGCATCGCCGGCGCGAAAATTCGAGACCAGGAGGGCTCCCGTGATGCTCAATTACGAATGCCGCCGCGTTTTCGTGTTGGCTGGAGTCTTGATTTGGGGAGCAGCAACATCGGTTGCCCAAACCGAAACAACAGCCGGTGAGGGCACTCCAGGCCCGTCCAGCCCAGGACAGTCTATCCCAGGCACAGGCGGAGTGAGCTCGTTCGCCGGCAGCGTTCCGGCAAAGCTGGTTCCGGGAGTGTTGCCGCTCTCGCTGCCGGACGCCATCAACCGCGGATTGAAGCAAAATCTCGGGCTGCTGCTTTCGCACGCGGACATCGGCTTGGCTCGGGGACAGCGTTGGGAGCAATTGAGCGCGCTCTTGCCGCACGTGTCGGCGACTCCTTACGCGGAAGCTTCGAAAATTAATCTCGCCGAGCTCGGCCTGACGAGTTTTGGTGGAATCAGCCTTCCCAAGTCGGTGGGCCCGTTTTCTTACTTTGACGCGCGCGCCGCGGTAACCCAAACGCTATTCGATTGGAAGTCGATCAATGCGACTCGATCGGCGGGCCAAAGTCTGAAATCCGCCGCTTACACTTTCAAGGACGCTCGGGACCTCGTTGTGCTCGCGGTGGGCTATGTTTACTTGCAGGCTATTGCCGATGAAGCACGCATTGAAACGGCAGAAGCGCAGGTGAAGACGGCACAAACGCTCTACGACCAGGCGGCGGACCAGATCAATGCCGGCACTTCGCCGGACATCGACGGCCTGCGCACCAAGGTCGAACTCCAGACCCGGCAACAACAGTTCATTCAGGCGAAGAACAACTTCGCCATCCAGAAACTGACCGTGGCTCGCGTGATAGGCCTGGCTCCTGGCCAGGAATTTGAATTCACCGACAAGTCGCCGTATGCACCGCTGGAAAATATCGCTGTCGAGGAAGCTCTGGGCCGCGCCTACGCTTCGCGCTCCGATTATCAGGCGGCCATGACCGACGTGCGCGCGGCGCAGTTCTCCCGAAAGGCCGCGGTTGCAGGCTATCTCCCGTCACTTTCCTTTAACGCAGATTACGGGTTGGCAGGGTCGCATCCCTCCACAGCAACGACAGTGGCGGACGTGCGCGGAACACTGTCGATTCCGATCTTTCAGGGCGGGAGCGTTCACGGCGATGTTTTGCAGGCCGATGCCAGACTCGAGCAGAGCCGCGAGCGCCTTGAGAATTTGCGAGCGCAGATCGATTCCGATGTGCGTGCGGCGCTGCTGAATCTAGCAATCGTCGGCGGATCAGGTGAACGTGGCGCGCAGCAACATCGATTTGGCGGAAGAGACGCTGACTCAGTCGCGCGATCGTTTCAGTGCGGGTGTCACCGATACCGTTGAAGTGGTGCAGTCGCAAGAGGCAGTCGCCAGCGCGCACGAACAATACATATCAAGTCTCTACAACTATAATTACGCCAAAATTTCGCTGGTTCGCGCTCTGGGCATCGCCGAGCAGGGCGTCAAGGAATTTTTCAGAGGGAAGTGAAGATGGCGGAAGAAAATCCACCTCGTTCTGTGACAGAGACCGACGATGAACTTTCGGCCGATCCGTCGCCCTTGGCGGACAGGGACAGAGACCGTACCCCGCCGGTGCGCCGCACTTCCCATCGCCGCAGAAATATCGTAATTCTGGTCGCGATCGTAGTGGTGCTGGTCGCCGGCGTGTTCCTGTGGCGCTACTTGAGCAGCTACGAATCGACCGATGACGCCCAGGCGGATGTTCATCTTTATCCGGTCAGCGCGCGTGTTTCCGGCCACGTAGTGCGAGTCAACGTAGACGACAACCAGTGGGTGGAGAAAGGCACGGTGCTGGTCGAGATCGACCCGAAAGATTATGAGGTTGCGGTCGCGCAGGCGCAAGCCAATCTCGCCAATGCGGAAGCGACCGCGCAATCGCTGAATATCACCGTTCCGATCACTTCGGTGAACTCTTCAAGCCAACTCCGCTTCACCGCATCGGGTATAGAAGACGCGAACGCCGGAGTCGCCGCCGCCGAGAAGCAACTCACCGCCGCCCATGCTCAGCTGGAGGCGGCCGAAGCGAATGATGTGAAGGCGCAAGACGACCTACACCGTTACAAGCTACTGGTCGACAAGCGGGAAGTATCGCCGCAAATCTACGATCAAGCGTTGGCGACCGCCAAATCCAGCACGGCGACCGTATCGGCAGCTCGCGCCAGTGAGTCTGCAGCCGAACAATTCGTCCAGCAAGCGCGGAGCCGTCTGGCGCAAGCCAATGCCAACCACCAATACGCGGAGACCGGCCCGGAGCAAGTGTCATCGACCAAAGCCCACGTACGAGCATTGATTGCGGACGTCGAGCAAAAGCGCGCGCTACTCGAACAGGCCCAACTCAATCTCGGATACACGAAAGTTGTTGCTCCGGTCAGCGGCGAAGTGAATAAGACAGTGGTGGTCGGGATGAACGTTCAAGATGGCCAGCAACTGCTCACCGTGGTGCCTCTCGATGAAGTCTGGGTCACCGCCAATTTTAAAGAGACCCAGCTGAAGCGCATGCGGGTTGGGCAGCGGGCTGAAATCAAGGTGGATTCGAGCGGCCGCACTTTGAAAGGCCATGTGGACAGCATTGCGGGAGCAACCGGCCCGCTGTTCAGTTTGCTTCCGCCGGAGAATGCCACTGGAAACTACGTGAAAATTGTCCAGAGGATTCCGGTGAAGATCGTTCTCGACGCGGGGGAGAACAAGGATCGGCGGCTTCGACCGGGCATGAACGTAGTGCCGGACGTCTACCTCCAATAATCTTCGCTTAAAGTTCCAGCCTATGAGTTCCGCGGCTCTCGCACTCGAACAGGAAGTCTGGCGGCCCAAGTACAATCCTTGGCTCATTGCCGTGGTCGTGGCCCTGGCCGCGTTCATGGAGGTTCTCGACACCAGCATTGCTAACGTGGCTTTGCCGTACATGGCCGGGAATCTGGGGGCGAGCAACGATCAAAGTACGTGGGTGCTGACTTCTTATCTGGTCTCGAATGCCATCATCCTGCCGATCAGCGGATGGCTCGCAGGCGCCTTGGGCCGGAAGCGGTTTTTTATGGCCTGCTTGAGCGTCTTTACTGTGAGTTCTTTGCTTTGTGGCATCGCGCCCAGTCTCGGCTTTCTTCTTTTCTTCCGGGTGCTGCAAGGCGCGGGCGGCGGCGGACTGCAACCCATGGCGCAGGCTATCCTGGCAGACACCTTTCCGCCGCAGCAGCGAGGTCTGGCGTTTGCGCTGTATGGCATCACAGCGATTATGGCGCCTACCATCGGGCCAACCCTGGGAGGGTGGATCACCTTCAACTATTCCTGGCGGTGGATTTTTTTCATCAACCTGCCAGTCGGAGTCGCAACATGGTTTCTGGTGCGGCGCTTTGTTGAAGATCCTCCTTATTTAGCGCGCGTCAAAGCTGCCGGGGTTAAGTTGGACTACATCGGCATCGCTCTCCTGACGCTTGGCATTGGGGCGTTGCAGGTGTTGCTCGACAAAGGCCAGGAAGATGACTGGTTCGGATCGCAATTCATTACGACCTTAGTGGTCGTCGCCACCGTATGCCTGACCTCGCTCGTGATCTGGGAGTGGTATCAAAAAGCGCCGATCATCGACGTCCGCATGTTCAAGAGCTTTAACTTCGCGAGCTCGAGTCTGATGATGTTCACCCTGGGCATCTTGCTGTTCAGCAGCCTGGTCCTGATGCCGCAATTTCTCCAGACGCTGGTTGGATACACGTCGCAACTAGCGGGGCTTGCTCTTTCAGCCGGAGGCTTTGTCTTGCTGCTCGAAATGCCCATCATGGGCCAACTGACAACGAAGATCCAGGCGCGCTATCTGATTGCCTTCGGCTGGCTCGCCTTGTCGATCGCCATGTTCTATTCCACGAAGCGGATCGACTTGCAGATTAGTTTCAGTGCCGCGACGTGGCTGCGCATCGCACAGGTGATAGGCCTTGGGTTCCTTTTCGTGCCGATTACGCTAGTCGCCTACATCGGAATTGCGCCGGAGAAAAACAACGCGGTCGCGGGAATCGTCAATTTCATGCGCAATATGGGAAGCAGCGTGGGGACTTCGTTAGTCACGACATTGATTGCTCGCCGCTCGCAATTCCATCAGGAAAGGCTGGTGCAAAATGCCAGAGTCGACAACCCCAATTTTGTGAATGCGGCTAAGGGCCTTGCTCAGCATCTGGCTACCTCGGGTGTGGGCAGGCACGAGGCCCAAGCCACGGCTTACGCCCGGATTTACCAATCCCTGCAAGCACAAGCCGCAAGCCTGGCATACATTGATACTTTTATGGTTCTTTGCGTGGGAGCGGCCATCATGTTCGGTCTGGCTTTTGTTTTGAAGAAGAATGATCCGGGCGCCGGCGGAGTGAGGGTAGCGGAGTAAGTAATCAATCTGATGTAATTCAGTAGAGCGCAAGAATCAGAGACGCAGATGATAAAAATCATCACCATTGAACGCGAGTACGGAAGCGGCGGCGGCGAAATCGCTCAACTGCTGGCCAGGCAGCTTGGCTGGAAACTCTGGGATCAGTTGCTGACGGAGGAGATCGCGCGGCTTGCCGAATGTCCCAAAGCAGTGGTCGAGGTTCGAGAGGAACGAACCGACCCGCTGTACTACCGGCTTTTCAAATCATTCTTGCGCGGAAGTTACGAAGGGAGCATCAATGCGCACAAGCTCAAGCTGGTCGACAGCGAAAGCATTTTAAAGTTTACCGAACGTGTTGTTCAGCACGCGGCGAAAAGGGGAAACTCAGTCATCGTGGGACGAGGGTCGCAGCAGTTTCTCAAGGACCGCCAGGACACATTGCGTGTTTTTCTATACGCTCCGAGAGAAGATAAAGTGCGGCGATTGCTGGCTCGGGGCAAGAGCGAGAAGGAAGCCGGGCAGCTCGTGGATACTGTCGATCGGGAACGCATCGACTTTATTCAAAAATATTTCCACGTCGAATGGCCTGACCGCCCGATTTATCACACCATGATCAACACTACGATTGGCGATGGAGCAGTGGTTCACATGATTCTGGATTTAATGAAAACCCTAGAACCTGAAAAAGTCACTTCCTGAGCGCTCGCGGAATGCCCTCAAGGTTAATGCATAAAGGATCAGCGCATACGCGTATTCGCGGCGATCTACGCAAAATGTTCTAAGATGGGCCGGGAATCCCCTGGGTGTTGACTAGGAGCTATGACCGCCACATTTCAGCACGCCGAGATAGGCGCTCCATGGGCCGACAGCGTCGCGATACTGATGGGCCATTACGCGGGAGAGTTGATGCAGATGGGTGAGGTCGTGAACGGCCCAGGTCGCCAGCAGTTCCGATAGAGTCACTACTCCCAGGACTGGATGTTTGCCGCGGCGAGTGAAGTCTTCCGGCTGTAAGTTCAGCGCTTGCAGCGCAAGCAGACTCTGTCGTCGCAGGCGGGCGAACTCGTCCAAAAGTTGCTCCAGCGACTTGCCCTGACTCTCTTTGAACTGCGCCAGACGGTCGAAGGGGTCGAATGGCCGCGCTTCTCCATTCTCCAAGATTATCCGCGCGCGCGGCATCCAGTCGGTGCGCTCCCCGTGGATCAGGTGGCCCACGATGGCGAACGCGCTCCAGGTATCTTTTCCGTCCTTACTGCGACCTTCGCTGCCGTGCACCCAAGTGTCGGGCAGGCCGCGCAACAGAGCATCCAAGGCTGCGGGAGTGCGAGTGAGAATCGCGACAACCTCGGCCAATTTGAATTGTGATGAGGTTGGCATGCCTGGTAGATGCATCGCTGACCGCTTGGACTCACGCGCCAGAGTTGAAGATAGCTGCCGATTCTTGTTATCCGCGTCCGACACTCCTTCGAGCGATCCCGCTCCTCATGTGACACTCGTGAACGTGTCCTAAGAACGCATCCGCGCTGGGGCAGCCGGCGCTACTCTCGATTCGTCTGAAGAAACCCTTCGATATGTTAGCGCGACCGGAAGCGTAGAGCCAAGGATGTTACTTATCACGCCGCATGTTCCACTTCAGCACGAGAGTTGGAGCAACGCGCAAAACGGCGGAACGAATGTGCTCTTTCACAATGCGGGCGCTGGTCATTTCGAAAAGATGGAAATCGCGGCGATGGGTAACGACGCCGGCTGTCTGCATTTCCATTCCGTCATGTCAGCAGGGCGGAACTGCGGCTGCGCCTCGGATATAATCAAGAAATTCTCCTGCTTATGCGAACCCGGTGTGGACCGTGGATCGGCCTGCTTCTAGCCACAGTCGCGCCTGCTCAAACCGCGCTTCCCAAGCCGCAGAGCGCGCCACTGGCGGTCCCACAATTTGAAGACATTGCGCAAAAAGCGGGCCTTACGGTTCCGCACATTTCTTCCGCTGACAAGAAATATATTGTCGAATCGATGAGTGGCGGCGTCGGCCTCATCGATTGCGATAACGACGGCAAGCTCGACATCATTACCGTGAACGGATCTACGGTGGAACGATTTCGCCAGGGCGGTGATCCGCTGATAACGCTCTATCGTCAGGATCCCGATTCTAAGAATAATGACCTGAAGTTCACCGACATTACGAAGTCGGCCGGTCTCACGCGCAAAGGCTGGGGGATGGGCGTTGCAGTCGCGGATTATGACAACGACGGGCTGCAGGACATTTACGTAACGGGATACGGCGGCAACGCGCTCTATCACAACCTGGGCGATTGCAAGTTTGAAGACGTAACCGAGAAGGCCGGAGTGGCTGGCGGCGGCTTCAGCACGGGTGCGGCGTGGGCTGACTATGATCGCGACGGCCGCGTCGATCTTTTCGTGTCGCGCTATGTGCATGTCGATATGGAGAAACTGCCGGAGTTCGGCAACGATCCGCATTTCTGCCGCTTTAAGACCGTGATGGTTCAGTGCGGGCCGTGGGGCATGCCCGGGGAATCTGATTTGCTGTTTCATAACAAGGGCGATGGCACGTTTGAGGAAGTTTCCAAAAAGGCAGGCGTCGACGATCCGCATCATTATTACGGCCTGGGCGCAACCTGGGGAGACTATGACAACGACGGTTGGCCGGATCTTTACGTGGCCAACGATGCGGGGCCCAATTTTCTCTATCGCAACAAACACGATGGCACCTTCGAAGATATCGGCTTGCTCGGCGGTGTCGCCCTGAGCGGTGACGGCATGCAGCAGGGCTCGATGGGCGTGGCGTGGGGCGATTATCTGCACGAAGGGCGGTTGTCGATGCTAGTCACCAATTTTGTGGAGCAGGGAACTACGCTCTATCACAATTTGGGGAATGACAGCTTTGCCGACGTCAGTGTTCGGGCAAAAATTATGAAGCCCACGTATCCGCTGGTGAGTTGGGGAACGTCCTTCTTCGATATGGATAACGATGGCTGGCTCGATATCTTTATCGCCAGTGGACACGTCTATCCGCAGGTGGACACCATTCCCGGAGGCACGCAATACCGGCAACCGCTGGTGCTGCTGCGCAATCATCGCGACGGAACGTTCGAGGATATGTCTGCCACTCTGGAGAAGCTTCCGCTGCAATCCAGGCGGGGCGTGGCTTTTGGCGATATCAATAATGATGGCAACGTCGACATGGTGATTCTGAATGTCGGTGAGCCGCCTTCGCTTCTGCTGAACCGCAACGAGAGTTCGAATCATCGCGTGTTGTTCAAACTGGTGGGAACCAAAAGCAACAAAGCGGCGATTGGGGCGCGAGTCACGGTGAAAGCGGGTTCTCTGGTGCAGATCGACGAAGTGCGCGGGGGAGCGAGTTATCTTTCGCAAAATGATTTGCGGCTGCATTTTGGGTTGGGGCCGAACGACAAGATGAGCGAGGTGAGCATTCGCTGGCCAAACGGAGAGACCGAGGCTTTGCGGAACGTTCCAGCGGATTTCATCTATACCATCACCGAGGGAAGAGGGATTCAGCAAAAAGTAGCGTTGCCGCCATTGCCGAAGCCTTGAGATTTTTTCAGTTGATGGCATTAATTATTCTTGGGAGACATTTCCCGCTCCCGGCTTTCATTGACGTTGAGCCGTTCACAGACGTAGCATTCTGCTCTGGTCTCGACCAGACGATTTCTTATCGCGTCGTCCATCGTCCTACTAAGAGTGGCGGCGCATTTCCGAGGATCTGAATGCCATATTCATTTTTACAGCGTCGAAGCGCTGCGGCGCTCTTCGTGGCGGTATCGATTGTTCTGACTCCGCTCGTGCACGCGCAGAATTCACCTGGCCCGCAGCCTGTGCCGTTGCCTCCGCCCATCGTTGCGCCGGCCGACACGCCTTATCCCGGCACCATTTCGCTGCTCGTCGATGTCACCGATGTCAACAGTCGCGTGCTGAAAGTGCATGAGACGATCCCGGTAAAGGGCCGCGACATCACGCTGCTTTATCCCGAGTGGCTTCCGGGGACGCACTCGCCATCGAACCCCATCGCCGAACTTGCCGGCCTTGTCATCACGGCGAATGGCAAACGCATTTCCTGGGTGCGCGACCGCGTCAACATGTATGCCTTCCATGTCGAGGCGTCGCGGGATGCGACGACGCTGGATGTAAGCTTCGTGTTCCTGGCTCCGCTGGATCCAAAACGAGGCCGCATTTCTTCGAAGTTCGCCGACATTACCTGGAACAGTGTGCTTCTCTATCCCGCAGGATATTTCTCGCGCGATATCAAATTCGAACCTGCTCTCCGTCTGCCCGAGGGATGGAAGTTCGCCTGCTCTCTCGACGTGAAATCGCAGGACGGCAACCTGGTTCACTTTAAAGAAACGACGCTGAATACGCTGATCGACTCGCCGCTCTACGCCGGCGTCCACTTCAAGCGTTTAGACCTTTCGACTGGGCCGGACAATCCTGTGTACCTGGATGTCTTCGCCGACAAACCCGCCGATCTCGAAATCAGTCCGGAAGAACTGCAATACCACAAGAACCTGGTGATCGAGGCGCAAAAGCTTTTTAAGTCGCGTCATTATGATCACTACGATTTTCTTTTTTCGGTGAGCGACATTGTGAGCGGCAAGGGACTGGAGCACCACCAATCGAGTGAGGACGGCAGTCGCGCCAATTACTTTACGGATTGGGGTGCAGGCGTTTCCGGACGAGCCCTTCTGCCCCATGAGTACACCCATTCCTGGAACGGCAAGTTCCGCCGGCCGGCTGACCTCTGGACGCCGAACTTCAACGTGCCGATGGGCAATGACCTGTTATGGGTTTATGAAGGTTTGACCGACTATTACGGCAACGTTCTCACCGCGCGTTCAGGAATGCGGACTCCCGAACAAGCGCGCGATGTATTCGCGCAGATCGCCGCCAGCTTCGAAATCAGCCCGGGGCGCAGCTGGCGATCTTTGGAAGACACTACCAAGCAGCCCATTATTTCATCTCACGGGGCCGTCCCGCAGACTTGGGCAAGCTGGGAGCGCGGGTACGACTATTATCCCGAGTCTGATCTGATCTGGCTCGATGCCGACACGAAGATCCGCGAGTTGAGCGATGGAAAGAAGTCGCTGGACGACTTCGCGAAGGCCTTCTTCGGGATCGACAATGGTAGCTACATAACCCTGACTTATACCCTTGAGGACCTGGTGAAATCGTTGAATGCGGTGCAGCCATTCGATTGGGCCGGATTCTTTCGCGCGCGGGTTTACGAGGTGAACCCGAAGGTTCCGGAGAACGGATTTACGCAGGGAGGCTATCGATTGGTTTACAACGACACCGAACCAGAATGGCTGAAGAAATCGGAAAGCGTTCGCGGCGCGAGTTTTGCTACCTCGCTGGGATTCTCGATAAGGTCAGAGAGCGCTGATTCCCATGGCAACCTCGATTCCGTTGGATGGGACAGTCTTGCCTTCAAGGCCGGCATACTGCCGGATATGCAACTGCAAGGCGTCAACGATCAGAAGTACACTGCGGCTGGCCTGCGCGAAACCATTCTTGCGGCGGAGAACAGTAAGGAACCGATCAAGCTCTTGTTCAAGCGCGGCGACGAGTTTGTCACCATCTCTCTGGATTATCACGGCGGAATGCGCTATCCGCATTTGGAGCGGGTGGAAGCGACGCCCGACCGGCTGGACGAAATATTCGCGCCGGCGAAATAGACGCCGATAAAACTTTGTGTTGTGAACCACTGGTAAGGAGCCGCTAGCTGCCCGCTTGGTTGTCGGCCAAGTTCCAGGGAGCAATGGAGCAGATAGGGGATTCAGCAGAAAGTAGCGCTGCCAGGTTTGTCGCAACGCCGCGATCAGCACAACGTGAATCGTGAGGGCTAGCCGGTCGTGTGTCTCTGTCGTTTGACGCAGAAAACCGATCAGTGAGGGCAATCGTAATTTCAGCAGCTATAGCCGTCCGCAAAGATTTTCGGCGGCCCCAATTTCTCTGCGCGGTGTCCAATAAGGACGATGCGAAACTCTTTGTTGACCCTCTCCATTGTCGTGATTCTCTTCGGCACGGTTGTCGTCGCGACAAGCAACGCCAGTGCCAAAACGCAACTCGTGGACAGAGTCGAGAACGCAATCCGCAGCACTGAGCCAGGGTGGCGTTGCACCAGGGCTATTTGGAATGCGCCGCCACCCCTCGTGCCTAGCCAAAAAACCCTCGTCGTTGAGGCATGGGATCACACTTCGGAAAGCGGCAAACGAGAAAGTGTCGAGGTGAGAATCTTCCAAGTCGATAACCGCACTGATGCCAAGATCTCCCTAAGCCCTGTTCGCGAAGGGAAAGTAGCAACAGGATGGAAGGTCGAACGGTTTAAGATTGGCGACGAAGGGTACTTGTCCACATTCCAGGGTGGCAAGCGATTCGAGATCCAATTCCGCAAGAGCAAGATTGTGGTAACAGTAAGCGGCGATTCATTTCCACTTGTGGACAGGTTCGCGCAGCGCGTCGCAGCCCAACTTGACATCACCATCCCGCACCGGAAATGACAGCTTGCTACAGGTTAGCGCAACTGCCGAAATCAGACGATAACACTTACTGAGCCCCGCCGAACGTCATCCTGTTATTCGATCCCCAGCTGCTCCTGAATCTGCTCCAGCGGCACACCCTTCGTTTCCGGAACCATCGTCTTCACCCAGATCAGTTGCAGAACCATCATGCCGGCGAAGAACGAGAAAACGTAGCCGGGCGGGAAGGCGGAGACCATCTTGGGGAAGAAAGTGGTGAGCGCGGCGGCGAAGATCCAGTGCGTGAAGCTGCCCAGCGTCTGGCCTTCCGCGCGATGGCGATTGGGAAATATTTCCGAGATAAAGACCCAAATGACCGCGCCTTGTCCAATGGCGTGCGCCGCAATAAACGCGAAGATGCAGACCGGTACGATGGAGAGATGATTTGTAAAAAAAGCCCAGGCGACCAGGCCGAGCGAGGCGATGTAGCCGAACGAGCCAATATAAAGCAGCGTTCGCCGTCCGAGCCGGTCGATCAGCCACAATCCGACAAACGTAAAAACTAGGTTCGTGACACCGATGCCGATCGATTGCAGCAGCGCGGCCTTTGCGGCGAGGCCGGTAAGCTCGAAGATGCGCGGCGCGAAGTACAGAATCGCGTTGATGCCGGACATCTGATTGAAAAAGGCGATCAAGATGGCGAGCAAGATCGGTTTGCGCAAGCGCATTGTCCAAAAATGTCCCGACGATGCTTGTTCTGACGAGGAAGCGATGATTGTGTCTGCCTCGACGGCGAGTTCGGCGGGCGAAGCCTCCGGCTCGATTCGTTTGAGGACTTCGAGACCCGCCTCGCGGTCGCCCCTTCTGCTCAGCAGCCACCGTGGACTCTCAGGCAGGCCAACGCACAGATGCAGCGTAGAGCAAAGACGGAAACGCGGCCACGCCGAGCATCCAGCGCCAGGCGTTGTCGCCGACGCCGGCGAGCAGCCAGTTGGAGACGAATGCGATCAGAATGCCAAAAACAATGTTGAACTGAAACATGCCGGCGAGCCGTCCGCGATACTTGGGGGGTGCGATCTCGGAAATGTACATGGGTGCGACCACAGTCGAGATGCCGATGCCCAGTCCGCCGATGACGCGAGCGATAATGAATGTAGCAACGTTGGGCGCGAGACCTGATCCGACCGCGCCAACAAAGTAAAGAACGCCGATCCAAAGGAGGGTAGCTTTACGGCCGAAGCGGTCAGCCGGCCAGCCGCCGAGCAGGGAACCGACAACAGTGCCGTAAAGCGCCGACGCCATGGCAATGCCGTGCAGTCCAGGACTTAGCCCCCAAAGCGTCTGAATGGTTTTTTCCGCGCCGGAAATCACAACCGTATCGAAGCCGAAGAGAAATCCGGCGAGAGCCGAGGTCAGCGACCAGAAGAAGATGCGACGATTCATAATAGGGTAGAGCGGACCTCAGACTTCAGACCTCAGACTTCAGACCTCAGACTTCAGACCTGGAACCTCTGGCTGCGGAGCCTTGGCTAACGTCGAGGTCCGACGTCCGGGGTCCTGTTCCGTCGAGCTACTTTCGCGCTGTTTCCAGTGGATAACCCTTCTCACGCCAGTCGCGAATACCGCCGTCCATGGAAATCACATTGGTATAACCCATTTTCTGAAGATTGTCGGCCGCCAGCGCCGAGCGGAATCCGCCGCCGCAATAGAGAATCATCTCCGTGTTGAGTTCGGGCACGCGCGCTTCGATGTCGCGTTCAATGACTCCCTTGCCCAGATGCATGGCGCCGGGAAGATGATCCTTGGCGAATTCGCTTTCCTCGCGGACGTCGATGAGTAAAACTTTTTCGCTGCGATCGATTCTGGCTTTCACCGCGTCGACGTTGGTTTCGCGCACGCGCTTTTTGGCGTCGTCCACAATCTTCAGAAAGCGCGGAGGATGCTGGTGGGCCATGAAATCTCCTTCTGCCAGTAGGCGGCGATGAACATCCTACCAAGTGCCGCAGCACTACGCACGAAAGAGTACACGAAGGGGAAGCGACGTGCCGGAAGGGGCAGTACAATCCGTGCTGCACTACGGTTTGTCATCCCGGGCAAAGCGAGGGATCTGGGTCTCTGCCGGTAACGCCCGTACTCCAGCCACACTACACAAAAACCCAGGTCCCTCGCGTTGCTCGGGATGACAAGTATTTCTCCCCGACTGGCATTTTTCATGGCGCAACGAAATTCAGATCGCATCCACTCGACGCGGCAGGAGCAATCCAGCCGCAGGGTCGGCCTGGCGCGGGCGCTGTCGAAGCTGGGATATTGTTCGCGCTCGCGGGCAGCGGGGTTGATTCGTGCCGGCCGGGTGCGCGTGAACGGAACAGTGAGGCGCGATCCGGAGACGCCGGTTCGTCTGGAGCGGGATCGCATCGTGTTGGATGGACGCGGCGTCGACCAACAGCAGAAGATTTATCTCATGATGAACAAGCCGCGGGGAGTGGTGACGACAGCCTCCGACGAAAAAGGCCGGGAGACGGTTTACGCTGTGTTAGAGAAGACTGGTGAACTGCTTCCCTGGGTCGCGCCGGTCGGGCGTCTCGATAAGGCGAGTGAAGGATTGCTGCTGCTAACCAATGATTCCGAGTGGGGCGCAAAAATCGCCGCGCCCGAAACGCACCTGCCGAAAACCTATCATGTGCAGATGGCAGCGCTGGCCGATGACAAACTCCTGTGCGCGATCGTGAGTGGGGTGACCGGCGAGGATGGCGACGTTCTCCGGGCCACGCAGGCGCGACTGTTGCGCATGGGAAAGAAAAACTGCTGGCTTGAAATCGTCCTTGACGAAGGCAAGAATCGGCACATTCGGCGCATGCTGGCGCGCACTTGATGTCGAAGTGTTGAGGCTGGTGCGAGTGGCCATCGGGCCGCTCCAATTGGGCGACCTGGCGAAGGGTGCGTTTCGGGCGTTGACGAAAGACGAAAAGCATTTGCTCGATCGCGCGATGGCCAACACCAGACGTCGAACTCAGACGTCGGACCTCAGACCTCGGCCCTAAGGCGAATTGGCCGAGTTCGTAGAGCCCCAAACGGAATCCTCTGTGTTCCCCTGTGCCCTCTGTGGTTAAATCTCTAACGAATGAATCTGAAAATTTCAGCCGTTTTCTTCGCGGGAATCCTGGCCGCCCTTGGCATGTTTGCGCCGGCCTCGCAGCAGAATCCAATTGAGGCAGCGCGCTTGAACAATCTCGGCTCCGCCTACATGAACCAGCAATTGTTCGAGAAGGGATTGAAGGCCTTCCAGCAGGCCGCGGAGATCGATCCCAAACTCACAATCGCGCGATTGAATCAGGGCGTTGCATATCTCAACCTGCAAAAAGTGGATCAGGCCAAGGCCGCATTCGAAGATGCGCTCAAACAGGATCCGAAGAATCCGAACGCGTGGTATGGCCTGGGAATGCTCGCCAAGAACACGGGCGACGCGCCGGCGGCGATCGATGCGTTCAAGCACGTGATTGAGATTGATCCGAACGACCCCGACGCCTGGTATTTTCTGGGCACCGCGTACGTGCAGGCCAAGCAGTTTCCACAGGCCATTGAAGCTTTCGAACACGCGCTGAAAATCAATCCACTGCACGCGTCGGCCGAATTCGGATTGTCGCGAGCCTACCAGCAATCTGGTGACGTCGAACACGCCCGCGAGCATCTGAAGAAATTCCAGTACATCACGCAGAACAAACTCGGTGCACCCATGAGCCTGGCTTACGGCGAGCAGGGTCAGTATTCGCGTGCAGTGGAATCGCCGCAGGCGGTGCTGAAGGCGCCGGCGGCGATCAAAGTGCGGTTTGTGGATCTGACAAAGGAGGCCGGGTTGGCTATTACGACCCCGGCCTCCGGGTCTCCACTGGAAATGCCTGGTACGGTGCCCAACCTGTTTGGCTCTGGCGCGTGTTTTCTCGATTACGATGGCGACGGCCGCGCGGACATCTTCGTTGCGGACCGCGGCAAGGAAGCCGGTCTTGCGCTGTATCACAACCTGGGCAATGGCAGGTTTGAAGATGTCACGCGAAAAGCCGGACTGGATCCCACCTTGCACGCAACCAGTTGCACCGCTGGCGATTACGACAACGACGGCTTTGTCGACTTGGTCATCGGGCTCGATGGACGCCTATTGCTGGAGCACAACGAGAAGAACGGAACATTTAAGGATGTAACCGAAGCTTCCGGAATTAAGACGGGCGCCCTTATTGTCGGGCTGACATTCATCGATTATGACCATGACGGTGACCTTGATCTCTATGTCACTCGCTTCAGCTGGAACCATCAGCTCGGAGTCGAAGCGGACGCGCAATTTTTTGCAAAGAACACGGGCGATCACGTTATGTGGCGGAACAATGGGAATGGCACGTTCACCGATGTGACCGAGTCGATTGGTCTGGCCGTCCCCGGTTCCGCAGTCGGTGCTGTTGGCACCGACTATAACAATGATCGTGCCGTCGACGTTGTTGTCGCTAGCGCTAAGGCCCCGAAGATTCTTGAGAACCCCAGAGAAGGAAAGTTTATTCTGCGGCAACCGTGGGCGACTTCTGCGCCGACGCTAACCTTCGGCGTCGCGGTCCTCGACTTCGATCACGATGGCTGGATGGACCTGGCCTTCACGCAGGCTGGGACATCAGCAGTCACTTTATGGCGAAACAATCACGGAAAATTTGATCGAGTCCCGCTGCCCGAGACGAATTGGGTGCATGCCTTTGGCGTGGCCGCCTTCGACTACGACAACGACGGCTGGGTCGACCTCGTCGCAGTCGGCGAGACGAAAGATGGCAAGGGCGAAGTGCGGCTATTCCGCAATCTCGGACCTGACGGCTTCAAGGACGTCACTGCCGACGTCGGGCTCGACAAGATTCCGCTTAAAGAGCCGCGCGCCATTATCACCGGCGATTATGACGGCGACGGCGCCACCGATCTGCTCATCACGCAGAATCACGGGCCTGCCGTGCTGCTGCGCAATGAAGGCGGCAATCAGAATCACTGGCTGCGGCTCTCGCTCAAAGGATTGGCGGACAACAAATCCGCGATCGGCACCAAGGTCGAAGTTTTTTCGGGCGGGAACCGGCAGAAGTTTGAGATTGCGGGATCGAACGGCTACCTGGGACAGAACTCGACTGACATCGTCGTCGGCCTGGGCGATTCCAAAGAAGCCGACATCGTCCGCATGCTGTGGCCGACGGGCGTGCTGGAAGACGAAACTCAGGTCGCAGGCGACAAGCAGCAGAATTTTCTTGAGATCGATCGGCGCGGGAGTTCGTGTCCGACGCTCTTTGTTTGGAATGGCGAGCGCTACGAATTCGTTGCGGACATGCTTGGAGCGGGCGTGGTGGGACACTGGGTTGGGCCGGGACAGCGCGACATCCCGCGGCCGGTGGAGTTCATCAAGATTGATCGAAGCATGATTCGTGAGAAGGAAAGTCAAAATCCCCACTTCTCCCAAAATCGGGGAGAAGTGGGGCACCCATTTGTGCTAACGACTGACGACCGACGACCAACGACCACTCTGAGCTTCCGATTCATGGAGCCGCTCGAGGAGGCGGTCTATCTCGATCAGGTACGCTTGCTGGCGATCGATCATCCGGCGGATGTTGACGTGTATCCGAACGAGTATTTCGCATCGAACCCGCCGTATCCGCCATTCAAAGTTGTGGCGAGCCGCGACGCGCTTCCGCCACGTGGTGCATGGGATGAACACGGACACGACGTTCTGCCGAATTTGCTGGCGCATCGGTATTTCGGCGATTTCGCGCTGACCCAGTTTCTGGGATTCGCCAAGCCGCATAGTCTGACCCTCGATTTGGGCGAGGCATACAGCGGGGGGCCGCTATGGCTGCTGCTGCATGGTGAAGTCGAATATTTTTCGGCCAACAGCATGTACGCGGCGTCGCAAGCGGGCGTGCAAGCGATCTCTCCGTATGTTGAGGCGCAGCTTCCAAATGGAAAAGACGCGAATGGTAAGTGGAAGCGCGTGATGGACGATATGGGCTTTCCCGCTGGCGGTCCGCGCACCATGACCGCCGATCTTAGCGGGAAGCTTCCGGTGGGGACGCGGAAGATTCGCATCACCACGAATTTGCAGATTTATTGGGACAGCATTCTGATCGATCGAACCGCGCAGGGAGCTATGCGCGAGATCCCTCGCCCCGCTGGAAACAACGCGGGGCTTCGGGATGACGCCGCCAATGGCTCCAATGGACCGGCAACTTTGCGTCATCCTGAGCGGAGCCGTATTTCAGGCGTAGCGAAGGATCTCGCGAACATGAGCACCCAACTTCGCTTGACATCAGTTCCGCTGGTGCGAGCCGATCTTGAATTCCACGGGTATCCGTTGAAGATCGAAGGTACGCCTCCGGGGAACGTGCAGTATGTTTACGAAAAAGCCAGCGCGACTGGGCCATACACGCGTCCCTCGGGAACTTACACGCGCTACGGCGACGTTCTGCCGCTGCTGACTGCAACCGATGACAAGCTGGCGGTGTTTGGCTCGGGCGATGAGGTGCAACTGGACTTCGATCCTTCCCATCTGCCGTCGCTGCCGCGAGGATGGGTGCGCGACTATTTCTTTGCCGCCAACGGCTACGAAAAAGACATGGACTTCTACGCGGCGGAAGGGAACTACGTTGCCCCGCTGCCATTTCTCAACATGGGCGAATATCCTTACGCGCCGAAGAAGTCGTTCCCGCTCGATGATGCGCACCTGAATTATCTGCTCGAATACAACACGCGGCAGATGTCGGGAAACGAGCAGCGCGGATACTGGTTCGACTATGGGGAGCGGAAATAATTGGCGGTGGTGCGTCTGGAGTGTTTCTTGGCCAAATGGAGTTCGCTTAATCTAATCGTCTTCGTAGTTGTTGTTAGCACCATTTCTTTTTTCTTTAATATCGCGGCCCTCGGAAGGTCGGAAATCGTTCTGGCGATTCCGCGGAACGGATTCTCGATTGGTTCGAGCGTCGTACTGGCTCTTTTGGCTAGCCTGGTGCCCGGCGTTGCAGTGCTCGCTTGGTCGAAGGAGTGCAGAGCGGCTTTGCTCCGGGTCAGGGCAGGCATTCACATCTACTTACTGGCTCTCTCGATCGGCTTCGTATTGCCGTTTCTGAGCTACATTGGGGCGCGGCAAGCCTACCCCCTCCCCTGGAATTCAAACACCCCTGTTGTTCTGATCAGGGTTTTCTTTATCAACCTGCTTTTGACGCCTCTATGGGAAGAAGTCATCTGGAGAGGGTTCTTTTATCCAAAGGTCAGTTCGATGTTCGGGATACCACGCGCAATTCTTGTGGCGGCCCTGGGATGGACGATTTGGCATGTTGGATTTATCTTCTTTCTCTATAGGTCCGGCATCACAAGCCCAGTTTTGTTGGTTTTTGCAGCTCAAGTGTTTTTTGGAGGTGTCGTCCTGTGTTCGATTTTCACACTGGGCGGCAATTCGCTCGCTCCGTGCGTTCTTTTGCACTGCTCCTTAAACGCCTCTACCGCCGCTTACTATGGAAGCTACGGCCGCGTGTCGGACCTTGGTTCGTACATCGCCGAAGCACTAGCGACACTTCTGGTAAGTGCGATCTTGTTCAGGCGTGTTATGCGCAAGGCGATAAGGCCCGAGTTCTCTGCGGAAGGCCACGGCTAACGGACGGAAGAGCAGCGGCAGATTGTGAGAGCGCGAGCGCCCTTCCCGCTGGCAGCCGACTACGGAACCGTTTTAACGTTGACAGTTTCGCCTCTTCCATAATTCAATAGCCGGACCCATGGAAAATAGTACCGCCTCTTCCTCCGCTGCGCCTCGGCTTCGCCGCACGTTAACTCTCTGGGATCTGATTTTCTACGGCATCGTTCTCATCCAGCCGATTGCGCCGGTTCCCTTGTATGGCGTGGCGCAGAAACTTTCCGACGGGCACTTTGTCACCATCATTCTGATTGCGCTGTTTGCCATGTTGATCACTGCGGTCAGTTACGGACGCATGGGCGCGCTGTATCCGACGGCTGGATCGGCCTACACGTACGTGGGGAAGGGATTGAATCCGCATCTGGGATTTCTGGCGGGCTGGGCGATGATCCTGGATTATCTGCTGCAGCCACTCATCAACACGGTCTGGATTTCTACCGCGCTGCATGAACGGTATCTGCCGCAGATTCCTTACATCGCGTGGGCGTTGCTGATTGCGGGCATTATGACCGTGCTGAATCTGGCAGGAGTGAAGTCCTCGGCACGCGCCAATAAAGTTTTGCTGGCCGTCATGTCGGTGGTGGTGGTGTTCTTTGTGTGGCTGGCGATTCGCTACCTGTGGCACGGACAAGGCTGGGCTGGCCTGTTCTCGACCGAGCCGTTCTACAATCCCAAGACTTTTAATTCGCATAAAATTCTGACGGCAACTTCGTTTGCCGCACTCACCTACATTGGTTTCGATGGCGTGACTACGCTCGCCGAGGACGTAGAGAATCCCAAGCGCAACGTTCTGCTGGCGGTGGTGCTGACCTGTATTTTTGCCGGCGTGTGCAGTGGGTTCGAGGCTTATCTGGGAGCGCGCGTTTGGCCCGACTGGCGGACTTTCCCGAACCTCGAGACCGCATTTATGGATATCTGCAGCCGTGTCGGCGGGGTCTTTCTGTTCAACGCCATGGGAGCGATTTTGATCGTGGCCGCTTTCGGCAGCGGATTAACGGGCACTCTGGGCGCGGCGCGATTGTTGTTCGGCATGGGTCGAGACGGCGTTTTGCCGCGCAAGTTTTTCGGCTACCTGAAGCCCGGCACCAGTACTCCGACTTATAACGTTTTGCTGATTGGAGGCCTCGCGTTTCTCGGAGCCGTGCTACTCAACTACATTGGCAGCGCCTACGAGCATGCTGGCGAATTGCTGAACTTCGGCGCGTTTCTGGCATTCATGGGCGTGAACTTCGCCTGCTTCTGGCAGTTCTCGGTAATCTCAAAAAAGACCGGCCGCGAACGTCATCTGTTGCGCGATGCGATTCTGCCGATCATCGGCTTCCTCTTTTGCTTAGTGATCTGGATTAACCTGAACGCCATCGCTAAGACCGTGGGTGGAATCTGGTTCGCGGTCGGATTGCTTTACGTGGGATACAAGACAAACTGGTTCCGTTCGGCCCCGGTGATGATTGATTTCAGCGACAGTTGAGAACAATTGTCGATTGTTGATTTTTGATTGCTGATTGAAAATCGCTTGGGATTGGCAATGATGTTGACCTTGTTTTTCAATCAACAATCAACAATTCTCTGAGGTGCCTCATGCTCGGTTCTACGAACATCGTCGCTTTTGTTCCTACGAAGGATTCGGAGAAGGCGCGAGCCTTTTACGAGGGTCTGCTGGGGTTGCGCTTCGTCAAGGATGACGGCTTCGCCATTGTGTTCGATGCGAACGGGATCATGATCCGTGTCGCGAAGATGAAGGAGGTCACGCCCGCGCAGTACACCATTCTCGGCTGGCAGGTTTCCGAAATCGAAAACGTGGTGCGCGGTCTGCAGAAAAAGGGAGTGCACTTCGAGATCTTTGGATTCTTCAAGCAGGACGAACTTGGGATTTGGACCGCGCCCACGGGAGATAAGGTGGCGTGGTTCAAGGATCCAGACGGGAATATTCTTTCCGTTTCCCAGCACGTGTAGCGAATTGTGTAATTTGGTAATCGAGTAATTTAAAAACCGAAGGCTGGTTGCGCTGCCTTTGAATTTCTCAATTAAAGTCGCGTCCCGGAGGGACGCTTGAAACGATCGCGGCCTGGGTGCGGCCTTTCAATCGTGCCCTCCGGCACGGAATTGCCTTCTCGGCTGATCGGACCCGCCAGTGGAACTGGCGGGCTATTTTCGAAGGTCCCTCCGGGGACTCATCTCGTTTCCGTCGCTGTGATTTATTCCACGTTCCAGCCGGTGACCTCGATTGCCGGCTTGGCCGCGCCTAACTCGCTGGCGCGGTACGTTGCCGTCACTTCGCGCTTCTCGCCGGGCATCAGGGAAATGTAGTTGTCTTCCCAGACTACAGGGAGAATTTCTTCTCCCTTCATCCCTTTGTCGACCTTCAGCCGCACGAAGAAGGCGAGATTCTTGCTTGGGTTCTGCAGCGTGACGTGAGTGACTTCGTCCCCTCCTCGGCGCTCGCTGCGATCGCTTACTCTCAGCTTGACCTTCGGCAGTTGCGACAAGGCCGTGAAGTCGGCATAGGACGCGGTCGGCGTCATCCACCAAGTGGTCTTCGCCCAGTCGAGAGTTTCGGGCTTGGTGGAGAGCCAGTAGAAATTCGAGCCTACGAGTTTGCCGGTGGAATCCTCGAGGCGCAAAACGAGGAAATACGTGGGGCTCAAATCGGTGACGTCGGAGAATGTAAAAATCTTGGTGGTGCTGTCGGCGGGAGCGTCAACTGGATTCGATTGCGTGAACTTCTCGGTCATGTCGAGGTTGTAAATTTTCGTGGTGAGCTTCAATCCCTTTACGTCTTCGTATTGGCTGCTGACTACCCAAATCGAGTGATCGTCGTATCCGTAGATGGGATGCAGCGCTTCCATGGCGCGCTTCGCGCCGAAGTATCCGCCGCCGGGGCGCAGGTAATAATCGTAGAGGTGCCAGATCATGGAGGGCCAGGCGTTGTTGAGCATCCACTGAATGACGCCGGTGGCCTGATATTTGTTGCGGCTGTAGGCCTCGTACATGGCGCGCACGCCTTCGTAGGTTTGCATCTGCGACTTAGTGGCGAAGTCTTCGACGTTGTCGGACTTGCCGTAGCGATTGGCGAGCGCGTCACTGAATACGCCGATGGTCTTGAACTCGCCGCCGCCGGCGTGATAGTTCCACACGTCGTCGATGGGCCACATGTGATCCTTGCCCACCATGGCGCGGATGCTTTCGACTGGTGGAACCGCGGGTCCCATGCTGGTTTCGGTGTTGAAGCCGTAGGCGCCGCCGCAGCCCCCGGGATTGCACTGCTTGCGTCTCGGGTTGCCCTTGCGGAGTATCCAGTTCCCAATACTCGGGCGCGACATATTCATAGGGACCGGTCATCTTGACGCCGCTGTCGCCGGTGACGCTGGTTTTCTTACCCGTGGCCGACGAAACCACAGGATTCGGCCAGAGCAAATCTTTCTCGACGTCGAGATACATTTGCTCTACGTCCGGGGGAGGAGGGTTGTCGCTGCCATTGAGCCACATCACGAGGCTGGGATGGCTGCGCAGGCGATAGATCTGGTCGCGCAGGGATTGCTTGGCGATTTCAAAATCCTGCGGCTGCCAGCGCGGCCAGCGCTCCCAGAAATCGCAGCAGCACCATCCCGCCATCACGAGAATTCCCTGATGATCCGCGAGGTCGAAGAATTCCTGAGTCTCAAGTTTGCCTTCGAGACGGATGGTGTTCAGGCCCATATCGCGGACGTAGCGGAATTCGTCGTGCAGGCGCTGCGAATTTTCGCGCAGCATGAGGTCGGTCGTCCAGCCGCCGCCGCGAATCAGAATATTTTTTCCGTTGATGTGAAAGGCGCGTCCGCCGACCGAATTGAAGTCGGAGGTGATTTCGCGAATGCCGAACTCGGTAGAGGAATGATCGCTGACCGCGCCATTGACCTCGAACTCCATGGTAAGCGGATAGAGATTTGGCTTGCCCATTTGCGTGGGCCACCACAGGCGCGGATTTGCGAAGACGAGTTGCTGGAACTTGTCGGGGGTGAAAGTGACGTCTTTCGTTTCGTTGGGTGCGAGTTCTACATCCTGTTCGAACTTGACCGCTTCGATCTGGCCTTTGAGTTTGCCCTTGACTGGCTGATCGGTTCCGTTTTTCAGTTGCGCGGTCACAGTGAGCTGCGCGCTGTCGTTTGCCGGCGGATCCAGTTTCGATACGACCGTCGGGTAGCGTAGAGCCACCGGGCCGCTGGCGGTGAGATAGACTTCGCGCCACAGTCCCATGTTTTTGTCGGGAGGCGCAGGATTCCAGTCGACAAAGGTAATGGCGAGATCGTGCTCGGTGGGTGCGAAAACTTGAACCGCGAGAACATTTTCTGAGCCGGGCTTGGCGGCGTCGGTAATGTTGAATTCGTACGTGCGCCAGGCGCCGGCGACGTCGTCGGACTTGGCGATTTGCTTTCCGTTCAAGAAAATATTAGCGCGATAGTTGATGCCGTTGAACTTCAACCAGACTGTCTTGCCCTTGTAGGAGGCCGGCACGGCGAACTGTTTGCGATACCACCACGACACTGCATAGGGGCTGTCGGGCGCCATGGCGATGTTGGAAAAATTCGCGCCGATGGGATAGTTCACGCCGGGAAAGTCGCGCAAGTTTGTGCCGAACAGAGGATCGGGAAAGTTTTGTCCTTGACCAGCGCGGCCACCACGGTCGTCGGCACGGTCACCTCGATGCCAGCCCCTGGGCGAAAATTGCGGTGTAGAGATGACTTCTCCCTTGGCTTCGACCTTGGCCGAGGTTTGCAGGGACCAGCCGTCGTGCAAGAACAACTTCGACGTCGATAGCGTGCTTCACTGGGGTCTGCGTTTTGGGCGAAGAAGGGATGAGAGAACGAGGAATTGAGCCAGAAGGAATAACGTGATGGCAAGCCGCTTGCCTGAGTTCATGATGCTCCTGGTTTTGGGTTCGTACTTGTAATTTATCAGTCGGAGACACGTTTTTCGGAAAATGCCTCGCAGAATGGATAACATTTATATTAATTCGTTTCAATAGCGGAGTTTTGGCGCAAGTCCAATTTGTCGTTGCTAGGCCCGTTTCGTGGATTTGCGTCGCCGCCGCTGCCTGCGAAAAGCGTTGAGGCACGCTCCCCTTCGACTTCGCTCAGGGTAAGCTAGCCGAGGCGGCTATCCCCACATGAGAATCCCGGCGGCCCCTTGCGGCTCGGTTTATAATAGAGGATTCCGCTTTCAACTCTGGAGTGATAAGACAATGATTCGATTTTTGCAGACCCAAGGGCCGACCAAGAAGATCATTCTCAGCGGCATTCTGCTCGTGATTTGCGGCGCCATGGTCATCACATTTATTCCCGGCGGCTTAACCTCCGAATTGACGGGTACGCCGGGCGCGGGTGTTGTGGCCAAGGTGGATGGCGGCGACATCAAGTCCGACGAAGTGCGCCAGACCGCGCGGCAAATGGCTCAGCAGGACGCGCAACGCTACGGCGAGATGGCCGCGAAGATCATGCCTTTTCTGATTCAGCAGGAGACCGCGCGCGCCGTGGACCAAATGATCAGCCGCCAGGCGCTGTTAAGTGAAGCCGGGCGCATGGGGTTGCGTGTGACCCCAGCAGAAGTGAAGGACGAACTGCAGCACGGCCGCTATGCGGCAACTTTTTTCCCCGGCGGTAACTTCATTGGCCAGGCGGAATACGAAGACATGCTGCAGCGGGCGAACTTGACGCCCATGAAATTTGAACAGGCGGTAGGCGACGACATTCTGTTGACCAAGCTGCAGGCGCTTATTTCCGGCAGCGCCACCGTGAGCGACTCCGAAATCCACGATCAATTTATTAAAGAGAATTCAAAAGTAAAATTCGATTACGCGGTGTTGAAGCAGGACGATTTGCGCAAAGGCCTGCACCCGACGGATGAGGAACTGAAGGCGTTTTACGAGAGCCACAAGGCGAGCTACGCGAACTCAGTTCCGGAGAAGCGCAAGGTCAAGTACGCGGTCGTTGAGACGGTAAGGCGGAGGCTGGAGCTCAGGTGACGCAGGACGATCTGCGGACTTATTACGATCAGCACCGCGAGAAGTATCGAGTGCTGGAGCAAGTGAAGGTCAGCCACATCTGGATCAAGATGCCGCTGCCCGGCGCTGACGGCAAAGTCGACAACAAGGCCGTGGCCCAGGCTCAGAGCCGCGCCGAAGATTTGCTGAAACAGGTGAAGGGCGGAGCCAAGTTCGAGGACGTGGCGAAGAAGTATTCCGAAGACCCGGGAAGCGCGAACGTCGGGCGGTTCTCTGGGATGGATTAAAAAAGGCCAAATGGCGGCGGAGTTTGAGAAGGCCGCGTTTTCTCTTCCCAAGGGTCAGATGAGCGACGTGGTGAAGAGCAGTCGATGGGTTCCACATCGTTCGCGTTGACGACAAGCAGGAAGCACATACGAAATCCCTCGACGAAGTGAAGGCCGAAATTGAGCCAGTCCTGAAGCACCAGAAAGGTCAGCAGATCGCGCAGCAGAAGGCTGAGGCGTTGCTGAAGCAGGCTCGCGCGCAGGGCCTGGACGCCGCCGCTGCGGCGCAGGGCGTCCCGGTAATCACCTCGGATTTCTTCGCTCGCAAGGACATGCTGCCGGGACTGGGCCCAGCGCCGCAGTTCATGGATGCGGTGTTCAGCGCCACCGAAAAGTCGCCGCCGGATGTGGCCCCGGCATCACAAGGCATCGTCGTGTTTCAGTTGTTGGGAGTGAAGCCGGCCGCCACGCCAACCTTCGAAGAAATCCGTAGCCGGGTGGAGGAAGAGTTCAAGAACGAGCGCTCCTCGATTTTGCTCTCGCAAAAAATTCAGGAGCTGTCGGACCGCGCCAAGGCATCGCATGATTTGAAGCGCGTGGCGAAAGAAATCGGCGCAGCGGTTAAGACCAGCGACTATGTTCTGCCCGACGCGCAGGTGCCCGAGGTGGGCTCGATGTCCGGACAAGCGGCGGTTGCATTCACCATGAAGCCGGGCGAGATCAGCGGTCCGATCAACAGCGGTTCGAACGCCGTGGTATTGCAGGTGATCGAGAACCAGCAGCCTTCCGAGGCTGAATATGCCGCGAAGCGGGATCAGATTCGCGATCAACTGCTGCTGGGCAAGCAGCAGGAACGCTTCGGACTTTTCGTTTCCAGCCTGGTCGACGAGATGACCAGAGCGGGCAAGATCAAGAGAAACGAAGAAGAAATCAAGGCCTTGAGCCGCACCGGCAGCGAGCAGGGAATGTAACGCTAACATGCATTTTCCGCGCGCCGCAGGCATTTTGTTGCATCCCACGTCGTTGCCTTCGCGCGGCGGGATTGGCGATTTCGGGCCGGCCGCCTATGAGTTTGTAGATTTTCTCGCTTCCGCCCGCCAGGGTTTGTGGCAGGTTCTGCCGCTGGGACCGCTCGGCTACGGCAACTCGCCCTACTCCTCCACGTCGGCTTTCGCCGGAAACCCTCTGCTGGTCAGCCTGGAACGACTGGCAGAACATGGCTGGATCGACCGAGCGAAAATCGAGACGACTCACTCCACGCCAGCTTCCAGTCCAGCTTCCTCTCCAGTCGAATACGACCGGGTCTTTCCCCAGAAGATGCCGCTGCTGTTTGAGGCTGCGCGAAACTTTCTGGGCTCGGCCTCGAGCGGTGCCTTGCGCCAGTTTGAAAGTTTCCGTGCGGAAAACGTTTGGTGGCTGGAGGACTTCGTTCTGTTCGACGCTTTGCGCGCGCGCCGCAAACTCGAAAGCTGGAACAAGTGGCCGCGTGATCTGGCGCACCGTGAGCCGGCTGCTTTGGAAAAAGCGCGCAAGGAACTGGCCGACGATATCCTTGCTCGAAGCGCGTTGCAGTTTGCATTCTACGAACAATGGCGGGCGTTGCGGCGTTACTGCTCCGAGCGGGCGATACGCGTCGTGGGCGATGTCGCGATCTTCATGAACCATGATAGCGCCGACGTATGGACGCATCCGGAATTATTCCGGCTGAACCAGAATCTGGAGCCCGAGGTGGTGGCCGGAGTCCCTCCCGATTTTTTCAGCAAGACCGGACAGCGTTGGGGAAATCCGCTGTATCGGTGGGAAGTGATGAAAGAAACCGGCTATCGATGGTGGATTCAACGTCTGCGCTGGGCGACGGAAAACTGCGATTACATCCGCCTCGATCACTTCCGCGGATTCGACCAGTTCTGGGAAATTCCCGCAGGCGAGGAGACCGCCGTGAACGGCCGCTGGGTGGACGGACCGCGGGATGACCTTTTCCAGAAGCTCCGCGAGGCGCTGGGCGGCCTGCCATTTTTTGCCGAAGACCTGGGCTACATCACACCCGAGGTGCACGCGCTGCGGGAAAGATTGCAAATTCCGGGGATGGCGGTTCTGCAGTTTGGCTTCGGCGATGAAGGCGCACACATCTATCTTCCGCATCGCGCCGAAGGAAAAGTAATTTACACCGGTACACACGACAACGACACCGTGGCGGGATGGTGGCAATCTGGCGCGGCTGAACACGAGCGCCGCAATGCCGAGGCTTATGTCGGACGCTGCGACGACGGCATCCATTGGGCATTTATCCGCGCGGCGCAATGCTCCGCGGCGAGCCTCTCCATTATTCCCCTGCAGGATGTGCTGGGGCTGGGCAGCGAGGCCCGCATGAACACTCCCAGTCTGAACGGCGGCAACTGGCGCTGGCGTTTCGGGCAGCAACAACTCACCCGCGAACTGGCCAGGAAACTGGCGCACCTCGCCGAATTGAGCGATCGTCTTCCCAAACCATTTGCAATGATTGCAGATGAGAGCTTTGCCGCGTGAACTGCGGAAATGTTTCGGACTTAACTAGGCTTAACCCGGAAGGAGAACCTTGATGGTTTCCGCCGAATCACCCGCTCTACCCTTATCTCAAAGAACGGATCGAGATGTCACGGCGGCGCGGGCTGGAGTTGTTCTGTCTCTCATTCCTCGCTCTCTTTCTCGAATTGATGGTGATTCGCTGGGCCCCTGCGGTCGTAAGACTGATCGCCTATTACGCCAATCTGATACTGATCAGTTCCTTCCTCGGTCTGGGTGTCGGAGCGATTCGTCGGCAAGAAAAGAAAGTCGCTCTTTGGATGGCTGCCAGCTCTCCTGCTGATCAACGTGGTATGGCTGTTGATTGCCCATTTCATCACGCTGCCAACTACTGCTTCGGAGAGCAGGTTCTACACACCTACTCCTCAACTCGTGCGTTATGTAAGTCTGGTGGGTATCTTCGTCAGCAACGCAATAATGTTCGTACCGCTGGGTCAGCGGATCGGATCGCTCTTTGAAGTTTTGCCACCGCTGATGGCTTACTCCTGGGACCTGGGCGGCAGCCTCGCGGGGACGCTGTGTTTCGGCGTTTTCTCGTTGAAGTACTTTTCGCCGACGCTTGGAATGGGATTCGTGGCTTTCGCGATTATTTTGCTTCTTCCGCGCGGGCAGTGGTTGCGATCAATCCCGATCTTGGTTCTGTCGTTGGCGGGGGTGTATTTTTCGGTCAGTCCGAGTGCAGCATGGTCGCCGTACTATTACATCGTTGTGGTCTTGCAGGGCGATAAGCACGGGAATGCTCCCATACGAGAGCCGCAACCGGGGCTGCGCACGATGCAGGATCCGCCCATCTACGATGTGAGGGTAAATCACTATTTTCTTCAGAGCGACGGCACCTTCGACCCGAGCCGGTATTCTCCGCTGAAGAGAACCCAGATTCTCGACGCGAGATTGCAATACGATCTGCCGTATGCGCTGGCTCCGGCCCACCGACGGGTGCTCATGTTAGGGGCAGGAGGAGGCACGGACACACAGATCGCGGTGCTGAACGGAGCCGAACAGGTGGATGCGGTGGAAATCGATCCGATGTTAGTGAAGCTGTCTAACCGATTCAATGCTTCGGGAATTTACGAGAATCCGAAGGTTCGTGTCCACGTCGAGGATGCCCGAGCTTTTCTTCGGCGTTCAAGCGGCGGATACGACATGGTGGTCTTCGGCTTCTTAGACTCACAAACGCTGTTTAGCTCAATGAGTAACATCCGCTTAGACGGTTATATCTACACAGTGCAGAGTATGCAGTCGGCCTTCCGGTTGCTGAACGACAACGGAGTATTGTCGCTTTCTTTCATGGCCGGGCACGAGTGGCTCGCCCGGAAGCTGGTGCGAATGGTTGCACTCGCCACGAACCAGATGCCAGTTGTGTATGAGAGTCAGGGACAAGTGGTGATCTGCGCCTTCCGTGGTCAGCACCCGGACCCGCCCCCGCAATACGGCCGATTCGTGCGTACAGTCCTCCCGGCAGGTGACGATTTATCCGAAGCCGTCGCTCCTACAGACGACTGGCCCTTTCTTTATCTTTCTCACAAGACCATCCCGGCCGATTACCTGATCGTGATTGGAATCCTGCTGGCGATCACGATACCGGCGGTGTTCGTGCTGCGTGGCCGTGGGTTCGGCATGAACGACGGTCACTTTCTCTTTCTGGGCCTGGGTTTTCTACTGCTGGAGACGAAGAGCATCTCCGACTGTTCCCTCTACTTTGGCACCACTTGGTTTGTAACCCTGGTGGTTGTCGCGGGTGTTCTTCTGATGGTGTTGGCTGCCAACCTGGTGGCCATGCGTATGAGCGGTTTCCGGACGTGGCTGTACGTGCCGCTGATCGCTACTTTGCTGCTGCTCTACTTCGTTAGGCGCGACTCGATTCTGGCGTTAAGTTTCGACCAGCGACTACTGTGGTCTGTTCTCGTTGTACCGCTACCCATCTTTTTTGCCGGCCTGATCTTCTCCACGACCTTCCGCCAAGCGTTGAACCCTTCCTCTTTCTTCGGAGCCAACCTAATCGGAGCCATGATCGGCGGATTCAGTGAGTACCTCAGCATGATCATGGGCAACCAAAACCTGGTGTTTCTCATTATTGGAGCGTACTTGGTCAGTCTGGGTCTCCAAACGCGGATGCTTAAAAGGCAGTGCCGTTCCGTCCTTGTTGGCGACTAAGCTGTTGGAGTAGAATGCCGCCTATTCGGTTGTTGTGGGTACGGCAGTTCGATACGTCCGGCTGGGGAACGCCATGTTTAAGCCTCGTTAATTCGCCATCCTGATTTGGCCCCGTACGCCGGGGGCTCCCTTACTGATTTCGTTGCATGTCTGAGGCAACGCTTTCGCGAAAGATCGCGAAAGTGGATGCGGAAAGTTAAAGGTTGTTATGGAAGCGATTTCTGTTGCTGCGGAGCCACAAACTTCTTTGTGGGCCGCGTTGGTGGAGGCCGTGCGCGGGTCGCATCGGGACTACACGGCCGGGAGCCTGAACCGGGCGATCCTGCTGCTGGCTGTGCCCATGGTTTTGGAGATGGTGTTGGAGTCGCTGTTTGCTGTCGTCGACGTGTTCTGGGTGGGAAGGCTTGGGGCGAATGCCGTGGCTACCGTGGGTCTTACAGAATCGATGCTGAGTATAGTGTTTGCGGTGGGGATGGGACTCAGCCTGTCGACGACCGCGATGGTTGCGCGCCGCATTGGTGAAAAGGATCCGGAAGGCGCGGCCGTGGCTGCGGTGCAGGCAATTGCGCTAGGGATCATCGTTTCACTTGCCATTGGGTTGCCGTGTTTCCTGCTGGCTCCGCGGCTTTTGCGATTGATGGGTGCCTCGGCGGAAATTATTTCGGTGGGCAGCGGGTATACCAGGATTTGTCTGGGCGGTAGTTGCGCGGTGCTGTTGCTGTTTTTGAATAATGCGATCTTTCGCGGGGCGGGGGATGCGGCCATAGCGATGCGGCTGCTGTGGGTTTCGAACATCATCAACTTGATTCTCGATCCCTGCCTGATTTTTGGTGTAGGACCGTTTCCACGCATGGGCGTGACGGGGGCGGCGTTGGCGACGTTGATCGGGCGCAGCATCGGCGTGATTTATCAGTTTTACCGGCTGCTGAAAGGGACGGAGAGGATTCGCATCCTGACGCGGCAGCTGCATTTGCGGCTCGATGTGCTGTGGCGGCTGGTGCGAGTTTCGCTGACTGGGATTCTGCAGTTTGCCATCGCGCACACCAGTTGGATTGGGCTGGTCCGGATTGTAAGTATTTTTGGGGCGGCGGCGCTGGCCGGATATACGATCGCCATTCGTATTGTCATTTTTGTGATTCTGCCGTCGTGGGGATTGAGCAATGCTGCGGCGACGCTGGTGGGGCAGAATCTGGGGGCGGGCAAGCCGGAACGCGCGGAAACCGCGGTTTGGCGCACGGGACTCTATAACATGATTTTTCTGGGGACGGTGGGAGTGCTGTTCGTTTTGTTTGCGGAGCCGGTGGTGCGGTTGTTTACGCATGACGCCGCGGTGTTGCCCTTGGCGGCGTCGTGTTTGCGGATTGTGAGTTGCGGGAATATTGGATATGCGTATGGCATGGTGATGCTGCAGGCGTTCAACGGCGCGGGGGATACCGTGACGCCGACGATTGTTAATTTGTTTGGGTTCTGGGTATTGGAGATTCCGCTGGCTTATTGGCTGGCGATTCGGATGCAGATGCAGTCGAAGGGAGCGTTTTGGGCGATCGTGGTGGCGGAGGGAGCGATTGCGGGGGCCAGCGCGATTTTGTTTCGACAGGGGCGGTGGAAGCGGCAGAAGATCTGAATATTTGAGGATGCGCCTCGAAGCGGCCTTTCAGGCGGCCGACTGGGTCATAGACGCGGTCCCACACAAAACATCCCGTCCTACGCGCACTATCTGGCGCGGGCCAGGACAAGAGTCACGTCGTCGGGCTGTTCATTGTCGCCGATCCAGTCATCGACTGCCATGGTTACGATCTGGCTGATTTGGGGTAGAGGCAAGTCGCGATTGTCGCGGACCAGATCGATCAGGCGGTGCTCGCCGAATTCGCCGAAATCGTTCTCCGGCTCGGTGACGCCGTCGCTGTAGGCCAGGAAGATTTCTCCGGGATGCATTTCTACTGAGCCCTCTTCGTAGGTCATGTTGTCGAACAGGCCGACGACCGTGCCACCGGCCTCGAGCCTGCGGATGGTGCCGTTTTTGCTGATCAGAATCGGAGGAAGATGTCCGCCATTACTGTAAGTGAGGTGGTGGGAGCGTCCGTCGTAGATTCCCAGGAAAAGAGTGGCGTACTTTTCCGGCGGAGTGCTTTCGTAGAGTTGGTGATTGAGCAGGCTGAGCAAGGCTCCGGGAGAAACCTCGACGCCCTCAGGCCAGGACGCCATGATGCGGCCTGAGCCGGCCACCGCGCCCACGGCCACCGGTTCGCGCATCTGGGGAAGATTCTCCACACTATAGGCGCGGACGGCAGAATGGATGGTGGCCATCAATAGGGCGGCGGAGATGCCTTTGCCGCTGATGTCGCCAACCGCGAGAATCAGTTTGTGAGAGCTGGCGGTCAGAAAGTCGTAATAATCGCCGCTGACGGTGCGCGCGGGGCGGCAGAATCCATGGACCTCCAACGACTCCAGTTCCGAAACCTGACGCGGGAATAGCTGCGCCTGCACTTCCTGCGCGATGACGAGTTCGTTCTCCAGACGCTGTTTTTCCTTCTGCTCCTGGATCAGCTTCTCGATGGAAGCGGTCATCGAATTGAAGGACCGCGCTAAGTCCGCGAGTTGATCGTTCGAGGTGACTGGGATGCGATGGCTGAAGTCGCCGCGATCGACGTGTTTGGTCGCGTCGTGCAGTTGCGCCACGGCGGCCGTGACCGTGCGCGTCATACGGGTGCCGATGACGAGGGCGATGAATTCGATGATGGCGAAGAAAATTCCTACCGCGATCAGGGCATCCACCACTAACCCGGCAAATTCGCCGAGAGCCGCAAATAAATGTCCATAGAGCTTGGAGGGCCTGGTTCTGACTCTCAGCAACGAGCTCCGCCGTTCGGTCGAGCCTGTATTCCAATCGACAGCCTGAAGAGGGGTAACGAAGGGGATTTCCTGATCCAGAAAATTCACGGGCTCCGGGCTGGCACCGACCGTGAACGTCGGAGGCAGGGCCTCAGTGCCGCTCCGCCCACCCGAGCTCTGAGTAACACCCACACCATTCTTGTTATTCGCGTTAAAAGAAAAAGTTGTCTTTGGGCCGGAGTCTTTCTCGCCAGCAGGATTGACCTGCCCGGGCGAGGCGACAGGCGCGGCACCCACATAAAGAGTAATTTCCCCCAGGTCTGCGGCGATTTTCCCTATCAGATCCTGATCGAGCGGTTCGCTCGTAACCACGGTCAGGGAATTGTCGCGAACGGGGAGTACCGAAACGACGCGAAGGTATAGTTTCCCCTGGTCGCTCACGATCTCGTGAAACGGTTTCCCCTCGCGCAGGGCTATGGCGTATTCATTATCGTTCTTGGCAAAGAAGGCAGGATAAGAGAATTGGGATGTGGCAGGGGCATCGCTGGAAAGGGGCAGAGCCTTAGTTCCGTGCCAAGCCCGGACTTGCCGGTGTCTCCACGCGCGGTCACGTTTTTTCAAGCCTGACAGGGACTCTGCGGTGGGATTGTTTCCGCGCGCCAGGCTTGCGGCTAATTCGTTGCTGATGGCGGCATTCACCGCCTCGACGCTTCGCAGTTGAGCGTTGAGTTCGGAAATCACTACATAGCTGGCGAACTGTCCGGCAAATAGAAACAAGGAGAAACCCGCCATCGCCAGCAGCAAGATCACTGGGATTACGCCAATGAAGACATAGGTCACGATCAGCCGGTTGCGCAGCCGCCACAGGATTCTTCTTTTCAGCCACCGGAAGGCAAGAATGGAAAACAGGACTGCCGCGACGAAGACAAGAAACTCAACCCAACCGCTCAGATATTGTCCCCACGAGGAGCCGAACAGACCCAACAGCTTTCGCAGAACGAACAGAACGGCGGCCATTCCGAATAGGTACCACGCGATCCGCGCCATGCGGCCTTCGGGCCACAATTCGGCCTTGATCAGCCGGAGCCGCAATTCTGGGTAGGACCATTGCATGAGAATTAGCTTTTAGCTCTTAGCTTTTGGCTCTTAGCTTTTAGCTAAAGGCCAAAAGCCAAGAGCCAAGAGCCAACCGCCGAAATTGCGACCGCCACCTGCAATCAGATTTCAGGATAGAGGTCGAAGAACGCTTCCAGGCTGGTGCGCAGTTGCTTTTCGATCTCTTCCTTGCTGCCTTCGAGCACATGCATCGTCACGTGGGCTTCCCGGCCATTGGCGAGCTTTACGGGAGCCTCCCCCACTTCAATCACGTCCTCGGACGGCAGCAGCCTCATGCCATAGACCAGAGTCAAATTTGCCATGAGTTGATTTTACGACGTTCCAGGAGAGTCCCGCGAACTTCGATGAGTTTGGGATTTAGAATTCGGGGCATTCTCATTTAGAATTCCGCCGTGCACAGGATTCTTGTTTCCCCACTCTGGATTACTCTCGCGCTGGCGTCTGCCCAGGTTTTAGCTCAGGAACCGGCGGGCAATGCGCCTTCAAGTCAGCAGCCCCAAGTGAAGGTCAACATGCTGAACGTGTGCTCGCCTTCCGCCGAAGAGCAGAAGGAAATCGCGGCGGCCTTGGCGAGAGTTCCGAAGCAACCATTATTCGGCGCCGATTTCGAAGTTTCCCGCGGGCGCTCGACGCTGAGCGACATGCCAAACATCCTGCAGCCGGGATCGAGTACGCACTTTGCGGACGAAAAGTCCGTGGCGAGCTATGTTCGGATTCGCCGCGAATTTTCCGTGCAGGCTCTTTTTTCCAGCGTACAGTATTCGTTCAGCAACGACGGACAGAATATGGTGGAAACGCTGGTGCTGCATGTGCGCGATCCCAAGGATCTGATTCAGGTGTCGCTGGAAGACAGCGCGTCGTCAGTTACCAGTTCCGAGGCGATGCTTGGGTCGAACACGCCGGCCAGCCGGGTACGGCTGGAACGGTTCGGCAAATCGTCGGTAGCGCTGGCGCGATGCTTGGCGACCGAAGGCGGTCCGGTCCCCGACCAGAGCGCGTATGAGCCGCTCTTCCGCGGCGCGTCGGACGTGCTGGCGAACTATCGCGCGCTGTTGGGCGTGAAAATAATTGTGCCCGAGGAGTTGGCGAAAATCAGCGGAGAATCCAAAGCTGAGTCTAAGCCGAAGCCTTCTACAAAAGTCAAAGGGACCATGGCGAAACCGGTTCAGGAGAAGAAGTGAATCCGGTGTTTCTGCTCTTCTGTTTTTTCGACTGGATGAGCGCCTTGCATCAAAAACTTAAATTAGCCATCTAATCTGCTGCTACACCACTATTCATGAGCGAAACTCGCGACGTAGTCATTATCGGGTCGGGATGCTCCGGGCATACTGCCGCTCTCTACACGGCGCGGGCTAACCTGAAGCCGCTGGTTGTCGAAGGGCATGAGCCAGGGGGACAGCTTTCGATGACCACGCTGGTCGAAAACTTTCCCGGGTTCCCGGATGGAATCCTGGGCCCCCAACTGGTCGAGAACATGCGGAAGCAGGCCGAACGATTTGGCGCGGAATACCGCATGGCGCATCTGACCAGCGCCGACCTGAGCAAGCGGCCGTTTCTGCTGCATTTGGGCGTGCATCAAGTCCACGCGCAGACTTTGATTATCGCCAGTGGGGCTTCGGCGCGCTGGCTGGGGTTGCCGCACGAGCAGCAACTCATTGGCCACGGAGTTTCATCGTGCGCGACCTGCGACGGCTTCTTTTTTTCGGGGAAGGAGATCGTGGTGATCGGGGGCGGAGATTCCGCGATGGAGGAAGCTCTCTTTCTTACGCGCTTCGCGACCAAAGTGACGGTGATTCATCGCCGCGATGTGTTTCGCGCGTCGAAGATCATGCTGGAGCGGGCGCAGCATCACGACAAAATTAAGTTCCTGCCCAACACGGTGGTGGAAGACGTTTACGACATTCACCACAAGGAAGTCACTGGGCTCAAGCTGCGCGATGTGAAGACCGGCCGGGTCTGGGATTTCCACACGAGCGCGCTGTTTCTCGGCATCGGTCACGAGCCGAATGCGAAGATGTTTGCCGGCCAGCTCGACACCGATCCCGACGGATATCTTAAGACTCACAACTATGTGTTCACCCGCGTGCACGGAGTTTACGCGTGCGGGGACGTGCAGGATCGCCGTTATCGCCAGGCCATAACCGCCGCGGGCACGGGTTGCATGGCGGCCATGGAAGTAGAGAAATTCCTGGAAGAGCAGGGTAAGTAATTCCAATCCACGACGTCGTAACGGTACTGGAAAAAAATTCCCACTTCTCGCAAAGGATGCGGGAAGTGAGGCACCAACTGTAACTTTTGGATCCCGGCTGCTTGGTCGGTTTGTGATACAAATTTCTGTGGTCTTCCTACGAACTACCGGCATTCCTTCATTCATTCTTCCCGCCCTGGCAGGTATTTCATGCTAAGGGCGTTCTTCGTCCAGCTTTCTGAAAATCGTTTTCTCCGTGATTTTGCTGAGCGGTCCGCAATCGGTCACCGCGTATCAGGCCGCTTCGTGGCGGGCACGGAAATCGCCGATGCGGTTCGCGTCACCCAGACCGTCAACCGCGCGGGGATGAGCGTGAGCATCGACAACCTGGGCGAGAACGTTACCAATCCCAACGAAGCCCGCCACAGCGCGCAGCTCTATCACGAGATTCTCGATGCGATCGTGGCCAACCAGTTGAATGCCAATATCAGCCTGAAGCTGACGCACATGGGATTGGATATCGATGAGAAGATGGCCCGCGACCTGGTCTCGGGCCTGGTGGCCAGGGCGGCCTCTATGCAGCCGCCGGGATTTGTGCGCGTCGACATGGAAGGCTCTCCTTATACCCAGCGCACTCTGGACTTCGTTCACGAACTGCACCGCATGCCGGGGAACCAGAACAGCGTTGGAACGGTGATTCAGTCGTATCTGAAGCGAAGCGAGAGCGATGTCGGGAAACTGTTGGCGGAGGGGATTCGCATCCGGCTGTGCAAGGGCGCTTACAAGGAGCCGGCGAGCATCGCTTTTGAAAGCAAGGCTGACGTGGATGCGAACTACGTCAAGCTGATGAAGATTCTGATGAAGAGCGGCATCTATCACGGCCTGGCGACGCATGACGAGAAGATTATTCGCGAGGCTCAGGCGTTTGCTACGCGGGAAAAGATTGCGCGGGATTCGTTTGAATTCCAGATGCTCTACGGAATCCGGCGGGACCTGCAGCAGAGCCTGGTGCGCGAGGGCTGGCGCATGCGCGTCTATATTCCCTTCGGCACGGAGTGGTATCCATACTTTATGCGGCGGCTGGGAGAGCGTCCCGCGAATGCGTTCTTCATCGCGCGGAATCTGCTGAGGGCATAGGCGGGCGTTACTCTTGCGGGCCGTTTTCTGCGCCTTCGGCTGGAGCGAGCGGTAGGCGGGTGGCGCCGCGCATCATCTCGCGCTCCTGGTCGGAGAACATGCTTTTGAAGCGATCGGAGTTGATGACGGCCTCGCGCTGATCGGGCGGCATCGCCCTAAGATCGCGCACGGCTGTCATGACGATGCGCTGACGATCGGGCGGGAGTTGCCGCATTTGGCGAAAGATTTGCCGCGCCTGTTGTTTTTGCTCGGGAGTGAGATGTTCCCAAGTCTCCATGCGGTTCAGCATGCGCAATTGCTGTTGCGGGGGCAGGGTGGAAAAGTGCTGCAATCGCTGGCGCAGCCGCTGCTGTCTCTCCGGAGGCAAGCTGCGGAACGCGGGATCGTTCTGCAACGCGCGTTCCTGTTCTTCCGGAGACAAGTCTTTGTATCGGCGAAGCCAGTCGCCGGCGTGGCCACGAACCGGTGGAGATCCCTGCGGTTGCCGCGGTGCCTGTGGCCGTTGCGGCGGAGCCGCGGCAGCGGCACGCCTTTGCTGAGGCGCGCGAAAAGCGCCGATGCCAGCCGCACTATGCGAGGAGGCAGCATGCGAGGAAATTGACAGAGCGATCGCCGAGGAAATAGATAGAGCGATCGCCAAACCGGCGGTCGCCAGCCGATCTACTCTGTATCTTACCTGCCGCATTTCCCCCGCCTTACACTTCGCCCCGTTCTGACAACAATCGTTCTGAGAACAATCGTTCCGATGACAATCGTTCGCGAACCGTCTACGGATTCGCCTCGACATTCTGCTGCAGATCGAGATCATCGAGCAACTCGAAATCCGAGTACATCTCGTGATTATTTTCCAGCGTCTGCAGATCGCCTACCGCCGTGCCCGGCGGTGCAGTGATGGAGATGGAAGCTTCCTGCCCGTGATTGGTAATCCCGCTCTTTCGGGTAAAGAACACGCCCGCGCCAACCCCCAGCAGCACCGTCAGCGCCGCTGCCAATACCGGCCGCCGGAACCAGTGGAACCAGCGCGCCTGCTTGGCCATTTCCTCGCGCCTCATCTCTTCGCGCAATCGGGCCTGCAGGCGCACGTCGAAATACTGGGACGGCTCCGGAGCCCGCCATTCGTCGAGCACCGCCATGGTAGAGCGCATTGCTTTCAATTGTTCCGCACACTGGCCGCAACCTTCCAGATGCTGGCCTTCGTCCATTGTGGGCTGGCTGAATCCAGCCGCTACCTCGGGCATCCGTTCCCGAACCTCATCGCATTTCATAACCACTTCCCCTTAATTCTTTTTCGCCAATGCCACTCACAAAGAAACAATCAACCGCTAAACAAATTCTTTTAACTGTTCCCGCAAAGTCTCATAAGCCCGGAAGAGCAACGACTTGGTCGCCGACTCGCTCTTCTTCAAAACATCCGCAATCTGCTTATAGTCCATCTGCTGATACTTGTGCATGATCACCGCTAACTTCTGCTGCTCCGGCAGCGCTTCTACTTTACTGCGAATCGCCAACATTCGTTCGCGGCGCACCATGGCTTGTTCGGCGGTCAACGTACCGTCGGGCAACTCGAGCGTCGTGCCGGTCTCTTCATCCGGCTCGTCGAGGCTGACCGTAACCTCGGGACGCTCGTGGCGCGTATCGCGCGCATGATTCACCGCGAGGTTCGTCGCGATACGATACAGCCAGGTGGTAAATTTAGCGCTCGCCTCATAGCTGGCGCGCGAGCGATACACCCGCAAGAAAACTTCCTGCGCCAGATCTTCGGCGGCCGCCGTGTTGCGCGCCATGCGATACATGAAACTCACGATAGGACGGCGATATTTCTGCACCAGATAGTCAAAAGCGGGCTGATCGCCTGCCTTGACGCGCAGCATAATCTCGGCATCGGAATCTCCGCCGCCAGCCGCTGACGACAACGAAGCGGGAGCCTGCGGCGCTGTCGCAGCCATCAGCATGCCCCGATCCAATGCGGCAGTGCTCACATTAGTTTCAACCCCATCGTGGCCCAAAAGTTTCGCTTTCTGCGGCTCGGCGGAGGCTGGCGAACTCCCTGCGGATGAGGGAGATAGGGGCTGCCGGGACGGTTTTGGGTCGCGCACCATACGAACGGGGAAGAACCAGCCAGAGCGCCGTGCTCGAAATCCGTATCCAGCGCCCGCCGCCGATTAGGCTACCACGGCTGATCTCCGCCGCGAAATCCTGGAAGTACAAGCAGACACCTTTGGCGGTGCTTTGGCTGCGCCCAGGCTTCGCTGAGCTACCGCAAGTTGCATAATCCGCGGGCAAATGTTTGAATGAAATGACTCTCGCGGGGCGCTTAACTCAGCGGTAGAGTGCCATCCTCACACGGTGGAAGTCATAGGTTCGAATCCTATAGCGCCCACCATCTTTTCAATGGGTTAGCCGGGCTCGTGCTCTGCTTGCGCTCCGTTGGGACGGAAAGCAAGCTCGGCTAACCTCGTTTCGGTGAATATGGTCACACTCTTGTGCGAGATCCTCGGCTATGACCTTTCCGTTTCGCTCGGACGGAAAATTAACTCTTTCCTCGGAGTTTGCAATCATTAGCACACGACCTTTGTTTCACGTTAGCTCATTGTCGCTTGCCAGCAGATAGGGGTTTACCGTAGCTGCGCCACAACCCAGGCAGATTACGGGTTGCTGTATCCGCTCCGAGCTGCCCTCTTCCCTCGTTTGCGAGTTGTTAGTGACTCGACGTCCAAAGTATACAGGAAAGAGCGTACTCCCTACAGTGAAACCCCTACAGGAAAACCCTTGCAAGAAACGACTTCTCGTGTCATCATAATCATCAACGTCGTTGTCGTTCCTTTCCGCTCAAATCTCAGACGTTTCCCAAGGTGTTGATTATGATAACCCCTCACATGACCGAGCGCATGTTGGCTCTATGCGCGTCGATAGTGGAAGAAAAAGACTCCGATAAATTCCTGCGTCTTGTTCTCGAACTGAATGATGCTTTTGAAAATGGGGGCGCAGGAGCTGCACATGCCCGGTCAACTAGTGCGCGGCCCACAACCAAGGTGCGTAATATCTCGCCGCAAGGTTGACAAGGTTGGTTGCGCTTCTCTTTCTTGATCCTGTTGATCCGGTCACGCGGCCTTCCGCTCTGGCAGCCTTGCCAACCACGAAGCAACATCATCTTTCTTGAAGCGCAAATTGCCGTTGATCTTTAACACAGGGAAAGGGTGGTTTTTCATCGCGCTCCAAGCGAAGCGTGGTTTGGGATCACGCCGGTTGCGGTTAGAATGACTTTTGCCGATACGGGCGCGTAGCTCAAACGGATAGAGCATCGGATTTCTAATCCGGCGGTTGCAGGTTCGAATCCTGCCGCGCCTACCAGACTTGCATTGCTTTGGCGCTGTCGGCGCTACTCCGTGGCGAATTTACATTCTTGGTTTGCGGTGTTCGCAGGTTGGGGTGTTCAGGCAGGAATCCGCCAGGCGGAGACGCTCGACTGGCTTGCCGCCGAGGATGTGCGATTCGATAATCTCCTCGACATCGGCTTCGGTGACGTGTCCGTACCAGACCGCATCCGGGTAGATCACCAGGTTCGGGCCGTGTTCGCACTGATCGAGGCAGCCGGATTGATTGGCGCGAACTTTTCCCTTCAGTCCCCGCTCGGCTAGCTTTTGCTTGAAGAGTTTTTGTAATTTGGCCTCCGCCTGGGGGTCGCAGCATCCGCGGGGATGGCCCGCGGGGCGCTGGTTTCCGCAGATGAAAATGTGTTTTTCGAACTTCGGCATCGGGCTGGTCGGAACTTCTTAGTTGATCATACTTGAGGCTTCATCATGAACACAGCGGTATCAGGCAGAGGAACTTCATGGCAAGGCAGTCCACGCGCGAGATCCTTCACTCCGCCTGAAAAGCGGCTGCGCTCAGAATGACACTCCGTAGGTCGTGCGTCCACCCCGTAGTGCTACGCGTTGCTATTCACCGCAGGGAAACGATAAGATAACTCGTACACGTCTTCTCCGCTCCGATCCCCAGTAATTTTTGATGAATTAGTCCTTGCGGGCAAAGAGTGTGCGACCCGGGCGCGAGCGCAGGCATCTGCGTGCATGAATCTTCCTGACGGAGCTGGCATTGAAAAAAGGCAGGACAGCGGTGATCGTGGGCGCCCAATGGGGCGATGAGGGCAAAGGGAAGATCGTCGACGTGTTGTCGGAGAACTTCTCGGTGGTGGCCCGCTATGCCGGGGGACACAATGCCGGCCACACGGTCATCATCCGCGGCAAAAAGTTTATTCTGCAGCTGGTTCCGTGCGGCGTGCTGCGCGACGGTTGCCGCAGCGTGATTGGCAACGGCGTAGTTCTCGATCCGCTGGCGTTCTTGAAAGAAGCCGGCGCCCTGCGCGAGGCGGGAGTGCAGCATCGACGGGCATCTTTTTGTTTCCAACCGCGCCCATGTGATCCTGCCGTATCATCGCATGATTGAACTGGCGGCGGAGAATGCGCCGGGACGAGTCAAGATTGGGACCACGTCGCGCGGCATTGGCCCCGCCTATGAAGACAAGATGGGACGACGTGGGCTGCGTGTTGCGGATCTGCTCGATCTTCAACTTCTAAAAACACATATCGAGAATGCGGTGCGCGAGAAGAACATGATTGCGCACGCGCTCTTCAACACCGAACCGCTCGATGCCGACAAGATGTATACCGAGTACGCGCAAGCGGCGGAGAAAATCGCGCCCTTCGTATGCGACACGGCGGTGCTGCTCAATCAGGCGCTGAATAAAGGGGAATCGATTCTGTTTGAAGGCGCGCAGGGAACCATGCTCGACATCGACCACGGGACCTATCCCTTTGTCACGTCTTCCAGCGCGACTTCTGGCGGCGCAGTCATTGGCACTGGCGTCGCGCCCAATGCCATCAATTCCGTCATCGCAATCACCAAGGCCTACTGTACTCGCGTGGGCGAAGGCCCGTTCCCCAGCGAAGACAAGGGCGCGGCGGGGGACAATCTGCGCAAACGCGGCAATGAATACGGCGCGGTGACGGGGCGTCCGCGGCGCACGGGATGGCTCGACCTGCCCCTGCTGCGCTATTCGGGGATGATCAATGGCACCTCGTGGCTGGTGGTCACGAAGCTTGACGTACTGGATGAACTCGCCGAGATTCCCGTCTGCGTCGGATACAAAATCGACGGTAAGAATGCGAGTGACGCGCCCGCACAGGCCAGCGAGTACGACAAGATCGAGTGCGTTTATAAAAAGCTGCCGGGCTGGCGCACTTCGACGGAAGGCATCACGGAATATTCAAAGTTGCCAAAGGCGGCGCGGGAATATTTGGCATTCGTCGAGAAAGAGGCCGGAGCGAAGGTTGGCATGATTTCGACCGGCCCAGACCGCAGCCATACGATCCTCGTCGATGAATTTGTTTCGGAGTTGAAGATGGCCGCGAAAAAAGCCTAGAATTGCTTCCCCGAACGACCAGCTAGCGGGGAGGAGTGAAACGATGGTGGTATTGGCAGTGACCTGGATGGCGAAAGTGGGGCATGAGGCCGAAGTTACCGCGCTTTTTGAAAAGTTGACCGAACAGTCCCGCAAAGAGCCGGGATGTGCCATGTACCAGGTGCATCGGCATAAGACAGAGCCGCGCCGCTTCTTCATCTACGAACAGTACAAAGATGACGCCGCACTAGAGGCGCACCGAGGCGCGCCGCATTTTCTGCAGCACGCCCGGAAAGATTTGCCCAAGATTGCCGACCGGGTGGAAGGGCATTTGTTCGAGCCGCTGGGGTAGTTTATGTGGCGCGGGCGCCCCCGCCCGCGTTTGTCTGTAAAGCACTACCGGCATGGGACAACTCCTCGAGTACTGGCATCCCCTTTATTTCGGCGGCGGTTGCCTGCGGGCGTTCGCCCGCACCGTGGGCCGCCGGGACGGCGGCGCTACGATTACTGCGCTAGTTCGTATCCAGCGAAAAAGAAACTTAGTTCGAAGCGTGCCGTATCTTCCGCGTCGGAACCATGAATCGCGTTGTGCTCGATGTTGGTTGCCCACTTTTTGCGGATAGTGCCTTCCTCGGCGTTAGCCGGGTTGGTCGCGCCCATGAGCTTGCGCAGATCGGCAATGGCGTTTTCTTTTTCCAGGGCCAGCACCACGATCGGGCCGCTCGACATGAAGTCGGTGAGGGTGTTGAAAAATGGCCGGGCGGCATGCACGGCGTAGAACTGCTCGGCTTGATGCTTGGAGATTTCCAGCATCTTCATGGCGAGAATGCGGAAGCCATTTTTCTCGAATTGCTCGATGATGTCGCCCACGGCATTCTTGCGGACGGCGTCGGGTTTAACGATGGTGAAGGTGCGTTGCAGAGTTTTCATAAGTCGGCTTGTTGGTCCTTGGTCGTTGGCGTGATTATCGGCCTGGATTTATCGAATCAGTTATTCCCCAAAAAGGTTTGTCATTCCGAGCGAAGCGAGGAATCTGCTTTCCCTCGACACTGGGACTGGAAACTAGACGTTCACTCCGAGCGCAGCCGCCAGCGTCTCGCCGATCGCCGCAGGAGACTTGGCTACGCGAATCCCAGCCGCTTCCAGCGCTTTCATCTTTTCCGCGGCGGTACCTTTGCCGCCGGAGATGATCGCTCCCGCGTGCCCCATGCGGCGTCCCGGAGGCGCGGTCTGCCCGGCGATGAAGCCTACGACCGGCTTCTTCATGTGAGTCTTCACAAACTCCGCGGCGCTTTCCTCGGCGTTGCCGCCGATTTCTCCGATCATGATGACGGCTTCGGTCTCAGGATCGCGGTTGAACAAGTCCAGAGCATCGATGAAATTCGTACCGATAATCGGATCTCCGCCAATGCCGATGGCGGTCGATTGTCCAATGCCGCGCTGCGTGAGTTGATGCACCGCCTCGTAAGTTAACGTGCCCGAGCGCGAGACGATGCCAATCGATCCTTCTTTGTGAATGGAAGCCGGCATGATTCCGATTTTGCATTTGCCGGGCGAAATAATTCCCGGGCAATTCGGCCCGATCAGGCGCGAGCGGCGGTTCTGCAGAAATTCCCACGCCTTCACCATGTCGAGTGTGGGAATGCCCTCGGTGATACAGACAATCAGATCAATTTCCGCGTCGGCCGCTTCCATAATGGCGTCGGCGGCGAACGGCGGAGGAACGAAGATTACCGTGGCGTTGGCGCCGGTCTTGTCGACGGCTTCGCGCATGGTGTTGAAAATCGGCCAGCCCTCGTGCGTGGTGCCGCCCTTGCCCGGGGTGACGCCGCCAACGATTTGTGTGCCGTAAGCTGCGCTGGCCTTCGCATGAAACGTGCCTTCGCGTCCGGTCAGGCCTTGCACGATCACCCGTGTATTTTTATTGACCAGGATTGCCATAAATATTCCCCGCTGTTTCTAACCAATATCATTTAAACCCAAGTGTATTGTCATCCCGAGCGAAGCGAGGGACCTGGGTCCTTGCCTGCGCCGCCTATGTCGTCGCTTCGACCAAAACCGAGATCCTTCGCTTCGCTCGGAATGACAGCGCAAAATGGGAGCAACGTGAAGCGCGTCTAACGCCATTCGGTTACTCCGACCGTGCCTCGGGCTGCTGCGACAACTCGGTCGGCTGCATCCTTCATGGTGTCGGCAACAACGAAGTTGAATCCGGAGTTCATCAGGATTTTCTTTCCTTCGTCGACATTGGTTCCTTCGAGGCGCAACACGATCGGCAGCTTGATGTTCGTCTTGCGCGCGGCTTCGACCACGCCGGTAGCCAACGTGTCCACACGTAGGATCCCGCCAAAGATATTGATTAACACGGCTTTCACGTTCTTATCACTGAGCAGGATCTCGAAGGCATGCGCCACTTGTTCGGAACTGGCGCCTCCGCCGACATCGAAAAAGTTGGCCGGCATCCCGCCGGAATATTTGATGATGTCCATGGTCGCCATCGCCAGGCCCGCTCCGTTGACCATGCAGCCGACATTCCCATCGAGCTTGATGTAGTTCAAGCTGTACTTCGACGCTTCCACTTCCAGCGGATCTTCTTCGGTAATGTCGCGCAACTCCCGCAGATCGGAGTGGCGGAACAAGGCGTTGTCGTCGAACGTGATCTTGGCGTCGAGAGCAAACAGGCGTCCATCGGTCGTGGTGATAAAAGGATTGATCTCGAGCAGCGAAGAATCGGTGTCGAGAAAAGCCTTATAGAGACTCGAGAGAAACTGCACGGCGGGATTGATCTGCTGCGGCTTCAGGCCGAGTTTGAATGCGATCTTTCGTGCCTGAAACGCTTCCAGACCCATACCGGGATCGATGTGCTGCTTTAAGATCGCATCCGGATTTTCCGCCGCGACCTGCTCGATGTCCATCCCGCCCGCTGCCGACGCCATGAATACCGGCTTGCCCTCGGCGCGGTCCACCAGAATGCCGAGATAAAGTTCCTTCTCGATGGGGAGCGTCTCTTCGATCAGCAGTCGGCGCACAATGCGGCCTTCGGGACCGGTCTGGTGCGTCACCAGTTTCATGCCCAGCATCTTGGAAGCTAACACGCCGGCTTCATTGACCGATTTGGCAATTTTCACGCCACCGCCCTTGCCCCGGCCCCCGGCGTGGATTTGCGCCTTGACCACCACTCCGCTCGCGCCCGAATTAAACAATTCCCTGGCGACTGCCTCAGCCTCATCCTGCGAGGTGGCCATCGCCCCGCGCGGCACGCTTACGCCGTACTTCTTAAGAATTGCTTTTGCCTGATACTCGTGGATTTTCATAGATAAAGCTCGTCAGTAACAATCGGAAGGAATCTGCTTGCGGCGACGCATTGTGGCAGCAAACTTTTAATTCTATAGAAGGGCATGGAATTAGGGCAAACATTGACCCGCTCTTGATCGAGGTCTGCGACTTTCTGCGCGGCCTGCACATCCAAACGAACACATCCAAACGAACACCGGATCTTCGCTCTAGGGTTTAGACGTAAGGAGGTTTCCACAGTGAGGCTTATTTCGCTGAACGTTGGGCGTCCGCGGCTTGTGGTTTACAACGGGAAGACGATCAATACCGGCATCTTCAAAGCCGCCAATATCGGGGCCGGCGCAGTTACGAAGTTTGAATTTGGACGGCGACCGGCAGGCCGATCTCAGCGTCCACGGTGGTATCTACAAGGCGGTTTACGCCTATCCCTCTGAACATTATTCTTTTTGGCGGCAAGAGATCCCCGGCTCTGATCTGCCGTGGGGCATGTTTGGTGAAAACTTTACGACCTCGGGGCTCTCGGAAGATGAACTGCACGTCGGCGACCGCTTGCAGATTGGTTCGTCGATCGTGATGGTCCGCCAGCCGCGGACTCCATGCTACAAATTGGCTGCAAAGTTTCAGCGCGATGACATGATCGACCGCTTTCTGTGGAGCGGCCGCAGCGGCTTTTATCTTTCGGTCGAACAGGAAGGGGTGGCCGCAGCGGAAGATGCTTTCCAATTGCTTACTCGCAACCAGGATGGAATTACGATCGCTGAAATGAATCGCCTCTTTGTGCGGGAAAAATATAATCAGGATCTGCTTCGGAAGGCCGTTCACACGGCCGCTCTGCCGGAAAACTGGCGCGAATATTTCGCGGAACGATTAAGGCAGCCAGCCGTCGCGAGTAGTCCAACCTCGGAATCACGCTGAAGTTCGCTCATGCCGTACAATTCGCCTGACGGCTTCGGCTTGACTGCTTCGACTCAAACAATGATCCTTGACGCCCTTCATCGTATTGCCAACCACGCTCGATCGCTCGATCGCGCCGAGGCCCGGGCTGTGATGGCGGAGGTGCTGGGGGGCAAAGGCAGCGACGCGCAGATTGCCGCGCTGCTGATCGCTCTGCGCATGAAAGGTGAAACCGTCGAGGAGATCGTGGGCTTTGCCGAGGCGATTCGCGCAGCGGCGGCGCCGTTGCCGATTCGCGGGACTGAAGCGCTCGCTGTGAGCGGGACGGGCCGCGATGCTCTGGCGGAAAAATCCTTAGTCGACACCAGCGGCACTGGGGGCGACGCCAGCGGCACCTTCAACATTTCCACGGCAACCGCGCTGGTGACAGCTGGTGCAGGCGTCCGCGTGGCCAAACACGGCAATCGCAGCATCAGTTCGAAATGCGGATCGGCCGATGTCGTCGAAGCGCTGGGTGTGAATATTCAGCTTTCGCCGGAGCGTGGCGCGCAATGCCTGCGCGAGGTCGGCATTTGTTTTTTATACGCGCCGAATCTGCATCCTGCCATGAAACAAGTACAAACGGTGCGGCGCGAGCTGCGCATGCGCACCATGTTCAATCTTCTCGGCCCGCTGACCAATCCGGCGCGGGCGTCCGGGCAAGTGGTGGGAGTGTATTCGCTGGATCTTGTCGAGAAACTGGCCGAAGCTCTCAGCATGCTGGGCCTGCATCGCGCCCTGGTTGTGCATGGACTCGACGGCCTCGATGAAATCACAATCACCGGCCCAACGCGCGTGGCTGAGGCTCGCGAGGGCTCGGTGCGATCCTACGAAGTGGAACCCGAAGAGTTCGGTATGGTTCGCGCCCCGCTGCAGGAAATTTCCGGCGGCGATGCCAGGGAAAATGCTGCCATTATTCGCGCCGTTCTTGGCGGGGAAAAGTCGCCGCGACGCGACGTGGTGCTGCTCAATTCTGCGGCTGCGTTGGTGGCTGCCGGTAGGGCGGATCGCATTGCGGATGCAGTCCCGCTTGCCGCGCAATCAATCGATTCTGGGGCAGCAGCAGGGAAGCTGCAGGCACTGGCACGCTTTACTTCAGCCGGTTGATTGTTCCCAAATGGATTTGTCTTTTCTCTAACGACGTCGTCTCTACCGACGCCTGGGTTATGGAGTGCGTCAGGCGATTGGCGCTTCCCAGGTTGTCGCTAGGAGATATATTCCCGGATGTACTCGTCCTGGGTATGCGCCAGTTGCCGCACGTCGCCATCGAAGATGACTTTGCCATCGCGAAGTACCAGGAAACTCATTGGAACATCGCAATATTGCCCACGCGGCAGCGCACGCATCTGGTTGGTCTGCGGGTCGAACTGATGCGTAGCCATGGTGAAGGCGTCCTGCAGGCGATGTGTCACCAGCAAGGAACTGGTTTTGTAGACATCGCGCTGCTTCATAATCAATTCGATGATCGTGTTGGAAGTGACCGGATCGAGACCGCCCGTAGGCGAGTCGTAGAGGATCACTTCGGGCTGCGTAATGATAGCCCGCGCGATGGCCACCCGCCGCCGCATGCCGCCAGAAAGCTCGGAAGGAAACTTATCGATCGTTTGTTCTAACTCGACAAACCGCAGCGCTTCGCGCACGCGCTGTTCAATTTCCGCGGTCTCAACCCCGTGTTCTTCAATCAGCCGATAAGCTACGTTCTCGCGGACCGTGAGCGAGTCGAACAGCGCGCTTTCCTGGAACACCATTCCGACCTTGGCGCGCAAAGCGAATAAGTCTTCCTCGCGCGTCTGGGTCACGTCGTTGCCCAGCACCAGGATTCGCCCGGAGTCCGGCTTAAGCAAGCCCAAAGCAAGTTTCAGGATCGTACTCTTGCCCGATCCGGCAACCCCGAACAAGGCTTTAGTCTCGCCGAACGGCAGACGAAACGAAACTCCGCGCAGAACCTGGTTCTCCTCGAATGCAAGATGCACATCCTGGAACTCGATGGCGTGAGCGGCGGAATCGTGCCCGACGTTCAGAAGCGGAGTCGAGAGGCAAGGTGGGCGCGGACATGCGGCTATTTGTACGACAGCACGTTCATCAGGAATTGAGTGACAAACAAGGTCGACCACGACAATCAAGAACCGAGGCGGCCACCACGGCCTGCGTGGTCGCGCGGCCTACTCCCTGCGTGCCTCCGCGGGCCGTCATGCCGTAGTAGCAGCCCACGGTCGAGATGATGAAGCCGAACATGACCGGCTTTACCAGCCCCATGAAGACGTCCTGAAACACCAGCGACTGCCAGGCATTGCTCCAGTACTGGCGGGCGTCGAGGTTGAGAAGAATCTTGGACACAAATAATCCGCCGGCCAGACCGACGAAGTCCGAGAGGATGGTCAGGAAAAACAACATGAAAACCGTGGCCACTACCCGCGGCGCAACCAGCTTTTTCATGGGGTCGGTGCCCAGGGCACGCATGGCATCGATCTGTTCGGTTACCACCATGGAGCCGAGTTCGCTGGCCATCCCAGACGCGTTTCGCCCCGCCACCATCAAGCCGGTGAGCACGGGGCCCAGTTCGCGCACCATCGAGAGCGACACCAATTGCCCGATCAGCGTGATGGAACCGAAGCGCTGCAACGTGTTCGCGCTCTGCACCGCCAGCACCGCGCCGGTGAAGAAACCGGTGAGCACGACGATCGGCAGAGAGCCCACTCCGATCAGGTCCGCCTGCTGGATCATGTCCGCGAAATATACCGGCTTGCGAAACAGGTTGGCCACGGACTGCGCCGTCATCACGGTGTAATCCTGAACCGCCAGAACTTTCTGCTTGGCGAACTCCGTGGGCGAAGTCAGTTCCATGCGATTCGGAAGGCCGAGGCGATCGCAGGCGCGAAGCACCAGGCTTGATCGAACTATAACAGAGAAAGCTATCAGCTATCAGCCGTCAGCTCTCACACTAAGCGTAAGATCCGTCGCGTTCGCTCAGTCCTGACGGCGTATGCCGGAGGATTCTGTGGTCCGCGGAATGAGTGGCGAACGCGAACTGAGAACTGCGTACGTCATGAAGAGACTGGGCACTCGCGGTGATGAAATCCTGAGAACTGAGAAGGAGCTGTGAAGCTGTTAACCGTGAACATCAGACCGCTGACAGCTCATAGCTGCTCTAAGCTATCCGCCCCTTCTTCTTAATCTCAATATTCAGCCGGCGGATTTTCTGGTTCAGGGTGGAGAGCGGCACGTGAAAGCGCTCGGCCGCTTCGGTTTGGTTCCAGTTGCAGCGTTCGAGCATGTCGGTGATGACGCGACGCTCCACGTCTTCGACAATTTCGAATAGCGACGCGTCGGATGGCGGATCGTGCAGCGTGAGCGAGGAACCGCGTCCCATCATGGAATCGGGCAGCAGGTCCATGCTGATCTCCGGCCCGGAAGAGAGCACGACCGCGCGTTCAATCACGTTCTCCAGTTCGCGCACGTTGCCCGGCCAGGAGTAGGCCATCAGCGGACGCAGCGCTTCCGGAGTGATGCGCGGCGCAGGGCGTCCATTTTCTTCGGCGTACTTCTTCAGAAAGAATTCCACCAACAGCGGAATATCTTCCTTGCGCTGGCGCAGCGGCGGAAGTTCGACGGTGATGACGTTCAGGCGATAGAAAAGATCCTCGCGGAAGCGGCCTTCGCGCACCATATGGCGCAAGTCGATGTTGGTAGCGGCGATGATGCGCACGTCCACCTGGAGTTCCGAAATTCCGCCCAGATGCATGAAGCGGCGATCCTGCAGTACGCGCAGGATTTTGGCCTGGGTCTCCAGGCCCATCGTGGCGATCTCGTCCAGAAAGAGCGTGCCTTTATCGGCGACTTCGAACAGGCCTTTCTTCGAAGCGATGGCGCTGGTGAACGCTCCCTTGACGTGGCCGAACAGAGTCGATTCCAGCAAATCCGTCGGCATGGAGCCGGTATTGACCGGAACGAAAGGTTTATCGCGCCGCGGAGAGTTCAAGTGAATCGCTTTCGCGATCACTTCCTTGCCGGTCCCGCTCTCGCCCTGCAAGAGCACCGTCGAGCGGCTGTTCGCGACCTGCGCGACCAGATCGAAAATCTTCAGCATGGGCTCGCTCTTGCCCACGATATTTTCGAAGTTGTAGCGCTGCTTGAGCGCCCGCTTGAGCTGGACGTTTTCTTCTTCGGCGCGGCGCCAGCCGACCGCGGCGCGCACATCGGCCAGAAGTTTTTCGTTGTCCCAGGGCTTCTGCACGAAATTCGCCGCACCCGACTGCATGGCGCGCACCGCATTCTCCACCGTGCCATAGGCGGTAATCATGATGACGGGCAGGCGCGAGTCGTGGGAACGAATCTCGGACAGAATTTCCATCCCGTTGCGGCCGGGCAAGGTCAGATCGAGCAGCACCAGGTCAAACGGGCGGTCTGCCATTTGCGAAAGACCATCTTCGCCCGTGATCGCAGTCTCGACTTCGAAGCCTTCCATCTCGAGCAGCGTCTGCAGAGACTCGCGAATCTCCGCCTCATCGTCAATGATGAGCACCGACCCTGTCGACGACGGATTGCCGTTCACCGTGCCGCTCGTAATGACTGCTGCTTCAGACATGAACTCCCTTCCTGCTCAAGGGAAAGTCCAGAGCAAAGGTTGTCCCGGATCCCGGATTGCTTTCGACCCGAATCTTGCCCGCATGCTCCTGGATAATTCCGTACGTGACGGAAAGCCCCAGCCCGGTTCCGCGCTTTTGACCCTCTTTGGGTGCGGTCTTGGTGGTGAAAAATGGATCGTAAATGCGCTGAATGTGTTCGGGGGCAATGCCCGAACCCGTGTCGGAAACTCGCACGCTGACCATGTCGCCATTGGTGGTGGCCACGTTTAGCTTGCCGCCGCCCGGCATCGCGTCCTTGGCATTGAGGAACAAGTTCAGGAAGACCTGCTGCAGTCTTCCGGGATTTCCCTGGATGGGAGAAATCCCCGCCGTCAAGTCGGAGTGGACCTGGATCTTGGCAATCTTGAACTGGTGCTCGAGCAGCGCCAGCGTGTCGGTGATGACCTTGTTGATGTCGACGTCGGCGAACTCAGTGCCGCTGGTGCGCGAGAAGTTCAACAGATTGCTGACGATTTCCGAAGCCCGGAAAGTCTGCCGCGTGATCTTCTCGAGCAATCCCGACTTCTGCGGATCGCCCTGCAGTTGCTTGGCGAGCATTTGCGTATAGGACGAAATCACCGCCAGCGGCGTGTTCACTTCGTGCGCCACGCCGGCCGCCAGCAAGCCGATGGACGAGAGTTTGTCGGCTTGCGAAAGCTGGCCCTCGAGTTCCACGCGTTCGGTGATGTCGTCCATGATCACGAGTCGTCCGATCACCTGGAATGTGCGCGTCACCAGCGGCGCAATGGCCACGTTGACAGTTCGAGTCTCGCCAGCCGGAGTCTGCAGGCGGAACTTGTACAGATTGTTGATGCCGGCATTCTGCCGTACGCGATAAAACTCTTCGACGAATTCCGTCGGGAAAACCGTCCGCACAGGTTGGGTGAGAGCCTGCCAGCGCGGCAGGGCATACATCACTTCCATCTGCGCGTTCCAGCTCTCGATGCGGTCTTCCATGTCGAGCGCCATAATACCCACGTTGATGGATTCCACGATGTTTTCGTTGAAGTCCTTGAGACGCTCGTACTCCGCCACCTTCTGCTGCAAAGACGCGTATAGCCGGCCGTTCTGAATCGCGATGCCGAGATAGCCGCCCAGAGTCTCGAGCAATTCCATGTCTTCGCTGGAAAGGTAGTCGCCCTTGGTGGTCTTTCCCAAGCCCAGCACGGCAACGGTTTTCTGCTGGGCGCGGCAAGGAATGTAGTAGTTCAAGTCGAGACGGGCGATGGCATCCTGCGATCCCGCGGTCTCGCGCGGCACCTGGTGCGTGTTTTCGAAGAACATGTGGCCGGCAGGTTCGGGACGCGGAGCGCTCAGGAAAGTGAGATCGAGCTTGCCCATCGGACTCATGCCCACGGATTTGGAGAGGACGAACGGCTCCGCCTCCTCGCCCGAGCGCAGGAAAATTGCGATGCGGTCTACAGCCAGGGTGCGCGACAGGCGGTCGAGGACGGCAGAGAGCAGCGCATTCAAATCCGTCTCAGAACCGAGCTCGCGGCCAAATTCAATTAAAGTACGGCGGTAGTCATAAACGGTGCGGTAGAAGGCCTGGTCGACGCGGTCCTGAATCCACTTGCGCACCGGGTCAAACAGCAGCGCGGTTACGACGACGGCGAGGATTAATGGGACCGGTCCCCGGCCCGGCTGCCGCATCTGCACGAGCGTGGCCACGCCGGCGACCAGCGCGAAATACATTCCCACAACCGTCGCAGCGGCCAGGGTGTAAACCACGCCGCGCTTGAAGATCAGGTCGACGTCCATCAGGCGATAGCGGAAGATGGCATAGCCGAAGGTCAAGCGGGAGCAATCCCAGCGACAGTACGGATAGCTTCATCCCCGTGTCAGGGAGTGAACCCATCAGATAAGGAACGACGTAGAACAGAGTGTAAGGAACGATCGCCAGAATGGTTCCGCGCGTCACCCACTTCAGCTGCTGGCGCAGAATCGTCGTGCTGGCGAGACGATAGCTGTACCAAAGGACCGCCGCCGCCGCTACGAATAGCAGCGCGCCATAGGCCATTTCCTGGCGGTCCATATCCCAGCGCAGATGCCCACTCGCCTGCGCCAGTCGCAAGGCCATAATGTGCCTGTCCAGAAGCACGGCGCCAGGCAAGTACGCCAGGGCCAGCAACCACGGACGCTGACGAACGAATTGCCGCTTCTCGGGAAACGTCAGAACAAAGTGCAGGAACAGAGCCGGCTGCAGGACCCAGGCGACGATGTTGCTCCAGTAGATGGTCCAATCGAAGTCGTTCAGCTTGCCGGTGTACTTGAACGAATACGCGACGAACGATACCAGGCAGAAAATGTAAAAGTGCGTCGAACCGGGTGCTGTCCAGCGGCGCAGCAGCACGTAAACGCCGATGCCCAAATAAATCAGAGCGATCAGCCGCAGCCAATTATTCAGCGAGCGATCCGCGGGAACCAGAAGGACTTTCGCGTCCAGGGCGACTGAGTTGCGAATCAATGAGTAAGTCGCCTTGGACCAAACACCGGTGTTGTAGAGTTGGCGCACCAGTCCGGGGGTGCTTTTGATTTCCTGCCCATTGACCGCGACTAACTGGTCTCCTGCCTTAATACCGCCTTCTTCGCCGCGGCCCTTGGGATCCACGCGGTCGGCCACCAGGCGGCCGTTGTGCTCCACCCACCACACGCCATCGTCGGGAACGGCAGAGTCGCGTTCCTTCTCGAAATTGAAGCCGGCAAAAACCACTGCGGCAACTGTCAGCAGGAACAGAAGGATCGCGACAAATCGAGCTTGGCTTTCCCGATTCATGGTTTTCGAAATTGGCCCCGGAACCTTAGGAAACTGCGAAGGTGTGGGAGAGACATCCCGTTGATCTTGGATTAGCAACTTCGCTGCCACGTCGAATCCCCATTTTGGGACGGCTAAGTCCCGCAGATGACGACACTTCCAAAATTATAGATGCATTTTCGAACGATAACTATGTATTTTTGGATGTTTCTGTGAAATTCAGTATCTGGTCGCCGGGCAATTTTGAAGGGTCTATCTCTGAGATCTCTCCATAGGACGCTACTCTGAGACAACGGACAGTCCTTTTTAGCTTCGAGTTTCCCGCGTTCGGTCGGCGCCTACGAGAAATTCACAGCCGAGACCGAGAAGACTAGCAATCGGTTGAAACTTTCCCTGAACGAATAGCTCTGATTCGAAACGCTGCCCAAACTTCGGACGATTGCCACTGGGTGGGTGGCGTCTTTCGCGTTTGGTGCTGGCGCAATTTGTCAAATCGAGGAGCTTTCCATGTTAAGGATGTCGCAAGTTGTCTTTTCCGCTGTGCTGGCTATGAGCGTGGTTCTGCCAGTCCGCAGCAATGCACAAACCACCGGAGCAGGCGCCGTGTTCGTCATGACCAATGCGGCCGACCAGAACGAAATTATTGCTTACAAGCGAAACACGAATGGAGCGTTGGAGCGCGAGCGGGTTTTTCCAACCAGTGGCCGCGGCAGTGGCGGAGTCACCGATCCTTTGGGCTCTCAGGGTTCTCTGACTCTTAGCCAGGATCACTCATTTCTATTTGCGGTAAATGCGGGCAGCGGCGATATCTCCGTGTTCAGAGTTCATGGCACTGATTTGTTTCTGACCGACAAGGAACCGTGCGGCGGAAGTGAACCGGTCGCCGTGGCGCAGCTCGGAAATCTCGTCTACGTGGTCAATGCTGGCGGTGCCAGCAACGTGGTTGGCTTCCACTTGGAAAAGGAAGGGAAGCTAAAGCCGATTCCCGATTCCATTGCTCTGCTCAGCACCGGTAACTCAGGGGCGTCATCGCTGTCCTTTAGCCCTGATGGTCAGTTCTTGCTGGTGACCGAAAAATTGACCAATAGCATCGATGCGTTTCACGTCCAGACTAACGGTACGTTGGCTCCAATTGTGGTGAATGCAAGTGCGGGGCCGGGTCTTTTTGGCGTGCTGTTTACGCCGAACGGGATTGCATTGGCCACAGAAACCGGACCGGCCGGTGGAACCAACGCGTCGGCCATCTCTTCTTATGCGGTGCTCGCCGATGGCACGCTCTCCGCCATCAGCAGCAGCGTACCCACCTTGGGAGCGGCAACGTGCTGGCACGTGGTAACCCCTGACGGACACTTCGTCTATACCTCGAATGCCGGTTCCAGCACCGTCTCTGGATTTGCGATCGGCGCAAAGGGAACCCTGACCCCGATCGCGGGCACGATCCTGGGAATTAATCCGACGCGCAGCGGGAATCTGGATATCGCGATCAGCGCGAATGGGAAATTTCTTTACACGCTGAACTCAGGTACGGGCACAGTCGGCATTTTCGGAGTGAATGAAGATGGCACCCTTACTGATCTCGGGGACGCGGATGGACTGTCTGCGGCTGCGGGTTTCAACGGAATCGCAGCGATCTAAAGTCAATTTGAATGGCTGCACCGGTGAGTTGCGGACGATGGTTCGCAACTCACTGGATTTTCCAATTTGATCTAGGAGCAGAACTAGATAAACGTTGACGGCAAGCCGCGACTAGCCCGCTTTACGCTCGTTCTTTTCGGAACTGTCGGGTAAGGGCTCGTCATCCCACTCGAACGAGAGGGCGCGAGCGCTAGTCTCGATGGGCTCAAGTTCCGGAATGTCTTCGGCGACAGAGGCTCCCAACTCCGCGAATTTCCGCGCGGAAACAAGGACGCGATTTTCCAGCGATCCGACCGCCTGATTGTAGGCCTCGACGGCTCGATCGAGATTGGTGCCGACGCCGGTAATGTGCCCGGCGAGTTTGCGCAAGCGGTCGTGCAGTTCCTTGCCTAGAATGCTGATCTGTTGCGCGTTGCGAGCCAGCTTTTCCTGGTTCCATCCGTAAGCGACAGCTTTCAGCAGTGCGATCAGTGTAGTAGGCGATGCCGGAATCACGCGCTGAAGCACGCCCTGTTCGATCAGGCCGGGATCCTGCTCCAGCGCGGCGCTGAAAAACGTCTCGCCGGGAAGGAACATCACCACGAACTCCGGCGTGGCTTCGAATTGCTCCCAATAATTTTTGCCGCTCAGCGTCTTCATGTGATCGCGCACCTGCCGGGCGTGATTGGCCAGACAAGCACGGCGCGCCTCCTCGTCTGTCGTTTCGAAGGCGTCGAGAAATGCCTGCAGAGGAGTTTTGGCATCGACCACAACGTTTTTGCCGCCGGGCAACTTTACGACCAGATCCGGGCGTAGACGCCCAGTTTCGCCGGTTATGGTTTCCTGTTCGGCGAAGTCGCAATAAGACAGCATGCCCGCAATCTCGACCACGCGCCGCAATTGGATTTCTCCCCAGCGTCCGCGCACATTCGGAGTGCGCAGAGCGCGCACCAGATTGCCCGTTTCCGATTGCAATTCTTTCTGCGTAGTGATCAGCGATTGAACCTGGGCTTTCAGATCGCCATAGGCCTCGCCGCGCGCCACTTCCATCTGCTGGATCTGCGCGTCCACTTTGCTCAGCGACTCACGCACGGGAGTAACAAGATCGGCCACCGCTTTCTGGCGCGCGTCGAGATCGCCTCTGGCTTCGCTTTGAAAGCGCTTCAAGGTTTCCTGAGCGATCTGCAGGAAGGAAGAATTGTTGCTCTTCAGCGCGTCCGCGGCCAGAGCCTTGAAGGCGTTTTGCAAGTCCGTGGCCGCGCGATCCCCAGCATTGGTCAGCAACTCGATCTTTTCGTTGCTGGTCTTTCGTTCCGATTCCAGAGCGGATTCTAATCGGGCGCGGCTCTCGAGCAGTCCCCGCTGATCCTGTAAAAGCCGCGCCAGATCGGCCTTTGCAGCCGCTAATTCCTTGTCCGTCAAGGACAACCGAGCCTGCAGCGCCGCCGGACGCGAACGCAGCGCCAGCCATGCCAGCAGCACGCCGAACAAGACTCCGAACAACAGGCCAATGCCCCCGCTGATCCCTAGTTCCATAGACACCGGTAACTACGCGCTCTCATGTCCAACCCCTAGCCTAGCACCAGCCATAAAGTTTGCGCCTAAACCATGGAAAACCAAAATGGCGTGCGCGGAACCGCTTCCTCCGAAGTCGCTGGCGGGCAAATTTAATACCAAGCTAATGCAAAGATTAATGCAAAGAGCCGTCAGATTGTTGCTGGCATTCGCGCTCATCATGGGTGCCGCGATTCTGTGGCCCGCGACTCGTCTGCTCGCTTCTCCGGCGGAACAACGCCGCAGCCGCACAACAAGCCACCTTAAGGCCTGCAACCGCTGGAGCTTCCTATATCCCAGTTGATCATGAAGATTTTCAGACCGAACAGCGGCTGCTGACACTCGCCAATCACTCGCGCCAGCAAGCCGGAGCGCCTCCGCTCACCGTCGATGCGGGACTTTCGCATGCCGCTCGCCTTCACGCGCAGGCCATGGTGCAAGCGCGCCGGCTTTCGCATCAATTCGACGGCGAGCCCTCGCTCCCGCAACGGCTCGCGGCGACAACGCAACTTCAGCTGCAGCAGGAGGGAGAAAACGTCGCGCTCGATTACGATGCCGAGCATGCGCACGAACATCTCATGCTTTCACCCCCGCACCGCGCGAACCTGCTCAACCCGGCCTATAACGTGGTCGGAGTGGCCGTGGTTCGCAGCGGAAAGCAGATTTATATTGTGCAGGACTTTGGCAGCGCTCTCCCGAAGTATTCTCTCGCAGAAGCGAAACAGCACGTTGCGACGGCCGTGAATCAGGTGCGCCGCCAAGCTAGTCGTCCCGAATTGCAGCGACGCGATTGGCGCGATGCCGACGCCGCGGCCTGCTCCATGGCGCAAGCCGACAAACTCGGAATGCCTGCGAGTAGCAAGCCTGTTGAACACTTCACCGTTCTCACCTACACCAGCCTGCACCCGGAAGTACTGCCCGGCGGAGGGGAGCGCGCCGTGGCCGGCCGCGACCTCCGCAGTTTCTCCATTGGCGTTTGCTATGCTCGGACTCCCAGTTATCCAACGGGGGCGTACTGGATTGTGTTGTCGCTGGAGTGAGACACGTCCAGAATGCAGTGCACCCGTGTCTCCCAGAGGCCACTCGCCATCTAAGGTAAAATAATCATATGGAAATTCGGCTTCGTCCCGAGCTTGAGGCGCTGATTCGTCAAGACGTTGAACGCGGTCCTTATCAGACGGTCGACGAGTTTGTGGAGCGCGCGGTTGCGCTGCTGCATGAACAGGAGAATTGGTTGGCCGAACATCGAGCCGAGATTGAAACACAGATTGCGGAAGGCTACGCGGCGGCACAACGTGGAGAATTCATCGAAGCCGAGGAGGTGCGTTCAAGGCTCAACGAGCTGAAACGAAACCGCCCCGGCGAACCGCCGCGGAGATGAGTGGATATCGGTTTACGCCTCAAGCTTTTACTGACTTGTTCGACATTTTGGATTTCATAGCTCAGCGAAATCCTGAGGCCTCCGATCGCGTCGAAAGCGCGGTCTTTCAAGCCTGCGATCTTCTCGTCAATTCTCCGCTCGCGGGAAGCATCAGAACAGACTTGACGTCCTTGCCTCTTCGCTTTTGGATTGTGCAGCCCTATTCGAATTACCTGATCGTTTACGATCCAGCGAAGAAGCCATTGGAGATAATCCGAATCCTCCACGCAGCACGTGATCTTCCTTCCCTACTTACTTAGCTAGTACTCTAGAAATTGGTGCAGCGGGAGTCGATCGAGAACTTGGCTAGGGGGAAAAGTCAAAGGCCGCGGGCGGGGGCGCCCGCGCCACACATGAATTACTTGCTGCACTCACAAGCCTCTTTTTGCAAAGAACTGTAAATTCGATGGCTTTTTCCCCGCGCATGATCCAAGCTAAGTTACGTCGCCAGTCGGACCCGGCACCCCGATTGACGCGCGATCCTGGTGTATCCTCCCTTACTGGCGCTTCGCGGCGGCATGCGATCACTCGGAGTTTTAAATTCATGATTCGCGGTGGTATCTCTTTCTCTTTCGCCAACGCACTAATTCTGGCGTGTGCCCTGCTGGCGTATCCGCTGGCGGCCACCGCGCAACGCCACGGCGGCGGCATCACCGGAGGCGGCGGCCTTTCCGGAAATAGCCGTCCCACCGGAGTCAAAGAAGACGACACTCTCAAAGATTTTCACCAGGCCATGGCAGTCCAGGCTACCAGCCAACAGACGGCGGAATTTCAGGCGGCGATAAAAAGCACGGCGGAAGCGAAAACCCATCTTCAAGTATTTCTCGAACAACTGCACAAGGACGACAGATCGGCGGAATCCGTTCCTCGCGAACCGGTAGACCAGGCACTGGAAAATGCGCGAAGCGCGAACAAGAAATTCCAACAAGGATTTTCCTCTGCGCAGAAGTCCGGACTCAAGGATATCGCCAAGAGACTGGCCAAAGCGGACTCCGATCTAGAACAAGAAGAAAAGAAGCTGGATCAAAGCCTGCTATCGAAAGTCGCCAGTTCTGAAGTTGCGGCGCGTGCCGAAAGTCTTGGCAAGGCCCTAACGGACTTCTACAACCAACAACTCGCGCTCGGAAGGGAAATGAGCATCACTGTGGCCAATGGCCAGGATCTGGCCTTCACACTTCCGTTGGCGAGCCATCCAGTCAGCATCGCAAATCGAACCATCGCTGTCCCGGTCTCGGGTGAACTGGCGCAGATCGCGGTACAGGGCGGGCAGCGCACATTCAAGTTTGAGATGACCGCAAATTTGACCGACCTGCAACAGAATATTACCGAACTTCTGCGATCCCAGCTCGACATCTCGGACAACTGTGGCCAGCGGATCGCGATACACCAGGCTACGCTCGCGCCCTCGACTCCAACCGGCCTCCTGGTAGCTAAGTTGCATTTCGAGCGCTGGACCTGCTCGCAAATGTTTGGTAAGCAAACGTCTAATGAACTGGCGGAAGGGGACGGCACGGTTGAAATCAAATTGACCGCGTCGGTGGAAAAGCCGGGCACATCGTCGGGCAGATTAAAGATCGCGGCGGCGTTCGGGCGCATCGACGCCACTGGCATGATGGGAGAAGCGCTGCGCTCCGGATCCCTCGGCGAAAATCTGCGGAACGTGGCTGCACAGTCCGTTCTAACTGCAGCGCAAACTGCTTCCGATTTCAAAACCACACTTCCACCCGCAGTGCAGAATTCCGCGGCCCTCCAAAGCGCTAGGTTTCAGGACACGGGCGTCGGCACTTTGACAATTCTCCTTGACGGCCAGCTAGAAATCTCCAACGAGCAAGCGGATGCGTTGGCCAGTCAGCTCAATCAAGCCTTGTCAGCCCAGGGTCCGCCCCCGCGATAGGCTTCGCTGACCATCGGGTCAGGAGGTCCCTGTGCTACTCTGACCCTGCCCCTTTGTCGCGACTCCCTCCATGGGATCCTCAGCACAAGCTCGCTTGCCCCAGACCGCTCCGAACCGCGTTCGCATTGGCACGGCGGGATGGTCTTACAAAGACTGGGAGGGAATTTTTTATCCCTCGGGCATGCAGCACCGCAAGATGCATCCCCTGGAATATCTGGCGCGCTTCTTTGACACAACTGAAATCAACACGTCGTTTTACGGTCCCATCAAGGCCCAGTTGGCCAAAGTCTGGTGCCGCAAAGTTGCTGCCGTAAACCCCGACTTCCTGTTTACCGCCAAGCTTTATCGCGCCTTCACCCACTCGCCGAATGCCGTCATGGAGCCCACCTCCGCCGCCAGCATTCGTCCCACCGACGAAGACGAATTCCGCACTCGCGAAGGTCTCGACGTGCTGGCCGGCGAGGGACGTCTAGGCGCGCTGCTCATCCAGTTTCCCGTCTCGTTCAAAAACACTTCGCTGAACCGCGAATATCTCGACCGCCTGCTGCGCCAGTTCATCGAGTATCCCTGCGTGGTCGAAGTCCGCGACTCCAGTTGGGACAATGCCGAGACCCTCGCGGCCTTCGCGCAAAAGAACGTCGCCTTCTGCAATATCGATCAGCCGGTAATGGGACGCTCGCTCGCTCCTACGGAACACGTGACCGCACCGATCGCCTACATCCGTCTGCACGGACGCAACTACGATCAGTGGTTCGATTCCGACAATCGCAACGACCGCTACAACTACCTCTACAACGAAAAGGAACTGGCAGGCTGGAAAGCACGAATCGAAAACGTCGCCGAGAAGGCGCAGACCACCTACGTGATCACCAACAATCATTTTGAAAGCAAAGCCGGAGTCAACGCGCTGGAACTGAAAGCGATGGTCACCGGCAAGCGAGTCGCCGCCCCGCCCACACTGGTGCAGAAATATCCCGAACTGAGAAGATTCGCCGACCCCACCGAAGACCCCAATGGTGCGAATCAGCTTTCCCTACTGCCCTGACACGACGACGAAAGAAAGGACGACGAAGAAAGAGCCGCAGAAAAATGCCGCGGGTGCCCCATGTCTCACTGATTTTGTGCGACATGGGGATTTCGCCTGAAGCGCCCTTCAATTTGCTCCACCCCTCGCAAGACCGAAAATGCGCAGCACCGTGAAAGATCAGCCCTTCAGACCGCGTGCAGCACCGTGGAAGAGCGGCCCTTTTAGGGCCGCGTAAAGCAGATGGAACCAGCGCGGGCTTTAGCCCCTGTAGCCGGGCGCGTGCTCGCCCCTGATTTCTCCGACGTCTGCAATACTTGGGCGCGTCCCGCCCGCCCTTCGCCCTCTCTGCGACATAAGCAAAATCACCGCAAGCACCCGAAGTCCCGACAATTAACGACCTTCCGACACTGGCCTTTCGTGATGCTGCAGTCTCCAACGCCAAGCGTAATCATGAATCAGGCTTGGCCTAACCTTCTTTAGCCCAACTATGGAATGCCCTCACTGTCACAGGCAAACAAGCCTTCAATCCAAGAATTGCGGATCCTGCGGCAGTGTCATTCCGCCCGCTCAGTACTTGCTTGAGGAAGCCGGCGTAATCGAGCCCGCATCTCCCGCGACCAGCGCACCGCCCAAGCACGTTCCGCGCGAGCAGAAAAACGAATCCTTTTACCGAATGGCAACCCTGGGCGATCGCCTAATCGCATTTGCCCTCGACAGCACATTCCTTTTCGGCGTATTTGCCATCGTGGATGCCTGGGCCTTCATGCGCTGGGGCATTGTCGACGGACCAGAACTGAAGCTGACCCTCGCCGCACTCCTGATTGCCCAATCTCTGAATACCGCGATTTTCTTTCTCTATCTCTGGCTGCTGGAAGCGGCCTTCGGCGCCACCCTGGGGAAAGCGATGGTCGGCATCCGCGTTATCCGCACGACGGAGACCGACCGCCACCCGCTCGCGATTCTCGCCATCCGCAATCTCCTCCGCGTCGTGGACGGCCTCGGCTTCTACCTGGTCGGCGCCGCGGTCGCAGGTTGCTCCATTTTCCGTCGCCGCGTCGGAGACATTTGCGCAGGCACAGTCGTGATCGAAGAAGACTTCGGTTCCTGGATGAAGTTCGCCGCCATCGCGCTTTGGACGCTCGTTCTCGCGGCCGCCGTCTGGTCCGTTCCTCGCATCTGCCAGACCAACGCCGCGCTCCCGTCCCGTTACCTGAACCAGGTAGTTGTCCAGGTAGGTCGAAGCGAAAACTCCGCCTACTTCACCGTCGCAAATCTCCACGTAGAAATCCAGCTAACTTCGGGGCTCGGCGCGGTAGCCTGCCCGCCGAAACTCCCGCAGTTCCCGCGCGCGTGGACGCAAATGCACGCACAACCGTGCACGCAGCTGTGTGCATAACCGTGGACGCAAATGTATGCACAACCGTGGAACAAATGTATGCACAACCGTGGAAGAGCGGCCCTTCAGGGCCGCGTAAAGCACGTAAAATTAGCGGGCTTTAGCCCCTGTTGCGGCGCGTGGCGATGGTCTTGACCTAAACCCCGACGTATTCGTCGCCGCGCTCGGCCACGTGGCCAAGGCACGAGGCATCGCGCAGATTGCCAAAGACTCAGGACTGGGCAGGGAGAGCCTGTACAAAACCCTGAGCGCAGGCGCACACCCACGCTTCGAAACCATCAACTCCGTCCTGCACGCCCTCGGCGTGAAGTTCGCTGTCGTTGCTGAACACGAGAATTAGGCGGAGCCAAGGCTTCACAAAAGGTAGTTTGGGAAGCGCACGGTGCGCTTCCGAGGGGGCGCTCAGGTAGTAATTGTTTAAGGGAACGCTCCGTCTGTCCCCGAATTTCCCCACGTCTTGCATCCCCGCAGTGATCCTATACGTGGACGCATTCCCGTACGACGCGAAAGACCGGGTTACAGTCTAAACTGATGCTTGAGTCGGTCAGGAGTGCTATTGACTTTGCTGGCTGGTGTACGCAGACTTTCCTGTGCTGCACGCCTCCCCGTGCCACTGTCGGACAAAGAAATGAGAAAGCTACTCACCCTTAACAAGGAGGGTAAGTTATCCCTCAGGGCGGCTGACGGCGTTGAGGCCGAAGTGCGAACTTCGCCGCGCAACGTCCTGCTTCTGATTGATGCGTCAGGGAGTATGGCAGGAGCGAAGATTAAGCAAGCGAGGAAGGGAGCAATCGACTTCGCGTATTCGGCCATCACGAGGTCGTATGCAACGGCACTTGCAGTCTTCGCTGACCGCGCTGCGATGGTCTGTGACCCAACAGCAAATGCCGACATTTTCTCTAAGAAGGTTGCTCGGATTAATACGGGACTCGTCGGCGGAACAACTGACCTCGCAGCGGGTCTTATCCTAGCGGGAAAATTCCGGGAACTTGCCGCAGTCGTCGTTGTCACAGACGGCCAGAGCAATGACAATAATGCCGCCCTTGAGGTTGCAGCCGCATTGAAGGCGCGGGGTATCGACATCATCTGTATCGGAACTGATGATGCGGACAAGGATTTCCTCCAACGATTGGCGACTCGCTCCGACCTTTCGACGCACGTCTCCTCGAAAAGCTTAGGTGCTGCAATCACGGACGCGAGTCGATTCCTACCGCAGGGCTGAGATGAGCGACGAAACCTATTACACGGTGCTGAACGTCAAAGAGACCGCCTCGGCCTCAGAAATCAAGGCGGCGTATCGTGACCTCATCAAACAAGTCCACCCCGACACAATCACCAACCTGGCGCCTTACCTCAGACGCATTGCCGAGGATAAAGCGAAAGAAATTACCGAGGCGTACACGGTACTTTCAAGCACCGGCAAGCGCAGAGACTATGACACTCAGTTAGCCGAATACAGGCGGCGGACGACTCCGCAAGCATCACCTCCACCTTCCACTCCACCCCCTGCGCAACAATCTGCATCGACTTCATCCGGCCCTTATTGCAGCAATTGCGGCACATCTCTTTATGCCAGCGGTTTCTGTCCGAAGTGCAACAAGTTTGCCAGTCCCGCTGTGACTCGTCCCCAACCGAAGACCGTGCGCTGGCTCGGATACAACTGGGCACCTGTCATGCGTTGGTCGCGTGAGCATCCGCTAATTGTGATATTCACCGTTCTCTTTTCCTCTGTATTCATTGCATCACTGTTTTCTGATGCGAATACTTCGCAACCGGAGAGTAAGCCGCAATCATTTACGAACAACGCCGCAGCAAGTTCAACGGGGCCGTCTTCAAAATATCCGTGCGACTTTCGGGATAAGGTTTCCCCCATTGACGGCAAGCCGTGCAGTGAACGCAAAGACCAGACGGTGCCAGCACCGCCGCCCGGATTTACAGTTGACGAGAAGACGACCGGGACGCAATCGCCGGGCGTATCGGTCTCCGGTACATACGCCGGGACCGTCCACAACCGGACGGCAAACCTCAGTTCCACATTCACGGTTGTCTTTCATCAGAGGAAAGCCGGACTCCTTGAGGGTTGCGTGGAAGTCAAGCCGCCGCTGCAAGGCAGCGGTATTTTGCGTGGCAGCGTTCACGGCTCACAAGTCACCTTCGAAGTCGCCGACATCACGTTTCACGGTGACACTTCAAAAAGTGGGATTGCGGGTTCGTATATCGTCACTCGACAGGCTGGAAATCAGACGGGTGATTTTCATTTGGCTAGACAGATTGGGGGGAATGCGTCCTTCGGTTGTGAGAACGGAGCGGTCGTTGAGTTCGAAGTTGTCGATGCTCCTCCGAAGCCGAAGCCCGTGGTGAAAAGTGCGGCTGCAACCTCTGCGGTCGTGACCGGGAGGTATGGGGCGACGATTTATAAGCGGTGTGCGTTTCTTCCTAGAGAGAATTATGGACGCTGCAACTTCGGCCCCGAGGAAGTGGCGCAACTCAAACAAGGAGACCGCGTCCGAATCCTATCCCCGTTGACCCGAGCGCAGAGTGGTGATGACATTTACAAAGTCAGGACGCAACAAGGATGGGAAGGTTGGGCAAGAGCAGAAGATATTTCTCTCGAAGAGCACTGACTACCACAGTTGGTGAGTCTCATTGACGCGAACGAGTTTGCATCCAGCCTCGACATACGCATCTTCTCCGAATCCCGGTTGCAGCGGCGGATACAGGCCCGATGTTGAAGTGACGGGCTGTGCGTCACCCCCCGGATAGCAGGTCACCGTCAACGATTTCAGCGTAATCGAAGTTCCGTTGTGTACGTGGGACTGGTATTTATCCTTGGGAGTGATTTGAACTCCGGCGAGAACAGCAGGGTCGCCTGTGCCGGAATCGTAATGGACGAGAAGATAGCCAATGACGAAGAGAACCGGGACGGCAACGACCACCGCCCATATCTTCGCGATGGTACGAGGTTGCAGCCCTAACTGCCGCAACTCTTTCGTGATGAGCCGAGCCTCTCGAACGGCAAGTCGCGTCCCACGAGTTTTTGACCTGCCCATGAAACCCTCCGCGCCGTAAGCACGCCGATATTACATCAACACGAGTCTGATTAGGTCGTCGAACGCGGAACTAAATCTCTCGGTGACCTACTGCGACCTTTCTGGGTGCGCACAAGTCTTGGGGGGAAAACCGGGAGAAACTCGGGGAAAGACGGGACGTTCACGGGTTTTATTTGAGTAAGGCCCCGCTGCCTCGTTTTGCCCCGCCCACCCTTTTCCACAGCCTTCCACAGAAAAAAATCCATTCCTTGTGACGAACAACCTTGACCGAGGATACGGAACGCTCACAATGGAAGCGTGCGCAACCATAAGCAATGACCTGGCAGTTACGGGCGGAGGACTAGCTCGGCGAGGAAGACGGGAACAGGAAGAAGCGAACCCGCTAACTCCTTATTCCGGAAGATTTTACCCGTAAGTCCTGCGTTCGCAATATTTTGCGAGCTTCGGGTGGTATCTCAGATGAGTAAGTGCCGCAGAATCAAGAATTTCGCGGCTTCGGCCAAAAAAATATTAAGGGGGGATATCCGGCGTTTGGTCGCACCGGAGGGCTGGCGTCTTGTTTACGCGTCTCGCATCACGCTCCGACTCCCGCGCGGTCGGCGACTCGCCTCTTGTTGTAGCGCAGCGCAACGTTCATGAAGACATCGCCGAGCGAGGTCTCAAAGCAGATCATCAGCGCTTCGGTGTCTTCGCTGGTCTTGTCGCCCTCCTGCGCGGTAAGAAGGAGCGGGGGATGCACGCGGAAATGGAAGCCCTGATCGTTGAGCGCGGAGATGGCATTGCCCACGACCTGATTGGCCAGTTCGAAGATGGTTTCCTTGATCAGCGCGTCCGACTCGGGCAGATCGGCGCCCGCGTAGTGGCTGGCCACCTTCACCGCCGTCTGCGGATCGAGATCGAGAATGATCCGGCCCTCGATGTCGCCCGTCAGCGCGATCATTCCGGCCACGCCCTTGCGGCGGTAGGCGTCTTCTTCCATGGTGAGGTTTCCCACCTTGGTCGTGCCCTGCAACCCTTGCGACAACACGGCGTCCGCCGCATTGATGAAAGGCTGGATCAGTTCCATCTTCATGGAGTTACGCTCCCGCTCCGGCGGCGGCCACGACCGAGCCGTCTTCGCCCATAACGTACTTGATGACTTCGTACAGCACTTCCGGCTTCACCGGTTTCTGCACGAAATGACGCGCGCCCCGCTGCAGCGCCGCCACGATGTTCTCCTGGTACCCGACCGAGGAGACCATCACAATGCGCGCTTCGGGATGCTGTTGGACAATCCGTTCGGCCGCCTCGATCCCTTCCATCTGCGGCATGGTGATATCCATGAGCACGATGTCAGGATGCGTGCGGTCGAACTCGCTGATGGCAGTCAAGCCGTCCCCGGCTTCAGCCGCCACCTGCCCGCCGAAGGTTTCAATCATGCGGGCCAGATTCTTGCGGGCAAACACGGAGTCGTCCACGATCAAATAGCGGACCGGCTGCCCGTCCTTGCTGCGTTTCACTGGTGCAAACTGCTCCATACACACCTCCCCTTCCTACTGCATATCATGCCCGGCTTGTCCAGCCAGATCACGCTGGTCACGAGTACGCCTGCCGAGTCCTCAACCTCTAGTTTCCGGCGCGCACTGCCCGACCGGTGGATCCCGTTGCCGGATCCTGCATTGCGTCCGCAAATTGCCTGCAGCGCCGCCCCCATTCCCTCCAAACCGACCACGCGAATGGCATATCCTCGTTCGATCGCCGCTTTGGGCATGCCATACACCACGCAGGACTCTTCGCTCTGCGCGATGGTCATGCCGCCTTCTTTCTTCACCGCTCCCAGTCCCTCGGCGCCATCGTCGCCCATGCCGGTCATCAGCACGCCGACCGCTTGGGTCCTGAATTCTTCGGCCACGCTGCGCAACAGCACATCCGCGCTGGGACGGTGCCCGTTCACCCGCGGCTCATCACCGAGCACGACGACGTCTCCCAGAGGCAGCCGCTTCACTTTCATGTGTCGGCTTCCGGGACAGATCAACACCCGTCCCGGCTGCAAGACGTCTCCCGACTGCGCTTCTTTCACCCGCAACGGGCATACTTCATCGAGCCGCCGCGCGAACATGTCGGTGAATCCCTCCGGCATGTGCTGCACCACGGTAATGGCTCCCGGGAAAGTCTCCCGGCAATTGCGACAGCACAAATTCCAGCGCCTGCGGACCTCCGGTGGAAACTCCGATGGCGACTACCTTGTTCGGAGCGGCGGAAGAAGCCGGAAGTTTCTCCGGCTTCGGAGGAATTCCGGACAGCATGCGCGGCTTCAGCTTGGACTCGGCCGCCGCCTTCACCTTGGCAATCAATTCCCGGGCCGTTTCCGCCATGTGCGCGGTGGCGTCTTTGGGTTTGGTGACGAAGTCGAATGCGCCCAGGCCCAGCGCCTTCATGGTGACCGACGCGCCTTCGGTGCTGTGCGAGCTGAACACGATCACCGGCACCGGCTGCCGCCGCATAATCTCCTTCAACGTGTCGATTCCGTTCATGCCCGGCATTTCGAGGTCGAGCGTGACCACGTTGGGCTTCAACTCTTCGATTTTTTTCAGGCAGAAGGTGCCATCCATCGCGGTGCCGACCACTTCGATGGATTCGTCGGCGGCCAGCATCTGCGGAATCAGCTTGCGCATCAGCGCCGAATCGTCGACCACGAGCACGCGTATGGGATTTTTCTTCATGCCTGGCCTCCCGCAGCCGGGGTCAGGCGCGGGGATATGTCGAGACATGGCCAGCCGCATGCGGTCGGTGGAGGTGAGCAACAAACCGGAATTGGACTGCCCCTGTTGCTGCGGCCGCCAGCGCGCCACGTGCTCCACCACTGCGGGCAGGTTCAGAATCAGCACCACGCGGCCGTCGCCCAGAATGGAGGCGCCGGAAACCAGATCGGTGGAGAATGTCTGGTCATCCAGTGCCTTGATCACCAATTCCTCTTCGCCTTCCAGCGCATCGACAATCAATCCGTATTTCCTTTCTCCGGCAGTAATGACGAGCACAAAGAGCTTGGCTTTTCGTTCTCCCTCGGCTACCGGACGGCCCAGCCGCAGCAGCGGCAAAACCTGGTTGCGCAACTGCAGCACCTCGTAGTTGTCGACCTGATGCACTTCGGTCTCGAAAGTTCGCGCAATCTCCAGCACCGCGTTCAGCGGGATGGCATACAACCGCTGCTCCACCCAGAACAGCAACGCCTTGATGATGGCCAGAGTCAGCGGGAGCTTCATGCGGAATGTGCTGCCTTTTCCGGGGCGCGTCTCCACACTGATGGAAGCCTTCAACCGGTGCAACACGCTCTGCACCACGTCCATGCCCACGCCGCGTCCGGAAACTTCGGTGACCTCGTCGGCGGTGCTGAAGCCTGGGCGGAAAATGAACTCGAAGACCTCAGCGTCGGTCAGCCGAATTACTTCTTCTGGCGTAGTCATCCCCAGTTCAATGGCCTTGGCGCGAATCTTCTGGGCGTCCATGCCGCGCCCGTCGTCGGTGACTTCGACGACGACCTGGTTGCCCTGGTGATAGGCATTCAGCCGGATGACGCCTTGCGGAGGCTTTCCCAGTTTCCGGCGCTCGTCGGGAGGCTCAATGCCATGGCTCACCGCATTGCGCACCAGATGGGTGAGGGGCTCGGCGATGGCGTCGAGAATTCCTTTGTCGAGATCGGTGTCCTGCCCGCTGATATCGAGTTCGACTTCGCGCCCGCACTGACGCGCCACGTCGCGCACCATGCGCGGGAAGCGGCGGAACAACTGATCGACCGGCACCATGCGAATCTTCATGACCGAGCGCTGCAGATCGTTGAGCACCCGGGCCTGGAAGGCCATGGCGTCGGCAAACTTGCCGCGCAATGGCTCTTTCGGGAAGCGCTTGGAGAAATCGTTGAGCGCCTGCTGCAACATCGACTTGCCGATAATCAGTTCGCCAACCAGGTTGAGCACGCTGTCGATGCGGCCTGCGTCCACGCGCAAAATATTTTCCAGAATGTTCGGGGTAACGGCGGGTGCAGCTGCGGGCGTCGCAGCCGTAGCCTCCGCCGCCAGACCCTCGTTCGTCGCAGCCTCGGGCACTGGAGGTTCAGCGGGCGGAACTTCGAACTTGCTGTCGGTCTGAGGCGCCTTCACCGCCGCCGCATCCAAGATCAACTCAATCCCAACTTCGCCGGTGATGGTTGGAATCCTGCACTTGGCCGCAATCTGCTCCGCAGACTGCACGCTGGCCAGAACGAACTCCACCTGCCTGGAGGCTGCCGGCGACTTGGCATCGGGCCGCACCGCAAGCACCGGGCCCATGACGCCGATGGCGTTGTGCACCAGTTGGCGCCCGGCAATCGGCATGGCGCAGTGCGGGTCGATCTTGACCGTTACGTGAAACACATCCTGCCCGCTGGCCTGGGCCTGGGTCATGGCCAGCGTTTCGTATTCCGTCCAGTGTGCGCCGCTCTTATTTGGCTGTTGCGTTCGTGGCGCCGACGTTGTGGCTGCGGGCGTCTTGCCGACGGATTTTTTGGTGCGACGGATTTTTCCGGTCGCCGGCGCGGCCGTCATCTGCTGAATTTTCTGGCTCAGAGTCTTGCTCGAGGGCGGCTTCTTCCCGCGGCGATAGGCCGCGATCATTTCCGCAAAAACGTCGGCGGCGGCAAAGGCAATTTCCGCCACGGCCGCCTGGGTGGCAGTCCCTTCGAGCGACAAGGCATCCTCGAACTGGTGCGCCAGTTCGCTCAACTCGCGCAAGCCGCAGGCCGCCGAGTCGCCTTTCAAGGTATGCACCGTGCGCCGGATCACCCGCACGATCTCCTCGTCGCCGGGCTTTTTCTCCAGCTTCAGCGCCTCATCGTTCAGCGCCTGCAGCAGTTCCTGCGAGGTCTCGAAGAAGAGCTCCCGCAGTTCCGCGCCCCGCTCATCGTGAGAATCTGTCATGCGTTTAATCCCTCACCTCGAGCCGCTGATAGGCCGTTCCGCTGTCCTTGTGCACCATCTGAAACTTGTTGGTGAGACCCAGAAGGCTTTCCGCGTGGCCCACGAACAGATATCCGCCGGGATTCAGGCAACGGTAGAACTTTTCGATCAGGCGCTTCTGCTCGGCCTCATCGAAGTACATCATCACGTTACGGCAGAAGATGACATCGTTGCGCTGCGGCAGGTACTCCGTTTTGAGATTGTGAAAATCGAAGTGCACCATCTCTTTCAGCGGCTTCTTGACGGCGTAGCGGTCACCGGTTTTGTCGAAGTAGCGCAGGCGGTAACCGTAGTCGACCATCGCCATCTGGTTCTCGCTATAGGTTCCGTCCTGCCCCGTCCGCAATACGGAGTAGCTGATGTCGCTGGCCAGCACCTCCAGCCGCCACGGGGGCGGGACCAGCGGCTTGGGCAGCGGCAAATCCAGCGGCAGAGGATTGCGCAGGTAGTAATAGGCCAGAGCATCGGTCACCAGCATGGCCAGGGTGTAAGCTTCCTGACCGGTGGCGCATCCCGCGCTCCAGATGCGGATCGAATATTCGCGCCGTGCACTCTTATGCTTGAACAACTCTTCCAATACGGTTTTCTGAAACAAATCCAGTTGCGCCTTGTGGCGAAAGAAGCTGGTCTCGTTGACGGTGAGGTTTTCCAGCAGCTTGGCCAATTCGTCCTTGCCCTGGCTGCTGATGAGCAGGCGGTAGTAAGAGTAAAAAGAGTCGAGCCGGCATTCCTTCAGGCGGCGCAGCAGCCGATCCTGAAGAAAGTGAGTGCGGCGCTCGTCGAAGTGCATGCCGCACTCCTGGTAAACGAGGGCCTGCAACAACTTTAGTTCCGCTTCCGTCAGTATGGGAGCAGGTGCGGCTCCGGATGAGCTCATGTTGTGTTCTCTTCAGATCTGCGGCGATCGATTCCAAAGTTTCAAGGTTTCAAGGTCTCACAGTTTCAAAGACCAAATCTCCTGAGACCCGGGACCGACACTCTGTCACTTTGAAACCTCGAAACTCTGAAACCCTGAAACTCTGAGACCTTGAAACCTTGAAACTCTGAGACCTTGAAACCTTGAAACTCGACTTTGAAACTTTGCTTTACCGCGCCGCTGCGCCCCGAACTTCGGCCTTGGGCGGTGTCTTCTTCTCGATGGCCTCGGCCTGGGTCTGCAGGCTGCCGGGGGCCAGGAGTTTGCTCATGTCGAGCAGCACGACCAGGCGTCCCGCTACTTTCGCCAGCCCGGTGACACAGTTCAGGCCGCCGTCTTGAAAGACCGCCGGCGGAGGTTCCACGGCCTCGGCGGGAATCTTCAATACCTCGCAGGCCGAATCCACAATCAGTCCTGCCAGCCGGCCCGCGTGCTCCACCACCAGGATGCGATTCTGTTTGCGCAGCGTGGCTTGCGGATTTCCGAAACGCTTGCGCAGGTCCATGACCGACACGATTTTGCCGCGCAGGTTGATTACGCCCTCCAAATAGTCGGGAGCATCGGGCACGGCGGTAATCTCGGGCACGCGCACGATTTCGTGCAGGGAGGTGATGGGAACGCCGTAGGTCTCACGGCCTACCTTGAAGCCTACGATATGAAGTTCACGGCTCATAATCTTTCCGGTTCTGGTCTCAGCTGGACGCTCAGAACTGCGTCCCCGCCGCAGCCCGGCGTGCGTTGCGGCCGGCGGGTTCTCCGGCAGTCTGCGCCTGCGAAGTTTCCCCAAGGGAGAAGCGGTCGATGAACTCCAGCAGGCCGCGCGACATCTTCGACATCTGCTCCGACGATGCCGCCAGCTCGGTCGAACCGGAAGTGGACTGCTGCACCAATTCACGCATCCGCTCCATGGCTTTGACTACGGCCTGCGCTCCCGAGGCCTGTTCTTCGACTGCCGAGTTGATCTCGTGAGTGATTTCATTGAGCCGGGTGGTGGCTCGCGCAATTTGTGAGGAGCCGTGTGATTGTTCGTTGGTGGCCGCACCAATTTCCTGCGCGAATTTGTAGACTTCGGTGACCACATTCGAAATCTTGCGCAGCGCGGCGTTCAACTCTCCGCCCAGTTCCAGTCCTTCATTCACGATGCTGGTGGAGCGGTCCATGTTTTCGACCGCCTTGCGGGCTTCTTTTTGAATGCTCTGGATGAGCTCGGAGATTTCCTTGGTGGACTGCGCCGATTTCTCGGCCAGCTTGCGGACCTCGTCGGCAACCACGGCAAATCCGAGGCCGTGTTCTCCGGCGCGCGCGGCTTCAATGGCGGCGTTCAAGGCCAGCAGGTTAGTCTGCTCGGCGAGATCGTCAATGACTTCGATGATTTTTCCGATGTCGTCGGCGCGTTGCCCCAGGGCGCCAATGATCTGGCCCGAAGAGGTGATAGTCGTATTGATGCGGTTGAGGCCGTCGGTAGCCTTCTCCATGGTGCCGATGCCGTTGTGAACTTCCTCGCGCGAGCGGTTGGAGATGTCGAGCAATACTTTTGCGGTGTCGGCCACGCGTTGAATCGAGGCCACCATCTGATCGATGGAAGCGGAAGTCTCGCTGACGCTGGAAGCCTGCACCTGCGTGCTCTTCACCATGTTCTGCACGTTGACGCTCATCTCGTGCATGGTGCTGGTGACTTCATCAATGGCGGAGGACGCCTGCAAGCCAACCTTGGCGGCATCATCGGATGCGCCAGCCACCTGGTTCGAAGCGCTGGCAACCTGCGAGGAGGCGTCGCGAACGCTGCGCACCAGCCCTGCCAGACCTTCGACCATGCGGGCGAAGGCGTTGCCCAGCGTGTCGTGCGAAGAGCGCGGTTTTACTTCGAGGGTCAGATCGCCACCGGCGATGGATTCGGATACACCCGCCATCTCCTTGAGGTAAGTGACCATCTTGTGGAAGGTGCGGGCGAGTTCGCCGATCTCGTCGTCGCGGTTCAGGTCAATGTTGTGTTCCAGGTCGCCGGTGTTGCCGATTCCGCGAGCCACATTCATGAGGTCGTTGAGAGGGTGAGTGATCGATTTGGCGGTTCGGTACGCGATCGCGACGCCCAAAGACAAGGCCAGCAAGGTGCTGATCAGGGAAACACCGATGGTCCAGTTAGCCGCGCTATCGTCCGACTTGCGGCGCTCATCGACCAGCTTGCGGTTCTCGCCATCGGCGACATCGAGCGAGTCGGTGGAGTTTTTCACCCACGAAGAAGCGTCTTTTTGAAGATAGTAGATTTGCAGTTCGGCAACGGTTGCGTTGCCCGAATCGACATCTTTGCGCTTCTCGATCAAGGGCTGCGCGAATTCCTTGCCCCAAGCTTGTTCTAATTGCTGTACTTTGGAGAGCGCATTTTTGACTTGGTCGAAGTTGGCCATGGTGTTCGCCATAGTCTGGCCCTGTTCAAGTTTTTCGTTGAGGATGCGGAGGCCCTCATTCATGTGGTCCACTTCGCGGGTGTCGCCGCTCAACAGGTAATTGCTTAGGTAGAGACGGTTCTGCATCATCTGGGAGCGCACGGCATTGGTCGCATCCTTCAGGTCCAGCGACTGTTGCGCCGCCTTTTTGGTATCGTGCTCCCGCAGCACAGCAGACCAGTTCACCAGGAACAGCACCACCACCATGGTGAGAATGATCCCGAAATTCGTATATAGCTTCTTGCCGATTGTCATCCCTATCTCCTCCGCGGCCAGCCGCCTACCGCGGTTCAAACTTGAAATCGATTACGCCCGAGGTCTCGGCCGATGCCGGTTCAAAGCGCCATTTTTTTGCGGCATCCAATGCCGCATTGGCCAAGACCGGGTGACCGCCGACGACCCGCGCACCCTTGACCGTGCCATTAGGGGACACCACCACCTCAATCTTGACCACGCCTGCGAGATTCATCTTCCGCGCTAGCTCCGGATATGTGGGCCACACCTTGCTCTTTGCCCGACGAACCATCTCTTCGCTTTGGGCTTGCTGCGCCTTCAAGTACATCGGCCCCGTTGTTGCTGCCAGGGTCAGAACGGCCAACAAGGCCGTCGCAGTTCGTTGAGACACAAATCCTCCTCTGCTCGCGAGAAGCTGGTGACCGCGAGCGTGCAACGGCGGGGCCACCCCGACGCTGCCCGGAAAACGAAAGTAATGACTCCTATCAGTAACTAAACAAAGTAGTTAATTTATAGAAGAGGGGGCCTTGCAAGGGGGGGCCAGTGAGAGGCGTCTCATTCCCGAAGGTTCGCCGTCGGTTTCTCATTATGAGACACAATCTCACGCGTGTCTCCGGATTTCACAGCAAGGCACCCCGTCGCCCATTTCTCTTGACTCAAATTGAGATGACAGGTAGTTTCCCAATAGATTCAAGCACTTGTGAATCAAGAACAATATTCTTCCAGTTTCGGCGAAGCACCGAACATTTCTGGACGGAGTCCGGTCGTTCCCTCGGAGAACAGTTTTGTCGCGGGATCGGAGGAAGCCTTTCAGAAGGTTCTGCTCCGGATTGCCGCGAAGGCGGCTGAACGACGAGGGAGCGATGCGCTGATCCAGTTTTTCTGCGAGACAGGGCGAGAATATTTTCGAGTATCCGGCGTCTATTTCTGGCGCTGCCAGTTCGCCGACGAACTAGTGGGAGAGCAGGCGGACGGAAAACTGGCGGAGCGCTTTGCCGGGCTGCGGCTGCGTTCGGATCAGAATGCCGTAACTCCCGATGCGGTCCGGCAGCGGAGGACCGTCTTTGCCAATCACGTGACCTCGGCCGCTTTTTCGGCTGCCATGGAATTTGGGGCGCGTTCCCTTATGGCGACACCCCTGATGGTTTTCAACGAGGTCATCGGAGCCTTTACGTTTCTGCATGATTCGCAAGATGATTTTTTCAACGAAGAGATCGCCGCCAAGGCCACGATCCTGGCGGGGCAGTTGGGGAGTCTGTTGGAAGCGGCACGGTTGAGCGAAGCCTCGCAAGAGGAGTATCGTCGGGCCGAAATCCTGGCCGACGTCGCGCATGTTCTGCATGGAGCGCCCGATGTTTCCGCCGTAATCGAGGCGCTGGCGGACCGTTTGCGGTTGCTGCTGCGTACCAAGTTGGTTTGCGTTTTGTTGCGGCGCGAAGGACCGTTTGAATTGAAGGCGGTTTCCGCGGAAACCCCGCAACTGGCGACTTCAGCCCGCGCCCGGCACGACCGGCAAACGCTCCGCTTTGCGGCGGATCTGGCTCAACGCGCGGTGGCGGCGGGCGAGCCTATTACTCTCTCGATTGGCGCCGAGGTGCACTCGCTGGGCAATCTGGTTTCTCCCGGAATGCTGATCGCCGCTCCCTTCCGCACCTCGCGCACCCAGGGCGCGATCCTGATCTATCCGCGCCAGGACGGAGTTTTCACGGCGGAGGAAAAAGCTCTGGTAGCCGCGATTGCGGGTTTCGGCGCAGTGGCTGTGGCTCATGCGGAGCTCCACGCCACGGCGCATGCGCAGGCCCATGAACTCCACCAATTGCTGGAGATTTCGTCGGAGCTCAGTTCCAGCAGCAATCTCGATCATTTCTTGCAGGCATTCGTCATGCGTGCCAGCGATTTTCTTGGCTTTGGACGCTGCGTCATTGCGCTGCTGGAAGACGGTCAATTTCGGGTTCGCTATTCCGTAGAGAAAGGCGAGCCTCGGCGACTGGATGTGCAGATGCCGGAAGGGGTGGCCACTCGAGCCTTGCGCGCCAAGGAAGTTTTCTGGACCGACGAGGCCAGCCGAACTCCCGGAATCAACCTGGATGTACTTACAAAATATAAAGTGCACCAATTCCTGGCGGTGCCGCTACTGGGTACCAGTGGCCGGGTGCAGGGGATGTTCGGGGTTCTCGATCGTCTCGACGGCACTGGAATTTCGCAGGAAGATATTCGGCGCGCGCGGGCGCTTTCGAATCAGGCAGCGGTGGTGCTGGAGGCGGCCAGTAACCTGCACCTTTCGGAGCAACATCGCCGCCGGGGCGAGGCTTTGATCGAACTGGCACGGGAGATTGACGGCACACTGCACTTGCCCGAGTTCGCCCGCCGGTTTGTCAGCCGGACCACGGAACTTACGGGCTTCCGCGGCGGTTTGCTTGCCGTGTGGCAGGATGGGCACTGGCAGGTAGCCGCGTTGCAGAATCAGGCATCGCAGACCCGCTCTTTGCAGACCTATGCTTCGCCGAACCAGGCTTCGCCGAACCCAGCTTCGCAGCGTCCAGAGAAAACTCCCGTAGAGGTGTCGTCGACGCTCGCATCTGCCGCAATGGGCCTCGCGATTACGGCCGCGGCGCTGGACGTAATATCTTTGCCGTCGAAGACGGAATCCAAGTCAATCCTAGACTCCGGCCTGGATCGCCCGCTGGACGCGAATCTCGGCGAGTTCGTGAACCGCCACACAGAGACCGTGGTGTACGGTTCCGCGGAAGAGATGCTTGGCGCCGAGATTGCGTCGAACCTGCAGTGGTCGGATTGCACGCTGGTGCGGCTTGCCGCAACCGGCGGGGAATTGGCGGGAGTGCTTTGCCTTTCGGGACGTTCGGCGCCTTTGGGACAGGAAGATCGCGTCTTTCTGGAAACCATGGCGGGTCACGCCGCGATGGCGCTGGGCAATGCCCGGCACTTCACGCGAATCGAGCAGGCGAATCGCCACTGGATGGAGATTTTCGACGCCATCACCGACTTTATTGTCGTGCACGACCAGACTGACAAAGTTCTGCGGGTGAATCGATCGCTGGCCGAGATGATTGGCGTGCCGGCAACTGAATTAATCGGCGTGAATATGCGGGCTCTGATGGCGCTCACCAGTGACAACGCCTCTTACTCGTGTCCCTTCTGCCGCGCTATGGCCGATGCTTCGGACGAATTTGCCCACCCGGTGTTCGATCGAACCTATCTGGTTTCGACTTCGCGGGTGCATGGGCCGGCGGACGAGGGTCTGCAAACCATTCACGTGTTGAAAGACATTTCCGACCGGCGCGAGGCCGAGCGCCGTTACCGCGAACTCTTCGACAATATTCAGGAAGGCCTGTTCTTCAGCACGCCGGCCGGGCGCTTTATTGAAGTCAACGATGCCATGGTGCGAATGCTGGGATACAACAGCCGGGAAGAATTGCTGCAAATCGACATTCCCACGCAGCTCTATTTTTCGCTGGAGCAGGGGGAACAGTATGCGCACGTGATGAAAGAAAATGGTTTCCTGCGCAATTTCGAAGCGACACTAAAGCGGAAGGACGGATCTCCGATTCATGTCCTGATCAATGCCTTTGGGCTCTACGACAATCTGGGCCGTCTGCTGCAGATGCGGGGCTTGATGCTCGATGTCACCGGCCTGCGTACGTACCAGTCCGAACTACACCGGGAGCGGGATTTTTCCAGCAAGATTCTTAACAACACCCAGAGCCTGATTCTGGTGGCGGACACGGCCGGCCTGATCAGCTACGCCAATCGCCGGTGGTACGACGCGGGATTTCAGCAGCGGGATCTGCTGGGACATCCCTTGCTCGAACTGGCCGCTCCCACATATATCCGGCCATTGGCGGAGGCCCTGCAGCGCACCCTGAACAGCCAACCAGTCGACAATCTGGAATTGCAGTTGGTGCACGGCCACGGCGCGGCCGCGAAATTCTCCGCCAATCTGAGCCCCATGCGCGACGAGCAGGGCACGGTCACCAGCATTGTGCTCGTCCTCACTGATATTACGGACTCCGCTGTATTACGAGACAAGTTAGTGCACACGGAGAAGATGGCTGCGGTCGGGCAACTCGTCTCCGGCGTTGCGCACGAAGTCAATAACCCGCTCACCGCGATTCTTGGTTTTGCCGATTTGCTGATGGACAATCCGGATCTGCCCGAAACCGCCCGCAAAGACATGCGCGTGATTCTGCAAGAGGCGCAGCGCACTAAGCAGATCGTGCAGAACCTGCTCAGCTTTGCCCGCCAGATGCCACCCCAGCGCAGCTCCGTGCAGTTGAATTCCATTCTTCGCCGGACCGTCCAATTGCGTTCCTATGACTTCAACAGCCACGGGGTCGACATCGTGGAACATCTCGATGAGGGGCTGCCCGAGGTCATGGGCGATGCGCACCAGTTGCAGCAGGTTTTTCTCAACATCCTCAACAATGCCTACGACGCAGTGCACGAGGTCGGCCGTTCCCCGCGCATCGAAATCATGTCCACCAAGACTGGCGATGCGGTTGAAGTTTCGTTCCGCGACAATGGCAATGGAATCACCGATCCGGATAAGATCTTTGACCCGTTTTTTACTACGAAAGAGATCGGGAAGGGAACCGGTCTGGGCCTCAGCATCTGTTATGGAATTCTGAAAGAGCACGGTGGCGAAATTCTTTGTCACAACAACGCCGGCGGACATGGCGCCACGTTCATTGTCCGCCTGCCCGCAGCGCCCCACACTGCTTCTTTGAGCGTGGCCGCAGGAGTAATACAACCATGAGCCAACCAGCCTTCAAACCTCAATCTTTGCCCGTGCTGCTGATCGAAGATGAGCCCGCGGTCATGGCCTATGTACAAGCCGCTCTGGAGCGCAGCGGATATCCCGTAGTCTGCTGCGAATCTGGCGCGGATGCCCTTCGTCTGCTGGAACACGGAGAATATCTGGGCGTGGTGTCTGACATGCGCACACCCGGAGGAGTGGATGGAGGGCAAGTGCATGCCTGGGTCGCTCGACACCGTCCCGACCTCGCTTCGCGGATTATTTTTATTACCGGCGACATTGCTAACGAGGAAACCGTCGCCACTTTGCATCAAACCGGCGCTCCCTGTGTGGAGAAGCCTTTCCGCGTGCAACAATTTATCGACGTCGTTTCGAAGACTTTTGGGAAGATCGAGTGAATACTGGGGCGAGTAAGGAAGATTTCCGCATTCGATTGCTGGTCGTCGACGACGAGCAGAGCATTCGCAAACTGTGCGTCACCGTCGGCGAGGCCCTGGGCTTCGTCTGCCTGGAAGCGGAGAGCGGGGAGTCGGCGCTGGCACTGCTCGAGGAGCAGTCCGTCCACATGGTCCTGAGCGACATGGTGATGCCTCACATGTCGGGCCTGGAATTTCTGGAAAAGGTAAAGAAGCTCCTGCCTCGGACCGAGATTGCGCTGATGACTGGTCACGGCTCCATCGAAACCGCCGTGCAGGCGATGAAGCTGGGCGCCTACGACTACATCACGAAACCGTTTTCGCCGCTCGAAGAGCTGCGGCTCTTCCTGCGACGTATGGCGGATAAAGTTCGCCTGGTGGAAGAAAATGAATTTCTTCGCCAGCGCATGGATTCGGAAACCGCGGTGCACGGCATCATCGGCTCCTCTGCGAGGATCCAGGAAGTGTTGCGCATGGTCGCGCGCCTGAAGGACACGCGGACTCCGGTGCTGATCTACGGGGAAAGCGGGACGGGCAAAGAACTGGTGGCCCGTGCCATGCATTTCCGCGGCGCCTTTGCGGCTCGGCCTTTTGTTGCCGTGGACTGCGGATCGCTGGTGCCCACGCTAATCGAAAGCGAGCTCTTCGGTTACGAGAAAGGCGCATTCACCGGGGCGCTGAAATCGAAGCAGGGATTGTTCCAGGCGGCCGATGGCGGCACGATTTTTCTGGACGAGGTTGGCGAACTGCCGCTGGAATTGCAGGCCAAGCTACTGCGAGTGCTTGCAGGAAAAAGAAGTTCGTCCCGTGGGCAGCAATCAAAGGATGAAGGTCGATGTCCGCGTGATTGCGGCGACGAATCGCGACCTGGAAGCGGCCTACAAAAACGGAACCTTCCGCAAAGATCTTTATTTTCGGCTCAATGTCGTAACCCTCTACGTTCCCGCGCTGCGCGAGCGCCGCAGCGATACGCCCATGCTGGTGCACTGGTTCCTCGACCGCTATGCCCCCGGTTCGGAGTTGCACGTCACCAGCGCCGCCATGAAGGCTCTGATGGAATATGACTGGCCCGGCAACGTCCGCGAACTGGAAAACTGCGTGGAGCGCGCGGTCGCGCTGGGCAACGGACAGATCATCGATCTCAGCGACCTTCCTCCGTCGATTGCTTCGGGCCTCGGCGTAGTGGAGAGCACTCCAGCCGACGGGTCCACGGTGCTGGATCGTGATATCGCGGCCGCGCGGGCCGTTCCCGAATCGTCGCGGGCTTCGCTCTGCACCACCGATCTCGAAGACATCGAACGCGCCACCATCCAGCGCGTCTTCCAGCAAGTGAATGGAGACAAAGCCCTCGCCGGACGCATGCTGGGCATCAGCCGCGCCACGCTGTACCGCAAGCTGAAGCGCTACAACATCGGCATGGGATCGGCGGGGTCGGGCTCGTCGAGCCACACGCTGCAGTAGCGTTGGTGAAGTCTGCGCATTGCAGACAGCCTATGGTGCCTGATCCTTATTCCCCCAAATCATCTACTCGGAATGAAGTAAGCTCTTGCCTCTGCAACTTTCAATAAAAAATGTGAGAGTCGCGGGAACTTTCTGGTCGTCTGAAGCATTACAGGTTATGAAAAGGGATGTTACAGAGCTGGCGGGAGGCGGGCGGGTACGAATACGAATATGACCAGCGACGAGGCTTTGATGCTGGAATTCCAGCTCGGATCGCGCGCGGCCTTCGAAGAACTGTTTGCGCGCTATCGTGGGCCGCTACACGGCTTTTTTCGGCGCCGGCTCAATGATGCGGGACGCGCCGACGACCTTATGCAGGAGACTTTCCTTGCGGTGATTCATGCAACTTCTCGTTATGAGCCGCGAGCTCCGGTGCGAACCTACCTCTACGGCATTGCGTTGAAATTACTGGCCGCGGAACGGCGCAAGCAGTCGAGGAAGGCGACGGGGCAGTCCGATGCAGAACCCGCGATAGAAGGCGCTACAGATGTCGTGTTGTGGGTCCGGCAAGCCCTGGGCAAGCTCGACCCATCGGAGCGCGAAATCCTGATGCTGCGGGAATATGAGCAGCTCAGCTATCTCGATATTGCGGAGCTGTTGCGAATTCCTGTGAATACGGTCCGTTCCAGGCTTTTTCGAGCGCGCCTCGCGTTAAAAGGCTGGCTAGAGTCGGAGAAGACACGGGATCGTTCTATTATCGCAAACAGCGCCGTCGATGGCGCTGCTGTGGACCGCGCTGGACACGATGAGGCATGAAATGAGCAAACACAACCATCGCTTCGAGCATGAAGAGCTGATGGCGTACCTTGACGGCGAATTGTCTACCGACAGAGCGACCGCTGCAGTGGCACATCTGGAGCGGTGCGCGGAATGCCAGACACTCGCCGCCGAACTGCGGAGCGTGTCGCAACACTTGATGACTTGGGAGGTCGAATCGGAGGAGTCGCCAATGGGCACGCAGATCATCGAGGCGCTTGAGCAAGGCGAGCGAGAGCCAACGAAAACTGCAACCGCCAACGCAGCCAGTCAGCGAGCTGGATTTATGGCGCGAAGGTGGGTCTGGGTGGGAACCTTCGCGGTCGTCTGCTTAACCATAGGCGTCGGCCTAAGGCGAATCGGGAACAACGAGAACCAGAACCTTCAACGAGCGACCGGGTTGGCTGCTCCGCGCGCTGCCGCCGACTCGAATGGCGTTTTCCACGGGCTGGGCAGTGCGGGAAAGTCTTTTTCTGTCGACGGTCAGCCCATTGCCGATCAGCAGAGCAGACTTTTTGGGCCAGGTGCTCCTCCACCCGCGGGGCCAATCAACGGAAGACAATTTGACAAGCTAGAGCAGTTTGCGAAGCTGCAGAATGCACCGCCCGTGAGGTTCCCCGACAGCACGTCCGGTCCGATGATCATCCGCACCGCCGCTTTAACGCTTATCACCAGGGACTTCGACAAGGCGCGTGCCAGCCTCGACGAGGTTCTCCGGCGGCATCGCGGTTATATCGGCGAGTTGAACGTCAGCACTCCTGTTGGCGCGGGACGCAGCTTTACTGCAACTTTGCGCATTCCTGCCGATCAGCTTGATGCCGCGCTGGCCGACCTTAGAAAACTGGGGCGGGCAGAAGCTGAGTCGCAGGGCGGACAAGACGTCACCTCGCAGTACGTGGACCTTCAGGCAAGGCTCGCCAATGAGAAGAATGCCGAAGTGCGTCTGACAGATATCCTCCAGCACCGCACTGGAACTCTCGGCGATGTCCTCGCGGTCGAGAACGAGATCAGCCGCGTCCGAGGCGAGATCGAGAGGATGGAGGCGGAGAGAAAGACTCTCTCAAACCAGGTCGACTTCGCCACCATTAACGCCACGGTGAATGAGGATTACCAGGCCCAATTGCAGGTGGTGCCGACCTCGACATTCGGCCGGATCCACAACGCCGCAGTTGACGGCTATCGAAGCATGGTCGAGGGCGTTGTCGGCACGATCTTGTTCCTTTTTTCCTTTGGACCGAGTCTGCTCCTTTGGTGCGCCATTCTGTTCTTTCCGGCTCGCGCTGTTTGGAGGAAAGCCCGTCGAGGGCCATAATAGCGACCCGATAAGGACATATGTCCCGGTGGCACCAGCGTTGAGACTCTTGTCTCACGCTGAGACGCTAGAACCTTCCGAATGCGTCCAGCAAGCTGGAACAATCCCTAAGTCGCTGAAAATGCATTCACCTCGGTGCTAGTCCTTCCGTTCCGAGCGATGGCTGCCGTGTTGCTCCTCCTTTTCTGAACCGCGGATTCTGGCTCCCTCGAAGCTCTTCCTAACCGGGAAGTGGGAGCCCAACCGCATTTCAGTGGGCGTAGGTTCAGAACCAGGGGATTTTCATCAGTTTGACGCAACAGGCCACAGCGACGGCACGCAACGCACACGATGCCAGCACCGTGGCGGGACTCGCCCGTTTCTTCCCGGAAGCGTCGCCGGTTCGGATGCGGTTGCAGCTCGCGAGAATCATTCCTGGCAGCACACTGACGTCCGCTCCTTTCACGGAAAGTATCGTCGCTGAATTCGGCACACCCCGCGAAGTTCTCTTTGAGTGTGACACGCCGTTGGAGTTCGGCGATGAGCTTCGCCTGCGAAATGCCGACGATTCGTTCGACGTCATCGCTTCCGTCGTTGCCGTACAGTATCACCCTGGCAAGACCGTGGTGGCTGCCCGCTTTCGGCAAGAAGTGCCGAACTGGATCGTGAAATCATGACGCCTTCAACACCGGTTGAGGATCTCGCAGCCCAATGGAAGTCCGCCCGGCAGTTATATCCAATTTATTTGGAACTGGCGCGCGAGTTTGCGATCGAAGTGAAACCCTTTGCCGAGCTTGAGTCTGGCGCCGATGTGCCCGGGAAAGAAACGGTCGAACAGGCGAAACACTGGATGGAGGAAATGGACCAACACATCCAGGTACACCAATTGCGCCAGTTCCTGCAAACGACGTCCTCGGTAAATCCAGAAGGACTGCTGGCCCTGGTGCAACACTTCCTGACGCACACTCTCAAAAGCGACGCCATGCGGGACAAGATTGATTTTCTGCTGGTGCAGTATTTCAGCCAACTGGCGCCTACCGGTGTGAGTGACGCGGAGGTGGATCTCGCCTATGTGGAGCGGTCGCTGCAGCCGGTTTTAGGCGAAGTGGACCTGAAGCCTCCGGTTTGGTTGAACTCTCTGGACCGAGTGCTGGAAGCGGCACGGGGCTGTCGTTCGCTCGATGAACTGTTGCACGGGGGTGTCCTGGAGCAGGGCCGCAAGGCCAAGGGACTGGCGGGGGATTTATTTTATCTGCCGGTCGCTCTGGTAGCTTTCACCCGCTTTGGATATCTCATGCGACGAGTTTTTTTTCGCCTGATGTTGGGCGACCTCAACTCCATTCTTGAAGGCCTGACCGAACTCGAGGACCAAGGGATCGTAACGATAGACTGCCGGCGCGCGCAGTTTTCCGAGAAGGAACCGATCGTTCGCCTGCGCATGATCTGCCAGTCGTGGAAGGTGATGTTTCAAGCAGAATATTCTTCCGGACAACCGTTGCGCATGCTGGTGGATCTGCGCGCTTCGGTCAACCAGGCTCTGGGCCGCGGCGAGATCAACGAAGGGCAAACCAAATCCAAACCGAAGTCGCCTTCTGACGTGAAGACCGCGACCCAGGCCGGATCGGCTAAAGCAAGAGCCGTTGCCTCGGCCGCAGCGGCAGGCGCGACAGTGTCATTGGGAGCGTCGGCGGTTGCTGCTGCCGCGAAGCCTATGGATCAGTCTTCTGCCTCAAGTTCGGAGCCACTTGAGTTCGAAATTTCCAATGCACCTGACTGGGACCCGGATGCCGAGTCGCAAGCGGACAAAAAGAGTTGAACATTAATAAGAGTTGAACAGCTCGAAGTTGGGCTCAGAGAAATGCCGGTTTCGAGGCAAAGAGGAAATTGGAAGTGGTAGCACCGACCGTACTGATCATCTCCGACGAAGCCGATTTCTCGCGGCGCATCACGGCCCATTGGCAGATGCAGCGTAATGCTCCCGCGTTCACGGTCCTGAGTGGCGATTTGTGGCCGCGCTTCGCGGTGGATACGTTTGACGTGGCAATCGTTGGGGACTTGCGACGCGAACTTCTCTCGGTAGTGTTGGAGCCCCTCCATTCCACGGGGCAACCGATTTTCTGCGTCTGCCGGGATGGTCCCACAGCGCAACTGATACAGGAGCGCTGGCCGCGAATTTCCGTTCTGCGGAGCACTGAATCCTGGCTCGAAACTCTGGTGCTGGCGGGCGGCGAAGCGGTGCATCGTTCGCGAGCGGAATCTCGCGCACGAGCCGCTGAACTCGCTTGTGCCACTCTCGATCGTCAGGCGATGCTGGGCCGTTACATGCTGGAAATGCGGCACAATCTGAACAACGCGCTGACCTCGGTGCTGGGAAATTCGGATTTGCTGCTGCTGGAACCCGGTAGCCTATCCGCCCAGACTCGCGCCCAGATCGAAACCATTCGCAACATGACGCTGCGTATCCATGAAATTATGCAGCGTTTTTCGTCGTTGGAAAAAGAAATGAACGTTGTAGCGCAACAGGCGGAACGAGATTCAGGCAAGTCGTATGCGGCAGCGGCCGCCGGCGATTGACGTACGAGAATTTATCTTCCCCTCGTACCCCTCTGATCTCAGGCAATGTCGATCTCGTATGCGTTCATGCATGAAAGTTGGCGGGGGAAGGAAATATGCATAGACTAATGGCGGGCGTCACGATTCTCGAGCACGAACTTTCCGAGTTGCGCCTGCTGGTCGAGCGTCAGACCGGAATACTCCTCGATTGTCCCAACAGCGCATTGGCCGCGCACGTGGCCGAGTATCTGGAGAGTCAGGAACTGGAATCTTCCGCGGCCTTAATGGAGCGGTTTCGGGCGGCGGATCAGGATCCCTCTGTGCTGCCCACGTTCCTGGATGGCGTGCTCAACGTCAACACCGGTTTTTTCCGGCATCCCGGAGCGATGAATGCGCTGGCCCGGCAGGTCATCCCGCAACTCTACTCTCGCAAATCGGATGACGGGTTTTGTACGCTTCGCATCTGGAGTGCGGGTTGCTCTACTGGCGAAGAAGCTTATTCGATTGCCATGGCCCTATGCGATGCGATCCCTGGAGGAAACGGAAACAGCAACGGCGCGAGCAATGGGAACGCCAGCCGGGACGCCCGGGAAAAAAGCGTGGCCAGCCGCAACGGCGGTATTGCTGAGAATAGTGTGGCGGCTGGCGCGGGGCAGAGCATGGCGGGTCAGAGCATGAAAGACTGGTCGATTCACATTGTGGGCAGTGATCTGCTGCCGTCCGCTATTGGAGTGGCCGAGCGCGGTCTCTATCCGCAATCCGCTCTGACGGGCCTGCCACCAGCGGCGATTCGCGCCTGCTTCTCGAAAATCGGGAGCCCCAGCGGAGGCCAGAACGGTTCTCAGGAAGGGTTACAAAATCCAGCCAGCAACGGATCAGCCGGGAATCGATCGGTCAATGGATCAACGAACGTTACGCCCACTCCAACCAGTGCCGCGCATCTGCTGGTGAAGCCGCGCCTGCGCAGCCTGGTCACCTTTAACACCATGAATCTGACCAAGCCGGTCTACATTGGCCGCTTCGACTGCATCTTCTGCATGGACGTCCTGCCCCATCTGTCGCGTGTCCAGCGCACAGCCCTGCTGGAACGACTGCACCTGTATCTCGAGCCAGGCGGATATTTGTTTCTGAGTCAGACTGAGAAGCTATCAGCACCCAACTTGAACTTTCGCTCCGAAACTTTCGATGGCTACACGTTCCATCGGAAACCATTGGCGGCTAGTGCGGCGTATGGGAGATAGCGCCTACAGAACCGAGTCAGGCTCGCTAGCCATATTCCACATGAGATCTACGCGAATAAAAACTCCTTCGTCCTTAACTGCTTGATCGTATCCCTTAACTTCGCGGCCTTCTCGAACTCGAACCTCTTCGCGGCCTCGCGCATGTCGCTTTCGAGTTTGCCGATGTAGGCATCCACTTCTTCCTGCGTTTTGAACTCCGGCATGCCCTCGGACTCGCCCGCAGTCAAGTCGGCATAGTCCGCGGCTACGATGCCGGCCAGCGTCATATCCAACGGGCGCACGATTGATTCGGGAGTGATCCCATTCTCTTCGTTGTAGGCCGTCTGAATGGCACGGCGTCGCAAAGTCTCGTCGATGGCTCGCTTCATGGAATCGGTCATACGGTCTGCATAAAGGATTGCCCGGCCGTTCAGATGCCGGGCGCAGCGGCCAATCGTCTGGATCAGCGACCCCGTCGAGCGCAGGAATCCTTCCTTGTCTGCGTCGAGGATCGCCACCAGCGATACTTCCGGCAGGTCCAGTCCCTCGCGAAGCAGATTGATGCCGATCAATACATCGAACTCGCCTTTGCGCAGGTCACGCAATATCTTCACCCGCTCCAAAGTTTCGATTTCCGAGTGCATATAGCGGCACTTTACGCCGACTTCGGCATAGTACTCAGCCAGGTCTTCCGACATTCGCTTGGTCAAGGTCGTCACCAGCACGCGCTGCCCCAGTTCCGCCCGCGCGCGAATCTCGTGCAGCAGATCGTCAATCTGACCCTTCACTGGGCGTATTTCAACCTCCGGATCGATAAGTCCCGTCGGGCGGATGATCTGTTCCACCACCACGCCCGCCGACTTCGTCAACTCATAGGGTCCCGGGGTTGCCGAAACATAGATCAGCTGATTCGTGCGGTGCTCGAACTCTTCAAAGGTGAGCGGACGATTGTCCAGCGCCGACGGCATGCGGAAGCCGTACTCGACCAACGTTTCCTTGCGGGAACGATCGCCCGCATACATCCCGCGCAGCTGCGGCACCGTGCCGTGCGACTCGTCGATGAACATCAGAAAGTCCCGGGGAAAATAATCCAGCAAGGTTGGAGGAGGCTCGCCCGGCAGCCGTCCCGTAAAGTGCCGCGAATAATTCTCGATGCCGTGGCAGAAGCCCATGGCCTTGATCATTTCCAGATCAAACATGGTGCGCTGATGAATGCGCTGCGCCTCCACCAGCCGCCCTTGCCTTTCCATTTCAACTTCCCACCACGCCAGCTCCTGCTTGATCGAGGCTACGGCCGAAGCCCGCGTCTCTTCTTTCATCACATAATGCGTCTTGGGATAAATCGGCAGCCGCATGTATTTCTGCTTCACCGTGCCGAACAGCGGATCGACCTGCGTGAGCGACGAAATTTCATCGCCCCACAACTCGATGCGGTACGCCATATCGTCGTAAGTAGGGAAGACCTCGATCACGTCGCCGCGCACGCGAAACGTGCCGCGCCGGAAATCACCGTTGGTGCGTTCGTAGAGAATGTCGACCAGCCGGCGGGTGATGTCCTCGCGCTTGATCTTCTGTCCTTTCTCCAGAAACATCATCATGCCGTAATAGGCTTCCGGAGAGCCCAGGCCGTAGATGCAGCTCACCGAAGCCACAATCAGCGCGTCGCGGCGTTCAAACAAAGATCGCGTGGCCGAGAGCCGCAGCTTGTCGAGTTCGTCGTTAATTGTCGCTTCTTTTTCGATGTAGAGGTCGGCGGCGGGGACGTAGGCCTCGGGCTGGTAGTAGTCGTAATACGAGACGAAATATTCGACTGCGTTGTGCGGAAAAAAATTCTTGAACTCGTGATAAAGCTGCGCCGCCAGCGTCTTGTTGTGCGCCATGACCAGTGTGGGGCGGTTCGCTGCCTCAATCACCTTGGCCATGGTGTATGTTTTGCCCGATCCCGTTACGCCAAGCAAAACCTGATGCTGTTCGCGGTCATAGACTCCGCGCAGCAGCGATTCGATCGCGCGCCCCTGATCGCCCTGCGGCTTGTAAGTGGAAACGAGTTTAAAATCCATGGAGATAGCTCTTAGCTGTAAGTCTTCTCTTAGGTCGCGCCGTTTGAACTCCTGTGGGAACAGCCGCCCTCGGCTGTCCGCCGATCGAAGCTCGGCTCGTTCTCCTCGGCAGAGGCACTACAAGGGTCAATTTCGCCGACAGAGAATCTTCCTATTATAAACGCTTGAGCGGAACCGAAGAGCCACCCGAGTCCGAACCCCGCAAGAGGAAAACAACCATAGTTACAAGGTGCAGGATGAGAGACCGCGGATTTCTACTCCACGGCTGCCCGTAAATCTACTTTCTTAGTTGTGATGTTCACGCGAGTCGCGGGCAACTTCGGCGGCGGCCAGTCTTCCGTGTAGGCCTCGACCGTAATCGTCCCGGGAATTTTGCTGGCCTGTACGATCACTTGTGCCAGACCGTTGAATAGACTGCGCTTCGGATCCTTGTCCGACTCCTGGCAGTTAGGATCGCCGTTGCCCACGCCAATCAGCGCGCCTTCGCCGCTCACTTTGAAACCAATCACGTTGTCGGCCGTAGGAATCGTACGGCCCTCTTTGTCGAGCACTTCCACGCGCAGGACAGCCACGTCCTCGCCATCGGCGTTAATCTCGGTGCGGTCAGGCGTCAGGCGGATCGTTACCGGCTCGCCTGTCGTCTCGCGCTTCTCCACCAGCACGACTTTGCCATCTTTCGTGCCGCGAGCCTCCAGCACTCCGGGTTCATACTTCACTTTCCACTCGAGATGGGTTAGCGGCAGCACTTTTTGCGAGCCGTAACTCTTGCCGTTCAGAAAAAGCTCCACCGAATCGAGATTCGAGTGGACCCAAACGGAGATCGGTTCGCCTTCGCGCTGCTCCCAATTCCAGTGCGGAAACAGATGTAGCACCGGCTCCGAACCCCACCACGCTTTGTAATAATAAAAGTTGTCTTTGGGAAAGCCGCACATGTCTACGATGCCGAACTGCGAGTTGATCGACGGCCAGCCGTAGGGCGTGGGCTCTCCGCGGTAGTCGAAGCCGGTCCAGGCAAATCCTCCTGACAGCCACTCGCGTGCGGCATAGAACTTCCACCACTCTTCCGCGAGTTCCGCCCACGCGGGATGATTCGCGTCGTAGGCGCTGACCCAGTTGCGCAACTTGTCGGTTGAGTAAATGCCGCGAGTGGAAACCGTGCTGGCCGTTTCCGAACCTACACTAGCTTTTTTCGGATGTGCTTTGTGCCATGCGTCGGGCGCATTCAAGTTGTAGTTGAAGCCCATCACGTCCAGTGCGTCAGGAAAGTGCGAACCGAAACTTTCATTCACCGCTGACGTACAAAGGCGTGTGGGATCGAGTTCATGCGTGCGCGTTATCATGTCGGCAACTACCCGCGGGCCCTGCGGAGTTTTTTGCAGCGTCCCTTCCTCGTTGCCCATCGACCAGAGAATAATTGATGGCGAGTTGCGATAGCGCTTCACCATCAGCTCCAGTTGCTCCAAACCTTCGGAGTTGGAACTCATCAGTCGGGTCTCGCACATCATCATCATGCCGAGGTGGTCGCAGGCCTCGACCCACTCCGGCGTCGGCATATTGTGCGATGTCCGCACGGAATTGCCGCCCATGTCTTTCAAGATGCCGACGCGGTACCACTGCAAGCGGTCGGGAAGCGCCGCGCCCACGCCAGCGTGATCCTGATGGTTGCAGGTGCCTTTGATTTTCACTGACCTGCCATTCAGAAAAAATCCCTTGTCGGCATCGAACGCGATTGTGCGCACGCCAAAACTCAGGCGCTCAGCGTCGCGCGGCTTTCCGCCGGAATCAACCGTCACCACCGCCGAATACATGTTCGGTGTCTCCGGCGCCCAAAGAGCAGGATTTGGCAAATTCGCGTTCGCGATGAAAGTGGCAGAGCCATCAGGAGTGACGGACTGCGGAGTGGCTTCTGCCGCGGCAACCGCTTTTCCGCCAGCGTCAAATATCTGCCAGCGCACGCGGCAATTCTCCGGCTGACGGCCTTCGTTTTGCACGGTCGTCCCCAGGCTCAGCGCAGCCGCGTTGTTTCTTACGGTGGTGCGAACGTAACTTTCCCAATGCCCGAGGTGCAGCGCGTCGGTCTTAGTCAGCCACACATGCCGGTAGATGCCGGCGCCTTCGTAGAACCACCCGTCGCCGAAGCTGGCATCCATGCGCACCACCAGATAGTTCTTTCCCCCATAATTCAGAAAATCGGTTAAGTCGAACCGGAAAGGTGCGTAGCCATTGTCATTGCGGCCCATGAAGGATCCGTTCAGGAACACGAGCGCGTCGCGGAACGCTCCGTCGAACTCCAACACGACCCGCCGTCCGGCGTCTTCCTGCGGAACGTCGAACACGCGCCGATACCACCCCACGCTGGTCTCCGGATAGCGTCGCCCCAGCGGCTTATAGCCGTGGCTTTGCTGTTCTTCGTCGCGCACAAATGGCAACTCGACCGCCCAGTCGTGCGGCAAGTTCAGCGCGCGCCACTGCGAGTCGTCAAACTTCTCCGTGGCAAACTTGAACTCGCCAGTCTTGGCGAAGTCTCCCTGGCCCATGCCGAAGCCGAGATCGCGCCGGGGATCGCTGCCGTGTCCTTGAAAAAACTTCCAGCCAAAGTCAAACAGCAAACGCTCTCGTGGAGCTACCGCAGCCAGAGCCTCCGCTGAGGCTGCGCCAGGATAGGCCGCCAGCAACGCGTGAGCGCGGCCCACCGAGCCGGCGCCTAGCACAGCGGCGGAGAGTGCAAGACTGGAACGAAGCAGATCGCGGCGGGTGAGTGAACGACTCGGAAAATCCATTCTGTGCCTCATGGGGACATCGAAATTGGAATTCGTCCCACGCGTCAGCCGCCGCACCGAAAAGTACGCGTGACGGCTTCGCCTGGGACATCGCATTATAGTCTTGGAGAGTCAAGGAAAACGACGGGCTCGTCTTCCCTAGAATTAAGCATGCAGATGCAAAGGTCGAGATTATTCTTTTATTGTTCCTTTACTTCGCCCATCCCCACAATTTTCGACGACGTGCGGAACTTCTTGTAATCGCGATATTCCTGTTCGCCATCGAGGTTGAAGCCTTTGAACAGCGCGATCCGCGCGTCCAATTTGAAGGTCAAATGCCGCGGCAGCCAGACTTCGTCATTTACCCGCGTCTGTTCGAGCACGACACGTGTGCCCTTATGGATGCGCGCCAGCACCCATCCCACCGACACTGTGTCGATTGCTTCAATATCCATCTTTGCCAGTTGCAGATCGCCCTTGTCAATCCACACCCGGCCGTGAAACTTGGAGAGAAACTTCGAATCCTTCATGTGCGGCTCGAACCCCGGTCGCGGCTCGCCGTCGATCACCCAGGCCTCGCGCCCTCCTACTTCTTCCGTTCCTACCAGTTTAAAGTCGTAAGCGTCGGCCACCTCGCGCACGAACTTGCGTCCATCCTCGCGTTCCTTCACTTCTTTCTCTTCGCGCTTTCTGCGCGCGTCGTCCGATTCGTTCTTGCGCTTATCGATGATTTTCTGGATCTTCTCTTCCTCCTTGGCTGCTTCCTTGGCATCGAGCGGCTTGTCGTCTTTTTCGATGAGCCGCTGCACCTGCTCGCCATAGATTTCCAGAATCTCGTAGGTCTTTACTTCGGTAGACTTGGTTTGCCCCTTGCCGTCGAGCTTGTGCTCGACCTCGCGATCCAGGTAGGTGTAGTCGCGCTGGTGCTTTTCGTTTTCGATGTCTTTGTCCGCGACTACACGAAACAACACCCGCATCTGCTCCTGCGACAGCGCGCCTTTTGCATCCGGAGTCAAATCGGGGACGGGAGCTGTTTTCGAAACCGGCGAGGGAGAGTCGCTACTTGCGGAGCCGGACCTAGAAATAGGCTGATCCTGCTGGCCGAACGCCAGCACGCCACACAAAAGTATAAACCAAGACAAGTGCCGTACTCGCATGCTCTACCTTAACGCATACGAGGAGAAGAAGTTTCGGTGAAGTCCGCAAGGTTTGCTGGCCTGCATCAATTGTCTATGCTGACCTTCGGAGCCTAGCCAGGTGGCAGGATCGGGAAAGATGGGCAGTCCCATAGGGAATTTTCCACCGAAAGTTGGCGGCAGGTTTGCCCGATGATATCTTGTCCCGAACTTATTTCGACGAACTGAAAGCCGTAGCGGAACGCGTTCCGGTGGCGCACCACCGCGAGAACATCAACCTTCCCTAGCGCCAACGTGAACTCCAGACGAACCACTGCGCCGACCGAAACCTCCTCGCGCAGCATAGCGGAAATCCCCGATTCGCTGATGTCCACGCTATGGCCTTGAACCACTGGGCAGTCGCGCGGGTAGATTTGCATGTCCACTTCGAGCTTGAATCGAGCACGGCGGCGAGCGTCCAGAGATACAGAAGTCCACCTGGCTCCGCGTTGCGTCTCCACGCCCAATTCCAAGCTCCCGGACCAAGAATGATTCCGCGCCCTTCCGCCCACCCAGCCGCGCTTGAATTCGTCCACTAGCAGCGGCTAAGCACGACGGTCTTTCCTCGGCGGTCTTTACTTAGGGATCGGCAGACTGGCTCCGGAACTTTAGGGCCCTTTAGCATCAGTCTCTCTTGTGGGCTTTGCCCAGACACTCGGCCTGAAAAAGGCGCTCGTCCACGCGATGCAAGCGTTTTTCTTGTGCCTTAGTCATCAGCGAATAATGTTTGATGTCGAACAGGTGGTAGACGATGAACCATACGGGCTGATCTGTGGTCATCCAGTTCTGCCGGTCAAAGCGTTTGAGATTGACGGCAGCCGAATAGCGCCGCAGGGTGCGCTCCCGCCGCAGATTGAAGTAGGCGTTGAAATAGCTCAACGCCAACTCGCGCAGTGTGCGATACACGGGTTCGCGCCAGCGGCAACCCGTGTAATTCGACTTGGCCACCGCGCCCCAGCACCCGTCGTCACGGTAAATGGCGATCACGTGGTCGGTGTCGTGCTCCGCTTCGAAATCCAGTAGCAGCGGGGGATATCCATTCGCCCGCAGTGCCGCCGCCGCAAAAATTGCGCCCTCCAGGCAGTGCGACGTCTCTTCGGCCAACACTTTGCGCGGAGACCACGCCGTGTCTTCCAAGTGATACGGCATGTCGTCCAGAAATTTCTGAATGCCGTAAGGATTTTTCATGCTACGCAGCTTGCGCAGCTCTTTTTTCGTGAATGTGTTCGCAGAGCCAGAGCGATCAGAGGTCATGGTTTGAAGTTCGGCGTAATTGGCTTGTAGAAGTGTAGCGAACTTCGCTAGTAGCTAGTCCGTGGAAGCCTCTCTCAGCGTTCTCAGCGGCTTTTTCTCCGCGTCCTCTGCGGTTCAAGCTTTGGACCTTGCCTCTGAAAAGATGACCCCTAACTCGTGCGCCGAGTCTACGAGGACGTCCGGCGAATCGTCCTCCAACGTTTGGGGAGCGAAGCCGTAGGTCACTCCGACCGTCCACAACCCAGCATTGCGTCCGGTGCGCACATCGACGGGAGAGTCGCCTACGATCACAGCCTGTTCGGGCGTCACCCCACTTTCTTCTACCAGTTTGCGCGCGCCTTCAGGATCGGGTTTTTTCGTGCCGAAGCTGTTGCCGCCATAAACCTGTGAAAAGAACTTTCCCATCCCCAGGGCATCCACAATGGCCCGCGAAGGATTCACCGGCTTATTGGTAAGCACTGCCAGCTTGCGCGGAGTCCCGTTCGACGAGCCTTGAATTGCAGAAAGCGCCTGCGCAATTCCTGGATAGACGGTCGTGTGATCCAGTTTGTGCTCTCGATAATAAGAAAGAAAAAACTCCAACCCACGGCGTACGAGTGCCTCGTCACGCGCCTCGGCGCCGAGCGCGCGCTGAATCAGAATCGGCGCGCCGTCCCCCACGTAGCTGGCAATCACGTCGTCCGGCAACTCCGGCCGCTCGATGTGGCGCAACGCCGCGTTGACGGAATGCACCAGGTCGAGGCGCGAGTCAATCAGCGTGCCGTCCAGATCGAAGATCACCAGTCGAATCGATTGCGGATCAAAGGCGCGGTGCGTGCGGATCATCTGCTTCCAGAATAAAGCACGCGGCACTCAGCCGTCAGCATTCAGGGGAATGCGTGGGTCCGGGTCTGAGACCCGGACAGGCCAAGCAAAGCTTGCCTGCTTGCTTGACACGAATCCATATTTCTGGTAATATCGAAATATGTCGGCAGCCACAAGCAAGGCCCATCCCGCCAGCCAAGGCCAGCGAACGCGTCGCCAAGTATGCCGACATGTTCTCCGCCATGGGAACCGAGCCTCGCCTGCGCATCATGCAATTGCTGCTCACAGCCCATCCCGACGGACTTGTCGTCGGCGACATTCAAGAGGAGCTCGAAATTCCGAACTCGACTCTTTCTCACCACTTGGACAAATTGAGGACCGAGGGTTTAGTCGAAGTACAGAGGGAGGGCACATTTCTGCGCTACACCGCCAACACCGCCGCGCTGCAGGAGTTGTTGCAATTCCTCTACGCCGAATGCTGCACGCGCAACAAAGCTGTCAAGCCGGACCAGATCGTACAAATCTGCAAATAGGAGAGTGGATCGTGAGTGCGAGGCCGAATTATGGTTTGTCGGAAGAAAAATCCCCTCAGGGGCTGAAGCCCGCGTCCTTCGTGGCGCTGGACGGCACGGCTGAAAGCCGTGCCCTTCCCAACACCGACCGTGCCGATATCAAAGACATCGTCAAACAGAAATACGGCGAGGCCGCCTTGCGCGTGAAGTCCGGAGGCAGTTCGTGTTGCGGCGCGCGCCGCCGCAACCAGTTGCTGCGATCCCATCACCACGAATCTTTACGACGCATCGCAGGCGGGACAGATCCCCGAAGAGGCGCTGCTGGCCTCGCTCGGCTGCGGCAATCCGACGGCGCTCGCGCAACTTAATCCCGGCGAGATCGTCCTCGACCTCGGCTCCGGCGGAGGCATCGACGTGCTGCTTTCGGCGCGCCGCGTCGGCCCCACCGGCAAAGCCTACGGGCTCGACATGACCGACGAAATGCTCGCCCTGGCCAACGAAAACAAGCGCAAGGCAGGTATTGAGAACGTTGAGTTCCTGAAGGGCGAAATCGAGAACATCCCGCTGCCCGACAACTCGGTCGACGTAATCATCTCCAACTGCGTCATCAATCTTTCCGCCGACAAAGATAAAGTTCTGCGCGAAGCCTTCCGCGTGCTGAGACCCGGCGGACGCTTCGCCGTGTCGGACGTCGTAACCCGGGGCGAGATCCTGCCCGAAATTCGCCAGAGCATTCTTGCATGGGTAGGTTGCATCGCCGGCGCTCTCGAAGAGAACGACTACCGCAGCAAGCTGGCCGCCGCCGGCTTCAAGCAGATTGAGATCGAGCCCACACGCATCTATCGCACCGCGGACGCCCGCGAATTCCTCGCCGGGCAGGGAATCGACGTCGACGCGATCGCTCCACAGGTAGATGGAAAGTTCCTCAGCGCGTTCATCCGCGCCGTTAAACCTCGTGACACACAAGAGCCCTGCTGCGGCCCGACGTGCTGCAACTGAAATGCGCCAGGAGAACGGAATGAAGGCACACTACAACGTTCTATTTCTCTGCACTGGCAACTCGGCGCGCTCCATCATGGCCGAGGCCATTATGAATCAGAAAGGCCAGCCGCACTTCACCGCTTACAGCGCGGGCAGCCAGCCGACTGGAGCAGTTCGTCCCGAAGCGCTGCGGCAACTCGAATCGGCTCACCTGCCCACGACTGGTCTTCGCAGCAAGAGCTGGGACGAGTTCGCGAAACCTGACGCTCCCAAGCTCGATTTCGTTTTCACCGTCTGTGACAACGCCGCGAACGAAGTTTGTCCCGTCTGGCCCGGCCAGCCGATGACCGCACACTGGGGCATCCCCGATCCAGCGGCGGTCCAGGGAACCACGGAGCAGATTCAAAAGGCTTTCCGGGAGGCATTCTTTCTGCTGGAGCGGAGAATCAGCCTATTCCTGTGCCTGCCGCTCTCCACCCTTGATCGCTTCTCGCTCAAGAAAGAAATCGACAACATCGGGCGGCAATGAACTGAACGGCACGCAAGCTGGCGGGCTGGGGGTACGCTGCGATCACTTGGCGGATTGATTCCGGACGTATCAGTCACGGTCCAACCACATTTCGACGCGGAAAACTTCCGTACTTTTCCAACCTGCCGTTACCATTTACAATCCAACAGATTCCGGCAGACGCATGGAATCCATTGCGTTTAATTGGAATCTAAGTAAGCCAGGACCCAGGACCCGAGATGGCCACGACGAAGACCGACCCCAAGCTGGCCGTAACGGCCAACGGCGCGAAGAAGAGCAAGCTGTATGAAGGGCTTACCCGGGACCAGCTCATCCAGGCCTACCGCATCATTTACACTTCGCGGCGCATCGACGACAAAGAAATCCTGCTCAAGCGTCAGCAAAAAATCTATTTCCAGATGTCCGGAGCGGGACACGAGGGCATTGGCGCGGCCGCCGGCCTGGCGTTGAAACCCGGCTATGACTGGTTCTATCCCTACTATCGGGATCGTGCGTTATGTCTGGCCCTCGGCGTCAATCCCTATGACATGTTCCTTCAGGGTGTAGGCGCGGCGGACGATCCCAGTTCCGGCGGACGCCAGATGCCTTCGCACTGGAGCTATCCCAGCCTGCACATTGTGACCCAGTCATCGCCCACGGGCTCGCAGATCCTGCAGGCTGTTGGCTGTGCCGAAGGTGGCCGCTATCTGGCGCGGCATCCCAAGGCCGCGGAAGTTCCAGATTCCAATCTCAAGGACTATCGCCAGTTTAAAAATGTCAGCTTCCAGGGCGACGAAGTCACCTACGTTTCTCTCGGCGACGGTACTTCCAGCGAAGGCGAATTCTGGGAGGCCATGAACGCCGCCGCACTGGGCAAGCTGCCGGTGATTTTCTGCGTGGAAGACAACGGCTACGCGATCTCAGTGCCCGTGGAAGTTCAGACGGCGGGCGGAAGCATTTCGCGCCTGGTCTCGGGGTTCCCCAACTTTCATTTCGAAGAAGTTGACGGCACCGATCCCGTGGCGAGCTACGCCGCATTCCAGCGAGCTGTTCGCTACTGCCGCGAAGGACACGGCCCTGCGTTCGTGCACGCGCACGTGATCCGTCCCTATTCCCACTCTTTATCGGATGACGAACGTCTGTACCGTCCGGATGCCGAGCGCGAACGCGACGCGCAGCGCGATCCCGTCACGCGCACGCAGATGTTCCTGCTGCGCGAAGGTATTCTCGACGAGAAGGGAATCAATCAGCTCGAAAAGGAAGTCGAAGCGGAGCTACAGATCGCCGTCGACAAGGCGCTGGAAGCGCTTCCGCCTGCGCCCGAAAGTGTTACAAAGTTTGTATATTCGCCCGATCTCGATCCCGCGTCGTCCACATTTGATACGCAGGCTGTGGTGCCGGAGCTTCCTGCCGACGGCAAGAAGTCGGCCGGCAAAACCATGGCCGACCTGATTACGACGACCCTGCGCGACGAAATGCAGCGCGACGAACGCATCGTGATCTTCGGCGAAGATGTCGCCGACTGCAGTCGCGAAGAATATTTGAAGCGCAAGCTGGTCAAAGGCAAAGGCGGAGTGTTCAAACTCACCTTCGGCTTGCAATGCGAATTCGGAAACGACCGCGTGTTCAACTCTCCGCTGGCGGAAGCCGCGATCGTAGGGCGCGCCACCGGTATGGCGACCCGCGGGCTCAAGCCGGTCGTCGAAATTCAGTTCTTCGACTACATCTGGCCCGCGATGATGCAAATCCGCGACGAGCTCAGCGTCATCCGCTGGCGCTCTAACAACGGGTTTTCGTGCCCGGTGGTAATTCGTGTCGCGATCGGCGGATACCTGACCGGCGGAGCCATCTACCACTCGCAATGCGGGGAGAGCATCTTCACCCACATTCCCGGCCTGCGCGTAGTTTTTCCGTCGAACTCGCAGGATGCTGCGGGATTGTTGCGGACCGCCATCCGTTGCGACGATCCGGTGCTGTTTCTCGAACACAAGCGGCTCTATCGTGAATCTTACGGTCGCGCCGCTTATCCCGGCCCTGAATACATGATTCCGTTCGGCAAAGCGAAGGTCGTCCAGCCTGGCAGCGATCTGACGGTGATCACCTACGGAGCCGTAGTGCCGCGCGCGCTGCAAGCCGCGCAGAAACTCGAGCGTGAGCAAGGCGTGAAGGTCGAACTGATCGACCTGCGCTGCCTGAATCCCTTCGACTGGGACGCCATTGCTACGTCGGTGGCCAAGACAAATCGCGCGCTCGTCGCGTACGAAGACACGCTTAGTTGGGGCTACGGCGCCGAGATCGCCGCCCGCATCGCCGACCAACTCTTCGACAAACTTGACGCTCCCGTCCGCCGCGTGGCCGCCAAAGATGTGTTCGTCGCCTACCAGCCTATTCTGGAAGACGCAATCCTTCCCCAGCCCAACGACCTGTTCCTCGCGATGAAGGAGTTGGCGGAGTACTGAAGCGCCGTATTTGTGCCACGGATTCTCATGGATTTCCACGAATCAAAGGAAGCATTTTGATTTATCCGTGGTGATCAGTGCAGATCCGTGGCCAATTTCGGTTTTAAGCTGCTGCGGTTACGATCGCTTTGCCCACTAGCGAATCAAGATTGTCCGTTCCGGCAGGGAATGCTAGGCTCGAAGCAGTGGGTTCTGCCTATGCCAATCCGTTGAAATCCAGCTCACCAGCCCCCAACCGGCTGGTGCAATGGCTGCAATCGGCCTCCGCGGAAGTCTGGGTCAAATTCCTGCTGGCTCTTTTGGGCTTGGGCCTGGCCTTCGCGACCGCACTTTTTTCCACCGTCTCGCGGGATGCCGGCAACGTCTGGGCCACGGTGATTTTGGCTTCAACATCGCTGGTGCTCGCCACTCTGGTTGGCCTGGTAACCGTGCCGTATCTTGCTCGCCGCGTGGCCGTGGAGCGCCTGCGCGAATCCTTCGATTACGACGTGACGCGCGCCGGCATCGTATACGCGCTGGTGACGCTCGTGATCGGCATTGCCGCGCTCAACACCGGCAACAATCTTCTCTACATCGTGGTGGCTGCCATGCTGGCGGCCATCCTCGTTTCCGGAGTGGTCTCCGCCTGGGTTCTGCGCTGGCTGGAACTCGATGTCCGGTTGCCCGAGCACGTCTTCGCTGGCCGGCCGGTGGCGGGACGAATCGTAGTGCGCAACCCGCGCCGGTTCCTGCCGTCTTTTTCCATCCGCGTAGTTTCCACCCGCAAAAAGAGAAAGAAGCCGAGCAAGCAATGGCGGTGGGAAGCAACCACCTTCGCATTTCCTTTTAACCGCCCATCGGAACAGCAGTGGCTGCGCTTGCCTGATCGCCGTTTGCGCCGCGTGACCGTCGTTCCTCCGCCGCCGGGAATTTTTCAGGGAATGGCATACTTTCCATTTCTCCCCCCGCTGGCTGAATTGTCCGCCGATCTGGAATTAAGATTTGACCAGCGCGGACGCTACCGCGAAGACAGCTTCGGTCTGGCCACTCGCTTCCCCTTTGCTTTCCTCACCAAGACGCGGCATGTGTCGCTGCCCCGGGAAGTGCTGGTCTATCCGCGCATCGAGCCCACCGACGAATTCTTCGAAGTGTTGCCGCTGGTCCGGGGTGAGTGGGAGAGCTTTGTCCGCGGCCGGGGCTCTGAACTCTACCGCATTCGCGAATACATGCCCGAAGACTCGGCCCGCCACGTCGACTGGAAGGCGACCGCGAAATCCGGTTCGCTGAAAGTCCGTGAGTTCGCGCGCGAAGACGAACGCAAACTTTGTATCGCCTTCGACAATCCCGCATCGGGCCTGATTTCCGAGCGTGCCTACGAAAAGTCTGTCGATCTGGCGGCCTCATTGGCCTGGCACTTTTCCACGCAAGAGGCGGAGTTGTCCTTCGTCATTCCTGGACGTCCTCGCACCCGCGATCTCCATGAGTTTCTAGCATGGCTGGCCGTGATTGAGCCCGGAACGAGCGCAGATTCCGGCGCGCCGGGAGCGAAGAAAAAAGACGAAGGTGAGATGAACCTGGGCGCGATGAACCTGGGAAGTTCGGATGCGTACAACATTGTGGTTACGTCTCGACCCCGAGGCAGCCTGCCCACGGCCCTGTGGAACTCTTCGTACTTTGTCTTCGCCAACGACGCCTAGCTACTGGAAGCCGCGCCAAAGAAAGCTTCCCGATCGTGCCTCTCCCTTCCTGAATCGGCCCGATTCGGGCGGGATTTCCTTCACCCCCAACCTTTTTCCCTTTCCTTACATCTCCTTTCCGGCATATACTCGCGCCCCGGTAGATGCTTTTGGACAACTCGGACCTGTACGCCGGGAGGTGTCAAATGCGTATCTGCGACCTGATCAAGGATCAAAACACATTTCAAGCCGAACTGGGCCATACCGTGCTCGAAACCGTGCGTACCATGGTGGAGCACAACATCGGCGCCGTGCCCGTCCTGCACAACGGCAAACTGGTCGGGATTTTTTCCGAACGCGACCTGATGAAGCGCGTCGTAGCCGAAGGCCGCGATCCCCGCAGCACCTGCCTGGCTGAGGTCATGACCGACGATCCCCTGACCGTCAGCATGAACGAAGATCTCGAAAACTGCATGGCCCTGATGCGGCGCCACAGCTTCCGGCACCTGCCGGTTTGCCACGAAGGACAACTGGTAGGCATGGTGTCGCTGCGCGACATCCTGCTGCATGATCTGAGCGAGAAAGATGACGAGGTTCGCATGATGCGCGCCTACATCCACTCCATGCCAGACGCCTGACTTTCGGGCAAAGCCTTATCCGTCTGCCTACTTGTGCCGGCGCGCCTGCACTGTTCCCGCCCTGGGACGCCACGGTTTGCCAGGTCTCTTCGTACCCCTAGCACGAAGGTAACCTTGCGCTTGGGGTACCTCCAACGGTAACGTTACTGGCAATTACTTCAGTCCCTTGAACACCGGATGGGGAACCGCTAACGTTGCTTGAACGAGCCTTAGAAGTAGCGGTTGAACTGATGCGGAAGAGTGTGGCCATTCTAGTCCAATCCGTTATAAGGTAGCCTTACCGACGAGCGAGAATAATGAACGAGAAAATCAAAGTTCTCTATTACGCGCTCTGGATGGCACATCCCGTCCTTCAGCTCGGGATAGCTGCGCTCATGTTTCGGCACGGCCTGCACCGCAAGTTCAAGTACTTCTTTGGTTACGTGGTTACGCAACTGGTCACTTTTGCCGCAGTATTCGCGGCGCACTGGCACAATAATTTAGCTTTGTTCTACACCTATTGGGTCTGTGACGCCCTCTGCGTGGCGTTTGGTTTCGCCGTGATCCACGAGGTTTTCGTCGACGTTTTCCGCGTCTTCCACACGCTGCGCGATCTGGGTACCGTGCTTTTCAAGTGGGCAGGCCTGGTCATGCTGCTGGTGGCGGGGGTTGTCTCGGTCTCCACGAATTCGTCAGAAGTGGCGCCCTGGGTCCAGGCCATCGTCACTTCGCAACGATGCGTGCGCATCATTCAGATTGGGATGGTGCTCTTCCTGCTTTTCTTCGCTCACTATGTCGGCGTCAGCCGCCGCCAGCATAGCTTCGGCATCGCGCTGGGTTTTGGCTCCTTCGCCGTGATCGAACTCGTGCTGATCTGCTCATGGGTCGGGAATCATCTGGATGGTCCGTGGCTTAGTATCCTGAACATGACCGCCTATAACGGCAGCCTGCTGGTGTGGCTCGGCTATGTCGCCCTGCGGAGTCCGGCGCGCGATGCCTCATTATCTCTTTTGCAACCCCAGCGCTGGGAGCAGAGCTTGACCGACATCCATCACCCGCTTCCCGCCGACTCTCTAATCCCAATGTTTGAAGAGATGGTCGACCGCGCTCTTTCCCGCACGCACTTGGACGCGTCTCCGAACCACGAGACGCTGAACTCACATACTGCCGCTCGCAGCGCAGCCGCCGCAGGCAGTGGCTTCACGCTCCCGCCAGTGCACGTTAACTCCAAACCGTAGACCCGCTACCGCATCATCCCTCGGCTCATTCAGGATTCAATGTAGTGCATACTCTGTTCGGAAATCGTAAACTAAAACGGCCCAGAGTCCGTCCTTCGCCCGCGGGTACTGCCGGGCAAAACAAACACTTCATGGATGTCATGTAAACAGAACAAGCTAAAGGAGTATTTTATTCGGTGTCTTGCACAGAGGGCCACCCCCGCCAAGCCTCACAGTCCCGCGGGATGAAAAATCTTGCGCACGTGGCTTGACACGTGTCCTATAATGCGGCTCCGCGAAGAAGTTCCGTTTCGGAACTCTCTACACGCGGATAGGAGACGAACCCATGAAACGCGCAATCAGGATTTCGATCCTGATGATAGGACTAGTGGGCACATTCATTGCAGCTGCCGTCCAACAGGTTCCAGCCGCTGACGGCGGCCCGCTCATCCTGTGCCCACCCGGACCAAAGTGTCAATCAACCCTGCCACCGCAGTAGAACCCGGGGCAGGCGGTGACCGCAAGGTCACCAAAGTAACCTGTCGTAACTGTAACTTGGGCCGAGAAATAGGCTAGCAATCTTTGGGCTGGCGGGACTCATAACCCACCAGCCCCACTTTTTTGTCCTTGGATGAATCCTGATTACTAAGGCGATCTAGCTTTCTTGCAGTGCCGCTTCTAAGGCTTTCCCCAACTCCGCCGCATCGGCAACCGGCGGCTGGCAGGCAGATCCCGAGCACAATACCGCAAAAGATTTTCCCGAGCCTAATGCCGGAAGATGCGGAATCGTGGCCGCCAATGCGGGCGGAAGATTTTCCGCGACCGCCTGGTTGGCCGCCAACCGCACCGTGCTTTTACTGAAGGCAAAAGGCGCAACTGCCGCAGCGTAGAGTTCTTCGGTGTTGTGTTCATCTCCGTCCTCGGCGATCACCACCACCTGCACCGGACTCTCCAACAAATGGAGGACAGCAATTCCGTACGTCGCAGCGAAGATTCCAAATTGCTCGGCCACGCCCGCGAACGTTTCCAGCGTAAGCTCTGCCTTGTCCCAATACGCCGCGTCGCCGGTGTAATGATGCATTCGCGTCAGCGCAATCGCGGCCATGGGGTTTCCCGCCGGAGTCGGCGAGTCCTGCAGCGGCTTGCGCCGCGTAGCCAATACGCCAAGGCCGGTGCCTTCGGCGACTGGCTCGCTATCGAAGAATCCTCCCGAAGTCGCGTCGTAAAATCGCGCAATCATCGCATCGGTGATGGCTTGCGCAAAGTTGAAGTAACTGAGGTCGGCCGTCGCCTCATAGGCATCCAGGCAAGCTAATGCGGTGAAAGCATAGTCCTCGAGCATTCCCGGAACCTCGCGGTGCGACGCAGCAGGGTCGGAATAAGCGACAACATGCAGCAGTGTGGCGCGGGCACCCGCGCCCGCGTTAGCTTTCCCCTCGGACGCGGCCTTCCAGGCCTCCCCCAGCACCCGATCCAGCGACCGCAACGCGAACCGCCGCGCCTCCGTCAGACCCAAGACCTTCGCCGCTTCCAGATAAGCCGAAACGCACAGACTGTTCCATCCCACGTACACGGTCTTGTCCACATACGGCGTCGGCCGCTGTAAGCGGGCCGCATACATTTTCTTCTTCGCAGACTCCAGCAATTCCTTCACGTGCCCCGGCGTCAGCTTCATGCGCTGCGCTATCTCTTCCACCGAGGCCCGCAGGTACAACACATTCTTGGCCGCATTGTGATGCATCTCGCCAATTTCGTTGATGTCATAATGCAGCGCCGCCGCCTGCGCCTCTTCTTCGGTCAAAACGGCGCGAGCCTCATCGAGCGTCCAGGTAAAATAATCGCCATCGTCGTCCATGGAAATGTCGGCATCCTGCGATGCGTAAAATCCGCCCCGTCGCCGATCGCTCAGCCACTCATCCATCCAGCGAATGATGTCCCGCGCCACCTCCGCAAAAAACTCCTCGCCCGTAGCCTGAAACGCATGCACGTAATTCTTTAGGAGCTCCGAATTGTCGTAGCACATCTTCTCGAAATGCGGCACCACCCAGCGCTCGTCCACCGAGTAACGATGAAACCCGCCCGCCAGCTGGTCGTAAACCCCACCCTGAGCCATATGCTCCAGCGTAGTGACGATGACATTACGAAGTTGATCGCTGTCGCCGCCGGCAAGGTCCATGTTGGGAATGTTTGCGTGGGGACGGCCGCCCTCGGCCGTCCGGCGGAGCGAAGCTCCGCTCGTTCGCGCATACCGCTCAATCAACAAATCCAGCGCCGACGGATGCGGAAACTTCGGCGCCGACCCAAACCCACCATGCTGCGGATCAAACATCTTGAACGCCGATTCCTGAATCGCCGCGATGACACTCGCCGATACCCGCCCACTCCGCCCCGCAAACGATTCCGACTGCGCAATCGCACTCTCCACCATCTTCGCCTGCTCCACCACGTCGCCATGCTTTTCCGCATAAGCGCTGGCAATGCTCATCAGCACGCGCCGAAAACTCGGACGCCCATATCCATCGCTCGGCGGAAAATAAGTTCCGCCATAAAACGGCTTCCCATCCGGCGTAAGAAACGCCGTCAGCGGCCACCCGCCTTGCCCGCTGACCGCCTGCACCGCCGCCTGATACCGGCTGTCAATGTCCGGACGCTCGTCCCGATCCACCTTCACCGCAATGAAATGCTGATTCACAATCGCCGCAATCTCCGGATCGTCATACGACTCCCGATCCATCACATGGCACCAGTGGCACCACACCGCCCCAATGTCGAGCAGCATCGGCTTGTTCGCGCCTGAGCCGCGGCAAAAGCCTCCGCCCCCCACTCATGCCACTGAATCGGCTGATGCATGGCAGACCGCAGATAAGCAGAAGAGGCGCGCGCGAGGGAATTGAGGGTCGTGGTGGTCATGTTTCAAGTTTATATGGAAGTCCTTGGGCAGGATGCTGGAAGAAAAAAAAGCTTTGTCATTCCGAGTCAGCGAGGAATCTGCTTTCTCTTGATCTGCGTTACGTCCGCGCTCGCCCCATCTTCCGTTTCCCAGAAAACAATTCGAAGGAACAGACATCTCTTGCCCCACTTGCGGCATCTTTCGACCATAAAGTACTCTGTGGTCTCGATCAGCCAAGAGGAACTTCCAATGAATCCGAAAACGGCAACGCTGTTCTTTGGAGTCGTACTGATCTGTCTAACCACCGCCCAACTTCCCGCCCAGGACGCCCAATCCACGCTCTCCGGCACAGTCACCGATTCTGCCGGGAAAGTCCTCTCCAATGCCAAGGTCACTGTGAAGAATTTATCCACCGGTCAGTCGACCGAAACGCTGGCCGATGCCGCCGGCCTCTATAGTGTTTCGAATCTTCCCGCCGGTGACTATGAAGTTTCTGCATCTGTCGAGGGAATGGGCACTGTCGTCGGCAAGGTTTCGCTCACCGCCGGAAGCCCGCAGATCGCTAAACCTGAGCTTGACGCTCCGGGCCGAATCTGCAATCGCCAGCCACAAAGCCTTCTGAAAATCTACCGAACGCGCCATCCACCAGCAAGACCGAGCCTTCGCTCGCGGACCTGGGATTTTCCAAGACCGACATCCAGTCCAACGCCGCGCAGCAGGCCTTGCTCGACAAGCGCACCCATATGCTAAAGATCCATCAACGCATGGGCCTGATCACGACCATTCCCATGGTCGCTTCCGTGATCACCTCGCTCAACGCAGGCGGCAAGAGCGAGGGCACCGCTTCCCGCGACCTGCACGTCGCTCTGGGCGCTGTCACCGGCGACCTGTACGGAATCACTGCCTATTATGCGATCCGCGCACCTAGAATTCCTGGCACTGAAACCCGCGGGCCCATTCGCTTCCACAAGGCGATGGCCTGGATTCATGGTCCGGGAATGATTCTGACTCCGATCCTGGGCGCAATCGCCTTCAACCAGAAGAACAACGGAGAAAAGGTGCATGGCATCGCTGTCGCGCACAGCCCGGTAGCCATCGTTACCGTCGGAGCCTATGTCGCCGCGTTGTTGTCAGTCTCGGTAAAGTTCTGAAACGACTTTATGAACAAAAAAATGCTACTGGTGTTTCTCCTGCTGGCGATGCCCGACCTTTTCGCGGCGGACCATCAGTGGGTGCTCAAACAAAGCACGCTGACCTACCACGTCTCTCACCCCCTGCATCAAAGCGAGGGAGTGAGCCACGCCGCCCGCGGCAAAGGGATTTGTCACGAGGGACAGTGCGATTTCCTGATCGCCGTTCCGGTTAAATCATTTGATTCCGGCGACAGCAACCGCGACCTGCACATGATCCAGGTCACGCGCGGCGCAGAATTTCCTATGGTCACAGTCCGCACCCGTCTTCCCGAGTCCGCATCTGCATCATCTACCATCAAAGCGGATCTTGAGATTCAGTTTGCGGGCCAAACTGCCAAGTACCAGCAAGTTCCCTTCGAAGTGGTGATGCAGGGAACTGAAACCCGGCTCACCGGAACCATTCCCGCAACCCTCGCCGATTTCAAGATCGACCCGCCATCGCTTCTGACCCTGCCGGTGAAGAATGAGATTCCGGTGCGTATAGAGATGACGTGGACTCCGCAGTGACGCACCACAACTACTCCAATTCGATTTCTAATTCACCCGCCATCAACTTCCCAGTTCTTTCGTCAGAAATCCACAGCCCCATGTGACATCTAACCTTGCGTCCCTTGTGAAAAAAGTTCATGATTGGCCTTGGGAAAGCGAATGGCCTTGCCCTTGGGCTCGGCTCGAAGCTCTTTGAAATCTAGATTATGACCTCAAGCCCTTTAGTCTGCGGATTTTGCCGGGAATTTCGCGCTAACGTGATGATTCCAAAGATTAGGGGGGGAGGGGGATACCCCGGGTGGGGTTAGCCAGGAGCATCCCGAAACAGACCGGCGAATCTGACACAAAAAAATTCTTGGGAAAAACAATCCCCCGGGCTCCGAGGACCAATCTTGCAGAGCACAAGTAAATGTTCAGCCCAGAATTAGCCCAGCAGCTGCTTCGCGATCCTGCAATACAAATCAATCGCTTCCGCCAGTTGCCGCTTCTCGATGTACTCGCCGTCGGTGTGCGCCACATGAATCGATCCCGGACCGAGCAGCAACGGTTCGCCCCAGTTCGTGAGTTTTGGGATGTCTGTCGTGAACGCCGCAATCATCGTCGGCAATCCGTCCACTGTGCGCAAGCGAAGAAACGGAAGCTCCAGCGGGAACGTGACCTGCACCGCATCGCCGGCGGTCGAAACAATCTGTCGCCGCAAATCATCCGACGGACCAACCAGCCGGTAAAGCAAATCCGCGTGCGCATAATCGGGGATCACGTTCGGCGCGCGTCCGCCTTCAATCAGCCCAATGTTCAGCGTGCACGGACCGATCTCGGGATCGGAAGGCAGAGCCATCGCGCGCAACCGCGTGAGCGCCGGAATGAGTTTGTCGATCGCCGATTCTCCCAACTCCGGATAGGCCGAGTGCGCCATGCGTCCCGTGGCAGTGACCTCAACCCGCAGTGTGCCCTTCGATGCGAGCGCCAGACGATTCTCCGTTGGCTCGCCGTTGATCAGAAAGCGGGATCGCGAGCCTTGTCCATTCGCTGCATATTCATTCGCCACTTGCGCGCCCAGGCTGTCGCGTTCTTCTCCTGCCACAAACAAAAGGCCAACATGAATGCCCGCTTGACGCAATCGTTCTGCAGCCGCGATTTGCGCCGCGATGATGCCCTTGGCGTCGCAGGATCCGCGTCCGTAAATGCGTCCTGCATCTTCCGACGACGGAATGAAGGGAGGAACCGTATCCAGGTGAGTGGAAAACACGACCTCAGGATGAAGATGTTCTTCCCACGTCGCCAACACGTTGAAACGATCGCCCTCGACCGGCATCTTTTTGGTCTGATAGCCGAGACGGCAAAGTTCCCCGTAAAGATAATTGCCGACCGCAGCTTCGTTGCCGCTGATGGACTCGATGTCCACCAGTTGGCGCGTAAGAGTTACAGCGTCCATGGAGGAGAGAATAGCAGAGAGCAAACAGACCGCGGACCTCAGACCTCGGACCTCAGACGTCGCAACTCTCTGGTTGCCGCCGATTTCTTTTCTTCCACATTTATCCTGTAATCTGACGTTGTGATTCCTGCGAACTCTTCCATCCGATCGTTGTTTCTCGATGGTCCGGCTGGACGACTGGAAGCTCTGCTCAACGCTGGCGCGGAGAATGCAACGCACGCAGCGGTGGTTTGTCATCCGCATCCTCTGTTTGGAGGAACGCTGCACAATAAAGTCGTCTTCCACACCATGAAGGCGCTGAACAGCTTTGGTTTTCCGGTGTTGCGCTTCAACTTCCGCGGAACCGGATTGAGCCAGGGCGAACATGATCAAGGTGATGGGGAAGTCGAGGATGTTCGCACCGCACTCGACTGGCTCGACGTCCGAATATCACCTACCGCTTCTGTTTGCCGGATTCTCGTTCGGCGCAGCAGTCGGACTGCGCGCGGCTTGCGCTGACGTTCGGGTTCGTGCGGTCATCGGAGTTGGAACGCCCGTAGGTCCGGTTGCGGCCGATACCGAAGAGCCGCGCGTGTACACGTTTGAGTTCATGCAGGATTGCGCCAAGCCCAAGTTGTTTGTCAGCGGAGCCCGCGACCAGTTTGGTCCGCGCGCCAAGTTGGAAGCACTAGTTGCGTCCGTTCCCGCGCCGAAAAAGCTGGTGTTGATCGAAGGCGCTGATCATTTCTTCGAAGGGCGTCTCGCGCGAACTGCGCGAAGCGATTGAAAGTTTCGTTCGCGAGCACGTGGCATTGTGACATCTCGAAACTTCTTTTCTCAGCGTACTCCGCGCTACCTTGGCGCACTCTGCGGTCAAAAGCTTTTAACCGCAAAGGATTCGCGAAGATCGCGGAGCGAATGATTCTGTCTTTCGTGATTGCTGCCGGAGAGCTTCTTTATAATTTCCCAATGTCTGAGGCCGACCGCGAATTAAGGTTCTGCAGCATGCGCGAGGCCGCGCGCAAGATTTTCCAGCATGCGCTGGCTGAGGCGTCGATTGCTAACGGTTTTGCGCGCCACGTGCATTGCGAGCGGGGAGTGTTGCGTGTCTGCGAGGATCTTTACCACCTGCATTCGTATTCGCGCGTGTTCGTCGCATCGCTGGGCAAGGCTGGACACACCATGGTCGAAGCGCTGTCCGATCAGGTTGGAGCTTCGCTCGAAGGAATCGTTGCCAGTTCCGTCCAGCCTTCCGCGCAAGTTCATGGTTTCCGCTATTTTCGCGGTGGACATCCGACGCCGAATGCGGAATCCATTCAAGCGGCGAGCGCGATGTTGCGCGCACTGAACGCATTGCCGGCTTCGGCGCTGGTGATCTTTCTACTCAGCGGTGGAGGATCTTCGATCGTCGAGAAGCCGATTGACGACGAAATTTCACTCGACGATCTCGTCGCCACCTATCGCGCGCTGGTGCTTTCCGGCGCGCCCATCGCGGAGATCAATACTGTGCGCAAACATCTGTCGGCGGTGAAAGGCGGAAGGTTAGCGCAGGCCGCTTTTCCCGCGCAGCAGGTGTCGTTGCTGGTTTCGGATGTTCCTGACGACACGCCTGACGCGCTCGCTTCCGGCCCGACCATGCCCGATTCGACGACTGTCGAGGACTGTTACCGCATCGCGGAGAAGTACGAGCTGCTGAAACAGTTTCCGCAATCGACGCGGGAGTTGTTTGAGCGCCACGCTTTGGAAGAGACGCCGAAGTCGGACGATCCGGCCTTTCAGCGCGCGCGCTGGTGGCCCGTGCTGACCAATCAGACCGCGATTGAAGAGGCCAGCATTGCGGCGGAGCGCGCGGGCTTCATCGTGCACGTCGACAACTCTTGCGACGATTGGGATTACCAGCGTGCCGCGGAATATTTACTGCAGCGATTGCGCGAGTTGAGGAAGCAGTGTTCACCGGTGTGTCTGATTTCTGGAGGGGAAGTGACGGTGAAGGTCACGAACGGCGGAATTGGCGGACGCAATCAGCAGTTCGCGCTGGCGTGCGCGGAAAAAATTGCGGGAGAAAATATTACGGTGCTCAGCGCGGGAACGGACGGAGTCGATGGCAACAGTCCTGCAGCAGGAGCGGTCTGTGGATGGCACAACCCTCGAACGTGCGCGACATCGTGGGCTGGACGCACGCGCCGCGCTCGAGCAAGTTTGATGCGTTTCCGTTTTTCAAAGCGCTCGGCAGATGCGATAGAAACTGGACCGACAGGGAACAATCTGCGCGACCTAAGAATCCTGCTGGCTTACTGACTGACTCGCGGAACCGCCGGGCTTCGCCCTGGCGAGACAGCCGAAGCGGCTGTCTCTACGTGGGCATTCTTAATTGTCGGAATTGCTGACGCTGGGCAAGCTACGCGGTTTTCTGCATCTCGGGTTTCATTTGTGCCATGGCGTCGTCCATGCCTGCGCTTCATTTCGTCGCTCGACATATCCTTCGTATGCGTCGCGATTGACCATTTGTGACCGAATGGATCTTTCAGCTTGCCGTAGCGGTCGCCCCAGAACTGGTCGGTCACCGGCATTTCGACCTGCGCGCCGGCTTTCACGGCACGATCGAAGGCGGCGTCGACGCCATCGACGTAGATGTGCAAGCCCATGCCTGCGCCGCCGCTGCTTAGCGGAGAGAGAGCTCCGAACTCAGGCCATTCGTCGCTCAGCATGATGATGGAGTCGCCGATCATTAACTCAGCGTGCATGACTTTGCCGTCCGGACCTTTCATGACGCCTCGTTCTTTCGCGCCGAATGCCTCTTTGTAGAATTCGATGGCGCGAACTGCGTCACGGACGGTGAGAAACGGAGTGAGAGTGTGATAGCCCTCGGGAATTGGTTTTACGGACATAAGAACCTCCTGTGCGGGAATTCGAGGAGGGAAGTTTACACCAGAATCTGAGGGACGGATTGTTAAAAAGGATTACAGGGACGGCGCAAGGAAGCGCTTAACCACAGAGGGCACTGAGATGCACGGAGGAATTCGAAGCTTGTCAGAAGAATCTGGTTACGCCTTCTTCCATCACAACTACACGATCTTTGGTACCGGCGGAACGGGCTTCTTGTTCCAGCAACTGCAAGGGTTCGTCGACGGGTTCGTGCGAGAGGCGGAAGGTGCCGTAGTGCATGGGAACCATCCAGCGGGATTTGAGATCGAGGAAGGCGCGCATGGCGTCGGCGGGATTGGTGTGGACGTTGCGGAACTGCGGCGGATTGTAAGCACCGATTGGCAGTAATGCGAGTTCGGGGGCGAGGCGGCGCCCGATCTCGGTGAAGCCTGGGAAGTAGGCAGTGTCGCCGGCGTGATAAACGGAGTGCTTGCCGGCTTTCAGCACAAAGCCGCCGTAGCCGCGGTGGGAATCTTTGAGAATGCGCGCGCCCCAGTGGCGCGAGGGGACATGCGTGATCGACAGGTTGCCGAGGCGGGAACTCTTCCACCAGTCGAGTTCGATGATTTCGGAGAAGCCGAGATCGGAGACGAGATCCGAAACATGAGCTGGGATAATGATGGCGGGCGCAACGCCACGCGTCCGCAGGTTGTTCGCCACAATGGCGCGCAGTGAGGGACGATGCAGGTGATCGAAGTGGGCGTGCGAGACCAGCACGGCGTCGAGGGCGGGAAGGTCGGCGATGCGCAGGCCGGGACGGCGCAGACGTTTCAATACGAATAGCCAACGCGCGAAGTTGGGATCGATGACGACACTCTTGCCGCCAATTTGCACGAAGAAACTGGCGTGGCCGATGAAGGTGACGCCAAGTTCTCCGTTGGTGGCAAGTCGCGGTTTGTGGGTCTGACCGCTGCGCGGAGTCACTGCCGAGTGGCGCACCAAACGTCCGAACTGGGTGGCCCGCTTGCGAAGGGCCGGATTGCGAAGCGTTTGCTTAATCATTCTGCGCCAGAGCCTGGGGGCTGGATCGGAAGCAGCTCAAATTTTTATTCTAGTCCTGATCTATTCTAGTCTTCCCAGCTCTCGTGAGAGCAGAGTAATTAGAGCGATGCCGCGAATTTATTTACCCACGGTTCATCTTATGATGAAAGAAAGGAATGGCGAGCTGCTTTTGAGTATTTTGGGTAGCGGCAGGCAGTCACCGGATTTCCGGTTATGAGCTTCGCCCGGCCTGTCCGGGTCTGAGACTCGGACCCACACAAAACCCACACAAGACACGGATGCATCGACGCCCTTAATCTTACGTGCTTGCTTGACCTTGATGGAGGTGGTCATATCTAATCCGAAGGCGTCTTTTTAGGGTGTTCTTCAGACGAGGGGGAAGTTCGCATGCGAGTTGCGTTTGCGGGACTGGGAATCATGGGTCACGCCATGGCGACGAATCTGGTCAAGGCAGGTCACGAAGTAACGGTGTGGAATCGAACGCCGGGCAAACTGGTGGAAGGGGCGGGAGTGGCGCCCACTCCGGCGGCGGCGGCGCAGGGCGCGGAAGTAGTTTGGATGTGCGTTTCGGACACGGATGCGGTGGAGGGCGTGATCTTCGGCGCGGATGGAGTCGAAGCGTCGTTCACGGAGGGCATGACGATTGCGGACTCGAGCACGATTTCTCCGTCGGCCACAGTGAAGTTCGCTGAGCGCGTGGGGACGAAAGGCGTGAGTTGGGTGGATGCGCCGATGACAGGATCGAAGATCGGAGCGCGAGACGGGACGCTGGTATTCATTGTGGGAGGAAGCGAAGTTGCGGTGGAGCGGCTCAAGCCTCTGTTTGCCGCAATGGGGAAGAAGATTTTCCGCATGGGCGAGACCGGCAAGGGACAGGCCACCAAGCTGGCCATGAATTTGCAGATCGCACTGATCTTTGAGGGGTTCGCCGAAGCGCTGACCCTGGCCACGAAACTCGGGGTAGACACGCAACAATTGTTGTCTCTGATTGAGGCCACGATGGTTCGGTCGGGCGTGGTGGACTACAAGGGACCGTTTGTTCTGCAGCGCGACTTCACGCCGAACTTTCCGCTGCGCCTGATGCATAAAGACATCCGATTGACGCTGGAGGCGGCGAAGGAAGCGCGGGTGAAGTTGCCGGCGCTGGAGACTGTGGAAGAGATCTATGAGATGGCGTCGGAAGAGGGAAATCAAGATCTGGACTATGCGGCTACGCTGATGCTGCTGGAGAAGTGGGCGGGCGTGCAGGTGAAGGGCAGGGCCGCGTAGTTCCGGCATTCGAAGTCTTATTCGCGTATCTTATGGAATCGGCAAGGCTGGAATTGAGCAATAGCCAGCCAAGAATTACCTCTACGACCACCCTGAAATTACCTATTCATTACCGCCGTAATCTGCCAAACCCCGCTATTACACAAGTATTACAGTCATCTCACCCATTCCCTTGGTACGGTAGACGTAGAGGCTGATCGAACTCAACCAACCACGAAATGGGGACCTTCCTTGGATATGGAACTGCAGGATTTGGAACGACCACAAGCGGCGAAAGATGAAGTGAACTGGATCACGGCGGCATTCATGGCGGCGTTTCACGTGGGTGCGATTGCCGCACTTTTCTTTTTTACCTGGAAGGCATTGTTTGTCGCGATGTTTTTGTGGTGGGTTTCGGGAAGCCTGGGGATCGGGATGAGTTATCACCGGTTGCTGACGCATCGTGGTTTTAAGACTCCGAAGTGGGTGGAATATTTCCTGACGATCTGCGCCACGCTTGCGCTGGAAGGCGGACCGATTTTCTGGGTGGCGACGCACCGCATTCATCATCAGCATTCGGATCAGGAAGGCGATCCGCATTCGCCGATCGACGGCAAGTGGTGGGCGCACATGGGATGGATTCTGATGGGCAAGTCGATGCATCACGACACGACGACGCTGGCGCGGTACGTACCCGACCTCGCCAAGGATAAGTTTCATGTCTGGATCACGAAATATCATTATGTGCCCATGATTGTGCTCGGCGTGATTCTGCTGGCGATTGGCGGACTGCCGTTCCTGATGTGGGGAATTTTCATGCGCACAGTGGTTGGACTCCACGCAACGTGGCTGGTAAATTCGGCGACGCATTCCTGGGGCACGCGACGCTTCGCGACTCGCGATCTTTCGACCAACAGCTGGTGGGTGGCGCTACTGACATTCGGCGAAGGCTGGCACAACAATCATCATGCGCATCCGACGGCGGCGCAGCATGGCTTCAGGTGGTATGAAGTCGACATGAACTGGTATGGGATTTGGGCGCTGAAGACTCTGGGCTTGGCCTGGGACATCAAGCGGGTGAAGTTGGCTGAAGTCGAGCGCGGGGTGGTGCCGACGCCGAATGGGCGATTGATCACGGGGGCCACGCCGGAAGCTTCGGTTGCGGGCGACTAGGCGGTTATACGGGTTGCTACACAAGGAGAAAAATTAGCCTTGGCCGCTTCGGCCAGGGCTTTTTTCGTGAAGGGCAGCGCCTGAAGGCGCGACTCTTAAGAACGTTGCGGTATGCCTGAAGGCATACCCTGACACGAATCATGTGTTCTCCGCACCTGATACGAGTCATGCATTCTCCGCAACGCCGCTGGAACGTCCCGGTCTTTCAGATGTGGATGATCATTACTTCGGTGTGGACTTTGATCAGGCGCTCGCTTTCTACTTCGTTTCGCCGACAGCATGTTCGTTCATGGTGGGGATTATCGAACGTCGAATCCGTACTTCCTCAGAGCCTCCGCGACTTCGGCGGTTTTGATGAATGATAAAAACTGCTTTGCCGTTTCCTTATTCTTTGACGAGCTAAGGATGACGCACGCCTGCTCGATGGGCGGATATTCACCATCCGGAATCTCAACGTACCGCCCTTTGTCTTTCATGTTCGGAGACAGAGCCAGAGACAGAGCCACTATTCCCACATCAGCCGAGCCCGACATGACGAACGAAGCAGTCTGGGAGATGTTTTCGCCCAGCACAAACTTGTCCTTCACTTTGTCATAGATACCCGCCTTCTGCATCGCAGTGACGGCGGCTTGGCCATACGGGGCATGCTGTGGATTCGCAACCGCAATCTTCTTGATGGAAGGCGTTAGCAGGGATTGTAGCCCAGAGCTGAGATCTAACGCAGAGTCCTTGGGCACCCAGACCACGATCTTGCCTCTGGCGTACTCGTAGTAGCTTCCCGGCTCCGTCAATCCTGCAATCTCCAACTTCTTCGCATAGTCGAGATTGGCCGAAAAAAACATGTCGAAGGGTGCGCCATTCTGAAGCTGTTGGAAGAAGTTGCCTGATGAGCCGTAAATCAGCTTCACTTCCTTTCCTGTTTGCTTCTGAAATTTAGCTGCGACATCTTGCATCGCAAATTGCAGGTCGGCTGCGGCAGCCACCGTGATTGCCTGGGCTGCACAAAATTGACAGACCAACATGATCGCCAGAAGCGTAATCAGGTTCCGTGTCCGCTTGCTCAATCACGCCCTCCTATAACGTCTATAATCAGGGAATGCCAATCTCAGCCAGAAACAAGCTGCGGGGAACTATCGAAGAAGTCCAGTTGGGTGATGTCATGGCGCATGTGGTTATCCGGGTGGGTGACAATCTCATTGAGAGCGCCATCACACGGCGCAGTGCCGATGAGTTGAAGCTCAAGCAGGGCGACACGGTGTTTGCTGTTGTTAAAGCCACAGAGGTAATGATTCAGAAGGATTGACTTCTTATTACTCCCTACTGTACATCCACAATTTTCAGCGTCGTGACTTGTCGCACCCAACGAGCCATTCTCTTTTCATCCGGGATAACGATCCGGTACGGCCCGGCTTTTGCATCCAGTGGTTTTCCGTCCTGCAAGAAGGCAAGAACAATTTGTTTGTCGGTAAAGTCAGGGTCAATCTCAGGAAGGGCGATGACGGCACTGTAGCCATCAGCAGCTTCTACGAGAAGACATGAAGCTAACCGCTTGCCTCGCATGGAGTGTCCGAACTCAACGCCCGCTTTTTCGAGAACTGTCTTCAGGGCCACGCCCTCGAATGTGGCGTTATTCTCTGATCCATGATTCTCTGATGCATGAGTCGCGACCTTGACGTGGGGCAAGGATTCTATGTCCGACCTCGCCAACACAGTCTGTTTTCCGCCCTCCGTTTGAATCGTGAGTTGCTGGCATTGCGCCAGTGCGGCACTTAGCAGCAGAACGAATAGCACGCGTGGAAAAGGTCGCTTTTTCATGAGTCAAACCCGCAAGATCATTACTTCGGTAGCCTTTATGAGGGCTGCGGCAGTCTGTCCCCGCTTTAGCTGCATTTCTCTGGCAGAGCGTGCCGTGATGATCGACGTGATTTGCTGACCGCCGATTGAAACCCTGACCTCAGCCATCAAACCGCTAATCTGCACGGAGTCAATTCGTCCCACCAGCTGATTACGACCACTCACGTGCCGGATTTCTTCTTTGCGTTGCTGTTCGGTCTTGCCACGGGTTCTGAAAAGCAATCTGTCCACTTCGCTCTGCGGGATACGATGATGTCCTCCCACAGTCCGATTGCTTCGAATCTTCTTCTTGTAAATCCACTGCTTAATCGTTGGAAAGCTGATCCCCAGTTGCAAAGCTGCATCTCGAAGCTTCAGCAGTCCCTCAATATTTCGTTCGGATTTACGCTTCTTCTGCATCGGGACGCAATCGTAGCGACAACGAAGTTCTCGGTCAACTCAGTCGCATCCGCATGAGTATAGCCTACGATCTTCTTCGCAAACAGACTAAATCGTACAGTTATGGACAATAGAATCGTATGTAATGTACACTTGCGCGTTCTGTCCCAACCGATTTATTTTTCGAGGTCGAAATGCGCAAGGCTTATCTGTTTATATTTTTTATCTTTATTGCGGCGGTTGGTTTTTTGCTTTCGGCATCCTTGATCTTTGCTCAGGAGAAAACGCCCGATCCTTGCACCAGCGGCCGCGAGCTCGCCACCACCGATTGCACGCTGACCTGGCACGGCATCACGCTGTACGGCGCGTATGACGTCGGCGTCGGCTGGGTCAGTCACGGACTACCGGGAAACGGCTATAACTATGAAGGCGCATCTCTGGTGAACCGAAACGGCTTTCAACATCGATTCCTCATCGCACCGAACAACCTGCAGCAGACGGGTTTGGGCATCAGGGGCAAGGAAGAGTTTCGGCCGGGCTGGTCTGTTGTGTTCAACGCTTCAACTGGCATCAATCCGCAGTCCGGCCTGCTCGCCAACGCGTCAGCCACCGACACCATCAACAACGGCCTTCCCAGGGCTAGCTATTCGTACGCCATCGACGGCGCACGCGCGGGCCAACCCTTCAACGACGAAATCTATGGCGGTATATCGTCGGCGCATTTCGGCACATTGACCTTCGGTCGTCAGCGCTCTCTCGGTACCGATGCGATGCTCGTTTACGATCCGGCCGGAGGCAGCTATGCCTTTTCGTACATCGGGTATAACGGCACGATGGCCGGCGGCGGCGACACCGAGAACAGCCGTTGGGACGACGCCATAAAATATCGCCTCGCCTATGGCCCGGTCCATTTCGGCGCGATGTATAAATTCGCCGATGGTTCTGCCGGCTGCTACTCGGCCTCAGCAACCTGGACTGCCGCCAACTGTACGCCGGAACATGCGCATAACAACGCCTATGGATTCGACCTCGGCGGAGCCTACGACAAGTTCTCCGCCGACGTCGTTTTCCAACAGTACAACCAGGCGATCAGCGTATTGAACCCCTTGCTGGGCCCTCAGAGTCCGACGCAGTCATATCAGTCGACCATGGACAGCATCAATACAAACCCCATCACCGGCGGGGTCAATCTGATCGACCCGAACGGCACCGTCTACGGCATCGTCACCGACAACAACGCAATTATGGTCGCTGCCAAGTATACGTGGGACCCGTTCAAGTTTTTTGCCGGCTACGAATACATCTGGCAGAATAATCCGTCGAACCCGTTGGGCGTTGGCGCCTCGAACCAGGGCGGTTATTTCATGAGCGGGGTCGAAGACAAGAATCTTGATTCTGAAAAGTTGGTGCAGATCTGGTGGACCGGCATGAAGTACACCTACCGCAGCAAAACCGACATCACTTTCTCCTGGTATCAGCAGCGGCAGAACGACTTCCGTGTTCCGTCGACCTGCTCGCCCTCAGCTGGTTTCCGCAGTTCCTGCGCGGGCACCCTCAACGAGGGGTCGCTTTATGTGGATCATCACTTCACCAAGCATTTCGACGGTTTTGCCGGAATTGCGTATTCCTGGGTGAGCGGCGGTCTGGCCATCGCCATTCCTCATGGCCCCGGCGTTCCATATAACTCCAACAACAACTTTGCTCCGACGGTCGGCGGTCGTTTCACCTTCTGATCGTTTCCGCGGCGGGCTCAGTCGAGAGCCCAACCCACCCGGGCCAAACATCGATCTCTCTGACGCCGGGCTTGGTAATCCCTATTTTCTCAGTACGTCTCCCGTTCTGAAGTACGAGACTCTTGCCTGTACTTCACCAGCCTTTTGCAAGCGTGCGGCCTCGAACGCGGTAAAATCGGGCTGAGCTTTCATGCGCATCTCGAGCCGCCGCGGAACGATCGTCTTCTTTCTCTGCCTGGGCATTGGCCTGGTAGCGCTGGCGGTTGCCCTCAACGTCGGCTGGATCATTCTCAACTGGCGCGAGGGTGTGCTGCTGTTTTTTGGCATCGTCTTTCTTCGCGCTGATTATTGCGGGGATGGTGGTGAATACGATTTTTCTGGTTCGGGAGTTGCGGCGCAGCGAACAGCACGACAGCTTCATCAATGCGGTTACCCATGAGCTGAAGACTCCGGTGGCGTCGATCCGGCTGCACCTGGAAACCTTGCAGCGCCGTGAACTGCCGGAACAACAGAAGCAGGAATTCTACCGGCTGATGCTGAGCGATACCGACCGGCTGACCGAGACGGTCGAACAGGTGTTGCGCGCCGGTCGGGCCGGAGACAAGAAAACTGGCCGGGAAAAAGCCGAAGTCGATTTCAGCCAACTAGTGCGCGAATGCATGGATGCCACGCGCTTGCGACATCACCTGCAACCCGAGGCCCTCCGTTACCAGGAGGCATCGAGTAACGGCGACGGACTGCGAGTGCGAGGCAACGCCGAAGATCTGCGTACCGCGGTTTCCAATGTGCTCGACAATGCCGTGAAATACTCCGGAGACAAGGTAGACGTGCGGGTTCAGCTGGAAACGCCGGACGAAAAGCACATTGTGCTGCGCGTGCAGGACCAAGGCGTGGGAATTCCTCCCGAGGATGTGAAACGGATATTCAAGCGCTTCTATCGCGTTACTCATCGTTCGCTGGCGCATGTCAAGGGAACCGGACTGGGCCTCTTTATTGTTAAGGCGATTGCGCTATCAAGCACGGCGGCAATGTCGTTGCGGAGAGCGCTGGGGAAGGGCAAGGAACTACGATTGTGCTGGAACTGCCGAGGTGGGGGGAATGAGCCGCGTTCTAGTGGTGGAAGACGAAGAACATCTGGCGCAGGGGTTGCGCTTCAATCTCGAAGCCGAAGGGTATGCGGCGGAAGTGGTGGGTGATGGGGAAGCGGCCACCGATCGGTTGCTGGAAAAGAGAGAGAATTTTGATGCGGTGGTGCTCGACATCATGTTGCCGGGAAAAGATGGGTTCAGCGTGGTGTCGGAGTTGCGGGCCGCGCGCAATTATGTCCCGGTGCTGATGCTGACGGCGCGGGGGCGTCCGCAGGATGTGCTGAAGGGATTTGCTTCCGGGGCCGACGATTACCTCGCGAAGCCCTTTGATCTTTCAATTTTGCTGGCGCGGTTGCAGGGGCTGCTGCGACGGAGCCAATGGCAGCGCAGCGGGCAGGCACCGAGCGCAAGCCCTGCTGATTCCAACGGCAGCGACGACTTTGGAACATTTTCCTTCGACGGGAAGACGATCGACTTCGGTGCGTTGGAACTGCGATCTGGAGACGCCACGATTCACCTGACACTGATGGAGTCCGAATTGTTGCGGCATTTGGTGCGCAACGACGGTCGCAATGTTTCGCGCAAGCAGATTCTGGAAGAAGTGTGGGGGCTGCACGAAGATACCGACACGCGCGCCATCGATAATTTTGTGGTGCGGTTGCGGCGCTATATCGAAGATGATCCGGCGAATCCGCGGCATTTGCTTACTGTGCGCGGCGTGGGCTATCGCTTTGTGGCTTCCCCTGAAAAAGAATAGAAGAATAATCGGAAGAATTTACGCGCGGCACAATTCGGCCACCAGCGTCTCGCGACGTTGAAGCGCGATTCTGTCGAGGCGGCCCAGAGCCAGCACGTATAGCGGAATCGAGATGGCTGCCAGCACGAGAAATAGCATGCAGGCGATCCACAGATTCTTGTATAGACGCGCGATGGTGAAGACCGCAATTCCCAAGCCTACGGTCACGATCTGCGCGCCGAAGCTCGCCAGCACGGTTATTTGGGAGACGTTCTGGCGGCCGAAGGTGGAAAAGTCCCGTTTCTTCGGGGCATAGATCGAGAGCAGGTTGCCGATGGTGAAGTTCAACGGCACAGCGAACAGAAGTCCAGCCAGAGTCGCAATCGAAATAGCAAAGTGCGGGGTGCCGTAAAGGTAGGAAACTGCGATCCAGGCAAAGGCAGTGTTGGCGAGAAGAATGCTGGCGTGGGTCAAGTTTTTCGCCAGCACGATCTGGCGGAAAGTTACCGGCGACGCATAGAAGAACTGGATACCGCTGCCATCGCCTCCGAAGCTGTTGAAGACCAGGTTGGTGAGAACGAGGATTGCGTAGGCCGCCGCTCCGGGGAATGCCATGTCCGGCGTCCGGCTGAAGGAACTCGAGTGCCGCAGGGAATTCATTGCGCCAAAACGGAAGATCAGCAACATAAAGATCGGCATGATCAACGTAAGGAGCATAGGGCCGCTGCGCGCCAAATAGCGCATTTCCTTTTCAACCACGGCGGCAACCGATTGCGAAAATCCTGGCAGATTCCATCCCACTTGCAGACCATGAGGCTCGCGCAAGATGGGCGCGCAGCCGTTTCGCTCAGATTCTCGCCACGAAACTGAGCGCGCAGCCGGACGTGTAGCAGCGCGACAAAGGCCGCGGTAAGCGCCGCCAGGAAAAGCAGGGAAATTAACCCTTGCAGGAACTCCCCATGGGAAGTCTGCGCAATGGCGTTGGCGGCGAGGCCGGGCGGCAACACGGCTTGCACCTGGGTTCCGATCTTGACCGCGTGGTTGAACTCGGGGTGAGGCGCTCTGCCGAGGCGTCCCATCATAGGGCCGATCAGTTGAAAGCTGAGCATGGCCAGAATGAAAAGCACGCCCATGATTTCGCGGGTGCGGCGCTGCGCCAGCCAGCGCTCCAGCCACGCGAAGACCGTCTGCATCAGGACAAGGTTGAAAAGTGCGAAGGTCAGAAGGACTATCAGCGCCCAGGGAAATAACCGAGGGCGTGCGACCGTGGTACCCAGCAGAATTCCCAGCAAGCCAACAGTACCGAGCGCGCTGGCGGGATCGAAAAAACCATAGGCGAGACGAATAAAAAAATATGAACGGTAGGTCAGAGGAAAGCGCAGCAAGTCGGCCGAGTCGGGATTGTTGGTGAAGGCGGTGGACATTACGGGAAACAGTTGCCAGAAGAAAAAGACCGGCCAGAGCAAGATTGCCAGGTACTCGGCGTTGTTTTGTGAGACGAAGTACCAGGAAAATCCGGTTGCGGCGATGAACCCGCCGAGACCTCCGACGGCGAAGACGAGGGTGATCAGAAGGCGCGAAGCCAATTCCATTTTTCCGCGCTTGCTGCGCAGTCTGTTGACGAACAGGCGCCAGCGCAGGTCGGCGATGGCGGTGATCTGGCCGCTGCGATCAATGGCGGTGGTCATTCTGCTCCAGCTTTCATCGTCTTTATCTTTATCTTAATGTCTAGACTTCGATCTTTCATCCCAGCCAGGAAAGCTCCTGCTCGGTGCGGTGGGTTCCGCCGACGATGCGCAGGAAGAGTTCTTCCAGCGTCAACTTTTCGCCGGAGGGCGGTACTGCCATCGCCTGATGCGGCGGGCGTTTGGGCTTCGACGCCTGCGCGCAATTCGTCGAGCGAGCCCTGAGCTACTAACCGTCCTTGATGAATGATGGCGACGTGGCTGCACAGGCGCTCGACGATTTCGAGCACGTGCGAAGTCAGAAAAATTGTGGCGCCGCGGGCGATCATGCCTTGCAGCATGGACTTCAGCGTGCCGGCGGCGATTGCGTCCACGCCCTCGAACGGCTCATCGAGAAATAATACTTTGGGCCCGTGAATTACGGCGGCAGCCAGAGCCAGCTTCTTTTGCATGCCGTGAGAGTAGTCGGTGACCAGTTTTTTCGACTGGTCGGCGAGTTGCATGAATTCGAGCAGTTCGGCGGCACGCTTGGCGGCAGTGTTGCGATCCAGGCCGTACATGCGTCCGGCGAAGCTCAGGAACTCGGCGCCGGTCAGGCGGCCAAACAGTGCCATGCCTTCCGGGACCACGCCGATCTGGCGTTTTACTTCTACGGGGTGGGTGTGGAGATCGAGGCCGAGAATTTCAATGCGTCCGGAGCTGGGCGCGAGCAGGCCGGTCAACATTTTGATGGTAGTGGATTTGCCCGCGCCATTTGGGCCGAGGAAGCCGAAGAATTGGCCGGGAGCGACTCGCAGGTCGATGCCGTCCACGGCAACGAGTTCTCCGAAGCGGCGGGTGAGCGCCTGAGTGGAGATGGTGGGTGAGAGGTCCATCGAACCTTCGAATCTAGCACACCCACTCGTTTCAGGTTGTATTGGAGAGGCATTCGTATCTCTTTGAAGCTTCATCCGAAGCAGTTCAGCCGGTGTGATGACGCGCGAGCCGTCTTCGCGCGAGATCCCTCCCTCCGCCTGAAATTCGGTTCCCTTCGGGATGACTCCACCGTTCGGAGTTGTCGTTACTGTTTCGGCGCTTCTTTTTTCTCCGGCGGCTTCTTCATGTCTTCGGTCCATGGAGGGACAATGCCGACGACGCGGGCGTAGGCGATCGACTGTCCGAGATGTTCGGCGGCATGGCGGACGATGAAGAGCAGAATGCCGCGCTGGGTGTTTTTCCCGCCGAACCAGTCCAGGCTCTTGTCGAGGTCGGCGTCGGGCATGGCCGTGATCGCTTTCTTGGCATGGGCGAAAGAGTCTTTGAGCGTAGCGATGACCTTCGCTTTATCGGTGGTCGACTTCTCGAGATTTTTCAGATCAAGTCCGGCGGGCGGAGGAGTGCCTACAAGTTTATAGAGGTTGTAGTTGGCGGCGCTGACATGGAGGAAGACTTCGGCGAACGAGCGGACGTCGGCTGCGGGACGCCAGGTATATTTTTCGGCGGGAATGGCTTCGGCGAGGCGCGTGAATTTGTCTTCTTGAATCATGACCTCGGCCAACACCTCAGAGCGGTAGCCTGTAACACCGGGCGTGCCTTCTTTGTAGGGATTGACCTGCGCCGTAAGGACCGCGCCAGCGGTGAGCACGAATAAATAAACGGCCGCTAGGATGCGTTTCATGGAGGAGTCTCCTTCTTGAGCGCAATCAGTCTAGCGCTTCGCAGAAATATGTCTAGGACGAAATCACCGTTCCGACAGCACGCAAGATCCTTCCCCCGCCTGAAAAGCGGCTGCGGTCAGGATGACGCCGATGGTGCAACTGATGGAAGTCCTTGCCCTCAGCGGAAGCGTGTGGTGCGCCAGAGCGCGATGCCGCAGGTTGCCAGCAGGGCGAGCATGGCGATGGTAAGCGCGGAGGCCCAACCTAACGCCACGTCTACGTGCGGAAACTTTGCGAGGACGGCAAGCGCAGCAAATAAACCGGTCGTAACGACGATGAGCAGCCAATCTAGAAATGTTCTGCCGCCGGAACTGCCGGTTCTTTCGCTGCGAAGCGGTTGGATACTCATTTCTCGGCCCTCCATGCCGGCACGGACGTATTCGTCTTCGATGCCATAGCGCTGGCCTTCGCGGTCGGCGGCATCCTGCCAGGAGGAATGTTCGCGCTCGGTTGCCGACGATAAGGCGATTGCCACCGCTCCCAGGGCCATGAGCAGCGATCCTCCGGCGACTTGTGCGTAGAGGGACTGACTTGTTCCGCGCAATTCATGAAAGACCAGGACGCCCCAGAGCAGTCCCCAGAGCTGATTGGTGTTGGAGAGAGGAATGCCGCGGCTGATGCCGACGTATTTGGTGGCGTATTGCTGGAATAAATCTCCCAGGACCCAGACGAATCCGCCCAGCATCAGCCAGAACATTACTGATTTGGCACCAATGAGTTCGTGCCAGAGAGGCATCGCGCCGCGATATGCCACGGCGAGCACGGTTATGGTGACGAGTTCTCCTACTGTGAAAAACGTAATGAAGGAGAGAGGATTCATTCCTGTGAGATAGGCTTTGCGATAAGGGATGTACATCGTCCCCCACAGAATGCCGGCGCCCAGGGCGGCGAAGATGCCGAGTGCCGCTTTGCCCGGTGCGGCTTGATGGGACGATGCAATTGCCAGCAGCGTTGCTCCAGCAAACATGAACACGGCTCCGCCGAGAACGCCGAGCCAGCGTTTCCATCCGGCGTGGCGCAGTTCATTGAAAAGCAGGAAGCCCCAGAAGATGCCGAGCAGGCTGTTGGTGTTCCATAGCGGAAACGCAATGCTGAGGCCGACGTTGCGGATGGCGTAAATGGTCAGCGTGTTGGCGACAGCCCACATGCATCCGGCGAGCACAGCCCAGACAATGAGATGCGGAGCCTGGCGCACGTCGTTGCGAACGTGCGAGGTGCCGCGGATGAATGCGGGGACGCTCCAACGGGCGAGGAAAACTCCGAACACCATGATGAGAGACACGGTGATGGGAGAGATGTCCGGATTGACGAGCTTGATGGGAGCTTCAGCGCCGCCCAGCCATGCTCCGGCGGCGAATCCGCAGAAGATGCCGAGGGACTGCAGCGAGCGCAGGCGGGTGGCGTGCATGGGGCTCGGAACGATGGGCGCTACGGTCTGCGCGCTTGCTGGAGATGAGTTCAACGGAGCTTGTCCAGGAGGAAGAGACCGCCGATGAGGACGATCAGCGGAATCCAGAAGTGGAGGTCGGTGGCGATGGCGCGAAACAGATTGCGGGGAGCGGAGGGTTCGGTTGGGAGCGACATCGACACCTCAGAGCGATTTGCTGAACGGTCCGGAACCTAGCGTGTCATCTTAGGGACATGCCAGGCGGGAGTCAACGCTTCACTCTCAACCAGTGCTACGGCGATATCACGCCAACCCCGCGCTCAGGCGTCGGTCCGGTTTCGACATCCATTCGAAAAAGTAGGCGTGGATTCGGACCACCAGTAAGTCGGAATGAAAACGACTTTTGTTTTCTTGGAGACAGCTTAAAGCTGAGATCCGCAAATCTATATCTCCGGAGAGGCCACTTTGAATTCCGTTAGGACATTAGAGCGAAGAGGGCTGGTACTTCGTCTCTTGCTCAGTTAGTAAGTACAGGAGGGTACTAATACGGAACATTTTACTTATCGAACGGGACAATCCCTGGTTCGTTTCTTACACTGTAAGTTCAAGTCGGAAATTCTGGGCTAGACACGGAGCGCAGTGATAGTGATAGAGATCGATTTTAGAACTCCGCGGAGGTGGAATGTGGCCTTTTTTGCAAGGTGCGCGACAGTGCTGTTGGCGGGGTTCGGGCTGGGGGCTGGCTCTACCGCATCGGCGTTCGGGCAGAACTTCGCAAGGCCGGATGGTTCGGTCCCGGTGCCGATGGATTGGAGTTCAAAGCGTGTTGTCTTCACGGCGGACTTTACGGCGGAGCAGGCCGCGAAGATGCGGAAGGAGCCGCGGGCCTATGCCCAATGGCTTCTGCACGGGAATGCGCCGGAAGATTTAGGCCGGTTACGCAAGCGGCCAACGCCTCGAAGGCCACCAAGGAAGGCAAGGGGCGAGATGAAAAAGGACTGGGCGATTTCACTGGGCGCTGGCGGCGTCGCTCAAGGCATGTTGCCCGCCAAGTATACCTTCGATGTGACTGCGACGCCGAGTTGCACTGCCGATTTCGTAGCATTCCCCATCAACGTGTCGACCGGGAACACGCGCGCGAATGTTGTTGGCACTTTCAGCGCCGAACCGGCGGCTGGCAACACTACAGCCATCACCGTAACTCCGGCAGGTGGAAGCGCGGTCACTCTGACCTTGACCTCGTCGGCCAGTTCGAACACAGGACTAAACTTCCAGGTGTCCATCATAGTCGCCACCAATGCGTCCAATCTGGCGGCCGCAATCAATCGTAATCTCAATAGTACGGCTCTCAACCGTGTCGTGGCGGTTGCGTCGGGAAACACGGTCACTGTGTACGCGCTCACGCCAGGAACCGGCGTGACGCTGACGGATACAAACACGCTGACCAACTTCAGCTGGGGCACAGTTACTGCTGGCACGAATGGTTCCCAAGCCAACCTCGTCGCCTTTAGTCAACTTTACAGCGGGTCGGGGACATCGCTGTGTGGGCTCACGAATCCGGAATTCATCTTCTCCTACGCCTCCGGCGTCGGACCGGTCGCCACCTCGCCGAGTCTCTCGCTCAGCGGCACAGAAATCTCCTATGTGGAAAATGACCCGAACATCGGAGCAATCCTGCATGTGCTCACGTTTGCGAAAGGAAGCACTGAGTATGGAAACATCGCCAGCTGCGCCAGCAACAATAACGGCGGGGCCACGTTGCCGACCTGCGCCACCGACCCGGTGATCCCCGGCAGCACCTCGGGAAGCACCGCCAAAGACTTCATGCTTCCTCTGGGTTTGGTTGCCGCCAACGCAGCCACGGGAGCGGCTGGGGCGGCGGATAGCTTCTCGTCCCCGTTCGCTGACTATGCGACCGACACTACCTTCGTCGGCGACAACAACGGCTACCTGTACTCGATCACTCCAACGTTCAACGGGACGCCGGCATATGCGGGTGGAAACTTTCCGGTCCACGTAAGCGCCACCCCTGCATCCGGCGGCCCGACTCAGGTGACGGCAACCACCACCGTAGTGACCGTCACCGTAGCCAACTCGCTTAGTATCGGAGAGTCGGTCACCCTCTCGGGCGTAACCGCCAACGCTGGCAACGGCTGCACCGCCGCTGACGTCGCCGCCATCAATGGAACACAGACTGTGATTGCCACGGGATTGAGCGCAACAAAGTTCGAATTCAACGCTACGATACCCAGCGTGACTACTGGCACTGGGTGCACCATCACCGGCGCATTTGTCACCCCCGGCTCCAACTACCTGTCATCCCCCGTGGTCGATGTGGGGGGCACCGGCAACATTTTTGTCAGCGATAGCAGTTCTAACTTGTACGCATTGACGTCGGCCGGAGCGACTGCGGCCACGGCGCTTGCTCTCGGCGTAAACGGGGCCACAAACCAGGGCGCCATCAACGGCGGCATTCGTGACGGCGCCATCATTGACTCCACCAATGCGGTCGGGTATGTCGTAGCCGCATGCAACCCCAACACCACCGGCGAGGGCGACACGGGAATAACCGGCAACACCGGCCTCATCCAATTCAAATTCACCAGCAACACCCTGAGCGCAGTGGTGTACGCGGGTCTCGACACCGGCGCAAATCAAAGCTGTACGACCGCTGGCTTTCCAAACTACGCCCCCACTCCGGACGAACGCTACTACGCCTTGGGCATCAGCGGCGCCACTGCGGCGAACAACGGAGAGATAATCGGCGCCAGCTCCGGCACAGGCGGCCAACAGCTGAAAGAATTGCAGTTCGTCAGTTCCACCATGCAGATCACGCCGCCCAACGGCGACAAGCCTCAAATGGGCACCAACGCTTCGCCCATCTCGCCGCTCACCGAGTTCTTTAACAGCCAGACAGTCACCGTGACAGGAGTTACGGCAACTACAACTGTAGTCACGGTTACGGCCGCTAACACATTCGGCGTCAACGACCTGGTCACGCTCTCGGGCGTGGCTGTCAACGCTGGCAACAATTGCACTGCCGGCGACGTCACTGCCATCAACGGCGGAATGCAAATCGTCATATCGGCAACCGCAACCAATTTCACCTTCGACGCTACCGTATCAACCGCGACCACCGGCGCCGGATGCACTGTGACCGGCGCAACCGCTACGGGCGGACCGGACTACCTGTTCGTGGGAGTGAATGAAAATCCAAGCGCGGTGTACAGTCTCCTTTTGCCTAACTCGCTTCTGGTGGCCTCAGGCGCCGCACCTAACACCGCGGCGACGAATACCACCGATGCAGCCGGCGGAACAAGCGGCATGACCGTGGACAACGATTCCACGTCCGGGCAGGCGTCAAGCATCTACTTCGGTACGCTGGCGACGTCAACCACCATTTGCGGAACCACTGCCGCGTATTGCGCGGTCAAGCTAACGCAGGCCGCGTTGCAGTAGTTGGCCAATCCCGTAGCCGTTTTTCGTTCCCTCCGTCATTGCGACGGAGTGCGCATAAAAAAACGCCCCGGCATTTGACCGGGGCGGTTGGCAGAACTGCAGCAATCTAAAACAAATTCCACAGGAACTGGTTGTAGACCTCGTGGTGGAACTGGACTTCCTGCGCTTTGATCAAGGTTCCGAGGGCGCGGGGGCAGCGGTCGGCGGAGGCTTCCTTCAGGTCGGCGTAGCGGCCTTTGACGTCTTCGCCGAGCAGGGTGTTGATCCACTCGGCTTTTTTGAAGTTCGCGAGCGCGTCGTAGATGTTGTCGGGCAGGTAGCGCTCGGCCTGGCGCAGGTTCTTGATCTTTGCGGTGTCGCCGTCGAGGCCGGTTTTGAAGATCGAGAGCATCACCAGGTAAGGATTTGCGTCGGGAGCGACTGAGCGCACTTCGACGCGCATGCTTTTTTCGTTGCCGATGGGAATTCGAATCATGGAGCCGCGATCGACAGCGCTTGCCTTGATCTGGTTCGGCGCTTCGAAGTGGGGATCCAGGCGGCGATAAGCGTTCACGCTGGGATTCAGCAGCAGGCAGATGTCGTTGCCGTGGGTGAGGATGCGGTCGATGAAGGCCCATCCCATCTTGCTGAGCTTTTCTTCGCCCTTCGCGTCCCAGAACAAATTCTTGCCGTTTTCGCTTATTGAAACATTGGTGTGCATGCCGCTGCCGTTCACGCCGATGACCGGCTTCGGCAGGAAAGACGCGGTGAGTCCCATGTGGGTGGCGACCTGGCGGCAGATCAGCTTGTAGAGTTGAATCTGATCGGCGGCGGCTACGACTTCGCCGTAGCCGTAGTTGATTTCAAACTGTGAGGGCGCAACTTCCGGATGATCTTTCTCGTTCTGGAAGCCCATGGCGCGCTGCACTTCGGCCGTGGTGTCGATAAAAGTGCGCAGCGGGTCGCCGGGCAGGGAATGATAGTATCCGCCGGTGTTGACGTATTCGAACTTGCTGGTTTCGTGATAGTGGCGCTCGGCGTCGGGGCCTTTAAACAGGAAGCCTTCAATTTCGTTGGCGGCGTTGAGCGTGTAGCCTTTTTTCTTGTGGAGATCTTCGGCATAATTTTTGAGCACGCCGCGAATGTCGCCGGAATAAGATGTACCACCCTTGTCGATCACTTCGCCGAAGACCAGCACTTTGCCGGAGCCGAAGACGTCCGACGGAGCCCAGTAGAACGCGCCCCAGTCGATCCCGAGGCGCAGATCGCTTTCGCGCTGCGCGGTGAAGCCGCGAATGGAGGAGCCGTCGAAGGTAAGATTGTCCCAGCTCTTGAGCAGGAACTTTTTGTCATAGTCGAGCATGTGCAACCGGCCTTCGAGATCGCTGAAGAGCACGGTCACAGCTTTGATCCGCTTCTCGTCGGTTAAATACTTGAGGCGATCCTCCTGCACCTTGTGGGATGCGACGCGGTTCCTGCGCTGGTCTTTGGCCTTGATGTTGAGTTCTTCCAGTTCGTCGTATGAGAGCGCCAGGAAATTGCGCAGTTCAGTGGGCATGAATGTCCTTAATCTCCTTCGCGTAGAACCTTATGATTTGGCAAAACCGCACTGCATGATTTGGCAAAACCGCACTGCCGGTACCGGGAAGTTGAAATGGCTGGTTTCAACACGCTGAGTTGGAACCTGTTTCGGAACACCGAAGAATAGCGCGGGACAGGTGTACCCGCCAATCGAAAAAGCTGATGAGACGGATAAAAGAGATTTATTCGGGAGTGGATTTGAACCTGCGTTCACAATTTCGATGTCACTAGCGAGCCGGCCATCCAGGCGTTCATGGGATTGAGTGCACCGCAATCGAGGCACTTGGTCTGAGGGAATCGTTCGCCGCAGCGTGGACAGACAGCTCCGGTTTGGAATGTGTCGAATTGCTGGCCGCATTTTCCGCATCGCCAGAATTCGCCCACCGGTGGCGCCGTTTTGCAGCTCGGGCAGGCGAGGCCATCGCGGCGCGGAAGCTTGGCGAATTGCGACAGCGCCTGCGCCTGTTTCAAACCACCCCAACAACTCATCAGCATAAATAGGGCGATCGCACCCAACCAGACGTCTTGCCTCCACAGAGCCAGCCCAATGAACACGACGACGCCCAGCAGTCCGACGATCGCGGCCACCATCAGGCTGCGAGCGCGGCCCAGCACAAACCAGAGCAGGGAGCGGAGGATCTGGCCGCCATCGAGAGGATAGATCGGCAAGATATTGAAAATCAGCAGGCCGAGGTTGATGGGGTACCAGACTGTTTGCACTAAGCGATAGAAATCAGGGTGTGTTTCCGGCCAACCCAAAGACTGGCCCGCGACCAGAGCCACGAACAAAATCGGAATGAGGGCAACATTGACCAGCGGTCCGGCCGCGATGCTCCAAAGAGTGGCGCCGGGGCGCGGCGGAGGGTCTACATAGGCCACGCCGCCGAGCGGCCAGAGGACGATACGGTCGGCTCTGCCTCCGACTTGACGACACGCCAGGGCGTGTCCGAACTCGTGAATCATCACGATCAAGAACAGCGCCAGATATTCCAGCACGTTCCAGGTGACGGAAGAATAACTTCCTTTGCGCGTCTGAATTTCGTACGCTGCAACTAGAAACCAGGACCAGTGGAGGAACACGTCAATCCCGCTGAAGCGGAACAGGCGGATCGATCCTTGGCTTGCGCCGGGCATGGGGGCAGTTTAATTCATAATCCGAAGAGGCGTGTCGGCGGAAGGTCAAGATTCCCGCTTCTCGCAAAAGAGGCGAGAAATGGGGCACCCAGCTTTCAAAAAGGTGTTAGCTACTGGCGATGGGCGGAGGCGCCGGCGGCTAATTCGCGCAGGGTGGTAAGAAAGCCTGCCGCGGCTTTCGGATCGTAGAGTGAATCAAGCGAGATTGTGGCGGAGAATTGCGGAGACTCGGGGCGAAAGCGAACCTGGAGCACGTCTTGTTGACGCACGGTCATTAGAGTATTGAGTTCGGGGGTGGAATCCTGTTTCCAATGAGTGCGGGTGGTTAGAACTACGGGACCGGGTTCGTAAACGTCCCACTCGCGTTCATCGCGACGAAGCGCGGTTACTCCGCGGCTGTGCGCGCACCAGCGATGGCGGACGACTTCAAGATGGAAGTTGGGCGAGCCGCCCAGGTCGGCCTCGAAAGTTAAAGTTTCTTTCTGCTTGTGCCAGCAACTCAGCAGCCAGTGAACCGGCAAAGCACGCGGGCGAAACTTCATGGTGACGTTCGCGTTTTCGAAGCTGCGCGAAGGGAACTGCAGGCGGGCATGGAGGCGGTGGCTGTTGAGCCATCGCCAATCGAGGATGCGTCCTTTGCCGGCGCACGCCGATTGGACCCAGCGCAGCGCCTCGGTTCCTTTGCGACGGTTATAAGCGGCAAAGAGGAAGTACCATATCCCGAGAACCGCAACCGCGCCGACGACGTCGATGACTAGCAGGCGTCCCACCACGTCACACAGTCCTCTGATGCTGATGGTACGTCCGAGGTTGCGACCGAGGCAAGGGGACGACAAACCTTACCCATATTATTTTCTGCACTTGTCTTGGGCTGTGGAAAACGCTGACACAAACCGCGGGTCAGGTCTGGCAACCGTGTGTTGCTCTGCCCGTTACAATGTCGCCGTGGCTTTTGTCATCCGCGATTCCAAGCCAGAGGACTTCGAAACGCTTTGGCGCATCGATCAGGAATGCTTTCCGCCGGGAATCTCCTATTCGAAGCGGGAACTCAAATCCTATATGAGGCGACGAGGGGCATTCACTCTGGTAGCCAGCGGCGCTGACGAAAGCAACGTTGGCGGTTTCATCGTCGCGCATGGCGGTGCGACCGGACATGTCATTACCATCGACGTGATGAAGGCGGAGCGACGCTCGGGCGTGGGATCGCTGCTAATGCAGGCAGCCGAGGAGCGTCTACGCGTCGCGGGTTGCGGCGCTGTGGGCCTGGAAACCGCGGTGGACAACATTGCCGCCTTGGCCTTCTACAAGCGGCACGGCTACAACGTAATTCGGACTTGGCCGCGCTATTATTCGAACGGCGTGGACGCGCTGGTGATGAGGAAGGAATTGTAGCATCGGCAGCCTGCCAGGCTGTCGCGAAGGGCCATGCGCGGGCGGGGCGCCCCCGCGACAGCCGCCGGGACGGCGGCGCTACAGATTGCGCCTTACGGGATTATCCAGATAACTTCTTATCCGGATCACTTCAATCAGGAAAGAAACGACGACATGAAGGTTGCCATCCAGGGGGAACTCGGGTCATTCAGTCACCAAGCGGCGGAGCGGATGCTGCCGCGATGCACAGTCGTGCCTTGCGCGCGGTCGGTCGAGGTTTTCGATCGCGTTGAGAGTGGCTCGGTGGAAGCCGCCGTGATCCCCATCGAGAACACGCTGGCTGGAACCGTGGCGGAGCATGCCGATCTTATGCTCACGCGTGGAGTCTTCATTCAAAACGAATTTCTCCTACGAATTGTACACAATGTAATCGCCATGCCGGGAGTGCGGATCGGGTCGCTGCGGCGCGTATTATCTCATCCGGTGGCGCTCGACCAGTGTCGGGACTTTTTTCGCAAGCATCCGAAAATTGAGGCAGTCCCGTTCTATGACACTGCAGGTAGCGTGAAGCATGTGATTGCCAATCAACTGAAAGATGCCGCTGGAATCGCGGGGCGGCAGGCCGCGCGCCAATACCTGGGGAGGATTATTGAATCCGGCATTGAAGATGACAAGGGCAACTTCACCCGATTCTTTTTGATTCGCAAATTGGGAGGCGCGGCCGGAAAGAAGAAGGATTATCATCGGCTGATTCCTCGTGGCGCGAACAAGACTTCGATCGTATTCCAAGTGAAGAATGTGCCGGGCGCGCTCTTCAAGTCGCTAAGTGTGTTTGCGTTGCGGGATATCAGCTTGAGCAAGATCGAATCGCGGCCGATGCGTGGACGGCCGTGGGAGTACGTTTTCTACGTCGACTTTTTGCGCGCCGACGACGAACCGGCGCGCAACGCTCTCCGACACCTGGCCGAAGTCGCCGAGTTCGTAAAGGTCCTGGGGATTTATCCTGCGGCGTGAAACGCTGGAGTTAAGAACGTAGTGCCCATGTGAAGGTTGGCTCTTCCCAATTTAGGGCTTGGCAAGAGTCACCCTTCGCGTTAGCCTCGGCACGTAGGTACGTTCCACTCAGGACGCAATTAGAAGACGCAAGAAATAGAATTCAAGAACATGTCGGAATCCTTCGGCGCTTCTGAAACCTTTGCCGGATGAGTAACATCTAAACTTGAGCGAGTTACACTCAAGGAGACATAATGAGTCAGCAGATGCCCGTCGAGGGCACTCCTAAGAATAACGAAATAAAAGAACAAAAGGCTCTTCCCGTGCTCCCGGTACGGGACACCGTGCTGTTCCCTCACGCCGTTTTACCCTTGACGGTAGGGCGTGAAAGTTCTGTCCAACTGATTAATTCTCTTGGGGAAGACAAAACCATTATTGTCGTGGCTCAGCGCGAAGCGCGCGTGGATTCCCCGCAGCCTAGCGATCTTTATACGGTAGGAACGTCTGCCGTAGTGCATAAAGTAGTCAAGATGCCGAACCAGAGCTTGTTTGTGTTCGCCGAAGGCCTGGAACGAGTGAAACTGGGCGAGTTCACCCAATTGGCGCCCTTCATGAACGCGCACTATTCTGTGCTGCCCGAGGGCACTACCCCGATTGCGACCTCCGAGATCGAAGCTCTGCAGCGCAATGTCCTGACGCTGTTTCAGCAGATCGTAGCTGGTTCACCTACGCTTTCGGATGAACTTTCGACTGTCGCGATGAACATCGACGAACCAGGACGCCTGGTGGACTTCATCGCATCGTCGTTGCCCTCGCTATCGACGCCTGACAAGCAGGACACGCTGGAGACTCTCGACATCCACGTGCGCCTGGAAAAAATCAACCAGCATCTGGCGAAGGAACTTGAAGTCCAGCAACTGCGCAACAAGATTCAGAGCGAAGTGCAAGATCGGGTGCAGCAAACCCAGCGCGAATACTACCTGCGCGAGCAGATGAAGGCGATTCAGAAAGAACTGGGCGAGCAAGACGAAGGCCAGCGCGATGTCGAAGACCTGAAGAAGAAAATCGAAGAAGCTGGTATGCCCGACGAAGTCAAGAAAGAAGCGCTCAAGGAATTGGGCCGACTTTCGCGGATGTCGCCGATGGCAGCCGACTATTCGCTGACGCGCAACTACATTGAATGGCTGGCGGTGTTGCCCTGGGCTAAAACTTCGGGGCAGGAAATTGAGATTCCCAAAGCAAAAGAAATTCTGGATGCGGACCACTACGATCTGGAGAAAGTCAAAGACCGCATTCTAGATTACCTTTCCGTGCGGCGCCTGAAGCCGAACATGAAAGGGCCGATTCTGTGCTTTGTTGGCCCCCCGGGCGTGGGGAAAACTTCGCTGGGCAAGTCGATTGCGCGCGCGTTGGGCCGCAAGTTCGTGCGGCTTTCCCTCGGCGGCGTGCACGACGAAGCGGAAATTCGCGGACATCGCCGGACGTATATCGGGGCGCTGCCGGGACAGATTATTCAGGGCATTCGGCGCGCGGAAACGAAAGATCCGGTTTTCATGCTCGACGAGATTGATAAGGTGGGGCGCGACTTCCGGGGTGATCCGGCTTCGGCGTTGCTCGAGGCCCTCGATCCGGAGCAGAACTCAACCTTCCGCGACAACTATCTGGACGTCACGTTCGACTTGTCGAAGGTTCTGTTCATCACGACCGCCAACATGCTCGACCCCATTGCCGAGCCTTTGCGCGACCGCATGGAGATCATCGAACTGCAGGGATACACGGAGGAAGAAAAAGTTCACATTGCGTTCCGCTACCTGATCCCGCGGCAGATTGACGAGAACGGAATCACTGCGGAGCAGATTGAATTTCCCGAAGCAGGCGTACGCTACGTGATCCGACACTACACGCGGGAAGCGGGTGTGCGCAGCCTGGAACGCACTATTGGCACGATTTGCCGCAAGCAAGCGCGGCGATTGGCTGAGGGCAAGACAGAAAAACTTGTCGTCAGCAAGGAAGTCATTCAGGAGTTCCTGGGCGGCATCAAGATTCGCAGCGAAGGCGAAATTGCGGAACGTACCGAGCGGCCCGGCGTGGCCGTGGGCTTGGCATGGACACCATCAGGCGGCGACGTACTGTTCGTCGAGGCCAATGCCATGAAGGGCAAGGGGGGATTCACCATGACCGGCCAGATCGGCCAAGTCATGCAGGAATCGATGCAGGCGGCGCTGACCTGGGTACGATCGAACGCTGACCGGCTCGGTGTTCCAGAGGACTTTTTCGCCAGCCACGATCTGCACATTCATGTACCGGCCGGTGCGATTCCTAAAGATGGTCCTTCGGCAGGAGTAACGATGGCCACGGCCCTGGTATCGCTGCTGACTAAGCGGCGCATTACGCCGTTGCTGGCGATGACCGGAGAGATCACGTTAAGCGGGAATGTTCTTCCGGTCGGCGGTATCAAAGAAAAAGTACTCGCCGCCAAGCGGGCCGGCGTGCGCGACGTAATTCTCCCTGCGGAAAACAAGATGAACGTCGAGGAGGATCTCTCGCCGGAACAACTCCAGAATCTTACGGTGCACTACGTGAAGACTATCGACGAGGCTTTGCAAGTCTCGCTGCCTGAGGTGGCGGGGGGGCCGGCAGCGAAGATACTCTCGACGCCTCCGAAGGATCCCAAGCAGGATTACAATCCTACGCAGCCGGTCAAGGAACCTGAAGGAGTTCGCGATAAAGTGCTCACGCAGGCCTGAAATTCGTCAGGAAAACCCAATGGCCAGCCTCGAACGGGGCTGGCCATTTCTTTTGTTGATCGAACGGGCGGAACCCAGGAAATGCTGCATCCTTAGGCACAGGGTAAACTGAATACGTGATCCGAGTGCGAGTGCTATTCTTCGGCGTTCTGAAGGAGATGGTTGGGAAGTCGGTAGACCTGATCGACCTGGCGGATGGAGCTTTGGTCCGTGATGTGCTCGCAGTCTACGAATCGCAAAATCCGAGTTTGAAAGAGTCGCTGCCGTCGCTTGCCGTGGCGGTGAATCAGGAATATGCCGGTCCGGATACAAAGTTGAAGCCGAACGACGAGATTGCATTACTTCCCCCAGTGAGCGGGGGGGCGCCGGAGGACCACCGGCGCTACGCTTCGATTGTCCGCAAGGCCATTGATACGCCGCAGAGTGTTGCCGGCCTCAAGCGGGGAGAGGATGGGGCTGCTCTGGCGTTCGAGGGCGTCGTGCGCAACCAGACGCGAAGCCGCAAGACGCTCTACCTCGACTACGAGGCCTACGAAGAGATGGCGCTGGAGCAGATGGAATCACTAGCCCGCCAGGCTCTTCAGCAATTCCAGATTCGCGACGTTGCCATCGTCCATCGGCTGGGGCGGCTCGAAATTGGCGAGACCAGCGTATTGATCGCGGTCACCTCCGCTCATCGCGCCGCCGCCTTTGACGCCTGCCGATGGCTTATCGATGCGCTGAAGCGCACCGTACCCATTTGGAAAAAGGAATACTTCGAGGATGGGGCGGTCTGGGCCGATGGGGAACCATTTCCGGCTGAAATTCCGCGCGCAAATTTGTGAGGCAGGCAGCCCGATAGGGCAAGCCGCATCTAACTGCACGAGTCTCAAGGCTGTTCGGGCGCGTGAAACGAAGAAATCTCTAACCGCAAAGTTCCCTGAGAAGAACCGCAGAGCAGGCAGAGAAAAACAGCTGTGCGGACTTCTGTTGGTAACGTCTTTGCGCTCTTCGTGGCCTTTCTCTGCGGCTAAGCTCTTTACTCGTTAAGGGCTTTGCTGAGCAGGAGTCGCCCGTACGCGCAACGGTATAATTCGACCACTCGATGAGAAAACTCGCTACGATTCTTCTGATTGGCTGGCTCGTTCCGCTCTGCAGCCTGGTGGCGCAGGAAACGACGAACCGGCAAAGTGCCAGCCAACAAAGTCCCACCTCACAAAATCCCGCTCATTCCCAACGCCAGTCCGAACCCACAACCACTCTCCGTGTCGATGTCAACCTGGTTAACGTATTCGTAACGGTGACTGATTCGCACGGAGCTCCCGTCGGCAGCCTCAAGAAGGAGAACTTCGTTCTCAAGGAAGACGACCACGAGCAGACTATTGCGGTCTTCGACAAGGAATCCGCCCTGCCGCTTTCGATCGCGCTCTCGATTGACACCAGTTTGAGCACGCGGCACGACTTGCCGCTGGAACAGGCCTCGGCCAAACGATTCGCGCACGCCATCCTCCGTCCGGTTGACGCCGTATGCGTGTACGGGTTCAGCGAGGTAGTGAACGAATCCACGCGCGGATATACGGCGGATCTAAAACGCATTGACGAGGGTATTGACCATATTCGAGTGGGGGCAGCCACAGCGCTTTATGACGCGATTTATCTCGCCTCGCGCGCACTCGACCACCGCAAGGGGCGAAAAGTCATCGTCCTGATCACAGACGGAGGCGACACCATCAGCAAAATCGATTACAAACAAGCGGTGCGCGCCGCGGAAGAGGCGGAAGCGATTGTTTACTCGATCATCATCGTCCCAATCGAGAGCAGTGCCGGACGTGAGACCGGCGGCGAGCACGCGCTCATCCAGCTTTCTGACGATACCGGGGGCAAATATTACTACGCAACCTCGACCGGGGATCTGGATGAAGCGTTTCGCAAAATCAGCGACGAACTGCGAACTCAATATCTGTTGGCTTATTATCCGTCGCAGCGCACGTCGTTCTCCGAGTTCCGCCGCATCGAAGTGAAAGTAGCTGCTGTGCCGGAGGCTGCTGGCTATCATGTTCGCCATCGCGCCGGTTATTACACCGTCAAGTCTGAATTCTGAAGCTAGCAAACAATTAACAGCTTGAAGCGGTTTCGATGGAACGAGTCCAGCGGGCTTTGCCACAAAGCGTCTGGATGTGTTTATCTGAGAGTCGGGATGATGTTGGGAAGAAAGGTGGACATGCTGAACCTTATTTGCGCCGCAAGCGGGCGACGTGACCTGCTGATTGTGATGACTCTTTGTGCGACTGTGCTCTTTCCCGTAAGGTTGCCGGCCCAGGCGACCCTTAGCACGGGGGCTATCCGGGGAATCGTGAGCAATCAGGCGGGCGGCGCATTAGCCGGCGCAAAAGTCACCATTAAAGATAAGGCTACGGATCGGGTGATTGAAGTCGTGACTTCCGATGACGGCATTTTTCTGTCGGGACCTCTGCAGCCGGGAGAGTACAACGTGCACATCGAGGCTAATGGCTTCAAGACTGTTGAGTTTTCGATTCCGGCGCACCTGGGTGTGGTCTCGTCAAGAAACTTGCGGCTGGAGCCAGGGCAGGGAGCGGGACAAATTCAAGAAGCTACTGCGTCTGTGAATTTTGAACAGGCCGCCGTGCAGGGCGTGTTGAACACCTATCAGATTGAAAATCTCCCGGTCAACGGCCGGAACTTTCTGGACCTCGCGCAGCTCGAACCTGGCGTGCAGATCCAGGACGGAACTAATTTCGATCCCACGAAAGTGGGTTACTTTTCCGTCTCGTTCGGCAGTCGCTTCGGACGCTCAGCCCGGATTGAAGTCGATGGGGGGGATGTGAGCGATGAAACCGTCGGCACGACGACCGAAGATATCCCCGCCAGTGCCATCCAGGAATTCTCCGTCGCCCAGTCGATGCTTGATCTTTCCACGGAATTGACATCTTCCGGCGCGGTTAACGTGGTCACGAAAGCGGGATCAAATTCATACCACGGCGAGGCTTTCGGTTTTTTTCGCGATCACGGAATCGCCTCCGCCAGCCTGCCGCATCCCACGTCGCTGTCCTCACCCTATTTTCAGCGCAACCAGGAAGGCGTGAGCCTTGGCGGTCCAGTTCAGAAAGGCAAACTGTTTTTCTTCGGCGATGCTGAGCGGACACTCCAGCATCTTCGCGCCCCAGTTCTGGAAGCGGCTCCGTTTTCTTCCTACTCCGGTTTTTCCCCCGCGCCCTTCGCTGAGAATCAGGTTCTGGCCCGTCTGGATTATAGGTTGAGCAAGACGGCAACGGTTTTCGGCCGTGTCAACTATTTCAATAATTCCACCGACGCAACATTCTTCCCTGGCAGCTTCCAGCTCTACAACAATCGAGACGTCACGCGGAACGCAATCGTGGGCGCCGACTTCAATTCTGCCAACATCAGCCACTCCGTCCGCTTGTCGATTCTGAAGTTCCATAACCAGATCGGTGATGCAACAACCGGCACGAACCTTCCCTTTGCCAACTATCCCGTTAGCATCAATATTGGCAGCTTCAGTGTAGGTCCCAATCCTCTGGCGCCGCAAAATACGCTGCAGTCCGACTATCAAATGAAGTATGACGGCAGCAAGGCCATCGGAAAACACGTTGTGCGCTTCGGCGTCAGCTGGAACCATATTCAGGGTGGCGGTTTCGCCGACTTCTACGGAACAACCCCGAACGTCTTCGGCAACGGCAAGCTTTATCCCGGTTGTGCGGGGGCGAATACGTCCAAATGCCCACTCGGTCCGGATGGCTCCACGGCATCGAATCCTCTGGATTACGAGATGGTGCAGGCCATCATCAGTAACGGCCAGGGTTTCTCCAGTGAGAAATCAGCTCTCGGATTTCCGGCCGGAGGATTGGGACCGGACAACCGCCTTGGCCTATACATCGGGGACTCCTGGAAGATACGTCCCAATGTGACACTGACCCCCGGACTACGCTGGGAACGAGACACCGCCCGCACTGATAGCGACCTGCCCGCCATAGCAGCGATTAACGGCGCGTTCCCGGGCCTCGGCAGTCGGGTGCGGCAGCCGAATTCGAATCTCGCTCCGCAGTTGGGCCTTGCCTGGGATCCCTCGAAGAGTGGAAAAACTGTGGTTCGTCTCGGCGCGGGATTGTTCTATGAAAATGTGATCTACAACAATCTCCTCTTCGATCGGCCGCTGCGGCTGCAGAATGGAGCGTTCTTGTATGCGCCGTCGGCTTGTTTGAATGGCCAGGCGCAGCCTATCGCTACTCCTAACGGTGGGCTGTCCAATCCCAACTCCAACTGCATCGACAACTCCGGAGTTCCGCTTCCGATCTTTCAGGCAGCCCAAAACATATCCACGTTGGAGAATTCGCTGAAGGCAGCCTATCCGTTCAGCTTGTCCTCGCCGAATGGAACCTATGCGGGCAGACTCATCAATGCCGGCGTCAACCTTCCCCTGGGTCTGTTCGCTCCCAATTATCGCACCCCTCGCTCACTGCAGATGAACATCGGCATTCAGCACGAAATCCGCCCCGGCATGGTGTTGAGCGTGGACTTTTTGCGCAACGTAGAGACTCACGCACTCCTGGGGGTCGACGCGAATGACGTTGGCGATCCTCGCTATTTCAACCTTTCGTCCGCCCAGCAGGCCATTCAAAACACCATTACGGCGTGCGGAGCGAGTTCCCTTCAGAGTGCGATCAGCTCGTGTCCCGGATTGAACTCCGGCCGGCCTCACATTGGCGCAACCATTTCTAACTTTACTGCTTTTGGTTTGGGCTCGGCGGAAGATACGGGCGGTAGCTGCATGGATGCACCGAATCCACTCACTGGGGGAACCACTCCGTTGGGATACGCATGTGCTTTCTCGGGAAAGAACGGCAATTATGGGACGGCGAACTTTTTGCAGCCCGTCAGCCGTTCGGTTTATAACGCGGTGCAAATGAAGCTCGTGCAAAATGTTGCCAACCCGATCCGGTGGGTGAGAGCGGCGAATTTCCAGCTGTCGTATTCGCTTTCTCGTTTTGTGAGTCCTCTAGCCTTTGCGGGGAACACTCCTCCGTCGAATCCGGTGGGCGCCAACGACCAGGACTTTGTACTTCAGGCTGCCGACAACAACAATCCGCTTCGCTTCACCGGTCCGTCGTTGCTGGATAGGACGCACCAAGTTTCTTTTGGCGGCAACTTCGATTTACCCGTAGGTTTCCGCCTGGGGATTATGGCTCATTTTTACAGCCCGCTCTCCAGCCCGGCCATTGTCGGAAGCAATGGAAGCGGGGGGCAGATTTTTCAAACCGACTTTAGCGGAGGGGGCGTTTACAGCCAGCCATTGCCGGGCACCAAGAACGGTTCGTTCGGCCACGAGGTCAGCATCACTTCTCTGAATGAAGCCATCAGCAAATACGACGCAACGACCGCAGGTCAACCCACACCCGCCGGACAGGTGCTCATCAGCAACAACTTGTTCACCGGGGCACAACTGGCGCAGATCGGGGCGGTCGCTCCTCAGGTTGTCCTGGCCCCATCCGATCAACTGATTTTCCCTTGGACGAAGTCAGTCGACTTCAAGGTGGCTTGGCCGCATAAGTTCAAGGAAAGATTCACCATCGAACCTAGCATTGCGTTCTATAACGTTTTTAACTTCGCAAACTTCAACCAGCCTCCCGCGGTGACGAACGGCTGGCTGACTTCCGGCAGCGGTTCTATCAATAGCACGCACACGACATTGCAAAGTGGTGAAAACGACATCCAGAGCGATTTGTTTCGTGTGGGCGCCGGCACGGGAGTATTTGGATTGGCTTCGCCACGGGTCGCGGAATTCGCGCTGAAGGTTACTTTCTAACGAACCTGTTACGGCTTTCGAGGGGATTCCTGTGCCCGAGGTTTTCAGGGGTTCAGTTCGTTGCGCAGGCGCTTCGACAACTTCTCGATCTGCTTCAGCTTCTCGATTACATCTTTAGGCAGCATGCCTTTCCGAACGCTGTCTACGTCTGAGGGAATGGTTTGCGCCGTGCGGGCCAGATCGTCGGCTTCCCTTTGCAGTTGCGCGAGATCCACACGCCTGGATGAGGCAGTTGGGACTTTTTCGGTGGTTGAGGAATCGAGAGTTTCTGGCGGCTTGGGAAAGTTGTTTCTCGTTTGCGGAGCTGCCAACGTGGGGAACAAAGCGAATACCAGAGTAAACAACAGCAATAAAAATTTGTGCACGGTGGGCCTCCAGTCGGGAGAGTGACAAGCGAAGGTTTTCACAAATTGTACGCCCATAGGGCGGAAGTTCTCCGTATCGCGCGTTTTCGGCAGAGTGCTTTGTGTACAATGCCAGCATGTCGTTCCGCGCTCCGCAAGGAAATTCCAATGCAGGCAAGCGCAGCCGCACGCCTCCTCCCGAAGACACTTTTGAAGAGGCTGCTTTCCTCAAAGCGCTTGGGGAGAAGCAGAAGCAGGTCTCGGTCAAGCTTATGGACGGCCAAATCGTCCGCGGATGGATTGAGTATTACGATAGGAACATGGTGCGTTTGACGCGCGAAGACGCTCCCAATCTGTTTATTTTCAAGCACGAAATTATGTACATCGCGGAAGATGGCGGGAGACGGAAATGATTCGCTTTCCGGCTTCCGGCTCTCGGCTTCCGGAAGCCAAGATCAGTTCAAACTTGGAATTTTATGGGGCTGTTCTTGAGACGGACTTTGTTGTCTGAGGAAGGAAGTCCGGAAGCCGGGCGCCGAGAGCCTGAAGCCGATTCCGAATGCTGAGCACGCCCCATCATCCCGAAAGCTTTCTTCCCGCCATGTCAGCAATCGCTCGGGGGGCAGGCGCGCTGCTGCTGCCCTATTTCCAGCAGGGACTCAAAATCGAGTACAAGGGCGACGCCGATCTGGTGACGGCGGCGGACCGGGCGGCGGAGACGCTGATCCGCGAGCGCATTACCAAACAATTTCCATCGCACGATGTGCTGGGCGAAGAGCAGGGGCTGAACGATCAGGGCAGCGACTACCGCTGGTATGTTGATCCGCTCGACGGCACCACGAATTTTGCCCACGGATATCCGGTGTTCGCCGTGTCCATGGCGCTGGAACATCGGGGGCCGGAGCAGGCGCGACGTATTGCAGGAGTTGTTTACGATCCCACGCGTGATGAGCTCTTCACCGCGGAGCAGGGAAAGGGCGCCCACCTAAACGGCAAGCCGATTCACGTGTCCAAGATTGCGCAGTTGAAGGAATGCCTGGTAGCGACGGGCTTTCCCAGCCACAAGCGGCACAAGAACCCAAATATTCACTTCTACCACCAGATCACGCTGCGCACCCACGGCGTGCGCCGCGCAGGATCGGCGGCGCTCGATTTGTGCAACGTGGCCAGCGGGCGCTTCGACGGCTTCTGGGAATTCAATCTTAATCCGTGGGACACCGCCGCGGGCGTGCTCATTGTGGAGGAGGCTGGCGGGACGGTTAGCCGCTTCGACGGCTCTCCGTTTCGGCTCGACAGCAGTGAAACGCTGGCATCCAACGGTTTGGTGCACGACGCTCTGTTGCACGAATTCCAGGAAATCTTTGCGGGACGGGGGCTGGTTCCTTTGCCTGAACCAAGTGAATACAAGCGATAATCAGAATCGCCAGCGATGCTACCGGCGCGAGGAGGGATAACGAGAAGATGCATTGGAGCAGACTCCCGTTGGTTGTAGCGCTTCTTCTAGGGTCGGCCTGGCTCGCTGTTGGCGGCCAAAGACTACAGACGCCCGACGCCGCTTACGTGGACTCCTTCGAGAAATGGAAAGCGGAGCAGACCGCTGATTTGAAAGAGAACTGGTTGTCCCTTGCCGGTCTCTTCTGGCTTAAGCCGGGGGCAAACAGCTTCGGTAGTGATCCCGCCAGCCAGATCGTATTTCCCAAAGGTCCGGCACACGCCGGCGAATTCGACTTGAACGGGAAAGAGGTTATCCTCAACCTTCTGCCCGACGCGAAGGCCACGGTTGGCGGCAAGCAGGTGACAACCGCCAAGCTTGAGCCGGACACTTCTGAGCATGTCACGCGCGTCGAGATGGGGACCTTGCGGTTTCATGTGATCGTGCGCGGCGAGCGAGTGGGAATTCGCGTGCTTGATACCGACAGTGCGGTCGCGCGCAATTTCAAGGGGATGACGTTTTTCCCCTTGGACATGAATTACCGGGTTACAGGGACATGGCTTCCCGCAGATGGCAAAAAGACGATTGAAGTTCCGAATGTGCTGGGCGACGTCACGGCGCAGCCGGTACCGGGAGTCGTGGTTTTTAAGGTGAACGGAGAGGAGTTGAAGCTGACTGCCTTACGCGGCGATGCCAAGAATGGCCTGTTCTTCGTGTTCAACGACCTGACTGCGAAAAACGATACCTATCCCGGGGGCCGTTTTCTTGATACTGGGCCGATCGTCGACGGACAGGTCGTCCTCGATTTCAACCGTGCTTATAATCCTCCATGTGCTGTGACACCGTATGCCACCTGTCCTTTGGCGCCGAAGGAAAACCGTTTGGCCGCAGCGATTCCGACGGGGGAGAAATTCGACAAGGCGGCGCACGCTCACCATTAGAGCACGCAACGAGTTGGCGTGATGCCGCGTCCCCGCTATTCGTGGCTTGTTACAATAAACCTGTGAGACGCCGGTCGCTGCGTTGCTCCGCTCCAAGCGCCGGCCAATTCTGGAACACTCAGGTTTACCGTGATTAACTCACTTTTGGAACGCAAAATCGAAAAGCGGCCGGACAAAGTCCGACTTCAGGGACGCATTCTTTTTCTCACCGAAGATCCGGAACTAATCCGGCGGCAGCTTGCGGGCGAAGATCTACATTGGGATACGAAGAATCCAGCCAACAATCCAAAACTGCGCGACGACATTTCGACCGACGAGATTACCCCGGCGCACTATTGTTTTTATTTTGACGAGACGCTGGGCGAGATTCCGTATCTCGGATTGAAATGCGGCAGCGTGACGCCGATTGGCCGTGGCGACGTGAAGCGCGGCGGATTCGTGTGCGCGGTGAGCGGCAAGCGGCGCGGCAAGGGATCGAGCCGCGAGCAGTCTCCCTATGCCGAGATGTGCGCGGGAATACGCCTCGTGATTGCTGAGAATATCGAACGTATATACAAACAGAATTGCCAGAACCTGGGACTGCTGACCTCGACAAACTTTTCGTTGATCGACCGCATTCGCGGCGGGGAAGAAATTGCGCTGAGCGAATTCACCGCGGGCGAGGATGAGATTACGCGGCAGGTGATCGAATATGGCGGGCTGTTTCCGTTTAATGTGGCTCGCATGCAGGGGAAAGTATTTTTGCCGCCAATCGAACAAAAAGCTAATTTGCAAATGGCCGGACAGACCCGAACATACCGCACTCCGCCAATGACTTTGGCTGAGAAGATTTTCGCCCGGCACATGATCAGCGGGAAGGGCGAGGTCGGAGTGTCATCCGTCAAACCGGGCGACACCGGTTTCGCGCGAGCCGATTTGCGCTTCAGCCACGAGTACGTTACGCCCATGGCGGCGATTTTCTTCGAGCGCTACGTAGACAAGGATGCCAAGGTCAACGATCCTTCGAGCATCATTTTTTTTCGCGACCACCTCACCTTTCTCGACGAAGTGATCTCCGAAGAAAAGAAGAAGCTCGGCCTTCTCGATCTGGCGACCCAGCTCAAACTTAAGCAGCAGGATTTTGCCGCGAAGCAGGGAATCAAGCTGCACGGAGAGCTGAAAGACCGCAAGGGATCGGAGGGCATTTGCCACTCGATTGTTCTCGAAAGTTATGCGTTGCCGGGGCAGTTGAATATCGGCTCCGACTCGCACACGCCGCACGTGGGCGCGATTGGGTGTGTGGCGTTTGGCATCGGCACGACCGACGTTTTCAATTCGTGGATCACCAAAGACGTACGGGTGAAGGTGCCCGAGTCGGTGAGAATTGTGATTCGCGGCAAGAAGCACCCCAACGTGACCGCTAAGGATTTCATCCTGAAGATTCTGAGTCTCGATTACGTCCGCAGCGGCAAAGCACTGGCCAAGGTCATGGAATATGCGGGCGAGGCTATCGAAGCCTTGAGCGTGGACGAGCGCGCCACCATGACGAATATGGCGGCGGAAATCGGCGGCTTCACCGGCATCGTTGCGCCTGACCAAAAGGCCGTCGACTTTCTGGTCGAGCGCCGCGGGATGGATCGGAAGAAAGCCGAAGGAATGATAAAAGGGCTGTACAGCGATCCCGGGGCGCAATACGCGCATGTGATCGAACTCGACGCGTCTGACATTACACCAATGGTTGCAACGCCAGGTGATCCGGGAAATGGAAAGTATGTGCGAGAGTTGAACACGCCCGTGCCGGTCGAAATCGCCTACGGCGGCACTTGCACCGCTGGCAAGAATGAAGATATGGACATGTACGCGGCGGTGCTCGCCGATGCCCTCAAGCGCGGCAAGCGCGTGGCCGATTCGGTGAAGTTCTACATTCAGTTCGGGTCGCAGGAGACGCGGGAATATTGCCTGCGCAAAGGCTATATCGAGGTCTTCCAGAAGGCGGGGGCGCAGGTGATCGAGCCCAGTTGCGGAGCATGCATCAACGCCGGGCCGGGAGTTTCGACGCGTCCCGACCAGATCGTGATCAGCGCCCAGAATCGAAATTTCCCCGGCCGCAGCGGACCGGGACAGATGTATTTGGCCTCACCGTTTACGGTCGCGGCGAGTGCGGTCGCAGGATACATCGTCGAGTATGAACCTAGCGAGAAAAAGGAATTGATTTCAGCGTGAGAGCTCCGCTCACCAGAGCTGATCGAGTTCGTCTGACATCGTAAGGAGGATGCTCATGAACCGCTTCCGCCTTTTTCTTATCGCCTCCATCACGATAGGTTGTGCGATGGCCGCTATAGCGTTTCGAACAGCACCTTTGTCCATAACCGGATACGCTGGTTCCTTGAATTCCGCAACCCCGATGCTCGAGCCACGGTCGGGACACACGGCGACGCTGCTGCCCGACGGCAGAGTTCTTATCGCCGGCGGTATGCGAGGGAATCAGGACTTCTACAAATCGGCTGAGCTTTATGATCCGGCTACGGGCAGGTTTCAGCCCACGGGAGAGATGCATCAGCGCCGCGTAGGTCATATCGCTGTTTTACTGCGAACGGGAAAAGTATTGGTCGCCGGAGGATGGGTGGGCGACGGCGGGACCGATTCAGCGGAATTGTATGACCCCGCTACCGGACAGTTCACCCCAATTGCGAAGATGACCAGTCCCCGCGGCAGGCCAGTCGCGATCCTGCTGACGAACGGCGACGTTCTCATCGCGGGGGGCGAGAAACGAAACAACGAATCGTTGGTTTCGGCTGAGATATTCGACGTGAAGACGCTCTCGTTCGAGCCCACCGGCTCAATGCATCATGCCCGCGTCTCCCATACCGCGACCCCGCTCAATGATGGGCGGGTCCTGATTGCAGGTGGTTATGGTGCCAGTGTGGTGGCCAGCGCGGAACTCTATGATCCCAAGACCGGCACCTTCGCGGAAACCGGCAGCATGGGCACGGCGCGCTGCAAGCATACTGCGGGGCTTTTGCCGGACGGGAGAGTTCTGATTGCGGGCGGCTCCGAATCCCGCGACTGGGGCCACAATCTGAACAGCGCAGAGATTTACGATCCGCATACGGGCAAGTTCGCGGCGGCATCGCCGATGAGCGACAGCCGCTTCAAGCTGCCGGATGAAGCCGTGCAGTTACCCTCTTGTAAGCTAGTGGTTGCAGGTGGAAGCAAGCAAGTGGAAGTCTTTGATCCGTCCAGCGGGAAGTTCGTGGTTGCTACCGGTCAGATGAATGAACCGTGGCATTTCATGACTGAGACAAAGTTGCGCGACGGCAGGGTGCTCTTGGCGGGTGGATATCCAAACGGACCTCAAGCCACCACGAAAACCTGGATTTACCGACCGTAGGCGATCCTCTTCCGAAACCTCGCGAGCTTCGTAAGTGGTTGAATTCAGCCGGGATGGCTGAAATGAGCCACAGCCAAAAACGCAACTTTTCCCCTTCCTGAGCGTTCAAATACATAGAGACCAGTGGCCGGTGGGAAGCCCAAGAAAGCCCACGCAAGACCACGGTTTTTGGAAGGTTTCCGGGTTCCGCTCAGATACTCGGCGGGACTGGAGACCAGAGGGGTTCATATGCGTTATCTGAGATACGTTGCGTTGTTGGCAGTGCTAATGTTGCCGCTGGCTTACTCGCAGGCGCAGGTTCAAGCAGGAGTTGCGGTCGGGAACGACCAGGGTTATGCCGATCAGGGTTATGACCAAGGCTATGCCGACCCAGGGCCGGGCTACGTAAGCGGACCTCCGGTTTGCCCTTACGGCTACTATTCGTACTATCCCTATGCCTGTGCGCCTTACGGGTTTTACGGTCCGCAGTGGTTTGCGGGCGGAATATTCATCGGCGCAGGTCCTTGGTATCACTGGGGATGGGGCCATGGCGGCTACTACGGTCGCGCCGGCTACTACGGACGCGGCTACTACGGCCGCGGTTTCGTCGGCGGACGAGGCTACGCGGGAGGTTATGCTCGCGGAACCTATGGTCGTGGCTACGCCGGTAACTACGCGCGAGGCGGCTATGCCCGCAGCTATACCGGTAGCGGATCCCATGTCGGTGGCGGATTCCATGGTGCCGGCGGCGGTGGCTTCCACGGCGGCGGCGGACACGGCGGCGGACATCGCTAACTGACACTTCCGCGCAGAGCGTGCAACGGTTGGCAGTGAGACGCTGCCAGCCGTTTTCTTGGTTCTTCTTTTTTTGTCCGTGGCCATCGGTACACTACCTCGCGTTGCTCTCAATATCTCTCGTGAAGTCTTCTCAGCGGTGCGTGCACTATACCATCCGCCTGCATTCTTGCTAGAATGTCCGGTCACAAAACCGTCGCGGTAGTAAAATAAAGAAACGCAGAGACTCTCAGGAGACTGACACTTTTATGACTTACGTGATTGCTGAGCCGTGCATCGGCACCAAAGACACTGCATGCGTGGATGCGTGCCCGGTGGACTGCATTCATCCCAAGAAAGACGAGCCCGCTTACGCGACCGAGGAGTTGCTCTATATCGACCCCGTCGAGTGCATTGACTGCGGCGCTTGCGTTCCGGTGTGCCCGGTTTCGGCCATCTTCGCTCTCGACGATCTGCCGGAGAAGTGGAACGCTTTCACTGAACGCAATGCGAAGTATTTCGGGCGGTAAGACAGCTTAGGCTGTTCGCCTCGGATCGACTTTATGAGGAGAACTTAGCACTCCGGAAGCCGATCGATCAGAGCTTCATCTGCCTTCTGTCCATTTGCCTTATCGAAGGACCCCGTTGTCAACGGGGTCATGCTTGTCTGCCAGCGCGTCAATGCGAGAACAGATCTTCTACTTTCCCTCAGTGAAAAATTAATCTAGCGCAGGCGGAATGTCCCGCCTAGATAACCCGATCAAAGCAGAAACCCTGGAATTCTCAGAAAAAAATAAAAAAAAGAGCTTGACATGTAAATAGTGATATAGTTAACTATATCAGTATATTTCATCGAAGAATTGATCGCTTCGCGATCAACACGAGGCGATAGTACAGGGCTTGCCAAGAAAAAGTGAATATCCGAGAAGAAGTGAATATCAAGGAGAAGTGAAATGAAATCCCTTCGTTTTATGCTGTCTGTTGTTCTGCTGTCGCTCTCCACCGTGGCTTTTGCGCAATCTGACATGGAGAAGTCCGACGCACAGAAGTCCTCTGCTTCTGCCGTGCCGTCCGAGGCGCAGAAGTCGTTCGCAACCATGAAAAGCCTGGCGGGGGAGTGGGAAGGCCCCGTCGCGATCCCGGAGATGCCGCAGATGTCAAACGGCAAGCCCCTCCACGTCTCGCTGCGCGTTACCTCGAGGGGGAACGCCCTTGTGCACGAAATGCAGGAAGCAGGAACGTTGTTGGATGCGACAAAGTACGACCATCCGGTCACGATGCTTTACGTGGACGGAGACCAGCTCACGCTGATTCACTATTGCGACGCAGGGAACCGGCCGCGTATGACCGGCAAGATGTCGCCCGATGGCAAGACGGTCGAGTTCGAGTTGAAGGACATCAGCGGGAGCACGGAGGAGCACATGCACCATTCGGTATTCACCGTCATCGACGCCAACCATCACACCGAAGATTGGACGTTCATGATGAAGGACAAGCCGATCCACGCGCACTTCGATCTGCACCGGACGAACTGAAGCGTGCGGTATCTCTAGTAAGGGCCATCTGGGAAAACATCATGGACCGTGAGTGGAACGACAGTCAACCGATTTACCGCCAGCTTCGCGACCGTGTGGTCGCGATGATACTCGACGGCGTGCTCAAAGAGGGCGATCCGCTGCCTTCTGTGCGCAACGTTGCGGCGGAATATCGTGTCAATCACCTCACGGTTCTTAAGGGCTATCAACAACTGGTCGACGAGCAGTTGGTCGAGAGTAAGCGGGGTAGGGGCATGTTTATCAATGCCGGCGCGCGTAATTTGCTGCTACAGGGCGAACGCCAGAAATTTCTTGCTGAAGAATGGCCCAGAGTCTATGCGACCATTCAGCGGCTCGGGTTGAAAGCGGAAGAGCTCCTGAATGGTGGCGCGACTCATGGGCCCTTATCCAGCGGATCGTTATCCAGCGGGTCAACATCCGGCGCCCAGTCGAAAACTACGAAGGGGGAGAGCTGAAGCCATGGCATGCATAGAAGCACGCGGCCTCCGCAAGGCCTTCGGCAAAACCATCGCGCTCGACGGCGTGAATCTGCGCGTGGAAGAGGGCCGCATCCTCGGGCTGATCGGTCCCAACGGCGCAGGCAAGACCACGGCGCTCAACGCAATCCTTGGCCTCACCCAGTATCAAGGAGAACTCCGAGTGCTAGGACGCGATCCCTGGAGCGAGCGCGATCGTCTGATGCTCGATGTTTGCTTCATCGCTGATGTCGCCGTGCTGCCGCGGTGGATGAGGGTTTCGCAGGCTATCGACTACGTGGCGGGAGTGCACCCGCGATTCGATCGCGCGAAGGCGGAAGGTTTTCTGGAGAAGACGGACATCCGCCGGGCCAGCAAGATCAGGGAATTATCGAAGGGCATGGTGACCCAGTTGCACCTCGCTCTGGTGATGGCCATTGACGCGAGACTCCTGGTGCTCGACGAGCCGACGCTGGGCCTCGACATCCTGTATCGCAAACAGTTTTACGATTCGCTGCTGAACGACTACTACGATCGCACCCGCACCATTGTGGTGACGACCCATCAGGTGGATGACATCCAAAACGTGCTCACCGATCTCATGTTCATCAACCGCGGCCGGATCGTACTCGACTGCAGCATGGAAGACTTCGAGTCGCACTATCTGGAAGTGACGGTGCATCCGCAGCAGGTCGCCGCAGCGCGGGGGCTCAAACCGATTCACGAGCGCCAGGGGCTTGGCCGCAGCATCCTGTTATTCGATTTGAAGTCCAATCGCATCGATCGCTCAGCAAGTCGCCGCGCTCGGCGAGGTGCATACGCCCAGCATCGCCGACTTGTTTGTTGCATTGCTTGGCACGCAGGGAAATACGCCGGTCGAAAACTCCGGCCAGGCACAAGGAGTGCCTAAATGAATACTCAATTGAACGCGGTGCCGGAGTCGCCGCTCGGCTCGCAGGCTGTGGCGCCCGCGGTGATGTCGGAGACCCGGCCGCTGTACTGGTCGATACGGCGCGAATTGTGGGAGAACCGCTCCATCTATATCGCGCCGCTCGCTGTTGCCGCCGTCTACCTGTTCGGCTTCTTGATCAGCCTGTTTTGGGTACCGCGCAGCATGCGCGGAATGGGGGCACACCATTCGCTCCCTCCTATCAACGTCCTTGCGATGCCCTACAGTCACGCCTCGATGCTGATCATGCTCATCTCGTTGCTTGTCGGGATCTTCTATTCGCTCGATGCGCTGCACAGCGAACGCCGGGATCGTAGCATCCTGTTCTGGAAGTCGCTGCCGGTTTCCGATCTTACGACCGTGCTCTCGAAGGCGAGTATTCCGCTCGTGGTTCTGCCGCTGGTCACTTTCGCGATCACCGTTGCATTGCATCTGATCATGTTGCTGCTGAACGCAGCCGTCCTGCTAGTGAGCGGTGAGTGGTACTGCGATGCCGTGGGCCCCGCCGTTGTTCGAGATGGAATTGGTAACGCTCTACGCTACGGCCGTGCTGGCGCTCTGGCACGCGCCCCTCTACGGCTGGTTTCTGCTGGTCTCCGGCTGGGCGCGGCGCGCGACATTCCTATGGGCGGTGTTACCGCCGCTTGCCCTTGCCGCTACCGAGTACATTGCGTTCCACACTTCGTATCTGGGCTCTCTGCTGCAAGAGCGCTTGTTTGGATTCGCTGCCAGAGCTTTCGACCTCAAGGACAAGAATGGAGTCCCGATCGATGCGCATTTTATTCCGCTGGCACAACTCGCTCCGGGGAGGTTTCTGAGCAGCCCGGGTTTGTGGATCGGGCTGGTGTTTGCCGCGATATTTCTTGCCGCAGCGGTGCGGATGCGTCGCTATCGCGATCCGCTCTGATTGGCCTGCACTGATTCCGTCAGGCGCAGCGTAGCGGGGATTGGTAATTCAGGAGTGGAAAGATGCGATCACTACGATTAGCACTTCACATTTCCGCCGGCGCTTTGAAGGAGAAATCAATATGAACACCACTGAAATGAAGGAACGGATTGCGGAGTCGTCGCCGCGTTTCAGATCCAGAATTACGGGCGTCTTTTATTTGATCACCATGCTGATGGGAGGGGTCGTCTTCTTCCTTCACGGCAGGATGGGATCGGCGGTCGACGTAATCGCGACCGCTTGCTATATCGCTGTGACCGCTCTCTTTTATGGCTTAAGCCGGTGAGTCTCTGTTTGCTCGCGGCAGCGGGAACCACGCGTGAACGCTGAACCATGGATGGAGCGAGCCAGCGTAGCGGCGGAATAGCCATCGCAGAGGGCGTTACGCACTTGATTCAATCGTTCGCTAATGAGGAAACAGTATGAGCGCAGCAGCAATGATGCGACGGATTGCAGAAGTATCGCCGCGTTTCAAGGCCAGGATGGCCGGGGTGCTTTTCTTGCTCAGCTTACTGGCGGCAGTATTCGGCGAGTTTTTGGTTCGCAGGTTTGAAATCGCAGCGGACCTCATCGCTGTCTCGGGCATGATCGCTGTAACGCTGCTCTTTTATGACATCTTTAAGCCGGTGAACAGGGGCCTCTCGTTGCTTGCGGCGTCATTTAACCTCGTGGGACTGACCTGCGGGGCTCTTCGATGGAATCCTCGGGGGGTGGACATGCCCGTGGTATTGAACGGGTGCTATTGCTTCCTGATCGGCTACCTCATTTTCCAGTCCACCTTTCTGCCACGAATTCTAGGCGCGTTGATGGCAATCGCCGGTTTGGGTTGGCTGACCTATCTGTCGCCGCCGCTCGCAAACCATCTATCCCCCTACAATCTGGCCTCCGCCATCGTCGCGGAACTATCCCTGATGCTGTGGCTCCTCGTGATGGGCGTTAACGTTCAACGATGGAAGGAGCAGGCCGGCGCAGCGGAGGAACGACGATCGCACCGCGCCATCCACATTTGACTCAATCACTTCGCAAATTCGATGTCCAGGAGGAACACATGGAACCACTGATTGCTGTTAACTGTTCAACCAGTGAATGTGCTTCGCTATCACTCACTGCTCCGATATGGCAGGACGTCCTGGCACAGGCGATTACCGGGGAACTACTCGCCACCATGAACTACACCTCACTCTCGGAGATATGTGACGATCCCGAAGAAGTAGCCGATGCATTGGAGCATGCGCAGATTGAACGCGGGCATGCTGCCCGGTTCGCGGCCGAGGGCCGCAAGATTGGAGTCGAGGCCTCCAATAACGTCGAAGCGAAGCATTGGAAGAGACTGCGCGAAGCATTTCTTGGTTGCATCACGGAGCGTGACTTTATTGGCTGCCTGATCGTCCAGGAGATCATGCTGGAGTCCTTCGCCGTCGCCAGCTATGCGCGCGTCGGGAGGGTGGCGCCGGGGAGTCTTGGCGAGACCTTTGCCCGCATCGCGGCAGAGGAAGAAGAACACGTCGATCACGCCATGTCGATTCTCCGAGCGGAGCGGGCATTGGACACGCAGCGCTTCGACGATAAGGTCCACCGTCTGCATCTCGATGTGATGACCACGCTCGCGAAGATGCTGGCGAAGGAGTGCAAGGACGGGCATTGTGAAGTGTGTCACGGAAGCTGTGTGAAGCCGTCACTGTTCGAGGTCAGCTTGAGTGCCGCCGAGCTTCGCGGGGCCTCGCTGCAACAGTATCTGAAGACGCTGGACCTGCTGGGGATACCCGGGGAGGTCACACTTGCATGGGTGGCTCAGTTGCCGGTGTAGTGGAGCAAGAACCGATTTGCGAAGCGCCTGTTGAGCATGTCGATTTCGCTCTGATCGGACATCAGGAAAGTTGGAGAGCGGCTGCTGACGTACTCGCTGTGCTGCGCGGACCCGTGCGCACGCCACTGCCGGACGACGAGATCAAGGATATCCTTCCCTGGATTCCGCCCCGGGCGGTCTGCCATGTCGAGGTCGGTTCGACCTTCAATCCGAAGATCGATGGTACGAAGATCGTCAAAGCAAAAGCGCGCGGTCTCTACATCGACTCCTTCATTCCTCCCGACCGTTTGGGAGCAGCCTACGTTCACGAGAACATCACTCGCGTCCGCGCGGCGGCGGCTTGCGCGATCAGGGCGGGAGCGAAGATCGTCAGTCTCGGCGGATTCAGCTCCATTCTGATCGAGGGCAACTTCGATCAGCTTCCGCAAAAATACGATACGGTCTTCACGACCGGCAACACGCTGACCGTTGGTTTCATCGTGCAGGGCATAAAGAAGATGTGCGCGCTGGAAGGCCGCGATCTCAGTGGATCAACGCTGCTAGTCGTTGGAGCGACAGGAGATGTGGGCTCCGGCTGCGCCCGTTGTTTGGCGCCGATGGTGAAGCGCGTTCTGCTCAGCGCACGGAATGTCGAACGCCTACGCCGGTTCGCAGCGGAGTTGCGAGCCGACGGAGTTCAGGTGGAAATCGGAACCGATCTTGTTGAGAATCATCTCCAACAATTCTCCGCAGAAGCCGACCTGGTGATCTGCGCGGCGAGTCTGGCCGCGCCTTCGCTCTTATTGGGTCGAACCGCGCCCAACGCAATCGTCTGCGATGCGGGCTACCCGAAGAACCTGTCTCCAAGGGCGGACATGTCTGGCGTCAAGGTCTTCTTCGGAGGGCTGGGACAGATCAGGGGCGGATTGAGGTTCACGCCGGATTTTCATGGAATTCTGAATCGGCATCCGTTCCCCGATGTGGTCCATGGATGCCTACTCGAAGGCATGGCTCTTGCTCTGGACGGCCGCTTTGAATCCTTCTCTCAAGGAAGAGGATTTATTACTCCGGAGCGAGTGGTGGAGATGGAGACGATTGCCGCTCGGCACGGAATTTATCTCGCCCCGCTCTACAATGCCGATGGACCGATGGATTACGGACTTCAGGCAAGAACAGGTACAAGGGGCGAGGTCCGCACGGCATCGCAGTATCAAGAATCAAAACCAACCCAAATTTTCTAGGCGAAGAAACAAATTAAATCGCCAGGACAACCGTTCCCTTGGCCTGGCTGACACAAGGCAGCACGTATCCAGCATTCTTCTGCACGGACGTCAGCCCGATTTCGACGTCCATTTGCACAGAGCCGCTCAGGACTCGAGTGGCGCAGGTACCGCATTGGCCCTGGCGGCAGGCATATGGTATCTGCACTCCGTTTCGCTCTGCCAAATCCAGCAGCGTGCTCCCAGAGGAACCCTGACAAATCTTTTCAGAGTGAAGGAACACAACGGTTTCAACTGGGCGGTCTCCCGGTGGACAAGGCCCATCGGATATTTTGCTCTCCCCAAAACTTTCCTGCAGGATCCGCTCCTGGTTTACGCCGAGGGTCGACAGAATCTGGCGCGTGTTCTCCATGAATCCTTTGGGACCACAGAGAAAGAAAGTGGGTGAATCCGGATCGATCACGTGCTGGGAGATAAATTCCGCAGTCAGACGACCGCTGTGCCCCTTCCATGCGGGGTCCGGTCGCGACAGGCACACCTCATGCTTGAAGTTAGGAAGAGCGTTTTTAAGTCGCTCCAGTTCGTTTTGGAAAATAACGTCCGCGCGGGTGCGAACACAATACAGGAGAGTGACCGGAGTGGTCAGTTTGAGATCATCGATATAGCGCAACATCGAAAGCATGGGCGTGATCCCACTTCCAGCCGCAATCAGAACTATGTTTTTGTGGAGTTTCTCGTCAAAATAAAATTGGCCGTACGGTCCGCTGGCTTCCACGATGAGACCGGGTTTCGCCCGCTCGTTGAGAAAAACAGAAGCACATCCGTTTTCCATGCGCTTGGGCGTGATCTCCACATAGTCCTCGTGGAAGGGCGAAGAGGAAATGGTGTAAGACCGGATGACTCGTTGGCCATCGATTGTCCATTGAAAGGTCAGGAACTGCCCTGGCTTGGCACGAAACCGTCTTTCTTTTGGGACATGGAAGCGGAGCGTCTTCGTATCGTGCGTTTGCTGCTCGATCTGTGCCAACAGAAGATTCATTGAATCCTTTCCGTTTCTCCGGTCGGTTAGTCTGGTTTCTGGCGCAGGGATCTCCTGAGTACGCGATGACTCCACGAAAGCAGGCGACTGGCTCCTCTTTCTGAGCACGAATGCGCCTTGGACAAGGCACACTGCGACAACCAAACCGGTCGTGAGTTTCAACCCGAGGCTCCCCGGATTTGCCGAATGGAGAATTTCCGAAAACGCCGGAACCGAAACCAGCACGAACGAAATTACGAAAATCGCTATGCCTAATGGCTTCAAGAATGAATGGCTCTGCTGATACCGCCGTGCGATCAAGATTTTTAAAGAAACCAGAGGCACGAGAGCCAACACAAGCATGATGTGCAGTACCAGGTAGGTGGGCAGATGACCTGTGATCCCCACGCCAGCTAGTCTCTGACTCATGCTGTAGGCCATGAGACAGAACAGGATCACAAACAAGTACCCTCCAGCCCGGTGAGCGGTAATCAAGCGGGTTCTCGTCGCTGCGGTGCGCGTGGACTGAGAAGCCTCCAGCATCACAACGACGTTGGCCGCTGCCAGCGCGACAAAGACGATGCCGGCCACAATCGCCGAAATATTTAACATGGCTGGCCTCCTGAGTCGCACTCCACGACGCCGATGTCCCCTAGCCTGGTTAAGTCAGGCTTCGGCAACGATGGCGGACCTTTGCACTCTGTTGCTGTAACGGTTTCCACCACGATTTATTCCACAACGGGGATGGGACTTGGGTGTGGCGAAACTCTTGAGACATCAGGCGAGGCTAGGGTTTGCGCTGAGGTGTTGGGCGGCGTTACGAAGAAACTTTTAGAAGCATTCAGGCACCTACGGCCACGATGGGTTTCGCATCGATCATCCGTGCAAGGTCCGCCACGCGCCGGTATGACTCCAGCCTGTCTGTATGGTTGTAGGTATCGGTCACGATGATAACCTCGTCGGCCCCCGTGTCAGACACCAGCTTTTGAAGGCCGGCCTGTACCGTTCCATTCGCCCCCACAATCGCCGCGCCCAGTTTGCTCTCCACCGCCGCGCGTTCCCAGTCCCGCCATAGTGGATCCATGGAGTCCACAGGGGGCAACAACTCCACGGGCTGGTTTCGAATCAATCGCAAAAAGCGCTGCTGCGGTGTCGTGAACAAGCGACGGGCCGCGGCGTCGGTATCCGCGGCAATTACCTGGACTCCCACCATCAGATACGGCTTCCGCAATGCCTCGCTGGGACGGAATTTCTCGCGGTACAGTTGCGCCGCCGCATACAAGTACTCGGGAGCAAAGTGGGCCGCGAAGGCAAATGGCAGCCCCAACATTCCCGCCAGTTGCGCGCTGAAGCCGCTTGATCCCAGCAAGGTAATCGGCACATTGCTCCCCTGTCCGGGAATCGCTTTCACCGTTTGTCCGGGCTTTTCGGGACCGAGGTAGCCGCGGAGCTCATCCAGCAGAGCCGGAAAATCTTCTCCGCTCTGATGTGAATCCCGCCGCAGGGCCCGCATCGTTTGAAAGTCACCACCTGGAGCACGACCGAGACCCAGATCGATTCGTCCCGGATACAGCGCCTCCAGCGTGCCAAACTGTTCGGCCACTACTAAAGGGGCATGATTCGGCAGCATCACTCCGCCGCTGCCCACACGAATCGCTTTCGTCGCTGCCGCCACGTGCCCGATAAGAACCGGCGTGGCGGAGCAAGCTAATCCAGAAATAGAGTGATGCTCCGCCAGCCAGTAGCGCTTGTATCCCCACTGCTCCACGTGTTGCGCCAAGTCAACCGACCTTGCGATGGCGCTGCCGGCGGACTCGCCTGTTCGCATACCTACAAGATCCAGGACCGAAACTGCGAATGCGTTGCTCATGCTGAATTGGATGATGACGGCGGGAAAGCGATGCGAGCTAGGTTTCGAGGATGGAGTCAGGCTGAACGCTGAAACTAATGGCCGGGTTCGACTCTGGGTTGGTACCTCACTCAAAGTTGCGCCAGCGCGCATGCCTGGCAACGACTCTGCGCAGCAGCTCAGGGAAAGTTCGTCACCTTCGGCGTCACTCGAGGATGCATTGCGGTAGCCTCGCCGGTGTCGTCGATGACATGGCTGATCGCGCCGTGCTCGCCCAGCGCCACAGTGATCATGTCGTGGAACTTAATCTCCGGATTCTTCGGCGTTTCGATTGCCCGGGTCAGCACGACATCCGGATAAATGAAGACACTGTAAATGCCCAGTCCCCACGCCTCATGACCCGTGACTCCATCCGCCACCTTGTACGAGGCCCAGCCGTTGACTCCCGGCGCACTGGTATAGCTCGCCTGGGTCGGAGGATCGTAAGGAATCTCGGACTGATAAAAATACGTCCGCCCGCCGTTTCCATTCCACAGAACCTGGAACTGCTGATGATGCTCCACAAACAGGCCGTAGACCGTAACCTCATTTCCATTCACCACGAGTCCGTTCGCGCTGGTATTGAGATCCCAGCCCACTCCGGCGCCGTGGTCCGCTCTCCAGATCCAGGTGTGATCGACCAGTGTGTCGTTGCTGTTGATTCTCAGATTTACCTTAGCCCGGCCCACTCCGGCGCCGCCCACGCGAAAGAAAACATCGTGCAGGGTGATCGGATCTTTCGCATGACGAGCCCGGCTTCCCTCCGGGCCCACCTCCAGCAGCACCGGAGATTCGTTCGGTCCCGCATCGAATAGCAGACCTGCGATCTCGATCCCATCCGCATCTGCTGTCGTCATCGCTGCCGTGCCCTTCACCGGACGCAGCGTAGCGAAGCCCATCCCAAGCACAATCGTATGCGGCCGTGTGACATTAATCGGAGCGGTGAGATCATATATCCCCGGCGTCAGAATCAGATTCTTGCCTTGGGTAAGTTGCGCGTTGATCGTCTCCGCAGTATCCACATCCGGGCGCGCAATATAAAACCGCGCGATTGGAAGCGTCTCTCCCGGCGTTTCTTTCTCGCGCCATGTGATGCCGACGCTGTTGCTGCGCAGCTCTGGAACCCTCACGCTGAATTCGCCAGCAGCATTTACTTGCAGGAACGGCTTCTCGCGCACTACCGGCGTCTGCGCTATTGTCGTGTACGGCGGCGAAGGCCAGGCGCCTTCCGGCGAATGCACTACGCCGACAAACACCATATTCCAGTTTGAGCCGGTCCAACTCTTCCAATCGCAGTTGCGCGAGATCCATTGCTGCTGGCTGCCGGAGTCGACATTTCCGTCGACAAGCGAATCCGACATCCAACCGCCGCTTGCCCAACCGCGATGCTGGTGCAGGACCAGGTCGCCACGCACATGCATGCGCCGCAGCGATACCGCTTGCGAAACCGCCCACTGCATCGTGCCGCCCGCCGGCGCTATTGAGACTCCTTCCGCAGCTCTCCAGAAGGTAGTCGTCGCATTGTTGTTCTTATGGTTTGCGTCTGCATGCATGTTGCCCGCAATCCGCGTGGCGTCGGGCGAAGAGCCCAACCCCATCACCTCTGTGTAGAAGCCCACGGGCACGTCCACTGAATAGCTTCCGGGCAGGAACAGCAGCGCATTCCGCTGCGTCCCAAACTCGTTGTGTTCCTGTATCGCATACACCGCATCGATCTGCTTCTGGATCGCCTGCGAGGACATCGACGGATCAAAGATCAGAACATTCGGTCCGAACTCTGGCTTTCCGCCCTCCGCTGCAAGCGCCTGCGGAGACGCTGCCAGCAGCATCGCCGTCAAACCAAACCGTGTCAGAAACCGATGCGCGCGCTTACCAGACATAGGTCCCCACTGACTCCGCAGGCAAGGCGGTCTGGAACATTTTTCCGTGATACTTTACGGCGAAGGGCTTGGGAAAATTTCCCGTGTTTGAAACCACCAGCACCACCTTATGCTCCGGAGTTAGAAAAGCGGCGCTGGCCAGTTGTTCCATCTCGCTCGAAGCCACCCGCACCGAGCCCGGAGGTACGAATTGTGAAAAATGCTGGACCACATAATAAGCAACGTTCTTGGTTATAGAATCGCCGTCCAATGTAATTGCACCGGAACATCCGGTGCACCCGCCGTTGTTGGTGTGCGGCCCATTCTGCGGATCGGCCGCCAGATTCCAGAGCAGCACGTTGCGGCTCCAGTTCCGGGTCGCGCCAATCATTACGCGCCGCACCGGCTCGGCAATTCCAAGCGGTCCATCGCCGCGCCTCCCCGTGACCGACTGTTCCGTCATATACAGATTCTTTTTCGGATACGCGTCATGTACCTTCGTCAAAACGCTCGCGTCGCCGCCGTACAGGTGAAAGGCTGTGCCGTCGACGTACTTGCTCGCGCCCGGATCGCCCAGAATCGACAGCGGATATGACGGCACGTCCGGGTTGTGATCGTAGAGCAGAATCTTCGTCCGGATTCCCGCCTTCTCAAACGCAGGCCCAAGATCCCGCGCGATGAACATGTCCTGTTCCTTCGCAAACATCACCATGCTGGGAGTATTCTTCGGATTCAGCGGCTCATTCTCGACCGTGATTGCGTCAATGGCGATGCCCTCCGCGCGCATTCCCTCGATGTACTTCACAAAATATTTTGCGAAAGCGCCATAATATTCAGGCTTGAGTTCGCCGCCCTTCACATCGTCGTTCGTCTTCATCCACGCCGGAGCAGACCACGGCGATCCCAGGATCTTGATCCCCGGCCGAATCGCCAAAATCTCCTTCAGCACCGGAATCACATCCGCGCGATCCGGCCCCAGGCTGAACTTCGCCATCTCAACATCGGTTTCGCCGGGCGGCAGGTCATCGTACGAGTACACCCGCTCATTCATATCGGACGCTCCGATGCTCACCCGCAGATAGCTGACTCCGATCCCGTCGCCGCCCGTGGTAAATAGTTCCTTCAGCAGGGCCGTCCGTCGCGCAGCGCCCATGTGCATCAGCAACTGCGCGCTTCCTCCCGTCAGTGCAAAGCCAAAGCCGTCCATGGTTTGGAAGTGCTGCGCATCGTCCACGGAAAGCACTGGCAGCTCAGCTGCTTCCGACGAAAAGTGCAGCGAGGTCGGTTGTGGTGCTACTACGTTAGTTCGGTCGGGCGTTGTGAGCCACAGCCGCGCCTCGCGTTCCTGCTGCGCGTTCGACGATAGGGAACAGAAAAGGAGGGCACAAGACGAAAACAAGACCAATCTCAGCTTCATGAAAACTCCGAGGTACGAAGGGCGCGGACTTTTTCGGAAAGACAACGATCGCACTAACTCAGAAGCGACAACTGTGCCACAATTTCGCCAACGATAAGAGCAGGGCAGAACCGCGCCTGTCAATCCCGGCCGGCGGCCACGACAGCCTTTGCGTTGCTGGAGGCAGTTCGGCTTTTTCCAGTGTCAAACAAAAAATCAATGATGAAGTTGAGTTATGCTGGATCGCAAACTTCGAGAGGGAAGTAGAAATATGAAGCGAACCACGACGAGTATCAGCGCCTTCGCGGTCGCAATCGTCTTTCTGTGTGCGGCGCAGGTGGGCATGGCGCAGGCCGTGTCATCGAAAACAGATGTAGAGAAACGCGTCGATTCGATTCTCGGCAAAATGACGATCGACGAAAAGATTGAGATCATCGGTGGCATCAACGACTTTTACACGCGTCCAATTCCTCGGCTCGGAATCCCATCTCTCAGAATGTCCGATGGCCCCATGGGAGTGCACGACTACGGGCTGACGACTGCATATCCCGCCGGCATCGCGCTGGCGGCCTCCTGGGATGTCGACCTGGCAGAACGTTTCGGCACGGCCATGGGTAAAGATGCCCGTGCGCGTGGTGTGCATTTCATTCTTGGTCCGGGCATGAATATTTACCGCGCGCCGATGAACGGCCGCAACTTCGAATACTTCGGGGAGGATCCATTTCTGGCGTCGAGAATGGCTGTCTCGGTGATCAGGGGAATCCAGGGACAACGTGTCATTGCGACGGCCAAGCACTTTGCCGGAAATAACTCGGAATTTGCGCGGATGACTCTCAGTTCTGATATTGATGAACGAACATTGCGCGAAATCTATTTGCCCGCATTCGAAGCGTCGGTCAAGGAGGCGCATGTGGGCGCGGTCATGGATGCCTACAACCTGGTGAATGGCGCTTACATGACGCAGAACAATCATCTGAACAACGAGATTCTCAAGAAGGAATGGGGATTCGACGGCATTGTGATGTCGGATTGGGGCGCCACGCACGACGGTGTTGCTGCCGCCATCGGCGGTCTCGATCTTGAAATGCCGGCTCCTACTTTCATGAATCGAGACACGCTGCTGCCAGCTCTCAATCAAGGCACGATGGCAGTCGCAATCCTGGACGACAAGGTGAGGAGAATTCTCCGCAAAGCGATCGAGTTCGGGTTCTTCGACCAGCCGCAGACTGATACCGACATCCCCACCTACAGTCAGGAAGGTCGGCAAATCGCGCTCGAAATGGCCAGGGATGGCATGGTCCTACTCAAGAACTCGGGCAATCTGCTTCCGCTGGATGAAACTAAGTTGAAGACCATTGCTGTAATTGGCCCCGATGCTTATCCCGCCGTGGTTGGCGGAGGAGGCAGCGCGGAAACCAAGCCATTCAACGCCGTGAGTTATCTGGAAGGCATCAGCAACCGCCTGGGAACGAAAGTCAAGGTCCTGTACGCGGTCGACGTTCCTCCTCTCGATGAAGTTTTTGAAAGCTCCGAATTCGTTACTGCTCCCGGTGGCGAGGTCGGTCTAAAGGGGGAATATTTCAGCAATGAAGAATTGAAAGGCACGCCCGCGCTGGTTCGCTCCGACAAGCATGTTCACTTCGATTGGGGAGAAGGCAGTTTTGCCCCAGGCGAACCGGTCGATCATTTTTCGATTCGATGGACGGGCTATTTCGTGCCGAAAGTGACCGGGGATTATAAGTTCTTTACCTCCGCCGACGACGGCGTTCGGCTCTACGTCGGCGACGAGATTGCGATCGATGACTGGCTGCCTCATTCTCAGACAATGGACACCGCTGCGCGACATCTCGAAGCTGGCCACGCGTACAAGATCCGCCTCGAATATTTCGAATCGGTGGGCAGCGCTATTGTTGGCTTCGGTGTGACTCGAGCCGAGGCGTTCATCGGCCGCGACACCAAGCCTCTGGCTGCGAAGGCTGATGCCGTGATCATTTGTGTAGGTTTCGATCCGAAGACGGAGGGAGAGGGTTTCGACCGGACCTTTCAACTTCCGGGCGGGCAGGACGAACTCATTCGGCAAATCAGCGCCGTAAACAAGAACGTGATCGTCGTACTGACTGCCGGTGGCAACGTTGATATGACGGGATGGATCGACAAGGTTCCAGCCATTTTGCACGCATGGTATCCGGGGCAGGAGGGCGGGACGGCCCTAGCGCAAATTCTTCTGGGAGATTACAGCCCCTCCGGCAAACTCCCGGCATCGTTTGAGCGGCGTTGGGAAGACAATCCTACCTTTCACAGCTATTACCCGGAAAAGGGCGGGAACCGGGTGCGGTATTCGGAAGGCATTTTTCTGGGATACCGGCACTTCGATCGCTCCGCGACGAAGCCGCTTTTCCCCTTCGGTTACGGTCTTTCCTACACGATTTTCGAATACGGAAATTTGTCAGTGACGCCGCGGAGTGGAAACTTGAACGAGCCTGTGTCGATTTCGTTCGATGTAAAAAACACAGGTCATCGTGAAGCAGCGGAGGTCGCGGAATTGTACGTAGGCGATTCCCATGCCAGCATTCCCCGGCCAGTCAAGGAGTTGAAGGCATTCGCAAAAATAAACGTGAAGCCGGGCGAGACCCGACGCGTGACCCTCACGCTTAAGAGCAGGGCTTTCTCCTTTTATGACATTCAGAAAAAAGACTGGAGCGCCGAACCTGGCGACTTCACAATCCTCGTCGGCGGTTCTTCGGACAAGATTCAACTACAGGGCAAGTTCACTCTGACGCAGTAGAAAGAATTACTTCCAAGTGAAGGTGGCAACAGCACCGGCGGGCAGCGTGTAATTGAAGGACTGACCCTTGGAACTCACGGTGAAGGTCTCGGTGCCGCTAGCGGAGTTCAGTACCAGCAGGACAATCGATCCATCGGGATTTTGAAAAGCGACATCTTCGATGCTGCCGGCGCCGAAAGTGTTCGAATTGATCCGGTGCGCACCCGAGACGACGAACTTTCCCAGATGTCCCAGGATGTAATACTCCACGTTAAAAGTGACGCTGGCCGGCGAAACGCTGTCGTCGATCGTTACTACCCCTCGGCAGTTGGAGCACGTGCCGTTCTTGGGACCGGAGTTCTGATCAAGGGCCAGATTCCAGAGGGAGACGCTCCGGGCCCAGTTGCGCGTGGCGCCGATCAGCAAGTGCTCGGCGTTCCATACCAGGTCGCCGGCAAAGGTCGATGACGTAATGCCGGAGCATTCCGTGAACCAAATGTCCTTAGCCGGGAATGCTGTTTCCACGGTCGATTGCGCGCTGGGATCGCCCGCGTAACAGTGAAACGAACTTCCTGCAACGTACTGGGCGGCGGAACTGCCGAGCACAAACTCCGCATAGGAGGTGTTGTCCCAATTGTGTTCGTAGGCGAAAATTTTTACGTTCCCCAGTCCGGCGGTGCTCAGCGCAGGTCCGAGATTACTAGCGATGAAGGTCGATTCGTCGTTCGCGGCCAGAAATTCGGACGGGTATCCCGTGGTCGAGTAGAGCGGCTCATTCTGCACGGATACGGCGTAGATGGGAATGCCCTGCTGCTGGTATGCCTGCACGAAATCGACGAAATACTGTGCCAGGCTTGGGAAGTAAGCAGGGTTCAGGTTTCCGCCGTTCATGGTTTGGGTCGATTTCATCCAGGCGGGCGGACTCCACGGGAGCGCGACAACCTTGATGTTCGGATTGATGGCGAGAGCCTGCTTCAGCGAGGGGATGATGTAAGTGGCATCGTGGGCCACAGAGAAGTTGGTGAGATTGGGATCGGTCTGGCCCGCGGGCATGTCGTCGTAACTATAGTTGCCGCTGGCCGAAAAGTCGGTTGCCCCCATAGGCTGGCGCAGAAAACTGATCCCGATGCCAGCGCTCGGACTGAACAGTTGTTGCATCAAGGTTGTCTGCTGAGAAGCACTGAGTTTGTTCCAGATCAGCCAGGCGGAAGAATCGGTGAGGGAACCACCAAACCCATCCATCTGCTGATATTGGGTGGAGGCGTCCACGGTAACGACAATACTGCTGGAACTACCGCCGGTTGCGAAGGATACGGTGGGCTGCGCTTGCAGCAACATCGCCCCATCGCCCGTAGTTTCAACGACTTGGACGGCGGGGCCCACCGTTACGGTTTGCGTGACTTGGCTCGAGTTGGAGCAGCTACTCAGAAAAACGCAGGCGGCGGATAGCCAGGAAAGACATAAAAACCTGCCTAACTTGCGTAATCGGTGTCCAATGTATGTTCGGGCATGAGTTCGAACTTCTCGAAAACTGATGGGTCCGTGTTCCGACATTGCCTGCCTATCGTTCTGGTCGTTTTCCGAAGTAGATATTGCCGACCAGATGTCGTGAGTGTCAAATCAGCATCGCCTCTCAGACACTTCTTGACAACGATTATCGGCGCGTGATTTAATCCGCGCCAGTTGGGCAGCGGGTTATTTAGAAAACCGATTTTCCCCTGTGTCGGCGAATCTTCAGATGCCTCTCCTGCGGGCTGAAAAAAACGGAAAAAACGGTAAGCATTTCTGGAGGAAGTTCCATGATGAACTTGAAGCGACTGGTCCTGCCCCTTCTTCTCGCCTTTGGAACCGGGGTATGCGTTGGGCAGAGCACAAACGCCGGCGACATTCGCGGCACGGTAACCGACAGCACGGGAGCCCTGATCCCCGACGTGACCGTCACCGTGACGAACGTCGATACGGGCGTATCCAAAGATCTCACCACTAACCAGTCGGGGCTGTATGACACCGATTCGATCGTGACCGGCAACTACACAGTCACTTTCAAGAAGGACGGGTTTGAGAAGTTGATCCGCGGTCCTGTCACGGTGCAGGTTGGTTTCACCACGGTCAACGGCGATCTGAAGGTCGGTGCGGCGACGCAAACGATCGAAGTAACCACGGACGTGCCCCTGTTGCAGACCGAGACCAGCGAACAGAGCACTACTTTCGAATCGAAGTCGATGGACAGGTTGCCCCAAGTCACCCAGGACTGGGAAAATTTCATGATCCTGTTGCCCGGAGCCGCCGGCACCGTTAACGGATCCCAGGGCTCGTCCAATCCTGGTCAGGAAGTCGCAGTCAACGGCAACCTGCCGTACAGCAATATCCTGGCCGACGGAGCGTCGACCACTCTGTCGCACAGCCAGAATGCGAACCCCGCTGCTTTTGAGAACGTGGGTGAATTGCAGATCAATACCTCGTCCTTCTCGGCCCAGTACGGGATTGGCGGAATTATCTTCAATCAGGTCACCAAGAGCGGGACGAACCGATTTCACGGGACCGCCTACGATTTTATACAGAACGACGCTTTAACCGCATACCCCTACGAGTTCGGCTTGACAAAGGCGGGCGGGTTGGGGCCAATCCCCTTCGTTCGCTACAACAACTTCGGCGGCGCAATTGGCGGCCCGATTTTGAAGAACAAGATGTTCTTCTACTTCAACTATGACCAGACCGTGAACCATGGCAACTCTTCCGGTTTCAATAGCCTTCCGACGGACGCGATGATAGCCGGGGACTTCACGGCTCCCGGACTTCAGACGCTATACGATCCAACCACACAAACCATCGCAACCGACAGCGCCGGCAACAAATACCCGGTGCGGAAGACCTTTGCCAGTGAATACGGGACAAATGCAATTCCGGCAGCGTTGTTCGACAAAGTAGCCGCAAACTTTCAGAAGTTTTTCCCCACAGCCGCCAGTCACAAGGCTGGTCTGAGCCCTGTCCCCCCTAGTCCAAACTTTATCGGATCCGAGGGAGAACCGACTAACAATTGGTATTACAGCCTGCAGAGTTCTAGCCCAATTCGAAAGTATTTCGGCCGGCTGGATTATGACGTGACATCGACGAATCGGATCACCATGTCGGACACGCAGGCGGATTTCAACTACCCTGGCATCAGCTCGATTACCAACTGCCCCGTCGGTTGCCAGGCCGGCGATGTGGACAACAATAATGCACAGGTCACCGACGTGTGGAACATCAGTTCGCACACCGTCAACGAAGCCAGAATCGGATACACTTCCCAACTCAATTTTTTCGCCGATAGCTCCTGGAAGCATGGGTATGCGGCCCAGCTGGGTTGGCAGTTTGCCAAGGCGGACGACATCCCATCCGTCCAATTCACGACCGGTCCCTACGCCTGGCTGGATCCTGGCACCAACGCGGTTTACAAAGAGCACATCTTCGATTTCTCCGATGTCGTGACCATGATTCGCGGAAAGCACATCCTGCACTTCGGCGGAGAGTTGCTGATGTACCGGGATGATTCTACCGCGTGGGGCAATATCAACGCGGGCACGACACAGTACTCGACAACGTACACCCGGGGATATGCCCTCGATAAAAATGGGGTTGCTGGCCCGATCGCCGGAACCGGTTTCGAGTACGCCGATTTCCTGTTGGGTTACATCAACAATTGGAACGCAGGTGTTTCTCCAGAGTACGGCGCTCGCCTGAAAAGCCCGCAGATGTTCGTTCAGGACGACTTTAAACTGCGTCCAAACCTGACCATAAACCTTGGTTTGCGTTACCAGATCAACCACGGGTGGAATGAAGTAACCGGCAACGAGGCCACATTTGACCCCACCGTCAACAACCCCGCGACCAACACTCTGGGCGCCTATTGGTTCGGGGAAACCCATGCCAACGGGCGGACGTCGCTTCAGGCCAATAAGTACAACACCGTCCTGCCGCGAGTCGGTTTCTCGTGGGCTATGCGGCCGAATACGACCATTCGTGGTGGCTTCGGTCTCTATGCCTACAACTGGAGCCTGGATACGTATGGCGGGGGCATGGGCGCTTCCGTCAGTTCTTCAGGAGGCCTGGCCGATGGCACCAACGGCATCACTCCGGTCGTGCTGCTGGGGGGCAATGGCAACACAATTACGCCTCTTTCCGGCCCGCCTACGGTCTCAGCGACGGCACTGCCGTATACGGCGGCTTCGCAGGATCCAACCCGGTTCAATCTCCCCGGTGGGGGCGGCCCCGGCTACACCCAATACCACGCTCCGGTTCCGAAGATTTATCAGTGGAACTTCTCGGCCGAGCGCCAGGTAATGACCAACATGATGGTTCAGCTCGCGTACGTGGGAAGCCACGGCTTCAACCTAGCTTTCCCGACTGACCTGAACCAGATACCGCTGAGTTTGGCCCACGCCGGAAATGATCAGGCGGAGCGTCCCTATCCGAACTTTCAGGGCATCGGCGGCAGCACCAACAACGCGATTTCCAACTACAACTCCCTGCAGGCGTCGGTCACAAAACGTATGAGCAACGGAGTGAGCATGAGCTTCAACTACGTGTGGTCGCACTTCCTCGATGACATGGATTCCTCCGGGTGGGGAAGCCGTGCCGGTGAGCAGCCTTATCAGATTGCCAATAACCCCGGGCTCAACTACAGCAACTCCAACTTCGATGTGCGCCACGCCTTCAAAGGGTACGCCGTATATCAACTACCCCTCGGGAGAGGTAAACAGTTCTTGAACAGTAACCGAGTAACGGACGCCCTGGTGGGTGGCTGGCAGGTTTCCGGCACTGTCGTTCTCCAGACGGGAAACCCGTTCACCGTTTATGCAGATTCACCCAACTACACGCAAGCGGGTTCGGTGTTTCCGAACCGGAATCCCGGCGTCAATTGGAAGCCGTCCAACCAGAGCATCAGCCACTGGTACAATCCGGGAGCATTCCTGCGGCCCGCGGATGGAACCTTTGGCAACGTGAGGCGAAACAGCCTCTATGGGCCGGGCCTCAACGTGTTCAATATGTCTGCGGCTAAGTCGTTCACCGTGCCTTACCGTGAGGGAATCAACTTCGAGCTTCGCGCGGATGCGCAAAACGTGTTCAATCACCCCAGCTTCGCCAATCCAACCACCGGCCTTGGCGGTTCTGCCGGCGCCGGCACCCCCTACACGAACGCGACCACGATCGGCTCGGTAACAGAAGGCGGGCGCAACCTGCAGCTTGCGCTGCGTGTGAGCTTCTAACCCCTGGCTAGTTTGGCCCCGAAAGTTCGGGCCACAAAAGAGACGGCGATTCGTCGCCGTCTCTTGCTTTTTGCGTCATACTCATGATGTGTCCCACCGAATATTTGGACGGTCCAGAATGATTGCGAAGCTTGGATTAGCCTCTGCTGGGTTTGTTCTGTTACTGTGCGCTACGGTGTCGCTCTCTCAGGCAGCCGAAGACAAGCAGCAGGAGTTCGCCGCGCACATGCAAAAGGCGCACGGCTACCTCGACCAAAAACAGCCCGCCCTCGCGATTCCGGAGTTCCAGGCCGCGGTTGCCATTGATCCTGAAAATGTGGATGCGCAGGCGAACCTGGGCGTTCTGCTGTTCTTCCAAGGGAAAGCAGCCGATTCCATTCCGCACTTTCGCGCCGCATTGGCTGCAGTGAAAGAAGAGCGGCCGCCCGGACTGGCTAAGATTCAAGGATTGCTGGGAATGGCCGAGAGCCGCACGCTGGACTTCGCCGATGCTCGTAAGGATATGGAAGCGGCCTTCCCCGTGCTCCAGGACGCGCGCTTTCAGGTGCAACTTGGTCTGGAGCTTGTCGGCCTTTACACGCAAAGCGGTGACCTGGACAAAGCCGCGCCCGTGATCGCGCAGCTGCGGAAAGCCGACCCCGACAATCCGGAGGTGCTCTATGCAGCCTATCGCACCTATTCCGATCTTGCCGGCGAGTCGATGCTAGCCCTGTCGCTGGCGGCGCCCGACTCCCCGCAAATGCATCAGCTATTGGCTCACGAGGACGCCCGGCAGGGAAACACCAACGGTGCCATCGCGCAGTATCGCAAAGCAATTGCCATCGATCCTCATCTTCCGGGCGTTCATTTCGAATTAGCGGAACTGCTTCGTACCTCGGCGGACGAAACCGTAAAGAAAGAGGCTGAACAGGAATACCATGCCGCGCTCCTGGAAAATGCTCAAGATGAGAAATCGATCCTCAGGCTGGCGGAGATTGACGCGCAAAAGGGAAATACCGCGCAGTCTTACAAGGAGTACACGAAGGCCGTCGAGTTGCAGCCGGCCGACGCCGATGCAAAACTTGGACTGGCCAAGACCTTGATCGCGATGAATCAATCGGACAAGGCCCTGCCGCTGCTCGAAGAAACTGTGCAACAGGAGCCCACCAACGCCACCGCGCACTACCGCCTGGCAACGCTCTATCGGAAGTTAGGGCGCGTGGACGATGCCAGGCGCGAGACCGAACTCTACAAGAAATTTAAGGAGATGAAAGAGAAGTTGCAGGCACTGTATAAAGAATTGCAGGTTCAACCCAAGGAAATTCGTGCGGACGAACAGGATCAACCCTAGGACCGGAGCGCGACGCATTCGAGCTTTGAATACGCTGCCGGATGCTTTTCTCCGATGGTCTGTAGTGCTTTTCGTCCTCCGCGCGGCCGTGATGGCCCAGATGGGAACACCCACCCCGCTGCCGCCTGCAGAGCGCCAAAAGGCGGAGGCTGAAAGCAAAGCAAGCGCGCCGCTTGCTAACTATCCGCACTTGGTCGACATTACGGATTCCACCGGCATCCATTTCGAACATCTGTCGAGTCCCGAGGCGAAATATATTGCCGAGTCGATGAGCGGCGGAGTTGCACTGATCGATTACGACCGCGATGGCTGGCCAGACATTTATTTCACGAACGCGCAGAGCGTGGAAATGGCTCTGCACGGCGTGAAAGCGCGAAGCGCCCTGTTTCACAATAATCACGATGGAACCTTCACCGATGTCACAGACAAAGCAGGAGTCGGCTATCCCTGCTGGGCGATGGGCGCCGTGGTTGGCGACTACAACAACGATGGCTGGCCTGATCTGCTAGTGACCTGTCTGGGCGGCGTGGTGCTGTATCGCAACAATGGCGACGGAACATTTACCGATGTAACGAAGGCTAGCGGTCTTGCCGCCGATTCCGGCTGGGCGACGGGAGCGGCCTTCGGAGATTACGACGGCGATGGCAACGCCGATCTTTTCATATCGCACTACGTGGATTTTCACCTCGACGATCTGCCCGCCTTCGGTTCCGGCAAATCCTGCAAGTACCTGGGACTCGATGTGCAGTGCGGTCCGCGCGGGCTGAAGGGTTCTCCCGACAATCTCTATCACAATAATGGCGACGGCACATTTGCCGATGTATCGAAGAAGTCCGGAGTCGACGATCCCGAGCGGCGCTATGGCCTGACCGCCATCTGGTCAGATTTTAACAATGATGGAAAGATCGATCTCTTTGTTACTAACGATGGCCAGGCGAACTATTTGTATCAGGGCGATGGCATGGGAAAATTCGTGGATGTCGCTCTTACTTCTGGCGTGGCGGCGAACGAAGACGGACTTGAACAGGCCAATATGGGAGTCGCCCTCGGCGACTATCTGCACACCGGGCGCATGTCTCTGTTGCTTTCGCATTTTGACAATGAGTACGCCGCTCTTTATCGCAACGACAGTGGAATGAGCGATAGCGGAATGAATTTCGTTGATACGTCCATCGCATCGGGCATTGCCCGGGGTACTCAGGGATATGTGGGCTGGGGTGACGCTTTCGTCGATTTTGCCAACAATGGCTGGGAGGATTTATTTTTGGTCAACGGACACGTATATCCGCAGGTGGACAGCGCTCACACCGCCGCCAGATACCTGGAGCCGAAGCTTCTGTTTATCAATCAGAGAGACGGCACCTTCAGGAACGCCAGCAAGCTGGTTGGAGACGCGATCCAGTTCCCGCAGGTCAGCCGCGGACTGGCCGTAGGCGATCTTTTCAACGATGGAAAGATGGAGGCGGTGATTGAAAATCTGGTGGGCAAGCCGATGATTCTCCGTCCCGAAGGCGGCCCGCCGAACCATTGGATCAGCTTCCAACTGGAAGTCGTAGGAATGAAGAGCAATCGCCTGGCGTTGAATGCGCGGGTACACGCTACAGCTGGAGACCTCGAGCAGACGGGTGAAATCTTGAGCGGCGGAAGCTATCTGTCGCAACATGATCTGCGCCTACACTTCGGACTGGGTAGCCATGAGCGGCTTGATCGGACCGAAATCTTGTGGCCGGATGGGAAAAAGGAAACACTCAGGAACCTGGCTGCCGACCGTTTTTATATCGTGCGCGAAGGGCAGGGAATAATCTCCAGCAAACTGCCCGAGCACCGCGTCAAGCTCCCTTAAGAATGAACATCGGCCCAGCAACTCGTCTCGGTGCGTTCTTCCTTTCGGCGGCGCTGCTGGTCGCCGCAGCAGCGGCGCAGAATACAAAGCCGGCTCAGTCTCCCCTCACGCGGCAATTGCAGCAGGCGCTGACCCTCGCCCAGCACGGTGATCAGCCGAAAGCAATGAATCTTGTCCTCCGGTTGCTGGAGCAGCATCCGGATTTTGCGCCTGCAATCAAGTTGAAAGGCATGTTGCTCGAGGAGGCAGGGCGCACCTCCGAAGCGGCGGCCGCCTATGAAGACGCTCTGAAACTCGCACCGAACGATGGAGATCTCCTACTGAAAGTAGGCATTTACAAGCTGGCCGCCGGCCAAAAAGAAGAAGCCATCAAGCTGCTGCAGCATTGCATTCGGATCCTCCCGGCCGACGGAGACGCACAATATTATCTTGCCCAGGCCTATCACCTGAATGGGCAGGACGATCTGGCGCTCCGCGCCATCCGGCAGAGTTTGAAGGCCGGGCCCGACAACGTATCGGTATGGCAGAAATACGGAGAACTGCTCTGCGGCACCGGAGATTGCGAGGCCGGCCTGCGCTGGCTGCTCAAAGCGCAGCACTCCGATGCAACGCTGCCGTGGATTGATTACGACATCGCCGCGACGGATTACAAATTAATGGATCTTGCCGGTACTGCGCAATACGCCGCGCGTGCGGTACTGTCGCAACCTAACGATGTGACCGCCTTGCAACTGCTGGCTACGGCGGATGTGAAGCTCGCCAGATGGCAAGAAGCCAGAAACACGTTTGAACGCATCCTCACGTTCAAGCCCGATGATGTGGAGGCCTTGGTGGGACTTGGCCAAAGCGAAGTGGAACTGAAAAACTATCCGGCCGCCGTCGATAGATTGCAATCGGTGTTACGGCTGGACCCGACTCGGCTCTTGGCGCATTTTTATCTGTCACGTGCATTTGCCGGAATGGGCAGAACGGCGGACGCGCAGCACGAGGCGGCATTGCATCAGTTGATGATGGAACAGATGACCTTCATCCGCTCCGTGGAAAGCGAGAATCGCGAAAATCCCATCAGGGCTCAAGCCCGTCAATTGCTCGCCGAACATCGCGAAGCGGACGCATTGCAGCTGTACCGAGAGCACTTCAAGGGAACTGCCGCCACTCAGGCGGATGCGTATGTATTTATTGGGAAACTATATCTCTTCATGGGAGAGACGGCAGCTGGCCTGCGCAACCTTCGTCATGCGTTGGAAATTCAGCCCACCGTTCGCGGAGCTCATACCTACGAGGGAATCCTGTCGCTGAAACTGGGCGATCTGAACGCTGCCGAGAACGAATTCAAGGCGGAACTTGCGAACGATCCGAACTATCAGGTGGCGATCGCTGAGATGGGCGAGGTCCGGTACCGCCAAGGGCTTTGGTCCGACGCGGCCGAGCAGCTGGCGAGGTCGAGAACTACGACTCCCGAATTGCTTTACATGCTTTGCGATTCCTACTTCCATCTGGGAAAGGTCTCGGATGCCAACCTGACTGCGGAAACCGTGGCGGCGTATGGAAGAAACAACCCCGAAGTCATGAAAGAACTGAACGAGCTTCTCATCCGCAATGGACAAACGGAGTTGGCGCAGCGTTTGTCGGCCAAAAAATAAGTTCAGTTCGGCTCATGGCGCACTTTCCGTCACGGTGAGTATCTGATCCGCCTTGACGTTCTTCAAAACCTGCTTGATGCCGCTCGGCCAGGAGAGCTCAATGGCATCTACGATACCAGCCGAGCCCAGCCCGAAGTGTACTCGCTTATCGCTGGAGGAGTTGTAGCTCACTGCGGTTGTCGCCTGGTTGTACTGGGTGCCCAGAGCGGTGATTATTTTAACTTTTGTTCCCAACCCGTCCCGATTGGATTTAACGCCGACCAGTTTCAGAATGATCCAGTGGTTTCCCGCGGGGGAGTGGTTCATCCAAATTTCGGGCGGACCGTTTAGAACCGTGACGACTACATCGACCTTGCCGTCATTGTTGAGGTCGCCGAAGGCCGCCCCTCGATGGGGCGCCGGAATTGAGAACGACGTCCCGGCTTTCGAACTCACATCCTCAAACGTCATATTTCCTCTGTTGCGAAACACTTGATTCGGCAAACGCATAAGGTCTATGGGCCAATTCCATGGCATTGTCCAGGATATCAGCGTTGGCGGTGAACAGGTCCTTGTTGCCATCGTTGTCGAAATCGAAAATCCCCGTCCCCCAGGCCGTTGAGCGGCTGGTCAGGACACTCAATCCTGCCGTGCTGCTGACGTCCTGAAACTGACCATCCCCTGAATTCTTGTAGAGAGGGAATCCTTCGCGAAACATTGCGGTTTCAAAAATATCCGGCTTTCCATCGTTGTCGACATCCCGGAAATCCGCGCCCATGCCGGCGATGGCATTACCGTAGGCGCTGTACGCAACCCCGGCGGCCAGCGCGACGTTGGTAAAGGTTCCGTCTCCGTTGTTGTGAAGAAGATAATTCTCGAAGGTATCGTTGGAGACGAAGATATCGCTAAATCCATCGTTGTCATAGTCGGCAAACGCCACGCCCATTCCTTTGCCAACATATTGGGCAACGTGGGACTGTTCCGAGACGTCGGTGAAAGTTCCGTCTCCGTTGTTGCGGTAGAGGATATTCGGCATTCCCAAGTAATCAACCGGGGAGCAGTAAGCTGGAAGTCCTTGTTGAACGCAATGAGTCGCAGTCTTGATGCTGTAATTGAGGTAATTCACTACAAAAAGATCAAGCAGCCCATCGTTGTTGTAATCGAACCATCCTGCAGCCACAGACCATGCCTTGCCGAGCTTGGGGATGATCCCTGCGACTCCCGCCTTCTCGGTCACGTCGGTGAAAGTGCCGTCGCCATTGTTATGGAAAAGCTGGTTGCGGTTGACGCCGGTGACGTAAAGATCGACAAATCCATCATTATCGTAGTCACCGGCGGCCACTCCCATGGAATAGCCGAGCCCTGCCAAGTCCGGCTTTCTCCGTCACATCGGTAAAAGTACCGTCCCCGTTGTTGCGGAACAATCGGTTTGAGTAACTGTCATCGCTCTTCTCGAGCGACGGAATGGATGCGCCATTGGTAAAGAAAATGTCCAGCAGACCGTCGTTATTGTAGTCAAAGAGCGCTACTCCGCCCGTCATCGTCTCAAACGTATAGCGCTGAGGACTAATGCTGTTCTTGAGCTTGAACTTGATTTTCGATTGTTCGATGCTGTTCTCAAATTGGATCGTCGATGCCGACGGCGCAACCGTATTCGCGGACCCTTTGCCGGAGGCGGCTCGGCGGGGCTGGGCTGCCTGATGGGGCGCGGGCCTTGGCACCGGCCAGGCCGGCGGATCTTGAGCAGACAGGCCGGCAATACTGCACAGTAGAAAAAGAGTCAGGCGAGCAGCGAGAACTCCGCCGGTGGTGCTTCTCGATCCGGCATCGGCGAATCGCAGGGTGGCCCCCACGTTGGGACGGTTGGCAAATACTTTCTCGGACTTAGCGTTATCACAATCCAAATCAAAACCCTGAATCCTTGGCATGCTACTTCATCAGTTCATTGGCATAACGGATAGGAATCGCCAGGTTCGAGCCGCCAAAATCGCTCAGCATAGCGAAATTCACACCAATGACCTTGCCATCTCGATTGAAGAGCGGTCCGCCGGAGCCGCCGGAGGTTGTGGCAGCGTCGTAAACAATTTTGTCCTTCAACACATCTCCGATATGCCCCTGGGTAGTGGTCGGGCGAATGAGGCGTTGCGCTGCCAACCGCGAAACAACCTGGGTCACCTCGTGGGCGTTTTCCGCCACTCCTTTTGCGACGTCGGTGCCGGCACGGGCGAGGATGCCGTCAATGCCCGCAGGGTACCCGATCAGTACGACCGCATCGCCGGTCACGCTGGCGCCACTGCGATCATCGAGTTGGAGAAGCGTGATGTGAGGCGGTGCCGGACTCTGTAACTTGAGAGTTGCAAGATCGGCAACGGGCGAAATCCGCTCGATCTTGGCCGCGATGCCTTGAGAAGTCCCAGGGAAGTACGCGGTATAAGACGCGCCGAACGCGACCGCGCCCCGGTCGAGAAGTTGTTTCATTTCCTCATCACTCCACCAAGGCTCTGCAACATGGTGATTGGTGAGGAGACGCCCGTTGCCGGCGACGAGAAATCCAGTGCCAAAGACGTCAATCTCCAGAGGCGGTCCGGTTCCCTCTGTATCGAGAGATACCATTCCCTTGTCGTCCACCTGCGGCTTGCCGGTGGCGTCGGCGGACAATCGAATTAACTGTCCGGAGTCATGGTCGCGAAATTGCACCACTACGTGCAACAGGCAGATACTGGGCCCGTAGGTGTGAACAATTGTTTCCGCGACTCGCCCCTCACTCTCCAGACGGTTCAGGCGATTCTCAGTCTCCTGAAGCTGCCTTTTGAGGGAATCGTTGTCGCCGTCCGCGGCTATCTTCTGGCGGATTTCTTTGGTTTGCGCCCTCAAAGAGTCGCGAGTTCCCACGGTATCGCTTGCGGGCAGGGAGGCACGCGCCTGTTCAGCGCGGCGCAGGAGTTCTCCCTGTTGCAGGATTCCGCCATTCAACCGCGCAATTTCCGCTCTGAGTTGGATCGCATCTTTCCGGCCGCGCCGGTTCGAAATGATCGTTGTGAGCGCTGCCAGGACGACGGCGGCGCTAAGAACGAGAATCGCAGGCATCAGCCAGAAGCGCCGTCTGGCACTCGTGCCGCCACTCAAGGCTTCCACCGCAGTCTCCGCGAGGCGTTCTTTTTGCAATGCATCGTTCAGCTTTGCTGCGAGCTCCAGTTCTGGTTGTCTCTCGCGAAACTGCGTCCTGATTCTGGCGGCGAATTCTATCGGTTCGAACGGGAAAGAGATAACATCGTCCGCGCCCAAGTCCAGGGCGCGGGCGCGTTCCAGCGCGCCACCGTGGACGATCATGACAATCTTGAGATTTCGAGGATCTGGCCCTGCCTTGATTTGGCTGATCAAACCGCAGCAACTCAGATCGGATGGGGTTGCTTCTGTGATCAGGACTTCCGGGGAAAGAGCGAGGACCTCATCAACGGTCAGGCTTCCGCCTGTGGTGATTTCATATCCTTGACTTGATAAGGCATGCTTTACCTCGCGAAAAGATTCTGTGCCAAGGTCAAGGAGAAGAATGCGCATTGTCGTCAACTTATCACGGACTGGATTCGGCTTGCCTCAAATTCCGGCGCCGTTTCCTACATCTCTATTATCCAGCGTCGCTCGGGATTGCCGCCGCCGCGGACATTGTAGTGCTTCCTAGTGAAATTCCGAGTCCCACCACTACGTGCTGCCCATATCACTGTACGTGCCAAAGACACGATTCAACGAGACCCCGCAGATGGTGGAAGACAAAACCGCTTTGCTTTGTAAAACTCAATGCGCGTATGAGGGTGTCACGATTTCGACACTTGGCCCGACATTTGTCGAGTGTCTCCGACACTTGAGTTTACTTGGCTTTCCGTTTCACCAAAGGTTGGGACTGGCTGGTCGTGGATCTTTTACCTGGACTACCGGATGGCTTCACGATTTCCCGGCTTGCGCACTCTGTGTCAAACGCTTGATTAATTCAGTTTCCTTCGAGTCGTACGGCGTCCCATCTTTCTGAAAGATGTCATGAAACAGGCCCCTCCTATACAGTCCTTGCCGGCAACTATTCTTCCGCGATTAACGCACGACACTAACGGACAACATAACGCCTGCCTCCAGCATCGTTCGGGCGAGGTTTTCACGGCGAATGCCAAGGGCATTTATAGAGAACGCTTACGCAATCTTTACAAATCTTTATCGTTCTCTTCCCGTTGCGAGTAATCCAACGCATAGGAGCGATGACGACGTTGAGATGTGCGGCATGCTCGCGGAATATCGTCAAGCGGAAGGGCTTCAAGTCGAAACCATCCACAATGCGAGGACGGTTTTAAACGAGCATTGTCAGGGGAACACTCTCTTCTTCTGCTCGATGTCATGCTCCCCAAGATCAGTAGGGATGCAGGTTGGATGCGTTCGCGGAGTTCGGGCCCCCTTCTGAATACAAAAGCCGTGTCATGGTCCATTGGGTGCGGGAGTGTAGCGTCGATTGCGACTTGAGGCCTGAAAGAGGTGCATATGCTGGAAAGCACAGTTAGCTTGCTGGACGGTCTATTCTTTAGCGCTGTAATTCTACTGACGGCTTTTTGTATTTTCGGCTCGATTGTTGCTTCCTTGCATGCAATCAAGCGGGGAGCCGCTACTTCGGAAAGCAGTCAGGGAAAGTTTGTCGATGATATGCAACCGGTCGAAACGCCTCTCGCAGATCAGGTTCTATCTGTTGGACGACGTTCTCAATCCGGTTGGCCCGAAGAAAGCCCAATCTGGTCCTGGGACGCCTCGGCATATTTATCGGGCAAACGAAAAGAAAGCCGTACGAGGATGAGCAAATCGGTGCTGATCAGTGGAATTGCCCAAACGGAAGGGCGGATGACACAAGAAGGCCTATCGCAATAGGAAGGGCTCGGGCCGGCGCACGTCAGTTCCCGGCATAATACCCATCTCTGGACATTCACCTTGTTACCGGGTCCGAGGGAATAGACTCGATACCTGCCGCTTCTTCCATTCGCCGCAAAACAGCGGAGAAGTCCTTCTCCTCACCGACGGCCAATTCTTCGGAATTTACATAGAACGCAGCTTCCGTCGCGGGCATAGAGACATCTGCTTTGGCCGCCGCCGTCAGAATCAACTCGAAATCTTTGTTCATCAAGCGCAATGGGAACTGCGGACTGTAGTTGTTGACTGTTGCGCTCGCCAGCTTTCCCACATGGGCCGGCGCGACCACTGCCGTCTCCGATAAGACCTGGAGCAACCGTTCACGATTGAGGCCAATTCTCTCCCCAAGGACCACCGCCTCGGCAATTGCCTGCATGCCAACACCCAACAGCGTGTTGACGACCAACTTCATCGAAGTACCAGAGCCTGGTCCACCCAGAAGAAAATATCGCTTTGCAATCGCTTGGAATATTGGCTCAGCGGCGCGGAACAATTCTGGCTTTCCGCCTACTAGCAGTGTCAGGATGCCTTTCTCGGCGGCAGGAGTGCTGCCCGAGATGGCGACATCCAACACTTCAATGCCCCGCTGGCTTCCCAGGCTGTGCAATTCCCGTGAGCTCTCCGGAGAGATCGTGCTCATCTCCAGCACGATGGTTCCTGGCCGCGCTCCCGCAAGAATTCCCTCCTGCCCTGTATACACACTCCGAACTGCCTCATCATTGGTCAAGCAAGAGAGAACCACATCCGCGGCACGCGCCAGTTCAAAAACATTCTTCGCACGGGCGCCGCCCTCGGCAGCGATGGCTTCCGCCTTTGCCGGATCTCGATCGTATACTTCAAGGTGGTATCCGTGATCAAGCAGACGTTGTGCGATGCGGCCTCCCATGTTGCCTAGGCCAATGAATCCGAGTTTCACTTGATTCGCAATAAGAAGTTTCATCAGGTCTCCGTTGTAACCGCTTAATCGACAGAAGCAAGTTCGTTGCCATCCCGTCGGGTCGTGTTTCTTCAATGACGTGCTCATTTGCGGCGCTCTCCGTGCCTCACGCTCAACACTGGAAGTGCGTCACGGGTCAACATTCACGTCAGTAATTCGACGCCTCTGTCTAAATATGAACACTCGAGAGAAGGATTCACCCGCACTCCTACTGCAGTCTTTTCGTGCCGAACTCGCCACTGTGTTTCAGAACTTGGTGTGTACGCTGCCATCTACCGAGACCCCTCCGAGTTCGGGCTGTAGGACCTCGGGTCAGTTTGTCACGTAATTTCGAAGGCATGTCTCGTTCCACGGCGCAGCTTTTCTGGCACGCTTTGCATCTGTTCCTAGATCCTCGACAATGTCACAAGGTTGGGGTGTCTGGTCATCGAAGTGCACGAAGGCGGAGGGCGAATGAGACACAGGCGACGGCGATTGGCGACAGAGTTGCGGCAATGAAGGAGGTACGGCCCTTGAATGCCGCCCGCCAATCGCGAGTCCCCAGATTCCTCCCAGGGTTTCTGACGGGATTGGCGAGCGCCCTTATCGTTTGGATTGTCGTATTTATTGGTCGCCCTTTGCTTCTCTCCGCACAGACGCTCCACTATGCGCAAGCTCCGAATGTGAGGAATGGAGAGAAGGTTTACAAGGGCGGCTGCATTGCGTGTCACGGGAGCGAGGGGAAGGGTGCTCCCGTGGCGAGTACCGTTTTTAAGCGGCCGGATACGTTTCCAGACTTTACGGACTGTGCCGGGACAACGCCCGAGCCGAACGGCAATTGGAAAGCGGTGATCGTGCATGGCGGGCCGTCGCGTGGGCTCTCGCAGATCATGCCTGCGTTTGGGGATCTCCTGACAGATGAGGAGATCAACGATGTCATCGCGTACATGCGCGGGTTCTGCAAGAATGTCCACCACGATCCGCTGGGCGAGCTGAATCTGCCGCGGGCATTGATTACCGAGAAGGCGTTTCCGGAAAACGAGATTGTGGTTTCTACGGCGGCGAGTGCATCAGGAGCGCCGGCGTGGACTACCGATATCATCGATGAACGCACGATCATCGATGCTCGCACCCAGCTTGAAACCGATGTTCCGGTGAATTATGCGGACCAGGCGCACAACTGGACCGAGGGTTTGGGCGACATCACGCTTGGCCTGAAGCGGGAGATGTTTTCCAGTCTGCGGACCGGTTCGATCCTGAGTCTCCAGGGCGGTATTTTGCTGCCGACCGGGGACAGCAAACGGGGATTCGGTGCCGGGACGACGCAGTTCGAGCCCTTTGCCGCCTTCGATCAGCTGTTCAAGGAGAATACGTTTTTGCAAACCCAGTTGGGGGCGGATCTCCCGGTGGATACAAGCGTGGCTCCGCGCAGCATGTTCTGGCGGGCGACAATAGGGCAGGCTATGGCCCAGGACCGCATGCTGGGACGGCTGTTTTCGCCCATGATCGAATTCTTAGCGGTACGGGACTTCAGGCCGGGGGCGAGTACGAACTGGGATGTTCTGCCCGAGATGCAGATCACCATAAGCAGGCGACAACACGTCCGCGTCGGCTTTGGTGTGAGGGAGCCATTCACAAATACGAGTGGACGAATGCCGCAGGTGCTGTTTTATATGCTTTGGGACCGGGCAGATGGAAAGTTATGGGAAGGTTGGCGATGAGACTCCGTTGGGTTAGTGCGGTGATTCCAGGGATCGCGCTGATCGGGGCTGCTGCGATGCTGCGCGGCCAATCACAGACGGAGAACGCGAAGGGAGACAAAACGCCTTCGGGAACGTTCTTTCGGACATCGGAAAGGTGTGTGGCTTGTCATAACGGGTTGACGACGAGTTCGGGCGAGGACGTTTCGATCGGCTTCGAGTGGCGCGCGAGCATCATGGCCAACGCGTCCCGCGATCCTTACTGGCAAGGAAGCGTGCGGCGCGAGTTGATGGATCATCCGGAGTCGAAACAGGCTATCGAGGACGAATGCACGATTTGCCATATGCCGGCCGTACGGATGGCGGACCGGGATGCGGGAAAGCACACGCAGCTGTTTTCGCGCCTCCCGTTGCAGAAGTTTCCCAGGGGGACCGCGCTGCGGCAGATGGAGTCACCTGCTCGGTGTGCCACCAGATTGAGAAGACGGGACTGGGAACGGACGCAACTTTCGTTGGAAATGTGGTGATCGCGAAACCGGTCCAGAACGATCTGCGGCCTGAGTATGGGCCCTTCGAGATCGACAAAGGGCACGAGACGGTGATGCACTCCTCGACGGCGACATACGTTCCAACCAGAGGCGACCACATACGCGATGCCGGTCTTTGCGGGAGCTGCCATACGCTGATTACTTCCGCGCTGGGGCCGAAGGGTGAGAAACTGGCGAAGTTCCCGGAGCAGATGCCATACCAAGAGTGGCAGCATAGCGACTATGCGACCAGGCAAACCTGCCAGGATTGCCACATGCCGGTGGTGAACGAGCCTGTAGCGGTGACTTCGCTGTACGGCCCGCCACGCGAAGGCATGCACCGGCACACATTTGTCGGATCGAATTTCGTTATGGAAGGGATGCTGCAGGATCATCGCGATGAACTGGCGACAGCGGCGCTGCCCGAAGAAATGGATGCGGCGATGAAACGTACCACTGAGTTTTTAAAAACGCAGGCGGCGAAGGTGACAATTACCCGCGTGGTTGCGACGCAGAATGGGCTTGCCGTGGATGTACATGTGGAAAATCTAGGCGGGCATAAGCTGCCTACAGCTTATCCTTCGCGCCGCGCGTGGCTGCATTTTACAGTGAAGGATGCCAATGGGCATGTGGTGTTCGAGTCGGGTGCGCTCAATCCGGATGGGTCGATTGTAGGCAACGACAACGACGAAGATCCTCTGAAGTTCGAACCGCATTACCGCGAGATTACGAGTTCGCAGGAGGTGGAGATTTACGAACCGATCCTGAAGGATTCGGAGGGGAAGGTGACGACCGGTCTGCTCCATGCAGTGGGATATTTGAAGGACAACCGGCTGTTGCCGCATGGCTTCGATAAGGCCACTGCAGAAAAGGACATCGCGGTGACTGGCGAAGCCGCCAACGATCCTGGCTTCACAGACAGAGGAAGCTCGGTGCGGTATCTTGTCTCGACCGGCAATGCGACGGGACCGTTCAGAGTTGAGGCAGAACTTTGGTTTCAACCCATCGGGTTTCGGTGGGCGCATAATCTGGCGTCCTACAAAGCCGAAGAACCGCAGCGCATGGTGCGATATTACGAAGAAGCGGCCCGGAAGTCGGCCGTGGTGCTGGCTAAGGCGGAGGCTACTCAGTAACGATGTTCGTGAAGTTAGGGTGGCCGACAGCGTTCTAACAACGGCCAAGGCCGCTTCACAACGGCGCAGGGCGCTGGCCACGCGGCGGAGTCCGCGTGCTGCAATGTCCGGTTTTTCGACGGATAAAAACGGTTTCGCTCGATCCCAGCGATTGTTGGAAGGCTGCAGCTGCAGTTTCTGTCTCCGCAGCACGAGCTTGTCGGAAGGTTTGCTAGGGATTGCGATTCAACGCAATCCTTTCCGCTACCTCGACATCAAATCAGCAGCATCCTGGTTTATTCCACTGTCACCGACTTCGCCAGATTCCTAGGTTGATCCACGTCGCAGCCGCGCCGCACCGCAATGTGATACGCGAGCAATTGCAGAGGAACGATTTCCAGAATCGGCGACAACTCTTCCGGCGCCGCCGGTACGTAGAGGATGTGATCGGCCGCTTCCTTGATCTCTTCATCGCCTTCAGTGGCCAGCGCGATTACGACCCCCGACCGCGCTTTCACTTCTTTCAAATTAGAGATCGTCTTCTCGTAACGCAGCACCGATCCTGGATTGTTCACGTCCCGAGTTGCAATCACCACCACCGGAAGGTTTTCATCGATCAGCGCATTGGGTCCATGCTTCATTTCGCCGGCGGGATATCCTTCCGCATGGATGTAGGAAATCTCTTTCAACTTCAGCGCCCCTTCCAGCGCAATCGGATAATGAATTCCCCGCCCCAGGAACAGAAAATCGTGAACCTTCTGATATCGCTTGGCGAGATCGTCGCAAGCTTCATCATGCGTAAGAATGGTTTCGAGTTTTGCCGGAATCTTTGTCAGCTCCAGCATCGCAGCTCGCGCCTGTTCGCTGCTCATGACGCCCCGCACCTGCGCCAGATACATCGCGAAGATATAGAGCGCGGTGAGCTGGCCGGTAAAAGCCTTGGTCGATGCCACGCCGATCTCGGGTCCCGCATGGGTGTAGATCGTGCCCTGGGCCTCGCGCGTAATCATCGATCCCACGACATTGCAGATGGCCAGGGTCTTTGACCCTCTCGCTTTGGCTTCGCGCTGGGCCGCGATCGTGTCCGCGGTCTCGCCGGACTGTGAAATCACCAGCGTGATCGTCTCCGGACCGACGATCGGATTCCGATACCGCCATTCGCTGGCATAGTCGACTTCGACGGGCACACGAGCCAGCGTTTCAATCATGAACTTGCCAGCTTGCCCGGCGTGCCAACTGGTTCCGCAAGCGATGATGTTGATCTTGCTCGCCGACCGGAACTCGGCCTCGGTAATTTCCATCTGGTCAAGAAAAATGTGTCCGGTTTCCTGCGAGACTCGACCTAGAGTCGTATCGCGAACCGCGCGCGGCTGCTCATAAATTTCCTTGAGCATGAAATGCCTGAAGCCGCCCTTTTCCGCCAGAATGGGATCCCACATCACATGCTGAATTTCGCGCTTTACGGGCTTGCCGTCGAAATCCGTCAGCTGCACTCCGTCGGCGGTGACGATCGCCATATCCCCGTCAGCCAGAAAGAAAATGTCGCGCGTGTGATACAGGATGGCAGGCACGTCCGACGCCACAAAATACTCATCGTTTCCCAGGCCAATCACCGCCGGAGGCCCATTTCGCGCCGCGACGATCTTGTTGGGTTCGTCGGTCGAAATTACGGCCAGAGCAAAAACGCCAGTAAGTTGTTTTACCGTCTGCCGCACCGCATCTTCCAGGGAACGACGATGGCCGTTTCCCGAACTCGCCGAATATTTCTCGATCAGATGAGCGATGATTTCGGTGTCAGTCTCGGTCGTGAACTTGTGCCCTTCTTCTATCAGCTTTTTCTTCAGGCTCAGATAATTTTCGACGATCCCGTTGTGTACCACCACGATCTTCCCCGTGCAGTCGCGGTGGGGATGCGCATTTTCTTCGGTGGGACGTCCGTGCGTGGCCCAACGGGTGTGCCCTATACCATAGCTGCCATCGAGCGGTTTGAGGCGGATCGCCTCTTCCAGATTGCGCAGCTTGCCCTCGGCGCGTCGTAGCTGCAGCCCGTTGCCGTTCCCGGCGACGGCGATCCCTGCCGAATCGTACCCGCGATATTCCAGCCGTCGCAGACCCTCGATGATGATTGGAACGACACTTTTCTTACCGACGTAACCGACAATGCCACACATAGGAAAACCTCAAAGGATCCGGCCTGGTTTTACTCGGCGAGCGAGAAGCGAAACTCTTCAATTACAGGGTTAGTCAAGACCTCTCGGGCGATGCGCTCAACCTCGGCCTGCGCCTCTTCGCGGGAAAGTCCTCCATCCAGCGTCAGCTCAAAATACTTACCCTGACGGACGCTCTCTAAGCCCTTGTAACCCATCTTCTTGAGTGCGCCCTGGATGGTTTTGCCTTGGGGGTCGAGAACGCTTTTCTTGAGGGAGACGTAGACGTAGGCTGTCATAAAAGAGCCATTATACGTGACGGACCTCGGACCTCGGCCTCCGCCCAGGATCGAACCCCGCTTCCGGGCTGAAGTCTGAGGTCCGGCGTCCGAGGTCCGACGTCCGAGGTCCAGTCTTTTCACTCCCTCAGCTTTTCATCCAGATCCGCCAGCGCGTCTTGTAATAGCTTGCGATGTCGCGGATTGGTGCTCGCTTCCAATTGCTGGAGCACGACTTGGCGCGAGAGACGGAGACTTTCCCTTTTCCGCCAGTGTGCCGCTTCTTCTGCAGTCATCGCGGGACCGGGCTTCGCCGAGTTCTCGCTCGCCTCAGCCTGTTGCGCTTCCACGGATTTACTCTCCCAGCCCCTCGCCATGCAGCCCATGATATCGGAATTAGGCAGTTTCCCGTCTGTTCGGAGTTCGTAACAAAAACAACGGCCGGTTAGCAGTAAATCGAAACTGTGAAAGTCTTTCGTTGGGAGCACGACCTATGGAACCCGGTTCCAAAGACAAGAAAAAAAAGCCATATCTTTCCCCGACTCTCACAAAATTAACCCCCGACCAAGCCAGGACGCTGGTGGTGGAACGCACCCATCGCAACCACCAGGAAGCGGCGGACCTTTTGCAGTCGCTGCGCCTACAACAGCCACACAAGGAAGAAAAACACGCTCCGAAAGATGCCGAGGGAAAGAAACGCCAGCGCTCCGCATAGACGTCGCGATCGGAACAGATCAATAAGGGAAGTACCGTTATGCTCAAGATTGGATGGAAGAGTTGTCCTTACTGCGGCGATCACGAAGTTTACCGCTCCAAGACTGAGCCGCGGACCTGGCTTGATCGAGTGTGTGTCGTCTTCCTTCTCCAACTCGTCAGGTGCCACCAGTGCGAGTACCGTCACTACCGCCCGTTGTTCTTCCCTGCGCCCGCCTATCCTCGCTCGGTCCGGACACAGAAATGGCCACGAACCGATGCCGGCGGCGAGGAGAACAAACGATCAGCCTAGACCGAATCATGCGAAGCAGGCTGTGCCTGCCAATTTCCCGTCGCAGTTTTCTTCTCGATCAGGCTCTCCAAAGGGTACCTATACGCTTTTCTAAACCAGGCACGAATTGTTTCCCCACGAATCGTCTCAAGAAGGAAAGCACCTCCACCGATATTGTTCCGAAAACCTATCAGGCGACAAATAACCATTGACCTGCCTCGTTCTGTGGCTATAATACGACCGCACATTTTGTAATCCGCAAGTCGCCTTTGAGGGGGAGGCGGCAATCAGGAGTCGTGTTCTTCAGTGTACCCTTCAAGCGCGCCACGCTTGAAATTTAGATTGCCTCACCGCACTTTGCTTTCCGGTGCGGCCAGGGGGTTGCCGCTTCACAATTCTCCCGCCGACCATTGCGGCCATTTTCAGCCCTCCCTCCCCGTGGCACTGCTCATCTCGGCCACCTTGCCTCGGCCGTCCTGTCTGGTAATCTTCCGCGTCCATCTCCGGAAATGCCGGATTCCGAAAGGCCGAAACTCATGGCCTAAGTGGTGCTGGGGCGAGCACATAGCCGCGCCTAATGTGTCTTTTGCTGGATTCGCCGGACGGCCGATTGCGCATGTCGAGGTCTCCCGCCATGTCCACTGATCCTTTCTTAGCGGGTGACCTAATTCCTTTCGCGCGTCCCGAAGCTCTTAACGAACCAGAAAAGCTGCTGGCCGCCTATTTCAGTTCGTCCAGTGTCGGGCTGTGCATCCTGGATTCTGAGATGCGCTACCTTGCGATCAACCACACCCTCGCTGCCATGAATGGCATTCCCGCCGCAGACCACATCGGCAAGACGATAAGGGACGTACTAGCAGATGCCGCCGGCCCAGTCGAAGCCGAATTTCGACGTGCGTTCTCAACTGGCGAGCCGGTCACCAATATCGAAATCTCTACTAAGCTCCCCACCAGAAGCGAAGCCGGCCACTGGATTGAACACTACTTCCCCGTTAAAGACAGATACGGGACAGTGCAGCGAATCGCGGTCGTCGTGGTCGAAATTACCGAGAAGAAGAAGCTGGAGCAATCGCTTGAGGATGTCGGGGGGAAGCTCCGTAAAGAGATGGACCGGCTGCAGATGCTGTTGGATGTGAGTACGGTCGTAGCATCGAATTGGAATTTGTGGCAAGCCTTCCCGCGTATATCAGCGCGCATCCGCCGCGTGTTGCGCCACGAATACGCCGGCTTCGAACTGCACGACGCCAACACGGGGCTCCTGGTACGTCAGGTCGAAGACTTCCCATTGGGTAAAGGATTGCTCTCGTCTCTTCCGATCAGCCCGCTCAACAGTCCTAGCGGACGCTCTCTGCAGGAGGGCGCCCCGGTGATTTTCTCGAAAAAGCAGATGCAAGGCTTTGAGGCTGAGATTACAAAGAATCTTCTCGCAGAAGGACTTCGGTCCCTGTGTTGCGTGCCGCTTCTACGGCCCAACGGCCCGCTAGGTGTGCTGGTGCTCGGCAGCACTCGCAGAGACGCCTTTCATCCGGAGGACCTGGGACTGCTCAAACAGGTCGCCGCCCAGTTTGCCGTGGCTTTGGAAAATCAACGAGCCGCCGCTGAGATCGAATTGCTCAAACAACGGCTGGGCGAGGAAAAAAAATATCTGGAAGGCGATCTTCCCTCTGAGGGCCCATTCGAAGAAATCATTGGCGACAGTCCCGCACTCAAACAAGTGCTCAATCAGGTAGGAATCGTCGCTCTCAGTGACGCCACCGTCCTGATCCAGGGAGAAACCGGCACCGGCAAGGAATTGATCGCCCGCGCCATTCATCGCATGAGCCGACGAAGGCAGGCCGCCTTCATCAAACTCAACTGCGCTGCGATTCCCACCGGCTTACTCGAAAGCGAATTGTTCGGCCACGAGAGAGGCGCTTTTACCGGAGCCATTAGCTCCAAAGTGGGACGCCTGGAACTGGCCGATGGCGGAACGTTACTTCTCGATGAAGTCGGTGAGATCGCTCTGGAAATGCAACCTAAGCTATTGCGTGTTCTGCAGGATCATGAGTTCGAACGGCTCGGGAGCAACCGTACCATCAAAGTGGACCTGCGCCTGATCGCTGCCACCAATCGGGACCTGGCCGAGGACATGGCAAAGCATCAATTTCGTCGCGATTTGTTCTACCGTCTCAGCGTTTTTCCCATCCGCGTGCCGCCTTTGCGCGAGCGCCCGGAAGATATCCCTCTTCTGATCCGCTACTTCGTTCGCAAGTTCGCCACCCGCATGGACCGCCCGATCGAGAGCATTCCCAAAGAGACCATGCAAACTCTGACCAGATTGCCCTGGCCCGGGAACGTCCGCGAACTAGAGAATCTGATGGAAAGGTCCGTCATCCTCAGCGAAAGCAACGTGCTCCGCGTCCCGCTATCTGAGTTGCGGACAGAAAGTGGCGCCCTCCTATCCCAGCCAGATCAGAGCTTGGATGTCGCCGAGCGCGAACACATTATCCGGGTGCTTCGGGAAACCAGGGGCGTGCTCTCGGGACCCGACGGCGCCGCCCGCCGTCTCGGGCTAAAACGCACTACTCTGCAATCGAAGATGCAACGCTTGAAAATCGCGCGCCAGGATTACTCATCGCCTCATCGAAAGTAATCTCGTTCTATCGAATCCTTTCCAAGCGGGGAACTTTGCACCAAGAGTTGGGCGACGACTAATCGGCACTTTGCCGACGCTTCGGCAATCTCCCCAAAATAGTTTCGTGTTTTCATTTTTGGAACTCGCTCCAAATAAGGATTTTACGCGCGTCCGCCCGGGCCCCATTTGCGGAACGCAACGTGCACTGTACCGTAGCGTACGCTGCTCGGGGCAGTCTCAGATTCGTTGTAGTCCCGCAGATAGAACATTGCTCCTCGTTGAGATACCAACCCTCGGCAAAGACTTAGCCGGTGTGGTGGAGGCCTAGAAGTGTTGTTAACCAATAAGTATCAACGCGTGAGCCCATGTCCGGCAGGCCCGCTTCTCGAGACGGTACTGCCCGTATCCTCACCCTCGGTTCGTGATCATGCAAATCCGGCCACCGGGTGGCGCGCAGCGCGGATGAAGCCGCCATCCCGAGGCCCCGATCTTCAGCCCGCCCCCAGTACTCACCCGCAGGAGGTTGATCCCCTGTACCTGTTCGCCCGTCACATCGAGTGGTTGCAGCAGGACGAGCCAAGCGCCGCCTGGGACATCCTGGCGGCCGCCCAGAGTACCCACGGCGATACTCGCGCTCATGCCCGCTCCCTGCTCGCCAGTTCGCGCCAGCTGGGCGGACTCGGTCAAGGCTCCGGCTCGGGCCGCGTTATCAAACCAAAGCGGTCCAGCATGAGGGAGTCCGAGAGGGAGTCCAATATGAATATGAATGTCCAGTTCGGGATTGAAACCGACGACCACGCTGCTCCGCCTCCGAACATTTATCCCGGTTTCTTTTCCGGGTTCTCCGTATCCACATTGCAGTCGCTAAACGATGTTTGCCATCAGAGCCTGCTTCCTGCCGGCGCAATCCTGTTTGTGGAAGGCCAGAACCCCCGCGGCATGTTCATCTTGTGCACGGGCAAAGTAAACCTGTCCACCACCTCGCGGGAAGGCAAAATTCTGATTCTCAAAACCGCGGCGGCCGGAGATGCCCTCGGTCTTAGTGCGGCAATCCTGGGCATGGGCTATGAATTAACCGCGGAAACCGCTACTTCCTGTGAACTGAGCTTTGTGGACCGCAAGCACTTCCTGGAGCTGATGCAGTCTGACAGCGACGTCGCCTTGCACACGGCCCAGTCTCTGAGCCGCGATTTCCAGTCCGCCTATCGCGATATGCACGACCTGGTGCTCACTCGATCGTCGGCAGGCAAGCTGGCCCGGCTCTTACTGTCGCACTCGCCCACCCAGGGAGTGGAAGCCTCTGAGACGCGCCTTCATTCCTCGATGACCCACGAGGAGATGGCGCAGCGCATAGGCTCTTCGCGCGAAACCGTGACCCGCCTTTTGAGTGATCTGAAAAAAAAGCAGTTGATCCGCCTGGAGGGACCCACGCTGGTCATTCGCGACCGCACTGCGTTGCAGGCCTTGGCCGTTTAGCCTTCCCCCGCTTAACCGGAGGACGGCGGCTACTAAGCCGTCCTCCGGCGTTGTTCTGAACACTGTTTTGAACACCGCTCCGCCAGTTTCTCGCGCGGCAACGACGAATGTATTCGGGCACGCTGATCGACGACCTGTTCGTCCTGGTGGAAGGAGCTCAGAACTCCGCCACGCCGCGGCGAATCCAAACAGAAGATCCGCGGGTTGCCCTGCAGGCTAACCTTTGTCAATGTTTCAGGGAAATCTCAGAGGCCGAACAGTTCCCGCAGCCGCTTCGTCTGAGCCCGGCTGACCGGTATCTCGGTTTGTTTTTTGTCGTCCATGCGCAGCTGGTAAGAGCTCTTGAACCAGGGAACGACTTCGCGGATCCGATTGATGTTCACCAGATAGGAGCGGTGCGCCCGCCAAAAAAGATTCGTGTCTAAGCTGTCCAGCAGTTCCTCGAGCGTGCGGCAGTTGGATTGTCCTTCCATCCCCGCCGCGCCCCCGGTTACCACCGTGATGACGCCATCTTCAATCCACGCATAACAGATGTCTCTCTGGTCCACCAGAAACATGCGCCCCACCGTCTTCAGCAGAATCTTCGAGGCCGGTTGCTTTTGCGATTCGATCATCCGCACCAGGGTCTCGATCTTCTCCGCCGGCAGTCCGTCCGCGTCCTGCTTGGCCCGCGCTTTTTGAATCGCCTGCGCCACCCGCTTCTTGTCAAACGGCTTCAGCAAATAATCGATCGCGTTCACTTCGAACGCCTTTACCGCATACTGATCAAACGCGGTGGCGAAGACGATCTTAGGCAGGCGAATTTTCTTGTCGAGCAGCTTTTTGATGACCCCGAAGCCGTCCAGCCCAGGCATTTGTACATCCAGAAAAACCAGGTCTGGGTTGTGCTCCTTGATCAGATTGACGGCTTCCAGTCCATTTTTGCCTTGCGCAACGACGTTCACATCATCGGCGTTTTTGAGCAGGTAGGCGAGTTCGTCGCGGGCCAGCTGCTCATCGTCCACAATCACCGCCGACAAAGCCATTGGTTGCTCCGAAAAACGCTAGCGAATCCTTGATTCGAGTATAGGCCCGACTGTTCTCGGCGCAACGCGCAGAGAAACTGGCGACAACGTTAAGGGCCGATTCGCGACCGCCCAAATTCATCCCCGGTAGTGGCTGAATTTGCCTTGCGCTCATGTGGGGAGCGGAGAGAAAATTTCGTCATAGGTGTGTCGCATGTACGACGGAGAGATTAGAATTTGTGAGGTCTGGCTGAAGCATCCTGACTTTTACGGCATAGCTTGCGCCAAACTAGTCGCTATGTTTGGCGATGAAGGAGTCGAATACTGGAACGCAGGTGTGTGGAAAGTATCGGTTCCCAAAAAAGACCTATACCAATAGAAAAGCCTGAATACGATGAAAAGCCAGTACGAGAAGGATTACTACAATCTCCTACAGACTCTCCGAGATAAAGAGGACGAATCTACCCGGAAAGAAAGGAAGGTGGAAAAGGCACGAATGAAGAAGCTTAGGGATTTGAACCGTCTGCTGGAAGCAACAATCAGACTAGAGAAATCCGGTGTTCCAAAGAGCGTAATAGAGTCGATTTGGAAGGGCTCGGCGGTGTTGAAGCCTGTGGCCGATTATCTTTTTCCCGATTCAAAGTAGCGAGCGCAGAGCACTAGCCCCCGCTGTGCTTGCTTTGCATTTGTGACTGCGAGTATTGTCAGTATCATTTGTCCCTGTCGTATTGATACCACGCAAGTACTTGATTCCACATAGCCCTAGACTTCCCTGAGCGAAGCCGAAGGGATCTCCGTGCAACAGTCGTCACGCGTCAGCGTGTAGCATCCACTCGTTACTGAGGCCGCTTCATCGCGCTGCCCATATCAAACTTTGTGTACCCCGCTGGAATCTCGAACAAGCTCGCTGGCTGCGACCCCTCCTGAATATTGCGCAGCTCCATGCCTCCGTCGGTGCCATCCATTTTCACTACGCAGTGGAGTTTCGTGTCAACCCACACAAAACTCTTCTCACCTTTGGCGGAAACGCCTTCGTACTTTACCGTGCTCCGTCCGTTCAAACTGTCGCTGCCTACTTTCGTGCAGCTGCCCCAGTTTTTGAAAGTCCCCGCCTGTTCGGCGGTCTTCTTCCACTGTGGGCAGGCATCGTTCACATCGTCCACACGCCAGAACTGAGTGATCAAGGGCTTGACCATCATGAGCGGCGCCTCGATGTACGAGTGCCGCTGCGGCATCAGTACAATGTTTTTGTTCTGCGCTTCGTCGATGATGACCGCGGTGGGTCCCATGGCCTCACTCTGGCTCTGGCCTTCGAACCGTACCTTGTTCTTTCCCGCATAGAGCTTGCTTATCCCCTTGTTTTCTCTCTTCATGTCGTGAACGTCGGCAGAAAACTCCTGCGCAAAAGCCACATGGCCGATTGCCAGACACCCGGCCAAACAGAAAAAACCCACGATGCGTTGTGCCACGATAGCCTCCTGTAGATCGCTCCTCCCGATGAAAAACCCGAAAAGCATAGCAGAAGTCGGCAAGACTTCCTACAACAGTAAAATGCCAGGCCACCAGCGTCGAGTCACGCGGGTGCCCGCATTTCGACTCGTCGTTTTACTTCTGCAAAAAGAACTCCGACATGGAAGCCGCGGCGGCGGCATCACCAGGAGGATTCGACAACCGCAGTGCCTCCATCACCGTGCGTAACATGCTTGGATGCTGATACAACGTCGTCGAGGTTTGTGTATATCCGATCTTCACATTCGGACCCCAGAAAACCGAAGCGACGTGACCGCCCCCGTTCGCGGTATCGGTGTCGGCCGCTTCGTCGAACGCTACGATGAGAATGCCATCCCCTCCGGATGCGAAGGCTGAAGAACTGGACAGAGGGGTGATCACATTTGCCCGCAACCACGCGTCCGCCAGTTGAGGCGTTCCGTCATGTGCATCGTCATCGACATCGGGAACAATGAACGAGAATTCAGGCAACGCGCCGTTGGCCAGGTCTGCACCAAATTGTGAAAACGGCCAGATGCATTGGTTCGCTATCTGCGGGTTGTCGGCAACATCCGACAGCATGGCAAATGGATTGTGCCGAATCAGGTAAAGCCCCGTGTTGCCCCCAAGATAGCCCCGGGTGATGCCTTCCGCATAAATCCTGAACGATACGCCCGATGCCAGCATTCGCCGGGCCAGATTGTCGACGTTCCACACCGTGGTGGAACTATCATCCGTCGTCAGCAACTGTCCTGTCGTCAGCATGAAATAGTTGCCGATCGACGGGTGCGAGTTCGCGTAATAGTTGGTTGCCAGGGCGCCATTGCTCATCAGGTTGTTCAGACTTGGCCAGTCGTTAGTATTTCCTACTACGGTCGCATAGCTCTGGTTTTCTTCCATCACTAGGATGACGTGGCTGCTCTGCGGTGTCTGTAACTGCACAGTTACAGTCGCCGTTCCAGACTTGGTAGTGTCCTGCGTGCTGGTCGCAGTGACGGTGACGCTACCTGCCGCGGCTGGCGCGGTCAAAAGACCACTGGCGTTGATGGTGCCGCCGCTCGCAGACCACGTCACCGCTGAACTGAAATTTCCCGTACCCTGAACAACTGCGTTGCACTGCGAGGTGGCATCGACTGCGACGGTTGACGGATTGCACATCGCCGCAACCGAAGTAATCGTGGACGAAGTCGCCTGCACACTGACGGTCACCGTTCCCGACTTGGTAGTGTCCTGCGTACTGGTCGCGGTCACAGTCACAGTACTAGCCGTGCCGGATGCGGTTAGAAGTCCGCTCGCGTTGATGGTGCCCCCGCTAGCCGACCACGTGACCGCGGAACTGAAACTTCCCGTACCTTGAACAACCGCATTGCACTGCGAGGTTGCGTTCACGGGCACGCTTGACGGATTGCAGGTAATTGCTACGGAAGTAATCGTGGGCGAACTCGCCTGCACACTTACAGTCGCCGTTCCCGACATGGTAGTGTCCTGCGTGCTGGTCGCAGTGACGGTCACGCTCCCTGCGGCGGCGGCCGGGGCGGTCAACAGACCGCCGATGTTGATGCTGCCTCCGTTGGCGGACCACGTGACCGCGGAACTGAAACTTCCCGTACCTTGAACAACCGCATTGCACTGCGAGGTTGCGTTCATCGCAATCGCCGAAGGCGTGCAGACCGCCGAAACTGAAGAGATGGAAAATGCCTTTGGCGAAGGCTGGCTGCTACCGCCTCCGCCTCCGCCTCCGCAGGACGCCGCAACAAGGATCAGACAAACTATAACTGCATCTAGGAGTGGAGTCTGGGCGTTCGCTCTTCTGAAAGTGAAAGAGTGCTGCGAACTCTTCATACAGGCCTGTAGATTATTCTGGCGAAGCTCATCGCAGCCTTCTGCCACGACTTGCTCTTAGTCAAGATCGTTGGGCAATGAACGCCGCTCTCGCCCTTGAAGAACGGGCTTTTGATGAGATGCAACCCTCTGAGGTTGGCGGGGAAATGGGATCCTGCCGCCATGCTTTGCTCTCAATGTCCGTTCCGACCCTGCCGCCTGGTGAAATCCTGCGCGATCCATTTCGAAAGAAATCTGCTCTGATGCTCCGCGAACCCCAGCTTCCGGTACACTTCCAGCGCCGCCGTGTTGTGCCGCACCACTTCCAGATGAAGCGTGCGAACCCCCGCTGCCCTCGCTGCCTCTTCCACAAATTCCATCGTCTTGCGCCCCCAGCCGCGCCGCCGATATTCCTCCAGCATATAGAACTCGTCGACAAAGGCATCGCGTCCCAGCCATTCCAGGCTGTATCCAAAGCAGAGCACGACGTATCCCACCGCCCCAGCACCGTCCAGAATCAGCCACGCCCGCCCCAGATTCGTGTCGCGCAGCAGCGCCATCAGCGCTACGTGCGCCTTCGGTTCGTCAAACCCATGCCCATCGAAAGCGTAATACTCCCGCATGAATCGCAGCAGAGTGCCCGCATCGGACTCCACGGCCAAGCGAAATTGTGGATCGTTCTTCATCCTGGGATATGTGCATCTCAGATTATGGCGCAGGCACTCCTGCCCGCGCAGTCCGGCTCCGCGAGCTTCACCCCCCCGGGACGGAATTGTCATCCTGAGCGCAGCGGCGGCTCAGCGAAGCAGAGCAGCCACGAAGTCGAAGGATCCCTGTCAGTTCTGCCACAGCGTGATGATTCCACCGGCAGGGAGCACCCCCCCGTCACACCACATTTTCCAGCGCCAGCGCCATCCCCATCCCGCCGCTCACGCATAGGGTTGCCACACCGCGCTTGGTATTCCGTTTTAGCATCTCGTGCAGCAGGGTCACCGTGATGCGCGTCCCCGTGCAGCCAATGGGGTGCCCCAGCGCAATCGCCCCGCCATTCACATTGAGCCGCTCGCGATTCAGATTTAGCGTTCGGTCGCAAGCCAGCACCTGCGCCGCGAACGCTTCGTTCAACTCAATCAGTCCAAACTCATGCGTCCTGAGATTATGTTTCTCCTCCAGTTTCCGCAGCGCCGGCACCGGCCCAATTCCCATCGTCCGCGGATCCACCCCCGCCGAAGCGGTCGCCGCGATCCGCGCCAGCGGCTTCAAATTGTTCTGCTTTACGAAATGTTCGCTGGCCACTACTACCGCCGCCGCCCCATCCGTGAGGCCCGAAGAATTCCCCGCAGTGATGGTCCCAGCATCGGAAAACACCGGAGCGAGCTTCGCCAACTTCTCCACACTCGCGTCCGGGAACGGATGCTCATCGCGCGCGAAAGTCGTTATCCCCTTTTTCCCTTCGACGATCACCGGAACAATCTCCGCATCGAACCGTCCCGCCGCAATCGCCCGCGCCGCCCGGGTCTGCGACAGCAGCGCATACTCATCCTGCTCCTCGCGCGTAATCTCGTATTCCTCCGCCAGCACCTCAGCCGTCTCGCCCATCACCATCTTCGCCAAAGGACAAAAAAATCCGTCGCGATACATCCCGTCCACCAGTTCCTGATTGCCCAGCCGATATCCCCATCGCGCCTTATCCAAGTAATAAGGAACCCGCGACATCGACTCCGTCCCGCCCGCGAGAATACAATTTGCATCGCCCAGCAGAATCGCTTGATAGGCCAGCGCAATCGACTTCAACCCCGACGCGCAAGCCTTGTTCACCGTGTAGGCCGGAACTTCCTGCGGCACTCCACTACGCACCGAAATCTGCCGCGCCACATTCGGCCCGCCCCCCGCCTGCCGCGCATTCCCGAAAATCGTTTCATCAACCTGCGCCGGCTCGATCCTGGCCCGCTCCACAGCCGCCTTCGCCGCCACTATGCCCATATCGGCGGCAGTCAAAGATGCGACCGCTCCCCCAAACTTCCCAATCGGCGTCCGCGCCCCCGAAAGAATATAGACTGACTGCAATCCTCACCCCCAAACATTCGAGTCTAGCAGGAGAGATTTGAAAGTATCTGAACCTCTTGCCTTCGGACATCGTTATTGGTGTCGACAATGCCTTGCTCCTTTGCGGCGTCATCCTGACGGAGCCGTTCTTGAGGCGGAGGAAGGATCTCGCGCGGAGATCAATTGAGGAGGCTCTATGCTGTACATTGATCTGGGAAAAGAAAATTCAGCGCCATCAGTCTCCTTTACGAGGACCAGGGCTCCAGCCGCCGCCCTCACGGAAATGCGACCGGGAAGATTTCGGGGGAATATCGCTTCCCGAAGTAATACGCCTCTTCGATGTACACGTTAGAAACCGCCTGGCCTGGTGACATGAGAAAAACGATGTTGTCTCCCCGTTCTTCCGGGGATCGCTCCGATTCTCGAACCGTCTGCACCGAAAGACCGCGAAGAGCGCCGCTTTGAGCGACGGCCAATCCGATCCCGCGCGCCACCGAACAATCCTTGAAATCGACCATTTGCTCCCAAGCATCTTTTCCCAGTTCGCGAAGAAATCGACGAGCTCGGGGATTGTGCGGCGAAAGATCGGCGACCAGCATCGATCCCATCAAGCGCAGCTTCAGAACGCACCTGTCCGCCAGCGCCCACGTTCCAACTTTTCGACTGTAGTGCATCGACTCATTTACCAGTGCCTGCTGTTGCAGGACGCAATATAGCCCCGCTGCGGCAGGGATGGGCGGATTGTATGACGGGCCGCTGAAACGGTTGTTGAGTTCTAGGACGCCATCTCCCGGAATCAAGAGCCTGTTGGCTTGCATCTTGGAGACGTGTTTGCCCGCTGGCGGCTTGGGAAGAAGTGTGTACGCACTCTTGGGATTGAAAGATCGGAACAGTGTTGTGTCAGCCGGCAAGAGGAGAGTCGGGATGTTATCGATTTTCTGCCGTGTTGCCGAATAGAATGCGGCCAGAATGGCAGGGCGATTCACCGTGGGCATGGCGCACCTCCGAAAATCGCATCGAATCTATCAGAGGATTGCAGCGTTGGAAACCGAGGTCACTCAAATGCTGGCGTGTCGTGGCCGGCGTCGCATCCATGTCGCCCTTTCATCGTCGGCTAAAATGGATTCGTTCGGGTAGACTCCCAATCTCGATCTTGTTTTCTTCGCGACCTCTGCGATTCCTTCGCGCACTTCGCGCGTAAAAGCTTCTTCTCGAGCATGTGACGATCATTCCCGAGCAGCTGGCGAAATTGGGACGCTACCCTTCGTTTGTACGCCCCTTGCCATTCCACCTAACCTCCGGCATAATAAGAGTTTGCCTCGATCTCACCGGACTCTTCCGGAACAAGGATATAAGACCTGTGTTAATGATTCGTCTGGCGCGCCGTGGTGCGCGCAAACAACCGCACTATCGCATCGTCGTGATTGAGAAGGAGCGCGCCCGCAACGGCCGTCCGGTGGAAGTGGTCGGGACCTATAATCCCCGCACCAATCCCGCCAGCGTCGAACTGAAGCGCGAGCGCGTCGAGTACTGGGTGTCCAAGGGCGCACAAATGTCGGACCGGGTGAATAAACTGTTCTCCAAGCCCCCGGCTCCGGCCGCCGCCAGCTCCGCCGCCTAACTCGAGTCATCGATTCCGCTGAGAATTGACCTTGATACGACGGGCCATCGATTCGTATCAGGGCACGACTTCAGTCGTGCCGATGTAGCCGATCAGGCGCGGCTTAGCCGCTGGGGGTGCGGAAGTTGACTTCGTAGAAACTGAAATTTATGACTGAACCCTCCGGAGATGTGCAAACTCTCGTTGAACTGATTGCGAAATCCCTGGTCGATTCTCCCGATGAAGTCTTCGTCGAGAAATTCGACGACGACGTGATCGAATTGGAAGTTGCCGAAAGCGATGTCGGCAAAGTCATCGGACGCCAGGGACGCACCGCTCGCGCCCTACGCGCCCTGCTGAGCGCCGCCGGCCACCGGGCACACAAGCGCTACACACTCGAAATCATCGAGTAGAGCGGGCGCAGTAGCAAGCGGAACGCTTTGCAGGCTCGATCTTGGGTTTGAAGCGCGGGCTTCAGCCGCGTAGCGGCGAAAGAATGCAGCCCACGGCGCAAGCCGTGGGTAAGCGAGAAAAAAGAGCGAGCCCCAGTAGGGGCGAAAGAACATTGCCGATTCTGTCGCAAGCGCGAATGAAACCAAACCGACGGCCGTGAATTCTGAAACAAACGGCGAGTTCATCACCCTGGCTCGCGTCGTAAAAACGCAAGGCCGGCATGGCGAGGTCGCCGCGGAAATTCACAGCGACGTCCCGGAACGCTTCGCCAAAGGCATGAAGTTATTTGCTCTTGCGAAGTCAGAAGATTCGCGCCGCGAACTGGAGATCGAAGATCTGTGGCCGCACAAAGGCCTGCTGGTTCTGAAATTTCGCGGCGTCGACTCGATGTCGGACGCCGAGTTGCTTGTCGGATCGGAATTGCAGCTTCCAAGCTCCGGGCGCGCGAAGCTGGAGCCCGGTTGGAATTATGTCAGCGATCTGATCGGTTGCACCGTTCTTGATCGCGCCCGCGAGATCGGCCGTATTGAAGACGTTCAGTTTGGAGCCGGTGAAGCGCCATTGCTGGTGCTTGTAAATGGTGCTGGCAAAAAGTTTGAAGTGCCCTTCGCGGAAGCATACTTGGAAGGCGTTGACCTGGGGCAGCGGCAAGTGAGAATGATCCTTCCGGAGGGCATGCTGGAAATCAACGCTCCGGTAACGGCGGAAGAAAAGCAGGAACAGCAGTCCGCAAGAAAGAAAAAGCGCTGAAGAGGATTACTCTGTGATCCTCAGTGCCCTCTGTGGTTAAAGGTTGAAGTGCAGGGTCCGAGATGAAGGCCGATATTCTAACGATCTTCCCCGGCTTCTTCAGCGGACCACTGGATCACGGCATCACCCGCCGGGCCCGCGAGATGGGTCTGGCGAAAATCGAAGTCCACGATTTGCGGCAGTTCACGCATGACAAACACCGCACCGTGGATGACCGCCCCTTCGGCGGCGGCGAGGGCATGGTGCTCAAGCCGGAACCGCTCTTTGAATGTCTCGAGTCGTTGCAAATTGCTTCGCGCGAAGATCGAGCTAACAAGCGCGCGAAGCAGTCGGTGATTTTGCTTTCGGCGCAGGGTCAGCGTTTCACGCAGAAAATCGCGGCGGAACTGGCGGCGCTCGATCGCGTCGTTCTGCTCTGCGGCCGCTACGAAGGTGTCGACGAGCGCGTCGCCGACTTTCTCGCCGACCGCGAGCTGTCGATTGGCGACTACGTATTGAGCGGCGGCGAATTGGCCGCAGCAGTCGTCATAGAAGCGGTCACGCGATTGCTGCCGGGCGCAGTTGGCAACGAAGCCTCCACCAGGCAGGAATCATTCACCGCGCACGTGGCGACTGAAGCGGGCGCCGCAGATTCGACGTGCGGCTCCGGTGGATTGCTGGACTATCCGCACTACACGCGCCCCGCGGATTTTCGCGGGATGACTGTACCGGAAATTTTGCTGAACGGGGATCATCAGGAAATCCGCAGCTGGCGCCGGCAGCGGGCCCTGGAAAAAACGCTACGCAACCGCCCCGATTTGTTGGATCGTGCGGAACTCAGCGATGAAGACGCCAAGACTTTGGCCCGGATCAAGCGTGAACGCGGCTAGTCTACCGTCAGTCAGAGATTGAGCCGGGTAGAAGATTGGGACGGGTCGAAGCTGGGGCTCACGATTCGTATCAGGGTATGCCTTCAGGCATACCGACAGAGAACGAGAATCATTGCGCCTTTAGGCGCTGCGAAAGACGAAGGAAAAACAATCATGTCAAACCTAATCATCGAAAAGCTTCTAGCCAAATCTCAACGCACCGACATCCCCGCCTTCCATCCCGGCGACACCGTTCGCGTTCACGTGAAGATCAAGGAAGGCGACAAGGAACGCGTGCAGGCCTTCGAAGGCGTGGTCATCAAGCGCGACAACGGACCGCAAGCCAGCTTCACCGTGCGCAAGATCAGCTTTGGCCAGGGCGTGGAACGTATCTTCCCGGTTCACTCGAAAGTGATCGACAAGGTCGAACTGTTGCGCTCGTCCAAAGTGCGCCGCGCCCGGCTGTTTTACCTGCGCGGTCTCCGCGGCAAAGCCGCCCGCCTGCGCGACGTCGAAAAAGCGTAAAGCTATTTGGTTGCGTGGCCGTTGTTTGTGTGAGACCGGGTCTTTGACCCGGTCAGGCCGCGAGAGCGGCCTGGCGGCTGCCGACCGGGTCTCAGACCCGGCCCCGCACAATCTCCGCGCCCGTCTTTAATGTCTCGGTCACATTCCCAGCGAGCGATTCCACTGCAGTTGAGAATCCGCCGGAGTGGTTCTTCTTGCCTTGTTCCGCCTCGTACTCTTTTTTCGTCCCCACGAAAAATTCAATCTTGCCGCTCACCGGAATCCCGTCTCCCGTCGTAAAGACGGATTGCGAGTAGCCCCACACCCCGCCGTCGCTGGAGTTCCGGAATGTTGGCTCGCTATTCGTGAGCAGCGTGGACGTGATGGCCTTACCGTTCTTAGGCACCCGCAGCACATACGCGTCCCCGCGCTTTTCCAGAGGTGAGCCTTCTCTGACTCCCATCTCCAGGATGAAATTACCGGTGAAGCCCGCGGGGATTTCGACGATTACCTGCGGTGCGGAACGCTGTTTCGAACACGCGCCGGCAGCAATCAGAAAAACCACGCATAGCACGCAGAGGGGCGGACGAGTGCGTCCGTCCCTACGGGAGTTATTTTTCGCACACGGCCAGACCTTCCTCATCCTTTCACCTCTTGCATTCTGGACGGAGAAAATTGCTGCACGACTCTCTTGCGGACCGGAACCCGTACCACAATTTCGGTCCCGCCGGACCCGGAATTAATCTCCAGCTTGCCTCCGATTTCACGGATACGCTCTGTCATGCCGGCCACGCCAACGCCGCCCCCGGAGCCATCCTGGCGAAGGCTTTGCACCACAGCCGCAGGCATACCGTTGCCATAATCTCGAACTCGCAGGATCACCTGATCGCCCACCGTCTGCAGGCTGACATCGGCTCGTTTCGCCCCGGAATGCCGGTGCACATTGGTCAGGCTTTCCTGTAGCACGCGAAATAATACCAGTTCGGTCGCTTCGGGTAGCCGGCCCGTTCCATCGCGAATATCCAGGTTGACATCGATGCCGCTACGCTTTCCGAATCCCTCGACAAACCAGCGGCAAGCCGAATTCAGTCCCGCTTCATCGAGTAGCGGCGGATGCAACAAATGAGAAATCGTCCGCGTTTCCGAGATGGAATCGTCGAGCAGCTTGATGCAGTCCTGCAGAGTGGCGTCGCTTGGATACTTTTTCTGCAGTACCGAGATTGCCATTTTCACTGCTGCCAGATGCTGGCCGACGGAATCGTGCAACTCGCGGGCAAATTTTCGCCGCTCTTCATCCTGCAGCGTTAGTACCTTGGCGCTGAGGGTGCGCTGCGCCAGTTCAGCCCGGGAACGTCCGGCCACCTGCTCGGTGAGCAGCCGGTGGTGCACGAGAAACAACACCAGTGCCAGGAAGAGACTGGTGATTAGGATTGCTGCCGTCAGTTGTGCGAAGCGGCTCGCTCGCGCCTGCCGTTCCGACAGCAATTGTTCCTCCGTGTCGTACATGCGCTGCAAGAGCAGATCGCAGCTTTCCGCAGTAGCCAGGCTCTGTCGACTGATTGCGGCCTGTGCCGCCGGGGTTGACGTTCCTGATTTCTTAAGCTCGATGGCTTGTTCCAAAAGGGCAATCCGCTGCTCCTTCAGCTCCGCAAGCTTTCTGGAATTCGCCTGCTGTTGCGGGTTGTCTGCCGTCAGTCGCTGAATCGCCGCCGCTGTATTTCGGATCCGGTCCACAACTTCGGCCTGCTGCTGCAATAGCGAATCGTCGCCCGAATCCACGTATTCGGAACGCAGGCGGCCGGCCCGCGCGGTAGCCATGGAAAATTGCGCTAAAGCGTTTTGTACATCGCGGGTATGGCGAACCCAGCCCTGGCTGGCGTCCATGCGGGTGAAAGCGAAATATGCGAAGCAACTGCTGAGGAGAAGGAAGAGTACTGCTGCGGCCAGAGCCGCATTCACCTTTCCAGTGGAGGACATTCTCGAGCCCGAGACCCCGGAGCTATTGTAAATCAGCCCCTGTGGAAATGTTAGATAGGGACCCCAGCTAGACTGCGGCGGAGGCCAGCGGATTTCGGATGCCTTCTGCGCCGACGAACTCCGCAACCTTTCTGCCCCGCAACTTGCTGAGCACATAGCTCAGCAGAGGGCGGTCACCGCGTCGGATTTCCTGAAACTCCACGCCCATGGCAAGATTGTTAACCAGATATCTCACCTGCGCCTTGACCGCAACGCTTACATCGAACATGTTCAACATCAGGCGGAAGTCAGTTCCGGGGCGCAGAATTTCCGTGGACGCGATGCGCGCCCCGAATTCCGAAATCTGCTGCACCGCCCCTTCCACGCGTTGTACGCCGTCGATCACTTGCGCCTGGCCTTCGACGTAAAAGCGCGGGCGCCGGCGACGGTTGCTCTCCGGGGCGCCGAAGCCACGAGGCAACAGACGGCGTTCCATGCTATCGAGATCGATGGGTTGGTACTGGTCTTCCTTCTGCGTTTCTATCTGCCGCAGCTCTTCATCCCAGGGCGTCTTGCCGTCGACACATTGCACGGTGAACTGGCCGCGCAGGGCGGAGGCGGCATCTCCAGCCCAAATCACCTGGCAGACGGCCTTATTGCGCCCGCGTTCCACCATCACCAGGTCGCCGAGGTTCAACTGGCGCGAGCTGAGAAGCCGCGCGCCATGCGGGTGAATGTCATAGGTGCATGCCATCTCCGCTGGACCGCGTCCTTCCTGGCCGATCAGACTCCAGCGCACCGGGAGCGCCAGATGCACCAGCTTTGCGGTCAGGAGGCCGTCTGCCGGGGATGAGTTGGTTTTGCTCTGCAAGGCATCCACTCCGATTGGACGTGACTGAGGCGAAGTTACCAGTACACGTCCGAACGGGCAATGTACCCCCGTAATCCTGGTAATGGTTACGTTGGCGTATGCGATGGGGGTCCTAATAAATTCCACCTTCTTCTCTCTGCGTTCTCCGCGTCCTCTTGGCGTCTTCTTGGCGTGCTCTGCGGTCAAAAGCTTTTACCGCAGAGATCGCCAAGGACTTCGCAGAGATCGCGAAGCAAACCTTTAGGATGAAAGTTCGCTTGCAGGAATTGCTGTTGTGGACGAAGATGAGGAACAACCCTCTTGTTTTTGGTGAAGCCTTCTGTGATGAAGCCATCGTCTGCCACAACGCTCTCGCCTTCGGCTGCTAAGCTCCGAATGCTGAAGAAGCTGCGCTGCACGCTGCGCTTTGAAAAAAAGGCCTGGGCATCGGGAGCGCGGCTGGTGGCGGGGGTGGATGAAGTTGGACGCGGATCGCTATTCGGCTGCGTGGTCGCTGCTGCGGTTATTCTCGACCCGGCTTACCGGGTGCGCGGGCTGCGAGATTCGAAGTTGCTGCCGGCAGAGCGGCGCGAAGTGCTGGCGGAGCGCATCCGCGAACACGCGGTGGCATGGGCCGTGGCGGCTGTGGACGCCGCTCGCATCGATCAGATCAACATCTATCACGCCTCGCGAGCGGCCATGCGCGAAGCGGTAATGCTTCTGGCTCCTGCCGCCGATCATCTTCTCATCGACGCGTTGCGCCTCGACTGCGAGCAGCCGCAGGTTCCGATCATTCATGGGGACGCGCGCTCGGCCTCGATTGCGGCGGCTTCGATACTTGCGAAGGTGGAGCGCGATCGCCTGATGTGCGAATGGGACGCGGTCTTTCCCGCCTACGGCTTGGCGGCGCACAAGGGATACAGCACTCCACGACATCTGGCCGCGCTGCGCGAGTTCGGGCCGACTCCGCTGCACCGGCAGTCGTTCGCGCCGGTGTGGCAGAATCCGGTGCCGCAGGAGGTGTTCGGGTTCATGGATGACGACGTGGTACTGGAGGAAGTGGCAGCGGGATGAGTGGGTTAGCAGGTTTCTCGAGGAGATTTCCACAGTGTTCCTGCAGGAACACTTTTAGGGCAATTGTGTACGTACAACAATATAAGTATAGTGGGGTACATGAAACATAAGCAACGAGTTACCACGAGCGGAAAAAAGGCCCGGTCCAAGGCTAGGAGTTCCGCGGCGCGGCGGAAGAGCGGTCAGCGGAAGAGTTTGAGTTTGTCGGCGTCGGTGGAGCCATCGAGGCACGGTTCGGTTTCGATGCGGGAAGTGATGGAGTTTTACAAGCCGATCAAGAAGCCGGTCACGCTGCGGCTGGACGCCGATGTGCTGGCGTGGTTTCGCCGGGACGGGCGGCGGTATCAGACGCGGATCAACGGCGCGCTGCGCAGGGTGATGGAGCGGGAGATGGAGGAAGCGGAGTAGTGAAGCTGCGCATTCTGACCCTCCTTGGCGTTTCGAGTCGACATCCCCACGCTCACAAAGAACCGGAGACATGGGTTGTTACAGTTTGCAAACTGTAACAGAACCACACAGTCGGGCATCTCCCGAGTGCTAATCTCAGACTGCGTTGCGGCTTTGGCGAAAACTATGATTTCGAGACGCGAGTTTATTGCCGGTTCTGTTGCGCTGGCCGTCACTTCGACAACATCTGGACGATCAATCCCCGCTCCGGACCAGATCTTCGTCAATGATGTTCATTCCCAACTCAATGCCACTCGCGTCCTCGGAATTCTCCAGCCGCAATCGGCGGCAGAGGTACAGGAGGTCATCCGCAGCGCACGCAAGGATGGGAAGGTGATTTCGGTTTCCGGTGGGCGGCACGCGATGGGAGGGCAGCAGTTTGGCACTGATACTGTGCTGATAGACATTAGAAGGCTGAGCCGGATTCTGCATCTGGATCGCAGCCGCGGGATTGTTGAAGTGGAAGCGGGAATCGAGTGGCCGGCTCTCATTGATGGATATCTCGCGCTGCAAAATAGCGATGGCAAGGTCTGGGGGATTGCGCAGAAACAGACTGGGGCGGACCGGCTCACGATCGCCGGCACGATCGCCGCAAACGCGCACGGCCGCGGCTTGAAGATGCGGCCATTCATCAGCGATGTGGAGTCGTTTGTTCTTGTCGACGGAACGGGAACGGTCCACAACTGCAGCAGAACCGAGAACCCGGAACTTTTCCGATTGGTTCATGGCGGCTACGGATTGTTCGGCGTCGTTACGTCCGTGCAGTTGCGGCTGATTCCGAGGAAGAAAGTGGAGCGGGTGGTAGAAATGCAAACGGTGGACGACCTGATGGCAGCATTCGACAGGCGTATTTCCGCTGGATTTCTCTACGGCGATTTTCAGTTCTCGATCGATCGCCAATCGGAAGACTTCCTGCACCGAGGCGTTTTCTCTTGCTATCGCCCCGTTCCAATGGAAACTCGCATTCCCACGGCCGAAAAACAGCTGTCAGACGAAAATTGGAGGCAGCTTCTTTATCTGGCCCATGTCGACAAGAAAAAGGCATTTGAACGGTATGCAGAATATTATTTGTCGACGAACGGGCAGGTGTACTGGTCGGACACTCATCAGCTGAGCATTTATCCTGACGATTATCATCGCGAGATCGACCAAAAGCTTCACGCCCCGTTTCCGGCGACAGAAATCATTTGCGAGATCGATGTTCCGCGGCCGATGCTGAAGGAGTTTTTCGATGAGGTCAGAGAGGATTTTCGCAAGAACAATGTCGAACTGATTTATGGGACGGTGCGCCTGATTGAGCAGGACGATGAGAGTTTTCTGCCTTGGGCGAAGCAAACCTACGCCTGCACCATCTTCAACCTGCATACAGTTCACACCCCCGAGGGTGTTGGGCGGTCGGCGGATATTTTTCGAAGGCTCATCGATATGGCGGCCCGGCGGGGCGGTTCCTTCTATTTGACCTATCACCGGGATGCGACGCGGAAGCAGATTGAAAGTTGTTATCCGCGGTTCGCGGAATTTCTGCGGCTCAAGAGGAAATACGATCCCGAAGAGCGATTTCAAAGCGAGTGGTACAGAGATTATAAAAAAATGTTTGCCGATAGCATTTGACGTCAGTTCCGACGTCGTGTTGTCGACATTGCCGGGAAAAATCGTCTCGATGATGAAACGCTACGCTCGCGCGGTGTTTTTTTGAAAGATTGGCCGCTGGCGCCCACCTCGAAAGCAGATTCCTCGCCACTTTCGCCGGTTTCACCGGCTCCGAGCGGCTCGGAATGACAAGATTAGGGGATGACGTTCTCCGTGAAGGTGGAATTGAGTTGATTGAGCAGGTTGGTATTTTTCTCCAGGGCGCGCTGCAGGATATTGGCTTGTTGTTGGGCGACTGGCCAATCCCGTCTTTCTACGGCTTCGGTCAAGCCTGGCAGTTCCAGGTGGGCGTAGGTGAAGCGCGCGCCGTAGAGGATGTGTTTGAACCAGGGGCGTCCGGGGATGCCGTCGGGGTTGAGCCAGTTCCGCTCGATTTGCATCATGCCGTGATTCAGGGTTAGGGCGAGTTGGGGATCGATTGGGCCTTGTGCCAGTTTTCGGCTCACTGATTCATTCAGGAGTTTGCCGGCGGCTTCGAAGTTGTCGATTTCTTTTCGGACGCCGCTCAAGTCTAGAGAGGCCTGGTCAGTCGATTCAGTCGGAGAGCTGGATACAGAGGTCCGTGACGAGCCGCAGGAGGGGCACGCTGGCAAGGGGTCCTTCGACTGCGTGGCGGCTCCGCTTCGCGAACCCGCCACTTCGCTCAGGATGACAGAAGACTTGGTCGGCAGATTATTCTTGCTAACCAGTTCACTGACGAATTGGCGGATGTTGGCGGCGTAGCTGGCGAAATCGAAGGGGAGCAGATCGGCGTTGGCTAGGCGCAGGGCGGTTACGCCCCAGAGTTGCGACATGAGCGTGTGGTATTTGTAGCCGGGGTCGCCGAAGTGGTTCATCCAGTAGAAATCGTCGTAGGCGGAGTGATAGACGCCGTAGTCTCCGTCGAACTGCAAGCCGATTACGGGCACGCCGACGAAGTTTAGAAAGACGGTGTGGTCAGAGCCGCTGCCGATGCGAGTATCGGCGAGACTTGAATCGGCGACGCCGGAATCGTTCATTTGTCCGGATTGATGGCCTGCTTCTTTTTCGCGCGCTGCACTTGCCTTCCACGCGTCGTAGAGACTCTTGCCGGAAGGATCTTGGAGCGAGCGAGTGGTCTCTACGAGCATCGGTGCTAGCGACGCTACTGCCTGGCCGTGAAAGTTCGGGCCTGAGGTAGCTTCGTCGACATTGAGGTAAGCGACGGCTTTCGCGCGGAGTTCGTCGGCGAATTGCTCGCCCCATTCGGTGGAACCGGTCAGGCCGACCTCTTCGCCATCCCAACTGCAAATCACTAGCGTGCGGCGGGGGCGCATGCCTTCTCTCGTTGAGTTGGCCGAGGGCGCGCGTCAGTTCCATCATCGATGCGGTGCCGCTGCTCGGATCGACGCCGCCGAAGACCCAGGCATCGCGGTGATTGCCCAGGACGACCCATTCGTCGGGAAGTTCCGAACCGCGAATGCGGCCTTCGACCACATAGTAGGGCTGCGTGCCGTTGTCCATCTCGATTCTCAGATGAACTTTCACGCGGTCGCCGCCGAGGTGATAGGCGATGGGCAATCCGCCTTGCCAATTTTCTGGAGCCATCGGACCATCCATATTTTCCAGCAGAGGCTTGGCGTCGTGCCAGGAAAGTGGCAGAGCCATGATCTTGGGCGCGGACTTGGCCTGCTCGATCGGAATGCGTTTTGCGCCGGGGACCGAGGCCCATCCGGGAGTGAGCGGGTCGCCGGGAACGATGAAGTCGTAGGTGATGGCGCCGCGCTGAATTTTATACTCCGGACCCCAGGGCCCGTCGGGATCGACTTTGCCTTTTTTGTAGCCGTCTTCGGCGGGATCGCTGTAAATCAGTATTGCGGCGGCGCCTTCGCGCTGTGCGGTGAGCGCTTTGAATCCGCGATAGCTGTAGGGATTGGAGTAACGGACGAGGACAATTTTGCCTGTGACGCTAATTCCGTTTTTTCGCAGCAAATTGTAGTCTTCCGGATTGCCACTGTGCGCGTAGACCACGCGCGCGGTGACTTCTCCGGAGACTGACATGCCGAGCCATGCGCCGCTGATGGCGGGATTATTCGAGTCGGGGTCGGCGTCGAGCGGGGATTCACGGAGGGTGGCTTGATAGTGCGTGGGGGCGATCATTTCCAGCGAGGCGCTTTTCGGATTCGTGCCGTAGACATCGTAGCGACGGATGATGACGTCCTCGAGTCCTTGTTTGCGCCATTCGTTGGCGATGTAGTCGGCTAGTTCGTTGTTGCGTTTCGATCCGGCGACATGGGGTTCTTGGGTGAAGATGCGGTGCTGGCGGCGTTCTTCGTCGGGGTTGGGAATGGATTTGAATTTGGATTCAATTTCCGTTTCGCGGGCCGAGGACGCGGGGGTGAAGCCGAGGATGGAGGTTTGGGAATCGGCGAGGAGAGAAGTGCACAGAAGGAATAGCAGCGCAAGGATTAAGCAGGCAGTACTGCGGGAGAGTCGCATAGAGATCGATTGGGATTTTCGAGTGCAAAAGAGTAACACAGAGGCTGAAGCCTCGCGCCTCTGACGGTACCGCGGCCCCTTCGACAAGCTCAGGGCAGGCTCTAAGGGCCGCTCTTGCGCGGTTGCAGCGGAGGCGGCGGTTGCGATTGCGCCGGGGGCTGCACTTGCCGACGCAGTCGCGGCAGCAGCGCTTCCCGCCGCCTGACCGCGTCAAAGAGCCGGCCCCACACAGGCATACCCGGAAGACTTGGGACTTCCCGCGATCGCCGACTGATATGATTCCGCAGATGTCGCGACGGGGAAAATTTATTACGTTCGAGGGGCTGGACGGGACCGGCAAGAGCACGCAGCTGCGGAAGCTGGCCGCAGTTCTGCGCGCGGGGGGTCATAAGGTCGTGGAAACTCGCGAGCCGGGCGGCACGCCGACCGGAGAAAAAATTCGCAAGGTGCTGCTCGATTCGAGTACCGCCGGGCTGTTACCGCTGGCCGAAATGGCGCTGATGTTCGCCTCGCGGGCGCAACATATTGCCGAAGTAATCGAGCCAGGGCTGGCGCAGGGCAGTATCGTGCTCTGCGATCGGTTTACCGATTCAACCGAGGCTTATCAGGGAAGCGGACGCAAGCTGGGCAGCCAGGCGGTTCGCGAGTTACATCGAGTACTGTGCGGGAATCTGCAGCCGGATTTGACGATTCTGCTGGATTCGGACGCGGCGGCAAGTGTGAGTCGGGCCCGGCTTCGGAACAAGCGAGATTCAAGAAGTTCGGCCCGGGGACACGATGAGAACCGGTTCGAGCAGGAGACGCGGGCGTTCTTTACGCGGGTGCACGAGGGATATCTCGCAATCGCCGCGCGAGAGCCAGGACGGGTTGCGGTGGTGGATGCTCGCGGGGCACCAGGGCAAACGCATGAGCGAATTGTGGAAGTGGTGCGGAGGAAGTTGAGACTGTAAGGAAGTCATTCACCACAGAGACACAGAGACACAGAGAAAAGCGAGAATCGGAAAGAGCAAATGCTCGATTCGCGAGTGTCACCAATCCCTGCTGATATTCGATTTACAATGACTTTGGTTTTTCTCTGTGTCTCTGTGGTGAATTCGTTCTATGCCTTTTTCTGATTTTCACGGCAACGTTGAAACGATTCATCGCTTGCGCGACATGCTGGCGCGCGAGCGGTTTCCGCATGCGGTGGTGCTGGCGGGGGGGCAGGGATCGGGCAAGTACACGCTGGCTTTGATGCTGGCGCAGGCGTTGAACTGCCTGTCTCCGACCACGACTGACGGGCTACCCGATTTTTGCGGGAAGTGCGCCAACTGTACGCGCATTGCGCAAGCGGCGGATCTGGACGCGCGGTTTGCCGAGGCTGTGGAGGCGCGGGAGAATTTGCGCGACGCAGACAGAAAAGAGACGCGGCTGTTTGTCCAGACACATCCGGACGTGCTGGTGATTCCGCCGGACCCTCCGCAGATGATGGTCAAAGTGGATCAGGTGCGGCGGGTGATTGAGACGATCTATTACCGGCCGGCGGAGGGTAGGGAGAGGGTTTACATCTTTACGGACTCGGCGTTTATGAAGGAGGCGGCGAACTCGCTGCTGAAGGTGTTGGAGGAGCCTCCGGAGTTTGCGACGATTTTTCTGCTGACCGAGAATCCGGGGGAGTTGCTTCCGACCATTCGGTCGCGGTCGATGGTGTTCCAGTTGGGCGCCTTGCCGGCGGAGGATGTTGAGCGGTATCTGGCCGAGCAGTCGTCCGGAGTGGAAGGCGGCGGAGCGCGCGTCTGGTTGCCCGACTGTGCGAGGGCTGTGTGGGACGGGCGCGGAGTTTCGATCTTGCTGGCTATGTGGCGGCGCGCGGGCATGCTCTGCAAATTTTGAAATCGGCTCTGGGGAGCGGGGAGCACAGTGAGTTGTTTAAGATCACCGAGTCGTACCGGCCGGGGGCTGAGGGGCGGGAGAAGATTGAGCAGTTGATTCGTACGCTCTATTCGTTATTACGGGATCTGGCGTCGATTGAGGCGGGGGCGCCCGAACTGGTTCGGAACAGCGACATTGCTTCTGAGCTAAAACGGATGGGTGACTCGGCGGATTTCGAGTGGATCACGGCGGCCTCCGATCGGTTGGGGGAGGTGGAGCGGGGGATGCGGCGGAATTTGCTGCGGTCGTTGTCGTTGGATGCGTTTGCGGTGGCGCTGGAGAAAGGGTAGAGCAGTACTCCCACGTCTCGCAAAGGAGGCGAGACATGGGGCACCCTGGGGGCCGGTAGACTGTACGTTCATTCCGTCCGCGACGTGAAGTTTTCTACCCTGCGCGTAACCTCCCGGCGGTTACCTCGGACTGGTCGATGCCAGTGACGATGGCCTATAACGGGCATATCTTTCAGTAAGTTACTTGGATTACTCTGGTGGTTCTACTCCCTTCGGATAGATTGTCCGAGTCTCCGGGCCCGCCTATAATCGTCTTACTCTGATTCAGAATTCTCCGTCAGGTTCCGGGTAGAACAGGGGAGGGCGAAGGTTTGTTTGGCCGCCTTCCAGCAAAGGTTCGGTGAAAGGGAAAACCCGGATTATGCGAAAACGCCTACAACCCGTATTCAAGCTGACGGCCAGGACGGCAATCGCGACCTCCTTCTCTCTCTCTCTATTCCTGGCTCTGTCTTTATCTTTAGCGGTACCTTCGGTGTGGGCCGCGGAAGGTGACAGCCGCGCCGAGTTGATCACTTCCACAGAGGAGCACGGACGGAAGATTTATGTGAACGAATCTGTGCCGGCGCAGAGGCACGCCGGACAGGCTTCTCAGACCCAAGCTTCTCAGTTCCAGGCTTCGCAACCCCGTCGGTCGTCGCTGGTGTATTGGAGCAGCAAAGAAAGCCGGTGGAAGCCTGTGCCCTCGGCGGGGACCGCGTCCATGCGAGCGGCGCGGTCAGCCGCGGCGGAAGTCAGCCAATACTTCGGGCACGAGTCGGTGCAGTCGGCAAATGCGAAGATCGTGGCTGCCAATGCCCGCGGACATCAGGCTTCTCAGGACGAAATCGATTCGTCGATTGTGATGGCAGCGGCCCGGCACAATGTGGATCCCAACCTGGTGCGCGCGGTGGTCAAGGTGGAATCGAACTTCAACTCCAATGCGGTTTCGCGCAAGGGAGCGATGGGGCTGATGCAGCTGATGCCATCGACGGCGCGGTCGTTGAAGGTGAACAATCCATTTGATCCCGAACAGAACGTGGACGCGGGCGTTCGGCATCTCAAACAGCTTCTGGAAAACTATGGCGGCAACGTCGATTTGACTCTGGCCGCGTATAACGCGGGGTCGGGCGCGGTGGCGCGGAGTGCGGGGGTGCCGCATTTTGCCGAGACGCAGAATTATGTACGGCGGATTACGAACCTCTATTACGGCGGATTTGACCTTTCTCCGTCCGGTCCCAGGCATGATCCCGTGCGGGTTCAACGAGATGCGCGGGGCGTGCTTTACATCAGCAACACGGACTAAAATTACGGCATCTGTTTAAACAGTTCTTAATTTCTTTACTCTCAGGTACCAAGGCAGTTCCACTGCAACGGCGGATCGAGACAGTTACGGACCGACGACTTTGAAGATCAGATCGAGCCAGCGCGGTCGTCGCTGGGGAGCGCTGCTGTTGCTGATGGCCCTCTCCGGAGCGCCGGCCCATGCCCGGACGCATCGTAGTGAATCCTGGGCTCACGCGCGCTTTACCAATGCCGAGCGGATGCGAGAAGCGCTCAACGGTCGACCTCAAGCGGAGCGCACGCGGCGCGATTATCAGCGGGTCCTTGACGCCTACCGCAACGTTTATTACGGAGCGCCTACTTCTGCCAAGGCGGACCCCAGTGTGGTGGCCGTGGCGGAGACGCTGGTCGAGATGGGACGGCATTTCGACGACGACAAGATCCTGAACGAGGCCATTGCCCAATACAAGTTTTTGAGACGGGAGTATCCGGGCAGCAAATATCGTGGCGACGCCTTGTTCACCATCGGAGAAATCTACAAAGACGATCTGAACGATCCCGAACAGGCTCGGAACACTTTTGAGGAGTTTCTGCATCGCTATCCGCAGAACCGACTGGCGGAAGACGCGCGGCGGTCGATCACGGACCTGACCGGGAAGCGGATCGCGAGAAAAAGGCGGAGGCGCGGAAGCAGAAGAAGGCCGGGAAAGAGATTGCCGACAAGAACAAGACTGCCGACAATTCTGCGGGCAAGACCGTCAATGTTGGCATCGGCTCCAAAAGCGATTCCAAGTCCGAGCCTAAAGCCGAGCTTTCCGGATGCCGCCGAATCTTCCAACCTCCGCACGACGCGCGCGTGACCGGAATCCGGCACTGGTCCACGCCGGACTACACGCGCGTAGCGATTGATCTGGAGAACGAGATTAAGTTCGGTTCGCAGCGCATTTCCCATCCTGACCGCATCTTCTTCGATCTTCGCGGGACCAAGCTGGCCTCCACGCTGGTAGGCAAGAGTTTCGACGTGGATGACGGATTCCTGAAGAAGATCCGGGTGGCGCAATTTCAGCCGGGGCGCACGCGGGTGGTGCTCGAGGTCGACAATCTTTCGGATTACGAAGCGTTTTTGCTGCCCAATCCGTACCGTCTGATCATTGATATTCACGGCAAAAATAATCGGAAGAATATGCACGCCAAGTTGTTGCAAGATAGCGCCGCAATGGCTGACGTGGAAGCTCCGCCCAGGGCGGGATCGGAAGCCGACAGCGCGGCTGCAGACGAATTGACGCCTGAAGAAGCACTAAAGCAGGCAGAAGCTAAGGTAAAGGGGGAGTTGCGCGCCGAGACGGGGAATGCTCCGGTTACCAGCGAAGATGTGGGCGACGAAACCAAGATTGTGCCCAAGGGAGTCGACGCGGGTTCCAAGCCGCATTCATCCGCGCCAGCAAAACGTGCTTCTCTGAAGGATAAGAGCACAACTCCGACGGTCACCAAGGTTGTGGTCGATGCCGACGATGATGATGAAGCTCCTCCGCAGGCGAGCCACGGGCGAGGAAAGTCGACGTCCGGTTCGCATGTGGCTTCGAGCCGGGCAAGAGAACTGGATATGCGGGAAGCGAAGCCCACGGCCAGCGGCGACCGGTCGCTGATCCGCGCGCTGGGGCTGAAGATTGGGAAGATCGTGATCGATCCTGGACACGGCGGCCACGATACCGGAACGATTGGTCCGGACGGGCTTGAAGGAAAAAGATCTGGTGCTGGAAGTTGGGCGCCGATTGGGCAAGCTGCTGCAGACGCGGCTGGGCGCGGAAGTGGTTTATACGCGCAAGAACGATACCTTCATTCCGCTCGAAACTCGAACTGCTGTCGCCAACCAGCAACGCGCCGATCTGTTTATTTCGATCCACGCCAACTCAAGCCATGACTCTGACGCACGCGGCGTGGAAACGTATTACCTGAATTTTACTTCGTCGCCGGAGGCGCTGGAAGTGGCGGCTCGGGAGAATGCGGTTTCGGAAAAATCCATTTACGAACTGCAGGATCTGGTGAAGAAAATCGCGATGAAGGAAAAAATCGAAGAGTCGCGAGAGTTCGCGGGAGATGTGCAGGAGTCGCTGCACAGCGGGCTGGCCGCGAAGAGTCCCGCGATTCGCGACCGGGGGGTGAAGAAGGCGCCGTTTATCGTGCTGATTGGGGCGAATATGCCGTCGATTCTGGCGGAGATTTCATTCGTGAGCAATCCCACCGACGAGCACCGCCTGCAGACAAGTGAATACCGGCAGCGCATCGCGGAGTCGCTCTATCGCGGGATCGCGAAGTATGTGGATGGATTGAGCGGAGTGAAAGTGGCCAGCAAGTTGGATAAGGCGGCGGGACAGTAGCTAAGCTCAGGTCAGAATCCCCACCCCTTCGGCTTCGCTCAGGGCAGGCTCTGTCGCAAAGAACGCGACAAGGATGGGACACCCCGCTTTCGTGATCGGCAGAGCTACTGAATCGCGCTGCCTACTTGTGAGAAGACGTTGCCGGCGTTGGAGCCAATCAGCCGCACGGTGCCCACGACAATTACGAGAATCACCGCCAGCATGACTGAGTACTCGGCGATGTCCTGACCTTCTTCATCCGACCAAAGGTTGCGTAATGAATATCCCATAAGTTTGTCCTTTTCCTGGTTAAGCATTTGCAGCCGCAGCAACCGCCGGTTGCGAAGCAGGCTGCCGTTTATAGTCGGCAAAATTCAGTCCCCACGCCTCACAATCCTGCGTTATGGCCTGCAGTCCGACCTGAAACTCGGATGTGCCCTCTAATTTCTTCGTCCATATGACGCGAAACTGTATCTTTCGCTGGCGATAGAAAATTGTAATCTCGTCGAGCAGGTTCAACAGGTGACGCACCGAGCCCAATCGCACTCCGTCCGGAGTCACGTCCAGCGTGTGCACCAAGTCGTCAAAAGTCTTCCCGGCGCTGTCTTTGCCTTTTACTCGAACGGGAAGAACTGCCTTGGTGCGCGCTCCCCGCCGCTGGTCTCCTGACTGCATTCTGTCACCCAAGGCTAGTTTGCCCGAGGAGAGGTCTGAGAGGAATGGCCCCGACGTGCAAACTAGAGGCACGAAGGTAACATGCCAAATTGTTGCAAAATAAAGGGGTTGCGGAGCAGGTTTCTACCTCTCGATTTAGGGAGGGCTGTAGAGGCGCTGGGTATGACCTGATGAGCTGGAGATCCTTCCCTTCGCCGGAAGAACGGCTCCGTTCAGGATGACTCCCGCGCGAGTGGGACTATCCACATCTGAAGTGCATATATGCGAGCTTTCATTACTCCAAGTGTTGCCTGCGTCGTGAAACCTTTCGGGCTGCGATGTGGTCTAATTGGAAGAAGAATTCTGCACCGCGGGGCCATTCATGAGTTTTTCCCGTTCTGTCGGTAATGTTATTTTGCTTTGGTGTTTCTTGGGCGTCGCCTTCTCTCAGACGCCGTTGCGTTCCTCCAAACTGTCGCATTCTTCGGACCAGCAAGCGGCTCTGCTTCCGCAACAATTCGGTGGATGGGAGATGCAAGGCTCGGCGCCGAGCAGCACGGACCCTGCGGCCGCTGATCCCACCAATGCCGCGGTTCTCAAAGAATATCGCTTCACAGACGTGGCGTCGTCCACTTACGTGCGCGACGATGGCCGGACTTTGAAAATTCGGGCGGCGCGTTTTGCTGACGCTTCGGGCGCGTTCGGAGCTTACACGTTTTATCTGCAGCCGGCGATGACGAAAGAGCAGATCGGCGATCAGGGAGCGTCGTTAGGGCAGCGCGTGCTTTTCTACCGCGGCAATGTGCTGATTGACGCCCAGTTCAGCAAAGAGTCTGCGATGTCGGGAGCTGAGCTGCGCGAGTTGGCTGGAGATCTGCCGCGTCCTAACGGCAATGCCGCCAACCTGCCCACGTTTATTGAATTCATGCCACGGCGGGGCTACGTTGCAAACACTCAGAAATATGTGATGGGGCCCGCTGCTCTGACTGCGCTAGCGCCACCGGTTTCCGCCGACCTGGTGGACTTCAATGCAAGTTCAGAGGTGAGTCTGGCCCACTATGACACATCCAGCGGAGAAGCGACGTTGATGCTGATTTCTTATCCGACGCCGCAACTGGCTGCGGAACATCTTCGCCGAATTGATGCGACACATCGCATGTCGCAGCCGCAAGGAGGAGTTTCGAGCGTTGAAAATGCGGGTTCGTTCTTCGACAAGCGCACCGGACCCATCCTGGCGATTGCCACTGGACCTGTTTCCGATGGCGACGCGAAGTCTCTCCTCGGAATGGTGAATTACGAAGCCAGCGTGACCTGGAATACTCCGAGCGATAATCCGCAGGCGCGCGATTTGTATATGTTGATCCTTAACATTGTGATCCTCTGCGCCATCGTCGGGGGACTTGCGATTGTGGCGGGCGTAGCCTTCGGTGGAATCCGGATTTTGATGAAGCGCTGGTATCCAGACAAGGTTTTTGACCGGCCCGAGCAGATGGAATTCATCTCACTGCGGCTCACGGAGGCGGCGGTCAAGGGAGCCTCCCAAGGCGCGAACGAAGGGGGGCGGCAGGCGCCCCAAAACCCGGCCTGACCAGTAAGTAGCTTTAAATAGATCGGCTTACTGGGTACTGTGAGCTTTTTGTCTCAATTTGCTACATCCACGCCGGGTATTGATTGATTTTGTAAATTATTGAAAACAAAGACATTTATTTAACAAAAATCCCTTGACACCCCTGTTTTTGGACTCATAAGATTTGTCGCAGAAAGTTTTGACGGATTTCAAAGCTCCGTTGGAACTATTCTCCCTTGAAGAAAAGGCCGCCCTGTTGCCGGGTGGCCTTTTCGTTTTGCCGATCGTGCGAGAGACCGATCTGCGAGAGGCCGATCATGCGAGAGACCGATCTGCGAGAGGAAGAGCGCGGAAGGGAATAGTTCGGGATGCGCGCGGGGCGGAACTCTTTTAAGATTTCTGCGTATCATCTTAGGTAGCTTCGGTTGTTGTAAGTATTGCGTGTTGTAAGTATGTCTCGCGCGATTTCCGTTTGGAAAAACCTGGGGGAGGAGACTGATGTACTGCGATGGATGCGGCACAGTGATGCAACCCGGTCAGGCGTTTTGCAGCAAGTGCGGCAAGCAGATCGTCGGTCCAATCTCGCTGGTGCAGCCTCGGCCCGGACGCGTGCAGGAGCATGTGCGGCTGCTCGGACTGTTCTGGCTGGCGCTCTCTGCGTTCAACACCATTGCCAGCATCATTCTTTACGTGTTGGCCAACACATTGTTCGCACACATGCGAGAGTTAGGAGCGCCCGAGGCGCCGACTGCTTTTCTCCGCCCTCTGCTCAGCGTGGTGGCAATGTTGCTACTGGCGAAGGCTGGCTGCGGATTCATCGCCGGCTGGGGCTTGTTGCAGCACGAGCGGTGGGCTCGTGTAATCGCTCTTGTCCTGGCCTTCCTATCATTGTTCACCAACATTCCGTTTGGAACGGCACTCGGCATCTACACCATGTGGGTATTGCTACCCGCACGATCGGAGCAGGAATATGATGCTCTGGTTCAGGCGCGGGCGGCGTAGGATCGCGGTCAATTTTTTTGGATTCTTAGTGTTCCGACCGAGCGTCGAGCTGCGCTCGACGGACAGCCGAGGGCGGCTGTCCCCACATAAGTCTTTCGCGAACTGGCGTTCTGGCCAAGTCCCTGCACACACTGCTAGACTGACAAGTTTGAGTGATCAATTCTGATCGTCTGGTCGGAATTCTCCGGGAAAAATCATGCTGAAGCCAGGTGACATTGCGATTGTGAGTGGGGCGCGGACGCCCTTTGGGCGCTACTGCGGCAAGTTGAAGGATTTTACGGCGCAGGAGTTAGGGGCGATTGCGGCGAAGGGCGCGATGGAGCGGGCATCGGTCGATCCCAAGGAGGTCGATCATGCGGTGTTTGGCAATGCGCAGCAGACTTCGGGCGACGCGCTGTATGGGGCGCGGCACGTGGGATTGCGGGCGGGTCTGCCGATTGAGGTTCCGGCGCTGACGGTGAACCGGCTGTGCGGGTCGGGGATGCAGGCGATTGTGAATGCGGCGCAGTTGGTTCAGCTGGACGAGGCGAAGGTAGTGCTGGCGGGCGGGATGGAGGCGATGTCGCAGGCGCCGTTTGTGATTCGCGGGCGCGATGGGTTTACGCTGGCGCCGGGTGGGAAGCTGGAAGATTCGCTGATGGTGGCGCTGCTCGATACGTATTGCGGCCTGTACATGGCGAATACGGCGGAGCTTTACGGCGAGGAACAAGGGATCACGCGGCAGGCGCAGGATGAGTTTGCGCTGCGCTCGCAGAAGTGCGCCGAGGACGCGTACAAGGCGGGAAGACTTCAGGAAGAGTTGGTGCCGGTGCCGTTGCGGAATCATAAGGGCGAGGCGACGGGGGAATCGCTGACGGAAGACGACCACCGGCGTCCACAGACTACGATGGAAGGGTTGGGGAAGTTGAAGGCGGCATTTGGAAAAAACGGGACCGTCACAGCGGGGAACGCGAGTGGCATTGTGGATGGAGCGGCGGCCGTGGTGGTGATGTCGATGGAGGAAGCGCGCAAGCGGAATCTGATGCCACTGGGGCGGATTGTGAGTTGGGGGATTGCCGGAGTGGAGCCGAAATTGATGGGGCGCGGTCCGGTGCCGGCGTCGAAGATCGCGCTGCAGAAGGCCGGGATGTCGCTGGAGTACATGGATTTGATTGAGGTGAATGAGGCGTTTGCCGCGCAGTATCTGGCCGTGGAGAAAGAATTGGGGTTAGACCGCGAAAAAGTAAATGTGAATGGCGGGGCGATCGCGCTGGGGCATCCGCTGGGCGCGACCGGGACGCGGCTGGTGATTACGCTGCTGTACGAGTTGCGGCGGCGGAAGAAGAAGTATGGGCTGGCAACGGCGTGCATCGGCGGCGGGCAGGGGATTGCGATGATTGTGGAGACGCTGCTGAATTTTTAGGTGCGCCGTGAGGGCTCCAGAGAACATTTTCACCACCGAGACACAGAGTCACAGAGATAATCTCGTTTGGCTGCGCCTGTTTGATGGAGTAACTCGTGGATGGGAACGATAATCTACATGGCGTTGCTGGGAGAGGGTACAGGCTGCTGGCGTCCTGTGCGAGCCGAACGGGTTGCTGACGATGCTTTCGAAGTCGTCGACCAAATACCACCAGACGAGAGCTGGAAATTTGGACCCGATTCACGGGTGAGGTGTCGGGAGCGCATATTTTCCGGCAGCGCCTCAGGCTTAGAAGCGTTTGAATATGCAGTTGAAAGCGATCCGCATTATCAGCTCTTGAAAAAGCACGAACAGGAAACCTTTCGTATGGTCTTCGCAAGCGGTGAGGAATCCGTTGTCAAGGTCCTTCATGTAGATGAACAGTACGAGGATTTTATTTACGACCTCCTGTCCACAAATTTCGAGCGCGACCATTATCGAGCAAAAAGCGACGCGGTCTACGTCGCAAGATTTGCCGACTTGGTATCCGCGCGACTAGAGGCCTGAATCTTCTCCGTGTCTCTGTGACTCTGTGGTGAGATTGATTTCTTGACTTAAGATTCGAGGGGAAAGCTTTAATGGAAATCAAGAAAGTTGGTGTACTCGGTTGTGGCTTGATGGGTTCCGGCATTGCGCAGGTTTGCGCTACCGCTGGATTCGACGTGACGGTGCTCGAGGTTGAGCAGAAGTTTCTCGATAAGGGGTTTGCCGGGATCGAGAAATCTTTGGCGAAGCTTTCCGAGCGGCCGGTGGATAAGGGCGGGATCACGGCGGCGCAGAGGGATGGGATTCGCGAGCGGCTCAAGGGAACGACCAACAAGGCGGACCTCGCTAATTGCGACATTGTGATTGAGGCCATCATCGAGAATGTGGAAGAGAAGAAGAAGATGTATGCGTCGATTGACGGGATTGTGAAGAAAGACGCGATTTTTGCTTCGAATACGTCGTCGATTTCGGTGACCGAGTTGTTAACGGCGGTGAAGCGTCCCGAGAGATTTGTTGGGCTGCACTTTTTTAATCCGGTGCCGCTGATGAAGTTGGTCGAGGTGGTGCGGACGATTGCTACTGCCGATGACGTTTACGAGACGGCTTACGAGTTTGGGAAAAAGCTGGGCAAGGTTCCGGTGCGGACGTCGGACAAGACGGGATTCATTGTGAACCGGCTGCTGGTGCCTTATTTGCTCGATGCGATTCGCGCGTATGAAGAGGGCGTGGGATCGATTGAGGATATCGATAACGCGATGAAGCTGGGGTGCGGGTATCCGATGGGGCCGTTTACGCTGCTGGATTTTGTGGGGCTGGACACGACTTATTACATTACGCAGGTGATGTATGACGAATTCAAGGAGCGGCGGTTCGCGTCGCCTCCGCTGCTGAAGCGGATGGTGATGGCGGGGTGGTACGGGCGGAAGTCGGGGCGCGGGTTTTATGATTACGCGGACCCGGAGAAGCCAAAGGCGAATAAACTGTAAATCTTGCCACGGATTGCACGGATTCACACGGATTTGAAAGGCGATTTACCACAGAGGCACAGAGAAAAACGAAATCTTGCAATGCGTTTCTCTGTGACTCTGTGGTGAAAAATAGTTCTTTATGAACTTTGAAAACATACTCCTCGAAAAGAAAAACTCGATTGCTTACGTCACCGTGAACCGGCCGAAGGTGCTCAATGCGCTCAACATGGCGACCATGGAGGAGCTGCGGTCGGCGTTTCACGATATTAAGAATGATAAAAATATTCGCGTGGTGATTTTTACAGGCGCAGGAGAGAAGGCATTCATTGCGGGGGCGGACATCGGCGAACTGGCCAAGCATGATGCGGTTTCGGGGAAGGAATATACGCATCGCGGGCAGTCGGTTTTGAATTTGATTGAAAATCTGGGGAAGCCGGTGATTGCCTGCATCAATGGATTTGCACTGGGTGGGGGATGTGAGATTGCGATGGCTTGCACCATGCGCCTGGCTAGCGAGAACGCAAAGCTGGGGCAGCCGGAGGTGAAGTTGGGGATTATTCCGGGCTATGGCGGGACGCAGCGGCTCCCGCGGTTGGTGGGCAAGGGGTTGGCGATGCAGATGGTGCTGGCGGGAGAGATGATTACGGCGCAGGAGGCACATCGCATTGGGCTGGTGAATGAAGTTGTCCCGGCGGGAGAGCTGATTGCGCGGGCGGAGGCGATTGCCGCGAAGATTATTGCGAATGCTCCGCTGGCGGTGCAGTATGCGATGGAAGCCGTCAACAAAGGGATGGAGATGACGCTGGCCGAGGGGCTTTACCTGGAGGCGACTTTGTTTGGGGTCTGCTGCGCTACGGAGGATAAGAAGGAAGGGACTACGGCGTTTCTGGAGAAGCGGGCGGCGGTGTTTAAGGGGAAGTAATTTCTTTTGCCGCGGATTTGCGCGGATTGACACGGATCGAAAACAATTCACCACAGAGACACAGAGGCACCGAGAAAACCACGAAGAAGAAAAGCACATTGAAAGTGGAAAATCCCCCTCAGTCTGAATTCCCCGCTTTGGAGGGAAAACTCGATGCTATGGGGCAACGGTTCGCCATCGTGGTGGCGCGCTTTAATTCCTTTATTACGGAGCGGCTTTTGCAGAGCGCTTGTGACGGGCTGTTACGTTCTGGGGCGCGGCGGAACGACATTTCGATTGTGCGCGTCCCGGGGGCGTTTGAGATTCCGTCGGCGGCGCGGACTCTGGCGCTTACTGGAAAATATGACGCGATCATTTGTCTCGGGTGCCTGTTGCGCGGGGATACGGCGCATTACGACGTGATTGTGAACGAGGTCACGCGGGGGATTGGACAGTCGGCGCAGGAGACTGGGGTGCCGCATGCGTTTGGGGTGTTGACTTGCGATACGCTGGAGCAGGCGATTGATCGGGCCGGGTTGAAGATGGGGAACAAGGGGTTTGAGGCGGCTCTGGCGGCGGTGGAGATGGCGTCGCTGACGCGAGCTATCGGCTCAGAGTTGTCAGCTGTCGGCAACAAGCAGATTCCTCGCTTCGCTCGGAGTGACAAAATCGAGGGTCCGGATCACAAGCAGGAGCAGATTCCTCCTTCTCGCTCCGCGAGTCGTCGGAATGACAGGGCTGCGAATAAGGCGTCGAAGGCTAAGCGGCGCAAATAACGTCCCACAGTCAACCTGACCGCACGGTAAACTGCCTGTACAGTACACTGACAACTGGCAACTGGCTGCCGACAACTACCCTATGGGGACTCGCCGTAAATCTCGGGAAATGGCGCTGCAGATGTTGTTTCAGTCGGACATGGGGAAGCAGGATGCCGAACAGGTGCGGCGGACATTTTGGGCGGAGCATGGGACGGCGACCGCGGAGGTGCGCGGATTTGCCGACGATCTTTTTCGCGTGGCGACCGACCGTGGCGGCGAAATCGACGGGCTGATCGAGAAGCATGCGGAGCATTGGCGCATGGAGCGCATGGCGGCGGTGGATCGCAATCTGATCCGGGCGGCGGTGGCGGAGATGATGGCCTATCCGGAAACGCCCCGGGCAGTGGTGATTAATGAGGCGCTGGAGATTGCGCGGAAATTTTCCAGCCCGGAGTCGGTGCACTTCGTGAATGGAGTGCTGGATAGCGTGGGTAAAGAGCTGGCGGGCAGTTGCCAGTAGGCGGTCCTCGGATCTCGGTTTCTCTCTCGCAGATTCTCTTCCTAATTTAAAAAGTTGTGGCGTTGTCCGGTCGGAGTGTTGTTAAAGCACAACATGACGCCATTTTCTGCGCGGTGCGAGGGCGCGACGCCCTCGCGACAGTCGGCAGGATGCCGGCGCTATGCTTGCGGCGTCATCCCGAAAAACTGAAAACTGGGAACCGCGAACTGCTTTACGGTCTGGCGGCTACCAGGTTCAAGGTGCATGGGTTCTGGGTAGTTGTGTAGGCGCAGAAGGGGTTCAGGTAGTCGGGCAGGTTGGGGAAGGGGAGTTGGACCTGATCGCTGCCGCCGAGTCCGGTACTGATCTCGTGCAGCAGACCGTCGCTGCCGGCGACCAGAATTGTGCCGGCATCGGCGCTCATATCCGCACTGAGAGGAATGGCGTTGCCGAGGAGCTCAATGCCGCTGGTTACGGCGCCCGCAGCAAAGTTATAGACGAGGACGCTCGCGTGGCCAGCGGCGACTACGTAGAGTTGCGAGCCGTCGGCGGAGACGAAGAAATTTATCGGCTGGAGCGTGCCCTGACCCAGTTCGATACGCTGGACCAAGGAAGCGGGATTGCCGCTAATGAAGGTCAGGGTCTGGGGACACGCGCTCCCGGAGATCGCGGCGGTGAGGATGTCGACCCCAGTCGCGTCCAGCACCAGTACATGCTGGCCGTCGGGAATCGGATATCCGGAAGAGTCTGTTCCTTCCAGGTGAATGCCAGGCAATACTCTCATGAACAGAGGATTCGCGGGGAGAGATAAGGTCGCAGGAACCGGATTCGGGTTCAGATTTGATATCGGGCTGGCGGCAATCTGATTGTTACAGGTGTTAAATACGGTGAGATTCGCTGGACTGGCGTTGGCCTCAGCCTCCGCCACGAAGGCGAATGCGCTGTTCGAGGAGAAGGCAACGCTGTTGGCATTAACCGGTCCGCTCAAAGCGATCGGTCCTTGCAACGCTTGTAGCGGGGAATAGACGTAAAGCGAGCCGCCACCATTGCCGAAAATAAATGCCTTCAATCCATCGGGCGAGAACGCGCTCGCCACGGCCTGCGAAATATTCAGTGGAGTCGCGGATAGAGAATTCGCGGCGGCGGCGTTGACGACGTACACCTGGTTCGGAGTGTGCAGAGTATCGGAGAATACGGCCGTGGTTCCGTCATTGGAGGTGGCCAGCACTTTTCCGGTCACCGTGCCGAGCCCGGTGAAGGGGCTATTGTTGGTGCCGAAATTCGCCGGAGTAATGATCAGCGCTCCGAAGTCGCTGCCCATAAAAGCCTTATCGCCGGCAGGATCGAAGAGGAGGGAATTTGGCGAAGTAGGAAGAGGATTCTCTGGCCCCGGCGTCGCCCTGGTGCTTGAGAGGCTATAGATGGAAGTGCTGCAGGTCGTAGTAGGCAGATGGGCACATCCCGTACTGGTTGCGAGCAACGCTGTCCCCGCGGGAGTGCCCGTCACCAGGCCGGAGATTGCTCCATCATCTTCAGGTGTGGGTCCAGTCCCCGGCGAGAGAGGGCTGCCTGGCGCGGGAGGAGAAGCGTAGACCGGAGCTGGAATGAGTTGCTGGCAGCTGATAAGTTGAGGAAATTGCGCGTGAAAGAATTGAGTACATGAGGCTATCGCGGCCGGCGTAGAAAGGGATGCGGGGATGAGCGGGAATCCGATGTTGCAGCTGGGCGGAGAACAGGAAGCGGTGATCGACCCGGAGCCGGGCAATGGAGTCTTCAGTACGCAGGATTGCTGACATCCGGCAGAGACCCCCACTACGGCGGGCTGGGAGGCGCTCCACGTCAAAGGGATTTTGCTGAGAACGATTCCATTATTGGTGTTGGGCAAAGAAGTGTTGCCCATCACGTCAGTCAGGACGGCCGTAGCTGTCTGCGAGCTTGTTTGCGAAGATGACGCGACGAAGGTGGTTTGCCCGGTTTGCTGAGAGCCGGGGAGACCCACTTCCAGGCTGATGCTTTGAATGGGGCAGGTCTCAAAAAAATCAAGCACTGGCGAAGTTGTTCCCTGCGAATTCTGATATTGCGGCTGATGAAAGGACGAGCTGGAAACTCCGCTGGCCGATGCGTAGATCTGGGTCATGCCGGGAATGACGGCTGTGGCAGTGGTTTGATTGGTGGCGAAGTTGTAGGCGGTGTTGACGACTCCCACCAAGGTCACGACGGATGGATTTTGAGCGGAAAAAGTGAAAGGGCCGACCGACGAGGTAACATCCGAGCCTTGACTGAAGGCGTGAGCCTCCAAGGTCATGGCCTGCCCCTGGGAGAGACAAGGCTCCTGGACCGGGACGCCATTGAGCAGAACTCCCGTGACGGTGACGCTGTCGACGTGAGGGTGCACGAAGACATACGTAGGAACACTGGATTCGCCCAGAGCCGAGGCGGTGACTAACGCAAGACCGGTGCCTCCGGGAGTGCAGGTAGTGAAGGCCACGTCCCAGTGCCCAGCACAGGCGACGCCGTTCGGCGCTACATTCACAATGGCCGTATCGCTGGATGAATAAGCGATAGGAACATTGAGGTTCGTGCCGGTCGCGGTTTGTGCCGATGCCGTGAAGCCGAACGTAGCTCCTAATTCAACGGAGGTGTTGTTGCTGGGAGTTAGATTGATCTTTCCGGGAAAGAGCGGGGGGCCAGCCTTGGTGCCCTTCCCGCAGCCGCTGATGCTAAGGATACTCCCTAGAGAAAGGAGCCCCACAGCCGCCAATCGTAAAGCATTCGAACTCGATCCACTCCTGCAGCACAACCTACCCATGCACCCCTCTTGGAAACATTGCTCTGGCTCTGCGTTCCGAAATTACGGAGAACGCACCGGCGAATGATTTGGAAAACTTGTAGTGTAGAGGCTGGAGGCGGAATCAGCAAGCGATGCGCGATTCAAGCACGGGCACGCGAATTCCGATCGTCCGGAGAGTGGGATGCAAAAAGGCGGGTTGACGATGTTCGCGCGCACTTGCTATAGTAGTTTGGTTCCGCGAGTACATCCAGGCTTGTTGTGTGCTGTGAGTTTTTCTGCCGTGCGGGCAGGGCTCTCGCAGTAGAGTTTGAGAAATGCGTTTCCGAAGAAGTCAGTTCGGAAACTTTTCCTCGCTGAAACGTTCCTGCGGCGCCTTCCGCCCTTTTGTGGAAGGATATGCAGGGCAAGGCTGACGAAACGGAGTGCCCCCGCAGTTTGGCCGGGCGCCACCGTCGGCAGCGAAAGTCTTAAGGGAATCCAGAATCTCTCGCGTTACTGCGCGGTGAGAAGTAATGGTCGGCAATAAGCTGGCCATGCCCACGAATGCGCGTCTAGAACAATATTGAAGCAGGATAAGCTGTGCCGCCTGCGCGATCAGGCAGGATGTTGCGCGGCTAAGGAGTGGCAAAGAGTGCCTACGTTTAACCAGTTGGTGGCTCAGGGTCGCAAGCGACCCCGTTACAAGACGGCCAGCCCTGCTTTGCAGGGATGTCCGCAAAAGCGCGGCGTGTGTACCCGCGTGTATACGCAGACGCCCAAGAAGCCGAACTCGGCTTTGCGGAAGGTAGCGCGCGTGCGTCTTGACCAACGGAATTGAAGTGACGACGTACATTCCAGGTGTCGGCCACAACCTGCAGGAGCACTCGATCGTGCTGATTCGCGGGGGCCGCGTGAAGGATCTGCCGGGTGTGCGCTATCACGTGATTCGCGGAACGCTGGATGCGGTGGGCGTTGCCGGGCGCATGCAAGGGCGTTCGAAGTATGGAGCGAAGCGGCCAAAGAAGGGTTAAGACAAAGTTTCAAGGTTTCAATGTCACGACCCTACGACGGATGGTCTTTGAAACCTTGAAACTTTGAAACTTTGAAACCTGGGCAAGAAAACTAGGGAGCTCAACAGCTGATGCCACGAAAAGGACATATCGCAAAGCGGACCGTTCCGGCGGATGCGGTTTATCAGTCGGATCTGGTGACGAAGTTTATCAACTCGATGATGTGGCAGGGCAAGCGCTCGACCGCCGAGGGCATCTTCTATGAAGCGTTGGCGAAGGTGCAGGAAAAGGGCGGCGACGAAGCGTTGAAGCTGTTCAAGAAGGCTGTTGAGAACGCGAAGCCACTGCTCGAAGTGAAGACTCGGCGCGTGGGTGGCGCGAACTATCAGGTGCCGGTCGAGGTGAATGCCGATCGCCGGACGTCGCTGGGGATTCGCTGGCTGATTACTTATGCCCGGTCCCGCGGCGAAAAGGGAATGGTCGACAAGTTGACCAACGAGTTGTTGGACGCCGCCGCTGGTAAGGGCGCGGCGATCAAGAAGAAGGAAGATGTACATCGGATGGCGGAAGCCAATAAGGCGTTTGCGCATTACCGGTGGTAGAAGAGCGGTTTTTGGCTCTTGGCCATTAGCTTTTAGCTCTGCTGTTGAGATGTAAAAAGATTTGGCTAAAGGCCAAGGGCCAATAGCCAAGAGCGAATTTAAAGAAAGAGTAAGCGTCGTGCCTAGAACAGTTCCATTAGAACGTTGCAGGAATATCGGCATCATGGCCCACATCGATGCCGGTAAGACCACTACGACGGAGCGCATCCTGTTTTATACGGGACGGACGCATCGCATCGGAGAGGTGCACGAAGGCACTGCGACCATGGACTGGATGGAGCAGGAGCAGGAGCGCGGCATCACGATCACGTCCGCCGCGACGACCTGCACCTGGCGCGACATTCGCATCAACATTATCGATACGCCCGGCCACGTAGATTTCACGGCGGAAGTGGAGCGATCGCTGCGCGTGCTGGACGGCGCCGTGGCGGTATTTGACGCGGTGCACGGGGTGCAGCCGCAATCGGAAAAAGTCTGGCGGCAGGCTGATAAATATGGCGTCCCGCGAATTTGTTTTATCAACAAGATTGATAAGATGGGTGCTGATTTCGAGCATGCCGTCGATACCATCCGCAAGCGCCTCAGCGCCAAGCCCGTCGCGATTCAATTTCCCATCGGCCAGGAAGACAAGTTCAAGGGCGTCGTCGACCTGATCAACATGAAGTCGATCGTCTGGGAAGACGACACGATGGGCGCAGAGTACATTACCGAAGAAATTCCCGCCGAACTGAAAAAGAAAGCCGAAGCGTTTCACGCCCAGCTGGTCGAGAGCATCGCCGAGAACGACGACGAAATCCTGCACAAATTTCTGGAAGGCGAAGAGATTACAGCCGACGAACTGCGTGCGTCGCTCCGTAAGTCGACCATCGCTTTGAAAGTATTTCCTGTCGTGGTAGGGACAGCATTCAAGAACAAAGGCGTGCAACCGCTGCTGGACGCAGTGGTGGATTATCTCCCTTCGCCGCTGGACGTGCCGGAAACGCACGGAATCAATCCCGACAATGGTCAGCCTGCTACGCGCAAGGCCGACGACAAGGAACCGTTTTCCGCGCTGGCCTTCAAGATCATGGCGGATCCATTCGTCGGGCAGCTGACATTTATCCGCGTGTATTCGGGACAGCTGAAGACCGGCGACTCGGTGCGGAATGTCCGCACCACGAAGACCGAGCGCATTGGACGTTTGCTGAAGATGCACGCCAACAAGCGCGAAGAGATCAGCGAGATTCTGGCGGGCGACATTTGCGCGGCGGTGGGTTTGAAGAACGTCGGCACGGGCGACACGATTTGCGACGAAGATCATCCCATTGCGCTGGAGTCTATTACGTTTGCGGTTCCCGTAATTTCAGTCGCGGTCGAACCCAAGACCAAGGCTGACCAGGAAAAAATGGGCATGGCGCTCAGCCGCCTGGCCCAGGAAGACCCTACATTTAAGGTTCACACCGATCCCGACAGCGGACAGACCATCATCAGCGGCATGGGCGAGCTTCATCTGGAAATCATCGTCGACCGCATGATGCGTGAATACAAGGTCGAGGCCAACGTCGGCAAGCCGCAGGTGGCGTATCGCGAGACGATTCGCCGGCATGCCGAGGCGGAAGGGAAGTACATTCGCCAGACAGGCGGACGCGGGCAGTACGGGCACGCCAAGATTTATCTCGATCCGCAACCACCCGGAACGGGCTACGAATTCGTGAACGATATCGTGGGCGGTTCGGTGCCGAAAGAATTCATCAAGCCGATCGATCAGGGCATTCAGGAAGCGCTCGAAGGCGGCGTGCTGGCCGGCTATCCAATGGTCGATGTGAAGGCCACGCTGTATGACGGCAGCTATCACGACGTTGACTCGAACGAAATGGCGTTCAAGATTGCCGGGTCAATGGCGTTCAAAGAGGCGGCGCGCAAGGCTTCGCCGGTGCTGCTCGAGCCGGTGATGGCTGTCGAAGTGGTGACGCCGGAAGATTATGCCGGCGTGATCATGGGCGATCTGAGTTCGCGCCGCGGACGCATTGAAGGTATGGAGCACCGCGCAGGCTCGCAGGTGATCAAGGCAATCGTTCCGCTGGCGGAAATGTTTGGCTATGCGACCCACATGCGTTCGTCGACGCAGGGCCGCGCTGAATACTCGATGCACTTTGCGCGCTATGAGGAGGCTCCGCGATCGGTGGCGGAGGAAATCATTGCCAAGGTGCAGGGGACGGCGAAGTGATCGCGCTTTGCGGGCGTGAGCGAAGCGGGAGCCCGCAGCGATCATCCTGAGCGTTTGTTGCGAAGGATCTGATTGAAACTAAAGTTGCATAGGTCCTTCGGCGCCAAAGAGCGGCGCCTCAGGATGACAAAGGTTGGATGACAAGGGTTTGAGCTAGGAGCTAGAGGCTGCAATTATGGCGAAAGAGAAATTTGATCGTAACAAGCCGCACTGCAACGTAGGGACGATTGGTCACATCGACCATGGCAAGACCACGTTGACGGCGGCCATCACCAAGGTTTTGTCGAAGCACAATCCGAAGAACACGTTCCGGTCTTTTGACTCGATTGATAACGCGCCGGAAGAAAAAGCGCGCGGCATCACGATTGCCACGGCGCACGTCGAGTATGAGACGGCGAACCGGCACTACGCGCACGTCGATTGCCCGGGCCACGCCGACTACATCAAGAACATGATCACGGGCGCGGCGCAGATGGATGGCGCAATCTTGGTTGTGGCGGCGACCGATGGTCCGATGCCGCAGACGCGCGAGCACGTGCTGCTGGCGCGGCAGGTCGGTGTGCCCTACATCGTCGTTGCTTTGAATAAATGTGACGCGGTGGATGATCCCGAGCTGCTCGATCTGGTCGAACTGGAAGTGCGCGAGTTGCTGAAGAGCTACAAGTTTCCCGGCGACGATGTTCCGGTCGTGCGCCTGTCGGCCTTGGGCGCGCTGAATGGCGAAGCCAAGTGGGAGAAGCAGATTGACGCGCTGATGGAGGCGGTGGACAAGAGCGTTCCGCAGCCGGCGCGCGAGTTGGACAAGCCGTTCCTGATGCCGATCGAAGACATTTTTTCGATTCAGGGACGCGGCACGGTGGTGACCGGCCGCATCGAGCGCGGCAAGGTGAAGGTTGGCGAGGAAGTGGAAATCGTCGGCTTCCGCGAGACCCGCAAGACGGTCGTGACCGGCGTCGAAATGTTCAAGAAGCAATTGGACGAAGGCATGGCGGGCGACAATGCCGGCCTGCTGCTGCGCAGCATTGCGAAAGAAGACGTGGAGCGCGGCATGGTGCTGGCCAAAGGTGGATCGATCACGCCGCACACCAAGTTCAAGGCCGAAGTCTACATCCTGACCAAAGAAGAAGGTGGGAGGCATACGCCGTTCTTCAAGGGCTATCGTCCGCAGTTTTATCTGCGAACGACGGACGTGACGGGCGTGGCGGAACTTCCGGCGGGCACGGAGATGGTGATGCCGGGAGACAACGTGAGCCTGGTGATCGAACTGATCACGCCGGTGGCCATGGAAAAAGGCCTGCGCTTTGCGATTCGCGAAGGCGGACACACCGTAGGCGCCGGAACGATCGCGGAGATTGTGCAGTAGCAATTAAATAGGTCCTTCGCGAGACAAAAAACGTCTCGCTCAGGATGACAAAGCTAAAGGCTGATGGCTAAAAGCTAAGACGCGGCTTGCGGCTTGCCGCCAGTTCTTTCCTCCCGGGGCTTCCTAGTGAAGACCAGTCGGGAGGGGTTAGAGAGATGAAATAGTGATTGGAAACGAGAAAATTCGAATACGGCTGAAAGCTTACGACTATCGCATTCTGGATCAGTCGACAACCGAGATCGTGGAAACGGCTAAGCGCACGGGAGCGCGCCTGGCGGGTCCGATTCCGCTGCCCACGATGAAGAACAAGTACTGCGTGTTGCGTTCGCCGCACGTGGACAAGAAATCGCGAGAGCAGTTTGAGATTCGGACGCATAAGCGGCTGCTCGATATTTTGGATCCGACGGCGCAGACTGTCGACGCGCTGATGAAGCTCGATCTGCCCGCGGGCGTGGATGTGGAGATTAAGGCATTCGGGAAAGAACATAAGTAATAGGTGCGGGCTGCGCCCGCGGGTCGGACAAAGGCGTCCGTTCCCACACGAGCACACAAGCTCACCAGCCAATAGCTATTAAGCCAAGCTGGATGGAGAGGGAAATGGCAACCAAGGTCGCGGGAATTCTGGGCAAGAAGGTCGGGATGACGCAGTTGTTTGACTCGAAGGGCGACGTGCGGCCGGTTACGGTGCTGCAGGCTGGTCCGTGCGTAGTCACGCAGCATAAGTCGGCCACTCGAGATGGTTACGAGGCGGCCCAGATTGGACTCGTCGAGTTTGTGAAGGAGTCGCGGCTGACCAAGCCGGCGCAGGGACATCTGGCGAAGAACAATCTCCCTCCGGTGAAGTTCATGCGCGAAGTTCCGCTGGAGGTTGAGGGAACGGCTGACGGAGATGGCTCGGTGAAAGTTGGCGACCGCGTGTTGGTCGAGATTTTTGACGGCGAGCGTTTTGTGGACATCGTCGGCATCAGCAAGGGAAAAGGATTTCAGGGAGTGGTGAAGCGGCATCATTTTGGCGGCGGCCCAAAGTCGCATGGATCGATGTTTCAGATCACCGGTTCGATCGGGTCGTCGGCATTTCCTTCGCGCGTGTTTAAGGGAATGCGGATGTCGGGGCACATGGGCCATCAGCGTGTGACGCAGCGCAACCTGCGGGTGCTGGGTGTCGATAAAGACGAGAATTTACTGGTGGTTGAGGGTAGCGTGCCTGGACCGGAGGGCGGCTACATCGTGATTACGAAAGCGAAGAAGCCGCCACGAGAGCGACGTGGATTCGCGGGATCGGCAACAGTGGATCCGTTGAAGGCTGCCAAGAGAGCGGCAAAGAAGGCATAGGACCGGCGGACGAATGCGTCCGCGGCTACGTGAGCATATATGGCAACGATTGACATACATAATCTGAGCGGCGAGAAAGTCGGGACGCTCGACCTGGCCGATGAAATTTTCGGCGCGGTCAACGAAGATCTGCTGTGGGAGGCGGTGAAGCATTACCGCGCCTCGCAGCGTGCCGGCACGCATAAAACGAAAGCTCGTTGGGAAGTTTCCGGTTCCGGCAAGAAACTCTGGAAGCAGAAGGGCACGGGGCGCGCCCGCATCGGATCGATCAGGTCGCCACTGTGGCGGCATGGTGCGACGGTGCATGGTCCGCAACCACGTTCATACGACTACACCTTCCCACGCAAGAAGCTGATGGGCGCATTGCGTTCGGCGTTGGCAGCGAAGCTGGCGGATGGCAAGCTGATCGTGGTGAATGCGTTTGACGTGAAAGAGCCCAAGACTAAAGAGTTTCGAAAGTCGCTGAACTCGCTGAAGGTGGATAAGACGGTGCTGATCGTCGAAGAGGCGAAGCACGAGAATCGCAATTTAGGGTTGAGCGCACGCAACATTCAAGGTCTGGAATTGATACGCAGCAACGAAGTGCATCCTTATCACCTGCTGCGCTACGACCGCGTGATTTTCTCGCATCCGGCAATCGAGAAGCTGCAGGTTTCGCTGAAGTCTTCGGTCTCGAAGCGGCAGCACAAGCCGAAAGAAAAAGAAGACGGCGGCAAGAAAGCAATCAGCGAGCGCCGGCGGCGTCCGCGGCACGATAAAGCGGCGGAGGTGGCCTAGCAAAAATGAAATCCGCATACCAGATCATTCAGCGTCCGGTGATTACCGAGAAGGGCCTGGCCATCAAGGAGAACCAGAACACGCTGGTCTTCCAGGTGGCGCCCAAGGCGACCAAGACGGAAATCAAGGAAGCGGTGCAGTCGATTTTTAAAGTGAAAGTGTATTCCGTGCGCACGGCGACCTATCCGGGAAAAGAACGGCGGCGCGGCAAGTTCGCCGGCTACCGTCCGGACTGGAAGAAGGCGTATGTGCGGTTGCGGGCCGGGGAGAAGATGCCGGAGTACGCGCAGAATTTGTAAGGCGGTCGTTGGTCCTTAGTCGTTGGTCGTTGGCAAATAATAAGGACCAATATGAATTGCGAACGACCAAGGACTAACGACTAACAACAGAATTACAGGCTGATTATGGCAATCAAGACATATCGACCGACAACCCAGACGTTGCGCTATCGCACGACGATCGTCAATGACGACATCACGACGAAGCATCCGCACAAGCCGCTGGTTGAGCCCAAGCAGCGGACCGGCGGACGGCGCAACTCGGGCGACATCACCATCTGGCATCGAGGCGGCGGACACAAGCGCAAGCTGCGCATTATCGATTTCAAGCGCGACAAGACCGGGATTCCCGCGACTGTGACGACGATCGAGTACGACCCTAACCGCTCTTCGCGCATTGCGTTGCTGGCCTATGCCGATGGGGAGAAGCGCTACATCCTGCAACCTGAAGGGATGAAGGTGGGGCAGAAGGTGTTGAGCGGGCCGGACGCCGATATTCTGGTGGGCAATGCGCTGCCCCTGCGCAACATTCCACCGGGCACGCAGATCCATAATCTGGAACTGAAGCCGGGCAAAGGTGGGCAGATGGTGCGCTCGGCGGGCGGTTCGGCGCAATTGGTGGCAAAGGAAGAGGAGTATGCGCTGGTGAAGCTGCCCTCGGGCGAAACGCGGAAGATTTCGCAGGACTGCATGGCGACGATCGGACAGGTCGGCAACCTTGACCACGAGAACATCACCATCGGCAAGGCTGGACGCACGCGCTGGCTGGGACGGCGTCCGGTGAACCGCGGAGTATCGATGAATCCGGTGGATCATCCGCATGGTGGCGGTGAAGGCAAGACTTCGGGCGGACGGCATCCGGTGACGCCGTGGGGCCAGCCGACGCGCGGATACAAGACGCGGAACAACAAGCGTACGGATAAGTTCATTGTGAGCCGGCGCAGCAAATAGTCGTTAGTCGTTTGTCGGTGGTCGTTGGCAAAAGCAGATTCCTCACCCGCGCTTTGCGCGTGTTCGGAATGACAAGGGTTTGAGATTTAGCTAAGAGCTAGGAGCTAACAGCTAGAGGCTGACTTTATGGCACGTTCAACCAAGAAAGGCGCGTTCGTGGATGCTTACCTTCAGACGAGGGTCGAGGGCATGAATGCGCGCAACGAAAAGAAAGTGCTGCGCACCTGGTCGCGGCGTTCCACCGTGGTTCCCGAGATGGTGGGGCACACGATCGCGGTGCATAACGGCAAGAAGTTTATTCCGGTGTACGTCACCGAGAACATGGTCGGCCACAAGCTGGGCGAGTTCAGTTTCACGCGCAACTTTAAAGGCCACTCCATGCGGGCGGCGACAGAAGTAGCGGCCAAGCCAGCCGGGATTCCGGGCGGTCCGGGAGCGATTACTCCGGCGGCGCCGGCAGCGCCTGCGGCACCGAAGGGGTAGCAACCGCTTTTGGCTGTGGGCTCTTGGCCTTTGGCTAAAAGCTAAGAGCCAAAAGCCAAGAGCGACGAGTTGAGATACGACTATGGAATTTAGAGCTGAAATGCGGTACTTGCGAGTTTCGCCACAGAAGGCGCGGCTGGTCCTGGAATTGATTAAAGGACGTCGCGTGGAAGAAGCGCGCAACACGCTGGCGTTCACTAAGAAGCGGGTCGCGGCGCACGTGGGCAAGCTGCTGCAGTCGGCGCTCGACAACGCGAATTTTCTCAGCGCCGAGAAGAATCTTGACGTGGAGATTGACAACCTGTACGTGAAGAGCGCAATTGCCAACGAAGGGCCGCGCATGAAGCGTATTCGCCCGGCGCCGCAGGGGCGCGCGTATCGCTATCAGCGGCGTATTTCGCACATCGAGTTGATCCTTGCTGAACGAGGGAAGAGTGGAGACGCGGGGGCGAGACACGCTGGTGATGCCAGGACGGCGGCTGCGACTCCGGCTAAGGGGAAGCGGCGCGCGCCGGCGGCGAAAAAGGCGGGCAAGAAGAAGCTGGCTGCGAAGTAAGTTCGGCCGCACGAATGCGTCCGGGGCTACGTGAGTAGATTCGATTTAGGAGATGCAATGGGACAAAAAGTCCATCCTTATGGTTTTCGGCTCGGCTTCACCAAGCCGTGGAAGTCGCGCTGGTTTGCAGAGCGGGATTACGACAAACAGTTGCACGAAGACGTCAAGCTCAAGGCCGAACTGAAGGACAAGCTGAAGTCGGCAGGCGTCAGCTCGGTCGAGATCGAACGTCCGGGCAACAAGCTGCGCATCATTATTAAGACGGCGCGGCCTGGCATCATCATTGGGCGCAAAGGCGCAGAGATCGACAAGCTCAAGGCCGAGTTGCAGAAGCGCACGGCGGGCAAGGACATTTTTGTCGACATCCAGGAAGTGCACAAGCCCGAACTGGACGCGCAACTGGTTTCGGAATCGATTGCGCTGCAACTGGAAAAGCGCGTGGGCTTCCGGCGCGCGATGCGCAAGGCGGTGGATTCGGCGCTGCGCTTCGGATGCAAGGGAATCAAGGTGCGGGTGAGCGGGCGGCTGAACGGCAACGAAATCGCGCGCTCGGAATGGTATCTGCAGGGGCGGTTGCCGTCTGCACACCTTGCGCGCCGATATCGACTATGGCTTCACCGAAGCACGGACGACGTATGGCGTGATTGGCGTGAAGTGCTGGGTGTACAAGGGCGAGATTCTGCCGCAGAAGAAGCGTGAAGCCGCGACAGCGGCGGGCGGATTCTAGAAGGTTTAGCTAAGAGCCAAGAGCTAGAAGCTAAGAGCTGATTCTTATGTTGATGCCAAAGAAAGTGAAGTATCGCAAGCAGCAGCGCGGCCGCATGTGCGGTAAGGCCTGGCGTGGGTCAACGCTGGCGTTCGGCGATTTTGGATTGAAGGTGCTGGAACCGGGCTGGATCACCGACCGGCAGATTGAAGCCAGCCGCGTAGCCATGACGCGATTTGTGAAGCGCGGGGGAAAGATCTGGATTCGCGTGTTTCCCGACAAACCGGTCACGAAGAAGCCTGCCGAAACCCGTATGGGCAAGGGCAAGGGCGCGCCGGATCACTGGGTTGCAGTTGTGCGACCGGGGAAGATTCTCTTTGAGATGGAAGGTGTGACTCTCGCCGATGCGAGCGAGGCGATGCGGCTGGCGTCGCACAAGCTGGCGCTGCGGACCACGCTGGTCAAGCGCGAAGGCACGGGGCACTAAAGCTGTCAGCTATCAGCTCTCAGCTGTCAGTCAGTGTGGGTGAGGTAGCTGAGAGCTAATAGCTGATAGCTGATTAAGGAATTTATGAAAGTAGACAAAATCAGAAACCTGACGGAAGAAGAGCTTCGCAATCAGGAAGGCGAGCTCGCCGACCAGCTCTTCAAGCTGAAATTTCAGCTGAACATGGGGCAGACAGAGAGCCTGAAGAAGATCCGTGGGCTGCGCAAAGACATTGCGCGGGTAAAGACGATACGCGGCGAGCGCGAACGTTCGGCCGCAACGGAGAAACGATGATGGCGGAAAAGAATACATCGGCCGAGACGACGGAAAAAGTGCAGGGGCGCCGCAAGGAGGTGGTGGGGGAAGTTGTCTCCAACCGCATGCAGAAGACGATTGTGGTGAAGGTAATGCGCAAGAAGGCGCATCCGTTTTACAAGCGAGTCGTGGCGCGCAACAAGAAGTTTTACGCGCACGACGAGAAGAATGAAGCGCACGTGGGCGACGTAGTGCGGATCGAGGAGACGCGCCCACTGTCGAAGCTGAAGCGCTGGAAGCTGAAAGATATTGTGCGCAAGGCGCCGCTGGTGCCGGAAGCGGCAATTGAAGTAGCGAGCTAGCGTATCGCTGGCGCCGGCAAGAAGCAGATTCCTCCCCTGCGCTTCGCTTAGGGTCGGAATGAAAGGGAATTTAGGGAGATTGACGCCATGGCTGTGATGATGAGATCGATGCTGGAGGTCGCCGACAATTCCGGCGCCCGCAAGCTGCAGATGATTCTGCCGCTGGGCGGCTCGACCGGATTGAATGCCGGGCTGGGCGACATAATCACGGCGGCGGTGAAAGAGTCGGCGCCCGAGGGCCAGGTGCAGAAGGGCAAAGTGGTGAAGGCGGTCATCGTGCGCACGCGCAAGGAGCATCGGCGGCGCGATGGAACCTACATTCGCTTCGACCAGAACGCCGCGGTACTGATCAACGACGCAGGCGAGCCGGTGGGGACGCGCGTGTTCGGTCCGGTGGCGCGTGAATTGCGCGAAAAGAAATTTTTGAAGATCGTTTCCCTGGCTCCGGAAGTGATTTAAGAGCAGGTTTCAAGGTTTCAGAGTTTCAAGGTTTCAAGGTGCCTTGCGACGTCGAAATCCTGGAATTTGTTCTTGAAGTTGAAACATTGAAACCTTGAAACCTTGAAACTTTGAATTTATGAGAACTGTAAGCACGGAAAACAAGCGAGTGGATCTGCGGCGGAACGACACCGTGAAGGTGATCACCGGGCGGGACAAGGGCAAGGAAGGGCGCGTGCTGCGCGTGTTTCCGAATGACGCCAAGTTGCTGGTCGAGCACGTGATGATGGTGAAAAAGCACGTGCGGCCGAACCCGCAGCGCAACATCAAGGGCGGCATTGCCGAGCAGGAGAGCCGGATTGCGATCTCCAACGTGCAACTGGTGTGCGCGACCTGCGGGCCGGTGCGCATCGGCCACGAAGTCCGTGGCGACCGCAAGGTGCGCGTGTGCAAGAAGTGCGGAACGACGCTGGATAAATAAGCTGATCAGCTTTCAGCCGTCAGCTTTCAGCTTGTGGCGGCAGGGCTGGCAGCAGAGATGGGAATTTAATCTCACGAACCGGTACACGCAGGGGATTGAACTGAGAGCTGACGGCTGATAGCTGAAAGCTTCCTGCAGCCCGAAACCGTGAGAGGAAGTTGACGGGACGAAATGGCAAAAGACAAGAAACCGAAGGAATCGTCGCAGGAGCAGAAGGCGCCGGATCAGGCGCGGCATAGCGCGAAGGAGCGTCCGCGGCTGCGCTCGCGGTTTGAGAAGGAAGTGGCTCCCGCATTGCTGAAGGAACTGGAACTGAAGAACGTGATGGCGGTTCCACGGCTGCACAAGATCGTCGTGAACATGGGCGTGGGCGAAGCCACGCAGAATTCGAAAGTGCTCGATCCGGCGGTGAACGAACTAGGGCAGATTACCGGGCAGAAGCCGGTTGTGACGCGGGCCAAGAAGTCGATTGCGGCGTTCAAAGTGCGTCAGGGGCAGTCGATTGGCGCGATGGTAACGCTGCGCGGCGATCGCATGTACGAATTTTTCGACCGGCTGGTGAACATCGTTCTGCCGCGCGTGCGCGACTTCCGCGGAGTGTCCAGCAAGTCGTTCGATGGCCGCGGGAATTACACCATTGGCCTGCACGACCAGTTGATCTTTCCGGAGATTTCTTACGAGAGGGTCGACAAGCAGAGAGGCATGAACGTCACGATTGTGACGACTGCCGCGAACGATAATCAGGCGCGCTCGCTTCTTGAAGCACATGGGCATGCCGTTCCGGGCGTAGTAAGGCTTCAGGATTTCGAGCCGGTTTCAAACGTATCAGGTTCAACGAGAAAGTTTTTTGAGGATGGAATGACGACAGCAAAACGAGTGAAAGACGCAAAGATTCAGGCGACGTTTCAGAAGGCGCGCGACAACAAAGAGCCGAAGCCCAAGTTTTCGACGCGCCGGCACAACCGCTGCAAGCTGTGCGGGCGGCCGCGCGCTTTCCTTCGCAAGTTCGGCATTTGCCGTTTATGTTTCCGGGGGCTCGCTCTGCGCGGGGAGATTCCAGGGGTTTCGAAGTCGTCGTGGTAGGGAATTCAGTCGTTGGTCATTCGTCGTTGGTCGTTCGCAAAGACGATTAGTTGTATTGGCTAACGACTAGGGACTAAGGACAAACGACGGAAATTGAGCTGCTGCAGGTTCTCCGCTCGACGCGGAGCGAACGGGTGGCTAGAGGAGAAGCAAACGATGAGGTTGACCGATCCGGTCGCAGACATGCTGACGAGAGTGCGGAATGCACTCCAGGCCCGGCACCAGAAGGTGGATATTCCGGCTTCGCGGTTGAAGCTGGAGATTGCCCGCATCCTGAAGGAAGAGGGTTACATCTCCAATTTCAAGCCGACGGAGGAAGAAGGCCATAAGGTTATCCGGATTTATCTGAAGTATGGCGCCAACAACGAAGCCGCGATCTCGAAAGTGGAGCGCGTGTCGCGCCCCGGCTGCCGCGTCTACGTGCGCCGCAGCGAGATTCCGCGCGTGCTGGGCGGCATGGGGATCAACATACTCACCACCCCGCGCGGCGTGATGACCGGCCGCCAGGCGCGCAGGGAAGGCGTCGGCGGCGAGTTGCTGTGCCAGATTTATTGAAGAAGCAGCTTCTAGCTACTAGCTACTAGCTACTAGCTAAAGCGGCGAACGTTTGAAGTGAAACAGTCTGTGCGAAAGCGGGACTGCAAATCCAAGCGGCCTAGCTAGAAGCTAGGAGCTAGAAGCTAGAAGCTCTTATGTCACGAATTGGAAAAAAGCCGATCCCGATCCCCAAAGGGGTGACGGTCAAAATCGAAGGCAATACGGTCGCGGTGCAGGGGCCAAAGGGCAAGCTGGACACCGAAGTGCCAGCTGGCATTACGTTCCAGCAGAAGGATGGAATCATCGTGGCGGTTCGCCAGGATGATTCTCAGGCGGCGCTGCACGGGCTGGCGCGAGCTTTGGTCAACAATGCGGTTGAGGGTGTGACCAAGGGGTGGACGCGCGAACTGGAAATCGTCGGTATCGGGTATCGCGCGGAAATGAAGGGCAAGGCGATGGTCGTGTTCAACCTGGGCTACTCGCATCCCATCGAGTATCCGTTGCCCACGGGAGTGGATGCCGCGGTGGATCCTAAGCAGACGAAGATTGCGCTCACTGGAATTGACCGGCAGAAGGTGGGACAGGTGGCGGCTGAAATGCGCTCGCTGCGCCCGCCCGATCCGTATAAGAACAAAGGCGTCCGTTATGCGGGCGAGCGGCTGAAGAAAAAAGTCGGAAAGACTGGAGCGAAATAGCTTTCAGCTGTCAGGTTTCAGCTCTCAGTAACTTCAGATGGCTCGAAGTTCTGCGGGTTAGATTCTCGCTGATAGCTGACGGCTGATAGCTGAGAGCTTAATCATGCTGACAAGAATCACGAAGAACGAGAAACGCGGGCACGTACACGACCGCATTCGAAAAAAGATGCAGGGGACCGCGGATCGCCCGCGGCTCAACGTGTACCGTTCGCTGAACCATATTTATGTGCAGGTAATCGACGACCTGCATGGAAAGACCCTTGTGTCCGCCAGCACGGCCGAAGGGAAGAAGGAAGACCGGCGGACGGGCGGCAACGTGGCTTCCGCGAAAGCGATTGGAAAGACCATCGCCGAGCGCGCCAAGGCCAAGGGCGTGACCCAGGTCGTATTCGACCGGGGCGGTTACATTTATCACGGGCGCGTGAAGGCTGTGGCCGACGCGGCGCGCGAAGCGGGATTAAAGTTCTAGAAAAGAAGCTACTAGCTTCTAGCTCCTAGCTGACACCGAATTGGGGGTGGCTAGAAGCTAGCAGCTAGAAGCTAGAAGCCAGGAAGAATGCCAACAATCATCAAGAAGCTCGATGCTGGTTCGTACCAACTGAAAGACCAGGTGGTCGCCATCAACCGCGTGACCAAGGTGGTCAAGGGCGGCAAGAATCTTTCGTTCGCGGCGCTGGTCGTGGTGGGCGACCCTTCGGCTGGTGTGGTGGGCCATGGCGCGGGTAAGGCCAAGGAAGTTCCGCAGGCCATTCGCAAGGCTATCGAGTCGGCCAAAAAGAATCTGATCAAGGTCAACCTTACGCAAACCAGTATCGCCCATCTCGTGCTGGGACGTTACGGGTCCGGCAAGGTGCTGCTGAAGCCGGCGCCGGAAGGCACAGGCGTGATTGCAGGTGGAGCGGTGCGCGCGGTCATGACCTCGGTGGGCGTGCAGAATGTGCTGACGAAATCCATTGGCACCACGAACCCGCACAACGTGATCAAAGCAACTTTCGACGCCCTGAAGCAGTTGAAGACGCGAGAAGGCGTTGCGACCATGCGCGGCAAGACGGCGCAGGAACTGTAGGGACGCGGGACGGCACGACTGAAGTCGCGCCCTTCCACGAAACATTGAGGTTTACGAAATGACGGCGAAGAAAACGAAATCGGGCAGCAGCGGAAAAATCCAATTGAAGTGGGTGCGCTCCGCCATTTGTGCCCCGGTGAAACAGAAGCTGGTGATCAAGGGGCTGGGATTCACCCGGCTGAATCAGGTCATCGAGCGGCCGGACAATCAGGCGATTCGCGGCATGGTGGCGAAGGTTCCGCATCTGGTGGAGTTTGTGGAGTAGTTCAAAGTTTCAAGATTTCAGAGTTTCAAGGTTTCAAGGAGCACCGGAAGCCTTGAGACGTTGAAACTTTGAAACACTGAAACTTTGAAACCTGGGTTTACTTATGAATTTATCCAATATTCGAGCACCGAAGAAGGCGACGGAAAAGCGTAAGCGCGTGGGGCGCGGTATGGGCTCCGGCATGGGCAAGACGTCGACCCGTGGACACAAGGGCCAGCGGTCGCGCACCGGCTCGCGCATGATTCGCGGCTTTGAAGGCGGCCAGATGCCGCTGCATCGCCGCATGCCGAAGCGCGGCTTCACCAATATTTTCCGCAAGGAATTCAACATCGTGAGCCTGGAACGGCTGGTCGAGATGGGCAAGGAGTTTCATGGCGACCCCATCACTCCCGATGTACTGCGCAAGGCGGGGGTTATCAAGACCAAGCATCCGGTGAAGATTTTGGGCGACGGCGAGTTGAAAGTTGCGATCACAATACACGCGCACAAGTTTTCCAAGTCGGCGCAGGAGAAAATCACCAAAGCGGGCGGCAAGGTTGAGGTCTTATCGTGAAGCGGGGCAGTAATGTTCGACAAACTGGCCAACATTTTTCGCATTCCGGACCTGCGCAAGCGCATCCTGTTTACGCTGGCGATGCTGTTTGTATACCGGTTGGGCGGCCACCTTCCGACGCCGGGAATCGATACGGCCAAGCTGGAAAGTTTCTTCACGCAGAGCAGTACGAGTGGTTCGCTGCTGGGATTTGTCGACCTATTTTCGGGCGGGCAGTTGCGCCGCATGACGATTTTCGCCCTGGGCATCATGCCCTATATCACGGCGTCGATTATTTTGCAGTTGCTCACCGTGGTGTATGAGCCGCTGGCCAAGCTGCAGAAGGAAGGCGAACTCGGGCGCAAGAAAATCACGCAGTGGACGCGGTATATCACGGTCATTCTGAGTTCGGTGCAATCGTTCGGCATCGCGGTTGGCCTGGAAAAGGGTGGCTTCGCGCTGAACCCTGGCTGGGGTTTCCGGCTCATGACAATGCTGACCCTGACCACAGGCAGCGCATTCATCATGTGGCTGGGCGAGCAGATTACGGATCGCGGCGTCGGCAACGGAATGTCGCTGCTGATCTTCTGCCGGCATTGTGGTGGGTTTGCCGCGCGGTGTGGTGGACCTGATCGATAAGGCGAAGAACGCGGCGTGGGGCGCGATGACGTTCCCGCTGATGGTGTTCCTGATCGTCTTCATGGTCGCCGTAGTAGCGTTCATCGTCTATGTGGAACGAAGTGAGCGGCGAATTCCCGTGCAGTATGCCAAACGCGTCGTCGGACGCAAGGTGATGGGCGGGCAGTCGACGCACTTGCCGTTACGGGTCAATGCCGGTGGCGTGATGCCGGTGATTTTCGCGTCTTCGATTCTCACGCTGCCGCAGACCATCGGGTACGGTATGCGCAACAACCGCTATTTCGGCGACTTGTTCCGCTGGCTGGGATGGGGTGAGCCGCTCTATACCGTCCTCTACGCGGTCGGCATTATTTTCTTCGCGTATTTTTATGTTTCCATCGTTTTCAATCCCAGCGAAGTCGCCGACAACATGCGGAAGTATGGTGGATTTATCCCCGGCATTCGTCCGGGGAAGCGCACTGCGGACTTCATCAATGAAGTGCTCACGCGTATCACTCTGGTAGGTGCGCTGTACCTGATTATTATTTCGTTCATCCCGGAGTGGATGATCACGGGAATTCACCTCAACCATCTTTATGGTCCGATTGGGAGATGGTTTGAAATTCTGCCGAACTGGGTGACGAACGGGTTGGGTGTGACGTTTTATTTTGGCGGAACGTCATTGCTGATCGTGGTGGGCGTGGCGATGGATACGGTCACGCAGATTGAGGCGCAATTGATTATGCGCCACTACGACGGCTTCACGCCGCGCAGTGGACGGATTCGCGGCCGCCGCACCTGGTAGTAGTGCAATGCGTAAAGACCCAGCTGGCTACGTCTTGCCTGGGCCACCGACGCGTTGCGCCGCAAGCAGAGACGTTGCGAGCAACGTCTCTACGGAAACTTTGGGTTGCTGCACCTCGGCGGGGCGCCGGGTAGACTGAGCTCGGGAGGCTTTGGTCAAGCCGATGGTGCAGGAAACCTTGCGTGACGTGGGTCCTGTGGTGCTGCTCGGGCCTCCGGGTGCCGGAAAAGGCACTCAGGCCAAGCGCATCATGGAGCGCTACGGAATTCCCCAGATATCGACCGGGGACCTGCTGCGCCAGAACGTGGTGCGCGGCACGGAACTCGGCGTGGCTGCCAAGGCGGTCATGGCGCGAGGGGAACTGGTTTCAGACGATCTGGTTTGCAACATGGTGCGTGAACGGCTGTTGCAGCCGGACTGCAAGCGCGGTTATGTTCTGGACGGGTTTCCCCGTACCGCAGCCCAGGCCGGGTGGCTCGATGCGCTGCTCGACCATGAGCTCTTTGACAACTCGCGTCCGACTCGGGCTTGGCCGATTGTGATCCGTCTGGACGTGGATTATAATCAACTGTTGCTCCGGATCACTGGACGCCGTTCTTGTCCCTCCTGTGGACGGATTTATAACGTCCACTTTCAGCCGCCTCGCGTCGATGAAGTTTGCGATGTAACCGGGGAAAAGCTGGTGACCCGCAATGACGACCGGTTTGAAGTAATTCAGCCCCGGCTTACGGCATACCAGGAGCAGACTCGTCCGGTGGCGGATTACTATCAGCGCACGGGCAGATTGATCTCGGTGAATGGAGATCTGCCGGTGGATGCCGTCACGGAACAGATTTTCCGGATATTGGAAGATCATCATGGGTGAAGAGTGCGCGCAGGACGAATGGCGATTGTGTGCAAATCAACGGCGGAGATAGAAAAAATGCGGCACAGCGGCCGCATCGTACGCCAGGTTCTCGACTATGTCAGAACTCTGGTGACGCCGGGCGTTTCTACCATGGATTTGGAGCGCGCCGCCGAAAAGAAGATCAATGAACTTGGAGCCAAGCCCGCATTCAAGGGATACTATGATTATCCCTGCGTTTTATGCACCTCGGTGAATGAAGAGATTGTGCACGGCATTCCGTCAGAAAAGCGTGTGCTGCAGGAAGGCGACATCGTTTCGATTGACTGCGGCGTGGTGCTTGACGGTTACTACGGCGACGCCGCTATCACAGTCCCTGTGGGCAATGCGGTGAAGCCGGAGTTGCAGAAACTGCTGGAAGTCACCGAAGCTTCGCTGTACCGCGGAATCGAGCAGGCGCGAATCGGGAATTCGATTGGCGATGTCGGCGCGGCGGTGCAGGAGCACGTGGAGGCCGCGGGCTTCAGCGTGGTTCGCGAGTTCGTGGGACACGGGATCGGGACGCGCTTGCACGAAGAGCCGCAGGTTCCGAATTACGGAGCTCGTGGGCACGGTGCCAAGTTACGCGAGGGCATGGTCATTGCGATCGAGCCGATGGTCAATTACGGGAAGCCCGAGACGCGAGTGCTGGGTGATAAATGGACGGCGGTTACCGCCGACGGCAGTTGCAGCGCACATTTTGAGCATTGCGTAGCCGTGACGCGGGATGGTCCAGTGATTTTGACGCAGTAAAGAGCTTCTAGCTGCTAGCTCCTAGCTTCTAGCTAGTCGGGTTCGCAGTTCGCTAGGAGCTAGGAGCTAGAAGCTAGGAGCTAATGAGCAAAGAAGATGCGATTGAGGTGATGGCGGTGGTGCTGGAACCTCTGCCCAACGCCATGTTCCGGGTGGAACTGGAGAACAAGCATCAGGTGCTGGCGCACGTTTCGGGGAAAATGCGGAAGAATTTCATCCGCATTTTACCTGGGGACAAGGTGGCGGTGGAGCTTTCGCCCTATGACCTGAATCGCGGGCGGATTGTGTATCGCTACAAATAATCACGTAGAGACAGCCGCCTCGGCTGTCCAGCCAGGGCGAAAGCCGGCTAGTGAATGCTGGTTAACTGAGAACGGGCAACTGAGAATCGGGAACTGAGAACTTTATGAAGGTTAGAGCATCGGTAAAGAAGATTTGCGACAAATGCAAGGTCATCCACCGCAAGGGTGTGGTGCGGGTGATCTGCGTCAACTCGAAACATAAACAGCGCCAGGGCTGAAGCTCAGCAACTAGCTCCTAGCCTCTGGCGCAAACTCAATCGACGATTTGCTAGAAGCTAGGAGCTACACCGAGCTAGTAGCCAACGGCAGACGGCAGTTTAGAGAAAACATGGCACGTATTGCAGGCGTTGATCTTCCACGCCAGAAGCACATCAACATCGCGTTGACGTATATCTATGGCATCGGTCATCCGCGCGCCAGCCGCCTCTGCGATGAGGCTAAGGTCGATCCAATGAAAAAGGTGCAGGACCTCAACGAAGAAGAGGTCAACCGCATCCGTACGATCATTGAGGCGGAGGGCTTGGTGGAAGGCGATCTGCGCAAGGAGGTTTCGATGAACATCAAGCGTCTCATCGAAATAGGCTCCTATCGCGGATTCCGCCACCGCCGCAACCTGCCGGTCCGCGGCCAGCGCACACACACGAATGCTCGCACCCGCAAAGGTCCGCGCAAGGGAACGGTCGCACAAAAGAAGAAGGCGACGGCGAAGACGTAGGAACCGTCGACGGTCGTTGGTCGTTTGTCGCCGGCCAAAACCGAGAATGTTCGCGCAGTAGACGACCGATTCGATTTGAAGATTGCCTGGATCGTGTTTGTTGGGCTTTCTGCCAACGACCAACGACCAGCGACCAAGGACGCTTTTCATGGCTAAACCAGCAGCAGCGGGCGGCGCAGCCGCCGCGCCAGATAAAAAAGGCAAGAAGAAAACCTTCAAGAAGAAGGAGCGCAAGCACGTCCCGCATGGGTTGTGCTACGTGCAGGCGTCCTTCAATAACACGATCGTGACTATTTCCGACATGAACGGCAACGTTCTGTCATGGAAGAGTTCAGGATCGCTCGGCTTCCGGGGATCGCGCAAGGGCACGCCCTTCGCGGCCCAGCAGGCGGCTTCGAATGCGGCGAACATGGCGCGCGATCACGGGGTCCGTAGCGTGGATGTGCGGGTCAGCGGCCCGGGCTCCGGCCGCGAGTCGGCGGTGCGTGCGCTGGCAGCTTCGGGCATCGAAGTACGCTCGATTCGCGACGTGACGCCAATCCCGCACAACGGATGCCGTCCGCCGAAGAGACGCAGGGTGTAAGCTTCCCGGCGTTTGCAGCGAGGTTTCAAGGTGGCAAAGTTTCAGGGTTTCAAAAACCTTGAAACATTGAAACCTTCGAAACATTGAAACATTGATTTTTGTCCGGGACGAAGGGTGAAGCCAAACCTGTAAACCGGTCATCTAAAGGAGAAGAAACTTGGCACGTTATACCGATGCAGTCTGCCGTCTATGCCGCCGCGAGGGCATGAAGCTGTTCCTCAAAGGCGCAAAGTGTTTTAGCGATAAGTGTCCCATCGAGAAGCGCAACTTCGCTCCCGGACAACATGGGAAGGACCGCAAGGCCAAGATTGTTGGCTACGGCCTGCAGTTGCGCGAGAAGCAGAAGGCCAAGCGCATCTACTTCACGCAGGAAGGCCAGTTCCGTAACTACTTCGAGAAGGCAGCGCGCTCGCAAGGGGTGACCGGCGAAAGGTTGCTGCAGCAACTGGAGCGGCGTCTCGACAATGTGGTGTACCGCCTGGGATTCGCCCAGTCGCGGCGCCAGGCGCGCCAATTGGTGCGCCACGGGCACGTTGCCGTCGATAACCGCAAGGTTAACATTCCCTCGTATGAAGTAAGCGCGGGCGAAGAGATCGCGATTCGCGAGAATAGCAGGAAGCTTACCGTGCTGGAACTGGCGAAGGAATTTGCCAGCCACGGTACCATGCCGAGCTGGCTGGAAGTCGATCGCGACAATTACAAGGCGCGGGTGCTCTCGTTGCCCAAGCGCGAAGATATTCAGCTGCCGGTGAACGAGCAGCTGATTGTGGAACTGTACAGTAAGTAACGTCGGTTGAAAGACGGTGCCGTTCAGGTATCAATCTGGCGAGGAGATCAAGAAGGGCGACCGCGTATTGTTCCACGGGGAGCCGGGCGAGATCGAATTCGTAGCGGATCCGCTAATTGCCGATCCGGAAACAGAATGGTACGTGAAAGAGTTCGGCGGCGGCGCGATGGTGGTTGAACCCAAGGTATTCGGGCGCGCGTTCCTCTCTCACACCGACCAGAAAAATGAGTTGGTTTTTGTAAGGCGGTTGTCCGAAGAAGACTCGGCAGCTAAGAGCTAAAGGCCAAGAGCCAATAGCTGGTGTACGGTCCATATTCGAGCCAGATCAGCCTTGGCTGACGTTTGACCTGAATCCAGCTTTTCGCAGCATGGACCGATTCAGGGAGTCAGCTTTGAGCCAAACGGCCGAAGGAGAAACACAATGCTTTGGAAGGGTTTTCAGAAACCGAAACGTCTCGCAACCGACACCTCCAGCCTCACCGACAAGTACGGCATGTTTTGGGCGCAGCCTTTTGAGCGCGGCTTCGGCACGACCGTAGGCAACGCTCTGCGGCGCGTGCTGCTGAGCTCGATTGAAGGCGCGGCCGTTACCGCGGTGAAGATGGAAGGCGTGCTGCACGAGTTCCAGTCGATTCCCGGCGTGGTCGAGGACGCGACCGACATCATCCTCAACCTGAAACAGATTCCGTTCAAGCTCGCTGGCGACGCGCCGAAGGCGATTTATCTTCGCGCCGATCAGCCGGGCGTGGTCACCAGCGGCATGATCGAAGCAGACGGCGATGTCGAGGTTCTCGATAAAGACGTCTACATCGCGACGGTCAGCGAAGGTGGCAAGCTCGACATGGAAATGCGCCTGAAGCGCGGTCGCGGCTACACCTCTGCCGACAAGAACTTCGACGAGGACCTGGGCATCGGCTTCATTCCCATCGATTCCGTTCACTCGCCGGTGCGGAAATGCAACTACACGGTCGAAGCGGCGCGTCTCGGGCAGATCACCGACTACGACAAGCTGACGCTCGAAGTGTGGACCAACGGCTCCATCACGCCCGCCGATTCGCTCGGGCTGGCGGCGAAGCTGCTGAAGGACCACATGAACATCTTCATCAACTTCGAGGAAGAAATCGAAACCGGCACGTCGTCGTCGGACGATCGCAAGCCCGAGATTCACAACGAGAACCTCAACCGTTCCGTGGAAGAGCTCGAGCTTTCGGTGCGCAGCTACAACTGCCTGAAGAATGCGAACATCCAGACCATCGGCGAACTCGTGCAGAAGACCGAATCCGAAATGCTGAAGACCAAGAATTTCGGGCGCAAGTCGCTGAACGAGATCAAGGAAATTCTGTCCTCGATGGGTCTGAGTCTAGGCATGAAGATCGACGAGCACGGCAATGCCGTGCCTGGGCCGACGTCGAACCTGGTCCTGCCGGCTTCCGCCTACGGACCGGACGACCAGCTGTAGGAAGCAAGGTTTCAACGTTTCAGGGTTTCAAGGTTTCAAAGAAACTCGGCGAAACGAATCTTGGGGAAGGGCACGGCTTCAGCCGTGCCGTCCTCGGCTGAAAAAATGCGGGCTCTAGCCCCTGAGGTTCTCATGCGTCACAAAGTTGCAGGCTACAAACTCGGACGGAACACGGCGCACCGGCGCTCGCTGCTGCGCAACCTGGTCACCTCGGTGATTGTGGAGGAGCGCATCGAGACCACGGTTCCCAAGGCCAAGGCCGCTCGACCCATCGTCGAGAAGATGATCACGCTCGGCAAGCGCGGCGATCTTGCCGCGCGGCGCCTGGCCACCGCGTACTTGATGACCGATGAGGCCGTGGTGAAGCTGTTCGATACCGTGGGGCCGCGTTTCGGCGATCGCCAAGGCGGGTACACGCGCATCATCCGCACTCACTGGAACAAGGGCGACGGCGCCGACAAGGCGTTCCTCGAACTATTGGGCAGCGAGAAAATTCTCGACGAAAAGAAAGAGAAGCGCGCCGAAGCTCGCGCCAAGAAGGCTGCTGAGGCCAAAAAAGCCATGGAAGATGCTGAGGCGCAGGCGCAGCATGACGGCGGTGTCGAGCCCGTCAAGGACGAAGACAAGAAAGAGTAGTTGCTCGGGCTTTTTTTGCAGGGGCACGGCAAAAGCTGTGCCCTTTCTTTTGTCTCCTCTTGAGTCATGCATTGATTAGTCACGCATTGAGCGGTCAACTTGTCATTCCGACGTGGGCAACAAGCCCCGGAGGAATCTGCTTTTTGTCCGCGTTTCTAAACCCCACTCGTACATGTACGTCCGCGTCTTCCAACAGTAATCTTTCCTTGTTTTAAGCCCCTCCATAAACTCTATGAAATGGCCTTCACCCGCACACAAATCGGGATTGCCGTAGGTGCCGGAACTCTGCTGGTGCTGGTGTTTGTCGGCTATATCTGGTGGCTGAGCAATCAGGGGCCGGTGCTGGCACGGTCGGAAGATCACGATCCGCTGACGGGACTGCCGGTCAGCATCAAGATGAATCCGTTGCGCGACCGCTCGACCGAACATGCGGCGAACAAATTCATCCGCGAGTTGCGGGACGGACATTGCGACGATCTGCTGGCCCAGTGGGAACACGACTATCACAAGAAGTATGCTCATTTCATCTGCAAGTCTGAGGCGCAGCATCCCCTGCTTTCGTGGGAACTTGTGGAATGGGAAGAGACCCCGCCATTGATCATTCTTCACTACCGTGGGACGCGCGAGAACGCGCCCGGGCAGGCTGGAACCTATCAGGAACTTCTTACCGTTACTACTGAGCACAAAAGCGGCGATTGGGTTGTGACTAAGTACGACGCGATGTACTGAAAAAACAGCTTTACGCTGTCAGCTCTCAGCTTTTATCACTGCGATGTTCTAAGCCGGATTCCATCCGTGGTAAAACCTTTCTATGTCAGCGCACTCCTCTGAGGTTCAACCTTTCGCTGCCCGCAATATCTATGCCTTCGGCATCACCTCATTCCTGAACGACACGGCCACGGAGATGGCGTATTGGGTGCTGCCGGCGTTTTTGGTTTCGCTGGGCGCGGGGCCGGCACAGCTGGGGTTGATCGAGGGAGTGGCGGAAAGCGTTGCGTCATTTGCGAAACTCTTTTCGGGATATCTAACCGACCGCATCGGCCGCCGCAAGCCGCTGGTGGTCGCGGGATATGCCGTCGCCAACGCGGTTAAGCCCTTGCTGGCGCTCGCGACCGCGTGGTGGCACATTCTGCTGATTCGCTTCAGCGACCGGCTGGCCAAGGGAGTGCGCGGAGCGCCGCGCGATGTGATGGTCGCCGAATCGGTGCCCAAGGAGAAGCTGGGATCGGCTTACGGTCTGATTCAGTCGATGGACTCCGCGGGCGCGATTGCGGGGCCGCTGGCCGCGCTCATCCTGCTGGCGCGTTACGGAATCCGCGGCGTGTTCTGGGCTGCTGCCATTCCGGGTGCGCTGTGCGTGATGGTGGCGCTGTTCGGCATTCGCGAGACCAAACAGCGGGCATCCGATGCGAACCTCGGCCGAGAAATCCGGAAGCTATTCCAGCGAGCCCGCCGGAAGGACAGCCGAGCCGGCTGTCTCTACGCGAGCTGTTCCTACGCGAGCAGGCGAACGGTTGCCAGGGGCGTTCTACATGGTTCTGATCGCGGTGACTTTGTTTTCGCTGGGGAATTCCAGCGACATGTTTCTGGTCATGAGGGCGCAGAACGTCGGCATCGCGGTGGCGCTGGCGCCGCTGCTGGGGCTGGTATTTAACATCACTTACACGCTGGGGTCGTGGCCAGCGGGATGGTTCAGCGACCATTTCTCGCGGCGCTGGATCGCGGCTGGCGGCTACCTTATCTTCGCTGCGGTTTATTTTGTGTTCGCTCGAGCTCCATCCACACTTGCGATATGGATCGCAATGGCGGTCTACGGACTGTATTACGCCCTGACGCAGCCGGTGCTGAAGGCACTGGTGGTTGAGACCGTTGGGCAGGAAGTGCGCGGGCGAGCGCTGGGTGTCTATTTCTTCGTAACCAGTGTAGCCACGCTTGCGGCCAGCCTGATCACCGGAGAACTGTGGAAGCACTATGGCGCGGGAGTTCCATTTTATTTTTCCGCGGGACTGGCCGCGGTCTCAGCGATGCTACTGGTGGTCCGGCCGCCCCGCAAGGCTCACCGCCTGCCGGCAATCATTTCGTAATCGGTGAAGACGACTTCCTCGCTGACCAACTCGGGCGTGTAAATGGATTCGAATCGCTTTACCGCCTCGGACTGGCCGTGACGAATTTGTGCGACCTCATCTTCGAAGATGAATAAATGTAGAAAGCGAGTTGGATCGTCTGATTGTTGCCAGGCGAGATACATCTGCGTGCCAGGTTCATTGGCTTTCACATAAGCGACGAACTCTTTGATGGCCTGCTTGACTTTGTCCACTCCCGACAGTCTGACCTGATATCCACCAGTCTGATAGATCGGCATTTCGAAATCTCCTTTCGAATCGGAGAATTGTCCCTGAGAAGCTACCACGCGAGACGGACCGTGACCCCGGCTGACTCGCCCCTCAGTTCTGTTTGACGCGGACAACTTCACTTTGGCTATGATTCCTGGCAAGTTTTTGAGAGCTGACATAGTAAAGCAAGACTAGGGCCTGCGCGGCGATTCCGGCGCAGGTGTCGAGCAGAACGTCACGAGGTGTTCCGGTGCGCGACGGAATGAAGCTCTGGTGCCATTCGTCCAGACTGGCGACCACAGCAGTTCCTAGCACGGCAAGAGTCGCCCACCGAAGAGTCCACCTGGCGCTGTTGAAGACCGGGCAGGGTTTCGCGCCAGGCGCGAAAAAGCAGAACGCTCAGCAGGCCATAACCGAACACGTGTCCGCCTTTGCGAATGTAGAAGTGCAAATGTTCGAAGTGTCCGAGATCCATTCCGAACAAAAAATGCAGCAGAGGATAGAGGATGCGGCTGGTGTTGTTCGACGATGCGAGGTTGGTCGATTCAATGGCAATGACGATCAGCCACAGAATTGCGGCGATCCAGGCTTTCAGAATACGGTGGCGGTCGGTATTCAAGCGAGTGTAGTGCTCGCAGTGTTGAAATCCCCACCCTTCGCAAAAAACGCGAGATCGGGCACCCTCAATTGTTTTTCCGGCGGGAGAAAGGACAGTTCTACTCGATGGCATAGTTGGGAGCCTCGCGGGTGATCATTACGTCGTGGACGTGGCTTTCGCGCAGGCCGGCGCCGCTGATGCGTACGAAGCGTGTCTTCTGTAGGAGTTCGGGAATCGTGGCGCAACCGCAGTAGCCCATGCCGGATTTCAATCCGCCGACCATCTGGTGGACGATCATCGCAACGGAACCGCGGTAGGGAACGCGTCCTTCAATGCCCTTCGGGGACGAGTTTGGCCAAGCGGTTGGCATCGCCGTCGGAGGCGGAGACTGCGGCCGAGGAATCGCCCTCGGTGCTCTGGAAGTAGCGTTCGCTCGATCCCTGAGCCATGGCGCCGATCGAACCCATGCCGCGATACGACTTGAATGAGCGGCCCTGATACAGAATCAATTCGCCGGGACTTTCGTCGGTGCCGGCGAAGAGCGATCCGATCATGACGACGCTCGCGCCCGCTGCCAGCGCCTTGGTGACGTCGCCGGAATACTTGATGCCGCCGTCGGCGATGATGGGGACGCCGGAATCCTTCGTAGCGCGGTAGGCCTCGGCGATGGCGGTGATCTGCGGGACTCCGGCGCCGGTTACGACCCGCGTGGTGCAGATCGATCCGGGCCCGATGCCTACCTTGATGCCGTCCGCACCGGCCCGAGTCAACTCGCAAGCGCCGTCAAAAGTCGCTACGTTCCCGGCGAGTAATTCAAGGTGCGGCAATTTCGACTTCACCAGTTTCACCGCATCGAGAACTTTTGTGGAATGGCCGTGCGCGCTATCGATGGCAATCACATCGACTTTGGCTTCGGCCAACTCTTGCGCGCGCTCGAGAAAATCTCCGGTTGCGCCGATGGCCGCGCCTACGCGTAAACGGCCCTGTGAGTCCTTGGCGGCGTTGGGATATTTCAGTTTCTTCTGAATGTCCTTAACTGTGATTAAGCCCTTGAGGTTGTACTTGTCATCGACCACGAGAAGTTTTTCAACGCGATGCTCATGAAGAATTTTTTCTGCCTCTTCGAGCGTGGTTCCCACGGGCACGGTGATGAGATTTTTCTTGGTCATCACTTTATCGATGGGAATATCGAAGCGGGTTTCAAAGCGCAGGTCGCGATTGGTGAGAATGCCGACCAGCTTGCCATGATCGGTGATGGGGACGCCGGAAATTTTGTATTTGCGCATGACCTCAAGCGCGTCGCTGACTCGATCGGTGGCTGACATGGTTACAGGGTCGACGATCATGCCGCTTTCCGAACGCTTCACCTTGTCGACTTCGTTGGCCTGTTGGCTCGATGGTCAGATTGCGGTGAATGATTCCGAGTCCGCCCTGCTGCGCCAGCGCGATTGCCATGTGCGATTCGGTCACCGTGTCCATGGCGGCGCTCACGACGGGAATGTTGAGGCTGATGTTGCGCGTGAGCTGCGTCTGAGTGCTGGCCTGCGCGGGAATTACATCGGACCGGGCGGGCAGCAGGAGGACGTCATCGAAAGTAAGAGCCTCAGGAACGGGAAAATGAATCATAAGTTTCTCTGGCGGTGATTACTCATTCTAGAGACGGCGGGGGATTGAGGCAAATGGGGTATCTCGTCGGAGAGAGTCATAACCGTAATCACGGTAACGTTTCCATGGCTATCGCCACGCAGCCGAGGTGACTGAGATTCCTCCCCGCGTGAAGCAAAGCACGCGCTGTCGGAATGACAATGTGATGGCGTTTAAGATTCTCGTTGCCCGGCGCCATTTGCCGCGGTTTGTCTTTTGGCACTCACGGGCGTATATTAGAGAACTGAGAACTGCTGTGTACCGGCAATTGGCGAAGCACACCAGTGGGCGCAAGCCCACTTTTTAGTTGGGCCCTTCGGGTGGTGCAGCCATCGGCCTGTAAGCTATTTGATTCATGGCACTTGACGTTGAACGTGTGCGGGAAATCGCGGAGCGGGTGGCCGCCTCCAGCGGGCTCGAAATCGTCGAAATCGAGTTCCTCGGCGGTGGCAAGGCGCGCATGTTGCGGGTGTTTTTGGATAAGCCTGCGGCCGGGCCGATCTCAGATGAACGATCCGCTGTCCGGGGTTACGCACGAAGACTGTGCGAACTTCAGCCGCGAGTTTGGCACGATTCTGGACGTGGAAGATGTGATGCCGGGATCGTACACGCTGGAAGTTTCGTCGCCGGGGCTGGATCGGAAGTTGATCAAGGCCGCGGACTTCAACCGCTTCACCGGCAGCCGCCTGAAATTGACGACCCGGCAGCCGGTGGACAATAACCGCCACTTTGAAGGACGGCTGGAAAGTTTCAAGGACGGTCGGCTCACGCTGGACTTGAGCGTGGCCAGTCACAAGTCCCGCAAGAAGATGGGCACGGCAGCAGGCGAGAAGATAGAAATTGATTTCGCCAACGTGGAGAAGGCGAATCTGGTGCCGGAGTTGTAAGGTTTCAAAGTTTCAAGGTTTCAACGTAACCTTGCAACTTTGAAACCTTGAAACGTTGAAACTTTATTTATGGCTAGCGAGCTTTACAACACGATCGACGCACTCAGCCGGGAAAAAGGCATTGATCCGCAGATTGTGGTCAGCGCGGTGGAAGACGCCATTGTTATGGCCACGCGCAAATACTACAAGTCGCAGGAAAATCTGCGCGCCAAGCTCGACAAAGAAACCGGCAAGATCAATGCCTTCGCGGTGAAGACCGTGGTGGAGACTCCGGAGCAGGTGGAAGATCCGAATCTGCAGATCACTCTGGAGGATGCGCGCAAGGTCGATCCCGCTCTCGAAGTTGGCGGCGAGTTGCAGATTCCGAAGGTGACCGAAGGCATTCTGGGGCGCATCGCGGCGCAACTGGCGAAGCAGGTAATCTTCCAGAAGGTACGCGAAGCGGAACGCGATACGGTTTACAACGAATACATCGGGCGCGTCGGAGAGATCGTCAACGCCACGGTGAAGCGCGTCGAGGGTCCCGACGTGATTTTCGACATCGGCAAGGCGGAAGCTCGCATGCCCCGCAAGGAACAGTCGCGGCTGGAATCGTTTGCTATCGCGGAGCGCGTGCGGGTGGTGATTGCGCGCGTCGAACGAGCTTCGAAGGGCCCCGGTGTTGTAGTTTCGCGCGCCGCGCCCGACCTGGTGCAACATTTGTTCCAGACGGAAGTTCCGGAAATTTACGACGGAACGGTCGTGATCCGCGCGATTGCCCGCGAGGCCGGTGAGCGCACCAAGATCGCGGTCATGTCCAAGGACAAGGACGTGGACGCGGTGGGCGCTTGCGTCGGCATGAAGGGAATGCGGGTGCAGTCGATCATCCGCGAACTGCGCGGCGAGAAGATCGACATCATCGAATATCACGAAGATGCGGTGACTTTCGCCGAAAAAGCGCTGCAGCCTGCGAAGGTGAGCCGCGTCACCGTGGTCGACAGCGCGGACAAACATCTTGAAGTTGTGGTCGACGATAGTCAGCTTTCTCTCGCCATCGGCAAGAAAGGGCAAAACGTTCGCCTGGCCGCGAAGCTGCTCGGCTGGAAGATCGACATTAAGAGCGAAGAAGAGAAGCGCCAGGAAGTCGAACTGCAGATGGCGGCGATGGCACCGCAGGCATCGACTCCGCTCGAAAATGTCACGGGACTAGGGGAAGGGCTGGTGGAAAAGCTCAGCGCCGCCGGCGTAACCACGGTGGAAGCGCTTGCCGATATGACGCCGGAACAGCTTGAGGCCATCGAGGGCATTGGGCCTAAAACGGTGGAAAAAATCAGTCTCGCGGTGAATAATTACTTTGCGAGCCTGGAAGCGGGCGCCGCCGAAGGGGAAGTCCCGGCGGAGGGCGTGATCGCAGAGGGTGAAGGTGTGGCGGAAGAAGCTGCGCCGGAAGCTGCCGCTGAAGCGGCGGACGGCGAAGTTGCCGCGGAAGAACAGGCGGCGGCTCCTGAGGCGACGGCGGAAGCCGAAGCCGCCTCGGACGAAAAAGAAGAGCGCGGGCCAGAAGACGGCTCCGCTCCCGAAAAAACTGAATAGTTATTTTGTGACAGAGATGGCACGTCGCGCGGATATCTGCGCTGGCGTGCGGGTGCAGGACGCGGACTCCGTGAGGATGCGATGAAGACTTAAGCCAACGCGGAGTACAAGAAAGGCCGGATGAGCAAGGTTCGAATCAACGATCTCGCCAGGGAGCTGGAAGTCAAAAGTAAAGCCATTCTCGACGCTCTACCGATCGTCGGGGTGACGGAGAAGAAGACCCATTCCAGTTCGCTCGAGGAGCATGAGGCGGAAAAGGTACGGGCCCACATCCGCGGCTCGTCCGAAGCGCAGTCCCCGTCTGCCCGTTCCGCGCGGGCGTTGCGCGGCGAAGAAGAAATCCGGACTAAGATTGATTTGTCGCACATCTCCCGGCCGGGAGATGTGCTGAAGGCCATCACGCAAAAGAAGGAAGCGGCCACGGCTCCGGTTCGGCCGCCAGTGGCTCCTGTCGCGTCCAAGCCCGCGGTTGTGCCCCCAGTCACGAGACCAACGCCCTCTGCCGCTTCGCCAGCGATTCCCGCGGCGACGGTTGCGCCGCCACCGCCTGCTGCACGACCAGAGGTGGTCGCCCCGGCGGCGGAGAGGTCCGCTCCGACTGCGACTCCAACTGCAGCTTCAACGACTTCGACTGTTGTTGCGCCAGTACGAACGGCAACTCCTCCGGCCCCTCCTGCGATGAAGTTTCCGGCGCCGACAGCGCCTGCTCCTACACCATCGATGGCGCCTCAGGCTCCGATCGTGGCACGTCCGCTCGCGCCGCCGGCGGGTCCGCCGCAGCCTCCCGCGCCGCGCATGATTGTTCCGCAGACCGGACCGCGTCCCGTTTACAAAGCTCCGCCGCCGCGTCCGATCTCCCCGGTTGCACAGGCAGGCGCTCCTGCGGGGACAGCGACGATGCGACCCGCGCCCGGGCGTCCAGTGCCGGGACAACCGATTTTTCAACGCCCGCGTCCCCAGGTTCCGGGCGGAGGTCCGCCGCGTCCGCTGCGCCCGGGCGAGCGACGTCCGATGCATCCGACGCGCCAGGCGCCCGCGGGAGCGCGTCCTCTCGGTGTTGGTCCGGGGCTGCCGCCGCCTGGTCCAACTCGCCCCGGCAGTCGTCCCGGCGCTCCCGCTCGCCGGCCCGGCCAACGCTATGTTCCGCGTGGAGTAAAAGAAGGCCCGATGAAGGGCTACACGCCACCGCCGCGCATGGTGGTGTCGAATGAGCCGATGCCGATCACGCGCAACATCACGATCACGGAAGGCATTAGCGTTAAGGATCTTGCAGAGAAGCTGGACATTCGCGCGAAGGATTTGATTTCCCGACTGCTGGGTCGCGGGGTTTTCGCAACGATTAACCAGACGCTCGACGCCGAACTGGCGAGCGAAGTGGCGCGCTTCTTCGGAGCTGAGACTAACGTGATCACTTTCGAAGAGCAGGCCTCGAAAGATATTGACGCAGCCGCAGGGAGCGGAGAAGAATCCGCTATCGAAGTCACGCCACGTCCGCCAGTGGTCACGATCATGGGTCACGTCGATCACGGCAAGACCACGCTGCTGGATTCGATTCGCGAGACTGCCGTTGCGGAAGGCGAAGCTGGCGGCATTACCCAGCACATCGGCGCATATAAAGTTCGAATCACCGATGAAGAGTCTCCGGCCTACGGGCGCGAGATCGTGTTCCTCGATACGCCGGGTCACGAAGCGTTTACGCGCATGCGATCGCGTGGCGCGAAGGCGACCGACATCGTTGTGCTCGTGGTGGCCGCCGATGACGGGGTCATGCCGCAAACAGTTGAAGCTATTGATCACGCCCATGCCGCTGAGGTTCCCATTATCGTCGCCGTCAACAAGATTGATAAGCCGGATGCCATGCCCGACCGCGTGAAGAAACAGCTCGCCGATCGCGGGCTAGTCCCCGAAGAGTGGGGCGGCAAAACGGTGTTCGTTGACGTTTCCGCGAAGAAGAAAACGAATCTCAACCTGTTGATGGAAATGATCTGCCTGGTCGCCGATCTTGCCGAGTTGAAAGCGACTCCGGAACGCGCTGCGACGGGAGTGGTCCTTGAAGCGAAACTCGATCGAGGCCGCGGACCTGTGGCCACCGTGCTGGTGCAGAACGGCACCCTCATTGCCGGCGACAATTTCGTCGTGGGCAATGTATACGGCAAGATTCGCGCCATGTTCGACGATCGCGGCGCGGCGCTCGCGTCGGCCCCACCGTCTACGCCCGTTGAAATTCTGGGCATGGAAGGTCTGCCGCAGGCGGGAGACCAATTCGTGGTAGTGGCGGATCGCGATAAGGCCCGCGGCATCTCCGAATATCGCGAGCAGAAAGCCCGCGAAGCCGCGCTGGCCAAGAGTTCTCGCGTCTCGCTCGAAGGACTGGCGGAACAGATCAAGACCGCCGGCACCAAGGAACTGAATATCATTCTGAAGGGCGATGTGCAGGGCTCGGTGGAAGTGCTGAGCGATCTGTTGTCGAAGCTTTCGAACGAGAAGGTGCGGCTGAAGTTGCTGCGTTCGGGTGTGGGCGCCATTACGGAAACCGACGTCCTGCTGGCGTCGGCGTCGAATGCCATCATTATCGGCTTTAACGTGCGGCCGGAGCGCAAGGCGCAGGAACTGGCGGAGCAGGAAGAAGTCGACATCCGCTTGCACTCGATCATTTACGAACTGCAGGACGAGATCAAGCGCGCCATGACCGGCCTGCTTGAACCGACGATCAAGGAAACGTATCAGGGCCGTGCCGAGGTGCTGGAAACTTTCCGCATTCCGAAGGTTGGCACGGTCGCGGGCTGCCGCGTGCTCGATGGCTCGATCAAACGCGACTCCGAAGTCCGCCTGCTGCGCGACAACGTAGTCGTGTTCAAGGGCAAGATCGGCTCACTCCGCCGGTTCAAGGACGACGCCAAAGAAGTCACCAACGGCATGGAATGCGGCATCTCCATCGCGAACTATGGCGACATCAAAGCGCGCGATGTGATTGAGGCCTTTGCCACTGAGCGGATTGCCGCGGAAGCAATGGCCTAGAACCGTCGTTGGTCGTTTGTCCTTAGTCGTTGGCAAAACCGTTCGAGTCCACGGTTCTTGCGAACGACCAACGACGAAGGACCAACGACTGATGATCGCCTTCCTAACTCTCGAACTCCACATTGAAGCTGCACAATCGATCAAGGACAGGCGCAAAGTCGTGCGCAGCCTGAAAGACCGGCTGCGCACCAGCTTCAACGTTGCGGTCGCGGAACTCGACGCCGCTGAACTGTGGAATCGCGCCACCATCGGCGTGGTCAGCATCTCCAATTCACGCGACTATCTCGATGGTCTGATGAAAAACGTGGAACGCGCGGCCACGCGTATCGCCAATAACCACGGCGTGGAAGTCGCAGATTCATTTGTTGAGTACCTCTGAAGGGGTTGTCCGCCGGTTATTGGCACGGCTTGGGACAGCGATTTCGCCAGCGACTCACGAGCAACGACTTTCTCCTAACATGTTGTTACCTCCGTACTTATCGCTCTTCCCCAAAGCACGCGACAATAGCGCTTCCGGAGGACACACGGGCCGGTCGATTTTCTGATATTCTCATCCGTTTTACCTGAGGTGCGGTTTCGTGGAGAAGCGCGGGACTGAAATATCATCGCGGGCGGGTTGGCGAAGCCCTGCGGGAGGAGATCGAAACGCTGGTCGAAGGCGAATTAGCCGATCCGCGCATTGGATTGGTCAGCGTGACGGCGGTCCACATCGCCGACGATGGCCGCTCCGCGCAGGTTTGGGTGAATGTGGAAGGCGATGATGAGGATGCGGACGAGAGCCTGGAGGGCCTGGAAGCGGCGCGCGAATATATCCGGCACGAATTGGTCGAGCGATTGCGGCTGAGACGTGCGCCGGAGTTGTATTTCCGGTTAGACCGCGCGGAACAGGAAAAGGCCCGAGTCGAAGAATTGTTGGCGCGGGCCAAAAAACGAAGCAAGGCGCTCAAGGAACCCGGTGGAAAAAAGGCGTAGTGACTTGCTCGAGGACGTACTCCGTCAGATCGGAGAGCACGAACGATTCGTGCTGACGTCGCACGCCCGGCCCGATGGCGACGCAGTCGGATCGGCGCTGGCCTGCTGCCAGATTCTGCGCGCCATGGGCAAGCAGGCCGATGTTGTGCTGCACGATGGCGTGCCCCGCGTCTACCGTTCGCTTCCGTTTGCGGACGAGGTGGTGCAGTCGAGTCAAGTCAGAGGTAATTACGAAGCGGCGATTATTCTTGAATGTGACAGCATTCACCGTACGCGGCTTGAAGGTTTGGAAAATCGATTTCTGATCAGCATCGACCATCATGTCAGCGGACGACCGTTCGCCCATGTCAATTGGATCGATCCTCATGCTGTGGCCACGGCCGAAATGGTGTTTCGGTTGGCCCGCAAAGCTGGCGTCAAGTTTTCTGCAGAAGTTGCGACCTGCCTGTACACGGCGCTCATGACGGACACCGGTTCGTTCATGTTTCAAGGTACGAATGAGAATACTTTCGCTCTGGCCCGCGAACTAGTGCTGGCGGGGGCGGATCCGGCGCATTGTGCTCGCGGAATTTATTTCGCTCACTCAGTGGCCAAGATCCGATTGCTTGGCGAGGCCCTTCGCAATCTCAGCCTGGAAGGAAACATTGGGTACGCCTGGGTGACGCACGAGCAGATGGAAGCTTGCGGGGCGATTGAAGAAGACTGCGAAGGGTTGGTGAATTACGTACTATCCATTGGAGGCGTCGAGGTTGCAGCACTCTTTCGGGAATTGCCGAAGGGCCGATACCGCGTAAGTCTTCGCAGCAAAGGTAGACTGAACGTCGCGCACGTGGCCGAAAGTTTCGGTGGAGGTGGGCACGAATGCGCCAGCGGTTGCTCTGTGGATGGTCCTCTCGCCGCAGCTATACGCCAGGTTCTTTCCCAGCTTCGCGGCGATGCTTCCGTACAATAGACAAATAATTGCAGATTTTAGATGTGTGATTGCAGATTGAAGAGCCAATCGTCTGCGGACGCGGGTTTCAAATCTGCAATCTGAATTCTAAAATCTGAAATTCCCATGACGACTCGGACCCGCACAGATGTGTTGCTGATGGCAGGTTTCTGTGCGTTTCTGTTCTTCTACGGCTTGGGACAGTTCGGCTTAATCGGCGCTGATGAGCCGCGCTACGCGCAGGTGGCGCGCGAGATGCTCGAACGCCGCGATTGGATCACGCCGACGCTCGGGGGGCAGGCCTGGCTGGAGAAGCCTCCACTCTATTACTGGCAGGCTATGGCCGTCTTTGCGGCGTTCGGGGTGAGTGACGTCGCCGCACGAGTTCCCGCGGCAATTGACGCGACGCTGCTCGTCATCTTCGTTTATCTTTTCTTTCGAAAGTTTCGCCGGGGCGTGGAAGTGGATGCTGCGCTTATGACAGCTTCCTGCGCCGGAGTGATTGGCTACGCGCGTGCCGCTTCCATGGACATCGCACTGGCCGCGACGTTCTCGATGGGTATGCTGGCATGGTGGGCCTGGCGCGAGAGTGGAAAGAGAGTCTATCTTGCGTTGTTCTACGTTTTCATGGCGTTGGGCATGCTGGCCAAGGGCCCCGTGGCACCGTTTCTTGCGGCAGCCGTGATTATGTTGTTTGCCTTAGGAGTCCGCGAATCTCGCCTCGTATTAAGAACATTCTGGCTGCCGGGGATACTCCTGTTCTGTGCGATAGCGCTGCCCTGGTACTTTGCCGTGCAAATGCGGAATCCGCAATTCTTTCGCGAATTTATTCTGCAGCACAATCTAGAGCGCTTTTCGAGCGATCTGTATCATCACCGCCAGCCTTTTTGGTATTACCTTCCCGTCACGGCGGTCGCCTTCTTGCCGTGGACAGTGTTTGTGATTGCTGCGATGGTTCAGCCGGTGCGAATCTGGCTGGCCGAGCGAAGATTGGTTTCGCCTGAACCCGATCTCGAATGGCAGTTCAGCATGTTCGCCTGCTGTTGGCTGATCGTGCCGGTTGCGTTCTTTTCTTTCTCACAATCGAAGCTGCCTGGCTACATCCTTCCCTCCATTCCCGCTGGGGCTGTGCTTTTAGCGGATTATCTGCGACGGAAACTCATAGAGGAAGATCAGAAAGATGTCTCGAAGGGATTAGTGCTGCTGCATGCGCTGTTGGCTACTGCGCCGATCGTTCCATCTCTCTTGATCGCATACATCGTCAATGAGCGTCGGCTGCCTGCGGGGCAGCCCTTGCTTTTCGCGCTCATCGTCGCGTCCACGCTTTGCGCCGCGATTGCGCTGACACTGGTCAGCAGGTGGCGGCTCCGCATGTTGCGTTTCGTCACTCTGATTCCGGTAGTGCTATCGGTGGCAGCCGTGCTAAGGCTGGGAGCAACTTCGATCGATCAAAAGCTGTCGGCCCGTCCGTTGGCGATCGCAATCGCCAGTGTGGAAACACATCAATTGCCGCTCGCAGTCTACGGCGTTTCCCGCGAGATGGAATTCGGTCTAACGTTTTATCGCAACGAGACGGCTGTGCGTTACGAGTCGGGGCACGTCCCAGGGGAGGAACATCTGCTGGTGGCTCCGGCGACCTGGAAAGTCAACGTCGCAAAGCAAACGGCGGGACGGCGTGTGCTGTTCCTTGGCCACTTCGCGCCGCAAGGAGTCGACTACTACTGGGTCGCGGCTAGGCCATAACCGTATGCAGTCATTTTGAATCGCAAAGGTCGCCAAGGGATTCCCGCGTACTCTAAGACGCTCCTGAACCTTCAGGGCATCCCGCCTGTTGCTGCCGCTTGTTCGCCCAGTTTGCCTCCGGTCGGCGAAACCAACTACACTCAAAATTTTGCCGCGACGGTTGTCGCTGCCCATTTGCGGTTGCCCCTGCAGGAGACTTTTGGAAATTCTCGACCTCAGGCATTTTTCTTCCGTGGACCTGCGTCCGCTCCTCGACGACGAGACCCAGCTCTGGGCACGTCAGCTGTCATGGGATTACTCCGGTTCGGCGGAGATGATTCTCCGCTATGTGGATGCGAAAATCCTGCCGGGATATGCCGCCGTCGATCGCGGCCGCGTTTTCGGCTATTCGTTTTTTGTCTATGAGGGCAGCAAGGGAGTGATTGGCGACCTTTACGTCAACAACGGCAACCGGGTTCCGAGCCCGAGCGAAGTCGAGATGAAGTTGCTCATGCATGTCATCGAGACGTTACAGCAGTCTCCGGGGATTCATCGTGTGGAGGCGCAACTGCTAGCCCACGAAGCCAACTCCGTGGCGCGCCCGTTCGTCGAGACAGGATTCCAGCGGCACCCGCGCCTGTTCATGACACTGATGTTAGGAAATGCGGAGCGGGAGAAAGATCCCATTCATCCCGAAGTTGAAATCCGCCCATGGACCGACAGCGACTACCAACCCTCGGCCGCTGTGATCACTGCCGCGTATCGCAGCCACGTCGATGCCCAGATCAACGACCAGTATCACACCCTCAGCGGATCGCTGCGCTTTCTGAACAACATCGTGCGCTTCCCTGGGTGCGGCGTGTTTGACGCGGAATCATCGTTCGTTGCCTGGGATCGGAGCGCGAAGAGTCTAATCGGATTGATTCTGTGCTCGCGCGTCCGGCACGACGTTGGCCATGTCACCCAGGTATGCGTGCTGCCGGAGTATCGTTCGCGGAGGATTGGTGAATCTCTGATGGCGGCCACTGAGCGCAATCTGCGCAAGCGAAAATTCGCCCTGCTGTCACTGACGGTGACGGAGACGAATGCGCGAGCGGTTGCTCTTTACCGCCGCCTGCAGTTCGAATCAAAAAGAATCTTCGATGCGTTTGTGTGGGAGGGGTAAATCGTAGACACGTTGCTGGCAACGTCTTTCTGGCCGTCATTCGGTGCGCCGCAAGCAGAGACGTAGCAAGCTACGTCTCCACGAGTCAATACGGCTATCTCCGCAACACCCACATCGCCCAGCCCGCGACGAACACGCCGCCTAGAAACATAACGAAGCAATAAAGGCCGTAGCGCACCATGTCGCGCGTGGTGTCGCGGTGGGTGATGGCGAAAACAATCGACGCGAATAAAGCAAACACCGCTGCCGCGCTGAAATGATTGAGAGTGATAGTCACTCGGCGAGTCTCCGGAAGAAGGTTTTGGCTAACGGCTGATAGCTGAGAGCTGAGGGTTGCCTCATCGTTTCTTCCCGATGGCAATGTGATAAGCGTCGGCGACGGCTATAAAATTCAGCAACCCGGCGACGATCATAAATTTTGTTCCGTAGTCCGCGGTGGCGAATGCGATAGCGCCCTGGCCCCAGTCCATGGCCAGCGTCACAATGTAGAGACCGCCCGCGCCCACGTCGCCGACGAAGCCGAGAATGTCGAGGATGTCTCCGCCGTTAGCCTTATAGATACGGCCTTGCATCGCGAGACCGAGCACGAAGAGCGTGGCAATCGACACAAATAGCAGCAAGCCGCGAATCCAGCGCCTCTGGATCATGTGTCCCGCGCCGGGAATCAGCCAGCCCACCGCGGGCGCGACCACAGACATCACGCTGGTAGCTTGGGCTTGCCCTAGTCTTTTTTCTGTCGTCGAATTTGCCATTCAGATGTTCACAATCTCGCGTTGAATTTTCCCTGTCACTTCGGCGGACTTGGGGCGCACCAGTACGTTCACTTCGCTGCGCACGCCGAATTCCGGCAGGTAGATGCCCGGTTCGATGGAGAAGCAGGAGTTGGGAAGAATCTGCCGCTCGTCGTGAATTTCCAGATCGTCCATATTTGCCCCGTTGGAATGAACGTCAGTTCCGATCGAATGTCCGGTGCGATGGATGAAATAATCGCCGTAGCCTGCCTTCTGGACATGCCCGCGCGTGGCGTGATCCACTTCCCATCCGGCGATGCGGCGTCCCGATTTAATTGCGTCGACGACGGTTTTCACGCCGGCATCGCGCGCATCGCGCACGATCTCGAAGATTTCATGCATCCGCCCCGACGGCGCTCCGCCCACGAAACCCATCCAGGTAACATCGTAGTACACCGCGTTGGGCGTGTTCTTCTTGCCCCAGACGTCGAGAAGAATAAGATCGCCTTCGCGAATGGGCACGGGATGGCTGGCGTGAGGCTCGTAGTGAGGATTGCCGGCATTGGCGTTGACCGCCACGATTGGCGGATCGTCGGTCAACAGATTCTCGCGAGCGAATGCCTCCACGAACCATTGCTGGATCTCGTGTTCCTTGGTACCACCGTTACGAACCCGCCTGCCAATTTCTTTAAATGCTTCGGAAACGATCGAGTCGACGCTGTCGCGCGCCGCGAAGTGGGAGCGGATCTGCTCTTCGCTCCACGTTGATTCGAACTGTGCGATCAGGTCCGCCGCACTCACCACGTTCTTGCCCAGCCCACGCAGCAGGTCGATAGTCCCGCCGTCGACAAGGGAAATTGTGAAGACAATGTTATTGGGGGAGTACTGCATGGCAATGTCGCGATGATTTGCCAGAATGGACTTCAGCTTGTCGAACAATTCCTGCCAGCCGGAATACTGGTGTTTCTTGCCGGGCAGGGAATCGAGATGGCCAGCTTCGATCTTGTGCACAAGCTTGATGGGTTCGCCTTCGGCAGGAAGCAAATAGAACCAACGCCGCGTCACCATCAAGCCCGCAGGCAAGCCGAGCACGCGGTAGGCGATGGGATCGCGATGGTGGTGATCGTAGAACAGCCACGCATCAATATTGCGTTCGCGCAGCGCAGATTGAATGGCAGCCAGGTCCATGAGGAAACATCTATTGTAAACAAGAGGAATGATTTGGGCGAATTGCCGCCGGCCGTTACAGACGGCAGATCATGCCGTTTGGCAGCTCAGGGGCTAGAATCTTCAGCTTCACTGGACTCGGGAGTGTTTCGCACGCGGTCCGCGAAGCTTCATCGGATATGACAAAGCGCACTTCGACTCAAACTGCGCAGTCTTACGCTGGTCTGGACTTGCGTGGCGACGTGAAATTCGAAAGCTGTAAAAAGGCGGCCACCTGGGGCCGCCTCGATCTTCTCGTTTGACGTCGCCTATGCGGCGCGTGTTGTGACGGTCGCCGGACGATACCCGCACTCCCGTGCCTTTCTGAGCGCCTGGGTGGCTTCTTCCGGGGAAATCAATGGAATGGTTTGTACTGATTTACAGGCTCCGCCCGCGGCAAACGCCATGGCGATGGCCGCAGCGCTCACGTTGTCGGGCAAATCTACGATCACAACGACATCGTAGTCTCCGAAGGAAAACCACGCAGCGTCAATCTTTCCTCCCAGTTTCTCAATCGCGGGACGAACGGCTTCGATCCGGTTTTGCGGATTCGCTACTAATGCCTCCCATCCTTCTTGGGAATACGCTACTTGCTGAAGGTAATGTGGCATAGAACCTCCTTCCGATTCGCTAACAGGGGCGAATCATCCCAGAGGTCGGAGCCCAAGTCAAGCCCTCGCGCTCGCGTCTCGCCGCATCAGCCTGTCATAAACCCAGAGCCCTAATGCTGTCGCTAGTCCGATTCCAGTTATCCAAAACCAGATCATAGTCGGACGATGTTGCTCCTCTCCGAAGTGATGCAGCAGAAATCCGCCGAACGGTCCGCCGATAAGCGATCCAATGCCGATCGGCACGAAGGCGAATCCCATATATGTGCCTTGCTGTCCCGCAGGCGCAAGCCGTGAGATGTATTCGTAGTAGCGCGGTGCCTGAATGATTTCGCCCAGCGCCAGGAAAAATAACGAGAAGACCGCGCCCCAGATCGTTGGCCGGAAGGCAAGGATCAACCAGGAAAGTGACGTAATCACGGTTCCCAGAATCACGGCGGCAAACGCGGGTATTTTGCGCGTCAGGAAATTTACCGCCAGCGTAAGACAAATTACGGTGAGCCCATCGACCACCAGTATGATTTCGACGTCAGCGTGCGGGTTGATGTAACCGTGAATGAAGCCGGGCAAACTGATGTACTGCTGCCAGAAGACGATCCAGTAGCCGGTGAAGATTACGAGGAACCACATGAACCGGCTGATACCCGCGAGCATAATCACTAGGAAGCCGATCCATATCCACCAGGGCACATTCCACTCCGGTTTCACCCAAAGCGCGATTCGCAGCAACAAGGCAATCAGCAACACCGGCAAGACCAGTCGATAATTTCCCAGCACAATACAGAAATTGCGCGCCACGGTGGCAATGGAAGGCGGAGGCGCATCGCCGGTCTTGCGTGGTTCGCGGAAAAAGAGCAAAACCACAAAAAACATGGCGAAGACGCTGAGCGCGGCCACGCGATAAACATTCTCGACGCCAAGATGGCGATGAGCCCACGAAGCGAAATAGGGCCCGGCAGCACCGCCGATGTTCACCATCGTGTAGTAAATCGAGTAGCCAATGGAGCGAACGTTTTCTTTGGAAGCGCGCGCCGTAGTGCCGACCACGCAAGGCTTGACTAGTGAAACTCCGAGCGCGGGAAGAACGAGGATGAAGCCGACAAACAGTCCGAACGGCACCGCGTTGCGCACCGGCGCCAGCCACGACGATCCGATCGAACCGATCAGAAAATAGGAAGCGCCGAGAATGAGATAGGCGACGGAAAGAGCGCGACGGAAGCCCAGACGGTCGGCTGCAGCCCCGCCGAAAATCGCCAGAAACCACACCATGCCGCCGAAAATGCCGGTGAGCGTGCCGGTCTGCTCGGTGGAGAAATTTAGTTGTTCCTGCAAGTAAAGAGCGAGCGATGCAAACGCGCCGTAGTAAGCAAGCCGCTCAAAAATCTCGGTGATGTTGGCAATCCAGAACGGCTGCTCGAACCCGGTGCGGATCTCCTCGAAGCGTTGGGAAAAGGACAAAGTGGCTCCTGTGTTTGTGTGGCGCAGGCGCCCCGCCCGCGATCAGCTGCGCAGCCGATCGCGAACGTACTGGGCGGTCACTCCAGAAACGCGGATAACTTTATTCCGGCTAGTCTGACCGGACGCAATGGTAACGGAAGATCGCGATACCTTCAAAAGTTTGGCGAAGAATTCAATGCAGGCGTCGTTTCCTCGACCGTCGATTGGAGGCGCGGTCAGAGAGACCTTGAGCGCGGCGCCGAGTGTACCGGTGATGGCGTCCTTCTTGGCGCGTGGATGAACTTTGATGGCGAAAGATACGCCGGATGGAGCTTCGTGAACGGGGAGCATATCAGGATTATCTTTTTGCTCTCTCCCCAAAGATCGCGGTACCCAGGCGCACGCAAGTCGATCCCTCTTCAATCGCGATTTCGAAGTCGTGCGACATGCCCATGGAAAGGACGTCCATGCGAATTGCAGGGAGCTTTGCGGGCAGCAATCGTGTCCCGGAGTTCGCGCAGCTTGCGGAAATAGGTTCGGGCCTCCTCCGGATCGGTGAACGGGGGTACGGTCATCAATCCGCGAAACTCCAGGCGTTCGAGACGCGGCGCACTCAAGAGCAATTCTTCCAGTTCTCCCGAACCCGGCGCGACCCCGCTCTTTGCCGCCTCGCCACCAACGTTGATTTCGATTAGCACCCCCAGCTTCTTATTTAGGGGGCCCGCGCCAGCATTCAGCCTCTCCGCCAACTTTACCGAATCTACCGAGTCGACCGCGCCGAACAGTTCTGCGGCCCTGGCGGCCTTGTTGGTCTGCAAGTGTCCAATCATGTGCCACTCGGCTTCCCCCAAGTCTGCCAGTGCGCCAGCCTTGCTGGCGAATTCCTGCACGCGGTTCTCCCCAAACAGCCGCACCCCGCAGGCATAAGCTTCGCGAATGAGTTCCGGGAGATGAGTCTTGCTCACTGCCATCAGCGCAACGTCGCCCGAATGCCGCCCCGCGCGCCGCGTACACTGATCGACTCGTTCGCACACCGCCGCAATGTTCTCCGCAACCGACATATCGCTAAACTACGAAGGATACGCTTCGGCAGGGCTCACAGTAACTTTCCAGGAAGTCTCCGCACCCTTGCGATTGGCCAAGGTGTTCATGCCCGACAGTCGGCATAGTGGCTCGAATTGCCTCGGGGAACTCCGAAATTGAGATCAAAATCCCATGCACTATCTTTGATGCACTCCGTTCGACATCGTACTGACAAATGTTGCCAATACGGTGTATAAGAATCTATTCCCTGGCCGGAGTGTTGTGGATTTCAAATCGCAATCCGAGGCCATGATCTTGCCCCACATTCCCTTACCTGCGCCCTACTCCGCAAGCAGGCTCAACACTTTTGGCCCGAAAGGGCCATGGTATGCGCGAGGGGGTCGTGTGTATATTGTGGCGAGAAATCTTTCATCATGCAAAATCAACCGCGCTTAGATTCGACCGGCAATTCGCCTGCGGGAGACGGGAACAAGAAGACTTTACCCTCCTTCAGTTCTCCGCGCTCAGAACATCGTATTGGCATCCTGATGTCCCAAACCGGGCGCTTCCTGGAGTGCATTGCGTGTCGCCTGAGCTTTGAATTTCCGCAGGGTTGCCACTACGAAACAATCGCGAAACAGTTCGAAATTCATCCTTGCCAGTCTGCAATAACCCGCGCCAATGAAGGCTCACCATTGGCTGGGCCGGAGTTAGATCTCCAGGGCTAGAGCATTTCTTCTGTGAAATCGCGGTCCCTTCAGGTTCTTCCAAGGCTCACCGTTCTTGCTCTGCCTCGTTCTCTTTACTCATAACGGAGGGCGGTCATGGGATCTACTTTTACCGCCCTGCGCGCGGGCGCGGAACAGGCGATGACAGCCACCAGACTCAACAGAAATGTCACGGCTAAGAGTACCAGCGGATCGCGGGAACTGCCTTGTGCCCATTGCGACAGGACCCGACTCAGAGCGAGTGTGAGAAGCATCCCAACCACGATTCCGCCACCCACGCTCACCGCTGTGGAGGAGAATACGATGCGCAGCACATGCGTACGTTGTGCTCCCAGCGCCATACGGATCCCAAACTCGTTGGTGCGCTGCGCGACCGAATAGGAAACGACGCTATACAGACCGACTGCGGCGAGAGCCAGCGCCAACAGGGCGAATGAACCGAACAGCCATGCCACCAAATGTTCCTGTTCATATTCCTGCTGGCCGGTGATCCAGTGATCTAAGTCTTCGACCTGGCCATTGATCTGCTGGTCAGGATCGATTGAGTTTACCTGCACCCCGATGGCATGCAGCAAAGATAGTGGCGGCACTTCGGAGCGCACCAGGATTTGCGTCCACACCCGCATTGACAAGGTGTAAGGCACGAAGATTTCGGGGAGAATCGGATTTCTCAAACCGTCATCGCGTTTGTCGGCCATGATGCCCACAATCTGCAGCCAGGTGTCGGCGCCTGACGCGGTAGTCGTGTACGGAGGTTCGTCCTTCATCTCAGGCACTTTCAGAGAATGACCGATCGCATCGCCGGCCGGAAAATAGAGCCGCGCCATGGTCTGGTTGATGACTGCCACGTGCGCCGCATTGTGGTTTTCGCTCTCGTCCCAAATTCTGCCCTGTGCAAGCGGAATCCGCAGGATAGGAAAATAGCCAGGGCTCACAAAGTTGACACGAACTTTCTGTTCATCGCGCGCCAACTGGCCGAGGATTTCGATATTTGTCTGCCAGCCGTTGGAGGGCGGGGTGGCGTTGGTGGAGATTGCGGCCATGGTCACGCCCGGAACGGTGGACGCCCTGTTTCGCAGCTGTTCGAAGTAAGCTTTGCGCGCCTCCCAGGTCGGGTAGGCGCCGTCATGGACAGGAATTCCAACCGACATGACATTGTGTGGGTCGTAGCCGAGCGGAGTATGAATGAGGCGCAGGAAGCCTTCCATCGCCGCTCCCGCCCCTGCCAGCATCACCAGCGTGAGAGCGACCTGGGCGCCGGTGAGGACGCCGTGAGTGGTGTTTCCGCGGACCATCCCGACAATCTTGCGCGTGCTGGACTGCATCACCTGGCTGACCTCGGGGCGCGAAAGCTGCAGCGCGGGCCACAAACCAAAAAGTATTCCGGTGAAAAGCGCAACGCCTACGCTGAAAGCGAGCACCGGCAAATTGATCTGGATCGCCGCTTCATGAGGAAAGGAATATTTCGGCAGCAGCATGATGATGACGGCAAGCACTCGATAAGCGAGGAGCACTCCGAGCGCGGCTCCGGTCAGCGAAAGCAGCAACGCCTCAGTCAGCAATTGGCGGATGATGCGGCTGCGGCTGGCACCGATTGCAGTGCGAATCGCCATTTCATGTTGACGTGCCGTTCCACGCGCCAGCAGCAGGATGGACACGTTTCCGCAGCCGATCGCCAGCAGCAGCGCCACCGCGCTGAACAGGAGAGACAAAGTTCCGCCGAGTTCGTGCACGAATTGTTCGTTTAGGCCAACCACATGGAATTGGAAATGACCTGTGGGAAAGTGCTTCGGCGTTTCCTTCGCGAACTGCTCGATCAACGGCTGCAAGGCAGCATTCGCAGCTTCATGCGTCACACCCGGCTTCAGACGGATGCCAACGTAAAAAGCCTTCTTCGGGTCCTGCGTAACTTTTTGCGGGAGGTAGACATCGCCGTCGCCCCAGGTGAAGCGCGGGGCGGCGACACCGACGATCGTGTAGTTCTTGCGGACTAATTGCAGGGTCTGACCGAGCACGGCCGGATCGCCGTTGAAGTGGCGTCGCCAGAATTTGTAGCTGAGCACGGCGACCGGCTGAGGTTCCTGGCCATCGATTGCATCGGAGGGAATCAATCCCCGCCCGAGCACCGGAGGGACGCCAAAGAAGTTGAAAGCATTGGAAGTCAGGTAGACGCCTTGCACGTCTTCGGGAAGATCGTGGCCGGTGACGGTGAGACTCCAGTCATCCTCCATGAAGGCGTCTTCGACGACGGGGGACTTGCGGATTTGCTGCCACTGGCCGCCGGTCAGGCCGAAGCCCATATCGTGCTGAGATTTGTCGCTGAGCCTCATGTGGACCATGCGGTCTGAGTTGGCATAGGGATAAGGATTCATCAGGACCGCGTACACGACGCTGAAAACCGCGGTGGTGGCTCCGATGCCCAGAGCGAGGGAGATGACCGCGGTGAAGGTGAATCCTAACTTCCTGCGCAGTTGGCGAAGGCTGAAGCGGAAGTCTTGAAGAAAGGTCTGCATTGACATGATCCCTCAGAAGGATGGACGACGAAGTCGCACCTCTGTCACCATGCTCGCCACGCTATTAAGTCATTCAATTGTCAGCCGAAACAATTGGTTAGCAGCCATTCGGAGTGTCCGGTTTCGCGTGTGTTGTCCACGAGCGGACAGCGTTCTGGCCTGACAGGAGGCGCACAGTTAGCGCCGTGGCCGAACTTTGGAAGCCGTCTCTTCAGCTGAGCTTGTCGCCACCAGTTGTTCGCGAATACAGAATCGGCAAGTTAGTGCCCTTCGACAGGCGTTGAAGGAATGACGCGCATGCCGTTAGCGTCGAAGACGAAGGTTTTAACTTCGGCCTCGGCGCCGTCGGCGGGAATTTCCTGGCCATTCCACAGGAAGGTGACTCCAGCAGCATTTCCGATCCTGGCTACGATTTCCCGGGAGGCGCGGACTGAGGCGTGCGCTGGAGCGATAAGAGTTTCCTGGCTGACGGTTTGGCCGTCCGCCTGAACGGATATCCACGAAGTTTCCTGGGCCCGGATCACGAGTTTTAGAGGGGCGGTAGAATTCGAGGACGGTTTAGGAATCGCCTGATTGGAAGCCGAAGGGGTGGCGTCATTACCTTCTGCGCCTTCCGTTGAATTGGCGATCGATGAGGTCGCTGGCGTTGCGCCGGATGAATGAGTGGACGCTAACGTAGATTGAACGCCCTGACGTGTGTTTGTATTTTGGGCGGACGGGTGTCCGGATGTTGCCGCGCCATCGGGAAGCGCAGGATTGGGCGACTGATTCGGTGATTCGGGCGCTTGCCCGGGTACGGAAGCGGGAACGTCGGCCGCGACGGCTACCGGTTGGGCCTGCGCTGAACGAAAAAGTGCCATGTGCGCGTTGTGGGAGTGGCGTATCCAGAGGATGGCTGCCAGAACAGCCACTACGACGGCGACGGCAAGGATTCTCCACGGAATATCGCCACTGTTCGCGGCGAAATTCTTTCGCGGGGGCCGGACATGCTCAGCCCGCGGAAGATGCAGATCCGAGAGTTCCTCAACTTGTATCGGTGATTCCGATTTCACATCAGATTTGCCGGAGTCGGCCGGTCGCCGCTTTTCCAGAACCGTCTGGTGCTGCGCGGAACCTGGTTTCACCGATGCTTCCGGTTCCCAGACCTGATGGGCATCGATCTGCGCCTGACGCAGGCAGGCGAGATAGTCTCCGACAGCTTCTTCGTCGTTCAGTCCCAGATGTTTGGCATAAGCACGGATGAATCCTTTGTTGAAAACGCCACCGGGTAGCTGGTCGAAGTGTTCCTCTTCAATGGCACGAAGCATGCGCGCGCCAATCTTGGTGACGTTGGAAACGTCATCGAGCGTGATCTCTTTCTTCTCGCGCGCTTTGCGGAATTTGTCTCCGAATTCGCCCACATTGTCCTGCCTGGGCTATGTCTCTAGCCCGAATGATGACGGGAACATCATAGGACAAGAGCAGGATGTACGCCATCGCCAAGAGTGATAGCCGGGGGTAACCTGCGCAAGCCTTTGGGCGATGCCTAAGGTTTCTTACGAAGGGCGAGGGTGAACTTTGCCTGGCAGGTTCTGGCGGGATCGTCAAAGGCTTCGGCGGCGCGGTCGCCGGCGGAGGCTTCGAAAAAAAGGCCGTGCTTCACGCGTTCGGGAAGCCCGGTGAAGCCAGCTCTGCCGTCGGAGTTGGTGCCGACTTCCAGGTCGAGTTTGCGGGCGTACATGAATCCGTAGGAGATGTGAACAGCGATCTTGGCGGCGTAGACAGCGGCGCCGTCGGCGTCGGTCACGGTGAAGTCGGCAGAGCAGGGACCGATTCCGCCATCGACCACGGGAACGGGCTGGGCATCGGAACCACGGCCAGCCTGGACCGCCGCCAGAATAACGGCAAAGGTCAATATCGCGAGCCGGCCATGCAGTCGTGGAATCGGTTCTCGCATCTTCCGCATCCTGAAAGAATACGCCTAAGCAGGGAGCCCGGGCGAATCAATGTGGGTCTAGATCCAAGATGGCGTTGGCTTTACCGGTACTAGTTACCAACGGTCATTGCGAGTGTACGAAAGTGACGAATATACTTTTTGAACACCATCCGATTCAGCGAGGGACAACGGTATTACTGCATGCCTGAGGCCGGCACTCAATTGACGCGGCAGAATCAGGAACTGACGATCTTTCACGATGTGGCCAAGGCGCTCACGTCGTCGCTGGATCTCGACTCCATTCTGCAGACCATCATGGAAAAGATGGCGGAATATTTTCGTCCCGATACGTGGTCGTTATTGATGGTGGACGAAGGACTCGACGAGCTCTACTTTGCGATCGCGGTGGGCGACAAAGCGGAAGCGCTGAAGAGTGTGCGGCTGAAAATGGGCGAAGGCATCGCCGGGTGGGTGGCAAAACACGGGGAGGCGCGAATTGTGCCGGATGTAAGCGCGGACCCAATGTTCGCGAGCCGCGTGGACCAGACGACCAAGTGGGAGACGCGATCGGTGATCTGCGTGCCTTTGCGATCGAAGCTGCGGGTGCTGGGCGTGATCCAACTGGTCAACGTGGATCTGGAGCGGTTTAAGGATGCCGAACTGTTCTTCCTGCAGTCATTGTGCGACTACGCGGCGATCGCTATCGAGAATGCACGCTGGGTCGAGAAGATTCAGGAACTGACCATTACCGACGACTGCACGGGTTTGTATAACGCGCGGCATCTGTATAAAACGCTGGACACCGAGGTCTATCGCTCGTCTCGCTTTGGGTACGAATTCAGCATCCTGTTTATCGATCTGGATCACTTCAAAGGGGTCAACGATACGCATGGCCATTTAATTGGAAGCAAACTGCTGGCGGAGATCGGATATTTGATCAAGGCGCAGCTACGCTTGATTGATTTTGCGTTTCGCTATGGCGGCGATGAGTTTGTGGTGCTGCTGCCGCAGACCGGAAAAGATCAGGCGCTGGTGGTGGCGAAACGACTACGCGATGGTTTGCGGGCCAGCAGTTTTTGCCGCGAAGAAGGACTCAATCTTGAATGTGCGGGCATCGATCGGGCTGGCAACGTATCCCCACGACGCTCGCACGGCTCATGACGTGATTCGCCAGGCGGACGGCATGATGTACGTAGTGAAAAATTCCAGCCGCGACAATATCGGGATCGCCCAGCGCGGTACATTAAAGGAATAGAACCCGACTTCAGACGTCAGACCTCAGACCTCAGACGTCAGACCTCCTGATAATCCATACTCTCGTTTTTACTTGGTTTGCGGGAAAATCATTTTCATTTTCAAGGTGGGCTTGAGGCGGCGCCGGGCTTCGCTTCTGGGGCGGAGGGCCTCCAGGGATTTGCGTTGGCGGGGGCTTTGGGGTTGACACCGAAATCCCAGACGTAGAGGTTCATGCCTTCTTTCCCTCCTTCCTGAATCATCATTTCGACGAGGACATATTCTCCGGGCGCGAGACTCTCGGTCGGAGTGAGTTTCAGCCAGCCTCCGCTGACGCGGGTAATGGTGGTTTTTACCAGGTGCTGCTCCTGGCTGATTTTGCCGGTGACCTGGCGTTTCACATCGCCCAGGATGCGCTTACCATTTTTGACCTCCGCGCGTACGATACGAAAACGGTCGGTGGGGACGCTGGGCTGCTGCGGACTTTGTGCGGCGCTTGTGGAATCTTTAGCGGCGGTCGGATCGGGGTGGTCCGGGGCGGCGTCCACTTTGATGTAGAGCGAGGGAACATCCACATGGGACTGCATCGGGGCATGGGCGCCGTCGAGTTCGATGGTTTGCTTGAGGCCAGCGACGGGGTTGATGGCGCCACGGAAAATGTTAGCTTTGGTGTTGCGGCTGACGTCGCCCGCGGTCTGTTGAAGTTCTACGATCTGCGGCTCGCCCTGAAAACTGTCGAGAAGAAACACTCCTGAATCTTCGGGCAGGCGCAGTCCGGGTGCGACCTGCGGGAGCAGTGTTTCTTCGCGTTCGCGCTCCTGTTCGACCTCCTTATCGAGTTGCACGGCTTCGGGGACGGACGCTCCGGCGGCACGATCCTTTTCGTACTTCTCGGTGGCGGGCCAGTCGACCAGCGACTCGGGGATTTCCTCCCATTCATTGCGCTCCGCGCTCAGATACCGTACGCGGTTACCTTTCGTTTCATATTTCGTGACGAGCTGATAGGAACCGTCTTTGAGGATGAGGCGGCGAGCAAGATCCTGCCCGGCGGAAAGAGAAGGCAGCGCGACTACGACCATGAAGGCAGAAAGCAGTGCGGACGCTAAGGAACGTTGAATGCGCTGGAGTCTCAGGAGCATGTTTCTCCAATTATCGTCCGCAGCAGGTAAAGAGTCGAATCTTCATCTGGACGCAGTGCGCCGGTTTGCACGCAAGATCGTTCGTTGTCCCAGAAGCTGGCTCCACTCAGAGCACACCGAGCGGAGCAGGTTCAGGAGAACTCGAGTTCCAAGACCACGGGATTCCACTGATCCACACTCGGGCGATCCTTGTAGTATGCTGTTGCTCGCGAACGCAACCTCTGCAAACCATGAATCGAAGCTCTCTGTTAGCCAGCCTGTCTTACTTGTTGTGCATAGCTTCATTGTGCGCGTCGGCCGCGGCGGCCCAATCGGGTCCGGTGCCGGCGGTATCTTCCGCGACCGAGCAGAATTCTACGCAAGGCAGAACTCCTTCCGCGCAAGCTATGCAACCGGTTTCGTATGCGTCAATAACGCAGTTGAACGGAATGTTGTCGCAACTGGAAGCGAGCGCAAAGAGCACGCAGGCCGACCTGGCGAAATTGCGAATTGAACGCTGGAAGGCGGACGGCGGCTCGAAGAAACAGACCTTGGCGAATGTGGATTCTATTCAGCGCAACCTGCAGGGCGCTCTCCCGGAGATCATCGCGCAATTGCGCGTTCAGCCCGAAGATCTGCCCACGACTTTCAAACTTTACCGCAATCTGGATGCCTTGTATGACGTGCTGGGAAATGTGGTAGAGGTGACGGGAGCGTTTGGATCGAAAGACGATTTTCAGTCGCTCGCAAACGATCTGAGCACGTTTGAGGGCTCGCGCAAGCAGTTGGCGCAGCGGATTGAGAGTTTGTCGTCGGCCAAGGAAGCTGAGATCGTGCGGCTGCGAGCGGACTTGAAGACGGCACAGGCGGCGATTCCAGTGGCTCCGCCCAAAAAGATTGTCGTGGACGATACCGAACCGCCGAAAAAGCCGGCAGTGAGGAAGAAGAAGCCGGCGAGCCCATCCACCACGAAGCCGCCGGCGGGGCAGCCGCCGCCCGCGCAGCCGCCCCCAGCGTCGAAGCCGCAGTAAGAATAGTTCGTGAGCGACCGTACTCCGAATCTGGTAATCTTCCACCGGACCTGCATGGCATCCTAAAACGACTTGGTCCACGGCCTCGACGCCTGAGGTCTGACGCCTGAGGTCTGAAGCCCCGTTATGCATTCACACGGCAGCATTGTCACGACGGTGTTCGGCCTCATCATCATTTGGGTCGTACTGCTGGATGCGTTCGAAACCGTGGTGTTGCCGCGTCGCGTGATGCGGCACTTTAGGCTGACAGCCTGGTTCTACCGGCGGACGTGGGTTCCGTGGCGAGGAATTGCCCGGCGCATCAAGACGGCCTCGCGGCAACAAAATTTTCTGGGCTATTTCGGCCCGCTGTCACTGATCCTGCTGTTGGTCTTCTGGGCGGCGGGACTGATTCTAGGGTTTGCTCTGCTGCAGCACGGGATCGGTGGACACGAACAGCTTAGTCAGGAGCCGATTACATTTGGCCGAATCCTTTATCACAGCGGAGAGACTTTTTTTACGCTCGGATATGGTGACATTGTCCCGACTTCGGCAGGGTCGCGGGCGCTTTCGGTGATGGAAGCGGGGATGGGCTTCGGGTTTCTAGGCGTGGTGATCGGATACATTCCCGTAGTCTACGCGTCGTTCTCGCGGCGCGAGATTCAGATTTCGATGTTGGATTCCCGCGCGGGATCACCCCCGTCGGCGGCGGAGTTACTGCTGCGTCTGGCCGGAAGGTCGGAAGATCCGGGAGTCGATCAAAGAGTGCTCGATGAGGTTCTGCGGGACTGGGAACGCTGGGCGGGAGAATTGTTGGAAAGTCATATTTCGTATCCGGTGCTGAGTTTTTTTCGTTCACAGCATAGTAATCAGTCCTGGCTGGGGGCATTGACGACGATGCTCGACGTGACTTCGCTGGTGCTGAGCGGGATTGACGGAGTGCATCCGGGGCAGGCGAAGTTGACATTCGCCATGGCGCGGCACGCGGCAGTGGATCTGGCGCAGGTGGTGAATGCGCGATACGATCCCGCAGCAGCCGAGCGCCTGACACAGGCGGACCTCAGTAATTTGCGGGAAGCGCTGGCAGCGGCGGGGCTGCGCTTGCGAAGCGACGAATATGGCCGCGACAAGCTAGAGAAGTTGCGATCCATGTATGAACCATATGTGCATTCCACGGCCCGGAACTTGATGCTGACGCTGCCTCCGTGGAAACACGCTCAAAAGACGCGCGACAACTGGCAAGCGGGGCCGTGGGATCGGCTGATCCAGGCGCGAGGCCTCGGAGCGCTGGGTGAGAAATCGCAAACGCCACCGCCAGTGCTGGCGGGCGAGGATCACTTCTAAGGATCGTCAGCCGATTCTCATTCCATCTTTCGTATCCAGACGTAGCGAGCTCTCTGCGGATGTCTGCGTGCTAACATCCTTGGTTTCGGATTCTCAGCAATGAAGCATACCGGCGAGAACGTGGTGCGTATAGAGGCGGAAGCCTTGCGCGCTCTCGCGGATCGGCTTGCGGGGCCGATGGCAGGAGCGTTTGCGCAAGCCATGGACTTGCTGTTTTGCTGCGCCGGCCGCGTGGTCGTCACCGGTATGGGAAAGAGCGGACTGATTGCGCGGAAGATTGCGGCAACGTTCAGTTCTACAGGGACCCCGGCACTGTACCTGCATCCCGTGGACGCAGTGCACGGGGATCTGGGCATGGTGGTGCGCGGGGACGTGGTGCTGGCGCTCTCGGCTTCGGGGGAAACTGAGGAGATTCTGCAATTGCTGGCGACGATCAAACGGCTGCAAGTGCCGCTGATTGCGATGACGGGGGATGAGTTTTCTGGAAAGAGCGCGGGCGAGTCGCCCGTGCCTACACAAACACCTTCGAGACGGACCAGTTCCACTCTTGCGGCGGCGGCCGATGTGGCGCTTGATTGTTCGATCACGCAGGAGGCCTGTTCTCTCGGGTTGGCTCCGACAGCTTCTACAACAACCATGCTGGCGTTGGGGGATGCTCTGGCGGTGACTCTGAGTGAAAGACGTGGTTTCAAAGAAGAAGACTTTGCCAACTTGCATCCTGGCGGAAAGTTGGGGAAGCGTTTGGCGCGGGTGGAATCGTTGATGCATTCCGGGGAGGCGCTGCCCTGTGTTACGCCCGAGACGAAAATGCCGGACGTGATTTATGAAATGTCACGCAAGAAGTTGGGTGTGACAGCGGTCGTGGAGGGCGGGAAACTGGTAGGAATCATCAGCGACGGCGATTTGCGGCGCCTGCTGGAGAAGCGGGGAAAGGATGTGATGGATCTCACGGCGAGCGAGGCCATGACGAAGGATCCCAAGACGATTGCGCCGGAAGAATTTGCCGCGACCGCGCTGGCTTTGATGGAAGAAAAGAAGATTACTTCATTGATGGTGGTCGATGGAGGAAGCAAACTGAAAGGAATCGTGCATCTGCACGATCTGTGGGGAACGGAGCTTTGGTGTAAGGCTTTGGTGTAAGGCTTTGGTGTAAGGCTTTGGTAGTTGTTTAATCGGGTAGTTGAGGAATTGAATAAGAGCGAGACTCGGTTTTCAATTGGACAATTACTCAATCATCCAATAACTCACTCGGGAGAGTTTGCCATGTATCACTACGATCCCAGTACCGCGCTGGAAGAATTGAATGAAGATGCGACGCTGCCGAACCCGGTGCATGTGCGGGATATGATTCTGCGCAAGAAATTGACCGCGGATAAATCGCTGGACTTGAACCGGCTGTTCGTCGAGTATCAGAAGTTTTTTGGCGAGGCGCAAAAGCTGGGAAAGGAAATTCTGAAGCAACTGGCGGGAAGTTAGGGCGGTTTGTCTATGCCGGGACGGGTACGGCCCGCAGGCTGCGCAGTTTGGAAAGCCACACGGCCAGCAGCACGAGGAAGATAGCAAAGCAAAGTTTCAGAGCCGTGTTGGAAAGACGAGTGACCCGCATCAATCCAAAGCTCGAATAACCCTCGTAAAACGTCTGGAGTTTGACCTGAATGCCGCGTTGTGCTGCGGCTGTCTGAAGACTCTGAAGTGAAGGAAGGGTTACGATCTCTCGCGTTTCGGTGTCAAGCAAGAAGTAAGAATTAACAGGATATAGAGGATTTGCCCCTCCACTTGGCCCACGATTCGTGCGCGCCCCAAGAATGTAACCGTCGCTCACCTGGATAAGAACAACGCCCGGCACTCCGTCTTTTTTCCAATTAACCCCTTCGGGAGTATTTTCATTTTCAGGGTTGTAGACCCACCCCGGATCTCCTTTGCTGACAATCATGAGGCGGTAGCCATTAGGCAGCTGATTCGTCCCGGGAACACCAGACCTGCCGGCGAGTGCGCCAGCAAATAAAAAAGGCATCGTCACCAATGTTAAGAATGCGAACGGGAGAGCGTTGAGGGCAGAGGTCGTGAGCCGTCGACGCCAATTGTTGTCCTTCTGGAAGAGAGCAGTTAAGGCTGCAAAGAAGAGCCAAATCGAAGCGGTTGATAATAGGATCGCCGCTGCAAATAGCACTCCCAAAAATAACGCCATAAAGGTTTCCGTCGAGCGGCCGCGCCTACACAGGGGAATCCCACCATTCGGCTGAACGCATTAACGGACTGAGTTCCGACTCTTGCTACAATAACAAATTCCCCTGCAGCATTGCTTGAGCTGGCTTCGCCCGCTTTGCGACTCGGACTCGCTGTGGGGATTCGGTACTTACAGTTATGCATCGTTGGTCACAACTCTTTATTCCTACACTTCGCGAGGCACCGGCCGATGCTGAGGTCGCGAGCCACAAGTTTCTGGTACGGGCCGGGTATATCCGCCAGCTCGCGGCTGGAATTTATTCGTATCTGTTCTTAGGGAACCGGTCCTTCAACAAGGTCATTGGGATTGTGCGCGAGGAGATGGACCGCATCGGGCAGGAGTTTTATTTGCCGGCGCTGCATCCCCGCGAGATTTGGGAAGCCAGCGGGCGCTGGGCACTCATGGGCGACAACCTCTTCCGGCTGAAAGACCGCAAGGGCGCCGACCTGGCGCTCGGCATGACCGAAGAGGAGGTCATGACCTCGATTGCGCTGAAGGAGCTGCGCAGCTACAAGCAGCTGCCCCAAATCTGGTATCAGATCGCGCCGAAGTTTCGCGACGAACCGCGGCCCAAGTCAGGGCTACTGCGGGTGCGGCAGTTCATGATGAAAGACGCATATTCTTTCGACATTGATGCCGCCGGGCTCGATGTTTCTTACAAGAAGCACTATGAAACCTACTGCCGCATTTTCGACCGCTGCGGATTGAAGTACATGGTGGTGGAGGCGGATTCCGGGGCGATGGGCGGAAAAGAATCGCACGAGTTCATGGTGCGGACTCCGGCTGGGGAAGACCAGATTGTGAGCTGCGACGGATGCCAGTACGCCGCGAATATGGAGAAGGCAACGTCAAAGCTGGAAGCGGTTGCGGATCTTGCCGCCGAGGGCGATGGGAAGCCGCTCGAAGTGCATACCCCGGGACAGAAGACCATTGAAGATGTGGCGAAGTTTCTGGGAGTCTCGCCGAAGAACAAGATCAAGACCTTGGCGCTGATGGCGGAGCAGAAAGACGAGAAAACTGGCAAAACGAAATTACGCGAGATCGTCGTGCTGATGCGTGGCGACCATCAACTGAACGAGGCGAAGCTGAATGGCGCCGTTGGAATGGCTACGCGGCCCATGGAAGAGACCGAGATCAGGGCGCTGTTCAAGTCGCCAGCAGGATACTTAGGACCGATTGGAATTGAATGGGCCAATGATTTTAAGAAGGACGCAGGAAAGCCCGTGCTTCTCGTCGACAAGGCGCTCGAGGGGCGCGCCAACTTGATCGCGGGCGCCAATAAAGAAAACTATCACCTGAAGAACCTGACGCCTGGAAAGGACTTCCATCCCACCGTTTACGCCGATCTGCGCGCGGTCACTGTGGGTGAAGCTTGTCCCAATTGCGGAAAGCGCGCTGCGGATCGACACGGCGGTAGAGATCGGCCACATCTTCAAGTTAGGGTACCGGTATTCCGAGTCAATGGGTGCGCGTGTGCTGGACAAGAACGGCAAGGAAGTAACGCCCATCATGGGAAGTTACGGCATCGGAATTGAACGGATTCTGACGGCGGCCGTGGAACAAGGCAACGACGAGAATGGATTCTGGCTGCCGCCCACGATTGCTCCGTTCGAGATTGTGGTTGCGCCCGTCAATGTAAAAGATAAGACCGTTCGGGCTGCCGCGGAAGACATTGCGAAGCGGCTCGAAGCGGCTGGGTTCGACGTGATTCTTGACGACCGCGATGAGCGGCCGGGAGTCAAATTCAAGGATGCCGATTTGGTCGGTGTCCCGTTTCGAATCACGGTAGGAAAGAAGGTTACCGAAGGCACTGTGGAGGTCGTTCTGCGCTCGACTCGCGAAGTGCGTGATGTTAGGATCACCGCGATTGTGGAATCTTTCGAGGAGTTGCTCCGCCGGCCGAGATGAGGTGTTCCTCGTCCCAGGCAGAGCAGATCGTGGACATGGGGACATTCAAAGCAATTGGCGGGTTTCTAATCATTATCGCACTGCTCTATGCCGGATTTCAGATCATTCCCCCGGAGCTGACTAATTATTCGTTTACCGATGACTTGCGGATGGTCGCGTTGACGGGCGGAGCGAATCCGCGCACGACGGACCAGGAGTTGATCGACTCGGTAATTAAGAAAGCCCAGGAACATCAAATCGTGCTAACCCCCGAGAACGTAACGGTGCAGCGGATTGGAACGCCGGGACTGCCGGCAGTGTACGTGGCGGCCGACTACAGCGTTCCAGTCAGTTTGCCAGGTTACTCCTTCAATCTTCATTTCACTCCTTCGAGCGGCAACAAGGGCTTCTAAAGGTTTCGTCCCGAGAGATTAGTTTGCCGGGGCACACTCTGAAGCGGTGGGTTCGATCAGTTCGCCGTGGCAGGGTTCGGTTCATTGCTCCCAAGGTTCATTCCTCCATACGGGCCTCCAGAGGGCCCCCAGGTTCCCTTACCGCGCTTGATAGAGTGTGCGGCAGCGCGTAACGAGTTGGGGAGGCGTTGCGGCAATTCACTTTAAGGTCCTGACCTCCGCCTTGGGTTGGCGCGAAGATCGCAAGCGCTGAAGGAGCGGGGCCAACCATCATTCTCCCCCTCACATGAATACATTCCCCAAGCTGAACGGCTTCAGTTTCGCGAACCCACCACTGTGAGTCCAAAAATAAAGTGCAGCCCGCGAGTGGGCTGCACCGGAGATGCTGTGAAACAGCGCGGAGAGGCGACCTTGGACTACGACGGACCGCAGCCGGGCGCGTTGTTGCTGACGGCCACGCCTACGCCGACACCGACCGGTTGTGAGGTGAACTCTCTGTAAGTCGCCGTGACTTGATAGTAGCCAGTATATTCCCACTGCGGCGGGGTGGCCGGGGCAGGCGGAGTGCCGGTGACGGCGTCGGTCCAGGTACATATCGGTACTATGCCCGTCATCATGCCGGTCGCGCTGATGGGCACCGTGGTCGGACCATAGGCCGGCAGAGGGTTGCCATTGTCGTCTATCCCCTGCGGCACAACCGTCCACTTTGAAGCGTTGGTCACATCGACAGTTTTGCCGCTATTGTAGTTCGCCTTGACGGAAAGCTGTAGCGTTCCATCCACCCCGGCGAGGTTATAAAAGCCTCCGCTGCTGGACCCAGTAGAACTGAGCGTGAGCGACTTTATGTAGTCTGAGGTTCCGCAACTGCTCGATAGCAGCGCGATGGCAGCGAGAAACAAGCTTACAGTCGATATACGTTTCATCACAGGCAAAACTCCTCCGCGAGATTTCAATTTGCATGGTTGCAGCTTCCAATTTTGGAGGCAAGGAACGACGGTGCTGGTCCGATGGTCACCACGAGCGCTCGCTGGCAGGGTTGAATGCTCGCTAACGCGCATGAATGCTGGTCGAAATCTGAATAGGGATCTGCGCCCAAGTTGGGCCGTCGGAATTTTCTGGGAAGTTACTTTTGGCATTGAAAGCGGCCTGGCGGATGATCTCCAATCAACGCGACGCGCTTCTCGATGCGTTTTAGAGACCTAGAACAGGTGTATGGCGTCGTTCTTCATTGATTCCAGCCTTCTTATGTTCCAGCCTTCTTATCTTGTCGGGACGCCCTCTGGATCCGAGGACTCTCACTCGCGGATTGCACAATCAGATATCACGCGGGAACTAAGTGTCGGGCGCCTGGGTCAATGACATTCGTAACGTTGCCATCATATTACCGTCCTCTTACTATCGCGATGGGTGAAAGTGTTTCGCTGTCAGGGCCGCCTGCGCGCGCGCGAGTGGCAAGGATCCTGGGAACATTGAATTCGCACAATCATTTCCTCAGCCAAGTAGCCAAAACGTTCGCAGCAGGGAAAAAAGCTGGAGGCAGTTCATGAAGAGTCTGATTCGAGTGGCACTGAGTTTCGTGGCGATGCTGGCGATTCTGCTTCTGGCAAGCTGCACCGGAGCGCCGGGATGCCCGCAGGTCGGTTTCGGCAGTTCGGCGGCATGCACCCCCGGGGGTTCCGGAAGCTTGGGTGGCGGCGGCACCGGCGGCACCGGCGGCGGTGGTGGCGGCGGGGGCGGAGGTAATGCGCCGCCGACGGCTTTCATTTACGTGGTGGATCAGACCGGCGGCGGCTCAGGCGCGAACGGTACGATTGATGGCTACGACTTGAGTAACAGTGCTGGCAGCTTTCTAACGCTTTCCGGCTATACTGCTCCGCAAATTAAGCCCACCGACGGGGGCGTAGCGATGGCCGTAGCCAATAAGCAATTCGTCTACGCGGCTCTCGCAACTTCGGGACAGCTTGGCGGGTGGTCTATCGATGCCGCGACTGGCGGCCTCACCGTCATACCCGGTTTTCCGATGACGGTCACCCTGGATTCCAATGCAGCGAATTATTTTCAGATGACGACCGATCCAGGCGGCAATTACCTGTTCATCAGTTCCACTAATGCAAACCAGATTTATGTCTATTCCATCAACGGCACGACCGGTGCGCTGACGCCCGCAACGGGATCGCCGTTCTTAACGGGTGGAGCGGGTATTCTGCCCGGCAATCTCACCACAGATGGATTGGGTAGGTTTCTCTATGTATGCTCTGACGTCCTCCATGGTGGTGCAACTGGAGGCTTTGTGGCCTATGCGATCGGGGCTGGCGGAGTGTTAACGTTCATCCCGGGTAGCTTCGTTGGGGGCAACTCAATCAACATGTGGGAGGTGCAAGGCGATGCTAGCGGGAAGTATCTGCTCGGGACTAGCGGAAGCAATTTGTTCTGGAATGGCTTTGATGACTTGAACCTGTATGTATTCAGCATCGACCAGAGTACGGGAGTGGCCTCGCCGACCTCAGGATCACCGGTTTCAACGCACTTTTCGCCGTTCACGATTGCGGTTCAGCCGCCTTCCAGTAATGGCGAATTTGTATACTCGTTCAGCATCAACGACACGAACACGGGATATAACGGCATCGAGGGCTACGAATTAAATCCCTCCACGGGGACACTCACCGCCGTTACGGGATCGCCTTTCAGCAATGGTTTGACTCTTGGGTATTGGGGACAGTTCGATCAGTCAGGCTCGAATCTGCTGGTGTACACCAGTGAGCAAGCTGGAGCGTTAATCCAGATTGCCCCTCTTCAGGTCAGTTCCGCTGGCGCTCTTACCCAGCCAATCTCGCCCATAACGCTAGTGACGCCTGGTTACTGGGCTGTGACCGATCCGTAGAAGCCGGCCCCTGGGTAACTGTTAATGGCTTGGAGACCCGCGTGTACTGCGGGTCTCTTTTCATTTATGCAGTAGCGGTACAATAGACGCATCCCAATCGTGGCTGCTGCGTAGCAAACCGATCACTATGGAACTCGGAAGCTGCTGGGCTGGGAAGTGCGCGATACAAACCTTTTTGGGCAACCCGACGTCTGAGTGAGTGAGGAATCGTTCCACCAATAGGCCGTTCACGCCAAAGAAAGCTCTCGAACCGTGACTATCAAGATCAGAATCCCGAAGGGACGTGGGGAAAATGCGGGCACGATTTTCCGCTGGCTGCCCCGCGACCCGGTGCTGCGTGCGGCGATGGTGGCGTTTCTGATTCTCGCAGTCTCGTTTACGGTTTTGTTTTCTTACTTTTACATCAAGTACGACCGCATCATCGAAAAGCGCTTCCGCACCCCAATATTCGCCAATTCGGCGAAGATCTACGCATTACCCAAGACGGTTCGAGACGGCGAGAAGATCGAGCCACGCCAGATCGCCTCGGAGTTGCGCCATGCAGGATATTCCGATGAAGAAGGGCAGTCGACTCTTGGCAGTTTTCGTTTGCTGAAGGATGCAATAGAGATCACTCCGGGGCCGGAGTCCTACCACAGCCCGGAGCCGGCGCGAATCAGCATTCACGATGGGCGGGTGGACCAGATCACCAGCAACGGCAGCGAACTTTCAGCCTACGAACTGGAGCCGCAACTGGTAACCGCTCTGTTCGACGCCGAGCAGAGGTCGAAACGCCAGCTGGTGAAGTATGACGACATTCCTCCCATGATGGTGCAGGCGGTGCTGGCGATTGAAGACCGCCGCTTCTTTGAACACAGTGGAGTAAATTTTCTGCGCATGGCGGAAGCGGCTTGGATCGATATCATGCGCGGGCGGCATGACCAGGGCGGTTCGACGCTCACTATGCAGCTTTCGCGCGGATTTTTCTTGACTCCGGAAAAAACCATCAAACGCAAGCTGATTGAGATGCTGATTGCCGAGGAGCTGGAGCAGAAGTTCAGCAAGCAACAGATTTTCGACTTTTATGCGAACTGGGTGGACCTGGGGCAGAGGGGATCGTTTTCAATCAGCGGCTTCGCCGAGGCCTCGAAAGCATACTTTAACAAAGAACTGAAAGACATCACTCTGCCCGAGGCGGCGCTGCTTGCCGGATTGATTCAGCGCCCCAGCTATCTGTCACCCTACCGGCATCCCGAGCGCGCCATGGAGCGCCGGAATCTGGTGCTGGAATCGATGGTGGAGACGCACGCCATCACCCGCGAGCAAGCCGATAAAGCCAAAGCTGCGCCCCTCAAACTTGCGCCGCCGAACGTAGAAGCCAGCGACGCCCCGTATTACGTAGACATGGTCCGCGACACCCTGATCAGCAAGTTCAACGAGAGCGAGTTGAACGAGCAATCGTACCGCATTTACACGACGCTCGATCCTGAACTGCAGAAGGCCGCCGCCGAGGCCGTGGAGACCGGCATCAAGCTGGTTGACATCCAGGTCAAGAAGTTACGCACCAAGAAAGTGAAAGTAGGCAAGAAGTTTGAAACCAAGGTATTACCGGGTCCCCAGGCGCAAGTCGCGCTAGTAGCGCTCGATCCCCACACCGGTGCGGTGCTGGCGCTGGTGGGCGGGCGGGACTACGGCTGGAGCCAGTTGAATCACGCAGTGTCGAAGCGCCCGACAGGATCGATCTTCAAGCCATTTGTATATGCCGCGGCCATGAACAGCGCGCTGGACGGTTCCCCCACCGTGCTGACTCCCGCGTCGACAGTCACCGACGCGCCTTCAACGTTCACTTATGGCGACCAGATCTACGAGCCACGCAACTACAAAGAGGAGTACAAGGGCGAAGTGTCCTTGCGTTACGCGCTGGCCATGTCGCTGAACAACGCGACAGTAAAGGTGGCTGAAGAAGTCGGCTACGACAAAGTCGCCAGTCTGGCAAAGTCGGCGGGGATCATCTCGGTCAAGGCGACTCCGGCGATGGCCTTGGGTTCCTACGATGCGTCGCCGCTCGATATGACAGGCGCCTACACGACATTCGCGAACAAAGGCGTTCGCCTGTCGCCCATCTTGCTGCGCTCGGTGCGCAATGGCAAGGGCGATGTGATCGCGAACTACAACACTGACCAGCGCCAGGTGCTGGACCCGCGGATAGCCTACATCATGACCACCATGATGGAGGGCGTGATCAATAACGGGCTGGGATTCTCCGCTGTTCGAGGCCGGGGATTTACCGCTCCCGCTGCCGGCAAAACTGGCAGTTCGCATGATGGCTGGTTTGCCGGGTACACCTCGAATCTGCTGTGCATCGTCTGGGTTGGATATGACGACTATAGCGACCTTCGTCTAGCTGGCGGAGTGACCGCCGCTCCCATCTGGACGGAGTTCATGAAAAGGGCGGCCCTGCTGCCGCAGTATTCGGACATGCAGAGCTTCCCGCAGCCGACGGGCGTAGTAGATGTCCAACTGGATAAGATTACCAACCGCCTGGCCACTCCTACCTGCCCGGACGATTATGTTTCCGCTTTCGTGGCGGGAACCGAACCCCGCGAGACCTGCGACGCGCAAGAGGGATTGAAAGGATTTTTCTCGAAGATTTTTGGCGGTGGCAACAAGACCATGCCGGCCCCAGGACCGGCCCAGGTATCGATTCAGGAAGACCCCAACAATCCTCAGGATCCCAAGAAAAAGAAAGGTTTTTTAGGAAAAATAGCGGGCATCTTTAAGGACGATAAGACCACTGCTCCCGCCCCGAAACCACCCGACAGCGGGGAGACTCCGCCGCATTGATCTGTAACCACAGCCGCCAACCACCAACCGCCAACCCTTTGTCATTCCGACAGGTGAGCGAAGCGAGCCAGGAGGAATCTGCTTTCTAAGGTGGATTAGCGTCGGCGAGGAAGTCCCTTTGCCGAGGCCTCGGATCCAGCTGGTTCACGGAACGGTTCCACAGAAATGCGCTCGTAACACACTTCCAGCACGGTCAGGTGTTCTGTACCGCCCGGCAATTGAAGGACTACGCTGTCACCCGCTGCCGACTTCATCAACGCGCGCCCCAGAGGTGACACCCAACTGATGTGGTTGCGGTTGAGATCGATTTCGTCGGTGCCCACGATGCTCACCACTCGCGATACTCCCGCGGCATTGGCATAGCGCACGGTCGCTCCGAAGAATGCCCTCGTCGCCGCCTGCCCCGCTCTCGGAGCTTCCGGGTCCACCACTTCCGCGGCTTCGATTCGCTTCGTGAGAAAGCGAATCCGCCCATCGATCTGCCGCAGCCGCCGCTTGCCGTACTGATAGTCGGCGTTTTCACTGCGATCGCCGTTGCTGGCAGCCCATGCCACCACCTCCGTCACGGCCGGGCGTTCCCTGGTGAGCAGAAACCGGTGCTCATCTTTGAGGCGCTCAAGGCCGCTCGGCGTGATGTAGTTCTTGACTGGCGTCGCGGGCTCGTCCCTTTGTGGTTTTCTCGTAAACCCTTTCCGCATCTAGTCGTCTTTCCAGGGCGAATCCAGTGGGTACACCAATGAACGCGGAAGAACGCCGATGGAAAACACTATAGGTCATCCGCGTTCATGGAGTTCATCTGCGGCCCTAACTGATTTTTTCACGTCTTCCGGTCCCTTAGCGATCCTATCCATCATCTCGGACAAGTGCCGGCCTACCCTGGAAGAGGCAGAACGTGTCAAACATGAACGGAAACCATCGGAGCGATTTCCGCGAGCCTGTTTGCGGATTACTTCCGGTTTGCCGACGATTCGTCCGGAATCGCTGGTCGTCGCCGCGTAATGCAGCGTTTCCCTAGAATGGGTGAATGGGTCGTTTAGAACGGCGCGCGCGATCCTGCGGCCGCTACCCAATTACGAGAGTGAGCGGCGGCCGCCGGCCTTTCTAGAAGCAATCTACCTTTCCTCCGGCCTAAAGCTGTACGTGCCGTTCCAGTGGTAATTTACGCCGTCCGTACTCGATACAACTACACGGGCCCGGAATCCGGTCAACGGCCCGATCCCGTCCGAGAACGTGCACAGTCCGGAATTGCCCGTGTTGTCGAGTGTGCAACGGCCGACCGCCCAGTTGCCGGTCCCGACGTAGAGGACGGCGCTACTGTCCACAGAGATATAGCCGCCTTCGGGGGTTGGGAGGGGGACCGAGCACGGGTAGGTGGTGCCACCGTTATCGCAACCTACAGGGGCCTGAGCATACAAGACCTTCGAGCCGACCTCGATCTCCGGGAGGTTCGAGGATGTGATCGTGCAGAAGGCACCGTTGTCGAGCGTCCACGCCGAGCAATTCTTCGTCACATGGAGTTCTCCGTTTCGCTCGTCTGCCTGGGCCGGTCTGGGCATCAGAGCAAGGATCATGGCCGCCAACCCCGCCAGCGCCAGCAGGCCAAAAGAAATCGAGAAAATACTTCTCTTCAAAACTGGGTTTCGCAACATTTTTCACTCTCCTTAGACCGAGGTTGAACGAAGCGGAGATCGGGAGTAGCATCAGCCAAAGGCCCGCCCTTCCGCCTTTTTCTTTGCGTAAACGTAGCCTTGGCTGTAGCGGAAGTCCTCTGGCCGACCTCACAAATTCTCAAGAGTTCTCACAGGGATTGCGAGACACACCGTGAGCGAAGTAACACACCGACGAGCTGCCTCAGAAGGTTTCCGCGATTCGTCCCCCGCCGCCAAAGAGGTGCCAAGGCAGGAGCCCATGCGGCTTTACGAATTTGGCCCCTTCCGTCTGGATCCCGCCGAGCGCAAGTTGTTGCGCGGTAACGAGATAGTAGCACTCACGCCCAAAGCATTCGACACCCTGCATCTGTTGGTCCGAAATAGTGGACGCGTGCTGGAGAAGGACGAACTGATCAGCATGCTCTGGCCCGACACGTTCGTCGAAGAGGGTAGCCTCTCCAACCACATCTTTCTGTTGCGAAAGGCATTGGGTGAGGATCCAACTTTCATTGAAACGGTTCCTCGGCGAGGTTACCGTTTTGTGGGAGCCGTGCGACAGTTCCCGCCCGCCGCGCCGACACGCAGAGAAGCAACACTTGAAGTCGGCGCGCCTAGCAACTCCTTTCCTGCGAAGACGCGATGGCCGTGGCGCAGCAGAGCCGCTCTAGGAATCGCTGCGGTTGCACTACTGGCCTCGCTGGCGTCTGCGGGCTGGTTCTTCAGGGTGGCCAGGCGAGGCGGAGAAACCATAGACTCCGTGGCGGTACTGCCATTCGTGAATGTCAGCGCTGATCCGAACGCGGAATACTTGAGCGATGCCATCACCGAGAGCCTCATCAACAGCTTGTCGCAGTTGCCGAATCTGAAGGTGATGTCGCGAGACTCCGCCTTTCGCTTCAAGGGAAAAGAAACGGATCCTCAAACGGTTGGTCGTGAACTGGGCGTGCGCGCCATCTTCAAGGGCAAACTCACGCAGCGTGGGGACACACTGAGCATCAGCGCCGAACTGATCGATGCTCGCGACAGCAGCCACATCTGGGGGCAACAGTACCAACGGAGGCTCATAGATATGGATGCTCTCCGGGAACAGATCGCCGGAGAAATGGCGGGCGCGCTGCGCAGGCGTTTAACCGGCGCAGAAGAGAAACGCATGACCAAGAGCTACACCGCCAATCCCGAAGCCTATCAGGAATATCTGAAAGGCCGCTATTGGTGGAACAAGACCACTGTGGGGGGATTTGACAAGGGCATTGAATACTTTCAGCAGGCGATCGCAAAAGATCCCACTTACGCGCTTGCTTATTCCGGCTTGGCCGATTGCTACAGCTCGCTCGCAGACTTTGGCGTTGTTCCCGCCAAGGAGGGTTATCTGAGAGCCAAGGATGCCGCGCTGAAGGCCGTGGAGCTAGATGACACCCTCGCCGAAGCTCACGGTTCGCTGGCGTTAATCAAATCAAGCTATGACTGGGATTGGTCCGGCGCCGACAAGGAGATTCGACGAGCCATCGAACTCAATCCAAGCTATGCGGACGCCCATCGATTGCATGCCGAAATTCTGTGGCAGACCGGACGGCTTAACGAAGCTATCGCGGAGACCAAAAGAAACTTGGAACTTGATCCAATCTCCCTCGGTAATAACGTCGATTTGGGCGTCGAATATTTCCTGGCGCGGCAGTATGACCAAGTAATATCGCAAGAGCGAAAGGTACTAGAGTTGGATCCAAACTACATTGAGGCCTACTACTTCCGGGGCATCGCTTATCTCAAGAAATCCATGCTCGAGGAAGGTAAGGCGGACTTGGAAAAGGGGCTGGCGATCGCCCCAGCCAGCGAAGTGGCACTAACCGGGGTCGGATACGGGTGCGCTATCACGGGCAGAAGGGCAGAGGCGCATAGAGTGCTGGATGAATTGAACGAGCTCTCGAAGCAGAAATATGTTTCACCGATCTGGAGAGTCAAAATCTATGCGGGCCTTGTGGAGAAAGACAAAGCCTTCGAGTGGCTGGAAAAAGCTTATGAGGACCACTCCATAGTAAGCGTCGGGTATATCAAAACGAACCCCATGTTCGATCCGCTGCGCTCGGACCCGCGCTTCGGCGATCTTCTCCGCCGGACAAATCTGCAATCCTAATCGGCAAACTATCCCACACGATCGAGCCCCGAACAAGACCGGCGTCGGCGCGGTGCATTCCTCGTGTATCACGGGCAAACCTTCAATAATCCAACGCCAGCGCCTAGCCGGCAATTTTCTGGCCGGGCTACACTGCGGCTACACTATTTAAGAGGCACGGCGCCGCAAGTTGCTCCTTCAAAATGATCTCTTTCTCAAACATCAATAAGCAGTATGGCAAGCAGTTGCTCTTCGTGGATGCTTCGTTTCAGTTGAATCCCGGCGAAAGAGTCGGACTCGTCGGTCCCAAGGGGGCGGGCAAGACAACACTCTTCCGTATGGTGGTCGGCGAGGAAACTCCCGACGAGGGCGCGGTCTCTGTCCCCAAGAAGTTGACGATCGGCTACTTTCCCCAGGACGTCGAGGAAATGCAGGGCCGTTCGGTCCTGGAGGAAGCGATCGCAGGTAGCGGACGCGTCGGCGATCTGCACCTCGAGCTCGAAGCCTTGCAACGGGAAATGTCCGACCCCGGCAAGTCGGCCACCCGGAAGTTATCCGTCTCATCGATCACGCGGCCCGTTCGAAGGGCAGGATTTGGATCGAAACCCTTCCTCGGTTTTCCACAACCCAGTTTGTGACATCTGACCTTGACCTCAAAATTCAAAAAGCAGATCATCACCAAGGCGGAGGCGATGCACGCAGAAATCCGCGAACCAGGCGCTAACCCCTTTGTTATCAAGATTTTGACCTCTAACTCATTGTCGCTCAAGATTTTGCGGCGAATTTCTTGCTAACCCGATGATTCCAAAGATTCGGGGGGGAGGGGGGATACCTCAATTCGGGTTTCAGACCGGGGGCATCCCTGACAGAACATCCGGTACGGGAAGGCCAAACTTTCTTTCAGTGAAGAAATCATCAGTGGAGAAATCAACAGTCCGATTTCGCCTGGCGCGCAGCGCTCAAAATACTTCGCCAGCGAGCCAAAACTGTGCCAGAATGTGTGCACTAGCCGGGGGTGGCCTATGTCGTCCTGCCCGAGAGCTTTCCTGGTTCCTGTCTCGTTTCTCTTTCTCTGTACCTGTCTTTGTATTTGCAGCCTGTCAATGGTGTCATGGGGACAGGCTTCTCACTCCGAACAAGTTCAGATCAAACCACCGCTGCTGCGGACGATCGATCCCCCGGCGCCGGATGCAACCGCCGTCGACCTGGAGGCGCGAGCCGAGCAACTGCGCGCTGTGAAACTTTATCTGGACGCGCTCGATTACTATCGCGCCGCGCTGGCCAAGAAACCGAACTCCGCCAGTTTACTGAATAAAATCGGAATCACCGAACTGATGATGCAGCGCTATCGCGAGGCCAAGAAATCGTTCGATCAATCGATCAAAGTCGATCGCAAGTTTGCCGATGCCTACAACAACCGGGGCGTAGTCTTGTATGAAGAGAGGAAATATGGCGCCGCAGTCAAGGACTACCGCAGGGCGATTGCGATTGACAGCACTTCAGCGTCATTCTTCAGCAATCTGGGGGCGGCTCTGTTCTCCAAGAAGGAGTTCGAACCTGCGGTCGTCGCTTATCAGCACGCGGTAGAACTCGATCCCGATGTGTTCGAGCGGACTTCGCGCGCAGGAGTGCAGGCGCAGTTGCCGAGCCCCGGAGATCGTGCCCGTTACGACTACACCGTGGCGAAACTCTACGCCAAGATGGGCTATTCGGATCGCTCGCTCGAATATCTGAAGAAAGCGCTGGAAGAGGGATACAAAGACTTCAACAATGTGTATAAAGATGCGGAGTTCGCCGGCGTGCGAAAAGACAAACGCTTCGCGGAAATGATGGCTGTGAAACCCACAGTGTTGCCGGAGTGAGGGTCGCGGAGTTTACATCACATGTTCGCTGCTCCGAAGTTTTACAAAGGTTTACAAAAATAGACGGAACACAGCCTGTTTCTAGTGTTTAATTTTTTCACATACTCCTGAAAACAACAGGGTGAGTAAGGAGAAACGGTAGCCCATCGGATGCTGACCCGAGCACGCCCCAAGCAAGCATCCGGTGGGTTTTTCTTTGAACTGGTCAGCTTTTCGAACTTCCCTCGCCGATGTAGTCTTCCACAACTTTCTTCCACTTGCCTTGCGCCTTCAGGATGAACTCGACCGCGTCGCGGAGTGCGCCATCGCCACCGGCGTGAGGCGTGATGTAGTGCGCCTCCACCTTCACTTCGGCGCGGGCATTTTTGACGGCGATGGCGAAGCCGCCAGCGCGCATCGCCGGTAGGTCGACGATGTCGTCGCCGACGAAGGCAGCTTCCTCGAGTTCGATTCCCGCTTCTTTGACGATTTCTTCGAAGGCTTTGCGTTTGTCTTGGATTCCCTGGCACACATATTCGAGTTTCAGATCGCGGGCGCGCAACGCAACTGTTTCTGAGCTGCGGCGGGTTATGAGTCCGGTCTTGAGGCCGGCGATACGTGCTAGCGAGTGGGCGACGCCGTCGTGAGCGTGGAATCCTTTCACTTCAACCTGGCCTTGAGCAGTCCGATCCGCGGATATGCTGTTAGGCTGCTGCGAGGTTTGGGGGACGAAAAAGAGCTTGCCGTCAGTGAGGACACCGTCGACGTCGAAGAGCAGAAGCTTGATTTTGCGGGCGCGGACGGTCGCGGGAAGTTTGGGCATGCGGGCGATTCTAGCATCTCCCTGCGTAGTCACTTCCTAATAACGGCTACGAGTACGAGGAGAGGTTAGGCGAATGGTTGGCGAAAACTAAATTTCGGACTAAAATGCGAAGATGCAATCTCTTCCTGAGTCCCTGGTCTGGGCTCACCCTCTGGTGGCGGAGTGGTTCGTTCACAAGTTTGGCACGCCCACGGAGCCGCAGGAGCAGGGCTGGCCCCACATTCTGGCCGGGCGGACCACCCTAATCTCTGCGCCTACCGGATCGGGCAAGACTCTCGCAGCATTCCTGGCCTGCATTGACCGGCTGGTACGCAAGGCGCTGGCCGGGGATCTGACCGACCGGACGGAAGTACTCTACGTTTCGCCGCTGAAGGCCTTGGGGAACGACATTCAGAAAAATCTTGAAGGGCCGCTGGGGGAGATTCTTGCGTTAGCGGGCGAGCGTGGGCTGCTGATGCCGGAGATTCGCACCGCCGTGCGCACCGGCGACACGCTTGCGCACGAGCGGCGCAGCATGCTGAAGCGGCCTCCGCACATTCTAGTGACCACCCCAGAGTCGCTCTACATCCTGCTTACGGCGGATAAGAGTCGCGCGATCTTGCGCGACGTCGAGACTGTGATCGTCGACGAGATTCATGCAGTCGCGGATGACAAGCGCGGGGCGCACCTGACCCTGTCGCTGGAGCGGCTGGAGGCGCTGTCTCATAAGCCGCCGGTTCGCATTGGGCTGTCGGCGACGCAGAAGCCGATTGAAGAAGTTGCGCACTTTCTTACGGGAAGCTCTGAAAGAAGTGAAGAACGGCCTGATCCCGTGATCGTGAACATCGGGCACAAGCGGAAACTGGATTTGGGGATCGAAGTATCGCCGATGCCGCTGGGACCCGTGGCGTCGAATGAATTGTGGGACACGGTCTACGACCGCTTGGTAGCGCTGGTGAATGAGCATCGCTCGACGCTGGTCTTTGTGAATACGCGCCGGATGGCGGAGCGGTTGTGCCATGAGTTGGGTGAGCGCCTTGGCGAAGAAAATGTAGCGGCACATCATGGCAGCTTGTCGCGCAAGCTGCGGCTCGCGGCGGAGAAGAAGCTGAAAGAAGGACAGGTGCGGGTGTTGGTGGCCACGGCCTCGCTCGAATTGGGAATTGATGTTGGAACAGTGGACTTGGCGGTGCAGATCAATTCACCGCGGTCGATCGCGGTTGCGTTGCAGCGAGTGGGACGGTCTGGCCACTGGCGCGGGGCGGTACCTAAAGGACGGTTCTTTGCTACCACGCGTGACGATTTGATGGAGTGTGCGGCGCTGGTGCGGGCGATCAAGCAAGGCGATCTGGATCGGCTGATGATTCCGGAAGCGCCGCTGGATGTGCTGGCGCAGCAGATTGTGGCGATCTGTGCTGCAGGCACAAATTCTGCGCGAACGACGGTGCGCGGCCAGGATGGCCCCGCGACAGCCGGCGAGGACGCCGGCGCTACGTTGGAAGCGGGCGGCACTCCGGATGGGTGGGATGAAGATGAGCTCTTCGCTCTGGTGCGAAGGGCCTATCCGTATCGCGGGTTGAAGCGGGAGACATTCGACGCAATTCTCGAAATGCTGTCGGAGGGGATTGCGGCCCGGCGCGGGCGGTATGGAGCGTATTTGCATCGCGATCGGGTGAATGGGAAGTTGAGGGCGCGGCGGGGAGCGCGGCTGGCCGCCATCACTAGCGGCGGGGCGATTCCTGACAACTCGCTTTATACGGTGGTGGCCGAGCCCGATGGCGTGGTCGTAGGTACGGTGGATGAAGATTTTGCCGTGGAGAGCAATCGCGGCGACATTATGTTGTTGGGAAATACGTCGTGGATGATTCATCGCATTGAGACCAATGCCGGGCGAATGCTGGTGCACGATGCGCACGGCGCGCCGCCGAGCGTTCCATTCTGGCGGGGGGAGGCTCCGGCACGGACACAGGAGTTGTCACAGCATGTGGGGGAACTGCGGCAACAAATTAGCGACAGGCTGCCGAGCACTTCACCGGCGGGATTTTCGGCGACCCAGCCGGACGTGACCGAGATGGTGAGTTGGCTGAAAGCGGAATGCGGACTGGATGATTCGGGCGCTGAGCAGATGATTGAGTACGTCCTGCAAGGGCGTGCCGTTCTGGGCGCGGTACCCACGCAGTCGACGGTGATTGCCGAACGATTTTTCGACGAGGCCGGAGGTATGCAGTTGGTGATCCACGCGCCCTTTGGCGGGAGGATCAATAAAGCCTGGGGGCTTTCGCTGCGCAAGCGGTTTTGCGTGGGTTTCAATTTTGAATTGCAGGCAGCTGCGACCGATAACGGACTGAATATTGCATTGGCCGAGCAGCACAGTTTTCCGTTGGGCGATGTCTTTCACTTCCTTCAGGCGGAAACCGTGCAGCCGATTTTGGAACAGGCAGCGCTGGATTCCCCGATTTTCGCTACGCGCTGGCGCTGGGATGCGAATCGGGCGCTGGCGCTGCTGCGATTTCAGAATGGCAAAAAGGTGCCACCGCAGATTCAACGCATGCGGTCGGACGACCTGCTGGCGTCGGTGTTTCCAGATGCAACCGCTTGTCTCGAAAATATCGAGGGCGACAGGAAAATACCGGATCATCCCCTGGTGGGCGAAGTAATGAAAGACGTGCTCACCGAAGCCATGGATGTCGATGGGCTGAAGACGCTGCTGCGGGGAATGGCTTCGGGAGAGATTCGCGTGATCGCGGTGGATACGCCGGTCCCGTCGCAGTTTTCACATGAGATTCTGAATGCGAATCCGTACGCGTACCTGGACGACGCGCCGCTGGAGGAGCGGAGGGCTCGTGCAGTGAACATGAGGCGGATGCTGCCGGAGTCGGTGTTGGAGGAAGTCGGAGGCTTGGATCCGGGAGCGATTGCGCAAGTGCGGGAGGAGGCTTGGCCCGACGTGCGAGACGCGGATGAATTACATGATGTGCTGCATACGCTGGTGGCGCTGCCGGAGGATTTTTCGCCTGCCATGTGGGGACAAGTTATGGGGGGACAGCCGCCATCGGCTATCCGGTCGAGCGAAGCTCGCTCCGTTTTTGCCGGCCTGTCCGCTGACGATAGCGGCTCTGCTGCGCTGAGCTGGACAGCCGAGGGCGGCTGTCCCCACATGAATCTTGCTTCGAGCCAGTGGTCAGGTTATTTCGAACGGCTTGTTAATGAGGGCCGGGGGGGAACGGCTTTGGTGGACGGTCGGCGTTACTGGGTGGCGGCCGAGCGAGCGCGGAGCTTTGTGACGTTATTTCCTTCAGCCGTGTTTGATCAGCCTTTGGCGGACGTGGAGACGGGTCAAAGTTCGCGGGACGATGCTTTGCTGACGCTGGTCAATGGATGGATGTCGCATTTGGGGCCGGTGACGGGGTCGCAACTGGGGAATCAGGTGGGGCTGCCTGCTTCTGATATGGAGAAGGCGCTGCTGAGGATGGAAGCTAGCGGGACTGTGCTGCGAGGGAATTTTACTGGTGCTGCCTCGCGGGCGGGGGCGCCCGCGCCACACGAATCGGAAACTGGACGGCCCGGGGCGGCGGCTGTCCCTACACCGACTCACGAGATCGAGTGGTGCGAGCGGCGATTGCTGGCCCGGATTCACCGGCTCACCGTCGGGATGCTGCGGAAGCAGATTGAGCCGGTGACCGCAGCTGCGTTCATGCGTTGGCTGATGCGGTGGCAGCACGTGACTCCGGGAACGCAGGTCACGGGCGAGCGCGGGACTCTGGAGGTGCTACAGCAGTTGCAGGGATTTGAAATTCCGGCGAATGCCTGGGAGCGCCAGGTGCTGACACGACGCATTGCCGACTACGATCCGAAGTGGTTGGATCAACTCTGCCTGACTGGCGCGGTGGGATGGGGACGGTTGTCGCCGCATCCAGCGACCGTGGATTCGCGCGAGTCAGCAAACGGGCAAGGTGCGTCGCCAGGAGAAGCGCCAGCGCCCCGGCAGCGGAGGGTGATTCCGACCAGTGTGGCCCCGATCACATTTTTTGTGCGCGAGGAGGCGGACTGGATGATTCCGCGAGAGACCCACTTCTCCCAAAAGCAGGGAGAACTGGGGCACCCAGGAAATGGGCTGAGCCATGCGGCGCGACTGGTGCTCGAATTTTTGCGGCAACGTGGAGCTTCATTTTTTGCGGACATTGTGCGCGGAACGGGCAAGCTCAAGGCGGAGATCGAGACGGGACTTTGGGAATTGGTGGCGGCTGGTCTGGTTACGGCAGATGGCTTCGACAATCTGCGCGCCCTGATCGATCCCAAACGGCGTGCGGGGCAGGGCAGTGGGCGCAGCACGCGTCCCCGACACAGTTCGGGGCGCTGGGCACTGCTGCATGCGGATGTGGCGGCGGAGAGGAATCGAGCCGTCGAAGCTGCGTGCTGGATGCTACTGCGTCGTTATGGAATTGTGATTCGCGATCTTCTGGCGCGGGAATCAAACCTGCCCCCTTGGCGCGAATTGCTGATGGCCTTCCGCCGGCTCGAAGATCGTGGAGAGATTCGTGGAGGTCGATTTGTAGATGGCTTCCTGGGCGAGCAGTTCGCTCTGCCAATCGCTGTCGAATCGGTGCGTTCGATGCGAGGGCTGCCGCTGAGTGGAGAAGTAGTGACTCTATCGGCGGCGGATCCGCTGAACCTAGTTGGGATACTGGTGCCGGGGGAGCGAGTGCCGGCGATTTCTGGCAGGACCGTTAGTTATCAAGATGGGATTGCGGTCCTCGTTTCTGATCAAATTGTGACGAGTCAGGGTGCAGTGAGCGACGCTGCGCAGAGTGCGTAACCTCGGCGGCTAAAGCGAGAAGCTGGAGCCTTAACGTCTCGATTCTGCTCCGCACTCGCCCTGTTCTTGCTCTTCTGACTCTGAAGAGCCTTAAAAAGAAAAAAGTCAGAAGCTCGATGAGGGGGTCCCCCGAGCTTCTGACTAGCGATCTCGGCTAAGAACTGCTTGAAAGCGCTTCCCCCGTCGCTTTTTGCCAAGAATCCGCAGTTTTCTACAGTGCATGCAGAATTCCAAACCTGCATCTCCGGTCATTATGCTATCCAAATAGACACAATCCCCTTAGTTTCAATTTATTAGCTCCATTGCTCGTTCGGACGAAGCAGCCCCGCCGCCGCGCCCGAAGCCACAAGTCCTATCCGACCGGATAGTCGGACTAGCCGTTCGGATATTGGAAATGGTTCAGAGTGCTCATACTTTTCTCCCCAACCTGTGATAAGAAGTTCTGCACGGAATAGGAGACGCCCGATTGCGCCCTAGACTCTTGGTCATTGCCGGCCCTGCAAAAGACTCGACTATTCCGTTGCCAGAGGGCGAAGCCGCGCTCGGCCGCGATCCAGCTAACGCGGTGTTCGTGGCTGACACTTCAGTGTCGCGCAAGCACTGCTTACTGCGAAAAGACGAGGACGGGCGTTTTCAGATTAAGGATCTGGACAGCCGCAACGGGACTTTGGTAAATGGCCGGCCAGTGAAAGAACAATGGTTGCGGCATGGAGACGAGATCGCGACCGGCGACTCGGTATTCTTGTTTCTGGCGGAGGAGCAGGAGCAAGCCGTTCCTGCGAGCCGCGTTGAGTTCGATGACAGCCACCCCATGGCTGAAACCAGGCTGATTCATCCCAGAGAAGTAATCTATCTGCAGCCCGACCGGCTGCAGCGCGAACTGCCCGCGACGTCGCAGGTGGCTCGAAACTTGAACGCCCTGCTGAAGATCAGTCGCGTGGTGCATGCGATCCGCGATCTGGAAGAATTACAGGCGCAACTGCTGGATCTGATTTTTGAAGTCCTGCCGGCAGGCAGAGGGGCGATTCTTCTGGCAGAGGGCGCAGGCCAGGAATTCAATTGCCTCTATGCGCGTACGCGGAACGCCGGACAGCCGCAATTGGTGCGCGTCAGCCGAACCATCGCGCACCAGGTGATGAAGGAAAACGTCGCCATCCTGGGTGTGGACGTTCCCGCCAGCGGGACGCTGCGGGACGTGGAAAGTCTGGTGGCCTCCGAAGTGCGAACCCTGTTGTGCGTGCCTCTGACTGTTTTCCAACGCGCGATTGGATGCATTTACCTGGACAGCACAAACGCCGCTGATCGCTTTCAAGAAGACGATCTGCAACTGTTGACCGCGATCGCCGGAGTTTCCGCGGTGGCGTTGGATAACGCGCGGCGGGTGCAATGGCTGGAGGAGGAAAACCAGCGGCTCACCACGGAAGTCAGGCAGGAACAAAGCCTGGTCGGGGAAAGCGCGCGAATCAAAGAGATTTTTCAGTTTCTGGCGAGGGTCGCGCCTACGGAATCGACGGTGCTGATCGAGGGCGAAAGCGGAACGGGCAAGGAACTCTTGGCTCGGGCCTTGCACCGCAACAGCCACCGAGCGAACAAGCCATTCGTGGCAATTAACTGCGCGGCCATTCCTGAATCGCTGCTGGAGAGCGATCTGTTCGGGCACGAGCGCGGTGCGTTCACGGGAGCCGCGACTCAGAAGAAGGGACGCCTGGAAATTGCCGATGGCGGTGTGGTTTTCCTCGACGAGATCGGGGAGCTCGCGCCCGCACTCCAGGTGAAGCTGTTGCGTGTGTTGCAGGAGCGCGAATACGAACGTGTCGGTGGAACACATGCCATCAAGATCGACATCCGGCTGGTTGCCGCCACCAACCGTGACTTGACTGAAGCCGTACGCAGCGGGGAATTCCGTCAGGATCTGTACTACCGGCTTGCGGTAGTCAAGCTGACTATGCCTCCGCTGCGCGAACACCGTGATGACATTCCCATGCTGACGCGGCATTTCGTGCAAAAGTATGCCAAGCGCAGCAAGGTGAAGCCGAAGCCGGTGTCGCGCGAAGCGATGGCTGCCCTGGTGAACTACGAATGGCCGGGCAATGTGCGCGAATTAGAGAACGCCATCGAGCGTGCGCTGGTGATGGGATCATCCGATGCGGTTCTGCTGGAGGACTTGCCGGAATCGTTGCTGGAGCAGGAATCGCCGGCAGAGATGCACGAGGGAAAGTATCAGGCCAGCGTCAAGGAATTGAAGAAACAGTTGATCCTCGATGCGGTCGAGCAGACGCGCGGAAATTACGTGGAGGCTGCGGGCATCCTAGGCGTGCATCCGAATTATCTGCACCGGCTGATCCGGAACATGGGATTGAAGGAGAGTCTGCAAAATCTGCTGCATGAGCGCAGCAAGTCTTCAGCGTAGCGGCGAACCGAATCAAGGCAATGGCATCTGCAACAGGCGGGCGGGATCGAGATAGGTGCCCTGCCAGCGCACGGCGACATGAAGGTGGGGGCCGGTAGCGCGTCCGGTGCCTCCACTCAGTCCGATTTCCTGCCCGCGCTTCACCGATTCTCCTTCCTTCACTTTAAATTCGGAAAGATGGAAGTACAGGGTGAGAAGTCCCTGACCGTGGTCGATGACAACACAATTGCCTTCGAAATACAGGAAGCGCGCCAACAGCACGGTGCCGGAATTCATGGCCGCCACTGGGGTTCCGGTGGGAACGCGGAAGTCGAGGCCGTAGTGGGGACGCTGGGCCTTGCCGTTGAAGATTCGTTGCGAACCGTATACGTCGGAGATGGAGGCATCGGCGGGTGCGGTGAATTTGCCATCCCACTCGCGGTCTGACGTAACGCGGTTCAGGTAGTCATCTTTTACCTTTACGCCTTCGGCAATTTGTTGTTGCTGTTCGGGCGAAGGCTCGGTGAACTTTTTCTCGACCGTGAGAGGCACTTTAATTTGAGGATACTGGGCGCGGGCGACGATGAATGTTCGCGTGAATGTGGCGTCCCTCGCCGTCAGTGGACTTTTATCTGCTGCTCGCACGGCGGATAGTTCAAGTGTGTACTTGCCTGGCGTGGTCTCGAAGCTCACGCCTCCTAACGCAAACCACGTTCTCGTGGCCGCATTGTAACTGAAGGTCAGTTGGTGCCCGAGCCACTTGCCGGTGAGGGAGGTTAACTTGGCGGGAGGCTTCACTTGAAACAGGACCGGAGCGCCGTTTACCAAGCGGGTGGGCTGGGCGTGGACAGCCCAGGTGGCGGCCGAGGCGGGCAGCACCGCGAACAAACAAGTGAGGACACAGAGGAGCGTGAATTGGAGAGAGTAGTGCTGGGGACGCCGGGCTTCGCCCTGGCGAGACAGCCGAGGCGGCCGTCTCCACGTGAGCTTCTTGTGATGGTAAGACTTCACCTCACCAGCCTAGCACTTGACGGAATCGCATCGCTATAACACGCAGGCTTCTCGCTGGCTTGACGCTTGGCGACATTGGGCGAGCAGTGCCGGGTGGGACACCGATGGAAATACGACCCTAATCTATAAATTGGTGGACCTGGCCGGGATCGAACCGGCGACCTCCTCGCTTCAAAAGACGCGCACTTGGTTTTCATCTGGCATCGGCAAGACTGAGAACATCTGATTCGAAGATAGTCGCCGCCGACTACAATCGAAGTTTTGACTTTGGGAAATCGCTGAAAATGGAGGCGTACATTACTTGTCGACTCGAACTCGACTGTATTTGAAGTGCTCGCGGTCCTTAGCGATAAAATCGAGACTCCGCCAATTTAGTTGGGGGCTGACCGTGCTTTTATTGATCGCGCCAGGCCGAGCGGTCGGGCGTGACCGTTCCGGTCGAGACAACGCTCCGCTGGCTGTCCACAACTTCGAATCCCCTCTTGGCCAGGTGATCACGGTCGCGAACAATGTGCGGAATCATCTCAGCTCTGGTAATGGAGTATGGCACCTCCCAATAGGGCCGGAAGACGACACATATTGCACGGTGTCGCTGAACATCGGAGTGTCGTGACCGTAGGTTCTGCCGACTACGACCTCCATCGTCACCCCGATCTTGAAATCTTTGTCATAGGCACGCAGCCGGAACTCAGGGATGTTCACTACGATGGGCTCTTTTTGATACGAGTCTGGCAACCGCCGCCATCGCTCGAGGGTAAGTTGCCGAAGCGGCCTTGCATTCAGCCATGGCCGATAACGCCGGCAAATATGTGCTAACGGTCAATCGGGGGTCGCGACCTAAGGTGATCCACGCTGCATTGCTTGCCGGGCGGCTTCACGGCCGGAGCGGATACAATCCGGGACGCCGATGCCGCGGTAGCCGTTGCCGGCGAGCCAGAGGCCGGGCATTTGCCGGAGCATGCCCGCAACGCGATCAAGATGGTCGAGATGTCCGACGCCATACTGCGCCATGGCTGACTTCCATTTATAGACACGGGCAAACTTAGGCGTCGCCTGCAGGCCGAGGATTTGCTGCAATTCGTTGCGGACGACCGCCACGATAGCATCGTCGGAAAGCTGCCAGATGTTTTCGGCGTTCGGTCCAGCAAAAAAACAGCGCAGCAGGGCTCGATCCTCAGGCACGCGATAAGGGAATTTGTTATGGACGAAAGTCGTGGCCAGCAGGCGCTTGCCTTCGGTGCGCGGTACGAGAAATCCGAAGCCGGGGGGTAAGGATTGGCGGACTTCGCGAGCATAACCGAGTCCGACCGTCACCGAAGAGCTGTAGCCGATAGCCGCAAGTTCTGCGGATAACTCGGGACTACAGAGTGACAAAATTTGTGCAGCCGCAAGCGCAGGGAGCGCGAGGATGACAGAGTCGAAGCCATTGGACTTTAATCCTGCATTCACTCTCCACCCTCCCGCTTCGGGCTCAATAGACTGCACGGGAGTGTTGGTGAGTAAGGAAGCGCGATTGAGTTTAGAAACGAGCACCTCAACGAGCTGTTGCATACCGTTTTTGAGAGAAGTAAAAAGCGGAGGAGCGGCGTTATTCGCTGCGCGCGACATTTTTCTTCTAGCGGCAAGCATCGCACGGCCGAGACTGCCGTGAGTACGCTCCATCTCAGCGAAGCGTGGGAGAACGGCATGCACACTGAGGTTGGCAGCTTCACCGCCGTAGACACCAGAGAGAAGGGGGTCAGCAACACGGGTCACCATTTCGGCGCCGTAATGACGATCGACGAACGATGCAACGCTTTCGTCTCCGTCAGCCGCCCTTGGCGGATCGAATAATTCCAGTGCCATGCGCAGCTTCGTGTTCCAAGAAAAGAGCGACGAAAATCCGGTTGACAAGATTTTTGTCGGGACCATGAACACGAGTCCATCGGGCATCGAGAGAAGACGTCCGCGGACCAGAATATAGGTCTTCCGATCGACGTCGTTGGAGCCGATAAGCTGGTCGCCCAGCCCGAGCTCGCGGCACAAGTCGACAGCCCAAGGCTTTTCGCTAAGGAAAGAATCGGGCCCAGCTTCGACCAGGCAGCCTTGGATCTGCTCGGTGCGCAGCACGCCTCCCAGGCGCGGTGACGATTCATAGAGTACATATTCTATGTCGCCGGCGCGTCGAGCCTCTTCGAGTGTGAAGGCGGCGGCCAGTCCGGAAATCCCGCCGCCGATGATTGCGACGCGAGTCATCGGACTCGCCTTCCGGCTTGCGGATCGTGATTTTTGCTGCACGACATGAACCGGCTACTGTAGCACTCTGCTGCGAGGAAGTAGTACGAGCACCTGGATCGCTGTCCAGCCCGCTCTTGGGTCCGGAGCTCCTTGGCTGTCATGGCGATTGGAGGCCATGTGCCGGTGAGGGAGTCGAGTATGGCCGGGGGCTTCACCTGAAATAGGACGGGAGCGCCGTTGACCAGACGTGTGGGCTGAGCGTGGACGGTCCACGTGGCGGCGGAGGCGGCCAGCACGCTGCACGAGAAAATGAATGCGCATACCAGCACGAGCCGCACAGAGCGAAGCGGGTACCGGGACATCCGCGGCGGTTGTCTCCACAGGAGATTCCTGCGATTCGAAAACTTCACCTCATCAGCGTAGCACTTGACGGAATCGCATCGCTATAATCACGCATGCGCATTCGGGTTCTGGCGGGTTTGGCGCTTGCTGCTCTCTGTGGGTCGAACTTGGCGCAGACAACCCAGCAGTTGCTTGCCGACCGGGTTGTGGTCCTCAAGAAGGAACGCACGCTGCAACTTTTCAGGCAGGGGAAAGTAATCAAAACCTACAAGGTCGCCCTGGGCGGCGATCCGGTCGGACCGAAGACGCGGCAGGGCGATCACAAGACTCCCGAAGGAAACTATGTGCTGGACTCGCGCAACTCCCATAGCCAGTTCCACAAATCAATCCATATTTCCTACCCCAACGCGCGCGACCGCGCGGCCGCGCGGTTGAAGGGCGTTTCGCCCGGTGGGGATGTGTTCGTGCACGGCCTTCCGAAAGCTTATGGTTGGGTGGGAGCATCGCATCGACTAAAGGATTGGACGGACGGTTGCGTCGCAGTCACCAATCAAGAGATCGACGAGATTTGGCAGGCAGTGCCGGATGGAACCCCGATTGAAATACGGCCCTAAATCTAAGGAGACAATTGGTGGACCTGGCCGGGATCGAACCGGCGACCTCTTCCATGCCATGGAAGCGCGCTCCCAGCTGCGCCACAGGCCCACTTTCGACAGACACGACTGAGCTGTCCGTTGCGGACAACCTCAGGTATTCTCGCTGAGCTCGCGGAGATAGTCAACGCGCGGCACTTCTGAGTAGGATTTCTTTCGTGCTTTCCACAGGCCTGTTCTGGCATAATTGATCGTGCACCCCACCTGCACCATTTTTCAAAAACAATTTAAAGCGAGGAAGAGATGCCAGCGAAGTACATCTTTGTGACGGGCGGAGTTGTGTCTTCACTCGGCAAGGGATTGGCCGCGGCTTCCCTCGGCTGCCTGCTGGAGAGCCGGGGGATGAAAGTCAACATCATGAAGTTCGATCCGTATCTCAACGTCGATCCCGGGAACGATGTCGCCGTTTCAGCACGGCGAAGTTTTCGTCACCGACGACGGCGCTGAGACCGATCTGGACCTGGGACACTACGAACGCTTCACCCACGCCAAGCTTTCTCGCGACAATAATTGGACGACGGGCCGGCTCTACGAGCAGATCATCGCTAAGGAGCGACGCGGCGACTATCTCGGCAAGACAGTGCAGGTGATTCCGCACGTTACCAACGAGATCAAGGCCGCCATGAAAAAAGTCGCGCAGGATGTAGACATCGCGATCGTGGAGATCGGCGGGACCGTGGGCGACATCGAGTCGCTGCCGTTCATGGAAGCGATCCGCCAGATGCGACAGGAACTGGGCCGCGAGCACACTTTATTTGTGCACGTCACGTTGGTGCCTTTTATTGCGGCGGCTCAGGAGCTTAAGACCAAGCCCACGCAGCATTCGGTGAAAGAACTTTTGAGCATCGGAATTCAGCCGGATATTCTCCTATGCCGCACCGATCGTTTTCTAGCCAAGGATATCAAGTCGAAGATTGCGCTATTCTGCAACGTCGCCGATGAGGCAGTGATCACGGCCAAGGACGTGGCTTCGGTGTATGAAGTGCCGCTGGTGTTCGCCAATGAAGGCGTCGACACGCTGGTGCTGAAGTATCTGCACATGGAAGCGAAGGAACGCGATTTGTCGAAGTGGGAGGACATCGTCCACCGCGTCTACAATCCGAAAGACACGGTCACGATCGGGATCGTAGGCAAGTATGTAGAGTACGAAGATTCGTACAAATCGCTGAAAGAGGCGCTCGTGCACGGAGCGCTGGCGCACAATCTGAAGCTGCAGATCAACTGGATTGAAGCCGAAGGCCTGGAGTCTGCGGATGGCGACAAGGGTTACGAGGCGCAACTCGAAGGTTACGACGGGATTTTAGTTCCTGGTGGATTTGGCAAGCGCGGCATCGAGGGGATGCTGCTGGCGATCCGCTATGCGCGCGAGAAAAAAGTTCCGTACTTTGGCATTTGTCTTGGGATGCAGACGGCGTGCATCGAATTTGCCCGCAACGTGGTGGGACTGGCGGAGGCGAACTCGAGCGAGTTCGATCCCGCGACGCCGCATCGCGTGATCTACAAGTTGCGCGAGTTGCGCGGTGTGGAAGAGCTGGGCGGCACGATGCGGCTGGGAGCATGGCCGTGCAAGATCGAGCCCAATACGCTGGCGCACAGAATCTACGGGAGGCTCGAGATCAGCGAGCGGCACCGCCATCGCTACGAATTCAATCGCGAATACGAGGAGCCGATGGTTGCGGCTGGATTGCGAATTTCTGGATCGACGCCGGACGGGACTTACGTTGAGATGGTGGAACTGCCGGACCATCCGCATTTCATTGGTTGCCAGTTTCATCCCGAGTTCAAGTCGAAGCCGCTGGAACCGCATCCGCTGTTTAGCACATTCGTAGGTGCGGCGTACGAATATGGAATGAAGCGCCGCGCGGAGAAAGAAACTGCCGCTGTGGAGTTGTTCCACCGGCCGGAAAAAGTCGCGCGGCGCTAGGGGCAAGGCGACTCACCAGCGAGTCACAGAGACACCGAGAAGGATCAAGACGTGCGTTTCTCTGTGGCTCTGTGCCTCTGTGGTGAAAAGACTTTAATCAACGCATTGACTGCTTCCTTCCAAGTCGGCGACGTTCATATCGGATCGGGCGATCTGTTTCTCATCGCCGGGCCGTGCGTGATCGAAAGCGAAGAGCACGCCATTCGGATGGCGGAGATCATCAAGGGCGTGACGCGAGCCCTGGAACTTCCTTTCATTTTCAAAGCCAGTTACGACAAGGCGAACCGCACTTCCATTCGCAGCTTTCGTGGTCCGGGACTGAAGGAAGGCCTGCGCATTCTGAAAAAGATTAAGGAACAACTCCAGCTGCCGGTTTTAACCGACGTGCACGAGACCGCGGACGTAGGCAAAGTCGCCGAAGTCGCGGATGTTTTGCAGATTCCGGCGTTTCTCAGCCGGCAGACCGATCTGGTAGTGGCGGCCGCGCTCAGCGGACGGCCGGTGAACATCAAGAAGGGACAATTCAATTCGCCGTGGGACATGCGGCACGCGGTTGAGAAATGCCGCGACGCCGGCAACACGCAAGTTTTCCTGACCGAGCGCGGAGCCAGCTTCGGATACAACAATCTGGTCGTCGATATGCGATCGCTGGCCATCATGCGCAAGTTTGCTCCGGTGGTTTTCGATGCGACCCATTCGGTGCAGTTGCCTTCGTCGCAGTCGGAAGGCAAGTGGCCCGGCGGTGAGCGGCGGTCAGCCCGAGTTCATCCCTTTGTTGGCGCGGGCCGCCGTCGCGGCAGGCGTGGATGGAGTATTCATGGAAGTCCACGATAACCCGAAGGAAGCGAAGTCGGATGGGGCCAACGCACTGGAATCGACTAAGCTGCGCGGAATACTGAAGGAATTGCTGGCGATAAAGAAGGCGTTGGATGCGGCGCGGGCTACGCCGTAAATTGCGAAGATCGAGTCTACATATTCTGCGCTTTTCACTTGGGCTATGAAGCACATTGCCAATTGGGCCTTGAACATCGCCGCTCTGCGAGGCGCGACCTTGGCAGATGTGCGCGTGATCGCGCAACGCAGTCGCGCCCTCACCACGAAAAACGGCAAGGTGGGCAGTGCGTCTGACGCAGAGTCAGTCGGCATGAATGTCCGCGCGATTGTCGACGGCGCGTGGGGATTCGCTGCTTCCGCGGAATTGGGGCGGGGTGCAGTCGAGGCCACTGCCGCGCGGGCGGTGGAAATCGCTCGCGCTTCGGCTCGAGTCAAGCGCGAGGATGTGCGCCTGGCTGCGGAAAAACCTGCGGTTGCGGAGTGGAGTACGCCGTACACAGTAGATCCGTTCACGGTTTCCGTCGAGCAAAATATTGATCTGCTGCTGAAAGTTGACGCGGAGTTGCGTTCGGTTGCCGGAATTACTCTGGCGGAAACGAACTTGAACTTTAACCGCGAAGAGCAGTGGTTCGTATCGTCGGAGGGCGCGGACATTCACCAAACCAAGCTTTCGACAGGAGCCGGTTACGCGGCCTATGCATTTGACGGGAACGAAATTCAGAAGCGCTCGTATCCTAATTCTTATGGCGGACAGTGGCAGAACAAAGGATATGAACTGATTGAAGAATTGAAGTTAGTCGAGAACGCACGCCGCATTGCGGAAGAAGCCGTCGCTCTGCATCACGCCGATCAATGTCCGGAAGGAAAATTCGACGTCATCCTCGACAGCTCGCAACTTGGATTACAAATACACGAGTCGGTGGGACATCCGATTGAACTGGATCGCGTGCTGGGGATGGAAGCAAATTTTGCCGGCACGTCATTTCTGACGATCGACAAGCTGCGCAAATTGCGTTACGGCAGTGATCTGGTGAATGTAGTCGCAGATGCGCGCCAGGAGCACGGCCCCGGGCTGGGCACCTTCGGCTTTGATGACGAAGGCGTTGCAGCGCAGTGTACGCCGATCATCACCGACGGATTGTTCACGGGCTACCTCAGTTCGCGGGAGACTGCGCACACCATCGGCGAGAATCGCTCGGGAGGAACCTTGCGAGCCGAGGGATGGAACCGACTCCCCATGATCCGCATGACGAACATCAGCCTGCTTCCTGGCGAAAAACCTCTAAGCCTGGAACAGTTGATCGCGGCGACCGATCACGGCATCCTTATGCAGACAAACCGCTCATGGTCGATCGACGACAAGCGCTACAACTTTCAGTTCGGTTGCGAGATTGGCTGGGAAATCAAGAATGGCAAGCGCGTTCGCATGTTGAAAAATCCGTCCTATTCGGGCATCACAACAGAATTCTGGAATTCGCTGGATGCGATTTGCTCGCGCGACGCGTGGACTCTGTGGGGAACTCCGAATTGTGGCAAGGGACAACCGCAGCAGGTAATGGGAACGGGGCACGGAGCGGCTCCGTCGCGCTTCCGTAGGATCAAAGTAGGGAGCGCGTTTAAAGGAAGCTAGATATTGGACCACAGAGTCCCTGAGCGGAAACCGCGAGAACGATTCCCATGCTCATCCTCGACAAAGCCGGCGAAATCTTCGATCGCATCAAAAAACTCTCGACCGCGGATGAGGTCGAAGTGCATTTCTCGGGCGGACATTTTGCCCTCACGCGCTTTGCCAACAATACCATTCACCAGAACGTTGCCGAAGAGAATCATGTGGTCTCGGTGCGAACTGTGTTTGGGGGAAAAACGGCGAGAGCTTTCACCAATAAGTTTGATGAGGAAAGTTTGCGGCAGGTCGTACGGTCGGCGGAGAGTCTGGCGAAAGTGCAGCATCCCGATCCTGACCTGTTGCCGATGCCGGACGAGCAGGAAGCAGCCGGCAGTACGGGCGAGTCGCCCGTCCCCACACGGGCTGCGCCTTCTCGTCATTTCGAAGCAACTGCTGGCATTACTCCTGAACAGCGGGCTAAAGGCGTGAAGAAAATTGTGGGCGTCGCGGCAAAGCACGACCTCACGACCGCCGGAGTTTTCTCCAGCGGAGAATCTTTCGAGGGCATCTTCAACTCGCGTGGGTTGAGCAAATGGCATATGCAGACTTCGGCGGAGGTTGCCATCACCATGTTGGCAGCGGATTCTTCCGGCTGGCAAAAAGCAAATTCGCCGGATGTAGCACATCTCGATCCGCTGGCGCTGGCCGAAATCGCGGCGCAGAAAGCCCTCGATTCGGCGCGGCCGCGCGAAATTCCTCCTGGAAAGTACACGGTGATCCTGGAACCAGCGGCGGTGCTCGACATCGTGGGATTTATGTTCTGGGATTTCTCGGGAATGTCGATTCTCGATCAGAGGTCATTTCTCACTGGACGAATCGGTACAAAGCTATTTGGCGACAACATCACCATCTGGGACGACGTCGCGCATCCCCTGCAAGCGGGTTCTCCCTTCGATGGAGAGGGTATGCAGCGGCAGAAGGTAAGGCTGGTTGAAAACGGGATCGTGAGGCGAGTCGTCTACGCCCGGGCAACGGCGGAAAGAATGAAGCGCTCGGAATATAGGGATAAGGTTGGCTCGATCGCAGCGACAGGCCACGGCTTCGCCTTGCCGAACGAAATGGGAGAGATGCCGCTGAACATTGTGTTCGCTCCGGTGGCCGATCCGCAGACGGTCGAGCAGATGATCGCCTCGACAGAACGCGGAGTGCTAGTGACGCGACTGTGGTACATCCGTGAAGTCGAGCCCTTCGAGAAAATGCTGACCGGAATGACTCGCGACGGAACGTTTTACGTGGAGAATGGGCGCGTGCAGGGTGGAATCAGAAATTTCCGCTTCAATGAAAGTCTGATCCACATGCTGTCGAATGTGGAAGCAATGAGCCCGCCGGTCAGGTCCTGTGGCGAAGAGTCGTTCGACATGGTGGTTCCGGCGATGAAGGTGGGTGAGTTCAATTTTACGGAAGTGACGAAGTTTTAAGAAAGCCGTCAGCCTTGCGGTCGGCATTCCTCGATTTCTAAATGCGTTTTTGTCCGGCATTCGCCCGGAATTGGCCGGGTTTTGCCCACGAGTCGACGGCTTGAATGGGCTGTTTCAGGCCGCTACTTCGATCTTGTCGACCCCTCCTAATTCACTCAAAGAAAAGCAGTTAACCCCATTTGTTCAATGACTTCGGTAACTTTGTTGGCCGGATTCCCGGGTGTACGCTGCCTTGAGTTGGATGAAAGTCCGGAAGGCGCAACGGCGCGGCCGGAAGGAAAGGGCTTCTTAGCGTGGCAGCCGAAGGCACAGCACCGACGACCGAGAAACCGGCGAGCGTAGGGCACTACCAAGATATGCAGAGTGCGCCGCGCTTTCCACTGCATCTTGCCGCCTCGGTCAAAACACACGACAACGCATATTCGGCAGAGACGGAGAACATCTCCGCCAACGGCGTGCTGTTTGCGATGGACAACGATGTTCCGGTGGGATCGCTGGTGGATTTCACGATTCTGTTGCCCGCCGAAATCGTGGGCCTGCGGCGGAATGTGCAAATCGACTGTCGGGGCCGAGTGGTGCGCAGCTTCGAAGATCAAGGCCGGCGCGCCGTAGGTGTAGTTATTGATGAATACCATTTCGAGCGAGCGTAGTCGCAAGGAACCGAATGGCCACCATTCCCGTTAACGCGGAAGAAAAACTCGGAGCAGGGCTCGGAGCAGGGGAAGACGGCGGCAAAGGCCAGTTCGTCCGAGTGATCCTGGCTGATACGCAAGCCATTTTCCGCGCCGGCTTGCGCAAGGTCTTCGCGCTCGAAGACGACATTCGCGTGGTTGGCCAGGCAGAGACGTTAGCGCAAACGCAATCCGCAGTGGCAAAGTTCTCCGCGGATGTGCTGATCTTCGAGGCAGCCCTCACCCCGAATCCCGTGGAGGCCGTTGCCAATCTGCTTCGTCAGACCCCACGCTTGCTTGTCGTGGTCGTGACTCCGAGTGCCGATCAAGATTTGACCTTGGAATTATTTCGCCGGGGCGCACACGGGATTGTGTCCCGGGAAGTTGAACCCGAACTGTTGGTGGAGTGCCTGCGCAAAGTGGTAGCTGGAGAGACGTGGCTCGATACCCAAGGCGTGCGTTGGGTGATGGACGCATATCGCAACCAGAATAACCGGCCGACCGGCTCGCGCCCAAAGGTGCAATTGACGCCCAAGGAAATGCTGATCGTTTCGTGCGTCACCCAGGGCATGAAGAACAAAGAGATCGCGTTGCGTGTGGGCACGACCGAACAGGTGGTGAAAAATTACTTGCGCAAAGTGTACGACAAGCTGGGCGTGGCTGACCGTCTGGAATTGGCGCTTTATTGCCTCAATCATCACGTAGTGGACAATACGAAGGTCCCGCCTCTGCCAGTGTCCGCTGCAAATGGCAATCTCGCAAAGGCCGCGGCGGCTGGTGCATCGTCTCCCGGCGATTCTGCCGCATCCGCCGCAGTATCCGCGGTGAACCCGGATTCTACCGAAGAACTTTCTTAAGAGTTAAGCATTCCTGGTCCCCATCCTTTCAGGTTGCGGTTTCGACACCTTCACCCATAGAATTGAAAAAGCAACCGCCCCGCGAATCCGGTCAGGACTCGCGCGAGTGGAAACTTCTGTAAGAGTCGTTCCCTCCAACTGATCTTCGCCGGAGAGATGGCCGAGTGGCTGAAGGCGCACGCTTGGAAAGCGTGTTTACTCGAAAGGGTAACGTGGGTTCGAATCCCACTCTCTCCGCCATATTATTCAAAATAAACGAGTTATTAGAATTTCCAAGACCCACTCTCAGGCTTCGTTTCGTCTTTGGAATGAGCGACATGCGTTTTGTAAACCCAGGTGTGTGCCGTTAAGGCTAAAACCGAGTGCCAAGAAAATACTGAACTGAATTGGTTCAGACAAGCAATCTCAGTCCGGGCCAATCTTAACCCGAATAACGCGACTTGTTGTCTACAGGCACAACGTCCTCGGGTGGACCGTAACCCCGATCGTGTGCCTGATTCGAGACCGCATATAGCTTCAGGTCGCTCCAACTCCATCGACTGGAAATGGGTGGTCTCCCGCAGGCACAGTACAGCGTCCATTCATCTGCGAATCCCGCAGCCAGTGGCAGCAAGTACGACCCGTTACGGTACGGGCTGAAGCCAGGCAAATACCGAGTCAAGCATTTTGGACACTCAACGCAATGGCGAACGCGGGAAGCCATGGTATGTGTCGGTGAGATCCTTCCAGAGCTCTTCCCGCCAGCTCGTGCCGTAAACAATCTGCATCACGTGGACATTGGCGAGATCCATATTGACCCGCACATGATCCGGCCAGTGCCTTCAGGCAGCATATGGCCGGAATGCATGGTGCGGATGCTCAGAAACTGCCTTTATCGTGGATTGAGCAGTGTGCGGATCTCGGCGAAAGCTGCTGGCCAACATTTGCCGCGGGCATAGTGATTTTCGGATGCGTACCTATGACGTCTGCAACCGTCTTGCCCTGGTCTTCGTCTACCGGGGTTGCCAGAAAGGCGTGGACGATCTGTCCCGCGTGCGGCCCGGCCATTTCCACCGCCATACCCGCGATTTGTCCGCTCTCATTGATGTTGCTAGCCGAGATTACGTAGAGGTTGGAGGTTGCGGGAAATAGCTGGTTAAGGTCGAACATTCTCCCGTTCTCCCAGATGAGGCCGTGAGACCAGTTGGAGCTGGAGTCGAAGGAGCTTCCCACCACCTGGCCCCGGTTGTTGATGCTGGTGGCAAAAGAAGAAGCATCTCCCGGCAGGAGGACGCCAAGACTTCTGACTGTCTCGTTCTCCCAAATAGCGGCCAAGGCTGTGCCCTCAGAGTTGACGGCTTGGCCAACAATCTGGTTGTGGCCGTTAATGGCGAATGCTATGGCGCCCGGAGTTCCGAGGTCCGCAAGCGGGGTGGCAGTGCCGTTTTCCCAAAGTACGGCGTAATTCGCTGCGGTGCAGGTTCCCGAGTAGCCTACGGCTTGGCCGTGATTGTTGATGCCGAATGCGACCCCGTCTGGATCGTTTCCGATCGTAGAAAGAGGTTGGGCTTTGCCTTTGTCCCACAACACCGGCAGGTCAACCCGATTATTAGTGACGCCAGCCGGGCAGGTGGAGTCCACGAAACCATTTTCCGCATATCCTACGACTTGTCCGCTGTTATTGATGGCGCTGGCCTGCCCGTTAATCCCGCCCAGCGTCGGGAGAGCGTGCATGACGCCGTTTTGCCAAAGAAACGGAACACACGTAGCGTGTGTGCCAAAACCGCAGAGGTCTTCGCCATTCGGATCTGAAACAGATGTTTCGGACATACCGACAGCTTCCCCGCGGTCGTTAATTCCGTTCCAATTGATCGAACTGTTCTTTCCCCCAAGCGTGCCGAGTGGAAGGTTGAGTTCGCCGATGCTAATCCTCACTGTGCCTTGCACCGCCGGGAAGAGGGTGGAAATGGCGGAATGATCGAGGAGTTGCTCCATATTCAGCGTCCAGCCGTAATTATTGAGGCCCATGGCCATGCCCAGGTTGTCAGGGTGCTGAACTCCCAAATCCTGAACTTTGTATCTCGCTTGCGCGACCGCATTGCTGAAGCAAGCCAGAACCATCGCCGTAACCCACAGTATCCAGAAATTACGCAAACGTCTTAGTGCGCTCATATTTCCTCTTTTCCTCCGATGAAAGTTGCAGTGCCGAAATGACGGGAGCATGTGGCGTTCCACCGGAAGAACAATTACGTGACACAACAGCACAAACATTTCGGACTTCACAGCAGAGTGGCGGGCTGACAAAATACTGTGACGAATCCAAGGCGGCTAGAGCGCCTGTTTCTCCAATTTCTCATACACATCGGCGAGAGGGTACGAAATTCGAGAATGCCGAGAACCAGGAGTCAGTCTAATCAATTCGATTGACTTTCGAATGGTTTAACATCCATACTGGTTGGTATGTTGGTAGCACGCAAGAATCCAAAACGTAGAGCACCAAGGCCGCGTAATCCTGAGCGGACGCGGCAACGCTTGCTACAGGCGGCTTTTCGGGAGGTTTACAGGTATGGCTTCCAAAGTGCCGGGATCGATACAATCCTGGCCGCCACTAACGTCACCAAAGGAGCTCTCTACTATCATTTCGAGAGTAAGGAAGCTCTGGGATACGCCATTATCGAAGAGATCGTCGCAAAATTCCCCCGCGAGAGGTGGTTGCTTCCTTTAGAGCGAAGCAAGGACAGGGACCCTATCGATGCTTTGATCGGCATTGTACAGTCGATACCAAGCGGGCCAAGAGACTTAAAGGCCGGCTGTCCCCTGGTCAATTTGGCACAGGAGATGTCTCAGCTCGACGAACAATTCCGCAAGCGATTGGAGAGAATCTTCCAGGCCTGGCAAGACGGTATTGCGATGGCTCTGCGGAGGGGGCAGTCTCAGGGAACAGTCCGCCGCGACCTGGTTCCGGAAGAGGCTGCGAGCTTTCTGATCGCGATGGTCGAAGGCTACGAAGTGTTGGCAAAGAATGCTCAAGATGCGGAGCTCTGGAATATGGGAATTGAAAATATCGTGGGCTGGCTGGGTTCACTTCGCGCGGCGAGCAGCCGCAAGCGAGGTCGATTGCATCGGTGTCTCAAGTAGCCTGTTACATACAACCGGTTCGTATGCCAGGAATGAGCATTGCGAATCGGCGAATCGCTTCACACCACATCGTCATGAAGGAGAACGAATAATGACAGGGATCGCAGTGTCGCGCAGGAATCTGCTTGCAACGGGAGCCTGCGCGCTGGTGAGTGCCGTGAATCTGTCGGGACCGGCAAGTGCCAGCGCATTGGGTGGGCAGAACTTAACCAACGAGGAGATCATCCGTAAGTGGTACGCGGCTTGGGAGAAAAAGGATTTAGACACGTTCAACATCTTGCTCGCCGACGACTTCACGTTTACCAGCGCGGCCGGCGACGACCACATCAGCAAGAGCACTTTCAAAACGCAATGCTGGGACACACAGGTTGATTTCATTGGACACTTTGACCTGGAGCGGATCAACACGGGCGCAGAAGATGCTTTTGTGAAGTATCTTTGCCACACCAAGAACGGTAAATCGTTCCGGAACGTTGAGTATCTCCGGATCAAGAACGGAAAGTTGCAATCCATTGAGTGTTATTTCGGCGCGCAATCCACCTTTCCCTCAGCAGTGAGCACTGGGCAGAAGTAACTGGGGGGGCTGATCCCGCTGCTCCGGTTGTGCAGGAACATTTCGATTAGAAACGTGCACTCGTCAATCTCAGTTCAGGTAGCGGGAAGTCGAGACGAGACAGCAAGGGGTTCCATCATGAGCGCACGCGAGATTCAAGCTCAGAAGGCCAGCGCACATGAGATGTTTGTGCCACAAGTGGCTCCCGTGAGTGAGGACGTTTCGGCTAGCCCAATGCGGGGAGCCACAATTTGCTCCGCCAAGAGTAGACGGGACTACGCTCTTGAACCAACAGCAGAAGGTTTCTGCAAGACTGCAGATACATCATTGCTTCCGGTAATCGGAGTTGATGCTGCCAACCTCGTGCGAGTCTTGCGGCAGTTGGAGGTTATCGCAAAACGGCAGGCGCCACGAATCGCGTTCAAGGCAAAAGGGAGCATCCTGCTCTTGGATTTAGCCGACATCTTGGCAGTGCAAGCCGAAGGTAATTACGTTTCGTTGCGACACCAGCGTCATCCCTATTTGGTGCACGAGTCCCTGTCGTCCATGGCGGAGAAGCTCAAACCCTACGGTTTTATTCGCATCCACCGCTCGGTCGTCGTGAATACTTCGGCTGTGGAGGAGATCCAACCCTTACCGACCGGGGAGTACAGGCTGCGTGTAAAAGGCGGGAGGGAATACTCGGTAACGCGTACATACAAACACAACCTCAGAGATCTGGCTCAACTGTGGGTTGGCTCGGAGTGCCTTTGCGGCTGCTCTCCACCCTGCTAAGCCCTACATGGCGGATCAGGCGATCACTGAGAGCCGTGATCCGTTTGTGATCCGTTAGCACTGCTTACCACTGCTTTACGTTGCCCGCCGTGCGTTCTATGTTCTTGAAACTACGTTTTCGAGTAAATTCGAATCCCACTCTCTCCGCCATATTTTCAATAGCTTAGCGTGGGCAACACAACACGTACACAACACCCTTTGAATCCTGCTCTTCGGCAACCTGCTCTCGTGGGCTACGATCTCCGAAGACCAGGGCTGCTACTTGGCCATGCGCTTCCTTGGTTCGATCATCAACGACATCACCGTATACTTTCATGGTGGTTCTGATGTCGGAATGGCGCATCAGCTTCTGCTGCACCCCCACTGCAGTTCCTACTGAGTCTATCCCCCGCGTGTACAGCATCCGGACTCCGAACAACGCGCTCTGGTCGCCAGACTTACCTTGACACCAGAATCTCCGTATAACTACTCTGGTGGCGCTCGAATGAGCCCCCCGGCGAGCACCGTGAACGACCGCGCGCCGAAATGCACGAAAGCAAGAGAAACTTAAGGAGAACCCGCAATGCAATTCAGGATTAAAACCTCCCGCCTTCTGTGCAGAGTAATATCTTCGCTGCTCATGCTCGTGTCGAGCCTCTTTGCATCAACTTGGGCCTTGGCGCAAGCCGATCCGGCAATTCCAGCGGGGGACATACGCATCCACTACCACCGGCCGGATGGGAACTACTCCGGCTGGACGGTTTATGCCTTCGACAACACCACAGAGGACACCGGCAACTATGGCGGCGGTCCTGTGCAGGTAACCGGGACCGATAGCTTTGGAGTGTATTTTGACGTGGGCGTGACGACGGGTGCGCAAGAAGTGGGGATCATTATTCACAATCCAGCGGCGCCGGGCGGAGATCAGAAGGACACTCCCAACAATCTGTTTGTCGATCCCGCGACGCAGGGAATTGAGTACTGGGCGTACTCCGGGATAGCGAAACTCTATAAATCTGCACCCAACTTGACCAATCCCACCGCGCTGCTGCCGGGATACGTCCGGGTTCACTATCACCGGACGGACGGCAATTATGGAGGCTGGTCGATCTATGCTTTCTTCGATACGACGGAGTATGCCGGCGATTACAACAGCGGGCTCGTACCTCCAACGAACTCTGACGCATTCGGGGTGTATTTTGATGTGGCCGTGGTTGCGAACGCGCAGAACCTTGGGCTGATCATCCACAATCCATCCGCGTCCGGTGGGGACCAGAAAGATCCTGGGCCGAACGAATTTATCGATCCTGCTACAGAAGGCTTTGAGTACTGGGGCTATACGGGCATCGGCAAGTTGTACAAAAGCCAGCCAAGTCTGACCAATCCTACCGCGCTGTTGCCTGGATATGCTCGCATTCACTACTTTCGGCCCGACGGAAACTACGCGAACTGGACTGTCTATGCCTTTGACGACACCGCAGAATATACCGGCGACTATAACGACGGACTGACGGCAGTGACCAGTCTTGATTCCTACGGCGCGTACTTCGACATCAGCTTAATTCCAAATGCCCAGAACCTCGGATTCATCATCCATAACATCTCCACCGGAGTGAAAGATCCTGGGCCGAATATGTTCTTGACGGTTGCCACCAACACGCAGGCCTGGGCGATTTCGGGGAATGCGACTGTGTTTACTTCGTTGCCAACCCCGACTCAGATCCTCGACAGTCTGTTGAACGTGCAGCAGGCATACTGGCTCGATCGCCAGCGAGTGGCCATCCAGCCGCAGTTTGCGAAAAGTGGCGATGTCTACGCGATCAGTTCCAGCTTGACCGGCGGCTTGTCGGTGACCACCACAGGCATTACAGGGGGCACCAATATTCCGCTCACTCCTGGCGGAAGCCTAACCGCGGATGAACTGCTGCGCTACCCGCAATTGAGCGGTTACACCGTCCTCCAACTACCAGCAGATACTCTGGTTTCCACCTTGCAGACCGCTCTTGAGGGACAACTCGCGTTTTCAGCGGTTGGTTCGAACGGATCGTTGCAATATGCCACCGGCATGCAGATTGCGGGCGTGCTGGACGATCTTTACTACTACCCAGGCAAGCTCGGCGTGGTCTTTCACCATGGCGAGAGTGACTGGCAGGATTGGCCGGACGACGAAAACTGCGCCATAAAAGTGAAGCTATGGGCACCCACCGCGCAGAATGTCGCGCTTCAGGTTTTCGATCACGAATCCGATACCGCGCCATCTGCCATCGTGCCAATGCACGAACACAATGGCGTGTGGGTTGCAGACGGGGAACCCAGCTGGCAAGGCAAGTACTACCTCTACAGCGTGAAGGTATGGGTACCCTCCAGCGGCGCAGTGGATACGAATGTCACTAGCGATCCATATTCCGTCGATATCGCATTGAACGGAACCAAGAGCCGGATCACAGATCTTGAATCAGACGAAACGAAGCCGGCGGGCTGGGATGAGGAAACTTCGCCTCCGCTGAAAAGTTTCAGCGATCTGAGTCTGTACGAGCTGCATATCCGCGACTTCAGCGTAAATGACCTCACGGTTCCAGCGGCTCATCGCGGCCTGTATGACGCCTTTGACGACCAGTCCTCCAACGGCATGAGACATCTTCGCTCCCTGGCGGAAAGCGGACTCAAGGCAGTGCATATCCTGCCGTCCTTTCACTTCGCCAGTGTGAATGAAGACAAATCCACATGGATCATTCCCACCGGCCTGGCGCAATATCCCCCAGATGGGCAGCAGCAGCAGGCAGCCGTCACCGCCAGCCAGACTAGTCCTGCTTATAACTGGGGTTATGACCCCGTGCATTACATGACGCCGCAGGGTAGCTACGCGATCAATCCCGACACCCGCGTGCGGGAATACCGGGTAATGGTGAAAGGGCTGCACAAGGCCGGCTTGCGCGTAGTACAGGATGTGGTCTTCAACCACACCAACGCCAGCGGCGAAGGTCCTAACTCCAATCTCGACGAGGTCGTGCCAAATTACTATCACCGCCTCGATGCGAATGGAAACCTGGAAAACGGCTCCTGCTGCCCCGATACGGCGGCCGAACACAAAATGATGGAAAAGCTGATTATCGATACTCTCGTACTCAATGCGCGCGAGTACAAGATCGACGGCTTTCGCTTTGACATCATGAGCTTTATGTTCACCTACAACATGCGGGACATACAGCAGGCCCTGCGAGCACTCACGCTAGAGAAAGATGGCGTCGACGGATCGAAAATCTATCTATACGGAGAAGGTTTTAACTTCGGAGACACCGCGAATAATCAGATCGGTCCCAACGCCTCGCAGATCAATCTCTACGGCTTCGGCATTGGCACTTTCAACGATCGCATACGCGATGGAATTCGCGGTGGCAGCCCGTTCACGGATGAGCGAGTACAGGGCTTTGCCACTGGGCTCTTCACCGACCCGAGCGATTTCACCAATGTCAGCCTTTCAAACAGTGCGCAGCAGGCCCAATTGCTTCAGTACTCGGACTGGATCGATGTCGGACTCACGGGAAATCTGCGCGACTATACCTTTATCGATAGCGCAGGCGCGACCGTAACTGGAGCCCAAGTGAGCTATAACGGGCAACCGACTGGATATACCAAGAGCCCAATCGAGGCGATCAACTATGCCTCAGTCCACGACAACCAGGATCTCTTCGACGCGGTGCAGCTAAAGTCGAACTTCAGTGACAGCATCGCCACTCGCGCCCGGAGGCAGATAATGGGCATGAGTCTGGTGACCCTGGGGCAGGGAATTCCATTCTTCCAGGGCGGCGATGACCTGCTGCGTTCCAAGGACATGGACCAGAACAGCTATAACTCCGGCGATTGGTTCAACAAGATCGACTGGAGCGACCAGACGGCAAACTGGGGCATTGGTCTCCCGATCGCCAGCCAGAACCAGGGCCAGTGGCAGATCATGACGCCTCTACTCAGCAACCCTGCTTACACACCGCTTCCGACAAACATTGCATACAGTGCTGCGGCCTTCAACGAACTGCTGCGTATGCGTTACAGTTCACGACTGTTCCGTATGCCGACGTTCGATGAAGTGCAACAGAACCTTACCTTCCTTAACACCGGGCCAAACCAGACGGCGGGCCTGATTGTCATGAAGCTGGATGCAAATGGAGGGCACCAAGGAATTTACAAACACATCGTGGTACTCTTCAACGCCACCAATGCGTCGGTGACTTTTACCGATAGCCGGTTGCAGGGATTGGCCCTGCATCTGCATCCAGTGCAGCGAAACTCCAGCGATCGGGCGACAAGGGAATCCACGTTTGACTCCAAAGCAGGGACGGCCACAGTACCCGCGCTGACAACCGCAGTTTTTGTGGCCGGAAGCGAGTAGGCGATTCACTCTCCTAATCTACGGTCGGTGATACGTTGTGCGCCTTCGGTGTGCAGTCCGTTGACGCCTTCTGAGAAGTCGTCTGTGCAGATTGCCACGGCTTGCCTCGGATTGCTGCCGGCCGCCCTTGCCACCGGCATCGGATCGGATACTCAAAGGCCGTTCGCTACCGTCATCGTGGCCGGTCTTATTTCCCGGCTGTTCATCGGATTCTTCGTCAATCCTGTGTTGTATGAGATGGTTGCCCGTGAAGGTGATGTGCTGCAGGTGTAGAGGAAAACCGTCGTAAAGCCGGAACATTCATCCAAGGGTCGAGATAACTACTGATAGTCAAGCCGGGCTTCTCGGGATTGTGACCGGTTGTCGGGCAAACCAGAAATGACTTCTTAATTGAATGAGGCCCTGGGACTTGGAGATTCTGCTTGACAATCTCAAACTGCCAAATATAGCTTTGGTTCGCACTTTGAACAATATAGTCTTCGCGGCCTAAAATTCGATTCGAATTCGGAGGCTTCAAATGATTCTACGACGAGTCATCAGACCCCTCTCTAAGTTTGTGCTCGCCCTTTCCGTGCTCACCTTCTCCCCTTTACTTTTTGGACAGGCGGTCAACGGGACGCTACTTGGAACGGTGACTGACGCAAGCGGCGCGACCGTTGCCAATGCCAAGGTCACGGCCACGGAAATAACAACCGGCGCAATTCACGTGTCGGCAACGAATGATAGCGGGAACTACACCTTCCCCGATCTTCAACCCGGCATTTACACGGTGGCTGGAGAAGCAAGGGGGTTCAAGAAGTTAGCGCACGAGAATATCGAGCTTCTCAGCAACACGTCCATCCGCGTTGACCTTTCGCTTCAGGCCGGCGATGTGATGGAAACGGTTATTGTGACCGCAGCGCCTCCATTGCTGCAGACCGATCGTGCCGACATCAGCACCAAGATCGAAGGAGTGGATGTCGTCGAAATGCCACTGAGCACCAATCGCAACTTCCAATCGCTGCTCAACGTGGTTCCAGGTACTGCGCCCGCGGTTTTTCAGCACTCGCAGTTCTTCAACGCACAGAATTCCCTGCAAACAGAAGTCAATGGGATACCTCGGGAAGGGAACCTCTATCAGCTCGAGGGCATCGACGACGACGAGCGGACGGGCCTCTTGCAGATACTGATACCGCCAGCGGAGTCGATCCAGTCTGTCGACATTTCGACGAACAATTTCGAAGCAGAGTTGGGACGTGCAACCGGAGCTGTGACCAACGTGACGCTCAAGTCTGGCTCGAACGCATTGCATGGTTCTGCGTTTGAGTTCATCCAGAATAATGCCGTCAACGCGCGTTCCTACTTCGGAGGCCCGCTTGGCCATCTCTCGTACAACTATTTTGGCGGCAGCGTCGGTGGCCCGATTCTGAAAGACAAACTGTTCTTTTTCGGAGACTATCTTCGGTCTGACGATCACGAGGCTGTTTCCAGCACCAACACAATACCGGACGCGCGGTACTACACAGCCAACAGCAGCGGAAACATCGACTTGAGTGGCGCGCTGGTTGGCACAACTGGCCAGATCTACGATCCCGCCACCGGCGACGGAACTGCCGCGCACCCGCGCACGCCATTCGCAAACAATCAGATTCCGTTCAACAGGGTCAACCCCGTATCGCTGGCCATCCTGCAGGGCATCAACGCGGCAGCCGCGAAATACGGACAGCTGAATTCGACCAAGCCTTTGTCGAATCCCTCAAACAACTACACCACGAACCTTCCCTTCACCAAGACAACAGACAGCTTCGACACGAAGATCGATTTCGCACCCACTTCGAAGGATCGTCTGAGCGGGCGCTACAGCTTTCAGCGTGTTGTCACCTTTCAGCAGGCCGACTTTGGATCATTTCTCGGTGGCCCTCAGGGAGGAGGTTTTGAAGGTACCGGGAAGCAGAGGTCCTACAGCACCGGCGTGAACTACGATCATGTCTTCTCGGCGACCTTCTTGACCGAGGCGCGCCTGGGTGTCGCCCATTTGCGGAATCAGGCGCAACCCAACGACTATGGCACGACCGACGCGACCGCCATCGGTATTCCCGGCGTGAACATTGCAGGACAGCCATTCACGACCGGACAAGCTGCGGTAACCATTAACGGTGGTTTCACTAATCCGCTAATGGGCTATTCCGCATCCGAGCCGTGGATCAGGGCTGAGGCCAACATTGACTTCGTCAACAATTGGACCAAGATCGTCCGCAATCACACCTTTAAATTTGGCGCCGATCTTCGCCGTGTGCGCGACGACCTGCTTCAAGATCAGACTTTCAGCCCACGCGGTGCATTCACGTTCTCAGACGTTCAGACGTCACAAGCGGGCGCCAAGACGAATATTGCCAACGACATTGCCAGCTTCCTTCTCGATCAGCCAAGCCAGGTCGGTCGCGACCTCAACACTTTCTTCCCGGCCTATCGTCAGTGGTGGTTCTTCGCCTTCGCGGGCGATAAATGGCAGGCTACGCCCAAGATGACCGTCGATCTTGGGCTTCGTTGGGAGTTCTATCCACCGGCCACGCCCGCGCGCTCCGGCGGATTCTCAAATTACGACCCGGTCAATAACAACCTTGTTCTGGCGGGCCTGGGCGGGAACCCTTCGAACCTCGGCATGAAGACCCACTACACCTACTTTGCGCCGCGCACAGGAGTCTCGTACCGCCTGAAGAAGGATACAGTCGTTCGCGCCGGGTTCGGCATCAGCTACGCACCATTCCCGGATAACACGTATGCATATGACTATCCGATTCGCGCGAACAACAGCTATCAGCCCGCAGGTGGCTCGGCCTTCACGCCTGCCGTTCTTGCTGACGGTGTGACCGTGGCGACGTTCCAGGCAGGGTTCCCGGCACCCGTTCCTGTTACGATTCCTTCCAATGGAATCATTCCAGCCAATACCCCCCAACTCACGAGCCAGGTATATACCTACATTCCCAAAACCTTTAAGAATCCCTACGTCGAGTCCTGGAATGTGGCGGTGCAGCAGGCCTTCCGCGGCAATCTCTCGCTGCAAGTCGCCTACGTGGCCAACCATGGTGTTGATATCTCGGGCAGTCAGAACATCAATCTGCCCAGCACCTACGGCGGAGGTGCGGCCTCGGATCCGGAGAATATTGCCTTCGGCCGCACCGCGGCAACCAACCAGTACTTCTTTGGCTTCTCTTCCAACTATCAGTCGCTTCAGGTCCAGCTCACAAAGCGCTACTCCAATGGACTATGGTTTACTTCGGCTTTCACCTGGGGCAAGGGCCTGGGTTACATCAACGACGATGATGGGGGCCTCCAGTTTTTCATTAACTGGCGCAGAAACTATGGGCCGATGGATTTCGATCGTAAGTTGAACTTTGAAGAGACCGTCGCCTACGATTTGCCCTTTGGCCGCGGTCGTGCTCTTCTCAATTCGAATCGATTTGCGGATGCTGTTCTTGGGGGATGGAGGATCTCCGGAATCATTTCGGTCGTCTCCGGGCTACCCTTCACAGTCATTGCGAATGGTGGCACTCTGAATACTCCTGGAACTACGCAAACTGCAACACTAACCGGAAAGTTTCGCGCTCTTCACGGCATCGGGTCCGGAGTGCAATGGTTTGACCCAACTGTGTTTTCCCAGCCCACGGGCTGCACGACGAAACCTTGCACCAACCCCGGCCTGGGTAATACCGGCAGAAACCAATTCCGCGGTCCCGGCTACATCCAGGACAACGTCTCCCTTGCCAAGAGCTTCCATCTCTACCATGAGACGGCGCTGGAGGCGCGCGTCGAAGCTTTCCAGTTGAGCAACACGCCGCAGTTTAACAACCCAAACGTTGGTAGCATTAGCGCCTCAAACTTCGGTCAAGTCACCAGCACCCTCGGCAGCGGCCAGGGTAGCGTAAACGGTATCGGAGGCGGGCGCTCTCTTCAGGGATCGCTAAGAATCACATTTTAGCGACTGACATGGTTAGGGCGATCCAACTCGCCGGTCACCGCTTACCGCGGTGGCCGGCCCTGAAACGGAAGAAACAACCCCAATCGACCGTGGCTGGCAATGCAGATCTGATTGAGCTGGAGGCAGCAGAAGAAAGATGCCGCTCGCGTTTCTTCACAAATGGTAATTTGAGCGCGTCGAATCGAATCGCCCGCCAGATCAATCGAAATCTCATCTTCAACCAGATCCGCACCAGGCGGCCGATTTCTCGTGCTGATTTGGCACGTGCTTCTGGCCTGCAACGGAGCACTGTTTCGCTCATCGTGGAGGAGCTTCTCGCCGAGCGCTGGATCATCGAGGGATCGATCGGAGAAAGTCCCCGCGGCAGAAAACCTACCTTTCTCGATCTCAATGGGCAGCGCGGCGTGCTCGCCTTAGACATACATCCTGCACAGACCACGTTGGCGGTAATCGATCTGGGCGGAAAGATCCTTTCCGAAGACTCAGTCGGGCTTCCTGCGAATCCGCGAAAGGTAATCGGGACCATTCTGCGGGCAATTCGAAAAATGTTTGCCGCCCATCGTGGTCGCTCGTTCGAGGGCATTGGGATAAATCTTCCAGGCCGCTTTGATCCCCATCTTGAGAAGTCGATCTTTGCGCCCAATGTGGATTGGCCCATCGGACGGATCAAGTCGCGCGTCGAACAGGCCACCGGCCTGCCGGTGGTTGTCGATAACGTCGCCAATGCCTGCGCTTTATCTGAGGTCTGGTTCGGTTACAGCGACAGCATGAGTGACCTGGTTGTCGTCAACGTGTCTGAAGGCATTGGCACCGGAATCTTTGCCAACGGCCGTCTGCTGCGAGGTGAAGCCGGCGTTGCAGGCGAGTTCGGTCATGTACAGCTGGACCCTAATGGCTTGCGCTGCGGCTGTGGAGGCATAGGATGCTGGGAAACCGTAGCCTCAAATCGCGCAGGAATGCGTTATTACGATGAAATCACAAATAAGCGTGTGCCTTCTTTTGATGCACTTCTCGAGTTGGCAAAGGCAGGTGACGCGGCTGCGAAGGAAGCTCTCTATGGAATGTGCAAGGCGCTGGGGCGTGGAATGCACATGATCGCGTTGGCTCTGGCACCAAGCGAAATCGTCGTCGTGGGTGACATTACAACACAATGGTGTTTGGCAGGTCCCGCGATTGAAGCCGAAATGCGCGGATACCCGCTGGTCAGAACTCCGAGGCTCCGGCCAGCTCAGGAGGGCAGCAAAGCACGCTTGCGCAGTGCTGTCGCTTTGGTCATGAATGCGAATCAACTATAAGATGCGGACCCTCTGCGGCCGTGTGCCCGCTGCACGGTCTAATCGGAATGGATGTTGTAAGTAGATTTTGTTCGAGAACAGGAGCGCCTATGCGGTTTCCGATCGAGCAATGGGCAAACCGGCAGTGGAAGAAGGAACGAGGACTGGGCCACCTGAGAATTTGCTGATCAAATGGCGGGGTCACGCTGCAGATTCAATCTGTCAAACTGTGTGTGTGCTCTGACACTTACCCTCAACCCTTGCTCAGGATCATCCCAACCTCGACACCGAATCGCTCACTGCACCTTCGCGGGGCTTCGCCACGCTTCTTTCAGGATGGGCGTCATTGCAGAGGGTGAGAAAATCCCTCCCTGGCTACTTCCTGTTGGCCGACAACCCAGGAATAAATGACGAGAAGGGCGTTTATGGTTACGTATCGAAGCAAGCCATCGGGACGTATTTTAATCGAGTTCGCTTTCGGCCAGGTGCGGGAAACGACTTTGTACCCGGCTTCCGGAACGCTGAAATTGGCTCCGCCCGAGTCCTAGAGCGATCGCAGTGCTCGGCCCGCGTCCCCAGTCACGAGCCGACCACCCTTGTGGCAAGGCAAGACGTGTCCAATAGTGAACAGACTGGACCGCGAACGGACATTTCGGCGACGCTCTATTTCGCCGTAACGATTTTGAAACCATAGGTTTGGCCGTTCCCCTGGAACGGTTCACAACCTGCTCTGATTCCTCTTCGATTCGCAGAAGGAGGAGCGCAATGTTTACCGACTTCACCTTGGCTTTGCGGCAATTGCGGAGATCGCCTGGGTTCACGATGACAGCCGCATTAACGCTCGCTCTTGGTATCGGTGCGACGACCGCAATCTTTTCGCTCATTGAGCAGGTCATGCTGCGGTCGCTTCCGGTGGCGAAACCGCAGGAGCTATGGCGTATCGGCAATAAGATTCACTGCTGCGGTTACGGCGGCTACACGCAGGATGAGGAGTTCTCGATTTTCTCCTGGGATCTTTACCACCAGTTCCGTGACAACACACCCGAGTTCTCCGATCTGGCGGCGATGCAGGCTGGCAGCGCCGCGCTGGCCTTGCGCCGCGACGGCAGCGGTCAGCAGGCCGAGACTCGCAACGGCGAGTACGTCTCCGGCAATTTCTTCCATACCTTCGGCGTGGGTCCATGGATCGGTCGTGTCCTGGAGCCGAATGACGATCGGGAAGGTGCCGCGCCAGTGGCGGTGATGAGCTACCACGTCTGGAAAGAAAAATACGGTGGTGAACCGTCGGTCGTCGGCGCGACCTATCAGATTAACGGCTATCCGTTCACTATTGTCGGAGTCGCCGCACCCGGTTTTTACGGAGCTAAACTGACGGGGTGGGCCATGCCGGATATCTGGCTGCCGGTGACGACCGAGTTGCTGCTCGACGGTCCGAGAGCGCGGCTCAAAATGGCCGACCAGCACTGGCTCGACATCATTGGACGCGTGCGGCCAGGGACCGATCCGAAGAAGCTGGAGGCGCGTCTACGGGTCGAACTGCACGCCTGGCAGGCCAGCCATCTGGCCGATATGAGTGCTCAGGACAAAGAAGAAGTAGTGCAACAGCAGAAGCTGTATTTGACTCCAGGCGGCGCGGGCGTGGACGAGTTGCGCGAGAGCTACCGGGACGGCATGGCGATTCTGCTGTCCGCGGGGAGCTGCGTGCTGCTGCTAGCTTGCGCCAATATCGCCAATCTGTTGCTTGCGCGCGGCCTTAAGAACCGGCAGCAAACGTCGATCCGGGTCGCTCTTGGCGCGCCTCGCGCCCGCCTGGTGCGCAAGGCGCTGGTTGAGAGTGTCACGCTTTCAGTGATCGGGGGAGCAGCGGGCATCGGCGTAGCGTACGCTGGCACACGGCTCATAATCCATCTGGCTTTCAAAGTCGGCAGCGCCGACAACTTCGTGCCTGTTCAGCCAGCGCCGTCCTGGCAAGTGCTGTTATTCGCATTGGGGGTTTCAGTGCTGACAGGGATCCTTTTTGGCATCGCTCCCGCGTGGATGACCTCGCACGCTGAGCCGGTCGAGGCGTTACGCGGATCGCGCGGATCGACAGGCAGTAAAGCGCACTGGCCACAGAAGGCGCTGGTGATTGCCCAGGCGGCAATCTCCCTCGTGTTGCTGGCCGCCGCGGCGATGCTCGGCCAGAGCCTGCGCAACATCAGAAACCAGGACTTCGGCTTCGAAACCAGAGGCAGATACATTGCCTGGATCGATCCCAGCCTCGCGAACTATAAGGCCGATCAGTTGAACCCACTTTATGACTTGATCGAGGAGCGCCTGCAGGCTATCCCCGGCGTGCGCCGTGTGAGCGCCGCGATGTATGCGCCCATGAGCGGCAATAACTGGAGCGAAAATATCCGTGTCGAAGGCAAGCCCGAACCAAGCGCAAAGGATGACTATGACGCAACTTGGGTGCGAGTGACGCCAGGGTTCTTTGAAACCATCGGCAACCGGATGGTGATGGGCCGGCCGATCACCGATCAGGACACCGCGACCACAAGGTCCGTGGCCGTCGTCAATGAGGCATTTGCACGGACTTTCTTTAAAGGCGAGAACCCGATCGGCCGACATTTCGGTCCCGATCAACAGCAGTACGCCCGGATGTACGAAGTAATTGGCGTAGCCGCAAATATGCGGTACCTTCCGTGGCAGTTGAGAGAGCCGGACCGACCCATGTTCTTTGTGGCCGAAGCACAGACGGCTCATTACAACGATCCTCAGGGAGTAGCCGGAGAGCTTTCTTCGCACTTTCTCAACAACGTGGTCATCTGGGGACCGGATAACCCCACCGGGCTTGAGACGCAGGTACGTAAGGTACTGGGGCAGATTGATCCGAACCTGGTGCTTTACACTGTCGATTCATACGGACATGTCTTCGACAGTGATTTTGCGCAGCAGAATATGATCGCGAAACTGACCTTGCTGTTTGGCGTTCTCGGACTGATACTCGCCGCCGTAGGCCTTTACGGCGTGACGGCCTATGTAGTCGAACAGCGCACCAGCGAGATCGGAGTGCGACTGGCGCTCGGGGCGGACCGCGGTCAGGTAGTCGGCATGGTGCTGCGCGGAGCGTTCTTGCAAGCAGGTATCGGGCTTGCAATCGGCATCCCGTTGGCCGTTGGTGTCGGCAAGCTCATCGCCAATCAGCTATTCGGGCTCGAACCTTGGGACCCGCTCATGCTCGGCGTGGCTACAATCCTGCTCGCAATAGCGGTTCTCACGGCGGCGATCATTCCCGCGAGGCGGGCGGCGGCGCTTAACCCGGTGGAAGCGCTCCGGAGCGAATAGCAGCGTCCGGATCGAACTGACGCGGAGCCTGATCACGCAGTGGGAGAGCTTCCGCGACTATTGATACCAATAAGTCGGCTTCCAGGAAGCGTGATGCCGTTGATCGTCATGAGTGGTCTGATCTCCTCGAAGCCCGTTTCTGGATAACTTCCGGTCGGCCGACAACTCGCCCAGGAAGCACCGCCTCCGCGTACAACCTACTGCACAGACTATAATTGGCTGCGCGGATGGCCCTTACTCCTGGCACTAAACTCGGCCCCTACGAAATCCTCTCGCCGCTGGGCGCAGGCGGCATGGGCGAAGTGTATCGTGCGCGCGACACGCGTCTCGATCGCGTGGTCGCGATCAAAATTCTGCCCTCGCATCTGTCTTCCAACGCTGAATTGAATGCCCGGTTTGAGCGCGAGGCGCGGGCTGTCTCCTCTCTGAATCATCCCCACATCTGCCACGTATATGACGTCGGCACTCAGGACGGCACTGCGTTTCTGGTGATGGAGTACCTGGACGGCGAGACCTTGGCGGACCGCGTGAGAAAAGGTCCAATGCCGCTGAAACAGGCTTTGGAGTATGGGATTCAAATCGCGCAGGCATTGGTCATTGCGCACCGGGCCGGAATCCTGCATCGCGATTTAAAACCGCAGAACGTTATGCTGACCGCGAGCGGCGCGAAGTTGCTCGATTTTGGCCTGGCCAAGACCGCACCCGCGCTCGGAATAAGTTCTGCGGTCAGCGGCATGACGCCTTCGACTCCGACGATGACGATTGCGGAACTGAGTTCTCCAGCCCAGCCCCTGACGCGACAGGGAACCGTGGTGGGAACGTTCCAATACATGGCTCCCGAGACTTTGCAGGCATGTGAGGCGAACGAGCGCAGCGACATTTTTAGCCTGGGATGCGTGCTCTACGAGATGGTGACCGGGCGCCGAGCCTTCGATGGCAAGAGCCAGTTGAGCGTGATGACCGGGATTCTGGATAAAGATCCGGAACCGGTGAGCCAGATTGCGCCGGCAGCGCCGGCTGCGCTGGATCACTTGGTCAAGAGTTGTCTAGAGAAAAATCCGCAGGAGCGGATCCAGACAGCGCAAGACGTGAAACTGCAGTTGAAGTGGATTGCGGAGGGCGGAGGCCTAAGTTCGAAAGTGTTTGCCGCGCAGAAACGTCCGTGGCTCTGGTGGGCCGTGGCCGGGATGGCATTGCTGGTGGCAGCAGGAACGACGGCGGCGTATATGAGGGAAGCATCACGGCCAGACCCGGTGATGCGCATGTCAATTTTGCCTCCCGAGGGGACGTCATTTGTCATCACCGTGCCGGCATCAGGACCGGCGGTCATCTCGCCAGACGGAACGCGGGTGGCATTCACGACGCGCGATGCCAAAGGAAAAATCCAGCTCTATGTGAGGACCCTAAGTTCGTTGACGCCGCAGGCTCTGTCGGGCACGGAAGACGCGATGTATCCATTCTGGTCTGCCGATAGCCACGACATTGGATTTTTTGCGGTGGGCAAGCTGAAGAGGATCAGTGCTAATGGCGGGCCGGTGCAAATCGTGTGCGACGCGACCAATGGGCGCGGCGGCGCATGGAACAAGGATGGCGTTATCCTGTTCACGCCTTCGGCGCAAGGTCCAATGCTGCGCGTTCCGTCGAACGGTGGAAAGCCCGAGCCGGCTTCGAAACTGGATGAATCGCACGCCGAAAACAGCCATCGTTGGCCGCGGTTCCTGCCCGACCAGAAACATTTTCTGTTCTGGGGGCGCAACGCTTCCGGCACGCAGCAACAGGATCTGTACGTCGGAGAGTTGGGCTCTCTGCAGGCGAAGTTGATTATGAAGGGAGTCACGACCGCTTCCTACGATTCCGGCTACCTGCTGTTTATGCGCGAGCAAACGTTGCTGGCCCAACCCTTCGACGCCAAACGCATGGAACTATCCGGAGAAGCAACTCCGATTGCGGAACACGTGGCCGTGAACGGAGCGACGGCGGTGCCTGAGTTTTCGACCTCCGAAAATGGAATCCTGGTTTACCAGACGGGCGAAGCCAATGGGGCGTGGGATTTACTTTGGTTCGGGCGGGATGGCAAACCAGGGGGAGCCGTGGCACAACAGGACCGGTGGTATTATCCGGCGCTGTCTCCCGAGGGCGATCGGCTCGCGGTTTCGCTGTTTAATGGGACGTCTGGAATTGCCGATTTGTGGGTGTTGGACCTGAAGCGTGGAACCAAATCACGGCTCACCTTTGGACCCGGAACGCAACTCTCGGCAGTATGGTCGCGAGATGGAAAAACCCTTTATTACGCCTCGAACGCAAAATCACTGATGCATATTTATTCCAAACCGTCAGACGGAAGCGGGGCGGAGCAGGCCGTGCTGGAAAATCCCGATTCAGCCGACGTTCCTTTCTGCGCATCGTGGGACGGGCAATACTTAATCTATTCGCACCGGAAGATTCCCAGTACCAATCTGGACTTGTGGGTTTTGCCGTTAAAAGGCGGAGGAAAACCGTTTGCCATTGTGCAGACGCCGTTTGACGATACCAATCCGGCGATTTCGCCGACCGGAAAATGGCTGGCGTATGAGAATAGCGAATCGGGACGCAACGAAGTGTATATCACCCCATTTCCCGGCGGCGGCGCCAGATGGGAGGTATCGAATAGCGGCGGTGTGGATCCGCAGTGGCGCGGCGATGGGAAAGAAATGTACTTCCTCGACCCCTCCGACAATCTGATGGTGGTGGACGTCGACAGTTCCGGCGCGGTGCCGCGGCTGGGAACACCGCACGCGCTGTTTCAAGCCATGGGAGTGCAACGCCAGGTGGGAACTTATGTCGTGACCGCCGACGGGAAAAAGTTCCTGATCAATAGCGGAAGTGTGAAGGGCGGGACCGAGCCCATCACGGTGGTGACGAATTGGACCGCCGATTTGAAGAAGTAGGTTGAGCCAGGTGTTTTTGACGTTACGGCAGCGTGAACGCGACGAGTTGCTCATCTGAGTAACAATTGAAGGAATTCTCCTCAATTCACTTACTTTGATTACGGGCCTGCCAAGTGCTACCCATGTTCGTCGCGAGAGCGGGGAGGATCAGATTCCGGATCTGGAGCCGGGCCTCGAGTCGTTTCATCGCGGAAGTGGTCAACCGCAACATTGTCTTGGAGTTCATGAATTACCCTCTCGGCGTGCACGGTCTTGATAGCCAGTATCCGTCCGAGTGACGGGCCAAAGTGGAATTAATTCCGGGCCAGAAGTCGGCTTCCAGGAAGTTTCATCAGATTGGTACTATGGAAACGAGCAACCGGCCACAAATCTGGATCCTTCCCGAGTACCGGCAATTCGGAAGTTGGGATGAGGCAGCTCGCCATGAAATGCACTCGTTCCAAAGCTCTCGGTAGTGCAGACTGACATTCCATCAGTCGACTTCTTCAAATCCAATTGATCAATATTTGCTAGGCACCCTAACAGCGTGCGAGAAGTGTGCCTGGCGATGCTTAGTACCGTGCCTGGAGCAATCAAGAAAGCACCCGAACCCAGCAGAATCAATGACAACGGACGAGGCCTGTTCAAGGATCGCCACTTCCCCCCTTTTCCGTGCGCGGTCTTGGGGTCGTTTAGCTTGCTAAATCGGCCAATAGGCACCGGACTCGATCGCAGGATGTCGCGGCTCGTCCATGGGACGACCGTGCTCGAGCCGCCAGACTTCGATCTGGCCGAGCAGCGCGAACGCCGAACGCTTCCTCAGTAGATCGGTTTGCGCCATTTCGAGAAGGCGCTTCCGGAGCGCGTTCGACCCGCGTGGAGCAACCGTGTAGACATTTGTTTCTTTCCCGTATGGGCGATGCTCCAAGAATGCGTTTTCGATCGTCCGCAAAAGTTCGTAGGGTAAGCCCGACTCGTCATCCCGCAGCACACAAAGTCCTGCGACCAGGTCGTCTTCTCTCTGAAAAAACGAAAATGCCTTTGCGAGCAGCATCCTTTTGGTCTGCGGCAGTTCTCCGCTTGCCAGGCGAAAAAGCTTCGCATTGAACTCGCTGTCGTGCTCAGCTCGATCCGCGAGCAAACGTGCGAGCACGTTGCCGTCCTGGTAGTCGGGCACAAACTCCTTGGTGAAGAGCTTCTGATCGGGGTCCACGAAGGAGAGGAGCACTTCGTTCGAGCGCTTGCCGCCCAGTTGTGCCAGGGCTTTGATCCACTCATCGCCGATCTGCGCCACCGCACTTCCGTCCGGTTTAGCCAGTTGCAGAAGCAAGTCCATCGCGTCGGCACAGCGGCTGGCGCCCAACGCAGCAACGACGCCCCTTGAGTCGTGCGGGTAGAAGAAACGACGCCCCGGAAGAATCTCCTTGATCTTCGCGATCCCTTCCTCCGGCGGGTCGACAAACGGGAGCACGCTCAAACAGCGATCCAGCAACCAACGGTCCTGGTCACTGTTGGCGAGGTCGCGGCGCGCTTGCTCGATGGCGGGTCCGAGAACGTTCATCATCTCTGGGAGAGTCATGCGGACTCCCGCGAAGACGAGGCTTTGCAACGAATCGACCCGACTGTAGGCATCGTAACCAGCGGGGAAGACCATCACTTCCAGAATCAGTTTCGCCGACCTGCGCGCGTCCAGCGCGGCGAGAGAAGCTCCGAGCGGTTTGAGGCGATGCTCTGCGTGGCGCTTATCGGGTGCGGCCGCGCGTTCCGCAAGAATCTTCTCGATCAGCGCCCGAAGCGCGTCCGAGTAGCGGTTCCGTCGTTCCTCAACGTATTCTTCAGTCTCCCTTCCTTCTCGGGCCGCCCGCCCACACCTTTTCGAAAGCGGGGGGCCTGATCCCGAGTGTTGGTTGCGGTTTGCTTTTCTTGGCTCGCCGGACAAGATCTTCCGCCACGAATCGCTCGTACTGCTCTTCGCTCAGCATTTCGAGCAATACTTCGTCTCCATGTTCAGGGTCGGCGGCCATCACCGCGCTCATGTAAAGGGTCACATAGCCGATGTTGTCACCCGAGCGGTCGCGTTTTGCGCGTGCTGCCAGCATCTCGCGGTATCGAATCGAGTCGGCTGCGATCAGTCGGCGAAGGTCGGGAATGTCGCCCGGTCCTCCTACCTGTGCCAACAAAACGGCGAGATGTGCCCGAATGCCCGCGCGCATCCCGTTCGGGGCCGCGCCGCGCTCGACCGCGCGTTTCAGGTAGGCATGTAGTTTTCGCCGCTCCTCGTCCGGCAGGGCCGTTCGCAGGTCGCTGGGCGTTGGACTGAACTTTGCGAGAACGTCCGTCAGAAGATCCAACTCCGTCTCGTCGGCGTCTCCCTCTAGCTTCGGCAGCAGCCCTTCGAGAAAAATCTTCGGAGCGATCGCGGCTAGCAAATCCTTGAGTTGCCGGAATAGGTTCCACTTCGGCATGTCCTGACCTGGGCCGATCGTCAACCCTCGCCTGATGTCGCACGCTCTTTCAAACACGCGGCCGGCTAGTTCCGCGTCCGCAGTCGTAGCGAGAATCGACAGCACCCGACGTTGCTCATTCGCGTCCAGCAGTTCGTTGGTGAAGCGTTGCAGAAGACGGTCCCGCTCTCCGGCCGGAATCTGGGTGACCATCTCGTTCCAACCTCCAAACTGCGTCGAGCCCTCCAAAAACTTTCCGGCCAGCCATTCACTCACCCACTGCGGGTCGGATTTCCGCAGTTCGTCCAGCGCCCACTTTGTCGGTCCCGCGTTCCCCGCTTCCAAATGCTTCTTGTCGAGCCCATTGAGTTCATCCTTGATCCGCTCGGCGATTGCGCTTCACGCCGAGCTTTTGCAGGAACCGTAGAGTCGTCAAACGCCCGAAAGGGTCGCTGATCTTGGCGTACTTCGCTTCGGTAATGTCAATCGCCCGTTGCCGTAGAGATGGTGGAATCTCGTCCGGGTCCAGCGAGCGCACCGCCGTGACAAAATCGCTGTCATTGAACGGACTCAGGAGTTTTTCAACTTTCTCGGTGAAGCCGTACCAACTAAGTTGACGGGCAGCGTCCGACTTGGTCTGCGGACTCGGGTCTGCGAGCGCGAGTTGTTCGACTGTGTCCGCGAGCCACGGGTCATGAGCAAGTTGCACGATAAAGTCGCGGCGGGCATCCTCCTCCCAGCCCTGCACGACCTCGACCCAGCGCGGCCCCAAACTCGACGGCAGCAACTCAGCGCCGCTGTGATAAACCGCAGAGCGAACTTGATGGTTCGGGTGCGTCAGCAACGGGATGACGACCTCCTTGAAATCGTCCGAACCTGTCGCAAGCATCGCGGCCAACGCGCATTGTTTGTGGTGTGCGTCGGGCACGTCATACCACAGACGGAGTCGCCGACCCATCTCCTCCCGCACCTCGCTCCACACGCTCGGTCCGCACCAGCGAGCGAGTTCAGCGGCGAAGATCGGATCGACCTCGAGCGCCATTCGTACGAGCTTCGTTCCCACCTCGACCCCCGCTTTGTCTCCGACCGATACACCAATGTCCTCCGCGAGCAGGCGCAATGACTCTCCCCAACGCGCTTCGTTCACGTAGGACACAAGGAACTTCCGATCTTCTATCGAGTCATTCGCGCGAACAAGACCGTCCAGGTGCGCTCGCAACCCGCCTGCCGCGAAAAACTCCTGGAACTGCTGATGCTGGAAACGAAAAGAGCCATCATCCGCCCGCACGAGGACGTGACGCTTCGTGAGTTCGTCGAGGATCTCTCTGGGATCAGGCGTCTCCCCGAACTGTTTGGCGGCATGGAGTCTGTCGCTCACGGAACCGATCAACTTCAGCGCGTCCGCTTTGACGATTGAGGTTTCGCCGCGCGCGGTCATCTCCATAGAAAATGCGCGGAGATACTCGCGCGCGTGTCCTCGCAAAGGCGCTTGCTGCAGAGCAACTTGGTGCTCCGGGGACTGCTCGACCGCATCCATTACAGCGCCGAGCACGCCCATTTTCGTAGCTGGAATGTCCTTTCCCGAGCGGTAGAGGTCGACAACCTCCGCGAGGAACAGCGGCGCTATCGAGTCCAGCACGCGGCTGTTATTGAGCTTTAGCCGAAGGTCGTGTGCCGAATCTCCCAGTGCTAGACGAAGGTATTCGTCCCGCTGCGCTCGCCCGAGCGGACTCAGAGCTAGTCGAAAAGAGCCGCGCAGTTGGGGCACGAGACTGTGCCGGCGTGTTGCAACGACGACAATCGCTGCACCGAAACTGCGATCAAGCTCGCGCAGCGCCGCGTCCGCCGCGTCCGCGCGGGCAACCGGGACCTCGTTCCAACCATTGAGCAAGAAGATCGGGGGCGGGGCTCCCCGCAGCTTCGAGAGCACCGTCGCGTCAACATCTCTCGATGCAAACTGAGGGCGTGCGGCGACGTATGAGAAAAAATCTTTGCCGGACCGGATCCAGTCGGGAAGGTCCACGAGGAAGGCCAACCCACCCGCGTCCAAAGCATGACGTGCGAGTTGGACGAGTGTCGTGGATTTGCCGCTGCCGGCAGGTGCCTCGAGGACGATTCGTTGCCCTTCGGACAGGACGGTGTTCAGCGACGCCGTAGTCACGGCCTCGACAGGTTCCCCTCTTTCGTTCAGCTTGACTGCATTAAGACTGATCAGGGGCCGGTCGGTGCTGCGAATCATGCGATCCCAGTTGTCCGCGAGATCTTTTGCGGCTTCCCGCGCGCGTTCGTACGCGGGTGCAAGCTCAGGCGCCATCGAAGGAGCGATTCCTAACTGATCTCTGCAGATGTCGGAGTTAGCAGGATCCATCAGCCAGGTTATGAACTCTTCGCGCGGAACGACGATTAGTTGCAGGCCGAACTTCTCGAGCACATCCTTCGCCCAGATCCCGCAGTGTACTGAGTCACTTCTTTCGGGGTCGAGAATATGAGCACGCGCAAATCTGGATAGTTCTTTTTTGCATCTGTGGCATCCTTCTCGACTTTTGAGGGCGTCGCTGTTATCGAGCACGCGAGGCCCACGCCTTTTCCTTCGCGATCCAACTCTCCGCTCGCGTACGCATCGAGGCCTCCGTCCCAGTTGCGCTCGCACGCGACGAGTTGGGGCCACTTTTGCTTGGCGTGAACGACGGAGATGCCCTGAAACTTCTTTCCCGTTTCCTCGGAGATCATCTCGTCGAGGGCCCGCTCGATCTCGGTCCTGTATGCCATCTGTTTGACTGTTCGGGAGTGCCTCACGCGCCCGCACGCGACACCTTATTATAGGCACCCACTTACTAGCTTCCGGTTCGCGCAGGAGCGAGCGAACTGACTGTCGGTCATCCAACTTCAGGTCGCGATTTCTTCTCAAGTCATTTTGACATCAACTACTTACCAGAGAACCAAGCCCGCACGGAGGCACTTTGGGAAACCAGCGAGAATGGCGGTCGTGCTGCATCTGACGGCGGAAAAGGGGTCACGTTTGTGGCACGGTTTTGCTGGTCAAGGGCGACTGTATTTTCAAGAGGGGAGCGGGTATCGAAACCCGAACCCTACTCTGACGAAGGGGCGAGGGCCAGATTTTGTCAGTGAGCGATGTGGGGATTTCGCAACAGTCGACCCGCTGACATCAAGTGTTTCTGCGGAAAACCTTTCGCGTATTCGAGCAGCTTGACGATGTCGTCAACGACATTGTCAATTTTGCTGAGGTTAACGATGCGCCGGGTCTCGAAGGCAAATATCCATTCAACCAACTATTGCACTCGTTTGAGGTCCTGTATCCAATCCGTTTCCCACGTTTTTCCACCATCGGTTGATTCCGCCTGCTCCCAGTGACATGAGGTGGGTGTGATCTGGGACCATAGGAATCGCGTGCGGACTGGCTTCCCGTCTTCGGTATCGTCGGCATAAAACGTACCCACGCCATTGTGGAAACTGCCTCTCACGGGCGGATCCATCGGCGCTAGTGGAGTCCTGCTGTCCATCCACCAGATCGACCATTGTCCCGACTTTGCGTCGAACGATCGCGGAGCCACGCCGCGATAAGTACCGCCCGGAACCTCGAACACGTCGTCGTCGACATTCGCGTAGCCACCCATCAGTGGCTGGCTGAACAATGTCCCTTCGAATTCGATCCAATCGTGACTGTTGACGAGGCGCTTCTTCAGCTTTCGGTGATGAACTTGCCAGTGCCCCACTAAAAAATCGAAGTCATGCAGTCCGGGCGGTTCGCGATCTGCATGACTCATCTCTTGTCCCAACCCCGGCGAGGACTGCGCGACAGTGAGCCCCGACGACGCCAGGCCTATCCCCAGGCACAAGATCACAGCAATGCGCTGACGTATTTTCAAGTATGACTCCTCTTCGTACCGAAATATTGCCGGCCCCAGTTTAGCGCATGGCTGAAGTAATCACGGTTACACTCAGAATCCCTGTTCCGGCCATTTTGAGTGCAATGGGGATTTTGCGACAGCTACCTTTTTGAGATTTCGCCAACTCCATGGCTTTCATTGACTTGCCCTCGTGTCACGCCTACCATTGCACGACTCCATGATCGGCCAAACCATCTCTCACTACCGCATCGTCGAGAAGCTCGGGCGTGGTGGCATGGGCGAGGTCTACCTGGCTGAGGACAAGCGGCTCGACCGGAAAGTCGCGATTAAATTCCTCCCAGCCGAAGTCGCGACCGATGAGCACGCCAAACAGCGTCTGCTGCGAGAAGCCAAAACCGCCGCCACTCTCGATCATCAGAATATCTGCGCTATCTACGAGGTCGGGCAGGAGGGCGATTACAGCTTCATAGTCCTTCAGTACATTGAAGGGGAAACGCTGGCTTCGAAGCTCAAGCGCCATCTGCCAGATTTGTCGATTTTGTTAGATGGTTCTGGGTTCGAGTCCCACTCTCTCCGCCATTACCTTTATGATCTTGCACTTACGTCGCGGTGATACCTAGACTCGAACCCGCTGGAATTACATGATGCCTGATATTCTGATCGAACTTGACGTACTGGACTATGGGGCAGTCTCCTATCTCTGTTCCTTTTGATCGGGGACTCTTTCTCCATGGCGCTAGAGGGAGAGCTGGGCGAGGAATCAGTGGTTTTTCCTACAGGCGTCGCGAATCCCAAAGAGGCAATCGCCTATGTATCGACCGCCTCTGGGATCGAAGCAATAAACCTCAGTCATTCCCTAAAAGACTATCGCCGGCATGGAGCTCAGAGCTTTGATCTAGAGACGAACTGCCTCGGTCCGTGCGCCAAGCCCAGGCTCTACGGCCTGAATCGGTCATCGTCATGGTCGCTTCGCCATAAACGACCAGTCGGCGACAAATTGACGCAACATGCCGGTCCAGATTTTCGTCAGTAATAGCCCGCGCAGTACGAAGCAAAGCGGCGGTTTCGTGCGCGGTTAGCGGTCTGGTGGAATTTCGGAGGACCGCCCGGCATGCAGCGGTCAGGTTGGAGCACGTCAGGTCTCGGAATCGGCCATTTTCTCCACTTGATTTTGGTTGTTCGCCTGCCGGTTCAGCAAAGATCGCGTTCAGTCCCTCGATCGCGCGCCGGATCATTCCGATCCGTTTCACGACTGCAGCGCGTTGCTGCAACAGCTGTGTTAACTGGGATTGAACCAAGCCCACGGTCTGGCGTAGCTCGGGCGTCCACCGATTTTGCCCCACTCCGACCATATCAATCTCTTGATTTTCGCTCGAGTGCATCCCCCGTCTCTGCCCCACTGTTATTGTTTCGGCCTCACACGCTATACAGGTAGATAAATAGCATTGTTTGTCGCTTTTGAAGCAGTTGCTGGGACCACCACGCTCTTTAAGGGATGACTAGACAGCATTCTCCTTTGATTTTGGAAATCCTGTATCCACCTTCGCGGCGATTCCATTCACCGAGCCCACAAAGATTGGGCTCCCGCGACTTTCCTTCCAGCCAATTCCGGGAAGAAAAGTGCCCCGAAGTTCGCGATAACGGAAATCCCTCGACTTATCCCCGTATTGGATGAACTGGTGATGAGCCAGCTAACAGGCCTGTTATCGGCTTAGTCGAACCCTCGCGATGCGAATTCATCTCGCACGCGGGGGTTCGAGATGATGCCTTTCCCGTTTCCTCACACTCTCAGCGCCCACCGTCCGCAGACAGAACGCAACGCTGGCAAGACTTTTTCATCGCCCGGGAGAATTCCTCCTGGCAAGAGAAAAGCTGTCCGCTCTCTCCTCGTGGTCATCGTTCCTCTTCTCGTGCTGGGTTCCGACAGTTGGGCGAAACACTCAGCTGATGTTCAGCAGATCCCACTCCAACTCTACCGGAACCATTTGGTGGTCGTAATTGGCTCGCTCGGCAGGTTAGAGCACAGAAAACTGGTGATCGACACAGGTACGAACCCGACCATGGTGGACAATGCAACCGCTCACGAACTTGGATTGCAGCAGGTTGGGCAGTCCCTTGGGGCCATCAACGTCGTAGACGGCAGAGCGCCCACCTATTACTCGATTTTGCCGACGTTGGATTTGGGGCCGATCCACCGCGAATCGATGCACGTTGCTGTGGCCGATTTTTCCTGGCTTCGCAAGCAGGCCGGAATACAAGTTGATGCGGTAATCGGGTTGGATGCCCTATCCCAAATCAACTTCCAGATTGATTATCAGTCGAGACGAATCAGTTTTGGCGCGATTCCCGCGCTTCGGTCCTCTGTACCCATGGCGGAAAGCGATCGATTGCTGATGGTGCAAGCCAAGCTGAACGGCGTGCCAGCGAGACTAATGGTAGATACTGGCGGCTCGGCCCTCGTCTTGTTTGCGGGAAAACTGCCGGAGTCAACGAGTTGGCAGACCCTCGGGACCGCTGTTAGGTTTGCAAATCTGGCAGGGCAAACCATGTTGCAAAAAGTTCAACTGAAGCAATTTAGAATCGGCGAAATAAATCTGGGCGGTGGCATCGCCCTCGTCGAGGAAACCCCTACATGCTGCAATTTCCAGGGAATACTTGGAATATCCGCACGGCAATTCCGGCGCATTGCGTTCGACTTCAAACTCCGGTTGGTGGGATTCGAATTGCAGGATCCTGATTTTCTTGACTCCGCAGAGGCAGCGCCCTGCGTGCCGCCGTTTGAAACTCAGTTTTGCCGTAACGCGGACCCGCGAGGCGTGGGAATTCGGTGACGGGGTGCCTCTCAATCAATCGCGTGCTGCAATGCGGCTGCGGCATCCGGCTGAATTCTCAATGGAATGGACACACATATGGTGACACCGCCGTTTGGAGGACTTACGATCTCCAACCTATGATTCTGTCCGTACAGGGATTCGAGCCGCTCTCGAGTGATTCTGAGACCTAATCCATTCACCGGCACAGTACTCAGACCTTTAAACCCCGGTCCACTGTCCTCTATCTTCAACTGGAGTTCCCCATTCTGCGTGGTCACCATAATTCGAATCTCGCCGCCGCCGGGCACTTTCGAGATTCCGTGTTTGACCGCATTGTCCACCAAAGGTTGCAGCAACAGGTGAGGAACCTGCGCATCCAATGTCTCCGGTGCTATATCGAAAATCACGTGCAGGCGTTCTTCAAAGCGGACCTTCTCGATGTCGAGGTAGCAATTTACGAACTCGAGCTCGCGATTCAAAGTAGGGCGAGCGCCTCGCCCAATTTCGCCGTTGTACAGGGTATCGAAGCGCGAAGGAGAAGACGAAAGGTGTGAGGGGAGCGTAGGCGAGAATCTGGCTGAATTCCATGCCGGCAATCGTTCCCAGTCGCATCCCGCTACCTGTCCGGCGATACAACTGGTAAATGGTTGCGGTTGCGGCGAGCGAAACGAAGGTCCAAACTCCGAAGCTGGCTGCCCAAATCAGGCCGGGACCATTTGCGCTCGGGATTTCTGTTTCGTTCTCTTCTGCGCTTGGGGTAGAAATAGCCCGCCTTGGACGGCGGACCAACTCGCCTCCACAGTGGGGACAGATGCTCTGTTGACGGAACGCACAATCCGGGCAGAACGTGCACTCATAGGAACAAATAAACGCTTCACCGTCAGTCTGCAGGTACCGCGAGCACCCTTCGCAAGTGGTCTTCATATTCAGTTGGCCTCAAGAACAACCAATGCGGGGATGCGACCGTCCGGGCAGACCTAAATGTCCCGCATGCCCATTGTGGAGCCGGTACTTTGGCAGTTGCAATTCAACATTGAAACACGCACGCATCCGCTGGGTAGTAAGTTACAACCTCGCAAACCAACAGATCATCCCTGATAAACAACCATTGGTCCCGACACAACTGTCCCCCATTTGGATTCGACGCTTCGTGGTGCGATAGGTCAACTCTAGGACGCTTAGCGGATTCTGGTAGACCGTTCAGCCGTTTCGGCCGTGACAATGAAAAAAAAAGCCAGTCTTGCAGCTGGCCTTTTTGAAGGTCCGCTCTTGGGACAGTTAAAATTCGTAGCGCAAACCGAGTTGCAACTGCCGCGCCGCATTAGCAGTGTTGGTGAGCACTCCATACTGACCGGGATTTTGAATATTCACATTAGCGAGGTTCAGACTTCCGGCTGCGTTCAAGTTCACGGATGGATTGTTAAAACTTGGATGGTTAAAGGCATTGAACGCTTCCGCTCGAAATTCCAAGCGCTGGCTCTCCGACCAAGGCATCGTGAAAGACTTCAGTAGCGCCATATCGACGTTGGAGTAACGTGGACCGCGCAACTGGTTTCTCTCACCGGTACCGCCGCCGAAGGGATAGGTGAACGCTCCCACTGCGGCCGTTTGGTCGCCGAACAGTTGAAGTTGGTTCCCCGGCTGGACGTGTATGTGCTGCTTGACCGCGGAGGCAGGGCCGACCAACACTGCTGGCGCTTGCATGGTGAAGTCGATTGGAAAAGCATTCGTGACTGTCGTGAACGGAAAACCCGAGTGATAAGAAACGATTCCCGAGGTTGCCCAGCCCCCGACAATTGCGTCCAACCACTTCGGAGCGCTCCCGAGCAACCATTGGCTTCGCCCAACGGGTAGCTGGTAGACATAATTTGCGCTGATGGTGTGGGCCGCGTCAAAATCGGAACTGGCGCGGCACACTCTTAAATTGCGTAAATCGCAAACTAGCCCCTGCGCATTGAAGCTGGCAAGTACCACATCGTTGGTAATGTCAGACAGGTTGTCAATCGACCTCGCATACTGGTAGTTGAAATCGAATTGCAAATTGTGGGAAATGCGTTTGCGCAGCGTCGCGACCAGCCCGTTGTAGCTCGACGACGCCCAGTTGCCGACGTTCGCCACGGAACCAGTCTGGTAAGGCAGACCCGTATTCGGCAACAGGAATCCTGCATTGGCCAAATCGAGAATAACTGTGGAAAGGTCATCCGTCTGAAAATTCGGTTGGAGCACCGACGGCGAAGCCAGAAAATTCGTGCAATCACTGCCAAACACATTCTGGCAGGTCGAGCCCGGGCCGAAGGCTCCAGGAAGCGCCAGATTTACCTGGTTTTCAAACCATGGCTGAATTGGGATGGACCCAGCCTGGGTCCCAGCGTTTAGCGCAGCCTGTATGTTGCCAAAAGCGCTATTCAAGAGCTGCCCCGATTTCGGGTCTCTAAAGTTTAGCTGCTGGGCGGGATCGCCGGTTCCAATCAGCCGACGGCCAAACTTCCCGAAGTAATTTACGTCGAGCAGAAAGTTCCCCGGAAGTTCGCGTTGAATGCCGAAGGAGACGCTGATGGAATACGGCATCTTCAAATTGTTGCTCAGTTGGAACAAGTCGCTATTGGTTAACAATCCAGTGGCGCAAGGTTGACCGACCGGCACCGTGTAGGGAAGTGGACAATTGCTCCCATTCGAGGTGAATACGAACGGCGTGACGGACGGTCGTGGAATAGTGCCTGGCGAGGGCGGAGGCACGGGTGTGGAAACCGAGGTAAACCGCGGATCAGTCTGCAAAGAGGTTACCGGGTCCAGCGGTACTCCAAACTGGCGCGTTATGGTGGTGTCAAACATCTGCGCGCTCTCATCCACTTCGAAGCTCAACGTGCTTAGCACCCGGTCATAGGCCAGTCCTCCTCCAGCCCGAATGCTGGTTTTGCGGTCTCCCAACAAGTGGCCCAGCATACCGCTGGTAAACGAAGGCGAATATGCAATCCCAATGCGCGGAGCAAAATTTCTCCAGTCGGGATGATAGTAGCCAGGTCCGTGATTGACCGGGCCGCCAAGCTGATAGCCCACGAACGGAGCGGCGGTAAATCCGTTGACACCCTGGGCAGCCGCGGCTTGGCGCGCGTTGAACAGTTGTGGCTCGGCGACGGTCGGAACGGACTGGAAACCATGCAGTTCGTACGGAACGCTGTGATAGCTCCATCGCAGCCCGTAGGTGACGGTGAGATCAGTACGCACTTTCCATGAATCCTGGACGAAGAACTCATACTCGTTGTAGCGGAAGTTGCGGACGGATGGCGTGAACTGGGGCAGCGCATTGCCCGCCACGTCATAGTTGTAGTTTCCCGTAACGCTGGCATAACGCCCGAGGAGGGTCGTGAACGTTCTGTCCCAGATAAGCACGGATGACGGATCTGTGGAAATGTCGCTCGGGCGCAGGCTTGGCGCCAGACTGGTGATTTGTGATTGCAACCCAAGATTGGCAAAGCTGATGTCGTTGACGTTATAAAAATGGACCCGGATCGGCTTGATGTCGGCTCCAAACTGAGCGGTATGCCTGCCCTTCGCCCAACTCAATGTGTCGCGGATTTCCGGCACCGGCACATTCCGGCCCTGGCTGCGGATGTCGCCGTATGGGGCCGAAAGCACTCCGAAGCCGAGGTCGTAGGGCGCAGTAGGCGCGTAATTGGTGGGAAAATCATAGACCTGCCGCGCGAGGCCGAAGCTAGCCAGATTGGTCACTCTGGGGTTGATGATCCACGTATGCCCTGCCACCCATGAACGCTCATGGCTGACAAATGAACCCAAGGGGCCGGGATCCTGAGGGAACGCTTTGGGAGACTGGGTCTCACTGTCGCGATCCCAGGTGCCACGGGCAAATAGATTTTGACTCGGAGAGAGTTTGTAGTCGAGCCTGCCGACGAAGGTATTGTCCTTGACATAAGATGGCGCTGTAAAAAGATACCCCCCGGTGTTAATTCCGTCGCCGCCGCTGACCTGGTTGGGCTCTGGATAACGGCCATTTACGAAACTCAATAGTGCTTGATCAGCGCCTATTCCCAGCGGATCCAGGGCGGCAGCCTGGGCAAGGGTGAGCGTCGAAATGCAACTGGGCTGAGTGCTCAGAGTCGCTCCCGGGCAGTTGGTGTTGCTGCTATTGACATAGGAAATCTCGCCGTGGCGAAACGGATCGAGAGGCACAGCCAGCGTTTGTTGTACGCCCGTCGCATCGCGACGTCCCGTGTAGTCGAAAAAGAAGAAGAAGCGGTCTTTCCGAATAGGGCCGCCCACGCTCGCGCCAAACTGATTGCGTGTGAGTTGCGCGCGCGGGTTGCCGACCAGGTTATTGAAGAAATCATTCGCGGCCATTACCGACACGCGATTGAACTCCGAGGCCGATCCGTGCCAATGGTTCGTTCCACTCTTGGTGACTAGATCTACCTGGGCACCTGCGCCGCGACCGAAGCTGACGTCGGCGTTTCCGACGATGGTCCGAACCTCTGAAACGGAATCGAGTGGAGCGCGGCCGACGGTGTGGAAAGCTTGACCAATGGTTTCGTCATTGACATCGAGTCCGTCGAGAGTCACGGTGGTCGTGTCAGCGCGCGAGCCCGTCACGGATCCATTTTGCGAGTCACCGCCGGTAACCTGCACTCCCGGTTGTAATCCCAACAGGGATCCCGCATCGTCGCGAAACAGGCTGGGCAACTCTGCGACCTGGCGGGAGGTAATTACGTTCCCGATGCTGGCGTCGATGGTGTTTACCGTGCCTTCTCCGATTGACGTTACCTCGACGGTTTCGTTGGCGTTACCCACTGGCAGCTTCACGTTTCGGGTTTCGGTGACGCCGACTCCGATACCAAAATCAGTGAGAGTCACCATCCGGAACTGATCTTTAGTGACTGTCAAGCGATAGTGCTGGCCAGGAGCCACATGCAGGAATTGATATTCGCCCGCACGATTCGTTGTTGTCGTGCCAGAAAACGCAGTGTCGAGATTCCCCAGCCTAACCTCTGCTCCCACAATGACTGCGCCAGACGCATCAGTGACTACGCCGGTTAACCCGGAGGTTGCTTGTCCGGTCACAGAAACAGGAATAACAAGCGATAAAACAGTTATCAATAACACCCACCGCCTGCGCGCCCGGGAAAAACGAAACAGGGAACACATGAAGGATCTCCTCGTTAGCTTTTAAGCCCAAGGCAAAGTGCTAAACCATGCCCCGCAGTGCTGCGCGACGTAAATCGCGTGTGTTGCTGGATCAGAGGGCAGAACACGCCCTGTGTTGGATGTGCGAGACCGCGCCCTGTCGGGGTATCATGCATCTGAACCACCACAATTCCTCGACCAATGACTGCTGGGATGAATACCATGAATTCGTCCACTGGCTGGCGCGAAGACTCGATAGGCTCACCTTCCGCGTATGACATTCATCCGCATGTTGCGAGGCGACATACAGGAACTGGTAGCGAAAACAGCTTGGAATACCAACTTTGGAAGGCAGCGTTATGAGCTCGGTTAATTCCCGGAGCGAAGTCACAGATCGAAGATTTTCATCCGCACAGGCTCTGTGTGGTTCTTCTTTCGGCAAGATACGCGCGATAACGAGTCTGTGTTTGGCACGTCTATCCAATGTGTTTCAGGAACTCATTGAATGTTGGTAACGCAATGAGCCTCGACTCCGCACCTGCGATCTCGCGAGAGCCATCAACCGTCGCCGCCATCCGCGCGATCATCGCCGATGATGAGCGCCTCGCTCGCGAAAAACTCCGTATCCTTCTGGCCTCAGAGCCGAATATCAAGCTCGTGGCCGAATGCCATGACGGTCAACAAGCCTTAGCCGCAGTCCGCACCTGTCAGGCAGATCTGCTTCTGCTCGACATTCAGATGCCTGGAATGGATGGCTTTCAGGTGCTGAATGAACTCTCGCCGGAAGAGATGCCCGTTGTGATCTTCACGTCTGCCTACGATCAATACGCCATCCGCGCCTTTGAAGCGCACGCCCTCGACTATTTATTGAAACCCTTCGATCAGGAACGCCTGCATCATGCCATCGAGAGAGCCCGCCGAGAATTGAACAAGTTCCGGGAGCGCGAAATCACGCATCGTATTCTGGACCTCCTTTCCCAGGTTAAATCTGAAATGCTGCCGGCTTCGTCGTCCGAGGGGCGTCTGGTGATTCGGGCGAAAGGCAGAGTTGTGTTTTTGAATCTGAGCGAAGTTGATTGGATCGAAGCTTCCGCCAACTACCGAGCAGGAGCTACTTGAACAAGAGAGGGAGCGCATACGTCAATTAGAGACCGAGCTCGCGCACACTAATCGCGTGAGCATGTTGGGGGAGATGGCCACCTCTTTGGCGCACGAAATAAAGCAGCCCATCGCTGCCGCTATCACTAGCGCCAACAGCTGCATTGAATGGCTCACGCATGAACCGCCCAATCTTGATCGGGCTCGTGCCGCGGCAGGCAGAATCGACAAATATGGGAATCGTGCGGCCGAAATCATCGACCGGATACGTTCGTTTTACAGGAAGTCCCCTCCGCATCGTGAGTTGGTTGATGCGAACGGAATTATCCGCGAGATGCTGACTCTGCTGGAAGGCGAGGCCAATCGGTACTCGATCACCATGCGCACAGAACTTGCGGCCGACCTGCCCGAAATCATGGCTGATCGTGTCCAGCTGCAGCAGGTGTTCATGAACCTCATGCTCAACGCCATCGAAGCCATGAAGGACTCCGGCGGAGAGCTTACGGTGAAGTCGCAACTGCAGGACGGTCAACTCCAGTTCTCGGTCAGTGACACGGGCGTGGGATTGCCAACGGAAAAGATGGATCAGATCTTTTCTGCGTTCTTTACCACCAAGCCGCAGGGTAGCGGTATGGGGTTGGCCATCAGCCGTTCCATTGTGGAGTCGCATGGCGGGCAGTTGTGGGCAAGCGCCAACAGTGGAACGGGCGCATCTTTTCATTTCACCCCTACCGATCCAGGTCACGGAGTCGTCACCTTTGGTTGCCTAAGGCCTTTTGTTTCCTGAGATTCCGATCCTCAACTGGAAAGGGATCAAAAATGCAAAAAGTTCGCAGCGGTCCCCGCTTTTGGTTTCTAACCACCCCATTCCCACCCACACTGGCACCGCACCTTCTCGGCCAAGTGAAATTTGAAAAGGTGAGGAGGCCATCTGTTCGATGCCTCCTTTGTCGAAAGGAATGCACCCTCACGATCCGGCCACTGGACAGCGCGGTCACTGCGATCGTCGGGTGCGTCTCCGCGTTAATTACAAATGCGATAGCGTCCGGACCAACCGCGGTGTCCGACCGGGATAGTTTACGAAACGAGGCCATTACAATCACAACTGAGGAGCGAGAAGGTCTGGATTCTGCCCGGTTGACGAGCAACACGGAAGTTATACACCAAAAGAGATTCTCAACCAACGCGGGCCAGAAGTCGGCTTGTAGGAAGTTTCACAAAGGGGGTGAGAACCCCCCGGGCGACAGGCATAACACTCGGGCACAGCCTACCTTGATACAATCCACGCGAGGGGGAACGCAATGTCCGAGATAGCAGGGGTCGTTCGGCTATTAAAGAAGGAACAAGATCGTTTAACTAAGGAACTTCACGGAATCGGCGCGGCCCTCGCGGCTTTCGGCAGCGCATATGGACAGGGGACAGGCACCAGAAAGCTGTCGGCTGCAGCTCGCGCGAGGATCGCGGCTGCACAAAGAGCGCGTTGGGCAAAAGTGCGGGAAAACAAAGGGGCGCAGGCGAAAGTTATGCCGATTCGTGGGAAGCGGACACTCTCGGCAGGGGCACGAAAGAAGATCGCTGCTGCGCAAAGGGCGCGATGGGCGAAGGTGAAGGCCGGAAGGAAAACGGCCTAGCGGTCACTGAGCCCGTGATCACATCTGCGGTTTGACCGGCCTTAGTGGAGTCCCTCCACTGGCCGGTTTTTTGTGTTTGAAGTTTGCCAATCGCCGTACGATTGGCGTGCCAAAACGCAGTGTCCAGCATTGAGCGTTCACGATTCGGGATGGCACACGTTACGCGCAGCGCCATGGCTTAGTCGAAAGGATTTGGCGCATTCGTACTGACCGACAGTCAGTCGTGGTTCTGTTTAGTAGCCCGCGTTGCCCGGACGAATTCTGGCACATAGTTGGCACACTATTTGTTCGTGGACATGGTTTCGCGGTCGAACTGGGAATGCTCTCTTTCACTTCCGAGAAGGGCGTTTGTCGGGGCCAATCCCTTCCGGACTGCCCGTGATCCGCACAGCCCGCACGGAAGCACGTTCATTTATACACATTAACTTTTACTCGCGCCATTTTATCTCTTCTATAAGCCGTTCAATCCCGGGTAATTTAATTTCTAGCTTCGGATTAGCGTCATTTGGCGACAGCGGTTCGAGTTGTCTTTGGAGAGAATCCCAGGCATGCAAATCGTTCTCAACTAAAAACAACGAGTGTCCTACCCGCTCCCTTCGGTGATACCGCAGTGATACCCTCCGGGCGGGAGCAAGCGGAGAGAAGCTTTCTCTCCACCATCCGGAAGTGATACGAGTGATACCGTTTCAACGGTCATAGAGGTCGTTGGAGGTCGCCGGAGGCGACGGGCCCGAAGTTGAAAATGTGCTTGAAAGCCTGCATAAACACAGACTATTATCGCTATTTGCTGCGACTTGCAAGAAATGGCGGTAATCGAATTCCACTCTCTCCGCCAGATTTTCAATGGCTTGAGGTGGGTTCCGTGCCGGCAGTTGCCCCTCGGGGATGCTTCTCAATGGAAGGATAGCGCGCAGTGAATACCGGAAGAGAACAGGGATCTGGCGAGGGCAGGAAACTGCCCTTTCGGTTCTTATGGGTTGTAGTGACTGTCCTTCTCGGGATGCCCGTAACTTGGTGGGCGGCACACCGCGGCCCGCGAAGTTCTGTGAAGCTGTCTTTCAACCAGACGATACAACCAATCCTTTCGGAAAATTGCTACGCGTGCCACGGCCCCGATCCAGGCGCGCGGAAGGCCGGGTTGCGATTAGACCGTGCGGAATTCGCCTTCGCGCCCCACGAAAAATTCGGTCCGGCGATCATCCGCGGAAATCCAGATAAGAGTCCCCTGGTGCGGCGGATTGAATCGAACAACCCGAAGGAGCGGATGCCTCCTCCGGAAGCCCACCGCACCCTGAAACCGGAGCAGATCGCGCTTTTGCGCCAATGGGTGAAAGAAGGTGCGGCCTACGAGGAACACTGGTCTTTCATCGCGCCGAAACGTCCCGCGATTCCCAAGGCAAGGAATCGTCAGTGGGCGCGAACTCCGATTGATGCTTTTATCCTGAACCGCCTGGAGAAAGAAGGGTTGACACCCTCGCAGGAGGCCGACCGGCCAACTCTGATTCGACGCGTCACGTACGACCTTACCGGCTTGCCTCCGACTCCTGAAGAAGTGCAAGCGTTCGTTACGGACGGGTCCGGGAATGCGTACGAGAAAGTAGTCGACCGGTTGCTGGCGAGTCCGCGGTACGGCGAGCATCGCGCCCACTACTGGCTGGATGTCGCGCGCTACGGCGACACTCACGGACTGCACCTGGATAATTTCCGCAGCATTTGGTCCTATCGCGATTACGTGATCAAGTCCTTCAACCAGAACAAGCCCTTCGACCAATTTGTGAAAGAGCAAATCGCGGGGGACATGCTGCCCGCGAGAAACCTGGACACGTTGGTCGCGTCGGCATTTTTGCGGGCGGGCATCAGTTCCGGCGAGGGCGGAGCGCTGATCGAAGAGCTGCGCGTGAACAACAAGCGCGAGCGCGCCGAGGCGTTCGGCGCGGCCTTTCTCGGTCTCACCACCGGCTGTGCGGTCTGTCACGATCACAAGTTTGATCCCATCACGCGGAAGGATTTCTACCGGCTCACGGCATTCTTCAACAATCTGACGGAGAACCCGTCGAACGATGATCGCCAGGACTGGCCGCCGTTCATTCGAGTGCCCAGGGAAAACAATCGCGCGGCCTACGAACAGATTCTCGCAAAGCGCACCGCACTGGAGAACCAGATCGCCCAGCGGCATGCGCGGGCACGTGAACTGGTGGCCAGTTGGCTGAAGGATTCCAAGTCACGAGCGCAGCCGGTCAGCACAGCAAGATTACAAGTACGCCTTCGTTTCGACGAACAGAAGGATATGACTTTCGTCAACTCCGCACCCGCTGCGAAGGTGAAGAATGTTTCCGCAACTGAAAGTCCGGTGATCTGGGGCGAGGGTATATGGCTCTGGCCTTACATGAGAATGGACACAACCACGCGGCTGGATTTGCCCGAAGCCGGCGACGTTGAAGGAAATCAGCCGTTTACTGTGGCTCTCTGGTTGCGTCCTGACTTGCGGCCGCTCGAATCCAAAGATAAGAAAAAGCCCGACGGAGTAATTCTTGCGCGCGCCAATGCCAAAGAGGATTCGCAAGGCTGGCAGCTTCGCATCCGCGAGGGCAAACTTGAGTTTACCCTTGCCCACAAGTTTCCCCAGAACGCCATCACCGTCCAGACAAACGAAAAGGTTCTGATCGAGGGGCGGTGGAACCATATCGTAGCGTCCTACTCGGGCTCGGGCAAAGCCGATGGCATGAAGCTTTACGTCGACGCCCAGCCGCAGGCGTTGAAGGTGGTCAAAGACAAGCTCGACGGCTCGGTGCGAACGTCGGCGCCCATGACCTTCGGGAGAATATTTCCTGATTTGGACCCGCTGCGGCAGTCGGCGTTTCAGGACTTTCGCTTCTACGAACGCGAACTTGTGTCCGACGAAGTGGCGCGCGTGCCGTTCGAGGACTATGCAGCGGAGATTATTCAGAAGCCGCTTTCCACGTGGTCGGACGACGAATTCAAAGTTGTGAGCGACTTTTATTCTGCGCAGCGCGACGAACTCACGCGCTCGCTGACCGCGCAACTGCCCGCACTGAACAAAGAACTGGACCGCCTCTCAAAAGACGGCGATATCACATTGGTCAGCGAAGAGGCTCCCGGCCTCGCCTATGCGGATATGTTGACCCGCGGAGTCTACAATGCGCGCACCGAACGGGTCCGGCCGGCGGTGCCGCATTTTCTGCCGCCGCTGCCTGCGGGTGCGTCTCCGGACCGGCTTGGTCTGGCGGAATGGACGGTGAGTCCCACGAATCCTCTGACCGCGCGGGTAACGGTCAACCGCATGTGGCAGGAAATATTCGGCACAGGGATCGTGGAAACCACCGAGGATTTTGGTGTCATGGGTGCGCGTCCCAGCCATCCGGAGCTGCTCGACTGGCTGGCGGTAGATTTCCGGGATCACGGCTGGGACGTGAAACGCTTTTACAAGCAACTGGTTTTATCTGCGACATACCGGCAGTCGGCGCGCGTGACCCCGCAGCTTGCTGAAAAAGATCCAAAGAATCGTCTGCTTGCCCGCGGGCCGCGTTTCCGCATGGATAGCGAGATGCTGCGCGATACCGCGTTGGCGGCCAGCGGCCTGCTGGTGGAGAAACTCGGCGGCCCCAGCGTGAAACCGTATCAGCCGCCCGGAATCTGGGACGGAAGCCACGACGCCAGCAACACGCGAAAATATGTGCAGGACCACGGCGACGCGCTCTACCGAAGGAGCCTTTACACTTTCTGGAAGCGCATGGCCACCATGCCCGACATGGACACTTTCGATTCTCCCATGCGGGACGCGGCCTGCACTCGCCGCCAGCGCACCGACACTCCATTACAGGCACTGGTCGAGATGAACGAACCGTTGCGGCTGGAGGCGTCGCGCAAACTGGCGGAACGTGTGATTCATGAATCTTCAACCGTGGACGCCCGGTTGAACTATCTTGGTCACGATATTGCTCGCACGCGACTGGAGCTCGAAAGAAAAAACTGTTCTCGAAAGCGCGCTCACAAAATTCGCGGCAACTTATTCTAAAGACCCGTCGGGCGCAGCCAAGCTGTTGAATGTAGGCGAGAGTAAAGTTGATAGAGGCTATCCCGGCGCCGGAACTGGCGGCTGGATGCTGGTTTCCAGCGCGGCTCTGAATCTGGATGCGGTGGTGAATAAATGAATCTTCAAGAACCATTGCCGGGACATGTTTGTTGCGACAATCATGGCGAGGGCCCATCGGTTTACGATCTGCCTGTACCCAAGTCGCTGCGGGATGAGTGGCTTCGCCTCGCAAGCCGCAGACACTTTCTCGGTCGCATGGGCAAGACCTTGGGATGGGCTGGATTAGCTGTACTGATGGGCGACAAGCTGCTCAGCGGTGTGGCGAATGCCGCCGAACCCGCATTGCCCCGCTCCGAATCGCTGCGTTTGCCAAATTTTCCGCCCACGGCGAAGCGTTGCATCTACCTCTTCATGTCGGGCGCTCCTCCGCAGATGGATATGTGGGATTACAAGCCCGGGCTCTTCGCGCTATACGACAAGGATCTGCCCGACTCCGTGCGTGGCAACCAGGCGCTTACCGGCATGACCGCCGGCCAGGCCCGTTTCCCCATTGCGCCGTCTCACTGGGGGTTCGCGCAGCACGGTAAATCGGGGCGCTGGGTAGGCGACCTGCTTCCGTGGACGGGGAAGCTGGTGGACGACCTCGCGCTGGTGTACTCCTTGAAGACCGACGCGATCAACCACGAGCCGGCAATTCTTCTGATGAACACCGGCAATATGATTCCCGGTAAACCGTCCCTCGGCGCATGGCTGTCCTATGGCCTGGGCAGCATGAACGAGAACCTGCCAACTTTTGTGGTGCTCAACTCTGCTTTGATTCCGCATTCCAATCAGCAACCGATTTCGCCGAAGTTGTGGAGCAGCGGATTTCTGTCCAACGAGTACTCCGGCGTGGCTTTTCGGTCGGAGGGCTCTCCCGTGCTGTATCTCGACAATCCGCAAGGTATGAGCAGTGGAACTCGCCGCGAACTGGTAGACACGGTGAACGCCATCAACCAACTGACATACGAGGATCTCGGCGACCCGGAAACCCACGCGCGCATTCAGGAGTACGAGATGGCGTTCCGCATGCAAACATCGGTGCCCGAACTGGTGGACATGCGCGACGAACCTGCGAGCACCTGGACACTCTACGGCGAAGAGGCAAAGAAGGCGGGCACGTTCGCTCACAATTGCCTTCTTGCCCGGCGCATGGCAGAACGCGGAGTTCGGTTCACACAGATCTATCAGCGGGGCTGGGATGTGCATGGCGATTGTGTTGGCATGTTGCCCAAACTATGCGCGGCTACCGATCGTGGCACCTACGCGCTCGTCACCGATTTGAAGCGTCGTGGAATGCTCGACGACACGCTGGTCATCTGGGGTGGAGAATTCGGCCGCACGGTCTACAGTCAGGGCGGCCTCTCGAAAGAAAACTACGGGCGCGATCATCATCCGCGCTGCTTCACCGTTTGGCTGGCGGGCGGCGGCGTGAAGCCGGGAATCGCCTATGGCGAGACGGACGAGTACTGCTACAACATCGTTCGCGATCCGGTGCATGTGCGCGACTTCAACGCCACTCTGCTACATCTGTTGGGCATTGACCATGAGAAGCTCACATTCAAGTTTCAAGGACTGGATCAGAAATTCACCGGAGTGATTCCGGCAAAGATCGTACCCGGTCTGTTGACTTAGTCTTATCTGCCGCCATGAAAAAACAAACTCGCCGATCGTTTCTGACTGCATGTTCCGCTGCTGGCCTGGTGGCCACGCTGCCGTCTTTTTACCTTCAGGCTTCTGACAAATCTGGAACTCGTCCGCCCGTGCTTGGTTCCGGCGCGCATACCTACGAGTGTGTACACGACTGGCTGGTGCCGCCCGAAGGAATGGTATGGGGAGACACGCACGGACTTTGCCAGGATGAACAGGGTCACATCTACGTCGGTCACACTGTGCACAAGTCGAGCATGCGCGGCGAAGCGATCGTTGTGTACGACGAGAAAGGTCGCTTCATTCGCGCCTTTGGCGAGGAGTTCAGAGGGGGAGCGCACGGACTGAAACTGCGCCGCGAGGGCAAAACAGAATTTCTCTACCATTGCGACATCAACCGCTGCAAAGTGGTAAAAACCACGCTCACCGGCGAAGTGACCTGGGTGCATGGTTATCCCCGAGAAGACGCGAGTTACATGGAGCGGCCGATCGACTTCGTACCCACCAATGTCGCGTTCGCTCCGAATGGCGATTTTTATGTGGGCGACGGCTACGGCTCGAGCCACATGCTGCGCTTTTCCCTTGCGGGAAAATTTCTTGGCGAAGTCGGCAAGCCGGGACACGGCGATGGAGAACTGGACACTCCGCACGGTCTCTGGCTGGACCCACGCGGAGATAAGCCACTGCTCGTCGTGGCCGACCGGGGAAACCGCCGCATTCAGACGTTCACACTCGACGGCGTTCACTTGCGGACGATCAAAGATGAAGCGCACCTGCGAATGCCCTGCAACTTCCACACTCAGGGTGAGTGGATGGTGTGCCCTGATCTCGATAGCCAAGTGTGTATTCTCGATCGCGAGTTCAACCTGGTTGCCCAACTTGGGGATGGCAAGGCTGAGAATGGCGAAGTGGGATCGCGGCGCAGCCAGTCGCGCGCGCAATTTACGCCGGGCAAGTTCATCACGCCTCATGATGCGATCTTTCTCCACAATGGCGACATTCTTGTAGCCGAGTGGCTGCCCATCGGGCGCATCACGCTCCTGCGCAGGACGTAACGGAACCCGCATGCCACTTCGAGTCCGCGCGTGGATCTTGGGCGTCGGTATTGCCGCGATCTTTCCTGTATTCATCCTGTTGATCTACGCTCCACCCGACGGCCAGCAACGAGCCGAACTCGCCCAATTCTTCGGCCGCTTCCATCCGCTTGCGGTACACATCCCCATCGCACTGCTGCTGCTTGTGCCACTACTCGAAGGCGCCGCGTTGGTTCGAGAGCGCTGGCACCTGCGCGAATCGGCAGGTTTCGTCCTGGGACTCGCCACAGTTGCAGCGATCGCTTCCGCCTGGCTGGGATGGCTGCTGGCCTGGAGCGGCGGTTATGAAGGCCCACTCGTCACGCGGCATATGTGGGGCGGCGTGTCGCTTGCTGCGGCGAGCCTCGCCTGCTGGTTTTTCTATCATTGGAAAAGAAGTGCCTATGTGGTCGCCTTGCTGGCCACGGTTGGCTTGCTGAGCTGGACCAGCGATCAGGGCGGCAAATTGACTCACGGCGAAACTTTCCTGACTGAGCGCTCGCCTGAACCGCTGCGTCGGTGGCTTAGTGAAGAGAAACCAACCGCGGTTGACCCAACTAGTTTTTATGCCATGCGAGTGCAGCCAATTTTCGAGGACAAGTGTGTTCTTTGCCACAATACCGGGAAGTTCAAGGGCAAACTTCGTTTGGACACCTACGAACATGTGATGCGTGGAGGCAAGGATGGTCCAGTCATTCATCCAGGTGAACCGAGTAAAAGCGAACTTTTCCGGCGCGTAACCTTGCCGCCAGACAACAAAGACTTCATGCCGGCCGAGGGAAAGCCGGCATTAACTGCGGAAGAAACGAAAATCATCGAAGTGTGGATTACAGCGGGAGCGACAACTCAGATTGCCGAGGCAGCGATTCAGAAATTGCCGCCCTCTCCCGAGGAGAAAACGGTTTCAGCGCCGCTCACTGCTGACTATCGCCCGCAGGTGAAGACGATTGCGGGGCTGGAAGCTTCTCTGGGCATACGCCTTGTTCCCCGTTCGCAGAATCCGACCGACGGCCTGATCCTTCGTACGGCGAGCGCACCGGAGCGATGCAACGACGCGACGTTAGCACAGCTTGCGCCTGTCGCCAACCTGATCGTGGATGCTGAACTCGCCCGGACGAAGGTGACCGACAAGGGAATGCCAGCAATCGCAAACTTTTCCAACCTGAGATTCCTCGATCTTTCCAATACAGCCGTGACCTCCGCCGGCGTGAAGGAACTCACGAAGCTCGAGAAGTTAGAATCACTGAATCTGACTGAGACAAGAGTTACGCACGACGGGATTGCCGAACTGCAAGCCAAGCCCGGCCTGAAGCGACTCTATTCCTTCGAAACGCACTAAGCCCGTTCATTTCGACTGCCGAGTGCAAGAGGAGATTTATGTGGGGACAGCCGCCCCCGGCTGTCCGGCGAGCGCAGCTCGCCACTCTGCCGGAAGCATTCCAAACTCCGAGGACATGTACTCAAAATACAATCTTCCCAGTCAAAGCCTGGGGGAGAACGAGTCCGTTTGGAATTGCGGTCTGACCGACGTAACAATGCGCCAACCTGGGCAGCCTCGCGATCGCCGGCAAAGCTGCAGGTGTGACTCGCGTGTCGAAAACATTCAAGGCTTCGAGTTGATCGAGCGAACCTAATCCTTGCACGGTGGTATCGGTGATTCCCGTATGCATGAGGCGCAGGACTCTTAGTCGTTTCATGTCAGCGATGCTGGAAGCAGAGCCGTCAGTGATAGCCGTGCGAGAGAAGTCGGCTACCGTAATATGTTCAGCGAGCGGCACCAAGGCTGCTAAATCACTGTCCCCAAACTTGGCCCCTAGCAGAGATGCATTCAAATACAAATTGGCAGAGCCTCGTGACTCGTATTCCAAAATATTCGGATATCGCTTTTGCAGTTGAGTGACCGCTGGTGCGATCCCCGCTCTCAGTTTTGTAACCGCGGCATTGTCGATCTCTTCGAAGGTCACTTCGGCTACAGTCGAGGCCCCGGAACCAGCGGGCGCATCTTTAATGGCATTTGCAGCTAGCGTGCCAGAGGCGCCGGCTCCAATCCACAGTTCGATGAGTTTCACCTGGTCCGCGGATAAGGGGCGCTTACCTTCCTTGGGCATGAAGTCGTCGTGGCCGGGAGGCAATGTAATTCGACGAAAAAGATCGCTGCCTTGAACATTCCCGGCCCGGACGACTGGCCCAGTCTTGCCTCCTCGCATCACAGCCCGGTAAGTATCGAGCCGCAAGTTTGCTTTGTGTTTGCTTGGGCCGTGGCAGGTGACGCAGCGTGCCGCGAAGATCGGCTCAACCCGCGCACCGTAAAAGGTGTTTGCTCCCCCGCTCGCCACTGATGCCGAGCCGCTCGGCAGTCTCAGCGCATGACGCAATCCATCCGGCATGTACTCGGTGAGGTGCTCTTCACCCAGAGACAATTGCCCGCCACGGTAGCCCGTCCAAGCCACAAGACCAACTCCAACCGCAAGCGCAACTCCGTAGAAAATCCCCAACCCCTGTTCGCTGCTCCGCTCGTGCAAGATCCAGCACGCCCAGCAGACTGCCGCGAGCGAAATCCCGCCCCACATGTGCTGCGTCACTAGTGGTCCGGAATAGCCACCGGTTCGTCCAAGACACCATCCAAGAAGCGCGGCCGCGGTTGCGCTGAGGGTGGCAAGGCCAAGCACAAAGCCTGCGGAACTTCGCAGATAGGAAAATCGGTAGCTTAGTCCGGCCAATTCTAAAATCGGTACCAGCAGAATGAGGGCGATAGGAAAGTGCACCACCAAAGGATGAAAGCGGCCGATGAATTGCGCCCACTCCGCGCGTTCATTTCCATCGGGAGGAAGAAGCGCCAGCAGGAGTGCCGCGATCAAAATGGGCGCCAGCGTGAGCAGGCTTAGACGAACTTGCCAGGAGACGCGGTGCCCCCACAATGTCATGAGCGCAAATATCCTAGGAAGGTCTCCGGACAGAGGCTTGAGCGGTCACTCATGCCAAAATCTCAGCCACGACGCGCGCCGGTTTCACGCTGGTCAACTTCTGTTCCAGACCTTGAAAAGAATAATGAAGCTTGTGATGGTCGAAGCCCAGTAAATAAAGCATGGTTGCGTGCAGGTCGCGGATCTCGACTGGATCTTTTACGATCTCGTATCCCATCTCGTCGGTTTGGCCGTGGGTGATCCCAGGCTTGACGCCGCCGCCCGCCAGCCAAATCGTGAACGCCCCCGGATTATGGTCTCGGCCAATATATTTCATTTCCTGACCATTGCGATTTTCGCGCATGGGCGTCCGGCCGAATTCCCCGCCCCAGACGACGAGCGTGTCCTCGAGCATGCCGCGCTCTTTCAGATCCGCTAACAGCGCCGCAGTCGGTTGATCCACTTCACGGCAACGGTCCATGAAGCCGAGATTCAACGCTTCCTTCGCATCTGCCCCGTGCGAATCCCATCCCCAGTGATAAAGCTGAATGAACCGCACGCCGCGCTCCGCCAACCGTCGCGCCACCAAACAGTTATTGGCAAAACTGGCCTCGCCCGGCTTCGATCCGTACTTCGCCAGTATCGCAGTGGGCTCTTTGCGGATGTCCATGGCGTCGGTGGCATCCATTTGCATGCGAAACGCCAGTTCGTACTGGGCGATGCGCGTGATCGTCTCGGGGTTTCCGAACGCGGCGTAAGTTTGCTGATTGATCTCGTCAATCGCGTCTAACATGCTGCGACGCAACGGGCGGCTCACTTCCGGCGGGTTGTCGAGATACAGTACCGGTTCGCCATGCGAGCGGCATTGCACGCCCTGGTAAACACTGGGCAGAAAACCGGAACTCCACAGCTGCTTGCCGCCGTCAGGCGACTTACCTCCCGAAAGCAATACGATAAATCCCGGCAAATTCTGGTTCTCCGTACCCAGTCCGTAGAGTACCCAGGAACCGATGGAAGCGTACCCAAGCCGCGCATTGCCCGTGTGTACAAGTAGTTGCGCGGGGGCGTGATTGAACTGGTCGGTATGCATGGACTTGATGAAACATAAGTCGTCGATGTGCTCTTCCAGATGAGGCAGGCGATCGGAAATCCAGTGACCGCTCTGACCGACCTGATGGAACGGGTACTGAGACCCTAGAAGTTTCGGAACGCCGCTGATGAAAGCGAAGCGCTTGCCTGCCAAAAACGATGCGGGACAATCCTGCCCATCGAGCCGTTTCAAGTCAGGCTTGTACTCGAACAGTTCCAATTGGCTTGGCGCCCCGGCCATGTGTAAATAGATCACCCGCCGCACTTTGCCTCGAAACTGTGGCGGCAACACGGCGAGGGGGCTGGATGCGTCGCGCGTAAAGTCGAGATTGGTGGTTTCGGAACGGCCCGTCTCATACGCGGCGCTGGCATATTTTGCCATCGAAGTTCCTACGAACAGCGTCCCCAGTCCGCTGCCCAGGGTGCGCAAGAAATGACGGCGCGTTTGCGCCTGCAGCAACGCCGTCTGCAAATCATTCAGCCGAATTTTAGAATTTGACATGAGCATTACCTGGTCAAAGCGCCATCGAGATTGAACAGAACGCTGGCCACCGCTGTCAATGCCGCCAGTTCTTTCCCGGAGCTGGTCTTCGTACTCGCAGTCGCAGCAACCTTCACTATGCGAGGCGCACTCGACGTGGTGAGAGCTTGTTCATACAACCTGCGCAATGTTGCCAGCTCACCGTCTGTCGGATTGCGCGACAACACTAAGCGTGCGCCGTATTCAAGCCGCGCGTCAAGACCATCTGCCTCTTTCATCATGCGCGTGGCAAGCGCCTCGGAAGCTTCCTGATACACCGGATCGTTTAGCGTGACCAAAGCCTGTAACGGCGTGTTTGTCGGTATCCGCCTCGCCAGACTCACATCGTGTTCCGAGGCATCGAAGGTAAGAAAGCTGGGGTAGCCGCTGGTGCGTTTTATGTACGTGTAAATCGCCCGCCGATAGCGATTGGGGCCGGTCGCGTCCACCCACTTGCTGTCGTTATAAACGGAGTTCCAAACACCCTGGGGCTGCGGCGGCATCACCGGAGGCCCGCCCATGGTGTCGCTGAACAGCCCGCTCGCCAGGAGAGCCTGATCCCTGACCATCTCTGCCGTGAGCCTTTGCTGCGGACCACGCGCCAGCAAGCGATTGCGCGGATCGCTCTCGATAAGGTGCGGCGAAGCTTTAGCGCTCTGGCGATAGGCAGCGCTGGTTACGAGTTCGCGCAATAACGCCTTCACGTCCCAGTGAAGATCGTTCTGAAAATGAAGCGCCAGCCAATCGAGCAATTCGGGATGACTCGGTTCTTCGCCCACACTCCCAAAATTTTCCAGAGTCTCGACAATCCCGGTGCCGAAGAGTTGCTCCCAATAGCGGTTCACCGCCGTCCGCGCAGTCAAAGGCTGCTCCGGCATGAAGAACCATTTTGCCAGCGTCAGGCGGTTGCGAGGCGCGCCCGCAGGAAGTTTTGGAAATAATCCGGGGACATCCGGAGTGAGGGCCGGACCTGTCTTGGTGAGAAAGTTTCCGCGCTCGAATTCACGGGTTTCGCGTTTTTCATACTCCGCCTGCTCCACCATCACGGGAGTCCCAACACTGCGAATCTTCTGCAATTGGCGAGTCAGGTCCGTAAGTTGCGCAAGGCTGGTTCCGAAGTTGGAGTCTGGCGTTAGTGCTGACCAGCTCGCATCCGCGCTGGCTGTTATGCGCGCGCGCCTGACGAGCGCAGGCTTGTCGCTGACGTTTTCCGTCTGCGTCAGGTGTACTTTCAGTCGGCTGCCTCGGGATAGCCGCAAAGGCGTAGCGGGAACTGCGACGGTCCATCGGGCGTAAAAGAGATTTGGATTCGCCCCAAAACCGCCTGTTTCCGGGTCTGGCTGGGACTTCAGCCCTGATTTGGCGGCTCGATCCGCCGCCGCTTCCAGATTCTCTTCCGAATCCGAAATGAAATAACGGAATGGAATCTTATCCTGGTGGCCGTTCGGCTGTACGACCCAGGCGTCGATCTGGTCAACGATAAATCCGAGTTCAGGCGTGTGGCGGGCAGTGTCGGGGTTCGCGGGCACTACCTCGATTCGCAATGCTGTCACAACGGGCGCATCCACCGTCGCGGTCAGCTCGTAGACCGACTGTCCCGGAGTGTTAGCGGCAGCCCGCATCTCTCCATCATGAATCTGGAAGGCTACAGGCTTCTCTCCTGCTTTCGAAGCTGCCTGTTTCCTGGTTTCGGCAATGGCCTTAACCAGATATTTCTGTTTGTCCGCTCTCTTTTTGGCCGGCAGTTTCTCGTGCGGCAAACGCGCAAGCTCCCGCTCCAACTGATCCGCTTCCCAACGCAACGCTGGTGCCTCGCTAGCGGACGCCGCCGTGATCGGTAAAGCTGTCCATTGTGACCGCCCCTCCAACTCTCGCCCCTGATCCACTACCGAATGTGTCAACGCCGCAATCTCCTGCTGAAGCTGCGCGGCTTCGGGAAATTGGGCCCTGTCCTTTGGAACATACAAGACAGGTGTGTCCTCGGGAAGGTCGGCATCCCGCGAGGTATTGAAGAAGGCCAGAGACTTGTAATACTCAGCGTGGCGGATCGGATCGTAAGGGTGTGAGTGGCACTGCACGCAATTCATGGTGACGCCATTCAGCACGGACCACGTAGTCGCCGAGCGATCCATCGCAGCCACTAACCGGAACTCTTCATCGTCGGTACCGCCCTCGTCGTTGTCCGGCGTCTGGCGGTGAAATGAAGTAGCAATCCGATCCTCAAAGGTGGCGTTAGGGAGTAAATCGCCTCCCAGTTGTTTGATCACAAACTGATCGTAGGGAAGATTGCGGTTGAAGGCGTCAATGACCCAATCGCGATATGGCCACATGCCAGGACGATCCCGATCGGCTTCATACCCCTTGCTGTCCGCATACCGCGCCAGGTCGAGCCACATCGCTGCCCACCGCTCACCGTAGCGCGGCGAGGCGAGCAGGCGATCCACCTGCTTCTCATAGGCGTTGGGCGAGGAATCAGCCAGATACACTGCCTGTTCCTCCGGCATGGGCGGCAGTCCCGTCAGGTCAAAAGAAACCCGACGCAGCAACGCGGATTTGTCAGCTTCAGACGAAGGTGCGAGATTTTCTTTCTCCAGTCGGGCGAGAATGAATCGGTCCAGCGGTTGACGTGCCCAGTCCGACCGCTTCACGGCGGGCAAGGACTGCGGCTTGGGCGCAACAAATGCCCAATGGTCCTCCCACTGGGCTCCTTCTTTAATCCACCGGCGAAGCAACCCAATCTGCTGCGAAGAAAGAGGAGCAGCGTGATACGGCATGCGCGCGTCGGGATCTTTCGAAGTTATTCGCGCGATCAGTTCCGATTCGTCCGGCTTTCCCGGTACGATCGTGCGATGCCCGGATTTCCCGACGCCCAGTGCTTCCTCTCGGAAAATGAACGAAACTCCGTTCTTTTGCCGCACTCCCCCGTGACAGACGACGCAGTTCTGATTCAGGATGGGCCGTATATCACGGCTGAAGCTCACCTGCTCGCCGAACCGCGCATAACGGAACGCACCCACGCCTCGCCATGTCGATAACCCGCCACCGATCAGGGCGATTGCAACCAGAACCATGATCCAATACCTGCGATAGGGGTTTAGGCCGTTAGACATACCACCATTAGACATACCACCACTATGAGTAGCACAAAGTTTGCTTATGAGAAAGAGATTGCACTCTCAGACAGGCAAGTTGGGTTGAAAGCATTGACCGCGTAAGTGGATGCTCTCCAATGGGAGGGGCCGTGACGGGCCGCAGACGTATGGCCGGAGCTACTTATTGCGCTGCGCACGATGGAGCGGTTCGAACTTAAGCGTGCGCAGTAGCGAAGTCCGAACTTGTAATCGATTGCGTAGAGGCACCTGGCTGCCCGTGTGATTCGCTCAGGTCATTGCCGCATAGTCTTCGCGACAGGGAGCAAACACGTCCAGTACCTCAGAGTCTTCCAGAGACGTGGCCTGATGCTCGACATGGCCCTTCACAATAAGACTGTCGCCGGCGCGCAGTTCGATCGTCTCGCCCTTGCTGTCGAACTGGATGCGCCCGGCCACAACGTAGACAAGTTGTTCATGAGGATGGCTGTGACTTGTCCCTTTCCATCCCTTCAAGAAACGATGACGAACTAACATCAGGTTTTGGTTATAGGCTAAAACCTGGCGTTGCATTCCCGGTTCTGGCGACGACGCAGTCGTGCCATTCGTGGGCGCGTAGACTAGGCCAATTTCGTTCATATTTACTTTCAGAAAAAGTTGCGCCGGCCATGTTGAGCAAGCGCAATGGAAACTGCAACATCGGGACCTAAAAGGTGAACCGCGCGCCGATCTGGATCAGGCGCGGGCTGGCGGCAGATGTGATTTGGCCGTTCAGCGCGGACTTCAGGTTTGCCGTCGGCGCGTTCAAGCTGACCAGGTTGAAGGCGTTCGTGGCCTCGCCGCGGAGTTGGAACGCGAATCGCTCGCCGAAGTGGAAGTCGCGGAACACTCCGAGATCGATGTCGCGATAACCGGGCGCGCGCAGATAGTCGCGCGGAGCGTTGCCGTCCGCTCCGCCAGGGCCGATGCCGCCGACCACTCCTGGGCCATTTTGAGTGAACGCCGCGGTATTGAACCACTCCTTCGCAACCGCGACGCGGCTTCGGTGAGGATCGAGAAATGCACCGACTCCCGGAACCAGGTCGGGGCGGTTCGCGTTGGCGCTGTCGAAGTTGTTGTTAGCGCCACTCGAGATATTGAAAGGCTGGCCACTTTGCAGGGAGACGATCGGCGAGATCGTCCAGCCATTCACGATCTGCCTGATCAGGGAGTGGGAACCGGTGTAATAGTTAATGTTCCACATGGCTGAAATGCTGGCCACATGCCGGCGATCATTGTCCGTTGGCCCTCTCTCTTCCCACAGATTGGCGAAATCCTGGGCGGATGCCTGCCCGATCGCCGACTCATTGACGCTCTGGAAGGAATGGCTGAAGACATAGAATCCGTTGATCATCAGATTGTGGGTCAGAGGCCTGCTGGCCGAGATTTGAAGCGAGTGGTAGGAGGCAGTCTCGTTGGATTCGTCGTAAGTGACCTGTCCCAAAACTCCCGGATCGTACGGACGGCGCGCGTTAATGCTGGCCTGCGATGTGCTGGCTCCGGGCGCATAAGGAGCATAGTTCTTGTCCAACATGAAGGGCAGATGGTGCGACAGCGTCCCGACATAGGCGACCGTGAGGCTAACATTTTTGGGCAATTCGCGCTGAACCGCCGCGTTCATCTGGTAAACGACCGGCCACTGATAGTTTTCCGCAATGGTTTCGATGCTGGCCGCGGGAAGGAAACGCGGGCTCGCCGGAGTATAGGTGTAAGGGAACGGATCTCCATTGGGGAAGGAGGCCGGATTCGCGTAAACGTTGGAGAAAGAGGCGATGGAGTTGAAGGTTTGCCGGATGGCGAAAGGTTGCGCATTGGCGGGCTGGTTCCATTCGTTGGCGCTCACGCTTCCGTAGAAGATGCCCGCTCCCGCGCGGATCGCTGTCTTTCCGTCTCCAAATGGATCCCAGGCAATACCGACACGAGGCGAGACGTGATGCAAGCGGTTGGCGGCGATGCCACGAGGCACGCCGGCGTCGCCAGGGAACAACATTCCCAGAGGTGCGGATGGAACCTTGCTGGACTGCACTCCGGGGACAAACGTCGCGGTTAGATTTGAAGACTCGACCGGAGAGAATTGCACGTCATACCGCAATCCCAGGTTCAGCGTTAGCCTTGGGACGATGCGATAGTTGTCCTGCACGAAGCCCGCAAAATACCAGTCACTTAAGAGCGTGTGGTAGGGAGTGTCCTGTTCCATCGTGCTCACCTGGCCGGTGACAAAGTCGGACAGGGCATTGCCCGTGGTGGTTGGAGCTGACGAGGCGAAATTGAAGACGCCAAAGTTGTACAAGTTGCCGACGATCATGTCCTTTTCCAGCGAGGCCTCGCCACCGAAAGCCAGTGAGTGCTTACCTTTGATCATGCTGACCATGTCGCGCAGCGAGTAGAGATCGGTCGTGCTGGTAGGTCCCGCCAAAGCCCCGCCAGCGCTGAAGTAGCCGGACACTACCAGTTGCGGCAGGGTTTTTGGCCCCTGGGTTGTGAAGGTGGATCCCAAATTGTCCATGCCTATGCCGGAGGGAAGATTGACACGGCCGCCCGCTACGCGGGTGAAGTTAAACCAGCCCTGGTTGGCCGTCGTCGCGCTTAAGGTGTGAATGTCGCTAATGTTCACGATCTGCTGCGTGGCACGAGACTGGTTGATCGTAAAAGGTATGTTGCCGCCGCCAAAGGCATTTTGCGTCGTCTTCAGATAGAAATAGCTCACCGATGCGCGGTCCTGATCGGAAACGACCTGGTCGTATTTGCCGAGGTACTCATTCTGATTGGTCGGGCCGACAAAGAAGCCCGAATAGCTGCTGTTTGCGAGGTTGGTGGGGAGCGGGACGTACTTGCTCATGATGTTGGCTGCAGTGGGGTCCAATAAGTTCGACGGGACACAATTCGGTTTTGCAGTTGCGCAGTCAGGGGAACTGTTGGTTCCGTCCACCTGCACCTTGGTGGTCTTGGCGGTTCCGGGCATGTAAACCTTAAAAGAGTCCGCGGTAAAATCGCCCTCGCGTTCGGCCGCCGTAGGCACCACAGCGCCGGTGAGCTGTTGCCCGACAACTTGCCGCAGGCCGCCGTAGCTGAACAGAATAAACGCCTTGTCGCGCTTCACCGGGCCGCCCACCACACCCCCAAACTGGTTGCGGTGGTAAGGCGGATTGAACTTTGAATTCCAGGGAGTGTCGTTAAGATCGGTATTTCGGTTGAACTCAAATAAAGAACCGTGGATCTGATTGGTTCCCGACTTCGTGATCGCCGTGACTACCGCGCCCGACATCCGGCCATACTGCGCTGAGAAGTCGCTGGTTTCCACACGAAACTCCTGCAGTGCGTCCGGGTTGGGCAAGGGGTTGCCGTAATTGCGCAAACCGGTCATGTTGATGCCGCCGTCCAGGTAAAAGCTGACCATGGGAGTGCCGCCGTCAATGCCACCGTTGACCACGACCTGGGTGGACGGAACGCCGATGACGAAATTGGGCGTACCACTGGGATTGCTACTGGGGCTGGCGCTATTGGACTGCACGCCCGGTGTCAGAGAAAGCTCCGCGTATGCGTTGCGATTCACCAGGGGCAGACCGATGATCTCGGAGGGTTGCACGGTTCTTCCCAGCTCCGCAGAACTGGTCTCCACCAGAGGCTGAGATTCCGTTACCGTCACCGTCTGGCTCTGTACGCCGACGTCCAAGTTCACATTCAGCGCCTGAGTTTGGTCGACGGTGAGGACGACGTTCTTTTGCAGGAACCTCTTGAAGCCGGAGGCATCCACTTCAACAGTGTAGGTTCCCACCGGAAGATACTGGATGAGATACGTCCCATCGGTGGTTGTTGTCGTCGACCGGGAGAGTCCGGTATCGATATTAGTGGCTCTGATAGTCGCTGAAGTCACCACAGCGCCTTGCTCGTCTTTCACCGTTCCAGCCAGGGTTCCGGTGATCTGCTGTCCGTATGCGCTGAGACCTCCGCAGAGGATGAGAACCAGGAGTGCGCATAACGGGGTGCCCGCCGCCCCAGTTAAAAAACGACTTGCCAATCTGCATGCTTTCATATGGCCTCCGAAATTGTTTGGCGGTTCTGATCCCTGTCAAGCTTCTTGAGCTAAATCTCAAGAGAGACACCACGGGCGGCAGCCTATGTTCCGCCCTTCATTCAACGATTGGCAAGTGTCTAACGGTTTGACCTCGGCATAAACGCCATGTTCTTCAAAATGGACGTGTTAACGTTCATGCTTTTCTTGTGTCAAACGTGCTTGAAAGTCGTGGAATAGGGCGAGTATGATACCAGCCGCAATGAGCAGAGCGACTTCGACACGGGAAGCCTGGCAACCGCAAACGCAGCAGGACCGAGACGCAGTCCTGCGCGAGTTACAAGAGGTAGTTGCCAGCCCCTACTTCTGCAACAGCAAACGCTATCCTGCGCTGCTGCAATACATCGTCGAGAATACGTTGGCCGGCAAATCGGATCGCCTGAAGGAACGCACGCTGGGCATCGAAGTGTTCGATCGGCCTTCCACGTATGACACCAACGCGGAAGCGGTGGTGCGCTTTACCGCGGGCGAAGTGCGCAAGCGCCTGCTGCTGTACTACAACGAGCACGGCCGGAACTCCGGTGTCCGAATCTCATTGCCGGTAGGTTCCTATATTCCGGAATTCCTGCACGCACAACATGAGTCGGACGATGTTGGAGACGATGCGAATTCCCTGGCGTCTCACCTGCCCCCGGATACCGGCTCCGAAGCGCGCGCGCTGCGACCGATCCCACTCGTGGCGCTGGAAAAGCGCACTGCCCAATCAGCCTTGACGCACGACGGGAGCCTTAGCCCGCCCGCAACCCGAACCAGGACCTACGTGAAGAGCTTTTTGCGGCTGGGTCTGGCCGGGATGCTGGTGATTGGCTTCCTTGCAGGCATGGGTTGGAAGTCTCGCAGCACTTACACTCCGACGGCCGTGGATGATTTCTGGAGGCCGCTCTTGCACGAGCAGCGTACGGTTGTCATTTGTGCCGGAGGCGTAGTCTTTAACAAGAATACTTTTTCCGGCGTGATCACGGCCGGAAAGGACATTGAGTATCCGTTTGTGTCCATGCAGATAGCCTCTGCGATCACGCAGGTGACCAGCACGGTTGCACGTTCTGGAATAGCGACGCAATTGCTCTCCTCTCCATCCACGCCGCTGACCGATCTTCGTGAACACCCAGTTGTACTGCTGGGCGCTTACAACAACCAATGGGCGATGCGTTTATTGCAGTCGCAGCGCTTTCAATTCACCCCGGAGCCGGTGCACTCGATTGTTGACCAGATGCACCCTGACGCGCGTTGGACGCGCGACAAGTCTCTTCCTTACTCAAGCGCAGACGATTACGCCCTGGTGGTGCGCTTTCGCGATGCGACCACTGGCAGCTGGATCGTGGTTTTGGCTGGACTAGGTCGAAACGGAACCGAGGCTGCCGCTCAATTTGCCACCAGCCCGCACTACATGCAGTTGCTCAGAGATAATCTCGGAAGAGATTTCTCGAACCTGAATGTCGAAGCGCTGTTGAAGGTCAACGTCGTCGAGGGAAAGACAGGAGCTCCCTCGCTTCTGGCCGTCCATGCCCAGTGAGCCATCGCCGTCATGACGGCGGATTGAAATCCCACAGATCTCCGCCCCAGCGGGGCGTCTGATATTAGCCCGGCACTTCCAGCGCCGGGGAAAGTGAGAAATCAGAGCGCGTCCCGGAGGAGTCCGTGTCATAGCTCGATCGCGTGCGGGAAAAGTGAAAGGCGCGCTTGCTTCCAGCCGCGAAGCGGCGAAAGAATGCAGCCCACGGCGCGAGTCGTGGGTGGGGAAGTGGAAAATGGGCAAGCCCTGAAGGGGCGTAAGAGAAGCTATCACAGACTCCGGAGGGGCGCCTGAAGATCTCACGCAGACTCTCCAGCTGCTTCACTTCATTGCGCGAAAACTTCACATCCAAAGAAGCGGTTGTCGGATCGGATAATTCCGAATAATCTCCTTGTCCGTCGGATCAGGATTCAGCGTCTTCCAAAGATCGATGTATTTCGGCTCATGACATGCCACGCCCGAGAACAGCAGCCCGGGCGACCGAACCGGCAAGGCGTCGAAATGTTCAACGTCTTTTGCCCACTTCCACGTGCTCTTGTCCTTCAGGTACGGATAGATGAACTCTGCAGCCTTGCAGAGCCCGCGCCCATCCGCAAGCTGGAAAGAAGGAGGATCCGGAGCAAGTCCCTTGAGCGATTGGCAAAGGCCGGCCAGAACGTCGAAGTTGAAGATCGAATAGCTGTAGGGCTTGGTGCGCGCCAGTTCCCGAGGAAACGATCCATTCGCATCCATCTGATCGGGTAGAAGAATATTTTGGTAGCGCTGATACACCTCCTTGCGCGCAGCATCGTCGCCCGCGAGGCGAGCAAACTCAGCAGCCTGCAGGGCCCAGCAGAAGGCGTGGTTGTTCGTGGTATCGCGCTCCTTCATTCCTCGCTCGCTGTGAGAAAGCCAGTCAAGGTAGCTGGCGAACCAACTCTTCACCGCGGCAGCTTCCGGCGCATTGAGCATCCCAGAACTTAGCGGCCCAGATGTCAGAAAGCCGGCGGCCCTGGCCACCTCGACCAGATGCAGCGTGTCGATGATGCCGTAGGAGCGGCCTGTCGAAGATCCTTGCACCGCCTGTGCGTAGAGCAGGTTCGGGTTCATCCGCGTTTCCGGCGAAACGAACCAGGCGCGGAGGTGAGCGCAGGCCTTCTGCCCGTAACGGCGCTTCCCGGTCAGGAGCCAGGCCGCAGTCAGAGCGGGCATCTGAATCGAGAGCGCCACCATCACCTTGCGATGCTCGTCGAAATTCGACGGATTGCTCTGCCCATCCCGGTTGATGTACGGCCCATTTGGATCCTTCGGATTGGGCCAGAAGTAATCCGCTTGAGAATAGAAATCGTGCAATCCGCCTGCGCTGCGCGGGGCAGGGAACGCCGTGATGGTAAGCGGCGCTTGGGAAATATATTTGTCGGCCGCCTCCAGAATCCGCCGCCGATCGATTTCGGCCGCCAACCGGAAAGCGTCGGACTTTCCCCGGGGGTTCGACAGACGGTTCGATAGACCACTCGACAGACCAAAAGTCAGCTTCGCTCCGGTCATACAAGCGGCCGCTGCCGCGGTCTTCAGGAACTTCCTTCTCGCGACACCATTCGGTTGGTCCATTGTTCCTCTGTCGCCGTTGATCGTTCGATGCCCACAAAATGGATAACGTACATGATTCTGGCTGATGTATCATGATCCGTCCAGCTCAATTGTGGTTGCCGAAGAGTGAGTTGAAAACGTAACGAAGCTTTCCGCGAACAATAAACAAATGACAGAACACGGAATGGCGAAGCCAGCACCAATGAATGCGAACATCTCGCGCGCTTTATTTTTGCTTACGCTGGTGGCTGGACTTGCTACGTCGCCCGCGACTGCTCAGATCACCCAGCCAAAAACAACCGAAGAGCAGGCAACGACACCTCTGTCCGCAGAACGAGCAGCGACGGGAGATGCGCCGGACGACCCCGGCCCGCTGGCCACCGATCTTTCCCCGGCATTGACGCATGCAGCCTTACGCAAGGCTGCGCAGAAGGTCGCCGACTGGCAGCTTGCCCGTGCGGAGCCGATCTTCAACCAGCAATGGACCTACGCGGCGTTATACGACGGCTTGCTGGCAGCTTCGAAGGTAACGGGAGATCCGCGCTACCACGATGCGATGGTGAAGATGGCGGCGCACTTCGATTGGAAACTAATCGATGCGCGATTTCCCCACGCGGACGACATGGCGTTGGGCCAGTCTTACATGGATTTGTATCTGGAAACCCGCGACCCCGTGAGGATGGCGCACGTCAAGACAGTTCTCGACCGCCTGATCGTTCGGCCCGATGATCCGGAAAAGCTGCTGTGGTGGTGGTGCGATGCGCTTTTCATGGCTGCTCCGGTACTGGCCAAAATGTTTGCCGCGACCGGCGATCAGCCCTACCTGAACTATATGGATCGCGAGTGGTGGGAAACCTCCGCCAGTTTGTACGACCCGGCAGATCACCTTTATTTCCGCGACAGCCGTTACTTCACGCAGAAAGAAAAGAACGGCCAGAAGATTTTCTGGTCGCGAGGGAATGGCTGGGTCATGGGCGCCTTTGCCAAGGTGCTCGAGATCATGCCCAAAGACTATCCCAACCGAGGAAAGTACATCGCTCAGTACAAGGAGATGGCCGACCGGATCGCCGCGATTCAAGGCGAGGACGGACTCTGGCGCAGCGGACTGCTCGATCCTGGGGCCTACGATCTGCCCGAGGTTTCAGGCTCTGCGTTCTTCACCTATTCGATGGCGTGGGGCATCAACCACGGCATTCTGGACCGGGCGAAGTTCGAGCCCGTAATAGAGCGTGCCTGGGCGGGAATACTGTCGCACATCTACGCGGATGGCCGCCTGGGGTCGATCCAGCCCATCGATGGACAGCCGGGCAAGTTCAAACCTTCCGCGAGTTCCGTCTACGGAGTCGGCGCGTTTCTTTTGGCGGCATCGGAACTCGACGCGCTCGCGCAGAATGCAACTCCCGGCCGCCCCAGAATCACCGGCATCTCGCACGTAGGTTACTTTGTCTCCGACCTGCCTCAAGCGATCGCCTTCTGGCACGACCTTCTGGGCTTCGCCGAGTCTTATGATCTCAAAAAGAACGGCAGCGACGACGTGCGCATTGCCTTCATCAAAATCAACGATCACCAGCACGTCGAGCTATTCAACGAAGCTCCGGTTTATCCGCCAAACATGATGAGCCATGTCTGTTTCACTGTCGACGACATTGAGCAGATGCGCGCCTATCTTCGTTCCAAAGGTTTCGATGTGAAGCCAGGTAACGGCAACAAGACCCGCGCCGGCGACTACGCATTCGAGATTAATGATCCTGACGGCACGCTGGTCGAGTTCGTCCAGAGTTTGCCCACCGGGATGGAAGCGCAGTCCGCGGGCAAGTTCATGCCAGCGAGCCGCATCTCAACTGGGATTTATCACGTGGGCTTCCTTGTTGGAGACAGCGAGAAGTCCACCGCCTTCTATCATGACGTTCTCGGTTTCAAGGAGATCTGGCGCGGAAGCAGCACTCCAAACCAGCTGAGCTGGATCAACATGCAGGTGCCCGATGGCAGCGACTACGTTGAGTTCATGCTCTACAGCAAACTTCCGGCGACCTTCGGCACCAGGAATCACATTTCGCTGGTGGTTCCTGATGCGCAAAAGGCGATCGCCTTACTCCAATCGCGGCCAGCCTACAAAACCTACGGCAAGCAACTTGAGATGCACGTTGGCAAGAACGGCAAGCGCCAGGTGAACCTTTACGATCCCGACGGAACCCGCGTGGAACTCATGGAACCCAATACCCTCGACGGCAAGGCGGTAGCCTCTTCACCGCGCCGCCTCCTTCGCCGCCTCCTTCGCAAAAATGACAAGTCCAAGATGACAAGTCAAAGATCAAGAAGGCGCGGCAGACCGCCCACGATTATCGACGTGGCAAGAGAAGCCAAGGTCGGCGTGATGTCGGTCTCGCGCGTGATTAACAATCATCCCAGCGTAAAGCACTCGACGCGCGCCAAAGTCATGAAAGCGATCGCCAGGATTGGCTATTCGCCCAATGACGCGGCGCGCATGCTGAAGGGCCGCAGGGGACGGACGATCGGCCTGGTCGTTCCGGATCTGTCAGACTTCTTCTCCAGTTGCTTTCACGCTGTTCAGGAAGTCGCCATACGCCACGACTATCAGACCGTCGTGGTCGCCACCGGAAGAAGCGTGGCCGTCGAGGACCAGCAACTGGAATCGATCCAGAATCGAGTTGCCGGCCTGCTCATTGTAAGTTCAGGCGGCGACGGAACGCGATTGAAGACGATTCAGGAACAGCGGCGTTCCGATAGTCGCTCTCGACCGGCCGATAGCCGGACTGCAAGCCGATGCCGTGCTGGTCGAGAACCGAGAAGGCGCGGAACAAGGCGTTCGGCATTTGATCGAACACGGCCACAAGAAGATTGCCTGCGTGGGCTTTGACTCCGGCAGCTACACCGTGCGTGAACGGATCGAGGGCTACAAGCTTGCGATGCGTAACGCCGGTCTTCGAGCCAATTCTTTTTACCCAGGTCAACAGCCTTGAGGCGATGCAGGCTCTTGCGCTGCGCTGGTCTGCCGGCAAGGACAAAGATCGGCCGACGGCGGCATTCTCTTTGAAGCGAATCTCCTCGGTGTATCTCATCCAGGCGCTTCACCTTCACAAGCTGCGAGTGCCGGAAGATATTGCGGTGGTGGGCTTCGACGACTTTGAACTCGCCGAGGTGCTGGGGACGCCTCTCACGGTCGTGCGTCAAACTCCAACCGGGATGGCGCGCGCCGCCGCCGAGCTTCTCTTCAAGAAAATCGCCAATCTACAGGAGGGCGGCGCGGCCGGAAACGCAGGCGGCAAAGATGCTCTTTCCCACTGAATTGATTATTCGCCGGTCTTGTGGCTGTCCGGCAAAGGAATAGGCGTCGGCGTTCGACATTCGATCGTGAGCCACTCGTGCGCAGCTTCAAGTAGAGAGACCGTTGTTTTATTTTTCTTTGACCTTGATGACGAAATAGAGGAACGTTTCGCCTTTCGGCAAGAGAAGCTGGTGCGGCACGGTGGCAGGAATGTGGACGATGTCCCCTTGATTCAGGGCTGTCTCAACTCCATTGAGCACGGATTTGCCCCTGATCTCGCCGGCGCTCACGGTCTTGCCATCCTGCACCGTGCCGCCAGTCAAGAGCTTCGCGCTTCCCTGTACCACGAAGAAAAAGTCGGCATAGTTCTCATGAACCTCAGCCCCACCATCCTTGCCGCGAAGCGCGATCATCGTGAACGAGGTCTGGATACTCGTTCAGCTTGCTGCTCGCCGCGCCCTCGGGACCTTGCGCCTTCGCCTTGAGCGCCTGAGCTTTTTCGATCAATTGACTTTGCGTCAGGTGATCCACCGTGACTGTTTGTGCACCGGCGAAAGGAAGCGCGGACGCGGCCAGGGCGAGAGATGCAATCGTCAGTTTCATGAATCACCTCGGAAAAGGATCTGCTGCAATTATTGTGAGTTTCGCAATCAGCGGCTCAACCACCCACCATCGACCACTAATACATGGCCGTGAACATAGTCGCTGGCGCTTGATGCCAGAAATACGACTGCGCCGGCCAGGTCGTCCGGGCAACCCCATCGTCCAGCGGGAATCCGTTCCATGATTTGACGAGACCGCTCCGGGTTTGCGCGCAACGCCTCCGTATTGTCGGTCGCCATGTAGCCGGGTGCAATGGCATTTACGTTGATGCCCTTTGCGGCCCATTCATTGGCAAATGCTTTCGTCAACTGTCCAACGCCGCCCTTGGCCGCGGCATACGACGGAACAAACACTCCGCCCTGAAACGTCAATACAGAAGCAATGTTGATGACCTTGCCCGAACCCTGCGCCAACATATGCTTCCCGGCGTGTTTGGTCAGACGGAACACGCTGGTCAGATTCGTATCGATCACTGCCTGCCAGTCTTCCTCCGAGTGCTCCGCGGCGGGCGCGCGCCGAATAGTTCCGGCGTTGTTGACGAGAATATCGATCGTGCCAAAATGCTTGACCACCTGTTCAATTAACCGTGAACAAACAGAGGCATCGCTCACATCGCCAACCACCGCGAACTGATTCGCACCGACCTTGCTCAACATTTGTTGCGTGGCTTCCGGTGGCCTGCGCGAGCCGTGGATCGCCACGTTTGCGCCCGCTTCGGCCAGTGCCATGGCAATTCCCGCGCCTAGCCCGCGAGACGATCCCGTCACCAGCGCGTTCTTACCCTTAAGGCTGAATCTCTCCAAGATCACGGCACGATCCTTCTCGGCTAAAGTAAATCGGCAATGGCCAGCGGATCCATATCGCTGTACACCTGATTCTCTCCACCCATGCCCCAGCAGAACGTATAGTTCTTGGTTCCAACTCCGGCATGAATCGACCAACCGGGAGAAATGACGACTTGTTTGTTGGCGATCACGATGTGGCGCGTCTCCTTGCCCGGGCCCATCAAGTGAACCACCCTATGGCCGGGTTCCAGGTCAAAGTAAAAGTAAACTTCCGATCGCCTCATGTGCGTATGCGGCGGCATGGTATTCCACACACTTCCGGCAGCGAGCTGTGTAAAGCCCATCACCAATTGGCAACTGCGCGTTCCCTCCAGGTGAATGAGTTTCGTGATCTCCCGCAGATTCGCGGTTTCAACAGCGCCGAGCGTAACCTTAGCCTGTTCGGTAGACCGAATCAGCTGAGTCGGATGCGTCGCATGAGCCGGATAACTCAGCAGATAGAACTCCGCCGCGTGCGCCTGGATCGGCGCTGGAGAATACAATCTCCTCATTTCCGCGGCCGACGTAAAGAGCATCCAGCTTCTTCAGCTCAAACTGGACGCCGTTCACCTTGACGACGCCCGCACCGCCGATATTCAGAACGCCCAGTTCGCGCCGTTCGGTAAAGTACGATGCCTTGAGCGCGTCGTCGGTGGGCAAGACCAGTGGCTTGCCAGTGGGTACCGCCGAGCCGATCACCGTGCGGTCCAGATCAACATAGGTCAATCCAATCTGTCCCGGATGAAAGAGATCATCGATCAGAAAGGTCCGGCGCAATTCTTCCGTGGTCATCGTTCGAAAGCGGATCACATCCGCCATTTGCAGTATTTTCACTGAGCGCATACTCTCTTTCTGACAAGTGCTGCGAGCGCCGTCACACCACTCGCAGCCCAATGGCCAGTCGAAATAAACAATAACGATAACACAAGCATTCGCGGTCAACGAGAACTTCTGGAACAGCTAATACCACCTACATGAGCTGCTTGTTGACTAACTGTGATTCTTGTTCGTCTTGGGTTCGAGAAACATCGCAATGACCGGCAAGTGAATAACGTTATAATAAATTCCGTTTTGACCGCCAGCATCCGTTAAGAGAGTCGGCGCAGGCAGCAGCACTCGCAAGACAAGACGAGGGCCGGGAGGCGAAGCAATGAATGCGAACAGTGCGGGCGGGCGCCTGCGTTGGTCCATCTGCGCCATGCTGTTCTACGCAACGACGGTCAACTACATGGACCGCCAGGTGCTGGGCATCCTGTCCCCGACGTTGCAACACTCCATCGGATGGACTGAGGTCCAATACGGCTACATCATCGCCGCCTTCCAGATCGCGTACGCCGCCGGATTGTTAGTGGCCGGCAGAGTGATCGACAGGGTCGGCACTCGCGTGGGTTACGCCATCGTAATGGCCGTCTGGAGCGTTGCCGCGGCATCGCACGCGCTGGCCCGCACTCCATTGGGTTTTGGAATCGCGCGCTTCTTTCTTGGACTTGGCGAATCCGGAAACTTTCCCGCCGCCCTCAAGACAATCGCAGAGTGGTTTCCGCGCAAGGAGCGCTCATTGGCCGCCGGAATATTCAACTCCGGCGCCAACCTTGGCGCCATCCTCGCCCCGCTCCTTATTCCTTTCATCACGGTGAGGTTCGGCTGGCCCTATGCGTTTCTCGCTACCAGCGCCTTCAGTCTCATTTGGCTCGTCATCTGGCTCACCTTTTACCGCAAGCCATCGGAACATCCTCGCTTGACTTCGGCCGAGTTGAATTTCATTCAAAGCGATCCCATCGAGTCGACGCACCCCATACCACTGGGACGGCTGCTGCGCTACCGCCAGATGTGGGCTTTTCCTGTCGCGAAATTCCTGACCGACCCAGTCTGGTGGTTCTACTTGTATTGGTTGCCCAAGTTTTTCGACGCCCGCTACCACGTCTCCCTGCTGCAACTCGGATTGCCGCTGGTGATCGTGTATAACGCCTCGGCCGTCGGCAGCATCGGTGGCGGCTGGCTTCCGGGAATGCTGCATCGCCATGGCTTTTCCATGGCGAAGGCGCGCTTTTCCGCCATGCTGCTATGCGCTTGTCTCGCCGTGCCAGTTCTGTTTGCCAACCGGCTGCCGTCCCTGTGGTCCGCCGTCGCGATGCTGAGTGTCGCTGCAGCGGCGCATCAGGGGTTTTCCGCGAATCTGTTCACCATTCCTTCCGATCTTTTCCCGAAGAAAGCTGTAGCAACCGTAGTCGGCATCGGCGGAACGGCAGGCTCGGTTGGAGGTGTGCTCTTTTCAATCGCAACGGGATGGATCCTTCAAGCTACCCACAGCTACGCGCTGCTGTTCTCCCTTGCGGGAGGCGCCTATCTTGTTGCGCTATTGATTCTGTTTCTGATCGTGCCGAGGCTCACTCGCATTGAGGACCCGGCTTGATGTTGCGTTGTCTATGAAGTCTTATGAGCAGGGAGTAAAGAGCAGAGAGGACTGCCGCACATGGTTGATGGGCTGAGTCTATCTTCGCGTCGCCGACATTGGCGACGTGGGCTGTTCACTCTTTTTTGCGCAACCAGTTTGTCAGCCGTACTCACTGCTCCGCCTAAAGCATCGGCCCAGCAGCTACGGCTCACCAATCCGACGAACCTAGACCGCACCGAAGAAGTAGTAGAAATTCCGCTGGACCAGGTCGCCCATCACTTACATTTCTCCGCAGCGCAATTGCCGTCCCTCGTGGCTACCGATGCCGCCACCAAACAGCGCATTCCAAGCCAGCGTTACAAAAGTCGCCCCGGCGCCGGTCCCGACACTCTGCTCCTGCTGGTGAAATTGCCGGCTAAAGGCGTAATGAACGTTTCATTCAACTTAGATCCTGCCGCACCGCCGCAGGAACCCTTGGTGTTCGGCCGCGCCATTCCCGAGCGCAAAGACGACTTTGCCTGGGAGAATAAAGTTGTAGCCTATCGAATCTACGGACCGGCGTTAGAGGCGACCGGCGAGATTTCCTCCGGCATCGACGTGTGGTCAAAGCGCATCCCGAATTTTGTTGTGGACAGTTTTTATAAGCAGGACCACGAAGCTGCCGTCACGCACAATTCCGCTTTGTCCTACCACAACGACAATGGAATCGGACTCGACTCCTATGACGTGGGACCATCCCGCGGCTGCGGAGGCACAGCCGTCTGGGTTGACGGCAAGCTGAATGTCTCGAAGAATTATACGACCGCCAAAATTCTTGCGACGGGGCCGATCCGTTTTGAATTCGAAGTATCCTATGCGCCGTGGCAAGCGGGTGGAAGAATGGTTACCGAAGCCAAGCGCATCACTCTGGATGCAGGCTCTCACCTGAACAAAATCGTGTCGACCTACACCTTCGACGGAGAATCGCCCCTCGACTTGGCGGCAGGCATCGCGATTCACGACGGCGTCGTCTCCACCTTGCCCGCCGGAAAAGGCATTGCCGCGGTATGGGACACGCCGCAGAAGCCATCCGCTGGCAGAATTGCCACCGGCCTGGTGTCACTGCCCTCCGAACATGCAACTACAACGATAGCGGCGAAACATGCGCTGATGATTTTCAAGCGGCATTCGGGTGAGCCCTTTACGTATTTCGCTGGCTCCGGCTGGTCGAAAGCCGATATGCCGACGCCGGAAGATTGGAATGCATATCTGATCCGCCTCGAGGAATTACAGGAACACCCAGTCGCCGTTACCTGGACAAAACGATAAGCACTTGTACTACGGCGAGAGATTTTCGAGATGAGGGAAATCAAAACATGAACAGGAGACAATTCATCGCCGCAGGAGGCGCAGCAGGATTAGTTGCCGCTCGGGGGTCTATGTCTACCTCTGCGAACGCAGAATCCGCTCCAACGCCAGTTCTCATGAAGTTGGGGTGCCAGTCCGCGCCCACCAACGATGCCCATCTCAAATACTTCGCTCGTTATGGCGTGCAGAACATCTGCGGCTATCCGGAGATCGAAGGCGACCGTCTTTACGCAACCGTCGACGAACTCAAACGCATGATCGATATGGCCGGTAAGTATGGCATCAGTATCGACTGCATCGCGCCGCCATTCCTGTCGTCCAGTTTCATCGATCAGGAAAAGCATCCGGCGATCATGTTGGCCCAGAGTCCGGAGCGCGATCGCGACATCGAACAATTGCAAATCCTCATCAAGAATTGTGCGCTGGCCGGCATTCCATCCATCAAATACAACATGAGCATTCTCGGTATTCTTCGCACCGGGCGCGTACCGGGGCGTGGCGATGCCATGAACCACGCATGGAATCTCTCTCGAGGCTCATCCCGCAACGCCGCTCACCAGGGCTGGGCACGTGGATGCCGACGCCTTCTGGGAGCGCATTACATATTTTCTCGATCGCGTGATTCCAGTGGCCAATGAGTACAAAATTCGAATGGCCTGCCATCCGCAAGATCCGGGTGTGCCGCCGGAAGGATATCAAGGAGTGAACCGGGTGCTGGGCACGGTCGACGGCCTCAAGAAATTTGTCACGCATTCAAGAGAGCGCTTACCACGGGCTCAATTTCTGCCAGGGAACCATCTCTGAAGATCTCGAGAACCCATCGGTGGAGATTTTTGACGTGATTCGATATTTCGGCACGCGCAAGAAAATCTTCAACGTGCACTTCCGCAACATTCGCGGCCACCGAAATAATTTTGTCGAAGTCTTCCCCGACGAAGGCGATATCGATTTCGTCAAAGCCATCAAAGTTTACAAAGAGATCGGCTATCCCTACATGCTCATGCCCGATCACGTTCCGCTGGCCGAAGCCGATCCAGGCTCTCTGCAGTCCTTCGCATTCTGCTATGGATACATTCGCGGCCTGATCCAGTCTGTCAGCGCCGCGGGCTGAAGATGTAATCGGGTTTGGTTTGCATCACAAAGCGGAGTGAGTGTCTAGCGCTGCCGGAAATCAAACGCCTCGAGTGACCGGTGGCCTGCCTGCGGCAGGAGCGGTCTGAATGGAAAACCCAAGAGTTGAGGAGATCAAACTTATGCCCGACTGGCCAGGAAATTTCGCTCGTAACACATTCAAGAAGGCTCTTTCGAGTTGTCAGCGTCAGATCGGGCTATGGAGCGGACTCTGCAGTCCGATCGTGGCGGAGATCATCGCAGGCGCAGGTTTTGATTGGATCGTCATCGACGGCGAACATGCTCCGAACGATATCTCATCTCTTCTTGCGCAACTGCAGGCCATGCGCGGAGGCACTGCCGAACCCGTTTTCCGCGTGCCGTGGAACGACCCTGTAATCATCAAGCGCGCGCTCGATGTAGGCGCCCGCTCTCTCCTCGTTCCCTTCGTTCAGAACGCAGAAGAGGCGCGCAAAGCCGTGGCCGCTGCCCGCTATCCCCCGCTTGGCATACGAGGAATCGCCGTAGCGACGCGCGCCAGCGACTACGGCCGCCTTCAGGGATATCACGCGAACGCGCACCTTGACACCTGCGTTCTGGTGCAACTGGAAAGCAAGGCCGCGCTAGAGGAAATCGAAGCAATCGCGGCCGTCGAAGGCGTAGACGGCCTCTTCATCGGTCCCAGCGACCTTGCCGGGGACCTCGGTCACCTTGGCAATCCCAGCCATCCCGAGGTGCAGGCCGCCATTCAGGATGCCGCGCCAACGCATTCGCGCAGCCGGAAAATCGGCAGGCACATTGTCCCCCAACGTAGACGCCGTAGATCGCCTCATCTCGTTCGGATTCAACTTCACCGCTGTCGGCAGCGATGTTGGTCTTCTGGCTCGCACCGCGGAAAGTGTCGCCGCGCGGTTTCGCACCAGCTGAGAACAGCGAGAGGCAGCCAGGGATTCCACAACCCGGCTGCCCCTCCGCCCCTAAAACCGGAAAACGATTCCAGCGGATGGTTGCGCCGTGTGAGTCCAGCTGTCAGTGTTCAGGCCCCTGACACCAAAATCGGCGTCTTTGTACAGGTATCCCCGGTACTCGGCACGTAGAGAAACGCTTCTGGTCAACGCGTAATTAACCCCGCCGCCGTAAAGAAAAGCACCTTTCGCCTGGGTATCAGCGCCGGGCACGAAGCCGCCCGCATTGCCAGTGGGATGAAATATCAGACTGCCTCCGCCGCCCAGCACGTAGGGATTCAACCTCGCTATCGAGAAGGGAAGACTTACAGCCACATCGGCCGTGGCTGTGTGAACGTCCGACTGAACTCTCGAAAGACCGCCTCCAGAAAAGTATCTCTGAGTATCGCGGTCGAAGCCGTAGTTCGCTTCGGCAGAGAGCCAACGGTTGAGGTGATAACGGTAGCCAACCAGAAAGCCACCCGTGTTCGTTGTTGTCCGTGAGATCCCCTGGCCGTTACTGTCCTTTGTGAAAAAGCCCGTGCCTTGCAGACTGATCTCGGAGCGGCTTTCCTGAGCTGTGGCGCCCAATGTTAAGAGAATGACAAAACCTGCAAGCATAATCGCAGTTCGTCGCATAAGTGTGACTCCTTCCTGCTTAAATGTGTGCACTTCCCGCGACCGTTTATTTCCCTGGTGCGTGAATTGCGTTTCAGAGTCGATGACGGCACTTGGGGTGCCAAAGTGGTGCGCGCATGGTCCTGCGAAGAAATAGTTGACTGAACGCAAGTTGCGCAACGCCAAATGTGCGTTAACCATCGGCCCTGTCAATCGTGTCGACACAAGATTCGACAGGTGACAAAGATGACGACATTTTGTAGAAGCTTTCTGCCTCTTCGCTACATCAGATGAAACGTATCCCGAACCGGGCAGTCGTCTTGCTGTTAGGGCGGTGGCATCGGCTGACGTGTTCGTAATCAACTTGCGACAAGCGGGAAGAGGCCATGAGCACTTTATCCCCTGCCCTCTCAGACCAGTACACGCAACGCTACGAAGCGCTGTTGCGTGCGACCAACGCGATTGGCACGTGCACTGATTGTGACGCCGCTGCGGATGTGCTCCTGCAAGCGCTGAATGAAGTGGTTCACTTTGACTACCTTCAGCTTATCGCCTTTGAGAATGACACCAGGACAGTCGCATGGCATCTGCTCTATTCAAACGGCGCAAGGCAGAGTCTGCCCCCCGCCGATGTCGACGTGGCAGGCACGCCCATTGACTGGGTATACGAGTCGCAGCAGGCTCTGGTTACTGCGGATTGGAATTTCGAGACGCGGTTTCCGAAGCATGGCGAGTCTCTAAACGAACTGGGGATTGCGGCTACCTGCGTGCTTCCCCTAGCCAGGGGACAACGTCGCCTGGGTGTGTTGACAATCGGGAGGTCAGATCCCAACGCTTACCCGGAGGACGAAGTCCGCTTCCTCTCTCTGGTCGCCGACCAGATTGCGTTAGCCATCGATGCCGCCGTGAACTTCTACCTGTCCCGGCAGGCGCAGGATCGCTTGAAACTGATCCTTGATCTAACCAACCAGGTCGTCTCGAATCTGAATTTTCAAGAATTGCTGCAAGCCATCTCCGCCAGTGTTCGCCGGCTCCTGCGCTATGACGCCGCCGCCATCATGCTGCCCGAACCGGACGGCAGGAATCTGCGCGTGCACGCGCTCGACTTCCCAGATCGCAAAGGATTTTTTAAAGAACAGATTTTGATCCCCATTCAAGGCACGGCGCCCGGCGAAACCTTCCGCAGCGGAAAGCCCTGGGTGGTGAACCGGCTTGATCCTGAACTACACACTGAAATGTACGCGAAGGCGGCGGCGGAGGGTATTAATTCATTGTGCGATGTGCCGCTCATCAGCCGGGGTCGCATGCTGGGCGTGCTCGCGGTAGCTAAGCGCGAAGAGAATGCGTTCCACAGCGATGAGACCGCTTTCTTGTCGCAGGTGGCGCAGCAGGTCGCGATCGGCGTGGAGAACGCGCTGGCCTACGGAGAAATCGCCGACCTCAAAGACAAGCTCGCGCAGGAAAAGCTGTATTTGGAAGAAGAAATCCGCGGTGAAATGGACTTCGAAGGGATTGTGGGACAGAGTTCGAGTCTCCGCCATGTTTTGAATCTTGTAGAAACTGTGGCCCCCAGCGACTCGACGGTACTGCTTCTCGGTGAAACCGGTACAGGAAAAGAATTGATTGCCCGCGCGATCCATGAACGCAGCCGGCGCAAGGAGCGGACCTTCGTAAAGCTCAATTGCGCCGCCATCCCGACCGGACTGCTCGAGAGCGAGCTTTTCGGCCACGAACGGGGTGCCTTTACCGGCGCGATTGCGCAGAAGGTGGGCCGTCTTGAACTGGCCGACCAGGGCTCGCTCTTTCTGGATGAGGTTGGGGACATTCCCGTCGAGATTCAGCCTAAATTGCTACGCGCGTTGCAGGAACGTGAGTTTGAACGGCTGGGCAGCAACCGAACCAAGAGAGTCGACGTGCGGCTCGTAGCGGCTACCAATCGCGATCTCGAAAAAATGATGGAGAATCGCGAGTTCCGCAGCGACCTGTACTATCGCTTGAACGTGTTTCCCATCCGCATTCCACCTTTGCGCGAACGTCCCGAAGATATCCCGCTGCTGGTTCGCTACTTCGCGCAGAAGTACGGCCGCCTGATGAATAAGCAGGTCCAATCGATTCCCGCGGCGGCCATGAGGAAGCTGTCGAGTTGGCATTGGCCGGGAAATATTCGTGAACTGGAAAACTTCATCGAACGTTCGGTGATCCTTAGCCACGGCACAGCGCTGCAAGCTCCCACCGCGGAGCTCAGCAACAATGGCAAGAGCACTCCCGTGGTTGGAACGCGCGAAGCGTATGAGCGCGATGAAATGGTCCGCATTTTGAAAATCACCAAAGGCCGAGTGGCCGGCCCTGAGGGCGCCGCCGCTCGGATGGGCCTCAAACGCACGACCCTGATTGCCCGCATGAAGAAGCTGGGCGTCGACCCGCGAAGAGTGTCTCTTTAAGTTCAGTAAGTTGGCTCATTTCGAGAACTTGGCCCTTGCCTTGCTCTTAGTCCTGTTATGACGGAATTATTTGCAGTAGCAATCGTTTGCTGTGCCGCAGTTTTCTTCATGGTGATATTTCTTCGCGCTCTTCTGGCAGAGGCAAGGCCAGGTATCCGAATCTCCGAACGAGAGAAAAGAGAGACAAGGAGACCGGAGAGAAAAAGAACGGAGAGAATCAGTCCCACCCCGGTTTCAGCGGACAATACGAGCCCCTTGGACCGCGCTGCGTAATCTCGGGTATCAAAAAAACAGGCCTGTCTTCTTGTAGTAGCATCCCCGCCTGCACGCGATCAACCTTAATTTCTGCTGTGCCGCTGGTGTCTGGCTGTTTGCAGTAAGCTCTTGTTTTTCTGTCGATCAGTCTCGACAAGTGTCAATTGTGATTTTGACATTCGTTGACACCATTGCCAGCCAACTCTGCTCCCTTCAATGGTTTCAGCACTTTGAGCCCTTACGACTTTGGCAGGCGCGTTGCACTTACATGATTCGTACTGCAATCAATATGTTCAGGATCTCGATCATCGACACTCCGGCTCAACGGAAGCTGGTTGTGGAAGGCAAGCTCAACGATCCCTGGCAAAACGAGCTCCGCACCAGTTGGAGAAACGCAAGCCGCGAACTCGAAGGACGCAAGCTGGTGATCGACTTGAACAGCCTGACCTCCATTAGTCGCGAGGGAGAAGATGCGATTTTCGATCTGATGAAGGAGGGCGCAAAGTTTTCCTGCGCCGGCATCCTTACTCGACACGTGCTGAAGCGGCTTGCTCGAAGATTTCAATGCAAGCCAGTGTCCGAGAAAAAAAAGGCGGAAAAGATAAAAAGATGACGTCGCTTGTCGATTTCCACCATGCTCAAACGTTTAGTAAGAGAAAGACGGAGGTAAATATGTCGGAGGCAACGCACCTCATAAGAGCCACGCAATACGCAAACAGTGACGATTTTTGCCGAATCTTCGACGAAGACATGAACGACCTCTACCTGCTGTCGTTCCTTCTGACTGCGGATCGCGGAAGGGCTGAGCAGTGCTTCGTCTCCGGTTTTGAGGACGCGGTCGATGGCAACGCGGTTTTTAAGGAGTGGGCGCGCTCCTGGGCTCGGCGGGCCATCATTCAAAATGCTGTAAGGCTTATCGACGCCCGGCCTCGAGAAGATAGCGATGGTTCGCCTTCTTCTTCAGCCAGCAGCAGTGACAAGACCCTACCGGCCGGACAGCACGTGGAGATTGCCGCAGTTCTTGAACTGGAACCGTTCGAGCGTTTTGTCTACGTAATCACGGTTCTTGAACACTATTCAGATCAAGATTGTTCTCTTCTACTGGGCTGCGTACGCCGGGACGTGCTCGCCGCACGCATTCGCGCTCTCCGCCAAATTGGAAGTGCGGTGGAATTGCACTACAGGCAACTGCCAAATGCTGGCTCACAAAAACCTTTATCTCTTGAGCGCCGCAGTTCTATACCGGACCTGCTGGGTGCGACGCGTTTAGTGACTTCAGCGTAAATTACCCGCTCTGGCCGCATTTCAGCGCAGCTTGTCGGGCAGCAGGAAGATGTTTCGGGCTAGATCGGATTGCAGCGTCGTCTTCCGATAGTAGCGGCTGAGAACCCCATTTTTCCACACGAGCAGGTCGAGATTCCGGCGGGCAAATTCGTTCCAGCCATTACTGGACAAGCGGTCGGCGGAACGCGCCATGCGCTCGCGAATCAGGAAAAAGTAAGCGTAAGTGATGGTTTCGTGGTAGCGCTGAGACTTGCCCCGGGCAGCAGCATAGCGTTTCAGGGCGGCGGAAAACTTGTCGAGCGCTCGCAGCGGCGGATACTCTGAGAGATAAGCGAATGCAAGGCGGACATGGTCGGCGTGGTGGAAGGAATCTTCCGCTATCAAGTCAGATTCAAATTGCCGGATTAGCTTTCTGTCGCTCAAATGGTAATGTGGGGTCGGCCGCCCCTTCGACAAGCTCGGAGCAGGCTCTTGGCTGTCCACCGGGCGCAGCCCGGAAGGTTTTGGCCGTAAATCATTTCCGAGTTTTCCCATAATACCTAGCCTTACTTTCCCCAAGCGATCGCGAACGCTGCGGCAGCGTAAACGACAAGATTGCCGACGTTGTACATGCCATGGAACAGATGGATCAGAATGGCCATGACAAAGACGGCCACCAACAACCATGCGCCGCGGACGGTGGTGCGCGGAATCAGGAGTAGGATGCAGCCGAGGATTTCTCCCCATCCCAGGATCAGGCGGATGAAGCCGGGCAGATGGGTGGCCGCAAAGCCGTGCGCGGCGCCGGGCATGAGGAAGAGCACGGCTTCGATCAGGATCACGATGGCGAGCGCCCATTGCAGAACGCAGAGACCGATTTTTGATTTCGCAAAACTCATGGAGTTTCCTCGTTATTTGTTTTTTTGTTTTTCTGGGCCGCGTTTGCGCGGGGATTTCGATTTGATTTCCTGCAGGCGATGGCTGGCGCTGGAGTCGAGATCGAGGCCGTAGAATTTCTTCAACTGGCGAATGCGTTCGAGCGACACTGCGCTGAACGGCGTTTTGCCGTCGAAAGCATGCAGCACGATTCCTTCGAGAACGTCGCCCAGCGTCATGTCGTGGAACTCGGCAAACCCTTTCAGAACTTTGAGGATGCGTTTCTCGATGCGCACCCCGGTTTGCACGCGCTCGACCAGAAGCTTCGGATCATCTGCCATTTGTACCAATGTACCAGGGTACCATTACGATTGGCAATCCGCATTCCGCGCCGACGCGCACCTCCCGGTTACCAGCGTTACCACGAAACCGCGAATCCTGTTGTATGGGCGACTTCGTCCCGTTTCAATAGTTTGGGGGCACTATGAAAAAACACTATTGGCTCGGGATTGCAATCCTGTTCTTCGCGGCTCTCGCCGCGGCACAGCAGGAGAAAACCTTCGATTGGGTTCACGACACCGATGAAGCCGCGCAACTCGATCCCATGGATTATCACGCTGGGCGCGTCTACCGCCCGGGAGCTCAGGGCGGGAACCTGCATGTCGACATTCAATCGTCGATGCCCATCACTATCGCGATGGCGCCGAATGACCAGTGGACTGGAGCGGTGCGGAGTCCAGGGCCGACTCCACGTTTGGAAATGTTCTGCGTGCGCGAACGCGTGATGAACACGACTTACGAATGCCATCTGCCGGACAGCCGGCCCATGGTTCTGCTGATTCGCGACGAGCGCAGGCCCGACCGCGCCGTTGCCCAGAGCATTGTGGCGGTGATGGGCCATGGAGCCCGCCGGTTCGTCTCGCCCAACGATCTCAAGATCACCTACTACCGCTGGGATTGCGTGCAGAATTGCATCCAGCCCGAGTTCCAGTGGTCCGTGCTGTTGAAAGACAAATATGAACTCTCCTCGACGCCGAAAGTCTACAGCCTGCTGACCCCGGAACGGGACGGCCAGCCGGTATGGATCCGGGTGAAAGCGCCGGTGCCGATGACGCTCGCGCTGCTGCCCTCCGAACTCGCGGACAAGGTTTACGACGATCCCTCGACTCTAACTTCGGCGCTGGAGGGTGCGCCGTGCAAGCAGCGCGGCGTGCAATCCCTCAACTTCAGCTGCAAAGTAAATCTGGCGAATGGCCGCCTGTCGCTCCTGGTAGTCCCGGAAGGCCGCGGCGACGTTCCGCACAAAAAAGCCGAAATTGAAATGCAGTCGCTGCAATGCAACGAGCATTGCGATCTGCTGAACAAACAGTAGCCGCCGGTTGAAGCGCGAAGTAAAGTGATCTGATGGAAGAAAGTCCCAGCACCCGCGAATGTCCTTCGCGGGTGTTTTTTTTGCGGTCCCGTTAAGGGACATCTGAAAATAGCCCGGCGCCTCCGGCGCCGGCTGTCCCTGACAATTGGAATACCATCCCGGGGAAGGACGCCGGAGCTTCGTACGTTCGAGATCCTACGGTTGGCGCGGGTTAGACCCCACGCCCAAGATTTACCACCTAGGTACTGTGTGCAATTGTGTATGACCTTTATTGACCAGCCAAGCCAGATTCCCGAGCCGTATGATTTATTTTTTCTAACGAGGACGGTACTCCCAAGTGAATTGATCGTGTCAAGGAGACAGATGGCGAATCAAACTCCCGGTTTCAGTTCCACAGTTTTCCGCAAAAAGTTCCGTTCTGCGATGACTGTGCGGAGCTACCGAGACAACGAGATCATTTTTTCGCAAGGGGACAAAGCCGATGCGGTCTTCTATATCCAGAGCGGTACGGTGAAGCTCACGATGGCCGCTACGCGTCGCAAAAAAGCGATCATCGCCGTCCTGCTGCGGGGTAGCTTTTTTGGCGAAGGCTGTCTGGGAGGGCAATCTCTGCGGATGTACACGGCGAGATCGATTGGGCCCGCCAATATCACTCGCTTGCAGAAGGAGAGCACGCTTCGCAAGCTCAAGCGCGACCCGCAGTTTGCAGCGTTGCTGAATGCATATCTGCTTTCCCGAGTGATTCGAGTCGAGGAAGACCTGGCAGACCAATTCTTCAATTTCAGCGAAAAGCGGCTGGCACGAGTTCTGTTGTTGTTTGGGGAAATAACCAAGGAATCCAAGCCGGAGAGCCCCCTGAAGGTGAGCCAGGGAACTCTGGCGGAGATGGTTGGTACCACCCGCGCCAGGGTAAGTAAATTTATGAGTGCGTTCAAGAAGAAAGGCTTCGTCCAGTACAACGGCGGCTTGCAAATAAATAGCACACTGATCAATGCCTTTCTGCAAAGTCGGCCCATGTCCGTTATCACGAAAGAGTAGGCCCCTGGGTGACATGAATATCCCGGCGCTCCGGCGCTGGTCAATGAATCGCTCTTGTGGCATTGGGAGGTTTTTTGTTTTTTGATGATATGAGAAGAAAACTCATCCCCAAACAGATACTCGTCGTCCGATGTCCGACCTGTGGGGCCGCTCCAGGAAAGAAGTGTGAACTCAGCACCGGGCAACCGCGCACGACTCCGCATCTCAACCGCCGATTGATCGCAAAAGATCAACCCTAGGACACGTGCCCCAGGCTTTTGGTCCAGATGGGATCTAGATCTCATTTTTTTTTGATACCCCTCGGCTAAAACATTTGTTTCTATGATCTTGGCGCGATTGGGTAGGGTGAGGTATGGGCAAAATCTTGAGCCGTAAGGATTTAGAGCTAAAATATTGCGGAATAAGGATTTAGCTCCGGACTGAAAACCGCTGGCTGTCGGGCTGTGGGATAACTTTTTGGGAGAGCCTTCGCGCATAGGTCGATCTTGCGCGTTCTATATTTCTCAGTAAAGGTTGTTCGTCACACGAAAGTGGATTTTGGCTGTGGACGGCTGTGGAAAAGGGCGGGTTTGAAAGCTAGGCTCCGGGTCACCGTTACCCGCACGCGGAATTCGATGGGTAAGCATCCAGTAAGAACAGATGGGGGCAATTCCTAGTCATAGAGCATCGGGAACGGTGTGATCTTGTCTATTGCGTCGTAATCTATGACGAACTTATCAATCTGTTGTTTGGTAAAGAATCCTAAATCCATTTCTTGATCTTGCCGCAGTAATCGAAATCCTGGGTGACATAGCGATTCATCGTCATGGCCGACAGGCCAAATCTTTCGCATATGCGACCTCATTTGCCAAGCCAAAATATCGGGAGCCTGAAGCGGTTTGAACTCCTCCTTATGTTCAAAACTGTACCCCTGGGGTTCCAGACCGAGCAACCCCGCTACGGCTTGATTCTGTGGTTTTCCAATCAGTTCAAGAATTCTAGTGATCTCCTCGCGTTTCTGGCTTTTCCGCATCTCCCAATCGAAGACATATCGAACGGGAAGCGTAATCATGCTTTTTCGCGCCAGGCGAGGATTCGATTCATACACATCCTCACTGCAAATGTATAGTGCTGCCTTCCATAGTGGCGGCGAACCCGCTCGGGAGTAGCATCCCAAATCGCTTTAGGGATAGCCACGGCGATGCCTGTCCTCTTGTTCTCGTTGACAATCTTCCCGAGCCGATTGTAGACATGGGTTTTCTTGGTATCGTCCCAATCACACCATGGCTTTTTGCCTTGCTTAGGCGGAGCCATGAAGTCAGACATGTGGAAACATTCAAAGCCCTCTTCCCATCTGGCATTGTCCCACCCTGCTACAAAATCATCCCAGCCGCGCTTGGCTGAGACATAGCAGGCAGCAACGGCGATATCCGAATTACCATCCGTGCCACTGTCGTCAAAATAGGCGGTAAACATCGCTATCAGAGAAGGAGTGTTACTTCGCGCGACGGCCCTCGATAAGAGCGAGGGCCACCCGCCCCCATTTGGACCGAAATCAGGACTTTGGTTTTGCGCCGGCTGTGGCGGGCGTGTCAGGGGGCAGCACCTCGGAGGGATTCACCCAATTATTTTTGAATGGGCCAATGCCGTGGACTTGTACGATCATCTCACCCTTGCACAGCGCAAAATGCCGCATCTCTTTCGGCAACAGAACATAATTTCCTACGTTCATTGTTTTCAACTTTCCTTCGTCATAAGTTTCACCTGCGCCCAGAAGGAAAGTTCCTTTCAAGACGGTCACATTTTCATCCGTGGGATGCCAGTGCGGTGGAATTTTTGTCGCGTCAGCACATCGGATGCGAAGGACAAAGGGCGCTCCCTCTACACCGGGATCGCCTGAAACGGGCGCGAGGTCGCATCCCTTCATGATCGGCGTCCACTTGAGATCACCGAAATGCACGATTTTGTGAGGCTCGGAGGCTTCTTTCTTCTCCTGGCCGGAGACGGTGGTTGCGATTGTTGCTGCCACGATTACAGCCGCGCAAACATTCAAAAACCGATTCTTTTTCACGCGAGATTCCTCCGTCGGAAAGGAATGACAGCGAATTGGCAAAACATACTCCTCCAGGGACGGCTGCGCAAGATGCGGGGGAGCGTAGCGGCTTTTTCTTGGACCCACATCTTCCGCCCCTTCGGGGCTAGGTTACGAGTGCGTTTCGGACCCACGGCTTACGCCGTGGGCTGTATTCTTTCGCCGCTTCGCGGCTTTGGGAGTGGCGCGGTCGGAATCACTTTTCTTCACGTTTAATCTCCGTCCCTCGCCGAACGCATTGTTTATAATCTCCCTTCCATCGCCAACACTGAAAAGGACTCCATTGGCACTCGACGACGAAATTTACGAGCTGCGGCGCGAGAAGTTGAAGCAGATTGAGGCGCTGGGGCAGCCGACGTACCGCAGCAAGTACGAATTCACGCATACGGTGGAGGAGATCCTCGCGAAGTACACGGAGAAGACTGGCGAGGAACTGGAGAAGGAGCGGGTCAACGTGCGCGTGGCGGGACGCATCATGGCGATTCGGCTGATGGGCAAGGCCGGATTCGCGCACCTGCAGCAGGACGGGAAGAGGCTGCAGATTTATGTGAAGAAAGACGCGGTCGGGGAAAAGGGCTTCGAGTTGTACAAGCTGCTCGATCTGGGCGACCACATCGGGGTGAGCGGATATCTGTTTCGCACGCGCACCGGCGAGCTGAGCGTGCACGTGGAAGAGATCACCTTTCTGAGTAAAGACCTGCTGCCGCTGCCGGAGAAGTGGCATGGGCTGACCGACGTGGAGCTGCGCTACCGGCAGCGCTATGTCGATCTGGTGATGAATCCAGAAGTGCGCGAAGTTTTTCTGAAGCGGACCAAGCTGGTGCAGTCGATGCGGCGCACGCTGGATGCGCACGGCTTCATCGAAGTGGAGACGCCGATGATGCAGCCCATCGCCGGCGGGGCGGTGGCCAAGCCGTTCATCACGCATCACAACACGCTCGACATGGATCTTTATCTGCGCATCGCTCCGGAACTTTATTTGAAGCGGCTGGTGGTGGGCGGGCTGGATCGCGTGTATGAGATCAATCGCAACTTCCGCAACGAAGGGCTGGGATGGCGCTGGAATCCTGAGTTCACCATGCTGGAGTTTTATCAGGCCTACACCGACTATCAGGGCGTGATGGATCTGACGCAGGAAATTATCACGCAGGCGGCGAAAGATGTGACCGGCGGGACGAAAACGAAGTGGGGCGACCAGGAAATCGATTGGGCCAACTGGCAGCGCATGACCATGCGCGAAGCCATCATTCATTATTGGCCGGAGAAGGCGGGAGCGAAGCCGGAGATGAGCGACTTCGCCAGCGCCGACGGCGTGAAGAAGCTGGTGGAGCGCTTCAACGCGGGACATGCGCACATGGCCTACGAACCGGACGCTCCGGCGGGGAAGACCATTGCCGAGCTTTTCGAAGCGGTGGCCGAAGAGCATCTGACGCAGCCGACGATCATCTACGAATTTCCCACGGCAGTGTCTCCGCTCTCGAAGCAGAAGCCGGATGAGCCGGAGTGGACCGAGCGCTGGGAAATCTTTGTCGGGGGGATGGAAATTTCCAACGGCTTCAGCGAACTCAACGATCCCGAAGACCAGCGGCGGCGATTCGAAGCGCAGTTGCAGGAGCGCGAGCGCGGCGACGAGGAGGCGCACCAGATGGACGAGGATTACATCCGGGCGCTGTCGTACGGGATGCCGCCGGCGGGTGGGGTGGGGGTGGGTGTCGACCGGCTGTGCATGCTTCTCACGGATTCGCACACCATCCGCGATGTCATTTTATTTCCGCTACTTAGACCGGAAAAAGGCTTAACCGCAGAGGACACAGAGGAAAAAGGCGAAGGAACCTAGTTAAATACTGTGATTAGTGTATGGACGGTTTTTATACTTTTTTGTCTACTGTATTCGGGTTTGGGCTCTGAAAATTGGCAGCGCTACCGTAGTGTTCCGGACGCGTTCTGGACATTGGGTCGGTAGCGCTTTGCTGCGTCTGGGAATAGTTTTCCTGCCATTTTTGTAATCAGAACGCTAATTGAATGCGGTTCATCAGCACATTCTCACTGTGCAGGGGAATCGCCGTCGACGAGGCCATGCGGAATCCGGTGTGCTCGTAGTCGGTTTCGAGTTTGATGTAGCGATTCAAATACCAGTTAAATCCAATCGCCTGTTCTTTCGCGGATTGCGGAGCGGTTGCGGGATTCGCGAAGTGCGGGAAAGCGTCGCCGTCGATGCGCAGTTGACTGTAGCGCAGGGCGAGTTCCAAGGCTCCCAGGCGGCGGAATCCCACGGCGTGCTCCGTGGCGTTGCGCGGGCGGACGCCGCTATAGCCATTCTTTTCTCCCGTGAGCATGACCGAACCAGCAATCTGCCAGGCTTCGTTTCGCACCCGCGCGGTCAGACTCTTATTCAAAACATCCTGGGACGAGATTACATATTCACTGAGCACGCCGAAAGGGCCGGCATAGTAATAGGCTTGAGGCGCGAGGCGATTGTGCTGGCCATTCGCGACTGCGGTCGAGGAATATTTGAAGAATGTGGTTTGTCCCATAGTCTTCAGTCCGGCGATGGTTCCGTGCTGATGTCCTGCGGAAGTCGCCCAGGCCGATGCCGAACTGATGTAAGGCGTTTACGCGGGTAGTGGCGAAGGGACGAAGGAAGAGCCGGGCGGCGGCTTCGTTGCCGTGAGTCCACTGGGTGAAGGCACCGTTCGATCCGTCACTCGATCCATTGAAGTAGCCGGCGGCGTAGGAAATGGAATCCGAGAGAACGGAACCTGAAAGTTGCGCTCCGATATAACGCAAGGGAACCAGATCGGAAGCGAGCGAGCGCTCGGCGAAGGTCAGGTCGCGATCGGAGCGGAGGACTTCGAGGCCGATGGGCTCCTTGAATTTTCCTACGCGCAGCTTGGCGAATTTCACCGATTTCAATTCCAGAAACGCTTCCTGGATCTGGTAGGTGCTCTGTCCGAAGTCTGGCATGAATCGGAAATCGACGGCGTTGAAGAGCGTGCCTTCAAATAAGGGGCGGATGCGGCGGAACAGGAATGTGTCCAGTTCTTCGCCGTGGATGGTATCGGAGAACATGCGGTCGTCCGCCTGCGCGTAGCCGTGCACATGCAGTTGGGTGGCGCCGTCGTGAGTTGAGAACCATAAGCCGTCGCGGCGGAAGGCGACGGGGGGCTTGTTCTTGTCTGGGACGATGGATGCTGGTTCCACCGCGGTGGCGGAGCTGTCGTCGGACAGTACGGCCTGGGCGGGGATGGTGGTTTTGGTTTGTGCACCCGCCGTTAATGCCAGCGAGAGGGTAAAGAGGAGAACGTTGTTGTGGGCTTTCATGGTTATATTGCGATAAAGTCGATTTACATAATAGACTTTATTGGAATAAATGACAATACGGGTTGAACGCCGATCTTGCCAAAATACCTGGGCGCTACTTAAGTCTTAAGATTCAAAAAGATAGGCTTTGTCCCAAGCCTGACTCGCGGCCGTTGCTCAACAGATTGGGCTTTAGAGCAAGGCAAGGTTCCATCCCGCTGTAGAGTCGGTTGTCGAAATTGCATTGAAGGGTCAGGCAGAAACTCGCAGGATCAACACGGTAATGTTATCCGGCCCGCCCCGCTCGAGCGCCGTTGTCACCAACTGGGAGCAAGCTTCCGCCGGAGGAGTGGATTGCGCGGCGCGGGCCAGTTCCTGGTCGCCGACTAAACCCCAGAGGCCGTCAGTGCACAGGAGGAGGGTGTCTCCGTCTTTCAATGGAAAAGGATGATCGGGGACGTGAGGCGTGACATCGCGGCCAGTCCCAAGGGCGGCGGTGAGAATGTGGCGCTGGGGGTGGGACTCGGCATCTTCGGAGCGCACGATCCCGCTTTCGACGAGCTTGCCGACGTAAGAGTGATCGCGGGTAAGTCGAGAGATGGATTGGTCGCGAATGTGGTAGAGGCGGCTATCACCGACGTGGGCGAAGTGGAGCTGGCGATCGACGATGGCGACGGCGGTGCAGGTGGTGCCCATTCCGTAGAACTGCGGATGCTCGGTGGCATAACGCTGAATTACCCGATGCGCAGAGGCCAGAGCTGCGGTCAGAGTATTTTGGGGATCGCTTGCGAAAGCGTTCTCGTAGACGTGGCGCACGGTCTCGACGGCGATGCGACTGGCCTCTTGTCCGCCTTCGTATCCGCCCATGCCGTCGGCGATCACGGCCAAGCGACCCTTGCGTCGAAATTCTTCGTGGGAATCGGGCTCCCAGTAGAGATGGGAATCTTCGTTGTTGCTGCGCTGGCGGCCGATGTCGGTCAGGCTGGCGGCGATGATTCCGGGTTTGGCGGTTTTACAGTCGACGGCCATCATTGAATAGAGCGAGCTGATTCCGGTGGAACAATGGGGCGATGAAGTTCAGACGGAGACCGTTTCGGCTCCGGCATTATAAAAGCAACGTTTGAACCTCCATGCCAGCAGCATGCGCTGTTAGCAGCGGGATACTCCTCGGCGATCCCGCACGCAGCAGAACTGACATTCGGGACGTGCCAAGCGGAGTTAGTGAGCGTAGCGTATCACCGCAACCGTCCACCTGAATCATCGAAGTGCTTTTTGTTCGGGAAACGGGAAAAGCCCGTGATTTGGCAAGCCGCTGGTGGACCAGCTACTATTTCGTCACTCCTATGAACGTTTTCCCGAAAACAATTGCCTGTATTCGTATCCATGGCTGGCTGTCGACCCTTCTGGCCGGTTCGATCTTTCTGGGATCCTCGTTGGCCCAAAATGCCGCCTCAAGTCCCTCACTGCCCAGTGAAACTCCGGCGAAAGTCGAGGCCGTGACCGACGGCTTTGATTACGTCAAGCGCGAGGTCATGATCGCGATGCGCGACGGGGTGAAGCTGCATACGGTGATTGTGATTCCCAAGGGCGCCAACAACGCGCCCATCCTGCTGACGCGGACGCCTTATAACGCCAGCGCGCAACTCAGCCATGCGCAGAGTTCGCACCTGGGCCCGATTCTGAATGGCTACGACAATGCGGTGGAAGTGATTGTGGAAGGCGGATACATTCGCGTGGTGCAGGACGTGCGCGGCAAGTACGGGTCGGAGGGCGACTATGTGATGACGCGTCCGTTGCACGGGCCGCTGAATCCGACGGCGGTCGATCATTCGACCGACACCTATGACACGATCGACTGGCTGGTGAAGAATATTCCCGAGAGTAATGGGAAGGTGGGCATTCTGGGAATTTCTTATGACGGTTTTCTGCCGCTGATGGCGCTGGTGAATCCGCATCCGGCGTTGAAAGTGGCCGTGCCGATGAATCCCATGGTCGATGGCTGGATGGGCGATGACTGGTTTCACAACGGCGCGTTTCGCGAACAGAATATGCCCTACATCTACGAACAAGAGGCGACGCGCAACAACAGCGCGTTGTGGTGGACGGATCACTTTGACGACTACGACGTGTACTATGGAGGCGGGATCCGCCGGTGAACTGGGGCGGCGGCATGGGCTGGAGCAGGTTGGGTTTTGGCGCAAACTGCTGGAACATCCGAGTTATGACTCGTGGTGGCAGCAGCAGGCCATGGACAAGATTCTCGCCGCGCAGCCGCTGAAGGTGCCGGTGATGCTGGTCGACAGTTTGTGGGATCAGGAAGATATTTACGGAGCGCCGGCGGTTTATAAAGCGATTAAACCGAAGGACAGCGGCAACGACAAAGTGTTTCTGGTGCTGGGGCCGTGGCATCATGGGCAGGAGATTGACGACGGCAGCACGCTGGGGGCACTGAAGTTCAGCAGCGATACCGGGCTCTATTTTCGCGAGAACATTCTGCGGCCATTTCTTGATCAATATTTGAAAGACGGGGCGCCGAAGGCCGATGTGGCGCCCGTTACCGCGTTCGAAACAGGAACGAATACGTGGCGGCGGCTGCCGTCCTGGCCTGCGGGATGCGCTAGCGGGTGCGCGATCCGTGCGACGCGGCTTTATCTGGAGCCAGGATTGAAGTTGGGGTTCGACGCTCCTAAGACGCGGGAACGCGGCATACGACGAATATGTTTCCGATCCGGCGAAGCCGGTGCCGTTTCGTTCGCGGCCGATTCAGCCCGTGGGATACGGCGAAGGATTCACCTGGGCGGAATGGCTGGTGGACGATCAGCGCGAGGCGTCGGGGCGTCCGGATGTTGTTGGCCTTCACGATCGGATGTGTTGAAGGAACCGGTGAAGATCAGCGGGCAGCCGATTGCGAATCTGATCGCGTCCACCAGTGGAACGGATTCCGACTGGGTGGTGAAACTGATTGATGTTTATCCCGATGAGGTTGCGGCGCAGCCGGCGATGGGCGGATATCAGCTGATGATTTCCGCGGACATTTTCCGCGGGCGCTATCGCGAGAGCCTGGAGACGGCGAAGGCGATCACGCCGGATCAGCCGTTGCTCTATCACTTTTTATTGCCCACGGCGAACCATGTTTTTCTGCCGGGGCATCGGATTATGGTGCAGGTTCAGTCGAGCTGGTTTCCGCTGTACGACCGCAATCCGCAGACGTTTGTGCCGAATATTTTCTGGGCGAAGCCGGGGGACTATAAGAAGGCGGTGCAGCGGGTTTTTCATTCGGGCGAGCAGGCGAGCTTTGTGGAGTTGCCGATCGTCGAGACGCGGTAGGGATCCCCTTCGGCTTCGCTCAGGGCAGGCTTTCGACTGCGTTTTCGTTCGCGTTCGCGGACGAAAACTTCGCTCAGGATGACAATGGCGTCATGAGGAATTTGCTGGTCACTTGCGGCCTCTTGTTGCTGACGGCGTCTTCGCTGGCGCAGGGGAAGCGGCTATGGGTGCTGCGCTCGCCGGGGGAGATGGTGGAGTACGATCCGGCGACGTTTGCGGTGAAGCAGACGGTGAAGGTTCCGGCCGAGGCAATGAAATCGCCGGAGAGCATTTGGGTCAATCGCGCGGGCAGATTTTGTTTGCGATACCGGTGTCGCTGCCGCTTGCGGAAGAAGATGTTGCGTCGGCGCACAAGGTTTGGCTTTGGAATGGGCACAGCGCGACCACGATCGATCAAGGTGTGACGCGAGAGGTGAGTGCCACGGGATCGAATCAGGCGGTCACGGAGTCGGCGCCGGTGCCATTTCTTTCGGCGGACGGCGGACATTTATTTTGGTTTGCCAACTCAGGCGCGGCGGTTGCAGCGCGAGGGCGTGGATCTTTCGACGGTCACGACCTGGCAGGCGTGGCGGACTGATTTGAGTGGCGCGGGACGCGAAGAATTGGCCACGACGAAGTTTCCGGATTGCCGCTGCGAGACGGGGACGTGCGAGGAAACTTGTCCGTATGGCGAGTTTTGGGCGCCGGAGAGCGGCGTGGAGAACTTTTTTCTGATGACGCAGTTTGTCCCGGGACAGAGTGAGCCGGAATACAAGTCGAGCACGCGCTATCAGGAAGCTAGGCGGAAAATGGACGGCGACACCACTGCCCGAGCCATTGCGACGCGTGCTGGACGCGGCGTCGGACGGGCAGACAATTGTCGAGGCGATTCCCGATACCGGCTGCTGCGGCTGGTCGAATCAGAGTAACGATCAGACGCTGGTGCTGAGTAACGGCAAGAGAACTACGGTGTTTGACGAGCAGGCGACGTACAAGAATTCCGACTACGACGTGAGTTTCTACACGTCGAATGCGCGGCTGTCGCCGGAGCTGGGATATGTGGCGATGACGATTGTTTCGACCGCGGAAGCGAACAAGCCCATTCAACTGGCGGAACAGGGAGAGCGCGAATCCGGAGGAGTCGCAGCGCATTCGCAAGGCGCTGACGGAGTTGCCGGCGGTGGAAGTGAAGAGCATGGAGGAGACGCCGCGGCGCGTGGCTTACGTGCCGCATGCGACCTTGGTCGGATGGATGAGCGAAAAGGAAATTCTGATCGTCGAGGATCATTTGCTCGTGGTTTATACGCTGGAGACGGGGGCGCGGCGGAAGTCGGGCGTGCGCGTGGAGGATGCGGGGCGGCGGGTGTTTCTGCGGTAGGTCAGCAGTTCTGCGGCGGAGCGCCGTTGGATGAGTCTGTCGATCCGCGCGAGATCCTTCACTGCGCCTGAGAAACGGCTCGGTTCAGGATGACGCCATCGGAAGGGTGACCAGGTCGTTAGCTAGACGCGGTCCTCTTTTCTTTGGCCTGCGCGATAGAGCATCCAACCCAGCAAGTTCACTCCCAGCACGACCAGCGCAATCTTCAGTGAGTATTTCCATTTGCTGGCAACCGGAACGACGGGCAATACCGAGAGCAGAACAAACAGCAGGGTGACCGCGAAGGCGGCTGCTGCTCCCACTCGCAACCACAGGGCGGGCCGGATCCCTTTGTGTTTTGGGGCAAACAGGGGAATTGCAAACAGGGCCAGGTAGGCGAGGCCGTAGAACGTCCAGGCCCAGATCTGCAGGAGAGTAAACGCTTCCTGATTTTTGGCGCCGATCAGTACTGCGATGCTGGCCGCGAGGGCTACGCCGCCCATGAAGAGAATCGAATTGACCGGCGTACGGTATTTGGCATGCAGAACCGAAAACCAACTGGGCAGCAGGTAGTCCCAGCCCGCGACCAGCGGCAGGCGCGTGTTGCTGGAAAAATAGAGAGTGTAGCTGCAGAGATAGTTCAACAGCAGAAGCAGAATCGCGACTGGAAACAAGCGGACCGGCGACACCGAAGACGCCGAATCCGCGGCTGAGCGCCTGAGGAATGGGCCCGATGACGTCGATCGCGTCGGGCGACACGAAAGCCAGAATCGCGCTCGTCCCGAGGATGTAGAGGAGGGCGATGAGCGGCGCGGTGAAGAGGATGGAACGGGCAAGGTTGCGTCCCGGGTTGCGGGACTCACCTGCGAAGATCGCGACGATCTCGAAGCCGGACAAGGCGCCGAAGGTCATCTTGCTGAAGACGCTGAGGCTGAAAAGCGTGAGCGGCGGCATGACCAGCGGGAGCGGGTTGTAATGAGGCAAAGTGCCGTGCCGCACGTGAAAAAAAGGCATCACGATCAGAATTCCCAGGATGAGGACGGTGAAGATGCTTCCGGTATTGCTCACCCACTTGCCCACGCTGAGGCCGAGGCGGGCGACCAGCATCATGCCCGCGATCAGGAGGATGGACGCACCCACGAGCAATCCCGGGCTCGATGCGATCCACGCCGCATTGGGCCCAAAGGCGTATGCGATGTAGGTGGTCGCGACCAGCGCGATTTGTGATACTTGCACGGTGGTGTCAAGCCAGATGTTCCATGCCACCAGGAAGCCCAGGCCGTCACCGAAGGCAAGACGAGCCCACTCGTAGAGGCCGCCCTCGAGCGGCATCAGGCGGTTGAGATGCGCGACCACCAGCGCCTGCGGAATGAAAAATAAGAGGATCGCCAGCAGCCACAGCACGACATGGGATGGGCCGGCCTTTACCGCCGTACCGAAGAACTCGGGGACGATCACGATCAGAATCTGGGCGAGCGCGAGGTCTGCAATGCCGAGGTCCCTGCGTAGGAGTTTGCTGTGGGATTGGACGGCCTCGGCGGTTTTGAGGGACGGATTGGGGGCGGTGGCCACGGCTTTAGGAATTGAAGTCTAGGATCGCATCTGTTGCGGTTGAGAACCGAGATTCCTCCGCCCCTCGCGTTCGCTCAAGGGTACGGAATGACAAGCATTGAATTTGTTCCCTTCAAGCGAGCAGCTGAGAGCTGATGCTGAAAGCTATTCTCCGATCATTTCTTTTCTGCCGGTTTCAGCAGCAGGTCTTGATAGTCGAAGCTGAAGTCGGCCAGGGGCGAGACGGCGGCCATTTTAGCGTGGTCGATGCTCCCGTCGGGATTCAGGGCGAAGGTTATGAAAGCGTCCTCGATGGTGCGGTCCCGCCAATGGGCTTTGAAGGTGTCATGCTGCCAGGCTTGGAGGTCGCCGATCATGGTGGGGGTGTGATCGAAGGTGATGACCAGCCCGGCACCTTCTGTGCGGATCGTGATAGGTCCGTACCAGGCGTCGGTATACCTGCCGGCATATTTATCGAGAGGCAGGGAAGGTTTGGAGTCGGCGGCGCGGGCGGCTTCGGCTTTCTTGATGGTCTCGGCTGCTTCTTTTTCCTGCGTGTCTTCGCGAGACTTGTAGGCGGCGATCCAGTCCGTGGCAGAAAGATTGAAATAGTGATCGAGCAGGTGGAAGAGAATGGAATCGAAGGCGCCGTCTTCTTCGGCGTTGGTGAGCACGACGACGCCTAAATTTTCCTCGGGCACGAGCATGACGCGGGAGACGAATCCACCGACGCCGCCGGTGTGGCCGACGAGTTTGCGACCATGGTAGTCGCGCAGTCCCCAGCCGAGAGCGTAATCGGCGAAGTTGGGTTTCAGCCCGGCGAGAGCTGGCGGCGGATCGCCGATGGGAAGAATCGTCTGCGGCGACCACATTTCTTTGGAGCGCTGTTCGCTGAACAGTCGGCCGTCGCGGTCCGGGAACTTGCCGCGATTCAACTGCAACTGGACCCACTTGGCCATGTCGGCGGCGCAGGAATTGATGGACCCGGCCGGCCCGGCGTTATCGAGTATCTCGAAGGGAATAACTTGCAGATTGCCGGCCAGGCGCGAATGAGGAAAGGCGACGTCGTCGCCGGGCTTGATGCTGGCGTTGCTGACATTGGAGTGAGTCATGCCGAGCGGAGTGAAAATGCGCTGGCGAATGTAGTCGTCCCAGGAGGTGCCAGTCACGGCGGGGATGATTTGACCTGCGGTCATGTAAAGAAGATTGTCGTAGGCGTAGTGGCTGCGGAAACTGGAGGCGGGTTTCATGAAGCGCAGCTTGTAGATAATTTCTTCGCGGGTGTAAGTTGTGTGCGGCCAGAAGAGCAGGTCGCCTTCGCCCAGTCCCATGCCGCTGCGATGCGTGAGCAGGTCGCGGATGGTCATTTCATGCGAGACGTAGGGATCGTACATGACGAAGCCGGGCAGGCGCTGATAAACGGGATCGTCCCAGGAAAGCTTGCCTTCATCGATTAGCGTTGCGAGGGCGGCGGTGGTGAATGCTTTGGTGTTGGAGCCGATGCCGAACAGTGTGAATTCGTCGACGGGCGTGGGGTCTCCGAGTTTGCGGACACCGTAGCCCTTGGCGACGATGATTTTCCCATCTTTCACGATGGCGACGGCCATGCCGGGAACGTCGAAGGTCTTCATGGAAGCGGCGACGTAGGCGTCGAGATCGGCGGGCGGGGCGGCTGGGGACTGGGCTTCTACAATACCCACGAGAATCACTGCAACGAATGCGATCACGTACCGTTTCAGCATGCATCTCTCCGATTTGGATTACGTGCGAGAATTGGGACGCGGAGATTAGAACATAGAAGCGGCGGATTCTTCGAGGACGCAGAAAATCGTTGGAGCGATTGGATGCGTTGCGTGCGCGGGCGAAACGCTCCCGCGACAGCCGGCGGGACGCCGGCGCTACGTTACGTGCGGATCGAAAAGGGAAGGGAATTATGGTTTCGGGGGACTTTATATTCTGGGAAGTGGATGCGCAGCGGGATTTCATGTTGCCGGGAGGAAAGCTGTACGTGCCGGGAGCGGAGAAGTTGCTTCCGAATATCCGGCGGCTTACCGATGCCGCGCGGCAGGGGCGCGTATTCCTGGTTTCGCATGGATGTTTTCATACGCCGAATGATCCCGAGTTCAAACTTTTTCCGCCGCATTGCGTGAAGGAAACGGCGGGAGCGGAACTCGTTCCACAAGCGCTGACAGAAAAAATTGTGCGGGTGCCAAATGATGTGGAGGCGAAGCTGCCGGAGGATTTGTCGCAGTATCAGCAGATTCTGCTGGAAAAGCAGACGCTGAATATTTTTGAAAGCCGGCACGCGGACGCGCTTGTCCAAGGGCTCGGAGATCACGCAGAGTTCGTGGTCTTCGGAGTAGTTACGGAATATTGTGTAAGATTTGCCGCTAAGGGTCTGCTCGAACGGGGGCGGCGCGTGGCCGTGGTGCAGGACGCGATTGAAACCCTGAATCCGGAAGACGGTAAAAAAGCGATTGAAGAATTGGGGCGATTGGGCGCGAGATTTACAACTACGGAGCGGGCTCTTAAGACGCTCGGAGCGTGAGAAGGCGGAACCCCCGGGGGGCTGAAGCCCGCATCATTTGTGATTCATGGACGGCACGGCTGAAAAGCCGTGCCCTTCCCAAACCCCCCTCAGCGACCGCGGAACCATTCATAAGCGACTTAGATTGCCGTCAGTGACGGTCGCCGTGGTTGTGACGCCAGGTCCAGTATTCTTTCTGTTCTTCCGGAGGAATTCGGCGGAAGTCGCGGTGCGCATCGCGGTGGGTTTCATCCGCCCAACGATGGTAATAACCAATTTCCTCGTCATTCCACACGTGGTAATCGGTGTAGTAAGGATCATAGACGCGATAGTAATGATGATGTTCGCAGGCGAATCCTGCCAATGACGAAGCCAGCGCGGCTGCCAGCAAGAGCGAACTCAGGGGTTGCGAACCACGGCTCATTGTTGTTCTCCTTTAGAAAAAGAAACACATGTCCCGAAGATTAGTTGCTGAAAGGCCGTTCGCGGTTTCAGAAAAGGTAAGCATGGGACTTGTTGCTAGTCTTTGGAGGCAGGTGACTGCCGCGCCGATAGCATTTATTTGCGAACCGTTTTTCTTTTCGTCGACCAGTGTTCGAGGGATGTGGATTGGAATAAACTACAGTGTCTTTGAGTGGAAGTGTCTCTGAGTGGAGGAGATTGCCCATTGGCCGATGCATTGCGCACGCTGCTGGACTTGCCGGATCAGGAAAAAACGGAACGCGGGCTGGAACACACGCCGCGAGAAATCTGGCAGCAGCCCGATACTTGGGGTAAGACCTACCAGCGCTGCCGGGACCGAAGCGCCGAGTTGAACGATGTCCTGAGGCGCGCGGGAATTGGGCGCGGCAATACTTCTTCGCCAACGGTATACCTGGTGGGGGCGGGCACGTCGGATTACACCGGCAGAGCGCTGGCTCCGCTGCTGCGCCGGCGTTGGAGTTGTGAGGTTTGGCCCATCCCCAGCACCACACTGCTAACCGAGTTCGAAGAGTTCCATCGACCGGGAAAAGAGTATCTGTGGATTTCGATTTCGCGTTCGGGCGAGAGTCCGGAGGGCGTGGCGCTACTCGATCAGGCGCTGGATCGGAGTAAGGAAATCCGGCATCTGGTGATTACCTGCAATCCGCACGGGCCCATGGCGGAACTCTGTTCGCGGCACGCGGACCGCGCCGTGGCGCTGGTACTGGACGATGCGGTGAATGACCGTGGACTCGCCATGACCAGTTCGTTCACAAACATGGTGCTGGCGGGGCAGTGCGTGGGGCATCTGGAAGACCTGGCAAAGTTCGGCGATGTGGTTGCAGAGATGGGCGAGATGGGCCGGGGGGTGCTTCCGGCAGCTGCCGAAGCCGCGGCTGCGATGACGTCGCTTGAATGTTCGCGTGCCTGTTTTGTGGGAACTGGCGTTTTGCGGGCGGTGGCTGACGAATCGGGGCTGAAAGTGATGGAGCTTAGCGCCGGTAAAGTGACCACGATCGCAGAAACGCCGCTCGGGCTGCGTCATGGGCCACTGTCGAGCGTCGACGGGCAGACGCTGTTTGTAGCGTTCTTGTCCAGTGAGGCGCGCCGGCGCGGATACGAGCTGGACCTGCTGCGGGAGATTGATCGCAAGCGCCTGGGGCGAGTGCGGGCGGTGGTCACGGCAGGCGGGGTCGAAGACGTGGCCCCGCTGGTCGATTACGCGTTGTCTCTGAATAGTGCTGCAAGCTTTCCCGACTTGTATCGGCCCGTACTGGACGTGATATTGGGGCAGCTGATTGGTTTGTTTGCCTCGCTGCGCTGCGGGCTGAAACCGGACCAGCCGAGTCCGAGCGGAACGATTACGCGAGTGGTCGCCCCCATCCAGTTATATTCGTGACTCTTACTTCATTCGTCCGATGGTTGATTGCTGATTGAAAAGCTCATAGCGAGAGGTTTTCAATCAGCAATTAAAAATCAAAATCAGCAATTCGAGCTGGCTCGCGGGACACGTGAGACGTTTGTAATCTGGCGTCCTTCTTGGGGCTAGCTGCCCTGCCGTGGCGAAGGCGTGGGCTCAGTGGTCTTCCGTCCCCTTCCCGAAGCCAAATCGGGAATACCGTCTATGAATAAGGCAATCCTTTGCCTTGGCGTGTTAAGTGTTTCGAGTTCCCGCCGAATAGTAGGATATGCAACCGCAATTAGCAGCCACACCCGCCCGGCGGAGAAGCGAACGCGTGTCCATCGCCTTTCCCGTAGAAGTTGCGGGAATCGACCTCATGGGAAAACGCTTTTCGGAGCGAACCAAGACGACCACCGTCAGCCGATATGGCTGCTGCCTTCCGCTGCCGCGAATGTTGCAATCGGACCAGGCGATCGAAGTGCGCAGGATCGGCACCAACGAGATTGCGGTCGCTCGAGTGGTTGCGCCAATGGGCGTGCAGACCGAAGGCCGCTTGTACGGCGTGGAGACGCGCGAGTCGTGCGAAGGGCTGTGGGGCATTCGCTTCTCGTCCGCATTTTACGAGAAGCTGCTCGATAACCTGCAAGACGGCATGTCCTTAAACCGTGAGCGCAAGGCCTCGTACTGGAATGAGGGGGCCAAGCGGCTGGCTGGCTTCACCAGTGCCGATTTTGCCGACGCTGATTTTGCCGGCGCTGGTTTTGCCGACGCCGGTCTTAGCGAAGAAGTTCTGGGAAAAGAGTGCGGCGAATCCATCCTGGCATGCGTGAACGAAGCCGGCAAAGCGCTCTCTGGCGATGGAGGTGCGGTGGATGGTGTGATGCAGGACGGAGACTCCGCTGTCGCGGATTTCTATCTGCGGCACAAGCGGGGCTACAGGTCTCCGGTCTCGGTACGGGCCCTCCCGATACGGAACATCGCCGGCAATATTGTGGGCGCGGTCGAAGTCTTCAGTGATTCCACAGTGAAGCTGAAATTCGATAAGAGAGTTTCCGAACTGGAGCAACTGGCATTCCGCGATGCCCTGACGGGGTTGCCGAACCGCCGGTATATCGAACTGAAAGTCGAACATGGATTACAGGACCACCAGCGCCTGGGCCGGCTCTACGGGCTGCTGATGTTCGATCTCGACCACTTCAAGCAAGTGAACGACTCCCATGGACACGAGGCAGGAGACGCGATGTTAAAAGCAATCGGGGAGAACGTGTCCCGTGGTCTACGGCCCGACGACGTTGTGGGTCGCTGGGGAGGGGAAGAATTTCTGGTTCTGGCGCCCGACGTCGATGCCCTCACCCTGGGCGATCTTGCCGAGCGCTGTCGAGTCCTGATCGCGGAGTCGTCCGTGGCCGCGGGTTTGTCCCGGGTGTCGGTGACCGCATCCATCGGCGCAACGGTGTTAATCCATTCCGACAACGCAAGCTCAGTCATCAGCAGAGCCGACGAGTTGATGTATCAGAGTAAGCACACGGGCAGGGACCGAACCACGGTGGGTTGAAGGGACGTTGGCCTGGGCGGCTGCGACTCCCCTAATACTCAACACCGACCAAATACAATCCACTGGCCGGCACGGTGGCCCCTGCTGCCGACCGCTTCCGGGCCTCGAGGATGCGCGACACATCCTCCACCTTCAATGTCCCCTTGCCTACGAGAATGAACGTGCCCACCAGATTCCTCACCATGTGGTGCAGAAAGCCTGATCCCTGAACGGTATAGATCAATTCTTCCCCCATCCGTTTCCACGAGGATGCAAATATCTTCCGCACATTGGAAGCGGCAGTGCCTACGTGGGACGGTCGGCCTGCCCTGACCGAAGTCGAAGGGACCCGGTCGCCAGGCGCAGGCCCGCCGCTTCACCCCGCTCGGGATCGACTGCCGCAAACGAAGTGAAATCATGCTCGCCAGTAACTAGCAGAGCAGCCTGCGTCATCGCCCCCACATCGAGCGGATACGGATAATGCCAAACATATCGCGCCAGAAACGGTGGACAGATTGCTTCCCTAAAGATTCGATAGCGATAGATTTTCGCCCGCGCCGAATGGCGCGCATGAAAATCGCCCGGCGCTTCGGTCACCTGCAGCACGCGCACCGACGCTCGGCAAAATATCGTTCATCGCCTTCAGAAAATTCTCCGTTGGGATGGAAGACTCTGTGACAAATGTCATAACCTGTGCCAAAGCATGCACTCCCGCGTCGGTTCGGCCCGAACCTTGCGGCAATACCTTTTCGCCCGTAATCCGTCCAATGGCCGAGGCTAGTGTGCCCTGCACGGTGTTCGCCTCGGGCTGCACCTGCCAGCCGGAGAACTCGGCTCCGTCATAGGAGAGAATCATTTTGAGATTGCGCATACGGCGATCTTTTGTACTCCGATATCTCTTATCTCGATCTTGTGAGTCCGAAGTCGCTGGCGAATCATCAAATGGTTTTTCGCCTGCGCCAGCAATTTATCAGTTCCATAAACGTTGCGTAACTCCAGCCGTGTTTCGGTCAGATATACTGAATGCTTTCCGCGGAAATCCGGTCTCCAGGGTGGGTCTCTCTCCATTGTTCCGTCCCAGGAAACACCGTGAGCAGGAAAACAAGAACGAGAACAAAATAAGGCGCGGCGGTGGGCCGGTCGTTTTTACTCCACCTTTCCGGAACCTTCCGGCGATCTTTTGCGTACCACGGTTTGAGTAGGGCGTTATCTGGCCGTCTCAAGTGCTGAAGCTTTTCGCGCTTACGGTCTAATCAGAAAGTCTTAAATCGGTATTCAGTAAGTTTTTCGACGAACGGAGATGAGTAGATGCCATTTGCACGTTTAGCCCCGACCGTACGGCTCGCCGCCGCCGCAACCCTGTTTGCAACGCTGACCCTCGGATGTTGGGGCCAGGAGCCGTCCACTACGCCCGTGGCTCCGACTCCGCAGAATACGCCGGAAGCGCGGCCGGTGCCGGCGCTAAATTACGGCAAACCTGTATCGCATTTTCCCAATCCGATCGGCCCCTACACTCCGCGGCACATCGGACCGCCGAATCTCGCAAACACCGCCCGCATCGATCAATTGATGCACGACGGCAAGCTTTACCTGTCGCTCAATGACGCGATCGCGCTGGCTCTCGAGAACAATCTGGATATTGCTATCGCACGCTACAACCTGAACATTGCCGACACCGACGTGCTGCGCGCCAGGGCGGGTGCTTCCATACTGGGTGTGCCTCTCGGCATTGTGCAGAATACGCCCGGTGGTGGTGTGGGCGGAATCGGTGGGCAGGTGGGTTCCGGCACGGGCGGCACTACGCTTGGCGCGGGGGGCGCCGGCGCCGGCGCCGCCGGTCTTACCAGTTCCACGCTTGGCTTGGGACCGATCATCAACAGCTTCGATCCGGTGCTGACCGGGACCCTTCAAGAGGATCATTTTAGCCAGCAAGCCACCAGTATTTTTCAGGGCGTACTTCCAGGAACCAGTTTGGCCCAAAACACGGGTACGGTGAATTTCGCGTATCAGCAGGCTTTCCAGTGGGGCACGAATCTAAACCTGGGCTTCACCAATACTCGCAGCACGACCAACAGTTTTTTTTCGAGCCTCAGCCCGATCTTGAACTCCGGTTTCAAAGCTACTCTGACTCAGCATCTTCTCCAAGGCTTCGGGTTTGCGCCAAACACGCGCTTCATTCGCATCGCCAAGAATAACCGCGAACTCTCGGATGTCGCCTTCCGTCTGCAGATCATTACTTCGGTCGACCAGATCGAAAACATGTACTGGGACCTGGTTTATGCCTACGAGAATCAACGGGTGAAAGAAGAATCGCTGACTTTCTCTCAGAAGACGCTCTCCGACACGAAGAAGCAGGTGGAGATTGGCAGTCTCGCGCCGATTGAATCCGTGCGCGCGCAGAGCACCGTGGCCGCGGACCAGCAGGCTCTCACCGTCGCCAGGACCAACCTTGAGTTGCAACAGTTGGTCATGAAGAATGCCCTCAGCCGCACTCTGCATGATCCCGCGCTCGCCAGCGCCGAAGTGATTCCAACTTCCACCATGGAGGTTCCGGAAAACGAGCAAGTCCAGCCGATCGAGGATCTCATCAACGAGGCCCTGCGCCACCGGTCCGAACTTGTCGAATCGCGCATTCAGTTGAACAGCATCGAACTCAGCAACAAAGCCGTTCGCAGCGCTCTTCTCCCCACACTCGACCTGTTCGCTTACTATGGGGGCTTAGGAGTTGGCGGATCGCAGAACCCTTCGAACCTCTGCGCCAATCTTGATCCTCAACTGCAGGGCTTTGGCTGCGCCACAAGTCCCACGCCGGCCGTAGGTTATGGCAGCACGCTGAATCAATTAGTCAACTCGACGGCGCCCGATAAGGGCATGGGCCTTCAACTCAACATCCCGTTGCGCAACCGCTCGGCTCAGGCTGTGCAGATCCGCTCCGAATTGGAATACCGCCAAGCTCAGATGGCTCTGCAGCAAACGGAGAACCGCGTCAGTATTGAAGTTCGCTACGCCCAGTATGGCGTGGAGCAAAATCAGGCCAGCGTGGCTTCGGCAAAAGCCGCCATGGACTATGCGAGGCAGTCGCTCGATGCCGAGCAGAAGAAATATCAGTTTGGCACCTCCACCACCACGGCCGTTTTGCAAACCCGCAGCGCTTTGGCCACGGCGGAATCCACGCTGATGTCGGCAATGGCTGCCTACGAAAAATCGCGTGTCGAACTCGATCGCGCCGTCGGCACCCTGCTCGACCACAACGGCATCAGCATCGACGATGCCGCTCGCGGCCAGGTCACACGCATGCCCAACGTCCCCTACGTAGCGCCGCGCAAGGAGTTGCCATCGACGATGCCGTCGATTCAGGAGACACCGCCACCGGCGCAACCGTAGCAAATAAAACCGAGTGGCGCCGCTATTTATGACTCAAAAGCGGCGCCATTTTTCCTGTTCTTCCTCACAATTCTTTACAATCCCACGCAGTTTCGCGGAAACTTCTCCCGCTAAGATTGAAGTGACATATTTTTCTGTGCTGCATCCAAGACTGGCATCATCCGAACTGATTTGAAGAAGTCTGATTTGAAGACGTCCCGCGTCGTCGCTGCAGAAGCGGGTCGTCCAGTCTTAAAACGTCTATTCGTGAATTATTATTCGTCGATGCTTGTTCGAGGATGTCCTATTTGAGGAGAAGACCAATGCTTTTATCCTGCTTGATTTCTGTGCGTCGGCCGCGAATGTTGCGGCTCCCAGTGCGCCCGGGGCTCTTTCTGGCTTCGGCCATGCTTTTAGTAGCGAGCCCCATGTCGCTGCTGGCACAGCAAGCCGCGCCGCCACCATCGCCGCCGTCGGCCGTGCCCGCAGCGCCTCAGCCTGCGCAGCCGCAGGCCGTTCATTTGAAGGATTATTCGGTTCCCCGTGCGGCCTTCCCTCGCGTCCTGCAACCTTACACGCCACAGGAAGTCGCGAAGCCGAACCTCGGCAACTCGCCGCGCATCGACTCGCTCATGCGGGACGGCAAAATCTATCTTTCCATCGATGATGCCGTCGCCCTTGCGCTCGAGAACAATCTCGATCTCGATATCGCCCGCTATAACCTGAACATTGCCGATGCCGATCTGCTACGCGCGAAATCCGGCGCCAGCATTCTCGGAGTCAATACCGGCATCGTACAGAACACCCCCGGCGGCGGCGTGGGCGGACTCGGCGGCACAGTGGGCTCCGGCACGGGCGGCACAACCGTCGCCGCCGGCGGCGCCGGCACCGGCACTAACGGCTTAGTCAGTTCGACCCTCGGCATCGGCGCGCCCATCACCAGCTTCGATCCTGCGCTTACCGGCACGTTCCAACTCGACAAGAACGACACCGAATCCGTCAGCGTCTTCAGTCCAGTCCCGGTCGTGGCCCAGAACACCTACACCTCGAACTTCGGCTACACCCAGGGCTTTGAGTGGGGCGGCGCGCTTACCGGCACGTTCAACAACACGCACCTCACCACCAACAATCCGACGAGCTTGCTCACGCCCCAATTAGGCTCCAACTTCCAATTTCGCTTCACGCAAAACCTGCTGCAGGGTTTCGGATTCCTTCCCAATACGCGCTTTATCCGCATTGCGCGCAACAATCGCGAAATTTCCGACGTTGCTTTCCGCCTGCAGATCATTACCACGGTCGACCAGATCGAGAACATGTATTGGGATCTGGTCTACGCCTACGAGAATGTTCGCGTGCAGCAGGAATCTCTGACCTACGCGCAGAAAGCTCTCGAAGATTCCAAACGCCAGGCGCAAGTCGGTACCGTGCCTCCCATACAGGTCGTGAGTTCGCAGAGCACCGTCGCCACTGGCCAGCAGAATCTGATCGTCGCCCAGAACAACCTGCAACTGCAGCAACTGCTGATGAAGAATGCGCTCAGCCGCAGCATCGAGGATCCGGTGCTCGCCGAAGCGGACGTGATTCCTACTTCGATCTTTCTCGTGCCGCAGGAAGAGCCCGTGACTCCCATACAAGACTTGATCAATGACGCGCTGCGCCATCGCGCCGAATTGGTGGAATCGCGCATTGACCTGCAATCGCGCGACATTAATACGAAAGCGGTAAGAAATGCCATGCTGCCTACGCTGCAAGCCTTTGCCTATTACGGCGGGTCGGGAGTGGGCGGTGACGTGAATGCCCTTGTGCCAACCTGCTCCCCCACTTCGGGAAGTTTCTGCTTCAATCCGGCGAAAGCGCCGCCCCCGTTTCAGAACAGCAACTCTGTCGGTTACGGCGGCACCTTGAACCAACTGGTAAATTCGACCTCGCCCGACAAAGGCGTTGGCTTGGCGCTCAACATTCCTCTTCGCAATCGCCTGGCGCAGTCGAACCAGGTCCGCGCCGAACTCGAATACCGTCAGGCGCAAGTGCGGCAGCTTCAGCTGGAAAATCAGGTGCGCATCGAGGTTCGCAACGCGCAATTCGATGTCCGGCAAAACCGGGTCTCGGTACAGGCAGCGCAATCCGCGGTCGACCTGGCACGCCAAACGCTGGACGCCGATCAGCAGAAGCTGAAAGTGGGCCTGACTACGCAAACCGCAATCCTGCAAGATGCTGCCACGTTGACTACGGGCGAATCGAATTTGGTCTCGGCGAAGGCAGCGTATGAGAAGTCGCGCATCGAACTCGATCGCGCCACCGGATTGCTGCTCGATCATGCCGGCATCGACGTGGCCGACGCCACCCGCGGCCAGGTCACGCACCTGCCCAACGTGCCCTACGTAGCACCACGTACGGATGCGGATCCCGGAACTCAGCCATCCTCCGCGCCGCAACCGCCCGGGCAGATGTAGTGCTGCTACCAGTAGGGGCCGTCCGGGCGGCTGTCGTGGCGGCGTCCTCGCCTCCACTGCGAGGACCAGGCGATGGCATACGTTAGTGTATGTACACTTATGTAAATGTACGTACATTTATGCCCTCAAAACGTTCCTGCAGGAACACTGTGGAAATCTTTTGTCGCTGCCCGCCATTAACCCTGACAGAGCCGCCTGATACACTACGCCCGATGGCAAGCTCCCTCCGGCCGGCGCTCCCCAGATTTTTCCTCTGGCTCTTGCCTCTCTCGTTTGCGCTGCAGCTGGCCACCATCGCGGCCTTCCACCAGTATCGAACTCGTCCTGGCGACGACCACTTCGAATTTGGCTGGGAGATGGGCCGCGTCGGCCGCTCCATCGCACTGGGCCGCGGCTTCAGCAGTCCTTACGAAGGCGACACCGGACCTACCGCGTGGGAACCGCCGCTCTATCCCTATTTGATCGGCGGAGTGTTCAAGCTCTTCGGTATCTATAGTCAGGCGTCCGCATGGGTCTTGCTGAGCATCAACAGTGTCTTCACGACTTTCACCTGCATTCCAATTTTCTTCATCGCGCACAAAACTTTCGGAGAGCGCGTGGCCCTGTGGTCTGCGGTCACATGGGGGCTGTGCCCCTACGTTTGGTATTGGTCGGTTCACTGGATATGGGACACGACCTTCACCCCGCTGGTGTTGGCATGCCTGTTCCTGTTGGCGCTGGAGTTGCAGGATTGGCCTGGCTGGCGAGGCTGGATTCTTTTTGGCGCTCTGTATGGCGTTGGAGCGCTGGCGAATCCCACGATGCTCGCATTCCTGCCTTTCTGCGGACTTTGGATCTGGCGGCAAAGATACCGGCGAGGCTTGGCTTCTCTGGGCGGCGTGGTTCTTGCATCGCTCGTGTTCTTTCTCGTTCTGAGTCCGTGGGTCGTGCGGAACTACGAAGTCTTCGGACGCTTCGTCTTTATTCGCGATGATTTCGGATTGCAAATTCGCCTGGGCAACGGCCCTTCCGCCGACGGCATGCTGATGGCCTACCTCCAGCCGAATCTCAACAAAGTTGAACTCGAAAAGTTTCAGCAAATAGGTGAGCTCGCTTACTCAGAGTCCTGCAAGAAGATGGCGTTCGACTGGATACGCTCGCACCCGGGACGCTTCGCGGTGATCAGCCTGAAGCGTTTTTTCTATTACTGGAATGGCGTCCCTAGGGCGACCGACAGCATGGCCCCGGTGGACTTTCGCACTTCGGCGTTTCTGACAACGTCAGTCCTGGCTCTGTGGGGACTGGGGCGCGCGCTGCGGCAGGAGCGGCCCGGGGCGTGGCTTTTCGCGGGACTGGTGATCACCTATCCCACGATTTACTACTTCGTGTTTCCCCACGCCCGCTACCGCCATCCCATCGAACCGGAGTTGGTGATCCTGATTGTCTTTCTGCTTTCGGAAGCGACGAGGCGCAAGCCGACCGCGCTTCAGCATGTTCCTCAGCAACAGAATCCAGTGTGAGACAATTTCGAGTTCGTGGACGAACTCGCGAACTGGGATCGCTCATTCCATCTATGAATCTCTCCATCGTCATCATCACGTTTAATGAAGAAGCCAACATCGGCCGCACGCTGGAAAGCGTGAAGCCGCTCGTGGCCGACGGTAAAGGAGAGATCATCGTCGTCGACTCCGGCTCGACCGACCGGACAGTGGATATCGCGAAGTCATACGGCGCGAAAGTGTTCGTCGAGGAATGGAAAGGCTACGCCGCGCAAAAGAATTCGGCCATCCACAAGGCAAGCGGAGATTGGGTCCTCAGTTTAGATGCAGACGAAGAGATAAGCGAGGGAATGTGTAAATTACTTCTCCTGATCCTTTTCGGAGATGGATACATCCGCATTGGGATGTTGTTCGCGCGACGAAACTACTTCTTGGGTCGCTGGATTCGGCACGGAGGGCTCTATCCGGACAAGAAGTTGCGTCTGTTTTGGCGTGTCCTCGGGCATTTCGAAGATCGGGCAGTCCACGAGGATGTGATACTCGAACCCGGAATCGAGACCTATGACCCGTCATGGCATTACTGGATGGGATCCCCAATCGCCATCATCCACCACTCCTATCCCACCCTCTCCGACTACATCGAACACATGAACCGCTACTCGTCGCTGGGCGCGGAGATGGTCGTCGCGAAACAAAATGGCAAAGTCCGATTCAGCGTGATCAACATCGTGCTGCGGCCGCTGGCGACCTTCATCTACAATTATTTTTTCCGTCTCGGCTTCCTCGATGGGCGCGAAGGACTGCTGCTGCATCTCTACCACGCTGTTTATGTTTCGTGGAAATACGCGAAGGCTTGGGAATTGGCGAACAAGCCGAAGCAGAAATCCCGGGATTCGCACTTGTCCTCCTGAGCGGAGTGACTGCTTCGCAAAATGCGAAGCAGTCGCGGAGTCGAAGGATCTCTATTGCCGTTATGACACCCGTCGGGAGGGCAGCCGTTGAAGAATGCCCTTCGAGCGTCGAATTGTTTGTGAGTTGCAGGGATCCTTCGACTGCGCGGGAAGTTCGCGTTCGCGAACTTCCCGCTTCGCTCAGGATGACAGGCGCGGACCGACCGGTCGTTCACCACAAGTCGCGTCGCCTTGCTACCAAGCGCCCACTTCCCTATCATCGAATTAGAGGCTGGGGTTTGCATGCCAAAGAAGCCGTCGCGTCCGTCCAACCTGCCGCAAGTCGCTGAGAGTCCGATCGCCGACGTTTTTGAGAAGCGCCATCCTTCCGAAGCGGAAAAGAATTGGGCGGAGAAGACGCTCGCGCCGACGCTCGAAAAGAATCCCGAGCGGCCGATCGGTGCGCCTACCGGGGTGAATCTCGACGAGCATGGGCACGCGCGCTTTACCACGATTTCCGGCGTACCGATTCGCCGCCTTTATACGCAGGCCGATCTACCCGAAGACTGGAGCGAAGAAAACCATCTCGGCCTTCCCGGCGAACCGCCCTACACGCGCGGCATTCACGCTACTGGATATCGCGGCAAGCTTTACACCATGCGGCAGTTTTCGGGCTTCGCCTCGCCGGAAGAGACCAACCAGCGCTACAAATATTTGCTGGAGCATGGGGGCAGCGGACTGTCTGTCGCTTTCGATCTGCCCACGCTCATGGGCTACGACTCCGATCATCCGGCGAGCGAGGGCGAAGTCGGCAAGTGCGGCGTGGCGATCGATTCGCTCGAAGACATGGAGATTCTTTTCGGCGGCATCGATCTGGAGAAGACGACAGTCTCCATGACCATCAACTCACCGGCGTCGGTGCTGTGGGCCATGTACTTGGTCGTTGCCGAGAAACAGGGCGCTGACTGGAAGAGAATTTCCGGCACGATTCAAAACGACATTCTCAAGGAATACATCGCGCAGAAGGAATACATCTATCCGCCGGCGCCGTCGATGCGGCTGGTCATCGATACTTTTGAGTTCGGATCGAAGTTTACGCCGCGCTTCAATTCGATTTCTATCAGCGGATATCACATTCGGGAGGCGGGCTCGACGGCGCTCCAGGAACTCGCCTTCACGTTGTATGACGGCGTGGAATATGTGGAATGGGCGCGACGCCGCGGGCTGGATGTGGATGATTTCGGCCCGCGCCTCAGTTTCTTTTTCAACGCGCACAACGATTTCTTCGAAGAGATCGCCAAATACCGCGCTGCGCGCAAAATCTGGTATCGGGTGATGAAGGATCGTTTTGGCGCGAAGAACCAGCGCACCTGGCTGATGCGCTTTCATACCCAAACTGCCGGGGTATCTCTGCCCGCGCAACAGCCCATGAACAACATTGCTCGCGTGGCGATACAGGCGCTGGCGGCCGTTCTGGGCGGAACGCAGTCGCTGCACACCGATTCCTACGATGAGGCTCTGGCGCTGCCCACCGAAGAAGCCGCTCGCATCGCACTACGCACGCAGCAGATCATCGCCTATGAGTCGGGCGTGACGCAGACGGTCGATCCCTTGGGCGGGTCTTATTTTCTGGAAAACTTGACACTGCAAATGGAAAGCGGTGCCTTCGATTATTTCGGCAAGCTCGACGCGATGGGCGGGATGGTGAAGGCGATCGAACGCGGCTATCCGCAGAAAGAAATTGCCGAAGCTTCCTACCAGTACCAGCGCGCGGTCGAGGCGCGCGAGAAAGTGATCGTCGGCGCCAACGAGTTCGTCATCGAAGAGGAGTCGCCGCACATCCTCTACATTGACGAGAGCGTTGCCCGCCAGCAATCAGCGAAGCTGAAGACTCTCCGCGCGCGCCGCTCGAATGAGGGAGTACAGCGCGCGCTCGACGCGCTGAAGAAAGCTGCCTCGCAGGAGCCGCAAGCAGGCACCAACGGCAATGTCTCTTCCGCCAACACGATGCCATACATCGTAGATGCTGTGCGCGCTTATGCCACCGTGGGCGAAATCTGCGAAGCCTTGCGGCAGGTTTACGGCACGTACACTGAAGTGAGCGTTACGTAGACCTTGAGTATGTCGCAGACTCACAACAGTTCCAGTTCGGAACAAGTTCTCTAGACCTTGCCACTGATTGGCCCCTTGACGGAATCAAGTGGTGTACAATGGCGCCGTCCAACCGACAGCCCAGCACATGTTTTGGAGAATGTGAGCCCGGGCCGAACCTTTCTGCTGGGTTGCCAAAATCTTCCGCGGAGAGGTGTTTATGAAAAAGCTGCTGCTAACGCTGGTGCTGCTCGCATCGGCGACATTGTTTGCGCAGAGTCCGTTCGATGGGACCTGGATGACTAAACTAGATACGGCCAAGTTTCCTACCAAGCCGGACCAATTTTCACTGAAAGACAACATGTACGAATGCATGACGTGCGTGCCCAAGTTCGCGGTGAAGGCCGACGGGACCGATCAGAAAGTTACTGGTCATCCTTACTACGACACCATCGCCGTGCGCGTGCAAAATGCCAGTGCGGTCGAGATCATCCAAAAGAAAGACGGAAAGGTGATGTACACCGACATTGCTACCGTGTCGTCTGACGGAAATACGCTGAACGACAAGTTCACGGATACGACTGGAACTCAGCCAGTGACCGGAGAAGTCACGTCCACTCGCGTAAAGCCCGCGCCCGCCGGTGCGCATCCACTGTCAGGCGCGTGGCGCACATCGAAGGTCGACAACATCTCCAACAATGGGCTGACCGTGACTTTTCAAGGGACCGCCGATGGACTGAAGATGTCGGATCCGAACGGCAACAGCTATGACGCGAAGTTTGATGGCAAAGACTATCCGATGCAGGGAGACCCCGGACACACGATGGTTTCGCTGAAGAGGGTCGGTGACGACACCATTGAGGAGACCGACAAGCGGGACGGGAAGGTAGTCGGGATCAGCCGCATGACGGTGTCCAAGGACGGCAAGTCCATCGCGGTTGTATATACCGATAAACTGCACGATACCAAGACCACTTTCACCATGCAAAAGCAGTCATAACGAGAGATGGCGCGACGGTTTTCCGCCGCGCCACTTTTGATGCTGGTCGCCTTGGGTCTTGGCACCCCATTGATATTCAGGCGACCGCGCTCATCTACGGGCAGGTTTTCGCTGGACAGCTCTGAATCAATAGCTAACTGTCCGCGGTCCATAGCTGCCTCAGTCGTCGATGCGGTCGCGGTGGCTGGGAGGCTGCGAGACTACGAGGAAGCGCACAGGACCGGAAGATGGATTGCGGATTTGATGGCGCGTGCCGGGGAGGATTCGGACTCCGCTACCGGCCGGGATCAGCATGTTCTCGCCGTTAATTTCCATCAAGACTTCGCCGGTCAGAATGTAGAAGAATTGCTGAGAGTGGTCGTGGTGGTGGCGAAGCTCGGCCGCGCCCGGGGGCATGAGCTCCTCGATCACGCTGAGTTGCTTGTCTTTCACCAGATGCCAGCCGTCGCAATCGGCTCCCCATCGATAATGCTCGGCATTGTCGCGGGTTACCGGAGCCGCTGTGTGCGAGCCTGCGTGAACTGAAGCGTGAGCGGAACCTGGCTCAACTGAGGCCGCCTGGTTCGGAGCCGGCTGGGCGGAACCGCTGAGCGATTTTTTCGGCATACTTTTCGTCTCCTAGCCTCCAGTGTAGTCTTGTCAGCATGGACAATCGTAGTCATGCAAACTCGGCTCATGCAAACTCGGTTGCCGATCCTAAGCGGGAATTATTGCGGCACACGCTGGCTACGCTGGCCTATCGAGGCGGGAAATCTTTGCGGAACGCACCCGACAGCTTTGCCGAATTTCAGGCCGGCGAGGGAGTGCGAACGCCGGGGCAGATTCTGGCGCATGTGGGAGATCTGCTTGACTGGGCCTTGTCGATTGCTACGGGCCAGCGAACGTGGCACGACTCGAAACCGTTGCCGTGGGGGCAGGAAGTTGCCAGGTTTTTCGCCACGCTCAAGAAATTCGACGACTTCCTGGCTTCGAGTAAACCGCTGCAGGCAGCGCCGGAGAAATTGTTTCAAGGACCGGTTGCCGACGCGTTGACCCATGTCGGTCAGATCGCAATACTACGCAGAATTGCGCAGGTTCCGATGAAGGGGGAAAGTTATTACGATGCTGAGATCGAGGTGGGGCGGGTTGGGGCCGATCAAGCGAAGCCGAAGCGCGAGTTTTAAGTCGATAACGTAGTCCCGGCCGCACCGTCCGGGACTGCTCGCTTCGCATCGCGGGACGGACGAATGCGTCCGTCCCCACACGGCGGAATTGGTGCGTCGCCGCCGGCGATCATCGGGCGTGAACTTTCGGCTACCCGGTTTCGGTTACAATGAGCGCGTAAGGCCGAATCTGGCGGGCATTTGGGCCGCTTGAATGAGGGGTACGTGCTTTGGCGACTGGCGAAGTGACCGCTTCTGGCTCGCAGAATATTCCGCAGCTTCCCAACCATAAAGTGAAGATCAAGAAGGCGGGGCAGCGCGCCTGCAACGAGAAAAATGAGAAGGGAAAATTCTGCGGCGGGCATTTGAAACGCTGGTTCTACACCACGGATGTTCTGGAGCAGGCTTGCGGCGACGCGGAAAAAGCCTGGGGTCCCAATGCCGAGGTCTATCGTTGCGAGCATTGCAAGACGCTGTATTTGCCGAATCCCGCGGAAGCGAAGGTTAACGTGGCGGGGCAGGGAATGATTTCGGTGTTTGGATTGACGCTGCCGCCGAAGCAGAAGTGAATCGAGCTACTAGCTACTAGCTACTAGCTTCTAGCTGCGGGCAATGGCTCCGGCAGTTCGTATGCTGTATGCTGCGAGAGCGCAGCCGAGCTTTGCTCGGCCGGACAGCCGAGGGCGGCTGTCCCCACATGAATCTGGTACTGGCTAATAGCTAGGAGCTAGCGGCTAGAAGCTTTTCCCATGCACACTTCTGATCTCATCTACGACTGGAACAACGACTATCCGCCCGGGCTGAAGCCATCGGGACCGGTGTCGATCAATGATGAGACTTTGCGCGATGGGCTGCAGTCGCCTTCGGTGCGCGATCCTTCGATTGCGGAAAAGATTGAGATCCTGCATTTGATGGAGGCGCTGGGGATCGATTCGCTCGATCTCGGACTGCCGGGAGCGGGACCGCGTGCGGTTGAGGCCGTGACCGCGTTGGCGCGCGAGATCGCCGGGCACAAGATGAAGATTCGCGCCAACTGCGCCGCGCGGACTCATGAGAATGACATTCGCCCGATTGCCGAGATCGTTCACGCGACGGGACTTCCGATCGAAGCGGCGACTTTTATTGGATCCAGCCCGATTCGAAGATTTACCGAAGGATGGACCGACGATTTTCTTCTGCAGACGACGGAGAAGGCTGTGCGTTATGCGGTTTCGCTCGGCCTCGATGTCATGTACGTGACCGAAGATACGAGCCGCTGCGATCCGGAGACGGTGAAGCGGCTGTATGCGACGGCGATCAATTGCGGGGCGCGGGCGATCTGCATCTGCGATACGGCAGGGCACGCGACGCCGATGGGTGCGTTGGCGCTGGTGCGATTCGTGGTTGAAGAAGTGGTGAAGCCGTCAGGTGAGAAGATTCGTGTGGACTGGCATGGACACAGCGACCGCGGGATGGCGATTGCGAATTCGATGGCGGCGATCATCGCGGGAGCAAATTGCGTTCACGGATGCGCGATTGGTTTGGGAGAGCGCGTCGGCAACACGCAGACCGACCAGATGTTGGTCAATCTGAAGCTGATGGGAATTGCGCCCTGGGATGAGCAGGACCTGACCAAGTTAAAGCAATATTGCCAGACGGTGTCGCGGGCGACGGGCGTGCCGATTCCGGCGAATTATCCCGTAGTGGGCGACGATGCGTTTCGCACGGCGACGGGAGTGCACGCTTCCGCGATTATCAAGGCGTATCACAAAGACGATGTGACTTTGGCCAACACCGTGTATTCGGGCGTTCCCTCGCATGTGTTCGGGATGGAGCAGATCATCGATATCGGTCCGATGAGCGGGAAATCGAATGTGCTGTGGTGGCTGGAACGGCGCGGCATTCCGGCGACTGACGAAGTAGTGGACCGCATCTATCAGCGCGCCAAGCAGAGCGATCACACGCTGAACGAGGCGGAAATTCTGGCATGCATGCCGTCGGCAGCGCAGAAGAAGTGACGCCGTGATGCCCAGTTTGAATGTTTACGATCAGTTCCTGAGCGTTTTTCCCGTCTTCAGAGTGTACTGAATTCTTTCTTGTGTCTTCTTTTCGCCGCAGAGGGATTTGAAGCCCTCGCGCTCCAGGTCGAGGATGTATTGTTCGCTCACCGGAGTGCCTGGAGTGACGTTGCCGCCGCAAATGACTTCGGCGATCTTACCGCCGAGTTTCACTTCGTAGTCGGTGATGAAGTCGCCCTGCCGCATTAGATGAACGCCCATCTTGAGCGCTGCCAGGAGACTCTCGCCGGGGGCGGGGATGTCGGAACGCGGAATTGGAGGTTCGTAGCCGGCGCGGGCGAGTTCGAGGGCGCGTGCTTTGGCGTCGGAGAGGACGCGCTCGCGGTTCATGGTGATGCGGTCGGACTCGAAAAGGAAGCCGAGGCCTCGGGCTTCGTGCGCCGATGTGGCCACTTTTGCGGTAGCGATGGCCTCGAATGCTTTCTTCATCGCTTCCATCATTTCAACGGAGCCGGCGAGAGCTTCGCCGGAAACTTTTCCGCGGGATGCGGCCGTAGTGTCGACGGCGCGCAACAGCATCTCCTTGCAGCCTCCGCCGCCGGGAAGCAAGCCGACACCCACTTCGACCAAGCCGGTGTAGAGTTCGGCATGGGGCTGACGTGCGGCCGCGTGAAGCGAAATTTCCGTGCCGCCGCCCAGGCAAAGGCCGAACGGCGCGGACACGACTGGCTTGGGCGAGAACTTGATCGCTTGCGTCATGCCCTGGAACTGGCGGATCGCGAGGTCTACGTCGTCCCACTCCTCTTCCTGGACGCTCATCAACAGCAGCATCAGATTGGCGCCGACGGAAAAATTCGTCGCGTCGTTAGTGATGACGAAGGCGTCGAAGGCGTCGCCGGGACCACCTGGCTTCAGGGATTGGAGAATCAGGCTGATGATGTCCGCGCCGAGCGAGTTCATCTTGCTGTGGAACTCGATGCAGGCTACGCCGTCGCCCAGATCGACCAGCGACGCTCCGGAATTCTTCTTCACCACGCCGTTGGATTTCTTCGCGACGGTGACGGACCACACGCCGGAAGGAACTTGCAGCTGTTTCCAGCTTCCCGTTGCCAAGTCCCAATACTGGCGTCCCGCGGGCGATTTGGGGTCGTCCAGGTACCAGGACTTTTGGCCTGCGGCCAGTAACTTTTCGACATTGGCCGCCACCGGCTTGCCTTCTTTCTTCATGCGAGCGACGGTGGCTTCGATGCCGGCTGCGTCCCACAATTCGAAAGGGCCGAGTTCCCAGTTGAAGCCGAGGCGCATGGCGCGATCGATTTCGACGATCGAGTCGGAAATTTCTGGGACACGGTTGGCGGAGTAGGTCCAGAGATCGGAAAGTGATGCCCAGAGAAATGCTCCGGCTTTATCGCCTTTCTGCGGGGCGCTGCCGTTCAGGCCGAGCAGGGTGCGCAGACGCGTTCCGGTGTCTTCGATATTTTTTGCCATATCGAGGGCAGGGAATTTTGGCCTCTGGCGAGGATGGTATTCGAGGGTTTTCCAGTCCAAGGCCAGTCGTTCATCTTCTTTTTGCTGGCCAGATTTGGGGGGCGAGGGGGCCCGCCCCACATTTTTTTTGTAGAAGCCGGCTTTGGTTTTGTCGCCTAACCATTTGCGCTCGATCATCTTGCCGAAGAATTCGGGCAGCCGCAGATCGCCGCGCTCGTCATGGACATTCTTGGTCATGTTGCTGACCACGTGGCCCAGGATGTCTAAACCGACCAGGTCAATAGTGCGGAACGTCGCGGACTTTGGCCAGCCCACGGCCTGTCCCGTGAGAGCATCTACTTCTTCGATCGTCAGATCCATTTCCTGCATCAGCCGCATGACATTCAATACGGAAAACGTGCCGATGCGATTGGCGATGAAGTTAGGCGTATCTTTGGCGATGACCACGCCCTTGCCCAGGCGCACGTCGCAGAAGTGAGCGATCGTATCGATCGCGGCGCGGTCGGATTCGGGAGTGGGAATGATTTCCAGCAAGCGCATGTAGCGCGGTGGATTGAAGAAGTGAGTGCCGAACCAGGCGCGGCGGAAATCGTCGGAGAATCCTTCGGCGATCTTGCCCACGGGCAGGCCGCTTGTGTTTGTGGTGATGATCGTCCCGGGTTTGCGGACGGCTTCCACTTTTCGCAATAACGCCTGTTTGATATCGAGATTCTCGACTACGACCTCGATGATCCAGTCGACGTCGGCCAGCTTCTTGAGGTCGTCTTCGAAATTGCCGACTGTGACAAGTCTGGCGAGCGACGATTCCATGAACGCGGCTGGCTTGGATTTTTTGGCGGCATCTAGTCCGGCGGCGGCGATCTTGTTTCGCGCGGGACTGTCGGCGTCTGGAGGGACGATGTCGAGCAGCAAACTGGGAACGCCGGCATTGGCGAAATGCGCGGCGATGCGGGCGCCCATGGTTCCAGCGCCGAGTACAGCGACTTTATTAATGCGCTTCATTCATCAGGCCTCGATATAAAAAGTAAAAATCTTAACCACAGAGGACACGGAGAGCACAGAGGATTTCGATCGTCGGATTTCAATTAGCACGCCGGCATCGGATTTAGCCCCGAACTGGCAGGGAACTAGCGAACTGGCAATGGTAATTGCTCGGAGGTGAATTTATCTAGCGTCGGGCCCTAGCATTCGCCGTCAGAGTTCCGCGTGCGCCTCGACATATTCGAGGGCCTGGCGGGCCATTTGTTTCTCGCCGCTGTAGGCTAAGAACTGAGGCGCATCTTTCAGCGGCACCCACTTGGCGCGCCCGACTTCGATCCGCATATCTTCAGTAATATTGTCGATCTCTCCGGATTCGTAACGCATCAGAAAGAAGCTGACAATTTTGAATACACGTTCGCCATCGCCCCAGGACCGCGCGTAGACGTATTTGATGTCCCCGAGTTTAACGATGGGAACCGCGATGATTCCGGTTTCTTCTCGCACTTCGCGCAGGGCTGCGTCGAGCGCTTTCTCGCCAGGATCGATCAACCCCTTGGGAAGGCACAAAACGGCCTTCTTTTTTGAGCGAACGGCTGGTTTGGCAGGGTTGTGTACGGTACCGGACGCCACAGGTAGCTCAATAGCGGCTATTTGCCAGGCACCGTCCGCCTCACGGATTACGACGCCACCGGCTGAAATCTCACGCAACATACTGTCCGCAAACTAGCATGTCTACAGGGATTTCGTCACCTGCCTGCGGCTCCAACAGTAACAGTTACCTATCCTGGAGCCTTCCCCAAAGTAATAAATACCGGCACCGTTGTGCCCTTACAAACATCTATGCAAATGTGGCATCTTACATGCTAGGTACGGTTTTAGTACTGGTGTGCGCGGGCAAGAAACGTGGGGTTGGCTGTGAATAGTCTGGGAAAGATTATTCGGTCAGTACAAGCCTTCGGGCGGGAACTCTCCCGCCAGGCTGCTCCGATTTTGCCCTTGGTTTTGCCGTCAAGAGTTCCGGCCATTGGCATCGCTTTGGGCGGAGGTTTTGCTCGCGGCATCGCGCACGTTGGGGTTCTGAAAGTCCTCGAACAAGAAGGCATTCCGATCCGGGTCGTCGCGGGTACTAGTGTGGGCGCGCTTATTGGCGCCGCCTATTGCAGCGGCGTGTCGCTGCAGGAATTGGAAGACATGGCGGCCAGCGTTCGCTTCAACAACTTTGCTCGCTGGACGCTTTCTCGTTGCGGCTTCGCTTCCAACGACCGCATGATTTCATTCCTGACTCGCATCTTGAAGGTGAAGACTTTCGAAGAGCTGCGCATTCCGCTGGGTGTTACGGCCACCGATTTCAATACCGGCGAAGGAGTGGTGTTTCATTCCGGTTCGATTATTGATCCAGTGCGCGCCAGTTGCGCGTATCCGGGTATGTTTCTGCCGGTGCAGATTCGTGGCCGATACTTGGTGGATGGCATGCTCTCGCATCCGGTTCCTACGCGTCCAGTGCGCGAAATGGGTGCCGATCGGGTACTGGCAGTGCATTTGAAAGGGACATGGGCCAATGGCGGGCCGCCGCGCAATCTCTTTGACGTCATCGGACAATCATTCGCAATTGCCCAGGATGCCATGTCCTGCTTATGGCGCGAAGCTGCTGATTTAGTCATTGAACCGGATGTGGCCGGATTCGGATACGACGATTTTAAGCGCGCCAAGGACCTGATCCATGTCGGCGAAGTTGCCATGCGGCAGGCGCTGCCTGAGGTACGCAAGTGGCTGGCGGTGCCGGAGGAAACCACCGCTCTTACGAAAGTGCATCCTGCAGTCGTGCGGCCGGCGCCCATGTCGGCAGATTGACCAGAAGCTGCTCGCCTAGGATTCTCCTTCTTCGACTTTGCCGGCTTCCGCTTGAATTCTTTGCCACGCATTCTCCACGTGCCTTGCCTGCGTGTTGGTTTGTCCGACGCAAAGGCGTAGCGTCAATTTCCCGTTAAGTTTTGTGTGTGTCAGGAATAGGTCGCCGCTGCGGTTCAGGCGATCGAGCATTGTCTGGTTTGTCGCATCTCCCGCTTTGTGGCGGAAGCACACCAGATTCAGCGGCACGGGCGCGGCTAATTCAAAGCGGTGGTCGTTTTGCACCCACTCCGCGAATTGCTGCGCCAGTTTCACGTGCTGGCGAATGTGGTGCTGGAGGCCTTCCACGCCGTAATGACGGATCACGAACCACAGCTTTAGCGAACGAAAGCGACGGCCCAGTTGAATGTGCCAGTCACGATAGTCGATGACTGCGCCCGATTCCGACGCCTGATTCCGCAGGTATTCCGGCAGAATGCTCAAGGTCTGAATCAGGGCCTTCCGGTCGGCGACCCAGAAGCAACTGCAGTCAAAGTTGGTGAACATCCACTTATGGGGATTGAAATTGTAGCTGTCTGCGAGTTCGACTCCGTCCTGTAGGTGGCGGAATTCGGGGCAGAGCATCGCGGTGCCCGACATGGCAGCGTCCACGTGCAGCCAAAGATTGTGTTGGCGGCAGAGTGTGCCGATCGCGGCAATGGGGTCCATCGCGTTGGAGGAAGTGGTTCCCACCGTGGCGCACACAAAGAACGGAGTGAGGCCGGCGCGGCGGTCTGCGTCCACTTGGCGTTGGAGTGCGTCGGGCCGCAGGGCAAGATTCTCGTCGACTTCGATCAGCCGCAGGTTCTCCGCGCCGATGCCGGCGATCATTGCACCTTTTTCCAGGGAAGAATGCGCTTGCGCTGAAACGTATACGACCAATCGTCCGTTGCAGCCTTTCTTATTGCTCGCGTAATTAGTGGCACGCTCGCGCGCGGCCAGCAAGGCGCAGAGCGCCGCACTCGAAGCGGTATCCTGAATGACGCCGCCACCTGTGTTTGACGATAGAAATTTCTCGGGCAGACCCAGCATTCTGACCAGCCAATCCATCACATGCGTTTCCAGTTCCGTGCATGCTGGACTCGTCGACCAGAGCATCCCTTGCACGCCCAGACCTGAAGAGAGAAGATCGCCTAATATGCCGGGGCCCGACGCGTTGCACGGGAAGTACGCAAAAAAATTCGGTGACTGCCAGTGGGTGACGCCGGGCAGAATCAATTGCTCGACATCTTTCAGCAACGCTTCAAATGGCTCGCCGTGCGCCGGAGGATTCGCCGGAAGAGCGGCGCGAATCTCTCCCGGCTTCACCTGCGAGAGTACGGGAAACGATTCGATGCGGGCGTGATAATCGGCGATCCAATCCACCACGGCATGGCCGTGGCGGCGGAATTCGTCGGGGGTCATGTGAAAGGATTTCTCGTCGGACACGTTTTCTCCAGGTCGCGTCACTTTAGGCGGCCAAAATACACTCGCGTTTTGTAGTCGAAGGGCACGCGTCCGCCGATGGCGTGCGTTGTGAATATCTCTTCCAAGTCGCGGAGCATGGGCGCGTGATTCGGATGCTCAGGGCCCGGAGCATAAGAGGACGACAGGAGCCGGCCTTCGAGGCCGGCATAATCGAACTCCTGCCGCATCTCAAATACGCGTTCCTGAAATGGCGATGGGTCGAAGAATTCATTCACCGCGCCGGTGGTACGCTCATGCCGCACGTCCTGGTAGTCGGTGCCGTAACTCAATAGCAGGTGTTCATACTCGCGCAAGAACGGAGTCGAGTTCGTAAGCCGCTCGTTCCATAGCAGCACCAGCCATCCTTCGGGCTTCAGGAGGCGCAGAAACTCGCCTCTCGCCCGGGCGCGATGAAACCAGTGCGCCGACTGCGCGGCGGTAACGAAATCGATGCTGCTCTCCGCCAACGTTGTCGCCTCCGCAGTTCCTGCAACGCTGGTGAACCTTGGAAATCCGGCAAGCAGGCCCTCGCCCGCTTGCCGCATCTCGGCGTTAGGCTCGACTCCGAAAACTTTATTTCCGTTCTCTAGCAGCATGCGAGTCCATATTCCGGTGCCCGAGGCGATGTCGGCCACTACGTGGCTGGGCGTCAAACCACAAGCGCTTTTCAGAACATGCAAAGCCTCGGGAGGATATCCGGGCCGGTGACGAACATAATTTTCTACGCGATCGGAAAAACGGCTGGTGGCGTTGGAAGCTGGCATATTGAGGCAATCTGGCAAGATTTATCACCTTGCCAAGAAAGCCATTCTAACGGCAGGATAGAGATGTTGTCCTACTACTCTGGGCGGTTTTTCGAGCCGAGTTTCGCGGCAAGCGGAAGAATTATTGCCTGGCGCGCAGCCAATCGAACTATGCGAGTGGTCATCAAAGTCGGCACCAGCCTTATCGCTCCCGGCGGGAAGATTGACATCAACCTGCTGCGCGGCATGATCGATCAGTTCGACCTGGCGAAGAACCAATACCTGATCGTGACTTCGGGAGCGATCGCCGCAGGCATGTCGGGACTGTCGCTGCAGAAGCGTCCCGGCAATGTTCCACGCATGCAGGCTTGCGCGGCGGTCGGACAAAGTAGACTGATGCATACTTACGAGCGCCTGTTCTTCGGCAAGAAGGTAGTCGCGCAATTGCTGCTTTCGAGCGATGATTTTACTTCGCCGGTGCGCTATCGTAATCTGCAGAATGCGGTTGCCGAGTTGCTCGCGCTGGGCGTCGTGCCCATCGTGAACGAGAACGACAGTGTCTCGGTACGCGAATTGGAAGGCGCCTTTGGGGACAACGACGAATTGAGTTCGCTGCTGGCCACGGGCCGTCAAAGCAGACTGGCTTCTGCTGCTGACCAATGTCGACGGATTTATGGTTCCCAACGGCCGCAAGAAGCCGCGCCTGCAGCGGGTGATTCGCAAGCTCACTCCGGCTCTCGAAGCGCAATGCAACGGCAAGAGTTCGCTGGGCCGCGGCGGCATGATTTCGAAACTTCGGGCCGCTAAGCTGGCCAGTGAGGGCGGAGTGCAGGTGGCCATTGTGAATGGAAGGCATCCGCAAGCCATCACGCTGGGCATCGAATGTAAGATTGGGACTTATTTTCCGGCGCGCAAGGGCAAGTAGAACGCCAGATGGCCGCCACTCCTATCGCCGCATCTTCAACGCAGGAAAAATTGCTTCGCGCCCGCGGCGCGTCCGCCAAGCTGGCATTGCTGTCCACGGAAGAAAAAAATGCGCTGCTACTGGCGATTGCCGATGCGATTGAAGCGAACGAAAAAAGCATCCTGGAGGCGAACGGCGCGGACTTGGAGAATGCCGGTCTTGAAGGAGCGATGCGCGACCGGCTGCTGCTTACCTCGGGGCGAATCGAAGACATGGCTCGCGGTGTACGCGAGGTCGCGGCCTTGCCCGATCCCATCGGCGAAACCTTAGCGGAGTGGACCAAGTCGAACGGCCTGCGCATCCGCAAAGTGCGCGTTCCCCTTGGCGTGATCGGAATTATCTACGAGTCGCGCCCGAACGTGACCGTAGATACTGCGGTCCTGGCGCTGAAGAGCGGCAACGCCATTGTCCTGCGTGGCGGCAAGGAGGCGGCGCGGAGCAGCCAGCGCCTGGTTGAGATTATGACGGCAGTTCCTGGATTGCCGGAAGGCGCAATCGAACTGCTCGATTCGACGACGCGACAGTCGGTGCAAGAGCTGATTAAAGCTCGTGGACTCGTGGACGTCATCATTCCGCGCGGCGGCGCGGAACTGATCGCGTTTGTCACGGAAAATTCCGCGGTGCCGGTGATCGAGACCGGAGCGGGCAATTGCCACATCTTCGTGGACGAGTCGGCCGATTTCGACATGGCCGACCTCATCGTCATCAATGCTAAAACGCAGCGTCCGTCGGTGTGCAACGCCGCCGAAAAATTGCTCGTTCACGAGAGTATCGCCGCGGAGTACGTGCCGCGCATCGTGAAGCAGCTAATCGAAGCAGGAGTCGAAGTGCGGGGCGACGGCAAAGTACGTGCACTGGCTGGCGGATTGCAGGTAGGGCCTGCAGGCGAGCAAGACTGGTATGAAGAATATCTGCGGTTGTGTCTGGCGGTAGCCGTAGTCGGCAACGTGGCGGACGCGATCGCTCACATCAATCGTTACTCCACCAAGCACAGCGATTCCATCGTTACCCGCGATGAGACGAACGCCCGAAAGTTTCTGCGCGGCGTGGATTCGGCTGCCGTTTATTGGAACGCCTCCACCCGCTTCACCGACGGCGCGGAGTTCGGCTTCGGTGCCGAAATGGGCATCAGTACGCAGAAACTGCACTGCCGCGGGCCTTTTGCGCTGGCGGAGTTGACCTCGTCCAAGTACGAAGTTATCGGGACGGGGCAGGTCCGGTAGGTCATGTCTTCGGTCAGAAATTCGCTTCGGGCCCTGGCGGAGCGGGAGGGAACGCCCTCACCGCCAGACGGGAGCGCGCATCACGTCAAAGTGATGATCGTAGGTCCAGACCTTCAACTCCAGGCGCCCGGCAAGTGACGCTAGAGCGGCATCAAAAAGTGAGATTTGCTGGTCTGGTAGCGCCTGGACCTTCGCAATGGCCTGGCGGTAGTCCTCGGGGATAGGATTCACCATAGCAGCATCGAGCATGTAGTTCAGCCAAAGCAGAGCTGCTCTTGTCCCCATGCGAGACAGCACCAATGCGTGCGTCTCAAGCAGAGTCGGATAAGCTACCACGATCTGCACTCGGTCGCTCTGCAGTGTCTTCAATTCTTTCCGGGCTTGTTGGTGATATGCGTCACTGGCGTCGGCGGCTGCGTAGAGTGGCCCTGCATCCGCAAGCACGCCACGTGTCATTTCTTGATCCCCGCCAAATATGCATCGTGGTTTATGCTTACGTCACTGCGGTCGCTGCGCCCTACGGGTTCGATTTTCAACGGGCGATAGGTGTCGTAGAAATCCTCGCTCACGTAGATATTCCCGCAGTGCTGCCTGGACGACTGTCGTTAATGCCGGCGGTAGCTTCCTGGGCCCGGACATAATTGTCCATAGCTTCGGCCAGATCATCTGGAAATGTCATCGTCGCTCGCTTCATAAAGGTAGTATATCACGCTTTGACACCAACTGGTGAATCTGGTGAAAATGGTGCTTATAGCGAATAGATGGCGAATACTAGTTGGGCTGCTGTGTTGGCAACCAGCCCTGTGCTACCTTACTAGCTTTCACACGGAGCTCATGAGACTCATCTCTTCGGTAGTTCTTTCATTCGCCGTCCTGCTTGGCGGTTCATCCACGGTCGGTGGCAATGCCCCGGCATCCACCCCGACTTCAACAATCTTCGGTTTTCGGGACGTGGCCGCGGAGCAGGCCACGGAATCCCGCTTTCTCGCGGTGCCCGATTCCAAGCTGGCGGAAGAGCATCTGCGCATCCTCACAAAAGTTCCGCACATGGCGGGGACCATTGAGGACAAGGCCACCGCCGACTATGTCGCCCGCAAATTTCGTGACGCCGGGCTCGAAACGGAGATCGTCGACTACAAAGTCTGGATGAACTATCCCGCGGAAATTCGGGTCGACATGACCGCGCCCGCCGGCGTCGAAATGCATGGGCCTACACGCGAGCGCGTCGATGGCGATCCTTATCAGGACGACCCGCGGGTGGTTGTGCCCTTTAACGGTATGTCGCCGTCGGGCGATGCCGAGGCCGACGTGGTCTATGCCAATTACGGGACGCCTGAGGACTTCGAGAAACTGGACAAGCTGAAGGTCGACGTGCGCGGCAAGATCGTGCTGGTGCGCTACGGGCAAAACTTTCGCGGGGTGAAAGTATTCGTGGCGCAGGAGCGTGGAGCGGCGGGCGTGATTATTTACTCCGATCCGGCGGATGATGGCTGGCGGCGCGGCGATAAATATCCTGAAGGACCGTGGCGGCCGGATACCGGTGTGCAGCGCGGGTCGGTGGGATACATGTTCGAATTTCCCGGAGATCCGACGACTCCGGGCGTTGCGTCAGTGCCGTCGCTGCCTGAGTCGCAGCGCATTTCTCCGCAGCAGTCGGCGCAGATGCCGAAGATTCCCGTCACTCCGTTGTCCTATCACGATGCGTGGCCGGTGCTGCAACATCTGGGAGGGCCGGACTCGCCGCGCGAATGGCAGGGCGCGCTGCCGTTCACGTATCACGTGGGTCCGGGGCCGGCGAAGCTGAGGATGCATCTGCGGCAGGACTATCAGTTCCGCACGCTGTGGGATGTGATTGGCCGCGCTCCGGGGCGCGACTTGCCGGATGAGTGGGTGGTCGCGGGCAACCATCGCGACGCGTGGGTCTATGGCGCAGTGGATCCCAACAGCGGGACGGCGGCGATGCTGGAGGCGGTGCACGGCGTGGGCGACCTGCTGAAGTCGGGATGGCGGCCGAAGCGCACGCTGATCTTCGCCAGCTGGGACGGAGAAGAAGAAGGCCTGATGGGCTCGACCGAGTGGGTGGAACAGCATGAGGTAGAACTGGCGAATGCGGCAGCGTATTTCAATATGGACGTCGGCGTTTCCGGGCCGAAGTTTGGCGCGTCGGCGGTTCCCAGCTTGAAGCAGTTTTTGCGCGACGTAACGAAAGTTGTGCCGAGTCCGAAGGGTGGGACGGTTTACGAAGCATGGCAGAAGGCGGCGCAACCCGACTCGCCTTCGACGCAATCTCCTACCGAGGCGATTGGAGACAGCCGTCGACTTCCGGCGGCGCAGGTGAAGGGCGAAGTTCCGGTGGGCGACCTGGGCAGCGGGTCGGACTACACCGCGTTCCTGCAGCATCTGGGAATACCGTCGAGCGATGTGAGTTCGACGGGCGCTTACGGTGTGTATCACTCGGTGTTCGATAACTTCGCTTGGTTCAAGAAGTTCGGCGATCCGGACTTTGTTTACGAACAGGAGATGGCGCGGGTCTTTGGACTGGAAGCGGTGCGGATGGCCGATACCGACGTTTTGCCTTATGACTACGAGGAATACGGAAAAGAGATTGCAATGTATCTGGATGCCGCGCGTAAGCGGGCGGAGGACAAGTTCGGGGAACACGCGCTCGACTTTCACGCCGTGGACGCGGCCGCTCGGCGTTTTCAGGCCGCGGGCGTGAAGATACTGGCGAAGCAGAAGAATCCCCCGACGGATGCGGCGCGCTTGAACCTGGCGCTGCGCGGGGCTGAACGGGCAATGCTGGAGCCGCAAGGGCTGCCGCATCGTCCGTGGTTTCGCCACGTGATTTATGCGCCGGGGGAATATACGGGTTATGCCGCGGTGGTAATTCCTGGAGTGAATGAGGCTCTGGACAAGGGCGATAGCGAGCGGGCGAGGCAGCAGTTAGCAACGCTCGCGGCTGCGCTCGACCGCGCGGCAAAAGCGCTGGAAGGATATCGATAAATCGGCACTTGACTAGTCAGATGACTAGTCAATAAAATAGCTTCATGGGCAACGAAGGACGCCAATTGAGCTCCTGGCAGTTGCAAGACGCAAAAGCCCGGTTTAGCGACTTCCTGAACGCGGCACTTGAAAAAGGGCCTCAGGTGGTGACGCGGCGCGGAGTGGAGGCGGCCGTGCTCGTTCCTATCGAGGAGTGGCGGCGCATGCAGAGGACGCGCCGGACCGGGATTAAGGAATCGCTGCTGTCCGGCCCCCGCTTCACAAACGTCATTCGTCCGCGCAGACAGTTGAAGTTGAGGCCTCCAGTGGAGTTCAAGTGACGCGGTATCTGCTGGACACAAATATAATCTCTGAGATTCACAAACCGAAGCCTCACGGTGCCGTTCTGGCCTGGTTCATGGGTTTGCGAGACGAACAGATTTGTCTTTCGGCGGTTACGCTCGGTGAGTTGCAGGAAGGGATTGAGCGCACCCGGAGACAAGATGCAACCAAGGCTCGAGAGATTGAAGCGTGGGTCGATGAGTTAGAAGACTCGTCGAACGTGTTGCCCGTGGACGGTCATTCGTTTCGCGAGATGGCACGCATGATGGTGGATCAACAAGATCACTTGTTGTATGACGTCATGATCGCCGCAACTGCGCGTCTGCACGAGCTCACGGTCGCCACCCGTAACGAAAAAGATTTCAGACATTTGGGCGTGGACATCATCAATCCGTTTAACGCGAGTTAATTTCGACATGACTTCCGCTCACGCTCTGGGACAATTCCTGCGCACGCTTCCTTCTTCGGCGGCGGCCACTTTTCTTGCCCTCTTTCCGATTGTCGATCCCTTCGGCGGCATCCCTATCTTTTTCACCATGACGGCGAACTGGAGTCCGCAGGAACGGCGTCGTACTGCGTTCAAGACCGGAGTGTGGGTGTTCGTCATCCTGGTGACTTTTCTATTCTTTCGGACGCTTCGTGCTGCACTTCTTCGGTATCTCGCTGCCGGTTTTGCAGATCGCCGGAGGACTCATCGTGGCCAACACCGCGTGGGGGATGGTGACTTCGACGGCACGCATTACTCCGGCAGAGAGTCACGAGGCCGAAAGCAAAGAGGATATTTCGTTGACTCCGCTGGCCATGCCGCTGATGTCCGGGCCGGGAGCTATCGGAGTCGTGATGGCGCTGGCGGCACATGTGGACAATGCGGCAGCCTATATGGGGATGGTCATCGGGGTCGCAGGGATCGCCCTTAGCGTTATCCTCTTCTTCGTTCTCGGGGGACCGATGGTGCGGCGACTTGGTCCCGGCTCGGTGGGCGCGATCAATAAGATCTTTGGCTTTCTGATTCTGGCTATTGCTGTCCAACTGGTGTGGGATGGCGTGGCCGACTTCGGGAATTGAGCTGCCCCGGAGCTCAATCTAGATTTCGGGAACTTTGCCCATTCCGTCCCCGTACCCTTATCAGGCGTTCTTGCCCCGGGAGGTGCTCCGTGCCCGATAGGCCGCTGGTTGGCATGAGTCTGCTTCATAAGACAATGCTGTTGTGTTTGTTTCTGGTTCCGATGTGCGCTACGCCTTTGTACGCGGCTAAGGACTGGGACTACGAAGAAACACACAGCGATAGCCGCGAGTTTGTTGCCGGCGGTTTTGTGCACGTGCGCCTGAGCGTGGGGGACATGCACATCCGGCACGGAGATTCCAACAAGATCAGCCTGCGCTACACCGTCAAGTCGAGTCATGAGAGAAACGTCAAAGACGCGCATGTGGATTTCTACGTGCACGGCAACGATGCCACAATTGAATTTCACGCGCCGTCCGGCGGCAACACGCAGTTTGATGTCGAGCTCGAAGTGCCGGAAAAGGCGAGTCTCGATGTGCATGACAAAGTCGGCGACGTGACTGTGGAAGACGTCGAGGGCGATAAGGATCTGACTCTGGGTGTCGGCGACATCCGCGTGTCAAACGGGCGCGCGGGATACCGGCTGGTGAATGCGAGCGCCGGTATCGGCGATGTCAGTGGAGATGGCTACGGTGAGACCAGCGGCTGGCTGGGCAAATCGTTAAAGTATCACGGAGAAGGGAAGTACGAACTGCGGGCGCACGTTGGGGTGGGGGATATTCGTCTGGAAGGGAAATAAGTTTCAGGATGCCTCTTTAGAGTCCTCTGAAGTGTATGCGGTGACGATGGAGGCCGAAGAGGGACTCTGTACACTTCCCAATTTGGCGATCCACCGGATGCGATTATGGCGTCATAAGGGGAACTGTGCTGGGCTACTGTTGGATGTGTCGTTTGAAACAGCAACCGACACTGATACCGATTGGAGGGTTGGAGACGGGGAAGTCACCGGCCCAGGGAGCGGGACTGAGCCCAGCCGCAACGGAGCCGTTGCCGGCTCTACAGGCGATTCGCGGGTTTCGGGCGGGGCTGCCAAGTCTCGATGAATGCAGTCGTCCGTTGGGATGGTGATCAGAACCTGCGTGCCAGGATAACAATTTTCCAGCTGTAGATTCCCACCGAACTCCTTTGCCCGTTGGCGCATGCCCGCCACACCGACGCCTATGCTGCCGGGCCGGCACTCTGCCACACTGGAGCTGATACCCTTGCCATCGTCACGGACGGTGATACTCAGTAAGCCGGCGAAATGGCTTAGCGCAACCGACGCCTTGCGCGCTCCAGAGTGGCGGAACACGTTGTTCAGGGCCTCCTGGACGATGCGAAACACAGTTGTTTCCAATTCACGGGAAAATCTGGGGAATTCGCGCGGCTTAAGATCCAGTGAGGTTCCGACGCCGGTACGCTTGGTGATTCCCTCGAGGAACCAAGCGATGGCGGAGCTGAGACCGACCTCATCCAGCAGAGGAGGGTGGAGAAGATGTGAAATGCTGCGGACCTGCTGAAGGGCGCGATCGATCATGGCGCTGGCATCCGCGGCGGCCAGGGTTTTCGGGGAGTCTGCAGACTCGTCTTGTAGAAGGAATCCGTCCAGAACCATCTTGGCGGCGGTGAGTTCCTGGCCTAAGCCATCATGCATGTCACGGGCGATGCGGCGGCGTTCGTCATCCTGGGCGGCGAGCAGGCTGTTGGAAAGACGACGGAGTTCGCGATTCAGCCCTTCCAGCTGCAGCGCACGGCGGTGTAACTCGGCAAAGACCGAAACTTTGGCGCGCAAGACTTCAGGAATGACGGGCACAGAAATATAGTCCACCGCGCCGGTTCGGTAACCCTTGAGCCGATCAGGATCGCTGAGACACACAGCCGACACGAAGATGATGGCCATCTGTTGGAAGCGCGGATGCTGGCGGATGGTATCGGCCAATTCGAAGCCATCCATTCCCGGCATGCTGACGTCGGTAATGACGACGGCGACATCATTCTTCAGGAGGATTTCCAGCGCCTCATTGCCGGAGGTGGCTGAGATGAGGTTTTCACCCAACTCGCCGAGAATAGCTTTGTAGGTGAGGAGCTTGGCAGGCTGGTCGTCTACCATCAGCACATTGACTTTGACTTTCTCTTTGGCGCGCATTACTCATTCTCCAATCTCGGGTGGTGGCATCACTCGGATTCGATTCAGGAGCCTGCCGGTTCTAACGTTCGACGTTCCGGGCTTTTAACTGCCAGGCCTTACGGACAAACGCTAGGACCGCAGGGAAGCGGACACTGACTCGGGTTTTTATCATGGGGAAGGCTGGAAATCCTTACTGTGTTTGCTGTAGGAACCTATGGGGCGGGGGTCCCTTACAGCCTTGGTTCTGGTCCCGAGGCGGATACGACCCTCAGCGGCTAAAGGCCGGCATCTATTTTGCAGCACTTACGGCGCGGCTGAAGCCGCGTACCCTTTCAAAACAAACGCAAAATCGGACTTTTTCCGCAACCTCCTAGGCCTACTACCGAATCTGCGAGCAGGCCGATGCGGTCGAGGAATGTTCCCTAGATTGTTCTCAAAGATGAAGACTTCTGCATACATGTTGCATGGATTGGGGGCAAAGACGTGGTAGCTTGTTGATGTAGAGCTTGCAGCTTTGGCCCGCTAAGTGCACAATCGATGGTGGTCATACGAGATGGAAGACGCGCGTCTGGCGGGAGTACTCCCGGATGCGCCACTTGGAGAAGGTCGAAAAATGAAACGCTACCTATTCCTGACCCTACTGTTGTCCACCGCATTGGCAGTTCCGGCGGTGGCGCAGCAAACCAACGCAACGTCCAGCGCGCAGCCGGCAGCCACTGGAGATCAAGCGACGCCTGCGTCTTCAAGCGCGAGCACCCGCGATAGAGAACCGATCCCACCTCCGACTCCCACGAACTTTTGGGATGGGGACGATCCCAACCTAGTCAATCTCGTCACTCATCCTTTCGCCAACAAGAAGTATGTGCAGCGGCAAGTGCGGCCGATTCGGGACCGCCTTAACGAACTGGACGAGTTGACCTCGGAAAACGGCAAGACGATCAGGGATGTGGACACCCGCGCCCAGCAGGGTATACAGCTGGCGTCGGAAAAGGTCAACTTGGCGGACCAGCATGCGACGGATGCGAGCAATAAAGCGCAGATGGCGCAGACAAGTGCGACTCAGGCCTCGACTCGGGTTGCAACGGTCGAACAGATGGTCGGCAACATCGATCAATATAAAACGGGAGCGCAAACGGAAATTAGATTCCGTCCCGGCCAGACAGTTTTAAGCAAGTCCGCGAAGGATGCGCTGGATGAGATGGCCGCATCGCTGAAGGACCAGCGGAGCTACATCATCGAAGTGCGGGGATTTGCCCCCGGTCGCGGCGCGGCGGCCATCGCAAGCTCGCGGAAGATGGCAGATTCGGTGGTGCGGTACCTGGTGCTCAACCATGAGATCCCGGTATACCGGGTTTATGTAATGAGCATGGGAAATGCGCCCGCGGTTGGTTCGGATGGGACCATGGCGAAGCATAGCGCCGGGGGACGAGTGGAAATTAATGTGATGAAGAATGATCTGGTGGGGTCGGTGCAGCATTGAGAGTTTCGCGGAGCTGGTAGCAGAAACGTAACAAGTTACGTCTCCACGAGAGTTTCGGGCGAGTCCATAGGGCTCGCCCTTTTTGTTTTTGTGGTCTCCCGATTTTGGAAAAGGGGCCAGGGTAACTGGTGCGGGAGTGCCCATTCGTAATTTGAAAGTGCGCGAGGCAACGGGCAGAATCAATGTGCCCACCACTTCGAAGTCCAGCAATGGAGCTTGCTGATGAGCTACGCTGCTGAACCAAATCAAATCTGGCCGGAACGGAAGTTGCTAAGTCATGTCTCGCGCAAAGGCAACCATTCTCTGCATTGACGATCACTGGAACGGGCTTATTGGGCGCAAGATGCTGCTCGAAGAGAGTGGCTATCAGGTTTTGGAGGCCAGCGGCGGCGACGAAGGATTAAAGCTGTTTCGCTCGCATGCGGTGGACGCAGTGGTCCTCGACTATCAAATGCCTGGCATGAATGGGGACGTGGTTGCAGCGAAAATGAAACGCATCAACTCGCACGTCCCGATCATGCTTTTGTCGGCCTTTGAACCGCTGCCGAAGAACAAGTTGAAGTCCGTGGATTCGTTTCTCTCGAAATCACAACCTCCAAACATTCTCTTGTCTGCGCTGCACGAAATGCTTGGCCCTCGCCCGAAGCCGTTTTTCTCCCGGTGGCTGGAGCATTGGAAAACCCGAAACCAGGTGGTGACCCATTGAATTTCTTAAAACAGCTTCTGCACCGAGGTTGCGCGCATCGATTCTCGTGGCCGCGCATCGACGATGACGGCCGCCACTACCAGATATGCCTGGCTTGTGGAACGGCGTATGAGTACGACTGGAAAGATATGCGGCGGACGGATCGGCTGCTGATAGCAGTTATCGAACGTGGGTTGCAAGGGGATAGTTGCTCCCATGTGCCTGGTTTGCGTCCGTGAAGGATTCGAAGCGTTAATCTTAGAAGCGTTAATGACAGATTTCCCCCAACCGCGGTCACGAACACGCGCGCCCCGCGTAAGTCTACGCGGAAGTGTTTCAGTCCTGATTGAGCTGGAAAATCTTCGGCGTATTCCAGCGAAACTGCATCAGCTCTCCATCACGGGAGGGCTGCTGGAACTTGCCGCGTATGTGGATGAGCGGGCCAGCGTTGAGCTGAAGTTTCAGATGGGTTCGGCCGTCTTGGGTCCCCAAGCGGAGATGCTGTTCCCGATGCGCGGCGCACATGGATATATGCAGCCATTCCGGTTTACTCGGCTTTGGGCGGAAGAGAGTCAGATACTGGAAACAGAAATCACAGAACTGCTCAAGCGAAGCGTGACGCCCGCACCGGCAGGCCATGGGTCGGGCTTCCGGCCGCCGCGCTTCTACCTGGAATCCTTTTAGAGTCCTTTCCCCGCCAACCTATCTTCGTAGCCCCGGCTAGCCAATCATTCGCACCCCGTGGCGGATGTGGCTCGACAACCTAACGGAGACGACGATCCAGATAGCACAATGTGATCAATTTTGCTCAGATTGCCAAGTGCAATAGGCGGAGACTGACGCGGACAACGAAACAGGGACCCCACACAGCAAAGGATTGGCTATGAGTTTTGCCGATCGAATAGCGCGCGACATAATAGAGCGCCAGTGCGCCGAGCAGGCACTGCGAGACGCCCGGGAGTTTTCCGAAAACCTGATTCGGACCGCCAACGTCATCATCCTGGGGCTCGACACGCAGGGAAACGTCAATCTGCTAAACGACGCCGGCGAGGAAATTACGGGCTACAGCCTGGCAGAGTTGAAGGGCAAGAGTTGGTCGATTTTGGTGCCCAGAGACCGATTTCCACAGGTTTGGGCTGAATTCGACCGTCTTGTGGCAGGTATAGCGGGCAAGACCTTTGAGAACCCGATTCTCACCAAGTCAGGAGAAGAGCGTTACATCTCATGGCGCAACAGCGTTGTGGAAGTTAACGGTGAGGTCGTGGCCACAATCTCGTTCGGGAACGATATCACCGAGCGCAAGGCGGCAGAAGAGGCGCTGCGGCGGCAAGAAGAAAACTATCGCAGGTTCGTGACGCAGAGTTCGGAAGGGATCTTTCGCGAGGAAATGGATGCGCCCGTCTCCATTGATTTGCCCGAGGACGAACTGGTTCAACACATCCTCTTCGACTCGTACATGGCAGAGTGCAACGATGCCCTCGCCAGGATGTACGGTTTCACGTCGGGAGAGCAACTTATCGGGAAGCGGCTGTCGGAAATGCTGGAAATGGACGATCCGCGCAACATCGAACTCACTCGGGAATATATACGGTCAGGATTCAAAGTGGAGGAGCGAGAGTCGCACGAAGTGGATATCAAGGGCAATCGCAAAGTGTTTCGCAACAGCATGATTGGGATTGTGGAGAACCGGAAACTGGTGCGGACGTGGGGAATTCAGCGGGATGTGACGGAGCAAGTAAAGGCGGCCGAGGGGCAAAAAAAGGCGGAACAATTGCTGGTAAAGAGTGAAGAGCGCTTTCGGGTGGCGCTCAAGGATTCCCCGATTACGGTGTTCAATCAGGACCGCGACCTACGTTACACCTGGATTTACAACCCCCAGGATTGGCAGCAGGAGTCAATCGGCAAGACTGATGCCGAGATCCTCGGCTCGAAGCAGTGCGCAAGCCTGGAGGAACTTAAACGGCGGGTTCTGAAGACCGGAATGCCGCTACGGCAGGAAATGATGATTCCGAACGGCGACAGGACCTACGCGTTGGATGTCTCCATTGAGCCCCTGTTTGACGCGGACGGAAATGTTATTGGAATTACAGGCGCTTCGGTGGACATTGCGCAACTGCGGGAGATGACCGATCGTCTGCAAGACGCGCGGGACAAGCTGGCGCAGGAAAAGTCGTATCTGGAAAGTGAAATTCAGACGGAGCTCGGGTTTGAAGAAATTATCGGGCAAAGTCCGGCGCTGCTCGATGTGCTGAAAGATGTGCGGGTCGTGGCTCCGACCGAGTCCACCGTTCTGCTACTGGGGGAGACTGGGACGGGGAAGGAATTGGTAGCACGGTCGGTACACTCGCTCAGTTCGCGCCATAATCAAACTTTCATCAAACTAAATTGTGCCGCGGTGCCCGTTGGGTTGCTGGAGAGCGAGCTGTTCGGACATGAAAGAGGAGCGTTCACCGGCGCAGTGAGCCAGAAGATAGGACGCATTGAGCTGGCGGACAAGGGGACATTGTTGTTGGACGAGATCGGGGAACTGCCACTCGTATTGCAACCAAAGCTCCTGCGGGTTCTGCAGGACCGCGAATTTGAACGGCTGGGCGGGGTCCGAACATTGCGCGTCGATGTGCGGATCATCTCCTCCACCAATCGCGATCTGCATCAGGACGTTGCCAATAAAAAGTTCCGCGAGGATCTGTTCTACCGTCTCAACGTCTTTCCCATCGAGTTGCCGGCATTGCGCCGGCGGCGAACCGATATTCCAATCCTGGTTCACCACTTTGTGCGGAAGCATTCCGCACGCATGGGTAAGCCCATTGATACCATCCCGATCGAAACCATGAAGGTGCTGCAGAATTGGAACTGGCCTGGCAATATCCGCGAACTCGAGAACATGATCGAAAGAATGGTTATCCTGAGCAAGACCCACGTGCTGGCCGATCCCCCGGTTGAATTGGATGCGCCTCAGGAAGTTGGAGAAGACAATCTTACGGAAATGGAGCGGGAGCATATCGTTCGGGTTTTGCGACAGACGAACGGGGTGCTGTCGGGTGCGGATGGGGCTGCCAGCCGGCTTGGAATCAAGCGGACGACGTTACAGTCGATGCTGAAAAGATTCGGAATTGAGTTGGAGAATTACCGGGGCGAAAGCGGGAGCTACGGGCCTGGTTAGACGAACGATTTCCTTGGGAATACAAAAGTTAAAATCCCGCTCTTTGGCAAAGAACGCGAAAGAGTGCTGCGGCCGTGCGTTATTAAACACGAAGGTTGCACACGAAGTCTGACCGCGACTGCGTTGCCCACGATCACTTTACTAAGCGATTGTATTTTTTCAGGGCTTCACGGAGACGGTCGTGGGGTAGGGCGATCACTGTGTGATTGTTAATGCCGGTCATGGTTTCGGCGGCGACCATGGCGTTGATCACGGCTTCTTCGGTGGCTTGGACGGTCGCCAGAAAAATGGGATCCAGCGAATCGTTGGGGAGCATGGTGAGTTGGTGCTGTCCCTTGGGGCTTACGGCACCAGGATTCGCGGTAGAGAAGGCGAGGAAGATGTCACCCGAACCGTCGCCGGAATAGCTCCCGTTGCGGCCCAATCCCAGCGAAATCTTACGCGCGATGCGTTTGAGTTGTGTGGGGATCAGCGGAGCATCGGTGGCGAGGACCACAATGATGGAGCCAATGTCTTTTTGCCATATCGTGTGCTCAGGAATTTCGCGGCCCACGTTAATGCCCGCAATGCGAAGTTGTTCGCGCGAGCCGTAGTTGCACTGCACTAGGACGCCGACGGTATAGCCTCCTGATTTTGAGTCAAGCACGCGGGACGACGTGCCGATGCCGCCTTTGAATTCATTGCAGATCATGCCTGTGCCGCCGCCCACGTTGCCTTCTTCGACGGGACCGCTGTGCGCGGAATCGAGAGCATGGAAGGTGTCTTCGGGCTTGACGTGGAAACCGTTAATGTCATTAAGATAGCCGTCCCAGGTCTCGGCGACGACAGGTAGAGACCACCAGTAGCCTTCCATGTCGGGTGTGCCGTGCTTGACCTTCCAGGCGATGACGGCGTCGCGAACCACGCCGACGCTGTGAGTGTTGGTAATCATCACGGGGCCATTGAGGAAGCCGGAATCGTCGACCCAGGTGGTGCCCGTCATTTCGCCGTTGCCATTGAGGGTGAACCAGGCGGCGAAGACGGCATCATTGCTGGCTTTTCCACGGGGATGGATGGCGGTGACGCCAGTACGAACCGGACCTTTGCCGGTTTCGAGTTTTCCTTCGCCGGAGATGAGCGTGGTGTGGCCGACCTCAACACCGCTCACGTCGGTGATGGCATTGCTGGGGCCCGGAGTTCCATCGAAAGGGACGCCCAGATCGCGGGCGCGAGGCTTGGTTTGAGCTGACATGGTTGTAGAGAGGGCGATCAGGAGCAGGAATGCGGTCAAGTGGCGGTGCGACGCGGGCATAGGTGCCTCCAGCAACGAGGAAGTATAAAGGATGCAAAGGAACTGGAGGATTTGGCATCTGATGGTTGCACAGCTGATACAGCGCAGCTACGTCAGCGTCGTAGATCGTCGTAAGGAGGAGAACATGGACTCATGGAAAAAGGCGCTCTTGCTCGGTGCGGCCGGCGCGGCTGCTATTTTGTTCATGAAGAAACGATATTCAGCCGGCGTATTGGCCACAGGCGCTAGTTTGGCGATGCTGGCCGCGGAATACCCGGAACAGTTCGAAACCATGCGGCGATCGTTGCCCGATTACTTCGAACGCGGCATGCGTGTAATGGATATGGCTGGCCAAGCCGGCAAGCGGATTACAGAAGCGGCGGGGCGCGGGGCTGCCGGGGCGTGGGAGGAGTTTGGAGGATAGTACCGTTGGGAATTTTGACCGCAGAGGTCGCGGAGAAAAGCCGCAAAGGCCGCCAAGAAAACCAATGCGAAGGAATTTCTTTGCGGCCTCCCGGTTTTCCTGGCAATCTTTGAGGAAAGGCCCTTGAAGGTACGTTTTAATCCAGCCGCTACTCGATGCCGAGTTGTTTTTTGGCGTCTGGGCTGAGGCGTTCAGGGGTCCAAGGCGGGCTCCACACAACATTTACGGTGCAGTTGCTGACGCCGGGCAACTGCTCGATGCGGGACTTAACCTGCGCGCTGATGTTGACATGCTCGGGGCAGCCTTGCGCGGTGAGGGTCATTTCGACGGTAACGTCCTGCTTCGTTTCTTCAGCGGCTGCAGAGGCGAAATCTACTTTGTAGATCAGGCCAAGGTCGACGATGTTGACCGGAATCTCGGGATCGTAGCAACTCTTCAGAGCGCTCAGGACATCTTGTTCGGTGATGGCTGGCATTTTGAAAAAACCTCTCTTCCAGTTTACCTTATAGCGGATCCTCGAAGGTTGCGGCCAGAAACTTGATACAGTTTTCCCATGATGAGTCCAGAGGCCAAGCAAAGGCTGCAACTTGCGCTGCTGCTCGCGATGGTTGTCGCGGGATTGCGGGCGGGCTATATTTTGTATCAGCGCCATGAAGACAAGCTCGCGGCCGAGAAACAGAAGCAGGCGGCGAATGTGGGTTATTCCAATCCCGACTACTACGTCAATCCCAAGAAGCTTCATCCTTATGATCTGAAGAGCGCAAAGCAGCTTATCCTGCAACCGGTGTGGGTGAAGGAGGGATATCGCTATACCTATTATCCGTACGACGCGGCGAATAAGCAGGTGGATTTCGCGCACGAAGCGGGGCTGCTGCTACCGATCGAGAAGCTGGAGATTAAAGATGCAGTCACGGCGAAGCCCCCGGGCGCGGGCCAACGATTGCAGGTAATGGCCGTGTTTCAAAAAGACGGGAAGGTATACGCGGTGCCGATTGGGTTTGAGGCGGACCAGCAATACAAGATTTATTCCGACGAGATGTTCTTCGTGGAAGATCCGCGTGACCTGTACAAGCACTGGCCGGCGGATGTGTGGCAAGCGATCGAGCAGCATCAAGTGAAGGCGGGAATGAACGAGATGCAGGCCGATTTTGCGATCGGCATGGGAGTACCGGATGCAGGAGACAGTTCTTATCAAAAGACAGTGCGCTATCCGAATGGAGGAAAGCCGCTGGTGATCGTCTACCACGAGGGCAAGGCCGCTGAGATCAAGGCGGGTTCGTAAAGGCGTGGGGGGTATTGAACAACATTTCATTTTGTCATTCCGAACCGGCGTCCCTTGCCGGTGAGGAATCTGCTTTGGCCGGGCAAAAGCAGATTCCTCGCGCGATAAAACTGCGCTTCGGAATGACAACCTTTTCAAGTTACGCCACTACCCCGTAAAAGCCTGGGGTGCTGCTTGCTCTAGGGAGCATGCAAAATTCCAATCCACCGAATTCAAAAAATAGTGGTGGCTCGATCCTGTGACTCATTGACTGGGGCGGACTGCTCTCGTAGTCTACTTGATGTATGTTGTCTCATTTCCATCACCGCCATCACCATCATGCGCGTAGCGCGACGGCGGCGATGTGCACCTGAGATTGCAAACTTGATCTAAACCGCACTTTTCAGGAGTTTCGGCCCGCTGACGCGACAACGCTCAGCGGGCTTTTTGTTTGTCTGAGAGAGGAGGCATGAGTATGAGTGCAGAATTTGACTTCGACAAAATGAGCGGACTGCTCCCCGCCGTGATACAGGATTGCTCCGACGGAGAAGTCCTGATGGTGGGCTTTATGAATCGTGAGGCCTGGGAGCGTACGCTGAAGGAGGGATATGTGACGTTCTTCAGCCGGACACGCCAAAAGTTGTGGATGAAAGGCGAGACTTCGGGGAACCGGTTGAGATTGGTCTCTGCCCACACGGATTGCGACCGCGACACGCTGCTGCTGCGCGTCGAGGTGGAGGGAGCGGGAATGGTTTGCCATCGCGGCACTCGATCATGTTTCACGGAGGCCATTTCCCAAAGTTCGCCGCAAACAACAACAAATGTTTTAAAGGAGACGCGATGAAGCTCCGCATCGGAATTCCCAAGGGCAGCCTGCAGGAGGCGACTTTAGAGTTATTCGCGCGAGCCGGTCTTCCGGCCTACACCAATGGGCGATCGTATTTCGCCAGCACGGCTGATCCGGATATCGACTGCATGTTGATCCGGGCGCAGGAGATGGCTCGCTACGTGGAGCACGGCGCGATTGACTGCGGTTTGACAGGGCTTGATTGGGTAATCGAGAGCGGATTGGAAGTGGTCACGGTGAGCGACTTGATTTATGCCAAGCGCAGCCGTGGCAAAGTCCGATGGGTGCTGGCGGTACCGGAAGATTCTTCGGTTCAGCGAGCGGAGGACCTCTCGGGACAAATTGTCGCCACTGAACTGGTGAAAGTCACGCGTGATTATTTCGTAAAGAAAGGCATCGAGGTGCGGGTGGAGTTTTCCTGGGGAGCCACGGAAGTCAAGCCACCCATGCTGGCGGACGCCATTGTCGAAGTGACCGAGACTGGCAGTTCGCTAAAAGCTAACCGGCTTCGCGTTCTGGAGACGGTACTGGAATCGAATACGCAGTTGATCGCGAACAAATGTTCGTATGCCGATCGTGAGAAAAGGCGAAAGATCGACAATCTGGCTCTGATGCTGCAAGGGGCAATGGAAGCGCAAGACCGCGTGGGATTGATGCTGAATGTCCGGAAGGAAAACCTGGCGGCGGTGCTGGCAGTGTTGCCGGCGCTGCAGAAGCCGACGATCTCTCATCTGAGCGACGAGAACTGGCTGGCAGTGAACACGGTGATCGATGAAGGAGCTGCGTGGAATGTGATTCCCCGGCTCAAAGAGGCGCAGGCGCAAGGCATCGTAGAGTACCCGCTGAATAAGGTGGTGCTCTGATGCGGATCGTCTCGGGCCGCCAGGCCGACGTCCTTGTGGAGCGTCTCGCCCGGCGAGATTCCGGCATCAGCAGCCTGGAACCGCGAGTGCGGCGGATCATTGAGGGCGTCCGCCGCGGCGGGGATCGATCGCTTCGGCGTTATGCGGAGCGTTGGGACGGGCTGGCTCCGCAACAATCTTTGCGAGTGTCCGACGAGGAAATGGCGGCGGCTTGGCGAACGATCCCTCCTGTGTTGCGCAAGTCTTTGCGGCAGGCCGCGCAGAACATCCGGCGATTTTTGCGAGTGGCAAAAACCCAAAAACTGGATGCGGACTCGGGACGGAATTTCGGTGGGGCAAATAGTGCGACCTCTGGAGTCTGTGGGATGCTATGTGCCGGGCGGACGCTATCCTCTGGTTTCAAGCTTGCTGATGACCGTGATTCCGGCTCAGGTCGCGGGGGTGCAGAACACTCGCGTGGTGTCACCCAGACCGTCGGCGGAAATGCTGGCTGCAGCCGCGATGCTGGGCGTGCGAGAGTTTTATCGCGTGGGCGGCGCGCAGGCCGTCGCGGCATTGGCGTATGGGAGCGACAGTATTCCGCGGGTAGACAAAATTGTGGGGCCGGGGAACGCCTATGTGACGGCAGCGAAGAAGCTGGTCTCATTCGACTGTGGAATTGATTTCCTGGCTGGGCCTACGGAAGCCGTCGTTTTGAGCGACTCGGGCAATCCGGAATTTATTGCAGCCGATCTGGTGGCGCAGGCCGAGCATGATCCTGAGACGCTGGTTTTGTTTATCACGACTTCGCGGGAGTTGTCGCGGTCTGTGATGCTGAGTGCGACGAAACTGACGAAAGGGAATCCGATTGCAAAGGAATCTCTGCGAGCGCGGGGCGCGATACTTGTCGCGGCGTCGCGCGAACAATCGCGAGCGTGGTCTAATCATATTGCGCCTGAACACATTACCGTTGAGGCTGACGACTTGCCGTTTATTCAGAATGCAGGCTCGATCTTCGTGGGGAATTATTCGGCGCAGGCGGCAGGCGATTACGCTTCCGGCCCCAACCATGTGTTGCCAACTTCGGGGCAGGCGCGATTTCGAGGAGGTCTGAGCGTGTTGGATTTTGTGAAGGTTATTACGGTGCAGCAGCTTTCTGCCAAGGGGCTGCGCCGGATTGCACCGGCTGTGGAATGTCTGGCGAATGCTGAAGGATTGCCTGCGCACGCGCAGTCGATCCGGGTGAGGTGCGAACATGCTTAGTCCACGGGACGCAGTGAGCACGCTGCCTTCGTATCATCCGCCCTTGGCTGGACGAAATGGCCTGCGTTTGGATTTCAACGAGAATACGGTTGGGTGCTCTCCGCGAGTGCTCGAGCGATTGCGGCAAGTGGATGCGGAACAACTTGCGAGGTATCCCGAGCGCGAGCCCGTGGAAGCGGTGGTGGCTGAGTTCCTAAGGGTTGCGCCTGCAGAACTGCTATTGACCAACGGCGTGGACGAAGCGATCCACTTGCTCTGCGAGACCTACCTTGAGCCCGGCGACGAAGCGCTAGATCGTTGTGCCCACGTATTCGATGTATCGGATATATATGATGGCGGCCGGAGCGCGACTCATCAGTGTTCCTGCAGCCAAGGAGTTTTCTTTCTCTGCCGATGATCTGTGTACGCGGGTTACCCCGCGCACGCGACTGATCGCGATTGCCAATCCAAACAATCCGACTGGAACGGTTGCGCCCGCGGGAGATCTGCTGCGAATTGCTCGCTCAGCGCCGGAAGCGGCGCTGCTCGTGGATGAAGCTTACTTTGAATTCTACGGGCAAAGCATGCTGGCAGCGCGGAACGGGATCTCGAACCTGTTTGTGGCGCGCACGTTCTCCAAGGCGTATGGACTCGCTGGCTTGCGCGTAGGGGCGCTGATTGGCGATGCGGATCAAATGCGCGCGGTGCGGCGGGTCAGTTCGCCCTATAACGTGAATGCGGTGGCGCTGGCTTGCCTGCCGGAGGCGCTCGGCGATCAGACTTATATTCGGCAGTATGTAAGCGAGGTTCGCGAGTCACGTGCGCGTCTGGAGCGAGCTCTCGAAGCCCTCGGAGTTCAATTCTGGCCGAGCCAGGCAAACTTCGTACTCGCGAGAGTGGGCGCGGCGGCATCTTTCGTCGAGCACATGCGGCGGCGCGGCATCCTGGTCCGCGACCGTTCGAGCGACCATGGATGTGAAGGATGTGTGCGTATTACCCTCGGTCCGCACGAGCATGCAGATCGTTTGCTCACCGCGCTTCAGGAAACCTGCGAACAGCTGGGCATTGCGCAAGGAGCGTCGCGGCGATGAGAAAGGGAAGGATCAAACGCGTCAGCAAAGAGACGCAGATTCAGATCTCGCTCACCATCGAAGGGCGCGGGCACTACCAGGTGTCTACCGGCATTCGATTCTTTGATCACATGCTGGAGCTGTTCGCGCATCATGGGGGCTTCGATCTGAAGCTGAAGGCGCGCGGCGACCTCGACGTGGACCAGCACCACACCGTGGAGGATGTAGGGATTGTTCTCGGGCAGGCATTCGATAAGGCGCTGGGCAGCAAGCGTGGCATCCTGCGGGCAGGATATTTTCTGATGCCGATGGACGAAACCATGGGAATGGCCGCCGTGGATTTCTGCGGACGCAGCGCCGCCGTGGTCGATACCCAGGTGCGCACGCGTCTGGTTGGCGACCTGCAAGCGGAACTTGTGTATGACTTCTTTGAGGGTTTTGCCCGGGGCGCGCGGGCCAATGTCCATGTGCGTGTGCTTTATGGCCGATCGAGCCACCACAAGATTGAGGCGTTGTTCAAAGCTTTTGCGCGGGCGCTGCGCGCGGCTTGCTGGCGCGACCGGCGCATGGCGCGGCTCCTGCCGAGCACCAAGGGAGTGCTGTGATGATCGCGATCGTGGACTACGGCGCCGGCAATCTAGTTTCGGTGAAGAAAGCGCTGGACTGGCTGGGAGCCGAGTGCGCGATTACTTCCGATCCTGGGCAGGTGGCAAAAGCGTCAAAAATCGTGCTCCCTGGCGTGGGTCACTTTGCTTCTACCGTAGCGCTCGGTCGGCTAGGCTTGCAGGATGCGATTGCGAACGCCATCGGCCGCGGAATTCCGTTTCTTGGCATCTGCGTGGGCATGCAGTGGATGTTTGAGCGCAGCCAGGAATCCCCGAAGACCCTGGGCTTGGGCATATTGGCGGGGGAATGCGAGCGCTTTCCCGCCAGTGTGAAATCGCCGCATGTGGGGTGGAACCAGCTTGAGGTTGGCTCGGGCTCACGACTACTGCGCGGCGTGCCTTCGTCCGCCTTTGTGTACTTCACGCACTCTTATCGTGCGCCGGTGAGCGATACGACGACCGCGTGCTGCGAATATGGCGGGCGTTTTTCAGCGGCAGTGGAGCGGGATCATCTGTTTGGTGTGCAGTTTCATCCCGAAAAATCCGGGGAGATTGGATTGAAGTTGCTGGGCAATTTTTGTGCGCTCTGACATGCTTACGAAACGCATTATCGCTTGCCTGGACGTGGATGGAGGGCGCGTCGTGAAGGGCGTACAGTTTGAAAATCTGCGCGACGCTGGGGATCCGGCCGAATTGGCGAAGGCGCATAGCGCCTCGGGAGCGGACGAAGTCGTTCTTTTGGATATTTCGGCGGCGCACGAACGGCGCGGCACGCTGCTCGATACCGTGCGCCGGGCTGCAAGGCAACTGTTTATTCCTTTTACGGTGGGCGGCGGCATTCGCACGCTGGAGGATGCGGCCGCGGTGTTTTCGGCAGGCGCGGACAAGATCAGCATTAATTCTGCCGCGCTTGCCGATCCAACTTTGATCACGCGAATTTCGGAACGCTTTGGCTCGCAGGCGGTGGTCGTTGCAATTGACGCCAAGCGCTCCGACGACGCCACGCGGTGGGAGGCGTTCACGCATGGGGGGCGTGCGGGAACCGGGCGCGACGCGGTAGCCTGGGCTCAAGAAGCAGAGTCATGCGGCGCGGGCGAAATCCTGTTGACATCGATGGACCGCGACGGCACGGGCTCGGGATTCGATTGCGATCTGACGCGTGCTGCGGCCGACTCCCTTCGAATCCCGGTAATTGCTTCTGGGGGGGCGGGCGGCGCACAACATTTTGTCGAAGTATTCCGTAAAGGGCACGCCGATGCCGCTCTGGCAGCGTCGATTTTTCACTACGGTTTCGGCCGTCTCACGGACCTTAAGCAACACGTTGCCACTCAGGGAATTCCCATGAGGTTGCCGTGCTGATCCCTTCGATCGATTTGATGGGCGGCAAGATTGTGCAACTGGTTCAGGGCAAGCGGAAGGCGCTGGAGTTCGACGACTTCGAGGTGTGGGTGACTCGCTTCTCGAAGTATCCTCTGGTGCAGCTGATTGATCTCGACGCCGCCATTGGTAACGGCGACAATGTCGGCTTAATCAGAGAATTCGCACGAAAACTTCCGTGCCAGGTTGGTGGAGGCATCCGTTCTGTGGCGGCTGCAGAGGGTGCACTCGCGGCGGGAGCGCGAAGGGTCATTATCGGATCAGCGCTATTTGCCGAAGACCAACTGCATAAAGACTTCGCGGAGAAGATAGCTGAGGCGGTCGGTTCTAGCCGGCTGGTTTTCGCACTCGATGCGATTGGCGATCGCGTGGCGATCCACGGATGGCGCAGAGTGACCAACGTCAGCCCACTCCAGATGGTGCAAGCGCTCGATCGCTGGTGTGGCGCATTTCTCTATACACACGTGGAAACGGAAGGTCTGTTACAAGGATTCCCGCAGGATGTGATTCGGCCTTTGCGAGAGGCCACCACTAGGCAACTGATTGCGGCGGGCGGAATTCGGTCGAAAGAAGAAATTGACGAACTGCATCGCATGGGAGTGGACTCCGTGGTTGGAATGGCCATCTACAGAGGACTCCTCCCCGGGTTCGCCTAAAACTTCAGTCCGACGGCTCTGCTGAGAAATGCGGCCAGCGGCGACATAGTGCGGCAAGCACTTACGAAGTCTGACATGAACCGGGGACCGCAAACTTGCTTCTCGGTGAAGTCGATGGAAGTCCCGAGATCACGAAGCTTAAGGTCCTCCACGAATTCGTGATCGGCAGGGAAGCCGCGCGGCGGACGCCGGAGTTTGCCGGCATCGTCCCAGTTGAGTAGCTTGCGGACCGCACGCCATTCCTGGGGACGCGACACGATGGCGCTTCGAACCTTGAGCAGCGTTGGCGGTTCGGGGCGCCATAGGCCGGACGCGGCGAAACAGCCTCCGGGTTCAAGGTGAAGATAAAAGCCGGCAGAGTGAACATCCTTGCCTCGATGGGAAAAGCGCATGGCGACGTGAGTCTTGTAAGGGCGCTTGTCGTGTGAGAATCTTACGTCCCGGTAGATGCGGAACAGGGAACCGCGCGAGGGGCGCGGATCGGCGACCAGATGTGGCGCAATTTCGGATAGCGGCGCGGCGAACTCGGTGATAAAGCGCAAGGCCGGCTGACGCACGCTGGTTTCAAATTCATCCTGGTGCGCGAGGAACCAGTCGCGATTGTTGTTGCGCTTGAGGCGAGCGAGAAAGCGAAAAAAGTCGGCGGTGAAATAAACCGGCATAATCTAGTCTTCCAACTTGAAAACGCGTTCCATCAGCAGCCATTTCTCGCCGGGCTTGGCCTGCGGCAACAATTTCTGAAATGTTCCCATGAGCCCTTCCCATTCTTGAACTTTCGGGTTGAGTTGGTCAGCCTTGGCCTTGGCTTCGAACGAGAAAGACTCGTTTACTTCCATGATCATGAACATGCGTGTACCGAGCAGATAGATTTCCATGTCCTCGATGCCGGAATCTTTGATGCTGCGGGTGATCTCGGGCCATATCTTTTCGTGATACCGCTTGTATTCGGCGATCAGCTTGGGATCGCGTTTTAAGTCGAGGGTCAGGCAGAAACGTTTCATTCGGCCTCTGTTGCGGGAAAAGCCAAGGTTGTGCCCGCGTTCGCGGCCGCGGCGGGCCGATATCCCCACATCGCGAAATAAAATATATAGGCATGACACAGCAGCGGAATCACAAATGCCCGCTGGATATTCCAGGCATCGGAAATTCGGCCCATAACCAAGGGGACGACCCCGCCTCCAATGATGGACATGACCAGCAGAGACGATCCCAGCTTGGTGTACGGGCCCAGATTCTTCAAGCTCAGCGCGAAAATTGTCGGAAACATGATGGAATGAAAAAGGCCGAGCAAAACAATCGCCCATACTGGCGCGACACCCGAGGCGAAAAGCACAATCAGCAGGCACAGCAAGGAGCCGCCGGCGAACAAGCTTAGCAGCCGGGGCGCGGCAACTTTCTGCATGATAGCCGAGCCGGTAAAGCGTCCGATCATGAATCCAGCCAGGTGCGCCTGGAGGTAGTGCGCCGCCGCCTTTTCATGAGTGCCGGGCAAGGAAAATTCAGCGAATCGGATAATGAAGCTGGCTACACCAACCTGTGCACCTACATAGAAGAATTGCGCTATTACGCCCTTGATCAAGTGGGGAAAGGCGAGAGTGCCGCTGAGCTTTGCTTCCGAGGCTTCCGAGGCTTCCAACCCTTCAGTGCCGGTTTCGTGAATCTCGGGCAATTTCGTGAGGAAGATTAGCAGAGCAACGAATAGGAAGACGCCGGTAATTACGAGATAAGGGGTCTTCACCATGTTGGCCTCGGACACTCGATATCCCAACAAGTGCGCCGGGCTCATCGCCGCCAGTTCGGCGGGAGTGTGTTCGATGCCGGAGAGAATGAATCTGGAACCGATTAAGGCGATCAATACGGCGCCCGCGGAATTGAATGACTGCGCGAGGTTTAACCTTCGTTCCGAGCTCTCCGCCGGACCCAGCGTGGTCACATAGGGATTGGCAGCGACTTCCAGAACCGATTGTCCGCACGCCATTACGAAAAGAGCGAAGAGGAAGAATCCGTAAACTCGAACGGAGGCCGCCGGAATGAATAGAATTGTGCCCGTCGCACAAACCAGCAGCCCAATCAGGATTCCTCGCTTGTATCCTAGTCGCTGCATCAGCCATCCTGCGGGCAGAGCTGCGAGAAAATAGCCGCCAAAAAACGCCGACTGAATGAGCGATGACTGAAAATCGGTCAGACCGAACGCCTTCTTGAGATGCTGAATGAGTATGTCATTCAGGTTGACGCCGATGGCCCATAAGAAAAACAGGCTGGTCACGAGTACCAGCGGTACGACGTAGCGTCGCTCGGTGATCGGCGGAGATGAACTCACTCGAAGATCCTCATGTCAGCGCGCGGTCGAGATGAACGTAGCCGCCATCGACGAACAAATGCTGGCCAGTCGTATGGCTGGATTTGGGCGAGAGCAGAAATACGACCGTGGCAGCAATCTCCTCCGGCGTGGTCATGCGCTGCTCGAAAGGAATCTTGGTAAGAATAGTTTTCAGTTTTTCCTCGGGATTCGGAAATGCATCAAGCCAGTTGCGGTAAAGCGGCGTCATAACCTCGGCCGGCAACACAGTGTTGACGCGAATTCCGTAGGGCAGCAGTTCCGCTGCCCATTCCCGCGTCAGCGCCATGATCGCGCCTTTGGAGGATGCATATCCCGAAGTACTTCCCTGGCCGGTAACGGCGGTTTTGGAGCCGATGTTCACGATAGCGCCGCGCGAACGTTTCAAGTGCGGCAGAGCATAATGTGCCATGCCGTAGTAGTGAACCAGATTACGGTGCAGCGAGGCCACATACTCTTCGGGGCTGCCATTTTCCAGACCAACTTTGTCGTTGCGCCCCGCATTATTCACGAGCGCGTCGATACGGCCAAACATCTTCAGAGTTTGCTCGACAGATTGCGAGCAGTTTTCGGGACGTGTCGAGATCGGCGGTGATGAGTCCGCAGGCGGACGCCTTTCTTCTGTAGTTCGTTATGCAATCGCTGTCCGGCTGGGGCATCGCGGTCCACGATCACCGGGATTGCACCTTCGGCAGCGCAGGCATGAACAATCGCTGCGCCAATTCCCTTCGCGCCGCCGGTCACAATGATGACCTTATCCTTGAGTTGCAGGTCCATGCGTCAGCCTCGCAGGTTGAAGAAGCCGCCATCGATGGGATAGTCCACGCCGGTGATAAACGCGGCTTCGTCCGAGCACAAGAATAAGGCGAGCGAAGCGACTTCCGCAGGCTCTGCCATTCGTCCGATCGGCTGCGACTTTGCCAGCTTGTCGAACATCTCCTTCTCGCGTCCGGGATAGTTCTTCTGCAAATAGCCGTCGACAAATGGCGTGTGTACCCGTGCTGGTGAAATGCAATTACAGCGAATGTTGTGCGAGAGATAGTCTCGCGCAACCGAATAGGTCATGGCGACGACCGCCCCTTTGCTCATCGAATAAGCGAAGCGATCGGCAAGACCCGATGATCCCGCAATCGACGCCATGTTCAAAATCACTCCACCACCGGCGTTCTTCATGTGTCCGACCACAGCGTGCATGCAGTTGTAAAAGCCTTTGACGTTCACTCGAACCACGCGATCGAAGTCGTCTTCGCTTGTGCTTTCAACTGTGCCGATGTGCGAAATTCCTGCATTGTTAATCAGGATGTGAACGCGGCCACCGCGGAACAGCTCCTCAAATCTGGCTTTCACGTCGGCTTGGTTCGTCACATCGCAAGCGTGAGCCGAGGCAGTGCCGCCGGCTGCAGCGATTTGCTGACAGGTTGCGGCGGCACGCCGATTCGTTTACGTCGAAAATGCGGATCACCGCTCCATGCGCTGCGAATCGCAACGCGATGGCTTGCCCAATGCCACTGCCACCGCCGGTGATCACGGCGACTCTGCCGTCCAACCGGAAAGGGCCTGCGTTGCTGTCTGATTCTGTCAGAGCGAAACGCCTCGCTTCCAGGGAATGAAATCTTCTTGCGCTTTCTGCTCGGCTTTGGTTCGAACTTCACCGCTAGCGACTTGAATAACGAGATCCAGGACGGCTTCGCCCATTTGCTCGATTGTTTTCTCTCCAGTGACCACCGCTCCGGTGTCGATGTCGATGATGTCGTGCATGCGTCGCGCTACTCCCGAGTTGGTTGAAAGCTTGACGACAGGCGCGATTGGATTCCCGGTCGGCGTGCCCAGACCGGTCGTGAACAGTACCACGCTTGCCCCGGCACCGACCTGCGCCGTTACGCACTCCACATCGTTGCCTGGCGTGCATTGAAGATTCAAACCAGGTTCGGTGGAGTACTCCGGATAGTCAAGAACAGCCGTCACTGGAGATGTGCCGCCCTTCTTCGCCGCCCCCGCTGATTTCATGGCGTCCGTCAACAGCCCGTCGCGCATATTCCCCGGCGAAGGATTCATTTCGAAGCCGGAGCGGACGGCGGCGGCACGGGCGGCGTAGTCGCGCATCAGTTGAATAAAGCGGTCGCCGACGGCTGTAGTTTTGCTTCTATCGATGAGTTCCTGTTCTACGCCGCATAACTCGGGGAACTCCGAGAGAATAGTTCTTCCGCCCAGAGCGGCGAGCAGATCGGCGGTGTGGCCGATGGCGGGATTCGCGGAGAGGCCGGAGAAGCCGTCGGAGCCGCCACACTTCAGACCCACACATAGATCTGCGAGGGGCACCGGGCTTCGCTGCGCTTTATTGGCTTCGACCAGCCCGCCAAAAGTTTGGCGAATCGCATCGGACATCATCGCCGCCTCGGAGCCGCTGCGCTGCTGTTCGAGGATAAATAGAGGCTTGTTGAATTTGGGATCGCGCTTGCGAATTTCTTCGCGGAGAATTGCGGTCTGTGCGTGCTGGCATCCCAGGCTGAGCACCGTGGCCCCGGCAACGTTGGGGTGATGTAAATAGCCGGCGATCAAACCGCAGAGATTATTGGAATCTTCGCGCGTTCCGCCACAGCCGCCTTCGTGAAGCAGAAAACGCACGCCGTCTATGTTCTCGAACAGCCGGTCGGACGGGGCTGGATCCGCGTGTGCCAAAGACGCCGGAAGATCGACCTTGCCCAACTTTTCTTGCCGATAGTCTCTTGCCAGTTCGGCGACCTGGAGTCGGTAAACCTGGGGCGCGGCGAAACCTAACTCCTCCTCGAAAGCTTGCTTCAAAACTTGTATGTTTTTGTTCTCACAAAAAACGAGAGGCACAACCACCCAATAGTTGCGCGTTCCCACTTGGCCGTCGGAGCGGCGGTATCCCAGAAAAGTTTTATTCTTCCATTGCGAGACGTCGGGCGGCGACCAGTGATAATCGCGCAATTGCTCGCGGAAGGGCGCCGCTTGGTGCTGGATATTGCTCACCGTCAATAGTTCTCCCGCTGCTATTGGCTTGGCGGATTTGCCTACGAGGACACCGTACATAATGACAGCGTCGCCAATGCCAAGGGGTCGCGTAGCGAATTTGTGTTTGGCGGGCACACTCTTTACGAGAGTATAGGTCTCGCTTCCGAATTCGATGCGACCGGCTTTCAGGTCGGTGAGGGCGATCAACACGTTGTCGCGGGGATCGAGCTGGAGCACGTTGAGAGGCATCGCGGTTAAAGGCTTTTTTTATCGCGAATGGGTCGGCATATTGTAAAACATTGCTCGTGCAATGTTCGCCGTTTCTGGTAAGAGGGTCGGCTTCCCTCGACCGACAGCCGAGGCGGCTGTCCCTACGCGGGCGATTCTTAACTCCCCAGCTGGTAAAATCCCAGGGCGTTGCCGCCTAGAACACGAGCTTGATACCCGGGATGTTTTCTGCCGAGATAACTTTTCACGACTTCGACCGCTCGCGCGTACGATGCCGCAACCAGGCACACGGGCCAGTCGGAACCGATCATCAGCCGATCCGGTCCGAAGGATTCGAAGGCGACATCGAGAAACGGGACGATCTGCTCTACCGTCCAATGCTGCCAGTCGGCTTCGGTGACCAAACCTGACAGTTTGCAGAATACGTTTGGAAATGCGGCGAGCTGGGAGATGCCTCGCGCCCAAGAATCGAAGTTGCCACTCTTGATTGGCGGCTTGGCGAGATGATCGAGAACAAAGCGCTGACGCGGGAATCGTTCCACAAATTCGGCGGCTATGGGAAGGTGCCTGGTGTAAATCAAGATGTCGTAGGCGAGATCGAACTCTTCTAAAACAGAGATGCCGCGCACGAAATCAGGTTGCACCAGAAAACGATCGTCCGGCTCACTCTGTACGACGTGGCGAACGCCGACCAGTTTTGGATTTCGAGCCATGACTTTCAGATGCGACAGAACGTCTGGTGACCGCAGGTCGACCCAACCGACTACACCCAGAATCGACGGGGAACTCGCAGCCAAATCGAGAAGCCAACGAGTTTCTTCCAGCGTCTGGCGTGCCTGAACCGCGATCGATCCACCGAAGCCAGCGTGTTTCAGTTCAGGATCAAGGTCATCGGGCAGAAAATTCCGGCGAAGCGCCGTCATTGAATCATCAATCCACTCGTATTCTGCAGGACTATACATCCAGAAGTGCTGGTGGGCATCAATGTGCATGGTCTCGCCGCGGACATTATCGTAGCGCACGCCTTAACGATTTAACAGGCTCGCGCAATTGCGCAGCAGCGGATCGAATGTCACAGTCGGGGAGAAGTGGGACTATTGACAATTTTCATCACGTTCGCGATCGCCGGCAGCAGTTCGGTACTGAGACGACTCTTGTCGACGCAACCCAGAGCACCTGCCTCAATTGCGCGGGGAAGAAGGACGTGCGGATCATGCTGACTCATGATCAGAATCTTGGCGGCTGGCACCTTTTCGCGAAGAATACGGGCCACGTCCAGACCATTTAAGCCAGGCATGCTTATGTCTAAAAGAATGAGGTCGGGAAGGATGTCCGTCGCCTTCTGAATCGCCTCAGTTCCGTCTTTCGCTTCGCCACAGACTGCCCAATGGGCTACCGGAGCAAGAATCTTCGTAACGCCTCGACGGACCCATTCATTGTCGTCGGCAATGAGAATCTTCATCAGTGTTGATGCCTGTGGTTACTGAAGCCGTCAGTTGGGAGCCACGAAACGCGCGTATCCGGCTGCTTCTACTATACGAATGATAGTTGGAGAGCGAAGAGAATACATATACAGGATTCGCTGTACTGCCAATTCCAGAGCCGGACCTCAGAGGGCGTAAGCCAGTCTTACTCGCGACCTTTTTCCCGATCTTTAAATTAATGAGAAAACTTCACGAGAGTCGACTGGCTTCGCCTTCCTCGGGACTATTGTTGAGGCGGGGGCGCTGCCTGGTCCGAACCGGCGTCCGAGTGACGCTGTTGCATCCGTTGTTCACGCTTGGCCTGCATCTCGTCCCACTTTTTCTGCTGGTTCGAGTCGAGAAGGGCACGCACCTGTGTATCTGCGTTCTTACGAATATCCATCATCTTCGCGCGACGATCCTGCTGCGGAGTGGAGGAATCCTGGTGCAAGCTCTGCATCTGAGACTGTTCGGACTGGAATATATCCTGCACTTTGGTTTGCTGATCAGCAGTGAGGTTCAGCTTCTTAGTCAGTTCCTGGGTACGCTGCGCGGGATCCTGAGGGCCGTGGTGCCACCCGCCGCGCTCTTGCGAGGCCTGGTTGTTGGATGGGTTATCCTGGGCCGCGACAAACGGCGCGGCAATTGAAATAGCGCTGGCCGCGACGAGCACAAGCAATCGTTGCTTAAACATGGAAATCTCCTTTTCAAAGCGATCGGTCTATATCTATAAACGGAATTATGACCCGGAAGTTGCGTGGCGCAACGGAATTCGGCAATCTTTGCATAACTTTACGAAGCGGCTCAATTTGAAACCAGCGACAAACTTTTACAGTTCAGGGACATAGAGAGCGGTATGATCCACCAAGATGGCGCCAGAACCCCTGCGCGAAGCTATGAGGATTTCCAGTCTTCAGGTCTTAGTCGTCCAAGGCAGGCCGCGCTCAAACTTCGCGTGGCACCTTATCCTCCTCTTCGCGTTTCACGTAGTCGCATTTCCAACGCATCTATTGTGGGGACAGACGACCGCGCCGCTTTCGACTCCCACGGCGGTCGGACGAATAATTCATGGGACAGTGAAGTCGGGAAATATGCCGATTCCAGGCGCTGGAGTTTCTGTCACGGAGGTGGCGACGACGGAGGTGGCGACGAAGGTCCAGATCGGTACTTCAACCGACGTGGGCGGCAGCTATTCACTGGCGGTCCCGACAGACGGACGTTATACGGTGCGAGTGGAGATGTCGGCATTTGCCGCGAGCAGCCAAGAAGTGCTTTCGGACGCGGCCCATCCAGATGTGCAAGCGAATTTCGAACTGATTCTCCTGTCGCGGGCGCAAGAGAATCGCAACCAGCAGCGGCAGGCCAGCGGGGCCGGGCGTGGCTTCCAGAGTCTTTCGGTATTTCAGAGTGCGACTGGGCAGGATGCGGCCAACAGCTCGATGAGTGAGGTTGCACCTTCTGGCATGCCCATTCCCGGGATTGCGCCGGACACCGCGACGGAATCCGTAGCAGTTTCGGGGAATACGTCCAACTCGTTTAATACGATGAGTGCTGACGAAATGCAGCAGCGCTTTAACGACGCTCGCCAACAAGGCGGCGGATTTGGGGGCGGCGGCGGGTTTGGGGGTGCCGGAGGTGGCTTCGGTGGCGGAGGATTTGGCGGTGGTGGTTTTGGCCGGCGGGGATTTGACATCAATCGTCCGCATGGATCGTTATATTACGGCGTCGGTGACTCGGTGCTGAACGCGTCTCCTTATTCCCTGACCGGCCAGCGAACGGCGAAGCCAGAGTACCTGCAGAACAGTTTCGGGGGATCGGTGGGCGGGCCGCTTAACATTCCACATATCTATCATGGCGGGAGCAAGACTTTTTATTTCGTCAACTACAACGGCAGGCGCGCGGAAAATCCTTTCGACCAGTTTTCGACAGTACCAACGCTACTGGAGCGGCAAGGGAACTTTTCCCAAACTACCTACACTTCCGGAGCCGAAGCGGGACAGCCTGTCCGGATCTTTAATCCCGCGACCAACAGTGCTTACCTCAACGCCACTATTCCGCAAGTGAACTCCGCGGCGCAAGGATTGTTGCCTTACATTCCATTGCCGAACTTGCCCGGCAACTTCCAGAATTTCCACTTTGTGACTTCCGCGACCAGCGACAGTGACGATTTGAACGTGCGTTTGAATCACACCTTCGGGGCAGCGCCGGTGCGTGGACGTCGGGGCGGCGGCGGGCGCAACGCCCCGCGCAACAACCTGTCGATTGGTTTCCACTACCACGGATCGAACACCAACCTGACCAACCCCTTCCCGAGCGTTGGAGGGAACAGCAATGTACGCAGTTTTGACGTTCCGGTGTCCTACACGCGCAGCATCGGAAAGCTGACCAATATCGTGCGCGTAGATTTTAATCGGAGCCGGTCGCGCACGCAGAACCTTTACGCTTTCAATAACGACATTGCGGGAGCGCTGGGGATTGGCGGGGTCTCGCTGAATCCTTTCGACTGGGGACTGCCGAATCTGTCGTTCACAGATTTCGCCAGTCTTCAGGACACTACCCCGTCACTTACGCGAAATCAGACTTACACCTTCTCCGACAATATGATCTGGAATCACGGCAAACATACTTGGCGCTGGGGCGGAGATTTTCGGCGAGTGCAGGTGAATACTGAAACGGACAGCAGTCCGCGCGGGTCGTTCGTTTTCACGGGCCTCAATTCCTCGCAGCTCGATGGCAGCGGGAACCCCTTACCGGGGACGGGTTACGATTTTGCGGATTTTCTTCTCGGGCTGCCCCAGCAGACCTCCGAGGAGTTTGGGCAGAACAATCACTTCCGCGGCAATTTCTGGGACTTGTACGCGCAGGATGAATGGAAGATGCGCGGGAATCTCACGCTCAATCTCGGAGTGCGCTACGAATATGTCTCCCCGCTGACGGAAATCAACAATCGCATCACGAACTTGGACCTTTCCCCTGGTGTGCTGGTGCTGAACCCCGCGCTCACGCCGGCGGTGACGCCGATTCAACCCGGACAAGCGGGCCCCTACAGCGGCAAGCTGCCGGCCAGTCTAGTGCGGCCCGATCGCAATAACATCGCGCCGCGCATCGGCTTTGCCTGGAAGCCATTGTCCAAAACTGTCGTGCGCGGCGGATACGGCATCAACTACAACACAGGCGCTTATCAGAGCATCGCGCAGCAACTTGCCTTTCAGCCGCCATTCTCCACCACGGCGACGAATATTCAGACAGCACCGGGAGAACTGACGCTGCAAAACGGATTCCCGGCAGTCAGCGGCATCACCAATAGTTATGCAGTGAATCCAAATTACCGCCTGGGCTATGTGCAAATTCGAAATCTGGATATTCAGCAGCAGATTCGACCCACATTGCTGCTGAATATCGACTACACCGGAACTAAGGGGACGGATCTGGATGTTCTGGAGGCGCCGAATCGAACCGCGACTGCGATTCGTATGCCTGGGGTGCAAGCCTTTAACTATGAGACCTCGGTGGCGGATTCGGAGGCGAATGCGGGATCGGTGCGGCTGCGCAAGCGCCTGTCGTCGGGGTTCTCGATTGGCGGCATCTACACGTTTTCCAAATCGCTCGACGATGCCTCTTCCATTGGCGCAGGAGCAACCTCGGGCTCGAATACTCCCGGTTTGGGCGCAGGCGGAACCGGGGGGGGCGGAGGCGGGGGTGGTGGTTCATCCGGCGGAGGGGGATCCAACGTTGCGCAGAATGCTTTCGACCTGGCGGCGGAGCGTGGGCTTTCCAGTTTTAACCAGACGCACAAGTTCACTGCGGATTATTTGTGGGAGCTTCCTTTTGGAAACGACAAACGCTGGCTTACCGGACATGCTCCCTTGCGCGCCATTTTCGGGGACTGGCAATGGAGTGGCGACTGGACGATCGCTTCGGGCTTGCCGTTTACGCCGCGCTTGCTGGGTAACATCTCTGACGTGAATCGCGGGAGCAACGGCACGCTGCGGCCGAACGTAGTTCCAGGGCAATCGGTAAGTCTGGCGAATCCATCGATCAGAGAATGGTTCAACCAGGCTGCGTTTGTGGCGCCACCGACTGGACAATTCGGCGACGCGCGCCGCAATAGCATCATTGGTCCGGGCTCAAAAGTATTTGATATGGCGTTTACAAAAGTCATTTCGCTGAAGGAGTCGCGCGTGCTTGAGTTTCGCGCACAGGCTACCAATATTTTCAACATTCCGAATTACTCGTCGATTGATACAAACTTGAATTCGCCCACATTTGGCCGAGTCACGGCAGTCGGTGGTATGCGGCAATTCACGATTACGGCGCGATTTCGTTTTTAAGGAATGCGTGGGGATGTTCCGGAAGATTATGATTTCAAATCCGACCCGATTCGCCGATAAAGCCGTAGCAGTGCTGCTGACGCTCGTGCTTCTGTGCGCTGCGTCGCCATCGCAGCAGCAATCGGACTATGTGTTTCGCACAGGATCTGAGTTGGTGTTGGTGAACGTGACGGTGCGGGACAAGAGCGGAAACTTTGTTCAGGGACTGAAGCCGGAAAACTTCACGATTCTCGAGGACAACAAGCCGCAGAAGGTTGTTTCCTTTGATGTAGAGAACGTGGACGCGGTGCCTGCGACGGATGTCGCGCAAGCCAAGCCGCTGGCAGAACCGGCGCCTGAATCGACGAATCAGCCCACTTCGGCCGCAGATGCGGCGAAACAATTCAAAGACCGGCGTTTGATTGTTTTGTTCTTCGATCTCTCAGCCATGGAACCGGACGAGATTGACCATGCGGTCACGTCCGCCGAACACTATGTCGACACGCAAATGGCCGCTGCGGACTTGGTGTCGATTGTTTCGCTGGGAAGTTCGCTACTGGTGAACCAGGACTTTACCGCCGATCGCGACTTGCTGAAAAAGCAGCTCCAGCAATTCAGTTCGGGCAGCGGACAGGGTTTCGAAGAAGGCACCACGGGCACCACCGAAGGAACTCCCGATGCAGGCCAGCCATTTACGGCCGACGACACCGAGTACAACATCTTCAACACCGACCGGCGCCTGGAGGCGCTGCGATCGGTGGCGGAAAAGCTGTCACACGTGCAACAGAAGAAATCGCTGATTTATTTTTCCAGTGGCATGAACCGCACCGGCATCGAAAATCAATCGGAACTGCGCGCGGCAGTGAACGCGGCGGTGCGTTCTAATCTGGCGATTTACACCATGGACATGCGCGGCTTGCAGGCGCTGGTAGCGGGCGGGGAAGCGCAGAATGCCAGCCTGCGCGGGGTCTCGGCTTATTCCGGGCAGTCGACGATCAATGCCTTGAATTCCAATTTTACGACGCAGGAAACCCTGGTGACGCTGGCCAGCGATACGGGCGGCCGGGCCTTTCTCGATTCCAACGATTTCAGCAAGATTTTCAAGGGAGTGCAACAGGACACGTCAACATATTACTTGCTCGGGTATCACAGCACGAATATCGCTCGCGACGGCCGCTACCGGCGCATCGTCGTAAAGTGCAGTGTTTCGGGAGTGAAGATCGATTATCGCCGCGGTTACTATGCACCTGCGGATTATCAGCACTCCACGAAGGACGACAAGGAACGGCAGCTTGAAGAGGAACTCGCCTCCGAGATGCCGGCCACGGATTTGCCGCTGTATATGGGCGTGGCATATTTTCGCCTGGATGGTAACAAGTTTTTCGTGCCCGTCTCGCTGGTGGTGCCGGGATCGCAGATTCCATTCGTCCGCAGCAGCGACCGCGACAAGGCAACTCTTGATGTGATCGGGATGGTGCTCGATAGCGAACACCATCCGCTGAACAGAATTCGCGATACCGTGAAACTTGCGGTAAGCACATCAACTGAGGTGCAAAAAAAGAACGTGCAGTACGACACCGGGATGAGCCTGCTGAGCGGCAAGTATCACCTGAAGTTCGTAGTGCGCGAAAATCAGACCGGCCGCATGGGATCGTTCGAAACCGATATCGCGGTGCCCGATTTGAAGACACAGCCGCTAAAGATGAGCTCAGTCGTGCTGGCCAGTCAGATTCAACCTGTAAAGAAAAATGCAAACTTGAATCCGCTGGTGCGCGACGGCAATGAGATTATCCCGAACATTACCCACGTTTTCTCGGCCACCCAGCATCTATTTTTTTACTACGAGGTCTATGATCCGATGCGGCCGGCGGTCACGGACGCGACAAAAGGGGGCGGCGAGAGTAAGGCTGGTATCCGGCTCTTAAGCAACGTCGCATTCTTTCAAGGCAAGGCCAAAACGTACGAGAGTTCTCTGGTGGAGCTGACAGAGTTAAATGCGCGCGAGCGAAAGGCTGCTGTCTTCCAATTGGACGTGCCGCTCGCATCGCTCAAGCCAGGCTTTTATACCTGCCAGGTCAATGTGATTGACGATGCCGGCGGACACTTCCTATTTCCGCGGCTTGCTTTGCTGATCCGGCACGAACCAGCGAACGCCGCTCGCTGACCCGCCCCCGCTGTGGCACTTCCAAAGCCCCTACGCTTCTGTGAGAAAATGTAAATCCATTTCGATTTTGCGGAGGGTAGGTCCTGTCCATTCCCATCGAAGATTACGCCATGATTGGCGACTGCCACACAGCCGCCTTAGTCTCAAAACAGGGTTCGATCGACTGGCTTTGCCTTCCCCACTTCGACTCGCCCGCATGTTTCGCAGCTCTGCTCGGCACAGCGGAAAACGGGCATTGGTCTATCTCGCCCGCGGAACCCGTTCGGGCCATCCGCCGCCGCTATCGTGATGGATCGCTCATTCTGGAAACTGAGTTCGAAACCGAAAGCGGTTCGGCCATGCTGATCGATTGCATGATCCTGCGCGAAGAAATGCCTGAACTTCTGCGCATGGTCGTAGGCACCAGAGGGCAAGTCAGGATGAAACTGGAACTGGTGATTCGGTTTGACTACGGTTCGGTAGTGCCCTGGGTTCGCCGCACGGATAGCGGAATTTCCGCGATTGCCGGTCCCGACATGATCAGGCTGCGCTCGGATGTGGAACTGCACGGCGAAAACATGAAGACAGTGTCTGAGTTTACGGTTGCGGAGGGACAGAAGATATCATTCGACCTTACCTGGTATCCGTCACACGTGAGCGAACCTGCAGCGGTGAATGTCGAAACGGCCATTCAGAAAACGGAGAAGTGGTGGCAAGAATGGTCGGATCGCTGCACGTATAAGGGCCGGTGGCGGGACGCAGTGATGCGTTCGCTCATCACACTAAAAGGCCTGACATTCCTGCCCACGGGCGGGATCGTAGCGGCGCCCACAACTTCTTTGCCCGAATTGATTGGCGGCGTGCGGAACTGGGACTACCGTTTTTGCTGGGTGCGAGATGCAACACTTACGCTCCAATCTTTGATTCAGGCTGGATATCTGGATGAAGCGCGAGACTGGCGGGAGTGGCTTTTGCGTGCGGTGGCGGGAAGCCCGTCGGAACTCAACATTCTTTATGGGTTGCGGGGCGAACGCAGGCTGACAGAACTGGAACTGCCGTGGTTGCAGGGATACGAAAAGTCTTCGCCGGTTCGAACTGGCAACGCCGCCTATCAACAATTTCAGCTGGATATTTTTGGGGAAGTCGCCAACACGCTTTATCAGGCGCGAGAAGCAGGACTAGGACCGGCGAAACACGCGCGCCACGAGGTGGTGCTGGCATTGCTGGAGTTTCTGGAGACGGGATGGGAGCGGCCCGATGAAGGGATCTGGGAGGTGCGCGGTCCGCGCCGGCATTTTGTCCATTCGAAAATGATGGCATGGGTCGCAGTCGATCGTTTCGTACGGTCGGCGGAAAAGGGCCGGTTCACGATCGATATACCTCGATGGAAGAAACTTCGCGATGCCATTCACGAGCAGGTTTGCCGTCAGGGTTTTGACGCAAGCATGAATTCATTTGTGCAATATTACGGATCCAAACATCTCGACGCCAGCATTCTCATGATGCCGCTGGTCGGTTTTCTTGAGGCCAATGATACGCGCGTAAAGGGCACGGTTAAAGCGATTGAGACGCATCTGATGCGCAATGGTTTTGTGGGACGGTACACCCAAGATCCCGCCGTCGACGGTTTGCCCCATGGGGAAGGAACGTTTCTCGCTTGCTCCTTCTGGTTGGCGGACAACTATGAGTTGCAAGGTCGCCATCAGGAAGCGGTTCGCATGTTCGAACACTTGCTAGAAATCCGCAACGACGTTGGTCTTCTCGCGGAAGAATATGAGCCGCTCGGAAAACGGCAGTTGGGCAATTTCCCGCAGGCTTTTTCCCATGTCGGCCTGGTGAATACTGCTTTCAATTTGACCAGTGGATTAGGCCAGTCCTCCGCGGGTCCGGAGTCGGCGGCAGGTGCTCGCTGAATCTGCTCTCTAAGGCTGGACCAGCTGACCCGGTGTGGGATGGACCTGCACGTTCTGAATCGCCGATGCATCCCAGCCTCCGCCCAACGCTTTGACAAGCAGAACCGACGTGACCATCTGCTGGCCGAGCAATTGGGTCGACAGTCGCTGATTGGTAAGTAGCACAGTTTGCGCTGTAATGACATCGAGAAATGTCGTCAGCCCGCCAACGTAGCGATCATTGGCAATGTCCAGCGCCCGGTGCGCGTCGGCGACAGCCGCGTTCTGAGTCTGGGCAGCGCGCGACAAGGAATCCAATCCCGACAGACTGTCTTCCACTTGCTGGAACGCGGTCAGGGCAGACTGCCGATAGTTCGCGACAGACTCCCGATAGGCTGCTTGGGTGGCGGCAAGGTTGGCGCGATTGCGTCCACCATTAAAGATGGGCTGCAACAGATCGCCGCCCAATGACCAGAAAGCGCTGGGAGCGCTGATCAGCGAGCCCAAGGTGGTGCTTTCGAAGCCGCCGCTGCCGGCAATAGTGAATTGGGGATAGAACGCGGTCTTAGCAACTCCTACAAGCGCATTCTCGTTAGCCATGGCTCGTTCGGCGGTAGCTATGTCGGGCCTGCGCTCCAGCAGATCCGACGGCATTCCCAAAGGAACAGGCGGGGGAATGGCGCGTAACGGTGCGACCGGAACGTTGAATGAAGAAGCCGGATTTCCGGCCAGTGCGGCGATGGCATGTTCAAATTGCGCTCGCTGCTGCTGCAGCAGATAAAGTTGCGTGACCGTGGAATCAAGCAGCGTTTGTTGCTCGGCTAAATCCAGCCCCGAGGCGATGCCGCCTTCATGACGATGATTCACCACGGCCAGACCCTGCTGTTGAATCTTGACTGACTCCTGCACCACGTCAGTTTCGGCGTCGAGTTCGCGCAAGCTGAAATAGTCGGCAGCGAGTTCCGCGGTTAAAACCAGTTGAACGTTTTGCAGATCGGCCGCGGTGCCCTGCAGATTCGCGTTGGCGGCTTGCAGATTCTTCCGGTTCCGACCGAAGAGATCCACTTCGTAGTTCAGCGCGAAAGGAATGTCATACAAGCTTTGCGTGATGGCCGCGCTGGGCGCCAGGATTTGCGGGCGATTTCCCGAAAAACGATTCCGCGATGCGTTGGGATCCGCGGCTAGCGTGGGAAAAAGGGCAGCAGAAGTCACACGCGCCAGCGAACGCGCCTGATCCAAACGACTCCGGGCGGCAGCGAGCGACTGGTTCGCTGCCAGCAATTGCAGCTCGTAACCGTTGAGTTCTTCATCGTGGAAAATCTCCCACCACGCTCCCTTAGGAATCGCATCTTTCGGCGCCGCCTGGCGCCAAGGGCCTTCGGTTTTCCATGCCGCGGGAGCCTGAATCGGAGGCCGCTGATACTTGGGCCCCACGGTGCATCCCGCCAACTCCATGCTGGCTCCCAGCAGCGCCGCAGCCAGCCACTTCATGAATGCTTACCTTCCGTATTTTCCGCGGCGACATTTACTTTCTGGCCATCCTCAATGGACTCGGCGGGATTAATGATGACTCGGTCGTCAAGGCTCACTCCACCCAGAATCTCCAGCGTAGTGCCATAGTCTCGGCCAATGGTAATGGGCCGCAATTGCACTTTGTTGTCAGCTCCCACAATGGCCAATTGGGCGCCCTCCTGACGAAACAGCATGGCATTCACCGGTACGGTAACTCTTGAAGCGTCGATCTTGGGAGAGAAGTGCACTTCGCCGAAAGAGCCGCGCAACAAGCGGCCATCTTTATTGGGCACATCCACTTCCGTGAGCAAGGTGCGCGTTACGGGATCAATCGCATCGGCGGTACGCGCTACCGTTCCTTTAAACTTTTGCCCCGAGATCTCCTGCAGCGTGACATAGGCCGGCATTCCACTCTTAATCGCGGGGGAGTAAGCTTGGGGCACATTAGTGAATACGCGTAGCGGATCGACTTTGGCAAGAATGAACAACTCCACGCCGCCCGAACCGGCGTTGATGAGCGCGCCCGGATCGACATTGCGCTTGACCAATACCCCAGAGAAGGGCGCATACACATGCTTAAAAGACTCCAGTTGCTCGAGACGACGAACATTGGCGTCGGCCGCGGCCAAGGTGGCCAAAGCCTGCTGATAGGCGCTCGATTGCGTATCGGCTTCCTGCTGAGAGACGGAGTCCGTCTTGCGCAGATTCTGCCAGCGCTCGGCGGAGATTTTTGCCAGATCTCGTTGGGCGACCATTTGCTGGCGGCTGGCGCGGGCCTGCGATAATTCCTGATCAACTTCCGGAGTATCAATCTCCGCCAGCAGTTCGCCTTTGTTCACATGGCTGCCGATGTCCTTATACCAGTGCAGCAAGTAGCCGCTGGTGCGGGCGAAGATGGGAGACTCTTCATAGGCCTGCAACGAGCCGGGCAGAACCAGCTCTTCATCGGGCTTTTCCGCCGTGGGATGAACCACCGAGACCGTAGGAACGGAATCGATTTCCGTTTCCTTGGCCAGCGCGTGTCCAGCACGAATGCGGCTGAACATGCTAGCCGCGCCGCTCAGCGCGAGCACCACCACGACCAGCATGACGATGATCACTGCCTTGCGCGGCGGCGCTGCCGGAAGTTCCGGAGGTGGCGTCACCTGCGGTGGAGTGTGGTGCGCCTCCGCCACGGACTTATCTGTTTCTGATTCCTTCTGCATGATTGCTCGCTGCACTCCTGAATCTATCTTGTTTACGATTTAATCTCTCTTGCCTCGGTTTCTCGACGGCTGTGCACCATGGCGAAGACGCATGGAACAAAAAATAATGTTGCCACAGTCGCGAACATCAGGCCTCCGATGACCGCCCGGCCCAGCGGCGCATTCTGCTCGCCGCCCTCGCCCAAGCCCAACGACATCGGAAACATGCCGATCACCATGGCCAGCGCCGTCATCAGTACGGGGCGAACTCGAGTGTAACCCGCTTCCAGTGCAGCTTTCACGGCCGGAACGCCGGCCTGCATTCGATCCCGGGCAAACGATACCATCAGGATGGAATTCGCCGTCGCAACTCCCATACACATCACGGCTCCGGTCAATGATGGAACGCTTAGCGTGGTATGGGTCAGCAGCAGAATCCACGCAATCCCCGCCAACGCACCCGGCAGGGCCGTAATGATAACGAATGGATCGAGCCACGATTGGAAGTTCACGACGATCAGGAAATAGACCAGCAGGATCGCTCCCATTAGTCCGATCCCCAACCCCACGAACGAAGACTGCATGGTTTCCACCTGCCCGCGGACGACGATGCGCGTACCTCGCGGCAGATGATTCATGAACGGTTGCAGGACTTGCATCGTGTCCTTGGCGACAGCGCCGAGATCGCGCCCCTGCGTGCTGGCGTAGACATCAATCACCGGCTGGATGTTGTAGTGTGAGACCACTGCGGGCCTGGCCGTCGGAGCCAACCGCACGAGGTTGCCCAGCACCTGTGAGTTGGGAACGGCAGGATCATTGACCGGCATATTCATCAGGTCCTGCAGCGATGTCATGCGGTACTGCGGTGACTGGACTGCCATGGAGTAAGTGACGCCGTTTTTAGGATTCAACCAGTAAGCGGGCGCAGTTTGAAAGCTGCCGCTCAGAGAAACCAGTACGCTCTGCGCCACGTCCCGCGGATTCATCCCAACCTGAGTGACGAGATCGCGATCCATTTCGAGGTGCAACGTCGGCAGGCCCAGCATTTGCTGCACGTGGACGTCGGCTGCGCCGGGAACACGGCGCAGTCGGTTGGCAATCTGCTGGGCTATTCCGTAGTTGCTGTCCAAGTCTGTCCCCATCACCTGAATATCGATCGGCGCGGGCAATCCGAAGTTCAGAATCTGGGTCACGATGTCTGCGGGTTGGAAAAAAAACTCAACTCCAGGAAATTGCCTAGGCAGCTGTTGCCGCAGTTCTTGAACGATCTCTTCCGTGGGACGATGGTGGTCCGTGTTCAGGCCGACCAGAATTTCCGCGTCGCTGGTGCCGATCACTCCCGAATTGCTGTAGGACAAATTGATGCTGGAGTTCGGCAATCCAATGTTGTCCAGCACAGTAGCAATCTCGCCCTGGGGAAGATCTTGATGCAGAAATTGTTCGACCCGCGCGCACAGCCGAGCCGTTTCTTCCACCCTGAGGCCCGCGCGGCCGCGCATGTGCAAACGTATGAGGCCGGCGTCGACTGACGGAAAGAAGTCCTCGCCCAAGAAAAATATCCAGCCGAGCGATAGCAGGCAGAACACGAGAAATAGGGAGGCGAAAAGCAAGCGATGGTCCATCGTCGTTTCCAGGAGCTGATAGTATCCACCGCGAAACTTTTCGAAGCCTCGCTCAAATCCCCGCTGAAAGCGCCCCATGAAACTCTTCGGCCCCTCCGCCTTGTGCTCGTGTCCGCGCATGATGTACATCACGAGCGTGGGAATGAGCGTGCGCGAAAGGAAATAAGAAGCCAGCATGGCGAAGACGACGGCTTCGGCGAGCGGCACGAACAGAAATTTCGCCACTCCGGTGAGGAAGAACATGGGTACGAAGACGATGCAGATGCAAATCGTGGAAACGAAGGCCGGGACTGCGATCTGCGCCGCGCCATCCAAAATTGCCTGTTTCATCTCCTTGCCCTGCGCCAAGTTTCGCTCGATGTTCTCGATTTCCACGGTCGCGTCGTCCACGAGGATACCCACGGCCAAAGCCAGACCGCCGAGGGTCATGATGTTGATCGTCTGACCGAGCGCACTCAACACGAGGATGGAAACGAAGATCGAGAGCGGGATGGAAATTGAAATGACAATCGTGGGCCGCCAGTCGCCGAGAAAGAGCAGGATCATGGCCGCGGTCAGAAGAGCCGCGGTCAGGCCCTCCACAATCACACCCCGAATAGACGCGCGCACGAACAGCGATTGATCAAAGAGCGGGGTAATTTTCATCTCCGGCGGAAGGGACTGAGATGCCTGCTGAGCCATGCGCTTCACGCCCTCGACGATAGTAATAGTGGAGGCGCTTCCGACCTTCAACATCGACATCAGGGCGCCGCGGACACCATCCATGTGCACGATGTTGGTTTGGGGCGCAAAGCCATCGCGAATGTGCGCCACGTCGCGCATGTAAATAGTCGAGCCATTCACGGTCTTGACGGGAAGGTCGTTCAATTCCGCGATGGTCTGAGGATTGCCGTTCATCTCGACCTGATACTCCAGAGAACCGATCTTGGTGGTGCCGGCGGGGAGTATCAGGTTCTGCGCGTTGAGCGAATTCACAATGTCATTGGGCGAGAGTCCGTTGGCCTGCAGCCGCGGCATATCCAGATCGACTTGGACCTGGCGGATCTTGCCACCGTAGGGAAACGGAGTGGCCGCTCCTGGCACCGTTGCTAACTGCGAGCGCAGAAAGTTGTTGCCAAGATCGAACAGCTGTTGCTCGGGCAGGGTCTTGCTGCTCAGGCCCAGCTGGACGATGGGAGTGGACGAGGCCGAGTAAGTAACGATCAGAGGCGGCGTGGTTCCAGGCGGCAGGCTGCGGAGCGTGGTTTGTGCCATCGCCGTGGCCTGCGCGAGTGCCGTCTGGATGTTCGCCGTGGGCTGGAAAAAAATCTTGATGACGCCAATGCCGTTTAGCGACTGAGACTCAATATGCTCAATGTCGTTGACCGTGATCGTGAGGCCGCGCTCGGAGTTCGAAACAATGCGGTCCGCTATTTCCTCCGGGGACATGCCTGCATAGTTCCACACTACGCTGATTACGGGAATGTTGATGTCAGGCAGGACGTCAACCGGCATCCGCAAAACGACCAGAGGCGTCAGAAGAATTAACACCAACGCCATGACCACAAACGTATAAGGGCGCCTGAGAGCTAACGCAACAATCCACATCTTTTAACTGGTCTCCAACCCGGATAGGGCGAAACTCGTAGGTGCGGCCGACAGCAACCATGGATTGGATGAGGCTGTGGACCGCGCCGATTCCACAGTATATGAGAATTAGGCGCGCGATGCTGAGAGCAACATATTACTTTACAAACATCGCAGATCTGGGAGGCGATAGGAATCCGCGGCGCGACAGGCGATTCGGTTCACAACTTAGTCGCCGCCCACGATTTTCTCCTTGTCATTGCCCTTCAGCGTCCGGTCGAAGAAGTCGGCGGTCGCAGAATAGGCCCGCACCCAGTCTTTCCACCGCAGGAAGCCGTGAATCTCATCCGGCAGAATGAGTTGTTCGAAAGGCACGTGTTGGGCCCGCAACCGCTGCACCAGATCCACCGTTTGACTGAAAGGTACGTTGCGATCATCATCGCCATGGATGAGCAACACCGGCGATTTCCACGTGCTCACATAGGCATCGGGCGACGATTCCCAAGCCAGCTTGATTGCAGCGTCGGCGTCCGGCGGGCGCAGCGCCAGATTGCCGAAATAGGGTCGCTCGGTAAGAAAGACACTCCAGTCGTGCACGCCGTGAAAATCCACTCCCGCCTTGAACAGATCCGAATTCCGCGCCAGACCCATGGCGGTCAGAAAGCCGCCGTAGGAACCTCCCCACAATCCAATCTTCTCCGCGTCAACTTCGGGCAGCGTTTGCAGATATCGGCCCGCAGCAACCACATCCTTGTATTCCGCCGCTCCGCGCCAGACGGTGTTCGGAGGTTCGCGGAATGCGCGTCCATACATAACGCCCAGGCGATAGTTCACCGACAACACGGCGTATCCGCGGCTAGCCAGGTATTGATTCTCGGCGTAAGCGTTGTGATAGTAATCCATGTAATGGAAGCCCAACATCATCTGGCGGATGGGCCCGCCATGCATAAATACGAGCCCGGGAACCTTGCCGTTGATGTTTCGCGGCAGAAAAAGCTGGCCATGCAGCGTGAGTCCGTCGTCACTCCGGAAAATCACTTGCTTTGGAGTCACGAGCGAGCCAGAAGGAAAGTCACCCGGCAGCGCCTGCTGGGCGATCATGTCTCGGCCTTTCGCGGTAACTTGATAAGGCATGGCGGGCGAAGTTGCCGTGGAGCCGAGGCAAACGATGCTCTTGCCATCCCCGGTTTCAACAGGAGACCACTCGATGGTGTCGCCCGAAGTCAGCGCCTTCGGTGGCGTGCCGCCGGATGCCGCCACGCGCCACAAATGTCGGCGATCTACGTCGCCTTGATTGGACGAATACTGATTCGACGAATAAATGACCGACGCCTTATCGGTGCTGAGCGTGACATCTTCCACGTCAAAGTCGCCGGGCGTGAGCAACGTGGCTGCGCCGCCGCTGGCGGGAATGGAGTACAGATGATTGCGCCCATCCTGCTCCGAGGAAAAGACCACCCTTCCATCCGCAGCTACGTTGAGCGAACCATCTTCGGTAAGCTCGGGCAGGGAATCTTCCGGCTTCTCGCCACTGCGCCATAAGAGCCGGCCTGTGCCCGTCGCTGAGTCGGCAATCCACAGCGACCATGGCTGAGGACGCATAGGAATCAACGGCAACTTATGTTCGTTACCAGCAGTGCGTACAAAGACGATCCATTTTCCATCGGGCGACCACCGTGGCATGGAATCTTTGTCCACGCTCGGCGCAAGGTAACGAATCGAGCCGCCATCGAAGTCATAAATGGCGATCAAGCTGTGACCGTCCCTCTCGCTGACGAAGGCGATATGTTTGCCGTCCGGGGACCATTTAGGCTGAACCGAAGCGCCCCGAACTGAAGCCAGTTCCTTGGCCGGCTGTTTGCCATCCACGCTCGCAACCCACAACTTTTTTTTCGCCGACCACAATGCCCACTTGCCATCCGGCGAAATCTCGATGTCTTCGCAGCCCTCATCCGGGCACCCCATCTCGCCCAGCACACGGGGCGCTGCGTGCTTAGCTTCCACGTCCAGCGCAAATACCTGCTGTTTGGCTCCTTTCGTCGAGCTGTCCGGGTTGGCGCTCTCTTGTGAGTCGTTCAGTTCGCTGCCCAGTGCGTAGAGCACAGTTTTGCCGTCGGACGTCAGTCGCAGACTCGCAATAGGCTGGCCATCATCTGCGATGTAATGAGTCACTTGGCGGGCGGTGTGAATGAAGTCCGGGCCGTCGGCCACCCAGACGTTGCGGACTCCCTTGGCATCGAAGACCCACGCGATGCGGCTGCCGTGGGTCGCGGCGATAAGCCCGCTTGGAAAAGGCGAACTCAAAATCTGTTCCAGAACGAATAGAGATTGTGCCGCGGCCGTCGTGCAGATCAACGTCAGAAAAAAGGTGACTAGCAAGCGAGATTTGCTGAATGGCATAGCGGGTAGAGTAAGCGAACACGGGCCGCTCTGCCAATAGCATTCCTGAAATCCTCGATAATGTCTCGCTCTTTGCCACGAGGATGCGGAGGAGCATGATGCGGGAACTGGTGTATGATCTTGCAACGTTTCGCCGCCGCGTTGAACGCCGATATCGATGGCGGTAAGCTACATTTCCATGAAGCCTGATAAAAAATTATTGCAGAGCCTTCCCAAAGTCCTTTTGCACGAGCACTTGGATGGTGTGCTGCGGCCCCAAACTGTCATCGAGTTGGCCAGAGACGCAAACTACACAGAACTTCCAACCGATTCTCCGCAAGCACTTTCGGAGTGGTTCTTTCGCGGAGCCAATCAGGGAAGTCTCGCGAAATATCTGGAGGGCTTCGCGCACACCATAGCGGTGATGCAGACAGAAGAGGCGCTGCAGCGCGTCGCCTACGAACAGGCAGAAGACCTGAGTCGAGACGGGATCGTCTATTTCGAGACTCGATTTGCGCCCGTTTTCCACACTCAGAAAGGACTGACTCACCAGCAAATTGTGTCGGCGGTGCTGAAAGGCTTGGAACGCGGGCGAAAAGACTTCGGAATAACTTCCGGCTTAATCATTTGCGCGATGCGCAACATGAATACCTCGCTAGAGATGGCCGAACTGGCCGTGGACTTTCGCTCGCGCGGCGTGGTGGGCTTCGACCTGGCGGGCGAAGAAGGCGGGTATCCCCCAAAGAAGCATGTGGACGCTTTTCATTACATCCAGCGCGAGAATTTCAATATCACGATTCATGCTGGTGAAGGCTATGGAAAAGAATCCATTTGGCAGGCGATTCAGTATTGCGGGGCGCACCGCATCGGGCACGGGACACGCCTCATTGATGACATTGCTGTTGTGGACGGCAAGGCCGTGAAGTTGGGCGATCTGGCGCAATACGTTCTTGACAAACGAATCCCGCTGGAGATCTGCCTGCTTAGCAACGTCCACACCGGGGCAACCCCTAGCTTGGCTGAACATCCTTTCAAAATTCTCTATCAGGAAAAATTCCGGGTTACGCTCAACACAGACAACCGGCTGATGAGCAATACGACGATGACTCAAGAGTTTGAGGCAGCTGCGGAGACGTTTGGCCTGACTCTGGATGACTTCGAGAAGATCACGATCAACGCAATGAAAAGCTCTTTTCTGCCGTATAAAGAGCGCTTAGATTTCATTTATTCCGCGATCAAGCCTGGATACGCCAGAATTCGGCAGTGACAGGGCAGAAGAGTTCTCGGTGAACAGCGGAGCGCGCGGAGACTTTATGTCGGGGCTTACCAGACGGTTGTTTTTCGCGCTTGGACTGGCGGCGACCTTGTGCGCCTGTCTCTCGGCTCAACCGGCGGCGCCGGACCCACCGATCCGGATCAAAGTCGTCGTGGTCACGATGTTTGAGCGCGGCGAAGACACCGGCGACACTCCCGGCGAATTTCAACTCTGGGTGGAACGAGAGCATCTTGACCGAATTGTTCCGCTAAGTTCCGGTTATCACCATGTGCGTTTGAACAAGGATGGAGTCCTCGGCATGGTCACTGGCGTCGGCACGGCCAAGGCCGCCGCCTCTGTAATGGCGCTGGGTCTCGACCCGCGATTCGATCTCTCCAAGGCGTATTGGATTGTCGCCGGCATCGGGGGCGGCGATCCGGCGGACGTGTCGGTTGGGTCCGCGGTTTGGGCGGACCATGTTGTCGATGGTGACATCGCCTTCGAGATCGACGCGCGTCAAATCCCCGAAAGCTGGCCGACTGGCTATGTGCCATTGCGGAAAGGCACGCCCTACGAGCAACCAGCGGAAAACATTTATGGCGAACTGTACACGCTGAATCCGCAACTGGTCGGCTGGGCATTTCACCTTACGCGCGATGTGCCTCTCACGGATTCGGATTCCCTGCGCAAGTCGAGGGCGCGCTTCGCCGGATTTCCAAATGCGCTGAAACCGCCGTTCGTGACGCGAGGCGATACCCTGTCGGCAAGCACATTCTGGCACGGTTCGAAAATGGACGAGTGGGCCAATACTTGGACTCGTTACTACACCGGCGGCAAGGGGAATTATATGGTCGCGGCTATGGAGGATTCCGGCACGCTGCAGGCTCTCACGTTCTTGAGTCAGGCTGCGCGAGTCGACCTGCAGCGGGTGTTGGTGCTGCGCACTGTCAGCAATTACGACCGTGAAGCGCCGGGCATCCCGGCGGCGGAAAGTCTGCAGGAAATGGTTTCCGGCAATTACTCGGCTTATATGCCCGCTCTGGAAGCGGCAGAGATCATCGGAGATAAAGTGGTGCGTGATATTGTGGAGCACTGGTCGGAGCGAGAATCCACCATCCCTAACGCACCCTAGTCAGCACTGGGTCTGAGAACCTTACGCAGATAAAGTTGCCAGCGTCTCGGCGAGTACCAGCGTTCCGCGAACGATATCTTCAGGGGATGCATACTCGTCAGGCCGGTGACTGTAGCCGTTGCGGCAGGGAATGAACAACATGGCGGCCGGAGCGACGCGAGAAATGAAGAGTGAGTCGTGATAAGCGCGACTGACCATGGGAAGAAAGTTCAATTTGTGTTTACGGCAAGATTGAGAAAGTGCTTCGACAATCTCAGGAGCACAATCCGCAGGTGCATCGGCATTCAGCAACTCGCTCTGAATCGATACCTGCCGTTTCTCTGAAACAGAATCGCACGCCGTCTGAAGCGCGCGCATTAGATGATCGCGCCGTGGCAGATCCGTGTCCCGGATGTCCACGCTAAGCCGGACGCGGCTGGGAATACTATTGACCGCGCTCGGAAACACATCGCAGATCCCAACGGTGGCAACAGTGTCAATCGCTCCGCTGGTACGGGCAGCACTCTCAATCGCCAGAATCAGATCGGCTGCTGCGCACAGGGCGTCATGGCGCTCGGGCATCAAAACACCACCCGCGTGTCCACCCGAGCCTTCGATCACAACTCGAAGACTCGCCGGCGCGGCGATTCTTGTGACGATGCCCAGTGGAATGTGCTGCCGCTCCAATAGGGGCCCCTGTTCAATATGCAGTTCGACGAATGCCTTGTAGCAGCCGCTTGGCAACTTCACATCGGCGAGTTCGCCGGCAAAGCCAGCTCGCTGGCGAACCTCGTCAAGGGTCGCGTCTTCGCTGTCCGCAAGTTTTCGCGCAGCATCCGCAGAGAGCGTGCCCGACAACAGCCTGCTTCCCAGACAACCGATTCCAAAACGCGTCGGCTCTTCGGAGGTAAAAACAAGCAGCTCAATCGAGTGCTTCGGGCGAAATCCACTCTGCTGCAATGCGCGGATTGCTTCCAACCCACCCAGCACTCCGACGACGCCATCATACTTTCCCGCGTTTGGAATGGCGTCGATATGCGAACCCGTGCCGACCACAGGCGCGTTCGAATCAGAGCCATTCCAGCGCGCAAAGGTATTTCCAACAGCATCCTCGCGCACCGTGAGTCCGGCGTCCTGGCAATGCGCTGTCATCCATGCACGAGCCCTGAGATCGGCGGGCGTGAAAACAATTCGTGTCACCGCCGGAGCCTCTGCGTCAGAAAATGAAGCCAGAGTCTCAATTTCAGACAGCAGCCGCTTTCCGTCGATAGTTAGACTCATCGATGTGCGCATGCCAGCGGATGCCGGTTCCAATCTTTGTAGATGAGATACTTTGCCGGCACCTTGCCGATCGCTCCGAACCATTGCGGACACCACGGTCCCATCCAGATGAAGTCTCCTGCGGTCACCGGATACCACGAATCGCCGAGCCGGTAGATTCCTCCACCTTCGAGCATAATGAGGCCGTGCTCCATCACGTGCATCTCGACCATGCTCAGAGCGGCGCCCCGCTGGTAGACCATGGTGTTGACCGCGAAGTCGAAACTCATCTCGTCGGGAAGCAGACATTTCACCTGCAAGCCGGGATCGTCCCCCAGCGGATGCGAGGAGATCGCATCTTCGTTCGAAACGATCACCTGCGGTGGAGTCGCTGAATCCAGAGCATGATAATGTTTCTCGATGACGGCGGCGCGGCTCCCCGTCGTAGCTGTCACCCGATGATGCAGTCCTTGGGGAAGATAAGCGTAACCGCGTGCACTCAATTCGCTGGATTTGCCGTCGACTTCCAATTTCAGTCTGCCCTCGATCACAAAAATAAAGCGCTGCGCTGGAGTGCTGCCAAGCTCCCCCCCAACTTCGAACTCAGCCGTGTACTGCGTGAACTTCGCGCCGAGCGCCGGACCGACATGCACAATCGCGGAGCAGCCTTTCATTCCCGGTAACGCGGTGCGCACAAACGTATCTGGCGTCAACAGTAAGTGATTCGGTTGTTGCGAGCTTCGGGTCTGGCCAAGATTATGCACGGTTCGTCCTTTTGCAGAATTCAGGAGAGGATGCAAGCTGGTCGAGAAGATGCAAGCCACAGTCGATCGCTTTCTCTACATCTTCAGGTGCGACCGATTCCGCGGGATCGTGGCTGATACCCCCGGGCGTTCTCAGAAAAATCATTGCGCTCGGAACTTTCTCCGCCAGAATCATGGCATCGTGACCAGCACCGCTCACCATCCGATGCAGCTGGCATCCCGTCTTGTGGATCGCCGTTTCGATCTCACCGACAAGAAAGATGTCCATCGCGACTGCTGGCTGGTTTAATAAGACGTTCTCTCGTACTGAGAGTCCCCGTCGCGCGGCGATTTCATGGGCTCGGCGAATAAGATCGTCAACTGCACGAATACGAATCTGGTCGGAACTGTGACGAAGATCGAGTGTCAGGCGGACTTCTCCGGCGATCACATTTGCCGACCCAGGCTGTGCTTCGATCTTTCCGACTGTGCCTACCAAGCCAGGGATACTCTGCGCCACGCGTTCCACAAGGCCGATCCACTCCGCCGCGCCTGCAAGTGCGTCTGATCGAAGATTCATGGGCGTTGTGCCGGCATGGTTGGCGCGGCTCAAAAATGTGAACTCTAACCGGCTCTGTCCAACAATAGCCTGGACAGCGCCGAGCGGCAGATTCAAACTCTCTAAGACTGGTCCCTGTTCGATGTGAAACTCAAGGTAGCCCAGCGTATCCTTTTTCAACTCGGCCTGAGAAATTTCTGCGGGATCCAATCCGAATTCTTCAATTGCTGTGCCCACGGAGAAACCTCGCGCATCGCGCACACCGAGAAGTTCGCGATCGAGTCTGCCCACCAGAGCACGGCTGCCAATAAACGGAGTGCCGAAGCGTACGCCTTCCTCCTCCGAAAAACCAACCACCTCAATGGCAAAGGGAAGTCTCCGCCCTCGCAATTCCTCAATCAACGCGATGGCAAGCACAACTCCGAGAATGCCATCGTATGCGCCGGCGTTGGGAACCGTATCGAGGTGCGAACCGATCAGCAGGCGCGGAGCGTGCGGCTGCAACGCGGGATAGACTCCGCGGAAATTTCCGGCGGCATCGATTCGCACCTGAGCACCAAGCGGTTCCATCCATCGCGAAAGTTCTTGATGGCACTCGCGCATGGGTGGGGAGAGGAATGTCCGACGCGTGCTGCCGGCCTCTTCCGAAAAAGACGCGAGCTTCAAGCATCGGCTAATAACTGTCTCCGCGCGAGTCGTGATTCGAGTTGCCTGCACCGGATTTTGATTTCTTAGTGACGAGAGCGCCGCTTCTATCAGAGCTTAGGACTCCCGTATCATTTTCGCCGCCGTCCAGCCAAGAATAACGAGTGCAACGAGAATTTCCCATGCATACCTGTTTCCGTATGTCGCGACGGGAAAGTGATTGCTGATCATAATAAAAACAACTGGAACCGCCAAGAAAGTATTGTGTTTGGATCGCAACTTGGCTTGCGCGCCGAGCGAGGAATCAAATTGCTCGCCGGCAGCGGCGGCCTTGATCATTCTCCGCTGCGAGGGAAGAATCCGGAACCAAACGTTGGCTGTCATGACCGTTCCGAGCACTGCCCCTACATGGATGTAGGCCGCCCGCCCGCTGAACACGCGTGTCATTCCCCACGCGAGCACGGCAATGACGAGGATGGCGAACGCAGCGAACACCGCTTCCGACCGGCCCAGAGGCGACCGCAGCGCCAGATCGTAGACAATCCATCCCGCAACCAGCACAGCTAGTCCGATGGCGATCCCGCGCGCTTGCGAAATGTCCGCAATATCAGGGTCAATCAGTCCACTGCTCGAGTAGTAGACAAGAACAAGCAGCACCATCCCGCTCAGCCACGTCATCAGCGCTTCCCAGCGAAACCAATTGACCTGCTCGGGGCCGACTTTCAACGATTTCTGGCGGTCGACGGTGTAGAAGCCGCCGCTGTGAACCATCCATATGGTTGGGGTTGTGCCAAGCGCCGCATTCTTCGCGAGCTTGTTGAACCGGCCATCCAGCCAGGTGAAATAGTATGTCTGGCCGACCCACATGATCGCTGCAAACACGTGGAACCAGCGCACCAGCAGGTTGAGCCATTCGCGAATTGATGCGGTCAATTTATCTACTCCACCGACGAAAGATTACCTGCTCACATGCCGCGATAGGTCGTATATCCATTCGGGCTCAGAAGCAGCGGAATGTGAAAATGGGATTCACCCTCTTGTACTTGAAACGTAACTTCCACAACTGGATACAGTGCGACGATTTTCTGTAGTTGGAAATAATTTCCGGTGTCAAAAATCAGACGATAAACTCCTGCGGCAAAATCCTCGGCTTCCGGAAGCAACTGCGAACAACGGCCATCTTGGTCCGTATGCGCCGAAGTCAACAAACGCCAATTCTCAGAACTCTCATGCTTCTCCAACCGCACAGACACATCCGCGGCCGGTTTTCCATGAGTCAGATCCAGAATGTGAGTCGAAATGCGTTTCATCGTCGAAGCCATTTCTTTAGCCGGATCTCCGTAATTTGCCGCTGCTGCTCCGCCGCCTCGTGAAGTTCAGTCTCTGTGTCGTTGAAAAGCCGTCGCTGAAGAATTTCCAGAATCTCCGCCGCCGACTTGCCCGCGGCGCACACAATGAAGATTCGATTGAAACGCCGCTCGTATTCTCGGTTGGCAGCTGCCAGCGCGATCTTCACGGCATCGTCAGCGTCGACGACGTTGCGTTGTTCTTGCGCCGACCAGACTACAGATTGAGACGATAGAGATTGAGATGATGCAGGCTCAGGCGAATGCGACTGACCGATCCGCGGATGACTGTGAAAAGCTTCCAGCCAGTCGGATGGCGCCAGACTGAGCCACGTGTCGTTCGATGCAGCCAACAATGCATCCTCGTCGGCGAGCGGTCTTCTGGCAACCATTCCCCGCGCCCAGCCTTTCGATCCGCAGCAGGGCAAAATCACTCGGGCAGCTTCATCGGTGGGAAGAAGATTCCATTGTCCCAGGACATCGTTCGATCGCGGAGGCTCCACAGTGTTTCCATCTGATGCCAGGAGACGCAGGAACTCGACTACTAGATTCCCAGCCACGGTTGCCCGGTATCGCGTGGTCGATCGAATATCGTCAATCGGCCGGACCTCAGCCATTGCAGTCTTTCTTGCTAACAGTAACAGCGCGGAATCGATTGACCGTCCGATGACGGCTTGTTCTGCCCGTCTGAGACGCAGCGGGACAGGCGCAATGCTGCCCAGAGCGATGCGGACATCTTCGACCCGGCCGTCTGTGAGTCTGCCCAGAGCGGCGATGCAAACCTTTGAGATTGCCTGTGCGCTGCGAGCGCCAACTTTGCGGGGGTGGCTGATGTATCGCGAAAATCGCCGAGGCAAGCACACGGTCTGAATCAGTTCGTCAGACCTGAGGAGAGTCTTCTTATAGCCAGTGTGAAAGCTGACATAAGGGAGCCGGCGCTCCCCGCGGACCGATACCAGAATCAATTCCGCTTCGTACGCGAGGAGCGCGGGCAATGAATCGGCCGCCGGTGAGGCATTAACGATGTTGCCGCCAATCGTTCCCCGATTCTGATTCGCAATTCCTCCGGTCCATCGTGCGGCTGTAGCTAAGAGAGGGAACTCGCGTATAACGACTTCATTCTTCCGAAGGTCGGTGTAAGTACAGCCCGCTCCAACCCGAATCTCGTCAGCGCTGGTTTCAATGCGCCGCAATTCCGGAAGGTTCCAAATACTGACCAGCTTTCGTGCCGGTAGATTCCCCGCCGCGTATTGCACCATCACGTCAGTACCCCCGGCAATCGGAAGCCACCCACCCGGTTCACTCGCCAGCAACGCAACCGTCGCACGCAAAGTGCCGGGCGCTACCATTTCGTAGTCACAGGGATTCGATCTCATGCGGTTGTCCTGCGGCGCGCCGCTGCCGTCACGGCTTCTAGAATCTGGCTGTAGCCTGTGCAACGGCAGAGATTGCCAGAAAGCCCCTCCCGGATATCTTCCATCGTGGGCTCAGGTTTTTCGTTCAACAAGTGAAAAGCTGCGAGAATCATCCCCGGCGTGCAAATGCCGCACTGCGCGCCGCCGAATTCCAGAAAAGTCTCTTGTAAAACATGCAACTCGTTCCCCGCCGCAAGTCCTTCGATCGTAACGAGGCTCGTGCCAGCCGCCTGTAGAACTGGAACCAGGCAGCTATTCACGAGCGCGCCATCCATCATCACCGAGCAGGAGCCGCACTCGCCCTCCCCGCAACCTTCTTTCGCGCCCGTCAATCCAAGGTCGAGCCGCAACACGTCGAGCAAACGCTCCATCGCATAAGCTTGTATCTTTTTCGGTTCACCGTTGACCGTGAACGAAATCTCGACTTTGGCCGGGCTCTGGCGAGAATTCCTCATCGTCCCCCGACTCTTGAGAGCGCGCCATTCTCGATCGGCGATGCCGCAAGGCCATCCATAATATCTTCCGGAAGCAGAGGAATCGAATTGAATGGAAGGCCAAGAGCGTCCGCGACCGCATTCACGATCGCTGGGGCCGGCCCGTCCATCGGGAGTTCTCCGATGCCCTTCGCGCCGTATGCTCCGTGAACATTTCCCAGCTCTTCAAAGAACACCCGGATCGGCGGCAGATCACTGGAAGTCGGCATAATGTAGTTGGTCATCTGTCCATTCTGCATGCGTCCATTTTGCCAAATCACTTTTTCGTAAAGGCTGAAGCCAATCCCTTGGGCTACACCACCAATGATTTGCCCACGGGCCAGAAGCGGGTGCAGAACCTTGCCGACTTCCTGAAGCGCGACGAAGTCGTCGACCGATACGCTGTACGTGGTCAGGTCGACCGTGACCTCAGCGACGTAAACCGCCCAGGCATACGCGGCGTAGGCTTCGCCTCGATACTTTTCATCGTCCCAAAAAATGTCGGTGGGAGGATCATAGCGCGACCAGCAACGGAATTGGCCATGCGTGGCAACATACTGCTGGCATGCCGCGCGAAACTCATGGGCGGAATAGCCCTCGCGTAGCAGCTTGGAGGAAATTAGAGTCTGTGCAATTCCCGACGCTGCGGACTGTACCAGTTTTCCTACCACCATCGCGGTTCGAGATGCAACAGTAGGACCGCTGTTTGGGACTTCCATCGTGTCCGGTTGCGCGATGCTGACGTCCTCATAGGGCAGGCCGAGAGCCTCGGCGGCAATCTGGCTCAGCACCGTGTTGGTTCCCTGACCAAATTCCGTGCTCGACACTAGCACGCGAACGTCGCCATCGACGCAGCCTTCCACTCCAACCACCGAACTCAGATAGCGCTCTCCCGATCCGGTAAAACCGGCGCCGTGCAGAAAACTCGCAATGCCCATGCCCTTCCTGGAAGTGCCAGCCTGATTCTGCATCGCGAAACTCTTTTTTTTGGACAGATAGTCCGAACTCTCCAAGGCGCGGTCCAGCATTTTTCCAAGATCGATCGGTTCGCGTATAACCTGTTCTGTCGTGGTAGCCTGACCCGACTGCAGAAAATTTCGGCGGCGAATCTCGACCGGCGAAACGCCCACTACTTGTGCGATCCGGTCCATGTGCCGCTCCATAGCAAACAAACTCTGCGGCGCTCCAAAGCCGCGGAACGCGCCGTGGGGTGGCGCGTTCGTCGCCACTGCCTTCGCGCGGATGCGAACATTCGGCCAATAATACGGTCCGCCAGCATGAATCGCTCCGCGGGAAAGTACGACTGGCGACAAGGTCATATACGCTCCGCCGTCAATCGTGAACTCGATCTCTCCGCCGAGTATCTTGCCATCTCGGCTCACCGCCGTGCGATGGCGAGTGCGTGAAGGATGCCGCTTGGTCGTCGCCGCCATATCTTCCAAGCGGTCATAGATGATCTTCACGGGCTTTCCCGCTTTGATGGCCAGCAGCGCGGCATGCGCGGCGATCATCGACGGATACTCCTCCTTGCCGCCGAACGCCCCTCCCGTCTCCATCTGCACCACGCGAACGTTTTCCGCCGGCAAATTGCACAGCGCCATGAGCGCCTTGTGAATGTAATAAGGACATTGCAGCGAGCCCCAAACGGTGATGCCGTGCGTCGTGTCAAAAGCGGCGATCATCCCGTTATTTTCGATGTAAAGCTGCTCCTGCGCGCCCGTCGAATATTCTCCTTCCACGATGTAGTCGGCCTTCTCCCAAACACCGTCGAGATCACCTTTTTCGATCAGGTATGTTTTGAAGATGTTGTGCTCGCCCCACACGATCTGGGATCGTCGCTCACTTTCTTCAATAGTGAAGATGCCAGGCAAAGGCTCGTATTCGATGGATACCGCCTTAACCGCTTGCGGCAGAAGATGTCGGTCGGGATGCGCCAACAAAAGAATTGGTTCTTCGGGATGATTTACGAATTCGCTTGCAAGGCACGGCTGATCATCCCCGATCAACGAGATGCAATTGTTTCCGGGAATATCCTTTGGAGAGACAATTACGAATTCGTCCCAGGCGATTCCAGGACCGAATGTGATCTTCCGGATTCGCCCGCGCGGAATCTGACTGCGAACCGTAGCGCCGAACAGCATGTTGGGAAGAACCATGTCGTCGACGTACTGCGACTTTCCGGTTACCTTGTCGCGCCCCTCCTTGCGCTGAACGGACTTGCCGACGATGCGATCCGTATTCATATGAAAATATGCCGTCAAGACTGTGGAGGGGATAGTGTATGACAGAGTAAGCGCCAATGCCGTGAAACGTGAGAGAAAAGGTTATGACATCGAGGGAGGCTGTGTGGTCGCGGCATACTCCCGCCCTGCAGGTTCGCCGGGAAATTCGCCTTCATTGAAGACAGGATTCCCGCGCAGATAGGTGACTTTCACGACGCCGCGGAGCGTTTCTCCCAGATATGGAGACACTGGATGCCGGTAATACAATTTGTCTTCCGTAACAACAGAATCGCGGTCGGCATCGAACACAACAAAATCCGCATCGTAGCCAGCAGCAATCCGGCCTTTGCGCGTCTCGCAACCGGCCAGGCGCGACGGGGCCTCAGCCATCCAGTGCGCCAGATCGACCAACGTGAAACCTCGTCTGCTGGCTTCCGTCCACATCAGCGGCAGCGCCACGGAAAGGCTTGCAATCCCGCCCCACGCAGTTTGGAAATTACCCTCAAGGAGACGCTTCATCGCTGGAGGACACGGCGAATGGTCCGTTACCACCATGTCGATCGTTCCATCTCTAAGGCCCTGCCATAATTTCTCGCAATTCTCGCGGCTGCGAATGGGCGGGGCGCACTTGCACAACGTCGCTCGATCGGGGATGGTTTCGGCTGAGAGATGCAAGTAGTGTGGACAGGTTTCCACGCTTACTGCAAGCCCTTCGGCGCGCGCAGCGCATAATTGCGGAAGCGCCCGGCTCGTCGAGAGATGGACAATGTGCAGCCGAAAGCCGTATTCGCGGCATAACGAAAGCATCAACCGCATTGCATCCAGTTCTGCCTCTTCCGGCCGCGACTGGAGGTAAGTTGAATAGCGGCTCCAATCCGCGCCGGTCAAAGCGTTCGTTGCCCGATCTATTGCGCCGGAGAGTTCCGCATGCACCAGTAGCGGCAGGCCCGTGCGGGCAATGTGCGGCAAGGCTGCTCGCAGCTGCTGCTCCGTAACCATCGTGAAGCCGTCGATACCCGGGTGGATCAAAAAACATTTGAATCCCGGAACTCCCGCGGCTGCGAGCGCTTCGATGTCATTCTGATTGTCCTGAACCACGCCGCCCCACGGTGCCCAATCCACGCGGCATCGGCCATGCGCAGCCGCACGCTTTGACTGAAGCGAGGCGACCGACGTTGTCGCCGGAAGACAGTTCAGCGGCATATCGACGAGCATCGTGTAACCGCCTGCCGCCGCGGCTCGGGTAGCGGTTTCGAAACCCTCCCACTGCTCCCGCCCGGGATCGTTGATATGAACGTGGGAATCGACCAGTCCCGGAAGGATGGCAGCTTCGCCGAAGTCATGAATCTTGCAATGATGGGGAATCACATCGGGAGAAACGACAGCCTGTATCCGCTCCCCATCGACTAGAATGGCCGCCGGACGCACTCCTTCTGGCGTGACCACGCGCCGAGCGACAAAGGCTTGCAATCTCAAAACGTCGACTCCTTCATGGATTGTGGCATCAACGCGCCGGCCATCCGTAGACTGCCGCATCCCGCGCTGAAAACAACATTTTACGAAATTCAGCGGCGCGGCTTATACTCGCTCCCAGCGAAGCCGGTGCGAAAGTCCAGGTTGACTCATTTGTCGGTTCGCGGATTAAGGACCCCAGCAACTCCTTAACTCCTACACAACAATCGAGTCCACACATGGACAATCCCTTCATGACACGCGCCATCCAGCTTTCAATTGAAAATGTCCATTCAGGACGCGGAGGACCCTTCGGCGCCGTCGTGGTGAAAGATGGCGCCATTATCGGCGAGGCTGCCAATCAAGTCACTTCGACCAACGATCCGACGGCACACGCCGAAGTGCTCGCCATTCGGGCAGCGTGCAAGAAACTTGGCGCGTTTGAACTCGTAGGCTGCGAGATCTATACTTCCTGTGAACCGTGCCCCATGTGTCTCGGCGCCATCTACTGGGCGCGCCTTGCCCGCATTTACTTTGGGAACGCCGATGCCGACGCTTCCAAAATCGGGTTTGACGATTCCTTTATCTATCGCGAGATCGGGCAACCGCATTCGCAGCGCAAAATTCCGATGATTCAGATCATGCGCGAAGAAGCGCTAACCGCTTTTCGTGCCTGGGAAAATAAGCCGGACAAGATCGAGTATTGATTTCGCGATTCGTAGTCCCGAACGCATTCGTCCGGAGGCGCTCGCTTCGCATCGCGGGACGGACGAGTGCGTCCGTCCCTACTCACCATCTTTCAATTCCCGAATCCAAATATTCCGGTAGCGTACGGGATTGTGATGGTCCTGCAACTGCAGCGGGAGCTTTTCGGGATGCGCTTTGTAAGGCGGGCGTTCGCCATGAGCTGTGGGGCCGGTGAGTTCGACGTTGTCCTGCACGAGCACCCCGTTGTGCAGAATGGTCACGCGCGCCGGTCGATTCACCTTGCCGTCCTTCGCAAAGCGCGGGCCGTGAAAGACGATGTCATAGGTCTGCCATTGACCCGGCGGTCGCGATGCATTCACCAGAGGCGGATATTGGCCGTAGACCGAGGCAGCCTGACCGTCAGCGTAGGTTTTGTTCTGATAAGAGTCCAAAACCTGCATCTCGTAGAGGCCCATCAAGAAAACGCCACTATTACCCCGCTCCTGACTTTCACCCGAGGCGGGCAGAGGCTCGGCGAACTCGACGTGCAATTGGCAATCCCCGAAGCCCTCTCGGGTAGAAATATTGCCGCTCTCCGGCAGCACTTCCATATAGCCGTTCTCGACCTTCCAACGCGCGGGCTTGCCGTCTTTATCGGCCCATTGGGAAAGGTCTTTGCCGTTAAACAGCACAACTGCATCGCTGGGAGGATGTCCGGCAGTGTCCGGGGTACTCGGCGTTCCCGGATCGACCACCGGGGGCACTGGCCGGTTGAGGTCGTGAATCTTCCACTTCATGGTTGCCTGCGCATCGGAGGGTTTGGCCAGCGACAGCAAAACGAATGGAATCAAAACCAAAAAGAAAACCTTTTTCATACGAATCCTCGGGGACAGTTGATCCGATCTCCTGAGTGAAGTCAAGAATCGGAATTCTACACTGTTGCTTCACGCGCGAGCATGTGAGTTTTAATCGGAAGACGACTTACCAACGCATCAACGCACTTTCAGGTCGCTGTAGTGGCTGAAATTGGACACCTTGACCTCGTCGTTGTTCGGCAGATAGAAGCCAAATTTTCCGGAGTTGCCGCTCGCTGCGTTCCAGGAGTCGAGGGCCGCCCACCCATTGCCCTGCTGGATCTGATGCACAATCCGGCTGGACGTAACCGAGATTTGGAAGGTCCGTGATTTCTTCTTGTCCGTCTTGAATTGAACTTTGGCTTCTTCCGTTTTCTTACCATCGCGCACTTGGCTGCGATAGAAGAAGTTATCATCCATCTGGAACAGTTCGTAGTTGCGGTCATCGGTGTAGTTGAACACCCACTGAAGAAGCTTTCCCTTGTCGAGGATAGCGCTGAATTGAAACGTTCCCACGGTCGAGGGAGCGTTATTCAATAAGAACCCTCCCCCGCGGTGAACGAACCAACCCTGGTCCGACTTCCAGCCACCGGCATCGGCGAAGTCCTGTATCCCGCTAGGAGCAAGAGACAGAGGTCCAATCGTGAGCATTTCGCCAGCGACCACCTCAACCGGAACCGAGCGCGGAAAGTTCCCCACGCGAGCGGTTAATTGATAAGTCCCGGGCGCCACAACCACTGGCGTTCCACTGACAACGGTGGTTGGGGGCTCTCCCTCTTTCGCCAGTGTGACAACCGCATCCGCGGGAGAGAAAGTAACCTTCAACTGGCCGCTCGCCGCTTCCATCGCTGTTTCCGAAGCGCTTAGCGTGAGCATCGAGCTAGCCTGGAAACGTTTGTGAAGAGTCTTAGGATTGAAATGGTCCCGGCGAAGTTCAATCGTGTGCTCGCCGGGACTGACGGTGGGGAAGCGGAATCTGCCATCGGCTTGTTGCGTTCCAACCACCACGCCATCGAGCAGAACCGAGGTTCCAGCGGCCAGGCTTTCGATTGCCAGCGACGCCGCATGCGGAAAGGCCGCAAGTGCAAAGTTAAGCTTGGCCAGATCCCCCTTGTGAATTGCGACCTGCTGTTCCGGCGCATTCTGAAATCCGCTCTTTACGACGCGAACCGAATAATTCTTGGGCGCCAGGTTTGGAATTCGCAATTGCCCGTCTTTATTCGTGGTCTTTTTTTGCAACTGGTTATTCAAATAAACCTGTGCGTCACCTTCGCCGGTCGCGACCACAAGAGTGCCGATATCCTGATCCGATACCAGAAAAGCCGTCAGCGTGGGCGCGGCGCCTACATCAATGGCCACGCTGTGATGGTCGATCCCCTGGCTTAAGTTCAACTGATGAGAACCGGGGGCGACATTCGGTATATCGATCCCGTCATTCCCAATCTCCGCCTCGGGCTGGCTATCCAGAGAAACCTTGGCGTGAGGATCGTTGTAATACACGTGCAGATGGTTCGCCGAATTACTCACTACAACTGCGTGCATACCCTTGGCGTTGACCGGGCCATTAATGACTGGGACGGATCCCGGCGACGTCGTGAAAGCAAACGAAGCCTCAGCTTTCGGTCCGGCAAATTTTAGCTGGTGCTGCCCGGCCGCGAGATGGTCGGCAGTCCACTGCGCGCCATCCAATTCAAAGGCCGCTTGATCGTCCAGAGAAACCTTGCCCGCACCTGAATCCGACGTTAGCTTCACCACAGGCAGCAGGGGTTGCAACGTTAAATCGAGGGAGCTCGGCGCACCCGAGCGGGCTTCGAATCCGGCTTGGGCGGTTTGAAATCCGTCCAATTGTGCTTCGATCTGGTAGGTACCGAAGGGCAGGCTGACGTCCAGATCGGAAGTTCCGCGTACTTCGTTGTTGATCCGAATGGCTGCCCCTGCAGGCGAAGCGTGAATGTGAACCGGCACCGACGCCACAACTGCCTGAACCGGGCGATGGTGAGTGACCTTCACCAACATCCACGTCAAAGCCACCAGCAACACCAGAACGCCGGCTGCGACCCCGGCAATCTTTGTATTCAGTTTATTCAGCGGGATCGCTCTTAGCCGGTTCAGAGTCGACTCACTACTCGGCCTGACAGCCCACGGTGCCTGAACAGAACTACGCAGATTAGAGAAAAAGCTGGGCCTTGAAGCGGCGTGCGGGCGAGAACTCCCACTCTGCTTCACTGCCGGATCCGATTCGGTCTCAACCTCCATAGTCTGCAACGAGCGCGCAGAGGGCTTTCCCTGGCCGGCTAAAGGATGCCCTTGCGGCTTGGCAATCACAGCGCCCGGCGAAAATAGCTGTGTGGCGTTGGGCATGTTCTCGACGCCCTGCGCGACATTGGTCGGGGAAATCTGTGCCGCCGAGGTCGGCGGTTTCGGTAGACCGGGTCCGGTCGCCTTCGTAAGTTGATCCAGCCCGCTCACAAGGGATCGAATTTCTGGATCGTCCGCATAGTTCGCAGCCAGAGTCTTTGCGCGATCTCGATAGGATCGCCTGGCCGACATGTCCGTGGTTTTCTCGGCTTCCCGCTTGAAGTCTTTTAACTCTTCCATATCGCGGCTGCGCTTTTTTACCCTCTCTGCCTCGGCCATCTCACTTTGCAGGTTCTCGCGCGTCTGCAGCAGCCGTCTTTCGTTGGGATACGTAAGCAGGGCTTGTTCGATCTGGGCTATGGCGCCCGCGAAATCGCCCGCGGCTCGCAGTCTCCGCGCTTGCGAAAAACATTCATTGACCAGATGATCGCGCTTCCGATCCAGCACCACCGTTTGCAAATTCCTGGCCAGCGGATGCCCAGGGTTTAACTCGAAGGCCTGCTGGATAAGATCTTCCGCAGCCTGCCAATCGTTCTCGACAAACGTTTGCGCTCGTTCAATCAAGGTATTAAACAGAACGCTGCGAGGGACAGGATTCTTTTCGTCGAGTTCGTATGCCTGCCGCAGAAGTTGGACGCCTTCGGCGAATTGGCCTCCTGCACATAAAGCCTGCCCTTCGGCCATAAGCCGTTGCACTTCCGTGGCCCGTTGCTGGCCTGCCTCCGCAGCACTTTGCAATTCGGCGAGCTCGGCGTCGTGGGGAAATTCGGATTCCGCTTGCTGCAGCAATTCCAAAGCCCTCGAGTAGGAAGCGGACTTCAGGCAAGCTTCAATCTGCTCCGCAAAGCGGGCTTTGGCTTCGATGCGCGATTGATTGTCGCGCCGTTTCTCCAGACGCTCGATTTCGAAATTCAGACCTGGATAGCGGCTGTAGATCGTCCGAAGAATCTCCCAGTCACCCAGCGCGTCGCCGAATTGTCCCTGCTCTTCATGGAAGTGCGCCCGAGCCACGATCGAATTCACCAAGTCGCGCTTGTCCTCGACGAGCCGGAACGCTCGCTGGAAGTGGGCCTCGTCTGGGTGAACCCTGAGCGCTTCTTTCAGGATGCCCACGCGCTTGTCGAGATCGGGCTCCCCCTCCACCTGCCGGTCGACGGTGGCGATAAAAGCCGACAGCTCTTGTCTCTTCTGTTCCTCAAGATCAAACTTCAGAGCCTGAAAAAGCGCGTTATTCGGATACTTCGACATCCAGGTGTCGCACAGCTGCAAAGCGCTGGTGAGATTGCCATCGGTCCGAAGCTTGCACATTTCCGCGTAGGCATTGTTCAAGGCGTCGTGCTCGGAGCGAACCTGATCGTATAGATTCTGATAGCTGGCCCGTTCCGGACTCGACGAATCGGGAGCCCGCCGGTCCAGTTCCAACACCAGCGCCAGCTTGGTCAGGGCGTGACTGATCTCTCCCTGCTGCCAGGCATCCATGGCGGCATGATGCAACTGCTTTTTTTCCTGGCGCAGCCGGTTATATTCTTGCTCCTGCCGGTCCACTTCTCCCAGCAACTGCATGGCACGCGCTTCCGTAGGTCGCAGCTGCAGCACATTCTGCAGGCCTTCACGCGCATGAAGGTAGGCATGATTGTCGATGTGCTGCTGTGCCAGCTTGTACCAGTTCTCGATCTGCCGCTCACTGCGCCGGCTTTCTATCTTGCTCTTTAAGCCCATGGCCGCCGCGTTGCCCGGCTCCAATTGCAGGATTTCCTGGATTTTCTGCAACGCCAGCGGATCTTCATCTTCCTCGAAACGGGCCTTCGCGCTGCTCAATAACTGGGCGACAGTCTTCTGCCGCACCGCCCGATCGAGTTGTCGGCGCAACGTTGCAATGGAAGTATCGAGGTGGCCTTCCGCTTCCAATCCCGAAAGGAGTTCGCCGGCGTACTGATAATCGCCTTCTTCCATCGCCTTGGTTGTACGTTCCAATCGGGGCCGCAGCAGCGCAGCGTCAAAAAACTCTATGGGTTCGTTCCGCTGCGCTTTGAGAAGACTCTCACCGAAGTCGCGAGCGTTGGCAAAGCGGTGCCACGGTTGTTTCGCCATCCCCTTGTGCACGACGCGACTGATCGACTGATTCACTTCGCTATTGAGTTCCGACGCCGGAGGAGGCACCTGATTCCGAATGGCGTCTACAATCTCCTCTTCATTCGCGCGCCGGAAAGGATGTCTCCCGGTCAATGCTTCGTAGCACAGCACGCTGAGAGAAAACAGATCCGAGAGTCCCGACAAAGGCTTACCCTCAATCTGCTCCGGCGACATGTACAGTAAAGTGCCTTTCAAGCCAACGGTGGTGTGCACATTGGTCATATGGGCCACACCGAAATCGATAATCTTTACCGAGTCATCTTCCATCACGAAGATGTTGCTGGGCTTAAGATCGCGGTGGACCAAGCCGCGTTCATGCGCCGCCTGTAACCCGCGGCACACCTGGCCCATGATCTCCACGGTGCGCTGCGCCGTAAGCCGGTGGCGGGCGTTGCGGATCAGGTTATCGAGCGTCGTGCCCGGTAGCAGCGGCATGACAAAGTAAGGCTTCTTCTGGCCATTCTCTTCAAACTGCCCAATGTCGAAAATTTCGACAATGTTGGGGTGGCTCATCGACGCGAGCACGTCGGATTCTTTGTAGAAGAGTTGAAGAGAGTTTGACTCCGGAGCGTCGCGCAACGTCTTCAGCGCAACATCCCGCCGAATCACCGTGTCATAAGCGCGATAAACCAGGCCCATACCGCCCTGGCCCAGAACGTCCTTGACATCGTAACGGCCCGCTAGTCTTTGCGGCAAAACATGGGCGACCATGGTACCCCTTCGATAAGGCAGGAATGCTAAACCTGGAATGCTAAAACGAAGTCTAGGGGGGAGATGCTACTCCAAGGCGCAACCCAGCCCAGGAGCCCTCACCGGCCAGCAGGCCCGTGAAGAGACACGGTGGGCAATCTTACTCTAAAAAGACCAGAATTTGTACGCCTAAATAATCCGTTTAATTACAGAGATATAGAGGGAACACGGAGAAACGTTACAAGCTAACCTTCGACGAATAGATCATCACTTGGCTTCTCCGATTTCTGAGTATGCCGGATCGCCCAACTTCTGACGGACCTCAAGGCCGAGTTCGGCCGCTCCCACGAACCCGCCGCGCCAGGCCTTGATCACCTGTCCTTCCGGCGAGAGAAACAGCAGCAGTGGCTGTTCCCAAATACTTCCGTCCGCAACCGGCGCCGCCACGAACGCGGCGGTGTCGAAGTCGAGATCGGAGATTGCATTGTTCAGGGATCCTTTTTCCGCCGCGTTCTCTGGCTCCCGACGCAGCGCAATCACGGTTTCCAGTCCATTGCCATGAAACTGTGCCGCGAGACTTCTGAGGATAGTCAATTGTCGGCGGGTTGCCTCTTCCAACAAACCATCGCCGCCAAGCCGGCTTGATAGTAAGGCATATAGCGTCCAGTTGCCGGCCAACTGCCGACGCAAGGCAGTGCCGCCCTCAATGCCGATCAGCGGCTTTGAGAGCAGATCACGATAAGTGGTATCTGCCTGCTGCGTCGCAGCCTTCGATTCCTGCCAAAACACCAAGCTCGTATTTGTCGTTGTTGTGACGACATGGCGAAAGCTGCTGCCCGCGTCTTGACCGCTTTGCGCCTGATACTCCGCGAAACCCTGGAACATGCGGTCGCCGTATCTCCACTTTCCGTCGAGTACACCATCATGAGAGTAAAGACTGTAGTGGTTTGCCTGGAAATTAAGTGACTGGTCGCTCGCACTCATCCATGCCGACGTCGAATAGATCCGATTGTTGCGGAAGATTCCATTCGCGCCCTGAAACGCAGCGTCGTTGATCACTGCCGGAGCAGTCCCTGGAGGATCCCAGTAGATAGTGTTGTCTTCCACCACGAGCCCGTCCAGCTTTCCGTCATTCCATGTATGCAGGAAGATGGCCCCTTGAAACCTCGCCATTCGCGGACTGCGCCCATTGTTGAGGCAGGTGTTGCCACGGACCTGGCTTTGGTGCGTAATGTACCCGGCAGCGAAGACCGCGATGCAATATCCCTGTGTGTCGTGTCCGTAATTGTCGATGACAGAGTTATTGGTGTTGCCGTAGTCGATATCAAATGCTCCACCATCCACGCCGGGGCTGTCGGTCAGGAACGCTTCATTCTGTTCGACGACGCAATCGCGACACATCCACGTCCAGATCGCGTTTGGAGTTCCCATGCTCTCCGTTGGCTGCATTCCGGTATTCCATGCCACATTCGAAGCAATTCTGCCATCCCGCACGCGGAAGAGCACGATGCCGTCTCCCTGCACGTCATGCACGATGGAGTCGCGAATCGTAACGTGCGTGCTCCAGGTGCTCTCGGGCGGCCATCCAAAATTTCCGCCGCCGACCATGATGCCAACCCATTCCTGCGTGTTGTAGGCAGTCACCCCATCCACCAGCACATCGTCGAAGCGCTGATCGACACTTCCCGGAGAGATCACTACTAATCCGCTCTCTTTATGCTTCATCTCCGCGCCACTGATATCGTGTACCAGCAGATTCGCCAAGTGAATGTGATGAAGGACGCCTTTGTCTCCGCTGATGAAAACGCCGAATGTATTGGCTCCGGAAAGATCAAGAGAGTCAATGTCCCAATATTCCTGGTTGAATAACTTCAGCGCTTGCTCGCTTCCAGAAGCCGCAACGATCTTTGGCCGGACTCCCGTGCCGTATGCTGTCATGCGAATCGGAGCAGAATCAGAACCACTGCCCTTGGGCCACAATATTCCGTGGCAAACGCTGCCTCGCTTGAAGCGCAATTCATCTCCCGCGGCGAATGTATGAGCATTTACTTGCTCCAGCGTGGCCCAGGGTGAGTCTGCAGAACGGCCATTCTCAGTGGCTTCCTTCTGAGGCTCGCCGGCGCAATCTATGAAGTAGATCGCTCCGCGAGTTGCGGCCTGGGGCGTGCGCGCAGCGCAGGAGATTGCACAGAAGACGATGCAGTAAAACGCAACGCCAACGGAACTCATACCAACGTGCACTTTGGAGGGTCGACATTGCATGGGGGAGTGGTATCGGCGTGCGGTTTACAAACCTAATATTGAACCACGAAAAATCTACAGTCCAACGCGACGGGATTTTTCTCTGCAGACGAGCAGCGGATGGTAATCGGCTCTCCCGCATGCATCGCATTGTGACGAATCTCACCCACGGCCCACGACAACCCGCTCCAGATCATTTTGTCGTAGTTGATCTCGATCGGAATGTTCTTTCCTCCCTGTGTCGCCTGCAACACAAGAACTTTGCCCACTGGCAGCCCGTCAGGCGGCCCACCCGGCCAACTCCGCATCATGCGGCCATCTTTCCCTCGCTGCTGCAGAATGATCCTGAGATCGCCTTCTTCGGGAGGCGGGATCGTCGATATGACCGCGTTGCTCTCTGCCGGTTGAAACTGCGCGGCCACGGGCCGGATGCTCAGCGGAATTCGTACGTCCTCTTGAATTCCCAGATCGTACTTGGCGTTCGCGAATGTTCCATATCCTACCGCAGCCATTTGGCCGGGGCCCAGTGTGATTTTGTTCCCAGCCAATATAGGTTTGAACCCTGCATCACGGAAGAGAATGCGTCCGCTGCTGAGCGGCGGTTGCACCCTGGATAACTGTGGCATTTCGATTTCTTCCACCGTCTGTCCCGGATTCACGACGGTAAAGACTGCTCCCTGAGTATCGAACGAGCCAAAACCATAAGGCTTGACCTCTCCCGGCATTCCGCCGAAGGTCTTCGTTCGCCCCATGGCCTGCAGCGGCGCATACATCGACTGCACCTTGGCGAACCAGCGCGCCTGCTGATCGTCGAGAAACTCAAGGTTGCCGTGAATGGTATTGATCCAGCCACCGCGAGCCACCATCAGGAGCAACATCCCCTGCCACGCGTTCGTCTTCCGGTAGTAGATGGTTCCCGTGTTGCCAATCATGAAGCCGGTTGAGTCGATGCGCTCCAGCGGCAGAAAACTTCGTTCGTACTGCCGAACCATGTGGTCGCTATAGATATCCATGGAGCGCCAGAAATTCATCTCGGGAACATCGGAAGGGCGCGGGTCGCCGGAATACAACGCGTCAAATACCTCCAGCCACCGCAAATCGACGGGATGCTGAAAGGGTAACGGTAAGTCGGTCGATTCGACGTCTCCGCCGAACCCGTTAAAGCCTTCGAGAACAATATCAGGATTTTTCTGGCGAAATTTCAGTAGCGCCTCGCGGAAAGCATTTTGATTGCGGAGGCCGATTTCCTGCGGCGTTTGCGTCTTTTCGGCCTCCGGAGTCGCCGCCGCAAAATCGACAAAATCAAACTTGAACATGCGGATGCCCCGGTCATACCAGTACTGGAGAACCGTCATGAAGTCGGGCAGAAAGCCGCCTTCATGAAACGACATGGAGCCTTTGTTCTTGTTGAGAGAATCCTGCCACTGCGGCGCGGCATTGATCTTGACCAGAGTGTTCGTACTGAACCATAGTCCTGGAAGGATTCCATTTCTGCGGCACTCCGCGATCCAATAGTCGGGACCATTTGGCCAATTCGGCTTTCTCCACTGGCGATAGGCGCCGTCCGGATCGAACCAGAACGCGTCCATCATGTAATAGTCGAAATGCACTCCGAATTTCTGCAGTCGCGACAATCTGCGTCAGTTCCCGCATAGCCAGCCCTTCGGTCAGTGGAATGCGGTCCGACAACTCATCGTAAGCCGACCAGTCGTTGTACACCCAGATCGGATCGCGCAGCAGCGGCGCACCCAAACGTTGAGGATTCCATTCCTGTGCTCCGCCTTTCGACCGGCGCCGCCAGCACACAGCCGCCCGCCAACAGGAAGACGAGCGCGGCCCGGGAGATTTGCGCTGGGATAGAGGCGAACCGAGCATTGCTGAAATTCTTCATATTCAAATTTGCGAAAGAACCCAAGCCCGATTCACTGCTGACCGGTGATCCCCGGCCAGTCATCCGTCCGGAACGGGGAAGCCGGCAAGCCGTCTCGGTTGAACAAATTGCAGAGCGGGCTGTCTCCCCACGCATAGCGCATTGCCAGTGGGCTGGGCACATCTCGACTGGAAACCACCACAGTATCGCCGTCAACGCGCGCCTCGGCCCAGTGGAATTTTCGATCGGCGCCCGCTACGGCAAAACCGCGTAATTCTCCTCCATCGCGCGCTTCCAGACCTGAGCCCGCGTGACTAAAGCGCACACGAATTTCACTGCCTTCGATCTTCATGGATTCGTATAAAGGCCCGGAATATTCAATCGGCTGCCTGTAGATCGTTCCCTCCGCCCACAACGCGAGCCGCTGCCCCACTTCCAGTTTCCGGTGGGGATGAAGATCCTTGGGATCTCCAACATCGATCGTAACTGCCAGCCCAGTCCTCGGAACGTGCTGCAGTGTGAGCAACTGCGCCTCTCGCAGTTCGGCCCATGCCGATTCGCCCGGTTCGTCGAGCACGGTCCCATGATTAGGCAATTGCACGATCAGGAATTGCAGATCATCTTGATGCAACGCCTCACGCCAGCCATTGATCAGCGCAGGAAGCAGCTTGCGATATTGATAAGCCTTGAGGGCATTACTCTCTCCCTGATACCAGAGCACGCCGCGGAATGCAGACGCGACCAGAGGGGTGATCATTCCTTCGTAAAGACCGGAAACCGGAATGGGTGTATCTCCCAGGGTTGTGAGACTTTCGATCGTGAACCCCGAGAGCGCGTTCTGGGTAAAGGGTAGCGTCACTCCCCAGCCGTCCTGGCGGAGATCCCGGAACATGACAGTGACCGGTTGCCAGGCGGATGACGCCTTCTGAGACGGGGCGGCGTAATCATCCCAGTCGGTAATGGTCGGTTGCTTCGATCGAAAACGAAACGAACCATTTCCTCGCACCCAGAAGCGGATGCCGGCATAAGAGCTCAGGTCGAGCGCTGCGCCATCCAGTTTGTAGCGGGCGGTCAGCGTCGAACCTTGTGTGCCATCGAGTCGTCCAGTAACGCGAGCCGCGAATCCGCTCGCACCCCGGCCGGGGGATGCCAAGCTCGAAGAGAGCATCCGGAGAGTCCCGCCAGCCGTAGGAAAACGATCCGCCGGTTGAGAGATTCGCCATTCCGTCATCGAAGTTCGCCAGGATCTTGCTTGGCGAACCGGCGTTGGCAGGAATGAGTTCGAAATCATCGAATTCAAGTTGGAAGGGATGGGAATTCTCGGCAAACTTCTTCTCATCTGGAGTCGCGAGCTTCGCCTCTTCGAGAACCGACTTCAAGTCCGCGTCCGCTTGCAAGGCTTCGGGGGCGACCCAATCTTCAATCGTTGTCCCAGGCCACGCGCTCTCGATGACGCCGACTGGAACGTTCAGTTTGCGATGGATCTCGCGTGCAAAAAAATACGCAACCGCGGAAAAGCTCTTGGCATTGTCCGGAGTGCAAATCTGCCAGTGGGCCGGAAGCGTGTCCTCCTGCGGAGATAAAGCAATTTTCCTGGGGACGGTGAATAGTCTGATCTGCGGATAGTCAGCCTTCGGAACCTCGGTAGCAGCGCCCTCGGCACTATCGAGCGAGAATGTCATGTTCGATTGGCCGGAGGCTATCCACACCTCGCCGATCATTACGTCCTTGATTACGATCTGTTTCTTTCCCTGGACGGTAAGCGTAAACGGCCCTCCAGCCGAAAGGGCTGGGAGACGAATGCTCCAATGACTGCTGGCATCGGTAGTCGCCGTAGCAACGCGGCCGGCAAGACTAACGCTCACCGTCTCTCCCGCATCCGCCTTGCCCCAGAGATGAATCTCGCGGCCTTGCTGCAACACCATGTGGTCACTGAGGAATGAGGGGAGGACCGGATCGGCCCAAGAAATCAAGGCGCGCGCGAATATGCATAAGCCTGCAGCGAGACACACCGATACTCGCAGTCGACAACTCCGTGCTCGGATGTGACTCACCCCTCCCCCGGTAGCTTTCCCGTGGCCAGTTGTTTCGATTGCGCAGATGGCCAGTCTCTATAACCGCCGAAATTGCGTCGCGATCTCTCCGCAGAGCCCGCCTAGAACTCAAACCGGATGGCAAACTGCCCATTCCGCGGGTTGTCAGCCACTCCTGTGATCTGGCCAAAGTTCGCCGCGCCAATGGACGCTCGAGTGCCTCCACAGCCATTGATATTGTAGTAATGACGATTAAACAGGTTGTAGAACTCCGTGCGAAAGGACAATCTGTATTGTCCATCGGGGCCCATCGCGAAGTTTTTCAGCAGACTGACGTTTTCGTTAGCCTGTCCCGGACAACGCAAGGCGGAAGTGGATGGCGACGGCGGGAGGACTCCAACCGCTGGATTGCTGGCTACGCTCGCCGGCATATAGAAATTGCTCGAAGGGACACTTCCACCGGGCGGAACTGGCACAAACTTCCTGGGATCGGAGGGTCCGGCAGATAGGTTAAACTGGGGATAAATGTCGCCCCAGAATGGCCAATAAGGGTTGGCCGCTCCGACCTCAAATGGCTGGCCGGTGTTGTAAAGAACGATGCCAGCCAGAGTCCATCCCCCAACAATTCCACTCACTAGGCGGTTAGGGCTGGCTAGCCAAGGCCTTCCCTTCCCGAAAGGCAGTTCATAGCTGACATATCCCTTCACAATATGAGTCAAATCATAGCCTGTGACGGCATGCGCCGCCTGCCGCATATTGCTGAAATCCTGAACTCCGGTGTAAAAGTTGTTGTAATCCTGCTGAGCTGAGAAAGAATCGCCTTCCTGACGGGACCACGTGTAGCTCATATCCATGGTCAGCCCGCGCCCGGTGCGCTTGACCACGTTAAACACCATTGAGTCGTAAAAGCTCTGGCCCAGCGGGAGGCCAACATAGGCCAGGTTGCCGCAACACCAACCCCAGTAGTTGGCTTCAGCAGCGGCCATCTGGGGGAACGGCGCAATTGCAGCCAGTAGCGGAGCGCAGAAACCTCCATTGGCGGTGTACGGGTACTGGATGCCGTAAGTAGCCGCATCCGCCGGACTGCACACATATGGGTTAAACAGATTGACTCCAGGAAACTGATTCACCAGTCTCAGAAAAGTTGAGGTTGGACCCTCGTTCCAAGCCAATGCCGTATCCGTCAGATGGTGGCCGCGGTTGCCGATATAAGAAATCTCCAATCGCGTGTTCGGGCCGAGCTCCTGCTGAACGCCAAAGTTGAACGCCTCACTGTAGCCCAATTCGAGGGCTCGTGGGTCGACGCTAACAGGAAACGGCAGCATGGTAGAGGGATCGGTATTCGCGTCCACTTTGGTAACGACGCCCGGATAATTACCCGTGCCGCCTGGACCATCCCAACTGAAGCTGTTCGCGTGATTAGTTCCCAGCTGCGGAGCAAAACCATCCGGAACCCCTCCGAAGAACGTTACCCCAACGGGATTGTAGATCAGACCAAACGATCCGCGGAGCACCGTCTTGGGGCGGAGTTGATACGCGAAACCGAGAGAGGGCCCGAAGTTCTTCGCGTATTCGTTCTTGTAAAAACTGTCGCTGCCGTTCTTGGCGAAGACCAGCGTCCCAGGAACGCCATAGAGAGGGCTGATGGCGTTCATGTCGAAGTTTGCCCAATTACCGTATTTTTCATGAAAGCGAAAGTTGTAGTTCCAGCGCAACCCCATACTCAGGGTGAGCTTGGGCGTCACCTTATAGCTATCCTGCACATACAAGAACATGCCCTTTTGCCGACCGTAAAGGTTGTAAGGCACGGTCTCGCTCGCGTTATTCACTTGCCCGAGAAGAAAACTGGCGTAGGCAAATCCATCGTACGGATAGCCTGCACCCGCGGTGGTATTGCTAGAAAAACTAAATGAGAGGGCACCAGAACCTGAGCGGCTGTTGACCTGGTGTGCCTTGAAATCTCCGCCGAAAGTGAAGTTGTGCCGTCCCTTCGTCCAAGTGACACTGTCGCCGGTGATCACGTTTACACCCGAAAGGTTCCCCTGCCATGCGTTGCCTAGAAACGTTTCTGAGTGACCATAAGACGAATTGTCCGAGAAACTGATCACCGGGAACGTATTGGCTCCAGTGTTTCCGAACCCGAGTTGCGAATTCCAATTGCCGGGGTCCGTGGGGGAACTGGCGTTAAAATCGAAATTGTACGTGAAGTTCAGGACATTCAGGACCCTCGGGCTGAAGGCGTGGGATTCGCTGAGGCGCCATTCCTGGGATCGGTAGATCTGAAAGCGGCCGTTCGACAGCGGGCCGCCATTCTTCGTTCCTGCCTCCCACAGACCTCCGCCATCGTCTAACGTTCGCGGTCTGTGGTTATAGATCCAAGATCCGGAGAGATGGTCCTGTTCCCGCAGGGTGTGATCGAGTTTGATGACGATCTGATTGGGAGTCTGGCTGGGCGTTCCCTGCAGAAGCCCCCTGCTGTTGTTGTCGATTCCGCCAAACTGCGGAGCATATCCGCTGTAGAAGGCATTGACCTTCTGCGCCACTGCGCTGATCCGATTCGTAGGGATTATATTGCCAGTAAACTGGCAGGGTGGCGTCGTGCATGCTCGGCGGGGGATTGGGATCGTAGATCATGTTTTCTTGCGCGGCGACGGACTGCCCAGCATCGTTCTGCACCATGATCGGCGCCCCCCCGTTTTGACTACACAGGCCTATGCTGCCCGATGCATTGCACAGGGTTCCTCCTAGCAGACTGCTGAAGTTCCCATTCTGGAAGTCGGCACTGGGAACAGTTGCCGATCCGCTGTTGAGACGGAAGTCAATCTGCTGAAAGCGCTCGAAGGCACCGAAGAAAAATGTTTTGTTCTTGATAACCGGACCGCCGACGCTGAAGCCATAGTCCCACGCGCGCTGCTGAGGCTTACGTGTGCCGAGACTGTCGTTCGTCCAGGTGTTGGCATCAAGCAGTTCGTTATGGCCGTACAGGAAGGCGGATCCGTGAAGCTTGTTGGTTCCTGATTTCAGGTTAAAGGCTATTACGCCGCCGCCTGTAATGCTGCTTTGCGCATCTAAGCCACTGGTCTGCGCCTGCAGTTCTTCCACCGCTTCCATGCTGGGCCCCGACTCCATGGAATCGCCCTGGATATTGGCCGTGCCAGAGGTGCCATCGATGGTGTAGTCCTTGGTGAACCACTGCGCTCCGTTGACCACCGCCCCGTAGGGACTGCTATAAGGTGAATAGCCGGGCGTGATCGCAACCGCGAAATCCTCAACCGAGCGGCCGCCACCATAGATACTGAGCGGTAGGTCCGTGACAACGCTGCCCTTCATGTTCGTTCCCTCCGACGGCCTCTCCAAATCCAGCACCGGAGCATCGGTTGTAACGGTTACGGACTGGCTCACGGAACCCACCTTGAGAGAGGCGTCCACTCGCGCCACCTGAGTGGATTCGAGAGTAAGCGCCGGATGGCGTACGGACTCGAATCCATCCCTGTTGAACTCGACCGAGTACTTTCCCGGGAACAGGTTTGGAATGACGTAAATACCGTCCTGATTCGAAGCTGTTTTCGCGACAACGTTCGTTTCCACGTTGGTCGCGACGACCTCTACGCCGGGCACAATCGCGCCCGTAGTGTCGGTCACAGTCCCGGTAATCGTGGCACGGTTGGCCTGGGCTGCCGCATATGTTGCGGCAACAACGAGCAGTATTGAGACACCAAAGAATAAACTGCAAGACTTGGCTCTCGACATGTTAGCTCCTCTCAAGCTGCGAGTCAGATTTCTTGTTACTTCTTACCCAAACGCACAGGCTTCACTAATTGCTCCGTAAATTGCTCCGTAGCGACGGGTGCGCCTTTTCGTAGCCGCACTTCTACCAGCCCCATCGATCCCGGGGTTGTGTTGATCCCGTTTCCATCGGGCTTCATTCCTGAAACTTTTTCATTCGCCGTGTAGAACAACGTGAACGAATTCTTATCCTCCGGAATTAATCCCAGTGGGGTTCGAACTTCGCTGGCCCACACTCCCTTGCCTTCCTGAACCAGAAAATGTTGGCCGGCGGACCAGTGAATACCATCTTCCGAAAATGTGTATCCGATGGAATTGGGTTCGTCGTTGTCGTAGACGGCGACATAGGTTCCGTCGTCCAGTTTCGTGACGATGGGATTCTCGATGAACCGTTTTTCCACGGTCAGCGGATTCTGGTCTGTGCAGCGCACCCAGGGCCCGGCTAAGTCTGGAGCCTTCGCCAGACCGACTTGCCACAAGGATATGGGAATCTTTTCGGTATGAGCGCTGCCATAGAACGCATACCAGTGCTCACCAACTTGGTAGGGAAAGAACGAATCGGTTCCCTGCAAGCCTTCCCATGCGTCCGAGTCACGACCCCGCTGGAGAATGACGCCGGCATCGGTGTAGGGACCGCCAATCCCTTCCACCCCCGGAGTTTCGGACACCGCGCGCCAGATTCTTCCCTCGTGGTTGGTCAGCCACTGCTGTGCGGTATCGGGAGCCGCTTGATAGGCAACGTAGAACAAATTCCAGTGATTGTCAGCCGGGTTATAGACCGGCAACGGGGACCACAATGCTGCCCGCGGATCCCTCCCACTGAAGTCGCCGCTCGATTCGGCTACTGTCGCCAGCCGCGTCCAATGGACTCGATCCTGACTGACCCAGTGCGCCAGCCTCATCTTCACCCAATGGGGGTCTCCGATCATTTCCGAAGTAAACAGGTGGTACGTACCATTCAGTTTGAGAACTCTGCCGCCTTCAAACCCGTACTTGTTGCCTTCCGCTCCCCTCGATCTGATGGTTAGCACAGGAGCCTCAAACCGCTTGGTCGCCACCAGTTCCGCGTCCGGCCGCGCGACCGAACTATTCAGCGCCCAGAAGGAGAAACAAAAAAGAGAGCCAAGAAACAGACTGTTGCGAACCTCGACGAATCTCGGCGTCCCACGCACGCGACGGTTGTATTCCGCTGCCGCATCCTTAAACAAGGTAATCGAGGTTATGTTGAAGGTTAATCCGGACGATTTTCTCTTCGCCCTCGCGCAAAACTTGCCAAACCACTGTTTGGGAACGAACTCCGTCGAGGCCAGCCCTGCGCCGCGGGCACAGGTGCCGTTGTTGATTTGTGAAATTCAGTCCGAGAAGTTCGCCGTTGCATCGGCGCCCCGGTTGGCGCTAAAGGAACGCGCCAGCTTTCGGGGCGGATAACTGCAATTAACGGCCCACATAACCGTTAGTCGAGCTCTCGAGGGCGCCCTATCTTCCACATTGACCATGAGGGAGAGCCAGTGCTATTGTGCGGCTTAACCGAAGAAACGTCGCAAGCGGAGCACGTTTGTCTGCGGTACTTCTCCCAATCCTAAGGTGGCCTCTGTTCACACTTCCGTAGCTTCCTCGCTCTCTCTCTTTGAGAAGAGGGAAGAACTGCGCCGGGTTCTGGAAAGCAGATACTTTGCCAACTCTCCCAAGAAGACCCGGTTCCTCGAGTTCGTGTCTGAACAGGCCTTTCAAGGCAACGGAGACAAGTTAAACGAGTATCTGATCGGGGTTGAGGTTTATGATCGGGGCGTCGATTTCAACGCGCAAAAGGATCCGATCGTTCGCGTGCAAGCGCACGAGATTCGACGTCTACTCAACAAATACTATGAGGAGGATGGTCGCGGCGGCCTGATCCGTCTCGACCTGCCCTCTGGCCATTACGTTCCCGTATTCCGGCGTAGCACATCCGATGAGGCTGCCGCCGATGCGCCTCCACTGGAGGACATGCCAGTGCAGGTTCCCAATCGCCTGCACCTTGCCACGCTGATTTTGGGCGCGCTCTGCATCGTGCTTACGTCACTCCTTGTTCTAAGCTTCTGGAAAGGTGGACAAGCCGCGCCGGCCAGAGCACAACTCACCAGCTTGCCGGAAGGCATCGAGTGGTTCTGGCGCCCGTTTCTTCCTCCGGCAGAAGCACCGCTGATCACGATCCCGAATCATCCGTTGTTGCGCGCGGCTCACGATGGCGACAGCACCCAGACGCTGGCAGAAGGTCACGAGATACCCAAGGCGAGTCTGCCCGAATTCCGCGACACAATTCATTTCCGCGAATTGAAGCGTTTCCTCTTCGTTCCCAGCGTCACAGACTTCACTTCCGTCGGTGAAGCCCTCGGAGTGGTCAATCTGTGCAAGATGTTCGCCAGCGTAGGCCAAGGTTGCCGTGTGCAGCCCTCCCGCCTAGTCAATTTCGAGGAGATCAAAGGTGACAACGCGATTCTTCTGGGGGGCAATCAGTCCTGGAGCGGTCGAGTCTTTCTTAACGTGCAGGGTTTTCAATTTCAGAGTGGCTTGATTCTCAATCGCAATCCCCAGCCTGGCGAGAAACAGGTATACAAACCCGAATTCGATCCTCTTACGAACCAATTGACGCGGGACTATGCGCTAGTCCTGATGCTGCCCAACGAACGAAAGGAACGACGGGTGCTTCTGATCTATGGCATCTACACTCAAGGTTCTCAGGCCGCCATCGAATATCTCACCAACCCCGAGCGCATGGCGGAACTCCGGAAACTGCTGCTTGACCTTTCCTCCGACCACAAGACAATACCACCGAGTTTCCAAGTTCTGCTGACGACGACCGTGGAGAACGCAGTCCCCGGAAAATCCTCGCTCGTCGCCCTCCGCATCATTCCCAACTGAGTTGTGCCTCTCAGATTAATGTGGAATGTTGTGGCTCGTTAGCGTGAATGAGGCGATCCATTAGCAATAGACACCTTCCTTGCCTCACCAACCCCAAGTGAGATCGCTGATCCGCTATTTTGCGATGTATACTCGGAGGCTTCCGCGAGCTGGAACCCACTGACACGTCAAACCGTAACAAACATCGACTCATAACTCACGTCGACGGAGGATATCTGCCATGCAAAGCCGCATCACCGGCACAACCATGCCTGTTCTGGAATTTACCTTGGAACCCAACGAGACCCTTGTCTCCGAGGCTGGAGAACTCTCATGGATGAGCAGTTCAATCCAGATGATGACGCACACCCAATTTGGCGGCGGCGGAGGTCTTTTCGGCGTGCTCAAGAGGGTTGCCGGCGGGGGATCCATTTTTATGACTGAGTACCGGGCTGTCGGCGTCTCGGGTGAGCTCGCCTTCGCGACCAAACTCCCAGGTCACATCGTACCCATTGAAGTCTCGCCCGGACACGAGTACATGATTCACCGCCACGGCTTCCTCTGCGCCACTCCGCAAATTCAAATCGGCGTTGGCTTTCAGCAATCGCTGGGCGCGGGCATTTTCGGCGGCGACGGCTTTTTGTTGCAGAAGGTGAGCGGACTGGGCACCGCTTGGCTCGAACTTTCTGGAGAACTCGTGGTTCGCGATCTTCAGCCCGGCGAAACTTTGAGGGTTCATCCCGGCCATGTGGGAGCATTCCAGGCCAGCGTTTCGTTCCAGATCACGACCGTGCCTGGAATCAAAAATATGATCTTCGGCGGTGACGGAATTTTTCTGGCTGTTCTGACTGGCCCCGGTAGAATCTGGCTCCAGACACTTCCAATTGCCAAACTGGCTCATGCGCTCGAGAGGTACATGCCCCACGAAACTCGCAGAGAGACGGTGCAAGGGGGCGTGGTCGGCGGAATAGTCGGCTCCATCCTCGACAATATGAAATGAGTCTAAGGGGAAGCATAAGGCCGACAGCTCAAACTCAGTGATCTCGAGGCACCTGCCATAGGAAAAACATTCCAAGTTTGACTTGGCAGGGCAAGACCTATCGACCGAAACCATCCTTCCTCGCGGATCGTGTAATTTGTGCCGATGGATGCTGTAGGGCGGGAACTTTCGGCTAAGGTGTTCACCTGACTAGCGAACCCCTTTTTGTCGCTTTTTATTCTCAATCCAGCCTCGGACTGCCTTTTTTTGAGCTTGCCGAGACATATTCCCGGGATGCCTGCGGACGCGGGCACCAAATGAACAGAGATGGGATGGCCAAGTTTTATAGGTGCTGAACCGCGCCGAGAGCGGTTTGAAATTGCGCGGAAGCCTGTTTTCTAAGCCTTCGGAAACGCCTCCGGCTTCTCAAGGGCATTAAAATTGTCCGCAAGTGCCTGTGGAAAAGGATGTTTGGGCGTCACAGACAATCTCAAGGGCAAAATGGCAATGTGGATGCTATGGGAATCGGTAAGTTCATCCGCGCACCAATTTACCAAGCCAATGACCAAGGGGGGAAATCGATGAAGGAACAAGCGGTGCGACTGGGCCCGCGCGAACAGCAGATTGTCGAGCTACTCTTGCAAGGTTGTGACAACGCTGAGATTGCCAGCCAACTCAAAATGGCACGGCGAACCGTAAAAGCTCATTTCAACCGCTTATTTCTGCGTTTCGGAATCACCGGTGGTATCAAGCGAGTGAAACTCGCGACCCTGTTATATCGGAGGCAAGCATGTCTGCAAATGGACGGTATGGCACCCGTGTCCCAAATGAGCGTGAACACCGAGTCATCCAACTCGTTGCCGAAGGCTTAAAGAACAAAGAAGTAGCGGATGCCATCGGAACGACCGAACACGTGGTAAAGAATTACCTGCGGGTGATTTACGACAAACTTGGACTTTGGAACCGCGTTGAACTCGCGCTTTGGTATGAGTCGCGGCGGACTCCGATGCTGTTAACCCAATAATTATCTCTCCATCCCGTCGGCCGAGGGCGTTACTGAAAAATGCACCGTCCTCGGTCGGTGTCTTTCCTGAAACTCAGTGGCTTAATTCATCCGGAACTACTGACATCCAAAAGCCTGAAAATGTCGCAGGCGTTCTCCGGCACCTTTTACTCCCTTGAGTGCCGCGGTGTCGAGCAATACACGCGCCTGATCGCAGTTCTTCGATACGCCGTCGCCTTTCAGATACAGATCCGATAGAAGGAAAGTTGCATTGGCGTTGTGCTTGGCAATCGCCCTCCACAGCCATTTCGCAGCTTCCGCGCTGTTGCGGCCTTGGCCGTTTGTTCCGTTCAAATAGCCTTGAGCGATCGCGAGTTCTTCCGCGCCGCCCCCCGCTAAGGCTGAAGTCGGAGGGTTTGTCTCCGGCGTTGAATTTTCTTGTGCAGCCGCGGACACCTTGTCCGCTCGGCTGCGCGCTTCTTTGCGATTCGGCTTTGCTGCTTCATGCTCAGAGGCAGCCGCTAAAGTTTTTGTTCGCGGGGTCCGGTCCGGTACATCAGCTTTCGAAGGACTGGGCGGAACCGGTGCGGAATCCGATGGCTGTTCCGCAATGTTTGAGGGAGTGGAAGGTTCTGCGTGCTTGGTTGGCGACGATTGACCGCTTCGCCATGCCAGATACGCGATCGCGCCCAGGAAAATTGCCACCACGAAAACAACATAGATACGAAATGACCCAGAAGAGCCTGGAGTAGACAAAATCTGGTCCGAATCCTCGTCGTAGTGGTCGACGGCGCCGCTACTTTGGAACAGCGACAACGCATTCGTGTTTAATGAGGGTTCATACACGCTGGGTTCATAAATATCATGATCACTGCGACGATCACTTTGAGGACCGATGCTTTGAACGTCTTCAATAACCGAATCGCCTCGCTGATCGTCCGGGCGCAGTGCAGCGACTGGTCCCTCCTCTGCCAGACGAGTGCCGCACAGGCCGCAGAATCTCTGGGTAGAAGGATTTTTTCGGCCGCACGCCAGACAGCGAACCAGCGTGGTATGACCTTGCGACTCCCGGGAAGAAGCCGGACTCACAAGCGTTGCAGCTGGTTCCGGCGCGGAATGGGGACCGGTTGGAGATGAAGCGTTCGAGGATGCCGCGGCCGAATACGATGGGGCCGGGGCTGCGGCCTGGCTGCGCGTTGAATGTTCCGCTTCTAGTTGGCGCAAAAGCTCATGCACTGCCTCGTCGCGTTTTTCCGGCGGACTGGTGAAATAAACCTGAGCCCACCGGCCCATGTTCTCCGCCAACAAGGGATTCAGCAGGGGATTCAGCTCAGGCGGCGGCAGGGTGCTGGGCTCTTCTGAATGTTCGGTTTCAGGGGTCAAATAAGGTTCTCCCTTTGCCACGACTTAACCAAAATGAGCAGGCGAAACTTATATGTATGATTGCACTCCGGCTGCGAAGGGTTGTCAAATTAACCCCGCTGCAAGGTTGACTCACCCCGCTCAAGACTTTGTTTTAGTCGCAAGCCTTGCGATAGGCGGGCTCAAACTGGTCTAACCGCGCCGCTCGCTGAGAGCTGAATCTTCCCTTTGGAGTTTTTCCGTAGAGATCCGCGCCCGGGCAATAGTAAAGCGCAGTCTGCAGATCGACCCAAACCTGGGTCGCTGGATTTCCTTTGTACTCTGGGGGATCAGGCGCTTCCGCCAAGCCCATCTCAACCAGGATTCGGTCGAAAAGCGAAAGATCGGCGTGAGGAGCCGCTTTTCGGTGCGCCGTCGAAATTGCCGTATTGCCGGTTGCTCTCACGGAATGATTGGACCACATTCCCCATCGAACTGCGCCCAAGAAAAGGATTACGGCAATTGCCAGGTAGATGTCCCCTCGCCGACTTTTCCAGAAGTCAACCCAGGCACCGCGATTCTTAGCCGTGGACAGCTGCCGAAAGAAGTCGAGGGTGGTGGCGGCGGAACTCCAGGTCGCGGAACGTTCCGGTTTGACGAGAGCTGTCAGTTCTGTCGCCTGCTTATCGTCCTCCGGAATCGTATGCAACGGGATTTCAAGGTCGGAGTGGGCAGCATTCTCAAAATCCGCCGACACCGGTACCTGAGATATTTCCGTGAAGTCAGTCGCCTGAGGAAGTCGAGGTTCTACGGCCGTAAAAGACTCCGCTGATTGGCCTTCAACGGAATCAGCGATGGATTCGCCGAGGTGGACTTGATCCAGATTGTTCTGCGAATCTGCGGGAATTACCACGCCATTCGAGGGATCGCGGTGGGGGATTGTTTCCATCGCCTCCGTCAGGTGCCACGGCTGCGAAAATGTGTCCTGAACCTTCGGTGCTTCATCGTCTGTACTGCGCGGCGACCCGCAATTCCCGCAGTACTGCTCTTGTCCCACCAGTTCGTGACCGCAAGCACGGCAGAAGAAAGTTGACGCGGCACCTGGGGTGAACGTAGGGCGGGCGATGGCCGCAAAATCTTTAGTTGCGGGTTTGTCGGCGAAGGCCGCGAGATTCGGCTTCAGTTTTTCAAGAGCCTCCAGCAGAACCGCGCGCTCGGTGGCGAGGGATTTTTTCCAACTAACCTTTTCATTTCTCACCAGCGCTTCGCCTACCAGTCCAGCCATGAGTTGGCCGGTATGAACGTCTTCCTCGGTAAAAATCCGCGGCTCCGGAGAATAAAGTTCCAACGTCCCGGCAACCACTCCATCGTGAAAAACCGGAACCGCTAGCATAGCCCGGATACCGCGGCGTCGGCACTCGTCCTGATTAAGTTCGACTTCCGAGTTGACGTCTGCGCAACGTAGAACCTTGCCAGTTCGGAGGCAGTTAATGCAGAGCGCTTTTTCCAACGGAACCTCGGTTCCCGCAGGCAGCGCCATTGGTCCCGCTACCGCCCGGTAGCGCACTCTCTTCCCATCGAGAATGCCAATCGCTGCGCCGCTCGCCCCGGCGAACTGGCTCAGGCGTTCAACGACCAGCGACATCACGTTCTCTATTTCCAGATGTCGTACCTGAACCAGTTTCTGGATCTCGACGATTTCGGCCAGAGTAAGAGTCGAACTTATAGTGGCGGAATCGGTGGGCCGAGCGGTTCGCGTTTGCGGGACAGTTTGCGGCAAACCGGCGGACGAGTTAGATCGATGTTCCGCCACGAGCCGATCTCTTGTCAGCTTGGGGTCGGCCTTCTGGTTACGCAGTTCGCGGTTGTGCTCCTGCAGCACATAGGCCGCTTCCAACACCCTGGCGAGAGTCTGCTCGTCGCGAATTGGTCTGTTTTTTTCCTCAGACACGGTTTTCTTTTCCACCAGTTCGACGCTAGGCGCAAGCGGCTCAGTGGCGGATTGCGCCTAGTTGGAGCACGTTCAACGCCAATATAGATCTCCTAAGAGCACGAAGGCGGTCGAGGCTTCAGAAAATCGAATACCTTGAGACACTGGCGGAGCGCTCAAATCTATCAATAGTTTAACGCTGAAGGCGTCGCTCCGACGAGTGGAATCACAGAGGGAAAAGAGGGCTGAGCCAGGTAACCCTCGAGTAACCACATCACTGCAACAATCTGCACGCCGGTTCAGGGATTTTTCTATGCAGCGCGGCGAACCGGAGTCTCCGTGCCAGATTCGCTCTTGCTGCTCAGATAGAAGTGCACCGCCGGAGTGATGATGAGCGAGAGCACCATGGAGATGAGAACGCCGCCGATGACCGCGATCGCGAGCGGCTGCAGCATCTGCGACCCGGCGCCAATGGCGAAGGCCAGCGGCAACATTCCCGCGACCGTAGCCAAAGCGGTCATGACAATGGGACGCAACCGTCGGCGCGCCGCTTGCAGCATCGCCTTCTCCGTGTCAAAGCCTAAGACACGCATCTTTTGATCGGCATCGAGCAGCAGGATGCCGTTCTTGGCCACGATGCCGATGACCATGATCATTCCCATGAATGACGAAATGTTGAACGTGGTGCGCGTGATCAACAGCGCAATGAAAACGCCAGAAGTCGAGAGCAATGCCGACGAGAGAATTGCGACCGGTGCGGCGAAGGTGCCAAACTCAAACAGCAGCACGATGAACAGCAGGAGAACTGCAAGGATCAGCACAACTACCAGGTCGTGGAATGAGCGCTGCTGTTCCGCATACGTGCCGCCGTAGACCACACGAATGCTGGCGGGGATGTGCAAACCAGCGACGACTTTCTGCACGTCGGCCATGCCGCTGCCCAAACTCCGGCCCTCCAGGCGAGCGGTGACCGCCACGTCGCGCTGAAGGTTTTCTCGGCGCACCTCGGTCTGGCCAGGACTCTCGATGACGGACGAAAGCGCGCCCAACGTAGCCGTATGCCCGCGTACTGCTGACCAGCAAGGTATCGCGCATAGCCTCGAGAGATGCCCGGTTCGCGGCAGGAAAGCGTACTCGCAAGGTGTAGGCGCGATCGTTGGTCACCACCGGCGTTGGTGCCGGCTCGCCCTCGAGAATTGCCGAAGCGTCGAGCGCCACTTCTTCGGCGGTGAACCCTGCTCTGGCGGTCACGCTGGTGTCGACCTGAAACGTGACCGCGGGCCCGCTGATGGTGTTGTCGATCCCATTCAGGATATCCACTACGCCTTTGACTTTGCCGATCGCGTCGGCTACCTTCGGCGCCCAAAGTTCCAACTGCTTCGGATCCTGAGAAAACAGTTTGATCTCGATGGGCTGTGGGGCGGAAGTCAGGTCGCCGATCATGTCCTGCAAAACCTGTATGAAATCGACATCGAGAGCAGGCTCCTGTTGCTTGATGTCCGCACGTATGTCGGACATGATGTCATCAATCGCCCGCTTACGTTTCGCTTTCAACTTCACCAGGATGTCACCGGTATTCGCTTCCGTAACCGCGGCCAGACCGAGTTGTAAACCCGTGCGCCGAGACGTGCTTTCCACTTCAGGCACTTCGCGAAGCATCCCCTCGACGTGACTTACGACCCGGTTAGTCTCCGCCAGCGAACTGCCTGCGGGCATGATGTAGTCGATGGTGAATCCTCCTTCGTCCATTTCCGGCAGGAGGTCGGAGCCTGAAAATGTGTAGCAAACATATGCTGCGACGATCAGCGCGACGCTGAAGACTACAAGCAGCAGCGGGCGTTCCAGAGCGCGGCGCAGCCAGTGTTCGTGAAAGTTGACGACCCGTAGGAAGAACCCGCTTAAATGTTTCTCTTCAGCGGCGAGCAGCTTCATCGCATTTTCTTTTTCGCTGTCTGACTCGTTATGACTTTCGGGAAGCGAAGACGAGGCCGTAACCGGAGAAACCTCAGATTCGGCGCCTTGATGGCCGTCCTTATCTCGCCGTCCCTTAATGAAGTATTGACTCAGAGTGGGTGTCCAGGTCACCGCCAAAGCCAGCGACGTCAGCAGCGATACCGTCATAGTCACTGCCAGCGCCCGGAAGAAGACTCCAGTTACACCAGTGATCACGATGAGCGGAATGAAAACGACCACGGGCGTAATGGTCGATCCGATCAGTGGAATGGTGATTTCTTTCAGCGCACTGCGAATCGCCTCCAGACGTCCTTGCCCAGAGTCGCGATGCAAGACAATGTTCTCCACGACCACGATAGCGTCATCAATCACCAGTCCCACGGCCGCCGCCAGGCCGCCCAGCGTCATCAGGTTGAAGGTCTGTCCCATCACTTTAAGAGCTATGAATGTGACCATGACCGTGACGGGAATCACCAGCCCCGCGACGAGCGACGTTCCCCAGTCGCGCAGGAACACAACCAGAATGATCGACGCCAGGATCAGCCCCAACAGAATGGCGTCGCGCACGCTTTTAATGGACTCGCCCACGATGATCGACTGATCGTAAAAGGGCTGGATCTGAACTCCGGGCGGCAGCGTCTTGCGGAGCAGATCGATTTCGTCATGAACTTCCTGTGCGACCTGCACAGTGTTGCCGTCGGGCTGCCGATTGATGTTCAGCAGCACCGCGGGCTTGCCATTTGCCGTCACCACCGTGTAGACGGGCTTTACTCCGGGAGCGACGGTGGAAATGTCCCCGATGCGCACCGGAATCCCCGCAGCGGTGTTCTTGATCACCGCGTTCGCGATTTCTTCTGGCGTCTTGATCTGGCCATTTACTAAACCGAGATAGAGCTGATGATTGCGCTCCAGCAGTCCTGGGGAATCGACGAGATTGGTGCGCCGCACCGCGTCCAGAATGTCGGATACGGTGACGCTGGCCGCGAGCAGCTTCGCCGGATCGGGCGTGATGTGAAATTCCGGCTCCTGTCCGCCCTGCACGATCACGGTCGAGACCCCGTCCAGCCGGTTGAGCCGCGGTTTCATCTCGTACGTCGCCATCTCCCATAGCTTGGTCTGAGGGATGTTGTCGGAAGTCATGCTGTAGCCGATGACGGGAAAGGCGGCGAAGGTCAGGCGGTGAGCCTCGATTTTCGCAGTAGCCGGAAGCTCGGCCTGAACTCGCGAAATTGCGGCGTTCACATATTGCAGGGTCTGGAACATGTCGACGTCCCAGCGAAAATACAAATCGACTTCAGCCGAACCCCGGCTGGTGATCGACCGTACGGTCAGTAGTCCGGGCACGCTGTTGACCGCTTCTTCGATGGGACGGGTTACGGTGACCGTCATCTGATCGATGGGCATCACGCCGTTATCGACCGCGATCAGCACACGGGGAAAATTCGTGTCGGGGAATACCGATATGGGGATGGTGAAGGCGAGATACGCGCCCAGCAGTCCGAAGGTCAGAATAAGGAAGATGACCGGCCTGGAATGTTGCGCAATCCAATGCTGCTCGGTCGAATGTTGATTACCAGAATGTTCGTCACTCGGGCGACCGGTCGTCGGTGAGTTCACGCCCATGCTCCGCAGCTGTTATTTTTCACTCGATCCCTCACTGGGAGCTTTGGATCCTTCCTTCGATCCTTCAGACTGTCCTTCCGCGGGAGTTTCGGCGGCCTCGATCTTGATCTTGGTCTTGTCGGGCAATCCGTAAGCGCCAGTGGAAACCACTTTGTCGGCCTCGGTGACGCCCTCGACAATCTGCACGTCGTCGCCATTGCGGATTCCAAGTTTTACCGCCTTCTGATGAGCCCGCCCGTCCGCGCCTGCAAGCATGACCGCCGTGGCTCCCTCGGGAGTAGTGATGACCGAACTGGCGGGCACGACGAGAGCGTCTTTCACGGTTTGCGCCGTGAGAGAGAGTTGCACGCTCGTCCCCGGCTTCAATTCATGCTTCGGGTTCTTGGCCTCCAGCCAGACTTCGACGGTGGTGCTATTGGGATCAAGAGCGGGGCTGACCACCGTGACTTTGCCTTTGATCGGTTCTTCGATCCCCGGCACGGTCATAGTTCCTTCGTCTCCCACTTTCAGGGCGGCAGCGTCATTTTGCGGGATGTGGGCCTTGGCGATGACGGAAGAAATGTCCATCACCGTCAGCAATGGAGTGCCCGCGGCGGCCATTTCGCCCGGATACAGTGGACGATCGGTAATCACGCCGTCCATCGGACTGCGAATCTCCGAGTAGCCGAGTTGCGCTTCCGCGCCCAGATATTTCCCCTTAGCCGATTCCAGTTGTCCGGCGGCGGATTTGAGTTCTTGTTGCTTGCCGATTGCCATGAGTGTGTCGAGGTGCTTCTTTGTAATCGCGGCCTGGTTACGAGCCAGCGTGACGTCGACCCGTGACTGATCGAGTTCTTTCCGCGGCAGGGCCCCCTGGGTGAAGAGTTGCTGGCGACTCTCGAACACCTTTTCCTGAGCATCCAGCGTCTGCTGCGCCTGCTGCGCGTCAGCCTCAGCCTTCCGGATTTCCTCCGGCAAGCCGGCAGCGGTCGTAGTTTCATAGCTGGCTTGCGCTTGCTCGTAGCTGCCTTTATTTTCCTGTGCGGCTGCACTCAGATCGCGGTTTTCCAGCACGGCCAGCAGTTGACCCTGCCGAACCGGACTTCCGCGCTTTACCAGAAATTTCTTCACCGGAGCGCTGATTTTGGGCACAATCGCAGCCTGCTGGTGCGGAAACAGAATCGCTTGCGTATTGATAGTCTGCTGAATCGAGGTTTTTTCCACGGCCGCGACTTGGACTGCAACTGTGGGTTCCTGGTCGCCCCTGTCAGACGAGCAACCCGCGCCGATTAATACGCAACCCAGGCCCGCCATTGGGGCGATTGCCAGCAGGCAACGCCGCCGGAAACCGAGTTCGCGCTTCCAATGCTGCACGCTAAGGCTGTCGTTGGGGTGCATTCGGCTAGAAGGTTCCTGTCAGAGTTTGCAAGGTTGCCACGGCAACACGAAAGCGTGCCTGGCCATCATCGTAGGCGTTGCGGGCCTGGGTCAGCGTGTTTTGCGCGTCCACCACTTCTAGGACAGTGGCCTCTCCGGCCTGGTAGCGCAAAGTGGTAAGCCGCATGCTATCGGCCGCTAGTTCCGCGGAACTCGCCAGCGACTCCATTTCCAAGCGCGAGATCTCAGCCTCGCTATAAAACTGCCGCAGGTGCGACAGCAGTTGCCGCTGCGCGAAGGTCAATTCGACGTGCGCCTGATCCCGCCGCAGCTCGGCCTGCTTGAGCTTGCTGCGATCCGCTCCCCAACTGAAAATTGGAATCTGCAAAGTGGCCACCGTGGAATACCCAAGATTCCGCACTCCATCGGTTCGGACGGCAAATTTGTTGGAATCGATGCCGTAAAAATAATCGAGGCTTAAAGATGGCAACAAACCACCCCATGCCGCCGTGACCTCGTATTTCGCAACTTCGAAGGCCGCCAAAGCCGCTCGCAGATCGGGATTATTCTTCTTGCCCGTTGTTTCGACCTCGGCAAAAGAGGGCAGAGGTTCGGGGGTCTGCAAATCGTCGACCACGGCGAAGTTCTGGTTGAAATCCGGAAACAGCAGCACGGCTAGATCTAAGCGGCTGCGGTCCATCGCGAGTTGAGCCTCCTGCAGATCGCGCTGCTGCTGCTGACTCTGAATCCGCGCCTTGATCACGTCGGCGTGCGCCACTTCGCCTCCGTTTTCCAGTTTCTGGCTGACGTCCAGAAATCGGGCCGCCTCCGCGGCAGCGCGTTGCGCCGTGGAATATTTCCGCTGGGCCACGACCAAGCCGTAATACGACTGAGTCACGGTCACGACCAGGCCGCGCGCGGCGATTTCGGCCTTGGCTCGCGCTTGCGCTAAAGCGGCCGCAGTGCGGCGATAGTCTGCAAAATTGGTAAGAGAGACCGCTTCATGCACGTCCGCCTGGCTGATGTACTCATGCACGCCATTGTTGGCGATGAACCTGGAAGTCGGGCATCCCAGCGTGCTGGTCGTGCAGTTCGCCGGAAGCCGCCCGGTGCCCTCGGTATAGATCAACGAATTGTTGTAATTCAGGTTCGGTAGCAATCCCGCGCGTGCCTGCACCCGATCTTCGCGGGCCAGACCGAGATCAGTGATCGCCGAGCGGTATTGGGGATCGTTCTGGCGAGCTCGCTGCAGTGCATCCTGCAACGTGATCGTGAGCGGTGCTGCCCCGCTCTGGGTGGTGGTCCCGCCTTGGTTCTGTGTCGCTAATGTCACCTGTGCAAAACTAGAGTACGCAAGCATTAGGATCAAAATGGGAAGCATGCTTTTTGCGCGCCGCCCAATAGGGGAAGGCATTTCTCGCATCGCAAACAGGCTCTTCTGACGCGTCTTCACAGGATCACCTCGAAAGCACGGCGGGGTTACTTAAGGACGAAAACCCTTACCCACAAGGGAATTGCTGGAAACCGAATTCGGTGCAGAGATTCGGCTCGCTACCGCGTGAATCTCCTGCCGTAAGCACAAAGATCCAGCAAATGTCTCGCGGGCGCTCGCCATGGGTCACGTGCTCGGACCAATACGGAACTGGGCTAGCCTACCATGGACTTTCTGAAAGCCACATGAAAATGGTGGTTGCCCTCCCTAACTACCAATCCCCAAAGCACTTAACTCACTGTCCGATTCACTGCGAACAATTGGCGAAAGCCGTGCTAAGGAAACTTCATGTATAGCGATCCAGTCGGCAGGAGGAACAAATCATGATCACTCTCGATCAAGTCAAAGTCACGCCTCGCGATCAGCAAGTCTTGAACTTACTCGTGCAGGGCTGCAGCAATAAAGAAATCGCGGGCCAGTTGAATATCAGTCCGCGCACGGTAAAACAGCACTTGCGTACGCTATTTTTGCGTGCCGGAATCCGCGAAGGCCGCAAGCGCGTGAAGTTGGCTATCGCCGTCTTTACAAAGGAGAAAGCGCAATGATGACACCTTGTGAACGCTTAACGCCGAAAGAAATTCAAATCTCGATTCTGGTGTGGGAAGGCCTTACCAATCGCGAAATTGGCAAGATTGTCGGCACCAGTGAACAAGTAATCAAAAACCACTTGCGTAGCGCGTTCGATAAACTTGGAGTCTGGAGCCGGCTGGAATTGGCGATGTACGTAGCCAGCCACGGCGGAAAGCAGTGGCCTCCCGAGATTGAGCGCCCGGGCATGCCATACAACCGGGCCGTCGGGGCGGATTAACCCAGGTTTCGGGAGCCCGGCAATAGTAATAATGCTGTCATGTCGCAGGCCCTTCGTTATTCTTCATTTTCTTATCTCATATTTTGGCACGGGCTAGGCCACGCTTCTGCCTCTTGAGACCCGGTTCGAACTGGCGTCCAAACTCTGCAAAATCTTTCACGGCAGTGGGGACATCCCAAACTTCTATCTTCGTAAGTCCATGTCCAGCAATATTTTGCGCGTGGCGGTGGCGGCATGGGAATTGCACTGGAGAGGTAGATCTGCCCAGTGCGGGCTCAAAAGCTGCCATGAGCCGCTTCGCGACCCCCGGGCGAATCCGGCGATGGCCTACAAAGAGTTCTTTTGGATGACGTGCGACTCCACCGAGCAGCTGAGGGCGGAGTACGGTCCTTTTCACACCCGCATTGAGGCCGAAATTGAAGCCAGGAAACTTGGGTTCGGGTACCTTCTGCGCTATGAGCACATTCTCGGCGAGAGCGAACAGGTTGAGGAAGTGCGATGCATCTTTGTTGAACTACCGGGGGCCACTCCGGTGGGAGCCGAGGCGGTTCCGATCACGCTTCATACCCGCTGCGCAACCTGTGGCGAGTCTGCCGCCCACGATAAAAGCTGGGAGGCCGAAGTGTGGGCTGATATCCACGAGTTTGAACACTCCCGCCATCTAGTAAGGCTTTTCGAACACGCCCGTGGCAAGGGCTTGAAGGAAATCGGGGATTGGCGCAGTTAGCTTCCGCTTCAGCCTTTATTCGAAAGCGCGCTCGCCGCCGCCCGGTCCAACAGCCAAATTAGCTCTCCCTGTGCAGGCCGGACCAATTTCGACGGATACTGCTCGCCCGGAACATCTTCCTCCAACACCGCCCGGAGTACAGGTGCTTTATCAATTCCGCTGACCAGGAAGACCACGCGGCGGGCCGCGTTCAGAACCGGAAGCGTCAGGGTAATGCGATGGGCTTTCAGTTTTTCAACCCAGTTGGCAACCACGAGACGCGATTTTTCCCGCAGCGCGGCGGTGCCGGGAAACAGAGACGCGGTATGGCCATCCGGGCCCATGCCCAGAAGGATCAAGTCGAATGTTGGAAACTGTCCTGGCTGCAGTTGGAAAAACTTCTGCAGAGTCTGTTCGTAAGCCTGGGCAACGGCCGCAGCGTCCGGATTCTCGGCGGGAACGCGGAACACATTCGCCACGGCTACGGGAATCTTGGACAGCATGCTTTCGTCCGCCATGCGATAGTTGCTGTCCGGATCGGTAGGGGGCACGTGGCGCTCGTCTCCCCAGAAAAAAAACATGCGATCCCAGGGCAGAGCGTTGCGGGCGTTTGTAGCCAGTAAATTGTAGAGATTCTTAGGGGTCGAGCCGCCCGAAAGCGCAACCGTGAAGCGCCCACGTTGGGACACCGCCTCATTCGCGGCGCGCACAATCTCTTCCGCCGCCGCTGCGAACAATTCCTGCGGGGTGGTCAGCGTTCGAATTTCTACTGAGGAACTCACGGCGCTTCGCTCAAGTCTCTGCCCAGTGCTGATGCTGTTATTGCCTGCCGCGCGCGACCGCACAACGCGCCGCTCCCAGCAGTCCCGCTTTTTCGTTGGTGACGACCTGCACAGGCATCGCTTCCAGCAGCGGTCGCAAACGGCCTTTCTCGAAGAACGACTGCATAAAATTCGGCTCCTTCAATTTGGCCAGAATCTTAGGAGAGATGCCTCCAGCCAGAAACAAGCCTCCCGTCGCCATCACCTTAAGCGCCAGGTTTGAGGCCTCCGCCCCGTAGACGGAGATCCATAAATCCAGGGCCTGCACCGCTAGACCCTGAGTTTCCTCCACCGCTGCTCGCGAAATCACCGCGGCAGGGTCGCCTTCCTTAAGCGCGACAGCAAACTCCGCAGATTCCTTTCCGCATCCGCAGTCCCTCAGGAATTCGTAGACATTCACCAAACCAGGACCCGAAAGAATACGTTCGTAGCTCACATGCCCGAAGCGCACCGTCAGGGACCGCAGCAATTCGATCTGCAGTTCCCCCTGAGGCCCGAAGTCAGTATGGCCGCCCTCGCATGCGAAAACATGGTGCCGGTTCCCATCCCAGAACAAGCCGGCCTCTCCCAGTCCAGTTCCCGGCGCGATCACAGCCTGGTTGCCAACGGCCGGTCCGCTGGCCCGGTTCAACGGAACCAGGTCTGCGGCAGACAGTGCCGCGATGCCCCAGGCACTCGCTTCCAGATCGTTGATCAGCAGCGTTGCCGGAAGATGAATCTGTTTCGCGAGCCGCGATTGCTCGATCACCCAAGGCAGGTTCGACGTTTCGACGCGTCCGTTACGCACCGGGCCCGCGATCCCGAAACACGCCACCTCGGGCAGAGTCTTCGAATCGCCCAGAAACTGCGTCACAATTTCGCCGAGTTCGCTGTGCTCACGACTGGGGAAGACACGCTCGGACACCAGGTCCAAGTGACCATTCTGGGATTGAAAATAAGCCAGCCTAGCATTGGTTCCACCAATATCGCCGGCCAGAATCATTTCTCGAAGTTCCTCCAGCGACGCCCGTCGCGTTCCAGCAGGTCGTCGGCTTCCTTCGGTCCCCAGGTGCCTGACGCGTAGTTGGGAAAATTGCGCGGCGGGAGCGCCTTCCAAAGATCGAGAACGGGATTCACCACAGACCAGCCCGCTTCCACCATGTCCGCACGCTGAAACAGGGTTTGATCGCCGATCATGCAATCGTGCAGCAGGCGCTCGTAGCCGGTGCTGGGCTGTTTGCCAAAATATTCCTGATATTCGAAATTCATGTCCACGGTGCCCAGCCGCATGACCGGCCCTGGGACCTTGGCCGCGAATTGCAGCGAGATGCCTTCTTCGGGCTGAATGTGCAGCACCAGCTGGTTCGGCATCAGGTGTTCCACGGGAGTGTCGCGGAACAGCACGAACGGCGCCCGGCGGAACTGTATCATGATATGCGTGTTGCGCACGGGCATGCGCTTTCCGGTGCGCAGATAGAACGGAACATCCGCCCACCGCCAGTTATCGATCAGAAGCTTCATGGCGACGAATGTCTCGGTGCGCGAATCGGGTGGAACATCAGGCTCTGCCCGATAAGCCAGCACGCGCTTGCCATCTTCGGTTCCGTCGCCGTACTGGCCACGCACGCTGCGGCTCAGCACTTCTTCATCGCTCATGGGCTGGATGGCGTGCAGAATCTTGGCCTGCTCATCGCGCACCGCATTGGCGTCGAACGAGATTGGCGGCTCCATGGCCGTGAGGCTGATCAGTTGCATGATGTGGTTGGGCACCATATCGCGCAACGAACCCGCTTGATCGAAATAACTGCCGCGTCCCTCCACCCCCACGGTTTCGGCGACTGAGATCTGCACGTGATCGATATAGCGGCGGTTCCAGACGGGCTCGAAAATTCCGTTGGCGAAGCGGAATGCCATAATGTTCTGCACCGTCTCTTTGCCCAGATAGTGGTCGATGCGATAGATCTGTTTCTCGTCGGCTACTTTGAGCAGTTGCTGGTTCAGCGCTTTGGCCGATTCCAGATCGTGCCCAAACGGTTTCTCGATGACCACCCGCCGCCAGTGGTTGTTGCCCTGCTCCATCAACCCTGCATTTGAGAGTTTCTGCACGATAGGTCCGAAATAACTGGGCGCGGTCGCAAGATAGTAAAAGAAATTCTGATGAGTCGAGTGCTCCTGATCCACCTTGGTCAGAAAATCCTTCAGTTCCGGATACAGTTTGTCGTCGTTGAAATCCCCGGTGAAGTAGAAGAAACGCTGGGCGAACCACTCCCAGAGATCGTCGTCGACGCACTCCCCGCAATAGTCTTTGACGTCGTCATGAACTCTTTTTCGAAACTCCTCGTTCGACATCTTGGCTCGCGCTACGCCCACCACGGCAAACTCGCGCGAAAGCAGATTGGCCCTTGCCAGGTTGTAGAGCGCCGGAATTAACATGCGTCCCGTAAGATCGCCGGCTGCGCCGAAGATCACCATCACGCAGGGATCTCCCTGCTTGCCAATGCGCGGCGGGACGACCGCCGGATGTTCCGCTAATTCAGCCATAAGTGGGTCCTATGAAATGTAAGTAAAACAAAAATCTTAACGCTTCCGAGGCGATCTTCTTTGCGTACTTTGCGAAGCGCTCAGCGAACTCGGCGGTTAAAAGCTTTCCAAGCCCTAAGCGGTCTTCTTGGTCTTGGCCGCGCCCTGTTCGATATGCCCGCCAAACTTCTGTCGCATGGCGGAAAGCATCTTCTCCGCGAACGTGTGCTGCTGCCGCGACCGGAAACGCACAAACAACGCCGCGCTCAGCACATCCACCGGCACGGCTTCATCGAGCGCCGCCTGAATCGTCCAGCGGCCTTCGCCCGAATCCTGCACGTATCCTTCGTATTCGGAAAGCGTGGGATTCTCTGTGAGCGCCATGGCCGTCAAATCCAGCAGCCAGGAACTGACCACACTCCCACGTCGCCACACTTCTGCAATGTCCGGCAAATTCAGGTCGTAGCGAATATCTTCCGGCAGTTCTTTGCTGGTGGCGTTCTTGAAGATGTCGAAACCTTCCGCGTAGGCCTGCATCATGCCGTACTCGATGCCGTTGTGCACCATCTTCACGAAGTGGCCGGAGCCTGAGGGACCGCAGTGAATGTAACCGGATTCCGCCGTGCCCCCAAGCTTTTCTCTTCCTGGAGTCCGGGGAATGTCGCCCGTGCCCGGCGCCAGCGTTTTGAAAATAGGATCGAGTCGCTGCACCGCTTCTTTCGGTCCGCCAATCATCATGCAGTAACCGCGCTCCAGTCCCCACACGCCGCCGCTGGTCCCCACGTCGATGTAGTGAATGCCTTTGCCCTTCAGTTCCTTCGCTCGGCGCACGTCATCTTTGAAGTACGAATTGCCGCCGTCGATGATGGCGTCTCCAGCCTCCAAGTGAGCCGCGATTTTCTGCACGGTCGACTCAGTCGCAGCACCGGCAGGAACCATGATCCACACGGCGCGCGGAGGTGTCAGCTTGCCAATCAGATCGTCGAGTGACGCCGATCCGGTGGCGCCTTCACCCGCCAGCTGTTTTACCGAGTCAGCGCTCAGATCAGAAACGACCAGCTGATGTCCGCCGCGCATCAACCGCCGCGTCATATTCGCGCCCATGCGCCCCAACCCCACCATTCCCAATTGCATGTGCATTGCTCCTGTAGCGCCGGCGTCCCGCCGGCTGTCGCGGGGGCGTCCCGCCTGCGCATTCGAAACTACTGAACTCTCAGAGAGCTTTCTGAATCGCCGCCTGCAAAGTCGCAAGCCCCGCCTTCAGATTGCTTCCGAGATGAACCCGCAGCGCGCGTCTTCCCCGATCCGCCAATACCTGGAAATCTCCCCGCGCCTGCGCCGCCTTCACTACCCCGAACGTGTATTTCTGTCCCGGCACCGGCAATTCCACGGAATCATCGCAAGTAATCTGCAGGAAGACTCCCGAGTTCGGCCCGCCCTTATACGCCTGTCCCGTCGAGTGCAGGAACCGTGGTCCGAATCCCAAACAGGTCGCCACGCGCTTCTTATCGCGTACCAGATGCCGCAAGGTCTGCAAGCTCTGTTCATGCTCCGCATTCATCTGCATGTAGCCCAGCACCGCGAAGTAATCCCCGGCCTTGATGCGAGCCAAATGAGCTTTGAGGTACCCAGCGAGCGACTTATCGCTGCCGGCGGCTTTCGCCAGTTCCGCGGCATTTTTTTCGTCAGTAAATAATTTGACGCCCGCGTCCTCAACGACAGGTTTTTCCGCCGGCAGAGAACCCGTTTTCTCGTACGCCGACGTCAATTCGCGAGTCGCGATCTTGCTGGCTTCCACATCGGGCTGATTAAAGGCGTTAATTCCAATGATCGAGCCTGCAATGGCAGTCGCAATTTCCCAGCGGAAGAATTCCGCGCCTAGATCATAGATATCTGACATCGTGATGCGCACGACCGGATGCCCCGCCTTCTCAATCGCCGCCACTTTTGCATCCTGATCCGCGTCCGCTCCAGACTCCAGCCGGATATAAACGAACACGCGATCGCTGCCATAAATATCGGGCGCGGTCAGAGCTTCACGATCGACGGGGATAATGCCTTTCCCGATTTTTCCGGTCGACTCCGCGAGCAGTTGTTCCAGCCACGCTCCCAGGTCCGCAATGCCGGTAGAGGTGATGATCGTAACTTTGTCGCGCCCCGCGTTCGCCGCCGTTCCCAGAATAAGGCCGAGCACAGCGCCGGTATTCTCCTCAACGGGAACGCCCGCCCCGCATGCTCGCTCCATCTCCGCCGCGCGCGAGAGAAACTTCTTCGTATCCACTCCCATCACCGCAGCCGGGACCATTCCGAAATTCGAGAGCGCGGAATAGCGTCCGCCGATCGAGGGCCGTCCGAAGAAGACATGCAGAAAGCGATCCGCCTCGGCCACCTGCTGCATTTTCGATCCCGGATCGGTGATCGCCATGAAGTGGCTACCCACTTTCACCGCGCCAACCGCCTGTTTCGTGCGTTCGAAAAAATATTGTTTGAAAATGTTTGGTTCGAGGGTGCTGCCGGACTTGCTGGAAACGATGAAGAGTGTCTTGGGAATATCGATCTGATGCTCGACCGCTTTCACCTGGGCGGGATCGGTCGAATCAAGCACGTGCAAAGTAGGAAAATGAGTGATTCTCCCGAACGTCATGCGCAGAACTTCCGGGCACAGACTCGAACCGCCCATGCCCAGCAGCAATACGTGTTGAAATCCACGGCTTTGAACTTCCTTGGCAATCTTCTGCAGTTGGTCCTGCTGGGCAAGTTGCTCGTCGACAATGTCGAGCCACCCCAGCCACTGGCCTTCGTCGCTGCCCGTCCACAGCGCGGCATCGCGTTGCCACAAGCGCTGCATGTTTCCGCGCGACTGCCAATCGGCAATCGTCGCTTTCACGGACGCGGCCAGCGATTCTGGCAGGGAAGTCTTCAGTCGGCTCACGCGGCTATCCTTTCGACTGCCTGTTCTTCTCGACCGCGGCCAGCAGCTTGTCAAAAGCGTCGGCGAACAACTTGACGCCGTCCTGCGTCAGCTTGTCGGTCACTTCCTTCATGGAGATGCCCGCGCGCGCCAGATCGTCCATCACTTTGCCGGCACCGGCCACGTCTTCCGTGAGACTGTTGCGCAGTTTTCCGTGGTCTCGGAAAGCGTCCACAGTTGCCGGCGGCATGGTGTCGACAGTGTCCGGCCCAATCAATTCTTCAACGTACATCACGTCGCGATAGTTGGGATTCTTCGTGCTTGTGCTGGCCCATAGCACTCGCTGCGTCTGTGCGCCCTTGGCCGCCAAGGCCTGCCACTGCGGCCCGCTGAAGATTTTCTGGTAGCGCTGATACGTCAGTTTGCCGTTGGCAATGGCAACTTTTCCCAGCAGGCTCTTCGACAATGCTTGCTGCCCTGCCTCGGAAGTTGCTTTGATCTTCTCTTCCAGCTTGGAATCGACGAGCGTGTCAATGCGGCTGATAAAAAAGCTGGCCACGCTCGCCATCTTTTTCAGATTGCCGCCGCGAGCCGCCAGATCTTCGAGCCCTGCGATATAGGCCTCGGCAACTTTTTCATACACCTCCTGGGCGAATAGCAAAGTGACGTTGATGTTGATGCCTTCGCCGATTAACTGCCGTATCGCAGGGAGTCCCTCCGCTGTACCCGGAACCTTAATCATCACGTTCTCGCGTTTCACCGCCTTCCACAGGCGGCGAGCTTCGTCGATGGTTTCCTGCGTTTTGCGCGCCAGATACGGCGACACCTCCAGGCTTACGTATCCATCGCGAAACTTGGATTCCTCGTACACCGGACGCAGCGCGTCAGCGGCATCCTGAATATCGCGGATAGCGATCTGCTCATAGATCGCGGTGGTACTGAGCTCCTTCTGCGAGGCCAGCTTATGCAAGAAATCGTCGTACAGGGAACTGTCGCCAATCGCCTTCTCGAAAATGGACGGGTTCGAAGTCATCCCTCGTAGTCCGTCTTCGGCAATCAGTTGCTTCAGCTTCCCGGTGGTAAACAGATCGCGCCGGATGTAATCCAGCCACATCGACTGACCGTAATCGAGCAATTGTCTCAGCGGATTTTTTGTCGCCTTCGAATTTTCTAGAACTCCAGTTGGCTGCATGATGATCTCCTACGATTTCCATTCCTGAACGTAGCTTGCTACGTCTCGTTTTCCTAGTAGAGACGTAACAAGTTACGTCTCTACGGAAATTACTTTGCTGACAATGCCGCGCGAGCTTCCTTGACAACGGCGTCCACGGTAAATCCGAAATACTTCAACAAATCCTTCAACGGCGCCGAGGCCCCAAATCGATGCATACCCACGTTGCGCCCCTTCAGGCCGGTATACCGCGCCCATCCAAAAGTGGACGCCATTTCCACGGACACGCGCGCCGTCACCTCAGAAGGCAGGACACTCTCTTTGTACGCCGCATCCTGCTGTTCAAAGATTTCCCACGAGGGCATGCTGACCACGCGCGCCTTTACACCTTCCGCCTTCAGTTTCTCGTACGCATCCACACAGAGCGACACTTCGCTACCCGTGCCCAACAGAATCACGTCAGGCTTTCCTCCCGCATCGGCAAGCACGTACGCTCCCTTCGCCACGCCGGACGCTGCTGCATATTTGGACCGATCCAGCGTCGGCAGATTCTGTCGCGTCAACACCAATGCGACTGGCGAGCTCCGCAAGTGCGCAATGATCTTCCAAGCCTCCGTCACTTCATTCGCGTCTCCGGGACGAAGCACGATCAGATTCGGCATGGCCCGAAGTGACGCCAGTTGTTCGATGGGCTGATGCGTCGGCCCATCCTCGCCCACGCCAATGGAGTCGTGCGTAAAAATAAAGATCGACGGACACTCCATCAGCGCCGACAATCGGATGCTGGCCCGCATGTAATCGCTGAAATTAAAGAACGTCGCGCCGAATGCCCGAATGCCCGATACATTCAGCCCGTTCACGCTTGCACCCATGACATGCTCGCGCACCCCAAAATGCAGATTACGTCCCGCTGGAGTTTCAGCCTGAAAATCCCCGGCGCCTTCAAACTTCAGCGTGGTCTTGTTCGAGGTCGCCAGATCGGCCGAACCCCCAATGAGCCAGGGAATGTTCTGCGCCACGGCGTTCAGCACCTTGCCTGAACTTTCGCGAGTCGCGATACCTTTAGCATCGGCAGGAAATGTCGGTAGGTTTTTGTCCCAGCCTGCAGGCAGTTCGTGATGCTGCATCTGGCTGAGGTGCTCGGCGAGATCGGGATATTTCTGTGAGTATTGCGCGAAAATATCCGACCAGCGAGCATGTAAGTCGCGCCCGCGTCTCCCAATTCCATCGCGGAAATGTTCCCGTACTCCGTCCGGCACCAGGAACTTCGCATCTTCCGGCCAGCCATAAAATTTCTTCACCAGCCGCACTTCTTCTTCGCCCAACGGTTCGCCGTGAGCGGCATTGGTGTCCTGTTTGTGCGGCGAACCGTACCCGATGTGGCTATCCACAATGATCAGGGTTGGCCGGTCCTTAGTTTTGTGAAAAGTCTCAAAGGCGCGCGCCAGCATGGTCAAATCGTTGGCATCGGCGACGCGCGTCACGTTCCATTCATATCCGATAAAGCGCGTCGCCACATCTTCGCTGAACGACCAGTTGGCCGGACCATCCAGCGTGATGTGATTATGGTCGTAAATCCAGCAGAGATTGGAGAGTTTCAGATGTCCTGCCAAGGACGCCGCTTCGCCCCCGATTCCCTCCATCAGATCGCCATCCGAACACATCGCGTAAACGTTAAAGTCGAAGATTTCGAAATTCGGACGATTGAAATTCGCCGCTTGCCATTTACTTGCGATCGCCATACCGACGCTGTTGCCCACTCCCTGCCCCAAGGGCCCGGTTGTGGTCTCCACACCTGAAGTGATGTGTGATTCGGGATGCCCCGGCGTCAGGCTTCCCAATTGCCGGAAGCGCTTGATCTCTTCCATCGGCATTGCGAGGTCTTTCAAAACCTTGCCCTGCTTGTCCACGCGCCGCACCTCAGCGAGGTGCAACATGGCATAAAGCAACATGGACGCGTGCCCGTTGGACAAAACGAAGCGGTCGCGATTTAGCCAGGTCGGGTCGGCGGGGTCGTAGCGCAGGAACTCTTGCCAAAGACAATAGGTGACTGGGGCCAGTCCCATTGGCGCGCCGGGATGGCCGGAGTTGGCCTGCTGCACCGCGTCTATCGCTAGCGTTCGAATCGTGTTAATACAAAGCGTGTCCAGTTGCTGTCCCGTTGCCAAAACCTGTTCACTGGCTACCATACGATTCCGCTCCTCCACGGGGAGATTTCCACCGGTGAGATCAGCCCACAACCCATATTAGAGCTTCTGATTTACCGAAAGGGTTCAATACGCAGGAAAAGTGTATCAATTTCCCGGAACACGTGGACGAGTTACGGTGAAAAATCGGAAAGGATAGAGGAATTGCTTTACTTCAGAAGTTGTAGATATGTGCTTTCACTTTGCGATGCCCGGGTCGTCTCCTGCACGAACTTCACAAATTGCCGCAAACTCTCGCGTTCGGTTGGCGCCATTCCCTCGAAACGAACGCGAACTCCATTCGCAGGTCCGCTACGCGTGACCACTCCGCTTAGTGCGAAGCCTTTCACCCAGATCTTCCCATTGGGCACCCACAAGCCAATTTCCACTTTCGCTCCGGGCTTGACCGGGTTGGCCGTTTCCACGAGGCATCCCCCCACGCTGGTATTGGAAAGATTGCCCCAGATTGAAGTCGGCGTGTCATCGACCCGAAGCTCGACTGCCACAAAGCACTTGATGCGCGGATTTCGACGGCGGTCGCTCCCCAGGCTGGGGCTAAACATATCCGGTGCAAACGGGGGCGTAGTCGAGGTGGGAGTCGGAAGCGGTTGTGGTGCAGGAACTGATCTTGCAGTAGAGTTCACAGTCGGCGACGAGCCGGCCTTGATTTGGCGCATCGCGAGAAGCAGCGCATCTTCCCGCTTTCCAGCGGGGGCTTCGCGGTAAGCCTGCAGTAGCGCTCCAACGTGCCGGACAAGGTCCGGATCGGACAGTATTCGAGTCCAGTCAGTTCCTGTTGCGGCACTCATCAACACTCTCACGTTCTTTTAAACTGCGCTCTTCACTAGCTTGAACCGGCTGTCACCTTCCTTCAAGATGACCTAAGTCACGGGGAAGGTTCCGGCGTGGAACGGCTTCTCGAATTCTCGTCTTTTAGGCTCGCCTCATTTCAGCACAATCCTTTGCATCTCAAAGAGCTGCAAACGAATCAAATCGGGCGAGTTATGTCCAAGCCGACGAACAGGCAAAAAGGTTTTTCGTAGGTACCGAACCCTCTCACTATCAAGGATGCGAACCTTATTGATAATTTTCCGAACTGCAGTTTTTGCCATTTTTCTGTTGCTCCCTGTGCAGTTCCTGGCTCAGGCTACCAGTGTAACCTCGCCGGTCCCGAACGTTAGCCTGCCCGGCCCGCAAAATCCGTTTCTAGGCAGCGCCGCCGAAGGCCAGGCCACCACCGGCGTTCTACAAATTGACTTCAAGGACGCGATTGATCGCGGCCTGCGCAACAATCTAGGCTTACTGCTGGCCTCCGATCAGACCGAGACCGCGCGAGGCGAAAGATGGAAGGAACTCAGCGAACTGCTCCCCAACCTCAGCGCCCGGGTAATGGAGAATGCACAAACCCAAAGCCTCGCGGCGCTCGGATTCAACAAGCTTTTGCCCCTGCTCAGTGCCCCGGGTAGCAACCCCAACACTTTTCCCCGAGTAGTTCCTGCCTTTAACTATTTCGACGCGCGCGCCTCCCTGAGCCAGTCGATATTCAATTTCAGGAACCTCGAACGGGAACGCTCTGCTTCGGAAAGCCTGAAAGCCGCGCAGTTCAGTTACAAAGACGCGCGGGAGATGGTGGTGCTGGCAGTAGGCAACTCTTATTTGCAGGCCATTGCTGCCGGGGCCCGCGTAGAAACCATTGAAGCCCAGGTGAAGAGCGCCCAGGCTCTCTACGACAAGGCCGCCGACCAGCAGAAGGCGGGATTGAGTCCGGCCATTGATGCGCTGCGCTCGCAGGTCGAACTTCAAACCCGCCAGCAGCAACTCATCGTCGCGCGCAATGATCTCGCCAAACTGAAATTGAGTGTGGCCCGGATCATTGGGCTGCCGCCGGGACAGGAATTTGTCCTGACCGAGAAAGCTCCCTACCAGGCATTGACGCCGCTGTCGTTAGACACGTATCTGCAACGCGCTTACGCTTCGCGAGCCGATTATCAGGCGGCGATGGCGCAAGTGCGGGCAGCGGAACTTTCGCGGAGGGCTGCCACCGCCGGACACTATCCCACAGTAGACATCGATGCGAATTTCGGGGACATCGGTGTTACTCCTTCCCAATCGAATGGGACTTGGCAAGTGAATGGCGGGATTAACATCCCCATCTTCGCTGGCAATCGGACTCACAGCGACGTACTCGAAGCAGACGCGCAATTGAAGCAATCGCGGTCTCAACTGGGAGACCTGCGCGGCCGCATTGACTACGAAGTCCGCAGTGCACTGCTCGACCTGAACGCCGCTGCGGAGCAGGTGACAGTAGCGCGCAGTTCCGTCGATCTGGCGGAGCAAGCACTCACGCAATCGCAAGACCGCTTCATCGCAGGTGTAGCCGACAACTTGGAAGTAGTGCAGGCGCAAGAAGCGCTTGCCAGCGCTCACGAGAGTTACATTCAGAGTCTATATGCCCACAACCTCTCGAAGGTCGAACTGGCCTACGCGATCGGCGATGCGGAACACGGCGTCAAACAATATTTGAAAGGCACTCAATAACCGTATGGAGCAAACCACACAAAGTCCGCCAGCCGCGGGCGAAAAAGCCCAGCTCGAGACGCCGGAAAATGACACCAGGCCGTTACCGGCCACCGAGCAGGACTTCCGCAGCAGACGATCCCGCACCCGGAGTTCCGGCTTTCGAATCGGAGTAGTCGTTGCAATCATTGTTCTTCTAATCGCCGGTTTCTTCGCCTATCGTTACTTCACCAGCTATGAATCGACCGACGATGCCCAGGTCGACGGCCACATCAATTCCATCAGCGCTCGCATTACTGGCCACGTCATCAAGCTGAACGTGCAAGACAATCAATATGTGCAGGCGGGAACGGTGCTGGTGGAAATCGATCCCGCGGACTATCAGGTGGCCTACGAGCGCGCCAGAGCGGACTTTGAAGACGCCCAGGCAGCCGCAGTCGCCGCTGGAGTGACCGTTCCCATCACCGGGGTCAATACCAGCAGCCAGGTTTCGGCAACGGCAGCGGATGTGAACAGCGCCCGGGCCGGCATTCAGGCCGCCCAACAGCAGTTTGAAGCCGCCAAGGCCCAGCTGCAGGAAGCCCAAGCCAATAATGTGAAAGCGCAGAACGATCTCGTGCGCTATAAGCAGTTAGTCGACAAGCAGGAAATTTCCCAACAACAGTACGACCAGGCTACCGCCGCGGCCCAAGCTAGTGCCGCAGCCGTAGAAGCGGCGCGCGCCAGCGCCGACGCCGCGCAGCAGCAAGTTACGCAGGCTCAAGGCAAACTCGTTCAGGCCCAGGCCAATCTGGCTTATGCCAACACCGCGCCTAAACAAATGCAGATTACCCGCGCCCGGGCTACCTCAGCCCTGGCCGAGGCCCAGCGTAAAAAGGCAGATCTCGATCAGGGTGCATTGAACCTCCAGTACACAAAAATCGTCGCCCCGGTGAACGGTATCGTCAGCGACCGGACCGTGGAAGTCGGACAGAACGTCGCTCCCGGCCAGGAGTTGATGAAGATTATCAATCTCGACGACGTTTGGATTACCGCGAACTTCAAAGAAACCCAGCTGCGTAAGATGAAGGTTGGCCAGCGCGTCACCATCGAAGTCGACGCCAACGGCAGAACGTACAACGGCAAGGTAGACAGCGTTGCCGGAGCCAGCGGAGCTCGCTTCAGCCTGCTGCCTCCCGAAAACGCCACTGGAAATTACGTGAAAGTGGTACAGCGCATTCCAGTCAAGATCGTACTGGACCCCGGTTCGAATAACGATCACCAACTGCGTCCAGGGGAGTCCGTGACGCCCAAGGTTTGGATTCGCTAATGGGCGGTGCCAGCGCAACCCTGAATCAAGGGCAAGAACACGGGAAAGATCGCGAGCCAGCTCCCGGGAACGCCCAAGCCGAAGCCTGGCGTCCCGCTGTCAATCCTTGGATCATCGCGTTAGCGGTCACGCTGGCGACGTTCATGGAAGTGCTCGACACCTCCATCGCCAACGTCGCTCTGCCCCACATCGCCGGAAGCCTTTCCGCCGGCCAGGACGAAAGCACCTGGGTCCTGACTTCGTACCTCGTCTCCAACGCCATCGTGCTTCCTTTAAGCGGCTGGTTATCCTCCATACTGGGCCGTAAGAATTTCTACATGGGCTGCGTGGCCCTGTTCACGGTAAGTTCGTTCCTGTGTGGACTTGCCCCCAATCTGGCCACGCTCATCATATGCCGCGTTCTGCAAGGCGCCGGCGGCGGAGGCTTGCAGCCCAGCGAGCAGGCCATCCTTGCCGATACATTTCCTCCCGCCAAACGCGGCATGGCTTTCGCGGTCTATGGAATGGCTGTCGTAACTGCTCCCGCCATCGGTCCCACTCTGGGCGGCTGGATCACGGACAACTTTACCTGGCGCTGGATCTTTTTCATTAACATTCCGGTTGGAATTCTTTCTATTCTGCTCACCTCGCGCTTAATTCAGGATCCTCCCTATTTCAAGCGCCGCAAGCTGAGCGAGACCCATATTGACTATGTTGGCCTGGGGTTTGTGGCCCTAGGATTGGGAGCTTTGCAGATCGTTCTCGATAAGGGTCAGCGAGACGATTGGTTCGACTCGAACTTTATTATTACGCTTTCGCTGATTAGTGCCGCCGCCCTGATCTTTGTCACAATTTGGGAGTGGAAGCACAAAGACCCCATCATTGATCTGCATCTGTTTCGCGACCGCACATTTGGCGTCTCCAATTTGCTGATGTTTATGCTGGGCTTTGCCTTGCTCGGTAGCACTTTATTGATCCCGCTGTTCTCACAGACGTTGCTGGGATACACGGCGCAGGAGGCAGGGTTGGCGCTCATGCCCGGCGGCTTCACGATCATTATTCTTCTGCCCTTCGTGGGATTCCTGCTTTCGCGCTACACCCCGCGATGGCTTCTCTTGCTGGGCCTAATAATCCTGTCATTCTCTCTCTTTCACATGACGGGCTTTGATCTTCAAATTGATTTCCGTACTCTGGCCACCGCCCGCGTCATTCAGGCGGCGGGCATGGCATTTCTGTTTGTTCCTATCAACACCGCCGCATACGCATTTTTGCCGCGCGACAAGAACAATGCCGCTTCCGGCTTGATGAACCTGGCGCGTAACATTGGCGGCAGCGTCGGGATTTCGATCGTGACCACCATGCTCGATCGCCGGACCCAACAACACCTCAACGATTTTGCCAGTCATCTGAGCGCCGGCAATTCCGCTCTGCAAAACATGATTCGAGGCGCTTCCCGCGCAATGATGGCGCACGGCGCCAGCGCCGCCGGTGCGAATCAGCGAGCCTACGCGCTCGTCCAAGGTACGGCTGCGCGGCAAGCGACTATGCTGGCCTATATCGATTGCTTCCAGTTTCTCGGGTTCGCGATTCTGGCGATGATTCCGATGGTTTTCCTGATGAAAAAATCTAAACCCGGCGGCGGAATGGCAGTACACTGAAGCAGCCATGTTTCGCCTCATTACCATCGAGCGCGAGTACGGCTGCGGCGCTCCCACCATCGCCGCGCAACTGGCCGACCACCTGGGTTGGAAGCTCTGGGACCAGTTGCTCACCGAGGAAATCGCACACCTCGCTCACGTCGATCCCTCTGCCGTAAAACGCTGCGATGAGCGCATGGACAGCCGCTTTCACCGGTTTGCCAAAAGCTTTTGGCGCGGCAGTTATGAGCGCAGCTCAAACCTGAACGGCCAGATGTTCGATACCGACCGCATGATGGCGATGATGCAGGCGACCATGAACCGAATTGGCCGCGAGGGGAATGCGGTCATCGTCGGTCGCGGCGCCCCATACTTCCTCCGCGAAAACCCCTGCGCCTTTCACGTTTTTCTTTACGCGCCGCGCTCCGAGAAAATCCGCCGCATCGTTGCCGATGGCCACAGCGAACAGGACGCCATCGAACAAGTCGACACCGTCGATCGCGAGCGCATTGCCTACGTGAAGCACTATTTCAACGCCGACTGGCCCACGCGTTCCTTGTACCACGTCATGCTCAACACCGCCGTAGGAGACGAACCGGTAATCCAGACGATCCTCGATACGATGCGTAGGATTCAAGGCCATCCGAGGGCCACGGAATACGAGAATCCGAACGTCCCCGCGTCGCAGTGATAACTCGACAACCGGTAGGAATCGTGCCGGGCGCGTGATCGCTTGAGAAGTCCAAACCTCAAACCGCAGATCGCAGAGGAGACTCGCGAAGGACGCTGAGAAAACCATAACAATTTCCCTTCGCGTTCTCTGCGGGGTTTCTTTGCGAGCTCTGCGGTTAAGAGCTTTGAGCTTGGGGATGCGAGCAGCTAACCCGTATTCGGTCGTCCTTGCGCAGCCTGCAGCTGTACTCGACGCTGCGGCGCGGGACAACAGCCCTCCACACAAACATCTTGCCGTGATCCGAGGCGTCCGAGCGCCCGCCGCTGAACGCCCGGAGTCATGCGCTCAACGATCAATTCGCGAATCATCCCAATAAATTTGGGATGCACTCCCACCGTCTTTGCTCGGACCATGGGCAAGGCCAGGGAATCGCAAAGCTGCCGCGCCTCAACGTCCAGGTCATACAACACTTCCATATGATCGGAGATAAAACCGATCGGAGCCAGCACCACCGCGCTGGCCAGATCGCGCGCTTTCACCTCGCGCAGGTAATCCAGAATATCCGGCTCCAGCCACGCCTGCCCCGGCGCTCCACTCCGGCTCTGATACACCAGAGCATCGTTAGCGATCCCCAGCCTCCCGGAAACAATCTTCCTGACGTCTTCCAGTTGCCGAACATAGTCGGAAGTCTGCGCCATCGAAAGCGGAATGCTGTGTGCCAGGTAAATAACCAGAACATTCTTCCGTGTCGCCACCGGAATTTCCCGAAGAGCGTCGCGCAGCCGGTCTTCGGTTGCCTCAATAAAACCTGGATGGTTGAAGAAAGCGCGTAGCTTCTCGATCTCGGGCGCCCCGGCGCCAACCTCATTTTGCGCGCGCAGAATATCCTCGCGGTACTGCCGGCATCCGGAATATGAACTGTACGCCGAAGTGACGAACGCCAGCGCCCGCCGAACCCCATCCTGCGTCATCTTCTGTATGGCTTCCGCTAACATGGGATGCCAGTTGCGATTTCCCCAGTACACCGGCAAGTTGGGTCCATGCTGCGCGAGTTCTTTTTCCAGCGCCGTAATCAGTTCGCGGACTTGCTGATTAATGGGACTCTTGCCGCCGAAGTGGTAGTAGTGCTCCGCAACCGCCAGCATGCGTTCACGCGGAACATTTCGCCCGCGCAGCACGTTCTCAAGAAACGGAATGACTTCTTCTCTCGATTCCGGCCCCCCGAACGAAACAACAAGAATTGCGTCGTAATTCATGCTTACGGTTTAAGGTGGGCGTGCAGATACATCCCGGCAAAATCGGGACACCCTTATGATCTGCTTATGTCATGTGAAGGGTCAAGGTTGCGGAACAATAGGTTCCCCAGCCCCTCGCGAATTCCGCATGCCTCTCAGAACTCGAAGCGCGCCCCGAACTGCAGTTGGCGCGCTCCATAAAGCAGGCTGGAAGTTGTAGTCCGGCTGGCGAAGGAGGACGAAGGCACCAGGCAACCGTTGGTATGTCCGGCGCAGGCTCCCGTTCCGGCTCCTGAATAAGTGTAAGCGGTGGTGTTAACGCCTCCCACGATCGTGCTGTTGAATAGATTGAAGGCATCGACCATGAAATTGAGCCGGTATTTCTCACGAAACGAAATTCCGCGGCCCAGCCGGAAGTCGACGGTCTGGTAATTAGGAAGGTTATAGAAATTGCGCGGCACCCAGGAAGCACGGCCTCCAGTCGGCCCGGCGAAGGTGCTCACTTCGGCCCCGGTCATGCCGCCGTCACCCGGAATCGCGGTCCCAAGTATTGAGGTGCCGATAAACGGCGTATACGGCTGTCCGGTGGCGACCGTGACGATGCCAGAAGCGGACCATCCATTCGCCGCTTGCCGCAGGAAACGATTGTCCATATGTCCGAACGTTGGTTGCCAAACCACACTTCCCACGAACCGGTGGCGTTGATCAAGGTCGGAATACGAGTAGTCCCGCCTGAGATTATAAGGATCCAAAACACCGTCAGTGCCGAAGAAGGTGCCATTGGTGCCGGCGGTCTCGCCATCATCCAGCGCCTTGCTGAACGTATAGTTGAACATCAACTCGAGACCGTGGTTCATCTGTTTATGCAGAGAGAGCACCAGGCCGTTGTACCAGGAGTTGACCACGCTGGCCTGATTGAGAATCAGTCCAGTGCCGGTGTCCAGACGGGCAGTGTAAAAAGGCACGGTGGCAGTCAGCGCGGTGGCTCCGCCCGAGGTGAGCACGTCGTAGCTCCTGGTCGCAGCAGTGGGAGCGACATTGGCGTCGTAGCTGGCCGGCAAATGAAGACCGCGCGTCAGCAGGTATGTAGCGGAGATGGTCATCTGTCCGGGCAATTGTCTTTCGATCGATATTTCCCCTTCATGCGCCGCCGGGTTCACGAAGTTGGGACTCATCCCATGAGCGGCGGCTGAAGAAGCCGGCAAAGTGCCTCCCGGAATCCCCACTGTCGGCGTCAACGCGCCTGCGAACGGCGGGGCAACGGCAGGTCCCGGCGGGGTGAAGAATACGTTAGGAAAAGTCGGAGCACAGGATGTGATCCCACTGGGGCCGCATCCGCTGAAGGTCTGCTGGTAGACCCCGTTTTCCACGCGCAGAGCGTAATAGGTGCTGTTCGAGGTCTTGCCATAGAAAATTCCATAGCCCGCGCGCAGGACCGTGTTTCCCAGGAAATTCCATGCAACGCCAATCCTCGGAGCGATGTTGTTCTTATCGATATTCAGGGTTGACGTGTATAGCGTCAGCAGTGGCGATGCGGTGTTTGGCCGGGGTGGAGCGGGAACGTGTTGCAGGTCGTAGCGGACTCCCAGATTTAGCGTGAGGTTCGAGCGCACCTTCCAGGTATCTTCCAGATAAGCCGCGTAGTCGTCGTTGTAAAAATCGTCCTTTCCGACATGAGTAATCGGATCGTTCACCTGAGTAAAACTGGAATAGTGCATCCCGACTGTGCCAGTCCCGGAATTCGCTCCAACGGCATCAGCAACCCAGCGGCAGAAAGTGGCATTTGGGCCCGCAGGACAACCGCCAAACGCAGTGGTGGAGTTATAGCTGTAGTTGCCATCTCCCTGAAAAAGATTGATCAGCAATTCGTGAATAAAATTCACGTCGACTCCCATTTTCAGGAAGTGCTTACCCTTCACGATAGAAAAATTATCGGAAAGCTGAATGCGGTGCTCATCTGGAAAAGCCGGGCGAGGGAGAGCGGAGGTTTCTCCATAGGACGCGATATTCAGCAAAGACACGCTCGGGCCGCCGGAGTTGGTAGTGTCAAACTCGAAGTCGCGTCCCCATTGAAAGCGCACTTCATTGACCTTGTTCGTGGAAAGGTTCGAGGTCCAGTTTCCAATCAAAAAGCGCTCATGCGTGCTGCCATTGCCGTTCTGTGTGGCTCCTCCGTTGTTGACCGTGGGCGCTGTATTGTAGCCGTAAGGCTCCTGCCAGTTCTGGAAGTTGAATACTGCCGATAAATGGTTGTTGCTGGTTAGCTGGTAATCCAGCTTTCCAAGAAAGACGTCCTGTTTCAGATTTCGCGGAAATACGCCCAAGAGGCCGTTTGTGATAAAGGCCTTCGCGTTCGTACAAGCCGTCGCTGTTACGTTAGTCGGACACAAGAAGCCGGTGATGGCAGAATTCGGCTGTGTTGACGTGTAGAGGATTGGATTAACCTTGCGGAACCCATCATAGGTGCCGAAAAAGAACAGCTTATCCTTAATGATCGGTGCGCTCACGCTCCCGCCAAACTGGTTCTGCTGATGGACGGTTTGAGTGTAAATCCCGCGAGACTTTCCCAAGGGATCCAGGGCGTTCAGGTCTGGGTAGCGCAAATTGTAAAACAGGTCGCCATGCAACTGGTTCGTGCCGGATTTGGTAACAGCGTTCACCACCCCGCCCGCAGCCTGACCCAATTCCGCGCTGTAATTGCTGGTGGCCACCTGAAATTCTCTGATCGAATCGGCGCTATAGACGTAGGAAACGATGATCGCGCGTCCCCGCGCCTCAGAAAAAAAGGCCTGACTATTATTGGCACCATCCACCGAGTTTCCGTTGTAGAGGGACGAGAGTCCGCGGAAGCTGCTTAGACCGCTGTTTCCATCGGTGGTCACCGCAGGGGTGAGCAACACGAAGTTTTCCCAACGCCGGGTGGCAATCGGCAATCCTTCCACCTGGTTCTGGCTGACCGTCTGTGACTGCTCCGTCTTATCCAGCTCCAAAACCGGTGCTTGCTCCGTCACGGTAACGGACGTAGTGCTACCCTGCACGGGCATTCGAACATTGATCGTGACGATTTCTCCTACATGGACCACTACATTCTGGTGGAGCACGGTCTCAAAGCCTGCTTTCCCGGTGGTGACCACATAATTCCCGGGCTGCACATAGGGGGCCACGTAAACGCCCACACTGTTCGTGGAATAGTGAGTCTGGGTGTTGGTGTCGGCGTTTCGCACGACAATCGCGGCGTCCGGGATGGGGAGACCCGAGGGATCGGTTACAGTCCCGGTAACCGATCCTGTAGCAGTTTGCCCAATTGCAGCCTGCGGCCCCAGTAAGGCAAACAGACATATAGCGAAAAAAATCACCTTGCTGAGAGAAAATTCCACCTTGGCTGCCATTGTGCCTCCAGAATCTTCGCTATTCGGAAAGTTGGGGAGGCGCTGAGGATAAAGCTTGTGCCTCCTCATTGGCAAACTAAAATTTGGATAGCTTCTCGCAGGAAAGTGGAAGCGCTGGAATCGGTTGCGGGGCGTGAACGGAAATGGTGCGCCCGGAGAGATTCGAACTCCCGACCTGTTGCTCCGGAGGCAACCGCTCTATCCAGCTGAGCTACGGGCGCGCTTCGATAATTTACAGTCTACATGGAGAAGGGAAACAGCTTCAATGCCAACCTGAGCAGCGGCGGACTGGACACATCTGTAAAATGAACGTCCAGACTTCGCACAACCGCGGGCCCGCTTCGATGCCAGTTTTGTTGCGAAGGTGAAATGAGCATGCGCCACGGCTAGGGACGCGCGCGCCGTTCAAATTTTCCTGGAAGAGTTCCGGCTAATAGCGGTCGCGCCGCCCGCCGCCACCGCCTCGGCCGCCGCGATCTCCGCGGTCGCGGCCACCACCACCGCCTCCGCCGCCAGGGCGCTCGGTCTTGGGCCGTGCTTCATTGACATTGATTGTGCGTCCACCGACTGACGAGCCATTCAAGGCCGTGATCGCTTTGTCGCCATCCTCATTGCTGTTCATCTCCACGAAGCCAAAGCCTCGCGAACGCCCAGTATCACGGTCCGTCATAATGCTCACGCGGTCCACTTGTCCGAAAGGTTCAAATAGCGTCCGGAGTTCGTCTTCGTTTGTGTTGAAGCTCAAATTTCCCACGAAAATATTCTTCACGCGTCTGCCTCTGCATTGAGCTGTCGGAAGTGCAAGCAATTCGGCGGACTTGGCAGGTCGGGAGGGCCTTCCTGAAAATCGAAGCCGCAGCTAGCGAACAGTCGAATGCGGCGAGCAGTATAGCAGGTTTTCCGAAATCAGCCTGTTAATTGATTTTGAAACGAATAGCTTCCCCGGCGGAGGAAATTAGCACTCGTCAACCTTCCAGTAGCCCTCGGCGTGAAATCCCATCTGTAGCAGCCGGTTCTTCGGGTCGTGTCTCTTCCCGCAACCCGGACAGATGAGATAACGGCCCCAGGCTGTTCCTTGATGATCGTAATTCTCAGCCACGGCAAACGTCGTCCCGCAACTGCAGGGAACCAGAAACATGCGCAGCGGCGCCTTAACTTTCGCACTCTTTTCGGGCTTGCGCTGGCGCGTCACGACTCTTCGACGGTTGCGTAGGAGCTCTTCTTACGGCGATTCGATTGCAGCGTTTTCTTGCGCAGCCGCAGAGACTTGGGCGTGATCTCCACGAACTCATCATCGGCGATGAATTCGATGGCTTGCTCCAGATTCAAGGGACGGAATGGAACCAGGCGAATCGCCTCATCCGCCGTCGAAGCTCGCATATTCGTCAGCTTCTTCTCTCGGACGGCATTCACATCAAGATCGGTATCTTTGGCGTTCTCCCCGATAATCATTCCTTCGTACAGTTCCACGCCCGGACCGACAAAAAGCTCTCCACGTTCTTGCAGGCCCCAGAGCGCGTAAGCCGTCGAGACTCCGCCGCGATCGGCGATCAGCGCCCCCGTGAGCCGATGCGGAATTTCCCCTTGCCATTCGGTGTATCCGTCAAACAGCGCGTTCATCACGATAGTTCCGCGCGTGTCGGTGAGCAGCTGCCCACGCAGCCCAATCAATCCGCGGCTGGGAACCCGGAACTCGATCCGCACCCGCCCATAGCCGTGATTGTGCATGTTGGTGACTTCGCCCTTGCGCGACCCCATCTGCTCCATCACCACCCCTACAAAATCTTCCGGCACATCCACCGTGAGATGTTCGACAGGTTCCATCAGTTTGCCGTCTTCTTTGTTGCGCTTGGTGACGATCTCCGGCTTACCCACCATGAGTTCGTACCCTTCGCGCCGCATCATCTCAATCAGAATAGAAAGCTGGAGTTCGCCGCGCCCCAGCACCTTGAACGAATCCGTCGTGCCTGTGTCCTCGACTCGCAACGAAACATTAGTCAGAAGTTCTTTTTCCAGCCGCTCCCGCAGATTGCGCGAGGTGACGTAAGTTCCGTCTTTCCCTGCGAACGGAGAGGTGTTGACCGTGAACAGCATGGCAATCGTGGGCTCGTCAATTGCGATGTGGGGCAGCGGAGCAGGATTCTCGGCGTCGGTAATTGTCTCGCCGATCGTGATGCCCTCGACGCCCGCAACCGCAATAATGTCTCCCAGTTCCGTTTCCGTGATGTCGGTCCGCTTCAGTCCCGAGAACGAAAATAATTTCGTGATTTTGGTTTTGTGTAGCGTGCCGTCTAGCCTGGCGATGGCGACTTCCTCGCCCGTGTGCATTTTTCCGTTGAACACGCGCGCAATCGCCAGCCGTCCCAGATAGTCGCTGTAGTCGAGATTGGCCACCAGAATTTGCAGCGGACCCGACGCATCGCCTTTGGGAGGAGGAATTGTCTTGATGATCGCATCGAACAGCGGCCGCAAGTCTTCGCCGCCGCCCTTGATGTCCGTGGTAGCTGTGCCGGTCTTGGCATTCGTATAGAGAACGGGGAAATCGATCTGCTCTTCCTTCGCGTCCAGATCGATAAACAGATCGTAGATTTCGTTGAGCACTTCCTGCGGCCGCGCGTCCGAGCGATCAATCTTGTTGATCACCACAATGGGTGGCAGATGCGCCTCCAGCGCTTTGCTCAGCACGTAGCGCGTCTGAGGCAGCGGACCTTCGCTGGCATCCACCAGCAGCATCACTCCGTCCACCATCTTGAGCGCGCGCTCGACCTCGCCCCCGAAGTCGCTGTGGCCGGGCGTGTCGACAATATTGATTTTCACGTCGTGATAGAAAATCGCGGTGTTCTTGGCGAGAATCGTAATGCCGCGCTCCCGCTCCAGTTCGTTCGAGTCCATCACCCGTTCGACGTGGTGTTCGTTGGAGCGAAAGGTGCCGCTCTGTTGCAGCATGGCGTCAACCAGCGTGGTCTTGCCGTGGTCGACGTGCGCGATGATAGCGATATTGCGAATGCCTGAACTCAAAAAGGATCCTTCCCGTAATGTTGTCTATTACCACTTTACTATGCGGGGCATGAAACCACCACGAAAGACGCTGCGAACGTGGAAGAGGAATGACCCAAGAAAGTTTTGATTAATTGCCTCTAAGCTTGGGAGTTCCCTTCGCGGCCTTGGCGGCCTTTCTCGGCGCTCTCTGCGGTTCAGAGCTTTTACTCGGACGCCAGAATCACTCAGCGCAAAATCTCCGTATCTCCGCTTCCCTTGGCCCGCACGCGCAGGCGATACCACACGATAATCGTCACCAGCGAAAACACAAATATGATGCTCGACACGGCATTGATCTCCGGCGTAATCCCCCGCCGCAGGCGTCCCCAGATTTCCAAAGGCAGCGTGTTGTCCCGGCCGATCAGGAAAAAGCTAACCGCAATCTCATCCATCGATAGAGTAAAAATCAGCAGCGCCGCACCAATGATCGATAGCTTCAGATTCGGCACCGTGATGCGCCAAAACGTCTGCCAGTAGTTCGCTCCCAGGTCGAGCGACGCCTCTTCCTGCGCTCGATCGAGTTTCTGCAGTCCCGCGAAAACTTCGGTGGTTGCCACTGAAATCAAAGCTGTCCCGTGCCCCAGCACAATCGTCAGCAAACTCAGCTTAGCGCCCACCACATTGAATAACATGAGCAGCGACAGTCCCGTAATAATCCCTGGCAGAATCAGCGGCAGCAGCACCAGTCGCCGGAACAACGCCTTCCCGGGGAACTGTGTGCGGTCCAAAGCCAGCGCCGCGGGCACTCCGAACGCCAGCGCAATCGCCATCGCCGCGAATGCCACTTGCAGACTGTTCAGTACCGAATCCCAGATGGCTCCGTCCGCGAACAAGATGCGATACCAGTCGAGACGTGAGATGATGCGGCGGAAATCCGCCTACCCCCTGGCCGTTGAATGAATAAAGAATGAGAACCGCAATGGGCAGATAAAGAAACGAAAACACCGCCGCCGCATGCGCCATCAGCCATCGCGAGCGCGGAGCACTTCCTCTAATCTCGCCGGCCGTGGTGTTCACGAGAAACTCCATTTCTTTTCCAGCCGCTCCGAAAGAAACAGCAGGCTCACCACGATCACTAGCATGCCCAGCGAAATCGCCGCGCCCAGCGGCCAGTTATAGGCCGCCCCGAATAAGCTCACCACGATATTCGAAATCATGATGCCGCTCGGCCCGCCGAGCAACAACGGGGCCAGGAAATCGCCCAAGCTTAAAACGAAGGCAAACGTTGCCCCCGCCACCACCCCAGGAATCGACAGCGGAAAAATGACTCTCCAGAATGTTTGCCTCGGCGTCGCGCCCAGATCGTTCGAGGCCTCGACCAGGTTGCGCGGAATATGTTCCAACGCCGCATAGATCGGCAGGATCGTGAAAGGGGTATAGATGTGCGTGAGTGTCAGCACGACGGCAAATGGGCTGTAAAGCAAAAAATCAAGCGGATGCCCGGTCAAATGCACATACTGCAGCAGCGTATTGAGCACGCCGTCGTAGCCAAGAATCGTCTTCCACGCATACGCCCGCACCAGATAACTGACCCACAGCGGAGTAATCACCATCTGATACAGCAGGTCTTTCCTCTTGCCCGCATAGAACGAAAGAAAATATGCGAGCGGATATCCCAGCAGCAGAGAAAACAACATCACGCGCGCCGCTATCCACATCGAGCGCAGCAGTGTCTGCCAGTAAACCGTCTTCTGCAGCAACTCCTTATAATTTTCGAGATTCCACGAGTGCACGATGGCCTGCGTCGGCGACACCGACCAGAAGCTGTAGCAGAACATCAGCGAATACGGAACCAGCAGAAAGACCGTCACCCATACCAGCGGCGGCACTGTCACGACCATCTTGTAAGCCCGGGAAAACATCAGGACCTCTCAGGGGAATCCCGCACTGGGACTGCATCGGCGGGCGAGAACTCAATCTCCACTTCGTTCTGCAGTCCTACCCCGTTGGCCGTCCGCACCACTAAGACCAGACCTTCCGCACATTCCACGCGAATCAATTCTGTAGCCCCGTGAAATGCCTGATGCAGAACTCGACCACGAGCGCAGACCGCTGCCCCACCCGCACCACTGGAAACTCCAGTCCCCGCCAGCCGAACATGTTCCGGCCGCAGCGAAAAAACTGCCGGCCCATCAGGAACCGCAGCCTTCCACGCCAGCGACGCACAGCGCGCCACCCGGCCGACCACTTCGCCCTTCAGCAAATTCGTGTACCCAATGAACTGCGCGACATAGGCCGTCGCCGGGTGGCTGTAAATCTCCCGCGGTGTGGCTATCTGCTCCAGTTCGCCCGAACGCAGCAGTGCGATGCGGTCCGACATCACCATCGCTTCTTCCTGATCGTGCGTCACGAATACGAATGCGATACCTACATCGCGCTGCAGCGATTTCAACTCCACCTGCATCTGCCGCCGCAAGTTCGCATCCAGGGCCGAGAGCGGCTCATCCAGCAACAGCAGCCGTGGCCGATTTACCAGTGCGCGAGCCAGAGCCACCCGCTGCTGCTGCCCTCCGCTGATCTTCGACGGTTTCGTTTTCGCGTACGCCGTCATCTTTACTTTGTCCAGCGCCTCCGCGACTCGTTGCGCAATCTCTGCCGCAGGTCGCTTCGCCACGCGCAACCCGTATGCCACGTTTTGCTCCACCGTAAGGTGAGGAAACAAAGCATACGATTGAAATACCGTATTCACGCGCCGCCGGTAAGGAGGCTCGAGATCCAGTCTTTCCGGTCCCATCCAGACCTGGCCCGAACTCGCGGTCTCGAACCCCGCGATAATTCGCAACAACGTCGTCTTCCCCGAACCACTCTCCCCCAGAATGGTCAGAAATTCCCCCTCCGCAATTTCCAGCGACACATTCCGAAGCACCATATTGCGGCCGAAGTTCTTAGCCACATTCCGAACGCTGAGCAGCGCCGGTTTCGCTGAAAATTCGGTGCTTGCGTTTACGGGGATAGCGGGGATAATCGGGGATGCCATGCGGGATATGTTCGACCGGCGCGATCCGAAATCGTCTGCCTGGTTATTGTGCAGCCTTCACGTCGTTCCAAATCTCCGTATATTTCGCGCGCCGGGGCACGTTTTGCCAGAAATACAGCCGCTTCTGATAGTTTCCCACGTCGTCAAGATGCAGCGTCTTCACTTCGTCCGCCGTCATGAACTGCGCCGCCTGCGGATTCGCCGGAACATAGTGCGTCTTGTCCGTCACCAATTTCTGTGTCTTGGCCTCGATCATATACTCCAGAAATTTGTGAGCCAGTTCCTTATTCTCGCTGCCGGCGGTGATCATTAAATGATCGATCCATCCCGTCGTGTTTTCCCTGGGAATCGTTTCACCGACCGGAAAATTTGCTTTCTTCAGATCAGCGGTATTGAGCGGCCAGCCCATCGCAATCACGATTTCATGACTCTCAAATAGATTGGTCAGTTCTCCGCCCGTCGACCACATTTTGCGGATGTTCGGCTTCAACTCCAACAACTTTTTCTTGACCGCCTCCAGTTGCTCGTCGCTTAAATTGTAAAGTTGCGATGGATCCGGCTTGTCATAGCCCAGAACCTGCGCCGCCATGTAGACCGTCGAAAGATCGTCCCACACCGAAACTTTCCCCTTGTATTTCGGATCCCACATCACATTCCACGAGCCCGGAGGCTGCGCGAAAACCGTCGTGTCATAAACGATCGGATTCGGTCCCCACATGAACGGCACTCCGAACACCTGGCCATTCGCTCGCACCAGCGGCAGGGAAGTGAGCTGCGCAGAAAGCTGGCTGTAGCTCGGGACTTTCGCAAGGTCGAGCGGCGCCGCCAACCCTGATGTCGCGATCGACGTTGCTACATCGCTCGACGGCGAAATCACGTCGTAGTTCCCCGCGCTGCCGCCGCGCAGTTTGGCCACCAGTTCATCGCTCGATCCCATATACGACGCCGATATCTTGCAGTGGTTCTGTTCCTCGAAAGTATGAATGAACGAAGGATCGGCATAACCTTCCCACACCAGAAGGTTGAGCGTGGGCTTGTTTTTGGAACAAGATCCGGCGCACGCTAACAACGCCAGCAAAGGCAACAATCCCACCAAGCGTTGCCGGTTCATTTTTCCTCCAAAACTTGGCAGTCCCTTATCAATTCGTCCGTATCAGTCCGCCCTATCAAAACGTTGGCGGAGTGTTGATCCACAGAACCCATGTCTCCTTGCGTCCCGGGTTCTTCCACCGGTGCGGCGTCGCACTTTCAAAATAAAAACTGTCGCCCGGTTTCAACCGGTATTCCTCACCTTCCACTGCAATCTCCAGATCTCCGCGCAACACATAAATGAACTCTTCGCCTTCGTGAGTGTAGGAATCTCCGCTGCCCGCATCCGGCGCGATGCGAAACAAATGCGGCTCCATCACCGTATTGCCCCAGGCCAACAGCTCCATGCGTACACCTGCACCGGCTTGCAGCACCTTGCGTTCGGCCGGACGAACCCGGCGACTGCTCGCCCCGCTGGCTTCAAAGAAATCCAGGATGTTTGTTTTATAAAATCGCGCCAGTTTGCGCAGCGTTCCCACCGATCCGCTCATCTGAGAACGTTCCAACGCGCTCAAAAATCCCACCGAAATGCCCACCGCCTGCGCCACCTGCGCCAGGGAGAGCCGTCGCCGCGCCCGCAATTGCCGCAGATGCCTGCCAATGGCGCCCGCATTCCCGTCCGCTGCCGGACGCGCTTTACCCTCGTGCTTCAGCAATTGCACAATCGCTGCCGCGTTTAACCCGCGCACCTTGCGCAAAAACCGAGCCCGCTTCAACAGCTTTACATCGTCCCCGGAATATAGCCTGTACTTGCTCTCGGTGCGCCGCGGACGCGCCAGCCCCAGGCTCTCCCACGAGCGGATCACAGAGGGCGAAACCCCAACCTTGCGGGCCACGTCTCCAATCTTCAAATAAGGTTCAGCCATGCTGGTTTTCATCGCGAACGGGTTGGATTGAAAATCGGATTAGAAATTTCTATGGGAAGGACGCGTTTTTTTCTCCTTGACAGTCCCCGTGCCCCTTCTCTAACCTTGCGGGATTATAGCAAGGTTGTGGCTGGACACAAGCTGTCGCTTTCAAACTAAAATCAGCCTCTCGAAGATGTTTGGAGACCCCCATGCCCTCGCTGCGACCCCGCTCGTCGTCGCTACGCCGCTATACCGCACAACTCAAGACCGCGTGCCTGACTCTTGTCGTCTGCCTGTCGCTTCCCACGCTACTCCTGGCACAAGGCACCGGCGGCCGCATTCTCGGCCGAATCGCCGACCCCACGGGCGCGGTTTTGTCCGGAGTAAAAGTCACGGCTACCAACGATGCCACCGGCGTTACCCACGAAGCCTTCAGCAACGGCAGCGGTGACTACGTATTCCCCGATCTTCCGGTCGGCACTTACTCTCTCAGTTTTGATCTGAAGGGCTTCAAGAACAGCGTTCGCCACAGCATCACCCTCGACGTCAACCAGGTCATCACCTTGAATATGACGTTGCAGGTCGGCCAGAACCAGGAAGTTGTGGACGTGACCTCCGAGGCGCCGCTGGTCGACACCAGCAGCACCCAGCTAGGCGCTGTCGTCAATAATCGTTCAGTAAATGAACTCCCTCTCAATGCGCGGGATAGTTACCAGTTCTTGCAGTTGCAACCAGGCGTCCAGTCCCAGTTGGGATCGAGTGGCGGAACATTTTACGGCAGTGACAGCCCAGGTTCAGTTTCCGTAAACGGAGGCCGAGACCGCGCCAACAACTTCAGCGTTAACGGCGGCGATGCTAATGACCAGTTCGTTAACCTGCCCACCATTCAACCCACTCCCGATGCCATCGAAGAGTTTCGTGTCATCAGCAATACCTTCGATGCCGAGTACGGCCGCAACTCCGGCGCCGTCGTCAACGTTGTGACCAAGTCGGGCACCAACCAGTGGCACGGCAACGTCTATGAATATTTCCGTAACAAGGTTTTGAACGCGCAGGGCTATTTCAACACTGTGAAGCCGCAGTTCAATCAGAACCAATTCGGCGGAACCTTTGGTGGTCCTCTCCGGAAAGACCGAACCTTTTTCTTCACCTCGTATGAGGGGCGCCGTGTGCGGCAGGGGCAATCCGGCCAGACCGTATTAGTGCCCACCCCGGCAGAGCGGACCGGAGATTTTTCGGCCAATGGGGCCTTCCAGGGTGGAATCGATGCCAGCTCCGGTACGCCATTCGTTGCGCAAGCCCTGGACGGACGACCGGGTTGTGACAACGCCTTGGGGATATCGTCGATAGCGAATTTACCCACGCAGCCAAATCCCAACAACAACGGGCTTCCCTATATCCCGTGGTCCGAAGTGTTTCCGACCAGCGTCGTTCCCACTGCGTGTCAGGATCCCGTTGCCATTGATATGCTTCGCTTCGTACCCGGAGCGAACCGACCGGACGGTTCTTACCAGGCCGTCCCTACCAGCGCCGATAATCAGGATCAGTTTACGCTCCGGTTCGATCACCACATCAACAGTCATCAGAGTTTCAGCTTCTACTACTACTACACGGACGACAAGCTGCAGCAGCCCTTCTACAATTTCCAATACTCGGGCGCTAACATCCCTGGCTTTGGCGCCAATGTCGGCTCTCGTTATCAGCAGTTCAATCCCAGCCACACATGGACCATAACCAATTCCCTGATCAACGAATTCCGCTTTACTTACATGCGTGAAGGACAGTTAACTTTCCAGCACCCTCAGGCGACCGGATCGGTTCAGGCCTCGTGCTCCTCCGCGGCGGCCAAAGCCGTGTGCTACAACGGCACATCGGATTCCTCCGCCATCAATTCTTTGATCGCCAGCTCAAACATCGACCCGGCCAAGGCTGGGATTACGACTGGGCTTCCATCCAGCCACACGGGCGTACCTTTCATAGGAGTGGCGGGCGGTTTCGCGATCGGGAATGGATGGGAAGGCGAATTGCCCCAGGTGGGAAACTCTTTCATGTGGGCGGACAACCTGACCTGGGTCAAAGGCAATCACCAATTTAAGTTCGGTGCCGATGTTCGCCGCGCCCGCTTCGATCAGACCCTCTACTACAATGTCAGCGGTCAGTCGACTTTCAACAGTTCCACCTCCAACGCGGTCCTGTCCAGCGATAATTATCCTGGCTATCTCCTGGGCCTTGCCGATAGCTACGTGCAAGGATCGGCCCAACGGGAGAATGTGCGCAATACGGGTGTTTACTTCTTTGCCCAGGACAGCTGGAAGATCAACCCGTCGCTCACGTTGAATTACGGACTGCGCTGGGAGTTGGATACCCCGCTCACCGATGTCCTTCACCATGTGCAGACTTTCCGCCCTGGCCAAGATACCACTAAGTACCCTTGCTTTCTGACGGCTGCTGAGCAGTCTAGCCTTGGGGCGAGCAACTGCAAAGATGCGGGTGTTCTCCCCACGGGACTCGTCGTTCCAGGAGACACCGGCGTTCCCGCCGGCATGACCCAAACCTACTACAAGGCTTTCGCTCCGCGTATTGGAATCGCGTGGAGCCCCGGACGCTCAAGCAAGACTAGTATTCGCGCCGGTTGGGGATTGTTCTACAATCCCATGGAGCAGCTCGTCCTTGAACAGTTCGGAGCGGAGCCACCCTTCGGTGGCAGCACGTTCTTACCCTCCACCTTCCTTAATACTCCGTTTGTGGCCCAGGGCGGATTCATCAATCCTAATCCGTTCACCGGCATCCTGAGCCCCAAGCCTGGCACGCCTACGGACTGGGCGAGTTTCCGGCCTATGCTGCTCTACGGTGACTTCCAGCCGAAGATGAGGACGCAATACACCGCGCAATACAACCTTACCGTTCAGAGAGAATTGGCCAGGGACCTGGTTCTGCAACTCGGATACGTCGGATCGCAGGGCCACCGCTTGCTGGCAAGTCATGACATCAATGCGGCCAATCCGCAAACCTGCCTGGACATCATGACCCTTGCGGGTAACGACGCGAACAGTGTGACGTCCTATGGAGCATCCGGCAGTTGCGGACCGTTTCTGGAGGATAACCAATATACCGTTACCCTTCCGGCCAGCAACGGAAGCCTGTTGCCCAATGGGTTCCACCTGCCCAACGGTTCGACCGTCCAAGCCGCCGGGCAGACGCTAAACTTTGTTGGTTTGCGCCCTTACTCCTCGCCCAACTGCAATCCTTTAACGGGCGGCCCCGGCAACGGCTGTCCAGCTGACGGTGTTCCGGTATTCACCAACATCTTCGCGGAAGATACCATCGCTGCCTCCGCTTACAATTCCTTCCAGGCGAGTTTGGAGAAGCGCTTTTCCCACGGCCTGCAATTCCAGGCGGCATACACCTTCAGCAAGTCGCTCGACTGGGCCTCCACCTTCGAAGAAACGGTCAACCCTTTCGACTACAAAGCCAGCCGTGCGCTTTCGCTATTCAACTCCAAGCAGCGCTTTGTGATCAACTACGTTTGGGATATTCCTGCCCGCAAGTACAGCGGCTTTGCGGGCAAAGTTCTGGATGACTGGCAATTCTCGGGGATAATCCAGTTCCAAAGTGGCTTCCCCATCCGGATTCAGACTCAGAATGACGCCGAACTGATTAGCAGCTTGTTCTTCCTGGGAGCGGACGCGCCACAGCTAAGCGGTCCGCTAAAGATCCTGAATCCCAAGACCAATGGCGGGCAATACCTTAATCCTAGCCAGTTTTCCGATCCGCCGCTCGGACAATTCTCCACTACTCCCCGTTCCATTTGCTGTGGCCCCGGCGAAAACCAATGGGACATCACGCTCGCAAAGAGGATCGCACTATCAGAGTCGAAGTACTTTCAGTTCCGCATGGATATCTTCAACTTGTTTAACAAGACGGAGTTCGTCAATCCGGACGGAAATTTCAGCGACACGACCTTCGGCTTGATACAGGAAGCCCGCGATCCGCGCCTGGTGCAGTTTGCCTTGAAGTTTTACTTCTAGAGCGGTTGCGACACTTTGTAATGGAGGAAAGCGAACCAAAACGACTCTGTCATTCCGACCGAAGCGAGCGAACGCGAGCGCAGCGGAGGAACCTGGTGGTCTGCTCCACCGTAACCTTCGCAGCATAGAGAGTAGAGTATTAGTTAACACCCGGGCGGCCTGGCCGCCCTCAATCTAATGGCCCGCGGGCCCGTCCTGAAAACGCCGCTGGCTTGAGCCTTACCGGAGACCTTGATGTATCCCGATCTGCAGAAAGAACTCGCCACCTTCGAGCGGCGCACGCCCAAATCCGCCGAAGCCCACAAAAAGAATCTCAAACGCATCCCGCTCGGTGTCGCGAGCAACTATCGCGCCTACGACCCCTGGCCCATCTTCGTGAAAGAAGCCAGCGGCAGCAAGTTTCGCGACCTCGACGGTAACGAATATATCGATCACAACCTGACGTTCGGCGCGCTCATGGCCGGACACTGCCATCCCGCAGTCATGAAGGCGGTCGAAAAACGCCTCTCCACCGGCACCATGTTTGGCATGCCGCACGATATGGAGTGGGAACTCGCCGAAGAAATCTGCAACCGATTCCCGGTCGAAATGTGCCGCTTTGGCAACAGCGGCACCGAAGCCACCATGCACGCAATTCGCCTGGCGCGCGCTGCCACTGGACGCGACAAGATCGTCAAATTCGAAGGCGCCTATCACGGCCTGCATGATAGCGCTCTGGTTAGCGTGAAACCGCATGCTCCCGACTATGGTGATATCCATAATCCTACGGCCGTCCCCGGAGGGCTCGGCGTGCCCACGTCCGCGGTCGCCAACGTTCTCATTGCCACCTTCAACGATCTCGCCACCGTCGAGCGCCGCTTCAAGGAAAATCCCGGCGAGATTGCCGCGATCATCCTCGAACCGATTCTCATGAACGTCGGTCTCTGCATGCCGCAGCCCGGCTTCCTCAAAGGCCTGCGAGAAATCGCCACCAAAAATGGCGCGCTCCTGATCTTCGACGAAGTCAAAACCGGCGCGAAACTCGGTTGGGGCGGCGCCAGCGAATACTTCAACGTCATGCCCGACATGATCTGTCTGGCGAAGTCGATCGGCGGAGGCCTCCCACTCGCCGCCTTCGGCGCGCACCGCTCCGTGATGGACCTCATCAGCCAGCACAAAGTTTTCCACGGCGGCACTTACAACACGAATCCAATTTCTATGGCTGCGGGCTTAGCGACGTTTCGCGAAGTTCTTACGCGTGAGAATTACGCCAAAGTCGACAAACTCGGCAAGAAATTGGCGGACGGATATCGCGCCACCATCGCGAAAGTTGGCCTGCAAGCCTACATCGCGCAAGCCGGAGCCAACGGCGCGTTGATGTTGTATCCAAAAGAAATTCGCAACTACCGCGACTGGGAAGCGATCGACGTCGATCTCTGGCGCCATTACTGGTTCGGCATGGTCAACCGCGGCGTGATGGCCCAGCCCTATTGGTGGGACGAGCAGTGGACCATCTCCGTCCAGCACACCGAGGCCGACATCGACAAGCACCTTGCGGCGTTCAACGACATCGCTGCATCGCTGGCTAAAGCGCAGCAAGAGCGCGCCGCCCCAGTCGCAGTAGCGCACTGAACTTTCTGCAAGTGTGGGGCGGGCGCTCTCGCCCGCCGCCAGCACTACGACTCACGTAGCGACAGCCGCCTCGGCTGTCCGCCAAGCGAAGCGAGGCGCCCGAGGATAATTGTCCACTACGACCCAATCCGCCCAGCCCCGCCTGATCCGCGCCCTCGGCCGTCGCGATCTCGTGCTCCTCTTCGTCGTAGCCGTCTTCAATCTCAACGTCGTCCCCTCCATCGCCGCCAACGGCGGCGTCACCATCTGGCTCTGGATCATCTCCCTCCTTCTTTTCTTCTGGCCGCAAGGCATCGCCGTCATCGAACTTGCGCACCGCTATCCCGGCGAAGGCGGCGTCTACCTCTGGGCCAAAGAAGTCTTCGGAGACTTCCACGGATTCCTCTCCGGCTGGTGCTACTGGACCAACAACATGCTCTACGTGCCGACCGTCATGCTCTACTTCGTCGGCGTGTCGGTCTACGTGCTTGGCCCCGGACACCAAAGCCTTCCTGACAACAAGATCTTCGCCGCGTGCGTCTCCCTCGCGCTGCTCGCACTGCTGACCGTTCTCAATATCCTTGGTCTCGGTGTTGGAAAGTGGATTAACAACGTCGGCGCCATCGGAACCTTCATTGCCGCCGCCGTCCTTGTCGGACTTGGCATCGTCATCTGGTCGCGCTTCGGCGCTGGCATCACCGCAGCCGATTTCAAAATCCCTGCCAACCCGCGCTTCGTCCTCAATTCCTTTGGGGTGATCTGCTTCGGACTAGTCGGATTGGAACTAGCCTCCGTCATGGGCGACGAAATTCAGGATCCTCGCCGCACTCTGCCCGGGGCTGTCGCTTGGGGAGGTCTGCTGTCCGGCACTCTCTACATCGCCGCCACCCTCACGCTACTCATTGCAGTCGGAAAGAACGTCAACGTCCTGCAAGGTGTAGTGCAAGCAGTGACGGCAATGGCTGCCCGGGTCGGCGTGAATTGGATCAGCGTCCCCTTCGCTCTGATGCTCAGCCTCGCGATCGCTGGCATTGGTTCAGCCTGGATCGGCGGTTGCTCCCGCATCCCATTTGTCGCCGGCCTCGATTCCTACATGCCCTCCTGGCTGGGCAGAGTCCATCCCCGCTACGCCACACCGTACGCGGCGCTGATCGTGCAGGGAATCGTCTCCGCTGTCTTGGTGATTCTGAATTTTACCGGCGCCGGAGTTCAGGAAACATTTCAAAAACTGCTTTCGCTGGCGGTCGTGCTGCAACTCGTCCCCTTCGTCTATATGTTCGGTGCACTGGTGAAATTCTCCGTGACGGAGCCGAAGCCTCGAGGCCAATACGGCCGCACCACACTGTTCCTCGCGGGACTGAGCGGAGTCCTGACCACAATCCTCGGCATCGCTCTCGCATTTTTTCCGGCACAGCAGATCACGTCGCTGTGGCAATACGAATTATGGATGTTCGGCGGCACACTGTTCTTCATTGGCCTGGCCGCATTCTTCTTCTTTGTCTACGGCCGCCGCAAAGCATCCGCAGCAGTTCTGTTAAGCACGGCCCGTGTGGGGATGGGCGACTCGCCCGTCGCGACGAGCGAAGCAAGACGCTGATTTCGGTTCGTATCAGGGTACGACTTTAGTCGTGCCGTTGAATCGCAATAGGATTGGGCCATCAGGCCCTTACGGAAGCAGGAGGTTTTTCAACATGCCCGGCGGAGTAAAAACCGAAGTCCGCAACTACCAGATGTTCATCAACGGCGACTGGGTCGCGAGCAAATCCGCGAAAACCTTCCCGGTCTACGATCCCTCCACCGAAGAAGTCATCGCCCAGGTCCCCGACGCCGCCGCCGACGACGTGAACCGCGCCGTCGCCGCCGCCAAGACCGCCTTCGAAGAAGGCCCGTGGTCCACTACAACCGCACAAGAACGAGGCCGCGTCCTCTTTCGTCTCGCCGAAAAAGTTCGCGCCCACCTCCCCGCGCTCGCCGAACTCGAATGCCGCAACACCGGCAAGCCCATCGTCGAAGCCGAATTCGACATCAACGACGTGGCCACCTGCTTCGAGTATTACGGCGGCCTCGCCACCAAGGTCGTCGGGTATGTCAATCCCGTCCCCGACAACGCCATGAGCCTCACGCTCAAAGAACCAGTCGGCGTCGCCGGACAAATCATCCCTTGGAATTATCCGCTGCTGATGGCGGCGTGGAAACTTGCGCCCGCACTGGCCGCAGGCTGCACATGCGTACTCAAGCCAGCCGAACAGACTCCTCTCACCGCGCTCGAACTCGCCAAACATTTCGCCGATTGCGGCCTTCCGTCCGGCGTGGTCAACATCCTCACCGGTTTCGGCGAGTCCTGCGGCGCTCCTCTAGTCCAGCATCCCGACGTCAACAAGATCGCTTTCACCGGCAGCGCCGCCGTCGGCAAGATCATCGTGAAACAGGCCGCTGACACCGTGAAGCGGGTCACCCTCGAACTCGGCGGCAAGTCTCCCAATATCTTCTTCGCCGACGCCGATTTCGAAGCCGCTATCGACGGCGCGCTCTTCGGCGTATTCATCAATCAAGGTGAAGTCTGCTCCGCCGGAAGCCGCATCCTGGTGCAGAAATCGATCTACAAAAACTTCGTGGACGCCATGACCGAGAAAGCGAAAAAGATTAAACTCGGCCCTCCGCTCGACCGCGAAACCAAGATGGGCCCGCTGGTCAGCAAAGAGCAATACGATCGCGTGAACTCCTATCTCGAAATCGGCAAGAAAGAGGCCAAACTCGCATCCGGCGGCGGGCGTCCCGAAAAATTCGCCAAAGGCTATTACGTCCAGCCCACCATCTTCTACGACGTGACTAATAACGCCCGCATCGCCCGCGAAGAAATCTTCGGCCCCGTCGCCGCCGTAATCCCGTTCGAAGACGAAAAGGACGCGTTGAAGATTGCCAACGATTCTCCCTATGGCTTGGCCGCCGCTGTCTGGACCCGCGACATCTTCAAAGCCATGCGCTCCGTGAAAGCGCTGCGCGCCGGAATCGTCTGGGTCAACCACATGCAACCGACTTACGTCGAAGCCCCGTGGGGAGGCTACAAGCAGTCCGGCTTCGGCCGCGAACTCGGCCCCTGGGGCATCGAAGAATATCTCGAAACCAAGCAGGTCTACATCAACTTGAACGAAGCACCGATCGGTTGGTACTGACGGATTTCTCAAAACTGATGGCATTACTCAAACAGACGGCATTACTCAAACAGACGGCATTACTCAAGCAGTGTCATCCTGAGCGAGGATTGTTCCTTGCGAACGCAAGGAACAACCGCAGTCGAAGGATCTCTACCCATCACGAAGCCCCGATGTCGACTCAGGGAATTCTCACGAGAGACTGAAATGAGCACGATTCGAATCAGCACCGTAATCCCCGGCCCCAAATCCCGTGCCCTCTCCGAGCGCCGCGCCAAAGCCGTGCCCCGCGGCCTCTCTCACGGCACGCCGATTTATGTAGCCAAAGCGGAAGACGCGTGGCTCGAAGACGTCGACGGCAACCGCTACCTCGATTTCGCCGGCGGCATCGGCTGTCTTAACGTCGGACATCGCCAGGAAGCTGTCCTCGAAGCGGTGAAAGGCCAACTCGATAAATTCCTGCACACCTGTATCCAAGTCACGCCCTACGAAAGCTACGTCCGGCTCGCCGAGCGCATGAACGAACTGACTCCAGGAAAATTCGCGAAGAAGACCATCTTCCTGAACAGCGGCGCCGAAGCTGTCGAGAACGCCGTAAAGATTGCCCGCGCCTACACCAAACGTCCTGGCATCATCGCCTTCGAAGACGCCTTCCACGGCCGCACCATGATGACGCTCGCTCTCACCAGCAAGACGCATCCGTATAAAGCCGGATTCGCTCCGTTCCCAAGTGAGGTCTATCGCGTCCCGTTCGCCTACTGCTATCGCTGTTCCTATAACTTGAAATATCCGTCGTGCGATCTTTATTGCGCGCGTCATCTCGAAGACACATTCAAGCGCGTCGTCGCAAACGAAGAAGTTGCCGCAGTAATTGCCGAGCCGGTCCTCGGCGAAGGCGGCTTTATCGCACCGCCACCTGATTATTTTCAGGTCTTAATTGATCTTTGCCACAGGCACCGCATCCTCTTTATAGCCGACGAAGTGCAGTCCGGTTTCGGGCGAACGGGCGCTCTCTTTGCCAGCGAGCGTTACGGCATCGAGCCCGATCTTATCGTCACTGCAAAATCCCTTGGCGGCGGCCTGCCGCTCGCCGCGGTCACTGGCCGCGCCGAAATCATGGACGCTCCCAGTCCCGGGGGCCTCGGCGGAACATTCGCCGGTAACCCGCTCTCCTGTGCCGCAGCTCTCGCCGTTCTGGATTTATTCGAAAGAGGAAATTTGCTCGAGCGGGCCAACCAACTCGGCGACTGCTTCCAGACCCGTGCCCGCGAGTGGCAACACCGCTGGCCCATCATCGGCGACGTCCGCGGCCTCGGCGGCATGCAAGCCATCGAGTTAGTCAAGTCGCAAGAAGCGAAAACACCAGCCACAGACGAAACAAAGCAGATCACGCAATACTGCTACGAGCACGGGCTGATCACGATCACCGCCGGCACGTACTCGAATGTGATTCGCATTCTGGTCCCTCTGGTCGCCACTGATGCGCAAATAGACGAAGGCCTAGCGGTGGTAGAGTCCGCCTTGGCCGCAGTGTGCGGGAAAAAAGACGCAACAGCGCAGCTAGTCTAAGTAGAAAGAAGTTTTGTCATCCTGAGCGAGGATTGATCTTCGCGCAAAGGCGCGAAGATCACCGCAGTCGAAGGATCCCTGCAACCTATGTATCATTGATGTAGTCGCAGGGAATTCTCACGATGCAACGCGCTCTTCGTGATAAGCAGAGGTGAACTCATGACTCCCGTAGCCGCACCGCCAACGCTCCGACTCACGAACTACATCAACGGCCAGTGGACCGATTCGCACGCCTCGGAATGGCGTGACGTAGTCAATCCAGCGACCGGCGAGGTCTTGGCCAGCGTTCCGCTAGCCGGCGCAGCCGAAGTCAATCAGGCCGTCGAAGCCGCAGCGGCGGCCTTTCCCGAATGGCGCCGCACTCCGCCCGAAGATCGTATCCAGCCGCTGTTCAAGCTCAAGATGCTGCTCGAAGAGCATATCGACGACATTGCGCGCATCATCACCACGGAAAATGGTAAGACTTTCACCGAAGCCAAAGCCGAAATGCGCCGGGCGATCGAAAACGTGGAGGTCGCCTGCGGCATTCCGATGATGATGCAGGGCTACAATCTCGAAGATGTCGCACGCGGCATCGACGAGATGATGATCCGCCAGCCGATCGGCGTCACCGCGGCGATCGTACCCTTCAACTTTCCCGGCATGATTGCATTCTGGTATTTGCCCTACGCGATCGCTACGGGAAACACGTTCATCCTCAAGCCGAGCGAGCGCGTACCGCTCACCATGCGCTACATCTACGAACTCCTGGAGAAGACCGGATTGCCGAAAGGCATAGTGAATCTGGTCAACGGCGGGAAAGCCGCTGTCGACGCGCTGTTGGACCATCCCAAGATTCGCGCCGTCAGTTTCGTTGGATCGACGCCGGTCGCGAAGTACGTTTACTCGCGCGCGGCTGCAAACGGGAAACGCGCGCAATGCCAGGGCGGAGCGAAGAATCACGTCATCGTTCTTCCCGACGCCGACATGCCCATGGCGACGCAGATTATCAGCGACAGCGCTTTTGGCTGCGCGGGGCAACGTTGTCTCGCTGTGTCGGTCGCGGTCACCATCGGCGAAGCGCAGAAAACTTTCCGCGATTCCATTGCCGATGCGGCTTCGAAACTGAAAGTCGGCAACGGTCTCGACACAGATGTGCAGATGGGTCCAGTGATTACCCAACAAAGCAAAGATCGCGTCGAATCGTTAATTGGCCTCGGCGAAAAACAAGGCGCGAAAGTGTTGCTTGACGGGCGCAATTCGAAGATTCCGAAATATGAATCCGGCAACTTCGTGAAGCCCACGATTCTCGACGATGTTCCTGCGTCCAGCGATCTCAACGACACCGAAATTTTCGGGCCGGTTCTCAGTCTCGTGCATGCCGATAACCTCGACGAAGCTTTGGCATTCCTCGAGCGCAGCGCTTACGGTAACCAGGCTTCTCTCTTCACCTCGAGCGGTTCGGCCGCTCGCCGCTTCCGTTACGAAGCGCCGGCGGGAAATATCGGCATCAACATCGGCGTGGCCGCGCCGATGGCCTATTTCCCCTTCAGCGGGTGGAAGAACAGTTTCTTCGGCGATCTTCACGGCCAAGGCCGCGATGCCATCGAGTTCTATACCGACAAGAAAGTTGTAGTCGAACGCTGGGCCAAAGACCATAGCCGGAAGTTCTAAGGAAAAGACCAATTCACCACAGAGTCACAGAGACACGGAGAACAGAAATAGCTGGTCCCAATTGGGGACTCGTTTATAACTCAGAAGTAAGTGTGTTCTCTGTGACTCTGTGGTAAAAGAATTCTTGCCGTGCGGACTCCGAGTGCCACTCGCCCAATCGACGAAGCAGCATACCAACGAGACCCTCGAACCGCTGCAATCATTGGGGCAGCGATTGAAGTGCATCGTCAACTCGGGCCTGGATTGCTGGAATCCGCCTACGAGCAATGCTTGTGCCATGAATTGCACCTCCGCGGTATGTCTTTCAAGTGCCAAGTCGATCTGCCTGTCTCATATAAGGGCTTGCAACTCGGTTGCGGATACAAGATAGATCTGATCGTGGGTGATGAAGTCATTGTCGAGTTGAAGTCCGTTGAGAGAATTTTGCCAGTCCATGAGGCCCAACTTCTTACATACCTGAAGCTCTCAGGTAAGACCGTCGGGCTCTTAATCAACTTTAATACGGCGCTGCTGACCCGAGGAATCATCCGAAGAGTTCTATAAAGGTTTTCTCTGTGTCTCTGTGACTCTGTGGTGAATGATTTTCAAAGAGGAAATTATGACTACATCTGTTGCAAGTCCCTCCATGACTGGTCAGGAAATTGTTGATCTCACCCGCAAACACACGCTCTTCGAGTGGTCGGCGCAATCGAAGGTCGATCCGATCCCGGTCGCGAAGGCCAAGGGCATTTACTTTTGGACGCCTGAGGGCAAGCGCTTCATCGACTTCAACAGCCAGCTGATGTCGGTCAATATCGGCCATGGCGACGAGCGCGTCATTCGAGCGATCAGCGAGCAGGCCGCGACGCTCTGTTACGCGAATCCCTTCATGGCGACCGAGCCGCGCGCGCGGCTCGGTGCCAAGCTCGCGGAAATTACTCCTGGCGACATCGACACGTTCTTCTTCACGAACGGCGGAGCCGAGGCCAACGAGAACGCGATTAAGATCTCCCGCTTCTTCACTGGACGGCACAAGATCATGGCGCGCTACCGTTCGTATCATGGCGCGACCGCTGGCAGCATTACGCTCACCGGCGATCCGCGGCGTTGGGCGGCTGAACCTGGAATTCCCGGCGTGGTGCGAGTGCTGGATCCTTATCATGGCATCGAGCGCGGCTGGGAGTCCGCGGAAACTTCGCTGGCCATGATCGAAGAGACCATGCAGCTCGAAGGTCCGCACACGATTGCGGCTTTCATTCTTGAAACGGTCGTGGGCACCAACGGCATTCTCATTCCGCCTGATGGATATCTCGAAGGCGTGCGCAAACTGTGCGACAAGTACGGAATCCTGATGATCGCCGACGAGGTCATGGCAGGTTTCGGACGCACTGGCGAGTGGTTTGCCGTCGATCACTGGAAAGTCGTTCCTGACTTGATCTGCATGGCAAAGGGATTGACGTCCAGCTATCTGCCACTTGGCGCGGTCGGGATGCGGCATCACATCGCGCAGCATTTTCAGGACAAAGTGTTTTATGGCGGGCTGACTTACAACTCCCATCCCATGGGATGCGCCGCGGCGCTGGCGACAATTCGGGTTTACGAAGAGGACAATCTCATTGAGAACGCCAGGAGGATGGGCGCGATCATGAAAGAACTTGGGCGCGAAATGCAGGGGAAGCATCCGTCGGTTGGAGCAGTGCGATCGATCGGGCTGTTTGGGATCGTGGAATTGGTGCGTAGCCGGAAGACGCGTCAGCCGATGGCTCCGTTTAACGGCACGTCCGACGAAATGGCAGCGCTTGGGCGCTTCTTCCGCGAGCAAGGGCTTTACACGCTGGTACGCTGGAATACGTTCTATACGAACCCTCCGCTGTGCATCAACGAGCAACAACTGCGCGAGGCATTTGCCATTATCGACAAAGGTCTGGAGATTACGGACAAAGCGGTTAAGGACTAGAGATCTCTTTCGTGTTTCCGACCAAGTCGAATTCCCCATCCTCTCGCGAAAGGCGCGAGAAGGATGGGGCAGCCGAAGCCTACCTTTAATAATTGGAATTGTTGCCAGCGTGTCTGTCGTAGAATCGGAGCAAGAACCTTTCAAGAAGCTTATGAAAAGAGTTGCTGTCTTTATTCTCATTCTTCTCGGCATATTGCCTGGCGGCTCGGGGCTTGCTTCCGCTCAGACGCGAAACAGTTCCAGATATGACAGCCGTGCTGTGCGGAAGGCGAACCGGAAACAGCAGAAGGCGCAGAAGAAATACGCGAAGGCGCAACGCAAAGCGGAGCGCAAAATGTTGAAGACGGAACGAAAGAACACGTCGTATCCCACGCGTAAATTCTGATTCCGCGATTAGGCCTGTCGATCACAGTGTCAGGGATGCGCCCGGTCGGTACCCCCTGTGGGTATCCCCCTCCCCCCTCGAATCTTTGGAACCATCGGGTTAGCAAGAAATTCCCCGCAAAATCCGGATATCAAAGGGCTTAGAGGTCAAAATCTTGATAACAAAAGACTTATGACCTTTTCGCGGTTACTGTCTATACCCTTCGCCCTGACCAATCTTCTGCTTACTTTTGTTTTGAGCGCAAGGTCAGATGTCACAAGTCGAGAAAAATCTCTGTGGATTTCCTGCTCTGGCTCGCGCACGTGATCCAGCGAGACGCTTCCACCCCCGGAGCCGCAAAAAAAGGGCCGGCAGTGACGCCGGCCCTTGGACGTGCACGCTCCAAGTTAGAACGTGAAGTGAACGCCGAATTCACCCCAGATCGACCGCGGGATGAAGGTGGCGTTGGGAGCAAAGAATCCGGCCGGGTGACCGAATGTAGTTGAGCTCGCTACGTTGTCGCCGAAGTTGTTTCCGTAGTTGGCCCGGTTAGTGAGGTTGAACGCCTGCGCCACAAGCTGGATATTTGCGCGTTCGCCAAGTCTGAAGTTCTTGGCTAACTTGGCATCCAGCTCGAAGAACGCCTGCCCACGGAGAGGGTCGAACTTGGCGATGGTGCATTGGGCCGTGTAATAGCATGTGGCTACGAATCCCTGTGCAGCGGCTGTTGCATTGTCCGTATTAGCGCCATTCGCAACTGCGGCCCCGACGTACGTGCTGATGTAGTTCGGGCCGTAGAAATAGTTCTTCTGGTCGTTGTTTGGCACGACAACGGCGGCAGCGGTCCCGCCGCCGGCGTTGATGGTGTTGTAGGAATTGGTCAGGTTATAAGGACGCGCCGTGCCGAACTGAAGGATCGGCGCGAACTGAAATCCCTTGGGTAAATCGACCATCCCAGCCAAGGTGATGTGGTGTCGCTCGTCATTGGCCGACGGGCCCCATTCATAGGACGCGAAAGGATGATAGCCGTCGCGGGCATAGTTGCGGAAAGCGGTGGTTGGGCCGCCACCGCCGTCATACCCGTAGGCCCATGACAAGGTGTAGTTCGCGATGAGCGAGAAACGATGGCTCATCCGCTGCCGGAAGCTCAGGTTGATTCCGTCATAGCGGCTGCGGTTGATGGACTCGTCACTGCGCAGACTGGCCAGCACCGGCTGCCCGGCGGCCGCAAAAGCGGCACTCAACGGGCGGGTTAGGTTCACGTTTGCGTAGTTCATGTTGCAGCCAGAGGGAAGGCCTGGACTGGTGCAGGGAGTACCGCTGGTATCGGTGCCAGTTACGACTTTCTGGTCGATATTGATCGTTTTGTCCTCATGCAGATTGAGAACGTGGGTGTATTCCGCCTCGAACACTGAGTTGTTGTTAAGAGCCCATGAATAGCCGGCGTTGAATTCCTCGGATACGGGGTTGCGGAAGTTCGGGTCCATGAGTCGTCCAACGCTTCCAGCCGCAGCAGCCGATGATGGACCTGGCAAGCAGGCCTGCTGAGCCGCGATGTTTGCCTGTGAATAGGAGAAAGACCCCAGTGTCCCGCCACAAGGCAGCGTATCGGTTGGGGCCGAAAGGCTCAACACGGTCTGGAAGATAGTTGGGTTCGCGAGTTGCTCCATGAACAACGGAACGTTCTGGAAGGTATTGCCGAAGTACAGGCCGAAGCCGCCGCGCAACACGTGCTTGCCTGCACCCGTCAGATCATAGGCGAAGCCGATACGCGGGCTGAAATCTTTCTTGTCGTCTTGTGCGATGTGCCTGGTGTTGTAGGCCGCAATCGGATTGATGGAAGCGATGGCAAGCAGAGATTGATAGCTGCGGCTCTTTGTAATATCGTCCGAGCCGAACCAGTTGAAGTCGCGATCCCAGCGCAGGCCTAAATTCAACGTCAAGCGGTTGTTCACCTTCCAGTCGTCCTGTCCGTAGAAGCCGAGCTGCTTCGTGGGAACCAGGAAGTACGGGTCGCCGTTCGAGAACGACATTCCACCTACCAGGCCCGGCGTTGCGAAGCCTTGCGGGTAATTGGAAGGTCCGCAACCTGCGTTAGCGTTGGGTGCCACGCCCAGAATGCAGCTTGGATCGACAAGGAAGTCAGCTTCCAGAGTTGAGTTGAACTCAAAGAATCCACCTTCCACCGGGTTGTAGATGTAGTCGACGCCGGCCTTGAAGGTGTGTCGCCCGATTGTTTTGGAAATGTCATCCTTGAACTGCCACTTACGCTGGAACGACTGCTGCGGAACGTTGGTGTTTGTTCCAAACGACGCATCTGGGAAAGTAACGAGCGGGGCACTGATCTTGCTGGCGATCAGGTTGTTCCAGTATTGGAAACCGAAAGTGAACTGGTTGACGAGCGACGGCGAAAACTGAGAGTTCAGTGTGAAGTTAGCCAGCTGAAGGTGATTGGTGGTGAAGTTGCCTTCGGTCAAGTCACCTGTGTCGCCAGATTGGTCGTTCAAGCTGTCATTGGCCTGAGAGCTGTAGCTGATGTAGGCCGAGTTCTTGTTGTTGATCGTGTAATCGAGGCGGCCGTTATAGCGCCACTCGTGGAAGGGGCGAGGAATCGCTAAGGCCGGCTCGGCGGCGAGGTTGTTCTGCTTGGCCAGTACAAGCTCATTGTAGGCGGTTGTCGCCTCAGACAGCGACTGGCTCTCGCGTTGGCGCTCAATGGCAAAGAAGCCGAAGAGCTTGTCTTTGACGAACGGACCGCCGATGGATCCACCGAAGAACTGGCGGCTATAGTCTGGACTCTGGGGTGTGGACGTTCCGTCCCCATTGGCAACTTTCTGCGCCGTCTGCAACGCTGCGTCGCGGAAATATCCGAAGACGGAGCCGTGATAAACGTTAGTGCCCGACTTCGTGATCATGTTGATGGCCGCGCCCTGGGAGCGTCCGTTTTCAGCGGAGAAGCGCTGCGTGCTGATCTGGAATTCCTGCACGGCTTCGAGCGGCATCTGCATGACTGCGCCGCCGACGGTGTTGTCCTTGTTGTCTACACCGTTGATGGTAGTGTTGATATTGCGCCCGTCGGAGCCGTTGACCGAGAGAATCGCGTAGCGGTTCTTGGTGGGGTCGTATGAGTCGGCCGCTTTTACTCCGGGAACAAGGTAAGCAAGATTGGCAGCGTCGCGACCGGCAAGAGGAAGATCTTCTACTTCCTTGGGCGTGATGTCCTGACTGACGCTGGTCTTCGTGACGTCCACCAGTGGAGCAGCTCCACTCACTTCCACAACTTCCGTGGCGGCCCCGGGGCTGAGAGTCACGTTGACAGTCGCGGATTGCTCTACCAGCAATTCTGTGTTTTCAACGACCGTGGCGAAGCCCTGTTTTGTCACCCTGACTTGGTAAGCGCCGGCGGGCACGAAATCGAAGCGGTAAGCCCCGGTGTCATTGGTGGTTATGGTCCTGGTAGCGCCAGTCGCCTTGAAGGTGGCAACCACTTGCGCACCTGGCACCACGGCTTGTGATTGATCGGTTACCGTGCCCTGGATAGTCCCGGTGGCGGTGGCTTGGGCCAACAATTGGCCGGAACTGAAGACTGCCACAAATAATGTGAGCAGCAACACGTAGGTAGATCTTTTCGCGTAAATCATTTCGCTTCACCCCCTGGTGAATTTTCGCTGTAATCCGTCCGCACGCCCCAATCGCGAAGCGAGACGAGTATTTGGGATCTAGGTTGAAAGGAAACTTACGCCCTGTCGACCCGTGAGAAACATGACAGGGGTAGACATGGCAATGGGACAGTTCGCAATCACAGGCCCAAATGTCAGGATTTGTAAACTGTTGATTCAAAAACGAGGAAGATAACAAATGTCACGAGTGCTTCCAAAATACGGAGGGATTTGAGTCGGGAAATACTGAATTCCATACTGCCGCGCCCGTCCTTGGCGAATTCCACTTCTAGCAACGATGGCGAGAAGTGAAACAACCCGGTGTCTGGGTTTCGGCAGCCGAGTTTTTGCTCGGCCGGACAGCCGAGGCGGCTGTCCCTACGTAAGCACACTATTTCAGCGAGACCAGCCTCTCCACTAATTCTGAGTAATCCTTCTTCTCGATGCCGTGGACTTGCTTGTTGTATTCGTCCACCTTCGACGAATAGTTCATCGAGCAGAATTTTGGGCCGCACATGGAGCAGAAGGCGGCTTCTTTGTAGAAGTCGTCGGGCAGGGTTTCGTCATGCATCGCGCGGGCGGTTTCGGGGTCGAGGGAGAGCGCGAACTGTTTTTCCCAGTCGAATTTGTAGCGGGCGTAGCTGAGGGCGTCGTCGCGGTCGCGGGCACCGGGGCGTTGGCGGGCGATGTCGGCGGCGTGGGCGGAAATTTTGTAGGCGATGATGCCGTCCTTCACGTCTTTTTCGTTCGGCAAGCCTAAATGCTCTTTTGGCGTGACGTAGCAGAGCATGGCTGCGCCGTACCATCCGATCATGGCCGCGCCGATGGCGGAGGTGATGTGGTCGTAGCCGGGAGCGATGTCGGTGACCAGCGGGCCTAGCGTGTAGAAAGGCGCTTCGTAGCAGAGCTCGACTTCTTTTTCGACCTGCTCCTTGATCTTGTCCATGGAGACGTGGCCGGGGCCTTCGATCATGACCTGCACGTCGTGCTCCCAGGCTTTCTTGGTGAGTTCGCCTAGAGTTTTCAGTTCGGCGAACTGGGCTTCGTCGCTGGCGTCGGCGACGCAGCCGGGGCGGAGGCCGTCGCCGAGAGAGAAGCTGACGTCGTACTTCTTGAAAATCTTGACGATGTCGTCGAAGCGGTCATAGAGGAAATTTTGTTTGTGGTTGTAGGCCATCCATTGGGCGAGGATGGCGCCGCCGCGGCTGACGATACCCGTGATGCGCTTGGAAATCAGCGGTAGATACTGAATCAGCACGCCGGCGTGGATCGTCATGTAGTCGACGCCTTGCGGCTGCTTGCTCTTCGATCACTTCCAGCATGACTTCGGCGTTCAGGTCTTCTACGCGCTTGACGCGGGAGATAGCTTCGTAGATCGGGACCGTGCCGATGGGAACCGGGGAGTGGCGGAGAATGGCTTCGCGGATTTCGTGGATGTTGCCGCCGGTGGAGAGGTCCATGACGGTGTCGGCGCCGTAGTGGACGGCGGTGTGCAGCTTCTTTAATTCTTCATTTACTTCCGAGGTGACGGCGGAGTTGCCGATGTTGGCGTTGATCTTGCAGAGCGAGCGCCACGCCGATCGCCATGGGCTCGAGCTCGGGGTGATTGATGTTGGCGGGGATGATCATTCGTCCGCGGGCGACTTCATCGCGGACTAGCTCGGGCGTCAGCTTCTCTTTGTGGGCGATGAAGGACATTTCTTCGGTGATCACGCTCTGGCGCGCGTAGTGCATCTGGGAGAAGTTGCCGGTGGCGTTTTCTTTCTTGCGGCGGGCCAGCCACTCTGCGCGGGGTTGAGGGACGGTGTAACCGTTGCTGCCGTTGCCATTGGGAGACGTCATGATCGGACCAGCCTTTGGGAATTCGGTGAGTCTTGATTATAACCGTCGCGAAGGGCGGTGCGCGGCGGTTGCTCATCGCGAATCCTTCGGCATAGAATCTCCCGCATTGCTTTGAAGGAGAAATTTCTCATGCGTGAATTTCGGCTCGTGCTGGGCTTTCTGCTGTTTGTGACCGTGGCTGGCCTCTCCCAATCCGCTTCTTCCACCAAGCCTGGTCCGGGATTCAGTATTGACAATATTGATAAGACGGTCGATCCGTGCGTGGATTTTTATCAGTACGCTTGCGGGAACTGGATGAAGAATTCGGAAATTCCTCCCGACGAGTCACAGTGGGTGAGTTTTGTGGAGTTGCACGAACGCAATCTTGAAATTGATCGTGGCATTCTGGAGAAGGCCGCGGCAAGCGGGGCCGGCCGGAGTGCCATCGACCAGAAAATTGGCGATCTTTACGGTTCATGCATGGATGAGAAGGATGTAAACAGCAAGGGAATTGCGGCGGTGAAACCGGAGTTGGACCGGGTGGCGGCGGTGAAGAATAAGGAGGCGCTGATTGACCAGATCGCGCATATTCACTTGATCGGGCCGAGTCCGCTGTTTAATTTTTATTCGAACTCGGATATGCACAACGCGGATCAGGTGATCGCTTATATCGATCAGGGCGGGCTGACTCTTCCGGATCGCGATTACTACATCAAAGAAGATAATCCGAAAATGAAGGAGATGCGGCAGCACCTGGTGGATTATGTCACCGAAGCGTTTACGCTGGCGGGGCAAACACCGCAGCAGGCGGGCGAATCGGCGCAGACGGTGCTGAGGATCGAGACAGCGCTGGCGCAGGGAGCGATGGACCGCACAGAGCGGCGCAAGCCGGAGAACCGCGATCACAAGATGAGCCGCGATCAGGCGGTGGCGCTGGGGCCCGATTTTTATCTCAACCGGTATTTTGCGGCCGTAGGCGCGCCGCCGTTTACGCAGCTGAACGTCACCAATCCTGATTTCTTCAAGAAGGTGAATGGGGCGATTGAGTCGGAGTCGCTCGATGCTTTGAAGACGTACGTGAGCTGGCACGTGCTTAACTCGGCGGCGCCGTGGCTGTCGCAGCCATTCGTCGATGCGAATTTCAAATATCAGCAGGCTCTTACGGGGCAAAAAGAAATTCAGGCGCGCTGGAAGCGGTGCGTGAATCTTACGGACCGTGAACTCGGCGAAGCTTTGGGGCAGAAATACGTCGACGTAGCGTTCGGTCCCGAAGCCAAGGCGCGGATGCTGAAGATGGTGGACGCGCTGGAGAAGTCGTTGGACGAAGACATTCACGATCTGTCGTGGATGAGCGAGGAGACGCGGAAACAGGCGAAGATAAAGCTGGAAGCGATTCGGAACAAGATTGGCTATCCCGAGGTGTGGCGGGATTATAGTTCGGTCGCGATCAAGCCGGGCGACCTGCTGGGCAACGTGCAGCGCGCGAACGAATTCGAGGCGAAGCGCCAGATTGCGAAAATCGATAAACCGCTGGACCGTAAGGAGTGGGGCATGACGCCGCCAACGGTGAACGCGTATTACAGTTCGTCCTATAACGAGATTGTTTTTCCCGCAGGGATTCTGCAGCCGCCATTTTTCGATCCGAAAATGGACGATGCGGTGAACTTTGGCGGGATTGGGCTGGTGATTGGCCACGAACTGACGCACGGGTTTGACGATCAGGGTCGCAAGTTCGATCCGCAGGGAAACTTTCATGACTGGTGGACGAAGCAGGATGGCGAGGAATTTGAGAAGCGCGTGAGTTGCGTGGCTGACGAGTACTCGAACTTTGTCGCCGTGGATGACATCAAGCTGAATGGCCGGCTTACGCTGGGTGAGAATACGGCGGACAACGGCGGAGCCCGCATTGCGCTGGCGGCCCTCGAACACATGATCGCGGACGACAAGACGGGGAAAGAAGCGCAGAAGATCGATGGGTATACGCCGGAGCAGCGTTTCTTTCTAGGGTTCGGGCGGGTGTGGTGCGAGAAGCGGAGGCCGGAGGTCGCGCGCATGCGGGTGCTGACCGATCCGCATTCGCCGGGGAAGTATCGCGTGAATGGTGTAGTGGAGAACATGCCGGAGTTTCAGAAGGCCTGGGGCTGCAAGGCGGGGCAGCCGATGGTGGCGGAGAACGCTTGTCACGTTTGGTGAGGACGGAGCGCCACTCATTGTGAAAGGCGAAAGTCAAAATCCCCGCCTATCCCTCCAAAAATCGGAGAGACAAGGACGGGGAACTCCGCTTTACAGTTGCGGGGTGGGCAGAATAACTTGGGCGCCTGTCGCATGGCAGGCGTCGATTGCGCGTACGACATCGGCAACCGGTAGCTGCGCATCTGCTTTTAGCAGCACGACTTTCTCGGGATGATTCTGGAAAATCTGCGCGAGCATGTTTTGGAGATTCGCCAGAGGAATCTGCCGATTGTTGACCTTCAGGATGGGCGTGTGCTGTCCCGAATTGCTGAGTTGCACGTCTATCGGCTGCGAGCTGGCCGGTGGGGTCAGCAACACTTCCAAACCTTTCGGGGACGACATGGTTCCTGGTGCTGGGGACCCGGATTGGTCTGTCAGCAGGACCGAATCTTCGAACAGGTCCACATGAGCCGCTGCGAGAGCTTTCTCGACACTGGCATAGGGCGCGCGAGCGTCGGCTTTGATGTAGAGCTTTTGGTCGCGGTTGCGAGGATGAATTTTCATCTCCTCCCCTAAACCCGCTGGAGTGACCGGCTTGCTGCCGAAGTACAGGCTGCTGTCTGCAGTAACGGTGATGATCCAGGCATTTTCGTTGTCGGCATCTGGCATGGGTGCGGAGTTGGTTGCAGGGGGCATTTGTACGCTAATGCCTTGCTGCATTTGCTGAGCATTTCCCGTTTGCGTCGCGAACACCACAGATAGGGCTGCTAATGCGACCCTTAGTACAAAATGGTTCAATCTTCTAATCTTTTTTGTAGTAAACATATTTGTAGTAAACATACATTTTCTCCTTTTGATCAATTGCCCCTCAGGGGCTAAAGCCCAGTTCTTGTGGAGGGGCTTAGTGGCCCGGCTGAAGCCGGGCCCTTCCCGATTCGTTTTCTGCGTCGGACTGAGCCGGCCGCTTCCCGATTTATTTAATGGCGCGGCTGTAGCCAAGTCCTTCCAGGTTTCTTGATAGCGGATTTATGGTTTGACTCCTCCCAGGGCTGCGGTTGCGAGGCTGCCGCCAAGACCCATCGTCTCGACTGCTGACGAGGGCACGATCACCATCGAACCCTTTTCCTTGATGGCTTCGTAGAGCATGTTCATGGCGCGCAAATGCAGGGCCACAGGATTTTCTCGGTACGAAGCCGCGGCTTGCACAAAGCTATCGGCGATTTCCTTTTCTGCCTGGCCGAGAATGATGCGGGCCTGGCGTTCGCGCTCGGCTTGCGCCTGGCGCGACATCGCGTCTTCTAAGCCTTGCGGAATTTTCACGTCGCGAATTTCGACTGATTGCACGGTGATGCCCCAGGGATTCGTTTTTTCGTCGAGGATGCGCTGCAGTTCGCGGCCGAGGGTTTCGCGTTCGGTAATCATTTGCGCGAGTTCGTGGCGTCCGATGGATTCGCGCAGAGCGGTTTGTGCGCTGAGCGTGATCGCTTCGATAAAGTTCTCGACTTCGAGAATGGATTTCTCGGCGTTCCACACCATCCAGAACACGATGGCATCGACGTTCACGGGGACGGTGTCGCGCGTTAACGTCGATTCGGCCGAGACGCTGGCGACGCGGACGCGCTGATCTACGTAAGGGCTAAGTGTCTCGAAGATGGGGATAATGTGGCACAAGCCGGGGCCGCGCAGGCCGACGTAGCGGCCGAGGCGCAGGACTGCGACCTTTTCCCACTGGCGCACGACTTTGATCGCGAACAGAAAGTAAACGCCGACCAAAGCTCCGAGGACGGCCGGGGCGGGATTGTGAACCGCCTGGGTAACTGCGAGACCAATCACGATGCTGATGACGAACAGCAAGAGTGCGATGCCACTGACTTCGTTCATTCGGATTTTCGCCATGACGTCTATCTCCTTTGTGTCGGACGAGACTGTGTAGGACGTGCCTGATTTGGCTCGGGCAACAAGTCGCGCAGACGATCGATCAGATCTTCGACAGTGAATCCGGCGGCGCCTGCGCGAGCCGCGAATTCTCCGGCCATTTGGCTAAGCTGACGTTCGCGTTCCGCGGAATTCTTTTCCAGCTTCTTCTTTGATATGAAAGTACCCGTGCCCTGATGAGTTTCGAGCAGGCCTCCGAGTTCCAGTTCGCGGTAGGCCCGCATCACGGTATTGGGATTGATGGCGAGGTCGACGGCGAGCTGGCGCACTGTGGGCAACTGGTCTCCGGCGATCAGCGAGCCCGAAGCCACCCCGCTGCGGACCTGATCGATCAGCTGGCGATAGACGGGCATGCCGCTGTGCAGGTCGATCGCGAAGCGGAACGGATTGCCATTCCTTCCCATGCGTGTTAGTGTACTACAGAACTAGTACATTAAGTCAAGTATTATTTTACTCGAGACTATCGCGCGAATGAGACGAAGAGATCAGCTTCGTATTTAAGGGCAAGTGATGCGACCCCGGGGGGGCTGAAGCCCTTTTCTCTGAGGGCGATGTAACGCGGCCCTTGAAGGGCCGCTCTTCCACGGTTGCTCCTACTGTGCGTAATTCCTGTGCGCAGTTCGCTGCTGCGCCGTGCGCAATCTCGGCCCTGCGGCAGGCAATTCATGCGTGCGACGCGTAAAGAGCTAGTGAGGTTACAGCGGGCACGCGAGGGGTGCAGGTTCGATAACGCTGGCTAAGATTTGGCGGCTTTGAAGCCTTTGCGGCGTTGTTCGCTGTAGCGGTGCAGCGCGTCGAGGATGATGGGATACGCTTCCGTTGGAGGGCGTATCTCATCGACCTCGACGGCCTTGCCTTCGAGTGCTTGTAATCCTGAAAAAACCGGCGGAGCATGAGCAGGCGATGGGGCGGCATTTCCGACGCCTCGCGGTAGGAGTTGAACTCGGGATCTTCGGTCGCTATGGCGATGATCTTATGATCCTGTTTGCCGGCGTCGATCATGGTCATCAGGCCGATGGCGCGGGCGTGGATGATGGTCAGCGGAACGACCGGCTCCTGGCAGAGAACCAGCACATCGAGCGGGTCGTCGTCTTCGGCGAGCGTCTGCGGAATGAAGCCGTAGTTCGCGGGATAGTAGACGGCCGAGTAGAGGATGCGATCCAGGCGGATGAGGCCGCTGGATTTGTCGAGCTCGTATTTCACGCTGGAGCCGAAGGGAATTTCGACGACGCAGTCGAATTCGTGGGGAAGCTTGTCGCCGGGAGTTACGTCGTGCCAGGGATGGATCATAGGGGAACGAGGCTCGCTTCATTTTAGCGGACGCGAACTGAGTTTGGGTTATATGCCATAACGAGCTAGAGACTTTAACCGCTGAGAATGCCGGGGACTCGCGGAGTACGCAGAGAAAGGCGGGGTGAGTGAATCATCCGACTTCTCAATCTTGATTCCGCGAGTCTATGACGAGTAAAGTTTGAATGTAGATGCACGATTGGGGAATCCATGTCGAGCCAGGTCAAGACTTATCTTAAGTTCGGGGGAGCGACGGCGGTGATTCTGCTGCTGCTCGGTTACCTGGCTTATACCGGTGTGCAGGACAGCAAGAGTTACTACGTCACGATTAAAGAGTTGCACAAGATGGGCGATGGCGCTTATTCGAAGCGCCTGCGGGTTGCAGGGAACGTGCAGCCGGGCTCGATCAAGCGCACGGGAACGCACGTGCAGTTTGTGCTGATGGAAGAAGATCAGACGCTTCACGTGGACTATACCGGGACCGAAGCGCCGCCGGACACGTTCAAAGACGATTCCCAGGCGCTCGCCGATGGACGATTTGATCGCGATGGCGTGTTCCATGCCAAGCAATTGCAGGCGAAGTGCGCATCGAAGTATGCTCCGCAGCAGCCGGGCACGCCGGCCAATGGAGTTCCATCGCGCGAGCCTGCGAAGAGTGTGACCCAGGTGCAACCGGGCGGCGCTGGGATGGCGAATTAAGATTTAGCTGGACACGTTCGGCCTGCGCGCGAGATCCTTCCCTCCGCCTGAAAAATGGCTACGGTCAGGATGACATCCATTCGGAATGCCATAGAGTCGCTAGCGTAACTTCCCCGACTTGGGCTGCGATCTTCCGGTGCCTGTGACTGACGCTATTCCGAAAAGCTTGCCTGTCATCACCGTCAACAACGTCATTAAGCAGTTCGGACGCTTTGCCGCGCTGCGTGGAGTGACGGCGGAGTTTGATGGCGGGACGCTTTCACGCCATTCTCGGGGAGAATGGAGCAGGGAAGACCACGCTATTGCGGGCACTGGCGGGGCTCACGCAGCCAACGCGCGGGGAGATTTCGATTTTCGGGAAGAGTCCGCGGGAGGCGTGCCGCGAGATTGGGTATATGGCTCATCCGTCGCTGCTTTATGACGAGATGAGCGGCATGGAGAACCTGCGTTACTTTGCGCGCCTGTATGGGATCGCGGGGGATCAGCGCTGCGAAGAAGTGATTCGCGTGGTGGGACTCGATCCCGCAGTTGACGCGCGCGGTTGGGCAATATTCGCAGGGGATGCGGCAGCGGATGTCGCTGGCGCGGGCCATTCTGCATGATCCGCGGGTGCTGCTGCTGGATGAACCGTTCTCGAATGTGGACGTGCATTCGGCGCGCGCGATGGTTGCGCTGCTCAAGGGCATGCGCGATGCGGGGAAGACGGTATTCGTGATCACGCACCAGGCGCTGCTGCTCGAAGGCGTGGCCGACGAGTTTGTCTGGATGCAGGCGGGGCAGATTGTGGATCGGACCGCGAGTCTGGCTCGACTCGCAAGTTCCGCCGAGAGCTCTGCGCGGGATGTCCAATGAATTCGCTTTGGGCGGTGACTCTTGCGACGCTGGTGAAAGACATCCGGCTGGAGTGGCGCTCGAAAGATGCGCTCAATTCCATGCTGTTTTTCTCGTTGCTAGTGGTGGTGATCTTCGTATTCTCGTTCGATCCGCTGGCGGAGGAGTCGCGGCACATCGTCGGAGGATTGGTGTGGGTGGCGTTTTTGTTTGCGGCGGTGGTGGCGCTCAATCAGACCTGGGCGCGGGAGTTGCGGAATCAGGTGCTCGATGCTTACCGGGTCTCTCCGGCTCCGGCGAATGCTTTGTTTCTGGCCAAGGCGGTGGGGAATTTTATTTTCGTGAGCGTGCTGGAAGCGCTGATGACGCCGCTGTTCGTGATTTTCTATAACCTGCGCGTGCTGGGTCCGGCGTGGCAGTTGATTCCGATTGCGGCTTTGGGAACCTGGGCGCTGGTGGTGAATGGAACGTTCTTTGCGGCGATGTCGCTGCGCACGCGAAGCCGCGAGATCATGCTGCCGCTGCTGCTGTTTCCGATTTCCATTCCGGCGGTGCTGGGCATGGTGGCGGGAACCACGTCGATTCTGACCGGGGAAAATTCTGCGCACTTCTACATCGTGTTGCTTCTCACCTACGATGTGGTGTTTACTACAGCTTGTCTGGCATTGTTCGGAATGATTTTGCACGCGGAATGAAACGGCTTTTCCCCATCCTGTCGGTTCTCACGGCGATTCTTCTGGCCTATGCCCTTTACCTGGCCTTGAGCAAGGTAGCCCCTACCGATGCGCAACAAGGCGATGTATACCGGATCATCTACTACCACGTGCCTTCGGCGTGGACGGCGTTTCTGTTGTTCTTTATTAACTTCATCGCGTCGATTCAGTATCTGGCCAACGCGAAGCCTTCCACACGGACTGCCGCGAAATGGATTGTGATTGCGATTGGCGTCGGCGGGTGTGATTGCTTGTTTTCTTGCCGCAGGTGCAGCGATTGCTGCCGACGGGCATGCGTCCGAGCGCGGTGGCGACGACGGTGCTGGCGATTCCGGTGTTTTATTTTTTGGTGGGAAAGTTTTTTCCGGGAGAGCGGCTTGACATGCTTGCGGTGACGACGGCCGAGGTGGGCGTGGTTTTTTGCACGATTGTGCTGGTCACAGGGCCGATCTGGGCGCGTCCGGTGTGGGGAATCTGGTGGGCGCCGGGGGATATTCGACTGACTTCGACGCTGGTGCTGTGGCTGATTTATGTGAGTTATTTGATGTTGCGGCGCTTTTCCAACAGCGCGCAAACGCAGATGCTGGCCGCGGCGCTGGCGGTGTTTGGAGCGCTGGATGTGCCGCTGGTTTATTTTTCGATCTGGTTCTTCCGCACGCAGCATCCGCAGCCGGTGATTGGCGGCGGTGGATCGATGGATCCGCGCATGCTGCACGTTCTGCTGATCAGCTGGATGGCTTTTCTTTGTTTTGCGTTTCTGGTGTGTTGGTCGCGCTTCCGGCTGGAACTGCTGCACCGCGAGATCGAAGAAGCGCACGCGATGGAATCGCTGGTGGGGGCGGGAGTGGCGGCGAAGGCCAGCCTTCCGCTCAGTCGGAGCTCGCGATGAACGCCATCAAGTTTCTCTTCGCCGCTTACATTGCCACGTGGGTGATTCATGGGGTCTATCTTGGCAGCCTGGTTCGGAGATTCGGGCGACTGCGCCAGCAGGTGAAGGAAGTGCAGGCTTCCGGCTTCCGGCGTTCGGCTTCCGGTTCTCCCCGGCAGGATTGAGGGATCTTCTTTCGCCCCTTCAGGGCTTATCTTATTTTCTTACTCATCTCCCACGGCTTGCGCCGTGGGCTGCATTCTGTCGCCCCTTCGCGGCTGGATCCTAATCTGAAAAGCCGAAAGCCGAGAGCTGGAAGCCGGAAGACGGGAGCCGGAAGCCCACTCTTCAGTTTGTGGCTTTCCATTCTTTTTGCAGGGCGGAGAGGAAGTCGGGACTGCCGTCGGAGCGGAGGAATTGGTAGTCCTCGATGATGGCGGCGGTGCCGATGCGGGCCGAGGGAAGAGGACTGTTCGACGCGGATGACGCGGGCGGTGAAACGGACGCGGACGGAGTCGGTGAGAGTGACGTGAGGAGGGAAGGTGAGAGTGACTTCCAGCCTGGTGCCGGAGTAAACGGGGCGGTCGAGGTAGAAGAAAACGCCGCGGGCACTGACGTTCTGAGTTTCGGTGCGAACCTCGTCCGGCGCCTTCGAGTCGGACGATGGCGGGGAGGCGCATGTCAAAGCGCCGCATCATCCGCCGGTCCTGTGAGTTCGGTTGCATGTTAGAGCGCTCGGCAAGGAGCGTGTCGTACCGAGAAAAGCGAGTACTGCCAACGGCAGGTCCACGGAATTTCAAGGACTGAGTTTTGACTGGATGCGGCCCTGGTAGCACTCAATGTATAGAAACATCTGTAGTTTGCAACAGCAAAATGCCAGTTGGAGCTGATTCGGTTAATCTGTTCGGAAATCCGAACAGAACTCCTGGGGGAGCCGAGGGAGGACGCAATTCAGGGCAGGGCTTAGTCCAGTGGGAGCAATCGCCTTGCCATTCGGGCTCGTTGGGCGTCTTAAGTCTCGCGCAAAGAATGAACGGCTTGCGGAGCCGGGAGTGGGAGGGTGCGCAATTCAGGCAGGCTGTTTGCGCAGAGAGGATCATCTTTTTCCATTTCCACCGACCGTGAGAGCTGATGGCAACTTTCTTTCACCCACTATCGTGCCAGTGCGGCATCTTTCCGCATACTCGGTCGCATCTGACGAATCTTGAGGCGATCCCCGGGAGTGGCGTGTGTGCGCGCGAGATCCCTTCGACTGCGCTCAGGGCAGGCTCGTCACTTCGGGTGCCCCGGTCAGGATGAGCTGCTATCAGGGGAAGTCTGGGGCGCTTGACTTGTCTATCCGTCAGATGTTTAAGTAGTTATTTAATTTTTTCCGCCAGTTTTAGTGATCAGCAAGCCACGGTCAGGTTCGTCGGCGCGCTGGCTTGATTGACTTGTGCGCCGTTTCTAATCTTCCCACTGCTCTGAGCGATAGCGATCCGTGCGAAAGAGTTGTGCCAAAACGATCGAATAACTGGTTGGACTGCCTTGGAGGAACGAGTGAACGTAGACCGCCGTTGGTTGGGTACATCCGTGGGACGAGTTCGTATTCTGGCCGCTGGGCTGGTGCTGCTTGGGGCAGGATGCGCTGTTCTCGGGTGGGGTGCCCGCTCGCGCCAAACCGCCGCGAACGTCGTGGCCCAAATTCCGGCGATCGAGGCGTCAGACGATTATGCCCGGTCTCTTAGGGACGGCGCAGGGCTTATCGGGCGATGTAAATGCCGAAGCACAGTTCCGGGCGCGTTCGCTTTTCGCCGGATTGCCGCTGATTTTCGAACCGAACCAGGGACAAGCCGAATCTCGATCCCGCCGATCCGCGGGCGAAGTTCCTGACTCACGGTTCTGGATACAGTCTGTTTTTAGGCTCCGAGGGCGCGATTCTCAGCTTAGCGTCTGGGCAGCGGCCCAAGCCGGAACAGTCGCGGCGGGATTCGATAAAACAGGTGCCATCTCCGACCCGCGTCGAGTTGGTAGAGATGAAACTGGCGGGAGCGAATCCGAACGCCAACTAACGGGCGCCGATCTTTTGCCGGGCAAGAGTAACTATTTTCTGGGGAACGATCCGGCGAAGTGGCGGCAGGGTGTACCGCAATTCGCGCGGGTGCGATACGAGAATGTTTATCCCGGCATCAATCTGCTGTTCTACGGGAATCAGGGACGGCTGGAATACGACTTTCAGGTCGCGCCGGGATCAGATCCGGGGCAGGCCTGAACTCGAATTCAACGGGGCGAAACAACTCGAGCTGAAAGACGGCGCTCTGGTTATTCATGGCAAGAAGGGCCATGGCGAGAGCGACAGCGTGCGGCTCGAGGCGCCGCGGGTCTATCAGGAGATCGGCGGGAAGCAGCAGGCGGTGGAAGGCAACTTCGTTCTGCGCGGCGCAAACCGCGCCGGGTTCGCGATTGGATCGTATGACCACTCGCGCGAACTGGTGATTGACCCCATCCTGACCTTCTCGACTTATTTCGGTGGGCAGCGGAGACGAGCATTCCACCTCCGTTGCGGTCGATGGAAGCTTTAACATCTACCTGACGGGCTCGACCACTTCTCCTAATCTTCCGACGGCAACCGGAATCTTTCAGACCACGCTCAATGGCGCGCAGAACGTTTACGTCGCCAAGATCACGCCGCCCCTGGGGTCGCTCGTGGCGAAGCTTGACTACGTGACCTATCTTGGAGGCAACGGTACGGACAGCCCGGCCGGAATCCGCGTGGACGGGCGGGGCGATCCGTTCGTGGCGGGCACAACTTCCTCGAGCAACTTTCCCACCACCTCGCTGACGGCCTATCAAACGGCTCCCGAGACGGGGAGTACAGGCACTTCGCACGTCTTCGTGACCGAGTTGAATACCGACGGCACGGGGCTGCAGTATTCGTCCTATCTTTCCGGGAACGGCACCGACATTGCGAGCGGGATGACCATCGATACCCTGGACGACATTTACGTCACGGGAACCACGACGTCTTCCGACGCCGCCAGCACCACGGACCAATTCCCCGCGAGCACGCTGCCGCAGGCGCTGCCGTTTCAAACCACTCCGCGCGCGCCCATTCAGTTCTTCGTAACCAAGCTGAACCCGAGTTCAGCTCGGACTGGCAGCATTTCCTACTCGACTTATTTTGGCGGAGCGAATTTCGACACGACCACGCCGATTGCGGTGGGCGGCGGGATTGCCGTGGACACAAACCTGAACGTGTACTTTACTGGCACCACGAACTTTATCTTTTCAGGATGCTCGGGATGCAGCAGCACCGATTTTCCTATCCTGAATCCGTACCAGCCCTGCCTGGATCAGCCGCCGCCGGGTCCCATCACCGGTCCTCCTTCGTGCGCGAGTACGGCGAACACCACGGACTCGGACGCGTTTGTGGCGAAACTGAATCCCAACGCCAATCAGGGAGAGCAACTGATCTGGTCGACCTATGTGGGAGGCAGTGGGACAGACTCGGGGACGGGCGTTGGGCTCGACTCGGGAGCGGCTAATGTTTACTTGGTCGGAACCACAAACTCCACCGATATTGGGATAAGCACAACCACGGCCGTCACTTCCTCCCCGTTTCAACGCTGTCTGGACGCGCCGAACGTGGCGGCAGGCACGGCTTGTCCAACACCCGCCGGCACTCCTCCTGCTAACGACGCCTTTGTGGCGCGCCTGACGAATCCGACGTCCATAGTGACGACAACAACTCCGGTCAACGTGGCGCTTAACTACTTCTCTTATTTGGGAGGGAGTAATAACGAAGCCGGACTTGCAATCACCGTGGATACTGGCGCTGGCGCCCTGGTGACGGGCTGGACCCAGTCTCCGGATTTCCCCGTTCTCCCAGCCTCCAATTCCATTCAAAGTGCGCTCAATGGGCCGCAAGACGCGTTCATGGCCAGGCTGAACACGGCTGCCGGAGTCGGGCAGACGACGGCGGGATCATGGGCCAACTATTTTGGCGGAAGCGGCACTGACGAAGGAACGGGAATCACCCTTGATGTCAATCAGAACGCCTACGTCGCGGGCGACACCAACTCAACGGATCTGCAGGTCTCGAAGCCGCTGCAGACGACGAACAACGGCGGTTACGACGCTTTTGTCACTCAACTGGGAACAGCCGTGAGCTTGTCGATTAGCGGAGCGCTGACGTTAGGCACGAACCAGGTCTTCATCAGCGCGGGGAATCAGGCGACTTTCACCTACACAGTGACCAACAATGGACCTGATTTGGCCAATAGCATCACGCTCCTGGACAATCTGAATACTTCGATCACGGGTGTGCCGCTGACGTTTATATCGGCCAGCACCAGCGCCGGGACCTGCGGCGGGGCCTCGACCAATGCCATCGTGAGTTGCAGCCTACCCTCGCTGCAATCGGGTTCGACAGCCACGGTCACCATAGTGCTTACGCCCACCCCGAACAGCCAGGGGTCGGAAGCCTTTTTCAATGGCGGATCGGTGCAGGTGACGGGGCCGGGAAACATTGTCCTCGCCCAAACCTCGGTACCGGCGCAGATGTCCGATTTTAGTCTCAAAGTAAATCCCAGCAATAACAGCGTGGCTGTTGCAGGGGATACAGCCACCTATCAAGTCCAACTGACGCCGAATCCAGTTTACGGAACCAGCATTTCCCTGGCTTGTACCGGTTTGCCGACGGCGTCTTCATGCAACTTCACCAGCAACCCCGTCTCGCTGCAAGGGCCCGGTTCGTCCACGCTGAATATCACCACCACCGCGCGGCCTGTGGTCACGCCTGCGGCAAGTTTGCTGACCCGACATTTCTATGCGATTTGGCTAATGATTCCGGGACTGACTCTCTTGGGGGTAGGAGTGGGAAGCGGGCGGAGCCGCCGGCGCGTCTTGGGAATGTTCGTTCTTTGCGTTACGTTCGCAATGCTTCTGCTATTGCCGGCTTGCAGCAGCAAGAACACGCAAGCGCCGGTGAGCGGAACGCAGCCGGGTAACTACACCATTACAGTTACAGCGACGTCCGGCAGCTGATACTAAGAGCCAGACGATTACGTTGTCAGTTCCGTAAAGTTGGCCTGCAAAGACCCATTTCTCGCAAAGGAAGCGAGAAATGGGGCACCCGACTGCAGAGGAGAGCTTACGCTCCCGCTGATAGCTTGTGATGGCCCTTGGCCTCGGCGATTCCGTATTGCCGGATTTTGTAGAGCAGAGCTTTGTAGCTGATCTGGAGAAGGCCGGCGGCCTGCTTGCGGTTCCAGTTGGTCTGTTCGAGAGCTTGCGTGATGGCCTGCGCTTCGGCTTCATCTTTGGCGGTTCGAGCCACGGATTTCAAGCCGCCCCCCGATTCTGACCCACGGGCCGAAGCATCGCCGTGTACTCCGCCGGTTCCGTCGTTTCTGGGCAGCAGTTCGGTGACGGCGAGTTTCTCATCCCCGAGAATCAGATAGCGCTTGAGGAAGTTATTCAGCTCGCGGAGATTGCCGGGCCAGGAATGATTCTGGCAAGCCTGCAGCAACGCCGGAGAAAGCGGGAGCGGCGGACGCGCGTAACGCTCCGCCATCCGCGACATCGAGTGTTTGAGCAGGATCGGGATTTCTTCCTTGCGCTCGCGCAGCGGAGGAATCTGCATGGTAAATGCATTCAGACGGTAGTAGAGATCCTCGCGCAGGCGCTTCGAGGCCAATGCCTCCGGAATATTGATGTTGGTTGCCGCCAGAATGCGCACGTCGACTTTAATAATGGAGCGGCTGCCCAAGCGGGAGAAGGTCTGATCCTGTAACACGTGCAGGAGTTTTGCCTGCAAGAGCGGCGGCATCTCGCCAATCTCGTCGAGCAGAATCGTTCCGCGGTTGCACAGTTCGAATTTGCCCGGTTTCGCGTGGTTCGCGCCGGTGAAAGCGCCCTGTTCATAGCCGAAAAGTTCGCTCTCGAGCAGGTCCGCTGGGACCGCGGCGCAGTTCACCTTCAGAAAAGTTCGATGGGCGCGCTTGGAAAGCTTGTGGATCAGGCGGCCGAGAACTTCTTTTCCGGTTCCGCTCTCGCCCAGCAGCAGCACCGGGATATCCACATTTGCGACCAACGCGGCCTGGGAGCGAATCTTGCGCATGGCAGGGCTGGCCGCGATGAAGAAAACGTCGTCTGCAAGCTCTTCTACCTCGCCGCTGTAAGTCTGTTTTCCCTGGCCGAGGCTGAGATCGATAACGGCATCCAATTCCGCTTTCTGAAAGGGCTTGGTGAGGTAGTCCTGTGCGCCCAACTTCATGGCGTGTACGACTTTGCGAGTGTCGTTAACGCAGGACAGCATGACAACTTTGACGCCGGGCTGAAGCTGGCGCAACTGCTCTAAGGTTTGCAAGCCGTCGATGCCGGGCATGAGTACGTCGAGCAGCACGAGATCCGGCTGCAGGCCCTTTTCAACGCGCTCCAGGGCTTCCTCGCCGGTGGTCGCGGTCTCTACTTTATAGTCGTCCACTTCCAGCAAGGTTTTGATGTAGCGGAGCATGCCGGGTTCGTCGTCCACCAGCAGGATTTTGGCGGTTTGCTTCATCGAGATTTCCCTTTGCTGGCGCCTGCGACGGCCGGTTTATACGGGATGAGGAAAGAAAATTTGCAGCCTGCGCCGGCATCACTCTCAACCCAGATCTTACCTCCCATACCTTGTACCAGGCGGCGCGCGATGGCAAGGCCTAGTCCCATGCCCTCGTGATTTTCGGTGCTGGGAAGACGGAAAAAATCGTCGAACACTTCCAGGTGATACTCCGCGGGAATTCCGGGACCGGTGTCGGAGACGCTGACCTTGACGGAGTTGGGCTGAGATACGTTTTGCCGGCGGCGTTCGTCGCTCGAAGGCTGCGCCGCGGCACGGCGTTCCCACATATGCGGTTCGGCGTGCAGCCACACCGTTCCGCTGGTGGGCGTGAACTTAAAGGAATTCTCCAGCAAGTTCGAGATCACGCGCTCCAGTTTTGGAGTATCGAAGGGGAAAACAGGCAGTTTATCGTTGGCCAGAAAGTAAAGCGCCAGTCCTTTTTGCTGAAAGCGATTTGACCACAAGCGGGAGACTTCCGACAGACACTCATTGATGTCGCCGGGCGCGAAGTGCATGCTCAGTCCGCCGGTTTCGAGGGCGCTGTAAGTAAGAAAATCTTCGATGAACTGCTGCAGGCGTTTTCCGCTGGCCTGCATATCTCGCAAGACTTCAAGTTGCCGGTCGTTGAGCGAGCCCAGCTTTTCGCTGTGCAGCACTTCTACATAGCCGATCAAGATCGAGAGAGGGGTTTTGAGATCGTGGGCGGCGGAAGCGAGCGCGTTGGTGGTGCGCTGTGCGCGCTCCCGAAGTTCCTTATATTCCTGCAACAAATTCTCGGGGCTGGGCAGATCGCCATCAGGACGGATAACAGCAGCGGCTGGCATAAGATCCGAGGTTCCTCCCGCGTCAGAAACTAACGCATTCTTGTGGGCAGAAGCCATGAAGAAACGCCACAGGACTACTTGGGGAGGAGACAAAACCCGGCGCAAAGCGGAAACGCCGGTGAGTAAAATCGTAAGTCAGGGTCAATTCGTTGTCAACGAAAATGCAATGAAATTACCCAAGTATAGCAAAACCTTGCACTTTGAAGGGCATGGCCGGGCGATTGAGGGATTTCACGATAGCGAACAAAAAGCGAGCAAATTACCGTTGATTTCCTGCATCTGTGTGGGTTTCGCAGTGGGAGTTGCCCGGCTTGCAGGATTATGCCCTGATTTACTACGCTATTTACCCTATCTTTGGCCCCTCAGATGCTCCCAATTGGGCGTTACGTGGACGGAGCGGTTTGCATGAATAATGGATCGAGGACGGGAACCGAGCGGCGAAAGTGGGCCAGACTTCCTCTCGCGATACCAGTTTTTGTGCGCAGCCGTGACCGGAAGGGTAAAGAGTTTCTGGAGTTTGCGACTGCCTTGAACGTGAGCGCGGGCGGCATGCTGGTCGCGGTCCGCCGGGTTTTGCCCGCAATTGCCCAAATTCGGCTTGAGATTCCCAGCGCGCCCGTGGCTGCCTTGGCCATGCTACCGAAAACGTCCCGGGCTCTACGAGCCAAGACTCTCCGCACCACGCCTGCCGAGGGGTACTATCTGCTCGGGCTGAAGTTCGCGCGTCCTCTGCTTCTCACCGATCATCCGGCCGCCCGGAGGCGGAAAATCGCCACTGCGGTGTGAAAATGTTTGCGCATAGACCCACCCATCGTGTTACGCTTTAGATCAACCTCTGACAGTCGAGGCATGCTAGCCTAGTTCTTGAGTAAGTTGATAGTTATCAAGAACATAAGCATTTAAGGCCTCCCGCCAAGAAGACAGAAGGCTTTTTGGTTCTCGGGATGCAACTGCAGAATCGTGCACGACACTCCCCCCAAGTTGGTAAAACAACCATGACAATTAGCAGCGTGAGTACGCTTGTTCAGCCTTTGGGAGAGATGCCGCCGGATGCGATTGTTTTTGGACGCACCGAGGCCATGCAATCCGTCCGTGACCGTCTGACCAAACTTGCCGGCGCCAACGTTCCGGTGCTGATCCAAGGGGAGAGTGGGACGGGCAAAGACATTATCGCGCGCATGATTCATGCCGCGTCACCCTGGCGCAGCGGACCCTGGGTGAAGGTGAATTGCCCGGCAATTCCGGGCACGTTGCTGGAGAGCGAGCTCTTCGGCTACGAGAAGGGAGCGTTCACCGGGGCTTATGGAATGAAGCCGGGCCGGGTGGAAATGGCGCACCGGGGAACGCTGTTCCTGGACGAGATTTCTGAGTTAGATATGGCGCTGCAGTCAAAGCTGCTACAGCTGCTGCAGGACGGACAGTTCTGTCGGATCGGCGCCCAGGCGGACAAGAAAGTGGAAGTGCGCGTGGTTTGCGCGACCAACCGCAAACTGGAGCAGGAGATTGAGAACGGCACGTTCCGGTCCGATCTGTTTTACCGGATCAACGTGGTGAATCTGCATCTGCCGCCGCTGCGCGAGCGGGCGAACGACATTCCTGAACTGGTGGCATATTTCCTGGAGTATCACAACCGTAAGTACAATTGCCGGGCGCGGGCGCTTTCCAGCGAGTTGATGTCGGATCTGCGCAAATATCACTGGCCGGGCAACATCCGGGAACTGGAAAACCTGGTGAAGCGTTATGTGATACTGGGCAATGAAGACGTGATCGCGAGCGACTTGGCGCCGCGGGACGCGAGCTTTTTCAATGCCGAGATCCCGCTCGATGGCCAGATCAATTTGAAAAAGGTAACCAAGCAGGCGGTGCGGGAGTTAGAGCGAAAAGTCATTCTGAAAGTCCTGCAAAATCATCACTGGAACCGGAAGCAGGCAGCGCGTGCTTTGAGCATCAGCTACCGGGCGCTGCTGTATAAGATTCGCGACGCAGGCCTTCCTTCAAATCGCCTTGTAAAGCGGCGGGAAGCCGCCAGCCCCAAGCAGGAAATTGCGGCGGACTAAGCCTGCTTGTTGGTCGGTAGCAGGACTCGGATTCTGCCTGGATTTTGCGTTGTTGCGCAGACATTTTCACTTTTGTCTCTTGCCAAAGCGTGGAAGCCTGCGATAAGTTCTTATGTTGCCATGGCTTGCGTTCGAGTAAACTTTGGTACTCGGGGTGCACTTGCAGCAAAGCACCTTAGTCAGTCCTTCGCTCGGCTAAGGGGCAAGCCACGCGTCGTTCGTCATGAAGACTCGGGCGGAGTAACTCCTAGGAGATGTAACATGAAGAGAATCCTCGTCCTTGCTGTATTGGCACTGGCCATGCCAATGGCAGTGTTTGCCACTAGCAGCATCGAGTACAGTAACAGTGGCGGAACCTTAACGGCTTCAACCACAGGCGGTCTGACGCTGAGCGGGTCGGACTTGACTGTGATTCGCAGCTTCCCAGGGGGTCCCCCGATCACAGGGGCTGACTTGGGCAGTGTCGCTTTCTCGACCGGAGCACTGATAAGCGGTTCGCTGGATCAGGGCGGCGTGTTCGCGCCCGGCGGAACGTTTACCATCACCGGCAATGGCATGGGTGGAGCCCCTAGCGGTGTTCTGTTTACGGGTACCTTTTCGGGCCCGGTGACCTGGACACTGGTAACCAACGCTGACGGAACCCATAACTATACCCTGTCTGGAAGTCTAACTGGAACAACGGCGTCTGGATTTAGGACCGTCGGAACGACGTTCCAGTTGACAATTAACACCGGCAAGGGCTTTTTCGATGATTCCGCGACCGTTGGCAGCGGAGACACGAACATCGTGGTTCCCGAACCAGGCTCGCTCGGCCTGCTAGGGACTGGGTTGATCGGTCTTGCTGGAATGGTTCGCCGCAAACTGAAGGCGTAAGCTTTCTCTGTGCTTAACAAAAATAAACCCCGCCGCAAGGCGGGGTTTTCATTTGCGCGGCCGAAAGTGAGGACCTAACTGCGAAGATCAGACAAAGCTTTGCGGGCGTCGGCGTTGTTGGGACTGAGCTTCACGGCCTTCTCTAACTGCTGGCGGGCCAGTGCGATCTGGTTGGTTTTCTGATACGCGAGGCCCAGGTGGTAGTGCAGGTCTGCATCATCGGGGCCGCCGCGCTTTTCGGTAAGGCGCAGCGCTTCCTGGAACTGACTGATGGCGGACTGGTAAATTCCTTTCTGATAGTAGGCCCAGCCCAAAGTATCGGCGGCATTGGGAGAGTCCGGCATGCCGCGACGTGCGGTCTGGGCCATGCCCATGGCCACGTCAACGTTCCCGCCTTGCTCCAGAATCACATAAGCGAGATTATTGGAAGCGAGGGGGTTGTCGGGCGAAATAGCGAGAGCTTGCTGGTAAAGGGATTTGGCCTGATCCCAATTCTTCTTCGCCTCGTAGAGTTCGCCGCAAAGGATATAGAAACCGACCTCTCGGGGATTATCCTTGATGGATTGCTGATAAAGGGCGAGAGCCTGATCCACGGAACCCTCCTGGACCTGCACCTTGCCCAATTTTTCCAGGGCATCCACGTTATTTTTGTCGAGTTGAATTGCCTTGCGCAGGTTGGCCTCGGCACCGGGCAGGTCTTTTTTGACGTTAAAAAGCGCGGTGCCCAAGAGGTCGTAGAAGTTGCTATTGTTGGGTGACTTGCCAATTTGAGCGTAAGCGGCGGCGATGGCCTTGTCGGACTGTTTCTCCGCGAAGTAAGTATTCATCAGGCCGCTTAAACCTTCGGCGGAAGATGGATCCTTGTCGAGGGCCTGCTGGTAGAACTTTTCGGCATCGACGTAATGCTTCTGCACCAGTTGAATGTTGCCCAATTGGATGAAGGGGGCCGGGCTTTGTGGCGCTCGCGAGGCGGCCTGCTCCGCATCCTGCTGCGCATCGCTGTATTTCTGGTGGGCCAGTTCGGCAATGTCTTTGAGAATGAATCCGTCCGGCGCGCCAGGTTCAGCCTTAATGATCTGCTGGGCGGTTTGCAAAACGGCTTCGAAGTCGCCCCGGCGCAGTTCCAATCCAGCCAGGGCGCGCTGCGCGTCGGTCATGTCCGGACGAATGCGCACAGCTTCGCGCCATTCCGATTCTGCCCGGGTCTCATTGTGCTGTTCCGCGAAGGCGTTTCCCAACTGGTAGTGCGCGACCGCGTTCTCAGCGTCGGTGCGAAGTGCGTTTTGCAGCGAATCGATAGCGCCGCTGGGATCGTTGCGGCGGATTTGCACCTGACCCTTGTAGATCAGAGCATCCACGTCTTTGGGATTGGCTTTGAGGATTTCGCTGTCCAGCTTGGTGGCTTCATCGAGACGGTTTTTAAGAATCAAGAGCTGGATGTAGTTTTTCTTGACTTGCGGATCTTTGGGGTGGTCGTGGTTGAGCGAAGTGTACTCGTTGGTGGCTTTGTCGAGATCGCCGGAGGCGAAATAGAAGTCGCCGAGCATGCGATAGCCTTCTGGGTTATTGGATAGGTCGTTCTTGGTTTGGCGGAGGAAGGATTCGGTGTCGGCTTTCCTGCCTTCCTGCATCAGAAGGCGAGCATAAATGGCGCGCGGCGTCGGACTCTTCGGATCGACATCGATGGCGCGTTTGAATTGAAGCTCGGCTTCGGGCAAACGGTTGCGCGCTTGATAAAAGCGCCCCAGGGCCAATTGAGTGTTCATGGACCTGGGATCGACTTCGGTTGCCTTCTTGAAGCTGGCCTCGGCCTGGTCGGGCAGGTCGGAGCGCAGTTGAAGAATTGCTAGCACTAGATAGGATTCAGACCGATTGGGGTCAGCGGCAATGGCCTGCTGCATTTCTTGCATAGCGGCGGCGATATTGTTTTGTGCCGCGTCATAGTTGGCCCACGCCTGGTGCGTATCTGGAGTGTTGGGCTGTTTTTCGCGCAGGATGTCGAGGTGTATCTTCGCCTGCTTGAGCGTCTCCTCCACTGGACTGCCATCGGGATTCCTGACCGTGTCCAGAAGGTTGGCGAGATCGGTGTGGGCGCGATAGTTATCGGGAGCGAGTTCGACAGTGCGGCTTAGCTCCTGAAAGGCGTCGTTGCTGTCCCCTACCTTGAGGTAAGCCTGGCTGAGATCATAGTGCGCCTGGGCGAAGCGGGAGTCGATCAGAATGGCGTTGCGAAACTGGATCACCGCCTCCCGGTACTTGCCCTCTGCGGCATATTTCTCGCCGCTGTCCAGGTATTTCTGCTTACGAACGTTGGGATCTCGAGAGCAGCCCGTAAACGTGATGGTGAACAGAGAGCAAGCCAGCAGCAGGCGGACGGAAATCGAGCGGGTCATATAGCATTCTCCAACTGCGGACCGGCCGACACACGAGGGAAGTCCGCAAAGGATTCATGATACTGCACGGTAATGGCGGAAAACAGTTACTGGAGTCATACCGTGCCGGATGCTCGCCGACGAAAGCGTCGAGCTGCGCTCGGCCCTTCGGCTTCGCTCAGGGCAAGCTAGCCGAGGGGAGGCTGTCCGCACATGAATCTTTCCTTCGCGGCATTCCGAAAAACTAAGACAAGAGTCCTCAGCGGGGGATGTAGCTATCGAGCAAGGGCATGACATCGCCGACGAAAGGAAGGACGCGCTGCTGCGCCTGATCGGCAGTTTCGCCAGGGAACATGGGAGTGGTGATGCGGACCAGGGCGCCGTCGCTGCGATTCAACTTGATGGAATCGGCAACCAGATAGAATTTGGCCCAATACTCGCTGGCGACGCCGCGATTGTGGGCCCAGAACCAGTACAGAACGAGTTGCCGCGAGTCGCCTTTGGCGATGAGGTATCGGTTGGCGGGAAACGGTTCGTGCCCGGGCATGGCCAGCGTAACGTGCTGGTTCTCGACGGGCGTCCAACCCGAACCGGGCAGGCAATGCTGCGGGGAATGGATGGTATCGCCGGCGCGCTGGCTTCGGAAGTAAGCGATGAACAGGTCGATATATGGCGTCTTTTGCTGATTCTGGTAACTCTGGTTCTGATAGATGCGGAGAAGGAAATCGCCGGGACCGAGGATGTTGAGGACGTCCTTGTCGATGGGAACGTCAGTGCCGCTCCAGCCGCCTAACTGCTCGGGAAACTGCTGTAAGGGAAGACGAGGCGGGAAAACCTCGCTGCGGCCGCGGGCTTGCAAAAGGATGGCCGCACCCGCGATGAGCCCGGCTACCAGAACGAAACGCAGAGTGGAACCCTTCATCACGTTCTTGATCACGACGACCGGCCGCCTTTCTCGGCAGACAAAACGCGGATCAGTGCGTGCAGTGCGTAGAGCATGATCAGCGAAATTACGAAGATGATCCATCCCCAGGAAGCGTGGAAGTAGCCTTCAGCCTTTTCGGCGTCCCAATACTGCACCAGCAAGCCCGTGCCGATGATGCGGATGCTATTGGCGGCTACTGCGATCGGCACCGAGGCGAGCGCGAGCAACCAGCGCACCCAGAGACGCTTTTCCATCAAATATCCGTAGATGATGGCGAGCGCCACCAGCGAAATCAGGGAACGAATGCCGCTGCAGGCTTCCGCGACTTCGAGGGCCATGGACGGCAGGTTGATCACGTTGCCCTCGCGCAGGATCGGAACTCCGAACACGGGGAGCACCGTGGCAGCGACCTTCGAAGCCAGCAGTTGCAGGGGAAAGGTGATCTGGTTGAAAACGATGGTGGGGATGGGAATCATCAAAAATAGGAATGCCCAGGGGAAGAGCACCGCGCGAAACAGATCCCATCCGAGAAAAAGAATCACAACTCCAGCCAGAACCAGCAGAAGGGAAGAGCGATCGAGGAAAAGCTCCGCACCCAAGCGGCCTACGATGAGGACTCCCAGACCGGCCACGACCACGCCCAGACCGGCCCAGGATGGCTGAGGAGTGAGACGGGCGAGGCGACCCCGCTCCTGCCAGATGACGAAGGCGGAAAAAAGAGGAACAAAGAATCCATGAGAGAAATTCGGATCGTTCCACCACTGGCCGACCAGGTGGGCGAGAGTGGACCAGTAGAGCCATAGAGAAAGGGCCGCGAGAACACCTGCCTGCCAGATTGCAACCGGGCTCAGAGAGACGGACTGCGGGCGCACGGTTAAGGGCTCGGCAGAGGGCGCGGTTTGCAACTGTTGATTCACGGAGAGGTTGGGGAACTTCGAGAATAAGCGAAACAGTGCGGGCGCGCAATGCAAACTCCGGTCACCAAAGTTGCTGACTGATGTCACGTTGGGGAAGTCGGCCGGACCAATATGCTGTCATCTGGCGGGGCAGTTATCCGGGAATGATTTTCTTTGCGGCCTTTGCAACTTTCTTGGCACGCTCTGCGGTAAAGATCTCTAATGGCAAAGTGCGCAAAGAAGAGCCGCCAAATTCGCCGAGATTTTAGAAGGGGATACGTCAGAGTGTGAAAAAGTTTTCCCACAAGTCCCGGCTGATTCGTGGGACTCGGCTGACTGTGCACCCTGCAGGTTACCTTTGGAACTATAGTTCCTAGTTCTAAACCATTGAAAACAGGGAGTAGAATGGTTTGCCCAGATTGGCCGACGTCTGCGGAGCAGTGGCAATCCCCGTGCTGTTGGAGGGGTGGGGCTTGCAGCCAGAGCGAGCAAGAAGTCTATCCGAGCAGAAAAGGGAAAAGTGGGTAAGTTGTTACCTAATAATGCTAGGGACTGGGGGAAGGATCCAGCCGACGAGCCCGCCGGACTCGCGTTTGTGGAAGGCGTGAGCGCGAGCATGCGTCCGGTGGAAGCCGTGATCAGGGAGTTGGCGCAGAGAGATGTGCCGGTTCTAGTGCTGGCGGAACCGGGCGCGGGCAAGCATGCCACGGCACAACGTATCCACCAGATGTCGCAACGGAGCGAGCAAGCTTTCCGGTGGTTTCAGTGTTTAGGCCTGAGGCCCGAAGATCTGGAGCTTTTGCGCGGTCCGCAAGCGGCGGGACCGGGCGCGGGCACAATCTATTTGGCGGAATTGGCCGATTTGAATGCAGAGTGCCAAGACCGCCTGCTGGAAGCGCTGCCTCAATCTCACGCAAGTGGCGCGGCGGGCAACGAGCGAGCGCGGCTGATTTTCGGCAGTGCCCGGGACCTGGAGATGGAAGTGAAACGTGGCCGGCTGCGGGAGGATCTTTATTACCGCATCAGCGGCGTGTGTTTGAGGCTGCCTCCATTGCGCCAGAGAAAAGAAGACATTCCCTTCCTGATTGGGTACTTCCTGCGAAAGTATGCGCGCGATTTCCGTCGTGGCGTTCCTGACTTGAGCGCGCAGACGCTGCGTTTGTTTTTGGATTATTCGTGGCCGGGGAATTTGCGGGAACTGGAAGATGCGGCGCGCGTGCTGGTAGCGCTGGGTGATGAGGAAGTAGCCTTAGGCGGCCTGCGCGCAGTATTGCGCAAGCCGGAAGCGGGTAGCAATGGCACGGGGATTTCATTGAAAGAAGCGTCAAGGGCGGCTTCACGCGAAGCGGAAAAGGAACTGATCCTAAACACTTTGACGCGTACCCGCTGGAATCGGCGACGGGCTGCGGAGGAATTGCAGATCAGCTACAAGGCACTGCTCTACAAGTTGAAACAAATTGGATTCGAAGGATATGGAGCTTCCGGCTCCGCGGAGAAAGTATGAAGAAAGCGATGAAACTCGGGGTCGTGATGGGGATGGGTTTTCTGGCGTCAGCGATGCTGGCGCAGAGCGGCGACGCGGTGAAGAACGACGAAGCGAAGAGCGACAAGCCCGCACTAACCGCGCAGGATACGGGGGCGCCGTCCGATTACGTGATTGGCGCCGACGACACGTTGCGCATTTCAGTTTGGAAAGAGCCGGACCTCTCGGAAATCCTTCCGGTGCGTCCGGATGGCAAAATCTCGATGCCATTGCTCAATGACATCCCGGCGGCAGGGCTGACTCCGCTGCAGCTGAAGGATTCGATCACAGAGAAGCTGAAGAAATTCATCGCCGATCCGCGGGTGACGGTCGTCGTGACCGCCATGAACAGCCAGCGCGTTTTTGTGTCGGGAGAAGTTCTGCACAGCGGCCCAATTCCTTTGCTGCCGCACATGACCGTGCTGCAGGCGCTGTCGCAAGCGGGATTCAACCAGTTCGCCAATCTGAAGGGAATTTACCTGTTACGAACCGAGAATGGCAAACAGGAAAAAATTCCCTTCAATTACAAGGAAGTGATTAAGGGAAATCGTCCTGAGCAGAACATTGTGCTGAAGCCGGGCGATACGGTGGTGGTCCCGTAAGGAACATCATGAACAAACTTCAAACCATCTGGATTGCGGGCCTGCTAGTCTGCGCGTCGTGTGCAACGTGGGCACAGACCAGTGCCACGCCTCCATCGACCGGGGATGCTTCTCAGGACGCTCCTCAAGACGCTCAGCAGCCTGCGGCTGCGTACGGCCAGGACAATGCGGTGGCTCCTATCAGCGAAAATCCGCCGCTCTCGGGATTGGATCTGCCGTCGCTGGAGCCGACTGCGGCACCCATCAGTTACATTCAACCGGGAGCTACGTTCAGCGAGTCGGCAGAATCGAACGCGGGTAGCGTGCTGGGCGGCGCGGGAGTCACCTCCGTGAGCCGTGCGTTGGGAAGCGTGACGCTGAAACGCTTGTGGAGCCATTACGACCTGGCTCTCGATTACATCGGCGGCGTCGGTTATTACAACGTGCAGGGACAAGGTTGGATATCGCTGCAACAAATGGATTTCGACCAGAAGATCACATGGAAGCGTGGGCAGTTATCGCTGCGCGACAGCTTCAGCTATTTGCCGGAAGGCAACTTCGGAGGATCGTACGGTTCCTTGGGCTCGGAGGACGTCGCATCGCTGGGAAGCACCGCCTTTGGTGGCTTCTGGGGAGGCAGTACCCTGGGAAACCTGGGACTGGCTTCGCGCGTTCTGAACCTGAGCCTGGCGGATGTGACTGAAAACCTATCTGCCAGATCGTCGGTTACCGCCGCCGGAGGATACGCGTTCACCCATTTTTATGGCAGCGATACCACGGGCAACTCTTTTATTGGCAGTTCGCAGACTTCGATTCAAGTAGGCTACAACCGGGTTCTGGACCCGCATAGCCAGCTGGCGCTGGTGTACGGATATCAAGGATTCAACTTTTCGGTGCTGGGAACGGCATTTCATTCACACGTGATTCAGGGTTTGTACGGACACCGGATTTCAGGGAGGATGGACTTCCTCATCGGGGCGGGTCCGCAGTTCACCTTTATCGACACGCAGAGTGCCGTGTGCAGCGATCCGGCGCTTCCACTTATCCTCTGTCCGTTTTTGGGAGGCAGCCTAGTCCCGACGACCATCAAGGACACAAAAATTGGGGCGGCCGTGCAAGCGCGGCTGCGCTACAAGTTTCCGAAGACGGTGCTGGATCTGGAGTATCAACGCTACGACACCAGCGGATCGGGATTGTTTGCCGGAGCACAGAGCAACCTGGTGAGTTTCAGCGTGCAGCGGCCGCTGTCGCGGGTGTGGGATGCATTCCTCGATATTGGCTATTCGACGAATAGCCGCATCCAGCCCCTGTCGGTGCAGCAATTAAGCCAGTGCGGCGGCAGCACATCGCAAAGCGGCTGTGCCGCCAACGATGCGACTGGTTACAGCTATGGTTTCTTCGGGGGAGGCTTGCATCGCGCCTTGGGGCGAACGTTCCACGCTTATGCCAGCTACCAGTTCAACGAGCTGAGATTTGATCCGTCATTTTGTACGGGCAGCACCGGACCCTGCAATCGCATTTCGAACCGAAACGTGGTGACGTTTGGGTTGGATTGGACCCCGCGGCCAATCCGCATTGATTGATTTTGTGAATGGATTTTGAGGCCCGCGAATTCGCGGCCAGAAGGAATACGAGCATGATTCAGAATCGCGAATTGAACATTGACGATTATCTGGCGATGTTGCGCCGGCGGGCGAAGGTGATCCTGATTCCGGCGCTGCTGGCGCCGCTGGTGGGATTTCTAATTTCCTACGCCTTCACCCCGAAATATACCTCGCAATCGACGATCCTGGTGGAAGGGCAGAAGGTGCCGGATTCCATGGTGCAGCCGGTAGCCACCGAAGCGCTGGCGGCGCGGATCAACACGCTGATACCGGAAGTGACCAGTCAAGCAATGCTCAAGCCGATGTTGCAGAAGATCTACGGTCCGGATAAGAGTGAACAGGCGATTGATCAGATAATCGACGGCATTAACAGTGGCCAGGACTTCAACGTCGAACCGGTGACCGCGCAGCTTCCCAATGAAGGGAGACGGCCAGGGGGTCAGGAGCCCGCCTTCAAACTAACTTGTACGGCATCGACTCCGCATGAGGCGCAGCAGATTTGCGGCGCATTGGCGTCGCTGGTGCTGGACAAGAACCTTAAATACATGCAGGACCGCGCGACGGGAACAACGAATGTGCTGGGCAAAGGAATCGCGGACGCCAAACAGGATCTGGATGAGTTGGACCGCAAACTGGCGGATTTCAAGAAGCAGTACGTGGGACAACTTCCGGGAGACGAAGAGAACAATCTCAAAATGTTGATGGGGCTGAGCTCCCAGCTGGATGCGAACACGCAAAGGCTAAACGTGGCGCAACAGGACAAGTCCTACGGCGAATCTGTTCTGGCCCAGCAGTTGGCAACGTGGAAATCGTCGCAATCATCGACCAATCCCGACACGCTTCAGAAACAATTGTCAGATTTGCAATCGCAACTTTTGAGCCTGCGGGCTCGCTATACCGACGACCACCCGGATGTAATCAAAACCAAGGCCGATATCGCCGAAGTAAAGAAGAAATTGGCGGAGATCAATAAAGGCGCGTCGGACGCCAGCGATACCGAGAGTGAAAAGGCTTCGGCGATGGAGCCACCCGAGATTCGGCAGTTGCGGTTGCAGATTCATCAGAATGACGAGCAGATCGCCGCATACGCGCGGGAAGAAAAGAGGATCCAACAGCAGATCGCGGTGTTCCAGGGACGCGTATCCCTAAGCCCGTCGGTGGAAGAACAGTACAAGGGCCTGACGCGCGACTACGAAAACGCCCAGAAGAACTATCAAGACTTATTGGCCAATAAAAACAAAGCTGACTTGACCGTCAATATGACGAAGCAGTCCCAAGGGGAACAGATGATTGTTTTGAATCCCGCAAACCTGCCGGATTCTCCGAGTTTTCCCAATCGCTGGCTGTTTGCCGGCGGGGGCCTGGGCGGCGGTCTGGCTCTGGGAATCGGGTTGGCGTTATGGCTGGAGTTGCGAGATCAATCCATTCGGACCGAAGCGGATGCCGAGGCCGCTTTGGACTTGCCACTGCTGGTGTCGGTTCCGTGGGTGGGACTCGAGGCTGCGGACGATAGCAATCACAAACCCAGGTTCTGGAATCGGAAAAAGAGTCCGGACGAAGAAAAAGAAGCGGTTGAAGTTTAAGCGCGGGGGAATCCAGGAACCACTATGTACAAAGAGTTCTACGGACTACGGGCAAACCCGTTCAATGTCAATCCCGACCCGCGTTATCTTTTTCTGACGCGGCATACGGAAGAGGCGCTGGCCTGCCTGACCTATGGCATTCAAAGCCGCAAAGGTTTTGTGCTGCTCACCGGAGAAGTGGGTACAGGCAAAACCACGCTCATCAACAAGTTGCTGGAGTGGTTGCGTCTGCAGCAAGTGGCAACGGCGTTCATCTTCAACTCGCGGCTCAATGTTCCGCAGTTTCTGGATTACATGATGGCCGACTTCGGCATCCCTTGCGATTCGAAGTTGAAGAGCCAGATCTTGCTGCGGCTTTACAACTGGCTGCTCGACCGGTACCGCGCAGGTGAGACGGCAGTGCTCATCGTGGATGAGGCGCAGAATCTTAGCGATGAAGTTCTGGAAGAGATTCGCATGCTCACCAATCTTGAGACCTTCACGGAAAAGCTGTTGCAAATCGTCCTGGTGGGACAGCCCGAACTGGAACAGAAGCTGAAGCAGCCGCAACTGCGTCAATTGCGGCAACGCTTGACGCTGCGGGCGAAGACCCATGCGCTGACACTGGACGAGACTAAGGCATACGTGCAGCAGCGCTTGCGGATTGCGGGATCGAATGGACAGCAAATTTTCGAACCTGAGGCGGTAGCGGCGATCCACCGTTATGCAACGGGGATTCCACGAGTGATCAACCTACTGTGCGAGCATTGCCTGGTGAGTTCGTTCGTGGATCAGCAAAAGGTGATCGGGACGGCGGTGGTGGACGGAGTGGCGCGGGATTTCGATCTTGGCGACAACACGACCTCTGGCGCGTTGACGGCGCAATCGTTACTTGCTCAATCGACACTTGCGCAATCGACGATGACGCAATCAGTGCCGCCGAATGCGGGTTCGGAAAAAGATAAGTTTGATTTGGTGGATGCGTTGCGGTCGCTGGCTACACTTGCCGATCGCTTGCGCGAGGAAGAGAAGGAAACGCCGGACGAGAGGAAACTATGAGCAGAATTCATGAAGCGCTGAAGAAAGCCGAACAGGAGCGGGCCGCAACCCAGGGAAGTTCGCTGCCAACCAGCTTCGCGACCACGCCGGTGGCCGAGCCGCCGGTTTTCGAGGAGAAGCCGGCAGTGACGCTGCCGCCTGCGGCTACAGCCACTTCGGGAATGCCCGCATTCGCCAGTCCCTTCAGCATCGATACACTGCTCGCCCGCTGTGCGCAGCGGGAATGGAAACCGGAAGCCGAGACCATGCTGTTTATGAACGGCGACGACAGCGCGCGCGGCACGGAGGAATTCCGCACGCTGCGTTCGCGGCTGTATCACTTGCGCGAGAAGATGACGCTGAAGAAAATTCTGGTAACCAGTGCGCTGCCCAGGGAAGGCAAATCGTTCACGTCATCGAACCTGGCGCAGGTCGTGGTGCGGCAGCATGGAAGACGAGCGCTGCTGATCGACGCCGATCTGCGCGCGCCGCGTCTGCATCAGATGCTGGGGACGACGTCCGATCCGGGACTCTCCGACTACCTCACAGGCAAGAGTGACGAATTTTCCATTATGCAGCGCGGACCGCTGGAGAATCTATTCTTCATTCCCAGCGGCACCGGAGCCGCGGATCCCGCAGAACTGGTTGGCAATGGCAGGCTGAAGCTGTTGCTGCAACGGGTGGAGCCTTTGTTTGACTGGATCATTATTGACTCGCCGCCGGCCGTACCGGTTTCCGATGCCAGTGTGTTGGCCAAGGCATGTGACGGAGTGTTGATGGTAGTGCGCTCAAATTCGACGCCGGTTGATCTGGCCCGCCGGGCGCGGCAGGAATTCCCGGACGAGATGCTGATTGGCGCGGTGCTGAATGGCACCAGCGAGGATGCCTTGCCTTACGCGCGCTACTACTACGACTCGTATCAGAAGAAGTCTGCTGCGGCCAAGGTTTAGGAGTCAGGGATGATCCGGCTTTTCAACGTCTATTACCCGGTAAGAACGCTGGTGCTTCTGGTCGTGGAGGCATTGGTCGTTGGGCTCTCTTTTCTGCTGACGATTTGGTGGCAGAACCAGGAGACGAGTTGGATCCTGCTCAACGTGGAAGGCGGGTATTGGAAGATTGTTTGTGTCACCGCGATCGTGTTGATGCTTTCTCACGGGCTGGACCTTTACGATTCTTCCAGCAGGGGGGAAAAGTGGGATCAGATTTTTCGCCTCTTCACGGTGCTGGGCCTGGTGGCGTTCGTTCTGGCTGCGGTCGACCTGGTATATGGCCATTTCCTGCCGGGCCGTATTTTTCTTCCCGGGGCTAAGTGGGGATTGCTGGTTTTGACGGTGATGCTCCTCGGCTGGCGCGGGGCCTATGCGTGGATTGTGCAGCAGCCCTATTTCCGCGAGAGAGTCTACGTACTGGGCACTGGAGATCGGGCGCTGCGCCTGCTGAATGGACTGCGTCAACGCAGTGAACTTGGCATTGAGGTTGTGGGATGGACGGGAAACATACGGGGCGCACTGACGCGGGAAACCGTGGCGGCGCATCTTGTCGGCTTGGCGCGTGAAAATGGCGTGCACCGGGTGATTGTGGCGATGCCTGATCGGCGGGGTACGCTTCCGGTGGAAGAGTTGCTGGAGCTGCGGCTGAACGGCGTGAAGGTGGAAGAAGCGACCTCATGGCTGGAGAAAATTACGGGAAAAATCGAAGTGGAACAGTTGTATGCCAGCTGGATGATTTTCGCCGAGGGCTTCCGCTTCAGCGCCTACTTCCGGCTGATGCGCCGAGTGCTGAACTTCTCGGTGGCCCTGCTTGGTCTGATTATCTCGCTTCCCCTTCTGCCTTTCATTTTGCTGGCAGTGAAACTGGATTCTCCGGGTCCGGCACTATATAGGCAGAAGCGGGTAGGCAAGCGTAATACGCAATTTTATTGCTACAAATTTCGCACTATGCGTCAGGATGCGGAGGCGGACACCGGCGCGACCTGGGCCGCGGATGATGATCCGCGTATCACACGGGTGGGGAAATTTCTGAGGGCCTCCCGGCTAGATGAGATTCCGCAGTTATGGTGCGTGCTGAAGGGCGACATGCATTTCGTGGGGCCGCGTCCGGAGCGGCCGGAATTTGTGGAATGGCTTAGCAAGGAGATTCCGTACTACGGCGTGCGCCACGTGGTGCGGCCGGGAATCACCGGTTGGGCGCAGGTGCAATACAAGTATGGCAACACTCTGGAAGACGCGCGCGAAAAGCTGCAATTCGATTTGTTCTACATTAAGAATGCATCCCTTGGGCTCGATCTTCTGATTCTTTTTCAGACCATCAAGATTGTCCTGCTGGGCCGGGGGGCAAAATGACGTGGGTGTTTTGGCTGGCCTCGGCGGTGATCGCGTATGCCTACTTCGGCTACCTGGGGTGGCTGTGGTTGCGGGCGCAGTGGCGTCCCCGGCCGGTAAGGCGCGGCCAAATCGAACCGCCGGTATCGGTAGTGATGGTTGTGCGCAATGAAGAAGCTTTGCTGGAGCAGAAGTTACGAAACTTGCTGGAACTGGATTATCCGGGAAAGAATTTTCAGCTCGTTGTAGTTTCGGATGGCTCGACGGATGCGACGGAAGCAATTCTCCACGAGCACGCAAGGCACCCGCAAGTGCATGTGCTGCTCAATCAATTGGCCGGCGGCAAGGCAATGGGACTGAACGCCGCCATGAGCATGGTGCAGGGAGATATTGTCGTATTCACGGACGCGCGGCAGGAGATTGAACCCGGCGCGATCCGCTTGCTGGCAGAAAATTTTGCGGATATTGAAGTTGGCGCGGTAAGCGGGGAGCTCATGCTAGGCGATGCCGGCAGGGGAGAAACCGGACGCGGGATGGGACTGTACTGGCGGATCGAGAAGCGGGTGCGCGAACTGGAGGCAGCCACGAGTTCGGTGGTCGGCGCGACTGGGGCGCTCTACGCGGTGAGACGGGAATTGGTCGTCGAGATTCCTCCAGATACGGTTCTCGACGATGTGTTCATTCCGATGAATGTGGCTAAGCAAGGATTTCGTGTGGTCTTCGATGCGCGGGCAAGAGCCTGGGATCATCCCGACCTGGGATCAGCGCGAGAATTTCGCAGAAAAGTACGCACCTTGACCGGCAACTATCAACTGCTGCAACTGGCACCCTGGCTGTTGCGCAAAGAGAATCCACTGCGCTTCGAATTCATAAGCCATAAGCTGATCCGGTTGATGGTTCCCTTTGCGCTGTTGCTGGCGCTGGCTGCGGCAGGGTTTCTGCAAGGGACGTTCTATCGCGTGGGTTTTTGGGCGCAGCTGGGATTTTACGGGTTGAGCTTGCTGGGATTGACCCGGTTGAATCTTGGTCCAGTGTCGCGACTCAGCGACGCCGCCTGTACGTTCGTCAAGTTAAACACGGCGGCGCTGGTGGCGTTTGCGAACTTCGTTACTCGACGCCAGACCGTCTGGAGGACACCGGGTTTACATAGGGAAATCAAGGCCTGATGCGGAAGCTCTAGATCGGTAGTGTAGGCGCGCGATCATTCGTGTTTTTGAGAAAAGGGAATATGGCGATTCTTCGGAAGGGCATTCCGGTCGCAAAAAGTTCGCAGCAGGGTGCACTGAAAGGCGAGCCGCTAGGGGGTGCGTTTTTCTGGCTGAGTGTCTTTTACGCAGTTTATTGTGTTCGGCCGGAAGACTGGATTCCCGGCCTTGCATATCTTCCCCTGGCAAAGATTTCGACAGTCTTGGCGCTGGTGGCTCTCATAATGAGCGTGGGAAGATCGAAAAGAAGATTCCTCGACTTACCTAGAGAAGCAATTTATTTTTTGGGCATCATCGTACTGCTGTTTATTTCCGCATTTCTTTCTACGGTCTGGAAGGGTGGAGCCTTTTACGGGGCGCTCGATTTCAGTAAGGCCTTCATTGCCTGGATGCTCACTTTCCTGGTGATCACGAGCTTCGCGAGATTGAAGAAAATAATTTTTCTGCAGTCCGCGTCTGTCGCAGTGATTACCCTCATTTCCGTTCTGAAAGGCAGGTCTCATCCTCGCTTGGATGGTGTGATTGGAGGAATTTATTCCAATCCCAACGATCTCGCGTTCGCGATCGTGCTTTGTCTCCCATTTTGCTTCGCTTTTCTATTGAGTACTCGTAGCCTTGCACGCAAAGCCGCGTGGGGAGCGGCGATGCTGATGATGTGCGCGGCCTTGTTTATGACTGCTTCGCGCGGCGGATTTATCGATCTTCTAGTCACGGGTGCAGTCTGCTTGTGGGTTTTCGGCATCAAGGGGAGAAGGATCCATCTTGTTGCGGCTGCCGCGGTGGTAGTGATCATGCTTGCGCTGGCCGGTGGAGGAAAACTCAAAGATCGCTTCTTCGCCATATCTGAAAACAACGTAAACAACGGACTTGAAGAGAGCGCTCACGATTCCTACGAAGAACGCCGGCAAATGATATTCCAGAGTCTTCACGTAGTTGCACGCTATCCCTGGGGGATCGGAGTGGGGAACTTCGCTGTCTATTCAGGTACATGGCATGACGTACATGTCGCTTATCTCCAAATCGCGGCGGAGGGTGGAATTATCACTTTTGTTCTCTATTTACTTTTCTTTGCTCGTGGGTTTCACAATCTCAAGCAGCGGCGCCGATCACCGAGTGACGATCCTGAAATAGAAATCTTTGCGGGAGCCTTATATGCGACTCTGATCGGATTTATTGTGGGGGCATTCTTTGCCCCCGAAGCGTACCAGTATTTCCCGTATTTTGCCGTGGCCTACACTTCTGTGTTGTTCGCGATTGCCAAGGAGAAAGAACAATCAGAGATCCCTGCAGCAGACCCGCAAAATCCTTCCTCACGCGGGTGGCGATCAGGGGTCCGAGCGGGTGGTAGTGTGCCGGTTCGCGGTGGTCCGAGTTCCAGGATACCGAGTTTCAGAACTCCTAACCCCCTATTCCGAACCTGGCGATGACGAAAACGAGGCACAGCTCGGTTACCCCGCTTGGAGAATCTTCATGTGCGGCATAGCAGGAATCGTTCACGCTCAACCGAACGGTAAGGTGAATGACGCCACGGTTCACCGGATGTGTGAGGCCATTCTGCATCGGGGTCCCGATGACGAGGGAATCTTTGTGAAGGCCGGGGTTGGGCTGGGCATGCGTCGCCTTAGCATCATTGACTTGGTGGGCGGACATCAGCCGGTCTTCAATGAAGACAAAACCATTTGGATTGTTTTCAATGGCGAAATATACAATTTTCCGGAGCTGCGCCGCGAGCTAGAGGGACGAGGCCACAAATTCTATACCCATAGCGATACCGAGGTCATCGTTCATCTGTATGAGGACCTCGGGCCTGATTGCGTAAAAAAACTTCGAGGCATGTTTGCGTTTGCTTTGTACGATGAGAACAAGCGCAAGCTGGTAATGGCTCGTGATCGCCTCGGAAAGAAGCCTCTACACTATGCGATTAGAGGCGATCGCTTACTTTTCGGCTCCGAAATCAAGTCCATCCTGGCGGTAGAGCCGCAGTTAGCAGAAGTAAATCAGGAAGCGCTTTTGCAATACATGTATTTCGGTTATGTTCTCGATCCCAATACTTCTTTTGTTCCCATTCAAAAGCTGCCGCCCGGACACTGGCTCGAGTTCCAAGGTGGGCGTGTCACCGTTCGACAATACTGGGACTTGCCCGAGTACGGCACCCATGCTGTCCAGAGCGAGGAAGAATGTTTGGAGGAACTAGAGTGGCGCCTGGCCGAAGCGGTGCGCGTGCGGTTGATTTCCGATGTTCCTTTAGGCGCGTTGCTAAGCGGCGGAACCGATTCCTCCACCGTGGTTGCACTGATGGCGCGGGCAAGCTCCAAACCGGTGAAGACTTTCTCGATAGGTTTCAGCGACGCCGATTTCAATGAGGCTCCTTATGCCAGAATCGTCGCTCAGCACTTCGGCGCCGAACACCACGAAATGATAGTGGAGCCTGACATTCTGGAAACCGTCGAGACTCTGACCACCTCACTCGAGGAACCCTTCGGAGATTCCTCGATGTTGCCGACCTATTACGTTTGCAAAATGGCTCGCAAGCATGTAACCGTGGCTTTGTCGGGGGATGGTGGGGACGAAATATTCGCTGGATATGAACGCTACGGAATCAATCTTCGGCGCCAGGTTTTCGAGCGAATCCCGCTCTGGATAAGGGCTTTGTACCGCCAGCAGGTCTTTCCGCGCCTGCCGCAAAATATGCTTGGTCGAAGGTTTTCCTACAACGTCACTCTGCCCTGGCGGGAACGATATGTGGACAGCATTTCATTCATTCCCTCGTCTGAAAGAGATCAGCCCCTGTTGTCCACAGAGTTCCAGGAGACCTTTGCGACGACGAATCCAGAGGATGTGATGTACCGGTATTTCGACGAGGCGCCGACGAAAGATCCGGTTAGTCAAATGCTGTATGTGGATACCAAGACCTACATGGTCGGCGATATTCTGACCAAGGTCGATCGCATGAGTATGATGAACTCGCTGGAAGTGCGAGTCCCTCTTCTCGATCACTTATTCGTGGAGTGGGTTACAGGATTACCGATCAACTTAAAACTGCGAGACGGACAGCAGAAATACATTCTCCGCAAACTGGCCAAACGTGTAGGAGTCCCGAACGAAGCTCTGGACCGCCCTAAGCAAGGTTTCGCCTTGCCCCTGGTGCACTGGATCCGGAATGAACTGAAGGAGTTGATCCTGTCGGTCCTGCTCGAGACTCGAACTCTTCAACGGGGCTACTTCAATCCGGACGCCGTAAAACGGTTGCTCGACGAACACTTTCGAGGTCGTCGCGATCATTCGGGCGAGATTTGGCGACTGCTGATCTTCGAACTCTGGCATCGAAACTTTCTGGAAAAAATCCGGAAGGCAGAATGGGACGATGATCCCTCTCGGGTTACCAGTATCGCTGGGGACCTCGGATGAATTCGGCCGCGGAGCACCAATCAACGGCCGGGCTGGCGGCGCCTGCGACCACGCAAACAATTAATCCGACTCCTTCTTCCTGTTTCTCCGGTCCAATCTTTCTCATGGTGAATAGCCTGGAGACGGGCGGCACGGAGCGTCAGTTTGTCGAAGTGGCGCGCTCGCTGAAAGACAGCGGCAGTCTCGTGAATCTAGGTTGCATACTAAAAAAAGGCCCACTTCTCAATAGTGCGGGGTTGGAGGATTTCGGCGAGTTGCCTTCCTTTGGAGTGGGGCGAAGCCTGTACGGAGCTCATTCCTTTCGCAGTCGCTGGAGATTGATGCGGCATCTGCAAAAGTCACAATGCGCAGTGGCTCACGCCTTCGACTTCTATGCGAATCTGATGCTGATTCCCGCTGCGAGACTGGCTCGAGTCCCAGTTGTAATCGGCAGTCACCGTCAACTTGGGGACCTTCTCACTCCAGCTAAGTTCCAGGCTCAGTTAGCGGTGTTCCGCTGGTGTGATCGGGTGGTGTGTAACTCCCAGGCGGCAGCCGACCGGCTGCTGCAAGCGGGCCTGCCGAGTCACAAACTGGTCGTGATTGGTAACGGCTTGCCGCCGGAAACATTTGCAAAGAATGCACCGGCTTTGGAGCGTCGTGCGGGAATCCTGCGAATAGGAATGATTGCCCGGATGAATGCGGTTTATAAGAATCAGGGCGGCTTTCTACGTGCGGCGGCGAGGCTAGGGAACAGATTTCCCAACGTTGAGTTCCTGCTGATAGGAGACGGTCCATTGCGTTCGGAATTAGAACGGCAAGCAGCCAGCCTCGGCTTGCAGAGTCGAGTGCGCTTTTTGGGAGATTGCCGCGATATACCCGCGATTCTAGCCAGCCTTGATGTGTCTGTCGTGCCGTCCGTTTCGGAAAGCCTATCCAATGTCATGTTGGAGTCCATGGCCGCGGGGGTGCCCGTCGTGGCGACAGAGGTGGGCGGAAACGTCGAGCTTGGCAATGATGGGCGGGCGCTTCTCGTCTCCCCGAACGACGAAGAAGCTCTCGCTGTGGGACTGGAAAGAATGTTGGCGGACGCGGAACTCCGGAAGCGGATCTCAGATCGAGCCCGGCAATTTGCACTGGAGAAGTTCAGCATTGCGCGAATCCGCGAGCAATACTGTGAACTTTATTCCGATGTTCTCTCCAGCCGCAGCGGTTCGGTACGTCAGTCGTCGCCCGTTGCACCGGGCAAGCATTCTCGCCTTCGTGTCGCGTTTGTTGCTCCGAGCTTACGTTATGTAGGCGGCCAGTCCGTGCAGGCCGATCTTCTGATGCGAAGTTGGAAGGATGATCCGGACGTAGAGGTTCGTTTCGTCCCCGTCGATCCACCGTTTCCCTACGGCCTGCAATGGATCGAGAGAGTGCCCTTGTTGCGCACGATCGTTCGCGAACCGTTTTATATGCTCGCCCTCTGGAACAAGTTGAAGGACGTGGATATTGCGCACATATTTTCGGCGTCTTATTCATCTTTTCTGTTAGCGCCGCTTCCCGCGTGGCTGATTACACGTCGACGAGGCAAGAAAACGCTGATCAACTATCACAGCGGAGAATGCCGCGACCATCTGCAACATTCCTCCACGGCTCGCCGGATCCTAAAAAAGAGCGATCGGTTGGTTGTGCCTTCCGGTTATCTGGTCGATGTTCTTGAGCAGTTTGGCCTGTCGGCCGAGACGATACCCAACATCGTAGACCTGGCCCAATTTTCTTTTCGACCGCGAAGGCCACTGCGTCCTCATCTGGTGTGTACGCGAGGGTTTCATCCCTACTACTGCGTTGAAGTAGTGGTGCGGGCGTTTGCGGAAGTGCAACACACCTTCCCGGATGCGAGACTCGACTTGGTGGGCGGCGGACCGCTGGAAGCAGAAATCCGCGATCTGGTAAGCAAAATGAAGCTGCGAGGGGTCCATTTTAAAGGCGTTGCAGCGCACCATGAAATTGGGCGCTGCTACGATGAAGCCGACATTTTTATAAACGCTTCTCGTCTCGACAACATGCCCGTTTCGATTTTGGAGGCATTCGCTTCAGGAATACCCGTGGTTAGTACGCAGCCGGAAGGGATGGCGTACTTGGTTGAACACGGACGTACCGGGCTGCTTTCACCGGTGGGAGATCCAGCAGCGCTTGCCCGGAATGTTATTCGGGTACTGCAGGATTCCGAGTTAGCGGAGCGCCTGGTTGCAAATGCCCAGCAGGATTTGCAGCGCTACTGCTGGCCGGTTGTACGAGAACAGTGGTTAACAGTATATCGAGCCCTAGTATTTGGTGAAGCAAAAGAGGACGCAAGTGACCCGAGGATTGTCTCCAGCATTACAGAACGTTTGTGACCATCCGGCCTGACTGAACGAAATTAGCGATTGGTTCCTGCTCCACGCATACCCTGAACCAAAGTTCGAGATTCAACAGGCGCCAAATTCGATTGCCGTGGTCACGATGGCCGGCGGCATGCTCGGCGAACATCCGCCTTAGGGCTTCCGGGCGGAACAGGCCGCGTTCGAGCGTTCGCGGCTCCATCAGCAGGCGCTGCAGGTTTTCCAGAGACGGCCCTGCAAGCCAATAGGCCCAAGGCGTAGGAAATCCCATTTTCTGCCGGTACACAATAGAATGCGGCAGTAGATCTTCCACCGCGGCTTTCAGAATGAATTTGCCGGCCAGTCCCTGGGTCGCATATTTTGCGGGTATGCTTGCGGTGAACTCGACCAGGCGATGATCGAGAAAAGGTACGCGGCTTTCGACGGAAGCCGCCATGCTCATCTGGTCTTGTTTCATCAGTAGCTCTACCAAGTAAGTCTTGATATCGGTGTACAGCAGGCGGTGCAGAAGATCGCCTGAAGACCGGTTCCAGTAGTTCATGGAACCGGCATAGGCATCGCCCGCCATTTGCCTGGCTTCCGGAGTGAGGAGCTCATCCTGCTCCGCCGCGGAAAATGCGGAATAAAAATTGTCAAAATAGAATGCGGGCCAGGACGCGCCGTCGCGCATCAGGAACGTGTGTTCCAGCTTCCTTCTCGAAGCCGCGGGAATGGGACACGCGTTCACGCCCGCCCGCAGAATATCGCGTACAAAAGCGGGCGTCAGCTTACGATAAACCGTGTCCAGGCGGGAGTTCAGCAGGGTCCAGGGATAGCGAGTGTAGCCGGCAAGCGTCTCGTCGCTGCCTTCGCCGGTGAGCACGACGGTCACGCGTTCCTTGGCAAGGCGCGCAACAAAATAGAGCGCCACGCTGGAGGGCCACACGATCGGTTCATCTTCGTGCCAGATCAGAGTTGGAAGCGATTGGAAAAATTCATCGCGGCTGAGATGAACCTCGTGGTGTTTTGACTTCAGATGCTCGGCGATCGTCCGGGCATATGGAAGTTCGCTATAGGCCTCTTCGCCGTAGCCCACCGAGAAAGTCTCGATCGGTTCTTTCCGGATTTTTGTGGTTAGAGCGGCGATGGCGCTCGAATCCAAGCCGCCGCTCAAAAAGACGCCCAGAGGGACATCGCTCATCAGGTGGCTGGAAACGCAGTCTTCGAGTTGTTCGCGATAGCGGCGGACGTAGTGTTCACGCGGCTGGCTGCCATCGTCGGGCTTGACGTTCAAATCCCAGTAGGGCGACGTGGTTAATTGCCCGTTTTCATCTACCGCAAGGATATGGCCGGGCAACAATTTCCGAATTCCGGCATACATGGTTTCCTTGCCGGCGATATATCCGAAGGCAAGATATTCGGCGAGCGTACCGCGGTTGAACTCCGGCTTAACGCCCGGATACGCGAGGATGGCCTTGATTTCCGAGCCAAACAGTAAGGTTTTGCCGTCGCTGCGATAATAGAGAGGCTTGATTCCCAGCCGATCTCGCGCCAGGAACAAGCTGCGCTTGGAGCGATCCCAGATCGCGAAGGCAAACATGCCGCGCAGGTGATTCACGCAATCTCTGCCGTATTCCTCATATAAATGGACAATCGTTTCGGTGTCGCTCTTGGTGCGATAGCGGTGACCTCGGGTTTCGAGATCCTTCCGCAGATCCTGGTGGTTATAGATTTCCCCGTTAAAGACGATCCAAATGTTTCCGTCTTCATTGCTGAGCGGCTGGTGACCGGTTTGGATGTCGATGATGCTGAGCCGGCGCATCGCCAGTCCGACATTTTTTTCGACGAAAAAGCCGTCATCGTCGGGCCCGCGGTGGACGATTTGCTGGTTCATCGAAGCCAGAGCATCGCGATTCGCGCTCTGGTTCCGGTCGGAATGGAAGATGCCGCAGATTCCACACATGACTACACACCCATCCCCTTGCGATCGTCGCCCGGCACGTTCCAGTGAGTTTCCGCCCAGACTCGATCGAGCGGCTGCTGCAGCACGATGTTTTCTGGATCGGAGGAGAAGATTTCAACTTTCATCGCCGCACTCAACACTTCAGCATAGCTTACGCGCTGGCCACAGGTGAGTAACGGAAGAGTTGCGGCGTTCGCGTAGGAACCGTTGCAGAGAATCAGAGTGTATTCTTGCTTTTCGCGATCGAAGGACAAGTAGAGAAAATCTGCGTCGCTGGCCCACTTGCCCAGGGACCACGGGCCGGGCCTTTCCGCAAAGAAAAAAGCGTGTTCTTGGTGTGGCTCGGAATAACGATAGGCGCAAACCCCTGGGCGAGCGCCATTCCAGCGGACTAGATGCCCGAGATCTTCCTGAAGATTCTCGCCAGCGATCAGGAGAGTGGCAAAATCCGCAGGCAGTTCGACGAAGGCACCAAAGGTGACGACGGACGCACGGTCGGCGCGACCGTAGGCCGGGGACCATTTGTCCCGAGTCACGCTCTGCGACCAGCCATGCGCCTCGGCGGCCAGCAATGCCAGGCCGCCTTCCTTCCCGGCGAAGAGATATTCCTGGGAGGAAGCGGGAGACATCGTCGGACCAAGGTGCCAGGCGATATCGAGCTGATGCGATCCCTGGCCCTCGGCCAAGTCGCGCACCAGCCAAAACTTCTCTTTTCTATGAAATACGCAACGGCGGTGAGTCACGGGAGGGGACAGGCGGGAATATCCGTCGTGACTGCCCTGAAATAAATCGAACTGATGGCCCGTGACCCATTGCTCCACGTGGACTCGAGGAGAAGACTTCCACGAGAACGGACCTGCGGGTTCGGCCTGATCGCGTCCGTCGATCTGCAAGGTGTTATGAGCGCCGGTGCCGCGCAGGCGAGCGCGTTCGCCGCTGTCGCCCACATATTCGAATGTTCCGGGGTCGAGCAGGAGCGTTTCACCTTTGCGAACCAGGTTAATACTCAATGCTCCGGCATGCGCGTGTCCTCCACTGCCCGAGCCCAAAGGTCCGGCTTCGATCAGCAGTTGTTGTCCGGATGCTTCGTCCGCCATCAAGTAGAGACCGCTATCGGGGAGAGCGGTCGAAGCGGCGGAGGGTTCCACGGCAGGAAGTAAATCAAACTCTGCGAATCCTTTCGCGCCCAAGAGCCACAGCGATTCTTCCCGCATTCCGCCCGCGGCAAATTTGAAATCTCCACGCTGGTAAAGAACCGCGCCGGTGGCCAGAGGATCAAGCAGGTGCTCAGCCCGATTGCGCTGGGAATCGAACAGCCTTCCACCATCATCGTCGCCGATTTTCGGCGGGACCCTGGCGCGGCCCAACAATAACAGGGCATTCAACATGCTCTGCAAAATCTGGTCAAATCTCGGGGAAATTGGAATTCCGTTGAGCCCTGCCAGAATCCTGGCGTGCAGGAAAATATCCGCGGCATATACGTGATAGTAAGTGGATTGTTCAAAGTAGAATCCGTCGGGCCTGACCTGCTTCGCGGCTTCACGTTCAAGGATTTCCCAGCCGCGACGCTGCCAGCGCGAAGCCGATCGCAGGCCGGGAAAGAGAGTCCCCAGAAAGAACAGAGCCAGCGCCTCGCCCAGAAGGTGGGTGTTGGGAGAGAAATATGTGGACAAATATCTTTCGATGTGACGCCCGCTCAGGTTCAGCGCAGAGTGCCAGTGCCTGCGCAGGTCGGCCGTGAAGAGCGGGCACTCCTGCAGCAGAAAAAAAGTCCAAATCCAGGACAAGCTGCGGAAACTTACCTCCAGGCTGCTCGCCCAATTGATTCCCGTGGGATAGGGATTTTGTTTGTGCCAATGGGACCACTGCGCAAAGATTTCGCGAACAAACTTCTCTTCTCCAGTGAGGCAGTATGCCTTAGCTAGGGTGACGAAGTGCTGATGGCGGTTGAGCTCCCAGGTAATTTTCGAGTCTCCTACTTCCTCGAAGTCGAGATACTTTATCTTGAACCAGGGTTTGCGGGGCGCGCGTTTGCCATGGACCAAATCACAGTGCCAGTCGATCTCTCCTCCATAGTCGAGACCTTCATAGCCCAGCAGATCGAAGCGATGGCGGCAAATTCTTTCTGCCTGCAGAACGATGTTCTCGGCCCGCGAGGGGAAAGACTGTTTGATCAGAGCGCACAGCGATGCCACATCCGCGGAGGTGAAGAAAAAGTGTCCCGCTGGTTCTGGCTCTGCGATCGTTGCATCCTCTGGAGTACTGGCACCTCGATAACGCAGGACGTCTGCGCGAGCGGTTACGTATTGCCTGAGGCGGTCCAATAGTTCATGGCGATCCATGGAGGCGAGGCGTCCGAGACGACGATTCCATGTTGAAGCATTGGCCATGCGTCGGCGCTTTCCTTCGCCATACTGAGATCTACTGGAAACTCATCTCGTTCGTGAATACCGAGACTGTTTTACGGCTTGCTGTCACGTCAACCAGAATAATCCTGTTGACGAGTTCGGCCTTAGTTACCGGCGTGCGTCCGCCTTGCCCTGAAAATCGCAGCCGCGTGTTTAAATACTAGCTGAACGAACAGCGATTCCGATGATTCCATCCATCAGCGTATTCGGTCTGGGCTATGTGGGGACGGTCACGGCGGCCTGTCTCGCGAGCAAGGGCCATAAAGTGATTGGCGTCGACCTTAGTCCGGCGAAGGTCGAAGCCATGGAAGCGGGCCGCAGTCCTGTGGTCGAGCCGCGCGTAACGGAACTGGTTGCCGAGAGCCACGCCGCGGGCCGCCTGCACGCAACTTCGGACTCCGAACATGCGGTCCTGAACAGCGACATTTCCTTCCTTTGCGTAGGAACACCGAGTCTGCGGAATGGCAAGCTGGATCTTGGCCACATCGAACCGGTTTGCCGGAAGATTGGCGAGGTTCTTAAGAAGAAGAATGGATTTCACCTGGTGGTGTTGCGCAGCACGGTTTTGCCCGGAACTGCCGAGACCATCGTCGTGCCCGCGCTGGAAAAATCCAGCGGGAAGAAACTCGGCCAGGACTTCGGAGTCTGCGTTAATCCGGAGTTTATGCGGGAGGGTACGGCGGTTGCAGACTTCCTGCAGCCCGCCCTCACCGTGATTGGTGCGGGAGTCTCGAAGCACAGTGCAATATTACGAGCGGTTTATCAGTGGGCTCCCGGACGGATATTTGAAACTTCGTTTCGCTCCGCGGAAATGGTGAAATATGTTTGCAATGCCTGGCATGCGGTAAAGGTTTCCTTTGCCAATGAAGTGGGAACCTTGGCGAAGGAATTAGGCGTGGATGCGGAATCCGTGGTCGAGATCTTCACCGCCGATACGAAACTCAACATCTCTCCTACGTATCTGAAACCTGGTTTTGCGTTTGGTGGTTCGTGCCTGCCCAAGGACGTGCGGGCGCTGAATTACCGAGCGAAAGAACTGGATCTCGATTTGCCCCTGTTCCAGTCCATCTTGCCGAGTAACGAAGAACATCTTGATCGTGCTGTAGAGATGGTGCTTGAGACGGGCAAGAAGAAGATTGGCATGCTCGGTTTGAGTTTCAAAGCCGCCACCGACGATCTGCGGGAGAGCCCACAGGTGCAACTGGTGAAGCGTCTTCTCGGTGAGGGCCGGAAGGTCCGGATCTGGGATGACAATGTGTCCCTGGGACACTTAATCGGTTCCAACCGACAGTACATTGAAGAAGTGATCCCGCACATTGGGTCTCTGCTGGCGACCAGCGTGGCGGAGGCTCTCCAAGACGCCGAGGTCGTGATCATCGCCACGCGCGGGATAGACGCGAAGGAATTACGCGCCGCCCTGAGGCCCGAGCATATTGTCATCGATTTGGTGAATCTCGAACGAGGCTCGCGGCCCGCGATATCCGGTCGCTATGAAGGAATTTGCTGGTAACGCGCTTCCGCGGCGCGCTCTTGCGATGAAGATTCTGTGGGTAAAAGCTGGCGGCCTGGTCCCGCCCGATACCGGCGGCAAAATTCGCAGCTATAACATTCTTCGTGAACTCGCGCGGCAACATTCGGTCACTTTCTTTTCCTTTTATGCCGCGCATGATGGCGATCTCCATCCCGGCCTGAAGGACGTTTTTGAACGCATGGTCTGCCTGCCGCTGAAACTTCCTGCACCCAAGAGTGTGGCGGAGATGCTCGACTATAGTCTGGGCTTGTTGTCTCCCCAGCCCTACAACATCAGAAAATATTGCCGGCCCGAGGTGCGGCGCGAACTGCGCCAACTGCTTGAGCGGGAGAATTATGACGTCATCGTCTGTGACTTCCTGGTAGCCGCGGGCGTCATCCCTTGGGACGCGCCAACTCCCAAGGTGATATTCACCCACAATGTCGAAGCGGCAATTTGGCGGAGGCACTACGAGGTTGCCACCAATCCGATCTGGAAAGCGATTTCCTGGCAGGAATGGCGAAAGATGGGGGCGGCCGAGCACCGCTATCTGCGTCTCGCCGACCGTGTGCTGACGGTGTCTGAGACTGACCGGGACGCATTCGCATCGTTCCTGGAACCCAAGAAGTTAACAGTAATTCCTACTGGCGTGGATCTGGACTATTTCCAACCCATGCCGGTCGAAGAAATTGCGAATTCGCTGGTATTCACCGGTTCGATGGATTGGCTTCCGAATGAAGACGGAATTCTCTATTTTGTCGACGCCATCCTGCCCTTGATCAAACGGCAGCATCCGGAGGTTTCGCTGGAGGTAGTGGGACGAAGCCCTTCGCGCAAACTGCAGGCTTTGGCTGAAAGAGAACAGAGCGTGCGGCTCACGGGGTGGGTAGAAGACATCCGGCCATTCGTCGCACGCGGCCAGGTCTGCATTGTGCCGCTCCGCATCGGCGGAGGAACGCGGCTCAAGATTTTTGAAGCCATGGCCATGGGGAAGGCGGTGGTTTCCACATCTGTGGGTGCCGAGGGTCTTCCGGTTCGGCACGGGGAAAACATCCTGTTGGCAGATACGCCCGATGATTTTGCCCGCTCCGTGATGTCCCTGCTGCGCGATTCCAACCAGCGAAAGCGACTGGGCACTTCGGCGAAAGCTCTAGTGGAGGAGCGATACAGCTGGCCGAGAGTGGCTAAGAGTTTCGCCCACGCTCTGCAAGATGTGATCACTCGGCCGAGAAATGCCGGGCGCGAGCAATCGTAGCCGGTAATCTCCGGTAGCAATCTAACCGTAGCGCCGCTGTCCCAAGCGGCGGTCGCGCCCGTTCCCCCCAAGGTAACCATGTACCTGTGTGTGCTGTAAGGCCACGGCCTTCAGGTATCTGTGTTCGTCTCCCTTCTCTAATTACATTCTGCTTACGGACTTGAACCCTTGGTCCCCCAATCTCTACATCCGAGGGAAACCCATGTTGCGTGTGAATCCGGCCTTTACGCACGAGAGTGGTGGTTTTTCACAAAGCCCCAAGATCGTCGTTGCGCTGGCCTTAATGGCCTGTTCTTTGTTCTGGACGGGCTGTGCTGGATTTTCCCAAGGATCTTTGCCGTTCCCTCAAACTGTGTTACCCAGCGGGAGCGTGGGGACCAGCTATCAGAGCACGTTGTCGGTCAATGGCGCGCTCCCCCCTTACAGCTTCGACGTTAGCCAAGGCCAATTGCCCGCGGGATTGGCGCTCGACTCGACGACCGGAAACATTTCTGGAATTCCAACCCGAGCAGGCGAGTTCACTTTCAAGATTACGATCACGGGCGGAGCTCTCGGCTCGGGCAATGGGGCAACTTCAACCACCTCAGTGGTGCGCGCTTATGCGCTGTCGGTCTTAACGGACGTCAGGCCTGTCACGGTTCAGATTTCGCCACTCGATCCGTCAGTGGCGGCAGGAGGCAAGATCCAGTTTAGCGCTGCGGTCAGCAACACCAGTAACACAGCCGTTAACTGGTCGGCCAGTGCGGGGACCATCTCATCCACCGGCTTATTTACCGCTCTGACCACCGGCAATCCGGCTTCGATCACGATCACTGCCAGCAGTGTGGCCGCAAGCACCGCCAAGGCCACCACGCCCGTCACCATTACGAGCGGTAACCCTGTCAAGGTTCAGATTTCGCCACTCGATCCGTCGGTGGCAGCAGGTGGGAAGATCCAGTTTAGCGCTGCGGTCAGCAACACCAGTAACACAGCGGTTTCCTGGAGGGCCAGCGCAGGAACTATCTCTTCCGCCGGCTTATTCACCGCTCCAAGCACAGGCAGTCCGGCTTCGATCACAATCACTGCCAGCAGCGTAGCCGCAGCCTCTGCACAAGCCAGCACTGCCGTCACTGTCACCACCAGCAGCAAGCCATTTGTAATTACCACTTCGAGCGTTCCCTCCGCCCGGGAAGAGACGCCTTATTCAACTCCATTAGCCGCAAGCGGCGGGCAGCCTCCTTACCGGTGGAAAGTTAGCTCCGGATCGCTGCCGGCAGGGTTGCAGCTGAACGCAACCACTGGAACGCTTTCCGGATCGGCCAGCCAGAGCGGCGCGTTCCCTTTCACCGTGCTTAGTACGGACGCCGCCTCGCATACCGCGCAGAAGAGTCTCTCTCTGTTGGTTTTGACTTCTGGAAATACTTGCGGTCCGCCGGCCTATGAATGTTCCAGAACCGATCCGAACATCGTGCAGGTGCCAACTCCGCCCAGTGTGGGGAATCTCTCGGGCGCCAATACGATCGTGACCGATCCGGATTTCGGCAATCGTATTGTGCGGATTACGGATGCGAACACCGATCCGACTCCGGACTACAAGTATCGTACTTACGCGACATCCGCCACCGGAAGCGCAGACGACAATCTCTGGAACACAGACTCGACGCTTTTTATTGTGCAGGATACAGGATCCGCCGGGGTTCCCTTCACTTTCAATCCGAGCACGTTTCAGGCGGGTCGATTATATGTTTCGAGCTTTCCCTCGACCAACGGGTTCAAGCTGCCGGATGGCGGCATCTGGAGCCGCGTGAACGCGAATATTCTTTATAGCTACCCTGGAACTGCCATCGACAAATACGATTTCACCGACCGAAATACTCCTCCCTCGCCACAAACGGTCTACGACTTCACAAGCAGTCCGAATTGTCTTCCAGCAGGCTTCAACGCAACCTGGTCAACCGAGGGTGGAGTGAGCGGCGATGACACTGTCTTTGCCATGGGTTATTCCAACGCTGGAACTCAGGGAACCGGCGTCTACGTGGTCGCCTACAAGGTGGGAAGCGGGTGCAGCATTTTGAATACTCAGACAGGCCAAGTGGGGGGCGATTGGGGAGCGCACGGCACGATGAGTACGACGGACCGCTGGACGGTGCACAACGTGAAGATGTCCAGGGACGGGAACTGGCTGATCATCACGGTCGAAAACTGTATATCGACTTGCTCTGGCGTTGTGTACTTCTGGCAGATCGGAACCACGACCGTGGAGTCCTGTCCTGGTGGATACTGCGAGGGTCATTACACCGAGGGCTACACTCATTTTGTGAACAACGACAACTCGCCGCTGGGCAACGAAGTGATTCGGACCTTTACAAATCCAACTGCGTATAGCTCCCTCTACCGGAATCTTCCTGACGGAATCGGTCTTAATTTTGACCAGCACCAGTCGTGGAACAATGCTGATCCCGGAGATAGTGTGCCGTTCCTCTCGACCACGTGCAGCCCGACTACCCCGTTCCCTGCTCCGTGGTACAACGAAATCATTGGGGTCGCGGCTGACGGCAGCGGTAAGACTTGGCGATTCGCGCACAGTTTCATTACCGTCAAGTCGCAAAACTTCAACGCCTTTTGGGGGATAGGTACCGTTTCGCAAGATGGGAAGTTCTTCATTTTCTCGTCTGACTGGATGGGCAATCTCGGCTCCGAGTCGGGGACCGCGACGTGCACCATCGGAACCGACTGTCGTGGAGACGTCTTCGTTGTCGAACTGAGGTAGATTTGCAGGCCACATAACTTCTATCCCACGTCGGACAGCGCGCACAAGGCAATTTGTTCGATCACAACGCTACTGTCAAAGCTCTTCAGCCTGCTCACCCTGCCCAGCGGATATTTCTATTAAAGAAGCTCAGGGCGAATTCATTGGGACTTGACCGGAAGTTAACCTGAGGCAGCGTTCTGTTTACTGCCGAGATACGGCTTCCAGCTACGAAACGCGGATGTGCCAGGAAGTCAGCTCATTGGTGGTGTAATCTGGACCCAGAGGGTTGATGCGCTCGGCTCACGAGGCGCACACCGGTGGCGGAAATTGATGTGTTCAATCCTCCTCGGAATTAATGCTGAGACCAGTCAAACTTGCGGCTCTAGGTGTGCTTCGAAGTAGCGGCATTTTCCGTGTGGCAATGAACAGCCACTGGCGGCAACAGCGCCTGTTGATCCTGTGCTATCACGGCACGTCGCTGGAAGATGAACATCAGTGGCGGCCATGGCTGTACATTGAACCGAAAAAGCTGGAGCAGCGCCTCGAGTCCCTCAAACGGAGGCATGTTTCGGTGCTGCCTCTGGGCGAAGCGTTACAGCGGCTTCGGGCAGGAACTCTGCCGTCGCGCAGCGTCGCCCTGACATTTGACGACGGGGGTTACGATTTCTTCCGGCAGGCATACCCGCTATTGAAGCAATATGGTTTCCCGGTAACGGTATATCAGACCACGTACTACACGTCGGTGGAGCTGCCGGTATTCAACCTGATCTGTTCCTATATGCTCTGGATGCGGCGCGGCGGGATGATCGCCAACCACGAAGTTTTGGCCGGCTTGCACAAAGAGTTGGACCTGCGGACCCGGTCAAGCCGCTCGGCGATCGTGCAAAATTTGATTGAAATGTCGGACCGCGAAAACAAGAGTGGAGTAGAGAAGGACGAGATCGCAGCGCAACTAGCCCGGGTTCTCAACATTGACTATGACGGCCTGAAAGCAAAGCGAATTTTACAGATGATGAACCAGCGCGAATTAGAAGAAATTTCGCGCAACGGAGTGGATGTTCAACTACATACGCATCGTCATCGCACACCGGAGGACGAAGCGCTGTTCCGCAAGGAAATCCAGGAAAATCGCCTAACGATTCGTAAGGCAACGGCCACCGACCCGGTTCACTTCTGCTACCCGAGCGGTATATACCGGCAGGCGTTTCTACCGTGGCTCCGAAAGGAGAACGTCGTGTCCGCTACCACATGCGATGCGGGATTGGCGGCGCGCCAAAGTGAGACTCTATTGCTGCCGCGTTTCATTGACCACCAGAATCGCACCCAACTCGAGTTCGAGAGCTGGTTAACAGGAGTGGGGGACCTGCTGGCGGTGCGGCGCAAGGCGGCACAGCATTAAGTCCCGGTCATGAATCAGACTGCTGAGCATTAAAGGAGCGTTACTTCAGTTTGATCCTCAGACGGGGCCTTTCGGTTAAACTGAGGATCATACCGACGTAAAGTAAACGTTCACATCCTTGGTACCGCAATGCTGGCACTTGCAAAATGGTCCATCTAAGAAATAGCACCTTGCTTTTGCGCCGCTCGGAAAAGTGACGACTGGCAAGGACAAAGATCATTCAGAATCCCGACTATGCTAAAACGCACTCTGGATAAAGTCGCTAGCACCTTTTACCGCCTTTCATATACGGGCGAGGGCATTTTCTTGCGTAGTTACCGTCTAGACCGATATCTAGCGGAGCTTCCGAACCGATTCCCGCGCTTGTTCCTTAAGGAAATTGCCCTCGAGAAATTGCTGATGGGCGGCGTAGCTGGATATTCGAGCGCTAGCTATGCACGACTGACAGGCGACCTGCTGTGGCCCTCGCGCCCAATAACCGATTCTCCCCACGTTCAATTGCTCAAGGCATATCTAAAAAGCGGCGAAGAGATCTTTTCGCCCCAGCGCATCGAGGCGACGTCGTATTACAAGAATGCGGTCAGGTGCATCGAGCTCTACGGGCACTACTTTTCCACCAGAGACCCGAAAGAAGTTGCCGCATTGGCTCGGAGATTCTGCCATATGCTAAACGGCGAGGGCACTGACGGGCCCTGGGTTGAGCCTGGTTCGCTTGAATCATCTGTGACAGTTCGGCGCATTCAATTTTCGGATTGCTATGAAATAGTTGACGGCGAGCATCGTCTGGCGGTTGCGATGGTCAGTGGTCTCAAGCAATTCGAATGTCAGGTCCAGCCATCCGCGCCGGTGGTGACACCGGTCCAGCAAATGATCATTGATTCCAACTGGACCAGAGGCCGGCCCCATATTTATCAGCCGATTTCCAGTCCGGAGCTTGCGACATGGCCGGTGATGCGGCGATGTGTCGACCGGCTTGAAATGATGGAGAAGTGGCTGGCCAAAAGAGGTATTTCCTCGGGATCGTACCTCGATATTTGCTGTAGCTACGGTTGGTTTGTAGCGCAGATGAAAGCGCGAGGTTTTCAGGCGTTCGGCGTTGATCGCGACGTGGCCGCCGTTACCCTGGGCCGGCTTGCTTACGGGCTCGATAATAGAGCGAATCAACTTACCGATGTCGTCGCATACCTCAGCAAGAGAGAAAAACGGTATGACATCGTGACCTGTTTCAGCGTGTTACATCATGCCATTCGTGGCACCATGCGGCTCTCGGCGGAGAAGTTTATAGCTGAGGTCGATGCGGCGACCGCGAAGGTTCTATTTTTCGACACCGGACAATGCCATGAGGAGTGGTTCGAAAAACGTCTTGCCGGCTGGGATGCGGAATTCATCGCCAAATGGCTACGAGAAAATACTTCTTTTTCCCGCATTGAAATCTTGGGAAGAGACTCCGACAATGTCAGTCCTTTCGAGAAAAATTATCGACGGCACCTCTTCGCTTGCTCCAGGGAGGACTAGCATTTAGGGAGCAGCACACAAAGCGTGACCACAGGCGAAGCAACGATGAAGCGGCCAGTTCTGATCCTCGGGGTTGAGCCACGGATTACGATACCGATCGCGCGGTCCCTTCATTCCCACGACGTCCCAGTTGAGGTCGCGTCCCTTTCCGAAGCCGAACCCGCTCCCCGGTCTCGCGCCGTTTCCCATTTTTTCCGTCTGCCCAGCGCAAACGAACAAACGAACGAGCCGTCGTCCACGTTTCTAGGATTTCTAACTCGAGTAATCTCGCAGCGGCGGTACGACATGCTAATTCCGGCGACTGATGCCGCTTTGGCTCTGGTTTCAGAACACGACAAACCCTTACGGGAATTGCTCCACGTCGCCTGCCCTCCGCCTTTTGTGATCGAGCGAATTCTCAATAAATCGGTTACCCTGGATTTCGCCCGCAGGGCAGAAGTCCGCGCACCGCTGACCTATCGTGTCTCCAATGTTTCTGAATTAGAGCGACTCCGCGATCAGCTTCGATTCCCCCTGGTGGCTAAGCCATACCACAAGAGCCGCGAAACCGATTTCAAAGTCCGATATTTTGCGAGCTACGACGCCCTGCACCAGGCATTCGCAGATGACGACCAACTCGCTGGCGCAATCGTACTGCAGGAATTCGCCGAGGGAGACGGCGTCGGAATCGAGGTGATTATTCATCGGGGGGAACCGGTTGCGATCTTCCAGCATCGGCGTTTGAAAGAGGTTCCTCCCAGCGGAGGCGCTGCCGCTCTTGCCGTCGCCGAGCCGCCTGACCCTATGCTGGTCAATCAGGCACTCGCGTTGTTGCGAGCTTTAGAATGGGAAGGCATTGCGATGGTTGAGTTTCGCTATGATCGCACGCAACAACGAAGTTCATTGATGGAAGTCAATGGGCGCTACTGGGGCACCTTGGCTCTTGCCATCCACTCCGGCGTAGACTTTCCCTGGTATCAATGGCAGATCGCGCACGGGGAACTACCGGTCGTGCCCAGTAATTATACGGTGGGAAGACGCTGGCGCTGGAGCGCAGGCTACATTCGCCGGTGGCACGGACTTGCTACTGGCGTCGCCAAGAACGCGTTTCGACATCCGGCTGCGCTCGCAAAATTGCTACCTTCATTTGCGGACTTGAGGACGCCGGATGCTCTTTGGGATGCCTCCGATCCCTTCCCCGCGATCATCGAACCGTTGCTAACGATGAGGGATTTGGCCGTATCCGACTGCCAGGCCATCCTGCGGACGTTGCGACCCGCGCGATTTCGACGCCACAATACGGGGGAAGCAAAAATCGCGCTGGCTACCGTAAAGGACAGGCGAGCAACTTACGAAAAAGACGCGCCCCGATAAATGTTCTTTCGTACCAGAGGGCAGCTTCCAGCGCATGAAATTGCTTGCGTTCAGTTTTTCTTAGTCTCTGCAGTTTCGGGTCGCTCTCATTTACCAGCTTGGTTGGTGTGATGCGAGACTCCGTCCGCGGTGCGGCCTTCGGGTTCCTTTCCTCGGATCTGCAAATTCATGCGGTGTAGAACATCCCACGCCGGCTGGGGCAGATGCTTGCGAAGCCAAACTTTGCTCTGAGCGGCGGTCTGCAGGGTGCGGAGATAAGCAGCGCCAACGCTGAAAGGGCGGGCGAATCCGATCTCCAGATAACCCCGCGGTTGCGCTCCCCATCGGGCCTTGTAACCGAGCGTGCCGCCAAGGAAGTCATAGGTTTGAACTCCATCCGCGATGAGTTGCTTTATCACATGGCCGCGTAGGACAAAGCCCACGCGGTCCGAGGCATGCGCTGGATCATTGCCTTCTTGTAGTTGAAAAACCTGGCGTCCGTATCGGAATCCAAACTGCGCTGCGACAACTGCAGTGTTGAGTTCAAGCACCCACAAATCCAGCCGCCCTTGCTCCAGCAGCGATCGACCGAGCTCGTTATAAAATTTTCTTCTTTCCGGAGAACCGAAACTACCGTGTTCTCCAGCAGCCTCCCATCGAGCCTGATGGTGTTTGAACAGAGCCTCCAGACATTTTGCGAGTTGACCCTCATGACTGCAGCGGTAGATTTGCACCGCATATCGCTTCTCGAGTCGCCGAGTGTAACGAGCAAGATTTTTCTGATCCTCGCTGGAGAGCAGCGCTAAGTACTGCTCCCACGTAGCGGGCAGTGCGATTGCCGAGGCCGGCGTTTGCCTTTCGTTTGCCACCCATTTTCTTTCTGTGAACAATTGCCGCAAAGCGCCGGCGCCCGGCGAGTGCAGAGGCACGGTATTGAGTTCGCCAATGTCCCAGGAATTCCGTTTACTTTTCAGAAAGCCCAGAAACGATTCGGCAAACCTGTCTTCAAATCCTGACTTCAGCGGGAGGTCCAAATTATCCGAGTCGTGGCTGCCATCGCCCATTAGCCGCAGCCAGCGAAGCTGCAAAGGAAACGATCCGCGGACGGTCAATGCCAGCGGCGCCAAACCCACCAGTGTCGAAGACTGATCGCGAAAAGCAAGTACCAGCAACCGGTCTTTGGCTGCGAAAGCCCGCCACCAGGTTACCAGCCACTCATACGTGGAAAAAATGGTGGAGTGGGGATATTCACGGAGCAGTGCATCCCACTCAGGTCGCAAAGGCTCGAGACTCTCGAGGGTCTCGTGAATTGTGATTTTGAGGTCCTGAGGCGAAGGCATCTCCCTTGTCTTTCTCAGTAACGACTCGGAAAACGATCCCGACCCGCATTGCGCCAACCGGACTAATGGCAGAAAGTGCTATTGTCCGCCGAGGCCCGTCCAAACCAACTTCGTCGTTTCCATGAGCCAGATTTTCGCGGATTGTCGGTGGCGCCACCACGGCTGCTGAAATTCCGGAGCCGTGACGCCTTCGATCCAGATGCGAATTTTCGGCTCCTGTCGATTTGCCCTTCGCCAGAGCAACCGTGTCCGGCGCGTGTGATAATCCGAGGTCACAACCACGATCGACTCCCAATGGTGCTCCTGAATGCAGGGTCTGATAGCCTGCTCCTCCTGCACGGTGGAGTCTACATCTTCGCTGGTCTCGCAAAAATCGACGCGGGCGGCTAAGTCGCTGCCATAGGTCCGTTCGAGATAGGAACGCGCAACCGGAGGGATCGACTGGCCCCAATAAGACTCCTTTGGAACACTCAGCAAGACCCGGTCGACAACGCCGCGCTGTAACAGGTTCATGGCACCGGCGATGCGAGCTTTTTGCGCGACAATCGAACCTTGGAGGACAATGGCCGCATCGGCATGCTGTGGAGCCGGATCTTCGGCGATCAAGAGATCTTGGCCCCAGTGCAGCAAGGAAACGGCAATGAGGGCAACGGCCAATGCCCACCATAGGAGGCGCAACCCAAGCTTGGCCGGCAGCATCTGATGCCTCTGCAACACCAAGTACACTTGCCCGTAAGCGACCCGATTCTAGCATGAGCCCTGGCGGTAATCTGGACATCGACTTCGCTTTATGCCAATCTGAACCGAATACGCCAATAGCTAGACGAATCGTCTACCCGGACAAATTCTGTGCGATGATGCCACAGACAGGACCTCAGTGAAATGAGTTTAAAGACCAGGGCCTTGACCAATGTGGCTACAAGTTGGGGAGGCTTGGGCGTAAACATTGCTGTTGGCTTTTTCCTCTATCCGTTTATTCTGCATCACCTTGGAGATGAGGCCTCCGGTCTTTGGACCTTGATTTATTCCTTGACCGGCTACTACGGCATTTTTGATTTCGGAATCCGTTCTTCCTTGATTCGGTATGTCTCGAAGTTTCGAGCCACGGGAGACAAAGATGAACTGGCCCGACTGATCAATACCAGCCTGTTTACCTATACTTTCATTGGTCTGTTGTTGGTAATACCGACTACGCTCGGCGGTTTCTATGTGGCCCGGATTTTTCAGGTTCCAGCCAATTTTATCAGCGACGCCCGAATTTTGTTTTTGATGGTGGGATACTCCATGGCTCTTGGTTTCCCTCTCGGCATCTCGGGAGGAATCCTGGAGGGGCTACAAAGGTTTGACCTGATTAACTTAACCAACATTGTCGCAATGTTGGTCCGGGCGGGCCTGATCATCTATGTTCTCAGGCACGGTTTCGGCCTTCTGAGCGTAGCCCTAATTACGGTGTCGCTGCCCTTAATCTCCTCCGCTGTGCGCGCCGTTCTTGCTCAGCGATTGCTGCGTATTCCGTATGGGTGGAAATACGTGGGTGCGAAATCTCTAAAGCAAGTAGCCAGCTATGGCTCGGTCACTTTTATGATTATTGTGGCCGCGCGCCTGCGGTTTAAGACCGACGCGGTCATCATTGGAACTTTCCTTTCGGCGGCGGCAATTACGCATTTTACTATTGGAGCACGCCTGGTCGATTACGCCTCGGAAGTTGTGAGCAGCCTGGCGCAGATTTTCACGCCGATGTCCAGTCACTTTCATGCCACTGGGGATTACGATCAACTCCGCAAGATCTTTATTTTCGGAAACCGCGCCTGTGCTTTAGTCATGTTCCCCATGACCGTGACTCTGATCGTAATGGGGAAATCGGTTATCGAAGCCTGGGTAGGGCCGCGTTATGTGACGAGCTATGCCGTCCTCTTGTGTGTTTTAATCCCATCTACGGTTTACGAAGCTCAGTCCACTTCGAACCGGATCTTATTCGGAATGAGTTTGCACAAAACCCTGGCTTATATTGTGCTGATCGAAGGAATTGCCAATGTAATCCTCAGTATCGTGCTGGTTCGACCCTTAGGAATAGTTGGGGATGCAATCGGCACCGCAATCCCTCTGCTGTGTACATCGCTGTTCTTTTTGCCGCGCCACATGTGCCGCCAGCTTAATATTCCTATCCGCAAATTCCTTATGGACGCCTACTTTTTCCCCGTGATCCTCTGCATCCCCATGACGCTTGTTCTGATCCTAATGCAGCGCTCTTTCTATGCTCATCGCTATCCACAACTCATTGTGAATCTATTGACGGGTCTGGCGGTCTATGGTGTGTGTGTTCTCTGGTTTGTTGCCACTCAGGAACCCATGGGACTGCAATTCAAGATCAGGATATTCCGTTACTTCGGCAAGACGGGCGAGCCCGCGCCATGAGAAAAAGAAAAGCTGTTTGCCGGAAACCGGTCACGGAGAATTCGCCGGCGAGCCGTTCCGCAAGGATTCGTGCCTGTCTGACACAATGTATCCCGGTCAAATGACTGAAAAGACGATGACGCTGCTTCGCTGTCTGAAATGCAATGAGAAGCTTGAATGTGACCCGCAACAATGCGTTTGCTCCAAGTGCGGGACGACGTGGCCCGTGCGCAACGGCATCCCGCGCATCCTTCAATTGCCAGATCGCTACTGGGGGGAAGTGGGCCGTAACCAGGCGCTTGAATTGATTGAGGCGGCTCGCCATGGATCGTGGGCGGAAGCGGTGCGCTCCCGCTTTCCCGAAAACGACAACATGATCTTTGGATTGCTTGATCCTCAGCGCGCGGCCTGGGCGCCGATGCTAGGGCTCGATGAAAAATCTACGGCGCTTGACATTGGTTCCGGCTACGGCTGCATTACTCAATCCATTTCTCGTTTTGCTGGAGAAGTTTATTCGGTTGAAGCGGTAACCGAGCGGATCGACTTTACCCAAGAGAGATTGCGGCAAGAGCGGATCCATAATGTCCATCTGGTTCAGGCATCGGCCACGGCATTGCCGTTGGCGGAAAACAGTTTTGATCTGGTAGTTGTGAATGGCGTGCTGGAATGGGTTGGCGAATGGGACCTTGCAGTCGATCCACGCGAAGCTCAGATTAATTTTCTCAAGAATATTTTTCGCCTACTGAAGACAGATGGCGTCTTGTTGATTGGCGTCGAAAACCGCTTAGGATGGAACTTGTTCCTGGGAGGAAACGACCACTCGGGAATGCCGTATACGAGTTTGGTGCCCCGCGCGGTCGCGAGCTTCATGTTAAGCCACAATCGCAAGCGACATTTTCGTACAGAAATAAACCCTCGGAAGCAATACCGAACGTACACCTATTCAGAGCGGGGATACCGCAAGCTGCTGGCGGAAGCAGGATTTTCCGCGATATCGCCGTATTGGGCTGAACCGGGTTACAATCAGCCCTACCATCTAGTTCCACTCGCGACCCCGGGATGGGTCCAACAATACTCGGTGCAGTTGCTCGAGCATCCAAGCGCTGCGCCCCGGCGGCACTGGCGCCGCACGTTGAAGAGGATGGCCTTACCCCTTTCTTCCCGGCTGGTGGTGGATTTCCTGCTGCTGGCTTCGAAGCAGCCCGCCAGCACAAACAAGTTGCAAACGTGGATTAACGAGCGCTTAAACGAGTTCAGTGGACGAGGGCGTGATCTTACGACAAACGCCCGTCTGCTTACCTGGGAACTTCATACTGGCGCGTTCAGAGACAAATCCATTGTCCGACTCGGCGATGCGAGAACCGGTTCCGAGCTTGCGTATCTCAAGATTTTCACTGGCGATCACGAGCGAAGAACCTATTATGAAGCCGAGATCACCAACCGGACTAAAGTGCAGGAAAGCCTGAATAGTAGCGGCATTCAACTGGTACAGGTTCCTCAATCCTACGGTAGGCTGCAAATCGGAATGACCGGTTATCACCTGGAGGCCGCGTCCCGCGGAAAGCAAATCAGCGCCGTGGTTCGCAAGCTGCGTTATTTTGAAAGCCAGAAAAGAGTCGAGCGAGATCTTTCGCAGATCTGTGATCGAATCATCGAGCTGACTTCGGCCTTACAGAATATGTCAGGTGCGCGGGCGATCAGCCCGGGCTGGCGTGAGATTCCTGAGGCACTTCGGAGTCGTCCCGAGCTGACCCGTGCGCTTGCAGAGAATAGATATTTTCAAGAAGCGTCTCCTGAGTCCGCCGCGACGTGGATTCAGCATGGTGATCTTTCGGTAGAGAATGCTCATTTCGATGGGAAAACCGGCGTATTGGAGGTATTCGACTGGTCCGATCTGGCGGGCGGGCTGCCGCCGCTTTACGACCTCTTCCAGTTTTTCTATTCGACGGGCTATCTCTCCCCTGCGGAGGAAACCATAAAGTTCTCGTCTGAAGAAGATCGGTGGATAGCCACCTTCAAAGCAGTGTTCCTTTTGGACTCTTGGTTTTCGCGACTGATTCGACAACTTATCCTGCGTGCCTGTCACCGATTGAATGTTCCGCCGCAGCGAGTCGTGTCCCTTTTGCTGGAATTTCTGATCATTCGATCCCACTACTATCAGCCCAGGTCCAGAGTACAACACCGCGTACACCTGCGCTTGCTCGAAACATCTATCCCAGCGCTGGAAGGGCTGCGATCGCAGTGGGAACAATCAGAATCTGTTTCTTCGTGATCGGCGGCCATGTCGTAGTCTAGTAGAGGTTTTGCCTTTGAAGTAGGCGCGCCGACTAGATGACGAGTAAATACTTATCAGCTTGGCCCGAACGAAGGCAGGTCGAACCGTTCGCAGCCCTTTAACAGTCTTCTGTCCTCAGTTAGCATTGAAAAGTAGTCGATGATAGTGAACCTTCCCATGAAGCGCTCTTTTCGATGGTTCAAGTTCATGGTTTTGAGTGCGATCGCTTGTTCGGCGCAGAGCCCTGCAGACAACAGTTCAGGCGCGCAGCAGGTCGCCAAATGCGGACCATCGGAATACTGTGCAAGCACGAACCGGCGCATAGAACTCTATCCCGAAAAACCGCCGGCGATCGGCGCCGCGGGATCGATAATAACCGATCCAACTTTTGGATCCCGCATTCTGCGCGTCACCGATAATAGGTCGGATCCAACGCCGCTCGACCGCTCTCTCTACACACCTTCTTCGGCGGAACAAAATTCCTGGAACAAAAATTCCACTATGTTCTACGTCAGCACTTCTGGGGGAACGTTTCTGCTCTACGATTTCGACCCCTCGACTATGAAGGTACGTCGAGCCAAGAACCCGAATCTAGATTGGGTTGGCGAACCGCAGTTCAGTTTCGGGGAGGCGAACATCCTCTACGGTCTCAGGCACCGCGTCTTTGAGCAGTACGACACATCACGCGGACGGGTCAGCGGAATCAATGATCCCTCCAAATGTGTGAAACTCGCCGCTGAGGACACGGGAAGTACGGTCACCGTTAGCGCTGATGACAAGCGATTTATGGAAACGTTGGGACCAGAGCAAGACGAGTATTACATGGTGTATGTTTACGACCGAACTCAGGGGTGCCGCTGGCTTAACACGCGGACCGGCGAGATCGGTGGACAGTGGGGACCTAAAGGAACGATTTCCGTCCCGGACCGCTTTCTGCTGCATAACGCGCGAATGTCGAAGTCTGGAAAGTTTGTCGATATGAGACGCGGCCGCAGCCTCATCGGCCAGGGCTGGGCGGTCTGGGAGGTCGACAGCATGAATGTGATCGTATGTCCGCAAGCTTGCGGCGGGCACCACGTCCTAGGGTACTCCCACATTATCACCTCGCCCGGCATGACGCATCCGATGGACCTTTGGTTGAGGCCGTTGGATCATCTGGAAATCACGACCCCGATCATTACCGCACTGGAGCCGGACAAGGGACCTTGGTACGACTCTCATTTGTCATGGAACAATGTGGACCCCGATGACTCTGCGCCGGTGTGCTTTTCGACTTATCAAACAGCAAATCCGAACGCGCCCGGAGCGGCACCTCTGGTTACGGGACCATGGGAAAATGAAATCGATTGTGCTGAAACGGATGGAAAGCAGTCCAAAGTCTGGCGGTTTGCACATACCTTCAGCTCCGCCAGGAATGGCTTTTGGTCGAGCCCGCGAGGCAATGTTTCGCAGGATGGACGTTTCTTCATGTTTACGTCCGACTGGGAGGATCAACTCGGAAAAACACCGGATGGTCAGTACCGGACCGATGTCTTTGTTGTCGAATTGAAGTGACCTATCGGTGCGGGGATAGGGCGCGTTTCGAACGCATGGAGGTTCGCCCGTCGATCAATTCAATATTGCCCGCAAAGTTATAAGTATGAACCCCTGAAATTCCTTTCCAATATTCGGGAGTGATGTTTCTCAGGGGGCGTTCTGAGTACCGCTGCGGCGAAAGTTCAGTGATCTCGTTGAAGGCGACGCTGTATCCGTAGGACGGAGCACCGCTCTGGCTAGGCCGGATCAAACGATGACCACTTCGGAAGACGCGCCCGGCGCCGCGATTTCTTCGGATATCAGTGGAAATTGGATTCGACGGATGAAAATGCCAAGAGCCGGTCAGCGATGTCGAATAAAATAGTAAAAGCGAACCTGCGCCCGGCTTGGGATCGGCGCTTGTAGTCGTGAACCACCATAGCCCCTCGTGCTCCCAAATTGTTGTGTCGACAAACTTGCCTTCCAACAGAGTCGCTTCCCGGATCCATTGATTTGGAAACTGGCGGCAGCGATAAAGATCAACGGAATTGGAATCGTAAGACTCTGGAATCATGAAAACTTCGGATCCGACTTGAAAGATGTAGGGATACGAATAGTGGTCCGTGGGATGGGCAAGACAAAGTATTGGCGGCCCGAATTCGCCCAGTGCTGAGACCTGCGAACACGCTATGGCTGCTCGCTTCTCCTGATACGAATAGTCTTCGAAAAAGGCCCAGCATTGGCCTTCCTGCTCAAAAGCAAACGGGTCCGCCCAAAAGTGACCTGCGGGAGAATCGATCCACTTGAAATCCGAAAAGTCGGAATCTGAGTCGAAATCGTGGAGCGGTTTACCATCGACCCGGCTGGCAATTCTCCAATGCTGCACCGTCTCCCGGCGAAAGGGATAAGAGATTGCTTTCTTTAAGAGAATAGGCCCGAGCCACGCCAGCATATCGCGGTTGCTGGGAGTTCCGTACACATTTCGTTTTCCTTTGTAGGGAGCGGATGGAATTGCTTTTTCAAGCAAGTACTCCCAGCCGAACCGGTGCAGCTCATTCAGTTTTCGGATGACGAGATCCGACGAGCCCCAATAAGGTATGTATCGATTGCGAGAATAACTTATGGTTCGTTCAGTCGCAAACAGCGATTTGCAGAGCACTAGCCCGCTTTCCGGACTATCGGTCGAAACCTGGAGAGTTACGCCAGATAGTGGAGAGTCTTCATACATTTCCCAGAAATGCGACGGGCTGCCACGGTAGAACTCATCGTCTCCGTAGTGATACGACCAAACTCCGTAACGGGCAACTTTCGGAATGTCGCTGTGCAGGTTATCGAATCCGAAGCCGAATCGAAGAAGGACGTCGAGCTCCTTGGTTCGAATTTGATCCAACACGTCCGCGGGGAACCGTTGCGTAGACTTCTCTCGCAACATTTCCGCTTCGAGCGTCTCTATCCCAAAGAGAACATCCTTGCAATCGACCTTGGAAAGCGGGTCATCCGCCGGTTTCATACGCGCATCCAGGCGGGTGTAGAGATCGTAAAGCAAGCATTCCAGTTTCGAATTCGCTGTTTGCTCGCCCGGCGCCGCTCCCGCAGCGGTCTTTCTGACAACCAGCAACTCGATTCCCGCGAAATTACTTGCCTTGATATCTTCGACGATCCTGGCTACAAAGGCGGGAATCTCGTCTCGGGAATCCAGAAGAAGCCCTATCCGAAGAGGAGATCGATCGGAGGTAGAAACACGGTAATAAGTGTTCGGAGCTTGCACCGTAGAAGCGTACGACAGCGTGTCTAAGAAGTATGAGGTTGGTTTAAGAGATTATGACAGAGTATAGTTTTGTGGGCAACGAGGCACGCGACATGTCACAGCTATCACATCGTGATCAAGCCGAGATCGAGCGTAGCGCTGAAGAAGCGAGGCAAATCACCCTGGAGGTCCCCAAGCGGAACCAGGTCGAACGCTACTTGAGTCCACAGTCCAACACCGCGTTCCCACTCGAATATTCCTTTTGGCTCCTGGGAGATGTTCGCGGCAAGACCGTGCTTGACTTTGGATGCGGCGCCGGTGAGAACATCATCCCGTTAATCGAGCGTGGGGCTCGTGTAATTGCTATTGATATCTCTCCTGAACTCATTGCGTTGGCTCGACAGCGCCTCGACCTCGCTGGTTTGAAGGCAACTATCCACGTAGGATCCGCCTATGAGACGGGACTGCCGGACGCCTCGGTCGATGTCATATTCTGCATCGCCTTGATCCACCACTTGGACATTGAAAAAGTTCGCACCGAGATGCGACGCATTCTGACCAAGGAAGGGAAGATTATTCTGCAGGAACCCATTCGTTTTTCCCGGGTGTATGCAGCTCTCCGAAGCCTGCTACCGAATCGCGGCGAGGTTTCAGAGTACGAGCATCCTCTTACGAGAGCAGAATTTGCTGCCATCAATAAGGATTTCAAAGCCTCGGGAACGCGCTATTTCCGGCTTCCTTTTGTGCCCCTGCTATCGCGGATTCCTGGTATTCGAACGCAACTTTGGAAGATGGACCGATGGTGCCTGCAGTGGCTTTCGACAGTAACGTCGCGCTATGCAACGTGCGTAGTCACGAAATTGTCTAGGTAAGGTCAGCAGAGATCAAAACCCGAGGATCTTGGTTGTACGCGGCCTCCTGGGTTGTTTGTGAAGCCATCACTGATCGGGTCCACAAATAGGCGAAGGATGCGCGCTAACGCGTCTGTTCGGCCAATCGGATGTGAGGTTCAACCAGCGTGATTAGTTGATCTTTCAGGAAAGGTCCGCCGGCCAACAGACCCGATAACAGCGGGTCGCGCCGATTCGCGGTCAGGTCGGTTTTCTCGAGAGTGCTGACGAAACCACCCGCGCTCTTCACCAGGGCCGCTCCCGCCACCACGTCCCATTCGTTCTTGGGAGTCAAAGTGAAAGTCGCATCCGCAAGGCCCGCGGCCACCAGTGCAAGCTTATAGGCCACCGACCCCATCGCTTGCACCCTGAAGGATCTCTTCTCAAACGGCTTCCACTCGCCGCGTTTTACCTCACTGCGGCTGGCGAGAATCAGAGCTCCGTCGAGCGTCGTACGCTGGCTAAGATGCGCAGGCCGCCCGTTATAGAGAACACCTGTGTCAACCGATCCGACCACACTTTCCTTAGTCGCAGGATTGTAGATTCCTCCCGCCACAGGCACGCCATTCTCCGCGAAACCAATCGAGACGCAAAACTCCGGCAGCCCCAGCACAAATTCCTGGGTACCGTCTAAAGGATCCACGATCCAAACTCGTTCTCGTTCGAGGCGGGAAAGATCATCGACCGTTTCCTCCGAGAGCCAGCCTTCGCCATCGCGCAACAGAGTCTGTCGCAGCACCGCATCCACGGCGCGATCCGCTTCCGTCACTGGATCGTGTCCGACCTTGTATTCAGTCTCAATCGCGCCCGGAGTAAATCGTTCGAAGACGACACCGGCCGCGTCCAAGGCAGCTTGAATACGACGCAGAATGTCGGAGTAGGAAGATCGGCTCATTTCGTCCTGAACGACTCGCGCCATCATGCCCACAACATGCGGGCACCGGTAATCAGCAACAAAGCGCACAAAATCCGCCGTAACCAAAGCATCGGAACACGCGTCGCCAAATGCGAGCCCAGCAACCCTCCGGGGATGGAGCCGATCAGCAGCGAAACAACCAGTCCCGGATCGACATTGCCCAAGCGGAAGTGAAGTAATCCCGTGACCCCGGTGAGAATGACTGCATGCACAATGTCGGTTCCGACATTCACCTTCGGCGGGAAACTGTAGAACAGCAGCAGCAACATCATGATGATGCTGCCCGAACCCACTGAAGTCATACCCACCAGGAAACCGGCAACCAGACCAATGATCGCCATGCCGAGGAAACCCCTGGCGGTGGGCGGTCGATTGGCGACTCGTTCTTCAATTTTCTTTTGCAATAGCAGCAGCGTGGGAATCACGATGAGCAGCACTCCCACGGTGGTCTTGATAAAGTTGTTCACCCCATCGCCGTAAAGCTGGCGGATGTGCATCAGCAGCTTCACTCCGCCGATCGAGCCTGGAATGCTTCCCACGGCCAGCGCGATTACCACGTTGCGGCGCACAGTATCTTTTTTCAGGTGCAGCAAGCCGGCTGGGATTTTCGTAAAGAAATTGAATAGCGCGTCGGAGCCGACGGCCATAAGTGGCGGCACTCTTAAGCCAAAGATCAAAACCGGAAGCAGTAAAACGCCGCCTCCGACGCCCGTCATGCCAATGAGCACGCCGACAACAAACCCAACCAGAATTTTGACCGCCAGCAGTGGCATAACCGGTTCCCTTTATTCTCCCGGCCTGTCCACTCCAATGAAGCCTTCGCGCTCCAGGTGCAGAATGATTTCCTGGGCCGCTTCTTCAGCAGACAGGTCGGCAGTGTTGATCGTGACTTCGGCGTCCTCCGGCGCTTCGTAAGGATCGGAGATTCCAGTAAATTCCTTCAGAATGCCGGCCCGCGCCTTCGCATAAAGCCCCTTGCGGTCGCGCTGCTCGCAGACTTCCACTGTCGTGGCAATGTGCACGAGAATGAACCCCCCGAAAGGCTCGATTATCTGTCGCACGTGCTTCCGTGTCGCGTCATAAGGCGCGATGGGAGCGCAAATCGCGATCCCGCCATTCTTCGTGATTTCCGATGCGACATATCCGATGCGACGGATGTTGATGTCGCGATGCTCTTTGGAGAATCCCAGTTCCGACGAAAGATGCTTCCGCACCAGATCGCCGTCGAGCAACGTCACCGGACGCCCGCCGACTTCCAGAAACTTCGTCATCAGCACATTCGCAATCGTGGACTTTCCCGAACCCGACAACCCGGTGAAGAAAATGGTCACACCTTGCTTGGCCCGCGGCGGAAAGCTACGCCGCAGTTCCTGAACCACTTCCGGATAGGTGAACCAAGCCGGAATGTCGCGGCCTTCGTTCAGCCGATCGCGCAGCTCCGTGCCGGAAATATTCAGCACCTTGTCGCCCTTCTTCACCTCATCGTCAGGAACGTAACGATCTTCATCCTCCAGATAAACCATCATGCTGAAAGGCACCATGGTCACGCCGATTTCAGGTTCGTGCTCCTTGAATGTCTGCTGCGCTTCATAGGCGCCGTAGAAAGGTTTGCCGTCGGTGTCTTTGCCCGGCCCGGCGTGATCGCGCCCCACGATGAGGTGGGTGCAGCCATGGTTCTTGCGGATGAGAGCATGCCAGATCGCCTCCCGCGGTCCGCCCATGCGCATGGCGAGAGGCAGCAGCGACAGCTTCTGCGTGCCTTGGGGATACTTCGAACTCAGCAATTGATAACAGCGCACTCGAGTGTAGTAGTCCACGTCGCCCGGCTTGGTCATGCCGACCACGGGATGAATCAGCAGATTCGCTTCCACCTGCCTCGCCGCGCGAAACGTGAGTTCCACATGCGCGCGATGCATAGGGTTGCGTGTCTGGAAAGCTACCACTCGCCGCCATCCCAGCCGTGCGAACTGCGCCCGCAACTCCGCCGGAGTCAAACGTAGTGTTCGAAAGTCGTAGTGCGAAGGCAGTTGCAGCCCCTCAACCCGACCACCGACGTACCACGGGTTCGACTTGTTGATCGCATAGTCGGCGCCGGGATGTGCTTTGCTCGCGGTGTTGAACACCGCTTTGGCTTCGGCCGTGCGATCGGGCTGCCACGCTTCCTCCACGTGCAACACCGCCAGCATCACGCCCTCGGCATCGCGCAACGCGAGCTTGCTGGTGCCGGGCGTAAGCTTCCTGGCGAATTCTTCGCTCACGTCGAGCGTGATCGGCATGGGCCACAGAACTCCGTTGGCCAGCCGCATCTTGTCGCAAACTCCTGCGTAGTCGGCTTTCGTCATGAAGCCGCGAAGCGGAGAGAAGCCTCCACTCATCAACAATTCGAGGTCGCAAATTTGCCGTGCCGTAAGGTCCCACGATAGCCATTCGCGCGACTGCGCTTTCAGTTCGTCGCCCTTTTCCGGGGAAACCAGCAGATTGACCAATTCGCCGCCATGCGGCGCAATTAAGTGACTAGTCGAAGCGGACAAGCGCGTGAACCTCCAAGGTTCATTGAATTTGGATTAGAAATAGTAGATTCAGCGTTACCAAGAAGGAATCAATCTTTATTGTTCGCAGGCGCAACAAGCGCCTGACTTTTGTTAATTGTACTGTAAGTTAATAAGGATAAGGGCGAAACTTCAGTTTCAGGGTCTCGGAGTATCGCAGGAGCGGCCAAGTGCGTGTTTAACTATTTCTAACGAAAACCGGGCTTCGCCCAGCAGGACACTCGAGTCGGCTGTCATGGCGTTAGCTATTGAGCTTTGAAAAATACTGCAGCTAGTGGAGGGAGAGTTAACTTTAGAGAGAATGGTCGCGCGTGCATGGGGATTTCTTCGGCTTGCACTCCACCCAAATTGCCCATGCCGCTGCCGGCGTATTCGCGGGCGTCGCTGTTGAGCATTTCCCGCCAATAGCCGCCGTGAGGGACGCCGACGCGGTATCCCAGACGGGGCACGGGCGTGAAGTTGCAGACGATGAGGATGGTGTCTTGGGGCGACTCGCTCTTTCGCAGCAGGGAAATCGTGCTCGTGAAGTTGTCGTTGCAGTCGATCCACTCGATGCCAGCGGGGTCATTGTCGAAGACGTGCATGGCGGGTTCGCTGCGGTAAAAGCGGTTGAGTTGCTCCATCCACGCCTGGACGCCGCGATGGACCGGATACTGTACTACGTGCCATTCGAGGCTGGTGTCGTGCGCCCACTCGCGTACCTGGCCGAACTCGCAGCCCATGAAGAGCAACTTCTTGCCGGGCTGGGCATACATGTAGCCGAAGAGCAAGCGCAGGTTGGCGAAGCGCTGCCATTCGTCGCCCGGCATCTTGCCGATCAGCGATCCCTTGCCGTGGACAACCTCATCGTGCGAGAGCGGCAGCACGAAATTCTCGTGAAACGAATAGAGGCTGCGGAAGGTTAAGATCGTTGTGATGATACTTCCGATGGATGGGATCGTTCTGGAAATAACGGAGCGTATCGTGCATCCATCCCATGTCCCACTTGAGGCCGAAGCCGAGGCCGCCGACGTAGACGGGCTTTGAAACCATGGGCCAGGAAGTGGATTCTTCGGCGGTGGTCTGAATGTCGGGATGCTCCTTGTAGGCTTCCTGGTTGAAGCGGCGAAGGAAGTCGATGGCATCGAGGTTTTCGCGGCCGCCAAATTTGTTGGGAATCCACTCGCCTTCCTTGCGAGAATAGTCGAGATAAAGCATGGACGCGACGGCATCCACGCGCAGGCCATCGATGTGATATTTGTCGAGCCAGAACATGGCGCTCGACATGAGAAAGCTGCGCACCTCGGCGCGGCCGTAGTTGAAGATGTGCGTCTTCCAGTCGGGATGGAATCCCTGGCGTGCGTCGGCGTGCTCGTAGAGATGAGTGCCGTCGAAGTAGGCGAGACCGTGGGCGTCGGAAGGGAAGTGCGAGGGAACCCAGTCGAGAATGACGGCTATGCCGTGCTGATGCAGATAATCGACCAGGTACATGAAGTCCTGGGGTGTGCCGTAGCGCGACGTGGGCGCGAAGTATCCGGTGGTCTGATATCCCCAGGAACCGTAGAAGGGATGCTCCATCACCGGCAGGAACTCGACGTGGGTGAAGCCCATTTGGCTCATGTATTCGGCGAGACGCGGCGCGGTTTCCCGGTAGGTGAGCGGGCGATTGTCCTCTTCGGGGACGCGCATCCACGAGCCCAGATGGACTTCGTAAATCGAATGAGGCGCGCGCAGCGAATTGCGGGCGGCGCGGTTTGCCATCCAGTCGTGGTCACTCCATTGGTAGTCGAGATCCCAGACGACCGAGGCGGTGCGGGGAGGTTTCTCGTGCAGCAGGCCGAGCGGGTCGGCTTTATCGACGTGGAATCCGTGGCGCTGGGATTCGATATGGAACTTGTACAGCGCGCCTCGGGTCACGCCGGGCAGGAAGCCTTCCCAGATTCCGGACGAGCCGCGGGAGCGCAGAAGATTCGCCTTGGAAGCCCACTCATTGAAGCTGCCCACGACGGAGACAGAGCGCGCATTCGGAGCCCACACGCTGAAGACGGCGCCGGCCTCGCCATTCGTGAGTGACGAGATGGGCTCCCATCTTTTCGTACATGCGATAGTTGCTGCCCTCGTTGAAGAGGTAGAGATCCTGGTCGGTGAGAAGCTGAGTGGTGGCGACGGTGGATTGGGGACTCATGCCTTGTACCGGAATGCGTGCGCTTTAGTTTACAGAAGTGGCTGCTTATTCGCACGGACTTGCGTAAGGATGGGCACCCCTGTTGGCGATCCGGCGCAGTTCGGCAGGCGAGCTTGCGCTCGCCGGACAGCACGGCTGCCTCACATTGGCGGATGGTCGAAATACGCATGCTAGACTGACTTCTTCCATTCATGCCTGCCCTTCGCGTCATTCTTCTTGTGGCACCAGCACCAGCCGTTCTATAAAGACCTGGTCACGGGCGAATATCGTCTGCCTTGGACGCGGCTGCACGCGCTCAAGGATTATTACGGGATGGTGAAGTTGCTGGATGAATTTCCCAATGTGCACCAGAACTTCAACCTGGTGCCGTCGCTGATGGTGCAGATTCAAGACTATGCGGATGGAACCGCGGAAGATCCATTTCTAAGGGTCGCCGCCAAACCGGCCAAGGATTTGTCGTTGGATGAGCGGCGCTTCGCGCTGCAATATCTCTTTCAAGCCAATCCACAGAATTTGATTGGGCGCTATCCGCGATACCGCGAATTGTGGGAGCGATTTCGAGAGCATGGGGATCATCCGGATCGGGCGGAACGGTATTTTCAAGCGCAGGATTTTACCGATCTGCAGGTGTTGTCGCAGCTTGCCTGGTTCGACGAATTCTTTCTGGAAGAGAAAGACGTGGCGGCGCTGGTGGCGAAAGGGCACCACTATTCGCTCGAAGATCAGCAATTCGTAATTCGGCGGGAACGGGAATTGATCGGTAAAGTTCTTCCGGCGCATGCCGAGGCGGCGAAGAACGGATCGATCGAGCTTTCGACTACGCCGTTTTATCACCCAATCCTGCCGCTGGTGTGCGATACGAGCACGGGGGCGGTTTCGTCACCAGGGTTGCCGCTGCCGCAGCATCGATATCGACATCCTGAAGATGCGCTCGAACAGCTTACGCGCGGTCTTGATCTGCACGAAAAGGTTTTCGGATTGAGGCCCAAGGGCGTGTGGCCGTCGGAGGGCAGCGTCTCGGAGGAAGTGCTGGCAATCGCGCATAGCCTGGGCATTCAGTGGATGGCCACAGACGAAGGCGTGCTGGGACGCAGCACAGGATCGTTCTTCGCGCGGGATGGCAACGGGCGCTTGCCGGGCAACCTCGCGGAGAAGCTCTACAACATCCATCGCTACGAGAATGGCTCGACGGCGATGCATCTGGTGTTTCGCGATCATACGATTTCCGATCTGATCGGGTTTGTGTATTCCGGTATGCCGCCGGGGGACGCGGCGCGGCATTTGATTGGCAATATCAAGGAAGCGGCCCAGCCGGTGCTGGCGAATGGGCGCGACGCAGTGGTTTCGATCATTCTCGATGGCGAGAACGCGTGGGAATATTATCCGCAGTCGGGGCGAGAATTTTTACGGCGTTTCTACGATGGGCTGCAGCGCGAGCCGGGAGTGGAGGCGGTGACAATCTCCGAGGCGATTGCGCGGCATAAGGATTTCAGCAAGATGACTTCGCTCGTGCCCGGGTCGTGGATCAACGCCAACTTTAATGTGTGGATTGGGGCTCCGGAGGATAATCGGGCGTGGGATTATCTGTATCACGCGCGCGAATTTTACTCGCAGAATGCGGCGAGCGCGACGGAAGCACAGCGCCAGCTTGCCTTCGAGGAGATTCTGATCGCCGAGGGCAGCGACTGGAACTGGTGGTACGGGCCGGAACATCACTCGGCCAACGACCGTGATTTTGACGAACTTTACCGCAAGCATCTTTCGAATGTGTATCAGGCGCTGGGAGCGGTGCCGCCGGATTATCTGGCACAGCCTATTACTGGCGCGGAGGTGCGGCCGGCGTTTGTACCGCAGACGGCTTATATTCACCCGCGGGTCACCGGCGACAAAGTGCGTTATTTCGAGTGGATGGGCGCGGCGGTGTATACGGCCGATCATCGAGCCGGAGCCATGCATGGCAAGCAATTTGTGTTGGACTCCGTTTATGCCGGCATCGATTCGACTCACGTGTATGGGCGGCTGGACTTCGCTGGCAAGGTTCCCGAAGAGGACTTTGAGCTGGTCGTGAATGTGGAGTCGTGGGCGAGCGGCGAGCCGCGTCCACGGCGCACGCTGCGGCTTGAGGCTTCCGTGCACGAACGAAGACTCAAGGAGTGGAAGATCGAGAACGGATCGGAAGAGCGCGTGATGGCGTCTTTGTCGCAACCAGAAGAGCACGTAAAGCTGGCGTTGTTACGGAACTTTGAATTCAAGATGCCGCTGGCGTGGCTGCTAGCGACTCCGAGCGCAGCATCGGGAGCACGATTTTCGGAACGCAAGGCGGGGGCAACCGCGGTCGCCGCCACCAGCAAGCTGCGTCTCCGCTTCAGCCTCTGGCAGAACCGGCTGCCGGTGGATTCGTTGCCGCTGGAAGGGTGGATTGAGTTGCAGGTGCTGAGCGAGGGGGATTTGATCTTCGGGGCGTGAACAGCTGTTTTCTTGAAGGCCAAAAAGCCGGAAGCTTCTGCCTCCGGCTTTGTAAACTGATAACGAGTTATCTATTTGCTTCCCCCGCTCGCCGCGACCGCGCCGCCGATTGGGCGGTTCAGCTCAAGCGTGAGTTGAGTACCGGCCGGCATAATCGCGGAACGGTGCGTGGCCAACCAGTGCGCTGTGGCTGAGCCCGCTCCAATGGCGCCGCCGATCAGAATTCCCGGGCCGCCGCCGATCAGGCCGCCGATAAGCATGCCACCGGCTGCTCCGCCACCGGCCTCCAGCGTGTCGCGACGGTCGCGACTGAGTCCTTTGAACTGGCCTTCCTGATTCACGTCTGTGCCGCGAATGTTGGTGTCGGTCAGGGTGGCATCGAGGAAGTAGCGCTCGCCAGAGGGCAGAATCACGGCCTCGGGAAGAATTCCAAGGGTCGGCCTGCCGGAGATGCGTCGCGGCTCACTCACTTTCGTGACACGGCCTTCGACGGTTGATCCCACGGGAATCACTGTTGCGCCGTTGACTATAACCGGCTGTGTGACTTTTGCCTGGAAGGGATCGCCGACCCGGTTGCTGAAGGTCGCGAGAGTAGTATCGAGCCGCACCATGAGAGCGGTCCCTGCGGGTACGGGCAACGGAGTCTGGGCAATCGGAGGCTTGACAACCGCTGGCTGGGCAACCGCCGGTTCCACTGGCGAAGCCGGTTGGGCAGTCACTGCGGGCTCGGAGGAATCCGTCTGAGGCAGTGCTTCGGGTGCGGACGAATCGGTCTGGGCGGCCACGGCAGCGGCCAACAGCAGGATGCAAGCTAGTGCGAGCCACTTCTTCACGGTTCCTCCTCGAAATTGCCCCATTATTGTATCTCTTCACTCTAGTCCAGATGCAAGACGGGGACAATGCACAGATAGGACAGGTAATCAAGCGAGATAAGGGCAGGGGTGGCTGGCCGGATGGACAGTTCCTAGAGCCTGGTGACCAAACCTGCCTTCATAAGGCAGAGTGGCGCGTGGCTCCGACAGAGTCAACATGGGCTGACTCGCCGACTCGCTTCGGTGGCTCAGGTGTTTCTACTCTAAAATTGCTCCTAAAATACACAAACTCGCGTATCGAATTCGCCAAAGGTTCGTTGTAATTACCACAGTGACCGCAGAGGCAGGCGAAGTAAGGCTCAGAGCTGCCTCCAGCAACCAAAGCTCCCCTTGGGCGTCCATTTAGGAGCTCAAGAGTGGGCTCTCTCAGCGACCCCTGGTAATTAAATCAGCTACGTCGTCTCAGGCCCGCCCGCTACGCCGTCTCAGACCGCAAGAGGAATTCCAATACCCCGAGAGATACAGCGATGACGTGGAACGTATCGGGCGTCATCATCGCGACTGCTGATAGTAATGCGACTACTTCGCCTATTTTTTTCTCCGAGAAAGGAGTTAAATCCATGCCCGTAAAAGAAAGGCACTTCTGTCATCTCCTGAACACGAGAGTGGATCGTTTGCTCCTGTTCAGCTTGATCGCATCGATTCTTACCTGCACAGCCGCCAGGGCTCAAAGTGATCCGCCTCCGCCTCCCACCGCGCCCAACTCCTACCACGACAGCTTCGAGCAGGGTTACCTGTTCTTTGATGATGGAGTTGGAGTGCTGCATGTGCGGCAATCAGGTTCGACGGCCGAGGGCGATTACGCCCATGGGATTTCAAGCTCAGACGGCGGCTTTTACGGCCGACTGCTGGTGCAGCCTTGGCTGCAGAATAATGCCGGCCCAGGGTTGGCATCCTCAATGTGCCCTAACGGCACCAACTGCGGTATCAATGGCAGCCAGTCAGGCCGATGCAATCCCGGCGCCACGGAAGGCGACAACGGTTTTAGCTGCGACGGGCCCTTCACCGAATGGGGCCTTCCTTTTGGCGGGTATGACGGAAATTTTGATACCGGAATCCCCATTAGAAACGGCGCGCTCACCTCGATCGATATTTATCTCGACACTGCCTTCGCTGCCTCAGCCCGTTCTTCGGGCGGCACCACCGATTATCGCTTCGACTGGGATTCCGACCTGCTTGACCGCCAAGGAAGCTTCCTTCAAGACTACATATTCAATGTGGCGACCGGACAAACCAGCGATGTTCATTGTTCGGCTTTCATCCCTGCTGGTGGATTCTATGTGATTGAGGCCTCCACCAACTCCCAGCGGAACGGTGCGAACGCCCACAACCCGATGCCTCCCAACCCTCCCCAGGCATGCATTTCGCAATCTGGCTGGTATACATTTCAGCATACCTTCCGCCCCGACCATAGCGGCAACCTTGAAGTTGACATGGTCATCCTCGACAGCCATCATCAGGTGGTAGCCAGTTGGACGCTGCATCCGACTTGCATGGGCACCCAGGCGAGCGAAGGGCTGTGCACCGCCGGACAGCCGCTTCCATTTTCTGCCGTGGGCTTCAACTTCCTGGGATGGTTTCCAGACCAGGAGATTAACAACCTCGCAATCGACAACTTCTATCGCGTGCCCAATGACCACGATCGGGGCGGAGGAAAAGACGCGAATAACGACCAAATGGAATTTGACGACAGCAAGTCGGACCCCGCGAGCAGCCAAATGCAGTATCAGGACCCGTCGCAAGGCATCAACCTGCAGAGCGTGAACGGCGTCAGTTCCATCGCTTACAACAATACCTGTGTGAGCTTCGCGGGCAGCGCCTTGGTGAACCAGAATCCAGGATATCTCTACACCTTCACCGCCTGCGACCTGCAGGCGCTGGGCACAGGAATCGGTACCTTTACCATCAACATTACCGGACCCTTGGGATTCCTCTACCAAAAGAGCGCAGCCCTGACCTCCGGCTTCGTCAGCGTGACCCCGCAGTAAAGCACCTGCTCATCAGAAGAGGGCCCTTCATACGGCCCTCTTCTCATCTTTCGCCCAAGGAGGGTGCTAACCTGCACCGGCCGCGCCCCCGTTCAAGGTCAGACTACACTGAAAAGAGAGTGTGTCACTGCGTTGTGGAGGCGGCTCGGGAGACCTGCCGCCTCCCTCCGAGCGTATTGCGGAACGATTCTAGGATGAAATCTGCCAAGTGGCTCTTCTCAGTCGCATTGACCCGAGGTTTGATAGACCCTCTCAGGCAGAGAATCGCCGCGGAGACATGGGTCGGAACTCGCAGTGCACTTATAGCTATCCGATATAATCGTTGGTTTCGCAAAACACATGGGCCAGATTTAACAGGTTGCGGGCTATCTGACGGGACGCCGCATCAATTCTAATACCGAAATTAACGCGAACTAGCGGAATCGAAATCCGAGGACAATTCTATGAGCAATATTGCAGCCATTCATGCACGCGAAGTTCTTGATTCTCGCGGTAATCCCACGATTGAGGCGGAGGTGTTTCTTGGCGATGGCGCGATGGGGCGGGCGATTGTGCCGAGCGGCGCGTCGACGGGCGAGCACGAGGCGGTAGAGTTGCGCGACGACGATACGAACCGATTCCTTGGCAAGGGCGTACTTAAGGCTGTCGAGAACGTCAACGGCGAAATCGCCGAAGCGCTGGCGAACTGGGATGGATTCGATCAACGTGGACTCGATGGCAGAATGATCGAACTGGACGGCACCGAGAATAAAGGGCGGCTCGGGGCGAATGCGATTCTGGCGGTTTCGATGGCGGCGGCGCGGGCGTCAGCGGCGTCTCTCGATATGCCGCTATATCGTTATCTGGGCGGCGCTGGGGCCAACACGCTGCCAACGCCGATGATGAATATTCTGAACGGCGGGGCGCATGCCGACAATAACGTGGACTTTCAGGAGTTTATGGTGATGCCGGTGGGCGCGCCCTCGTTCTCTCAAGCGCTCCGCTGGGGCGTCGAAGTGTTCCATACTCTAAAGGGCGTGCTGAAGAAACGGGGCTACAACACCGCCGTGGGCGACGAAGGTGGATTCGCTCCGTCGGTTAAGTCGAATGTGGAGGCCATTGAAGTCGTGCTGGAGGCGATTTCGAAGGCAGGTTACAAGCCCGGAGAAGAAATCGCGATTGCGCTCGACCCTGCGGCCAGCGAGTTTTATCAGGATGGCAAGTACGTGTTCAAGAAGTCCGACAAGTCGGCTAAGAGTTCCGACGAGATGGTGAGGTTCTGGGCGAAGTGGGTGAATGACTATCCGATTGTGTCGCTCGAAGATGGACTCGCGGAGAACGACTGGGACGGCTGGGCGAATCTGACGAAAGAGCTCGGCGGAAAGATTCAACTCGTCGGCGATGACTTGTTCGTGACCAATGTTCAGTTTTTGCAGGAAGGGATCGACAAGGGCGTCGCCAACTCGATTCTGGTGAAGGTCAACCAGATCGGGACGGTCAGCGAGACGCTGGATGCGATTGATCTGGCGCGGAGGAATGGATATACGTCGGTGATTTCGCATCGCTCGGGGGAAACGGAAGACACGTTCATTGCCGACCTGGCGGTGGCGACCGGCGCGGGACAGATCAAAACCGGGTCGGCCTCGCGTACGGATCGCATTGCCAAGTACAACCAGTTGCTGCGGATCGAGGAAGAGTTGGGCGGGACGGGGCGGTTCTTGGGGTTGGGCGCATTGAATTACCACGGCTAGCCTCGCTGTCAGCTTACCCGGCATGAAAGTATGGTTTCAAAATCCCAGCGTATCATCTGCCGACGGACCGTAGATTCCGGGCACGGGCTTGCCGTTCAATCGCAGATATACGCCGAGTTGGGCGCGATGATGCACCAGGTGATTCAGGAACATCTCGCGATAAGCCAGGAATCGCTGATCCCTCGAAAATGGTCTTGCCCTGGAAGCTGAGCTTCCAGTTTTCCGTCCAGGCTTTGTCCGGCGTGGCTTGCAGAGCGGTGCGAACCTCGGCTGCGCCCTCGTCGAAAGCCTGCAGCAGTTGAGGGACAGATTCGAACGGCAACCGTTTGATGCTGGATTTGGAAAAGTCCAGTTCCGGCGTGGTGAGGATGGTCAAGCCGAAGCCGGCAAGCTGCGCAACGTGCGGCGCGAGTTTGCCCAAGGGCATCGATTTGGGATGAGGAGCGAAATCCGGCTTATCGGCAGGAACCCGTTCCAGAGTCGTGCGCGTGTTCTTCATTTCCTGATCGAGTTCGGGCAGCAGCAAGGAGCTAATCGGCATAATTTGTCTCCCCCGGTTCGAGTATAATCGCGATTTGTGATGCGTACCGAAGATGCGATGACGGGTGGTGTCTTAAATTAAGATACTACCCGATGACGCGGCGGACCGCGCGTCCGGTAAAGGACATCGTATAAGTTTCATCCACATGGCCAACATCGATTTTTTTTTCTGTTTTCCTCAGAGGCTAAAGCCACGATCTAATCGCTTTCGTGGCACGACTGAAGTGCCCTTCCCGTCTCTGCACACACAAAAGCTAGGAGCTAGGAGGTAAGAGCCAGGAGCTAGAAGCTGATCTATGTCCCGTCCTAAACCACTCGTTCTGATCATTCTCGATGGCTGGGGGTATCGAGTCGAAACCAAGGCCAATGCGATTGCGCTTGCCCGCAAGCCCACGTACGACCGGCTGCTGCGCGAGTATCCCAATACACTCATTCATACCAGCGGGCCGTTCGTGGGACTACCGGAGGGACAGATGGGGAACAGCGAGGTGGGCCATCTCAACATCGGGGCGGGGCGCATTGTGCACATGGACATTACGCGCATCGACGAAATGATCCGGACTGGGGATCTCTTCAAGCACCCCGTGCTTGTCGACGCAATGAGGAACGCTCGCACCAGCGAACGCCGGTTGCACCTGTTTGGACTGGTTTCAGACGGAGGTGTCCACTCCCAACAGGCTCACCTCTACGCGCTCCTGAGGATGGCGAAACATAGTGGGCTGGAACGCGTCTTCGTGCACGCCTTTATGGACGGGCGCGACACGTTGCCCACTAACGGCGCTGGATATCTCGAACAGCTGCAACAAAAAATGCGCGAGCACAACTGCGGCAGGATTGCCACGGTGAGCGGACGCTACTATGCCATGGACCGCGACCGGCGATGGGAGCGCATTGCCAAAGTTTTTAATGCGATGGTATTCGCCGATGCGGAAGGCGGAAAGTGTGCTGACCCGGTACAGGGGATGAAAGATTCCTATAACAGAGACGTGACCGACGAATTCGTGATTCCGTTTGTGTGCACCGACAGCCGCGGCCAGGCATTGGCCGCGGTTCGCGATGAAGATTCTTGCATCTGCTTCAACTTTCGGGCCGATCGGGTTCGCCAGATTACGCGCGCTCTCGCCCGCAATAGCGGATTGAACGAGAAAGGTGGAAGCGATCTTCCGGGCGCGGCCGATCTGGATTCGACGATTCCTCGCGATCACGTGCCGAACAATCTGCGTTACGTCTGCATGACGCGGTATGACAAGAATTTCAGTTTGCCGGTGGTGATCCCGCCGGAGTCAATGGCGAACATTCTGGCGAACGTCATGGGTGGGATGAATATGCGCAACCTGCGCGTGGCGGAGACGGAGAAATATGCGCACGTCACTTATTTTTTCAATGGCGGAGTGGAACAACCCTTTCCCGGGGAAGAGCGCGTGATGGTGCAATCGCCCAAGGTAGCGACTTACGACTTGAAGCCGGAGATGAGTGCGGCGGGCATTGCCGAGGCGGTGGTGAAGGCTACAGAGGACGGAACGTTCGACGTGATGATCGTGAACTTTGCCAATGCCGACATGGTCGGGCATTCCGGCAAGATCGAACCCACAATCAAAGCGGTTGAAGTGGTGGACGCTTGCCTGGGCCGTATTGAGACTGCGGTGCGGGCAAAAGGCGGGGCGATGTTGATCACTGCGGATCATGGTAACGCGGAGATGATGATCGATCCCGCGACTGGCGGGCCGCACACTGCGCACACGACCAATCCGGTCCCTTTTATTGTGATCTCGGAAAATGCCGCGAAATTGAGGCTGAAGCCCAACGGATCGCTGCGCGACATTTCGCCGACTTTGCTGGGGATGCTCGGGATCGACGAGCCAAACGAAATGACGGGCACGGATCTGCGAGTTCTGGTGAAGGGCTGAGAGTATCTGCGGACAGGAAAGCTGTTAATCGGAGCGGTCGCTGAGGGGCTGCGAAGGACGCAGAGAAAGGTGCTGCTCTGTCGTGCTTCTCGATTGATTGATTATTCAGACCCGAGGAATTCCAGGGCTAGTTCGTGATCAGGGCTGGGGCGGTGGCCAGGAGGCCTGCCACCAACTCCAAGTCGTGCAGGTCTTCACGGCTGAAATCTTGCGCAAACTTCGAATCCAGCCCCTTGCGCGAAATTTGAATCACGCCCACCACTACCGAATCGCGGTCCATGATGGGTACTGACATCAGCTTCTGAATCGGCGCCGGCGGAGCCGGTGAGTCCGAATCGTCGGCGCCGGGTTTGATCGTTTCAAAGATACTCGCGTGCTTCACTCGAGCAAAATTATTGAAGATTTCGGCTTTCTTGCTCAAAGCCGTGTGGGCCGCCACGGCTTTGCTGGACAACGGAATCGCGCCGGAGGTGCGCAAGTATTCTGGATATATAAATTGCAGCAGCCCGCCCTCCAGGCGCAACAGCGCGACTTCGTTATGTTGCACACGGAAAATCTTGGCCAAGACCTTGCACAGGTCTTGAGCCGACACGCCCTCTCCCAGTACCGGTTCCAAGGGAAGGAGATGCTCGGGGAGCACAATTTCTTCCGTCAGCTCGTGATCCTTTGGGGTCATAGCCGCACCAATTTCCGTCTTCAAATAGCAGCCTAGACTGTATCGCACTTTGTCCGCCACAGGGTACTTCCGAAAGTAATAGGGGCGGCGCTTGTAAGTCCCTTGTTTTCAGCAAAGAGCTACAGCGAAGGCGCTTCCTAGCGGACGATCAACCATTCCAGAGCCGCCACAAAACATCCAGGGCTTGACAGTTTTCGTCAGTTGCACCAAATTGTGGGCTCTCAAAACCGGGCCGTTCCTTCCTGGCCGGCAACTCATTTACACTTCCAGCCTATGAATAATCCAACACAGCCCAACGTGAAATTAACCAACGACGCCGGCTACCGCGAGAATTATGCCAACAGCGTGCAGATGCGAGTCAATATTTGGGACTTCTTCCTGGTCTTTGGCACGCTGCAGCAACAAACAGAAACCCAAGTGGAGATCAAGAACTTCCAGGGAATTTATTTGAGCCCGCAGCAGGCTAAGGCGTTGCTGGGCCTTCTCCAGCAGAACGTAGGGGGCTACGAGAGCGCTTTCGGGGAGATCAAGCTCGACCCGCGTATGGGTGCGCAAGGACCGGTGCATTAGCTGACGCGTTGTTGTAGAGACGTAGCCTGCTGCGTCTCGGCCGCCAGCATTCCGGATCATGGATAGAGAGACGTTGCAAGCAACGTCTCTACGGACGGAGCATGGTTTCGAGAGCGACGCTACCGCGGATAGAATGACTTCTCCCATGCGTTCGAGCAGCCCGCATCCAGCATTCGTGTTCGCCGTCATCTTTGTTGCCATTTTTCTGTTGCATCTTCCCCTCCTGCAGCTTCCTTACTTCTGGGACGAGGCTGGATACTACATACCCGCCGCGCGCGATCTGTGGTTGAGCGGGAGTCTCATTCCGCACACGACCCTGTCGAATGCCCATCCGCCGCTGGTGCTGGGCTGGATCGCTCTGTGGTGGAAGTGCGTGGGGTATGCGCCAATGGTCACGCGATCCGCCATGTTGATGGTGGCGGCATTTTCGTTGCTGGGAGTGTTTCGCCTGGCGGAACGCGCGGCGAATCTGCAAGTGGCGATTGCGTCCACATGGTGCACGGCATTGTATCCAGTTTTTTTCGCGCAGAGCTCTCTGGCTCAGGTGGATCTAGCGGCCGCAGGACTCACGTTCTGGGGTCTTTCGGCGTATCTCGACGATCGACCATTTGCCGTCGCAATCTGGTTCTCGGTAGCGGCTCTGGCAAAAGAAACCGCGATTCTCGCGCCGGTGGCTCTGGCGGGCTGGGAGATTCTGGGTTTCTTCATGCCGAAGCGAGAGGCGCTACGACGCCTGTGGGAGCGCGCGGACGGAGCCGATTCAGGGCGTGCGGCGCGTTCCGCAGGGCGTGTTGTGTCGTTGCTGTTTCCGCTGCTCCCGCTGGCTTTGTGGTACACCTATCACTATTCGCGTACGGGATACGTCTTCGGCAACCCCGAATTTTTTCGCTTTAATGTCGCGGCCACTCTTAATCCGTGGCGCTTCCTGTTTGCTCTTTCTCTCCGCCTTTGGCAGGCATTTGGGTATCTGCATTTGTGGGTGCTGACAGTCGCCATGCTGCTGGCAATGTTTCTGCCTCCGATCAAAGATGACGGTATAGACCGTCCGCGCATTACGATTCCGGTGCAGCTGATATTTCTGGTGGTTGTGACCGCGTACGTAGGGGCGATGGCATTGATTGGGGGCGCGGTACTGGCGCGCTACATGCTGCCGGCGGTGCCGCTCGTGATCATCGTTGCTGTCTCCACGCTTCGCAGGCGGCTGCGCTATTGGTCCGCGGCTGTGATTATAGTTGCAGTCGCTTTCGTGGTCGCATGGTTCTGGAATCCCCCGTACGGATTTTCGCCGGAGGACAATCTCGCCTACCGTGATTACGTCGTCTTGCACCAGGACGGAGAACGCTTCCTCGAGGCTCAATATCCCATGGCGCATGCGCTCACGGCGTGGCCGGCTTCGGACGAACTGACGCGTCCCTGGCTGGGTTACGTTACGCGGCCGGTACAAGTCGTGCGCATCGAGGATTTTTCTCTGGAGGAAGTACTCTCGGCGGCAGAGTTCCGCTCGCACTTCGAGGTTGCGCTGGTGTTTTCGACGAAATATGAGCCCGCGCGTCCGCTGCTGGATCGTTGGAAGGCTTGGGAGAATTTGAAGAAACGATTCTTCGGCTTCCACCGCGACTTGCCAGCAGCGGCCGCGGCGCGGATTCTCGGAGGACGGGTTGTGTTTTCGGAAGAGCGAAAGGGACAATGGGTTGCGGTGATTGAGATGGAGCAGAGTGAAATCCAGAATGCTGAAGGGATGAACAATGCCCTGCCTATCGCTGCATCAAATGGCAGGAGTGCGTTTTGATCACCAGCCACACCTCGCGGCCGGGTGCGAGTTGCAGCGAGTCGCGCGCGGCCAGCGTGAGATGGACTTCCATTTCGACGCGGCACTTCACTCGCGCGGAAACGATTACATCGCGCTGTTCGAGCGAGGTGATGAGCCCAGGGATCACGTTGCGCGCGCTCAGCCCAACCGGCGGCGCGGTTGCCAGCAGAATGTCGCCCGCGCGGATTCCTACGCGCAGTGCCGAGCCCACGCCTCCTCGAACCAGCGGGGTTTCGAGCAGCACCGGACCGCCGTCTCCCGCTATACGGCAAGTCATTGTGCCGCGCTGAGGACTGACCGTCTCCACAACGGCATCGAAAATATTTTCGAAACCTACTAGTTGAGCGACTGTTTCCTGCTGCGGCGCGTCCATCACTTCGTGCGGAGTGCCGTTCGACACGATGCGCCCGGCATCCAGGACGATTACGCGTTCGCCCAGCGCAAAGACTTCCTCGCGGTTGTGGGTGACGTAAAGGATGGGAATGCGGTGAGCCTGGTTCCACTGCCGCAGATCGTCAATGATCTTGGCTTTTGTTGGCGCATCCAAAGCGGCGAGGGGTTCGTCCAAAAGCAGCACCGCTGGGTCGGTCACCAAGGTCCGGGCCAGGGCCGTGCGCTGGCTTTCTCCACCAGATATTTCCCGCGGGTAGCGCTTGGCGAGATGGGCAATACGAAATGCCCGCAGAATCGCGGATGCTCGCGTTGTACGCTCTGCCCGCGGAAAATGCGCGAGGCCGTATTGGACATTCTTCTCGACAGTGAAGTGTGGAAATAGGGCAAGGCTCTGAAATACGTATCCTACGCAGCGCTTCGACACTGGGAGATCTATGGCTTGCTCGGCATCGAACAGGACGCGGTCACCGATGGCAATCCGGCCGGAATCTGGCTTGGCCAAACCGGCGACGCAATCGAGCAGAGTCGTCTTGCCGGCTCCGGAGGGGCCAAACAAAATGGTAAAGCCGGGCTCAGTCTGGAAATGAACTTCTAAGAGGAACTCGCGCCCCTGAAAATGGAGTCGCTTGCAGAGAAGAACTTCCAGCCGCTGATCTGCCCGTTCTCTGCCTCGTTCCTCGGCTAGGGAGGGGCCCGACGACGCGGTCGCGACTTCTGCGGAACCGATTGCGCGAGTTTCATTCATCGCACTTCATTCTAGGGAGCCTTGCTGGTGTTGGCAAAGTTCAGGCCCGTGGGACAAGCGTGAAACTCTCGATGAGCCAAGGCCGCAGCCTAGGGAATGAATCGTTCCACTCCGCTCAGGACGACAGGCGGAAAGTTGGCGAGGTTGATCCGAGGTTATTTTACCGGTCCCACGAGCCAGGCTTTGCGATTGACGCTATACACGACGGCCAGCACCGCGAAACAAAACACGAGAAGCAGTAGCGCGGTCTGACTGGCGGCGGCATAGTCGGAAGCTTGTACCCGGTCGAAGATATCAATGGATACAGTGCGGGTGACGCCGGGAATGTTTCCTCCCACCATGAGTACAACTCCGAACTCGCCCATGGTGTGGGCAAAGCTGAGGGCCGTACCGGTGATCAATCCGGGGATGGAGAGCGGCGCGATGACGCGAAAAAAAGTGCGCAGCGGGGAAGCGCCCAGCGTGGCCGAAGCCGCGATCAGTTTGCGATCTACGCTGGCGAACGACGCGGCGAAGGGCTGCACACCGAACGGCAGGCTGTAGAGAATCGAACCAATCACCAGTCCGCTGAACGTGAAAGCCAGAGTATGCCCGGTGAGAGCAATCCACCAGCGCCCCAGTGGACTGCGCGGTCCGAGCGCCACCAGCACGTAAAACCCGAGTACCGTCGGGGGAAGCACGATGGGAAGCGCCACCACGGCTTCTACTAAGAATTTCCAGCGCCAGCGGGAAAACGCAATCCACCAGGCGATCGGCAGACCCAGCATCAGTAATAGGGCTGACACGGTGATCGCGAGTTGTAGCGTCAGCCAGAAGGCTTGCCAGTCAATTGCCATAGGGAAGTGCACCCGAGGTTGCAAGCAGGGCGAACCACACCGCAAAGAATATGCAGAAGGTGAACCGCGCACTCGCAGGGAGCCGTTTCACTCTCGTTACTCCAGCGCAAGCGATCATGAGAAGCAGATTGTACAGGGCAAGAGCATTTCGTGCGCCCACTCGTGCTATCGGCATTTTCCCAAAGTGGTCCAGTACCGGCTTGGGACAGCGCTTTTGCGTTGCTTCGTCCGCGTTTGCTCTCGATACTGGCGGGAGATCACCATGCTAAGCCGTCGTTTGTTTTGCTGGTTGCGAGTGCTAGCGCTCGCTGCAGGTTGCGTTTCTGCGGTTTTGAGCGTGCACGCGCAAGGCGCGAAACAGAACGTTCAGCAGAATCCGATCCCTGATTCCGACGGGGATCACCTCAAAGAGCGTAACGAATGGTTCTTTCGCGGGCGTCTGGTCCACGGGAAACCGTCTGCTGAACTTCGCCGCCGAGCTTATCAGGCCAAGCTGCAGATGCGCGCGCAGCACGCCTCGGCCCTTGCCAGAACGGCTCCCGCCGGCGGACATACCGTGTCTTCCTCAGTCCCTTGGGTACCGTTAGGTCCCATGCCATTGGCCTCGGACGCCAGCGGCAACGGTACGCAGGACTACCGACAGGTTTCCGGACGCGCAACCGCGATTGCTATCGATCCGGCCGACCCGACGGGCAATACGATCTACATTGGGGGGGCCCAGAGTGGAGTATGGAAGTCGACCAATGCGGCCCACAATATGGCGAGCAGCGTGACTTGGAATCCCGTCACCGACGATCAAGCCACGCTGTCGATTGGCGCGATCGCGATACAACCCGGCAATGCCGATCCGACAAAGACGGTAATTCTAGCCGCCACCGGGGAAGCGGACAACTCCGGTGATTCGTATTTCGGGCTTGGGATACTGCGCTCGGCGGACGCCGGAAACACGTGGGCTCTGATTCCCACCGCGAACGGCGGCGCGCTGTCTTTCAGTGGACTCGGTGGGACGCGCATGGCATTCAGCACGATGAGCGGACAAATGAATACAGTGGTTGCCGCCATGGCCACCACATCCGAAGGCATCGTCGACGGCGCAGTCACTGCCAATACTAGGCGCGGCCTCTACACTTCGCTCGATGCCGGACTGACCTGGACCTATAACGCGCTGGTCGATCCGGGTGGCGCAACTGATGCTACGTCGACCACATCCGTGGTTTACAACGCCAGCGCTGGACTGTTCTTCGCGGCGGTTCGCTACCACGGGTTTTATTCTTCGCCGGACGGGAGTCACTGGACTCGCCTCGCAATGCAACCTGCCGGGACGTCGTTGAGCACCGCAGCGTGCCCGCCACAATCCACGTCGAACAATTACGCGTGCCCTATCTATCGTGCAGAAATCACTGTCGTCCCGGGCCGCAACGAGATGTTTGCCTGGTTCATTTCCCTCGCTTCGAACGGCAGTTCCGTCGACGGCGGGATTTGGCAGAGCCTCAACGGAGGCGTGTCGTGGACCGCGATCTCAGATGCTGCGATCACGAATTGTGGAGACGTTTACGGGTGCGGCGTGCAGCAGGGCTCCTACAACCTGGAACTGCTGGCGGTTCCGAACGGAGGCGCCACAGACTTGTACGCCGGAGCGATCAATATTTATAAGTGCGGCATCACGACTCAGAATCCCGCCTGCTCCGCATCGCCGTTCATGAACCTCACGCACGTTTACGGATGCGACCCCATCGGCGCGTCGGCGCACGTGCATCCCGACCAGCACGCGCTGGCTTATGCCATTCCGACCTCGGGCGCAGATTCTGGCAACGCGCTGCTATATTTCGCTAACGATGGAGGCATTTACCGAGCACTCAATGGATTTTCCGGACTCAATACCGGTTCTTGCGCGGGCACGAATCAGTTTGACGATCTCAATCAGAATCTGGGATCGATGACCCAGTTCGTCAGTTTTTCGCAACACCCCACTGACTCGAACACGTTGCTGGGCGGAACGCAGGATAACGGATCCCCGGCGACTGCCGCGGCGACGACGAGCCTAAGCTGGGGCAATGTTCTCGGCGGCGATGGGGGCTATAACGCGATTGATCCCGGTACTCCATTAAATTGGTATGCCTCGAACCCCGACCTTCCTCCCGGCGGCTTGGGGGTGCAACTCTGTGCGAGTGGGGTGAACTGCAACAATAGTGGTTTTAATTTCGTGGTCACCAGCAGCATGGTTGGGGGAGACGACGGCGCTTTTTATTTTCCCTACATTCTCGATCCCAATTCGTCGACGGCAATGCTGGTCGGTACTTGCCGGGTGTGGCGCGGGTCTCGCGCCGGCGGCGCTTTTACGGTGCTGAGCCCAAACTTCGATACCTTGGGCTCTGGAACATGTTCGGGCAGTGAGGTTAATCAGGTGCGCGCCCTGGCTGCGGGGGGTCAGACTGACAGCAACGGTTCTGGAGTTATTTATGCCACCACCAGCGGACTCGGCTCGCTGGAGGGACCTGTTTCCACGCCTGCGGGTGGCCGGGTCTGGGTCACCAGCGACGCTACCGCTGGAGTTTCCGCTTTCGCCGATGTTACTGACAATGGTCCGCAGGGAAGCATCAATCCGAATCAGTTCCCGGTATCGGGTGCCTCTATCGATTCGTCGGATACGACTGGGCATACCGCCTACGTGACAGTGATGGGTTTTACGGGAGGGACGGGACACGTCTGGAAAACCACGAACGCCGGGGCCGCCTGGATCGACTTCACCGGGAATCTTCCCGACTCGCCGGCCAATGCGGTAGTCGTCTATCCTGCATTGTCTCAGGTGTACGTCGCAACCGATGTGGGTGTCTTTGCCAGTTCAACTTCCTCTCCCAGTTGGACAGAGGTTGGACCGAACCCCGGCACAACCTCGTCAGGCTTTCTCCCTAACGTTGCAGTCACGGCCCTCGGAATCTTCGCTTCCGGCGGCCAGCAGCTGTTGAGGGCCTCCACCTATGGCCGCGGCATTTGGCAATTCAATCTTGCCGCGATACCGGACTTCCAGATTTCCGTGACCAACTCGCCGCTGACAATCTCCGCTGGCGGGACCGCGACCTTCATGGGAACGGCAGCGGCGCTGAACGGGTATACCGGCACGGTGACGTTAAGTTGCGTGGCCGGCGCCACTCCTGCGCCGAGTACGTGCTCTTCGCCGCAGTCTCCGCTAAGTCCCGGAATCAATACTTCGTTTTCTGTCGACGCGGGTGGAGCGGTTGGCGATTACTATTTCAACGTACAAGGCGTGGGTTCCGATGCGAACCACACCATACACGCGGCGGGGGCCGAGCTGCATATTCTCGGCGTCTTTGCGCTGAGCGAGACAGGTTCTTTCCCCGTGGTAAATGCAGGAAGTACCACTACCAGCGGACCAATCAGCGTGACCGCGTCCAATGGATTTACCGGCACAATCAGCCTGACCTGTTCTCTAACTTCTGGAGCTGGCAGCTGCAGCGTAAGCCCAGTGTCAGTGACCTCAATTCCGACCACCGCGTCTATCACAGTGAATGCCACGTCCCTGAGCGCCGGCAGCTATCAGATGGTTGTGCAGGGGATTTCCGGAACGACCACGCACACGCTGCAGATCCCTTTTAATGTCGGAGATTTCCAGGTGACTGGTCCGCAATCGCTCACGCTTGGACCGGGCACGCAGGGGAATGCCGGTGTGACGGTTGCTGCATCGACTTACTACAGCGGCAACGTCACCTCGACTTGCAGCGTTATTTCATTGCCGGGCACAACTTGCATCGTGTCCCCGAGTCCGACGGTAGTCAGCGCCGGATCCACAGTACCACTGGTGGCCACGATCACCGCCGCCAGCAATGCAGCTCCTGGAACATACAACGTGAGCGTCAATGTTCAAGACAGTTCGGGTATACCCAATCACAGCTTTGTGTTTCCCTCTCACCGTTCAGGACTTCGTTGTCACTTCTTCAACGGCGAGCCGAACCGTGACTGCCGGAGGAACAACAGGTGCTTACAACTTGACAGTTACGCCGGTGGGTGCAGCCTTCGCAAATCCTGTCACGCTTTCGTGCTCAGGACTTCCTCCGGGAGCGCAATGCAGTTTCAGTCCGAACCCAGTCACTCCCGGCGCCACTTCCGTCGCCGCGATTTTGACGATCTCCACCGCCGCGACAACTCCAGCCGGAACCTCTGTGGTGACGGTCACCGGAGTGTCTGGTGCACTTTCGCGCTCAGCGACCGTGTCGCTGATTGTGACGAATCCCGTTGTCGGCAGCGGCGATTTTCAACTTGCAGTGATCCAGCCTTTCCCGGCCAACGTCGATGCAGGATCACAGCCGACAGCCAAAGTGTCGGTGACGCCCAATTACGGTAGCTTGTTGAATGCCAGTTGCGACGCGAGCGCGATTCCAGGGGCGAACTGCTCAGTCTCGCCGACCTCGATTCAGACGACTGCGAATACGGCGTCGACGCTCGCCATTTCTGTTAATAACATGCCTAACAATACTGCGCCCGGCGCCTATAACATCGGCCTGACAGTCGCCGACTCGTCTGGACAGCCGAGCCACACACTCAAACCGCCTCTAACGTTCACCGTCATCCCCGATTTCACGGTCAGTTCGACCACCCCTAGCCAGACGGTGACAGCAGGACAGACCACCGGCGCATACCAGTTGATTGTTGGACCCAATCCACAGGGCTCCTCATTCGCGGGTGCCGTGACTCTTTCCTGTTCAAGTGGACTCCCTGCGGGCGCGCAGTGTCAGTTCAATCCCTCTGCACCGCAGTCTCCAGGTATCCAGGGGGTGAATGTAGTCATGACCATTTCAACCACGTCAGCGACGGCCAATTCGCGGTGGTCTTCCCGCCACCAATCGACCCTCTATGCGCTGTGGCTACTGCTGCCGGGAATCGTATTCAGTTGGAGTGCCGTGCGCCAGGTATCCGGGAAGCTGAAGCCCCGAATCTTCGGTTCCATCGCGATGCTGCTTCTGTTGATGTTGTCGCTGCTTTCATGCGGCGGAGTCAGCAACGGTAGCGGAGGCGGGAATGGTACCGGCAGCACCCCCATTACTTACGGGATCATCGTAACTGGCACCTCCGGCTCACTCAGCCATAGCACGACAGTGAATCTGATCGTCGACTAATCGAATAGCCCACTGACAGAGAGACGTCGTCCCGCGTATGATCATCTCCCGGCGGACGCCGCAGTGAAAGCTTGCGGGTCGGGTCGGCGCGAGAAGCTCACTGACTCAAGGGACAAGCTCGCGGTTCCATCCATCTATCCATCTTTTTGATGACCGATTCTCGTTACAACGTAATCATCATCGGCGGCGGCGTCGTGGGGCTGGGGGTCGCGCTCGAAATCACGCGGCGCTTCCCTCATTTACGTTTGTTGCTCCTGGAGAAGGAAGACCGCGTCGCGCGCCACCAGAGCGGACACAACAGCGGTGTGATCCACTCGGGCGTCTACTACAAGCCGGGCTCGCTGAAGGCTCGTCTTTGCGTCAGCGGAGCCGCGGCCATGATCGAGTTCTGCCGCGAGCATGGAATCGCCCACGAAGTCTGCGGCAAAGTTATTGTTGCGACGAAGGCGGACGAACTACCGCGTCTGGACGAATTGCGCAGGCGCGGTGAAGCCAACGGTCTCGCCGGGTTGCGCATGATCGGCCCGGAGGAGTTGCGAGAAATTGAACCTCACGCGACCGGCATTCAGGCTTTGGTCGTGCCGTCAACGGGAATCACGGACTACGCCAAAGTGTGTGAGAAGTATGCGGAGTTGATTTCGGCACACGGCGGCACGGTGCTCACATCCGCGGCAGCCACTGGTATCCGTCGTCTCGCGAACGACATCGTGGTCGAAACTTCGTGCGGAGCGTTTTCTACCACCTCACTCATCAACTGCGCCGGACTGTATAGCGACCGCATCAGCCGGATGGCAGGCGACGAACCTGGCGTCATGATCGTCCCTTTCCGCGGCGAGTATTACGATCTGGTGCCAGAGCGCGCTTCGCTGGTGCGGGCGTTAATTTATCCCGTGCCCGATCCGCGCTTTCCATTTCTCGGCGTGCACTTCACGCGCCGCATCTCGGGCAAGGTGGACGCTGGCCCCAATGCCGTTCTAGCGCTGGCGCGAGAGGGCTATCGGCACCGCGACATTAGCGTGCGCGACCTGGCCTCGTCGCTGGCTTTTCCGGGTTTCTGGCGCATGGCCCGGCAGCATTGGCGGAATGGTTTCGACGAATTTCGGCGTTCTCTGTCGAAACCGATGTTCGTTCGCGCACTGCAGCGCTTGGTTCCGGAGGTTGGCGAGAAAGATCTGGTTCCCGGCGGCTCCGGCGTGCGCGCCCAGGCCCTTAAGCCCGACGGCGCGTTAGTGGACGATTTCCAATTTGTGCGTTCCGGCAACGTTCTGCACGTCTGAACGTTCCCTCGCCGGCGGCGACGGCGTCACTAGCGATCGGCAAGACGATTGTTGATACTGCGGCAGCCAGCCTTGGACTCGCCTGACAAACCTTGCCTGACTCACCGCTAGCGTTTCAAAAAGTAAGCCGCAGCGACATCTGGATCTGCCGCGGACTGCCGATGGTCTTGTTGGTGATTCCGAGTCCGCTCGTGTCGGACAGACGTAAATCGTCGGGACGTGTAGTCGTGTCGCAAGGTGGAATGGTCCCGGCTTGACCCTGACAGGGAAACCCTGGAAGTTGATGTTCTGGCTGACATCGTCGATCGGGATATCGAAGCTGGCGGTGTTCGTCAGATTGAAGACATCGAAAGTGAATCTCAGAGAAGAGCGCTCCGTAATCTGCGTGGTTTTGGACAACGAAATGTCCGCGCGCCTCTGCCAGGCCTGACGGAAAATATTGCGCTCGCCATGGTCGATGAAGTTCGTCTCGTAAGGATCGTTGCCCGGAATCGCTCCGTTCAAGGCACCCGGACTTAGCAAAGGCAAGCCGAAACAACTAGGGTTGAGTGCGGGAAAACCAGGGGTTGCACCCGAGGCCCCGGTGAGCGCCTGTTTCGGAGTACAGCCGGAGAGCGGAACGACCGGATTCGTAATGCCGTCGTTAACGCCATAGAAGATGCTGCCGACTGCGCCGGAGTAATCGACGACGCTATAAGGCTGGCCACTCTGGATGACCGTCAAACCGGAGATGGCCCAGCCGTCGACAATCCTGCCCTTGATCGAAGACAGCGAGAAAAACTTTGGCAGCTCGTAGGTGTAAGTGAAATTCATCACGTGCTTGCGGTCGAAGTCGGAGAGACCGTAACCGGAGCGCAAATTTTGCGGGTTGTTGCCGTTGTAGAAGAGACCTAGCGCGCTTTGCTCGTCGGTCGCGTGCGAATACGTGTAGGAGAATCCGACCTGCAAGCCGTGACTCATTCGTTTTTCAACGTGGGTTTGAAGCGCATTGTAGGCCGAGATGCCCGCCGCAGTGTAAGACTCCGACTCGGAGGAATAACCGATGTAGGGGACGCGCAGATCGACGTTTCCTCCTTCGAACGTTTCCTGGTAGGGCTGGCCGTTGGGCAGAGTTAGATCGTATTGATACGCGAAGACGGTGTTTTCGACGATCGAATACCCGTAAGTATAGTCCTGCTCGAACGGAGTACCCGGCCGGATCGGGTTAGTCGGCGAGGCGATCTCGCGCCTGGTTGAAGGGCAGCGGAACGACCTCATGACGGCCGAGATTGCCGACGTAGCCGATCTCGACGGTGAGATCGTGTCGCGGCTGCCACTGAATGTCGAGCGTCTGGTTCAGGTGTAGGGCAGTTTGTTGGCGCGGTTGTAATCGGCAAACGAGAACAGGGGCAGCCCGCCTTGGATTGCGCCGCGTTGGGAAGGACCAGATCAGCGGGATTGCCCGCTGGGCGCGGACCGAGCGACGTGCCCCAGGGGGCCTCGAAGGTGCTGCAATTCGAATATCCGTAAGGACTGCAAGACTGCGCATTCACCCACGGTGGAGATCTGATTCACGCCGAACGGACCGCCAGCAATCACGCCGGAAGCGAAGCCTGGAGAAAGGTAAGTGAAGAGTTCGCCCGCGATCGTAGTACATACCCCAGCCCGCGCGGACCACCACCTTGTCGTTGAACTTCCGTGGGCTCCAGGCCAGACCGACGCGCGGCGCAAGTCCCCATTGCCGGCCGGTTAGAGTCGAATCGCTGACACCCTTGGTGGGAAAGTCAGGATTGTTGCCGGCGACGATGAAGCCGTTGGAATTGATCGTGTCCGTAGTTGCGTCATAGCTGTATCTGCGAGGGATCGAAATTGAAAATGCGGCCGTTCTTCTCTTGCAGGCCTCCGTGATAGTCGAAGCGAATGCCGGCGCTGAAGCTGAGGTTCGGCCGAACCTGAAATTTGTCCTGCAGGTACATCCCGGTTTCGTTCGATCGGTAGTAGCGGTTGGCATCGCCCTGCAGGAAAGTCGTGGTGATGAAGCCGTCCGCCGTGTAGGTGATGGGTGAGCCCGTGAGGAAGTTGTCAAAATTGGTAAAGCCGATCATCCCGGTATTGGTGCGCTCATCGCGCGCGTTGAGCTGCGTATAAGAGAAACTTCCACCGAAAGTCAGAGTGTGTTTGCCCCGGTTCCAAATCGCATTTGCCGATGGCATCCAGCGGTTCTGAAAAATACCGGTGAATGCGCCCTGCGAAGCGGCGGTAGAACCGATATTGGCGCCGGCGTTGAAAACGAAGTTGGTGTTGAGAGGCGATGCGTTACCCAGATCGTCTACGATCGTGATCCCGGGGAAAATGGAAGAGCCGAAGGCGTTGATGCCGATCGCTTGCGGACTGAAAGGCTGCCCAATGGTGCTGTAGATTTTCTCGCGAATGAAGCCAAAGACTTCGGCGACACTGAAGTTCGATCGGATCGATTGCGTGTTCGTGATCGAAGCTACCTGGCTGCCGGCATCCAGGTGTTGGGTGAAACCTTCGAACGAAGAGAATCCGAAGGGCGCTGTGCTGGGATCGTGCTGATAGTAGTACTTCAAAGAGAGCGTATCCTTCGCGGTGGGCAGATAATCGAGATTGGCGACGGCCTGGTCCGAAATGAAATAGGCCGGCTTCGTCAGGAAAACATTCTCTGGGAAGTTCAGGGTTGGCGTGAAATTCGGATTTGCCGATGGAAACAAATACTGGCCGTTGGGCAGTTTGTAGTTGCAACAAGGCGTTAGGCGATCGGAATCGACCCTGCAGCTGGTCAGGCACGGTGTGGTGTTATTGGGCGGCGTACTGCAAGGGTATACGACCCCATTTACCGTGACCGTTCGAAAATTCTCGTTGTCGACGGCTGCCAGCGTAGCCGGGCTGCGATCGTCAGTAAGGCCGGTCGGCACCGCCGTGCGCGAAGTTCCGATCTCCAGGTCGGAAGCGTGAATATGCTGATAGCTGGCAAAACCGAAAAGCTTGTCCTTGATGAGAGGGCCGCCGAGGGTTCCGCCGGCGGTGTAGCGGTGCAACTGGGGCACCTTCTGGTTGTTGGGTATGTTGGCATCTTGTTTGTAGAAGTAGGGTGCGGCATTCAGCGCGTCCGTTCCACGATGAACGTAAGCGCTGCCGTGAAGAGAGTTTGTCCCCGACGCGGTACTCATGTCTATGTGAGCGCCGCTGGTGGAACCCTGTTGCGCGTCATACATGGACGTGTTGACGCGAAACTCCTGAATTGTTTCTGGGGCTGGCGTAGGCAAAGCCTGCCCGATGGCGAGGTAGGGCGATGCCGTGCTCTGAATGATTTCTGCAGTGGTGCTGCCGGCACCAGCAACGCCAGTGTTGTTCACCACGCGAGCTGAAGCTACCTGGCTGGTGCTCTTTCCGTTGAATAGATTGCTGGCGTCGACCCCATTCAGCAGGAAAGTGTTGCTGGTGTCGCGCTGGCCATTAGCCCAGATCGGCTGATTGCCCAATCCGGCGTTCACCCCAGTGCCGTTTGGGAGTTCCGCGTTCACGCCGGGAGAGAGAATCGCCAGCCCGGTGAAGCTGCCTGTGGGTAGAGGTACCTCCTGAATCTGCTGGGCTTCCAGCACGTAGCCGTTCGTCGTGTCGACCGCGTTCATGGCAGGCGTGGCCTCAACCTCGACGGTCGTGCCAACCTGTCCGACCTTCAATGAAACATTCAGCGTTGCGGTGCGATCGGCCTGCACCGGGATCGAGGGTAACCTTTCGGTTTGGAATCCCTCATGGGCGACGGTGACAGTGTAGGTGCCAATCGGCAAGTTCACGAAATCGTAGGCGCCGTTGCCGTTCGTTTTTTGAGTGCGCGTCAGCTTGGTCTGATCGCCCACGATGGTCACCGCAGTGTCAGGCAGCACGCTGCCGCTCTTGTCGGACACCGTTCCTGTGATGCCGCCGAGGGTCTGCTGCGCAAGGCCGCAAACGGCAAGCTGAAACAGCACAGCCAGCAAGGAAACGCCAAGCTTCATTTTCTTCGCCATGATTGTGAACCTCGTCAGGAGTAGAAACGCTTTCCGAAAAAACGATTCCCCGGCGGCCGACCAACCACATGCCGCATGTGACGTTGTACGTGCGTGATCGCTGAGCCGGTCTACTCTGCACTTGCCCGCAGATAACAGGGTGGAAAACTATGCCGCCAAATGTACGCGAACTCCGGCGAAAGCGGAAGGTAGAGACCCAGTGAAAATTCTTTTGGCTGGAATCAGTAATTTTTATGGGTCAATCCTTACTGCTGAGAGGGTTTTATCGTCGGTGCCAAGACTATCCTGTTGCTTCGCGCTCGAACCATGAACCATCCCAGTCCGGCAATCAGGTAGGCGAGATAGATGTAAGGCAGCTTGCCGTAAGGCCCTTCGGGCACGGGATAGAGGTTGCCCGCCAGCGCGAGCAGCATAGCCATCGCAGCCAGGAATGGAACGATTCGGGCGCCGGGATTGAATGCTCGATGCTGCCGCAAATACCGCGGCAGCCCGACGCAGACCAGAGCATAGGCCACGATGAAGCCGTAAGTGGCCATAGAGCCCAACCAGCCGTAGACGTCGAGGCCGTTGGCGCCTCGGGCGGCGAGCGCAACGACCGGAGCCACGGCAGCTATACCGGTGATGACCACGGCGCGTCCCGGAGTATGGTTGCGGGCGTGAGTCGTGCCCAGCCATTCATGTGCGAGGCCGTCATGCGCCATGCGCAACAGCACGCGAGCGGCTGCCGTGATGCAGGCCAGCGTGCCTGCGAACAAGCTTACTAGTGCGCCAATATCGATCAGTAGCCCCAGTACCGGCACGCCGCCCACTTCCGCCAGCACATACATTGGGGCCTGGCTCGCTCCGAGATCCTGTCCGGCCGTGTGAAACCCCAATACTTCGGCGTACGCGCACACCGTGAAGAACGCTCCCGCCAGTATGGAACTCTGAATCACAGCGCGAGGAATCGTTTTCAAAGGATCGCGAGCCTCAGCGCCCAGCGTCGTTGCGCTTTCAAAACCCACAAAACTGAACAGCGCCAATACCAGCCCCAGGCGCAGGCCGCTTCCCGTCATGCCACGCAGGTGAAGTTCGTCCCCATCTACGTGCCAGCCGTGACGAAAAAGCAGGAGAACTACCACGATCACAATCACCGAAACCGAGGCCGCTTCGATCCACAACATGAGCCGCGCGGAAATCTTAACGTCGCGCCAGGCAATCCAGATCGAAACTCCGGTGACCAGCAACGACAGCATTACGGCGGAAAAAACGTGCCCGGTGGCATCGTGCAGCAACAAGTTCGCATAGTGATAAAAGCCGCCAATCACGCTGGAGCCCGTGGCCACATAGGCGAGCAGCAAGCTCCAGGCGACGGTGGCTGAGAGCCAGGGCGGCAAGGTCATGGACGCGTACGTGTAGAGCGATCCTGGTGAAGCCGAATGACGGGCGTAGCGGGCGATGCACAAAGCTACGAGAAAAATGGCGACAGTAGCCAGCACGTAGGCGAGCCACGTCCCGTTGCCCGCTAGCGCGCAAACTAGCGGAATCGTTGCCGCAGGCGTCGTGGTGGGCGCCATCGTGGAAACGGACTGCGCCAGGGTCTCCATGGGAGACAGTATTCCGCGGCGCAATCCGAAGTCGGCGCTCAGGGAATCCCCTGGCGGTGTTGGTTGCATCGGCGGGAAGGCTCCTTTGTCGGCCACACAGATTGGGGTGCGATTGTATAACAGTTGCCGAGAGTCTTAGAACTGAACACGGAGAGAGTCGCGCCAGAAAAAAAATCAATCTTCGGAAACGGAAAAGAAGCTCATGCGGTCTTGAGGGCTCGTGCTAGTGTGTCTTTGTCGAGGCGCTGCGTTCGTAGCAGAACAATCGAGACATCGTTTTTTGCGGCGGCTTGGAGGTCCAGGATGAGAACTTGTCCTAATCCCCGATGCGTAACCTTCGGCCGTATCGTTTACTCAGTGGCAACGCGCTGCCCGCTGTGCAAGTGGGACCTGAAAACTGCTCTTCCCGCCAGTGAGACGGTTGCGCCGTCGAAGCCGGAACAGCAGACTCCTACGCGGTGATTGCCTGAACCGTTCGTCATCTCCCGATATCCTCATTCCACAAGTCTGCGTGCGCGCTGATAAAGTCGCGCATCATCGCGATGCATTCGGCATCGTCGAGGACGATAACGCTGGTTCCGTGTTGGCGGAAAAGATCTTCCGCGCCCTTGAAATTGCGATTTTCTCCGATGATGATGCGGGGGATACGAAACAGCAAAGCCGTGCCGGTGCACATGATGCAGGGGCTAAGCGTGCTGACCAACGTCAACTCCGACCAATCTCGCCTGCGGCCGGCATTGCGAAGGCAAACGGTTTCGGCATGGGCAGTGGGATCTCCGCTCTGCACTCGCAAGTTATGGCCCCGGGCCACGATCCCTCCTTGCTTGTCGACCAGAACCGAACCGATCGGCAATCCCCCTTCTTGCAGTCCTCTCCTTGCCTCTTCGAAAGCTTCTCGCAATAGTTCCTGCTCGTTCATGATCTTCTCTGAGGTAGGGCAAATCTGTTCAGCTAAGGTACCAGGGGACATTGATGACCGTAATCCGCTGGCTGCCTTGAAAGTACAAGAGCGCTTTCAGCGCGGAAGATCGCTGATTATGCAACAACACGTAATACCATCGCCGTTCCATCAGTTCTGGCAATACAACTGCGACATGCTTGTCGAGGTTGTCGCTCTCCAACTTCAACGCGTATTCCACAATCGGCTTGACTATGAATCGGAACGGAGATTTCAGCAGTACTAATTCAGGAACTGGAAGATTGGCTTCCTTCGCCGGAGTTTCCACCAATCTGGCCCAATTTCTGCACAAGCTGTCGGTCTCTTCGCCGCATTCCACGTGAAGGATCTGGATTTCAGTAGAAAGACTCCAGGCAAAGCGTAGAGCTTTTTCCGAGACGAGACTCCAGCGGTCGATGGGAATCACAACGATGGGTGCGCAAAGACCTTCCGTGTTGACTGGAATATTGGTGTTGGTCAGCCTCTCGACCCTGCCGTAATGGCGCTTCACGCCGCTCATCATCAGGATCATCGCAGGAATCAAGACGATCGTGATCCAGGCGCCTTCCGTAAATTTGGCGATCAAGACCACGGTTAAGGTGATCGCCGTAGCAACAGCGCCGAGTCCATTCAACAGCATGTTGCGATGGGCGCCTGCGCCCCCTACTCTTTTCCAGTGCATAACCATGCCGGCCTGCGACAAAGTAAACGCCATAAACGCGCCCACCGCGTAGAGCGGGATCAGGCGATCGGTGACTCCGCCAAAAATCGTCAGAAGCAGGGCAGTGAGGATCGCGAGGGCGTAGACCCCTTCCGTGAACACGAGTCGTCGCCCACGCAGGGTGAGCGCGTGCGGCAGAAATCCGTTGAGCGCGATTGCCCGGGAAAGGCGCGGAAAGTCGGCGAACGCGGTATTCGCTGACAGAGACAGCACGACCAGAATCGAGACAATACTGGTCCAATAAAAAGCGCCTTTCCCGGAGACCGCCGCCAGCAATTGTGAGAGCACACTCTGGTAGCCCTTTTCCCCAGGCACCGTGGCGGCAATGCCGTAAGTTCGCACCAGATAAGCGATCCCCAACAGCATTACCATGAGAACTGCAATGATGATCGTCAAAGTCAGGCGCGCATATTTGGAGGTCGGCTCCTTGAAAGCCATGACGCCATTACTTACCGCTTCGACTCCGGTCATAGCTGTGCATCCGGAAGCGAAGGCGCGTAACAGTAGCCACATGCCAAAGCCCGCCGTTGCCTGCATCAGTCTCGGCGGCGCTACTACCGGAACGGGATGTCCATGCGCCGCGATCCCCTTAAACATTCCTAAGGCGATCATTCCCAGCATGCAGGCGATGAACAAATAAGTGGGGATCATAAAAACCCCGCCCGTCTCGCGCGCACCGCGCAGATTGATAACGGTTAGGACTGCCAGGATTCCAAGGCAGATTACCAGTGTATGCTGCTGCAACGACGGAACAGCTGAGACTAGCGCACCCACTCCGGCGGAAATTCCAACGGCCGCGGTCAGCACGTAATCGACCATGAGCGAAGCCGCCGCCAGCAACCCTGCCCCTACTCCCAGATTCTCGCTGGCAACGGTGTAAGAGCCTCCGCCCTGCGGATATGCGTCGATGGTTTGGCAATACGAAATGTAGACAATGGCGAGTAGAACGACGATGCTGATCGTGATCGGCCAGATGTAAACTACGCCGGCCATTCCCAACGGAATCAGAAGAGTCAACGCGGCTTCGGGACCGTAGGCTGCTGAACTCAGCGCATCGAGTCCAAAGATTGGGATACCCTTTATGGGTCCAATCCTTTCGGCTTGTTCATCTTCGGTTGCAAGCGGACGCCCGAGAACCAAGTCAGCAAAATTCATGACGACATTCTAGTTCACACTTCCGTAGTTCCCACTAGGTGTCTGGCTGTATTGCGTTTGGAGGGTCGAATAATTCTGGGTGGCAGTAAAACCTTAATGGAGAGCAGAATCCTGGTGCGAAAGGGGGGACTCGAACCCCCACGGTTTTACCCGCCAGATCCTAAGTCTGGTGCGTCTGCCAATTCCGCCACTTTCGCACGGTCGGAAATATAGTTTACTTCGTTTGACTGGCGGTGGGGAAGCCGTGACAGCCGTGGCTGTAGAACCTAGTGTGCGAGTTCGGCGATCTGCACGTGATAGGGCTCCAGTAGTTCGCCGGTGGCATGATCGACCCCGGCAACCGCCAGCTGATAGTTCACTTCAGCCTGCAGCAGGCCTAGCTGAGCGCTCGCCAGTTCGGTTTGCGCTTCCAGCACGAAGAAGATCGTTTCTGAACCAAGATCGTACTTGCGCTGTTCCGCAGCCATCGTCTTCTGTGCGAGATTCAACGCGTCTTTGCCGGCGGCGATGCTGAGCTTTGCCTGCTCCAGTTGATGGACGGCGTTGCTGACATCGAGCGTGACTTGCTCGCGGATCTGCCGCTCGTTGTAGAGATCGCTGCGCCGCGAAACCAGCGCGGTCCCCATTTCCGCCTTCGCGCTCCGATTCCTTAGTGGCAGGCTTACCGACAACTGCGCGTAATATGTCGGGTAGTTGAAGCCGAAAAGTTGATTCAGCGAGGAACTCGTGATCTTCTGACCCGCTCCGTTGAACTGTGTGCCTCCCAGCCCGTTACTGCTGTATGCGCCGGTCAAATCCAGTTCGGGCAACAAATGGTTATGCGCCAAACGAATTCGAGTTTGGTCGTTGGCGAGAGCGGCGCGGGCGGCATCAAACTCCGGGCGCTTGGTCAGCGCCCGCTGCAACGCATCGCCGGTATCGATAGCACGCAGTTCACCGTCAGGTTCGGGTTTTTCCGTGAGTTCGAGATCGAGGGCTTCAAAGTATGGATCCTGATCAGCGCCAATGGTCATGCGAAGCGCGTCCTGGGCTTGTTTCAGCGCGTATTCACTCTGGATCACCTGTACGCGACGCGACGCGACCTGCGACTCCGATCGGTAGATGTCGAGAGGTGGCAATGCGCCCAGTTCTAGAGCGCGCTTGTCCCGCTTATACGTGGCCTCGGCTGCGTCCATGGAGCTTCGTGCCACCTGCAGGTTTCCTTCGGCTTCCACAACGGTCCAGTACTGCGTCACGGCCTGCAAAACGTTATTGTTCACCTCAGCGGCGAAGTTGGCGCGCGATTGCTGAAGATTCCGCCGGGCGATCATCAAAGGGGCTCGATTGGCAAACAGCCATCCATTCCTCAGCAGCGGTTGGGTGAATTGGAAATTCAGTGCCGAACTGATATAGGGATTGAAAATATTGAACGAGTTGTTGGTGTAATTGTTGTTGCTGTTCAGACCTGCCTGTACGTTAGTGCCGGTTTCAAAAGTTTCGGCATAGTTGAACTGCGCGAATTGTGTTGTGGAGTTGACGGTCGGTGCTGTTCCAGTTCCTTGCAGCTGGCTGAAGGGTGGAGTAGTTGTGCTGGTAATGTTGTACGCGCTCGTAAGCACAGGGTCAAAAGGCGCATGCGCGCCCAGCAGGGCGAATTTGGAGAATTCCACCTGCGTCTCCTGAATCCTCACGAAGCTGTTGTTCTCCAGCGTGAGGACGACGGCATCGCGCAGGCCGAGCCTGAGCTTTCCGTCCACCAGGTAATTTCTTAAATGCTCGGGCGCTCCTAATTTGTCTGAGCGAACCTGCGGGGTGAGCAGGTCGGCGTATCCCTCGCCTTGTTGAGCGTACAGCGTCGCAGCAGAATGCAAAATGAAGAGCAGCAGAAAGCAAGCGGAGAGCCCCAGGCGAGAATATTTCATTCTTCGATTCCTCCAAGGTTGTGTTGGCTCGTGCGGTGAAGATGATTTGCCGCGGCGCTTACTCCCAGCGAATTGCTTCCACCGGATCGAGGCGTGCGGCTTTGACTGCAGGGTAAATCCCAAAAACAAGTCCCACCGTGATCGAAACGATAAAGGCCAGCAGGATGGAACTCAGCGTCACAATGGTCGACCAACCTGCGAGCCATGCAATCAAGCGCGACATCACGAAGCCGAACATAATGCCGAAGCTTCCGCCTACAAAGGAAATCAGCATAGCCTCGACCACGAACTGGCGAATAATGTCGGACTGGCGTGCTCCCACCGCGCGACGAACCCCAATCTCGCGGGTCCGCTCCAGGATGCTGGCCAGCATGATGTTCATGATCCCGATGCCGCCGACCAGCAGAGAAATGGAGGCGATCGCAACCATGACGGCGTTGAACAACCGTTCCGTGCGCTTCTGTTCGGCGAGCAGTTCGGCGGGCACGATGACGCTGAAATCTCCGGCCGAATGATGCGACGAATCCAGAATCGCCCGCACGACTTGCGCGACAGACGCCATGTCCGCGTCGTCGCGAATATTCAAATAGATTCCATCGATCTCATCACGCACGTCGCTGTAGTTGTCCTCGAGCCGCAGAATCGCCGAGTTCAGCGGCACGTACATGATGTTGTTGAGGTCCTGCGTGGGCACGCCCGCGACTTCGGTTTGTGAACTGAGTTGCGGCGAGGCCACGCCGATCACTCGAAACCACGTTTCGTTCGCTTTCACATACTGTCCGACCGGATCGCTGGAACCGAACAGGCTCGACCGGGCGGCGGCGCCCAGCACGGTCACCGGCGCGCCGCGGGTTTCTTCATCCTCACTGAAGAATCTTCCTTGCAACATCTGCAGTCCCGCGATTTTAAGATAGACGGGATTGACCCCGTACACGGTCGGCGGATCTTGCTGTGATTTCGGGAGGGTCTTCGAAGGAACCATCCGCTTCCTAGGGGTTGCGGCGACAACGTCGTTTACGTCATCGCGAATCACGCGATAATCCTGCAAAGAGAGTCCCGGAGAAATCTTGCGAATCTTTTGATGGGCCTGCCACTCCGTTGTCTCCTTCGCCTCAACGATCAGGTTGTGTACGCCCATCTGCTCGATCAGCGCCATTACTTTTTGCCGCGCGCCAGCGCCGATGGAGAGCATCGAGACCACGGCGGCCACGCCGAAGATCATGCCAAGCATCGTCAGTAGAGAGCGCAGCCGGTGCAGCAGCAGGTTCTGTAATCCCAGTTGCAGATCGGGCAGCCACTGCTGATAGCCGTGCAACGTGCGCGTGGAAGGAGTGGACGCAATAGTCGCCATTTACGGAGCGCCTCCTCCGGCAGGAGATGACGACGAACTGGAGCTTGTAGCTTTCCTTGGCGCCGTGGGATCCACGAGAGCAATTTCGGTGCCCGCGCTAATGCCTTCAATGGCAGCGCGACTCTCATTCTGCGCCTGAATCTTCACTTCGCGCGGCTCAAAATTGTTGCCGTTTCGCACGTACACCATTCGTTTGTTGTCTTTCAGGAATAGCGCTTGGCGAGGGGCGTAAATCACGTTCTTTTGTGGATCGCCATTGATAAAAACTCGCGCAGTCAGGCCGGGCCGCATCTGTGCGTCTGTAGCGGCGAGCGCAATTGACACTTCGAATTTGCTGGCGGAATCATCCTCCCAGAATCTGCGGGTGTTGTTGCCGCCAACGGTTTTCACAGTGCCGTGAAACGTGCTTCCCGGCAGCGCATCGAGATGAATGTCTACAGACTGGCCTTGCTTAATATTATTGCGTTCGAGCTCCCCAACCTTAGCTATCAGTTCCATCCCTTTGGGGTCGATCACTTGGCCTACAGTCCTGCCAGGCTCCACCTGATCGCCTTCGCGGTATTCCGGCAGAGACATCCCGCTAAAAAAGAATCCGCCCGCGGCGCCCTCGTTTTTTTCCAGCGCCACAAGGCCGTCCATGGGAGCCACCACGCGCATCTTGTTGATGCTGTCCTGAGCCTGGTCCATCGCGAGCTTTGCCTTGTTCCGTTTCTCTTCTGCCAGCGAGATGGTGGCCTGATTGGATGCGCTGCGGGACTTGACGTCCTGTTCCAACTCCGCAAGCACTCGCTTGGCCTGTTCCAAAGCGAGATCATTTTTTCGGGCGTCAATCGTGCTAACCAGTTCGTTTTTCTGGACGTCCAATTCCGCCCGCCGCACGTCGAACCGCGCTTTGAGCAGCGCAACTTTGTCCTGTGCTGCCACGACCGCGGCGTCCGCGCGAGCCTTGGTGATCTCTTGATCTGCTTGCATCAGCTCGGAGCGATTCTGGTCCAGTTTGTAGTGTTGCTCGCTGGGATCGAATTCGATTACCAGGTCGCCCTTCTTTACAGCAGTGCCGGTGTGTAGCAAATGGGTGATTTGCAGCGCGCCTCCGCCAATAGGAGGCGCGGTCAGCATCTCCGAATGGCGCGCGCGCAACTCTCCGGTGACATAGACCTTCATGTCAAGATCGCCACGTTGCACTCGTCCGGTGGGAATGTCATCTTTCGTGGTTGCCGGCGTGGCGCGGCGCACCGCCGCCACCACGCCTACCACAGCGCAGAGAACCACTGCTGCAATCGCCCACGTGATGGCGCGCCGGCTTCTCATGTTGACTGCACCTACTCCTTCAAGGTGGGATCTTTCAACGCCACTTGCTCTCCGGGACTCACGCCTTTAGCGACCATGATTCTGTCGCCGCTTCTTCGTCGGACTTCGATGGAGCGCTCCTCAAATTGCGCGCCTCGCCACACATACGCGACATTCTGTCCCGATTTCTGAAACACGGCCTGCGCGGGAATCGTGACCGCGTTCGGCACGCGGTCAACGATCACTGTTACTTGCCCTGTGATGCCAGGCTTGAACCGCGGGTCTGTCTGGTCGAGAACAATCTCGAGAATAAAGTTGCGGGTAATGGGCCAGCCGCTGGAAAAATCCAAACTCGCAATCGCCCCGATCTGCTCGATGTGCCCGGTGAATTCGCGGTCTGGAATGGCATTCAGCTGAACTGTAACCGGCTGTTTCGCTGCCAGTCTTCCGCGTTCCGTTTCATCCACGCGCGCAGAAATGCGCAGTGTCGTAGCGTCCGGCAATTCGGCGATCGCAGCTCCCGGCCACGCTCGATCACCCGGCCGGTATGCGGTCATGTTGGATCCGGACCAGTGCTGCAGCAAACTGATGGTCCCCGCCGAGGGCGCGCGCTGCGTCATTTGAGCCAGCGCGCGATTCGCGCGCTCTACGTCATACTCTGCTTTCTTGCTGGCTTGTTCCTTGCTCTCCACAGTCGCCTGGTTGAGCGTCTTGTCCGATTTCTCTTTGGTTTGCGCCTCGCGCAGTTTCTGCTCGGCATCCGCTACCTTCAGGTTCGCCTCTTCCCCCTCGATTTTGGAAACGATCTCCTGTTTGCTGGCCTCGAGCTTGGCCGTCTCCACGTCGTAGCCGGCTTTCAATACAGCGGTCTTATCTTCCTCTTCGGCAAGCCGCGCCTGAGCGCGAGCTTGCCCGATCTCTGCGTCCGCCGACTTGAGGCTGGAATGGTACTGCGCTAGTTCCTGCTCGGTCTTTGTTTTATCGAACTCGACCACCACATCTCCGGGCTTCACCGCAGTACCTTCCGGAGAAACTTTGACGATCTGCAGATCGCCTGCCTCCGCCGGCGCGCTGATTGTGACCGACTTCAGCGCCTTCACCTCGCCGCGAAATTGCGTCGAGTCGAGAAATTCCTCATGCTTCACTTCGATAGTAGGAACCGGCGGCGTTCGCTTTCCCAGACGTGCTACTCCCAACACTACGCCGCTGCCCGCCAGCAGGACGATCGCGATGATCATCCCTTTACGCTGAATAGAGAGCCGATGGAAGCGTTGAATCATCAGGAACCACTTCCCGGGCTCGGTGAGGAGTGCTCTCCAGCATTGGGCGCAGCGCTCGATCCCGCGCTTTGCTTCGCGACATCCACATCAACGGCAGCGGAAAGATCAGGCATGAGCTTAGGATCATTTCCTTCGATCGCGACAATCACCACGAAGGCGCGAAGTTTACTTGAGAAGCTTCCGCCTTCGCCGATGGGAGCTAGTTGGTCCAGCTTGGCCGCAAACACCAGATCGGGATAAGCATCGAGGCGTACCTTCGCCGTTTGCCCCACCTGCAAACTCGGGAAGTCCTGCTGATTCGCCATCACACGGACCTGCATGTTCGCTGGATTTACCACCTGCATAAACGGGACCCCCGGACGGACCTGGTCGCCTTCCTGCACTTCGCCCATGGTTCCTTGCTTCCAGATTGTATTGAGCACCACGACTCCATTCAGCGGCGAACGGATCTGCATGAGGTCGGCGTTGGCCTGAGCATGCAACATGGTCTGCTGCGTGCGATCGCGCTGAATTTCCAGGATGCGAACCGCTGCCTGCGCCGCCTTGCGCTTCAGATCGAAGGTTTCACGAAGTTGCTCGTATGTGGCTTTAGCTTCGTCCAGATTTTCCTGATTTTTTTCCGCATCGATGCGCGAGACGATCTCCGCTTTTTGTATTTCCAGTTCCGTCTTCCGAAGATTATCTTCCGCCGCCTTCAGTTCTGTGTCGTCCTTGGCGCGTGCCGCACTTTCCTTGGCCTGCTCCTCCGCTACCTGGTCCACCAACTTTGCATATTCCGCCTGCTTGTCGACGAAATCCCGCATCTGCGCTTGCCGGTCAAACTCCACCAGGAGATCTCCCTGCTTGACTCGCGTCCCGGCAGGCGTCAAGTGGATAATCGTCAGCGTCGGAACCTGTTGCCCGGCGAGAAGAGGTGCGAGGATGGCGCGCGATTGCACTGCCTCGGTCGTTCCTTTGAGGCGCAACACCTGGGTTTGGATGGGGGTGGCCGAGTGGGCCGCTTTCGAGATAATAGGAGTTTTTCCGCGATTGGCAATCAATACAACAATGGCGACGACGGATGCCGCTGCGGCGATGGCCACCCACCGGCGCCAGCGCGTCGGGCGGTTTTCATTCTCTGCCGGTGGTGTAGATGGTGGTTCCGGCGATCCGAGTGAAGACTCAGTCGCGAGAATCACTTCCGCAGGGGATGCGTTCATTGCTGGAATACTCCCGCCGTAGGAATCTGACTGTACAACAAAAGTTGCCTGCCGCCAGTACGTTACTCACTTATTCAAACGGATTCATGCTTCCTGACCCCAAGAGATCTGGCGCTGTTAGATCGCAGCCAGGTGTTGCTCTTGCGGCGTATCTCCCAAATTTTCTTTCGATAAGGAATCACAATAGCGGGGACAGCCGACAGCACACTCAGCGATTCTAGGTGTCGAGTCCGGTGTGGGGATTTCCGGAGACGGCAGAATTGCGACACTGAGAGCGAAGCGGCACCTTCGCAAAGTGCGAACAGGAACGCCACGACCAAGAGCCTCGCACGCCCTGCGCGAGGATGCCGGCGAGATCTTCAACTCCTGGAAAGCGATGTTACTGTACTTCGTTTAGCTTTTGGTAGATCAGCATCGCAACCAGCACCAGTAGAAATACTCCCGAACCGATGCTGAACACTCGAACCGGAATCGTCAACCGGTTGACCTTGGTCAATAGTTCCGTTTGCTCTTCCTGCATGTGCGAATTGTTGTCATCCAGAAACAGCTGATCGTCCTCGTGCATAGTGAGAGTGCTCTTGTAAATTAGGAGGACGATCAGACCCACCGCGAAAATTCCGAATACAACCGTCACTATCGTGAGTGTCATAAGCCACCTCGGCGAATTCCGTCCCAACTGCAGCGGCTTCCACTTCGTGAGCGAGGCGCGCAGTACCCCGCACCCAGTTCCGGGGAAGGCCCTAACGGCAATGATTATATCCCTGTTGGCAAGCTCCGGCATCGAATAAATCCCTGTGCTCGGAACCTGTTACACAAGCCGAAGAATGCGACCTTCCGGAGCAAGGCCGCATCCAATCACCAACAGCGTTAGGAAGGCCGTTTCTTGGGAGTGAAAGCAAGTTTTCTCAGACGGCACCGGCATCTGTTATAATCGAACAGCTTTAAAGCCAAGGAGATAGAATGGCCACCACGACCGTCCCTGAAATTGCGAAGGAAATTACCAAGAAGGCCGCCCCTGTTACCCTCACCGCGAATGCGGTCGCCAAGGTAAAAGAGATTATGGGCCAGCAAACCCCCGTTCCCTCCGGCTTGCGCATTGGAGTCGTGGGCGGCGGCTGCTCCGGCTTCTCGTATTCCATGCAGTTTGAAAACGGCGCCGGAATGATGGACAAGACCTTCGACATGGACGGACTCAAGGTGTTCGTCGATGCGACTTCGGTCATGTATTTGAACGGCTGCATCGTCGACTACGTTGAAACCCTCGAAGGCGCAGGCTTCAAGTTCGAAAATCCGAACGTGAAAAGCACCTGCGGTTGCGGGTCTTCTTTCAGCGTCTAAGCGCGAAGCTCGCCACGAATTCTCTCAAAAATGGATGGCCTCATCCCCTGGGATGAGGCCGTTTCTACTTCCGGCCACATCAGTAATGGGGGGACAGCCGCCGTCGGGTGTCCGCCGTGCGGAGTGCGGCCTCCGCGTTTGATCTTACTGCTGCTGCGGCGGGGGATTGCTCGGCGGATTCGGCGTCCCGTAACCGCCGGTTGTCGGTGCATTCTGAGTTCCTGAAGAGGAAGATCCGAATGTGCCAGTGCCAGGTCCAGTCCCGAAGCCCGTTCCGGTGGTGCCGTTCTGCCCGTTCACGTTCTGAATACCTTGCTGTCCAAATCCCTGCAGTTGGGGCTGGTATGGCGTCGTGATCAACCGTCCCTGATCTTGTGCCGGATCATAAACGAATGCCCAATCCTTATACTTGTTCTTGTGATTGAATTCGCGAATCGTCTTGTCCTTGCTGATGCTCGCAACTCCTATGATTGGCCCGCCGATGATTTGGCCAGACCCAAGCTGATTGCTTCCAGACGTGCCATTTCCCGGCCCTGACGGATTATTCGTTCCCGACTGTGACCCACTCGTACCATCAGGCGTACCGCCCGATGTACCGCCTGAGGTGCCACCTGACGTACCGACTGAAGTTGCCTGCGATCCCGGCTGCGATGTGTCCGATCCCGTCGACACATTGCCCGCCACTTGCTGGTTCTGTCCGAAGGACGAATTGGAATTGGCTCCGAATCCACTGTTTCCGCCAAATGCGGAAGACTGCGCAAATCCTCCGGAGCTATTTGGCCCTGCGGTCAGTCCGCCGTTCGATCCGCTATTCGTTCCAATCGGGCTGGCGCCGGGAATACTCCCGCCTGAGATTCCACTGAGGGTCATCTGAACGTCGCCGAAGTGCAGCAACTTGAAATCCGCGCACTTCGAATTCTTGCAGTTCAGCGGGTCTTTGTAGCGCTTGCGCAGGAACCGCTGATTGTTGGAGCTCTCGAGATCTTCAATCTTGGTGGGATAGCGCCCGAACTTTTTGTAATAGGCGCGGATGGCCCGCGAATACTGCACTCCGCGATGAATCATTTCTTCTTCGCGATCGCGCTTAATGTTGAAAGTAATTGACGGCACGATCGCCGCCGCGAAGATCGCTAGGAGAGCCATGGCGAGGAGCAAAGTCAGCATGACCCATCCGTCCTCGCCACGAGACGCCTTACCCCGTCGAGGCTTGCTTCCCCGTGTCTGTAAATGCAAAGCCATAAAAGTGCAGGTTTCAATGTTTCAAAGTTTCAAGGTTTCAACCGGTACCGTGAAACTTTGAAACTTTGCAACCTTGAAACCTTGAAACCTTGAATTCCCTCACCCCTGTGTTAGCGGGATGTTCTGTGGCGGACCACTGTTCACCACGTCTTGAATCTCAACCGAGTTCGGAGAAATGTGAATGACTTTGTAGCGCCGGTCCACGATCTCGCCTTCGCCCGCCACGAAGACGTCCTCGCCCAGCTTCAGAAATATCTTCTTCGGCTCTCCAGGCCGGCTTGCGAATCCATAAAACTTCAGCGGAATGGGCGGCGGGGCGGCCTGTACAGGAGGAGTCCAGATATGAGCCTTATCCGCGTCCGTCACCCCGGGAGCACCTGGATGAGGAATGACTACATCTTCCGCATGCGACACAAAAATATTTCTTCCGTTGCCTTCGTACTTCGTGTTCTCGCTGGAGGCCAGCAAGTCCAGCCGCAGGGTCGGGTCAAGGTTCTCCACGCGTGGCTGCTTTTTCCCTATCTTTCTTCCTGGACGCGTCGTCGCTCGCTGGGCCAGGGGAGCCGCCGCCTGGGCGCTGGAATTCGGCGTCGACGATCCCGTAAAAAATGGGATGAACTCATACGCCACGGCGAGAAGCGCCACCACGGCGAGCACCGCGGCCCACGTCGTCTTCTTTTTGTTTTCCAGTCCCAGTTGCACTACGTTCCCGCCTTCAAATATGTCTGGACTTTCATGCTCAACTTGACCGCCCCCTGCGGCTGGCCGCCCAGGGTCACGCTGTCAATGATGAAGAACATCTCGTCCCGTTCCAGCGCGTTGATGAAACGCGCAAGAGACGTGTAGTTGCCCGCCAGATTCGCGTCAATCTCTTCCGGTTGCAGGCCGCCCGTCTCTGCCGTATCCAACTTATATTTTACCGCCTCAATTGCGACCCCATTCGCGGCGGCGAGCTTGCCAAACTCGGTCACAATCTGCGAGCTCTGGGAAGGGAAGCGCCTCTTATAAAAGTCGTTAATCTGATGACTCGCCAGCACCACTTTCTGAGGAAGATCCTTAAGCGGCGCCACTTGGCGCGTTTTAGTGTTCAATTCCGTCTGTAATTCATTCAACTCCATCCGGCGCGATTCCGCCGAACCTACCAGCGGTGAAAAGTACATTACCGCGGCCAAAAGATCCACGCCCGCCATAATGGCAATCGCGGTCTTCAAGTTCTTCCGGGTTCGCCGCAGGTCCGGCATCAGTGTTGACTCCCATTCGGCGTTAGCGGTCTAGGTTTCGCCGAGGTTTTCGATTTCACGTTCGTCTTGGATTTCATTTCAGTCTTCGGCGACGCTGCGGCCGCCGCCAGTGGTTCAGGAACGTAAATCGCCACAATGTCAAATTCCTCGGTGTCGCCAGTGGTGGTCTTTTCCGAGTGCTCCTGAATGATATTGGTCTGCGCGAAGCGGCGCGATTCCTCCATACGGCGCGCCAGTTCGATGGCGCGATCCCGCGAATCACCCGCTATCGTCATCTTCAACCCGAGCTGATTGTCCTCATCCAGTTGAGGATTAATCGACATCAAGTGGACTCGCGGCGGCATCACCTTTTCGAGATTTTCCAGTACCCGAGTCCACGAGAAGGCCTTGCGCTCGATCAGTTCGTTGAGAAACTGCGATTGATCGCGGGTGCTGCGGTTTTGCGGAAGGCTGAGAATTCTCTCGGCGTTGGCGCGTATTTGGTCGCGATCGGCAATCATCGCGCGTTTTTCCGCGATCGCCGCCCGATCCCGGCGTGCGTTCATCCAACCGGTGACATCAAGAGCCAGCAGCACTAGCGTGAGCACTGCTACCGCGCCCACCGCCGTGCCCCATCGCACCCAAAACTGCCGGGCATCTTCGTAGGGCTGGCTTGCGAGATTAATGTCGAGACGCATAAATTCATTTCCGTAGCCCCGGACGCATTCGTCAGGGGTGTGCTCGCTTCCCGGGCGGACGAAGGCGTCCGCCGCTACGCGATCAGTGCCCCTACCACTCCCGCCATCCGCCAGCGCGGCACTGAACCACCGGCCGACGTTCCCAGTTGCGAAGAGGACACTAATTCCTCCACTTCTGCTCCGGTCTGAGCACGCAAGGCCGGAGCCGCTCCGCCTGACTCCGGCAGTCCTGCCACATAAATTCGCTCGATGTTCAGGCGGTAGGTGTCCTGAAAAAAAACCACGGAAGGATAGACTTCCTCCGCCAACTGTTCCCCGGTAATCGTCACACCGCGCGTATTTTCCAGCGTGCGGAACAATTGCAACTGATCTTCATTCAGGATCGCGATGCTGGTGGTGTGGGCATCCACTTTTATTACCAGCGTCGGGCGCTTGGCGTCCGCGGCTCCCAGCGCCGCCAGCGTAGACGGCAACACCAGGCCGGGATCGTATCCGGCGGCGCGAAACGCGGACTCATAGTCGTCAATCACGCTCGCCATCGCTACCGCCGCCACCACCCGTACTTCATCGTTGACTTTCTGCGCGTGGTAGGAAACCTTCGCCTTGTCCACGTCAAAGGGGAGCGATTTCTTCAACCGAAATCGCACCACAGCAAGGGCTTCGTCGCGATCGGAGGGCAAAGTATCGAACTCCACCAACATCACGCGGACCGCGGCATCGGGCACAATTGCAATCACGTCTTTGGATCGTCCCGCGACGCCGCCCAACACGGCTTCAATCCCGGTTCGCACCGCCTCGCGCTGTCGCAGATTGTTTTCCACCAGGTCGGGAATCACGCTTCCTGGCGCGAGTTCGCGCGAAGCAGACGCCTCCAGGCCTTCTCCGTGCTCGGTAAGCCGCCCGGCAAGCACCCGGTCAGCGGCAATTTCGCAGGCCAGCTTAGGCTTTGGTGTATTTGAAGTTGAATTCATTTCCCCACAGGCCCTTGAAAAAACTCCTCTTTAAATCAGAACTCGAATTGCTCACAAATGCAATAGCGGGAATGGCACTCAAAGAAAACGTAGCGCCGGCATCTTGCCGGCTGTCGCGAGAGCAACTTGCTCTCGCAGGTGGATCTCCACGAGAGCCGCCGGGACGGGCGGCGCTACTCCTTACCGCATGGCCTCAATGAAGGTGACCTTGTTGATCTCTTTCAGCGTGGTCATTCCCAGACGCACCTTGTCGAGCGCCGACTCGCGCAGGAAGCGCATGCCCTCGTCGCGGGCGGCGCGACGGATTTCTGACGTCGGTTTCTTAGCCAGAATCATCTCGCGCACACGGTCGCTCAAATCCAGCAGTTCGTGAATCGCGGTTCGTCCGCGGAATCCCGTACCCGCGCACTCAATGCACCCCGGCCCTTCATAGAGCGGAACTTTGCCCCACTGCGCGGGATCGAGTCCGCTGGCTTCTAAAATGTCGGGCGCATAATGAACCTCGGTACGGCACGATTCGCAGATCAAGCGTACCAGCCGCTGCGCCAGAATGCAGTTCAGTGCCGAAACAAAGTTGTACGGTTCGACGCCCATGTTCAGGAACCGCCCGATCACGTCGACCACGTTGTTGGCGTGAACCGTGGTGAATACCAGGTGCCCGGTCAACGCCGACTGAATCGCAATCTGCGCGGTCTCCGTGTCGCGGATTTCGCCGACCATGATTTTGTCCGGATCGTGGCGCAGAATTGAGCGCAGCCCTCGAGCGAAGGTCAGTCCTTTTTTTTCGTTCACCGGAATCTGCGTGATGCCGCGCAGCTGGTACTCCACGGGATCTTCAATGGTGATGATCTTGTCTTCGTCGGTCTTAATTTCGTTGACAGCGGCATAGAGAGTAGTCGTCTTGCCGCTTCCGGTAGGTCCTGTAACCAGCACCATGCCGTACGGTTCTTTGATGTAGCGCCGGAACTTGCGCAGGTCTTCCTCGTCAAAGCCGACCACATCCAGAGTCAGGGTGCGGAACTTTTCGCTCATCGACTCTTTGTCGAGCACGCGCAACACGGCGTCTTCGCCGTGAATCGACGGCATGATGGACACCCGGAAGTCGATGGCGCGCCCGTTGTATTTCACGCGAAAACGTCCGTCCTGGGGCACGCGGCGCTCGGAAATATCGAGCTCGCTCATGACCTTGATACGCGAAATGACGGTGGAATGATGCTCCTTTCCGATGGGCGGCATGGCCTGTGTGAGCACGCCGTCGATGCGGAACTTGATGACTACCGAGTCGTCGCGGGTTTCAATGTGAATGTCGGAAGCGCGCCGCTGCAGCGCGGTGAAAATTGTAGTATCGACCAGGCGGATGATGGGGCTGGTGTCGCCCGTTGCCGTCAGCTTGTCGATGGATAAGGTCTCTTCGGCGCCAGTATTCTCGTCCTCGCGAATAATCTGGAAGCCTTCGCTGGCTTCTTCGAGCACGCGCTGCGACTGCTCGGTCTTGGTGAGGATGTTGTCGATCTGCTTCAGGGTCGAAACTTTGGTGATGATGCGCTGCTTCAACAGCAGGCTGATTTCGTCGATCATCATCAGCTGGCTGGGATCGGCGATGGCAATGGCGAGCTTCCCGTCGGCGGTTTCTTCCAGCGGCACGAATTTGTAGCGGAACATCAATTCGACGGGAATTTTCTTGAACAGTTCGTGATGCAGTTCGAAGCCGCTTAGGTCGACGAATTCGCAGCGGTAACGTCGCGCCACGTCCTGCGCGCGTTCCAGGTCGGTCACGGCGTTCCCAGTGGGGCTGATCGGCCCGCCGTTGCCGCCATTCACGAACAACGATTTTTTGTCGACAGTTGCCATTCTCTTAATTCTTTTACCTGTTTTCTTATCGGCTCCAACCGAAACCCTTTGTCATTCCGACCGAAGGGAGGAATCTGCTTTCCTTTCCGCTTAATGCACGCCCAGAGTGAAGATCGGCAAATAAAGGGAGATCAGCACTCCACCCACAAAGATAGCCATGACGATCAGGATCAGCGGTTCGATCAGCGCCATGGATGCTCCCAGCGCGGTCTGCACATCTTCCTCATAAAATTCCGCCACCGAGTTCAGCATGGCCGGCAGCGCTCCCGTGGATTCGCCGACTTCGATCATTTCCACCGCGAGCTCCGGAAAAATCTCCTGCTCTTCCAGACTCGGCGCCAGTCCCTGTCCTTCGCGGACGCGAATGCCTGCCCGCATCACACCTTTTAAGATGCGCCGGCTGCTCATGGAGGAGCCGGCGGTCTCCATGGCCGGCACCAGCGGCAGGCCGCCCTGCAGCAGCGTCGAAAGCATCCGAGAAAAACTCGCTACTTGATGCTTCAACCGGATGTCGCCCAACAGCGGCAGGCTCAATATGATCCTGTCAATCCGGTCCGCGCCGCGATCCGTATCCTTCCAGCGCCACAGTACAAAAGCCAGAATCGCCAGCCCGACAAATACAAACGGAGCATACTTCTGCGCGTTCTGCCCAACCGCGAGCATGAACAACGTGATCGCCGGCAGCTTTGCATCCAGGCTGTTGAACAGCTCCGCAAACTTGGGCACAACGTAGGTGAACAGGAACGTCACCATGATCATGACCACAGTGATCAGCAGGGTGGGATAAATCAGCGACACGAATAACTTCTTGCGGAACGTCATAGCCAGCCGCTGGAAGCTAATGTAGCGGGTCAGCACTTCATCGATGTTGCCGCTCTTCTCGCCGGCCATTAAAGTTGTGGTGTAAATCTTGGGGACAATGCCCTGCGCCGCGAAGGCGTCGGAGAGCAGCTCTCCGCCCTTAACCCGCTCCCTGACGTTCTCAAGAATCTGCCGCAGTTGCGCATCTTTCTGCCGCTTGATCAGCAGTTCCAGCGAGTTCAGAATGGGCAGTCCGGCCCGGATGAGCGTCAAGAACTGCTGGTTATACACCAAGAACGTGTCCTGCTTCAGCTTGCGCCGGCGGCGCAGCGAAACTCCCGACGTCAACACTCCCTGGGGCTTTACCCAATAGACGAGGTAGCCCTGCTGCGAGAAGCGGTCGCGCACTTCGGCTTCCGAGTAGCCATGCTCGATGTGTTGCTGGACGCGCCCGCGATCGTCCGCGATTTTTACTACAAATTCCGCCATTTGCAGATTTTTCTGTCGTTTCCCGAGTACACCACTCCGGCCTCAGTCTAACATTCCCGTTACTATTCTAAGCCGCGGAGCAGCCTCAAAACAGCCGGTTCCCGTACACAAGTAACTAAGCTCGCATAGAGACAGCCGCTTTTGGCTGTCCGCCAACCGACGGATCTGCTAGCTCCCTATGGCGGCCCCAATCCCTCCTCCACCGTCTCAGTTCCCGGCGGAGGCTTAAATTGGAACCGCCCGTCCGCTATCGCCACGTTTTCCTTGATCTCGCCGAAGCGGTATTCCGTAGCCGCACCATCCACTTCCTGAATGACGATTCGCGTAATCTCATGCTCGGGCGTGATCTCCAGCAAAATCTCACTCACTCGATCTGCCAGCGCCTGCGGCACACCCCGCAACACCACATCACCGGACTGCAGGGGCAGTACATCTGGAGCTAGAGATAATCCCTGCAACTCTTTCTCCAGTTTAGTTTTACCGAGCATGAATGCCAGCGGAGACCGAACGTCCTCGAGCTTTTTTGCTGCCGTCTTTCGCGCCTGCCGGTCGTCTGGGACGTAAAACCATGCATCTTTCCCATCGCTGACAAACAGCTTGTCTTTGGGAGAACGGTACTCCCACCGCATCTTGCCTGGTTTTTTCAGCCACAGGGTTCCCGACTCGGTCCGCTCCATCCCGGAGCCGCGATACAACTCGGTAAACTCCGCTTGGAGAGAGTACAGGTGGTTGTAATGGGCATCGACCGCCGCAGCCAGCGCCTTTACATCCGCCGCAAGGCTAGTCGTCAGAAGAGTTGCCGTCAGAGACAGCACAATAGCAATGCGAGGCAACATCTTGATAGTTTTTCACCGGGTACTCGACCGCGAATCGAAGTAATCCTCCCGCACGCGCATTTGGGAGGGGAATTGCGGGCAAGTTCCAACGAGGAACTCCACTCAACATTGTAAGCTGAGCTCAAATGTCTTGTCATGCCACCCGCGTCGCAGCCCCATCGGCTGGGGCTCGACCTTCTTTTCCATAGTTGCCGATGCGCCGATGCTATGTGAGAATCGGTTCGCCACGCGCCGGGCCTTCCCCGAGCCGTCCGGACGCGCCTGAGGGTCGCGCATGTTCCCTGTCCGCTGTTTGAGTCTTGCTCTCCTCGCAATCTCTGCTGTTTTGGCCCAGTCGACTGCGAATCAGTCCGCCACTCCACCCATTTCGACATCGAGTGAAAGGCCAGCGAGTTCAGTTCAGCCTTCCACTTCTGGAACCCCCGCCCAGGCCACCGCGGCAGCATCGAGTGTGCCCAGCGTAACCATCGCGCCGGCTTCCGATATCACCAATCCGATAGGAGAAGCGAAAGTCCTTTACCGCAAGGGTGACTTCACTGGCGCAATTGCCACGTACCAGGAATTCCTCAAGGAACATCCGAATTCGCCCGATGCTCTTGCCGGCAAAGTCCAGGTTTATCTCAAGCAGAAAGACATTGAGCGTGCAGCCCAAGCCGTCAAAGAAGGTCTCGCCCGGTCGGATTCTCCCCGCATGCGGGCCGCCCAGGCCGAAGTCTGGTTTCGTCAGGGCAAGATCAGCGACGCCGAAAAGCAATGGGCGGAGGTCATCAACTCCGGAACACCCGAGCCGCGCGCCTATTTGGGATTAGCGCGCGTGCGCGATGCGGTAGCCATGTACAAGAGCGCCAAGAAGATGATCGTTAAGGCCCACGAACTCGATCCCAATGACCCCGATATCGTAGAAGAATGGATCGGCACCCTCTCACGCTCCGACCGCATCCAGTATCTATCGACCTCGCTGGCAGACGACAACAACTGGGATGCCGAGAAGCGCGGAGACGTGGCAAGTTACCTGCAATACCTTAAAGAACGCTCCAAGCAGAAGAATGGCTCCTGCCGTCTGGTGAGCAAAGTAAACCGCACCGAGACCCCCCTTGCCCGTCTCATGATCGATCCCACACATATGCGCGGCTTTGGCCTTTCGGTAGTTTTGAACGGCCACAAGAATTCGCTTCTGCTGGATACTGGAGCCAGTGGCATTCTGGTCAAACGGTCGATCGCTGAACATGCCGGCATCTCCAAAATTTCTGAAACCAAGGTTTGGGGCGTCGGCAGTAAGGGACGCAGGAACGCCTATATGGGGGTTGCCGACTCCATTAAAGTCGGCGAACTCGAGTTTCAGAACTGTACGGTCGAGGTCATGGAGGGTCGTTCGGTTGCTGGCGAGGACGGCCTGATCGGAGCAGATGTCTTCGAAGACTTTCTGGTGGACATCGATTTCCCCAACGAAAAACTCAAACTTAGTGAACTCCCTAAACGACCGGGCGAACCCGAACAGAAACTCGCCCTCAAAAGTGAAGAGAGCGATTCCGACGATGACGATGCCTCGCGACCCGACAACACCAAAGCAGCCGACGCGAAAACTGCCGCACAGCCGGTACCCTCTTCAGGTCCGCAGGACCGTTACATTGCCCCCGAGATGCAGTCCTATACCCGCGTCTTTCGATTTGGCCACGACTTGTTGATTCCCACGAGCATTGGGAAGGTGCCCTACAAGCTTTTCTTGATGGACACCGGGTCGATGTTCAATACCATCTCTCCAGCTGCAGCCCGGGAAGTCACCAAGGTTCACGGAGACGCCGATACGATCGTCAAAGGTATTAGCGGCAAGGTGGACGAGGTCTATAGCGCGAACAAAGCCATCCTCCAGTTTGGTCACATCCGTCAGGAAAACGAGGACATGACCGCCTTCGACACAAAGCACATCAGCGACGGAGTCGGAACTGAAGTATCGGGTTTTCTTGGTTTTGTTTCGCTGCGATTCCTCGACATCAAGATCGACTATCGCGACGCTCTCGTCAACTTTGAATACGATCCGAAGCGCTGGAACCGGTAGGCTTCCGTATTTGTGACCGTCAGCGCCGATCACGGCCACTAACCGCTAGGCATTGAATACCGAATACTGATGCGTGCCGCTGACTTTGCGCAGGAATCCGCCCTCGCTCAGCACATGCTCCAGTAGCGGATTGTGATAGATCACGTATACCGGTCTGGGATGTGCGCGCAGAGATTGATCCAAGTTCGCAAATACCTGCCGCATTCCCGACTCGGGGAACGGATTGAAGAGAAAAATCACGAGCGGCTCCTCGGGAAAATGAAACGTGGTGGCATCGGCGCAGATCGATTCGAGACCGAAACATTTCTGCGTTTCGCTCTTGTACTGGCGCAGGTTCTGCTGCGCAATTTGATGCAGCGAGGGCAGAAGTTCCACTCCGACGATACGGTGAAAAGGATAATCCGACGCCATAAGAAGCGTGCGTCCCTTTCCGGAGCCGAGGTCGATGAAGGTGAAGTCGCGGAAGTTAAGAACCGGCTGGCCGGGATTCGACGACTGCAATGCGTTGAGCATCTCGTGAAACGCCGCCGGTTCGGTCGGCTGGTAAGCGGAATGGAACTCACCCAGCAACCGGTCCCGCCACCCTACCGCGCCGCTGGTCGTGTTAACGCGGTAGTCCCAGTCATAGTCGGCATCGCCAAAGCGTTGCCGCAGACGCTCTGGAGTGGAGTCGCGCGCGAACTCCCACAAGACTCCCAGAAGGCGGCGTGTTGCAAGGTAGTAGCCCTCGTAGGAGGCGGCGAACTTCCACCATTGCCACGCGGTTCGCCGCACGCTGATTTCCGGAGATGACTCCATGAGAGAAAAAGAGAAACGTTCTGACATGATACGAGCTGGCTGGATATCGCGGTCAAAGCGCGGACTACTGATTATTCTCCTGAGACTTAGGCAGTGCGGGAGCCTTGTATCCGGGTGGGATGCCCTTGGTGAGGAACTTGAAATCGTCCGGATTTTCGACTTCGACATGGCCTTCGAGAGTCAGACGGTAGGCATGTCCGTCGGGATCGGCGGGGATGCCGCGTAAATGTTCAGCGAGAGCAAGTTCCACCATGCTACTCGGAAGTCGCCCGGTGCGCTTTCCGAACCGAGTGACGGCGGATTGCAAGTTAGTCACGTCCTCGTCCGCCCGAATCGCACGCAGATGTTCGAGAGCACTCTTACGAATGTCGGGATCGCGGCTGGAATCGTAGGTGGCACTCCACAGTAGACGTGCGGTGGAGAACTCGCCCGCGTGCTCCGCCATCTGAGCGGCCAAGACCTTCATCACCGGATGGGCGTTGGGAACCTTCGAGCCCTGGGCGAAAATCTGGGAGGCTTTCTTGTAGTCCTTGACCTCGGTGTAGTAAACGAAACCGAGGTCGTAGTAGAGCTGCCAGTTGTTGGGATTGTTCTTGATGCCGTACTCCATCAGTTGAATGGCGCGGTCGGGTTCTCCGGCGCCGTTCGGTGGAGCGGGTGCGAGAAAGCTGGCGCCGAACTGGTAGGCCGGAAGCAGCTGCGGATCGAGCGCGGTGGTGATCTCCAGCAATGGAGCCAGCTCGTTGTAAGTGTGCGCAGCGTTGAAGTGGCGATGTCCAAAGTACTGCACGGTCCGCGTCCAATAGATGCACGCCATCACGCCATCGAAGCCCAGACTGGCGCGCTTGATCATCCTCGGGGAGTTGATGTAAAGCGCGTCCTCCATCGTAGCTTGAGGACCGATCTGATCCATATGCCGTAACAGAAAGACGCATGCAACCATGGATAAGGCCAGACAACCGGAGGCGATGATTGTGGTGCGCTGCGTCGCGGTCATCTGATGGACTTCCGCTCTGGAACCGGCAAACGTCATTTCAGGTTCCTGCGCTCGAAGATCAGGACGGCGCTGCTCAAGGCCATCGCGGTGTAGAACAATGCGTACAGCGAATTCTGCAGGATGAGTCGCGAAGCGAGCGGTTGCTGATGCGCGACCGCGCTAATCACGTTGAGCGCGGAGAAGTTCGGCACCAGATATGCGGCTGCCGTGGCGAACCAGCGGGTGACGCCGTGAGTCAGGGCGGCGAATCCCCGCAGGTCGTCGGCGAAGCTGCCGATCACGAACAATGAGAACGCGAAGACGGCGGAAAGCAGCGGCGATGAGAAGGACGAGAAGAATAGTGCCAGCGAACAAATAATCAGGAATTCGAGGATGATGAAATAGAGCGCGACCAGGATCAGCGCATCGGGCGCGGAGAATTTATGGGAAACATATAGCAGCGCGCCGAAGACTCCGATGGCCATAAAGAACGTGTTCACCACCAGCGTTCCAGCGAGGCCCAGGAACTTCCCGACAATGAACTCCCAGCGGCGGACGGGGCGCGACAAAACCGTGTACAGAGTGCGCTTCTCGATTTCTTTCGACACCAGTCCGATTCCAATGAAGATGGCGATGACGATGCCGAAAAGAGAGACTGCCGTGAGCCCCAGGTTGATGACAACGAGCCGCTCAATGTCGATGGAAATCTGGCCCACGAAAATGGCTGCGCCCGAAAGCAGCAGGGCGAAGGCGATCAGGTTATAGAGCACGCGGTCGCGAACCGCTTCGCGGAACGTGTTGGAGGCAATATAAATCATGCGTGGGCTCATGATATTTTCCCCGCGGTAGTTTGGGAGTGCTGCAACTTCTCCACGAAATAGGCTTCGAGCGAGGTGCGGAGCGGGGTAATGGCGATCAGGCGAATGCGTTCGCGGCGCAGGGAGTCGATGGCGGCATCCTGCTGATTCTCCGGAAGGACGGCGCGGACGGTATCTCCGGTGACGTGACATTCGGCGCCCAGAGCTTTCATGGAAGCCGGGATTAGCGTCCCTTGCCAGATTACTTCCACCTTCCCCTGTACGGTTGAAGTCAAATCGGCCACAGCACCCACGCCTCGCAATTCGCCTTTGTGAATAATGGCGACGCGATCGCACAGCGCTTCGGCGTCAGACAGGATATGAGTCGAAAAGAATACCGTCTTACCTTCCTGCTTGAGCTGTTCCATCAGGTCGCGAACTTCGCGGCGTCCCAGCGGATCCAGGCCCGACATCGGTTCGTCGAAAAAGACTAGCTTGGGATTGTGCAAAATCGCCTGCGCGATCCCGGCACGCTGCAGCATGCCTTTGGAAAACTTGCGCAGCTGCACCCCCTTGATGTCGGTCAGACCCACGCGCTGCAACACCTCCTCGACGCGGCGCTTGCGCTCTTTGCCCGGAACTCCGGACAGCTGGGCGTAGTACTCGAGCAATTCGTGGGCAGTCAGATAGTCGTAGAAGTAGGGCTGCTCGGGAAGGAAGCCGATTTGCGCTTTGACTTCGGGATCGCTCCATTCGTGATCCAGGATGCGAGCCGTCCCGGCGGTTGGGAATACCAGTCCCATGAGCATTTTCAAGGTCGTGGTTTTGCCCGCGCCATTGGGGCCGAGAAAACCAAAAATTTCTCCCTCTTCTACGGTGAGATGAAGTGGCTGCAAAGCGCGCTTAGGGCGTTTGCGCCAGAAGCCCACCATGTATGTCTTTTCCAGTCCAAGGATTTCGATTGCGGCCATGTTCAAGTGTGCTGTTAGTGAGTATTTACTGAGTCATTTACGAAAATATTATATGCAAGCGAGTGGGCTTTTAGACTGCTGGCGCAGTTACAAAGGTCACCGGCATCAACCCTAGTTGGAGAGAAACCAGTCAGCCTTTTTTTGAGCTTCTGCCCAATCCAAGGAGACGCGCCGTGCTTGTGCATAGGCAGTATCTGCCTCGGCCTGTTGCCCGCATTTTTGCAACGCGGCGGCCATTAGCAGATAGTGAAAATCGATAGGCTCAACCGCAACCGCGCGAGAAAAAAAATCCGCCGCGATTCGGAAGTCTGTGTCGCGATAGGCCAGCAGACCCATGCCCATTAAGGCGAAGGGGTCATGCGGGTCAATTTGCAACGCCTGGTTATAGTTCTCTCTTGCCTCCGACGCTTTGCCGAGCTTGGTGTTCGCGATTCCCAGATCTCGGAATGCCATTTCGCGCGCATCGCGGTCATTTGTGCCTTGAAGGACACGGCGCGCGTCTGCCATGGCGCCGGAAATGTGCTCATGGCGTAGCTCATAGTCGGCGAAGTAGCCGACCTGCTCTAGCGGGTACCGATGGAATTGCTCCGCTTGAGTGTATTCCGCGATAGCTTCTTCGTGCTTGTTTTCCTTAGTGAATTCTCCCGCCAAATAGGTGTGCGCCATAAAGTTGCGGTTGGTGACGCTAAGCGTATACCTCCACAAGGTCTCGCTATCGTGCCAGTAACTGACTTGTCGAATGGTGAGAATAGCCGCTCCTGCCAGCACCAGGCACGCCGGCACGGCAAGCCAACGAAGTGAAATCCGCCACTCCTGGGCCGCTTCCGCAATAACCCAAGTCGCCATCCAAAATAGGCCAATGAACGAAATATAGGCATAACGGTCGGCCATGGATTGATTGCCGACCTGCACGATTCCGATCATGGGGACCAGAGTGCCGAGAAACCACAACCAGCCCACTTGCAGGTAGCGCTTCCGCGATGCCAATGTCAAACCCGTCACCAACAGCAGGAATGCGCACGCCGTTAGAACTTGCACGAAGGGAATGGCATCGTCAAGCAGAGGATACGCAGGGGCAAGCCGAAACGGCCAGAAGGCGTGAGCCACGTAGCGGGGGTAGGCAATCATCGCATTCGCCAGCCGCGTGTGAAAGGAATACTCTGCCATTGCGGTATGAACCGCGGTGTGTTGCGCGCGTATAGTCACAACTGCGTCGGCAGCGGAAAGAAGTAACAGGGGTACTTTTTCGAGTACCAGCCGTCGAATCGATGCCCGCGCAAAGCGGGACGGAGCTTCGCTGGTCTGGACAAACCCAAACCGCTGCAGCGGCCAATAGTCCCAAAGCAGCAGAACGAAAGGCAAGGTGATGATCTGAGGTTTTGCCATTAACCCCAATATGAAGAGCAGCGCTACGCAGCTATAACGTCGAACCGAAGGACGCTGGGCATACCAACCATAGGCCAATAGAGCAAGCAGGAAGAACATCATGCTCAAGACGTTCTTACGCTCCGCCACCCATGCCACCGATTCTACGTTCACCGGGTGCAGCGCAAACAGCGCCGCTACCATGAGGCTGCGCCATGTGAAACCAGTCGCGCTCTGTAGGAGCAGAAACAGAAGCACGGCATTCAAGGCATGGAAGAGAACGCTCGTGTAATGGTGTCCGGCAGCATTCTTTCCAAACAAATGCCAGTCCGTGGCGTGCGAGAACCAGGTCAGCGGGTGCCAATTCTCAGCGTCGTAAGTGGTCAATGCCCATCTAAACGTCGCCCCATTCAGACCCGCTTGAACGTGTTTATTATTAGTTACGTAATCGTTATCATCAAGGTTGATAAACGCATTGTGAACTACGGAATTGTAGACAGCGAGTGTGGCAAGAGCCAGTAACAGGGAGAGGACAACGCTACGTTTTCGTGGGGACGAGAATAAGCTTTGGGTTGTGGTGCTAGATTCCATCGCAGGTGTAAGCGACGCTTCCGATTTCAGCGGCATAGATGAAGCAATTATACGAGGACCACCACCAGAGGCGATGCGCTGTAGAGAGTCTCTAAGTACCTTCGTAACTTCTTAACAGATCGTTCTGCACGAACAACAGATCCTGTCGCTGGGTCCGGCTTGCGCCTGACGGTTTACCTGGGCAATGCGACCATCACTGAAGAGCCGTAACTGTCCCGACGCACGGCGGAGCGATAGCCGCGCTTGATGAGCGCAGAACAAAGTCTTCAAAAGAGCAGAAGTACCGCGAACCAGTGACACCGAACGCCTGAGGAGTTGCGATAACGCTGTATGAGAGATTTAAGCCACCTGCAGCAGGAATGGAACCGACCTGCACCGCAAAGGAATAACCGGCCTTATTTCCGTTGGCAAGAACGGTATCGATAAAGCAACCGGTGCTGCTCGACGGTGTGCAAGGGCTTGCCCCGCCCAAAGCAGGCAGCGAGGTTGAAAAACCGACGTTCGAATACGCGACGTTATAAGAGACTTCGGCACTATTGATGCTTCGAATGGATTCTGCCGCAGAGGCCTCATTGGCGGACATGCGGGCGCGCAGCAGGTTCGGGATGGCAATCGCAGCGATGATCAGGATGATCGCCACCACGATCAGCAACTCGATGAGTGAGAAACCCTTCTGTTTTCGCATTGCGGTTGATCCTGTCGGACGGCGGTTAGTTTTTCCCTCACCCAGCGGATGACTTCAGACATCCGACTGAGACCGCTATAGTTTGTAGGCACGTTTGGGGCCGATTGCCCTTCTCGTGGATAACCTTAACATGCCTGTTTTCAATGTATGGGTGACAGGAAAGATGCGGGAAGTGGTCGTTCTAACCGTGAAGCTTGCCGCCTATGACAATTTCTGTCATTCGCTTTCGGGACGTGCCCGTGCCAAAAGACAAGAAGTCAAATAACAAGAAAGAGCAGCGAACTCGCGCTCGCTGCTCTCTGGCTTGTACCCTCCCCCAGGTACTTCGCCAAACTGAGTAATGACTAATGACTACTGAAGCGCCGGAGTCGCGGGAGGACAGGGGTTGGCCAGGATCGCCGATGAAGAGCGGACAACGGCATCTTCAAAGGAGCAGAAGTACCGAGTTCCACTCTGATTCGGGACCGTAGGTGCCGCAAGTATGCTGTAGTCGTTTAGCGGTACGTTTGCGCCCGCAGCTCCAAGAGCGAGCGTGAAAGTGTAGCCGCTCTTGACGCCTCCCGACAGCGAGCTATCGATGAAGCAGCCGGTAGTAGTGGAAGGCGTGCAGGCACCGACCGGGCCGCCCAATTGAGACAGCGTGGTCGTAAAGCCGACGTCCGAGTATGCGGCGTTATAGGAAATTTCCGCGGTGTTGATGCTACGAACTGAGCCTACGGCCGACGACTCATTGGCCGACATGCGGGCGCGCATCAAGTTCGGGATGGCAATCGCTGCGATGATCAGGATGATAGCCACCACGATCAGCAGCTCAATCAATGAAAAGCCTTTTTGTTTACGCATCTGTCGTTTCCCTTCTTTTCTTATTTTGAATTTTTGACCCGTTTTTCCCAAGTCGCCCCATGGGTTGCATGCAAGCCGGTGTCCACACTCGATTGCGCGCTGACCGCTCTATGAATAGGTCGAAGCGCCGGTTTTTCAGGGGTTAGAGAATCCTCAGTATCATTGAAACCTGGTCCAAAGCACGTGAAATACCAAACTGAGCTGACACTTTTTGTCGTCTTGCCGTGAATTGGCAACGGAGGATGGAGATGAACCGGATCGAGAGGGCAAAAAAACAAAGAGCAGCGAACTTTCGTTCGCTGCTCCCTGGCTTGTACCCTCCCCCAGGTACTTCGCCAAACTGAGTAATGACTACTGAAGCGCCGGAGTCGCAGGAGGACAGGGGTTGGCCAAGATCGCCGATGAAGAGCGGACAACGGCATCTTCAAAGGAGCAGAAGTACCGAGTTCCACTCTGATTCGGGACCGTGGGTACCGCCAGTGCACTGTAGTCGTTCAACGGTACGCCTGCGCCCGCAGCTCCAAGAGCGAGCGTGAAAGTGTAACCGCTCTTGACGCCGCCCGATAGTGAGCTATCGATGAAGCAGCCGGTAGTAGTGGAAGGCGTGCAGGCACCGACTGGGCCGCCCAATTGAGACAGTGTGGTAGTAAAGCCCAGGTTAGAATACGCGGCGTTATACGAAATTTCCGCGGTGTTTATGCTGCGCAGGGAGCCCACGGCGGACGCTTCGTTGGCCGACATGCGGGCGCGCATCAAGTTCGGAATGGCGATAGCTGCAATGATCAGGATGATTGCCACCACGATCAGCAGCTCAATCAATGAGAAACCCTTTTGTTTACGCATCTCGATTTTCCCTCTTTTTCTTCGTTCGAATTTATTCTGCTCACGAATGACGCAGTCGTCACGATATTTGCACTTGCCTCGCCAAAGCCGCTAGTTACCTTGGTTCCGAAGCGCTCATTGGAAGCGCTTTGTTTTCAGCATAGGGACAAACTTCAGTCCTCTCTTCCCGTATTGCGACTCCTCTTAGCTAGCAGAATGCGTCGGCAAACTGACAATTCTTGTCAGTCGGGTTCGGGGATATTTTTAGAACGCGCCAGAAACTTGGGCTTGCAGGCGGGGCCTTCCTCCCACCTAGAAGCACGCTAGAGAGCTGACAACGCGCGACGACGCGACCGCGTAGAAAATTTCGGTCCGAGTCAGTGGGCACTAAGGGACATCTTCAAAGGAGTCTCTCAGATTTGGGAGCCAGGATCCCCCGCGGAAGAAGCCGTTGGTTCTGGCGAAGAGCCAAGAGCTAAAAGCCAAAAGCTGAAAGTTTCTAAAAACTTCCGGCTTTCAGCAGCATGCAGGTGACATCGTCGTGCTGAGGGGTGTTGCCGACGAAGAGATCGAGTTCGGCCATCAGGCTCGTGAGCATTTCGGCAGGCGCGATCGATTTTCCAGCTTCGATCGCGGCCAGCAGTCGCGGCTCACCGTATTCTTCCTGGCGCGCGTTTTCGGCCTCGACTAATCCGTCGGTGAAGATGATCAGCCAGTCGCCCGGAGCTAACGTCACGGTCGCGGAATCGTATTTTACTTCGGGCTGAATGCCGAAGGGCAGCCCGCCGACATCAAGCCGCTCGATCTGTCCACTGGCGCGCCGAAGAATGGGGTTGTTGTGGCCGGCATTGATGTAGTCAATCCGTATGGCGCACGGGATCGTATTCCGCGAGGAACGCGGTGGTGAAACGCAATCCGCCCTGGCTGTTGCTGCAGGCGTACCGGTTCATGTTGGAGGCAAGTTCCGGCAGGGCCACCTGCGCGGTAGAAAGAGTTTTGAGGCTCGCCTGAAACGTTGCCATCAGCATGGCCGCGGGAATGCTCTTGCCGGCTACATCGGCCACGGCGAGGACCACGCGATTTTCTTGATTGATTCGGCCGGGTCGCGGGAAGACGTCGTAGTAGTCGCCGGCCACGGTGTTGGCGGGGCGTGTTGCATAAGCGACAACCAAGCCGGGAATCTGAGGAGGCGCGCCCGGCAACAGCCAAGTCTGAATCTCGCGCGCGATCTGCAGGTCGCGCTTCATTACCACGCGATCGGCGATCTCCAACACGAGCAGCAGTAGAAGCAGGAGCGCCGCCCAGAAGTGAAGATCGAATTCAACCGCATAGACTCTTCCGTCTTCGCCTGTACGTTCGAGTGCTGCGTGCGGAATCGCCAGGAAAATGAGCGCCAGGAGCAGCAAGACACGGCGCGCGGGCGAGAGCTTCTCGAATACTGCCCAGAAAAATTCCTTGATGACATGTAGGCGCCGTCCCCGCCGCGTCAGGCCCTCCGGCGTTTTCGCCTCGACGTCGCGCGAGTACAAGCGATAGCTGGTGCGAGCTTCGGACTCGAACTGCGACCACAGCTGGCTGACCTCAAGACCTTCGGTGACGCGCCGCCAGAAATTGTGCAAGCGGGCGCCGAAGGGAACTCGTTCTGCTGCAGGTTCGGCAGGTGGGAAGGCGGTTGCCATGGGAAGGTTGATTATAGAAGAAGTTTCTTTCACCGCCGAGTACGCCGGGAAGACATTGCTCCTTGTACTCCCAGCGACAGGCTTCTCAAAACAGATTCAATTGCTCGTCGAAAGCCCTGACCGGCCACTTTGTTGCATAGGTCGGGCGCCGCGCGCTCGTGATTTTGTATTTCTCCCGCAGTCGCGCGATCAGATGCGATAGTCGCTTGCCATAGGCGGGAGGAAGGAAGGCGCGATCCTGATAGCGCTCGCGATAGTTCTCGGCGAGATGGGGAAAGTTTTGTTCGAGGAACGGAAGGAACACTGCTGCCGAGCACGGCTTCAGGAAAAGTGGGTTGGCGAAAACGTAGTCGGCGCCGGCATCGGCGGCCGCGCCGATCAGGCTTTCGAGATCCTTCGGCGAGTCGGTGATTCCCGGAACCACAGGCGAGCAACTCAGGCCGACGCGCAATCCCGCCTCGCTCAAAGCCCGCACGGCATCGAGGCGGAGATCGGGCCGTGGCGCGCGAGGTTCGAGAATTCGCGCCAGTTCGACATTGAGAGTCGTAATCGTAACGTGAACCGAGAGTCGATTCGCCTTCGCCACTTCTTTCAGCAACTCGAGATCGCGGACGATCAGATTCGACTTGGTGACGATGCCGAGCTCGAAGCAGCGATGCCGCGCGAATTCTTCCAGAATTGCGCGCGTGACTTCGTAACGGCGTTCCGCCGGCTGATAGGGATCGGTAGCAGTACCCAACGCAATCGCTTCGTCGGGCTTGACGCGGCGCAGTTCGTGACGCAGAAGGCCGGAGGCATGCTGCTTCACATAAATCTTCTGCTCGAACTCCATGCCATCGTGCATTTCCATGAATTCGTGCGTATAACGGGCGTAGCAGTATCGACATCCGAATTCACATCCCCGGTAAGGGTTGATAGTCCAGGTAAAGGGCATCTCGCGGTTGCTGACACAACGGTTCAACAGTGACTTGGACGCAAGAGTGAAGTATTCAACGTTGTGGCCTTCTCGTAGCGATTCTCCTTCGGAGGCGAGGCGCGCGATGCCAATCAGTCGAGGCTTTTCGGGAAGCGCAAGTAAGGGCAGGGAAGACATGAGCTATTCGCCGTTTATTCGCCTAAGATAATCCTGCTGGGATCTCCTTGTCAACAGGCTTCCGGAAACAGCGAGAAATCCTCGTCGGCTTGATCCGAGTCTTGCCCGAGGGCTCAATGAGCGAAATGGGGATTTTTCGAGAGCTACCGGCCCGATACCTTCAGAGTGACGACGGCGCACAGTCCAACAGCGCCAATTACGATTGCCGTCCAGAACGCAAACCGACAGTAGCGAGGGAGAACGCTGTCGGGAAACAGAGCTGCATACGTGTCCAAAACATCGTCACCACTCCGGAAACTCAGCCATTCGATTCTTTCCCTAGCTGAATCCATCCTCATCAGGCGGATTCGCATCACCCACCAGAAGACGATGTTGACGAGAGCCAGTATCACGATTGCCGAGAACGCGACCGCGATCATTCAGTTGCTCCTCAAAGGCCTACGAAGGCCAACACTATAATGATAATGCGAATCCAGGATAACTGTTGCAATCAGGCGATTTACACTCATCGAACATTCCTTGAGATTCGACTTCTCTCAGAGAGACAACAATAGTTTTTGCCTCGTATGTGAGATCGGGTCTAGCGCTCCAAACTTTTACGGTCCCAATTTCCTGTGTCGGCCGCGGCGTCATAAGTGCTTTGGAGGAATTCCATCAGTGCTGCTTTTGGAGAGTCGGAGGTGCGCACGTCGTCGTACATCAGCAGGAATTCTTTCATCTGCGGATGATAGAAAGCAGCTTTCGGGCGAACCTTTCGTTCGGCGAAACCGGGCGGTTCCGGCGCAGCGTAGGAATAAAAAGCTGGCCCCTGGACATCGCCACCGCCGGGCCAGAATCCCGCGCTGCTGACTTCGTGAGAGTAGGCTTCGCGCGTAATTGAATCGGCTCCGGGACGTTCGGGCGCCTTGCGGCCGGAGAAGCGGGTCACGGCGAGATCGAAACTTCCCCAGAAAAAATGCACGGGACTGGCCTTGCCCAAAAATCCGGCACGAAACTCCTTCAATACTTGATCGACCCACACCAGGATGCGCCAGAATTTATTCACGGCATCGGGGTCGTAGGCGGCATGTGCGCGATCCTTCTCAAACGGAATGGGATCAGGAATCTCGCAGGGAGTCGTCCAGATTTTGACGGCTACGCCAAGATTCGCAAGAGCGGCCATAAACTTCTCGTATAACTCAGCGACACTCTGCGGCTTGAGCGCGATTGCGAGCGCGCGACCTTCGCTGGTGTCGAGCAGGAGCTGATGGTCGATGAAATCAAAGCGCACCTCTACAGTTCCCGATATAGTTCCTGAGACCGTTCCTCGCTGGTAGGGCATCGCCGAAGTCGTCATTCCCCGCGCAGTCAAATAGAAGGGGACGTTCCACCAATGATTCACCAGCGGACACAATTCGAGCCGGACTTTGCCAACAATCTGCGTCCACATGTGCAACGTGGCGAGAGTATCTTTCCAGCTGGCGAGAGGCAACGCGGGCAGAAGATCCTGATCGCGTGTGGCGTTCGGTGTCATGTGCACTCCGTCTGGCGAACAATGTACACCGAAACGCCGCGACGCGTTTGCCGCGAATACTATTTCTGGTCGCGAAGTTTCTTGAGGGCGTCGATGCCGCTCTGGTTCTGCGGATTCAGTTCGATTGATTTCTGGTAATTCTGAATGGCCAGGTCTTTTTGTCCAGCTTTCAGGTAAGCCTCTCCCAGGCTGTCATAGGCATTCCAAAATTGTGGATAGTCGTGCACCTCCAATTGGAAGATTTGAATGGCCGCGTCGGTCTGTCCGGCGAACAGGAAGTGGTAGGCAGGGCCAATGAGTGTGTCTTCGTCCAGAATGTAAGGCGAGGACGAGCCGGCTGCCTTCAGTTCCGAGTATCGGGTGATGACCGCTTGCGGGCCTTTAGTCTCCGCAACTAGCATGAGCAGTTGGGAGGCGGAAGGTTTCTCAGGAGTGTAATTCCATCCGTATTCTTTGGCCACACTCTGGGTCAGGTAATTGGCGACGGCGATGCCATTATCAGAGTTGCCCATGATGGCGACGCCTTTTCCGGAAGCGGCAAACATGATCAACACGGCCTGAAAGCCTTCATCGGCGCCGTTATGTCCAAACTCCTCCGGATTCTTGTACTCGCCTAGAAAGAAACCCAGGCCCACCTGCTCGATCTGAGGCTTCAACATCTCGCGCGTCGTGGCCTCCGACAGAACGTGGTTGGCTTTGCCCTCTTTCGAAAGAGCGATTTCAATGCCGAATTTCGCCAGGTCGCTCGCGGTCGTCCATAGTCCGGCGGCGGCCATTTCTGGATAGATGTGCCACTTGCCGGGGACGGGCGTACCGTCGCCATGAGTCGCCGTCGCGGCCATGGCAGCGCGAGCCGGCGGAAGCGGCTGCTCATAGGTGCTGTCGGACATGCCAATTTTGTCCAGCACGGTCTCGCGCATGAATTGCGGAAAAGGTTTGCCTGTTACATCCATCACGAGTTGCTGTTCGATTGTGACGCCGCCGCCGGAGTAGCGAAATTTTGTTCCGGGCACGAGATCGACGCGGATCGGAGCGGTATTGGCGGGAGGTTCGCCGTTGAAGATCTGCACCAGAGTCGGAATAGACGCGCCAACTTCATAACCAGGGAATCCGTGGACCGTGAGGCCGGCGCTGTGACTCAGAATGCGGCGCAAGGTAACTTTTTGGTCTTTAGTAAATTCGTTGTCCGGAACTTGCCACGATTTCAATTTCACATTCACGTCCTCGTCGAGTGAAAGCTTTCGGCGTTCAACTAGGGAGAGCGTCCCGGTTGCGGCCACGGGCTTGCTGATTGAGCCTGCCTGAAAAAAAGTGTGGACGGTCACCGGCTTGTTGCCGCCAGCCTCAGTAATACCGTAGCCCTTGGCCCAGGCAATCTTGAAATTGTCGATTACTGCCACGCTGAGCCCGGGCACTTTGTAGAGTTGCATCAACTTCTCGATATTGAGTTGCAGCGGCGGCTCGGTTGCGCTCAAAGGAATGGGCGGGATGCCGTTCTCCACGCGCTGCATTCGGACGGCAACGGCGGAATCGTTCTGGCCGCGCTCTGGGTGGGATTGAGCGGGAGCGGGGACCATGAGCGAAACAGCAATGGCAAAGATTAGAGTGAAGCGTGTGGCTGACCGAAAGTTCGATGACATAAAATTCATGAGTCCTCCGTCGAGGCCTAGCAGGCTTGGAAGTATAGACGGCGTCCCAAAAATGAAGTTAGCCGAGGCTGACCGCACCCGCCGAAATTTCGGTCAGCTATTTCAACAGGCCGTAGACCTCGACTTCGCCTCTTGCGCCGATGTAGACGCGTCCGTTGACTACTACAGGGATGACAAAACGTGTGGCCAGCGCGGCGCGATCGCGTTGGCTATTCTGTTCGGAAGTGTAAATCGGCTGGCGGATATCGCGCGCGTCGTAAGCGTAGAGAATGGCGGCGCGGTCGGAGCCGTTCCAGGTTTTGGTCGCTACGACCCACACGATCGCGTTCTGCTTACCGTCGGCGGATACGGAAGGCGTGGCGCCAGGATTCTCAAATTTTCTTCCCGAGGTGTTGTTTGGTTTTAGTTGGGCATTCTGGATGGCGTAGTCACTGAGATAGTCGTCGCTGGCGGCGAAGAAGGCATGGCCGTTCCAGTACGCTATCGCGCCGTAACCGCCTCCGCGCATTTTTATCTCCTGCACGATGGCATCGCCATCGGGATGAAATTTCCCCATCTGATCGCGATCGATCACGTAGATCATGGCGCCTTTTGACGGCTGCAGAAGCAAGTGACGATGCGGAGCCGGTTGATCGGGCAACAGCGTGGGACCGCTGGAGCCCAGATCGGCGTCAGAATTGCTCAGTTGGGCTTGATCATGGGGGGTAAAGTAATCGCGGATGGAGAGCGAGGAGCCCTCCGGCGCCAGCTTGAGCACAGAGTCGCCGTAGTCGCGGCCTCCCGAGGCCGCATTGAACGTGCCGTTGCCGGTGGGCACGTAGACATTGCCGCTAGCGTCGGCGGCCGGGCCGGTGTCGCTGGCCCAGATGCCGCCTTCGCTGCCGTCCGGCGTGATATTTAACACTGCCTTCTGCGCCATCGTCTGCGGGTCGTAGGCCATCACCCAGCCGTGATAGGGATCGACGTCGCAGGACGATGCCCAGGTGAGATAGAGAGCGCCGTTTGCGAGCAGAAGCGCGGCACGCGGATTTTCGCGCAAAGGATGGAAGGCGACCTGCCCGTTGACAGAGCCCGCGCCTTTGCCTGGCACAGATGCGGAGATCAGCTTAGGACCGCCAAACTTTTCTACGCCAGTGGTGATTGCGATCGCGTGCAGATGCTGAAAATATTCGTTATCCCCGACGGCATGGCGGATCCTGGTGCGAGCCAGCACATAGAGCGTACCGGTTGGAAGGTCGATTACGGGCGTCGAGGTGATTCCAACTTCGGGCCGAATGAATGGACACTGCGCGTCATCTTCGGACACGGGCACCGAGCCGCGCCCCTTGTCGAGCAGGCTGACCTGCCATAGCGGCGGATCGCCGGGACGAATTGCATCGAAGGCGTAGACGCTGTCGTGCTCGGTAGCAACGAAGAGAACGTCGTGCTTACCCTTGCCGGGAATCTCGACCGAAGGAATGAATAACGGCTGCGCGTAGACCGCGCCGTCGACTTTGAACGCGCCCAGCTTGCCAAATTGTTTTGCATTGACGTTCTGCGGAGTTAACGTCTTTTCTATGAGAGTTGCGCCGGTGCGTGAGTTGTCGTACTGCGAGGTGGTCACCTGCGCAACCACCGATATCGCGAGCAGGGCGAAGATGACTAACACAAAACAACTTGCAAGCGGCTTCATGAGACACTCGCTATTGCTTTTCTGCCGTCGCCTCCGTGGGCTTGGCAAAAAGTTTGGGATCGAGCGTGGGGTTGAGGTCGATTTTCTTGACCTCGGCGTTGCTGGTTTCCTTTCCATCCTGCTTGTTTTGATGTTTGTAAGGCATGGTCACGCCGTCGGCGGCGCGCCAGTCGCCAAGATTGGTTTCACCTTCGAAGGGACCTGATTGTCCCATGGCCTTATATTTTTCGCGGAGAACGTAGCCAGTCTTGGGATCGATATACCAGCGAACCCACGGAATGGCTCCGCCGATATCGAGAATGGCTGCATCAACGTCGCCGATTTTTTCCGTGCCCGCGGCGGTGAACGTGAACGATGGATCGCCGGCGTGCTGCGCCACGTAGACGAGATCGTGTTGCAGTTGAGAGAGCATCTCGGTCTTTTGCGTGGGAGGCATGCTGCGCGACCCCATGCCGGCCATTGACATGAACGCCGCGTCAGGAGACACAACGATAGTTAGCTTGCCTCGCGGCGTTTCTACGTCAACATGCATCCGGTCCGGAAATGCGAGGAACACGTCCACCGGGGAAGGCGGGCCGCCGGAATCGCTCTCCGCAATATTGACATGCATGGTTTTGATGGATTGCAGCTTGGGCAGGCCACCCATGGCGTTAGCGACTTTCGCGGCCAGGGCCTTACCCTCGGGATTCGAGGTCGCTGGATTGCCGTTTTCTCCAACTTGTTCCTTCTCAGCGGGTGCAGGCGGAATGGTGATGTCGATGTTCTTTACCGGACCGAGCGAAGATAGCGGCTTATCGAATTCCTTCGTGTTGCCGACCACCAGCACGGCCATTTGATCGCGGTGCAGATATTTGCCGGCCACGCGATTGACGTCGGCGGCCGCTACCTTCTTGACTTCCGCCTGATATTTGTCGAGCCAGTCGGGAGGATAACCGTAGTATTCATAGGTCATGCGCTCCGCGAGAATTTTGTCGGGTGAGTCTAAGCGGAAGACAAACGCGTTGAGAATCTCATCTTTCGCATGCTGAATCTCGTCGTCGGTGATCGGCTGCTTCGAGAGGTTGTCGATGTCTTCCCTAGCCGCCTGAATCGCTTCAATCGTGGTCTGACTCTTGGTGCCGATCGAGACCTGCAAAATTCCTGGATGGCCGAAATTCGTACCAACGCCTCCGCCAACGCTGTACGCGAGGCCTCGCTTGGTGCGAATGTCGTTAAACAGGCGCGACGAAAAACCGCCGCCGAAGGCCTCGTTGAATACGCTGATGGCGTAATAGTCCGGATTGTCGCGAGTGGTTCCGAGTCCCACCATGTGGATGCTGCTTTGATTCACGTCTTCTTTAGCGATCAAGTAATAGCCGGGGGGAGCGGGCTGGTATTGAATTTGATTTTTCGGAACGGTTGGACCTTTGGGCCACGAGTCGAATGCGGCGTGCAACTTGGATTCCATTGCGGCGGAATCGAAGTCTCCACTAATGCCGAGAATAATGTTGTTGGGATGCACGTACTTGCCGTGCCAGTCAATCAGATCTTGTCGCGTTACCGCGGCCACAGTCGCGTATTCGGCCTGGCGGGCGTAGGGATTATTGGCGCCATAGGCTAACTTCACGGTCTCGCGGCGAGCGATTTCGCCAATTTCGTCGTTGCGTCGCGAGATGGCGTCGAATAATTCCTTCTGCGCGATGTCGAGTTTGTCGGCGCGGAATTCGGGATTCTGCAGTACGTCTGCGAAGGCTTTGAACACGTCGTCGAGGTCGCCCTTCAGGCACGACCAACTGATGGTGGTGGAGTCCGGACCGCCGCCAGTTTCCACTTTCGCCGCGCGAACTTCGAGGAAATCGTCAAGCTGATCGCCCGTTTGCGTTTTGGTGCCGCCGGTACGCCAGACCTCGCCGTAGATATCGACCAGGCCAACCTTCGTTGCGGGTTCATTCACTGAGCCGCCGCGGATTCGCGCGGTGCCATCGATGAGCGGCAGCTCATGATCTTCCTGAAGAAAAATCACCATGCCGTTCTTCAGTTCGATGCGCTTGGGCTGCGCCGGCTTGAAAGCAGGCAGCGGCGGAATCTGTATCTCCTGCCAAGTTGCGGCCTGAGCTGAGGCTTGAGGAACGGTTGTGAGGATAAAGATAAAGATCGCTGCGACCGCCATAATCATCGTAAGCAGAAGAGTCTTCTTCATTGCGCGCCTCCCTGATCGGCCGCGCCCTTAGGGGGGCCCTCCCCCGGGGATGATTCACCTCGGCCCGAGGTTTCGATTTCACCGACCGTGCGATTGGTGTCGACGAACACTTGATTCGCGATTCGACGAATATCGGCCTTAGTCACCTGGTCGATGCGGTCAACGGAGCGGAACAATTCTCGCCAGTCGCCGTAACGAGTTTGATAGGTTGCAAGTTGCGTCGCCAGGCCCTCATTGTCCGCGAGGCCGCGAATTAGATTGGCTTTGGATCGCGTTTTGATCATCTTCAATTCGTCGTCGCTGATGTCTTCTTTCTTCAGCTTCGCGATCTCTGCATGGATGGCGTCGGCCATTTCCTGGTTGGTGTGTCCGGGCAGCGGTACAGCGTAGAAGGCGAACAAGTGTGGATATTTGGTGCCGGGCATGCCGGTGAATCCCGCCGAATACGATGCGATTTTCTTGTCGCGTACCAGAGCTCGATAAAGACGGGAAGTGCGCCCTTCCGACATCAGGTCGGTGATGGCGTCGAACACTGCATCGTCTTTGCTCCGATAATCGGGCCGATGGTAACCCTCGAGATAAAGCGGTTGGGACGGATCCTTCAACACTACTCTGCGCTCGGAGTTTTGCGGTGGCTCGGTGGTAGTGGTCTCATCTGGCTGCGGGCGCGCGGGAAGGCGCCCGAAATATTTTTCCAGAATAGGCATCGCCTGCGCGGCCTTTAGATCGCCGGCGACCGCGACCACCATGTTGGCAGGCACGTAATACTCATCGAAGAATTTCTGCGCGTCGGTGGCGGAAAAAGAGTTCAGATCCGCCATCCAGCCCACGGTTGGCCGATGATACGGGTGAGCTTCAAACGCGGCGGCAGTGAATTGCTCGACCAGTCGCCCGATGGGGTTGCTATCGGTGCGCATGCGGCGCTCTTCGATGACGACATTGCGCTCTTTATAAAACTCCCGCATCACCGGATGCAGGAAGCGTTCAGATTCGAGGTACGCCCAGAGTTCGAGGCGATTTTCCGGCAGCGAGTAGTGATATCCGGTCTCGTCGTAACTGGTGAATGCGTTCATGTCCTCACCGCCGTTTTGTTCGACGAGCTTGCCGAAGGCGTTGCCCACGACATACTTATCGGCGTCGGCGATCGCATCTCTCCATGCTTTTTCGACCTGCTTCAACTTCGCTTCATCGCGGCCCACAGTCTTGTCGCGCTCGGCAATGTAGGCGGTGTAGGCGACCTCGACTTTCTCGAGGGCGGCCTTTTCGGCGGCGAAGTTTGTGGTGCCAATCTTGTCGGTGCCCTTGAACGCCATATGCTCGAACATGTGGGCGAGGCCGGTCGCCCGTAACGGGTCCTGAGCCGAACCCGCATCCACCAGAGTAAAAAAGGAGAAGACCGGGGCTTCCGGCCGCTCGCAGATCATCAGCGTGAGCCCGTTGGGCAGCTTCTTAACCGTGATGCGCTTTTCGAAAGACGCGACATCCTGCGCCAGAGCGAAGGCCGAGGTCAGAAGGAATACCAGAAGGAAGACCAGAGCAAGCTTTATACGGTGTTTCATCGGATCTCCGAGACGGCACGAATATCTTCTTCAACAGACATTTGTTGGACGGAGCCACAGGGCAGAAGTTTGAAAGTACGTGGCCGGAAGCGAAGTTGTCAAACCGGGCTTGGCCTGAATTCAGTCTAATCCGGATTTAACGCGGCGGTTTAAGAACAACGCTGTATTTTGCGCGCCGCCGTATTTCGGGCACAATAGCTGCCGGAGATCATGTGACTGATTCGACCGTCGAGATTCAGGGCAAGCATCTGAAGCTGACGAACCTGGAGAAGGTGCTGTATCCCGCCACGGGGTTCACCAAGCAGCAGGTCATCGATTATTACGTGCGGATCGCGCCTGCCATAATCCCACATCTCGCCGGGCGCGCGCTCACGCGCAAACGCTATCCCGATGGCGTAGACGGCGAACCGTTTTTCGAGAAGAATGCTCCCAAGTACCGGCCGGACTGGGTAAAGACGGCTCCGATCTGGAGCGAAGGCAATCACCGCACCGTGTATTACGTTCTGGCGAATGATCTGCCGACACTGGTCTGGCTGGCCAATCTGGCGGCGCTCGAATTGCATCCGTCGCTGGCGCTGGCCAAAGACATCACGTGTCCCACCGAGATGGTGTTCGACCTCGATCCCGGGCCGCCGGCGAACATTGTGCAGTGCTGCCAGGTGGGTCTGTGGCTGCGCGAGATCTTCGAGCATTTCGGCCTGCAAAGTTTTCCCAAGACCTCCGGTTCCAAGGGACTGCAACTTTACGTTCCACTGAACACGCCGACGAATTACGACGCCACCAAAACGTTTGCGCGCGCCCTGGCGCAACTGCTGGAGCAGGACCACCCCGAGATGGTCGTTTCCGATATGAAGAAGTCACTGCGCACCGGCAAGGTATTCGTCGATTGGAGTCAGAACGACGAGCACAAGACGACGGTCGCGGTCTATTCGTTGCGGGCACGCGAGCACCCCACAGTTTCTACTCCCGTAACCTGGGAGGACGTGGAACGGACTTTCAAGAAGAAGGACGCCAGCTTGCTTGTATACGAAGCACCGCAGGTGGTTTCGCGATTTGAGAAAATCGGCGATCTGTTTGCGCCGGTGATCACGTTGAAGCAACGACTGCCAGATCTCAGATCCCTTACAGAGACCGTGGCAAAGGAACCGGAACGCGTCGAGGTCGCCGCACAGGCCGATGAGCATGACTCTCCGAAGCAGAAAGTCGCGCGGAAGAAAAAGTCCGCCGCAAAGAAGTCCATTCGAAAAAAGTCGCGCAAGATATAATCCCGGTTGTGTGGCACAGGTTCCATGTGGCGCGGGCACTCCTGCCCGGAGCAGCGCAACTGACCTAACGAAACATATCTTTATGCCGCAACTCTTCGTCGGAACCTCGGGATGGGCTTATCCAACCTGGAAGCCCGATTTCTATCCGCAAAAGCTGGCCCAGAAGAAATTCCTGAATCACTACGCGACGCAACTCAATACAGTCGAAGTGAATTTTACTTTTCGCCAACTGGTCAAAGAATCGACGATCCAGAACTGGCTGCAAGATACGCCCGCGCACTTTCGTTTCGGCGTAAAGGCCCATCAGGTCATCACCCACATCAAGCGGCTCAAGGACACAGGGGACTTCGTCGCGCGATTTTTGGCGACTATTGAGCCCCTGGCCGCCGCGGGAAAGCTGGGCCCAGTGTTGTTTCAACTCCCGCCGAATCTAAAGGCGGACGCGGCGCTCCTGAAAGACTTTCTCGCGATTCTACCCCGCACCGTTCCCGCCGCGTTTGAGTTCCGGCATGCGTCGTGGTTCAGCGACACGACTTGGGATTTGCTGAAGTCAAGCAATGTGGCGTTGTGTGTAGCCGAGACCGAGACAATGACCACGCCAGAAGTCGCGACCGGCGCATTCATCTACTACCGATTTCGCAAGCCCAGTTACACGGTGGAGGAACGGCGCTCCATGATTGACCGCATCGGGCAGCATGTGGCGCGGGTCGCGACGTCTTTGCCTACTTCAAGCACGAAGAAACGCCGGAAGGCGCGCTGTACGCGGTCGATTTGCTGCGAGCCGTAAACCAGACGTAGCGAGCTACGTCTCTGAGACGGAATTTACGCGGCATCCGCTTCATCACTTTCCCTTGCGGCGGATAGCTGTCACACTAATCTCTTCTGTTATGGCTTCCGGAGCGAACTCGCGTGTGGTATCGGATTTTCTCGATTACCTGCGCATCGAGAAAGGGCTAGCGCGCCTCACGATCACCGCCTATACCACTGACATTCTGCAATTCGCCGAGTTCCTGGAAAAGCGCAAGCGCTTCTGCTCAACGCCGCGTCGCGACGATTTGCGCGAATTTCTGCAGCAGCTTTTTTCCCATCAAGTAGACGCGCGCAGCGTGGGACGGAAGCTTTCGGCGTTACGTCATCTCTACCGTTATCTGCTACTCGACAAGAAAATGGATCACGATCCAACGTTAAATATTGAATCGCCACGCCAGTGGAAAGTATTGCCGAAATCGCTGGCGCACGATGAAGTCGAATGGATACTGGCGTCCCCGCCCACTCGGCTGGCGAGTGGGCATGGCAACTCGAGAGATGCGGCAGCCCTGGCGGCTCGCGATCGCGCCATGCTGGAACTGCTCTACGCCGGAGCGCTCCGGGTTTCGGAAATGGTGAACGCTACCCTGGAAGATTTGAAGCTGGAATCGGGTTACATGATCGTGCGTGGTAAGGGAGACAAAGAGCGCATCGTGCCGCTGGGCAGACCGGCACAGGACGCGCTTGCGGATTATCTGGCGCAGGGGCGTCCCGCGCTGGCCCAGAGGCAAGTCAAAAACCCCTACCCTTCGACAGACTCAGGGCAAGCTTTCTCGCGAAAGAAGCGAGAAATGGAGGACCCAATCAAGTCGACTACGGTCGGAAACTCGCCGGTTCTGTTTATCGCGCGGGGCGGAAGAAAATTAACCCGGCAGCGGGTGTGGCAGATGGTCGGCACCGCGTCGGTTGCTTCCGGACGCCATGCGTCACCCCACATGCTGCGGCATTCCTGCGCCACGCACATGGTGGAAAACGGTGCGGATCTTCGCACCGTGCAGACCATCTTGGGCCACGCAGACATTTCGACCACGCAGGTATACACGCATCTTGCTATGGATCGCCTGAGGGCTGTGTATCGGAAGCATCATCCAAGGGCGAAGGCGAAGTAAAAGCAATTGTTGATTGTTGATTGTCTGATTGCTGATTAAAATCGCCGAAAGCGTTTGCATCGTGTGCTTTTCAATCAACAATCAGAAATCAACAATGACCGAAGCACGCACGACCGTCGAAAAAGCAGTAGCCGACTTTCTCCGCCATTTGCGCGAGCGCAACGCCTCGCCGCACACGATCAAAGCGTATAGCGGCGATCTAGCGAGCTTCGCCGCCTACGCTGGTTCGCGCGGATGGAAATCGCTCGACCACATTGCGATTCGCGGATTTCTCGCACTGCTCTACGAAAAAGGTTTGGGCAAGACTTCCGTGGCGCGGTCCCTGGCGGCAGTGCGGTCGCTGTATCGCTGGCTGGCGCGCGAGGGCGTGGTTGAACAGAATCCCGCGAAACTGGTGGCGACACCCAAGCTGGCCAAGAAACTTCCGCGCGTCCCGACCATTGAAGAGATGAACTCCGTGCTCGACGCGCAAATGCCGGCAAGCGGCGTCTTTTCCCGAGCGCGACCGCCTCATGCTCGAACTGCTTTACGGATGCGGCATCCGCAACTCCGAGCTTACCGGAATCAACCTCGACGACATTCGCCTGAGCGCGGAAGCAATCCTCATTCGCGGCAAAGGAAAGAAGGAACGCTACGTTCCGTTCGGCGATTCGGCGAGAAGCGCTCTAGTAGCTTATCTTCCGGCCCGGCAAACGATGCTGTCAGAAACACGCAAGAACACGCCGGCACTGCTCATCAACCAGCGCGGCGGCCGGCTGACCACTCGCAGTGTAGGCCGCATCATCAAGAAAATTGCTGTCGCGAAAGGTCTTTCGCCAGATGTGCATCCCCACACCTTGCGCCACGCCTTCGGCACGCACATGCTGGAGGAAGGCGCCGACCTGCGCGCGATTCAGGAATTGCTCGGCCACGAGCGCCTGGCCACAACGCAGCGCTATACGCAGCTTTCCATGAAGCACGTTCTTCAGGTTTACGATCAAACGCATCCCCGCGCGAAGTAACAGCCATGTCGGCGCAGTTACCACAGTAATTTGGTTGTTTTCCGCTCGCGACTCGAAAATGCTGAAAGAACGGGAAAGCTAGCGGCCTGAAGTTGCTGTTGAATGAGCTTCAGGTTCGGTACCTCTACCCCGGGAGGCACTGTGCGCAAGATCAATCCGGAACTCTGGCTGCTGCTGTTTCTAGTACTGATTGCTGCGATGTTGAATTTTCTGGTCGCTTCGCAGCGCATGGCATTGGTTTTTTATTTTCTTCCGACTCTTTTTTCCGCCTATCACTTCGGACGGCGGCACGCCACGCTCACTGCCGTCGCCAGCGTCGTGTTGGTCGTTTTACTCGCATTCCTAAATCCTACGATGTTTACCCGGCGTGTTGAACTGCCCTTCGACGCCCGCTGGTTCGACCTCACGCTTTGGGGCGGAGTCCTGATGATCGCCGGTTACGCGACCGGAACGCTCTACGAGCGCAATCAGAAGACCCTGCGGGAGATGGAAGACGGCTACGACGGAATGCTGGTGATCCTCCAGAATTTCCTGGCCAATCAAAAACATAGCGACACGCTCGCATATCGTATCTCGATGTGCGCCACCAAGATTGCGGAATCGGTCGGACTCGACTCGGGCAGCGTCGAAGACATTCGCACTGCGGCGCTCCTGTTCAACATGAAGGAACTGGGAATTTCCAACGAAGTTCTCTGCAAAGCGGCGCAGGTTTCCCAGGAAGATTTGCAACAGGCGATGCGGACTCGCAGCCAGGCAGGGACCAAAGCGGGCGCCGCAGGAGGATCGCTGCGAAGAGCGATTCCGATTTTTCTGTCCGAGCGGCAGTTGCGCCAAACCGGCGGCAAGCCTGACGACGCCTCGTTCGAAGTTCAGGTGCTGCTGCTCGCGGAAGAATATCAAGCGTTGACCAGCGGAGAGAGAGGCGCAGGGGCGAAGATGTCACCCGCGCAGGCTGGACAGGAAGTGATCAAACGCGCCGGAACCCGCTACGATTCACTCGTGCTCAACGGCTTCACCACTGCCTTCGGCGGACAGGCCGCTGGCGCTGGCGCCTGAGGCGCCTGCTTCAGGCTTTCGCAGGTTCTCCCACATCGCAACGATGCGTCCTTTCAGATCGGCAGTAAGCTTTTCGTAAGCTTCTTCGGAAGCTTCGGATTCCGGAGGCGGACTAATCGGATCGCCGAACGCCATCTTGAGCGGCGCGAAGCCGCGAAAGCGTTGGTTTCTCGGCCACACCTCATAAAAACCCTCGATCGCCACTGGAACGATCGGCACTTGCAGGTGAATCGAAAGAATCGCCGCGCCTTTCTTGAAGACTCTGGGTTTGCCGTCGATCGACCGCTCCCCCTCTGGGTAGAGAACGAGCGCCATTCCATGCCGCAGACCGAAAGCTCCGGCACGCATCGCCGGAACCAAATTCGCGTCCGGATCGACGACGATAACCTTGATGGAGCGCGCCAGGCGGCGCATCACTCCCGTGCCGAAAATTTCGCTCGTGCCAACCGCAAACGCTCTGAAGAATACTTCTGGCGGCAAAACGCTCGCCAGTATAAGCGGATCGAGATAGCTCTGATGGTTCGACGAAATAATGCACGGCCCAGTTCTTGGGGAGTTTTTCGAGTCCCGTCACCTTCAAATGAAAAAGATCGAGCGCGACCACTTGCATCAGTCGCGTTACCAGGTACCAGAACGTGTCGTTGATTCGATTGGGATGGGCTAGCGCGAGGACTTCGGGATCGTCAGGATCTTCGGCCAGGATCGACTTCCATCCCGCGAAGGTGACCCGCGTTCCAGAACCGCCCGCGCCACTGGCCGCGCTTTGCAAAACCGCATCGACCAGATCGCGGACGGTGTAGATCTCGGTCAGTTGTGACTCTTCAACGTTGCCTCCAAGTTCCTCTTCGAGGCGGCTCAGCAGCTCGACACGCTGCATCGAGTCGAAGCCGAGATCGAGATCCAGATTGAGGCTGGGCCGCAGAGTCGGCGGAGCGTTGGACGCAGCCTCGCGAATGATCTTCAGAGCGCGCTGGACGTTCGGTTGCTCAAGCCATGCGGTCTCGTCCGCGGTTAAAGGTTTCTCCGCCGGCAGTGCCGAATCGTCGGCAGTTGTTTTCGACTGATTCGCTTTCACCCGTTTCTCGACTTCGAAGCGTTTGATTTTGCGCGTGGTAGTACGTGGCAAATCCTCCTGCCAGATTTCGTAGCTGCCAATCCGCTTGGTCGACGCGATCCCGGGCGACAGGCCTTCAATATCGAAACGGATGGCTTCCTTTGCATTAACAATTTTTCGCTGCCGCAGCGTATCAAAGTTTGGAACAATCACCGCGTGCAGGCGATCGCCTCCTTCGCCGGGTTTGCCCTCAAGTCCCATTACCGCGAGTTCTTTAATGTATGGCGACTTCAGGTAATAAGCCTCGATCTCTTCCGGATAAACGTTCTTGCCATTGCTCAGTACGATCACTTCTTTCTTGCGCCCGGTCAAGAACAGGTGGCCGTGGGAATCGAAATAGCCGAGATCACCGGTGAGAAACCATCCGTCGCGCAGGACTGCCGCAGTCGCGTCAGGACGATTCCAATAGCCTTTCATCACCATCGGACCCCGCACCGCGACCTCGCCAACCGGAGGACTGTCTTCCTGCGGCTGCGGATCTACGATTTTTCCTTCCACTCCCTTCAGGGCCTTGCCGACTGAGCCTAACTCGTTGTCGTGGGGCGAATTGGCAAAAATTCCCGCTGTTGTTTCCGTCAGACCGTAGGCCTGCAGCACATCGATGCCAAGATCGTGGAAAGCTCGCGCAATCCCAGGGTCGAAGCGCGATCCGCCGGTGACCAGGTACCGCATCTCTGGTCCCAGCGTATCGTGCACTTTGCGGAATAAAATCGGCCCCGCATTGATTCCGATTCTGCGCAGCGTGCGATTAACCGCCACCATCCCAGCGAAGACTTTCTTTGCGATCGCTCCTCGCTTCTCAATCTCCTGAGTTAAACGCTCATAAATCAGGTAGAAGAATTGCGGCACGACGGCGAAGGCGGTGATGTTTCGTTCGGTCAGAGCACGTAGCAGTTCCGTGGTATTAAGGGTTTCCAGATATACGACGCGGGAGCCCTTGACCAGGGGAATCAGGAGATTTGCCATCTGCGCCAGCACGTGAAACAGCGGCAACACGCCGAGCAGCGCGTCAGAAGGGCCGAGATCAATCCAATTGAATACTGCCTCGACTTCGCCGATCAAATTGGCGTGCGTCAGCATCACGCCTTTGGGGTCGGCTGTGGTGCCGGAGGTATAGAGCAGGGAAGCCAGATCATCGTCCTTTGATGCAACGGTCTTGAAGTTGCCCGGGCCAGCATCGAAGATCGCCGGCAGAGTGCCCAACCAGCGCTCCTCTTGGGGTTGGCCGGTCATGCGATCCGGATCCATCAGGATGAGACCCAGTTTCAGTTCGGTGGCCGCCGGACGCACGACCGCGAGATGTTTCGCATCGCAGAAAACTGCGGTCGTCCCGCTGTCTTTCAGCAGTTTGGTGACCTGGTCGTCGTGCAGGGCGGTGTCGAGCGGAACGGCGGCGCAGCCCGAGGCAATGATTCCCAAATACGCGGCGACCCAGCGCGGATGATTGTCGGCGACAATGGCAAGCCGTGATCCGTGCGGGAATTTATTTTTCGTGATCCATCTGCCCACGGATTCGGCCATGCGGCGCAGTTCGGCATACGTGCAACTTTCGAGGTGATCGTGGCGCTGCAATTCCAGCGCGACATTGTCCGGCCAGCGTTGCGCACACTCGACAAAGCGGTCGTAAAAGGTGGGCATGGGTCGTGGCGAATATACACGAAAAAAAGCGTGAGCCGCAGGAAGAGCGGCTGTATTCGCGCTTCAAGGAATGGTCCACCCGGGCGCCGAGAGGTTTAGGCTAAACATCTTGAGATTGTCAGGGCAGGAAATTGGCTCCAGGAATGAAGCGCGTTCCTCAGGGCTTTTTAGACGGTGGAGGCGGCTGTTGCGCCTTGGCCATGGCTTTGCGGAATTCCTCGACGGCCGTAACACCGGGTTCGCGCAGACAGTCCTTGGCGATGTACCGCCACACTGCCGGGGAATCCAACGGATATTGCCCGTGGCCGCGATACACCTCAAATGTATCTTCGGAGGCGCCGACCTCATTGCTCATTCGGGGACCATTTTGCGGCGGTCCCACTCCCGGATCGCTGAGTGGAGGCGGTTGACCCTGCTGCCCGCCAATCCGAATGCCGCCGTCCGTCGACTGCGCCGTGCCCGGCCGCTGATCAATCGGGCCACCCTTGATACTGGGCTGCATCATCTTCCCGCTGCCGGTGCGAACCGCGATCACCAGGTCAGCTTCCTCCTCGGGCATCACCAGGCGGAACCGGCCCCATTGCATGAGCGCCTTCTCCACGCTGTCGCGGGCAGTCGCGTTTGCCATCGGCTGGTTGACCGGCTCGCCCGCATCCGGGCTTATCACCACCAGTACCGTTGTGGCACGCAATACATCCTCTGGCAGCGTAGATTTCTTTTTATCTTTCGCATTCGCGGGAATGGCCAGCAGTGAGGCTAGAAGGACCAGCGAAGAGAAGCGTGAAGTCATTGGCAGGACTCCGTGACCAGCGGCGGACGCGGCCATTATACTGTAGATCGCCGGGCGTGCTCCGTCGCATGCTTCATCATGGGCTGGGCTCGCATCTAATATGCTAGGCTTTAAAGGTATTCTTGGGCGGGCTGCCCCCTGAAGGAATTTCCGGTTGATTAATCAGCTGCTAGGCAAAGTTTTTGGGACCAAGAACGAACGCGTCGTCAAGTCGTTGATGCCCAAGGTCCAGGCGATCAACGCGCTCGAGCCGCAGATGCAGAAGCTCACGGACGCCGAACTGCGCGCCAAGACGGACGAATTCCGTCAACGCATTCAGGAGCGGTTAGGCCGCCTTGGCGGCGCTAACGCGAGCCCGCCACCGGGAAGCGAAGCAGGTCTCGAATCAGAAGTCGAAGATGATCTCGACCGCATCAAGCGCCTCGAAAAAGAGCAATACGAAGCTCTTCAGGAAGTTCTCGACGAAATTCTGGTCGAGGCCTTCGCCGTGGTCCGCGAGGCCGGGCGCCGCGTCCTCAACATGCGTCACTTTGACGTTCAGTTGATTGGCGGCATGGTGCTGCATCGCGGGACGATCTCGGAAATGAAGACCGGCGAAGGCAAAACGCTGGTCGCGACGCTTCCCGTATATCTCAATGCGCTCAGCGGCCGCGGCGTCCACGTGGTCACAGTCAACGATTATCTCGCCAAACGCGACTCGGAATGGATGGGCCGGCTGTACCGCTTCCTCGGTCTCACGGTCGGCGTGATCGTGCACGATCTTGACGATGAAGAACGGCGCGCCGCCTACGCCGCCGACGTCACCTACGGCACCAACAACGAGTTCGGCTTCGACTACCTGCGCGACAACATGAAGTTCGACATCAAGGATTGTGTGCAGCGCGGGCACAACTATGCGATCGTCGACGAAGTAGATTCCATCCTGATCGACGAAGCCCGCACCCCGCTGATTATCTCCGGCGCCAGCGAGGAGTCGACCGACAAGTATTACAAAGTCAACCGCATCATTCCCAAGCTGCAGAAGGGTGAAGAACTGGATGTGGCCCCAGGCGAACCCGCGCAGCTGACGGGCGATTTCGTGGTCGACGAAAAGCACCGCAACATAACCGTCACCGACGACGGCTGGGTGAAGGTTGAGGGACTGCTTGGCATTGGAAACATCGCCGATCCAGAGAACTGGCCGCTCAAGCATCACGTCGAGACTGCGATTAAAGCGCATGCGCTGTACCGCAAAGATGTGGAGTATGTCATCAAAGACGGCGAAGTCATCATCGTCGACGAGTTCACCGGACGCATGATGCCGGGACGCCGCTGGTCCGACGGCCTGCATCAGGCAATTGAAGCCAAGGAAGGCGTAAAGATCGAGCGCGAAAATCAGACGCTCGCCACCATTACTTTCCAGAACTATTTCCGCATGTTCAAGAAGCTGGCCGGCATGACCGGCACGGCGGAAACTGAAGCGGCCGAGTTCGACAACATCTATAAGCTCGAGGTCGTCGTGATTCCGACCAACATGGAGATGCGGCGCATCGAGAATCCCGACATCGTCTACCGCACCGAGAAAGAAAAATATTTCGCCGCAGCCGACGAAATCCAGCAACTCGCCGCGAAAGGCCAGCCCGTGCTGGTGGGCACGACGTCGGTGGAAAAATCCGAGCGACTCTCGGACCTGCTTAAGAAAAAAGGAATCAAGCACGTCGTCCTGAATGCCAAGTTCCACGAGCGCGAAGCCGAAATCGTCGCCCAGGCCGGGCGCAAAGGCATGGTCACGATCGCAACCAACATGGCTGGCCGCGGTACCGATATTCTGCTTGGTGGCAATCCCGAATTCATGGCCAAGCAGGAATTGGTGAAGAAGGGAATCGCCCAGCAGTTGCGCGTGGCCCAAGGCAAGATCGAAGGCCCGCAGGAAGATGGGCAGACTTCCATCTTTTATTACAACGGCAACGAGTACACCGTCCCAACCCCCGCCTGGACCGACGCCCTCAATCGCTACAAAGCGCAGACGGATGTCGAGCACGATGAAGTGACCGCCGTCGGCGGCCTGCACATTCTCGGCACAGAGCGCCACGAGTCGCGCCGCATCGATAACCAGCTGCGCGGGCGCGCCGGCCGCCAGGGCGATCCCGGCTCTTCGCGTTTCTATCTCGCGCTCGAAGATGACCTGATGCGCATCTTCGCCAAAGAGTGGATCTCGACCCTGCTGCAGAAGTTGGGGATGGAAGAAGGCGTGCCCATCGAGTCCAAGATGATCAGCCGCCGCATCGAGACCGCGCAGAAAGCCGTAGAAGGCCAGCACTTCGAATCCCGCAAACACCTGCTCGAATACGACGACGTGATGAACAAGCAGCGCGAAGCCGTATATGGCCTGCGGCGCCGTCTGCTCGAAGGAACCGATCAGAAGGATCTGATTCTTGAAGATTACGTCTCCGGCCATTCTCGCTGAGTTGCTGGAAGAATATTGTCCCGCCAAGGCGCACGCGGCGGACTGGAACATCAAGGGTCTGAAAGATGCAGTGTTCACCCGCTTTGGCGTCGATTTCCTCGCCGAAGGCGTGAAGGCCGATGCTCTGAACCGCCAGGAACTCGGCGACGCCATTTTCGAGAAACTCAAAGAGCGCTACGACGCCAAAGAAAAACTCATCGGCCCCGACGCGATGCGCCATCACGAGCGCATGATCATGCTGAGCGTGATCGATCAGCAATGGAAAGATCACCTCCTGAGCATGGATCACCTGAAAGAGGGCATCGGCCTGCGCGGCTACGGCCAGCACGATCCGCTGGTCGAGTACAAGAAAGAATCCTTCGACATGTTCGAAGCGATGATGCAGCGCTTCCAGGAAGACACAGTCCGCTATCTCTACCTGATGCAGATTCTGGAGCGACCGCCGGATTCCGGCGCGGGTGGTCCGCCGCCCAGCGCGCCAGTGGGGCAAGGGTCTAAGCCGGGTACGCCCGGTCATGATGGCGACGGTAACGGTCGGCGCCCTCCGCGCTTAGTCTCGACGTCCGCTGACGAACTGGAAGAAGCCTTCATGCGCCGCAAGCGCCGCGAACTGGAACAAGCCCGCATGGCCGGAGCGGGCGACGCGCAGCCTGTACAGCAAGTCGTTCGCGGCCAGGAAAAAGTAGGAAGAAACGATCCCTGCCCCTGCGGCTCCGGCAAGAAATACAAAAAGTGCCACGGCACATGATTGGAATCAAATAAGAAGCGGGTGCCCATCCTTGTCGCGGTTTGTGCGACAGGGTGGGGCTTTTGATTTCTTGCGGAGTTTCGGGGAACCTGACAATCAAAATCCCCATCTGTCCCTCAAAAAGGTGAGGGACAAGGACGGAGCACCCTGCCTATTGCTTGACATCATTGAACGTCATCTCTGTCGCGGGACTCTTCGTCTCTTTTTTCCACTCCGCGAACAGAGTCGCGTAATTCTTCGTAATGTAATCCGTCGGGAGTAACCCCGAGCCTCCTCGCCGTGGCATCAATCCAACGCGATGGACCTTCGATCTCACAGAAGTCGCCGATCGGCGTCTGATCCACAACCACCTGCCCCTTCTTGTCGGTCCACTCCGCACGAAATTTTTCGTACCGAAACGACGGTGCATATCCCAACCCACGCAGAATCGCATCCATTTTGGTCCCGTCATCAACGCCCGTCTCCAACTCGACCCGGCTGCTGTGCCGGGCTTTTTTCCCAGCACTCTTGTGAGTCAGCTTCCACGAGGAACCATACTTTCGCAACCGCAACAGTTCTTTTCGCTTCCGCAACACTTCCGCGGGAAGATCGTAGAGCGTATTCATCTCGTGCGTCCGCCGCGTGACCAGCCGAAATCCTGCCGTTCGCAACTTACGGGCGAGTTCGCGCAAATCCGCAACTCGAAATTTGACTTCGATTTCGCGCTTCATAAAGAGAAGTGTATTCGAGAAGTGTATTACGGTTGCGCCGCACCCGTCGCCGGAGCGCCTTCGATGCGGAAGCGCGCTGGGCCGAGTTTCTTTTCCCAGTCCACTTCGTCCAGGGGGCCGACCACGAACCACCAACTTAGGCCGCCAATCCAGGCCACGACAGCAGTGATCAGGAATGGCCAATAGAAGAAACCGGTTCGATCTAGAAGGAATCCAGTGAGCGCGGGGGCGACGGCGCCGCCAAGATTTCCAACGAAATTCTGCACGCCAACCCACCGGCCCACCATGCGTGGACCGGCCAACATCTGCGAGATGGCCCAACTGTTGCAGACGCTGATTCCCAGAAACGCCCCGGTGAGGGCCAGTGACGCGATGAGGAGGCGGCTGGGCGCTATCACCGTCAGAGCCAGAAATATGCCAATGCCCACGTGGCCGAAGAGCATCATGCCCTTGCGCACCAAAGTGGGAGAGGCTCCCGCGCGGATCCAGCGGTCCGACAGTTTTCCGCTGGCTGCGGATGAAATCGCCGAAACCACGAAGAGCAGTCCGCCTGCGTTTGCCATTTCATTCAAGGACAGGTGGCGTCCGCGCACCAGATAGAAGGGCAACCACGTCACCAGAAAATACAGGTAGTAATTGATGGAGGCTTGTCCGATGCAGGTGCCCCACGCCGAGCGTTGCCGCAGAATGTCGAGGAAGCCCGCGCTGGGCCCGTGTGGATGGGATGGAGTCGCCGTTCTGCGCGGCATCAACGCCGACCACAGCGGGAGCCAGAGCAAACCCGCCAAGCCGAGCACGACAAAAAATGGCCGCCATCCAAAACGACCGACGGCGTTTCCTCCCACCTTCATTCCAAGTGCGGGGCCCAGCGCCAACCCAGCCATGATCATGGAGTTGGCGAAGCCGCGTCGGTTCTCCTTGAAGTGGCGGCACAGGATTTTGCTATAGGAGGGAAACGCGACCGATTCCCCCAGACCGAGAATAATGCGGATGACCAGGAGCGCCGCGAACCCGTGCAAGAGCCCGGTAACCGCCGTCGAGGCCGACCATAACGAAGAAGCCGGCGGCAAAGACCCACTTCACATCGAAACGGTCCACCAGCCAGCCGGCTGGAATCTGCATCAATGCGTAGGTCCAGAAAAATGCCGATAGCAGGATGCCGAGCTGCGATGCCGAGATTCCCAACTCGTCTTTGATCAAAGGTGCGGCGATGGAGAGGTTGCTGCGATCGATATAGTTGATAAGAACGGATAGGCTTAAGAGAAAGAGCACGCCGTTCATCCGGGCGATACTTACCCCATCGTGGGTTTTTGTGGCAGTCATTGCGGCAAAGCCGGACAATCCTACACCATCTCCGCACTTCATCGGGAATTTCTGTCTCGTGGCGACGAATGCCCGCTCGACGGTGCTATGATTTTCGGCGACCAAGAGCCTGCGTTGGGGGCCTATGAAGAATCTATTCGAACCAGAGACCGTCGACGAGGTAATCGCCCGCATCGACAAGCTGCAGCCTGCAACCCAACGGCAATGGGGGAAAATGGATGTGGCACAGATGATGGCGCACTGCTCGGCCGCGCTCGATATGGCCTCGGGCCGAATCAACCCGCCGCGCATCTTAATCGGAAGGTTGATCGGATCGTTCGTCAAGCCGATCTACACCAACGAGAAGCCACTCTCGCGAAACAGTCCCACCGACAAGAAACTGCTTGTCTCGGACCAGCGGGAGTTTCTGCGCGAACAGGAGCAACTCAAGCTAAAGGTTCAGCAATTTTGGGAGGGAGCGGAGGCTCAGTGTACCCGGCATGCGCACCCGTTCTTTGGCGCTCTCACCCCGCAAGAGTGGAGCCGGGGAATGTACAAACATTTGGATCATCACTTGAGACAATTTGGTGCGTGAAGGAATCTTTGAGGAAATCAAATTGCTAGGGTAGCGGAGATGTCGCTTTCCAGTATCCATTCAGCAAGCCCCAGTCATAACGATTCTGCTTCCAGTCGATTGCCGAGCTGTCACCCCAGTAGATCGAGCCATAGTCGGAGTTCCCCGGTTCCATCTGCATTCGATTGGGACGAAGCAGGGCTTCCCGGCTGTTCAACGACCGCACCCCTCCACCGGAATGGCACCAGACGCAGCGCTGTAACTCGGGAGGAGCTTGGTTTATAGAATCCGGACTGGCAGAAGGCTCAGTACCTTCGATTAGGTCTCCACCTTGCGTCTGAAAAGTGGGCAACTCTTTTTCGTCGCGACCGACTGCTCGCAGGCCGCCATTCTTCGTAGAAAATAGCAGCGGACGGCTGAGCTTGATCTCGTAAAAGTCCTGTCCGCTGTTCTTGATGGTGTCGGCTAACGTTCCGCTAAAGAAGCGTTCGGCAGTCGTGGTAATTGCGTGATACACGCGAATTTGCACGCTCTCGGTGATGTTCGAAGTCACGAGGTTGCCTTGATTGTCAAACAGGTTCATGCGGCGTACCAGCGCGACTTGAGTTCCGGCGGGAAACGACGGCAACGCGGGATTCAACGCTGCTTGATCCGAATTTGTCTCCTGAACCCACGGTTGAGGAAAGTTCCACAGAGCCTGAAAATAATCCATCGTTGCCTTATGTCCGCCTGGCAGTTTTACGAACACCAGGAAGCTGGAGCGTCCCGAGACGTTAAAGATGTGCATTTTGGCTACGCCCAGACCATCAAACTCCGGACTGGGCGTAATGCCGGCCCACGGACCATGCGGGTCAAACAGGTCTGGCGGCAGGAATGGCCGCTCCGGGTTCGCTGGGTCATATTCCCTGGCGAATGCATCTGAGGCCGCCGCCTTAGCATAATTGTCGGGCAGAGACGCAACTGCTTCGGGCATGAGCGCCAGTCTGCGGAGTACCTCCGCGAGCCGAATCTGCAATTCCTTCTTCTCTTTGGCGTACTGAGGCCGATCCCTTGAAGCGAATTGTTCGACGGACCAGTCGAACACGGCCCACAGATCACGCTGCAACAAGGCACGCTTGATGGGATCGTGAATGAGATTCTCCGCGTGCGTCTGTAAGAATTCGTCGAGAACCCGCAGGGCAAGCTGATGAGAAGGCTCCGCGAGCAAGCGCTCCGTTTCAGGCCACAGAAGCGGATCGAGCGAATCCGCGCCGAACTGAGTTCCGCGCCGGTCTTCACGAATCAACAAAGCCGCATAAAGCCGGTTCCAGACATGCGAGGGATTCGAATCGTAAATGGTGGTGGATATTTCGGAAGGTGCGGGGGAGGCTGCAAGTTCACAGAAAGCCACCATCAACGCGATCAGCAGAAGTGAAGTGACGATGCGGCGCATCGGCGTCTCCAGGCACGCGAACAACCCACGTCTCGCAAAACGAGAGACATCGGGATCCTTACGATTGTTTCAACCCCTTGACAACGAAAGGTTGCGCTCCGCGAAAGTCAGAAAACCGGAAGCAGAGGCAGCTTGCCCACAAGCCTAACTGAACGTCGGCAGCTTCACCAGATCATCCTTAGGCACAGACTCCAGATGTCCCCCGGCCTTACGCCACGCCGTTAAACCGCCCACGATCACAAACGTGTTGAATCCTTTTTCCCGCAGCAGATGCGCCACCCGGGCGCTGGTCGCTTCGCGCGCTCAAGTACAATAAAGATAAATGTCCTTGTCCTTGGGCAGATTCTTAATTTCCTCCTCGAGATTGTTGGGCTCGATGCGGATCGAGCCGGCGATGCGCTCGGAACCCACGTCATAGTAGCCGTGGCTGCGCACGTCAACGATCAGCACCCTGCTCGCCTCATCGGAAGCTAAACGCGCAGCCAGTTCCTGGACTTGCACGCGCGGCATGACGCGATACTTCTTGTATCTGCGAAATTGCACGCCGCGATAAATTGCATAAACCACCAACGCAGTGATAACGATGATCTCCATGGCCCGTCCCGCGGCGTGAAACCCGCTCAACGTGGCCGCAAGAAAATCGCGCGAGAGATACCCCACCAACAAGTAGGTCGAGCTGTAAAGCAGCGCCCCCAGAAAGTCCAACCGCAGGAATTGACCGAAGCGCATCTTCATGCTGCCCGCCAGCGGCGCCGCCATGGTGTTGATCCCGGGAATGAATTTGGCGATGATTAGCGTCGCCTTGCCGCGTTTATAGAACGATTCGGCCGAGCGAAGAATGCAGGTTTCGGGGTTCATCGAGAGCCGGCACAGAAACCCCAGCAGCGCCCATCCGGAATAACGTCCCAGCCAAAACTGCGCCGAGTCGCCAATCAAAAGGGCGACCATTGAGGCGAGAAGAACCGCCGGCCCGGATAGGGTGTGGGATGCGACGGCAGCGCCTGCCGCTACCAATGCGATCGCGGCCGGGAAGGGCAGTCCAAGCGCTTCGGCAAACAGCAAGCCGAACGTCAGGGCATAGCCCTGGCGCGCCAAGATGTGGAGCAAGTAGTTCATAAGAAGTGATTACACCCGCTGGCGCTTGGATTCGTCAGCGTTGGGAAAGGGTTCAGTATAGCAATCCCTGAGGCCGCTACGTTCCGCAGGAGTAATCCTGCCCGCAACCGTTCTTCAGATCGAGAGAAGTACCTGCCGGAGCGAAGTCGAAGAGATCTTGTGGCGTAGCAATTTCGGGGACTTCGCTACTTCTCTCTCGAGACCACGAACTCCGGCGCCCACAGCAATGCCCGTTTGATCTCCGAATCCGGAAAAGTGCAAACAGACTTTTGCGCCGATTCGGCATATTGCGCCGCCTTTGTGGTGGCGGCATCCAGAGATCCATAGCGCTGCAGAATTTCCAGAACCTCAGCGTGACTGACCCCGTTGAAGGCTCCGTGGCGCAGCACGGTTTCGATTCTGGATCGTTCTTCGGGCGTGCAACGTTGAATCGCGTGGATCACCGCCATCGTCGCTTTGCCCTCGCGCAGGTCGCTTGCAACGGGCTTGCCCAGAATATCTTCCGACGCGGTTAGGTCGAGAACATCGTCCACAATCTGAAATGCCATGCCGAGGTCGTGTCCGTACTGGCCCAAAGCCGCTTCCTGCTCCGCCGTGGCGCCTCCTAGAATTGCGCCCAGCCGCATGCAAACCGAAAACAGGCATGCGGTCTTGCGGAAAATCAGATCGAAGTGCTCGTCCAGCGTGAGCAACTTCCCCAGCTTCTCCATCTGCAGCAGTTCGCCTTCGACCATCTGCTGTGTGAGTTCGATCAGGGTGTCCAGAATGCGAAAGTTTCGCTCCTGCACCGCGATCTTGAACGCCTGCATGTAAAGCCAGTCGCCGGTGAGCACACACTTGGAATTTCCCCACTGGGTATTGGCCGCAGGACGCCCGCGCCGCGTCTTGGCCTCGTCGATAATGTCATCATGGACCAGCGTCGCGGTATGAATGATCTCGACCACCGCACCCAGTCGGACCGCGCCTTGCCCTTGGTAACGGAGCAGTTTTGCGGACAACAGTAACAACGCCGGGCGGATTCTTTTCCCTCCCCCCGCGCGCAGATATTCGCCAATCTCGGTAATGGCCTGAACGCCCGAGACCGTATTGCGTCCGAACTCGCCCTCCAGCGCGACGAGATCGTCCCGCAGCAGATCGAATACTTCTTTCCCGTTAATGGCGGCGGTCGCGCTCAAGTTCAGTCCCAATTCCTTATTCACCACAGAGACACAAAGTCACGGAGAGAAAAAAGCAAACGCGCGTGAAAAGCCTTGAATTGGTCTTCTCCGTGTCTCTGTGTCTCCGTGGTGAAGATCCTGTTTAATTCGTTCTGTAATTCGTAAACTGCAAATCAATTCCAAAGTCGTGCTGTTTCAGCAGCGCAATTGTTTCCTGCAAGGTGTCGCGGTCCTTGCTGCTGACCCGCACCAGATCGCCTTGAATCGACGCCTGCGCCTTTTTCTTCGAGTCTTTTACCAGCTTCACAATTTCTCGCGCCTTCTCGATGGCAATGCCTTGCTGCATAGTGACGCGGCGCTTCGCCGTTCCCCCCGCTGCCGCCTCCACCGCCCCGTAGGTTAGACCCTTGAGCGAGACTCCACGCTTCACTAACTTTTGCTGCAGAATATCGTTCACGGCCTTCAGTTTGTACTCGTCGGCCGAGTGCAAGACGATCGCGTCCTTTTCCAGTTCGATATTCGATTTCGAATCTTTGAGATCGAAGCGCGTATGTATCTCCTTAAGCGCCTGCTGGATGGCGTTCGAAACCTCGTTCAGATCGATCTTGCTCACGACGTCGAAACTGTTATCGGGCATACATTTCTAATCTTTCTGAAAGAAAGGAATATAACTCTTGAGAGTATCAGAACCGCAGGCTTAGCGGACCGGAACTTTGCTTTCAATCATTTCATCCAATTTGAAAAAATTGTAGAAATTGCGGGACGTTTGTTCGCCTATTTCGTCCATCGACAGCCCGCGCAATTCTCCGAGTTTGCGTGCGGTCTCCTTGACGAAGGCCGGCTCGTTGCGCTTGCCCCGGTGCGGGATCGGGGCCAGATACGGCGAGTCTGTCTCGATCAGCAAGCGATCCAGTGGAATCTCAAGAGCGGCGTCGCGAATCTGCTGTGCCTTGGGGAAGGTCAAGTTCCCGGCGAATGAAATCACGAAGCCCATGTCCAGCGCGCGTTTCGCCTGGGCCAAATTTCCAGTGAAGCAGTGCAGAATTCCCCCGAAGCCTTTCGGCGCCCATTCATCTTTGATTAAGCCCAGGCAATCCTCCCACGCGTCGTCGCTGCCGTCCGATGGCCGGCAGTGAATCACGATGGGCAGCTTAGCCGCTGCCGCCAGCTCCATCTGTCGATTGAAAACTTGTTTCTGCGTTCCGCGCGGCGAGTGATCGTAGTAATAATCCAAACCGATCTCCCCCCACGCGATGACCTTGGGATGCCGCGCCAGTCGCTCCAGCTCAGAGTATGCATGCTCGGAAGCCAATCTCGCTTCGTGCGGATGTATCCCGATGGTCGCGTACATGAATGGATATTTCTCAGCAAGCTGAATCCCAGCATCCAGAGTCGGAGGGCCGTCTCCGTTACCAATGGCAACGATAGTTTGTACGCCGACCTCGCGAGCGCGAGCGATCACATCCTCGCGGTCCGAATCGAACTGCTTCCCGTCGAGGTGCGCATGAGAGTCTACGAACATGATTATGTATGGGTTTGTGTGGGGATGGGCGCCTCGCCCGTCCAGCCGAGCGAAAGCTCGACTAATCTTGATCTTGCTGGCTCCGCCTTACTTCAGCCGCGCCCCCACCGGCACATCCTCGAGAAAGCTAGCCAGCACAGGCTTTCCACCTTCCAGCGACGCCGCAACAATCATCCCATTCGATTCCATGCCACGCAGTTTTCGCGGAGCGAGATTGGCCACGATCACTACCTTCCGGCCCACCAACGTCTCGGGCGCATAAGCTTCGGCAATCCCAGCCAGAACCTGCCGCACTTCCGTACCAATATCGATTTCCAACCGCAACAGTTTATCCGCCTTAGGTACCCGCTCGGCTACCTTCACCACGCCCACTCGCAATTCAATCTTGGCGAAGTCGTCGATCGTAATCTTGCCGCCGTCGACTGTCGTAGGGGACGCAGACGCCGAGGTAGCCGGCGAAGCTTTCGACGGTACCGGTGACGCAGTAAGTTGTGAAATCGCCTCCTTCGATTCGTCGACGGAGCCTCTATTCTGATCCTCCATCTGCTGCATCCTTTCGATAGCGCTCTTGTCCGCACGAGGGAAAACCGGGCGTACTTCGCCAAGCTTTCGTCCCCAGCCGCAGCTGTCCCCAAGCCAGATCGGCAAGCGCAAGTCTCTTGATATCTCCAAGGCCCATCTGCTCCCAGATTTTGGCCGTCGCCTCGGGCATCACCGGATGCGCCAGCGCAGTTGCAATCCGCAGCGCCTCCGCCGAGGTGTAAAGCACCGTGGCCAGCCGCGCCCGGCTCACATCATCCTGCTTCTCGCCCAGCGACCACGGCTCATTCTCGACGATGTACTTGTCGACCGCCGCCACTAGTCCCCACGCGGTTTCCAGCGCGCGCGAAAATTGGAATTGATCGAACAAAGTGCCGAATTCGCGAATCGTTTTTCGCGCCGTCTCGGCAATCGCGTCATCGGCAGGGCTTTTCGCCGCCGCATGCGAGGGATACGGCACCTCTCCCTTGAAATACCGGTTAATCATGGTTAACGTGCGGCTGGCCAGATTTCCTAAACCATTAGCAAGGTCCGAATTGTAGCGCTGCACCAGCGCGTCAAACGAGAACGAACCGTCCTGCCCAAATACCACTTCGCGCAGCAGGAAGTAACGCAGCGCATCCGCACCCAGCACGTCGAGAATGGTTTCCGTGCGCACGATGTTGCCGCGCGATTTCGACATCTTGCTCTCTTCGAACAGCAGCCAGCCATGTGCCACAATCGCTTTCGGCAAGGCCAGACCTGCCGCCAGCAAAAATGCCGGCCAGTAGACGCAATGGAAGCGGACGATTTCCTTGCCGATCATGTGCACGTCGGCCGGCCAGTATTTCTTGAATGCCTCCTGCGCGCCCGCGTGCGTCGAGCCGTACCCGATGGCCGTGATGTAGTTGGCCAGCGCGTCGAGCCACACATAGATCACATGCTTGGGATCATCCGGCACGGGAATGCCCCACGAAAATGTCGACCGGCTGATCGACAGATCACGCAGCCCGGAACGCACAAAAGAAATTACCTCATTGCGCCGCGTTTCGGGACGAATGAATTCCGGATTCGCATAAAGCTCCAGCAGTTTGTCCTGAAACGCCGAGAGCTTAAAGAAATAATTCTCTTCGTGCACGGTCTCGGTAATGCGACCGCAAGTTGGGCAAGGATCGCCGGGCTGCGCCCCGTCCACGTAGAGTTCATCGGAAACGCAGTACTGCCCAGTGTATGTGCCCTTGTAGATGTAGCCGTTGTCCCGAATTTGTCGGAATAGCACCTGCACCCGCTTCTTGTGCCGCTCTTCCGTGGTGCGGATAAAGTCGTCATTCGAAATTCCCATCCGCTGCCAGAGCTTGCGAAACTCCGAAGAAATCTGATCCGCATACTGCTGCGGAGTTTTGCCGGCAGCCTGCGCCGCCCGCTCGATCTTCTGACCATGCTCGTCAGTACCGGTTAGAAAGAAAGTGTCGGCGCCCAGCAGCCGTTGCCGCCGCGCAATCGTGTCGCAGGCGATTGTCGTGTAGGCATGGCCAATGTGCGGCCGCGCGTTCACGTAGTAAATCGGGGTCGTGATGTAGAACTTCCTGCCCATATGTTTCTTAACCACAGAGGCCATAGAGAACTACTCCGTGTTCCTCTGTGTCCCCTGTGGCTAGTGCTTGTCGCTTTTCCCTAAATACTGGCGCGAAGCCTCCTGAATCACCGTCTTCAGCGGTACGTGATGCTCGGCCGCAATGCGCCGGCAGTCTTCATATTCCGGCGCATAATTCGTGACGGTGCCGTTCATGCTCGCAATCTTGATCCGCACCTCGCCCCATTCTGTGCTCACGTTCTCCCACCGCCGCGCCAAAGCCTGCCGCACTTCCTCGCGCCGCCGCACGCCCAATGTCGTAGTCTCGGTGAAAATTAAGTGCGTCAGCCTGCTCGCGTCAGCGGGTTTGCATAGCACCGTTAGGAGCGCGCCCGGTCGATTCTTCTTCATCTGCACCGGCATTACGAATGCGTCCAATGCGCCTTCTTCGAGCAGACGATCCATCACATATCCGAACACCTGCGGATTCAAATCATCGAGATTCGCTTCCAGTACAGTCAGAGCCTCGCTCGCCGTTTTCGCGGCCAAAGTGCTCGCGGCCTCGCCTACAGTCAACCGCACGACGTTGGGATGTCCGGAGAACTCTCGCGCTCCAGCTCCGTAACCCGACTTTTCAATCTTCATTTCGGGGAACGCGGCGAACCGCTTGGCTAGAATCTTTACGATTGCCGCTCCCGTGGGCGTGACTAATTCCGCCTGCACGCCTGTCGAATACACTGGCGCCTCTTTCAGCAATTCGACTGTCGCAGGAGCCGGCACCGGAAAAGTTCCGTGCGCGCACTGCACGGATCCCCCGCCTACGTTCAGCGGAGAGCACACGATTTCATCCACACCTAGTGCCTCCGCTCCCACGGCCGCACAGACGATATCGACCATCGCATCCACCGCCCCGACTTCGTGGAAATGCACCTTCTCAATGGACGTATCGTGAACCTTCGCCTCCGCCGCCCCGAGGGCCTCAAAGATTGCGATAGCAGTCTTCTTCGACACATCGGTGATTGCAGCCTTGCCGATAATCGTCCGAATCTCGGCGATCCCCCGAATGTGAGAGTGTTCGTGTGGCGCGGGCACTCCTGCCCGCGAAGCGCCGACCTCTGAAGAATGCTCATGGTCGTGATGATGATCATGCCCGCGTTGACTTATCGCGGGCGAGAGCGCCCGCGCCACATTCTGCTTCCCCCAGTATTCTTCTCGCGGAAGATCTTTCTCCCCGTCGACCCAAACGTCCACCTTGGTCGCCGAGATTCCGCTGCGCACAACCCGTGAGATTTCCAACCGCGCGCCCAAGCCCAGCGCCACCACGGTCTCTTCCAGCAGTCGAGGCGAAATTCCGGCATCGATCAAAGCGCCCAGGAACATGTCGCCACTCATGCCGGAAAAACATTCAAGATAAGCAATGCGCATATGCAAAATCGTCGTTGGTCGTTAGCCGTTCGTCGTTGGGGCCAACGACCAGGGACTAACGACCAACGACGGAACTTTCATCATAGGGAACCCGTTCTGCCTCCGTCAAACGCGCGCCCGCCGCGCGCTCTGGTAAAATCACTGTTCTTCCAGCGCTTCGAGGGACTTCTTGTATCGCCATCTGGAACACCGTCTTGCCCAGCGCGTGCTGCAGTGTCTGCGGCAGCGCAATCCCGCCGCCGTCCTGCCCAGCGTCGTCGTCGAACAGCCTCCGACGGTCGAACTCGGCGACTTCGCGATTCCAATTTTTCCTTTCGCCAAGCCGCTGCGCTCCGCCCCCCTAAAGATTGCCGAAGCGATTCGAGCAGAAATCGGTTCCATCGAAGGCATCGCGGGACTGCAAGTTGCTCCTCCCGGTTATTTGAATGTCAAGATCGACCGGGCGTGGATGGCCGCTACTCTCGCGGCCGACCAGCACCCAACCGCCGAGATTCCTCATGGCAAGATTCTGGTCGAACATTCCAGCATTAATCCCAATAAGGCCGCCCACATCGGCCACCTCCGCAATGCCATTCTTGGCGACACATTCGTCCGGCTTCTGCGCAGCGCGGGGAGGGAAGTCGACGTCCAGAACTACATTGACAACACCGGAGTGCAGGTCGCCGACGTGGTGGTCGGCTTCACTCACATCGAGAGGAAATCTCTCGCGGAGATCGAGGCCCTCACGAAGCGGCCGCGCTTCGACTACTACTGTTGGGATCTATATGCCCAAGTCTCGAAGTGGTATGAAGCCGACAAGCAGAACTTGCAAGTGCGCCTCCAGACATTGCACGCGATCGAAGATGCTTCGACGGAGACCGCGGCGATCGCCGAGCTGATCTCGGTTGCCGTGCTCCGCCGCCACCTTGAGACCATGGACCGGCTCGACATTGAATACGATTTCCTTCCGCGCGAAAGCGAAATTCTGCACCTGCACTTTTGGGACGCGGCTTTCATCAAGCTGAAAGACAGCGGAGTGCTTACCTTCGAGAGCGAGGGCAAGAATAAAGGTTGCTGGGTGATGCGGCGCGCGGGGACCGGAAAGGCAAACTCAACCACAGCGGACACTGAGGACACGGAGGAAGACAAGATCACCGAGGAAGACCAGAAAGTCATCGTCCGCTCCAACGGAACCGTGGGCTACGTAGGCAAGGACATCGCCTATCACATGTGGAAGTTCGGTCTTCTCGGTCGCGACTTCGGCTACCGAAAGTTCTACCGCTATCCCAATCACCACGACTGCTGGATCTCCACTGCAAACGGCGAGAAAGAGCATCCCCACTTCGGCGACGTCGGCGAAATTTACAACGTCATCGATGCCCGCCAGTCCGAAGCCCAGAACACAGTCATTGAAGCGCTGCGCGGACTGGGCCACAATGAAGCCGCCAACCACTACACACATTTCTCCTACGAAATGGTTGCGCTGACCCCGCGCTGCGCCGCTGAACTCGGCTACAACTTGAGTGACGAAGACAAGACGCGCTCCTACATCGAAGTCAGCGGCCGCAAGGGTTTTGGAGTGAAGGCCGATGACCTGCTCGATCAACTCATCGTTTCGGCCAAGAACGAAGTCGACTCTCGCCATCCCCAGCTCACCGAACCCGAACGCCAGGAAATTGCCACCCAGATTGCCATCGGCGCCCTGCGCTACTTCATGCTGAAATTCACCAAGCAATCGGTCATTGCTTTTGATTTCAAGGAAGCGCTTAGCTTCGAAGGCGAGACTGGGCCTTACGCGCAGTATGCTGTCGTGCGTGCCACCAGCATTTTCCGCAAAGCGGGATTAGATCCCGAGACATTCTGCGCACCCGGAACTGGCAGCATCTCAGCCGCCGATGTGGCGAATTATCTAACCGGTGACGCCGGCAACGAATTCTGGGAACTGTGGCTCGCGTCGTCGAAAACGTCCTACGTGATCGACAAATGCATTGCCACCACGGAGCCCGCATACCTGGCGAAACATGTCTTTCAACTCGCACAGCTTTTCAATACTTTCTACCACCGCCGTCCCATCCTCAGCGAACCGGAGGAGAAGCGAAAAAAATTCCTGCTGGCCACCGTCGCCGTGGTACGCCGCGAATTGATTCGGTGCCTGGCAGTCATGGGCATCACGGTCCCCCCAGTCATGTAAAATCCCGCGTTGGCGCGGGCGCCCACGCCGGCGTTTGTCCAAGAATACGAAATGTGCCCGACCTCGCCCTCCGCAACGCAACCAAGCCGTTTTCTCCTGAGGAGCACACGATGGAATCAACGCCTCGACCCACTTTCTTATCGATCGCTCTTATTCTTTTGTGCTGCATGGCAATGCCCGGGCTTTCGCCCGCGCAGAACGCCTCCTTCGCCGCGCAACCTTCGCCTCCCGCTCCTCGTCCCCGCATCGGTCTGGCGCTGAGCGGCGGTGGTGCGCTGGGTCTGGCCGAAATCGGTGTCATCCAGTGGATGGAAGAGAATCACATTCCCGTGGACCGGATTGCCGGCACAAGCATGGGCGGCATCATCGGGGCGATGTATGCCACGGGCATGTCGCCCGCCGAGATCCAGAAATTTGCCGAGGCGATTAACTGGGACGAAGCCTTCCTTCCCGAGCCGGTTTATACCCAACTCTCCTATCGCCGAAAAGAAGATCGTCGCGAATTTCTGATCGACGCGCCGCTCGGCCTGAAACATGGCCTGAGTGGGCCTAACGGTTACAACTCCGCCCAGGGCATAGGGTTATTGCTGGATCGCATCGCCTTCCCGGAATCCGGCATTGCCAGCTTTGACGACCTGCCGATTCCGTTCCGTTGTGTAGCCACCGACATGCTCAGTGGTGAAGGCGTGGTGCTGCGCGACGGCCCACTCGCTCAAGCCGTGCGCGCCTCCATGGCCATCCCCGGCGTATTTACCCCCGTCGAAATCAATGGGCGCGTGTTGGCGGATGGCGGCATGGTGCAAAACATTCCCGTCGAAACCGTCCTCGCCATGAATGCCGATTTCGCCATCGGGGTCGAACTGCGCCTTCCTCCCGGCGACCCTAACGAACTAGAGCATATCGCGGGAGTTCTTTCTCGTGCCATAGACGTCATGATCATGCAAAACGAGCGCCGTTCGCTGGCTCTGGCGAAGGCCAAGGTTAGCATTGACATGAACGGTTTCTCGGCGACGGATTATCATCGCGTCAAGGAACTAGTCGCGCTCGGGCACCAAAGTGCAGCTGCCCAGTCTGCCGCTCTGCTTCCGTATGCGATTCAGGATCCCGCGGAATGGCAGGAGTATTTAGCCGCCCGCGCCGCGCGCCGACGCCGGCCGCCAGACAAAATCGAAACCATTGAAGTCACCGGCGCCGGCTCCGATACCGATAGCAGGCTCCAGCATCGCCTCAGCAAGGCGCTGCAAGGGCCGCTCGATCTTTCCAAACTCGACACCCAGTTGACTCGCATTGCCGGAGAAGGCCAGTTCGATTGGCTGGGCTATGAAGGCTTCACGCAAAATGGCGTTCCCGGCTTGCGCGTCACCACCCACGACAAATCCTATGGCCCACCCTTCGTGGACCTCGCCGTCAACGTAGACGGTTCCGGTGTGGCAGCCTTCGACTTTTCCGCGGGGGCCCGCGTCACCTTCATGGATATCGCGCACCGCGGTGGAGAATGGCGCAACGATCTTCTTTTCGGCTCCAGTAATCTGGCGGCCAGCGAGTTTTACCAGCCTCTGTGGCAGTCGCGATTTTTTGTTGCGCCCTACGCCTTTGCCTCCAAGTACGCTCGTAACTCGTTCACCGGACTTACTCGCGTCGCCGTCTTCGGCGATGAGCGCGCCGGCGGCGGTTTCGACATTGGTTACGACTCCGGACGCCGCAGCGAATTCCGCATCGGATACGAAATTTTCGACGGAAAACTGAGTCCGCTGATTGGCAATGCGGGCCTTCCCATCATCAGCGGCAGCACTGGCGAATTTCGCGCGCGTTACGTCTGGGACGGACAAGACAGTCCGGCGGTCCCGAGCGCCGGAACCCGTGTGGCGGTCACCGCCTCGCGCGTGTTGCAAAGTCCCGGACTGGCCCATCCCATTGCCCAACTCGAAGCGCAGACTTCAAGTTTCGTTCCGGTGGGGCCCAAGACTTCGCTCTTCTTCGATGTTTCCGGCGGTACAACCTTCCGCGGCTCCGCCGGACAATTTCAACTGTTTTCGCTCGGCGGACCCTTTCGATTGGGCGCATATCTTCCCTATGAGTTTGTGGGAAACCATTATGCCTACGCGTCGTTCGGATTCCACCGCGAACTTTACCGCCTGCCGGAGTTAGTGGGCGGAAAAATCTATTGGGGTGGATGGTACGAGGCCGGCACCGCCTTCGGCACCAGAGCTAGCGACCCCGGACCGATTGCGGTGCGCGGCACATTCAACCTCGGAGTGATTGCCGACACCATTGTCGGTCCAATCGCGCTGGCGGGCAGCGTCAGTCCCACTGGCCTGAGCCGGGTTAATTTCTCAGTTGGAAGGCTGTTCTGAAGCATTCATAGATTGATATACTTCGCCCCTCGGTTCATATCAAAAACGTGGCGCGGAGGAAAACAGGTGCGTTCTTATCTTCTTCGTCGTTTGATTCTGCCGTTATCGATTACGATCTCTGCCCTGGCGCAACAAACTCCGCAGCAACCCGCAGCCAAGCCACTATTCAAGCTCCAGGAAGTAATGATTCCCGTGCGCGACGGAGTTCGTCTGCAGACTGCCATCCTCACTCCGATTAACCAGACTAATAGCGACCAGCAAGGTCCGCTGCCAATTCTGTTTCGCCGCACACCGTACGGCGTCCCCGAGAAACCGCCCGAGCAGATGCCCGTCTTCGCTCAAGGAATTCGCGCAGGACGGCTACATCTTCGTCATTCAGAATCTGCGCGGCCGCTTCAAGTCCGAGGGCGTCTTCAACCTCTCTTCCTGGGTCGATTTGAATGATCCGAAAGCCACCAACGAGACTACCGATGCCTACGATTCGATCGACTGGCTCTTGAAAAACGTCCCCAACAACAACGGCAAGGTCGGAATGTTCGGCGTCTCCTACGATGGATTGACGACCGCGCTCACGCTCCTCCATCCGCATCCCGCGCTCGCAGCCATCAGCGAGCAAGCCTCGCCGGTCGATCAATGGATGAACGACGACGACCACCGCTACGGCGCCCTGCGCGAGAGTTATGACTTCGAATACGCCGTCATGGAGCAGGCCGACAAAAATAAGAACACTCACTTCGATTTCGAAACCTACGATACATACCAGTGGTATCTCGACTTAGGTCCGCTCTCGAATATCAATGCGAAATACCTTCACGGCTCCATTCCGTACTGGAACTCCACCGTCGAACATCCCGACTACGATGACTTCTGGAAAAAAGAAGCCTGGGTTAGCCAGCTTCATGCTTCGACCGTGCCCAACCTGAATGTTGCGGGATTCTGGGATCAGGAAGATCCCTGGGGACCGTGGCAGATTTTTCGTCACGCCGAAGAGAACGATCCGCAGCACACGAATTTCATCGTCGCCGGCCCGTGGTATCACGGCGAATGGCAAAGTCCCAAGGGAGACAGCATTGGCATCATCCCCTTTGGAGGACATGAAACCGCCCGCGAATTTCGCGAGAATATCGAAGCCCCATTCTTCCGCTACTACCTGCATGGCCAGGGCGAAAAGCCGAAATGGCAGGCCAGCACGTTCCAGAGTGGATCGAATACTTGGCGCACCTACTCCGTCTGGCCTCCCAAAGAAGCCAAGCCTACAAAACTGTATCTGCACGCGAATGGAACTCTGTCGTTCACCGCGCCCGCCGGCGCCAAGTCCGCGCAAGCTTTTCGAGAGTACGTCTCCGATCCCGCGAATCCCGTGCCCTACCGCCAGCGTCCCATCTCCCCCACGTATCCCGCCGGCGACTGGCGCACTTGGGAAGTTGCCGACCAGCGCTTTGTCGATCATCGTCCGGATGTTCTCTCATACCTCAGCGAACCACTCGACCACGATCTGACTGTCACCGGCCCGCTGGCGGCGAACCTCTTCGCTTCAACTTCCGGCACCGACAGCGATTTCATCGTCAAGCTGATTGACGTATATCCACAAGACGCGCAGAAGAATGCCTGGCCTCCCGAGGAAGGACCGAAACCCGGACAATACGCCCAATCTCTAAACGGTTACCAACTACCGGTCGCAATGGAAGTCCGGCGTGGCCGCTATCTGACCAGCTATGAGAAGCCAGCTCCCTTGACCCCGAACAAGCCGACCGAGTGGAATATCCCCCTGCGCGATCACGACCACGTCTTTCTGAAAGGCCATCGCATCATGGTTCAAGTGCAATCGACCTGGTTCCCGGTGATCGACCGCAACCCGCAGAAGTTCGTGCCCAGCATCTATCAGGCGACCGCATCCGATTTCGTTCCCGCCACGCAGAGAATCTATTGCTCTCCCGAACTGCCCTCACATCTGGTCCTTCCAGTTATGCCCTAAAACAAAAATGCCCGGGATGATTGTGTCATCCCGGGCACCCGTCATCCGAAGCTACTCGGTCATCCCGCGAAACTCCGTAACCCGCAACTCTGTCATCCCGAGCGGAGCAGGATCATTCGCGAAGCGAAAGATCCTGCGTAGTCGAGGGATCTGCTGTTCCTCTGACGCTATCTGCTCCCCCCAGCGGTTCCATGCTGTCCCAGCCACGACGCCAACTGAGGCTGTTGCTGCGATTTGAAATCGACGCAGTTATTAATACGCTCAATGGACTGTTTATAGGTGCGCTCCGCAGCCGCAACCTTGTGCGTGGAAAAGAATTCCGTCACCTGATCGCGCATCCCGGTATCGCAGAAAACGCTGGTCGCGCCCACCACTGCGGCGCTGGCAAACGGACCTCCAGCCTTGGCAACCGCATCCCAGTGCGACCGAACGAAATCCCAAGCCAGGTCTCGCCCCGCCGGATTTCTCATCACGGTAGTGATCACCCGCAGCGAATCCTGCGAGCGCACCTCCGGCGAAATGGCAAAGTCCAGCGTGCGCTGCAACAGCTTCGGATCGCTGAACCTGGGTAACGTAAAGAGGTACGTGTAGTACAGCTCCGGCGATTTAGGATTCTTCGTGGCCGCCATCACCCGATCGTAAAAAGCGGTGTCCCCGTTCAAGGCCGCAAGCGCGAACGCTCCTCCGGCCATTTCAGTGTCGACCGACGCTGGATCAGCCAGAGCTTTGTCCGCGATTTTGCGCGCCTCCTCCAGTGTTTCTGGATCGCGCGCATCGTACCCTAAAGCATCGAACAGTCGCGACCGCAACGTTCTCTGTTCGTCGCTTTCGCCCGGCTTGGGCTCATATCCCACGTCCTTCATCGCTGGACTCAGGTATTGCCGGAGCCAGTTGCGATATTCATCCCGGTCGCCATCGCTTACCAGGTACTCTCCAATAAAATGGAGCCCTCCCAGCAGATCTTCCACCACGGCCCGGTTGCGGTCCGGCTGCAAACCTCGCGCAAACGCCAGATAATCTCCCACCTGTTGCCGACCGACTCGCACCGAGGCCCAAATGTCGTTCTCGACCGTAATCCGCTCGGCAGGAGTCAACTTGGTCTCGGCATCGGTAGCCAGCGCCCGAACCGCATCCGCCGCGAAAGCGGTTCTGTAATAACCAGTCGCGTCCGCATTGCTCAGAACCCAGGTCGAGCAGGCCGGCAGCGTGAAGGATTCTTCTTTCTTAGTCATCACTTCGCACTTTGTAGCTTTACCGCTGGCCGAACCCCGTAAGCAGAGCGGAATTTGCCACAGCTGATCGTTGGGTGCTTCGAATTTCGCCCGGTCGTAGTAATAGCGCTGCTGAGTCAGCGTGACATTCGTGGAGTTACCCGAGCATTGCGCCTTCACATTCAGAATGGGAACGCCGGCCTGCTTCACCCATGTGGGCATGATCTTGTCCACTGGCTTTTTCGAAGTCTTCGCCTGCGTATCCCAAAAATCGTCAGCCGTCGCATTCGCATACTGATGTTGCTGTAAGTACGCATTCACGCCCGCGCGGAACGTTTCCTCCCCTAGATAAGACTCCAGCATGCGCAGCACCGCCGCGGCTTTGCCGTAGGCGATTCCGTCAAACAACTCCTGGATCTCCGCAGGAGTCTCCGCCGCCTGGTGGATCGGGCGCGTATTCGCCAGTGAATCCAAGTTCAGCGTGCCCGCGGTTTCGCTCACATCATCCAGATTGAAATTCCATTCCGGCTTCCAGGATTTAATCGGCTTGCTCGACATCCATGTGGCAAAGCCCTCGTTGAGCCAGATGTCATCCCACCACTTCATCGTGACCAGGTCGCCAAACCATTGGTGTGCCATTTCGTGCGCAATGACGCTGGCAATTTCCTTTTTCAGGCCGACAGAGCCTTGCTTCTCATCGATGAGAAGAATCACTTCCCGGAAAGTAATGCACCCCGTATTCTCCATTGCCCCCGCGGAAAAGTCCGGCAGGCCTATCAGGTCGAGCTTCCCATAGGGATACTTGATCCCAAAGTAGTGGTCGTAATATTTCAGAACGTTGCTGGCGACATCCAGTGCGAACGTCCCCATTTCTTTCTTGCCCGGCGTGCTATAGACGCGAATCGGAATACCATCGCTTTCGCCCTCGATGTACTCGAAATTGCCCACGACGAGCGCCGCCAGATAGGACGACATCTTCGCAGTAGTAGCGAAGCGCACAGTGTGCTTGTCGCCCGGACCCGGCGTGTCGGAGACAATTTTCTGATTCGAAATCGCGACCAGGCCCTTGTCGGCAACGGTCGTAATATCGAAGGTTGCCTTGTAGTCAGGCTCATCGAATGAAGGGAAGGCGCGCCGCGCATCGGTCGCTTCAAATTGCGAGGCCGCATATTTACGTCCATGGTCGTCCTTGCCCAGGTACAAGCCGCGCATTTCGTCATTGAGAATGCCCGAGTAGGTAATGCGAACGGTGGCTGGGCCTGCTGCCAGCGGCTTCTCGACGCTCAGCACGACCATCTCTTTTTCTTTCTCGGGCGTGACTTTGGCGTTCTGCGTCGTGCCTCCGCTGGTGATAGTGACATCGTGAAAATCGATGTCGACCACGTTCAGCGTGATCTCGGAATCCGGCTTCAGCATCCGAAGGGTGATGGTCTCGTCGCCTTCAAACGTAGCCTTGTCGAGATCCGGAGTGAAGGTGAGTTTGTAATTCTCTGGCCTTGCATTCTCTGGCAGCCGCTGTGCGACAGCCAATGAAAATGTGAGCACAAGAAAAGTAATAACGGCAAAAATACGCTTCATGTTTCTCCTCGGGAGATCGAAATCGAATTGATTGCTTCCTGCGAATTTGCTGGCTATGAATCTTTGGATATGAGCTGCGGACTGCCCAAAACTGTACGCGCCACCATGATGCCTTAATACCAATATTATTTCGCGAAAGTTCACTGTCGCGCCGCGAGCATTCCATTCAGAACCGTCAACGCGCAGTGATTGTCGCCAAACCAGTACGGAATTTCGCGATAGTCCTTGACGGCAAATGTCGCGAGATCAGCGTCCTTCCCCGGCTGGATGCTGCCTTTTCGCTCAGCCAGCCGCAAAGCCCAGGCTCCGTTAATTGTCGCCGCCGCGACTGCTTCCGCCGGCGACATCTTCATCTGCGTGCACGCCAGCGACATCGCCATCGCCATACTGATGGTCGGCGAGGTGCCGGGATTGTAGTCCGTCGCAAGGGCGACCGGCACACCGGCGTCAATCAGCCGCCGTGCGTTCGGATATTTATTCAGTCCCAGAAAATAATTAGCTCCCGGCACCAGTGTGGCTACTGTATCGCGTTTGGCCATCTGCTGTATGTCGTCGTCGTTCACATGATCCATATGGTCGAACGATGCCGGATCGAAACGCAATAAAGGCGACAGAGTTGTCTCCGAAAGTTGGCCTACGTGGGCGCGAACGCTCAACCCGTGCTTTACGGCGGCTCCAAAAATCTGCTCAGTTTCTTCCGCGGTAAACGCCCCGCTATCGCAAAAGACATCCACGAATTGGACGAGCTTCCGCCTAGCCACCCGTGGGATCATCTCCTTACAGACGATCTCAACATACTTTTGTGAGCAGCCCTGAAATTCTTTCGGAACAACATGGGCTCCGAGCAGCGTTGCCACTACGGTGCCGGGCCAACCGGAAGCCGCCTCTCGAATTGCCTCCAGCGACTTCAGTTCCGATTCCACCGTCAGCCCATACCCTGATTTAGCCTCCACGGTCGTCGTACCGTGAGCCGCCATTTGTTCCAGCGCAGTCGCGACTTTCGCCGCCAGCGCGTCCTTCGAGGCTTTGCGGACGGACTCCACGCTGGATCGAATCCCGCCGCCCGCCGCCGCAATCTCTTCGTACGAAGCGCCCTCGATGCGCTTCTCAAAATCCACCAGCCGCGGCTCAACGAATACGGGATGGGTATGCGAATCGACGAATCCAGGCAATACCACTTTGCCGGAACAGTCGATCTCAATGACTCTCCGACGATTCCGTTTGAGCCACGCGTCGCGCAGCGCATCCTTAGTGCTTCCGACGGAGACGATCTTGCCATTCAGACATAGAACCGCGCCGTCACTAATCATGCCGAGATTTTTCAGGTCGGCACCGCGCCGCGGTACAGGTTTGGCCGATGCGGAACTCAGGGTGACAAGTTGGCGGATGTTGGCTAGTAGCAGGGGAGACTGGAGACTTTGGGCTGGTCTTCGGGGTGACGGCACGCCAGAACAGTTTAGCAGCGGAACTGTGCAAGTAAGTTTTTCAAGAGTTGCCTGAATATCAGATATATCGTACAATCAGTCATTCAGTAAAGCGGGAATTCCATTATGCAATCCGCAAAAGTCGGCAAGCGCGGCGCGATCATCGTGCCTGCTAGCTTGCGTAAACGCTTCGGAATTGAAGAAGGCAGCATCGTGATCGCCGAGGAGAAAGCCGATGGAATCCTCATCCGGCCCGCTATGATCGTTCCTGTCGAACGCTACACTCCCGAGCGGAAGGCGGAATTCCTGCTCTCTAACGCTGTCGACGAAACCGACTACCGCAAGGCGCGAAAAGAGGTACGAAAACTGGGCCTCGATCCAGATACGATTTCCCATCGGCGACCCGTTTAGATGGACAGGTTGTTCCTCGACGCCAACGTATTGTTTTCAGCAGCGTACAAGACTGACTCCGGCCTTCTCCAGTTCTGGAAGTTCAAAGACGTTGCCCTGTGCAGTTCTCGGTACGCGTTGGAGGAAGCAAGAATCAATCTCGCCGACGAAGTTCAACGGAAGCGACTGACCAAGTTGTCGGTCGTGATTTATCTGTTTGAGGCCTGCCCAAGGAAGCTTCCCCGTGGCATATCTCTGGCCGAAAAAGATATACCGATTCTTCTTGCTGCCATTGAAGCTCGAGCCACCTACCTGTTGACAGGAGATCTTCAACATTTCGGTCCGTACTTCGGCAAGCAGATTGAAAATGTCAGGATCGCGCTTCCCGGAGAGTACCTCCGTATGAGACGGTCCGATGTCTAGACACTTGCTTAAGAACTCATCGGCACTTTCACGCCGGCCTTCTTCGCAAACATCTTTTGCTTCGTCATACCCGGCATCTACATGGCGGATGATGCCCATCCCTGGATCTGTGGTCAGCACGCGTTCAATGCGCTTTGCCATCTCGTCGGTCCCATCGGCCACGGTGACTTGGCCGGCGTGTTGGGAGTAGCCGATGCCGACTCCGCCGCCGTTGTGGATCGACACCCACGACGCGCCGGCGGCGGTGTTCAGCAGGGCATTGAGCAACGGCCAGTCGGCGACGGCGTCCGAGCCGTCTTTCATGTTTTCGGTCTCGCGAAATGGAGATGCCACCGAGCCGCAGTCGAGATGGTCTCGGCCGATCACGATCGGCGCTTTGATCTTGCCCTTCTTTACCAGGTCGTTGATGGCAAGCCCGAACTGCGCGCGTTCTCCGTACCCGAGCCAGCAGATCCGTGCGGGCAGGCCCTGGAACTTGATGCGCTTTCGCGCCAGGTCAATCCAGCGGCGCAGGATGCGATTCTCAGGAAACAATTCCAGAACAAGATCGTCGGTAACGTGAATGTCGGACGCTTCGCCCGACAGCGCCACCCAGCGGAATGGTCCGCGTCCTTCGCAAAACAGAGGACGAATGTAGGCTGGGACGAATCCCGGAAAGTCGTAGGCGTTCTTCACGCCTCGCTGAAAGGCGAAAGTGCGGATGTTGTTTCCGTAATCGAAAGTGACTGATCCCATCTTCTGCAGGCGCAACATGGCTTCCACGTGATGGGCGATGGCATCGAGCGACTTTTCCTGATACGCCTGCGGGTCATTTTTTCGTAACTCGACAGCGTCGGCCAAAGTCATGCCGTTAGGCACGTAGCCGTTCAGCGGATCGTGCGCTGAAGTCTGATCGGTCAAGATGTCGGGGACGACGCCGCGTTCGGCCAATTCCGGAATCACGTCCGCGCAATTTCCGACCAGCCCGACGGAAACATTTTCTCTCTTGCGCACTGCGTTTTTCAGAATGCGCAGCGCTTCGTCGAGCGTCGTGACCATGAAGTCGAGGTACCCCGTCTTCAGCCGCTTCTTGATGCGCTCCGGATCGACGTCAATTCCCAGAAACGCCGCGCCGGTCATGGTTGCAGCCATGGGCTGCGCTCCGCCCATTCCGCCCATTCCGCCGCTGACAATCAACTTGCCCGCGAGATCGCCGCCGAAATGTTTCTCGCCCGCCGCGGAGAACGTCTCGAACGTTCCCTGCACAATGCCTTGCGACCCGATGTAGATCCACGACCCGGCGGTCATCTGCCCGTACATCATGAGACCGGCGCGTTCCAGTTCGTTGAACTTCTCCCAGTTGGACCAATGGCCCACGAGATTCGAGTTCGCGATCAGGACTCTCGGCGCATGATCGTGCGTCTTGAATACACCTACAGGCTTGCCCGATTGCACCAGCAGCGTTTCGTCGTTCTCCAGCTTCTTCAACGTCGCGACAATGGCGCGATAAGCTTCCCAACTGCGCGCCGCGCGTCCGGTCCCGCCGTAAACCACCAAGTCCCTGGGACGTTCGGCAACCTCTTCGTCGAGGTTGTTCATAAGCATGCGCATGGCAGCTTCCTGCTGCCATCCCTTGCAAGTGATGGCATTGCCTCGCGGCGCGCGAATGGAAGGTGGGGCCTGGATTTCGGTTTCTACGGGCATAGGTAGATGGTACTTGCTGGGCCGAGGCACGCACAACTTGCGTACGTGGTTGCGGATCTGCTCACTTCTCATTGAGGGTAAGGTTGAATGTCACGCGCCAAGTGCGGCTGCGGATTTCGCGACTTATGCCTTTGTCCGTTTTTCGTAACAAAACAAATATTTTTTCGCAGCAAAGGCTCTCCATAGTAAGTTCCTCCCGCACATCGGGCCGACTCCGGGATTAACAGTTTGGAGGTCGCCACCATGTTCCGTAGAGCCTCTCACGCTGCCGCCGTATCATTCCGTTCCTCTTTTCAGCCCTCCTCTGTGCACAGACCACCGCCCCAGCATCCGCAGAGGATAAAGGTGGTTGGGCCCGCCAAGTGGGAGCCTTCTCCGCAAGAGGTTTCCGCCGCTTACTGGACCTTGCCAGGCTGGAATCCGGACGTGAAATGCGCAACACCTGGCCTTCCGGGAGCTGACGGTCACTCCTGTACTGCGAGCAGCTTCGGGGCAAGAGGTTTCCCTTGCGCCAGTCGCGGTCGCCGCGCAGCATGTTATATCGCTGGACCTGCGAAACCTCGCTCAATCTCAGCCTCAGATTCTCAACGCTGCTGGCTCATTTGGTTGGGTAGTGTTCCGATTTCTGCGGTCGCGATCCGATACCGTTCCCATTCCACGTCGAAGGACACCCGACCACTTCGCACGGACGACGGCGGTACTGGTGACCGACGGCGGCCTCGAGGGGATGTCGAGGTTCCCGCCCAGACCTCAACCGCTTCGTCAGCGAGTATGCCGAAAAGATCGTGGTCAGCTGGTACCCCACGTCCCAGCCCGCGCACGAGCAGGCGCGGGCAGACGCAGCGTATCGTCCTTCGTCAAACCCTCGGCCATCGACCGTAAGGGCGTCGTGGTCGGGACGCTGTCGCTGCCGGGCACGACTCGCTTTCCGCCACTGTTCGACCATCACAGAATAACGTCGTTCGAATCTATCGACGGTGCACGTTGAAAATCAGTCATTAACGTTGCTCGCTCCCAGATTGGCCGATCCAGCCGGACCGGTTGGCGTTTCCACAGGTCAACGCTGATTCCTCGCCTCTTTCTGCGGAATGCCGGATCGGGCGGCACAGGTTTCGCTCACCGTCGATTGGCGGAGTCAAACAATCAGGAGAATGTGCTATTGGCCGCATTAACTCTACTTGCCCACGGCCGAAGCCCATGTCTGCTCGGTACGCAAGCGGCGTGGTGACGCCTGTGCTAGTGTCCATTCCGGTCCCGCCACCCTGGATGTGCGTCAGACCAACAAACCCGTCGAAGTCGGTGATCTGCGATGGATCGCTAATGTCGGGCAGTGCGACAGTGGGATTCAAAGGGTTATGGTGGACAATAACCCCGAAGGGCTTGAACGGTGCGCCACCGCCGGGAATGGGCTTGAGCCGGGGGCCGAGGCATCGCTCTCTGTTATCACCGTCGTGATCGGCATAAGCATTGAGCAACCTTCGGAGAGCCCAGCTGACCAGATTCGCGGCTGCGGAATGCTCAGACTTCATCTACTGACGGAGCTTTGCACTGGTTCTCGATTGTCCCTACTCGTACCAGGTTTGGACGCAAAAAACCGGTTGCGAGAGCTGCACCAGCTGCACCCCGAATTAGATTGCGACGGCTGACGGAGTTCTGCTGCAGTTTCTTAGCTGGAATGGAGTTTTGTGTGTTCATATTGTCTCCTTTGACTCGTCCGAATAGCACAAAATACGGATTCGCTGCGGCCTGATGACATCCCAAGTCAAAGCATTGTGTACAAGTGCTCTCATTTCGAGAAGGACCTACGAGGAAACCCTTGAGACGAACGCGGCAAATTTGCGCCCGTTTGCTCCCGCGTCAGCGATAACGGAGGCGCCCGTCACAGTTGTCAAGCAAAGTCATCCCCGATGCTTGAGCGTGCATCCCATACCTCGTCAGAAATGTCCCCTCGCAAGGGCCGGTGAAGACGTAAACATGAGCCAACTGCAGTGGACACAGGCAGACAACGAAGGGAATTTTCGTCTTAACTTATCCCCGGGCCGATACCAAATCCGAGCAAAAGCTGAAATGGGCGGCTACCCAGACCCTAACTTCTTGCTTTCGAAGGATCCGAACGCGGATTTCCCAATAAGACGCCGAGCGGGGAATTCTCCATAATCACTATTCCAATCCATTACGCCTTGTGCGGACGAAACCGGGGAAACCGGGGACAGACGGGACTGACCCCGATTTCTCAGCAGCCAAAATTAGCTGAACGTCCCTTCCCCGAATTTCCCCGAACTAATTCCGTTCCCACGAGAACCCGTTGCAGCCTCACAGCCTCGCACGGCGCACCGTTTTTTCCACAGGCTTCCACAGAAATAATCCTCAATCTTGTGACGAACAACCTTTACTGAGGATGCAGAAAGCGCAGACTTGAATCGTGCGCAAAGCCTTCTCAGGAACCGATGGCAAACCGGCTTCAACAAACCGCCCCGCTAACTTATTTCATTTCAAGATTTTGCCTCCAACTTCTTTCATCTCAAGATTTTACGGACCGAAGTTGATATCGCAGTCCGTATCCCTAACAAAACAAGTATTTTACTCAGCAGGGTACAAAAAAAATGTTGATACCGGCGCGATGGATGAGCAGGGCTAGGGCCGCATCACCAGGTGCTGTAGGCGGTGCCGTCGCTGGCGGTGGCGCTGGAGGCGGAGTGGACGTCGGTGATGCCGGGGTCTTGCTGGTCCACGGCCAGTTCTATTTCTTCCTGCACTACTTCCCAGTTGGTTTGCCGGGTCATGGGGTCGACCGGAATCTGGCGAAGATAGCCTCCGGTGACGAGGTCGTCGAGGGACTGGGGAGCTTTCTGTTTGTCGAGGGTGTATTGCGAGATGACCGACCGCAGCGTGCTGAGATTCGAGCGCAGGACGGATTCCCGAGCCTGGATGATGGACTGGTTGTAGAGCGGGACTGCGACCGCCATCAGGATCATGATCATGCTGATGACGATCATCAACTCCAGCAGCGTGAAGCCGCGGAAGCGCTTGCGGCCGGCGCCGGAGGTGAACGTAGGAGGGGCAAGCTTATCCGCGGCGGAGCTACGCCTGGCGAACCGGCGTGCCGGTGCATCGCTGCGAGGTTCGCGCGCGCCACGGTCCGGATCTTTCAAGCCCAGTTTTCTCGCGCCCCGTAGCATTTACCAGTCCTTGTATTTGGTGCCGTCGAGACCCGTGCCTGTCGATTTGGTGTAGACGTCGAACACGCTCTGTCCGCCGAATGAATCGGAGTCGGGATCGTCCTGCATGGAGCGCATGCCCCACTCTTTGCTTTTGGTCATGGGGTCCACGGGGATAGAACGAAGAAAGCGAATCTTCTTGCCGCCTTGCGCTTCGACGCCTTTGACCAGCGTCTCCAGATCGGGCGGATAGTTCATGCTGTCGACTTTGGTTTGAAAGGCCTGTTTATCAGCCGCGTCTTTGTAGCGGTCGATCGCGTCGCGCATTTCCCACAGCGCGGCACGGAGTTCTTTTTCCCGCTCGCGTTGAATGGTGACGCGGGCCAGGGGCAGCGCCATTAAGGTGAGAATCGACAGGATGGTCGCGGCGACGATCAATTCCAGGAGCGTAAAGCCGCCCGCGCGGTTCGCGCCGGGCCGTCGATGGAATTGTTGTCGCTTCGTCATCTTAAGTGGTTGATCCAACAGAGCACCTGCGCTACTGAACTGTGATCGCGGCTTGCGCACCGTTGACGGTGATGGATTGCAGGCCGGGATCGCGGGCTCCTCCTCGAGTGATGGTCAAGGGAGTTTGTCCATCCGCCTTGGCCTGGAAAGTGAGTGTGATCACGGAACCCTGGCCGGAAACTCCGCCGGCGCCGGGCGGGCGCGTAGCCGTGATCGTCGTCTGTCCGATAGTTTCATCCTCGCGATGAACCAGGGCCACGGCTTGGCCATCCTGCGAGAGGAAGCCGCCATTCGAAACGTTCACCAGTTGCAGCATTTTCGGATCGTAATTCAATTGCACCGGCACGGAATGTACGTTTTGCGCTCCGGAAATCAGCAGGTTCACGGCAAAAGTGTTGCCCTTGACCGCTTGTACAGTGGGCGGATCAAACAGGAAGCTCGGGGTTGCACCGGCGGAGTTCGGCGCGGGCGGTTGTCCGGCTGGATTTGACTGAGGCTGGATGGATGGGCTCGCGGGCTGCGATGGAGTCTGTCCCGGAGCGGCTCCAGCGGCCTGCGGCCGACTCACATGGCGCAACTCGATAGTGCTGGCGGTGCCGATATCGATGGCACGCTGATTGATCTCGTTCACATCGGTGCCGCGGATGACGTGCGGTGTGATGGCAAATACGGTCTCGTCCGAGGAATGGTCGGTTGAGGTCTGGCCGAAAGAGATACTTCAAGATGGGAATCTGCGCTAATCCAGGGATGCCGCTCAGCGACTTCGTCTGGGAATCGTCCATGATGCCGCCAATCAGACTGGATTCGCCGTCCCGCAGGCGAATCTCACCCAAGTCGACTTTTTTCTGGCCGATGACGGGCTGGGTGATTCCGCCGATGTTCACCGTATTAATTTGTGAGGAGATTTCCATAGCGATCTTCAGCGAAACTTCGCGGTCCGAGTGAACGCGCGGCGTGACCTCGATGACTACGCCCACGTCGATGTATTGGAACTGCGTGTTCACCAGAGGGTTAATGCCGACACCGCCAATACCGGGCTGGAACGAACCCGTGGCGATGGGCAGGCGTTCGCCGATTTTTAGCGACGCCTTCTGGCCATCGAGTGAGCGAATCTGGGGATTCTGAATCAGCTTGGTATCGGAGTTCGCCATTACGGCTGAAAGGTTGGCGGACGGAATCGTAACCTGGAAATCGGTGGCGTTGAGGTTGCCCAGCGTATTCAGGCTTAGACCGGTGGTCGATCCGCCGGTTGTGGTCGTACCCGTTGTGGTGGTACCGGTGGTCGTCGGGGTGGTGGTATTCAAGTTACTCTGCAGGGTGACAGTGGCGCTGGTTGGCGGACTAAGCCCGAGAGTGCGCGACTTGTCTTGGCTGATCTGCATGACCGCGATATCGACGATCACTTCGGGATGCGCCTTGTCCAGATCCTCCACCAGTTTTTCCGCCAGCGTAATCTGGTCGGGAGTGCCGCGCACGACTACCGCATTTTGCGAGAGTAACTGTTGCACGCGCTGCACGTCGAGCACGGAGCGGATGGCGTTGACCACATCCTGCACTTCGGTGGGTGCGGAAATGTTGGTGAGATAAAAAGTCTTGAGGACGCTTTGTTCCAGTTCCTTGCGCTTGGCGGGATTATCCTGGGCCACGAAAATCGTATTCTGCGTAACCGCGCGCCAGAAAGTTTTGGATTCCAGCGCCGTAATTTGGAGTGCGTCTTCGAGGGTTACGCCATTGAGGTCAACGTTGATGACTCGGGGAGTGTAATCGGGGTCGAACAGAACGTTGACGCCGGCCAGTTGTCCGACGGTGCGGTAAACTACGTCAGACTTGGTCGCGAGCATCTTAACCGTGATGGGGACGTTCGAGATGGGAGCGAGTTCGACAGGACCGGGCATTTCGTGAACTCTGCGCTCCAGGCCGGCGGGCGGACCGGCGGCTTGCGGAGGAGGATTGCGCCGGTCGTTGATTATTTTGACCGTGTGTTCCAATTCCTGCCTGGCGATGAACAGCGATGGGTCAATGGCCAATGCCTTCTGAAACTCGGCTACTGCTTCCTCTAACTTGCCGTCACTGCGCAATTTCTGACCGTTGTGAACGATGGAGGCGGCGGCTTCGAAACGCAGCCGCTCGAAGGCCGTGCGATAACGCAGATCTTTGGGCTTTAGATCGTAGGCCTGCTTGAAAAAATTGTAGGCCGCTTCGTACTGCTGGCGAGCCTCGGCGTCTTGACCTTTGGCGTAAAGGTCTTTCGCTTTGTCGGCGATAGCGGGGAGGGTTATGGCAGCGACCAGCAACAGCATTAGGGCTGGGCGCATCAAGCGTCTCATTAAAAATTCCTCACGAGATGGTCCTCTTTTTTTTACGTGCTCGATTACGTGTTTGCCCGACAAGTCAGCGTGCCCAATTAGAGGCGTCCCGATGGAATTTTTCCGCCGGAAGGCTACTCGAACCATGCAATGATGCATTCTTTGAGCCGATTATAGCATCGCCTTTTCCAGCTCCCGAAGTGCTTGCGCAGGCGGGAGTTACACTCTTTGGTCGTAGGCCCAGACCTCGGACTTCAAGATATCGGACTCTGATGTATGATTCCGAATCTTTGCACTTCCTTTCGAGTCTGAGGTCCGAGGGCTGAGGTCCGATTTCATCTGCTGTTAAGATCAATTCTTTCAGCCATGGCTCGCCAATCCACACACCAGACCAAACCCAACCCGGAGAAATCGTCTCGCCGGGATCCCACAGCCTCCGGCGAGCGAGATGCTGCCGTTAATAGGATCGCTTCACATAACTACTTCTTGCTGGAAAAATTTGAGGCTGGGGTGGTTTTGACGGGGACGGAGGTCAAGTCGATCCGGGGGGGACTGGCCAACTTGAAGGATTCCTACGGTCTGGTTAAGGACGATGCGGTCTGGCTGCTGAATGCCCACATCGGTCCGTATGAGCATGGCAACATTTTCAATCATGCTCCGCTTCGCACACGCAAGCTGCTGATGCATCGTGAGGAGATCCGCAAGCTCATCGGCAAGACCCAACAGAAGGGGCTAACGCTAATCCCGACACGACTTTATTTTAAGAAGGGCAGGGTGAAGGTGGAACTGGCTTTGGCGAAGGGCAAGCAGCTGTGGGATAAGCGTGAGACGGAACGACGGCGGACGGCGGATAAAGAAGCGAGGGAAGCGGTCGCCCGGGGACGGAAGAGGTAGGCAACAGGATTCGCGCGGTGCCGCCTTGGGCAGACAGAGTCGTCGGTTAAAGGCCTCAAGCGACTTAAGCCCTTTGCGCTAAGAGTTTGCGAACTTGGGCGTAGGGCGTTCCTCGGTACTAATCCGGGAGGCATTACTTCCCGGTTGCCGTCATCCGCTCGGCACTGCGCGATGCGGCAGACACGTGTATCATTTTGCGGGCGAGCAGATCCCTAGCATCATTCTAGCCGGACCTCCCGCCCGCGATACAGCCTGTTACCTAGCCGATGGACATCTGCGTTGCGGCGCTGGAGGCCGTCATTCTCTCGAGTCATCCCGATCTGGCTCTTCTCGTTTTGAAAATACCCTCCGTGCGATGCAGTTGATCACTGTGCCCGGGTCTGTCACGATAATCTGAAGTTCATTCCCGCCATCATCGATCACGAAGAAGGCGTGAGCCGTAAAATTTCCAGGAGAAATTTGAACCGCGTAAGTGCCGGTGCAATCAGGATTCACCGCATAGGTGCCAGTTTCCGTTTGTGGGGCTCCGTTGCCGTCCAGGGTCGCGAATCCAGTAGCCGTAATTGTGCCCTTTCCGTCGAAGGTGTCCAGGTTGACACCGGCGAAAAGGGAAGCGGGCGCAGGCGGTGGGTTCGTAATGAACCCGGTGTCTTTCTCTGCGAAGGTGCCCTTAAGGGTGGCGTTAGAGCATCCTTTATCATGGGCGTTCGCTGTGGGCGCTATGCCCAGAGCGAGCGCGGTGACTGCGGCGATTGTGAAAGCCTTTGCGATGGTGCTCCGATTCATGGTCATCTCCTTTTGAATTGCGCGGCTGTGCTAAGTGGTTTTCGGCTTCTGTGTGCGTTTGAGCAGCGAGTTCAGGCAAATCAGTTGTGCACCATTGGCTGCCTGCGAACGGTGGATCGTCTCGCATTCAAGCCAGGCCTTCACGTCCGATGGCGCTAAGTTCGAGATCACGCCCAGGTCGTCGCCCAGGACAATCATCTCGCCCTCGGCGCCACACTCCGGGCACCAGGCACGCAGTGAGCTTCGTCCCCGCAAGACCAGCAAGGAGTCGGTTTCGATCGTGATCTTCGTCTGCTTTGCCATGACCCACCCACCTGCTTGCCAGGAGTGCCTGCTCAAGCGGGTTTCATACGAAAGCTAGGCGGCAGGTTGCCCGAAAGAGGAGTGAATAGTCCTTACAAAGCTCGTGATAATTTCTGATAACTTCTCGTAGTCACGTACTCGGCGGGAAAGAAAGCACTTATCTTAATGCTCAGAGCGGGTCGCAACAAAGGGACGCAGAGCCGAACCATGCTAAAATGCTGCTCCAAGTTCGACTTTCCGTTCTTACGGCAGGGTGCTCCCGATGGACACGAGCACGGACCAAAAGGTCAAGCAACTCTACGAGTTCGGACTCTTTCGGGTTGATCCGGAGAAGGAACTATTACTTCGCGGGACTGAAACCGTCCCACTCACGCCCAAGACCTTTCAGGTTCTTCTAGTCTTGGTGCGTCACAGCAACGAGGTGGTCACCAAAGACGACTTAATGAAGATGGTTTGGCCGGACACGTTTGTCGAAGAGGCCAACCTCAGCCGCAACATTTTCCTGCTACGAAAGGCTTTGGGAGAGACTCCGCAGGACCACCAGTACATCGTCACCGTGCCCGGCCGCGGCTACCGGTTTGCGGAAGAAGTTCAGCTAGTGCCGGAGGAGCTGAACATCGTTGCCGCGAGCCATTCCAGGGTGCAAGTGCAGGTCAAAGAAACCACACCCTGGGGATGGATCACTGTTGCGGTCATCGTTGTAGTCGCAGTAGCCGTTGGCACGTTTAAGCTCTTTGTCCACCGCTCCCCTGCTCTCACCGAAAAAGACAGCGTCGTGCTCGCCGACTTCGCGAATTCCACCGGCGAACCAGTATTTGATGGCACTTTGCGCCAAGGCCTCGCGGTGGAACTGGAACAGTCGCCTTTCCTGAGAATCATGGATGATGCGCAGCTACAGCGCGATCTGCGCCTGATGAATGTTCAGCCCGGAACGCCCCTCACCGATCAGATTGCGCACGACGTCTGTGTCCGCGAAGGAGCTGCCGCTACCATCGAAGGCGCCATTACGAGCCTGGGAAGAAGCTACGTCATTACCCTTCAGGCAATTACGTGTCAGGACGGGGCAACGCTCGCCCGGGAGCAGATCCAGGCCGAAGATAAAGAGCACGTGTTGAACGCGTTGGGAAGCGCGACGACTGCCATGCGCAGCAAGCTTGGAGAGTCGCTCAATTCGATCAAGCAGCTGAATCGGCCGCTGGAGCAGGCGACTACCCCTTCGCTAGACGCTCTTCAGAACTACACCGCGGGCCTTGACGTAATGGGTAAAGGCCATTTTATGGCCGCTGTTCCGCTGTTTAGGCGCGCTATCGCAATCGATCCAAATTTTACGATGGCTTACTACCTTCTGGGCATCGCGTATGAGCAGACCGGGGATTTGGAACGGAGCGCGGAATATGCGAAACGGGCCTTCAGTATGGTCGATCGCGTATCCGAGGCCGAGCGAACCGGGATCACTGCCTACTACTACAGGGCGACTGGCGAGTTGGACAAAGAGATTGATGCCTATCAAATGGCTGTCCGGAACAACTATCCCCTAAGGTGGGGTTTCCATAACCAAATAAGCGTCACCTACATCGACATGGGGCAATTTGAAGAGGGGCTGAACGAGGGTCTTGAGGCAGTTCGGCTGCAGCCCAATGTCGAACCTCCCTATCGTCGGGTGTTGGACGCCTACATCTGCCTGGATCGCCTTCCGGAAGCCGACCAGGTAGCGGCGAAAGTGCGGGCGCTTGGAATTGACGGTTCCAGAATCCACCAGCGCTTCCTCGAATTGGCCTATGTCGAGGACGATCAAGCAGCCATTGCCAGGGAAATTCAATGGTTCGCAGGCAAACCGGAGGAGTACCTCAGCTTCGGATTGCAAGCGGCCGACCTGAATGTGCACGGGCAGCGTCGTGAGTCGCATAAGTTGTATCAGCGTGCCGCCGACACAGCGCGCCATCTGGGATTCCGGTACGTCGCCGACGAGTACGAAGAAGCCGATGCGCGTGCTGACGCGTTGTCGGGCAATTGTCAGACTGTGCGTCGGCTTGGGCGTCCTGCGTTGGCAATGGCGATATGTGGCGAAGCGGTCGCAGCGGAGAAGCTCGCCGCGGAGACTTCGAAAGCTCTTCCAAACGGAACAATCTGGAATGCCGTACAGCTACCAGAGATTCAAGCCATGATCGCGCTCCATCGCGATGAACCTGCCAAGAGCGTTGAACTGCTGGCATCTGCCTCGCCATACGAACGCGCTTACCCCGATGCGATTTATGTGCGTGGACTGGCTTACCTGAGAATGCATAGGGGCGCGGAAGCCGCGGCTGAGTTTCAGAAAATCGTGGACCACAAGGGCGCCAATTGGGGAGCGACCTGGGTCCACCCGAATTGGGGACAGCGCTACTCGCTCTCCTATCTGGGAATGGCGCGCGGTTATCGCGCTTGCGGGCGACACAGCGAGAGCGAAAAAAGCATTCCAGGACTTCTTCGAACTCTGGAAAGATGCCGACCCCGATATTCCCGTCCTCCAACAAGCCAAAGCAGAGTATTCGAAGTTGAAATGATGGCGGCCCTTAAACGGCCAACAACCATGCGGTTTTGCTGGTGATCCTAGCAGTTCAATTGGTTTGTTTCTGGTTGGTCGGCAAACCGGAACTTATCCAGCTTCCGCACCGGGGTCAGTGCCGTGAAGTCGGCTTGTCGGAAGCTTTGCTGGCGGATCGGATCATTGGCAAAAAGTAATTTCGCCTTAGGTTAGGGCCTATGTTTTATTTCGCCGTTCCTCCTGCGCTGACTGGCGCAATATTAGACTTCATCCCGAGCGCTTTTAAATATCCCTGATTCACGCGACACTTTTGCAGGCGGATACTCTCCAGCAAGTCGGCGAAAGCGCGGGTGATCGTCTCCTGTTCCGGCCGGGCCTTGAGCCGTTCCTCCACGTGCGCCGTGTCGCGCGGAAGTTTTGCGAACTCCACGATCTTTCCCCAATCCGCAGGTGGGATAATGCTGACGACTGCCGACGATTTTTCCATTTTCTTGTACGGCCAGAAGGCCCATCCGATGTTGTTCTTCTCGAGCGTCTTCACGAATTGCGCGATCCAGTCGTCAGTATTCTCTCCGGACTCGCCCATCCAGATGGGCACATCGTAACGTTCGCGAAAATCAATGTAGTCTCGTATCACGCTTTCATCCGGCGCCGTCCAATATTTATGGAAGGTGTAGGCGACGTTGGTATCAAAGGGTTTCCCGAAGATCGAAAAGTTGCTGTCCCACTGGGCGCCGCCGAGAAAGAGAATATGGTGAGCATCCACCTTTCTTATCTCGCCCGCCACTTTCTTGTAGACCGGTTCAAGCAGAGGGTTCAACGGTGCGAGCTTGGGAAAATGCGGGATCGGCTCATTCAGCAGGTCGTAACCGAGCACCGCCGGTTCATTGCGATAGTGCGTCGCCAGCCGCCGCCAGATAGAGAGGAGGTGCTCTTGTTCTTGTGGACTCTGGTAAAGCCAGGGATATCCGGCGCTGTCATCGATGTTCGCGCCGGTCTGCCCGCCCGGTGCGCAATGCAGATCAAGAATCACGTATAGACCTTCGGCGCGGCTCCAGGCGATCAAGCGGTCCAGCAGCTTGAAACCTTCCGCGTCGTCGCTCTCAAAAAGGTTGTAATGCAGAGGAACTCGAATGGCGTTGAAGCCGGCCCGATGCAGCAGCGCAATGTCTTCCCGCGTGATGTAATTCTCACGGTACTTCCGCCAGAATGCGGCTGACCCTTCAGGTCCAAGCAACTCCAGTACCAGCGCACGGATCTCGCTCGGAGATTGCGGGCCACCTTCGAACAGCCACATGTAACCTTCCGGCACCAGCCAGTTGCCCAGATTGGTTGCGCGAACGAGAAGCGGTTTACCAGCAGCGTCTACGATCTGTTTGTGGTCGGCGTGTGCGAACTGCGCGTTCGCTTGGGAAATCAATGCCAGAAGAAGAAGCGGCAATTGTAGAAATCTGAACTTGACCATGATTCGCATGACCATGATTCGCTCCGGTGACAAGAATTTACGGTCGTTCTGCGCTCGCCGAGATTTTAAACGCCATATCGCGACTATCATAGGGCCAGGAATTCAAGGAGCGCACCGTCAAAACCGTAAATCTTAAGTCCGATATGCCGTCGGTGCAGGAGGCGCTGCAGCGGCTGGAACGGGAAATCGCGGTGGCTCGCCAGCAGAAGCATTCTTTGCTGAAAGTGGTTCATGGGTACGGGTCGACAGGCGCGGGCGGGGACATTCGAATCGCGGTGCAACGGCGGTTGCACGACTTGGCGGAGGGCGGGCAGATTCGAGATTGCATTTTCGGGGAGAACTGGTCGAAGAGCGATCAGGCAACCTGGCGATTGTTGCAGGCGCAGGCGGATTTAAAGAGCGATGCCGACTTGGGGCGCCGCAATCTCGGCATCACTATTGTATTGCTGTGAGCTTTCCGATGGGTGGTTACGATTCAGGCTCCGACATTGGAGGTTCAGGAACTACGGGAGTTCCATCCGAAACCACCGCAAAGGGCGCCGGCTGCGGTTCGATCGGGCGCGGCTCAACTGGGCGAAGTTCCATGGGCCGCATCGGGACAACCGGAAGCATCATCCGCTGCTGCCAATACGATACAGCGACTCCGCGCTGCCAGAAGCGCGGGATCAACAACACGAGCAGCGTCAGTTGGCTGATGGCAAACGCGCCCCACAGACTTTCGGGACGCACCAGCTCCATCCACGTCCACAGGCCCGCAACTAAGACGAGCGCGGCTACGGTCGTGGCCACTACGTAGCTGGCAAGCAGACGGCCTAAGTTTCGAAAGGCGTGGCGAAAGGCTGCGCCGATGGATTTGCGTACGGCGCGCTGATCACTCAAAACGATATCGACCTCGGCCAGATCGAACCAGATGCGCAAGATTGTCATCAGCAGAAAAATAACCACCAGGCCCGTCATTTGCACTTCGAAGGGCAACAGTTCGTTCGTACTTTCTCCGGCTTTCTTGACCAGGGCGCCGTTAATGGCGAACAGGACGCCTGCCACAATTCCCATCACGATGCCGGCCACAATCATCAGCCGGATATAGCGCCACAAGTTTCGTCCGCAGGCGCGGAAGAAATCCTCGCGGGGCAAGCGGTAGGTCGAGGCGTATCCTTGAAAGACCCCGGGGAGAAACAGGGCGGTTGCCAGGAAAAACAGGCCGGCAAAATATAAAGCCGGAGTTGTCATAGCCGACATCTGTCCAGACTCGGGCCTCATGAACAGCTCGATCATCACTGAGAGGTCGAAGCCATGGACCAGTCGATCGGCGGCAAAGCTGTGGTCCAGGACAGCGTGGGCGCTCTCCCGGAAGGCGGACGTGCCAAACTCTGCGAGAGTGAGATTCAACAGCCAGAACCAGAAAATATAGCGCTTATTGTGTCCAACCATTTCCAGAGCACTGCTCAACAGTCCTTTATTTTCGCTATTTTCGTTATCTTCACTCATGCGCTTATCCCCAATACTGTGCGTCAGTCCTGATTCAAATCGATTGGCTAGCACTATTGTTAAACCGCCCACCAGGCCAGAGCCTGACCGATCCATTGCGTCACAAACACCCAATAGTTCGACAATTTGTTGGTTGGTTTGGGATTGGGCTCGACGATGAAGCTGTTGTTGAAATCGTTGCGATCGATCTGCACGTTGTGGTCCGGATCGAGTTCCGCCGACACGGCTTTCGCTCTTTTCTGGTAACTGAATCGCGTCCAGCGGGTCTGGCCGTCCCAGTGCTCGCGAATGTTTTCCCCATTGTCGAACTTGATCTCAACCACGACCGGCATCACGAAGTCATCCTTGCGATGGACGGTCACGTAGGACTGATAGAGCGTGTCGTCCTTGTCTTTCTTCTCAGCCTTCCGTTGTTTTTTTTCCGCGAACCAGTTCACGGGAAAGGAATCGACCTTGAGCACTTCATAATCCATGACCTGCGATCCGTAGACTGCCTGGTTGAAATACCAGCGCAAGTCTTTGCCGGAGACTTCCTCGATCGTCTTCAAGAAATCCTCTTTGCTGGGATGAGTGAAGCGATATTTCATAAAATACGCATGCATCGCCTTGGCCATTGCGTCCTCGCCAATGATGCTCTCGAGCGTTAGCAGCACGCTCGCCGTCTTGTGCCGTAGGTGATTCCGCCATAGGAGTTGAAGCTGTAATAGTCGTAAGCCTTCTGCGCCATCGGATCCCGATCGGCCACGCCGATGTAACTCAAGCGTTGCTCTTCCCGTTCGCCCAGAGTGGCGCGCGCGACGCTCAACATGGACGGTGCCGTCTCTTGCCCAGGATCGAATCCAGGGCTTTGACTTCGGTATAGCTGTTAATGCCCTCGTCCATCCAGGCGTCTTCGAATTCATTGGTCGCTACCATGCCGTACCAGTACTGGTGTCCGA
>CAVPFI010000004.1:0-29969 GCA_963703685.1 uncultured Acidobacteriaceae bacterium | reverse complement strand
GTAATCACCAAGCCTTCGGTGAGAATTTGATTCGCTCCCGGATCGGGGAAATTGGGCACCCGAGGTTCTTCATGGATGGTGCGCCCAATGCCGTGCCCCGCGAGGTCGCGAATCACCGAGAAGCCGCTGCGCCGCACTTCGCGTTCCACCGCGCGTCCAATCTCCCAGACCCGAAAGCCCGCCCGCGCCACCAGCATCGCCTTGGCAAAGGCCCGCTCCGCGCAGGCAACCAGCTTCCGGCGCTCCTCCGTCACTTCACCCACCGCGACGGTTAAAGCGGCGTCCGCCATAAATCCATCTTTCTCAATCGTGACATCGAGCTTGACCAGATCCCCGGCCTCCAGTTCACGTTCGCCGGGAATGCCGTGTACCGCCTCTTCGTTCAGACTGATGCAACTTACCCCGGGAAATCCATACACCAGGGCGGGCGCGGATTGCGCTCCATGCTGCCTCATCACGCCCGCCCCTACTTTGTCGAGCTCACCGGTGGTAATCCCCGGACGCACTTCGGCCCTCATCGCTTCCAACATCAGATGAACCACTCCGCCGGCGGCGCGCATCCCCGCTAGTTCTTCAGGCTCATTGATGGACATCTCATCGCTCCAGAAAAAATCTCCCCCAGACTGCCGTCAAATCTGTCATCTCCCATTGTCATCCTACCCATTGTCATCCTGAGCGAAGTCGAAGGATCCCTACCTCAAGCAGAACCCCAGCCTGCTTGATCCCTCCAACGAACACGACCTTTCCTTTTCCCTACGCTTCAAAAATCACGCTCTGGCCGGCGGTTTCGGACGAAAAAATAAAAGCAAAACGAAGCCGCCCAAGTAGTAAGGCACGCTCGCCTGCGTCGGGCTGGCGCGAAGGCGAAGCACCAGACCGAACAACGCCAGCGCCTCGCACAACGCATAAGTCGCAATGTAGCCCGTTCTCCAGTGGTTCAGGCTCAGGCTGTCTTCGGGGCGAGCCGCCAGAGCTTTCCCCGGCTCGGAATACGAGTGTCCGCCGCACCACAAAAATCGATCCCACGATCGCCACGCTTAAAGTCGCGAACAGGTAGCTGAGCGCCGGGTCGACTCCCCGCGGCGCCGGACCTATAACTTCCCCCGCGACCCCGTAGAGCACGATGCTGGCCAGCATCGACCACTGCACCGCCCGCAGGGTCTGGAGCGCCTTGAGCATGGATAGGTAGTCTCTCCGACGGAAGGAATTGGAGCGATTCTACGGCGGAAATCGACTCAGGAAAATGTTTTTCTTGGGCTTAGTGGTGACGATGGTTTGATTGTCCCGGCCGCATTCGCAGAAATATCTGGAACGACACAGGATGATCGCCGTAGGCCAAATCCAGCACGGCTGGTTTCGAATAAAACGTCACATCAGCGCCCACTCCCAGTTGCCATGCGCGATCGTGAATCAGATCGCGCACGCCGCCAAATGTATACGCCCCAATTCGATAAACGGGATGCACCGGCGCCTGCGGAAACAATTCGTCCTTGTCGACCAGTTCCAGCCGCGAGAACGCGTAATTGCGCTCGCGGAAATTCAGCGTCGACTCCAGCAGATAGCTGTTCAAAGTCGTGTCGGTCGCGATCTTGTGCACTCGTCCCCACAACAGCGTCGTCGCCCAGTCCCCACTTGCCAGCGGCCGGTTGTATTCAAGAGACGCAGTCTGCCGGAATTGGCTGCCCGGCTCCAGCGCTTCAGGACGCTCCAGCCGCCCAATGCTGTATTCGGCTGTCCAATTGGCAGAAGGCGCGACAATCGCCCGTCCCGACCAGGAATCGAGCGCCGCTAGCTGAATGCTCCACCGCTCCTCGTTCGGTTCGCGCCCGTTGAAAGCAGAAGCTTCCAGCTTGATGCGGTCGATCACAAATCCGGTAGTGATCACTCCGAAACTGGTGTGAGTCGAATCCTGCAGATGATGCCCCAAGGGAGCGAGCGGCAGCTCCGCCGCCGAAGCGCGATGGATATACGTCACCGGGCCCAGCGCCGGTTCCCCCGACGGCCCCCCGTAAAACTCCCACGCCACTTTTTTCATTAGCGGCAGCATGTAGAGCAAGGCCAGTTCCGCAAACACATTGTGCGGATGCTGATGATCGACCAGCGGCGCGCCATGATACGTCTCCCCCGTCTGAAAGAGTTCAGGAAATCCCGGGTGCGGCGAGGTCAGCGATTCGGCGGAAAACATCTCCCGGAACAGTATCGTGCCCGCGCCCAGCCTGTGCTGTTCCATCAGCATAGCCACATTCACCGACTCCGCCTTGCCCTCGCCTCGCGGGCCACCTTGCTGGTTGTAATCCACGAAGATGACGCCGTGCGCCATAAGCTCCCACCCGCCCCGCATCCACATCCACATCGGACCATGCACCGAAGCCGGCTGCCACGCCGTCCCCGAGCCTTCATGAGGCGAAGGCAAATAAGTGAGTGTCTGGTCTTCCCTTTGCACCGGCATCGGCATTTGCATTCCCGGCATGGAGGTATCCTGGGCGGTGGAGGAATCATTCTCGGCTGGCGTATAAAGTCGAGCCGATGAATCGATTTCCTGCCCCCAAGCGGACGCAAGCGAAAACGCTGCCAGGAACAAGAAAGAAAAAATCGCCTTTCTCACTGCAAACCTCATGACGGTAACTTCCTGATTTCGAGAAGTGGGATTTCGAGCACGTGATGTTTCGAGCACCTGATTATGAACAAGTTACTGTGCTCAAGAAGATCTGAACCCAAGCGCACGCACGCGCAGCTCGGGCACACAGAAAGGGCCTGAAGAGTGGGACTAGATTCGCAGCGGGGTGCCGTTCGGTGGACTGTTCGGCGGGGCCAGCAACGTTCCCGAGTTGAGGGAGCAAGCGAAATTCAAGCGCGGTTCATCGACGCTAGCCAGACTGCGAAGTTGCGCAGCCATGGAACGGACAGTGAACGACGCATTCGGAATAGCTGCGTGGTGTCCGTTCGCACAGCATTGATAGCTGACGGGCAAAGGGGACGCCGGAGCCACTGGCTTAGGGCTGTGGCATCCAGCCGGATGAAGATGAACAGGATGAAGCGGAACCGCTTGCGCTTCGGGGAATGCGAGTGCCGGCCCGCCCCCTAAGGCCGGGGCCATTGTGACCAGCAGCAACACCGCAACCGTGCGCAAACTTCCCTGCATTTCTTTATGTCCCAGTAATTTTGATGCGAAGCTCTTCGGGAAGCCGCTGCCGTATTTCTTCCGGCAAGCGGTCATGTACGCGCCGCGCACCTTCTTTGGCCGCGTCCAGGACAGTCACGGGCGCCGGAGTGGCTACCGCTACCCCCAGCCAGATCAACGCAGAAAGAGCGAATCCCGCCAGCGCCGCCGTCTCCAGCCAAAACGCATGCCGGGGCCCAAGATGCCAGATCACCCCAAACGCCAGCAGAAAAACTCCCGCGGAAATCGACGCCAGCGCGATCAATCCAACATCAATGACTCGATGAATCTGCTGGCGGCTGCGGCAGCGTGCGCACTCCGCGAAATGGCCCTCATAGTCGCCGCGCATCTCCGGGGCCAGGCCGGAAATATCATACCGCCAGCCCGCCAGAATCTTGCCTACGATTGGATCAATGCACTGCTGACTCATGGAGGTGATAAAAATACAACCTGCCGCCGGCAATCGATTCCCTTACAGGCGAATCGGTTCCATTGCCTCGGTCTGGGAGGCCAGAAGCACCCGGTTGTGGAACAATCCTCCGCGCGTAGCCAGCGCTTTTTCCGCTTCTCTCCGCGCTATTTCCGGATGATTGTTCTGCTCTGACAGATGCGCCAGTACCACAAAGGTTGCACCATTATCATAGTCGTTAGTGAGGAAATCGGCGAGCGCCAGGTTCGAAAGATGCCCCACCCGGCTCATCACCCGCTGCTTCACCGACCACGGGTACGGTCCTCCCCGCAGCATCTCCAGATCGTGATTCGATTCCATGACCAGTACATCGCATCCCCGCAAGTGATCGCGCACGCTTACCGGCAAATATCCCAGATCGGTGGCGACTCCAACCTTGATCCCCTCCGCGCGAAAGGTGAATCCCACCGGATCGGCCGCATCGTGCGGAATCGTGAAAGGCCGCACTTCAATGTCGCCCACCTGAAAGCGATGCCCCGCCTCGAACGCCTCGAATTTCTCTAATTTCGGCCGCTCGCCTTTTTCATTGCGCAACGCCCGTGCCCAGGCCTGATGCGTCGCGCCCGTCATGAACACGGGAATGCGCAGCTTCTTGGCCAGCGTTGCCAATCCGTAAACGTGATCGGAATGTTCGTGCGTGATGAGAATGGCCGAGAGCGTGTGCGGATCGTCGCCCAGCGCTTTCATGCGCTTGAAAGTTTCACGGCAGGAGATGCCGGCATCGACCAAGATCCTAGTGCAGGCGCTGGACACGACGGCGCAATTGCCGCGGCTCCCGCTGGCCAGCATCGACAGACACACACCCATGCTCGCCAGCATACGCGCCCACCCTGTGGATCGAAAGTAACTTTTTGGGCAAGCCCCATACCTAAGAGCGAAGATCGGACCTCAGCCGTTGGACCTCGGACCTTAGCCCTGCTCTTGCCGACGCCGGAGGTCCGAGGTCTGAGGTCCGGTTTATTTCCCCTGCCGCAAATTATCCATTACCCGCCGCAGTATCGACCCCCCATACGCGCCCGCGATTCCCGGCAGAAATGCCAGATACGATCCATACACCTGCGCCCGCGTCGGCTTCACCGTAAGAATCACGTACGCCGCAACCTCGGTCAGCGGAATACATACTCCAACCACCAGCACCCACCGCCAAGGCCAGCGCGGCCGCAGCATTCCGAGCAGAAGGCACGCCGACAGAACCAGCAATGCCGTAAACAGCAGATCACTAACCACGACATCAGCCCAGCCGGCGCCAACGCCGCACAGCGTCGCCAATCCGTAAACCCACCCGTCGCGCTTCTCGTGAATTGTCATACTAGGCGAGAGTTGTCATCCTGAGCGCAGCGGGAAGTCCGAAACGGACTTCCGGCGTAGTCGAAGGATCCCTATTGTCAGCTCGGATTCGCTGGTACGCAGCGCCGAAAGAACAATCAGCAATCAAAAATCATCAATCATCAATCATCAATATCTGTAAAACCCCCGCCCGCTCTTCCTCCCCAGCCATCCCGCATCCACCATCTTGATCAGCAGCGGACACGGCCGATACTTGGGATCGCCCAGCCCGCCGTGCAGCACCCGCATGATGTCGAGGCAAACGTCGAGCCCGATAAAATCAGCCAGCGTCAGCGGCCCCATGGGATGCGCCATCCCCAGCTTGAATACTTCATCAACCGCCTCGGCCGTGGCCACGCCCTCCATCACCGCGAACATGGCCTCGTTCAGCAGTGGCATCAGCACGCGATTGGAAACGAAGCCCGGCGCGTCGTTCACCTCCACCGGCGTTTTTGCGAGCTTCACTGCCAAATCACGAACCGCAAGAAACGTCTCTTGCGAAGTCGCCAGCCCGCGAATCACTTCCACCAGCTTCATCACCGGCACCGGATTAAAGAAGTGCATGCCGATAATTTTTTCCGGCCGCTTAGTCTGCGCCGCTAGCTTGGTAATGGAAATTGAAGAGGTATTCGAAGCCAGAACAATTTCCGGCCGAGTCAGCCGGTCGAGATCGCGAAAGATCTCCGCCTTGATCTCAAACTTCTCCGTCGCGGCCTCGATGACAAAGTCGCAATCCGCCAACTTAGCGCGATCCGTCACCGCCTGAATTCGCCGCAGCGCGGAAGCCTTGTCTTCGGCAGAGATCTTGTTCTTCGCCACTTCGCGATCGAGATTCCTGCCGATCGTCTCCTGCGCGCGCTCCAGAAACCGCTCCTCCACATCGCACAGAACGACGTCGTATCCACCGCGCGCAAGCACATGCGCGATGCCATTCCCCATCGTTCCTGCACCGATAACGCCCACCCGCCGAATATCCATAACCTTCCCTCGATGAAAACGTTCGAGTCTACCACTACGCGACTGTTACGTTTACGCCCCCAGAACAAGCAAAGACCCTGTCATGCTGAGCGAAGTGGGAGGGAGCGAAGCGATCCCCCCGCGAAGTCGAAGCATCCCTACCCGCTTCTCGCTCCGCAGTTTGCCCGGAGAAAACCACACCTTCACTTTTCCACAGCCCAAATCGCTTTCATGTGACGAACAACCTTTACTGAGAATTCCCAAAAGAGGAAAATTGGCACATGCGCGAGGGACATACCAACCAGCCCAGCACCACCCCACCGCTGCAAGTGGAATTAACTCCTTATTCCGCAATATTTTGCCTCCAAGTCCTTTCGCCTCAAGATTTTGGCCATATCCCCCTCATATCCAAACCCGCAACCTATTGAAAACAGATATTTTGGGCCGAATGACGCAAAAAAAGATGAGCTATACCCAGCGCTCGACTCAATGCTAAACCCCGAGGCCTTCGACGGCTCCACTCGCGCCAGTTCTCGCGACTTTGCGCGGTGTAAACTAATCAAAGTCATATCGTCTCCGTCATCCTCGAAAGGAATTACTCCCATGGCAACGCTCGAAGCCCCCGTCCGGCCGCGCACGACCTCGCATCAGGGTCCGTTCGTCACCGAGCCCTTTTTTGATTTTCGCAACGAAGATAACGCCCGGCGCATGCGCTCCGCCATCGCCAAAGTCCGCGGCCAGTTGGGCCACGAGTACGACCTCATCATCGGCGGCAAGCACGTCAAGACCACCGACAAGATTAAGTCTCTGAACCCGACGCACCCGTCGCAGATTGTCGGCGTCCATCAAAAAGCAGGCAAGGAACATGTCGAGCCGGCTATGAAGGCCGCGCTCGCAGCCTTCGAATCCTGGAGCCGCACCTCAGTCGAAGAACGCACCAGCCTCATCTTTCGCGTCGGCGATCTGCTGCGCAAGCGCAAGATGGAATTCATGGCGTGGCTGGTCTTTGAAGTCAGCAAGAATTGGGCTGAGGCCGACGCCGACATTTCCGAGACCATCGATTTCTGCGAGTTCTACGCCCGCGAGGCGCTGCGTTTCTCGCAGGCAAAAACGCCAATTCAGTTGCCCGGCGAGCGCGACTCGCTGCTGTACATTCCGCTAGGCGTGGGCGCCGTGATTCCGCCGTGGAATTTTCCCTGCGCCATCATGGCCGGCATGACGGTGGCGTCGATCGTCAGCGGCAACACGGTCATCCTGAAGCCGTCGAGCGATTCGCCCACCATCGCCGCGAAATTTGTGGAACTGCTCGAAGAAGCCGGCATGCCCGAAGGCGTAGTGAATTTCTGTCCCGGCGCCGGCGCCAGCTTCGGCGACGCCGTCGTCGCGCATCCCAAGACTCGCTACATCGCCTTCACCGGCTCCCGCGAAGTCGGTCTGCACATCAACCAAGTCGCCGCGACGCAGGCTCCCGGCCAGATCTGGATCAAGCGCGCCATTCTTGAGATGGGCGGCAAAGACGCGATCATCGTCGATGCCGACGCCGACATCGATTCCGCCGTCGAAGGCGTCGCCCAGTCGGCATTCGGCTTCCAGGGCCAGAAGTGCTCCGCCTGCTCGCGCGCCATCGTCGACGAGCGCGTCTACGACAAGTTTCTCGAGCAACTCAAAGCCCGCGTCGAAAAGATTCAAGTTGGCGATCCCGCCGAGAACGCCAACATGGGCGCGGTCATCAACGAAGGCTCGATGAAGACGATCCTCGGCTACATCGAACAGGGCAAGAAAGACGGACGCCTCATCACCGGCGGCGAGCGCGTGAGTCAAGCGGCGAAGGCTACTTCATCCAGCCCACGGTGATTGCCGACATCCCGCCGAAATCGAAACTCGAGCAGGAAGAAATTTTCGGACCGGTGCTGGCTGTGATCAAAGCCCGAGGCTTTGACCACGCCCTCGAAATCGCCAACGACACCGAATTCGGCCTCACCGGCGCTGTCTACACCAAGTCGCGCGACAAGATCGATCGCGCCATCCAGGAGTTCCACGTCGGCAACCTGTACATCAATCGCAAATGCACCGGCGCCATGGTAGGCGCGCATCCTTTCGGCGGCTTCAACATGTCGGGCACAGATTCGAAATCCGGCGGCCCCGATTATCTCTACCTCTTCACGCAAGCGAAATCGGTAGGAGAAAAAATCAGCTGATGGTGCGTGTATAGAGCCAAAAATAAAAAGGCCGCCCGCAGGCGGCCTCTATTTCAAAACAATCGAAATCTACTGAGCGACTCCCGCCGGCGGTTGCGGTGCAGCTCCTGTGCGTAGTCGCAGCCGCGGCCTCGTTCAGAATGCGGTGGTGAATGGTGAACAGCGCCAGCTCCAGCCGATCCGATACGCCGATCTTGTCATACACGTTGCGCAGATAATTCTTGATGACCTGCTCGGTCGTTCCCAGTTGCGAAGCGATTTCCTTATTCTTGTAGCCCTGCACGATCAGCGCCACGATGCGCAGTTCTTTTGCGGTCAGCCGGTCGCGCACCCGCAACCCGACCATATCGTTTTCGGTGAGTTCGCTGGGCACGGCGACGTCCTGTACCCAGGTTTCGCCGCGCGCGACTTTGCGCACGCAGTCCACCAGCGCGGCACTGGTCACGTTGCGATAGACCACGCCGTGCGCCCCATTGGTCATATGACGCTGCGCGCTCTCGCCCGTATCCGCGAGCACGATCACGCGGGTCTTGGCTTTGTTCGCCGCCTGCACGATCGCGGCAAAGTCATTGTGGAATCCCGCCGCTGCTACCAGCACTGCGGCGCGGAACTTGTCCAGCGCCATGAACATCTGTTCAGGCGTTTGCGCTTGGGCCACGATGCGCATTTCATCTTCCACGGCCAGCACTTTGGCAATGCCCGCCCGGAAGATCGCCTGGTTATCGGCCAATATCAGTTTGAGCATGTTGTCAACGCTCCCCGAAAATCTGCTTCAAAATAGATTAAGAGTTCCTCACGAACTCGTATGAGTCAATCACGCAGGCCACGCCGCGGCCTTCTCCGCCGCTGCCCGTTTCGTCGGCGCGCACCACTCGCCCTTTGCACTGGATGGTCACATTCTCTTGACCGCCCGTCATCTCCGGGGGCAGCGTAATTTCAAATTCCACGGGCGAACCAATCTCCATCGAAGAATCCGCGCGGATGTACACGCCTGCCGCGCTGAGATTCCCGGTGATTCCCTTGGCGTCTTCGCCGGGCTCCCCCTTGTGTATCTTTATCGGCAATTCCAGCGGGAACCGTTTTCCGGTCCGTGCTTCTTCCCCCACGGTACCTCCTCTAAGCTGGCCTGTTCTCTGTTTCCCGTCTGCGAATGAGGCCAACATCTGAGGCCAACATCGTCAGACTAGATCTGCACACCAGGCTCCGGGCGGGGTGCAGACCCGCTTTTCTGCTCAGGGGCGGTTATATCACGGAAAGTTATGCTTGTAAAAGCCTGATAACCCGTTAGTTAACTATAGTAACTAGATTTCTCTTTGGGAAGACGCTTCCGTGCCCAGTTGCCCGACGCGATTGGTGACCTTTATATCGAGGCGAGGCGCACATGATAGTGTTTTTGTTCAGAATCTCTCGGCATCCATCGGAGGGGCATTTGTATGGCAAATCTAGTTCAGATCAGCGGCAAGGCCAAAGCCCAATTTCTGTCTATTCTTATCTTTGCGAATCTCTTGGCAGCTAGCGAGTTCGCCCAGGCCCAGACCAGCTTAAAGCCCGCCGCACAAGAGCCGGCTCAGAAGAATCTGAGTCGCGGGAATAACGAAGCTAAACCCAATGAGCCTCCAAGCGTATTAGTCCAGCTCAACGGCGCGCTGCAAAGCCTCGCAGCCAAGGTTTCCCCCGCTGTAGTGCAAATACTGGTCACGGGTTACGGGCCACTGAAAGAAGAAAATCGATCGCAGGCCGCGTTCATTGTTCGCCAGCACGCGGTGGGGTCGGGAGTGATCGTAGATTCCGACGGTTACATCATAACCAATGCGCACGTGGTGGAAGGCGCGCAGCGGATTCGCGTCGCCCTGCCGCTGCCCATGGGTGAGCCGGTCCGGGAGATACCGATCGGAAAGCGCCGTGTGTTGGAAGCGCGGCTCATTGGACAACACACGGAAACCGATCTCGCCCTGCTGAAGATCGACGAGACCGATCTCCCCACCCTGCCATTTCTCAGCCAGCAGCGGCCGCATGTGGGCCAACTCGTCTTCGCCATCGGCAGTCCTGAAGGTCTGCAGAATTCAGTCACCATGGGAGTGGTCAGCGCGCTTGCGCGCCAGCCCGACCCTTCAAAAGCGCTTACCTACCTGCAGACCGATGCTCCCATCAACCCCGGCAACAGCGGCGGACCGCTGGTGGATATGAATGGCTTTGTCGTGGGAATCAATACTTTCATCCTGTCGCAGGGCGGAGGCAGCGAAGGCCTGGGCTTCGCTATACCTGCCCGGGTGGTTGATTTCGTCTATCGCAGCCTGCGCAAGTATGGGCATGTACATCGCGTAGAAATTGGCGCCGCCGCGCAGGAGATCACTACTACGCTGGCGGACGGCCTGCACCTTCCGCAGCGTTGGGGCGTGGTTGTCGACGACGTGAAGCCGGATGGTCCCGCAGCAGCCGCTGGCCTGCAGATCCAGGACATTATTCTCTCTGCCGATGACCGGCGCATCGAAACTCTGCCAGCGCTCTCGTCCGCTCTTTACCTTCACCGCCTCGATGAGGTTGTGAAATTACAGATCCTTCGCGGCAACGAGAGGAAAACGCTCTACGTTCCCGCCATTGAGCAGCACGATCACATGGACGAACTTCTCGACACGGTGAATCCCGACACGAGCCTGATTCCCCGCCTGGGCATTCTAGCCGTCGATCTCACTCCCGACCTGCGTTCCCGCTTGGGCTCGCTGCGAATTCCGTCGGGAGTTGTGGTGGTGGGACGAGCTGCTGACCTGATCATGCCTGACACGGGCCTTCTGGCAAGTGACATCATCCACCAACTCAACACCACATCCATCGATTCGATGGACGGACTGCGCGCCGCCGTCGGCACACTCAAGACCGGGGATCCCGTTGTGCTGCAAGTGGAGCGCGATGGCGGACTGCTGTATGTGAGCTTCGAACTGGAGTAAGGTGGATATATGAAAATCGTTGGGATTCACGAAGCGAAGACAGGCCTCCCTCGCCTTATCAAAGCGGCATGCATGGGAGAAGAGATCGTTATTGCGCGCGGCAAAGATCCAGTAGTTCGACTGGTTCCGATCCTACCTCGCAAGGGCCGCCGAAAGCTCGGCGTCTTGAAAGGTAAACTTGTCGTCGGACCCGAATTCTTCGATCGACTTCCGCCAGAAGAATTCGCGCACTGGGAGTCCGGAACTTCAAGGAAATGAGATTTGGTTCTATCGTCCCGATCCCGCACTCGTTGCCGAGGCCTTAGCTTTGCCCGCGCTCTCGATCACCACGCCCAGTCCTGCGGTAATCGCCTCCACAATTCCCAGATCGTCGGCGGTGAAAGCATCCTGATCGGCTCGGTACAGCGCCAGCACCGCCGCCACGGCCCCTGATCCTTCCATCGGCACAGCCAGCGCCGAACGCAGAGTGCTATAGCTCGTTGGATCGTTCAAATACCCCGGTTCGACCGAAGGATTGCCGTTCAGAATAGCCTTATGGTTTTGTGCGACCCATCCCGCGAGTCCCTCTCCATGCGGAATCTTCAAGGAAGAAAACAACCGGAAGTTTTCTCCACTTACAAATTCCGCGCTGAGCACGCCATTTCCGGGGCAGTAGACCGCCAGAGCCTCGTGCGGCACCAAGTGCTTCAATCGAATCGCGAGAAGGGAAAGAATATCTTCAGTGCTTAACGAACGGCCACTCCGGCGGCTGAGCGCAATAATTTCCTGAGCTCGCTGCCGAGCCGCCGAAATCAATTCAAAGGAATCTCCCGCCGATCCGGACGCGTCGGTATCTTGGCCAGCAGAAGCCTCGAACCCGGCGGCGGGGGCCAAACCGCGCTCCACCTTGATGTCCGTGGACAATTTCGGAGGGGCCTGCAGCGGCTGCTCATTCGCAAGTTTTTCGAGCTCGATGTAACGGCGCTGCAGAATCGCAACCACCCGCGGATCAAAACTCTTGCCCGCGTCTGCAGCCACCTTGGCCATGGCTTCGTCGAGCGGGAGCGCCTTCCGGTATTGCCGGTCCGAAGCCAGGGCATCCAGGCAATCGACGGCCGCGAGAATTCGAGCGCCGATCGGAATTGCCTCGCCAGACAGGCCGTTCGGATATCCGCTGCCATCCCATTTTTCGTGGTGGGCGCGCACGATCGGAACCACGGGATAGGGAAAGTCCACCTGCTCCAGAATTTCCGCCCCCACCGTGGGATGGATTTTCATCTTCTCGAATTCTTCCGGCGATAGCTTGCCGGGCTTCGAAATAATGTGCTCGGGCACAGCCAGCTTTCCGATGTCATGCAGCACCGAGGCCGCTTGCAGAGCTTCGGTTTCGTCCGCGCTCAAACCCAATTCCTTGGCAAGTTCCATGGCGTAGACTCGCACTCGCTGTAAATGTTCGCCGGTGGTCGCGTCCTTGGCTTCAATGGCCAGAGCAAGCGCTTCGATCGTCCGCAGGTGGAGGCTTGAGACTTGTTCGGCGTGCCGCTTCTCCGTTTCCAGTTTCCCCAGATAAAGACGATACGAACGGTACATTAAATAGATCGGAGGCAGAACCAGAAGCGATGATTGCCAACCGATATGCCGGTTCAAGAAGTGAACCAGTCCGGCCACCGCTGCTCCCACCATGTAATACGGGAACAGCCAGAGATGAGACTCGCCCCAAACTCTTGCGATGGGCTTATCTTCTGTCAGCCCGATGATGGTCGAGGTCGCAGCCGTGTTGCAGCCGTAGTGTGTGATTGCGGCAACGAGAAGGGCGAGCGGTCCGGGAGCGTGAAGAACATAAATGACCACCAGCTTATAAGCGCCATATGCGATTGCGCTCGAAACTGTTACCTGGGACACGTTGAAAATAAGCTGGACCCGCTTCAGTTGCCGGGCCGGCTTCCAATAGAACTGCGCCAGCGTGCTAGCCAGCCCGATCAGCAGAGTCTCCGGAAGACTGAGTTCCAGGATTCCCAGCAGGGTGAACAGGAAGTTAACGGAAAGCGTTCCCTCAATGCCGGGCAAGGTTACTTTGAGCGATGAGGCCAGCAGGGCGGCAATCAGATAGCAAACGAACTTCAGCGGATCGTTGGACTGCCAGTGCCAGAATGCCAAGGCAAAGCACACCACTCCCGCCAGCGCCATAGTGGCGATAAACGCGCGCGCGCCTAGAGACCGAACCCACGACATGGTAGTAGTTAAATTCTCAACCAAGTCGGGCGGCATTTCCGCCCAAAACGAGTCTCACTGATTACCTTGGTTTTCCCGAAATATCAGCAACTTACAACGGAAAAGGGTCGTCGAAGCGGCGCCGTCATGACACGGCCGAGACAACTTGTCCCAGGTCGCGGGCGGTGGGACAAAGCGCCCCTCAAGTTTTACGCCAGCCTACCGTAAACCACTGATAACGAAAGGAATCTAAAGCTCCGCTTTGGACCGGCACCTGCACATATGAGAGTCACTTAGGACTGTTACGCGCCGATGAGCGCTTTGATTTGGGGCAACGGGGGAAAAATGAAGAAGTTCCTGCTTCTAATACTGATCTTTACGGTCACGTTGGCTCATGCCGACAACACAAAAATATCTCCGGACCTGCAAGCCTTGCCGCCGACCCAGAAGGCGCAAGTGATCGTGCAGTACGCGCCCGGAACGCAAGTGAATTGCAGCGGCCTGCTGGGCCTGGTCTTCTGCCTGGTCGGCGATATCCTGCAACTTGGCGGCACTATCCTTTCGGATTTGCCTTTGGTTAACGGGCTGGTTGCGATTCTTGACGGCAACGGCATCCAGAATCTGTCAAACCAGTCGAATGTCGTATACATCAGCCTGGACCGGCCATTGACACCCACTCTGAGCAATGCCGCGCCTGCCGTGAATGCGTTCGCGGCCTGGCAATCCGGCTACACCGGCGCCGGCATTGGCGTCGCATTGATAGACAGTGGAGTCAGCAGCCATCCCGATCTGAACGGCGGTCCATGGGGAACGTCGCGCGTGGTCTGGAATCAGAGCTTCGTTCCGGGTAATGCTAGCGGCACGGATCAATTTGGCCATGGCACGCATGTTGCCGGACTGATCGCGGGGAACGGTGCCAGCTCGACAGGCACAAACTATTCCAAGACGTTTAAAGGTATCGCGCCGCAGGCTAACATCATCAACCTGCGGGTTCTCGATCAAAATGGCGCGGGCACCGACAGCGCGGTAATTTCGGCGATCACCACGGCGATCGCTCTGAAGTCTAAGTTCAACATCCGCGTGATCAATCTTTCCCTGGGACGTGGGATCTACGAGAGCTACAAGCTGGATCCGCTGTGTCAGGCGGTTGAATTGGCGTGGAAAAATGGCATGGTGGTGGTGGTCGCGGCCGGCAACAATGGCCGCAATCAGCAAACTAACGGCTACGGTACGGTCACGTCGCCCGGGAACGATCCCTACGTTCTCACCGTGGGCGCGATGAAGCCGATGGGAACGCCGACTCGTGTCGACGACCTGATGGCCAGCTACAGCTCGAAAGGGCCGACCGCGATCGATGCGGTGGCCAAGCCCGATCTCGTCGCTCCCGGCAATCTGCTGGTTTCGCTCGAAGCTCCCGGTTCGACTCTCTACACCGGGTATCCCGGCAACCAGGTTCCCTACAGCTATTACGTCAATGGCGGAAGCACCGCTCCGTCGTCGAATTACTTCACGCTGAGCGGCACCAGCATGGCGACAGGAGTCGTGAGCGGAGTGGTTGCGGATCTATTGCAAAAAAGCCCGAGCCTTAATCCGGATCAGGTGAAGGCACGGCTGATGAAGACCGCGTGGAAGTCGTTGCCGGCATATAGCAGCGTTACCGATCCGACCAGCGGAATCACCTACACCGATCAAGATGACGTCTTCACCGTCGGCGCCGGATACATCGATGTGGAGGCCGCACTCAACAACACCGATGTGGCCAGAGGCACTGCGATGTCTCCCATAGCCATCCATGACTCAAACTCCGGCAACGTCTATTTCAAGGACAGTTCCACTGCTGTCTGGAATACTTCAGCCACCTGGTCGAACGCGGTTGTCTGGGGTACTTCTCAGTTCGTGGTTGGCAACCAAGGGTCGACCACCTCGGGCAGCGGCAGTGTGTATGGCAACAATGTGCTCTGGGGCAGCAACGACGCGTTGTGGGGATCCAATGTTCTATGGGGCTCCAATGTGTTGTGGGGTAGTAACGTGCTCTGGGGCAGCAACGTGCTCTGGGGAAGCAATGTATTGTGGGGTAGCAGCGCACTAGCCGGCGAACAATAACCTGCGCACTCGAAGAAAAGAGGCCGCGACAATTCGCGGCCTCTTGTCTTTAAACGAGAAATACATACGTGGCGACAGCCGCCTCGGCTGTCCCGCAGCTCTCTTGCAAGAAAGGGATTCGAAACGGACTCTAACCTGTGGCGCAGCGATCTTGGAAGATTGGCGCCTCGTTCAGGATGCTGGAAGCGTCTTCAGTATTGCGGATTTCAGTTCGTCCGCGTGGAAACCAAAAGGTCCGGGCCGACTCTTGTAGGCTATCCGTCCGCCAGCGTCAATCAAGTAAAGCCGATCCGGCCAGCCGGTGTAGGCCGTTTCGGTCGAGTTTCCAAATTCGTCCAGCACTGCCGGAATCTCAATGCCTAGCTTGCGCACGCAAGCACCGGCGACAAAAGCGCGTTCGTCTTCGCTGCGCGGGCTGGCGAATACAACTTTTTCCTTTATGTTGCTCTCCATCTGCCAGACGTCGCTGGGGTGCGCTTCGGTGATGTAGACGACCAGAAATGTGATCCGGTCTCCGAACTGCTGGTAGAGCTTGTTGAGGGCAGGAACCTCCCGCCGGAAGGGAGGTCAGGTATAGCTTCCAAACACCAGCACCACCGGGCGATTCTGCGCGGTCAGAGACGACAGTTGTACCTGGGCCGTCTTATCGAGTTTCGTCAGCGCGAAATCCGGCGCCGGACTTCCTACCTTCAATGCGCCCGCGCGAGCCTGCATCCAAAGCGTTTCGAAAGGAAAAACCAGAAAAGGGATCGGTCCTGGGATCTTGGCCATGACCCGCGCAAAGCGTTCCGGCGATTGCCGCATCACGCCGTACAGCGCCACGCAAGCCAGCACCCATAGAGTGCCCATGACGCACAGTGTGGCGACGACTGCTTTCTTGACAGACCTGGATTTTGTATTCACGCGATCAGCGACGGAACCTCAAAAGAAAGTATGCCGATTAAAAGTGCGCCGATTATAGGTGGGTACGAAAAGGGGTCAATAGTTGGAATGTAGTATTCCCGCGCTGGTAGCGGCCGCCCTTGCCATGTTGCGGGACCTCAAAACGCGCCTCCGCCTCCGCCGCCAAATCCACCGCCCGAGAATCCGCCGCCTCCGCCCCCTCCACCAAATCCGGAACCGCTCGAACTTGCGCGCGGCGCAGACACGAAAACCTGGTGCATATCGCCCGCCATGCTATGCATCGAACTGGAAAAGAAAATGGGATTGAACGCTGCGTAACTGCCCCCCGGCCCCACATACCACTGCGGCGGATCTTTCACGATCCCCGCAAAGGCCTGCGCCCAGTGATGCTCCACTCCCAACGCCATCGCGTAAGGCAGGAATTTCTCGAATGTAGTCGGCGGCATGATTTTCAATCGCTCCGCATCCACCCGGTTCATAAACTCCTGGAACCCCAACACCGCGATGCGAGTCCGCGCTCCTTTTACAGTCTTCGCTGTCATCACGCGCGCAAAGAGCCACCAGATCGCCGCCGAGAGCAGCACGCACACAATCACCAAACCCACGGAGTTAAGAAAATTTGCCCATCCCAGGAACTGCAAAATAGCAAAAGGTATGAGAATCAGAACCGCCGCTCCAATGCTGTATCCATTGGCCGATTCCGGATCGAGCAGATAAATCCCTTTCCTCTTCAAAGCCGCCATTATGTCCTGGCGGATGACCGGAACCGCCGTGTAGAAGCGATTCTTCAGGCTGGAGAGTCGCGTCTCGCTGCCATCGGCAAATACATTCTCCAGCATCACGCGCTCATGCGGAGCCAGCTCGGAGCCCCACTGTTCGCGCGGCTTGAGCAGATGAAAAATGTAATCCTTGTGCGTGAAGAGCAAGACCTTTTCCGCGGTCTCTTCGATCTTGATATATCCCCGCACCGCGAGATCGACCATCGTCGATGTGATATCGCGCGGATGAATTGTGTCGTCCAGCAAAGTGCCGGCTTCCGCGGGAGAAATCCCCGCCGGCGGTTCATACATTGGCGCCACCGATATTCCGGGATCGGGATCGCGTCCCTTGTACCACCACAGCGCGAACATCCCCGCGAACGTGACCAGCGGCAGAAAGACCACCGGATTGCCGCCCAGGAACCAGAAAAACTTCGTAAGCGCGCTGGGTTCCTGGAGAATGTCCTTCGGAATATACACATCAATGGTCAGGCCGCCGCGCATGGGCAAGGGGTTGCTGGTCTCAAACTCCGCCTCCGCTCCGTCGACCCTGGAACTAGCGTCGCGCTGGGTCGAACCATAAACGCCGGTAAACGCCTGCGCCCTCAGCGAACCGGCAGCAGAGTCTGGAAGTCGCACCGTGGCAGCCGCGTGATCAATCGGCACCGGCCAATCGTTGCCCGTAACGTTCCAGTAAAACTCGTCGTAATCCTTGAAAAATCGCGTGCCATTGCGCACCCGGTAAGCGATCTCGACCGTCCGCGTCACATCCACCGCGTCGGGAATGTAAATCTTCAGATCGCGTGCCCCGTTGGACGTCGACGAACCATATTTGAGCTTGCCGCCGCTGCCGTCAGTGACGCTTATCACCTTGAGGAACAGTTCGTAGTTCGTCCCATCCGGCCCGGGATATTCAATCGGAATCGTGCGACGAATCCCGTGCCACTCGCCGTCGAAGCGAAGCGTAATGCGCTCGGTCACCAAGGCGCTGCCGTCGCGGTCGACGACAATGTTGTCTTGAAAATCGGTGACGCGCCAAGTTTTTGCTGCCAGGGGCGCGACCAGAAGGAGTAGGCACGCAACCACTTCGTAGAGACGTAGCTTGCTACGTCTCACTCGACGCCAACAAGACGTTGCAAGCAACGTCTCGACGAAATAGGATTGGTTCATCGGACTAGAACTTTACCTGCACCGGCTCGCGGTCTGTTTCGGTTGTCTCGAAGAACTGGCGCAGCGGGAACCCGAACATCCCCGCCAGAATGTTCGTAGGGAACGATTGAATTTTCGTGTTCAAGTCGCGCACTACCGCGTTGTAATAGCGCCGCGCGTTCTGAATCGAGTCTTCCGTCTGGCTCAACGAGCCCTGTAACTGCGTAAACTCTTCCGAAGCCTTGAGCTCGGGATAGTTCTCGGCGACCGCAAATAGACTCTTCAGCGCACCGGTGAGCTGATTCTCCGCGACCGCCTTGCCCTCCGGCGTGGTCGCCTGCATCGCCTGCGATCGGAGCTTGGCGATGTTCTCGAACGTCCCTTTTTCATGCGCTGCGTAGCCCTTCACCGTTTCCACCAGGTTCGGAATCAGATCGTGCCGCCGCTTCAGTTGCACATCAATGTCGGACCAGGCGGAATCGCAGCGCACTCGGAGCTGTACCAGGCTGTTGTACATCCCGATCAACACCACGGCGATAACAACCAGAATGACCAAAAAGATGATGGCAATCATGAGGCTCTCCTCAGCAGTTTAAAAGTCGAAGATGAACGGGAATTCAATGCGACGGTACCACAGGGAGCGCCTCGGGGCAATGATTTGAGGCGTCCGGCTTCCGGCTCTCGGCTTTCGGCTTCGGCTTCGGACCTCAGATGTCAGGCCAAGGGCTCAGGAGTTGCTAGGAGAAATTGTCTGTCTGATGGAAATGCGATCGACAGCTCAAGACGTGGAAAAGCTGAAGACTAAGGTTTGAGATCCGGAAGGCGGGAGCCGGAAGCCGGACGCCGACTACTACTGCTGTGGTGCGAAATACCCCTTGCGCGCCCGTACCTGCAGATCCTTCTTCAGCGAGGAAATTTCAATCGAGCGGTATCGTCCGTCCGCGTCAAAATTTGCGGGTTTGTAAGAGACTACGTACTGGCTGCGCAGTTCGTCTTCGATCGCGGCGAACGAGTGGGTGATGTCCTTCATCTTGAAGGGGAAGAATGCGCGTCCGCCAGTGGCCTCGGCCAATTGTTCCAGCACTTTGTCGCCGCGCATTACCAGACCGCTATCGTCGGTGGAGATCGCGTAGATGATCACTTCGGCGCGCTGCGCCATCTCAATGGCCTGCGCCTTCGAAAACTCGCTCTGATTATCTTCGCCGTCGCTGACGATCACGATCGCCTTTCGCACGGGCCGATCTGGCCGGTCCTTCAAAAACTTTTCCTTGCAGGCATGGTAAACAGCGTCATACAGCGCCGTTCCGCCGCTATCGTGCAACTTGTGCACTCCCGCCGCAAGCAACTGCACGTTGTCGGTAAAATCCTGCGCCATCTGACTGTGAGTGTTGAATCCCACGACGAACGCCTTATCGAAGCCCGCTCGTAGCGTGTGTTCCAGAAAACTTGTGGCCGCCCCCTGCTCGAAATCAAATCGGCTGTTCACCGACCCGCTGACATCGATTAACAGACCCATATGCAGAGGCAGATCGGTCTCGCGCCGGAAGTTCAGAATCGCCTGCGGCGGCTTGTGATCGTCAAGAATGCTGAAATCGTTCTGATTCAGGTCGCGCACAAACTTGCCGTGCTTGTCAGTCGCGATGAACAACACATTGACTTCATTCACCCGAGAATGGAGCGTGATGACGGCATTCTGGTCGTCGGGCTCAACAGTCGCGCCGTTCGCCGAGTTGTACGCGTTCAGGCTGGGAGCGCCCGACGTATACGCGGACTGAGCCCGCGACGGAGCGACGCATACCAAGGTCGCCAGGAAAACCGTCACCAGAGCGAGAATCGAGTTCGTGTACTTCATGCCTATGGAAGCCAAATTTTTCACCCTAAACCCTGTCCGAGCACACTCCCAAGCTATTAGATGCACGCTTGATGCCGAATACAGTGCCCACCCCATGCCGCTATCTGATTGACTTTAGGAGCTCAATCGCCAATACGCCAAGTTACAAAAGGAGCACACACGCAAGGTCATGGCACAAAACCTGCCCACTCTATCACTTACCTGCGGCCACGACCCTTGGTGAGGACGTCCGCCGTTATCCATACGGATTCAGGGGTTAACATAGTGGCACAGCTTCGACATTTTTTCCTTAAAATCGCTTTGGAGGGATTCGTGAAGAAATTCCTGGTGTGTTTCATCGTGGTCCTGATGTCAGGTCTAACCGCTTTCGCCGCCAACGACGAGCACGAACAAGATCGCGTCAAAGACGCCGGCATCGTTATGAAAGAAATCTTGAATATCCCCGACGACATCCCGCAGGATCTGCTCGATAAAGCCGAATGCCTGGTCATTCTGCCTTCCGTCAAAAAGGGAGCTTTCGGCATCGGCGGCAGCTACGGACGCGGCGTCATGATCTGCCGTAGCGGCGAGCACTACAAAGGCAAATGGGGAGCGCCAGCCCTGTACGCGCTCGAGGGCGTCAGCATCGGATTTCAGCTAGGTGGTCAGGCCACCGACTTCGTCCTCCTGGTGATGAATCCCAAAGGGGCAAAGTCGCTTCTTTCCAGCAAAGTTAAGTTGGGCGCCGACGCCTCCGCCGCTGCGGGTCCCAAGGGCCGCACCGCCGAAGGCGCGACCGACATCGTGATGAACGCCGAAATCCTTTCCTACTCGCGCAACAAGGGCTTGTTCGCCGGAGTTTCCCTGGAAGGCTCCACGCTGCGTTCCGACGGTGGCGCCAATGAAAAACTCTACGGCAAAAGGCTGACCGCCAAAGAAATCATTCGCGATGGCAGAGTCGGAATCCCGGCGTGTGCCCATCCACTCGTGGCGCTGCTCGATTCAAAATCGCCTATCAACAAGTCAGATCCAAGGTCGCTGCAGTAGAAAACGTAGGTCCTCTGGGAGACTCAGTGCCCTCAGTGGTTAAAAAGTTTTGATGCCAAAATCCGATAACGCACAGCTAGTTCGCTGCGGGTGGGCCAGCGGCGAACTCTCCATCCGTTATCACGATGAAGAATGGGGCGTGCCGGTGCACGATGACAGCACGCTCTTTGAATTTCTCATTCTCGAAGGTGCGCAAGCCGGTCTCAGCTGGAACACCATTCTCAACAAGCGCGACAACTACCGCAAAGCCTTCGCGGGATTCGATCCGCGGAAGGTAGCGCGTTACGACCGCCGCAAGGTCGAACAACTCCTGCGCAATCCCGGCATCGTCCGTAATAGACTCAAAATCGCCTCCACCATCGCGAACGCAAAAGTATTTGTCGCGGTGCAAAAGGAATTTGGCAGCTTCGACCGCTACATCTGGCAGTTCGTGGAAGGCAAGCCGCGACAGAATTTGCCCAAATCACTCGATCAAGTTCCCGCGCGTTCGCCAGATTCCGATGCAATGAGCAAAGATCTCAAAAAGCGCGGATTCAATTTTGTGGGGTCCACCATCTGTTATGCCTTCATGCAGGCGGTCGGAATGGTGAACGACCACGTCGTGGATTGTTTCCGCTCTCGCGTATTGCGTTGACTTCGCAAGCTTTCCTCCAGTAACCACCACCCAACTCCAACGTTTGCACTCGAATCAAATTGCCTTGACGCCTCGTCCCCCGAGCACGATATGCTGTAACTACGATACAGGGACACCTGAGTCGGTCGGTTTATAGACCGCTTTAGCATCAGGTCTGCAGTAAAATGCGCCGCCATGAATTGTCCTTCCGCTGTGCGGACGCGGAAGCTAAAGGTTCCGCCACTCCTGGTCTCCGGGCTAAGTGACTCCGCATGCGAATTCAAGAAGAAATGTTTCGCCGCCTTCCCATCGCCAGTAAGTTGCGAATCATTGTTGGCGTTTTTATCGCCATCGTGATCTGCGTCTTTTTGCTGGGCATGCTCCGTTCGGAGATCCTCGCGGGAGTCCGCGCCTACGTCGGCGGCGAAGGTCTTTGGTCGAAGGCGGAAAAACGGGCTGTCCTCAGTTTGAACAGGTATGCCGCGAGTCGCGCGGACAGCGACTACAGGCAATACCTCGCGGAGATAGCTGTGCCCGTCGGCGATAAAGACGCTCGTCTGGAACTGCAGCGTTCCCCGCCCGACATGGCGGCGGTTCAACGTGGCTTTGTTCAGGGCCGCAACAGCCCCGAAGACGTGGGTAGCATGGCGATGCTCTTCCGCCGGTTCGGACGCTTCGGCTACATGGCGCGCGCCATCGCAATCTGGACTGAGGGTGATCGCGACATCGACCAGTTGCGGTCCCTGGCCGGAGATCTTCATGCAGAAATCAATTCGGCGCACCCTGATGCGCGGAAGATTTCTGCGATTACCGATCAAGTAGCCGCGCTCGACGCTCGCGTCACTCCGCTCGAAGATGAGTTTTCAGCGACTCTGGGGCAGGGCGCTCGCTGGATCAATCGAGTGCTGTCTCTGGTCACTCTACTGGGGAGCGGACTGCTGCTGTTGATTGGTATCGGACTGTCTTCGGCGGTGTTGAAACAAATTCGCAATTCCGAAGAGAAATACCGCAACTTGATCAATTCCGCCAATGACGCCATCCTCGTCATCGACGCGCAGACCCGTCTTATTCTCGAAGCCAACAACAAAGCCGTGGAGATCCTGGGCATCCCCGAACAACAACTTATAGGCAAACCGGAATCCCAGTTTTATTCTGCCCAAGGTGAGGAGGCCGGCGCGCAGCCTCTGACTTCGAGCAAGGCTGGCCGAACGCGCAACCGGGAACTGAAACTGCTGCGGGCCCACGGCACTCCGGTGCCCGTGGAGGTCAGCGCCAGTGCTACCGAGTTGAGTGGAAGACCGGCAGTCGTGGCCATCTTTCGCGATATCCGCGATCGCCTGGAAGCGGCCGCTGTTCTGCGACGGAGCGAAGACCGATTCAGTTATCTCATCCAAAATCTCTCGGACGTAATCACAGTGGTCGCTGTCGATGGGACCATGCTTTATCACAGCCCTTCCATCGCGCGAGTAGCGGGATACCAACCCTCCGACCTTCTGGGCAAGAGTTTTCTGGCATTCGTGCATCCCGAGGATGAGCCAGCAGTGCGCGCGGCGTTGGAGCGTGTGACGCTGAACATTGGAAGCGCCGCTCCGCCCGAATATCGTTTTCGACGCAAGGATGGCTACTGGGTCTGGCTGGAATCCGTGGTCAATAATCTGCTCAACGATGTTGCTGTGGGAGGCATTGTGGTGACCTCGCGCGATGTCACCGGCCGCCGCGGTCTTGAGGAACAGGTTCGGCAGTCGCAGAAGATGGAGGCGGTCGGACGCTTAGCGGGCGGCATTGCACACGACTTCAACAACCTGCTGATGGTCATCCAGGGATACGCCGAAATCGTGCTGCAGGAAGAAAGCATGACTCCCGCTACTCGCAAGAGCGTGGAGACTATCGTACGCACCACAGAAAGCGCGGCGAGCTTAACGCGTCAGTTGCTTTCCTTCAGCCGGAAGCATGTGTTCAGCCCGCAGGTGCTCGACCTCAATGAACTGGTCGAGCCACATGAGCGAGATGCTGCTCGGAGTGCTGCGCGACGAAATGGAATTCGAAATCAAGCTCCATCCCGATGCGTGCTGCGTCAACGCCGATCCCGGTCAGATTGAACAGGTCATCATGAATCTGGTGGTCAACGCCCGTGACGCCATGCCGCAAGGCGGAAAGCTCACCTTGGAGACCGCGCATATTGCTCGGGATGCGGCTCGTGCCAGCCGGCCATCGCCGCTGCCTCGGGGAGAGTATGTAATGCTGGCGGTGTCCGATACCGGCATCGGCATGGATGCCGATACGCAGAGTCGAATCTTCGAGCCTTTTTTCACTACCAAAAGTAAGGATGAGGGAACCGGTCTCGGCCTATCGGTGGTGTACAACATTGTGCGGGCCAGCGGCGGTCATGTTCGGGTGAGCAGCGAGCCGGGAAGAGGATCAACCCTGCAAGTCTTTTTTCCGCGCGTCGAAACGCCCGCAAAACCGCGTCCGGCGGAAGCTCCGGTTGAGGCTTTGCGCACCGGCAAGGAAACGATTCTGGTGGCCGAAGATCAGCCTGACCTGCGCTGGATGATCTGCCAGTTTCTGCAGGAGCTCGGCTACTCGGTGCTGGAAGCCAAAGATGGCGGCGATGCGGTCGCTCTGGCCGAGCAATACAAGGGCACAATCGACGTGCTGCTGACCGACGTTGTGATGCCGCACATCCGCGGCTCCGAGGTTGCGCGCCGGCTCGCTCCCACGCGTCCCGAAATGAAGGTAATCTTTATGTCGGGATACACAGAAGGCGAATTCGGCGCAGTTCCTAATGAAAACCTCGAGCCTGGAACGACACTTCTGCAAAAGCCGTTCGAGTTGGATTCCCTAGCCCTGAAGATCCGCGAAGTGCTGGAAGCGCGCAGCCGGCGCTAAGCGCGGTATTCCGTAGCGCCGGCGTCTCGCCGACTGTCGCGAGAGCCTGCCCTGAGCTTATCGAAGGGCGTCTCGCCCTCGCACTCGCGAACGGAGATGGACGCGCCGTTCTTAATGGCGGCGTCAATGCCGGTAGAAAGCGCCCGCAGTTAAGTAAATCGCAACCAGCCCCAACAAAAGCACCGCGCCTTCCACGCGCGTCGACCATACATGCAGAGCGTCGAAATGCGCGCGCGCAGGATTATCCGGCGGGACCGTCGCGAAGTCGCTGACCGAAGCGCGCAGCGTGTCCATGCGCGGGATGATCCAAAACTGCGACAGCAAAGTGAGGCCAAGCATCAGGCAGATCAGCAAGTGCCGGAGGGCAAAGACGTGTGCGGTGTCTTCGGTCAGACGACTGTAGAGCAGAGAACTGGCCAGAAAGACGATTCCGGAGGTGATGGCGATCCAATGCAGTTTGCCCAGCGCGCGTCCAACAATATTGCCAGCGAGATGCGTATTGGGCAGAATGCCCGGAGCAAACACAGTCGGCGCCAGAACGAATGCGAAGAAAATCAAACCGCCGATCCAGGCGACGAGCGAGAGCAGCATGAGGAAGCGGAGGAAGGACATCACGTCGAGAATTATAGTCTCGCAGTCAGATCGAAAGAGCTCACGGCAGAGGACGCCAAGGATCACGCAGAGAACGCAGAGGAATCGAGAACCGACAATGGCTGCTGGTAGCCGACTTCGTTTACACGGGGACCGGAACGTTCTCGATGATCTCTTTCAGCACTTGATCCGACTGCTCGGATTTTTTCAGGGTCGAGGCGTAGAGTCCGTTGACGACCACGCGGTGAGCGAAGACGGGAACGACCAGCGGTTTGAAATCTTCGGGGGTGCAGAAGGTGCGGCCTTCGAGGAAGGCCATGGCTTGCGCGGCGCGATAGAGAGCTTGCGATCCGCGTGGCGAGACGCCGAGCGAGAGAAATTCATTCTCCCGCGTGCGGCGAACGATTTCGAGAGCATAGCTCACCAGAGATTCGTCCACGCGAATCTGTTTCACGGCCTGCTGCATTTCCAGAACATCTGCGCCGGTGAGTACGGGACGGAGATCGTCGAGGTGCGCAGCTCCTGCCTCGGAGCGCAGGATTTGTCGTTCGGCCTGCGCGTCGGGATATCCCATTCGCACGCGCATCAGGAAGCGATCGAGTTGCGATTCGGGCAGAGGATAGGTTCCATGATGCTCAACGGGATTCTGCGTCGCGATGACCAGAAATGGTTGCGGCAACTCGTAAGAGTGAGCGTCCACCGTGACTTGACCTTCGTTCATGGCCTCAAGCAATGCCGATTGTGTCTTGGGCGTGGTGCGGTTGATCTCGTCGGCCAGCAGAACGTTGGTGAAAACTGGTCCACGCTTGAATTCGAATTCCTGCTCGAGGGCCGAATACACGGAGATGCCGAGAACGTCAGACGGCAGCATGTCGCTGGTGAACTGCACGCGCTGAAAAGTACAGTCGATGGCGCGGGCGAGCGCCTGTCCGAGCGTGGTCTTGCCAACGCCGGGAACGCCTTCAATCAGCAGGTGTCCGCGGGCGAAAATGCTGACCAGCGCGAGGCGGACGACATCGTCCTTCCCGCGAATCACGCGGCGGAGAGCCTTTTCGAGTTCGGCAGCTTTGTGAGAAACAGCGATGGCAGTCTCTGGCGACATTGTTTCGATTCTACTATTGGGCGTCGGGAGCGTGGGGTTACCTACGTCATAGAGCTTCAGCTTCTAGCTGCTAGCTCCTAGCTTCTAGCTACTTCATTCTTGCAACTACTACTCGATCCTAGCAACATTAGAATGTTCGACATTTGAGTACTTGCGGTTTCTGAATCGCAAACAGCATCAGCCCGCGACGGGCAAAAGCTAGAAGCTAGGAGCTAGCAGCTAGAAGCTTCTTACTGCATAAACTCCGCGGGCCTTCCGGTCAGGCGCTCGATGCGCTTCGCGATCGGGGGATGGGTCGAGAACAGGCTGCCGAAGTTCATTCCCAGAAACGGCTGGATGATGAACAGATGCGCGGTCGAAGGGCTCGCCTGCATGGGCACGCGGCGCGAGTAGGCGTCGAGTTTTTGCAGGGCGCTGGCCAGGGCGTAGGGATTGCCGGTGAAGTGGGCGCCGGTGGCGTCGGCTTGATACTCACGCGAGCGCGAGACGGCAAGCTGTATCAAGCTTGCGGCGATTGGGGCTACGATCAGCATGAAGAGCGCGGCCAGACCTCCGCCTTCGCGGCGGTCGCGGTCTCCGCCTCCATAGCCGCCAAAGAGCATGGCAAAGCGCCCCATGCTGGCTAGCATCGTAATTGCGCCCGCGATGGTCGCGGCTACCGAGCTGATTAGGATGTCACGATTGTTGACGTGGCCGAGTTCGTGCGCGAGGACGCCTTCGAGTTCTTCGTCGTTTAGCAAACCCAAAATCCCATGCGTGACGGCTACCGACGCGTGGCTCGGACTGCGTCCGGTGGCGAACGCGTTGGGCGACTCGGTCGGGATCACGTAAATCTTCGGCATGGGGATGCCGATTTTTTGCGTGAGGCGTTCAACGGCAGCGTAGGCGCGCGGCAATTCCTCGCGCGTGACGGGCTGGGCTCGATACATGGCCAGCGCGATCTTGTCGGAGTAAAAGTACGAGACGAAGTTCATCACGGCAGCGAGGGCCAGCGCCAGGAACATCCCATTCTGGCCACCGAAGTAGCGGCCGATGAACATCAGCAGCAGCGTGAGAGCGGTCAGCAGGAACGCGGTCTTAAACATATTTCCCATGGGTCGATCTTAGCTTATTGGATGTTACACGTCGTGAAGAGATGCAGTTGGGTTGGTTTCAGGAAGATGCCTGTCTTGGAATCAATGGCTTTGCGGCCAAAGCCTTGGCTCTCAACCCTGAGTTTTTTAAGGCGCGGACATGGCGGAGCGTCGGTTTGCACTCTCGAACAAACGGGCTGTAACGGCGCCGAAGACGAAGCCGCCGACGTGGGCCAAGTAGGCCACGCCGCCGGTCTGGGCTTGCGCTACCTGGCCGGCATTAAAGAGCTGGGTCAGGAACCAGAAGCCGATTAACAGTGCGGCCGGAATGAATGTGATTTTCACGAATATAAAGATCAATAGAATCGAGCGAATCCGGTCCCGTGGATAGGTGACCAGAAACGCGCCCATCACGGCGGCAATCGCTCCACTCGCGCCCAGGTTGGGGACGGTGGAATGCGGGCTGGCTGCGACTTGAGCCAGCATCGCTACGATCCCGCCAACCAGATAGAAAACCAGGTAGCGACCTCGGCCCATCGCATCTTCGATTTCGGGGCCAAAGGCCCATAAGAAAATCATGTTGCCGATGATGTGCGACCAACTGGCGTGCATGAACATTGCGGTCAGAATCGTGATCCAGCCGTGGCCGGAGAAGATTTGGGCTGGGATCGCCGACCACTGGGTCACGAAAGCCTCGCCACCCATCAGCTCGCGTACAAAAACGAAGGCGTTTACCAGGATGATCAGGATGGTGATGACGGGGATTCGCACGGGACGCCGGGATGCGTCGCCTAACGGGATCAGTCCTCCCATTTCGGTCTTCCTCCATCCCAACAGGTAAACTCAGGCCTCACTGGGCACAAATTTCCCGAAGCGTCGAATCTGTCCCACGGCTCGCCATCCCGAGACAGGTACTCACTAAGCTGCCAGCGACGACGGTGGCGATATCGTGTCCGTTGCCTTGCGGACGGCCCACGACATCATCACCCTTGCAACGCCGCTGAAGATCAGGCTCACACCTACCAGAGTGCCGATTGCCCAGGCGGAACTCGACGGCCATTGCATGTAGATCATCACGCCCAGCAACAGGGAAACGATTCCGTCCAGCAGCACCCAGGTCGATCCTTGGATTGGACGCATCTTCACAAACAGGACGACGTCGAGGATGCCTTCAATCACGAAGAGCGATGCCAGCAGCAACGTCAGCGACACCACACCGAGGACGGGATGCGCGATCACGTATACGCCGAAGCACAGATAGGCGATCCCTACCAGGAGCTTCCAAACCATGCTCCCGGCTCCGTGCGCACGAAAAGCCAGCACCAGATGGACTGCGCCGGCCAAAACAATCAGCCAGGCGATGGCCGCGTTTACTGCGACTGCGGCCAGAAACGGCGAAGCGATAGCCGCCGCGCCGAGGATGATCAGTAGAACTCCCCACAAAATGGAAACTCCCGAAGCGTGCCGGACCATCTCGAGCGGAGTGTTCTGTGCCATAGAGGCCTCCTTCCGAAGCGGCCTAAGACTACCTCAAAAAGCTCATTATTTGAAGAGTGAGTCTTGCTTTGCTGCATTACGGGTTTCTGCGTTCCAGGTGGCTGCGTGACGCTCAGCGGTTGAAGGCGCTAGGACGCCGGCAAGCTAAGCGCTTCGGCTCGCTACGTCGCGCAGGGACGGCTCAAGAACGGAAGTTGTGCCCTTTCCGTCCTTGGTCAAGCCTTTTGGGCTTCGCGTTTCAGGGCGCGCTGCAGGGTTTGGTCCAGCGCGGACTTGGCGCTTTCGTATTCCTGCTGCGAGATGAGGCCTTGTTTGTGTTCCACTTCGAGTTCGAAGAGTTCCTCTTTCAGGGCTTCGAGCAGCATGGACGAAGAGCGACGCTGCGATGGCGACCCGCTGAGGCGAGATTCGGTTGCGCGGCTCTCGCGCGGCGTGGGGAGCTCCGCGGCCAGATAATCTTCATCTTCTTCCAAGGAAGGCAGGGCTTTTCCTTTGGACCGGGCGATGAAAAGCCAGCACCAGATGGATCTTGCCTGCGAAAACAATCAGCCAGGCGATGGCCGCGTCGCACCGCGACTGCGGCGAGAAACGGCGAAGCGATAGCCGCCGCGCCGAGGATGATCAGGTAGAAATCCTCGACAACCTGGAAACTCCCGAAGCGTGCCGGACCAGCTCGACTGCAGCGTTGGCGCGGATCGCTGGCTTTCTTCCCAGCGGGCCGAACATGACTTGAAAGTCGATCATTCGAAGAGCGAGTCGTTCGCTGCATCACCGGTTTCTGTGTTCCAGGTGGCCGCGCGACGCTCCAGCGGTCGAAGGCGCTAGGATGCCAAGTGAGCGCTCCGCCCGTGATGTCGCGCAGGGACGGCTCAAGGACGAAGTCGCGCCCTTCTTCCGCCCCTGGTCAAGCCTTCGGGCTTCGCGCTCCAGGCGCGCTGCAGGGGCTTCGTCGAGCGGATTGGCGCTCTCTGAATGGCTGCTGCGAAGATGAGGGCCTTGTCGTGTTCGACCTCGAAGTCGAACAGTTCCCTTTCAGGCTCTTGAGCAGCATGGACGAACAGCGACGCGGCCGATGGCTATGGCCGAGGGCGAGATGCGTCCGCGCGGTAGCTCGCGCGGCGTGGCAGTTGAGTGGCCGACATAAACTTCATCTTCTTCCAAGGAAGGC
>CAVPFI010000003.1:0-45760 GCA_963703685.1 uncultured Acidobacteriaceae bacterium | reverse complement strand
TTCGATTGCCAGATGGGTTCGATTGTTTACAACGGCATGCGCATTCGCGACTCGAAGCCGCACGGCTTGTTGCCGGTGTGGGGAGTGCTCGCGGAATCGAGCGATGTGGGGTCAATCAAAATCGCGCTGCGGTTGGGCGAAGATCGTTACTACAAATACATTCGCGACTTCGGATTCGGGCAGCGGACCGGGATTGAACTTCCCGGCGAGACTCGCGGCTTGACGAAGCCCCCGAGCCGCTGGTCGAGAGTTTCCATCGCCGCCATCTCGATCGGCCAGGAGATTGGCATTTCGCCGATTCAACTCGCCGGACTAGTCTCGACCTTTGCCAATGACGGCGTGTGGGTGGCGCCGCGCATTGTTGCTGGAACTGTACAGCCGCGAGGCACGCCGCAGACGGTCGCATTTCGTCCCGGCGCGTCGCATCGGGTGATCTCCTCGTACACCGCCGCCGAGATGCGCGCGATGATGCAGAAAGTTGTGCTCGAGGGCACGGGCCGCAAGGCAATTCTCGAAGGCTACACGTCGGCGGGGAAGACCGGCACGGGGCAGAAGGTCGATCCCGCGACGGGGGCCTATTCGAAGACAAAATATGTCGGATCTTTCGCGGGATTCGCTCCCCTCAACAATCCGCAGATCGTGGTTGCGGTGATTCTGGATTCGGCCGTGGGACTTCACCAGGGCGGGCAAGTCGCTGCGCCAGTGTTCCGGCGCATTTCGCAGCAGGTGCTCGAATATCTGCATGTGCCGCATGATCTGCCGCTGGCCCCGCAACATCAGTTGCTGCTGGCGCAGGCAAAGACGAAAGACAAGGACCTGGAAGAAGGAACTCCGGATCATCCCGGCGAGACGCTGGAAACCGCCGAAGTAAACGGCGATTCTTCGGATGCAGCGAAGCCCAGTGTGGCGCGGGCGCCCACGCCCGCCAATGCCGCAGGTAATGGAAACGTCATGCCAGCGGTAATGCGCGAGCCAGTTCCGTCTAATGCGGTCATCGGTGCGCGGAGCGACGAGGTTGCCGCGAAACCTGCAGACGCTGCGATCCAAGCGAAGGAAAAATTGCCCTCTACCGGAACCGTGGTCCTGGATGTCGAACAGGGCGGAATCGAAGTGCCGTCGTTCGTGGGCAAGACCGTGCGCGGTGCGGTCGAATCCGCGCAGGACATTGGCCTGCAACTCGAAGCTGTAGGCAGCGGCCTAGCGCGCCAACAGTCTCCTGCTGCGGGCACGCATGTTGCCGCGGGAGCGCGGGTCACGGTGCAGTTCGGACGGTAGGAAAACTACTTCAGCTGCGCCAGTTTCTGGGTTGCGAGTTGTCCCGCTTCGGCGCCGGGATTTTCTTTCTTGATCTGCTCGTAGAGCCTCTTGGCTTCGAGAGGTTGGTTGGAGTTCTGGTAGAGTTCGGCCAACTGCAGTTGCGCCGTCACCTTGCCGACGGAGGCGGTGGGCTTGCTGATTAATTCCTGATAAAGCGCAATGGCATCTTTCGGGCGATGGGTCTGGCTATAGAGCGAGGCAAGAGCGGACTTGGCAACGGCCGCAACCTCTCGGTTGCCGGTGGAAGCTACCAGTTTGAAGTTGCGCTCGGCGGCGGTGTTGTCATTTAAATTCGCCGCAGTCACACCGAGGAAGTAATGAGCCATATCGGCGGTACGGGTGTGGGGATACTTGTCGACGATGGCCTGAAACTGCTTCTGCGCGGTCTGGGCGCGTTCCTTGGCCGAAGTGAAGCTGGGGACGTCAGGCTGAGCGGGGCTCCCTTCTGGACGGAGTTGAGTATCCATGGTGCGCACCGCCTGCGAGAGGTCGAAACTGGCCTTTTCGTCTTGCGCGCTCAGGTAATACCATCCGCCAATCACGGCGGCGAGAACGATGGCGATGGCGACTGCGGAAATGATCAGCGTGCTGCGGTGGGCGACGGTCCAATCGGCAGTTTTCTCGGCAGCGTCGAAAGTTACACGGCTGAAGGCATCCTGTTTCAGTTGATGGCGGGTTTCTGCGCGCACGGACTTCCCTTCTGATTAGAACGGTGGGCTGGTCGAACTAATAATGACAAACTAATAATGACAAACTAAAAGTCTAACAGGGGCCCATCGGCGCGTAAAGTGCGGATCGACCTGTGAATGGCTGCCGGCGTCCTGAGTGGATTGCAGGGATCCTTCGGCCCGCAAAGAGCGCGGTCGCAGGATGACAGAGCGCTTTAGGAGGTCACGCTACGCTGCTGCGGGTGAGGTGTCGGTGACCGCGATGGGAGTGGCGGGCTGCGAACTTTCCGCGACGGGCAAGCGGACGCTGATGAGGGTGCCGGTGGCGTTGGAGTCGATTTCCAGCGTGCCGCCAAGCTGGCGGAGTCTTTCCCGCATGCCTCGGATGCCGACGCCGGGCGTGCCCGAGGAAGACATTTCTTCTCTTTTCGGGCGGGATGCCTTTGCCTTTGTCCGCGATCTCGACAAGCACTTCATGGTCGCGCTGACGAAGGCGGATATGGGCGACCGGACTTCCGGAATGGCGATGAATATTGGTGAGGCATTCCTGTACGACGCGAAAAACAGCGGTCTCGGATTCACGGTGCAGGCGTCCGAGGTCCTCGGGGAGATCCAGATCAACATGGATTTTGCTGCGGACAGCGAATCCGTCGACATACCAGCGAAGGGCAGACGAGAGGCCGGCTTCATCGAGTAAAGGCGGATGCAGCAAATGAGAAATCGTGCGAACTTCCGTGGTCATTCATGGACCAGACTCTCACTATCGGCCAGGGCATTGGCCGTCTTGGACAGACGCTCGATATCGCCGCGGACGGCGGACAAATTCATGTTTAGAGCGGCCAACATCTGTCACGCTGTCGTGAAGTTCGCGAGCGATGCGGCGTCTTTCTTCATCCTGCAACTGGAGCAGGCGTGCGGAAAGTTCTCGCAGATTCTGATTCGCAGCGTCCAGGTCTGCGGTTCGTTCCTGAACACTGGTTTCGAGTTCTCCCTGCGCCCTGCGCAGTTTTTTATTGCCGCGACGGGATCGGCCAAGGCAACGATCACGAGAGAGGAGAACAGGAACGCCAGCAGGGAAACGAGCTCGGCCGGGGTGACAATGCGAAAGTTGTGGATGGGAGGAATGAATCCGTAGACCCGTTCGCGAGGGCCAACCCGATGGCGACTATCGATGGTCCGATGCCGCAGAACCAGGCAGAAAAGGCGATTGCGGGGAGAACAGGACGGAGGATACCTGCTCGCCGGCCGACGCACGGGAGTGCGCTGCCAACGCACAAGCGCGGTCACAACCGTGGTGATTGCGAGGGCATACTGCAGGAGGGTGGTCCCAGGTTTCGCTTCGAAAGCGTAGGATTAGTCCCCATGGTTGCATCCTCAAACGTCGAGTCCTCGAAAGCAAGAAGGCGAAGGGCAGATCGCGAGATGACACAGCGACAATAGCGGTAATGATAACAGGAGCGCTCGGCTCGGGAGAAGACTCTAAATTCTTTTGGGCCGCATCGGCGAGCGGGGAATCCGAGCATCGCGGACTTTGTTCTGTTCTGTAGTCGGGTTAAGAGGCACCTGTCTTGCGCCAGGCGTGCAGGTTGATCGCGCTCATCACCATGCAAAATATATTGGCGGGAATGAAGCCCAGTTGATCGGTTCTGAGGCCGATGATGCACACCACTACACTATTGACGCCGGCAAGTGCCCAGCCTTCGCAGCGTCGCCGGCCCACCAGAATCGTGGACGCGACGGTTAACACGCAAGACAAATAATCGAGCCGAAACACGGATGAATGTCCCCCAACATCATTGTGGGTGAAGAGCGGCGGTCTTGACAGTGCTGGTGTCCTTTCGTTACATGACTGAGGTCACTTGCCGGGTTTCAAGATGAATTTTCCTGGAGGATCCCATGTCGAACGAATGCACCCATCTGAATCAGATCAAAATCAAGGAAACGAGCACGCACGTCTGTGAGGAATGCATTAAAACCGGCGACCGCTGGGTTCACTTGCGCCTGTGCCTGGTCTGCGGACATGTGGGCTGCTGCGACTCCTCGAAGAACAAGCATGCCACCAAACATTTCAAAAAGACGCACCATCCCCTGATCCGTTCCAATGAGCCTGGGGAGTCCTGGGTGTGGTGTTACGTGGACGAAATCGAACTGGACGACGTCCTGTCGTAAGAACACTCCACTTGATGCGACCGAATTGGAGTTTAGTTATCTAATCAGACTGTTCAGGAATCCCTGATTTTCTCTTTAAGCCGAAGAACGAACATGGCGAAGCCGATTCTGCTGACCGTGGACGACGATCCCGATGTGTTGCGGGCCATCGAGCGCGATTTGCGTTCGCAGTACGGCGCGGGCTATCGCGTCCTGAGCAGCGACTCCCCGGAAGGAGCCCTCGATCTTCTGAAAGGGCTGAAGGTTCGCAATGACGGCGTCGCACTCCTGCTCGCGGACCAGCGTATGCCTCACATGGATGGCGTGGTTTTCTTGCAGGAGGCGCGGAAGATATTTCCCGACGCCAAGCGGGCGCTGCTCACCGCCTACGCCGACACCAATGCCGCGATCAGCGCCATTAACCAGGCTAACCTCGACTACTTTTTCATGAAGCCGTGGGATCCTCCCACCGAGCACCTGTATCCTCAGCTCGACGACTTGCTCGACGATTGGCAGGCTTCGTACCGTCCGGCGTTTCAGGGCATCCGCGTATTGGGCACGCGATGGTCTCCGCGATCCTACGAACTCAGGGATTTTCTGGCTCGCAGCCACGTTCCGTATCAGTGGATCGACGTTGAGGGTTCGGCCAATGATCCGGAAACGAAGCGGCTTCTCGATGCTCTCGGGCCCGACGCCACCGACCTTCCCATTGTTTTGTTTTCGGATGGAACGAAGCTTCTCAATGGCGTGCCGTCAGAAGTAGCGCAAAAAGTAGGATTGCGTACCCGCGCCGAAACCAGCTTTTACGACTTAGCAATTGTCGGCGGAGGACCAGCCGGTCTGGCCGCCGCTGTCTACGGCGCGTCGGAGGGTTTGCACACCGTAATGCTCGACCGGGAAGCTCCGGGGGGCCAGGCAGGAATGAGTTCGCGGATCGAAAACTACCTCGGATTTCCGGCCGGTCTCAGCGGAGGCGATCTTGCTCGCCGGGCGGTGGTGCAAGCCAAACGTTTTGGGGTTGAAATCCTCGCGCCGCAGGAGGCCGTCGGCGTCCGCACCGAGGGCCCTTATCGCATCATTAAAGTGGCCGATGGCAGCGAGATTTCCTGCCACGCTTTGATGATCGCAACCGGAGTGCAATGGAAGCGGCTGGAGGCACCGGGCATTGACCGGTTGCAAGGCGCCGGCGTTTACTATGGCGGCGGCGCCACCGAGGCTTTGTCCTGCAAGGGCGAGGTGGTGTACGTGGTTGGTGGCGCGAATTCGGCAGGCCAGGCGGCGATGAATTTTTCCAAATACGCGGAGCGCGTCGTCATCCTGGTTCGGGGAGATTCGCTCTCCAGCACCATGTCGCAATATTTGATTGATCAGATCAAGGAGACTCCGAACATTCAACTGTGGACCCATGCCGGGGTTGCCGAAGTTCATGGCGAAACCCACCTGGAAGAAATTTCGGTCCTCTGTTCGGACACCGATAAGATCGAGCGTGTCCCGGCAAGTTCGATGTTCATCTTCATCGGAGCCCTGCCGCGAACGGATTGGCTGGCGGGCACAGTCGAGCGCGACGAGCGCGGATTCATTCGAACCGGTCCCGACCTGATGCAAGGTGGACAACGTCCCAAGGGTTGGGCGCCCGATCGCGATCCGTTTCTTCTGGAAACGAATGTGCCAGGTATATTTGCGGTGGGCGATGTGCGGCACGGTTCGGTCAAACGCGTGGCCTCCGGAGTTGGCGAGGGTTCCGTGGCAGTGCAATTCATCCATCAGTATTTGAGCAAGGTCTAAATGGTCGAAACATCCGAACTGCTTCGCGTTCCCGTATTCGCCGATTTGCCGGACGATCAGCTCACCTGGTTCCTCAGCCAGTCGGAGGAGATGCATCTCAAGGCGGGTGAGGTCTACTCACGCCAGGGCGATCCGGCCGACGCCATGTTTGTGATTCTTGAGGGTATTTTTCAGGTGCGGGGCGAACTGGCGGGCGAAACCGTCATCTTTAACTTGGAGCCCGGGGACGTTACGGGAGTATTGCCGTATTCGAGGATGAAGCAGTTTAAGGTGGGCGGGCGAGCCGAGACCGACAGCCGCGCCTTGCGATTTCCCGCCTCGAAATTTCCGGAACTCATACAGAAAATGCCGGAACTCACCCAGCGTCTGGTGGGACTGATGTCGGACCGGATCCGCGAAGCGACTCGGTTTGAACAACAACGCGACCGGCTGGCCGCCCTGGGGAAACTCTCAGCGGGTCTGGCTCATGAACTCAACAATCCTTCTTCGGCTGCGAAGCGTGCGGCCAGCCAGTTGCGCGAGATTCTGAAGCGGGTGCGGGATGCCAGCCATGACCTGGGAAGCCGCGATCTCACCCCGGCACAGAAGTCAGAGATTGAGAAGTTGGAGGCTTCGCTGGTCCAGGTGGACGGCCCGCCTCCGGACGCGCTCACCATCAGCGATTTGGAAGAAAGGCTCGATTCCTTGCTTCGCAGCCATGGACAAAACGATTTGTGGCAGCTTGCGGCCGACCTCGCCCGCAAGAACTTCAAAGTTGAAGCGCTGCAGCAACTGTTCGCCCATCTCGACGCGGCTACCGCGCGCGCAGCGCTGGTGCGAATTTCAGCTTCCCTGGAAATCGCCGATTTACTGAACCAAATTGAGAGCAGCACTTCCCGAATTTCTGAGCTGGTGGGCGCGATCAAGGAATACACTTTCATGGATCAGTCGCCCATTCAGAATGTCGATATCGTGAAGACCCTCGAGACCACGCTGACCATCTTGAATCACAAGCTCAAGCGCGGAGTAGAGGTGCAGCGGAATTATCAGAAGACTCCGCTCTTCGTAAATTCTTTCGGCAGCGAGCTCAACCAGGTCTGGACCAACGTCATCGACAACGCCATCGACGCGATGGGCGGGAAAGGCGTGCTGCGGGTACGAGCCTTTCGCGAGGACGATTGCGTTGTGGTCGAGATCGGCGACAATGGCCCGGGAATTTCCCCGGAAGTTGAACCTCACATTTTCGAACCATTCTTCACCACCAAGGGAGTCGGGGAGGGAACCGGGCTTGGCCTCGACACGGTCCAACGCATCGTGAAAAAACATCGCGGCAACATTCAGGTGATTTCTAAACCCGGAGACACGCGCTTCCAGGTTCGGCTGCCCTTGTCGGAAAGCGTGGCCCGAGGCTCGATAGCGTCCACTCCGAAAAGGGGCTAACAAAGAGGGGCTTATGAATTCTTCACTCGCCCTGGGCCTTGCATTCAGTATCGGAGTCGTAGCGGGGCTGCGGTCTTTCACAGCGCCCACGGTTGTGGCCTGGGCGGCGCATCTCGGCTGGATCAATCTTCACGGCTCTCCGCTGGCTTTCATGGGATCGGCGTGGGCAGTAGGCATCTTTTCGATTTTGGCGTTGGTCGAACTTGTAGCTGACAAACTTCCTAAGACGCCCTCGCGTACCGCTCCGGTCGGCCTCTGTGCACGACTCGTCACCGGCGCAGTGAGCGGCGCGTGCCTGGCGGTGGCGGGCGGCGCGACAGTTTGGCTGGGAGCGCTGGCCGGAGCCCTCGGTGGGATTGCTGGAGCATTCGGCGGCTATCAGGCGCGGGTCGGACTGGTGCGCGCCTTGCGCGTACCGGATTTCGCGGTCGCAATCCCGGAGGACGTGATTGCCATCGGGCTGGGATTGTTCCTGGCTTCGCGATTCTGAATCAGGCGACTAGACTCTTTCCTTGGATCCCCCGCTGCCAATCATCTGAGGTGTACTCATGAACACCGTGGAGAAATACGATGCCCTCATCATCGGGTCGGGGCAAGCCGGTACACCGCTCTCCATGGCCCTCGCAGGGGCAGGCATGCGTACCGTTCTCATCGAACGGAAGCATGTCGGTGGTACCTGCGTGAACGAAGGATGCACCCCCACGAAAACCATGGTCGCGAGCGGGCGGGTCGCATATCTGGCCCGCCGCGCCGCCGACTATGGAGTGCAGACTGGACCGATCAGCGTCGACCTGGCGAAAGTTCGTCAACGCAAGCGCAAAATCGTCGACAGCTTTCGCAATGGGAGCCAGTCGAAGATTGAGAAGACTCCCAACCTCGATTTGATCTTCGGCGATGCAAGCTTCAGCGGTCCCAGGACTGTCGACGGTTCGCTTGCAAGATGGCGGCCAGCGCACATTTTCAGCGAAATACATTTTTATCAATGCCGGAACGCGCGCCTCGCGTCCCAAACTCGATGGGCTAGACAAAGTATCTTTTCTCGACAACATCTCCATCATGGAACTGGACCTGCTTCCGGATCATTTACTGATTCTCGGCGGAGGCTACATTGGACTCGAATTCGGCCAACTGTTTCGCCGCTTCGGCAGTCGAGTGACCATCATTCAATCCGGCAGCCAGCTGCTTTCGGAAGAGGATCAGGATATTGCTGAAGAAGTTACCAAGATTCTGCGCCAGGACGGGATTGAAGTCTTTCTGAATGCGAAAGCAACTCACGTCGAGGAATCGGGCAAGAACATCCGATTGGATGTGCATTGCAATAACCGATCCAGCACTTTGGCCGGTTCGCATCTACTCGTTGCCACGGGCCGAGTGCCGAATTCGGACACGCTGAATCTTGCCGCAGCGAAAATTAAAACCGACAACCATGGGTTCATTCAAGTGAACGACCGCCTGGAAACTACCGCGGAGGGCATCTACGCGCTGGGCGATATCAACGGCGGTCCCGCGTTTACCCACATTTCGTATGACGACTTTCGCATCATCCGCGCCAACCTCATCGGAAAAAAAACTGCCTCCACCAGGAATCGTCAGGTGCCCTATACCCTCTTTATCGATCCTCAGTTAGGCCGGATAGGCCTTACCGAGGCGCAAGCTCGCGCGCAGGGCCGCGACATTCGCGTGGCCAAGATGCCCATGACCCGGGTCGCACGCGCCCTTGAAGTCGACGAAAGTCGCGGCTTCATGAAGGCGATCGTGGACAGCGAAAGTAATCAGATTCTTGGCGCTGCGATCCTCGGCATCGAAGGCGGTGAAATTATGTCCGCCATTGAGATTGCCATGATGGGGAAGTTGCCCTACACCGCATTGCGCGACGGTATTTTCGCCCATCCCACTCTGGCCGAGTCGCTGAACAATTTGTTCAGTGCGATGGACCGCGGTTCATAAATCACAATACGAACTTTCTGGAAGGAGACAAGCTTGCATGGATGTGTACTTGATCGACGGCACTTATGAATTGTTCCGGCACTTCTTCGCTGTGCCGTCCGCGAAGGATGCGAACGGACAGGAAATCGGCGCCGTGCGGGGCGTGCTGACGTCCGTCGTTTCCATGCTCGAGCGCGGAACAACTCATCTCGGAGTCGCGACCGACCATGTCGTGGAGTCGTTTCGCAACGACCTTTATCCCAGATACAAGACCGCCGAAGGCGTGCCTGCGGAATTGCTGTCCCAATTCCCAATTCTTGAGGAAGCGCTGGAAGCCATGGGAGTGCTGGTGTGGCCCATGGTCTACTACGAAGCCGACGACGCGCTCGCCTCCGCCGCGGCAAAGGCCGCGCAGGATCCGCAGGTCCGCCAAGTGATTATTTGTACTCCGGACAAAGATCTCGGTCAGTGTGTCGTAGGCACCCGAGTCGTACAGCTGGATCGCCGGCAGAACATCGTGCGCGACGAAGCGGGCGTCATCGCGAAATTTGGAGTGACGCCGCGATCGATCCCCGACTATCTGGCCGTAGTCGGCGACAGCGCCGACGGCTTCCCCGGCGTGGCCGGATGGGGAGCGAAAGCGGCTGCGCTGGTGTTGTCCCAATACTCTCACTTGGAACTCGTCCCGAAAGACTGGCGACAATGGCATACATCGATCCGCAGAGCCCAGCGGCTCTCTGAATCCCTCTTTAGCGCCTGGAACGAAGCTCTCTTGTTTCGTACGCTCGCCACTCTTCGCCTGGATGTGCCCGTCTTCGAGACAGTGGAAGACCTTCGCTGGACAGGTCCTCGCCCATCCTTTGCAGAATACTGCCAGCGAATCAATGCCTCCGACCTTCTCCGTCGTACTACTGCAGCAGCCTTACTGTCCGTATAGGGACCCGCGCTACGTCCCAGGTGCATGGTAATATTCTTATTGGCCTAACGGATCCGCCCGCAGCGTTGGCGCCGGAAGTATTTGACAGCCAAGTTTAGGCGCGTAGCTCAGTTGTCTACTATCTAATTTCTCCCGCCAGTCGTGCGGGCAAACCCGCGCGGTTTCCCCCCAGCACACCAGCGCGAACGCGCCGGCATGTCGCGCGGGGGGCAACCCCGCAGCCCGCCCGAGGCCGTTGCCCCCCTTCCGAATCCCACGGCCCTAGAGCCAACCCCAACGACAACCCCAACCCCACAACCTCGGGCTCCGCCCGAACCCGCTGGGGCTTCGCCGCCCCAGACCCCGCGGGGGAAAAGGACACCGGGAGAGGTGGAAGGTTGGGAAAGGGTTGACTAGAACAAGACCCCACTGGACTCCGATGCAGTCTCTCGGACACCGCCGACATGTCCGTAGAACGACTCTACCTCACCGTCATGCATTCGGAAACACATCCGCTGAACCGGCCAGTTGCGCATTCGCCATTGAGCGATCGCACGACATACAGATGATGGGATAGACACAGATACGCGTGCGCGCCAGCTTGGCATTGCCGAGCAACTGACCGCCGTTGAAGTGCATGCTATCTGCGAGCGGTACGTCGAACGCGCCTCGTGGTCAGCACCGACCGACATACCCGAAGCACTTCATCGAGCAGCAGGATCATCATTCAGGGTCTGCACCGCCCGTAGCTTTCAACCAGCGCTGAGTGCACGTGTCCGCTCTGTTCGCGGCCGGCATACCGCTTCATTCGACTTGCCGATGCCATGGATCGATTCGCAACGGGCGCGTAGCTAAGTCGACTGCTCGGGCTGCGACACGCAAACCCGTTCAACGCGCTCTGCCTCCAGGTGATCGCTCTGTATTTCATCGACTGCCTCACGTGCTGGCACATCCGAAATCTCCGCGTCGTTCCACGGAAGCGAGGCCTCCCGCGGTTGCCGCCGCAGTGCAAACGTAAGCATTCCGGCCCAGGCTGAGAGTCTCCGACATCAAGTGCAGCTCCCAAGCCGGCAGGAACTCCTCGAATGCAGAAGCTTGGTGCGACCAAGAGCCCCGCACGCTCAAACAGCGCGGCTGCACGTTCTCGCAGAGGTCATCGTTGATCATGAACGGCCACCGACGCACGCAGTGAGGCCACCGCCTCACCGCCAGCCGCACCCCGACCCGCGAAGCGATCACAGACAAACGCCCCGCCGAGGAGTACGATGGCCAACATGCTGAACACACCGCCCACATGCTGACCACCAACCAGCAGCAGCGCAACCCCACCGCACGCGAGCGCAGGATCCTCACCGCCCTCGCCTCCGGCGCCAGCCGCCCCGAAGCCGCGCTGCAAGCCGGACTGACGGTGCGAGCCGTCACCGCGAATCCTAGAACGCCTCCGCGATCGCTTCGCCCCGACGATGCCAGCCCTGATCGCGCTAGCCGTAAAACTCGAATGGATCAGCGTCCCCATCTGGACGATGCCAGCGACCCCCACCCCCCTCCCCACCTCTCCGCCGCACACCGAGGACGGCAATTCGCAAGCCACCCCGCTAAGCGATCAGCCGACAGCGCCTCCGCAGTGTCCAAAAACCTAACCCCGCAACCGCCCCAACGCAGTGTCCAGAATCTAACCCCGCAACAGCACCAACCCAGTGTCCAAAAATCTAACCTCGCACCTGCACTAATAAGGTGTCCACGCGCCTCTGGACACCACCCAAATTCCATGCGATTATCAACAAGATACAAGGTCACCGCTTGGACACCTCCCCAAGGGGAGCCGCTCAAAACAAAGGCCTTAGCCAGTAGGCGCGTAGCTCAGTTGGTTAGAGCGCTACCTTGACACGGTAGAGGTCAGGAGTTCGAGTCTCCTCGTGCCTACCATTTCTTTCTCCAATGTTCATGGGCTTTTCAACCCTCGCTGCAATAGTGGTGCGAACAGGGTCGTGCACGCACGCAAAAGCGGCTCGGCGTGTTCTGGCGTAATCGTGTATGGGATTGGGTAAACGAGCTTACTAAATTCGCGAGCGCGTCCAGAATAGAGTGTGTCAGGTCGAAACTAGCTGATCGAAACTAGCTGATCAAGACGAGTAGATCAAAGTTAGAAGAGGAGCTCTCATGGCAGTAGTGACAGGTGAACTGATTCGAGCGATGAATTATGTGGAAGACATGACCACAACGCTGCGCCGCATATGTATCTATATTCCCAACATGAGCACAGAGGAGCGAAAGCGGCTGGCGCAGGCTTTGCGCTCGACCGTCACAGCCATCGATTCTGCCGTCGCGGACCTCGAGAAGGCGGAGAAGTAGGGGGTGCAGATCCAGACGATTGCCGTTATCGGGGCCGGAATCATGGGACGTGGCATTGCGCACGCCGCGGCGCTGGGCGGCTATCGCACGATTCTGGAAGACTTGCTGCCCGGCGCTCTGCGCAAGGCAGAGACCGAAATTCGCGCCAACCTCGATAAAGCGGTCGAACTGGGCAAGGTTACAGCGCCCGATGCAGAGTCAGCGTTTCGGCGATTGGAGTATGCCGGTTCGGTCGAAGAGGCCGCGCGCGAGGCCGATCTGGTCATCGAAGCTGTGCCGGAGGAAATGGAGTCGAAGATCGAGATCTTCACGCTGCTCGACAAAATCTGCCGGCCCACGACCATGCTGGCTTCGAATACGTCATCGCTCAGCATTACTGAAATTGCCAGCGTGACCTACCGCGCGAAGAAGTGCGTGGGCATGCACTTCTTCAACCCCGTCCACAAGATGAAGCTGCTCGAAGTGGTGCGCACGCTGGAGACCGATGACGAAACGCTGGCTACCGCTGTGGAGGTGGGCAAGCGCATGGGCAAGGACGTCGTGGTGATCAAGGAGTCGCCTGGATTCATCACCAGCCGGATCAACGCCATGATCGGGAATGAGGCGTTCTACATGCTGCAGGAAGGAATCGCGTCGGCTGCGGATATTGACAAGGCTTTGAAGCTGGGGCTGAATCATCCCATGGGGCCGTTCGAGTTGGTGGACTTAGTGGGACTCGATACGCGGCTGAGCATCCTTGAATATCTGCACAAATCGCTGGGAGAAAAGTATCGTCCTGCGCCGCTGCTGGTGCAGTATGTGAAGGCGGGACGCTTAGGCAGGAAATCGGGGCGCGGGGTTTATGAATATCCGGAAACTGCTGCGAAAGCCTGATCTGGCTTCTGGGAAAGTGCCGGGCTGCGTCCGGGGACAGCCGAGGGCGGCTGTCTCCACATGATTCATCTTTCTAGAAAACTGTGAGCACTATTTTCCTGCCGGAACTCCTTGGTCTTGCAAATTCTTGCCGATCGCCAGGCATGCGTCCCTCACCGAGTTGCCAAGCAGAAGCGAGTCGCCGGAAGCGATGACGTCGCCATTCTTATTGGAAACTGCCCAGCGGTTTCCCTTTCCGCCGCCGTGCTGCAGAAGCAGGAAATAATCCGCTTTCTCCTTGATCATGTTCTCGGAGAAAGACTGGCATTCCTTGCGGCGTTGCAGTTCCTGATAAATTTTCGCTACCTGAGGCTCCTTGCCGTTATGCGAAGTGTCCACGACCACTTGCGAATTGTCACCCGGTCCCGGGTTCGTGACCGCGTTGGGCATGACGTAGATGACGGGTCGGCGCGCGCCTGGTATGGCATTGCTGTTTCCGTTTTGCGCGGCGTGAATACTCGGGATGGCGCATAACCCGAGCACGGCAACGAAAAGGATTCTAGCGATGGAATGCCTCATGTTTACCTCCCCTGCTAAACCCCGGATGATTCTCTATTCAAGTCGGAATCTCTGGCTGCGCTTTGTGTTGTTTCCAATATTGTATAGATTTGTGAAACATCAGCTTTCCATCGTCGAGTTTCCCGCTACGACTTAGTCTTGCTCCAAAATTGAGACCGGACAAGGCCGCTACCTTTTCTCCTGCTATCCCCTTGCTGCCGATGAGCACGTGAAAGCTCTCGCCCATGCCTGCGGGCGTGACCAGATGTTTAAGTTGAAGGGCGACTTTGGCGCGTTCCTGCGGCAGGCGGCATTCCTCAAAGGCGTCGGCAAATTCATTGGCTTGGCCGATGCCTAGCAGGAACTGCGATTGGGTGACGAGCTTCTGTGCCTGCATACCTTGTTTTTCAGCGGCTGCCGCGAGAGCGGTGAAGTTTACGTCGGCGGTGATGTCCTGCTCGCCGGGTGCCTCATACGGGTTTTCGCTGACAGAGTGCTGGCGAATGGCCTTCAATGTTCCGCGATGGCGGCCGGAGAGTTGCTCTTCGCGAGTGTAGCCGTAGTCGATGACAACTATGAATCCGCGTTCTAGGTTGGCTGCAGCGTTCATGTAGATCTGCGATTGCAGGGGGACTTCGACTCGTTCTCCGGGCTCGGGATGGATCGAGTAGCGGTCGAGGAATTCGAGTTCTTCGGACGAAGGCGGAGCCCAGGTTTCGACGAACCGGCCATCGCGTGAATCGATGCGGAGGGAGCCTTGGGGGCTGACGATTTCGACTGGAAGGGCATCGAAGAATTCGTTGGCGAAGATGATAACGGGAGTGTCCGCCGTCGGCGGATTTGTTCGCCGCTCCGCGGCTGGAGACGGGAAGTCTGCAGCACCCGGATTGAGAGAGGGAGATGGCTTTATTTGTGCCTTTTCGGAGTGAATGTGCCGGCTCAAGACTGTCTCAATGCGCTGGCGCAACGCGCGTGAACGTTCTTCCAGGACATAGCTCATGGCGTGAAAGAAATCGGGAAACTTTTTTTCCGACCAATCGAGAACATCCTGTGCGAATAAGCCACGGCCGGGACCGAGTTCTCTCAACGTGATGTGGTCCGGGGAGCCCAGCACGCGCCACATTTCCTCGAACTGGCGCGCCAGCAGGCGCCCGAAGACTGCGTGCACGTCGCTCGAAGTGTAGAAGTCCCCAGCCTTGCCGAACTGTGCGGCGTTCCGCGAATAGTAGCCGAGTTTGGGATCGTAGAGGCACAACTCCATGTAGCGCGAGAAGGGAATCGGACCGCGCTCCCGAATATCCTGTTCGATCTTTTGGCGGAGAGCGCTCACAGTCCCTTCTGGCGGCGGTCGGCGCGATCCTGCGGCGTGCGGATAAACATTTCCATGAAGTAGTCGTGCAAGGCGTCGAAGAGCTGGCGCTGAAAACTCCACTCGAACTGCGGGTGGTCGAGATCGCGGGGATGCAAATCGAAATAGTAGGTGTGCACGGGAACGGATTCGTCTTTGAACTTGATGATGATCTCGATCCCTTCGCCCTTGGCGCGCGCGGAGAAGTTCAGCAGAGGATGCTCGTACAGGAGCAGCTGAGCATTGACGCGGTCGAGACGAACGTCCGCTGGAGTTGGCACGGAAGCATTGTACAAATCAGAAGGGCAATCCCGAATGCCTCCGTGCGAAATCCCCACGTCTCGCAAAAGAGGCGAGACATGGGGCACCCTCACTTCGAATTACCAGACGCGGCAAACATTCGGCGGCATCATGGGCTGGCCGACTTTGCAGCCGAAGGCTTTTCCAAACTCTGGGATGTTCTGAACCACCCCGTTCACGCGGAATTCGCGAGGAGAATGCGGATCGGTTTGCACCTGTAGTCGCAATTGTTCGGGCCGAGTGCTTCCGCACCAGTTCTGGCCGTGGCCCAAAAAGAACTGCTGGATCGGCGTGAAGCCATCCTGCTTCTGGTTGAGGTCGATGTTTTTTCTCTTGGCATCCGCCAGAAACGCGATGAACGCGAGGCGCAGTCCGCCGTTGTCGGCAGTATTCTCGCCGAGGGTGAGCTTGCCATTTACTTTGGCGTCGTCGACCGCGACGAAATTGCCATACTCTTTCACGGTGCAATCCGCTTTTTCCTCGAACTTCTTTCCGTCTTCCGGCGTCCACCAGTCGGAAAGATTGCCTTTCCCGTCAAACTGCCGTCCTTGATCGTCGAAGCCGTGGGTCAGTTCGTGACCGACGATGCCTCCGATGTGGCCATAGTTTTCGGCGTCCGTGGCCTTGGGGTTATAGAAGGGCGACTGCAGGATGCCGGCGGGAAAGTTGATGTCATTCATGCTGGGGTTGTAGTAGGCATTAACGGTCGGCGGAGTCATGCCCCATTCACCGCGATCCACAGGCTTGCCAATTTTATCGATCTGCCGGAGGTTTTCAAAAATAGCCGCGCGTTGCGTATTGCCATAAACGTCGTCGCGTTCCACGATCAGCTTGGAATAGTCGCGCCAGTGGTCGGGATAACCAATTTTGTCGGCGATGGCCTTGAGCTTGATCTTGGCGCGGGCTTTAGTTTCGGGGCTCATCCAATCGAGCGTGTCGACGTCTTGATCCATTGCGTTCTCGATGTCGTGCACCATCTGGAGCGTGGCCGCTTTGCTGGACGGCGGAAATTCCTGCGTGACATAGACTTGCCCGACAGCCTCGCCCAGCGCGCCATCGGTGGCTTGCACGCAACGCTTCCAGCGGGCTTGCTGCTCGGGTTGTCCTCTCAGCTTGTGGCCGCGGAAGTCAAAAGTCTCTTCATCCAGAGCTTTCGGCAGCGCAATCGGATCGGCGGAGGCGATCAGCTGCCAGCGCAGATACGCTTTGATCGTCTTCAAGTCGGTCGAATCGAGAAACGTGTTGAGCGCCTTGAAAAAATCGGGATTGGTAACGTTGATCTGTTTCACGCTGGGGAAGCGCGACTCCGAGAGGAGGCTCGTCCAGTTCAGGTTTGGTGTCATCTTTTGCAGATCGGCGACTTCCATCAAATGGTAGACATTTTTGGGATCGCGGCGTGAAGTGATATCCATGGAGGCCTTGGCTAGCGCAGTCTCCAGTTGGAAGATGCTCTGGGCATCGCTTTCCGCTTCGCTCTCGGACTCGCCCAGCAGCTTCAGAGTGTTGGTGATGTGCTGCACATATTGCTTGCGGGTTTTTTCCGCGGCGTCGCCGGTGCGGAAATAGTAATCGCGCTCGGGCAGGCCCAGGCCCCCTTGATCAGCCGCTGCAATCTGTTGGGATGCATCCTTGAAGTCCTGCTGCTCGCCCAGTCCCAGAAACGCATTCACGTTGATGAGTTGGTAATGAGCCAGCAACGGAGTCAACTCACGCTTGTCCTTGAGTGCGGCAATGCGGTCGAGTTCGGGCTGGAAGGGCTTCAGGCCTTTTTTATCGATCGCGTTCGTGTCCATGCAGGCCGCGTAGTAATCGCCAGTCTTCTGCTGGTTGGGTGTGCGATCCGCGCCGCCCGCAGCCGCATTTTCGAGCATGGTGTGCAGAACATACTCGTTGTGATCGATGATCATGGTAAAACCGCCATAACTGGAGCGGTCGTTGGGCATCGGATAGTACTTGGTGAAGTTTCCGCAAGCGTATTGGAAGAAATTCACACAGGGATCGGCAGCAGTATCGAGGAAGCGCTCGTCCAGGCCGGGCGGAAGAGGCGCCGGCTCCTGCGGAGCAGGCGTTTCGCTTTTGGACTGAGCAGCAGCAAGAGTGCAGAAGAATGCTCCGATGGCGAGGAGTACAGCTGACATGGCAATTGCGATTCGTAGTTTCATCGTTCTCCTTTGGGGCAGAATTTATGCGACGAACGATGCCAATGCATTGTGCCGCATGCTGTATTTGGAGCAAATGGAGTTGGCTGCTATCGTAACCCGACATCAATGGCCGTCGCTACTCATATCGCAGAGCCTCGATCGGATTGAGGCGCGCGGCTTTGATGGCCGGCAGCATGCCGCTGATGATGCCGACGAAGCTGAGAATTGCGGTCGACCAGATCAGCGTAGCGGAGTCGATGTAGAGATGAATATCTCCCTCGCTGGCATTGTCTTCGAATGCGCTCCACAGGGTGAGCGATCCCACCGACCACGAGACCAGATAAGCGAGAACCACGCCCAACAGGCCGCCCAGCGCGGTAATCACCAGCGCTTCCGCCAGGAATTGAAACAGAATATGCCAGCGATGCGCGCCCAAGGCCTTTTCCACGCCGATTTCGCGGGTGCGTTGGGTCACCGAGACCAACATGATATTCATCAGGCCGACGCCGCCAATACCCAGCGTCAGTAGACCGATAAAGCCAAGTAGAATTTTGATTCCGGTGGAGATCACCTGCAGATCCATGAGATCGGCGAAGACGTCGAAGACGAAGATGGCGCGATGATCCTTGGGATCGAAACTGTGGTGGAACGCCATGGAATCGCGCACTGCTTTTACGATTTTGGCGTGGTCGCCTTCGTACTCCATGACGACCGAGCTTAGGTAGTACGTATTCATCAGATCGCTCATGGCGCTGAAAGGAACATAGACGTGCTCGTTGATGTTGTCGTCCCCGTTCTGTACCTGATGTTTCAGCACTCCGACGATCTGATAAGAGATGCCGTCGAGGCGGACATTTTCGCCGAGCGCGTTCTGGCCGGAGAACAATTTCTTCTTCGCGTCGGAACCGATCACGGCAACGCGAGTGTGCGTGAAGTCGTCGGCCTCGCTGAAGAAGGTACCTTCCGCGACATCCATTTTGCGCATGCGGCCGTACGCGGCATAGACTCCGCTGACGCCGTAGTTCGCGCTGCGCGTGCTATAGGCGACCACGCAATTCTTGAATGCTTCCGGCGAAACACGCTTCAGCAGAGGAACTTCGGAGCGGATGAAGTCGAGATCGTTGATGGTGAGGCGGACCTGCGTGCCGGCCTTGGTTCCTCCGGCCTGCAACTCGGTGCGACCGGGAAAGATGAAGACGAGATTGGTGCCGAAGGAGCGGAAAGCGGACCACAATCCGCGCTCGAAGCCGGTGCCATAAGCGAGCAGAAGTACGACCGTCGCAATGCCCCATGCCATACCGAGCATGGTGAGCACGCTTCGGCGCCGGTTGTGGCGGAGCGCGTTGTAGGCCTGAGTGGCGAGATCGAGGATCATGGAAGACAGCTCCTAGCTTCTAGCTCCTAGCTTGAACCTTCCAGCCCTCGTACGATTGCTTTGGCTAGAAGCTAGCAGCTAGCAGCTGCTTTTCTTACTCCTGCCGCAACGCTTCTACCGGCGGCAGCAATGCCGCTTTGCGCGCCGGATACAAGCCTGCCGCTATTCCTGCAATCGCCAGCGAGCCGATTGCCGCCAGGGCTGACGCCGGAATGATGCGCGGCGTGTCGAAGCCCTCGGGCGACGGCAACATTGCGAGCAGGGTTACAAAGCCGGTTGCGATGGCCAATCCGATGCCGCCGCTAAAAGCCGTGAGAAACGCTCCTTCGATAAAAAACTGAGTGAGGATGGCTCGGTACGTCGCGCCCAGTGCTTTGCGCAAGCCGATCTCTTTGGTTCGCTCGGTCACCGAGACCAGCATGATGTTGATGATGCCGATGGCGCCCAAGCCCAGCGTCACCACGCCGACCACGCCCAGGAACCAGTCCATGGCATCGAAGATCCTTCCGACACGCTTCATGTTTTCTATCGTGTCCCAATCTTCAAAGGCATCCTGCAACTTGGGACTGAAACCGTGGCGGCGCGCCAGGATGCGATGAATTTCGTCTTTCGCCTCGGCGTGCAGATCTTTGGAAATCGGCTGATAGTTGAGGAACGAAATCGCGTCTTCTGAATTCGCTTTGGTCAACGGGAAAGAGATCACGCATGGTTTCGATGGGGATGAAGATGCGCGAGTTGGTCCCGTTATTGCCGTCGCGTCCCACCTTCGCGACGACTCCGACCACGTCGAAATTGATGCCGTTCAGCAAAATCGTGGAACCCACGGCGGGCCGTCCCGGAAACATATTCTTGAGCAACTCCCAGCCGACCACAGCGACTCGCCGGCGTTCCTGGTTGTCCTGGCTGTTGAACCAGCGGCCCGGTTCCACGGGGACGTTGCGAATCTGGTTGTAATCGGAGGCCACGCCGAACACCTGGCCGTTGGTCGAGCCGTAGTCGCTGACCGCGCGAATATCTTCGCGATTCAGCACTGGCGATAACGCGCCTACGAACTGGGCCTCGCTGCGGATCGCCAAATAATCTTTGTAGGTGAAGTAATAGGTCTTCCCGGACTGCGTGCTGCCCTCGACCGCAGGAATCCGCCCGGGAAACATGAACATAATGTTTTGTCCCAACGTGGCGAGTTGCTTTTCCTGGCCGCTGCGGAAGCCTTCTCCCAGGCCGACCAGCAGCAGCAGCGAGCCAACGCCCCAGGCGATTCCGAACATGGTGAGGAAGGAGCGCAGCTTGTGCGCCCAGAGCGTGGACAGGGACTGCCGAATGATGTCGACGAGCATTCGCATAAAGCTGTGGCAGAATCATGCCCCCACGCCTCCGGGGAGGGGCGCGGGGGCACCCGGGTAACGTTCAGGCGAGGGGTCTCAATCCCGCCCAACCATCTGATCAGAGATACGCAGCCGAGTTCGGTAAAGTTCCCCGCTGGTAGTTGGGTATTTAGACCTCGACTGCCGCAGAAAGGTTAGCTGGACCGCGGACTCAAAATGGCATGCGGGCCTCGCGTAACGCCACAAAAAATTACATACAACAAAACAGTTATTCGCTCCCGTACGCCAGGTTGTCGAACCTTAGGCCGTCGCCATGGTTGAGTGCGATGCTGATTCGGGAACCCGCTTTCGACCACCCGGTGCGTAGCCGTCGCAGTTCACCGGGGTTGAGCGTCACTGATATGTCGGACAGGCCTTCTGAATGAACGGCGATGCTGGCTTCCGAAGTCCCGCCGTTATAAACATCGACGCCGACAAAGACACGGGGATTTGGAAGGGAAAATTCCAACTCCCGGGCCGCGGGTTCGGCGGGAACAAGGTTGAAGGTGCCGAACTTGCCGCTGGGCACGCCAATCTTCCACTCATGCTGCGGCCAGTCGATCAGTCCGGAGGGATATGAGCCGTTTAGTTCTGTTCCAGCCGCCAGGTGAGGATCGTCGAATGTGACGTAGAGCGGAGGAGCGACTTCCTGCATTTCTTGTGCATGCTTGCCCTGAATGTCGATGTCGCGCGCGCCCTCATGACGAATTCGCAACACGCCGGTCGATTCGTCAAAAATAAACCCCGGTTGGTCCAGAACCTTGCGCTGCCGCAACGTCCGCCCGTTTGCGCTCACGGATTCCGGACTGAAGTTCAGCCGCAACACGTCGTTGGACTCAGGGTCGAAAGTGGAATAGGTCACCGAGCCTTTGCGGTAGCTGATCTTCGTGACCACTGAGGATGAACCCAATAAGTGCGACTCGTCGGCGGGCGCCCACTCGGGCACGGCCCAGAAAGCATCCATCAGGCGCCGCGGTCCGTCGGCAAACTGGTCCGTAAACCACCACTGGTTCTCGCCGAACGGAGCATGCGCTCCGCCGGGAAGTCCCTGAAAATATGTCACCCAGTTGAAGGAGCGGAAGGCGGCTTCGCGGTATTCCGGATCGCCGGTCTTGGCAAAATACAAGGCTTCCACGGCTGCCAAGCGCGCGGTGTGGCTATCGCAACATTGATTTGGAAGATTGCAGCAGAAACTCTTGCCGTCACCTTGTTCCGTGGTCACGGTCGCGCCGTGCACAATGTATTTCGGCCATTTCGGCGTGGTTTTTACCCATGCGATCAGCTGTCGCGCATGTTCCCTCCACTGCGGATCTTTCTCCGGATGGAGTAGAACATAGCGTGCAAATTCCAGAGGGATCACCTGATTCATGTTTCCCATGGACGGTGCGACGTCTTCAAAATAGCCCACCCACACGTTGTTGGTGAGGGGATAGGTCTTAAACCATTGCCACGCCAACTGACGGACGCGGGCGTAACCGGAAACGTCGCCCTGACGCAGCCGCAGGAGTTCGTCGAAGAGCATGATGGGCTCAATTACATTGGCTGAATATGGTCCCATAGGCGCACCTTCGATCCTGCCATCGCGCGCATAACATCTCACCGGCCATGGAGAGTGGGTTTCGTCACCGTGCTTGTAGTTCTTGACCAGCGCATCGGCGCACAGGATGGCGGCCTGCAGGTACTTCGTGTTGCCAGTCATCTCGTACAGCCGCAGGTAGGCGTACCCGTCTTCACCTACGACGTGAGGCTCAACGTAATCCTTGCCATGCCGGCTCCAGCCGCTGTAGTGGCGAGCCCCGGGATCTGCCGATGGGTATGGCACTCGCGCCCATGCATACTCCGCGGGAGTGCGGCCATTTTCCAATTCGTAATCGACAAAGTCTTCGAGGAACGCGAGCGTCCGAGCATCTCCCGTGTAGGGATATAGACGTTCCACAAAACCCTGCAACATGGCTCGCAGATATCCAGTCGAGTTAGCCCAGTTTTGGTCGGGGACCAGCTCATAGGTCGTTCGATCGAAATCGAAGCAACAGTGGAAATAGTAGAGTCGCTGGCGATTGTACTGATCCCACAGAATGGTCCACTGCGAAAGAAAGTGGGACGAGTAGGAATAGCCGACGTTGTCGGGCATCGGCCAGGGCAGAAGCTTTCCCTGCGCGTCCAATTCCACGGGCCGGCCGGCGATGGTGGGCTGATCGACGGTGGAGACTACAGGAAACGGCTTCGGCTTTTCTTGCGCCGGGGTGGTTGCGGTGAAAACGAGTACGAGCGCGACTGTGGCGAGTTGAGCACTTCGCACCATGGTTGATTGCCTGATCACACCCGACTAAGCAGCTGCACGCTTTCTGCCGCGACCGTTATTGGTGTCTACCGAGGATTCCTCACGCTGGGACTAAACACTGATCACGATTTCTCTTTTGGCCGCTCGTAGGCCTTTTGCAGATATTTCCGGGCTTCTTCCAGGGCGCCGAACGTATTGTCGTTGGTCTGCAGCGCCTGGCGATATTCGTTCACCGCGCGTTCGCGCTGGCCCGTGATATCGAAAATCTTACCCAGCTGAATGCGACTCCAGACTTCGGTCCAGCGCGGGTCCCCGTCGCCGTTGAGGCCTTCGCGGTAAGCGTTGGCTGACGACTGATAGTTGCGCTGCAGGAAAAAGACTTCGGCAATGCGGTAGTGGGCGAGGGAACTGTTCTTGTTTAGGTCGAGGGCTTTATTGAATTCCAGCAGAGCGCCGGTTAGATCTCCCTGTTGCTGCATCGCCTGCCCGCGCAAGATGGATGCACGCAACTTCACGTCGCTGGAGTTGGTGAGCACGCGGTGATCGGGATCGACCGCAATGCGCCGGGGGCGGCCGAAGGTCTCAATCGAAAACGGCGAATTTGTGCCGACTACTTCCACGCGCTGATTCTCGGTTTTTCCGTCGGTATCAATTCGCAAGTCCACGGGCATGCGGAACAGATCGAGATCCTGAGAAATTTCGCCGGTAACGCGGAATCCCGGAGCTCTTTCCTGCTGGGCCTTCGACTCCTTCGCAAAATTGCCGCCCAAACGGTAAGTGGTGTACTTCACCTTAAACTCGGGGGCTCCGGTGGAATCGAGCCATTGGGAGAAGAACCAGGTCAGCTGCTGCCCATTGTTTTTCTCGGCGACTTCGCGGAAGTCGTCGGTGGTCGCCGATTTTCCGGCGAATTGCGCGGCAAATTCGCGCATGGTCTTGTTGTACTTGTCCTCGCCCAGCACCGAGCGCAGCATGTGCAGGATCATGGCGCCTTTGTCGGTGGCCAGCGACTGAAATTCGGTGGAGAAAATGTCGAGCTTGCTGGCCTGCGAGAGTGGCACGGTATCGTAGGCTAGAGCGCCCACTGACATATCCTTCACGGCTTCTTCCAGGCCTGCGGCACCGGCGGCGTTCTCTACATACATCGCCTCGGAATAGCGGGAGAAGCCGTCGCTCAGCCACCAGTCATCCTTGGTGGCGGGACTCACCGAGACACCCCACCACTGATGGGAAATCGCATCGGCGAGCAGGCGGTAGTTTGTCTTCTCGGTGATGGAAGGCCCCGCCAGTCCGGCGATTTCTGGCGCCCAAAGGTACGGCAGCGTGTCTGCGGGCAATTCCACGATGTTCATTTTCTGCGATGGCGGCAGGCCGTACAGCGTGATGAAGTAGCTGAACTCCTGCACCGCGGTCGTGGTGTAGGCCGGAGCCAGACTCTGATGGGTGGGCTTGAAAAAAACGTGAAGGTCGAGGCCGGCTTCGTCGCTCTTATATTCCGGGGCAAAAACTCCGGCAACGACGGTCCCGGGAAAGCTGGGCTTGGTGGAAACGAAGGTGAAAGTCTTGGTCGGGAGAACGCTGGCGTTGGGCTTCTTCGAAGCCGCAGCATCGGTCACGCTGGACTGGCCGCTGCCAATCACCAGCATATGCGCGGGCACGGTCACGCTGATGGTGGAGGTGAAACGATTGAGCCCATATCCGCTGACCGGGAACCAGCGCCCGGCATAGAGCAGGTAGCTGGTGTCATCGCCAATATAGGCCAACTTCAGACCGGGCACCGGGCTGTTGTCGGCGCTTTCCAGCGTCCCGTCGTATTCGAAGGTCAAAGTTGTAGAGGCGTCTTTGGACAAGCCCGCGGGCAGCGGCACGCGCACGGTGGAATCCTGGGTCACGCGCTCGGCGGATAAAGGCTGATTCTTTTCGTCTGTCACCCTGGTGACGCGCAGGTCATTGTGCAATTCGAAGACGGCGACGCTCAGATCCTGCAGGGCTGTGAATTTAACCTTGGCTCGAGCCGTAATTTGATGGAGATGCGGGTCGAGTTCAGCCTCGATGCGATAGTCGTCGACGCGAAGGCGCGCCTTTTCCGCCGCCCGCGATGGGATCGCGAGCAGAACCAGCAATGCCAGAGTCAGGGAACTCGTAAGGACGCTCAGAGCGCGCCGGGGGTGAATCCACATTCAGGAGGTTCTCCAGGCAATGATAACCCATTTCCTATGATGAAGATTCTCACGCAAAAGATGCTGGGAGCACAAGGTTTAGGGCAGCTTCTAGCTTTTAGCTCTTAGCTCGTAGCTTTTAGCCAAACCAAAGCCTGGAAAGCTCAGAATGATTTCGGCGGCCCGGTCGGCCGGATGCTGCGTGGCCGCTGAAGAATCCTGCGGAACCCGAAGACGGGCTTTCACCCAGGCTAGACCTTTCAGCATCCGCAATCGAGCGGGTCCGTCGGGCAGAATTTCCTGCAGACGGGCGACTACGTTTTGCGGGTTAAAGTTGTGTTGTATCAGTTCAGGGACGATCTGCTCCCCGGCGATCAAATTGACCATGGCAAAGTACGGTACCTTGACCCGCGGCTTGCCTAGGAGATAAGTGAGCGGCGAGACGCGGTAGACCGTCACGAACGGTGTATTCATCATGGCGGCCTCGACCGTGGCCGTGCCGCTCGCGACAATTGCGGCGCGGGAGTGCCAGAGGGCTGGCAGGGCTTCTGGGACGAAGGTGATTTCCCTGTCGCCGATCAGAGCTAGCAGAAAATTACGGTCGAGCGTGGGGGCAACGGGAAGCAAAAACTCATATTCTGAACCCAGCAGCGCCGCCGATTCGAGAATCGTTGGCAGGTTCATGCGGACTTCCTTGACGCGGCTGCCGGGCATCAGGGTGATCCAGGGCTTGGACGGGTCCAGATGGAATTGTGCCGCGAAGTCGTTACGTTCGATCGCAGGGTTCGGCAATTCCGCCAGAGGATGGCCGACGAAAGTCGCATCCACACCACGCTCGCGATAAAACTGTTCCTCGAATGGAAAGATCACCAGAGCCTTGTCGATGTAGTCGCGCAACAGGCGCACCCGTCCCTGCCGCCACGCCCAGAACTGCGGGGACACGTAATAGACCGTGGGAACGCCGCGCTTCTTCATCTCGCGCGCAACCCGCCAGTTGAATGCGGGAGAGTCGATGACGATGGCGAGGTCCGGCTTGCGCCGGTCGGCTTCGCGAATCAAGTGCCGGTATAGCCCATAGATTTTCGGCAGATGGCTGAGAATCTCGGTGATGCCGACGACCGCTAAATCTTTGGCGTCGACGACGGTATCGCAGCCGGCAGCCCGCATGCGCTCTCCGCCGACGCCGAAGAATTCAAGCCGAGATGTCTGCGGGGAGCTAGAGGTTTGTGTGGGGACAGCCGTCCCCGGCTGTCCGGCGGAGCGCAGCTCCGCGGGTTTTTGCTCGGCACCCCGGCGCAGCGCCTCAATCAGCTGCGCCCCATACATTTCCCCCGAAGCTTCGCCAGCTGAGATAAGAATGCGCAAGAAAGCATTGTAAAGCCGCGATGGCTACAGATCTTCAGAGAGGGCTTTTAGCGCGCTCATCACCGCGTGCCTGAGGCAGCGGACAGTGGCGAGAAATTCGATAGCGATTCCGATTGAACCAGCGATATCCCAGCCAGAGTATCCAATTAAAGCCGGGTAAGCGGAAGACTGCGTAGAAAGGCCATGCCCACCAGATTTTCCGCGACACATACAGATATGCATCTGCGCCCGATTGCAATTTTCCGCTGCGGGTCAATACCTGCACGTCGTCGAGCAGGTTATCGTCTGGGATATGTAGCATGCCGTCGGCGGACGCGGACTGAAGATCTTTGATCGCAAACCCTCTCCGTTCCACTACTTTCTGCCAGAAGCGAACCCAACGAAAGCAAAATCCGCATCCACCGTCATAAAGTATCCAGCCTTCGCGAGGCAGACCGGGTTCCGATTTGTAGTCTGCTAAATTCATTCGATTCTCCTACCCTTAAAGACAATGACGGGCGAGCCGTCGGCCACGAATGCACTGTCAGGCCGCCGTTGAAGAACTGCTCCGAGATCTCTTCCATACAGCGTGCTGGCTTCGCCGTTAAATTCCGCGTTGGGGGCTGCCCACACTTTCCATGGGACATGCGAGACGTGATACTCAAGGGACTCGCCGGATCGTCGACTCGAATAGCCCCAATAGTGCTCGGTAATGAACTGTTCCAAACTACCCGCTGGGGGCTGTTTTGGAAGCTCGGCGGTCTGAGCGGAGATCCTGTACCATTGACCGTCAACCCGCCACTGATACTCCACTGTGTTCTTTGAGCCCTCTGTTTCAATACTGTGTCTCATCGGAAGACAAACATAATTCTCGCCGTACAGTACGCGAGCCATTGTCGCAATCGCGAGTCTGGGCACAACCTCGGCAATGAACACAACTCCTCTTCGGTCTTCCGCGTCTTCTTTTCGCCGGACGTAAAAGCGTAGGTTTACTTCATCGAAATCAGTATGAAAAGGAATCGGGAAGCGCCCGAGCAGTTTGGTGCGCCAGAACCGAAAACCCACAAGGCTGACGTATGTTTTTCCCTTGAAAGAGTCCAGCGAGGTACCAGCGGGAACGTATCGATTCAGCAGATCGGATTCGACTTCAAAATTCAACATCACAAGGTCCCGCCATTCCGCCGACAGGAAAACTTGTTTTGACTGAGACAGGCTTGTCATTGCCTAATCATCCGCGCTGGCGGTGACCTCGGAATTCGCGGGCGTGGGCGCCCGCGCCACATTCAGCTCCTGATCTTTGTATTGCAGCTGATAGAGCTTGAAGTAAATCCCACGATGAGCCAGCAATTCCTGGTGCGTGCCCATTTCGCGGAGCTGGCCTTTGTGCATGACGATGATCTTGTCGGCGCGCTGCACGGTGGAGAGGCGGTGGGCAATGATCAGCGAGGTGCGGCCTTCGACCATGCGGCCGAGGGCGTCACGCACTTTGAATTCGGTTTCGGTGTCCACGCTCGAGGTGGCTTCGTCGAGGATGAGAATCTTCGGCTCGTGGGCCAGGGCGCGGGCGAACGAAATAAGTTGTTTCTGTCCGGTCGAAAGCGTCGATCCGCGCTCGCGGACTTCTTCGTTGAAGCCCTTGGGCAGGGCGCGGATGAAATCGCCGAGGTTCACGTCTTCGGCGGCCTTGGCGACGTGCTCGTCTTGAATGCGGTCGGTGCCCAGGCGGATGTTGCCGCCGATCGTTCCGGTGAACAGGAACGGGTCTTGCAGCACGACGCCGAAGCGGCTGCGCAGGTCGGCGAGGTCCATCTCTTTTACATTGACGCCGTCGATCCGGATGGCGCCTTTCTGGACGTCATAGAAGCGCAGCAGCAGCGAAATTAGAGTGGTCTTGCCGGCGCCGGTGTGGCCGACTACGGCTACGGTTTCGCCGGGCTCGATGCCGAAGGTGACATCGCGGAGGACCCAGTCGGGAGTCGAGTCGATTGCCGCGGCACTGGCGTTCCGCGGCAAAGAGCCGGCCGAGCTTTGCTCGGTCGGACGGCCGAGGGCGGCCGTCCCCACATGAGCCGTGCCCGCATGTGCAGCGTCACTGCCTTTCCGCCTGGCATCTCTCGATACGCGAACCAGACATGGTCGAACTCGATCCGGCCTGGGCCTTCGGGCTTCTTCGTCACGGCCGGCGAAACGATGTCCACCGGGGTATCCAGCAATTTGAAGATGCGTTCGCTGGCGGCCATCGCGGACTGCAGAATGTTGTACTTCTCGCTGAAGTCCATGATGGGGCGGAAGAAGCGCTGCGCGTATTGGGTGAAGGCGATCAGCACGCCGAGAGAAGCCGCAGTGGCGACCAGATGAAACGATACGAGCGACTGACGGCTGAAGTCGATGGAAACGCTGCTGGCCGCGATGCCGCGCATGACGTCCTGGCCGCCGAACCAGATGACGCTGGCAATCGCGACCGCGGAGAAAAAATCAACCACCGGATAGTAGAACGCGTAGGCCAGAATCGCGTCCTTGAACGCGTCCATGTGGCTGCGATTAATTTCCGAGAAGCGCTGGTAGGCCTTGCGCTCGCGATTGAAAAGCTGCAGCACCACCATGCCGCTGACGTGTTCCTGCAGGTACGCGTTGATGCGGGCAATCGCGGTGCGAATGCGGCGGTACGAGTCGCGGACCTTGTCGCGAAAAATCTTGGTTGCCACGATAATGAACGGCAGCACCGCGAATGTGATCAGCGCCAGCTTCCAGTTCATGCACAACATGATGCCCAGGATTCCGATCAGCACGAAGAAGTCTTCAAAAATGGAAACCACGCCAGAGGTGAACATCTCATTCAAGGCGTCGACGTCGGTTGTGACGCGCGTGACCAGGCGGCCGACCGGATTCTTGTCGTAGAAAGCGACGTGCATGCGCTGCAGGTGGCGGAAAATCTGGCTGCGCAGGTCGAACATCACCTTTTGCCCGGTCCATTGCATGAAGTAAGTCTGCAGGAATTCGAATATGAACGTGAGAATCAGCAGGCCGAAGTAAATTGCGGAGATCTGCGCGATCCCGTGAAACGGCCGCGGGCTGAGCCAACTCCATAAGCCCGAGGTCGAGACCTTTACGGGCGCGAGGTAGCGGTCCACAGCGACTTTCACCAGGTAGGGCCCGAGCACGTCGCAAAAAGATTTGACGATGATCGAGACGATGGCAATCGTCACTTGCCAGCGGTAGGGGCGCAGGTAGGTAAGCAGCCGCCGCATCAGGCGGCTGTCATACGCTTTGCCCAGAATTTCCTCTTCGTGAGCCATTGTCTCTGAACGGTTTCCCGAGCGGCGCTGAGATCCCTAGCAACAGGTTAACCTAAATCGATAGCTGCGGCAGCGTCCGAAGGTTTGAGAGTGGGATAATCAAGACAGTGGCTCTGGGCATCTACATCTCGGTTCCGTTCTGCCGCACCAAGTGCAGCTACTGCAACTTCGCCTCCGACGTATTTTCTCGCGCCGTTTTTGAGCGCTACGTCGACCGCGTCTGCGCGGACGTGGCCAATGCACCGCAAATTGCGAAAGAGAAAGGGGGCCAGTTTGAGCACGAGGTGGACACGATCTATCTTGGCGGCGGTACACCCACCGTGCTCGATGCTTCTCAACTGCGGCGAGTATTTGATGCAGTCCGGCAACAGTTTCAGATTAGGGAGGACGCCGAAGTTACGGTCGAGTGCGCGCCGGGGACGCTTTCGGCTGGCATTATCGAAGCATTGTTAACGTGCGGCGTGAATCGCGTCAGCCTGGGGGTGCAGTCATTCGTCGACGTCGAGGCGGCGGCGGTCGGGCGGTTGCACAAGCGTTCCACGGTGCTGGACGACATTGCTCGACTGCGGGCGGCGGGGATTCACAACATCAGTATCGATTTGATCGCGGGACTTCCGCACCAGACGGCCGCAACCTGGCAGGAGTCGTTGGAAGAAACTCTTGCCACCGGGGTTCCACACGTCAGCGTCTACATGCTTGAAGTGGACGAAGATTCTCGACTGGGTCGCGAGGTAATCGCAGGGGGAACGCGCTATCACGCTCACTTCGTTCCAGACGAAGAGGCGACTTCCGATTTTTATCTCGCAGCCTGCGAGCGACTGGAAGCGGCCGACATTGCACAATATGAAATCTCGAATTTCGCGCGCGCCGGTTCGCAGTCGCGCCACAATCTCAAGTACTGGACGCGGCAGCCGTATCTCGGCTTCGGAGTGGACGCGCACTCGATGCTAGTCTCTGCGTTGCCGGACGCCGAAGCGGTACGCTTTGCGGCCGCGGATGTGCTGGAGAAATACGTTGCCGGCTCGCGCTCCGACAGCGTTCTGGTCTCGCAGACGGCCGCCCTGGAAGAGAACTTTTTTCTGGGATTGCGCTTAAACCGGGGCGTGAGTTTACGGCAGATCGCCGCAAGCTTCGGCCAGCAGGTGGTAGAAAATCTAAGGCCAGCGATCGCGCAATTGTTTGCGGACAAACTGCTGGAGGAGACCGGCGATCGCATCCAGCTCACGGCGCGCGGAAGATTGCTTTCTAACGACGTTTTCCAGGCCTTTCTCGCGCCAGTTGACTTAGTGCCAAAGCCTCAGGTATCCCCTGCCGTCGATATTTCCAAACCATCCGGTCGGTTGGGTAAGGCGTCGCCTTCCGCGGAAACCCCAGCAACGACGCGGTGAATCGCGTTTCTCCGTTTTATTCCGCAGGTAACTTTCTAGCCGCTCCAGCGCTATGTTCTAATCGAAATCGGCGGCCGAACCGCACTGTTACGATGTCGGCGCCCGGTTTGCCGGAGGAACCTTGGATTTCCAGCTGAACGAAGAGCAGTTGCAATTGAAGAAAAGCGTCCGTGAGTTCGCCGAGCGCGAGATTAAGCCCAATGTCATGAAGTGGGACGAGGCCGGCGAGTTCCCGCTGGCAACGATCAAAGAGTTGGGAAAACTCGGAATGTTGGGAATGGTTTTTCCGGCGGAGTACGGCGGCGCCGGCATGGGCTACGTCGAATATGTCACTGCGATCGAAGAACTCTCGCGCGTGGACGGGTCGGTGGGAATCATTGTAGCGGCGCACACGTCGTTGTGCTCGAACCATATTTTTCTAGCCGGCAACGAGGCGCAGAAAAAGAAATACGTCAGCAAGCTGGCGACTGGAGAATTCATCGGCGCCTGGGGTTTGACTGAACCTTCTTCGGGATCGGATGCTGGCAGCGCTCGCATGACGGCGGGGCGGCGGGGAAATAATTGGGTGCTGAACGGCACCAAGACTTTTTGCACCAACGGTCACTATGCCGATGTAATCGTTGTGCTGGCGGTGACCGATCGCGCCGCGCACACCCACGGACTTTCCGCGTTCGTGGTTGAAAAAGATACCAAGGGATTTCGTCCCGGCAAGAAAGAAAACAAGCTCGGATTGCGAGCCAGCGACACGGCCGAGCTGATCTTCGAAGACTGCATGATTCCCGCGGAGAATCTGCTGGGCGGCGAAGGGCAGGGGTTCCCCGATGCCATGCGGGTTCTAGATGGCGGCCGCATCTCAATTGCGGCGCTGTCGCTGGGCATGGCCGAGGGCGCCTATGAGGCGGCGCTGAAGTATTCGAAACAGCGCAAACAGTTCGGCAAGGCCATCAGTGATTTCCAGGCAATCCAGTGGAAGCTGGCCGACATGGCCACCGAGATCGACGCCGCTATGCTGCTCACCATGCGCGCCGCGTCGATGAAAGATGCAGGCTTCAAGACCACGCAGGAATCGTCCATGGCGAAGCTCTACGCGAGTGAGGTTGCGGTAAGGTGCGCTAACGAGGGCGTGCAGATTCATGGTGGATACGGGTTCATCAAAGACTATCCTGCCGAAAAGTTCTACCGCGACGTGAAGTTGTGCACCATCGGCGAGGGCACGAGCGAGATTCAGCGGTTAGTGATCGCGCGGCAACTGCTGAAAGACTAGCGGCCACTATGAAGCAATCAATGAATTGGCTCGAAGAGCTGTCAGCATCGGTTACGCGATACTACGACGCGATCACCGACGAGGAAAAAGCGGAAACGAGGAGTAGGGGCGCTTTGCCTCGACTCAGTTTCCCGACTGCAGTTACCCACCTTCAATCGTGCCTGCGAACAGATGACGGGATACGCTTTCGCGGAGGTACACGGCAAGCTTATTTGGCAGTTCTTCCCGGATCCCGAGGAACTGAATCGCTTCCGAGCTTGCTGCAAAAGACTCGCGTTTGAATGCAGGCGGCGATCTGGGTCGAGCAACTAGCTCGTACCGCGCCCATGACAGAAGCCTATCCGTTCCCCTTCGTTGACGGCAAACTCGATTTTCGGCCCTTGTTGCTAGCCATGGCGCTGGACCGGGCTCAAGGTCGCGACGTCCAGGAGATTGCACGTTCCTTTCGGCGGGGAGTCGCCCAGGGTTTGAGCGATGCCCTAAACGTAATCTGCGGCTGCCGTGATTTAAATACTGTTGTCCTCTCCGGCGGAGTCTTCCAGAACGAACTGCTGCTTGAAGATCTAAAGTCCCTGTTTTCTGAGGGATCGGTGCAGCCGTGGACGAACCATGCGGTCCCTCCGAATGATGGGGGAATCAGCCTCGGGCAAGCCGCCTTGGCGGCGTTTGCCCGTTTCGACGCAGCAGCGGCCGAAGGCGAACTCGCCAACCAAACTGTTCAGACCTCCCCGCGATAGCTCCGTTACTAGCCCGCAAAATGGCAGGCTTCCTTTTTGAGGGCCAAGTCATCCTAAATCGGTCTCAGTTCGAAGGAGCTTCCGTGAGAACCGCACTCTACGCCTCGTCCAATGCCACCGCCGTCGCGGGCGTAGTAACCTTGGCTTTCGCGGGACATCCTATTTGCATCGCCCCCGGATTTGCATCGTTATATCCGGATTAGCACCATCTGATGCGTTAAGCGTCTGCCTTTTGTTGCCGACGACAGTGCTCTATTTTGATATGTCATTAATACAGATGCCGATTTCCCCCCCAGGGCTCAACTGCAGTATCGCCTCCCTGATCGGTGCACTTTTAATTAAATAGCCTCCAGGCACCCAAATTAATGAAGAGACATCGAGATCAAAATTCTGGCCGATTATTGCTCATCCTTGTTTTGAGTTTGGCCACAGGTGTGTGGAGCGGATGCGGAAGCTCGGCTGCGAATCAAACTTCGCCCCCGCCGACGGCTACGTTGACTGCTTCGCCCACCACGATCCCGGCTGGTACGAGCGCAACCCTGACGTGGACGTCGACCAATGCCGCCTCCGCCTCGATCAGCAATGTCGGTTCCGTTCCGCTCAGCGGCAGCATGAACGTGACTCCCTCGCAGACCGCCACTTACACCATCACGGTCACTGGAAGCGGAAACATGTCGGCCACGGCCCAGGTTACGGTTACCGTGAACGCTGTCGTCGGTGCGCCCACAGTCAGTATTAGCGCAACCCCATCGTCGATCAATACGGGGCAATCGAGCACGCTAATGGTGACGGCAACGAATGCGAACACCGTAGTCATTACCGACAACGTGGACTCCAGCAAGTATTCGCTCCCGGCTAGTGGAGGAACCCAGACGGTTAGCCCTACCTCCACGACAACATATACGGTTACGGCAACGGGAACGAATAATCAAACGGCTACGGCTCAGGTTATGGTTACCGTGAGCGCTATCGGTGCACCCACAGTTAATATCAGCGCGAACCCCACCTCGATTGCTGCCGGGCAGTCGAGCATCCTAACCGTGACGGCAACGAATGCGAGCACCGTAGTCATTACCGACAACGTGGATTCGAAGAGCTATCCGCTGGTAGCGAGCGGCGGAACTCAAATTGTCAACCCTACGACCACGACAATTTATACGGTCACCGCAACAGGAGCGAATAGTCAAACGGCCACTGCTCAGGTCACCGTGACGGTGACCGCTGTCGCCGCACCCACGGTCACCATAAGCGCGAATCCTATGTCGATCACCGCCGGGCAGTCGAGCACGCTGACGGTCGCAGCCACGAATGCAACCACAGTGGTCATCACCGACAACGTGGATTCGAACACCTATCCGCTGGGAGCTACCGGCGGAACGCAGATCGTTAATCCCACAGCCAACACGATCTACACGGCGACCGCAACCGGCGCGAACAGTCAAACGGCCACTTCCCAAATATCGATTACAGTGGCGCCTGCGGCCACCGTAACTATAACCGCGAATCCAGCATCAATCGCTCCGTTGCAATCGAGCACCCTTACTGTGACCGCGGCGAATGCAAACAGCGTCGTGATCACCGACAACGTGGATTCGAACAGTTATACGCTGCCGGTGACCGGTGGAACGCAGACCGTTAGCCCCGCCAGCACGACAGCTTACACAGTGACCGCGACCGGCGCGAACAATCAAAAGGCCGCGGCTAACGCGACGGTAACTGTCAGTTCAGGAAATGGGAACGTCAATTCAATTAACCATGTGATCTTCATGCTGCAGGAAAATCGCAGCTTCGATACCTACTTCGGCATGCTGAACCCTTATCGCCAGACGCAGCACTTCAATATTGGCGACGACGGGAACGATTATGAAGTGGACGGCATCGACGACAAGCTAAGCACCTACAACGAGGATGATGAAGGCGACAAGTACCCCCTGTACAAGTTCGCGACCACCTGCATCGACGATGAGAGTTCGGCGTGGCTGGAAAGCTACGGCGATGTCGACCGCTACAACTTCCTCCTCAGTCGGCCGATCAGCATGGATGGTTTTGTTCACAATGCTGAAGGTCTGGCAAAGAGCTGTGTGGGCTCGACTTGTTCGACAGCCTTCACCGATACCACCGGACGGCGCGCCATGGGGTATTACGACGAGGGCTTCCTCAACTATTACTACTATATGGCCTCTCAGTTCGCATTGTCCGATCGATGGTTTTCGCCGGTGTCGAGCAAGAGCATCCCCAACCGCATTGCGACCTTCACCGGAGGTACGACGCAAGGTTTGGTCAAAGACCCGGGCGGCGACGATCACCTGAGCCAGTTGAGCATTCCGTCTATTTTCCAGGAACTGGATCAGGCAAAAGTGTCGTGGAAGCTGTACTACACAGTCACCAACGATCTTTGTTTCGCCGACGATGAGTGCTCAAGTTCCCCGAACGGAAACTATCCGGCCACTACTTTCGCTTACCTGAGCTACTCGTATAACTACATCCACGAAATGCCGAGCAACGGTGTTTGCACGGGAACCACCCAACCGTCCAGCGTGGTGGGTGACAAGAGCAATTCGTTCTGCATCGATCCCAACCACGTCGAGCCGATTTCGTATTTCCTGACGGATCTCAAGCAGGGTACCCTGCCCAGCTTTACTTTCATTGAGGCCGGGTTTGGAAATAACGACGAGCATCCTGGCTCGCAGCAGTCGATTTTAGACGGCCAGTCGCAGGTGGCAAGTCTCTTGAACACGTTCATGAGCAGTCCTTCCTGGAAGGACTCCGTGTTTTTTCTCAGCTACGATGAAGGCGGCGGCCCCTATGATCACGTGCCACCGGTGCCAAACCACTCCAACGATTTCACCGATCCTGCGCTGCGAATGATCACCCCTGATATCTCGCAGATCGCGGTCAACCCTGATACTCCCGTCCCATACTTCCCCTGTGTGCCAAGCGGCGGGACCCCGACCATTCATTGTGACCTGCTGGCAAATGACCCGGGAGCCAATGCAAACGACGCACCAGCCATGCAGGGCTTCGCCGCGCAACTTGGATTCCGGCTGCCCAACATGATCGTCTCGCCCTTCACGCGCAGGCATTACGTTTCGCATACACCGATGGACCACACGGCAGTCATCAAGTTTGTGGAGAACCGCTTTATTGGCAGCTCCGCCCATTTGACTCCGCGCGACGCCGCGCAGCCCAACCTGCTGGAGTTTTTCGATTTCAATGCTGTGCCCTGGGCCATTCCGCCCTCCCCGCCGGCCCCCTTTACTTCGACGACGTCTTGCACCCCGACGAACCTGGGCCCGTAACCGGGTTTCGATCTAAATAAGTTCAGGGCACGAGCTTGAATGGCAACGACGGCCGTCTTTGCAATTTCAATCTGGGTATTCTCCAAATGAACTTCCTCCCAATCCATCTTCTGATTTGCCGAAACGTCCGGACTTCGGGAGAATAGCGATAACGTATTCGACAGAAGACCACCGATAAGGAGCAAGGAGCAATGACGGTTACACGACGCGAGTTCCTCGATGCACTAGCCGTGGGCGCGGCGGGACTGGCTGTGAGAACAACGGCCAAGAGCTATGCACAAATTCTTGGGTCCAATGACCGGCTCAACTTTGCCGTTATTGGTCTGAATGGCCGCGCCTACGCTCATCTGGCGTCCCTCAAGGCAAATAAAAGTGACGCCCGCATCGCGTATGTCTGCGATGTCGACAGCAACATTCTCAAGAAGTTTGCTGACAGTGTGCAGCAGGAGATGGGCGACGCCGCTCGGACGGAAAAAGATTTTCGCGTGATTCTCGAGAAAAAGGATGTCGACGCCGTCACCATCGCCACTCCCGATCACTGGCATACACCCATGGCTATCGCCGCTCTGCGGGCAGGCAAGCACGTTTACGTAGAAAAGCCATGCAGCCACAATCCTGCTGAGGGAGAGATGCTGGTGCAAGCGCAGCGGAAGTATCAGAAGCTCGTGCAGATGGGCACGCAGCAGCGCTCTTCCCAATACACGATCGAGATCGTCAAAAAAATTCACGATGGCATTATCGGGAGGGCATACTTCGCGAAAGCCTGGTACGTCAATACGAGGAAGTCGATTGGCACAGGCAAAGAAGTGCCGGTGCCGCCGCAGCTGGATTGGGACTTGTGGCAGGGCCCGGCTCCGCGCCGCCCTTATAAGGACAATGTGCATCCCTATAACTGGCACTGGTTCAGAATCTATGGCACTGGCGAAACCCTAAACAACGGTACGCACGAAGTGGATGTCTGCCGCTGGGCGCTGGGCGTCGATTTTCCGCAACGGATTACATCGTCAGGAGGCAGATACCAGTTCAAGGACGACTGGGAGTTCTACGACACTTTGGTGACCAGCTTCGAATACGAAGACAAGATGCTTTCGTGGGAGGGCAAAAGCTGCCAGGGAATGAAGTATTACGGCCGCGATCGCGGTTCCACAATCATGGGGACGACGGGCACGGTGCTGATCGATCGCGGTGGCTATGAGATCTACGACCAGAAAGGCAGAAAGACCAGCGAATTCAAGGCAAGCGATGCGGCTTCATCTGGCGATCTGATTGGCCGCGACTCCATGACCGATGCGCACTTCGCGAACTTCATCGCCGGAATCCGCAAAGGCGATCAACTCAACGCTCCCGTCGCCGTCGGCAACGTTGCAGTCACGATGCTGCAGCTTTCCAACATCGCGTGGGAGGTCAACCGCGAATTGCGCCTCGACACGAAAGATGGACGGATCCAGGGTGACCCGGAAGCGATGAAGATGTGGGGGCGCGAGTACGAGAAGGGTTGGGCGCCAAATGTCTAGAATGTCCACGAGGTGCGCTGTTTCTCGTCGCGATTTCATTCGCTCCGGCGCGCTGGTTACGGCGGCATTGGCTTCTCCAAGCGGCCTCTTGGCGTCAACTCAGGTTCAGCCAGCCGCCGACAAAGCCTCGCCGATTCTGTTAGGCCTGGCCAGCTACACGTTTCGTAACTTCAGCCGCGCGCAAATGATCGGCTTCATGAAGCAGCTGGATGTATTCGCGTTAAACGCGAAGGACGTCAAAGACCATCTACCGATGGACCCCCAGCAGGAGGCAGCCGCGCTGGCGGACTATGCTGCCGCAGGCATTAAGCTTCACGCTGCCGGTGCCATCTATTTCGCGAAAGATGAAGATGCGGACATACGGTCCAAGTTCGAATACTGCAAGCGCGCCGGTATTGGCGTTATCGTCGCCGGGGATCCTACCCCGGAAACTTTGCCGCGCCTCGAGAAATTCGTAAAGGAATACGACATCCGCATCGCGATCCACAATCACGGCCCCGAGGACAAGCTGTGGCATTCGCCGCTGGATGTGTTGAAGGCAGTGAAGGGGATGGACCCGCGCATCGGTTGCTGCATCGACGTCGGCCATACGGTTCGCGCCGGCACCGATGTGGTGCAGGCGATCCGCGAAGTCGGCCCCAGGCTGTTCAACGTCCACATGAAGGACCTCGCGAATTTCCAGAACAAAGAAAGCCAGGTCGCGGTCGGAGACGGCATCATGCCCGTACGAAGAATGTTCGAAGCCCTTATCGCAACGAAGTATCCAGGCTTCGTCGATCTGGAATATGAGATTCATCCCGACGATCCCATGCCCGGCGTGATCGCCAGCTTCGCCTATATGCGAGGCGTCCTGGCCGGGATGGGACTCGCGAGCAATGGCTGAAGGCAATGCATTGCCCGGACTTCCTCTGCGGCCCCCTGGAAAGCCAGGCACCGGTAATTTACTATGGCGACCAGTTCAGAAGTTTCAGGCACGGAGATGGCCGCTACCACCCAAACCCACCCAGAGAATGACCTCGCAAACGCCGAGAAGGCGGCTGGCCCCTGTGTATTCGTGTTATTTGGCGCAGCCGGGGACTTAACCAAGCGCAAGCTGGTGCCAGCGCTTTTCAACTTGGGGAAGGCCAAGCTGCTGCCCGACAACTTCGCTGTGATCGGCGTTTCCGTCGATGATTTGAGTCTGGATGATTTTCGCAGCCAGGTTACGAGTTTCCTGCCGGCAGGAACGGACTCGGCGGAGGAATTGGAATGGTTCCGCAAGCGTTTGTTCTACGAGCGCGGCGACTTTGCCGATCCCAATACGTTTCGCGAAACTGCGGGAGCGGCTCGGCGCCATCGACGTCGAGCAACATACCGAAGGCAACTATCTTTTCTATCTGGCGACGGCGCCAAAGTTTTTTGCGACGATTGTGCAGCAACTGGGAGCCGCCGCACTTGCCCGGCCCGAGAATGGTCACTGGCGCCGCGTGGTCATCGAAAAACCTTTTGGACAAGACCTGGACTCTGCCAAGGCGCTCAACCGCGATATCAAAACTGTGTTGCAGGAAAATCAGATTTTTCGCATCGATCACTATCTGGGCAAAGAGACGGTGCAGAACATCATGGTCTTTCGCTTCGACAATGCCATCTTCGAGCCCATCTGGAACCGGCGCTATATCGACCATGTACAAATCACCAATGCCGAAACCGTAGGAGTGGAGCGGCGCGGCGGCTACTTCGACACGGCAGGCACGTTGCGCGACATGGTTCCCAACCATGTGATGCAGCTGCTTAGCTTGACCGCGATGGAATCGCCCGTGTCGTTCCAGCCGGACGCGGTGCGGAATGAGCAGGCGAAAGTTTTGCATTCGATTCAGCCGTTGAGCTCCGACGACGTCTTGCAGCGCAGCGTCCGCGGGCAGTATGGTCCGGGATTGCTCGCTGGAGAAAAAGTATCGGCATATCGTTCGGAGCAAGGGGTTTCTCCGGAATCGCGCACCGAGACTTTCGTGGCCCTGAAACTGAACATCGATAATTGGCGCTGGGCGGGCGTGCCGTTTTATTTTCGTACCGGCAAGCGGCTGGCGCAGCGCCACACCGAGATTGCCATCCAGTTCAAACGTACGCCCTTTGAGCTGTTTCGCAAGGCTCCATTTCACAAGTTGCATACCAACACGCTGGTGATCCAGATTCAGCCGGTGGAAGCAATCTCGCTGAGCTTTGGCGCCAAGATTCCCGGGCCTCTTCTGCGGGTGGGATCGGTCGACATGAGTTTCGAATATACGAAGTATTTTGGAGCGGACGCCTATACCGGCTACGAAGTTTTGTTGTATGACTGCATGATCGGCGATGCGACTTTATTCCAGCGCGCGGATATGGTCGAAGCTGGATGGAAAGTTGTGGATCCGGTGATGGACGTGTGGAGGGCGCTGCCTCCGCGCAAGTTTCCCAATTATGCGTCCGGCAGCTGGGGGCCGGCCGAGGCCGATCAACTGCTCGAACAGGATGGCCGCCAATGGAGGAGAATTGAACCATGATTCTTATTGAGCAATGATTCTCGCCGGTGAAATTGGCGCGACGCGCACCCGGCTGGCCGCATTCGAAACCGAAGGCAGCCGGCTGCAACGCGTGGTGGAAAAAAATTATGTGAGCCAGCAGCATGACGGCTTGTCCGGCATTCTTGCTGACTTCATAAAAACCGAAGGCATCCCTGTCCACAGCGCATGCCTCGGCGTGGCCGGGCCGGTGCGCGCGGGACGCAGCAAGATTTCCAACCTGCCCTGGACCATCGATGCGCGGGAAGTGGCCAAGCAACTCAAACTGACTTCCGTGGGATTGCTCAACGATCTCGAAGCTTACGCGTACGGAATCGATGGCCTGGAAACAAAAGATTTCATCCCGTTGAGCGAGGGCACGGAAGACGCAGAAGGCAACCGCGCCGTCATCTCGGCCAAAACCGGGCTGGGGATGGCGGGGCTTTACTGGGACGGCTTCCGGCATCATCCTTTTGCTTGTGAAGGAGGCCACGCCGACTTCGCGCCCCGGAACGCGCTGCAGACGGAGTTGCTGGTCTACCTGCAGAAGAAGTACGGCCGCATCAGCTGCGAGCGTGTTCTCTCCGGCCCAGGGATCAGGAATATTTACGACTTTCTGCGGGATACGCACAAAGAAGAAGAGCCGGAATGGTTGCGAACCGAGATGGCCGCCGCCCCCGATCCTCCGGCGCTGATCTCGAAACTTGCGTTGGAAGGCAAGGCCTCGATCTGCGAGCAGACGCTGTCGATTTTCGTCAGCATCTTCGGCGCGCAGACCGGCAACTGCGCGTTGAACTTCATGTCCACGGGAGGAATTTTCATCGGCGGCGTGATTGCGGCGAAGATCGCACCCAAGATGAAGGACCCCGTGTTCATGGAATCTTTCCTGGACAAAGGCCGCATGGCGGCAATCCTGAAAGACATGCCGGTCAAGATCGTGACGAACGACGACTGCGGCATGATCGGAGCGGCGCGTTACACGCTGATCCAGAAAGCATTTCGCAGAGCCAGCTGATCGACGGAATGAGACAGGGCAGGCTGGCGCCGCGCGCCGACTCTCGCCACGGCACCTTGTGGAGCGCACCTCCGCCCTGGTCTCCTGTCCCTGGGATTCATACCGATTATTTTTTTTTGCGCTAAGTCGGCCAAATTCTTGATTCTGCTGGGCTTGCCCGATCTTAGATACCGCCTGGTCCCGGTAAAATCTTGGGGATAAAGGATTTACAGGTAAAATCTTCCAGAATAAAGAGTTAGCTGGCCGCTTGGATTTCGCCATCGCCGATACGTCGCCGCTTTTGCCACTGCGCACCGTTCCATTGTGCGCTCCCTGTATCCTCGGTCAAGGTTGCTCGTCACAAGTGATGGATTTTTTTCTGTGGAAGGCTGTGGAAAAGGAGGCTGTGCGGAAGGTGGCTTGTGTAGCGAACGCGATATTAGGGAAGACTCAAAAGTGGATGGCTGCTGAACACGTTCTGACGTTTGTATCCTTCTGGCCCCACTTTGCGGGCATCGAATGACTTCCAGTCAACCGAAATGTCCTGAACAGTCTTAGCAGACGCTAGAACGTTTTTCGAAGCATCTTCCAACGTGTAGGGTCTGCCGGCGCCGTGTGGTGGTCGAACAAAGAACGAGATGTTGTCCGCCATCGAAGTTCCCGGTTTATAGTAAATGACGTAAGGCAGCGGGACTCGTGTTGTTCGGCGGAATGATAGGCGTGGTGCGAAGCGAGTCAGCCCATTCTTGGTTCAATTCAAGTAGTTCTGGCATCAAATCGTTCGGGAAAAATCCGATCTCGATACCGGCTTCGACAAGGGAAGAGTGTCCGTACACTGATTCGTGCTTGTCTGCCATGCCGTAGACAACTTGCGCAACCGTTGCCTTCGATCAGGCGTTGGAGTGCATGGCTTCTTCGGCGGCTTGCGACTGGAACAAGGTTCCAGCGTCGTGTAAACCGTCGAGCCTTCTATTTCAGCGGCACTCAGTTTCTTCAAAGCGCAATACTCGCCGTGATCTCCCTCTCCTGATTCGCCACGATGGCCGGTGGCAAGAACCGTGCCGTCTTTAACAATGACCACACCTACATGCGGATGCAGTCGGTCGTCCTCTGAAACACTCTTTCGAGCTTGGATGATTGCCCCTTCGGAGAATATCCGATCCCAGACGTTTTGAACGATTTCCAATCCTGATTTTGTCAGGTGAACATCTACAAGGAACTCATCTGGTATGGACGTGTTCTTCGTCCTAGTGAGATGCCCACTCATGACAGCGGTCGTAAACATGGCGTACTGCACGGTGTCACGAATAGCGCGAGCAGTCAGGTTGTCATCAATGGTGAGACCGCCCGGAAAAAGTTCAAGAACTCAGCGTAGGTCCGCGTTGGAGCCTGTGTAAGCTGTGGATAAAGTCCCGACGGAATTTTTTTCTGGATGAGCATAGATGTTCGCTTCATGGCTATATTACCGACTCGGTCGGCACTGTGGGCAAGATCAAAGCCTGGGGGCGAGTGGCCCGGGCTTTTGATCTCTTTGGCATCGCCACCGCACTGGGTGCCCCGTCCTTCGCGTTCTTTGCGAAGGGCGGGAGTCGGGGATGCTGGCGCAAGTTTGTTGATCAGGCCGCGGTATATCACAAATCAGGTGGCACCGGCAGCATCGCCTCCCAACCTTGCAAAGTACGCAAGGATGGGGCACCCACTTTGTTGGTGATGGCAGGAAGATCAAAAGCCTGGGCCACCCGCCGGAATCGAAGCCCCAGACCTTAGCTCTTCCCGGGGCCTGGGCCACCCGCAGCCATCTTGATTCGATCGATGACTCTGTAGACAGCCCGATAGCCGCCGGCCGCAATTATGCACGCTATGGCGAGCCTTCCCCAAACCTCCGCGCCAGTTATCTTCCACACCACGCCACAGCAGAGGCCAAGAATGAGGCAAAAGGTTTCCTGCGGTGTTCTATATCTCTTCCTTGGTCTTTTCGAGTAAGCCCCCCAAAAAAGATACCAGATGACCACAAGGCCCACCAGGAGGACGCCTACCGCCACAGGGGCCGGCACGTACGTGACAAACACATAAGAGAGAAGTATGCAGAGCGGCAAATATATGTAGGTGGTCCAGCTATGTCGAAAGCTGTCCTGTGGAGCGGCTAATGCCCCGTACCGGGCGCACTTCTGGCAGAGCTCCTCATGTCCTGGCAAATCAACCCCGCAAGATGAACATCGGCCCATTGGTCTACCCCTAGGAACCTCCGTTTTTGCATTCCTGATACTCCACGTACACTTCGCCAGCGGTGTATGTTACTTCGAACAACAGAATAAGCTGTCCTGCGATTGGGATCCCATCTTCTGCTACGGCGACCGAGACAGAGTATGCAGTGTCGGTTGCCCATTCTGATTCCAATGCATAGTCTATTACCTCGTGGGCGGGTGGCCCAGCCTCCCGTGTTTTCCGTTCCCGTTCCGGAACTGTGGGTGCCCCGCTCTTGCGTTCTGTGCAAGGGCGGGTACGATGCTGCCGGTACCATAGGGTTGTCATGCCCAGCGGACTGCATCGCACTTACGGCGCGCATCACCTGCACTTTATCACCTCCTCCTGCTACCGGCGATTGCCTTTTCTGAGCACCGCGCGCAGTCGCGACCTCTTCCTCTCGATTCTGGAACAGACACGCCAGCGCTACCGGTTCGTGGTCGTCGGATACGTCGTCATGCCGGAACATATCCACCTTCTTTTGACTGAACCCGAGGTCGGAACTCCGTCGACGGTGATGCAGGTGTTGAAGCAGAGCACGGCCCGCGCTTTGTTGCCCAAGCGCAAACGGAGGAACCCGCGTCAACGCAACCTATTTGGAAACGAGCCCCAGCAAAGAGCGTTCTGGCAGGCGCGTTTTTATGACTTCAACGTATGGACGACGAAGAAGCGCGTGGAGAAACTCAGGTACATGCATCGCAACCCGGTAAAGCGCGGACTGGTGGAAACGCCCGAGCAGTGGCGCTGGAGCAGTTACCGTTTCTATCTTCTCGAAGAGTCCGGGCTGGTACGGGTGAATCAGGGATGGCCCATGATTTCGTTCCGGGATCGGGTGGCGTAGCTTCACGGCTGCAGGCCTTCGTGGTACCCGCCCTTCGCAAAAAACGCGAAGGACGGGGCACCCACTGTGTTGCTGCTGCCGGCAAAGCCTGGGCTACCCGCCGGCGTTGGTTCCATAGTGACGGAAGCTGCTGCGTGTTGAGTCCCTAACTGGCGTTGCGAAGCTTGGCAGGATGGTGTTCCTGCTTTACCGACGCCAGCAAGACTTGAGCTTGGAGAATCAGGTTGGACGCTGCCTGATCCTTTGGAACAACCGCGTGTATCCCAGCCGCACGTGCTAGCCGTTCAACTTCACTTCCTTGTTGGACCGTGAACAAAATAATCCGCGTATCGGGCAAAAGTTTCCTGAGCAGCGGTGCTGCATCGAGCCCAGTCATGATGGGCATAGAGAGGTCCAGGATGATTAGGTCAGGTTTGAGATTTTCAGCTTTCTCAACCGCGTCTTGCCCGTTTTCTGCTTCCCCTGCAATTTCATAATCAGGCTCTAGTTCAAATAGTTGGCGCACCAAGGAACGCACTCCGGAGTTGTCATCCACAAGTAAAACGCGCTTCTTCGCCATTGGTTTGCCACTACAGCGGAAATTGGATGCTTAAAACCGGCGGGCTGGCTGCTGCTATTTGTTCCAATCCGGATAGCCTAGCTTTTCCTTCTGGATGGCCCGCAGAGTGCGTATAGCGTCAGAAATGGCTTGCCGCTCCGCGTGTCCCTGAGCGTTCCCGACCAATGCTTGCGACCGCAGAAAAATAGCTGTTTCTGCGGCATCCACGCGCTGCCGCAACGTCTGCGGGTCCCCTTCGAGAAGTGCAGCTTCAAACTCGCGCTGCCAGTGTGGATATTTTATGTTCTGGGATCTTGAAGCATCCTGGTCAGTCATTAGCCTCCCTAACGGTCTCTAACAAAATCTCGAAGTACGCCCCAAGGTGCCTAAAGAGTGGCCTCTCAAGCGCAGTGAGGTGAACTGCTAAAGTTTGAATTAGATTGAGCGTTTTGTTCTCGGGTGATCGGCGCAAACATGGGAGGTAAACTCTTTGTCGCGCTGCAACTCGAAGTTCTTCATCATTTCGTCGAAAGATTTACCCGTGGGCGCAGCAGAAGGCTCAAACCGCCAGGAGCATTCCGAGCAAGCAAAGCCGTGAAAGCGCCCTTCTTCGACCCATACAAGCTGGCGGGGCATCCCCCTATTAGAGTTGGTTTGTGACAGTGGTCTTCTTCTGGCCAGAGCTCAGTTGACGGATCATACGAGTACGCTGCTGTTAAAAGAGTGCAGGCCGAGTGCCAATGGAGAGTGGGCAGAGACGATTCCTCTAATTGCATTTTTCTTAGCAGCTTAACTGGGTACAGGGAAGCTTGGACGAGCCGCGATTCGCGGCGCTCTGGTGGCCAAATTTCACCAGAGTGGTGGTTATAGGCCAAGGGC
>CAVPFI010000002.1:0-86615 GCA_963703685.1 uncultured Acidobacteriaceae bacterium | reverse complement strand
CCTGTGATCCGCTGGCCGCGTTGCAGCAGAGCGTCGACCGAGCCAAACGATTCGCGCACAATTTCCTGCACGCCCATGAACCCGCGCCCAATACGCTTGTCCGAAAGTTGAAAGATGGCGGCCTCGGCGTCGCTCAGTACATCTTCAGCGGCGTCTCCCTGGTCCGATGCCCGCGCAATGGCCGTGCTGGCAGCGGAAATCAGGCCACGCAGCAGCGCCTTGTCGCGCACAATCTTGACGTAGTGCTCAATGCTCGGCCGGTCGGGAACACCAGCGACCAGGCTCGACACATACGCCACGTCGCCGATCGGCTGCAGATCCTTGTGCCGGTCGAGCTCCTCGATCAGCGTGATCATGTCGATCGGCCGCGACGACTCCGCCAGATCGACCATGCGGGAATAAATGCGGCGGTGAGAATCGAGCGAAAAGTCCTCAATCCTCAAATGTTCCGCGGCCTGGTTGTAGGCAAAGTTATCGAGCAAGATCGCGCCCAGGATCGAGCGCTCGGCTTCTACGTTGGCCGGAAGAGTACTGATGCTGTAATCGGTAGTTGCCATGAAGTGTACTGCACTTTGACCTGTTTAACGTTTCAGCATAAGCGAAGACAAAGCGAAACGCCAAATGAATTGTGAAGAAGCTGTGAAGGTCCGCGGTATGTTGTGGAAACCGTTAGAAAACAAGTCCGTTACTGTGAGCGGTCGTGATCGCGTGGCGGCCGAAAAGTAAGTCGTAGCTGGAAGCTCGCAGCTGAGAACAAAAAAAATGCGGCCCGGGCCAGCCACCCGAGCCGCATGGTAACGTGGATTCCTGCTCGACTTGTCACCGCATGGCGGCGGAATGACGCTCCAGCCCGACACCCGACAGCGCTCCAAAAGAGTGCCGCCGCATTTGCCAAAGCCCGTTACTAGATTCATGATCTCGCGATCACGATTCTGCAACCGCGCGGTTGGCCAGCGGCCCTGTTCCCGCTCCGAAGAGCAGAGTGGGGGAGGAGGCCGCCACGCCCGGGCAACCAGTTCGTACTCGCGCACTTTTCTGGGATTCCGTCGGGCAATTCACCCTCGAGAATCACCGGTCGCCGCTGGCTCTGCCGCAATCATTCGACAAGCTCAGGAACTCTCACGTTTCGCTGCATCCACTCTCAGCCAGATGGTTGCGGCTCGCAACACAAAAACTCTGTGCTGTTGTGAAGAAGCTGTGGAGGACGTATCTTCCCTGTGGAAGTCCGAGGAAAACTGCGAACTAATCTCCCGCGATGCCCCATTTCCGGGTTTCCCCGATAAGAGCCGGGTGCCCCACTTCTCGCCTCTTTTGCGAGAAGTGGGAGTGCTCTGTCCCGAAGCACAGTACCTTCCCGCAAAAGATGCCACGCCTCGCTTCATTCTTTGTCACTGCGAAAGCGCTCGCCGCGGGAGGCCGACTCGCCGAGACAATGCTTCAAATCTAGGGTCAGACCGGAGATTATCGCGAGGACGTGAGAATTCCCCGGAGCCGCCAAAACAAAACCGCAGCAGCAAGTCAAACTTCCTAGCGCTGGTTCTAGTTCAAACCTATGCGGCCAAGAAGATTTTGGAAACGAGGATCAGGATGCAAGCTGTCCAGCACCAAGTCAGATTTTAGTGAGGAGGAGAGGTCGAAAGACTTCTCCGAATAAGCTCTTTCCAGGAAGTCGAACGCCTTGTCGTTATCGCCGAGGCCGGCGTAGATCGTGGCCATTGTGTATGGCGAAGCAGAGGTCTGTTTTGATTTGCGCTCCAGATCGCGAAGGATCTTCTCCGCCTCAGCTTTCTCTGCCTACTGCTGAATAGGCGTGTGCCAGCGCCACCACACTCTGAGGGCCACCTGACATCTCAATCGCTTTCCGATACTCCGAGATGGCTTCCTGCACCTTGCCCGTACCTTCGTAGCCGACGCCGAGAGTGTAGTGTTGAAACCAATCCTTCGGGTCCACAAGCAGGGCTCTCCTACTTGCTTCAATCAAGTCAGGGTAATCCCCCAGCTCATAGTAGGTCGTTGATTCCGTATGCGCCGCACTGAAACCATAGTCCAATTGGTCGATCTTGGTGATCTCAGCGAGGGCTTCGGCTCGTCGGCCAATTAACGCGAGAAAAATGGCGCGATCTTCATGCGCGCAACTGTAGCTCGGCGCGAGAGCGATGGCACGGTTGAATTCTCGATCGGCAGTGTCCCAATCCCAGTCAAACTCGGAACTCAGCAATCCAAGCGTGTCGTGGGCTTCGCCGATGCTGTCGTCCAGTTCAAGTGCTTTGGCTAATGCCTCCTTGGCTGACCGGTAGGCCTGATCCTTTTGCAAAGCTCCCGCAAACGCCAAGTAGACGTAAGTGTCTGCCAGTCCCGCATACGCAAGAGCGAAGTTTGGGTCTTTCTGGATCGACTCTTCGAAGTAGCCTTGCGCCTTCTTGAGTGAATCAGGTTTGGTGAACTCATTGACAAAGTAAAGACGCCCTCTGAGATAGGCATCGTACGCTCCCGGGTTTACGGTGTGCGCCTGAGACTGCTGCGTTGGAGTGAGTTTTGCGCGGACTTGCTGCGCTATGGCGTCCGCCACCTCAGCTTGTAGCCTCAGGATATCGCCGACATCGCGGTCGTATGTCTCTGCCCAGAGGTGCTGATCCGTGGGTGCCTGGAGGAGTTGGGCGGTGACACGCACTCGTTGACCCGAACGAATGACCGATCCTTCAACGATGGCGTCGACGTTCAATTCTCGTGCAATTTCCGGCAGACCCTTCTTGGCGCCTTTGTATCGCATGACGGATGTTCGCGAGATGACGCGCAGCGAGCCGACTCTAGCGAGGTCCGTGATCAACTGGTCCGTCATGCCATCTGCGAAGAACTCCTCTGACGGATCGCCGGACAAATTATCGAGGGGCAGGACAGCAAGGGAGTGTATCGGTGGAACGGCCGCTCTGGCGTGGAGATAGCGCCACGTCGTTGTCCAGGCCACGAGTCCCAGCGCAAAAAGAGCGCCCAGAACAAGGACGAGAGTTCTCTTCCGCTTTGGAGATGGAACGAGGGTCACCGGTTGACTCGTCTGGTCGCCGGTTTCTGTGCCCAACCGCTGTGTTCGGAAATCTTCTACGGGACCGATGTACCGGTATCCCCGGCGAGGCAGCGTTTCGATGTAGCGCGGCTTCTCAGCCGAATCGCCCAGCACTTCGCGAATGCGGGCAACCGCGTTGTGAAGGCTATGATCGAAATCGACGAAGGTGTCGGCAGACCAGATTTGCCGTCTGAAGTTCTTCGCGAGTCACGACGTCGCCGGCTCGCTCCACCAATATAGCGAGGACTTGCAGTGGTTGGCCTCGCAGGCGCAACTTCACGCCGCGTTTACGCAGCTCCCCTGCACGGGTATCCAATTCAAAAACGTCGAAGCGAAGTGTTTGGGTAAGCGGCGCCGTGGCGGCCATGGGAGACTTCCAAGAAACCCAGCAAAGCCTATCACAGTTCCTAATTCCCGGGACCGTTCGTGGCACCCGTCTCGCATCGAGACTGATAACACATTCTTTATCAATAGCTTAGCAATGGAGAAAACTTTGGGGATTGATGGAGACACGAAGCATTGACGGTTTCGAGCTTTCCGGCGAGAGTCGCTGCGGAATCTGACGCTTGCATACGAGCGGTGGCCGGAACTCCAGGTAGCGAGTCGGCCGCGCCGTAACGAGCGCACCATCCTGAATCGCCGACATAGGAGATCACAGTGAAAACAATGAGAAGTACTATAGCGAAGTTCTGTCTAGTTGCTGGCGGCTTGATGCTTGCCGTCGCAATGCTCGCGCTTGCACAAGCTGACCCAGAGCACGACCGCCGATCGCATGAAGATTCGGCGCGTGTCGCACAGGTCGTTGCCCTGGACGAATGCGATCCGGCCACTTTTAACGCCGCGCTGGGGCCCGACTTCTGCAAAAACATCGCCCTTGGATATTCCACGACGTTCTCCAACTTGTTCGCAGAAGCAGCGGCCGGAACTCCGGACCCTAATTGGGACTTCGAACCGGACACGCTCAAGATTAAAGAAGGAACCATTGTCAGCGTAGTCGACCAGGGGGGCGAACCGCACACCTTCACCGAGGTTGCGAACTTCGGCGGCGGCTTCATAGCGCCGTCTGAACGGCGGACAAGCAACGGTTCCCGAATGTGCCGGCGGCTTTTCAAGAGTTGCGGTGGCCAAGACCCGGCTTCTTCAAGGCAGCTCAGTCCAGATCACGGGCCTGTCGAAAGGCGTACATCATTTCGAATGCTGTATCCATCCCTGGATGCGCATGAACGTCGAAGTGAAATAACCTCACTGACAGGTTTGGCCCATCTTTGGCTTCGCTACCTCCCAGGCTGCCACGAGCGCTGGCACTACATGGGATTAAAAGCAAAAGCCCCGAGAGCACTCGGGCTTTCATGAATACTGAACGACGCCTTCAAGAAATCGAACAGACTGCCGAATCATTTCAGCATAAAGGGCGCAGCCGAAGCCGCGTCCTTTCTTTCGTTTTCTCTCCGTGTCTCTGTGACTCAGTGGTAAATGCTCCTTAGTCCCGCACCCCATCCATAAACGCCCGCAGCTTCCGCGACCTCGATGGATGCCGCAGCTTGCGCAGCGCCTTGGCTTCGATCTGGCGGATGCGTTCGCGAGTCACCGCGAACGACTGCCCGACTTCTTCCAGAGTGTGCTCGCTGCCGTCTTCCAGGCCGAAGCGCATCTTGATGACTTTCTCTTCGCGCGGCGTCAGCGTGCGCAGGACCTGTCCCGTCTGGTCCTTCAGGTTCACGTTGATGACCGCCTCCGCCGGAGAAACCACGCCGCGATCTTCGATGAAGTCGCCCAGATGCGAATCTTCCTCTTCGCCAATCGGGGTTTCAAGAGAGATCGGTTCCTGCGCAATCTTCAGCACCTTGCGCACTTTCGCCACCGGAATATCCATACGCTTGGCGATTTCTTCCGACGGTAGGCTCGCGTCCCAGTTCCTGCACCAACTGCCGCGAGGTACGGATCAGCTTGTTGATCGTCTCGATCATGTGCACTGGGATACGAATCGTACGCGCCTGATCGGCGATGGCGCGGGTGATGGCCTGCCGAATCCACCACGTCGCATAGGTGGAAAACTTGTAGCCGCGCCGGTATTCGAACTTGTCGACAGCTTTCATCAGGCCGATGTTGCCTTCCTGAATCAGGTCGAGAAACTGCAGTCCGCGGTTCGTATATTTCTTGGCAATCGAAACCACCAGGCGTAGGTTGGCTTCAATCAGCTCACGCTTGGCGTGCTCCGCGTCCATGTCGCCCTGGATGATCTCGCGCTGCGTGCGCTTGAGCTCCGGAAACGACACGCCGGTTTCGAGTTCCAGCTTTTCGACTTCGCCACGAATGGCGCGAGCCTGCCGGCGATATTCCTTCTTCTGCTCCTCGCTGCGGGTGGCGTCGGCCTTGCGCTCCAGGTTCTGGGTCTGGCGGTCGAGCGAACGCATGCCGTCGACCGTCTTGTTCAGGCGTTCAATCAGCCGCTTGCGTTCGGCGTTCGTGAAACCGAGTTTGCGTACCGCCTGCGACACCGCAACAATGCCACGCGCCAGCCTGCGCCGCGCCCGGCGATGATCCTTCGGTTTTTTCTTCAGCGAAACTTCGGCGTACTTCTCTTCGAGCAGCGCGGCCTTTTTATACAGCTTGGCCATGTCGTCGATTTTGCCGGTAAACTCATTCAGGCGATTCTGCAGGATCTCGTCGGTGATCTCTTCCTCATCGAAGGTGACCACTTCCTTGATCGAGCGCACGCCCTTCTTCAGGTCCTCGCCCATCGCCAGCAATTCGCGAATCACAATGGGCGAACGCGACAATGCCTTCAGCACGCGCAGTTGTCCGCGCTCAATGCGCTTGGCGATTTCCACCTCGCCTTCGCGCGTAAGCAGCGGCACAGTTCCCATCTCGCGCAAATACATGCGGACGGGATCGTTGGTTTTTTCCAGAGCTCCAGGGGTCAGGTCGAGCTCGACGTCTTCGCCTTCTTCGGATTCGTCGAATTTCTTATCGAGCGTGGCAGAGGGCAGCTTGGGCCCTTCCAGGACGTCGATTCCCTGCGTACCGATGGTGGTCAGCAGATCATCCAGGTCCTCGGGACTGTGCACATCGTGCGGGATCAGGTCGTTGACCTGGTCGTAGGTGAGATATCCCTTCTCTTTGCCTGTATCGATCAGCTTTTTAATGTCGTCGAACTTATCTTCAAGAGCCAAAAGGTGTGTCCTTAAACTTCGTTATTCCGCTCCACAGGAGCGTGTGATACAGTTCCTTAAAAGGTGGGAATGTGGGTGTTGTGCGGGAATGTGCGGGAATGTGCGTCTCGCACAAACTTACAGAGTTTAGCACATAAGTGCTGTGCCGTCTATCGGATGCCCGCCTGATCTCCCGTACCCGCCGCTATCTACAATTCTCTTAAATACTTAGATGGCCTGCCGAGCCGTTTTTTGTTTCACGCTGTTTTCTCGGCACCAGCGTTTCAGGCCATTTTCGCCAGACTGCTTTCGGCTAAACCAGGATCGCGCAGTGCCCGGCTGATTCGTTCCAAGTTCCGTCAGCAATTCCCGCAGGCGTTCTTTGTTCGCAGCCAGACCGGGCTTTTTAAGTTCCTGCTGAACGTCTTCCTGCCGTCGGCGCAAATGAATACGCCGCAACGCGCGGACCGCGGCTTCCAACACTTCTGCCGTTAGATCCTCATCTTCTTTCAGCAAAATCGACGCCAGCATTCGGCGATCGCTCTCCGTGGCAGGCACTTCAAGCACATCGGCACATTCGCGCCCCGCATTTAACCGAGAATCACTGAGCAGAGACTCCGCCAGCGACTCGGTCGCCAGTCCACGATGCAGCCCTTCGTTCTGCAGAACAAACTGCGCCTGCCGCGCCGGATCGAACTCCTCCTCCGCCCCATCTCGCGCAGAAATATGTTCCTCGCCCGGCTGCATCTGCCGCACCGACGCCAGCGCGCGAATCAGAACTTTTTCTGCGTCAGTGACCTGCGCCTCCGCCAGGGCCTTGACTAGCGGAAGTCGAGCGCGTCCCCGCCGCATGACGCAACTCCTGCCGCAACACCGCCGAATCGATGCCCAACTTCTGCGCGATCTCCTGCGCCAGTTCGTCGCGCACAATCCGGCTGGGCACTCGCTGAATATGCGGCAACAGATAATTGACGGCCTTGTGTTTGCCGTCAGCGCTGCGCACCGGAAATTGCGAACGCGCACGTTCAATGAGATAATCGAAGAACTTCTGCGAATGCTTCAGTGCCTCCCCGTAAGCCTCTTTTCCCTTGCGCCGAATATAGAGATCGGGATCGAATCCTTGTTCCAGCGTCAGCACCTTGATCTGAAATTCTTCCTCGACCAGCAGGCCCAACGTGCGCTCCGTGGCCTTCGCTCCCGCCGTATCCGGATCGAAGTTCACCACCACATTCTTGCTGAACCGCCCCAGCAGCTTGGCCTGCAGCTCGGTGAAGGCCGTCCCCGAACTGGCGATCACGTTGTGAAATCCGGCGGCATAGACCGAAATGCAATCCATCTGCCCCTCAACCAGAATCGCGTAGTCAAACTTCTTCACCCACTCCTTGGCCACGTCGAGATTGAACAGCACGCGGCTCTTGGAGTAGATCGTTGTCTCGGGCGAATTCAAATACTTGGGCCCAGACTTTTCGTCCGTCGCCAGCGTACGGCCGGTAAACGCAATCACCTTCCCCGCCTCGCTGGCGATCGGGAACATCACGCGGTTGCGGAACTTGGAGTACATGGCAGCAAGTCGGACCTCAGACGTCGGACCTCGGACCTCAGCCCCTGAGGGAACAACAGCGCTTCCGTTGCCATCGCCTTCAGTATTGTCATTCCGAGCGGAGCGAGGAACCTCGGCTTGGCGGAGGTCCGAGGTCCGAGGTCTGACGTCCATCCTCCTGCTTCCACGAAAACAACCCGCTCTCCCGCAGCACCTCTTCGCTGAATTCCCCCTTCAGCCGATCGCGCAAAAGAAATCCCGAATCCGGCGCGTACCCAATGCGAAACCGCGCAATCATTTCCTGATCGAGCCCGCGCCCCGCCAGATATTCCCGCGCCCGCGCCCCTTCCGGACGCCGCAAGCACTCCTGAAAAAACGCCACCGCCCGCTCATGAACATCCAGCAACTGCCCCCGTAGCCGCGCCTCCTTCGCCTCGCCCGGAGTTGAATACGCAGCCTTCGGCAGCGGTATCCCCAGCTTCTGCGCCACCATCCGCACCGACTCAGGAAAAGTGATGTTTTCGACTTTCTGCACGAAGCTGAACACGTCCCCCGACACCCCGCAGCCGAAACAGTGATAAAACTGCCGCGTCGCATGCACCGAAAACGACGCCGTCTTCTCCCCATGAAACGGACACAGCCCCGAGTAATTCTGCGCCCCCGCCTTCTTCAGCTTGATGTAATCGCCGACGATGCGGACAATATCCGCGTGCTGCTTCACCGTGTACGCAAAATCGCCAGGGTTCGCCATTTAGAGACAAACTTCTCCGTTGGAATTGTGAGGTAAAACGCCGCTGATTGAAATATACAGCGGCCGGATTGTTGTGGAGAAGCTGTGGATACGGCGTCTAACTCGTGGAGAGCAGAGGAAAACGGGCCCTCTCGAAAAGCCCAGTGTCAGGCTGTTTCTTTGTCGCCCTTCGGAGAGGCACTGGCTTGGCCGAGAATAATGCGGTAAACATCGGCCGGCTTCTCCAACGCGTAAAGGCCAAACTCTCCAGTTCTGAGTTCTGGATTGAACATACTGCTTATTTGCTGACTGAATCCGTTGAGATTGGGTTTGCCCCGGGCTTGAAATATTACGGAACCGACCGCGCCGTCGGCGCTGGCGCGGACCTCAATCGGACAATCAGAGTGTGGCCGACTCACCTCGGAAACTCGCCAAAGGCCCCGGCGAATGATCGTCCTCCTACTCGTGACCGCGTATTCAATATTTTTCCATTCCAGCCAGTTCCGCAGATAGTGACCAACCAGCAGGTAAAGAGCTTGAAGGACGAAGAGCATTCCGAGCGCAGGAAAAGCCCATGCCACCGGACCGTCTTTCTTCGGAATTCTCAAGGCCATCGACATCCAAAGAGTCATGAAGACAGCGACCGGTATGCCGCCAAGCGTCAGCTTCGCATCCTTGGTTGCGTATTTGGACCGAAGCGGTTTACCTCTCCAGACGACATTCTCGCCGGCATAATAGTGCCGGCCAGTTTATCTGTGCCTGTCGTGAATAGCTGTCGTCGATATTGGACACGATAAACGTCGCTGAACTCTCGGGGGTTCCTCGGGGGTTCCTCGAGAGAGTCGATGTGCCCAGATCAGGCTGAGCGGGAACAGTGTACAACGGATGCAGGCGATTCGGAGCAGGGATCATTGGTCGATACATCGCAAAGCGGTGGGGTCCTCCACGAGCTCGGCGCAGCAGTCGGGATGAGGCCGAGTCCTGAGGCCTGAGCCGCCGTCATTCTGAAGTACCTCGTCTCCGACGTAAGAATGCTGTTGCAAATTGTTTCGCAAAACTGGCTGATCATTTCCCCGGCCAGGGCGCGTCCGGATCGAAGCTGCGGCGAATCGCCAGTACGATTTCTCGCATGCGGGTCCCGGAAAGAATGCGTCTCTCCTGACTGAGCTGCGCCCGCTTGGAGAGGACCTGCATGTAATGCCCTTTCACGAAGGATGGCCCCGGCAATCCGGTTTCGCCGGGAGCAATCTCGATCACGGTCGCCCCCTGCGGTCCTTTGCTGCTCAAAGGAGCAATCAGCACGGAGTCCCTCCGGTCGCTGAGTTTCTTTAATCGAGAGAAAGGATCAGTACCCAGTGACGGATAGGCGGTTCTTGAATTGAGTTGATAGTCTACTCTTCTTCGTCCACATCAACTGCTGTACCCGCTCCGACAATTGCATTCTCAAGATCACGCTCCGCCTTCAATTCTTCCTCAGTCATATTTTCGTAGTAAGCTTCGGTGTCGCGCTCAAGTTGCGGCATTTGGTTTTTCTTAGACGACTTCATTTCTACCCTTTCGAGAGTCTATACATTCAACTCCACCACCGTCGCCCCGCCTCCACCCTCATTCTGCGGCGCCTCCGCCACCGTCGCCACATGCGGATGCTCCTGCAACAACTGCCGCAAAGCCTTCCGCAGAATTCCCATGCCGCTGCCGTGCACCACGCGCACCCGCGGCAGCCCTGCCAGAAATGCGCGATCCACAAACTTCTCGACTTCCCGCGAGGCCTCGTCCACGGTCCGCCCAATCACATTGATCTCGCTGGGCACCGTCCCGCCCTCGTTTTCGAGTGAGACGGAAATTCCCCGCGCCCGCGCCGCTTTCACCGGAGAGTCGCCCACCATAGCCTGACCGGTCACCAGCACCTCTGCAATATCGTCCCGCGCGATCTTCATCTTCATCGCGCCCATCTGCACTTCAAAGTGACTGTCGTCAACCTTGCGCACCACCCGCGCTGGACGCCCCGTCGACTTCAGCTTCACCGTGTCGCCTTCAGAGACTTGCTTCACCACCCGCGGCTGCGCGTGCGGATCGCCCTGATCGGCGCCGGTCGAATGCGCCACCACGCTGGAATCGAACTGCTCGCGAAACTCTCGCCGCAACTTCGCCACCCGGCGTTCTGCATCCTTGGAAAGTTTCTGCGCCGCCGCTCGATCCTGAATCGCAAGCACCGCCTCGCGCGCCTGATATTCGAAATCGCGCAACACGCTTTCCAGTTTCTTTTCCATCTCGCGCACTTTCGCCTGCTGCTCCTTGCGTCCTTCCGCCGCAAGATGCGCCTTCTCGCGCTCCAATTCCTGTTCTCGCGTTTTGAGGCGCAAGCGGTCGCTTTCCGCTTCGCGCAGATCGGCATGCAGCTTGTCGAGGAATTGTCCCACATCACGAGCCTGAGTCCCGAGTTTCGATCGTGCGCTTTCGATAATGGCCTGATTCAGTCCCAACCGCCGCGCAATGTTGATGCCCGCCGACGCTCCTGGCACTCCGACCTTCAATTCATATGTCGGCTGCAGCGTCGCCTCGTCGAAACCCACCGATGCATTCACCACGCCCGGAGTATTCGCCGCGTAAACCTTAAGCGAAGTGTGGTGCGTAGAAATCACGGTCATACACCCAATCTCGCGAAAGTATGCAGCAATCGCCACCGCCAGAGCCGCGCCCTCTTCCGGATCGGTCGCCGACCCCAGTTCATCCAGCAACACCAGCGACTGCGAAGTCGCTGTACGCGAAATGAAATCAATGTTGGTGACATGCGCCGAGAACGTAGAAAGATTTTGCTCGATCGACTGATAGTCGCCAATATCGGCCAGCACGGCGTCAAACACGGGGATCTCAGCTCGATCCGCCGGCACCGGCAGCCCCGACTGCGCCATCAGAGCAAGCAGCCCAACAGTTTTGAGCGTAACTGTTTTGCCGCCAGTATTTGGCCCGGTGATGATCAGTTGCCGCCGCTCCCCTTCCAGTTCCACGCTGATCGGCACCACACCGACGCCCCTAAGCTTAAGATTGCGTTCTAGCAAAGGATGCCGCGCATTATGCAGCAGCACCCGGCTCGTGTCGGCACGGCTCGTGTGGGGACGGGCGCCTTCGCGAGCCTGCCCTGAGCGAAGCCGAAGGGTCCACCCTGGGCGAAGCCCGGCGTCCTCTCCACTGCTCTCTGAACCTCCGCTCAACCGCACCGCCACGCAGTTGTAATCCTCCGCAAAGCGCGCCTTAGCAAACTGCAGTTCCAACTCTCCCAGCACATCCGCCGCAGCCAGAATTTCCTGGGCCCGTGCCCCAATGCGCCCGGTCATCTCCAGCAGGATGCGATGAATCTCCGCCAATTCCTCATCCAGCAATCGCACCAGCTCGTTATTCTGTTCGATCGTCTCCAGCGGCTCGACAAACACCGTCTGCCCACTCGAACTCGCGCCATGCACCACGCCCTGTACCCGCCGCTTCTGCTCGACCTTCACCGGAATGACAAACCGTTCGCCGCGAATGGTTACCAGCTCATCCTGCACCGTGCCGCCCTCGGCCAGCCGCCGCAAATATCCCCGCAGCGATTCCTGAATTGACCGCCGCTGTTTTTCAATCTCGCGCCGGATGCGTGCCAGTTCGGATGAAGCTTTATCTTCCAGAGTCCCATCGGGCTGAATTTTGTTTCGAAAAAAACGCAGAAACTCGGTGAAGTCGACGACCTGCTGCGAGAGCGTCCGGACTCCGCGCCAATCCGACCTCATACTCGCCGGCGGACGCAGCGCAATCTCGCGCCATTCCGCCGCCCGATCGACGACCAGAATCACGTCGCGGATCTCGCCAGTCTCTAGCGCCGCGCCCGCGATGCGCGACTTCTCGACCGGCAGACTGATCTGGATCAGCCCGGAAAAATCAAACCGCCCACCCACCCGCCGGAACTCCCGAATCTCGCCCGCCAGTTCCTGCTGACCCTCAATCCATGCGTGGTCCGTCGACGGAGCCAGCCGGGCAATCCGCTCCTGGCCCAGAGGCGACGAAGCGTATCCCCGCAGCAATTCCCGCAGAGCATCGAACTCCAACACCCGCGCCGAACTATGCGCCAACTCACCAGGCATCGCATTTCATGGTACAGGAGCAGAAGGCCGCAGCACCGCCGGAAAGTCTGAGGATCGAAGACCGAGCAGAAGAGCCCAGCGGACAAAGATTCGAACAGATCTAAGAAAACGGGAGACGAATTTGCGACAGCCCCCGGGTCAGAATGCCGCGCTTAGCAATTCCAATGCTCAGTGGCCCACCGCTCGCGCCACCTTCACCGCAGAAACTTTCTGCGCTTCCGCCGGGAGTCGTACCACGAACAGTGCCCCGCCCTCGCGCTTGTTCTGGCAGGTGATCTGGCCGTTATGATCCTGAATCACTCCATACACCGCGCTCAGACCCAGGCCCGTACCTTTGCCCACAGGCTTAGTCGTGTAGAAGGGATCGAAAACCCGTTGCGGATCGCGGACCCCCGGCCCGGTATCGGAAAACAGCAGCACGGCCTCGTTGCCCTCACGGTGTGCCGCAACTTCCAGCGATCCTCCGCCGGCTTCTTCCAAAGCGTCCATCGCATTCTCTATGATCTCGACAAACGCCTGAAAGAGTTGGTTAGCATTGCCCTGCACCCGTGGAAACCCGGCGTCAATGGAGAAACTGACCCGAATAGCTCCCGGCAAACGACGCCATTCCAACATCTGAGTCGCGCGATTCAGCAGCACGCTGACGTCCACAGGAATTTTTTCTGCCGGCGATTGCTGCGCAAAGCTCAGCAGGTCCGCCACCAGATCGCGCGTCCGGCGGGCCTGATCCACAATCTTGCGCACCAGCGAGTTCTGTTCTTCCGTGAGCCGCTCCTTCGCCCAGAGTTGCTCCGAATAACTCATGATGGCGTTCAAGGGATGGTTGATGTCGTGCGCCGCTCCCGCCACCAGGTTGCCCAGCGAAGCCAGCTTTTCTTTCTGGACCAGTTCGTTCTGCAAGCGTTTCTCGCTCTCATATCCCAGCCGCGACTCCCGCAGTACCGCCATCAGAGCCTGATCTTGAACGTATTGCCGCAGAAACACGAATGCGCCCAGCAGCAGCATCGCAGCCAGCACGGTGGCAATGCGGAACACGCGCGACAGAGCGGCCGATTGATCGAGCAATACAGTCCATAATCCCAACACCGGCAGCGACAATAGCGCCATCATTGTCAGTCGCGGAATTACTTTCTTCCACCGCGGATCTAAACTGATCTCGCGGCTTTGCAGATCCCATTCGCGCGCTGACCAGGCGGTCGCCGCCATCCATGCCAACGTCCCGATAAAGGGAACGTCGTACAGACTTCCCGAGTAGTATCTGCCACTCGTCACGGCCCACTCCAGCAGTCCCGAACCGACGGCATACAGCAGGCCCGCAGAAAAAAAATGCAGATACAATCGACGCCATCCACTCGAACTGGTCCACGCCGCCTGCCCTAACGCTGCCAGCAGCAATATGTTTTCCATTAGATAAAGCCGCCTGTAGCAGACATTGTATAAACCGACATCCTTTGCCACATACTGATGGGGAAATACGATGAAGGCGTAAAGAAAGATCCACCATCCCAACAGCATCAGAAAATTCCGCAGACTAACGTGAACTCTGCCTTCCTTCCTCAGCAAATCGGGCCGCCACAGTACTGCCGCGATCATCGGCACTACATGAAAGAAAAGAATGATGTCAAAGACGGAAATATCCGGAATCTGGCGATGTAGAAACAAATCGCGATAGGCCCATGAAGTCTGGTGGCACGCCCACAGCGAGAACCCCAACGTCATCAATGCCCAGAAACTGCGCTGCCGTCCCGGCCGCGCCACGGCGTTGCTCAGCGCTATCCCGGCCGCGGCCAGCAGCAGCGCCAGTTCCGCGAGATCACCGAACGCCACCAGCCCCGCACTCCTATGGGCAAAAAACGACACCCCGGCAAAAGCCAGCGTGACTCCGGCTGCTGCAGCAAACCATCCGTGGCGCCGAAACAGATTCATCCGTCCTTAATTCTATGGCACCGAATCCGTCATTCCGAGGACCGCCGAAACCCGCAGGTTACTTCCGTCACCTTGGCGGGGTGAAACAGCTGAGGGTGGCCCATCCTAATCTCGCCGCTCTTTGGCGAGATTAGAGCCTGCCCTGAGCGAAGCCGAAGGGGGACTTTGATCTCGCGGAATCGAAGCTCTCCCAGCGTGAAAGATGTTCTAAAATCACTCAGGGGCATCTCTTCAGCGTCCCCTCCGGTGACCCGCCATGGCATTCCCCACAACCCGTCTTCGTCGCCTCCGCCGCACCGCCGAACTGCGCAACCTTGTGACTGAAACCCGCCTCACCCCCGACGCCTTCGTCTATCCCATGTTCGTCTGTCCCGGAGAAGGCATCCGCAAGCCAGTGCGGTCCATGCCAGGCGTCTTTAATCTGTCGGTGGACGAAGCTGTAAAAGAAGCCCAGCAAGTCCACTCCCTTGGCGTGCCCTCGGTAATTCTGTTCGGCCTTCCCGAGGCAAAAGACGAACTCGCCACCGGCGCCTGGGACGAAGACGGCATCGTCCAGCAAGCCACCCGCGCACTCAAGCAGGAAGTCCCCGACCTGATCGTGATGGGCGACGTCTGCCTGTGCGAATACATGTCGCACGGCCACTGCGGAGTCGTGAAAGCCGGTCCGCAATCCCTAGGCGCCGCCGCCGTCGACGCCATGGACACCGCCCGCGTAGTCGGCATCAAGAGTCCCGCAGAAAAAGAAAAAGCCATCGCCCAAGCCGCCGCGCGCATGGCCCGCGTTGCCCGTGCGAGTTACGAAATTGACAACGACGCCTCCCTCGAACTCCTGGCCCGCACCTCAGTCTCGCTGGCCAAAGCTGGCATCGACATCATCGCCCCTTCCGACATGATGGACGGCCGCGTCGCCGCCATCCGCCGCGCCCTCGACGCCGCCGGCCACAGCAACACGCCGATTCTTTCCTACGCCGCCAAATTCGCCTCCGGCTTCTACGGCCCCTTCCGCGAGGCCGCCGACTCCGCCCCGCAATTCGGCGACCGCCGGTCTTATCAGATGGATGGAGCCAACCTGCGCGAAGCCATGCGCGAAATCGAAGCCGACATCGAGGAAGGCGCCGACATGATCATGGTCAAGCCCGCCCTGCCCTACCTCGACGTAATCGCCGCCGCCCGCGCCCGCTTCGACCTGCCCCTCGCCGCCTACCAAGTCTCCGGCGAATACGCCATGATCGAAGCCGCCGCCCAAAATAACTGGATCGACCGCGACCGCGTCATGCTGGAATCCCTCCTAAGCATCCGCCGCGCCGGCGCCACCATCATCCTCACCTACTACGCCAAAGAAGCCGCCAAGTTGCTAGCGTGATCATGTGGCGCGGGCGCCCCCGCCCGCAATTGCCGGGGACATTTCTCAGCGGGTGGGGATTTTGACCCATATGGTTTGAGTGTAGCGATTTTGATCATGTGGAGCGGGCACTCCTGCCCGCTAAACGCCAGCACCAATAGGATCGCCGCCCCCAGGAGTTTGTCATTCCGAGCAAAGCGAGGAATCTGCTATCCGATCCGCCTCCCTGCTCCCCCCGTTGTAAACTCACCCCCCGGGCATTTCGACTACGTAGTTTGAGTGCGGTGATTTTCTTCACGCGGAACCAATAGCCACCCGGGAAGGTCACGGCCTCCGTCGTCCCATTAAGACCGCGGAAGAATACAACCTTGAAGGCCTGGGCTTCCTGCGCCGTGTCCCAGATGGGACGTCGACAAACATCTTGGCGCTTCCGCGTCCTCAGTCTTCTTTCGCCCTAATGAGCTACGTCTTCACGGCCGCCGTACCCACCGTATCCATCCACGCATCGAATTCTTTGAGCGCCAGTTCGCACTGCATGCGATGCCGTTCTTTGCGATCGCGAGTCTTTTTTGCGAGCGGAGGAAGAAGATCAAACGTGATGTTCGCCGGCTGAAAGTTTTTTGCATCCGCGTGCGCGACATAGTGAGCCAGCGACCCGAAGGCGGAAGCGCGCGGGGCTAGCGCCATATCGGCTCCGGAAACCAGCGCGGCAGCGTGCACCCCAGCCAATAGCCCGGTTGCGATCGACTCAACATAGCCTTCCACACCGCAGATCTGACCAGCGAAGAATACCTGCGGATGTGCTTTCATCTGCAAGGTTTCGCGCAACAACTTTGGCGCATTGATGTAGGTATTGCGATGGATTTGTCCATAGCGCAAAAAGCGCGCGTTCTCCAGACCCGGAATCAGCCGCAGCACGCGCGCCTGTTCGCCAAACTTCAAATGATTCTGGAAGCCCACTAGATTGTAGGAATCCGCCCGTAAGTTCTCCTGCCGCAACTGGACCACGGCGTACGGCATCTTGCCGGTGCGCGGATCGATTAACCCGACGGGCTTCATCGGGCCGAAGCGCAATGTGTCGCGTCCGCGGCGCGCAATTTCTTCGATGGGCAGGCAACTCTCGAAGTAATTCAGCTTTTCCCAATCGCGCTCTTCGACGGACTGTGCTGAGACGAGAGCATCGTAGAAGCGAGCGTATTCCTCCGGAGTCATCGGGCAATTGATGTAATCCGCCGATCCTTTGTCATAGCGCGCCGCCAGGTAGACGCGCGCCATGTCGATCGAGTCCGCTTCCACGATGGGACTGATCGAATCGTAGAAATACAAGTGAGGACTGTGCGAATCAGAATGTTGTGGAGCGGGCACCCCCGTCCGCTCGGCCTCGGACCGTGCCTCGCTTAGCCGCGCAATTTCGGACGCGAGTGCGTCCGAGGTCAGCGGGCCAGTGGCGACAATAGTTACACCCTGCGACTCATCCACCTTCCCCACTTCTTCGCGGCGAACGCGAATGCGCGACTCCCGCGAGATTGCTTCGGTTACGCGACTCGCGAATGTTACCCGATCGACGGCCAGTGCGTGCCCTGCGGGGACCGCGCATTCCCGCGCAATCTCTAGCAGCAACGAACCGGCGCGCCGCATCTCTTCCTTCAGCAGCCACGGAGCAGTGTTCTCACTGTCCGATTTCAGGGAGTTCGAGCAGACGAGTTCGGCAAAATCCGCGGTCTGATGAGCTGGCGTCGAGCGCAGCGGACGCATTTCGAGGAGGTCCACATCCAAGCCTCGGCGAGCGCACTGCCAGGCGGCCTCGGACCCCGCTAGTCCCGCTCCGATAATTTTGATGATCGCCATTTTCTGTCGCGCGCAGGCGTAGCCGATCAGTGAAGACTAAGAGTTGCCCTGTTCCGAATTCGACAGCGGAACCGCCGCAGCGGCGACCAACACCCAACCATCTTTTTTGTACACCCAAGTGTCAATAAAGCGCCAGCGCTGCAGTCCGAGGCTTCCTTTCTTTGCTTTTTTTTCGGAGTAAGTGCCGACTACGATGGCCGTACTCCCGAATGTACGCACCGTCATGGGTCCCATTACAATCTGATCCTGTTGGGGGCTCTCGCGCTTGATCCTCGAGAGATATTCGGCTTTCGTTATCAATTTGCCGTATTCCACGTAGACCAGAGCGTTATCGAAAATCAGGTCCAATGCACCGCTGTCGTTGCGCGACTGCCCGACGGTCCACGCGTTCTCTAGCGCACGAATGCCTGCCGCAGTGCCGCCCGCCGCCAGTTGCTGTGCCGGGAGCGACAGTGACGCGGCGCAAACCAGAACGCAGCAACAGGCAGCGATTTTCATAAGATATGCCTTCGACGCGCAGGGATGAACAAGGGAAAAGCGATTTCCGTGGACACTCAATTTCCGCCCGGCGTTAGCAGGCTCGCAATCGCGACCCATTGCCCGTTCTTGTCGAGCCACGTATCCACGAAACGACCTCGCCGTACGAACGACTTTCCATGTTCCATGCCCTTCATCCGGTAAAGGCCGGTGACGATTGCAGTCTTTCCGTGCAGCTGCACAGTCATGGCTTCTGCCGTGAATTGAAGCGAATCGCTCGTCTCGATGTGCATGAGCACTTCCGCCTTGGTCAGGACTTTTCCGTCCGGGTCCACGTAAACCAAGGCATCGTCGAGCACCGCACCCAAGGCTGTTACGTCTTTGCGCTCCCATGCTTGCATCTTCCCGACAAGCTCAAGCGCGGTAAGTTTCGAGGCAATGTCAGAATCGTCGGCTGCCTGTGCGGCGGCCACCACCGACCCGAAACATGTCAGCACCATCACCCACGGCAAGGCTCTCATCCATATCCTCACCTAAGGGATATCGGCACAATCTCGTTTATTCTTGAGGGCTGGGGTCGGCTGCACGCCGTCGTCCGATCTGCGATGATGAAGACGAACTTTTGGAGGATTCGATGGCGCGCATTACCCTGATCAGTCCCGAATCGGCGACGGCTGAAGTAAAGGAAATCTACGAGAAAGCGCTTCGCGGAAAACCCGGAAACGCGCAGAAGGCGTTGGCCCATCGCCCGGAAATGCTCAAGACTTTTCTGACCTTCTACGCCAGCGTTGGCCGGTCCCTCGACCGAAAGTTGTACGAACTCATCTATCTGCGAGTGTCGCTGATTAACGGATGCCACTACTGCACGCAGCACCATGTTGCGTCGTCAAAGCGGGTGGGACTAACCGCGGACGACTGGTCGGCGCTCCGGGCGGGAGATTATTCGCGCTACGGCGAAAAAGAACGCGCCGCGCTGACGTATGTCGAAAAGCTTACGCGCACGCCGCACGACATCAGCGACAGCGACTTCGCTCCGCTGAGCCAGCGCTTCTCTGAACCGGAGATTGTGGACATTCATCTGCTGACGGGCCTGGCGAACCTTACCAACCGATTCACCGACCCGCTGGGACTGGAAGTGGAGTTCCCGGAAGAAACGATCTAATTTTTGCCACGGATTTACGCGGATTGCCACGGATGAACAGCAAGGCATTATCTGATCTGCGTTGATCCGTAGAATCCGTGGCAAATATTTCTTCAGGTTAAAGAATTTCCCGTGCATCGCCAACGCGCTTCGTGACATGCTCCCGGTCGAGATATTCGAGCAGGGGGATGGCATACTTACGGCTTACCCCGGTCAGTTCTTTGAACTTGGCTACATCCATCTTCGGAGATTTGGTTTTCTGGGCTGCAACTAAGCGGCGCAACTGTTCCAGCGCGCTTCGATGAAAGACGAGTTCCTCGGAAATTTTGACCAGCATCTTGTCCCGCAGCAGAAGTGTGACGATCTTCTGTGCGCGAGTTTTATCCACCTTCAGACCCGCGATCACATCATGGAGCGCGGGAACTTTCAATCCAGCGGCGGCAAAGGCATCCTCGATTTTCTTCTTCGATTCGGCTTCCTCGTCCTTCATGACGACGCCCTGGCCCGGGAGCCGTACGAGGTCGCCCTCGACTTCTAAGCCCTTTTGCCGCACAGCGTCCTCCAAAACCCGAGTGAACACCTCTGGCCTAACGTCGAACAGGTGGCCGCGAAGTTCCTCCTTGTTCATTCCTGGCACGAGCGGATTTTTTTTCTGAAACGATTCGAGTTGAGAAAACAGGGTTTTTGAGATCCTTATCTCAATCCACTTCTGCCAAATTAAGACGTCACCGATGCGCGCAACGCCATCAACCTTCGAAGCCAACGAACCGATGTCCGCCGGCGTCCAGCCTGTCCTCGCAACACCTTCCGCGATCGATATTCCCCGCGTGCCGCTCGCCACCACAAGACTCCGCAGAGCTACCGCGCGCGAGGGATCGGATCGCCTCTTCAAATGGTCGAAGTGAAGGCCAGCGTCCACGATCTTAAGGGGAGCGTCATTCGTCACAACCGCCCCTCCGCCTATGGTGACGACGGGTGAAAACTGTCTGATAATGAATCGGTCTCCGGGCAGAAGCAAGGCAGCGTCGCGTAACCTGAGCTGCACAAACATTTCTTCGCCCGGCGCGACCTGAGTTGCATAACGAGGCGTCTCCAATCCCACGCTCCGGGCTGCAGCGGGAGTTATCTCAGACCGCGTATAAAACAATATCTCCGCCACCGTCTCCATGGTGTTGGAGTGGAAGTGGACTCGGGATCGATGCTTCAGCGCGCGCGGAGCTGAGGCAAGCAATCGCAGTCGAACATCGGCCCGGCGCGTCGTCGCGAGAGTCGCTGGCGGCGCGAGGGTCATGCCACGCGACAAATCTTCCGTGCCTGCACCGGCAAGGTTCAAAGCCGTGCGTTGTCCGGCGATCGCCGCCTCGGCAGCGTGCCCGTGGACTTGAACTCCTCGCACTCGGACTTTTCGACCGGAAGAAAAAACTTGCATCTCCTCGTCGCGTCGAATCGTCCCAGAGAGCAGCGTTCCGGTCACTACCGTGCCAAATCCCTTCATGGTGAATACGCGGTCGATTGGCAGGCGGGACAAGGCATGCGAGTCGCGCGGCTGCACTTCCGCTGCGGTGGCGATCATCGCCCGCTTCAGATCGTCGAGCCCGGCTCCGGTCAGCGAACTCACAGCGATGATGGATTTTGGTTCATCTAAATTTGGTTTATCCAAAAATGTCCCGCGCAGAAATTCTTCGACTTCCAATCGCACTACGTCGAGCGTTTCCGCATCCACCGCGTCCGACTTGGTAAGTACCGTGATGCCGCGCTGCACGCCGAGTAATTGCAGAATGTCGAAGTGCTCCCGGGTCTGCGGCTTAATGGACTCATCGGCCGCGATGACTAGAAGCACCAGATCGATGCCACCCACTCCGGCCAGCATGTTGCGTACAAAGCGCTCGTGGCCGGGGACATCCACGAAACCGAGATGCAGCGGCTCGCCATCCGCGCCGGGCAATTCCATATGCGCGAAGCCCAGATCAATCGTGATGCCGCGGCGCTTCTCTTCTTCCAGGCGATCAGCGTCGATCCCGGTCAACGCCTTGACCAGCGCCGTCTTCCCATGGTCGATGTGGCCGGCTGTGCCTACGATGATGGATTTCATGCTCGTCTGAAATCTTAACCGGAATAACGGCACAAAGATAAATCTGAAAAAATAACCAAGCTATCGCTGATGCCTCCCGCTTGTGCACTCTCTACCCAGACTTTACTCTTACTCTTGTCGCGCAAAAGGTGGATGTCATGACAGTATCTGTTTTTGTCGGGACCAGCGTTGATGGCTTCATCGCGCGGACGAATGGTAGTTTCGACTTTCTGCCGGCGGACGGCGGCGAACCCCACGGCTATGACGAGTTTATCGCTACCGTGGATGCGCTCGTTATCGGCCGTAACACTTTCGAGACGGTACTGTCCTTGCCCACGTGGCCTTACGGCAAAAAGCGCGTTGTGGTTCTGAGCAGTCGGACCGTCGACTTATCCACGGTGCGGGGAGGAGCGGTGGAACATATGGCCGGGCCTCCCGGTGAGATCGTCGCGAAGCTCGCCGCCAGCGGCGCTCAACATCTTTACATCGACGGCGGCATCACCATTCAAAGATTTCTGCGAGCAGGCCTGGTTCAGCGACTCACGATCACCCGAGTGCCCGTGCTGATTGGAGACGGAATTCCTCTCTTCGGCGCCCTGCCGGCGGATCTTCGCCTGCGTCACCTAGCAACGCAGCAATATCCGAGTGGCCTGGTGAAAAGCGAGTACCAGATCCTCCCGGCCTCAGACGCGCCTTGAGTAGATTGGCCGACGGTTGGGAGTGTTCTTCCCGCACCGTTGAATGAAAATATCAACAGCAATGCCCTCAATCGTCCTACCCATGCGAACGGGGAAATGCGACAATAGAAGCTCTTTCATGGCCACCTCTTTGATGTCTGCCTTTTCTCCGGAAACCCTCCGGCAGCATGGCCTCACGCTCGATGAATACGAGAAGATCAAGCACCTTCTCGGCCAGCGCGAGCCTACGCTCACCGAACTCGGCATCTTCAGCGTAATGTGGAGCGAGCACTGCTCTTATAAATCGTCGCGCGTGCATCTGAAGCGTCTACCCACGCGTAGCAAACTCGTGTTGCAGGGACCAGGAGAAAATGCCGGCATCATCGACATTGGCGACGGCTGGGCCTGCGCCTTCAAGATCGAATCGCACAATCATCCGTCGTTCATCGAGCCGTTTCAGGGCGCAACCACGGGCGTCGGGGGAATTCTGCGTGACATTTTCACCATGGGAGCAAGGCCGGTCGCGGTGATGGACTCTCTGCGCTTCGGCCCTATTCGCGCGGGCGACTCGCCCGCACAGACAGCCGAGCTGCGCTCGGCCGGACAGCTGGGGGCGGCTGTCCCTACACAAACCACTCCCACGCAAGCCGAGATTCACAAGAATCATTCCATCCTCGAGGGCGTCGTCAGCGGGGTCGCTTCTTACGGAAACTGTTTTGGCGTGCCGAACCTTGGCGGCGAAACGAAGTTCGAGACCTGCTATTCAGGAAATCCGCTGGTGAACGCGTTTGCAGTAGGCCTGGTGCGAAAGAATGAAATCTTCTATGCAAAAGCGGCGGGTGAAGGCAATCCCGTGATCTATGTGGGCGCGAAGACCGGGCGCGACGGCATTCACGGCGCAACCATGGCCAGCGAAGAATTCAGCGAAGCTTCGGAGGCGAAGCGGCCCAATGTGCAGGTGGGCGATCCATTTTTGGAAAAGTTGCTGCTCGAAGCGTGCCTCGAAGCCATGCAGACAGGCGCAATTGTCGGCATTCAGGATATGGGCGCCGCGGGGCTGACGTGTTCGACTTGTGAAATGGGCGGACGCGGTGGCGTGGGCATTGAAATCGAACTTGATCGCGTGCCGCAGCGTGAAACTGGCATGAATCCCTACGAGATTATGCTGAGCGAGTCGCAGGAACGCATGCTGCTGGTGGCGCAAAAGGGGCGGGAGCACGAAGTCTTCCGCGTATTCGAAAAATGGGGCCTGGATGCGGTTGAGGTGGGCAAGGTCACGACCGACAACAAACTGCGCGTGCTGGAGCACGGCAAGGTTGTGGCGGAGATTCCGAATCCAGCGCTGACGGATGAGGCGCCGGTGTACAAACGTCCACTGGCGCGATGGGAGCCGCCGGTGCGGCGCGAGATGCCGGAGAGCGTGCGGCTCAGCAAATCCCAGGGGCTGAAGCCCGCCGCGCTCGGTGCTTCTGACGGCGCGGCTGAAGCCGTGCCCTTTCAAGACTTCACCGCAAATCTGCAGCAGTTGCTGGCCAGTCCTAACATCTGCGGAAAGCGCTGGGTGTGGCAGCAGTACGATCACATGGTGCAGACCAATACGGTCGAAGCGCCGGGAGCAGGGGATGCGGGCGTGATCCGCATCAAGGGCTCGCAGCGCGGGTTGGCCATGGCCCTAGACGGCAACGGGCGATGGTGCTATCTCGATCCGCGGCTGGGCGCGATGCATGCGGTCGCCGAAGCGGCACGCAAGGTGGCATGCTCAGGCGCGACTCCTGTGGGTGCGACGAATTGCTTGAACTTCGGCAATCCCGAAAAACCGCACATCATGTGGCAGTTTTCGCAAACCATCGACGGCATCACAAAAGCTTGCGAGGAATTGGAGATCCCCATCACCGGCGGCAACGTCAGCTTTTATAACGAGACGCTCGGTGAAGGCATTTATCCGACGCCCGTGCTGGGGGTCGTCGGGATTCTGGATGACGTGCACAAGGCAGCGAAGATGCATTTCGCCGCGCCAGGACGCGCGATCATTTTATTGCGCGCGGGGGAACCGGGAGATAGTAGCGACGCTGAGAGCGAGTTCGGCTCGTCGGAATATGCCAAGGAAATTCTGGGAACGGTGTGGGGCTATCCTCCGCAACTGGATTTGGAAAAGGAAGCAGGGTTGCAAAAAGCTATCATTGAAATGATTCAGCAGGGTCTGGTGGAGTCTGCGCACGACTGCGCCGATGGCGGCATTACGGGGGCGTTGGCGGAACAAACATTCCTCAAAGGCGTGGGAGCGCGGGTGAACCTGGCGTCTGGCGGGCTGTTCGCTGAGTTCGTGCTGTTTGGAGAAGATGCCAGCCGGATCGTGATCTCTTGCGACCTGGGCAACGTGGCGCGAATCAAACAGGTGTCGGCGAATTTCGGAGTGGCGGCTGAGGTTATCGGCCAAACAATTCCCGATCGGTTCGAAGTTTCCCTCGACGGCAAGGTCGTGATTTCGGCCGCTGTGTCGGAGTTGAGTTCGGCTTATGAAGGCGCGTTGGAGTCGGCGTTGCGAACCGATCCGGAGTTGGTGGCGGCGGGCTGATGCAGAGCGAAAGCTTGAACACTGAGGAACGCAGGGTGGTTGCGCTAAAAGCCATAAGCCAGGAGCAAAATGCTTTCTTCCGACAAATTTCATGACGAGTGCGGCGTGGTGGCGATCTTCGCCCATCCTGAGGCGGAGAAACTGGCTTACCTGGGGCTGCATGCGCTGCAGCATCGCGGACAAGAATCGGCCGGGATCGTATCATCCGACGGTCTGACGTCGCGCGTGCACAAGGCCATGGGATCGGTGGCCGACATCTTTACCGAAGATGTGCTGTCGAAAATGCGAGGCACACTGGCCATCGGCCATACGCGCTACTCCACTGCCGGAGATTCGGCGCTGCTGAATGCGCAACCCATCCTGGTGCAGTCGAATAAGGGCTCGATTGCGGTGGCGCACAACGGCAACCTGGTGAATGCGATGCAAGTCCGTGCCCGGCTGGAGAGTCTGGGCTCGATTTTTCAGTCCAATAGCGATACCGAGGTCATTGTTCATCTGATCGCCCTTTCGAAGGAGCACACGCTGCCGGAAGCCGTAGCGGATGCGCTGCGGCAGGTCGAGGGAGCGTTTTCGCTGGTGATGATGAGTAATGACCGGGTCTTTGCGGTTCGCGATCCGCGTGGATTCCGGCCGCTGGCCATGGGCCGAATCGCGGCGATCGAAGGGCAGAAGCACGACACCATCGTTTTTGCCTCGGAGACCTGTGCGTTCGACTTGATCGGTGCCGATTATGTGCGCGACGTAAAGCCGGGCGAACTGATCGTAGTGGGGCCAGAGGGAATCAGCTCGCGCTTCTATTCCACCGCCGCGCCGCAATCGAGCTGTATTTTCGAGCACGTCTACTTCTCGCGGCCGGACAGCATCGTTTTTGGTCGCGCGGTGCAGACCAGCCGCGAAGAATTGGGGCGGCAGTTGGCGCGCGAAGCGGGCGTGGAAGCCGATCTTGTCGTCCCGGTGCCCGATTCGGGCGTGACCGCGGCGGTGGGCTATGCCGCGGAAAGCGGAATTCCGTTTCGTTTTGCCTTGATCCGAAATCACTATGTCGGACGGACGTTCATCGAGCCCAGCCAGAGCGTGCGCGACTTTGGCGTGAAGCTCAAGCTGAATCCCGTGCGCTCGCTGCTGCAGGGCAAGCGCGTAGTGCTGATCGACGACTCGATCGTGCGTGGCACCACCAGCCGGAAGATCGTGCGCATGATTCGCAGTGCGGGAGCGAAGGAGGTGCACATGCGCATCTCGTGCCCGCCGACAATTTCGCCATGCTATTACGGCGTGGACACTCCTTCGAAGAAGCAGCTTATCGCCGCCAACAAGTCGGTGGAGGAGATACGCGACTATATTGGCGCGGATTCCCTGGCTTATCTCTCGTTGGAGGGCCTTAAGAAGGCCTGCGGCGAAGGGGAGAAGATTTCTTACTGCTCTGCGTGCTATACGGGCAATTATCCCACCGACATCATCGACGTCGAAGAAATCCAGCCAGCGGCGGCGCGTCGCTAGGCCACGGCAAACAGCAGATTCCTTGTTTCGCTCGGAATGACGAGAGATCTGATCAGGCCTGCGGCTTTCGCGCTTGCGCGACGCGCGGGATGGACTGCAGATCGGGAATGATGCGAACATCATCCCAATCCTTAAGAAGTTGCTCCACCTTGACAGCGATCGTCCCGCTGATTTCCAGGACGAGCCATCCGCCGGGACGCAAGGCTGCGTGAGCCTGGGGAAGCAGGCGGGCGATGACCTCGGTCCCATTAGCACCGGCAAACACCGCGTCGCGCGGCTCATACTTCCGCACCTCCAGTTGAACCTGATCTTCTTCCGAGTCACCGACATACGGCGGATTGGCGACGACGAAGTCCAAATTGCTTAGATTGAGTCCCTCGATCAGGTCGGCTTGATGAAAGTGAATTCTCTTCTCGAGTTGCAGACGGGCGGCGTTGGCGCGGGCGACTTCGAGCGCCGCCGCCGATATATCGGTGGCGTAGATCTCAGCGTCAGAAAGTTCTTTGGCAAAGGCCAAAGCAATACCGCCCGAACCGGTTCCCAAGTCGAGAAGGCGGAGAGGGCTCGTGTGGGGCGGGCACTCTTGCTCGCCGGCCCGCTTCTCAGCAGCAAGAGCCAGCACCGTTTCGATTACATGTTCAGTCTCCGGCCGCGGAATAAGGACCGCCGGAGTAACGATCAAATCCATTCCCCAGAACTCCTGATGTCCGGTGATGTACTGCGCCGGTACGCCACGCGCTCGTTCGCCGAGCGCAGCGTCATAACGGCTCTGCTCTTCGTCGGTCAGTTCGCGCTCTGGGTGCGCGAAGAGGTACGCCCGGTCGCAATTGAGCGTGAACATCAGCAGCAGTTCGGCGTTCAGGCGCGGGGAAGGAACTTGGTCTGCGGTTAGGCGAGCGATGGCAGAGCCGAGAGATGCTTTTAGCTGCACGGACAATTTAACCACACAGACACAGGGGCTGGGCCGCCGTACTATTTCTGATCCGTGCCCGATTGCCGTTTCCACTCGTAGACGAGATAAATCATCTGACCGATGTGGTGCTGCATGTGCGCTGCGCACTGTACGATCATGTCGAGGCGGTTCCCGGCGGTGGCGCCAACACCTGAATATTCTTTCGACCAATCGTCGGCCGATTGGGCACGGATCGTTTGTCGCACCATGGCAACAGCGTCATCAAAGAGCTTCAACGCTTCCTCTTTCGACGGAGGATTGGGTTCGTTGAATTCGCGCGGCCGGTCGCGCACGTAGCCCTTGTTCGCGATCTGCGCGCCGATGTAGTAGTTCAGATTGCCGGTGAGGTGCAGTACCAGGTGGCCGACGCTGTTTCCGAAGGGGAACGGCTTTTGCCAGAACTGAGAGTTGTCTAGCGGGGCTACTAGTTCGCGGATGCGGACGGCATTCGCTGCGTAGCGATTGGCAAGAACGGAGGAAAGCCCGGAGTGCAAGTCGGACATGCATTACCTTCCAAAGATTGACCGCTTATGGAACAGCCCTCGTGGGACAGCCGAGGCGGCTGTCCCTACCTTAAGATCAGACGACGCTGGCAGCTTCCTGCTTCAGCTTTTCCGCCTGGTAGTAAGTCGTGAGCGCCTCAATCAGCGGCTGCAGTTTTCCGTCCATAACGGCCTCGAGTTGGTGGATGGTGAAGCCGATGCGGTGATCCGTAAGGCGATTCTGCGGGAAGTTATAGGTGCGGATTTTCTCGCTGCGGTCGCCGGACCCCACCATGGCTTTGCGTTCTTTCGCCAGAGCCTGTTGCTGCTTTTCCATTTCAATTTCGTAGAGGCGCGAGCGCAGCACACGCATGCCCTTCTCGCGATTCTTGATCTGTGATTTCTCGTCCTGGCAGCTTACCACCGTGTTGGTCGGAATGTGCGTAATACGAACAGCCGAGTACGTCGTGTTCACTGACTGGCCGCCGGGGCCGGAGGAGCAGAAGGTGTCAATGCGCAAATCTTTGGCTTCGATCTTGATGTCGACATCTTCCGCTTCGGGCAGGACAGCGACCGTCACCGCCGAGGTGTGGACACGTCCTTGCTGCTCCGTAGCCGGCACGCGCTGCACGCGATGCACTCCGCTTTCGTACTTCAACTGAGAAAAGACGCGATTGCCTTCAATGATGGCAATGACTTCTTTTAACCCTCCGGCGGAGGATTCCGAAGACGAGAGCACTTCCACTTTCCAGCGCTGAGTTTCCGCGTAACGCGTGTACATACGAAAGATCTCTGCGGCGAAGAGGGTAGCTTCGTCTCCGCCGGTCCCGGCGCGGATTTCCAGGATAATGTTCTTTTCGTCGTTGGGATCCTTAGGCAGCAGAAGCACCTTCAGCTCTTCCTCGACCGCTTTAACCCGGACGTCGAGTTGAGTCAGCTCATCCTGCGCATAGGCGCGCATCTCGGGATCTTTTTCGTCGGTGAGTACGGCCTTGCTCTCGGCAATTCCTTTGGTCAAATCTTTGTATTCGCGATATTTCTCAACCATGGGAGCGATTTCAGCGTGGGCTTTGGCGGTCTTCTGGTAGCGCGCCGAATCATTGACGATCTCCGGCGACGCGAGAGCATTGGTTAGCTCTTCGTAGCGGGCTTCGATTTGGTCCAGGCGTTCAAACATCGTCGTTGGTCGTTCGTCCTTGGTCGTTGGCCCTTTTTGTTAAGCTGGCGTTACCCGAATCGAATTGATCAGGCTATTCAGACTCCGGCCGATCGAGTCTGCGGAGGTTCCCAATCGGTCCACTTCTTCGTTGCTTAAATATTGTAATTCTTTGGCGATCAGCACCTGCGTTTGTACTTCCAGTAAGGAACCTCTTGCGTGAAGAAGGTAATTTCCAAATTCACGATCCGAACGATGACCTTTGCCCTCAGCAATATTGCTGGGAATCGAAACCCGCCGCGCGTCGCAACTGATTGCTTAAGCCGTATAACTCGTGTCGCGGAAACTGTGCGGTCGCTTGGTAGATTTCAACTACAAATTTCATTGCATCCTGCCACACGCGCAAATCTTTGAATGAAGCTGACATAGTGAGACCTCCAACAGGAACTGTACCGCTGCTGTTTATTAGAGGCCAACGACCAAGGACAAGCGACCAACGACGATTTCCCAAGTTGGGACCGCTAGGCAATCACCAACTCGCCGCCACGCTCTTTTTCGAGCGTCATGGCGTGGTCGAGGGCGGCGATAGCGCACTGGGCTTGTTCGTCAGTCGGAGGCTTGGTGGTGATCCGCTGCAGCCAAAGACCGGGGGCGGTCATCAGCGCGAAGAGTGATCCGCGATGTTTGGCGGCGAAGCGGATGATTTCGTAGGAAACTCCGGCAATGATCGGCAGCAGCGCAATGCGCGAAGCGAAGCGCGCCCAGAACGTGGTGAACGGGACCAGCATGTAGAAGCCGATCGAGATCAGCATCACGGTCATCAGAAAGCTGGTGCCGCAGCGCGGATGAAACGTCGAATATTTTTGCACCGCTGTCGGTGTTGAGCGGGTCTCCGTTCTCAAAAGCAAAAACCGTTTTGTGCTCGGCGCCGTGATACTGGTAGACGCGGCGAATGTCCTTCCAGAGCGAAACTCCCCAGATGAAGAGCAGGAACAATACCAGGCGGATGCCGCCATCGATCAGGTTGAAAACGATCCGGCCACCCAGCGCGGGATCAATCTTTTTAAGTTCGGTCGCCGCCAGAAGCGGGATGTATTTGTACATGAATATGAAGAAGGCCAGCGAGATCACGATATTGACGGCGGCCAGCCAGTTGCTGAGCGTGGCGGCCTTTTCGCGGGACTCGGATTTCGATTTCGGGACTTGTGTGGATTCCGCTTCGCTTCCCTTCGGCGGGACAGCGGAAGCGGATGTCTCTACGTGATTTTCTTCCTGCATCATGTCTTCGATGGCAACATTGGCGGAAAATCGCAAGGCACGGTAGCCGAGATTCATTGCATATCCGAGCGTCATCACGCCGCGCACGACGGGCCACGCCATCCATTTATGCTTCTCGGAGGGACGCTCGAGCGGTTCGCTCATAGTGACAACCTCGCCGGAAGGTTTGCGGCAGGCGATCGCCCAGGCGTGCGGGGATCGCATCATCACACCTTCAAGCACGGCTTGCCCGCCGACCAGGGTCTCTTCTCCACTTTCCAGGGCGGGGAGAAGTTGGATGGCGGCCAGGAATCGCAGGTAATTTCTGAGTCTACGCACGAGGGTTTAGATGCTCCTAACAGAAGACATGACGCAGGCTCTAGGGTAACACAGCTGGGAGTCGTTTAGGATTGGATTGCGGACAGGCTAAGTTAAAGTAGCGGCGAGGGTTATACGATATTCGAGGCGCGGCAGGGTGCCCTTGCCGACAGCCGGCGGGGCACCGGCGCTACGATTGGGGATTAATGCGTCAGTTGGCGACAGTTTGCGAGGCGATTGCGGGGACGACCAAGAAATTGCTGAAGACCGGGATCGTCGCCGATTACCTGAAATCGCGAACGATCGACGAGGCAGCAATCTCAGCGGTTTTTCTTTCGGGACGGGCATTTCCGGCGTGGGAGGAGACTACCCTGCAGTTGGGAGGGCGGGCACTTTGGCGGATTGTAGCTGACTTAGCAGGAAAAGATGAAAGCGAACTGACGGAATCTTATCGGCGACACGGGGACCTGGGAGCGGTCGCAGGAGAAGTTCTTCCCGAACGCCCGGGTCAGGGTCTGGGTGTTTTGGAAGTTGAGGCAACGTTTCATCAGATCGCGGCAGCGCGTGGGCCTACGGCGAAGGCGGCTATTGTCCGCGATCTAATGGCGCGCGCCACGCCGCTCGAAGGCAAATACATCGTCAAGATTATGACGGGCGATCTTCGAATTGGATTGAAGGAAAGCCTGGTCGAGGACGCAATTGCCCGTGCTTACGGCACGACGCTGGCCCAGGTGCAGCGCGCCAACATGCTGCTGGGGGACATCGGCGAGACGGTGCGTTTGGCTTCGGAGGGCAGGCTCTCGCAGGCACAGATGCGGCTGTTTCATCCCCTGGGTTTCATGCTGGCGAGTCCCATCGAATCGCCGGAAGAGGGACTCAGTTATTTCGCGGATGCAGCGGTGGAAGACAAGTATGACGGCATCCGCGCGCAGGCCCATGTGGCGGGCGGCGAGGTGAAGTTTTTCTCGCGCACCCGCGATGAGATCACGGAATCGTTTCCGGAGTTGCCGGGGGCGCTGGCCGGGCTGCAAGAGGACGCCATTCTGGATGGAGAGATTGTGGCTTGGGAATATCCCAAAGATCTTTCCGGCACGCAGCAGGTGGTGGATGAAGCGGCCTCGGAAGCAGGCGAGCAGAAAGCGGTAAACCTGGGACGGGCGCGGCCGTTCAGCGTTTTGCAGCAGCGGCTGGGAAGGAAGAAAGTCAGCGACAAGATGCTGCGGGAGGTTCCGGTCGCGTTCCTGGCGTTCGACGTCTTGTACGCGAACGGGGAACTGGTAATGGATCGTCCGCTGCGGGAACGGGCGGGGATTCTGGACGCGTTGCTGGCAGCGGATAGAAAAGCGACTCACCACAGAGTCACAGAGGCACAGAGAAAGAGCAAACAAGAAATACTGGTTTTTACACATTCCGAAGCTCAAGACGAGAATCAGGCAAGGGCAGCAAGCGTCATTCGCGCGCCGGTGTTTCGCGTTTCGTCGGCTGAGGAATTGGACGAGCTTTTTGCGGCTGCGCAGGCGCGAGGCAACGAAGGCTTGATGATCAAGGACCTCAACTCATCCTACACGCCGGGTAAGCGCGGAAAGTCGTGGCTGAAGATGAAGCGTGAACTGGCCACGCTGGACGTGGTCGTCACGGCCGTCGAGTATGGGCACGGCAAGCGCATTGGCGTCCTCAGCGATTACACCTTCGCAGTGTGGGATACGAACAAAGACAAGTTAGTGAACATCGGCAAGGCGTATTCCGGTCTGACTGATGTCGAGATTGCGGAGATGACGCAGTGGTTTCTCGATCACACGGTGGAAGATCAGGGATTCCGGCGCGTGGTCGAGCCGAAGATCGTGCTGGAAGTGGCCTTCAACAACATGATGGAGTCCGACCGTCACGAAAGCGGGTATGCGCTGCGCTTTCCGAGAATCGTGCGCCTGCGGCCGGATAAGTCGGCGGAAGAGGCGGACACGATTGAGCGGGCGCGGCAGATATTTGAGAAACAACGATAGACTTGATCGTCACAATCGAGACCCCGCAATGTACAGGAAGCTGACAATATTGCTCATGATTTTAGTCACCCTTTTTGCCTTCCGATATCTGCCTTGGGGATATCGCTCCTCTCGCGACTCAGAATTCAAATGCTACGAGATCAGGCGGCCGTACTACCCCTTGCGGCATTGGCGTTGGTCTGGGATATTCCCGTTCGAAGGCGGGCTTACTCCCGATCCCCATTTTCTCTGTTCGGAGCCGTTGCCGTTATCTGACCCAGTTGAGAGAGCGGTGCGGGAACCGGGCGCATATTTTCAGGTGATTGACGTAAATCCCTTCTTCAACGATCAATCTTCCGAAATCCAACTCGTAGTTCGGTCGAATACGTCGGCCTTTCAGTATTCCCTTCAATTCCCTAGGGCGAAGGGCGTGCAGGCGGTAATCGCGATTCCATCCTCGCCCGCTCGGATCTTTCCATACAAGAACCAGTTAGCTTTACTGGTCAATTTTTTCGGACCGGCGAAGGGACTTTACCTGATTCCCCTCCCATTCCAGTCGGGCGGCAATTTGACATTGATTTCCGCCAAGGATCCGCAGTTCGAGTTAATCGCCAGGGAGTTTAAGAACAACGCCCAAGATAGAACAGTGAAGGATCAGTTCTGCGAAAGCCGAAGGTATGATTTCATCACCTTCTACGAAAAATACTCCGGGCCCTGTGAAGAAGCGTCAGGCAGCGTCGGCAACCGCTTCGACGAGTTCTGGAGGAAAGACTGAATAAATCCTCAGTGGCTGTGGTGGTGATGCTCTTCGCTCTCCGCCACCGGGATGACGCAGCCGTGCGCCACTTCGCAGATTACGTGCTCGAACTGGATGGTCGTATGGTCGATGCGGAAGTCGCGCAGCAGGCACTCCTTCACGTCCCGCAGGATCCTTTCGCTAATCGAGGGAGGAATGTCGGCGATGGCAATGTGGCAGGAAAGCGCGCGGGTCTCGGAGCCGATGCTCCAGCAGTGAAGGTCGTGCACGTCATTGACGCCTTCGATGGAGCGGATTGCTGTTTCGACTAGCTCCAGCTTCATGCCGCGGGGCGTGCCTTCCAGCAAAATATTGAGCGTCTCGCGTACGATGCCGAAGCCCGACCACAAAATTAGTACGCCGATACCGAACGAGAGCGCGGAATCGATCCAGTAATTTCCCGTGACCAGGATGGCCCAGCCGCCGGCGATAACAGCGGCCGTTGAAAGTGTATCCCCGACTTCATGCAGCAGCGCGCTGCGGATGTTGACGTCGCCGCCAGAACCCGAGCCCACGCCCCGGCTCGAGCGATACAGAAGCAGCGCGATGGCTCCGTTCATCACCACACCGGCGGCTGCTACCCACATCATCACGGTGGCCTGCACGTGCTGCGGGTGCTGTAATCGACGGAACGCCTCGTAGAAGATGAAAAACGACACTGCCACCAGCGAGCTGGCGTTGACCAGCGCGGCCAGCACTCCGGCGCGATGATAGCCGTAAGTCTTGGTGGAACTGGCGGGTCGCGCCTGGAAATAAACCGCGACCAGCGACAGCAGCAAAGCCAGAAAGTCGGAAAGATTATGTCCGGCCTCGGACAGCAACGCCAGGGAATGCGAGCGGATGCCAGCCCCGACCAGCAGCACGATATAGGCCAGGGTCGCGGCGAGCGATATCTTCAGAACCCGCGTGGGACCGCCTTCGCCATGAACGTGCACGTGCATATTTCCAGTGTAAAGACCCTGCGAGCAGGGTTCAAGGCATCGGGAACCTCAGGTCTTGGTCAGACTGTTGAGGTAACGGTTGTTGTAGAACGTGGTTGTCTTCTGCACGAACTCAAGAATTTTGAGCATCCGGTCGCGGGCTTCCCGGTTCAACTCCCGGAACTGCACGGCGACACCTGAACCGGGATCGAGCCTTGCCACCACCCCTTCCGTAGACAAGGTGGCATCATCCATCGAGAATCCCAGCTTGATTTTGCTGCCGGGAGGAAGAATCGTGCTGGTTTCGATGTAACAGCCTCCCATGCTGATATCGGTAAGGTTGGCGAACAGAGGAGTTCCACCCGGGTCGGTGTGCATTTCGATCGTCACCCGGCACTTCATGCGAGGATGGGACCGCCGGTCCTTATAGGAGAGCTGCTTCTGCTTTTCCAGATACATGCGGCGGTCGGCTTCCGCAAGAAGCTGCTCCGCATCTTTTCCGTCTTCCGGATAAAGAACGAGTCCCACGCTGAGCGAGAGAATATCTTCGCCGCAGACTTCGTTTCCCGCCTGCCGCGCCATAGCACGCATTTGCTCGGCCTTTTTTCCAGCCGCTTCGGCCGCCAGGCCGGGGGCAATGACCACAAATTCGTCTCCGCCCATGCGCGCCACATAGTCATATTCGCGGCAACCATCCTTCAGGGCTTGGGCGAAGAGGCGCAATACGCGATTGCCCTCCAGATGGCCAAAGCGGTCGTTAATCTGTTTGAAGCCGTCCATGTCGGAGACCATGACGGTCAGCGCCAAATTATCACGCTTGCAGCGAGCCAGTTCGCGGTCGAGTTGCAGAAAAAGAGAGCGGGCATTGGGCAAGCCGGTGAGGTAGTCGGTGGTCGCCGAATTTTCCGCCTGCTGGTACTTGAGCGCATTCTCGATGGAGAGCGCCATTTTGCCGCTGACCGCCAGCAAGATGCGCAGGTGATCGGAGGTGAATGCGTCGCGTTCGCCGCGATAGAGGGCCAGAACACCGATCACTCCCGAAATGCCCTCCAGCGGCACCGCCAGCGCTGAGCGCAAAGTGCTGAACTTTGAAGGATCGTTCAAGTATCCCGGTTCCACCGAGGGGTTGCCATTGATGATCGGCTTCCGGTTGTGCGCAACCCAGCCGGAAAGTCCCTGCCCGACGGGAATGCGCAGGGAAGAGAACAGCCGGTAGTTGTCTCCATTCACATACTCCGGGATTAGCTCCGCTTCGCGCTTGATATAGATGGCGATCGCATCGTAGGGCACCATCGGCTTGAGCTTCACCGAGAACACGGAGAGCGTTTCGGTCAAACTGAGGGAAGCGCCCAAGTCCTGGCTCAATTCGAACAACGATTGCGCTTCCTGCCTAGCCGCTGCAATCGACGAGAGGAACGTGTTTTCGCGTCCGGTGTAATCCTGCGCGGTAGCGTTCTCGAACCCAGCTGCCGGCTCTAGGCCGCGCTCGATTTTGATGGACGTGGAGAGTGGGCCCGTGGGATCTTGTCCCGCCTTCGCTACAGCGAGCCGTTCCAGATATTGATAGCGCTTCTGCAAGACATCGACGACCTTGGGATCAAACGACTTGCCCGACTCGGCAGCCAGCTTCTGCATTACATCCCGCAAAGGCAGAGCACGGCGGTATTGCCGATCGGAGGCGAGAGCATCGAGATAATCCACGGCGGAAAGGATGCGTGCTCCGATCGGGATCTCCGCTCCCTTCAATCCCATGGGATAGCCAGAACCATCCCACTTTTCGTGGTGCGCGCGCACAATGGGAACCACGGGATAGGGGAAACGCACACGCTCCAGAATCTCGGCGCCGACCAAAGTATGAATCTTCATCTTCTCGAATTCTTCCGGCGTAAGGCGGCCGGGCTTGGAGATGATGTGCTCCGGCACCGCGAGTTTCCCGATGTCGTGCAGCAGCGCGGCGGCGTGCAAGGCCTCAAGTTCAGGTCCGGTCACTCCCAATTCCTTGGCTACTTCAATGGCATAGACCCGTACCCGCTGAAGGTGCTCGTGGGTGGTGTGATCCTTGGCTTCAATCGCCAGAGCCAAAGCCTCGATCGTCCGAAGATGCAGGTTGGCCATCTCCTCCACGTGCCGCTTCTCATCTTCCAGCTTTCCGAGATACAGGCGATACGAGCGGTAGATGAGATAAACCGCGGGCACCAGCAACAATGACGTTTCCCAGTTGAACGTATGGTTGATCCACGCAATCGCACCTGCGATTCCGGCACCCACGAGATAGTAAGGAAACGACCAGAAATAACAATCCACCAGAATGCGGAATAGAGGCCGGTGCTCGGTCAGCGAAATAACTGCCGCGATGGATCCCGCGTTTGCAATGAAGTAAACTGTCGCCGCCAGCCCCAGCAGGATCGGGCGGTTGGGGATAAACAGGTTCGTCAGCCGATGGTGGTACACGATATACGCCAGCGCCGTCGATATGGTGCCTGCGCATACGTTGAACGTTACCTGAATCGCACGGGGACGTTCTGGATATAAACACTGCGCCAGCATCGAAGCCGCGCCAAGAATCAGCGTTTCGGTGAAGCTGAGCTCAAGAACCCCGATCAGAATGAACAGAAAATTGACCGATAGGGTGCCGGTAATTCCCGGCAGGCTCACCTTCAGCCGCGACGCCAGAACGGCGATTCCTAGATAGCAAATGAACTCGGCAATGTTCCGGCTGCTCTGATGAATTCCCGCGTAAAGCAGCGTGGCGAAACCGGCCATCACTACCAGGCTGATGTATAGCTTGGCGAGTGCAGAGAGCACTCTCCAGGAGTGGGTGGACGGACCGATAGCGACGCTGGTTGCGCCAGTCATTTGAATAGCTGCTGAATAAACTGCTACGCCGGGAGAAGAGAATGCCCAGCCTTCTATGAATATCAGCTAACACGTTTAGAAACAACGATTTGAATGGGTCTGAACAAACTTCAGTAACTTGCGGGAGCTAACCCGTGTACTACTGGCAGGTGGGTTCAAAAAGGGAAGTTTCTGAGAAAGCGTAAGTCCAACAAGCAGTTGGAGTTTTCACTTTTGGGGCGTTTCGGATCGGAAAGCTCCGATTTTGGAACCTAGGTCCCAGCTACCCATCATACCGAGTGAGAAACGTCCTCTTCGGCCACGCCCTCATCCGGCCCGGTAGTCGAGCCAAGGCTCGAAGATTTTCCACGCCGCATGGCTACGATTCCCGTGCGAACCATCTCCAACACTCCATAAGGCCGCAGCACTTCGAGCAGGCCATCGATCTTGTCTTCGGCCCCGGTAATTTCAATCGTGAGCGAGTCAGGGGCTACGTCAACCACGCGCGCCCGGAACACGGTGGCTAGCTCCAGTACGTGCGACCGTGCCTCGTGCGTAGCCGCCACTTTGATCATGGCCAGGTCGCGCACAATCGCAGGCTGGTGAGTGATGTTTTCCACCAATAGCACATTGACCAGCTTGTAGAGATTGGCCTCAATCCGGCGGGCCTGGTCGTGGTCGGCGTCGACGGTGATGGTCATGCGCGAGACCTCCGGCTTCTCAGTGCGACCCACGGTGAGCGAATCGATATTGAAGGCGCGGCGGCGAAACAGCGAGGCCACGCGCGTCAGCACGCCCGGCTTGTTTTCGACGTAGACCACATATGTGTTCAGCATGACCTCTGTCGTTGCCTCTCGTCGTCTCTATTCGTCAGCCGCCGTCTCGACAATCTTACTGGGACGCCGGATCATCTCGTGCAACGACGCCCCCGCCGCAACCATGGGATACACCGTGTCCTCTTGCTCCACCCGGAAATTAATCAGCACCGGCCCGTCGTGTTGCCGCGCCGCCCGCACCGCGGGCACAACCTGCGAACGTTCGGTTACAGTCATACTGCGAATGCCATACGCTTCGCCGAGTTTGGCGAAATCCGGATTCAGCAGCGGCGTCGCGGCATAGTTGCGCTCGTAAAAAAATTCCTGCCACTGCCGCACCATCCCCAGGAATCCGTTGTTGATAATCGCGATATTCACCTTCAACTTTTCCTGCACGATGGTCGCAAGTTCGCACAGAGTCATTTGGAAGCCGCCATCGCCGACCACCACCCACACTTCCGCTTCTGGCCGCGCGACCTTTGCCCCGATCGCCGCGGGCAGCGCGAACCCCATCGTCCCTAACCCCCCGGAAGTGATCAGGCTGCGCGCTTTCTCATGCTTATAATATTGCGCCTCCCACATCTGGTGCTGGCCCACGTCGGTTACGACAATCGTGTCGCCGGCGCGCGTCTCGCGCCAAAGATCGTTGATCACATGCGCCGCGTAAAGATGCCCGCTGTCAGGCAGATTCTGAATGTCGCGCACCGCGGCATCGCCCTTCAGTTTGTCGATTGAATCAAGCCACTCGCTGCGATCAATGGACTCCACATGTGGCAACAGCTCATGCAGCACCTCCCGCAGGTCGCCGACGAGCGGTACATCCACTTTGACGTTCTTGTTGATCTCCGCGGGATCGATCTCGATATGAATCTTCTTGGCATTCGCCGCGTAAGTCTTCAGATTTCCGGTCACGCGATCGTCGAAGCGCATGCCGAACGCCAGCAGCAGGTCGGCTTCCTGAATGGTATGATTCACCCAAGCTTCGCCGTGCATCCCCATCATCCCGAGATTGAGCGGATGCGACGCCGGGAACGCGCCGAGACCGAGCAGCGTGAGCGCGACCGGAATCCCCGCGCGCTCTGCAAATTCGCGGACCTCGTTCATCGCCCCCGAAATGATGATTCCATGTCCCGCCAGAATCACGGGCCGCTTCGAGTTATGAATTAATTCCAGCGCCTGCTCATATTCCTTCGGCTCCGGAGACAGATCGGGACGATATCCTGGCAACTGCGGCTTGGCCGCTTCCCAGTCGAACTCGCAGGTAGTCTGTTGCGCGTCTTTGGTGATGTCGACCAGCACCGGCCCCGGCCGGCCCGAGCGCGCGACATAAAAAGCCTCCCGAAGGGTCCGCGCCACTTCGCTCGCATGAGTCACCAGATAATTGTGCTTAGTGATGGGAAGAGTGACGCCGGTGATATCGGTTTCCTGAAAAGCATCTGACCCGATCAGCTTGCTTCCCACCTGTCCGGTGATGCAGACGATCGGCGAAGAATCGAGCATGGCCGTGGCGATCCCCGTCACCATGTTCGTGGCGCCCGGGCCAGAGGTGGCGACGGCGACTCCCACCTGCCCGCTGGCGCGCGCGTAGCCGTCGGCCATGTGCGTGGCTCCCTGCTCATGACGCACCAGAATGTGATGAATTTTGCTGCCTTTCAGAGCGTCATACGCGGGCAGAATTGCCCCGCCGGGATAGCCAAATACGCTGGTCACTCCCTCGCGCTCCAGGCACTCCCAGAGGATGCTTGCCCCGCTCATGCTTTTGTTAGTCATGGATCTATTGTCCTTCGTGCCCCCATTCCTCACACTTAAAAAGCAAAACCCACCAAGCCAGCGTTTCTGACGGGGCGGGATTCGGGAGCTTTCAAGATTTCCTGTTGCTCAGCTCACTGAATCCCTCCGCACCGGAGAAGGTACGAAAACTCGTACCTCGCAAACTTTGACACGAATTCGGATAGATAGCGGTTATTCATAGTCGCATCAAAGATGCCGAAATGGTATCGAAGGCAGCAGCAGCCTGCAAGCACAAAGTCCAATCAAGCGGCGAAAGATTGCAGCCACGGCGCAAGCCGCGGGTGGCTGACGATAAACGAGCAAGCCCTGTAAGGGCGAAAGAGACTTGCGACGCAGGCCAGTTAGATTCGAAGAGCTTGGCGCTTCACATCCTGAGCCGCTTGCTCCAAATTCTCAGGCCTACCCAGATCGCGCCAATAATATTCGTCCGCACGAAAGCCGAGAACCTGTTCTCCCTCTCCAGCGAGCCGAAGATACGGAGTGATAATCGAGAAGGCGCCGTCTTCGGTTAGACGCGTGAGCATCCGCGGAGAAATCACATGCACGCCGGAAAACGCCAGCGCCTGTGTTTCCGGTGACGACCTGATGATTTCATCTCTCTGATCGGGTCCCGCCTGCCGTCCGCAAAGCTGATTCCGCGCGTCGAACAGCAGATATCGCGACGTCTCCCGCTCCTGCACCGCCAGCGTAGCGAACACCTGATTCTGCCGATGAAATGTCACCATGCGGTCAATGTCGATGGTACTGAGAACGTCGACGTTGTGCAGGATAAATGGCTCGTGCGAGTCGCTGGAGTCTTCGAGAAAGAACCATGCCGCTTTCTTTAGTCCGCCGCCCGTATCGAGCAAGACTTCTTCGCGCGAAATCTCAATTCGCATTCCGAAGTTGTCATTCTTCTTCAGATAATCGACAACCATGTCGGCGAAGTGATGCACGTTGACGATCACTTCACGAACCCCAAATTGTTGCAGCCGGCGCAGCGTAATCTCCAACAGCGTGTAGCCAGCGACCTCCACCAACGCTTTAGGACGATTGTCGGTAAGCGGACGCAGCCGGGTACCCAGTCCGGCAGCCAGAATCATCGCCTTCATTGCTTCGCTCTATCCAAGTCCCGCTCGCTCTGTTTTCGGGCGTTCCGATCCCGACTCAGCATTCTCCGTTTCGAGCCTCTCCAGCTCGCGATGCCGCAGCACGACCTCGACGCCGTTCCGTCCCTGCAGTCGCTTCGCGACTTGCTCCGCCAAATACACCGACCGATGCTGTCCGCCCGTGCACCCGAACGAAACCATGAGGTTCTTAAATCCTCTGTGCTGATAATTGTTCACGCTGGTATCCACCAGCGACATCACACTGGCCAGAAACCGATGCACGCTCTCCTGCTGGTTGAGGTAGTCGACCACCGGAGCGTCTCGTCCAGAAAGCATCTTGAAGCGCTCCTCGCGCCCAGGGTTCGGCAGGCTACGGCCATCAAAAATAAATCCACCACCGTTACCACTCTCATCTTTTGGCAGCCCGCGATGAAAAGAGAAACTAAAAATCCGCACCACCAGATTGTCCGCATCCGAAGCCAGACCCTGCAATTTCTCCGAAGCCAGCATGCTGTGGAAGGCGGCCGTCAGCGTCGGTAAAGCAATCGGCAGGGTGACATGGTGCAGCAGCCAGCGAAGATTCTTCAGCGCATAGGGCACGCTCTGCAGAAAATGCACCTTACGCTCATAGAAGCCGCGAAACCCGTACGCCCCCAGCGCCTGCATGATGCGGATGTACACATAGGCGTAGTAATGGTGCATGAAGGTTTCGCGCTTCAAATCGACGAAACCAGCCAGCGTGTCCAGATAATGATCGAGCAGCTGCTGGCGCAACTCAGGAGGAAGATCGGCCTTGGCATCGTAGAGAAGAGACGCAACGTCATACTGCAGCGCGCCCTTACGTCCACCCTGATAGTCGAGGAAAAAAGGCTGTCCTTCGCGCAGCATGATATTTCGCGACTGGAAATCACGATAGAGAAAATAATCGCGTCCTGCGCTTAACAGGAACTTGGTCAAACTTCTGAAATCATCTTCCAAGGCCTGTTCGCTGAACGGAACGCCTGCGAGGCGCAAGAAGTAATACTTGAAATAATTCAAATCCCAGGAGATCGACTGCCGATCGAAACTTCCACGCGGATAACACACCTTGTAATTCAAGTCGCGTCCCGCCTCGACCTGAAATCTCGGCAACATGGCGATGACTTTTCGATAGCCTTCGATCGCCGCAGGCCCGACCTGATCCCCCGCGCGATGCCTGGAAAGAAATTCAAATAGCGACGTGTCCCCCAAATCCTCTTCGAGATAAGCCCCTTGATCCAAATCTTGAGCATATATCTCGGGCACGGGCAACCCATGCTTGCGGAAGTGCCCCGAGAATTCGAGGAAGGCGATATTCTCTTCGCGCACGTCGTAGAGAATGCCGATGACGCTGATTTTCCCGCCCACCAGCCGGATGATCTTGCGCCCCGAACCACCCAGCTGCCCTTGCAGCGGCTGCACTCGCTCGACCGGCGAATGAAAATGCTGCTCAAAAAGATTCTTTAGAACGTCCATGAAGTTCGACCGAGCAAGCGAGCTTGACGATTCACCACAAAGATATCACCGAAGCGCAGCGTCACGACCGGACCAAAATGCTAAGCGCAAAACCTTAGTTTTCCAGTGAGAGAAACTCGACGGCAAGCAGAAGCGCGGAAGAAACTGGTGGCGGCGAGTGGACTCGAACCACTGACCTACGGATTATGAGACCGTCGCTCTAACCACCTGAGCTACGCCGCCAAACTCTGGGGAAATGTACGAAAGGAATCTCGGCGCCGGTACGGCATTCGTAGCGCAGCGCATCCAACTTTACGTCTCGCAGTCAATTCTAAGAGCCCTTGGGAAATAGGTCAAACACACCCGTTCGAACCCGGATATACTCTGCGGCATGTTTCCAGACCCACGTTTGACTAACTTCAAATATCCCAAACGTTCATGAAAGCGATCGCTGTTATCCCCGCCCGCTTAGGTTCCACGCGTCTGCCGCGCAAAATGCTGCGCGAGATTGCGGGCAAGCAGCTGATTGGAGTGGTGTACGAAGCCGTGCGTTCTTCGCCGTTGCTCGCGGAAGTGATCATTGCCACAGACTCCGAAGAGATCATGAAGGTCTGCCGCGAACACGATTGGAAAGCACAGATGACTTCGCCGGCGCATCGCAGTGGTACCGAGCGAGTGCACGAAGTTTCGGGTCGCGAGACTGCCGACGTCTACATCAACGTCCAGGGCGATGAGCCTCTCATTCGCCCAGAGCATATCGCCACCTTGCTCCAGGTGATGGAAAATCCCGAAGCTCAGGTCGGGACACTGATGACTCCCGCAGCCGATGTCGACATCCCGAATCCCAATGCCGTGAAAGTGGTGACGGATCTCAGCGGACGCGCCCTTTATTTCTCCCGTGCGACGATCCCATTCGATCGCGACGGCGCGCAGCCGCGTTACTTCAAGCACCTCGGCCTCTACGCCTATCGCAAAACGGCTTTGGACCGTTTTGTGAACCTGCCGGAGTCGTCGCTTGAAAAGAGTGAACGCCTGGAACAACTGCGCTTTATCGAGAACGGCATCCCCATCTTTTTGGGCGAGACTCCGCACGACAGCATCGGAGTCGATACCGAAGAAGACCTTCAGCGCGTGATCAAGATCCTGGCAGCACGCTGACCAGCGCGGCGTTCACGCCTGCGGAGTCAGGTTGTGTTTTCGACGCCATTCCTTCGCGGCCTGCAAACGCCTTGAGATTGCCGGATGCGAATGGAAAAACCATTCTACCCACTTCGACGGCGTTCGCTCCGCCAGGTTCTGCTCCGCCAGTTTGTTCATCGAGGTGATGAACGGCTCGACGCTCGAGATGGACTCGAAGGCATACCGGTCGGCCTGCCGCTCGTTGAAGCGGGAATACGCATTGAGTGCGGGCATCAAGAGAAATGAGAGCACCACCGAAACCAGCGCCAACAGTGGCAGGTTGGCGAAGTCTGACAATTCGTCGAAGCGGAATGTGCGGTGATCCACCGCATAGCGCAATACCCAGTCGGCTGCCCAGAAACCGAAAAGCGTAATCGCCGCCTGCACAAAAATGCTCTTCAGAATGTGGCGGTGCACATGGTGTCCGAGTTCGTGGGCCAGCACCGCTTCGATTTCCTCCGGAGTGTAATTGTCGAGTAACGTGTCGGCTAGAATGATGCGCCGGGTCGCGCCCATACCTGTCAGAGCCGCATTCGCCTTCTTGCTTTTTTCCGAAAGTTTCCAGCGATACACGCCGCGCACGCGCGTCCCGGCGCGCTCGCTCAGCACCACCAGCCGCCGTCTTAGATCTTCGTTATCGAGCGGCTCGAACTTGTAGAAGATAGGAAAGAGCACGACCGGCGCCAGTTGAGCCAGAACAATGAACAGGCCCATGAACAACGCCCACGCCAGCATCCACCAATGTTGCGGCCATTGCCGGATCGTGAGATACAACACTTCCACTACCACCGTCCCGAGGACGAGTCCGACCAGAAACCCCTTCACTTCATCCCACGCCCAGGAGCGGAATCTCTGCGTCGAAAGCTTGAATCGATGCTCCAGCAAAAAGCCGTAGTAATCGAGACCCACGCTTAAGGCTTTAGCGATTAACAGCAACAGCAGCAGATACACGAACAGCGACAGAGAATAATTCTGAAATCCAAGACGATAGGCCACGTCGCGCAGCGAATCCGACCATCCTGTGACCAACAAGAGAATCAAAAACACCAATCCAACCGCAAAATCGGCAACTCCCAGCCAGCGCCGGATGCGATTGTAGCGGCGCGCCTCGGGCGAATCGGACTCAACCGGATTAGGATTGTCTGCCATGACAAGCGAGCTGTCGCTGGGATGTTAGGAAAAACCACTAACCACTATTCTTCACAAAACTCTCGCCTGTGGCCAACAGTTCGCTGACCAACTCCGGCGAGGACGCTTCGGTGTAAAGCCGCAATAGCGGCTCTGTCCCGGACGCACGGAACAATACCCACGCTTCCGCTCCATTGCCGTTGGTCGGCGCATCGAGAAAGAACTTGATTCCATCGAGATGCTCTTTCTTGAGCACGCGGTAGCGGCCCAGACTCTGCGTGCTTTCTGCGCGCGCCCGCTGAATGGCGTTCTGCTTCATGTCATCTGAAATATGCAGATCGCGACGCCCGTAATAATGCGCACCAAACTCGCGCTGCAGATCCGCAACCAACTGCCCCAGCGGTTTGCCTTCCTCCGCCATCACATTGGCCAGCAGGAGGCAATTCAACACGCCGTCGCGTTCTGGCAAGAATCGAGAATATCCAATACCGCCCGACTCTTCTCCCCCGATCAGGATTTCTCCTTCCATCATTAGATCGGCAATGTATTTGAACCCAATTGGAGTCTCGTGCAGCTTGCGTCCATATTTTGCGGCGATACGGTCGAGCATACGCGTGGTATTGAACGCGCGTACCACGTCCCCCGGCCATTTCTTGCGCTCCAGCAGCCAGCGCAGCAACACGCAGAATATTTTATGCGAGTCCACGAAGCTGCCGTCTTCGGCAACCGCGCCGATGCGATCGGCGTCACCGTCGGTGGCCAGGCCGGCATCGCACTTCTCGCGAACCACGGTCTGTTGCAGCATCGCCGTGTGCGGTTCAATCGGTTCCGGATTGATCCCTGGAAACAGTGGATTGAGTTCCTGCCGAATGGCCACGCACTGCACGCCGCGTTCGGCAAATATTCCGGCGAGCACGCCTCGTCCCGAACCATACATGGCATCCACGGCAAACTTGAACTTCGTCTTCGCGATGAGATCCATATCGGCAAAATTGCAAACGGCGGCAACGTAGGATTTCTTGAGATCGACTTCCTCCACGGATGCCTTATTTCCTTTCGGCATGGCGTCGGCCGCCAATTCTTCTTCGATTTTCTTCATGATCGCGGGCGTAGCCGAGCCGCCGAATTTGCCCTTAAACTTCACCCCATTCCAGTTCCACGGATTATGGCTCGAGGTGACCATGACGCCGCCCGCCGCGCCTCGATGTTTCACCGCGTAGGAAACCGCGGGGGTAGGCGTGTAATCGTTGGCCAGTTTCACCGGAATTCCGGCAGCGGCAACGACTTCAGCCACGGCCTGCGCCACGCGCGGCGAAGCGAAGCGCGTGTCGTATCCCACAACAACTCCATGTTGCGCCTCCTCGTATTTCACTACATAGGAAGCGATCGCGCCTGCAACCCGCCGCACGTTGTCGAAGGTGAAATCATCGGCGATTTTGCCACGCCAGCCATCGGTTCCGAATTTGATCTCTTGCGCCATCGTCTTGAGGTGATTAGCGGTTAGTGATTAGCGATCAGCGGTCCGTGGTCGTCACAACAACCGCCCGTCTGACTGGCTACTGGCCGCTGGGCCACGGATTTCACACCAGCTTATGCAACTTCTTCTCGTCAAGATACTTTACGACCTTGCCCACGTCCTGCGCCTGCTGCCGCGTTGTGATCAGCAATGCGTCCGGCGTCTCGACCACGACTAAATCGGTGACCCCGACCGCCGCAACGAACTTTCCTGGCGCGTGAATATAGTTTCCTCGCGCATTCAGCAGAAACACCCCAGAACCCGTCACCAGATTGCCTTCCGGCGGCGTGGTCTTCGCCGTGTGGTGCTCGTGCAACGCCGTCCAGGAGCCAAGGTCATTCCATCCAAAATCGGCCGGCAAGCAATAGATGTTTCCCGCCTCCTCGCCCTTCGCCGAACGCGGTTCGAGCACGGCATAATCCACGCTTATGTTTTCACACTCCGGATAAAGGCGCTTAAAAGTAGCCGCAAACTTGCGTGTTCCGTAAGTATCCGCGATTGTTTCCAGCAGCGACGCCGTCTTGGGCAAATGTTCTCTCAGCGCTTCGACCAGAGTCTGTGCACTCCACAGAAACATTCCGCTGTTCCAGAAGTAGCTACCGGCCGCAACAAACTCGGCTGCGCGTTCGGCATTCGGTTTTTCCGTGAAGCGGCGCACATGCAGTGCGTCGCCCTGAAATAGTCCGCCTGTCTCGATGTAACCGTAGCCGGTCTCCGCCCGATTGGGCCGGACCCCGAGCACCACGATATTCGCGCCAGCCGCGGCCAACTCAATCCCACGCTCCAGTGTCTCGCGATAGCGTTTCTCGTCTCCAATCACGTGATCGGAAGGAAACATTCCAATGATTGCGTCGGGATTCTCGCGCAACAATAAAAATGCTGCCAGGCCGATTGCTGGCGCCGTGTTGCGTCCGATGGGCTCTGCCAACATTTGCGTCTTGGGCAGCTTTGGAAGTTGCTTACCGATTGCAGGGCACAGATCTTCGTTGGCAATGATCCAAAACTTTTTCGCCGGAGCCAGCGGCAACAGACGTGCCACAGTCTGCTGAATCATCGTCTGCTTGCCGTCGAGTGCCAGCAATTGCTTCGCACGCTTCTTGCGGCTGAGCGGCCAAAAGCGTGTGCCGCGTCCTCCAGCCAGAATCACGGGATAGAAATGTAGAGTTCTTAGCCACTCTCTTGTCTTTCGGTAACTCTCGAGCTCAGAAATCAGATTTAAGATAGAAGGTCTTCGGACTAGCGCTAACCCGATTCACCATCCAGTTGCTGCATGAAAAATCTGAAGTCTAAAATCTGACATCTCAAACGGCTCTCTTATATTCTTGTTTCCGGCTCAGCCAACGGCTCTCCAGGCACATAGGCACGCAAGAACTCCAGCGCCCACTGGGGACGCACACCGACTCTGCCGGCACAAGCGGGAAGAACCACCGCATCGCCTTTCGTGAAGGTAACCGGGTCCATACCCGCCGCCTCGACGACTCCGCAGCCATCGACCGCCACCAGAATCTGCACCGAACTCCGTCCCGAATCGTCCCGCGTCGTAAGCCCCAGAGGCTCCTTCGCCTCGAACATGTCCACAACAAAATACGGTGCTGCGACCAGCGGCACGTGCCGGTTCTTGCCGCCGCCCATCGCCTGCGGCGCCGGGCGCACCACTTTTCCCGAGTTCACTTTCTCTTTTACCGCCGCCATGCCGTCCTTGAGATGCAACTCGCGCGGTCGCCCATAATCGTACAGGCGATAGGTCGTATCCGACTGCTGCTGCGTCTCCACTACCACCGATCCCGGCCCCAGCGTGTGTACCGTGCCGCCGGCGACATAGATCATGTCGCCCGCATAGACATTGATCCAGTTGAGAACTTCCTCCGCACGCGTCTCGTGAATCGCCTTCTCCAGTTGCTGGACGCTGACTCCTGGCCTAAGCCCCAAGGCGATTTGAGCCCCCGGTTTCGCGTGCGCAATGTACCAGCACTCGGTCTTGCCCCATGGCTGGCCTATGCGGAGCGCCTGCTCATCGTCAGGATGAACTTGCACCGAAAGTTTTTCGTGAGGAAAAAGAAACTTCAGCAGCAATGGAAATCGCTTGACGTCGCGCGCCGCCTCGCCCACTAAATCGCGCTGATATTCCTCGCTCAACTGCCCGAGAGTTTTTCCAGTGAGTGGCCCGTTGGCCACTTTGCAATCGTCTCCGCTCAGCCAAGCTTCGCCAATCTTCTCCTCGAACTTGTGATTGGGATAAATCGGCGACAAATCCCGCGCGCCCCACGGACGAGGATCAAATCCGGGAAGCATCAGCAGTGGATAAAGATTTCCCATAGCAGCTTAGGCCCACAAAAAAGACCGCCCGCAAACGGAACGGCCTTTTGCCGAACCTAAATGATTTCCAACTAACTCGCCCTACAGCGCCGCGAAGAATTTCCGCATGCGCTCCAACCCTCGATCCAGTTCGCCCTTCGAAGTGGCATACGAAACCCGAATGTGATCGCCCGTGCCGAAGCCTTCACCCGGAACAGTCGCCACATGAGCCTCGCGCAACAGCCGCCCAGCCACGTCTGATGCCGATTTCAAGCCACCCCGGCCCCCATTATTTACTAGGAAAGACGAAATATTCGGATAGGCATAGAACGCCCCCTCGGGCAGTGTGCAAGCCACGCCCGGGATGGAGCGCAGTCCCTTCACCACATGGTCCCGCAGCTGAATGTATTCGTGCCGCATCTGCTCCACGCACTCCTGCGGACCGTTGAGCGCGGCCACGGCCGCCTTCTGAACAATCGAAGTCGGATTCGAAGTCGACTGGCTTTGCAGCTTCGCCATCGCGCTCACCACCGGCGCCGGCGCCAGCGCGTATCCCAGTCGCCACCCGGTCATCGCATACGTTTTTGACAACGATCCCAGCACCACCATCCGTTCCCTATATTCGCGTAAGGAGCCGACTGAAAAATTCTTACCCGTGTAATTCAGGTACACGTAGCACTCATCCGAAAGCACCCAGATTCCGCGCTCATGCGCGAGACGAACGACCTCGGTCATATCCTCCGGGCTCATCACCGCTCCCGAAGGATTCGACGGCGAGTTCAGAATAATTGCCTTGGTTCGCGCAGTCATGAGTTGTGCAACCATCGCCGCCGTCACGCGGAATCCCTGCCGTTCGTCCGACTCCAGCACAACGCAATTCCCGCCGGCATAGCGCACAATGTCTTTGAACGAAACCCAGTACGGCACCGGCAAAATCACCTCGTCGCCGTGATCTACTAAAACTTGAATCGCATTGAACAGTGCATGCTTGCCGCCGGTTGAGGCAATCACTTCCTCACGCCGATAGTCGGAATCAAAATCCGCGGCATGGCGATGGACGATGGCATCACGCAGCTCGGCCGTGCCGGCCACGGCCGTGTATTTTGTGAAGTTGCCCTGAATCGCGGCGATCGCAGCGTCTTTAATGTGCTGCGGCGTCGCGAAGTGCGGCTCCCCCGCGCCAAAATCGACGACGTCGATTCCCTGCGATCGCAACTTCTCCGCCTCGGCCACCACCGCCATGGTGGCGGAAGGTTCGATGCGATTGATTCGTTCCGTGAGTCTTAGAGCTTCCGTCGTTGCCGTGGTCATGCCTTCTTCTTCCTTTTCCTCGGAACTTCCACCAGTTGCCGATCCCGAAGTTTATATGCGGGCTCAAGCTTCTCCCGCAGCTTTTGCTCTACTACGTCAGGCACCAGCCCCCGCACCGGCCCGCCCGCCTGCGCCACTTCCCGAACCAGCCGCGAACTTACGTATGAGTACTTGTCCGCCGGCATCATGAATACAGTTTCCAGCGTGGGTTCGAGCTTGCGATTCATCAGCGCCATCTGCAGTTCATATTCATAGTCGCTGATGGCGCGAATGCCCCGCAACACGCACTTCGCGCCAATCGACTTGGCGAACTCCACCATCAGTCCATTGAAGGTATCCAGGCGAACATTTTTCAGGTCGACCGTCAGCTCCCGCAACATCTCCAGCCGCTCCGCAACGGTAAACATCGGTGTCTTCTCCGAGTTCCGCAGAATAGCCACGACCAGCTCCTCAAAGATCTTGCTGCCCCGTTCAATCAGATCGAGGTGCCCATTGGTCGGCGGATCAAACGATCCCGGATAAACGGCAATGCCCTTATTCAATCGTCCTCACAAAAAAGCCACACATTGAGCGCTGGAGCAATGGAAGCAATCGGAGCAACAGAAGATTTTATGCGGCAGGACCAACAATGGCAATCGGGAGCGCCAAAACTCGGGCTGGTGTGCCTGAGGCCTAATAACTTGTCATCCCGAGCAACGCGAGGGACCTAGAAGTCTGCCTGCAGCGCAAATCAGAGACAGCGCACGCGACAACCCAGGTCCCTCGCTTCGCTCGGGATGACAATCCAACTGGGGAAAGGTCTAGCGCTTAGCCGCCACTGGCGTCCTGGCCGCCTCTGAAGGCGGAGCACTCGGCATCGTGGTAACGCGTCCCACCGATCCATTCGTCGGCGCCGCCGCTGCGGGATGCGCCGGACCATGAGTCAATCCCAGCGCCTTGCGCACCTCGGCGTCCAGCTTTGCCATCACGTCCTTGTTGTCTTTGAGGAACTGACGGGCATTCTCGCGCCCCTGGCCGATGCGCTCGCCTTTGTAGCTGAACCACGACCCGGATTTTTCAAGAAGATTATTGTTCACAGCAATGTCAAGCAGGTCGCCTTCGCGCGAAATGCCTTCTCCGTAGAGAATGTCGAACTCGGCCTCGCGAAAGGGCGCGGCCACTTTATTCTTCACCACCTTCACTTTGGTCCGCGATCCGGTCACAACGTCCCCTTCCTTGATCGCGGCAATGCGACGGATATCGACTCGCACCGAAGAATAAAATTTCAGCGCGCGCCCACCCGTGGTCGTCTCGGGATTGCCGAACATCACGCCAATCTTTTCGCGGATCTGGTTGATGAAGATCAGACACGTTCTCGACTTCGAAACCGTTCCCGTCAGCTTGCGCAGCGCCTGCGACATCAGCCGCGCCTGCAGCCCCATGTGGCTGTCGCCCATTTCGCCGTCGAGTTCAGCCTTGGGCACCAGCGCCGCCACCGAATCCACCACCAGCACGTCGATGGCATTCGAGCGCACCAGCGCCTCCGTGATCTCCAGCGCCTGCTCGCCGTAGTCCGGCTGCGAGACCAGCAGGTTGTCGACATCGACGCCCAGCTTCTTGGCGTAGCCCGGATCGAGCGCATGCTCGGCGTCCACAAATGCGGCCATGCCGCCCATTTTCTGCGCCTCGGCGATCACCTGCAAAGTAATCGTGGTCTTGCCCGAAGACTCCGGCCCGAACACTTCCACCACGCGCCCGCGCGGAAAGCCGCCCACGCCCAGTGCCGCGTCGAACGAGATCGACCCGGTAGGAATCACCGAGATGGGCACGATCGCTTCCTTCGACCCCAACCGCATGATCGAGCCCTTGCCGAATTGTTTTTCAATCTGTGAAACCGCCAGTTCGATCGCCTTGCCCCGTTCGTCCGCCATGGGAGTGGCTCCTTTAGAAATGCCTCATGAAATGAATCTGGCCGGATTATACATACAGATCGAAGCGAATAAAAGGCGAATCCAATAAATAACGGTGGATAACGTTCCGAATTGGGCACGTCGGCTACTACTCTAGGGATTGTCATCCCGACCGGAGCTTGCCATTCCCGAAGGGAATCGCAAGCGGAGTGGAGGGACCTGCTGTGTGCGCTTATCGGTACCGCTTCGCCTGCGCCAGTTTCTTGTACAACTCACGATACTTCTCGTTAGAGCGCCGATACGCGGCCATCACCTGAGGCCCCACCATCCGCTCCGAGGAGACCAGTGCAGGAAATGTAACATGCCCGCTCCAGAACAAACCGCTGCGACTGCCCGTTCTCCCGGGCCCGGAGACGCAGCTTCCTCGTAAACGTCTTGGCATCAATTTCCGGTTCGATCTTTACGGTGCGTGGCATGGGCCACTGTGATATACTTCACCCTGATGTTGTCCAAGCCGCCAAGAAATCAGAGTCTATTGATCTATAGAATCGTAGAGCCGCCAATATTTCCGTTGCTCTTAGTGGGCCTCTTTTGGTTGAGTGAGAGGAATAAGAATCCCGACCGCAAAGCGGCCGCGAGGACGGAAAACGCGGCTTCCAAAGGGCCTGATTGAGCAGCCCGCTCTCGCCGCCGTACTCGTCAATCTGGTAATGGTGGATGGCGACCACTTCAGCTACGGTCAGATAGACGGGCTCGGCCGTCACTTGGCCAGTTTCTTGTACAACTCACGATACTTCTCGTTGAGCGGCGATAGGCGCCATCACCTCTGGCCTGACGAGGCCGCTGCGAAGGGACCACATTGTGCAGGTAATGCTCCAGCGCCCGCTCCAGCACAAACCGCTGCGACTGTCCGTTCTCCTTGGCCGACAGCGCAGGACCGCCACAGTGCGATAACCCAGCGCATAGGAACCCGCCCTACCTCTGCAGCAAATCCACCGGCGCCGTCACGTCGTGCACTCTGAAATACTTAGCCAGCGCCGGATACTTCCGCGCCACCGCCTCATACATCGCATACGCCACGTTGCGATAAGAAACATGCCCCGCCGGCGTAGTGCGCAACTCGGAAATATAAACCGCCTCGGCGAAATCCATCTTGAAGAGCGCCCGCTTGCGGAACGCCAGCGGAATCGCATACTGCGAATTCTCCTCCGCCTCCGGAGTCTTGCGCGAGGCCAATTTCTCCACCGCGGTCTGCACCCGCCGCATCACCGCATCGAAGCGGCCGCGCATGCCGGCGTCTTCCACGTCGAGCAGCATCTCGTAGCCGTGCTGGGTGGTGAATCCCTGCATCACCTGGATGCACCGCCGATGCCGGTGCATGTCGCGGAAGCCGCCCGTATCCATGAGAATGTCGAAGCGAAACTGCTGCCCCGCGCGGAATCCGCGCAGCATCTCGTCGTGCTTGCCGCGATGGCGCAGCCCCAGGTCGATAATCTCCCGCCGCCGCCGCTCGCCCGCCACCTGCACCGCCTGCCGAATCTGCCGGTAAGAATGATGGCAGTGCTCGTAGAGGAGCGTGGTCGCAATCTCCACTTCCAGTGGTTCTTCATCGAGCAAATCCACAATCGCCTTCGACGGCGCAATGCGGTTCGCTGGCCATCAACTCCCGCGCTGCCTGCCGCAACTCGCGCCGCGTTTCCATCTCATACGCATTCGGGTCCGCATACTTCACCAGCGTCGGCGCCACCCGCACCTCTTTGAGCAACTCCTGCTCCGCCCGCGCACCCAACTCCGGACTGACCGCCCGAATCTGTGCAACCAACTCCCGCAAAGAATCCGCATTGACGTTGTAAGCCGCACCTGTCGCCGCCTTCTTCAGCGACTCCCCCAGCCCGCGCACTTCCTTATGGGTATGCGACAGCAGATGCCCGACCTGCGTCTCCAGCGTGCGCGCGTTGACGATCTGACCCAGCGAAGTATTCGTAGCCAGCGGCAGCAGGTAGCGTGTGATGTCGAACGCCCGCGCCTTCAGCGTGCGCTCGTACGCCTCCTGCTTCATCTCGTCAGGCTTCGGCGTAATGCTGATCAGATATTCCGTCATGTGCGCCGAAAGCGCCTCGTATTCGGTGAACAGAAAATCCAGGGTCTCGCGATAGAGCTTCCGCGCTTCTTCGTCCGCCCCAAAGTCCGGTATGTAATAGCCGCTCTTCTTGAAATCCTGATAGCGTGTCGACCGCTCCTGGCCATCCCAGCGCTGCTCATCGGCCACTTCGATCGCCGCCAGAATCGACAGCCGCTCGACCGCCAGCGCAATATGCGCCAGGTCCGCAATCGAACGATGTCCATACTGAAAATAAAAAGTATTAAGAAATTTCTCCGCCTTCTGCGTGCTGATCTCCCGCAGCGACTCTTTCATCGACAGCGCCGACCGCGAATACTTGGCCATGGCATAGGCTTGAATCTCCGGCTCAACCCCAAACACCGCGAACACTTCTGTCGAAGGCGCGTCAGGCAACGGGTTTTCGCTCGGCGCCAAAAGCTCCGTAGCCGACGCCCTCTGCGTCGAGCGGTGTCCCGAACTGCCGGAACCAACCTCTGGAGTTGAATTTTTATCGGAAGGCTCAGGCATCACGATCACATTGTTGGCTGCAGGATGAGACATAGAAGTACTTGAATGTTAATGGGCGCCCGAACAATGCGCAATCTGTTAGAGAGAATGACAACGCGACCGGCGCCGCCGGTGTAAACTCGCGGCCATGAGAAAGGCCGGCGTTGTGCTGGTTGTGCTGGCATACGCGCTGTTGCTTTACACTTCGTTGGCAGCCCCAGCGTACGCCCGGGCGCATCAGTATCTTGGCCCGGCGATGCTCTCTGAGTATGCGGCACCTTGGCCTGTGGCCCTGGCATGTGCGCTCGCCGTCGCCGGCATCGCTCTGGCCATTATTCCCGTTCGTCGCGGAGAACATTGGGCGATGTGGACCTCACTCTCCCTGTTTATCATCCCATTCATTGCGCGCATCGCGACCGATCCGCGCTGCCTCCGTGTGCTTGATCCCCACCAGCACGGCTGTCATACATTCATGATTGCGGTCGCGCTTGGCATCGTGGGACTCGTGCTCGCCCGCTAGCCTGTCGCTCACATTACATGCTCTCTTCGGAGCGACGGGTATAATTCAACATTCTGAAGTGAAGCCTTCTTCATCGAGATTCAGGCCAGACTCTGGAGAACTTTCATGTCTCTTTCAGGACGGGTGGCATTCGTCACCGGAGCCTCGCAAGGCATCGGCCGCACCTGTGCGCTCAGACTCGCCAAAGAAGGCGCCACCGTGGCCGTAGCCGCGCGTAATCAGGAAAAATTGAACGAACTGGTCAGTGAAATCACCACCGCAGGCGGCAAGTCCGCCGCATTCGCTCTCGACGTAGCGGATGAAGAGCAAGTCAAGTCCACCCTGAAATCCGCTATCGCGAAACTCGGCAAGATCGACATCCTGGTCAACAACGCCGGCATCACCCGCGACCAACTGGTCATGCGCATGAAGCGCACCGACTGGGACGCCGTCCTCCAAACCAATCTCACCTCCGCCTACCTCTGCATCCAGCAAGTCATAGGCTCCATGCTCAAACAGCGCTGGGGACGCATCATCAACATCACCAGCATCTTCGGCCAGATGGGACAGGCCGGACAAGCGAACTACGCCGCCTCCAAAGCTGGACTGATCGGCCTCACCATGGCCATCGCCCGCGAGGTCGGCTCGCGCAACATTACCTGCAACGCCGTCGCGCCGGGTTTCATCGAAACCGCCATGACCGCGGGTCTGAGCGACGAATTCAAACAGACCGCCGTGAAGCAGATTCCGCTGGGTCGCGTGGGATCGGCGGACGATGTCGCCAGTGCCGTGGCGTTCCTCGCATCGGACGAAGCCTCCTACATCACCGGCCACGTCCTGAACGTGAACGGCGGCATGCTGATGGGTTAGTTCCCAAAACCTTGAACCACAGAGGACACTGAGGAACACAGAGGAAATGAAAGCCGAACGCACAATTTCTCGAAGTTCCTCTGTGTCCTCCGTGCCCTCTGTGGTAAAGCCTTTGAGGTTTGAGCAAGCCGAATCCCCGGCCCAGATCGCCCAGGCCCGCGAACTCTTCCTCGAATACGCGGGATCACTCGGCTTCAGCCTCTGCTTTCAAAACTTCGATCAAGAACTGGCCGGCCTCCCCGGCGACTACGCTCCACCCGATGGCCGCCTTCTGCTGGCAACGTACGAGGAACAACTCGCGGGCTGCATTGCGCTGCACAAGACTTGAGCCCGCAATCTGCGAAATGAAGCGCCTCTATCTACGACCGCAATTTCGAGGTAAAAGATTAGGCCGAGCCCTCGCCGACCAGATCATCGCTGAAGCCCGCCACATCGGCTACCAGCGCATGCGCCTCGACACTGTCGAACCAGTCATGAAAGACGCAGTCGCCATGTATCGGAAAATCGGTTTCCGGGAAATCCAGCCTTATCGCTCCAATCCGATCGCTGGCGCACTCTACATGGAACTGCAGTTGTAATTCCGCCGCCACTTCGGCAAGAATATTCGTGGCCACTCACGCAAAGGATCAAAGCCATGAAGAGAATCGTGATATTCGCGCTCGCCCTTCTTCTCGCCGCCTCCGCGTTCGCCGCCGAAGGCAAGCCCGTCACGTATAAGAGCGGTGATGAAACCGTGCAAGGCGTTCTTTACACGCCGACAGGAAAGGGCCCGTTCCCGGCGCTCGTAGTCATTCACGAATTTTGGGGCTTGAACGACTGGGTGAAGGAACAAGCATCGAAGTTAGCAGACCAGGGTTACGTGTCTCTCGCTATTGATCTCTACCGCGGCAAGGTCGCCACCACGCCCGACATGGCGCACGAGATCATGCGCGGCGTGCCCGAAGACCGCGCCAAGCGCGACCTTCACGCCGCCGTAGAATTCCTCAAATCACAGCCCAACGTGAAGAAAGACCGCATCGGCGCGATTGGCTGGTGCATGGGCGGAGGCTACGCGCTCGACGTTGCCTTGCAGGAACCGGACCTCGCAGCCCTCGTCATCAACTACGGCCATCTTGCGACCGACCCCGAAGCTTTGAAGAAAATCAACGCTGCAATCCTCGGCATTTTCGGCGGCCAGGACCGCGGCATCACTCCCGACGACGTTCACAAATTCGAACAGCAGCTCAAGCTACTGGGAAAGAAAATCGAGATCAAGATCTACGACGATGCCGGACACGCCTTCGAAAATCCCAACAACAAAGATGGATACCGTGCCGCCGACGCAGCCGACGCATGGAAACGTACCGTCGAGTTTCTAGCAATAACGCTTAAGAAATAAAGAAGTAACATAGATGGTGCCCGAAACCGGCCGTCAGACCAGGAATCTTCCTCCTCTGAATTATTATTTATACACTGTATAAGCAAAGACAATGACTGCGCACCGCCGGCGCGATTTGCTTATGGCACTCCTGTCCCGGTTCATGGCACGAATTTCCACTTGCCAGAAGATACCGATCTGGTTACTATGACCCATCCTGTCATGCTCCCTACCATCAATATCGGCGAGACCATCCGCAACTACCGGCTGCAAAAAGGCATGTCCCAGGGCGATATCGAAAAACGAACCGGCCTTCTCCGCTGCTACCTGTCTCGCGTAGAAAACGGCCACACCATCCCCTCGCTCGACACTCTCTCGAAGATTGCCGGCGCCATGGAACTTCCGCTCTCGCAGTTTTTCGCCGAACCCGGCCACAGCAACGGTTCCAAGGGACTACCGCAACTTTCCGACGACGAAGTCCGCTTCCTCAGCCAGATCCGCCGCTACTCCACCAGCCTCAACGACAGCGACCGCAAGCTGGTGCTCGCCATGGTCAAGAAAATGGCGTCGAATTCGGGGAAATAAGCTACTAGCTCCTAGCTTCTAGCTAAAGAACTTCCAAACACCTTCCGGCAGTGCCATCTAACCGCCAATCCCACAGCCTTAAAGGGGGCGGAACAATCCCGATTGCGCTCGGAGCTAGAAGCTAGCCGCTAGAAGCTAGCAGCTTGACCTTACTTTCGTTCCATGTCCCTTGGTGACCCTCGGGCACCTCGCTACCCCCGCCCCTCCTCATTACACTGTGCATGGAGATACCTGTGACCACCGACGAGGAATTGAACGTTCTCGATTCTCAACTGCGCCGCTTGAAAATTGAGTACGAGATTTTCTTCAGCAACCCGAATAAGAGGCCGCCTACCGACGTTGAGTGGAAGGTTTTAAGCCTTTTGCGTAAATTCTCCGATGGTGGCGGTCGCATGAATTTCTCCCAGCGTTACCGCTACAACGAAATCGCTCAACGCTACGCCATATACAGCGACCTGTGGCGCAAGAAGTCCCGCATCCGCGAAGAAGGCTATCGCCGTCCGCAAGACGCTCTGCTTTCCGTTCAGGGAGTTCGGACTACGGAAGAAGATCACAAGCACCACCATCCCGTGTACGGCGTGAGTCATGCCGCCGCGGCGGCAGCCGCTGGCGCAGGCTCATCGCAGGCTTTCACGCTTCAGACTGTCGATCAAGCGGAACGCGAGCAGGTCGAACGCTTATACAACACGCTGGTCGCCGCCAAGAAAAAGGCAGGCGAGAAAGTGTCGGGCGATTTCGACTCCTTCACCACCTTCGTGCAGAAAAAGACCCAGCAGATTCGTAAGCAGTACAAGTGCGAGAACGTGGAATACTCCGTCGAACTCGCCAACGGCCAGGTCAAACTCAAAGCCAAAGCAAAGACTTAAGGGAGAATTATGTCGAGCTTCTTTCGCCGCATTCTGGTCACGCTGTTAATTTCCTGCGGAGTCATCCTCGCAGGCGCGTTTTGGATAGCCCCCATGGCTCTTTCCTTTTACGTCGCGAAGACAGTTCCCGCCGTTGCCGGCGTAATCCCGACCGACCTGAGCGATCACTCCGTGTCACAAGCCCCCGGATTGCGGCTCTCGTATGTCGGCTATGACTTTGACGTTCCCTGGAACGATCTGGACGAAGCCAAAACGGTTCTGTATCCAAAGCACAAACGAGAGAAGACCGAAGTTGTTCTCGCCTTCCACTCCGGTCTGCGGCTTGTGGTGACTGCCGTGCCGGCACGAGAATTCGCCCGTGAGTTCGCCGCGGAGTTTACGACATCGCCGCAGCAGCCGAGGACCTCGGATTATGTTCTCGCCCGAGATATCTACGAGTTCAGCCCCGAGAAAATGCACTATCTGTCCTTGTCTTCTGAACTCCAGTCGCGCGACCAGGCTATGCTCAACCTGAAGTCCATCCTGTCGGCAAAGCCCGCTGAAAACGGAATATTCAATATTCAAAGCGCCAGCTACAAAGGTTTTCAGCAAGGGAATCCTCAAGTTCGCCAGGATAGCCTGCTGGTAACTCTCTACTCCGACGAGGGCAGCGTCCAATTAAAGTTCTGGCAAAAGGACTATCCCGCAGGCGTGACGCAGGCCGAAATCAACCGTATCGTCCAGTCCATGCAACACAGCACCGCACACGAAAACTACGCGATCGCGAAATCCGAACGATAGAGAGCAGCGATAAACGACGCACAACCCCGTGGACGAGCGTCCCTTTCAGGGCCGCGTCAAGCCCTTAGTTTTGGGAAGGGCACGGCTTCAGCCGTGCCGTTCGGAGTGGCAAAGGATTAGGGCTTTAGCCCCTGAGGCTCTCTCACCCCAACCTCTCCTCGTCGTCGACGTACTTCCAATCGCACATCAGATGTTCCCACGCGCCAAAGAATTCCATCGCGCGATCCTGCTAAAATCTTGTGAGACCGCCCCAAGCCACGCCTCATGTCCAAGATCCATCGCGCCATCCTGAGCGTCACCGACAAAACTGGCCTCGTCGATTTCGCCCGTAAACTTTCTGCTCTCGGCGTCGAACTCATCTCCACCGGCGGCACCGCCAAACTCCTTCGGGATTCTCAAATAAAAGTGAAAGACATCTCCGAACTCACCGGATTCCCCGAAATGCTCGACGGCCGCGTCAAGACTCTGCATCCCAAAGTACACGGCGGAATCCTCCATCGCCGCGAAGATCCCAAACACGTTGCCGCCATAGCCGAGCACGGCATCGCTCCCATCGACATGGTCGTCGTGAATCTCTACGCCTTCGAGAAGACCGCAGCCAAGCCTGACGTCGCGTTCGACGAACTGATCGAGAACATCGACATCGGCGGACCATCCATGATCCGTTCTGCCGCCAAAAATTTTCAGGACGTCGCGGTCCTGACTTGCCCATCCGACTACGACGCCATCGCCGAGGAACTGACCCAATCCAGCGGCGCGCTCTCACGTGAAACCAAGTGGCGCCTCGCGCAAAAAGCCTTCGCCACTACCGCCGCTTACGATTCCGCCATCGCCTCCACACTCGAGCGTATTTCCACGGATCAGTCTCAGTCGCAGCCGGAAACAAACACCTTTCCATCGATCCTGCGTTTTACCCTACATAAAAAGCTCGACCTGCGCTACGGCGAAAACCCGCACCAGAAGGCTGCCATGTACTCCGACGGCTCCAACGCCGGCGTGGCCAACGCGATCCAGTTGCAGGGCAAGGAACTCTCCTACAACAACATCGTCGATCTGCAAGCAGCGTGGGATCTCGCCCAGGAATTCGACGAGCCGGTCGTTGCCATCATCAAACACACCAACCCGTGCGGCACTGCTACGGGAAACACGCTCGCCCAAGCCTACCGGCGCGCTCTCGAATGCGACCCTGTCTCGGCCTTCGGCGGCGTGATCGGCGTGAATCGCCCCATCGACGCCGAAGCCGCCGAAGAAATGCACAAGCTCTTCCTCGAAGTCATCGCCGCCCCCGCCTTCGACGAAGCTGCCAAGAAAAAGTTCGCGTCGAAGAAAAATCTCCGCCTTGTGGAAGTAACCGACCCACGTAGCCCCGGACGCATTCGTCCGGCGGCGAATGAAACTGCCTCGCGCAACTGGGTGCTAAAGAACATCTCCGGCGGCATGCTCGTGCAGGACGCCGACATCCGCCCCCTGCAAGACGCCGATCTCAAGGTCGTGACCCAACGGGCTCCCACACCCGAAGAGACTCGCGCCCTGCTCTTTGCCTGGAAAGTTTGTAAGCACGTCAAGTCCAACGCCATCGTCTACGCGCGCGACGGCCAAACCGTCGGCGTCGGCGCCGGCCAAATGAGCCGAGTGGACTCCGCCAGGATCGGCGCCATGAAGGCGCAACTCCCCCTGCAAGGGACAGTCGCCGCCTCCGACGCTTTCTTTCCTTTTCCCGATGGCGTAGAAGAAATCGCCAAGGCCGGAGCCACCGCCATCATCCAGCCCGGCGGCTCGCAGCGTGACCCCGAAGTCATCGCCGCCGCCGACCGCCTGGGCCTGGCAATGCTCTTCACCGGCGTGCGCCACTTCCGCCACTGAAGAATTGTCGATTTCCTGATTGTTGATTGCTGATTGTAAAGATATCGATTGTAAAGATCTGTGAGGCGCAGCATTGTCATGCAGAGCGAAGGGAGAAGGCGAGCGAAGCGATCCTTCTCCCGCAGTCGAAGCATCCCTACCACACAAAAACCCTCTGGGCTTTCCACCAGCAATCAAAAATCAACAATCAACATTCAATAATCGCCCCACAGTCCCTGACCTTCCGGTGCCTCCAAGTTGCGCGCGCAGGGCAGTGTTTTTTTCCATCCCGTCGGTCCGCAGGTTAGAATAAAAGCACCTTTCCCCCCGCGGCTTTGCATCCAAGCAAGCTGAGGTTCTGGAAACGCGCTGCCAGCGCAATCAGGTCAAGCATGAATCGAATTTTTCGCGTTCCTTTAATGATCTCGGTAGCTATAAGCTCGGCACTTAGCCAAACCAGCCCATCATCGTCATCTCTCGAGTCCAATCCCAGCGACAGCAAGACGCAATCTTCTCCACGCAAAGTGGATCATGCAGCGTCCTACTACCACTACACGCTGGCGCATATGTATGAGGAGATGGTCACGGCCTATGGCCGCAGCGACCTGGCCACTAAAGCTACGGAGGAATACCGGCTTGCCATCGACGCCGATCCGTCGTCGGAATTCCTGACCTCCGGCTTGGCGGAGCTCTACGTAAAAACCGGACGCATCGCCGACGCGGTCAAGGAAGCGCAAGACATCATCAAGCGCGATCCTAAAAATTTGGAAGCACACAAGCTGCTGGGCCGCATTTATCTTCGCTCCCTCGGCGACATGCCAGGCAGCTCCGGGTCCGACAACATCCTGAAGCTGGCCATCGACCAGTACGAGCAAATTGTGAAGCTCGACCCCGAGAGTGTCGACGATCACCTGCTCCTCGGTCGCCTCTATCGCCTGAACAACGATCTTCAGAAGGCGGAAGGCGAACTTAAGACGGCCATTAAAATCGATCCCAGTTCGGAAGAAGCCGTGACTACGCTGGCCATGCTCTACACCGACGAAGGCGACACGGCGCACGCCCTCAAGGTGCTGGCCTCAATTCCCGACTCCGCCCGCTCCGCCAAGCTTTATGCCGCGCTCGGCGCTGCCTATGAGCAGCGCAAGGATTACAAGAGCGCCATCGATGCCTTCCGCCACGCCATTGTTCTCGATCGCGACAATCTCGACGCCATTCGCGGCCTGGCCGAAAACCTGTTGAACGACGGACAACTTGATGCCGCCCTCGAACAATACAAAGTGATCGCCGACTCCAATCCCGAAGACGCGCAAACCTACGTCCGCATCGCCGAGATTTACCGCCGCCAGGCCAAGTACGATCTGGCGCTCGAAAATCTGAAACACGCCGACACCCTCGTTCCCGACACCATGGACGTTCCCTACAGCATGGCCGCGGTCTACCAGGCGCAAGGCCGCTACGACGATGCCATCAAGCTGTTGCAGGATCTGGTAAAGAAGACCGAGAAAAGCGAAACCGGATCGAGCCAGGCCGACCGCAACAATCGCGCCATCTTCATCGAGCGCCTCGGTATGGTTTACCGCGAACAGGAAAACTACACCGCCGCTGTCGATACTTTCCGCAAGATGCTGCCGTTGGGCGAGGAAAACGCCCGCCAGCGGCTACCAGGAAATTATCGACACCTATCGCGACGCCAAGCAGTGGCCGCAAGCCACCGCCGTCGCCAAAGAAGCGGTACAGAAAATGCCGAACGATCGCGACCTCCGCATGGTGCTCGACGCGCAACTGGCCGACACCGGCGAAGTCGACAAGGCCGTCGCCGACATTCGCTCCCTGCTGAAGGGTGGCCCCGAGGATCGCGAAGTTTATCTGCGTCTGGGCATCATCTACACGCGCTCCAAGAACTGGAACGGAGCCCTGGAAGCTCTCGGCAAAGCCGAACAACTGTCGACCAAGAGCGATGACAAGGCCTATGTCAGCTTCCTTCGCGGCGACCTTTATCAGCGCCAGAAGATGTTTGACCAGGCCGAAGCCGAATTTAAAAAGGTTCTGGCCGTCACGGCCCCCACCGATCCACAAGCCGCCGCCACGCTGAATTATCTCGGCTACATGAATGCCGATCGCGGCGTAAAACTCGACGAGTCGCTCAACTTCGTGAAGCAGGCTCTGACTTTCGAACCCAACAACGGCGCCTATCTTGACTCGCTCGGCTGGGTCTATTTCAAGCTCGGTAAGTACGACTTGGCGGAACAAAATCTGACCAAGGCTGAAACCCGCATGGGCACCGATCCCACGGTGCAGGAGCATCTCGGCGACCTCTACCAGAAAACCGGCCGCCTAAAACTAGCCGCCGCCCACTGGGACCGCGCCGTCCAGGAATGGAACAAAACCGTACCGGCAGAACAGGACGGCGAAGCCTTCGCCAAGGTCCAGCAAAAACTCGACGCCGCAAAGGTAAAACTGGCCAAAGAAGAATCGGATAAGCGTTAACCGGAGCCATTGTCATCCGATATGCGAGACTGGTTTGATTGTGTGGTTGAAAGCGCAATCGCAATCCATTCAATCAACAATCAAAATTCAGCAATCAACAATGCTAGACTCGAAGCATGTTGGCGCCCTACGCGGTGCACCTCGACCACTCCCGCGGACGCCGCTTTCCTGAGCCTCCTCATCCCTACCGCAACGACTTTCAGCGGGATCGCGACCGCGTTATTCACGCCCGCGCCTTCCGCCGCCTCGAAGCAAAAACGCAAGTCTTCACCCGCCGCTACTCCGACCATTTCCGCAACCGCCTCACTCACACCCTCGAAGTTTCCCAGGTCTCCCGCACCATCGCCGGAGCTCTCGACCTCAACGTCGATCTAACCGAAGCGTTGGCCCTAGTCCACGACATCGGCCATCCTCCGTTCGGCCACGCCGGCGAAAAAGCCCTGAACGCTGCCATGCGCGAGCACGGCCTGATCTTCGACCACAACCTCCACGCCCTCCGCATCGTCGAAGATTTCGAACAACGCTACGCCGCCTTCCGCGGCCTGAATCTGACCTTCGAAGTCCGCGAAGGCATCATCAAGCACTCGCGCGACTACAGCTCGAAAGACCATCCTGAACTTGCCGAATATCTTCTCGACCAGCGGCCGCCGCTCGAAGGCCAGCTGATCGACCTGACCGACGAAATCGCCTACAACACCGCCGACCTCGATGACGGATTCGAAGCGCATCTTCTCTCACTCGATCAAATCCGCGAAGGCGTTCCTATCTTCGAGCGCTTCTACAATAACGTCGCGGAGCTCTACCCAGACGCGCCCGCCAAACTTAAATTCAACGAAACCCTGAAGCGCGTCCTGAATCTCTTCGTCGACGATCTAATCACCAACACGCGAGCCCGCCTGAGTCAGGCCAAAATTCAAACTCTCGAAGAAGTCCGCCAGCATCCCGAGCGCCTCGCCGCCTTCAGCCCCGCCATCGAAGCCGAGCGCAAGCAGAACAAAGATTTCCTCTACGAAAATCTCTATTACAGCCCGTCCTTAGCCGGAGAAAAAGAGGATGCAGAACGCGTCGTCAAAGAGCTATTCGGCTTTTGGATGGAACATCCCGAAACTCTCCCCCCTAATTACCAGGAGAAAGCCAAACAAGATTCCCTCCCGCGCGTAGTCTGCGACTACATCGCCGGCATGACCGACAACTTCATCTTCGAGCAATACGAAAAACACTGCACAGCAGAAAGCTGACTGGGTATCGGTTTAGGAGACATCTGCCCTCGCTATCCGGCTGGCAAGAACGGGCTTCCTCCCTCCTTAAGTCATGGGTCGGCGCATCCGATTTTCACGGCAGTTTTTATATCAGGTTTGCCAAAATTACCCTGCTTTTTCATACCAATCCACCTTCAGCCTCCGAGTGCGGCTGCAATGTCTTTAGTAATCAAGCGTTTAGCCTTTCAACCCTAATGGCGGATTTGGCATCCCACATGTAGTAAGGAAGACCGGCGCCGCAGTGGGGCGCCCGCTGTCCAAGGCAAGCGTCGCGTCAGCGCTGGCTGGGTTCAGCAAGCATGTGCAGCAAAGCAAAATCACTGATTTTCATTCAACGTTACGCGGACGCAATCGAATTTACGCACGCCCAGGCGTGCCCGAGGAGCTGTAACGCTCCCCTAACTTGGAGGAAGTCCTTTATGAACAACCGCCTACTCTTCGCCCTGCCGCTGGCCGCTGTACTCGCTTTCCCCGCCATCGCGCAGACCACCACTTCGTCTAGCTCAGATCAGACTCAGCCTGCCGCCACCCAGCAGACTCAGTCGACTTCGAACTCAACGTCGATGTCCAGCGACACCAGCACTGCAAGCGGCAAAGCGCCTCTGGCTGCGCCGTCCCGCGAAGGCTTCTGGGGACGCGTGAATCCCTTTGCCCGCAAGAAATATGTGCGGCGCCAGACTGAGCCGATCCGCGACCGCGTTAACGAGCTCGATGAGCTGACGTCTTCCAACGGCAAGGCGATCAAAGACACCGACGCGCGCGCTCAACAGGCCATCAAGCTGGCATCCGACAAGGCCAACGAAGCCGATCAGCACGCAGTCGAGGCCGGCAACAAGGCCACGGCGGCGCAGCAGAGCGCTCAGCAGGTCTCGACCCGCGTCCAGACTGTGGAGACCGTGGTTGGCAACATCGACCAGTACAAGGCCTCCAACCAGACTGAGATCCGCTTCCGGCCCGGCCAGACCGTCCTGAGCAAGAACGCCAAGGATGCTCTGGACACCATGGCCGGCAGCGTGAAGGGCCAGCGCGGCTACATCATCGAAGTGCAGGGCTTCTCGTCCGGCAAGGGACAGACCGCAATCTCCAACTCGCAGAAGATGGCCGAGTCGGTGGTTCGCTATCTCGTCCTGAACCACGAGATCCCGGTCTATCGCATCTACCTCGTCGGCATGGGCAACGCGCCCGCGCCTACGACGGATGAAACCGCGAAGACCAAGCGCATCAGCGGAGGCCGCGTGGAAATCAGCCTCCTGAAGAACGACCTGGAGCAGCTCTCCGCCAACAACGGAGCGCCTGCCACCACGGCCGATCAACAGCAGCAACCGAAGTAAGTTCATAAGTTTGGGTCGTAAGTTTGGGACCGTGGGCGCCTCGCCTATAAGTCCCTCCCCCGGAAAAAGCCCTTCGCGCAAGCGAGGGGCTTTTTCATTGTGACCCGGTCGAGGAAAGCAGATTCCTCCGCCCCTCGCGTTCGCTCGGGGGTCGGAATGACAACGCGGGTGGGCACAAGACTGGGGCGAGGTCGGCGGTGGTATCCGCACATTTTTTTTGATACCCCTTGGATAAAATATTTGATTTGTTTGGGTTACGAAGAAAGGTATGCTGCCCTGCCCGCAAAATCTTGAAACGATGCGACTTACGGCTAAAATCTTGCGAAATAAGGAGTTAGCGGTGCCTTGGAATGATCCTCGGCTGCTGTTGGCGGACTTTTGGCTTGGACGCACAGAGCCAGTCTGCGCTTCCTGGTTTCCTCAGTAAAGGTTGTTCGTCACACGAAACGCGAATTTGCCTGTGGAAGGCTGTGGAAAAGGGTAAGGCTCGTCTAGATGTTGGAGGTTTCGCGGTACCATGACCGCAGCCGGACACTCTGCTAATTTACCCTGAAACGCAAATTGCCTCTTTCGTACGTTGAACCCGAATTGCAATGAGGACATATTCTTTGCTCTTCGCCGTTCCGCAATGGCGGCTTAGGTGGGATGTTGTTAGGCATATCATTCACTGCTTGTCTTGGGTGCTGCTCGTCAATGTCGGTGAAAGTAAACTCCCGACCGCACGCCCTGCAGGTAACTGCCCAAGAGAAGGCAGAACGCACAGCCTGTCGAACCAATTGTGAAAGGTTGAGTTTGGTTGCTCTGGCCGCAATTGTCATTAGTCTCAGCTCCTTATCATTGAATCGCACGGGCACAATGCGCTCTTTAGCCGCGCCTTTCGGTAGCTTTGGCCTTCCGACCTTCTTAGCTTTCTTCATTTCTTGGCCAACACTCCATTTTTCGCGGCTTTATTTCTTAGCCCCGAGCCACTGACATTACTGTATTACAATAATCAAACTGGGTCAACCTTTTTGAGGCACAAATATAATTAAGTGCGTACAATTGCGTTCTCAACGATTAACCACAACAGATGTTTAAGGGCGACGATAAAGACCAAGCGGACAATGGAATCAGGGGTCAGGCTCGGCTTCCCATCTTTGGGAGCGAGCCAGAACGCACGAAGGGGCCAGATGTAACAAATGAGCGCGAGGAGAAGAAGGAGAATCCCAGTCACATGTTGACCAACGTTTACAACTTCCTCTTCAAAGACAGGGCTGCTGCGTGGACCGCTATTTTCACCTTCGTCCTCGCCATTTTTAGCTACCTCCTTTGGCAGGTCAGTAACGACGCCAACCAACTCGCCGTGGCAACGCAAGCCGCCAGTGTGAGTTCCATGGGCCCTAGCATTGTAAAAACTGCGGGTGTCGACGGTAAGGCATTGAAGGGCTACAACATCATTTTCAGTTGGGTGAATAGCGGCAACACTCCAACACGGACTGCCGAAATGCAATCCAATGTTTACATTGGGACGGCCAGCCCGGGTAAGGGATTGGATTTTAGTCAATTGCCTCAGGATCGAATTGTGACGGCTGTGATCGCCCCAAAATTTGCTATTCAAACAGCTCCAGTATTCGTGACATTGCAAGATGTGGAAGATGTTCAGCAAGGCAAGAAGCACATGTTTTTTTGGGGATGGGCGGTTTATCACGACAGCTTTAGCCCAGCCCCGCGCCTTTCTGAATACTGCTTTGATGTTGAGGGAGCCACATGGACTAAGTCTGACCACGCTGACTTTACCGGCGAGACCCAGTTCATTAACACGCCCTGCAGCGCACATTTTTGCTTCAATGATGAATGCGAGGACTACAAGGCACGAACAAAGTAAGCAGATCGGTCCATTACCCCTTTTGGTGCCAGCAAGGCGTCTAGAAATTGCTTGGAAATTACGACACCACCCGACGGTTTGACAATGACTAGAATCCCGAACACATCATTCCTGGTTCGCCATAAAACGTGTCGCGTGCCTGCTGATCTTCGTTACCCTCTCCACGTTCGCTGGCTTCCCCGACGACGACAAGGATCAAGATCATTACCTTCACGAAGACCTCACCGCGGTTCAGCTGGGAACCGTTCATTTCCCCGTTTCCTGCGTCGCACAGCGCTCACGAGATTCCTTCGACTTCGCTCAGGACAGGCTCTGCACTTCGCCTGAAAAACGGCTCCGTTCAGGATGACTCCTCCGAAAAAATTCCAACTGATCGTCCGCGACCGTTTTTGACTACCATTTCGTTCTCCAGTAGCCTGTCTGTTCTCTATGATTTCGACTTCGATTTCGACTTCGCCGGCGATATCCGTGCACGGGCTCAAGAAGTCGTACGGCGATGTGGAGGCGGTGAAGGGAATCGACTTTGAAATCCGGTCGGGGGAAGTGTTTGGCCTGCTGGGACCGAACGGCGCGGGCAAGACGACGACGGTCGAGATTCTGGAAGGGCTGCGGCCTCGCACGGGTGGTCAAGTCACCGTTCTCGGGTTTGATCCGGACCGGCAGCGGCAGCGGCTCAAAGACCGCATCGGCGTGTGCTTGCAGGCTACGAATCTGCCGGGGAAAATCCGCGTTCATGAAGCCATGGACGTATTCGCATCGTTCTATAGCCGCAACGTGAATCTTGACCAACTGCTGAAGCGGTTGCAGCTCGAGGAGAAGCGGAATGCGTTTTACGAAACGTTGTCCGGGGGGCAAAAGCAGCGGCTGGCGCTGGCCCTGGCGCTGATCAACGATCCGCAGCTTATTTTTCTCGATGAGCCGACTACCGGGCTCGATCCGCAGGTGCGGGCGGAAATCCACACGCTGCTTGAAGAGTTGAAGCGCGAACAGCGGACGATTCTGCTCACTACGCATTACATCGAAGAGGCGGAGCGGCTGTGCGACCGCGTGGCCATCGTCGACGAAGGGCGCATCATCGCGCTGGATACGCCAAGCCGGTTGCAGCAGCAGAGCCGCAATGCGTCGAGTATTGTCGTGACCTGCGCTACGCCGTTTCCGCAGCCTCGTCCCGCATGGGTGGAGGCCACCGAGAGCACTGCTCGATCCCACGGGCCACACGCTGACGGTGCGCTCGCGGCGCCCGGCGGCCACTCTCGTCGATCTGGTGAAATGGATTGACCAGCAAGGTCTCGAACTCACGGACGTTCGTCTCAAGCAACCGAGTCTCGAAGATGTGTTCATCGAGATGACGGGAAAGAGCCTTCGTCAATGAAGAGTTACAAGGCTCTGATTGCGATCGATCTGAAGCTGGCGCTGCGCAACCGGTCTGTCATTTTCTTTAATTATCTCTTTCCGCTCATTTTCTTTTTCATCTTCGGGCAGGCGATGCACGCCGAGCGCGGCGCGGCCATCACCATGGTCATTGCCATGGTGCTGATCATCGGCATCCTCGGCAACGGGCTGATGGGCGCGGGCATACGGGCGGTGCAGGAACGCGAAGCCAATATTCTTCGGCGCTACAAAGTTACGCCCATCACGCCGGCTCCCTTGCTCGTCGCTTCGGTGGTCACCGGCTGGATTCTTTACATGCCGAACGTGATCCTCATCCTCGCGCTGGCGCATTTTCTTTACGGGATGCCCTGGCCGCAGTCGATGGCCTCGATTCTTATTTTTACTACCGTGGCCATTGCCGGCTTTCGCTCGATTGGATTGATCCTGGCGTCGGTGGTGAACTCGATGCAGGAAAGTCAGCTGATCGTGCAGTTGATTTACTTGCCCATGTTGTTTCTGAGCGGCGCCACGTTTCCGCTTTCCATGTTTCCGCCGTGGCTGCTGGTGATCACGCAGTTCGTCCCTGCGAGCTATATGGTGACCGGCATTCAGGGAATGCTGCTGCGGCAGGAAGGCCTGTGGGCCAATCTCGAGCCGATGCTCGCGCTTGTGCTCACCACGTGCGTCGGCCTTTTCATCGCCTACAAATTATTTCGCTGGGAGAAGGAAGAAAAGATTCGCGCGTCCGCGAAGCTCTGGCTGCTGGCTGTACTGGCTCCGTTCCTGTTGCTGGGCGCATGGCAAATGCATACCCGCAGCGGCATGGCGAAGACCAAGATTTTAAACCGGCAACTCGCGCGGGGCGATACTTATCTGATTCGCGGAGCGCGCATCTTCGTCGGCAATGGCAAGGTCATTGAAAATGGAGCTGTACTGGTGCGCGCAGGGAAAATTGCAGAGGTTTATGACGGAGCTGGGCCCGATCCGAAGTCGGTCAACGCAGAAGTCGTCGAAGCGATCGGCAAAACGATTCTTCCCGGGCTGATCGACGTGCATGTTCATCTCGGCGCGCCTGGCGGGTTCTATCCGGACATGAGCAAGTACGATCCGCAGAAAAGCATGCTGCGTGAATTGTCCGCCTATCTTTACAGCGGGGTGACCACGGTGCGAAGCGTGGGCGATGGATTGGACATCGTTCTGAAAGTGCGCTCCACGGTCAACGGCGGAGAGGCACTGGGTTCGCAGCTATTCACCTGCGGCCCGCTGTTCACGGCTCCGGGAGGGCATGGCACGGAATATTTCAACGGTCTTCCGGAAAATATTCGAGCCAATGCGGAAAAACAATTTACGCGCATTCCGGCCTCCGCCGACGAGGCGCGGCAGCAGGTCGATGAGTTGAAGAAGCAGGGCGTCGACTGCATCAAGGCGATTCTCGAAGCGGGCGCAGGGGGGCGCGTCTTCAATCGCCTGGATACCGGACTGTTTGACGCCGTCGCTCATGCTGCTCATGCGGATGATTTGCCATTAGCGGTACATACCGGAGATGCTCGGGACGTCGGCGACGCGGTGCAGGCTCAGGCCAACTCCATTGAACACGGATCGTTTCGCGAAACGATTCCGGATGCGTTGTTCGAACAGATGGCCAAGCAGGGAACGTTCTACGATCCGACTTTGAGTGTGGGCGAGGCTTTCAAAGATTTCGCAGCCGGCAACGCGAGACTGCTAAAGCGCTCTCTCGTGCAGCAGGTGGGACCGCCGGAACTCTTGCAGGGAACGGAAGAAGCGCTTGGTTCCAAGGACACCGAGGAGATGCGTGCTGCGCTTGCCCGATATCCGATTGACATGAAGGTCGCCGTCGATAACCTGAAGCGCGCTCAACAGCACGGAGTCTTACTGGTCACGGGCAGCGATGCGGGAAACTTTCTGGTGATTCACGGGCCCACGGTGCAGCATGAGCTGCAACTCTGGGTGCAAGCTGGAATTCCACCGGCCGTGGCGCTGCAGGGCGCGACCTTCAACGCTGCTCGCCTGCTGCGGGCCGAGAAACGAATTGGTTCCATCCAACCCGGCAATGACGCAGATTTGCTCGTGGTCGACGGGAATCCTCTGGACGACATTTCCGCGACTGAACGAATCTCCCTGGTCGTGTTCAAGGGCGAGAGGGTTGAGCGCAATGCGCTGTTCGATCAGCACTGATCAGGAAGTTCCAACGGTGAGTTATGCTCATGAGATGGGAATGCGCTTTCCGTCAGCCGGAGATCGGAAGCTGATCCAGATCGTGGACTCGGCGTTAGCGGATGCGGCCCGCAGAAGCGGCGATTGGCTGGTATGCCGTCCGGGATGCACGCAATGCTGTGTCGGCGCATTCTCCATCAATCAGCTGGATGCGGAGCGCTTGCGGCGAGGCCTCGCGGATCTCGCAAAGAGCCAGCCTGAGCGGGCGGAAAACGTGCGTCGGCGTGCCCGAGAGTCGGTTGCGCGTTTGACGCCAGAGTTTCCCGGAGATCCGGTCAGCGGCGTGTTGGATGAAAGCGAAGAAGCTGCTTTGCGCTTTGCCGACTTTGCCAATGATGAGCCCTGTCCAGCGCTCGATCCTCTGACCGGTAACTGCGAGCTCTACGAATCGCGGCCCATGACTTGCCGCGTGTTTGGCCCTCCAGTGCAATCGCAGGATGGGTTGGGCGTTTGCGAACTCTGTTTTCACGGGGCGTCGGAGAAAGAGATTGCGGCCTGTGAGATGAAGCCGGATCCAGATGATCTGGAATCGCGCCTGCTCAAGGAGCTGGAAGAAAATACGGGGACGCGCGGAAATACCGTCATCGCCTTTTGTCTGGCATCCTGATCCCAATCAGGCCTGTTTCTTTTCCAGTTCCGCCCAGCGAGCGTAAAGTTCATCTACTTCTCTCTGCGCCTCTTCAAGCTCGGAGTGAGCGTTCATGAGAGATGGGGCGTCGCTGGCAATTGCCGGGTCCGCGGCGGCGGTGCGCTTCAGTTCCAGTTTTTCTTCGGCGGCGGCAACGCGCTCCTCGATGCTGGAATATTCGCGAGCTTCGAGATAGGAAAGCTTTCTTTTCGGTGACGACGGTGATTCCGCGGCCGCGCTGCGAGCGGTCCCTCGGATGCCAGCCTGCGCCGCTTGCTGGCGTTCCGCTTGCCAAGTCTCCCATTGCGAGTAATCGGCAAAACGTTCGGCGCTGCCTTGGCCGTCCAGGCCAAGGACAATGGTCGAGACTCGATCGAGCATGTAGCGATCATGCGTGACCAGCACCAGCGAGCCGCGAAACTCCAGCAGACTTTCCTCCAGAATTTCGAGGGTTGGAATGTCAAGGTCGTTGGTGGGCTCGTCCAGCAAGAGAACGTCGGCGGGCTGCAGCATCAGCTGAGCGATTAAGACCCGGGCCCGTTCGCCTCCCGACAATCGCTCGACCGGTTGGTTGAGCTGTTCGCTCTTGAACAGAAATTTCGCCGCCCACGACGCCACGTGAGTCACGCGATCTTGATAGATAACCGAGTCGCCTTCCGGAGCCAGGGCGCGCCGCAAAGTCACATTCGGGTCAAGCTCCCGACGTTGGTCGAAGTAGACGATGCGCAACTTTTCCGCGCGACGAATCTCTCCCGCCGTCGCGGCAACTTCTCCGCGCAACAGACGCAGCAGTGTCGTCTTGCCGCTGCCGTTCGGACCAACTAATCCAACCCTTAACCCGGCGGTGATGATGAAGTTCAATCCCTGAAATAGCCTGCGTCCGCCGATTTCGTAGGCGACGTTCTGCAGTTCGATGAGCCGCTTGGTCTTGCGATCGGTTGCGGAGAAATCGATTTGCGCGCTGCCGGTGCGGCTGCGCGTGTTCAGGTCCGCGAGTTCCTCCATCAATTCCCCTGCTTTGTCGATTCGCGCTTTCGACTTTCTGGTGCGCGCTTTGGCTCCACGGCGCAGCCACTCGATCTCCGAGTGAACCAGATTTTCCAGCGCTTCCTGCCGCTTCGATTGCGCGTGCAGGAACTCCTCTTTCTTCTCCAGGAACGTGGTGTAGCGCCCTTTCACGCGCAGCAATCCGTCGGGATAAATGCGGCTGAGTTCCGCCATCTCAGTGGCGACGTTCTCCAGAAAATAGCGATCGTGACTGATGACGACGCAGGCGAAGCCGGCTTGCTCCAGCACGTCTTCAAGCCACTCGATGCCCGCCAAATCCAGGTGATTCGTGGGTTCGTCCAGGAGCAGGATGTCGGGCGCCTGCACCAGCGCCTGCACGATCGCAAGGCGTTTCTGCCAGCCTCCGGACAGAGCGGTGGCTTCTTTCTCGAGGTCCGTGAAGCCTGCGCGTCCCAGCGTCTCGGCAAAAAGCGTTCCGCGCTCCGATTCCGGTACATTGGAGGCTTTCAATGCAGCATCGACCACGGCCCGCACCGTGTCTCCGCGTTTGAATTCCGATTCCTGCTCCACGTAGCTGAGGCGGAGTCGCTTCCGGAAGGCGATTTCGCCGTCATCCGTATCTTCGGTGCCCGCGAGAATTCGCAGAAGCGTGGATTTTCCTGACCCATTGGGACCGATGAGCCCGATGCGATCTCCCTCGGAGACGGTAAAGGACACGTTCTGAAAAAGCGGATCGGCTCCGAAGGCTTTGGAGATGCTGCGGACATTAATCAGCGGCGGCAATGATGTGCTGTCTCCTGAGGACCTCATGTGAGATTATCAGGAAGGACGGTGCAACCGGAGAGTACGTTTGGTCGTTTAGATATCCGCTGCGCCGCTCGGCTTCGCCATCGCTCGACAGCCGAGGCGGCTGTCGCGACGTGGGTTGCGGCGCTACCAGGCGGGTTTGCCGTCTTTGAACCGAAGTGTCAGAGTGTCGCCACCTTTCACCACTTCGCGGGCGAGAGTCAGATCCGCGCCGTCCTGCTTGATCTTAGAGCCCGTAACCTCGATCTCGTCGTTGGCTTTGAAATCCACGCCCATGTCGTCGAGAAATTTCTTGGGACAAAGAAATATCTGCATGGCATCCGGGCCGCTCTTCAGCACCAGATATGCGACGGGCTTGCCGCCCGTGGGAGGAACCATCTTTAACTCTTCGACCGTTCCCTTGAACTTCGCTTCCGTGGCCGGATCGTATTTGGGAGGCGCTTGGGCAAACGCGGAAGAGGCTAGAAAAACGACTGCCGCAAGTTTCAGGAGCCGATGGTAAATTGGGGCGGAGGAAGTCATCGTGGGCCCTCCATACCCGTAAATGGTAGGCTTCTGGGGCGCTAAAAGCAATGGCATGTGAAATCACCCGCGCTCCAAATGGCCCCGGAAGTTGGAATTTATACGAGGATCTGCTCGTATACTCGAGTGTTTCATGAAGGAGGAAAAAATCGCTTACCTGGGTATCGACGTTGGCACCAGGCGGCACGCGAGCGCTCATCATCGACAGGACCGGAAAGGTCGTCGCTTCCGGATCGGAGGAGCACAAACCGTTCGCCAGTCCGCGGCCCGGCTGGGCAGAACAAGATCCGCGAGACTGGTGGCGCGCCTGCGGATCGGCGGTCCGGAAAGCGCTCCATTCCTCGAATCTTTCCTTCAATCGGGGCACCGACGAGATTGCCTGCGTCGGGTTTTCCGGCCAGATGCACGGCGCCGTCCTGCTGGACTCCGGCGACGAAGTCGTGCGCAGTGCAATCATCTGGTGCGATCAGCGCAGCGAGGCGCAAAGCAACGAGCTGTCAGAATTGTTTGGCCGCGATGTCTTGATCCGCCTTACCTGCAATCCGCCGCTGACGAATTTCACGCTCACGAAATTGCTCTGGGTGCGCGAGAATGAACCGGAAAACTGGGCCCAGGTCGCGCACGTGATGCTGCCCAAAGACTACGTGCGATTCCGCCTGACCGGCGAACGAGCCGTCGACGTAGCGGATGCCTCCGGCACCTTACTGCTGGACGTGAGCAACCGGCGCTGGTCCGCGGAAGTTTTGAGCAAGGCGGGCATAGATAGAAATTTGCTTCCCGCTCTGTACGAATCATCTCAAGTTTGCGGAAAGGTTTCGGCTGCCGGCGCGGAAGCGACCGGCCTGCGACTTGGAACTCCGGTGGTTGCGGGAGCCGGCGATCAGGCGGCCGGCGCCGTCGGCATGGGCATCGCCCGCGCAGGCACGGTCAGCGCCACGATTGGAACTTCCGGCGTGGTGTTTGCCGCAACCGATCGTCCAGCCCTCGATCCTCAGGGACGCCTGCATACTTTCTGCCACGCCATCCCCGGACGCTGGCACGTGATGGGGGTCACCCAGGCCGCAGGATTATCCTTGCGCTGGTTTCGCGATCGCTTCGGAGTGGCGGTAGAAGCCGGTCGTGATCCCTATGATGTTCTTGCCGACGAAGCCAGTTCAGCGCCCGCCGGTTCTGAAGGCGCTTTCTGGTTGCCCTATCTCATGGGCGAACGCACGCCTCATCTCGATCCCAACGCTCGCGCAGCGCTGGTGGGATTAACGGCTTCCCATACCCGCGGACACGTGATTCGCGCCGTCATGGAAGGCGTGGCGTACAGTCTGAAAGACACATTCACAATCTTCGAGGAGATGCGTATCCCTGTAACGTCGATTCGTCTAGGTGGCGGCGGCGCGAGATCGCCGCTATGGAGACAGATTCAAGCCGACGTCTACGCGCACGAAGTGGAAATTGTGGCAGCGGAAGAAGGCGCAGCTTATGGGGCAGCAATTCTAGCGGGCACCGGAGCCGGCGCATGGAGTTCCGTTGACGAAGCCTGTGACAGCGTGGTTCGCGTAGCGTCGCGCATCGCACCCAGTCCAGCAGATTCGAAAACGATGCAGCGTTCCTACCGCACCTACCGCAGGCTCTATCCGGCGCTGCATCAAGCCTTCGAGCAGTCCGCAAAGTAATCCCGACGAAGAAACCGAAAACGAATTCCTTAGGCCCGGCCCTTCTTCGCGGCGATCGCCGCCTGCTTGCCCGCGACTTCCCAGGGCCGCTTGGGGCGGTCTACGGGTGCTTTGTCGCGGTTCTCGATGCGATCATACTGGTAAGACTCGCTCACCGTTCCCAGCGACTCGTTGTACAGGCTGGGCAGACCCAACGCTTCCTTCAACTCCTCGGAAAAAGACTGCAGCGCCTTCAGATGATCGGCGGTCGCCGGAATTTCTGTCTTGGAGGTCTTGAGAAATTGCTGATATCCGCGGTTGATGAGCTTCGAAATCTCGCTCCCAATCAGATATCCGGGATACGCAAAGATCTTTACCGTGTCGTCAGGCCCCTTCTGGATGGCGGCCGACACATTATATTTCCGCAGGAATACGCGGCCGCTGGTGCCGGGGGCGTCGGTGACGTCGAACCCATGATCGCGCAGCCAAGCCAGCGCTTCCTCGTAGGTTCGTGCTTCAATTGTTTTGGCCATTTCTCTTAATTCAACCTTTCCTTGCCGGCCTGTGCTCGTGGGTTAGATGCAAACTCTTATAAGATCGAACGTAATAAGATCGAGCGTAACTTTACAGCGGCTGCATCGCCGGACGAAGCTGGTTCATCTAAACAAGCTACTACATATCTTGTTTCCGGCCATATAGCACATTACGTTGGTCACGGCATCTCGGTTCAGTGATGGCATACGGATCTACAAAAATGTCGGCAGCGTCGACCGCGGAAAACTCCCAGGAACCACGCACAGCAGCCTTGGGACTGGGCGAAACACTCGGTCACAGCCTCGTCGAGCGCATCGGCAACACTCCGCTGCTGCGCCTTGACGCAGTCGCCCGCGACCTGCCGGGCATAGTCCTTCTGGGTAAGGCGGAATGGTATAACCCCGGCGGATCGGTGAAAGATCGCGCCGCAGCCAACATTGTGGCCGAGGCTCGACGCACAGGGAAACTGCGTCCCGGCCAAAGTCTGCTGGATTCCACCAGCGGCAACACCGGCATCGCCTACGCCATGCTGGGCGCGGCCGAAGGATTCCCGGTAACGCTGTGCATGCCGGAAAATGTTTCGCGCGAGCGCAAACAAATCCTGCAAGGCTATGGCGCCAACATTATTTATACGGACCCAGGCGATGGATCGGATGGCGCAATTCGCAAGGCCCGCGAACTGGCTCGCAATCATCCCGATGAATATTTTTATGCAGACCAATATTCGAACGACGCCAACTGGAAAGCGCACTATCACGGAACCGCCAACGAAATCTGGCAGCAGACTCTTGGGCGAGTCACCCACTTTGTTTCAATGCTAGGCACGAGCGGTACCTTTGTGGGCACGACCCGGCGGCTGAAAGAACTTAATCCCGCGGTGCAATGCATCTCGCTTCAGCCGGACTCGTCGTTTCATGGAATCGAAGGCGCCAAGCACATGGCCAGCGCGATCGTGCCGAAGATTTACGACCCGCAGCTCGCCGACCAGAATCTGGAAATCGCCACCGAAGACGCGTACGCCATGGCGCGCCATCTCTCGCGCAACGCCGGATTGCTGGTGGGGATCTCGTCCGCAGCCGCGATCGTTGGATGCCTGAAAATTGCCCGCGAGCTTCCGCTGAAGAGAAGTCAGGAAGCAGTGATGGTCACAATTCTCTGCGACTCTGGCGACAAGTATCTAAGCGAAAGATTCTGGAGCGAAGGGTGAATTGTTGATTGTTGAATTTTGATTCTTGATTAAAGTCTCCCAGGTCCGGATGGTTTTCAATCAACAATCAGAAATCAAAAATCAACAATTCTAATGCTGAAACTAGCCCGCCACGATTGCGACGCCCTCCGCCGGCACGGCGAAGAAACGTATCCTCATGAATGCTGCGGCGTCCTGCTCGGTCGCGTCGAAGAGGACGGAACTCGCGTAGTGACCTCAACTGCACGCTGCGCGAACACCCGTACCGACTCTGCCCACAACCGCTACAACATCGATCCCAAAGAACTGGTGCGCATTCAACGCGAAGGCCGCGAGCGCGGCGAAGATATCGTCGGTTTTTATCACTCCCATCCCGATCATCCCGCACGCTGGTCCTCCACCGACCTGGCTGAGGCTCACTGGTTCGGCTGCTCCTACGTAATCACCAGCGTGGAAAAAGGCAACGCGGCGCTGACAAACTCATTCGAACTGATCGGCTCAGACGAGAGTGACAAGCGCCTGCAGGACGAGAGCATAGAGATCGTCTGATCGTGAATTCTTTGCTGCATTGGAATGTGGGGACAGCCGCCCTAGCTGTCCGCACATGAGACAAAATCCAAATCCCTTGTCCAGCGCGGCGAGCGCGCGATTTTCACAGGCAGCCCATCGAACCTCCTCTCTAGAATCACATCGATTTCTCTCAGTGTGATGAGCTAAAACCCGCTGCTGACGCGGGTTTCGTGAAGGCTGATGAAGGGCTTTGCACCAAATTCGGTCACGGGCCTGTGAACGGCGTGCACTCGATTGAAAATGCAGGTAGTTACAATGTGCGATTTTTCGTTGACTGGATTTGTAGAAGGAGTACAACAGGATCGTTCTTTGACAGCTTCTTAAGTTTTTCCGGTTGGTGCGGCGTCCGGGGCTCAAGCGGAGTCACTTTCCTGATCGCAAGATTGGGAAGGAGGGTGAGCGAGGGTCTATAGCAAAGCGCTGGTTGAGGAGAACGAAGAAGAAATGTTGAAGGCAGGATAGAGTTCCGAGGCGTAGGGTAGGTTTATCCGGTTGGCGGTGAGCCCGGAGCCCAAGCGAAGATCGCGCGCAGCGCCCCGCAAGGGAAGCGGCGAGAGCAGGTCGAGCAAGGGTCAAACGCGAGCTACTGGCCGAGACGAATGGACCCTACACCACCTCGGAACTCTCTTATTTTTGGGCTGTCAGCTGTTCAGCTATCAGCCCTCAGCTCTTGGATCACAGACCCAATTCCTGCAATGCTTGCGTCGTCGTTCGTTGAATCCATCCGGGTAAATCCGCGAGGATCCATAGCAAATTTGCGCTCTTACTTTCCCTCATTCCCCGGCCCGCCAACCGAATAGATCTTCGGAATCCTCTGCTCGAAAGGCGGCAGCGCCGGAAAGGCCGCGTGCGGCTCGGTTTGATACCAGTACGCGACCGAGAAATAATTGTCGGACCGGTGATTAGCATGCCCGTGCTCGATCGTCGCCCGCAGAGACTTCGTAAACGGAATCGGCGAGTCCAGGTGAAAGCGATAGAGGGACCAGCGGCCGCCTGCGCGCTCCGCTCCGACGACCGGCGCGCCAAATAAGCCATACGAGAACTGGTGCCCGCCGAAGTCCCACGCTCCCAAGAAATAATCTTCGGACCCGGTTCCGTTGATCGAGGGCATGGACTCGCCATCGACGAAAAACATGTCATCGCCCTCGCCCCACCAGCCATCCTGATTCTGCAGGACAGACATCGTCACGCCGACGAAGTGTCCGCGTCCGGTGGCTTCCATCCAAACGTAGTTACCTTCTCCGTTCAGATTTTTCTTATTGTCGACCAGCGGGTCGCCGTTCGAATGCCACTCATTCGTCCAGCCATGAGCGGGCGCCGCCTGCCGATACTGCGCGTGGAAATAAAGCGATTCCGCCGGCAGCGGCTTGCTGTACGCGCGGTAGTCGATATTGAAATAGAAGGCGTCCACTTTGCGCGAGCCCTCGTTCGTGACCGTGATGCGCGCGTGTTTCTGAAACGGCATCGGGAAAAAGCTGTTGAGAGCTTTATCGGAGCCAACCGCTAGAGGCAACGACTGATACAGGTGATACTCTCCCAGCCCAAGGCCAAAGAAGTCGCCCACCGGCGTCTCCACGCTGGGAGTCGATTCGCCGTCCCAGTACATGCGCAGGACCAGAGCTTTCAGATGATTCGGATCGCCGCTGGCAATGGTGAACCAGACGTGGCTGATCATGCCTGGTCCGGCGGCGTCGAGCAAGGTGAGAGTTTCTCCAGCCGCAACAGTACGGAAATCCGCATTTGCGCCACTGCGGTCGTAGCTGGAAACTCGCTTCTGAACGTAGTCCTTGGCCTGAGGAAGGGTGGCGAGCCAAGTGGTGGGATCCTGCGAAACCAGCGGCAGAGTCAGCGAGCAAAACGTCAGTAAGAGGAGCAACCGTCTCATCGAGCCTCCTTGGGGAACTCGCGTATGACATTTCCCTGCTCGTCCATGAACTGAAGGGCCGGAGTCCCATCGGCGGCCACGACCATCCGAATCCGATCCCTGCCTTCCGTATCCTTCAGTTCCAAGACCGCAGATCGATCGATCCTGCGTCCCAGATAGAGTCGCTGCTGCGGCTTGTTTTTTCCTGCGAACAATTCGTGCAACTTCGCTCGTCGCTGCTCCGACGGTAGTTGCAGCGCTTCTGTCACCTGCGTCATCGGGATATCGGGTTCGTCCACAAACTGAATCCCGGAATGCCGTTGGCCTTCGGCCTCTTCAGCATCGATGACAACCACTTGGTCCCCCAGATATCGATCGAAACTCAGATGTCCCCAACTCTGAATCTTCCCACCTTTATCCTTCATCCCGCCAAAGATCAGGCCGCCATTTTCCGTGCCTTCATCATCGAAGAAAAGCATGCCCGCCGTCTGACGATCATGGGGATATTCTTTACCTTTGACGATGAGGCCTGGAAAGCGAGCCCTATCGGCCATCACGAGCCGCAACGTGCCATCCGGTTCAATCAGATTGATTCGCTTCACGTCGATTTCGTCAAAGCTGGTTTTCTTCGGCTGGCTGGAAGCAGTCAGGAGCACGACGGACAATACGGTCGTCAGCACCCCCGAATAGACAAGCAGCGCACGTTGCGTAAGAGCGTTTCGGTCCATAGGTCGTCACCTCTCTCGAACTTTGCTCACAGCGGAATATTCCCATGCTTCTTCGGCGGATTCTTGTCACGCTTCGTCTCCAGCATGGCAAGCGCCTGAATCAACTTCTTCCGCGTTTCGCGCGGCTGGATCACTGCATCCACAAATCCGCGGTCAGCCGCCACGTACGGGTTCGCGAAGCGATCGCGGAATTCGTCGATTTTTTCGCGGCGTAGCTGTTCCCGGTTTGCGGCGGCATCCAATTCGCGTTTATAAACAATATCTACCGCCCCCTCGGGGCCCATCACTGCGATCTCCGCCGTGGGCCACGCATAATTCACATCTGTGCGAATATGCTTCGATGACATCACGCAATACGCGCCGCCGTACGCCTTGCGCGTGATTACCGTGATCTTGGGCACTGTCGCTTCGGCAAATGCATAGAGCAGCTTGGCGCCATGCTTGATGATTCCACCGTACTCTTGCGCTGTGCCGGGCAGGAATCCGGGAACGTCTTCGAACGTGACCAGCGGAATGTTGAAGCAGTCGCAGAAGCGAACGAAGCGCGCACCTTTCACGGACGCGTTGATGTCCAGCGTTCCGGCCAGTACAGACGGTTGGTTCGCGACAATCCCTACGGGACGTCCGTCGAGCCGCGCGAATCCCACCACAATGTTTTTCGCGTAGTGCTCCTGCACTTCAAAGAAATAGCCGTCATCCACTACTGCGTGAATCACATCCTTAATGTCGTAAGGCTGATTCGACTGCGCCGGAACAATGGTGTCGAGCGCCGCATCGGCGCGGTCAATCGCATCGGTACACACTTTGCGCGGCGGGTCATCCAGGTTATTCGACGGCATAAAGCTCAACAGCTCGCGCACCATCGAAAGACATTCCGCGTCGTCGTGCGCCAGAAAATGGGCCACGCCCGAGGTTTCGTTGTGCGTCATGGCGCCGCCCAGCTGATCTTTCGTGACTTCTTCGTGCGTCACCGTCTTGATCACGTCGGGTCCGGTGATGAACATGTAGGAAGTCTTGTCGACCATCAGTACGAAGTCGGTGATAGCGGGGGAATAGACAGCGCCTCCGGCGCACGGTCCCATGATCGCCGAAATCTGCGGGACCACTCCGCTATATAACGTGTTGCGCAGAAAAATGTCCGCGTATCCCGCCAGCGACATTACGCCTTCCTGAATCCGCGCCCCTCCGGAATCATTCAGCCCAATCACCGGCGCACCCATTTTTGCCGCCAGGTCCATGATCTTCACGATCTTCGCGGCGTTGGTTTCCGAGAGCGACCCGCCGAATACGGTGAAGTCCTGCGCAAAAACATAGACCAGCCGACCCTCGATTCGCCCGTAGCCGGTGATAAATCCGTCGCCGTAGATCTTTTGCTCGGTCATGCCGAAGTCGTTGCAGCGGTGGGTGACCAGCTTGTCGGTCTCTTCGAATGTGCCCTCATCGAGCAAAAACTCGATCCGCTCGCGGGCCGACATCTTACCTTCTTTATGCTGGCGCTCTCGACGCTTGGCGCCTCCGCCATCCTCGGCGAGTTGGTTCCGCTTTTTCAGTTCCGCGACTTTTTGTTCGAGATTCATGGGCCAGAATTATAGCGTTTGACCGGGGACGCAAGTAGTGATGGGAATCAGTGCCCTATCTCAATCAGGAGCCGGGAGGGATTTAGGTCTTGGCCTACAGTAATCTGTCGCCACCTCAACCACTTTTGTAAGCTGGGTCCTCGGAATTTTCCCGGAGGAGTTCGATGTCATCCAAACGCTGGCTCCAAGCTGGAGCTACCGCAATTCTCTCGTTGGCGCTCTCGACCACTCTCTCTTTCGCGCAGGAAGAGCACGGGCATGGTCACGAGAAACACGACCGAGATGACGACAACCGCGATCACGGCCACGGCGAGTACCGTGAACATGAACATAGCGAAGGCCGGGGCCATGGCCGCGACCGCTATTCCGATCATGATCGTGTCGCAGTTCGCGGGTGGTATCACGATCACTACTCCCATCTTCCTCCCGGGCTGGCCAAGCGTGATCGGCTGCCTCCTGGCCTGGAGCGCCAGTTAGTGGTTCGCGGATTTCTGCCCGTGGACCTACGGCGGCAAATGCGGCCTTGCCCACATGAACTCGAAGTGATGCTCCCGCCAGCGCCTCCGAACTACGCCCATGTCGTGATCGGTGGCAATTTAGTTCTGGTCAATCGTGCAAATTTCCAGATCGCCGACGTTTTCCACTTCGACATCCACTAGAAGTCGTACGCGCAATCGCGCCCGGGGGATCTCTGGCCCCCCCGGGCCCTCGTTCTAACTTCCCGCCAAGGGTCGCTTCGTGCGGTACACTGCCCTCAATGTCTTCCCTCGCCGATCAGATGGGATTCAACTTTCGCCCGCCGGAGCGCCGGGTGTGGAAAGTTCGCGACCTGGTCGCCGCCGTCCGTTCACACATTGAACGTGAGTATTCCGATGCCTGGGTGGAGGGCGAGATTTCCAACTTCCGCGCTCCCGATTCAGGGCATCTTTACTTCACTCTTAAAGACGGCAATGCACAAATTCGTGTGGTCATGTTCCGTACTTCGGCGCGCCTCCTGCGCTTCCGTCCAGCGGACGGGTTGCAGGTGGTCGTGCGGGGGCGGGTTACTGTCTATGAGGAACGCGGCGAGCTGCAGATTTCCGCGGAATACATTGAGCCGAAGGGCGCGGGTTCGCTGCAATTGGCCTTCGAGCAACTCAAGGCCAAGCTCGAAGCGGAAGGACTATTTGCGGCAGAGCGGAAGAAACCGATTCCGTCGCTGCCTTCACGGATTGGCATTGTGACTTCAGCGCAGGCGGCTGCGCTCCGCGACATTCTGAATGTGCTCGAGCGGCGGCATCATTCCGTGAACGTATTGATCTATCCCGCCCAGGTTCAGGGGGACGCGGCCTCGCACGAGGTAGGCGGCGGGCGTACGTTTTTTTAATCAGCACCACAATGTCGACGTCATCGTTGTCGCGCGCGGCGGCGGCTCGGCTGAAGATCTCGCGTCTTTCAACAATGAAGCGCTGGCACGAACGGTCGCTGCCTCCGAAATTCCGGTGATCTCCGCGGTCGGGCACGAAACCGATTTCACGATAGTCGACTTCGTTGCCGACCTGCGTGCTCCTACGCCTTCGGCCGCCGCGGAACTTGTCATCCGTTCGCGCCAGGAGGTCGAGGATCATGCGGCCGCTTTGCACGAGCGCCTGAGCCGCGCCATGCGCTACCGTCTTCTCATGGGCCGGCAAGCGCTGACCGAACTCGCGCAGCATGGCGCGTTTGCCCGCATGATGGAAGTGATCCGCCAGCGCCAGCAGAAACTCGACGATCTTACTCACCGCATGGAACTTGCCGAGCGCCAGTTGCTGGAGCAGATGCATCGCCGCTGGGAAACGATTTCCGCAGCCGTCCGGCACTACGACCTGCGCCGGGTCCTCTCCGGCGTTCGCAAAGAAATAGATACCGGAACCTCCGCACTGGTCTCCGTAATGCGTAACGTGCTCCTCCAGAATCGAGTGCGCAGCGAGCGCCTGCAGACTGCTCTGCAGTCGTTGTCTCCGCTGGCCATTCTGGAGCGCGGATACGCCCTGGTATTCGATTCCCAAGGCCATCTGTTGAAAGATGTGAGCGGACTCAACCTTGGCGACGAGATTTCTGCCCGCCTGGCCCATGGCGAAATTCATGCGACGGTGATCAAGAAGCAGGAATGACTTCTCCGCGCGCGGTCGGTTCTAAAAGTTCGTAACACTATCGAGCTCGCAAATCCTGCTGCATTACAATGGACTCGGGATCAGACTTCCGCCAGGAGCGATTCGAGTGACGCCAGTCATCATGTCATGGAGGCAGGGCGCATGGGTGTCGCTCGATATCCTGCTCGTGGCTTTGATCATCTACCAGGTGCTGGTGATGATTCGCGGCACGCGCGCGGCCCCCATGCTGGTGGGTTTGGTCGTGGTCTCGGTAATTTTTTATCTCGCGCGCATCGGCGAACTCACCACGCTAAATTGGGTTGTCGGTCACGTGCTTCCTTACCTGGTGTTTGCGCTCATTGTGGTCTTTCAATCGGAAATTCGCCACGTCCTCGCCGACCTGGGACGGCGCTTGACTTTTCTCGGCGGCTCTTCTTCGGAGAGCGATTCCTACGACGATATCGTGCTGGCCGCGAACCTTTTTTCCCAACATCAGACGGGCGCTCTGATTGTGATCGAGCGCGAGATTGGACTTCGCACCCACATTGAAAGCGGCGTGCCACTCGACGCCCGGCTCTCCTACGATCTGCTGGCCACTATTTTTCGGCCCAGCGCTCCGCTTCACGATGGGGCAGTAATCGTGCAGAAAGACCGCATTGCCGCCGCCGCATGTTTTCTGCCGCTTTCCATGAATCCTCTGCTCTCCACCCAGCTGGGAACGCGCCATCGCGCCGGCATCGGTATCACCGAAGAGACTGATGCTATCGCCGTAATCTGTTCCGAAGAGACCGGTGCGATCAGCCTCGCCATCGGCGGCCAGATCGAACGCGATATGACCGTTGAGCAACTCCGTGAACGCCTGGGCAGCGAGCTGCGGCGCTTCATGGCTCCCGTAACCCTGCCGACTACTATCGCCCAGGCTGACGATGAGTCCGATGCGCTCTTGGAGTCGCCTCTGCGCGAACCGGCGCCGCAGCGGAAATCCGAATCCAGCGCGGAATCGGAGCCGCAATCATGACCGGTCTCTTTCAGCGTTATTTTCTGCACAACTTCGGGCTGAAATTCCTGTCGTTGCTGTTGGCCACGGGGCTATGGTTTCTCATTTCGCCCGACGAGCAACCCGCCGAGGTCGCGGTGCGGGCGCCCATCGTATTCCAGCACGTTCCATCGCAGCTCGAAATCAGTTCCGAGATGATTCCTGAGGCGCAAATTCGCGTCCGTGGCCCGGAACGCGTCATCCGGCAACTTCAGGCCAATGAAATCCACGCGGAAATCGAATTGGCAGACGTCAAACCGGGCGAACGAACTTTTGAACTTACGTCATTGCAGGTGCGCCATCCCCGCGACGTCAGCGTGGTTCAGGTGGTTCCCAGCCAACTGCATCTCGCCTTTGATACGCGCCTGACTCGCGATGTCGAGATTCATCCACGCGTGACTGGCAACTTTGCCGACGGGGATCAGATTGTCAAAGTCGATGCCGATCCGCCCCGCATTACCGTCACCGGGCCCAGGCAGCATGTGGAAAAAATCGACGCGGCCACGACCGACCCTATCGATGCGACGGGCACCCGCGGTAGCGCCGTCTTCAATACGAATGTGTATGTGCCAGACCCGCTAGTCCAGGTCGAGCAGGCAACTACCATTCGGGTGACGGTGCTGGTTCAGAAAGTAGGAAGTACCTCTTCGCGCTGACTCGCCACGCCGCGGAAGAGCGGTTCTTACAGGGCCGCGTGAGGCGCTCGATATCGGAGCGGGCTTCAGCCCCTGGGTCGAAGATTCTTCGCGGATCGCATTCTTTCCCGCGCTCTCATTTATCATCTTGTGTTCTCATCTTGCGTGGATGTTCGTTGACGTTTCTATGAGCCAGCAAAGGCAGTTGTTCGGAACCGACGGGATTCGTGGCGTGGCGGGGGAATTTCCCCTGACCAAACAAAGTACATACTTGATTGGCCGCGCTTTAGGCCACGATCTGATGCGCGCCACGGGAAGCCCGCAAGCCGTGATTGGACAGGACACGCGCGAATCCAGTGGGTGGATCGCGAACCGAGTCGCCGAAGGTCTGGGCGCGGTAGGGGTCGACGTGCACAGCGCGGGCGTAATTACGACTCCAGGGGTGGCGTACCTCGCGCGTTCGCGTGGGCTGGCCGC
>CAVPFI010000001.1:0-126672 GCA_963703685.1 uncultured Acidobacteriaceae bacterium | reverse complement strand
GGGGCCTTCCCGGTGAAACCGAGCTCATCCTGCAAAGCGATGCGATCCACCTTCACCACGATGCCGTCGATCTCGTACGGAAGGGACTCGCGCTTCCCTTCCCACTCCTGAATAAACTCCCAGACTTCCTCTATCGAATGCACCAACTTGCGCGCCTGATTGACTTTGAACCCGGCAGCATCGAGCGCGTCCAGCGTCTTCCGGTGCCGATCGAAATAAGTCCGCCCATTGACCAGCAGCATGTATGAAAAATAGTCGAGCCGCCGCTGGGCCGTAATGTTGGAATCAAGCTGCCGGACGGTGCCGGCGGTGAAATTGCGGGGGTTCGCAAACGTTGACAATCCGTTCCGTTCGCGTTCTTCATTAATTTTCTTGAACGACGCGGTCGGCATGAGCAATTCGCCGCGAACTTCGAAGTCCGCAGGAATCCCCGCTTTCTTCAATCTGTCTTTCGGAATCGACAACGGCACCGAGCGCACCGTGCGCACGTTGAGCGTGACATCTTCTCCGACCGATCCATCACCTCGCGTCACACCCCGCGCCAGCCGCCCGTCTTCATACACCAACGCCAGCGACATGCCATCGAGCTTCAGTTCGCAGACATAATCCACCTCGCTGCGCCCGGTGAGTTCATGCACCCGCCGTTCCCAATCACGCAGTTCTTCTTCGCTGTAAGTGTTGTCGAGCGACAACATCGGCGTGGAGTGCCGCACCTTGACGAATCCCTCGCGCGGCTTCCCGCCCACGCGCTGCGTAGGCGAATCCGGCGTGACGAGCGATGGATGCTCGCTCTCCAGACCCTTCAACTGCTGCATCAGCTTGTCGAATTCCGCGTCGCTAATTTCGGGATTATCGAGAACGTAATAAAGATATTCGTGATGACGAATCTTCTCGCGCAGCGCTTCTATCTTTTTTTCGACGTCTTTCGGGACGGCCATCGCAGAAGATTATAAAGAAATCAGGTAGGGACAGCCGCCTCGGCTGTCCAGCCAAGCGCAGCGAGGCGCAGGCGCAGGCCTCTCCCACTTCACAATTCGGACACGCGTCCGAGTTTGTCGCGAAGCTCGTGACCGACACTGAGGACTCTTCGAGCTACCCTAGATCGCGGCTCGCGCTTCGCTCTCGCCGGACAGCCGAGGCGGCTGTCTCTACCTGACGTCTCACACCAGGTCATCCAACTTCAGCTCCGCCGGGCCGCCCTTCCATGACGCGTCAAACTGTTTCTGCACGAAGCCCGCATCGTAGTCGCGCTTCTGCTGGAGCAATGCCTGGTGCAATCCCCACAGCGAGCGCGGATTTCGCGGATTGCGGTCGAGATCTTCGCGGAAGACTTTCTCCGCGCCCGTGGCATCACCGCTCACCAGCAGCGCCCCGCCCAGGGACTCCCGCACAGGAAAGAACCAGTCAGGTGGTTCGCCATATTTGAGCGTATCCTGAATCGCGACGGCTTCGCGCAGCATGGCGATCGCTCCATTGGTGTCCTTCTTAGCCATCGCAATCTTCGCGCCCAAAACGTCCTTGGCAATCTCCAGAATGTCTTTCGTCTTGTTGTTAATCGGCGCATTGAAGATTTCGTCCGGAGGAGTTGCCGCCTGGGCGTCGGAAACGATCTTGTACTCCGCCTCCGCCTCGCTGACTTTCCCCGTGCCGGCCAGCGCCAGCCCGCGCGAGAAATGCCAGAACCCGGTTGTGGCCTTCATCGCCGGATCCGGCGCTGGCATCTTCAGAATCTCGTTCCAATGATGGAAGCGAACCTCCACCGCCATCGGAATGGTCATGAAACCTTCCAGCGGCGGCATCTCTTTTACGTGCGGCCCCACGTTCGCCGCCAGCAGGTCTGCATTCTTCCGGGCCTCCGCGTAGCGGCCGTTCATGGCACCGCACATGGCGACGAAGTGCAGGTTGTGGCTGTAGTACATCATGGGGTAGATACCCTGCTCGCCCGTCGCTTTGAGATAAGCGCGATCCACTTCCGCAGCCTGCTCGTTCGTTTTGACCGCCGCCTCATAGTCCCCGGTGCGAATGTAAATGTGCGCCGGCATATGTACGATGTGTCCCGCGCCGGGCGCCAGCGCGGCCAGTTTGTTCGCCCCCGCCAGCGCGCGCTCGGGATTGTTCGAAGCCTCGACCGCATGAATGTAATAGTGGATCGCGCCCAGATGGTTGGGATCGCGTTTCATCACCGATTCCAGCGTCGCGACAATTTCCTCGGTGCCGGCCTCAGGCGTGCCATCCTGATGCCACAATCCCCATGGATGCAAATTCATCCCGGACTCGGCAAAAAGCGTGGCCGCCTCTAGATCGTCGGGAAACTCGGCCGATACTTTCCGCATGGCGTCGTGATATTCCTCGGCGGCCTTCTTCAAATCGGAATTCGGATCGGCCGGAAACCGCTTCGCCATCGCTTGGATGTAAGCCCGCTCGCTGGACGACGCTTCCGCCGACAGATCGACCGCCTTCTGCACAGCATCATGCGCGCGCTTGTATCGCTCCGGATCAGCCGGATCGTTATAGTTCGGTCCTACCGCCTCGGCGACTCCCCAGTACGCCATCGCCAGTTTCGGATCAAGTTCCGCAGCATGCTCAAACGATCGCGCCGCCTCATCATGATTGAAGGCAAATATAAAACGCAGCCCCTGATCAAAAAACTGCTGCGCCTCCGGATTATGGGTGGAAACAGGGTGATGGAGATCGCCCAACCCGGCAACCAGCGCAACCGAGTGGGACTGCTTATGCGCGGCATGATCCTGCGCCATCGCACCCAGGCAGAGCAAAGCACCGCACAACACGTGAGCCAGAATTTTCATCTGGTCGATCCTCCTGAAGTCAATTTTTAAGTCGAGCCCCAAACAATCGAGAAACGGCCGTGGAAACGCCCCAATAACCGCACTCAGCTTATGCCAAACCAAACGGCTTGCCAAGTTATTCGCCCCCGCGATGCTCATGTAGAGACAGCCGCCCTCGGCTGTCGAGCTGCGATGCCCTTCGTCGCGGCAGCGCATTTCTCTCCTCAGGTACAATCCAGATTTGATTCCCGCTATGCGCAAGGCCGCGTTGCTCTACAACCCGGATTCCGGCGGCAGCAAGCAACGCCCGCGCGAATTGGAATCAGCACTCGCTGTTCTAAGAGCGGCCGGCGTTGAAGCCGATCTTATTCCCACGCGGTCTCCCTATCACGCCACGGAAGAAACCCAGAGCGCGATCGACTCCGGTTGCGACACTATCTTTGCCTGCGGTGGGGACGGAACCATCCACAACATCCTTCAAGTCCTCGCCGACTCTTCCACCGCGCTGGCCATTCTGCCTATGGGTACCGCTAATGCGCTGGCGCACGATCTTGGTCTCCCCCTCAAGGTGGTGGCTGCGGCTAAGGCCTCCCTGCAGGCCGCACCACGTCGCGTCGCTCTCGGCCGCGTCAGCTGTCCGGATCTCCAGGGCAATCCTGTCACGCGTTATTTCGCAGTGGCCGCCGGGGTCGGCGTCGACGCTCACCTTTTCTACAAGCTCCACACCGGGACCAAGCAGCGCATGGGCATGGCCGCTTACTACGCGAAAGCCTGGAATCTCTGGTTCAGCTATCCCATGACGCGCTTCGCTGCGGAACACACTCCCACCGGCTCGGATACCTCACATCATGCTGAAGTCACCGAACTGATGGCCGTCCGCATCCGCCACTTCGGCGGAGTCCTGCAAGAACTCGCCCCAGGTGCATCTCTCGATCGCGACGACATGCGCGTGGTCTTCTGCCGTACCGCCAGCCGCCTGGCCTATCTCGCCTACGTAACCCGCGGTCTGCTCCGCCTTCCCTGGACAATCCCCGGCATCGATCTCTCGCATAGCACGCGAGTCTCTTGCCAATACCTGTCACCCTCCAGCACCGCGCAACCGCAGCGCAAGATTTATGTCGAGGCCGACGGCGAACTTCTCGGCACGCTCCCTGCCGAAATCACGGTCGTGCCGGACGCACTTACTCTGCTGGCGCCCCTGCGTTAAATCCTTCGCAAGTGGCGCATTTCGCCGTCTCAGATTAAAATCCTGCAAATCGCTTGGAACCTATCACCCACTTCCTGACCGGCGCCTGCCTGGGACGCGCCGGGCTCAACCGCAAAACCGCGCTGGCCACGCTCACGCTCACGCTAGCCGCCGAAGCTCCCGACCTGGACGTCATTGGCGGTTGGTTCGCGGCCCAGCCTTCGGCTTCGCCCATCATCGCGGCTTCACTCACTCGTTCCTCGGCGTTCTGCTCGACGCCCTGGTCGTACTCGGATTCGTGTATCTGGTCTGGCGCGCTTCGCGGCCGCAAAATCAAAGATCCGAACCTGCCTCCGCGTTGGGGCCTGCTCTACCTCTACGCCTGCCTCGCCGGACTCAGCCACATCCTGCTCGACTTCACCAACAACTACGGCGTGCGCCCGTTCTGGCCTTTCTCTGAGAAGTGGTATTCCTGGGACATCGTCTTCATTTTCGAGCCGGTCATTTTCGCCTTGCTGCTTTTCGGACTGATCATTCCGGCGCTGTTCGGTCTCATCGACAAGGAAATCGGCGCCCGCCGCCGTGCTCCTCGTGGACGACTCGCTGCCACGCTCGCGCTCGCCGGCGTCGTTCTTCTGTGGGCCTTGCGCGACTATGAGCATCGCCGCGCTGTCAACGCCCTTGAAGCCCGCACCTACAACGGAGCCGATCCCATCCGCGCTTCCGCCTATCCCAAGTGGATCGATCCCTTCCACTGGTACGGCGTCGTGGAAACGCCCGCATTCTTCGCTCTCGCGCCGGTCGATTCCCTCGCACCCGAAGTCGATCCCGAAGGCCGCCTCGAAATTCGCTACAAACCGGAAGAAACGCCGGTCACGCTGGCCGCGAAAAAATCCTATATTGGCCGCGTGTTTCTGGACTGGGCGAAATATCCCATTACCGAGACTGAAACGCTCCAACCTCCACAGGAAGGCTACATCGTCCTTTTTCAAGACCTGCGCTTCGCTGGAATTACGATTGCGGGACGCCCCGCTCGCCGCGCTCTGAGCCGAGCCGTGAAAGTTGATAAGAACCTGCATGTCGTCGGCGATGTCTACGACACCAAAAAAGGCGAGGAGATCGTCCCCGAACCCGATTAGACTTACACTTCGGACGCTCAGACCTTAATCGCACGTTGCGCGAGGCCGGGAGTCCCGTTGGAAGTCTGAAGTCTGAGGTCCGAGGTCCGATTCACCAATTCAGCTTCATCGCGAACTGGAACTGACGTGGATCGTAAGCCGCGGTCGGCAGTCCGGCATTCGAGTAAAGCGGGCTGACCGCGGCCACATTCATTTTGTTGGCGATATTGAACATGTCGGCGATCAGGTCCACATTAAAGCGTTCGCCGAAGTAGATGCGCTTGGAAATCCGCATATCGTCGAAGACTGTCCACGGAGTGGTTCCCGCGTTTCGGCCGAGATTGCCGTCGAGTTGCAAAAGAGTCGGGGTGGTCAGAGTGGCCACGAAGCCGTTGATGCAGGGCTCCTGCAGCACGCCCGTCGGCGAGTACTTGGATTTATAAACCGTGCCGCAGGCCGGATCGACCGTTGTATTAGGTCGTCCAGTCAGCGACGAGAGCTGGAGATTGTCCCCGTTGCCGGTGATGATGTTGAATGGCCGGCCGGAAGCAATATCGAGCAGTGGAGCGACGGTCCAGTAGCTGAAGACTTTGCTGGCAAAGCCATTGCCGCCGAGCTTTCCGGTCTGATAGACGCCGCTGAACACGAAGCGATGACGCTGGTCGAACAGCGACGTGGAGCGATCGAGGCCGGGATAAAAACTGTCCTGCGGCGTAAGGGTCGCCTGCAGATCCGTGGAGTCGTCAATGGCATGCGACCAGGTGTAGGACGCAAGAAATTCGTAGTGCTGGTTGAAGCGCTTGCGCAGGTTGGTGGTGAAGCCGTGATAGATCGAGCTGCCGTTGGAGTAGTTGGCATCCATGTCGCCGAAGGGGACGCAACCGGTGAAGCCGCCGGTGACCGTGGGAGCGCAGTTCGCATTGAATCCCTGACTGGCGAGGCCGCTCTCGATGGATTCGGCGAGTTGCACGCACGGGATTCCCGCCCCGCCGGGCGCGGCGAGGCAGAGCACCGGCGATCGACGGATTCAAGCCGCCCGGACGGAAGAAATTCATCAGCGACGCAACTAACCCATGGGCCAAGTGCGCCGGTGCCGCAAGGCAGGGCTGCCGCCGCTCACGGTGAAAGGACTGGCCGGAGTTTGTCCCGCGGCGAGCGCCGCGTTGAAGTTGGCGACCATCAGGTCGCCGCGAATCGTGTTGGCGTTGATGGGACGATTCAGATGGCGGCCGCCATTGAAGTTGTAGGCAAGACTGAGAGCAAATCCGCCGCCGAGATCGCGTTCTACAGTGACATTTGCTTGCTGCGAATACGCGTAGACAAAATTCTTAGACTGTGGATAGCCGAAGGGCTGAAAGCCGAGCGGCAGGAAAGTGGACGGGATTCAGATAATTCTGATTCAGAAAGACGGATTGCGGAAAGTTCAAGCGCCTGAAACTGCTGCTGATTGGGAAGGTATCCCAGCGCGCTGGCCGTGGCTGGGTTCAGCGTGGCCGCACACGGATTTGCCGGACTGGGTTGGTTGATCGGAAGACCTTGAAAAATAGTAATCGCGTTCAGGTTGCTCGGACTGCCCGGCCCCGAGCAGACCGACGTTCCTGCAAACGCCAACTGGCCGCTGGACGAACCGTCGGAAGCGTCGCCGAGAAAATAGAGACCGAGCAGCGGATGATCATAGAAAATTCCGTATGATGCCCGCACCACCGTCTTGCCGTCTCCTTTGGGATCCCACGCTAAGCCAAGGCGCGGCTGAATGTTGTTGGTGTCGGTCTGAATTCCTTTCTGCAACCCCAGCAGCTTGTAGGCGGGAAGCGCCAGTCCCTGCGGGGGCCGGAATTTCGGCGGAATTTCCACGTCATAACGCACGCCATAGTTCAGGGTCACATGTGGATTGACCCGCCATGAATCCTGCCAGAACGCGCCGATCGGAATGTTCTTGAAAGAATCGCTGGGACTGCCAATGCCCTGAATGAAATCTCCGGGCAAACCGGCGCCATAAGCCTGTACCGGAGACAGAGCGGGGAACGGCGTGCCGGGAATTGGCGAAGTGAAGCCCAAGGCGGAGGAACTGAAGCTGCCAAAGTCGTACACGCCGCCGTAGTTGACGGTGAAAATCGCAGTGAGTGGAAGATAGTTAACGTCCGCGCCAAACTTCGTGTTGTGGCGGCCAATGGTCCAGGAGAAATTGTCGGTGAATTGATAACGCTGCTCCACGCGTTGAATGTACGAATACGGCTCGCGGCCGAAATAAGCGAAGCCCGGAATATTTACCGCCGGGTCGGAGCCGCCAGGAATTTTCGTATTGTAGAAGTAGGAAAGTCCGCGCCGGGCATACTGAAAGCGAAATTCGTTGACCTTGTTGTTGCCGATGGTCCAGGTGTCCTGAAACACGCCGGCGACGTCGCGATAGGTCTGCTGCGAAGTGCGCGAGTAAGCGTTCTGTCCGACCGGTTGGTCCTGCCCGCTGACTTCAATGCCAGTGACGGTGCTGGGGCTGACGTTCGCGCGAAACGTCAGGCGATGGCTGTTTCCCATGTTCTGATCGAGACGAAGTGAGTAAAGACTGGTTCCCTCAAAGACCGGGAAATTTCCTTCTTGCGACGCAAGGGTCTGATAGGAGGCGGGCACGGGGCAAGGCGGCGCGGCGCAACTCGTGGGGAACCCTGCGACTCCCGGGAACCCTCCAGTCAAACCGACGGGCCACGCTCCATTCACCGCCATCCCCGAAGACGCGCCGACGAGACCCAGATACGTCCCGACTTCCCCTGCGAACGCTGGACTGGCCGCAACGGTGGCATCAACGGCCGGGTTGGCGAGGAACGCGATTTGGTCTGGCGTAAGCTGGAGGTTCACACTTCCTGCAGGAGCGCCGAAAAACGCCGACGCATCGAATGGAGTGAGCCCGAAATTTCCTTGCCCGATGCTGGAGAATCCCGTTTCGTGCCGACGCGTGATTTCGTAGGCGAAGTAATAGTAAGTCTTGTCTTTCTTGATCGCTCCGCCAAAAGCCACGCCCGCCTGAACACGCGTATACGCCGGATTGGGCACCGTGCTGAACGGATTCACCGCCTGGAAATTCCGGTTGCGCAGATAGCCGAAGACATCTCCGTGAAAGTCGTTCGAGCCGGACCGCGTAATGATGTTGACCACGCCGCCGGCGGCCCGCCCGTATTCCGCAGCGTAATTGTTGGTGATGATCTGGAATTCCTGCACTGCCTCCTGCGACACGGTGGAGCGCACGCCATTCACCGAGTTATCGGTGGCGTCGGCGCCGTCGACGTTGACCAGATTCGAGCGCGCCCGCTGGCCGCTCATGTTGAGACCGGAGGTGGGGGCGGCCCCGAGATTGGGTGCGTTGTCGCGCACCACCTGCGAATCGGTCAGGGTGAAGTTGATGTAGTTGCGGCCGTTGATGGGAAGATTGTCGATGCGCCGCTGGCCGATCGTATCGGTCGTCGAACTCCGCGAAGTCTCCACCAGTTCCGCTTGCGAATTGACTTCCACAACCTCATTGGTTCCTGCCACGGAGAGCGTCACGGGAAGCTCCACCAGTGCGCCCACCGTAACAACGACGCCGGTATTTTCCACCTTGGTAAAGCCCTTGGTCTCGACGGTCACCGAGTAAGAGCCAGGAGGCAGCAGGCGAAAGCTGTATCCGCCTTGGCCGTCTCCGGTGGCAATGCGCTCCAGTCCCTTCGCGACATCACGCGCAATCACGGTCGCATTGGCCACCATATTCCCACTGGGGTCTTTGACCGTAACGCGCAGATCCCCGGTGGCAGCACCACCCTGACCCAAAGCAACGGCGGAAAGCAGCAAAAAAACGAAACTCAAGGACACAGATTTCGCGGTGCGGATCATGCGGATCATAAGGTTCTCCCTTAACTCGCGGAGGGGAGCGTACGGCGGGAACGGTTCCCCCGGCAGGTTGCCGATGTACTCACGAAAAGATCTGCGACGAATGAATCCCCGTGGTTTTATAACAGAAAGATGCGCGAAAACAAGTCAGAAACGGGAGGGAGTCGTCGCAGAGTTAACGCGGTTTAATTTCTTGGACACTCCATGCTAACCGAAGAGAAGGGAGCAAGTCGTGAGCCCACTCGATAAGAATCACAACGTCGCTGAAATGCGTACCGGGGCGGCGGGGTTCTGCAGTCTGCCCAGCAGCATCGCGGAACCACTCAGCTCTTCGTAGGTGTGAAGGACCGGTGTTGCAGCCAAGCCTGAGTTCGGCCAAGCCAGGGCAATGTGAATTCTTATAATTGCGAAGGCGGCATTGCGGCGCAGCAAGAGCGCATTATCCACCAGTCGGCGCGCCGCCTCGGCGGTAGGGGCATCGCCTGCAGTCAACGCGGCCTGACCCACGCTTATCAGGACCTTGGCGTTTTTGTTCGCTGCTTGAATGTAGGCCGCCATGGCCCGAAGTCGCTCCCGCCGAACCGCCCGAAACTCCGAAGCGGGCAGGCGGCGGCGCAGATAATCGTCCTCTGCGGGATCGACAAGATTGCGAAAAGCCTCCACGTCAATCGGCTCAACTTGTGCGAGCCCAGTGCCTGCGGAAATCTGCAGGCTCCGGGAAAGAGTGACCTGCAGGATGAAAATCAGTGCCAGCGCGGCGGCGACAACGAGAATGATCGCAATAATCATGGGCGCACCAGACGCTCCAGTTCCCGGTTCCACACGTCAAGATTAGTCTCTGGCAAAGGAACCGCAGACTTCGTGACAACCTTATCCGGGAACGAGCAGATAATAAAACCAGATCAGCACGCAGACGTGGTAGGTGGCCATGTTGACGAAAGTGAGAATGACGCGCGTGGAGTGCGGCAATCCGCCATTGTCGATCAACGCCCAGGTCGCCAAGTGTACGCAGGCTGAGATGCTTAGGCCCAAGGCAATCCCGAAAACTTTCCTCGGCCAGGAGACGATGGAAATAGGCGCAGAAAATAAAGATAGATACCAAGAGGCCGCACTCGATGAGATAGGTGGTCTGTTCCAGCAGGGTAGCCCCGGAAATGAATGCCAAAGAACTCGTTCTTGGGGGCAAACGCAGCCGCCAAAGCGGCTGCAAAGACTAGAACGATTCCGACCCCGCGGATGAGAGTCTTCCCCAGTCTGTGCCAAAGACTGCGTACGTGCCAAAGAGCAGACCAAAAATTTCTCCGATCAGCGCAAACTTCAGTACCCCCTCCAGCATTAAGTCTCCCCAATCCACGCGCCAGTATGTCGCTGCAGTGACGGACGGCAGACATGTCGGCTGCGTAGAGGGCCAACTGACCAACGGAGCTGAGCATTGCGAATGCGAAAAAGGCAGGGAACTGGCGGGCAGCTCCACGTCTCCAGAGGAAGCACGGCTAGAACCGGCAGAAGGAGGTTAGGCGCGACCCAGAGATAGTGCCAAAGGAATGAGTGCGCCTGCAGCATAGCTGTGATTGTGAACTATACAGCGGCTGGCTGCAGGCGGCAATGTCGTTCGTGATTCTTGTTCTGTTTTCGTAAGATCGGCGGGCCCGACGTCAAAAGCTATTGCTTTGTGGTTTAACGTTAGGGTTTGCACAAAGTGGTTCCGCAGCCGCCACCGTCTCCGCCACCATCGGCCCGGACTACGGTTGGAATCACTAGAGTGTTGAGGAACAGAAGGGCGGCTGCGAGAATCAGAAGGGCACGTTTCACGGTTGTTTTCTCCTTGTGACTGCGAGTTGGACCGTGATAATTTCATGGCCGCGGCGTCCTGAACAACGTATCGAAAGATCATTGACCGTTCGGAATTCGTAACAAGATGACTCTGAAATCAGCGCTCCAGGACGTAAAAGAAACCACGCTGGCCGCGGTCTCGGGACTGCTGGGCAAATTGACTTATCTGGCTTCCCTGCGGCGGGCCGAGGGTCGGTACAGACACTGGGGCATCGAACTCGTCCACGGGCCAGAGTCCTCTCAGCGCGCTTTGAAGACGGTTCACACTGAGATTGTGGCCGGAGTCTTACGCGCGCCGCTGAAATCCCTGGTCGAAGATTTGGATGAATCCAGCCGTAGCAGCGGAGTTGCCGCCCGGCCCTATGTTGAACAAATGCGCGAGCGCGTTCACGAACTGATTCCAGGCGAGCGCCCGGAATCACCCGCCGCCACTCACCTTAATTCAGTGCTGCTGGCGCTTTCGTGCTTGGAGAAGAATCGAGGGCGTGCCACTCGGTCAACTTCATAGCTACTCCCACGATCTGGCCGAGCACCTCCGCTTCCTGTGGGTGGCGCAGGATCCGAATCGGAACCGGCGACAACGGATGCGGTTGCAGAATGATTTCCTCTTTGCGCATGCTGCACCAGCAACAGGTGTGGCCCTCGCGGGTTTCCACAAAATAAATGGGGCGTTCGTATTCGGAACGCCACGACCCCTCTACCACTTTATCCTTGGCTTCGTCGACCTGAATGAAGCTCCCCGGAGGCAGGATGGGATACATGGTGAAATCCTGGGTGCCTACGTAACCGTAGGTGAAATCGGTGTTGGCGAATTGCGCGAGGTAGGCGATGGGCACTAATCCCCATTGCTCGACCATTCGGCCAAGGTTGGTGGTGCGGCGCTCGTCAAAACCAGGATCCATACGGACCGGAACCTGTACCGCGGACAGTCCCGCCAGAGCATCTGAAACATGCGATTTGGGCGGAGAAACCAGGCCCAGATCGGCAGCCATATTATTCAAGTCAACCCCGTACCACGACATCAACTCCCGCAGGTCTCGGCGGTAAATGACGGAAAGCGTGTATAGGCGGTAAATGCTGGGTAAAATACCTTTCGTCTCGATGTCAGACAAACGGCTCGGAGGAATGGAAAACTCCTCGTTGCGATACTTGTCGGCAACACGCGCGCTTGAGTTTTCGACGTCACGCATGGTGAGGCCGAGTTTCTCGCGCAGCGTGCGAAGGCTTTTTCCCACGGGTAGCATCGGTTCCGCCTGTACAGAAAGTGTGGGAATCATATCAAAGCTCGATGCATCGTAGTGGCGATTTGTATAAAAATCTGCACCCTCTCCGCGTTGTTACGAATTCCGAACATCCGTCAGCCCTTGTCAGTCGCTAAGAGTCGCAGCTTCACCTTTTCTAACCATAGGAACTAAGCGCCAGGTCTGGTCTTGTGAATTTCTTGTCATTGTTCGGAATTCGTAACAAATCGAAACTGAGCCTTGCCATTCTCAGCATGCGGGAACACTTTCAATCTTCCCTGCCTCGTATGCCACACCCAGGAAATGAGGGATGACATTTGTCACGCGTGGCTCGTGATGGATGGCACTGGTGCGTTCTTTCTTCATCCCCGATGATGCAAGTGTTCGGCGGGAATAAAAACCAATTCCCCGGGAACACGCCAAAGGCGTGGGAGGCAACCACCCGATGATCGCAACCTTAGAGCAATCGCAACACTCCGGGATTTCGAATTCAGATGTGATCGTCGCCAGTCTCGAAGGCGTAAACAAGAACTACGGTAGCGTCCGGGCGCTTCGCGACGTTAACTTCGGAGTACGCGCGGGAGAGGTCGTCGCTCTGCTCGGTCCGAACGGAGCCGGCAAAACCACAGCTGTGAAGTTGCTCTTGGGATTGATGCAGCCAAATTCAGGTCGCGTCCGCGTTTTCGGAGGCGACCCAACCAATCCCGGAAACCGCCTGCGCACCGGCGCAATGTTGCAGGTAGGGCGGGTTCCGGAAACCTTGCGCGTCCGCGAGCACATCGACTTGTTTTCCACCTACTACCAGAAACCGATGCCCTTTGCAGAGGTGCTGGCCGCCGCCGGACTTGAGAAATTGAGTGACCGCAAGTTTAGCGATCTCTCCGGAGGCCAGAAGCAGCGTGTGCTTTTCGCTCTGGCCATTTGCGGAGATCCCGATTTGCTTTTTCTCGATGAACCCACAGTCGGTCTCGACGTGGAAGCGCGGCGCATGTTGTGGGACGAAATTCGCAGGATGGTCGGGCGCGGAAAAACCGTCCTGCTCACGACTCATTATTTGCAGGAAGCCGACGCCCTGGCCGACCGCGTGGCCGTCATCAATCAGGGCGAAATCATCGCCCAGGGAACTCCGGCGGAGATCAAGGCAAAAACCGCCGGAAAGCGAATTCGCTGCATTACGAGCCTGAGCGTGGGCGCTCTCCGCCAGATTGCGGGTGTCACCGAAGTAAAAGAAGATCGCGAAGCCGTCGAACTGCATGCCGCCGAGGCCGAGCCGGTCGTTCGCCAACTGCTGGCGCGCGATGCCCAACTATCCGGCCTTGAAATCACCAGCGCTGGCCTGGAAGAAGCGTTTCTGGCTTTGACCCACGACAGCAAATAAAGGAAATCATTCCAACTAAGCGGAGCTGTACGCTCGGAGGGATCCAAATGAGTACCCCAACCATGGCATTGAGCAACACCCAAATCCAGATTTCACCCCGTCACACGGCCAAAATTTATCTGAAGGAAGCGAAGTATGAGTTCTTGAAGAATCTGCGTCTTCGCGTGTACACGGCATCCGTGCTCAGTTTTCCCATCATGTTTTACGTCTTATTCGGCTTGGTGCTGAATTCGAAACAGGCCATTGGCGGCACTACCGTTCCCACGTATCTGATCGCAACCTACGGCACATTCGGTGTAATGGGAGCTTCGCTCTTTGGCACGGCTGCAGGTCTGGCCTCCGATCGTGGGCTGGGATGGCTGCAAGTGAAGCGCGCGAGTCCCATGCCGCCTTTCGCATATTTCGCGGCCAAGGTGATCACCAGCATGATTTTCAGCGCCGTGATCGTCGTTGCGCTCTTCACGTTGGGAGTGGCTCTGGGAGGCGTCCGCATGCCGCTAGCTTATTTCGCTAAGCTCATGGGAACCTTGGTGGCCGGATCTCTGCCGTTCTCCGCCATGGGACTGGCGCTCGGATATTTCGCCGGACCGAATTCCGCGCCACCGACCATTAACCTCATTTATCTGCCCATGTCATTCTGCAGCGGGTTGTGGGTTCCCTTCATGTTTCTGCCGAAGGTGGTGCGGCAGATCGCGCTCGTGTTGCCTCCCTATCATCTGTCGCAGCTGGCGCTGGGAATTGTAGGAGCAGGACGCCACGAATCGAACGCAACGCATTGGGAAGTTCTGCTGGCCTTCACCATGATCTGCCTGGGGGTGGCGCGAATCGGTTTCCAGCGCGATCAGGAAAAAATGTATGGCTAGAGCAAAGTTTCAAAGTTTCAGGGTCTCAAGGTTTCAAAGTAAATGCTGAAATCTCTAAACTCTGACTTCGTCGATTTTGAAACCTTGAAACCTTGAAACTCTGAAACATCGAACTTCAAGAAGTTTCTACATATGAGCGCAAATTCGAAAAAATCGATGGGCTGGATGGTTGTCCTCATCTTTCTGGGCATGGCGGCTCTTTACGGCGGATCGAAGTGGCTCGGTCTGCTGATTCCTGCTGCCCTATTAGTTTGGTACAGCGCTACGCCCCAGTTTAGAACTAGCAGGAATTCACTAGAAGGTCGAAAATAGAAGCGATGCCTTACCTTGGTTCGCGACAACTCGACGAAGGCTCGCAGTCCGCGAGTTCGTTCAAACTAAGGCCGCTGCGATCGGTACTGAAGGACAAGGATCACGGATGGGGTCCTTTGTTGTGGGTGCTCTATCTCGGCTTCTTCTTCGTTCAACCGGTCGTCGAACACGTGAGCTCCAAACAATGGTTTTTCGATGCCCTTGGAGCCGCGATATTTCTCGCCCTCTACTGGGGGATATTCCTGCTCGAGAGGCCTCGGGCGCTGGTGCACGTTGGTGGCATCGCGCTGCTGGGCGTCTTGTACCTTCCCTTCAATGCGGGAGGCTGCACGTTCTTCATCTTCGCGGCCGCCATGGTCCCCTTCATGGTCGACACGCAAGCGCGGGCCATCGCGGGCCTGGGGACCATTTCGGCCGTTGCCGCAACCGAAGGATTGTTTCTGCACTTGAACGTTTGGGAACTCTTCTGGGCGGCAGCCTTTCCCGTGTTCATCGGCGCGGGCAACGTCTTTTTTGCCGAGCGGAACCGCATGAACCGAAAGCTGCGCAAGGCCAACGAAGAGATCGAGAACTTGGCCAAAGTTGCCGAGCGCGAGCGCATCGCACGCGACCTGCACGATGTCCTCGGGCACACGCTGTCGGTGATTACGCTGAAGTCGGAACTTGCCGGCAAGTTGGTGGACCGCGATCCAGAACGTGCGGGAAAAGAAATCCGCGAAGTCGAGCAAATTTCACGGCAGGCCTTGTCCGATGTGCGCGACGCCATCCGTGGATATCGTTCGCAGGGACTGGTGGCCGAACTGGCGCAGGCCAAGACCACGCTGGAAACCGCTGGCTCTGACCGTCCAGTGCGATGCCGCGACCACGATGAAACTTCCCGCCGTGCAGGAAAGTGTGCTGTCGCTGGCCGTGCGCGAGGCCGTGACCAACGTTGTGCGCCACGCGCAAGCCCGCACGTGCCGCATGCGCTTGGAGCAACAAAATGGTTCTTGCCGTCTTGAGATTCATGACGACGGGTGTGGAACTTCTAGCGGCGAAGGCAATGGCTTGCGCGGCATGCGCGAGCGCGTCGAAATGTTGGGAGGCACGCTGAATCGCAGCACAGAAGCGGGCACGACGCTCACCATCACGCTACCCTTGAAAGAAGTGGCATCGAAACGCGAAGGCTTGCCGAATTGAATCCCTCAGCAAGAGAAACCGCGCGCGAAGCAAAAGAAAGCCGCAAAACCATCCGCGTAGTTCTGGCCGAAGATCAGGGGATGGTGCTGGGCGCGCTCGCCGCGCTGCTCGAAATCGAAGGCGACATTTCCGTCGTTGGCCAGGCGCGCAACGGCAGAGAAGCGCTCGAAGCTGTGCTTGCGCACAAGCCTGACGTTTTTATCACCGACATTGAAATGCCGCACATGAGCGGCCTTGACGTGGCTGCGGAGTTAAAGCGGCGGAGAACGGGGACACGCGTGGTCATCGTTACAACTTTTGCGCGCTCGGGATATCTGCGGCGGGCGCTGGAAGCGGGAGCGTTGGGATATCTGCTGAAAGATATGCGCGCGGAGGAACTCGCCGACGCAGTGCGCCGCGTCCATCAAGGACTGCGGGTCATTCATCCGGAACTCGCGACGGAAGCCTGGGGCGAAATGGATCCGCTCACCGACCGCGAACGCCAGGTGCTAAGGCTTGCGGGCGAAGGCATGGCCAGCGGCGATATCGCCGGTGAACTGGGCCTCTCCGACGGCACGGTGCGAAATTATCTTTCCGAAGCTATCAGCAAATTGGGCGCCAGCAATCGCGTGGAGGCGGCGCGGATTGCACGGACCAAAGGCTGGCTCTGAGTAATGAGTCAGCGGACTGGCACAAAATCAAAAAACCCACTTCTCGCAAAGGCCGCGAGAAATGGGGCACCCGTTTACGGTAGGCTGCGCTCAATTCCTGCCTCTTCTTTGTGAATTGTTTTGTACGCCCACGCCATACGCGGGGTGTTGTGGGCGATGCCGATGTGGCCTTCGGGGTTCAGCACGATGATTCCGCCGTGGCCGTTCAGGCGTTGCTTCAGATAGTTCATCGCTTCTTGCGCGGACCACTCGGGCAGATTGCCGGCCTGAATGCGGTCGGCGGTCCACTTGGCAAGGACTAGTTTCATGATCGGCTCGCCCCACCCGGTGGTGGAAACGGCGGCGCTCTCGTTGTTGGCATAACAGCCGCAGCCGATGAGAGAGGAATCGCCGAGTCGGCCGGGAGCTTTGTTCAGTGTGCCTCCGGTCGAAGTCGCGGCGGCAATGTTGCCGTCGCGGTCGAGCGCGACGGCGCCCACGGTGTCGTGGGAAATCGTCCTATCGTCAGAGGCGGGCGCAAATAAATCATTGCCGTCCGGCGACGAATTTTCTGATTTTCGCGCGGCACCGGCCTGGTATTCATGCAGGCGTGCGACTTCGCGCGGAACGATTAAATCTTTGTTGTCGCAGAGTTCGATGCCATGTTCGGCGGCGAACTTTTCGGCGCCTTCTCCCACAAAATAAACGTGGGGGCTCTCGCTCAAAACTTTTCTCGCAGCGCGCACGGGATTGCGCACGCGCTCGACGCAGCCGACGCCGCCGGCGCGGAGGGTGGCGCCGTCCATGATGAGGGCGTCAAGTTGGACCTTGCCATCACGATTCAGAAAGCTTCCACGGCCGGCGTCGAAGGTCTCGTCGTCTTCCATGATGACGACCGCTTCCTCCACGGCGTCGAGCGCCGCGCCGCCGCGCTCGAGCACGCGCCATCCCGCGGCCAGCGCGTTATTGACGCCGCGGATGTGGGCGTCGACCATGTCGTCGGGCATGGCCCAGGCGCCACCGTGAATAACAAGCACCGGATCAGTCGGCAAGAAGTGTCCTCAGAATTGGTAGTGCGACCGCATAGTCTAGCATTGCTTCATGTGGCGCGGGCGCCCCCCGCCCGCGAACTGACGGCACCCACCAAGCGCTACATCCGGCGACCAGGCTGATTAAAGATACTTCTGAAATCCCACCAACACCCTGCTGATCTCCTCGGGCCTGCCAAGATCGGCAATCGCATCTGGAATCGAGTTGAGATATTTCAACTGCAACGGCGGTGTCAGTTTTTTGCGGATCAAGCTCATCCACTCCAACCCCAACATTATCTGCCAGAGGATGCTTCCGAAATCACGATCACATGAGCGAGAAGCATACTCAGGAAATTAATCCACAGGCTCGTGTGACATCTAACCTTGCGTTTGCCAAACAAAATATTCCATCATGGCCTTAGCCGAAAGGCGTATACACCGAAATCACAGCGGAACTAAGTCATGCGTTATCAAGATTTTGCCCGCAAGTGATTGCACCCCTAGGATTATTTGGCGAATCTTCGCTAACTCGATGATTGCAATATACCGGGGGACGGGGGAGGGGGTACAGACCGGGCGCATGCCTGACAAAACAGACCGGGGGAGTCGGTCGGGACGCCGACGACGAACAGCAGATTCCTCACTTCGCTCGGAATGACAAAAAGATTCCCGCCTACTTCATTTGACTGCTGGAAACTTGCAGGAAGTCGGTGGCGCCGATGATTCGGAGGGCAATTCGGACTACGAGGGGGAAGCGGTGGCGGGTGGGGTCATGGACGACCTGGGGCGCGGTTAGGTGATATTTTGTGCGGCGGGTCTCTAGTTCGGCGGTGCCGGCGGCGAGGACGTTTTGGACCCAGTGGCTGTTGGGGCCGTAGGTGAGGGCGATGAGGAATCCGTCCGGGGTGGGGAAGACGTTGACGGGGGTGCGGTGGGGGCGGGCTGATTTTCGTCCGATGTGAGTGATTACGCCGAATCCGGGGAGCGAACTGGCGAAGGGAGCGGTGATGCGGTTGGTTACTTTTAGATTGAAGGCTGCGACCCAACGGGGGCGGAAGCGGAGCAGGAGCGGCGGGATCAGAAATAGGAAGAAGATTATGACTGCGGTTTTCAGCATGGGGAGCGTCCGTGGGATAGGTTTAGTTTACTTGGGGCTGCTGATCTGGCGGAAGGTCCGAAAAGGTGGAACCTTTGCGCTATGGAGACAGAGATTCCTCGCTTCGCTCGGAATGGCAGAAAGATTTCTGCGCGGCGGATTTCTTGATGACGGCGGTTGGCGGACAGGAGTGTCCGCCCCGCATTAATGCTCGCTTCGCTTCGCTGGACAGCAGAAGGCGGCTGTCCCCATATGAGCCGTTACGCGGCTTGGCCGGCCTTTACGGTAGTTGGGGCGTCTTGGGTTCTGGTCCAGGTGTAACGCATGCGGTGGATTACGGTGATGGTGCTTAGGACTGCGATGACCCATAACACTGGCGCCATGCGGTTGAAGAGGGCTCCGAGGATTACGAGGACGAGGCGTTCGGGGCGTTCCATGAATCCGACGCGGCAGGAGCCGATCAGGCTTTCGGCGCGGGCGCGGGTGTAGCTGACCATGATGGCGCTGATCATGACGAAGGCGGTCAGGACCACGTAGAAGAAACGTCCGCCGCGGGCGTAGAAAACCAGCAGGCCGAGGAATTGGGAAGCGTCGCTGTAGCGGTCGACGACGGAGTCGAAGAAGGCTCCGAAGCGGGTGACGCGGTTGGTGGCGCGGGCGACCTGGCCGTCCACGAGATCGAAGAAGCCGGAGAAGATGATGACCAGGCCGGCGTAGATGAACATGCGCTTCTGGTTGGAGGCGTTGGCGGAGCCGAAGAGGATGGCGGCCCAGGTGTTGACGACTAGTCCCATAAAGGTGAGGACGTTGGGATTGATGCGGGAGAGGGCGAGCCAGCGGACGATGGTGTCGAGCAGGACTCCGCAGGCGCGGCCGAAGGCGCTGGTCCAACTGATGGACGGCGAGGGGCTCACGGGAGAGACTCCGCCGAGATCCGCGCGAGATCCCTCCCTTCGCCTGAAAAGCGGCTCCGGTCGGGATGATGCCGAAGAATAAAGGGGCTGCGCTCAGGATGACGCCGCATGTTTAGGGCTTGGCGATTCATGTCTCGGCGGGCAGACATTTACGCGCCCGCCTTCTCCGGTTCGATCTCGTCGTGGATGGTGCTCAGGGTTAGGATTTCCAGTTCGCGCTTGCCGTTGGGGCTGACCACGATTACGGTGTCGCCTACTTTTTTGTTGAGCAAACAGCGGCCGATGGGCGAGGTCGTGGAAATTTTTCCGGTGGCTACGTCGGATTCTTCGCTGGTGACCAGCTTGTATTGCATCTCTTCGTTCTTGGTGCTGTCGAAAACTTTGACGGTGGAACCCAGGCCCACTTTGTCGTGTGGGATGTTGTTCATGTTGACCATGGAGAGGTCGGCGAGGCGCTTGCCGAGTTGGCGGACGCGCGCCTTGACGAACTCCTGGCGCTGCTTGGCCATGTGGTACTCGGCGTTCTCGCTGAGGTCGCCGAGAGCGGCGGCCTTTTTGATTTCTTTAGGAAGCTCGTGGATCAGCTCGTGTTCGAGCGCGTTGATTTCTTCCTGCAGCTTTCGTTTGATTGCATCGGTCATGATTTGGTTAACAAGGATTACTGGCCAGACTTTGGACATTATAAACCCGGCTTCAGGCTTCCGGCTTCGGGCTCCGGTCGGCTGGGTTGAATACTACTCTGGACCGGAGCGGGGTAAAAAGGCGGAGGAGAGTGCGTTCAATCCCGAAGGGCAGGTCAGAGGTAGCCATCGGCGAGATTATACGGACGTTGGGGGGGATAGGTCAGGCCTGGAGTTCAGAGGCTTCGGGGAAGCGCAGCTTGCATTTGGCCAGGGCGGTGGTGAGGATTTCCTCGACCTTGGATTCTTCGCAGTTGCGGGCCATCGCTAGTTCGCTGACGAGGAGATAGCGGGCGCGCTCTAGCATCTTTTTCTCGCGGAAGGAAAGAGGCTTCGCTTGGTGCAGAGTGATCAGGCTCTTCAGCACGCTGGCTACTTCGAGTAACGAACCGGTGCGCATGCGGTCGGAATTTTCCTTGAAGCGGTCTTTCCAGTCGCCGTTGCTTCCATTTTCGCTGACCGAAAGACAGTCCAGAACTTTTTGGATTTCGCCGTTGCGAACCACGCGGCGGAGGCCGACGCTACCCGCGTTCTGGCAAGGGACCATGACTTTGAGGCTGCTGGCTTTGATATGGAGGAGGTAGAACTTTTCGATGGTCGCGCCGACGGATCGGCTGCTGATCTGTTCAATGATGCCGACGCCGTGATTGGGATAGACGACCTTGTCGCCGATGTGGAAATTCAAGTCCGTACCGCTCATGTAAGGCACCCGGAAAGGCGATAGGTCGAGGGAGAAATGCGTCAAAAAGACCTGAGTTAATGCTACTCCGCGGAGCGAACCGAAAGCAAGGAGGCGGGATTGGACCAAGCTTCGGATGTCTCCTAAAGTCATTGAAAGGAAAAAGTTTAATCGCGATGGGACCTACGCTGAATAGCGCGAGTGAAGTCCGCGAGGAGAGAGTCGAGCGACTATAATCGGCGCGTGGATTCCGATCAGAAAAACCCACTCTTAGGCGAGGCAGAGCTCGGCAGCTCCCAAAACGGGAACCGACAGGAGATTCCGGTGGGCCGGATTCTTGGGCTCGATGTCGGTTCGCGGAGAATCGGCATAGCCGTGTCGGATCCGTTAGGAATCACGGCGCAAGGTCTCGAAACACTGCAGCGCAGAAACAAACGATACGACTTTGAGCAGTTGCAGCAGGTGATTCAAGAGTATGACGTGAGGGAAATTGTGGTGGGACTGCCCTTGCGGATGAGTGGCGCTGAAGGGATTCAGTCGGACAAGATGCAAACGTTCGCAGAAGATTTGCGCAAGCGATTTCGCTTGCCGGTGCATTTGTGGGATGAACGGTTAACGTCGGCTGAAGCCAATCGCTTGCTTCGCGAGACGGAGTTGTCAATTGAGAAGCGAGGGAAGGCTGTGGATCGGATGGCCGCGGTTCTGATTCTGCAAGGATGGATGGAGCAGCGGGCGGCAGCGGCTTCCGGCTTTCGGCTTCCGGCTTCCGGTTCAGAATAAGCCGATTAGCGTCCGCGCATGGCCTGCCTGTACGCCACTACATTTTTATTGTGCTCTTCGATGGTGTGGGCGAAGCGGTGGTGGCCTTGGGCGTCGGCGACGAAGTAATAGTAGTCGCTTTGGGCGGGGTGCATGGCGGCTTCGAGGGCGCTGCGTCCGGGGTTGGCGATGGGACCGGGGGGAAGGCCGGGATGGCGGTAGGTGTTGTAGGGGGAGTTGAACTGCATGTCGGCATGATGCAGTGCACCTTGATAGGTTCCTGCCAGAAGTTCTGCGTAGATGATGCTGGGGTCGGCGTCGAGGGCGATATTCTTGTTCAGGCGGTTGTAGTAGACGCTGGCGACCATGGGGCGCTCCTCGGCGACCGCTGTTTCTTTTTCGATGATGGACGCCATGGTGACTGTGCGCTCAAGATCGCTAGGAGGTGCATTGGAAGGGATCATACTGAATTGGATTTCGATTTTGATCTGAGGTGAGTCTGATTTTACTGGTGCCGCTTCCCCCGGGTTCGGAATCAACCCGATCTGACGCGCCTGCTGTCGGAATTGCTTGACCATGGAGGCAGCCATTTCCTGCATGGTCATCATGCGGGAAAATTCGTAGGTGTCGGGGAAGAGGTATCCTTCCAGAGATCGCGCGCCGGGAGCGATATCTGCGATCAGCGCGGTGTCGGATTGGGCTACCTTCAGGAAATCCTGGCGCGGGACCGAGGCCGGCGGCTTCGATGGCGTGGGCGATGTCGAACATGGTGAAGCCTTCGGGCACGACCACGGTGTGGACGTAGACATCGCCGCGGCGCAGGCGCTTCTGAACGTCCAGCATGTTGGCTGACTTTTCGAAGAGGTATTCACCCGCCTTGAGGGAGCGCCGGTGGTGAAGGTAGTGCCACAGAACGAACGCTTTCTCGCTGCGGATGATTCCCGCGCCCTTCAGTTCGGCGGCGATGCGGTAGGTGGAAAATCCCGGACGCAGCATCACGAAGGTCTGAGCGGAGGGCGTGACGGGCAGCAGAACGGCCCAGGCGAACCATCCGGCAGTTCCGAGGATTGCAATCAAAATCAGCCAGAGAATTTTGCGCACGATAATGACAGTTTAGACGATGAGGAATCGCTCGTAGCCGGCGATGTTCGAAGCGGGCTTTACTTTAGTAAGTACTTGATTCGCCTCAAAGAAAGTGTGGCGCGGGCGCTCTTGCCCGCCAGGGTTGGAGGCGTCGGCAAAGCGAGCAGGAGTGCCCGCTCGACATAAGCAACTCCACCGGGGAAAGTGTCGCTGGTTCTATAACTTAGTCCCATTCTTACTGCAACCTTTCCGGCGAGGTATACTCAAATGTTTAGAGGTCTTCATATATCTTGATGAGACGTAATGCGCCCTTTTTGGCCGTTCCCTTGTTTCTGGCAATGCTTTCCACTACCGGATGCGTGTTTCGCACCCGTCCGGTGGAAGAACAGTACTCGAAAGCCCCGCTGAAGGAATCCACGCAGCAGGGTTTGATCGACAGCATTAACCAGCAGGCGGAGTCGATCCACTCGCTGAAGGCGACGGTCGATATCGACTCGTCGTCCGGTGGCGTGAAGAAGGGGCATTACACCGATTACAAGGAAATTCGCGGCTATATCCTGGCTCGCAAGCCGGACGAGTTGCACATGATTGGTTTGATGCCCATCGTGCGCACGACGGCTTTTGACATGGTCAGCGACGGCCGGGAATTCAAATTGTGGATTCCGCCGAAGAACCGCTTCGTGGTAGGCAAGAGCGAGGTGCAGACGCCGAGCTCGGACCAGCCGATGGAGAATATTCGCCCGCAGAATATTTACGAGGCGCTGTTGATCCGGCACATTGATCCGGAGTCCGAGATTGCGGTGCTGGAGAACGGCTATGAGACGCTGCATGATGCCAAGGGGCATCGCATCCTGCAGGAAGATTATATGCTGACCATTATTAAGAAATACGACAAGGGGTGGAAGCTGGGGCGCAAGATCATCTTCGGGCGCACCGATCTGAAGCCGCACCAGCAATTGATTTATAGCGAGGACGGCAAAGTCGCTACTGATGCGAAGTACGCCGAGTACAAAGACTATGACGGCTTCAATTTTCCCTCGCGCATCGAGATCTACCGGCCGCAAGAGGAATTCGATATCACGCTGAATATGCTGAAGGTGGATATCAACCAGCCGCTAAAGGACGATCAGTTTGTGCTGTCGCAACCGCCGGGCGCTGAGGTGGTGAATGTGGACCATCCGCAATCGAGCTTGGTTACGCCGTTGGAGCCGCGGTGACCGGGATTCGGCTATTGCGTTAGAGTCAAAATCCCCACCCTCTCGCAAACTCCAGGAGAAGAGTGGGGTACTCACTGACCGCTACAGTTCTTTCCTATAACCAGATGAATAAAATGGTGGTTGCCAATCTGGTGCATCGGCCGACGCGGTCTTTTATTGCGACAAGTGCGATTGCGCTCGAAGTGGTCATGATCTTAATGGTGGTGGCGCTCTTTTACGGATTGTTGAATGGATCGAAGGAGAGCCAGCTTGGGGTGGGGGCCGACATGATGGTCATGCCTCCTGGATCGTCGGGGTTAATCGGTTTCACCGGGGCGCCAATCTCCATCAAGGTCGGAAATGTTCTGCGCAAGGTGCCGCACGTTGTCTCGGCTGTCCCAGTGATCTGGTGGTTTACGCAAAAACCCGTGGAAATCATTTACGGGATCGACCTGGCGAGCTATGACACGCTGCCTCCAAAATTTCGATACCTGTCGGGCGGTCCGTTTCAAGGACCGTATGACGTGATCGTGGACGATTTCTTTGCCAACATGAACCATAAGAAAGTAGGAGACACGATCGAGATCTTGGCCCACGATTTTCGCATCAGTGGTATTGTTCCCCACGGAAAGGGCTGCCGCAAGTGTCTGCCGCTGGCGACGCTACAGGATTTGTTGAGCGACCAAGGCAAGACCTCGGTTTTCTACGTCAAGCTCGATGATCCGAAAAACACGAATGAGGTGGAGAGTGCAATCGAGAAGCTGCCAGGCATGGAAAAGTATTCGGTGCGCTCCATGCCGGAATATCTCTCGATGATGACGCCCGACAATCTTCCGGGCTTCGATCTGGCCATCAAAATCGTGATTGGCGTCGCCGTGGTGGTCGGATTTCTGGTGATTTTTCAGTCGATGTACACGGCGGTCATGGAGAGAACGCGAGAGATTGGAATCCTGAAGTCGTTGGGCGCTTCGAAGTGGTACATCGTGAATGTGGTACTGCGGGAAACAGTGTTGCTGGCGGTGGTGGGAGTTATTGCGGGGATCCTCATCAGTTTGGTAGCGCGCCGGGTCATCATGTTCGAAAGGCCGGTGCTGCGGCTGTTCTGGAGCAACGAGTGGGTGCTGCGGGCGACGGTGATTGCGATTGTGGGGGCGCTGGCGGGGGCGCTGTATCCGGCGTTCAAGGCGGCGCAGAGAGATCCGATTGATGCGCTGGCGTATGAGTGAGTTGGCGTCGACGTTCCGACCATTCTTCTGTAACTAACGACAAACTCGCAATGTCATCCTGAGGCGCCGTCCTTTAGCGCTGAACGACCTATGCATGTCCTGCTTCAAGCAAGTGCATAGGTCCTTCGCTTCGCTCAGGATAACTGGCGCTTCGCTCAGGATGACAGAGCGAGTCGATATATTTACTGGCCGCCGAGGTATTGCACGTGGACGTAGGTGCCTAGTCTCACGTTGTACGCGAGATACCAGCCCGGGTGATCGGGGTCGTCGTAGATTACGACCTGGTCGTTATTCCAGTCCCAGTCCCCTGCGTAGCCGAGATCGAACGGAGCAACGCCGAAGTAGAAGCCGTTAAACCAAAAGCGGTTGGGACCGCCTCCGCCAATGCGCCAGACGTGGCCGCGTCCGAAGCCGCCGGTGAAGCGTCCATGTTCGAAGGGGCGGTCGAGGTGGTAGCGAGCGTCATCCCGCCCGGCGTCGTGTCCAACCCACTGGCCGTCGTGGTGAACGTGCGGGGCTTCGGGGTGGCTGGGTTGATCACGATAGGAGGCTCGTGGCGCGGCTTCCTGGTGTGGGGCGGCTTCCTGGCGGGGCGCAGCTCCCTTCTGCGGAGCTCGAGCCATGGTGCCGTGCGAAGGCGCCGGACCGTGGGGAGGGATGTATCCGCCACCGACGGCGTGACCGCCGGATTGATGGTTGTTGTGCTGCTGCGCAAAGGCGGGCAAGGAAAGGGTCAGAGATACAGCGAGAAGTGTGGGGAGTAATCTCATGAATACCTCCAAGGATTACCTTACATTATCATTATCATATCATGCGACTCTGGCAGGAACACATCGTTGACAATTCTTTGCGGATTACGCTATCGTAAAGACTTTGGCAGTCGTGTTGCCCGCCTGATGGCCTGGCGTCCTCGCCGGGGAATCAACGAGCGGTCTTCTTTCGCAGCCTTTATTCAATCTGGGAGAACTCTGATGTCAACCTATTTCCCCAAACCGGGGGAAATTGTGCGCAAGTGGTACGTCGTAGATGCGGACGGGCAGACGCTCGGGCGCCTCGCATCGCAAGTGGCGCGCATCCTTATTGGCAAGGAAAATCCGCAATACACGCCGTTTCTCGACACTGGCGATCACGTGATTGTGATCAATGCCGAGAAGATCAAGACGACCGGCATGAAGGCCGAGCAGAAACAGTATCACCATTACACGGGATATCCCGGCGGTCTGCGGACTGAGGATTACAACAAGCGGTTGGTGCGTAAGCCGGAAGCTGTGATTGAGTCAGCGGTGAAGCGCATGCTGCCGAAGAACAAGCTGGCGGCGCACATGCTTTCGAAGTTGAATGTGTATAAGGGCGATAAGCATCCGCATCAGGCGCAGAAGCCGCAGGATTTGAAGCTGGAAGTGCGGGAATATCCTGCGCGGAAGGCGGCGGTTTCGTAAGAATAGCTACGAGCCTCGAGCTACGAGCTAGAGAAATTCATATTTGAAAGGTTAAGAGTCAGGTGAGTTCCACGTCTTTGTTCGGAACTCATAGCTCATGACTCGAAGCTAAAAATGGCAGAGTTGGTTCAATATTACGGAACGGGACGGCGCAAGCGGGCCATTGCCCGGGTTTATTTGCGGCCGGGCAGCGGAGAGTTCAGTGTGAACGGGCGCGCGTTTGAAGAATATTTCGTGACGCCGGCGCAGCGCTCGGCGGCGAAGGCGCCGCTGGCGTCTTCGGATACCGCGGCTACGTTCAACGTCATCGCCAGTGTGCTGGGCGGCGGCGTGCGCGGCCAGGCGGACGCGGTGAAGCTGGGCATCGCGCGCGCGTTGATGCAGTTCAATTCGGAACTGCGGAAGAAGCTGAAGGCCGAAGGTTTGGTCAGTCGGGATTCGCGCGGGAAAGAGCGCAAGAAGTACGGGCAGAAGGGCGCTCGCAAGAGATTCCAGTTTAGCAAGCGCTAGCGCTTTTGGGTGTTGGGTGCGACCCAACACCGAGATTCCTCCGCCCCTCGCGTTCGCTCGGGGGTCGGAATGACAAGGATTTTCGTTGGGGTTTGATTCGGATTTTGATTAGCTAACAGCTAGAAGCTAAGAGCTAATAGCTGGTTTTCAGGTGTTCAATTCTTCCCGTGCTCGCGTGCGGGGCGGGAATGGCAATCGGAAGGAGGTTTCAACGTTTCAGGGTTTCAAGGTTTCAAAGACCTTGAAACATTGCAACTTTGAAACCTCGAACTTCCGATGCAGATTAAAGAGGAGGTTCATTGGCTACGATTACCATGAAGGAGTTGCTCGAAGCGGGCGTCCACTTCGGGCATCAGACCAAGCGCTGGAATCCCAAGATGAAGGAATACATCTTCGGAGAGCGCAACGGGATTTACATCATCGACCTGCAGAAGACGCTGAAGATGTTCAAAGAGGCGTCAAAGTTCGTGCAGGATCTGGCGAACGACGGCCGGATTGTGTTGTTTGTCGGCACCAAGAGACAGGCGCAGGACGCGATTGCCGAAGAAGCGCAGAAGTTGCGGCATGTTCTACATCAACCAGCGCTGGCTGGGCGGGCTGCTCACCAACTGGGTTACAGTGCAGAAGTCGGTGAAGCGGCTGAAGGAGCTCGACGAGATGGCCACGGATGGCCGCTATGAGCTGCTCCCCAAGAAAGAAGTGATCAAGCTCGAACGCGAGCGCAAGCATTTGCAGGCCAACCTGGCGGGCATCAAAAACATGAGCCGGTTGCCGGACGCGATCTTCGTTATTGATTCGAACAAAGAGCAGATCGCGGTACGCGAGGCGCGCAAGCTGGGTATTCCGGTGGTCGCGGTGGTGGACACGAATTGCGATCCCAGCGAAGTGGATTATGTGATCCCAGGCAACGATGACGCGTTGCGGGCGATCCGGCTGTTTACTTCGAAGATTTCGGAATCGATTGCTGAGGGTGCGCAGTTGATGACCGACAAGCAGGTCGCCGACATGCAGGCTGCGGCGGATGCGGCACAGGCTGCTACCGAGGCTCCGGCGGAAGAAGCTGGCATTGATGCCAGCGAGGACATCAGCATGGAAGAAGTGCTGGGTCCGGGAACGCACAAGAAGCCGGTGGCGAACGAAGAAGAATTGCCGAAGGTGGAGAGCCAGACGGTTTAGGGACGATCGTTGGTCGTTCGCCCTTGGTCGTTGGCTTGAAGAAATAAGCAGACCCGCGCGGGTCGTCTGGCGCGGGTCAAACTTTGTAGGGCAGCATCTAATAAGGACGAGCAACGTTTCTACGAAGGATTTTTAGAATGGGTACTACTACAGTGAATATTTCCGCTACACAAGTGAAAGATCTCCGGGAGAAGACCGGGGCTCCGATGATGGATTGCAAGCAGGCCCTGACCGAAGCCAAGGGCGACATGGAGCAGGCGGTTGTAATTCTGCGCAAGAGAGGCGTATCGGTTGCGGCCAAGAAGGCGACGCGCGTTACCAGTGAAGGATCGGTTGCGCAATACATTCACGCCGGCGGCAAGATCGGGGTGCTGGTCGAAGTGAACTGCGAGAGCGACTTCGTGGCGCGCACCGAAGACTTCAAGGAACTGGTGCACGACATCGCCATGCACATTGCGGCCAGCGATCCGAAGTTTGTGCGCAAGGAAGACGTGACCAAGGCTGATTTCGATCGCGAGAAAGATATTTTTCTGGCGCAGGCGGTGGCTTCCGGCAAGCCTCCGCATATTGCGGAGAAGATGGTTGCGGGCAAGATGGAAAAGTTCTACGAAGAGGTTTGCCTGCTGGAGCAGCCCTTCATCAAAGACCAGACCATCTCGATCTCGCAGTTGATCGCTGCTAAGATCGGCAAGTTGGGCGAGAACATTGCGGTTCGAAGATTTGCCCGGTTCAAGGTGGGTGACGCCGGCGAGACTGTGGCCGTTACGAAGCCTGCGGAGCCGAAAGGCGAATGATTTCAGGGCGCCATTGGGCGCCCTTTTTTTGTGGCTTTAGTTTCTAAACTGCGCGGGCGAGACGCCCCCGCGATACGCGGGCGCTACATTTTGACGCCGGCGCTGCTGGAATCTCTTCATGACTGCGACCCCTGCCTTCAAACGCATTTTGCTCAAGCTTTCCGGCGAGGCGCTGGCGGCGAACCAGGGCTTTGGCGTGGAGACCGCGCGCATTCACGAGGTCGCAGCGGAATTGGCGGATGTGCACAAGCTGGGCGTGCAGTTGGCCATCGTCGTGGGCGGAGGCAACTTTTTCCGCGGCGTGGCTCAACAGGCTAAGGATATGGATCGCGTGTCCGCCGATCACATGGGCATGCTCGCCACGGTCATCAACGCGCTCGCGTTGCAGGATGCGCTGGAGAAGCAGGGCGTCTACACGCGCGTGCAGACGGCGATTGAGATGAACCAGGTGGCCGAGCCGTTCATTCGGCGCCGGGCGATTCGCCATCTGGAAAAGGGACGCGTTGTGATCTTCGCCGGCGGCACCGGCAATCCTTATTTCTCGACCGATACGGCGGCGTCGCTGCGCGCCATGGAGATTAAGGCCGAGGCGATTCTCAAAGCGACGCGAGTGGATGGCATCTACGACGCCGATCCGCTGAAGGTCGACGGGGCCAAAAAATTCAACCACATCTCCTATATGGACGTCCTAAGACTCGGCCTGAAAGTAATGGACTCCACCGCCATCAGCCTGTGTAAAGACAATAACCTGCCCATCATCGTCTTCAATCTGAATACTCACGGCAACATCCGGCGGGTGGTGCTGGGGGAGAAGATTGGATCGCGGGTGAGTGCACAAGCGGCTAGCGTAGGCGATTAAATCGGCCACGGATTTTCGCGGATTCACACGGATTTGTTTGCATTCCTGATCCGTGATGATCCGCGTAATCCGTGGCCAACTTTCTTGTTCGGTTTATAATGCAACGTTTTGATTTCGCACTGATTCGGGGCTAACTATATGGCGCAAGCGACCATGGCGGCGATCGCCGGACTGAAAGAAACGTACGTTCAACTGAAGACGCGTATGGACAAGGCGGTGGAAGATTTCCGCAAAGCAATGGCGGGAGTGCGGACGGGGCGCGCCAATGTGCACATGCTCGACAGCGTGAGTGTGGATTACTACGGTTCGCAGATGCCGTTGAATCAGATTGCGCAAGTGCACGCGGCTGAGGCCCAGTTGATTACGGTGCAGCCGTTCGACACTTCACAACTGGGAGCGATTGAAAAGGCGATCCGCTCCGGCGATATGGGATTGAATCCCATGAACGACGGCAAACTGATCCGCGTGCCGGTGCCGCCGCTTACGCAGGAACGAAGGCAGGATATGGTGAAGCATCTGCACCGGGTGCTGGAAGAGCACCGGACGGCCGTGCGAAACATTCGGCGGGACGGCAACGATGCGATCAAGAAGGCGCTCAAGGATAAGAAGATTACCGAAGACGAAGAGAAGCGCTCGCTTGAGGAGATTCAGAAACTGACTGATGGCGAGATCAAGAAGATGGAAGAGATGAGCAAGGCTAAAGAGAAGGAAGTGCTCGAACTCAAGTAGCCTCTGCAAGGCTGGATTTCGGAATTCTACAATCGAACAGCACCTGGCCTGCGGCCAGGGGACAGCCGAGGGCGGCTGACCCCACATGCTTCGAACTCAGGCGGACAGTCGAGGCGGCTGTCGCTACGCGTTTCCCATATAATCACAAGGTCATGAAGCAGGTTGTCCATGCCGCTTGTCCGCACGACTGTCCTGATGCTTGTGGGGTGCTGATTACCGTGGAGGATGGCAGAGCTACGAAGATTCAGGGGGATCCGGAGCATCCGGTCACTCGCGGGTTTTTGTGCGCCAAGGTGGCGAAGTATTTGGATCGGGTGTATTCGCCGGATCGGGTACTGTATCCGATGCGGAGGATTGCGGCTAAGGGGCCGGGGGCTGAAGCCGCGGGCGGGGGCGCCCGCGCCGCACAAGCCTGGGAGCGGATTTCCTGGGATGAGGCTCTCGACGAGATTGCTGCGCGCTTTCGGGCGATTGCGGAGGAATTTGGGAGCGAGGCGATTCTGCCTTATTCGTATGGCGGAACTTTGGGGGCGCTGAATGGCGCGTCCATGGATCGGAGATTTTTCCACCGGCTAGGGGCTTCGCAGCTGGAACGCACGATCTGTTCGGCGGCCGGAGAGGCGGGGCTGAAGTCGGTTCTGGGCGTGAAACTTGGTACTGAGCCGGAGCAATTCCGGCATTCCAAATACATCATTGCGTGGGCGTCGAATATCCATGGGAACAACGTTCACTTGTGGCCGTTCATCGCCGAGGCGCGGCGAAATGGTGCGAAGCTGGTGGTGATTGATCCTTACCGCACGCGGACTGCGGAGTGTGCTGACTGGTATTTGCCGATTAATCCAGGGACCGATGCGGCGCTGGCGCTGGGCATGATGCATGTCATCGTCGGCGAGAATCTGCATGATGCGGACTATGTTGCCAAGTACACGCTGGGCTTCGAGAAATTGCGGGAGAAGGTGAAAGAGTATCCGCCGGAGCGGGTGGCGCAATGGACGGGGATCGCCGCCTCGGACATTCGCAAGTTGGCACGCGAGTACGCTACGGTGCGACCTTCGGTGATCCGCCTGAACTATGGCGTGCAACGCTCCGAAGGCGGCGGCATGGCGACTCGCGCCATTGTCATGCTGCCTTGCATTACCGGTTCCTGGAAAGAAGTTGGCGGCGGGTTGCAGATGTCCGTCAGCGGGGCGGTCGACTTTAACACCGCCACTCTAAAGCGACCCGACCTGATGCAGACGGCGCTGGGGCGGCGAGGCACGAACTATCAACATGGTTGAATTGGGGCGCGTGCTCAATAAGGTGAATGACCCGCCGGTCAAGGCTTTGTTTGTTTACAGCTCTAATCCGGCGGCGGTGTGTCCGGAGCACAATGAAGTGGTTCGCGGGCTACTGCGGCCGGATCTTTTTACCGTGGTGCACGAGCAATTTTTCACCGACACGACCGACTATGCAGACATTGTGCTGCCGGCGACTACATTTTTCGAGCACAAAGATCTGCAGAAAGCGTACGGGCATTATTATTTGCAGGTTTCGAATCAGGCGATTGCGCCGCTGGGAGAGTGCCGGTCGAATGTGGAAATGTTTCGTGGGCTGGCGGAGCGGATGGGGTTTAACGAGGACTGCTTCCGCGAGAGCGTGGATGAGATGATCGATGCGGCGCTGGATTCTGATGATCCGTGGATGCAGGGGATTAGTCGAGAGCGGTTGGAGCAGGGGCAGGTGCGGTTGAATTTTGGGCCTTCCGGCTCTCGCCTTCCGGCTTCCGCCGCGGAGCTTCGCTCCGCTGGACACTCGGGGGCGGCAGTCCCCACACAATCAATTCAGCCGGACCCTTTTTTGCCGTTTGCTCATGGTGGGTTTCGGACGGTTTCGGGGAAGGCGGAGCTTTATAGTGAGGCGGTGAAGGGACTCGGACTTGATCCTGTGGCCGAATTTACGCCTCCCACGGAATCGCGGCACGGAGAGAAAGACAGTGCGTTTCCTCTCGAGCTGCTGGCGCGCAAGGCTGACAATTTTCTGAACTCAACGTTTTCCAATATACCTTCCGTTCAGGTGATGGAAGAGACGGGGCTGCTGGAAATTTCGGGGGTCGACGCGCGGGCCCGTGGCATTGCCAATGGCGACACAGTTCGCGTCTTCAATCACCGGGGAGACATTCTGCTGAAGGCGCGAGTTGACGGTAAAGGTTCAGGCTGGAGTAGTCTCCGCGAGCCTCAATTGGGCGAAGATGACTTCAGGTTTTCAGAGCATCAATGCGCTGACCTCAGAAAAACTTACCGACATGGGCAACTCGGCCACGTTTTATTCCGTCTTGGTTGAGGTAGAGTTATCCAAGCCATCCCCATGAAGCAACCGCAGGTCTTGCCGGTCGGGTCGGAACTGCAAGATTAGATTCAGAAAGAGTTGCAGCTTGGACGCTTTCCAACGCTCTACCGTATAATGACAGTTTTCTCACATCCCAGAGGCTGAGGTCGTAGCGATTCCTTTTCGCTTGCATTCGGAGAACCTTGTTGTGCCCAAGCGGCCCTGCGTTCTCGGGGCCGGGTTGGTGCCATCTTCTTCATTTCAACGGCCTTGGCCAAGGGTGGGACGGCGTGTGTCTGCGTTCTGCTGGATGCTGGCAACGCTCTTGCTGGCGAGCGCGAGCCCGACTTGGGCGCAGACGGATGTTATTTCGGAAATTGTCGTCACCGGCAACCGCCGGATTCCCGGCGACACAATCAAGGCCCGCATCTTCACCAAGCCCGGGGATATTTACGATGCCGCGGCCCTCGAACGCGACTTCAACTCCGTGTGGAATACAGGATACTTCGAGGACATCAAGATTCTCCGCGAGCAAACCCCCAAAGGCTGGCGCATCATCTTCCAGGTAAAGGAAAAGCCGACGATTCGCGAAATTAATTACGTAGGCCTGAGTTCGGTTTCCAACAGCGACGTGCTCGACCGCTTCAAGCAGGATAAAGTCGGCCTGGTGGTTGAAAGTCAGTATGATCCCACCCGCATCAAGAAGGCGGAAGTTTCCATCAGGAACCTGCTGTCTGAGCACGGCCGGCAGTTCGCCACGATCCGCTCGGAAGTGCGGCAGATTCCGCCCGCTGCGGTCGGTCTCACGTTTGTGGTGAAGGAAGGACCGAAGGTTAAGGTCGGCAAAATCAAGTTCGAGGGTAACAAGGCCGTCAAGTCGCGAGTTCTGCGGGCCGCCATGAAGAACTTGAAGCCGATTGGAGTTCCGCACTCCATCTTCCTGGAGAATCTCTTTGCCAAGACATATGACGCCACCAAGCTGGAAGAGGACACCGAACGGGTGCGCGCCGAGTACCAGAACCGCGGCTACTTCAAAGTGGGGGTGAGCGACCCGAAAACGGAGATCCACGACACCGGGCACAAAGGCTTTCACATTCCATTGGTGCAGTCGGGGCCCGGCAAGTCCGTGGATATTACGATGCCCATCGAAGAAGGCGACCAGTACCACCTGGGCAAGATAACCTTTAAGAACAACAAGGCGATCTCCAATACGGCCGCGCTGCGCTCGTTGTTCCCCCTCAAGGACGGAGATATTTTCAGCCGCGCGAAGATTACCAAAGGCTTCGACGCTCTGCGCAAGGCCTACGGCGAGTATGGCTACATTAACTTCACGCCGGTTCCCAGTACAACGTTCGACGACGAAAAGAAACTCGGATTTCTGGAGATCGAAGTCGACGAAGGCAAGCAGTTCTACGTTCGCCGTATCGAGTTTGTGGGCAACACCACGACGCGCGACAAGGTGATTCGGCGCGAGCTGGCGCTCGAAGAAGGCGGCGTCTACAACTCCCGTCTGTGGGAACTGAGCCTGCTGCGGTTGAATCAGCTCTCTTATTTCGATCAGCTGAAGCCCGACGACCCGAACGTTACCGACAAAAAGCTGGACGAGAAAAATGGCCAGGTGGATCTGACGCTGAAGGTACATGAAAAGGGCAAGAACAGCATCGGACTCAATGGTGGCGTCAGCGGTCTGGAAGGCGCATTCGTGGGATTGAACTACTCCACGAATAACTTCCTGGGGCGCGGCGAGACCCTGCAAATGCAGATCAATCTGGGGAACCTGGCCCGGAGCGTGATGTTCGGCTTCACCCAGCCTTATATGTTTGATCGCCCCTTGCAGTTTGGTTTTACCGTGTTCGGCAACAAGATCAGCTACAACCAGGCGCGACAGCTATCTATCTTCAGCGGCCAAAATCTGAATCTGCCGAGCGCGGTGTTGCAGAATTTGCAGAACTATTCGCAGTCGAGCGTTGGTTTTACCAGTTCCGCCAGCTATCCGTTGCGCAATAAACGTTCGTTCAAGCGCGTGGGCATGACCTATTCCCTGGACCGCTCGACTCTGATACCTCTCAGTACGGCGTCGAAGAGCCTTTTCGATTTCATTGCCTTTCGGGGCATTTCTGGACCGAATGCCGTGAACGGGATCATCACCAGCAAGATATTCCCCAACTTCTCGTTCAATACGCTGGACAGCGGAATCTCGCCGCACTCGGGGCACCAGATGACGCTGGGCGTGGAACTCGCCGGGCTTGGCGGAACCGTCCGTTCGATCCGGCCGCTCATTAAGTACACGAGGTTCATCCCGGTGCAGAACCGGCGCAATGCGATCGGCTTTAACGTTCAGGGATCGTTCATCAGCGGATACGCTGGCCTGGTCGCCCCGCCGTTCCAGCGCTTCTTCATGGGCGGTGAAAACGACATTCGTGGTTTCGATATTCGGTCGGTTTCGCCGGTGGCGTTTCTGCCCAGCTCCAGCCAGATCACGCTGACTAATCCGGATGGGACCCCGGTTCCCAAGAATCCCGCCAACCCGCGGCTGGGCAACTGGACCGTGCCCATTCCGGTGGACCAGATCGTGTTTCCCGGCGGCGACCTGAGTGTGTTCACGAACCTGGAATACCGCATTACGATCGCGGGGCCAGTGGCGATCGTTCCTTTCGTGGACACTGGCATCGATCCGGTCATCCGGCCGTCTCAATTGCAGATCGCCCAGGTGCAATTCGATCAGGTTATCGGCACAACTTTCGGATGCCCGACGCTCGATGCCGGCTACAACTGCCAGGGTGGCAACCTTCTGAACCCGAAGCCGCCGCAAAATCTCCAGATCTTGGGCTCGACCAACTGGAGGCCACGCATGTCCACCGGGCTCGAGTTGCAGATGTTCCTGCCGGTGGTCAACGCCCCGTTCCGCATCTACTGGGCCTATAATCCGCTGCGGCTCGACGAGCAGGCCAGCCCGCCGATTCCAATTACCCGCGGCATGTTCCCCTCGGGCGCGGCGGGCGACTACAGCTATCATCTGGCCGTGAATACTTTTGCGCCGAGTTTCCTGTTAAGGGAGCCGCGGAAGACTTTCCGGTTCACGGTGGCGACCACGTTCTAAGACTGCAGCCAGGACTTCGCTGTCGCACGTTGGTTTGACGGCCTGAGAGTGAGGCCTCTATAATATGTGCCATCTGCGCCATGGAGTGAGCGAAGAGGGTGGACGACACGCCCCGCAGGCTCGGCGTGTGAAGTGGCAATCGAGAGTCACCTTTCCGACAGCGGCCAGTGCGGCGAAGTTTTCTTTCAATTTTCAGTTTCAGTGCGGCCCAGCGTTGACTGACAAGAACGATCCGAAAAACGATATTGAAGTTCATTCCCGAAACCAGATTTCGGACCCAGATTCAGGAACATATTCAGGAACCCAGGTTCCAAGGAGTACAACCGATCCAATGAAAAGTAATTTTCTGCGAGCTCTTCTGGCCTTAGCGGTTACATTCACGTTTTCCGCATTGGCCCAAACCGGCAGCGCCGCCACCCCGTCCTCGCCGGCCACCACGCCTGCCAGCCCGGCAGCTTCGGCGCCTCCTACTACGACTGGCCCGAGCACGGGCACGAAAGTCGGGACTATCAACATTACAGAAGCCATCTTCGGCAGTAACGAAGGGCGCCGCGATCTTGAGGCTTTGCAAAAGAAGTTCGATCCCAAGCAGAACGAACTGAAGGGCCAGAACGACGAACTCGAAGGTCTGAAGAAGCAAATGACCACGCAGGAAGGCAAGCTGAATGACGATGCGCTAGCCACCCTGAAGAAGCAGATCGAAAGCAAACAGAAACTTTTCGATCGCTCCGTTCAGGATGCGCAGGAAGAGTTCGGTAGCCAGCAACAGGAGATCGCGAGCCGCGTGCTGCAGAAGATGGCTCCCATGATCGTGAAGTATTCCGAGGAGAACGGCTTTGGTATGATCGTTGACACCTCGAAGCCGTGGCCGCAGAGCAATGTGCTGTGGTGGGGCCAGGCTGTCGACATTACCAAGGCCGTCGTCGATGCGTACAACGTGCAGTCGGGCGTGCCCGCGCCACCAGCGGCGGGAGCGACTAAGGCGCCCGCTCCGAAGCCGCCTACGGGCACGGGGGCTACGAAGCCCGCACCGAAGCCGACTGAGCCTCCAAAACAGTAGAACGCGACACCTCTGGTGTCGAGAAAGTTCCAGCAGGCCGCGTGAAAACGCGGCCTTTTATTTTTCTGACAGCATGGTCTGCGGCAATGTTCGTGGTGTCCATACCAGCAAACAGATTTCACGCTGGAGGGCATTATGTTCGAACACACCCTGTTTGCCGAGAGCATGCTGGAGATTTCATGGGCGCAACGGACTCGCCGGAGCTGGATGACAGTAACTTCGTTCGGACTGCAGGCGTTGGTGATTGGTCTGCTGCTGTTGTTGCCGTTGTGGAAGACAGTCGGAGTGCCGACCTCTCGCACGTTGTCGACGCCGATAAGCCTGGGAAGAGCTGCGGCGGAGCCGCCGCAGACTGCGCAGGCTTCACCGGCTTCCGCCACACAAAGCAATTTTCAAGCTGGCCGGTTCATGCAGCCGTCACGCATTCCGACTTTGATCTCGATGACAGCCGAAGAATCTTCAGCGCCAGCACCGATCGGATCCGGCATTGGGGTTGAAGGCGTCCGAATTCCCAGTGGACCGACCGGCGTGCTGACGTCACTCTTTAGCGGAAGCAGACCGCTGCTACCTGCCACTCCCGCGTCCATAGCCCGCACATTCCGAACTTCGAATATGCTGGAGGGGAGCCTGATTCGGCGGGTGCAGCCCGTCTATCCTGCCTTGGCAAGGAGCGCTCGGATTCAGGGGCCGGTGGTTTTGTTTGCGGTGATCAGCCGGGCGGGCACCATCGACAATCTGCGCGTTCTCTCTGGACATCCCATGCTCGTGCCTGCGGCGATCGAGGCCGTCCGCCAATGGCGCTACCGTCCTTACATTCTGAACAGCGAGCCCATCGAGGTGGAGACGCAGATTACGGTGAATTTTCTTTTGTCGGGGAACTAGGCGGCGGAAGAGGCGCCGCTGTTCGGCGGCTCTAGCTGAATAAAGACGAGGCGAAAGAGTGCTCGTCCGCGGGGGCGAGGGCGAGACGCCCTCGCGACAGCCGGCGGGACGCCGGCGCTACCTCTTCGGCCGGGAGTAGCCCCAGCGTAACCTGGGGGCGCGCCGGTTAGTGCCGCTATAATCGCGAAAGTGGCTAGCACAGCAGAAATCCTGAGCCGCGTGGCGACGCGTCCTACCTGGGCGGAAGTTTCTTTGACCACACTGCGGCAAAACTTCCGCACCGTGCAGAAGCACGTGGGCGCGAACGTGACCGTGTGCGCCGTGGTCAAGGCCGATGCTTACGGTCACGGCGCGGTCGAGTGTTCACGCGCGCTGGAGGCCGAAGGCGCGACGTGGTTGGGCGTGACTTCACTCGATGAGGCGATTCCGCTGCGCGAGGCTGGCGTTCGCGCCAACATTCTTTTGATGACCGGGTTCTGGCGAGGCGAGGAGAGCGAGATTGTCCGGCTGCAGCTGACTCCCACGGTTTGGGAACCTTGGCATATCGAGTCGCTGGACCGGGCAGCGGCCGGGCTGGGCGTGGCGCGGCATCCGGTGCACTTGAAAGTCGATACCGGCATGGGGCGGCTCGGCGTGGGGATTGACCAACTTCCGGGAGTGCTCACCGCATTGAAAGCTGCGAACCATCTTGTGCTCGAGGGACTTTCAACCCATTTAGCATCTTCCGAGATTATGGACGCGCCTTCGGTCGCTGAGCAGGAACGCAGCTTCGACGCTGCCCGTCGCATGGTAGACGAAGTGGGAATGGAGCCGGTTTTCGTGCACATGGCCAATACCGGAGCGGTGATCTCGCGGCGCGAGACGTGGAACAGCATGGTGCGGCCGGGAGTTGCGCTCTACGGATATTACCTGCCGTTTCAGCGGGCGGGACGTGAGGTGAGTGGGGGAACGCTGCGATTGCCGGTAAAGCCGGTGCTCACCTGGAAGACGCGCATCCTCTCGTTGCGCGACTTTGGAGCCAATCAGGCGCTAGGTTATGGCGCGACTTACGTGACCAAGGCTCCCGCACACGTGGCGGTGCTGCCGGTGGGCTACGCTGACGGCTACAATCGCCAGCTTTCCAATCGCGGACGGGTGATTGTGCGCGAGCATTACGCTCCGATCGTCGGCCGCATCTCGATGGACCTGACGCTGGCGGATGTCACCGGTATTCCGGGCGTTGCCGTGGGGGATGAAGTTATTCTGCTGGGCGCGGGCGAAAGTCTGAGCGTGGATGCTTTGGAGCATGCGGAGTTGGCGAATAGCAGTCCGTACGAAATTCTGTGCAATATTTCGAAGCGGGTTCCGAGAAGGTACGGCAGCTAGAAAAGTGGCGTCAGACTTCGGACCTCAGTCATTGGCCGATGGCAGGAGGTTGACTGAGGACAGTTAGAAGCGAGTCAGACTTTGGCCCTCGGGTTTCAGTCAGCGGTTATTGGCGTGATGATTGGCTGAGGTCCGAGATCTGACGGCTGGCGCCTGTTCTTTCCTCGGTGCTGCCTTGTTACACTAAAGAGTTGACCATGCCCTCCCGCTACGCACAGTGGATGTACGACTGGGAACACCGGCTCACGTCGGTGGACGACAATCGCGTAGTGCGTCCGCTGGAATGGGGCGTGGAATGGACGCGGGAGTGGCCTTGCCGCAACGGGTATCACCCGGGCCACGCGCCGGATAATCCTGAGAAATTCATTCTCGATTACAACCGGCGTATCGTTGCGGCGAGCGACGAATTCTATTCCTACACGCGGCCGAGCGATTTCCGGCTGGAGACTCGCGAGGTGCAGGTTTTCTCGACGCGGGCGGTGCCCGATCCGAAGCTTGAGGCCAAGGTCAAAGGCACGTTCGGAGAATTTCTGCGATTCACTTCGCCGGTGAAGACGCCTTATCCCGAAAATAATCTGGTGAACGCGCGCTGGTTTCCGGCACGGGGACGGCGCGCCATTGTTCTTTTGCCGCATTGGAATGCCGACGCGATTGCCTACACCAGTCTGTGCCGGGTAATGAATATGATGGGCATCGCGGTGTTGCGGTTGACGATGCCGTATCACGACATTCGCATGCCTGCCGAGATCAGCCGCGCGGACTACGCGGTGTCGGCCAATATCGGCCGCACCCTCGACGCCGTGCGCCAGGGAGTGGCCGACATTCGAAGTTGTTATGACTGGCTCGAGCAGCAGGGGTACAGCCAGCTTGGCATTGTGGGCACAAGCCTCGGCTCCTGTTACGCGTTTATTGCGGCGGCGCACGAACCGCGCATTCGAGTGGCAGCATTCAATCACGCGTCCACTTACGTGGCCGACGTGGTGTGGCACGGGCAGTCAACCAGGCACATCCGGCGAGGGATTGAACGGGAGATCGATCTTGAACGCCTGCGGCAGGCATGGCTGGCGGTGAGTCCCATGTCGTACTTCAAGCAGTTCGCGCGCTGGCCGCGGAAGTCACTCATTGTCTATGCGAAGTATGATCTGACTTTTTTGCCAGAACTTTCGCGGCAGGTGGTCGAGGAATTTGAGCGGCATGGACTGGACCACAAGGTTGCCGTGCTGCCGTGCGGCCATTACACGACTGGAGAGACACCTTACAAATATATGGACGGGTGGCACCTGGCTTCGTTTCTGCGCACGGCGTTTTAGAAAAGCTATCAGCTGTCAGCTCTCAGCTCTCAGTTTATCCCCGCCCGCGACCGGGGAAGGGCACGAGTTTGACTCGTGCCCGGCTCAAGGCAGCCGGCAGGAGCGGCTTTGAGCCGCGCCCTTTCAAAACAAACCCGCAAAGGCAGTTTTTTTACAACCTCTGGAAGTCGTGCCCCTTCCCGGTTTGCCGGCGCGTCGTTAAATCCGGATGCCAGTTGGAAACGCTGTCCAGGCTGGCCTCACGGTTTAGAATATAGCAATGCAATCTGCGCGGAGTTGTCAGTTCCGAGCGGATCGTTGAGGCTCGACGCGGCGAGTTCCTGATCAGCACCGATCGCGCTCGTCTCGATCTGGACGTGATTCACGGGTTCCTGACGAACTGTTACTGGGCGAAGGGAATTCCGCGCGAAGTTGTGGCTCGATCCATTGAGCATTCGCTGTGCTTTGGTGTTTATGATGGGTCACAGGAAGAATCGCCACGTCTCGCAAAAGAGGCGAGACATGGGTCGCCCGTAAGAGATGGGGCAGCCGCGCAGGTGGGCTTTGCACGGGTCGTCAGCGATTTCGCTACCATGGCTTACGTGGGCGACGTGTTTGTGCTCGACACGCACCGCGGTCGCGGGCTGGGCAAGTGGCTGATGGAGTCGATTACGCAGCATCCCGCGCTGCAGAATTTGCGGCGCTGGATTCTTACCACGCGCGACGCGCACGGCCTTTATGCGCGGGTCGGCTTTACCCCGGTGAAATCGCCGGAGCGTTTTATGGAACTGCACCGGCCCGACGTATACCAGAAGCGGTTGTGTGGCGATCCTGCAGGCTGAGACGTTGCAAGCAACGTCTCTACGAGAATCAGGAAACGACATGAAAAATTCAGCAGCGAAAATGTACCGTCCACTTTCGGAGAGCGATCCGCAGATTGCGGCTGCCATCGATAACGAAACTCGCCGGCAGCACGAGGGCCTCGAACTTATTGCCTCGGAAAACTTCGTCAGCGAGGCTGTGCTCGAAGCTGGGGGCTCGGTGTTCACGAACAAGTATGCTGAGGGATATCCGGGTAAGCGTTATTACGGCGGCTGCGAGTTTGCCGACGTCGTGGAAAATCTGGCGCGGGACCGGGCGAAGCAGCTTTTCGGGGCCGAGCACGCCAATGTCCAGCCCCACGCCGGATCGCAGGCCAACATGGAAGCTTACGCGGCTGTGTTGCAGCCGGGCGACACGATTCTCGGGTTGAATCTCGCGCACGGCGGCCATCTTACGCATGGGCACCATCTGAACTTTTCCGGCAAGACGTACAAGATTGTTCCTTACGGCGTCACCAAAGAGACAGAAACTATCGACTACGATGCGTTGGAGAAGATCGCAGAACAAGAACGGCCGAGGCTGATCATCGGTGGAGGAAGTGCCTACCCGCGTATCATTGATTTCGCGCGCATGCGGCAGATTGCCGACAAAGTGGGCGCGCTTTATCTAGTCGATATGGCGCACTTTGCCGGACTCGTGGCCGGCGGCGCGCATCCTTCGCCGGTGCCGCACGCGCACATCGTCACTTCAACTACGCACAAAACTCTACGCGGGCCGCGATCGGGAATGATTCTTTCGAAAGCCGAATTTGCGCAGGCGATCGACAAAGTTGTGTTTCCGGGAATGCAGGGCGGGCCGCTGGTGCACATTGTGGCGGCTAAGGCAGTGTGTTTTCTGGAAGCGATGCAGCCTGAGTTTCGCGACTACGCGCGACAAGTTGTGGCCAATGCCAAAGTACTGGCGCAATCCCTGGCGGACGAAGGCTTTCGCATTATTTCCGGAGGCACTGACACGCACCTGATGCTGGTCGACGTATTTTCCAAGGGCATGTTGGGCAGCGAAGCGGAAAAGACGCTGGGCGAAGCGGGAATCACGGTCAACAAGAACGCGATCCCATTCGACACGAATCCGCCGATGAAGCCGAGCGGCATCCGCATTGGTACTCCGGCGCTGACGACGCGCGGCATGAAAGAGAATGAGATGAGCCAGATTGGCCGCTGGATCGCCGAGGTGCTTCTGCAACGCAGCGACGCGGCGGTGCTGGGCAAGATCCGCAAGCGGGTGCTGGATTTGTGCGAAGCGTTTCCGCTGTATGCCGAACGCCGGGCTAAAGCACAGGCGGAAGTAAGGGCCTAACCGCTGCTTGAAAAAAGGAACTTGTCAACCCGAGTGACGCGAGGCCTGCATCGTATCACCGGCTGCAGAAACCGAGGTCCCTCGCTTTCGCTCGGGATGACATTTTTCAAAAGATCTGTGTAATTGATGCTGTCAACCCACGATAGCTCTATGGTTAAATGCCAGCGGTGAAGATCGCCATCGATATCCGGCGGATGACCGAGTTTGGCGTGGGCACTTATATCCGCAACGTGGTTCGCACACTGGGCCGTCTCGACCACGAGACTAACTATTTTCTGATCGGACCTCCGGCTAAGGTCGAAGAAATCGGCGCCCTGCCGCCGAACTTTCACGCCATCCCGCTGCTCGCGCCCGAGCGTTCGATCCACGGATACCGCGAGTTTCGGATCGCATTGCAGCGGTTGAATTGCGACCTGGTACACATCCCTAATCTTTTTTCCGTACCCCGAGCGCTGCCCTGTCCTTATGTTATGACGGTGCACGACATGCTCGAGCACATGGCACGCGCCCGCGAACAAAGCGGCTTCTGGCGTTCAATTTACTTTCAGACGACCAAGCGAGTTCTCGCCGGGGCGGCGCGGATTTTTGCCGTGTCGAATTTTACGCGGAATGAAATCGAGAAGCTGTTTGAGATTCCGTCCGAGCGGATTGAGGTAGTCTACAACGCCATCGATGAACGCTTTCTGCACGGCCACGCCACTGAGGCCGATCGCGATTTAATCGCTCGCCGCTATCAGGTAACGTATCCGTTCCTGCTGTATGCCGGCAGAATCAGTCCGCACAAGAATGTCGTGCGCATGATTGAGGCGTTCTCCGCGCTAAAGACGGAACTGGAACGAGATCAGACCTTACCCGATCTCAAACTCATCATTATCGGAGACGATCTTTCCGGCAATCCGGATTTGCGGCGAACCGTGGTGCGCAGCGGAGTGCAGAACGATGTGCGCTTTCTGGGATTCATCCCCATCGAAGTGTTGCGGATTTTCTACGACGAGGCCAAGGTCTTCGTCTTCCCGTCGCTGTACGAGGGCTTTGGTCTGCCGCCGCTGGAAGCCATGGCGCATGGAACGCCGGTCGTGACGTCTAATGTGTCATCTCTTCCCGAGGTGGTGGGGAATGCGGCAGTGCTGGTCAATCCTGAAAATGTGTTCGAGATCATGCGCGCTCTTCACCGCGTTCTCACGGATCAACCTCTGCGCGCCCGCATGAAGGAACGCGGATATCAGCAGGCTGCGAAGTTCTCCTGGAACACATCGGTGCGACGGATTCTAGAGGCCTACGGGCAGATCGTCCACGCAAGCCGAACCCATCCTGCTCATCAGCCAGCCGCCGACTGAAACGCGATGCGGCTGAGAGAAGCGCGCGCGGCCTCTTACGTCGTTACGTTACTTTGCGGTTTCCTTCAACAAGGGCTGGCCCGGCGACAAGATGGCGAGTTTATGCAGCTTGGCGGTGATGCGGGTCTTGTCGGCATCGGTTTTGGCGGCGGACAGGCGTTTGCGCAACTGGACGATTTTTTCTTTGCGAGTACGTCGCCGGCGAATTTCCGGCCGACGGCTGGGTGCTGACATGGGCGCTCCTGAAAATGAATTTCGAAAATTTGTTGGCAGCCGGACCTGTAAGCCGAATTCTGTCCGCGGGATTGCTCCTGCTGGACGGCCATTCCTCTGGGCCGCGCATCGCTGCGCGGCTCTAGCGACCTACCCGAAGGTTGGACGCACCGAGCCGGCACGCGTCCGCGACATGACTCCGAAGAACCAAAGCCGCGAACTCCCTTCCTATTTGGTCTTGCTCCGTGTGGGGTTTGCCCTGCCCGCGACATTGCTGCAGCGGCGGTGCGCTCTTACCGCACCTTTTCACCCTTACCCCGGCCGGTGAAGGCTGAGGCGGTATATTTTCTGTGGCACTTTCCGTCGAATATCGAGGTTCCTATCCTTCGCAAAGAAATGCGAAGGATGGGTCACCCAATACCCTCCCGGACGTTATCCGGCACACTGCTCTGCGGAGTTCGGACTTTCCTCTCCCCGCGCCCGAAGACACAGAGAGCGACCGTCCGGTCCGGCTGCCTACGGAATCATTATCTCATGGGGCTTCCGGCTGCCGGCTTTCGGCTACCGGAACCCGCTTCGCTTTGGTGCCGTTTTTGCCGCGTGGGGCAGGGATTAGGCTGGTAGACTTAGCGCTTACAGCGCTGGCTTCTCCGGAAGCCGGACGCCGATAGCCGGAAGCCGAACTCCATGAACATTGCCGAAGCCATTCGAATCGCGCTGCGGTCGCTGTGGGCCAATAAGCTGCGCTCCGTGCTTACGCTCTTGGGCGTGGTGATCGGGATTGCGGCAGTGATCGCGGTGGTGACATTCGTTTCCGGAATTCAGGATTACGTGGCCAAGAAGATTTTTAATCTTGGCGCGGATGTGTTCATCATTGGCAAGACTTCGCCGGTTGAGACCAATGTGGAGCATTTCCTGGCGGCCGAGAAACGCAAGAATCTGGTACTGGAGGATTATCAGTCGGTGCTGGAGGCCTGCCGGCATTGCGATTTCGTGGGGGCGATGGCGCGAGGCAGCGGACGCGTGAAGCACAACGAGCAGTCCATCAGCGACACCACCATCCAGGGGATCACGCCGTCGGTGGCATCGATCCTCGACACTGACCTAACTTACGGTCGGATGCTGAACGATACGGATTTGAACAATCACTCACAAGTGGCCGTGGTGGGCACCGACATTGTTGAGCATCTGCTGGGCACCGCCGACCCTCTGGGCCAGGAAGTTCGAGTCGATGGGTGGACCTACCAGGTGATCGGCGTGGGGAAAAAGAAGGGCAAGACTCTGGGGCAGAGTGCGGACAACTACGTGCTGATCCCGGTCACCGTGTACCTGAAGCAATACGGCTCCCACACCGACAGTCTGCGAATTTGGGGCAAGGCGACAGCGACCGGATCTCCGTTGAGCCAGGCGATCGATGAGGCGCGAGTGGCGCTGCGGGCCCACAGGCACGACCGAGTCGGCGAGGAAGACAGCTTCGAGATCGAGACCAATGCCAGTCTGCTTTCAATCTGGTCGGGGTTGAGCAGCACATTTTTTATGGCGACTATCGGGATTGCTGCCGTGTCTCTGGTGGTTGGCGGTATTGTGATCATGAACATCATGCTGGTATCGGTGACCGAGCGAACGCGGGAAATCGGCATCCGGAAGGCGCTGGGCGCGCGGCGGGACGATGTGCTGCTTCAATTTCTGATCGAGGCCGTCATTCTGGCTTTGATCGGCGGAATCCTGGGTGTCTTGGGTGGGGTGATGGTTGCTGAATTCGTGACTCTCATTATCGGCATGCCCTCGTCTATCAAGTTGTGGGCAGTGGCGGCAGGGTTGGTGGTGGCAGCTAGCGTCGGTGTATTTTTTGGAGTTTATCCTGCGCGCAAGGCGGCGCGGCTGGATCCGATTGTCGCCCTGCGGTTTGAAATGTAAGAAAGGCTTCCGGCTTTCGGCGTCCGGCTTCCGGAAGTCGATCGGCGGAAGCCGGAAGCCTACTTATGATGCGCAAAGACGAATTCGGCGAGATTCTCCGCATGGCGGCAGAAACGATTCGCAGCAACAAGCTGCGGTCGGGACTTACCGTGCTGGGCATTGTGATAGGGGTGGCGGTCGTCATTGGCGTCTCGTCGATCGGGCGCGGGCTGGACGAGAACGTGCGCCAAATCGTCAGCAGCATCGGGTCCGACGTGATTTTTGCCTTCCACCTGGAACCTTTTACTTTCGGCCGGCCAACCGAAGAAATGCGCACTCGCAAAGAGCTTACTTACGATGACGCGGTCGCCATGCGGGACTTGCCGCATGTTAAGGCCGTGACTGCCGGCCTAAGATATTTTCGGCCGGAGTTGGGGGTGGGATCGTTCGCGGTGAAGTATGGCGACAAGAAAGCGAAGAATACGATTCTGGAAGGCGACCAGGCATCGGCCAAGGAAGTGTTTGACTTGCTGATCGCGTCAGGGCGCTGGTTCAGTGATGTGGATGAAGAGCACCGCTCTCCGGTTGTTCTGTTGGGATCCGACACGACCGAAGAGTTATTTGGCGCGCAGGATCCAATCGGAAAGGAAGTGAACATCGAAGGCCAGCTGTTCACCGTGATTGGAACCATCCAGCCGGTCAAGTCGGTCTTTGGCGGCGGCAAGAATCCGGAGGACAATAAAGCTGTCTTTCCGCTGAGCACTTTGCGGAAGCTTCATCCCGAACTGAAGCAGCATTGGATCAGCGTGAAGGCTACTTCCCACGACGATGTGCCGAAGGCCATCGACGAGATTCGCGAGTTGCTGCGGAGACGGCGCAAGGTTCCGCCGGACAAGGCAGACAACTTTGCGGTGTTTACTTCCGATTCCATTTCCGATGCCTGGAACCAAATTACGGGGGCGCTGTTCGTGGGCATGTTCGCCATCTCCAGTGTCGCGCTCATCGTCGGCGGCGTGGGAGTCATGAACATCATGCTGGTGAGTGTGACCGAGCGCACGCGCGAGATTGGTGTGCGCAAAGCGATTGGGGCGCGCAAGCGCGATATTCTTTTGCAGTTCACGCTCGAGGCCATCATGTTGACCGCGGTTGGCGGCGCGATTGGTGTAACGGCGGGTGCGCTCGTGGTCTGGGGTATTCCCATGATTTGGCCTTCGTTGCCGGCGCGCATGTCCGTGTTCTGGACCAGTTTCGGCTTCAGCGCGGCCGCCGGAGTCGGGCTGGTCTTTGGAATTTATCCCGCGTGGAAGGCGGCGAACTTGGATCCGATCGAGTCGTTGCGGTACGAATAAACTGATCTGCGTCCGCGCATGATTCATTTCACCGTCAGAATCTTTCAGGTGGTCGGGATTCTCGGCTGCCTCTGCAGTTCCATTTACTATCTGATTTGTTTGTGGAGTGCCGCTGCATTTTTACGGCAAAGGCTGGCGGGCGGGGGCGCCCGCCCCACACAATTGCCCACACAATCTTTGCCGCCAGTCTCCATTCTCAAGCCGCTGAAGGGGACAGATCCTGACATCTATGAGAGTTTCCGCAGCCATTGCCTGCAGGACTATCCGGAGTACGAAATTATTTTTGGGGTGAGCGATCCTGACGATCCAGCCGTCGCCAGCGTGCGGCAATTGCAGCGGGAATTTCCTGGTCGCACGATCCACTTGGTTGTTTCGCCTAACATACTCGGGTCCAACGTGAAGGTCAGCAATCTCGAGCAGATGTTGCCGGCGGCTCGCTATCAGCACTTGCTGATCAATGACAGTGACATTCGCGTCGAGCAGGATTATCTTCGGCGCGTCACTGCGCCGCTGCTGAATGAAGATGAGCGCGTGGGAATGGTCACGTGCCTTTATCGCGGAATTGCGGCTTCTACGATCGGCTCGCAATTGGAGTCCCTCGGCATCAGCACGGATTTCTGTGCTGGGGTATTGGTGGCGCGGCAACTGGAGGGCGGCCTGCGGTTCGGACTTGGCTCCACGCTCGTGTTCCGGCGGACTGATCTGGCAAGGATGGGGGGATTTAGATCCATTGTCGACTTTCTTGCCGACGACTACGAGCTTGGACGGCGAATCGCGGATCTCGGCTTACAGGTTGTGCTTTCGGATGTGATTGTCGAGACTCATCTGCCGGCGTACGACCTGCGAGAATTTTTCGCCCATCAGTTGCGCTGGGCGCGCGGCGTGCGAGACTCGCGGACCGGCGGCTACATTGGACTGGTTTCGACTTACGGCCTGATGTGGGCGCTCGTGGCCTTAATCGCCAGCCGAGCCGCGCCGTGGGCGTGGGCTGTGCTTGCGGGGACATTTCTGCTGCGTTTGGCGATGGCGCTTACGGTTGGGAGATTCGTGTTGGAGGACCGGCAGTTACTGCGACACTTGTGGCTGCTCCCGGTTCGCGATTTGATCGCAGCGGGCGTCTGGGTTGCGAGTCTTGCCGGTCATACAGTGACATGGCGGGGGGATCGATTCGAGTTGAAAAATGGCCGGCTGATTCGCATGGCGCCGAAGTAGCCGAGTCTTCTTCGCCCTATTCTTTCCGCATAGGAATTAATTCGAAGCGTCCATCTGGAAATAGCCGATAGCGCCGCCCCCGCCAGGAAATCGTATTTCCAAAGAATCCCGCGATCCAAAAACAAAATCCCAACAAATCTTCGATGGGCAACAGCAGCCAGTTAATCTCTGTTCGCAAGACACGCGCCGAAACCGTGTAGGCCGCGGCGGCGCGGACGATCAGGGTCAGAGGCAAAACCGGCCACCACGCGGGGGCGGCGGCGTAGACCAACAGAGCGAGCGGTATGGGCATGGTAAACAACTGTCCGACATACCCCGCCGGACGTGAACGCCGTGTGCTGCGGGCCCAGCGCAAACGATGGGCGATATTCTGATGTAGTGTCGCACTGCCAATGTGGTGTTCGACAATGTAGGAAGAGAGAATCACGCCGTGCCCAGCCTCAGCCGCGAACTTACCCATGACAAAGTCTTCCGCCAGATAATCCTTCAGGCGTTCGAATCCCCCGATCGATTGCAGCACTCCGCGTCGGGCGGCGATGGTCGGGCCTACGGCGAAGTGCATGCCTTCGAGCATCCTCGCGACCAGAGCGCTTCCCCAAAAATCGGTATTCATGCCGGTGGCTTCCAGCCGAGACCAGAAACTTGCTCCGGGCACCGCGCGATAGGGGCAGGTCGCCACTCCCAGGTGAGCGTCCTGAAACTCGGCCACGACCGTGCGTAGAAGGTCCGGAGTCACACGAATGTCGCTGTCACTCATCACGACTAGATCGTTGTTAGCGAGGGCCAGCATGCGATCGAGGCTGAACACTTTAGCGTTCGGATACGGCGGTTCGCCGGTGATCACCGTCCGCGATGAAACGTTCGGATACTCGCGTTGCAGGCGAGCCACTACTTCCGCCGCGGGATCATCTTCCCTTCGAACCGCGAACAGGAGCTCAAATGCCGGATAGTCCTGTTCGAAAAAAGTACGTAGATTCGATTCCAGATCCAGGTCCAGGCCGGCAAGCGGTTTGAGGACGCTGATCGGGTCACTGCGAAACAGGCTGGGGGGGCGCACCGCCAGGTAGCGAAGTACCGCTAGAATTTGCAGCAACGAATAAACAATGGCTCCGCAGAGGGCGAGAAGCAAAATTCCCGCTAGGAGTCTGCCAGGACGAACGTCAAAAAAAACCAGGAACAGCGCACAGCCTGTGCCGGAGAGCATGGAGTCAATCAAGACCAAGCTAAGAATTATACCTAGAGGCCGGGTTGCGACTGTGCGGGACTCGGTCCGTTCAAGGCGTAACGGATCTTGAGGGAAAGTTGTTTCAACGAATAGGGTTTCTGCAGGAAATTAGTGTCAACATCGAGTACTTTGTGGTCGAGTACGGTCTTGCCGGCATAACCAGAAACGAACAACAGCTTGGTTTCAGGGCGCAATTGGGCCATTTCCTTGGCCAATTGCCCGCCACTCATATTCGGCATGACTACATCGGTGAACAGTAAGTGGATGGGTGCGAGATGTTTTTTTGACACCGACAAGGCATCGATACCATCTTTGGCCTCGAGGACCTGATAGCCCTGTTGGGTAAGAAATTCAGTCGTTGCACGTCGGACAGCCTGCTCGTCTTCCACCACCAGAATGGTTTCCGATCCGCGCGACACGGCCTCGTTCTGGGGTTCCGCGACCGCGCTGGAGTGGTCGCGCCGGCCCAGACAGGGCAGAAAGAGTTTGAATACCGTGCCCATGCGGCGTTCGCTGGAGGCCCAGATGAAACCTTTATTCTGCTTCACAATTCCGTATACAGTTGCCAGTCCCAAACCAGTGCCCTTGCCTGCTGGCTTGGTCGTGTAGAAGGGCTCGAAGATGTGGGGCAAATGTCTAGGAGGAATGCCCAGTCCGTCATCGGTGATGGTGACCAGAACATAGCGCCCGGCGGGCAGGTCTTCTTGTTTGCGCGAGCCGCGGTCGTCCTCTGTGTCTATTTTTGCTACTCGTACGTCGGAGGTTTCAATCCTAAAGTGACCGCCTTGCGGCATGGCGTCGCGCGCATTGGCAGCCAGGTTCATCAGAACCTGCTCGACTTGCATAGGATCGACCCGCACTCGACCTAATCCTTCACCGCGCAGGAAGGTGAACTCGATGTCTTCGCCGATCAGCCGCGGGAGAGTGTTCGCTATGCGCCCGATCACCTGGTTAAGATCGGCCACTCGCAAGGCCTGCGGTTGCTTGCGGCTGAAGGCGAGCAGTTGCCGGGTTAACTCGGCCGCCCGCCGGGCCGCCAGAAGGATCTCCTGAATCTTGGATTCCAGCGGACTGTCTGGAGCCACCGTGTCTAACGCCAGCTCCGCGTAGCTGGTAATAATGGTCAGGAGGTTGTTGAAATCGTGCGCGACCCCCCCGGCCAGATTGCCGATTGCATCCATCTTTTGCGACTGCAGAACCTGCGCTTCCAGGCGCAGCCGCTCCGTCAAGTCACGCCCATTGGAGATAAAGTGGGTGATCTGGCCACCAGCATCCCGCACCGGGCAGATGCTTTCTTCCACGTAATATAACTCGCCGTTTTTCTTTCGGTTCGTCAGAATACCGCGATAGGCTTTGCCCGCCAGGATTGTCTTCCAGATTCCCTGATAAATTTCTACTCCCTGCTCACCCGATTTCAGAATTCGCGGAGTCTTCCCGCACATTTCGTCGCGATGGTATCCGGTGAGAATCTCAAATGCCGGATTCACGTATTCAATGATCCCATGAAGGTCGGTGATCATGATCATGTCGGCCGACTGCTCGACTGCACGAGATAGCTTTCGTAGAGAGTGCTCGGCAGTCTGCTGCTCCTGCTGCATGGAGTGCACCGACAGCGTGTTCCGGATGGTGCGCACCAGAGTCGCTCCGTCCAGCTGCGATTTTGCTACGCAATTCCACGTCCCACCTTCGATGATGCCCGCGACCGTCTTTTCGTCCGCATCGTCAGTCAACAGGATGAAAGGCACCGATACGCCGGCGTGCAGAAACTCGGCCACAAAATGGACGGCCTGGGCGTCTCCGGTTTCGTGCTCGAACATGACCAGGCCATAGGTTTTTTGCTGCAACATCGCTTTGGCTTCGGCGAGGGAATTCGCATGGTCCAGGTCAGCTGCGAGTGTGCTGCGCGTCCGTTCGAGAATCTCGCGAATCAGGTAGAAATCTTCCTCTTTCTGACTTACCAACAAGACACTTAGCGGTTTGGGCGCCAGGGCGGGTTGTGCGGCCATCGACACTGAAGTGACTCCGTTACTATCACACATCGGTAAGTCATAGTTCTTGCGGTGTTTACCGCGGCGGTTTCCACCAGTGCGGCGCCTTCGGATTCCCGAACTGGAGACGGTTTCAAATTAGGAAGAAGCATCAAGAAAAGCGGCAATACGTTCTCGACATCGCGACTCCCCGCTTGCAGCTACTTTTCTGTTAACCAATCCCCGGTTGATTCGTCTAAAGCAACGGGCTCCGCTAACCCCTGCGTGCGGACGAACCCGGCGGCTCTGCCCATCTGCTCTGGGAATAAATCGACCCGTGTGGAGTTGATTGGTTAGAGCTGGGAATCAACGCGCTTCAAAATTTAGGGGGACCAATGGAAAACGGCCAGATTGTAGATGGGATGATGAGGCCGGTCGAACGTTATGACGTCGGCCACGTGGAAGAGGTGATTCGACAGGCGCATGGCGAGCTGCGCCACTTGCTGCAACAGCGCGCTGAAATTATGAAGCGCATCGGCACCGTCAAGCAGACCATCTCGGGCTTGGCGAACCTTTTTGGCGATGCGCTGTTGAGCGAAGAGCTTATGGAACTGGTCGACCGCAAAAGCAGCGGCCGCCAGCCAGGCTTTACCAAGGCCTGCCGGATGATTTTGATGGAAGCCGGCCACGCCATGAATGCACGCGATATCTGCGAATATTTTCAACAAAAAATGCCTGCATTGCTGGCCCGCCACAAGGATCCCATGGCTTCGGTCACGACCGTGCTGAACCGTCTGGTGGAATATGGCGAGGCGCAGGCGGTGATCTCTAATGGCAGACGGGCCTGGCTATGGATCGCGGATGTCCCGGCCGAGCCGACGTCGACCCGCGGTGAATCACGCTTGGTCGCCAGCTAGTTCCCGGATTGTCGATTGTCTCGAACGCGAAGCGGTCCCTTGCCGATCGCTTCCGTTTGAGGCAACGCCGCCACTATCCCGGCGGCAGCAGCATTCCTTTTTCCAGGTGCCGGGTCACATGCGCGTAGGACGCTGCATGCGGATCGTGCGTCACCATCACGATCGTTTTGTGGAAGTCCTCATTCAGGCGCTTGAGAATCTCTAACACCTCGGTGGCGGAGTGGCTGTCCAAATCGCCGGTGGGCTCGTCCGCCAGCAGCAGGGTTGGATCGCTCACGATCGCCCGCGCAATCGCCACGCGCTGTTCCTGCCCTCCCGAAAGCTGCTTGGGAAGGTGGCCGACTCGATCCTCGAGTCCGACCAGCTTGAGCGCGGTCAAGACGTGGTCGCGGCGCTGCTGCGCGGTCAACTTCGTCAGCAGTAATGGTAGCTCTACGTTCTCAAAAGCGGTGAGCACAGGAATCAGATTGAACGTCTGAAAGACGTAGCCGATGTGCTCATTGCGCCAACGGGCGATCTGCGAGTCGCTGAAGCGAAAAATGTCCTGCCCTTGCACCAGCAGTTCGCCGCTGGTCGGCCGGTCGATGGCGGCGATCATATTCAGCAATGTGGTTTTGCCTGATCCCGATGGCCCCATCAGAGCCAAAAATTCTCCCTTGGCGATGTCGATCGACACATCGTCGAGCGCGGTTACCTGAAAGGCGTCGCGCTTGAATACTTTGCTGACGCCGCGAACCTGTACAACTTTAGTGCCCGTGACAACGTTCGGTTGTGCGACTGTGCTCATGATTGCCCCTTAATTTTGATTTTGTCTCCATCTTTCAATGTGGATGGTGCGGTGGTAATCACGCTCTCTCCCCCGACCAGTCCATCGACGAGCGCTCCGTCGCTGCGCTGGCCCACCACGCGGACCTCGCGCGCGATTGCTTTTCCGTTATATGCGATCAATACAATTTTCCTCCCGTCGCGGTCACGAATGGCCGTTGAAGGCACGTACACTCCGGCGGGCCCTTTAACATTCTTGGGCGTGTCGTTGGCCAGAAACTTCACGGTTGCATTCATCTCCGGCCGCAGCTGAACGTCGGGATACTTACCCGGATTCAAGACCTGCACCTTCACCTGTACGGTGGCTTTCTGCCGGTTCGCTTCCGGAGAAATCTGCGCGATGACGCCGTCGTATTCCTTGTCGGGATATGCGTCGGTCGTCACCTTCGCCCTCTGTGTTGGGCCAAGGCGTGCGAAATCCGCCTGTGCAATATCCAGTTCGACTTGCAGATCGTTGAGGTCCGCCAAAGACACGACCGATCCCTGCGGCCCTCCCGCGGCCGCGCTCGCGAACTGCGCGGTTATGAGTTCGCCCTTCTCTGCCGTGCGGTCGAGAATCGTACCGGTTACCGGCGCGCGGATCACCGTGGCATCCAGTTGTGATTTGGCATAGTCAAGCGCGCCTTGCGCCTGCATCATCGCGCCTTGGGCGCGGGCAATCTCCTCCGCCCGCGGCCCAATCTTTGAAAGTTGAAACGCTTTCTCCAGTGAATTTACGCGCTGTTGGTCGGACTCGAACTTGGCGGTGGCGTCATCGAGCGCCTGCCGCGAGACTACGCCTCCGGCGGCCAATTCTTTAGTGCGATTGAGGATCAGCTTGTCGTTCACCAGCGTGGCGCGAGCTTCATCCAGATTGTGCTGCGCCTGCTGCACTTCTTCAGGCCGCGATCCGTGCTGCAATTCGTCGAGATAGGCGCGGGCATTGGCCAGCGCGCCGCGCGACTGTTCATAGGACGCGCGGAATTCCTGATCCTCCAGGCGGACCAGCACCTGGCCTTCCTTCACTTTGTCGCCCTTTTCCACGCCGATCCACGCTAGTCGGCCGGTGACCTTAGAGTTCACATTGATGGTGTGGTGCGCCACGATATAGCCCGTGGCCGAGAGCACCGTCCCGCCCGCGTCATTACCGCCTGTTTCCGCGGCAGCGCGAACCACCTCGACCTCAGGAACATCGGAGGAGAACAGGCGGTAGGCCAAAGTGATCAGGCCGAGCAGCACAACCACTGCTATGCCGCCCAGGATGTAACGGCGCGCCCAGGCCGGGGGCCCACCGCCCGAATCGCCGCGCTGCGACCGGTCAATGCGCAGGCTCTGCAGGTCTTCATGTTTTGTATCAATCGGCATAAGAGTGTTTACGTATTCCGCTCTCTCCAAGTTTCATCGCCAGCCGCTACGTAGCGCCGCCGTCCTGGCGGCCGTTCGGCTGCGAGTTGCTCGCCGTCGCCAATCTAGCTGCGCAGCGCGTTCAGAATATTCTGTCGCGCCGCATGCCACGCCGGAGCCAGGCCGCCCACGAATCCCATAATCAAAGCAAACAGAATCGCGTACATGGCTACCTGCGGGGTGATACGCAAGGCAAACACCACTTCGCTGAAGGTCACAGCATTGGACGTGCCTGTCTGCATTCCGTTGAATGGAAGCATCAGCAAAATTCCCGCAGCTGCACCCAGAAGCGCCAGCAGCAAAGACTCCAGCACAAACGAAGTCAGAATCGAAGGCCGCGAGAAGCCGATGACCCGCAGCGTCGCAATCTCGCGCCCGCGATATGCCACGGCCGCATACATCGTATTCATGGCTGCGAAGATCGATCCGATTGCCATGATGAACGCCACCACAATCCCAATCACCTTGATAGGCGCCCCGGAACTGGTCTGCTTGGCGTAGTAATCGGTCTCCAGCATCCCTTCGAGCTTCAGCCGCTGATCGTCGCTGACCCGATTCTTCAGGGCGTCGGCTGCGATGGGATCGGTTGCGCGCAGATACGCTGACGAGTATCCACCCTGGCGATCGAAGTCCGACGCCATCTGATTCACGTCACTCCACACTTCCGACTCGTATGCCGAGCCACCGGCGTCAAACACTCCCACGACCTTCCATGATCCTTTGCCAAATTCCATGGTGTCGCCGATGTTCGCATGAGTGAAGCGGTCGCGAATCGACTTGCTGACGACGACTTCGCGTTGCCCGGTCTGAAACCAGCGTCCCTCTACCAGCTTCGCGCTGGGCCGCATTTCCAGGCCGTCGGGCATCATGCCCCGTACTGTCACGTTCACTTCGCCGGTTCCATCTTTGCGCGGCAGGATGATTACGACCACCCACTCGCCAGAGGTCATGGGCTCGCCGTGACTGTCTTTCGCGATACCGGGCAGCGTCTTCAGCGTGGGATAAAGCGAGGCGTCGAACCCTCCCGACAATTCGGCCTCCGATCCTTTGCGCAGCACCAGTACGTTGAGAGGATTTCCGCTGTTGACGAAAGCGCGATTCAATCCCGCGAGCAGCGCCATTAGAAAGATCGCGGTCGTAACGGTGAGCGCGATGCCCAGCGCAGTCATCAGCGTAAGCCCCTTGCGGAGCCTTAAGTTGCGAACGTTATAACTGATTGGTATCGCCATAAATGACTTTATCCCTGTTCCTGCTCCCGCAAGTGGCGGCGAGATGCCGCCACGACAGCCGCCGAGACGGCGGCGCTACTTAACCAATGTGGCGTAGCCCGTCCACAATATTTATGCGCGACGCACTGTACGCCGGTAAACATCCGCTGACGAACCCCACGGTCGCGGCCACCAGCAAGGCGACCAACATCGTGGGAGCCGTGACTCGCATGCCCGCCGGAATCCCGATCGCGAGCGGAGAGTGAGTTAGCCACTGGAGCGCCGCGGTCGCAGCCAGAACTCCGAATATGCCGCCCGCGAGCGATAAAGCGACGGCCTCTCCGACGAGCATCGCGAGCAGGCGCTGGCGCGTGAATCCCAGCGTCTTCAATACGGCGACCTCGCGCGTCCGTCCCCGAATCGACATGGCCATGGTGTTAGCCGACACTAGCAGGATCGCAAACACTACCGCCCCACAGATGCTAAGAATGAAGGTCTTCACATTTCCCAGGGTCGCGACAAATGACAGCAGGAAGGCTTGCTGGCTTTCTGTCTTGGTGCGCTGCGGCGAGTTGCGGAACATCTGGTCAATCGCAGAAGAGACTGGCGCCACGTCGCCCGCCGAAGCCACCTGCGTGATGTACCAGCCAGCCTGCCCCTTGAACCAGTTCACCGACTCCTCCAGATATTTCGTGCTGAAGTACAACGCCCGAGCGGGAGGATCGATCTTGTAGATCGCGCGGATCGTGAGTTCAGGCTTCACTGGAAAATAGGGGCTGTCCAGGGTTATACGGTCGCCGAGCTTCCACCCGTATTTCTTGGATAGTTCCACATCCACCATCGCGCCCGTGCGATCGCGCTGCCAGGCCAGGACTTGGTCGGGCGGCACGATCTTGTCGGATGCGACTTTCAGATATTCCTCCGGGTCGGTGACAATTTGCGCAAAAGCATTTGCCGACCGGTCGTCTTTGTAATGGTTCCCAAAATAAGTCATGGGTACGACCGCCTGCACGCCAGGGACGCTGCGAATCTTGTCCCTGTAGTAGGCTGGAAGAAAGAACGCCAGGGACACCCGGTCTCGGGTCACGATGCGCCTGGCTGCGTCGGGAGTGCCGGGGTCGATGTAAAACGTACGCCAGATCGACATCATCATGGTGAGCAGAAGCAAAGAGAATCCAACGCTGCTCATGGTCAGCAGACTGCGCCGCTTGTTGCGGAATGTATTGCGCACGACAAAACTGCCCAGCGTCATAAAGTCATCCGATGTGCCGCAGTCCGTCGACTATGTTTATCTGGGACGCACTGTAAGATGGCACCGCCGAACTTAGCAATCCCACCAACCCCGACGTGAACAGCGCCGCCAGCCATATTCCCAGCGTGACCTTCATGGGGAAAAAGCTTATGAACTGAGGAGAGTGAGTCAAGCCATAAACCATCAGCCACCCCAGCCCGGCTCCAAGCAGTCCTCCCGCAAGCGACAGCGCTACCGCCTCGCTCACGAATAGTCCGAGCACGCCGCGCTTGGTGAAGCCCAGCGTCTTCAGCACGGCCACTTCGCGCGTGCGCTCGCGAATGGACATCGCCATGGTGTTAGCCGACACTAAAAGTGTGGCGAAGACCACCGCCGAGCAGATGCTCAGAATGAAGGCTTTCACGTTGCCCATCATGGCCACGAATTCCAGGCCGAACGCTTTCTCGCTTTCCGTCTTGGTAGCTTGCGGTGAGTTTCGAAACATGTCGTCTACGGCGCTCGCAATGCGACTCACATCCCCAGGAGATGCTGCCAAAATGCTGAAAGTGCCAGCCTGTCCTTTAAAGAAGGCCACCGCTTCTTCCACATATTTGGCATTGAAGTAAACCGACTTGTTGTCGGGATTCGTGTGAAAAATGCCGCGAATATTCAACTCCAGGTTGACCGGATAAATGGTCCCCTGTAACACGATGCGATCGCCAAGTTTCCAACCGTACTTTTTCGCCAGGAAGTCGTTCACGATAACGCCCTGGCGGTCGCGCTGCCATGCCGTGATTTGATCCTCCGGCATTTGCAGATCACGAAAAGTTTTGAAAAACTCGTCCGGATCGGTGCCGAACTGTGCGAAAAAGTTCTCCGGTTTCTGATCTTTGTAGATGCCGCCAAACCATGAAACCGGAACTACGGACACGACTCCGGGAACGGCGCGGATCTTCTCTCGGTAAAAGCTAGGTAGGGTGAAGGTGAGAGAAACGCGGTGCCTGACCACTAGCCGCTCCGCCGATTCGGCGCTCCCGTCGCTCAGATAAAAAGCCCTCCAGATAGTCATCATCAGTGTGAGCAGGAGCAAAGAAAAAGCGATGCTCAACACCGTCAGAGTGCTGCGGCGCTTGTTGCGGAACGCGTTCTTGGTCACAAACCGGGTCAATGTCATCGTCGTACTCCAGAAGGGACAAGGGACCGAGGGCCTGGGGCGGTTGCGTCCCGGCGCAGCAAGGATAGACGAAGTGGCACGCTACCGACAACCGAAGATTCGATCTCTACGATGCACAAAATGCTGGCTTCCACAGAACCCTCTCTCCACGATCTATATTTTCGCGGCCCCGCTGCCGTTACAAGTGGAGATCGTCATCGGGGGGAGATGACAAATGTCACACCACAAATGTCACACCATGCCTGATAACACTTACAACCACCGCCGGACGATAAAGTTACACCGAATTTTGAAAAGCGCACGCGAGGTGGCTGAACCACAGGGTCCGTCAATCACCACATGCCGCGGATTCAGAGGCCGCCCTCCAGGAATTCCAACCGTATTAACCAGGTGCTCGTCGGGCAATCCGCTGCTTACGGCGCGCGATTGGTCAGTAACGCGGCGTTTCCGACCTTACCTTGGTAACTCGAAGCTTGGCACGAGCAGAGATATCCTAACCCTGCCCATTCTATGGGTCTTTACCCTCAGAGCTTTTTCGCGGGGTGGCGAGAGCTTCGATGGGTAGAGCGGGGAAAAACCATGCCTACCAAAATCGGCCATTTCGAAATTCTAAGTGAACTGGCGAAATCACCTATCAGCACAGTGTACAAAGCTCACGACCCTGAAAGCGGGCAGACGATTGCCCTGAAGGCCATTCAGTTGAGCGCGTTCGGAGAGAACGCGACGGCGCTCGAACAGGCGCTGCTGGCGGAGGCAGAGAACGCCAAGGTTTTGAGCAATCCGAATATCACCAACATCTTTGGTGCTGGTCAAATCGATGGCCAGTTCTGTGCCGGCATGGATTACGTCCAAGGCAATAGCATCGCCACCATGCTGGCTCGCAAAGAGGGGTTTTCCATCTGGGATCTTCTCGATATAGGACGGCAGCTGTGCAGCGGCTTCGAGCATGCAAAGTCGCACAATATTGTTCATTACAGTTTGGAGCCGTCGAAAATCATGTGCGGCTGGGACGGCACGGTCAAGATTCTGGGCTTCGGCGTCTCCAGCGTGGGACACTTTGTGCAGCACGTTCCCCAGGGAATTCCTTCGATCCTGTATTACATGTCGCCCGAGCAGCTTCAGGGCCAGGCCACCGACGCACGTTCGAATCTGTTCAGCCTGGGTGCGATCTTCTACGAAATGGTGACTGAGCACAAGGCATTTGATGGCGAGGACATGAAATCTCTGCGCCAGAGCATTCTGGAAGGCACGCCAGCTGCGCCGCTCCACGTGAACCCCAAAGTGCATCCACTCTTAAGCGACCTGATCATGAAGGCGCTGATGAAAGATCCGGCACAGCGCTACCAGAGTGGCAAACAACTGCTCGACGATCTGGAAAACTGCAAAGAGGTCAGGCCGTTGGCGTCCAAGAAGCTAGACGCCCCCAAGGCCGCAGTCAAAACCAACGTAGTGGCCGAGAAGTTTGTGACCTCTGCCGCAGCGCACCCGGTCGAAAAGAAAGTCACTGCGCCGCCGGCGCCAACGCCGGCGCAACCAGCAGCTGTAGGCACGCCTGCTGCCACGCCTAGACTTGCCACGCCGAAAACAGTTGCTGCGGCCGCGGGGGCCGGTGCCACTCAGTCTCCTTCGGAAGTTCCCCAAGTCAATCGGTCGAGCACTCATGGGAAGGCGACTATCGAGGAGCCGAAGCTTCCGTCGGCGCACATGTCTTCTGTGGTCAGCGACGAACCCCATTTCGAAACTTTCGACTCGCAGGTTGCAGACGCTCCGAAGATTGCAATCGATCCGCTGATGGCCGAAGGACGTCCCGCCGGCAACACGGGCGTGAGCTTCTCCGAAATGACTGAACTTCCCCCGCTGAAGGAAGTTTATATTCCGCCGCCTCCTCCGCCGGTTTCGTTTGAACCGGCACAGTCGGCAAGGCCAACCGTCACGGCGTTCACGGGCAGCCGCAAGCCGGTTGAGAAGCCCAAAGTGCAGCCGCGCGAAGTTGCCCAGAAGGCGATCAAGGAAATCAAGAGCGTTCCGCCCAAGCTGATGCTCTATTCGCTGTCCGGGGCTGCCGCGCTGATTCTGGTCATCGGCATTGGCGTCACAATCTACATTCACATGCTGAACAGCGACGACGATTCTGCCGCTGGCCACCCGACCGCCGTAGCGCAAACGCCAGCCAAGGCGGACTCCAGCCTGGCGGCATCGCAGAATACGGCGGCACAGGTCCCCGCCGCAACTCAGCCCGCGGAGGCGCAGACCTCTCCAGATCAGACAGCCGCTACCACGGAATCTGAAGCTCCGGAGGCGGAGACTGGCGCCTCTTTCGGTGCGCGTAAGCCGCGGAGGAGAGCCGCTCCTTCAATCATTCCCGGACAGTTGACGGTTGACTCGACTCCTCAGGGAGCGCAAGTTCAGGTAGATGGAAAGAGCGATACAACCTGGATCACGCCGCTAACTCTGACGAATGTCCAACCGGGGCAACATTCCGTTATTGTCAGCAAACCAGGCTATTCCGGCGATTCGCGCACCTTGAGTGTGGCCTCAGGAAACCGGGCGACAACCATCGTTCACCTGGCGAAGTTGATGGCCACTCTGGTCGTGAAAAGCGATCCCCCTGGGGCCAAAATCTACGTGGACGGCCGCGACATGGTTATTAAGACGCCGGGACAGGTCAGCGTCGACAAAGGGCAGCACGTAGTGCTGGTGCGAATGTCGGGGTACATTGACGAAACCATGAACGCCCAGTTCGCGCTCGGGCAAACTTTCAACTTCTCGCCCACGTTGCGGCCATTGGGCAACACGGACAACCTCAGGACCGTTGGCAAGATCTCGAAATTGTTTGGCGGCAGGGGCCAAGCGGGCGAGGCGATTCTGAGCATCCGCACGCAGCCGAAAGGCGCCCAGATCGCGGTCAACCAGCACTTGGTGGAAAAGCCATCGCCGGCGGACGTGCTGCTCGACCCCGGTAACTACGTGATCGACATCACCATGAGCGGATATGCGCCCGTGCATAAGGTCATCACTGCCGATAAAGGCGGCAAGGTAGTGGTCGACGAAGTGTTGCAGCGGCAGTAACTGGCTGCTGGTTCTTCTCTACACCTGCTAACATTGTGCCGCACGAGACAGCGGCGACAATCCATTCGGTCGTCCTGGCCAATGCTTCAGCCCAAAGAATTCCCTTGAGGCCCTCAGAAGTCGTGTTTCAGTTCAGTTCGATCAGGCGGGATCAAAACCAGGAACTACGCGAGGGGGAGATTTCAGATGAACACAAGAACGGAGTGCGAGGTTCTTACTAGGTTCGCGTCTTCTTGATGGAGAATTTATTTGGGTAGCTTGAAGTTGATGGTGACTTGTGTCTGAATTTCGACCGGCTCACCGTTCAGCAGATACGGCTTATACTTCCACTGTTTGACCGCGTCGGTGGCGGCTTTGGTCAGCTGAGAATCGCCACGCAGCACTTTCACCTGAGTGATGTCGCCAGTTTTTGAAATGGTGGCCAGTAGCTCGATGGAACCTTCAACCCGCATGGCCAGGGCATTTCGGGGATAGATCGGCTGCACTTTCTTAATGAGTAAGCCGTGCGAGACGCCTTGCGAGATATTCATAGTTTGCAGCAACGGCTTGGGTACGATTTCTCCGCTGCTGACAAAATTGGGCGGAGGCGCGCCGGCGCCCGCGGTCGCGATTCCAATCATGCTGGGAGCGGGAGCGTCGGCAGCTCCAGATTTTGCATGTACCCCCGGAGCCTTGCCTGCTTTGATTACAAGTGGCGCCTCGTCGGTGTCGGCAGTCGTGCTCGATGCGGAGGAGGGGGAAGCAGATGTTTTCGTGGAACTCGCCGCGGAAGGGTCGGAATCGTTAAAAGCAAAATCGGCGTCCGATCCATGACCTTTTTCGTTCAGCGCAGTCTGCGAACTCGGCGGGGATGAAGATGAGGATGGCTTTGCCGTGGATGCGGCCGAGGGCTTAGCGCCGCTCGGTTTCGTGGCCTGCCGACTCACGACGGCAGTTGGCGTGTCTTCAGTCGGGATAGTGTCAGGCTCACTCGATCGTCCGTGGAAACGAGCCCAACCGGCATAAGCAAATGCGGCGACAATCAGGGCTACAGTGGCCGCCACTAGAACTTTCTTGCTTCCCCCGCCCGATTCCGCCGTGGCATTGTTCCCACCAAAATTAAACGTCCGCGCGGACCGAACCAAACTGGACGATTCAATCTGCGCTACTTCCGCCTTTTTCGAGGGAGCCTCTGGTTCCACCGAGCGTTCGGCCGATGTTTCCGGGACGCTAGTGTCCGGACGCTCGCGGGCCGGGGCCGGCGCGCTGGCCGCTCCTCTGCCGTGCGCCAGTGAGACGGGGATCGATGCACTCTTCCCCTCGGACGCCGCCACGGAAACAACAGCCGCTTCGAGAAACTTCTCGGATTGAGGCGCCGGTGTGATAAACCCTTTGAACGTCGGCGCTACCGGAGCAGCCTCTGACGGCGCGGCAACGGAATCTTCTTCGCCGATTTCGAGCAAGTCTTCGTCGTGAGCACCAGCATTCGAAATTGCTGCCGCAGATGGCGCGCGGGTCACGGAGCTTGTATCGGACTGGGTCTTAGCAATAGCCGGGGAGACCGCCAATGGTACAGCCTGAGTCTTTTGTTTTGCGGGCGCATCAATGCCTGGTGTGCCAGTTGAGGACTCGGTTGCAGGAACGCCGGGTTTGGCTGGTTCGCTCTTTCGCAGCAGCCCCCGAGCCACTCGCAACGTTCCCTTGGCCTGTTCGATGTTGATGGGTTTGGTCAGGACGAGGTTGGCGCCGATGCGAAACGCCTTGGCGACCCCGGCCTGACCTTCCACTACGGCTACGGCAAGCGACGCCTGGTTGGACGTCGAATTACGCGCGCTCTTGAACAACAATGTGGCATTCTGCTCGTTATCGCAGTCCACCACGACGGCGTCGAAGTGTTGACTCATCAACTTCTTAACTGCAGCGAAAGGTTCGGTGCAGGTCTCGACGTTGAAATCCAACTCGCTTAAAACCTGCGTCACCGTACGAGCGGTTTTTTCATCGGGGCAGAAGAGAAGAGCTTGGTAACCCATACTAAAACCATCGTAGGTACAGGAGTTATCCCCAGCAAGTTACGCTCGTAATCGCGTGGTGTTGACAAGTTTCGATCGATGAGATGGAGCATCCGAGTGTCTTATGCTGTAGAGGAAACTTCCATGAATTCGCGGTATCATTATTCTCAGGGAGACGACATGAAGAGACTCACCCAGATTCTCGGTTTCGCTGTTCCTCATTAACTATTCTCTTTGTCGCAGGTGGAATGCTCTATTCGACCCTCAAGGGATATACGACGTAGTATTTTCGGGTGAGCGGCCAAGTGACGATTGATGGACGCAGGAAAACCGGTTACATGCATGGGAACGCGCAACGTACAAACTCACAAGAACTGACGGCAACAGGCCAGAGACTTACCTTGTATCCCTTCGAGATGATAAGAGGATCCTTGACTGCGGGGGATTTCACCCGACGGTTTTTCCCCTATTCCGATTGGGGACGTGAATCCTCCTTGCTCCGCGTTCACTGTGGACCCGGCAAAGATCATCGATGCTCCTCTCTCAATGACCCTGGTTCGCGGGCAAAGGTCTGTCGAGTTCTCGACTGTCTCCGGTAAGAAGGTGAAAGCGGAGTGGTAGATTGCCGCCTGTCCCCGTCTATCATTCAGGAAGTCCCTCGACTGCCGTGTATCAAACGTTTCATCTCATACAATAGTGCTCCATGCGGCTGCCTTTGTGGCTCAAGATCGGATGGACGATCTGGTTGCTGGTTTGGGCGCCGCTCTACTGGCGCCAATTCGGACTGCAGAATTTTCTCTTCTTCTGCGATATTGGAAATGTACTGATCGGAATTGGTTTGTGGCTAGAGAGTCCGCTGATTTTTTCCTGGACCGCGTCCGGATTGCTTTTGTTCCAGACGATCTACACGGTGGATCTTGCCGGCGCTCTGCTGACTGGACGCCACCTCATCGGCGGCACGGAATACATGTTCGATCCCCACCTCCCGCTCGTCATTCGTCTGGTGAGTTTGTTTCACCTGGTCACGCCGCCGCTGCTTTTGTGGGCGATCTGGCGCCTGGGCTACGATTCGCGCGGATGGAAGTTGCAGACGCTGATGGCGTGCATCGTGGTCCCGACAAATTATTTCTGGCGTCCCCAGCAGGATGTGAATTGGGCGCGTGGCCCGTTCTTTCACGAGCAACACGTGATCCCGGGATGGTTTTATCTATTCGTCTATCTGGTCACCGTACCGCTGTTAGTTTATTTCCCTACCCATTTGTTTCTGAACTGGCTCAACCACCGATGGCACCAGAGTAGAACGCGAGTCGTCTCTTAATGGGATTCGGGGTAGTTGGTGCAATCGCCCATGGGGGTTGAAAAACTCCGTCATCGGAATGGCTTTCTGGTGCGAGTGTCACCACTGCGAGGTTTTTTCTCGCGTCGGCTAAGTGGTGGCCCCCACGGTGGGTGTTGTCGGTTGGCCGAGGAACCGCACCAGTCGCTTGATGTTCTGGGAGGCCGCTGCGAGGAAGAACTGCGCACGAACGAACTTCATCCGGCGCAAGCGCAGGCGACGCAGTCCCATCGGATTCTTCATTTCCGCAAACAACGCTTCCACCTTTTTCCGCTGCCTCCTTCTGCGGGCCGAGCAGACTGTAAATAACGTGTAGAATCGCTTGGCGTCTGGGGAATGTTTCATGCCCATTGTCGAGTACACGCCCAAACTTTTCGGGGATGTCAGTGAAATGGTTTCACAAGTTCCCGGTCCGATGAATCTGGCTCACCGGCCCTTTGTGGACTATTACTACGCCACCCGCGAGTGGTCCAAGCTCTACCTGTATTATTCGGATTCCGGGAAAGTACTTGGTACTCTGGGACGCGAGCTTGCACAGTTCGAATACAATTCGCACGAACTTACAATTCGAATCGCTTCCAATTGGTACTCCCTGCAGCGGGGAGTGGGAGGCGAACTTTACCAATACTCCTCACGATCAAACCCTGGCAGCATCGGGCTGATGTTCTCCGGTAGCCAGAAAACCCTCGCCATCCTCCGTCACCATAAGTGGGTCTTTGTGCCGGGGATTCGAGGCTATTTTCTGAACAACCGTTATGCCGGATATTCCGGAGACACGAGGTGGCGGAGCGGAGCCAAGTCGTTGCTCCGGCGCGTGGCAGGAAGAAGAATCTCAAGTTTCGCGCCGCGCATCCCGTCCCAGATTTCCGCTGAGATCACGGTGTGTGAGGAAGATTCCTATACGCTGGACTTGCTCCCCTCCCGGTCTCCGTTTCTGTTCCGATTCGCCCCGTGCGCGGAATACCTGAAGTGGCGCTATAACCTCTCCCTTCCCTTTATCCGTTACCGGTTGTTTCGCGTGATCGCCGGGAGCGGGACGGCCGGCTACGTCATCCTCAGTGATTCGCCGGAGAAAATTATCCTCGCCCAGTGTGATGCCGAGGACGCTACGGTTCTTGCCTACGGTGTCTTGCTAAGCATTCTCGAGGTTGGCCGCAAGGACACGCAGCCTCGTACTGTTTTCCTGACTTGTTCTCATTCGGAAATGAAGAAGATTTTTCAGGCGTTCGGCTTCCGGGAACAACCAGGCGGCGATCTCCCGTTCGCTTTTCGCACGCAACCTCCGCAGGTGGATCTCTCCCCGGGCACTTCCAACTGGCTCGTCAACTTTGATTGGGGGGACAACGGAGTGCGTCAGCCGTTTCTTGAGCGGGCAGTAGCAGTTTCGTAGGAGACTCGGCGTTGTCCGGTAACTGCTGTTTGGTTTTCTCCGGCGCTAACTGGCCTTGCCGGAACCATCCTGCTGTTTCCGCACGGCCGACTCCGGTTGCGGATATTCAATCGATCCCTTAAACGAGGAAATATCTTCCTCGTGGAAGTCAGGGAAGGGCAACTGCTTCCCCTCCCGCAATTCTGCGATCTTCTTAACGGCCTTGTCGGCTTTTTCTTTTTCGACGCCGCCGTCGCGGCTTAGATACAGCGTCTGCGAGGGAAGCGCCAGGCCGCCGCCAGAGTCCTCCATCACATCCATCATGCGCAGCAACAGATCTTCGCGAACGGCGGCGAATTCATTGAAGTCCCGGGTCAGAATGTAAGCCACCACTTCTACGGTCAGAGAGCTTCCGGCAATCTCGGTAAGGCGCACCCGCACGCTCTTGGTTTCGACTGCAGGGTGGCTGTAAAGCAGGCGCCGGATTTCCGCCAGCACGAAGCGTACATGGTCCGGCTTGCTCTCAAGGCGCAGGCCCAGATTCGTCTTGAACAGAATCTTGTCGCGGCGGCTGAGGTTCTCCAGATTGATGGTCGCCACGGTGCCGTTGGGAATGGCCACCAACGTCCGCTCGTCGGTGCGAATGCGGGTGGAACGCAATCCGATGTCTTCGACGACCCCGGTGCGATCGCCGAAGCGGCAGACATCTCCGACGCGAAACACTTCGTCGCCCAGAACAGAGACGCCGCCAAAGAGATTCTCGATGGTTTTCTGCGCTCCGAAGCCGATGGCCAGGCCACCAATGCCCAGACCGGCCAGCGCCGTGCTCATGTTAAAGCCCAAGTTGCCGAGCACGGCCAAAACGCCGACGCAAAATATCACTGCCTTGAGAATGCGTTCGCCCAATAGCATCAGCGAGCCCGTGCCCGCATGTCCGCGGGCCAGCGCCCGATTGCGGACGCGATGCAGGGACCATTGAACGACGCGCCAGAGAATCCAGGTTGCGCTGATGATCAGCGCTATGGACGTGATTTGAAAGTAGTAGTGCCGCGGCAGCAGCGGAATATGAAGATAGGTGGCGAACACTTGATGGATGAGCGTACCGGTAAGCAACCAGGCTGGACCAGAAACCGCGCGCCAATTCGCGACGTCCAATCGGCCGCGCCGACGCGCCCACCAGCGTAACGGAATTTCGAGCAGCGCCAGCAAGAGCCAGCCAAGCGCCGCGGCTACCGGCAACGCTACCAAGAGAGCCAGAAATTGCCATAACGGCATTCCCGCGAATTCATGTTTGACCAGCGCATTGGGGAGCCGGCTCTCGACTTGGCGCGCCTGGACTTGATCATAGAGTTCGGAAACTTTGGAAAGGGTCTCAGAAGAAATCAGCCAGATCTTGCCTGCGCTAGGATCCGACACGCGCACCAAGTCCAGGTCGGCCTCGACATCGCCCGAAGACATAGTGCCAAGTTTCTGGCGGCCCAGGGGCACACCTTCTTGTGGAATTCCTTCGGCCTGCGTGAAGTTGTTGAACCGGCCGGTGAACGCGCGATCTAACACCACCTTGAGTTTCGTGGCTATCTGCTCGCCTTCGGACTGGCGGCGCGTGGGGCTCATCTGCAAATATTGCGAGGCAATTCCGTAGTCCCCGGCCTGCGCCGCCTGCAAGAAACCGAGCATGGTTCCCGACGGAGTTGTGCGTCCGAGGGGATCGGCCGACGCATTCGCGGTGGCCTTTGCAGTCGTAGGCAACGGCAGAGCCTGACTAAATGACAGGCGCGCGCAAATCAGGCAAAACCCCAGGCACACAATCCAAAAGCATGTCGTGCGTGGAAATCGACGCATGGAAGCAATCATTGTATCGAAATGTCGCAGGATCGAAATGTCGCGCAGAGGTCGGGAACGCACAGCATGGCACGGTGCTGCCGCGGCACTACCCCCGCTTCGGGCGGTAAATGTGCGTGCTGGTGCCAAAGAAAACTTCGGCGGATTCCATCACCGTTTCCGAAAGTGTAGGGTGCGGGTGAATGGTCATGGCTACGTCGCTGGCGAGCGCCGCCATTTCGACGGCCAGCACACCTTCCGCAATCAATTCTCCGGCGCCTGCGCCCACGATTCCGACTCCCAGCACGCGTTCGGTCTGCGGATCGATGAGCAGCTTGGTCATGCCTTCGGGACGGTCCAGGGTGACGGCGCGTCCCGACGCGGCCCAGGGAAACTTCGCGACTTTGAGTTCACGATTTTCTTTTTGTGCCTGCGTTTCTGTTAGTCCACACCATGCAACTTCCGGATCGGTAAAAACGACTGCCGGAATTGCGTTCGGTTCGAAAGCAACTTTATGTCCCGCTATGGCTCCTACCGCAACGCGACCCTCATGCGAGGCCTTATGCGCGAGCATGGGCTCGCCGACCACATCGCCGATGGCGTAGATCGACGGATCGTCGGTCTGCAGTTGCTTGTTCACCTGAATGAAGCCGCGCTGAACCAGTTTCACGCTCGTCTTTTCGAGCCCGGGAATTTCAGAATTTGGCTTTCGCCCGACCGACACCAGCACGCGTTCGAAGACTCTCTCGCGTTCTTTCACGTCTGGTCCTTCAAACGTGGCACGAATGCCGTTGCCTTCTTCCTTGACCGATGCGACGGTTGTGTTGAGCAGAATTCCGTCGAACATCTTTTCCAGCCGCTTGTGGAGCGGAAGCACCAGATCGCGATCCGCGCCAGGGAGAAGGCCAGGCAACATTTCCACAAGGGTCACACGGGTGCCCAGCGCGGCGTAGACGGAGCCGAGTTCGAGTCCGATGTATCCTCCGCCGACGACCAGCAAGGTGCCGGGAATGTCTTCGAGATTCAGAGCGCCGGTGGAATCCATCATGCGCGGCGTATCGAGCTTCAAAGTTGGAACGATCGCCGGGCGAGAGCCGGTGGCAATGATAATGCGATCGAAGCTGAGCGATTCTTCCGAGCCGTCGGATTTTGTGACGCGCAGCGTCGTGGAATTCTCAAATGCGGCGCTTCCTTGCACGTACTTTACCTTGCGTTGCTTGGATAAAACGCCCAGGCCGCCGGTCAATTTCTTGACCACGCTCTCTTTCCACGAACGCAAGCGCGCCAGATCGATTTTCGGCGCGGCAAACTCAATTCCCCAATCTTTCGCCTGATGCGATTCTTCCAGCAGTTTGGCCACATGAAGCAGCGCTTTCGAGGGAATGCAGCCGCGGTAAAGGCAGACTCCACCCGGATTCAACTCCGGATCGATCAGTGTGACCGTCATGCCGAGATCGGCCGCGAGGAATGCGGCGGCGTAGCCTCCGGGACCGCCGCCGATAACTGCAAGGTTGAGGGATTTGTTGTCAGACATGGAGTCGAATGAGCATCTTTCGTAGAGACGTTGCTTGCAACGTCTCGGCGGTCAGCACGGCAAGCCCAGTTCATTAGTACCGCAGGCAGAGACGTAGCAAGCTACGTCTCTACGAATTATCCCTGAACTGAGAGTAAGAACGGCTGTTCAAAAGCTTCCGCGATCCATCGCAGAAAACGCGCAGCGTCGGCGCCGTCAATCAGCCGATGATCGTAGGAGAGCGAGAGCGGCAGAATCAGCCGGGGCTCGAACTTGCCGTTAATCCACTCCGGCTCCATGCGCGAGCGCGAAAGGCCGAGAATCGCAACTTCCGGATAATTCACGATAGGCGTGAAACCCACTCCGCCAATGCCGCCGAGATTGGTAATCGTGAATGTGCCGCCCTCCATGTCCGCGGGCATGAGTTTTTTGTCGCGCGCCTTCTTCGAAAGCTGCGACAACTCCACCGCCAGTTCGACAATGTTTTTCTTGTCGACTTCCCGGATCACCGGAACCAGAAGGCCACGATCCGTGTCGGCGGCTACGCCGATGCTGATGTATTGCTTGTAGACAATTTCTTCCTTCTCAATGTCGATGCTGGCATTGAACTGCGGAAACACTTTGAGCGCTGCGGCGCAGACTTTCAGCGCGATGGCCGTCACCGTCATCTTGCCGCCGGCCTCTTCGGCTTTCGGAGCGAAGCGAGCCCGCAGTTGCTCGAGTTCGGTGATGTCGGCGCGGTCGTGCTGGGTAACATGAGGAATCGTGTTCCAAGCTTCGGCCAAATGCTCGGCGGTCTTGCGCCGAACCCCTCTCATGGAGACGCGCTCGATCTTGCCCCACTTGGCGAAATCCGGAAGCTGCGGCTGCGCGAAGTGCCCGGCGCGTGGCGGGGCCTGTGACGCGGTTGCCGCTGCCGACAGCAATCCTTTTGCGTAAGCCTTGACGTCATCTTCGTTGATACGGCCGCCAGGCCCGCTGCCCTTCACTTCGTAAATATCAACGCCGACCTCGCGCGCAAATCGCCGCACATGCGGGGCCGCGGGAATGGGCTGGCGATGTTCGGTCCCGGCAACTTTTCCGAGTTGCGCGGGCATGGTGAACCCGGCTGCGGCCGCCTGCGGCTGATCGGGCGGCAACGCCTGTTCTTCCGTCTTGCCCTCGGCGCGAATCGCCGCCTGAAATGCCAGACGCGCTCCGTGCTGTCCGGAAACATGTTCGACCGGAGCGTTGCTTGTGCGCGTCGGTTCAGCTTGAGCCGGTGCCCCGCCTTCCAGGGTGAAGATCACCTGTCCAACTTTGATTTTCTCGCCTTCTTTTACTTTGACCTCTTTGACTATGCCGCTGACTGATGACGGCACTTCGACTACGGCCTTGTCGGTCTCCAACTCCATGACCGGCTGGCCTTCCGAAACTTTCGCTCCAGGCGCGATCATCAAGCGAACCAGATCGCCTTGCGAAATGTTTTCCCCGAGTTCGGGTAATTTGAATTCGCTGGCTCCGGACTTAGGTGACGCGGCTGACTCCCGGGGGCCGGTCGGACGAGTGTCGGAAGGGGGAGTCGCGGCCGAATTGGCTTCCACAGGCGCTGGGGAAGATTCGGTGTCAGCATGCGTTTGCTGCGCCTCCTCTTTCTGAATTGGTTTCTGAATTGGTTTTTGCTGAACCGGAGAAGGCTCCGGGGCCGCGGTCCGCGCGGAAGATTCCGGAGACGGTTTGCCTTCCGCACCGTCCACCGTAAAGATGACCTGGCCAACCTTGATCTTGTCGCCCTCTTTGACGCGAATCTCCTGCACCGTTCCGCTCACCGACGATGGCACTTCGACGACCGCCTTGTCAGTTTCCAGTTCCATGACTGACTGACCGGTGCTGACACTGGCACCCGGCTGAACCATCAGGCGGACTAAGTCGCCCTGTTCAATGTTTTCTCCCAGCTCGGGAAGTTTGAATTCGATCACCGCGTCGTTCCTTTTCTAGATCTCATTTTCGACCCGCAGCGCCTGAAGGCGCGATCCATAAATGCTAGTGCCTTCGGCACGCCTGAAGGCGTGCCCTGATACGAACCTCGGACCCGGTAACCGCGGCCCCGATCTCAGCGGCGTGATTTTAGCGACCTGATTTTAGCGACCACGAACTCAGTGGCCCGGTCTCAGCTGATCGCTGGGTTCGCCTTGTCAGGATTGATTCCGAGTTCCTGAATCGCCCGCTTAACCAGGTCACTGCCAATTTTCTTCTCCCGCGCCAGCGCTCCCAGCGTCGCCAGCACGATGTGTTTCGCATCTACCTCAAAGAAGTCGCGCAAGCGCCACGCGATTCTCGCTGCGTCCGAAACCGTCCGTCCCCAGAGAGACGAGTTGCCCCGGCACCCATTTGCCTAAGCTTTCGGGCAGCACCTTCATGTAGTCAGACGCCGCAATGAACGGGCCCGCGGCATCCTTCAAAGTCTGTGTCACGTATGGAACTCTTGCCGGCTCGCCGGGATGCAACATGTTCCAGCGCTCGCAATCGTTGCCGTCGCGATAGAGCTGCTTGTAGCTGGTGACGCTCCACACATCGGCGCCGACGCCGTACTTTTCTTCCAGAATCTGCTGCGCCTTGAGCACTTCGTACATGATCGTGCCGCTGCCCAGCAGTTGCGCCCGCAACTTGGAGTCGCTCTTAGCGGAGGTCTTGAACCGGTAGAGCCCTTTCAGTACGCCTTCCCGGACATTTCCTTCCGTGGGCATTCCTGGCATCGGGAGCGGTTCATTGGTGACGGTCAGATAATAGAAGATCGACTCCTGATCGACATACATTCGCTTAATGCCATCCTGAATAATGATAGCGATCTCGTAGGCGAACGCCGGATCGTAAGCCAGCAGGTTCGGCACCGGAAGCGCCAGCACGTGACTGTGGCCGTCCTGATGTTGCAGGCCCTCGCCCGCCAGCGTGGTGCGGCCGGCCGTGCCTCCGACGAGAAACCCGCGGCAGCGCATGTCGGCGGCAGCCCAGATCAAATCGCCGATCCGCTGGAAGCCGAACATCGAATAATAAATAAAGAAGGGAATGGTGTTGATCCCGTGATTCGCATACGCTGTGCCGGCCGCGATGAACGAGCACATCGATCCCGACTCGGTAATTCCTTCTTCCAGAATCTGCCCGTTCTTGGCTTCTTTGTAGTAAAGCAGCGTGTCCATGTCGACGGGTTCATAGTTCTGGCCCACGCTGGAATAAATTCCAACCTGGCGGAACAGTCCTTCCATGCCGAAGGTGCGGGCTTCATCCGGAACAATGGGCACGATCAGCTTGCCAAGTTCGGGATCGCGCAGCAACTTCGCCAGCAGGCGCACGAAGACCATCGTCGTGGAAACTTCGCGACCGTCCGTGCCTTTGTGGAATTCCTCGAAGTGCGAGTCGGGAACTGATTTCAGCGCCGCGGCCCGCACTTTGCGGGTTGGCATGTATCCGCCCAGCTGCTGCCGGCGCGCCTGCATATATTTGATCTCGGCGCTGTCGTCGCTCGGCCGGTAGAAAGGTGCCTCATGCAGTTCATCGTCGGGAATGGGAATTCCAAAACGCGAGCGGAACATCTGCAATTCGTCTTCGTTCAACTTTTTCTGCTGGTGAGTGATGTTCCTGCCTTCACCGGCTTCGCCCAGTCCGTAGCCCTTGATCGTCTTGGCCAGGATGATGGTCGGCGCGCCGATGTGATCGAACGCGGCGCGGTAAGCGGCGTGAACTTTGATTGGATCGTGCCCGCCCAAACGTAAGCGCGCCAGTTGATCGTCGGAGAGATGCTCCACCATTTTCAGCAGCCTGGGATCGGTTCCGAACAAATTCTGCCGGAAATAAGCCCCGCTCTCGACAAAGTATTTTTGATATTGCCCGTCGCTGACTTCCCCCATCCGCTTGACCAGCAAACCATCGCGATCGTTCTGAATCAGGTTGTCCCAATCGCTGCCCCAAATAACTTTGATAACGTTCCACCCCGCACCGCGGAAAATGGCCTCCAGTTCCTGAATAATCTTTCCATTGCCGCGCACCGGACCGTCGAGGCGCTGCAGATTGCAGTTCACCACGAAGATCAGGTTGTCGAGTTTTTCGCGGGAGGCCAGCGTGATTGAGCCCAGTGACTCGGGTTCGTCCATTTCGCCGTCGCCCAGAAACGCCCAGACCTTGCCGCCGGTAGATTGCTTGAGCCCGCGATTCTCCAGATACTTAATGAAACGCGCGTGGTAAATCGCCTGAATCGGTCCCAATCCCATGGACACCGTAGGGAATTCCCAGAACTCCGGCATGAGCCACGGGTGCGGATAAGAACTCAATCCTCCGCCGGGCTTCAATTCGCGGCGAAAATTTTGCAGCTTCTCTTTCGAAATCCGCCCCTCAAGATAAGCGCGCGAATACATGCCGGGCGCGGCGTGCCCCTGAAAGTAGACGACATCGCGGTCCCCGCTTTCCGTTTGCGCGCGAAAGAAATGGTTAAACGCAACTTCATAGAGCGTTGCAGCGGATGCGAAAGTCGAAATGTGTCCGCCGATGCCTTCCTGAATCTTGTTGGCGCGAACCACCATGGCCAGCGCGTTCCACCGAACCAGGCTCTTGATGCGGCGTTCCATCTCCTGACTACCGGGAAATGGCGGTTGTTGACGCGTAGGAATCGTGTTCTGGTATGGCGTCGTTGCCGAAAAAGGCAGATTGACGCCCGCTTCACTCCGCGCGTGCAGTGCCAACTGCTGCAACAATCGCCCTGCCCGGTTGGGGCCGCCTTGGGAAAGAACGTAATCCAGAGAATCAACCCACTCCCTGGTTTCCAAAACCTCTAAGCCGTCGGTTTCCGTCTGAGCCACGTATGGTATCTCCGTAGAAGAATGCGCAATAGTCCATCATAGTGCAAACGTGGGGATTTTTGCTTGAGGCGGTCAAGAGGTGAGCGTCCGGCCAGCACCGTGCTATGCCTTGAACTGGGGTTATGAGTGATATGGCGATTTCACGCCAGTTAGCACGGCACGTCCAGAACCCCTACGGACGCTCGATACGTAATTGTTTTGTGAGATGCAGTACAAGATCGTCGTCAAGCATTACCTGGACATACTGCCCAACATATTGGTCTCGGTAGGTAACGCCCCGGCCATCTGGAATGTAGCCCCGTAACACATAGAGTCGCTGGGCGGCGTTGTAGCCAGCATGTAGCCCCACCCCAATGCCAACGGCACAATAACGGCGAGCTGCTTGTGCTTCTGCAATATCCAGCAGGCGGCTCGCGATACCACGTCTGCGAAATGTGGGAAGCACATTCAGGTCTTGGATCTCAGGAATCTCCAGCTCAGCAAACCCGGGATACGTAGGCCGCCAGTTGATGGTTACATAACCCGCGAACTCCCCGTCGACGGTAGCAACCAGGGAGGTGCGGCTTCCTGCCGCCTCTTGCTCCAAGTACAGCTGATACTTTGCCTCTGGTTTGACCGAACCGATGTTCTCAAATGCCGCGGCGATGACCGGTGGGTCATGTTGATTGAGTGAGCGAATCTGAATGGCTCCGAACGTTTTCATGTGAACACTCACACGCGTTGCCTGGCTTTGAGTCCGGACGATAACGGCAAGAGTGGGCAGTATTCCAGCGCCATCACGCAACTGATTGCCGAGTTTTCGCGGATGACCGATGCACACGGACGATGACCCCGCCAACCAGGATCGCGAACGGATCGGCGAATGCCCATAGCAGGTTCCACAGGTAAGAGGCGTCTGCCGTAATTAGTACCGCCCATACGCCGCCAACGACGGCCATCGCGGAGAGGATGAGCGCCAGCGTCATCGTCGCTACCATCTCCCGTCGCTTCGCAACCAGCGCGATGACGCAACCGGTGAACAGCGAACCCATCAGATATTGGATCCACAATCCCTTCAGTACCCATAAGTAAGCGTGGAAGTGATGGGTCCAATACACGAGGTACCTGTCGGTAACCACGTCTAATACGAGGCCGGGCAATCTATGGACGGTTCTTAACAGCAAGAATCCTCCAATGACCACGGCGGCGGTGGACCACGGTTCGCTTCGGAATCCTCTGCCGGCGAACTGGACAATCGTTAGCAAGCTTTGTCGCCAGTACCATCTACGAGCGATCTCGCGACCCGATTTCGAACGCACCTGCGAGAATTCCTCGTGCAGGTCGCCGAGGATCGATTCCGCTTGCTCTGCAGGAGCGAACAGATTTACCGCCAGCTCAGCCAAGCGCGGGGGCCGGTTCGAATGGAGTTGGAATGTCATGAAAAGCTCCCGATCAAATCCAAGCCGTCGGCCATCTTGTGGAGTGCGCGCTGCGAACGGTTCACCGCCGTTACTCCCTTGGCCGTGACCCGAAAGAACCGTTTCGAACGGCCACCCCGCTCCGGCGTAGGATCGCCGCGGCGGGATTTGACGTACCCTTTGCTCTCCAGGCGATCGAGCGTGGCATAAACTGCGCCGATCGATACTTCGCGCTTGGTGCGGAATTCGATCTCCTGCCGCACCGTGACTCCGTAAGCTCGATCCTCCAGCCGCAGAAGTGCTAACACCACAATGTGCTCGAATTCACCGAGGTAATCGCGATCAGCCATTACCTATACAATATAGAGTAAATCGTGATGGGTCAAACCATCGCAATCACCTATCGGACACGCTCCTAGTTTAGAATCGTTGCCTGTGGGCGGTTTGATTCAGGAGGATTTCATGTTACGTATCGTGCTCTTCTTGGCCGTCGTCATAGTGCTGATAGCGCTGGTTCCGCGGCTGCTGTCGCGCTGGGCCACGCCCTCCGAAGGAGCCAACGCACCCGACTTCACGCTGCCATCGCAGGAAGCCTCTCCGGTTAGTTTAAGAGACTACCGAGGGAAATGGGTCGTGCTGTATTTTTATCCGAAGGACCAGACTCCGGGCTGCTCCCGTGAAGCCCATAGCTTTCAGGTCGACCAGCCAAAGTATGCCGAGCGCAACGCCGTCGTTCTCGGCGTGAGTCTCGACGACGTAGATTCGCACAAAAAGTTTTGCGCCAAAGAAGGTCTAAATTTCAAACTCCTGGCTGACACCGACCACAAAGTGACAGACTCCTATGGATCGCTAACTAATCTCGGGTTGGTGAAGTTTGCCGCGCGCCATACTTTCCTGATCGATCCCAATGGCAAAATCGCGAAGGCCTATACCAGCGTAGATCCGCTCAAACACAGCGCCGAAGTACTATCGGAATTGGATCTGCTCCAGAAACCCGAGTCCGCAAAGCGCTAGCGACTAAAATGTGGGGACAGCCCTCGGCTGTGCAGCGGTGCGGAGCGCCGCGAGGTTCTTCGCTCCCTAATCACAATCCGGCTCGAAGTACACTGAGAGTATGGCAACAGCGGCAAGAAACGACATCCCAGGGAATGAAGTGCGAGGTCCGGCCGAGTTCCGCTTCCCGCCTGGCTTCCAACGCAACTTGCTCTGGTTTGCCCTTCGCAGGTTTCGGCCCGCGAATCCCATTCTGCTCTTTCAGCACCTGGCTCAGGAATATGGCGACATCGCTCACTACAAGATTGCATGGAATCACATCGTCTTCCTGAACCACCCCGACTACTTCCGCGAAGTGCTGGTGGTGCAGAACGAAAATTTCATCAAGGAACGCACGGTGCAGCGCACAAAAATGCTGCTGGGCCAGGGCATGATTACCAGCGAAGGCGCGCAACACCGTACTCAGCGCCAGGTGGCGCAGCCTGCATTTCATCGCCAGCGCATCCCGGAATACGCCAGCGTCATCGTCCAGGAGGCGGCCCGAGTGCGCGACCGCTGGCGCTCCGGCGAGCAGCGCGACATCGCCATCGACATGATGCAGCTCACGCTCAACGTGGTCGCGCAAACCCTGTTTGCCACCGATCTCCGCGACGAAGTAGACGAACTCGCCAGCGCCCTCAACCGCATCATGAGCCTCTACAATTTTATTGTGATGTTGCCCGCCGCCGAGTGGCTGGTGCATATGCGGCCTCCCGGCCTGGCCGCATTCGTCAGAGCACGCAAGCGCATCGATGCCGTCGTCTACAGAATGATTGCCGCGCATCGCGAGCGGGATTCGCACGGCAGCAGCCTGCTCGATCTCATGCTGGCGGCTTCCCCTGACAAAACCGCGGCCTCGGAACAGTCCCTACGCGATCAGGTCATCACCATCTTTCTGGCTGGCTACGAAACCGTAGCCAATGCCCTCTCCTGGACGTGGTATCTACTCTCGCAAAATTCCGAGTGCGAACGCCGCTTTCACCATGAAATCGACCGGGAACTGCGAGGCCGCCTGCCCACGTACGAGAATGTTCCACGTCTCCGCTACGTAGAAATGGCACTGGCGGAATCCATGCGCCTGTACCCTCCGGCGTGGGCCATGGGCCGCAAAGCGCGCGCCGATTTTCGACTTGGAGAATTTCTTCTGCCTGCGAAAACCACCGTGCTGATGAGCCAGTTCGTCGCCCACCGCGACCCCCGCTTTTTCCCCGACCCGCTGCGCTTCGATCCCGAACGTTTCACCGCCGAAGCCAAATCGCGGCGAACCAAGCTAACTTATTTTCCATTCGGCGCCGGAGTTCGGCAATGCATTGGAGAATCGTTTGCGTGGATGGAAGGAGTGTTGCTGTTGGCCACGCTAGCGCAAAAGTGGAAGTTAAGACTAGTCCCCGGCCACCGCGTGGAGCCCGAGCCCCTCATCACGCTGCGGCCAAAATACGGCATGCGGATGCAACTGGAAGCGCGGGAAGCGATCGGCAAGCGAATAGCCTGGCAGCCACTATTCGCCAGACGCTTTCGCCTCTGTGTTCCCCTGTGTTCTCTGTGGTTAAAGCCTTTGACTCGCGCTAGGAAGTCCTACACTCGGCCCCGGAACCGGATGATGTGTCGCCGATCACGCTTGGAAGGCCGGCCTTCCCGCAAAGGTTCAAATTGGCGCATCGCCCTCCGTTCGGCGGCTGCTTTTTCCCGCAATGTCCGGCTCTCTTCAGTTTCGCGATAGAGCGTCTGCGCCACCGAAGCTGGACCCCGCACCTCGCTGAGAAGCAGGACGTCGATCTGAAAATCGCCCCCTTCATTAGTTACGCGCAGCTTGTCGCCTATTCTGACCTCACGCGCCGCCTTGGCAGGTTGCCCGCTCGACAGAATTCTCCCCAGTTCGCAGGCTCGTTTCGCCAAGGGACGCGTCTTGAAAAATCTCGCCGCCCAAAGCCAGGTATCCATTCGCACGCCGTTCATCGATCTATTTCCTAAGGCTGTCCGGTAGAACTTCAGTCAAAAATGAAAGATCAGATCGCTCGCCACGGTAAGCTGATTCTGCCGTCGCCCGTAATCGTAAGCCTTTCGATCCCAGGCACGTTCAAATCGTAACTCCGGACGCAGTTGCACCGTTGTTCCGAACCAGTGGCACCAGGCGATCGTGTTCTCGGAGTATTTGGTCGCGTATCCCGTGCGCTGGCCTTTCTTGTCGTCGAGAAAGTCGCTGCGAAATGACAGGAAGTCATGCACTGAAAGTTCCTTCTGCAGAAAATTGACCACGGCATATTCGGGAGCGGTGCAACGCTGTTCCCCCGGCAAGCAGTAAGCCGCATTCGCGCCCGTTTCCGGCTGAATTGTTCCTCCCACAGCCGGCACGTCGCGCTCATACATGTACCAGGTTTCGGTCGCCATGTGCACCGTCTTCGAGAACTTGTGATACCAGGTGCCGTCATACTGCTGCAGATTGTTGTATGCGTACTTGCCGTCGTTGATACCGTTGGCGCAAAGATAAAAATTATCATTCACCGACTTGCGTCGTATAGCTCACGCAGGCCGTGCCGGAAGGCTTCGCATCCGGCGTCCACAGTGCCACATCGTGCCCGCCCGTAATTCCAAGTTGCAGCAGCCACCGGTCGTTCACTTTCACCGTCGCTATCAGACCTGTATCGGTGAACGGATCGATCGCATACAGCAGCGAATGGCTGAAGATATAGTTGTTCGGCGCCAACTGGGCCTCGATCCCCGGCACGGAGATGAACCGGCCGACTCTTATGTTCATGCCCTGCGCAACCTGCGGAATATAAATGTCGACGTATTCGAGCGTCGGATCGAAACCATATTGGCGATGATTGTTTAATAGCTGGCCGCTGAAGTAGCCCTTCGCAATCGTGAAGCGATAATCCGTGCCGTAGAGGGCCGTAAGATGGTAGCCCCAATCGATGTGATCGCGCTGCACCGAGTCCGGCAATCGCTCGGCGTAGAGAACAAACTGGTTCATCTCCAAACGATTCGAATAGAGATCGTTGGCCTCCGGTGAGTTGCTGTGCGTCGAAGTGCTGAAGTTCAGCGTCGGATCGATCCATCCATAAATTTTCGTCCGGCTCCTGGCCTCGTTGATGGCCGTCATCAGGGGATAGCTGTTCGTGTCCGCCTCACCAATCACCGGCGAACCGCCATACGACCAGTCTGAATTGGGGAATGGAGGAGAATCCAGCGGCGATGGAACCCCGCGCCGCGCTGGAGCCGGCGAAGAAGCAGCCGTTCCAGACCAGTCCTGGCGATAAAAGTCCGCCCAACGCGCAAAAAACCCCTTCGCATCGGATTTGCTTGATTTCGGCGCGTCGGGAGGCGGATCGGTCTGGTTGCCGGCCTGTTGTCCTTGAGAGAGATTAGATAAAAGACGACGCACAGATCAGGCAAAAATAATATCGAGCGTGGCGCTGCGGCTTCGTTCGAAGCATGGAAAGGGCATGGTCCATGAAACCAATCGAGAGGTAGATGCAAATAGCAGGTAAGACAGTCAGGAAACTACAGGAAAAGATTGGAGGCGCGGGTCGGAATCGAACCGACGCATAAAGGTTTTGCAGACCTCTCCCTTACCACTTGGGTACCGCGCCCCTGCTCCATACGTTAGCGTTCCGGCCGGAAAAAGTCCATCTGCGGAGGGCAGGTTAGGAACAAAGAAACTGGAGCGGGAGACGGGGGTCGAACCCGCGACATCGACCTTGGCAAGGTCGCGCTCTACCACTGAGCTACTCCCGCTCGACTCGAAAATTATACCGCATTTGCGTTTCGCGGCGCCGATGAAGGCGAAGCAAGGTGCTTTCGTTTGAGCTTATGTGGGCAGCCGCCTTTGCGCTACGCGAATTCCAATTCAATCTTCTTAGCCGCACGATCCATACTCACGATTCGAAAACTTCGCACCTGTCCCGCCTGCACCGGTTCTGTCTTTGCAGGTCCGCCGGAGCCGCTCTTCCACCTCGCCTGCAGCATCGAACTCAACGAAGAAATATCCGCCTTCGATTCCTTGGGAGCCGCGTCCTCCTTTGGCGCACTGGCGGCGGCCATCTTGCAGGTAGCATGAATACCCTCGCCCAGTTCCACACGCGCCTGGCCGCTTGCATCGTCCATCAGCCGGCCCGTGACCACATCGCCTTCCTTGTGCTCCGCGATATATTCGTCCAGCCCCGTCGGCACCAGTTGCTTCATGCCCAGCCGCATCTGACGTTTCTCAAGATCAATGGCGAGCACCTGCGCTTTGACCACTTGCCCCACGCGCAACACATCCTGCGGCTGGTTGATCCGCTTCTCGGCGCTGATGTCGCTCACGTGAACCATGCCTTCGATTCCTTCCGAAAGCTGCACAAAGGCGCCAAACTTGGTCAGATTGGTGATTGGCCCTTCGACGGGCGAACCCACCTGAAAACGTTCCGCCACCTCGGCCCAGGGATCGCCCAATGCCTGTTTCAGTCCCAGCGAGATACGGTGCTCGGCAGCGCTGACTTGCAAAATCACAGCCTCGACAGTCTCGCCCTGCTTCACCACGTCACTCGCTTTTCTGATCTTGCCCTTAGACCATGACATCTCGGAGATATGAATCAAACCCTCGATGCCCGGCTCCAATTCCACGAACGCTCCAAACTCGACCAGCCGCGTCACCGTGCCGCGCACGCGATCCCCCGCCCGGAACTTTTCCCCGACCGCGTCCCAGGGATGCGGTTGCAGCTGTTTCAGCCCAACCGAAATTCGCCGCTTGTCAGCATCCGACGCGACCTTCAGCACTTTTACCTCGACCTCTTGCCCCACCGAAAGCACGTCCGCCGGCTTGTTCACTCTTCCCCATGCGATGTCGCTGACGTGCAGCAAAGCATCCACTCCGCCCAGATCAACGAAAGCGCCGTAGTCGGTAAGGCTGCGTACGGTACCGCTTACCGTTTCGCCTTCCTTGATCTGCGACAGAAACTTGTCTTTGGCGGAGCGAGCTTCTTCCTCCGCAACCGCGCGACGATCCACGACCACGTCTTCATCTGTGACATCGAGCTTGATGATGCGGCACCGAATCTCCTGCCCCACCAACTTCTCCATCTCCGCAGCCTCGCGAACTCCGCTGCGCGAGGCGGGCATGAACGCTCGCACTCCCACATCGACGCTAAACCCGCCTTTGATCACGGCCGTCACCGTTCCCAGAACGGTTGTCTTATCAGCGAAAGCCTTTTCCAGACCCGTCCAATCCATCGGCCGCTCAACTTTGAAGCGCGACAGCTCGTAATAACCATCCAGGTCGCGGCCCTTGACCGTCACCAGACACTTGTCCCCTGCCTTCAGTGTTTCCCCTTGCAATGCCGCCAGCGGCAAAATTCCTTCCGACTTATATCCGATATCGAAGAACACGGACTCCGCATTAACCGCAATCACCGTAGCCTGCAACTGCCTGCTGCCTTCAGTCTTTCGCGAATGGCTCTTCTGATACTGAGACAAAATGTCGCCGAATGATTCCGTGCCTTCGAGGACAGGTTGGATTTCTGAAATTTCTGGATGGGAAGCTTCTGGCTTAGACATGAAAGGTTACAGCCCTCGTCGCGGGATACGATTACCAAGCATAACATCGCAGTGTAGCGCCGCCGTCCCGGCGGCTGTCCAGCGGGCGTCCTCGCCCGCTGTGCCCCGAAGCTAGGCTACTGCAGGAGAGTTCGCCGACCGTACGTCACTTCACCACCCACTGCGGATCATCCTCCGGTCCCACAATCTGCCCGTCGCGCATGTGAATGATGCGATCCCCGTACTTCGCTGCCTCGGGATTGTGCGTGATCATCAGCACCGTTTGACCCAGTTCCTGATTCGACAGCCGCAACATGCCGAGCACCACATCCGAATTCTTGGAATCCAGATTGCCCGTGGGCTCGTCGGCCAGCACCACCGCGGGCTTGTTGATGAGAGCCCGCGCCAAAGCCACCCGCTGCTGCTCGCCTCCGGAAAGTTCGGACGGCCGATGGCCAAGCCGCTTGGTCAGCCCGAGCAAGATCGGTGATGCGATTGAAGTGCGCTGGATCTCCATTGCCGTTGCCCGAAATTTCCCGGGCAATCTCAATGTTCGACCGCGCGTCCAGCGTGGGCAGCAGATTGAACTTCTGAAACACAAATCCGATCTTGCGCTTGCGCATGCGGGTTCGTTCCGCGTCAGAGAGCGTGGCCAGGTCATCGCCGTCGAGCACCACGCTGCCCCCATCGGCCCGCGTCAACCCGCCCAACAGATAAAAGAGAGTCGACTTACCGCTGCCCGACGGCCCCACCACGCTGACGAACTCGCCCTTCTGCACGCTGAAGGAAATCCCGCGCAGCGCCTCGACTTCAATTTTGCCGACGTGATACGTCTTCCGCAGGTTTTTCGCTTCGATGAATGCTTCGGCCATGCCTGCTGAGAATCTTACACGAAGAACAGCTTCTAGCTTCGACTACGAGCCACTAGCTTTCCATGTGGAGACTGATGAAGCGTGTCGTCTTGAGAACTGACGTTTCCTTTGCGTTCAAACGAAAACGCACGCGGCTCGAAAGCCAGCGTGCGCTGAGAAGGGTTAGCTAGAAGCTAGAAGCTAGAAGCTCATTCACGCCGCTCCGACCTGGCGTGGAACTTCCGGCGGCCGCGGCTGCATGCGTTTGGGCCCGCGCTTTCGCACCAGCAAAAGTCGAACTCGTTCCAGCAAATCCACCGGCGCGTACATTCCCTTGGTGAGGAAAACATCCGCCTGCGAATCGTGATCGTAAACCCGGACCTTGCTGGAAATAAGAATCGCGGGAGTGTGGGGCGACAAGCCCTTGATCCGGGCGATGAGTTGCGGCCCGTCCAGTCCCGGCATCGCCATGTCGGCAATCACCAGGTCGACTCCTCCTTGTTGGAAGCGCGTCAGCGCTTCTTCGCCGCGCGAAAAGCTCGCCACGCGATAGCCGCGAGTTTCCAGCATGATTTTCCGGTGAGAAAGAGACTGTTCGTTGTCATCCACACACAGGATCGTGCGCTTTGGTTTCATCAGCCTTCCACAGCCATCGGACGCTGCCGCAACCGCGGCTCGCGAATCCAACAGGGGCTTTTCTCGATATGAAGAATTTCGGAGCGAGATGAATGGTAGCGGCTGGCGCGCTTACTGTAAAGTGCCGCCGACGCTAATGGGACGTTCCGGCTATTGATTTTTTTTCGCGCAAGTGCGTCTCTGTGTTTTCCGCAGCTTGCATCCCGTGCGTCAGAGGAAAACTTCACCGCGCATAACTTCGATCGCGTTGCCGCCGACGCGCACGTTAACTACACGGTTATCGCGAACATTATTCTGGCGTGACGCTCGCACAAAAATCCGGCTTGGCCGCTGCATTTCGATGCCCTGCTCAATCAGCACGCGCTGCTCAGGTTCAGCCACTTCATGCGCCACCATCCACGCGGCGGCGCATCCCGCCGCCGACCCCGTAGCCGGATCCTCGCCGTTGTAAAACAACATTCGGGCGTGCAAGCGGGCCGCGGGATCCACGGTTTCACGGGCCACGAAGTAGAGAAACTTTCCGCCCGTTTTTGCGAGGTATTCGGCGACTTTGCCCACATTCACGCGCAATTTCTGGATCACCGCCAAAGATTTCAGCGGAGTCACCGTGAAGGGAACTCCCGTCGACACGGTTTCAACCGGCAGCGATGAATCGAAATCCTCCACGCGCAATCCGGAAGCCCTCGCGACCGCCTCGCGGTCATGTTGAATTCCAAATACCGGATCCATCTGTGTCATCTCGCCAAATACCGGCTGCCCCGGAGCTTCTTCAAAACGCACGGGAACTTTCCCCACGTTCAGGTCGAGCGAGACTTCCTTCGCCCCAGATTCCCCGCGCAACGCGAACGCCGTGCCCAGCGTGGGATGTCCCGCGAACGGCAACTCCTCCTGCACCGTGAAAATTCTCACCCGCACGCCACGCTCGCGCTCCGCTGCCGCTTCGCGCGGAAAAATGAACGTCGTCTCCGATAGATTCATCTCCTTCGCAATCGACTGCATCTGCGCGTCGCTCAACTCCCGCGCATCAAAAAATACCGCCAGAGAATTTCCCTCGAGCGGCTTGGCCGTGAACACATCCCATTGCGCCATAGCCAGCCGCCGCGCCTCGTTGCCCATCACTTGTCTCCAGGAGAATGAATTGTCAGGCCGCCTGAAGGATGCTCGCGCCTCGTCTACGATGCAGAAAATCATCCGAATCCATATCGAGATCCAAACCGCGCCGCTCCGAAACGTTTGACAGTGCCCCGTCCGCGCTTCTATCCTAACTGCATGTTTTCCACTTCCACCGCCCGTGCCATGTGTTGTTGTCCACCGGCGCCGGCGTGTGGGTAGGGAAACAGCGAGATTCTTCCCAACCCACCCGGCAAAGCGGGTGGGTTTTCATTTTCATCCGCTTTGTGCCAAGTCTGGAAGCCGGGGCGGGCAAGCTTTCCGAATCTTGAGCGCTTCGAATTCATTCAGGAGATGACCATGACTACCGCGACTGCCAACGAAACGCAAAGCATTCCCCGCATCAACGACACGGCCCCCGATTTCACCGCTGAAACCACGCAGGGGACAATTCACTTTCACGACTGGATCGGCAACGGCTGGGCCGTCCTGTTCTCGCACCCCAAAGACTTCACGCCCGTCTGCACCACCGAACTGGGCACCATGGCACGTCTGCAGCCGGAATTCGCCAAGCGCAACGTGAAGATCATCGGCCTGAGCGTCGATCCCGTCACCAGCCACGGCAAGTGGGCCGCCGACATCGAAGAAACCCAGGGCGCAAAAGTGAACTATCCCATGATCGGCGATCCGCAACTCACAATCGCCAAGCTCTACGGCATGCTGCCCGCCGAAAGCGGAAGCAGTTCGGAAGGCCGCACCGCCGCCGACAACGCCACCGTGCGCACCGTTTTCGTCATCGGCCCCGACAAGAAAATCAAGCTGCAGCTCAGCTATCCCATGAGCACCGGCCGCAACTTCGACGAAATCCTGCGCGTGATCGATTCGATCCAGCTCACCGCGAAACACAAAGTCTCGACCCCGGCGAACTGGAAGCAGGGCGACGACGTCATCATCGGCGGTAACGTCTCGAACGAAGAAGCGCAGAAGCTTTATCCCGGCGGATGGAAGTCGCCGAAGCCGTATCTGCGCATCGTTCCGCAACCGAAATAATCGGCGCTGAAGAAAAGAAGTCGGCCACGGATTGCACGGATTCTTCTTTGACGCGTTGCGTACTCAGTTCTGATCCGCGAGAATCCGTGCAGATCAGTGGCAGTTCTGGCCTTGCGGAAGCGCATGCGGTCCGGTGATCGTCCCGGTCTTCAAAACCGGCGGGCGGCAGGCAATCCTGTCACCGGTGGGTTCGACCCCCACTCGCTTCCGCCATTTTTTTCCCGCACAAACATTGGCGAATTACCACCATTGACCTGTATCTGTGCTAGAAAAGCTGTGCTAGAAATTATGACCGACAGAGCCCGAAAGGCACCTTAAACTGCTATAATGATTGCTGGGGCGGTTACGTTTTTCTCCTCTTTCAGGTCTTCTGACCTAAGCCAGTCCATCTGAAGTTCGTCCACCTTAGGCTTTTCTGCGAGGGAGTGGTCTGCCCATTCCGTTTGGCGCAGGACCTTGCCAAGAAGGGTCGCTCTTATGAACGCACCCAGGATTTTCTTCGGTCTGCTGATCGTGTTGTTCACGATCCTGCTGCTCCGCTGGATGCGCAAGCTGAGACCGCAGATCACCGGGTTTCAATCACAAAGGATGTGCCCGTCTTGCGGATTGATCACGTCTCGATTAAAGGCCAGTTGCCTGGAGTGTGGCAAGCCCTTTACCGCGGTGGTGTACTCGACGTCAAAGAAATGAACCGCCGCTCTGTTCACGTTGTCCCAGAAAGGACATAAGGAATGAAAAACATCAAATTTATTGTGAAAGTGAACCGAGGTGGTACTCGCACCCCTCATTACGTGCAGCGAGTCGATGCGACCCCAATCCACATGACAACCAACCGTAAGCTGGCGCAAGTGATGGGGAGATACACTGCCGAAGACGCCGTCAAATCCCTCCAGAATTCCCGGTGCATCCCGGAGTTGGAGTCGGTGCAGGTGACCGCCAGCTGAGGATATTCCAAGAACGCCACGAGAACACAACGATCATATTAAAGGAGTACCGCACATGAAACAGACAAGCCCCGCAGCCCTTCCACGTCAAACAACAAACGTGACGAAATCCGCACCCGACCTTCAAGAGCAAATCCGTCTTCGCGCCTATGGACTGTATGAGCAACGTGGGCGAGAAGGGAACGAGCTAGATGATTGGCTGCAAGCGGAGTCGGATGTGACTCAACCGAAGGCTAAGGCAGTCATCCCATAACCGGTCCTTTCGGAAGGAATTCATCTAGCTGACCTCGACTGCGGACGCTACCCCGTCAGTGCCAAAGCATAGCACTCAAGGGCCATTTTCCTCCGCCTCGGCAAGACCTATTCTTGTACTTGAGCAGCACTTGGGGGAGGGCTGATCAACGAACGTCCCGTGACTCAAGCCGAGTCCGGGGCGTTTCGTTTTGCACTCGAATCTTCCCTTCGTTTCTGAGCTGCAGCTTGCCGAACCTCTCTCTGTCCGCCGCAAATCAGTTAAAATCATTTCTTGCGCCACTCCGTACTGAACCGGAATAGATCTCCGCACCCCGTGCGCCAGATTGCGCTTTCGCCCGTTTTCTTCACGCTTTTTCTGGCGATCATGCTGCTGGCCGTTGCCAGCCCCGCCCGGCCCGACAACGCCGCTTTTGATCTTATCGGACCTAAGGTCGATGTTCGCGTGCAGCGCGCCGGAGTGACGCTGCCCATCGCGGAAGTCCCCAATCTACAAGCGGGCGACCGCCTCTGGGTTCATCCCGACCTGCCCGACACTCAGTCGGTGCGCTATCTCATGGTTGTCGTTTTTCTGCGCGGTGCCACCAATCCTCCGCCGGATTCCTGGTTTACCCGCGTCGAAACCTGGAGCAAACCTGTCCACGATGAAGGTGTGTTCGTTACCGTGCCGGAAGAGGCTGAGGAAGCTCTCGTATTTCTCGCTCCTGACACCGGAGGAGCTTTCAGCACACTACGCACCGCAGTCCGGGGAAAGCCCGGCGCTTTCGTGCGCGCGTCGCAGGACTTGGTGCAAGCCAGCCTCGACCGCGAACGTCTGGACAAATATCTCGACGCTGTTCGCGAGATTTCCGCCAGCGACCCCGAGCAATTGAAAGCCCGCACAACTTTGCTGGCGCGGAGTCTGAACATCCGCCTCGACCAGCAATGCTTCGACAAGCCCACCGCCCAGCAGGCCCCGTGCCTCACCCAGAACACCGATCAGTTAGTCCTCGATGACGCGCACAGCCAGACCATGGTCGCGACTCTGACCTCGGGCCCCTCCAGCGACCTGCTGGCCCAGATCACGTCCACGCCCAACGCGCGCAGCGGCTACTACAGTCCTTACGTCGGAGCGGTCGTCGATGTCGCCCGCATTCTGGGCACGGCCCATACCGCGCAGTATCAATACATCCCGGCGCTGGCCTTGCCCAAACAGGACGAACTCAACCTGCGCCTGAACAACCCTCCATCTTTTCGCAATCCGAAGTCGGTGATCGTCATTGGACTTCCTCCAGTTCGCCCCGCTCCCGTTCCACCGCTCCGCGCGGTTGATCCCGCTCAAGTATTTTGCGCGGGCAAGCCTTCGCTGCTGCTTCCCGCCGATGACGCCCCGCTGGTTTTCGCCACGGATCTCGCTCACAACTTCGTTCTTCACGTGGAAGCCAAATCAGGTCTCAGGCACGACTCCTGGAATTGACTCTGCCCGCGAAGCCCGATCCCATGCGCGGAGGATTCCTGGTCGAAACCCAGGCTCTGCAGTCCGCCGACCTGGACGGGGAAGTCACTGGAATTCTGCGCGGCTCGTGGGGCTTCCACTCCTTCGATGGACCTCGCTACCGGCTGCGTACTTCGCGGCCCGCTCGATGGATTGTCGCCTCCAAAGATGCCAGCGCCCTGATCGTGGGTCGCGAAGACACGCTGCATCTGCAGTCACCCGATGCCTGTTGCGTGAGCGAAGTGAAATTGAAAGACGATCAGGGAAAGCTGCTGGAGACCGAGTGGAAGAGCCCAAAGCCAGAGGAACTCGAGGTGAAGGTTCCGCTGCAGAAAGCCGATGCGGGATCGGTCACGATGCTGATCAGAAAGTTTGGACTCAAAGACGCCGACGAGATTCCCCTTCACACCTACGCCGAAGCCGGCCGCCTCGACAGTTTCAGCATCCACGCCGGGGATGCCGAAGGCGTCCTTAAAGGCACGCGTCTGGATCAGGTTGACAGCGTCGAGGCGAGCGGCCTTCACTTTAAACCGGGCGCGCTCACCCGCTCCCACCAGCAGGACGAACTGAAGCTCACCGCGCAAGAAGCGACCGCGAAGACCAAGCTGCATTCCGGGGACTCAATCGTCGCTCATGTCACTCTCAAAGACGGCCGCATCAGCGATCTGAAATCAGAGGTGGAAGCTCCCCGACCCGCAGTCAGCCTGCTCAACCAGAGCGTACAACTGGATCAGAGTTCGTCTCCGCCCAGTGTTCGTCTCGGCAGTGACGACGAATTGCCACAAGATGGCCGCCTGAATTTCTTCCTGAAAACACAAGTGCCCGAGACCTTTCCTTCCACGGAAAAAATTGAAGTCGCGACCGCTGACGAATCCTTCCGCGTGCTCTTGAGCTTCAAAGACGGCAATCTCACTTTGCAGGACTCGAAAACGGTTTTCGCGGTTCTCGATCCCATGAAACTTCTCGGTCCTTCAGCGTTCGGACCCCTGAAGCTCCGCCCAGTCACAGCCGACGGCACCGACGGCGACTGGCAACCGCTGATCGATCTGGTACGCATTCCCACGCTCAAGGGAATCCGCTGCGGGCCCGCGCCCGAAAAACAATGCACTCTCAACGGCGACAAACTTTTCCTGCTCGACTCCGTCAGCACCGACGCGGACTTCGCCAACCCGGTCACCGTCCCCGAAGGCTTTGTAGAGGATGCGCTGGCAATTCCGCCGCCCAAAGGAAAAGCGGTAACGCTCTACATCCGCCTTCGCGACGATCCCGACACCGTCGACACCGTGACGCTACCACTGCTGACAGCTCAGCAGTAGAAACCGTTGCCATTGGGCATATCGTCGCGACCTGTGTCAAAGGCGTCATCCCGACCGGCGCCGTTCTTCAGGCGGAGGAGGGATCTCGCGTGAGTCCAACCGCGCCGCGTTCTGCGCGAGATCCTTCCCTTCGCCCGACGAACAGCTACGATCAGGATGACTCCCTCGTGCAACAATAATTCTCTTCAACCGCGCTATACTCGCCCATCATCCATGGCCAACATCCTTTACGGAGTCAACGGCGAAGGCTCGGGCCATTCCACCCGCGCGAAAGAAGTCCTCTCCCATCTCGTCGCTCAGGGACACACCGTTCACGTCGCAACTTTCGACCGTGGCCTGCAAACTCTGAACGCACACTTCGACGTCACCGAGATTTACGGCTTCCACTTCGCCTACGTCAACAATCGTGTCCGCTACAAGCGAACCATCGCCAAGAACCTGACCACAGTTCCGCAAGCCGCCAGGAGCCTGTCGCTGCTGAAGCGCTTGGTCGACGAATGGAAGACCGACCTCATCATTACTGACTTCGAGCCGCTCACCTGTCACGTCGGCCACAAGAGACGCCTCCCAGTCATCTCTATCGATAATCAGCATTGCCTCACGAATATGGTGGTGTCTTATCCGAAGAAGCATCGCGCCGACGCCGCGGCAGCCAAGCTGGTAACTCGTCTGATGACGCCGCACGCCAACGCTTATCTCGTAATTTCCTTTTTCACCGCGCCCATCCGCAAGCGCAACACGTTTTTGTTTCCTCCGCTTCTGAGGCAGGAAATCCTCAACGCCAATCCCACGCAAAGTGACCACGTCCTCGTCTACGTGACTTCCCCCGCACCCGAACTGGCAAAATTGCTGACTTCCGTTCGTTGCCGCTTCATCGCCTACGGCTTTGGCCGCGAAGGTGAAGAGAAGAACATCGTTTATAAGAGGCCTTCCAGCGACGGCTTCTTCGCCGACCTGACCAGCGCCCGCGCCATTGTCGCCAACTCCGGATTTTCCCTCGTCACCGAGGCTCTGCATCTGGGCAAGCCCTATCTGGCAGTCCCGGTGAGCCACCAGTTCGAGCAGATCTTCAATGCTTACTGGCTGGAAAAATCCGGCTACGGCGCGTACTGGGAGGATCTGGACAAAGAGCGGGTCGAGTCATTCCTCTACAACCTGCCTCACTATCGCGAAGCGCTCGCCCAATATCCCCGACAAGGCAACAAAGCCTTATTCGAAAAACTGGACACTCTGATCGCCGGCTATAGCTCTGCCTAACCCAAACATTACCGGTCGCGATCTCCGCGTCTCTGCGAGTCCTTCGCGATCTCTGCGGTTAAAAGCTTTTGCCTTTGCCAGCGGTACGAAGGTAACCTCCAATCACCTCAACGTCGGCGATATCATAATCTCGGGAAAGCCGTACCAGCGGATTGCTAACCAAGGCTATGTCTCCGCATCAGTGGCGAGTCTTATTCGTGCTTGTGGCCAGCACCATGGAGTGCACATGCGCCGCTCAGGATTCGCGGTCCCTGGGAGACGCCGCACGCCTGGTCCGTCTCCAAAAGCAACAGAAAGATGCGAAAGCCAAAGACGCACCCGCGAGCTCAAAGAATTCTCAACCACCCAAGCCGCCCAAAAAAGTCGTCACCAACGAAGACATTCCCGAACACGTAGGATCGACCCTTACCTCTGCACACACACCTCGCACTCCAGCTTACGTCCCTCCAAGCTACGGGCCACAGACCGGCATTGCCGATCAGTTGAAGTCCATGATCGAGGCACAAAAAGCTGGCATCGTTTCCCTGCAGAGAAATATCGATAACCTTACCCAATCCCTAGAGCACGCCGAAACCTGTCTCACGGACTGCGCCCAGAAGAACGAAAGCCAAAGAGCGAAGGCCATGCAGCTGGAAGCCATGAAGGTTCAACTGGACCAGCAGCAAAAGCGCCTGGAAGACTTGCAGGAGTTAATCCGCAAACAAGGCTTCGGCAGCTCTGTCTACGACCCATAACCGCGTAGCGACAGCCGCCTTGGGTGTCAGGCCAGAATCGTAGCGCCGGCATCCTGCCGGCTGTCGCGTCGGCGTCCTCGCCCGCGCACTGGCGACCGCAAAACCTGACGAGAGTATTTGAGTATTTCCACACTAGGCGCATCCAGCGACCCTTCCGCAATTTTTCGCATTCCCAAAAACCACCCCGCATGCGAAATTAGTTCATGTCTCTAGTCGTCCGTCCTTCCCCCATTCATTCCGTAGGCGTCTACACCTCCAAGCCCATCCGGAAGGGAACTCGCGTGGTCGAGTATGACGGGGAACGCATTACCGCCGAGGAAGCCGACCGCCGCTACGAAGGCGTCTCCCGCACTTATCTCTATGGACTGGACGATGGCAAAACCGTGATCGACGGCCACGGCCTGGGCGCTTACCTGAATCATTCCTGCAATCCCAACTGCGAGGTCGACGAAATTAAAGGCCGCGTCTGGATCTTCGCCATCCGCGACATTGCCGCCGGCGAAGAACTCGTCTGGGACTACAACCTCTACGACGACGACGATCCCGCCCCCTGCCACTGCGGCTCCTCCAAATGCCGCGGCACCATGTACTCGAGAGAATGGATGGCCAAAATCCGCCGCCGCGAAGCCCGAAAGAAGAAACGAAAATCCGCAATCGTACAGAGAAGCAAAACCAGGAAGAATAGACCCAGCCGCGAAGCGGCGAAAGAACGCAGCCCAGAGCGCAAGCTGTGGGTAGCCAATAAAAATGGGAACCAGCCCCGAAGGGGCGAAAGACCTGCTACGTCGCAGACTCCGCGGGAACAACCGCCGGCGCTTTCCCCCGCTCGCGCCATCCCTCAATAATCAAATACAGCACCGGAATAAAAAACAAATTCAATACCGTCGACATAATCATTCCGCCAAACACGGTCGTCCCCACCGAATGCCGCCCATTCTCTCCCGCGCCCGTGGCCACCACCAGCGGCACCACGCCCAGAATGAACGCCAGCGACGTCATCAGGATCGGCCGCAACCGAATCGTCGCCCCCTGAACTGCCGCCTCTATCAGCGGGATCCCGCGTCCGCGCAACTGCTCCGCAAACTCCACAATCAAAATCGCATTCTTGCTCGACAATCCGACCAGCATTACCAGTCCCACCTGACAAAACACGTCATTCTGTAATCCTCGCATCCACTGCGCGCCCAGCGCTCCCAACAGCGCCATAGGTACGGCGAGCAAAACAATGAACGGCAGCACAAAACTTTCATACTGCGCCGAAAGCGTGAGATAAACCACCAGCGTACCCAGGGCGAACAAAATCAGCGACGTCCCGCCCGCCGCCAATTCCTCCAGCGATAGTCCCGTCCAGCTGTACGAAAATCCCTGCGGCATCTTCGTGGCCAAATTTTCCATCGCCGCAATCGCCTGGCCAGAACTGTATCCGGGCGCCGGCGAGCCATCGATTTCCGCCGACCGGAAAAGATTGTAGTGGCTGATCACCTGCGGCGTCGTCGTCTGCGTGATGCTGATCAAATTATCGAGCGGCACCATCGCCCCGCTGTCCGAGCGCACGTAGAACCGCTTCATGTCGTCCGCGCGCGCCCGGAACTGCTTGTCGGCCTGGATGTAGACCCGATAGGACCGGTTGTTAAAATCGAAATCGTTCACGTACGCCGAGCCCATGTACACGCCTAGCGTATCTGTGATTTGCGACAGCGGCACGTGCACGCTCTTGGCCTTCTCGCGGTCAATGGTCACCAGATATTGCGGATCGTTCGCGGTGAACGATGTGAACAGCCGGGTCAATTCCTTGCGTTGCGCCGCCTGCTGCATCAGGCTTCCTGCCGTTGCCGCCAGTTCCTCCAATTTGTGCGCAGCCTGATCCTGCACCACGAACTGGAATCCGCCAAATTGTCCTAGTCCCTGAATCGGCGGCGGCAGCGTGGGAAAGACGATCGCTCCCGAGACTCCGAACATCCGTGGACGAATGCGATTGATAATCGCTGTCGCGCTATGAGCGTCCCCTTTGCGCAGGGAATAGCGCTTTAACGGCACGAAAATAAGTCCCTGATTCGCCGCCGCTCCTGCGAAACTGAAGCCCGCAATCGAAAATGTCCCTTCCAGTTCCGGTTCATTCGCGAGCAGTCCCGCCACTTGCTTGCCGATCGCCTTCGTATACTCCAGCGATGCCCCCGACGGCGCCTGAATCACGATGATGAAATATCCCTGATCCTCGTCCGGCACGAACCCCGTCGGCACGCGCGTGAACACAAAGTAAGTGAGCCCCAGGCCGGCGAAAAACAGCACTGCCATCACCACTTTGTAATCCAGCACGTGATGCAGCAGGGCACGGTACCCACGCGTGACTACAACGACGCCGTCATCGAACTTTTGCAGCCACCACCATTTTTGCCGGTGGGGACCGCTCAGAAAAATTGCCGCCAGCACCGGAGCCAGAGTGAGCGCGTTGAAGGCGGAAATGGCAATAGAAAATGCGATGGTCAGCGCAAACTGGCGAAACAAAATGCCGGTGGTCCCGGGAAAGAACGCAACCGGCACAAACACGGCACAGAGCACCAGCGAGGTGGCGATGACGGCGCTGGTAATCTCAGCGGTGGCTGCTGCCGCCGCTTTGTGGGAGTCGTGTTCGCCCTCGGTGATATGGCGTTCAATGTTTTCAATCACGACGATCGCGTCATCGACGACCAGGCCGGTAGCGAGTGTGATGCCGAACAACGTCAGCGTGTTGATAGAGAAGCCGAGTAACTTCACAAACACGAACGTGCCGATCAGCGAAACCGGGGTGGCGATAAAGTGAATCATCGTCGTCCTCCAGTCGCCAAGGAAGATAAAGATTACCAGGATGACCAGCAGGATCGCCGAACCTACCGTGTAGACCACGTCCCGGATCGATTCCCCGACCGCGTCCGTCGTATCGAACGCAACCTTATAGTGCATTCCCGGAGGAAAGTTTTTCGACAGCCGCTCCAGTTCGGCAATCGCTCGCCGGTCCACATCGAGCGCGTTCGCTGTGGAGAGCTGCGTCACGGCCAGTCCCATTGCATCCTGCCCATTGAATTGCACATCGTTGGCATAACTCTCGGCGCCCAACTCCGAGTGCCCCACATCCTTCAGCCGGACCAGCGTGCCATCGGCGTTCGTCTTCAGAATGATGTTGTCGAACTGCGCCGGCTCGCTTAACCGCCCCACCACCCGCACGCTTACCTGATACTGCTGTCCCTCGACTGCTGGCTGCTGGCCGACCTGCCCAGCCGCGACTTCCACGTTCTGTTCCGACAGCGCGCTCACCACATCGGTCGCCGTTAGCCCACGCCCCGCCAGCCGCCCCGGATCCAGCCACAACCGCATCGAGTACTTGCGTTCGCCGAAAATAATTACGTCGGCAACGCCAGGTATGCGCTTGAGCGAATCCCGCACATACACGTCGAGATAATTGCTGACGAACAACGTGGAATATTTGTTGTTGTCTGCGAAGACGGCCGCGCCAAACACAAAGTTCTGCGAAGTCTTCGCCGTCGTAATACCCACCGCCTTGACTGCGGCGGGCAGCCGTCCCTGCGCCGTGTTCACGCGATTCTGAATGTCGACGGTAGCTAGATCCGGATCGCGGTTCAGATCGAACGTCGCGATCACGCTGCTGGTCCCGTCGTTGCCGCTCGTGGAAGTGATGTATTTCATCCCTTCCGCGCCATTGACCTGCTGTTCGATGGGAATCGTGACCGCGCTCTCCACAGTCTGCGCGCTAGCCCCAATGTAAACGCTGGTGACGCCGACCTGAGGCGGCGCCAGATTCGGAAACTGCGCAATCGGCAGCGTGGGCAACACCGCCGCGCCCGCCAGAACAATCAGCAGCGCGCACACCGTGGCAAACACCGGACGTTGAATAAAGAAATTGACAAACATGAAGAATCCCCGTGTGCGGCTTTCGCCGCTCGGTGGTGAACTAGTTGTGGTGAAAACGCCTTCCGGCTTCCGCTATCCGGCTTCCGGTTGACGAACCGCAGAATGCAATCTCAATTGCTGTCGTTGAAGTTTCGAACCGTAACCACCCGGAAGCCGGACGCCGAGAGCTGGAAGCCGCCCCTAACTCATAGGAATCACCGGCGCACCGTCCCGCAGAAATTGTGTCCCGGAAATAATTACTTTGTCCCCAGCCTTGATGCCGTCCTGCACCTCGTAGTCGTTGCCGACCGTCTGTCCGATGGTCAGAGGTTTCTGCCGCGCCACAAACGATCCTCCGGCCTGCGCCTCCGCCACGAATGCAAAATACTGGCCCGCCAGCCGCGATACCGCGAGAATCGGCACTTCCGGATTGCGATGTGTTCCCCACACCACGCGCGCCCGAACGAACTGCAACTGCCGCAGCGCATCGTTCCCATTGGCAATTCGAGCCTTCACCAGCACGGTCTGCGTCGTGGTATCGACCTGCGGAGAAATAAAGCTGATCCGCGATTCGGCGACTACCTTGTCCTCGCCGTCGAGCACCTGCACCGGCAGATTCATCTTGAGCTTCGCCGAGTGCTCGATCGGCACATACACGTACGCCTCCAGGCTTCCCGGCTGGTCGACCGTGGTCAACACCGTCGTTACCGTGACCCGGTCTCCCACCCGCACCGGAATATCTCCCACCACGCCAGCCCGCGGCGCGACGACTTTATAGTAATGAAGTTGCACTTGCTGCTCTCGGACGTTCGCATCGAGCGCATCCATCTGTGCCTGAGCCGCGTCCAGAGCCGCCTTCGCCTGATCCAAATCCTGTTTGCTCACCACGCCCGCGGATGACAGTCCCACGCTACGGTCGTATTGTTTTTTCGCCCAGTTCAGATTCGCCTCTTGCGCCGCCCGCGCGCTCTCCTGGCTTTTCACCGTCGCCTGCTGCTTGAGCGGATCGATCTCGATCAATGCACTCCCCGCCGCGACCCGCTCGCCGGAGTGCACAAAAATCTGAACTACTTGCCCCTCAACCTGCGGCATAATCACCGCCGAGTCCCGCGACCTCAACGTGGCCACGTACTCCGACGCGTCGTCGACCGGCACCGCCTTCGCCTCCAATACCTTCACCGGCATTCCGGCCGGACCCCCGGCGTGGGGATTCTGTGCTGCTTTTCCCGAGCACCCCAGCGTGATCGCGCTGGCCGCCAAACCCGCCGCCAGCAAGCCCTTCAGTACACACTCTTGAAAGTTATTCGCCATGAATTAAGAAGTCTCTCTTCTGTGTTGCGACCGTAAGTCTGCGACTGTCAGTGAGACGCCCGAGCATCCCTGGTCTCAAATATAAACGCGAAACACCGCGGTACACCATAACCTGGGCCTAAAATCCCAACCACACCCGTAGACGGAATTTCGCTCTGAGTGAAAACCCTCGTTCTTCTCGGCGATCTTCGCGATCCCTCAGCGCCCTCTGCAGTTAAAAGCTCTAACCTCAGCGACATTCACCGAAAGTAGACTTCGGCCTACTTCTTCACCGCAATGCCCAACTCCCGCAACTGCCGCTCGCTTACCGGCGTCGGCGCATCCACCATCAAGTCCACCGCACGCGCCGTCTTGGGGAAGGGAATTACTTCCCGCAAACTTTCAGCTCCAGCCAGAATCATCACGATGCGATCCAGTCCCAGCGCAATTCCCCCATGCGGAGGCGTGCCATACTCCAGCGCCTCCAGAAAAAATCCAAAGCGCGACTTCGCCTCTTCGTCCGTCATGCCCAGCGCGCGAAAAATCTTGCTTTGAATATCCTGCCGGTGAATACGTATCGAGCCCGAACCCAGTTCCGTGCCGTTTAACACCACGTCATAAGCCAGCGCCCGTACCGCGCTCAGTGTCGACTGCGGATCATTCACCGACTCCACGCCCGCCTCCAGCAAACTCATGTCCTGATCATGCGGCGAGGTAAACGGATGATGCGCCGCCATCCACTGCTTCTCGCCCTCATCCCATTCAAACATGGGAAAGTTCGTAACCCACAAAAATCGAAAGTCTTTTGCCGCGTCGCCCGACTTTTTGAAAATGCCATGCCGCTCCGCATACTTCTGCGCCAGCGCCAGCCGCAGCAGCCCCGCCGAGGCATAAATAGCCAACTCCGCCGGCGCAACCTTGCGATGCGCAGGCATCGCGGTCTGCGGCCCCGCCTGCGCCGATCCAGCTACAAGCACGATCAGGTCGCCTTCCTCCATCCCAACCTTTTTCGCGATCGCGGCGGCAGCCTCGGGAAACTTGTTGCCAATGCGCTTGAAGTCCTCGAAAATCTTCGCGCCGCCCTTAGCGTGGAACATCGGCTTGATGTCATCGCGCTCCTTGCGCGAAAGCTCGCCGACTTTCGGCGTGCGAACGGCAATCACCGGCAGATTCGCATTGGTCGCCAGCTCCTGCAGATTCTCCGCGGTGAAACACTCCCGCACCTCAGTGAACGCAGGCAGCCGCAAATCCGGTTTGTCGATCCCATACAGCCGGATCGCCTCGTCATAATCCATGCGCGGAAATGGCGACTTGATCGTGCTCCCCGCAGCCTGAAACGCCGCCGTCAGAAATCCCTCCACCACTTCCCACACCCGCTCCGGCTGCGGATACGACATCTCCAAATCGATCTGCGTAAACTCCGGTTGCCGGTCCGCCCGCAGGTCCTCATCGCGAAAGCAGCGCACAATCTGAAAATATTTGTCGAATCCCGAAATCATCAGAATTTGCTTGAACAACTGCGGCGACTGAGGCAACGCATAAAACGTGCCCGGCTGCACCCGGCTCGGCACCAGATAATCCCGCGCCCCCTCCGGCGTAGACCGCGTCATAAACGGCGTCTCAATCTCAAAAAATCCCTGCCCCGAAAGATAATCGCGAATCGCCTTAGCGACTTTGTGCCGCATCTCAATATTGAACTGCATCACCTCCCGCCGCAGATCGATATAGCGATACTTTAGCCGCGTCTCCTCATTGGTCAACGCGGTGTCCGACGGCAAAAACGGCGGCAGCTTCGACTCGTTCAAAATACGAATCTCGTGCGCGACCAACTCCACTTCACCCGTAGGAATGTTCTTGTTCACCGTATCGGCGTCCCGCAATTTCACCGAGCCGATTACCGCGATCACATACTCGTTGCGCACGGTATTCGCCTTGTCATGCGCCGCCGCGTCCAGTTCGCGATTCAGCACCACCTGGGTCACGCCCGTCCGGTCGCGCAAATCAATAAAGATAAGGTTCCCCAAGTCGCGCCGCCGGTTCACCCACCCCATCAGCACGGCTTTCTTGCCCGCGTCCGAAGCGCGCAGCGTCCCGCACATATGAGTTCGTCGTAGATCTCCTAAGAAATCGAGCAAAGTATGTCCTTAACCATGAGGATGCGGCAGGTCTGCCGAAACCAAAGATTATAAACGCTCCTCACTCAAGACTCGATTGCTGAGGGGATTGGTCGAAGATTGGATTGCTTAAGATTGGATTGCTTAAGACTAGAGCTTGGAGAACAGGACTTCTACGCCTGAAACCGGTGAACTGGCGACACGCGATTATCTTCCCGCACCCTTCTTCTTCTCCAGCGCCGCATAAATCGCCGGATCCGTGCATATCTCGTAATACGACCGCTCGGTCCAGCCCTTCACCGAAAAATCTGCCGGGTCGATCCGCGGAATCCGGCTCTCCCTCACCACAATCTTGCGGAAGATATCCCGGTCTACCGGAACGGTGGCGGTGAAGAGTTTGTAGTCTCCTTTATCCGATACGGCCAACGCCGCCGGCAAGCGCACCTTCAGCGGCTCGAGCGTGATCTCCTGCTGCAACTTGCGGAAGGCGGTTTCATTCATGCGGATCCCGCCCAGGTTATAGCTCAGAATCACATCTTCCGGGTTCCCGTTCTCGTCCAGCTCGGCCGCCTGAAAAGCATACACGTGGAACGGCCCTGCCTGCGGCTCCATCACCTTTCGCGCCTTCTTGTTGCACGACGAAAGCCGGTCGCTCTCGTTCAGCGCCTCGGAAATCATGATCTGATGTTCGCCGTCCATCAGATACAGCGGCGCCGACTCCTGCGAAGTAATCCCAATGCCGAGTTCCAGCTGTGGCATGCCCGATCGCTGCATCAGCTCGTTATACCCGCGCACAATTTCGATGATCTCCCGCGCCAGCACGCACATCCGGCTTACCGCCAGCCCCGGCTCCCCTTCGCGCTCCAGAATGGCCAGAATAATGGCGTCACCTTCCAGGAACACTTTCTGCGCGCCATACTTCTCCAGCAACTTGTTCACCGGATCGTAAAAATTCAAACTGAAATACGAAGCTGGATTCAGCCCTTTCTCCATCATCGTTCGGGTCAGCCGCGTCGAGTCGCGCACATCCGCCTTCATCACCACATGGCGCAACACTCGTTCCGCGACCGTCTCCACCTGTTCTTCCGGAAGCAAAAACTCGTAGAGCGTTCCGTTGACCCGCGACAGTTCCTGCAGTCGTTCGTTTCCCGCCAGGTTCACCGAATCCATAGCGGCATTCACCACCTCCAGCCGCCGCAAATCGCGATGATAGTGAAAGAAATCTCCCAGGAACCGCGCTCCCACCTTCGCCCGCTCCGCCCCGCGGCAACTCGCAACCTTCGCCACCGCCGCATACAAGCTGTTCGGCGAAAGCTTGCCATGCTCGTGAATCATGCGCTCCACTCGATCGCATTCCGTCCTGTCGATAAGCGCATTCTTCAACTGCTGGGGATTAATCCGCGGCGCATACTCGCTCAACAGCGGCACAACGTGATAGGAGGCAATTACATTCTCCATCACCTGCTCGTCTTCCAGCAGCCGCACCCACGCTGCCAACCGCTCCTGTTGCGCCGCTCCTTCGGCAGAATCTTCCGGCGTCCCCGTTCCCACCAGTTCCCGCGCATTCTCCGAAACGTTCATCCACGAGTCCACCGTTTCCGCGTTGACCTCCTCCCCATAGATCGAACGAAGAAAATTGGACGCAATCTCCCTCATCCGGCCATAACGGTCCGGATCGCGATCCCAATTCCCCATCATCACGTAATGCTCGGCACACAAGTAGTCGTCCCGCCCGTCTTCGGAAAACAGCAGCCGATTCAGAAACAGAGGATAAGTGAAAAAGCTTCCGTCGCTGGTCTCTTCGCCAAATAAAGACCGCCGCGTGCGCGCCAGCGTGCTCTTCTCTACTTCACGCAGAGTCTCAAAGATCTCCTGCCCGGTCTTGCGCAGAATGATTCTCTTCCGCACCTGGAACGCGGCCAGGCGTTCGCGATACTCATGCGCCCTCTCCTGCCGGATGTTGTCGTAGCTTTTCACCTGTACGCGGCACCGCTCCAGCACCTGCAAAAACTGCTGGTTCATTTCCGTGCGCACGAACTTGGTGACTGCCAGCCGAGCCAGCAGGTCGATCGACAGCCGCGATTCTTTCTTTGCGCGATTCAGTGACCCAACCTGCAGTTCGGCCAGCGCCGATTTCCACCCGCTGGGATCGTTCTTCTGTTGCGCCGCTTTCCCAGCCTGATTCCGCATCCAGGCCGGCCCTGGCGTCGATCGCAATGGCTCCGCCGACAACACCGCATCCAACTCGCCGTGCCGCGCAATCAACCGCGCAATTTGCGCCCGCCCCAACTCCACAAATCGCGGACTCAGCACCACGTCATGCCGCAAGTTGTCGACTCCCACACTGAGTCCTTCCAGCACGATGGAAGGCGTCGACGCAGCCAGCTTCGGAACCGTCGGCTTATCCGGCGCTCCGCCCAGTCGAAAAATAGGAATTCGCGGCATCTTAACCAGGAGTCTCTTTGGAAGTTGCTGATTTCAAACGAACAGGTCGAGGTTAGCACGCAGGGAAGCGCCGCTAAAGTTACCTAGGTTACTCGCTGAGTTTAGCGATGCAGAGAAAAAGGCTGAGATGATTACGTAGAAATAACGCCTCGGCTCGATAGTTGCTGAGACGCACCGTCATGCTGAGCGAAGCGGTGAGGAGAGCGCAGCGATCCTCACCGCGCAGTCGAAGCATCCCTACAGCCAAAACGAAACACGATTGTAAAACAGGCACCGAGACCAAGACGCGTCACTAGCACAATCTACTGGCTTTTCTCCCGCGCCGCCTCAAACTCATCGCCCTTCTGCCACCCAATCAACTTCGGCAAACTCGCGGCTTCCCAACCCAGCGCAAACCCAAATCGCGCCATCGCCGAGTCCCCCACAAAATCCATCTCCGGATGATACTCATCGCTCGGCTGGTGATAATGCTTTTCGACGTAATCGTGTTCCTGCTCCAGCCCCCAAGCCTCAGGGTGCCCCTTATATTTCATCCCCTCGTTAATCGAAAATGCCGGAATCCCCACACGTGCCAGACTGAAGTGATCGGAGCGATAAAAGTGTCCCGCCTCGGGCCGCGCATCTGGACGAATCGCCAGCCGAAACTCCTTCGCCGTCGCCTCCACTGCCGGATAGAACGTCGTCCGCTCCGCTCCCGAGACTTCCACTTCCTCCGGCGCTCCCAGCGGCTTTACATCGTCATAATTCAAATCCAGCGCGATCTTTCCCGCCGCAATCGGCGGATGCTTCCCCAGATACTCCGACCCCAGCAGCCCCTGCTCTTCCGCCGTCACCGCTGCAAACAGGATCGAACGTCGCGGCCTCTGCGCAGCCGTGCCGAAAGCCCGCGCCAACTCGATCAGAATTCCGCATCCCGTAGCGTTGTCCTCAGCGCCGTTGAAAATGTTGTCTCCCGGCATGTCCGGACGAATGCCGAAATGATCGTAATGCGCCGTATACATCACCGCCTCGGCGGCCATCTTTCGATCCGATCCCGGCAAGATCGCCACGACGTTGTTCGACTCGAAATGACGAACCTTGCTCACCATACGCGCTCGCAGCTTCGCCCGCAGATTCACCGGATGAAACTCCCGCGACTGCGCCTCCTGCGTCATCTTGTCCAAATCCATCCCCGACCCTGATGCCAGCCGCTTGGCTACATCCAACTGCACCCACGACGCCACCTTCAGCGCGGGCCCTTCCAGCTTCAAGAACGACTTCTCCCCCGAATTCGAATTCCGGACCACTTCCCACGGATAACTCGCCATCTGCGTCTGATGAACCAGAATCACTCCCACCGCGCCCTTGCGCGCCGCCTCTTCATACTTGTAGGTCCAGCGCCCGTAATAGGTGAGCGCCTTCCCTTTGAAAAATTTAGGATCGTCCGACGGCGGCTCGTTCACCAGCATCAGCAGAACCTTCCCGCGCACGTCCTGCCCTTTATAGTCGTCCCAGTTGTACTCCGGCGCTTCAATCCCATATCCCACGTAAACGATTTCCGCGTCTACATCCGACTGCGCCTGCTGCGTCTGGTCGTAAGCAACATACTCGTCGAGAGGCTTCAGGTTCATCGTCTCGCCCTGCTTCGGAACCAGAGAAAACTGCGTCTCGGCCAAAGTCGTGATCCCCACCAGCGGCACCTTCTGCATGAAAGTTCCGCGATCGCCCGCCGGCTTCAATCCATACTCTGCAAACTGCGTGGCAATATATTCCGCCGCAATATCTCCGCCGCGCTGCCCCGTTCCCCGCCCCTCCAGCAGATCGTGCGACAAATAGCGCACGTGCCAGCGAATATGCTCCGGCGTAATCGTCTCCAGCGCCACAAAGGCCGGCCCGGGAAGCCTCACCGAAGGCGCACTCTTAGCCCCCTTCGAACCCCCAGCCGCACCCTCCGCCGCCCACACCGCCACGCCAACGCACACGATCAAACAAGCCGCAATAATCCTCAGTATTCCTCGCATAAACACGTCTCTCCCCCAACAAAGCGGCGCGCCAGCCGGGAAGCTCTTTTCTTGTATAGGTCTAGCAGGATTGTAAAGGACCGCCTCGCCCCGGTTGCATGAGAAGTGGCTCACCCCGCTGCACGAGAGTGCACTCACTATGGAGCAAAGTAGCTCATGTGGAACGGCAGTAGCTCGTGTGAGGACGTGTGGGGACGGACGCCCTCGCCCGCTTTTGATCCCGCCAGACCGGCGGCTAATTCTTCGACCCTCAACCTGCCTGGAAATCCCGCACATCCTCGCCCGGCCTGAACATCACCGCCGGCGCGAGCCTCCCCGCCTCCGCCATCCGCCGATTAATGTTCTCGAAATCGGCCCTGAGCCATCCCACGCTCGAAACTTCAATCTCCCCATCCTGCACGACGTAAAAGATAGAAGGAACATTGGTCAACCCATAAGCATTCGACACAACATAAGACCGCGTATCATCCAGCAGCACCGGAAACGTCACTCCAAACTCCCTGATAAACGCCGCCGTCTCCTTAGCATCGTTCTGCGAAATGCCGAGCAGCCTGACGCCCTTGGAACCGTAAGCCTTATGCAATCGCTCCAAAAACGGAAACGCATACTGGCATGTCGGACACGACACTTTAAAAAATGCCAGCACGACGAGCCCGCGCGAAAGTTCGTCACTCAGCGAAACTCGTTTCCCATCCAGCGCCTTCAACTCAAACTCTGGCGCCTTCGTCCCCACAGCCAATGCTGCCATCGTTCCTCCTCGATCATCCTTCACAAAGAAGTCTCCAGGAGCGCACAAACCCTCGCACCTGCTGACTGCCACTTTAGATGAGCGTACGCATCTTTCGGATGGAGAGAATGCCGCTACCACCCGCGATCGCCGAAAGCCGCGAAGCGGCGAAAGAATTCAGCCCACGGCGCAAGCCGCGGGAAATAGACCAAGCGATAACAGCCCCAGCGGGGCGAAAGACGATCTACTGACCGCTCGGGCCAGGAACGGCAACGATCCCCGCCTTCCGCAAAATCTTCCGCGCCAGTCCGGTAAGCGCAATCCGTCCCAACCGTCCGACGGCAACCCACTCGCCCCGATGTTCCCAAGGCGCAGGCATTCGCCACACCCGCACCGTATAATCCGTCACCGTGATCGAATGTTTCAGCGTGAAACAAGCTTCTGAACTGTTGCCGCTTCTGCGACGATCCAGCCCTTCAGCTAAGTCCACAGGTAGGCCCTCAGCCTTTAAGTGGCGCAGCGCTTTCAGCGCTGCGATCTTGCCCGCCTCAGTGGGCGGGGCTTTAGCCCCTGTGGGACCCGCCACCTCCGGCAATTCCCACATCCCCGCCATCAGCCGCGCTTCGCGCGCCCGCCGCACCAGAAACACGGCACCCTCGCGAAAATCCAGCGCATAATGAATCTTCCGCTTCCTCTGCCGCGCCAGCTTCGACGCGCCTGCCAACTCCCCGCGCGTAGCGCACGACTCCACTACCGGACAACCCAAACACCTTGGCCCTCGCGGCGTGCACACCACTGCCCCCAACTCCATCATTGCCTGATTAAAATCACCAGGCCGTCCCCGATCCAGCAACTCCTCCGCCGCAATCCAGAAATCCGCATCGCCCATCCGCCGCCCCGAAATCCGCTGCAGGACCCGTTCCACGTTCCCATCCACCACCGCAACGCATTTCCCAAACGCAATGCTGGCAATCGCCGCCGCCGTATACCGCCCCACTCCGGGCAACTCGCGCAATTCCTCCACCGTCGCTGGAAACGACCCCCGGCGTGCCACCACTTTCGCCCCCGCATGCAACATTCGCGCGCGCCGATAGTATCCCAGGCCGCTCCATGCCGCCAGCACCGAAGCCTCCCGCGCCCGGGCCAGTTTCTCCACCGTCGGAAACCGCCGCAAAAATTCGTGATAATGCGCAATCACCGCCGCCACCCGCGTCTGCTGCAGCATGATCTCCGACACCCACACCCGATACGGATCGGAGCTCTCCCGCCACGGCAAATCGCGTGCATGCCGGTCATACCATGCCAACAACTGCATGCGGAACCTTTGCTCTCGCAAATCGCTATTGGACATAGCTTCCCGGCAATTCATCGCCAAGCCCGCATTTAATTATGCCAAGCCCGCATTTAAATACAGAGAATGAGAATATAGTCCCCGGGCGTCATCCTAAGCGAAGCCGCTTTTCAGGCGGAGCGAAGGGATCTCGCGCAGATCGGCAACAGGAGTAATCGTAAGCTGAGCCGCGACGCTCGTAGCATGAACCACCAAAATTCGCCCTCTCTCCATTGACCTCACCCTCAGCTCACGAAATAATAATCCAGCCGGGCATTCCGCAACCCAGCGTGTACCCATTCACGCCGCGTCATCGCAAGGAGCAAGGAGCAAGAACCACCATGACCGACTTCAACCGCAAAGTCGAAGACGCCTCGGCCCGCGTCAGCCAAACCATCGGCAACGCCGCCGAGCGCCTGGAAAAAGAGATTCCCGAATTCATCAAATATCTCAACGACGAGGTCGTCCCCGCGGTCCGCACCCACTCCACCAAGGCGCTGCGTGTGGCCTCAAAGAAACTCACCGAATTTGCCGACTACATGGAGCAGCACCAGCACCCGCCCAAGTGATGCCGTCAAGAATCGCCAGAACCCCGCGCCGCGCTCCTTTAATCGACGTCATCTTGCGATTTTTTGTTCTCAGCGCAATCCTTCTTCTAAGCGCCTGCGTCCATCCCAAACCAGCGCAAGTGAATCTTCCCGCGCCTCCGCCGCCCCCAGAGTCGACCGAACCCAAGGAGTCCATCCCAGCCGCAAACCTTCCGCCCTACAAAGCAACTCCCAAGCCCCGCGAACCCAAGCCCAGCGAGGAAACGAGTGCCGAGGCCGACCTCGCCGAGCCCACTCTTCCCGCGAATGCGCGCCCAGTCGCCACCGAAACCGGACTCGCCAGCTGGTACGGCCCGCCCTACCACAACCGCCGCGGATCGAACGGCGAAATCTACAACATGCACGCCATGACCGCCGCCCACCGCACCTATCCTCTAGGTTCCATTGTCCGCGTCACTAACGTAAAGACCGGAGCCACCGCGCTCGTCCGCATCACCGACCGCGGCCCCTTCATCCCCGGACGCGTCGTCGATCTTTCCTTGGCCGCCGCCAGGAAGCTCGACGTCTACCAGCCGGGCGTTGCCGAGGTGAAAGTGGAATTGATGCAGTCCGCCGCATCACCCGCCTCGCCCGGAAAATGGGCCGTCCAAATCGGCGGATTCCCCCACGAACCTGCCGCCACCAAACTCGCCGACCACCTCAAGCGCCGGTATCGCACCGCCCAAGTTCTCTGCTTCGCCAGCCCCGCCGGCGACTGGTGGATCCGCATCCGCGTCCTCGACGACGACCACACGCGCGCCCAAAAACTAGCCGCCGAAACCCAAACCCCCGAAGGCTCCGTCTTCCTGGTTCGCTTGGATTGATTCTGTGTGGCGCGGGCGTCCCCGCCCGCGTGCCTTTGACTGTTCAGACATCACGAGATAAGAGAGCACGAACCGGGAAGGGCACGACTTCAGTCGTGCCACAAAAGCCGCTCGGGATTCGTGGCTTCAGCCGTTGAGGCCCCCTGACAATCCTGCCGCCGCAATGCTATCGTTTCCCAAAGCAAGCACCCCGGTGAACAGAAAATGATCGATCCCAACTGCCTCTTCTGCCGCATCCTCCGCGGCGAAATCCCCGCCAAAAAAATCCACGAAGACGACCACGTCTTCGCCTTCGAAGATATCAACCCACAAGCCCCCACCCACGTCCTCATCATCCCCAAAAAACATTTCGCGGGATTAAAAGAAGCCCAAGCCTCCGACGCCGAAATCATCGGCCGCTGCCACCTCGCCGCCGCCCAAATCGCCCGCCAGCGCAACCTCGAGCAGGGATACCGCACCGTCCTCAACGTCGGCCCCGGCGCGGGCCAATCCGTCTTCCACCTCCACGTCCATCTCCTCGGCGGCCGCCCCTTCGCCTGGCCCCCGGGATAGAGAATCGCGGTCAACCTTTTTCAGCCGCGGATGTAAAATCGATGGCGTCTCGGCAGCGTCGTCTGCCAGTTTGACGCAGGAGAAAACCAGGAGACCTACCATGATCGGATTCTCCGTTAACGGCAAAAGCGTCGATCTCGACGTCGATCCTTCCACTCCACTGCTATGGGTTATCCGCGAGCAACTCGGCCTCACCGGAACAAAGTATGGATGCGGCATGGCGCAATGCGGCGCGTGTACCGTCCATATCGAGGGAGAGGCAGTGCGCTCCTGCGTTGCGCCCGTATCGCGAGCGACCGGAAAAGCGGTGACCACAATCGAGGGACTTGCGCCGAATCTCAGTCATCCCCTGCAACGCGCGTGGATCGAAGAAGACGTTCCCCAATGCGGCTATTGTCAATCCGGACAACTGATGAGCGCGGCTGTTCTGTTGCGCGAGAAACCGCGGCCCACCGATGAGGATATTGACCAGGCGATGACCGGCAACATTTGTCGCTGTGGGACCTATCCGCGCATCCGCCGGGCCATCCACCGCGCTGCCGAGATGGTGGCAAAGGACGGTGCCAAGTGAGCACTCGACGGAAGCGCGCTGCAACCGAACCTACCGGTATTGAACGCCGTGAATTTATCAAGATGTCAGTGACGGCCAGTGGCGGTTTGTTACTCGGTTTCTATGTACCGGGAGCGGCTAAGCTGGCTTCCTCCGGGCCGTCCGCCAATGTTTTCATGCCGAACGCATTCGTGCGGATCGGAACCGACGAGCGGGTCACCGTCATCGTCAACCATTCGGAGATGGGGCAGGGTGTCTACACCTCATTGCCCATGCTCCTGGCCGAGGAACTCGATGCCGACTGGACAAAAGTTAGTTTTGAATCTGCTCCAGTCGATCCCAAATACAACCATCCGGCCTTCGGCATGCAAATGACAGGTGGAAGCTCCAGCGTGTGGTCGGGATTGGAGCAATTCCGGCAAGCGGGGGCCGCGGCACGCGCGATGCTGGTCGCTGCAGCCGCGCAACAATGGAACGTGGACGCGACGGCGTGCCGTACAGAATCCGGGACAGTCTTCAACGGTTCCAATCGTAAGCTGACCTATGGCCAGCTCGTCGGCGCTGCGGCAAAGCAGACGCCGCCCTCGCATGTGCAACTGAAAGATCCAAAGACATTCAAACTGATTGGCAAACCAATCAAGCGGCTGGACACTCCAGAGAAATTGAATGGCTCGGCAGTCTTTGGAATCGATGTCAAATTGCCGGGCATGGTTACGGCCGTGATCGCGCGCCCGCCTATCTTCGGAGCAACGATGAAGAGCTTTGACGATTCCCGTGCCCGTTCGATGCCGGGAGTACGCAAAATCGTCGCCGTTCCCGCCGGCGTCGCGGTGATCGCGGACTCTTTCTGGCAAGCCAAGATGGCGCGGGAAGCTCTTCGCGTGGATTGGGACGAAGGCAGCATGCGAACCTTCAACACCACACAGATGATGGAGGAGTTCCGCGGCCGCGCAAAATCACCCGGTAAGACTGTCCGCAACGACGGTGACGCCGCCAGTGCGCTGGCGAATGCAGCAAAGAAGATCGAGGCGGTTTACGAAGTTCCCTATCTCTCGCACCTCATGATGGAGCCGCTAAACTGCACGGTCGACCTGCGCCCGGACTCCTGCGAAGTCTGGACAGGGTCGCAGTTTCAGACGATCGATCGCGCCAACGCCGCAAAAGTCGCCGGACTTCCCAACGAGAAGGTTCAGCTCCACACCACTCTTTTGGGCGGAGGCTTCGGCCGCCGGGCCAACCCGCAGTCCGACTTTGTAGTGGAAGCGGTGCACGTCGCCAAGGCGGCAGGGGCTCCGGTCAAAGTAATTTGGACGCGCGAAGATGATATGGCCGGCGGGTGGTATCGCCCCGCATTTCTGCATGCCATCGAAGGCGGAGTCGATGCAACTGGCAATCCCGTCAGTTGGAGTTCCCGTCTCGTCGGGCAATCGATCATGGCGGGAACACCCTTCGAAGGCATGATGATGAAGGGGAAGGAATACGATCCCGCATCCGTCGAGGGCGTTGACGATCTTCCCTACGCCATCCCGAACCTGCGAGTCGAATCGCACCGCGCTGATATCAATGTTCCCGTGCAGTGGCTGCGTTCCGTTGGTCACTCTCACACGGCATTTGCTACTGAATGTTTCATTGACGAACTCGCCGGCCTGGCAGGAAAAGATCCCTACCAGTTCAGGCGCGGATTATTGCTGAAGCAGCCTCGTCACCTTGGCGTGCTCGATCTCGCCGCACAAAAAGCGGGATGGGACAAGCCGCTGCCAAAAGGGGTGGGCAGGGGGATCGCCGTCCATTTTGCATTTGGCAGCTACGCGGCGAATGTCGCCGAAGTTTCGGTCACCGACGGCAAGGTTCGGCTGCACCGCATCGTATGTGCAATCGACTGCGGACAGTACGTGAACCCCGGCATTATCGCGGCACAAACTGAGGGAGGCGCAATCTTCGGCGCCTCGGCAGCGTTATTCCAGGAGCTGACTTTCGAAAACGGAAGATTGCAGCAAACCAATTTCCACACTTTCCCGGTAATGCGCATGAATGAGTGCCCGGAAATCGAAACGCACATTGTGGAGAGCAACGAGAAGTCCGGCGGAGTCGGAGAGCCGGGAGTTCCCTGCGCGGCCCCGGCGATTGCAAACGCTATCTTCGCCCTCACTGGCAAGCCTATCCGGCGGCTCCCCATCCGCCTAACGGAGACGGAGGCGGTATGAAGAGCTTGCACAACTTGGTTCGGATGATCTTCTTCGTCTGCTGTATCGCCCTCGCTGCGGCACTCTGGCTCTGGCGCCCGACAGCCGCTGCAGAACCGGCCGCCAAGCTGAAGTCAACAAGTACTGCGCCTGCCGTAGCGGCCGAAGATGGAACTCTCTTTACAGCATTTGTTTCCGTGCTGCGGCACCCCCGTTGCATGAACTGTCATTCCCAGGGAGACTTTCCGCGGCAAGGAGATGACGGGCATCCGCACGCCATGAACGTGCGGCGGGGGCCTGACGGTCACGGAGTGACTGCTGAAAAGTGCAGCGCCTGTCATCAAGACCACAATCTGACGGGACCCCATCTCCCACCCGGCGCACCCGGCTGGGGCCTGCCGCCTCCGCAGACTCCCATGATCTGGCAGGGATTGACCGACGCCCAGCTTTGCGAGGCGATCAAAGATCCCAAACAAAACCGGAACCGCAATCTTGCCCAACTCGTCGAACACCTTACGGAAGATAAGCTCGTCTCTTGGGGATGGAACCCCGGAGAAGGGCGAAGTCCTGTGCCAATGCCGCATGAAGAGTTTGGGGCGAAGGTAAAACAATGGCAGGCCGCGGGAGCGCCTTGTCCCGCGAGGTGACTTGAGGCAATAAGCGCGAACTTAGCGATGAACCGGTTCGCAGGAAACCTGGAAAGCTCTACTGCACCGTCGGCTCCACGTCCTCCGGCGCCCCATGCCTGCGCAACAATTGCGGCAGATTCTGCGAAAACGCCGACCGCGGCAGCACCATGTCGCACCCGACCTCGTGCGCCTTCTGCTTCAAATCTCCCTGCACGTGCGACAGGAATCCGATTATCGACGTCCCCTTCTTCAGCTTGCTCTTCAGCTTCGGAATCAGGGTCAGCGGCTTTACGCTGGCCAGGTTCAGATCGAAAATTATCAGCGATGGCTTCTCCTCGCCGTTTTGTTCCATGCGCTCCATCAGATCCTTGTCCGTCTTCACGAACTCAACTTTCACGTTGAGCTTGCGCGCCGTCTCCTGGATCTTCGCCATGAAAAACAGATCTTCAATAAACGCGAAAATGCGCGAGGTCGCATCGCCATTCACCGGCAACGGTTCCGGCTCCGGTTGCGGATATTGCGCCGCAAACCCCGGCCTCTGCCTACCGCCGCCCTTGTGCCCATTGTTGTTGCCTCCGGCCAGCGCCGCCCGATAACTGTGGTCCATCGGCGCCGTATAAATGCCGTCTTTGTTTTCCCGGCTCAAGCCCGGCCCTGGCCGTTGTCCGCGCTGATTATGAGGACGGCGTCCGCGCCGCCTTCTTCTTCCCCCTCCACCGCCGCCGGAGGGTCTTCCTGGTCCTGCGTTCATAGTCCTCTCAAGCTGTCACATAACGTATTGCAGAATTTTACAGAATTTCGAATGGCCCGCCAGCCGCGCACTCCCACCGCATTCGCGCAGAGTTCCGCCGAGTATAGCGAATCGGATCTACGCAGTTGCGGGTGGCGACTGGACACACTTACTGGACACACTATGGAACGAACCCCAACTCTTGAACACGAACTACTTTCGCGAATGAAAAACTTCCTAAATTCTATCGATTTCGTTTTTCGGATCCGTAAGGCGCCGCCTCGGATCGGCTGGCGCGGAAGGCCCACGCGGGAACGCGGCCCAAATGAGAACATCTTTATCGTACTCGCCCTCGCCCACCCGCGCAAGCCCATACCACCTACCTTTTGCACAGGAGGACATGACTCTCCGACTCCGGTCGGCACCGCTACATGGAATTGTTGACTCCGGGTGCCCCACCCTTCCCGCGCTTTTCGCGAGAGGGTGGGGATTTTAACCTTAGGAGTTTTGATCATGCCGGTGCGGGTGCCCCACTTCTCGGCTCTTTTGCGAGAAGTGGGAATTTTCTATGCGAGAAGTGGCGATTTACTACACCCTCTGCACTCCTCCCAACTCACGCAACCCCTCCACAATCTTCCCCGACCACTGTGCCACCTCATCCTCGCGCAACGTCCGCTCCGCCGACTGAAACCGCGCCCGCAACAACACCGAATATTTCCCCGCCGCAATCCCTCCCCCCCGAAAAATCTCCACCGGACGAAACTCCCGTAATTCCGCGATGTTCAAATCACTCACGACGTTTCGCATCTCCTCAAACGAAACGCCGTCTTCAAACACAAACGAAAAATCCCGTTCCACCGCCGGATATTTTCCCAAAGGCGAAAATTTCACCACGCGCAACCCATTCGAGTACAGCGCCTCCAAATCAAACTCCGCCAGAAACACGTCCTGCCGCAGCTTCCGTGCTCTTGCCACCTCCGGATGAATCTGCCCAAACTGCGCCACCACCACGCCATTCACCCGCGCCCGCGCCGACCGTCCCGGATGAAAATACTCCGCCGTCTCCCGGTCATAACTCACCTCGCCGTCAAATGCCGCCAAAAGATTCTCCGCATCCCCCTTGAATCCCCGAAACATTTCCGCAGTTGCCGCATGCTCGTCCTTGCTAACGTCGAGCGCGCCACCGACAGGCAAGGCAGCCCGCACTGCCGCCGCTGTCGCCCCCAAACAAGCCCGCCGCGGTTCCACGCGGCCCTCACTCGACAACCCATAAATGCTGCCCACCTCAAACAATCGCGCCTCCGCCACGTCGCGATTCAAATTCCACGCCAGCATATCGAGCATCCCCGGCGCCAGCGACGTCCGCATCACCGACGCCTCCTCGCTCAAGGGATTCTCCAACTCCAGCACGCGAGTTGAACTTGGGAAGCGCCCGACTTCAGTCCCCGGCCGGGTGGGAAGCGCCCGACTTCAGTCGGGCCATATCGACACCCTCTCCGACGGCTTTAGCCGCTGAGGGAAAGCCGGAGCCCGACTCAAACCTCTCCGCATCCGCATGCGAAATAAATGTCAACGACACCGCCTCGTTATATCCCAACGCCAACGCCCGCTCGCGAAAAGCCGCATCCATAGCCGCATGCGGCAACTCCACCACCGCGCCGCTATAAGCCGGCAGCGTGTTCGGAAACTTGTCATACCCGTGCAGCCGCGCGATCTCTTCGATCACATCAATCTCGCGCTCCACATCCAGACGCCAGCTCGGAATATGCACGCGAAACTGCGCATCACCCTTGCCCCTCGGGAATCAGCGTAAAGCCCAACCGCTTCAGCAGCCGAAAAATCTCTCCCGAGTCGAGCCCCGCCGCCCAGAATGCGCCGCACCTCGCTAACCCGCAGCACCACCGGCGCCTGATCCATCGGCCGCGACACCACATCGACCACGTCGCCCACCAACTCCCCGCCGCCCGACTCCAAAATCATCTGCGCCACCAGATCGCACGACACCACAGTCGATTCAAAATCCGCCCCGCGCTCAAACCGATGCGAAGCATCCGTATGCAGCCCATGCCGCCGCGACATCTTCCGCACAATCCCCGGATCCCACCACGCCGACTCGATCACAATGTTCCGCGTCTTCTCCGTAATCATCGTGTCATACCCGCCCATCACCCCAGCCAGCCCGACCGGCTTTCGAGCGTCGCAGACGACGAGATCTTCAGAACTCAACTTGCGCTCGACGCCATCCAGAGTGCGAAGCGTCTCCCCGTCCCGCGCCTTCCGCACCACGATCCGTCCCGCCCTCGAGTAAATCCATGTCAAACACATGCGTAGGCTTCCCCATCTCCCAAAGCACATAATTGGTCGCGTCGACCGCATTCGAAATCGTGCGCTGATCGAGCAATCGCCAATCGATGGGCAACCTTCTCAGGAGAAGGTTTGATGCGAGTCCCGCGAATCACCCGCGCCGAAAATCGAGGACAAAGCCCCGGCTCCTCAACGGTAATCGGGAACGCCGCATAAGATACCGTGGAAGAGCGGCCCTTCAACGCCGCGTCATTCGCCCCACGAGAATCCGCAGCTTTTGCCGCAGCTGAAAGCTGCGAGCTGACACCTGACAGCGGTTTCAAATCAACTTCATAAATCGCCGCCGCCTCCCGCGCCACCCCATAATGATTCATCGCATCCGGCCGATTCGTCCCAATCTCCATCTCAAACACCGTATCGACTCCGGAGCCGCTGATCCCCTCAACCGCAATCCCAAAGTTAGTCAAGTCTTCAGCGAGCCGCCGGTCGTCGACGGAAAGATCAACAAAATCGCGAATCCAATTGGAAGAGAGTTTCATGAGATCAGCTTTTAGCTCTTGGCTCTTAGCTAAAAGCCAAGAGCTAATAGCTAAGAGCCGCTTTACCCAAACTGCTGCAAAAATCGCACATCCCCCTGAAAAAACAACTGAATATCATCCACTCCATACTTCAACAACGCCAATCGATCGACACCCATGCCAAAGGCAAATCCCGAAACTCTCCGCGGGTCGTACCCATTGTCCTTCACAAACTCAAACACATTCGGATCCACCATCCCGCACCCCAAAACTTCAATCCACCCCGTCTGCTTGCAAGGACGGCACAGTTCAGTCCCACGCTTCCCGCTCCCCCCGCAAATAAAACAAGTGACGTAAAGCTCCGCGCTAGGCTCGGTAAACGGAAAGAACGAAGGCCGGAAATGCGTCTTCACCGACGATCCGAACAACGCCTTCATGGCGTGATCAAGCGTCCCCTTCAAATCCCCAAACGTAATTTTGGTATCGACCGCCAGCCCTTCGATCTGATGAAACATCGGCGAGTGGCTCGCATCCGGAGGATCGTTGCGATGCACCGTCCCCGGAATCACGATGCGAAGCGGCGGCCGCATCTTCTCCATCGTCCGAATCTGCACGGGAGAAGTATGTGTGCGCAGCAGCAACCGCTCCCGCCGCGGCTTATCGTGTTGCCCCGCAATAAATAAAGTATCCTGCGTATCCCGCGCCGGATGGTTCGGCGGAAAATTCAGCGCTTCGAAGTTGTAGTAATCCGTCTCCACCACAGGCCCCTCGGCGACGGAGTACCCTAACTTCTGAAATACCGCAACAATCTCCCGCCAAGTACGCATCACCGGATGCTCCGCCCCAATCGGGCGACGCACGCCGGGAAGGGAGATATCGACGCGTCCAACCGAGGCTGTCTTGACATTGCCGAGACCGGTGGTGTCCTCAACTGCAGCAATCAGTCGCGTCTTCAAGATCTCGATCTGTTCCTCGACATGCCCCTTGATCATGTTGACCCGCTTGCCGACTTCGCGCTTATTCTCCTTCGGCGCCCCCTTCAGCCACAGGTCGTTGATTTGTGTGAGAATCCCATTCTTCCGCGCCATCCACCGGTCACGAAACGACCTCAGTTCCGGATCGTTGCGGACTTCCTCGGCCTCTGCCTCGCACGCGGCAAAACACTCGCCCGCCGCTTTGTCCAGCGCTGCCTCCGAATAGTCCGTAAGTTTGGGAACAGAGTAGAGCATGTTGGCGAGCATTCCAAAAAGGTTTGTCATTCCGAACCGCGCAGAGGAGAGGAATCTGCTGTTCTCTCACCACTAGCAAAAAGCAGATTCCTCGCTCGCCCTCGCCGCGCCTTGCGCGGCTGCGAGCGGCTCGGAATGACAATAACTGAGATGAGACAGCGAATATCTGATAGCTGAAAGTTTAGATCCGGAAGCCGGAAGCCGAACGCGCGAAGCCGCTCCTACGCCGCCCCTTCAATCGCGCCCTTCGCCTGCGTCGCCAGACTCGAAAATCCCGCCGGATCCTTCACCGCCAAATCCGCCAGAATCTTGCGATCCAGTTCAATCCCCGCAACCTTTAGCCCGTGGATGAACTGGTTGTAGCTCATCCCATTCAGCTTGGCGGCCGCGCCGATGCGCACGATCCACAGCGAACGGATACTGCCGCTTGCGCTGCTTGCGTCCCGAGTAGGCAAACTTCAGTCCGCGCTCGACGGCTTCTTTCGCCGAGCGGTACAGCTTCGATTTAGTCAGGAAGTAACCGCTTGCGCGGTCCAGTATCTTCTTGCGTTTGGCGCGGCGTTTAGTCCCGCGTTTTACACGAGGCATTGGTATTCTCCTTTTTTATTTCAAGTACTGGCGGCTGGAGGCAAGGACGATTCGCCATGGCGGCAATCTCTCGGCCTCTTCACACACCTGAAGCAATTGTTGATTGATGATTTTTGATTGTTGATTGACAACCCATTGCCGGAAGCCATGGTTTTTAATCAACAATCAGCAATCAAAAATCAACAATCGCCTCTACTGGTACGGAATCATGCGCTTAACCTTGCGCTTATCCCCGTCGCTGACCAGCGCCGGCGATCCCAGGTTCCGCTTCCGTTTCTTGCTCTTCGACGTCAGAATATGCCGCAGGTGCGACCGCCCCCGCTTTATCTTCCCCGTCCCGGTTACTTTGAAGCGCTTGGCAGCGCCCTTGTGCGTTTTCAATTTCGGCATAAAGTCCTCGAAGAACAGCCGTCAGCTTTCAGCCATCAGCTGTCAGTTAAAGTTCGCTCTCGCAATTCCACATGGACCGCTCGGACGAGACCAGCATTCCGAGCGCAGCGAGGAATCCTACGACGCCGGCTTGGCAATCTGCACCGCAGGCACGCCGGGCGCGCTCTGCGCCGCAGCCTTGTGTTTCTCTTTCTCCCGCTCCTTCTCCGTCTTCTTAGGCGCCAGGATCGCATGAAGAGTATTTCCTTCTTGGCGGGGGCGGAATTCTACGATGCTGTGCGGTTCTACGTCTCTGATCAGGCGCTCTAGGATCTGGCGGCCCAGGCCGGTTCTCGTCATCTCGCGTCCGCGGAAGAAGATGGTGGCTTTTACTTTGTCGCCTTCATCGAGGAAGCGCAGCACGTGATTTTTTTTCGTTTCGTAATCGTGGTCGTCCACGTTGATGCGGAACTTGACCTCTTTTACGGTGATGGTTTTCTGGTGCTTCTTGGCTTCGCGCTCTTTCTTTTCCTGCTGGTAAAGATACTTCCCGTAGTCCATGATGCGGCACACGGGAGGCTGCGCGGTGGGCGAAATTTCGACCAGATCCAGATTCTGTTCGCGGGCTTTCTTGATGGCTTCGTAGGGCGGCATGATGCCAAGCTGCTGCCCATCGTCATCAATCACGCGGATTTCGCGCGCCCGAATGCGATCGTTGGTGCGGATAAAACGTTTATCGATACAGTCCTCCGTGCTCTAAGCGACTGAGAATAAAGAATTATAGCATGAGGATTCTGAGCAAGCGGTCCACTGATCGCTTGATAATATTTAGCTTGCAGGTTAAGAACGGTAGACCGCCGAGTTTCGCTTGACCGGACAGCCGAGGGCGGCTGTCCCCACATTTGAGTAAGCGAGGTTTTGAGTTCATGTGCAGAAATATCAAGACTCTTTTCAATTTCGATCCGCCGGTGACCGACGACGAAGTACGCGCGGCTTCGCTGCAATTCGTGCGAAAAATTACCGGCTTCAATAAGCCGTCGAAGGCCAACGAGGATTCATTCCTGGCTGCGGTAGAGGAAGTGGCGGCGATTTCGACTCGGCTGCTGCGTTCGTTGGAAACCACGGCTCCGCCCAAGAATCGCGAAGAGGAAGCGGCCAAAGCGAGGGCACGCGTCGCCGAAAGGTTCGGTACCTAAAGGAAAACCCTTAAGGGAAAGACTATGGTTGGATACCCGACCTACAGTATGTCCGGTATCGTACACTTGCGGAAAATCAGCAATCATTCTGAAGGCACTCGTGTACTCCCCCATGCCTTCGCGACGAGTCGACGACCGAATCCGCCATCTCAGCCGTCAGTTATCCGACGCGCCGCCTGAAGAAGTTTCGACAATCCTTCAAAGATTGCTGTCCGCCATCCACGAGAAGATGGAGCGTCTGAGAGGTTTGGCGGCGAGGCGTTTCCTCGGCGGCGCCCATCCGGAAGAGAGGCGCGACGTCCAAAGCTAGCCTTCCACGCGACCGGCCTCAAATTAGTACCGCCTGAGAATCATTCCTTTTCAATAACTTGCTGTCGACTCGGTAAGACATCATACAAAGAATCAAGAATTCCCAGGTTGACGCCGATATATCATATGGGTTAAATCTCTTTTTTTGCTTAAGATCCACTTCCCTGAGGCTTCCATGACCCCTGATGAAAGAGAACGCATGAACCTCCTGTGCGAGCGGATTGCAAAGGAACAAGATCATGACAAGTTCGTAAAACTGGTGCAGGAACTCAACGATCTCCTCGACCACAAGGAGCAACGGCTGGAAGATCCTTCAAGGCCGTCGTGATGCGTGCGCGCAAGGAGTTTCTCCCGGACGCAGCCCCATCATTTGCGACTCCGATCGGCAAGGCTAGCTGTGCCTGGAACGCCTCAAATGACGCGAGCTTGGTCTTCATGGTCAAGATAGAGCCAAAAGATGAACCACAGAGAGACACAGGAGAATCTCTCAAGTTTCCTCTGTGCTTCTCTGTGACCTCTGTGGTTCAAAATTTCCTACAGAATATATCGGGACAAATCCTGATCCTTCACAATGTCAGTCAGCATCTTCCGTACATATTCCGCGTCAATCGTGACATGCTCGCCCTTCTTCTCCGGCGCATCAAAGCTCAACTCGTCGAGCACGCGCTCCATGATGGTGTGTAGCCGCCGTGCCCCGATGTTCTCCGTGCTCTCATTTACGCGAAAGGCAAAGTGCGCAATCTCATCCAGCGCCTCCGGCGTGAACTCCAGCTTCACCCCCTCGGTCTCAAGCAGCGCGGTATATTGCTTGACCAGTGACGATTTCGGCTCGGTAAGAATCCGCACGAAGTCTCCCATGGTCAGCGATTGCAACTCGACGCGAATCGGAAATCGCCCCTGCAGTTCGGGAATCAGATCGCTGGGCTTGGACACGTGGAACGCGCCCGCCGCAATAAACAGAATATGGTCGGTGCGCACCATTCCATAGCGCGTATTTACCGTGGTGCCTTCCACGATGGGAAGGATATCCCGCTGCACGCCTTCTCGCGAAACGTCCGGCCCATGTCCGCCTTCGCGGCCGGCAATCTTGTCAATCTCGTCTAAGAATACGATGCCCGAATTCTCCACGCGATCAATCGCCATGCGCGTGACCTGGTCCATGTCAATCAGCCGCTGTTCTTCTTCCTGGATCAAATATTCGAACGCCTCGTTCACCTTCATCTTCCGCTTCTTGGTGCGTTGCCCGAAGATGTTCGGCAACATGTCCTTAATGTTGACGTCCATCTCCTCCATGCCCTGGTTGGTCATGATTTCGAACGACGGGAAGTTGCGTTCGCGCACATCGATCTCCACCGTGCGATCGTCCAGCTTCCCTTCGCGCAATTGCTGCCGCAGCTTTTCGCGCGTCCGGCTCGAAGATTCCGTCAAAGACGTACTCCCGTCAATCACTACACCTCCAGAAGTCGAGGTTCCGTCCGGCTTCGGCGTAGGCGATGGCGGTAGCAGAATATCCAGCAGCCTCTCTTCCGCATTCAACTCGGCTTTGTCGGCGACATCCTCCAACTTTTCTTCGCGCACATTGTCGATCGCGATCTCCACAAGATCGCGCACCATCGATTCGACGTCGCGCCCCACATAGCCGACTTCGGTAAACTTCGAAGCCTCCACCTTCAGAAACGGCGAATTCGCCAGCTTGGCCAGCCGCCGCGCAATTTCCGTTTTGCCCACGCCAGTCGGCCCGATCATGATGATGTTCTTTGGAATGATCTCTTCGGCGAGCTCCGGAGACAGTTTCTGCCGGCGCATGCGGTTGCGCAGCGCAATGGCCACGGCGCGTTTGGCGTCCTTCTGGCCAATCACGTGTTTGTCGAGCTCAACCACAATCTCGCGCGGAGTGAGTTCATCGAGCGCAAGCTGTTCTTCTTCAGCGGAAGATGGAAGATAAATAGCCATAGGGAATTTCAGACCTTGGACTTCGGACGTCAAACCTCGAGTCGCCTTGGGCTGAAGTCTGAAGTGCGACGTCTGAGGTCCGACGTCCGAGGTCTACAGTTCTTCAATCGTTACCTTATCATTCGTATAAATGCACATCTTGCCCGCAATTTTCATAGCTTCTTCGGCAATCTGATGAGCGGAAAGTTCGGTATGCTCCGCCAGCGCCTGCGCCGCAGCCTGCGCGTAGGGCCCGCCGCTCCCGATTGCCGCCACCGCACCATCGGGCTCAATTACATCTCCCTGCCCGCTGAGCAGATACGTCTGCTCCTTGTCACTCACCAGCAACAACGCTTCCAGATGCCGAAGGAACTTATCTGTGCGCCAGTCCCGCGCCAGTTCCACCGCCGCCCGCCCCAGATTTCCGTGATACTGCTCCAACTTGGCCTCGAAGCGGCTGAACAGAGTAAATGCATCCGCAGTCGATCCCGCAAAACCGGCCACAATCTTATCGTTGTAAAGCCTCCGGATCTTCTTGGCCGAATGCTTGATCACCGACTCGCCCAAAGTCACCTGCCCGTCACCGGCAAGAACGACTTTGCCGTTGCGGCGAACCGACAAAACTGTAGTAGATCGAATCAGTCGCTTCGTAGTCATCAGCGCAATTCTCGATTATAACAGCGCCCCTTCGTGTGCACCGCCCATGTGGCGACGGGCGCCTTCGCCCGTACGTCCAGCGGAGACTCGACAGCCCGGCTGACCCGGCAGGCTTATGCTGCAAAGCAACACCATCATTCTCTATGGGTTACAGAGTGCTTCAGTAACCAATCCAACGATTACCGCTGTGACATTTACCGGCTCTTCCAGAGCCCGTACTTTGTAACTCATGCGCCACTCTGCCGCCGTTCTGTGCCAAGACAAACGATCTCTTCCAACGCTAGAAGCCACGCTCCACGAGCTTGGAATCGACTCGATGAAATGTTCATCAGGTCATGAGGCGCTGGAATTAGTCATGGCCGGCCGCTGCTCCACGCTGATTGTAGATTTTGATCTGGATGGAGCCGAAGAGATCGTTCGCATGGCAGCTCTTTTGCCGCCCGGCCAAAAGCCGGCGCTGCTGGCGGTGGCCAGCCGTGCCTGGCCCGGGACTGGCCAAGCGTTCCAGTCCGGCGCCAGCCGAATCCTTTACCGCCCCCTCGATGCCGAGCAGTTAAAAGAGGCGCTTAAGGCCGAAAGAAAAAACAGGAATACCAACCAGCGCAAGTCCACGCGTTATGAAATAAAAACCCTGGTCTATCTGGAGCTCGAAAGCGGAAGGCTTTCCGGCGTCAGCATCGATATCGGAGAGCACGGCCTCGCAGTACAAGCCACCGAACCTGTGCCCATCAGTTCAAACCTGGCGTTTCGCTGTGTGCTGCCGGGTACTGATTTCACCCTGCAAGGACATGCCGACGTCGTCTGGGCCAGCGATCAAGGCCGTGCGGGACTATTCTTTACCAAGCTTACGCCCGCGGCACGCAAGCATCTGAAGCGCTGGCTGAGCAGGCGCAGCGCTCACAGCAAACGGAAAGGCTCGACCAGCGTGCACGACCTGATGCTGCCGGAAGACGCCAACGTATCGTTTTCCATGTCCGAGTGAAGGTCCCACTTCTCAGGCGCGAAGCGGCGACAGAATGTAGATCAGGGCGCAGGCCGTGAGTAAAGAAGTGGAAAATTGGCAAGCCCTGAAAGGGCGAAAGAAACCTGCGGACACGGACTCGGACGCCTGAAGATCTCCCGCAGACTAAGCCCGTGAAAGACTAGGTTTCACGCATCAATTTCTGAATTCCGCCGTCCCTGCCTTAAAATTATCCGAGTTCTTCTGACCCAAACGAGGAGGCCCAGGCTGCCCAGATCCGAAACGGACGTCATTTTCAACGGACACTCCATGGTCGGAGCCCTCCAGAGTGTGCTGGTGTGCTCCCCTCGAACCGCAGGATGGAATCAACCGGAGCGCAGCGAACGTTGGCGCGAACTCGGCTTCCATCATGCTCCCGAATTCGAGCAAGCTCAGTCGCAACACGACGCGTTGGTGAGTGGTTTGAAGAACGCCGGCGCCGAAGTTGTCGAACTCCCTCCGGATGACCAACTCTCTCTCGATGCCGTCTATGCCCACGACGCCTCGCTGCCCACGGACTTCGGCTTGATCCTCATGCGCGCCGGCAAAGCGAATCGTGTGGCTGAGGCCCGACACCAGAGCGCGTCATGCGAAGTCATGGGCATTCCAACCCTTGGCGCGATCACCGCACCTGGGACCACTGAAGCCGGAGACATCCTCTGGCTCGACTCAAGCACGTTGCTCATCGGTCATGGCTACCGCACCAACCCGGCCGGCATCGCGCAGGTGCGCACCCTGCTCGCGCCCCACGGAGGTACAGTTCTATCCGCCCCGCTTCCCTACGGTCCCGGACCGTCAGCTTGCCTGCATCTGATGTCGTTGATCAGCCTGCTCGACGAACACACCGCATTGGTCGATCTCCCTTGGCTCGCAGTCGAGACAGTCGAACTGCTCGAGTCGCGCGGTTACGAATTTATCCAAATCGACGACTCCGAGCGCGGCACTCTTGCCTGCAATGTCCTTGCGCTGGGCAAAAAGCGTCTGCTGGCGATCGAAGAAAATCACAAAACCAATGCCCGCCTCCGCCACGCCGGATTCGACGTTCACACCTTCCCCGGCAGCGAACTCTGCATCAACGGCAGCGGCGGCCCCACCTGCCTGACGCGGCCACTCCTACGCAATTGAATGTGGGCTCGGCTAGTGTGGGGACGGGCGCTTTCGCCCGTCCGCAAGGCAAAACAAGGCCCACCAAAACCGAGGCCGTATTTCTAGGTCCCTGCTGCCTGACTCCTCCGCAGCGGAATCAGCGCCCGCAGCCGCACGTCCCGCAAGTACAGTCCGCCCCACGCCATCATGCCAAGAACCACAGGCATCGGCCACGTGGGATCTCCAATGCGCAGCGTCGTAACCGTTGCGCCACCCAGCAAGCCCGTCAGCAGAATCGCTCCCAGCATTGAGGTGCGCGGTATCACATAAGTCGCAACGCATATCAACTCGAGAACTCCGATTGGCGCAACCAGCCTTTCGGGAATTCCCGCGCGAGTCATCCCTTCCACCGCCGCAGCTACCTTGGCCACTTTCATGACTGCTCCAAAGAGCGTCAGCAAAACTGGCACCGCGCTCATGATCCGTCCCGTCCACAGCATCGTCTTCGAAACGGTAGCAGTTTCTGCTTGCATGGATCTGCCTCATTCTTACAACTGAGTTGGAAACGCAAATATGATACCGCTGGAAGGAACAGTCATTCTCTTAATTCCAGCACGAGAGCTTATGCCTTCCCCCAGATACTCGTCGAACTGATCGAAGGTGCCGATGGGCGAAGGCCATCTAAATGTTTCCGTTCGAGTTAGTATGATGTTGCTGCCTGGAAAAATCGTTTCCGAAAAGAGTTCCTTTGATGCCAGCTTCCCGCCGCCAACGATTTAGCGTTTTGCTGTTTGGATTCGCCGTCGCTATTTCGGCGTCCGTGCTCGCGCAGACCGCCGCTGCTTCACAGCCTTCAACTACGATCGAAGCCGTAACCACTTCTAATCCGCTGCGGGACGGCATCGAAGTTCAGGCGGGCTCGACGACTGTGCGCATCACCGCGCTTCGCGATGACATTATTCGCGTGCGCGTCGCTCCCGGCACGCTACCGGAGGACGCTTCCTGGGCCGTGCTTCCTGGTCCGCGCGGCAAATCCATCGATGTAAAGCGGCTCGACGCACAGTCGGCGCAGGATGCCGCGTTCGTAGGTTTCCGCACCGCATCGCTCGAAATCCGCGTGGAGCGCAATCCCCTCCGCATCGTCATTCGCGACCTTGCCGGCAACATCGTCTCTGCCGACGCCATCGGCCGCCCCATTCAGTTCGCGTTCGGAGGTTTTTCTATTTCCAAGCAAATGCCTGCCGATGAGCACTACTTCGGACTCGGCGACAAGACCGGCTCCTTCGATCGCAGAGAGCAGGCGTACACGCTGTGGAATACCGACATTGGTCCGCAAGAGTCAACGGACCCGCTCTACAAAAGCATTCCCTTCTTCCTCGCCATCAACAACACTCGCAGTTACGGGATCTTCCTCGACAACACCTGGCGCACCTGGTTCGATTTCGGCAAGCAGGCGCGGGACGCCATTTCCTTCGGTGCGGAGGGCGGACCGCTCGACTACTACTTTCTCTACGGCCCTACGCCGAAACAGGTCGTCGAGGGCTATGCCTATCTCACCGGAACGCCTCCTCTTCCTCCGCTGTGGGCGCTTGGCTTCCAGCAGTCGCGCTACAGCTACACTCCGGAATCGCAGATCAAGCAGATCGCCGATCGCCTCCGCGCCGACAGGATTCCCTCCGACGTCGTTTATCTCGACATCGACTATCAGGACCGGAATCGTCCTTTCACGGTCAATCCCAAAACTTTTCCCAACTTTCCCGGACTCGTTTCCGATCTGCGCAAGCAGCACTTTCATCTAGTCAACATCACCGACCTGCACATCGCGCATCTGCCCAATCAGAACTACGAACCGTACGACACCGGCCATGCCGGCGATTACTTCGTCAAAAAACCGGATGGCTCGGAGTTCGTCGGCATCGTGTGGCCCGGCCCCGCGGTCTTTCCCGATTTCACCCGTGCCCAAACCCGCGAATGGTGGGGCAGTCTCTATCATCAATTTGTTCAGGACGGAGTTGCCGGGTTCTGGAACGACATGAACGAACCGTCGGTCTTCGACGGACCTGGCAAGACCATGCCGCTCGACACTGTGCATCGCATCGAAGAGCCCGGTTTCGCTACGCGCACGGCTACCCACGCCGAGATTCACAACATTGTCGGACTGGAAAATGCCCGCGGCACTTTCGATGGCCTGCTCAAACTGCGTCCCGACGAGCGGCCGTTCGTTCTGACGCGCGCCACGTATGCCGGTGGCCAACGTTACGGCTTCACCTGGACCGGCGACAACTCCGCGACCTGGAACCATCTCCGTCTGGCAACGCAGATGGTGCTCAATCTCGGCATCAGCGGAATCCCTTTTGTCGGCGCCGACGTTGGCGGATTCAACGGTTCACCGTCGCCCGCGCTGCTCACGCGCTGGGTTGAGCAGGCCGCATTCTCTCCGTTCTTTCGCGACCACGCCACCAAGGGTTCATTGCCGCACGAAATCTGGAACAATGGGCCGGAGCAGGAAGCCATTCGCCGCCGCTACATTGAAACCCGCTATCGTCTGCTGCCCTACATCTACGCGCTGGCCGACGAGTCCGCGCGCACTGGCCTTCCGCTCATGCGTCCCGTCTTCCTCGAATTTCCCGACGTGTTCGCCACTGGCTTCGATCATCTCGACACGGAATTTCTTCTGGGGGCGAGCCTGTTGATCGCTCCCCCGCCATTCGCCGAAACAATGGATGACTACGCCGTCTCGTTTCCCAAGGGCGACTGGTACGACTTCTGGACTGGTCTCAAGATGGGTGCATCGTCGCAACCGCCTTCGATCGTCGATGTCGTCAACTCGGGCGGTAAAGCTGCCGGTCCTCGCGAAATTCATCCTCCACTCGACACCATGCCGGTGTACGTTCGCGGCGGTAGCATCCTGCCCCTGCAGCCGCTGATCCAGAACACCGACGAAATTCCCAGTGGCCCCTTGCAGCTTCAGGTCTATCCGGGCGCCGAGTGCATGGGCACGATCTATCTCGACGACGGCCATACCTTCCGCTATCAGCAAGGCGAGTTTCTCCGCCAGACCTTCACTTGCCAGTCCGACGCCAACTCCATGCGCCTGAAGTTCCATGGGCGGGAAGGCTCGTACACACCGTGGTGGAAGTTCATCGAAGTGGTCATCTACGACTGGCCGTCCGCCCACGCCGAAGCGAAGTTTTCCAGCAGCACGTATCCGTTGAAGACATCCTATGACCCGAAGCAACACGCCCTCCACGTGACGCTGGCAGACGTGTCGGCCGAGGCCGAACTCACTATCCGCGGAAGATCCAATCACTAAAATCACCGTTTGATCTCTTGTATGCGAATCTTTTTCCAAGATCAACTCCGCGCTGAATAGGAGCACATCGTATACAGACTCGGCAGTAACCGACGGGACGTCCAATCGCTACGCTTCGAAGGCCTTGAATTCGAGTAACGAAGAAAGCGGCTACTCGAACATCG